>NZ_AP027764.1 GCF_036503815.1 Escherichia coli
GTGTCACTTTCGCTTTGGCAGCAGTGTCTTGCCCGATTGCAGGATGAGTTACCAGCCACAGAATTCAGTATGTGGATACGCCCATTGCAGGCGGAACTGAGCGATAACACGCTGGCCCTGTACGCGCCAAACCGTTTTGTCCTCGATTGGGTACGGGACAAGTACCTTAATAATATCAATGGACTGCTAACCAGTTTCTGCGGAGCGGATGCCCCACAGCTGCGTTTTGAAGTGGGCACAAAGCCCGTAACACAAACACTGAAAGCTGCAGCCAGCAATACAGTTGCACCTGCTCAGGCAGCTCAGGTGCAGCCGCAACGTGTTGCGCCTTCTACGCGTTCCGGTTGGGATAACGTCCCGGCTCCGGCAGAACCGACCTATCGTTCTAACGTAAACGTCAAACACACGTTTGATAACTTCGTTGAAGGTAAATCTAACCAACTGGCGCGCGCGGCGGCTCGTCAGGTGGCTGATAACCCTGGCGGTGCCTATAACCCGTTGTTCCTTTATGGCGGCACGGGTCTGGGTAAAACTCACCTGCTGCATGCGGTGGGTAACGGCATTATGGCGCGTAAGCCGAATGCCAAAGTGGTTTATATGCACTCCGAGCGCTTTGTTCAGGACATGGTTAAAGCCCTGCAAAACAACGCGATCGAAGAGTTTAAACGCTACTACCGTTCCGTAGATGCACTGCTGATCGACGATATTCAGTTTTTTGCTAATAAAGAACGATCTCAGGAAGAGTTTTTCCACACCTTCAACGCCCTGTTGGAAGGTAACCAGCAGATCATTCTCACCTCGGATCGCTATCCGAAAGAGATCAACGGCGTTGAGGATCGTCTGAAATCCCGCTTCGGTTGGGGACTGACTGTGGCGATCGAACCGCCAGAGTTAGAAACCCGCGTGGCGATCCTGATGAAAAAGGCCGACGAAAACGACATTCGTTTGCCGGGCGAAGTGGCGTTCTTTATCGCCAAGCGTCTACGCTCTAACGTACGTGAGCTGGAAGGGGCGTTGAACCGCGTCATTGCTAACGCCAACTTTACCGGACGGGCGATCACCATCGACTTCGTGCGTGAGGCGCTGCGCGACTTGCTGGCATTGCAGGAAAAACTGGTCACCATCGACAATATTCAGAAGACGGTGGCAGAGTACTACAAGATCAAAGTTGCGGATCTCCTTTCCAAGCGTCGATCCCGCTCGGTGGCGCGTCCGCGCCAGATGGCGATGGCGCTGGCGAAAGAGTTGACTAACCACAGTCTGCCGGAGATTGGCGATGCGTTTGGTGGTCGTGACCACACAACGGTGCTTCATGCTTGCCGGAAGATCGAGCAGTTGCGTGAAGAGAGCCACGATATCAAAGAAGATTTTTCAAATTTAATCAGAACATTGTCATCGTAAACCTATGAAATTTACCGTAGAACGTGAGCATTTATTAAAACCGCTACAACAGGTGAGCGGTCCGTTAGGTGGTCGTCCTACGCTACCGATTCTCGGTAATCTGCTGTTACAGGTTGCTGACGGTACGTTGTCGCTGACCGGTACCGATCTCGAGATGGAAATGGTGGCACGTGTTGCGCTGGTTCAGCCGCACGAACCAGGGGCGACGACCGTTCCGGCGCGCAAATTCTTTGATATCTGCCGTGGTCTGCCTGAAGGCGCGGAAATTGCCGTGCAACTGGAAGGTGAGCGGATGCTGGTGCGTTCCGGGCGTAGCCGTTTTTCGCTTTCCACCCTGCCAGCAGCAGATTTCCCGAACCTCGATGACTGGCAGAGCGAAGTCGAATTTACCCTGCCGCAGGCGACGATGAAGCGTCTGATTGAAGCGACTCAGTTTTCGATGGCGCATCAGGATGTTCGCTATTACTTAAACGGTATGCTGTTCGAAACCGAAGGTGAAGAACTGCGCACCGTGGCGACCGACGGTCACCGTCTGGCGGTCTGTTCCATGCCAATTGGTCAGTCTTTGCCAAGCCATTCGGTGATCGTGCCGCGTAAAGGTGTGATTGAACTGATGCGTATGCTCGACGGCGGCGACAATCCGCTGCGCGTGCAAATTGGCAGTAACAATATACGTGCCCACGTCGGCGACTTTATCTTCACTTCCAAACTGGTGGATGGTCGCTTCCCGGATTACCGCCGTGTTCTGCCGAAGAACCCGGACAAACATCTGGAAGCAGGCTGCGATCTGCTCAAGCAAGCGTTTGCCCGTGCGGCGATCCTCTCCAACGAGAAATTCCGCGGCGTGCGTCTGTATGTCAGCGAAAATCAGCTGAAAATCACCGCCAATAACCCGGAACAGGAAGAAGCGGAAGAGATCCTCGACGTTACCTATAGCGGTGCGGAGATGGAAATTGGCTTCAACGTCAGCTATGTGCTGGATGTTCTGAACGCGCTGAAATGCGAAAACGTGCGCATGATGCTGACCGATTCGGTTTCCAGTGTGCAGATTGAAGATGCCGCATCACAGTCGGCTGCCTATGTTGTCATGCCAATGAGACTGTAATGTCCCTCACCCGCTTGTTGATCCGCGATTTCCGCAACATTGAAACCGCGGATCTCGCTTTATCTCCCGGCTTTAACTTTCTGGTAGGTGCCAACGGCAGTGGCAAAACCAGCGTGCTGGAAGCCATCTATACGCTCGGCCACGGTCGGGCGTTTCGCAGTTTGCAGATTGGCCGTGTTATTCGCCACGAGCAGGAGGCGTTTATTCTCCATGGGCGTTTACAGGGCGAAGAGCGCGAGACGGCGATTGGCCTAACCAAAGATAAACAGGGCGACAGCAAAGTCCGCATCGACGGTACTGACGGGCATAAGGTCGCCGAGCTGGCGCACCTGATGCCGATGCAACTGATAACGCCAGAAGGGTTTACTTTACTCAACGGCGGCCCCAAATACAGAAGAGCTTTCCTCGACTGGGGATGCTTTCACAACGAACCCGGATTTTTCACCGCCTGGAGCAATCTCAAGCGATTACTCAAGCAGCGCAATGCGGCACTGCGCCAGGTGACTCGTTATGAACAGCTACGCCCGTGGGACAAAGAACTGATCCCGCTGGCAGAACAAATCAGTACCTGGCGCGCGGAGTACAGCGCCGGTATCGCCGCTGATATGGCCGATACCTGTAAGCAATTTCTCCCGGAGTTTACTCTGACTTTCTCTTTTCAGCGCGGCTGGGAGAAAGAGACAGAATATGCTGAGGTGCTGGAACGTAATTTTGAACGCGATCGCCAGTTAACCTACACCGCGCACGGTCCGCATAAAGCGGACTTACGCATTCGCGCCGACGGTGCGCCGGTGGAAGATACCTTATCGCGTGGGCAGCTTAAGCTGTTGATGTGCGCCTTACGTCTGGCGCAAGGAGAGTTCCTCACCCGTGAAAGCGGGCGGCGGTGTCTCTACCTGATAGATGATTTTGCCTCTGAGCTTGATGATGAGCGTCGCGGACTGCTTGCCAGCCGCTTAAAAGCGACGCAATCACAGGTCTTTGTCAGCGCGATCAGTGCTGAACACGTAATAGACATGTCGGACGAAAATTCGAAGATGTTTACCGTGGAAAAGGGTAAAATAACGGATTAACCCAAGAATAAATGAGCGAGAAACGTTGATGTCGAATTCTTATGACTCCTCCAGTATCAAAGTCCTCAAAGGGCTGGATGCGGTGCGTAAGCGCCCGGGTATGTATATCGGCGACACGGATGACGGCACCGGTCTGCACCACATGGTATTCGAGGTGGTAGATAACGCTATCGACGAAGCGCTCGCGGGTCACTGTAAAGAAATTATCGTCACCATTCACGCCGATAACTCTGTCTCTGTACAGGATGACGGGCGCGGCATTCCGACCGGTATTCACCCGGAAGAGGGCGTATCGGCGGCGGAAGTGATCATGACCGTCCTGCACGCAGGCGGTAAATTTGACGATAACTCCTATAAAGTGTCCGGCGGTCTGCACGGCGTTGGTGTTTCGGTAGTAAACGCCCTGTCGCAAAAACTGGAGCTGGTTATCCAGCGCGAGGGTAAAATTCACCGTCAGATCTACGAACACGGTGTACCGCAGGCTCCGCTGGCGGTTACCGGCGAGACTGAAAAAACCGGCACCATGGTGCGTTTCTGGCCAAGCCTCGAAACCTTCACCAATGTGACCGAATTCGAATATGACATTCTGGCGAAACGCCTGCGTGAGTTGTCGTTCCTCAACTCTGGCGTTTCCATTCGTCTGCGCGACAAGCGCGACGGCAAAGAAGACCACTTCCACTATGAAGGCGGTATCAAGGCGTTCGTTGAATATCTGAACAAAAACAAAACGCCGATCCACCCGAATATCTTCTACTTCTCCACCGAAAAAGACGGTATCGGCGTTGAAGTTGCATTGCAGTGGAATGATGGCTTCCAGGAAAACATCTACTGCTTTACCAACAACATTCCGCAGCGTGATGGCGGTACTCACCTGGCAGGCTTCCGTGCGGCGATGACCCGTACTCTGAACGCCTACATGGATAAAGAAGGCTACAGCAAAAAAGCCAAAGTCAGCGCCACCGGTGACGATGCGCGTGAAGGCCTGATTGCCGTCGTTTCCGTAAAAGTGCCGGACCCGAAATTCTCCTCTCAGACCAAAGACAAACTGGTTTCTTCTGAGGTGAAATCGGCGGTTGAACAGCAGATGAACGAACTGCTGGCAGAATACCTGCTGGAAAACCCAACCGACGCGAAAATCGTAGTCGGCAAAATTATCGATGCTGCTCGTGCCCGTGAAGCTGCGCGTCGCGCTCGTGAAATGACCCGTCGTAAAGGTGCGCTGGATTTAGCGGGCCTGCCGGGTAAACTGGCGGACTGTCAGGAACGCGACCCGGCGCTCTCTGAACTGTACCTTGTGGAAGGGGACTCCGCGGGCGGCTCTGCGAAGCAGGGGCGTAACCGCAAGAACCAGGCGATTCTGCCGCTGAAGGGTAAAATCCTCAACGTCGAGAAAGCGCGCTTCGATAAGATGCTCTCTTCCCAGGAAGTGGCGACGCTGATCACCGCGCTTGGTTGTGGTATCGGTCGTGACGAGTACAACCCGGACAAACTGCGTTACCACAGCATCATCATCATGACCGATGCGGACGTCGACGGCTCGCACATTCGTACGCTGCTGTTGACCTTCTTCTATCGTCAGATGCCGGAAATCGTTGAACGCGGTCACGTCTACATCGCTCAGCCGCCGCTGTACAAAGTGAAGAAAGGCAAGCAGGAACAGTACATTAAAGACGACGAAGCGATGGATCAATACCAGATCTCTATCGCGCTGGATGGTGCAACGCTGCATACCAACGCCAGTGCACCGGCATTGGCTGGCGAAGCGTTAGAGAAACTGGTGTCTGAGTACAACGCGACGCAGAAAATGATCAACCGCATGGAGCGTCGTTATCCGAAAGCAATGCTGAAAGAGCTTATCTATCAGCCGACGCTGACGGAAGCCGACCTCTCTGATGAGCAGACCGTTACCCGTTGGGTGAACGCGTTGGTCAGCGAACTGAACGACAAAGAACAGCACGGCAGCCAGTGGAAGTTTGATGTCCACACCAATGCTGATCAAAACCTGTTTGAACCGATTGTTCGCGTGCGTACCCACGGTGTGGATACTGACTATCCGCTGGATCACGAGTTTATCACCGGCGGCGAATATCGTCGTATCTGCACGCTGGGCGAGAAATTGCGTGGTCTGCTGGAAGAAGATGCGTTTATCGAACGTGGTGAGCGTCGTCAGCCGGTAGCCAGCTTCGAGCAGGCGCTGGACTGGCTGGTGAAAGAGTCCCGTCGCGGCCTCTCCATCCAGCGTTATAAAGGTCTGGGCGAGATGAACCCGGAACAGCTGTGGGAAACCACCATGGACCCGGAAAGCCGTCGTATGCTGCGCGTTACCGTTAAAGATGCGATTGCTGCCGATCAGTTGTTCACCACGCTGATGGGCGACGCCGTTGAACCGCGCCGTGCGTTTATCGAAGAGAATGCCCTGAAAGCGGCGAATATCGATATTTAATGGCGTTAACAATGCGAGCGTGCATGATGCGCTACGCTTATCAGGCCTACGAGACTCCTGCAATATTTTGAATTTGCATGATTTTGTAGGCCGGATCAGACGTTAACGCCGCATTCGGCAAGAAGCTATAAGAAAAGGGCGGAGATCATCTCCGCCCTTTTTATTTCTGCAATCCGTAATTATCATTCCGCAGATCTATACTTTTTGAGTCAACACGTAACGCTTTACAGGTGATTATCATGGGGCTTTTTGATGATGTTGTCGGCGCCTTTCTGAAAGGCGATGCGGGGAAATATCAGGCTATTTTGAGTTGGGTTGAGGAACAGGGCGGCATTCAGGTGCTGTTGGAAAAACTGCAAAGTGGCGGCTTAGGTGCCATTCTCTCAACCTGGTTGAGTAATCAACAGGGCAATCAGCCGGTGAGTGGCGAGCAACTGGAGTCGGCGCTCGGCACAAATGCGGTGTCCGATCTCGGGCAAAAACTGGGTGTAGATACCAGTACGGCTTCCAGCTTGCTGGCAGAGCAACTGCCAAAGATTATTGATGCTCTCTCACCGCAGGGTGAAGTGTCACCACAAGCCAATAACGATCTGCTTTCCGCAGGCATGGAACTGCTGAAAGGGAAACTCTTCCGCTAAGCAAAAGGGGAGCATGCAACGCGCGTTGCATCCCCCTTTTCCCTCGGGTGTTGTACTGATTTTTGAGCGGAATCGCGTTAGCATGGGTCAGGAACCAATCTACCTGGGGAACTCATGGCTATCAAACTCATTGCTATCGATATGGATGGCACCCTTCTGCTGCCCGATCACACCATTTCACCCGCTGTTAAAAACGCGATTGCCGCAGCTCGCGCCCGTGGCGTGAATGTCGTGCTAACGACGGGTCGCCCTTATGCAGGTGTTCACAACTACCTGAAAGAGCTGCATATGGAACAGCCGGGCGATTACTGCATTACTTATAACGGCGCGCTGGTACAGAAGGCCGCCGATGGTAGCACCGTGGCGCAAACCGCTCTGAGCTATGAAGACTACCGTTTCCTGGAAAAACTCTCTCGCGAAGTCGGTTCTCATTTCCACGCCCTGGACCGCACCACGCTGTACACCGCCAACCGTGATATCAGCTACTACACGGTGCATGAATCTTTCGTTGCCACTATTCCGCTGGTGTTCTGCGAAGCGGAGAAAATGGACCCCAATACTCAGTTCCTGAAAGTGATGATGATTGATGAACCCGCCATCCTCGACCAGGCCATTGCGCGTATTCCGCAGGAAGTGAAAGAAAAATACACTGTGCTGAAAAGTGCGCCGTACTTCCTCGAAATCCTCGATAAACGCGTTAACAAAGGTACGGGTGTGAAATCACTGGCCGACGTGTTAGGCATTAAGCCGGAAGAAGTCATGGCGATTGGCGATCAGGAAAACGACATCGCAATGATTGAATATGCAGGTGTTGGTGTGGCAATGGATAACGCTATTCCTTCGGTGAAAGAAGTGGCGAACTTTGTCACCAAATCCAACCTGGAAGATGGCGTGGCGTTTGCTATTGAGAAGTATGTGCTGAATTAATCAGTGGGCGGGCAAACTACATAAATGCGTTTGCCCGCAGCGATTAACAATTTCTGGTCGTGCATAAAATCAGGAACTGGAGTGGTGACGTTACTATATCCAGCGTAAGAGTGACTGGTAGCAGCGCATTAGCGAGGCCGCGCGGAACGCCATCAGTTGCTTTGTACTTATAAAATCCCACCGTAAAGGGTTGATGGAAAACCATCACGTTTGAGTAATCCGCTTTTTTATTTTTCTGGTGGATAGAGCCTTTCAGGCCGTCAAGTGCCCAGGTACAACGCTGGGTATTACAAATAAAACCATATTGTGTCGCCAGTGCTTTATCTTCCTCATTATCCCAGTCGTAATAGAGCATTATTGAACCAGAAAAATTAGTATCACTGCTGCTTAAAATAAATTTCGCGTTATCGGAAACGGTGATTCTTTCGCCATGAATTGCCGGATCGTTCAGCATTTTAACCACCTCGCCGCCGCCCGTGGTCAACAGATAGTCCAACGATTCACCAACAAAAACATAGCCTTTCGTACCGTTACTATCCTCTGCCAGCGATAACCCCTTAATCGAGTCTGACCGCCATTGCTCGGCATGTGGCGGACTTGCGGTATTGAAAAGCAGTCCTGCGGTTAGACATCCGGTCAACGCAAATGCCAAAGAACACAAACCGGCAGCCTTAAAAAATCCCTTAAAATTCAACTTCATGACTAATCCTTTAAACGAGTAGCTAAGCCGTTGAAAGCATACTCTTCTTTCCCTCCTGTTTAGCGCCTGATATCCCTTTTCAGATTTCTGCCCGACGCATGTCATTTTTTTATGCATTGTTCTTTTTGTGATCTAAATTGTAGTACAACAATATAACTTTGTACTACATTACGCATACGGCAAACGCGAACGTCATCACGCTGGTACTACAAAATTGCCGCGTTATGCATCGATCGGGGTAAAGTAGAGAAGTACATACAGAGCACAAGGACTCTCCATGACTCTCAATAAAACCGATCGCATAGTCATTACGCTGGGTAAACAGATCGTTCACGGCAAATACGTGCCAGGCTCGCCGCTTCCGGCCGAAGCGGAACTTTGTGAGGAGTTTGCAACCTCGCGCAACATCATCCGTGAGGTGTTTCGTTCGCTGATGGCGAAGCGGCTGATTGAAATGAAACGTTATCGCGGGGCGTTTGTGGCACCGCGTAACCAGTGGAATTACCTCGACACTGACGTACTGCAATGGGTGCTGGAAAACGACTACGACCCACGGCTTATCAGTGCAATGAGCGAAGTGCGAAATCTGGTGGAACCGGCGATTGCCCGTTGGGCGGCAGAGCGCGCGACTTCCAGCGATCTGGCGCAGATTGAATCAGCGCTGAACGAGATGATCGCCAACAATCAGGACCGCGAAGCGTTTAACGAAGCGGATATTCGCTATCACGAGGCGGTACTGCAATCAGTGCATAACCCGGTGTTACAGCAACTTAGCATTGCGATTAGTTCATTACAGCGGGCGGTTTTTGAACGAACCTGGATGGGCGATGAGGCCAACATGCCGCAAACGCTCCAGGAACATAAGGCGCTGTTTGATGCGATACGGCATCAGGACGGCGATGCGGCAGAGCAGGCGGCGCTTACCATGATCGCCAGCTCGACACGAAGGTTAAAGGAAATCACATGACAGCTCGCTACATCGCAATTGACTGGGGATCGACCAATCTGCGCGCCTGGCTTTATCAGGGCGACCACTGCCTGGACAGCAGGCAATCAGAAGCAGGCGTTACGCGTCTGAACGGAAAATCTCCGGCTGCGGTGTTAGCAGAAGTGACGACCGACTGGCGTGAAGAGAATACGCCAGTGGTGATGGCAGGAATGGTTGGCAGCAATGTCGGCTGGAAAGTTGCGCCGTATTTATCTGTTCCTGCCCGTTTTTCGTCTATTGGCGAACAATTAACGTCTGTTGGCGACAATATCTGGATTATTCCCGGATTATGCGTTTCTCATGATGATAACCACAATGTGATGCGCGGCGAAGAAACACAATTGATCGGTGCGCGTGCTCTGGCTCCTTCCTCTCTTTATGTCATGCCCGGTACGCATTGCAAATGGGTGCAGGCCGATAGCCAGCAAATCAACGATTTTCGCACCGTGATGACCGGTGAATTACATCATTTACTGTTAAATCACTCATTGATTGGCGCAGGTTTACCGCCGCAGGAAAACTCTGCCGATGCCTTCGCGGCTGGCCTTGAGCGTGGTCTCAATGCGCCCGCCATATTGCCGCAGCTTTTTGAAGTTCGTGCCTCGCATGTGCTGGGAACACTTCCCCGTGAACAGGTCAGCGAATTTCTCTCTGGATTGTTGATTGGCGCAGAGGTCGCCAGTATGCGCGACTACGTGGCCCATCAACACGCCATCACCCTTGTCGCCGGAACATCGCTGACTGCACGCTACCAGCAAGCCTTTCAGTCGATGGGTTGCGAGGTGACGGCGGTGGCGGGCGACACGGCATTTCAGGCTGGTATAAGGAGCATCGCTCATGCAGTGGCAAACTAAACTCCCGCTGATCGCCATTTTGCGCGGTATTACGCCCGACGAGGCGCTGGCGCATGTTGGCGCGGTGATTGACGCTGGGTTCGACGCGGTTGAAATCCCTCTGAATTCCCCACAATGGGAACAAAGCATTCCCGCCATCGTTGATGCGTATGGCGACAAGGCGTTGATTGGCGCAGGTACGGTACTGAAACCTGAACAGGTCGATGCGCTCGCCAGGATGGGCTGCCAGCTCATCGTTACGCCCAATATCCATAGTGAAGTGATCCGCCGCGCGGTGGGCTATGGCATGACCGTTTGCCCCGGCTGCGCGACGGCGACAGAAGCCTTTACCGCGATCGACGCGGGCGCGCAGGCGCTGAAAATATTCCCGTCATCGGCTTTTGGGCCGCAATACATCAAAGCGTTAAAAGCGGTATTACCGCAGGACATCCCGGTCTTTGCCGTAGGCGGTGTGACGCCAGAAAACCTGGCGCAGTGGATAGACGCAGGTTGTGCAGGGGCGGGCTTAGGCAGCGATCTCTATCGCGCCGGGCAATCAGTAGAACGCACCGTGCAGCAGGCAGCAGCATTTGTTAAGGCGTATCGAGAGGCAGTGCAATGAAAATCACCAACATTACTACGTATCGTTTACCTCCCCGCTGGATGTTCCTGAAAATTGAAACTGATGAAGGCGTGGTCGGTTGGGGCGAGCCCGTGATCGAAGGCCGCGCCCGCACGGTGGAAGCGGCAGTTCACGAGCTGGGTGACTATTTGATTGGTCAGGATCCATCGCGCATCAATGACTTATGGCAAGTGATGTATCGCGCCGGATTTTATCGTGGCGGTCCGATTCTGATGAGCGCCATCGCCGGGATCGACCAGGCGTTATGGGATATCAAAGGTAAAGTGCTGAATGCGCCGGTCTGGCAATTGATGGGTGGCCTGGTTCGCGACAAAATTAAAGCCTACAGTTGGGTCGGTGGCGATCGTCCGGCGGATGTTATCGACGGCATTAAAACGCTACGCGAAATCGGCTTCGATACCTTCAAACTGAACGGTTGTGAAGAACTGGGATTGATTGATAACTCCCGCGCGGTAGATGCGGCGGTCAACACCGTGGCACAAATTCGTGAAGCTTTTGGCAATCAGATTGAGTTTGGTCTTGATTTCCACGGTCGCGTCAGCGCGCCGATGGCGAAAGTGCTGATTAAAGAACTGGAACCGTATCGCCCTCTGTTTATTGAAGAACCGGTGCTGGCGGAACAAGCCGAATACTACCCGAAACTGGCGGCACAAACGCATATTCCACTGGCGGCGGGTGAGCGCATGTTCTCACGCTTCGATTTTAAACGCGTGCTGGAAGCTGGCGGTATTTCGATTCTGCAACCGGATCTCTCCCACGCAGGCGGTATTACCGAATGCTACAAAATTGCCGGAATGGCGGAAGCCTATGACGTGACCCTTGCGCCGCACTGTCCGCTCGGCCCGATTGCACTGGCGGCTTGCCTGCATATCGACTTTGTTTCCTATAACGCGGTACTTCAGGAACAAAGTATGGGCATTCACTACAACAAAGGCGCGGAGTTACTCGACTTTGTGAAAAATAAAGAAGACTTCAGCATGGTCGGCGGCTTCTTTAAACCATTAACGAAACCGGGCTTAGGCGTGGAAATCGACGAAGCCAAAGTCATTGAGTTCAGTAAAAATGCCCCGGACTGGCGTAATCCGCTCTGGCGTCATGAAGATAACAGCGTAGCAGAGTGGTAATTCCTGCCACGTAAGCCCCTCATCGGGCACTAAAACAGCAATACAAAAATATAACCCTCTGTACATTACAGGGCATGGTGAGCGGCTTCGCTATGCCCAAAATCTGGAGAAAGCTCGCTATGGATATTCCCGTTAATGCAGCAAAACCGGGGCGTCGGCGTTATCTGACGCTGGTGATGATCTTTATTACGGTGGTCATTTGTTATGTTGACCGCGCTAACCTGGCCGTGGCTTCCGCCCATATTCAGGAAGAGTTCGGCATTACCAAAGCGCAAATGGGCTATGTATTTTCGGCCTTCGCCTGGCTTTATACCTTATGTCAGATCCCCGGCGGTTGGTTTTTAGATCGCGTAGGTTCTCGCGTGACTTATTTTATTGCGATATTTGGCTGGTCAGTGGCGACGTTATTCCAGGGCTTTGCCACGGGCTTAATGTCATTAATTGGTCTGCGTGCGATAACCGGTATTTTCGAAGCGCCCGCGTTCCCGACCAATAACCGGATGGTGACCAGCTGGTTCCCGGAACATGAACGCGCTTCTGCCGTGGGTTTTTATACGTCTGGTCAGTTTGTCGGTCTGGCGTTTCTGACTCCGCTGCTGATCTGGATTCAGGAAATGTTGAGCTGGCACTGGGTGTTCATTGTCACCGGCGGTATCGGCATTATCTGGTCGCTGATTTGGTTTAAGGTTTATCAGCCGCCGCGCCTGACCAAAGGCATTAGCAAAGCTGAACTGGATTACATTCGTGACGGCGGCGGTCTGGTGGATGGCGATGCGCCAGTGAAAAAAGAGTCGCGTCAGCCGCTAACAGCCAAAGACTGGAAACTGGTGTTCCATCGTAAACTGATCGGCGTCTATCTTGGGCAATTTGCGGTGGCTTCTACACTGTGGTTCTTCTTAACCTGGTTCCCGAACTATTTAACCCAGGAAAAAGGAATCACAGCGCTGAAAGCGGGCTTTATGACCACGGTGCCATTCCTTGCGGCGTTTGTTGGCGTCCTGCTCTCAGGCTGGGTCGCGGATCTGCTGGTACGTAAGGGCTTTTCACTGGGCTTTGCGCGTAAAACGCCGATTATCTGCGGTTTGCTGATCTCCACCTGCATTATGGGTGCTAACTACACCAACGATCCGATGATGATTATGTGCCTGATGGCGCTGGCATTCTTCGGCAACGGTTTTGCTTCGATTACCTGGTCGTTAGTCTCTTCTCTGGCACCGATGCGGCTGATTGGTTTAACCGGCGGCGTGTTTAACTTCGCCGGTGGTCTGGGCGGCATCACCGTTCCGCTGGTGGTAGGGTACCTGGCGCAGGGTTACGGTTTCGCGCCTGCACTGGTTTATATCTCCGCCGTCGCGTTGATTGGCGCGCTCTCTTACATCCTGCTGGTGGGCGATGTGAAGCGCGTTGGATAATCTTTAAACTGTGGAATATGCGCCACACCACTGCGCATAATCCACTTTCGTAAAGCCGGTGCGGTCAGGCATTGGCTTTTTACTATTTTGCCGAAGAGTTTTAAACGCAGTTTGCGGGTGGCGCGCCAGTAGGCGGCGTTGCTCTTCTCCGGTTGTTTGAGTAACACCGAACGCAGAATCTCTGCGCTATCCAGCGCATAGCTAATCCCCTCCAGTGAGCTGGCGCTGATAAATCCCGCCGCTTCACCAATCAGAAAGGCGTTGTCCTTACCGCAGACAAAATCCTGCCAGCGTGAGGGAAACAGCACCGTGCATTTTTCGCTTTTTACCGCCTTACCAAACTGGAACTGAAAGGCGCTCATTTTGTCTTTCAGCGACGCGAAACGCGCCTGGCCGTCTTTCATTGGATAGGCACCGCCAAAGATAAAATAACCGTCTTTGCTGATACTCCATGAATAACAGTCAGTTATCGCATTATCAAAGATGCAGGAGTAGAACGGCACCGGATGTTTCTCTGCGAACCACTGCTGGATAGCAACATATTTACGAATCTGATGATCCGGGTAGAGATGTCGCCGCACCATCGAGTTTGCACCATCGGCACCGACCAGATAGCGGGCGGTAATGTGTTGCTCCCAGCCGTCTGCGCGAAAAATGACATGCCATTTATCATCCTCGCGCCAGATTTTCCGGCACAGGCTGTCGTGGTAAACCTCAACGCTGGTGGGAATGAGCGATTTCATCCATAAGTCGAAAGCATGGCGATTAATATTGATATAGCTTCGCTGGTAGTTACGTGTAAGCGATGCGGCGACGTCGACGGTTTTGACGCTGAAAATCTGCGGATTGGCGATCACATCGACAGGAAGCGTTAGTCCATCGCGAATAAAAGATCGCTGCGCGTCCGGTGCCAGCAGACCGCCACAAGGCTTGCTGAAACCTTCAGTACCATGCTGGTGCTTTTTATCCAGCGCGATCACCTGCATTTTGCTGGCTAACTTTCGCGCCAACGCCGAACCTGCCGGGCCGAGGCCAATAATCGCCACGTCGAAATGTTCCATCTTTTCACTCACATTCATCACGATGGCAAAAGACTATTGTCTGAAAGTGAAGTCCTTGTGAAGTATGATGGCGAGAACCGTTTTGTATCAGGACCGCGCCATGAAACAGATAACCTTTGCTCCCCGTAATCACCTGCTCACCAATACCAATACCTGGACGCCCGACAGCCAGTGGCTGGTATTTGACGTGCGTCCTTCTGGGGCGTCGTTTACCGGTGAGACCATTGAGCGCGTGAATATCCATACCGGCGAGGTCGAGGTTATCTACCGTGCGTCACAGGGCGCACACGTCGGCGTGGTGACCGTTCATCCGAAGTCAGAGAAATATGTCTTTATTCACGGCCCTGAAAATCCTGATGAAACATGGCATTACGACTTCCATCATCGACGCGGCGTGATTGCTGAAAGCGGCAAGGTGAGCAATCTCGATGCAATGGATATTACCGCGCCGTATACGCCAGGAGCGCTGCGTGGCGGCAGCCATGTACATGTCTTTAGCCCGAACGGTGAAATGGTGAGCTTTACCTATAACGACCATGTAATGCATGAACGCGATCCGGCGCTGGATTTGCGAAATGTCGGTGTTGCTGCACCGTTTGGCCCGGTCAACGTACAAAAGCAGCATCCGCGTGAATACAGCGGTAGCCACTGGTGCGTACTGGTGAGTAAAACAACGCCCACGCCGCAGCCTGGCAGTAATGAAATCAATCGTGCTTATGAAGAAGGATGGGTAGGAAATCACGCGCTGGCGTTTATTGGCGACACACTTTCGCCAAAGGGCGAGAAAGTGCCGGAGCTGTTTATCGTTGAGTTACCGCAAGATGAAGCTGGCTGGAAAGCAGCAGGTGATGCGCCGTTAAGTGGAACGGAAACAACCCTGCCCGCGCCACCGCGTGGCGTCGTGCAGCGACGTTTAACCTTTACCCACCATCGGGCTTATCCGGGGTTAGTCAACGTCCCGCGCCACTGGGTGCGCTGTAATCCGCAGGGTACGCAAATCGCGTTTTTAATGCGTGATGATAACGGCATTGTGCAACTGTGGCTTATCTCGCCACAGGGCGGCGAGCCGCGCCAGTTAACCCATAACAAAACGGATATTCAGTCTGCATTTAACTGGCATCCGTCAGGAGAATGGTTGGGCTTTGTGCTGGATAATCGAATTGCTTGCGCCCATGCGCAAAGCGGCGAGGTTGAGTATTTAACCGAAAACCACGCCAATCCACCTTCTGCGGACGCCGTGGTCTTCTCGCCGGATGGTCGATGGCTGGCGTGGATGGAAGGCGGCCAGCTGTGGATCACCGAAACTGATCGCTAAATCAGTTATCAGGCATTCTGGCCGGTGGAATAACCGCATTGGTGGCTTGCGCGTTGGCTTCGCTTTTTTCAACGCGTGAGCGCACCGAGCTGTCTTTGCGGAACACATCCCACGGCAGTAAAAGCGTGTCCATCACAGCGGTAAACGGCATATCGAGGATCGCCAACGACTTAGTGCCCCAGTTGGTTTCATCGTCGCCAATCATGGTGGCGCTGGCGCGGGTGCCGGGATACGTTCCTTCTTTTCCCCCGGTATGGGACATCACGCTGGAGCATCCTCCGAGTAATGTCATTCCGCTGCATATCATGAACGCTAACAACACATTTCTTATCATAATAAATTCATCTGTTGATCGTGGGTGTTGGCCTGATGAGTTATAGCGATCCCTTGCTGAAAATAACATCATCATTACGTCGCACTGTGGCGGCTATCGCACTTTAACGTTTCGTGCTGCCCCCTCAGTCTATGCAATAGACCATAAACTGCAAAAAAAAGTCCGCTGATAAGGCTTGAAAAGTTCATTTCCAGACCCATTTTTACATCGTAGCCGATGAGGACGCGCCTGATGGGTGTTCTGGCTACCTGACCTGTCCATTGTGGAAGGTCTTACATTCTCGCTGATTTCAGGAGCTATTGATTATGCGTAACTTTGATTTATCCCCGCTTTACCGTTCTGCTATTGGATTTGACCGTTTGTTTAACCACTTAGAAAACAACCAGAGCCAGAGTAATGGCGGCTACCCTCCGTATAACGTTGAACTGGTAGACGAAAACCATTACCGCATTGCTATCGCTGTGGCTGGTTTTGCTGAGAGCGAACTGGAGATTACCGCCCAGGATAATCTGTTGGTGGTGAAAGGTGCTCATGCCGACGAACAAAAAGAGCGCACCTATCTGTACCAGGGCATCGCTGAACGCAACTTTGAACGTAAATTCCAGTTAGCTGAGAACATTCATGTTCGTGGCGCTAACCTGGTGAATGGTCTGCTGTATATCGATCTCGAACGCGTGATTCCGGAAGCGAAAAAACCGCGCCGTATCGAAATCAACTAATTCCCTAAGGCCGCCTGGCGCGGCCTGACATCTCCATGCTCGCCGTCAGGGAGCATATGCGAATCTTCGGATTTGCAGGTACTTACTCGCTTCTTAGAAGGAGAAATGACTATGCGTAACTTCGATTTATCCCCACTGATGCGTCAATGGATCGGTTTTGACAAACTGGCCAACGCACTGCAAAACGCCGGTGAAAGCCAGAGCTTCCCGCCGTACAACATTGAAAAAAGCGACGATAACCACTACCGCATTACCCTTGCGCTGGCAGGTTTTCGTCAGGAAGATTTAGAGATTCAACTGGAAGGTACGCGCCTGAGCGTAAAAGGCACGCCGGAGCAGCCAAAAGAAGAGAAGAAATGGCTGCATCAAGGGCTTATGAATCAGCCGTTTAGCCTGAGTTTTACGCTGGCTGAAAATATGGAAGTCTCTGGCGCAACCTTCGTAAACGGTTTACTGCATATTGATTTAATTCGTAATGAGCCTGAACCCATCGCAGCGCAGCGTATCGCTATCAGCGAACGTCCCGCGTTAAATAGCTAACTAGCTATTCTCTTTGCCCCACCATTCTGGTGGGGCTTTTTTTGTCTTTCTTCTTCAACAATGCGTTAATTTTCGCCTGTTTAAGATATTTCGGCACGTTCTTTCCCGTGATAATGTGCGCTATAAGGCAAATCTGCTTCACCGATTCAGCCATAATCCGTAGCAATTAAAATGTTATCTCAAGAGAAATGGACGATGAGTGATATAGCATTAACGGTCAGTATTCTGGCTTTGGTGGCAGTCGTCGGTTTGTTTATCGGCAACGTCAAATTTCGCGGCATAGGATTAGGTATTGGCGGCGTGCTGTTTGGTGGGATCATCGTCGGCCATTTTGTTTCTCAGGCGGGGATGACATTAAGTAGCGATATGCTGCATGTTATTCAGGAATTTGGCCTGATCCTGTTCGTTTATACTATCGGGATTCAGGTGGGGCCGGGCTTCTTTGCCTCATTGCGCGTCTCCGGATTACGCCTCAACTTGTTTGCTGTTCTGATTGTCATCATCGGTGGTCTGGTTACCGCCATCCTGCATAAGCTGTTTGATATTCCACTGCCGGTCGTGCTGGGGATTTTCTCCGGTGCGGTAACCAATACGCCAGCACTGGGGGCAGGGCAGCAGATCTTGCGCGACCTGGGTACACCAATGGAAATGGTCGATCAGATGGGGATGAGTTACGCGATGGCGTATCCATTCGGCATTTGCGGGATCTTGTTCACCATGTGGATGTTGCGGGTTATTTTCCGCGTCAATGTCGAGACAGAAGCCCAGCAGCACGAGTCTTCACGCACCAATGGCGGCGCGCTGATCAGGACTATCAATATTCGCGTTGAGAACCCTAACCTGCATGATTTAGCCATTAAAGATGTACCGATTCTCAACGGGGACAAAATTATCTGTTCGCGTCTGAAACGAGAAGAAACCCTAAAAGTACCTTCGCCTGATACCATTATCCAACTGGGCGATTTGCTGCATCTGGTGGGGCAGCCAGCGGATTTACATAATGCGCAACTGGTGATTGGTCAGGAGGTCGATACCTCGCTGTCCACGAAAGGCACTGATTTACGCGTCGAGCGTGTGGTGGTCACCAATGAAAACGTGCTTGGTAAGCGTATTCGCGATCTGCACTTTAAAGAACGCTATGACGTTGTTATCTCGCGTCTGAACCGTGCCGGGGTCGAACTGGTCGCCAGTGGTGATATCAGCCTGCAGTTCGGCGATATCCTCAACCTGGTGGGGCGTCCGTCCGCAATTGATGCCGTTGCTAATGTGCTGGGGAATGCGCAGCAGAAACTGCAACAGGTTCAGATGCTGCCGGTGTTTATTGGTATCGGGCTTGGCGTATTGTTAGGTTCTATTCCCGTCTTTGTGCCGGGATTCCCGGCGGCGTTGAAACTGGGACTGGCGGGCGGTCCGCTGATTATGGCGTTGATCCTCGGGCGTATCGGCAGTATCGGTAAGCTGTACTGGTTTATGCCGCCAAGCGCCAACCTCGCGCTGCGGGAGCTGGGGATCGTACTGTTCCTCTCGGTAGTGGGGCTGAAATCTGGTGGGGATTTTGTAAATACCCTGGTCAATGGCGAAGGGCTAAGCTGGATTGGATATGGTGCCCTGATCACCGCCGTTCCGCTGATTACTGTTGGTATTCTGGCGCGGATGTTAGCCAAAATGAATTACCTGACCATGTGCGGGATGCTGGCTGGCTCCATGACCGATCCTCCGGCGCTGGCATTTGCTAATAATCTTCATCCAACCAGCGGTGCGGCGGCACTCTCTTATGCCACTGTCTATCCGTTAGTGATGTTCCTGCGCATTATCACCCCACAATTACTGGCGGTGCTCTTTTGGAGTATCGGTTAACTCTTTTCCGGGTGGAGTCGCCGTAAATGGTACTCCACCTGGTATTCACTGGCATTTCTGAACATCACTGAATAATTCAAAAACTCACCGCTCTCACTATATGACAACGAGGTGATCCGCAGCAGTGGTGTGTGTTCCGCTACCTTCATTTGCCGCGCCAGCAGTCTATCGGCGAGAACCGGCGTCAGGCTTTCATAATTACCGCCAATAAGAATCCCGCACTCTTGTTCAATATATTCAAACTTCGACCCTTCCAGATGTTGCAGCGAAAGGTTGCGGAACAGTTTTACCGGCATATAGCTATCTTCCAGCATCAGCGGTTTCCCTTCCACAAAACGAACGCGACGGGAGAAATAGATCTGCTCGTTGATTTGAATCCGTAATTGGCTGGCAATGGCCGGAGGCGCAGGCATGATTTCAAATATTAGCACCTGGCTGGTGACTGTTTTCCCCTGGCGTTTTAACACCTCCACCAGCCCGGTCAGGCTGGCAGTTTGATGCAGTACATCTTTGCGCACCAGATAAGTACCGCTGCCGTGGCGGCGGACCACCAACCCCCACGCCACCAGCAGGTCAATGGCTTTACGGATGGTCATCCGTGATACCGCAAACTCTTCCGCCAGCTTTTTTTCACCAGGAAGAAGACTGTTTAGCGTGAAATCCGCGGAGTTAAGTCGAATTCTTAACCGCTCCGCAATGCTTTTGTAGATCATCTCTAGATCTCTTTTTTGCCTGCAAGCCCGGGTAATGCGCCCACAAGTTCTGCTTAATCGATTGAAAAAACATCTTTTTTTTAAAGATGTGTTCGATGCTGTGTACCCGTGTTCACAGATGTCTACTTTTTTGCGAAAACGTAGATCTCTACCGCCCAACGAAAAGCATGAAAGCGATCACGAATCCCACTGGGTCGTCATGTTCTGCCGATAGCATCTTCCTATCCTCGCTCCAGGCCTGCCGCATAACCAATCAGGCTTCCTACTTACAGAATTGAGAAAAGAGGATGTGGAAATGCTCAGTCAAATTCAACGCTTTGGCGGCGCGATGTTCACGCCAGTGCTGCTGTTTCCCTTCGCCGGGATTGTGGTGGGTCTTGCCATTTTGCTGCAAAACCCGATGTTTGTCGGGGAATCACTGACCGATCCGAACAGTTTATTCGCGCAAATCGTACACATCATTGAAGAGGGCGGTTGGACGGTATTCCGTAATATGCCGCTGATTTTTGCTGTCGGTTTACCCATTGGCCTTGCTAAGCAAGCGCAGGGGCGTGCTTGTCTGGCGGTGATGGTGAGTTTCCTGACCTGGAACTATTTCATCAACGCGATGGGAATGACCTGGGGAAGCTACTTCGGCGTCGATTTCTCTCAGGACGCAGTGGCAGGTAGCGGGCTGACCATGATGGCCGGAATTAAAACCCTCGATACCAGCATTATCGGCGCGATTATCATTTCTGGCATTGTGACGGCGCTGCATAACCGTCTGTTCGATAAAAAACTGCCGGTTTTTCTCGGCATTTTTCAGGGGACATCTTATGTGGTGATTATCGCCTTCCTGGTGATGATCCCATGCGCGTGGCTGACATTGCTCGGCTGGCCAAAAGTACAAATGGGGATTGAATCTCTGCAAGCGTTCCTGCGTTCGGCGGGTGCGCTTGGGGTCTGGGTTTACACCTTCCTCGAACGCATTCTGATCCCAACCGGTTTACACCACTTCATCTACGGACCGTTTATCTTTGGTCCGGCAGCTGTTGAAGGCGGCATTCAGATGTACTGGGCGCAGCATCTGCAAGAGTTCAGTTTGAGCGCCGAGCCGCTGAAATCGTTGTTCCCGGAAGGCGGTTTTGCCCTGCACGGTAACTCAAAAATCTTTGGTGCCGTGGGCATTTCTTTAGCGATGTACTTCACCGCTGCACCGGAAAATCGGGTAAAAGTGGCGGGCTTGCTGATCCCCGCAACCTTAACCGCCATGCTGGTGGGAATTACCGAACCGCTGGAATTTACCTTCCTGTTCATTTCACCGTTGCTGTTTGCGGTACATGCCGTGCTGGCAGCTTCAATGTCGACTGTGATGTATCTCTTTGGTGTGGTGGGCAACATGGGCGGTGGTCTGATAGACCAGGTTTTACCGCAAAACTGGATCCCGATGTTCAGCAACCACGCGGATATGATGCTGACCCAAATCGCCATTGGGTTGTGCTTTACCCTGCTGTACTTCGTGGTTTTCCGCACCCTGATTCTGCAATTCAACATGTGCACGCCGGGACGTGAAGATGCGGAGGTGAAGCTCTACTCGAAAGCCGAATACAAAGCCTCGCGAGGCCAAACTACCGCTGCAGAGCCCAAAAAAGAGCTGGAGCAGGCTGCCGGCATCCTGCAAGCCCTGGGCGGGGTGGGCAATATATCCAGCATCAACAATTGCGCGACGCGTCTACGTATTGCACTGCATGACATGTCACAAACGCTGGATGACGAAGTCTTTAAAAAGCTGGGAGCGCATGGCGTCTTCCGTAGTGGTGATGCCATTCAGGTGATCATTGGTTTGCATGTTTCCCAGCTGCGTGAACAGCTCGATAGCTTAATTAATTCTCATCAATTAGCAGAAAAAGTTGCCATTACGGAGGCAGTATAATGACCAAATTCTCAGTGGTTGTCGCAGGCGGTGGAAGCACCTTTACGCCAGGCATCGTGTTGATGTTATTGGCGAATCAGGATCGTTTCCCGCTTCGCGCACTGAAATTTTATGATAACGATGGCGCACGGCAGGAAGTGATTGCCGAAGCCTGTAAAGTTATTCTTAAAGAGAAAGCGCCGGACATTGAGTTTAGCTACACCACCGATCCTGAAGTGGCGTTCAGCGACGTTGATTTTGTCATGGCGCACATTCGTGTCGGCAAATATCCGATGCGCGAACTGGATGAAAAAATACCGCTGCGCCACGGCGTTGTCGGTCAGGAAACTTGCGGACCCGGCGGAATAGCGTACGGCATGCGATCTATCGGTGGCGTCCTGGAACTGGTGGATTATATGGAAAAATATTCACCAAATGCCTGGATGCTCAACTACTCCAACCCGGCAGCAATTGTGGCAGAAGCCACACGTCGTCTGCGCCCGAACGCGAAAATCCTCAACATCTGTGACATGCCAATCGGTATTGAAAGTCGGATGGCGCAAATTGTTGGGCTGCAAGATCGCAAACAGATGCGCGTGCGCTACTACGGTCTGAACCACTTTGGCTGGTGGACATCAATTGAAGATTTGCAAGGCAACGACCTGATGCCCCAGCTGCGGCAATATGTCTCTAAGCACGGTTATGTTCCACCGCAGCAAGATACGCATACCGAAGCGAGCTGGAACGACACCTATGCAAAAGCGCGGGATGTACAGGCACTGGACCCGGATACATTGCCGAACACCTATCTGAAATATTATCTCTTCCCGGATTATGTCGTTCAGCATTCCAACCCTGAACATACCCGCGCGAATGAGGTGATGGAACATCGCGAGAAACAGGTTTTCGATGCTTGCCGCGCCATTACGGCGGCAGGAAATTCAGCGGCGGGCAAGCTGGAAATTGACGAACATGCGTCATACATCGTCGATCTGGCGGCGGCAATTGCCTTCAACACTCAGGAGCGGATGTTGCTGATTGTGCCTAACAACGGGGCAATTCATAACTTTGATGATGAAGCGATGGTCGAGATCCCGTGTCTGGTCGGGCACAACGGACCAGAACCACTGGTGGTCGGCGATATCCCGCAGTTTCAGAAAGGGTTAATGAGTCAGCAAGTGGCGGTGGAAAAACTGGTCGTGGACGCCTGGGAACAGCGTTCATATCAGCACCTGTGGCAGGCGATTACGTTGTCGAAAACGGTACCGAGCGCCGCGGTCGCCAAAGCTATTCTGGATGAGTTGCTGGAGGCCAACAAAGCGTACTGGCCAGAGTTACGTTAATTGTGTGGACTGGCATCCGTTGGGTGCTGGTCCGTATTCTTTAGCACAGCTGACGGCGCATAACCAAATTTATGTTTAAAGGCTTTGCTGAAATGAAAGGAGTCGAAGAAGTTGAGTGTATCAGCGACTTCGCCAACCGAGTTCCCTTGTTGCTTTAATAGCGATAGCGCCAGATCCAGACGCGCATCGAGGTAATATTCTTTGGGCGTCTTGCCGGTATAGCGTAAAAACAGACGACGCAACCAGGCTTCGCTACAGGGGATCGTGGCAGCCATATCGGCTACGCTCCAGCGTTGTTGCAGACTGGCATGTAAAGTGGCAATTAGTTTTTCAATTTGCCGCCGTTGTGGATCTTTTTTACCGTCTGAGTACATAAGACAAATCCACTGATAAATAATTTTCGTCAGAAAAGCGACTGCCAGATTATTTTTTATTGCTTCTGGTGAAGTAATTAATTCAGCAACTTCGGTGAGTTCCTGATTATAAACTTCACCATTATAAATAACGCTTTGCTGACCGACGGGAATATCCATCATACTGGTGGGGGTAAATTCCATCCAGTACTGTTCCCAGACTAAACCTTCACAGTGATAAGAGTGAATATCCATTGGCTTTAAAAATATAATACAGTTGCCATGCAGTGTTATTTGTTCACCATTCTTTAAAATAATTTTCCCACATCCTTGTACGGTATACACCGCAACCCATGAGTTGGCGATAAGCGGTTTCTTCTTGTCCCGCGGCCAGATCACCCGATAATGCTCGTCGGCGTAGGTATGCCAGAGCGAGATCAGAGAAATTCCGCTGGAGATCACATTTTCGTTAATCAATAAGGGAATATTGTACGGAGTTTCGTTTTTTACATCCGAACTTTGCAATTTTCCATTCATTTTAATATCCCTCCGGCGAATTATGCTCACAACCTGAACTTAACAGAAAACAATCCGTTCAGGGATACGACGTTTGTATTTTAAGAATCTGACTGCCTGACCCGACGCATTTTACCTCTCCCTATATTCATGCGTCCGGGACATAAACATAAATAAGGGCTATGAGATGAATTCGTTACAAATCTTGAGTTTTGTCGGTTTTACGCTGCTGGTGGCGGTCATCACCTGGTGGAAGGTCCGCAAAACAGATACCGGATCGCAACAAGGCTATTTTCTTGCCGGACGTTCACTAAAAGCGCCGGTTATTGCCGCTTCGTTAATGTTAACCAACCTTTCCACGGAACAACTGGTTGGACTTTCCGGGCAGGCCTACAAAAGCGGCATGTCGGTGATGGGCTGGGAAGTCACTTCTGCGGTGACGCTGATCTTCCTCGCGCTAATCTTTTTACCGCGCTATCTGAAGCGTGGCATTGCCACCATCCCCGATTTCCTGGAGGAACGTTATGATAAAACGACGCGTATTATCATCGACTTCTGCTTCCTCATTGCCACCGGTGTCTGCTTTCTGCCGATTGTTCTCTACTCCGGCGCGTTGGCGCTCAACAGCCTGTTTCACGTCGGGGAATCGTTACAAATTTCCCACGGCGCAGCGATCTGGCTACTGGTTATTTTGCTTGGCCTGGCGGGAATTTTGTATGCGGTGATCGGCGGACTGCGCGCAATGGCAGTGGCGGACTCCATTAACGGTATTGGGCTGGTTATTGGCGGGTTGATGGTGCCGATATTTGGCCTGATCGCGATGGGCAAGGGCAGCTTTATGCAGGGCATTGAGCAACTCACCACCGTTCACGCCGAGAAATTAAACTCAGTCGGTGGCCCGACCGATCCCTTGCCGATTGGCGCGGCATTTACCGGTTTGATTCTGGTGAACACCTTTTACTGGTGTACAAATCAGGGCATCGTGCAACGCACGCTGGCGTCAAAAAGCCTGGCGGAAGGGCAAAAGGGGGCGCTGTTAACGGCGGTGCTGAAAATGCTCGACCCGCTGGTACTGGTGCTGCCAGGGTTGATTGCGTTTCATCTGTATCAGGATTTACCTAAAGCCGACATGGCCTACCCGACGCTGGTCAATAACGTTCTGCCAGTGCCACTGGTGGGTTTCTTCGGCGCGGTGTTATTTGGTGCGGTGATCAGTACCTTCAACGGCTTTCTGAATAGCGCCAGTACGTTGTTCAGTATGGGTATTTACCGGCGCATCATTAACCAGAATGCCGAGCCGCAACAGCTGGTCACCGTTGGGCGCAAATTTGGTTTCTTTATCGCCATCGTTTCGGTGCTGGTCGCGCCGTGGATCGCCAACGCGCCGCAGGGGCTGTATAGCTGGATGAAACAGCTCAACGGTATTTACAACGTGCCGCTGGTTACCATCATCATTATGGGCTTTTTCTTCCCGCGCATTCCGGCGCTGGCGGCAAAAGTGGCGATGGGGATTGGCATAATCAGCTACATCACCATCAACTATCTGGTGAAGTTCGACTTCCATTTCCTCTATGTGCTGGCCTGTACGTTCTGTATCAACGTGGTAGTGATGCTGGTGATCGGTTTTATCAAACCGCGCGCCACGCCGTTCACCTTCAAAGATGCGTTTGCGGTGGACATGAAACCGTGGAAAAACGTCAAGATCGCGTCAATTGGTATCCTGTTCGCGATGATTGGCGTCTATGCCGGGCTGGCTGAATTCGGCGGCTACGGTACGCGCTGGTTAGCGATGATCAGTTATTTCATCGCTGCCGTAGTGATTGTCTACCTGATTTTTGACAGCTGGCGGCATCGTCACGACCCAGCCGTAACCTTTACTCCCGACGCGAAGGATAGCCTATGAAACGCCCCAATTTTCTGTTCATCATGACCGATACCCAGGCCACCAATATGGTCGGTTGCTATAGCGGTAAGCCGCTGAATACGCAAAATATTGATAGTCTGGCGGCGGAAAGTATTCGCTTTAATTCCGCCTATACCTGTTCACCGGTTTGTACACCAGCGCGCGCCGGGCTGTTTACCGGTATCTACGCTAACCAGTCCGGCCCGTGGACCAATAACGTCGCGCCGGGCAAAAACATCTCCACTATGGGACGCTACTTTAAGGATGCGGGCTATCACACCTGTTACATTGGCAAATGGCATCTCGACGGTCATGACTATTTCGGCACTGGCGAGTGTCCGCCGGAGTGGGACGCTGATTACTGGTTCGATGGGGCGAACTACCTTAGCGAACTGACGGAAAAAGAGATCAGCCTGTGGCGCAATGGCCTAAACAGTGTTGAGGATTTACAGGCGAACCAGATCGACGAAACCTTCACCTGGGCGCACCGCATCAGCAATCGGGCGGTAGATTTTCTGCAACAGCCCGCGCGCGCCGAGGAACCCTTCCTGATGGTGGTTTCGTATGATGAGCCGCATCACCCGTTCACTTGTCCGGTTGAGTATTTAGAGAAATACGCTGATTTTTACTACGAACTTGGCGAGAAATCACAGGATGACCTGGCGAACAAACCGGAACATCACCGCTTATGGGCGCAGGCAATGCCATCGCCAGTCGGTGATGACGGGCTTTATCACCATCCGCTCTATTTTGCCTGCAATGACTTTGTTGATGACCAAATTGGACGGGTCATCAACGCATTAACGCCAGAGCAGCGTGAAAGTACGTGGGTCATTTATACCTCCGATCACGGCGAAATGATGGGCGCACATAAGCTGATCAGTAAAGGAGCCGCGATGTATGACGACATCACCCGTATTCCGCTGATCATCCGTTCACCGCAAGGGGAGCGGCGACAGGTCGATACACCTGTCAGCCATATTGACTTACTGCCGACAATGATGGCGCTGGCAGATATTGAAAAACCAGACATTCTGCCAGGGGAAAATATCCTTGCTGTAAAAGAGCCGCGTGGCGTGATGGTGGAATTTAACCGTTATGAGATTGAGCATGACAGCTTTGGCGGTTTTATTCCGGTGCGTTGCTGGGTGACGGATGATTTTAAACTGGTGCTAAACCTCTTCACCAGTGATGAACTTTACGATCGCCGTAACGACCCAAATGAAATGCATAACCTGATCGATGATATCCGTTTTGCCGACGTTCGCAGCAAAATGCATGACGCCTTGCTGGATTACATGGACAAAATTCGCGATCCGTTCCGCAGTTACCAATGGAGTCTGCGTCCGTGGCGTAAAGATGCGCAACCGCGCTGGATGGGGGCGTTCCGTCCACGCCCACATGATGGCTATTCGCCGGTAGTACGCGACTATGACACCGGCCTGCCAACACAAGGGGTGAAGGTGGAAGAGAAAAAACAGAAGTTTTGACGACAATGCCCGTTGGCGATAACCCAGCGGGCAAAATATTCAGGCTGCTTAAACCAGTGAACTGCCGGTCAGGAAAGAAAAAATCAGGAATATCAGCAGAAGGCTGCAGATGATGCCGATGCCAAAAAGTAAGGTATGGAAAGCCAGCGTCCCGCCGCCAAAAACCAGAGCGCCGCGAATGCCCCAGCGATTTTCCTTACGCATACCGCCAATAAATGCGCAAAGTAGCGCGGCAATGGCCAGTGCGATTCCACCTTGATCGAGGATTTTATCGACATCTACATCCTCTTTTTTCTCCACGGTGGTAATTTTTTCGCCTTTTATTCCGGCGAGAAGACCTCTTTTAATTTCAGCCGTTTTGTCCGCCACGATGCTTTCAAGCGTTGGCGGTGGTGCGGAAAAAGGGCCGAATGAAAAGTGGATAATCCCCATCATTAAAGCGATGGCACCGAACAGCATGCCCAATGAACTGATTTTATTTTGCGCTATGATACCCATCTGACCTCCTTGTAGCGGATGGCAAAAGCATATCAGGAAACGGGCGGACGAAATTCTTAAAAAAACCGCTAAAGGTAGAGCGTTAGTGAAATTGCAAAGGAGCAACAATGAAAATTTCCCGCCTCGGAGAAGCGCCCGATTACCGCTTCTCGCTGGCTAATGAGCGTACTTTTTTGGCGTGGATCCGTACTGCACTAGGATTTCTGGCGGCGGGGGTTGGGCTTGATCAACTTGCGCCAGATTTCGCCACGCCCGTCATTCGCGAACTGCTGGCGTTGTTGTTGTGTCTGTTTTCCGGCGGGTTAGCGATGTATGGCTACTTGCGCTGGTTACGCAATGAAAAAGCGATGCGTCTGAAAGAGGACCTGCCCTATACCAACAGCTTATTAATCATCAGCTTAATATTGATGGTTGTGGCGGTGATCGTTATGGGACTGGTGTTGTATGCCGGATAGCCGCAAAGCCAGACGCATTGCCGACCCAGGGCTGCAGCCGGAGCGTACATCACTGGCGTGGTTTCGTACCATGCTGGGCTACGGCGCGTTGATGGCGTTGGCTATCAAACACAACTGGCACCAGGCGGGCATGTTATTCTGGATTTCGATTGGCATCCTCGCCATCGTGGCGTTGATCCTCTGGCACTACACCCGTAATCGCAATTTAATGGATGTCACGAATAGCGATTTTTCTCAATTTCACGTAGTCCGTGACAAATTTTTGATCTCCCTCGCGGTGTTATCTCTCGCAATACTGTTTGCTGTAACGCATATACATCAACTTATCGTATTTATTGAGAGAGTCGCATGACAGGAAGTCAGGTCATTGATGCTGAAGAGGACAGGCATAAACTGGTTGTAGAGTATAAGGATGCTCTGCAACCTGCCGATTTTTATTACAATTTCAAACAGCGGGGCATCCGCTCCGTACAGCTTATTCCCCATCTTGAATTTGATGACCGGGGCGATCTGACGGCCGCTTCGGTGACAGCAGAGCTGTGGGGGAAATTTTTAATTGCCCTGTTCGAGTGTTGGGTACGGGCAGATATCAGTCGTATCTCGATTGAGCTTTTTGACGCCACCCTACAAAAATGGTGTGGCAGCGAAAACCCGCAACCGGGCCGTGGCTGCCAGGCGTGCGACTGGCATCGGCTGTGCCCGCACGCTCGGGAGGAGACGCCAGACAACGTGCTTTGTGCGGGCTATCAGGCGTTTTATTCTTACTCCGCGCCGCATATGCGGGTGATGCGTGATCTGATAAAGCAGCATCGTTCTCCCATGGAGCTGATGACGATGCTGCGGTGACGTGAGCTTAAACGGGCTGCCCCTGATGCGACATCCGCGTCGCCAGCGGTAGCCAGCACAGCACGATCAACAATCCCATTAAGGTCATCAACAACCCCAGGCTGCCCTGACCGGTTTGCGGCAACATCGCAGAGAGCGACGCAAGCACGCCGGAACCAATGTTTTGCAGACCGCCGACCAGCGCGCCAGCCGTGCCCGCCAGGAAGGGGAACGGTTCCATTGCGCCGCTGGTAGCCAGCGGAAACAGCATCCCGGCACCGAAAAAGAACAGCGCGGCGGGAACGAGCAGCGTCCAGACATTCATCACGCCAAACCAGTCGGGGATCCACATCAGCAAGCCAGCCAGCAGGCAGCAGATAACCGACTGCCACATCAACGTTGAGAAGCGTTTATTAGGACGTCCGGCAAACCATGCCCCAAAAAATGCCGCCGGAATCGGCAGAATAAACAAAATACTGACCGTCATACTGCTCAGCCCTAATACCGCACCCATCAGCACGCCGGAGCAGGCTTCAAAGGCGGCAATCCCGGCCAGACCGCCAATCAGCATCAGCAAATAACAGTTAAAACCGCTGTTACCGAAAAGTGTTTTATAACTGGTAAGCAGGCGCGTGCGCGGTGCATCTACCGGACGCGTTTCCGGCATCCAGCGCGCCATACTGAAGGTCACACCGGCACAAAGTACCAACAGGAAGAGATAACAGGCGCGCCAGTTCCACATCGTATCCAGCAGACCGCCGATTAACGGTGCGAGCAACGGACTGACGAGAATTCCCATGTTTAACAGGCTGTTAGCGTGACGCAACTGTGTCCGTTCATATAAATCACGCGGCAATGTACGCGCCATCACGCCGCCTACGCCGGTGCCCATCCCCTGCATCGCGCTGGCGGCAATCAACACCGTCAAACTGGAGGTCGTGACCGCGACCAGCGTTGCCAGCATAAAAATGGACATTCCGACGAGGATCACCGGTCGGCGACCCACACGGTCGGATATCGGGCCATAAAACAGTTGCGAGACACCGTAAGTCAGCAGATAAGCGCCCATTACGCTTTGCACCGCCCCTTCACGAACGTTGAGATCGCGCGCCATATCGGCAATAGCTGGAATATAAATGGTTTGCGCCATCTGACCGACGGCCACGAGTAATACCAACATCAATAACAAATTGACGTTTCTATGCCTTTTCATTATCACGGATGCTTTTATAAAAATAATTAGAATAAGTCACTACGCATTCCCATAAATGCGGGAGAGGAATCTATCACATTGATGAATGTTAGCCAGATATACGCCAGGAATGGGGAATTGTTTAGCGGCAGAATATGTAAACAAAAGCGGCAATAAATGTTGCCGGGAGGGATGGTAGGTCGGATAAGATGCGTCAGCATCGCATCCGACACCAACCCACACGCTAAATATAAAAGGGGAGCGGTTACCCGCTCCCCTTTGGTGCGACTTGAATCTGAATTACTTCAGGTATTTCAGAACAGCATCAAGCAGTTGCAGTGCTGCAACAATGAGTTTGAGGATAAGAATGGCGATATCCACCAGGCTCATACGCGTCTCCTGTGGTTCAGGAGCACTGCCAGCTGACGTACCTTTCCGCTGCCTGTTGCCAGCTGTTGTGCACGCGGTATCTCAAGGAGAAACGTTGTGCTGTTGACATAACACAGTGTGCTCTCGCGGGGTTAAGGCGCTGACGGCACCACCCGTTTCAGCCAGGACTTAGTGCGCCGGGTAACGATGCGGCCCCCGCATAACACATTGCGTACAGTGATATTATAGAAGTTTACTGTATAAATAAACAGTAATATTTAGACAAAACGTAAACTGTGATCGATACTCCACTATGTACCAAATACGTCAAAATTCGTGCCGAAATTGCGCGTTCTGCGCGGAACACGTATACTTTCAGTGTTGACATAATACAGTGTGCTTTGCGGTTACCAGCCGCGGGCGGCTGACGAAACCTCGCTCCGGCGGGGTTTTTTATTGCCTGCTTTTCAGTACAAAACGTGATCAATCCCTCAATTTTCCCTTGATGAAAAATTTTCCATTGTCTCCCCTGTAAACCTGTGCTTGTATAAATATTGTTAAACACAAAACCAACAAGGTCCCCAATGACTACTTCCATGCTCAACGCAAAACTACTACCAACTGCGCCATCCGCCGCAGTGGTCGTCGTGCGTGTGGTGGTGGTCGTCGGCAATGCGCCGTAGGGACTGGAACAACACACGATTCCAAAACCCCGCCGGCGCAAACCGGGCGGGGTTTTTCGTTTAAGCACCTCCCGGAAAGTCGGCCCAGAAGAAAAGGACTGGAGCATGGCAAGTTCGGGCACATCATCGACACGTAAGCGCTTTACCGGCGCAGAATTTATCGTTCATTTCCTGGAACAGCAGGGCATTAAGATTGTGACGGGCATTCCGGGCGGTTCTATCCTGCCTGTTTACGATGCCTTGAGCCAAAGCACGCAAATCCGCCATATTCTGGCTCGCCATGAACAGGGCGCAGGGTTTATCGCTCAGGGAATGGCGCGTACCGACGGCAAACCGGCGGTCTGTATGGCCTGTAGCGGACCGGGTGCGACTAACCTGGTGACCGCCATTGCCGATGCGCGACTGGACTCCATCCCGCTGATTTGCATCACCGGCCAGGTCCCTGCCTCAATGATCGGCACTGATGCCTTCCAGGAAGTGGACACCTACGGCATCTCTATCCCCATCACTAAACACAACTATCTGGTCAGACATATCGAAGAACTCCCGCAGGTCATGAGCGATGCCTTCCGTATTGCGCAATCAGGCCGCCCTGGCCCGGTGTGGATAGACATTCCTAAGGATGTGCAAACGGCAGTTTTTGAGATTGAAGAACAGCCCGGTATGACAGAAAAAGCTGCCTCGCCTGCGTTTAGTGAAGAGAGTATTCGTGACGCAGCTGCAATGATTAACGCCGCCAAACGCCCGGTGCTCTATCTGGGCGGCGGTGTCATTAACGCGCCCGCGCGGGTGCGTGAACTGGCGGAGAAAGCGCAGCTGCCTACCACCATGACCTTAATGGCACTGGGCATGTTGCCAAAAGCGCATCCGTTGTCGCTGGGTATGTTGGGGATGCACGGTGTGCGCAGCACCAACTACATTTTGCAGGAGGCGGATTTGTTGATTGTGCTCGGTGCGCGTTTTGATGACCGGGCGATTGGCAAAACCGAGCAGTTCTGCCCGAATGCCAAAATTATTCATGTCGATATCGACCGTGCAGAGCTGGGCAAAATCAAGCAACCGCACGTAGCGATTCAGGCGGATGTTGATGACGTGCTGGCGCAGCTGATCCCACAGGTGGAAGCGCAACCGCGTGCAGAGTGGCACCAGTTGGTAGCCGATTTGCAGCGCGAATTCCCGTGTCCAATCCCGAAAGCGTGCGATCCGTTAAGCCATTACGGCCTGATCAACGCCGTTGCCGCCTGTGTCGATGACAACGCGATTATCACCACCGACGTGGGTCAGCATCAGATGTGGACGGCGCAGGCTTATCCGCTCAATCGCCCACGCCAGTGGCTGACCTCCGGCGGGCTGGGCACGATGGGCTTTGGCCTGCCTGCGGCGATTGGCGCGGCACTGGCGAATCCGGATCGCAAAGTATTGTGTTTCTCTGGCGACGGCAGCCTGATGATGAATATTCAGGAGATGGCGACCGCAAGCGAAAACCAATTGGATGTGAAAATCATTCTGATGAATAACGAAGCGCTGGGGCTGGTGCATCAGCAACAGAGTCTGTTCTACAAGCAGGGCGTTTTTGCCGCCACCTATCCGGGCAAAATCAACTTTATGCAGATTGCCGCCGGATTTGGCCTCGAAACCTGTGATTTAAATAACGAAGCCGACCCGCAGGCCGCATTGCAGGAAATTATTAATCGTCCTGGGCCAGCGCTGATCCATGTGCGCATTGATGCCGAAGAAAAAGTGTACCCGATGGTGCCGCCAGGTGCGGCGAATACTGAAATGGTGGGGGAATAAGCCATGCAAAACACAACTCATGACAACGTGATTCTGGAGCTCACCGTTCGCAACCATCCGGGCGTAATGACCCACGTTTGTGGTCTTTTTGCCCGTCGCGCTTTTAACGTTGAAGGCATTCTTTGTCTGCCGATTCAGGACAGCGACAAAAGCCACATCTGGCTACTGGTTAATGACGACCAGCGTCTGGAGCAGATGATAAGCCAAATCGACAAGCTGGAAGATGTGGTGAAAGTGCAGCGTAACCAGTCCGATCCGACGATGTTTAACAAGATTGCGGTGTTTTTTCAGTAAGGAGCGACATTAAACCGCTCGGGGGAGTTACTGATGAGCGATTTTTGATAGATCCGTTCAGATATATAGGGTGAAATTGTGCCAGAGACCATCTCAGGCACAATTTATTAGCCCAGGACGTTAATTTAAGTCGCTGCACCGATAATTTGGGGGTTAACAGTTAGGGCTAAAAATTTCCAGCGATGGTTTTAAATTCTGATTGCTGTCTATACCAGTGGTCATGACCAGCATTCTATTAATTAATGGTTCATCGTGAGGTATATTATGGCAAGCCCTATAAACAGCGGAACAATGATGTCAAATCCCTGCCCTTCCACCTTTTTGGATAAAAATAGAATTATTGCTGCTGAGCTTAATATCACAAATAACGAGAAAAAATATTCACCTGGCAGTAATTTCGCAAAATGGATGTTACAGGAAATAAAACGCTTAATAGCAAATATTATGTCCGGTTCTCGCAGTGTTAATACCGAAATCCTTAACTATTTTCACCCTATGCCAGGCACTGAAAATAATGGTAATCGTACCTGGATGGCGGCAACTGGAGAGAACGAATACACCGTAATTGAACAAACAGGTGGCAAATCCTTTAATGTTTTTCAGGTTGGTGCAGGTAAAAATAATATAAAAGAAATATTGGGGAATACATCATATTCTGGAGTGGCTGTAGCGACTATTATCAAATCGCTATCTGAAAAAACTGCTGCGTTAGAAACACATTCTGCTGACACGGTTTTGAGGAAAAAATTAGTTAATAGTATTGTTCTGATGAATGCGGATTGTAATTACGAAATGCCTGCAGAAATTTTGAGTAATACATATGATTTATTAAACCTGCGAATTCAAAAAGATGAGGGACATTTACCTGTTCAGGAAAAAATTGATATTGATGATGGTTATTTACACTCTATGACTATGGATGCTCATAGATGTATAAAAGAACAAACTAAACCAAGTGGCGCTGCAAAAATAACTTGCTGTGGTGTTGAGTTAAGTAAAGATATTCTTAAAATATTTGCAAGCAAAATTGAAATAATTGAAAAAGATCTAAGTTATAGTCAAAAGACACCTGAACAATTGGGTGCACAGGTATGCTTTAATGATGATGATTGTGCTCGGGTAAGAGAATTATTAAAACAATCAAACGGTAATATTACGGATGATAAGATTGATGAAATAATCGCTTGCTTAGCCAGTCCTCAGGGGATTACATGTTTTTATTATTCTTCCGCACAAGGCTATCAGACTCGCTTACAACATACATCTCAAGATGTTCGCGAGTTACTCTCAAAGAGTTTGGATGGTGCCACTTCATTGACATTGCATTTAAAAAAATCAGGAAATGCTTTTTTTGGGTCTGGAAAGTATCTTAATGAAATGGATTTTACTATGAATGGGTTTAGTCAGAAGATATATTTGATGGCGGTTGATAAAATTGAAAATGAAGTTAAGCTTCAGTGTGCTCGTTATTTTACTACCGGTAGGGTCGACAAAGAAAACTCCAAAATAGATAAAGTCGCTTTTACATTTTCCGCTGCCGCAACAACTTCTGATTTATGATTTTTGCCTGATAAATCGCGTTTATCATTAAGGTGAACGCGTATTCTTAAGCGTCTATGTGTAAACATTCATTTTTGAAAAATGAGCGATTTTTGATAGTGAATAAGTGGTGTTAGTGATGCAATTGCGTTGGGAAAATCGTTCGGAAAATAAGCTCCAGTATTATTGCGTTTTTCTTAACGAACTGGCACATGGAGGTCGCTTTATGACCAATTGTGGCGCTAATATTAATGCTTTGAATAATATCAAAGTTGTATTTATTAATATTGAGAAAAAACCATGAGGTTATTATGGGAACTTATAGCGTAACCACCAATCCTGTTAAACAGAGTGTTCTGTTTAACCAAAAGAAGCAAAATTTAAATAAGAGTATTAAGCGTGATCTTAATATGGATTTTTCTAACATTGACGTAATGAAAAAAAGTGGTGTGATTGACGATTGCCTAACAGTACCAACAGAACCCGTAAAGGTAAGCTTTAGAGAATCATTTGTAAATATATTAACTCACCTGTTGGAAATGTTGCATCTTTATCGTTATGAGGTTAATTCTAAATTCATCCCTTATTTTCATGTTACACCTGAATCTAAGGATTCGAATAATAAAATATGGATTGCTGTAACGGGTTTAAATAGTTATGTCAAAATTGAAGAGCTCGGTAGTGACAGATTTAAAGAAACCCAATTGTATCGTGAATTTCATAAGAAAAAAAATGGTGAAACTGAAAGTATAAAGCATGAGGACGTCAGGGAATTTTCAGGGTCTAACGCACAAGAGTTTTTGCAGCTCTTATCACAACATGATCAACAGGAAAGAGAACAAATCTCAGAATTAACAGTTGCTGCAAATGCTCTTAAGCTGGAAGTTGCTAAAAATAACTATAACATGAAATCCCCTTCTGATAGGCAAACCGAACGCCGAATGATAGAGCTTTTAAGGGAACAAAAAGATTTAATTCCAGAAAAGTATTTACATCAATCATCTATAAAAAACCTTAAGCTTCATGAGGATGAATTTAGCTCACTCCTGGCAGATGCAGAAAGACAAGTTCTGGAGGGAAGTTCATTTGTCTTATGTTGTGGTGAAAAAATAAACAGCACTATAAGTGAATTACTTCGCGAAAAAATGCAAGATTTAACACTTCGCACTAGATCTTTCACTCGCTCTGGATCTCCTTCTTGTGATGTTTATGAGGAAATATTCAAGAAAGTTATTTTCACCCCTGATGAATGTGATCTGGTGAGAGATTCGTTATATCAAGATGGTATAAAGCCAGAAAAAATAGCAAAAATCATTTCTTGTTTATCCAGTCGTACCGGGATTGGAAATTTGTTTTATGCCTGTTCACATGCATTTTATGTTGCTAATGATAATGTTGCACCTGATGTGCGTCGCGCCGCTGTAGCTGTTGGCGATACATTAAGTTATTGTCCGAGTTTTGTTGCTTTGAATGGTAGAAATAACCATCTTCATGCCGATTTCTCAGAATACGGGTTCACACAAACTCTTTATGTTTTAAGAGCAGTCATAAATAACGCGAATGACACCTTTGATATTGCTAATTATATCTATACCACTAAAGGCGAAAATATTATCCATAACGACGTTGAAGATGATTCTCCCTATGTACATTCCGATGAAAGTTATAGACACAAAGATGATTATTGGGCAAGGGATAATGATGTCCGCAATCTAAGGAGAAATTTCTCAGGCAATATTACGATTGCAACCTACAAATAATTCGCTTTTTCTCAATAACACGCACCAAACGCTTACCTTTCAGGTAAGCGTTTTGACGATAAGCCCAACATCATTAAGCCAATACATACCCCATATCCAACTTGAACAACATCGCGCTTATCGTTAAGGTATGCGCGTTTTTTATCCGCCAGGACCCAATCATGATCACCATTGCCCTTATAGACGATCACCTTATCGTCCGCTCCGGCTTTGCGCAGCTGCTGGGGCTGGAACCTGATTTGCAGGTAGTTGCCGAGTTTGGTTCGGGGCGCGAGGCACTGGCGGGGCTGCCGGGGCGCGGTGTGCATGTGTGTATTTGCGATATCTCCATGCCCGATATCTCCGGTCTGGAGCTGCTAAGCCAGCTGCCGAAAGGTATGGCGACAATTATGCTCTCCGTTCACGACAGTCCGGCACTGGTTGAGCAGGCACTTAACGCGGGGGCGCGCGGCTTTCTCTCCAAACGCTGTAGCCCGGATGAACTGATTGCTGCGGTGCATACGGTTGCTACGGGGGGATGTTATTTGACACCGGATATTGCCATTAAACTGGCATCCGGTCGCCAGGACCCGCTGACCAAACGTGAACGCCAGGTGGCGGAAAAACTGGCGCAAGGAATGGCGGTGAAAGAGATTGCCGCCGAACTGGGCTTGTCGCCGAAAACGGTACACGTCCATCGCGCCAACCTGATGGAAAAACTGGGCGTCAGTAACGACGTGGAACTGGCGCGCCGCATGTTTGATGGCTGGTGATGAAGACGTTGTTCTCCCGCTTAATTACTGTTATTGCCTGCTTTTTTATCTTCTCTGCCGCGTGGTTTTGCCTGTGGAGTATCAGCCTGCATCTGGTTGAGCGCCCTGATATGGCGGTGCTGTTATTTCCGTTTGGTCTGCGCCTGGGGCTAATGTTGCAATGCCCACGCGGATACTGGCCAGTGCTGCTGGGCGCGGAATGGCTGCTGATTTATTGGTTAACGCAGGCGGTTGGTTTAAGCCATTTCTCCTTATTGATGATCGGTAGTTTGCTGACGTTACTGCCCGTGGCGCTGATCTCACGCTATCGCCATCAACGCGACTGGCGCACCCTGCTGTTACAGGGGGCAGCGCTGACGGCGGCGGCGTTGTTGCAGTCGTTGCCCTGGCTTTGGTACGGCAAAGAGTCGTGGAATGCGCTGCTGTTAACTTTAACTGGCGGCCTGACGCTGGCCCCGATATGTCTGGTGTTCTGGCACTATCTCGCCAATAACACCTGGCTGCCGCTCGGTCCGTCATTGGTTTCTCAACCGATCAACTGGCGCGGGCGGCATCTGGTCTGGTACTTGCTGCTGTTTGTTATCAGTCTCTGGCTCCAGTTGGGATTGCCGGATGAACTGTCGCGCTTCACTCCCTTCTGCCTGGCGCTGCCGATTATCGCGCTGGCATGGCACTACGGCTGGCAAGGGGCGCTGATTGCGACGTTGATGAACGCCATCGCGCTGATCGCCAGTCAAACCTGGCGTGATCATCCGGTCGATTTATTGCTCTCACTGCTGGTGCAAAGTCTGACAGGGTTGTTACTTGGCGCTGGCATACAGCGCTTGCGTGAACTTAACCAGTCGCTACAAAAGGAACTGGCGCGCAATCAGCATCTGGCTGAACGTTTGCTGGAAACCGAAGAGAGTGTGCGTCGTGATGTGGCGCGTGAATTACACGATGATATCGGTCAGACCATCACCGCCATTCGTACGCAAGCGGGCATTGTCCAGCGGCTCGCGGCGGATAACTCCCGCGTGAAACAGAGCGGGCAGCTCATCGAACAGTTATCCCTGGGCGTTTACGACGCGGTGCGCCGCTTGTTAGGGCGGTTACGTCCGCGCCAGCTGGATGATCTCACTCTGGAGCAGGCCATCCGCTCACTGATGCGGGAAATGGAGCTGGAAGGGCGCGGTATTGTCAGCCATCTCGAATGGCGAATCGATGAATCAGCGTTAAGCGAAAACCAGCGCGTGACGCTGTTTCGCGTCTGCCAGGAAGGGTTGAACAACATTGTGAAACATGCCGATGCCAGTGCGGTCACCCTGCAAGGCTGGCAGCAGGATGAACGGTTGATGCTGGTAATTGAAGACGATGGCAGCGGTTTGCCGCCGGGTTCCGGGCAACAAGGTTTTGGCCTCACCGGAATGCGCGAGCGCGTAACGGCGCTGGGCGGCACCTTGACCATCTCCTGTTTGCACGGCACGCGTGTCAGTGTTTCTCTACCTCAACGTTATGTCTAAGGCTTGATGATGTTGCCGTTTCTGAAAGCGCCAGCTGACGCGCCGTTGATTAGCGATAAACAAGAAATTGATGCCCGTTACCGTTACTGGCGTCGCCATATTCTGCTGACCATCTGGCTGGGTTACGCACTGTTTTACTTTACGCGTAAAAGTTTTAACGCCGCCGTACCAGAAATTCTTGCCAACGGTGTGCTCAGCCGTAGCGATATCGGCCTGTTAGCAACTCTGTTTTACATTACCTACGGCGTGTCGAAGTTTGTCTCCGGCATTGTCAGCGACCGCTCAAATGCCCGGTATTTTATGGGGATTGGGCTTATCGCCACGGGCATCATCAACATTCTGTTTGGCTTCTCGACGTCGCTATGGGCGTTTGCCATGCTATGGGGGCTGAACGCCTTTTTCCAGGGCTGGGGTTCACCGGTGTGTGCGCGTCTGTTAACCACCTGGTATTCACGTACTGAGCGCGGGGGGTGGTGGGCATTATGGAACACGGCGCATAACGTCGGCGGCGCACTCATTCCCATTGTGATGGCAGCGAGCGCGCTGCATTACGGCTGGCGTGCCGGGATGATGATTGCCGGTTGTATGGCGATAGTCGTGGGGATTATTCTCTGCTGGCGGCTGCGCGATCGCCCGCAGGCGTTAGGTTTACCAGCGGTCGGCGAATGGCGACACGACGCGCTGGAAATCGCTCAACAACAAGAAGGGGCAGGGCTGACACGTAAAGAGATCCTCACCAAATATGTGTTGCTGAATCCGTATATCTGGCTGCTTTCGTTTTGCTATGTGCTGGTCTATGTGGTCCGGGCGGCGATCAACGACTGGGGCAATTTGTATATGTCCGAGACGCTGGGCGTCGATCTGGTCACGGCGAATACGGCAGTGACAATGTTTGAACTGGGCGGATTTATCGGTGCGCTGGTAGCGGGTTGGGGCTCGGACAAACTCTTTAACGGCAACCGCGGGCCGATGAATTTAATTTTCGCCGCCGGGATTTTGCTGTCCGTCGGCTCGCTGTGGCTGATGCCATTTGCCAGCTACGTGATGCAGGCAAGCTGCTTCTTCACCATTGGTTTTTTTGTCTTTGGCCCGCAGATGTTAATCGGCATGGCGGCAGCAGAGTGTTCCCACAAGGAGGCGGCAGGGGCGGCAACGGGGTTTGTCGGCTTGTTTGCTTATCTGGGGGCGTCGCTTGCTGGTTGGCCGCTGGCGAAAGTACTCGATACCTGGCACTGGAGCGGTTTTTTTGTGGTTATCGCCATTGCCGCCGGGATTTCCGCACTGCTGTTACTGCCCTTTTTGAATGCCCAGACACCGCGCGAAGCGTGATGCATCTCACTTTTTCACTTCATATCCGGCAAAACTAAGAAATTTTCCAGGTTTTGCCTGGACGCTATCTCAGGCCTGATTTGCTGCTGATTTTTACAATGCATACCTCACGCAGGTATTCATTTCAGGAGTAACCCATGCTGGCTTTCTTAAACCAGGTTCGCAAGCCGACCCTGGATCTTCCGCTCGAAGTGCGGCGCAAAATGTGGTTCAAACCGTTCATGCAATCCTACCTGGTGGTCTTTATCGGCTACCTGACGATGTACCTGATTCGCAAGAACTTTAACATCGCGCAGAACGACATGATCTCGACCTACGGCTTGAGCATGACGCAGCTGGGGATGATCGGCCTGGGCTTCTCCATCACTTATGGTGTGGGTAAAACACTGGTTTCCTATTACGCCGACGGCAAAAACACCAAACAATTCCTGCCGTTCATGCTGATCTTGTCTGCCATTTGTATGTTGGGCTTCAGTGCCAGTATGGGCAGCGGCTCGGTTAGTCTGTTCCTGATGATTGCCTTCTACGCCTTAAGCGGCTTTTTCCAGAGTACCGGGGGATCGTGCAGTTACTCCACCATCACCAAATGGACGCCGCGTCGTAAGCGCGGGACGTTCCTCGGTTTCTGGAATATTTCTCACAATCTTGGCGGTGCGGGCGCGGCAGGTGTGGCGCTGTTCGGCGCAAATTACCTGTTTGACGGCCATGTGATCGGCATGTTTATCTTCCCGTCCATCATCGCGTTGATTGTCGGTTTTATCGGCCTGCGTTACGGCAGCGACTCCCCGGAATCTTATGGCCTCGGCAAAGCTGAAGAACTGTTCGGCGAAGAGATCAGCGAAGAGGACAAAGAGACAGAATCTACCGATATGACCAAGTGGCAGATCTTTGTTGAGTATGTGCTGAAAAACAAAGTGATCTGGCTGCTGTGCTTCGCCAACATTTTCCTCTATGTGGTGCGTATTGGTATCGACCAGTGGTCAACCGTGTATGCGTTCCAGGAACTGAAACTCTCTAAAGCGGTGGCGATTCAGGGCTTTACGCTGTTTGAAGCTGGTGCGCTGGTGGGTACGCTGTTGTGGGGCTGGCTCTCTGACCTGGCGAACGGTCGCCGTGGCCTGGTGGCCTGCATCGCGCTGGCGCTGATTATCGCCACGCTCGGTGTGTATCAACATGCCAGCAACGAATATATCTACCTGGCTTCTCTCTTTGCGTTAGGTTTCCTGGTCTTTGGCCCGCAATTGTTGATTGGTGTGGCTGCTGTTGGCTTTGTACCTAAAAAAGCCATTGGCGCTGCCGATGGTATTAAAGGCACCTTCGCTTACCTGATTGGTGACAGCTTTGCCAAGTTAGGGCTGGGGATGATTGCCGATGGGACGCCGGTATTCGGCCTTACCGGCTGGGCAGGCACCTTTGCCGCACTGGATATCGCCGCGATTGGTTGTATCTGCCTGATGGCGATAGTGGCGGTGATGGAAGAACGCAAAATCCGCCGCGAGAAAAAAATTCAGCAGTTGACAGTGGCATAAACGTAACTGGTGACTTTTGCCCGGCATGACGCCGGGCTTTTTTTTATTATTCCGTGACTTCCAGCGTGGTGAAGGCAAACTTCTCGCCATCAAACAGCCCCTGACTGGTTAGTTTCAGCGCGGGGATCACTGGCAGGGAAAGAAACGCCATCTGAATAAACGGCTCATCCGGTAACGGACCACATTCACGGGCGGCGGCTTTCAAGGCGTCAATTTGCTCCGCCAGTGACTGCGCCGTGTCGGTGCTCATTAGCCCGGCAATGGGCAACGGCAGATGACTTTGTACCTGGCCGTTACGTACTACGCATAGTCCGCCGCCATCCTGAATCACCTGATTGACCGCCAGCGCCATCTCTTCGGCACTACGACCGATCACCACAATATTATGGCTGTCATGGCTGACCGTCGCAGCCAGCGCGCCTTCATTCAGGCCAAAACCGCCGAGCAAACCACAGGCTGGAGCCAGTCTTTTCCCGTAACGCTCAAGTACGGCAATAAAGCACACATCATCGCGATCAAAACCATTTTCGCTGTAGACGCTAGAGCGGGAGTGCGTAATCAATTCGTTATGGATGACGTCAATGACCCGATAGCGTTTTCCAGGCGTAAATTGCAGGGCAAAGTCGCTGGCGGAAACTGGCTGGCGGGCAATGGTATTGCCATACGGCGGAGCGGATTGTGCCAGTCTCGCTGACTCTTCCGCTTGTAAGGTTTGTGCATCAATCGGTTCGCCTTTCACCAGTACCTGCTGCACCGTGACCTTACGCGCATCGCTCAACAGGACGATATCCGCCTGCTTGCCGGGTGCCAGTAAGCCGAGATGATTCAGACCAAAATGGCGTGCTGTCGACCAGCTGGCGACGCGATATGCCACATGCAGCGGCACATTGTGTTGTTCGATCAGGCGACGAATTAAGGCATCGATATGTCCTTCATGGGCGATCTCCCACGGGTTACGGTCATCGGTGCAGAGCATACATTGCGGGCTGTTAAATTCGTTGATCAACGGTGCCAGTGCGTTGAGATTGCGGGCAGCGGACCCTTCGCGGATCATCAACGACATGCCGAGTTGTAACTTCCGGCGACCTTCTTCCAGCAGATAACTTTCGTGGCAGTTTTCAATACCCGCAGCAATATAGGCATTAAGTTCTTTACCGCTCAAACCCGGGCAGTGACCGTCCAGCGTCAGGTGGCGAAATGCGTCCAGTTTATCGAGCAGCGCATTCTGTCCGCTAATTACGCCAGGGTAATCCATCATTTCAGCAAGGCCGGTAACCTGCGGATGGTCACGCCAGGCGAGCATCTGTTCAAGTGTAAAACTGGCACCGTTAACATCGCAGCCTTCCAGGGCAGGTACGCAAGAACTGACCTGCAAATACTGGTTTTGCCTTGCCTGTTCGGCACAGCGGGCAAACCAGGCGAATCCGGCTTCGCCCATCACGTTGACGATTTCATGGGGGTCGCAAATAACAGTCGTCAGGCCGCGCGGCAGGGTGGCGGTTTCAAAAGTAACCGGCGTCATCATGCTGGATTCAATATGCAGGTGAGCATCAATAAACCCTGGCACCGCCGTTGCGCCGCGTGCATCAATCCGCTGCAAAGCCGGAGCGTCAGCATATTCTGCGCCAACACCGGCAATGTGACGTCCTTTAATCACAATTGGCCCGGAAATTTCTCCACCATTGATCAGATCGAGAATAGAGACATTATCAATAATATAATCGGCAACAGCGTCGCCACGGGAAACGGCTAACAATTCCTGGTATTCAACCCGGCTAATGTGATGAAATTTATGGTTAATGGAATTATTCATATTTTTCTCATTTTGATTTTATCAATTTGATTATTATTTATCATAAAGAAACGTCGCGAGATTATTAAAGAATATCCATTAATGCGCAATTGAAATGTGATAATTATCACTGAACCGTTGTTGTCATTTGTTTTACAAAAGCAAGGGATTAAATCTCCTCCAATGGACAAAAAAATGAATAATGACAATACCGATTACGTGAGTAATGAATCAGGGACGCTTTCGCGATTATTTAAACTACCTCAGCATGGGACCACCGTCCGCACAGAATTGATTGCGGGGATGACCACTTTTTTAACCATGGTGTACATCGTTTTTGTGAACCCGCAAATCCTCGGCGCGGCACAAATGGACCCGAAAGTGGTGTTTGTTACCACCTGTTTGATTGCCGGTATCGGCAGTATTGCGATGGGGATATTTGCTAACTTACCCGTGGCGCTGGCTCCGGCAATGGGACTGAACGCCTTCTTTGCGTTCGTGGTCGTGGGGGCGATGGGTATCTCCTGGCAGACCGGGATGGGCGCAATATTCTGGGGCGCAATTGGGCTATTTTTGCTCACGCTGTTTCGCATCCGGTACTGGATGATCTCCAACATTCCATTAAGTTTACGTATTGGTATCACTAGCGGAATCGGATTATTTATCGCCTTAATGGGGTTAAAAAATACTGGTGTTATTGTCGCCAATAAAGACACCCTGGTGATGATTGGTGATTTAAGTTCTCACGGTGTGTTGTTAGGTATATTAGGGTTTTTTATTATAACCGTGTTGTCATCTCGTCATTTTCATGCCGCGGTGCTGGTCTCTATTGTGGTGACGTCTTGCTGTGGATTATTTTTCGGTGATGTTCAATTTAGCGGCGTCTATTCCATTCCGCCTGATATTAGCGGCGTCATTGGTGAAGTGGATTTGAGTGGCGCATTATCACTTGAACTCGCTGGTATCATTTTCTCCTTTATGCTGATCAACCTATTTGATTCATCAGGAACATTAATCGGTGTAACTGATAAAGCTGGCTTAATAGATAGTAACGGTAAATTCCCCAATATGAATAAGGCGCTGTATGTTGATAGCGTCAGTTCGGTGGCAGGCGCATTTATCGGTACCTCGTCTGTTACTGCCTATATTGAAAGTACTTCTGGTGTGGCAGTCGGTGGTCGCACGGGGCTAACGGCTGTCGTGGTCGGCGTTATGTTCCTGTTAGTTATGTTTTTCTCGCCGCTGGTGGCAATGGTCCCTCCTTACGCCACCGCCGGAGCGTTAATCTTTGTTGGCGTGCTGATGACCTCAAGCCTGGCGCGCGTTAACTGGGATGATTTTACCGAATCAGTACCTGCATTTATTACCACGGTGATGATGCCCTTTACTTTCTCGATCACCGAAGGGATTGCACTCGGCTTTATGTCGTACTGCATCATGAAAGTGTGCACCGGGCGCTGGCGCGATCTGAACCTGTGTGTGGTGGTGGTCGCTGCTCTGTTTGCACTGAAGATTATTCTGGTGGATTAGTAACTGGCGAGGGTTTCCAGATATCATGAGTTCTGATTACGCAGGAGAACTCATGATCTGGATAATGCTCGCCACGCTGGCTGTAGTGTTTGTAATTGGTTTTCGGGTGCTGACATCCGGGGCCAGAAAAGCGATTCGCCGTCTCAGCGATCGGCTGAATATCGATGTCGTACCCGTGGAGTCGATGGTCGATCAAATGGGAAAGTCAGCCGGTGACGAATTTTTACGTTATTTGCATCGCCCGGATGAGTCGCACCTGCAAAACGCCGCGCAGGTGTTGCTCATCTGGCAAATTGTCATTGTCGATGGAAGCGAACAGAACCTGCTGCAATGGCATCGGATTTTACAAAAAGCCCGTCTTGCCGCGCCGATTACCGATGCTCAGGTCAGGCTGGCGCTGGGTTTTCTGCGCGAAACCGAACCTGAAATGCAGGATATTAATGCTTTTCAGATGCGCTATAACGCATTCTTTCAGCCTGCTGAGGGCGTTCACTGGCTGCATTAAAACCGTTTCGTCTTATTAGCCTACAGACCGCGCCTGAGCTGGTGGGTGGATAAGGCGTGCACGCCGCATCCGGCATCGGAACTGACAGTAGGTGAACGCATTATCTACGTTCTATTTACAGCAGCACCTCCAGCCCGTGTTTTTGCACAATGCTGAGCAGTTTTAATGAAATGCCATTGGGGCGTTTAGCGCCACTTTCCCATTTTTGTACAGTTGAAACGCTGGTATTGAGATAGTGAGCGAAGACGGGCTGACTCACTTTTAATTTTTCCCGCAGTGCTTTTATCTCAACAGGTTGTAAGTCTTGCACGCTGGTCAGGCAGGCTTTGTCAAAAGTACGCATCGTTTCGGCAGAAATAGCATCGACGCTGGACAATCCAGCCGCTGCGCTGTGAATAGCCTCAAATGCAGGACTTTTAAATTTAGTTTTTGCAGTCATAGCAGATCTCTGTCAGTTCTTTAGTGTTAATCATTGCTGTTAGTTGGGCTTTCGTCAGGAAGGCATAATGCTTTGCAAGTTCACGAAACCCAGCCAGTTCCTGACTATTGATGTTCGACATATCCTGTTTTGCATATAAAAACGTGTAAAACCAATTGCTTCCCCCTTTTGCCAGAATAATTGCACGCTCACGATTTTGGTGAAGGCGCTTTTTAAAAACGCCACCACCAAGTGCATCAGCTTTACCTTGCTCCGTTTCTAAAATGGCCCGGCACAACTCTTCATCTGTTATTGCATGAGACCTGGCTCCCCTTGCAAACCATTTGGTTTTAAATACGCGCATATCGTTGAGGTCCTGTTATTAAAGTATATCACCAAGTGCAATACTTTATCCCTTATTCCCAACCCAATCGCGAAAATGCATATCAGCTTGCCCTATGATTTTTATTTCTTCGAGCAGCCTCGAACTTTTCCCACAACACCGTAAAAGTTGCAAAAACGTTAAATGTGTCACACATTTCAGTGTTAAAGTGGTCAGCTTTTCCTCTGAAACATGCCACGGGTAACACCATGAGTGAATTTATTGCCGAAAACCGCGGCGCGGATGCCATCATCCGACCGAACTGGTCCGCCGTTTTCTCGGTAGCGTTTTGCGTCGCCTGCCTGATTATCGTTGAGTTTTTGCCCGTCAGTTTGTTGACGCCAATGGCCCAGGATTTAGGTATTTCGGAAGGGGTTGCCGGGCAATCGGTGACCGTGACCGCTTTTGTGGCAATGTTTGCCAGTTTGTTTATTACCCAGACAATTCAGGCCACTGACCGCCGCTACGTTGTTATTTTGTTTGCCGTTTTGCTGACGCTCTCCTGCTTGCTGGTTTCCTTTGCCAACTCATTCAATTTGCTTTTAATCGGTCGTGCCTGTCTGGGGTTGGCACTCGGCGGGTTCTGGGCGATGTCGGCGTCGCTGACCATGCGTCTGGTACCAGCGCGTAAGGTGCCGAAGGCGCTGTCGGTGATCTTCGGCGCGGTTTCTATTGCGCTGGTGATAGCCGCACCGTTGGGTAGCTTTTTAGGTGAGCTTATCGGTTGGCGCAATGTCTTTAATGCGGCGGCGGTGATGGGCGTGCTGTGTATTATCTGGATTATCAAATCATTGCCTTCGCTGCCTGGCGAACCCTCGCATCAGAAGCAAAATACTTTCCGCTTATTACAGCGTTCGGGCGTGATGGCCGGGATGATCGCCATCTTCATGTCTTTCGCCGGGCAGTTTGCTTTCTTCACGTATATTCGCCCGGTGTATATGAACCTGGCGGGATTCAGCGTGGATGGCTTAACGCTGGTGCTGTTGAGTTTTGGTATCGCCAGCTTTATCGGCACGTCGCTTTCGTCGTTCATTCTTAAACATTCGGTAAAACTGGCCTTAGCAGGTGCGCCGTTAATGCTGGCTCTGAGTGCGTTGGTGCTGACGTTGTGGGGAAGCGATAAAATCGTGGCGACCGGCGTTGCGATTATCTGGGGGCTGACTTTTGCTTTAATTCCCGTTGGCTGGTCAACGTGGATCACTCGCTCACTGGCCGATCAGGCAGAAAAAGCCGGGTCTATTCAAGTGGCGGTTATTCAGCTTGCTAATACTTGTGGCGCAGCAATCGGCGGTTATGCGTTGGATAATATTGGTCTGACTTCGCCGCTGATGTTGTCCGGCACATTGATGTTGCTTACCGCGCTGTTAGTCACCGCAAAGGTGAAAATGAAGTAACGTATTTACAGGAGGGGTTACTGCTGTGGTGGGAACACTCTCCTGTTCTTCCCCTGATAACCATTGATCAGGCATTGTTCTTATCTTGTTGTTATTTCCATTCTTCCGCCTGTATTCATCATTTGCTAATCATGAATCATCATTTTCCCTCATGTTAAAGAAAGGTCATTTAATCTGAACGCATAGCGACAGGGATGACAAATGGCAGGGAAAGCGCATGGGAATGGCGATCGTCGGGGTGATAAAACCATATGTGGATTGGGGGATCGTTTACGTCGTCTGACCGCCGGTATTTGCCTGATAACACAAACTATTTTCCCTGTTATGGCTGCTGCCCCTACGCATGTTAACCCTGCGCATTCGGATACTGCCGCGTCACTGATCCTGTCGAACGTTAAAACTATTCCATACACCTTGGGGGCGTTGGAATCGCCACCAACGGTCGCGGCACGCTTTGGTATTACCGTTGATGAATTACGTCGCCTGAATCAGTTCCGTACCTTTGCGCGGGGCTTTGACAATGTGCGTCAGGGCGATGAGATAGATGTACCACTCATCAACAGTAACAGCCCTGAAGCGCGCACTCTGAAAGCAATGCAGATGGAGCGCGACGGTAAAGATCCACAAATGCAGGTCGCGGAAGTGGCGCAACAAAGTGGGACACTTTTAGCGCGCGATATGGACAGCGAACAGGCTGCGAGTATGGCGCGTGGCTGGGTGGCTTCTTCTGTGTCTGCGCAGGCGACAGACTGGCTCAGCCGCTGGGGAACTGCCCGGGTATCTCTGGGTGTTGATGAAGATTTCAGCCTTAAAAGCTCTTCATTTGAATTTCTCCATCCCTGGTACGAAACGCCAGATAACCTGGTCTTCAGCCAGCATGCACTCCACCGTACGGATGATCGCACTCAAACGAACCACGGTATCGGCTGGCGTTATTTCACTCCGAGCTGGATGTCGGGCATAAACCTGTTTATCGATCATGACCTGAGCCGCTATCACACCCGAACCGGGATGGGCGTTGAATACTGGCGCGATTACCTGAAACTGAGCGGCAACGGTTATCTGCGCCTCAGTAACTGGCGTAGTGCACCGGAACTCGACAATGACTATGAAGCACGTCCGGCGAACGGGTGGGATCTTCGCGCCGAAGGCTGGTTACCGGCCTGGCCGCAGCTGGGCGGCAAGTTGGTCTATGAACAATATTATGGCGATGAAGTGGCGCTGTTTGGTAAAGACGAGCGACAAAATGATCCTCACGCGATTACCGCAGGTTTGAGTTACACCCCCGTTCCCCTGATCTCCTTTAGTGCCGAGCAACGGCAGGGAAAACAGGGAGAGAACGACACCCGAATTGGTATGGAGCTGACGCTGCAACCCGGTCAATCACTGCAAAAACAGCTCGATCCGGCTGAAGTAGCAGCACGGCGTAGCCTTGTAGGCAGTCGCTATGACCTGGTCGATCGTAATAACAATATTGTCCTTGAATATCGCAAGAAAGAACTGGTGCGGCTGACGCTGACCGATCCGCTGAAAGGCAAGCCGGGCGAGGTTAAATCGCTGGTTTCTTCCTTACAAACCAAATACGCGCTGAAAGGTTATGACATCGAAGCCGCTTCCTTGCAATCTGCGGGCGGGAAAGTTGCTGTTTCCGGCAAGGATATTCAGGTCACTATTCCACCCTACCGATTTACGGTAATGCCTGAAACCGACAACACTTACCCAATAACAGTTATAGCGGAAGATTCGAAAGGGAATTTCTCCCGGCGTGAAGAAAGTATGGTGGTTGTAGAAAAACCCACACTAAGCCTCGCTGATTCAACGCTTTCTGTCGATCTACAAATTCTGCTTGCGGATGGAAAATCAATCTCAACGCTGACCTATACCGCGCGAGATTCCAGCGGCAAGCCTATCCCGGGTATGACATTAAAAACCCATGCGAAAGGTTTGCAAGATTTCGCCCTAAGCGAATGGAAAGACAACGGTAACGGAACCTATACCCAGTTAGTTACCTCCGGGAAGACGTCAGGCGCGTTGTCGCTGATGCCACAATTTAACGGCGACGATGTTGCTAAAACACCAGCGCTGATTGCCATTGTGGCAAATATGGCATCCCGAGCGGACTCCATGATTGAAACAGACCAGAATAATTACGTCGCGGGTAAGCCGATAGGCGTAAAAGTGACCCTGAAAGATGAAAATGGCAACGGGGTTACCGGAAGAAAAGAACTTCTTAAACAGGCTGTTAAAGTAGACAACACGAAGACTGATGCTGTTAGTGCCTGGACGGAAGAAAGTGAGGGAGTTTACAAAGCAAACTATACGGCCCATCTCATTGGCGACAAATTAACGGCCCAGCTGACGATGCCCGGCTGGCAAACCAAGCATTCGGATGCGTTCAGTATTGCGGGTGATAAAGATACCGCCAAAATCGCTGCGATGCAGATCACCGCGAATAACGCAGTTGCCAGACGCGATCACAATACCGTCGCTGTGACGGTCAGGGACGTGCATCAAAATTTACTGCAGGGACAAAATGTTACCTTCACGGTCGTGAATGGTGCGGCGGTTTTTGCCGATCCAAATGGCGGTATTGTGACGACAGATAAAGACGGGATTGCCAGCGTTAACCTTGCCAGTGACCAGGCGGTAAACAGTCTTATCAAGGCCGAGATCAATGGCAGTAGTCAGTCTGTGGAAGTGAGCTTTATTACTGGCGATATCTCGCAGCTGACCTCCACCATCAAGACGGACGATGTGTCATACACCGCGGGTGGCAAGATAAAAGTGTCAGTTACCCTTATGGATGAGCAGAAAAACCTGGTGAAAGGGATGGCTTCGCTGCTGGCGGGTAGCGGTGTGGTCGAGGTGAGCGGTACAGATAAAAATGAAACGGGTAACTGGAGCGAAGAGTCTGATGGCGTTTACACCACCACCCGAACCGCGAAGATTGCTGGCAATAGCCATTACGCCACGCTGAAACTATCGACATGGAGTAGCGCGCAGCAATCCGATGCGTATGTCATCCGCGAAAGCGGAGCTGTGCTGGCTTATTCCTCTATCGTTACCGACAAAACGACCTATACCGCAGGCGGTGTGATTAAAGTTACGGTAACGCTCAAGGATAGCTATGAAAACCTGGTCGGGGGGCAACGAGACGCTATCAGCCAGGTTATCCAGCTGCCAAATACAAAAGCGGAAAGCATTACCTGGAATGAAGATAAAAAAGGCATTTATACCGCAACGTATACCGCTTTACTTCCTGGCACCGGTTTAAAAGCACAGCTACAGATGTCCGGCTGGGCGAGCGCCCTGACTTCAAATGTTTACAGTATTAGTGGCGATGCCGCCAGCGCACAAATTGTCTCGATGCAAGTGACAACGGGTAGCCTGGATGTGCTGGCCAATGGCAGCGATCGACATACGGTGAATGTCCGGGTGGAAGATCAGTTTGGCAATGTGCTGCCGGAGCAGACTGTCACCTTTACGGTGACGAAGGGGGCGGCTGTATTTGCCAATGCAAGGCAGAGTGCAGACATCAGGACGGATGTGCATGGCATGGCGGAGGTTGTGCTGAGTAGTACTGTAGCGGATGCCAGCACTGTTGAGGCTAAGATCAATCAAAGCAGTGATAGTAAAACGGTGAACTTCGTTGCTGATGTCAGCACGGCGCAGGTCGCGGAGCTGGTGGTGACGCAAGACGGCTCAGCGGCAGACGGTGCAATGGCGAATATGCTGCGGGCGAGGGTCACCGATGCGTTCGGTAATGCGCTGGGCGGGCAGACGGTCAGCGTGTTGGCGGACAACGGCGCAACGGTCGCTCCGACGGTGATTACAGAGCCGGACGGCACAGTGGAGATCAGTGTCACCAGCCAGACGGCGGGCACCAGTGCCGTCACTGCAACCATCAACAGCAGCAGCCAGAGCCGGGATGTGACGTTTATCGCCGATGTCAGGACGGCGCAGATCGCGAGTCTGGAGGTGACGCAGGATAACGCCGTGGCTGACGGCGCAATGGCGAACACGCTACGGGTGAGGGTGACGGATGCGTTCGGTAATGTGCTTGCCGGGCAGACGGTCAGCGTGACGGCAGACAACAGCGCAACGGTCACTCCGACGGTCACCACGCAGCCGGACGGCACGGCGGAGATCTCTGTCACCAGCCAGACCGCCGGAATCAGTGCGGTCACTGCCAGCATTAACAGCAGCAGCCAGAGCCGGAACGTCACGTTTATCGCCGATGTCAGCACGGCGCAGATCGCGAGTCTGGAGGTGACGCAGGATAACGCCGTGGCTGACGGCGCAATGGCGAACACGCTGCGGGTGAGGGTGACGGATGCGTTCGGTAATGTGCTTGCCGGGCAGACGGTCAGCGTGACGGCAGACAACAGCGCAACGGTCACTCCGACGGTCACCACACAGCCGGACGGCACGGCGGAGATCAGTGTCACCAGCCAGACCGCCGGAATCAGTGCGGTCACTGCCAGCATTAACAGCAGCAGCCAGAGCCGGAACGTCACGTTTATCGCCGATGTCAGGACGGCGCAGATCGCGATTCTGGAGGTGACGCAGGATAACGCCGTGGCTGACGGCGCAATGGCGAACACGCTGCGGGTGAGGGTGACGGATGCGTTCGGTAATGTGCTTGCCGGACAGACGGTCAGCGTGTTGGCAGGCAACGGCGCAACGACTGCTCCGACGGTTACCACGCAGCCGGATGGCACGGTGGAGATCAGTGTCACCAGCCAGACCGCCGGAACCAGTGTGATCACCGCCAGCGTCAACAACAGCAGCCAGAGCCGGAACGTGACGTTTATTGCGGATGTCAGCACGGCGCAGATCGCGGATCTGGTCGTTAGCCAGGATAACGCGGTGGCAGACGGCGCGACGGCGAATACGCTGCAAGTGAGGGTCACCGATGCGTTCGGGAATGCACTTGCCGGACAGGCGGTCAGCGTGTTGGCGGATAACGGCGCAACGGTCGCTCCGACTGTCATCACAGGGCAGGACGGCACGGTGGAAATCAGTGTCACCAGCCAGACCGCCGGAACCAGTGTGATCACCGCCAGCGTCAACAACAGCAGCCAGAGCCGGAACGTGACGTTTATTGCGGATGTCAGCACGGCGCAGATCGCGGATCTGGTCGTTAGCCAGGATAACGCGGTGGCAGACGGCGCGACGGCGAATACGCTGCAAGTGAGGGTCACCGATGCGTTCGGGAATGCACTTGCCGGGCAGACGGTCAGCGTGTTGGCAGGCAACGGCGCAACGGTCGCTCCGACTGTCATCACAGGGCTGGACGGCACGGTGGAGATCTCTGCCACCAGCCAGACGGCAGGCACCAGTGCGGTCACTGCCAGCATTAACAGCAGCAGCCAGAGCCGGAACGTCACGTTTATCGCCGATGTCAGGACGGCGCAGATCGCTGATCTGGTGGTCATTAAGGACGACTCAGTGGCAGACGGTTCGACGGCGAACACGCTGCGGGTGAAAGTCACCGACGCGTTCGGCAATGCGCTGGCCGGACAGACGGTCAGCGTCTCAGCGGACAACGGGGCAGCGGTTGCCGCGACGGTTATCACCGGGCCGGACGGCACCGTGGAAATCTCCGTCACCAGCCAGACGGCGGGCATCAGTGCCGTCGCCGCCAGCATCAACAACAGCAGTCGGAGCCAGGATGTGACATTTATTCCGGATGTCAGCACCGCGCAGATAGCGGATCTGGTGGTCATCAAGGACGGCTCAGTGGCAGACGGTTCGATGGCGAATACGCTGCGGGTGAAAGCCACCGACGCGTTCGGCAATGCGCTGGCCGGACAGACGGTCAGCGTCTCAGCGGACAACGGGGCAGCGGTTGCCGCGACGGTTATCACCGGGCCGGACGGCACCGTGGAAATCTCCGTCACCAGCCAGACGGCGGGCATCAGTACAGTTACCGCAACCATCAACAACAGCACTCTGAGCCAGAACGTGACGTTTATTGCTGATGTCAGCACGGCGAAGATCGCTGATCTGGTGGTCATTAAGGACGGCTCAGTGGCAGATGGCGCGATGGCGAACACGCTGCGGGTGAAAGTCACCGATGCGTTCGGCAATGCGCTGGCCGGACAGACGGTCAGCGTCTCAGCGGACAACGGGGCAGCGGTTGCCGCGACGGTTATCACCGGGCCGGACGGCACCGTGGAAATCTCCGTCACCAGCCAGACGGCGGGCATCAGTACAGTTACCGCAACCATCAACAACAGCACTCTGAGCCAGAACGTGACGTTTATCCCGGATGTCAGCACCGCGAAGATCGCGGATCTGGTGGTCATCAAGGACGGCTCAGTGGCAGATGGTGCGATGGCGAACACGCTGCGGGTGAAAGTCACCGACGCGTTCGGCAATGCGCTGGCCGGACAGACGGTCAGCGTCTCAGCGGGCAACGGTGCAGCGGTTGCCGCGACGGTTATCACCAGGCCGGACGGCGCGGCAATAATCACCGTCACCAGCCAGACGGCGGGCATCAGTACGGTCACTGCCAGCATCAGCAACAGCATTCTGAACCAGAACGTGACATTTATCCCGGATGTCAGCACCGCGAAGATCGCGGATCTGATGGTCATTAAGGACGGCTCAGTGGCAGATGGCGCGATGGCGAATACGCTGCGGGTGAAAGTCACCGACGCGTTCGGCAATGCGCTGGCCGGACAGACGGTCAGCGTCTCAGCGGACAACGGGGCAGCGGTTGCCGCGACGGTTATCACCGGGCCGGACGGCACCGTGGAAATCTCCGTCACCAGCCAGACGGCGGGCATCAGTACGGTCACTGCCAGCATCAACAACAGCATTCTGAACCAGAACGTGACATTTATCCCGGATGTCAGCACCGCGAAGATCGCGGATCTGGTGGTCATTAAGGACGGCTCAGTGGCAGACGGTTCGACGGCGAACACGCTGCGGGTGAAAGTCACCGACGCGTTCGGCAATGCGCTGGCCGGACAGACGGTCAGCGTCTCAGCGGACAACGGGGCAGCGGTTGCCGCGACGGTTATCACCGGGCCGGACGGCGCGGCAATAATCACCGTCACCAGCCAGACCGCCGGAGCCAGTACGGTCACTGCCAGCATTAACGGTAGCAGCCAGAGTCAGAGCATCACCTTTGTACCGGGTGATGCATCGCAGCTCACTTCAACCATTGAGACAAATAAGTCGAACTACACGGTCGGAGAGACAATCTCTATCACGGTTACGCTCCGGGATGTGTTCGATAATCTGGTAACCGGTGCAGCTTCACAGTTAGCAGCTAATGGTGTGCTTACGGTGGCTGGCACCGACCCGTCAGAAACGGGAAGCTGGGTTGAATCAGGTGGCGTGTATACCACAACCCGTATGGCGACGATTGCCAGTACCAATCAGCACGCCAACCTGCAATTGCAGACGTGGAGTGATGGTGTAACGTCAGATCGCTATGACATACAGTCCGGTTCTCCGGCGCAAGCCACATCAACTATCGCTACGGATAAAAACGCCTACACCGCTGGCGACACTATAACCGTCGCCGTGACGCTGAAAGACGCGCACGGTAACCTGGTTGAAGGGGGCGAGTCCTTACTGTCTGGTGATAACGTAATAGTGGAAGGAGCCGTACGTTCAGGAGGATGGTCTGAAACCGCCGGTGTTTATACTGCTACATGGTCGGCGCAAATGGCGGGAGACTCTCACCACGCGACGTTGACTTTGCCTGAGTGGGGCAGCAGTAAACAATCAGAGAGTTATTCCATCCACAGTGGTGCTCCGGTGCAAACAAATTCAGCCATCAGGACAGATAAAACGACATATATCGCCGGGGAGTCATTAACTGTCACAGTAACGTTGCGGGATGAGTTTGGTAACCCGGCTTTAGGGCTGACATCAGGAGTTATCGAATCATATATCGATAATTTTACGGTGGGCGGCGCAGTCCCCGATTCGATGCAATGGGTCGAACAGAATAATGGTGAATATACCATGATCTGGACAGCATGGTTTGCCGAGAAAAATTTGGTTGCCAGTCTGAAATTAAAAACATGGGCAACGGAGATTAATTCCGCGCTATACGGGATACAACCAGGTGCAGCAGCAAAAACTCAGTCCACGATTATCACGGACAAAACGGTATATATTGCTGGGGAGAGCATAACGGTGACTGTTGTACTTAGTGATGCTCAGGGTAACTTTATTACTGATGGTGTCGCTCAGCTTAATGAGGAAAACGTAAAAGTCAGGAATGCAGATCCTATCCAGGGTAATAATTGGATATACAACGGCAATGGGCAATATCAAAGACAGTATATGGCGCATTTCGCGGAAGTGTATTTGAATGCACAACTGAAGATGGTTGGTTGGAGCGATGCCAATTATTCAAATAATTATACTATTAAACCGGGTGAAGCGAGTCCGCATGGTTCACAGCTTCGTATAAGAGATGATGTTGTGGTTGTTGGGGCGGATTTACCTGTCAGTGTTTTATTAGCTGATGATTTTGGTAACCCGTTGGATAACGGTCTGGATTTGCTGGATAATGCAGTGTACTTACAAAATGTGGAGAAGAAAGAAGGGGCTAAATGGATATATTTGGGTGATGGCATATATGAGCGTACCTATATGGCCTACAAAGAAGGAGAGAACTTAAATTCATTTCTGCAGATTAACGGTTGGCGTGTAAACGGGCAACCTTCCTATACCATCCTTCCTTTTGTAGTAGTCGATTCTCTGAGTGTGAATGGTGCAATATTCAGGGCGATAGATGGTTTTCCTGAAACAGGATTTGATGGGGCTAAATTCACCTTAGTATTAACCCATAATATGAAGAATACAGATTATGATTGGACGGCAGGCATCTATGGTATTAATGTTAACAATAATGGAGAAGTCACAATAAGTCTGCCCCTAAATAGTGAAATCACTATTACCGGGAAACCAAAAGATGGTAAAGGGAATAATGTTGTATTCAAATTCAAGATGAAAAAATGGTTTACTAGTTTAGGTGCTGCCAGTAATAACACTTGGGATATTATAAATGCATCATGCAATAGCTATGGACAAGTGGCGTCATCTTTAGAATTAGCGCAGCGACCAAGTAGTGGTGTAGTTCCACGAAAAGTAGGTACGTTGTGGGGAGAATATGGTAATTTGAAAGCTTATGGCAGTACATTTAGCAGTACGGATTACTGGACAAGTACTGTACTTATAGGGGTTCACGAGAAATTCAATCCTGAAACTGGTATATCAACACCAGGATCAGGAAAGTCTTCTGGTTTGTGTGTGAGATATTTTTAACGAAATAACTACTAAATTGCCCTGCATCAGCAGGGCAATTTCTCTTCGTTCTTACGCAGAAGTACGCATCGCACTGATAGTATTAAATTCATTTTTTACATTGAGCAAACGAGGGTCGTGAAGCAAAACATTTGACCATAAATCATTGTCTTTAACTAATTGTTGCCAGCGCTTTTCATATTCTTTTTTACCATAAACAGTGTAAATTAACGGCAAGATCACACCATTGATTTTGTTAGTGTTAATATTTGCCAGTAACTTCATAATGTCATTTTTTATAGATGCGCCATAGATCAGAAACTTCGTATAAAGCAAGTTAACACAGCTGTAATCAAGACCATGTTCAGGCTCAAGTTTAAGCAATAAACTTTTGGCTTTGTCATTATGTCCTTTCAGTGCCATGAACATAGCCAGAATAGAGGTAATAATTGGATTATTACAGGTGTTTTGACTGTTAAGATTTAATGCAAAAGATATCGCGTTATCGAGGGGGGATGTGTAATAAAGTATAATTAATTTAAGAATGCTTATGCCCATTTTATTGGGTTCAAGAGCAATGCTTTTTTCTATTAGATTAAATGCTCTTGCAAGGTCACCGTTCAAAAAGCATAGCAGAGACTGATAATAATAAACGTCTGGCGAATTAGGTTTGAGTAAATGTGCTTGCTTAAATAGCACATTAGACACTGAATGTTCATCTTTTAGCCCACTGATTAAACCCAGTAAACCCAATGCCTGAGAATTTGAAGGGTTAATTTCAAGAGCCTTTTCAATGGAGGTTACTGCCGTAGTTATTGCTTGTTTTTGTTCACTGAGTCCAAGGAGTGCTAATGATATATGGCATTCCGCCAGGCAACAGTAGGGCAAGGTATTTTGCGGTTGCGTACTCACACAATCTCTAAATATTACTAATGCTCGTTTCAAACTCTCTGGTGTATAACGATACATTTCCATTCTGCCATTCATATACATAACAGCAGAATCCAGAGATGGCATTTGTTGTGTATTAATAGATTTAAAATTAATATTGGGTATTTTTTCAATAAGAATATTAATTACTTGTGATAATAATACGGAAAGAGGATTGTCGGGGTTAAAATCAATACTTTGATGATCAATCAACTTATGCGTTCTGGCATGAATTAATTCAATAAATAAACGCCAGTTTTTACCATAGTGAACGACCTGACCCATAATGTAATATTCTGGGCCTGTTTTATTAATAAACTGATGGATAGTAGAAAAATCGCTTGCCTCATTCGTTACCGAGGCAGGTAAAATATCTAAACCACAAAAAGCATATTTTGAAAGGCCCTGCACAAGTTCGTAATGCAGTTTTAGAACATTGATCGAACCTTCAGTACGAAATGGAAAAACAGCAAGAGTGGTAGTCGACTTTACCGGTTCATTATCGGTTACAATCACAATGGGTACAGTAAAACGGTATCCACGACCATAGACCGTTTCGATATACTTACACTGTTTATTCTCATGCAAAAGTTTGCGCAATGCATAAATACACCGTGTTAAAGATTCATCACTGGCAACACTTGCGCTCCAGACCTTATCAATAATCTCTTCTTTGCTAACAATTTCACCGTCAGCATTAAGTAATAGAATGATAACCCCAAGTTCTTTGGGGGGAATATGGTATTCTTTATTTTTGAATAATAATATTCCATTGTTTTTTAATACAAAGTCGCCAAATATATATTGTTGTGTATTATTTTTTCCATGTTGCAGTTGCATAGAACGCTCCTTCCGTTTTCTCTATTCATAGTATTAATTTGATCAATATAAAATAAAGTATTGGCAGAATTGCTCTATCAAAAAACGCTCATTTTGTAAGATTGTGATGAAGAAATGAATGAAAGCTGATGCTTAATAATATGAAACGCTGGTCCCATTTTACGAGACCAGATAGTGGACTATAATATTTGGCGTTACTTAATCAGAAACGTAAATAATCTTTCGCTGAATCAAATAATGCTGTAATGGTTGACGATAATAATTTTATAATCGTATCGTAGGTGGAGTTGGCTGTGCTGTATTTAGTCGTGATAACCTGTACATCGGTTTTCATGTTTTCTGCTTGCCCATTATAACCCGCTAACCATGCCTGGTATTCAGCTGTGCTTATTTCATAACCGGTGAATTCTTTAGATATATTTTTTTCCTTCCCTTTATTATCCCTGTGCACCATTGAATCTGAAGATTGACTCATACTGTCAATAATCTGAGGGTTGGGAATAATAACATATAAACCGCTACCTTGTGGTTCAACTTCGACAATCGGAGAAGGTGTGCGGTGTTTGGGATCGGGTGGAATTACCGGAAGTCCTAAAGCGGCGCACCATTTTTCTGCTTCTTCCAATGGAACACCAATTTTGTCAGCAGGTGCCGGAGGGTATAAAACATAGTCTGGATTGTAATGATAGTGGAAATCACCATTAGGATATTTATCGATATAATAAAAATGCATCAAGGCCTTTTGAAATGCATTGACATCAAAAATTATCGCATCGCCTTTTTTATTAGAGTGAGTCCATTTTCCCATATTGCTTTGGATATGTTCACTGAAGTCCTGCCAGTATGCGCTCATTATCTCAACGCTATTTGCATAGATTTCGAGGTAGTCGCTACCGAGCACACTCATCAAATCAGCAATATCACTGCATATATATTTATCACTTTTAAATTCGCTTGAACTACTGGCCGTTAAAGTACTGCTGGTTGCTGAACTTCTCACTTCGGGCGCATTACTGTTTGATGCAGAACTACCTGACATTGCTTTTTTTTGTTTCTGTATAAGCATAGAAAAAAGGGAACTATTTATCTCTGTGGCTTGAATATCTTCAGGCACAAAACTATCTAAAAAAGCGATAGCGTGAGTTAAGGTTCCTTTGGTCATTGCCATTGCACTTGACCCGGTTGTGTTGTGAGCAACGTTAGCCAGGGTTTTTCTCACAGAGTTATGCAGGGTCAATATTTTATCGGGATCCTTTAATTTTCCGTCAATAGTATTAACATTTTCTGTAAGATGCAGAACGTTTTTTATCAGCAAATAACTTTCGTGTAAAAGTGCAGATCCTTGCTCTGTCAGGTTTTCAGCAGGGAAATTTCTGAGCAAGTTTTTAACGAAGTTAAGTTGTATGTCATGCTGGCATTTCCAGTCTTCATTTCGCGGGCTACGTTCACTGACTAAAGTTGATAGTTTTTCAACATCTTTCTTGAGCATAGCGCCAATATTATTATCCTTACTGGCGCTGTTATACAAATTACCCTCGCTTTTGCTGTTTTCCAGTTGATGAGGCTCCTCACTTTGCGAGGATGCCTCTTTAAGAGGAATGTTTGCATTCTGCTGACGTAAAATATCTATATTTAAATTATTATCTTTATTAATCATGTGTCATTCCTCCTTAAATATAATTAACTATTATTGCAATAATTTATGAGCGAATGCCTTGAACGATAGCACTATCAGTATCAATAATGGTTTGTATTATTTGCTGTAATAAATTGAGTGCCTGATCTCTTCCTTGAACATCACGATTAATTTGATCCAGATAGCTACTCATAACTGAATGCATCACATTTTTAGCTTGCTCAACAATTTCTTTTTCTGCATGAGTAGTACTTTCTAGAATTCTAAGTGATGCTTGAGTTGATTGATTAACAAGCTGTGAAAGTACATCTGCTTTACCTATAGTAAAATATTTATTATATCTTTTGTTATGTTTTATACTAATACGCTCGTTTTTATCTCTAATCTTTTCTTCCGTAGTTTCTTTTTCTTTATCGTAATATTTCAGGGTCTCTTCTTTTTGTTCTTCATCAAGTGTTGTATCTTTCGTTGTTGTTTTTATTTCTTCATCTATTTGCTTGAGATAAGCTTGTTGATCTTGAACTTCCCTTTTTAATCCTCGCTGTGTTTTATCATCAGTTCCACTGATAGTGTGCTTCTGATCAGATGTAAGGGTTTGCATCTTTTCGGGAGGGCTTCTGAAATTTGCTACAACAGATGCTGCAGCTCCGGCTGCGCCAATTGTTGACCCGGCAAGAACACCAGCCGAACTTGCCATTGTAGCGTGTACGGTTTCTGTTTTCTGATACTGGACAAGTTGTTCAAAAACGTTGCTCATAATAGCCTCAGACATAGCAGAGGCTTTATACATTGATGTGAATACCCTTAAAAATTCCTCCATAACAGCCTGTTGTCGCATGGTCAAATTATCTAGCATATCAAGGATATTATATTTAGATATTTTAATAGAACTCTGTTCTGCAGAACTGCTTAATTGACTGGATGAAATTGTAGCTTGGTCAAGGTCACCCCTCAAATTATCTAGCGTACTCCTTGAGTAATTAAGATTATCCAATAGTTTTACTCTTAGTTCCGGACAGACTTCTCTGTCTGTATTTTTTAATATTATAAACTGAGAGCTTATGTCATGATTAATATCTTTAAGGTTATAGTTTTGCACAATTTTATTATCATTTGGTATTTTGTTTTTTTTACTATAATCTCTATCAAAGATTGTTTTATCAAGACTGTTAATATTAGATGTGCTGGACGCATTTTTAATTTCATAGGTGGCCATGTTAAAACCCTCTTATACGATAGAATGGGAAGCAAATTTTAAGGCTTCAGTTCGGTGTTGTAATACTCGTACCATCTGGCTTACCTCTTGTTCGACGGTTTTATCCACCCTTTGCAATACTGAAAGCATTTGTTCACGCGTTTTTGATAGATTACTCATGTCCTGTTGTAAAATTGCCATGTCGGCAGAGTTTCCAGCAACAAAACAATTCATCGTCGATGTTGCTATTGCACAGATGAGTAAGCCTATTTTCTCAAGGCCATTACTTATTTTGGCAATCAACTTCAACACTACGGCTGATGTTTGTAGCACGCTGCATACGCTGTCTAATACCTTTATAATATTTTTTGAAACTGAATTAATAATTGATTCAATGGTTGATTTTATAGTGCTTGTTATTTCTTTGGTGACTTCTTCGGCGGCTGTTTTTGATAATGCAGAAACAACGGCCCCTATTGCTACAGAACATATTACAGCTGCACCAATCATTACTGTCGCCATGACAATAGAAGCGGCTGCACTTGCGTAAATACTTTTAACCAGTTCAATCGTATCTTGATCGACACCAATAACGTCCAGAAGCGCGGTGATTGCGAGCAGAGTGGGATCAACTGTTTTAATCGCAGCCGAAAGACCTTCTACAACTTTCCCTAAAATCCAGCCGGTAGCCGTGGTGCCCAGAGCGATTTGACAAGTGATATCTACACCTAATACTACTGCGCCCGCTATTCCTCCAATAAGTGCCAATGCACCCGCAATACTTGAACCACCACTTGGAACTGCAGCAAGAAGACCAACAACAATTAAGACTGCGCTTACGGCAAAGGTTACTACAGTTACACACTCATTAACTATTTTTAAAACTTTAGTCGTGGTAGTATATTTATGTGCTGTTTCATTGAGTTTATTTTCCCTGACATGGTTGATTTCTTTCATTACCTCAGATTGATTTTTAATAGATTCGCAATTTGTATCGCCAATAACTTCCATTACTGAGGTAATCAAAAGGATAAATGTGGCTGTCGCGTTTCTGTTTTTCTGGTTTTCCTGTGTCAGGCAAATATTGGTGGTGAAGTTATTAATCTGTTCTTGCTGTTGAATTTCGTCAAAAACTTCCATACTTTGGCCGATCGCAGCATCAGCATCCATAATGGCTGTATTTAACGATTTCTCAGCTAACGATTTTTTTTGTAACGACAGCGTGAGTGTTTTTTCAGCCGCATTTTTTTGCGTCAGTACTTTATTGTATTGTGGATCGTCTGGTTGCAGTTGCGACAACTCTTGATCCAATGTGTTGACTTTTTTTTCCAGCGATTGCACTCTTTTATCGACTGCATTGTAATTATTGTTGGCCTGATGCAGATTATCGTTGGCTTTTTGCGCTGAATCTAATGATGAGGTGTAGGCGTCGCTTAATTCACGAAACTTATTATGTGCCATTTCGTGTCGAAGCAGGGTGTTGTCCAGGTTATTATGCAAGCGTGTAGTAATATCCTGATCGGCAATGCCTGATAAATTACCCAAAATCATCGTCAGGCGGGCATCGTTCGTCTTTGCTGTAGTGGCGTTATCAGAATCGGAAACCTGCATTTCAGGCGGAGCAAGCATAGGTTTGTTTTCAAGACGAGCGCGAATATCGTTATCAAGGGACTTCGGATTTTTATTAAGCCGCATGGGATCAACTTGCGTTTTGTTGCTGTCCTGCAGTCTTTTTTCCGCATCGCTATACTGTGTGCGCAATGTTTCGCTGATTTGTTCAAATGTGATCGTTTGTCCCGTAATCGGTGTCGACATAATTCACCTCCTTTTTAAGCTATCATCGGGTGTAATTAATTTTTTTTTATTTAACTCATGGCAGATGTTTATTCCCATCTAAAATGGCATCAACGGGAAAGTAAGTAATGTGTTTATTGTTATTCTTCTCATTTATTTTATCGCCATGGTTATTTTTTAAATCAACCGGGGCTTCCTCATGATATTTCCTGATTAACTCTTCAGGCGTAAAAGAAGAGTTTTTTCCGTTTATGTTCATTTTGCCGACTCACTCTGTTTGAACTTCCTCTTCGGTATTGGCTGTCAAGAGTTCAAGATAAGCAGTAGCCATCTCTTTAACTTTTTCATTTTGGCTGTAGGTTACGACTGTATTAAATAACTCCGTGGCCATTTTAGTGTTTTTTAAGCCCATCTGGCATTGGCCCATATAATAAACTAAAGAGAAATCGTTATCGGGAGATAGCATTAAACAGATATGATACATGTCGAATGCCTTTTGATAATCTTTCTTCAACTGACAGACGGCGGCATATCCTTTTAAATAGTTATAATTTTGGAAATCATAAATACAGAGAAATTTAAAAAAGAGCTCAGCTTCGTCAAGTCTTCCTTTTTCATAAAAGTTATAAGCGTAAGCATAAACGCCTTCAAGGGTATCCGGAGTAATGCCATGCAGCTCTGCAAGTGTTGCTCCCATACCTAATGCACGTTCGAACTTACTGGCAATTTCTTTATTTTCTTCTAAATCCAGATTTGCGCTTTCCATCTCTACTCTCTCCTTTCGAACATTCTTTGTTCAGACTTCACCATTTTTTAGAGGGTGGTGATATCAAAATTCGCTCATTTTTATGCCCATCCGTTGGGCTTCCTTTTCTGCATTAAAAACAAGTATTGTTTCAATGAGATAAGATTTTCTATGTGATGAAATGAAAATAATGTAGAGGGAATTTTATCCACAATCCTGATGAACGGGTTCAATTCTGATTGGAATTTGAAAAAGCAGGTGATTTACTGATGTGCGAGCGTACGTCAGTGGCTGCTGGCCTGAGCGCGGAGGTGTGCGAAATTCACATATCCGGGCATTCCACCTTACCCAGCGCTTCCCAGTAGTTATTCTGATTATTACGCTCCATCGCCACAATAGCTTCGCGGATATGTTGTTTGTTACTCTCATCAGACAACATTAATTTTTCCCACGCTTCGTCTGATAATGACGCCTGTGGCGTGCAAATTTTACGTAAATCTTGCAATACCGTGGTCTTTTCTTTTGCCGACTGTAGAGAACTGAATGGCGACTCGGCCTGAGAAATGGCTGGGAAAGTCAGGAATACGGTAATCATGAGTAGCATCGTTGGCTTCATAGCTGCAACCTTCTGCAAATGTGCATCGAATGAAGCATAAGTGTAGTTTGCTTTTGCCGCTCTCATCATGCTGTACGAAAGGTGTTTGCGTGGTCAGTAAGAAGTGCCAGTTTTATATACCTTTTTCTTCTATTCGATAGCTTTTCGTTTTTTAAATCGTAGTGATCTTGCCATTATAGTCAGTTAACGATTAAAAAAAGGATAAAAAATGAAACTGACAACACATCATCTACGGGCGGGGGCCGCATTATTACTGGCAGGAATTCTGCTGGCAGGTTGCGACCAGAGCAGCAGCGATGAAAAGCACATTAAAGTGGGCGTTATTAATGGCGCAGAACAAGATGTCGCGGAAGTCGCTAAAAAGGTGGCAAAAGAGAAATATGGCCTCGATGTTGAACTGGTAGGATTTAGCGGTTCGTTGCTACCGAACGATGCGACAAATCATGGCGAGCTTGATGCGAACGTCTTCCAGCATCGACCCTTTCTTGAACAAGATAATCAGGCGCATGGTTATAAACTGGTAGCGGTGGGAAATACATTTGTCTTCCCCATGGCGGGTTATTCCAAAAAAATCAAAACCGTGGCGCAAATAAAAGAAGGCGCGACAGTGGCGATCCCCAACGACCCGACCAACCTTGGTCGCGCGCTTTTACTGTTGCAAAAAGAGAAGCTAATTACTCTGAAAGAGGGAAAAGGGTTACTACCTACCGCGCTGGATATAACCGAGAATCCTCGTCATTTGCAGATTATGGAACTCGAGGGGGCGCAGCTCCCGCGCGTACTGGATGATCCCAAAGTTGATGTGGCGATTATCAGCACCACTTACATTCAGCAGACCGGGCTTTCTCCGGTGCACGACAGCGTATTTATTGAAGATAAGAATTCGCCGTATGTGAATATTCTGGTGGCACGGGAAGATAATAAGAATGCAGAAAACGTGAAGGAATTTCTGCAATCTTATCAATCGCCCGAAGTCGCTAAAGCGGCAGAAACCATCTTTAACGGTGGCGCGGTGCCTGGCTGGTAATTCTCACTCATGCCGCGCCGGACGATTTATTTTTCTGGCGCGGCGACGGGAATCCATTGAAATCAAAATCACCGATGACAGAATCAGCAGTGTGCCCAGCCAGTCCGGCAATGTGAACGTGATCCCCAGCAACAGCAAAGAGAGCAGCGCGCTACTTAATGGTTCTGCACAGCTCAAAATGCTGGCTTTTGGCCCGCCAATGAGCTGTGCGCCTTTCAGATATAGACTAAAGGTTAGCGAAGTTCCGATTACCACCAGATAGAAAAACGCCAGAATCAGGCTGCCATTAACCACGAAGTTTGTTCCTTGCCCGGCATAGAAGGGCAGCAGGATTAGACCACCGATCAGCATACTCCAGCCGACGACCGGTAACGTGCCATAGCGGGCAATCAGCGTTGAGGGATAGGTGGTATAGAATGCGGCAGCAAATGCCGAGGCAATGCCCCAGAATAACGCGGCCGGAGAGATCGATAATGACGTCGGATTACCGTGTGTCACCAATAAAAAAGTCCCGATCAACGATGTCAAAATAGCGCAAAAAACCAGAATGCCCGGGCGGGATTTACGCACCAGTGAGAACCAGGCGACGATAATCGTCGGTGAGAGGAATTGCAGCACCGTTGCCGTGGCAGCATTCGATTTTTCAATGGTTAGCAAAAAAGTGAGCTGTACGGTTAGCGCGCCAACCACGGAAAAAATCAGCAGACTAATGGCATCTTTGTGATTGTTAATAATAGAAAAGATTTTATCGCCATGCACAAATGACAGCGTCAGCAGAATCAAACCGGCGAATATCAAACGCGTCATAGTCAAAAACTGCGACGACATCTGGCTTTGCTCCATGATGTATTGCGCGCAGACCCCTGAACTTCCCCACAACACGGCGGCAATCAGAACGTTCAGCATCCCCTTTCTGGTGGAACCCATTTTTCCCTCTGCATACTGTTTTGTCGTTTATGTATGCAGGCATGATAGCAAAAATGGCGAGGATGGCTCTGTTTGCGCCACGCCGATTTTTCTTAGCTCAGACTGGTGAGCTAAATATCTTTAATAAACAGCAGGCAAATCATCGCAATACCCAACATCCCTATCGCCAGCCAGAACAACGCGTGGTAGCTCCAGATTTCAACCATAATTCCGTCAACAGAGCCGGCGATAATCCAGCCGACGCGTGAGGTATTTGCATATAACGTTGTCGCAGAGCCTATTTTTTCAGGCATCAGATCCTGAAAATAAAGCATGCCGATACCACAGAGAATACCAAGGAAAATGGCATTTAGAATTTGCAATTCCAGCTCAACTGCCGGAGTCGTCGCCATGAGTACGCTGGCGTAAAAACACATACCACTCACGATAGCAATGAGCATTAATAGTCGCTTGCCAATACGTTTCATGTAATAGCCTGCGATTAACATCATCGGAATTTCCAGACCGGCAGCAATACCAATCATTTCTCCAGCCAGTTTATCGGTTAGATGCAGTTCATCAATAATAAATAGCGGCATATTTATCATGTAGAGATTATTCGCCGCCCACATCATTGAACAGACTACAAAAAGTAGCCGTGTATCCCGCTTTCTATGGATGGAGGGTAAAATTTCTACGGGTTGGGTAACGACAGGAATATTTCTTTGTATTGATGGCAAAAACAACCAGACTATCAGCCCGCAAATAACAAATGCGATGGCAGCGGTGAGATACATCACTTTAAAACTAAATCCCATTGCCAGCTCATAAGCGAGCGGTGGCCCGATAACCCAGGCAAGCGAGATCTGAGCACGTAAAAATGTACTGAACATGACCGTCTCACGGCCTGTTCTGTCGGCGTGTTCACGGGCGAGGGCGAACATTTGCGGGTTTGCAGTGGAAGCAAAACTACTCAGAAGTACGCCCGTAGAGAGAAGAATGAAGTAGTTGCGATTCCACGCAAAAAGAGTGCAGGCCAACACTCCAAATAAGCAACATAGCAGGATCAGTAATTTACGGTCGCCTTGTTTATCGGAGTGCCTTGCCAGAAATTGACTGACCAGAATTCCCATAATAGCGCTACCGGTGAAGAAAAAACCTACCATTATAGGACGGGCTTTCAGTTCATCTGCGAGGAATATACTTAGGGTGGGAGTCTGGAGAGCGCCCGCAATACCAGTCAGAAAGGCGACAAGTAAAAATGCCGCGGCAGTGAGATCAAGTATTTTTGATGGAGTGGTAGCCGTTTTTTGCATTCTTCTGAATCACCGGGCGACAAAATATAACTGAGTTACAAATAAGTACCAGTCGAATGAGTATTATATTAAGAATTTTTGAGTATCGCTGATACAACCAGAAAGCAATGCTAGCGCAATATTATAGGGCCAGCAATTGAGATTATTAGCAAAAGCATGTTAAGAATTAATCACCGAATTTATATATTAATTATAGTAAGGCAATGAGCTATTTTTGATAGTAAAAATAAAACAAGTTTATTTGATATATTAAATGAACAAATTAATCTTGATGGCAGTCTGATTATTGGTGAAGTTTATAGGTCAGTTTTTTTCGCCAGCGGTTAAAGGAATAGAATCGTCGTATAAAAAAAAGGGTGTTCTGGGGCGTGTAAAACAACATCTTCACCTTAATGGCGATACAGTTGGCTGAGAGTCAGCAGGGGGGCAAATCACCTGCAAATAAACACGGCGCATGCTGGCGCGAATATCGCGGATGCGTTCGAGGACAGAAGAACCGACAGGCGGATTCTTCAGTCGCTCATCGTCCATCACAAAACCGTTGATCAGGTATTCCTGAAGCCGATTAAATATTGAGCAGTAGAAAATATCTGGATTGACTGTATTACAAGGGGTTGGAAAACGTCAGTAGAGGCAAATTGGCGGAAGATCACAGGAGTCGAACCTGCCCGGGACCGCTGGCGGCCCCAACTGGATTTGAAGTCCAGCCGCCTCACCGGAGACGACGATCTTCCGCGCCTCGATTGCTACATGGAGGCGGGGCGCATTATAGCTACTTCCTTGAGTTTCTACATCCCCCAGATCAGTTTTTTCCGCCTAATACATGCAGCGTATTATCACGAAAGCATTATATTTCATATAAAACCCATATTTTACAATGATATATGAGCGTAATTTACGCTACCACGATCACATAAAACAAGAATCATAAATTAATAACCAGATATCGGAATATTCGCTCTCACAGGGATGGTTTACAAAATGCGTTATCGGTCTCAGCACCCCTATAGCATCAAGGAAAAGCAGATGAAGAGTGAAGTGTTGTCCGTTAAAGAGAAAATTGGTTATGGCATGGGAGACGCCGCCAGCCACATTATTTTCGATAACGTAATGTTATATATGATGTTCTTTTATACCGATATTTTTGGCATTCCTGCCGGATTTGTCGGAACCATGTTTTTGGTCGCTCGTGCACTGGATGCAATTTCTGATCCTTGCATGGGGTTGTTGGCCGATCGAACGCGCTCTCGCTGGGGTAAATTTCGTCCATGGGTACTGTTTGGCGCACTGCCATTCGGGATCGTCTGTGTACTGGCCTATAGCACGCCAGATCTCAGTATGAACGGAAAAATGATTTATGCAGCAATTACTTACACCCTACTTACCTTACTTTATACCGTCGTCAATATCCCTTACTGCGCATTGGGTGGTGTAATCACCAATGACCCGACTCAGCGTATCTCGCTGCAATCCTGGCGTTTTGTGCTGGCGACCGCGGGAGGCATGCTCTCTACTGTGCTGATGATGCCGCTGGTTAATTTAATTGGTGGTGATAATAAACCACTCGGTTTCCAGGGCGGTATCGCGGTCCTTTCCGTGGTGGCATTTATGATGCTGGCATTTTGTTTCTTCACCACTAAAGAACGCGTTGAAGCACCACCTACAACGACGTCTATGCGGGAAGATTTACGTGATATCTGGCAAAACGACCAGTGGCGTATTGTCGGTTTCCTGACCATTTTCAATATTCTGGCGGTGTGCGTACGCGGCGGGGCGATGATGTATTACGTCACATGGATTTTGGGTACGCCGGAAGTGTTTGTCGCTTTTCTTACCACTTATTGCGTGGGTAACCTGATTGGTTCCGCACTGGCGAAACCGCTGACCGACTGGAAATGTAAAGTCACTATCTTCTGGTGGACGAACGCCCTGCTGGCAGTGATTAGCCTGGCGATGTTCTTTGTTCCTATGCAGGCCAGCATCACCATGTTTGTCTTCATCTTCGTGATTGGTGTGTTGCATCAACTGGTGACACCTATCCAGTGGGTAATGATGTCCGATACCGTCGACTACGGCGAGTGGTGCAATGGTAAACGCCTTACCGGGATCAGTTTTGCTGGCACGTTGTTTGTGCTCAAACTGGGGTTGGCCTTCGGCGGCGCTCTTATCGGCTGGATGCTGGCTTATGGCGGATATGATGCGGCAGAAAAAGCGCAGAACAGCGCCACGATTAGCATCATTATCGCGCTATTCACGATTGTTCCGGCGATCTGTTACTTGCTGAGCGCGATTATCGCTAAACGCTACTACTCACTCACGACGCACAATCTGAAAACCGTTATGGAACAGCTGGCGCAGGGCAAACGCCGTTGCCAGCAACAATTCACCTCTCAAGAAGTGCAGAACTAAGGAACGGCAATGAAAATTAGCGACGGAAACTGGTTGATTCAACCTGGCCTCAATTTGATTCACCCGCTTCAGGTGTTCGAGGTTGAACAGCAGGGTAATGAAATGGTGGTCTATGCTGCCCCCCGTGATGTGCGTGAACGTACCTGGCAGCTTGATACGCCTTTATTTACGCTGCGCTTTTTCTCCCCACAGGAAGGTATTGTCGGTGTACGGATTGAGCATTTTCAGGGGGCGCTGAATAACGGTCCTCATTACCCGCTCAATATTTTGCAGGACGTGAAGGTCACAATCGAAAACACAGAACGTTACGCTGAGTTTAAAAGTGGCAACTTAAGTGCGCGTGTCAGCAAAGGTGAGTTCTGGTCACTGGATTTTCTGCGCAACGGCGAACGTATTACCGGTAGTCAGGTGAAAAATAATGGCTACGTGCAGGACACGAATAATCAACGAAATTATATGTTTGAGCGGCTGGATCTTGGCGTTGGCGAAACAGTTTACGGTCTGGGAGAGCGCTTTACTGCCCTGGTGCGCAATGGCCAGACGGTAGAGACCTGGAACCGGGACGGCGGCACAAGTACTGAACAGGCGTATAAAAATATCCCGTTCTATATGACTAACCGTGGTTATGGTGTACTGGTCAATCATCCCCAATGCGTCTCTTTTGAAGTGGGATCGGAGAAAGTCTCCAAAGTGCAGTTCAGCGTTGAGAGTGAATATCTCGAATACTTTGTTATCGACGGCCCGACGCCGAAAGCGGTACTTGATCGTTATACCCGTTTTACTGGTCGTCCGGCGCTGCCGCCCGCGTGGTCCTTCGGCCTGTGGCTAACCACTTCATTTACCACCAACTACGACGAAGCGACGGTAAACAGCTTTATCGATGGTATGGCGGAACGCAATCTGCCGCTGCATGTTTTCCACTTTGACTGTTTCTGGATGAAAGCCTTCCAGTGGTGCGATTTTGAGTGGGACCCGCTGACTTTCCCGGACCCGGAAGGGATGATCCGCCGCCTGAAAGCGAAAGGGCTAAAAATCTGCGTCTGGATTAACCCCTATATCGGGCAAAAATCCCCTGTCTTTAAAGAGTTACAAGAGAAAGGTTATTTACTCAAACGCCCGGACGGTTCGCTGTGGCAGTGGGATAAATGGCAGCCAGGTCTGGCGATTTATGACTTTACCAATCCGGATGCCTGCAAATGGTACGCCGACAAACTGAAAGGTCTGGTCGCGATGGGCGTTGATTGCTTTAAGACCGACTTTGGCGAACGTATTCCAACCGATGTTCAATGGTTTGACGGTTCCGATCCGCAGAAAATGCATAACCATTATGCGTACATCTACAACGAACTGGTGTGGAACGTGCTCAAGGAAACCGTTGGCGAGGAAGAAGCCGTCTTGTTTGCCCGCTCGGCCTCCGTCGGTGCGCAGAAATTCCCGGTACATTGGGGTGGCGACTGTTACGCTAACTACGAATCAATGGCGGAAAGCCTGCGCGGTGGTTTGTCTATTGGCCTTTCTGGTTTTGGCTTCTGGAGCCACGATATCGGCGGCTTTGAGAATACCGCTCCGGCGCACGTTTACAAACGCTGGTGCGCGTTTGGTTTGCTCTCCAGCCATAGCCGTTTACACGGCAGCAAATCTTATCGTGTGCCGTGGGCCTATGATGATGAGTCCTGTGATGTGGTGCGCTTCTTCACGCAACTGAAATGCCGCATGATGCCGTATCTGTATCGTGAGGCTGCTCGTGCGAACGCGCGGGGTACGCCGATGATGCGGGCCATGATGATGGAGTTTCCGGACGATCCGGCTTGTGATTACCTTGACCGTCAATACATGTTAGGCGACAACGTGATGGTTGCTCCGGTGTTCACTGAATCGGGCGATGTGCAGTTCTACTTGCCGGAAGGTCGCTGGACACACCTGTGGCACAACGATGAACTCGATGGTAGTCGCTGGCATAAACAGCAGCACGGCTTTCTGAGTCTGCCCGTTTATGTGCGTGATAACACTCTACTGGCGCTGGGCAACAACGAGCAACGTCCCGATTACGCGTGGCACGAAGGCACGGCATTCCAGCTCTTTAATCTGCAAGACGGGCATGAAGCCATCTGTGAAGTGCCCGCTGCCGATGGTTCCGTTCTTTTCACCCTGAAAGCGGCGCGTACTGGCAACACAATTACTGTGAATGGTGCGGGCGTGGCGAAGAACTGGACGCTGTGCTTGCGCAATGTTGTGAAAGTAAATGGTCTGCAAGGCGGTTCGCAGGCTGAAAGTGAGCAGGGGCTGGTGGTGACGCCTCAAGGGAATGCGCTGACAATTACGTTGTAATCTATTGAAGAATGCCGGATACGAATGGTTTTGTGTCGTATCCGGTAAATAATCTCACATCTGGTAATAAATATTTCTTCCATCGTATTTGCGAGCATGATCACGATTATTCATCGCGAAAATGTGATCTGTGCTGAAAAATATCCCTTAACCGCCTTGCTTTGTTTTATCACTGTCCGGATTACGGACAGATTTTAGTATTGTTGTGAAATTATTCTGCTTTATATTTACCCTCAGAGATGGCAACTGAAGCTCTTCCTCATGGGGCTTCTTAATCTGTGATAAGGGTAAAAAATGCAAATGATTACCTCGCGACAAAACAGATTATTACGATTCCTTCTACCACGAAGGGAATATACGACTATTGTTACGATTGCCGGCTATTTAAATGTTTCGGAAAAAACCATTCAACGTGATTTACGTTTACTTGAGCAATGGCTGGGGCAATGGAGAATAACTGTTGAGAAGCGTGCTGGCGCGGGTGTGATGTTAAGCGCGGAGAATATTGCTGATTTGCTGCATCTTGATCATTTGTTGGTGGCAGAATGTGAAGAGATTGATGGTGTAATGAATAATGCCAGGCGCGTTAAAATAGCGTCGCAGTTATTAAGTGAAACACCGAATGAAACGTCGATCAGTAAATTGTCAGAACGCTACTTTATCAGCGGAGCCTCTATTGTTAATGACCTGAGAGTAATTGAGTCCTGGCTTGCGCCGTTGGGGTTATCGTTGATCCGCAGCCCAAGTGGTACGCATATTGAAGGTAGTGAAGGGCAAGTCCGACAGGCAATGGCATTACTGATTAACGGCATTATTAACCATAATGAGCCGCAAGGTGTCGTGTATTCACGTCTGGATCCCGGAAGCTATAAAGCATTAGTCCATTATTTTGGAGAGGAAGAAGTGTTATTTGTCCAGTCATTGTTACTGGATATGGAAAATGAATTAAGTTGGTCTTTGGGAGAACCTTATTACGTTAACATTTTTACTCACATCCTTATTATGATGTATCGCAACACGCACGGGAATGCGTTATCAAGAGAAGAAGATCAAACCAGGCAATATGATGAAAATATCTTTAATGTTGCCAGTCAGATGATTCATAAGATAGAACAACGAATTGCACATACATTGCCCGATGATGAAGTCTGGTTTATTTATCAATATATCATTTCATCAGGTGTGGCGATTGATGGACAAAAAGATGTTAGCATTATTTCACATATGCAGGCCAGCAATGAAGCGCGTCTGATTACCTGGCGTTTAATTACGGTATTCAGTGACATCGTGGACTGCGATTTTAGTGAAGACAGCGCATTATATGATGGCTTGTTGGTTCATATTAAGCCGCTGATTAACCGTTTAAATTATCGCATTCATATCCGTAATCCATTGCTGGAAGATATTAAAGCAGAATTAGCGGATGTCTGGCGGTTGACGCAATATGTGGTGAATCAGGTATTTAAAACCTGGGGTGAGAATGCAGTGAGCGAGGATGAAGTGGGTTACCTGACCGTTCATTTTCAGGCTGCGATGGAGCGGCAAATTGCCCGTAAACGTGTATTACTGGTCTGTTCAACCGGAATCGGAACTTCGCATCTACTGAAAAGCCGTATTCTGCGAGCATTTCCTGAATGGACGATTGTTGATGTTATTTCAGCAGCGAATTTATCACAGGTTTTGCCTGACAATATCGAACTGATTATTTCGACCATTAATTTGCCTACAGTCACTATGCCGGTCGCTTATGTTACCGCTTTTTTTAATGATGCCGATATTAAGCGGGTCACTGAAATGGTGATTACGGAAAAATTACATCATGCGACGTCTCGGGTCGTTGAAATTTAATGTCAGAATTTTATGAGGTATGACGAATGGACATAACAAAAATCCTGAATACGAATCGCGTTATTTTAGATATGCAAGCGACGAATAAAGCGGAGGCGATTGAAGAATTAACTAATCTTCTCAAAAAAGATGGTGCGATCGATTGTCGGGAAACCTTTATTAAAGATGTCTGGCAGCGCGAAGCGGAAGGCTCGACTGGTTTTGAAAATCATATTGCGATCCCGCATGGTAAATCTTCAGCTGTGATTAATACTACGCTGGCAATTGGCCGTACCCGGCAGGATATTCCCTGGGAAACGCTGGATGGCAGTAGCGTGCGCTGTATTATTTTATTTGCGGTACGTCTTGAAGATCAAAATACCACCCATATCCGTTTACTTTCTCAGGTCGCGGGCGCGCTTGCGGATGATGACATCATAGAACAATTGTTAGTTGAGACGAGTCCGCAAAAAATCATTGATCTCTTTAGTCAGTATGCACAATCCGATGTCTGCTAAATAACAGGGAGTATGTCATGAATATTGTCTGTGTTGCCGCCTGTACGGCGGGTATTGCTCATACCTATATTGCTCGTGAAAAGTTAATCAAAGGAGCAAAAGCTCTGGGCCATACCATTAAAGTTGAAACCCAGGGAACCATTGGTACAGAAAATGAATTACAGGCGGCAGATATCTCTGCTGCTGACGTCGTGATTCTTGCTGTAGATGTGAAAATAAAAGGAGAAGAACGCTTCACCAATAAACGTATTGTGCGAGTAAAGACAGAGATCGTCATTAAATCGCCCGTTCAATTTCTTGAAAAGGTCGAAAAATCACTGGGAAACAAATGATCCTTATACTGGAGGGATCTTAATATGAAAGACAATAAAATTCCGGTTTCACAGGAAATTAAAAAACATTTATTAACCGGCATCTCGTGGATGATACCCCTTATTGTGGCCGCCGGGATATGTATTGCGTTGGGGCAAGTTCTTGGCGGTACAGATGTTGGTGAAAAAACAGGAACAATCCCGTGGATGCTTAATCAGATTGGCGGCTGGGGAATGGGGCTGATTGTGCCGCTGATTAGCGCGGCAATTGCCTATTCTATTGCCGATCGTCCCGGATTTGCCCCGGGCCTAATTGTCGGCTTTCTCTGCGGGCAAATCCATACCGGATTTATTGGCGGTATGTTGGGTGGTTTCCTGGTGGGCTACACCATTTTGCTACTTAAACGCTATATCCGCCTGCCGCAGTCGATGCAAGGACTCATGCCAATCATGGTGTTGCCGGTATTAAGCACCATTATCGGTGGGCTGTTAATGATGACGCTGATTGGTAAACCCATCGCCTGGTTACAAGAAGCACTGATTCATTTGCTCGAGTCGATGCAGGGCGGATCGCGCTTCCTGATGGGGGCCATACTTGGCGCGATGGCAACCTTCGATTTCGGTGGTCCGGTAAATAAAACAATGTCGTTGTTTTCCGATGGCTTGCTGGTCAGCGGCGTCTACGGGCCAGAAGCCGTGAAATTTGTCGGCTCAATCATCCCTCCGTTTGGCATCACACTTTCGTTCTTACTGACACGCCATAAATACACCCGTGCGGAGCGCGAGGCGCTGAAAGCCGCGTTTCCGATGGGGATCTGCATGATCACTGAAGGAGTCATTCCGATCGCCGCGCGTGACTTGCTGCGAGTGGTGGGATCTTGTGTGGTGGCTTCTGCGGTAGCTGGCGGCTTGATCATGGTGTGGGGCGTGGAGAGTCCGGTTCCGCATGGCGGCCTGTTTGTTGTGCCTTTGTTCACCCATCCTCTGCTGTTTTGCCTGGCGCTGGGTATAGGCACGGTGATTTGTGGCGTGATGCTTTCACTCTGGAAGAAACCGGTAACGGAACGTGACGAAGAGTTTGACGAACTGAGCGATCAAAAGCTGAAAGATGAAGAGATCACTTTCACCCTCGAATAACCGGAGGCCCTATGTTTGCCGATATGAAAAGTATGGTGATGAAAGCCTGGCATGAACATTACGCCTTGCTGGCGATCAACTGTATGAATCTGGAAAGTGCTCACGCAGCTATCCGCGTGGCGGAGAAGAATCGTGCTCCGATCATTCTCAATCTCTATCAGGGGCATCTGGCGCATTTTCCTGCACCCGTCGCGGCGGCAGTGGTTAAAACGCTCGCGGAATCTGCCTCAGTACCGGTCGCTCTGGCGCTTGATCATGGCAAAAATCCGGACTGTATTCGTCAGGCGTTTCGTGCTGGTTTCAGCGGATTAATGATTGATGCTTCTGCTTTTCCCCTGGAGGAGAACGTGCGCCAGACCAGGGCGGTGGTGGAACTCGCCGCCAGCGCGCAGCTCTGCGTGGAAGGCGAACTGGGCCATCTGGCAGATGCGCCGCGTTACGACCAGGCCACCAATGCCGACCTGATGACGCAACCCACTGATGTGGAACCGTTTATCGCGCAGACAGGCATTGATCTACTGGCCGTCTCGGTAGGCACGGCGCACGGCATGTACGCGCCTGGTGTTGTACCTGCTATTGATTTTCAGCGTCTGGCGGAGATTTTCCACTGCTCGAGCGTGCCTCTGGCATTACATGGCGGTAGCGGTACGCCGTTCGATCAGCTCCAGCTCTGTACGACGCTGGGGGTAGCAAAAATCAACGTGGGGGCGGCCATTTTTGAACGGGGGAAATCCGCGCTCCTGCATACCCTCTGTCACGATATATCCATTGAACTGGTGGACGCGCTGAAAGCTATGGAACTGGCCTTCGAAGAAGCGATTACACCGTATTTACAGGCGAGCGGCTCTATCGGCAAAGCCTGATTCATTTTCTGTCATGGCCTTTATGCCAGTGCAATAACGCACCGGCAGGGCGGACTACACGCTGAAACTGGAGATTTAACATGTTAGTTTCGATGAAAGAATTACTGCAACCTACCCGCCAGCACGGCTTTGCCATTGGCGCATTTAATGTGGCGGATAACTGTTTCCTTCGCGCAGTCGTGGATGAAGCAGAAGCGACAAATACTCCGGCGATTATTGCTATCCATCCCAGCGAACATGATTTTGTGGGCGATGCCTTTTTCGCTCACGTTCGCGAAATTACCCAGCGTAGTCCGGTCCCGTTTGTACTGCACCTCGATCATGGTGCCTCTGTAGAGCATGTTTTGCGTGCGATTCGCTGCGGATTTACCTCAGTAATGATCGACGGTTCGCTGCTGCCGTATGAAGAAAACGTGGCGCTGACCGCAGAAGTGGTTCGCCTCGCTCACGCGGTTGGAGTATCGGTTGAGGGTGAACTGGGGACCATCGGACAAACAGGAACGTCAGTGGAAGGTGGAGTTTCACAAGTTACCTACACTGACCCGGCGCAAGCCGCCGATTTTATTGCTCGTACAGGGGCCGACACACTGGCGGTAGCGATTGGTACGGCACACGGCATCTATCCGAAAGGGATGCAGCCGAAACTGCAAATGGACATTTTGCGCGACATTGCCGGGCGCATTGATATTCCATTGGTGTTGCACGGTGGTTCGGCAAACCCGGACGCGGAGATTGCTGAATCCGTTACGCTCGGCGTTGGCAAAATCAATATCTCCAGCGATATGAAATACGCCTATTTCCAGAAAGTGCGTGAAATTCTCGCTAAAGAGAGCTGGTGGGACCCGAACGTCATCTATCCGGATGCGATTAGCGCGGCGCGGGAAGTCATTCGCCACAAAATGAAACTGTTCGGTTCGCTCGGTAAAGCATTACTGTACTAAGCCAGAAGGGCGGGGTGACCCGCCTTTTACGCAACAAGGAACGAGATATGCACTATCTGGGGTTGGATATTGGTGGGACCAAAATCGCCGCCGTCGTCATGGATGCGCATGGCTGGGAGATTCGCCGTTACCGCTGCCCGACGCAAAAGTCGACATATCAACAATTTGTCTCATGCGTTGTGGCGCTTATCGAGCAGATTAGGCGGGACGTTCAACGACCGATGCTGACAGGGATCGCCTTACCCGGCAGTATCTCGCCACTCACTGGCCTGATTAAAAATGCGAATATTCAGGTGATTAACGGTCATGCGTTACAGGCTGATTTGCAGCAATTGCTTGGGCAACCGGTGGTGATAGCCAATGATGGTAACTGCTTCGCGCTATCAGAAGCTTGCGACGGTGCCGGGCAAGATTATGACGTGGTATTTGGTATTACGCTTGGCACGGGCTGCGGCGGTGGCATTGCCATCAAGCAACGACCGTTTATAGGGGCCTGGGGAAATGCTGCCGAATGCGGTCATATCACGTTGCCAGGCTATACGGAGCAGGAAGATGGTCCATCAGTCAGTTGCTATTGCGGCAAACACAACTGCGTGGAGTCGTTTGTTTCCGGCAGCGGTTTTAGTGAACGCTATCAACAGATGACTGGTAACTTGCTCACTCCTGCGGCGATTGTCACCCTGGCACAACGTGGTGATGCTTGTGCCATGCAGCAGGTGGCACGTTTTCGCCAACAGCTTGCCCGCACGCTGGCAACCATCGTTAACGTTGTTGACCCTGGCGTGATTGTGATCGGCGGCGGGCTTTCGAATGTGGAACTGCTTATCACCGATCTGAACGCAGAAGTCGCTCCACTGGTTTTCACCGATCAATTCACCACTCCCATTGTAAAAGCACAGCACGGCGACAGTAGCGGAATGCGTGGCGCTGCCTGGCTTGCTATGCGCAACGGAGAAGCCAATGAAACGCTCACAAATTAATTATGTTATTGATAAAGCACATGCCATTGCGCAGACCTTCCGCGTTTGTTTGCCAGAGTTCGCCTATTTTACGGTGGATGACTGGCTGCAGCGGGAACGGGATAACTGGCAAGAAGTAGTCGACTTACAGCTCGGTTGGGATATCACCGATTTTGGTCGTGGTGATTTCAACCAAACGGGACTAACACTGCTAACGATGCGCAACGGCGCGCTGGGGTCGGCGGCATATCCAAAACCGTATGCTGAGAAAATGTTGCAGATCCAACAAGATCAGCAGACTCCCTGGCATTTTCATAACCAAAAAATGGAAGATATCCTCAATCGGGGTGGCGGCGATTTATGTATGCAACTGGCCTGGGCCAACGAATCCTGTCTCTGCGATGAGCAACGGGTCATTACGGTGAGTGTTGATGGTCAGCGACGTTCCGTGAAGTCAGGCGAAACATTGGTACTGAAGCCGGGGCAGGGTATTTGTCTGCCGCCACGTCTGTATCATCGCTTCTGGGCAGAAAAAGCGTTTGTTCTTGGCTGGGAAATTTCGATGGTAAATGATGACCAACACGATAATTATTTTCTTGAACCGGGAGGACGTTTTCCGGCGATAGAAGAAGATGAACCGGTGAAATGGTTATTGTGCAGTGAGTATGGAATTTTGCGCTAATAACGGGGAACGCTAGCGCTGATATCCGCTAGCGTCCTTATTTTTACTGCACCGGCTCCGTCGACGTAACTTCACCACTGGAAACTACGCCCGCATTCATGGTTTGAGTCACTTGCTGCTTTGCGGCATTCACGGCATGCAATTGCCCGCTAACCGTAGGTTTCAGCGGGACATTGACCTGAATATCGCCACTGGCGGTAAGCTGAATATTGCCGTCGCCAGTCAACGGTAGTTCAGGCCATCCCCACTGTTGCAAAATATTCACCGGCACACCGCGTCCATTCAGGCTGATATGGGTCTGACGTTGTGGCGTTTGTGAAACACTGGCGGTGGCTTCCAGAATGCCTTTTTCAGTAAATGCACTCAGTTCGCTGATATTCACCGTGCTGCTGTTGGCAGTTAGCGCCAGCGACGGACGACGGACATCAACACGATTAAACGTTGCGGCGGCGGCATTCAGATTCGCCGAGCCACTCCAGACGCCCCATTTATGATCGGTAACCAGCGTCAGATTGGCACCGTAACCATCGAGCGCGGTGAGCTGCCACGGGAAGTCAGGGTCGATATCAATGATCAGATTGCGGCTGGCGCTAAATCTCTTCAGTTGCAGGTTGTTTAACCAACCGGGTGTCGTTTCCATCCACAACTGTTGCCAGTTTTTTGGCAAGGTATATTCCAGTCCGGCAATTGCCGCATCATCAAGGATCAACATTTTCCCGTCACGCAACCAGTTCCCTGACGTTCTGACTATGCCCCCTTCCCAGCGGCTGGTGAACTGGCGCAGTGCTACGCCCTGCGGGGAAAATTCCGCGTTTATAATCGGGTCAAATAAATGCAGCGAACCATAAATAAACTCGCTGGCGTTCATCGACAGTTTGCCTTCCTGTGTCTGCCAGTCATCTTTACTGAAGGTCATGTTGCGCAAGCTGAGATCGAGGTCGGTCACCGCCCAGTCCGGACCTTGCAGACGAGCGTCAATGACTTCCAGGCGACCAATCTGCAACGACGGGACAGAGCGTAATGGCGCAAAGAAGTCGGTTAGCGATTTTTCGCTTTGTAGACGGATATCCGCCAGCCGCAGATTTTCCACTTGCCAGCTGCCGTCGGCGTTACGCTGCGCGTTTCCGGTTAATGTCCCGCGGGCGATGTCGGCACCCAGGTTAGTCAGCGTAACGCGATCGTTATCAATACTGCCTTCAATGAGTACATTGGTGGCAAGAACATCATTGAGCGAAAGCGATCCGGCGCTGAATTGAATCTGCGCCTTCGTACCCAGCACTTTACCGGCTTCTGGTGACCACGGAACCACGCCGCCATTTACCCGTTGCGCGCTCAGTTTCCATTCGCTATTCGGGCTATTAAACGCCATATCACGCAGTTGCAGACGATCGGCTTTGAACGGCAGCGGCGCGGTCTGGTCGGTGAGATTCAGCGTCCCGTTTTCCAGTAGGATGGTATCGACATGGCGTGGTTCGGTCAGTTGCCGACTGCTTAGCGCAATGTCGACACTTTTTGCCACCAGGGTAGCGGGCTGACCATCACGACCAAACGTGACGTTCTCCAGTACGATATGAGATGGCGCGGAAAAACGGTGATCCATCGCCCCGAAGGCCAGATGATAGTCGCTATTATCGGAAACCCATGCGCTGATATGTTCTGCTCCCCAGCGGGTTTGCAGAAGGAAATAGAGGCCAGCGATCGCCACTAACAGAGCGATGAGAATGTAGAGAAGCAGCTTCCCAATAAATTTCATGGTCTTCCATCCCGTGAAATGCACATAAGGGAGTTATGCACGATTTACGCGCAATCCTCAAGGCGGGAATGGTGAAAGAGGTGAGACTGCGGCGGTAATTATCTTACCGCCGCCAGTGAATTACTGTTTTTCTGGTGGGAAAATCAGATTTAGCACGATGGCAGTAATACCGCCCGCGGCGATCCCGGAGGAGAGCAGGTTTTTCAGCCATTCAGGAGCAAACTGCAAAATCAGCGGCTGCTGAGAAACGCCCAGACCGACCGCCAGCGACAGCGCGATAATCAGAATCGCCCGACGGTTCAGTGGCTCACGAGAAACGATACGCACACCGGAGGCGGCGATGGTGCCAAACATTACCAGCGTCGCGCCGCCCAGCACAGGTTCAGGAATATGCTGCACAAATCCACTTACTGCTGGGAACAGGCCGAGCAAAATCAACATCAGTGCCACAACAAAACCAACATAACGGCTGGCAACACCTGTTAACTGAATCACACCATTGTTTTGTCCAAAACAGGAGTTCGGGAAGGTGTTAAACACCGCCGAGACAAACGAGTTCAGACCGTTTGCCAGCACGCCGCCTTTCAGACGTTTCATGTATAGCGGACCGGATACAGGCTGTTCGGAAACGTCAGACGTCGCCGTGATATCGCCAATAGTTTCCAGCGAAGTGATCATAAAGACCAGCATCAGCGGCAGCAGCAGGCTCCATTCAATACCAAGACCGTAGTAGAGCGGCGTTGGCACCATAATCAGTTCTTGCGTCATCGGTTCGTTGCTTTCTGGCAACATGCCCATAAACCACGCCAGCGCATATCCGGCCGCCATCGCAATCACCAGTGAGGCCACGCGCAAATATGGGTTACGTTGACGGTTAAGCAGGATAATTAAGGCCAAGACCACGCCTGCCAGCAACAGATTTTTCGGTGCTCCGAAGGTGTTATCGCTCATGGCTGCGTAACCGCCGCCAATGGATGTTAGCCCAACCTGAATTAGCGACAGGCCGATAATCATCACCACAACGCCAGAAACCAGCGGCGTAATAATGCGGCGCGCCAGATGGAGAACACGGGAGATCACCATCTCGGTGCAACTTGCCAGCATCAACGTGCCGAACAAAGCCGCCATCATGGTAGGAACATCAGCACCACCGGTCTTCAGCGCTGTGCCGCCCATAATCAGCGGGGCAACAAAGTTGAAGCTGGTGCCCTGAATAGACAACAGCCCGGAGCCAACCGGACCCCAGGCCTTAATTTGAATAATCGACGCCACACCGGAGGCAAACAGCGACATACTAATAATGTGTTGCGTGTCTTGTGCCGGTAAACCCAGCGCCTGGCAGATTAATAGCGCTGGCGTGATCACCGCAACGAACATCGCCAGCAGATGCTGACAGGCGGCAAACAGAGTTTGAGGAAGCGGCGGACGATCTTCAAGACGGTAAATCAGTTCGCTGTTTTGAGTCTGCGCAACCGGTTGCGCATTTTCTGACTCGAGGGTGGAAACAGACATCGAAAACAATCCCGTGGTAGCAAAGCGGGCATTTTAGCTGACCGAAAGAGAAAAGCAAACGTTTGCCACGGCCTCTGCTAAATATTTAAATGAGATAAATGCACTTTTTTATATAACTTTTGGTATTTTTCTGCTTAAAATCCATGCCATTTGTTCATTAACAGCTGAGAATTTGACCCAGGAAAGCATGACTCGATACCCGTCATATTTCATGAAGGTGCCACTGCGCGATGAAGTATGACGAGTATGAAAGAGTGATGCGGATACAAAGGAGTAACTATGTTTCATCTCGATACTTTAGCAACGCTTGTTGCCGCAACGCTGACGTTGCTGCTCGGGCGTAAGTTGGTCCATTCCGTCTCCTTTTTGAAGAAATACACCATACCGGAACCTGTTGCGGGTGGTTTGTTGGTGGCGCTGGCGCTACTGGTACTGAAAAAAAGCATGGGCTGGGAAGTCAACTTTGATATGTCCCTGCGCGATCCGTTAATGCTGGCTTTCTTCGCCACCATTGGCCTGAACGCCAACATTGCCAGTCTGCGCGCTGGTGGGCGTGTGGTTGGTATTTTCCTGATTGTGGTTGTTGGCCTATTGGTGATGCAAAATGCCATTGGCATTGGTATGGCTAGCCTGTTAGGGCTTGATCCACTGATGGGGCTGCTGGCTGGTTCTATTACGCTTTCGGGCGGTCACGGTACGGGTGCTGCCTGGAGTAAATTGTTCATTGAACGTTATGGCTTCACCAATGCGACGGAAGTGGCAATGGCCTGTGCAACGTTCGGTTTGGTGCTGGGCGGCTTGATTGGCGGTCCGGTAGCGCGCTATCTGGTGAAACACTCCACCACGCCGAACGGTATTCCGGATGACCAGGAAGTCCCGACGGCGTTCGAAAAGCCGGATGTGGGCCGCATGATCACCTCGCTGGTGCTGATTGAAACTATCGCGCTGATTGCTATCTGCCTGACGGTGGGGAAAATTGTTGCGCAACTTTTGGCTGGCACTGCTTTTGAACTGCCGACCTTCGTCTGTGTACTGTTTGTTGGCGTGATTCTGAGCAACGGTCTGTCAATGATGGGCTTTTACCGCGTCTTTGAGCGTGCGGTATCCGTGCTTGGTAACGTAAGCCTGTCGTTGTTCCTGGCGATGGCGCTGATGGGGCTGAAACTATGGGAGCTGGCTTCGCTGGCGCTGCCGATGCTGGCGATTCTGGTGGTACAGACCATCTTCATGGCGTTGTATGCCATCTTCGTTACCTGGCGCATGATGGGCAAAAACTACGATGCGGCGGTGCTGGCTGCGGGTCATTGTGGTTTTGGCCTCGGTGCAACGCCAACGGCAATCGCCAACATGCAGGCGATCACTGAACGTTTTGGCCCGTCGCACATGGCGTTCCTGGTAGTGCCGATGGTCGGTGCGTTCTTTATTGATATCGTTAACGCGCTGGTGATTAAGCTGTATTTAATGTTGCCGATTTTTGCGGGCTAAAAATGAAAAAGCGTCGGAAGGAACCGGAAACGCTACGTGAACACTGTCGCCATATTTTTGGTGATGAGCCGCCAGTGCTCTGTGTATGGGAAACGGAATTTGATTACGCAGATACCGAACTCAAGGCGCTGGCGGCTAAAGAGTGGCAACAGATAGGCGAATGGGATTTGAGTGCTTACTATGTACTCAATCTCGTTTATAACGAACCGATGCAACCAGAGCTGTTTCGCTATCTGTTTCCGCTATGCCTGGTGCAATGGCATGAAACCGTTTTAGCTGGCGGTTATGGTGATCACTTCGAAGAATCCTTAATGAAGGCATTGCGTCGGCCCTATCTCTGGCAGGAGATGATGAATACTTCCCAACGCCAGCAGGTACGGCAATTTTTACTGGAAACCGCGTTGCAGCGTATGGATAACGAGCGTGGTTTCAATAATGTTCTTTGCTGGCTGGCGGTATTCAATACTCTGGGCGGGGCCGCGCCGTTAATTCATTCTCTCTGGTCACGCTGGTGGGTGCTGGATACGCCGGGAAAAGCGGTGTGTGCTATTCAGTATGCCGCGCATCTAATTTATCCCATAGAAGCCAATCCGTTATGGTCGCAAGAATGGTTAGGCTGGGGGCATCCATTAGGTCATAAAGATGGCTGGTCCTCTGAGAATCGCGCTTTTCTTCGCCAAATGTTAACACCTGAAATGATTGTGGCTGGCGTACAGGCAGCGGCTGAAATTCTGCGTGGTGAACCGGAAGGCGCAATGGCGGCGCGAATTGCGCAGGATGCGTATGAGGCAGTGGATATCATCACTATCCAGATTGAAGATTTACTGCGTGACTTGTCTTGTGATGAGTCTGGTCATGCGTTGGAGTAACGTTCCGTTTCTGGCATCCAGCGTTCTATCAGGGCTTTTGCCTGCTGTGGGTAACGTTCGTGAATATGGCGTGCCAGGCGCTGAACTTCCGGGATCATCGCCTGATCGCGCAGCAAATCCGCCACTTTAAATTCAGCATTACCCGTCTGACGCGTGCCTAACAATTCGCCAGGGCCGCGAATCTCCAGATCTTTCTGTGCAATCATAAAACCATCGTTGCTGTCGCGCAGCACTTGCAGGCGAATTTGCGCCGTTTTAGAAAGCGGTGTTTTGTAGAGCAACACGCAGTGAGAAGCCACCGCGCCACGACCTACACGCCCGCGCAGCTGGTGTAACTGCGCCAGACCCAGACGCTCAGGGTTTTCGATAATCATCAGGCTGGCGTTAGGCACATCAACGCCGACTTCAATAACGGTCGTGGCAACCAGCAGGTGTAACTCGCCTTGTTTAAATGATGCCATGACGGCCTGCTTCTCGGCTGGTTTCATCCGTCCGTGTACCAGACCGACATTCAGTTCCGGTAAGGCCAGTTTCAGCTCTTCCCACGTGGCTTCTGCTGCCTGCGCTTCCAGTAACTCTGACTCTTCAATCAACGTACAAACCCAGTACGCCTGACGACCTTCAGTCATGCAGGCGTGGCGCACGCGGTCGATAATGTCGTTGCGGCGGGTATCCGGGATAGCCACCGTCGTCACAGGCGTACGACCTGGCGGTAACTCATCAATGACCGAGGTATCGAGATCGGCATATGCAGTCATTGCCAGCGTGCGGGGGATCGGCGTGGCGGTCATGATCAACTGATGCGGATGGAAACCCTGCTGCTGGCCTTTCTCCCATAACGCCAGACGCTGATGCACACCAAAACGGTGCTGTTCGTCGATGATCACCAGCGCCAGACCATTAAACTGCACCTGTTCCTGGAAGATGGCGTGCGTACCAACAATCATCTGCACTTGACCGCTGGCGATGGCTTCCTGCTGTGCCAGTCGTGCTTTACCTTTCTGTTTACCGGCGAGCCAGCCCACTTCGATACCGAGCGGAGCAAACCAGTTACGGAAGTTATTGGCGTGCTGCTCGGCGAGTAATTCGGTTGGTGCCATCAATGCCACCTGTTTGCCGTGCGCAATCGCACGCAACGCGGCGAGGGCGGCGACCAGCGTTTTACCGGAACCTACATCGCCCTGCACCAGGCGCATCATCGGCACATCCAGCGCCATATCGCGCTCGATCTCCGCCACCACGCGTGCCTGTGCGCCCGTTGGCTTGAACGGTAAGGCTGCGAGGAGTTTATTTTTCAGCGCGTCATTGGCGCTCAGCGGCTGGGCATGAAAACGCTGTGCTCCGGCACGTAAGGCTAACATGCTGAGGTTGTGCGCCAGCAACTCTTCCAGAATCAGCCGGCGTTGTGCCGGATGCTGCCCGGTTTCGAGATCGCTAAGCTGTAGCGTCGGCGGCGGGCGGTGCAAAGTGCGCAACGCTTCCGGTAGCGTCATCATTCCTTGTGACAGTTCCGGCGGCAGGAGTTCTTCAATGGCGCAGGTGTCGAGCAGATCCAGCGCCTGGTCGGTTAATTTACGCAGCGTGGCCTGCTTTACGCCTTCCGTAGTTGGGTAAACCGGCGTTAGCGTTTCCTGCAACTCTGGCATACTGAGATCGCCCTGCACGCGGTATTCCGGGTGGATCATCTCCGCACCATATTTACCGCGCTTTGCTTCGCCATAGGCCAGCACGCGGCGGCCAGTCGCCAGGCTATTTTTCATTGCCGCGTTGAAGTTGAAAAAGCGCATGGTGAGAATGCCGGAACCGTCGCTGATCTGGCAGGTCATCATCCGCCGACCGCCGAAGGAGATATTGCAATTCAGCACTTCGCCTTCCACCGTGGCATAAACGCCCGGCAGTAGTTCACCGATGGGGTAGAGATGGGTGCGATCTTCGTAGCGCAGAGGAAGGTGTAAGAGTAAATCCTGCACGGTATGCAGGTTGATTTTCGCCAGCTTGTTACTAAGCGCTGCACCAATGCCCGTTAGGGAACTGAGCGGGACAGCATCTAACAGGCGACCTTTCATGGCACTTACCCTGCAGCCTGCATAGTAGCCCACCAGTCAGCATCGGCTTCAATTTCGCCTTGCTGATTAACGTGGGGGTAAGGCAGGCCTTTGCGTTTTGCGACTTTCGCCAGCACCGGATAGCCGCCTTCAAACAACAGCCGTTGTTGCTCCGCTTCCGGCAACATGCTGTTTTCACGCAGGTACATGCCTGCATTTTGCCGCTGGCGCTGGGCTTCGTAAAGAATGAGGGCTGAGGCAACGGAAACATTCAGCGACTGCACCATACCGATCATCGGTATAATGATGTCCCGATCCGCCAGGGCTAACGCTTCCTGAGTGATGCCCGTTTTCTCCTGACCCATCAAAATACAGGTCGGGCGGGTGTAATCAATTTCGCGGAAATCGACAGCGTTATCAGAAAGATGTGTAGCCAGAATCTGCATGCCCTGGCCTTTCAGATGGGCGACGGCATCGCCAATGGTACGGTGCGTTTTTACCTGTACCCAACTGTTGCTGCCAGCCGCAGCCGAAGCCATGGTGCGCATCCGGCTGCCAGGCCAGACGGCATGAACTTCATGTACGCCAACAGCATCTGCGGTACGAATAATCGCAGAAACGTTATGTGGTTTGTGGACCTGCTCCATGCAGACGGTCAGATCAGGCTGCCGCCTGGCGAGCATTTCGCAGATGCGTGCATAACGTGTTGGGTTCATAAAACATTAATTTCGGTTTCGGGTGACTTTAATCACGTCTGGCATCACGCGGATTTTGCGCATGATATTCGCCAGATGCACACGGTCACGGGCGGTCAGACGAATAAAGGCGCTGTAGACGCGACCATCTTTTTCTTCTGTATTCAAACTTTGAATATTCGAGGTCGTGGTGTTAATTGCCGCCGTCAGGTTTGCCAGCGCGCCCTGATGATTGAACATCTCCACCTTGATTTCGGTGATGAACTCCTGTGCCGTCTCTTTATCCCATTCCACAGCCATAAATTTCTCTGGCTCTTTCTGGTAGCCACGGATGTTACGGCAGGATTCATGGTGGATCACCAGACCTTTACCGGGGCTGACGTGGGCGATAATCGGGTCGCCAGGAATGGGGCGGCAGCATTTCGCAAAGGTGATCAACACGCCATCAGCACCTTTAATCGGCAGATGCCCGTGGCTTTGAGTCGCCGGCGGAATGGAGGCGTCCCCATGTTGCAGATTTTTCGCGACCACCACGCTCATTGCGTTACCAAGGCCGATTTCAGCCAGCAGATCGTCAAGCGTTGCCAGCTTCATGCGGTCCAGCTCGCGCTGAATATTTTCCGGCGGGATTTCATTGAGCTTACGGCTGCCACCCAACGCATGATTGAGCAGACGACGGCCCAGGCTTACAGAATCATCACGCTTGAGGTTTTTCAGCAACTGACGAATTTTGGCGCGCGCTTTCGAGCTAACGACAAAGTTCAGCCATGCGGCATTCGGGCGAGCGCCCGGTGCGGTAATAATTTCAACGGTTTGGCCACTGGAGAGCGGCTGCGACAGCGGGTAAGGCTGACGGTCGACGCGAGCGCCCACGCAGGCATGACCGATATCGGTATGCACCGCATAAGCGAAGTCGACGGGCGTTGCACCGGCAGGCAGCTCTACAATGCGCCCTTCCGGTGTGAAAACGTAAATCTCATCCGGGAAGAGATCGGATTTAACGCTCTCGATAAATTCAAACGAACTACCGGCACTCTGTTGCAGCTCCAGCAGGCTTTGCATCCAGCGCTGGGCGCGGATTTGTGCAGTCGTGCTGGTTTCGCCGTGCTCTTTATAAGCCCAGTGCGCGGCAACACCCATCTCCGCCATCTGATCCATATCTTCGGTACGGATCTGGACTTCAACCGGCACGCCGTGCGGGCCAATCATCGAGGTGTGCAAAGACTGATAGCCGTTCGCTTTTGGAATGGCGATGTAGTCTTTCACGCGACCTGGACGCGGCTTATACAGGCTGTGCATCTGGCCGAGCACGCGATAACAGGTGTCGGAATCATTGACGATCACGCGGAAGGCGTAGATGTCCATGATCGAGTGAAAACGCTGCTCTTTGAGCACCATTTTGCAGTAGATCGAATAAAGATGCTTCTCGCGACCACTGACGCGGCACGGTATTCCCGCTTCCTGCAAACGCCCTTCGATTTCCGAGAGGATTTTTTGGATCATCTCTTTACGGTTGCCGCGTGCGGCTTTCACCACTTCTTTGATTACGCGGTAACGGTTGGGATACAGCGCCTCAAAACCCAGCTCTTCGAGTTCGGTTTTAATGTGGTGGATACCTAAACGGTGTGCCAGCGGGCTGTAAATTTCGAGGGTTTCACGGGCGATGCGGCGACGTTTGTCCGGGCGAAGTGAGCCCAGCGTGCGCATGTTGTGGGTACGGTCGGCAAGTTTGATGAGAATGACGCGGATATCCTGCACCATCGCCATAATCATCTTGCGAAAGTTTTCGGCCTGCGCCTCTTTCTTATCGCGGAACTTGAGTTTATCAAGTTTCGACACCCCCTCTACCAGCTCGGCGACGCTTTTACCAAAAAGCTGTTCCATGTCCTGGTAGGTGGCGGGTGTATCTTCAATCACGTCATGCAGCAGCGCCGCCATTAGCGTTTCATAGTCGAGTTTCATCTCGGCCAGAATGCAGGCAACCGCTACCGGGTGCGTGATATAGGGTTCACCGCTTGAACGTGTTTGCCCCTCGTGAGCATCACGTGCAACGAGATACGCCTGCCGCAGACGCTTGATTTGGTCTTCCGGCAGGTAGGTTTGAATCAGTTGATTCAGGCTTTCAAACAGATACAAGGGCGACCCGCTTTGTGATTAACGACGACCTTCAGCAATAGCGGTAACGGCTTGTAATTCAGCGGCTTCCTGCTCTTGCTGTTCCTGGCGTTCGCGAACGTCGAGGATCTGGTTGTTGATCAGACCTTCTTCGATTTCGCGCAGCGCGATTACTGTGGTTTTATCGTTTTCTTCCGGTACCAGCGGATCCTTTCCGCCTACCTGCATCTGACGAGCGCGACGCGCGGCGACCAGTACCAGGTCAAAACGGTTACCAATTTTCTCTACAGCGTCCTGAACAGTTACGCGTGCCATACTTAAAAAGCTCCACAGGTGAAGAAATGACTGGGCATGATACTGAAATCAGGTTCAGTCTGCCAACAATTTGCTGATTAAAGCGTCATGACGCTGCTTTTGGCGGCTCATGCGCAGACGTTCGGCGCGAATAATGGTCTTCAAATCGGTCAACGCGGTATCGAAGTCATCATTCACAATCAGGTAATCATATTCGGCGTAATGGCTCATTTCTGCAACAGCTTGCGCCATACGCTTTGCAATGACCTCTTCGCTGTCCTGACCGCGACCGCGTAGACGGCGGTCCAGTTCAATTTTGGACGGCGGTAAAATAAAGATACTCCGCGCGTGCGGCATCTTCTGGCGAATTTGCTGCGCGCCCTGCCAGTCGATATCGAGAAAAACATCGACACCGGTCGCCAGTACTTGCTCAATGGCCTCACGCGAAGTGCCATAGTAATTACCAAAAACTTCTGCGTGTTCGAGGAACGCATCTCTGCTAATCATTTCTTTAAATTCATCATGATTAACAAAGAAATAATGTTCACCGTGAACTTCACCAGGACGCGGTTGGCGCGTGGTGTGTGAAACAGAAACCTGGGTGTCATACAACGGTTGGGTTTTTAATAAAGCCTGAATCAGGCTGGATTTACCCGCGCCACTGGGGGCAGAAACAATATAAAGCGTGCCTTGAGCCATGAGTATCTTTCGTATGTGATTAGCGAAATAAAGCCTACATACGAGCTTATTATACACGGCGCGGCCATGTGACGTAGCCCTTGCTCACACTTTTTGCGCAAAGTTGTTGCGTTTTGCGTAGCTGCTTCCGCATTTGCCTGTGATTCACTGCAATAAAGACGATTCTCAGGAAGCGTCCTCGCAGACTCCGTTTTTGCCACTCGGCTTTGCTTTCATCACGTTGTATATCTGCCTGACTATCTACAGCGGAGGTGATGATGAAAGTATGGATGGCGATATTAATAAGTATCTTGTGCTGGCAATCATCGGCGTGGGCGGTCTGTCCGGCCTGGTCGCCAGCCAGAGCACAGGAAGAAATTTCCCGCCTGCAACAGCAAATAAAACAGTGGGACGATGACTACTGGAAGGAAGGGGAAAGTGAAATTGAAGACGGTGTTTACGATCAGTTAAGCGCCCGTCTCACGCAGTGGCAACGCTGTTTTGGGAACGAGCCCCGCGACGCGATGATGCCACCTTTGGTAGGCACAGTTATGCATCCAGTTGCGCATACAGGCGTGCGTAAATTAGCGGATAAAAATGCACTACGTCTTTGGATGCGTGAACACAACGATCTTTGGGTGCAGCCGAAAGTCGATGGCGTTGCGGTAACCCTGGTTTATCGGGACGGGAAACTGAACAAAGCAATCAGTCGCGGCAATGGCCTGAAAGGGGAGGACTGGACGCAGAAAGTTAGCTTAATTCCCTCTGTGCCGCAAACCGTTAGCGGGCCTTTAGTCAATAGTACACTTCAGGGGGAAATATTTCTCAAGCGCGAGGGGCATATCCAACAACAAATGGGGGGAATAAATGCCCGCTCAAAAGTTGCTGGTCTCCTGATGCGCCAGGGGAATAGCGACACGCTGAATTCACTGGGCGTTTTTGTCTGGGCATGGCCGGATGGAACGCAGTTAATGACCGATCGTTTACAGCAGCTGACTACCGCAGGTTTTACTCTAACGCAGACGTATACCCGTGCGGTTAACAATGCTGATGAGGTTGAGCGCATACGCAATGAGTGGTGGAAAGCGAAATTACCCTTCGTCACCGATGGCGTGGTTGTACGAGCGGCTAAGGAACCCGAATCTCGCCATTGGCTGCCGGGCCAGGCAGAGTGGCTGGTGGCCTGGAAATATCAACCTGTAGCTCAGGTTGCCGAAGTGAAGGCGATTCAGTTTGCGGTGGGCAAGAGCGGTAAAATCTCGGTGGTTGCGTCACTTGTGCCTGTCATGTTGGATGATAAAAAAGTTCAGCGGGTGAATGTTGGTTCCGTCAGACGCTGGCAGGAGTGGGATATTGCGCCTGGTGATCAGATCTTCGTCAGCCTTGCCGGGCAGGGTATTCCTCGCATTGATAATGTGGTCTGGCGCGGTACAGAACGCACAAAACCGACACCACCAGAAAACCGCTTTAACTCGTTGACCTGCTACTTTGCTTCTGATGTTTGTCGGGAACAGTTCATTTCACGCTTAGTCTGGCTGGGGTCAAAACAGGTTCTGGGGCTGGATGGCATTGGTGAGGCTGGCTGGCGCGCGCTGCATCAGACTCATCGCTTTGAGCATATCTTTTCCTGGCTTTTATTAACGCCAGAGCAATTACAGAACACGCCGGGGATCGCGAAAAGTAAAAGTACACAGTTATGGCATCAGTTTAATCTGGCTCGTAAGCAGCCTTTTACTCGCTGGGTGATGGCAATGGGAATACCACTAACCCGGGCGGCGCTTAACGCCAGTGATGAACGGTCCTGGTCGCAACTTTTATTTAGCACAGAACAGTTCTGGCAGCAGTTGCCGGGGACTGGATCGGGGCGCGCCAGACAGGTTATTGAATGGAAGGAAAATGCGCAAATCAAGAAGCTGGGCAGTTGGCTGGCTGCCCAGCAGATCACAGGTTTTGAACCTTAGTGACCTTCGTGGCTGTAGTAAAAGACCGGTAATCCCAGCTTAAGACGTAGCGCCAGTAAACGGGCAAAAAAGCCGAATACCAGGGTGGAGATAATCACCACATCATGGTTAGAAACATAGTGTTGCAGCGCGATGTACAGCACGGCGGAGGCAAATGAGACACCGGCATACAACTCTTTCTGGAATACCAGTGGGATGCGTTTACAGAACATATCGCGCAAAACGCCGCCAAATACGCCGGTCGTCACAGCTGCGACAACGGCAATGATCGGGCCGTGTCCCATATCCAGTGCAACCTGTGCGCCAATGATAGAAAAGACCACCAGCCCGAGCGCATCGAGCACCAGAAAGACTTTGCGTAAGTAAGGCATCACGGGAGCAAAGATAGTGGTTAACACCGCAGCAGTAGCGACGATAATCACATATTCCGGGTGTTTGACCCAGCCGAGCGGATAATGGCCCAGCAGAATATCGCGCACGGACCCTCCGCCAATTGCCGTGGCGGTCGCAATAATAATTACGCCAAATGTATCCATGCGCCGTCGTCCGGCCGCCAGCGCCCCCGTCATGGCTTCGGCAGTAATGCCAACCAAATACAAAATGTGTAACAGCATGGTTCTCTCCCTAAAAATCTGTCTGGCAGGGTAGCGATTTGTGCGCATTGTCACGATTGAGATTTTTTAAGGTGAGAGGAAATTGATAATTTTTAGTTATGTGAAATCGTTGTTTTCTGTAGCGTAGATGCATTCTTCTGACTTCTTGTCTGAGAAAATGCATAAGAAAAAGTAGGTTAAAACTGAGGGGTGGAAAAGAAAGGTGCAATGTTAGCCATTGTGTTCACTGCACCTGGACCTTGGCTTACGCATCGGGTGTCTCAATCAACAAAAAGAGTTTTTAGTTTCTGCTATTTTTTCTCTGTAATTTTTACACTGTTTTCCAACTGCTTGATGCTAACCTGCGGGGTCGGCAACTCCTCAGGCATGGTTCCGCCAAGTTCATGAATGGTTTGCCTCACCTTGCGACCCACGTCAAAGTGTGTGGTGTTAGCTTGCTGTTTTGAATTCACGCCATCCCGCTTGAGTTTTTCTTCTGTTTGGGTAGCTCGAAAGAGATTAGCCGCCAGTTCTGTTGAACCCATATGATCCAGGATCTTCTGACTCTTTTTCAGCCCCTTCCGCTGATGGATGGCTTTCTGATCTAATCCACCATACAGTCCCCGGTAACCATGATTCTGAAATATGGCGAAATCGATAGCTGTCGCTACCCCAGCTTGCTGCGCTGCCTCAACTAATTGTTTGTTATGTTCTTTCAACTCATTTCTCAGAAAAAGACGCTTTTCGTCTTCACGAAGTTGCCTGAAAGCTTCATCGTCAGCCAGCTCCTGCCGTCGGGTCTGGATAGCAAAATAAGTTTGCCCTGCCGCAATAACCGGTTTCGCAGGGTCGCCGTTTTGTACTACCAGGTAACAGGCATAGCGGGAGAGATGAACATCTTCAAGTTCTCGTTGAGCCCCTGAACCTAATACAACCATTTTGGTGGTTTCAACGAAATGGTCAGATGCAGCTTGATTGCTGGCTTCGCACGCTTGAGTCGCGCGGGCCAGTACCTTTTGAAAATTGCGCCAGTCCCGATAATCCAGTAACGGTGCCAATTCTCTCGCTGACCAAAATTCTTGCCCTTCAGTGCCATAATGCCGTATTTCTTCAAAAGGTTGATGATGTTCGTTCATTGCCCACTCCATGTGATATCGATTGCAAAGAAAGTAAATCTGTAACTGTATTTATATACAGTTGTGAGTATCTCACGTTCTCAGTGTGCTGGGCAAAAAAACATCGCAAAATCTGGAGCAGGCACGCAAAACAGAATTGAAGTTGCGGGGAAGAAAAATGCCGCTCTGTTTGAGTGGGCGGCATTTGTGAAGGCTGAAAAGTAAGAATTGGCGTTACGAGTTATTCAATGTTCTGAATCTGCTCGCGCATCTGCTCAATCAACACTTTCAGCTCGATGGCAGAGTTTGTCACTTCGGCATTGATAGACTTCGAGGCCAGGGTGTTTGACTCGCGGTTGAACTCCTGCATCATAAAGTCCAGACGACGACCAACGGCTTCTTTTTTCTTCAGAATGTTGTAGGTCTCTTTAACATGCGCTTCGAGGCGGTCCAACTCTTCGGCAACGTCAATTCGTTGTGCCAGCAGAACCAACTCCTGCTCCAGACGGTTGTTCTCCAACTGAACCTGAGCATCTTCCAGCTTAGCGACCAGACGCTCACGCTGCCATTGCAGGATTTCCGGCATATGGGCGCGGACTTTGATCACTTCGGCGGTAACGCCTTCCAGACGCTGCTCGATCAATGCTTTCAGCGCCTGACCTTCGGTTTCGCGCGCGACGATAAAGTCATCCAGCGTACCATCCAGCGCCGCGAGAATTTCAGCAGCAATCGCGTCGAGATCCTGCTCCTGGGCTGCCATCACGCCTGGCCAACGGAGAATATCAACCGGGTTGATTTCCCCTTCGTCACTCTGCATTTTTACCCAGTTCGCGGCAGTTACCAGCTGTTTAGCCAGTTTTTCGTTGAGGATCAGCTCACCTTGTGCGCTGACATCTGGCTCATAGCGCAGGGTACATTCCACTTTACCACGCGTCAGGCGAGAACGAATACGCTCGCGAACGACAGGTTCAAGGCTACGGAACTGCTCCGGCAGACGAAAGTAAGTTTCCAGATAACGCTGGTTTACCGAGCGCATTTCCCAGGTTGCGCTCCCCCATTCACCCTTGATTTCACGCCGGGCGTAGGCGGTCATACTGCGGATCATAGACGTTCCTGTTTATAAAAGGAGAGGTGGAAGGATTATAGCCATCGATGCCTTGTCAGGATAGGAATAACCGCCGGAAGTCCGTATAATGCGCAGCCACATTTGTTTCAAGCCGGAGATTTCAATATGCGTCCAGCAGGCCGTAGCAATAATCAGGTGCGTCCCGTTACCCTGACTCGTAACTATACAAAACATGCAGAAGGCTCGGTGCTGGTCGAATTTGGCGATACCAAAGTGTTGTGTACCGCCTCTATTGAAGAAGGCGTGCCGCGCTTCCTGAAAGGTCAGGGCCAGGGCTGGATCACCGCAGAATACGGTATGCTGCCGCGCTCTACTCATACCCGTAATGCCCGTGAAGCGGCGAAGGGTAAGCAGGGCGGCCGCACGATGGAAATCCAGCGTCTAATCGCTCGTGCATTGCGCGCCGCAGTAGATTTGAAAGCCCTCGGTGAGTTTACTATTACGCTGGACTGCGACGTACTTCAGGCCGATGGCGGCACCCGCACTGCTTCTATCACCGGTGCTTGTGTTGCACTAGCCGATGCCCTGAATAAACTGGTTGAAAATGGCAAGCTGAAAACCAACCCGATGAAAGGGATGGTAGCCGCGGTTTCTGTCGGGATTGTGAACGGCGAAGCGGTTTGCGATCTGGAATACGTTGAAGACTCTGCCGCTGAAACGGACATGAACGTGGTGATGACCGAAGACGGGCGCATCATTGAAGTTCAGGGAACGGCAGAAGGCGAGCCGTTTACCCATGAAGAGCTACTCACCTTGTTGGCGCTGGCCAGAGGGGGAATCGAATCCATTGTAGCGACGCAGAAGGCGGCGCTGGCAAACTGATTTTTAAGGCGACTGATGAGTCGCCTTTTTTTTGTCTGTAGAAAAGTAAGATGAGGAGCGAAGGCATGAAACCATATCAGCGCCAGTTTATTGAATTTGCGCTTGGCAAGCAGGTATTAAAGTTTGGCGAGTTTACGCTGAAGTCCGGGCGCAAAAGCCCCTATTTCTTCAACGCCGGGCTGTTTAATACCGGGCGCGATCTGGCACTGTTAGGCCGTTTTTACGCTGAAGCGTTAGTGGATTCCGGCATTGAGTTCGATCTGCTGTTTGGCCCTGCTTACAAAGGGATCCCAATTGCCACCACTACCGCTGTGGCGCTGGCGGAGCATCATGACCTGGATCTGCCGTACTGCTTTAACCGCAAAGAAGCAAAAGACCACGGTGAAGGCGGCAATCTGGTCGGTAGCGCGTTACAAGGACGCGTAATGCTGGTGGATGATGTGATCACCGCCGGAACGGCGATTCGCGAGTCGATGGAAATTATTCAGGCCAATGGCGCGACGCTTGCTGGCGTATTGATTTCGCTCGATCGTCAGGAGCGTGGTCGCGGCGAGATTTCGGCAATTCAGGAAGTTGAACGTGATTACAACTGCAAAGTGATCTCTATCATCACCCTGAAAGACTTGATTGCTTATCTGGAAGAGAAGCCAGAAATGGCGGAACATCTGGCGGCGGTTAAGGCCTATCGCGAAGAGTTTGGCGTTTAAAGAAACTCGCCGGATGAAAAGTCATCCGGCGTCATATTACTGCAACTGCGCGGCAATTAGCGGCCAGCGGGCGTCAAAGTCATCCGTCGGGCGGTATTTAAACTCGCTGCGGACAAAGCGTGACAGCATACCTTCACAGAAGGCCAGGATCTGGCTTGCCAGCAGTGTTTCATCGGTGGTGTAACCTTCACCCTCACGCATTCTCTTTTCACGCAATACCTGACGCAACTGCGCTTCAATACGCTCGAATAGCTGGTTGATGCGCCCTTGCAGGCGATCCTGTTCAAACATTAGTGCATGACCAGTGAGGATGCGGGTCAGGCCAGGATTACGCTCACCAAAACCGAGAAGCAGCAACACAATCAGACGCAGGCGCGCTGTGGTGTCTTTCTCATCTTTCAGAATCAGATTGATGCGAGTAATCAGGCTATCTTCGATAAACTCAATCAGGCTATCGAACATGCGGGTCTTACTGGGGAAGTGGCGATACAGTGCCGCTTCGGAAACGCCGACAGAGGCGGCCAGTTTTGCCGTCGTGATACGTTGGCTTCCATCGCTGGATTCCAGCATCAGCGCCAGAGACTGAAGTATTTCCTCGCGACGGTTCCTTTTCGCAGTTTGTTTTTCTGCCATGTTACAAAATACCCCTGAAAATAAGCACTTGCCAGGCGGCACCCACGCTATGACCGCAAACGAAATGTTTGCGGCTATGTTATGACGTTATTCGGATGCGTATGTGTTACTGACGACCAGAGTGACCAAAGCCGCCTTCACCGCGGTCGGTGGCGTCGAAATCTTCCACCAGATTAAATTCGGCCTGTACTACCGGAACAAAAATCATTTGGGCGATACGTTCGCCAGGTTGAATGGTGAAGCTGTCCTGACCACGGTTCCACACAGAGATCATCAACTGGCCCTGATAGTCAGAATCGATTAATCCTACCAGGTTACCGAGCACGATACCGTGCTTGTGTCCCAATCCGGAACGCGGCAGCATCATTGCCGCCAGTGAAGGATCGGCAATATGAATCGCCAGCCCGGTCGGAACCAGAGTAGTGGCACCCGGTGCCAGTTCTACGGCGTCGTCGAGACAGGCACGCAGGTCAAGTCCGGCAGAGCCAGAGGTGGCGTAAGTCGGGAGTGGAAATTCCTTCCCAACGCGCGGGTCCAGAATCTTAACGTCGATTTTTTTCATCATAACGGGTCACGATCTCGTCGAGTAATAATTGGCCAAGGAGCTCTTTGCGCTCAAGCGGTAAAACTTTATCTCCGTCCTGCCAGAAAAGGTGTAATGCGTTGCTGTCGCTGTTAAATCCTTGAGTTGGCTGGGAAACATCGTTCGCACAGATCAGATCAAGGTTTTTACGGATACGTTTTTGCCGGGCGTATTCTTCCACATTATTTGTTTCGGCGGCAAATCCAACGACGTAGGGTCGATGGTCTTTTAGTGCGGCAACACCAGCGACGATATCGGGGTTTTTAACCATTTTTATTGTTAATTCATCACCCTGCGTGGCCTGCTTTTTGATTTTTTCAGGGGCCACTGTAGCGGCGCGATAATCGGCCACGGCGGCGCAACCGATAAAAATATTTTGCTGCTGTACAGAAGCATTTACGGCGGCTTCCATTTCCAGCGCAGTCATTACATCAACACGTTTAACAAACGGTGGCGTCGGTAGCGAAACCGGACCTGATACCAGCGTGACGTTCGCGCCACGACGGGCAGCGGCGGCGGCGATAGCAAAACCCATCTTGCCTGAGCTGTGATTAGAGATATAACGCACCGGATCGAGCGGTTCACGCGTCGGGCCGGCGGTAATCATAATGTTCAGATGTTTCAGGTCGTTGACGGGCGAAAAATGCGCTACCGCCATATCAACAATGGTTAACGGATCGAGCATTCGCCCTGGGCCGATATCACCACAAGCCTGACTGCCGCTGTCTGGCCCCCAGATGAGCAAACCACGCGAGGCAAGCACCTCTAAATTATGCTGCGTGGCAGCGGCACGGTACATCTGCTGGTTCATGGCGGGGAGCACGGCTACAGGCGCAGGTGTAGCCAGGCAAATCGTCGATACCAGGTCATTCGCCATTCCGGCAGCAACACGGGCAATCAAATCTGCCGTGGCAGGGGCGAGAATCACTAAATCAGCCCATTTACCCAGCTCAATATGGCCCATAGCGGCTTCGGCTGCCGGGTCAAGCAGACTGTCGGAAACGGGATACCCCGAAACTGCCTGCAAGCTAAGTGGGGTAATAAAGGCTTTTGCCGCTTCGGTCATGGCTACGCGGACGTCGGCCCCGCGCTCGCGCAAACGACGCACCAGTTCAGGGGTTTTATAGGCAGCAATGCCGCCGCTAACGCCGAGAACGATTTTTTTACCGGCCAGGCTCATGATGATTTTTCCTGTTGGGTGACACCAGAAGTTGGCGATTTTATCACAATACTTTTGTTGTCGTGCCTTCACCTGAGAATCACTTTGCGAGGCGCTTTCCAGGATTGAAAACTGGCCGTCGATTTAACGGAACGGCTATGACAGGATGCGAGCACCACAAAGGAGGTGAAGGTGAAAAACAATGCACAGCTGTTGATGCCGCGCGAAAAAATGCTGAAGTTTGGTATTAGCGCCTTAACGGATGTCGAGCTGCTGGCGCTATTTCTGCGTACCGGAACGCGCGGTAAAGATGTATTAACCCTGGCAAAAGAGATGCTGGAGAATTTCGGCTCTCTTTATGGCTTGTTAACCTCTGAATATGAACAGTTTAGTGGCGTTCATGGAATTGGCGTGGCGAAATTTGCCCAGTTAAAGGGGATTGCTGAACTGGCGCGGCGTTACTACAACGTGCGGATGCGTGAAGAAAGCCCTTTACTCAGCCCGGAGATGACGAGGGAATTTTTACAAAGCCAGCTCACGGGCGAGGAGCGGGAGATCTTTATGGTGATCTTTCTCGACTCCCAACACAGGGTTATAACGCATAGCCGTCTTTTTTCCGGCACGCTAAACCATGTTGAAGTCCATCCTCGGGAAATTATCCGCGAAGCGATAAAAATAAACGCCTCGGCGCTGATCCTTGCACATAATCACCCTTCGGGTTGTGCTGAACCCAGTAAAGCGGATAAACTCATTACCGAACGGATAATAAAAAGTTGTCAGTTCATGGATTTACGCGTGCTCGACCATATCGTGATTGGGCGTGGAGAGTATGTTTCTTTTGCCGAACGCGGCTGGATTTAACCCGCTATGCGCGATCCTTCGGGATCTTTGTCTGTTCGGGACTTGAGCACATCGCTGAGTCAGCGTATACTACGCCACCTTTGAGAATCTCGGGTTTGGCATTTGGGCCTGGCAATCGAGAGTTCACATAGAACTGCGATGACCGGGCTGTAAAGCCTGACGAGGCGCCAATACCCCATACGAAGCTCGAGCTAATTTGATTTTTGGAGAATAGACATGTCCCGAGTCTGCCAAGTTACTGGCAAGCGTCCGGTGACCGGTAACAACCGTTCCCACGCACTGAACGCGACTAAACGCCGTTTCCTGCCGAACCTGCACTCTCACCGTTTCTGGGTTGAGAGCGAGAAGCGTTTTGTCACCCTGCGCGTATCTGCTAAAGGTATGCGTGTAATCGATAAAAAAGGCATCGATACAGTTCTGGCTGAACTGCGTGCCCGTGGCGAAAAGTACTAAGTACTTAGAGGAAATAAATCATGGCTAAAGGTATTCGTGAGAAAATCAAGCTGGTTTCTTCTGCTGGTACTGGTCACTTCTATACCACTACGAAGAACAAACGTACTAAGCCGGAAAAACTGGAACTGAAAAAATTCGATCCAGTTGTTCGCCAGCACGTGATCTACAAAGAAGCGAAAATCAAATAATTCTCGCTTTGATGTAACGAAAAACCTCGCTTCGGCGGGGTTTTTTGTTATCTGCTTGCCCCCATATTGACTGCATCTGTTCATTCCCGGAGATGCTATGCCTGAATTACCCGAAGTTGAAACCAGCCGTCGCGGCATAGAACCGCATCTCGTTGGTGCAACCATCCTTCATGCGGTGGTGCGCAACGGACGCCTGCGCTGGCCGGTTTCAGAAGAGATCTACCGTTTAAGCGACCAACCAGTGCTTAGCGTGCAGCGCCGGGCTAAATATCTGCTGCTGGAGCTGCCTGAGGGCTGGGTTATCATTCATTTGGGGATGTCTGGCAGCCTGCGCATCCTTCCAGAAGAATTTCCCCCTGAAAAGCATGACCATGTGGATTTGGTGATGAGCAACGGCAAAGTGCTGCGCTACACCGATCCGCGCCGCTTTGGTGCCTGGCTATGGACCAAAGAGCTGGAAGGGCACAACGTTCTGGCCCATCTTGGACCGGAGCCGCTTAGTGACGATTTCAACGGTGAGTACCTGCATCAGAAGTGCGCGAAGAAAAAAACGGCGATTAAACCGTGGCTGATGGATAACAAGCTGGTGGTAGGCGTAGGGAATATCTATGCCAGCGAATCTCTGTTTGCGGCGGGGATCCATCCGGATCGGCTGGCGTCATCACTGTCGCTGGCAGAGTGTGAATTGTTAGCTCGGGTGATTAAAGCGGTGTTGCTGCGTTCGATTGAGCAGGGTGGTACAACGCTGAAAGATTTTCTGCAAAGTGATGGTAAACCGGGCTATTTCGCTCAGGAATTGCAGGTTTACGGGCGAAAAGGCGAGCCGTGTCGAGTGTGCGGTACGCCGATTGTGGCGACGAAACATGCGCAGCGGGCAACGTTTTATTGTCGGCAGTGCCAGAAGTAATTGATGCGCGCCGGATGGCATACCATCCGGCATAAATGCTACGCTAATTTTGCCATCAGCGCCTGATGGACATTCTCCGGCAGGAAATGGGTGACATCGCCCTGATGGCGCGCCACCTCTTTCACCAACGATGAAGAGATAAACGACCACTCTTTCGAAGGCATCAGAAACACACTTTCCAGTTCCGGCATTAAGTGGCGATTCATATGCGCCAGCTGCATTTCATATTCAAAATCCGCCACCGCACGCAGGCCACGAATCAGCACCGTAGCGTGTTGATTACGGGCGAAGTTCGCCATCAAATCACTAAACCCGACCACTTCCACGTTCCCCAGATGCGCGGTTGCCTGCTGTGCCAGCGCCACACGCTCTTCCAGAGTAAACATCGGTTTTTTACTGGGACTGGCGGCAATCGCCAGAATAACGTGATCGAACATTTGCGTGGCGCGCGTCACGATATCGATATGACCATTGGTAATGGGATCGAAAGTACCCGGATAAATCGCCCGTTTTTGCATAACAACCTCAATGCGTTTTCGGTGGCAGGTAAGGTTCCAGCAGTTGAAGCAGGCGCTGTAGCGCGCCCTGGTTTTGATACAGCACTTCAACGGCATGACGGCCATAGAAACTACGGTAATCGGCGTCGGTGAGTAAAGAGGAAACCTCTTTTGCAAGCGTAGTGGCATCGGTAACGGTAATCAGCCCGCTTGCCTGCTCCAGCCGCGCGCAAATGTCTTTAAAGTTAAAAGTATGCGGCCCCATCAATACCGGAATAGCGTGTGCGGCAGCTTCCAGCGGATTATGCCCACCACGTTCAACCAGTGAACCGCCAACAAAGGCGAGATCGGCAATGCCGTACAGTAACATCAGCTCGCCCATCGTATCGCCAACCACAACCTGCGTGCTGGTGGAAGGGACTTCCCCTGAAGAGCGTGTGATATAGCTTAGTCCAGCCTGGCGGACAAGGTTAATCGCATCCGGGAAGCGTTCCGGATGACGTGGTACCAGGATGAGCAATAAATTCGGGAATTGCTGTAACAATGCCTGATGTGCGGCGATCACCACACTCTCTTCACCTTCGTGAGTGCTGGTGGCAATCCATACCGGGCGATGAGGAGCCCACTGGCGGCGCAGCGTCACGGCTTTGGCAGCCAACTGCGGCGTGACAGAGATATCGAATTTCAGGCTACCAGTGATGGTCACCTGATTATTTTTTGCACCCAGCGCCACAAAACGTGCACCATCTTCTTCATTTTGCGCAGCAATCAGCGTAATTCGACGTAGCAAGCGACGGACGAATTTGCCCAGTTTGGCATAACCTGCGGCAGAGCGTGCAGAGAGTCGCGCGTTAGCGATCACCAACGGAATTTTACGTTTATGTAGCGCCGCAATCAGGTTAGGCCATAGTTCGGTTTCCATAATCAACACCAGTTTAGGGTCGACTTTATTCAGGAAACGATTAAGCGCATCGGGCAGGTCGTATGGCAGATAAACGTGCTGAACATCCTTCCCGAAAGCCGATTGTACGCGCTCCGAACCTGTTGGCGTCATGGTTGTAACGGTAATCGGTAAATCAGGATAACGATGACGCAGCGCGCGCACCAACGGGATCGCCGCCAGAGTTTCACCGACGGAGACGGAGTGCAGCATAATGCCGCCTGGTTTTAGCGGATGGCGGTAAAAACCGTAACGTTCACCCCAGCGTTTTCGATAGGCCGGAGCCTTACGTCCGCGCACCCAGAGCCGTATCCAGATCAGCGGCTGAATAAGGTAGAGAAGGGCGGTGTAAAGCAATTCGAGCATAGTAAATAGCTGACTTATGGATGTGCTGGGGATTCTATGTATTTAGCTGTGGCTTTACCATTACTTTTCCCGTTTTTGACTTAAATAGCAATTTACCCGCCAATTCTTGCTGAACATCTATACTTTTTTTGTATTTTTATGCGATTCATTGATTTCTGCAGTACGTGCAGGAAGGAATCGCGGAGCAACAGTGAAAGAATATTGTTGCTAATGATTTTATTTGATTGATTTCTTTATTGAAAAACAACGATGTGCTTAAAAATCATTCGGATCGGATTGCCGCGAAAGAAGTGATACACTAGCGCGTCAATATCAGTACGGTATCAGTATTCAGGTAGCTGTTGAGCCTGGGGCGGTAGCGTGCTTTTTCTGCTTCACCTTAATCGGATAATCTCAACAAAAAGAGTTACTTGTGGATAAGCCATTTCGAAGAATTTTGCTCATTAAGATGCGTTTTCATGGGGATATGTTATTAACTACTCCTGTCATTAGTTCGCTGAAAAAAAATTACCCTGACGCAAAAATCGATGTGCTGCTTTATCAGGATACCATCCCGATCCTGTCTGAAAATCCAGAGATTAACGCGCTCTACGGCATAAAAAATAAAAAAGCAAAAGCCTCAGAAAAAATTTCCAACTTTTTTCATCTCATCAAGGTATTACGTGCCAATAAGTATGACCTTATCGTCAATCTTACCGATCAATGGATGGTTGCTATACTGGTTCGCTTATTAAATGCCCGTGTGAAAATTTCCCAGGATTATCATCATCGGCAGTCTGCTTTTTGGCGTAAAAGCTTCACCCATCTGGTGCCGTTGCAGGGTGGAAATGTGGTGGAAAGTAACTTATCCGTGCTGACGCCATTGGGACTTGAATCGTTGGTGAAGCAGACAACGATGAGTTACCCGCCTGCAAGCTGGAAACGAATGCGTCGCGAACTGGATCACGCAGGTGTTGGACAAAATTATGTGGTTATCCAACCTACCGCGCGGCAAATCTTCAAATGCTGGGACAACGCCAAGTTTTCCGCTGTGATTGATGCCTTACATACACGTGGCTATGAAGTCGTTCTGACGTCCGGCCCGGATAAAGACGATCTGGCCTGCGTCAATGAAATTGCGCAGGGATGCCAGACGCCACCAGTAACGGCACTGGCCGGAAAGGTGACATTCCCGGAACTTGGTGCGTTAATCGATCATGCGCAGCTGTTTATTGGCGTTGATTCCGCACCGGCGCACATTGCCGCTGCAGTTAATACGCCGCTGATATCGCTGTTTGGTGCAACAGACCATATTTTCTGGCGTCCCTGGTCAAATAACATGATTCAATTCTGGGCGGGAGATTACCGGGAAATGCCAACACGCGATCAGCGTGACCGAAATGAGATGTATCTTTCGGTTATTCCGGCGGCAGATGTCATTGCTGCTGTTGATAAATTATTGCCATCCTCCACGACAGGTACGTCGTTATGATCGTTGCTTTCTGTTTATATAAATATTTTCCCTTTGGCGGTTTGCAACGCGATTTTATGCGTATTGCTCAGACAGTTGCGGCCCGAGGGCATCATGTTCGGGTTTATGCCCAGTCATGGGAAGGCGAATGCCCTGATGTGTTTGAACTGATCAACGTGCCGGTTAAGTCGCATACCAATCACGGGCGTAACGCGGAGTATTTTGCCTGGGTGCAAAAACATTTACGCGAGCATCCGGTCGATAAAGTCGTTGGATTCAACAAAATGCCGGGGCTGGACGTTTATTATGCCGCTGATGTTTGTTATGCCGAGAAAGTGGCGCAGGAGAAAGGCTTTTTCTATCGCCTGACGTCACGTTATCGCCATTATGCCGCCTTTGAGCGGGCAACCTTTGAACAGGGCAAGCCGACACAGCTGCTGATGCTGACGGACAAGCAAATCGCCGATTTCCAGAAACATTATCAGACTGAAGCGGAGCGTTTTCATATTTTGCCTCCGGGGATTTATCCTGACCGTAAATATAGCCAGCAGCCAGCCAATAGCCGTGAAAGCTTTCGTAAGAAAAATGGAATAACAGAACAACAATATTTATTGTTGCAGGTCGGTTCAGACTTCACGCGTAAAGGTGTCGATCGTTCCATTGAAGCACTTGCTTCGCTCCCGGATTCACTGCGCCACAACACATTGCTATATGTTGTTGGGCAGGATAAACCGCGAAAATTTGAGGCGCTGGCAGAAAAACGCGGCGTGCGCAGTAATGTTCACTTCTTCTCTGGGCGTAACGATGTCTCGGAATTAATGGCGGCGGCGGATTTATTACTGCATCCTGCCTACCAGGAAGCGGCGGGAATTGTGCTGCTGGAAGCGATTACTGCAGGATTACCGGTTCTAACAACTGCTGTTTGTGGTTATGCGCATTATATTGTTGACGCGAATTGCGGCGAGGCTATTGCTGAGCCATTCCGCCAGGAAACATTGAATGAGATTTTACGCAAAGCGTTAACGCAATCTTCATTGCGCCAGGCCTGGGCGGAAAATGCGCGACATTATGCTGATACACAAGATTTATACAGTCTGCCAGAAAAAGCGGCGGATATCATAACGGGTGGTCTGGATGGTTGAACTTAAAGAGCCGTTTGCCACGTTATGGCGCGGTAAAGATCCTTTTGAGGAAGTTAAAACCTTGCAGGGTGAGGTATTTCGTGAACTGGAAACTCGCCGCACTCTGCGCTTTGAAATGGCGGGCAAAAGCTATTTTCTCAAATGGCATCGCGGCACGACCCTGAAAGAGATAATCAAAAATTTACTCTCATTGCGGATGCCAGTATTAGGTGCAGACCGCGAATGGAATGCGATTCATCGACTGCGGGATGTCGGCGTTGATACTATGTATGGGGTGGCATTCGGCGAAAAAGGCATTAATCCGCTGACCAGAACTTCGTTTATTATTACCGAAGATCTGACGCCAACTATCAGTCTGGAAGATTACTGTGCTGACTGGGCGACTAACCCACCAGATGTCCGCGTAAAGCGTATGCTTATTAAACGTGTCGCGACGATGGTGCGCGATATGCATGCTGCGGGCATTAACCACCGTGACTGTTATATCTGTCATTTCCTGCTGCACTTGCCTTTTTCTGGTAGGGAAGAGGAGTTAAAAATTTCGGTAATTGACCTGCACCGGGCGCAGCTTCGCACGCGCGTTCCACGTCGTTGGCGCGATAAAGATCTTATTGGGCTTTATTTTTCTTCGATGAATATTGGCCTGACTCAGCGGGATATCTGGCGGTTCATGAAGGTGTATTTTGCTGCCCCGCTTAAAGACATTCTCAAGCAGGAACAAGGGCTGCTGTCGCAAGCAGAAGCAAAAGCCACAAAAATCAGGGAAAGAACGATTCGAAAATCGTTGTAACCCGTTACTTATTTTTGCCAAAAATTTGGATACAGAGTAAATATGTCTCAACTCAATGATAGTGACATCATCCTTTTTGAGTATAATTTTCATTATCAAAATATAAGATCTAAAAATACTCTTGATATAGCATTTGGAATTGACAGAAATTTTCTTTTTGGATGTGGTGTAGCCATTGCATCTATTCTATTAAACAATAGCGAAATCTCTTGTGAATTTCATGTTTTCACAGATTATATCAGTGATAAAGACAAGTTATATTTTTCCGATTTAGCAAAACAATATAATTCAAGAATTAATATTTATGTTATCAATTGTGATAAGCTGAAGTCATTACCAAGCACGAAAAACTGGACTTATGCCACATATTTTCGATTTATAATTGCAGATTATTTCTATAGTAAACATGAAAAAATACTATATCTTGATGCAGATATTGCTTGCAAGGGTAGTATTAAAGAACTCTTAGATTATCAATTTTCTACTAATGAAATTGCCGCAGTTGTAGCTGAAAGAGATGTTGAATGGTGGCAGAATCGAGCCTCGATACTAACTACACCGCAATTAGCTTCTGGATATTTTAATGCTGGTTTTTTGCTGATAAATATTGTTGAGTGGAATCGAAATAACATTTCGTCAAAAGCTATTGAAATGTTGCGTGACCCAGATTGGGTAAGTAAAATCACCCACCTTGATCAAGATGTCCTGAATGTATTATTGAATGGTAAAGTCAAATTTATATCAGAAAAATATAATACCCGATATAGTATTAACTATGAATTAAAAGACAAGGTTGATAATCCAGTCAATGATGACACTGTGTTCATACACTATGTAGGGCCTACAAAACCCTGGCATGAGTGGGCTGATTATCCTGTGTCACGTAGTTTTTTGATCGCCAAAGCTGCTTCTCCGTGGTGTAAAGAAGATTTACTTAAACCTGTAAATAGCAATCAGTATCGGTATTGCGCAAAACATAAATTTAAACAAAAGCATTATATAGCAGGCATTCTTAATTATTTAAAATATTATAAAGAAAAATGCTTCTAAATATTTAAGGTTAAAATACTTCATCATGATATATAATAAAACGATAAATGGGTTGAAAGTTCTCATAAAAGATAATGATCCCTTTTACGAGCAAGTTCTGAATGACTTTTTAACTTGTAGGATTAAAACATTAAAAGTTTTTCGTTCTATTGATGATACTAAAGTCATTCTTATTGACACTGCTCGCGGACCTCTTGTGCTTAAAGTTTATGCGCCAAAGCATAAAATGGCCGAACGTTTCTTAAAATCTTGTGTCAAAAAAGATTATTATGAAAACTTAATTTATCAAACTGATCGGGTACGTGGTGAGGGCATCCAATCAATTAATGACTATTTTTTACTTGCTGAACGTAAAACATTAAATTTCTCACATTATTATATTATGCTCATTGAGTATATTGAAGGTGTGGGGTTAAATGAGTATTTGGAAATTTCAGAAGATCTGAAGCATCAATTATCAGAATCGATTAAAGAGTTGCATCAGCATGGAATGGTGTCTGGCGATCCTCATAAAGGAAATTTTATAGTATCCGAAAAAGGTTTAAGACTAATTGACCTTTCAGGTAAAAAAACAACCGCAGTTTTAAAAGCAAAAGATCGCATTGATCTTGAACGGCATTATAATATAAAAAATGAATTGAAAGACTTTGGCTATACATATCTCATATTCAAAAAGAAAATTAAAAAAGCAATCAGGGATGTAAAAGTCAAACTAGGATTGAAGAGCAAATAATGATTATGATGAAGGGTAATTAAATTGGATTTTAAACATCTTACTCAATTTAAAGATATAATTGAACTGGACAAGCGCCCTGTTAAACTTGATGAACGGGAAACGTTTAATGTCTCATGGGGTATTGATGAGAACTACCAGGTTGGGGCTGCGATTTCAATTGCTTCAATTCTTGAAAATAATAAGCAAAACAAATTTACCTTTCACATAATCGCTGATTACTTAGACAAAGAGTATATTGAATTATTATCACAATTAGCAACGAAGTATCAAACAGTAATTAAATTATATCATATTGATTCTGAGCCATTGAAGGCGCTACCTCAATCAAATATCTGGCCAGTATCTATTTATTATCGTTTGCTTTCATTTGATTATTTTTCTGCGCGATTGGATTCATTATTATATCTTGATGCTGATATCGTCTGTAAGGGTTCATTGAACGAGTTAATAGCATTAGAGTTTAAAGATGAATATGGGGCTGTGGTAATTGATGTAGATGCTATGCAAAGTAAAAGCGCTGAGCGTTTATGTAATGAGGATTTTAACGGTAGCTATTTTAACTCTGGTGTAATGTATATTAATTTACGGGAATGGTTACAACAAAGACTAACGGAGAAATTCTTTGATCTATTATCAGATGAGTCAATTATCAAAAAATTAAAGTATCCGGATCAAGATATTTTAAACTTAATGTTTTTACATCATGCTAAAATATTACCGAGAAAATATAATTGTATTTATACTATAAAGTCAGAATTTGAAGAAAAAAATAGTGAATATTACACCCAGTTTATTAATGATGAAACTGTCTTCATACATTATACTGGTGTAACTAAGCCATGGCATGATTGGGCGGACTACGCATCTGCAGATTATTTTCGTAATATTTATAATATATCTCCATGGAGAAATATACCTTATAAAAAAGCTGTTAAAAAACATGAGCACAAAGAAAAATATAAACACTTGCTTTACCAGAAAAAATTTCTCGATGGTATTTTTACAGCAATTAAATATAATGTTATGAAAGGTTAATATTCGAGATGGTTGATAAAATAATATTTACAGTTACTCCTATTTTTTCAATTCCTCCTCGCGGAGCGGCCGCTGTTGAAACGTGGATGTACCAGGTTGCTCAGCGTACCAATTTCCCAAATCGTATTGTTTGTATCAAGAATCCAGGATACTCAAATTATACCTTTGTTAATGATAATTGTAGTATTCATAGGGTTGGATTCAGCCGCATATATAAGCGGTTATTTCAAAAATGGACAAGACTTGATCCTCTTCCATATTCACAGAGAATATTGAATATTGCACATGATTTTCCTATAACGAAAGAAAGTGTTATTGTAGTTCATAATAGCATGAAGCTATATGCTCAAATTCGTAAGCGAGCACCCCAGGCAAGAGTGGTTATACATATGCATAATGCATTTGAACCAAAATTGCTTGAGCAAAATGTTAAAATGATAGTGCCTAGTTTATACTTGAAAAAGTATTACCAATCTTATTTAGCAAATGCAGATATTGAGATTGTACCAAATGGAATTGATTTAGAAACCTATCAATCTACTTTTCAGCCGATCACTAGAAGCGAACTTAATATCTCCCCTGAAGAGAAAATTATTTTTTATGCTGGGCGTATCGTCCCTGACAAAGGCATATTACTGTTGATGCAATCATTCGAAAAATTGGCCGCTGCTCACAAAAATTTAAAATTAGTTGTGATTGGTGATTATACAGAAATGAGTAAAAGTGACAAAGGTGCATATCAACACAATGTCAGGGAAATTGCAAAACGTTTGAAGGATCGTTGCATTATGTTAGGAAGCATACCGCCTGAAAAGATGCATTGTTATTACCCACTGGCAGATTTAGTTGTCATTCCTTCCCAGTTCCAGGAACCATTTTGCATGGTGGCAATTGAAGCTATGGGGGCTGGTAAGCCTGTTTTAGTGAGTACGCGTGGGGGGATGACGGAATTTGTCAAAGAAAATACTACGGGATTCCATTTAAAAGAACCTATGACTGCAGACTCTATAAGCAGCGATATTTTAAAAACGTTAGCGAATCCTGAATTAACAGCAGTTGCAAAGCAAGGTCAGGATTTTGTGTTTGATCACTACAGCTGGGATGGCGTAACTCAAAGATTCGAAGAGGTCATTCATAATTGGTTTGAATAAATAAAAAGGCCGCATTATGCAGCCTTTTTTATTTTTTACTTGTTTTTCATTGCTAATAATAAGCCGGCGTAAACGCCTAATAAATTTGGTTCAATTTGTTCTACGTTTCCACGGATAACAAAATAACCTATAAAAGATAGTAAGATTATATAATATGCATTATATGGTGAGCGGTTTTTATTCTGGACGCCATTTTTTATACACTCTTTCAATATTGCGCAGTATAGCATCATAAGACTTATCAGCCCTAATAAACCAGTGCCAAACCAGATGAATAGCGCAAAATTATGTGGCCCTATCGATTGTCTAAAGGTCCATTCTGGATAATCAACGACACGTTTATTATAGACATCTTTATATGCAACGTTACCGTAACCGTAACCAATAACAGGATTTTCTAATATTAGATCGAGTGCGCTGCCTTGAGTACCATTTGCATAGCGATAAGAACTATTAGTTTGTTGAAGTTTATACGTTAGATTTGCGGTCATCTCCTTATGTGTGAAAATAACCGATAATGCAATGATGGAAACCATTACTCCTACTAATAGTAACTTCCATTGTTTAAACATCAGAATCCATATTAATCCAATGACTAACACGGAAAGCCAGGCTCCTCTGGATAAAGTTCCTAATATCAGAAAAATAAAAACAACGCTTAGAACCGCAAAAGAAATGCGGTATTTTGCTGATTTGATAAGCCAGAGATTTAACAATGCAGGAAATAAAAAGACCATCGAGTCAGAAATGCTACGGTGTCTATAATCTGCAAATGGCATTACCCCTTGTTGATAGTCCTTATAATAGGCAATCAATTCAGAAAAACAACGTAAGCCCAACGCACTTATAAATGAGAAGAAAACGATTTTTTCGACATCTTCTCTTTTCTCGTCTCTCAATATGACCGGTATTGCTATTGTGCACAGTAAAGTATTCTCAATGATAGCTTTGAAAATTTCCTTCATGCTAGCACCTGCATCTGGGGATTGAAGAAGTGATAGCAATGCAGCAATAGTTAATATGGCAACACTACCAAAAAGACATGTTTTAAATAGTGAAAGATAGTGTTTTGGCCGTTTGCAGAGATAGACGATTGTCGTTATTGTCATAAGAATAACAATAAGATGTTTATACCTTGTAATTCCACCCAAAAAATAGGTGGTAATGAATAAGAATACGAGAGCTCTGTTCCAGTACGCTATCCAGTTTTTTTTCTCGAGAGAGAAAAATAATGTTGAGGTCATCTTATCTCCGATATCAACTTATTGGTTATTATTTCAAGATTTAAATTTTGAAAAACGGTTTGAGCTGGCAAATCTGCAAGAGACATACTTGTAGAACGACACTCTACTTGATTCTTCCCATACCCACCAATTAATCCCGGATCGGTAGGTCCATAAACCGTGATATTGGGTCTATCCAGTGCCGCCGTTAAATGGCTTAACCCCGTATCCACCGACACCACAAATTTAGCCCCGGCCAGCACGCGAGCAACGCCTTCCAGACTCATCTTCGGCAATACGTCGACATAATCAAATCCTTCCGCCAGTCTTTTTGCCCGCTCTTCTTCATGCGGCGCGCCCCACGGAAGTTTAATGCGAATCCCTGAATCTGCCAGTAAACCAATCAACTCTCGCCAGTGTGCTTCCGGCCAGTGTTTATCATCACGGGTTGTTGCATGAAGAAATACGGCATATTCGCCAGCATCTGTCGGCAGGTTCGTCAGGAAATGCTGCGCAATGGCATAATCGCCCTGAGTCTGCGGTTTGCTGTAACCCAGACTTTTGGCAAACAGTTCTCGGGTGCGCTCTACGGCGTGCTGCTGTTTTGCAATATGATGCTTACGATTGTAAAACCAGCTTGCCAGTGGTTCGCGAGCGGTTTGCCAGTCCATTCCATGCTTTACGCCATGCGCCAGACGCGTCACCAGCGCCGCGCTTTTTACCAGCCCCTGAGCGTCGATAATTGCGTCATAGTTCTCTGCTTGTAGCGCTTCACGAAACGCTTTCCGTTCAGCTTTTATGGGGGCCGAGAACCAGGCTTTACGCCAGCGACGTATTGCCACAGGAATAACTCGCTCAACGGCGGCGTGCCAGGAAGGAATTTGTGCGAACCCTTCTTCCACCACCCAGTCAAACTTAATCCCCGGGATTGCCTGCTGGGCATCAGTGAGTGCGGGCAACGTATGGAGAACATCGCCCATCGACGATGTTTTAACGATCAAAACCCGCATCCGTCAGGCTTCCTCTTGTAACAATAGCGCGTTGAGTTCTTCCAGTACGCGCTGGGGAGTAATGTCGATCAAGCTCTGGTGATAACCCTCCGCAGCATCACCTTTACGCACTTTGTGATAGCCGATAATCAGGCGGATCACACGCGCTTTATGGGATAGCGGCGGTGTGAAGTCCGGGCTACTCGGACCATACAGGGCAACCAAAGGACGATTGAGCGCCGCCGCAACGTGCATCAGGCCAGAATCGTTAGTGACAATGGCTTTACAGGTTGCAATCAGGATAACCGCTTGATCAAGCTGTGTTTCCCCCGCCAGGTTCCGGCACCATGCCTGCTGCTCGGTATTCAAAGCGGCAAGAATCTCATTGCCCGCTTCATGATCTTTCGCCGAGCCAAACAGAACTACCTGATAGCCTTCATCAATGAGCTGCTTTGCCAGCTCCGCATAGTGGTAGTGTGGCCAGCGTTTTGCCGGACCAAACTCCGCTCCGGGGCAAAAGCCAATCATCGGACGTTCTGATGAGAGCGAAAATTGATTACAGGTATATGATTTTTCACCTTCGCTCACCTGCAACTGCGGCCATAACAATGGCTGCGGCAGATCTTGTGCGGTACGCATAATGCCTTTGTCATAGGCCAGCGCGACATAGCGTTCCACCATTAGCGGCCAGGCTTCTTTATCGAGCACGCGTACATCGTTAAGTAAACCGTAGCGCATCTCGCCGCGCCAGCCGGTGCGATGAGGAATACCCGCGAAGAAAGGCACTAATGCGGACTTGAAGGAGTTGGGTAAGACGTAGGCGCGGTCGTAGCGCTTTTCACGCAGACTATGACCCAGTTTGCGGCGTTCGCCGATTTCCAGCGCTCCGTGACCGAGAGGCATAGGAATAGCTTCGTTAACTTCCGGCATCCGCGATAACAATGGACGGCACCATGCCGGTGCCATCACGTCGATTATCGCCTGGGGATAGCGCGCCTGGAGCGTGCGATAGAGACTTTGCGACATCATCATGTCGCCAACCCAAGACGGGCCGATCACCAGTATTTTCATGCAGAGCTCTTATGCGTCGCGATTCAGCCAGGCCATGTATTCCGTTACACCTTCAGCAACGGTTTTGAACGGTTTGTCGTAACCCGCCGCGCGCAGATTCGTCAGATCTGCCTGAGTGAACGCCTGATAGCGGCCTTTCAGTTTATCCGGGAACGGAATGTATTCGATCTGGCCTTTCTTGTGATAAGCAAGCGTAGCATCTGCTACTGCCTGGAAGGATTCTGCACGACCGGTGCCGAGGTTGAAGATGCCGGAAACGCCATTTTCCAGGAACCACAGATTCACATCTGCCACATCACCCACGTAGACGAAGTCGCGTTTAAAGTTCTCGCTACCTTCGAACAGTTTCGGCGATTCACCATTGTTGAGCTGGGTGTTGAGATGGAAAGCGACGCTCGCCATGCTACCTTTATGGCCTTCACGCGGCCCATAAACGTTGAAATAGCGGAAGCCAACAATCTGTGAGTTTGCTTCCGGCAGGATTTGGCGAACATATTCATCAAACAGGAACTTCGAATAACCGTAGACGTTCAGCGGTTTTTCGTATTCACGGGATTCAATAAAGTCGGAGGTGCGTCCACCGTAAGTGGCTGCGGAAGATGCATACAGGAACGGGATTTCGCGCTCCAGACAGTAGTGCAGCAGCTCTTTGGAGTATTGATAGTTGTTATCCATCATATACTTGCCATCCCACTCGGTGGTGGAAGAGCACGCGCCTTCGTGGAAAATCGCTTCGACATCGCCGAACTCTTCGCCAGCCATAATCTGGATCAGGAAGTCTTCCTTATCCATATAGTCCGCGATATTCAGATCCACCAGGTTCACAAACTTGGTGCCGTCTTTCAGGTTGTCCACCACCAGAATATCGGTGATGCCTTTATCATTCAGGGCCTTAACGATGTTGCTGCCGATAAAGCCCGCGCCGCCGGTAACGATGATCATAACTGTAACCTTCGAATTATGGAGTCAGAGACAATCTCAGACACGAATGTCTGTAATCATACCATCACATCCGAATCCCTTCAGCCCTTTACATAAAGATGCAAGGATGCTAATTGCAACAAACTAGTTTTGGTTTTAGCGAGTCCTTCATGGCGGATGTTGGTTTTGCACGTGAATAGTGCTTTAGTATCAATATTCCGATGTATGATAAATAACTGAAGCATTTGAATGGATAATATACAGTGTACATTCTGTTAATATTTATGATATAATTCCATTTTTATATTAATGGTCTTATTAGTAATGAAATCATCCACCACAATTATCACTGCTTATTTTGACATTGGTAGAGGGGATTGGACTGCTAATAAAGGGTTCCGTGAAAAACTGGCACGCTCAGTAGACGTTTATTTCAGTTACTTTGAGCGTCTGGCCGCACTTGAAAATGAGATGATTATTTTCACTTCTGCCGATTTGAAACCAAAGGTAGAAGCTATTCGCAACGGAAAACCAACAACGGTTATCGTTATCGATATAAAAAAGAAATTTAGACATATCAGAAGTCGTATCGAAAAAATTCAAAAAGATAAGTCATTTACAAATAGACTTGAGCCTCGACAATTAAAAAATCCAGAGTACTGGTCGCCAGAATATGTATTGGTATGTAACCTTAAAGCCTATTTTGTAAATAAAGCTATCAACATGGGGTTAGTGAAAACACCTCTTGTAGCGTGGATAGATTTTGGTTATTGCCGCAAGCCAAATGTAACACGAGGCTTGAAAGTTTGGGATTTCCCATTTGATGAAAATAAGATGCATTTTTTTACTATAAAAAAAGGGCTTACTGTCACATCTCAACAGCAGGCTTTTGATTTCATGATTGGTAACCATGTATATATTATTGGCGGCGCAATTGTTGGTTCCCAGCATAAATGGAAAGAATTCTATAAACTGGTTCTGGAAAGCCAAAAAATAACACTAAACAATAACATTGTGGATGATGACCAGGGCATTTTTGTCATGTGCTATTACAAACGCCCCAATCTCTTCAACCTAAACTATCTGGGGAGAGGAAAATGGTTCGATTTGTTTCGCTGCTTCAGGAGTAACACTTTAGGGGCAAAAATGCAGGCGCTGAGAATTTTTCTTTCAAGAAAATAGCCTTTCTTCCCTTAGTGAGTAGCGCTTGATAGCAGATGATAACGAAAAAATGGTGCCAGGCATCATTTTTTCTTTTTATATCAATGGAATAAATCATCCATCGTAATGCCCTTCAAAAAACATGTACGCTTTTTGTACGGTCCGTAGATATTAACAGACATCAACATTCACGTTATTTATCCTGAATTTTGCAGAAGTGTTAACGCGTCATCTCGTCGCAACCTATAAGTTTGGGTAATATGTGCTGGAATTTGCCCTGTCTGGAGAATCGCAATGCGTGGAGAATTTTATCAGCAGTTAACCAACGATCTGGAAACCGCAAGGGCGGAAGGGTTGTTTAAAGAAGAGCGCATTATTACGTCTGCGCAACAAGCAGACATCACTGTGGCTGATGGAAGCCACGTCATTAACTTTTGTGCCAATAACTATCTCGGACTGGCGAATCATCCGGATCTGATTGCGGCGGCAAAGGCGGGAATGGATTCTCACGGTTTCGGCATGGCTTCGGTGCGTTTTATTTGCGGCACTCAGGACAGCCATAAAGAGCTTGAACAAAAACTGGCGGCCTTCCTGGGGATGGAAGATGCGATTCTCTACTCTTCCTGCTTTGATGCTAACGGTGGCCTGTTCGAAACGCTGTTGGGCGCGGAAGACGCCATTATCTCCGACGCACTGAACCACGCGTCTATTATTGATGGTGTGCGTCTGTGCAAAGCTAAACGCTATCGTTATGCCAACAACGATATGCAGGAGCTGGAAGCACGTCTGAAAGAAGCGCGTGAAGCCGGTGCGCGTCATGTGCTGATTGCCACCGATGGTGTGTTCTCGATGGACGGCGTGATTGCCAACCTGAAAGGTGTTTGCGATCTGGCAGATAAATACGATGCCCTGGTGATGGTAGACGACTCCCACGCCGTTGGTTTTGTCGGTGAAAATGGTCGTGGTTCCCATGAATACTGCGATGTGATGGGCCGGGTTGATATTATCACCGGCACGCTCGGTAAAGCGCTGGGCGGGGCTTCTGGCGGTTATACCGCGGCGCGCAAAGAAGTGGTTGAGTGGCTGCGCCAGCGTTCTCGTCCGTACCTGTTCTCCAACTCGTTGGCACCGGCCATTGTTGCCGCTTCCATCAAAGTGCTGGAGATGGTTGAAGCGGGTAGCGAGCTGCGTGACCGTCTGTGGGCGAACGCGCGTCAGTTCCGTGAGCAAATGTCGGCGGCGGGCTTTACCCTGGCGGGTGCCGATCACGCCATTATTCCGGTCATGCTTGGCGATGCTGTAGTGGCGCAAAAATTTGCACGTGAACTGCAAAAAGAGGGCATTTACGTCACCGGTTTCTTCTATCCGGTCGTTCCGAAAGGTCAGGCGCGTATTCGTACCCAGATGTCTGCGGCGCATACCCCTGAGCAAATTACGCGTGCGGTAGAAGCGTTCACGCGTATTGGTAAACAACTGGGCGTAATCGCCTGAGTGAGGATGTGAGATGAAAGCGTTATCCAAACTGAAAGCGGAAGAGGGCATCTGGATGACCGACGTTCCTGAACCGGAACTCGGACATAACGATCTGCTGATTAAAATCCGTAAAACAGCCATCTGCGGGACTGACGTTCACATCTATAACTGGGATGAGTGGTCGCAAAAAACCATCCCAGTACCGATGGTTGTAGGCCATGAATATGTCGGTGAAGTGGTCGGTATTGGTCAGGAAGTGAAAGGCTTCAAGATTGGCGATCGCGTTTCTGGTGAAGGCCATATCACCTGTGGTCACTGTCGCAACTGCCGTGGCGGTCGTACCCATCTGTGCCGCAACACGATCGGTGTCGGTGTTAACCGTCCGGGCTGCTTCGCAGAATATCTGGTGATTCCGGCGTTCAATGCCTTCAAAATCCCCGACAATATCTCCGACGACCTGGCTTCCATTTTTGATCCCTTCGGTAACGCCGTGCATACCGCGCTGTCGTTTGATCTGGTGGGCGAAGATGTGCTGGTTTCTGGTGCAGGTCCGATAGGTATTATGGCGGCGGCGGTGGCGAAACACGTCGGTGCACGCAACGTGGTGATCACGGATGTTAATGAATACCGCCTTGAGCTGGCGCGTAAAATGGGTATCACCCGTGCGGTTAACGTCGCCAAAGAAAATCTCAATGACGTGATGGCGGAGTTAGGCATGACCGAAGGCTTTGATGTCGGTCTGGAAATGTCCGGTGCGCCGCCAGCGTTTCGTACCATGCTCGACACCATGAACCACGGCGGTCGCATTGCGATGCTGGGTATTCCACCGTCTGATATGTCTATCGACTGGACCAAAGTGATCTTTAAGGGCTTGTTCATTAAAGGTATTTACGGTCGTGAGATGTTTGAAACCTGGTACAAGATGGCGGCTCTGATTCAGTCTGGCCTCGATCTCTCGCCGATCATTACCCATCGTTTCTCTATCGATGATTTCCAGAAGGGCTTTGACGCTATGCGTTCGGGCCAGTCCGGGAAAGTTATTCTGAGCTGGGATTAACACGAACAAGGGCTGGTATTCCAGCCCTTTTTCCTGAGGATAATCCGTTAAATATGTAAAATCCTGTCAGTGTAATAAAGAGTTCGTAATTGCGCTGATCTCTTATATAGCTGTTCTCATTATCTCTCTACCCTGAAGTGACTCTCTAACCTGTAAAAATAATATCTCACAGGCTTAATAGTTTCTTAATACAAAGCCTGTAAAACGTCAGGATAACTTCAGAGGTCGTCGGTAATTTATGATGAACAGCACCAATAAACTTAGTGTTATTATCCCGTTATATAATGCGGGCGATGATTTCCGTACTTGCATGGAATCTTTAATCGCGCAAACCTGGACTGCTCTGGAAATCATTATTATTAACGATGGTTCAACGGATAATTCTGTTGAAATAGCAAAGCATTACGCAGAAAACTATCCGCACGTTCGTTTGTTGCATCAGGCGAATGCTGGCGCATCGGTGGCGCGTAATCGTGGGATCGAGGCGGCGACGGGTAAATATGTCGCTTTTGTCGATGCTGACGATGAGGTCTATCCCACTATGTACGAAACGCTGATGACCATGGCGTTAGAGGACGACCTCGACGTGGCGCAGTGCAACGCTGACTGGTGTTTTCGTGAAACGGGAGAAACTTGGCAATCCATCCCCAGCGATCGCCTTCGCTCAACCGGCGTATTAACCGGCCCTGATTGGTTGCGGATGGGGCTTTCTTCCCGCCGTTGGACTCACGTTGTCTGGATGGGGGTTTATCGTCGTGATGTCATTGTTAAAAATAACATTAATTTTATTGCCGGATTACATCATCAGGATATTGTCTGGACAACAGAATTTATGTTTAACGCGCAACGCGTGCGATATACCGAGCAATCGTTATATAAATATTATTTGCATAATACGTCAGTGAGCCGATTGAATAGACAGGGAAATAAAAACCTTAATTATCAACGCCACTATATTAAGATTACCCGACTGTTGGAAAAGTTAAATCGCGATTACGCAGACAGAATAGTGATTTACCCGGAATTTCATCAACAAATAACTTACGAAGCATTACGTGTTTGCCATGCGGTACGTAAAGAGCCAGATATTATTACCCGCCAACGGATGATTGCCGAGATATTTACTTCCGGTATGTATAAGCGCTTGATTACCAATGTGCGCAGCGTGAAGGTGGGTTATCAGGCGTTACTGTGGTCTTTCCGCTTATGGCAATGGCGCGACAAAACGCGGTCGCACCATCGCATTACGCGTAGCGCCTTTAATTTGCGCTAGCGTTAAGTTTTGCCGCTTCGGGCTGTTTGCCCCAGCCTTGCCACTGATGCTGGAAGTAAACGATCAGCGTGCTCTGGCTGATGCTTTCGCTTAATACTTCAAAGAAGCGATTAGCATAAACAGGTTCCAGCGGTTTCTTCGGTTTGCAGAGCTTCACGCCACGGAACGGATTACGCGGTGTGTCGGGCACAGCGTTTTTAGGCGGTGTAGACGTATCAATCTGCGGTTCATTCAGCAAGCTGCTGGCTTTCACCAGTGTAATGTCTGGCGGCAGGTTATAAACCATCTGTTGCAACACGCGTACCGTTGAAGGGTGAGGATGCCCAATGGCAATGGTCGAACCGTTGCGACGCGCCAGGTCAATTGCACGATTAAACTGCACACGGATGTCTGCTTCGTTCTGTGAATCGTCGAGGAACACCTTCCGTTTAATAACCTTCACGCCAGTGCCTTGCGCGGCGCGCATCGCCTGGGTATTACCGATGGTTACGCTGTCGAGGAAGTAAAGATTGTAACGCTCCAGTGCCTGCATCACTTTCTGCATACCAAACAGGTTAGAGGTCATCTTGCTACCCATGTGGTTGTTGATCCCCACGGCATAGGGCACGTTATTGACCGCACTACGAATAATGCGCTCAATTTCGTCGCTGCTCATCTCCGGGCGCAGCGTATTTTTCTCCAGCGGCTGTTTACTCAACGGTGCCATTGGCAGATGAATCAACACTTCGTGACCGCTGTTATGCGCTTTGGTCGCCATCTCTCTGGCGTGCGGTGAATCGGGTAATACAGCGACGGAGATAGCGGAGGGCATCGCCAGCACCTGGTTTTCGTTGTGCGGGCGATACCCAAAATCATCAATGACGATGGCAAGTTTGCCAGCAAGTACGGGGGAGGAGAGCGCCAACAGAGCGGCAAATGCAAGAACGTTACGACGAAATGGAAACAAAACTTATCTTCCCAACCACGGCTGTGGATTGACCGCCTGACCCTGGCGGCGAATTTCGAAATAGAGTGAAGGCCGACCCTGACCGCCACTGCTGCCCACCAGTGCAATTGGCTGGCCCGCGCGAACCTGCGAACCAACGCTCACCAGTGCGCTCTGATTATAGCCGTAAAGACTCATGTCGCCTTTACCATGCTCAACCACCACCACCAGACCGTAGCCTTGCAGCCAGTCAGCCAGAATCACCCGACCGTCGGCAATCGCTTTAACTTCAGTACCTTCAGAAGCACCAATCACCATCCCTTTCCAGCGCAGCTCACCCTGTAGCTGCTCGCCATAACGATGCAGCGTCGGCCCGCGAACCGGCCAGAATGCCTGACCACGCGGCGCGCCCAGGCCACCAGTTCGGGACATCAGCGATTTTTCGCTTTCGGTCGGTTTGTAGGTGGTGCCTTTGCGCGTCGCTTCTTTCTGACGGTCGCGAACCGCCTGGGCTTCGCGCGCCTCACGTTCAGCACGCGCTTTCGCTGCCGCTTCCGCACGGGCAATGCTGTTACGTAGACGAGATTCGTTGGCGCGCAGCTCGCTCAACTGTTGTTGACCTTGCTGGATGGAAGACTCTAGCCCAGCCAGCGTCTTTTTACGCTCGTTCAGCGCCTGGGTCAGCTTCGCCTGTTGGGCGCGCTGCTCATATAACAGTGTTTGTTGCTCGCTCTGTTTCTCTTCCAGCTCGGCGCGTTGCATAGCGACTTCTTCACGCGTTTGTTTCAACTGAGCAATGGTTTCTTGTCGCGCCTGGTTGAGATAACCGAAATAAGCCTGTAAACGCTGACCACGCTGGCTTTCTTCACCGCTGAGAATGAGCTGAATACCGGTATGCTCGCCCTGACGAAACGCGGCATCCAGTTGCGCGGCGAGGCTGCGTTCCTGAGCGGCTTTTTGCTGCTCCAGTTTGGCAATCGACGCGTTCATCCCATCAATCTGTTTATTCAGTTGATTGAGTGTGTTTTGCGTTTCGCGCAGCTTGCGAGTGGCTTCAGAGATCGCTTCTTCCTGCTTTTTCAATTGTGCGAGCAGGCTTGCGCGTTGTTGTTGCTTTTGGCGTACCGCGCGCTCTTTCGCGGCGATATCGGCCTGAATAGATTTGAGTTGGTCGCGATCATCCGCGTGGGCGGAAAAGGCGCACAACAATACGCCAGCGCTAAGAACGCTGGCGTAGATGATGGGCCTGATTGCAAACCTGCGCGGTTTCACGGCCCGTGTCATGGTATTAATCGCCTTTCCCCTCATGGGGAGGGATTATTCCACGATGAACAGCGGCTTACCAGTCATCTCTTGCGGGATTTCCATACCCATCAGCGACAACATGGTCGGCGCGATGTCAGAAAGTTTGCCGCCTTCAACCGCTTTCACGTTCTTATCGCCAACGTAAATCAGCGGAACAGGCAGATTGGTGTGCGCTGTGTGCGCCTGACCCGTTGCCGGATCGCGCATCTGTTCAGCGTTACCGTGGTCAGCGGTGATCAGCAGTTGTCCACCCACGGACTCAACCGCTTTCGCAACTTCATCCACGCAGTGATCCAGCGCTTCAACGGCTTTAACCGCTGCTTCCATCACCCCGGTGTGACCTACCATGTCGCCGTTAGGATAGTTACAGATGATAGTGTCGTATTTGCCGCTCTTGATGGCCGCAACCAGTTTTTCGGTCAGCTCTGCGGAGCTCATTTCTGGCTGCAGGTCGTAAGTTGCCACTTTCGGCGAGTTGATCAGAATGCGGTCTTCGCCTTTGAACGACTCTTCTACACCACCGTTAAAGAAGAAAGTGACGTGAGCATATTTTTCGGTTTCGGAAATACGCAGTTGAGTTTTGTCGTTTTTCGCCATCCACTCGCCGAAGGTGTTAACCAGAGAAGCTGGCGGGTAAGCAACCGCAGTTTTGATATCAGCGGCGTATTCGGTCAGCATCACGAAATCGATGTTAACCACTTTCTTACGCGCGAAGCCGTCGAAATCAGCGTTCACGAAAGCACGAGTGATTTCACGCGCGCGGTCAGCACGGAAGTTCATGAAAATCAGCGCATCGCCGTCTTCCATTGCCGCGTCTGGCTGGCCTTCAGCACGGATAACGGTCGCTTTCACGAATTCGTCGTTTTCGTCGCGAGCATAAGCAGCCTGCAAACCGGCAACAGCGGTGTCGGCCTGGAATTCGCCCTGCGCCAGCGTCAGCAGGTCATACGCTTTTTCAACGCGATCCCAACGATTGTCGCGGTCCATTGCGTAGTAACGACCAATGATGGACGCTACGCGGCCTTTGCCCAGCGCGGCAAATTTCTCTTCGAATTTTTTCAGCGAGGATTCAGCACTGCGCGGCGGGGTGTCGCGACCGTCAAGGAATGCGTGCAGGTAGATTTTTTCTGCGCCGCGTTCCGCTGCCAGTTCTACCATCGCCATGATGTGATCTTCGTGGCTGTGTACACCACCTGCGGACAGCAGACCCATAATGTGTACTGCTTTGCCTGCGTTTTTCGCTTTATCTACCGCACCAGTCAGCACCGGATTAGCGAAGAAAGCGCGATCTTTGATTTCAACGTCCAGACGAGTCAGGTCCTGATACACGATGCGGCCGGCACCCAGGTTAACGTGGCCTACTTCGGAGTTACCCATCTGACGGTCAGGCAGACCGACTTCCAGACCGGAAGCGTCGATCAGGGTATGCGGACGATTGGCCCACAGTGCATCCATTACCGGGGTTTTAGCACTAAAAATGGCGTTATCCTGCTGTTCTTCGCGATAGCCATAGCCATCCAGAATCACCAGTACCATAGGTTTTTTAGAAACCGACATTGCGACAACCTCATACTCAAGAGTCAAAATTTGCGTAATTTTACTACAGCTGAATCGATAAAATAGCCTCTGAAGATCAAAATATACGACCGCTCGCGGCAAGCCGATGCCAGATTTACGCTTTTTTTTCGTAGCGCCCCGCAAAATTGCATTCCAGTTAACGCGCTGGCTGTATTTGCCGCACCGCGCAGGTATACTCCTTTCCTGGTTTTTTTAATCACTACGTCGGGAGTTGTTACCCCCCATGCAAGAAATTATGCAATTTGTTGGCCGTCATCCCATACTGAGTATCGCCTGGATCGCGTTACTGGTGGCGGTTCTTGTGACTACGTTTAAGAGCCTGACCTCGAAAGTGAAGGTGATTACTCGTGGTGAAGCTACACGTCTGATCAACAAAGAAGACGCTGTGGTTGTGGATTTACGTCAGCGTGATGACTTCCGTAAAGGCCATATCGCAGGTTCTATCAATCTGTTGCCGAGCGAAATCAAAGCCAATAATGTTGGTGAGCTTGAGAAGCACAAAGACAAGCCGGTTATCGTGGTAGACGGTTCTGGCATGCAGTGCCAGGAGCCTGCAAACGCGCTGACGAAAGCAGGTTTTGCGCAAGTATTCGTGCTGAAAGAGGGCGTCGCTGGCTGGGCTGGCGAGAACTTGCCTCTGGTGCGCGGCAAATAATTTACCTGCCGTTTTTCATGCCGCAGGCGGTGAGCTGCAATTATGCCCCCAGTGACTTATTGTTATAAGCTTCTGGGGACACTCCATTTTGCTGCCGCCCTGCAACATGAAATTTCAGGGTAAAAAACAGGAGCTAATTTATGGCCAATGTTGAAATCTATACCAAAGAAACCTGCCCGTATTGCCATCGTGCGAAAGCACTGCTGAGCAGCAAGGGTGTGAGTTTTCAGGAGTTGCCGATCGATGGCAACGCCGCTAAGCGTGAAGAGATGATCAAACGCAGCGGTCGCACCACGGTTCCGCAGATTTTTATTGACGCACAGCACATTGGCGGCTGTGATGACTTGTATGCATTGGATGCACGTGGTGGACTGGATCCCCTGCTGAAATAACGTGTGAACGTTGGCATTACATTGCGCAGTATTTAAGGACAACACTTAAGGGTTTTCGACACATGTCAGAACAAAACAACACTGAAATGACTTTCCAGATCCAACGTATTTATACCAAGGATATCTCTTTCGAAGCGCCGAATGCGCCGCACGTTTTCCAGAAAGATTGGCAGCCAGAAGTTAAACTTGATCTGGATACGGCATCTTCTCAACTGGCAGATGACGTTTACGAAGTGGTACTGCGTGTTACCGTAACGGCATCCCTGGGCGAAGAAACTGCGTTCCTGTGCGAAGTTCAGCAGGGCGGTATTTTCTCCATCGCGGGTATCGAAGGCACCCAGATGGCACATTGCCTGGGCGCGTACTGCCCGAACATTCTGTTCCCGTATGCTCGTGAGTGCATCACCAGCATGGTATCCCGCGGTACATTCCCGCAACTGAACCTTGCGCCGGTTAACTTCGATGCGCTGTTCATGAACTATTTGCAGCAGCAGGCTGGCGAAGGTACTGAAGAACATCAGGATGCCTGATGAACCAACGTAATGCTTCAATGACTGTGATCGGTGCCGGCTCGTACGGCACTGCTCTTGCCATCACCCTGGCAAGAAATGGCCACGAGGTTGTTCTCTGGGGCCATGACCCTGAACATATCGCGACGCTTGAACGCGACCGCTGTAACGCCGCGTTTCTCCCCGATGTGCCTTTTCCCGATACGCTCCATCTTGAAAGCGATCTCGCTACCGCACTGGCAGCCAGCCGTAATATTCTCGTCGTCGTACCCAGCCATGTCTTTGGGGAAGTGCTGCGCCAGATTAAACCGCTGATGCGTCCTGATGCGCGGCTGGTGTGGGCGACCAAAGGGCTGGAAGCGGAAACCGGACGTCTGTTACAGGACGTGGCGCGTGAGGCGTTAGGCGATCAAATTCCGCTGGCGGTTATCTCTGGCCCAACGTTTGCGAAAGAACTGGCGGCAGGTTTACCGACGGCCATTTCGCTGGCCTCTACCGACCAAACCTTTGCTGATGATCTTCAGCAGTTGCTGCACTGTGGTAAAAGTTTCCGCGTTTACAGCAACCCGGATTTCATTGGCGTGCAACTTGGCGGCGCGGTGAAAAACGTTATTGCCATTGGCGCGGGGATGTCCGACGGTATCGGTTTTGGTGCGAATGCGCGTACGGCGCTGATCACTCGAGGTCTGGCTGAAATGTCGCGTCTTGGCGCGGCGCTGGGGGCCGATCCTGCCACCTTTATGGGCATGGCGGGGCTGGGTGATCTGGTACTTACCTGTACCGACAACCAGTCGCGTAACCGCCGTTTTGGCATGATGCTCGGTCAGGGCATGGATGTACAAAGCGCGCAGGAGAAAATTGGTCAGGTGGTGGAAGGCTACCGCAATACGAAAGAAGTCCGCGAACTGGCGCATCGCTTCGGCGTTGAAATGCCAATAACCGAGGAAATTTATCAAGTATTATATTGCGGAAAAAACGCGCGCGAGGCAGCATTGACTTTACTAGGTCGTGCACGCAAGGACGAGCGCAGCAGCCACTAAACCCAGGGAACCTTTGTTACCGCTATGACCCGGCCCGCGCAGAACGGGCCGGTCATTATCTTATCGTGTGGAGTAAGCAATGTCGTGTGAAGAACTGGAAATTGTCTGGAACAATATTAAAGCTGAAGCCAGAACGCTGGCGGACTGTGAGCCAATGCTGGCCAGTTTTTACCACGCAACGCTACTCAAGCACGAAAACCTGGGGAGTGCACTGAGTTACATGCTGGCGAACAAGCTGTCATCGCCAATTATGCCTGCCATTGCTATCCGTGAAGTGGTGGAAGAAGCCTACGCCGCCGACCCGGAAATGATCGCTTCTGCGGCCTGTGATATTCAGGCAGTGCGTACCCGCGACCCGGCAGTCGATAAATACTCAACCCCATTGTTATATCTGAAAGGTTTTCACGCCTTGCAGGCGTATCGCATCGGTCACTGGCTGTGGAATCAGGGCCGTCGCGCGCTGGCTATTTTTCTGCAAAACCAGGTATCTGTGACGTTCCAGGTGGATATTCATCCGGCGGCAAAAATTGGTCGCGGTATCATGCTCGACCACGCGACGGGCATCGTTGTGGGTGAAACTGCGGTGATTGAAAATGACGTGTCGATTCTGCAATCCGTTACCCTTGGCGGTACGGGAAAATCTGGCGGCGACCGTCACCCGAAAATTCGTGAAGGCGTGATGATTGGCGCAGGCGCGAAAATTCTCGGCAATATTGAAGTTGGGCGCGGTGCGAAGATTGGCGCAGGTTCCGTGGTGCTGCAACCGGTGCCGCCACATACCACCGCCGCTGGCGTTCCGGCACGCATTGTCGGTAAACCAGACAGCGATAAACCATCAATGGATATGGATCAACATTTCAACGGTATTAACCATACCTTTGAGTATGGGGATGGGATCTGACGTCCTGTGATTGTGCCGGATGCGATGTAATCATCTATCCGGCATACAGTAACTAATCTCTCAACACCGCTCCCGGATACCCCAACTGCCGCCAGGCTTCATACACCACGACCGACACCGCATTGGACAGGTTCATGCTGCGGCTGTCCGGCACCATTGGAATACGAATTTTTTGTTCAGCGGGCAGGGCATCAAGAATGCTTGAGGGCAGGCCGCGCGTTTCCGGGCCAAACATCAGATAGTCGCCATCCTGGTAACTTACGGCGCTGTGAGCAGGCGTACCTTTCGTGGTGAGGGCAAACAGACGCTGCGGGTTTTCAGCCTTAAGAAACGCGGCATAGTTATGATGGCGCGTAACGGCGGTAAATTCGTGGTAGTCCAGCCCCGCACGGCGCAGGCGCTTATCGTCCCAGGCAAATCCCATCGGTTCGATGATATGCAGGCGAAAGCCGGTGTTGGCGCAAAGACGGATGATGTTGCCAGTGTTTGGCGGAATTTCTGGTTCGTAAAGTACGATGTTTAGCATACTGCCCCCTTAGTGCGGGGGCAGGATAGCAGAAAATTGAGAAGTGGTGCGGCCTTTTCCCCTCACCCCGGCCCTCTCCCCGGAGGGGCGAGGGGGAAACGACTATGCGGCATTCCCTTTCGCCATCGGAGCCAGCGCCGCAGGCAACTCTTTACCCAGCCCCTGCACCAGCGAATCTTGCGTAATTTCACTGATCGATTTTGCGCCAGTCAGTGTCATTGCCACTTTCATCTCTTTTTCGATCAGATTCAGCAGATTTGCCACGCCCGCCTGGCCCGCCGTTGCCAGCGCATACAGGAAAGCACGACCCAGCAGTACAGTATCGGCACCGAGTGCAATCATACGCACGACATCAAGCCCGTTACGAATGCCGCTATCTGCCAGAATGGCGATATCACCTTTCACCGCATCTGCAATAGCAGGCAACGCACGGGCAGAAGAGAGTACACCGTCCAGCTGGCGGCCACCGTGGTTAGAAACCACAATGCCATCTGCGCCAAAACGTACCGCATCACGCGCATCTTCTGGGTCGAGGATCCCTTTGATCACCATCGGGCCATCCCAGAAATCGCGGATCCACTCAAGGTCTTTCCATGAGATAGAAGGATCGAAGTTATTCCCCAGCCAGCCGATGTAATCTTCCAGTCCGGTCGGTTTGCCGAGATAAGCCGAGATATTACCGAGATCATGCGGACGACCATTCAGGCCCACATCCCACGCCCATTGCGGATGCGTTACCGCCTGCAAGTAGCGGCGCATTGCCGCGTTCGGGCCGCTCATTCCAGAGTGCGCATCACGGTAACGCGCACCAGGCGTTGGCATATCCACAGTGAAGACCAGAGTTGAACAGCCTGCCGCTTTTGCACGCTCCAGCGCGTTACGCATAAAGCCGCGATCGCGCAGCACATATAACTGGAACCACATCGGACGCTTGATGGCGGGGGCGACTTCTTCAATTGGGCAAACAGAAACGGTCGAGAGAGTAAACGGAATGCCATGTGCATCCGCCGCTTTTGCGGCCTGAACTTCGCCGCGTCGCGCATACATGCCACACAAACCTACCGGACCTAGCGCCACCGGCATCGACAATTTCTCATTAAACAGCGTCGTTTCCAGGCTTAAGTCGGACATGTTTTTCAGAATTCGCTGGCGCAGCGCCACCTCTGACAAATCTTCCACGTTGCGGCGCAGGGTGTATTCAGAATATGCTCCCCCATCCATATAGTGGAACAGGAATGGCGGCAGAATGCGTTGTGCTGCGGCGCGATAATCGCTGGCTGCGGAAATAATCATGCGTTTTTCTCCCTCGAATTCTCATTATGGTCACCAGGCAGGCGGGTAATGCGTGCATGGCGAGCCTGATCTTCATCGAATCGTTTCATGGTGGTGTGAACAAAGCTAAGGTGCGCCATCATTGCTTTACGCGCCCCGTCAGCATCACCGGCAAAAATGGCGTCAATGACAGCCTGATGTTGTTCGGTCAGTTGTGAAAAAACCGGGGGCACCAGATACATCCGCTGACGGCTATGCTTCACTGAGGATTGCAGGACATCGAAGAAACCACGCATGGTTTGCAGCAGCACGATGTTATGTGAGGCTTCGGCAATCGCCAGATGAAAACGAACGTCCGCTTGTGAGGCGAGATCCGGGTCTTCACTTAGCGTTGCTTCAAAGCAAAGCTGAATTTTCTCTTTTTCGCCAGGTGTGGCGCGCATTGCCGCATGCCATGCGGTGCTGGCTTCAATGGCGTAGCGGGCTTCCAGAATATCGAAACTGTAATCCGGATCATCGGCCATCAGCGTTTTCAGCGGCTGGACGATGTTTTGCTCCGACCATGTGTCATGACGCCAGCGAATAAACGTCCCGCCGCCGCGTCGACTAAGCAGCACGCCTTCGCTCACCAGTTTTGCCAGCGCCTCGCGCAGTGAATTACGCGATACGCCGAGTTGCATCGCCAGTTGACGTTCAGCGGGCAACTTCATGCCCGCCTCCAGGTTTTTTTCATCAATCAGCGCCCGCACACGATCGGCAACCTCGTCTGACAGGCGTCTGGGTAAAACAATCATTAAGGAATCATCCACGTTAAGACATAAGCCTGAAGCGTGGTGATCACGCCCACCATACAGGTGAAGATCAGGCTGTGTTTGACAGTAAAGCGGAACAAATCAGACTCTTTGCCCACCAGGCCAACCGCCGCACAGGCGATAGCGATAGATTGCGGCGAGATCATTTTGCCGGTGACACCACCGGTGGTGTTGGCAGCAACCAGCAACAGGTCAGAAACGCCAATTTGTTGTGCTGCAGTGGCTTGCAGCGCGGCGAACAGGGCGTTAGATGAGGTATCCGATCCGGTCAGGAAGACACCAAGCCAGCCGAGGAACGGCGAGAAGAAGGTGAATGCATGACCGGTGTGCGCCAGTGCCAGCGCCAGTGTTGATGACAGTCCGGAATAGTTCGAAATAAAGGCGAATGCCAGCACCATACCGATGGAGTAGATAGGCAGAGCCAGTTCTTTTAGGGTGCTGCCGAAGGTGCTGATAGCGTCAGATGGTTTCATCTTCAGCCAGACAATCGAGAGCAGGGCAGCAAACAGAATGGCGGTACCGGTAGCAGAGAACCAGTCGAACTTAAACACGGCGGCGTAAGCTGTCGCTTCGCTGACCACTGGCGGCATACGGGCAACCAGTTTATCGAGGTACGGCACCGGAATATTGATCACCCACTCATACAGCGCGCCACCCGATGCGAACAGGGCTTTAAACGGCGGGATACTCCACAGTGTTACGGTAGCGGTCAGGAACAGGAACGGTGTCCAGGCACGTAATACCTGACCCGCGGTGTAACCGGTGTGGGCCAGCGTCATATCAACCTGTGACGCCCCCAAATCACCAAAACGGAATACGCGCACCGGCTGCCAGCGTTTGAGGAACAGTGTCAGGCAGAGCAGCGATACCAGCGAAGAGATAATGTCTGGCAGTTCTGGCCCAATAAAGTTAGAGCTGAGGTATTGAGCGATGGCAAACGAGCCGCCCGCAACCACGACCGCAGGCCAGGTTTCTTTGATACCGCGCCAACCGTCCATAATCGCCATAATCCAGAACAGCACGATAATGGTCATAAACGGTAGCTGACGCCCCACCATCTGGCCAATCTCAAAGCTGTCGATGCCTGTTACCTGCCCGGCGACCAGAATCGGAATACCCATCGCACCAAATGCTACTGGCGCGGTGTTAACAATCAGGCACAGCCCGGCGGCGTACAGCGGTTTAAAGCCCAGGCCGACCAGCAATGCGGCGGTAATTGCTACCGGTGCGCCAAAGCCTGCGGCTCCTTCAAGGAAAGCGCCGAAACAGAAACCGACGATCAGCATTTGCAGACGCTGGTCAGGGGTTATCGAAAGAATAGACGAGCGGATGATGTCAAACTGCCCGGTTTTCACCGAGATCTTATAGACGAACACCGCTGCAATAATGATCCACGCGATGGGCCACAAACCGTAGAAGAAGCCATAAACCACCGAGGCCAGCGCGTTAGCGACCGGCATTTTATAGAACAGCAAAGCCACGGCAAGGGCGATTGCCACCGTCCATGAGGCGGCGACATAACCTTTGAGTTTGAGCTTAATCAGCGCAAAGAAGAAAAACAGGATGGGAAGCGATGCTATCAGGCTGGAAAGCCAGATATTCCCGGCGGGATCATAGTTTTGTTGCCAGAGATTCATTGCAGGTCTCCTGCAGTCCACACACGCCGCGTGATGAGTCTGTTGCTCATCTCCGTGTCACACGTTGTGTAAAAGTGGCACTGCCAATTGTGTTGTGTAGGGATAATGACAATGAATAGTTAACTAAATGTTATGTATTGGCAACATTGATGTGAGTTTTAATTGGGGAACTGTGAACCAGAGGTCAGATAAGCGAAGAATTGGTAGGGCCAATTTGGAGTGAGGGAGATATCTGTAAAGAAAAGGGCAATTCCCATCAGGGAATTGCCCTCAGATTATTGATCTGGTGCGTCTTATCTTGCCGGATGCGGCGTGAACGCCTTATCCGGCCTACAGGAATGTGCTGAATCATCCCGTAGGTCTGATAAGCGTAGCGCATCACGCAATTTGGCGTTTACCCATTCATTAATGGATCATTACCACTGAATACCGGCACCGAGTGCGGCGGAGTATTCACCCTGGCTATTGGTACTACCTTGTAATTTGTAGACCCAACGACCATTGGCGCTCACCATCGACACACCTAAAGCAACAGCCGATTCACCGTTGTAAGTACCACCACCAATAGAGGCCATGCTGGCTCCCGGCGTGTAAGCCTGCGGCAGACCGGTCATTGCCATTGCGGAAGCGATACCACCGCTCAACTTGCTTTCGGTTTTGGACAGTTTGTTATCCATTTCAACCATGCGCTGATCGGTGTATTGCTTCGTTTCCTGCACACTTTGCTTCAACTGTGCATAGTTCACTGCGTCGTTGTTGTTGACGCCAGCGGAGACGTTGCTGATGCGAGTCGTACCGCCATTACCACCACCGAGAGTGATGTTGCTGTAGTCTATAGAACCATCAGCTTTGGTGTCGTAACGAACGCCGCCTGCCTCAGAAGACTTCAGCTGCGAAACGTTAACCGCATCGGTGGCATTAACACCGGCAGCAACGTTGGTGATACGGCGCTGGTTGGTAGAAGAACCCACAGAGATTGTGTTTTCTTCGTTGGCCACGGAGCCTGTACCCAGAGCGACGCTGTTGTCAGCGGCAGCAATGGATCCAGAACCAATCGCCACACTGTCTTTACCCTGGGCGTTAGCATCTACGCCATCGGTGTTGGTCTTGAAGTACTTGGTGCTACCTGTGGTTACGATATCGCCAATACCGTTTTCGATATTGGTAACGCGAGTATCCAGATTCGTCACCTGATTGTTCAGGTTAGTAATGCTCTGGGTATTCTGGGAAACCTGCGCATCCGTTACTTTCAATTGACCCACGTTGACCGCATCGGTATCAGCCGAACCAGCCGCGACGTTGGTGATCTGACGTTGACCGTCTTCGCTACCTACGGAGAATTCACCCACAGAGTTCTGCGGTGCATCCATATTGTAGGCGGTGTAATTGGTTTGAGCGCCACGAGTGGTCGTAGAACCATTACCTATCGCAATACTGTTGACATGAATGACTTGCGCATTGCTACCGATGGCAATGCCGTTAAGTGCATTGGCCTCCACATAGGCACCATAACCGATACCAATACCTTTATCGCCATTCACAATGGTTTTCGCACCCATTGCCAGCGAGTCAGTACCTACTGCCAGTGAATCTTCTTCCGTTGAATTAGCGTGGAAGTATTTAGTCGGCGTGGTTGCGACCGCACCAATGGCATTCTGCAACTGGCGAACCGTAACGGCGTCATGGGCTTCAGAACCATCGGCAACATTGATGATTTGACGATATTTACCATCGTCACCAATTGATAATGCGCCAAGCAGTTCACCGTCAGTTGTGTCATAACCAATCACAACACCTTCTTCCGACACGCTGGTGTCACGAGAACCTTTAACTATTACACGGCTGGAAACGGAACTGCTACCAAGAGCGATACCTGTATCAACGTCACTGTAGCTGTCCTGACCGATGGCTACGCTGCTGGCTTTGGAAGCAACAGAGTTATAACCCATGGCCACGCTGCTATCGCCTTTGGCAACAGAGTTATAACCCACAGCGGTAGAGCCAATACCTGCTGCGCTGGCATCGGTGAAGGTTAAACCGGTGTCATTGGTACGCACATAGTTAATACCTGCACCATTTTCTTCGATGTAGGTTTCACTGGTGTTACCGGCAAGCTGATTGATGACTTCGCTGTTCTGCTGGATCAGCATATTGGTGTTAAACAGCTGAGAACCGTTGATAGCATCGGTGCTACCTTCACCAATGTTACCATCAGCAACGTTTGTGATAATGCTGGCCTTGCCGTCATGACTGGCGTTGTAAGCCCCTTCGCCGTTATTGGCGGTCGCATCCCACAGCAGCGCGTTCTCATCAAGCGCATCCAGAGCGTCACCGACATTGTTGTACTCGGCATTTGCAATGGTGTAAGTCGGCGCAGTGATAGTACCGTCAGCGTTAACTTCTGCATCACCGCCCAGAGCATCAGCGATATATTTGTTAGTGGTATAGAGTTGTGAGCCGTTAATCGCGTCGCTGCTGGTGGCAGAGATTGCACCATTTGCGACGTTAGTAATCTTACTGGCAGTGTTATCTACCCCACGACCGGCGCTGAATGCACCAGCACCGTCATTGGCTGTTGCATCCCAGAGCAGGGCGTCATCCAGCGTGGTATCGATCGCTTCCAGTGCGTCACCAACGTTGCTGTAACTGCCGCCAGCGATGGCATAAGTCGGTGCGGTGATACTGCCATCCGCATTCACCACAGCGTTCCCGCCCAGAGCATCGGCAATGTAGTCACTAACGCCATAAAGCTGTGAACCGTTAATAGCGTCGCTACTGGTGGACGAGACTGCACCGTTTGCAATATCAGTGATTACACTGGGATCATTATTAATGCCGTGTTTGGCGCTGAATTTGCCTGCGGTTGTATCCCAGAGCAGAGCATCACCGAGAGAATCACTAAATGAAGTGTTAATCGCAGCCAGAGCATCCCCGACGTTAGTGTAGTCAGTGCCGCCAATACTATAGGTTGGCCCGGTTAATACACCTGTATCGCTAATATCAGCACCACCACCCAGATAGGACGTGAATGAATCAGCCAAACCGTAAAGTTGTGAGCCATTTATGGCGTCAGTGCTGTCAGAGGAGACTATGCCAGCTTGTACGTTGCTGATTTTGTTGGTGGCGTTAGTGCCGTGTGCAGCGGTAAATGCGCCTGCGGCATCGTCCCATTTCAGGGCGTCTTCACCGAGGTTAGTCACCGTATCAGTCAGATTAGTGATATTGGTGGTGTTAGTCGCCACGTTATCGTTAGTGGTTTTCAGCTGAGAACCGTTAACGGCGTCGGTGCTGGTGTCAGATAGCTCACCAGCGGTGACGTTAGTGATTTTGTTGGTGGCGTTAGTGCCGTGTGCAGCGGTGAATGCGCCTGTGGCGTCGTCCCATTTCAGGGCGTCTTCACCGAGGTTAGTCACCGTATCAGTCAGGTTAGTGATACTGGTGGTGTTGCCAGCCACTTCGCTCGTCAGGTTAGTGATGTTGGTGGTGTTTGCCGCCACATCGTCCTTGGTCGCTTTCAGCTGAGAACCGTTGACGGCGTCGGTGCTGGTGTCAGAGAGCTCACCAGCGGTGACGTTAGTGATTTTGTTGGTGGCGTTAGTGCCGTGTGCAGCGGTGAATGCGCCTGTGGCGTCGTCCCATTTCAGGGCGTCTTCACCGAGGTTAGTCACCGTATCAGTCAGGTTAGTGATACTGGTGGTGTTGCCAGCCACTTCGCTCGTCAGGTTAGTGATGTTGGTGGTGTTTGCCGCCACATCGTCCTTGGTCGCTTTCAGCTGAGAACCGTTGACGGCGTCGGTGCTGGTGTCAGAGAGCTCACCAGCGGTGACGTTAGTGATTTTGTTGGTGGCGTTAGTGCCGTGTGCAGCGGTGAATGCGCCTGTGGCGTCGTCCCATTTCAGGGCGTCTTCACCGAGGTTAGTCACCGTATCAGTCAGGTTAGTGATACTGGTGGTGTTGCCAGCCACTTCGCTCGTCAGGTTAGTGATGTTGGTGGTGTTTGCCGCCACATCGTCCTTGGTCGCTTTCAGCTGAGAACCGTTGACGGCGTCGGTGCTGGTGTCAGAGAGCTCACCAGCGGTGACGTTAGTGATTTTGTTGGTGGCGTTAGTGCCGTGTGCAGCGGTGAATGCGCCTGTGGCGTCGTCCCATTTCAGGGCGTCTTCACCGAGGTTAGTCACCGTATCAGTCAGGTTAGTGATACTGGTGGTGTTGCCAGCCACTTCGCTCGTCAGGTTAGTGATGTTGGTGGTGTTTGCCGCCACATCGTCCTTGGTCGCTTTCAGCTGAGAACCGTTGACGGCGTCGGTGCTGGTGTCAGAGAGTTCGCCAGCGGTGACATTGGTGATTTTGCTGGTGACGTCGGTGCCGTGAGCGGCGCTGAACGCGGTGCCATTCCACAGCAGGGCATCATCATTGAGACTATCTACGGCATCGGTCAGGTTAGTGATGTTGGTAGTGTTGCCAGCCACTTCGCTCGTCAGGTTAGTGATGTTGGTGGTGTTTGCCGCCACATCGTCCTTGGTCGCTTTCAGCTGCGAGCCGTTGACGGCGTCGGTGCTGGTGGCTGAAAGGTCGCCAGCGGTGACGTTAGTGATTTTGCTGGTGGCATCTGTACCATGTGCCGCACTATATCCCTTTTTAAGGGAGTCCCATTGTATCGTATTCGTGTTTAGATCCGCTAAGGCGTCGCCAACATTGCCATAAATACCATTTTTCAGTCTGTAATTTGGGGAAGTCACGACGCCCTGTGAATTGACGGTCGCTCCTCCACCAAGATTATCCGCTACTGACTTACTAATAGCATAAAGCTGTGATCCATTGATGGCATCAGTACTGTCAGTGTCGATATCACCTTTTGCCATATTGACAATTTTTCGCTGAACTGTTGTGTTACCCACGGAGACAGTATCCGCTTCAGTCGCGACAGAACCAGCACCCAGAGCAACTGAATTTTTCCCCTGAGCACTGGCTTGAGCACCAATTGCAGTGCCATTTTCTAAACCGGCATAACTGCCTTGTCCAAGAGCAATAGCATTTACACCACCTGTAATACTACCATTACCCAGCGCGATAGCATTTGCGCCGTCAGCTTTATTCCCTTGACCGATGGCAATTGCGCCAGCCGCTACTGCCTGACTTTGATTGCCCAGAGCAATCGTGTTGTCGGCATCGGCAATACTCCCGGAGCCCAACGCGATACTATTAAGTCCATTTGCTTGCGCATCAGTACCCACTGCCGTTGCATTTTCAGCGGCCTTGGTCTCTGCGCCGATTGCAACCGCGTTTGCGGCGCTGGCAACGGACAGTCTACCTACTGCAAGGCTGTCTTCACCACTAGCAGTACTCTCTCTACCTGCGGCAATGGAGTTAGTTCCTGACGCCTTTGCCAGTCTCCCGAATGCAAGTGCATCCATAGCACTTGCTACCGTATCCTTGCCCAACGCTATGGCGCCTTCAGTTGTAGCTTGAGCAGAATTCCCCAGTGCAAGGGTATAATCGCTGGTCGCTTTAGCCGCACTGCCGATGGCGATTGAGCGGCTACCCGTGGATACCGTTGCTTGCCCTAAGGCGACCGATCTTTCTCCTGACGCGTTACTTGAGAAGCCTAGTGCAGTACTTCCCACCCCGGAGTTCGCTTTTGCCCCAATCGCAACACTTCCTGTACCTGTTTGCGCCCCTGGACTCATTGTATTTGATGCTGCGATTGCACCTTTACCAATGGCAATCCAGTTATCACCCAGTGGAGCTTCGCCTGCAGCTTCTTCTGCGCTTTTACCACCGTCAAGTGCAACCTCAGCATAGGCCCCAACGGGTGAGAGTAACCCACCCGCAACCAGGGCAGAAATTAACAGCTTACTGCGCCCGCTCTTCTTTCCGCGACTTTTCGCCGTTTCGCTGGCAACGCTATAGCTGCCCGTCGCCGGATTCCAGATAACTTTAAATATTTTGTTCATTATTGATGTTCTCTATTCCTTGATATAAGCGCAGAAGCTGCATTTATTTTTTGTTTTTCCGCTGCTGAGTTTCAGCAGGTTGAACAGTGTCGAACTGGAGATTGGCCATATTGATGGACAATTTCAGATACTTCAGGTTATTAGGTGAAACGCCTTTTAATGTCAGGTTAATGTCTTGCCATTGACCAGGCATTAATTGCAGGGTGGAATTCATGGTGGTGTTGAATAGTAATTGTTGCCACTTCGCCAGCGCTTTGGCATCGGTGGGTCTTTCATTGCCCCATGTTGCATGAAAGCCAATGTTTGATACGGGAACGCTTAAAAGGTTAACCAGCGAAATACGAATAACGCTGCCATTTTCAACCGCATCAATAGCCAGCACCCGGCCTGCCAAACCAACCGAGCCATTGTTTAAAATGAAGTATTTTGTTTGTGCTGGGTTAAATTCGGTGAAGACAAATTCGTCCTGTTTGTCTTTGACCGCCTTTACTACACCTGCCAGCACTTTAGTGGTGTTTGCAATATTAATTTGTTGATTTTCAATAAATTCTATCTTTCTTTTATATTGTTCTTGTTGTTTTTCAAGAATCTCTATTTTACTTTTTTGCAATTCTTGCTGTTTGGCGAGATCGTCGATCAGATTCGCTTTCTCAATATAGTCACACCCAGTCAATACCCAGAGTGGCAATGTTATAAACATGCTTAATAGTGCTTTTTTGATGCTCATAGGGTGAATTCCTTTTCATGATCCCGATACGTTAACTGTTACGGCGTAATCATCCTTTTTATGAATGATTCGAGTGGAAAATATACGTTATATAAATTTATAAGAGACTTTTTCTATTAATTGTTGTATTAATTGGTAGTGCGAATATGACATTAAATGTCAGACAATTTCAGATTGTAGCCAATAATATTAATCGCGCGGATTTTAATGATCGGTGTCAATCAATGTCAAATGTTTCACCGGGTGAAAACACCGACCAGGAGAAATATTAATATTCAGCATGGTGATGTTTTCTTGGGAAGTTTGTGATTCTAAGCGATAAATATAAATAATTAATGCCTGTTACAGCCATTAATATGTATTAATTCATTGTTATCGCTTATATATCACTTTTTTATTCCATACCATAATTTCAGAATTTAGCCTGTAATATGCGCTTCAAAGAGCCGGTGAGATGGAAGCAATAGTGATAAGAATGTTAAAGATATCCGATATCTGGTATCAGGCTCCTGCATGTGCCAACAGGAGCGAGTGAATCGTGAGAGGCTAGGCGAGATAGAAGCTTAAAATGCGGTCTTAGAGAATCCGGTCATCTCTTGCAGGCCCATTTCGCGGCCCAGCGCGGTCATCGGATGCACAACTACCAGTCCGCGAACACTTTTCTTCAGCTTGCCCATATCAGCCTGCTCTTTTTTGGTAATCGCGCGCTGGAAGGGCATTTTCATCAGTTTTTGCGCTTCTTTACTGAGTTTCTGGCTGTGAACTTCACGCAGGCGAGCAATTTCGGCTTCCAGCGTGGCTTTTTCTTTTTCCAGTTCGGCATATTTATCTGCGGCTTCAACCAGTGACAGGTCAGCCTGCTGATGGCGGATAGCGTCCAAGCGATCGCTGAGACGTTTGATTTCGTTTTTTTCGACTTCTTTCATGTGATGACTTCTGATAGAGATAAATTTATAGCCTCTAGTATGCGCGACCAGGTGCTTTGTTCACAACAGATGGCATTGTAATAGTTCCAGATTGTAACCATTAATGTGTTTGAAAATCACCCAATCTATTGATTAATTAGGAAATTTAAAGAAAAAAGATAGACAACAGAAGAGGATCATTATTGAGGATTGAGCACGTTTTCCTTAATGTCATTTATACCGGGATCTAAACTAAAATTGGCGGCCGCGCATTTCCGGCGCGGGGTAATACGGAGATATCATCATGGGCAAATTAGGTGAAAACGTTCCGCTTCTTATCGATAAAGCTGTAGATTTCATGGCATCGAGCCAGGCGTTCCGGGAGTATCTGAAAAAACTTCCTCCCCGCAATGCGATTCCGTCCGGAATACCTGATGAAAGCGTGCCGTTATATCTACAACGTCTGGAGTATTATCGTCGGCTTTATCGGCCGAAACAGGTAGAGGAGAAGTAAGCGAAAGGACTTACTTTTGAAAGGCTTTTTTTAAGCTGATTTTGGAAATCAGCTCTGTCAGTGAAAGGACCATTGTTGATCGCACAGCCTGTTGGTAACGCTGAATTTGCATTGCATACAAACTGGAGTCTGCGGGTTCAAACTGTGGCGGCGGTGGTAACGCCGCCACACAGTGCAGCTCACCAAAGGGGCCAAGAATTTCGTCGTCGGTAAAGGCGTACTCATTGCCGTCGTGATTTAGTTCTTCACGCAATGCCATCAGCAGTTCCGCATCTTCATATTCATGGCGGTTAATGACACCCAACCCGTAAATGAGTTTTAAACGCACAGAAAGATCGCCCAGCGGGCCATCGCCGTCGAGTAACGGTTCTACAGCATACTTCACCGCGTAATCGTCTTTGCGGAATACCTGAAGCACCAGAAGATTTACCGCCTCGGTCAAAAGCTCGACGGCGGTGATCAGAAAGCTTCGCACGGTTTTGCCAGCATTCAGACGCTCAAGCACACGGTTTTCAAAGGCCTGGGTTTGTTCCATTGTTGCCTGCATATCTGACAATCTGTTATTCGGGCGCAGGGAGTCCTGCGCCTGGTCCACCATTATTGCATTGCTTTATAAGCGGTTACCGCCTCGGATACAACCTCGCTGTTAGCATCAAGGCCAGAAATCTGCGCCAGTGCGGCTTGCGGGCCTTTGTCGGCAATCAGTGCTGCCAGTTCCTGAGCCTGCGGATCATCTTCACTGCGGAAGTGCATTGCAGCGGCAATACCTTCAATCAGGTTTTTATGTGGCAGACCATATTCCAGCGTTCCGAGCAGTGGCTTGATCAGACGGTCGCCAGCACTCAGTTTACGCAGCGGCTGACGGCCTACGCGCTCTACATCGTCTTTCAGATACGGGTTTTCAAAACGACCAAGGATTTTCTGGATGTACGCCGCATGTTTGTCCGCGTCAAAACCGTAACGCTTAATCAGTACAGCGCCACTTTCTTCCATCGCCCCTTTTACTACCGCGCGGATTTTCTCGTCGAGAATTGCGTCACGAATGGTCTGATGACCTGCCAGTTTTCCGAGGTACGCGGTTATAGCATGACCTGTATTCAGGGTGAAGAGTTTACGCTCAACAAATGCCATCAGGTTGTCGGTTAACTCCATGCCTGGGATGTTCGGCAGTGCACCTTTGAACTGGGTTTTATCGACAATCCATTCGCTGAAGGTTTCGACTGTCACTTCCAGCGGATCGTTCGTTGCCGAAGCGGAAGGCGGTACGATGCGGTCAACGGCAGAGTCCACAAAGCCAACATGTTCTTCGACCCACGCTTTGGCCTCTTCAGGAAGAGCGTTCATCACATGGCCTTTCAGTTGCGTGGTGCCGCGTACCATGTTTTCACAGGCGATAATGTTCAGTGGGGATTCATTACCTTGTTCTTTACGTTTCACCAGCCCTTTGGCGATTGCCGGAGCAATACGTTCCAGCACAACCGGGCCCACGGCGGTGGTGACTAAATCAACCTGAGCAATCAGATCAACGACATCATCACCAATGCTGCTGACGGCATTAACACCGGAAACGGTATCTACCTGCTCGGTTTCACCGACTACATGAACCTGATAGCTATGACGGGCATTCAGGGCATCAAGTACCACCTGATTGACATCGGCAAACGTCAGTTGGATACCTGCGTCTGCCAGCAGTTTACCGATAAAGCCACGACCGATATTACCTGCGCCAAAATGTAATGCTTTCATAGTATTAACCTTCATCAATGTTTTTACCCGAGAGGGCTGGGGTGAGGCTTTTCCCTCACCCAAACCCTCTCCATGTGGAGAGGAGCCGCGCCGGATGCGGCGCAAACGCCTTATCCGGCCTACAAGAACGTGCAAATTCAACAAATTGTGCTTTGTTTTGTAGGCCTGATAAGCGTAGCGCATCAGGCAATTAGCCCCACCGTCTCCATGTGGAGAGAGTGGGGTTGGATTACTTACGACCTGCCAGCAGTTCCAGTACTTCATCTACGCTGGTGGTGTGCGCCAGACGCTCGATGACGGACTCATCATCCAGTGCGTTGGTCAGGCTGGTGATAACCTGAATGTGCTCGTTGTTACGGGCAGCAATACCAATCACCAGACGGGCAATGTCATCTTCTTCTTCACCGAAGCGCACGCCTTCCGGGTACTGGCAGAACACCACGCCCGTTTTCAGTACGCGATCTTTCGCTTCAACCGTACCGTGCGGTACCGCGATAGACTCACCCAGATAAGTCGGGGTCAGTTTTTCACGATCCAGCATCGCCTGAACGTATTCCGGCTCAACGTAACCGCCTTTCACCAGCTGCTCGCCAGCAAAACGAATCGCTTCTTCTTTGGTGGCCGCTTTGCGACCGAGGAAGATGTTCTCCGCGCCTAGCTTGAACAGATTAGCACTGGAATCGTCAAAGCTGTCTTTCAGGCTGTCTTTTACTTTCTCTTCGTTTGCAGTGTGGCGCTGGGCAGCAACCAGACGTTCGGTCAGGCTGGTGTACAGGCCACTGTCGAGGAAGTTGGTCAGCGAAATATGCTGTGCCTGCGGAACCTGACGCATAGCGCGTTCGGTCAGGTCACGGTGAGTGATGACGAGGTCCACATCTGGCGGCAGGTTGTTGATCGCGCTGTTAGTAACAGAAATCTGCGACAGACCTGCATCCTGAATTTTCTTACGCAGCACACCTGCGCCCATCGCACTGGAACCCATACCGGCATCACAGGCAACGATGATTTTACGGACGTGGCTCAGGTCGTTAGTCACATCGCCCGCAGACAGCGGAGACGCACCTTTAGACTCAGCTTTCATGTCCTGCATACGACGCGTTGCTGCTTCAATATCATCTTCATCTTTCACTTTGCTGGTTTTCAGCAGAATGGCAGAGACAACGAAGGAGACTGCCATAGCCGCACACACACCCGCGATGTTAGCGAAGTAAGCACCTTTTGGTGTCATTGCCAGTACAGCAAGGATAGAACCCGGAGATGCCGGAGAAACCAGACCACCGCCCAGGATAGTCAGCGTGAACACGCCAGTCATACCGCCGAGGATAACGGCCAGAATCAGACGCGGATTCATCAGCACATACGGGAAGTAGATTTCGTGGATACCGCCCAGGAAGTGGATGATTGCCGCACCGCCCGCAGACTGTTTAGCGCTACCACGACCAAAGAACATGTACGCCAGCAGCACGCCCATACCCGGACCTGGGTTAGCTTCAATCAGGAAGAAGATGGATTTACCCAGTTCATGGGACTGCTGAATACCCAGCGGCGAGAAGATACCGTGGTTAATGGCGTTGTTGAGGAACAGGATTTTCGCCGGTTCAACAAAGATAGACGCCAGCGGCAGCATGTCATGGACAACCATGAAGTTAACGCCCGCAGCCAGCATTTTGGACAGGGCTTCAACAATCGGGCCAATGCCGAGGAACGCCAGAATAGCGAGGATCATCCCGATGATGCCTGCGGAGAAGTTATTCACCAGCATCTCAAAACCGGATTTGATCTTACCGTCTACCCAGCGGTCGAAGTGCTTAATGCACCAGCCGCCCAGCGGACCTGCAATCATAGAACCGAGGAACATCGGCATATCTGCGCCGACGATAACGCCCATTGTAGTGATGGCACCGACTACGCCGCCACGTTCGCCGCCTACCAGCTTACCACCGGTATAACCGATCAGCAGTGGCAGGAGATAAGTGATCATCGGCCCGACCAGCTTCGCCAGCGTTTCGTTCGGTAACCACCCTGTTGGAATAAATAACGCGGTGATGATACCCCACGCGATAAACGCGCCGATATTTGGCATCACCATGTTGCTGAGGAAACGACCAAAGCTTTGCACTTTGATCTTAATATCGGATGACATAAAAACACCCCTTCTTATGTTTGCTGTCGCGCAGGCTGGAAGCCCGAGGTTTTTTGTTAATGTGGCGGCAGAGGTAGCCGGACCTTGTTGATAGTGCGAAATCTGGCACTGAATCGGTTAACTGTCCAGTCGACGGCTTTTTGTGTGATATGAATCACATAAATATAGGGGGTAGAGAGGTAATTGACGTGATGTGCATCACAAAATACTTGTGTAAAAAAGCAACAAGACGGCGATTTTCGCTAAAAATGGCATTTAAATGTGAGTAATGTCACATTTTTGTTTTGTTAGTTTGTTGAATCTTTGTGATCTGAATCACAAGATATTTTCTTACGGCGTTCACCTGATGTGATCTGCAGCATGTTATGCCTTCGTCATAAAATCGTTATGTAACTAAGCAACTCATCACCTCTAAAAATTATTCTTTGGTGTTATGGCGAGAATCGCGAACCCGAATTATTGTCAAAATATCAGCCTGACTCCCTTCTGGCTGCCAGCCAAAAAACAACACCGATAAACGTGAATCCGAGGCAGATATGTTTCTAAACTATTTCGCGTTGGGAGTGCTGATCTTCGTCTTTCTGGTGATTTTTTATGGAATCATCGCGATACATGACATCCCTTATCTGATTGCCAAAAAGCGCAATCACCCCCATGCCGACGCTATTCATACGGCGGGCTGGGTGAGCCTGTTTACTCTGCATGTTATCTGGCCGTTCCTGTGGATCTGGGCGACGCTCTATCAACCGGAGCGTGGCTGGGGTATGCAGTCACATGTTGCGTCGCAGGAGAAAGCGACTGACCCGGAAATCGCCGCACTTTCTGACCGAATTTCCCGGCTGGAGCATCAACTCGCCGCCGAGAAAAAGACTGACTATTCCACGTTCCCGGAGATCTAATTATGGATCTGTTGATTGTTTTAACTTACGTGGCGCTGGCATGGGCGGTCTTTAAAATCTTCCGTATTCCGGTGAATCAGTGGACGCTGGCGACGGCGGCGCTGGGAGGCGTTTTTCTGGTAAGCGGTTTGATTTTGTTGATGAACTACAACCACCCTTACACTTTTACCGCACAGAAAGCGGTGATTGCTATTCCCATCACGCCACAGGTGACGGGGATCGTGACTGAAGTCACTGACAAGAATAATCAGCTTATTCAGAAGGGCGAGGTGCTTTTTAAGCTCGACCCGGTACGTTATCAGGCGCGAGTCGACAGACTTCAGGCTGACCTGATGACGGCGACGCATAATATAAAGACACTGCGCGCGCAGCTCACTGAAGCGCAAGCCAATACCACCCAGGTTTCAGCGGAGCGTGACCGCTTGTTTAAAAATTATCAACGTTACCTGAAAGGCAGCCAGGCGGCGGTAAATCCGTTCTCAGAACGTGATATCGACGATGCGCGGCAGAATTTTCTCGCGCAGGATGCGCTGGTGAAAGGTTCGGTGGCGGAACAGGCGCAAATCCAGAGCCAGCTCGACAGTATGGTTAACGGCGAGCAGTCGCAGATTGTGAGCTTAAGAGCGCAACTTACTGAAGCAAAATATAACCTTGAGCAGACTGTCATTCGCGCACCAAGCAATGGCTACGTCACTCAGGTACTGATCCGCCCAGGCACATACGCAGCTGCCTTGCCGCTACGTCCGGTGATGGTTTTCATCCCTGAGCAAAAACGGCAAATTGTCGCCCAATTTCGGCAAAACTCGCTGTTACGTCTGAAACCCGGCGATGATGCGGAAGTGGTGTTTAACGCGCTACCTGGGCAGGTATTCCACGGCAAACTGACCAGCATCTTGCCGGTGGTGCCTGGTGGTTCGTATCAGGCGCAGGGGGTACTGCAATCATTAACCGTTGTACCCGGCACGGACGGTGTGCTGGGAACCATCGAACTGGACCCTAACGCTGATATTGATGCCTTACCTGACGGTATCTACGCCCAAGTGGCGGTTTACTCTGACCATTTCAGCCATGTTTCGGTGATGCGGAAGGTACTGCTAAGAATGACCAGTTGGATGCATTATCTTTATTTGGATCATTGAGACTTATATCACCTGTGTTTTGCGTGAGCCTGAGCCATACTGATATTTTTCCTCGCACAAAGGACTCGGCATGAAACTCGTCGGTAGCTACACCAGCCCGTTTGTACGCAAACTTTCTATTCTGTTGTTAGAAAAGGGCATAACTTTCGAATTTATTAATGAACTGCCCTATAACGCGGACAACGGCGTGGCGCAATTTAACCCGTTAGGGAAAGTGCCGGTGCTGGTGACTGAAGAGGGCGAATGTTGGTTTGATTCGCCGATCATCGCTGAATATATTGAATTAATGAATGTCGCTCCGGCGATGTTGCCGCGCGATCCGCTGGAGTCGTTGCGGGTGCGCAAAATTGAGGCGCTGGCGGATGGCATTATGGATGCCGGGCTGGTATCGGTGCGTGAACAGGCTCGTCCGGCGGCGCAGCAGTCTGAAGATGAATTGTTACGCCAGCGGGAGAAAATCAACCGCAGCCTGGATGTGCTGGAAGGATATCTGGTCGATGGCACGCTCAAAACCGATATGGTCAACCTGGCGACTATCGCCATTGCCTGCGCCGTTGGATATCTCAATTTCCGCCGCGTTGCGCCAGGCTGGTGTGTCGACCGCCCACACTTAGTCAAACTGGTCGAAAACCTGTTTAGCCGCGAAAGCTTTGCTCGCACCGAACCGCCAAAGGCTTGATGCGCGATATGTCCTCCTGACCCATCTCACGTTACAATCCGTGGTTATGTTAAACGCCCTTCTCCGTGTGAGAGGGCCTTGATCAACCAGGTTTCCTATGACAACCGAAACGCGTTCCCTCTATAGTCAACTTCCGGCTATTGATCGCTTATTGCGCGATAGCTCTTTCCTTTCTTTGCGTGATACCTATGGTCACACCCGCGTGGTGGAGTTGCTGCGTCAGATGCTTGACGAAGCGCGAGAAGTGATTCGTGACAGCCAGACGCTACCCGCGTGGTGTGAAAACTGGGCGCAAGAAGTTGATGCCCGGTTGACGAAAGAGGCGCAAAGCGCGCTGCGTCCGGTGATCAACCTGACGGGAACCGTGCTGCATACCAACCTTGGGCGAGCTTTACAGGCGGAAGCCGCGGTGGAGGCTGTTGCGCAGGCTATGCGTTCGCCAGTAACCCTCGAATACGATCTGGATGACGCCGGACGCGGACATCGCGATCGGGCGCTGGCGCAGCTGCTGTGCCGTATTACGGGGGCGGAAGATGCCTGTATCGTTAATAACAATGCGGCGGCGGTCTTGTTGATGTTGGCGGCCACTGCCAGTGGGAAAGAGGTGGTGGTATCTCGCGGCGAACTGGTGGAGATTGGCGGCGCGTTTCGTATTCCCGATGTTATGCGTCAGGCAGGCTGCACCCTACACGAAGTGGGGACCACCAATCGCACGCACGCTAATGATTATCGCCAGGCGGTGAATGAAAATACCGCGCTGTTGATGAAGGTACATACCAGTAACTACAGCATTCAGGGGTTCACCAAAGCGATAGATGAAGCTGAACTGGTGGCGCTCGGCAAAGAGCTGGATGTTCCCGTAGTGACTGACTTAGGCAGCGGCTCGCTGGTCGATCTTAGCCAGTACGGTTTGCCGAAAGAGCCAATGCCGCAGGAGTTGATTGCGGCGGGCGTCAGTCTGGTGAGCTTCTCCGGCGACAAGCTGTTAGGCGGACCGCAGGCAGGGATTATCGTCGGTAAAAAAGAGATGATTGCCCGCCTGCAAAGCCATCCGCTGAAGCGTGCATTACGCGCGGATAAAATGACCCTCGCGGCGCTGGAAGCCACGTTGCGTCTTTATTTACACCCTGAGGCGCTGAGTGAAAAATTACCGACCCTGCGTCTGCTTACCCGCAGCGCAGAGGTCATTCAAATCCAGGCACAACGTTTACAGGCCCCCCTTGCCGCACATTACGGCGCGGAGTTTGCGGTACAGGTTATGCCATGTCTTTCGCAGATTGGCAGTGGTTCGCTGCCGGTTGATCGCCTGCCGAGCGCGGCATTAACGTTTACACCCCATGATGGACGCGGTAGCCACCTTGAGTCATTAGCCGCCCGCTGGCGTGAATTGCCAGTGCCGGTGATTGGTCGTATTTATGACGGACGATTGTGGCTGGATTTACGCTGCCTTGAAGATGAGCAACGGTTTTTGGAGATGTTGTTGAAATGATTATTGCGACTGCCGGACACGTTGACCACGGCAAAACAACCTTATTGCAGGCGATTACTGGCGTAAATGCCGACCGTCTGCCGGAAGAAAAAAAGCGCGGCATGACCATCGATCTCGGCTATGCCTACTGGCCGCAGCCGGATGGTCGTGTTCCGGGTTTTATCGACGTTCCCGGTCATGAAAAGTTTCTTTCCAACATGCTGGCGGGCGTCGGGGGTATCGATCACGCGCTGTTGGTGGTGGCGTGCGATGACGGCGTGATGGCACAGACTCGTGAGCATCTGGCGATTTTGCAGCTGACCGGTAACCCGATGCTGACAGTGGCGCTGACCAAAGCCGATCGCGTGGACGAAGCGCGTGTTGATGAGGTTGAACGCCAGGTAAAGGACGTACTGCGGGAATACGGTTTTGCTGAGGCAAAACTGTTTATCACCGCAGCAACCGAAGGTCGGGGAATTGATGCTCTGCGCGAACATCTGCTTCAGTTGCCGGAACGCGAACACGCCAGCCAACATAGCTTCCGCCTCGCTATCGACCGTGCTTTTACCGTAAAAGGTGCCGGGCTGGTCGTCACCGGTACGGCGTTAAGTGGGGAAGTGAAGGTAGGCGATTCACTCTGGCTGACTGGTGTAAATAAACCGATGCGCGTGCGTGCGCTGCATGCGCAAAATCAGCCAACAAATGCAGCTCATGCCGGGCAGCGTATTGCGCTTAACATCGCGGGTGATGCGGAAAAAGAACAGATTAACCGTGGGGACTGGTTGCTTGCCGATGCGCCGCCGGAGCCGTTTACGCGGGTGATAGTCGAGCTTCAAACTCATACACCGTTGACCCAGTGGCAGCCGCTGCATATTCACCACGCCGCCAGCCACGTTACGGGACGCGTTTCGCTGCTGGAAGATAACCTTGCCGAGTTGGTCTTCGACGCGCCGCTGTGGCTGGCAGATAACGATCGCTTAGTGCTACGCGATATCTCGGCCCGCAACACGCTGGCGGGGGCGCGCGTGGTGATGCTTAACCCGCCGCGTCGCGGTAAACGTAAGCCGGAATATCTGCAATGGCTGGCGTCTCTTGCACAGGCGCAGAGCGATGCCGATGCGTTAGCTATTCATCTGGAACGCGGAGCGGTTAACCTTGCTGATTTCGCCTGGGCGCGCCAGCTCAACGGCGAAGGGATGCGTGAACTGCTGCAGCAACCGGGCTATATTCAGGCCGGTTACAGCTTGCTGAATGCACCGGTTGCCGCTCGTTGGCAGCGTAAAATTCTCGATACCCTGGCGACTTATCATGAGCAGCATCGCGATGAACCAGGTCCTGGGCGCGAGCGTCTGCGGCGCATGGCGTTGCCAATGGAAGATGAAGCGCTGGTGCTGTTGCTGATTGAAAAGATGCGCGAAAGCGGCGACATCCTCAGTCATCACGGTTGGCTGCATCTGCCGGATCATAAAGCGGGATTCAGCGAAGAGCAGCAGGCCATCTGGCAAAAAGCAGAGCCGCTGTTTGGTGACGAGCCGTGGTGGGTGCGTGACCTGGCAAAAGAGACGGGAACCGACGAGCAGGCAATGCGTTTGACGCTACGCCAGGCGGCCCAACAGGGGATAATCACTGCGATCGTCAAAGATCGTTATTACCGTAACGATCGGATTGTCGAATTTGCCAATATGATCCGCGATCTCGATCAGGAATGTGGTTCAACCTGCGCGGCGGATTTCCGCGATCGCTTAGGTGTAGGCCGAAAGCTGGCAATTCAAATCCTGGAATATTTTGACCGCATTGGTTTTACGCGGCGTCGTGGAAATGATCATTTATTGCGCGACGCATTATTATTTCCCGAAAAATAAGGGAATGATTAATTCATAATAAATATGAATTAATACAAAGTTCTTATTAATGTTAAGGAAGCACGTTATTTGATGAATGTAACGTGCTTTTTATTAAAAATATTTTAATAAACGGTAATGTTGATCATATTTTCAAATGAAAATCCTCAGTAAGCTGCCCGCCCTTTTTTACACTTTCAGGAGTGTGTTATGGCAGCTTCAACCTTTTTTATTCCTTCCGTGAATGTTATTGGTGCTGATTCATTGAATGATGCAATGAATATGATGGCAGATTATGGATTTACCCGTACCTTAATTGTCACCGACAATATGTTAACGAAATTGGGTATGGCGGGTGATGTGCAAAAAGCACTGGAAGAACGCAATATTTTTAGCGTTATTTATGATGGCACCCAACCTAACCCCACCACGGAAAACGTCGCTGCAGGTTTGAAATTACTTAAAGAAAATAATTGCGATAGCGTGATTTCCTTAGGCGGTGGTTCTCCACACGACTGCGCAAAAGGTATTGCGCTGGTTGCAGCCAACGGCGGTGACATCCGCGATTATGAAGGCGTTGACCGCTCTGCAAAACCGCAGTTGCCGATGATCGCCATCAACACCACGGCGGGTACGGCATCAGAAATGACCCGTTTTTGCATCATCACCGATGAAGCACGTCACATCAAAATGGCGATTGTGGATAAGCACGTCACTCCGCTGCTTTCTGTCAATGACTCCTCGCTGATGATCGGTATGCCGAAGTCACTGACCGCTGCAACGGGTATGGATGCCTTAACGCACGCTATTGAAGCGTATGTGTCTATTGCCGCCACGCCGATCACCGACGCTTGCGCACTGAAAGCGGTGACTATGATTGCTGAAAACCTGCCCTTAGCCGTTGAAGATGGCAGCAATGAGAAAGCGCGCGAAGCAATGGCTTACGCTCAGTTCCTCGCGGGTATGGCGTTCAACAATGCGTCTCTGGGTTATGTTCATGCGATGGCGCACCAGCTGGGCGGTTTCTACAACCTGCCACACGGTGTATGTAATGCTGTTCTGCTGCCACACGTTCAGGTGTTCAACAGCAAAGTCGCTGCTGCACGTTTGCGTGACTGCGCTGCTGCGATGGGTGTTAACGTGACAGGTAAAAACGACGCGGAAGGTGCAGAAGCCTGCATCAATGCCATCCGTGAACTGGCGAAGAAAGTGAATATCCCGGCAGGCTTGCGTGACCTGAACGTGAAAGAAGAAGATTTCGCGGTACTGGCGACCAATGCCCTGAAAGATGCCTGCGGCTTTACTAACCCGATTCAGGCAACTCACGAAGAAATTGTGGCGATTTATCGCGCCGCAATGTAATCATCATTCCCACAACGGCTGGCGAGTTGTCAGCCGCTTTTTCAACTCTCTCAAAATTTGCGATTTTTGAGAGAGTTTTAGTTATCTCTGTAATCCTTGCCCGTAAATTCGTGATAGCCGTCGTAAAGCTATCACCAGCTGGCGAAGATTTCGCCAGTCACGTCTACCCTTGTTATACCTCACACCGCAAGGAGACGATCATGACCAACAATCCCCCTTCAGCACAGATTAAGCCCGGCGAGTATGGCTTCCCCCTCAAGTTAAAAGCCCGCTATGACAACTTTATTGGCGGCGAATGGGTCGCGCCCGCCGACGGCGAGTATTACCAGAACCTGACGCCGGTGACCGGGCAGCTACTGTGCGAAGTGGCGTCTTCGTGTAAACGAGATATCGATCTGGCGCTGGATGCTGCGCATAAAGTGAAAGATAAATGGGCGCATACTTCGGTGCAGGATCGCGCGGCGATTCTGTTTAAGATTGCCGATCGAATGGAACAAAACCTTGAACTGTTAGCGACGGCTGAAACCTGGGATAACGGCAAACCCATTCGCGAAACCAGTGCTGCTGATGTACCGCTGGCGATTGACCATTTCCGCTATTTCGCCTCGTGTATTCGGGCGCAGGAAGGTGGGATCAGTGAAGTTGATAGCGAAACCGTGGCCTATCATTTCCATGAACCGTTAGGCGTGGTGGGGCAGATTATCCCGTGGAACTTCCCGCTGCTGATGGCGAGCTGGAAAATGGCTCCCGCGCTGGCGGCGGGCAACTGTGTGGTGCTGAAACCCGCACGTCTTACCCCGCTTTCTGTACTGCTGCTAATGGAAATCGTCGGTAATTTACTGCCGCCGGGGGTGGTAAACGTGGTCAACGGCGCAGGTGGGGAAATTGGCGAATATCTGGCGACCTCGAAACGCATCGCCAAAGTGGCGTTTACCGGCTCAACGGAAGTGGGTCAACAAATTATGCAATACGCCACGCAAAACATTATTCCGGTGACGCTGGAGCTGGGCGGCAAATCGCCAAATATCTTCTTTGCTGACGTGATGGATGAAGAAGATGCCTTTTTTGATAAAGCGCTGGAAGGCTTTGCACTGTTTGCCTTTAACCAGGGCGAAGTTTGCACCTGTCCGAGTCGTGCCTTAGTGCAGGAGTCAATCTACGAACGCTTTATGGAACGCGCCATCCGCCGTGTCGAAAGCATTCGCAGCGGTAACCCACTCGACAGCGTGACGCAAATGGGGGCGCAGGTTTCTCACGGGCAATTGGAAACCATCCTCAACTACATTGATATTGGTAAAAAAGAGGGCGCAGACGTGCTCACCGGCGGGCGGCGCAAGCTGCTGGAAGGCGAACTGAAAGACGGTTACTACCTCGAACCGACGATTCTGTTTGGTCAGAACAATATGCGCGTGTTCCAGGAGGAGATTTTTGGCCCGGTGCTGGCGGTAACCACCTTCAAAACGATGGAAGAAGCGCTGGAGCTGGCGAACGACACGCAATATGGCCTGGGCGCGGGTGTCTGGAGCCGCAACGGTAATCTGGCCTATAAGATGGGGCGCGGCATTCAGGCCGGGCGCGTGTGGACCAACTGTTATCACGCTTACCCGGCACATGCGGCGTTTGGTGGCTACAAACAATCAGGCATTGGCCGCGAAACCCACAAAATGATGCTTGAGCATTACCAGCAAACCAAGTGCCTGCTGGTGAGCTACTCGGATAAACCGTTGGGGCTGTTCTGATGTAAGAAGCTGGTCGCATCGGGTATTCATTGCCTGATGCGACGTTTGCGCGTTTTACCAATTCAAATGTCTACGTCTTGAATGACTGAATATTGATTGAACTTAATTACGAGTCTCCTCACATCTTTTCAACAAGTTACTGCACACCGTTATTCTTCTTCCGAACGGCATTCCTGAGTCAACTTTATCCCCCTGACGGCCCATATAAATCGCGCTATCGTGATTGTTATTGCTAAATGTGTGTGTATCGTGTGTATAATCATGGAAGGGCAGGGATGTGAAAAGTGCAGACGTGATCGCCATCCTGAAGCAGCATGGCTGGGAACATATTCGAACCCGTGGTAGTCATCATCAGTTCCGCCACCCTGTTCATCCGGGTCTGGTGACGGTTCCGCACCCTAAAAAAGATATTAAGCCCGGTACGCTGGCGCAAATTGGGCGTCAGGCTGGTTTAACATTTTAAAATTTCAGGAGGCAATATGTTTTATCCCGCCTATATCCACAGTGATCCTGACGGCAGCGCCAGCGGTTTTTTCCCTGATGTTCCAGGCTGTTATTTTGCTGGTGATACGCTGGACAACGCTTTCCAGGATGCGCGAAGTGCACTGGTCGCGCACTTCGAAACCTTATGCGAGATGAATGAAGAGTTGCCGCTTCCAGGCTCTGTGGAAACACATCTGGTCCAGCGTGCGCAGGACTTTATTGGCGGGCAATGGTTGCTGGTGGATATCAATATGAATCAGTTCGAAGGTCGGGCTGAACGTATCAATATTACGATGCCGAAAAGATTACTGAACAAGATTGATACCTACGTGCGCAATAACCCAGACTACGCCAACAGAAGTGCGTTTCTGGCGGAAGCTGCCCGGCGTGTATTGCCGGGCGTTTAATCTCGCGTTTCGATGGTGAGCGGGCGGACCAGGCTGTACAGCCACAGACCAAAACAAGCGATGGTGCCAATCACCACGGTGAGGAACACACTGACTGACAGGCCTGCAAGCAATCCCGCAGGCAGGGCCAGCAGGCCGTGGATCACGGTGTCGTTCCATCTCACCTGATCGTAGCCAAACATGCCTAAAACGCCGCAAACCAGACCGTAAATCACCATTGGTGTTCCGAGGCCAATCAGCAATAAACGGTAGATAATTGAAGGTTTAATACGCTTTATCTGTACTGTGGATGTTTTACTGGGGTTATTCATTAGTTTGGTCAATAGTTCCATTATTTCAATATGATAAACCTCGACCTGTTGAAAAGCCAGGTAGCACACTTCAGAAAGTATATAAAAAACAATATGTCGTTATATAAATAAGGAAATTGCACTGCATCATGGCATTTCATAATATGCGTTAATTGTTCTTTTTTATATTCTCTGAGGGAAATATGTTCCTGGACTATTTTGCACTGGGAGTGCTTATTTTTGTATTTCTGGTGATATTCTATGGGATTATTATTTTACATGATATTCCCTACCTGATTGCTAAAAAACGTAATCATCCTCATGCCGACGCCATTCATGTTGCTGGTTGGGTGAGTCTTTTTACGCTGCATGTTATCTGGCCATTTTTGTGGATTTGGGCCACGCTTTACCGCCCGGAGCGGGGATGGGGAATGCAAAACCATGACTCCTCCGTTGTGCAACTACAACAGCGTATTGCCGGGCTGGAGAAACAGCTCGCCGACATCAAATCCTCTTCTGCCGAGTAATACTTATGGATTTACTGATTATTTTGACCTATGTGGCTTTCGCATGGGCAATGTTTAAGATCTTCAAAATTCCTGTAAATAAATGGACCATTCCCACCGCGGCCCTGGGTGGCATATTTATTGTCAGCGGTCTAATTCTGTTAATGAACTATAACCATCCGTATACCTTTAAAGCGCAAAAAGCGGTTATTTCTATTCCTGTTGTCCCGCAGGTGACAGGCGTGGTGATCGAAGTGACGGACAAGAAAAATACGCTGATTAAAAAAGGTGAGGTGCTATTTCGACTGGACCCGACGCGTTATCAGGCGCGGGTGGATCGGCTGATGGCGGATATCGTTACCGCAGAACATAAACAGCGGGCGTTGGGCGCAGAGTTAGATGAGATGGCGGCGAATACTCAGCAGGCAAAGGCCACGCGGGATAAATTCGCTAAAGAGTACCAGCGTTACGCACGCGGCAGCCAGGCGAAAGTAAACCCGTTTTCAGAACGCGATATTGATGTGGCGCGGCAAAATTATCTGGCGCAGGAAGCCTCCGTAAAGTCATCGGCGGCGGAACAAAAACAGATCCAGAGCCAGCTGGATAGCCTGGTGTTGGGTGAACATTCTCAAATCGCCAGCCTGAAAGCGCAGCTCGCGGAAGCAAAATATAACCTTGAGCAGACGATAGTGCGTGCGCCGAGCGATGGTTATGTGACCCAAGTGCTGATTCGTCCGGGTACCTATGCCGCATCGCTGCCGCTACGTCCTGTGATGGTGTTTATACCCGATCAGAAACGACAAATTGTGGCGCAGTTCCGTCAGAACTCCTTGCTGCGACTGGCTCCCGGCGATGATGCGGAAGTGGTGTTTAATGCTCTGCCAGGTAAGGTATTCAGCGGTAAGCTGGCAGCCATTAGTCCAGCTGTTCCCGGCGGAGCTTATCAGTCGACCGGCACCTTACAGACGTTAAACACAGCACCGGGTTCAGATGGCGTTATCGCGACCATTGAACTGGATGAGCACACTGAGTTGAGCGCTTTACCAGACGGTATTTACGCCCAGGTGGCGGTTTACTCTGATCATTTCAGCCATGTCTCGGTGATGCGCAAAGTGCTGTTACGCATGACCAGTTGGGTGCATTACCTTTATCTCGATCATTAATCTTCGCTTTCCGCCGCTTGTTCAGGCCGCAGTTGCTGCGACTGAGCAAGCTGGTGGCGAATTTCACGCAGCATTTCATCCAGCACATACTGGACCCGCCAGGGCTGGTATTCCCGTTTACGGAAGATAGCCACCAGATCCAGCCACCATTCATACGGTTGCTGAAAGCAGGGCACCAGCGTGCCGTCTTGCAGGTCGCTCTGCACACTTTTGTCTGGCGCAAACACAATCCCCAGGTGATTTCGTGCCAGCTCCAGCGCCGATTGCGTGTTGTCGCAAACGTAATTTCCCTTCACGCGATAATCCCGTACCTCTTTACTCCCGGCGACGTTGAAGCGCCAGATATTCGCGTCGTCGATCATCATCGAGTCGATCAAAATACAGGAGTGATGTTCGAGTTCGTCAGGACGGCTAATGGGATGTTTCTCAAGATAGCGCTGACTGGCATAAGCGGTTACGGCATATTGCGTAATAAAACTGGCAACCAGCGATTCATCTTTTGGTGGAGCATAGCTGATTAAAACATCACAATCATCGGGAAATTCGACACCTTCATAAAAGGCATTACGCTCAAGATTGCAGGTTTTTAGCGATAAGGTGATATCACCGATATCTTTAATTTTATCGATAACATGTTTGGATAAATAGGTAATTATGCCGGTTGGGGCGTAGATGGTGACCCGACCACGTTTCTCATGCTTATAATCTGCAATAAAATTATTAAGTTGCTCGTTTCTGTCCAGCATGTCGTTGATGTACGGTAACAGCGCGGTACCAAAAGGTGTGAGCATCAACTGCCGGGTGGTTCGGTCAAAGACTTTTAAACCTACTTTTGATTCAAAATCAGCAAGATATTTGCTGACGTTGGCCTGTGCGAATCCAAGTACAGTCGCGGCATGGCTGATATTTTCACTGGCAGCGATTACCGAGATAATTTTTAACTCCCGGTACTTAAGTTGTAATTTTGTCATCGCAACAGCCCAATTATATATAATTTTATATATTACTATATAAATATGAATCTTGCACCGGAGAAATTGTAAGCATTATTATGCCGACTCTTTTTTATCTTATTTTAAAATGGAATACCGGACATGTTAATTAACCGCAATACTGTGGCGTTATTTGCGTTGCCTTTTATGGCAAGCGCTACTGCTTCTGAATTATCCATTGGTGCTGGTGCAGCTTATAATGAATCGCCTTATCGTGGTTATAATGAAAATACAAAGGCAATTCCGCTGATTAGTTATGAAGGTGATTCTTTTTATGTTCGTCAGACCACGTTAGGTTTTATTCTGTCGCAAAGTGAAAAAAATGAACTTAGCCTGACCGCATCCTGGATGCCGCTGGAATTTGACCCTGCAGATAATGACGATCATGCCATGCAACAGCTTGATAAGCGTGATAGTACGGCTATGGCGGGGGTTGCCTGGTATCACCACGAGCGTTGGGGAACCGTGAAAGCCTCTGCGGCTGCGGACGTTCTGGATAACAGCAACGGCTGGGTGGGGGAGCTATCGGTATTTCACAAAATGCAGATAGGTCGCCTGTCGCTGACACCTGCACTGGGCGTTCTCTATTATGACGAGAATTTCAGTGACTATTACTATGGCATTTCAGAGAGTGAGTCCCGTCGTAGCGGTCTGGCAAGTTATTCCGCGCAGGATGCCTGGGTGCCCTATGTCAGCCTGACGGCAAAATACCCGATAGGAGAGCACATCGTATTGATGGCGAGTGCCGGATACAGCGAGCTGCCGGAAGAGATTACCGACAGCCCGATGATTGATCGTAATGAGAGTTTTACCTTTGTCACCGGCGTGAGCTGGCGTTTTTAATTTACCGGTGGATGTCGGTGCGGCTGGCCTACGCTCTCGCACTGACCTTCAGGCTTGATAAGACGCGTTAAGCGTCGCATCAGGCAATGTGCACCCTACGTTGGATGCGGCGCGAGCGCCTTATCCAACCTACGGATGGCAATGCTTTTCCTCATTCACCCAGATCCGCATTTCGCCTTCACCCCGGTTAGCCCAGCTAAACCACGGGATAAATGTCAGAGTTTGTGGCTGGCGTTTGGCTGGCGCGCTGTCGTAATGCCACAGCGGTTGCTGCTTTGGATTGCTCTGTTCATACCGGTAACCCGGTGCCTGGATTAAGATCTTATGGCGGAACAATCCCTTACCTTCAAATGTCGTAAATGGCGCATCGGTGGGCAGCCACAGGTTATGCAGTGACTCGCCGTTGTCGGCCTGTTCCAGGCAATACACCAGCGGGCCGCGCTGAATCGCCACTTTTCCGGCGACGTGACGCACCAGCGGGTTACCGTAAACGCGACGTACCGGCATTGGCAAAGTCAGATTCAGCGTGTCGCCCTCCTGCCATTCGCGGGTAATGTGCAAATACCCTTTACGAATATCCTGCTCGACCTCTTCCCCATTCAATGTAATCTGCGGCTGTGTGCACCAGTCCGGCAGACGTAAAGCCAGCGTATGACGCACCGGCTGGGGCGATTCAACCGCAATTGTCACCTGTTCCTGCCACGGATAGTTTCCGCTAACCCGCAGACGCAGCGTGCCATTTTCTACCGGCACTTCTATGCTGTTTCCTGCGTAGATGTTGATATACAACGCATCTTCACGCGGCGTGTAGAGATAATGACCAATCGAGGTTAGCACGCGGGCGATATTTGGCGGACAACAAGCGCAACCAAACCAACGCTGGCGGATCGGCTTAACGTGATCGTAGATATGGTTGAATTTCAGCGATTTTGGATGTACTTCCAGCGGATTCACATAGAAGAAATGTTTGCCATCCAGCGCCATGCCGCCGAGCACGGTGTTGTACAGTGCGCGCTCCATCACATCGGCATATTGACTGTCGCCTTCCATTTCCAGCATTCGCCGGGCGAACATCATCAGGCCGATGGAAGCACAGCTTTCGGCGTATACCGTGTCATTCGGCAGATCGTAATCGCTGCTGAACGCTTCGCCGCTGCTTTGTGAGCCAATGCCGCCGGTAATATATAACTGACGCTGGGCCATATTGTTCCACAGCCGCAGGCAGTCCTGACGCTTGCTTTCATCGTGACTTAAACGCGCGAGATGCGCGACGCCGGTCATCAGGTAGACAAAACGTACCGCGTGACCAATGGCGGTTTGCTGCTGTGCGATGGGCAAATGTGCCTGGCTGTAGGCTTTGTCTTTCACCATCCACGCCGGGCCGTAGGTGTGCCAGTGCGAGGTCTGCCCGCGCTTTTCATATTCCTGGTCGTAATAGTGCGGTTGCGCACCACGCTGTTCGACAAAATAGTTCGTCAGCGCCAGGTAGCGCGGCTCTTCGGTCACTTCATACAGGCGCATTAGTGCCAGTTCAATTTCCGGGTGACCAGGATAACCGTGTAACTTACTTTCACCTGGACCAAATACGCTGTCGATATGATCGGCCAGACGGCAAACCACTTCCAGCAAGCGCCGTTTGCCCGTGGCCTGGAAGAAGGCGACTCCGGCTTCAATCAGATGACCGGCGCAGTAAAGTTCATGACACTCCGCCAGATTGCTCCAGCGTTCTTCGGGCGCTTTTACCGTAAAGTAAGTATTGAGATAGCCATCTTCGCACTGGGCGGAAGCGACCAGTTCGATTACCTCGTCAGCAGTTTTTTCCAGTTCGGCATCCGGCTTCTGGCACAGCGACCAGGCTACCGCTTCCAGCCATTTGGCGACGTCGCTGTCCTGAAACACCATCCCGTAAAATTCACCGTCTTGCAGTCCTGCGGCAATGCGAAAGTTTTCAATCGCATGGCTGGGTTCCGCTTCTGGGATACGATCGTTCAAGGCATCCCACTGATAAGGAATCACCACGTCGCGGACCAGTTGTTGGTACTGACCGAGGAACGGATCGCTGACCGTCAGTTTATGCAGATCGACTTCCGAAATGTTCATCTTGTGCTCCTTAAGGCTGTACATGACGCTGACGCAGGTCGCTAGCAATGCGTGACATCATAGGGTTATTGAGTTTGCAAAAGCGGATCGCCATCGCCAGCAGCAGGTGGAACAGCGCAGGCAGCAATGTTTCCATCGCCGCGATCCCGCCAAGCGAACTGGCGGTCTGGTTTTCCACGCCTGGCTGGTAGGCGACAAAAATAAACATCAGGCTGATGATCCCGGCGCTGGAGGCCCAGGCCAGCTTGATGAAAAACAGATTGAAGGCGAAGTTCATGCCGGAAGAACGTACGCGGGTTTTCCACTCGCCGTAGTCATCGGCAAAGGCCATCAATGAGAAGTGCAATGGCAATGTGAAGCCAAGAATCACGCCATTACCAAGGATCACCGCCAGCCACAGCGTTTGATAAGCGGGGCCGGAGGGCAGGAACCACATCAGTCCCGCCAGCGCGGCGAGAATCAGGTTGGTGTAGTAGTAAATTTTGACGGTATCGAAACGTCGCGTTAACGGGCTGACAATCACCGAGCCGATAATGGAGGCGAAGGTGACCATAGTGAAGAACAGCGACGTGTAGCCCGTACTGCCTTGTAAGACGTAGGTAATGAAGTACATATACCCACCGCCGCGAATATTAAAGACGTTAATCAGCAGGAAAGACATGACCAGCATCAGCAGCAGTTGGTCGTTGTTTCGCAGCCCGGCAAGATGTTCGCGCAGGGTAAATTTCCCCATTGTGGAGAGTGGCACCCGTTCACGAACCCAGAAGAAACAGCACAGGAACATCACTACAGCGATGGCGCACAGCACGCCGACGCCCGGTTGATAGCCGCGCGCGGCATTATCCTGACCGAAGAGATCTACCATCCACGGCAGGCCAACCGAAACCAGAAATCCCGCTACGCCGCAGAGAACGAATCGCCAGGACTGGCAGGAGATCACTTCATTGTGGCGGGTGGTCATGGTGTTGATCAGCGCGCAGTACGGCACGTTGATGGCGGTATAACCGACTGAAAGGAGCAGGTAAGTGCCGAACGCCCAGGCGATTTTTACTCCCATGCTGGCATCTGGCACGGTGAACGTCAGGATGCCGATAATGCCAATAGGGACGGCAATCCATAGCTGCCACGGACGAAAGCGCCCCCAGCGACTTTGCGTCCGGTCGGCAATGACGCCCATCACCGGGTCGGAGATGGCATCAAACACGCGCAGTGCAATAAACAGCGTGCCGACCAGCGCCGGAGTTAAGCCAAAAACGTCGGTGTAGAAAAAGGTGAGAAAGTTCATGATCAGGCAAGTTATTACGGTGCCGCCTGCGTCACCCAGGCCGTAGCCTATTTTTTCCCGTACAGATAACGCATCGTCAATTTTACCTTTAGCGATATCAGCGGTAGTAATCGGTGTAGAGGTCATAGATATTCCTCGTGCATAGGGAGCAATTTTTAGTTTTATTGAAATGACATGATTAATTCTGCCGTGAACGGGAATATCAACAAGGCGAGAAAAGAGTAAAAAAAGGTGACGATTCCGACCTGAATTTAAAAGTGTGAATTGGATCAGGTGAAATTAATGTTTTTGATTAATAATCAAAAGGTAATGTGTTTAATCATTAATGAATAAGCGGGAAATTACATATCAATGCTCGAATTATCCATGACGTTACCGATTAAAGTGCAAAATGGTGGATTATTTATTTCCCGTGGCGTAGGGAGGCATCCTGCAAGGCGGCTGGAGTCATGGGAAATTATCTTTGTCGAAAAAGGTCGATTAGCGATTCAGGAAGAAGAGCGGATATTTCTGGTCGATGCGGGAGAGAGTTTATTACTCTGGCCGAACCGACAGCATGTTGGGGTAGAGGATTTTCCCGCCGATCTCAAATTTTACTGGCTGCATTTTGAGGTTAAAGCGCCGGATAGCGACCCGCGCTGGCTCACTCATCTTAGCGTGCCGCAACAAACGAAGGTTGCCGATCCGCAGGCGCTGGTGGCCCTGTTTCGCCAGTTCTTAAGTGAACAGGAAAAGCATCAACGCACTCCGGCGCTGGAGTTTATTGTGCTGCTGATTTTGCAGCAACTCACCCGTGACGCGCGTCTTGATGAACAGGCCGATGCCGCAGGTACCACGCTTGCCTGGAAAGCGCAGAAACTGATCCGCACGCAATATCATCGCCCGCTTTCTACGGCGCTTTTAGCCCGCGAGCTGTACTGCAATGCCGATTATCTTGGGCGTGTCTATCGGCGGGTGTTTCATCTGACGTTAACAGAAGCAATCCACCGCCAGCGAGTGCGCGAAGCCGAAAAGCTGTTAATTAGCGAAGCGCGATCGCTCACGGAAGTGGCGGCGTTGTGCGGGTTTAATGACGTTGGCTATTTCCGACAGATTTTTCGCAAACACACCGGTTTAACGCCAGCTGCGTGGAAGCGACGTTACAGCAAGGAACATATCAATTCGTAGTGCCGGGGCAATGAAGCCCCGGCGTGAGAGATTACTGCCCGTAATAGGCATTGGCCCCATGTTTACGCAGGTAGTGCTTATCCAGCAGTTCGTTTTGCATCGCAGGGAGCTGCGGCGCAAGCTGGCGCGAGAACAGGCCCATATAGGCGCACTCTTCCAGCACTACGGCATTATGCACCGCATCGGCGGCGTTTTTACCCCAGGCGAACGGGCCGTGAGAATGCACCAGCACCGCCGGGATTTGTGCCGGACTCCTGCCGCGTTCTTCGAAAGTTTCAATGATCACTTCGCCGGTCTGATATTCATATTCGCCGTTAATCTCCGCTGCGGTCATCTGTCGCGTGCAGGGGATTGCGCCATAGAAATAATCGGCGTGCGTAGTGCCCCAGGCGGGGAGATCCAGCCCGGCCTGTGACCAGATGGTGGCGTGGCGCGAGTGGGTATGCACAATGCCACCGATTTCGGCATAGCGACGGTAAAGCGCCAGATGCGTTGGCGTATCGGACGAGGGCTTTTTGCTACCTTCCACCACCTTGCCGCTGGCTATCTCAACCACCACCATATCGTCGGCGGTCATCACGTCGTACTCGACGCCGGAAGGTTTGATTACCATCCATTGCCGCGTTTCGTCTACCGCGCTGACATTGCCCCAGGTGAACGTCACCAGATGGTGAGCGGGAAGCGCCAGATTCGCCGCCAGCACGTCGGCTTTCAATCGCTCTAACATATAAATCCGGCCTCCTGCATACGCGCTTCAATCCAGCGCCGCGCCTGAATAATCTCCAGCACCGGCTCTTTGGCTTTTTCGGTCCACATCTCAATCAGAAATGATCCGCGATAGTTCAGTTCATGCAGCGTTTTGAAGATGCCAACGAAATCGACGCAACCTTCGCCAAACGGCACGTCGCGGAACTGTCCGGGGCTTTGCTCGGTGACTGGCTGGGTGTCTTTCAGGTGGATGGCGGCGATACGGTCAATGCCCAGTTTCAGTTCGGCGGGAACATCATTGCCCCAGGCGCTGAGGTTGCCGACGTCCGGGTAAACAGTGAACCACGGCGAAGCGAGTATCTCGTCCCATTTTTTCCATTTGCTGATGGAGTTCATAAACGCGGTATCCATAATCTCCACCGCCAGCATCACCTGCGCGGCGGCTGCCTGTTCAACCGCCCACGCCAGCCCTTCGGCAAAACGTTGCTGCGTGCCTTCGTCATGGGCTTCGTAATAGACGTCGTAGCCCGCCAGTTGAATGGTGCGAATACCGAGATCGCGCGCCAGACGAATTGCTTTACTCATGATCTCCCGTGCTCGCTGGCGTACCGCGTCGTCACGGCTACCAAAAGGAAAACGACGATGTGCGGACAGGCACATCGACGGGATCCCAACACCCGTTTCGATCATCGCGGCAACCAGCGAAGTCCTTTGTGCGGCGCTCCAGTCAAGGCGCGACAGACGCTCGTCAGTTTCATCCACCGACATTTCGACAAAATCAAAGCCACAGCTTTTCGCCAGCACCAGCCGCTCCGGCCAGGAGAGATCTTTCGCCAGCGCTTTTTCATAAATCCCTAACGGATGATTACGCACGTGCGCCTCCCCAGATAGCGTCGATTTGCGCATGGAAGTCGGCAGCTACCTGTGCCGGATTTGCTGCGCCTGCCAGCGCCCGCCCGGCAATAAACGCTTTCACGCGGATATCTTTAAACAGCGGCAGGTCAGCAGGCGTAATCCCGCCGGTAATGGAAAGCTCAAGGCCGATATCGGAAAGCGCCTTCATGCGTGCCAGATCGGCTTCGCCCCACTGTTGCCCGCTGGCCTGCGCGTCACGACCACGATGATAAATCGCCTGCCGCACGCCAATACGATGCCAGTCGCGGGCGTCGTCCAGCGTCCAGTTACCAAAAAGCTCTATCTGGATTTCACCACCGCAGCGTTGCGCCATTGCGTGGCCTTTTTCTACCGTCGCGAGCGGCGCAGCGCAGATGATGGTCATCCAGTTAGCGCCTGCGCCAAACGCCTGTTGCGCGAGCGTTTCACCAGCATCGGCGACCTTCCAGTCAGCAACGATGATTTTGTCCGGGCACTGTTCGCGCAAGGCTTTCACCGCGCCAAGCCCTTCGTTTAAACAGAGAATGGTGCCCGCTTCGACGATATCGACGCTGTCTTTTAACAGCGCAACGTCGCGCTGTGCGGCTTCAAGTGATGAGTGGTCGAGGGCCAGTTGCAGAAGTGGTCTGCTCATAATGTGTTCTCCTTAACGCGGGCATGAAAGCCCTGTAGTGCGGCAATGAGGTGCTGATAGCGTTGGTATTTTTGTTGGTAAAGCTGATGGGCGGTCATATCCGGTAACAGGGTGCGCACCGGATGCTGTTGATCGCGCAGGGCTTCGCTGAAATCGCGATAAACACCGGTGCCGACGCGGGCTGCAAGCGCCGCGCCAAAACAGCCGGTTTCTTCCACCTGCGGCAGTTCGATACGCAGCCCGCTGACGTCCGCCAGCATTTGCATCCAGACATCGGAATGCGCCGGGCCGCCAGTGACGCGCAGGGTGTGCACATCAGTAAAACGTTCGCGCATCCGGTTGAGATGGGTCATATGGCTGAACACCACGCCTTCATAAATGGCCTGCAACAGGTGTGCGCGGGTGTGAATGGCCTGCATCCCGTAGAAACCGCTGGTCATCTCGAGTCCGGCGTTGCTGCCGTACAGGAACGGCAGGAAAAAGAGATCGCCACCGGCTTTCGGTAAGCTGGCAACAGCCTGGTTGATCTCTGCAAACGAGATTTCTCCCCACTGCGCGGTAAACCATTCGAGATTGCCGGAAGAGGTAGGGCTGGCTTCGTGAACGATAAATTCACCGTCGTTAACGTAGCGGCCATAGACATACGGATGCGCTTCACCGTCACCTAAACCGCGGGTTATGCCGCTGGTCACCGCCCAGGTCCCCATCACCGCATTGAGGGTAAATTCGTCTTCGATTCCGGCGCAGAGTGCGGTAGAAACCACATCAAACAGGCCGCCGACAACGGGCGTACCCGCTTTCAGACCGGTCAGTGCGGCTGTCTGAGCGGTGATTTCCCCGCAGATTTCGGCAGATCCAACAACAGGCGGCAGGGCGTGATTGATTTCACTGATCCCCAGCCAGTCGGTGAGGCACGGGTCATATTCCCCGCGACTCATGTTGTAGAGATTGGATTCGGAAATATTGCTCTCTTCGCAGCCTTTGACACCGGTTAAACACCAGCGCAGGTAGTCGTGCGTCATCATCACGCAGCCAATTTGCGCGTAGCGTTCTGGTTCGTGCTCTTTCAGCCAGCGTAACAGCGACACCGGATGCCCGGTCCACAAGGTTTGTCGGGTCAGCGGGTAGAGTTTTTCCGGGATGCCATCTTCCTGCCAGCGACGAACGATTTCCATCGCCCGGCGGTCCGAGGACAAAATAGCATTCCCGAGCGGCTTGTCGTTTTTATCCAGCAAAAACAAGCCCTTTCCCTGTGCGGAGCTACCGATGCCGACAATTTGCTCCCCGCTAACGCTGGAATGGGTAAGCAGGGCGCGAATGACAGCCATGCAGCATTGCCACAGTTCTTCCATATCGCGCTCTGCCCAGCCTGGCTGCGGGCTTAATGCGCACAGCGGCAGGCGCTGCACGCCTGCCTCCCGGCCTTCGCGGTCATACAGTCCGGCTTTTAGCCAGCTTCCGCCACAATCTAACCCCAGCCAGTATTGCGTCATGGCTTATTGCACCTCATCCACGGCTTTCAGCAGTTCAGCGCCCTGCGGAACATCTTTTACAAACATGTCGCGGACCTGAGTACCCAGTACGTCGCTAAAGGCTTTGCGATCAAGTTCGGTGATGACTTCCACGCCAGCGTCTTTCATGCCGTCGATGATTTTTTGCTGATTTTCGGCGACCAATTTACGCTGGTAATTACCCGCTTCTTGCGCAGATGAAATTAGCGCTTGCTGGAACTCCGGGCTTAAGCCATCAAACTTCGCTTTGTTGATCACCACCAAAAGCGGGGAATAGGCATGGTGCGTCAGAGAAAGGTACTTCTGCACTTCATAAAATTTGGCTGACCAGACGACGTTGATCGGGTGTTCCTGAGCGTCGATAGTGCGCGTTTCCAGCCCGGTATAGACTTCGGCAAACGGCATCGGGATAGGGTTAGCGCCAAAGACTTTGAATGCGGCGATATTCATCGGGCTATTGTTGGTGCGTATTTTCAGCCCTTTCAGGTCGGCAGGTGTTTTAACTGGCTGGCGTGAGTTGGTGACATCGCGCCAGCCGTTTTCCCAGTAGGCCAGTACTTTCAGTCCCTTACCTTCAAGGGAGGCCTTCAGTTCATCGCCGACTTTGCCGTCGAGTGTTTTATGCGCGTGGGCGGTATCGCGGAACAGGAAAGGAACATCAAGCAGGTTCATCACAGGTGATAATCCGGCAAAGTTATTCGAGCCAGACATCTCCATATCAATAGTGCCGCCACGCACGCCACTGATCATCGCTTGTGCGTTACCGAGAGTACTGTCCGGGAACAGTTTTAATTTCAGCTCGCCTTTGGTTCTCTCCTGCAATAAATCATTAAATTTTTTCGCCGCAATATGTTGAGAGTCGGTTTGCGATGTTTCATAACCGAAACGTAATGATTGTGTCGCCAGTGAAGATGTACTGAATGCAGCCAGGCCAGCAATGAATAATGCGTAGGTTACAGAACGTAATTTCATAATATTTTCCTTTTAATTAATCCATTTCAACGGGAGGATGATGAGATCGGGAATAAAAACAAATAAGGCTAATAAGGAATATAAAACCAGGACGTAAGGGAAAACGCCTCTGACTGCATCATCGAATTTGAGTTTAGCCACCCCTGAAATAACGTTAAGCACATTACCGATAGGCGGTGTAATTAAGCCGATTGAGCAGTTGATGATAAACATGACTCCGAAGTAAATCGGATCGATTCCTGCCTCTTTAACTAAAGGCATTAATACCGGGGTAAGAATTAACACCGTCGGCGTTAAATCCATTACCATGCCGACAATCAGGATAGCCACCATAATGACGATAAACAGCAGACGCGGTGAATCGACCAACGGTTGCAGTAAATCAGAAACCATCATAGGCAATTCAGCAATGGTAATCAGCCAGGCAGAAACTTGTGCCGAGGCCACCAGAAACATCACCACTGAGGTCGTTTTCGCCGCGCCAATGAGTACATGCCAAAGTGTAGCGAAGGTCATTTCACGGTAAATAACTGTGGCGACAAACAACGCATAGAAAGCAGCAACGGCCCCGGCTTCGGTAGGGGTAAATAGACCGGAGCGAAAGCCGCCAATAATAATGACCGGAAGAAATAGCGCCCAGATACCGGAAACAAAAGATTGCCAGATTTCTCGTTTCGTTGCTTTTTGCTGACGGGGTAAATTAAGACGACTGGCCTGCCACCACCAGGTGAGCATCAGCGTTGCGCCCATCATAATGCCTGGGGCAATACCCGCCATAAACAACTTACTGATGGATAATCCGCTGGAAACACCGAAGATAATAAACGGAATGGAAGGGGGAATAATTGGCGCGATAATGCCGCCAGAGGCAATCAGCCCCGCAGCCCGGTTGACCGGGTAGTTAGCGCTGCGCATCATCGGCACCAGTAGCGCGGCAACGGCGGCGGTATCAGCAACAGCAGAACCGGAAAGGCTCGCCATAATCATTGCCGCCAGCACGCCCACGTAGCCCAACCCGCCTGGTTTATGCCCGACCAGTTTCATCGGCAGGTCAACAATGCGTTTTGATAAGCCGCCCGCATTCATGATTTCACCCGCCAGTACAAAGAACGGAATCGCCAGCAGGGAGAAGCTGTCAGCACCGTTTACCAGCGTTTGCGCCATGATCTGGACATCAAACATATCCAGCCAGAACATAAGCGCCGCCCCGCACAACAGTAGCGACCAGGCAATAGGCAAACCGATGGCAATGCCACCCAACAGGCAGCCCAGAAAAATCAGCACAGCCAAGATTAAGCTCCTTGCGGTGGCGGCGTTAGAGAATTGCTACGCGTGATGAGTTGATATAAAAGGCGCAGCTCAAAGAATGCGATAACGAGGCTGGTGGGCAGACAAGCGGCATACATCAGGCCGATGGGCAAGCCGAGGATCGGTGAATAATCGCTCCAGTCCTGAATTGTTTTTAGCGTTGCGCCCCAGGCCAGTGCGCCACAAATAAATAAGATTAAGGAGTGGGTAACCAGAGCGACTCGTCGCTGCCACGCGGGGGAGAGTTTCTCCACCAGAAAGGTAACCTGAACGTGGGCGTTATCCATAAAAGCCACAATCGCGCCAATAAAGGTTAACCAGACAAATAAATAACGCGACAATTCATCTACAGATAAAATACTTGTCTGAAAACCATATCTTAAAATAATGTTTATAAACACAATACAGGAAAGTACGGCGAGATTAATCGCCAGTATTGCTTCAAGTATTTTTTTCATAGCTATTCCTTGAGGCTATGTTTGTCATAATTCAAATTGCATGTGCAGCAACCTGAATTATTAATATAGTTAGAGCAATAACATTACCCAGGCGTTCTGGCGTAGACGATTATTCGATTAATTTAGCGCCGTTAATGCGACTTTAACCACAACTTTTCGTATCTCAGAGGCTGTTTGCAGAATACAACCTGGTCGATGAACATCCTGAGGAAAGAAAATAGCGTAACTGCCCGGTATCATTTCTATAAATGATTCATGTTCACTATCGTGATAAAAAATAATATCGCGCTGCTCTAATAGTGATTCGCTGACTTTATTATTTCCTGTATCAATAGCAATGCCGATTTTCTCTTTGCCCCACGCCAGAAATTGAATATCAATATAGCGACGATGTACTTCCGGGCGATTTTCCTCCGCCTGACGTGTCGTTAAATCGATAATTTGCGCATAAATATTTTTGCCGTCGATTTCGACAACGCCCGGCTCCAGGGCGTTGAAATCGGTAGCGCGCAGAAAATCGAGCGCCTTTTCAATAGCAGCGGGCAAACGGCACGGGTTAGGCTGCGCGATATGTCCAAAAATCATGGCTTATCTCCTTATAACGCCTGGATTTTTGCCCATACGCTGTCATCAACGGTAATACCGTTTCGGCGGTTGTCTGCCAGCAGGGTGGTAAATTCGTGGCCGGGTAAGCGAATGGCCTGGTTTTCATCGGCGCGTTCAGCGGTAGTAACATAATCCATGATGCGTTGCAGCTTGGCATCGCGGGTGGGGCCGTCGATAAGCTTGTCCACTTCAATGGCGATAAAGATTTGCGAAACGCCATATTCGTCGCTGTTATCCTGGGTGACTTCAGCAACTGACGCGCCGTCAGAAAGAAGAGTAGCGATCATATCCAGCACGATCGACATACCAGAACCTTTCCAGTAACCCATCGGCAAAATGCGGCGATTTTTCTCGATAATGCCAGGTTCTTTGGTCAAATTGCCCTCATCATCAAAGCCACCATCGACCGGGAGCTGACGACCTGCAAGGCGGTTAACTTCTAACATGCCGTAGGAAAACATCGACATCGACATATCGACCATGGTGATTGGGGTAGAAGGAATGGCGACGATCAGCGGGTTAGTGCCGATGCGACACTCTTTTGCGCCCCACGGCGGCATTACGGCGATGGAGTTGGTCCAGCAAATGCCAATATAGCCTTTTTCCGCCGCCTGCCAGCCGTAGCTGCCGCCGCGCATCCAGTGGTTGGCATTACGCAACGCCACCAGACCAATACCGTGATCGGCAGCCAGTTCAATGGCGCGATCCATCATCTTTTTCGCTGTCAGGTTACCGATCGAACGCTGGGCGTCCCACTGTTCAATTGCGCCGAGGCTGGTTATACGTTTGGCTTGGGCGTCAGGAATGATATCGCCATTATCCAATTGTTGGATGAAGCGTGGGAAGCGGTTAACACCGTGAGAATAAACACCGGATTCGGTGGTGCGGGCGAACATCTCTGCACAGGCATCAGCCGTTTCGCTGTCAACACCGCGTGAAATTAAGACCCGATTAAAGGCTGCTTTTAACTGCTCAAATGTGACTTTCATCCCTGGCTTCCTTGTTTTTTTTGAACGCTTTTTTATCTTAAAATTTCAATATGCGAAATTAGATTTCAAATATATCGATCACTTTTTAACAAAGCAATCTGATTAATGAATTTCAAAAGACTTAAAAATCAATTGTTTATAAATTATCTGTCGAGATCGTGAACTACGGCACACTTTGCGCTACCATCAGGACGCGACAAAATGGGGAAAGAAGTGATGGGAAAAAAAGAGAACGAGATGGCGCAGGAAAAAGAGCGTCCAGCCGGAAGCCAGAGTCTGTTTCGCGGGTTGATGCTGATTGAGATTTTGAGCAACTATCCAAACGGTTGTCCGTTGGCGCATCTTTCGGAGCTGGCTGGTTTAAATAAGAGTACCGTCCATCGCTTATTGCAGGGATTACAATCCTGCGGCTATGTGACCACCGCGCCCGCCGCAGGGAGTTACCGCCTGACTACCAAATTTATTGCCGTCGGGCAGAAGGCGCTGTCTTCGCTGAATATCATTCATATCGCCGCTCCGCATCTTGAGGCACTGAACATCGACACTGGTGAAACCATTAACTTCTCCAGCCGCGAAGACGATCACGCTATTTTGATTTATAAGCTGGAACCCACGACCGGGATGCTGCGAACCCGAGCTTATATAGGCCAGCATATGCCGCTCTACTGTTCCGCAATGGGCAAGATCTACATGGCGTTTGGTCACCCGGACTACGTGAAGTCATACTGGGAAAGCCATCAGCATGAGATCCAGCCGTTAACCCGCAATACCATTACCGAGCTGCCCGCGATGTTCGACGAACTGGCGCACATTCGTGAAAGCGGAGCGGCGATGGACAGAGAAGAAAACGAACTCGGCGTCTCCTGTATTGCTGTTCCGGTGTTTGATATTCATGGGCGGGTGCCGTACGCCGTGTCGATTTCGCTTTCGACATCACGTCTGAAACAGGTGGGGGAGAAAAATCTCCTGAAACCACTGCGTGAAACCGCGCAGGCTATTTCTAATGAACTGGGATTTACTGTCAGGGACGACCAGGGCGCGATCACATAACGCTCTGGACAAGTGCCAAAACTTTAACATTTCCTTCGTTGGATCAAAGCAGTAGGGACGCGCTCTCTGGCACTCTGCTGTTTTAGTGCAAAGGAGTGATCATGAACCGGTTTATTATTGCGGATGCGACGAAATGTATCGGTTGCCGTACCTGTGAAGTGGCTTGCGCAGTGTCGCATCAGGAGAATCAGGATTGCGCTGCGTTGTCACCCGGTGAGTTTATTTCGCGTATTCGTGTCATTAAAGATCATACTTACACCACGGCAGTAGCCTGTCATCAGTGTGAAGATGCACCGTGCGCAAATGTGTGCCCTGTTGACGCGATAAGTCGCGAACATGGGCATATTTTCGTTGAACAATCACGTTGTATTGGCTGTAAAAGCTGTATGCTGGCTTGCCCGTTTGGTGCGATGGAGGTCGTTTCTTCACGCACAAAGGCGAGGGCGATTAAGTGCGATCTGTGCTGGCATCGGGCGACGGGACCGGCTTGTGTTGAAGCTTGCCCAACACAAGCGTTGCAATGCATGGATGTCGAGAAAGTGCAGCGGCATCGGCTACGGCAGCAGTCTGTTTGAAACGTTTTTCCGACGTTTTTTAACGCAGGAATAGTGCGCTTTGTTTATGCCGGATGCGGCTTAAACGCCTTATCCGGCCTACAAATTATTCCAAATTCAATATATTGCAGAAATGATGTAGGCCTGATAAGCGTAGTGCATCAGGCAATTTTTAATGACTTTCAGCCCAGGCGCGTTCAATCTCTTCCGCCAGAATCTTCACCCCCGCTTCAATTTTATCCGGCTCCGGCACGTAGTTCATACGCATACATTGATGTGTATGTGGCCACGGTTTATCCAGCCCTGGGAAGAAGTTGTGCCCCGGCACCATCAGCACGCCCCGTGCTTTCAGGCGCTGGTAGAGCTGCTCGGTCGTAATTGGCAAATCCTTAAACCATAGCCAGAGGAAAATGGCTCCTTCCGGTTTATGAATCAGGCAGCGATCTTCCGGTAAATAGCGGCGAATGATAGCGATAGTTTCCTGAACACGCTGGTAGTAAAACGGTTTGATGACTGTTTCAGACAGGCGCAGCAGATCGTTACGTTTAATCATTTCACACATTATCGCCGGACCAATACCGCCAGGCGCCAGGCTGATAATGCCGTTCATGTTGGTGATGGCGGTGATGATTTTTTCATTGGCGATGATAATGCCGCAGCGCGAACCCGGTAGTCCCAGCTTGGAAAGACTCATGCACAGTACAATATTCGGATTCCACAGCGGGCGCGCTTCGCTGAAGATGATACCCGGGAACGGGACGCCATAAGCGTTATCAATCACCAGCGGAATACCGTGCTGATTCGCCAGTGCGTCCAGTTTCAATAATTCTTCGTCAGTAATCACATTGCCTGTTGGATTCGTCGGTCGGGAGACGCAAATCATCCCGGTCTCTTCGCCAATGTGCAGATGCTCAAAATCGACGTGGTATTTAAATTGGCCACCTGGCAGCAGTTCAATATTTGGACGCGCAGAGACAAACAGATCTTCTTCCAGTCCGGCGTCAGCGTAGCCAATGTATTCCGGTGCCAGCGGGAACAGCACTTTTTTAACCCGACCATCGGCACGGCGTCCGGCGAACAGATTAAATAAGTAGAAAAACGCGCTCTGGCTGCCGTTTGTTAGTGCAATATTCTGTGGTTCGATATCCCAACCCAACTTCTCGCGTAGCATTCCGGCAAGCAGTGTGAGTAGCTCCGTTTTCCCCTGTGGACCGTCGTAATTGCACAGTGCATCAGTCGCTTTGCCACTTTCCAGCATGTCGGTCAGTAGCGTCTGGAAGTAGTCCTGCATTTCCGGGATCTGCGCTGGATTACCGCCGCCGAGCATAATCGCGCCAGGCGTGCGTAAACCGTCGTTCAGATCTTCCATCAGCAGCGTAATGCCGGAGTGGCGGGTAAATTTGTCACCAAAAAGGGAGAATGTCATAGCGGGATATCTGTCGAACTCTGTAGCAAGGAAGGTAACAATAACGCTACATTTGCTGGGGTGCAAATCGGTCTGTTGAAGTGGGAGCGGTGCTTTATCCTGCAACTCTGATTAGGGCTGACATTTTATCCTGGTTGGCGGCTTCCCGAGGTACTGACGAACGGGAAGCCGGAAACGTTACTGTTGCCCCGCCCAGACGACCAGCACTTTATCGTCGCCATGCTCACGAACAAAGCCGTAGCCCTGCTTCAGCGAAAGTGTCGTTTGTTTGCCCGCGCCAATTGCAGGATGGCGGGCGCGGAACTGGCTGATTTTCTGCCAGTGCGCGACGCTAGCGGCAGATTTACCGCTAACATCCTGCCAGTTCATATCCGAACGCGTGCCTTGCAGCGGATCAGAACCGGTAGGACCGAACGGACGAGAGGATTCATCACCATAAAAGATTTGTACTGCACTTGGCGCTAATAACAATAACTCTGCTGCTTTGTCGCCCCCTTCACGAAACAGGCGGGTATCATGCGACGAGAGGTAGCTCAACACGTTGAAATCCTGCAATTTCTCCGCCATTTGCTGCCAGGTCGTATCCATCTGCGCCAGACAATCGACTGCTTTAGCCGCCTGCTCCTGATAATCGAAATTGATCATCGCATCGAAGCCGTGGCGATAGTAGTCACTTTGCATCACGCCGTGGCCCCAGGCTTCACCGGTCATCCAGAAAGGTTTGTCATCTAATGCTTTGTCGGGATTCGCTTTTTTCCATTCGCGAAGCGCGGCGCTGGCTTCGGTTTTCAGTTGCTGCCAGGCGGGCAACTCAACATGTTTGGCGGTATCGACCCGAAAACCATCAATCCCATAGTCACGGACCCACTGGCTTAACCAATGGGTTAAGTAATCTCGAGGGGTAAAGCCGTCAATGGCTTTAGCGTGGGTATCCGTTTTGTTGTTATAGAACACTGGCAGGCCAGAAGCGGTAGTTGATTCGGTTTTGATATCCGGTAAAAAGGCCAGCGACATGGTGAGATCGTCAAATCCAGGATTGTCGTAGTCGCCGATATCCGTTCTGATCCAGTTTTTTCCCCACCATTTATCCCAGCCTGTTTTGTCGCTGAAATTAATGTAATCGTTAAAGCTATGCCAGGTTTGCCCGGCGGCGGGCTTCCAGTCGCTCCAGCGGTCACCTAACGTTTTTTTCAGCTCATCACCAGAAAGGTATAACGCGCCAAACTGATACTCCTGCATATCCGCCAGCGTGGCATAGCCGGTGTGGTTCATCACGACATCAAAGAGAATACGAATACCGCGCTGATGCGCGCTATCAACCAGCGTCCTTAGATCGGCTTCGCTGCCCATATTGGCATCAAGATTCGTCCAGTCCTGTGTGTAATAACCGTGGTAGGCATAATGCGGGAAATCGCCTTTTGTACCGCCGCCGACCCAGCCGTGAATTTGCTCAAATGGGGCACTTATCCATAAAGCATTGACGCCCAGCTGCTGGAGGTAATCCAGTTTGTTGGTCAGGCCGCGTAAATCGCCGCCGTGAAAAGTGCCAATTTCTGCCATACCGTCTTTATGACGTCCGTAACTCTGGTCATTACTGGGATCGCCGTTTTCGAAACGATCTGTCAGCACAAAGTAAACCGTGGCGTTATGCCAGTCGAAAGGGGCGGATGTGTCAGTTTCTGCCCGTTCCAGCAGGAGTAAACCGTTGCTGGTGGCAGCGGGTTGTAACGTTATTTGACCGTTCTTCACTATCGCAATTTGCTGGCTGTAATAATCCCGGACTGCGGCTCCCTCCGGAAAAGTGGCGCTGACATCCAGTGTGAGCGGTAATCCATCCCATTTCGGGCATTCACGGACCAGGCTTGCTACCGGTTCGGCGGCGTTCTGGATGGAAATCATCAATGTTGGTGTACCGGAGCGGGTGTCTAGTTGCAGCGTATATTCGCCGTCCCTGAACAATCGCCATTGAGGTGGCGTGTTGCTACAAGGTTGCAGGGAAAGCATCTGATTGAGTTTTATCGCATCCGCAGGCTGCCAGCACTGTTGGTCAAAATTTAGCGTGAGTGGACGCGTACCTTTGGGCAACTGCGCGTGGCTGACAAATGTTCCCGTTCCCTGTTCGCTAAAGGCAGGGAACCCCGGAGAAGTCCAGCTGGCGGCAACGGCGAAGCCAGGAAGGAGTGTCAGAAAACAGGCGGCGAGTTTCATGGCGGATGAGTCCTTATGGCTGCGATTTCAGACAGTTTGCCAGCGATAAGCCAGACAAAACTCATCCCTGAGCGGTAAGTCCACAGGATGAGAAGCAAGGGTGAGCGATCGCGCGCAAAAAACGGCCGAATTTTGCGATAAACCCCACATTTTCTGCGATTTAGCGCCAATCTGAATCGTTAACACGTGACATAGTTTCAGATTTGGACTATTCCTTGGGGTGCTCTTGACGGCTATTTTTGATATGATTTGAGATTCAACTCTCAAATTTGTGAAAAATATAAGGTGTTGGAATGATTAAATCCGACCAGGAGACCTGATGATTTTGACTCCCATACGACGATATGGGGCGATGATTCTTATGTTACTCACTCTGGTGTTTTCGAGTGAGGTGTTAGCGAAGACGCACACAACAACAGCGAGTCAAAAGTCCCACTTAACTAAAGCTAGTAATAAACAGGTAAGCAGTAAACAAGAGTATTCTCGCAATAGTACAAAGAGTAGTTCACTTCCTGATTTGCGAAAATACCCTTCCGGAACACCAAGGAAAAAAGCGTTTCTCCGGACCGTAATGCCTTACATTACCAGCCAAAATGCGGCCATTACTGCGGAACGTAACTGGCTCATTTCAAAACAGTATCAGGGCCAATGGTCACCTGCTGAGCGTGCGCGTCTGAAAGACATCGCCAAACGCTACAAGGTGAAGTGGTCCGGTAATACGCGAAAAATCCCGTGGAATACCTTGCTTGAACGCGTAGACATTATTCCTACCAGTATGGTGGCGACGATGGCTGCAGCAGAAAGCGGTTGGGGAACGTCGAAGCTGGCGCGTAGCAACAACAACCTATTCGGCATGAAGTGCATGAAAGGACGTTGTACCAATGCGCCGGGTAAAGTGAAGGGGTACTCACAGTTCAGTTCTGTCAAAGAATCGGTGAGCGCCTATGTCACTAACCTGAATACTCACCCGGCTTACTCTTCGTTCCGTAAATCGCGTGCACAACTGCGTAAAGCGGATCAGGAAGTGACTGCCACAGCGATGATTCACAAGCTGAAGGGCTACTCGACCAAAGGGAAGAGTTATAACAACTACCTGTTCGCAATGTACCAGGATAACCAACGGTTAATCGCGGCGCATATGTAATTGCATTTCCTCGAGCCTTATCCGACTTGCCAGTCGGATAAGGCTTTTGCTCGCATCAGGTGGTTGTGCTGAGTTACCTGATGCGACGCCGACAATTCTCATCATCGCTACAACATGACCTCGCTATTTACATCGCGATACTCTTTTGGCGTCGTGTCATATGCTTTTTTAAAAACAGAGTAGAAATATTGCAGCGATGGATAACCGCACATTTGCGATATCTCATTGATCGATAAGGTGGTTGAAATCAGCAGACTGCGCGCTTTCTCCAGCTTCTCGGCATGAATCATGGCATGGATGGTTTCACCCACCTCCTCTTTAAAACGCTTCTCAAGATTGGAGCGCGAGATCCCGACGGCATCGAGTACCTGATCCACTTTAATCCCTTTACAGGCGTGATTACGAATGTAATGCATGGCCTGAATAACGGCGGGATCGGTCAGCGAACGGTAATCTGTTGAGCGCCGTTCAATGACGCGAACTGGTGGGACCAAAATCCGCTGTAGCGGCATTTCTTCTTTATCTAATAATCGATGCAACAGTTTTGCCGCCTGATATCCCATTTGCCGCGCGCCCTGAGCGACCGAAGAAAGGGCGACACGCGACAGATAGCGGGTCAGTTCTTCGTTATCGATGCCAATCACGCATAATTTTTCCGGTACGGGAATATGTAGATGTTCGCATACTTGCAAAATGTGCCGCGCCCGGGCGTCGGTAACGGCAATGATCCCGGTTTGCGGCGGCAGCGTTTGTAGCCAGTCTGCCAGCCGATTTTGCGCGTGTTGCCAGTTCTCTGGCGCGGTTTCTAACCCCTGATAAACTACTCCGCGATACTTTTCTTCGGCGACAAGCTGACGGAAAGCATATTCGCGTTCAGTGGCCCAACGTTTGCCGCTGGATTCCGGAAGACCATAAAAAGCAAAGCGGTTAACGCCTTTCTCTTTTAAATGCAAAAATGCGCTTTCAACCAGTGCATAGTTATCGGTGGCAATGTAATGAACGGGTGGGTAACTTTCGGCAAGGTGATACGAGCCACCAACCCCAACAATGGGGACGTCGACGTTAGCCAGTGCTTGCTCGATTTGTTTGTCGTCGAAGTCGGCAATGACGCCATCTCCTAACCAGTCCTTGATTTTATCAATGCGGGCGCGGAAATCTTCTTCAATGAAAATATCCCATTCCGATTGTGACGCCTGTAAATATTCCCCTACGCCTTCTACTACCTGACGGTCATAGGCTTTATTAGCATTGAACAGCAATGTGATGCGGTGACGTTTAGTAAACATGGTTCTTTTCCTGCTGAATCATGCAAAAACTCAAAACCGGTAATAAGTTACCGGTTTTGAGAAAATTTTTATCAAAATCAAGAACGGCGTTTGGTTGCGGAGTCCATCCATACTGCCAGCAACAGAATCGCACCTTTAACTATATACTGCCAGAAGGTCGGTACATCCATCATACTCATGCCGTTATCCAGTGAAGCCATGATGAATGCCCCCATTACCGCTCCGGCCACGCTCCCGACGCCGCCTGCCAGACTGGTGCCGCCAATCACACATGCGGCAATTGCGTCCAGTTCGGCGATATTTCCCGCAGAAGGTGAACCTGCGCCAAGGCGTGAACTAAGGATTAACCCAGCGATAGCGACCATTAATCCGTTAATAGCGAACACGGCAAGTTTGGTGCGTTCAACGTTAATCCCGGAGAGCCGTGCTGCTTCCAGATTGCCGCCGATGGCATAAATGCGTCTTCCAAATGCCGTCCGCGTTGCCATAAACATTCCGCCGAGTAACAGCAACGTCAACAGCAGAACAGGAGTGGGAACGCCACGGTAATCGTTCAACAGCCAGATTGCGCCTAAGACGATAATCGCCGTTAATGCCTGGCGGCCGACAACTGCGGTAGAGGCCGGAGACTGCAAACCCAAAGCCTGACGGCGCATTCTTCCGCGCCATTGCCAGCCAACAAAAGCCATTAAGCCAAGCGCGCCAATGATGAAGCCGGTGCTGGCAGGTAGATAGCTTTGCCCAATTTGTGACATCGCGGCACTGGTGGGGGAAACCGTCGTGCCGTTGGTGATGCCAATGAGTATGCCGCGAAATGCCAACATGCCCGCAAGGGTGACAATAAATGAAGGGACTTTGCGGTATGCAACCCACCATCCGTTCCAGGCTCCGAGAAGCAGTCCCAGAACCAACGTCACAATGATGGTAAGTGGCAAAGGCCAGCCTAGCCAGACGTCACAAATCGCCGCGACGCCACCTAATAGCCCCATCATTGAGCCGACGGAAAGGTCGATTTCAGCAGAAATTATGACGAACACCATTCCTACCGCGAGGATGCCGGTAATCGCGGTCTGGCGTAACAGGTTGGAGACGTTACGGGCGCTTAAGTAGGCACCATCGGTGGTCCAGGTAAAGAACAGCATGATTGCGATGATCGCTGCAATCATCACGAAGACCTGCAAATTCAGTGACTTCAGCCCGGAAAAGCCACCGGATGTCGGTACTGCCAATTTCACTTCAGACGGATTGCTTTTCGACATGATGTTCGCTCCTCAATGCGGCTTCCATCACCTGCTCCTGAGTCAGGTTATGATTTATCAGGTTGGCTTTTAGTTTCCCTTCATGCATCACCAGTACACGATCGCTAAGGCCGAGCACTTCAGGTAATTCGGAAGAGATGACAATAACGGCAATACCCTGCTGGACGAGTTGGTTAATTAATTTGTAGATCTCGTATTTCGCGCCAATATCGATACCCCTGGTAGGTTCATCAAGAATGAGAATGCGCGGGTTGAGTAACAGACAGCGAGCGAGGATCGCTTTTTGCTGATTGCCGCCGCTCAAACGTCCAATAGCAAGGTCGGGGGACGACGTTTTAACTTTGAGTTGCTGGATTGATTCCAGAATACATTTTTGCTCTGCCGCGTCATCAAGCTGGCTAATACCGCCGGTAAATTTATTGAGTGCGGCGAGGGTAATATTTTTACCAACCGCCATTACCGGAACGATGCCGTCGCGCTTTCTGTCTTCGGGTACCATCGCAATCCCCTGGGCGATGGCTTGCTGACAGTTACGAATATCTACCTGTTTGCCATCAATATAAATTTTTCCTTCCCATTGTCCGGGCCACACGCCAAACAGGCACTGAATGGTCTCGGTACGTCCGGCACCAACGAGTCCGGCAATACCCAGTATTTCGCCACGTTTCAGGGAAAACGAGACATCATTAACTCGTTTAATATGACGATTAACCGGATGCCATGCCGTCAGATGTTCAATACGTAATATTTCATCTCCGGTGGTATGTGGTTCATTAGGGTAAAGCGCGGTTAACTCTCGCCCGACCATCATGGTGATAATATCGTCTTCACTCATTCCGGCAGCATCACGCGTACCAATGTGCTGACCGTCGCGAATAACGCAAATCGTATCGGAAATCGCTTTGACTTCGTTGAGTTTGTGCGAAATATAAATACAGGCGATACCGTGCTGTTGTAGATCGCGAATAATATCCAGTAAAACCGACGTTTCCTGCTCAGTTAATGAGGCTGTCGGTTCATCGAGAATTAACAAGCGCACCTGTTTATTAAGTGCCTTGGCAATTTCAACCAGTTGTTGTTGCCCTAGCCCTAAATCGCCAACGCGGGTATCTGGTGAAATAAGTAAACTGACCTGTGCGAGCAGCTTCTGACAGCGTAGCGTCATCAGATCATAGTCCATAATACCATTGTGGGTTATTTCGTTACCCAGGAAAATATTTTCCAGTACGGTCAATTCTTTCACCAGGGCCAATTCCTGGTGAATGATGGCGATACCTTTGCGTTCGGTATCGCGGATGTGACTCGCCTGAATCTCTTCTCCCGCAAAAATAATGTCGCCTTCGTAGGAGCCATGGGGATAAATACCACACAGCACTTTCATCAGCGTTGATTTACCAGACCCATTTTCCCCGCAGAGTGAGACGATTTCGCCGGAATTCAACCGCAAGCTAACGTTATCAATCGCCTTCACACTGCCGAAGGTTTTGGTAATGTTCTTCATTTCAAGTAGATAAGGCATAACGACTCCACCTAAGCCAATTAATTTACACGGCATGGAGAGAAATCACGCCCCCGCTCTGTGCCGGGGCGTAATGCTTACAGCTCGCTCTCTTTGTGGAATCCGTCTTTAACTACCGTATCTTTGATGTTGTTTTTATTCACATCGATCGGTGTCAGCAGGCGGGAGGGAACATCTTTCAGACCATTATTCAGTGTGGTATCTGCTTTTGGTTCCTGACCATTGCCCAACTCAACAGCAATTTCTGCGGCAGTATTTGCCAATAATGTAATAGGTTTATACACCGTCATAGTTTGCGTACCGGCTGCAATACGTTTAATACCTGCGAGATCCGCATCCTGGCCGGAAATTGCTACTTTCCCTGATAAACCTTGCGCACTTAATGCCTGAATTGCCCCACCTGCGGTGGCATCGTTTGAGGCAACTACAGCATCAATTTTGTTATTATTGGCGGTTAGCGCGTTTTCCATAATTTTCAATGCGTTTTCCGGTAACCAGCCATCAACCCATTGGTCACCAACGACTTTAATTTTTCCGGAATCAACGTAAGGTTTTAACACTTTCATTTGTCCGGCGCGGAACAGCTTGGCGTTGTTATCTACCGGCGAGCCGCCCATCAGGAAGTAATTACCTTGCGGAACAATATCGACCAGGGCTTTTGCCTGCAGTTCACCGACTTTTTCGTTATCGAAAGAAATATAAAAATCGATATCCGCATCGTTAATCATACGGTCGTAAGCTAATACTTTAATACCTTCTTGTTTGGCTTCTTTTACAACGTTACTTAATACCTGACCGTTATACGGAATAATGACAAGAACATCGACACCCCGGTTAATCATGTTTTCAATCTGCGACATTTGTGTTTCTTCATTGCCATTTGCAGACTGTACAAATACTTTCGCGCCGAGAGACTCTGCTTTTTTCACAAAAATATCTCGATCTTTTTGCCAGCGTTCAAGACGGAGATCATCAATCGCCATACCTATTTTGACTTCTTTGGCGTGCGCCGCAACGTTGGTAAGCAGAAGTGAGGTGCAAAGGGTGAGTAGAATGTTCTTTATTTTCATGGTGTAGGGCCTTCTGTAGTTAGAGGACAGCTTTAATAAGTAACAATCACCGCGATAAACGTAACCAATTTTTAGCAACTAAACAGTGGAAAACAATTACAGATTTTTATCTTTCGATTACGATTTTTGGTTTATTTCTTGATTTATGACCGAGATCTTACTTTTGTTGCGCAATTGTACTTATTGCATTTTTCTCTTCGAGGAATTACCCAGTTTCATCATCCCATTTTATTTTGCGAGCGAGCGCACACTTGTGAATTATCTCAATAGCAGTGTGAAATAACATAATTGAGCAACTGAAAGGGAGTGCCCAATATTACGACATCATCCATCACCCGCGGCATTACCTGATTATGGAGTTCAATATGCAAGCCTATTTTGACCAGCTCGATCGCGTTCGTTATGAAGGCTCAAAATCCTCTAACCCGTTAGCATTCCATCACTATAATCCCGACGAACTGGTGTTGGGCAAGCGTATGGAAGAGCACTTGCGTTTTGCCGCCTGCTACTGGCACACCTTCTGCTGGAACGGGGCGGACATGTTTGGTGTGGGGGCGTTTAATCGTCCGTGGCAGCAGCCTGGTGAGGCACTGGCGTTGGCGAAGCGTAAAGCAGATGTCGCATTTGAGTTTTTCCACAAGTTACATGTGCCATTTTATTGCTTCCACGATGTGGATGTTTCCCCTGAGGGCGTGTCGTTAAAAGAGTACATCAATAATTTTGCGCAAATGGTTGATGTCCTGGCAGGCAAGCAAGAAGAGAGCGGCGTGAAGCTGCTGTGGGGAACCGCTAACTGCTTTACAAACCCTCGCTACGGTGCGGGTGCGGCGACGAACCCAGATCCAGAAGTCTTTAGTTGGGCGGCGACGCAAGTTGTTACAGCGATGGAAGCAACCCATAAATTGGGCGGTGAAAACTATGTTCTGTGGGGCGGTCGTGAAGGTTACGAAACGCTGTTAAATACCGACTTGCGTCAGGAGCGTGAACAACTGGGCCGCTTTATGCAAATGGTGGTTGAGCATAAACATAAAATCGGTTTCCAGGGTACGTTGCTTATCGAACCGAAACCGCAAGAACCGACTAAACATCAATATGATTACGATGCCGCGACGGTGTATGGCTTCCTGAAACAGTTTGGTCTGGAAAAAGAGATTAAACTGAACATTGAAGCTAACCACGCGACGCTGGCAGGTCACTCTTTCCATCATGAAATAGCCACCGCCATTGCGCTTGGCCTGTTCGGTTCTGTCGACGCCAACCGTGGCGATGCACAACTGGGCTGGGACACCGACCAGTTCCCGAACAGTGTGGAAGAGAATGCGCTGGTGATGTATGAAATTCTCAAAGCAGGCGGTTTCACCACCGGCGGTCTGAACTTCGATGCCAAAGTCCGTCGTCAAAGTACTGATAAATATGATCTGTTTTACGGTCATATCGGCGCGATGGATACGATGGCGTTGGCGCTGAAAATTGCAGCACGCATGATTGAAGATGGCGAGCTGGATAAACGCATCGCGCAGCGTTATTCCGGCTGGAATAGCGAATTAGGCCAGCAAATCCTGAAAGGCCAAATGTCACTGGCAGATTTAGCCAAATATGCTCTGGAACATGATTTGTCTCCGGTGCATCAGAGTGGTCGCCAGGAGCAACTGGAAAATCTGGTAAACCATTATCTGTTCGACAAATAACGGCTAACTGTGCAGTCCGTTGGCCCGGTTATCGGTAGCGATACCGGGCATTTTTTTAAGGAACGATCGATATGTATATCGGGATAGATCTTGGCACCTCGGGCGTAAAAGTTATTTTGCTCAACGAGCAGGGTGAGGTGGTTGCTTCGCAAACGGAAAAGCTGACCGTTTCGCGCCCGCATCCACTCTGGTCGGAACAAGACCCGGAACAGTGGTGGCAGGCAACTGATCGCGCAATGAAAGCTCTGGGCGATCAGCATTCTCTGCAGGACGTTAAAGCATTGGGTATTGCCGGCCAGATGCACGGTGCAACCTTACTGGATGCCCAGCAACGGGTATTACGCCCTGCCATTTTGTGGAACGACGGGCGCTGTGCGCAAGAGTGCACTTTGCTGGAAGCGCGAGTTCCGCAATCACGGGTGATTACCGGTAACCTGATGATGCCCGGATTTACTGCGCCTAAATTGCTATGGGTTCAGCGGCATGAGCCGGAGATATTCCGTCAAATCGACAAAGTATTATTACCGAAAGATTACTTGCGTCTGCGTATGACGGGGGAGTTTGCCAGCGATATGTCTGACGCAGCTGGCACCATGTGGCTGGATGTCGCAAAGCGTGACTGGAGTGACGTCATGCTGCAGGCTTGCCACTTATCTCGTGACCAGATGCCCGCATTATACGAAGGCAGCGAAATTACTGGTGCTTTGCTACCTGCAGTTGCGAAAGCGTGGGGTATGGCGGCAGTGCCAGTTGTCGCAGGCGGTGGTGATAATGCAGCTGGTGCGGTTGGTGTAGGAATGGTTGATGCTAATCAGGCAATGTTATCGCTGGGGACGTCGGGTGTCTATTTTGCTGTCAGCGAAGGATTCTTAAGCAAGCCAGAAAGCGCCGTACACAGCTTTTGCCATGCGCTCCCGCAGCGTTGGCATTTAATGTCTGTGATGCTGAGTGCAGCGTCGTGTCTGGATTGGGCCGCGAAATTAACGGGCCTGAACAATGTCCCAGCTTTAATCGCGGCTGCTCAACAGGCTGATGAAAGTGCCGAGCCTGTCTGGTTTCTACCTTATCTTTCCGGTGAACGTACGCCACACAACAATCCCCAGGCGAAGGGGGTTTTCTTTGGTTTGACCCATCAACATGGTGCTAATGAACTGGCGCGAGCAGTGCTGGAAGGCGTGGGTTATGCGCTGGCAGATGGCATGGATGTCGTGCATGCCTGCGGCATTAAACCGCAAAGTGTTACGTTGATTGGTGGCGGGGCGCGTAGTGAGTACTGGCGTCAGATGCTGGCGGATATCAGCGGTCAGCAACTCGATTACCGCACGGGGGGGGATGTGGGGCCAGCACTGGGCGCAGCAAGGCTGGCGCAGATTGCGGCGAATCCAGAGAAATCGCTCATTGAGTTGTTGCCACAACTGCCGTTAGAACAGTCGCATTTACCAGATGCGCAGCGTTATGCCACTTATCAGCCACGACGTGAAACGTTCCGTCGCCTCTATCAGCAACTTCTGCCATTAATGGCGTAAACGTTATCCCCTGCCTGACCGGGTGGGGGATAATTCATGTCTATATATATCAATAATCAATTAATATTTAGTATGAATTTATTCTGAAAATCATTTGTTAATAGCATTTTTCAGTTTTGTCTTTCGTTGGTTACTCGTAATGTATCGCTGGTAGATATGGAGATCATTATGAAAACCTCAAAGACTATGGCAAAACTATTATTTGTTGTCGGAGCGCTGGTTTATCTGGTTGGGCTATGGATCTCATGCCCATTGTTAAGTGGCAAAGGTTATTTTCTTGGCGTGTTAATGACGGCAACTTTTGGCAACTATGCATATCTTCGTGCTGAAAAACTCGGGCAACTGGATGATTTTTTTATTCACATCTGCCAGTTAGTTGCGTTAATCACTATCGGTCTCTTGTTTATCGGTGTTTTAAACGCACCTATCAATGCTTATGAAATGGTGATCTACCCTATCGCCTTTTTTGTCTGCTTGTTTGGTCAAATGCGTTTGTTTCGCTCGGCATGAGCAACATAAAGCTCTTACACATTCAGGAATGAAAGGAATACTGTGATGGACAACAAAATATCAACCTATTCTCCGGCATTTAGTATTGTGTCATGGATAGCTCTTGTTGGTGGTATCGTTACCTATCTATTAGGGCTATGGAATGCAGAGATGCAGTTAAATGAAAAAGGATATTATTTTGCCGTGCTGGTGCTAGGACTGTTTTCTGCGGCATCTTATCAAAAGACCGTTCGGGACAAGTATGAAGGCATTCCGACCACCTCCATTTATTATATGACCTGCCTGACTGTCTTTATTATCTCTGTTGCGTTATTGATGGTAGGTCTGTGGAATGCGACGTTATTACTCAGCGAAAAAGGTTTTTATGGGCTGGCTTTCTTCTTAAGCTTGTTTGGTGCAGTAGCGGTGCAGAAGAATATTCGTGATGCCGGAATAAACCCACCAAAAGAAACACAGGTTACCCAGGAAGAATACAGCGAATAATTCACATAAGCCCGGTCAGTCCAATGTGACCGGGCTTTTATTTAACTCACTAGTCTGTTTCTGTCGATTCGTTGTACCAGCATAGAAAGTAACAAACTCGCTGCCAACGTCGCGCAAAAGATCCAAATAATATCGAGTATTGGCCAGTTTTTAAGCTCAATCCCCCGGGTACGCAGTGCATGGATAATCAATGCGTGGAACCCGTATATACCTAAAGAATGGCGTGATATCAGCCCAAGCCCGGGAACAGTATGTGTATCCAGCGTGTTTTTAACCAGAGTCAATAGTGCGATTGCGCAGATAAAAACCATCGGCCCACAGTAAAGATACCAGGTATCGGCAAAATTTCCGCGCCACTGCAATTCATATAATGTCCCGCGAGAGATAATAAATACCCCCGCAACAAACAGTGTGGCGCTCACCCACGACAGTGCTTTATGCTGTGTGTCCATCATCCCTATAGCGCGGCCCAACATGCCATACAGGATGTAGTAAAAAGTATCGCCATTGATATATAAGTTAATTGGCAGCCATTCAAAACCGTCGATTTTCTGCGGCACAGTATTTGGATTAGCGATGATGCCAATCACCACCATTAGCACCAGCAACATTTTACCGCCGACGTTCTTCACCTGAATCAGCGGTGAAACCAGATAAATCACCGCAATCGCGAAGAAAAACCATAAGTGGTAAAAAACAGGCTTTTGCAGCAGGTTTTTAAGCGCTATCTCTACATTGATGGGGGTAAATAGCGCAATGTAAAGCAGCGCAACAGTGCTATAAAAAAGCAGACATAAGCCGATACGTAAGAAATGGCGCGGCTGGGCGCTGCGTTCGCCAAAAAAGAGATAGCCGGAAATCATGAAAAATAGCGGCACGCTGACACGAGAGGCAGAATTCAGAACATTGGCGATATCCCAGGTGACGGGGTTAACACTATGAGCATTGGTCACATACCAGGTAGTGGTGTGAATCATCACCACCATTAAACACGCTATCCCTCGCAGGTTATCAATCCAGTAAATTTTGGGCTGCATCTGTGTCTCTGTATCTGGTTAAAAAAAGTCTGACCGATAAATCATTCGGTTGGCGCACTGGAATAATCTGAGTTTTATCACTACAGCTTATAGAGGCTTGAGGAAATTCGTAAGATATCAGCCACTATACCGATATAAATAATAAGACTCACCTGCAAACCAGACGGTAATTTAATGATGATGAACTCTTTCTTTCTGGCAATGGCGCTTGTAGTGTTAGTGGGATGCTCGATACCGCCACCCGTGCAGAAAGCACAACGGGTAAAGGTTGATCCTCTGCGTTCGTTGAATATGGAAGCGTTATGCAAGGATCAGGCGGCAAAACGTTATAACACCGGTGAGCAAAAAATCGACGTCACCGCCTTCGAACAGTTCCAGGGAAGCTACGAAATGCGCGGTTATACCTTCCGGAAAGAGCAGTTTGTCTGTTCTTTTGACGCGGATGGCCATTTTTTGCATCTTTCCATGCGTTAAGCCCTGCTTTTTCCCGTTTCGTACTGTATATCTTCCATCCAGCGGGTATACTGATCCCTTCCTTTAAATCCACACGTATCCAGCACGAAATAATATGCAAAAGTTTGATACCAGGACCTTCCAGGGCTTGATCCTGACCTTACAGGATTACTGGGCTCGCCAGGGCTGCACCATTGTTCAACCATTGGACATGGAAGTCGGCGCGGGAACCTCTCACCCAATGACCTGTCTGCGCGCGCTGGGGCCAGAACCGATGGCGGCTGCTTATGTTCAGCCTTCTCGTCGCCCGACCGATGGTCGCTACGGCGAGAACCCCAACCGTTTACAGCACTACTATCAGTTCCAGGTGGTCATTAAGCCATCGCCGGACAATATTCAGGAGCTGTACCTTGGTTCTCTGAAAGAGCTGGGCATGGATCCGACTATCCACGATATCCGTTTCGTGGAAGATAACTGGGAAAACCCGACTTTGGGTGCCTGGGGACTGGGCTGGGAAGTGTGGCTGAACGGCATGGAAGTGACGCAGTTCACTTACTTCCAGCAGGTTGGTGGTCTGGAGTGTAAACCGGTTACCGGCGAGATCACCTACGGTCTGGAACGTCTGGCCATGTACATTCAGGGCGTAGACAGCGTTTACGACCTGGTCTGGAGCGACGGTCCGCTGGGTAAAACCACCTACGGCGACGTGTTCCATCAGAACGAAGTGGAGCAGTCCACTTACAACTTCGAATACGCGGATGTGGACTTCCTGTTCACCTGCTTCGAGCAATACGAGAAAGAAGCGCAGCAGCTGCTGGCGCTGGAAAATCCGCTGCCGCTGCCAGCCTACGAGCGTATTCTGAAAGCCGCCCACAGCTTCAACCTGCTGGATGCGCGTAAAGCCATCTCCGTCACTGAGCGTCAGCGCTATATTCTGCGCATTCGCACCCTGACCAAAGCAGTGGCAGAAGCATACTACGCTTCCCGTGAAGCCCTCGGCTTCCCGATGTGCAACAAAGATAAGTAAGAGGCGGCTATGTCTGAGAAAACTTTTCTGGTGGAAATCGGCACTGAAGAGCTGCCACCAAAAGCACTGCGCAGCCTGGCTGAGTCCTTTGCTGCGAACTTTACTGCGGAGCTGGATAACGCTGGCCTCGCACATGGCACCGTTCAATGGTTTGCTGCTCCGCGTCGTCTGGCGCTGAAAGTAGCTAACCTGGCGGAAGCGCAACCGGATCGTGAAATCGAAAAACGTGGCCCGGCAATTGCTCAGGCGTTCGATGCTGAAGGTAAACCGAGTAAAGCGGCAGAAGGTTGGGCGCGTGGTTGCGGTATTACCGTTGACCAGGCTGAGCGTCTGACCACCGATAAAGGCGAATGGTTGCTGTATCGCGCTCATGTGAAGGGCGAAAGCACCGAAGCCCTGCTGCCGAATATGGTCGCCACTTCGCTGGCGAAGCTGCCGATCCCGAAACTGATGCGTTGGGGCGCAAGCGACGTGCACTTCGTGCGTCCGGTTCACACCGTGACCCTGCTGCTGGGCGACAAAGTCATTCCGGCAACCATTCTGGGCATTCAGTCCGATCGCGTGATTCGCGGCCACCGCTTTATGGGCGAGCCGGAATTCACTATCGACAATGCTGATCAGTATCCGGAAATTCTGCGTGAGCGCGGGAAAGTCATCGCCGATTACGAAGAACGTAAGGCGAAGATTAAAGCCGATGCCGAAGAAGCGGCGCGTAAGATTGGCGGTAACGCTGACTTAAGCAAAAGCCTGTTGGAAGAAGTCGCTTCGCTGGTGGAATGGCCGGTTGTGCTTACCGCAAAATTCGAAGAGAAATTCCTCGCGGTGCCGTCTGAAGCGCTGGTTTACACCATGAAGGGTGACCAGAAATACTTCCCGGTGTATGCGAACGACGGCAAACTGCTGCCGAACTTTATCTTCGTTGCCAATATCGAATCGAAAGATCCGCAGCAAATTATCTCTGGTAACGAGAAAGTCGTTCGTCCACGTCTGGCGGATGCCGAGTTCTTCTTCAACACCGACCGTAAAAAACGTCTGGAAGATAACCTGCCGCGCCTGCAAACCGTGTTGTTCCAGCAACAGCTGGGTACACTGCGCGACAAAACTGACCGCATCCAGGCGCTGGCTGGCTGGATTGCTGAACAGATTGGCGCTGACGTTAACCACGCAACCCGTGCGGGCTTGCTGTCCAAGTGCGACCTGATGACCAACATGGTCTTCGAGTTCACCGACACCCAGGGCGTTATGGGGATGCACTACGCGCGTCACGATGGCGAAGCGGAAGATGTTGCCGTGGCGCTGAACGAGCAGTATCAGCCGCGCTTTGCCGGTGATGACCTGCCGTCTAACCCGGTAGCCTGTGCGCTGGCGATTGCTGACAAGATGGATACTCTGGCGGGTATCTTCGGTATCGGCCAGCATCCGAAAGGCGACAAAGACCCGTTTGCGTTGCGTCGTGCCGCACTTGGCGTGCTGCGTATTATCGTTGAGAAGAACCTCAACCTTGATCTGCAAACCCTGACCGAAGAAGCGGTGCGTCTGTATGGCGATAAGCTGACTAATAGCAACGTAGTTGATGATGTTATCGACTTTATGCTCGGTCGCTTCCGCGCCTGGTATCAGGACGAAGGTTACACCGTTGATACCATCCAGGCGGTACTGGCGCGTCGTCCGACTCGTCCGGCAGATTTCGATGCCCGAATGAAAGCGGTATCGCACTTCCGTACCCTGGATGCAGCTGCAGCACTGGCGGCGGCGAACAAGCGTGTATCTAACATTCTGGCGAAATCTGACGAAGTGCTGAGCGACCGCGTGAATGCCTCTACTCTGAAAGAGCCGGAAGAAATTAAACTGGCGATGCAGGTTGTGGTGCTACGTGATAAGCTAGAGCCGTACTTTGCTGAAGGTCGTTACCAGGATGCGCTGGTCGAACTGGCTGAGCTGCGTGAACCGGTTGATGCCTTCTTCGATAAAGTGATGGTCATGGTTGATGACAAAGAATTGCGAATCAACCGTCTTACCATGCTGGAGAAACTGCGCGAATTATTCCTGCGAGTTGCGGATATTTCGCTGTTGCAGTAATAACGTCGTTATTAAAAAGCCTGCCATCTGGCAGGCTTTTTTATCGCTAAATAATAGAGAAACCTTTAATAATCTTCTGCTGAATAAAGATTGTCTCATATATTAATTTTATGAGATTTTTTTAGGATTATATCAAGGAGAAGAAAAGAACTTATTAAGCTAGAATAGCCACGGGTGCTTGAGACTGTTTGTCTCAGGTATTCACCGAAAGGCAGACAGAGAAAAGCCCCACCTGACTATAAATCAAAGTGAGGCTACCCTATGCCTGAACACCATAAGGTTAGCCTCTTACTCGTTGGAAATCAACACAGGAGGCTGGGAATGCCGCAGAAATATAGATTACTTTCTTTAATAGTGATTTGTTGCACGCTTTTATTTTTCACCTGGATGATAAGAGATTCACTGTGTGAATTGCATATTAAACAGGAGAGTTATGAGCTGGCGGCATTTTTAGCCTGCAATTTGAAAGAGTAAGAGTCTTCGGCGGGAAGTTATTCCCGCCTTTCTTACGGCGTTGCGCATTCTCATTGCACCCAAATTTATTCTTCACAAAAATAATAATAGATTTTATTACGCGAACGATTATTTATTTCCTGAATAAACAAATAAAAAAATCCCCGCCATTTGGCAGGGATCTTAGATTCTGTGCTTTTAAGCAGAGATTACAGGCTGGTTACGTTACCAGCTGCCGGGCCTTTAGCGCCGCTTTCGATGGTGAAGGACACTTTCTGACCTTCGTCCAGAGATTTGTAACCATCGTTCTGGATAGCAGAGAAGTGTACGAACACGTCTTTAGAGCCATCGTCAGGAGTGATGAAGCCGAAGCCTTTGTCAGCGTTGAACCATTTTACGATACCAGTCATTTTACCGGACATAGTGTATTACCTTTAATAATTTAAATGTGCCTTTCGGCGATATGGCGTGCTTTACAGATTTTGAAGCGTTAAAGGAATGTGCACTACGAGGGGTATCAACGATAACTCTTGAAGGGACTTGCCTTACTACACTGCTTTAATGGTCTGTACGTCAAACCGTTGATGTGCATTAAGCCACGCATTGGCGGGTGATGCAACAATTATTTTTCATATTTATGATTAATCGGTTGGAAAACGGTCCTGTCATCAGGACCGTAAACAGCAATAAAGTGGATAAAAGTCTATTCCATCAACTGCTTACTTAACGCTGGGTTAGCTTGAATCAGACGCATCAATTTTAGTTCGGCACTTGAAGGCTTAACGCGTCGGGATTCCCATTCCTTTACCATGGCGACGGAAACGCCCAAAACCCGAGCGAAATCATCGATTTTTAACCCTGTCCCTTTACGTAACTGCTCAATCTCGGTACAGGACGTTGTTCTATGCGTCAGAGTAATCTTCTGCGTTTCATCTTTAAAAACAATCTGTTCCAGGCTGCTCAACAGCTCATGCATGGGATCTTTATATTCCATTGAAAACTCCTCAAATCACACTGCGGGATCGTGAATTGCATCGAAGCTCATTAAGAATAGTCGGGAAAAGCAGACACAGCGGGAGTAAGGCAGGGCATGCTCTGCCTGTGATTCGATTCAGCCTGACACTTAGCGTGACTTATAGCGACCTAACGATCTGATAAATGCCGATATATCTTTTACCACTCCGGGATTGTAAAGATTTCGAAAATATGGCGTTCTGTAAAGACGTAAATCTCTGGCTAGAAAAAAGGCAACTGCAATGTCATTTTTTAACAATGAAACAACAAATTAACCTTGTTTCGTTTTCTCCATTATTTTACCAGGAAGATTACGTAGAAAGGGTATCCTGCAAGCCTGTCCTGGACTATCCTTGTCACGTCAGACACGCGTGTGTCGTTGTGCGCTTTTTTTGGGTGAAAGGAGTAAGAAAATGGCGACAGGAAAGTCCTGCTCTCGCTGGTTTGCGCCTCTTGCGGCGTTATTAATGGTAGTTAGCCTGAGTGGGTGTTTTGATAAAGAAGGCGATCAGCGTAAAGCGTTTATCGACTTCCTGCAGAATACAGTGATGCGTAGCGGTGAACGTCTACCAACCCTGACTGCCGATCAGAAAAAACAGTTTGGTCCTTTTGTCTCTGATTACGCGATTCTGTATGGTTATTCACAGCAGGTGAATCAGGCGATGGATTCCGGTCTGCGTCCGGTTGTAGACAGCGTTAACGCAATTCGCGTACCGCAGGATTACGTTACGCAAAGCGGCCCACTGCGTGAAATGAACGGTTCTCTGGGCGTACTGGCGCAACAGTTGCAAAATGCGAAGTTGCAGGCCGATGCTGCGCACTCTGCGCTAAAACAGAGCGATGACCTGAAACCGGTCTTTGATCAGGCATTCACCAAAGTGGTAACGACGCCAGCTGATGCTTTGCAACCGTTGATTCCGGCGGCACAAACTTTCACGCAACAACTGGTGATGGTTGGAGACTACATTGCTCAGCAAGGTACTCAGGTGAGTTTTGTAGCAAATGGCATCCAGTTCCCGACTTCGCAGCAGGCAAGTGAATATAACAAACTGATTGCGCCATTACCGGCACAGCATCAGGCGTTTAATCAGGCCTGGACTACAGCAGTTACTGCAACCCAATAAAGAGTAAAAGCCCGAGCGATTATCGGGCTTTACTTCCCGCAGTCGCGGTTAGTCCGCGACGTGCGGATTCACACAGTTCTTCTCAACTTTTCCCTGTAACGCATTAATCAAATTATCCACGGCGCAGGCGGCCATGCCATAACGCGTCTCATGAGTGGCAGAACCAATATGCGGTACGGCGACGACGTTGGCCATTGAGAGCAACGGAGAATCTACGGCCAGTGGCTCTTGTTCGAACACATCCAGCCCGGCAGCGTGAATTTCCCCTTTCTGCAATGCTGCAATCAGTGCATTTTCGTCAACCACTGGACCACGTCCGGCATTAATGAAAATGGCGGAGGATTTCATTTTGGCGAATTGTTCTGCGCCAAACAGATGATGCGTTTCATCAGTTAACGGCAGGATCAGGCAAATGAAATCGGATTCTTGTAACAGTGTATCCAGATCGCAGTAACGAGCGTTGAAGCGCTCTTCTGCTTCTGTATGGTGGCGGCGCGCGTTATAGAGGATGGGCATGTTGAAGCCAAAATGCGCGCGCTGTGCCAGCGCCATGCCGATCCGTCCCATCCCGACAATGCCCAGTGTTTTATGGTGAACGTCAGTGCCGTACCAGTCCGGGCCTATGCTCGCGGTCCATTCGCCTGCTTTTACCCGTTCTGCTACCTCCACAACCCGACGAGCGGTAGACAACACCAGCGCCATCAGCGTATCGGCGACGGTTTCCGTTAATACGGTTGGCGTGTGCATCAGCAGGATTTTTCGAGCATTAAGGGCATCGACATCAAAATTGTCATAGCCTACGGAGATCGTTGAAGTGGCCCGCAGTTTTGGCATTTTTTCCAGTAATGCGGCGTCAACGTTTTCATTTGAACCCAGCAAGCCTTCGGCGTCGGCAAAAATTGCTGCATTTTGTTCGACGGTTTGTGGGCTGAGGTTTGCCACCTGATGAACGGTGAAATGCTCTTGCAGGCGTTGCAGTAAATCATCAGGTAAGGCTTTGTAGAGGATAACGGACGGCTTCATTCTTCTCTCCATTCACTGATAAGGCGATCACCTTAGCCTGAAATATGATGAAGGAAAACTGAAGAATGCCAGGTGATTTTTGCATCACCTGGCATGAAAGGGATTACAGCGGGCTTAAGGTAATTTCTACACGGCGGTTTTGCGCCTTACCTTCTGCGGTGCTGTTGCTGGCGATAGGGTTAGCCGGGCCAAGGCCCTGAGTACGGATGCGGCTGGCGTCCACGCCCTGGGTGATCAACGCGCTGGCAACGGAATCCGCACGCTGCTGGGAGAGACGCATGTTCAGGTCGTGACCACCCGTGCTGTCGGTATAACCAATCACGTTAACCGCCGTTTTCGGATACTCTTTCAGCACCATTGCCACGCCGGTTAGGGTGTTAGCGCCTGCCGGTTTCAGGGTCGCGCTGCTGCTGTCGAAGGTTACATTGTTCGGCATATTGAGGATAATGTTATCCCCGCTGCGGGTTACGCTAACACCAGTGCCGCGCATTTTGTCACGTAGCTTCGCTTCCTGCACATCCATGTAATAACCAACGCCGCCGCCCAGAGCTGCGCCTGCTGCTGCACCAATCAGCGCGCCTTTACCGCGATCTTTCTTCGAAGAAGAGAGCGCACCAATACCCGCGCCAACGAGAGAGCCCAGACCTGCGCCGATAGCAGATTTACCTGCTTCGCGTTCGCCAGTGTAAGGGTTAGTTGTGCAGCCAGATACCGCCAGAGCGCCACTCACTACGGCGGCAATAAGATAAACACGTTTCTTCATTGTTAATCCTTAATAACCTTTTTATTCTTTGCCACGGGTTCCGTGGCGGGAGATTATGCCGCGTGAACATGAAGATTATTCCTGGGAATACTCGGAAATTTGTAAGTAATATTTAACTGCTCAATACATCTAATCTTTCAGGAGCCTTCGGTTTGGCCAACTCATCCTCACGTTATTCTGTTCTTACTGCCGCTCACTGGGGGCCCATGCTGGTTGAAACCGACGGCGAAACCGTGTTTAGCTCGCGTGGCGCGTTAGTCACAGAAATGAAAAACTCCTTGCAGAGTGCGGTTCGCGACCAGGTTCACAGCAAAACACGGGTACGATTTCCAATGGTGCGCAAGGGCTTTCTCGCGTCACCGGAAAACCCGCAAGGCATTCGCGGGCAGGATGAATTTGTTCGTGTGAGTTGGGATGAGGCGCTGGAGCTTATTCACCAACAACATAAACGTATTCGTGAGGCTTATGGTCCGGCATCGATTTTTGCTGGTTCCTACGGCTGGCGTTCAAACGGCGTGCTGCATAAGGCCTCGACATTATTACAACGCTATATGGCGCTGGCAGGCGGTTATACCGGGCATCTGGGGGATTATTCGACCGGTGCAGCACAGGCGATCATGCCGTATGTCGTGGGGGGCAGCGAAGTTTATCAACAGCAAACCAGTTGGCCGTTGGTATTGGAACATAGCGATGTCGTGGTGCTATGGAGTGCTAACCCACTCAATACGCTGAAAATTGCGTGGAATGCATCCGATGAGCAGGGGCTTTCTTACTTTTCCGCACTGCGTGACAGCGGGAAAAAGCTGATCTGCATTGATCCAATGCGATCGGAAACCGTCGATTTCTTTGGCGATAAAATGGAGTGGGTGGCACCGCACATGGGCACCGATGTTGCGCTGATGCTGGGGATCGCCCATACGCTGGTGGAAAATGGCTGGCACGACGAAGCGTTTCTGGCGCGTTGCACCACAGGTTATGACGTCTTCGCCTCTTATTTGCTGGGCGAGAGTGACGGAATAGCGAAAAATGCCGAATGGGCGGCAGAGATTTGTGGGATTAACGCAGAGAAAATCCGCGAACTGGCGGCTATTTTTCATCAAAATACCACCATGCTGATGGCTGGCTGGGGAATGCAGCGCCAGCAGTTTGGTGAGCAAAAACACTGGATGATCGTCACCCTGGCAGCAATGTTAGGGCAAATCGGCACGCCTGGCGGGGGCTTTGGTCTTTCTTACCATTTTGCCAATGGTGGTAACCCTACGCGCCGCGCTGCGGTGCTTTCATCTATGCAGGGCAGCTTGCCAGGTGGCACCGATGCGGTAGATAAAATCCCCGTAGCCCGTATTGTTGAAGCTCTGGAAAACCCTGGCGGTGCATACCAACACAATGGCATGAACCGTCACTTCCCGGATATTCGTTTTATCTGGTGGGCGGGCGGCGCCAACTTTACTCATCATCAGGATACCAATCGTCTGATTCGTGCCTGGCAAAAACCGGAGCTGGTGGTGATCTCCGAATGCTTCTGGACGGCAGCGGCGAAACACGCCGATATCGTCCTCCCTGCAACCACCTCGTTTGAGCGTAATGACCTCACCATGACCGGCGATTACAGTAATCAACATCTGGTGCCGATGAAGCAAGTGGTGCCTCCACGTTATGAAGCGCGTAATGATTTTGATGTCTTTGCCGAGTTGAGTGAACGTTGGGAGAAGGGCGGCTATGCGCGGTTTACGGAAGGAAAAAGTGAGCTGCAATGGCTGGAAACGTTTTATAACGTTGCACGGCAGCGCGGGGCAAGCCAGCAGGTTGAATTGCCGCCATTTGCTGAGTTCTGGGAAGCCAACCAGTTAATTGAGATGCCGGAAAACCCGGACAGCGAGCGGTTTATTCGCTTCGCCGATTTTCGCCGCGATCCGCAGGCGCATCCATTAAAAACCGCCAGCGGCAAGATTGAAATCTTCTCGCAGCGTATTGCCGATTACGCTTATCCGGATTGCCCTGGGCATCCAATGTGGCTGGAGCCGGACGAATGGCAGGGCAATGCCGAACCGGAACAGTTGCAGGTACTTTCTGCTCATCCGGCACATCGTCTGCACAGCCAGCTGAATTACAGTTCTCTGCGCGAATTGTACGCGGTGGCAAATCGTGAGCCTGTCACCATTCATCCTGACGATGCCCAGGCGCGCGGCATACAAGATGGCGATATTGTTCGGTTGTGGAACTCACGCGGGCAAATTCTTGCCGGAGCGGTCATTAGCGAGGGAATTAAACCTGGCGTGATTTGCATTCACGAAGGGGCATGGCCGGATCTGGATTTAACCGCTGACGGCATTTGTAAAAACGGCGCAGTGAATGTATTGACTAAAGACCTCCCCAGCTCGCGGCTGGGGAATGGTTGTGCGGGTAATACGGCGCTGGCATGGCTGGAAAAATACAACGGTCCGGAACTAACACTTACAGCGTTTGAACCACCGGCCAGCTCATAATCCAGGTGGGTAGTTGGGTTTCATCCTGCCATGCGCAGTCGACAATGTGAAAACCCTGCGCATGGTAAAAATCTATCGCCGGTTGATTTTTTTGATAAACCTCCAGCATCAGATGGGGATGGCGCTGCTGCACATACTGCATTAGCGCCTTACCAATACCGCGTCTGACGGCCTTCGGTGCGACAAACATTGCAGCCAGAAATCGGCCTTCCATAATGCTGACAAAACCGAGAAGCTTACCGTCTTCTTCCCAGACCCAGTTTTGCGCGTTGGCAAGATAGGCATCCCGCACCAGCGGAATGCAATCACGCCAGTAATTCGCTTTTATAAAGGGATGCCCCCAGGTTGTACTTTCCAGCCACAATTCGAGGATCGCGGGGAGTTCTGAACGTTGCGCTTCCCGAATCATGGTTTATTTCCCGGATAGCAACAGCAGCCAACCACATGATCATTCACCAGCCCACATGCCTGCATAAAGGAGTAACAGATTGTGGTACCAACAAACTTAAAACCACGCTTTTTCAGGGCTTTAGATAGAGCGTCGGAGGCGGGCGTAGATGTAGGGATTTCGCTCAACGTTGTGGCTTGTGTCACCTGTGGTTGATGATTGACAAACGACCAAACAAAGTCGGCAAACGGTTCGCCGTTCTGTTCCATTTGCAGGTACGCTCGCGCATTGCCAATAATTGCCTGAATTTTCCCGCGATGTCGGATAATCCCGGCGTCCTGTACCAGTCTTTCGACATCCTCTTCCTGCATTGCAGCCACCTTCACCGGATCGAACTGATGAAAGCAGGCGCGATAGTTTTCGCGTTTTTTGAGGACGGTGATCCACGATAACCCTGCTTGTTGCCCTTCAAGACAGATCATTTCGAACAGTTTTTTACTGTCAGTTTCAGGCACGCCCCACTCATTATCATGGTAGGCAATATAAAGCGGGTCCTGACTCACCCAGCCGCAACGTTCCATACTTTCCCTCGCTATGTACCCGATCGTAAAAATTTCAGCCGCTTTTCTTGACGCATCGGTGAAAAAGTCAATATTTAATACAGGGCTACTATGCCCGATATCCTTCATACAATGACAATAATATTGCCGAATTCGGCTCTTCCCTGGAGTCGTGTTAATGATCATAAAAAAAAGCGGTGGTCGCTGGCAGTTAAGCCTGCTGGCGAGCGTGGTAATCAGTGCCTTTTTTCTCAACACAGCTTACGCCTGGCAACAAGAATATATCGTTGATACGCAACCCGGACATTCCACAGAGCGCTACACCTGGGATAGCGATCATCAACCTGATTACAACGATATTCTGTCGCAACGTATTCAAAGTAGCCAAAGGGCGCTGGGACTGGAAGTCAATCTGGCGGAAGAAACCCCTGTGGATGTGACCAGCAGTATGAGTATGGGCTGGAATTTTCCTTTATATGAACAGGTTACAACCGGCCCGGTCGCGGCATTACATTACGATGGTACAACCACCTCGATGTATAACGAGTTTGGCGACAGTACTACTACACTGACCGATCCGTTATGGCATGCCAGCGTGAGTACCTTAGGCTGGCGTGTTGACTCCCGGCTTGGCGATCTCCGGCCCTGGGCGCAAATCAGCTATAACCAGCAATTTGGCGAGAATATCTGGAAGGCGCAATCAGGCTTAAGCCGGATGACGGCGACAAACCAGAACGGCAACTGGCTGGATGTCACGGTAGGTGCTGATATGTTGCTCAATCAAAATATTGCCGCCTACGCTGCGTTATCTCAGGCAGAAAATACCACGAACAATAATGACTATCTGTATACGATGGGGGTTAGCGCCAGATTTTAACGTTATAGAAACAATTGAAACCCATAAATAACAACTAATGTGGCGATAGTGGGGACTAACTTACTAAATAATAAATTTGGTGAATAATTGTCGAGTCATTCATTCCTGAACTAATGCATTTCATTCCGTTCTGATAGCATTTCATGCCGTTTTTCCCCAGGCATAAAGTGCACTTCGTTATGGTTGTCAGCAGAGATTTTTCCTTTTTATTACTGCAGGAATACTGCCATGACACCTTCAAATTATCAGCGTACTCGCTGGCTGACACTCATTGGTACTATCATTACCCAGTTTGCCCTGGGGTCGGTTTATACCTGGAGTCTGTTTAACGGCGCGCTTTCTGCCAAGCTGGGGGCTCCGGTAAGCCAGGTTGCTTTCTCTTTCGGCTTGTTAAGTCTGGGGCTGGCAATTTCGTCTTCTGTTGCGGGCAAATTGCAAGAACGTTTTGGTGTTAAACGCGTCACTATGGCTTCCGGCATTTTGCTGGGATTAGGTTTCTTCCTGACAGCACATTCCAACAACCTGATGATGCTGTGGTTAAGCGCCGGTGTGTTGGTTGGTCTGGCGGATGGTGCGGGTTACCTGTTGACGCTCTCTAACTGCGTGAAGTGGTTCCCGGAGCGTAAGGGACTCATCTCTGCTTTCGCTATTGGTTCTTATGGACTTGGTAGTCTGGGTTTCAAATTTATCGATACGCAACTGTTGGAAACGGTCGGTCTGGAAAAAACCTTTGTTATTTGGGGCGCGATTGTACTGGTGATGATTATCTTTGGCGCAACGTTAATGAAAGATGCGCCGAAACAGGAAGTGAAAACCAGCAATGGTGTGGTGGAGAAGGATTACACGCTGGCAGAGTCGATGCGTAAACCGCAGTACTGGATGTTAGCAGTTATGTTCCTGACTGCCTGCATGAGTGGCCTGTATGTGATTGGCGTGGCGAAAGATATCGCTCAAAGTCTGGCGCATCTTGATGCAATTTCCGCAGCCAATGCTGTGACGGTTATTTCCATCGCCAACCTTTCTGGTCGTCTGGTGCTGGGCATTCTGTCTGACAAAATCGCCCGTATCCGTGTTATCACCATTGGTCAGGTCATTTCGCTGGTGGGCATGGCGGCCCTGCTGTTTGCACCATTGAATGCAGTGACGTTCTTTGCAGCGATTGCCTGCGTGGCATTTAACTTCGGCGGCACTATCACTGTGTTCCCGTCACTGGTCAGTGAGTTCTTCGGCCTAAATAATCTGGCAAAAAACTACGGTGTGATTTACCTCGGTTTCGGTATCGGCAGCATTTGTGGTTCGATTATCGCTTCACTGTTTGGCGGATTCTATGTGACATTCTACGTGATTTTCGCCCTGCTGATTCTGTCACTGGCGCTTTCTACGACGATTCGCCAGCCAGAGCAGAAAATGTTGCGTGAGGCGCATGGCTCCCTTTAATGACCTGCCGCGAGCTACTGGGCTTTAGCCTTAGTGTGAATCAAACGCTTCAACGCAATGTATAAACAATGACGCGTAAAATTTGGGCCAGTGAACTGGCCCTTTTTACTGCTTTTTGTAACGCTATAGTCTCTTTTCAAACTTGCATTTTTGTAAATTTGTGCTTCATGCACACTCTTTCCCCACACTTTTTCCCTTTGCTGTGGTCTACTTATTCGCGCGTGTAGATTTTACTTATCTGACTACCTCCGCACTTTTCCCCTGCCGGGCCTGAAAAGCCACTAAGCAGGGTGTTATCACCTGTTTGTCCAGGGTTTGTTTGCATGAGATACATCAAATCGATTACACAGCAGAAGCTGAGCTTTTTGCTTGCAATCTATATTGGCCTTTTTATGAATGGCGCGGTTTTTTACCGCCGCTTCGGCAGCTATGCGCACGATTTTACCGTCTGGAAAGGCGTTTCTGCTGTTGTTGAACTGGTCGCTACCGTACTGGTGACCTTCTTTTTACTGCGTCTGCTTTCGCTGTTTGGCCGCCGCAGCTGGCGAATTCTGGCATCGCTGGTGGTGCTCTTTTCTGCAGGTGCCAGCTATTACATGACTTTCCTTAATGTGGTCATAGGTTATGGCATCATCGCATCCGTCATGACCACCGATATCGACCTGTCAAAAGAAGTTGTTGGTCTGAACTTTATTCTCTGGTTAATCGCCGTAAGCGCATTACCTCTTATCCTTATCTGGAATAACCGCTGTCGCTACACCTTGCTCCGACAACTGCGAACCCCAGGGCAACGTATTCGGAGTCTGGCGGTCGTCGTACTGGCAGGTATTATGGTTTGGGCACCGATTCGTTTGCTGGATATCCAGCAGAAGAAAGTGGAGAGGGCGACAGGTGTTGATTTGCCGAGTTATGGTGGCGTTGTCGCGAACTCTTATCTGCCATCAAACTGGCTTTCGGCGTTAGGTCTTTATGCCTGGGCGCGGGTCGATGAATCTTCCGATAACAATTCTCTCCTTAACCCTGCGAAGAAGTTTACGTACCAGGCTCCACAAAACGTTGATGATACATATGTCGTTTTCATTATTGGTGAAACCACGCGCTGGGATCATATGGGCATTTTCGGCTATGAACGCAATACCACACCGAAACTGGCTCAGGAGAAAAATCTGGCGGCGTTTCGTGGCTATTCTTGTGACACGGCGACCAAACTTTCTCTGCGTTGCATGTTTGTGCGTCAGGGTGGAGCAGAAGATAATCCGCAGCGCACATTAAAAGAACAGAACATTTTCGCGGTATTGAAGCAGTTAGGATTCAGTTCTGATCTCTACGCTATGCAAAGCGAAATGTGGTTCTACAGCAATACGATGGCGGACAATATTGCTTATCGTGAGCAGATTGGTGCGGAACCGCGTAACAGCGGCAAGCCGGTAGATGATATGTTGCTGGTAGACGAAATGCAGCAATCGCTGGGGCGTAACCCGGATGGTAAGCATCTGATCATTCTGCATACCAAGGGGTCGCACTTTAACTACACCCAGCGTTACCCGCGCAGCTTTGCGCAGTGGAAGCCAGAATGTATTGGTGTTGATAGCGGCTGTACCAAAGCGCAGATGATCAACTCCTACGACAACTCGGTGACCTATGTGGATCACTTTATTTCCAGCGTGATTGATCAGGTTCGCGATAAGAAAGCGATTGTGTTCTACGCAGCTGACCACGGTGAGTCAATTAATGAACGCGAGCACCTGCACGGCACACCGCGTGAACTGGCACCGCCGGAGCAGTTCCGCGTACCGATGATGGTCTGGATGTCGGATAAATATCTGGAAAATCCAGCCAACGCGCAGGCATTTGCGCAGCTGAAAAAAGAAGCCGACATGAAAGTGCCACGCCGTCACGTAGAGCTGTACGACACCATCATGGGTTGTCTTGGCTATACTTCACCGGACGGTGGTATTAACGAAAACAACAACTGGTGCCACATCCCGCAGGCAAAAGAGGCAGCGGCTAACTAAGAAGCCTGCTGACTTTCTCGCCGATCAAAAGGCATTTTGCTATTAAGGGATTGACGAGGGCGTATCTGCGCAGTAAGATGCGCCCCGCATTCGGTGATTGGCGCAGCCTGGTAGCGCACTTCGTTCGGGACGAAGGGGTCGGAGGTTCGAATCCTCTATCACCGACCAAATTCGAAAAGCCTGCTCAGCGAGCAGGCTTTTTTGCATTTGAAGCCCATGAGGATGAGAACCTCCGGGGGCGGGGAGGTTCGACTCGAGCGAAGCGAGAGAACGTTGCGCCAGCAACGGCCCGCAGGGCGAGCCACGAAGTGGCGAGTAATCCTCTATCACCGACCAATTTAGAAAAACCAGCCTACGGGCTGGTTTTTTGCTTTCTGCGACCTGAAGAGGATAAGAACCTCCGGGGGCAGGGAGGTTCGACTCGAGCAAAGCGAGAGAACGTTGTGGCAGCAACGGCCCGCAGTGGCGAGTAATCCTCTGGCACCGACCAAAACGGCCCCGCATTCATTGTCGGATACAGCGTACCTGTCTTATCCGATCTAAACGGCAACACACCACATATTTCCCTGCCAAATTTGCGCCCCACATCTCACTATCCATTAACGGATTTGTGACAGAATCCATTGTCTTTTTTTATATTTGCTTAAATCTTTTTTTGCGTTACTTATGGCTGGCGCTGGCATTTTCCGCTGTGCGTTTTAGCGTTCATGGTATTAATCGCTCAGATATCCATCTTTTCCTCAGATTTTTTTCATTAAATGCATAAAACTTAATCACCAAATGTTGCTAAATATTAAGCTGATTGTTCTGGTTATGTTGGCGTAGCACAAATTTCTCTGCTGCAAATAGCTGTTTGAAGTTTTTTTAATCTTTGTTTGTGGATTCTCACCGTTGGTGTAAATCACGGTTGGCTGTATTGACGTTTTCACATTCTGTTGACAGATTGTAGGTCACGAGGGGCATTTTATGGAGGATCCGCACTGTTACACTGATGTTAATTAGTACGGCATCCCCACCTCATAACGTTGACCCGACCGGGTAAAAAACAAAAAAGGTCAGGCAGCGACAACCCACTGCAAAGGGTTAAAACAACAAACATCACAATTGGAGCAGAATAATGCGTATTTCCTTGAAAAAGTCAGGGATGCTGAAGCTTGGTCTCAGCCTGGTGGCTATGACCGTCGCAGCAAGTGTTCAGGCTAAAACTCTGGTTTATTGCTCAGAAGGATCTCCGGAAGGGTTTAACCCGCAGCTGTTTACCTCCGGCACCACCTATGACGCCTCTTCCGTACCGCTTTATAACCGCCTGGTTGAATTTAAAATCGGCACCACTGAAGTGATTCCGGGCCTCGCTGAAAAGTGGGAAGTCAGCGAAGACGGTAAAACCTATACCTTCCATCTGCGTAAAGGTGTGAAGTGGCATAACAACAAAGAATTCAAACCGACGCGCGAACTGAATGCCGATGACGTGGTGTTCTCGTTCGATCGTCAGAAAAACGCACAAAACCCGTACCATAAAGTTTCTGGCGGCAGCTACGAATACTTCGAAGGTATGGGCTTGCCGGAGCTGATCAGCGAAGTGAAAAAGGTGGACGACAACACCGTTCAGTTCGTGCTGACTCGCCCGGAAGCGCCGTTCCTTGCTGACCTGGCAATGGACTTCGCCTCTATTCTGTCAAAAGAATATGCTGACGCGATGATGAAAGCCGGTACGCCGGAAAAACTGGACCTCAACCCAATCGGCACCGGCCCGTTCCAGTTACAGCAATATCAAAAAGATTCCCGTATTCGCTACAAAGCGTTTGATGGCTACTGGGGCACCAAACCGCAGATCGATACGCTGGTCTTCTCTATTACTCCTGACGCTTCCGTGCGTTACGCTAAATTGCAGAAGAACGAATGCCAGGTGATGCCGTACCCGAACCCGGCAGACATCGCCCGCATGAAGCAGGATAAATCCATCAACCTGATGGAAATGCCGGGGCTGAACGTCGGCTATCTCTCGTATAACGTGCAGAAAAAACCACTGGATGACGTGAAAGTTCGCCAGGCACTGACCTATGCGGTGAACAAAGACGCGATTATCAAAGCAGTGTATCAGGGCGCGGGCGTATCAGCGAAAAACCTGATCCCACCAACCATGTGGGGCTATAACGACGACGTTCAGGACTACACCTACGATCCTGAAAAAGCGAAAGCCTTGCTGAAAGAAGCGGGCCTGGAAAAAGGCTTCTCCATCGACCTGTGGGCAATGCCGGTACAACGTCCGTATAACCCGAACGCTCGTCGCATGGCAGAGATGATTCAGGCAGACTGGGCGAAAGTCGGCGTACAAGCGAAAATCGTTACCTACGAATGGGGTGAGTACCTCAAGCGTGCAAAAGATGGCGAGCACCAGACGGTAATGATGGGCTGGACTGGCGACAACGGGGATCCGGATAACTTCTTCGCTACCCTGTTCAGCTGCGCTGCCTCTGAACAAGGCTCCAACTACTCAAAATGGTGCTACAAACCGTTTGAAGATCTAATTCAACCGGCGCGTGCTACCGACGACCACAACAAGCGTGTTGAACTGTACAAACAAGCACAGGTCGTGATGCACGATCAGGCTCCGGCACTGATCATCGCTCACTCCACCGTGTTTGAACCGGTACGCAAAGAAGTTAAAGGCTATGTGGTTGATCCATTAGGCAAACATCACTTCGAAAACGTCTCTATCGAATAATTAAAAGCCATACAAGGTTGATGGCAAACGCAAAACTGCCGGATGCGCTCCGCTTATCAGGCCTACGAGAGTTCTGCAATGTATTGAGTTTGCACGATTTTGTAGGTCGGATAAGGCGTTCACGCCGCATCCGGCATGACCAAAGCGTACTTTGTCAACAATCTGCATACCCGGTGGTGCTGTGCCTTTAAGTGCAGCGCCATCCGGCAGCAATACTTAATTCCTTGTCCTATAAGGGCGGGAATTGATTTGTGAGCAATACAGACTCGCAGTTCCAGGCTGCGGGTCACTACAGAGAATCCGGGTTATGTTGCAGTTTATTCTCCGACGTTTGGGACTCGTCATCCCCACGTTTATCGGTATTACCCTTCTCACATTTGCCTTTGTCCACATGATCCCGGGCGATCCGGTGATGATCATGGCGGGTGAACGTGGGATCTCCCCAGAGCGTCACGCACAATTGCTGGCAGAACTCGGCTTGGATAAACCGATGTGGCAGCAGTATCTCCATTACATTTGGGGTGTAATGCACGGTGATTTAGGCATTTCGATGAAAAGCCGCATCCCGGTTTGGGAAGAGTTCGTGCCGCGCTTCCAGGCCACGCTGGAACTTGGCGTCTGCGCGATGATTTTTGCGACCGCGGTCGGTATTCCGGTTGGTGTGCTGGCTGCGGTTAAACGCGGTTCTATTTTCGATCACACGGCGGTTGGTCTGGCGCTGACCGGCTACTCCATGCCGATCTTCTGGTGGGGCATGATGTTGATCATGCTGGTTTCGGTGCACTGGAACCTGACGCCTGTCTCCGGTCGCGTGAGCGACATGGTGTTCCTCGATGATTCTAATCCGTTAACCGGTTTTATGCTGATCGACACCGCCATCTGGGGTGAAGACGGCAACTTTATTGATGCTGTCGCCCATATGATTTTGCCCGCCATTGTGCTGGGTACTATCCCGCTGGCGGTCATTGTACGTATGACGCGCTCCTCGATGCTGGAAGTGCTGGGCGAGGATTACATCCGCACCGCGCGTGCCAAAGGGTTGACCCGCCTTAGGGTGATTATCGTCCATGCGCTGCGTAATGCCATGCTGCCGGTGGTGACCGTTATCGGCCTGCAGGTGGGAACATTGCTGGCAGGCGCGATTCTGACCGAAACCATCTTCTCGTGGCCAGGTCTGGGGCGCTGGTTGATTGACGCGCTGCAACGCCGCGATTATCCGGTAGTGCAGGGAGGTGTATTACTGGTGGCGACGATGATTATCCTCGTCAACCTGCTGGTCGATCTGCTGTACGGCGTGGTGAACCCGCGTATTCGTCATAAGAAGTAAGGGGGCATCATGTCACAGGTTACTGAAAATAAAGTGATTAGCGCACCGGTGCCGATGACCCCGTTACAGGAGTTCTGGCACTATTTTAAACGCAACAAAGGCGCGGTCGTCGGGCTGGTTTACGTCGTCATCGTGTTGTTTATCGCGATCTTTGCCAACTGGATTGCGCCGTATAACCCGGCGGAACAGTTCCGCGATGCACTGCTCGCCCCGCCAGCCTGGCAGGAAGGCGGCAGCATGGCGCACTTGCTTGGCACCGATGACGTAGGCCGTGATGTGCTGTCGCGGCTGATGTACGGCGCGCGCTTGTCGCTGCTGGTTGGCTGTCTGGTAGTTGTGTTATCGCTGATTATGGGCGTTATTCTCGGCCTGATCGCTGGTTACTTTGGCGGTCTGGTCGATAACATCATCATGCGCGTGGTCGATATCATGCTGGCGCTGCCAAGTCTGCTGTTGGCACTGGTGCTGGTGGCGATTTTCGGCCCGTCGATTGGTAACGCCGCGCTGGCGCTAACCTTCGTTGCCTTGCCGCACTATGTGCGCTTAACCCGCGCCGCCGTGCTGGTGGAGGTGAATCGCGATTACGTTACCGCGTCTCGCGTGGCGGGTGCCGGGGCGATGCGCCAGATGTTTATTAACATCTTCCCGAACTGCCTTGCGCCGCTGATTGTTCAGGCGTCGCTCGGTTTCTCTAACGCCATTCTCGATATGGCCGCCCTTGGCTTCCTTGGCATGGGAGCGCAGCCGCCAACGCCGGAGTGGGGCACCATGCTCTCTGACGTGTTGCAGTTCGCGCAAAGCGCCTGGTGGGTCGTGACCTTCCCGGGTCTGGCGATCCTGCTGACGGTGCTGGCATTTAACCTGATGGGTGACGGTCTGCGTGACGCGCTCGATCCCAAACTGAAGCAGTAAGAGGTTCGAGATGGCGTTATTAAATGTAGATAAATTATCGGTGCATTTCGGTGACGAAAGCGCACCGTTCCGCGCCGTAGACCGTATCAGCTACAGCGTGAAACAAGGCGAAGTGGTCGGAATTGTGGGTGAGTCTGGCTCCGGTAAGTCGGTCAGTTCACTGGCGATTATGGGGCTGATTGATTATCCGGGCCGCGTGATGGCAGAAAAGCTGGAGTTTAACGGCCAGGATTTGCAGCGTATCTCGGAAAAAGAGCGCCGCAACCTGGTGGGTGCCGAAGTGGCGATGATCTTTCAGGACCCGATGACCAGCCTCAACCCGTGTTACACCGTAGGTTTCCAGATTATGGAAGCAATTAAGGTACATCAGGGCGGTAATAAGAGCACTCGCCGTCAGCGGGCGATTGACCTGCTGAATCTGGTCGGTATTCCCGATCCGGCATCGCGTCTGGATGTTTACCCGCATCAGCTTTCCGGCGGCATGAGCCAGCGTGTGATGATCGCCATGGCGATTGCCTGTCGGCCAAAACTGCTGATTGCTGATGAGCCGACCACCGCGCTGGACGTGACCATTCAGGCGCAAATCATCGAACTGCTGCTGGAGCTGCAGCAGAAAGAGAACATGGCGCTGGTGTTGATTACCCATGACCTGGCGCTGGTGGCGGAAGCGGCGCATAAAATCATCGTCATGTATGCAGGCCAGGTGGTGGAAACGGGCGATGCCCACGCCATCTTCCATGCACCGCGTCATCCGTATACTCAGGCATTGCTGCGTGCGCTGCCGGAATTTGCCCAGGACAAAGAACGTTTGGCGTCATTGCCTGGCGTCGTTCCTGGCAAATACGACCGTCCGAATGGCTGCCTGCTTAACCCGCGTTGCCCCTATGCCACTGACAGATGCCGTGCTGAAGAACCGGCGCTGAATATGCTCGCTGACGGGCGTCAGTCCAAATGCCATTACCCACTTGATGATGCCGGGAGGCCCACACTATGAGTACGCAAGAGGCCACCCTGCAACAACCGCTGTTGCAGGCGATCGACCTGAAAAAACATTATCCGGTGAAGAAAGGCATGTTCGCGCCGGAACGTCTTGTAAAGGCGCTGGATGGCGTTTCGTTTAATCTTGAACGTGGCAAGACGCTGGCAGTAGTGGGTGAATCTGGCTGCGGTAAATCGACCCTCGGTCGGCTACTGACGATGATCGAAACACCTACCGGCGGCGAACTGTATTACCAGGGGCAGGATCTGCTCAAGCACGATCCGCAGGCGCAGAAGTTGCGTCGGCAGAAAATCCAGATCGTCTTCCAGAATCCCTATGGCTCGCTGAATCCGCGTAAAAAAGTCGGGCAAATTCTCGAAGAGCCCCTGCTGATCAACACCGGTTTAAGCAAAGAACAGCGTCGGGAAAAAGCGTTGTCGATGATGGCGAAAGTCGGCCTGAAAACCGAGCATTACGACCGCTACCCGCATATGTTCTCCGGCGGTCAGCGTCAGCGTATCGCCATTGCCCGTGGTCTGATGCTCGACCCGGATGTGGTGATTGCCGATGAACCGGTTTCCGCGCTGGACGTTTCAGTGCGTGCGCAGGTGCTGAATCTGATGATGGATTTGCAGCAGGAGTTGGGGTTGTCTTATGTCTTTATCTCGCACGACCTGTCGGTGGTGGAGCACATTGCTGATGAAGTGATGGTGATGTACCTGGGCCGCTGCGTGGAGAAGGGAACGAAGGACCAAATCTTCAATAACCCGCGTCATCCGTACACCCAGGCGCTACTCTCCGCGACGCCGCGCCTGAACCCAGACGATCGCCGCGAGCGCATCAAGCTCACCGGTGAACTGCCAAGCCCGCTGAATCCACCGCCGGGCTGCGCGTTTAACGCCCGCTGTCGTCGGCGCTTCGGCCCCTGCACCCAGTTGCAGCCGCAGCTAAAAGACTACGGCGGTCAACTGGTAGCTTGTTTTGCTGTTGATCAGGATGAAAATCCGCAGCGGTAACTCACAAAACCGGGGCCATGCGCTCCGGTTTACTCAATCAGCTTCAACAGTGGCGACAAGCATAACAAAATGCCGTACAGCAGAATCATCCAGGCTTTAAACCCGCGAAGTTTTTCCAGTTGTGAGACTTTATAGATCAGGAAAAATGGAATGAGGCACGACACAATGCCATATAACGGGCTTCCCAACTGAAAGAACACCAGCACCGATACACGAAACGAAACCCAAATCGTCAACGTAATGACGATAAAAGCGCAGATCGCCAGAGTCAGCATGCGTGAGTTAATTTTCTTGGTATCAATAATTCTGCTTAACAGATTGAGAATAATGCCTTTAATGGCCTCGTGGAAACCGAGATAAATGCCAAAGAATGCGGTCAGTACGGCAAAGATATTCAGCACCGTAGAGGTGATATGAATGATATGCCCAGGGATCACCTGCGCGGCCAGTGCCAGTGCCGAGATATTTTGTTCAAAGGCAGAAACGGCTTCTTCGTGGCTAATTGAGAAGGTAAACGAAAAGGCAAAAAACAGGATCACCGCGATGAGCGTGACATAACTAATTCGGTGGGTACGCAGCGCGAGCCGGGTTGCCAGTACTTTATCCGCTTCCCGTTTGCGGTAGGCAATATTCATCGGGTTTAGCACCTGAATAAATACCGCAGAAAAGAAGCAAAAAGGAATAGTAAGCAGGACGTCGCGGAAGAAGACGGTGGCTTGCGGGAAGGCGGTTATATTGGCGAAATTCCAGTGCGGGATCATCGCAAAACCGAAGACGACAATAATCCCTACTTTGACCACCACCATTGGCCCGGAAATCTTAAACAGTAATCGTTCACCACCAGACGCAATTGCCACCAGTACGGCGAAAATGGCGACTTTATAAAGTAGAGATTGTGAAAGATCGGCATTGGTTAAACCGAAGGTTTTCAGGTACGAGGCGCTGTCGAAAACCACGGAGAGAGAGTAGATAAAAATCCCGTGGATAATCATCAAAAAGTAGATAACCCCGAGGAAAATTCCCCAGTTCTTCCCCAGGTAATGACTGATAATATCGGTGTAGTCATTACAGGAATCGCTTTCAGAAAGGGTTTTTAAATAAATGTCCTGCACTACCCAGGTGGCAGGATAAGCAATGATCGCTGCGGTAATAAATACCCAAATTCCCTTCAAGCCAATTTGTACTGGCATCAGCACGGTTCCGGCACCAATCGCCATGCCTATGCATAATAAAACCCAGCCGAAGTCGTAGCGTGTAAACGGCATTTTCTGATCGTGTTTCGGTAGTGTGTTGTGCTGCATAAAGTCCTGTCCAGAAAGAAGTCGGCCTCGCAAAAATGAATAAACCCAGTTTCTCTTGCGCAACAGGTGGAGAAGTCGAATACGCAGTATGTAAAAAATGAGGCAACAGATTCACTGGGGAGGTCGCGAGGAGGCGCAATTCTACAAAATTGCGCATTTCACTACCAGTCTGGAGTCAGCCCGGATATGAACTGCAACTATTGCAAATAAAGAAATTAAGCTGGAAGGCATCACGCAATGAGGAAGATTGCCGGGTGCTGACGGTAAAAAGCAATCGTAAAAGCAGCGGCAAGCCGGAAAGGTTCCGGTGAGGCGCAATGTTGCGGGGGCTTAATCCCTGGTGGCATTGGTTGCTGGAGAGAGAAAACCCCCGCCCGTTGCAGATATTCACCTGACAACATCACGGGGGCTAATCTTGAACCTAGACCACTCAAGAATAGCCGCGAAACGTTGTCATTACAACACAGGCGGCTATATGACGCTCGCAGAACTGGGCATGGCCTTCTGGCATGATTTAGCGGCTCCGGTCATTGCTGGCATTCTTGCCAGCATGATCGTGAACTGGCTGAATAAGCGGAAGTAACGTGTCAGACGGGCGTCAGGCTACCGTAATGGCAATTTGCGCCCGGACCAGGCCGCAGGGATAAAACTCTCCGGCCTTTTTCGTAAGAAAAATGCAACGGTTGCAAGCGGATAATATTCTGCGGAATGCGCAGCACAGAGTGAAGAAGTGATGGATTCCGGAACAGAAAAACAGTCGTAGAATCAGCGGCAAGCCGGAAGGGTTCCGGTGAGGCGCAATGTTGCGGGGGCTTTATCCCTGGTGGCATTGGTTGCTGGAGAGAGAAAACCCCCGCACGTTGCAGGTATGCACCTGACAACACCACGGGGGCCATTCTTGCATCCAAACAATACAAGAATAGCCGCGAAACGTTGTCATTACAACACAGGCGGCTATATGACGCTCGCAGAACTGGGCATGGCCTTCTGGCATGATTTAGCGGCTCCGGTCATTGCTGGCATTCTTGCCAGTCTGATCGTGAACTGGCTGAATAAGCGGAAGTAACGTGTCAGACGGGCGTCAGGCTGCCGTAATGGCAATTTGCGCCCGGACCAGGCCGCAGGGATAAAACTCTGCGGCCTTTTTCGTAAGAAAAATGCAACGGTTGCAAGCGGATAATATTCTGCGGAATGCGCAGCACAGAGTGAAGAAGTGATGGATTCCGGAACAGAAAAACAGTCGTAGAATCAGCGGCAAGCCGGAAGGGTTCCGGTGAGGCGCAATGTTGCGGGGGGCTTTATCCCTGGTGGCATTGGTTGCTGGAGAGAGAAAACCCCCGCACGTTGCAGGTATGCACCTGGCAACACCACGGGGGCCATTCTTGCATCTAGACCATTCAAGAATAGCCGTGAAACGTTGTCATTACAACAGAGGCGGCTATATGACGCTCGCAGAGCTGGGCATGGCCTTCTGGCATGATTTAGCGGCTCCGGTCATTGCTGGCATTCTTGCCAGTCTGATCGTGAACTGGCTGAACAAGCGGAAGTAACGTGTCAGACGGGCGTCAGGCTGCCGTAATGGCAATTTGCGCCCGGATCAGGCCGCAGGGATAAAACTCTGCGGCCTTTTTCGTAAGAAAAATGCAACGGTTGCAAGCGGATAATATTCTGCGGAATGCGCAGCACAGAGTGAAGAAGTGACGGATTCCGGAACAGAAAAACAGTCGTAGAATCAGCGGCAAGCCGGAAGGGTTCCGGTGAGGCGCAATGTTGCGGGGGCTTTATCCCTGGTGGCATTGGTTGCTGGAGAGAGAAAACCCCCGCATATTGCAGGTATGCACCTGACAACATCACGGGGGCCATTCTTGAACCTACACAACTCAAGAGTAGCCGCGAAACGTTGTCATTACAACACTGGCGGCTATATGACGCTCGCAGAGCTGGGCATGGCCTTCTGGCACGATTTAGCGGCTCCGGTCATTGCTGGCATTCTTGCCAGTCTGATCGTGAACTGGCTGAACAAGCGGAAGTAACGTGTCGGACGAGCGTCAGGCTGCCGTAATGGCAATTTGCGCCCGGACCAGGCCGCAGGGATAAAACTCTGCGGCCTTTTTCGTAAGAAAAATGCAACGGTTGCAAGCGGATAATATTCTGCGGAATGCGCAGCACAGAGTGAAGAAGTGATGGATTCCGGAACAGAAAAACAGTCGTAGAATCAGCGGCAAGCCGGAAGGGTTCCGGTGAGGCGCAATGTTGCGGGGGCTTAATCCCTGGTGGCATTGGTTGCTGGAGAGAGAAAACCCCCGCACGTTGCAGGTATGCACCTGACAACATCACGGGGGCTAATCTTGAACCCAAACAACTCAAGAATAGCCGCGAAACGTTGTCATTACAACAGAGGCGGCTATATGACGCTCGCAGAACTGGGCATGGCCTTCTGGCATGATTTAGCGGCTCCGGTCATTGCTGGCATTCTTGCCAGTCTGATCGTGAACTCGCTGAATAAGCGGAAGTAACGTGTCATGCGGGCGTCAGGCTGCCGTAATGGCAATTTGCGCCCGGATCAGGCCGCAGGGGTGAAACTCTGCGGCCTTTTTCGTTCTTATTGCGGGTAAGGCACCCAGTCGCCGCCGTTCAGGCGAACGTACGGTTTATCCTGGTATTGAATAACTACTGCATTTGAGTTCTCGGAGACCGGTGCTGTTTGTGGCAACCCACTGGTGAGTTTTTTCCAGTCAACATTGTCTTCGGTGAAAATCTTACCATCAAGAACGCGAACCACCAGATCGGAGATAGCCAGGAAGCTGCTCGGTTGGTCGATGACAATCGGTGCCCCCTGATGTGGTGCCTTCATGCCGAAGAATTTCACCCCAACGGGGACGTCTGTGATAGACGGGCTAGGGATATCACGTAGGCCAGATACCTGCATTCTGTCGCCCTTCAGCGCGCCACCGTGTTCCGGCACCACTACCACCATCACTTTACGACCCGATTTCTCCAGTTCAGTAAAGAAGGCGTCCAGCTCATCAAAGAATTTCTGCGCTCGCGCTTTGTAATCCGCTGTTTTGCTGACGCCCGGATAATGGTTGCCGTCATGCAGTGGAAGCGTGTTATAGAACGTGGCACTACGGCTGTTTTTATCTTTTTCGGTAACGTCCAGCCAGCGGTTAAGCACGGCGGTATCGTCATAAACCGGCGAACCATCAAAGCCCAGCAAAATAACCGGCAGATTTGTTTGATCCATCAATTCGGTCTGCATGCCGCCATTTTCGCGAACTTCTTTCAAAAAACCGCCGAACTGGCCGTTATGTCCCATCATCAGGTGCTGGGTAAAGCCCAGTTTCGACAGGTTATCAAACAGATAGCAGTCGTTATTTGCCGGTTGATACAGATTAGTGTGCGAAGTCTGCCCGCAGCTGGCGCGCAGTAAACGGATCGCCGCCGGGCCACTGTAGGAGGTGGCGGAGTTAAAGTTCTTGAACTCAATATCGAAATGCGACCACAGCGGATGCGACATCAACCCGGCGGCTTCAATATCCGACCAGGAAAGCGAACAGATATTAATCACCAGTAGTTCAAATGGCTGAGCATCAGCGGGCAGCGAAGACGGGAAGGTCGATTTACGTTTCGCCTCCGCGTTATAGAAATTATTCAGCCAGGCGTTAAGGTTCGCCGTTGTTGGCGGTGCAGTTTGTGCGGGCATATCACCCACTACCGGTGCGCCACCCGTCGCCGCAACGGTTGCCGCTGCGTTACCACCCGTCGTTGTTACAGTGGTCGTCGGTTGACCGGCAGGCCACAAGGAGAAACTTGGTCCCGCCAGGGTAAGTACGTTCAGCCATAGCAGAATGGCAACCACAAAAACGGTAATGCGAATCCATTGTGACAGGAATAACCAGGCCACTAATAAAACAAAAATGGCCCCAATCATCTGCCAGTTAATAAAGCGTGTGACAAGGTCGATTAAATAATCGGTACTGAACCCCGCCACCTGCGAACCCTGGCTCATTATGCTTTCCGGGCCAGGCAACCAGGTGTCATGCCAGAACAAAGCAAAGCCGATCGGCAGGGCAATCCAGTGGCGTAAGCGATGCAGGCTGTAGCGCGGAATGGGCATCAGCAGAAACGCGGCAAACACCAGATTGAGGAGCGGATGGAAGTTAAGATATCCCGCCCACAACAGGCCGAACTTAACCAGAAAATAGAAGTTCCAGCCGGAAAGGCCGCGCCAGTATTGCCAGAGGGAAGAAGGCATGGCGGTATTTTGCGTAAATTGAGTCATTTTTTGGTTGCCCTGGCTTTTTCCGTGCGGCGTAACGTCCCGGCCGGTTTAACATAACGAGGTTTAGCAAAGAACAAACGTAAGGTGTCGCGAATGCGTCGCAAAGAGTGCCGCGCCAGATAGCCCAGCGGGAAAAATATCAGTGCGCAAACGACAATAATTTCAATGATATCGCTGATGGTCATCATGATGAGCGCTCCACAGCATCATCTAACAGTCGCATTGGTTCTGGTATTCTTCGCCAGTGGCGACCATCGTGCTCGGCATTGATGACCGGTTTAGAACTTTGCGTTAAAGGCAGCGGCATGCCCCATTGTTCTGGGGCAAGCAGGCGCATCTGCACCAGCTCGGCACTGATTTGATCATCTTCAAACCAGACCATACGGTTTGAGAAAATGTCGCCAGTCGGCAATGGGAAAATATGATTCAACGCGGTATCCAGATCGTTAATCCGACAGAATGAGAGAAACAGCACCAGCCGATTACCGCCAATGGTCATGATATCGCCGGTACGGTTAGGGCGACACAGCGTCAGGGCTTGCTCAACGCGGATACCCGGTACCGGACGTAGGGCAACCAGAACGCCTTTACCATGTGCAGGCAAGAGAGGGTTATTCATCATATTGTTAACGGCATTACAGAACACATCCCACTTCTGGAAACCACGTAGTTTGAGCGGCTGGGTCATTGACAGCAAGGTAGTGATATCTTCCGGCACATAGCGACTAAACTTCTGCCCTTGCACGCTTTCGATCATCGTCAGACAGCGGGAGAGTGGCGCATTCCACGGGATAACCATATTTGCACCGCAGGCCAATAACAAACGTTCATCGGTGGCGCGCAGGCTTGCGGTATTTTCCCGTACGAGGATTTTCATCGCACTACCGCGCTGGCGACGCAGAGTATGAATGCTGCGGGCCAGTGGCTCGATTTGCGCATTTTGCTGTAAAGAAAAGACCACCGTCGCCGCCTGAGCGGTACGGGCTTCATTGAACAGAACTTCGTTATTGTTGAACAGTTGCCAGTGTTCCGATAGCGGCGGCGCACCTTCCAGTACAGCAACATTACTCAGAATGCGTTTTTCGTCGCTGCGTGGTTGGATCTCCGCCTCTTCGCTTTGAACTAATGTCCAGATACCATTTTGTTGCTGAACGCTAAGCTGCTGACGGGCGCTGACCCCTTTTTCGTTGCACCAGAAGGCAATATCCAGCAAATGTTGGTCGCCCTGAAAACGCAAACTGGCAAGACCAAAAAGTGAACGGTATTCCTCAAGCAACAATGAAAATTGTTTATCGTTATTATTTCCGGGATTAATTACCAAAAGCGAACAATGGTTTAACCTGCTCCATTTATTCATTTTATCCAACCATGAGCGAAGCCGCTCGGCAGGAATGTTTTGCCATGCGTTATTTGCGCAAACAAGAATAAAAAGGTAATTATTGGGATCAATAGAACACTGCAAATCACGGGCCAAATAGTATAGACCTTTTTCATGATTTAGCATTGAAAATAATTTTATTTTTTCCGGCCCTTGAGAATCATCTAATTGAAAGATTTTCGCCGGATCGCTGTCCATGCTAATGACCGCGACGTGTGCGGTTTCAGCCTGGGATGCAATTGTTTGATTCGCCAGACTGATAGCATCTTCATGGCGATCGACGTTAAACCACCAGACGCCGCCTGCTGGCATATGTCGCAGCTCATCCCATAATGATGAGATACCGATAGAGAATACAGGGTCCACAATGTCCCTCATGTCATCATTTTGTCTGATTATCAGTTTACTAGCGAAAGCTAAGAAATAAACCTACCATTGAAATTAAAACTTATCAGATTTAGCATGTGAATCAATTTAGCAGGTCACAAGACGTGTGATTTTAGTCTTTTCGTTTTTAACTTTTTTTGTTGCGTAACGGAAAGTCAAAAAGTGAGCAAATTCCCGTCTCGCCGTAAACAATAAACCGGCGAAATGCTCACGGTTAGAATTGTCTCATGAACGGTACGGTTATTTCATAGGGATCAAGCAAATGAATAACAATGAACCAGATACTCTGCCTGATCCCGCGATAGGCTATATCTTCCAGAATGATATTTTGGCGTTAAAGCAGGCATTTTCACTGCCTGATATTGATTATGCCGATATTTCCCAACGCGAACAGTTGGCCGCGGCATTAAAACGCTGGCCGTTGCTGGCAGAGTTTGCGCAACAAAAGTAGGGGATTGGTGAATGGCCGTACTGGGATTGCAGGGGGTGCGGGGAGGCGTGGGGACAACAACCATCACCGCCGCATTAGCCTGGTCATTACAAATGTTGGGAGAAAATGTCCTGGTGGTCGATGCCTGCCCGGACAATTTGTTGCGCCTGTCATTTAACGTTGATTTTACCCACCGTCAGGGCTGGGCCAGAGCCATGCTGGACGGTCAGGACTGGCGTGACGCCGGGTTGCGCTATACCTCGCAACTCGATTTGCTGCCTTTTGGTCAGTTATCCATTGAAGAACAAGAAAATCCACAGCACTGGCAAACCCGGCTGAGCGATATTTGCTCCGGCTTACAGCAACTAAAAGCCAGCGGGCGTTACCAGTGGATTTTAATCGACTTACCGCGTGATGCCTCACAGATAACCCACCAGTTGCTGAGTTTGTGCGATCACTCGCTGGCAATCGTCAACGTCGATGCCAACTGCCATATCCGACTGCATCAGCAGGCGCTGCCGGATGGCGCGCATATTTTGATTAATGACTTCCGTATCGGCAGTCAGGTTCAGGACGATATTTACCAGCTTTGGTTGCAAAGCCAGCGCCGATTACTGCCAATGCTCATTCATCGTGATGAAGCGATGGCTCAATGCCTGGCGGCTAAGCAACCAGTCGGTGAATACCGCAGTGATGCGCTGGCGGCTGAAGAGATACTGACGCTGGCTAACTGGTGCCTGTTGAACTATTCCGGGCTGAAAACGCCAGTCGGGAGTGCATCATGAGTATCCTGACCCGGTGGTTGCTTATCCCGCCGGTCAACGCGCGGCTTATCGGGCGTTATCGCGATTATCGTCGTCACGGCGCGTCGGCTTTCAGCGCGACGCTCGGCTGTTTTTGGTTGATCCTGGCCTGGATTTTTATTCCGCTGGAGCACCCGCGCTGGCAGCGTATTCGCGCAGAACATAAAAACCTGTATCCGCATATCAACGCCTCGCGTCCGCGTCCGCTGGACCCGGTCCGTTATCTCATTCAAACATGCTGGTTACTGATCGGTACATCGCGCAAAGAAACGCCGAAAACGCGTAGGCGGACATTTTCAGGTCTGCAGAATATTCGTGGACGTTACCATCAATGGATGAACGAGCTGCCTGAGCGCGTTAGCCATAAAACACAGCATCTCGATGAGAAAAAAGAACTCGGCCATTTGAGCGCCGGGGCGCGGCGGTTGATCCTCGGTATCATCGTCACCTTCTCGCTGATTCTGGCGTTAATCTGCGTTACCCAGCCGTTTAACCCGCTGGCGCAGTTTATTTTCCTGATGCTGCTGTGGGGGGTAGCGCTGATCGTACGGCGGATGCCGGGGCGCTTCTCGGCGCTAATGTTGATTGTGCTGTCGCTGACCGTTTCTTGCCGTTATATCTGGTGGCGCTACACCTCTACGCTGAACTGGGACGATCCGGTCAGCCTGGTGTGCGGGCTTATTCTGCTGTTCGCCGAAACGTACGCGTGGATTGTGCTGGTGCTCGGCTACTTCCAGGTGGTATGGCCGCTGAATCGTCAGCCGGTGCCATTGCCGAAAGATATGTCGCTGTGGCCGTCGGTGGATATCTTTGTCCCGACTTACAACGAAGATCTCAACGTGGTGAAAAATACGATTTACGCCTCGCTGGGTATCGACTGGCCGAAAGACAAGCTGAACATCTGGATCCTCGATGACGGCGGCAGGGAAGAGTTTCGCCAGTTTGCACAAAACGTGGGGGTGAAATATATCGCCCGTACCACTCATGAACATGCGAAAGCAGGCAACATCAACAATGCGCTGAAATATGCCAAAGGCGAGTTCGTGTCGATTTTCGACTGCGACCACGTGCCGACGCGCTCATTCCTGCAAATGACCATGGGCTGGTTCCTGAAAGAAAAACAGTTGGCGATGATGCAGACGCCGCACCACTTCTTCTCACCGGATCCGTTTGAACGCAACCTCGGGCGTTTTCGTAAAACGCCAAACGAAGGCACGTTGTTTTATGGTCTGGTGCAGGACGGCAATGATATGTGGGATGCCACTTTCTTCTGCGGTTCCTGTGCGGTGATTCGCCGTAAGCCGCTGGATGAGATTGGCGGTATTGCCGTCGAAACGGTAACCGAAGATGCGCATACTTCTCTGCGTTTGCACCGTCGTGGCTACACCTCTGCATATATGCGTATTCCGCAGGCGGCGGGGCTGGCGACCGAAAGTCTGTCGGCGCATATCGGTCAGCGTATTCGCTGGGCGCGCGGGATGGTGCAAATCTTCCGTCTCGATAACCCGCTCACCGGTAAAGGGCTGAAGTATGCTCAGCGGCTGTGCTACGTCAACGCCATGTTCCATTTCTTGTCGGGCATTCCAAGACTGATCTTCCTGACTGCGCCGCTGGCGTTCCTGCTGCTGCATGCCTACATCATCTATGCGCCAGCGTTGATGATTGCCCTGTTCGTGCTGCCGCATATGATTCATGCCAGCCTGACCAACTCGAAGATCCAGGGCAAATATCGCCACTCTTTCTGGAGTGAAATCTACGAAACGGTGCTGGCGTGGTATATCGCACCACCGACGCTGGTGGCGCTGATTAACCCGCACAAAGGCAAATTTAACGTCACCGCCAAAGGTGGACTGGTGGAAGAAGAGTACGTCGACTGGGTGATCTCACGGCCCTACATTTTCCTGGTATTGCTCAACCTGGTCGGTATTGCGGTCGGTATCTGGCGTTACTTCTACGGCCCGCCAACCGAGATGCTCACTGTCATCGTCAGTATGGTGTGGGTGTTCTACAACCTGATTATTCTCGGTGGTGCGGTAGCGGTATCGGTAGAAAGCAAACAGGTTCGCCGATCGCACCGCGTGGAGATGACGATGCCCGCGGCAATTGCCCGCGAAGATGGTCACCTCTTCTCGTGTACCGTTCAGGATTTCTCCGACGGTGGTTTGGGGATCAAGATCAACGGTCAGGCGCAGATTCTGGAAGGGCAGAAAGTGAATCTGTTGCTTAAACGTGGTCAGCAGGAATACGTCTTCCCGACCCAGGTGGCGCGCGTGATGGGTAATGAAGTTGGGCTGAAATTAATGCCGCTCACCACCCAGCAACATATCGATTTTGTACAGTGTACGTTTGCCCGTGCGGATACATGGGCGCTCTGGCAGGACAGCTATCCGGAAGATAAGCCGCTGGAAAGTCTGCTGGATATTCTGAAGCTCGGCTTCCGTGGCTACCGCCATCTGGCGGAGTTTGCGCCTTCTTCGGTGACGGGCATATTCCGTGTGCTGACTTCTCTGGTTTCCTGGGTTGTATCGTTTATTCCGCGCCGCCCGGAGCGGAGCGAAACGGCACAACCATCGGATCAGGCTTTGGCTCAACAATGATGATAACGCGATGAAAAGAAAACTATTCTGGATTTGTGCAGTGGCTATGGGGATGAGTGCGTTCCCCTCTTTCATGACGCAGGCGACGCCAGCAACGCAACCACTGATCAATGCTGAGCCAGCTGTAGCCGCCCAGACGGAACAAAATCCGCAGGTGGGGCAAGTGATGCCGGGCGTGCAGGGCGCTGATGCCCCCATCGTGGCGCAGAACGGTCCTTCGCGTGATGTGAAGCTGACCTTTGCGCAAATTGCGCCACCGCCGGGCAGCATGGTGCTACGTGGCATTAACCCGAACGGCAGCATTGAGTTTGGTATGCGCAGCGATGAAGTGGTGACGAAGGCGATGCTCAACCTCGAATACACGCCATCGCCATCGTTACTGCCTGTCCAGTCGCAGTTAAAGGTTTATCTCAATGATGAACTGATGGGCGTGCTGCCAGTGACCAAAGAACAGTTGGGTAAAAAAACGCTGGCACAAATGCCAATTAACCCACTGTTTATTACCGACTTCAACCGTGTGCGGCTGGAGTTTGTCGGTCATTATCAGGACGTGTGCGAAAACCCGGCCAGCACCACGCTTTGGCTGGATGTTGGGCGGAGCAGTGGACTGGATCTGACCTATCAGACCCTGAATGTGAAGAATGATCTGTCACACTTCCCGGTACCATTCTTTGACCCGCGTGATAACCGCACCAACACCTTGCCGATGGTCTTTGCGGGTGTGCCGGATGTTGGGCTGCAACAAGCATCTGCCATTGTCGCCTCGTGGTTTGGTTCGCGTTCTGGCTGGCGTGGGCAGAACTTCCCGGTGCTCTATAACCAACTGCCGGATCGCAATGCCATCGTTTTTGCCACTAATGACAAACGCCCGGACTTCCTGCGCGATCATCCGGCGGTAAAAGCCCCGGTGATTGAGATGATCAACCATCCACAGAATCCTTACGTCAAACTGCTGGTGGTCTTTGGTCGTGACGACAAAGACCTGTTGCAGGCAGCGAAAGGTATCGCTCAGGGTAACATTCTGTTCCGTGGTGAAAGCGTGGTAGTGAATGAAGTGAAACCGCTGCTACCGCGTAAGCCGTACGATGCGCCGAACTGGGTGCGTACCGATCGTCCGGTCACCTTTGGTGAACTGAAAACCTATGAAGAACAGTTACAATCCAGCGGTCTTGAGCCAGCAGCGATTAACGTTTCGCTAAACCTGCCGCCGGATCTCTACCTGATGCGCAGTACCGGCATTGATATGGATATCAACTATCGCTACACCATGCCGCCGGTGAAAGACAGTTCGCGGATGGATATCAGCCTGAATAACCAGTTCCTGCAATCCTTCAACCTGAGCAGTAAACAGGAGGCGAACCGCCTGCTGCTGCGTATTCCGGTATTACAAGGCTTGCTGGATGGCAAAACGGATGTCTCTATTCCGGCGCTGAAACTGGGCGCGACCAACCAGTTGCGGTTCGACTTTGAGTATATGAACCCGATGCCGGGCGGTTCGGTGGATAACTGTATTACCTTCCAGCCGGTGCAGAATCATGTGGTGATTGGTGACGACTCCACCATCGACTTCTCGAAGTATTACCACTTCATCCCGATGCCGGATCTACGCGCCTTTGCTAACGCGGGCTTCCCGTTCAGCCGGATGGCGGATCTGTCACAAACCATCACCGTGATGCCGAAAGCGCCTAACGAAGCACAGATGGAAACCTTGCTGAATACCGTTGGCTTTATCGGTGCGCAGACGGGCTTCCCGGCGATTAACTTGACGGTGACCGATGATGGCAGCACCATTCAGGGCAAAGATGCCGACATCATGATCATCGGTGGTATCCCGGACAAACTGAAAGACGACAAGCAGATCGACCTGTTGGTGCAGGCGACCGAAAGCTGGGTGAAAACGCCGATGCGCCAGACCCCGTTCCCCGGCATTGTGCCGGACGAGAGCGATCGCGCGGCAGAAACTCAATCAACGCTGACCTCTTCCGGTGCGATGGCAGCGGTGATTGGCTTCCAGTCGCCGTATAACGACCAGCGTAGCGTGATTGCGCTGCTGGCAGATAGCCCACGCGGTTATGAAATGCTTAACGATGCGGTGAACGATAGCGGCAAACGCGCCACCATGTTCGGCTCGGTCGCGGTGATCCGCGAGTCCGGTATCAATAGCCTGCGTGTTGGCGACGTCTATTACGTTGGCCATCTGCCGTGGTTCGAACGCTTATGGTATGCGCTGGCAAACCACCCGATTCTGCTGGCGGTGCTGGCGGCAATCAGCGTCGTGCTGCTGGCCTGGGTACTGTGGCGTTTGCTGCGTATTATCAGCCGTCGTCGTCTTAACCCGGATAACGAGTAATTGAAGATGAATGTGTTGCGTAGTGGACTCGTGACGATGCTGCTGCTGGCTGCCTTTAGTGTTCAGGCTGCCTGCAACTGGCCTGCCTGGGAGCAGTTCAAAAAGGATTACATCAGTCAGGAAGGGCGCGTCATCGACCCCAGCGACGCGCGCAAAATCACCACCTCCGAAGGGCAAAGTTACGGCATGTTCTTTGCCCTGGCGGCTAACGACCGTGCAGCTTTCGATAATATTCTCGACTGGACGCAGAACAATCTCGCTCAGGGTTCTTTAAAAGAACATTTGCCCGCCTGGCTGTGGGGCAAGAAAGAGAACAGTAAGTGGGAAGTGCTGGACAGCAATTCGGCCTCTGATGGTGATGTCTGGATGGCCTGGTCGTTGCTGGAGGCGGGGCGTTTGTGGAAAGAGCAGCGTTATACCGACATCGGCAGCGCGTTGTTAAAACGTATTGCGCGGGAGGAAGTGGTGACGGTGCCTGGGCTGGGTTCCATGTTGTTGCCGGGCAAAGTGGGATTTGCAGAGGATAACAGCTGGCGTTTTAACCCCAGCTACCTGCCGCCGACGCTGGCGCAGTATTTCACCCGCTTTGGCGCGCCGTGGACTACGCTGCGCGAAACCAATCAACGTTTATTGCTGGAAACCGCCCCGAAAGGCTTTTCGCCAGACTGGGTGCGCTATGAGAAAGACAAAGGCTGGCAGCTAAAAGCCGAAAAAACATTGATCAGCAGCTACGACGCTATCCGTGTTTACATGTGGGTAGGCATGATGCCTGACAGCGATCCGCAAAAAGCGCGGATGCTCAACCGGTTTAAACCGATGGCGACATTCACCGAGAAAAACGGCTATCCGCCGGAAAAAGTCGATGTGGCTACGGGGAAAGCGCAGGGTAAAGGACCGGTCGGTTTTTCTGCCGCCATGCTGCCCTTTTTACAAAACCGCGATGCACAGGCCGTTCAGCGCCAGCGCGTGGCCGATAACTTTCCCGGCAGCGATGCCTATTACAACTATGTGCTGACCCTGTTTGGACAAGGCTGGGATCAACACCGTTTCCGCTTCTCGACAAAAGGTGAGTTATTACCTGACTGGGGCCAGGAATGCGCAAATTCACACTAAACATATTCACGCTTTCCCTCGGTCTGGCCGTCATGCCGATGGTCGAGGCAGCACCAACCGCTCAGCAACAGTTGCTGGAGCAAGTTCGGTTAGGCGAAGCGACCCATCGTGAAGATCTGGTGCAACAGTCGTTGTATCGGCTGGAACTTATTGATCCGAATAACCCGGACGTCGTTGCCGCCCGTTTCCGTTCTCTGTTACGTCAGGGCGATATTGATGGCGCGCAAAAACAGCTCGATCGGCTGTCGCAGTTAGCGCCGAGTTCAAATGCGTATAAATCGTCGCGGACCACAATGTTGCTTTCCACGCCGGATGGTCGTCAGGCACTGCAACAGGCAAGATTGCAGGCGACGACTGGTCATGCAGAAAAAGCTGTGGCGAGTTACAACAAACTGTTCAACGGTGCGCCGCCGGAAGGTGACATTGCCGTCGAGTACTGGAGTACGGTGGCGAAAATTCCGGCTCGCCGTGGCGAAGCGATTAATCAGCTAAAACGCATCAATGCGGATACCCCAGGCAATACAGGCCTGCAAAACAATCTGGCGCTATTGCTGTTTAGTAGCGATCGCCGTGATGAAGGTTTTGCCGTCCTGGAACAGATGGCGAAATCGAACGCCGGACGCGAAGGGGCCTCTAAAATCTGGTACGGGCAGATTAAAGACATGCCCGTCAGCGATGCCAGTGTGCAGGCGCTGAAAAAATATCTCTCGATCTTTAGTGATGGCGATAGCGTAGCTGCTGCGCAATCGCAACTGGCAGAACAGCAAAAACAGCTGGCCGACCCTGCTTTCCGCGCTCGTGTGCAAGGTTTAGCGGCAGTGGACTCTGGCATGGCGGGTAAAGCCATTCCCGAACTACAACAGGCAGTGCGGGCGAACCCGAAAGACAGTGAGGCTCTGGGGGCGCTGGGCCAGGCGTATTCTCAGAAAGGCGATCGCGCCAATGCAGTGGCGAATCTGGAAAAAGCCCTCGCACTGGACCCGCACAGCAGCAACAACGACAAATGGAACAGTCTGCTGAAAGTAAACCGCTACTGGCTGGCGATCCAGCAGGGTGATGCCGCGCTGAAAGCCAATAATCCTGACCGGGCAGAACGCCTGTTCCAGCAGGCGCGCAGTGTCGATAACACCGACAGCTATGCGGTGTTGGGGCTGGGCGATGTGGCGATGGCGCGAAAAGATTATTCCGCCGCCGAACGCTATTACCAGCAGACGCTGCGCATGGACAGCGGCAATACCAACGCCGTGCGCGGGCTGGCGAATATTTACCGCCAGCAATCGCCAGAAAAAGCAGAAGCGTTTATCGCCTCGCTCTCTGCCAGCCAGCGGCGCAGCATTGATGATATCGAACGTAGCCTGCAAAACGATCGTCTGGCACAGCAGGCAGAGGCACTGGAAAACCAGGGCAAATGGGCGCAGGCAGCAGCACTTCAGCGGCAACGACTGGCACTGGACCCCGGCAGTGTATGGATTACTTACCGACTTTCGCAGGATCTCTGGCAGGCCGGACAACGCAGCCAGGCCGATACGTTAATGCGCAATCTCGCGCAGCAGAAGCCGAACGACCCGGAGCAGGTTTACGCTTACGGGCTGTACCTCTCAGGTCACGACCAGGACAGAGCGGCACTGGCGCATATCAACAGCCTGCCGCGCGCGCAGTGGAACAGCAATATTCAGGAGCTGGTTAATCGGCTGCAAAGCGACCAGGTGCTGGAAACCGCTAATCGCCTGCGAGAAAACGGTAAAGAGGCAGAAGCAGAAGCGATGCTGCGCCAGCAACCGCCTTCCTCGCGTATTGATCTGACGCTGGCTGACTGGGCGCAACAACGACGTGATTACGCTGCTGCCCGTGCTGCATATCAGAATGTCCTGACGCGGGAGCCAACTAACGCTGATGCCATTCTTGGCCTGACGGAAGTGGATATCGCTGCCGGTGACAAAGCGGCGGCACGTAGCCAACTGGCGAAACTGCCTGCCACCGATAACGCCTCCCTGAACACACAGCGGCGCGTGGCGCTGGCGCAGGCGCAGCTTGGCGATACCGCAGCGGCGCAGCAGACATTTAACAAGCTGATCCCGCAGGCAAAATCTCAGCCACCGTCGATGGAAAGCGCGATGGTACTGCGCGACGGTGCGAAGTTTGAAGCGCAGGCGGGCGATCCAACGCAGGCGCTGGAAACCTACAAAGACGCGATGGTCGCATCCGGTGTGACCACGACGCGTCCGCAGGATAACGACACCTTTACCCGGCTGACCCGTAACGACGAGAAAGATGACTGGCTGAAACGCGGCGTGCGCAGCGATGCAGCGGACCTCTATCGCCAGCAGGATCTTAACGTCACCCTCGAGCACGATTACTGGGGGTCGAGCGGCACCGGTGGTTACTCCGATCTGAAAGCGCACACTACCATGTTGCAGGTGGATGCGCCCTATTCTGACGGGCGGATGTTCTTTCGCAGTGATTTCGTCAATATGAACGTCGGCAGTTTCTCCACTAATGCCGATGGCAAATGGGATGACAACTGGGGCACTTGTACATTACAGGACTGTAGCGGCAACCGCAGCCAGTCGGATTCCGGTGCCAGCGTGGCGGTCGGCTGGCGAAATGACGTCTGGAGCTGGGATATCGGCACCACGCCGATGGGCTTCAACGTGGTGGATGTGGTCGGCGGCATCAGTTACAGTGATGATATCGGGCCGCTGGGTTACACCGTTAACGCCCATCGTCGGCCCATTTCCAGTTCTTTGCTGGCCTTTGGCGGGCAAAAAGACTCCCCGAGCAATACCGGGAAAAAATGGGGTGGCGTGCGTGCCGACGGCGTGGGGCTAAGCCTGAGCTACGATAAAGGTGAAGCAAACGGCGTCTGGGCATCGCTTAGCGGTGACCAGTTAACCGGTAAAAATGTCGAAGATAACTGGCGCGTGCGCTGGATGACGGGCTATTACTATAAGGTCATCAACCAGAATAATCGCCGTGTGACCATTGGCCTGAACAACATGATCTGGCATTACGACAAAGACCTGAGTGGGTACTCACTCGGTCAGGGCGGTTACTACAGCCCGCAGGAATACCTGTCGTTTGCTATTCCGGTGATGTGGCGTGAACGGACAGAAAACTGGTCGTGGGAGCTGGGGGCGTCTGGTTCGTGGTCGCATTCGCGCACCAAAACCATGCCGCGGTATCCGCTGATGAATCTGATCCCGACTGACTGGCAGGAAGAAGCTGCGCGGCAATCCAACGATGGCGGCAGCAGTCAGGGCTTTGGCTATACGGCGCGGGCATTACTTGAGCGTCGCGTCACATCCAACTGGTTTGTCGGTACGGCAATTGATATCCAGCAAGCGAAGGATTACGCGCCCAGCCATTTCCTGCTCTACGTACGTTATTCCGCCGCCGGATGGCAGGGTGACATGGATTTACCGCCGCAGCCGCTGATACCTTACGCCGACTGGTAAGTTTTCAGATAGCGCCTCTCTTAATGCCGCTGCGATCGGGTATACTCGGGCGGCAATCTGGGATTTCCGGGGGGAGACAATTTGCGCGTAAGTCGCTCGTTAACAATCAAGCAGATGGCAATGGTGGCAGCCGTTGTCCTGGTGTTCGTTTTTATTTTTTGCACCGTTTTGCTGTTCCATCTGGTCCAGCAGAATCGCTATAACACGGCTACGCAACTGGAAAGCATTGCTCGCTCTGTCCGCGAACCCTTATCTTCTGCCATTTTGAAAGGCGATATTCCCGAAGCGGAAGCTATTCTTGCCAGCATTAAACCGGCAGGCGTGGTCAGCCGTGCCGATGTGGTGCTGCCTAACCAGTTCCAGGCGCTGCGTAAAAGTTTTATTCCAGAGCGTCCGGTGCCGGTAATGGTTACTCGCATGTTTGAGCTACCGGTGCAAATCTCGCTGGGCGTTTACTCGCTGGAACGTCCGGCAAACCCGCAGCCAATTGCCTATCTGGTGCTACAGGCGGATTCCTTCCGCATGTATAAGTTCGTGATGAGCACCCTCTCAACGTTAGTGACCATTTACTTACTTTTGTCGTTAATATTGACGGTGGCGATTAGCTGGTGCATTAACCGCCTGATTTTGCATCCGTTACGCAATATTGCTCGTGAACTTAACGCCATCCCAGCCCAGGAGCTTGTTGGTCACCAACTGGCATTACCACGTCTGCATCAGGACGATGAAATCGGTATGCTGGTGCGCAGTTACAACCTCAACCAGCAATTGCTGCAGCGCCATTATGAAGAACAGAACGAAAATGCGATGCGCTTCCCGGTGTCGGATTTGCCGAACAAAGCCTTGCTGATGGAGATGCTGGAGCAGGTTGTCGCGCGTAAACAAACCACCGCGCTGATGATTATCACCTGTGAAACCCTGCGTGATACTGCGGGCGTGCTGAAAGAGGCGCAACGAGAAATTCTGCTGCTGACGCTGGTGGAAAAACTCAAATCGGTACTGTCGCCACGTATGATCCTCGCGCAGATTAGTGGTTATGACTTTGCTGTCATTGCCAACGGTGTACAGGAGCCGTGGCACGCAATCACTTTAGGTCAGCAAGTGCTCACTATCATGAGCGAGCGCCTGCCGATTGAACGTATTCAACTCCGTCCGCACTGTAGCATTGGCGTGGCGATGTTCTACGGCGATCTCACCGCCGAACAGCTTTACAGTCGCGCTATTTCTGCGGCATTTACCGCTCGCCATAAAGGTAAGAATCAGATTCAGTTCTTTGATCCGCAGCAGATGGAAGCCGCCCAACAGCGGTTGACGGAAGAGAGCGATATCCTTAATGCACTGGAAAATCATCAGTTTGCGATTTGGTTACAGCCACAGGTCGAGATGACCAGCGGTAAACTGGTCAGTGCGGAAGTGTTACTGCGTATCCAGCAACCGGATGGCAGTTGGGATCTGCCGGATGGCTTAATCGATCGCATTGAGTGCTGTGGGCTGATGGTTACCGTCGGTCACTGGGTGCTGGAAGAGTCCTGTCGACTGCTGGCTGCCTGGCAAGAGCGCGGCATTATGCTGCCCTTGTCGGTAAACCTCTCAGCGCTGCAACTGATGCACCCGAATATGGTAGCGGATATGCTGGAACTGTTAACCCGCTATCGCATTCAGCCGGGAACGCTGATTCTGGAAGTGACAGAAAGCCGACGTATTGACGACCCTCATGCAGCGGTGGCAATCCTCCGCCCGTTGCGTAATGCCGGCGTTCGGGTGGCGCTGGATGATTTCGGCATGGGCTACGCAGGGCTGCGTCAGCTGCAGCATATGAAATCGTTGCCAATCGACGTGTTAAAAATCGACAAAATGTTTGTTGAAGGCTTGCCGGAAGATAGCAGCATGATTGCTGCAATTATCATGTTGGCGCAAAGCCTGAACTTACAAATGATTGCCGAAGGCGTGGAGACTGAAGCACAACGCGACTGGCTGGCAAAAGCGGGCGTTGGTATTGCCCAGGGCTTCCTTTTTGCTCGCCCACTCCCTATTGAAATCTTCGAAGAGAGTTACCTGGAAGAAAAGTAGCTACCCCAAACTGATTACAAAACTTTAAAAAGTGCTGGTTTGTGCGAGCCAGCTCAAACTTTTTAACCTTTTTGTTTCAATTATGATCCAGGTACATTTCTGTGATGTTGTCTGGGTGTTATTTTAAGGCCGCAGGTACCCCATAACCTTACAAGACCTGTGGTTTTACTAAAGGACACCCTATGAAAACCTCTCTGTTTAAAAGCCTTTACTTTCAGGTCCTGACAGCGATAGCCATTGGTATTCTCCTTGGCCATTTCTACCCTGAAATAGGCGAGCAAATGAAACCGCTTGGCGACGGGTTCGTTAAGCTCATTAAGATGATCATCGCTCCTGTCATCTTTTGTACCGTCGTAACGGGCATTGCGGGCATGGAAAGCATGAAGGCGGTCGGTCGTACCGGCGCAGTCGCACTGCTTTACTTTGAAATTGTCAGTACCATCGCGCTGATTATTGGTCTTATCATCGTTAACGTCGTGCAGCCTGGTGCCGGAATGAACGTCGATCCGGCAACGCTTGATGCGAAAGCGGTAGCGGTTTACGCCGATCAGGCGAAAGACCAGGGCATTGTCGCCTTCATTATGGATGTCATCCCGGCGAGCGTCATTGGCGCATTTGCCAGCGGTAACATTCTGCAGGTGCTGCTGTTTGCCGTACTGTTTGGTTTTGCGCTCCACCGTCTGGGCAGCAAAGGCCAACTGATTTTTAACGTGATCGAAAGTTTCTCGCAGGTCATCTTCGGCATCATCAATATGATCATGCGTCTGGCACCTATTGGTGCGTTCGGGGCAATGGCGTTTACCATCGGTAAATACGGCGTCGGCACACTGGTGCAACTGGGGCAGCTGATTATCTGCTTCTACATCACCTGTATCCTGTTTGTGGTGCTGGTACTGGGTTCAATCGCTAAAGCGACTGGTTTCAGTATCTTCAAATTTATTCGCTACATCCGTGAAGAATTGCTGATTGTACTGGGGACTTCATCTTCCGAGTCGGCGCTGCCGCGTATGCTCGACAAGATGGAGAAACTCGGCTGCCGCAAATCGGTGGTGGGGCTGGTCATCCCGACAGGCTATTCGTTCAACCTTGATGGCACATCGATATACCTGACAATGGCGGCGGTGTTTATCGCCCAGGCCACTAACAGTCAGATGGATATCGTTCACCAAATCACACTATTAATTGTGTTGCTGCTTTCTTCTAAAGGGGCGGCAGGGGTAACGGGTAGTGGCTTTATCGTGCTGGCAGCGACGCTCTCTGCGGTGGGCCATTTGCCGGTAGCGGGTCTGGCGCTAATTCTTGGTATCGACCGCTTTATGTCAGAAGCTCGTGCGCTGACTAACCTGGTCGGTAACGGCGTAGCGACCATTGTTGTTGCTAAGTGGGTGAAAGAACTGGACCACAAAAAACTGGACGATGTGCTGAATAATCGTGCGCCGGATGGCAAAACGCACGAATTATCCTCTTAATCTCACCACTTATGCCCGCACTCCCTTCCCCGAGTGCGGGTGTTTGCGCATAATTGACCCCTGTGCCTGAACTTACCACCTGGGTGAGTTCAGGTTTATTTCACTTCTTCCGTGACATTTTCATGTTCTTGCGGTCTAACACGAAGTGTTTTTAACGTCATTTAGACTGACCGACAACGGGCAGTTTTTTATTACCAGGATAGTTGATCAGGGGTTCACATGCAGGGCACAAAAATTCGACTTTTAGCGGGCGGTTTGCTGATGATGGCCACTGCTGGCTATGTGCAGGCAGATGCGCTCCAGCCTGATCCAGCATGGCAACAGGGGACGCTTTCCAACGGTTTACAGTGGCAAGTGCTGACCACGCCCCAGCGTCCCAGCGATCGCGTTGAAATTCGCCTGCTGGTTAATACCGGTTCGCTCGCCGAAAGTACACAACAGAGCGGTTACAGTCACGCCATCCCTCGTATTGCGTTAACGCAAAGCGGTGGCCTTGACGCAGCACAGGCGCGTTCATTGTGGCAGCAGGGGATCGACCCTAAACGCCCGATGCCGCCGGTAATTGTCTCTTATGACACCACGCTGTTTAATCTGAGTTTGCCCAATAACCGTAACGACTTGCTGAAAGAAGCGCTCTCGTATCTGGCAAATGCCACTGGCAAACTGACCATCACACCAGAAACCATCAACCACGCGCTGCAAAGTCAGGACATGGTGGCAACCTGGCCTGCCGATACTAAAGAGGGTTGGTGGCGCTATCGTCTGAAAGGATCAACCTTGTTAGGTCACGATCCTGCCGATCCGCTGAAACAACCCGTTGAAGCGGAAAAGATTAAAGATTTCTATCAGAAATGGTACACCCCGGATGCAATGACGCTGCTGGTGGTGGGAAACGTGGATGCGCGCTCGGTTGTCGACCAAATCAACAAAACGTTTGGCGAACTGAAAGGCAAACGTGAAACACCGGCTCCGGTGCCGACGCTTTCTCCGCTGCGTCCTGAAGCGGTGAGTATTATGACCGATGCGGTACGTCAGGACCGGTTATCTATCATGTGGGATACGCCGTGGCAGCCAATTCGTGAATCAGCCGCACTGCTGCGCTACTGGCGTGCGGACCTGGCCCGTGAGGCGCTGTTCTGGCACGTTCAGCAAGCGTTAAGCACCAGTAACAGCAAAGACATCGGTCTTGGATTTGACTGCCGTGTGCTGTATCTGCGTGCGCAGTGTGCCATCAACATCGAGTCACCAAACGACAAGCTGAACAGCAACCTTAATTTGGTAGCGCGTGAGCTGGCAAAGGTTCGCGATAAAGGTCTGCCGGAAGAAGAGTTCAATGCGTTAGTGGCGCAAAAGAAACTGGAGCTGCAGAAACTGTTTGCCGCCTATGCGCGAGCTGATACCGATATTTTGATGGGCCAGCGGATGCGTTCGTTGCAAAATCAGGTCGTCGATATCGCGCCGGAGCAATATCAGAAATTGCGCCAGGATTTCCTTAATAGTCTGACGGTAGAGATGTTAAATCAGGATCTGCGCCAGCAGTTGTCGAACGATATGGCGTTAATTCTTCTGCAGCCGAAAGGCGAGCCAGAATTTAACATGAAAGCGTTGCAGGCGGCCTGGGATCAAATCATGGCCCCATCTACTACTGCTGCCACAACCTCAGTTGCCACGGATGACGTACATCCTGAAGTGACGGATATTCCACCCGCACAGTAATAAATAACCCGGCAGCGTTTCTTCTGCGCTGCCGGGATTAACGGTAATAAATTAGTTACCGTGATATAACCGCAGATATTTTTCCGGGCACGGCGGTAGCGCGCAGATAACCATTCATTATTAAAATAAACTTACCGTAGAGTGGGTTTAATTATTTATTAGCTGAATAAATTATACCGGTGCCTCCAGGAAGGAGTGAGTTTATGCTTGTGTTAAAATCACAATCGATTGGATTCAGGATTTCCACAACTTATTTATCTTTAACATATACAGAGTCTGATGGCGTCAACATTAAAGTAGATGCTCTGGAGTTAATATCAACAGAGAGAGATTATGTTCAAATTGAACTGGTCTTCACTACAGTTGCTGAAGTTAAGTGTGCTACCGTCAATTTTTATGAAGCCAATTATAACAATATTGTTATTAAGAAGGTTGATGGTGCAAATCTGGACTCCGGTGTATATCAAGTAATGAATTCTGTACCGCTTGAAGAAAAAGAGAAATTATATGACCCTAAAAAACGGTTGAAGTTAAAACATTATATTATAGCAGGTTATGATAGTTATGTTGAGATTTTAGCTACTGGTTTTAGCTGTATACGATGCAGGCAATAGATGGTGTTAAATAATAGCCTATCATATAGAAATATTGAAAATTGAAGAAACTGATAAAGTAGTAAAATATGAATTTGGACCTACATCTTCTGACTATTGTAGATCTGATTACGGCGAATTCTTGATAGATAAAAGAACGGGTGAGATGACATTAGTCAGAATGGTTAAAAAAGATTCGGCTAATAAATTTTATTTGCGAGCGAGTTTTAAGATTCTGACCTGTTGGCTAAAGGGCTATTTGCCAAAAAATGAGGAGTGGGCTTCTTAATAAGTAACTTTGCAGAATAAGTGAATTTTCCCATTTTTGGGGGGCAGTCGTTGATTCTTATACAGTTTATGTTATGGGTGCCAAATTTAGGATAGGCTATGGATTTTCACTTGGATATTTTGCTCCCTACACGATTCGCTCCAGAGGAACTAGATCTACAAGAGGTTATGGTTCACTGGGGTGGGGAAACCTTTCATCGCGACCCTCCGGTATACGCCTGGTGTAATCATCATCTTTTGCATAGATGCAATCTACCGATTACTTATGGCCCACCTTTAGATGAGCACATAGACTTTAATGAATATCATGTTTACAACTTCAATGGTTCTTTAGTCGATGACCTGGAAATGGCTGTGAATAAAGGAAAGGATATTTCAACCAATCCTATAATTAAATTTATTAACAACCTGGTTAGCAAAAATTACGGGGGGTGGGTAATCTTGTCATTAGATGATGAAAAAATAGAAGTGATTAAAAATATAAGCTTCCAGTATTCTTTTCTATCATTATTAGTTGATGGACTAAAATGGGAAAGACCGCATGGGGTGGCAATATTATATAATTCACACTTAATTTAATTAATTAATGAATGGAAACATATGTATCGTGTAAAGGTTGTTTGGCTTACAGAAAATGAAGGTGGCAGAAGGAGCGCACCTCCTATCGGTAGATATTATTCCCGTCTCCAGGTTTCCAGAGGAGAAAACTGACTGGCAAAATAATGCATGGGGTGTTGTTTTTGAATTGGAAAAACCTAATGTAACCGATGGACGTATCGTTTCAATGAGGTGCGTTCAGTTCCTTTTCGATACCGCCCCTGAACAATGGATGACTAAGTACGAGGCATTTGAGATCTACGAAGGACCAAGAAAAGTCGCAGATGTATTATTGATAGGGAATTAATTTTATTTATGTCAGACTATTTAATTATATTTGCGACCTCAACGCATTTTCAGGAGTATAAATGCGTAACAAAAAACGCATACTATTCTTGCTAACAGTCATTTTTTGCTTAACAGGTCTTTATTCCTGCAACAAAAATTTTCTCTTACTCTGGGATGCCAATAATATGTATGTCAGCACAAGAAATAATATCGATAAAGAGAAGGTAAAAATAGAATTCGGTATCAGTGTCAACACGATCAACCGAGAAACGGATGCCGAATTATTTGCTGATAGAGATAAGTATGCAGTGCTCTTCGATGGTAGCCTGAGAAATAAGATGATAAACGAATACGGAGAAAATGATTTTTTAATTACCTACGATAACCGCTGCTATTTATCATTTCGTCAATTTAAAACAAATCGTCGTCATCAACATGACTATTATTTTGACTTCTTTAACAAGGATGGGAATGTCTTCGTCACGGTCGAAATTAAAGGTGAGAACCCGCTTAAATTTACGCGTAGTTTGAATGATATGCGTCAGCAGTTTATTTCAAATCATCAGCACCGCTCGGTTCGTCCCTGCAAGATGATTAACGGAGAACGAATATCTACCCGTTCTCCGTCAAAAACCATTATTCCGGCATCGCCTCACGCGGGATAATCGCGCCGCGATACTGAATAACGGTACTTGCGGTCAGGTGCCCGCGTTTCGCCGCATTTTCCGCACTGCCGCCCGTCAAACGTACCGCCAGATAACCGGCACTGAAAGAGTCGCCAGCTGCGGTGGTATCGATCACTTTTTCTTTCGGCAGTTTCACCGCCGGAACATCCACTAACCCCTCGCCAGCAATGGACACCAGGCAAGAATCCGCCCCGCGTTTCACCACCACTTCTTTCACGCCCGCGTTATGGGTGCGCGCAATGACGTCTTCCACCGGTTGTTGACCCCACAGCGCGTCTTCGTCGTCCAGCGTCAGGAAGGCGATATCCGTGCATTCCAGCATTTGCTGGTACATCTGCTGTGTCTCTTCTTTGCTGGCCCACAAGCGCGGACGGTAGTTATTGTCGAAAATCACTTTTCCACCGTTAGTGCGGCATTCGCGCAGCAGGGAAAGCAGCTTTTCGCGGCTGGTCGGGCTTAAGATTGCCAGGCTAATCCCGCTCAGGTAGAGATAATCAAAATTCGCCAGCTCTGCACAAATCGCTGCGGATTGCTCACTCTCCAGCCAAAATTTGGCGGCGGCTTCGTTACGCCAGTAGTAGAACGTACGTTCGCCAGTGCTGTCGGTTTCAATGTAGTAAAGACCCGGCAGACGATTTTCCATCCGCTGGGTCAGGGAAGTATCAACGTTCTCGCCGTGCCAGGCGTCCAGCATCTGCTGACTAAAACTGTCCGTTCCCAGCGCCGTCACGTAATGAACGGTTAATGCCGCAGGATCGACCTGACGGGCGATATAGACGGAAGTGTTCAGGGTATCGCCGCCGAAACCGCGCTTAACGTCCGCGCCTTTCTCGGAAAGCTCAATCATGCATTCGCCAATCACGGCAATCTTTTTGGACATAGTCGTGAACCTGATCTGTAAAAAATTAGCGTTAGTTTGCGCTGTGGTGGTTTGCTGGTCAACCATATTAAAACAGTGTTCCATTATTTTTTTGAGCCAGAACGTATTCCTGAAAGATTCCGTTGTGGAGTGGGGAAATTTAACCCGGCCAGGCGGTAAAGTTCTGCCCTTGCGCGCCGATAATCTTTGTCGAGTCCGGGCAGCATCACTTTTAAACACAGGACATCTTTGATGATAAGGCAGGTTATCCAGCGAATAAGCAACCCTGAAGCAAGCATCGAGAGCTTGCAGGAACGGCGTTTTTGGTTGCAGTGTGAGCGTGCTTACACCTGGCAGCCGATCTATCAAACCTGCGGACGGTTAATGGCCGTGGAGCTATTAACGGTGGTCACGCATCCCTCGAACCCTTTACAACGTCTGCCGCCGGATCGCTATTTTACTGAAATCACCGTCAGCCATCGGATGGAGGTTGTGAAAGAGCAGATTGATTTGCTGGCGCAAAATGCCGACTTCTTTGTCGAGCACGGCCTGCTGGCATCGGTCAATATTGATGGCCCTACGCTCATCGCCCTGCGTCAGCAACCAAAAATCCTGCGCCAGATTGAGCATCTTCCCTGGCTGCGTTTCGAACTGGTAGAACACATCCGCCTGCCAAAAGACTCAACCTTTGCCTCGATGTGTGAATTTGGTCCGCTGTGGCTGGATGATTTCGGCACTGGGATGGCAAATTTCTCTGCGCTCAGTGAAGTCCGTTACGACTACATCAAAATCGCCCGTGAGCTGTTTGTGATGCTGCGTCAGTCGCCGGAAGGACGCACGCTCTTTTCTCAGCTTTTACATCTCATGAATCGCTATTGTCGCGGGGTGATTGTCGAAGGTGTGGAAACGCAGGAAGAGTGGCGCGATGTACAAAATTCGCCTGCATTTGCCGCACAAGGCTGGTTTCTTTCACGCCCGGCACCGATAGAAACGCTGAATTCGGCAGTTCTGGCGCTATAAGCTGCCTCATTTTCTGCCTGGCTGGACTATCTTTAGGACTGGCACAGGAAGAAATATGAGGAAGCGAATGATGAGCAAGGCAGGCAAAATAACCGCTGCGATTTCAGGGACTTTCTTGTTGTTGATTGTCGTGGCGATCATTTTGATTGCAACATTTGACTGGAATCGACTCAAACCGACCATCAACCAGAAAGTCTCTGCGGAGTTGAATCGTCCATTCGCTATCCGTGGCGATCTGGGCGTGGTGTGGGAGCGGCAAAAACAAGAAACCGGCTGGCGCAGCTGGGTGCCGTGGCCTCATGTGCATGCAGAAGACATCATTCTTGGCAATCCGCCGGATATTCCCGAAGTCACAATGGTGCATTTGCCGCGGGTAGAAGCGACGCTGGCCCCGCTGGCGTTGCTGACCAAAACGGTCTGGCTGCCGTGGATAAAACTGGAGAAGCCCGACGCGCGTCTGATTCGTCTCTCTGAAAAGAACAATAACTGGACGTTTAATCTCGCCAATGATGATAACAAAGACACGAATGCAAAGCCGTCGGCGTGGTCGCTTCGACTGGATAATATTCTGTTCGATCAAGGGCGGATCGCTATTGATGACAAAGTAAGCAAAGCGGATCTGGAAATTTTTGTCGATCCGTTAGGCAAGCCGCTGCCGTTCAGTGAAGTTACCGGATCGAAAGGTAAAGCGGATAAAGAAAAGGTGGGCGATTACGTTTTTGGTCTGAAGGCGCAGGGACGTTATAACGGTGAACCGCTCACGGGCAAAGGTAAAATCGGCGGTATGCTGGCACTACGCGGCGAAGGTACACCGTTTCCGGTACAGGCTGATTTCCGCTCCGGGAATACTCGCGTCGCTTTTGATGGCGTTGTGAATGACCCAATGAAGATGGGCGGTGTCGATTTACGGCTTAAATTTTCTGGCGATTCGCTGGGTGATCTCTATGAACTGACGGGCGTTCTGCTTCCCGATACCCCGCCGTTTGAAACCGATGGTCGGCTGGTCGCGAAAATCGACACTGAAAAATCGTCGGTATTTGATTATCGGGGCTTTAATGGGCGCATTGGCGATAGTGATATCCACGGTTCTCTGATCTACACCACCGGCAAGCCACGGCCAAAACTGGAAGGTGATGTCGAATCGCGGCAATTGCGGCTGGCAGATTTAGGGCCATTGATTGGCGTTGATTCTGGAAAAGGTGCAGAAAAGTCGAAACGGTCTGAACAGAAGAAGGGTGAAAAAAGCGTTCAGCCTGCGGGCAAAGTGCTGCCTTATGACCGCTTCGAAACCGATAAATGGGACGTCATGGATGCCGATGTTCGCTTCAAAGGGCGGCGCATTGAGCATGGCAGTAGCCTGCCGATTAGCGATCTTTCTACTCATATCATCCTCAAAAATGCTGACCTGCGCCTGCAACCGCTGAAATTTGGCATGGCAGGCGGCAGCATTGCGGCGAATATTCATCTGGAAGGTGATAAAAAACCGATGCAGGGGCGGGCAGATATTCAGGCTCGTCGGCTGAAACTCAAAGAACTGATGCCCGATGTAGAACTGATGCAGAAGACTCTGGGGGAAATGAACGGTGACGCGGAACTACGCGGTAGCGGTAACTCGGTGGCGGCGCTTTTAGGCAACAGTAACGGCAACCTGAAACTGTTGATGAATGACGGGCTGGTGAGCCGCAACCTGATGGAGATTGTCGGGCTGAATGTCGGTAACTACATTGTCGGTGCGATATTTGGTGATGATGAGGTGCGGGTGAACTGCGCGGCAGCGAATCTGGATATTGCCAACGGTGTAGCGCGTCCGCAGATTTTCGCTTTTGATACCGAGAATGCGTTGATCAATGTTACCGGCACGGCAAGTTTTGCTTCGGAGCAACTGGATTTGACTATCGATCCAGAAAGTAAAGGGATTCGGATTATCACACTGCGTTCGCCGCTGTATGTGCGTGGGACATTTAAAAATCCGCAGGCTGGGGTGAAAGCCGGGCCGTTGATTGCTCGCGGAGCCGTCGCGGCGGCACTGGCAACGCTGGTAACACCGGCGGCGGCGTTACTGGCGCTGATCTCTCCTTCCGAAGGGGAGGCTAATCAGTGTCGGACGATTTTGTCGCAGATGAAGAAGTGATGGAAACTGCCGGATGCGGCGTGAACGCCTTATCCGGCCTACAAATCCTTGCGAATTCAATATATTTTATGGAAATTCAGGCCTGATAAGCGTAGCGCATCAGGCAATTTTCAACCTTATTACAACGATTGATGTCGCGTCTCATGGGTCAGCAGCAGGGCGATTAAGGTCAAGCCAGCCATCGCCGCCAGATATAACCCCACCGCACCTAACCCGTAGTTAGTCTGCAACCAGGCTGCGATATATGGTGCAACGGAAGCCCCGAGAATCGACGCTACGTTGTAAGAGAACGATGCTCCGGTGTAACGCACTTCTGTCGGGAACAGCTCTGGTAACAGCGCGCCCATCGGCCCGAAGGTCAGTCCCATCAGACTTAACCCCAGCAGCAGGAAGGCAAAAACCAGAATCGGGTTGCCAGAACCGAGCAGCGGGTTAAAGGCGAACAGCGCGAACAGGATGATCAGCGTGGTGATGATTACCATGCTTTTACGGCGACCAAAGGCATCAGCCAGTAATCCGGCGACTGGCACCATCACGCCAAAACCAATCACTGCCATCATCAGCATCCACAATACTTCGTTACGCGGCAGGCCAAGCCCAACTGGCGCGGCGGCGGTACTAAAGGTCATAGAGTAGACCGTCATGATGTAAAACAGCGTATAGGTTGCCAGCATAATGAACGTACCCAGTACGGTTACGCGAACATGTTTGGTCAGCAGCGTACCCAGCGGGATCTTCACCTGTTTTTTCGCTTTAGCGACTTTCTCAAACACCGGTGACTCATGCAGCGACACGCGAACATACAGGCCGATAATGACCAGCACCGCCGAGAAGATAAACGGCACGCGCCAGCCCCAGCTCATAAACTGCTCATCTGTCAGTAGCCAGGAAAGCAGCAGGAAAGTGCCGTTGGCAAAGAAGAAGCCGATCGGTGCGCCCAGTTGCGGGAAGGAGCCGTACAATGCACGTTTGCGCGGTGGTGCGTTCTCGGTTGCCAGCAGCGCCGCTCCGCCCCATTCGCCGCCTAAGCCCAGACCCTGACCAAATCGAGCCAGTGCCAGCAGCAGCGGGGCGAAAATACCAATCGTGGCGTAACCTGGCAGCAGACCAATCACCACGGTCGAAATCCCCATCGTTAGCAACGAGGCGACCAGCGTCGCTTTACGCCCAACGCGATCGCCAAAATGACCAAAGACGGCAGAGCCAATAGGGCGCGCGACGAAGGCGATGGCGAAGGTGGCAAGCGACTGTAGCGTTGCTGCCGTGGGATCACCCTGTGGGAAGAAGATATGCGGGAACACAATAACGGCTGCCGTTGCGTAAATATAGAAGTCGAAGAACTCAATGGCTGTACCGATGAGTGAGGCAACCAGAACTTTATTACGTGAGTTTACCGGCGTAAATTCCTGGTTATTTTCGAGTGTTGTGGCTGTTGCTTGCATAATCTTTTCTTATTCTTTGGCTAACGAATAGCCATATTACGCACAGCAAAAGTGATATTTCAATGTGTAACAAATCGCGGAGTTGGTCGAAAATCAGCCAAAAAGGGAATAATGTTTAAGCTGGTGATTTTTCTTCTATGAAATGCTTCACATAATTTCATAAATGGTGGATAAAACTGGTTTTAGGTTAAATAAAAGTTACCAACTGGATTTATATGCTGGAGTAATGAGTTGGAATGAAATTGTTTGCTCCTAAGAGATGACAGAAAAGGCTCTGGGGAAGAGTTTAAGTGGTTATGTGCGCATGATAGCCGGATGCGATGCTGGCGCATTTTATCCGGCCTACGGGGAGCCAGGCCGAATAAATTCGTAGGCCGGATAAGGCGTTACGCTGCATCCGGCATATTTTAAGACTGCGTTTTCCCCGGCATTCTCGGGTCGTCTTTGTATTCGGCGGTGGCAATCCACGCCGCGCAAAACAGCGTCAGACGAGCGAAGAAGTAGAAAAACGCCATCAGTCCCAGCACGGAACCAAATGCTGCGCCAGACGGAGATTTCATCAGCGATGGCAGTGTGTAGGTCATCACGATTTTAATCACTTCAAAACCTATAGCAGCAAGAAATGTTCCGCGAATTAGCGCTTTTTTGCGCGGACGGTGGCGCGGCAATCGCCAAAAGATCCAGAAGAAAAGCAGATAGTTGGCGAAGATGGAAATCGCAAGACCAATCAACCGCCACGTTGGTTTCAGCCACTCAATGCTGTTCAGGTGCAGGGCGCTAATAATCATTTGCTGCGCCGAACCGGCAACCGAGGTGATCGAAAGCGTCACAATGAGCGCAATCAACAAACCAATCAGCGAAATAAAATCACGCAGATATTTAACCCAAAATTTTTCCTGATCCTGTGGCGAACGTTCCCAGACATCGCGCGATTGAGCGCGAATCGCTTCACGCAGGTTACCCATCCAGTTGATGCCGGAATAAAGCGCCACCGCCAGGCCGACAAGCCCTACCGTCGTACGCTGTTGAACGGCGGTGTTGATGGTGTTTTTCAACGTGGCGGCTAGCGTCGGATCGCTGATGTTTTGCAGAATTTTGTCGAAGATATCCTGTAGCAACATCGGATGGGAGGCCAGCACAAAGCCCCCTGCGGCAAACGACACCATCAAAATCGGGATCATCGACAAAAATGAGAAATAGGTGATAGCCGCACCAAACTGATTCCCCAGCCGATCGTTAAAGCGTTCAGTCGCGCGAATCAGGTGCGCAATAATCGGTTGGCGTTGGACTTTTTCGGCAGTAGTGGTGACGGTTTCCAGCGCCTGGCTAACTTTGCCGCCTTTCTCGCTATTATCCAGCGGTTTAATCGGCTCGAGCTCCAGATCCTGGGTGGGACGTTTAATCTCGTTTTCCTGCGTCATCCGCTCATTTATCCTTCTGTCTTTATCATTCTTAAAAAGTATAGTCTGTCAGTCCAGGTACTCTTTCATTACGCCAGCCAGCCACTGCATAAACAGGTTTACACGCCGGGAAAGCTCCCGACGCTGCGGATAAACCAGCGAAAGGGAGAGCGGCTCGGCACGGTAGCCAGGTAATACTTCAATAAGCCGCCCGGCACGCAGGGCTTCGCGCACGGCAATGCGCGGGATCTGAATAATCCCCAGACCGGCAAGACCGGCGGCGAGATAGTTTTCGCTACTGTTTACCGTCAACATGCCGCCAGACTTAAACCACTGGACACCATTAACGCTGGCAACCTCAAAACCTAACGGATGTACACCCAGGTGTGGTGTGTAACGCACTATTGCGTGTGAAGTCAGATCATCGGGGCTTTGCGGATAACCAAAGCGCGTCAGATAGTGCGGACTGGCACAGTTGACCATGGTCAGTTTGCCGAGGGGACAGGCGATAACACCATCTTCCGATAACGCGCCAGTGCGTATCATGCAATCAAAACCATCATGAAGAATATCTACCGGACGGTCATGGCTACTCAGTTCCAGCTCAATTCCCGGATGCTGATAGAGAAATTCCGACAGGCGCGGCAGTAACAGGCTTTTCGCGATTCCTGGTGGGATGTCGATGCGTAATTTACCGCTGATACTGGTGGCATCCTGTTGAAACAGACCGTCCAGTTCGTTGAGATTACTCAACACATCTTTTGCCCGTTGATAATAGGTCATGCCTTCTGGCGTGAGTTTGACCCGTCGCGTGGTGCGCTGGAGAAGCTGGGTGCCAAGTTGATGTTCCAGTGCCTGTATCTGGCGCGAAACACTTCCCTTTGGCAAAGCAAAGAAATCCGCTGCGCGGGAAAAACTTTCCAACTCCGCGACTTTGATGAACAACTGCATTGCGTGAATTTTATCCATTTCTTTGACCGATTGTTGTTCACAGCGAAACAGTAACGCGCATATCGCATTGTTTATTGTTTTTTCTAACATCTAATGCCGGGTTTCACAATGTTGTCATGACGAATGTGGCGATTTCTCAGCAGGAAAAGGGGAGAATAGCTTTATGAGAAAGGTGAATCCCCTTAAACAGAGTGTATTTTTCAGCGATTCCCTTTAAAGTGAACAGAGGACGTGTTGGCTATTTGTGCTTATTTTTGTCTCATTGCCGTTTGTTATTTTTGTTTGTAGTCGCGGAATTTCATTTTTAATTGCATGCGTACTAGCCATCAATATAAGGAAATCCTCAAAATTGTTTTAAATAATGCCCTCGACATGTAATTTCAGGCGTTTAGCTGTAACTATTTATATCGGTAACTATTTTCTACGCGTCATCTCTGTAGAATGGCCACCGCCAAATGGCGAATTCTTATTTTTTCTCGCGGGTAATACCCTTCCACTACTTAAGTCTTTTTAACGTATTCAGGTGGAGATTCAGTTATGCAAATAGTCATGTTTGACAGGCAGTCAATATTTATTCATGGAATGAAAATCAGTTTACAGCAACGTATTCCAGGAGTGAGTATTCAGGGGGCCAGTCAGGCAGACGAGTTATGGCAAAAGCTGGAAAGTTACCCTGAAGCCTTAGTGATGCTCGATGGCGATCAGGATGGTGAGTTTTGCTACTGGTTGCTGCAAAAAACCGTGGTGCAATTTCCTGAGGTTAAGGTGTTAATTACGGCGACGGATTGCAACAAACGGTGGTTACAGGAAGTTATTCATTTTAATGTGCTGGCCATTGTGCCTCGTGATTCAACCGTCGAGACATTTGCGTTGGCGGTCAATAGTGCGGCGATGGGGATGATGTTTCTGCCGGGAGACTGGCGAACGACGCCGGAAAAGGACATTAAAGATCTCAAATCGTTAAGCGCCCGCCAGCGGGAGATTTTAACCATGTTAGCGGCGGGCGAATCAAATAAAGAGATCGGCAGGGCGCTGAATATCAGTACCGGAACGGTAAAAGCGCATCTGGAATCACTGTATCGCCGTCTGGAAGTGAAAAATCGCACCCAGGCGGCAATGATGTTAAATATCTCCTCCTGAAGAGGATAATTTTACAGCCAGCAGGAAGTTAGCGGCTGGCTGTAAAAATATTATGGTTCGCCGTACAAACCAATTAAACGGCGTACCACACCATTAGTCCAGCCAAACCCATCCTGCAACGGATACTCGCCACCGCCGCCTTCGCGGGGAACACCATCGGCAATATGGTATTTCTCAATCAGTTTGTGCTGTTCCAGATAGAACTGATTCACCGTCTTCAGCCAGCTGCGCGCGATTTCATCACCCAGAAGGTCATCGCCGTACATTTTAAATCCCTGAATCGCCATCCATTGTAATGGTGCCCAGCCGTTAGGTTTATCCCACTGTTCACCGGTTTCGTACTCGCTTGCCAGAATCCCGCCAGGTGTCAGTAACCGACTGCGCACGGCGTTTGCCAGACGATCGGCCTGTTCATGGTTCGCCATACCGACATAGAGCGGCACAATGGCGGCAGCGGAAAAGAGCGCCAGTTGTTCGCGTCGCCAGTCGTAATCGCGGTAGATACCGTTTTCATCATCCCAGAGGTAACGGTTTACCGCATCGCGACGGGCACTGGCCTTCTGGCGGAACAGTGCTTCTGTCTCTTTCTCGCCTTTCAGTGCCGAGATGTTGGCGATGGCGCTCTCCAGTTTAAACAGGAAGGCATTCAGATCGATGGGGATGAACTGGGTGGTACGAATGCTCGCCAGACGACCGGTATCACGCAGCCAACGGGAAGAGTAATCCCAACCGGAGGCCGCCCCCGCGCGTAAATCGCGGTACACCTCGTTGGGCGGGCGACCAGAATGTTTCGCGGTTTCAACGTCCTCAAGCCAGGATTCGTCACGCGGTGTGTCGCGATCGTCCCAGTAACGGTTGAGCAGCGATCCGTCCGGCATCCGCACAACATGGCGATAGGCCTGATTAGGGATCAACGATTCTGCACCGTCCATCCAGAAGGCATATTCCATTTTCAGGTGGTCGAGATAGCGGCGCGCACCGCGTACGCCATCTTCTTCAAACAACTCCACCATCAGCGCAAAAACCGGTGGTTGCGAGCGGCTTAAATAATAGGTGCGGTTGCCGTTGGGGATGTGACCATAGTTTTCGATCATCCAGGCGAAGTTATCGGCCATGCATTTCAGCAAATCTTCCCGACCACTTTCCGCCAGCCCCAGCATGGTGAAATAGGAATCCCAGTAGTAGGTTTCGCTAAAACGGCCCCCTGGAACAATGTAAGACTGTGGCAGCGCCAGCAGAGAAGACCACGGAATGTGATCCTGCGGTTCGCGGGTTAGCACCGGCCACAGCTGGTCGATATGCTCTTTCAGGGAATTTTGCGGGTCCGATACATACTCGCTGGAGTAGACCTCCGGTAGCCAGAAGTGATTTTCAACAAACTTGCGCAAGTCAAAATCACGATGATGGCGCACTTTACGGTAGCGGATTAAGATATCCAGCGGGTCCATTTTGGGTGCGCAGTCGGGAAAGGTTTTACTGTCGGGGAAAATTTTCGCCGACTGAACATGCTCGAACAGTTCGAGATAGCGATCGGCAGGCGTCAGCGCATCAGAGGCGGGCAGCCCTTCAATCATCTCGGGTTCTGGTTCTGCCTCGATCATCTCATCCAGTTTTAATTCATACGGGTCCAGTTCATAGCAGAGATCGACCTCGATCATCAGTTCGTCTGGATTAGAGTTTTGAATTTTCTGATTGAGCATAAGGATCCGACCTCCGAAATTCGTCGCTAATTATCGGGCTTTTCTTTAAGGGTAGTCATTCGCTCCGCCTGGTGGGCGACAAAGCGTGCGGTGGATCACGTTTATTAACTTGTCAAAAAATATAACGCACTAATATCAATAGAATTTATAAAAATACGGATTCCGTGTTGTTTTTCATTTTCAGAACATTCAATCCTGCTCTCGCCGCAATCATGATATGCCATTCCTGCTCTGTATAATAGGCGCAGGCTATTTTATTGATAGTTTATATTCATGTAATTGATTGATTCCTATCAAAAAGCGTATTTCCCTGTTTTTTATGATGGCTTTGTCTCGCAGAGACGTTTGCAGCATTCTGGAAAATTTTCTGGGTCACAATAACTCACCACCGTGAGGGAAGAATAATGAAAATGGTCTCACGTATTACCGCGATCGGCCTGGCTGGCGTCGCGATTTGCTATTTAGGGTTATCTGGTTATGTGTGGTACCACGATAATAAACGCAGTAAACAGGCCGATGTTCAGGCATCTGCTGTCAGTGAAAATAATCAGGTTTTAGGTTTTCTTCGCGAAAAAGGATGCGACTATTGTCATACGCCTTCGGCAGAATTACCCGCCTATTATTATATTCCTGGCGCGAAACAGTTGATGGATTACGACATTAAGCTTGGATATAAATCTTTTAACCTCGAGGCCGTGCGTGCGGCTCTGTTGGCAGATAAACCCGTTTCGCAAAGCGATCTGAATAAGATTGAATGGGTGATGCAGTATGAAACTATGCCGCCAACGCGTTACACCGCGCTACACTGGGCGGGTAAGGTGAGTGATGAAGAGCGGGCGGAAATACTTGCCTGGATTGCAAAACAGCGCGCGGAATATTACGCCAGTAATGATACTGCTCCGGAGCATCGCAATGAACCGGTGCAGCCTATTCCGCAAAAACTGCCTACCGATGCGCAAAAAGTGGCGTTGGGTTTTACGCTGTATCATGATCCCCGTTTATCGGCTGATAGCACCATTTCATGTGCACATTGCCATGCGTTAAATGCGGGTGGCGTTGATGGCAGAAAAACGTCGATTGGTGTTGGTGGTGCCGTTGGACCGATTAACGCACCGACGGTATTTAACTCAGTATTTAACGTTGAGCAGTTCTGGGATGGTCGTGCGGCAACATTGCAGGATCAGGCGGGTGGACCGCCGTTGAACCCGATTGAAATGGCGTCGAAATCCTGGGACGAAATTATTGCTAAGCTGGAAAAAGATCCGCAGCTTAAAGCGCAGTTCCTCGAAGTCTATCCGCAAGGTTTCAGTGGCGAAAATATTACTGATGCTATTGCTGAATTTGAGAAAACATTAATTACGCCGGATTCCCCATTTGATAAATGGTTGCGTGGAGATGAGAATGCGCTGACGGCGAAACAGAAAAAAGGCTATCAATTATTTAAAGATAATAAATGTGCAACTTGTCATGGTGGTATTATTCTCGGCGGACGTTCTTTCGAGCCGTTGGGGCTGAAAAAAGACTTTAACTTTGGTGAAATTACGGCGGCGGATATTGGTCGTATGAATGTTACTAAAGAAGAGCGTGATAAATTGCGTCAGAAAGTACCCGGTTTACGTAACGTTGCTTTAACGGCACCGTACTTCCATCGCGGTGACGTGCCGACGCTGGACGGGGCGGTAAAACTGATGCTGCGCTATCAGGTAGGCAAAGAGCTGCCGCAGGAGGATGTGGATGATATCGTAGCTTTCCTGCACAGTCTGAACGGGGTATATACGCCGTATATGCAGGATAAACAATAATTAATTTGATCGCCCGAACAGGAATGTTTGGGCGATTTTTATTACGACAATAAAGTCTGTTTTTAATATTATCATGTTAAATGTTTATATTATAAAAAGTCGTTTTTCTGCTTAGGATTTTGTTATTTAAATTAAGCCTGTAATGCCTTGCTTCCATTGCGGATAAATCCTACTTTTTTATTGCCTTCAAATAAATTTAAGGAGTTCGAAATGGACCAGAAGCTGTTAACGGATTTCCGCTCAGAACTACTCGATTCACGTTTTGGCGCAAAGGCCATTTCTACTATCGCGGAGTCAAAACGATTTCCGCTGCACGAAATGCGCGATGATGTCGCATTCCAGATTATCAATGATGAATTATATCTTGATGGCAACGCTCGTCAGAACCTGGCCACTTTCTGCCAGACCTGGGACGACGAAAACGTCCATAAATTGATGGATTTGTCGATCAACAAAAACTGGATCGACAAAGAAGAATATCCGCAATCTGCAGCTATCGACCTGCGTTGCGTAAACATGGTTGCTGACCTGTGGCATGCGCCTGCGCCAAAAAACGGTCAGGCCGTTGGCACCAACACCATTGGCTCTTCCGAGGCCTGTATGCTCGGCGGGATGGCGATGAAATGGCGTTGGCGCAAGCGTATGGAAGCCGCAGGCAAGCCAACGGATAAACCTAATCTGGTGTGCGGCCCGGTACAAATCTGCTGGCATAAATTCGCCCGTTACTGGGATGTGGAGCTGCGTGAAATCCCTATGCGCCCCGGTCAGTTGTTTATGGATCCGAAACGCATGATTGAAGCCTGCGACGAAAACACCATCGGCGTGGTGCCGACTTTCGGCGTGACCTACACCGGTAACTATGAATTCCCGCAACCGCTGCACGATGCGCTGGATAAATTCCAGGCCGACACCGGTATCGACATCGACATGCACATCGACGCCGCCAGCGGTGGCTTCCTGGCACCGTTCGTCGCCCCGGATATCGTCTGGGACTTCCGCCTGCCTCGTGTGAAATCGATCAGTGCTTCAGGCCACAAATTCGGTCTGGCTCCGCTGGGCTGCGGCTGGGTTATCTGGCGTGACGAAGAAGCGCTGCCGCAGGAACTGGTATTCAACGTTGACTACCTCGGTGGTCAGATTGGCACTTTCGCCATCAACTTCTCCCGTCCGGCGGGTCAGGTGATTGCACAATACTATGAGTTTCTGCGCCTCGGTCGTGAAGGCTATACCAAAGTACAGAACGCCTCCTACCAGGTCGCGGCCTATCTGGCAGATGAAATCGCCAAACTGGGGCCGTATGAGTTCATCTGTACCGGTCGCCCGGATGAAGGCATCCCGGCGGTTTGCTTCAAACTGAAAGATGGTGAAGATCCGGGATACACCCTGTATGACCTCTCTGAACGCCTGCGTCTGCGCGGCTGGCAGGTTCCGGCCTTCACCCTCGGCGGTGAAGCCACCGACATCGTGGTGATGCGCATTATGTGTCGTCGTGGCTTCGAAATGGACTTTGCTGAACTGTTACTGGAAGACTACAAAGCCTCCCTGAAATACCTCAGCGATCACCCGAAACTGCAGGGTATAGCCCAGCAGAACAGCTTTAAACACACCTGATAACATAATTTTGTAAAAACCGAATGCCCCGACCTTAAAAAACAGGTGGGGCATTCGGTTACTTATTAATGCAATAATATATTGGCTGTTTATTCATCGTGTTGATAAGATATATGTTATATGAATGTTATTAAGGGTGGCGAGACCGTTTAATATCACAATAAGGGATTATTTGCTTACTAATAATTCCTCTGCGTTTTTAACGCCTTTTTTTGTATTATAAATCCAGTTATCCAGCCCGACTATCATCACACATCATCATCCTGTTTTCCCGCTTCGTTTAAATTTATTTATCAATCAATTTGACTTAAGAGGGCGGCGTGCTACATTAATAAACAGTAATATGTTTATGTAATATTAAGCCGACTATGCAATCACTACATGGTAATTGTCTAATTGCGTACGCAAGACATAAATATATTCTCACCATGGTTAATGGTGAATATCGCTATTTTAATGGCGGTGAACTGGTTTTTGCGGATGCAAGTCAAATTCAAGTGGATAAGTGTGTCGAGAATTTTGTATTAGTTTCAAGGGACACGCTTTCATTATTTCTCCCGATGCTCAAGGAGGAGGCATTAAATCTTCATGCACATAAAAAAGTTCCTTCGTTACTCGTTCATCACTGTACCAGAGATATTCCTGTTTTTCAGGAGGTTGCGCAACTATCGCAGAATAAGAATCTGCGCTATGCAGAAATGCTCCGTAAAAGAGCATTAATCTTTGCGTTGTTATCTGTTTTCCTGGAGGACGAGCAGTTTATACCGCTGCTTCTGAACGTTTTGCAACCGAACATGCGAACACGAGTTTGTACGGTCATCAATAATAATATCGCCCATGAGTGGACATTAGCCCAAATCGCCAGCGAGCTGTTGATGAGTTCAAGCCTGTTAAAGAAAAAATTGCGCGAAGAAGGTACGTCATATTCACAGTTGCTTACTGAGTGTAGAATGCAACGTGCTTTGCAACTTATTGTTATACATGGTTTTTCAATTAAGCGAGTTGCAGTGTCCTGTGGATATCACAGCGTGTCGTATTTCATTTACGTTTTTCGAAATTATTATGGGATGACGCCCACAGAGTATCAGGAGCGATCGGCGCAGGGATTGCCGAACCGTGACTCGGCGGCAAGTATTGTTGCACAAGGGAATTTTTACGGCACTGACCGTTCTGCGGAAGGAATAAGATTATAGAGTTTTACTCAGACATAAAAAAAACCCGGCATAGGGGACCGGGAAGAGGATAGTCTGCCGTCTCCAGACTAATAAACCGTTATAACACTCCCTGTTGGCACGGGAAACTTTGTGCTCTCAGTAAGTTAAATATAACTTTTACTGGAGATAAGATCAGCTATTTTTTTATAAACATAAGCTATGCGCTGTGTGAAAATATATTCTTCTTGCATTTTCTTATTATCAATTAACTGTTATGCCAAACTACTTTTTGGATAACTTTTGGTCCTACCAAATATGGCAGTTTATGCACGAAGAAGCGGTCTAGCATCATTTCATTAGTATACTGAAATTGAAATAATCGCAGTAATGAAATATAAGGGATAGTCATGACTCATGTCTGCTCGGTGATCCTCGTTCGTCGTTCATTGGATATTCATCATGAACAGCAAAAAATATCGTTGCACAACGAAAGTATTCTACTGCTGGATAAAAATTTGGCAGACGATTTTGCGTTTTGTTCACCGGATACACGACGACTGGATATCGATGAGCTGACAGTTTGCCATTACTTACAAAATATTCGTCAGTTACCGCGCAATTTAGGGTTACATAGCAAAGACCGTTTGTTAATTAACCAGTCCCCGCCCATGCCTCTGGTGACGGCGATTTTTGATAGTTTCAATGAATCCGGAGTAAATTCGCCGATACTGAGCAATATGCTTTACCTTTCCTGTTTATCTATGTTTTCTCATAAGAAAGAACTAATCCCCTTACTTTTCAATAGTATCAGCACTGTTTCAGGAAAAGTTGAACGCCTTATTAGCTTTGATATCGCTAAACGTTGGTATCTGCGCGATATCGCGGAAAGAATGTATACCAGCGAGAGTCTAATCAAAAAAAAGTTGCAGGACGAAAATACCTGTTTCAGTAAAATATTACTCGCTTCCAGGATGTCGATGGCCAGACGATTACTCGAGTTACGTCAAATTCCTTTGCATACTATTGCTGAAAAATGTGGGTATAGCAGTACGTCATACTTTATAAACACATTTCGACAATATTATGGTGTAACGCCACATCAGTTTGCGCAACATTCGCCGGGTACCTTTTCCTGACCTATTTCGTATTTGAATATTGGTCAGGATCTCGCACCTGCTTCATGTGAAACTCTTTCCTGATGATCTCTTCCGGGCTACCGGCAAGATCTCTTTCGTAGTTAGCCAGGCGGTATAGGTATTTTCAGGAGGAAAAGACTCGGCATGTTTGGGATTATTAAGCTGACAATTCATACGATTACGGGAATGTGGGTCAGTATTGTGCTGTTCAAATTGATGACGAATGGCTGGAGTGGCTTCTACTTTCAGTGCTGTGTACTAAGCCTGGTATTCCTGACGGTCAGCTGGTTGTTGAGTGGTGAATGGTTAGCAGGAAAGAGTAAGGCTGAACCCTCACGTTCAACCTTACTCTCATTTACACGTTACGCTTTTTTAAAGCGGGCAAAGAGATGTTCCACTACAACGAAAAAGACTGGAACGAAGTAAATGGCCAGCACTGTTGCGGCAAACATCCCGCCCATCACGCCGGTACCTACCGCGTTTTGCGCGCCGGAACCGGCACCATGACTGATTACCAGCGGCAGCACGCCGAGAATAAAGGCCAGAGAGGTCATCAGGATTGGGCGTAAACGCATTCGCGCCGCTTCGATGATCGCCTCTATCGGCGTTTTCCCTTCTTTCTGCATCATCTCAACGGCAAATTCGACGATCAGGATGGCGTTCTTGGCGGAAAGCCCGATGGTAGTCAGCAAACCAACCTGGAAGTAGACGTCATTACTTAAGCCGCGCAGATCGGTGGCCAGTAATGCGCCAACGACGCCTAACGGTACAACCAACATCACCGAGAACGGAATTGACCAGCTCTCATAAAGTGCGGCAAGGGCGAGGAACACCACGACCAGTGAAATGGCATACAGCGCGGGAGCCTGGTTTGAGGATAACGCTTCCTGATAAGACAGTCCGGTCCATGAGTAGCCGACGCCTGCCGGAAGTTTAGCGACCAGGTCTGCCATAAATTTCATGGCGTCACCGGTACTTTTCCCGGCCGCCGCTTCTCCTAAAATCTCCATTGACGGGATACCGTTGTAGCGTTCCAGTCGCGGCGAACCATAGGTCCATTCGGTAGACGAATAGGCAGAAAGCGGTGCCATCGTGCCAGAGGCGTTGCGTACATACCACTGGTTGATGTTATCCGGCAACATACGGAACGGCGTGCCTGCCTGGACATACACTTTTTTCACCCGTCCCTGGTTGAGGAAGTCGTTCACGTAGCTGCTGCCGAAGGCGGTGGAAATTGTCTGGTTGATATCGGACAGCGCCACGCCCATTGCCTCGGCTTTCGCGGCATTGACGTTAACTTTGAACATTGGCGTATCTTCCAGGCCGTTCGGGCGTACCCCGGTAACCTGGTTCGGCGATTGCGCAGCCAGTGATAACAGCTCGTTTCGCGCCTGGGTCAGTTTTTCGTGCCCCAGGTTACCGTTGTCCAGCAGTTCCATATCAAAACCTGACGCGGTACCCAGTTCAGCCACCGCGGGTAAGTTGAACGGGAAGACGACGGCTTTATTGATACTACTTAGCGCAATCATTGCCCGCTGAATGATCGCGGTAACTGAGTTTTCCTCGCCGACACGTTCAGACCACGGCTTGAGGCTGATAAACGCCAGACCGTTGTTTTGCCCCTGGCCACTGAAGCCAAAGCCGCCAACGGTAAACACCGACTGAACATTATCTTTCTCTTTTGTCAGATAATAATCAGTCACCTGTTGCAGCACTTTCGTGGTGTTAACCATGGTTGCACCGGAAGGTAACTGCGCGGTGGTCATAAATACCCCCTGATCCTCTTCTGGTAAGAAAGAGGTCGGCGTACGCAGGAACAGCACTGCCATCCCGGCGCAAATCAGCAGGTAGACCACCATGTAGCGACCGGTACAACGCAACAGCGAGCGGGTGCTATCGGTATAGTGATGAGTCGATTTTTCAAACAGCGTGTTGAAGCGTGCGAACAGGGCGTTAGGTTTGTGACCGCCTTCCGGCGCGGCTTTCAGAATGGTGGCGCACAGGGCAGGGGTCAGGCTCATTGCGACAAATACTGAAAGCAGCATCGAGGAGATCAGCGTGATGGAGAACTGACGATAAATTTCCCCGGTCGCGCCGCTCATAAAGGCCATTGGCATAAACACCGCGGAAAGCACAACGGCAATCCCGACCAGAGCGCGTTGGATTTGCCCCATGGATTTATGCGTTGCTTCCTTCGGCGGCAGTTTATCCTCCGCTATCACGCGCTCGACGTTTTCTACCACCACGATGGCGTCATCCACCAACAACCCTATCGCCAGCACCATCCCGAACATGGTGAGGGTGTTGATGGTGAAACCGACCGCCGACAAGATCGCAAACGTCCCGAGAATAACCACCGGTACGGCAATCGTCGGGATGATTGTGGCACGGAAATTCTGCAAAAACAGATACATGACCAGGAAGACGAGGATGATTGCCTCAACCAGTGTTTTGAAAACTTCCTGAATAGAAATTTCGATAAACGGCGTCGTGTCGTAAGGATAAACCGTCTTCAGACTGGCGGGGAAATAGGCTGATAGGCGGTTTAGCTCCTCTTTGACTGCCCGTGAGGTATCCAGGGCATTTGCTCCGGTAGCCAGTTTGATGGCGATCCCGGCAGCAGGTTTGCCGTTATAGCGCGCCACGGTGGAATAATCTTCCGCCCCAAGTTCGACGCGGGCGACATCGCGCAGCAATACTTGCGAACCATCTTGCTGAACTTTCAACAGGATTTTGCCAAATTCTTCCGGCGTTTGCAGACGCGTCTGCACAATGATCGAGGCGTTCAGTTGCTGGTCTGCCGCCTGTGGCATGCCACCCAGTTGACCACCGGAAATCTGGTTGTTTTGCACCTTAATCTGGGAAATAACATCGGAAGGTACCAGGTTGTATTTATTGAGTTTTTGCGGGTCCAGCCAGATACGCATGGCATACTCGGAACCAAAGAGTTGTACGCTACCAACGCCCGCGGTACGGCTTAGCGGGTCTTTGATATTAGACGCTACATAGTCCGCGATATCGTACTGGTTGAGACTGCCGTTATCAGAAATGAACGCCGCTACCATCAGGATATTACTGCTCGACTTATCGACGCTAATACCCTGCTGCTGCACCGCTTCAGGTAATGAAGGCATAGCGAGTTGCAGTTTATTTTGCACCTGAACCTGCGCGATATCAGGCGATGTCCCCGTCTCAAAGGTCAGAGTGATGGAGGCATTACCCGCCGCATCGCTGGTTGAAGACATGTACATCAGGCCATCAAGCCCATTCATATTTTGCTCAATCACCTGAGTGACCGAGTCTTCTACCGTTTGCGCATCGGCACCCGGATAGGTTGCGCTGACGGTAATGGTTGGTGGCGCAATCTGCGGATATTGCGCAACCGGTAAGTTCATGATCGCCAGACCACCTGCAAGCATCATAATAATGGCAAGTACCCAGGCAAAAACCGGGCGATCAATAAAATAGTTAGCCATGAAAGTCCCCTTAAGCCTGCAACGTTATTGTTTCGATTCGGTGCTGGCGTTTTCCTGGCTGGAGGAAATTGCACGTGCTTTGATACCCGGACGAATGCGTTGCAACCCGGAAACGATCACCCGATCGCCAGCCTGCAAGCCAGAGGTGACAACCCACTGGTCGCCGATGGCTTTGCTGGCTTCAATTTCGCGTAGCTGCACAACATCGTCTTTATCCAGAATGAGCGCCGTTGCTTTACCCTGCGCGTTGTGGGTGACGCCTTCCTGCGGCACCAGTAATACATTCTGGCGGCTACCTTCATCCACTAATGCCGTGACATACATACCTGGCAGCAAGTCACCATTTGGGTTGGGGAAAATCGCCCGTAACGTCACGGAGCCCGTGGTTTCATCCACCGTCGGGTCGGAGAATTTCAGCGTGCCGGTCTGGCTGTAACGTTTACCATTTTCAAGATTGAGCTGTACTGGCGTACTGCCCTGAACCTGTTTGATTTGCCCACTGGCGACCTCTTCTTTCATGCGCAAGAAATCCTGCACCGACTGCGTGAGATCGACATAAATCGGGTCCAGACGTTGTACGGTAACCAGCGAATCTGCCTGATTAGCGGTAACGAGTGCGCCGACGGTCACCGACGATTTCCCGCTGACGCCCGTAATCGGCGAGGTGACATTTGCGTATTGCAGGTTGATAGTCGCCTGTTCAACAGCCGCTTTGGCGACGGTGACATTGGCTTCTGCTTCATTCAGCTGGGTGCGTGCGGTGTCGTAATCCTGACGGCTAACGTAGTTGGTCTTCAGCAATGATGCCTGGCGGTTAAAGGTGATGCGGGCATTGCTGGCGGTTGAGAGTGCTTTCGCCAACGAGCCTTTGGCGGAGTTTAGATCGGCCTGTAAAGGCGCAGGATCAATCTGATACAGCGAATCGCCCTGGTTCACTTTATCGCCTTCGATAAAGTTGCGTTTAATGATAATACCGCCCACCTGGGGGCGTATCTCGGCAACTTCATAAGGAACGGTTCTACCGGGCAATTCGCTCAACACATTGACCGAACCGGGGGAGAGTGTGACGACACCGACCTCAGGCGTCATGGCGGCGGCGTTTTCCGTCGATTTGTCATCGCAGGCGGTGAGCATCGTGCCGCAGAATAACAACGGTATTAACAGTTTTCTTCTTCTGTTCATTTTAGTCCCTGAAAATTCTTGAGATATAACGGTTCTTTAAATTGCGCGCGAGGAGAGGTATGAGGGATTTACAGACCAGCGGCATAGTGGGGTTGTCAGCCAGTAAGATGGGATGCAAGCACAGTGATCGACATGGTGAGGTCAACGACAAAAAAAATGTTGCCGTTCTGCCAACAGTTCCTGCCAGCATTCGGGCAACGAAGGGTTCTACTGGTGGATACACATACCAGGGGAATAAAGTCGTTTTCGCCTCTCCTTTAGTCATCACCGGGGATAATGAAATCAGCATCTGCATCCCTCTTCATGCCTGCCATCATTTTCAGTTAATTATGTCCTGACTAAAAATAAGATGTGATACCCAGGGTGACGATGTCGCTCATACGTCTTAGTTTCAGCTTGTACATAATGTTGAATTTCTGAATCTTTAATGTTTGTTGCGAAATATTGAGCGTTGACGTGATATTGCTTTCGTTTTTGTTTTTCAGAATCAGCTGCATAATTTTGAACTGATTATGTGAAAAACATAATTGTGAATTCTTATGGGGCAAGTGTTTTCCATAAGTAATCTCAAGAAGATTTTTGATACTTTCTTTGCGGCTGACAAAATAAATAGGCGCTTTAGCTTTTAGTTTACTGATGTGATAAGGTGCCAAAACAATAATTCTCTCGGCGTCTAATTTCTCCAGAAATTTAATCGCTTCTTCATCAAGGATATGGTTGTGATAGGTATCAATGATAACCTTGAAGGGTTTATTACCTACTTTTTTGATCTCTGACAGGGAATTGATTTTTATCATTTCGTGATTATCTTTCAACTGCCAAAAGCCCTGTAAAAGAAAAGAATCTTTCGTCATGAGAAAAATCATAACTTGCTCCTTAGCCGTTATCGTTTCGAACATGTCATCCTTTTCATTATTTACATCCCTGTCCGAATCGTTGTTCAATATAGTAAACGCCTATAAGAACCTTGCCCTTCGTGAACTAATACGTCTATTAACACTAATCAATACTTCAGATTTATCCATCACGCACTCCATATATTGATCCTAAGTAAAATTCCTGGTTGTTATCAGATTGTAAACTGCAAACAAAAAATTAACGTTTGCGGATTACTGCCCAAGAATAAGTTATCAATAACCAGTTTGTGATCTCTGAAGAATATTACTAAAGTTAAAATGTAATCCGATTTAAATATCGAGTCTCCTTGTTTCGACTTAAGCTGGCAATTGGATTGCCAGCTTTCTTTTAACGCATTGAAATTACCTGAGTAAATAACTCATTCATGTCTTCAGGTTATTATATAGCGTCTGGAGACACGGATATTTATGCAATGTAATCAACGCCAATTGCAAAAAAATGAACCCGGATTACTTATTTAACCGCCCATAGCATCAACGCCTACGGAACTCTTTGTTCACTTTCCCACAGCACTTTTAAAACATTAAACCTGACTACGGAAAATATCAGCCATGATAATGTTTGAAATGGCTAATTTGCCATGCAATGAAAAAAATCAGATAAAATTCAGTAGGTTGAAATACTCATCAGCAGGTAATTATTTCAATGATAGCGCGCAATTGATCTAAAATGCTGTGTAGCGGAGAGAGTATTAATTGGATCATAGTCACATCAAGTGACTATGATCCAGGTGGCAATAGGGATAATTATTGCTTTTTAACAAACAAACTGGCGAAGCTGAACAGGCTAGCGGCGCTAAATATCAGTTCAATTCCCACTAGTGTGGAAACCAGCGTTACAGAAACCATCGGCGTTGCGCCAAGGAATATCCAGGCAATGACGATATCCAGCACACCAATAACGAGCTGTAGCCAACTGCCTTTCATTGAACGCTGACGATACCAACTCATCAGACGAATAACTCCTGCCACACAGAACAAACCGGCAATAAATGCCGCAATGGCAAAAATGCCCAGCTCCGGTGCGCGGATGAAGAAATAGCCGATCAATAAATAGGCGATTGCGACGAGGAAACCGGATAATACAGGCCAGAAATTATGACTGCGGTTGCTGAATAACCCGACAATAAGCGCAATACCTGAGCAGATTAATAATGCACCCACTACTGTGCTTAAAATATCGCCAGAGACGAACGGGAAACTGATACACAGCAACCCGACGATAAACAGCAGCACGGCAATAAACTGGATTGCTCTACGGTGCTTTTTAAGCATCTCCAGATCAAACTTCAAAATTGTTGCCTTATCTATATATAACATATAACCACCCTATAAAATTAAGAAGAAAATCCCCTGCTATCAATCTATGCCAAAAACGCGTCTAAGAATGCAGTCGATTTAATAAAAATTTCCTAATTACAGTATCTGATACATCTGTAACTCATTGTATTGGAATAAAAATATCTGATTTTGATATTTTCCATCAACATGACATATACAGAAAACCAGGTTATAACCTCAGTGTCGAAATTAATTCGTGACGGCTCTTTCACTTTATAGTTGAGGATATTACGATGAAAAAAGTATTAGGCGTTATTCTTGGTGGTCTGCTTCTTCTGCCAGTGGTGAGCAATGCAGCGGATGCACAAAAAGCAGCTGATAACAAAAAACCGGTCAACACCTGGACCTGTGAAGATTTTCTGGCTGTGGACGAATCCTTCCAGCCAACTGCAGTTGGTTTTGCTGAAGCACTGAACAATAAAGATAAACCAGAAGATGCGGTTTTAGATGTTCAGGGTATTGCAACCGTAACCCCAGCGATCGTTCAGGCTTGTACTCAGGATAAACAAGCCAACTTTAAAGATAAAGTTAAAAGCGAATGGGACAAAGTTAAGAAAGATATGTAATTCCGGGAATACGTTACATCGTACTTCCTTGCATATTGAACAGGTAGGAATACCTTCTTCAAAAGCAGCTATTCCTTCTGTTCATATTTAATCTCTATATTGAATGGGTTACAAAATGAATATTTCAACTCTCCGTAAAGCGTTTATTTTTATGGGCGCTGTAGCGGCTTTGTCACTGGTGAACGCACAATCTGCGCTGGCAGCCAATGAATCCGCTAAAGATATGACTTGCCAGGAATTTATTGATCTGAATCCAAAAGCAATGACACCGGTTGCGTGGTGGATGCTGCATGAAGAAACAGTTTATAAAGGTGGTGATACTGTTACTTTAAATGAAACCGATCTTACTCAAATTCCTAAAGTGATCGAATACTGCAAAAAAAATCCGCAGAAAAATTTGTATACTTTCAAAAATCAAGCATCTAATGACTTGCCGAATTAATGGGGCACAAGTAAAAAGGAGTAGCAAGTTGAGCCATCTTGCTGCTCCTTTTTGCATTTTTATATGACAGCAGAATTTATTATACGTCTTATACTCGCAGCAATTGCCTGTGGCGCTATTGGCATGGAAAGGCAAATGCGCGGCAAAGGAGCAGGGTTACGCACACATGTATTAATTGGCATGGGAAGCGCCCTGTTTATGATTGTTTCGAAATATGGTTTTGCTGACGTGCTGTCTTTAGATCACGTCGGACTGGACCCCAGCCGTATTGCTGCTCAGGTGGTGACGGGCGTCGGGTTTATCGGTGCAGGTAACATTCTCGTTCGTAACCAAAATATTGTAGGTCTGACGACGGCAGCGGATATCTGGGTGACCGCCGCCATTGGTATGGTTATTGGTAGCGGTATGTACGAACTGGGCATTTATGGTTCAGTGATGACCTTACTGGTGCTGGAAGTCTTCCATCAATTAACCTTCCGCCTGATGAATAAAAATTACCATTTACAGCTGACATTAGTGAACGGTAATACGGTATCAATGCTCGACTGGTTTAAGCAGCAAAAAATAAAAACGGATTTAGTTTCGTTGCAGGAAAATGAAGATCATGAAGTGGTCGCCATTGATATCCAGCTTCATGCCACGACGTCGATAGAAGATCTGTTGCGATTATTAAAAGGTATGGCAGGGGTGAAAGGCGTTTCAATTAGCTAATCTGTGTGGTAGCGAAATCACACTCGCCACCCTACTGGAAATTCACACCAGATAATCAATATGCTGATGGCGTACCAACTCATTGATCCGCTTAAGATTGAGGATCATCATGATATTGTGTTTATGGCAGTAGAACGTTTTTAGCGATATTTTCAGTTTCTCCAGAATATCTTCCGTTGTCATTTGATTCGCAATGCAGCTCAGAACCTGATGCTGCTTGCGCGAAAGGGACACATCCGCTTCAGGCACAGAGCAGTAACTGCCATTGATGAGTGCGACAAAGTCGATGATGGTGATAGTTCGCGGAACAAAGGTCACCGGTACTTTCCCCAGGCAGCGTTTAATATTAAAGGGAGAGAAAATAATCACATGGACAGGTTTTAATCGTTCAATCTGAGTGAGCAAATTAGAATGAAATACATTATTCATTAATGTATCAATAATGACGAAGGCATGCTGATGCAACATTACGTCGATCTCTTCTTCGTTCTGTATATGAACGACATTACCTTTGCTCAGAATGTTTTTCATCGCAGTGAAGAACATCGTATCCCTGGTAATTATAAGAAACATAACCGACTCCTGGTGCGGACATTAACTTTATAATCAGTTTGCCAAAGGTAATTAACAGGACAGGGCTTATAATAATAGTTAGCTGGCTGTGTATTAATTTGATGCAATGCATGATGCAGATGCTGAGAAAGCATCTGCATCTCTCGGTGGTGTTATTTGACCAGCTCAGGTGTTACTTGACTCACCGCATTGGTGTAGTAAGGCGCGCCCCAGCCCGGTTCCGGCCAGAATGCACCATAGCCGTAATCCCACAGGTTATAGGTGGTATTAACCACTTCTCTCAAATGCCACACCTGGATGCCCTGCATATTCACTTCCAGGAAGTTATACGGGACTTTATTGATAAAGCCAGGTTGTTCACCCTGAATGGTACCGAGGATGGTAACAAAGTGATTACGATAGTTCACTGGATCAAGGAAGCCGCTTTGTCTGGCGAGCAGTCGGCCCTGATAGTTGGCTTCAATATCAGGCTTCGCATAGCTATCCAACGGTAATACAGCGATTTCTAACAACGTATCCGTTTTGCCATTGATAACGTTGATAACCTTCCCGCCAAAGCGCGCTTGTTGACCAACATATAACCCCGGCTGGTTATGAACAGCAACAAAACTTTTTTGAATATCAGGTTGGTTATTGCCTTTGATATTTTGCGGAATTGAACTACATGCGGCAAGCAAAAATGAAAGGCTGAGGATGAGTGCACCTTTTGTCATGTTCATGTTACTATCCTTATCAACAAATATTAAAACCATAATAGATATTTCTTTATAGTTTTCATCTGATTCTGAGGCGATATGCCTGATAGTAACGTAAACCTGTCTGATGTTTATATCCATTCTGTTTAGTTTAATTCTGTTAATTTTGGGGCGTGACATGAGTATCCATCGCCCCATAAAATAGCCTTTTTTTAAAGGTACATAAAATCTATTTTTATTCAATGCTTATAAAGCGCTAATGTTCAATATTATGGGATTATATTCTGGTAATGATTTGATAAGCGAATTCTTTTGCCAGTTGATATTTCTATTTCCACCCCATAATTTATAGTTTTTTCATCAGGTAGCGATCTCTTTAAATAAGGTGCGTATGACATTTTTTTAGGATGAAACGTATCGTGTTGAAATATTTCGAATTGATATTCAGACATTTGTGCCCATGTTTGAATTTTATTGTATCGGGAGAGTGTCGTAAAGGCTTTAACTTGCTTATAACATTGTTTTTGGAATTCTTGCTGATATTTTAATATGTCGTTGTATGAAAGATTGGTTATCCTGGCCTCTAAAAACTTAATTATCGTCGAAGCAACTTCAGCTTTTGCTCGTAAAAAGTTGTCATTAATGGTTAATAATGTTGAAAATAAACCTTCAATTTGTTTGTCAAGATATTGTTCATCTTTATATAATTTATGGGTAGGGTGTTCCTTATGTGAAAAAATAGTGTCACATAAATTTGCGTCAGTGAAATTTATATTAAGTAGATCTTCGAAATAAAACCTTGACAAGGTTAGAACGAACCCGGACAGGTTCTGTCCTGTCATATTGAAATCAATAAAGTTGGTTCCGGCAAAGACTTTCATTCTGTTTTTATTTTCACTGTGCTCAATATATAACTTCGTCATTTTTTGATACAGGCTTTGAATATCTTTTATATTAGTTGGTAAGTCAGCTCGTTGTTCAGCAATAAAATTAGTATCTGAAAACATGGTTTGGACACTGAATGTTATGGGTATTCCCTCTTCTACGCTAATTTTAGTTATGATTGCCTTGTTGGGTTTAGGATTAGCGACAACAATGATTCGACATTCAGCACTTTTGTTCTTTTCGTATCTAATGTTATTAATCTGATTAAGTATTGATTGTGTCTGTTGCGTAAGTGGTGTCGAACTTATCGTTTCAATGTTATTAATAAGTTTTACAAGTTGAGCCACAACTTTTGAGTAGTCTGCATTTGTATATGTGGTGTTCGTGTGGCACGCATTAATTTGTTGGAGTTGTTGTTGCGCTAAATCAAATTGTTCAGCGTTATATCCTTCTTCAGACAATGAAAAATTAATGGGTTGCTGTTCTTCCTGATTATCACAAGGCCACATCGGTGTGTTTGGTGTTTTAATATTGTCGGTATCTGTTGTGCGGTTATAAATATCGCCGTGATATGTATTTATCATACCTGGGGTAAAGTCAATTGACATAACATTCCTTATTGTTCATCTATTTCGCTAAATTTTTGCAAATCGGAGAATTAGAACAGGAATGGATTTTCTTCTACGCGGAAATAAACACAATGCGTCATATCTTCCTGATATAATTACCTTTAACTTCCCTTTCATTTCCACCCGGTAATATTTGTGTATAAAAAAAGGGCAGTGATAGTATCGTAAAGGAAAACATTAACAACTATCAAAAAGCGCTCATTTTAAAAAGTTATGATGTTCTCCGATAGTGTGTGAAGTGATATTTTTGTGATGTTTTAGATGTGTAATAATGAACCAGGTTAAAGTGTATTTAAAAATGTGTTGTATTGGCGACTGAAATCTGCCCTTTAAAAGGGGGGATAGCACTGAGACAAAGAGGCATTGCTTCTCCGATAAAATGTCAGAGAAGCATGATTGCGTGGTGATTGTCGATTGATGACTTACTGACGGATCCGTCATCATTCTCAAAGCATTAGTTAAGTTATTTGTGATTTTTAAGGATTATCCTATCTATGATTTTCTACTCAGAAGGATAAGGCACTCACAATGCTCCTTATAGTTTACTGCTGGCATCTATTTAAAATAGCATTTGAGTCAAATAGCCCATCAAGATAGCCATACCTAAGATAACCGTCAGGAATGCAACTATCATCGGTATTCTGAACATTGATTTAAGTAATATCACTTCCGTCAGACTTGCGCCGGCACTGCCGATGATTAATGCCATTAATGCTCCCAGACCCATTCCTTTTGTCATCAGAACAGATGCCAGAGGGATAACCGCCTCTGCCCGGATATACAGCGGGATTCCGACAACGGCGCTCAATGGGATGGCGAAGGGATTATCTGCCCCTGCATGAGCGGCAATCCACGCTGAGGGAATAAAGCCATAAATAAAAGAGCCTATTAATACCCCTAACAAAAGATATGGCAGTACATCTTTAAACTGTTGCAACGCATCTTTGGTGGCTAGTTTTATGGGATTAATACTTACCACAGCTTTGGTACTGCAACAGTTTACTACCGGTTTCTCAATGGCTTTAGCCGCTGGACTACAGCAACTCACTTTTATTGGCGTATATGTCGTCCCCGGCGAAGTTTTGGCTGGAGAGCAACAATTTGCTGATGAGCTTTTACTGGCAATGATATGACGTTCAAATCTCAGAGAATCCAGGATAATACTGGCAAGTACGGAGACGCCGGCGGCGATAATCGCGTACAACAAGGTAACTTTCCAACCAAAGGTCACCCACATTAACCCGACGATAATGGGATTAAGTAACGGTGAAACAAATAAAAAAGTGAGAGTCGGACCAAACCCGGCTTTCGCTGACAACAATCCACGTAGCATGGGTATTGTCGAGCAACTACAGAACGGGGTAACGGCTCCCAACAGAGCAGCCAGGAGATAGCCTCTCCCTTTTCTGGCCCCCATCATCTGCTGGATTTTATGGTCTGGCACCTTTTGTCTTATCAGGCTGACACCGGCACTAATCACTATAAACAGCAAAGAAAGCTCGACGGCGAGAAACACAAACATCTCTGCGGCATCTTGCAGCATCGCAAGCCAACTACTCATAAGTAACCTCATTGAATAAAACTATATTTCCAGAATAATCGAAATGAAGTTCAGATCAAGATATTTCTGGTATTATCGAAATATCAACCAGACAGAGGGGGTGACACATGCAATTGGAAGAGGTCGCTAAGGCACTGAAAGAGTTAGGTCATCCGACCCGTTTGTTCATATTTAAGCATCTGGTCAAAGCGGGGGAACAAGGTTTGCCGGTCGGTGAGTTGCAAAAGCAGCTTGGGATACCCGGCTCTACACTCAGTCACCATATTTCAGCACTGGTATCGGTAGGGTTGGTCAAACAAAACCGTGAGAGTCGGACGCTGATGTGTGTTTCGCAATACGCAATGCTGGAAGCGATAATTGAATTTTTACGTGAGGAGTGCTGCGTAAACAGCAAAACAGATGGCGAAGGAGCCACGAAGAACAAATAAGGGGGCATATCCCCCTATAGTTATTTCAGGCGTTTACCCGCTTCATCAACCACTTTCTCGCCATCTTCCTTGGTGAACGCGCCTTGTTGCGCATCTGGCAGAATTTCCAGCACCACTTCTGAAGGGCGGCACAGACGAGTTCCCAGCGGCGTCACCACAATCGGGCGATTAATCAGAATCGGGTGCTGAAGCATAAAGTCGATTAACCGATCGTCAGTAAATTTATCTTCTGCAAGGCCCAGTTCCTCATACGGCTCGACGTTTTTACGCAACAGCGCGCGTACGGAAATCCCCATATCGGCAATGAGTTTGACCAGCTCATCGCGCGTTGGCGGTGTTTCCAGATAATAGATAATGGTCGGTTCTGTGCCGCTGTTGCGGATCATCTCCAGCGTATTTCGCGACGTGCCGCAGGCCGGGTTGTGATAAATGGTAATGTTGCTCATATCAATATCTCATTACAAAGTGAAAGAGAGACGTAGCGCCAGCGCAGCCAGCGTCACAAACAGCACCGGCAGGGTCATGATAATCCCTGTACGGAAGTAATATCCCCAGCTGATAGTCATATTCTTCTGCGAAAGTACGTGCAGCCAGAGCAGCGTCGCCAGACTACCAATCGGGGTGATTTTCGGTCCCAAATCGCAGCCAATCACGTTGGCATAAACCATCGCTTCTTGGATGACACCAGACGCCGTGCTGCCATCAATGGACAACGCGCCAACCAGTACCGTCGGCATATTGTTCATAATAGAAGAGAGGAACGCAGTGAGGAATCCGGTGCCGAGCGTCGCCGCCCACAGGCCGTGATCCGCCAGCACGTTGAGTACTCCAGAAAGATATTCCGTTAGTCCGGCATTGCGCAGGCCGTAAACCACCAGATACATGCCGAGCGAGAAGATGACAATCTGCCAGGGGGCACCGCGCAGCACTTTACCCGTATTAATCGCATGACCGCGTTTAGCGACGGCAAATAATATCAGCGCGTCTACTGCCGCAATGGCGCTTACCGGAATGCCGAGCGGTTCCAGGACGAAAAATCCCACCAGCAGAAGCAGTAAAACAACCCAGCCAGTTTTGAACGTCGCAGGATCTTTAATCGCATCTGCGGGAGATTTTAGCAGCGCCATGTCGTAGTTCTGCGGAATATCTTTGCGGAAATAGAGATGCAACATCACCAGGGTAGCCAGTATTGCAGCGATATCCACCGGCACCATCACCGAGGCATATTCGCGAAAGCCGAGACTAAAGAAATCTGCCGAAACGATATTCACCAGATTGGAGACAATAAGCGGCAGGCTGGCGGTATCGGCAATGAATCCGGCCGCCATAACAAACGCCAGCGTAGTGCCTTTGCTGAACCCTAAAGCCAGCAGCATGGCGATGACAATCGGCGTCAAAATAAGCGCCGCGCCATCATTGGCAAACAGGGCCGCAACGGTAGCACCGAGCAGGACAATCCAGGTAAACAGCAAGCGACCGCGCCCATTGCCCCAGCGTGAGACGTGCAGCGCCGCCCATTCAAAAAAGCCGGACTCATCCAGCAGCAAGCTGATGATAATGACGGCTATAAACGCCGCCGTCGCGTTCCAGACGATATTCCACACCACCGGAATATCGCCCGGATGGACCACGCCAGTAACTAACGCCAGTACGGCGCCCAGTGTCGCACTCCAGCCGATGCCTAAACCTTTCGGCTGCCAGATAACCAATACGATGGTCAGGACAAAGATAGCGCCCGCCAGTAACATCATGCCTCCTGGATAAAACACATTCGAATATTCATATGTGTTTAGATAAATTTTTTAACTACAAATATTCTTACTGTCTGCGGAACAATTTTGTCTGGCGAGGTTACGGACAATCATCTGAACCTTTTCCTGTTCGCTTCGCCAGGCCTGCTCAATAATTTTCGCCGCCCATGCTGGAATATGCGGCGATAAACGGTAATGAACCCACTTTCCTTGCTTGCGGTCCAGCAATAGCCCACTTTCACGCAGTAATGCCAGATGGCGGGAGATCTTGGGCTGCGACTGATCGAGGGCAGTGCACAGATCGCAGACGCATAACTCTCCCAGTTCGCTGAGCAGTAAAACGATGCCCAGACGGGTTTTATCGGCAAGAATTTTGAAGAGTTGGATGGGTAACAGAAATGACATATTGCGCTCCTGATTGTTGCACTTAGTGTCTCTCTTCGAAGCGGATAAGTCAAAAACATATATGACTTAACGAATATGTAAGTGTAGAGAAAGGTATAGGTGTGAATTAAGCGTTGGGTGTTCATTTGAAAGGAAGTCTGAATCAGGATGTAAAAAAACCGACTTTGCGTCGGTTTTTTTACTCTTCAGCCAGAGTTGGTGGCTCTGGCTGGAGTGAGAATGCCCACATCTAACGGTTCAATACTATTAGCCAGTGGCTAACATTGCAAGCGTTAGCGATTTCTTCAGCTGGCGAAGGGACAGTTTGCTATACATGGTGGTGAAAGAGGATTGATATACTTTCATCGGGTCGCTGCCGTACCAAGCCTTGTCCGAATCCGGACGTAAAAAAACCGACTTCGCGTCGGTTTTTTTACTCTTCAGCCCTGAGTTGGTGGCTCTGGCTGGAGTGAGATAGCCATCATCTAACACATCAATGCTAATACCATACTGAAACTATTGCAAGGACGTGCTGGTTTTATAACCCGCAAGTACTGTATGATTATCCAGTTGGCTCTGAGGCATTTTCACTCTGGCAATGCGCATAAACGCTTTCAAAGTCCTGATCAGTGGTACGGGTGGTGCCGTTAACTGATGCTCTGGCCGGAGTGAGATAGTCGTCATCTAACAATGAGGCATGCGCCGTGACAGGCAGTGGATGAGTAAGCGGATGCATTCTCACTCCATCGCATGGAGAAAACGGGTGATTGATAAAGCAATCATCGTTCTTGGGGCGTTAATTGCGCTGCTGGAACTGATCCGCTTCCTGCTTCAGCTTCTGAACTGATAGCGGAAACGTAACTAAGGGCAAAGAGCACACCACTCTTTGCCCTTTAACATTTAACGCATGGTAACGAACTCTTCTGCCGCCGTTGGGTGAATGGCGACGGTATTGTCGAAGTCTTTTTTGGTTGCGCCCATCTTCAGCGCCACCGCGAAGCCCTGCAACATTTCATCCATACCAAAGCCAATGCCATGAATACCGACAATCTTCTCTTCCGGTCCAACGCACACCAGCTTCATGCGGCACGGCTGGCGGTGAGTGGTGACGGCGGTATACATCGCGGTGAAAGAGGATTTATACACTTTCACCTGATCGTCGCCGTATTGCTCGCGCGCCTGCGGTTCCGTTAAACCAACAGTCCCAATCGGCGGATGGCTGAAGACCACGGTCGGAATGTTGCTGTAATCCAGATGCTCATCCGGCTTGTTATTAAACAGGCGTTCAGAGAGACGGCGACCCGCTGCAACTGCCACCGGTGTCAGTTCCACTGCACCCGTGTTATCGCCCACCGCGTAAATACCTTCAACGCTGGTATTTTGATATTTATCGACGACGATATAACCTTTTTCGTTGGTTTTTACGCCAGCGGCTTCGAGGTTAATGTTGTCATTGGCAGGCTCGCGACCAATCGCCCAAATCAGGCAATCCACCGTTTCACTGCGACCATCTTCCAGCTCCAGCGTCAGGCTGCCGTCGGCATTTTTCACCACCGCTTTCGGGATGGCGTTGGTATGCAACTGTGGGCCTTCGGCGTTCATCACTTCGACCAGCGTTTCAGAGATCATCGGGTCGAAGCTGCGCAGCGGCGCATGTTTACGAACAAACAGATGCGTTTTCGCGCCGAGGCCGTTAATCACGCCCGCCAGTTCAACGGCAATGTAACCTGCGCCAACAACCGCCACGCGCTCTGGTAAAGCAGGCAGGGCGAAGAAGCCATCGGAATCAATACCGTATTCCACGCCTGGAATATCCGGGTGGCTCGGACGACCGCCGGTGGCGATCAGGATATGATCGGCCGTGATGGTTTCGCCGTTTACTTCAATGGTTTTGGCATCAACGAAGCGGGCAAAGCCTTTGATTACATCAACGTTATTTTTACCGAGCACGTTTTCATAGGAAGTATGAATACGGTCGATATAGGCGGTACGGCTGGCGATCAACGTTTCCCAGTTGAATTTATTGATGGTGGTATCAAAGCCATAATCCGGGCCGTACATGTGGATCGCTTCACGGATTTGCGCCGCGTGCCACATCACTTTTTTCGGCACGCAGCCAACATTCACGCAGGTGCCGCCCAGTTCTTTGGCTTCAATCAGCGCGCATTTCTGACCGTACATAGCCGCGCGGTTGATGGAGGCGATACCGCCGCTGCCGCCGCCGATGGCGATGTAATCATAGTGTTTAGTCATGACATATTGTCCTTATCGTTGATTACCGCGATTGTAGCGCGAGACGTAATAGGTGCCAGCAATGGCTGCAATTACTCTGGCACGATCCAGCTTACGGCGGCATGCCCGGTGCCAGCCGGAACCAGTTTGCTATGCAACCACGGCAACACGTTATTCATCTGCTGTTCCAGCTTCCACGGCGGGTTAATCACAATCATGCCGGAAGCGGTCATGCCACGGCGATCGCTGTCTGGCAATACCGCCAGTTCAATTTGCATAATCTTGCGAATACCGGTCGCTTCCAGATCGTGGATCATGCGCTTGATTTGCTGACGCAGCACCACTGGATACCACAGCGCGTAGACGCCTGTGGCAAAACGTTTATACCCCTCGTTAATGCCGCTGACCACCGCCTGATAGTCGGTTTTCATTTCATACGGCGGGTCGATAAGGATTAAACCACGGCGAGAAACCGGCGGCAGCTTGGCTTTAAGCTGCTGGAAACCGTCGGCTTTTTCCACGCGCGCACGGCTGTCTTTCTGAAATTCAGAGCGCAGCAACGGGTAATCGCTCGGGTGCAGCTCGGTCAGTTGCAGACTGTCCTGCTCGCGCAGTAGCTGGCGAGCAATCAACGGCGAACCTGGGTAGTAACGTAACTGCCCGCTACGGTTAAAATGTTCCACCACGCTGATGTACGGTTCCAGCTCCGCAGGCAGATCGTCCTGCTGCCAGATACGGGCGATACCTTCGAGATATTCGCCGGTACGCTCGGCATGTTCACTGCCTAACTGATAACGTCCCGCACCCGCGTGGGTATCCAGATAGAGAAACGGTTTATCTTTCTCTTTCAGCGACTCGATGATCAGGCTCTGAACGGTATGTTTAAGGACGTCGGCGTGGTTGCCAGCGTGAAAGCTGTGGCGATAACTGAGCATGGGTAAAGGTGTTCCGGTAAGTAAAAATCGGCCCGTATTCGGGGCGCACAAAAGCCTATCAGGACAGTATACCGAAAAGAGGCCGTCGCCGCGAAAGCGTAACGTTTCTCATTGAAATTCACTACACTTAACCCCATGCTACACACATTATGTAAAGCGCCTGTTGAGCGCTTCCTTAACCTCTTTAACCAGGACTGCGCTAATGACGAATCCGTTACTGACTCCCTTTGAATTGCCTCCGTTTTCTAAAATTCTCCCGGAACATGTCGTTCCAGCCGTGACGAAGGCATTGAATGACTGCCGTGAAAATGTGGAGCGCGTAGTAGCGCAAGGGGCACCGTACACCTGGGAAAATCTCTGCCAGCCGCTGGCGGAAGTGGACGATGTGTTGGGGCGTATCTTCTCCCCGGTCAGCCACCTGAACTCGGTGAAAAATAGCCCGGAACTGCGTGAAGCCTACGAACAAACCCTGCCGCTGCTGTCAGAATACAGCACCTGGGTAGGGCAACATGAAGGGCTGTATAAAGCGTACCGCGATCTGCGCGATGGCGATCATTACGCCACGCTGAATACGGCGCAGAAGAAAGCGGTTGATAACGCCCTGCGTGATTTTGAACTCTCTGGCATCGGTCTGCCGAAAGAGAAACAGCAACGCTACGGCGAAATTGCTACCCGTCTTTCCGAACTGGGCAACCAGTACAGCAACAACGTCCTTGATGCGACGATGGGCTGGACCAAACTCGTTACCGACGAAGCGGAACTGGCGGGTATGCCAGAAAGCGCGCTGGCAGCGGCAAAAGCCCAGGCCGAAGCGAAAGAACTGGAGGGCTACTTGCTGACGCTGGATATCCCAAGCTATTTGCCGGTAATGACCTACTGCGACAACCAGGCCTTGCGTGAAGAGATGTATCGCGCTTACAGCACTCGCGCTTCCGATCAAGGCCCGAACGCCGGTAAGTGGGATAACAGCAAGGTGATGGAAGAGATCCTCGCGCTGCGTCACGAACTGGCGCAACTGCTGGGCTTTGAAAACTACGCCTTTAAATCCCTTGCCACTAAAATGGCAGAAAACCCGCAGCAGGTGCTTGATTTCTTAACCGATCTGGCAAAACGCGCCCGTCCGCAGGGTGAAAAAGAGCTGGCACAGCTGCGCACCTTCGCCAAAGCCGAATTTGACGTCGATGAGTTGCAGCCGTGGGATATTGCGTACTACAGCGAAAAACAGAAACAGCACCTCTACAGCATCAGCGACGAACAGCTGCGTCCGTACTTCCCGGAAAACAAAGCGGTTAACGGCTTGTTTGAAGTGGTGAAACGTATTTACGGCATCACCGCTAAAGAGCGCAAAGATGTTGATGTCTGGCATCCGGATGTCCGTTTCTTCGAACTGTATGACGAGAACAACGAACTGCGCGGCAGCTTCTACCTCGACCTCTATGCCCGTGAGAACAAGCGCGGCGGGGCGTGGATGGATGACTGCGTAGGCCAGATGCGTAAAGCCGACGGTTCGCTGCAAAAACCGGTCGCTTACCTGACATGTAACTTCAACCGCCCGGTGAATGGTAAACCGGCGCTGTTTACGCATGACGAAGTAATCACGCTGTTCCACGAGTTCGGTCATGGTCTGCATCATATGCTGACCCGCATTGAAACCGCCGGTGTATCCGGGATCAGCGGGGTACCGTGGGATGCGGTCGAACTGCCGAGCCAGTTTATGGAAAACTGGTGCTGGGAGCCGGAGGCGCTGGCGTTTATCTCCGGTCACTATGAGACTGGCGAACCGCTGCCGAAAGAACTGTTGGATAAAATGCTGGCGGCGAAGAACTACCAGGCGGCGCTGTTTATTCTGCGTCAGCTGGAATTCGGCCTGTTCGATTTCCGTCTACATGCAGAATTCCGTCCGGATCAGGGGGCGAAAATCCTCGAAACTCTGGCAGAAATCAAAAAACTGGTTGCCGTGGTACCGTCTCCGTCCTGGGGCCGCTTCCCACATGCATTTAGCCACATCTTTGCTGGTGGTTATGCGGCAGGTTACTACAGCTACCTGTGGGCCGATGTGCTGGCGGCAGATGCCTTCTCGCGTTTTGAGGAAGAGGGCATTTTCAACCGTGAAACCGGACAGTCGTTCCTCGACAACATTCTGAGCCGTGGTGGTTCAGAAGAGCCGATGGATCTGTTCAAACGCTTCCGTGGTCGTGAACCGCAACTGGATGCGATGCTGGAGCATTACGGCATTAAGGGCTGATCATTCAGTGAAAATCTGCTTAATTGATGAAACAGGCACCGGAGACGGTGCCTTATCTGTTCTGGCGGCTCGCTGGGGGCTGGAGCACGATGAAGACAACCTGATGGCGCTGGTGTTAACACCGGAGCATCTGGAACTGCGCAAGCGTGATGAGCCGAAGCTTGGTGGCATCTTTGTTGATTTTGTTGGCGGAGCGATGGCGCACCGTCGCAAATTTGGCGGTGGACGCGGTGAGGCGGTGGCGAAAGCGGTGGGCATTAAAGGCGATTATCTCCCGGACGTGGTGGACGCTACCGCAGGACTGGGGCGCGATGCCTTTGTGCTGGCTTCGGTCGGCTGTCGTGTGCGGATGCTGGAGCGTAATCCAGTCGTTGCCGCGCTGCTCGACGACGGCCTGGCGCGTGGTTATGCGGATGCGGAAATCGGCGGCTGGTTGCAGGAGCGTTTACAGTTAATCCACGCCTCCAGCCTGACGGCGCTAACCGATATTACTCCCCGCCCGCAGGTGGTCTATCTCGACCCGATGTTCCCGCATAAGCAGAAAAGCGCGCTGGTGAAAAAAGAGATGCGCGTGTTCCAGTCGCTGGTGGGGCCGGATCTCGACGCTGATGGATTGCTGGAGCCTGCACGCTTGCTGGCGACCAAACGCGTGGTGGTAAAGCGCCCGGACTACGCGCCACCGCTGGCGAATGTCGCCACGCCAAACGCGGTAGTTACCAAAGGGCATCGCTTTGATATTTATGCAGGTACGCCGGTGTGAAAGTAAAGCAGGGTAGTGTTATTGCTACCCTGTGTTCTGCAAGAATAATTAATGGCTTTCCGGCGTCTCAATCATGCGTTTCAGCCACGGCACCATCAACAGCATCACTACTGCAACGCCCAGCGTAACCAGGCCAATTTTACCAAACACGCTGGTATAGACGGGCAACGTCTCAAGCGGATCTGTAATGTTGTCTGGTACTGCGGTAAATGTTGCCACATAGCCGCCAAGCAAGAACGCGGCAGCTTGCGTCAGAAACCACATCCCGAGAATAAAGCCCATCAAATGCTGCGGCACCAGGGCAGCAATCATCGCCAGGCCAAGGGCACTAATAAACAGTTCACCTAAACTCTGGAATAAGTAAACCAGCACGATAAACCATGGTGATGTCAGCCCTTGTGCATCAGCAAACCACATTCCCGCAGCTGCAGCCGTCAAAAAGCCCAGCGAGCACATAAACATACCGAGAGTAAATTTCATCGGCATCGAGAGGTCTTTGCCTTTGTTACCCAAATGCGTGTAGATACCTGCCAGTATTGGGCTGGCGAGTACCACCCAGAACGGGTTAAGCGCCTGGAAGCTGACCGGGTTGATGGAAAAGCCGAGAATTTCATGATGCACGTTGTTGATGGCAAAGAAGTTCAGCGACGTTGGCATCTGGGCGTAGAGAATGTAAAACACCACCGCTTCGAGCATCAGGACAAAGGCAACAAACATTTTATTGCGCCCGGTTTTATCCAGCTTGAATGCCTGACGAAAGAAGATGATGGTGACGACGATGGAGAGAACAATCAGCACCAGATTGGCGACTTCTACGTTGTGCATCAGCCATGCACAGACGAAGATCATCACCACGCTGCCAAGTAACACGTACAACAGTTTGCTGAAGCTCATCGGCTTGAAGTCGGGTTCAGAACCAATGTTTTTCACCATTCCACGACAGGCGATGTAAACCAATAGCGCGATAATTAATCCCGCACCGCACAGGTTGTAGGTGACTGAATAGCCGAATCTATCAGCGATCACAGGGGCCAACGATAACGCTATCAACGAGCCGATATTGATCGACATATAGAACAGGGTGAATGCGCCATCAAGCCGCGGATCTTTCGGTGGATAGCACTTCGAAAGCAAGCTGGCAGGGTTAGCTTTAAACAGGCCGTTACCGACAGCGATAGTCCCCAGGGCGATGAAAATCAGGTCAGGCTTAAGTAGCGACATGCCGGTCATGAAGTAGCCAATCGCCAGCACAAGTGCTCCGAGAACAATGGTGCGTTTGGTCCCCAGCAGGTGGTCGCCGACATAGCCGCCAATGGAAATGAGGCCATAGACCAGCGCAGCAAACGCACCAAAAGTGACAAAAGCCTGCTCTTGCGAGAATCCAAGCTGTTTAACGAAGAAAACCGCCAGTACGCCCTGCACGCCGTAGTAGCCGAATCGCTCCCATAACTCGACAAAAAAGATCATGAAAAATGGGCGAGGTTGCTGCAGCATCCCCATGGGTGTTGTTGTATTCATATTTATTAACCTTCCAATACCATCCTGAAAAGTATGAACGCGTAAGGGATAACGCGCGAAAAAGTTTACATCTGTCAGAGATTCTTAATATTGATGCGGTGAATAGATTAATACACTATTACAACAGAAAATAACCAGCTGATCACACTAATGATGGAAAATATGATGGTGTTAAATGTTGTATTGGCTGGGGATTTTGATTGCGTACGCAGATCGTAGGCCAGATAAGGCGTATACGCTGCATCAGGTAACAAGGCGCGCCAAAAAGCAAAACGCCCGCATATGCGGGCGTTCAGGCACACGTCGTGGAGGGAAGATTATTCTTCTTCGTCGCGCAGCGGAACAATCAGCATATCAACGTGAACGGTGTTGATCAGCTGACGTGCGGAAGACATCAGTTTGCTCCAGAAGTCCTGGTGGTGACCACAAACCACCAGATCCATATCGTATTTCTTGATTGCATCGACCAGAACCTGGCCCAGATCGCCGCTGCCGCTCAGGGTTTCAGTGATTGGGTAGCCTGCATTAGTGGAAAGCTCGGTCAGCGCATGATGTGTCTCTTCAGAGATGCGTTTCTGCATATCACCCAGATTCACATCAATAAGCCCGGTGTATAGGTCAGAGTAGTTTACATCTACGTGGATCAGAGAAACTTTCGCATTGTAGGGGCGAGCCATAGAGACTGCTTTCTCTACCAGAACTTTGCTTTCCGGGGAGAGATCGACCGCGATGAGAATGTGTTTATAAGCCATAGTGTTACTCCTTCCATAAAGTTGTCGATGACTGGCCAGCTAGCGTTTCTTGTGCCGTTACGTCACCCGCGTCCTGCGAACTACGTGCGCGGGGCTAACCCAGCCGTAAAGATTCAGTGTTAAGACCATCCTTACCTTATAGCGACCCGGATGATCCGTCAATCCGCCTTGCTTACCCGTTAGATAAACAAATTTTCGGCATGAATATATTGATAGTGGTTAACCTTCTGGAAAAAAAACAACCTGATCTCCTACACTATCTATAGAGCCGCTCGGATGTTGGTCACCACAAAAGCGGTTTCTCCAGGACCTGGTGTTAACTGATTGGCAGCGTATCGGGAGCGGTAGCCCCGGGGTGGAACTCCGCGGGCAGGTCGCCGGGGAGGAGGTATGATAAGCACCGTCGCATTATTTTGGGCTTTATGTGTCGTTTGCATTGTTAACATGGCGCGCTATTTCTCATCACTACGCGCGTTGTTAGTGGTACTGCGTAACTGCGATCCATTGCTCTATCAATATGTTGATGGAGGGGGCTTTTTTACCTCACATGGCCAACCCAACAAACAGGTGCGTCTCGTTTGGTATATCTATGCCCAACGTTATCGCGATCATCACGATGATGAGTTTATTCGCCGCTGTGAGCGGGTGCGTCGGCAGTTTATTCTGACCAGCGCATTGTGTGGTCTGGTGGTGGTCAGTCTGATTGCATTGATGATTTGGCATTAAGCACTTCAGCAAAAATAACGCATAAAAAAAGCGGGCCAGCAAACTGACCCGCTCGAGACTGATTACAAACGCAAAATTGCCTGATGTGCTACGCTTATCAGGCCTACATAATCTCTGCAATCTATTGAATTTGCATGTTTTTGTAGGCTGGATAAGGCGTTCACGCCGCATCCGGCATGAACAAAGCGCACTATGTCAACAATCTGAAGCGGGCCAGCTGACCCGCTCGTTTTGGTGCGTGCGATTACAGGAACTGCAAGGAGAGCCAGTAAAGCCCGCCGGAAAGCAGTACCGCAGCCGGAAGGGTAAACACCCAGGCCATCAGAATACTGGTCACGGTTTTACGCTGTAAGCCGCCGCCATCTACCACCATCGTCCCCGCGACAGAAGAGGAGAGTACGTGGGTAGTGGAAACCGGCATCCCGGTATAACTCGCCAGGCCGATAGACACTGCCGCAGTCATCTGGGCAGACATCCCCTGAGCGTAGGTCATGCCTTTCTTACCGATTTTCTCACCGATAGTCGTTGCCACACGACGCCAGCCAATCATCGTACCGATACCTAACGCCAGCGCGACCGCCATGATGATCCACACCGGCGCATACTCGATGGTGCTAAGCATGTCGGACTTCAGTTTCTTCAACAGACGCTGATCGTCAGCACTCACGCCAGGCATCTTCACCACTTTGTCGATAGTGTCAGAAACGCACAGCATAATGCGGCGCATCTGGCTACGTTGATCAAGCGACAGCTTGTCGTAGCTTTCCACATCAGTAGTCAACATGCCTTTCAGGCGGTTGAGCGCGTTAATGGTATTCGACGGATGGCAATGGAACTCCGCAGGTTGCGTTGCGCCAGCTTCCGGAGCCGGTACTAACTGATCAGCACCGGTAGCCTGTTTCAGCAGCGCAGGGTGCTGCTCAAAGTAAGCTTCCACGTTGTTGATGGCATCACGGGTACGGGTGATTTCGTAGCCAGTGGCATTCATATTCACTACGAAGCCTGCTGGCGCGACGCCAATCAGTACCAACATAACCAGACCAATGCCTTTCTGACCATCATTTGCGCCGTGAGAAAACGCCACACCGATAGCGGAAAGGATCAGCGCAATACGCGTCCAGAACGGCGGCTTTTTCTTGCCGTCTTTCTTTTCACGCTCCGCTGGGGTCAGGTGGATACGGGCGCGTTTCTTGGTGCCGCTCCAATAGCGGCGCAGCAAGAAAATCAGACCGCCAGCAAACACCAGGCCGACAATAGGGGAAACGATCAGAGAACCGAAAATACTTAATACTTTCGGGATATTGAGTGCATCCACCACTGACGTCCCGGTCATCAACGCATTGGTTAAACCAATCCCGATGATCGCGCCAATCAGCGTATGAGAGCTGGATGCAGGTAAACCAAAGTACCAGGTACCCAGGTTCCAGATAATCGCCGCCAGCAACATAGAGAACACCATGGCAAGGCCATGAGACGATCCCATATTAAGCAGCAGATCCGTCGGCAGCATATGCACAATGGCATAGGCAACACTCAGACCACCCAGCAAAACACCCAAAAAGTTGAACACCGCCGCCATAACCACGGCGAGCTGAGAACGCATCGCGCGGGTATAGATAACGGTTGCCACGGCGTTGGCTGTGTCATGGAAACCATTGATGGCTTCGTAGAACAGCACAAAAGCCAGTGCAAGCAATAATAACAGCCCGGTATGCAAATCCAGGCCAGCAAACAAATGTAGCATAGGACGTTACGCCATTTTGAGGACATGAACGCGGCGCATTATCAGTGACTTTCGCGGCGCGGGCAAAGTGAAATATAGACTTTTTTTGATTTGCCTCCTGTATAGATTGCACTCAAAAAATAATTATCTTATATAATTCAGGCAAATACTTCCTTTTAGTAATATTGATGCTGGTGCGACCACTGAGGAATCTTTACAATTCACGCCCGTTTTTTCTTAGAGGAGCGCAACGTGGAAAGGTTTGATGCCATTATTATAGGCGCTGGTGCGGCGGGTATGTTCTGTTCTGCGCAGGCAGGTCAGGCAGGACGCCGGGTTCTGCTGATCGATAATGGTAAAAAACCAGGGCGCAAAATCCTCATGTCTGGCGGTGGGCGCTGCAACTTTACCAACCTTTATGTCGAACCGGGCGCTTATCTGAGCCAGAATCCGCATTTTTGTAAGTCTGCACTCGCGCGTTTTACCCAGTGGGATTTCATTGATCTGGTCAATAAACACGGCATCACCTGGCACGAGAAAACGTTAGGGCAACTCTTCTGCGATGACTCCGCGCAGCAGATTGTCGACATGCTGGTGGATGAGTGCGAGAAGGGCAATGTGACCTTTAGATTGCGTAGCGAAGTGCTGAGCGTGGCGAAGGATGATACAGGCTTCATGCTTGAACTGAACGGCATGACTGTCGGTTGCGAAAAGCTGGTCATCGCGACCGGTGGACTGTCAATGCCAGGGCTGGGCGCGTCGCCGTTTGGTTATAAGATTGCCGAACAATTTGGCCTCAACGTGCTGCCGACCCGCGCGGGTCTGGTGCCATTCACTCTGCATAAACCGTTGCTCGAAGAGTTACAGGTGCTGGCAGGCGTGGCGGTGCCTTCCGTGATTACCGCTGAAAACGGCACCGTTTTCCGTGAGAACTTACTCTTCACCCATCGCGGCTTGTCTGGACCGGCGGTGTTGCAAATTTCCAGCTACTGGCAACCGGGTGAATTTGTCAGTATCAATCTGCTACCGGATGTGGACCTCGAAACCTTCCTGAATGAACAGCGTAACGCACATCCGAATCAGAGCCTGAAAAACACACTGGCGGTTCATCTACCGAAGCGGTTGGTTGAACGCTTACAACAACTCGGGCAAATCCCGGATGTCTCGCTAAAACAGCTCAACGTACGTGACCAACAGGCACTGATTAGCACATTGACCGACTGGCGTGTGCAGCCGAACGGCACTGAAGGCTATCGCACTGCCGAAGTGACGCTCGGCGGCGTGGATACCAACGAACTCTCTTCACGGACGATGGAAGCGCGCAAAGTGCCTGGGCTGTATTTCATCGGCGAAGTGATGGACGTCACCGGCTGGCTGGGGGGCTATAACTTCCAGTGGGCGTGGTCGAGTGCGTGGGCTTGTGCGCAGGATTTGATTGCTGTCCGAGGACAATAAAGTTGTACACAAAGCACTAAAGTTGTAACCATTCTCAAAAAACGACGCTAATGTTGTATACTTACTGAATGTGTGGTTATAGGGTTGGAGACTATAAAATGCACATATAGGTACGTATCAATGTCGTTTTTAGGGTACGATCATGGCTAGGGGTAGGCGTCTCAAATCCTATTTGGATTATGAAAATGCGCTAGGTGACGGCATAGGAGTGGGCTATGGCCAAAGTTATCAGCCCTGGCTTAGAGCTCAGGACGTTAAATCCCGTGGAAACCGTTCGATAGTCTTTGGCCTTAAGACGTTTCGAAACCATCATCTCCTTTCTTCTGTCGAAAGTAACTTTTTCTATCTGGCTGAGTTTAATGACTCGGTGATTGATATCCGGGAACAATTCCCACTCTTTCCTCTCCGGCTTACCCAACAAATAGCAAATCATCTACATTTTCAACATCCTATGGTGAGGGGAGTAAGAGGAGTACCTGTCGAAGTTCTGAATGTTATGACAACCGATTTTTTACTGACCTTGAGAACTCCTGAAGGCGGACTTCGATACAAAGCTATAGCAGTAAAACATAACGAGAGCATACCTGAACGCGAAGCCCAAAAACTTGAAATAGAGAGGATGTTTTGGCAGTTGATTGATGTTGAGTTTCAAATTTATGTTGGCTCGGAACTCAATAACGTCGTCGGTAAAAACATTTGCTGGGCTACTTCTGTATTAAGAGATGGTTCTGAATTTTATGATAAATATCCTCTTGATAAAATCCTATGGAAGCTTAAACCAGATGTTTATCCCATAGTAGGACTACGTGCAATGATTTCATCAATCTTTGGGGTAGATGCACAAGAAGCGATGATGTTATTGCAGGCAATGATTGGATTAAAAATGATAAATGTTGATTTATCATATCCAATACTCGAAACCGGTCTGATAAAGATAATTTCCAATGACCACTATATAGGACTGAACGCAAATGGATATTATTAGGAATTCAGTCTGGCTCTCTCAAGGCACTGATTTGCTTGCAGAGGGACTTTACCGTGTTTTGGATTTTGACAGAAAGGTCGATTTGTTAATTTTGTTTAAAATAAAATCAGAAAGAACGGGTAAGCCAATCCCTTTCTCATTTTCAATGTTTAAATATTATATTGAATCAAATAGCATAACTTGTAAAGATTATATATATCCTTCATATATGTTAGTAGATGAGAAAGAATTAACAGATAAAGACAGAGGAAGGCGAGATGAAAATTACAATATCATTAAAGATCTTGTAGATGACAGAATGTTTCTGTTCGACTATGCATTACATAAAAAGTCGCACCTTTTAATGGATTACTCAAGAAATAAAAAAATATCACAATATACTATCAGAACGCTTCTGGCGTTGTATTGGCGACATGGGCAGGATATTTATGCATTGCTACCCGCATTCTCGAACTGTGGCGCCGCTGGGAAAAGTAGAATCAAACATGAAATTAAACTTGGGAATTCCAAAAAAAACAGAGCATTACCTAATGAACGATCACGTGTTTTCATTCTTAATGAAAGAGATATAAATAATATTAGAAAATCTCTCATTACGTATCATTATAAAGTTAACGGAGATACGATAAAGAAAACATTAGAGAGACATATTGATTTGTATTTTAGGGATGAAATTAAAACAGCAAACCTAGAAAATAGAGCTCCATATGTTCCTTCTTTAAAACAATTTTCATACTGGAATAAAAAACTCTTCACTAAAGATTTCTCGATAAATAAGAAGAACACGAAAAAAGAAATAGACCTCAAAATGCGGGCGCTTTTAGGTAGTGTGGCTAATACAACTGTTTTGCCGGGTGATGTTTTCGAAATAGACTCAACTGTCGCTGATGTACATCTTATTTCGAGTTTAAACAGACGAAAAGTCATTGGGCGTCCTACTATTTATACAGTGGTGGATCGTGCAACAAGAATGATTGTTGGCCTTCATGTTTCTTTATACCATGCTTCATGGCGAGCCGCCCGACAAGCGTTAGCAAATTGCTTTATGCCAAAAAAAGAATATTGTAGATTATTTGGAATCTCTATTACTGATGATGATTGGCCTTGTTCTCACATTCCATTAACATTGATGTGTGACAACGGGGAGATGATTGGTCTTAAACCTCAGGAAGAGATGACCCCCCTGACAAAACTTGAGTTTGCGCCAGTCGGTAGAGGCGACAGAAAAAGCATTGTTGAACGCTGTTTCGGCATTCTGAATGATGAGGTTATTCATAGGCTTATTGGAACAACACGAAGGGGAAAGATTGTTAAAGGAGAGCCAACACCGCAATCCAGGGCTTGTTTAACGATTCAGGAGGTCACGTCTTTACTGATTCGGGAGATACTTGCACATAATCAGAGAACGTATGAGGAACTGGCTTATATCAATCCCTTACTGATTGAAAATGATCTCGTAATATCACCAAAAAATAGTTGGATGATAAGCTTAAAGCACGGGAGATTCAGCGCAAGAGCCGTTGGGGCCGACGAAGTGATCGCACGATTGTTAATCCCTGTGAACGCTAACATTACCGCCGGTGGGATTCAGTACAATAATCTTTTTTATGAATGTGATCCTGAAATTGCATCAGGTGTCAGAGTATTTGGAAGAACCACTTGTGAAGCAAGAATAGATGACAATTGCGTAGATTATATATATGTAAGATTTGACAAAAATAGCATTTTCAAAAAACATTACCTACTTAAGAAAAGAGATGTATTTAAAGGGAAAGCTCATCTTGATACAGATGTAATGGCTGATTGGGTAGATACTCAAAAAGAAATTAATTTATTTACTCTGGATTCGCTCAGCAATATCAATAATAAAGATGAATTTAACAGGAAAGGTAACGAAAGATTAAATGAAATATACGAATCTCGCCGGGTACATGGTAAAGATATTAAAAAGAACAGGAAAAATGAACTTGATTCATTAGGGCGAACTCATGTTGCTAATGGAAGATCTGAACCCCTACTTCCTTCATCCAGTAATGTTCTGCTTTTGCCTGGCCGGGAGGAGAAACAAAGATGGTTAAAAGGTAAGAAGAAGACTGAGGACGCAGAATAATGAATCTTATACGGCGCGTTTCAGCGATATATAAAGAACAGGAGTTACCTGAGTATCGTGGCAATCCCTTAATTGAAGCACTTCCTGAAGCGCTTACGGAAGATGAAGTACTTCTGGAAATGAGTTATTTCCCCGAAATTGACGAAAAAATCCGCTGGACTGCCCCGGCGAATGTTAGAGAGCAGTATGTCGAACGTATAAAGAAATTCCGTTGCCCTCAAACCAATCTTATCCAGGCTTATAAGATGATCTTACGGGCACTTAGGGAAAGCTATGCAGCTCGTAATCCTTTAAAAAGCGGAACAATTCAATATCTTCATTACTATGGAAATGAGCGTCCTGATATTGAGCCAGAAAGTGGATATTTTAAATCCCAGGCTGAAACTATTACGATAGTTGGAATGAGTGGTTCTGGAAAAACTACCATGATTGAGCAAGTCATGGATCATTTCCCTCAGATTATAGAACACAGCAGCTATAAAGGAGTTTTTCCCGGCTTCAGTAAGCAAATTGTATGGGTAAAGATTAATTGTCCATACAATTCAAGTGTGAGAGACCTTTGTGAAGAGATTTTACAAAAATTAGATGATGCAATTGGTATTGAACGAACTACACCTGAGATTAGAAATGGTGCTCTGGCTCGCCAGATTGCACAAAGAATTAAATCATCATTTTTGGGTATCCTTGTTATTGATGAAATGCAGAGGCTTAAATTTTCAAGAACCGGGGGTGAGAGTAAGTTGATTGATTTTTTACATGAAATTGTAGATTCCATGGGGGTATCTATGGTTTTTTGTGGAAATCATCCTTTTGACGAGACGCTGACAAAGAAAATGAGAATTGCCAGGCGGGCAGAGTCTGGTGGTTACATGAAAATTAAGAATGTTAGATACGATTCACAAGACTGGCAATCGTTTATTCATTATTTATGGCCATTACAATGGACAAATGTTGAAACTCCATTAAATGATGAGTTAAACGAAAAATTATTCATTTTATCTAAAGGCAATATTGGATTGGCTCAGATGATTTATCGGGGGGCACAATTAAAGGTTATCGGTAGCGGCAATGAAATCATCACTGGCGCAGTCTTGTCGGCCTCTGTACCGGTACTCGTGAGTCATACGGAGGAATATAAGGATACTCCACTCCCGGGGGCCGCGACTGAAGATGAGGAAGCTAAATGGCTCTCTGCATCTAATGAGGGTGATGCTTCGGCTAAAATCATGGCAGAGAAGTCCCTAAAGTCTTTGATCCCTGGGGATATAGACAGGCCACAGCACAAGGAATTCGTAGGAAAAATAGACGAGGTTTTGCGCAATTTCGACGAGAAAATACTGTCTCTTGACCACGATCTTGTTATCAACAGAACAGCTGAAAAGAAAAATACCTACGATGCTCTTCAGCGTTGCGGGCTTATAAATATAGATCCACTTAATAAATTGTAATGAGGTAACAGTTCGTAACGGTCAAAGAGAGGTGTGGGAAATGAGAATGTTGCCTGTTTTGCCTGATGAATCCTTGTTCAGCCGGTTTTGTCGGACAACTACCGTGTACGGTATGTCCCCATCTTCTCTGTTAACGATCATTTTCAACAAACCTGATATGAACGTCCATCCAATTCTCAATTCAGGATTAAAGGCTATTTCTCTTCATACATCCGAAAGTGCAGATCAGCTCTGGCATGAACAGACTTTACTCCCTCTTTTTGCCTGGGCACTACCAATCAGTCGTAATGAAATTATGGATTTCAACACGACCCCTGCCAGGCTTAATCGATTGTGCCGCCTTAGTAATTTTTCACTAGGGCAGCGCACACTATTGAAGTTTTGCCCGGTTTGCGCTCGTGAAGATACTTTTCATTATGGTGTTACTTATTGGCATCTGGCGCATCAGCTTCATGGGGTTACAACCTGCCATCGGCATCCGGTAGCGCTTGAAAGCATCCATGTCCCTTCTTCACCGCACATACGTATTGGACTGATGCCTCCTGTTTCGTATACAGAACAACTTAGCAATGAGATAGACTTCGATTTTGCTAAGTTTTGTTATGAGTCCCTAAATATAATCAGAAGAAAAGATATTACACACCCCAATTACATGGATGTACTTAAAAAGTTGAATTTATTATCATTGGATGGAAATTTAAAGAAAAATGTATTCTACGCACATGTTTATGCTAAGTGCCAGTTATTTGGGGAGGGTTCATCGGGACTTATACCAACATCCCTAACTGATTATCATTACTGGGAGCCTATACTCAAAGACAAATGTTGTCAGCATCCCACAAAGCATCTTTTGCTTTGTTATTGTTTGTTAAATACTTGCTGGCCAACGTATGCAGGAAGTCGTACTAATAAAAAGAAAGAAATCTTTAAAAGTCATAAGAAATACAGTTTTCATATAGTTGAAAATAATACTAGTGTTAGCAACCTTGGGAAGGAATTTAGTCGCAGCAGATGTTACATTAAAACACTTATTTATAAAAAATACCTGAGGGCGTTTAAGCGAAACACAAAAATTAATATATTCACTGAATTGCTTATCAAGTCTATGGCTGTAAGGGGGTTTAGTCTGGCATCCATAGCTGAGAAAAACTCATTATCGGAAGGAGCTGTATCCTCTGTAATTTCATCTTGTTACGGTTTATGCTCATGGCGTAAAAAATGTAAAAAAGATTCTTTAAGACGGCGTCATAAGCAGAAAATATTAAGATTTATACATAATCAATCCGTTTCTATAACACGAAAGTTAGTCAAAGAAAGTTGTTATGCAAGTTTCTATTGGCTAAATAAACATGAATGTGACTGGCTTAATTCCTGTCTTCCTAAAACAATACGATGCTATAAAAATAAAAGAGTAGACTGGAGCGAGAGAGATATTATCTCATCATCATTAATAAATGATGTTTTATCTCAGGGGCAGTACTCGATGTCACTTACAAGTCTAGATGCTTTACTGGGAGGGCATGGCTGGCTTTTGAAATACAGAGATAAACTACCAATGACAATGATACTTCTCAGAAAAATGGAACTAATTAAATAAGAGGGAGTTATATGGTTTACGAAAATGAATTGTGGCACAGTTTTCTTCTGCGTTCACAGATAATGTATAACTTATCCAATTGCAGGAACATAATATCAAAGCATGGCGCACTAAGGTACGATGCCTTTCCTCGTTTCGAACTGATTGATATGTACAAATTGCATAGCTTGCAGGATATATATGACATTCTTGCCACTAGAAATGGTTATATACTAACTTCCAATATAGTGTCGTTATCTTCTGGTGTTTACGGGTATTTTAACGCTGTTGAAGATGCCTGTCGGAAAAATTTTCACATAACTAATTCATATCCATTGGTAAACATCTCAAACATTCGTTACTGTCACAAATGTATTGTTGAAGATATACACTCTAAAGGCATTGGTTATCTGCGTCATAGATGGTTGTTTGAATCTAAATGTGCAGTTCATAGTACCAGTTTATATGAGGTTTGTTTTGATAACTATTTGAATGCAGTGAAAGGACTTAGTGACTTAATTATAAGTGGAATAAATCCTCATGGTTATTGTTCCCTTGTGGTTGACGTTTCAAACCCTTTCAAAAATCCAGTGTATATATTACCATGTGCACGTAATAAAATTTTAAAATGGATTTCGGACAATAAAAATATGCTGATTTACTTTCTCTTTGATCTCTTCAAATGTAAGTCGCATTCAAGTTTATCTAAGGTTATCGAAGTCAAGATAATGCATGATAGATATATTTCTGCGGTGTTCAAGATGTTAAGTGAAGTTAATTTTTGTAATTTCAACTCATTTATTTCTGATATTTTTGAGGACGTAAGTTATGCCTCTATCGGACTTGATGATTATTCTGTTAATGTGCATTTTCTCAGGCTAAGGGCTGCAGATTGTAAATTTTGCCAGTTGAATGGTAAATATTTTTGCTCACTTTACAATGTAAAACTTCTTCGCTAATTTCACTTCATTTATAAAATACTAAGAAAGCTAGTTAGATAAGGTTTTATATTTTGACTGGGGCAGGAATAAATTATCACTCATAGAGTTTCCCTGGGGGTTACCACCTGTGTATGATGCCGGTTAGCAACAACGTCTAAAAGACCTGCGATCACGTGGGTCCCTCTCCAGCAAAGGGGCAAGGGGTGCTATATAACGGTGTACTGCTTACCCAATACGGCCTTGTATTTGAAAGATGCCGCATCTTGGCAGGATTCGTATTACAGCCTATAGTCTGTTAATGAGCATTACAGCCTATATGCTGTAAATCCCTGCGTTATGCTTGTTAACTCGTCGATACGGAAGGTCACTTATGAACACTCAATACGCTTTGAAGACTTTGAATCAGTTACGTCCTGTTTTAATCGGCTTTCGCAAAGCCAATGGACTGACGCAAAAAGATGTTTCTGAACGTTTGGGTATAACACAGCAAACTTATGCCCGACTAGAGGCCAACCCTGCAAGTGCGGGTTTTGAGCGTTTGTTTAGGGTGTTCAGCGTCCTTGGAGTGGAGATCGTACTTTCATCCAGGGAACCATTGTCAGATGCAAAGCCCGAATACGGAGCTATGCACAATTATTCTTCACTTCCAGCCAGGCGGGAGAAATGGTGACGCCTGGCGCTTCCCGGTCTAATTTTTCTTCAACAAGATTAACCCCTTAGCGGCCTGAAGTATCAGGTTGCGATAGAGCCTTTCATTTCTTCTGTTATGTTAAATACACCATTTTGAGCTATTTCGCTCGGCCTTAAATTATCTCTTCATTCTTCAGTGAAAATTTTATGTCGATCACATTATCGATGAATTTAGGAAATAATCCGTAAATGAAAATCTATCTTCTTTTAAATTCATCAGTGTCAGTAGCAAATATTACGCATAAAAGAATGGTTATTATTATCATTTAAATTATAAAGCTCATGAGTCAATTCCAAAAAATATAATAAGCATTGAAATCATTACCCGTGATTCTGGAGTTTTAACTTTGCCATGTAACCAACCACAAGTTAGTTTCCGGTGTTTTGAGGGGCAGTAAAGTTCTGAAAGCGCGACCAGATCATAATCCCGAAATGTCGTTAAGATATTCTGAATAACGGTTATCCCTGCTTGTTGGCAGGCATTTGAAAATATATTTTGTATTCAGGTTGCAGCAAAACGCTTTCTTACACACAGGACTTCATATGCGGCTCAGAAAATTAAAACTGAAAAACTTCAGAGGCTACAGAAACTCTACTGAAATCATTATTGATGAAAGCATGACGGGTATTGTCGGTCGTAATGACTTTGGGAAATCAACGCTTCTGGAAGCGCTGGCTATTTTTTTTGAAACAGAAGGAATGAAGGCTGACAAGAATGACATGAACTGTTTCAGCCTAAGAGAAGGGGACGGCCGTTTTGAAATAGCCTGTGAATTTGATGACCTGCCCGATTTTATCATGATCGACGACAGGGTGCAGACCACGCTCGCCTCAGAACATCTGCTGAATGAGGACGGCAATTTTGAAATCGTCAAAACGTTTAAAGCAACGACCTCAGGAAAACCGGAGCAGACCTGCATCCGCTGCATCCACCCGGATGAGGAGCCCCTGAGAAATTTACTGGGCATGAAAATTTCTGAGCTCAAGGCGGTGGGAAAAGAAGTTGAAAAAAATGTGGCGGATAAACGCACTGCATCGTTATGGCGTCAGGCCATCAGGGAAGCCGCAGCCCCCTATACCTGTTCGGAAATTATGCTGGATGTCGATAAAGAGTTCGGAACCGACACAAAATCATTATGGGGTAAGATCCTCGATTTGCTGCCCACGTATGCGATTTTCAAAGCCGACAGGGAAAGCAGCGACGGGGATTCCGAAGCTAAAAACCCCTTACAGCAGGCCGTAAAAGACGCTCAGGCTGCGCTGCAGGACAAAATTACAGCGCTGGAAAATGAGATTCAGGACAGCGTCCTGGATGTCGCACAGAGAACGCTGGATAAATTACGTGAAATGGCCCCCGAACTCGCCAGTGAACTGACTCCACGATTTAAGGAGAAACCCAAGTGGACCTTCAATTTCACCCTGGACGGGGAAAATGGCATCCCCATCAATAAGCGCGGCAGCGGGATAAGGAGGCTTATCCTGTTGAATTTTTTTTGGGCTGAGGCTGAAAAGAATGTCGCGGGGACGCCCAGAAATGTGATTTATGCCATAGAGGAGCCTGAAACGTCACAGCATCCGAACTATCAGATGATGCTGATGAAAGCGTTACTGGCACTGGCAGGCCAGCCGCACCGTCAGATTATCGTCACCACCCATGTCCCGGCGCTGGCCGGATTAATCCCTGTCGAAGGCGTACGTTATGTTACCCGAAATGAGGCGGGTGAACCCGTAGTAAAAATGCCGGATGACGCAGTGCTGAAGGAAGCCACTGAAAGCCTGGGGGTGCTGCCAGAGACCGGTATGGAAAGGGCGCAGGGGATTGTTCTGGTAGAGGGAAAGTCGGATGTTACTTTCCTGAGGCATGCGGCCAGTTCATTAAAACAGTCAGGTGCGCTGCCAGCCTCTCTGGAGGACGTGAAAATAGTGCCAGTCCTCATAGGAGGGTGTGGTAGCGTCAAACACTGGGTTACATTGAATCTGGCCAAAGATCTGGGGCTTCCCTGGTGCGTATTTCTGGACTCCGATATTGGGGGAGACCCTGCACAGGTTCTGTCCATCCAGAAGCGTAAAAAAGAAGTAGAGGAGGCCGGTAAGGTATTTTTCGCTACGCGCAAACGTGAGATAGAAAACTATCTGTGCCCGGATCTTATCGAGGAAATTACTGGTGTAGCCGTCACGTTTACGGACACCTGTGACGCTAAAAAAATAATCGGCCGGGCTGTGGGAATGAAACCCGATAATGTACTAGATAAATTCTGGCCTCAGATGACATCAGAAAGAATCATCTCAAGATCAACCTATCATGACGGAACGCAGGAGAGAAGCGAGCTGGTTGAGATCCTGAGCGACATTGTATCCATGACGAGATAATGTATTAAATAAGCATCTCAGGTGCATATATTCCGGTCCTCAACAAAGGACCGGAGTACAGAGTAGTAAAAACCCGAAATTAATCGGGTTTGAATTATATAAAGATTAACCGACTCCCGCGCCCAGGAACGATGTAAAATCACGCTTGTCGTGACATTTCTACAATGTTTACTTTTGACTATCAAGCCATTTATTCATCTGCTCAATTTCACCTTTTTGAGCTTTAATGATGTCCTGCGCGAGCTTTCTCATTTTCGGATCTTTTCCGTATTTGAGCTCGGTCTCAGCCATTGCTATTGCCCCTTCATGGTGCGCTACCATGCCTTTCGCAAAAGCCTTGTCGGGATCGGACTCATTTACGGCAGCCATCATTTTGTCATGCATGTCTTTCATGCCAGCCATATATTCCTGTGACGAAGCCGAGGTAGACATATCAGTCATTTTCATTTCTGAATGTTCTGCTGAAATCGCTGGCAGGGATAACATTAATACTGCAAATAAAGTGTTTCTGGCTTTCATAAAAAATATCCTTTTAGCGTTGATGCCCGTTAACTGTAGCAGAATCTGATAAAAATGCCCCCTGTAGGGGGCAAAGATGTTGCCATATATCCGGTTACGGAAAAATCTATCAAGGAAATAAGGACAGCACAGATACTTCCCTCGCCGTCAGCCTGCACTGAGCATGCGACGATGCGCTTCGGCCATGGCCTGATGTGGGCCAGACTGACCGTTATTCATAAATTCATGGGCAACTGCAGCTCTTTCATGCTCATTCATTGCCGCTAATGACTTCGACGGCCCGGTAGGGGAAACGGTCTGACTTCCCATCATCCTCTGATGACTTTCCACCATTTTCTGGTGCGCATCCGCCGACCCGTTCGTCATGGTTTCATGAGCAATAATGGCCTGTTCATGCTGGTCCATACCGGCCATACGAGGTGCAGTCCCCTGGATCCCGACAGGAGCCGCAGCAGACTGCATCTGGTGAGCAGGTGCCTGTGCATTGTTGACCCGCTCATGGATATTCACGGTTTCAGTGGCCCAGGCCGAAGAAATTAAGCCAAAGCCCAGCAAGGATGCTAATACGATATTTTTCATGATAACTCTCCATTTCTTAATTAGTGATGTCCGGGGGAGTACAACCGGTGTTTTCAGTTCCATAACTGAAACAGGTTCGGAAGTGTTTATTTCTCCGGGAGGGGACTGGATATTCATTTCCTGGCGTCCACTGACGCCGGATATTGATAAAGCAATCCAGCCTTCCTGATAAGTTGCACTAATTATATCGAATGGCTTCTGTTTGCTGCATGACAGGCTAATGACATCTTTGTCATTTAAATCTTTATTCCCAGCACTGGGTGTCCGGAATCATTTTCTCCAGTCTGGGCACGGATAAGATAAAACGCGTTGAGTGTACGTCCGATTCCACCTGCACTCTTCCGTGATGTGCTTCCACGATTGACTTCACAATCGCAAGGCCGATGCCGCTGCCTTCTCCTTTTCGTTGTCTGGACGGATCCACCCGATAAAAACGGTCAAACAACCTTGATAAATGCTCTTCAGGGATTGGTTTCCCCGGATTTTCAATCACAAGGTCAAAAAAGCTCTCCTGCTCTCTTATTGAGACGGTGATTGCCTGTCCCTCCGGGGTATAACGCAGGGCATTGGATAACAGATTATTGATCGCCCTTCTGAACATTTGTGGATCTCCCTCAACCAGGCAGGGCATCCCGTTAAATTTGAGCGTGATATTGCGTTCTTCGGCCCAGGCTTCGAAAAACTCGAAGACTTTCATGACTTCCGCTCTGAGGTCAAACATGACCCTGTCAGGTATCAGCTGATTATTATCTGCCTGTGCCAGGAACAGCATATCGCTGACCATTTTGGTCATCCGGTTATACTCTTCAAGACTGGAATAGAGGACATCCTCAAGTTCCCTCTGTGTTCGATCCTGACTCAGTGCGATTTCAGTCTGCGTCACCAGATTGGTGATGGGCGTTCTGATCTCATGCGCGATATCGGCAGAGAAATTGGCCTGGCGGGTAAAGACATCCTCAATCTTTCCAATCATATGATTGAACGAGATAACCAGTTGCTCCAGCTCAATGGGAACGCGTGTCGGTTCCAGTCGCGCATCAAGATTCTCGGAGGTGATGTTTTTAATGGCATTGCTGACATTACGAAGGGGCAGGTGCCCCTGACGGACAGCGATTCGAATGATCAGAACAATCAACAGGCTTATCACGACGGCAATCGCAATCAGGTTCTTTTTCAGCGCATCGAGGTAATGGAGATGGAAATTAATGGATAGGCCAGTCAGCATGACATAGTTCTGCTGTTTGCCCTGAAATATCGCCTGACCAGAGGAGGCGATAATCCTGTATGTTTCCATCTTCATTTCGGACCCGGTATCCATCGGTCCCGCAGGATCCTCCACCGTCCAGAGAAAGACATCCCGTGCGCGGCTGTGCTCGCTAAAATCTGCTGAATTCACTGCCGGGCGTAGTGCCGCCCCCTGAGCTGAGCTAAAGAGCACTTCCCCCCTGGGATTGAGGAGCAAAAGGGCAACGTTGCGGTAGCTGGCAATTGATTCCTTTATTTTGCTTATTTTTTTATCATCCGGATCCACCGGGGACTGCAGTATACGGTTCAGTGTGGTGCTGATTTGTTGAAGATCGCTGACATCCTGCTCGGCAAAATGATTTTCAACAGAATGCAGCATAAACCAGGTGAATGCGATAAAAGCCAGTATCGTGGACAGGCTGATAAAAAAGGTCAGCCGCAGAGCGAGTGAGAAAGGGCGTCTGGAAGGTTTGCTATGCATCCGGGACCTCCAGCATGTAGCCCACGCCCCGGACTGTCTGGATCAGCTTTGTCTCGTAATCGTTGTCTATTTTAGCGCGGAGTCGCTTTACTGCGACATCGATCGCATTAGTGTCGCTGTCAAAATTCATGTCCCAGACCTGAGAGGCAATCAGGGAGCGGGGAAGAACCTCTCCCTGATGGCGAATGAAGAATTCCAGCAGGCTGAACTCTTTACTGGTGAGCACAATGCGGTTTCCGGCGCGACTGACTTTTCTGGATACGAGATCAATCGAGAGGTCAGCCACCTTAAACTGGCTTTCCGTGATCATCGTGTTTCCCCGCCTCAGAAGGGTTCTCACCCGGGCGAGCAGTTCGGCAAACGCAAAGGGTTTAACCAGATAATCGTCCGCACCCAGTTCCAGTCCTTTGACCCTATGTTCGATCGTGCCGAGGGCTGTCAGCAGTAAGACCGGCATACCCTTTCCGGTAGTGCGCAGCATGCGGATGATATCCCAGCCGTTCACATCAGGTAGCATGATATCCAGAATGACTAAATCATACTCGGCTGTCATGGCGAGATGATATCCGGTAAGACCATTATCAGCGTGATCCACTACGAACCCTGCCTCTGTAAGCCCTTTGCTGAGATATTCACCTGTTTTAATTTCGTCTTCGACGATCAATATTTTCATCTTGCTCCCCGGCTGGCTGCTAATGTCATTCTATTGCGCCCACGATCGTTATCAACGGATTACAGCAAAAATGACAACATTGTCATTATCCTGTCACCCGGCAAACAGAGAGCGTTAGGTAAAGTACCCCTATCAATACTCTGGACTTCATTTGAACCATTTACCAGGTCTGCCTGGACGAGAAGCGTTATGTTCAAATTAAAATTACTCAGCATTAGCACGATATTCATCCTGGCAGGCTGCGTGTCGCTTGCGCCTGAATATCAGCGGCCCGCAGCACCGGTACCCCAGCAGTTTTCACTGTCCCATAACAGCCTGACGCCAGCGGTAAATGGCTATCAGGATACGGGCTGGCGTAACTTTTTTGTCGATCCCCAGGTTACCCGGTTGATCGGTGAAGCTCTGACTAATAACCGTGATTTGAGAATGGCTGCCCTGAAGGTTGAAGAGGCCCGAGCCCAGTTCAACGTCACGGATGCAGATCGTTATCCCCAGCTGAATGCCTCATCCGGGATAACATACAGCGGTGGTCTGAAAGGTGACAAGCCGACCACACAGGAGTACGACGCGAGACTGGAGCTCAGCTATGAGCTCGATTTTTTCGGCAAACTTAAGAACATGAGTGATGCTGATCGCCAGAACTACTTTGCCAGCGAAGAAGCCCGTCGGGCCGTACACATCCTGCTGGTATCCAACGTTTCACAAAGCTATTTCAGCCAGCAACTGGCGTACGAACAACTTCGTATTGCGCGGGAAACGCTGAAAAATTATCAACAGTCCTATGCTTTCGTTGAGCAGCAGCTCGTGACCGGGAGTACGAACGTTCTGGCACTTGAACAGGCGCGAGGACAAATCGAAAGTACCCGCGCCGAAATAGCCAAACGAGAAGGCGATCTGGCTCAGGCAAACAATGCCCTGCAACTGGTGCTGGGAACGTACCGCGCACTTCCGTCAGAAAAAGGGATGAAAGGCGGGGAGATAGCCCCAGTAAAATTGCCACCAAATCTGTCTTCACAAATTTTGCTGCAGCGACCGGATATTATGGAAGCGGAATATCAGCTGAAAGCGGCTGATGCCAATATTGGCGCAGCGCGAGCGGCCTTTTTCCCCTCAATTACCCTGACCAGTGGTCTTTCCACAAGCAGTACGGAGCTGTCCAGCCTGTTTACGTCAGGAAGTGGAATGTGGAATTTTATCCCTAAAATTGAAATTCCTATATTTAATGCTGGCAGGAATAAAGCCAATCTGAAGCTGGCTGAAATTCGCCAGCAACAGTCGGTGGTTAATTACGAACAAAAAATTCAGTCAGCCTTTAAGGATGTTTCCGACACGCTTGCGCTGCGCGACAGCCTTAGCCAGCAACTTGAGTCACAGCAGCGTTATCTTGATTCACTTCAGATAACTCTCCAGCGTGCCAGAGGATTGTATGCAAGTGGTGCTGTCAGTTACATCGAAGTGCTGGATGCAGAACGTTCCCTCTTCGCTACCCAGCAAACCATTCTCGATCTTACCTATTCCCGGCAGGTTAACGAAATTAATCTGTTTACCGCGCTGGGTGGCGGTTGGGTAGAGTAAATTTATTTAATTAATCAGGAAATTAAAATGCGTAATTCACTTAAAGCCGTTTTATTTGGTGCCTTCTCTGTCATGTTTTCTGCCGGTCTTCATGCTGAAACACATCAGCATGGCGATATGAATACTGCCAGTGATGCTTCGGTACAGCAAGTTATCAAGGGCACCGGTGTCGTTAAAGACATTGATATGAATACTAAGAAAATCACCATTTCGCATGAAGCAATTCCAGCGGTGGGCTGGCCTGCAATGACCATGCGCTTTACTTTTGTTAATGCAGACGATGCTATTAATGCCCTGAAAACAGGCAACCATGTCGATTTCTCGTTTATTCAGCAGGGCAATATCTCCTTACTCAAAAGCATTAACGTGACGCAGTCCTGATTGGCTGTCCGGAGCGATTACATCCTGTGCGCCTGTACATTCACATAGGTATATGTGTGAGTTAACCGTCAGGCGCATATGCCAGGTGTTTTGATTTTTTAGCGGAAAATTGTATGGCTTCTTTAAAGATAAAATATGCTGCAATAATTATCAGCAGCCTCATAGCAGGGGGGCTGATATCGGTTACTGCCTGGCAGTATGTAAACTCATCACAAAAAACAGTACAAACCGAACAAAAGGCACCGGAGCGAAAGGTACTTTTCTGGTATGACCCGATGAAACCGGATACCAAATTTGATAAACCCGGAAAATCGCCCTTTATGGATATGGACCTGGTGCCAAAATATGCTGATGACAGTGGCGATAAAAGCAGTGGCGGGATCCGTATCGACCCAACCCAGGTTCAGAATCTGGGATTAAAAACGCAAAAAGTCACGCGAGGAATGCTGAATTATTCTCAGACAATCCCGGCTAATGTCAGCTATAACGAGTATCAGTTTGTTATTGTGCAGGCGCGTTCTGACGGGTTTGTCGAAAAAGTCTACCCCATGACGATTGGCGATCATGTGAAGAAGGGGACGCCACTTATCGATATTACCATTCCGGACTGGGTGGAAGCACAGAGTGAATTCCTTCTGTTATCCAGCACCGGTGGTACTTCCACGCAAATTAAAGGCGTTCTGGAACGGCTTCGCCTGGCAGGTATGCCGGAAGAGGATATTCAGAGACTGCGTTCTACCCGGAGCATTCAGACCCGTTTTACCATTAAAGCACCTATTGATGGTGTCATTACTGCATTTGACCTGCGCACCGGCATGAATATTTCGAAAGATAAGGTGGTGGCTCAGATTCAGGGAATGGACCCGGTCTGGATCAGCGCTGCAGTGCCAGAATCTATCGCCTATCTGCTGAAAGATACGTCGCAGTTTGAAATTTCGGTACCGGCTTATCCGGATAAAACATTCCATGTCGAAAAATGGAATATTCTTCCCAGCGTGGATCAGACAACCCGTACGCTTCAGGTCCGTCTCCAGGTTTCTAATAAGGATGAGTTTCTCAAGCCGGGCATGAATGCCTATCTGAAACTGAATACCAGAAGCCAGGAGATGCTGCTGATACCAAGCCAGGCCGTTATCGATACCGGCAAAGAACAGCGCGTGATTACTGTTGATGATGAAGGCAAGTTTGTGCCGAAACAGATCCACGTTCTGCATGAGTCACAGCAACAGTCCGGCATCGGCTCCGGCCTGAATGAAGGCGATACCGTGGTGGTCAGTGGCCTGTTCCTCATTGACTCTGAAGCCAATATTACGGGCGCACTGGAACGTATGCGCCACCCTGAAAAAACAGAAAGCAGTATGCCAGCAATGTCTGACCAGCCTGTAAATATGCATTCAGGGCACTGAGGAGACGACGATGATTGAATGGATTATCCGGCGCTCTGTCGCCAACCGTTTCCTGGTCATGATGGGGGCCCTGTTTCTCAGCATCTGGGGCACATGGACGATTATTAACACGCCTGTCGATGCCTTGCCTGACCTGTCAGATGTGCAGGTCATTATCAAAACCAGCTATCCCGGCCAGGCCCCGCAGATTGTAGAAAACCAGGTCACCTATCCACTTACCACCACCATGCTGTCCGTGCCTGGCGCAAAAACCGTGCGTGGTTTTTCACAGTTCGGTGATTCGTATGTGTATGTCATTTTTGAAGACGGCACCGATCTGTACTGGGCCCGTTCCCGCGTGCTGGAGTACCTGAACCAGGTACAGGGAAAACTGCCCGCCGGTGTGAGTTCTGAAATCGGTCCGGACGCCACGGGGGTGGGCTGGATATTTGAATATGCCCTTGTCGATCGCAGCGGAAAACACGACCTTTCAGAACTGCGTTCTCTGCAGGACTGGTTCCTGAAATTTGAGCTGAAAACCATCCCGAACGTGGCTGAGGTCGCTTCGGTTGGCGGCGTGGTGAAACAGTACCAGATTCAGGTCAATCCGGTAAAATTGTCTCAGTATGGTATCAGCCTGCCCGAAGTGAAACAGGCCCTTGAATCGTCTAACCAGGAGGCCGGTGGCTCATCCGTTGAAATGGCCGAAGCTGAGTATATGGTCCGTGCCAGCGGTTATCTTCAGAGCATTGATGATTTTAATAACATCGTCCTGAAAACAGGCGAGAACGGCGTGCCGGTTTATCTGCGGGATGTTGCCCGCGTGCAGACCGGGCCTGAAATGCGGCGTGGTATTGCCGAGCTGAACGGCCAGGGCGAAGTCGCTGGCGGCGTGGTGATCCTGCGGTCGGGTAAAAATGCACGCGACGTTATCACGGCAGTGAGGGATAAACTTGAGACGCTGAAGGCCAGCCTGCCGGAAGGCGTTGAAATCGTGACCACCTACGATCGCAGCCAGCTCATCGACCGGGCGATTGATAACCTCAGTTCCAAACTTCTGGAAGAGTTTATCGTGGTGGCCATCGTCTGTGCCCTGTTCCTGTGGCACGTACGTTCTGCCCTGGTGGCGATTATCTCTCTGCCGCTTGGTCTGTGTATCGCCTTTATCGTCATGCACTTCCAGGGACTGAACGCCAATATCATGTCGCTGGGAGGGATAGCGATTGCCGTCGGTGCGATGGTGGATGCCGCCATTGTGATGATTGAGAATGCGCATAAGCGGCTTGAGGAGTGGGATCATCAGCATCCGGGTGAGCAGATTGACAACGCCACCCGCTGGAAGGTGATTACCGATGCCTCCGTTGAAGTGGGACCCGCACTGTTTATCAGCCTGCTGATCATCACCCTGTCCTTTATTCCTATCTTTACCCTGGAAGGTCAGGAAGGACGTCTGTTTGGCCCGCTGGCATTCACGAAAACGTACTCCATGGCGGGCGCGGCCGCGCTGGCCATCATCGTCATTCCGATTCTGATGGGATTCTGGATCCGGGGGAAAATTCCTGCAGAGACCAGTAACCCCCTGAACCGGGTACTGATCAAAGCGTATCATCCATTGCTGTTGTGGGTTCTCCACTGGCCAAAAACAACCCTGCTGGTTGCGGCCTTGTCCATTTTCACCGTTATCTGGCCGCTGAGCCAGGTGGGCGGTGAGTTTCTGCCGAAGATTAACGAGGGCGACCTGTTGTATATGCCGTCGACCCTGCCGGGTGTCTCTCCGGCTGAAGCTGCAGCGCTCCTGCAGACGACGGACAAGTTAATCAAAAGCGTTCCTGAAGTGGCCTCTGTATTTGGCAAGACCGGTAAAGCAGAGACCGCCACGGATTCCGCACCGCTCGAAATGGTTGAAACCACGATCCAGCTCAAACCTGAGGATCAGTGGCGTCCAGGCATGACGATTGACAAGATTATTGAAGAACTCGACAGGACCGTCCGTTTACCGGGGCTGGCAAACCTCTGGGTGCCGCCAATCCGTAACCGTATTGATATGCTCTCAACCGGGATCAAAAGCCCGATAGGTATCAAGGTGTCCGGAACGGTTCTGTCCGATATCGATGCAACGGCGCAGAGTATCGAAGCGGTCGCCAAAACCGTACCCGGCGTAGTGTCTGCTCTCGCAGAGCGACTGGAAGGCGGGCGCTACATTGATGTGGATATCAACCGGGAAAAAGCCTCCCGCTACGGAATGACGGTGGGCGATGTGCAGCTGTTCATCTCATCAGCCATCGGCGGCGCGACGGTAGGGGAAACGGTTGAAGGCGTGGCCCGGTACCCGATTAATATCCGCTATCCGCAGGATTACCGGAACAGCCCGCAGGCCCTGAAACAGATGCCGATCCTGACCCCGATGAAGCAGCAGATCACGCTGGGCGATGTTGCGGATATTAAGGTCGTTTCCGGGCCGACTATGCTGAAAACGGAAAATGCCCGTCCAGCCAGCTGGATTTACATTGACGCGCGCGGCAGGGATATGGTGTCGGTGGTTAATGACATTAAAACGGCGATCAGTCAGAAAGTGAAACTGAGACCGGGTACCAGCGTGTCATTCTCCGGACAGTTTGAACTGCTTGAGCATGCCAACAAGAAACTGAAGCTGATGGTGCCGATGACGGTGATGATCATCTTCATCCTGTTGTATCTGGCATTCCGCCGGGTTGATGAAGCCCTGCTGATCCTGATGAGCCTGCCGTTCGCCCTGGTTGGCGGGATATGGTTCCTGTACTGGCAGGGCTTCCATATGTCTGTCGCAACCGGAACGGGGTTTATCGCTCTGGCCGGGGTGGCAGCAGAGTTTGGCGTGGTCATGCTGATGTATCTGCGTCATGCCATTGACGCGCACCCGGAATTGTCCCGTAAAGAGACGTTCACACCGGAAGGCCTTGATGAAGCCCTCTATCATGGTGCCGTACTGCGTGTCCGGCCGAAAGCCATGACCGTGGCGGTGATCATTGCGGGTCTGCTGCCAATACTCTGGGGAACCGGTGCAGGTTCAGAAGTCATGAGCCGTATCGCGGCACCCATGATTGGTGGGATGATCACGGCTCCGCTGCTGTCCCTGTTCATTATTCCTGCCGCCTACAAATTAATCTGGCTGCGCAGACATAAAAAAAGCGTGTCCTGAACCTGAAAGGGCACCCCCTGTGGGTGTCCTTCTTTACTGATTCACCCTGACGTCAGGGTTTATATCGATAATATACAGAGGTGAGTATGAAAAAAGTGGTTCTAATGGCGCTGGCTCTCGGCCTTTCACTACCCGCGATGGCGAGTGAAAAAGTCATTGATATGTACAAATCTGAAAACTGTGGCTGTTGTTCCCTGTGGGGCAAAGCGATGGAAAAAGACGGGTTCGAAGTACGAACTCACGTCATGAATGATCAGGCGCTGTCAGCCCAGAAAGAAAAGCATGCTATTCCTGCAGGACTACGAAGTTGTCATACCGCGGTTGCCGGTAATTTGATCATTGAAGGCCATGTGCCTGCGACAACGATACATAAGGCAATGCAGTCTGGTTCGGGTATATACGGTCTCGCCACCCCCGGTATGCCAGCAGGAAGTCCTGGAATGGAGATGGGAGCCCGAAAAGAGGCTTACGATGTTATCGCATTCTCACCGGATGGAAGTAAAAAAGTCTTCCAGCGAATCGAATAGTCAGCGGAACGGCTGATAACGGGACGCCGGTAGCAGGCACTCCTGTGCCGGCGATATTCGTGGTAATCGCATCCATGACATACCCTGAAGACAGAAAATGCTTCAGATATGCATAAGGAGAGTTACAGTGAAAAATAACAATGCAGTGCAACACAACAACCAGACTGCTTCTGAGCAGACATTATCCCCGGACGAGGGCCACGTATTGCATAAGGTGAGAGATCCCGTGTGCGGGATGGCCATCCTGCCCGACAGGGCGCACAGCAGCATTCGATACCAGGACCATCAACTTTATTTCTGCTCCGCCAGCTGTGAGAGTAAATTTAAAGCCCATCCCGATCGTTATCTTACCGAAGATGCCAGTGAACATTCCCATCACCATCACCACGATCATCACGAAGTCAGCCCTGATCAGATAAAACAGCCTCACCACCAGGCGGAAAAAGAGAATTCTGAAGGTGTGTGGACATGTCCGATGCACCCGGAGATACGCCGCAGTGGTCCCGGAAGCTGTCCTGTCTGTGGAATGGCACTGGAGCCGCTCGTAGCTACGGCATCCACGGGGCCGAGTGATGAACTTCACGACATGACAAGACGCTTCTGGCTGGGGTTGTTGCTGGCGTTTCCGGTTCTGGTACTCGAAATGGGATCTCATCTGTTTCCCGACTTGAGGAATACAGTACCGCCACAGTACAACACATGGCTGCAGTTGCTTCTGGCCTCCCCTGTCGTGTTGTGGTGTGGCTGGCCATTCTTCGCCCGGGCCGGAATGTCGTTACGTAACCGCTCCCTGAATATGTTTACCCTTGTTGCAATGGGGACCGGCGTAGCCTGGGTTTACAGCGTCATTGCAACCGTCTTCCCCTCCTGGTTTCCTGCATCGTTCAGAAACATGGATGGCCTGGTGGCCGTTTATTTTGAAGCCGCAGCAGTTATTACGGTGCTTGTTCTGCTGGGACAGGTTCTTGAGCTGCGGGCACGGGAACAAACCTCAGGCGCCATTACTGCGCTTCTGAACCTTGCCCCCAAAACCGCCAGACGGCTGGATCATGACGGTCATGAAACGGATATTAATGCGGAAGATGTCCTGCCTGGCGATAAGCTCCGCATCAGACCTGGAGAGAGTATTCCGGTCGACGGTATCGTGATCGAAGGCAAAACAACCGTTGATGAATCGATGGTGACCGGGGAGTCTATGCCGATTACCAAAACGAAGGATGACCCTGTCATTGGGGGGACGATTAATCAGACAGGGAGTCTTATCATCCGTGCAGAGAAAGTCGGTGATGAAACGATGCTCTCACGAATTGTTCAGATGGTCGCTGATGCACAGCGTTCGCGTGCCCCCATCCAGAGAATGGCTGACAGCGTTTCAGGCTGGTTTGTTCCTCTGGTGATACTTATCGCGGTTGTTGCTTTCGTGATCTGGTCTGTCTGGGGGCCCGAGCCCAGGATGGCGCACGGTCTGATTGCGGCTGTGTCGGTCCTGATTATTGCCTGCCCCTGCGCACTGGGGCTGGCCACACCGATGTCGATAATGGTGGGGGTAGGCAAAGGAGCCCAGGCCGGGGTGTTAATCAGGAATGCCGAAGCCCTTGAGCGTCTTGAAAAAGTGGACACGCTGGTTGTCGACAAAACAGGCACGCTCACGGAAGGTTCGCCTACGGTGACAGGGATTATCAGTCTCAATCCGGGTGGGGAAGCATCTCTTTTACGTGTAGCGGCCGCAGTGGAAAAAGGCTCGCAGCATCCGCTGGGTATGGCTGTAGTCCGGGCAGCCCAGCACAGGGGGATCATGATACCCGCAGTCAGTGATTTCAATGCTCCGTCGGGGAAAGGTGTTTCAGGCGATGTTGAAGGTCAACGGGTTGTTATTGGTAATGAACTGGCTATGCAGGAAAACAGTATCGTTATTGATAATCAAAAGGCCGTTGCGGATAAGTTGCGGATGGAAGGCGCTACCGTTATCTATGTGGCCACAGATGGGTACCTTGCAGGCCTGATAGCTATCTCGGATCCCGTGAAAGCAACCACGCCGGATGCGCTTAAAGCTTTGCGTCAGGCGGGGATCCGCATTGTTATGCTCACCGGGGATAACCAGCTTACTGCTGAAGCAGTCGCACGGAAACTGGGAATAGATGAGGTTGAAGCCGGGATTCTGCCGGATGGCAAAAAAGCAGTGATAACCCGACTGAAAGCGTCTGGCCATGTGGTTGCGATGGCCGGAGACGGTGTGAATGATGCCCCGGCGCTGGCAGCGGCTGACGTGGGAATAGCCATGGGAACGGGTACAGATGTGGCAATTGAAAGTGCCGGAGTCACCCTTCTCAAAGGCGACTTGATGATACTGAACAGGGCCCGTCATCTGTCAGAGATCACCATGAAAAATATCCGTCAGAATCTGTTTTTTGCATTTATCTACAACGCACTTGGCGTGCCTGTGGCTGCAGGTCTGCTTTATCCTGTGTATGGAATACTGCTGTCGCCAGTTATTGCGGCGGCGGCCATGGCTCTTTCCTCCGTCAGCGTCATTGTGAATGCGTTGCGTCTGAAAAGTGTCAGGCTCGGGAAATAACACTGAGTGAAGGGTCAGTTACGAACAGAAGGAGTCCAGTATGAAAAGTACCACCTATGCGCTTATTGCTGTCGCCGCGATCGCGGCATTTGCCCTCCTGCGCGAACACTGGTCACATGTGGCAGGTTACTGGCCATATCTGTTATTGCTGGTCTGCCCGCTAATGCATCTTTTCCACGGCCACGGAGGGCATGGAGATCATCAACATCACGGAAGTGAAAACGATAAAAAAAATTAATCCGGCAGACGGGGCCGCGTCGCGGTCCCGTTATCAGTCCAGGTATCGTTCGTAGTCTCTGGCATGCGCAAAGGCATGCTGTTCGAGTTTGTTATCAGCGGGTGCCGCTGCCCGGAACGCCAGAGAGTTAACAGGGTTGTTATTGATGACCAGCTCGTAATGCAGATGAGGACCGGATGAACGTCCGCTGTTACCGGATAACGCAATAGCACCTCCCCGTGTAACCCTGGCCCCTTTAGTAACGAGTATTTTATTGAGGTGGAGATAGCGAGTTTTAACACCGGCTTTTCCCGTTACTTCAACAAAATATCCCATGGTACTGTTGTATTCGGCCCGGGTGATTTTTCCGTCGATGACGCTGACTATTTTCGTGTTCATGGGCATGGAATAATCAATGCCATTATGGGGACTCACTTTTCCCGATACCGGGTTAAGTCTTGCAGGATTGAAAGGCGAACTGAGTCTTGCTGTGGCCGGTAACGGATAATCGAGACTGCCTTTCCCGGAAGTATCGGAAAGGTTATAGAACTTTTTATCTGATATACGATACGCCGTGTAATTAAATGAACCGGACGTAAATTTATAGGCCACGACACGTGATTTTCCCGCTTTCTTTTGCAGTACGAGTTTTAATGATTCATTTTTTTTCAAATGCCGCAGATTAAACCGGGAAGGCAAGGAGCGCTGAAGAGTAGCGATCTCGTTCGATTCCAGCCCCGAGCGGGTGGCTGAAAGGTAGGCATTTTCTTTTACGACATCGGTAGAATACATTTACTGGAATTCGCCGTTAGCATGAACACTGCGGCGTATGCTAGGGGTTTTCAGGAGGCGTGTCATCTGTCAGTTAATCGGGAGCACCGTTGATGGTCGTCATTTTTGTAACATATCTTGTTTCCCGTTTGCTCCTGAAGCTCTGGGAACTGTATGACCAGCCCGACGGTGATGATTAACGGGACTGAAACAGGTTACGGCAGAGCAATATGGGGCTCATGTCCTGCTACGTAACCCGTCAGTAAAGCCCTGCTGCGCACCTGACGCTAAGCACTAACCCGCCTGCAGTTACCTGGTCGAATACAGCCCGCGAAGCTTTCTTGCCTGCGTCTGATGTGCTTCCGCACCGGCATTATTGACCTGCTCATGCACGAGAGCGGCTTTTTCTCCGGCATTCAGTTCGTTAAAAGAAGAAGACGAGGTCTTTGAATTTGCGTCACTGCCGGACAGCATTTTTTTATGTTCCTCAATCATTTTCTGATGCGCATAGGACGCGCTGTTGTTCATAAATGAATGAGCAACAATGGCCCTTTCATGTTCATTCATTTCAGAGAATGAGGGCGTGTTGTTTTTATTAACCCTGTCCGGTAAGTTTTCATGCGTCGAGGAATTCACATGACTGACGGCTGAGGCATTATTAACAAATCGATGTGCTTCATGGGCAATATCACTGGACTGAGCAAAAGCTGCCCCACAAAATAAAGCTGTAAACGCAGTGGTCGTGATTAATATATTCATGTGTAATTACCTTCTGAGGTACATAAAAGATGTCCTTATGATCATATATAAAAATAATCAACCTGTGGGGAAGATGACGTAAATGTAATACAGCTATGTACATTACACGATTGTAATGAATTTGTTTCTTAAGGTGTGCTAGATTCATTTTATTGTAAGTGGATGAACCAGTAATTTAATTTAAATCGGTTCTCGAATTCTGTCAGTAACCATACTTTAAATAAGGGAATACGCATGCTGTTGAAAACGTCTCGACGAACTTTCCTGAAGGGGTTAACCCTCTCTGGCGTAGCCGGAAGTCTTGGCGTATGGAGTTTCAATGCGCGTTCCAGTCTGAGCCTGCCAGTTGCCGCATCCCTGCAGGGTACTCAGTTTGACCTGACCATTGGTGAAACGGCCGTCAATATCACGGGCAGTGAGCGTCAGGCCAAAACAATCAATGGAGGCCTGCCGGGGCCCGTTCTTCGCTGGAAAGAAGGTGACACCATTACCCTGAAGGTCAAAAACCGTCTTAATGAACAGACGTCCATTCACTGGCACGGCATTATTCTTCCGGCCAATATGGATGGTGTTCCGGGGCTGAGTTTTATGGGCATAGAGCCTGATGATACCTACGTTTACACCTTTAAGGTTAAGCAGAACGGGACTTACTGGTACCACAGCCATTCCGGTCTGCAGGAACAGGAGGGGGTATACGGTGCCATTATCATCGATGCCGGGGAGCCAGAACCGTTTACTTACGATCGTGAGCATGTGGTCATGTTGTCTGACTGGACCGATGAAAATCCTCACAGCCTGCTGAAAAAATTAAAAAAACAGTCGGATTACTACAATTTCAATAAACCAACCGTTGGCTCTTTTTTCCGCGACGTGAATACCAGGGGGCTGTCAGCCACCATTGCCGATCGGAAAATGTGGGCTGAAATGAAAATGAATCCGACTGACCTCGCGGATGTCAGTGGCTACACCTACACCTATCTCATGAACGGGCAGGCCCCGCTGAAAAACTGGACCGGACTGTTCCGTCCCGGTGAAAAGATACGCTTACGGTTTATCAACGGCTCGGCAATGACCTATTTCGATATCCGTATCCCCGGGCTGAAAATGACGGTCGTGGCTGCAGATGGCCAGTATGTAAACCCGGTTACCGTTGACGAATTCAGGATTGCCGTTGCCGAAACCTATGATGTCATTGTGGAGCCTCAGGGTGAGGCCTATACCATCTTCGCACAATCCATGGACAGGACCGGTTACGCTCGAGGGACACTGGCCACGAGAGAGGGGTTAAGTGCTGCCGTTCCCCCCCTCGATCCCCGTCCTCTGTTGACCATGGAAGATATGGGTATGGGGGGAATGGGACATGATATGGCAGGAATGGACCACAGCCAGATGGGAGGCATGGATAACAGCGGAGAGATGATGTCTATGGACGGTGCTGACCTTCCGGATAGCGGGACATCCTCCGCGCCCATGGATCACAGCAGCATGGCCGGTATGGATCATTCCCGGATGGCCGGAATGCCGGGTATGCAAAGTCATCCTGCGTCAGAAACGGATAACCCACTGGTTGATATGCAGGCGATGAGCGTCTCTCCGAAATTAAATGATCCGGGTATTGGTCTTCGAAATAACGGAAGAAAGGTTCTCACGTACGCGGATTTGAAAAGCCGCTTTGAGGATCCTGACGGACGTGAACCTGGCCGTACCATAGAACTGCATTTAACCGGCCACATGGAAAAGTTTGCCTGGTCATTTAACGGAATCAAGTTTTCAGATGCCGCACCGGTGCTGCTGAAATACGGTGAGCGGCTCAGGATCACGCTGATCAACGATACCATGATGACTCACCCCATTCACCTGCATGGTATGTGGAGCGATCTGGAAGATGAAAACGGTAATTTCATGGTTCGTAAACACACAATAGATGTTCCCCCTGGTACAAAACGCAGTTACAGAGTGACAGCAGATGCGCTTGGCCGCTGGGCGTATCACTGCCATTTGCTCTATCACATGGAAATGGGAATGTTTCGTGAAGTCCGGGTGGAGGAATGATGCGAATGAAGAGAAATTTGAAGGCCATACCTGTTCTGGTCGCCGGTTTGTTTACCTCACAGCTTTCTATTGCGGCGGGCTCCGTCTCTGCAGATCCCCACGCCGGGCACGACATGTCTGCCATGCAGATGCCAGCAGATGAGAATTTCACTGAGATGACGTCAATGGAGCCCATTGTAACTGAGAGCAGAACGCCAATTCCGCCTGTTACCGATGCCGACCGGAAGGCTGCATTCGGCAATTTACAGGGGCATGCGATTCACGACAGTGCGATTAATTATCTGGTTCTGCTGGATCAACTGGAATGGCAACGGTCGGATAACACCAACAATTTCAGCTGGAGTGTTAACAGCTGGATTGGAGGCGACACAGATCGGATTTGGCTAAAGAGTGAAGGTGAACGAAGCAATGGGGAAACGGAGGCGGCTGAAGCGCAGTTACTCTGGGGACATGCGGTTGGCCCATGGTGGGATTTGGTTGCGGGTGTCAGGCAGGATTTCAGACCTGCTTCTGCCCGGACCTGGGCTGCTGTCGGTTTTCAGGGGCTGGCACTCTATAATTTTGAGTCTGAAATTACGGGTTTTGTCAGTAATGGCGGAAAAGCAGCCCTTCGTCTGGGAGGAGAATACGACGTTTTACTGACTAACCGGCTCATACTCCAGCCATCCTATGAGGTGAATTTCTACAGTCAGGATGATGAATCGCGGGGTCGCGGCAGGGGACTGACTGACACAGAGCTGGGGCTCCGGCTGCGCTATGAAATACGCCGTGAGTTTGCACCCTATATAGGCGTTTCCTGGAATCAACTTTACGGGAAAACATCCGATATGGCGAAAAGAGAAGGTGAGAAAGACCATCAGGTAGTATTCCTGGCGGGAGCCAGAATCTGGTTTTAACGCACTGATATAAAACACTCAACTAAACAGGTAAATAAAATGTCGATTTTAAATAAAGCCATTCTTACAGGTGGCCTCGTTATGGGCGTTGCTTTCTCTGCTATGGCCCATCCGGAATTAAAAAGCTCTGTGCCACAGGCTGATTCAGCCGTAGCGGCCCCGGAAAAGATTCAGCTTAATTTCTCGGAAAATCTGACCGTGAAATTCTCAGGTGCAAAATTAACGATGACGGGTATGAAAGGCATGTCATCACATTCTCCGATGCCGGTCGCGGCAAAAGTGGCGCCAGGCGCTGACCCTAAATCGATGGTCATTATTCCGCGAGAGCCTTTACCCGCTGGCACTTATCGTGTTGACTGGCGCGCGGTTTCTTCAGATACGCACCTTATTACCGGTAATTACACCTTTACAGTGAAGTAATATTATGAACGACCTGATTATGATTGTTATTCGTTTTCTTCTTTATCTGGATTTGATGGTAATATTTGGATTGCCATTTTTTCAGATATATGGAATAAGCGGTGTCAGACATGAAACCTATAACCTGACTAATTTCAGGTCGTTTATAACTTTTGCTGTTGTTACAGGCATCATTCTTACTGGCATTAATATGCTCCTGGTATCTAATGCCATGAGTGGAGTAACTGACCTCAGAGAATTATCCATCCATGTTATCGAGATGGTGATAGAAGAAACTGATGTGGGTATTAGCTGGATTGTCAGGCTCTGTGCCCTGTTTACCACACTCGGTGCTTTGTTCCTTTACACTAATAAGAGAGTATTGTCCTGCCTGCTGATGACGATGAGTGGGGGCGTGGCGCTGGCTACACTTGCCTGGGGAGGACACGCCGTTATGCATGACGGTCTGCATTACTATCTCCATTTACTGAGCGATCTGACCCATCTCGGCGCTGCAGGTGCCTGGACAGGTGCTCTGGTTGCATTTGCTATCCTGCTGATGCGCAGAAACGAGCATAATGCACAGAGCGTCATTGTGATATCTGACTCCCTGGCAAAATTTGCCACGGCAGGAACGGTGATTGTTGTAGCCCTGATCCTGAGTGCGCTGGTCAACTATCTGTATATTGCTGAGGGTAACTTAACTCCCTTATTCAACAGTTCCTGGGGGAGGATATTGCTTGCCAAGACGGCTCTGTTTGTTCTGATGCTTCTTCTGGCTGCAGCAAACCGGTTTCACCTGGGTCCCCGGCTTGAAGTTATGGTCAGGGAAGGGAATTATGATCGCAGCGTTGCCCTGATGCGAAACAGCATCCTGACAGAATTCGTTGTTGCGATTATCATTCTGGGCGCCGTAGCGTGGCTCGGAATGCTTGCTCCGTCTCAGGTCAGCTAGGGGACAGCCAAAGCTCATGCGTGAGATTTTTACTTTCATATCAGCGAGTTGACCATGCAGCGTATTTTAATCGTTGAAGACGAACAAAAAACAGGTCGTTACCTGCAGCAGGGACTGGTTGAGGAAGGCTATCAGGCCGATCTCTTTAATAATGGCCGCGATGGTCTCGGGGCCGCGTCGAAGGGACAGTATGATTTGATAATACTGGACGTGATGCTGCCTTTCCTCGACGGGTGGCAAATCATCAGCGCACTGAGGGAGTCCGGGCACGAAGAACCGGTCCTGTTTTTAACCGCAAAGGACAACGTGCGGGACAAAGTGAAAGGACTGGAGCTTGGCGCAGATGACTACCTGATTAAGCCCTTTGATTTTACGGAGCTGGTTGCACGTGTAAGAACCCTACTGCGCCGGGCACGCTCGCAGGCCGCAACAGTCTGCACCATCGCCGATATGACCGTTGATATGGTGCGCCGGACCGTGATCCGTTCGGGGAAGAAGATCCATCTCACCGGTAAAGAATACGTTCTGCTTGAGTTGCTGCTGCAACGCACCGGAGAAGTGTTACCCAGGAGTCTTATCTCGTCCCTGGTCTGGAACATGAATTTTGACAGTGATACGAATGTGATTGATGTCGCCGTGAGACGTCTGAGAAGTAAAATTGATGATGACTTTGAGCCAAAACTGATCCATACCGTTCGCGGTGCCGGATATGTCCTGGAGATCAGAGAAGAGTGAGGTTCAAAATTTCCCTGACCACACGCCTGAGCCTGATTTTTTCTGCGGTGATGCTTACGGTATGGTGGTTATCAAGTTTTATCCTGATTAGCACCCTTAATGGCTATTTCGATAATCAGGACCGCGATTTTCTGACAGGTAAACTTCAGCTCACCGAAGAGTTTCTTAAAACAGAGACGTTCAGGAACAAAACGGATATTAAGTCATTATCAGAAAAAATAAACGATGCGATGGTGGGGCACAATGGCTTATTCATTTCTATAAAAAACATGGAAAATGAAAAAATTGTTGAACTCTATGCCAAAAATTCTGTTGTTCCAGCGGTCCTGCTTAATAAGTCGGGTGATATTCTCGACTATATGATCCAGACGGAAGAAAATAACACCGTGTACCGCAGTATCTCGCGGCGGGTTGCCGTGACGCCGGAACAGGGTAAAAGCAAACATGTCATCATTACGGTTGCCACGGATACTGGGTATCACACCCTGTTTATGGACAAACTCAGTACCTGGCTGTTCTGGTTCAATATCGGTCTGGTCTTTATTTCTGTTTTTCTGGGCTGGCTGACCACACGTATTGGTCTGAAACCGCTACGGGAAATGACCAGTCTGGCTTCCTCCATGACCGTACACAGCCTGGATCAGCGTCTAAATCCCGATCTGGCTCCGCCGGAAATCTCTGAGACCATGCAGGAGTTCAATAATATGTTTGATCGCCTGGAGGGGGCATTCCGGAAACTGTCAGATTTCTCGTCTGACATCGCGCATGAGCTGCGCACACCAGTCAGTAATCTGATGATGCAGACGCAGTTTGCACTGGCTAAGGAAAGGGATGTTTCGCATTACCGCGAAATTTTATTCGCTAACCTGGAAGAACTGAAAAGGTTGTCACGAATGACCAGTGACATGCTTTTTCTGGCACGTTCAGAGCATGGTCTGCTGCGGCTGGATAAACATGATGTGGATCTGGCAGCCGAACTGAATGAATTACGTGAGTTGTTCGAGCCCCTGGCAGACGAAACAGGAAAGACAATCACGGTTGAAGGAGAGGGCGTTGTTGCCGGAGACAGCGATATGCTCCGACGTGCTTTCAGTAACCTGCTTTCCAATGCAATCAAGTATTCTCCCGATAACACCTGTACAGCGATACACCTTGAGCGTGACAGTGACTGTGTGAACGTGATGATTACGAATACGATGTCCGGCCAGGTTCCCGCTAATCTGGAACGTTTGTTTGACCGGTTCTATCGCGCAGACTCATCAAGGTTCTACAACACGGAAGGCGCGGGGCTGGGATTATCAATTACAAGGTCGATCATTCATGCTCACGGCGGCGAGCTGTCAGCAGAACAGCAGGGGCGTGAAATTGTGTTCAAAGTGCGCCTGTTAATGGATTAATCCCGTTGTTCAGGAGAAACCTGGAAGGTGACAAAATTGTCATCATTCAGTCACGCGATAAACAGAGGCGGTTTTTTATAATTATTCATAAATCAGGAGCAGCGTGATAACACAATCACCTGGTTCCTGGAGTGATGATTAACCCGCCCTGAGATCAACTGCTTTCTCTGTTATAAGCCATTGATTGTTTGGGTATGTAAACACCGGAGACCCAACCATGAAAAAGATTCTCGTATCATTTGTTGCCATTATGGCTGCCGCTTCATCTGCCATGGCTGCAGAGACAATGAACATGCATGACCAGGTAAATAATGCACAGGCACCTGCCCACCAGATGCAGTCATCTGCTGAAAAAAGTGCAATTCAGGGAGACAGCATGACAATGATGGATATGAGCAGTCACGATCAGGCCGCAATGTCCCATGACATGATGCAAAACAGCAATTCTGCTGCCCACCAGGACATGGCTGAAATGCATAAAAAAATGATGAAAGCTAAACCCGGAGCTACCAACGAAACAGCAAAGTCATTTTCTGAAATGAGCGAGCATGAGAAGGCCGCAGCTGTACATGAGAAGGCGAATAATGGTCAGTCTTCCGTTGTTCACCAGCAGCAGGCTGATAAGCATCGCAGTCAGATCACCCAGAATTAACCCGCAGCTCCACTTGTTAGACCCTCATTTGACGCCGAAGTCACTGGCTTACGCTCCCGTCCGGGAGCGTTTTTTTTCCCATATATCAAACTTTAACTCTGAAGAGGTGGAAGTATCTGACCAACACTGTCACGTAACGCCAGATAACTACAAAAACACCTTTTTCCTCCTGTAAATTGCAGTTCCTGCAAGAACATCAAGGCATAATGTTGGAACAGCGTGTGATACACACTTAGCATCATGTTTTGTATGTGTTTTTTTAAAACTTTACAACTTTAAAGTCTTTTTCAGGTTAAAGGATACAACTTTAATGTCTCTACACAATTGCAGCGAAGTCGTCCTGACCTATTACCTAAAGATGAAAATTATTAGAGCCGCATTAAAAATGAGCTAATTTTGATAGTGGCTATCTTGTGATTATTTTCTAATAAGCCCGTGAACTGAATCCCTCCATGCTTAATATAAGGTGGGGGAATGGTGATTAAAAATCGACCGAAGTCCAGATCTTTATAAAATATGAACAGGTTGAAAAAAGACAGTAACTTTACTGTTTTTTTATACTTAACCATCAATGTTAAGTTATTTCATGATACCTAAGAAAAACCAGCGTTACGCAATTGGTCGACGCTGGTTTTATCCGGTACGTTGCAATTATTTTTTAGCAGAACCTGCTTCTAATATTGAAACGATTGAGAACAACGTAAAGCATACCGCTCCCAAACCGACCAGAACCCGCGAAGGAATAAAATATCCCATGTCGGTCTGCGCCATTTCCGCAAGAAACGATGCCAGGAAAAGGCAAAACAGGCAGGTGAAGACGGGAATCATCGGAATTCTGTTGGCTAACGAGCAGGTACGTCTCCAGACCAGTGCCAGTAGCCAGACTTTTGAGAATATGCTGTAACAGATCATTCCGAGGCAAATGAGAATAATGCCGGGAGCCAGCCGAGCGCTTGCATCGGAACTGACTAAGACGTATATGCCCTGCAGCACCGTGATTGAGCCGAGAAAAATAACCCAATAACACCACAGCCAGTGCTCTTTGGATGAGAACGTATTACGTGTTTGATGGACGATTGTGGCTACAAGGCCAATGAGACAGGCACAGATTGCGGTTAACCCAAGCAATACGTGACCGGCGACATAATGTGGGGTTATGTCGGCACTGCGTAACAGCGTTATCGACCAAATGAAACCGAGCAGGGTGAGTAATACGGGAACGGCAATGAGGCAATTACCGATTAATGAAGAATAAGCCTGTACCGGCGTTCCGTCGCTTTTGCTCCCCGATGCATTTTGGGGAATGAGCAGAAAGTGACCGGATGACGCTGCCACTGTCGATACACAGGCGGCAATCATACCAACGCCGAAAATCACATGACCGGCGACAAACTCGTCTGCCATCACATCATTGCCTGCTAACAGTGCCCAACCCCATATCATGGTGATAATTGACCCGGCATAGCCAATAATGGGGAACAATGTATTGTAAAACGTATTAACGCCGCGCGTGAGCTGCGAAATGATAATAAATGCGGTAGTGAATAATGCCAGGCATATGGCTGCCAGAGAAATGAGCACATGACCCGCGACGAAATATTCGCTTTGCCCTGAACTTTCCAGCACAAAGCCACCTAACGCGATACAAATCAAGCCCATAATTAAAGGGATTAATTTGAAAAGCCACCCGATATATATGTTCACTTTAAACTCCTCAGGTATCCCTGCTAATATTGAAATGTGCATTAATGATAATTTCAGCCTGTTAATACAATGACGAGATATCATTAAAGACAAATGCATAGCATAACTATAGCGGGGTTTACTTTGCAGAGCGCTACTTTTCAGCGTTCAAAAGGCCATGGTAAATAAATATTTATCCTAAGATTAATTCTTATTCTCTTGTTTTTTTCAATTATCTTCCAGGGAGGGATTCTTTTTCATTATTTGGTAAAAGACCGGATGGTATCGGTGCTTAAAATCATCGAACATATAAGTATTATTGCTTTGTATCATCGTAAATATGTCTTTCAGACATGTGTCATTTATTTTGTTACTAACAAGTTAAAAATATCACGGGTTATTTATGAAAGTATTTCACAATATATTTAAGCACATCTCTTCAAACCATCAAGATAAGTATTCAGATAAAGTTAACAGTCATCAACACCATGGCAAGGTTGATAAAAAACATCGTTCAAAGATAGTTGAAATTGATAATCTGGATAAACATTCGCAAATAGATAACGATTTTGGCCTGCATATCATCTATTTCCTGCAACATGGCTGCTGGAAGGTAACTGAACATAGTCCTCAGATAGAAAAAATATGGTTTTACAACAGTGAGCCATCTATAGATATTCAAGAATATAATAGTTTCGCCGACAATACTACTGACACGTTTATCTTTACAATTATACCAGACAATAACCATGTGATAAAATTATCGTCTCCCATTACCGTTACGATTGAGCGTAAGGACGGTTATTATTTTATTAATATCTCCGGAGATAAATCAGACATAATTTATAAAGTTAATGGGCTTTCTATCATACCTGAAAATTTCTTTACTCTTCTTAGCGGTAATTTTAAAGCTGACTGGCGTTGGGATGTCTCTAAAGAGACGTTTTCTAAGGATAAGTTTGCTAGCTATGTTAATTCTGTGTTTTCAAAAATAGATTTTTATAAACAGTGTGGTGTAATTAACCCACAAAATCCCAACACGGCTTATTTTGGCGATACAGATGGAAGAGTGGGCGCTGTACTTTATGCATTGCTCGTTTCAGGGCATATAGGCATCAGGGAAAAGGGGTGGAGTTTATTATGTGAATTATTAAAACACGAAGACATGGCTTCATTCGCATATGAAAATAAAAAATTGAAAAAACTCTTTACTTTATTAGATACGAGAGACATGATCTTGAATGAGTTGCATCAACATGTTTTTTTAAAAGGCGATGCGATTACCCCTTGTATCTTTCTTGGGGATCATACAGGCGATAGATTTAGTACTATTTTTGGTGATAAATATATCCTTACTTTGCTAAATTCTATGCGAAATATGGAGGGTAATAAAGATAGTCGTATAAATAAAAATGTCGTCGTTCTGGCTGGAAATCATGAAATCAATTTTAATGGTAACTATAGTGCACGACTAGCAAATCATAAACTCTCTTCCGGTGATACATATAATTTAATTAAAACGCTCGATGTTTGTAATTATGACTCAGAAACGAAAGTTTTAACCAGTCATCACGGAATAATAAGAAATGAAGAAAATGAATGTTATTGTCTAGGTGCTTTGCAGGTTCCATTTAATCAGATGAAAGACCCAATTGATCCTGAGGAATTAGCAAATATATTTAATAAAAAACATAAACAACACATGGATGATCGTCTTATCCATCTAATTAGAAGCAATGCTATAGCATCCACACCTGTATATGACAATTATTTTAATAACACTACTGATTTCAGACCAAAACCTGAAGATATCTTTAAATGTGGAGAGAAACTCAAATGTGAAGACCCCAGCAAATACATTAGACAAAAATATGGCCATCATGGGCTCGGGGTAGATCAGAATCAACAATTTGATAATGGTATTATGGGTCTAAATTCCCGGAAGGAAGTACGTGATAAAAATAATAAAATAATTTATTCATCAGGGCTTAGTTGTTTTCAATCTCATTAAAACTCCATGAATACTGTGGTATGTCTTATTAATCCTGAAAGTATTTCATAGGTTTTCTTAATCGATTGTAGAGGTATGTTCTGATAACGCCTCTACAATCTCTAGGGATTTTGTCTACTTTGAGATAAGAAATTTCATATTATGCCTTAAGGCTGAATGATTTGTGCAAAATATAATTGTTTTTCCATCGAACATGAGGTGTATGTCATAAGATTAAATATTAACTACGTATTCCTCGCAGTGAATAGCATGAGGTAAAAAATGAAAATTGGAGCTGTGACCGGTACTCACGACAGTACGACGACAATCCCCGCAAATGATATTATGCAAGATCATGTTACCAACTTCACTAAAGAACTGTTTGGGTATATAGCAAATGGCTTAGATGATGACATATCAAGTATTGCCAGGACAATGCTCGGTGAAGTTGTGGAAAAAATAGATGACTGGCAAATAGAACGTTTCCAACAATCTTTTCAGGATGACAAGATTTCATTTTCCATACAGACGTATCAATCAGAAAAATATAGTATGCTATCGGGCATGCGTGTTCATATCCTACGCAGGAATAATAGTTATCAGTTTATTGTGACAATTAATGGAAAAAATTACGGTTGCCCTCTTGATAATATAGAAATAAATTGGCGCAGCATTGTTTGTTTTCTTAATGCCATGACAGAAGATGGTAATATGAATGATATTGTAGTTACTGAGTCGTACAAACCCCTCTGGGACTGGAAAACTTCGCAATACAATATATTTGATATTAAATTCGAAACAGTAATAAAGGCCCATTTTGCTAATAGAGTCTATTTCTCAAATTGCTCACCCGTTGATCCTACAAGTACCAGACCGACCTATTTCGGTGATACCGATGGCTCAGTCGGTGCCGTTTTGTATGCGCTTACTGCAACAGGTCATTTGGGTATTATGGCTGAAGGAGAAAATTTCCTTAGTCAGTTGCTTAATATAGAAGATGAAGTTCTCAACGTATTGCTAAGGGAGAACTTTAATGAGCAACTTGACACTAATGTTAATACAATAATCAGTATTCTGAACAGAAGAGATATAGTTTTAGAAAGTCTTCAGCCTTATTTGGTTATTAATAAAGGCGCAGTGACGCCATGTACGTTTCTGGGTGACCAAACCGGCGATCGGTTTAGTAATATCTGTGGCGATCAATTTATCATCGATTTGTTAAAACGCATAATGAGTATCAATGAAAATGTTCATGTATTAGCTGGAAATCATGAAACAAATTGCAATGGTAACTATATGCAGAACTTCACGCGCATGAAACCACTTAATGAAGATACCTACGCTGGGATAAAAGATTATCCTGTATGTTTCTATGACCCCAAATATAAAATAATGGCAAATCATCATGGGATAACTTTCGACATACAACGCGAACGTTACATTTTAGGTCCGATAACAGTCTCTATTGATGAAATGACCAATGCTCTCGATCCGGTCGAATTAGCGGCAATTATTAATAAGAAGCATAATGCCATCATTAATGGTAAAAAATTTAAAATTAGCCGGGCCATCTCTTGTCAATCTTTTAATCGTTATTTTTCCATCTCGACAGATTACAGGCCCAAACTTGAAGCACTATTAGCATGCTCACAAATGTTAGGTATAAATCAAGTTGTTGCACATAACGGTAATGGTGGAAGAGAACTCATAGGTGAAATGGGGGCTGTTTTAGGTCTGAACGCCCGTGACAGTAAACATGCCGGAAGAATGTACAGTATGCATAATTGCCAAATTAATCCTGGTGCAGGGCCTGAGGTAACCGCTCCCTGGACGTCTTACCAGCATGAAAAAAACAGAAATGAACTTATGCCTTTGAGTAGAAGGCGCACGCTGTTACAGCTTTGAACCATAGACAACATGAATATTAATGTTACTATCTGGTTGAGACTGTTGATAAAACGTAAAAAGGAATGCTCTGTTCCTGCAACTGAACAGGCGTGAAACGCTATCCAACAGGATGGATACCGTTTTATCAGCCAGTTTTATAGATCACACTTATGAGTATGCGTGTTTCATTTACGGCCAGGAATGCTGATGATGACAACATTACTACCCGTTTTCACTAAGCCTTCCCCATTGGCGCTCAATGCTCTGTGCGCTGGTCGTATTTGCCGTTTCCTTCTTATCCCGGATGGATGAATCCGCTGAACGTCGTTCGGCGGCAGTTGTAACACGTGTCGTTTGCTTACAGGGATTATGGCGGGTCGATTATGGATAAGAGTAAGCGCCATCTGGCGTGGTGGGTTGTCGGGTTACTGGCGGTGGCTGCCGTCGTGGCGTGGTGGCTGTTGCGCCCGGCAGGTGTGCCGGAAGGCTTTGCCGTCAGCAATGGGCGCATTGAAGCGACGGAAGTGGATATCGCCAGCAAAATTGCCGGGCGTATCGATACCATTCTGGTGAAAGAAGGCCAGTTTGTTCGCGAAGGCGAAGTGCTGGCGAAGATGGATACTCGCGTGTTGCAGGAACAGCGACTGGAAGCCATCGCGCAAATCAAAGAAGCACAAAGCGCCGTTGCCGCCGCGCAGGCTTTGCTGGAGCAACGGCAAAGCGAAACTCGCGCCGCACAGTCGCTGGTTAATCAACGCCAGGCAGAACTGGACTCCGTGGCTAAACGTCATACGCGTTCCCGCTCGCTTGCCCAACGGGGGGCTATTTCTGCGCAACAGCTGGATGACGATCGCGCCGCCGCCGAGAGCGCCCGAGCCGCGCTGGAATCGGCGAAAGCTCAGGTATCGGCTTCTAAAGCGGCTATAGAAGCAGCACGCACCAATATCATTCAGGCGCAAACCCGCGTCGAAGCGGCACAAGCCACTGAGCGGCGCATTGCCGCAGATATCGATGACAGTGAACTGAAAGCCCCGCGTGACGGACGCGTGCAGTATCGGGTTGCCGAGCCAGGCGAAGTGCTGGCAGCAGGCGGTCGGGTGCTAAATATGGTCGATCTCAGCGATGTCTATATGACCTTCTTCCTGCCAACCGAACAGGCGGGCACGCTGAAACTGGGCGGCGAAGCCCGACTGATCCTCGATGCCGCGCCAGATCTGCGTATTCCTGCGTCCATCAGCTTTGTCGCCAGCGTCGCCCAGTTCACGCCAAAAACCGTCGAAACCAGCGATGAGCGGCTGAAACTGATGTTCCGCGTCAAAGCGCGTATCCCACCGGAATTACTCCAGCAACATCTGGAATATGTCAAAACCGGTTTGCCGGGCGTGGCGTGGGTGCGGGTGAACGAAGAACTTCCGTGGCCTGACGACCTTGCGGTGAGGTTGCCGCAATGACGCATCTGGAACTGGTTCCCGTCCCGCCTGTCGCGCAACTGGCGGGCGTGAGCCAGCATTATGGAAAAACCGTTGCGCTGAACAATATCACTCTCGATATTCCGGCCCGCTGCATGGTCGGGCTGATTGGCCCGGACGGCGTTGGGAAGTCGAGTTTGTTGTCACTGATTTCCGGTGCCCGCGTCATTGAGCAGGGCAACGTGATCGTGCTGGGCGGCGATATGCGCGACCCGAGGCATCGCCGTGACGTCTGCCCGCGCATTGCCTGGATGCCGCAGGGACTGGGCAAAAACCTCTACCACACCTTGTCGGTGTATGAAAACGTCGATTTTTTCGCCCGCCTGTTCGGTCACGACAAAGCGGAGCGGGAAGTCCGAATTAATGAGCTGCTGACCAGCACCGGGTTAGCACCGTTTCGCGATCGTCCGGCAGGTAAACTCTCCGGCGGGATGAAGCAAAAACTGGGGCTGTGCTGTGCGTTAATCCACGACCCGGAATTGTTGATTCTTGATGAGCCAACAACGGGGGTTGACCCGCTCTCTCGCGCCCAGTTCTGGGATCTGATCGATAGCATTCGCCAGCGGCAGAGCAATATGAGCGTGCTGGTTGCCACCGCCTATATGGAAGAAGCGGAACGCTTCGACTGGCTGGTAGCGATGAATGCCGGAGAAGTACTGGCGACTGGCAGCGCCGAAGAGCTGCGGCAGCAAACGCAAAGCGCCACGCTGGAAGAAGCATTTATAAATCTGTTACCGCAAGCACAACGGCAGGCGCATCAGGCGGTAGTGATCCCACCGTATCAACCTGAAAACGCAGAGATTGCCATCGAAGCGCGCGATCTGACCATGCGTTTTGGTTCCTTCGTTGCCGTTGATCACGTCAATTTCCGCATTCCACGCGGGGAGATTTTTGGCTTCCTCGGTTCGAACGGCTGCGGTAAATCCACCACCATGAAAATGCTTACCGGACTGCTGCCTGCCAGCGAAGGTGAGGCGTGGCTGTTCGGGCAACCGGTTGATCCAAAAGATATCGATACTCGCCGTCGGGTGGGCTATATGTCGCAGGCGTTTTCGCTCTATAACGAACTCACCGTGCGGCAAAACCTGGAGTTACATGCCCGTTTGTTTCACATCCCGGAAGCGGAAATTCCCGCGCGAGTGGCTGAAATGAGCGAGCGTTTTAAGCTCAACGACGTTGAAGATGTTCTGCCGGAGTCATTGCCGCTCGGCATTCGCCAGCGGCTTTCGCTGGCGGTGGCGGTGATTCATCGCCCGGAGATGTTAATCCTCGATGAGCCTACTTCTGGCGTCGATCCGGTGGCGAGGGATATGTTCTGGCAGTTGATGGTCGATCTTTCGCGCCAGGACAAAGTGACTATCTTCATCTCCACCCACTTTATGAACGAAGCGGAACGCTGCGACCGCATCTCACTGATGCACACCGGAAAAGTGCTCGCCAGCGGTACACCGCAGGAACTGGTTGAGAAACGCGGATCCGCCAGTCTGGAAGAGGCATTTATCGCCTATTTGCAGGAAGCGGCAGGGCAGAGCAACGAAGCCGAAGCGCCGCCCGTGGTACATGACACCACCCACGTCCCGCGTCAGGGATTTAGCCTGCGACGTCTGTTTAGCTACAGCCGTCGCGAAGCACTGGAACTGCGTCGCGATCCGGTACGTTCGACGCTGGCGCTGATGGGAACGGTGATCCTGATGCTGATAATGGGTTACGGCATCAGTATGGATGTGGAAAATCTGCGCTTTGCGGTGCTTGATCGCGACCAGACCGTCAGTAGCCAGGCGTGGACGCTCAATCTCTCCGGTTCCCGTTACTTTATCGAGCAGCCGCCGCTCACCAGTTATGACGAGCTTGATCGTCGGATGCGTGCGGGCGATATCACGGTGGCGATTGAGATTCCACCCAATTTCGGGCGCGATATCGCGCGTGGTACGCCTGTGGAACTCGGTGTCTGGATCGACGGTGCGATGCCCAGTCGTGCCGAAACGGTAAAAGGTTACGTGCAGGCCATGCACCAGAGCTGGCTACAGGATGTGGCGAGTCGGCAATCCACGCCCGCGAGCCAAAGCGGGCTGATGAATATTGAGACACGCTATCGCTATAACCCGGACGTAAAAAGCCTGCCAGCGATTGTTCCAGCGGTGATCCCACTGTTGCTGATGATGATTCCGTCGATGTTAAGCGCCCTTAGCGTGGTACGGGAAAAAGAGTTGGGGTCGATTATCAACCTTTACGTGACCCCCACCACCCGCAGCGAATTTTTACTTGGCAAACAGCTACCGTACATCGGGCTGGGAATGCTGAACTTTTTCCTGCTCTGCGCCCTGTCGGTGTTTGTGTTTGGCGTACCGCATAAAGGCAGTTTCCTGACGCTCACCCTGGCGGCGCTGCTGTATATCATCATTGCCACCGGAATGGGGCTGCTGATCTCTACTTTTATGAAAAGCCAGATTGCCGCCATTTTCGGTACGGCGATTATCACGTTGATTCCGGCGACGCAGTTTTCCGGGATGATCGATCCGGTAGCTTCGCTGGAAGGTCCAGGACGTTGGATCGGCGAGGTTTACCCGACCAGTCATTTTCTGACTATCGCCCGCGGAACGTTCTCGAAGGCACTTGATCTGACGGATTTATGGCAACTTTTTATCCCGTTGCTGATAGCCATACCGCTGGTGATGGGTTTAAGCATCCTGCTGCTCAAAAAACAGGAGGGATGATGCGCCATTTACGCAATATTTTTAATCTGGGTATCAAAGAGTTGCGCAGTCTGCTCGGTGATAAAGCGATGCTGACGCTGATTGTCTTCTCGTTTACGGTGTCGGTGTATTCGTCAGCGACCGTCACGCCAGGATCGTTGAACCTGGCACCGATCGCTATTGCCGATATGGATCAATCGCAGTTATCGAACCGGATCGTTAACAGCTTCTACCGCCCGTGGTTTTTGCCCCCGGAGATGATCACCGCCGATGAGATGGATGCCGGGCTGGACGCCGGGCGCTATACCTTCGCGATAAATATTCCGCCTAATTTTCAGCGTGATGTCCTCGCAGGACGCCAGCCGGATATTCAGGTGAACGTCGATGCCACGCGCATGAGCCAGGCATTCACTGGCAACGGTTATATCCAGAATATTATCAACGGTGAAGTGAACAGCTTTGTCGCGCGTTACCGTGATAACAGCGAACCGTTGGTATCGCTGGAAACCCGCATGCGCTTTAATCCGAACCTCGATCCCGCATGGTTTGGCGGGGTGATGGCGATCATCAACAACATTACCATGCTGGCGATTGTGTTGACCGGATCGGCGCTGATCCGCGAGCGTGAACACGGCACGGTGGAACACTTACTGGTGATGCCGATAACGCCGTTTGAGATCATGATGGCGAAGATCTGGTCGATGGGGCTGGTGGTGCTGGTGGTATCGGGATTATCGCTGGTGCTGATGGTAAAAGGCGTGCTGGGCGTACCGATAGAAGGCTCGATCCCGCTGTTTATGCTTGGCGTGGCGCTCAGTCTGTTTGCCACCACGTCAATCGGCATTTTTATGGGGACGATAGCGCGTTCAATGCCGCAACTGGGGCTGCTGGTGATTCTGGTGCTACTGCCGCTGCAAATGCTTTCCGGTGGCTCCACGCCGCGCGAAAGTATGCCGCAGATGGTGCAGGACATTATGCTGACCATGCCGACGACACACTTTGTCAGCCTCGCGCAGGCCATCCTCTACCGGGGTGCCGGATTCGAAATCGTCTGGCCGCAGTTCCTGACGTTGATGGCAATTGGCGGCGCGTTTTTCACCATCGCGCTGCTGCGATTCAGGAAGACGATTGGGACAATGGCGTAAGGAAGGGAAACTTGACTTCATATTGTGATGTCATACTATTGATGTCATAAAGTGAAGTCATAAGGACATGCCATGAGAACCCAGGTACAGGCTTTACGGAAGAAACAAAAAAATACATTGGATCAAATATTTAAATCTCCTGTTCCTCAAGGGATTAAGTGGTCTGATATAGAGTCACTGGTTAAAGCATTAGGCGGAGAAATTAAGGAAGGAAGAGGTTCGCGTTGTAAGTTCATACTAAATATGAGCGTTGCGTGTTTCCATCGGCCTCATCCGTCGCCAGATACCGATAAAGGCGCTGTAGAAAGCGTGCGTGACTGGTTACTAAGTATAGGGGTAAAACCATGATCAAACTGAAGACGCCAAACTCTATGGAGATTGCCGGGCAACCTGCTGTTATCACTTACGTGCCAGAACTGAATGCATTTCGTGGCAAATTCCTGGGCTTGTCAGGTTATTGTGATTTTGTCTCTGACAGCATTCAGGGGCTGCAAAAAGAAGGGGAGCTTTCCCTGCGAGAGTATCTTGAGGATTGTAAAGCTGCGGGTATTGAGCCGTATGCGCGTACAGAAAAGATTAAGACCTTTACATTACGCTATCCAGAATCGCTGAGTGAACGCCTTAATAATGCGGCTGCGCAGCAACAAGTCTCTGTAAATACTTATATTATTGAAACGCTAAATGAGCGTTTGAATCATTTATAAATTTTAGCGGCGTACAATACGCAGAATATCTGCCTTTACAGGATCTATCTATGCAACTGAACTTAATTTTATAAATTAAGTTCAGTTAATATCTTTTCTTTCCTCGTTTTAGAAATAACTCAATCTTCCTTCGGCAAGCACTGCAAATGCCCGTGCCGCACGCCGCGCTGGGCGATAACGTCATCGGCAAAATGCTGCACGTCGCCCATGTCACCTTTCAACACGGCGATTTCCAGGCAATCGTCGTGATTGATATGTACATGCAGCGTGGCAACAGAGAGATCGTGGTGATGGTGCTGGGTGGAGACAATACGGCTGGCTAAGTCGCGTTTTTCGTGTTCATACACATACGACAGCACCGCGAAACCTTGTGTGCCGTGCTGCTGGGTGGCCTCCTGCGCCAGAGCGCTACGCAAAATATCGCGGATAGCTTCGGAACGGTTGTTATAACCACGACGCTGGCTCAGGCTGTCCAGCGTCTCCAGTAAATCGTCATCAAGGGTGATGGTGACTCGTTGCATTGACTTAAACCTTTTCTGTGGCGCGACGGCGCACTGGGAATGCGGGTAATACCGCGTTTTGTAGCACACGTCCGGCGTCAGAGGAAAAGGTTAATTTATCTCCCACCACCTGGGTTTCGACAATTTGCCCGTTATCCATCACCATCACCCGCTGACAGAAGCGCTCCACCAGACGTAAGTCGTGGGTGATAAACAGGCAGGCGGTGCCAAACTGCTGTTGCAGCTTTTTCAGCAGGCGAATGACGCCCGCCTGTAACACGAGATCAAGGTTGGAAACGGCTTCATCCAGAATCAGCAGTTTCGGTTCGACCGCCAGCGCACGTGCCAGGCAGACGCGCTGGAGCTGACCGCCGCTTAACTGCGGTGGGCGTTTGTCGAGCACGCTATCGTCAAGATCGACCGCCTTCAGCATTTCGCTGGCACGCGCCAGTTGTTCCGATTTTTTCAGCGATAGCAGGTGGCGCATCGGTTCACGCAGGATCTCGCGCACGGTTTTGCGCGGATTCACGGCGCTGATGGAGTCCTGAAACACCATTTGAATATCACGGCGGAACGCTTTACGTTGCGCGCGATTGAGCTTCGCCAACGGTTCGCCGCGCCAGATAATATTTCCCTGTGAGGGCGACTCTAACCCGACCAGCAGCCGCGCGAGAGTGCTTTTTCCGCAGCCGCTGCGTCCCAGCAGGGCGACGGTTTCACCGCTTTTCAGGGTCAGCGAAACGTTATTGAGCACTGCCTGATGCTGGTGCTTACCGCTGAATCCACCGTGTGCGTACTGGTGTGAAAGGTCGGAGACGTTAAGTAAAGTCATGATGCCAGCTCCATACCATAAAGCGCGAGGTGAGCAGAAACCAGGCTGCGCGTTACCGCATGTTTGGGGGCGTTAAACAGCGTTTCGACATCGCCCTGCTCAACAATCTTACCGTGCGACATCACCGCCACGTCATCCGCCAGACGCGCCACTACGCCCATATCATGGGTGACCAGCAGCATTCCCGGTGCTTGTTTTTGCATAATGCTTTCCAGCAGATCGAGGATGCGCGCCTGTGCTACCACGTCGAGATCGGTGGTCGGTTCATCGGCGATGATAAACGGTGATTCACATAGCACAGCCATCGCAATCATCATGCGCTGCAACATGCCGCCGCTCATCTCGAACGGGTACAGCTTCAGCACGCGTGCGGCGTTTTCCAGCCCTACCGCTTCTATAGCGGCAATAAGCGTGGCGTCATCGGCGGGTTTCCCCAGTGCCTGGCAAGTTTCCCGCGCGTGCGTGAGCATGGTGTGCAGCGGATTAAAGGCACTGCGCGGGTTCTGCATGATAGTGGCAATTTTGATACCGCGCAGGGCGCAGGGAGAAACCGGTTTGCCATCGGCCAAAATTTCCCCCGCCGTCTGGCGAACGCCAGCGGGCAGAATGCCCAGCGTCGCAGCGCAGGTCAGCGACTTCCCGCTGCCACTACCGCCGACTAACGCCAGCACGCGTCCGCGTTGCAGGGTTAACGATACGCCGTGTACCAGCGGTTGCGCGGCCTGTAGCGCGATATTACGTAGTTCAATCTGTTGCGGCATTAGTGTGCGTGCTCCGTCACCAGATGAGGGTCCAGATGATCGCGCAGTGCGTCACCCACCAGGTTAAAGGCCATCACGCTGATAAACAGCGCCAGTCCCGGCCAGAACATTTGCAGTGGCTGGGTCCAGATATACTGACGTGCATCGTTAATCATCACGCCCCATTCGGCGGTCGGGGCGGTCACGCCGAGACCGAGGAAGGACATCCCCGCGACGTGTAGCATCATATGGCCGATATCCAGCGTCGCCAGCACCAGCAGTGAAGGGATCACCGCGCCCGCCAGATGATCGATAAACACCCGCACATGGCCTGCGCCAGAAAGCCGTGATGCCAGCACAAACTCGCGCTGGCGCAGTGAAATCACCAGACTGCGCACCATGCGCGCGTACCACGCCCAGTGCGACAGGGCGATGGCGATAATCACATTGGTCAACCCGGTGCCGAGCACGCCGACCATAAAGAACGACAGAATCGACGTCGGGAAGGTCATAAACATATCCGCCACGCGCATGGTGGCCTGATCAACGCGCCCGCCAATCAGCCCGGCGCTGCCGCCAATAATCAGCCCTAACGCCAGCACCAACAGCAGGCAGGCCATTACCGAGCCAAGCGACACACGGGTCGCCGCCATCAGCCGTGAGAAAATATCGCGTCCTAAGTGATCGGTACCCAGCCAGTGCTGCGCATCCGGTGAAAGCAGGCGCGACGGCAGATCAATCGCCTGTGGGTCATACGGCAGCCACCACTGGCTGGTGAGCGCAATCAGCGCCAGCAGGGCGATAATGATCAGCGCCAGGCGTACCGACCAGCGGGAAGAGAGGAAAAAGTTCACGCGTGGGCTCCTTCATGACGACGAATGCGCGGGTCCAGCGCGGCGTTGAGCAAATCAACAATCAAATTACAGACCACAAAAACCACCACCATCATCAGCGTAAAGCACTGGATCACCGGATAGTCACGGTTAAAAATCGCCGACACCGCATAGCGCCCGACGCCCGGCCAGGCAAAGATGTTTTCGATAATCATCGTCCCGCCAATCAGTTCGCCAATGTGCATCCCCACGGCGGTGATCATCGGCAGCGAGGCATTGCGCAGGATATGGCGGCGTTCGGTCTGTTTGTCGTTCAGGCCGCGCAGCCGCGCCCAGGTCACATGACGCTGACCGGCGACGTCCAGCATGCTGGCGCGCAGCAGACGCGCGTTAATCGCCAGCGACATAAAGGCGATGGAAACCGCAGGCAAAATGATATGCTGCCAGCCGCCGTAACCCATCGCGGGCAGCCATTGCAGATACACTGAAAATGCCATCACCAGTAAAAACGCCAACCAGAAGTTAGGCATCGACACGCCAAGAAACGCGATAAAACGCACGGCGAAATCCGGCAGGCGGTCGCGATGGCGCGCCGCCCAGATGCCGAGCGGCACGGAAGTGAGCAGAATTAACACCAGCGCCGCACCCGCCAGCTCCAGCGTGGCGGGCAGGAAGGTCAGCATATCGTCCAGCACCGGGCGTTGGCTGGCGAATGAGATACCAAAGTCAAGATGCAGCGCTTTCCACAACCAGGTTCCGTACTGCACGTACAACGGCTGATCCAGCCCCAGCATGGTGCGGGTAGAAGCCAGCATTTCCGGCGTCGGCGGTAGGTTAGACAGACGCAGATAATCGAGCGCCGGGTCGCCGGTGCCGAGGCGCAGCATCAGAAAAATGATCACCGAGGCGGCGAGCACCATCGGGATCAGCAGCAGAAAGCGGCGTAATACATAACGCAACATTAAGGTTTCACCGGTTTAATCTGTTCGAACGGGATTTCGGTGGCGATCGGCGCGTAGGGGATGTTACCCAGTTCCGGTTTTGAAACCACCATCATTGAGATATAGCTGATGGGCAGATAAACCGCCTCGTCATGCAGACGGGTCAGAATGTCGCGATACAGTGCCTGACGTTGTGTTTCGTCGTGTGTCGCCAGCACTTCGCCAATCTCTTTATCAATCAGTGGCTTGTCGGCTAAACCTTGCTGTGCCTGGAAGTCAGCGTGCGACGGTACGCGCATTGAACTCAGGAAGGCGTGTGGATCGTATGGCGCGCCCCAGGTACGGTGGAAAATCATGCCAAAACGACCGTCGCGCTGACGAGCATAGATACTGCTCTCTTCTTCGCCGATCAGCGTGACATCCGCGCCAATCTGGCGCATATCAGCCTGAATGATTTCGGCCATTGATTTGCTTAACGCATCGGTGCCGATGAACGACAGTTCAATGCGCAGCGGCTGACCATTTTTCTCGCGGATGTCTTTGCCTGCGGGCAGCGTCCAGCCTGCTTGTTCCAGCAACGCTTTCGCTTTCTGCGGATCGTACTGGCGCGGTTTCAGGCCGAGATTGGCATAGGGCACGGAAGGGGCAAACAGGGTGTCGGCGACCTGCTGGGTGCCATACAACGCGTTATCGATCAGCGATTTTTTGTTTACCGCGTAATTGAGCGCTTCACGTACGGCCAGCTCGTTGGTGGGGGCTTTGGCAGTATTGAGCGCCAGCATCACGGTTTCGATCGGCTGTGACAGTTGGGTGTGGTAAGCCGGGTTCTGGCTAAAGCGGGCGAAGGTATCGAGCGGTAATAGCCCTTCATTACCGTATAGTAGATCGATATCGCCGGTTTCAAACGCTACTGCGCGGGTAGTCGGGTCTGGGATGACGTTAAAAGTGATCTTCTTAATCGCCGGCTTTTCGCCCCAGTAGTTTTCGTTACGGACGAAGACATCGTACTGATTCAGTTTCGATTCCTGCAAAACCCACGGCCCGGTGCCAATCGGCGCTTTAATCCCATTCATGGTTTCATGGTTTTTAAACTGCGAGGGGGCGATAAAGCGGAAAGGACGGGGCAGGGCCAGTTCTTGCAGGAAAGGGTAGTAGGCGCTTTTCAGGGTGATTTGCAGCTCGGTTTTACTGAGAGCTTTGACATCAACAATCTGGTTTGCCAGCTCCAGCCAGGCGTGACGTTGACGGTTGTCGAGCACAGCGCGGAAGTTTTCTGCCGCGGCCTCTGCATCAAACGGTTCACCGTTAGAGAATTTCACATCATCACGCAGGGTGAAGGTCCAGGTTTTGCCATCTTCTGAATGGGTCCAGCTTTTTGCCAGCCACGGGCTCACCGAGCCATCTGCCTGATATTTCACCAGTGGTTCATAAACCATGCTCTGGGCGAACATCTGGTTGGGTGTGTAAAGGTGCGGGTTTAGTGGCCCGACATTCACCGGCCAGGCGGTGGTGATTTCATCTGGTGCAGCGGCATGGACGATAAAAGACGCACAAGCCAGCAGCGCAAATAGAGTGCGGCGGAGTGTGGAGAGCATGGTAACCCCAATGGATTAAAATAGATGGCGGAAATAAGTATGACGATTTTAAGTATTCGTCATACTGATAACCTGTTCTGGATCAATAGATGGGCAGTCGGATGGGCTGATCAGTTAACTGAATCGATCCATTGCACACTGTCGGCGGTGAGCGTAAAGGGAGTAGGGGTGCAGATCGCCAGACTTAAATTTTCAAGCTGACAATGGCTGACTGACAGCGAGGACTGATAGGTGCTGTCTACGCTGACGATTTGCCAGGCGCTGCCGCCACGTTGTTTAACGATGGCTTCTTTGCGTGTCCAGATGCGCCAGAACATTTCCAGTTGCTGATCTGGATGCACGGCGTCCATCTCGGCATGTTCTCCGAGGCTGAACACTGCGTTCGCCAGCCAGCGCCAGTTGGCACGCGGGCGAATCACTTCGATATCGCAGCCGACTTCGCCTTCATCGCTCAACAGTAGGGCAATATCGTCACCGCTATGGCTTAAGTTGAACCATAGCGGCGTTTCCGATGCGAATGCGGGTTTGCCTTGTTCGCCGTAGATGATCTCAGGTAGCGGGGAAAGCGTGTGTGAAAGCAATGCACGCCCCGCCAGCCAGCGTTCGCGCCGTGGACCTTGCGGTGCTTTATCGCGTAAAGCCGGTGGCAGTGGAGCTGCGCTTAAGGTCGAAACTTTCCCCAGAACTATCCGATACATATCAGGGCCAACGTTTAATGGAAAATGAAAGTGCGTATCGTATCACTTGTCGCCTCATCCCGGTAATCGACTTTTCGGTCTGCCCGGTCCCAGTAAGATCGCCAGTTTGCTACCGCCTTTGGTGGTTTCCATCCAGATTTTACACACGCTGGTTAATGGTACCGAAAGTAGCATTCCAACCGGGCCGAGCAGCCATCCCCAAATCAACAATGAAAGAAATACCACCATGGTGGACATCCCCAGGCGATGGCCCATCATCCGCGGTTCTAAAATATTGCCGATGACCATATGGACCACTAAAAACAATGCGCCGACCAGAATACATTCGTAAACGCCATTAAACAGCAGCACCTGAATCATTGGCGGTACGGCGGAAATTACCGCGCCGATATTGGGCACGTAGTTGAGCAAAAACGCCAGTACTGCCCACATCAGCGCAAACTGTACGCCCATTAGCGCCAGCCCCAGCCAGACGATTACGCCTGTCCATAAACTTAGCAGTGTCTTCAATGCAAGATAGTGCGAAACACCTTTTAAGGCGCGGTGTAGTCCGGCGATGTGAATCTGTGGATTATTCAACGCAAAACGCATTTTGTAAGGGACGTGGCGCACTTCAAACAGCATGAAAACTACGGTCATCACCAGCAAAAGCACGCTCGCCATTGCCCCGGAAAGCCCGGTCATTAGCGCCGTGGTGAAGGTAACCACTTTTTCCGAGTCCATCCGCTGCAGCATTCGCTCCGGCGACATATGCAAATTAAGAAAAGGCAACATCTCCTGCAATTTAAAAAGTTTGCGCGTCAGCTCCTTATTAAACTTCGGCAGCATAGAGATAAATTCGTTAAACGATGCCGCCAGTACGCCGACCAGCGCGGTTAGTGCGATCAGCATCACCACCACCACAATCGTAATGGCAACGGGGCGTTGTACTCCGCGACGAATAAACCAGGTGACGAGCGGGTTGAGGACGATGGCAAAAAACAGCGCCAGTAACAGTTGCACAATGATATCTGCCGCTGCGTGAATGCCCGCGAGGATCACTACCAGCGAGGCCAGTTTAAGCAGAATGTGCATGCCCGTTTTATCGGGTTGAGGGGTTTCCATTGGGGCTTCCTTGTGACTTTTTGTATTAAGTGTAGCGGGAGTCACGCCAGCAATATTCTGATTCTTACTGCTGATTTTCACGTCAGCACGTGGTAAAAATGAAACACTGTTGTAAAAATGTGGTGATCCTCATGCCCGAACCCGTAGCCGAACCCGCGCTAAACGGATTGCGCCTGAATTTGCGCATTGTCTCCATTGTCATGTTTAACTTCGCCAGCTACCTCACCATCGGGTTGCCGCTCGCTGTATTACCGGGCTATGTCCATGATGTGATGGGCTTTAGCGCTTTCTGGGCAGGATTGGTTATCAGCCTGCAATATTTCGCCACCTTGCTGAGCCGCCCTCATGCCGGACGTTACGCCGATTTGCTGGGACCCAAAAAAATTGTCGTCTTCGGTTTGTGCGGCTGCTTTTTGAGCGGGCTGGGTTATCTGACGGCAGGATTAACCGCCAGTCTGCCCGTCATCAGCCTGTTATTACTGTGCCTGGGGCGCGTGATCCTTGGGATTGGGCAAAGTTTTGCCGGAACGGGATCGACCCTATGGGGCGTTGGCGTGGTTGGTTCGCTGCATATCGGGCGGGTGATTTCGTGGAACGGCATTGTCACTTACGGGGCGATGGCGATGGGTGCGCCGTTAGGTGTCGTGTTTTATCACTGGGGCGGCTTGCAGGCGTTAGCGTTAATCATTATGGGCGTGGCGCTGGTGGCCATTTTGTTGGCGATCCCGCGTCCGAAGGTAAAAGCCAGTAAAGGCAAACCGCTGCCGTTTCGCGCGGTGCTTGGGCGCGTCTGGCTGTACGGCATGGCGCTGGCACTGGCTTCCGCCGGATTTGGCGTTATCGCCACTTTTATCACGCTGTTTTATGACGCTAAAGGTTGGGACGGTGCGGCTTTCGCGTTGACGCTGTTTAGCTGTGCGTTTGTCGGTACGCGTTTGTTATTTCCTAACGGCATTAACCGTATCGGCGGCTTAAATGTGGCGATGCTCTGCTTTAGCGTTGAGATAATCGGCCTGCTACTGGTTGGCGTGGCGACTATGCCGTGGATGGCGAAAATTGGCGTCTTACTCGCGGGGGCGGGGTTTTCGCTGGTGTTCCCGGCATTGGGCGTAGTGGCGGTAAAAGCGGTTCCGCAGCAAAATCAGGGGGCGGCGCTGGCAACTTACACCGTATTTATGGATTTATCGCTTGGCGTGACCGGACCACTGGCTGGGCTGGTGATGAGTTGGGCGGGCGTCCCGGTGATTTATCTGGCGGCGGCGGGACTGGTCGCAATCGCGTTATTACTGACGTGGCGATTAAAAAAACGGCCTCCGGTGGAAGTACCTGAGGCCATCTCATCATCTTAAAACTTACTGAATAACCAGCGTATTAATGATGTTTTCTGCGGTGGTCTGTGCTTTTTGCTGATCGTCAGCTGGCAGCGTAATTTGCATGGTCAGCAGTTGATTACCCACGTTACCCAGAATAACGGAAGAGTACGCCGTCTGGCCTTTCGCGGAGATAATGCTGTCTAACTGCTGCATTTTGTGACCTTTCAGCTCAATGGCTTTGTTGGTCACTACTTGCAGCTGTGGATCGCGGCTACGTTGCTGATCTTCCAGGCGCTTCGCCAGCACCGCCAGATCTTCTTTCGGATCATCGCCCATGATGACGATGACTGCTTTTTGCCCGGTGGCGTCGGACCAGACATGCATGTTATTAGCCTGCGTTCCCAGCTTACCGCTCTGGTCGGTCATATCCGCTGGCAGCGAGAAACTTAACTTGCCATCAAGCAGGTTGACGGGATTCCCGGTAGCGTTACTTTCCGCGACCGAACCCTGCGCCGTAGCGTTAGTGTCTTTATCATCACAGGCCGCAAGCCCCATAACCAGCAGGCCAATTCCGACATATTTAACCAGATTGCGCATTGACTTCTTCCTTTCGATAAACGGCCATAACGGCTCATTCATCCATCTTATCACAACTCTGATAACGAACCTTTAACTCGCCTGCAAAGCGTTGATTTCGGATTTATCTGCCAGTCTTTTCAACAGCATATTGAGTAATACGCCATACATTGGCAGGAAGAAAACGATACTGATTAACACTTTGAAACAGTAATCGACCAGCGCGATTTCCATCCAGTGTTCAGCCATAAAGGCATCGGGGCTGCGCCAGAAGGCAATGAAGAAGAAGGCCAGCGTGTCGCTGACGTTACCAAACAGGGTGGAAGCCGTCGGTGCCAGCCACCAGCGACGACTCTGACGCAGGCGGTTAAAAACGTGCACGTCGAGGATTTGCCCCAGCGCGTAGGCCATGAAACTGGCGGTGGCGATACGGGCGACAAACAGGTTGAAGTGGGCGAGCGCGCCGAATCCCTGCCAGGAACCCATATAGAACAGCGACGAGATGACGTAGGAGATCAGTAACGCCGGGATCATCACCGCAAAGATGATACGACGGGCCAGCGGTGCGCCAAAAATACGCACAGTCAGGTCGGTAGCAAGGAAAATAAACGGAAAGCTAAACGCGCCCCAGGTGGTATGGAAACCAAAAATGGATACGGGAAGCTGAACCAGATAGTTACTGGAGGTGATCACCAACAGATGAAATAACGATAACCAGAACAACGCCTTATAGCGTTGAGTTTGCGAGAAAACGTTCATATTGTACCTTTTTGATTAACCATTGGGGTGAGGGAACCCAATACGTACGACACGTCTGTTACCTTAACATAATAACGTGCTGACCCTTTTTTCGAGCCGCCGCATGATACTGCTTTACGTTGACAATGCAATGGTTAATTTTCACGCAATCGTTAACCTGGTTTGCTTACGGACTCACAGGGCGTAAACTAGCGCTGTTTTTTATGTGATGAGAAGAAAATGACCGATCTCTTTTCCAGCCCTGACCACACACTCGACGCACTTGGCCTGCGCTGCCCGGAACCAGTAATGATGGTGCGCAAAACTGTGCGCAATATGCAGCCAGGTGAAACGTTGCTGATTATTGCTGACGATCCGGCGACGACACGCGATATTCCTGGGTTTTGTACCTTTATGGAACACGAACTGGTTGCGAAAGAGACCGATGGACTGCCTTATCGTTATTTGATTCGCAAATCGGGGTAAGGTGGATCAGGCTAGCGGACCGATCGCGCTCAATTTTGCGGCTTGCAACCGGTTTGTAGGACGGATAAGGCGTTCAAGCTGCATCTGGCGATACGGTGCGCAATGCCTGATGCGACGCTGTCGCGTCTTATCATGCCTACGAGTTCAATGCCCTGTGTAGGCCAGATAAGGCGTTTACGCCGCATCCGGCACGCAAACGTAATGGAATGCACAAATGGATTATTTAATTCCAGTTTGTCTGGCATTGCTGGGATTGCTCGCGATCTTCACCCCCAATTGGCTGATCCCTGTTTTTATCGTCGTGGGGGGATGGCTGGGGGTACTTGCCTGGGGTTGGCTCTGGCTAATGATTTTTTTACCTTTACTTAACGGTGTCGGGCTTGCTTATGCCCTGTGGTTGATGTTCAAAAGGCCATCCATAGCATCCCGCCTGGTTGCTGCATGCTGTGTTATCTCCGTCATTCTGATGTTAGCTCTTTATTATGCTTTCCTGACTATGCCGCCGTTCCCGCCTCAGCACTAAGCCTGATAGCCAGAGGCTATCAGGCAACACTTTTACTTCCTGCGCAACAACCTTAACGCATTCGCCGTCACCAGCACTGTTGCACCCGTATCTGCCAGCACCGCCAGCCAAAGGCCAGTCATTCCTAATAGCGTGGTGACGAGGAAGATCCCTTTCAGCCCCAATGCAATGGTGATGTTCTGGCGGATGTTGGCGTGAGTGGCGCGTGCCAGTTCAATCATCTGCGCCAGGCCGCGCAGGTGATTATGCGTCAACGCCGCGTCGGCGGTTTCCAGCGCCACATCTGTGCCACTGCCCATTGCAATCCCTATGGCGGCAGCTTTCATGGCGGGCGCGTCGTTAATACCGTCACCGACCATCGCCAGAGGCGCATGTTGATTCAGCTCGGTCACCGCTTTGACTTTATCTTCTGGCAACAGGCCCGCTTTAAATTCCAGCCCCAGTTCACCGGCGATTGCCGCCGCGGCGCGGGGATTATCGCCAGTGAGGATCACCCCTTTGACACCCAGGGCGCTCAGTTCGCTGATGGCAGTTGCGGCGTCGGCGCGCAGGGTATCCTGCAATGCAATGACACCCAGTACTTCATCGTTACGCACCACCAGTACTACCGTTTGCCCGGCGCTTTCCAGTTCGTTAATTAAACCAGCAAATGCAACAGCCGGATGTTTTCCGGCAGCGCATATCAACACGCGCTCACCGTTAATCAGTGCTTCAATACCAGACCCGACCAGCGCCCGCTGTGATTCGGCGGCGGGAATGGCGAGTTCAGCAACCTGTGCTTCGCGTACGATGGCTTGCGCCAGTGGATGCGTCGCGCCTTGCTCGACCGCCGCTGCCAGTGTCAGCAGTTCAGATTCACTAATACCCGTTGCCGGATGAATCGCGGTAACGCGCGGTTTACCGACGGTCAGCGTGCCGGTTTTATCAAACGCCACCTGGGTAACACGACCTAGTTGTTCCAGCGCCGCACCGCCTTTAATCAACGCCCCACGACGCGCTGCTGCCGCCAGCCCGGAGGTTATCGCCGCAGGCGTGGAGATAACTAACGCACACGGGCAGCCAATCAGCAGCAGCGTCAGTCCTTTATAAATCCACTCTTGCCAGCTGGCGGCAAACAGCAGCGGCGGCACCAGCGTTACCAGCAGGGCGACGGCCATAATCGCGGGCGTGTAGATACGGCTGAAACGGTCGATAAACCGCTCAATGGGCGCGCGGCGCTCTTCGGCTTCTTCGATCAGTTTCAGAATCCGGTCAATGGCGCTGGCACCCGGTTCTGACAGCACTTCCAGCGTTACCAGACGGTCTACGCTGGTGGCGCCTGCAGGGACTTTATCGCCCGTCGCGCGCTCCACCGGAATGGATTCGCCGGTCAGGGCGCTTTCATCAAAACTGGCAAAGGGCGAGAGCAGTTTACCGTCGGCAGGCAAACGTCCACCTGCGGCAACTTCAATCACATCGCCAGGGCGCAGGCTGTTAATCGCCACCTCTTCCCGCTCACCGTTACGCAGGCGCGTGGCGGTTTCTGGTTTCAGCGCCATTAACGCGCTAACGCCCTGACGCGCGCGGCTGGCGGCCCAGCCTTCCAGTCGTTCACCAATCAAAAACAGCAGCAACACCATCGCAGCTTCAGCCGTTGCGCCAATAAACAGCGCGCCAATGGCGGCTACGCTCATTAACGTTTCAATGGCGAAGTAGCTGCCCGATTTGATCAGCCGTAATGCCTGGCGCGCAATCGGGTACAGCCCAAACAGTGTGGTCGCGATAAACGCCAGTTGACCGAACGGATGATTAAACTGCTCTAGCCCCCAGCTGATTGCCATCATCACGATAAGCGTAATCAGCGGCAGGTTCTCTTTCAGGCGTGATGCTTGCGGTTCTGCGGCTGCCTGTTCATCGCGCAGGGAGTAGCCTGCTTTTTGCACCGCTGATTCAACTTGTGCACGGATGTCATTGTCGGCATCAACCACCAGTTTTTCGGTGGCGAACAGCACCTGCACCTGATTTACGCCTGCAAGCTGGCGCACGGCATTTTCTACCTTGCGCGCACAGGCGGCGCAGTCCATGCCGCTGACTTTCCAGCTATAGCGGGTGCCGGAGACGTTTTCAGAGAGCGTTGGCGTGCTGGAACATGCGCCGTCGCAGCAACAGTCGTTGGCGTTCTGAACCGTGGGCAGCGGTTTGAACGCGGCAAATTGAGGGGCTTTCTTGCCGTGATTGTCAGGAGTCGACATGGCATCCTCCGGTTAAGTTTTTTCTCATTAACCGAAGGATACACTCTGGAGTCGACTCCAGAGTCAAGTTTTATCAGAGATACAGCGAGCGGACGATGAGGAAATGTCCGGCAAAGTAGCAGGCCGCAGCAATCGCGTTGTCCGCACGGAAGCGTCGGCGATAGTGACTACCCAGCCAGACAAAGTTACTTATAAACAGCAACGAAGCGCCGACAAACGCAGAGAGCGCTGGAGCGGTTGGACGGAAGAACCACAGTTCACCTGCCAGCCATACCATCACCAGCGTCATGCCGATAAACGTGCAGATAGGCCAACGATACTCTTCCAGACGCGTCCAGATAATCGCCAGTAACAGCGCACCCAGCACCAGCAACACCAGCGGCAAAGGCCAGAAGAAAGAGAGCGTCATCTGGCTGGCGAAATAGATGGTGTACAACAGGTGCGAGAGGAAAAACGCGCCGATGGCGTACATCAGACGTTGACGTGGCAACAGGGTTAGCGCATCGCCCAGCAGTGAAGCGCACAGCCCTGCCAGCACCAGATAACTAATGGCGTCGAACATCGGCGCTTGCCATGCCAGTAACAGCAGGAGAAGAAGGGTTAACGGTTTAAACACCCAGCGTTGCCAGGTTGGCCCGCGATACGATGCATCCACAGATAGCCATGCGGAAAGACAGACTGCGATAAACGACCAAAGCATCTTAGTTCCTTGAATTCGTTATTTTTTCGTAAGCGGAATGCCTACGGTCTTGCTTCCAGTTTAGTGGCGAGGGTGGACGGATGACAACACCATAACTGGCAGGGTATGCTTATTTCCGCATTTTCCGATGAGGGATAAAGATGAGCAAACCACCTCTTTTCTTTATTGTTATCATTGGCTTAATTATCGTCGCCGCATCGTTTCGTTTTATGCAACAACGACGGGAAAAAGCTGATAATGATATAGCGCCACTCCAGCAAAAGTTGGTGGTGGTGAGCAATAAGCGGGAAAAACCGATTAACGATCGCCGTTCGCGCCAGCAGGAAGTGACACCGGCTGGTACCAGCATGCGCTATGAGGCGAGCTTCAAACCGCAAAGCGGAGGAGTGGAACAGACCTTTCGCCTCGATGCCCAGCAGTACCATGCCCTGACAGTGGGCGATAAAGGTATGCTGAGCTATAAAGGAACGCGCTTTGTCAGCTTTGTCAGCAAACAATAAGGTTATTTTTTAACGTTAAATTTCTTCTGCCAGACCAGCAGTTCAAACACGCCGAAAAGGAAAATCCGCACCTTTTCGGCGGTGGTCATCTGCGGGCCATCTTTCGGTAAAGTGGATTTCAACAGCGCCAGCTGCATACCATGCATCAGCACGGTGAAAATCAGCGCCACGTTAACGAAAATATTCAGCGGACGCGGGAAGGGATGCACCAGGTTGAGGATTAAAAATCCCCAAACACAGAGCATTAACACACGACCAATATTAATCAGCATCACTTTCTCCTTGTGCTTCGCGTTGATACAGGCGGTAAGCCACCTGACCTGCCACTTTTTCCCGATGCAATGACCAGTTCGCCGGAACGGTGGGGAGCCCGTTTTCGACTTCGCTTTCGACATAAATCAGGGCTTCGTCAGCCAGCCAGCCGTTATCTTCCAGTAAATTTATCGTCTCTTCTAACAAGCCACGGCGGAACGGTGGATCGACAAAAACGATATTATGCGGTGTGCCTTTTTGCGCCAGGAATGACATCGCGTTGCTGTTCACCACGCGTGCATTGCCTGCTTTTAGTGTCGCCAGATTCTTAATTAACTGTTGAGAAACCGCGCGATCCATCTCAATCAACGTGGCCCCCGCAGCGTAGCGCGATAACGCTTCCAGCCCCAGCGCGCCGCTCCCGGCGAAGCAATCCAGACATTGGGCGTCAACAATGACCGGAGCCAGCCAGTTAAACAACGTTTCGCGTACGCGGTCGGTGGTGGGGCGCAGACCTGGGCTATCAGGAACCGGGAGTTTACGGCCTCGCCACTGCCCGCCAATAATGCGGATTTGGCCGCTGCCGGAATGATTCGGTTTTTTCATGATAAATTGCTCAATCCGCCAGATAACACATACTTGCAGGCGGTGATGTGAATTAAGTTAAGTGATAGACTATTTCATCATTTTTTTAGCTGCTATGTACATAGCGTTAACGCTGTGCCATGAAGCAACAGCGAGGAGTGTAGTCGCAAATGGCGAAAGAAAAAAAACGTGGCTTTTTTTCCTGGCTGGGCTTTGGTCAAAAAGAGCAGACCCCGGAAAAAGAGACAGAAGTCCAGAACGAACAACCGGTTGTAGAAGAAATCGTTCCGGCGCAAGAGCCTGCGAAGGCTTCTGAACAAGCCGTTGAAGAGCAGCCGCAGGCGCATACTGAAGCCGAGGCGGAAACTTTTGCTGCCGAAGTTGTGGAAGTTACTGAACAGGTTGCTGAAAGTGAAAAAGCGCAGCCTGAAGCTGTTGCTGAACCGGAAGTTATTACTGAGCCGGAAACGATAGTTGAAGAAACGCCAGCGTCAGTCATTGAACCTAAAGTTACGCCAGAGCCTGTGGCTATCGAGCGTGAAGAGCTGCCGTTGCCGGAAGACGTCAAAGCCGAAGAGGTTTCGCCAGAAGAGTGGCAGGCCGAAGCGGAAACCGTAGAGATTGTCGAAGCGGCGGAAGAAGAAGCGGCTAAAGACGAAATCACCGACGAAGAGCTGGAAGCACAGGCGCTGGCTGCCGAAGCGGCAGAAGAGGCGGTGATGGTGGTTCCTCCGGCAGAAGAAGAGCAGCCGGTGGAAGAAATCGCTCAGGAGCAGGAAAAACCGACCAAAGAAGGTTTCTTCGCGCGCCTGAAACGCAGCCTGTTAAAAACCAAAGAAAACCTCGGTTCCGGATTTATCAGCCTGTTCCGCGGTAAAAAAATCGACGATGATCTGTTTGAAGAATTGGAAGAGCAATTGCTCATCGCCGATGTGGGCGTGGAAACCACGCGTAAAATTATCACCAATCTGACAGAAGGTGCGACCCGCAAGCAGCTTCGTGATGCCGAGGCGCTCTATGGCCTACTGAAAGAAGAGATGGGTGAGATTCTGGCGAAAGTCGATGAACCGCTGAACGTTGAGGGTAAAACGCCGTTCGTGATCCTGATGGTGGGCGTCAACGGTGTGGGTAAAACCACGACGATTGGTAAGCTGGCGCGTCAGTTTGAGCAGCAGGGTAAATCAGTGATGCTGGCGGCGGGCGATACTTTCCGTGCAGCAGCGGTTGAACAGCTTCAGGTCTGGGGTCAGCGTAATAATATTCCGGTGATTGCCCAGCATACCGGTGCGGATTCCGCTTCTGTTATCTTCGACGCCATTCAGGCCGCTAAAGCGCGTAACATCGACGTTTTGATTGCCGATACCGCCGGACGCCTGCAGAACAAATCGCACTTGATGGAAGAGTTGAAGAAAATCGTCCGCGTGATGAAGAAACTCGACGTTGAAGCTCCGCATGAAGTTATGCTGACTATCGACGCCAGTACCGGGCAGAATGCAGTAAGCCAGGCCAAACTGTTCCACGAAGCCGTTGGCTTAACCGGCATCACGCTAACGAAACTGGACGGCACGGCGAAAGGCGGGGTAATTTTCTCGGTGGCTGACCAGTTTGGTATCCCTATCCGCTACATTGGTGTCGGCGAACGTATTGAGGATTTGCGTCCGTTTAAAGCGGACGACTTTATAGAGGCACTTTTTGCCCGAGAGGATTAACAATGATTCGCTTTGAACATGTCAGCAAGGCTTATCTCGGTGGGAGACAGGCGCTGCAGGGCGTTACGTTCCATATGCAGCCGGGTGAGATGGCGTTTCTGACCGGTCATTCCGGCGCAGGGAAAAGTACCCTCCTGAAGCTGATCTGTGGGATTGAGCGGCCCAGCGCCGGGAAAATCTGGTTTAGCGGCCATGACATCACGCGTCTGAAAAACCGTGAAGTTCCGTTTCTGCGTCGCCAGATTGGCATGATTTTCCAGGATCACCATCTACTGATGGACCGTACTGTCTACGATAACGTGGCGATCCCGCTGATTATCGCCGGTGCCAGCGGTGACGATATTCGTCGTCGTGTATCGGCGGCGCTGGATAAAGTCGGGCTACTGGACAAAGCGAAGAACTTCCCTATTCAGCTTTCCGGCGGTGAACAACAGCGTGTTGGCATTGCCCGCGCGGTGGTGAACAAACCCGCGGTACTGCTGGCGGATGAACCGACCGGTAACCTTGACGACGCGTTGTCAGAAGGAATTCTACGTCTGTTTGAAGAATTTAACCGCGTTGGGGTAACCGTATTGATGGCAACGCACGACATCAACCTGATTTCGCGGCGTTCCTATCGCATGCTCACCCTGAGCGATGGTCACTTGCATGGAGGCGTGGGCCATGAATAAGCGCGATGCAATCAATCATATCCGGCAGTTTGGCGGGCGTCTGGATCGCTTCCGTAAATCGGTCGGCGGCTCTGGTGACGGCGGTCGTAATGCGCCAAAACGGGCGAAATCCTCGCCAAAACCGGTAAATCGCAAAACCAACGTTTTCAACGAACAGGTGCGCTATGCCTTCCACGGCGCATTGCAGGATCTGAAAAGTAAACCGTTCGCCACGTTTTTAACGGTGATGGTTATCGCCATCTCCCTGACGCTGCCCAGCGTCTGTTATATGGTGTACAAAAACGTTAACCAGGCGGCGACGCAGTATTATCCGTCACCGCAAATCACTGTTTATCTGCAAAAAACGCTGGATGATGACGCCGCTGCGGGTGTGGTGGCACAGTTGCAGGCCGAGCAAGGCGTAGAGAAAGTAAACTATCTTTCTCGTGAAGACGCACTGGGCGAGTTCCGTAACTGGTCTGGTTTTGGTGGTGCGCTGGATATGCTGGAAGAAAACCCGCTTCCGGCAGTGGCGGTGGTAATCCCGAAACTCGATTTTCAGGGGACCGAGTCACTGAATACCTTGCGCGATCGTATCACCCAGATCAACGGCATTGACGAAGTGCGAATGGATGACAGCTGGTTTGCCCGTCTGGCGGCGTTGACCGGGCTGGTCGGGCGCGTTTCGGCAATGATCGGCGTATTGATGGTGGCGGCAGTGTTCCTCGTCATCGGTAACAGTGTGCGTCTGAGCATCTTTGCTCGCCGTGACTCCATTAACGTACAGAAACTGATTGGTGCGACAGATGGTTTCATCCTGCGCCCATTCCTGTACGGTGGCGCATTGCTGGGATTTTCTGGCGCATTGCTGTCATTAATTTTGTCGGAAATTCTGGTCCTGCGTTTGTCTTCGGCGGTTGCGGAAGTGGCACAGGTTTTCGGAACGAAGTTTGATATCAATGGCTTATCTTTCGATGAATGTCTGCTTTTGCTGCTGGTGTGTTCGATGATTGGCTGGGTGGCAGCCTGGCTTGCCACGGTACAACATTTACGCCACTTTACGCCTGAATAATAAAAGCGTGTTATACTCTTTCCCTGCAATGGGTTCCGTAGCAGGGAAAGAGACCCCGTTGTCTCTTCCCGGTATTTCATCTCTATGTCACATTTTGTGCGTAATTTATTCACAGCGTTGCATTGAACTTGTGGATAAAATCACGGTCTGATAAAACAGTGAATGATAACCTCGTTGCTCTTAAGCTCTGGCACAGTTGTTGCTACCACTGAAACGCCAGAAGATATCGATTGAGAGGATTTGAATGACTGACAAAATGCAAAGTTTAGCTTTAGCCCCAGTTGGCAACCTGGATTCCTACATCCGGGCAGCTAACGCGTGGCCGATGTTGTCGGCTGACGAGGAGCGGGCGCTGGCTGAAAAGCTGCATTACCATGGCGATCTGGAAGCAGCTAAAACGCTGATCCTGTCTCACCTGCGGTTTGTTGTTCATATTGCTCGTAATTATGCGGGCTATGGCCTGCCACAGGCGGATTTGATTCAGGAAGGTAACATCGGCCTGATGAAAGCAGTGCGCCGTTTTAACCCGGAAGTGGGTGTGCGCCTGGTCTCCTTCGCCGTTCACTGGATCAAAGCAGAGATCCACGAATACGTTCTGCGCAACTGGCGTATCGTCAAAGTTGCGACCACCAAAGCGCAGCGCAAACTGTTCTTCAACCTGCGTAAAACCAAGCAGCGTCTGGGCTGGTTTAATCAGGATGAAGTCGAAATGGTGGCCCGTGAACTGGGCGTAACCAGCAAAGACGTACGTGAGATGGAATCGCGTATGGCGGCACAGGACATGACCTTTGACCTGTCTTCCGATGACGATTCCGACAGCCAGCCGATGGCTCCGGTGCTTTATCTGCAGGATAAATCGTCCAACTTTGCCGACGGCATTGAAGATGATAACTGGGAAGAGCAGGCGGCAAACCGTCTGACCGACGCGATGCAGGGCCTGGATGAGCGTAGCCAGGACATTATCCGCGCACGCTGGTTGGACGAAGACAACAAGTCCACGTTGCAGGAACTGGCTGACCGTTACGGTGTTTCCGCTGAGCGTGTGCGCCAGCTGGAAAAGAACGCGATGAAAAAACTTCGCGCTGCTATTGAAGCGTAATTACCGCTGTTAAGCAGAGAACCCTGGATGAGAGTCCGGGGTTTTTATTTTTTGGGCCTCTGCAATAATCAATGACCCCCTCCGGCAAAACGCCAATCTCCACGCAGATTGTTAATAAACTGTCAAAATAGCTATTCCAATATCATAAAAATCGGGTATGTTTTAGCAGAGTATGCTGCTAAAGCACGGGTAGTCATGCATAAAACGAAATAAAGTGCTGAACAACAACATCACAACACACGTAATAACCAGAAGAATGGGGATTCTCAGGATGAATATAAAGGGTAAAGCGTTACTGGCAGGATGTATCGCGCTGGCATTCAGCAATATGGCTCTGGCAGAAGATATTAAAGTCGCGGTCGTGGGCGCAATGTCCGGTCCGGTGGCCCAGTATGGCGACCAGGAGTTTACTGGCGCAGAGCAGGCAGTTGCGGATATTAACGCTAAAGGCGGCGTGAAAGGCAACAAACTGCAAATCGTAAAATATGACGATGCCTGTGACCCGAAACAGGCGGTCGCGGTGGCGAACAAAGTCGTTAACGACGGCATTAAATATGTCATTGGCCACCTCTGTTCTTCATCAACGCAGCCAGCGTCTGACATCTACGAAGACGAAGGCATTTTAATGATCACCCCAGCGGCAACCGCGCCAGAGCTGACCGCCCGTGGCTATCAGCTGATCCTGCGCACCACCGGTCTGGACTCCGACCAGGGGCCGACGGCGGCGAAATATATTCTTGAGAAGGTGAAACCGCAGCGTATTGCTATCGTCCACGACAAACAGCAATACGGCGAAGGTCTGGCGCGAGCGGTGCAGGACGGCCTTAAGAAAGGCAATGCTAACGTGGTGTTCTTTGATGGCATCACCGCCGGGGAAAAAGATTTCTCAACGCTGGTGGCGCGTCTGAAAAAAGAGAATATCGACTTCGTTTACTACGGCGGTTATCACCCGGAAATGGGGCAGATCCTGCGTCAGGCACGCGCGGCAGGGCTGAAAACTCAGTTTATGGGGCCGGAAGGCGTGGCTAACGTCTCGCTGTCTAACATTGCGGGCGAATCAGCGGAAGGGCTGCTGGTAACCAAGCCGAAGAACTACGATCAGGTTCCGGCGAACAAACCAATTGTTGACGCGATCAAAGCGAAAAAACAGGACCCAAGCGGCGCGTTCGTCTGGACCACCTACGCCGCGCTGCAATCTTTGCAGGCGGGCCTGAATCAGTCTGACGATCCGGCTGAAATCGCCAAATACCTGAAAGCGAACTCCGTGGATACCGTGATGGGGCCGCTGACCTGGGATGAGAAAGGCGATCTGAAAGGCTTTGAGTTCGGCGTATTTGACTGGCACGCCAACGGCACGGCGACCGATGCGAAGTAATCATTAATCGGCAACTTTGGGTTGCCGCCAAATTGCTAATATCGAGTACGCATGCTTCATGCCGGATGCGGCGTAAACGCCTTATCCGGCCTACAAGATCCAAAGAAATCAGTAAATTGCAGCACACATTGTAGGCCTGATAAGCGTAGCGCATCAGGCAATTTCTCGTTGGTCATCACTTTTGAAATCAAACTTGACGATTAACGCTTCTCCCAGCCGCCCTGTTGTGCCGTAAACCCCAGCGCCTGCATAAACGCCGTCATCACGCCGCGATCTTCCACGCCTGCATCCGCCATCCACCAGCCTGAAACGCCAGGATTGTTACGCAAAACCTCTTCCAGCAGATATTGCCCCACACCGCGACGTCGGGTGACTTCCCGCACGCGCAGGGAATCCAGTGCCCCCTCGGTGCCGTTTAAGGTTACCCGCACGGCCGCGAGCAGGCGCTCGTTAAAACGCGCGGCGTAGATGCGGTGGTTATCGTCAACCTGTAAAGAGGAAGATGAATACTCCGGCCAGATCTTTTGCAGATCAATCCGGTCCTGGTCGCTAAAGTGTTCTAATCGAATGATGGTCAGCTTCATGGGGAACCCGTGTAAATCACAAAAGTGGAACCAGTGTAGCGAAATAATTTAATCGGAGGCTTTCTCTTTTTTATTTCTTTTGGCAGGTGATTAATTTTTTAACAGCAATAATTACAAATTAAAAACATTAGAGAATGAAAAATGTCCAGCATAATCCCCTGAATGGTAGTGAATTATTCCGCCCTTTGTACCGTTATTTTATGCTGACAACGGCGCTTTTTTCTGTTTATCTATCAATAAATTCAGAATATTATCTGTTCTTAATCGACTGAAAAATAGGGATTTTAATCGCTATTATCACAAAATACTGCGCTAAACCCTTAATCAGACAGGCAAAAACAGTGCAGTATAAAAAAAGTACAGTCTGATTTGTTAACACATAAAAACAAAGCAACACAACATCACGAATGGGGATTTTTGACTATGAAACGGAATGCGAAAACTATCATCGCAGGGATGATTGCACTGACAATTTCACACACCGCTATGGCCGACGATATTAAAGTTGCCGTTGTCGGCGCGATGTCCGGTCCGATTGCCCAGTGGGGCGATATGGAATTTAACGGCGCGCGTCAGGCGATTAAAGACATTAATGCCAAGGGGGGAATTAAGGGCGATAAGCTGGTGGGCGTGGAATATGACGACGCCTGCGACCCGAAACAAGCCGTTGCGGTCGCCAACAAAATCGTTAACGACGGCATTAAATACGTTATTGGTCATCTGTGTTCTTCTTCTACCCAACCTGCATCAGATATCTACGAAGATGAAGGTATTTTGATGATCTCGCCGGGGGCGACCAACCCGGAGCTGACTCAACGCGGTTATCAACACATCATGCGTACTGCCGGGCTGGACTCTTCCCAGGGGCCAACAGCGGCAAAATACATTCTTGAGACGGTGAAGCCCCAGCGCATCGCCATCATTCACGACAAACAACAGTATGGCGAAGGGCTGGCGCGTTCGGTGCAGGACGGATTGAAAGCAGCCAATGCCAACGTCGTCTTCTTCGACGGCATTACCGCTGGTGAGAAAGATTTCTCCGCGCTGATCGCCCGCCTGAAAAAAGAAAATATCGACTTCGTTTACTACGGCGGTTACTACCCGGAAATGGGGCAGATGCTGCGCCAGGCCCGTTCCGTTGGCCTGAAAACTCAGTTTATGGGGCCGGAAGGGGTGGGTAATGCGTCGCTGTCGAACATTGCTGGTGATGCCGCCGAAGGTATGTTGGTCACTATGCCAAAACGCTATGACCAGGACCCGGCAAACAAAGGCATCGTTGATGCGCTGAAAGCAGACAAGAAAGATCCGTCCGGACCTTATGTCTGGATCACCTACGCGGCGGTGCAATCTCTGGCGACTGCCCTTGAGCGTACCGGCAGCGATGAGCCGCTGGCGCTGGTGAAAGATTTAAAAGCTAACGGTGCAAACACCGTGATTGGGCCGCTGAACTGGGATGAAAAAGGCGATCTTAAGGGATTTGATTTTGGTGTCTTCCAGTGGCACGCCGACGGTTCATCGACGGCAGCCAAGTGATCATCCCACCGCCCGTGAAATGCGGGCGGTTTTAGAAAGGTTACCTTATGTCTGAGCAGTTTTTGTATTTCTTGCAGCAGATGTTTAACGGCGTCACGCTGGGCAGTACCTACGCGCTGATAGCCATCGGCTACACCATGGTTTACGGCATTATCGGCATGATCAACTTCGCCCACGGCGAGGTTTATATGATCGGCAGCTACGTCTCTTTTATGATCATCGCCGCACTGATGATGCTGGGCATTGATAGCGGCTGGCTGCTGGTGGCGGCGGGATTCGTCGGCGCAATCGTCATTGCCAGCGCCTATGGCTGGAGTATCGAACGTGTGGCTTACCGCCCGGTGCGTAACTCTAAGCGCCTGATTGCGCTCATCTCGGCAATCGGCATGTCTATCTTCCTGCAAAACTACGTCAGCCTGACCGAAGGTTCGCGCGACGTGGCGCTACCCAGCCTGTTTAACGGTCAGTGGGTTGTGGGCCATAGTGAAAACTTCTCTGCCTCTATTACCACCATGCAGGCGGTGATCTGGATTGTTACCTTCCTTGCCATGCTGGCGCTGACAATTTTCATCCGCTATTCCCGCATGGGGCGCGCCTGTCGTGCCTGCGCGGAAGACCTGAAAATGGCGAGCCTGCTTGGCATCAACACTGACCGGGTGATTGCGCTGACCTTTGTGATTGGCGCGGCGATGGCGGCGGTGGCAGGTGTGCTGCTCGGTCAGTTCTATGGCGTAATTAACCCCTACATCGGCTTTATGGCCGGGATGAAAGCCTTTACTGCTGCGGTGCTCGGTGGGATTGGCAGTATTCCGGGAGCGATGATTGGCGGCCTGATCCTGGGGATTGCGGAAGCGCTCTCTTCTGCCTATCTGAGTACGGAATATAAGGATGTGGTTTCATTTGCCCTGCTGATTCTGGTACTGCTGGTGATGCCGACCGGTATTCTGGGTCGCCCGGAGGTAGAGAAAGTATGAAACCGATGCATATTGCAATGGCGCTGCTCTCTGCAGCCATGTTCTTTGTTCTCGCGGGCGTCTTTATGGGTGTGCAACTGGAGCTGGACGGCACCAAACTGGTGGTCGATACGGCTTCAGACATCCGATGGCAGTGGGTGTTTATTGGCACTGCGGTGGTCTTTTTCTTCCAGCTTGTGCGACCTGCGTTTCAGAAAGGATTGAAAAGCGTTTCCGGGCCGAAGTTTATTCTGCCCGCGATTGATGGCTCCACGGTGAAGCAAAAGCTGTTCCTCGTCGTACTGTTGGTGCTTGCGGTGGCGTGGCCGTTTATGGTGTCGCGCGGGACGGTGGATATCGCCACCCTGACTATGATCTACATTATCCTCGGCCTCGGGCTGAACGTGGTGGTGGGGCTGTCTGGCTTACTGGTACTGGGTTACGGTGGTTTTTACGCCATCGGCGCTTACACCTTTGCCTTGCTCAATCACTATTACGGTCTGGGCTTCTGGACCTGTTTGCCGATTGCCGGGTTGATGGCGGCGGCAGCGGGCTTCCTGCTCGGCTTCCCGGTGTTGCGTTTACGTGGCGACTATCTGGCGATCGTTACCCTCGGTTTCGGCGAGATTGTGCGCATATTGCTGCTCAATAACACGGAAATCACCGGCGGTCCGAACGGAATTAGTCAGATCCCGAAACCGACACTCTTCGGACTCGAGTTCAGCCGCACCGCCCGCGAAGGCGGCTGGGATACGTTCAGCAATTTCTTTGGCCTGAAATACGACCCGTCCGATCGCGTCATCTTCCTCTACCTGGTGGCGTTACTGCTGGTGGTACTAAGCCTGTTTGTCATTAATCGCTTACTGCGGATGCCGCTGGGCCGCGCCTGGGAAGCGTTGCGTGAAGATGAAATCGCCTGTCGTTCGCTGGGCTTAAGTCCGCGTCGTATCAAGCTGACCGCTTTTACCATCAGTGCCGCGTTTGCGGGTTTTGCCGGAACGCTGTTCGCGGCACGTCAGGGATTTGTCAGCCCGGAATCCTTCACCTTTGCCGAATCGGCGTTTGTGCTGGCGATAGTGGTGCTCGGTGGTATGGGCTCGCAATTTGCGGTGATTCTGGCGGCAATTTTGCTGGTGGTGTCGCGAGAGTTGATGCGTGATTTCAACGAATACAGCATGTTAATGCTCGGTGGTTTGATGGTGCTGATGATGATCTGGCGTCCGCAGGGCTTGCTGCCCATGACGCGCCCGCAACTCAAGCTGAAAAACGGCGCAGCGAAAGGAGAGCAGGCATGAGTCAGCCATTATTATCTGTTAACGGCCTGATGATGCGCTTCGGCGGCCTGCTGGCGGTGAATAACGTCAATCTTGAACTGTACCCGCAGGAGATCGTCTCGTTAATCGGCCCTAACGGTGCCGGAAAAACCACGGTTTTTAACTGCCTGACCGGTTTCTACAAACCCACCGGTGGCACTATTTTACTGCGCGATCAGCATCTGGAAGGTTTGCCCGGCCAGCAAATCGCCCGCATGGGCGTGGTGCGCACCTTCCAGCATGTGCGTCTGTTCCGTGAAATGACGGTGATTGAAAACCTGCTGGTGGCGCAGCATCAGCAACTGAAAACCGGGCTGTTCTCTGGCCTGTTGAAAACGCCATCCTTCCGTCGCGCCCAAAGTGAAGCGCTCGACCGCGCCGCTACCTGGCTTGAGCGCATTGGTTTGTTGGAACATGCCAACCGTCAGGCGAGTAACCTGGCCTATGGTGACCAGCGCCGTCTGGAGATTGCCCGCTGCATGGTAACGCAGCCGGAGATTTTAATGCTCGACGAACCGGCAGCAGGTCTTAACCCGAAAGAGACGAAAGAGCTGGATGAGCTGATTGCCGAACTGCGTAACCATCACAACACCACTATCTTGTTGATTGAACACGATATGAAACTGGTGATGGGGATTTCAGACAGAATTTACGTGGTCAATCAGGGGACGCCACTGGCAAACGGTACGCCTGAGCAAATCCGTAATAACCCGGACGTGATCCGTGCCTATTTAGGTGAGGCATAAGATGGAAAAAGTCATGTTGTCCTTTGACAAAGTCAGCGCCCACTACGGCAAAATCCAGGCGCTGCATGAGGTGAGCCTGCATATCAATCAGGGCGAAATTGTCACGCTGATTGGCGCGAATGGTGCGGGAAAAACCACCTTGCTCGGCACGTTATGCGGCGACCCGCGTGCCACCAGCGGGCGAATTGTGTTTGATGATAAAGACATTACCGACTGGCAGACGGCGAAAATCATGCGCGAAGCGGTGGCGATTGTCCCGGAAGGACGTCGCGTCTTCTCACGCATGACGGTGGAAGAGAATCTGGCGATGGGCGGCTTTTTTGCTGAACGCGACCAGTTCCAGGAGCGCATAAAGTGGGTCTATGAACTGTTTCCACGTCTGCATGAGCGCCGTGTTCAGCGGGCAGGCACCATGTCCGGCGGTGAGCAGCAGATGCTGGCGATTGGTCGCGCGCTGATGAGCAACCCGCGTTTGCTACTGCTTGATGAGCCATCGCTCGGGCTGGCACCGATTATCATCCAGCAAATTTTCGACACCATCGAACAACTGCGCGAGCAGGGGATGACCATCTTCCTCGTCGAGCAGAACGCCAACCAGGCGCTGAAGCTCGCTGATCGCGGCTACGTGCTGGAAAACGGTCATGTGGTGCTCTCCGATACCGGCGATGCGCTGCTGGCAAACGAAGCGGTGAGAAGTGCGTATTTAGGCGGGTAAATTATCGAATACCCGGCAGCCAGCTTCTGCCGGGTTCTTCGTCCGTATACAGACTTGTTTCAACTGACCGGGAGGATTAAAACCAGACCACTTATTTGCCACGGAAAGGTTCCCTCCCATGCATTATGCCGTTGTCGTCATGCTTGAACTGCTTTGCTGTATTCACGCTTATCGCTCCGGACAAGAGCGATACTGGATTTTTATTATCTTCTGTTTTCCGGTGATTGGCTGCGTGGCGTATTTCGTCATGGTTATGCTGCCTGAAACGGGCGCTGACCGTCACGGGCGTACTTTGCTGATGCGCCTGCAGGACAAAATCAGCCCGGAACGCCACCTGCACAATTTAACCGAAGAGCTGGCGATTGCCGAGACCAATCAAAACCATTATGCGTTAGCTAACGAACTGGCGCGCCTTGGGCGTTATCACGAAGCCGTTCCCCATTATCAGCAGGCGTTAAGCGGAATTTTCGCCCATGAAGCGGTAATGATGTTAAGCCTGGCGCAGGCGCAATTTGCTATTCAGGAGTTCACCGCCTGTCAGCAGACGCTGGAAGATGTGATGCGTTATAACCCCGATTTTCAGTCGGCAGACGGGCATTTGTTATTTGCCAGAGCGTTAGCCGCCCAGGAGAAATACGCTGACGCAGAAAGCGAGTTTGAAGTATTGATTTCTTATTACCCCGGCCCTCAGGCACGTATTTTCTATGCGGAAATGCTGGCGAAAATGAGTCGGTTGCGTGAAGCCAACGAGCAGTATGTTGCTGTGGTTGATACGGCTAAACGCTCAAGACCTCATTATAGAAAACACCACCGGGAATGGATTAAGACCGCCAATGACCGGCTGAAGCAGAGTATTGTTCGATAGGCGCTGCGCCAGAGAGTCTCTGGCGCGTTAATTTTTGTGAACGTAGCATTATCCGTGCCCCATCTCCCATTTTCCCTCACCCGTACCGTCACCGCCTTGTCATCTTTCTGACACCTTACTATCTTACAAATGTAACAAAAAAGTTATTTTTCTGTAATTCGAGCATGTCATGTTACCCCGCGAGCATAAAACGCGTGAATTCGCGCATTCGGTACAACAAGAGAGATAAACGATGAAACCGTTACATTATACAGCTTCAGCACTGGCGCTCGGACTGGCGTTAATGGGGAATGCACAGGCAGTGACGACCATTCCGTTCTGGCATTCTATGGAAGGGGAACTGGGTAAAGAGGTGGATTCTCTTGCCCAACGTTTTAACGCCGAAAACCCGGATTACAAAATTGTACCGACCTATAAAGGCAACTACGAACAGAATTTAAGCGCGGGGATTGCCGCATTTCGTACCGGCAACGCGCCGGCTATTTTGCAGGTTTATGAAGTTGGCACCGCCACCATGATGGCGTCGAAAGCCATTAAACCGGTGTATGACGTGTTTAAAGAAGCGGGGATTCAATTCGATGAGTCGCAGTTTGTGCCGACGGTTTCAGGCTACTACTCCGACAGCAAAACCGGTCACTTACTCTCCCAGCCGTTCAACAGCTCGACTCCCGTTCTCTATTACAACAAAGATGCTTTCAAGAAAGCGGGATTAGACCCGGAACAGCCGCCGAAAACCTGGCAGGATCTGGCAGACTATGCCGCGAAACTGAAAGCCTCCGGTATGAAGTGCGGCTACGCCAGCGGCTGGCAGGGCTGGATCCAACTGGAAAACTTTAGCGCCTGGAACGGTCTGCCGTTTGCCAGCAAAAACAACGGCTTTGACGGCACGGACGCGGTGCTTGAGTTCAACAAGCCGGAGCAGGTGAAACACATCGCCATGCTCGAAGAGATGAACAAGAAGGGCGATTTCAGCTACGTCGGGCGTAAGGATGAATCCACCGAGAAGTTCTATAACGGTGATTGCGCGATGACGACCGCTTCTTCCGGTTCTCTTGCCAACATTCGCGAGTACGCCAAATTTAACTACGGTGTAGGCATGATGCCGTACGACGCCGATGCGAAAGATGCGCCACAAAACGCCATTATCGGCGGGGCCAGCCTGTGGGTGATGCAGGGCAAAGATAAAGAAACTTACACCGGCGTGGCGAAGTTCCTCGACTTCCTCGCGAAGCCAGAAAACGCTGCCGAGTGGCATCAGAAAACCGGTTATCTGCCAATCACCAAAGCGGCGTATGACCTGACCCGTGAGCAGGGCTTTTACGAGAAAAACCCCGGGGCGGATACCGCGACGCGTCAGATGCTGAACAAGCCGCCGTTGCCGTTCACCAAAGGGCTGCGTCTGGGCAATATGCCGCAGATCCGCGTGATTGTGGATGAAGAGCTGGAAAGCGTGTGGACTGGTAAGAAGACGCCACAGCAGGCGCTGGATACCGCTGTTGAGCGTGGGAACCAGTTACTGCGCCGCTTTGAGCAGTCTACGAAGTCTTAATTCTCTTACCCTCACCCTAACCCTCTCCCAAAGGGAGAGGGGACCGATCGGCGTGGTATCCAGGTGCCGTGTCGGTTTGCAACTTCGCTCGGTGGGAAAGTATGCACCGCCTTTCTCCCTCGCCCCTCTGGGGAGAGGGCCGGGGTGAGGGGAACACAACACGAAGAGTTTAACTATGTCATCATCCCGTCCGGTGTTCCGCTCGCGCTGGCTGCCTTATTTGCTGGTCGCGCCGCAGCTTATCATCACCGTTATCTTTTTTATCTGGCCTGCGGGCGAAGCGTTGTGGTACTCGCTACAAAGCGTCGATCCATTTGGCTTTTCCAGCCAGTTTGTCGGCCTGGATAACTTCGTCACGCTGTTTCATGACAGCTACTATCTCGACTCCTTCTGGACGACGATAAAATTCAGCACCTTTGTCACCGTCAGCGGTTTGCTGGTGTCGCTGTTCTTCGCGGCGCTGGTGGAGTACATCGTGCGCGGCAGCCGTTTCTATCAAACCTTAATGCTGCTGCCGTATGCCGTGGCTCCCGCCGTTGCCGCCGTATTGTGGATCTTCCTGTTTAACCCTGGTCGCGGCCTGATCACTCATTTTCTCGCTGAGTTCGGCTACGACTGGAACCATGCGCAAAACAGCGGTCAGGCAATGTTCCTGGTGGTGTTTGCCTCAGTATGGAAGCAAATCAGCTACAACTTTCTGTTCTTCTATGCCGCGCTGCAATCCATTCCCCGTTCGTTGATTGAAGCCGCAGCCATCGACGGTGCAGGCCCGATTCGCCGCTTCTTTAAGATTGCGCTGCCGCTGATTGCGCCGGTGAGTTTCTTCCTGCTGGTGGTGAACCTGGTGTACGCCTTCTTCGACACCTTCCCGGTGATCGATGCCGCCACGTCCGGCGGACCAGTACAGGCCACCACGACGCTGATTTATAAGATCTATCGTGAAGGCTTTACTGGACTGGATCTGGCTTCGTCTGCCGCGCAGTCGGTGGTGTTGATGTTCCTCGTCATCGTGCTGACGGTGGTGCAGTTCCGCTATGTTGAAAGCAAGGTGCGTTACCAATGATTGAGAACCGTCCGTGGCTGACAATATTCAGCCATACCATGCTGATCCTCGGGATCGCGGTGATCCTCTTCCCGTTGTACGTGGCGTTTGTCGCGGCGACGCTGGATAAACAAGAAGTCTATGCCGCGCCGATGACGCTCATCCCCGGCACGCATCTGCTGGAAAACATCCACAACATCTGGGTGAACGGGGTAGGCACAAATAGTGCGCCGTTCTGGCGGATGTTGCTTAACAGCTTCGTGATGGCGTTCAGCATTACGCTCGGCAAAATTACCGTCTCGATGCTCTCGGCATTTGCCATTGTCTGGTTTCGTTTTCCGCTGCGTAACCTCTTCTTTTGGATGATTTTTATCACCCTGATGCTGCCGGTTGAAGTGCGTATCTTCCCGACAGTAGAAGTCATCGCCAACCTGAACATGCTCGACAGCTACGCCGGTTTAACGCTGCCGCTGATGGCCTCGGCAACCGCTACCTTCCTGTTCCGCCAGTTCTTTATGACGCTGCCGGATGAGTTGGTGGAAGCCGCGCGGATCGACGGCGCGTCACCAATGCGTTTCTTTTGCGACATCGTTTTCCCGCTGTCGAAAACCAATCTGGCGGCGCTGTTTGTGATCACTTTTATTTACGGCTGGAACCAGTATTTGTGGCCGTTGTTGATTATTACCGACGTTGATCTCGGCACCACCGTGGCAGGAATCAAAGGGATGATCGCTACAGGCGAAGGCACCACGGAATGGAATTCGGTGATGGCGGCGATGTTGTTAACGCTTATCCCTCCGGTGGTGATTGTTTTAGTGATGCAGCGTGCCTTCGTGCGCGGCCTGGTCGATAGTGAGAAATAAGATGGCAGGACTGAAATTACAGGCAGTAACCAAAAGCTGGGATGGCAAAACCCAGGTCATTAAACCGCTGACCCTTGATGTGGCGGATGGCGAATTTATCGTGATGGTCGGGCCGTCTGGCTGCGGGAAATCCACGCTGCTGCGCATGGTTGCCGGGCTGGAGCGGGTCACCGAAGGCGATATCTGGATTAACGACCAACGCGTGACCGAAATGGAGCCGAAAGATCGCGGGATTGCGATGGTGTTCCAGAACTACGCGCTTTATCCGCATATGAGTGTCGAAGAAAACATGGCGTGGGGGCTGAAAATTCGCGGCATGGGCAAGCAGCAAATAGCCGAGCGTGTTAAAGAAGCGGCGCGCATTCTGGAGCTGGATGGCCTGCTCAAGCGCCGTCCGCGTGAGCTTTCTGGCGGTCAGCGTCAGCGTGTGGCGATGGGCCGTGCGATTGTGCGCGATCCGGCGGTGTTCCTGTTTGATGAGCCGCTCTCTAACCTCGACGCCAAGCTGCGCGTGCAGATGCGCCTTGAGCTGCAACAACTGCACCGTCGCCTGAAAACGACTTCACTCTACGTTACTCACGATCAGGTTGAGGCGATGACGCTCGCTCAGCGGGTAATGGTGATGAACGGCGGCATTGCTGAACAGATTGGCACACCAGTTGAAGTCTACGAAAAGCCCGCCACTCTGTTTGTGGCGAGTTTTATCGGCAGTCCGGCGATGAACCTGCTGACAGGCCGCGTGAATAACGAAGGCACGCATTTCGAACTGGATGGCGGTATCGCGCTACCGCTAAACGGTGGCTACCGTCAGTATGCCGGGCGTAAAATGACTCTTGGCATTCGCCCGGAACATATTGCGTTAAGCTCGCAGGCAGAAGGCGGCATACCGCTGGTGATGGACACGCTGGAGATCCTCGGCGCAGATAACCTGGCGCACGGACGCTGGGGCGAACAGAAGCTGGTGGTGCGACTGGCGCATCAGGAGCGCCCGACGGCAGGCAGCACGCTGTGGCTGCATCTGCCGGAAAATCAGCTGCATCTTTTTGATGGTGAAACAGGACAACGAGTATGAGTAACTGGCCTTATCCCCGCATTGTCGCCCACCGTGGCGGCGGTAAGCTGGCCCCGGAAAACACACTGGCGGCAATCGACGTTGGGGCAAAATACGGTCATAAGATGATCGAATTTGACGCGAAGTTATCGAAAGATGGCGAGATCTTCCTGCTGCATGACGACAATCTCGAACGCACCAGTAACGGCTGGGGCGTCGCGGGCGAACTGAACTGGCAGGATTTACTGCGCGTGGATGCGGGCAGTTGGTACAGCAAAGCGTTTAAAGGTGAGCCGCTGCCGTTGCTTTCGCAGGTGGCGGAACGCTGCCGTGAACATGGGATGATGGCAAATATTGAAATCAAACCCACCACTGGCACTGGTCCATTAACGGGCAAAATGGTATCGCTGGCGGCGCGCGAACTGTGGGCTGGTATGACGCCGCCGCTGCTGTCATCGTTTGAGATTGATGCTTTAGAAGCCGCGCAACAGGCTGCACCGGAACTGCCGCGCGGTTTGTTGCTGGATGAGTGGCGCGACGACTGGCGCGAACTGACCACGCGGCTGGGCTGCGTCTCTATTCATCTCAATCATAAGTTGCTCGATAAAGCGCGAGTGATGCAGTTGAAAGACGCTGGATTACGGATTCTGGTTTATACCGTCAACAAACCCCAGCGCGCGGCAGAGTTGCTACGCTGGGGCGTGGATTGCATCTGTACCGATGCGATTGATGTGATTGGCCCGAACTTTACGGCCCAATAGTTTTCAACGGAATATCAGGCTGCGGCGTGCTGGGCTGATTCAGCATGTCGCCGTTTCTTCTCTCTGGCAACATATGCTGCTGATTCAACGAACTATCCGGATTACGGTTGCTGTTTAACATCCCGCCGTTGGTGTTGGGCAGCATTTGCTGCCGGGCGGGATTTTGCTCCCCCGGCTGTGACTGCAATACCCGCTGCGAGTTACTGTTTATCTGGTTTTCTAAATGCTGCTGTTGCAACTGTGTTTGCGTTTTCAGTTGCTGATTCAGCATCCCTTTTTGCTGGATTTGCTGCGTTTGCATTTGAGTTTGCATTCGCTGCTGGCTGGGGATCTGATACCCCGGCTGGTTAGGGTTGTTCAGAGTATTAATGGGCTGTGCAAAGCCGACAAAAGGCAGGAGTGCCGTCAAAAGCAGAAGTCGTTTCATCGCGTATCCTCCTCTGAAGATATTCTTTAAGTTTACTCCTTTCCTGCAATCATCAGGATTAATTCAGAGTTATATACCAGGCTTAGCTGGGGTTGCCCCTTAATCTCTGGAGTATAACGATGATAAAACCGACGTTTTTACGCCGGGTGGCTATTGCTGCTCTGCTCACAGGAAGTTGTTTTAGTGCTGTCGCCGCGCCACCTGCGCCGCCGCCAGTCTCGTATGGCGTGGAGGAGGATGTCTTCCATCCGGTACGCGCGAAGCAGGGGATGGTAGCATCTGTGGACGCCACTGCCACTCAGGTGGGGGTAGATATCCTTAAGCAGGGCGGGAATGCCGTTGATGCTGCCGTGGCAGTGGGCTACGCGCTGGCGGTAACGCATCCGCAGGCAGGGAATCTGGGCGGCGGCGGTTTTATGCTGATCCGCACTAAAGATGGCAATACCACCGCCATCGATTTCCGCGAAATGGCACCCGCCAAAGCGACCCGCGATATGTTCCTTGATGATCAGGGCAACCCGGACAGCAAAAAATCTCTCACTTCGCATCTTGCTTCTGGCACACCCGGTACGGTAGCGGGCTTCTCGTTGGCGCTGGAGAAATACGGCACCATGCCGCTGAACAAAGTTGTGCAGCCTGCGTTTAAACTGGCACGCGATGGTTTTATCGTTAACGATGCGCTGGCAGACGATCTCAAAACCTACGGCAGTGAAGTGCTACCAAATCACGAAAACAGCAAAGCTATCTTCTGGAAAGAGGGCGAACCGCTGAAAAAGGGCGACAAGCTGGTACAGACGAATCTGGCAAAGAGTCTGGAGATGATTGCCGAAAACGGCCCGGATGAATTCTACAAAGGCACGATAGCGGAACAGATCGCCCTGGAGATGCAGAAAAACGGTGGCTTGATCACTAAAGAAGATTTAGCGGCCTATAAAGCGGTCGAACGTACACCAATAAGTGGCGATTATCGCGGGTATCAGGTTTACTCCATGCCACCGCCATCCTCCGGCGGGATCCATATCGTACAGATCCTCAATATTCTGGAAAACTTTGATATGCAGAAATACGGCTTTGGCAGCGCCGACGCGATGCAAATCATGGCAGAAGCGGAGAAACATGCCTACGCCGATCGCTCGGAATATCTTGGCGACCCGGATTTTGTCAAAGTACCGTGGCAGGCGCTGACCAATAAAGCCTATGCCAAATCTATTGCCGATCAAATCGATATCAATAAAGCGAAGCCATCCAGCGAAATTCGTCCTGGCAAGCTTGCGCCTTATGAGAGTAATCAAACTACCCATTACTCAGTGGTGGATAAAGACGGTAACGCGGTTGCGGTGACCTATACGCTGAACACCACCTTCGGTACGGGTATTGTCGCGGGCGAGAGCGGTATTCTGCTTAATAATCAGATGGATGATTTCTCCGCCAAACCAGGCGTACCGAACGTTTACGGGCTGGTGGGCGGCGATGCTAACGCTGTCGGGCCGAATAAACGTCCGCTGTCATCGATGTCACCAACCATTGTGGTGAAAGACGGTAAAACCTGGCTGGTGACCGGTAGCCCTGGCGGAAGCCGAATTATCACCACCGTGCTGCAAATGGTGGTGAACAGCATCGATTATGGCATGAACGTCGCTGAAGCCACCAATGCGCCGCGTTTCCACCATCAGTGGTTGCCGGACGAGCTGCGTGTCGAGAAAGGATTTAGCCCGGATACGCTCAAGCTGCTGGAAGCAAAAGGTCAGAAAGTGGCGCTAAAAGAGGCGATGGGCAGTACGCAAAGTATTATGGTTGGGCCGGACGGTGAGTTATACGGCGCTTCCGACCCACGTTCGGTAGATGATTTAACGGCGGGGTATTAAGGTTAGCGGCCCTCTTCGTGGGAAGAGGGCCGTATTGTCAGGGCAAGCCGAAGGTAGCTTTTTTTATTTCATAATCCTGTAGATATTCTTCCAGCGGCTTTGCCGTTCCCAGCGAATGAATTTCACCACTGTCTTTATCAATAATAAAAGGTGCGTTACCAGCTAAGCGCGCGGCCTCATCACCAGTTTCGAGAAATTCTCGTGCTTCGAAACAGAAATACCAGCCCTGGCTAAAGCGTCCATGTAGAGTAATGACGACGGCGAGATCTGCATCATCAAGGTAATGGTTCGCTTTCGCGAATGCTTCCTGATAATTAATCATAATGATTCTGGATTTTCCGATGGGGCAGTTAGGTCATGCTTTTTTTCAAGCGCAACATATCCAACAAAGCCTTAATAAAATATTGTAATTTACAATAAGTTAATGATGTTCATTTCACACGCGCCATATAATACGCATCGACATATTCACCGTTTCGTAATGCGTACTTCTTGCCAGTCCCTTCAATCTCAAAGCCGAATTTTTTATAGACCTTAATTGCTGGCGCGTTATCAACGAACACCGTTAGTTCAATACGATCTACCCGCAACCAGTTGTCGCACATTTCAATCATCTCTCGCATCAGGGCGCTGGCGACGCCGCGGTTCTTCCAGCGGGAGTCGACACTGATACCAAAGTCGGCAACATGACTGCGGCGTGGGCGTTGTTGCACGTCAATGGTGAGATGGCCTACGACGATTCCATCAATACAGGCGACTAACTGCTTGATGCCGGGACGATCGGCGAGTCGCTCCTGCCACATATGATCGGAAGGATGAGGCACCTGTAGTGTGTTGCAATACACCTCCGGCTGGGCGTGAATCTGCCTGATGGCCTCGTAATCCCGTGTTTCTGCATGGCGTATTACTATCTCACTCATTCCTTTGTCCTCTTTGGGGTAAATGTCCCTTTCAACATCATTGACTTTCAAATGCGAGTCAAATGCATTTTTTTGCAAAAAGTGTTGGACAAGTGCGAATGAGAATGATTATTATTGTCTCGCGATCAGGAAGACCCTCGCGGAGAACCTGAAAGCACGACATTGCTCACATTGCTTCCAGTATTACTTAGCCAGCCGGGTGCTGGCTTTTTTTTTGACCTTTCGTTCTCAATTTATCCACGGGAAGTGCTTGTGTTTGTTATGCGCACTCCTGTAGGAACCACGTCCGCTTTGCGCTAAGGTGTAACTAACCACCTTAAAAAGGACGAAATCATGGTCATCAACTGCGCCTTTATTGGCTTTGGTAAAAGCACGACCCGTTACCATTTACCGTATGTACTTAACCGCAAGGATAGCTGGCATGTCGCGCATATTTTTCGCCGCCATGCGAAGTCGGAAGAACAGGCTCCCATCTATTCCCATATCCATTTCACCAGCGATCTCGACGAAGTATTAAATGATCCCGACGTTAAGCTGATTGTCGTCTGCACTCATGCGGACAGCCACTTCGAGTACGCGAAGCGCGCGCTGGAGGCTGGGAAAAATGTGCTGGTCGAAAAACCGTTCACTCCGACGCTTGCCCAGGCGAAAGAACTTTTTGCGCTGGCGAAAAGTAAAGGGCTGACCGTCACGCCGTATCAGAATCGTCGCTTTGATTCCTGTTTTCTGACGGCGAAAAAAGCGATTGAAAGCGGCAAGCTGGGAGAGATTGTTGAAATGGAAAGCCATTTTGACTATTACCGCCCGGTGGCAGAAACCAAACCCGGGCTGCCGCAGGATGGCGCGTTCTATGGCCTTGGTGTGCATACGATGGACCAGATTATCTCGCTGTTCGGTCGCCCGGATCACGTCGCTTATGACATCCGCAGCCTGCGTAATAAAGCCAATCCTGACGACACCTTCGAAGCGCAGCTGTTTTATGGCGATCTAAAAGCCATCGTCAAAACCAGCCATCTGGTGAAAATCGATTATCCGAAATTTATCGTTCACGGTAAGAAAGGTTCGTTTATTAAATACGGTATCGACCAGCAGGAAACCAGCCTGAAGGCTAATATTATGCCGGGCGAGCCGGGATTCGCAGCGGATGATTCGGTCGGTGTGCTGGAGTATGTCAATGACGAGGGCGTTACGGTCAGAGAAGAGATGAAGCCAGAGATGGGCGATTATGGGCGCGTTTATGATGCGTTGTATCAAACCATCACCAACGGTGCACCAAATTACGTCAAGGAATCTGAAGTTCTTACCAATCTGGAAATCCTTGAACGCGGTTTTGAGCAAGCCTCTCCCTCCACAGTGACTCTTGCGAAGTAAGTTTGATGGACCTCTCGAATAGTTCAATTTTTTTGAACAGAGGGGTCAATTTTCACCCTCTATCATCCCAGGCGGATCGGGTCCACACTAAGCCCATCGAAATCATTCAGGGGGCGAATACAAATGATCTACTTACGCAAAGCAAATGAACGTGGTCATGCAAATCATGGCTGGCTGGACTCCTGGCATACTTTCTCTTTTGCCAACTATTACGACCCGAACTTTATGGGCTTCTCCGCGCTGCGCGTGATTAACGACGACGTGATTGAAGCAGGGCAGGGCTTCGGCACTCACCCGCATAAAGATATGGAAATTTTGACCTACGTGCTGGAAGGTACTGTTGAGCATCAGGACAGCATGGGCAATAAAGAGCAGGTTCCGGCGGGCGAGTTTCAGATTATGAGTGCGGGTACGGGTATTCGTCACTCAGAGTACAACCCAAGCAGCACTGAGCGTCTGCACCTGTATCAGATCTGGATCATGCCAGAAGAAAACGGTATTACGCCGCGTTATGAACAGCGTCGCTTTGATGCCGTACAGGGTAAACAGCTGGTGCTCTCGCCGGATGCGCGAGATGGTTCATTGAAAGTGCATCAGGATATGGAGCTATACCGCTGGGCGCTGCTGAAAGATGAGCAGTCGGTGCATCAGATTGCCGCTGAACGCCGCGTCTGGATCCAGGTGGTGAAAGGTAATGTCACCATTAACGGCGTAAAAGCTTCGACCAGCGATGGTCTGGCAATCTGGGATGAGCAGGCAATCTCCATCCACGCTGACAGCGACAGCGAAGTGTTACTGTTCGATCTGCCTCCGGTTTAAAACTTAACGGCATTTTTGAAGCCTGCCTTTTTGCGGGCTTCATCGCTCGCCCCGGTCGCGTGCTGATGTACGCGACCGGGGTTTTGTCGCGTCTTTAGCACAATGCGATGCAATTGATTTAGTGTATATCTAATAATTATAAACAAGCACTGTTTTCTCCGGGAAGGTTCTGATGCGTCCGTGTTAAACTAAGAGAATCTATCTCTTTTGTACCTTCAGGACGATGAAAAAGAAAAGACCCGTACTTCAGGATGTGGCTGACCGTGTTGGCGTGACCAAAATGACGGTCAGCCGTTTTTTACGCAACCCGGAGCAGGTTTCCGTCGCTCTACGTGGCAAGATTGCCGCCGCTCTTGATGAACTGGGTTATATTCCCAATCGCGCACCCGATATCCTCTCTAACGCCACCAGCCGGGCGATTGGCGTCCTGTTACCTTCACTCACTAACCAGGTTTTCGCTGAAGTATTACGCGGTATCGAAAGCGTCACCGACGCACACGGTTATCAGACGATGCTGGCGCACTACGGTTATAAACCGGAAATGGAGCAAGAACGCCTCGAATCAATGCTTTCCTGGAATATCGACGGACTTATTCTCACCGAACGTACCCACACGCCCCGCACCTTAAAGATGATTGAAGTAGCGGGTATTCCGGTGGTGGAGCTGATGGACAGTAAGTCGCCGTGTCTCGATATCGCCGTCGGTTTTGATAACTTTGAAGCGGCACGCCAGATGACCACCGCCATTATTGCTCGCGGGCATCGTCACATTGCCTATCTCGGCGCACGCCTCGACGAACGTACTATCATCAAACAGAAGGGATATGAGCAGGCGATGCTGGATGCAGGCCTGGTGCCGTATAGCGTGATGGTCGAGCAATCTTCTTCTTACTCTTCCGGTATTGAACTGATTCGCCAGGCGCGGCGGGAATATCCGCAGTTGGATGGCGTATTTTGTACTAATGATGACCTGGCGGTCGGCGCGGCATTTGAATGTCAGCGTCTGGGGCTGAAAGTTCCTGACGATATGGCGATTGCCGGTTTCCACGGTCATGACATTGGTCAGGTGATGGAGCCACGGCTGGCGAGCGTGCTGACGCCGCGTGAGCGGATGGGCAGCATTGGCGCTGAGCGCCTGCTGGCGCGTATTCGTGGCGAATCTGTGACACCGAAAATGTTAGATTTAGGTTTCACCTTGTCACCGGGCGGATCTATTTAAGCTCACAAATTTGAAGTAGCTCACACTTATACACTTAAGGCACGGATGGATATTGCTTCTGTTTTTGTCCGGCCGGACAATGTTACCGATAACAGTTACCCGTAACATTTTCTGATTCTTGTATTGTGGGGGCACCACTTTGAGCACGACTAACCATGATCACCACATTTACGTCTTGATGGGCGTATCGGGCAGCGGCAAATCTGCAGTCGCCAGTGAAGTGGCGCATCAACTTCATGCCGCGTTTCTTGATGGCGATTTCCTCCATCCGCGCTGCAATATCGAAAAAATGGCGTCTGGCGAACCGCTGAATGACGACGATCGCAAACCGTGGTTACAGGCGCTTAACGACGCCGCGTTTGCCATGCAGCGCACCAATAAAGTGTCGCTGATCGTCTGTTCTGCACTGAAAAAGCACTATCGCGACCTGCTGCGTGAAGGTAATCCGAATCTCTCTTTCATCTACCTGAAAGGCGATTTTGATGTAATTGAAAGCCGTCTGAAAGCGCGCAAAGGCCATTTCTTTAAAACCCAAATGCTGGTGACGCAGTTTGAAACGCTGCAGGAGCCGGGTGCGGACGAAACCGATGTACTGGTGGTGGATATCGATCAACCGCTGGAAGGTGTTGTGGCAAGCACCATTGAGGTTATTAAAAAAGGCAAATAAGTAGTGACTACATTAACGCTTGTTTTAACAGCAGTAGGGTCTGTTTTACTGCTGCTGTTTTTAGTCATGAAGGCGCGTATGCACGCTTTCCTGGCTTTGATGGTGGTGTCTATGGGGGCTGGCCTTTTTTCTGGTATGCCGCTCGATAAAATCGCAGCGACGATGGAAAAAGGGATGGGAGGCACCCTCGGCTTCCTGGCGGTAGTTGTCGCCCTGGGAGCCATGTTTGGCAAGATCTTACATGAAACCGGCGCAGTCGATCAGATTGCCGTCAAAATGCTCAAATCCTTCGGTCACAGTCGTGCGCATTATGCCATTGGCCTTGCGGGTCTGGTCTGTGCGCTACCGCTGTTCTTTGAAGTGGCGATTGTTCTGCTGATTAGCGTTGCTTTCTCAATGGCGCGCCACACCGGTACGAACCTGGTGAAACTGGTAATCCCATTATTCGCAGGCGTGGCGGCAGCGGCGGCGTTCCTGGTGCCGGGGCCTGCGCCAATGCTATTGGCATCGCAGATGAACGCTGACTTTGGCTGGATGATCCTGATTGGCCTGTGTGCGGCAATCCCGGGAATGATTATTGCCGGGCCGCTGTGGGGTAATTTCATCAGCCGCTACGTGGAGCTGCATATTCCTGACGATATCAGCGAACCGCATCTCGGCGAAGGCAAAATGCCGTCCTTCGGATTCAGCCTGTCGCTGATCCTGCTGCCGCTGGTGCTGGTGGGGCTGAAAACCATTGCCGCGCGTTTTGTGCCGGAAGGCTCTACCGCTTACGAATGGTTCGAGTTTATCGGTCATCCGTTTACCGCAATTCTGGTCGCTTGCCTGGTAGCAATTTACGGCCTGGCGATGCGTCAGGGTATGCCGAAAGACAAAGTGATGGAGATTTGCGGTCACGCGCTGCAACCGGCGGGGATTATTCTGCTGGTGATTGGTGCAGGCGGCGTGTTCAAACAGGTGCTGGTTGACTCTGGCGTAGGTCCGGCGCTGGGCGAAGCGTTAACTGGCATGGGCCTGCCGATTGCCATCACCTGCTTCGTGCTGGCAGCTGCAGTGCGCATCATTCAGGGTTCTGCCACCGTTGCCTGTTTAACGGCGGTGGGACTAGTGATGCCGGTTATTGAACAACTGAACTACTCCGGTGCGCAAATGGCGGCGCTGTCGATTTGTATCGCCGGTGGTTCGATTGTTGTCAGCCACGTTAACGACGCCGGTTTCTGGTTGTTCGGTAAATTTACCGGCGCGACTGAAGCCGAAACGCTGAAAACCTGGACCATGATGGAAACCATCCTCGGTACTGTCGGTGCCATCGTTGGGATGATTGCGTTCCAGCTGTTGAGTTAATTACTGCGACAAATTACTGCGAGCTAGCTCGCAGTAATTCATTTCTCTTATCTCCTCTCTTCATCTTTTTGATCTCTCTCGCAAATTTACCTGCTAATAATCCGTTCTAATCACTGCCTAAAGATCGCAGGAGATAAAGATGGAAAAGCACGGAGCTGAATTGCTTTTACAGCGGATGTTAGGAAATACCACCGCTACTTTCAGGGAAGGGCAATGGGAAGCCATAGACGCGGTGGTGAACCAACGGCGAAAACTGCTGGTTGTCCAACGCACTGGCTGGGGGAAAAGTGCCGTGTACTTCATCGCCAGTAAAATCTTCCGCGATCGCGGCGCTGGCCCGACAATTATCATCTCTCCTTTGCTTGCCCTGATGCGTAACCAGGTTGCCGCCGCTGAACGGTTAGGTATTACGGCTGAAACGTTGAATTCTACAAACAGGGAAGAATGGCAGCGCATTAGCGATAAGTTGCTGCAAGGTGCGGTCGATTGCTTACTGGTTTCCCCGGAACGTTTGGCAAACCAGGACTTTATCGAAACGGTTTTATATCCTATAGCCGATCGTATTGGTTTGCTTGTGGTCGACGAGGCGCACTGCATCTCTGATTGGGGCCACGATTTTCGCCCGGATTACCGACGTATATTGGATATTTTGCGCCAACTGCCTGCGAATACCCCTGTTCTGGGTACAACCGCGACAGCGAATAACCGTGTCGTTGAGGATATCCGTCAGCAATTGGGTGACATTGTGATTCAGCGTGGAACGCTGGCTCGCGAAAGTTTGGCGCTTGATGCCTTAGTCTTAGGTGAACAGTCATCCCGTCTGGCATGGTTAGCAACGGTTATCCCTCAGTTTTCCAAATCGGGAATTGTTTATACCCTCACTACTCGCGATGCCGAACTTGTCGCCGAGTGGTTAAGGAAAAATGGTATCAGTGCATTTGCTTACTACAGCGGCGTGACTTGTGAAGGCGCGGAAGATTCTAATACTGCCAGGGAATATCTGGAGCAGGCGTTGCTGGCAAATAAAATTAAAGTTCTGGTCGCGACGACGGCGCTGGGAATGGGCTTTGACAAACCGGATTTGGGGTTTGTTATTCATTACCAGATGCCGGGGTCTATTGTCGGTTACTATCAACAGGTGGGGCGTGCCGGGCGTGCTATAGATTCCGCAGTTGGCATATTGCTTTGTGGTGGTGAAGACCTCGCTATTCATAAATTCTTCCGTGAAAGCGCCTTTCCTGCGGAGGCGCAAATTCATGAAATACTCAACGTACTTAGCGTGAATGACGGTCTTACCTTACGAGGCATTGAACAACGGACGAATCTCCGTTATGGGCAAATAGAAAAAGCACTGAAATTATTGGTAGCTGAAAATCCATCGCCTGTGGTGTATACCGAGAAATTATGGCGCAGAACAATTGTCAGTTTTTCTCCTGACCATGAACGAATTAACCATTTGATGAATCAGAGAAAAAGTGAGCTGGCAGACGTTGAAAGCTATATCACGACCAAGGAGTGCAAAATGCAATTTCTGCGCCGCGCACTCGATGAGCCAAGTGCCGAACGTTGTGGTAAATGTAGCAGTTGTCTTCAGCATCCGTTGTTGTCGCCCGACATTGATAGCGGCTTACTCCATGCGGCAAACTTATTTATTAAACACGCTGACCTGCCATTAAATCTCAATAAGCAGGTGGCAGCTGGGGCTTTTACGCAATACGGATTTAAAGGGAACTTGCCTGCGGGTTTACAAGGATCTACGGGGCGAATCCTTTCTCGTTGGGGAGATTCTGGGTGGGGAAAGCAGGTAGCACAGGAGAAAAAAACGGGGCGCTTCAGTGATGAGCTGGTGGAGGCATGTGCGGAAATGGTTCGCCAACGCTGGAATCCGCATCCTGAACCAACCTGGGTATGCTGCGTTCCTTCATTAAGGCACCTCGACCTGGTTCCTGATTTTGCCCGGCGACTGGCGGCGAAACTTGGCTTACCTTTTATTGATGCCATTGAAAAAGTCGTGGACAATCCACCGCAGAAAATGCAGCAAAACCGTTTTCACCAGTGTCAAAATCTCGACGGGGCGTTTGTGATTACCCCTCCTTTGATGCCAGGTCCGGCGTTGCTGGTTGACGATATCGTGGATTCTGCATGGACGCTGACAGTTCTGACAGCACTGTTACGCCAGGCAGGTTGCCCGACGGTTTATCCTCTTGCCCTTGCTTCTACCTCGGTAAAAAATTGATGAATCTTTCAGCCAATGCACAAGCAACTCTCCTGCTAACCAGCGATTTTTCTCGCGCGGCGGCGAGTGAGTATAAACCTCTTAGTAATAGTGAATGGGGGAAGTTTGCATTATGGCTGAAGCACCAACGTATTAGTCCCGCCGATCTTCTGGTGCCGCAACCGCAAGAGAAACTTACAGGCTGGAGCGATCCGCGTATTTCTCAGGAGCGTATTCTTGGCTTGCTGGCGCGTGGTCATAGTCTGGCGTTGGCGGTAGATAAGTGGCAACGCGCCGGTTTATGGATCTTAACCCGCGGAGATGCCGATTATCCCGTTCGCTTGAAAAACCGATTGCGAACGGATGCACCTCCCGTTTTATTTGGCTGCGGGAATAAAGCATTACTGCAAGCGGAAGGTATGGCGATTGTTGGCTCGCGAGATGCTCCGACTGACGATTTGCGCTATACCCAACAACTGGCAGCGAAACTGGCCCAACAGGGGATTTGCGTTATCTCTGGTGGTGCGCGAGGTATTGATGAATGTGCAATGGCGTCGGCACTGGAGGCCGGGGGAACTGCCGTTGGCGTATTAGCTGATAGCTTGTTAAAAACGAGCACGTTAGTGAAATGGCGTGAAGGGCTTATAGCAGGCAACCTGGTGTTGATTTCGCCGTTTTACCCAGAGGTTAGTTTCACTGTCGGCAATGCGATGGCGCGGAATAAATATATTTATTGCCTTGCTGAAAGCGCAATGGTTGTACGTGCGGGAATGACCGGTGGAACGATAACCGGGGCGATGGAAGCATTAAAACATCAGTGGCTGCCTGTGCAGGTTAAACCAAATCAGGATATGCAATCAGCCAATTCACGATTAGTAGAAAATGGGGCGTCATGGAGTACTGAACAGGCTGAGAATGTGACGTTCAGACTGCCAGACGTTACTGGGCTGATTTATGACAAAGCACTCCGTAACGCTCAACCAGAACTGTTTTCGCTGCATGAAGATGACACAAATTACGCAGTAATGCTCGCGCATACGCCTGTCGATTTTTATCAACTCTTTGTGGCAGAACTGGCGATCCTTGCAAAGGAATCGATAAGTATTGAAAGGCTGGCGTCTTGTACTGGTTTAACCATCGAACAAATTCGTGTGTGGCTGAACCGCGCAGAAGAAGAGGGAAGGGTTATTCGATTGGGCGAAGTTCATTATCAGTTCAGGTAATAAAACAGGTGCCGCGTCTGGTTGTGTGCAGCACCTGTTTGAACCTTATCCCTTCATCCACATTCGAATACCGTCGAGGAACATCTGGGTTGCCATCATCACCAGAATCAATCCCATCAGGCGTTCAAGTGCATTCACCCCTTTCTCGCCCAGCAGACGTAAAAATAGCGAAGACTGTAGCAGGATGACAAAGGTGCCACCCCAGGCCAGCAGCAGAGCAATTACCAGATGTCCCATCTGATTCGGGTACTGATGAGACAACAACATCAGCGTGGCGAGAATAGTCGGCCCGGCGACTAACGGAATTGCCAACGGCACGATAAACGGCTCTTCACCTGCCGGAAGCCCGCTGCTATTTCCTGAAGCACTGGGGAAAATCATCTTAATGGCGATCAGAAACAGAATGATGCCGCCAGAAATGGAGACGGTTTCTGCCCGCAGGCTAAGAAATGCCAGAATTTTCTCACCCGCAAACAGGAACACCAGCATCACCAGGAGAGCAATAAGCAACTCTCGCACCATGATTGCCCGCCGTCTTTTCGGTTCAGTATGTTTCAGTACGGACATGAAAATAGGTAGGTTTCCGAGCGGATCCATAATCAGGATCAATAAAACTGCTGCAGAAATGATTTCATTCATAACTCAAATTCCCTGATAATTGCCGCGGACTTTCTGCGTGCTAACAAAGCAGGATAAGTCGCATTACTGATGGCTTCGCTATCATTGATTAATTTCACTTGCGACTTTGGCTGCTTTTTGTATGGTGAAAGATGTGCCACGAGGAGACCGGCACATTTATACAGCACACATCTTTGCAGGAAAAAAACGCTTATGAAAAATGTTGGTTTTATCGGCTGGCGCGGTATGGTCGGCTCCGTTCTCATGCAACGCATGGTTGAAGAGCGCGACTTCGACGCCATTCGCCCTGTCTTCTTTTCTACTTCTCAGCTTGGCCAGGCTGCGCCGTCTTTTGGCGGAACCACTGGCACACTTCAGGATGCCTTTGATCTGGAGGCGCTAAAGGCCCTCGATATCATTGTGACCTGTCAGGGCGGCGATTATACCAACGAAATCTATCCAAAGCTTCGTGAAAGCGGATGGCAAGGTTACTGGATTGACGCAGCATCATCTCTGCGCATGAAAGATGACGCCATCATCATTCTTGACCCCGTCAATCAGGACGTTATTACCGACGGATTAAATAATGGCATCAGGACTTTTGTTGGCGGTAACTGTACCGTAAGCCTGATGTTGATGTCGTTGGGTGGTTTATTCGCCAATGATCTTGTTGATTGGGTGTCCGTTGCAACCTACCAGGCCGCTTCCGGCGGTGGTGCGCGACATATGCGTGAGTTATTAACCCAGATGGGCCATCTGTATGGCCATGTGGCAGATGAACTCGCGACCCCGTCCTCTGCTATTCTCGATATCGAACGCAAAGTCACAACCTTAACCCGTAGCGGTGAGCTGCCGGTGGATAACTTTGGCGTGCCGCTGGCGGGTAGCCTGATTCCGTGGATCGACAAACAGCTCGATAACGGTCAGAGCCGCGAAGAGTGGAAAGGGCAGGCGGAAACCAACAAGATCCTCAACACATCTTCCGTAATTCCGGTAGATGGTTTATGTGTGCGTGTCGGGGCATTGCGCTGCCACAGCCAGGCATTCACTATTAAATTGAAAAAAGATGTGTCTATTCCGACCGTGGAAGAACTGCTGGCTGCGCACAACCCGTGGGCGAAAGTCGTTCCGAACGATCGGGAAATCACTATGCGTGAGCTAACCCCAGCTGCCGTTACCGGCACGCTGACCACGCCGGTAGGCCGTCTGCGTAAGCTGAATATGGGGCCGGAGTTCCTGTCAGCCTTTACCGTGGGCGACCAGCTGCTGTGGGGGGCCGCGGAGCCGCTGCGTCGGATGCTTCGTCAACTGGCGTAATCTTTATTCATTAAATCTGGGGCGCGTTGCCGCCCCTGTTAGTGCGTAATACAGGAGTAAGCGCAGATGTTTCATGATTTACCGGGAGTTAAATAGAGCATTGGCTATTCTTTAAGGGTGGCGGAATACAAGAGTATTTACAGCCTTACCTGAAGTGAGGACGACGCAGAGAGGATGCACAGAGTGCTGCGCCGTTCAGGTCAAAAAAATGTCACAACCAGAAGTCAAAAATTCAGTTGGATGGGGTGACACAATAAAACAGGAAGACAAGCATGTCCGATCGTATCGATAGAGACGTGATTAACGCGCTAATTGCAGGCCATTTTGCGGATCCTTTTTCTGTACTGGGAATGCATAAAACCACCGCGGGACTGGAAGTCCGTGCCCTTTTACCCGACGCTACCGATGTGTGGGTGATTGAACCGAAAACCGGGCGCAAACTCGCAAAACTGGAGTGTCTCGACTCACGTGGATTCTTTAGCGGCGTCATTCCGCGGCGTAAGAATTTTTTCCGCTATCAGTTGGCTGTTGTCTGGCATGGTCAGCAAAACCTGATTGATGATCCTTACCGTTTTGGTCCGCTAATCCAGGAAATGGATGCCTGGCTATTATCTGAAGGTACGCATCTGCGCCCATATGAAACCTTAGGCGCGCATGCAGATACTATGGATGGCGTCACGGGTACGCGTTTTTCTGTCTGGGCTCCAAACGCCCGCCGGGTCTCGGTAGTCGGTCAATTCAACTACTGGGACGGTCGCCGTCACCCGATGCGCCTGCGTAAAGAGAGCGGCATCTGGGAACTGTTTATCCCTGGGGCGCATAACGGTCAGCTCTATAAATACGAGATGATTGATGCCAATGGCAACTTGCGTCTGAAGTCCGACCCTTATGCTTTCGAAGCGCAAATGCGCCCGGAAACCGCGTCTCTTATTTGCGGGCTGCCGGAAAAGGTTGTGCAGACTGAAGAGCGCAAAAAGGCGAATCAGTTTGATGCGCCAATCTCTATTTATGAAGTTCACCTGGGCTCCTGGCGTCGCCACACCGACAACAATTTCTGGTTGAGCTATCGCGAGCTGGCCGATCAACTGGTGCCTTATGCTAAATGGATGGGCTTTACCCACCTCGAACTGCTGCCCATTAACGAGCATCCGTTCGATGGTAGTTGGGGTTATCAGCCAACCGGCCTGTATGCGCCGACCCGCCGTTTTGGTACCCGCGACGACTTCCGTTATTTCATTGATGCCGCACACGCAGCTGGTCTGAACGTGATTCTCGACTGGGTACCAGGCCACTTCCCGACCGATGACTTTGCGCTTGCCGAATTTGATGGCACGAACTTGTATGAACACAGCGATCCGCGCGAAGGCTATCATCAGGACTGGAATACGCTGATCTACAACTATGGTCGCCGTGAAGTCAGTAACTTCCTTGTCGGTAATGCACTTTACTGGATCGAACGTTTTGGTATTGATGCGCTGCGCGTCGATGCTGTGGCATCAATGATTTATCGCGACTACAGCCGTAAAGAGGGGGAGTGGATCCCGAACGAATTTGGCGGGCGCGAGAATCTTGAAGCGATTGAATTCTTGCGTAATACCAACCGTATTCTTGGTGAGCAGGTTTCCGGTGCGGTGACAATGGCTGAGGAGTCTACCGATTTCCCTGGCGTTTCTCGTCCGCAGGACATGGGCGGTCTGGGCTTCTGGTACAAGTGGAACCTAGGCTGGATGCATGACACCCTGGACTACATGAAGCTCGACCCGGTTTATCGTCAGTATCATCACGGTAAGCTCACCTTTGGGATGCTCTACAACTACACTGAAAACTTCGTCCTGCCGTTGTCGCATGATGAAGTGGTCCACGGTAAAAAATCGATTCTCGACCGGATGCCAGGCGACGCATGGCAGAAATTCGCTAACCTGCGCGCGTACTATGGCTGGATGTGGGCATTCCCGGGCAAGAAACTGCTGTTCATGGGGAACGAATTTGCCCAGGGCCGCGAGTGGAACCATGACGCCAGCCTCGACTGGCATCTGCTGGAAGGCGGCGATAACTGGCACCACGGTGTCCAGCGTCTGGTGCGCGATCTGAACCACACCTACCGCCACCATAAAGCAATGCATGAACTGGATTTTGACCCGTATGGCTTTGAATGGCTGGTGGTGGATGACAAAGAACGCTCGGTGCTGATCTTTGTTCGCCGCGACAAAGCCGGGAATGAAATCATCGTTGCCAGTAACTTTACTCCGGTGCCGCGTCATGATTATCGCTTCGGCATTAACCAGCCGGGTAAATGGCGTGAGATCCTCAATACCGATTCCATGCACTATCACGGCAGTAATGCAGGCAATGGCGGCACGGTACACAGCGATGAGATTGCCAGCCACGGTCGTCAGCATTCACTAAGCCTGACACTACCACCGCTGGCCACTATCTGGCTGGTTCGGGAGGCAGAATGACACAACTCGCCATTGGCAAACCCGCCCCCCTCGGCGCGCATTACGACGGTCAGGGCGTCAACTTCACACTTTTCTCCGCTCATGCCGAGCGGGTAGAACTGTGTATCTTTGACGCCAATGGCCAGGAACATCGCTATGACTTGCCAGGGCACAGTGGCGACATTTGGCACGGTTATCTGCCGGATGCGCGTCCGGGTTTGCGTTATGGTTATCGCGTTCATGGCCCCTGGCGACCCGCCGAGGGACATCGCTTTAACCCGGCGAAGTTGTTGATTGATCCTTGCGCGCGGCAAATTGACGGGGAGTTTAAAGATAACCCGCTGCTGCACGCAGGTCATAATGAACCTGACTATCGCGACAACGCCGCCATTGCGCCGAAATGTGTAGTGGTGGTTGATCACTATGACTGGGAGGATGATGCCCCGCCGCGCACGCCGTGGGGCAGCACTATCATTTATGAAGCCCATGTCAAAGGATTAACGTATCTGCACCCGGAGATCCCCGTCGATATCCGCGGCACTTATAAAGCCCTGGGGCATCCGGTGATGATCAACTATTTGAAACAGTTGGGCATTACTGCGCTGGAGTTGCTGCCGGTGGCACAATTTGCCAGCGAACCACGCCTGCAACGTATGGGGTTAAGTAACTACTGGGGCTATAACCCGGTAGCGATGTTTGCGCTGCATCCGGCGTATGCCTGCTCGCCAGAAACGGCGCTGAATGAGTTTCGCGATGCAATCAAAGCACTGCATAAAGCGGGTATCGAAGTCATTCTTGATATCGTGCTTAACCATAGTGCGGAACTGGACCTCGACGGTCCGTTATTCTCTCTGCGTGGGATCGACAACCGTAGCTATTATTGGATAAGAGAAGACGGTGATTATCACAATTGGACAGGCTGTGGCAACACGCTTAATTTGAGTCATCCGGCGGTGGTGGATTATGCCAGCGCCTGCCTGCGTTATTGGGTAGAAACCTTCCACGTCGATGGTTTCCGTTTTGATCTGGCGGCAGTCATGGGCCGTACGCCTGAGTTCCGTCAGGATGCTCCGTTGTTTACCGCAATTCAGAACTGCCCGGTGCTCTCGCAGGTGAAGTTAATTGCCGAACCGTGGGATATTGCGCCTGGTGGTTATCAGGTGGGAAATTTCCCGCCACTGTTTGCTGAGTGGAACGATCATTTCCGCGATGCTGCCCGTCGTTTCTGGCTGCATTATGATTTGCCTCTGGGGGCGTTTGCCGGGCGTTTTGCTGCCTCCAGCGATGTTTTTAAACGTAATGGTCGTCTGCCGAGTGCCGCGATTAATCTCGTCACCGCGCATGACGGTTTTACGCTTCGCGACTGCGTTTGCTTCAACCATAAACACAATGAAGCAAACGGAGAAGAAAATCGCGACGGGACCAACAACAATTACAGTAACAATCATGGTAAAGAAGGATTAGGCGGTACTCTTGACCTGGTTGAACGGCGGCGCGACAGCATTCACGCCCTGTTAACAACGTTGTTGCTCTCCCAGGGTACGCCGATGTTACTGGCCGGTGACGAACATGGTCATAGCCAGCATGGCAATAACAATGCCTACTGTCAGGATAATCAATTAACCTGGTTGGACTGGTCGCAGGCAAGCAGTGGTTTAACCGCATTTACCGCCGCGTTAATCCATCTGCGCAAGCGCATTCCCGCTTTGGTGGAGAATCGCTGGTGGGAAGAAGGCGACGGCAATGTCCGTTGGCTAAATCGATATGCTCAACCTTTAAGCACGGATGAGTGGCAAAACGGGCCGAAACAGCTGCAAATTCTGCTCTCGGATCGCTTTTTGATCGCAATTAACGCCACGCTTGAGGTAACAGAGATTGTTTTACCTGCTGGGGAGTGGCACGCCATTCCCCCATTCGCTGGAGAGGATAATCCAGTGATTACGGCTGTCTGGCAGGGACCTGCACACGGATTGTGTGTGTTCCAGAGATGATAAAAAAGGAGTTAGTCATGGTTAGTTTAGAGAAGAACGATCACTTAATGTTGGCGCGCCAGCTGCCATTGAAATCTGTTGCCCTGATACTGGCGGGAGGACGTGGTACCCGCCTGAAGGATTTAACCAATAAGCGAGCAAAACCGGCCGTACACTTCGGCGGTAAGTTCCGCATTATCGACTTTGCACTGTCTAACTGCATCAACTCCGGGATCCGTCGTATGGGCGTGATCACCCAGTACCAGTCCCATACTCTGGTGCAGCACATTCAGCGCGGCTGGTCATTCTTCAATGAAGAAATGAACGAGTTTGTCGATCTGTTGCCAGCGCAGCAGAGAATGAAAGGGGAAAACTGGTATCGCGGCACCGCAGATGCGGTCACGCAAAACCTCGACATTATTCGCCGTTACAAAGCGGAATATGTGGTGATCCTGGCGGGCGACCATATCTACAAGCAAGACTACTCGCGTATGCTTATCGACCACGTCGAAAAAGGCGCACGTTGCACCGTCGCTTGTATGCCTGTACCGATTGAAGAAGCCTCCGCATTTGGCGTTATGGCGGTTGATGAGAACGATAAAATTATCGAATTCGTTGAAAAACCCGCTAACCCGCCGTCAATGCCGAACGATCCGAGCAAATCTCTGGCGAGCATGGGTATCTACGTCTTTGACGCAGACTATCTGTATGAACTGCTGGAAGAAGACGATCGCGATGAGAACTCCAGCCACGACTTTGGTAAAGATTTGATTCCCAAAATCACCGAAGCCGGTCTGGCCTATGCGCACCCGTTCCCGCTCTCTTGTGTACAATCCGACCCGGATGCCGAGCCGTACTGGCGCGATGTGGGTACGCTTGAAGCTTACTGGAAAGCGAACCTCGATCTGGCATCAGTGGTGCCGGAACTGGATATGTACGATCGCAATTGGCCAATTCGCACCTACAATGAATCATTACCGCCAGCGAAATTCGTGCAAGATCGCTCCGGTAGCCACGGGATGACCCTTAACTCACTGGTTTCCGGCGGTTGTGTGATCTCCGGTTCGGTGGTGGTGCAGTCCGTTCTGTTCTCGCGCGTTCGCGTGAATTCATTCTGCAACATTGATTCCGCCGTATTGTTACCGGAAGTATGGGTAGGTCGCTCGTGCCGTCTGCGCCGCTGCGTCATTGATCGTGCTTGTGTTATTCCGGAAGGCATGGTGATTGGTGAAAACGCAGAGGAAGATGCACGTCGTTTCTATCGTTCAGAAGAAGGCATCGTGCTGGTAACGCGCGAAATGCTACGGAAGTTAGGGCATAAACAGGAGCGATAATGCAGGTTTTACATGTATGTTCAGAGATGTTCCCGCTGCTTAAAACCGGCGGTCTGGCTGATGTTATTGGGGCATTACCCGCAGCACAAATCGCAGACGGCGTTGACGCTCGCGTACTGTTGCCTGCATTTCCCGATATTCGCCGTGGCGTAACCGATGCGCAGGTGGTATCTCGCCGTGATACCTTCGCAGGGCATATCACGCTGTTGTTCGGCCATTACAACGGGGTTGGCATTTACCTGATTGACGCGCCGCATCTCTATGATCGTCCGGGAAGCCCGTATCACGATACCAACTTATTTGCCTACACTGACAACGTATTGCGTTTTGCGCTGTTGGGGTGGGTTGGGGCAGAAATGGCCAGCGGGCTTGACCCATTCTGGCGCCCTGATGTGGTGCATGCGCACGACTGGCATGCGGGCCTTGCGCCTGCGTATCTGGCGGCGCGCGGGCGTCCGGCGAAGTCGGTGTTTACTGTGCACAACCTGGCCTATCAAGGCATGTTTTATGCACATCACATGAATGACATTCAATTGCCATGGTCATTCTTTAATATTCATGGGCTGGAATTCAACGGACAAATCTCTTTCCTGAAGGCTGGTCTGTACTATGCCGATCATATTACGGCGGTCAGCCCGACCTACGCTCGCGAGATCACCGAACCGCAGTTTGCCTACGGTATGGAAGGTCTGTTGCAGCAGCGTCACCGTGAAGGGCGTCTTTCCGGCGTACTAAACGGCGTGGATGAAAAAATCTGGAGTCCAGAGACGGACTTACTGTTGGCCTCGCGTTACACCCGCGATACGTTGGAAGATAAAGCGGAGAATAAGCGCCAGTTACAAATCGCAATGGGGCTTAAGGTTGACGATAAAGTGCCGCTTTTTGCAGTGGTGAGCCGTCTGACCAGCCAGAAAGGTCTCGACCTGGTGCTGGAAGCCTTACCAGGCCTTCTGGAGCAGGGCGGACAGCTGGCGCTACTCGGCGCGGGTGATCCGGTGCTGCAGGAAGGTTTCCTTGCCGCGGCCGCGGAATATCCCGGACAAGTGGGCGTTCAGATTGGCTATCACGAAGCATTTTCGCATCGCATTATGGGCGGCGCGGACGTCATTCTGGTGCCCAGCCGTTTTGAACCGTGCGGCTTAACGCAACTTTATGGATTGAAGTACGGTACGCTGCCATTAGTGCGGCGCACCGGTGGGCTTGCTGATACGGTTTCTGACTGTTCTCTTGAGAACCTTGCAGATGGCGTCGCCAGTGGGTTTGTCTTTGAAGATAGTAATGCCTGGTCGCTGTTACGGGCTATTCGACGTGCTTTTGTACTGTGGTCCCGTCCTTCACTGTGGCGGTTTGTGCAACGTCAGGCTATGGCAATGGATTTTAGCTGGCAGGTCGCGGCGAAGTCGTACCGTGAGCTTTACTATCGCTTGAAATAGTTTTCAGGAAACGCCTATATGAATGCTCCGTTTACATATTCATCGCCCACGCTTAGCGTAGAAGCTCTTAAGCATTCTATCGCTTACAAGCTGATGTTTACGATTGGCAAGGACCCGGTCGTCGCCAATAAACATGAATGGCTGAACGCAACATTATTTGCTGTGCGCGATCGTCTCGTGGAGCGCTGGTTACGTTCAAACCGTGCCCAGTTGTCGCAAGAAACGCGTCAGGTTTACTACCTGTCGATGGAATTTTTGATTGGCCGTACGCTTTCCAACGCCATGTTGTCGCTAGGAATTTACGAAGATGTACAGGGCGCACTGGAAGCGATGGGATTAAATCTCGAAGAGCTGATTGATGAAGAAAATGACCCGGGCCTCGGTAACGGTGGTCTGGGACGTCTGGCGGCTTGCTTCCTCGATTCTCTGGCGACGTTAGGGTTGCCGGGGCGTGGTTACGGTATCCGTTATGACTACGGTATGTTCAAGCAGAACATCGTTAACGGTAGCCAGAAAGAGTCGCCAGACTACTGGCTGGAATACGGTAATCCGTGGGAATTCAAACGCCACAACACGCGCTATAAAGTCCGTTTTGGTGGTCGCATTCAGCAGGAAGGTAAAAAAACGCGCTGGATCGAAACCGAAGAGATTCTGGGAGTGGCTTACGATCAGATTATCCCAGGTTACGACACCGACGCGACCAACACGCTGCGTTTGTGGAGTGCGCAAGCCAGTAGCGAAATTAACCTCGGTAAATTCAACCAGGGTGACTACTTCGCGGCAGTGGAAGATAAAAACCACTCCGAAAACGTATCCCGCGTACTGTATCCGGACGACTCCACCTACTCCGGGCGTGAACTGCGTCTGCGTCAGGAATATTTCCTGGTTTCTTCGACCATCCAGGACATTTTAAGTCGCCATTATCAGTTGCATAAAACCTACGATAACTTGGCGGATAAAATCGCGATTCACCTCAACGACACCCACCCGGTGTTGTCGATTCCTGAGATGATGCGTCTGCTGATTGATGAGCATCAATTTAGCTGGGACGACGCATTTGAAGTGTGTTGTCAGGTCTTCTCCTACACCAACCACACGCTAATGAGCGAGGCGCTGGAAACCTGGCCGGTTGATATGCTGGGTAAAATTCTGCCGCGTCACCTGCAGATCATCTTTGAAATTAACGACTATTTCCTGAAAACCTTACAGGAACAGTATCCGAACGATACCGACCTGCTGGGACGGGCGTCGATCATTGATGAATCCAACGGTCGTCGCGTGCGTATGGCCTGGCTGGCGGTTGTGGTGAGCCACAAGGTTAACGGTGTATCAGAATTACACTCTAACCTGATGGTGCAGTCGCTGTTTGCTGATTTTGCGAAAATCTTCCCTGGACGTTTTACCAATGTCACCAATGGTGTGACCCCGCGTCGCTGGTTAGCGGTAGCGAACCCATCGCTTTCAGCTGTGCTGGACGAACACCTGGGCCGTAACTGGCGCACCGACCTTAGCCTGCTTAATGAGCTGCAACAACACTGTGATTTCCCAATGGTTAATCACGCGGTGCATCAGGCGAAGCTGGAGAACAAAAAGCGTCTGGCGGAGTATATCGCCCAGCAGCTGAATGTGGTGGTAAATCCGAAAGCGCTGTTCGATGTGCAAATCAAACGTATTCACGAATACAAACGTCAATTGATGAATGTGTTGCACGTGATCACCCGCTATAACCGCATCAAGGCCGACCCGGATGCGAAGTGGGTACCGCGCGTGAATATTTTTGGCGGTAAGGCGGCTTCAGCCTATTACATGGCGAAGCACATTATCCATTTGATCAATGACGTAGCGAAAGTGATCAACAACGATCCGCAGATTGGCGACAAGCTGAAAGTCGTGTTCATCCCGAACTACAGCGTTAGCCTGGCACAGTTGATCATTCCGGCGGCCGATCTATCTGAACAGATTTCTCTGGCAGGGACGGAAGCTTCCGGCACCAGTAATATGAAGTTTGCACTTAACGGTGCGCTGACTATCGGTACCCTGGACGGTGCGAACGTCGAGATGCTGGATCATGTCGGTGCTGACAATATCTTTATCTTTGGTAACACGGCGGAAGAAGTTGAAGAACTGCGTCGTCAGGGCTACAAACCGCGTGAATACTACGAGAAAGATGAGGAGCTGCATCAGGTGCTGACGCAAATCGGCAGCGGTGTATTCAGTCCGGAAGATCCGGGGCGCTATCGCGATCTGGTTGATTCGTTGATCAACTTCGGCGATCACTACCAGGTACTGGCGGATTATCGCAGCTATGTCGATTGTCAGGATAAAGTCGACGAACTTTACGAGCTTCAGGAAGAGTGGACCGCAAAAGCGATGCTGAACATTGCCAATATGGGCTACTTCTCTTCAGACCGTACAATCAAAGAGTACGCTGATCATATCTGGCATATTGATCCAGTGAGATTGTAAGTTCACTAAAAAATAGAACGGGGCCAAATCGGTCCCGTTTTTTTTCGCCTTTATTTCGGAGAAGTGTCCAGAGGGGCAAGGGGACTCGGGGGAGTATAATTTCGCCATTCAGAAAGAATGGAAAGAATAATGCAAAACAGAAAATGGATTTTGACCTCGCTGATAATGACTTTTTTCGGCATCCCCATACTGGCGCAATTTTTGGCAGCGGTTATTGCCATGCTGGGGGCCGGGCTTGCCGCTATTCTTGAGGTTTGCAATTTTCTCTTTACGCCAACAATTTATCTTCTACTCAACGTCTTTATGCTGATGCTGGGGGCGATAATTCTATTTTTCTCTGGTCGCTTGTGGGCCGGTGATAGCGCACCAGAAAACAGAGAAATAGCCGTCTGGCGGCAATGCTTTTTTCTTTTACCTGCACTGTTAACTCTGGTTGGCTGGATAATCACGCTACATCTGGCAGATTATCAATTTCGCCAAATGGGAGCAGGTTGGTTGGCAGAGCTTATGCTCCCCTGGCTGGGAGTTTTGTTAGTCTCATTAGTCGGAGGTGAGTTCTGGTGGATAGTCATTATACCCGTTGGTGCGCATATTAGTTTTTCGCTGGGGTATGGCTGGCCGACCAGATATCCTTTAACCGGCACGTACGGGTTACGTTGCCGTAATTCCCTCCTGTTTATCCTTCTCATGCTTGGTTTTATCGCTGGTTATCAGGCTTATTTATATAAACAGATTAATCCCGGCGTCGGTGTGCGTGAAAATATTGATACCTGGGCCTGGCGACCCGATAAACTCAATAATCAACTGACGCCACTGCGTGGTAAACCGCAAATTCAGTTTACACAAAACTGGCCGCGACTCGATGGTGCTACGGCGGCGTACCCAATTTATGCTTCTGCCTTTTATGCGTTGAGCGTTATACCGGAAGATTTCCACACCTGGGAATATCTGGAGAACTCTCGTACCCCCGATGCATATAACAGGATTGTTAAAGGTGATGCCGATATTATTTTTGTGGCGCAACCTTCCGGTGGGCAGAAAAAACGCGCAGAGGAATCGGGCGTCACTTTGAACTACACTCCTTTCGCCCGTGAAGCATTCGTTTTCATCGTCAATGCGGATAACCCGGTTAATTCCCTGACTGACCAACAGGTGCGTGACATCTTCAGTGGCGCAATTACCAACTGGCGTACTGTTGGCGGTAACGATCAGGAGATCCAGACCTGGCAACGCCCGGAAGACTCTGGCAGCCAGACAGTGATGCAATCGCAGGTCATGAAAAATGTCCGCATGATCTCGCCGCAGGAAACCGAAGTGGCAAGCATGATGGAGGGAATGATTAAAGTTGTTGCCGAATACCGTAATACAAACAACTCAATAGGCTACACCTTCCGCTATTACGCAACACAAATGAACGCTGACAAGAATATCAAATTAGTAGCGATTAACGGTATTGCACCGACTGCGGAAAATATTCGTAACGGCAAATATCCGTATATCGTCGATGCCTTTATGGTAACGCGGGAAAATACTACGTCAGAAACACAAAAACTGGTCGAATGGTTTTTAACGCCGCAGGGGCAGAGTCTGGTGGAAGATGTGGGTTATGTACCGTTGCATACAACAATGAAATAACTTTTGAGAGAACGGAATCAGCGCGATGAATAAATTCATAGGCGTTTTACTGCTAGGTGCGGTTTTACTGGCGGGATGTGTCGACCGGGAAGGGTACTATAACAGCGTCAGGGAAGAAGAGAGTCATGGACTGACGTCTCTGCGGGGGCAACCTGAATTACGTTACAACGATGATTGGTCAAGATGGCCGAGAGTGTACGGCGCTACAGCCTTATACCCGCTGTATGCCTCCGCGTATTATGAATTAGTACCCGAGCCAAAAGATAAGGATCGAACCTCGCTGGCCTGGCAGGCGTATGGTTTGCAACAAACCCGAACAGCTGAAGCCTACGATAGTCTGATCAAGGGTACCGCGACGGTTATTTTTGTTGCACAACCGTCGGAAGGACAGAAAAAACGTGCAGAAGAAGCAGGCGTTAAACTGAAATATACCGCGTTTGCCCGCGAAGCCTTTGTCTTTATCGTTGATATCAAAAACCCGGTTAATTCACTTAGCGAACAGCAGGTCAAAGACATTTTTAGCGGTAAAGTGAGTCGCTGGAATAAAGTGGGCGGCGGTGACGAAAGTATAAAAGTCTGGCAGCGGCCAGAAGATTCTGGAAGCCAAACGGTTATGAAGGGACTGGTTATGCAAGATACTCCAATGCTGCCAGCCAAAAAATCCACTGTTATCGATCTTATGGGCGGTTTAATTACCGAAGTCGCCGACTACAAAAACACACCATCTTCTATTGGATACACTTTCCACTATTACGTCACACGTATGAATGACAATATGCTCAAAATGCGCAAACAGATCAAACTGCTGGCTATAAATGGCGTTGCACCTACAGAGGAAAATATCCGTAACGGCACTTATCCGTACATGATTGATGCTTATATGGTGACGCACGAAACCCCTACGCTGGAAACGCAGAAATTCGTCGACTGGTTTTTAAGCCCGCAGGGACAGCAATTGGTAGAGGATGTGGGCTATGTGCCGCTGTATAAAACGTTATCAGATATTAAATAATAAAGTAAACAGGGGCAGATATGAAGATTTTATTACCTATCAGCAATGGATTACTCTTTCTTCCTGAGAGTAATGCTGCACACCAGAGTATTTCACCGCCTTTCCAGCATTACACATTAGCTTGTGATAGAGAGCAAATTAACCCCGGGATTAATTTATCTGAGTATTATTCAGAAAATGAATTTGACTTGTACCAATATTATGCTTTTCGTTGCCCGGATATAGAGAATAAAGTCAGAGGACTATCAGTTTCTGTTTTATTGAGAGTGAGCGCGAAAAATCCGTTTGAGGACAGGCTAAATGTTTCAACACCATACGCTGTTTATCCTGATTATAACATCAATAAAACAATGGACTGGAGTGATGATGGCAACAGGGAGAAATCAATGTTAAACGACTCTGTTAATATTAATGTTACTCAATAAAGATGCTAAAAATTATGCTAAAGCGATTATTTGCTATTATCCTTATTTTATCTGTGCCGGGGTGTTCTGTTATTGACACATCCCTGGAGAAAAATGATCTGTATAATTTATCTGTGTATGAAGATAATATTGGTAACAATTCAGTATTAGTTACAGTATTCGCAAGTCATGGTAATAGTGCATTGGTTGTCAGGAAGATAGAGCAATTCAGAACAAAAGACTCAACAATAAATATTCATGTTTATTTATCCTTACCTATGTTTACGGATAACGGAAGCTCCAGTCAGATTTCTTATAGTGTAATAGTGCCAGCAGATATTAATAAAGTTACGATAGGTGATGATGAACAAATCATCTGGACAAGAACGAAAGGGTAAAAGTAACCTGGTATATATATGAAATGTATAATAGAAAAAGATTTAACTACCAGTTAATATTAAAGGACAACCAAATGGAATTAGTTAATACATTATTTGCAAGCCTTGCCGGTACTGATCCTTTCACAGGCGTTGATATTACGATTGCCAACTGCAAATCGACATACTGGGATGAAGGCATTGTTCAGCAACTCATTAACCAGGTCCTGGATGAAGGGGAAAAGTTCGTCGGTGCTGACGGCCTTGAGGGATTGCTTCGATATAATGTCACATTAAATATTGGCTTAACGTCCAGCAATGTATGGCCGGGATTTTCCCTCGATACCGCCACGATCAGTCGTCTTTGTGTCTGTGGTGCTGATTTTGGATTTGACCCCTATATCAGTGATGTACCAGATGTTCAATGTGACCTGAACACGACAAATGACGTCACCGTACAATTTACGGCGATGCTAAACCCGGATGAGCGGGTGATCATAGCAAAGCGCCCGCTTAAAAAATGTGACTCCTGGATTGAGGATGTCTATATCTTTCAGGTCTTTAAAGATGCCTGGAAATTTCATAACGATAACAGTTTACGCGGATTTCGCGATAAGCAGGCCGAACTGAAACTCTACACGCGTCATTACTCAGTGGAAAATTGCGCAGAGGAAAGCTGTCGAGACTGCAATAGTTGCATTCGCCCCAGCTTTTCCCTTTCGCGTAGCGCCCTTATTCGCCTGAACGCGGCGAATGCTCGTTTTGTCTATCAGCCGTTTACACGCGACCAGCGGGCGAGGGGGTAATTATGCAACCCAGCCCCGCCATGCAGGCATTAATTGAGCAGATATATCACACCTTTCGCCGTTATCCGGTGCCGCAGCAATTTGTGATTTGTTGTAAATATTGCCTGAGCCAGCAGGAACAAAAAGCATTACGGAATACATCGTTACGAGCCATACCTTATTCCTTAATCAACGCCTGGAATAGCAGCCCAGGACCTGATCCGCAAAACAGCGATGAGGTACGTTATTTTCTGCCGCGTTTACTGGAATTTGTTGCACAGGGGCATTTTGATAATATTCACGAAGTATTTACTCTACGCCGTATAAACCTTGCCAATAAAGCGAAATGGCGTGCGGATGAACGGGCAATTTTGCAGCGATTTGCCTGCCAGTTTATGGTTGATTGGGTATCCGGCGATGAGGCTGTCGAGTTACAGTACATGCTGGAAATGTTTTTCAGTGCCGATATCGCCCTTGCGCCATTGCTGGATGCCATTAATTCAGTTCCCGGCTTTTGGTCGGCCGTTTCTCTTGCCTGTTTATTGAACAGGTATCGTGAAGGTTATATCAGAGATAACCAGGACGATATCGATAACGCCATTACCGCCCAAATCAATACTTGGGCCGTCAACAATCAAGACATCCTGAAAGAACGAGCGCGGCAGGCGATTGAGAATCCGCTAAAACAGCCAGAACAGTGGATGGAATACCAGACCCGGGAAGACGACTGGATGATTGATGAGTGTTTGTGTGCGATGTATGATGCATCATCGGAATCATCAGGAAAATAAAAATGATTAAATTCCGGCTTTATATTCCTCCAGTAATTCTCGGTTTTGTTATCGTGCCGTTTTTGGTATGGCCGACGGTTATTGCCTTAGTTATGCTTATATTCACGTTAACTTTCCTGGCGGAAATGATATTCTCCCTTCCACTCCTGGTCGTGCGTATTTCTCTTCTGGAATTACAACTTGAGTTATTGGCTGAATATGCACTTTTTTTCAGTGTAATGGGTGGCGTCGGTTGGCAATTCTCCCGCAGAACGCCTCCTGAACTAAAAAACAGACTGCATTGCTGGCTGGTCTTTTCTCCGGTCTATTTCTGGTTAATTCTCTCAAATTTCATTCTTTATATTTCTCCAGAGAAATCAGCGTTGCTGGAAAATATCCGAAATTTCTTTCTGACGTTTGTCTGGCTTCCCCTGAATTTTTCCCCTTTCTGGCCGCAGCCGTGGACTGATTTTGTCGGCCCGATTAGCGCACAGCTTGGTTTTGCGTTGGGATATTACTGCCAGTGGCGCAGCAAAAATAGAAGCCAGAGGCAGAAATGGGGCGAGTGGGGAACGTGCTTAAGTTTGGCGATTTTAGCTCAGGGGCCGTTATTCATATTGTTACAGGGAATACTTTAAGGAATCAGTACGTTATGGCGAAGGCAAAAAAGAAAAAATTACCCAAAGATTTTGATGAAATTCTCCAGACTGGGGATTTCGAAGCATTTAAAGCGGTCTTTGAGAGTTGCGACGTTAACGCATATGGCGGTTACGGTAAAGAACCCGCACTGGCAAAATGCTGGCAATGCCCGGAGAGTTGGGCTCAATGGCTGGTAGAACAGGGGGCAGATCTTACTGCAACAGATGAATACGGTGCAACGCCGCTGCATAATTGGGCGCACTGTTGGACGCAGAATGTCGACGTTTTGCTTAAGTTAGGCGCTGATGTAAACGCCGTTTCCCGTCATCGAGGAACGGCCTTGCATAGCGCGGCGAAATCACATAAACCGGAAAACGTCAGGAAACTTATTCAGTGGGGGGCACAGATCGATGTCTTGAATGCTGAACGGCATACGCCGCTGGAGGCAGCGCTATGTGTCTGTCGGACTATTAATATTGAAGAAATGGTGCAACTGGCAGAAATTTTGCTGGCCGCTGGGGCGGAAAGAACGCCACGTATGCGTGGGTTTGTTACCCGCATTGGTGAGAAATTTGAATTTTTACGTGCAGATTACAATCCGGAAAGTGTAGATAAAGTCAGCGCCGCGCTGGATCGACTGTACCAGATTTTTGATGTTGAACCTGTACCGCGTCGATATGTTCATGACGGTGTTTCACCCATTGTAATTAATGCACAAGAAGAGAATATTTTTGCCGCATTATGGCAGCAACTCGTGCCGGGTATTGGCGCAGCCAATTCATTGCAGGGAGAAGTTATTCGTATTGCTGGAAAAATAATTTATGAACTTGACGGTAATGGCGGTATTAACTGGGATGCCGATTATAAAAAAATGGCAGATGCCTTTCTGGAATATGTCAGCCAGGGAAATGCGCTCCCGGAACAGTTGTTGGAAGAAACTCGCTTGCTTATTGCACTACTCAAGAAAAAGAAAGGCGAGCCGCACCGTCTGGTTGAGTTAAGCGTTATTTGGGTAACCGCGAATTTACAGCCCATCAGGTTGGATAATGTAAAATATAAGCGCTAACAAAATTGCGGATTGAAGGGATTGACAACAATGACGACTTTATCCGCTTTAAACGCATTTCATGAGGAAAACTATGATGTGGTTTGCCCAAAATGCGCAGCAAAAGCGACGGGAAAAACCATAGTAAATGGGACTAAAGGCACCTATCGCTGGCCGTTAATAAGGTTTGCCATCTCGCAAATTACCTGTATGCACTGTGGTTTTAATCGCCAGCTGACGCCAATGCAATCACGTCAACCGGATGCCTGGACGTTCTGGTATGTCTGTGGATTTAAAGGTAAGCGGATATGGGCGATAAATTATCACCATCTTCAGTTTATGATTGCCGTGCTTGCAGGAGAGATTACCGAATCCAATATGTCGTTATATCAACTGGCACTCTATGAAGCATGGCCTGACACACTGAAATTAAAAAAGAACAGGCAAGAGTTGCTTCGGTTATTCAAGCAACTGGCAACCTGATAGCCCGGTTGCACTTTACAACCGGGCATTATCCTTACGACGCCAGAGACAACCTCTGCTGCGTATACTCCCCCAGCCACTGACTCACACGAGATTGTTGATCCGCATTCAGCCACATGCCTTGTTTTGTGCGACGCCACAGGGCATCGTCGGCGCGGCGGACCCATTCGTGGTCGACCAGATATTTCAGCTCCGCTTCGTAGAACTCATGCCCGAAATCCTCCCCAAGATCGCTTACCGCCCCCGCATTGCCGAGCAGCAGCTCGCTGTTGCTGCCGTAAGTGCGCGCGTAGTGACGTGCCAGCGATTCGGTCAGGAACGGATAACGGCGGCGCAGGCGGGCGGCATAATCGTCGCGGTCGCCCTCGATGGCACCACCCGGCAGCACGCTCTCTTTCGTCCACGCCGGGCCAATACCCTGATAATACGGCGTCAGTTTTTCCAGCGCGTGCTCTGCCAGTTTGCGGTAGGTGGTCAGCTTACCGCCGAATACCGATAACAGCGGAGCTTTGCCGTTTTCATCATGGATATCAAGGGTGTAATCACGGGTAATGGCCTGCGGCGAATCAGATTCATCATCACACAGCGGACGCACACCGGAGTAGGTCCAGACGATATCGTCCCGGCTTAACTGCTTTTTAAAGTGCGTGTTATACACTTTCAGCAGGTAATTGATTTCACTCTCTTCAATCTTCACTGCTTTTGGATCACCTTTGTATTCCACATCGGTGGTGCCGATGATGGAAAACTCGTCCATCCACGGGATCACGAAGACAATACGTTTATCTTCGTTTTGCAGAATGTAGGCTTGCTTCTGGGTATGCACACGCGGCACGACAATATGGCTGCCTTTGATCAGGCGAATGCCATAAGGTGAGGGTAGATGCATCCCGTCGTCGAAGAACTGCTTCACCCACGGGCCGGTGGCGTTCACCAGACCGCGTGCCTGCCAGCTGTATTTTTTACCGGTATCAATATCTTCTGCTTCCACAATCCACAGGCCGTTTTCGCGGCGAGCAGAAGTGGCACGAGTACGGGTAAGCACTTCACCGCCTTTACGCACCACCATCTGGGCGTTGGCGAGTACCAGACGGGCGTCGTCTACCCAACAGTCGGAATATTCGAATCCGCGCTTAATTTCCGGTTTTAACACTGAATTTGCGCCAAAACGCAAACCGGTAGATCCCGGCAGGCTGGTACGCTTACCCAGATGATCGTACATAAACAGACCAATACGGATCATCCACGCCGGACGCAGATGCGGGCGATGCGGCAGGCGAAAACGCATCGGGAACGCGATATGGGGGGCCATTTTCAGCAACACTTCACGTTCAGCCAGCGCCTCGCTGACCAGGCGGAATTCATAGTGCTCAAGGTAGCGCAGGCCACCATGAATGAGTTTTGAACTGGCGGAAGAGGTCGCACAAGCGAGATCCTGCGCCTCCAGCATCAGCACGGATAAACCGCGTCCAGCGGCGTCTGCCGCGATACCAGCACCATTGATGCCGCCACCTATCACAATCAGATCTTTGGTTTCCATGCTGCCCTCATTCACTTTCGTTAAAGCTCATAAATGTTCGTTATCGAACATATTAGCAAAGAATCGCGCTTTGGGTAACATTGAAAAAACATTTTAGAGTGATATGTATAACATTATGGCGTTTATCTGCCGCTTCGACGTAAACTGTGCGGTAAATTTGCCCACTTGTTTGTAAAGAAAGAGAGACGCATGGATCAGTTCGAATGTATTAACGTTGCCGACGCGCACCAGAAGTTGCAGGAAAAAGAGGCGGTGCTGGTCGATATTCGCGATCCACAGAGTTTCGCAATGGGGCATGCGGTGCAGGCTTTCCATTTAACCAACGACACATTGGGCGCGTTTATGCGTGATAACGACTTCGATACGCCAGTCATGGTGATGTGTTACCACGGTAATAGCAGCAAAGGCGCGGCGCAGTATCTGCTACAACAGGGCTACGATGTGGTCTACAGCATTGATGGCGGCTTTGAAGCCTGGCAGCGTCAGTTTCCTGCAGAGGTGGCGTACGGCGCGTAACGCTTTATACTGTCCCCTTTTGTGTGGAATAAGCGACAGCAACGATGTTGATGATTACCTCTTTTGCTAACCCCCGCGTGGCGCAGGCGTTTGTTGATTACATGGCGACGCAGGGTGTTATCCTCACGATTCAACAACATAACCAAAGCGATGTCTGGCTGGCGGATGAGTCCCAGGCCGAACGCGCGCGGGCGGAGCTGGCGCGTTTTCTCGAAAACCCGGCAGATCCTCGTTATCTGGCGGCCAGCTGGCAGGCGGGCCATACCGGCAGCGGCCTGCATTATCGCCGTTATCCCTTCTTTGCTGCCTTGCGTGAACGCGCAGGTCCGGTGACCTGGGTGATGATGATCGCCTGCGTGGTGGTGTTTATCGCCATGCAAATTCTCGGTGATCAGGAAGTGATGTTATGGCTGGCCTGGCCATTCGATCCGACACTGAAATTTGAGTTCTGGCGTTACTTCACTCATGCATTAATGCACTTCTCGCTGATGCATATCCTCTTTAACCTGCTCTGGTGGTGGTATCTCGGCGGCGCGGTGGAAAAACGTCTCGGTAGCGGTAAGCTAATTGTCATTACTCTGATTAGCGCCCTGTTAAGCGGCTATGTGCAGCAAAAATTCAGCGGGCCGTGGTTTGGCGGGCTTTCTGGCGTGGTGTATGCACTGATGGGGTACGTCTGGCTACGCGGCGAACGCGATCCGCAAAGTGGCATTTACCTGCAACGTGGGTTAATCATCTTTGCACTGATCTGGATTGTCGCCGGATGGTTTGATTTGTTTGGGATGTCGATGGCGAACGGAGCACACATCGCCGGGTTAGCCGTGGGTTTAGCGATGGCTTTTGTTGATTCGCTTAATGCGCGAAAACGAAAATAATTCCAGGGATTTATAAATGAAACAAACACAACGTCACAACGGTATTATTGAACTGGTTAAACAGCAGGGTTATGTCAGCACCGAAGAACTGGTGGAACACTTCTCCGTCAGTCCGCAGACTATTCGTCGTGACCTCAACGAGCTGGCGGAGCAAAACCTGATCCTGCGTCACCATGGCGGCGCGGCACTGCCTTCCAGTTCGGTTAACACGCCGTGGCACGATCGTAAGGCCACCCAGACCGAAGAAAAAGAGCGTATTGCCCGTAAAGTGGCGGAGCAAATTCCTAACGGCTCGACGCTATTTATTGATATCGGCACCACGCCGGAAGCGGTGGCGCACGCGCTGCTTAATCACAGCAATTTGCGCATTGTGACCAACAATCTCAACGTCGCTAACACGCTGATGGTAAAAGAAGATTTTCGCATCATTCTTGCAGGTGGCGAATTACGCAGCCGCGATGGTGGGATCATTGGCGAAGCGACGCTCGATTTTATCTCCCAGTTCCGCCTTGATTTCGGGATTCTGGGGATCAGCGGCATCGATAGCGACGGCTCGCTGCTGGAGTTCGATTACCACGAAGTTCGCACCAAACGCGCTATTATTGAGAACTCGCGCCACGTTATGCTGGTTGTCGATCACTCGAAATTTGGCCGTAATGCGATGGTCAATATGGGCAGCATCAGCATGGTCGATGCCGTCTACACCGACGCCCCGCCACCAGCGAGCGTGATGCAGGTGCTGACAGACCATCATATTCAGCTGGAGCTGTGCTGATCCTGCACGGCTTCCCACGTCAGACCAAAACGCGCCAGGTATTTGCGTAGCCGATCCGCGTCGTTGACGCTGGCTTTGCCCTGGCGCGAAACATCAAAGAGTTCACGCCCGGCAGCGGAAAGCGATTTTGCCTGACGGCAGATAGCGATAACGTGTTCCAGTTGCAGCCGATCAAAGAGGTCGATGTTTTCCGCTTCAGCGCCCAGTAGCTGCTTAAGCGCAGAAGAGCGGCTATCCTGCCAGTTGTAGCGTAGACGGTTTATCTCATCTTCTACGGTTTCAAGGGTGATACGCCCACTATCGGCAAACGTCGCCATGCGTGTGACGCTGGCAGAAAGTTCGCGAAAGTTACCGCGCCATGCTGCCTGAGATGATGTCGCAAAGGCCAGCCAGGCGCGCCTCGCTTCGGTGTTAAAACGCACGCTGTCGCCGGTAAGTGAGGCGTGGCGCTCCACTTCATAATCCAGGTTAGGTTCAATATCTTCCTGGCGCTGGCGTAGCCCCGGCAGGGTGAAGGTCCAGAGATTAATCCGCGCGTACAGGTCTTCGCGAAATTTGCCTTCGGCAACCAGCTGGCGCAAATCGCGCACCGTTCCGGCGATCAGCTGAAAATCACTGCTCACCTGGCGATCGCTGCCAAACGGGTAAAAGGTTTTCTCTTCAATGGCTTTCAGCAACATCGCCTGTTCGTCTGCGCCCAGTTCGCCAATCTCATCAAGAAACAACATGCCGCCGTTGGCGCTGCGTAATAATCCTTCACGAGATTCCCGCGCCCCGGTAAACGCGCCTTTCACATGACCAAACAGCGCGGACATGGCGGTATCGCCGCGCAGAGTGGCACAGTTCACCTCCACAAACGCGCCGCTAAACTGATGCCGCGCCTGTTTTAACTCGAAGATGCGTCGTGCCAGAAACGACTTACCCGCACCGGTCGGGCCGTTAAGCAGGATCGGTGCGCGAGATTTGATCGCCACTTTTTCGATCTGCTCAATCATGCGGTTGAAGTGGGCGTTACGCGTGGCAATGCCGGATTTGAGGAAATCGAGGGTTTGCTGGCGTTCTTCGGCAAAGCGGCTGGCTATAGCGTTATAACGGCTTAAATCGAGATCGATAATTGTCACTTCACCTGCACCGCGCGGCTGTTCTTTTTTACGCGGTGGCGAAGATTGTATTAACCTGGCGGGCAGGTAACGTGCTTCCGCCAGCAGAAACCAGCAAATCTGCGCGACGTGGGTACCGGTGGTGATGTGAATTAAATAGTCTTCTTTATCAGGTTCGAACGCGTAACCACGGGCGAAATCATGCAGGCAGGCGTAAACCTCCTCGAAATCCCACGGGTTATGCAGTTCAATCTCAACGCCCACCACTTCTGTTTCTGGCGAAACATTGGCGATATCGCGTTTAAGCGTTTCAAACAGCGAGCGTGAGCGGGCGTCGTGCAACAATTCCAGTCGATCGATGACTAACGATTCTTGCTGGCATAGACAGAGTGACGGACGCCATTTCGACCAGCGCTGACTGCCGCGCCCGGCATAATCCAGTACGGTGCCGACAAAGCCAAAAGCCACTGTTTTACGCATCTTAGATATCCTTATAAAAGACGATATTTCATTATCGGTAAATTGGCTTCGTGGAAAATCTCCGTTTACGGACTGGAAGATTTTATCTATTTAAAAACAATGAATTAAAAAATTAATCTGCTTATTTAATTTTCTGGCACGACAGTTGCAATTATCTGGACAGCAAACAACGAAAAGAGAAAAACAAAATGAATTACGAATTACTGACCACTGAAAATGTCCCGGTAAAAATGTGGACCAAAGGCGTACCGGTAGAAGACGATGCGCGTCAGCAACTTATTAATACGGCGAAGATGCCGTTTATTTTCAAACATATTGCGGTAATGCCTGATGTACATCTGGGTAAAGGTTCCACCATTGGTAGCGTGATCCCAACCAAAGGAGCGATTATTCCGGCGGCGGTGGGGGTAGATATCGGTTGTGGAATGAACGCGCTGCGTACCGCGTTAACGGCGGCTGACCTGCCTGAAAACCTGGCGGAGCTGCGTCAGGCAATTGAAACTGCCGTGCCGCATGGGCGTACCACAGGCCGTTGTAAACGTGATAAAGGCGCATGGGAAAACCCGCCTGTTAACGTCGATGCGAAATGGGCTGAGCTTGAAGCCGGTTATCAGTGGTTAACGCAAAAATATCCGCGTTTCCTTAATACCAATAACTATAAACACCTGGGAACGCTGGGAACCGGTAACCACTTTATTGAAATCTGCCTTGATGAGTCGGACCAGGTGTGGATTATGCTGCACTCCGGTTCACGCGGAATCGGTAATGCCATCGGAACTTACTTTATCGATCTGGCGCAAAAAGAGATGCAGGAAACACTTGAAACGTTGCCATCGCGTGACCTGGCGTACTTTATGGAAGGTACGGAATACTTTGATGATTACCTGAAAGCGGTGGCCTGGGCGCAGCTTTTTGCCAGCCTTAACCGCGATGCGATGATGGAAAATGTGGTAACGGCGTTGCAGAGCGTTACGCAGAAAACGGTAAGACAGCCACAAACGCTGGCGATGGAAGAGATCAACTGTCACCACAACTATGTGCAAAAAGAACAGCACTTTGGCGAAGAGATCTATGTGACGCGTAAAGGCGCGGTGTCTGCGCGTGCTGGTCAATATGGAATTATTCCCGGTTCGATAGGGGCGAAAAGCTTTATTGTCCGTGGGCTGGGAAATGAAGAGTCGTTCTGTTCGTGCAGCCACGGTGCCGGGCGGGTAATGAGCCGTACTAAAGCGAAAAAACTGTTCAGCGTGGAAGATCAAATTCGTGCCACCGCGCATGTGGAATGCCGTAAAGATGCCGAAGTGATCGACGAAATCCCGATGGCGTATAAAGATATCGACGCGGTGATGGCGGCACAAAGCGATCTGGTGGAAGTTATCTACACCCTGCGTCAGGTGGTGTGTGTAAAAGGATAAATGATGAAAAGGATGATTGCGCTGGATGGCGCACAGGGCGAAGGCGGCGGGCAGATCCTGCGCTCGGCGCTGAGTCTGTCGATGATAACCGGCCAGCCATTTACCATCACCGGCATTCGCGCCGGGCGGGCGAAACCGGGGCTGTTGCGCCAGCATCTGACGGCTGTAAAGGCGGCGACGGAAATTTGCGGAGCAACGGTGGAGGGCGCGGAGCTGGGGTCGCAGCGTCTGGTCTTCCGGCCCGGTACCGTGCGCGGTGGCGACTACCGCTTTGCTATTGGTAGCGCCGGAAGTTGCACGCTGGTACTACAAACGGTACTGCCCGCGCTGTGGTTTGCCGATGGTCCTTCTCGTGTTGAAGTGAGCGGAGGTACCGATAACCCGTCGGCCCCGCCTGCAGATTTTATCCGCCGGGTGCTGGAGCCGCTGCTGGCAAAAATAGGAATTCATCAGCAAACCACGCTGTTACGTCACGGTTTTTATCCTGCCGGAGGCGGCGTGGTGGCGACGGAAGTCTCGTCCGTGGCATCGTTTAACACTTTGCAACTTGGCGAGCGCGGGAACATTGTGCAGATGCGTGGAGAGGTGCTACTGGCTGGTGTGCCACGCCATGTCGCTGAGCGTGAAATCGCTACGTTGGCGGGTAGTTTTTCCCTGCATGAGCAGAATATTCATAACCTGCCGCGCGACCAGGGGCCGGGTAATACCGTCTCGCTTGAAGTCGAAAGTGAAAATATCACTGAACGCTTTTTTGTCGTCGGTGAAAAGCGCGTCAGTGCCGAAGTGGTGGCTGCGCAGTTAGTGCAAGAGGTGAAACGTTACCTGGCGAGCCCGGCGGCGGTAGGGGAATATCTCGCCGACCAGTTGGTGCTACCGATGGCGCTGGCGGGCGCGGGAGAATTTACGGTCGCCCATCCCTCATGCCATCTGCTGACCAATATCGCGGTGGTGGAGCGTTTCTTGCCAGTGCGGTTTAGTCTGGTGGAGGCGGATGGCGTAACGCGGGTGAGCATTGAATGATATAAAGATGTAAGCCGGATCCGACGTATTATCCGGCTAAACTCACACCCCATATCCCATCATCTTCAGCAGTTTCTGCGCGTGTTGTACCGCGGCCTGACGGTGGGCGACACCGAGTTTTTGGTACAGATTGCGGATATGCGTTTTGATGGTGGTTGCCGCCACTTCCAGCTCGCCTGCAATTTGTTCATTGCTGTAACCGGAGTAAATCAGCCCCAATACCTGCCATTCGCGTTGGGTCAGCGGGCTGGTACGGATCAATTCTGGTACTTCCGGATGATTTAGCAGACGTTCAACGAAATTCTCATCAAAATGGGCGAATTTATGCCGATGATGTTGATTTATTTCCCGCAGAATACGCTGTGCGCGATGCTGTTCCAACTCAGGCAACGTATTGAGTTGAATCAGTTGGCGTAACTGTTGCGCCATCGCTTCGCCTTCGATGACAAAGTGACTGATAAATCCGGTACGATTCGCCAGTTTTAATGCCTCCAGCAACACACGCTGGGCATCATTTTTGCGACCAGCCTGCCAGTATAGTTGATTAAGCAGCAACAGGTTACGGTTGAGATCGCTCATTAACCGCAGACTGCGGGCGTTTTCATTGAGTTCTTCAAGAACAATTTCTGCCGGTTCAAACTCGCCCAGCAATATTTGTGCACGGGCGATGTTGCGCCATTGACCTTGCAGGAAGTGGTTATTCGCAAACTCCGGTTTGGCTGTGTGACGCAACCAGTTGGCGGCGGCAGCTTTGTCGCCGGTCATTTGCCAGTAAATGACCCGGACTTTGTTGGCGTTAGAGATCCAGTCGCTGTGATATTTGCCATTTCCCAGCAGGTTTTCCAGACGATTCAGTTGGCTACGGGCGTTATCCAAATCACCTCGGGCCAGCGAGCATTGAATCAACATTGCCAGGCACTGGAGCTGTTGCTGTGGCTGATAAGACGACAAAACTTCAATCCCGCTGCGTGCCGATGCTTCGGCTTCGTCCAGCCGTGCCCAGGCCCATAACAGTTGTGCTCGGATACGTACCAGAAATTCATGCATTGGCAGCTGTTCCAGATGCTGCTCGTTGATCAGCTGGAATGCTTTTTCCTGCGTTTCCCACGCGGTTTGCAGGAAACCCTGAGCAAACAGAATTTCGCTTTGCTGGATTAAACTCCATAAGGCGTAGTGCCAGACATCGTGCTGGCGTGCCATCTGTTCGGTTTGCTGCATTAACGCCAGTGAGCGGGTCAATTCGCCTTTGCAGTGCAATACTTCACCCAGCACTGAGGTTGCTACAATGCGGCTATAGAACCAGCCCGGAGGCAGTTCTTCCAGTGCCAGTTTTGCCAGCCGTTCCGCTTCATCCGGATTACCATCGTTAATTGCAACCTGGGCGCGCAGAGCGTTAAATTCTGCGTGCATGGTGCCTTCTCTGATGTCCTTGATTTCATGTTCAGCACGGGCCAGCAGGGTGTTAACTTCGCCGTAGCGATGTTGGCTTTGCATCAGCCACGCCTGCAATAACACCAACTGCGGATTTTCCAGCAAACTGTCCCACGGCAGGGCCTTAAGCGACTCTTCCAGTAGCGACAGTTCGCTATGGTTGAACAGACTCCAGGCGTGATTAAGCAGAATATCGCGCAGCATCAGCGCATCGCCTGCCGCCAGCGCATGATGAATCGCTTCGCTGGGGAATCCCTGGGCCATCCAGCTTTCTGCGGCGGCACTGTGGATTTTCGGCAGCTCCGCCGCCAGTTCCCACTGGCAGCGCTGGCGCAGGAAGTTGCCAAACAGCGGGTGATAGCAGAACCACTCGCCGGTATCATCCATCCGCTGTAAAAACAGCCCCTGACGCTCAATCTCTTCGAGGCGCATTTGCCCGTTTTCTTCGCCGGTCACACGTGTGATGAGTGCATCGTTCATTGAGCGCAAAATGGCGCTTTTCAACAGAAAATGGCGCGTTGTGAGATCGACGTTGTCCAAAACCTCATCGACCAGATAATCCGAAAGATGACTGGCATTGATTCCCGCCAGGCGACGTGCCGACTTATGGGCTGAGTGGGTATTCTGCCGGGCGGAGAGGGCAATTAACTGTAGCGCAGTCGCCCAACCGGAAACGTCATCGCAAATCCGGCTGCTTTCTGCCGCTTCAATCGGCGATGACAGGCGGCAATCAAAAAACTGCTTCGCTTCCTGATGGGTAAACGCCAGTTGCTGACTGCCAATTTCCAGCAGTTGGTCGCGAACACGCAGATTGGCAATGCCCAGTTGCGGAAGATTGCGTGACAGCACCACCAGGGTGAGATTTTCTGGTTGATGGCGAATAAAGAAGCGCATTGACTCGTGGATCACCGGATTAGTGATCAGATGGTAGTCATCGATGACCAGATAAAGTGGGCTATGCCATTCCGCCAGCTCAATGAAAAGCTGGGCAAAGAGTGACGTCAGGCTGGCATATTGCCGTTTTTGCGCCATCGTCTCACAAATCGCACAGTGACCGTTGGTTGCCTGTTGCACGGCGGCAATGAAATAGCTGGCGAAACGCTCTTGCTGGTTATCGCCCTCATCCAGCGAGTACCAGCCTAAATCGTTTTTGCCTGCCGCCCATTGAGAAATGAGTGTGGTTTTTCCGTAGCCCGCAGGACTCGTGATCAGCGCCAGCCGGAAGTTGTTCGCGCCGGAAAGTTTAGCCAGCAGGCGCTCACGAACCACGGTATGGTCGAGTCGAACCGGACGACTTAATTTTGACGGAATCAGCATAGTTAATCACTTCACTGTGGAAAATGAGGAAATATTATTTTTTTTGCGCTTCGTAATTAATGGTTATAAGGTCGGCCAGAAACCCTTCTAATGCAAGCGATGACGTTTTTTTATGTGTCTGAATTTGCACTGTGTCACAATTCCAAATGTTTATTAACAACTCACCTAATAACGACGCTGATGCAGCGTGAATACTGGGTTTTACGGTATTTTCCTCATGTTCATCAGTTTCATTTAAGCAAGGGAGTCTTCTCAATTCCTGATGAAAGAGCCATCTAAAAAGAGGATCTTAATAAACCTATTAAGAATGAGATGGAGCAAACTGGATGTTTTACTTATGAAACTGTTTCACTCCTTTACTTAATTTATAGAGTTACCTTCCGCCTTTTGAAAATACACAACGGCCATTTTTTGCACTTAGATACAGATTTTCTGCGCTGTATGGCATTGATTTGCTGCTAATCCTGTGGATTGCACTAGGTTTAAGTGGTCGAGATCACATTTCCTTGCTCATCCCCGCAACTCCTCCCTGCCTAATCCCCCGCAGGATGAGGAAGGTCAACATCGAGCCTGGCAAACTAGCGATAACGTTGTGTTGAAAATCTAAGAAAAGTGGAACTCCTATGTCACAACCTATTTTTAACGATAAGCAATTTCAGGAAGCGCTTTCACGTCAGTGGCAGCGTTATGGCTTAAATTCTGCGGCTGAAATGACCCCTCGCCAGTGGTGGCTGGCAGTGAGTGAAGCCCTGGCGGAAATGCTACGTGCCCAGCCATTCGCTAAACCGGTGGCCAATCAGCGACATGTTAACTATATCTCAATGGAGTTTTTGATTGGACGCCTGACGGGTAACAACCTGTTGAATCTTGGCTGGTATCAGGATGTACAGGATTCGTTGAAGGCTTATGACATCAACCTGACTGACCTGCTGGAAGAAGAGATCGACCCGGCGCTGGGTAACGGTGGTCTGGGACGTCTGGCTGCGTGCTTCCTCGACTCAATGGCAACTGTCGGTCAGTCTGCGACGGGTTATGGTCTTAACTATCAATATGGCTTGTTCCGCCAGTCTTTTGTCGATGGCAAACAGGTTGAAGCGCCGGATGACTGGCATCGCGGTAACTACCCGTGGTTCCGCCACAACGAAGCACTGGATGTGCAGGTAGGAATTGGCGGTAAAGTGACGAAAGACGGACGCTGGGAGCCGGAATTTACCATTACCGGTCAAGCGTGGGATCTTCCCGTTGTCGGTTATCGTAATGGCGTGGCGCAGCCGCTGCGTCTGTGGCAGGCGACGCATGCGCATCCGTTTGATCTGACAAAATTTAACGACGGAGATTTCCTGCGTGCCGAACAACAGGGCATCAACGCGGAAAAACTGACCAAAGTCCTCTATCCAAACGACAACCATACTGCCGGTAAAAAGCTGCGCCTGATGCAGCAATACTTCCAGTGTGCTTGTTCGGTAGCGGATATTCTGCGTCGCCATCATCTGGCGGGGCGTAAACTGCACGAGCTGGCAGATTACGAAGTTATTCAACTGAACGATACCCACCCGACTATTGCCATTCCAGAGCTGCTGCGCGTGCTGATTGATGAGCATCAGATGAGCTGGGATGACGCCTGGGCCATCACCAGCAAAACTTTTGCTTACACCAACCATACCCTGATGCCAGAAGCGCTGGAACGCTGGGATGTGAAGCTAGTGAAAGGCTTACTGCCGCGCCACATGCAGATTATTAACGAAATCAATACTCGCTTTAAAACGCTGGTGGAGAAAACCTGGCCGGGCGATGACAAAGTGTGGGCCAAACTGGCGGTGGTGCACGACAAACAGGTGCATATGGCGAACCTGTGTGTAGTTGGCGGTTTCGCGGTGAACGGTGTAGCGGCGCTGCATTCAGATCTGGTGGTGAAAGATCTGTTCCCGGAATATCACCAGCTGTGGCCGAACAAATTCCATAACGTCACCAATGGTATTACCCCTCGTCGCTGGATCAAACAGTGCAACCCGGCACTTGCGGCTCTGTTGGATAAATCACTGGAAAAAGAGTGGGCTAACGATCTCGATCAACTGATCAATCTGGAAAAATTCGCTGATGATGCGAAATTCCGCCAGCAATATCGCGAGATCAAGCAGGCGAATAAAGTCCGTCTGGCAGAGTTTGTGAAAGTTCGTACCGGTATTGAGATCAATCCACAGGCGATTTTCGATATTCAGATCAAACGCTTGCATGAGTACAAACGTCAGCACCTGAATCTGCTGCATATTCTGGCGTTGTACAAAGAGATTCGTGAAAACCCGCAGGCTGACCGCGTACCGCGCGTTTTCCTCTTCGGCGCGAAAGCCGCACCGGGCTACTACCTGGCGAAGAATATTATCTTTGCGATCAACAAAGTGGCTGATGTGATCAACAACGATCCACAGGTTGGCGACAAATTGAAGGTGGTGTTCCTGCCGGATTATTGCGTTTCGGCGGCGGAAAAACTGATCCCGGCGGCGGATATCTCCGAACAAATTTCGACTGCAGGTAAAGAAGCTTCCGGTACCGGCAATATGAAACTGGCGCTCAATGGTGCGCTTACTGTCGGTACGCTGGATGGTGCTAACGTCGAAATCGCCGAAAAAGTTGGTGAAGAAAATATCTTTATTTTTGGTCATACCGTGGAACAAGTGAAGGCAATTCTGGCCAAAGGCTACGACCCGGTGAAATGGCGGAAGAAAGATAAGGTGCTGGACGCAGTATTGAAAGAGCTGGAAAGCGGTAAATACAGCGACGGCGATAAGCATGCCTTCGACCAGATGCTGCACAGTATCGGCAAACAGGGCGGCGATCCGTATCTGGTAATGGCGGATTTCGCAGCCTATGTAGAGGCACAAAAGCAGGTGGATGTGCTGTACCGCGACCAGGAGGCCTGGACTCGCGCGGCGATCCTCAATACCGCCCGCTGCGGTATGTTTAGCTCGGATCGCTCTATTCGCGATTATCAGGCTCGTATCTGGCAGGCAAAACGCTAAGGAAGCTCGATGGAAAGCAAACGTCTGGATAATGCCGCGCTGGCGGCGGGGATCAGCCCCAATTACATCAATGCCCACGGTAAACCGCAGTCGATTAGCGCCGAAACCAAACGGCGTTTGCTTGACGCGATGCATCAACGTATCGCCACGAAAGTGGCGGTAACGCCAGTCCCGAATGTCATGGTCTATACCAGCGGCAAAAAAATGCCGATGGCGGTGGAGGGCAGCGGCGAATATAGCTGGCTGCTGACCACTGAAGAAGGAACGCAGTACAAAGGCCATGTAACGGGGGGCAAAGCGTTCAATTTACCGACGAAGTTGCCGGAAGGTTATCACACGTTGACACTCACCCAGGACGACCAGCGCGCGCATTGTCGGGTGATTGTCGCCCCGAAACGCTGTTACGAACCGCAGGCGTTGCTGAATAAACAAAAGCTGTGGGGCGCCTGCGTCCAGCTTTATACGCTGCGATCGGAAAAAAACTGGGGTATTGGGGATTTTGGCGATCTCAAAGTGATGCTGGTGGATGTGGCAAAACGTGGCGGGGCTTTCATCGGTCTGAACCCGATTCATGCGCTCTATCCGGCAAATCCGGAAAGTGCCAGTCCGTATAGCCCGTCTTCTCGTCGCTGGCTAAATGTGGTTTATATCGACGTTAACGCCGTCGAAGATTTCCATCTTAGCGAAGAGGCTCAGGCCTGGTGGCAGTTACCGACCACGCAACAGACGCTGCAACAGGCACGGGATGCCGACTGGGTCGATTACTCCACCGTCACTGCGCTGAAAATGACAGCATTGCGGATGGCGTGGAAAGGTTTTGCGCAACGTGATGATGAGCAGATGGCCGCGTTTCGCCAGTTTGTTGCAGAGCAGGGCGACAGCCTGTTCTGGCAGGCGGCGTTTGACGCGTTACATGCCCAGCAAGTGAAAGAAGACGAAATGCGCTGGGGCTGGCCTGCATGGCCAGAGATGTATCAGAACGTGGATTCACCAGAAGTGCGTCAGTTCTGCGAAGAACATCGTGATGACGTCGATTTTTATCTCTGGTTGCAGTGGCTGGCTTACAGCCAGTTTGCCGCCTGCTGGGAGATAAGCCAGGGCCATGAAATGCCGATTGGCTTGTACCGTGATCTGGCGGTTGGCGTAGCAGAGGGTGGAGCAGAAACCTGGTGCGACCGGGAGTTGTATTGCCTGACAGCGTCGGTGGGCGCACCGCCGGATATCCTCGGCCCGCTGGGGCAGAACTGGGGATTGCCGCCGATGGATCCGCATATCATCACCGCGCGTGCCTATGAACCGTTTATCGAGCTGTTGCGTGCCAATATGCAAAACTGCGGCGCGTTGCGAATTGACCATGTGATGTCGATGCTGCGTTTGTGGTGGATACCGTATGGCGAGACGGCAGACCAGGGCGCGTATGTTCACTATCCGGTAGATGATCTGCTCTCGATTCTGGCACTCGAAAGTAAGCGCCATCGCTGCATGGTGATTGGTGAAGACCTCGGCACTGTACCGGTAGAGATTGTCGGTAAACTGCGCAGTAGCGGTGTGTACTCCTACAAAGTGCTCTATTTCGAAAGTGACCACGAGAAGACATTCCGCGCGCCGAAAGCGTATCCGGAGCAGTCGATGGCGGTTGCGGCGACACACGACCTGCCTACACTGCGTGGCTACTGGGAGAGCGGGGATTTAACACTGGGCAAAACGCTGGGGCTGTACCCGGATGAAGTGGTATTGCGCGGTCTGTATCAGGATCGCGAACTGGCGAAGCAAGGGTTACTGGATGCACTGCATAAACATGGTTGCCTGCCAAAACGTGCGGGGCATAAGGCATCGTTAATGTCGATGACGCCGATGCTTAATCGTGGTTTGCAACGTTATATCGCTGATAGTAACAGTGCTCTGTTAGGGCTACAGCCAGAAGACTGGCTGGATATGGCCGAACCGGTAAATATTCCCGGCACCAGTTACCAGTATAAAAACTGGCGGCGCAAGCTTTCCGCAACGCTTGAGACGATGTTTGCTGATGATGGCGTGAACAAGTTGCTGAAGGATTTGGACAGACGGCGCAGAGCGGCTGCGAAGAAGCAGTAGAGAGCGGTTGATGCCGGATGCGATGCATCCGGCAGTCAGTGTTATCAAATCACCATATTCAGCAGCAGACAGCCTACCAGACCGCACACCGAGATAATGGTTTCCAGCATCGACCAGGACTTGATGGTCTCGCCGATAGTCAGGTTAAAGTACTCTTTGAACAGCCAGAAGCCCGGATCGTTCACGTGAGAGAAAATCACACTACCGGAACCAACCGCAATAACCATCAGTTCCGGGCTAACGCCTGTCGTTGCAATCAGTGGTGCCGCGATACCCCCCGCAGTGATTGCCGCAACGGTTGCGGAACCCAGCGCGATACGCAGTACGGCGGCAATCGACCAGGCCATCAGCAGCGGAGAAATGTTGGTTTCGTGCATCATGGAAGCAATGTATTTGTCCACGCCGCTGTCTACCAGCACCTGCTTGAACGCACCGCCACCACCGATGATCAACAGCATCATCGCGATGATTTTGATGGAAGAAACCAGCGTGTCGTTAATCTGATCCATTGAACGACCACGGTTCAGACCAAAGGTGAACATCGCAATCAGCACGGCAATCAGCGTTGCCATTACCGGGTCACCGAGGAACTCCGCCACCGGCAGGAAAGCGTGACCTTTCGGCAGGATCATTTCGGCAATTGCACGCATCGCCATCAGCACAACCGGCACCAGAGAAGTCCAGACGCTGACGCCAAAGCTTGGCATCTCTTCTTCGCTGAAGGTTTTCGCGCTGTACAGACCTTCCGGGATTGGCTTATCGATACCTTTCAGCACGCGAGCGTAAACCGGACCCGCGAGAATAACGGTCGGGATTGCCAGAATAGTTCCGTACAGCAGGGTCTTACCCATATCGGCATTGAAAATGGTGGCAATCGCAGTTGGGCCCGGATGTGGCGGCAGGAAGCCGTGGGTCACAGACAGCGCAGCCGCCATTGGTACACCAACATACAGCAGCGGAATATTCGCGGAAGCCGCGATGGTAAACACCAGCGGCAGCATTAGCACGAAGCCCACTTCATAGAACAGGGCAAAACCGACGGTAAAACCGGTTAACACTACCGCCCATTGGATGTGTTTTTTACCAAATTTGGCAATCAGCGTGGTGGCGATACGCTGTGCACCACCGCAGTCTGCCAGCATTTTGCCCAGCATCGCGCCAAAACCCATGATCAGGGCAAGGCTACCGAGCGTCCCGCCGACACCAGCTTTGATGGAGCCAATAACTTTATCCAGCGGCATTCCCTGCATTAATCCAACAGCAAGCGCCACGAGGACGAGAGCGATGAAGCCGTTCATTTTGAAGCGGATCATCAGGAGCAACAACAAGATTACACCGATAGCAACAATGACTAATGGCATGATTTACCTGGCCTTTCATTTGTTATGGGTAACGTCAATTTTCTGACGACAAACTCTAATTATCCCAATCGGGAACAGAGATATTGCGGCACCACGACTGATACCCACTAAAACTAATTATTGTAGTCAGATGTCAGGAGTATGTTTGGTACCCGCGTGAATGATACGGGTAACATCTGGCGTTTGAGAATCACCAGAGCGGGGTAAATTTAAATTCTGAGAGGTTGGTCATATTATCGCGGGGAAACGTAGGGACTGGATTTGCCGAGGCAATGTAGCGCCAACGCCTGGCAGACGGCCCGATAAGACGCTTTAGCGTCGCATCGGGCAATCTATAAAAGAGAGGATAACTTAGTAGTAAGAGTGTTCGCCGCGCTGGTGTTCGGTGAGATCGCGTACACCTTTCAGCTCCGGGAATTCGTTCAGCAGCTGCTTTTCGATCCCTTCTTTCAGCGTCACATCGACCATTGAACAACCGTTACAACCGCCGCCAAATTGCAGAATGGCGTAACCGTCTTCGGTGATTTCCATCAGCGAAACGCGACCACCGTGACCGGCAAGCTGTGGGTTGATCTGCGATTGCAGCATATACTCCACGCGCTCCATCAGCGGCGCATCGTCTGCTACTTTGCGCATTTTGGCGTTCGGGGCTTTCAGCGTCAGCTGAGAACCCAACTGGTCAGTAACAAAGTCGATCTCTGCATCTTCCAGGTAAGGCGCGCTTAACTCATCAACATACGCGGTCAGCAGGTCAAATTTCAGGGCAGTGTCGGTGGCTTCCACAGCGTCCGGCGGACAATAAGAAACACCACATTCAGCGTTAGGCGTGCCAGGGTTAATCACAAATACGCGGATTTGTGTCCCTTCTTCCTGATTTGCCAGCAGTTTGGCAAAGTGCGCTTGTGCAGCATCGGAAATACGGATCATAGTAATGGCCTAATAGTTGACTATTTTAGTTGGTTATAATACGCCCATCATCGAGGCTCTACAAGGTTCGACAAAGGCACCAGACCTGGACAGTCGCCGCACCATTGCGTAAAAGCAACTGCGCAATCTCTGCGACGGTACTTCCGGTGGTAACGACATCATCCACTATCACCATATGGCGACCTTGCACCGGCAATTCAAGGCGAAAGGCATTTTTCAGGTTGCGTTTGCGCAGCCGGGCGCTAAGAAAATGCTGGGTCGCAGTGGCCCGTGTACGTGTGACGGCTTCGCTATCCCATTGGCAGTGCAACCAGCGTGATAACGGCTGACACAGCAAATCGCTCTGATTAAATCCCCGACGCCAGTGACGCCGCTGCCATAACGGCACGCTGATGATGCGGTCCGGCAATTGCAAACCGGTGGCGCGACGAGCGTGTAAGACTTCCAATAGTAACAGACGTGACAGGGCGCTGGCGATTTCGCAACGCCGGGAAAACTTAAGCTGGTGGATGAGCGGACTTAACGGCGGTGCATAGTCGGCAACCGTGACCAGTCTTTGCCACGGCGGTGGTTTTTGCAGGCAGCGACCACAGGGAAGATGGGAGTGTGTTGCGGGTAATCCACATTGTGGGCATAACGTTTTATCTGTACGGGTGGCGCGAGAGCATACCGAACAAATCCCCCAATGACCTAACGCCAGGGGCATTCGGCATAGCCAGCATAATCCCGGTACTGTTAGCATATGTTCATCCTTGTAAGTAAAAAGAGAACAATAGCGGATGAATAACATCTGGTGGCAGACCAAAGGTCAGGGGAATGTTCATCTTGTGCTGCTGCACGGATGGGGACTGAATGCCGAAGTGTGGCGTTGCATTGATGAGGAACTTAGCTCGCATTTTACGCTGCATCTCGTTGATCTGCCCGGCTTCGGGCGCAGCCAGGGATTTGGTGCGATGTCACTTGCTGATATGGCTGAAGTCGTGCTGCGACAAGCGCCGGACAAAGCTATCTGGTTAGGCTGGAGTTTGGGCGGACTGGTGGCAAGCCAGATTGCGTTAACCCATCCCGAGCGGGTTCAGGCGCTGGTCACCGTGGCGTCGTCGCCATGTTTTAGTGCTCGTGACGATTGGCCGGGGATCAAACCGGACGTGCTGGCAGGTTTCCAGCAGCAACTCAGTGACGATTTTCAGCGCACGGTAGAACGGTTCCTTGCGTTACAAACCATGGGTACAGAAACGGCACGCCAGGATGCGCGAGCGCTGAAGAAAACCGTTCTGGCGCTGCCGATGCCGAAGGTTGACGTGCTCAATGGTGGGCTGGAAATACTGAAAACGGTCGATCTCCGCCAGCCGCTGCAAAACGTGTCCATGCCGTTTTTGCGATTGTATGGCTATCTCGATGGTCTGGTGCCGCGCAAAGTGGTGCCGATGCTGGATAAACTCTGGCCACACAGCGAGTCGTACATCTTCGCCAAAGCGGCCCATGCGCCGTTTATTTCGCATCCGGACGAGTTTTGTCACCTGCTGGTGGCGTTGAAGCAGAGGGTGTAGACAGCTGTTGAAATGGCGAGACAGAACTTTACTGGCTCGCCGCAGCCAACTCTTCTTCTGACAGCCCGGTAAAGCGCATGATGTCTGCAAGAGGGACTCCGGATTACAGCATTCTTTTGGCGATATCCAGGGCTTCCAGGCGTCGACCCAATAAATAACCAATCAGGTAACTAATAAGATATTCTCTTTCTGTATCCGTCATTAAAACCATCCTTTACGTTATTGATGATTTATTTCAGCAAGGTCTTCAACCGTCAGGCTGGTAAATCGCAGAACGTCCTCAAGAGGGACTCCGGCATCCAGCATGGTTTTGGCGATAGCTCGTATACCTTTCTGAAACCCTTCTTGCCGCAATCTTTCCGCAATAGTCATTAAACTCTCCTTGTGTTTCGGTGAACGTTTGGCAACGCCGTCGATAAAATCGTTAAAACGTACCGCATCGCCGGTTTGTAGTATGTAATTAAACAGCCCTTTGATTTGTCTGTCATTAGCGTATCCACTACTTAATAAGCAGGCCATTTGCTCTACCAGCCCCATCAGGTCGCGTTGACGTATATGTTTTTGGATTAACTCCAGCAGCGCCATACGTCGGTGCTGCATGATTTCATCATCAGGCATGACAGTGACATCAATCAGCGGGAATGCAGAGGCATAAAGCTGTCTGGCCAGTTTGGGATCGGCGAAACAATCCAGCCAACACAGTGAATAGGGATATGGGCTTTCAATGCCGTGGTAAAACAACAATGGCACCACCATCGGCAACGTTTTGTATCCGGCATCCAGGTGATTTTGCATTGCGGCAATGGCGTAGCGCATCATGCGAAATGCGATCAGTTTGTTTGAGGTGCTTTGATGTTCAATCAGACAATAGATGTATCCTGGTCCTTGTTCCGTTTTCACCGACCACAGCACGTCGGAATAGCTTTCACGCAGATCGTCATCAATAAAGCTGCTCGACTCCAGCTTTAGGGTTTTCATATCACAGAGCGCGTGAATAGGTGCCGGTAAATGGAACGCAAGAAAATCGCGCGCCGTCTCCGGTTGGCGTAAAAAGAGTTTGAACAGCGCATCGTGTGGGGTGGAACTCTGCTTTTTGCTCATGGCGTTCCTTCACCTGTTGTTTGAATGCCGCGACTCTACGCGCCACTCCACACCTGTGCATTAGCGAGTTTTCAACTCTGCGAGACGCTTTCAGAGGAACTTACGTTGTACTGCAAGAGTTGCATTTTTATGGAAAGCCGCACGCAAAAAAGCCCGGATGCAAACGCATACCGGGCTTTTCAAAACAGGTAGTAAAACAAGGTTAACGTAACGCCCACCACTCACGCAGACAGGCTTTGCCTTCCGGGCAGCTTTTACAACTGCCAGAGAGGCAGCCGTCAGGTTCTTCCTGAATTCGCACGGCTTTGCCCATACTTTCCAGCTGTTGCAGCATGGCGTTAATCATGGGTTGCGGAGTGTTCAATGTCTGGCTTATCTGGGCCGCTTCCATACGGCCCCGTAATGCCAGCAAATCACGCACCTGAATAAGTGAAGCCATTAATGGCAATCACCGGTGGTGCTGGCTGCACAGCAACTGCTTACCGATTTGCGTGTTGCCAGCAGTTCGATATCGACCCGGCTACGCGCGCGACGCAGCAAACCGATAACCACGATGTTAAACAGGATAACCGCCAGAATGCATACCAGGCTGTAGGTTGGATGCTGGCTGTAGCTGGCGACCTGATAGAACAATGTTGCCAACGAGTAAGCGATATTTAGCCCCCACAGGATGGAGAAGCCCATCCAGCCACGGCTGGATTCACGCGCGATAGCACCCATCACCGAGATACACGGTACATACAGCAGAACGAAAATCAGGTAGCTGTAAGCAGCTGCTGCGCTTCCAAATTTCTGATCCATCACGCCCATCGCTCCGGTACCCATTTCGCCGTCGCCTTTGCTCGCTTCAATGGGGTTCATCAGTACGCTAAGACTGAAGGTGTCTTTCAGGCTCTGCCAGGTTTCATCTACCGCGCTGAATAGCTCTTCACCGAGGTTAAATTCCGCCGGATTGAACTCTTCGTCCTGAATATTTTCTGCGGTGTAGAGGGTGTTGAGCGTACCCACCACCACTTCTTTCGCCATTGCGCCTGTAAACAGGCCAACAGTTGCCTGCCAGTTATCTTCATGTACGCCAATCGGCTTGAAGACCGGGGTGATCACCCGGCTGACGGAAGCCAGCGCCGAGTCGTTGATGTTATCGACGATTTTCCCGCTCAGAGAGAAGCTGTTGAAAGCGCTCAGGAAAATGCTGACGATGATAATCACTTTACCAGCACGCAGAACGAAACCTTTCAGACGCTGCCAGGTCTGGATAATCAGGCTTTTAACGTGTGGTACATGGTAGACCGGTAGCTCCATGACAAACGGCGTCGCTTCACCGCGCATGATGGTGTACTTGAGCATCAGGCCAGTCAGTACCGCCATCACAATACCGAGCATATACAGCGAGAATACCGCCAGTGCGCCGTTCTGTCCGAAGAAGGCGGCCGCAAATACTGCGAAGATGGCCAGACGTGCGCCGCAGGACATAAACGGTGCCATCATAATGGTCATCAGGCGTTCACGCGGCGCATCAAGCGTACGCGCACCCATTACCGACGGTACGTTACAACCGAACCCGACGATCAACGGTACAAAGGATTTCCCGGGCAAGCCCAGCGCCTGCATCAGACGGTCCATCACAAACGCCGCACGCGCCATATAGCCGGAGTCCTCGAGGAAGGAGAGGAACAGGTACATCATGCCGATCTGTGGCACCAGTGGCAGAACGGTGTTAATACCGCCCCCCAGGCCCTGGGCGAGGAAGATAGTCAGCCAGTCTGGGAAGTGGAGCGTGTAGCCAATCCACTGAATACCATGCACAAATAGCGCCACGGAGCCGACGTCAAACAGCGGCTGTAACGCCCCGCCGATGTTGATAGCCAGCAGGAACATCAGGTACATCACAAAGAGGAAAATCGGCAGACCGAGGAAACGGTTGAGCACGATTTTATCTACCGCAGTGGTGAAACGGCTGGGTTCTGCCGTCAGGGTGTTGCTTACCACATCACAGATGGCAGCAATGCACTGGTAACGCGCATCGGCAATATGCAGCGCCGGATCGTCCATCTCATTACGCAGACGGGCGAGGGCGGCATCAAGATGCTGCGACGCTTCACCGGCGTAGGCGCGGCTGTAGATATCGCCTTCCAGCATTTGCAGGCCCAGCCAGCGACGTTGTTTGAGCGGGATGTCGGAAGGCATCACTTTTGCCAGTGAATCTGCTTCGTTGAGCAGCGGCTGTGCGTAATGCACCAGTTCCACATTCTCGTTAGCTTTATAGCGATCAATCGCCAGCTTGAGCGCTTCAATACCGCGACCACGAGTTGAAACCAGCGGGATCACCGGGCAGCCAAGACGCGCCGACAGAGCATCAATTTCAATGCGAATATTTTGCTTCTCGGCAATGTCGAGCATGTTCAGCGCCACGATGCAGGGAATGCCGAGTTCCAGCAGTTGTAGCGTCAGGTACAGGTTACGCTCAAGGTTAGACGCATCCACCACGTTAATCAGCAGGTCAGCGTCGCCACTCAAAATGTAGTGACAGGCGATTTGCTCATCGAGCGAGGTCTGCGATGAGATGGTGGTCAGAGAATAGGTGCCGGGGAGGTCCACCAGCGTGACCTGATGATCGGTGGTGGAGAATTGCCCTTCTTTACGTTCGACGGTAACGCCAGCCCAGTTACCTACACGCTGACGTGCGCCAGTGAGCTGGTTAAATAAGGTTGTCTTGCCAGAATTTGGATTACCAATTAAGCCAATGGTTAATTTTTTCATTGTTGTTATCACCGTATTAACAGGAAACCGCTTCCACTTCTAATAAGGCCAGATCTTTTTTGCGTAATACCAGGCTCACACGACGGGTTTCGATATGAATGGGGTCGCCAAGTGGAGCGACGCGCACCACATTAAAAGAGGAGCCAGGTAACATGCCAAGAGAAAGCAGTTTTTGGCGATATGCCGGGCTGATTTCACGGGAAAAGCCAGTGATTTTCCACGCAGTATCTGGAGTGTATTGCATAGGTGCCTACTTGTTTCTCATTAACTGGATAACTACCTCATGGGGCGTTTGACAGCGACATGAGACCAGATGATTTGCCAACGAGGGAGAGATTAAATAATCAACAACACAATGATAATGAGAATGGTTTCTATCAGCAATACTTAAAATGTGTGCGAATGTTGGTTTAGATAATAATCTGCGTGAATGTTGATGTGGCTCAAGGTTATATCGCAGCGAAAATATAATTCGAATGGCGAATTATCAGGGCGGGTTAATGTTTAATTAAGGTTTCAGTTGTTAATGAAGTGATAAATATTGACGAAATATAGTGTGAGTTTCGTTGTGTAATAAAAATGCCGGAGATATTCTCCGGCATTTTTATGTCAGGCATGGCGTTTATTGCCAGATGCGGCGTGAACGCCTGATCTGGCCTACGATCTTGTGCAAATTCGAACCGTAGGCCAATCAGGAGGTTTAACGTTTTTTGCCCATTGCCGCCGCCAGCGCATCCATCATCGCGCTGTTACCGGCAGGCTGCGCTTCACGACCGCGTGGTTTGGCTGCCGGGCGGTTGTTTTGCGGGCGTTCATTACCGCCCCCGCGACGGGCGTTGGTTTCGCCAGGCTGCTCGTCCAGACGCATAGTCAGGGCGATACGTTTACGCTGAAGATCCACTTCCAGCACTTTCACCTTCACAATGTCGCCCGCTTTCACCACGGTATGCGGATCTTCCACAAACTTGTTCGACAATGAAGAGATGTGAACCAGGCCGTCCTGATGTACGCCAATATCAACAAAAGCACCAAAATTGGTGACGTTGGTCACCGCACCTTCGAGGATCATCCCCGGTTGCAGGTCGTTCATTGTCTCGACGCCATCGGCAAACTGAGCGGTTTTAAATTCCGGACGCGGATCGCGACCTGGTTTTTCCAGCTCTTTGATGATGTCAGTTACTGTCGGCACACCGAATTTCTCATCAGTAAAGTCAGACGCTTTCAGGTTACGCAGCTCGTTGCTGTTACCCATCAGATCTTTCAGTGCCTGCTGTGTTGCTGCCAGAATGCGTTCCACCACCGGATAGGCTTCCGGGTGAACAGTAGAGGCGTCCAGCGGGTTGTCACCGTGGTTAATGCGCAAGAAGCCTGCGCACTGCTCGAAGGCTTTTGGCCCCAGGCGGCTGACTTTTAACAGTTGCTGACGGTTCTGGAACTGGCCGTTCTCATCGCGCCAGGCCACAATGTTTTGCGCCATCATGCGCGTCAGGCCAGCCACGCGAGTTAACAGCGGAACAGAAGCGGTATTGAGATCGACGCCAACGGCGTTTACGCAGTCTTCTACTACCGCGTCCAGTTTACGGGCCAGCTGCGTCTGGCTGACGTCATGCTGATACTGACCTACGCCGATAGATTTCGGATCGATTTTCACCAACTCCGCCAGCGGATCCTGCAAACGACGGGCGATAGACACCGCGCCACGCAGCGAAACATCGAGATCCGGGAACTCCTGCGCCGCCAGTTCGGAAGCCGAGTAAACCGACGCGCCTGCTTCGCTGACGATCACTTTCTGTGCGGTCACTTTCGGAAACTGCTTCTGCACGTCGAGATAGAAACGCTCAGTTTCGCGGGAAGCCGTACCGTTACCGATTGCCACCAGTTCAACGTTATGCTTTTCACACAGGGCAGCAACGGTCATCGCTGCTTTTGCGGCTTGTCCGGTGTGCGGGTAAATGGTGTCGGTCGCCACCAGTTTACCCGTCGCATCGACTACCGCCACTTTTACCCCAGTACGCAGACCCGGATCGAGGCCCATCGTCGCACGCAGCCCGGCTGGGGCCGCCATCAGCAGATCGTGCAGGTTACGGGCAAAGACGTTGATTGCTTCATCTTCTGCACGTTCGCGCACTGTACCCATCAGTTCGGTTTCCAGGTGCATCAGCACCTTGATGCGCCAGGTCCAGCTCACCACGCCTTTGCGCCAGCTATCCGCCGGGGCATTGTTCAGGCGCAGACCGAGGTGATCCATGATGATTTGCTCGCAATAGCTCTCTTTTGGCGGTTCGTCGAACTGCGGATCGGCATTTAGCGAAAGCTGGAGTACGCCTTCGTTACGCCCACGGAACATCGCCAGCGCGCGGTGAGAAGGCACCGTTGATAGCGGTTCGTGATGATCGAAATAGTCGCGGAATTTCGCCCCTTCCTCTTCTTTACCGTTCACCACCGTAGAAACCAAATGCGCGTTCTTCCACAGATAATCACGCACTTTCGCCAGCAGCGCGGCATCTTCGGCAAACCGTTCCATCAGGATATAGCGCGCGCCGTCCAGCGCGGCTTTGGTATCTGCTACGCCTTTATCGGCATCAACATATTGTGCAGCGGCGACTTCTGGCGTGTGTGAAGGATCGTTCCACAGCAGGTCGGCCAGTGGCTCAAGTCCTGCTTCAATAGCAATTTGCCCGCGGGTGCGGCGTTTAGGTTTGTAGGGCAGGTAGAGGTCTTCGAGTTCGGTTTTACTTAAGGTGGCGTTGATAGCATTCGCCAGTTCGTCGGTCAGTTTGCCTTGCTCGGAAATGGACTTGAGGATTGCCTGACGTCTCTCTTCCAGCTCGCGCAGATAGCTCAGACGCGTTTCCAGATTACGCAACTGCGTGTCATCCAGACCGCCGGTGATTTCCTTACGATAACGTGCGATAAACGGCACAGTATTCCCTTCGTCAAGCAGGCGAACGGCAGCGTCAACCTGTTCCGGGCGCGCCTGAATTTCACCCGCAATAATGCGGCAGAACGAATCATTCATCATGGTTTGAGTTCATCTTTTCGGATCAAAAATCAGGGGATAGTTATACGGACTGGCTGGCAAAAATGCCAGCCATCGGCAGGAGGTTAAGACTCTTCCTTACGGTTTCACGTACTCGATAGCATTAACATACCAGCTCGCTTCCCCGGCAGGGGTATTCACCACCGCCAGATCGCCCACTTCTTTTTTCAGCAATGCGCGGGCCATTGGGGAATCGATAGAGATGTAATCTTTACGGCCAAAAATTTCATCGTAGCCGACAATACGAAAACGGTGAGTCACGCCATCGTCGTTTTCAATCTCCACCCATGCGCCAAAAAAGACTTTGCCTTCCTGTTGCGGGGAGTAATCGACGATTTTGAGATTTTCCATGCATTTAGTGAGATAGCGCACGCGACGGTCGATTTCACGCAGACGCTTTTTATTATACTGATAGTCAGCATTTTCGCTGCGGTCGCCCAGACTTGCAGCCCAGGTCACTTTTTTTGTGACCTCCGGGCGCTCTTCACGCCAGAGATAATTTAGCTCTTGTTTGAGTTTTTCATACCCTTCCCGGGTAACCAGGGGCGTTTTCATCTCGTTGATTCCCTTTGTCTGTTTGATAATGCGCACATTGGGTATAACGTGATCATATCAACAGAATCAATAATGTTTCGCCGAATAAATTGTATACTTAAGCTGCTGTTTAATATGCTTTGTAACAATTTAGGCTGAAATTCATACCAGATTTAGCTGGTGACGAACGTAAGCTTTTTTAAGAATACACGCTTACAAATTGTTGCGAACCTTTGGGAGTACAAAGAATGCAAGAGAACTACAAGATTCTGGTGGTCGATGACGACATGCGCCTGCGTGCGCTGCTGGAACGTTATCTCACCGAACAAGGCTTCCAGGTTCGAAGCGTCGCTAATGCAGAACAGATGGATCGCCTGCTGACTCGTGAATCTTTCCATCTTATGGTACTGGATTTGATGTTACCTGGTGAAGATGGCTTGTCGATTTGCCGACGTCTTCGTAGCCAGAGCAACCCGATGCCGATCATTATGGTGACGGCGAAAGGGGAAGAAGTGGATCGTATCGTTGGCCTGGAGATTGGTGCTGACGACTACATTCCAAAACCGTTTAACCCGCGAGAACTGCTGGCCCGTATCCGTGCGGTACTGCGTCGTCAGGCGAACGAACTGCCGGGTGCGCCGTCACAGGAAGAGGCGGTAATTGCTTTCGGTAAGTTCAAACTTAACCTCGGTACGCGTGAAATGTTCCGTGAAGATGAGCCAATGCCGCTCACCAGCGGTGAGTTTGCGGTACTGAAGGCACTGGTCAGCCATCCGCGTGAGCCGCTCTCCCGTGATAAGCTGATGAACCTTGCCCGTGGTCGTGAATACTCCGCAATGGAACGTTCCATCGACGTGCAGATCTCGCGTCTGCGCCGCATGGTGGAAGAAGATCCGGCGCATCCGCGTTACATTCAGACCGTTTGGGGTCTGGGCTACGTTTTCGTGCCGGACGGTTCTAAAGCATGAGGCGATTGCGCTTCTCGCCACGAAGTTCATTTGCCCGTACGTTATTGCTCATCGTCACCTTGCTGTTCGTCAGCCTGGTGACGACTTATCTGGTGGTGCTGAACTTCGCGATTTTGCCGAGCCTCCAGCAGTTTAATAAAGTCCTCGCGTACGAAGTGCGTATGTTGATGACCGACAAACTGCAACTGGAGGACGGCACGCAGTTGGTTGTGCCTCCCGCTTTCCGTCGGGAGATCTACCGTGAGCTGGGGATCTCTCTCTATTCCAACGAAGCTGCCGAAGAGGCAGGGCTGCGTTGGGCGCAACACTATGAATTCTTAAGCCATCAGATGGCGCAACAACTGGGCGGCCCGACGGAAGTACGCGTTGAGGTCAACAAAAGCTCGCCTGTCGTCTGGCTGAAAACCTGGCTGTCGCCCAATATCTGGGTACGCGTGCCGCTGACCGAAATTCATCAGGGCGATTTCTCCCCGCTGTTCCGCTATACGTTGGCGATTATGCTATTGGCGATAGGTGGGGCGTGGCTATTTATTCGTATCCAGAACCGACCGTTGGTCGATCTCGAACACGCTGCCTTGCAGGTGGGTAAGGGGATTATTCCGCCGCCGCTGCGTGAGTATGGCGCTTCGGAGGTGCGTTCCGTTACCCGCGCCTTTAACCATATGGCGGCTGGTGTTAAGCAACTGGCGGATGACCGCACGTTGCTGATGGCAGGGGTAAGCCACGACTTGCGCACGCCGCTGACACGTATTCGTCTGGCGACCGAGATGATGAGCGAGCAGGATGGCTACCTGGCAGAATCGATCAATAAAGATATCGAAGAGTGCAATGCCATCATTGAACAGTTTATCGACTACCTGCGCACCGGGCAGGAGATGCCGATGGAAATGGCGGATCTCAACGCAGTGCTCGGTGAGGTGATTGCTGCCGAAAGTGGCTATGAGCGGGAAATTGAAACCGCGCTTTACCCCGGCAGCATTGAAGTGAAAATGCACCCGCTGTCGATCAAACGCGCGGTGGCGAATATGGTGGTGAACGCTGCTCGTTACGGCAATGGCTGGATCAAAGTCAGCAGCGGCACGGAGCCGAATCGCGCCTGGTTCCAGGTGGAAGACGACGGTCCGGGAATTGCGCCGGAACAGCGTAAGCACTTGTTCCAGCCGTTTGTCCGCGGCGACAGTGCGCGCACCATTAGCGGCACGGGATTAGGCCTGGCAATTGTGCAGCGTATCGTGGATAACCATAACGGCATGCTGGAGCTTGGCACCAGCGAACGGGGTGGGCTTTCCATTCGCGCCTGGCTGCCAATGCCGGTAACGCGGGCGCAGGGCACGACAAAAGAAGGGTAAATAAAACGGGAGGCGAAGGTGCCTCCCGTTTTATTTTGTGCACTCAGTATTTACTGAATGAATACGGTTTCAGACATCGGCACCATACGAAGTAAAGTGTACTGTAAGCTGATTGCAGGCTAGCGTATCCTGATTAGTAAAAGCACACTAAAGGAATAGCTTGATGCAACTTACCAACGAAGAACAAGTACAGATTGCTCGTATAAAAGAAAAAATCCCACGCATTGCCGCACTGGATCCTGAATGTAAGTTATTCGGTTCTGAAGGTTGGAAATATCAATGGCCGAAGCCTGCCAGCGAGGCGGAAATAGCTTCCTGGGAGAAAAAACATAGCGTCACTTTGCCACGGGAATATCGAATTTTTCTTCGCTATATCGCTAATGGCGGTCCGGCACATGCCTACGGTCTTGAATCTTTAGGCGGTACAGATATTTATGGCGATATAACAAAAGAAAGCCCTGTACCGCTTTATATGACGCAGCAGGATGTTGATGTGTTGAATGCTGGCCGTACAGAAGATGATGAAGAATATAGTTTTTTTGACGGCGCATTGACCATTCTCACCCTGGGATGTACTTATGATATTTGCCTGGTGGTGACGGGGCAGTATCGCGGAAGGTTAATGCTGACTGATGGTGATGAAGATTATCCGTTTGATTTTATATATGATAAAAATTTCCTCAACTGGTATGAACGCTGGCTGGACGATTTTATTGCTGGCATGAGTATGAAGGGTTTCGATAGAAGTTTGCCAGGAACGCAAATTCAACTGCGTGAGTGGTTTTTAACTGAGAAAATCCCGGATTTACGTAGATCCATTTTATTCTCGCTATGCCGTTTTCCACAGATAGAACCCGAAACTTTTGCCCTTTGGGAACATGTTTGCCGCACAGAGAATGATAAAGAATTGTGTGAAGAGGCATTCATAAGATTACGCCAAAAAAAAGTTTCTTGTGCTGCAGATATTTTTCGACTCTATTTTACAATGCCAGATGAATTACGTGATATTGCTATTAAAGATCTCCGTTTTGCCTGTAGAGATAGTGTGGTGAATATTGAGGATTATATTCATTCACTGTTAATAATAATGCCTGAACTTGACGATGACACTCTATCCTCAGCTGTCTTTGCTATACGAGAAACAGAGTATAATAAATATGATACTTTTCTGCCGCTTCTCGAACGTATCACTGATGACCGTCAGCAAACATTATTGTGGGCGATGAGTAAGGCGCCTGATTTCAATGAAAGCCGAGGATTCGTTGAGTTGGTATTACCGCTTTTTGCATCATCAAAGATGGAGAATGTAAGGAAGGCTATTTTGTTGCTCATTGAAGTTAAAGATAATCGTATTCCACCATTGGTTGATGAAGCTGCAACTCGTTTCCCTGAACTGACCATTTTACGAGAAAACTACTATCTCAGGACGTGGGGACATAAGCCATAAATTAATGGCTCAGAAATGATCTAACGCGGAGAGAAATATGATCAGGGAACATATTCAGCAAGCGATAAATAATAGGTTAGCATTTGATGGCCCATTCAATGTTGTTCCTGAACCTGCAAGCACTGCGTTTGATGGCCGGATCCCGACATTGAAAAACGGTGTCTGGCAGAAGGCCAGCCCTATGTTGCAGGCGCGTTTTGCACATTGTGGACGTTGGTTAAGCGCTACACATGGAAGCTGGCTAAGTATAAGTGACATGGAAACGCTTTGGCAGGAACACATAGAAGATACGTTTCTTGATGAAATCAAAATGAATGCTGTAGCTTCAAGTGATAATTGGGATAACCATGCCTTGGGACTATTTCGTTCTCATCGCCTGTCACTTTTTGCCGGTAGTGATTACAGTTATGAAATGGTTTTTCTCCTTTGGCTAGATAGTACCGTTGAGCCAGAGGTCTGGGTTTATGACTGCAATGGGGAATCACGTTATAAAGATCTTAATGATTACCTGAATGCATATATTAATGATGACGTAAGCGCCTGTGAGCGCTCCTGGCGAGTAGAATGAATAGCCCCCCTTGCCCCTTTGATCCACAAACCGCACATTACCTCGGTACAGTGCAAATCCACTACAGCCCAACCACCTTCAACGCTGCCGTTAAGCATTATACCTGTTACATTAAAAAGCGTTTTAAAGGGTTTAAATGGGGAATTGGAACCGCTGGCTTATTGGCTATATTGCCCATGATCCCACAATGGTTGAAACCTTCTCATGACTTTAAACTCAACGCAATCAGTACGTTAATTCTTCTATTAATGTTGCCACTCCTCTTATCAATGTTCCTGTTAATCAGCAGAAGAATTAACGATTTTAAGTCAAAAACAAAGCAAGTTACTTTTACGAAACCCGTGCGTTATGCGTTTTATTTCGAGGGAATTGTTTTTTATGAATCTCATCAGCAGGGCATACTTCGCTGGGAAGATTTGTATAGCATTGACTATGAAGAAGATTATTTGTGGCTTTTTCTGCATTTACCGAAGAGTTTTCCCAGAGAAGCGACGAAAGCGTTTTGCGATATTTTCATTCCCGCCAGCGCGATAAAAGCGCAGCCTGAACTGGATACGTTTTTTCGTGAAACACGCCACTCGCTGGATTATCTGTTTGTCCCGTTTAATTCTGACAGAAAATAAAAAATCCCCCGTATCTGGTGAAACGGGGGATTTCGTCGCTTAACTTATCGGATTACAGTTTTGGACCAGCCGCTACCAGCGCGGCACCCGCAGGGGTGTCGGTGTATTTATCGAAGTTGTCGATAAACAGTTTCGCCAGCGTTTCAGCTTTTTCCTGCCACTGTTCCGGAGAAGCGTAGGTGTTACGCGGATCGAGGATTTTAGTGTCTACGCCCGGCAGTTCAGTCGGGATCGCCAGGTTAAACATCGGCAGAGTGAAGGTTTCTGCGTTATCCAGCGAACCGTTGAGGATAGCGTCGATAATGGCGCGGGTATCTTTAATGGAGATACGTTTGCCAGTACCGTTCCAGCCAGTGTTAACCAGATATGCCTGCGCACCCGCCGCTTGCATACGTTTCACCAGCACTTCTGCGTACTGAGTTGGGTGCAGCGACAGGAACGCCGCGCCGAAGCAAGCGGAGAAGGTTGGCGTCGGTTCGGTGATGCCACGTTCAGTACCGGCCAGTTTGGCGGTGAAGCCAGAGAGGAAGTGGTACTGAGTTTGATCGGCAGTCAGGCGAGAAACCGGCGGCAGCACACCAAAGGCGTCTGCGGTCAGGAAGATAACTTTAGTTGCGTGGCCCGCTTTGGAAACCGGTTTAACGATGTTATCGATGTGATAGATCGGATAAGAAACGCGGGTGTTCTCGGTTTTTGAACCATCGTCAAAATCGATAGTGCCATCTTCACGTACGGTGACGTTTTCCAGCAGCGCATCGCGACGGATAGCGTTGTAGATTTCAGGTTCCGCTTCTTTCGACAGCTTGATGGTTTTCGCGTAGCAGCCGCCTTCGAAGTTAAACACGCCGTCGTCATCCCAGCCGTGCTCGTCATCGCCAATCAGGCGACGTTTCGGGTCGGTGGAAAGGGTGGTTTTACCGGTGCCGGAAAGACCAAAGAACACCGCAACATCGCCTTTCTCGCCAACGTTGGCGGAGCAGTGCATAGAAGCGATACCTTTCAGCGGCAGCAGGTAGTTCATCATTGAGAACATCCCTTTCTTCATTTCGCCGCCGTACCAGGTGCCACCAATCAGCTGCATGCGCTCGGTCAGGTTAAACGCCACGAAGTTTTCGGAGTTCAGACCCTGTTCTTTCCACTGCGGGTTAGTGCACTTCGCACCGTTCATAACGATAAAGTCAGGTTTAAAACCAGCCAGCTCTTCATCGCTCGGGCGAATAAACATGTTTTTGACAAAATGCGCCTGCCAGGCCACTTCGGTGATGAAACGGACGGAAAGACGCGTGTCTGGGTTCGCACCACAGAAAGCGTCGACAACGAACAGACGTTTACCGGAAAGCTGTTTGGTCACCAGGCCCTTCAGATGCTGCCAGGTTTCCGGAGAGAGAGGTTTGTTGTCGTTCTTACCTTTGCCTTTATCAGCCCACCAGAAGGTATCGCGAGTGGTATCGTCACGGACGATATACTTATCTTTTGGTGAACGACCGGTGAAGATCCCGGTATCGACGGCAACGGCACCCAGATTAGTTAACACCCCGCGCTCATAACCTGTCAGGCTCGGATCGAGCTCTTCCTGATACAGCAGGTCGTAGCTTGGGTTGTAAACGATATCATGTACGTCACTGATACCATAAGCCTCGAGTTCTTGCGGGGTCAAACCATTGTTAACGCGCATTTCACTGCTCCTTAGCCAATATGTATTGCCTGAATAGTAAAGTCTTTTTGGGGGGTGTTAACCGCGACAAGGCTCATAGATTTACGTATCTGGAGAAATTCATATTTGACAAAAAACTCCGTGATTCCTGTCACGAAACGGTTGCTATTATCGCAGAAATAGCATTTTAGGTGTGGAAAATGTTCTTAAAAGGTTAAATCTTGGTTTATATGGCGGGAATATTGTGAGTGGAATCGCATTCCTGAATGAAATTGATGCAAATTCAATCAGTAAAGTATCGATTCACCACGCTAACTTTTTTTGATTATTTTCTGAAAAAAGCAAAATAGTACTGCCCGGATGCGATAATTAATCCACCTTTTGATTCTGGATAACTAACATGGATAACGTTGAACTTTCACCCGCAACACGCTGGGGGATGATTGCTACCGGATTACTTCAGGGTCTAGTTTGCTACCTACTGATCGCCTGGCTTTCCGGAAAAAATCACAGTTGGATTGTTTATGGCGTGCCTGCGACCGTCGCGTTTTCATCCGTTTTACTCTTCTCCGTGATCTCCTTTAAACAGAAGCGCCTTTGGGGATGGCTGGCGCTGGTGTTTATTGCCACGCTGGGAATGAGCGGCTGGCTGAAGTGGCAAACTGATGGCATGAACCCCTGGATAGCTGAAAAGGCGCTTTGGGATTTTGGTTGCTATCTGCTGCTGATGGCAATGTTGTTGCTACCGTGGATACAACAAAGCCTTCGCATCCGCAATGACAGTAGCCGCTATCGCTATTTTTACCAGTCAGTATGGCATAACGTACTTATATTACTGGTGATTTTTCTCGCCAATGGCCTGACGTGGCTGGTACTTTTACTGTGGGGCGAGTTGTTTAAACTTGTTGGCATCACGTTTTTCAAAACGCTCTTTTTTGCAACCGACTGGTTTATTTATCTCACGTTAGGTCTGGTTACCGCACTGGCGGTGATCCTCGCGCGTACACAGTCACGTTTAATCGACTCTATTCAAAAGTTGTTCACGTTAATCGCCACGGGGTTGCTGCCGTTAGTATCATTGCTAACCCTGATGTTTATCATCACCCTGCCGTTTACGGGCCTGAGCGCGATTTCTCGCCACATCTCCGCCGCCGGGTTGCTGTTGACGCTGGCCTTTTTGCAATTGATTTTAATGGCTATTGTCCGCGATCCGCAAAAAGCGTCACTTCCCTGGACGGGGCCGTTGCGTTGCCTGATTAAAACCGCTCTGCTGGCTGCTCCGCTGTATGTGTTCGTCGCCGCCTGGGCGTTATGGCTGCGGGTCGCTCAGTACGGCTGGACTGTCGACCGCTTGCAGGGCGCGCTGGCGGTGCTGGTGTTACTGGTATGGTCGCTGGGGTATTTTGTCAGTATCGTCTGGCGTAAAGGGCAAACCCCTCTTGTTCTTCAGGGCAAAGTGAACCTTGCGGTTTCGTTATTGGTGTTGGTAATACTGGTGCTTCTTAATTCGCCGGTGCTGGATAGTATGCGCATTAGTGTGAACAGTCATATGGCACGTTATCAGAGCGGCAAGAACACGCCAGATCAGGTAAGTCTCTACATGCTCGAACAGAACGGTCGCTATGGACGTGCGGCGCTTGAGTCGCTGAAAAGCGATGCCGAGTATATGAAAGACCCGAAACGCGCACGGGATCTGCTGATGACGTTAGATGGAGAGCAACATCTTCAGGAACAGGTATCGGAAAAAGTATTAGCCGAAAATGTGTTAATTGCCCCAGGCTCTGGCAAACCGGATACGGCATTCTGGTCGGCCTTAATCCAGGATCGCTATAACGTGATGACCTGTATTGTAAAAGACGCCTGCGTACTGGTCGAGCAAGATCTGAATAGTGATGGTCAGGCGGAGCGGATCCTGTTTGCTTTTAATCATGACAGAGTCATTGTCTATGGCTTTGACTCAGATAGAAAAGAATGGAACGCGCTTGATATGAGTTTACTTCCGAACGAAATAACGAAAGAAAAATTACTCACAGCTGCGAAGGATGGAAAGCTGGGGACGAGGCCGAAAGCGTGGCGCGATCTGACGGTAGATGGTGAAACGCTGGAAATAAACTTAAGCAAATGACAATGCTTTTATCGGATACGACGCTTTATCTTACCAACAATAACTTGTGAATTATTGCGTAGGCCTGGTAAGCGCAGCGCATCAGGCCATTACGTCGTAAAATCCGGCAGAGCACTCTCTGCCGGACATACTCATTAATGAACTTGCGGATCTGCCGGAGACGCGTTGTTGCGGATTTCAGCAATATCCATCGCATTGAACAGATAGTGGTTACCGCAGTAATCACAATGCATGTCAATTTCGCCTTCTTCCGCCAGAATGCTATCCACTTCTTCATCCGGCAGTGTTTTTAGCGCGTCGGCGCAACGTTCACGCGAGCAGGTGCATTTGAATTCAACATCCTGCGGATCATAAACCGTCACTTCTTCTTCGTGATACAAACGCCACAACACTTCGTTTGCCGGTAAGGTCAGCAGTTCTTCGGTTTTGATGGTTTCGGTTAGCGTTGCCAGGTGGTCAAAGTCGTCCTGCTGGGCATTTTGCGCAGGCATTACCTGCAACAACATACCGCCTGCAGCCGGTTTGCCGTCTACGTCGCCGGTGCGAATAAACAGGCGCGTCGGCAGCTGTTCAGAACGCATAAAGTAATCTTCCAGGCAGGCCGCCAGGGTATCACCTTCCAGACCAACCACGCCCTGATAGCGTTCGCCTTCGCTCGGAGTAATGGTGATCACTACGTAACCATTGCCGACCAGCGTTTTCAGGTCGGCATTTTCTGGAATTTCGCCCTGCACGCGCGCCACACCGCGCATCTGCTGTTTGTTGTTTCCGTTGATGACCGCCAGACTCATCGGGCCGTCGCCTTGCAGCTGTACGGTGATATCACCATCAAATTTTAGCGTAGCGGTTAACAGGCTGGTCGCAACCAGCAGTTCTGCCAGCACGTTTTTAACGGGCTGCGGATAATCGTGATTCTCAAGGATCTGTTGCAGGGTTTCCGAAACGGTTACCAGTTCGCCGCGAACGGCAAAGTTTTCAAACAGATAGCGATGTAATTGGTCATGTTGCGGCATAATCATCTCTCTTGCAGGTGACAGTTATTCACTGTCGCCGTGTTTAAATCGTAACAGGTCGCGGCGCTCTTTTTTGTCCGGGCGTCGGTCCGGGTGCGGCATGGTTAAGGCATTAAGTTTACGTGCCAGCGCCATTTTTTCGCGTTTCTCTACACTTTCTGCAGTCTCTTCATACAGCAAGACTGCCTCGCTGGCGGGGCGACGCTGTTCAGTAATCGCCTTTACAATCACCGTTCGTTCGTCATTTCCCTGGCGCAGAGTGAGCGTGGCATTCAGCTCGACGATTTTGCTTGGCTTGCTGCGCTGCCCGTTGTAGTGCACCTTACCGCCTTCGATCATTTCGCGGGCCAGCGCGCGGGTTTTATAAAAACGGGCGGCCCATAGCCATTTATCCAGTCGAACCTCAACAGCAGGTTTTTCTTTCATGGCGTCTCCTTCACATTAGCGAGGGGATCAGGCGGCGGTAGTCATTCAGTGACGGATGGTGCTGATACTGTTTCTCGGCAATCCCGGAGTCAGGATTAGTCACGCCGAGGCAGTAACGAATACCAAATTGTGCGGCAGCATCGAGAATCGCTTCGCTGTCATCAATAAACAGCGTTCTTTCAGCTTTCAGACCCGTAGCTTCGGCCACCGCATGCCATAACCGCTGATCCTCTTTCGGATAACCAAATGTGTGGGTGGAAAGTAATAAATCAAGGTGTGCGTCCAGACCGGTATGCTCAAGTTTTACCGCCAGGTTATGCGGATGAGCATTAGTGAGCAAAATTCGTTGCTTACCACTGGCTTTCAGTGCCTCAAGAAACGGAATGGTATCTTCACGCAGTACGGCACGCGGTCCCATCTCGGTGGTCATCGCACAGATATCCAGACCCAGTTGCTCACTCCAGTAATCAAGACAGTACCAGTTTAGCGTATGCTGCACGTCGTGATATTGCTGGCGCATATAGTCCATCGCTTCCTGTGGTGTGACCCCGTTTTTCGCCCCCCATGTTTCAGGCACCAGCTTTTGCCAGAAATAGTTATCGAAGGCGAGGTCGAGCAACGTGCCGTCCATATCCAGCAGAACGGTATCTACGTCCTGCCAGGCAATGTTGATATGCATGAGGGAAATCTCCAGAGTGAAGCAATTTGCGCGACAGGGTAGCATAACCTGCCGCGCAAACGTGTTATTCAATAAGGCTTTCTGAAGGCGTGATCAGTTGCGGATTCAGGCAGCTTTCATAATAGGCCTGAATCTCCATCATGCGAGTGCGATGACGCTGGTAACGACGCCATGCCTGTACGCCATTATAGATAGTGCTGCCCAGCATCGTCAGTAGCAGCAGTGTGGTGCTGAGATAGCGCCACAGGCCGGAACGATCCGGGATCGGATGAAGGCCTATATGCTGCGTACCATTGGCGTCGGTGAAGATTTTTGTGACGATGCCTTCGGCGTTAAACGGCGTATGCATTAACATTTGCGCCAGTTTCTGGAAAGCGTTCCACTGTTCTTGCGGCGGGTAGTCGTAAAGTGATGCCGAAGGCCAGGGCTGATCAACAAAATCGCTGCCTTCGTCGCTGACAATCAGGAATCCGCCGGGGGCCGGACTGTTTAGTGATTGTGCCGCTCGCGCCGTTTCATGCGTGATAAACGGCGCGGTGGAAGTTGCCACCAGGTTATCCAGCGATTCCGCACTCACCGGGCGTAATAACACATTCACGCCATCGAGTTTCCCGGCGTTGGCGCGTTTTACCAGCGCGTCCCAGTCTTTACTGTTGCCGAGATTGACCAGCGCATTTTTCAGTCGCACACAGTCATCTTTGGCAGAACAAAGATCCGCTGTCTTCAGTACGATATCGCCAAAATCATCAAGCAATACCATGCCGGATTTTTGAATTGCTGAACGTAATGAGGCGCTGACGCGAGATTCATCTTCCGGTTTAGGGTGCAGCTGGCGATTAACTGCTTCGGTCAATGCCGTCGCTTTGTTGACCAGTTCAGATTCTGGTAATGGCAATGAGCGGGCGTCATTCCATATGATCTGCGAGCAGTCAAACGGTAAAAAAGGTGAGTTGGTTTTCGCGCTCCAGGTACCGGAAGTGCGAATATTACACATTCCCGTACCGCTAATACGCAATGTATCGCCAACCCGCACGCCAGCGTCAGCCAGTTGTTTCACGCTGGTGGCTTCAATGGTCTGCGCTCCTTTCATCCACGAGAGGGTGAATTTCAGCGGCATATCCAGCGGGATCCAGAATAACAGCATAAACAGCACCAGTAGCGAGCCCGCAGCGATAATCGTACTGCGCAGCCAGTGCTGTAACGGAAAGTTTTTTACTTCATCATGCAGCGAAAGATATCGCCCTTGACGCACTACGTGGCGGTCGAGATAGATATCGATATCGGTTTGTTGGCCGAGATCCTGAGCAATGTAGGGCTGCCAGTGTGCGGGATAGACCAGGTCGATAATACCGAGTGAAATATTGTTGATCTGCTCCTGATCGTTTTCGCCAAACAATCCCCAACGACGCGGTGTACCGCGCAGACAATGAATTTCCCGCAGGGAGGATTTTGCCGGGGGCGCGAATAGCCCCCACAGTCCTGCGCCCAGCAGCAGTAACGCGCCGCCTGCCAGCCACGGAACAAATACATCCGGGGTAATCAGGCAGAAAAAGAACATCAGGAAGGAGGCGACAATCAGCAACGCTTCGCGCAGCCCGCGCGGACGACTTAGCGCATACTCTTCGTGCGTTTCTTTGCGAATATTGAGTAGCTCGATTTGCTCACTCTCTTCCCCGCGAATAGACGCCTGTGTTGACGGAACAGGTTGCAAGGCATAGCCGCGAGTTTCCTGCATGTACTCCTGCAGCGTATGACCGTTGAGTGAAATAACCAGCGGCAGCGAATCGGTATGAATCAGTTCAACGGTATTCTCATCGTTGATGTACTGCTCCCAGAAAGGGGGCAGGTGGACTTCTACCGAATCGAGGTAGTAACGCCATTTATTCGGATCGTCGGTAGAGATGCCGTAACGCGTGATAGCGTGTGTCAGCATCATGACGTTGTTGCTTTCGGCATTCAGCGCCAGAGAGATCGGGGCCGCACTCGCTCCCGTTGGGCCAGGCACTTGTAACACCTGTGTCAGGCTCTCAAGATAATTTTCAACGGCGCTACGTTCTTCAGGTGTGAGTTTGCGCGTTTGCGCGTCTGCGAAAGCGTTGGTCCAGGGCAGTTGACGCCGTCTGGATCGCACTTTTATCAGCCATCCCGCAAGTAGTGAGCAGGCCAGCAAAGCAGCTAAAAAAATCACAATGGTGCTCATGCTTTCCCCATCTTACTTAGTCTGTCAGGCGTGGTCAGTCGCACCGGACACAATACATGATTCTGCGGTTGGCTATCGGCAAGCGTGGAGTTTAACTTGAGCATCATTAAGCACATCACAGTAACCGCTGATCATAGCAAACCCTCTGAAGGCGGAATATCAGCAAATTCCTGGAGTTATTTCAACCTATTGACTTTTAATTTGATTTGAGGATGATTATTTAATAAGTTACATAAATGTAAATAACATGCAATTCACATTGCCGAAAGCGTGTCCGATATCGCACAATAACCGCTGATTTCACAGCATAGATCCCACGATGAGCAAATCATTACAAAAACCCACCATTCTGAATGTTGAAACTGTAGCCCGTTCACGACTGTTTACCGTCGAAAGCGTGGATCTGGAGTTCAGCAATGGCGTGCGGCGTGTTTATGAACGAATGCGTCCAACCAACCGGGAAGCGGTGATGATTGTGCCGATTGTGGACGATCACCTGATCCTGATCCGCGAATACGCAGTGGGAACGGAATCCTACGAATTAGGTTTTTCGAAAGGATTAATTGATCCGGGTGAAAGCGTCTACGAAGCCGCTAACCGCGAGCTAAAAGAAGAGGTTGGATTTGGTGCGAACGATCTGACTTTTTTGAAGAAGCTCAGCATGGCACCGTCTTACTTTTCCAGCAAAATGAATATCGTGGTAGCGCAAGATCTCTACCCGGAATCGCTGGAAGGCGATGAGCCAGAGCCGCTACCACAGGTGCGCTGGCCGCTGGCGCATATGATGGATTTGCTGGAAGATCCTGACTTCAACGAAGCACGTAATGTCAGCGCACTGTTCCTCGTGCGCGAGTGGTTGAAGGAGCAGGGGCGAGTGTAAATGCGTGAAGTTTGCCTGATGCACAATGCTTATCAGGCCTGCGCGGCTCCTGCAATATATTGATTTTTCTCGATATTTTCAGACGGATAACGTGTTCACGCCGTATCCGGTATAAATAAAGTGACACTTTGTCAGCAAACAGAAAAAGGCGCCGAAGCGCCTTTTTAATCAGAACAATTCCTGTGCCTCGCCATTATCGATAATGGTCGTTCCCACCTCGTGCACCGCCTGTTGTGTCGGCTGTGTACCTTCGATGAAATACTCTTCGCGGCTGTTGCCACCATTAGCTAACTGCCCGGTGCTGCGATCGATATTCACCGTCACAATACCCGGCGGCGGCGTCAGTGGCTGTTCCGGCACGCCTTCAAGAACGGCTTTCATATAAGCGTCCCATGCAGGCTGGGCACTCTTGGCACCGCCTTCGTAACCTGAGATCTGATCTTTAATCGCTCCGGAAGCCGTTGTATGACCGAGATTACGGCGGTGATCATCAAAGCCAATCCAGACCGAGGTCACAACGCCCGGACCGTAACCCGAAAACCACGCATCTTTCGAACTGTTAGTGGTACCGGTTTTCCCGCCGATATCGCGACGCTGCAAATCACGACCTGCACGCCAGCCGGTACCCTGCCAGCCTGGCTCACCAAAGATATTGGTGTTCAAAGCACTCTTAATCAGGAATGCCAGCGGAGTGTTGATGACGTGCGGTGCGTACTCCTGCGCGCCAGTCTTCGCGACTAACGCCTGATTCGCCTGCTCCAGCTGCGGCATTGGTACAGAAACATTCTGCTGCTCGCGGGAGATAGCGACATCTTCAACATCGTTATTTTCCAGCACGTTCGATTTCTGCGTATCACCGTAAATCACCGGAATATCGCATTCCGGGCAGGCTACTTTCGGTTTCGCTTCGAAAATCACGCCGCCCTGATCGTTTTCAATTTTGCTGATAAACCACGGGTCCACCAGGAAGCCGCCGTTCGCCATTACCGCGTAGCCGCGCGCCACCTGCATTGGGGTGAAGGACGCTGAACCCAGCGCCAGCGATTCGGTGTGGACAATGTTTTGCGCCGGGAAGCCGAAGCGTTGCAGATATTCTGCAGCGTAGTCGACGCCCATCGCCCGCATTGCGCGTACCATCACCACGTTTTTCGACTGGCCCAGTCCCTGACGTAAGCGAATTGGACCGGCATACTGTGGTGGTGAGTTCTTCGGCTGCCAGTCAGAACCGGCACCTGCATCCCAGCGGGAAATTGGCACATCGTTCAACATACTTGCCAGCGTCAGACCTTTATCCATCGCCGCGGTGTAGAGGAACGGTTTGATGTTGGAACCTACCTGACGCAGTGCCTGGGTGGCGCGGTTAAACTTGCTCTGATTGAAATCAAAGCCACCGACCAGCGCCATAACGGCACCGTTTTGCGGATTGATCGACACCAGCGCCGAGTTCACTTCCGGCACTTGTGCCAGCCACCATGCATCGCCAACCTGACGAACCCAGATTTGCTGACCCGTTTGCAGAACATCGGTCACTTTACGCGGCGTCGGTCCCTGCTGAGTATCCGAACGGTAAGGACGCGCCCAGCGAACGCCTTCCATACTCAATGCGACGGTCGACCCGTCCGCCAGCATCGCCGTCGCTTCCTGAGGATTGGCGCTGGTGACTGCGGCAGGCAGCAGCGGACCATAGGTCGGCAGCGCCTTCAGCGTATCGGTAATCTTGTTGTTATCCCACGCCGATTCGCCCACTCTCCACAGCACATTTGCCGGGCCGCGATAGCCGTGGCGCATGTCGTAGTCCAGCACGTTATTACGTACTGCCTGCTGTGCGGCCTGCTGTACTTTGCGGGTGATGGTGGTGTAAATGCGATAACCGTCTTCATAGGCACTTTCGCCATAACGGTTATACATCTCCTGGCGCACCATTTCGCTCAGGTACGGCGCAGAGAAAGCAATCTCCGGCGCGTGATAGTTAGCGTTAATCGCCTCAGTGCGTGTCTGATCGAACTGTTGTTGGGTGATATACCCTTCATCCAGCATCCGCGACAGTACGACGTTACGCCGCGCGACGGCACGATCCATTGAGTAGAGCGGATTAAAGGTGGAAGGCGCTTTCGGCAGCCCGGCTATCACCGCCATTTCGTTCAGCGTCAGTTGGTCGACCGTTTTACCGAAATAGACTTGTGCCGCAGCACCGACACCATAGGCGCGGTAACCGAGGTAAATCTTGTTCAGATAAAGCTCGAGGATCTCGTCTTTCGTCAGCAACTGTTCAATGCGAATCGCGAGGAAGACTTCCTTAATCTTACGCATCAGCGTGCGTTCTGGACTGAGGAAGAAGTTTCTCGCCAGCTGCTGGGTAATGGTACTCGCCCCTTGTGACGCGTGGCCGGAGAACAGCGCCACACTTGCCGCACGGAAGATCCCCACCGGGTCAACGCCGTGATGCTCGTAGAAGCGGCTGTCTTCCGTCGCGATAAAGGCTTTCACCATCTCCGGCGGGATTTGATCCAACGTAACCGGAATACGACGTTTCTCACCGTATTGAGCAATCAGCTCGCCATCGGCGCTGTAAATCTGCATCGGAATTTGCAGGCGAACATCTTTTAATGTCGCCACATCCGGCAGTTGTGGCTCGATGTAGCGGTATAGGCCATAAATCGAGCCTGCTCCCAGCAGAATGCAACAGACTGCAAGGATCAAAAAATACTTTACGAACTTCACTGGAAATTTCCCATTTAGTTTCATTTGGGCAGTTTATAAACAAACGCGCGGTAGTATAAAGGCAAGCCAGACGCATTGATATACCCGTCAGAGTGACGGGTGATAAGGAGATCATCACGATGGCATTTAAGATCTGGCAAATTGGTTTGCATTTACAACAGCAAGAAGCGGTGGCGGTTGCGATCGTGCGGGGCGCAAAAGAATGCTTTTTGCAACGCTGGTGGCGGTTGCCGCTGGCGAACGACATAATCAAAGATGGGCGGATTGTCGATGCACAGCGGCTGGCTAAAACGTTGTTACCGTGGAGTCGCGAACTGCCGCAGCGTCATCACATTATGTTGGCGTTTCCCGCCAGTCGCACATTACAGCGGTCATTTCCGCGCCCGTCGATGTCCCTTGGTGAGCGGGAGCAAACGGCCTGGCTGTCCGGGACGATGGCCCGCGAGCTGGATATGGATCCGGACTCCCTGCGCTTCGATTACAGCGAAGACTCACTCAGTCCCGCCTATAACGTGACTGCCGCGCAAAGCAAAGAGCTGGCAACGCTGCTTACTCTGGCAGAAAGGTTGCGTGTTCATGTTAGTGCGATCACCCCGGATGCCAGTGCATTACAGCGATTCCTGCCTTTTTTACCTTCTCATCAGCAATGTCTGGCCTGGCGTGATAACGAACAGTGGCTGTGGGCGACGCGCTATAGCTGGGGGCGCAAACTGGCGGTGGGGATGACTAGCGCGAAGGAGCTGGCGGCAGCGTTATCCGTTGATCCCGAAAGCGTCGCGCTATGTGGCGAAGGCGGATTTGACCCCTGGGAGGCGGTTTCTGTTCGTCAGCCGCCGCTACCGCCGCCAGGTGGAGACTTTGCCATCGCGCTGGGGCTGGCGCTAGGGAAGGCGTACTGATGAACCCGCCAATTAATTTTTTGCCCTGGCGACAGCAACGCCGGACCGCTTTTCTTCGTTTCTGGTTGCTGATGTTCGTTGCGCCTCTGCTGCTGACCGTCGGGATAACGCTAATATTGCGTCTGACAAGCAACGCCGAAGCTCGCGTAGATGCCGTTTTGCTTCAGGCGGAACAACAACTCGCCCACAGCTTACAAATAACGAAACCACGTTTGCTGGAGCGCCAACAAATTCGTGAGCAGCGTTTGCAAAGGCAGCGCCAGCGACAATTTACCCGTGACTGGCAATCTGCGCTGGAAGCACTGGCGGCGCTTTTACCCGAGCACGCCTGGCTGACAACGATAAGCTGGCAGCAGGGAACGCTGGAGATCAAGGGGCTAACAACAAGCATTACCGCGTTAAACGCGCTGGAAACGTCACTCCGCCAGGATGCTTCTTTTCATCTCAATCAGCGGGGGGCCACGCAGCAGGATGCGCAGGGACGCTGGCAATTTGAGTATCAGTTAACAAGGAAGGTTAGCGATGGACATGCTCTTTGACTGGTGGTTCGCCACATCACCCCGCCTCCGCCAGCTTTGCTGGGCATTCTGGTTGATGATGTTAGTTACGCTCATTTTTCTGTCATCGACACACCAGGAAGAGAGCGACGCATTAATTCGACTACGGGCAAGTCATTACCAGCAGTGGGCCGCACTGTATCGCCTGGTAAACACCACTCCCTTCAGCGAGGAAAAAACGCAGCCCTTTTCGCCACTGGATTTTCAGTTATCCGACGCGCAACTGGTTTACTGGCATCCATCCGCGCAGGGAGGTGAGTTGGCGTTGAAAACGCTGTGGGAAGCAGTGCCGTCGGCATTTACACGGCTGGCAGAGCGCAACGTCAGCGTGAGCCGTTTTTCGTTAAGCGTGGAAGGTGATGACCTTTTGTTCACGCTACAACTGGAGACGCCGCATGAGGGTTAAACGCTGGTTGTTGGCAGGTATTGCATTGTGCCTTTTAACCGGTATGCGTGACCCTTTTAAACCGCCGGAAGATCTATGCCGGATTAGCGAACTTAGCCAGTGGCGCTATCAGGGGATGGTAGGGCGAGGCGAGCGCATCATCGGTGTAATAAAAGATGGGCAAAAAAAATGGCGACGGGTGCAGCAAAACGATGTGCTGGAAAACGGCTGGACGATCTTACAGCTAACACCAGACGCACTAACGCTGGGAACCGGGACAAACTGCGAACCGCCACACTGGTTGTGGCAACGGCAAGGAGATACAAATGAAGCAATGGATAGCCGCACTACTGTTGATGCTGATACCCGGCGTACAGGCGGCAAAGCCGCAAAAAGTGACGCTGATGGTGGATGACGTTCCGGTAGCTCAGGTGTTGCAGGCGCTGGCTGAACAGGAGAAGTTGAACCTGGTGGTGTCGCCAGACGTCAGCGGTACGGTGTCGTTACATCTAACAGATGTTCCCTGGAAGCAAGCACTACAAACTGTAGTGAAAAGCGCCGGACTGATAACGCGTCAGGAGGGCAACATTCTCTCGGTGCATTCCGTTGCCTGGCAGAATGACAATATCGCCCGTCAGGAGGCGGAGCAGGCGCGGGCGCAGGCAAATCTGCCGCTGGAAAATCGCAGTATAACCCTGCAATACGCCGACGCGGGAGAACTGGCGAAAGCGGGGGAGAAGCTACTGAGTGCCAAAGGGAGTATGACCGTCGATAAACGCACCAATCGCCTTTTGCTGCGAGATAACAAAGCGGCGTTAAGCGCGCTTGAACAGTGGGTAGCGCAAATGGATCTGCCGGTCGGGCAGGTTGAGCTGTCGGCGCATATTGTCACCATTAATGAAAAAAGTTTGCGTGAGTTAGGCGTGAAATGGACGTTGGCTGATGCGCAACAAGCTGGTGGCGTTGGGCAAGTCACCACGCTTGACAGCGACCTCTCCGTAGCGACGGCGACAACGCATGTCGGTTTTAACATTGGACGCATCAACGGACGTTTACTGGATCTTGAGCTTTCCGCGCTCGAACAAAAACAGCAGCTGGATATTATCGCCAGTCCGCGTCTGCTGGCCTCACATCTTCAGCCTGCCAGCATTAAACAGGGGAGCGAAATTCCATATCAGGTTTCCAGCGGGGAAAGTGGCGCGACGTCGGTGGAATTTAAAGAGGCCGTCCTGGGGATGGAAGTTACGCCCACGGTGTTACAAAAAGGTCGCATCCGGCTGAAATTACACATCAGCCAGAACGTTCCGGGGCAGGTGCTACAGCAGGCCGATGGCGAAGTGCTGGCGATTGATAAGCAGGAGATCGAAACGCAGGTCGAGGTCAAAAGCGGAGAAACGTTGGCGCTGGGTGGCATTTTTACCCGTAAAAATAAATCGGGTCAGGATAGCGTACCGTTGCTTGGCGACATTCCCTGGTTCGGGCAATTATTTCGTCATGACGGAAAAGAAGATGAACGACGCGAGTTAGTGGTGTTTATCACGCCACGACTGGTTTCCAGTGAGTAAACAGCCGTAAAAGCGGTAATGTTTTTACGCTGAACGTGTTTCATCTATTTGACGCGCGCAGGTATTTAGCATACAAGGAGTACCGATTTGAGAGTTGGTGCTCTTCGCTGCCTGCGTTCCATGATGATGATTTATCATTCAGGCGGCATTTTGTTGTCTTTTTTACGCTAATCTTACCCGGTGATTTATCGCCAGAGCGGTGGTAGCAAGGCAGCGCGCTTGCAGCGACCAGATATGCAGAGGGATGGGTGATTTATTCAGTTGCCAAACCCGCTGGAGTATTGAGATAATTTTCAGTCTGACTCTCGCAATATCTTATGAGGTTTCAGTTCATGTCCTGCGGCGCTCTCTGAGCGAAGCGGGTTTATCATTAACGAATAGTCTTAGTAGTACCGAAAAAATGGCAGAGAAACGCAATATCTTTCTGGTTGGGCCTATGGGTGCCGGAAAAAGCACTATTGGGCGCCAGTTAGCTCAACAACTCAATATGGAATTTTACGATTCCGATCAAGAGATTGAGAAACGAACCGGAGCTGATGTGGGCTGGGTTTTCGATTTAGAAGGCGAAGAAGGCTTCCGCGATCGCGAAGAAAAGGTCATCAATGAGTTGACCGAGAAACAGGGTATTGTGCTGGCTACTGGCGGCGGCTCTGTGAAATCCCGCGAAACGCGTAACCGTCTTTCCGCTCGTGGCGTTGTCGTTTATCTTGAAACGACCATCGAAAAGCAACTTGCACGCACGCAGCGTGATAAAAAACGCCCGTTGCTGCACGTTGAAACACCGCCGCGTGAAGTTCTGGAAGCGTTGGCCAATGAACGCAATCCGCTGTATGAAGAGATTGCCGACGTGACCATTCGTACTGATGATCAAAGCGCTAAAGTGGTCGCAAACCAGATTATTCACATGCTGGAAAGCAACTAATTCTGGCTTTATATACACTCGTCTGCGGGTACAGTAATTAAGGTGGATGTCGCGTTATGGAGAGGATTGTCGTTACTCTCGGGGAACGTAGTTACCCAATTACCATCGCATCTGGTTTGTTTAATGAACCAGCTTCATTCTTACCGCTGAAATCGGGCGAGCAGGTTATGTTGGTCACCAACGAAACCCTGGCTCCTCTGTATCTCGATAAGGTCCGCGGCGTACTTGAACAGGCGGGTGTTAACGTCGATAGCGTTATCCTCCCTGACGGCGAGCAGTATAAAAGCCTGGCTGTACTCGATACCGTCTTTACGGCATTGTTACAAAAGCCTCATGGTCGCGATACTACGCTGGTGGCGCTTGGCGGCGGCGTAGTGGGCGATCTGACCGGCTTCGCGGCGGCGAGTTATCAGCGTGGTGTACGTTTCATTCAAGTCCCGACGACGTTACTGTCGCAGGTCGATTCCTCCGTTGGCGGCAAAACCGCGGTCAACCATCCCCTCGGTAAAAACATGATTGGCGCGTTCTACCAGCCTGCTTCAGTGGTGGTGGATCTCGACTGTCTGAAAACGCTTCCCCCGCGTGAGTTAGCGTCGGGGCTGGCAGAAGTCATCAAATACGGCATTATTCTTGACGGTGCGTTTTTCAACTGGCTGGAAGAGAATCTGGATGCGTTGTTGCGTCTGGACGGTCCGGCAATGGCGTACTGTATTCGCCGTTGTTGTGAACTGAAGGCAGAAGTTGTCGCTGCCGACGAGCGCGAAACCGGGTTACGTGCTTTACTGAATCTGGGACACACCTTTGGTCATGCCATTGAAGCTGAAATGGGGTATGGCAATTGGTTACATGGTGAAGCGGTTGCTGCGGGTATGGTGATGGCGGCGCGGACGTCGGAACGTCTCGGGCAGTTCAGTTCTGCCGAAACGCAGCGTATTATAACCCTGCTCACGCGGGCTGGGTTACCGGTCAATGGGCCGCGCGAAATGTCCGCGCAGGCGTATTTACCGCATATGCTGCGTGACAAGAAAGTCCTTGCGGGAGAGATGCGCTTAATTCTTCCGTTGGCAATTGGTAAGAGTGAAGTTCGCAGCGGCGTTTCGCACGAGCTTGTTCTTAACGCCATTGCCGATTGTCAATCAGCGTAACAACAAGAAAGGTCAGGCCGCTTATCAAGCGGTCTATTAGCTTCAGGTTAATTGCAACGTGGTAAGCATTAACCTTTTAGTGGGGTGTTAAATGGATGAATTCAAACCAGAAGACGAGCTGAAACCCGATCCCAGCGATCGTCGTACTGGTCGTTCTCGTCAATCTTCTGAGCGTACTGAACGTGGCGAACCGCAGATCAATTTTGATGATATTGAACTTGATGACACTGACGATCGCCGTCCGACTCGTGCGCAAAAAGAGCGCAATGAGGAACCGGAAATCGAAGAAGAAATTGACGAATCCGAAGATGAAACCGTGGATGAAGAGCGCGTAGAGCGTCGTCCGCGTAAGCGCAAAAAAGCAGCCAGTAAACCCGCTTCTCGTCAGTATATGATGATGGGCGTCGGCATTCTGGTTCTCCTGCTGTTGATCATCGGTATCGGTTCTGCGCTAAAAGCCCCCTCGACCTCTTCCAGCGATCAAACCGCGTCTGGCGAGAAGAGTATTGATCTTGCTGGCAATGCGACCGATCAGGCGAATGGCGTGCAGCCAGCGCCGGGAACCACGTCTGCGGAAAATACTCAGCAGGATGTTTCTCTGCCGCCGATCTCTTCTACGCCGACTCAAGGGCAAACCCCGGCGGCAACGGATGGTCAACAACGTGTTGAAGTGCAGGGTGACCTGAACAATGCGCTGACCCAGCCACAAAATCAGCAACAGTTGAATAATGTGGCGGTCAATTCCACGTTGCCGACTGAACCCGCGACGGTCGCGCCTGTTCGCAATGGCAATGCATCGCGTGACACGGCGAAAACGCAAACCGCTGAACGTCCGGCCACTACGCGTCCAGCTCGCCAGCAGGCGGTGATTGAACCGAAAAAACCGCAAGCAACCGTGAAAACGGAACCGAAGCCGGTAGCACAGACGCCGAAGCGTACTGAACCAGCTGCTCCTGTGGCGAGCACGAAGGCACCGGCTGCGACCTCTACGCCAGCACCAAAAGAGACCGCAACTACGGCTCCAGTACAGACGGCATCCCCGGCGCAAACCACGGCAACACCAGCCGCTGGAGGGAAGACCGCAGGTAATGTTGGTTCGTTGAAATCGGCACCGTCCAGCCATTACACTCTGCAGCTGAGCAGTTCCTCTAACTACGACAACCTGAACGGTTGGGCGAAGAAAGAGAATCTGAAAAACTACGTTGTCTATGAAACGACGCGTAATGGTCAGCCGTGGTATGTCCTGGTTTCTGGCGTGTACGCTTCGAAAGAAGAGGCGAAAAAAGCGGTATCTACATTGCCAGCAGATGTCCAGGCCAAAAACCCGTGGGCGAAACCGCTGCGTCAGGTACAGGCCGATCTGAAGTAATCAAGGTTATCTCCCGCAATGGTTTATCATCGCGGGAGTTGCCTGAAGCGCTGGATGCTGTCGGAGCTTTCTCCACAGCCGGAGAAGGTGTAATTAGTTAGTCAGCATGAAGAAAAATCGCGCTTTTTTGAAGTGGGCAGGGGGCAAGTATCCCCTGCTTGATGATATTAAACGGCATTTGCCCAAGGGCGAATGTCTGGTTGAGCCTTTTGTAGGTGCCGGGTCGGTGTTTCTCAACACCGACTTTTCTCGTTATATCCTTGCCGATATCAATAGCGACCTGATCAGTCTCTATAACATTGTGAAGATGCGTACTGATGAGTACGTACAGGCCGCACGCGAGCTGTTTGTTCCCGAAACAAATTGCGCCGAGGTTTACTATCAGTTCCGCGAAGAGTTCAACAAAAGCCAGGATCCGTTCCGTCGGGCGGTACTGTTTTTATATTTGAACCGCTACGGTTACAACGGCCTGTGTCGTTACAATCTGCGCGGTGAGTTTAACGTGCCGTTTGGCCGCTACAAAAAACCCTATTTCCCGGAAGCAGAGTTGTATCACTTCGCTGAAAAAGCGCAGAATGCCTTTTTCTATTGTGAGTCTTACGCCGATAGCATGGCGCGCGCAGATGATGCATCCGTCGTCTATTGCGATCCGCCTTATGCGCCGCTGTCTGCGACCGCCAACTTTACGGCGTATCACACAAACAGTTTTACGCTTGAACAACAAGCGCATCTGGCGGAGATCGCCGAAGGTCTGGTTGAGCGCCATATTCCAGTGCTGATCTCCAATCACGATACGATGTTAACGCGTGAGTGGTATCAGCGCGCAAAATTGCATGTCGTCAAAGTTCGACGCAGTATAAGCAGCAACGGCGGCACACGTAAAAAGGTGGACGAACTGCTGGCTTTGTACAAACCAGGAGTCGTTTCACCCGCGAAAAAATAATTCTCAAGGAGAAGCGGATGAAACAGTATTTGATTGCCCCCTCAATTCTGTCGGCTGATTTTGCCCGCCTGGGTGAAGATACCGCAAAAGCCCTGGCAGCTGGCGCTGATGTCGTGCATTTTGACGTCATGGATAACCACTATGTTCCCAATCTGACGATTGGGCCGATGGTGCTGAAATCTCTGCGTAATTATGGCATTACTGCCCCTATTGATGTGCATCTGATGGTGAAACCGGTCGATCGCATTGTGCCAGATTTCGCTGCCGCTGGTGCCAGCATCATAACTTTTCATCCAGAAGCCTCCGAGCATGTTGACCGCACGCTGCAACTGATTAAAGAAAATGGCTGTAAAGCGGGGCTGGTATTTAACCCGGCGACACCGCTGAGCTATCTGGATTACGTGATGGATAAGCTGGATGTGATCCTACTGATGTCCGTCAACCCTGGTTTCGGCGGTCAGTCTTTCATTCCTCAAACACTGGATAAACTGCGCGAAGTACGTCGTCGTATCGACGAGTCTGGCTTCGACATTCGACTGGAAGTGGACGGCGGCGTGAAGGTGAACAACATTGGCGAAATCGCTGCGGCAGGTGCCGATATGTTCGTCGCTGGTTCGGCCATTTTCGATCAGCCAGACTACAAAAAGGTCATTGATGAAATGCGCAGTGAACTGGCAAAGGTAAGTCATGAATAAGTTTGAAGATATTCGCGGCGTCGCTTTTGATCTCGATGGTACGCTGGTCGACAGTGCTCCTGGTCTGGCTGCTGCGGTAGATATGGCGCTGTATGCGCTGGAGTTGCCCGTCGCAGGTGAAGAGCGTGTTATTACCTGGATTGGTAATGGCGCAGATGTTCTGATGGAGCGTGCATTGACCTGGGCGCGTCAGGAACGTGCGACTCTGCGTAAAACAATGGGTAAACCGCCCGTTGATGACGACATTCCGGCAGAAGAACAGGTACGTATTCTGCGTAAACTGTTTGATCGCTACTATGGCGAGGTTGCCGAAGAGGGGACGTTTTTGTTCCCGCACGTTGCCGATACGCTGGGCGCATTGCAGGCAAAAGGCCTGCCGCTAGGTCTGGTCACCAACAAACCGACGCCGTTCGTCGCGCCACTGCTCGAAGCCTTAGATATCGCAAAATACTTTAGCGTGGTCATTGGCGGCGATGATGTGCAAAACAAAAAACCGCATCCGGACCCACTGTTACTGGTGGCTGAGCGGATGGGCATTGCCCCACAACAGATGCTGTTTGTTGGCGACTCACGCAATGATATTCAGGCAGCAAAAGCGGCAGGTTGCCCTTCTGTTGGTTTAACCTATGGATATAACTACGGCGAGGCTATCGATCTTAGCCAGCCTGATGTAATTTATCAGTCTATCAATGACCTTCTGCCCGCACTAGGGCTTCCGCATAGCGAAAATCAGGAATCGAAAAATGACTAAGCCCATCGTTTTTAGTGGCGCACAGCCCTCAGGTGAATTGACCATTGGTAACTACATGGGTGCGCTGCGTCAGTGGGTAAACATGCAGGATGACTACCATTGCATTTACTGTATCGTTGACCAACACGCGATCACCGTGCGCCAGGATGCACAGAAGCTGCGTAAAGCGACGCTGGATACGCTGGCCTTGTATCTGGCTTGTGGTATCGATCCTGAGAAAAGCACCATTTTTGTTCAGTCCCACGTGCCGGAACATGCGCAGTTAGGCTGGGCACTGAACTGCTATACCTACTTCGGCGAACTGAGCCGTATGACCCAGTTTAAAGATAAATCTGCGCGTTATGCCGAGAACATCAACGCGGGTCTGTTTGACTATCCGGTGCTGATGGCGGCGGATATCCTACTGTATCAAACCAACCTGGTGCCGGTGGGTGAAGACCAGAAACAGCACCTGGAACTGAGCCGCGATATCGCCCAGCGTTTCAACGCGCTGTATGGCGATATTTTTAAAGTACCGGAGCCGTTTATTCCGAAATCTGGCGCGCGCGTAATGTCTCTGCTGGAGCCGACCAAGAAGATGTCCAAGTCTGACGATAACCGCAATAACGTTATCGGCCTGCTGGAAGATCCGAAATCGGTAGTTAAGAAAATCAAACGCGCGGTCACTGACTCCGACGAGCCGCCGGTAGTTCGTTACGACGTGCAGAATAAAGCGGGCGTTTCCAACCTGCTGGATATCCTTTCTGCGGTAACTGGCCAGAGCATCCCGGAACTGGAAAAACAGTTCGAAGGCAAGATGTATGGTCATCTGAAAGGCGAAGTGGCTGATGCCGTTTCTGGTATGCTGACTGAATTGCAGGAACGTTATCACCGTTTCCGCAACGACGAAGCCTTCCTGCAACAGGTGATGAAAGACGGCGCAGAAAAAGCCAGCGCACACGCTTCCCGTACGCTAAAAGCGGTGTACGAAGCGATTGGATTTGTGGCGAAGCCGTAATATCAAAACGCTCGGACAGTCCCCTCGCCCCTTTGGGGAGAGGGTTAGGGTGAGGGGAGCAGGCAAGCGCCAGTGCGAATTACCCTCTGCTCGCATTGTCGAATAAATCAATTCGTCATCACTCTGAAACCGGGGAAACCCGGTTTTTTATCCTCCTATTTGCAATAATCCGAAAAAATGTGAAGCGCCTCGCCGTTTCCACATCTCGCTGTTGCGCCTTATCTTCGAATTCCTGAATATATAAATATTCAATTTAATGAAAATTTACTATGCGTCGAACGTTTATCAAAAAAGAAGGCGTCGTCATCACGACACTGGCCCGTTATTTGTTGGGTGAAAAATGCGGTAATCGACTGAAAACCATAGATGAACTGGCAACTGAATGCCATTCATCCGTTGGCCTGACGCAGGCCGCGTTGAAAACGCTGGAATCAAGCGGTGCGATACGAATTGAACGCCGCGGGCGCAATGGCAGTTATCTGGTGGAAATGGATAACAAAGCACTGCTGAGTCATGTGGATATCAACAACGTTGTGTGTGCCATGCCTTTGCCCTATACCCGCTTGTACGAAGGTTTAGCAAGCGGGCTGAAAGCCCAGTTTGATGGCATTCCTTTTTACTATGCGCATATGCGCGGCGCGGATATTCGCGTGGAGTGTCTGCTTAATGGCGTGTATGACATGGCGGTGGTTTCCCGACTGGCGGCGGAAAGTTATCTCACACAAAAAGGCTTATGCCTCGCGCTGGAGTTGGGGCCGCATACCTACGTTGGTGAGCATCAGTTGATTTGCCGTAAAGGGGAGTCTGCAAAGGTGAAACGCGTGGGGCTGGATAACCGTTCGGCGGATCAGAAAATTATGACCGATGTCTTTTTTGGCAGTAGCGATGTAGAACGTGTCGATCTCTCATATCACGAGAGTTTACAACGCATTGTTAAAGGCGATGTCGATGCGGTGATCTGGAACGTGGTAGCGGAGAGCGAACTGGCCATGCTGGGATTAGAAGCGATGCCACTGACGAACGATCCGCGATTTTTACAGGCTACTGAAGCCGTGATACTAACGCGTGCCGATGATTACCCAATGCAACAACTACTACGTACGGTTGTAGATAAACACGTCCTGCTTGCTCATCAACAGCGAGTAGTCAGTGGGGAACAGGAACCCAGTTATTAAACGAAAGGCATCTGAAATGGAAACCAGACTCAACCTGCTTTGTGAGGCAGGCGTTATTGATAAGGACATCTGCAAAGGCATGATGCAGGTCGTCAACGTACTGGAAACAGAGTGTCATCTACCGGTACGCAGCGAGCAAGGAATGATGGCGATGACACATATGGCGAGCGCACTGATGCGCAGTCGCCGTGGTGAAGAAATAGAGCCGCTGGATAACGAATTGCTGGCAGAGCTGGCGCAATCCAGCCACTGGTCAGCCATTTTACAATTGCATCAGGTGTTGTTGAAGGAATTCGCACTGGAAGTTAACCCGTGTGAAGAAGGCTATTTGCTGGCCAACCTTTATGGATTATGGATGGCTGCTAACGAAGAGGTTTGAGGCTCCCGACAAATCCATGTCGCACAACCTAAATATTCAAAAAAATGAATATTTAATTCAAGGAACAGAAACGAGGCAACAAGATGTTTGTAGAAGCATTGAAACGCCAGAACCCGGCACTGATTTCCTCCGCACTAAGATTGTGGCAACAGGGCAAGATCGCCCCGGACAGTTGGGTAATCGACGTGGATCAGATACTGGAAAACGGTAAGCGGCTGATTGAGACGGCGCGGCTTTACGGTATTGAACTGTATCTGATGACCAAACAGTTCGGTCGTAATCCGTGGCTGGCAGAAAAACTGCTGGCGCTGGGCTACAGCGGCATTGTGGCGGTGGATTACAAAGAGGCACGAATCATGCGCCGCGCCGGTTTGCCGGTGGCGCATCAGGGGCATCTGGTACAAATCCCTTGTCATCAGGTTTCTGAAGCTGTTGAACAGGGCACCGACGTCATCACCGTGTTTACCCTCGATAAAGCGCGGGAAGTTTCTGCGGCAGCGGTGACGGCCGGGCGGGTCCAGCCTGTGCTGCTCAAAGTTTATAGCGACGATGATTTTCTTTATCCGGGGCAGGAGAGCGGTTTTGCACAGCATTCGCTGCATGAGGTGGTTGCTGAAATCCAGAAACTACCGGGGTTACATTTAGCCGGATTAACCCATTTCCCTTGCCTGCTATGGGATGAGGCTGCCGGGAAAGTTTTGCCAACACCGAACCTCCAGACGCTGGTCAATGCTCGTAACCAACTTCTGACGTCTGGAGTTGTACTTGAGCAATTAAACGCGCCTTCAGCGACCAGCTGCACTTCGCTGCCATTACTGGCGGAATACGGTGTGACTCATGCCGAACCCGGCCATGCACTGACGGGGACGATTCCGGCAAACCAGCAGGGCGACCAGCCTGAACGTATCGCCATGCTTTGGTTAAGTGAAATTTCCCATCACTTCCGTGGCGACAGTTATTGCTATGGCGGTGGCTATTACCGTCGTGGTCACGCGCAACATGCGCTGGTGTTTACGCCAGAAAATCAAAAGATTACTGAAACCAATATCAAAACTGTGGATGACAGCAGTATCGACTACACCCTGCCGCTGGCAGGCGAGTATCCGGTGAGCAGTGCAGTGGTGCTCTGTTTTCGCACGCAGATTTTTGTCACCCGTAGCGATGTGGTGCTGGTGTCCGGTATTCACCGTGGCGAACCGGAAATCGTTGGTCGTTATGACAGTCTTGGAAGCTCTCTGGAGGCGTAATGGCGCGATTTGTGGTGTTAGTGATTGATAGCTTTGGCGTAGGGGCAATGAAAGATGTCACGTTGGTGCGTCCGCAGGATGCCGGGGCGAATACCTGTGGTCACATCCTGAGCCAGTTGCCGCATTTGCAGCTACCAACGCTGGAGAACATGGGGCTAATCAACGCATTAGGTTATGCGCCAGGCGATATGCAGCCGTCAGACTCCGCAACCTGGGGCGTGGCAGAGTTGCAACATGAAGGTGGCGACACCTTTATGGGGCATCAGGAAATTTTAGGCACGCGCCCGTTACCGCCGCTGCGGATGCCCTTTCGCGATGTGATTGACCGTGTTGAGCAGGCATTAGTCACCGCTGGCTGGTGGGTTGAGCGCCGTGGCGAAGAGTTGCAATTTCTGTGGGTCAATCAGGCGGTTGCCATTGGCGATAACCTCGAGGCGGATTTAGGCCAGGTCTATAACATCACCGCCAATCTCTCTGCGATCTCTTTTGACGACGCAATCAAAATTGGTCGTATCGTGCGTGAGCAGGTCCAGGTCGGTCGGGTCATTACATTTGGCGGCCTGTTAACCGACAGCCAGCGCATTCTCGATGCGGCTGAAAGTAAAGAAGGGCGCTTTATTGGCATAAATGCGCCGCGTTCTGGCGCTTATGACAATGGCTTCCAGGTCGTACATATGGGCTACGGCGTCGATGAAAAAGTGCAGGTGCCGCACCAACTGCATCAAGTGGGCGTACCGACGGTGCTGGTGGGTAAGGTGGCAGATATCGTCAGCAATCCTTATGGCGTGAGCTGGCAAAATCTGGTGGATAGCCAGCAGATTATGGATATCACCCTCGACGAATTTAACACGCATCCGACGGCGTTTATTTGCACCAATATCCAGGAAACCGACCTCGCTGGTCACGCAGAAGACGTCGCACGTTATGCCGAACGTTTGCAGGTCGTTGACCGTAACCTTGCCCGGCTTGTTGAGGCGATGCAGCCAGATGATTACCTGGTCGTGATGGCGGATCACGGTAACGACCCGACTATTGGTCATAGCCACCATACCCGCGAAGTGGTGCCGGTGCTGGTTTATCAGCAAGGGCTGGCTGCCACGCAGCTCGGTGTGCGCCCCACGCTTTCTGATGTGGGGGCTACCGTGTGTGAATTTTTCCGTGCGCCACCGCCACAAAATGGTCGCTCTTTTCTTTCCTTCCTCCGGTTTGCAGGAGACACCCTATGAGTTTTGATCCAACGGGCTACACCCTGGCCCATGAGCATCTGCATATTGATCTCTCCGGCTTTAAAAACAACGTGGACTGCCGCCTTGATCAGTATGCGTTCATTTGCCAGGAGATGAACGACCTGATGGCCCAGGGCGTGCGTAATGTGATTGAGTTGACCAACCGTTATATGGGGCGCAATGCGCAATTTATGCTCGATGTAATGCGCGAAACCGGGATCAACGTGGTGGCCTGCACCGGTTATTACCAGGATGCGTTTTTCCCGCAACATGTGGCGACCCGCAGCGTGCAGGAACTGGCGCAGGAGATGGTCGATGAAATTGAACAGGGTATCGATGGCACGGAGCTGAAAGCCGGGATCATCGCGGAGATCGGCTCCAGCGAAGGAAAGATTACGCCGCTGGAAGAGAAGGTATTTATTGCCGCCGCGCTGGCACATAACCAGACCGGACGCCCGATCTCCACGCATACGTCGTTCAGCACGATGGGGCTGGAGCAATTGGCTCTGCTGCAAGCCCACGGAGTTGATCTTTCGCGCGTCACCGTTGGTCACTGCGATCTGAAAGACAACCTCGACAACATTTTGAAGATGATCGATCTCGGCGCGTATGTGCAGTTCGACACCATCGGCAAGAACAGTTACTACCCGGACGAAAAGCGCATTGCGATGCTCCACGCGCTACGTGACCGTGGTTTGCTGAACCGCGTCATGCTGTCGATGGATATTACGCGCCGCTCCCATTTAAAAGCCAACGGTGGTTATGGCTATGACTATTTATTAACCACCTTTATTCCGCAATTGCGCCAGTCAGGATTCAGTCAGGCCGATGTGGATGTGATGTTACGTGAAACTCCCTCTCAATTTTTCCAATAAGGACAGACTCATGAAAAAGATTGGTGTTGCAGGCTTACAGCGTGAGCAGATTAAAAAAACCATTGAAGCGACGGCTCCTGGCTGTTTTGAAGTTTTCATTCATAACGACATGGAAGCGGCGATGAAGGTGAAATCCGGGCAACTGGATTACTACATCGGCGCGTGTAATACCGGTGCGGGCGCAGCATTGTCGATTGCCATCGCGGTGATTGGCTATAACAAAAGTTGCACCATTGCCAAGCCGGGCATTAAAGCGAAAGACGAGCATATCGCCAAAATGATCGCCGAAGGGAAAGTGGCGTTTGGGCTTTCCGTTGAGCATGTCGAACATGCGATTCCGATGCTGATTAACCATCTGAAATAAAAGGCACGACTATGGATCTGTATATTCAGATTATCGTGGTGGCGTGCCTGACGGGTATGACATCGCTTCTGGCGCATCGCTCGGCGGCTGTTTTTCATGACGGTATCCGCCCGATCCTGCCGCAACTGATTGAAGGCTATATGAACCGTCGCGAGGCGGGGAGTATCGCTTTTGGTCTGAGCATTGGTTTTGTGGCCTCGGTGGGGATCTCTTTTACCCTGAAAACCGGGTTGCTCAACGCATGGTTACTCTTTCTTCCTACCGATATCCTCGGTGTCCTGGCGATAAACAGCCTGATGGCGTTTGGCCTTGGTGCACTCTGGGGCGTACTGATCCTCACCTGCCTGCTGCCGGTAAACCAGCTGCTGACCGCGCTACCGGTGGATGTATTAGGTAGTCTGGGGGAATTAAGCTCGCCAGTGGTTTCAGCTTTTGCACTGTTCCCGTTGGTGGCGATTTTCTACCAGTTTGGCTGGAAGCAAAGTCTGATCGCCGCCGTGGTAGTGTTGATGACCCGTGTGGTGGTAGTGCGCTATTTCCCGCATCTCAATCCGGAATCCATCGAAATCTTTATTGGCATGGTGATGCTGCTGGGGATCGCGATAACTCACGACCTGCGTCATCGTGATGAAAATGACATCGATGCCAGCGGTATGTCGGTGTTTGAAGAACGTACGTCGAGGATTATCAAAAATTTACCCTATATCGCCATCGTAGGGGCGCTGATTGCCGCCGTTGCCAGCATGAAGATTTTTGCTGGTAGTGAAGTGTCGATCTTCACCCTGGAGAAAGCATATTCCGCAGGTGTAACGCCGGAACAATCACAAACGCTGATCAACCAGGCGGCGCTGGCGGAATTTATGCGCGGGCTGGGCTTTGTGCCGTTGATTGCCACCACCGCGTTAGCAACAGGTGTGTATGCCGTTGCGGGCTTTACCTTTGTTTATGCGGTGGGCTATCTCTCGCCGAATCCGATGGTTGCGGCGGTATTAGGCGCAGTGGTTATTTCGGCAGAAGTCCTGTTACTTCGTTCGATCGGCAAATGGCTGGGACGCTACCCATCGGTACGTAATGCGTCGGATAACATCCGTAACGCCATGAATATGCTGATGGAAGTGGCTCTGCTGGTCGGTTCTATTTTCGCAGCAATTAAAATGGCGGGCTATACCGGATTCTCCATCGCGGTTGCCATTTACTTCCTCAACGAATCCCTGGGCCGTCCGGTACAGAAAATGGCGGCACCGGTCGTAGCCGTAATGATCACCGGCATCCTGCTGAATGTTCTTTACTGGCTTGGTCTGTTCGTTCCGGCTTAAGGAAGGCACCTATGAAGATGTTTCCTTTGCAAAGCCTGACGCTTATTGAAGCGCAGCAAAAGCAGTTTGCGTTGGTGGATACGATTTGCCGCCATTTTCCCGGCGCGGAGTTTCTTACCCGCGGGGATTTAGGCTTAACGCCGGGGCTGAATCAACCGCGCATTACTCAGCGTGTGGAGCAGGTGCTGGCTGATGCGTTTCATGCGCCAGCGGCGGCGCTGGTACAGGGCGCAGGTACTGGAGCGATTCGTGCGGCGCTGGCAGCTTTGCTCAAACCGGGGCAGCGTCTTCTGGTGCATGACGCGCCGGTTTACCCGACGACTCAGGTCATTATTGCGCAGATGGGGCTGACGCTTATCACTGCTGATTTTAATGACCTGTCGGCACTGAAGCAGGTCGTCGACGAGCAACAACCAGATGCCGCGCTGGTGCAGCATACGCGCCAACAGCCGCAGGACAGCTATGTGCTGGCAGATGTGCTGGCAACATTGCGTTCGGCTGGCGTTCCTGCGTTAACCGATGACAATTATGCGGTGATGAAGGTGGCTCGAATTGGCTGCGAATGCGGCGCGAATGTTTCGACATTCTCCTGTTTCAAGCTGTTTGGACCAGAGGGTGTTGGCGCAGTGGTAGGTGATGCCGATGTTATTAACCGGATCCGCGCCACGCTCTATTCCGGCGGCAGTCAGATCCAGGGCGCACAGGCGCTGGAAGTATTGCGTGGTCTGGTGTTTGCGCCAGTGATGCACGCGGTGCAGGCGGGGGTATCTGAACGGTTGCTGGCCTTGCTCAACGGTGGCGCGGTGGCGGAAGTTAAAAGCGCCGTTATTGCTAATGCGCAGTCGAAGGTGTTGATTGTCGAGTTTCATCAGCCGATTGCCGCCAGAGTGCTGGAAGAGGCGCAAAAGCGCGGTGCCTTGCCTTACCCGGTGGGTGCAGAGTCGAAATATGAAATCCCGCCGCTCTTTTATCGACTTTCCGGAACGTTTCGTCAGGCGAATCCGCAATTAGAACATTGTGCAATTCGCATTAACCCGAATCGCAGCGGTGATGAGACGGTATTGCGGATTTTGCGCGAGAGTATTGCCAGCGTTTAATTCTGGGAACGATGTTTTCGCAGAGGATGGAGAAAAATACGCCCTCGGAAAATTCAGAGGGCGTTAGCTCATTAAATCGGTGTTAGCCGATTTCTGTCAGAGACTTACTGTGCAGTAGGACCGCAACCGCCAATGATTTTAGAAATAGAAATTGCCGGGTGCAGCAGGTAGTCGTAAGAGCAGTTCTTATCACGGTTTTCAATATGACCAGTACATGCAGTTAACGTAGCCAGTACTGCACCTACCAGTGCAACTTTAATAAATTTGTTCATTTACATTCCCTATGTATTATATATTAATTAATATTCATTGATTATATGAATATAAGCGGACTGCTCATAAAGAACGATACAGGAATATTTAATTGGCGTCAGTGAGTGAATGACTTAATTTTGTAAGTCGCTGTAACGGTGAATATAATCCATTAGCAAATGATATTTATTAAGAGGGTATGCTTTATTTGCTGAATATATAAAAAGAGTGATAAAGAGGGCCAGAATTATCTGGCCCGGGTAAAATTAATGGTTAGAGAACCAGTTCAATTTATCGCGCAGGCCAACGACCCGACCAATAATAATTAATGAGGGACTGTTCATTTGCTGCGCCAGCTCGCCCAGCTGCGAGAGTGTACCGTCAATCACGCGTTGCGTTACCGCCGTACCGTTTTCGACAATCGCCACCGGCATTTCGCAAGGCATTCCGTGTTCAATCAGTTTTTGCTGAATGGTCGCGGCCTGATTAAGCCCCATATAGAACACCAGCGTCTGTTTTTCGGCTGCCAGGTTTTCCCAGTCCAGCTCGCCACCGGTTTTTAAGTGTCCGGTGATTAAGCGCACGCTCTGAGCATAATCGCGATGCGTGAGCGGAATACCCGAATAGGCAGAGCAACCAGAAGCTGCGGTAATACCTGGAACCACCGAGAACGGAATGCCTGCATTGCACAGTGTTTCCAGTTCTTCGCCACCACGGCCAAAAATAAACGGATCGCCGCCTTTCAGCCGCACCACGCGTTTGCCTTTTTGCGCTTCCCGCAGCAGGATCTGGTTAATCTCTTCCTGCGGTACGCAGTGGTATCCCGCGCGTTTGCCGACGAAAACGCGATCAGCATCGCGGCGTACCAGATTCATAATATCGTCTGAAACCAGACGGTCGTAGACCACCACATCTGCCTGCTGAATTTGTTGCAGACCTTTCAGCGTCAGCAGACCGGCATCGCCCGGACCTGCGCCAACCAGCACCACTTCACCGCGATGATCGAGCGGTTCATTGATTAACTGTTCGGTCGTTTCGGTAATGGCTTTCTGATCATTGTTCGCCAGCGACTGCGCCAGGCGATCATTAACGAACAGTTTTTCCCAGAAACGGCGACGTTCACCCATCGTGGCGAACTGTTGTTTGACCCGACCGCGTAACTGCCCTGCATATTTTGCCACCTGACCGAGATGCAGCGGCAGCAGTGATTCAAGTTTTTCGCGCAACAGGCGCGCCAGAACCGGAGAGGTGCCGCCAGAGGAGACCGCGACCATGAGCGGTGAGCGGTCAATAATCGACGGCATAATAAAGCTGGCGGCTTTCGGCGCATCGACCACGTTACAGAAGATGCGACGAGCTTCAGCGGCTTCGCTGACGCGCTGATTAAGCGCGTCATCATCCGTCGCCGCAATTGCCAGCCAGCAGGTGTCGAGAAGGCTTTCATCAAATGGCCCTTCGACGAGGGTTAACATGCCTGCATCTGCCCATGCGGTGAACTGTGGAATAAACGCTAATGCATTCACCATTAAGCGAGCACCTGCGTCTAACAGCAACCTTGCTTTGCGTTCCGCGACATCACCACCGCCGACAATCAAACAGTCGCGGTCGCGTAATTGGCAAAATATAGGCAAATGATCCACGTAAAAACCCCTTAATAATTAACCGGCAGCCGTTTCAGTTTGATTAAATTTGTCCGCAACCGGACGATTAGCTTTCGGCGTAGCATACCAATAACCCAATCCCATGAATACGGCACCCGATAAAGTATTACCCAGCGTCACCCACAGCAGGTTATGACCAATACCCGCCAGCGTGTAGGCTTCGCTGTGGTTGCCGAACCATGAGAGCGCGAACAGCGTCATGTTAGCGATGGAGTGCTCGTAACCGGACGCAATAAACGCCAGCAGACACCACCAGATTGCGATAAATTTCGCCGCGCCTTCAGTACGCAGTGCCATCCAGATTGCCAGACAAACCAGCCAGTTACACAATGCGCCTTTGAAGAACAGTACCATTGCCGGTGCGGTGGTTTTAGCCAGCGCGACGGAGTGAACAATACTGGTATCTACTGGCAAAAGGCTACCACCGCCCCAGCTATAAAGCATGGCAACAAAGACGGAACCGACCAGGTTACCCAGCCATGTTTGCGGCAGGATTGCCCACATTTGCCCGTGGCTAATGGTGCCCGCTTTCACCCCAAAGGTGAGGAACATGGTGTGCCCGGTGAACAGTTCAGAACCGGCGATAATCACCAGCGTTAAGGCGATACCAAAGGTCGCGCCCATCACCAGAGGACGTACGGACGGATCGAGCAAATTACCGAGCGTGAAAATCAGGATGATCCCCAGCCCCACATACGCGCCCGCCATCGCGGAGCTTACCCAGAAGCCGAGCGGGTTATTTGCCGACAGGCGTGCAATGCGCGCAGCGTTAGCCGCACACTTATTAATAGTGTCTGTAAACATTTGATTATCCTTTAAAAAATAAAAACAAAAAATAAAACAAAAAGTTTAAAAAATGTCCTGCAATATACTTAAGGTCATTACAGGACAATGCAAAAAGGGGAGGCATTGCGCCTCCCGTTAAAACAATTAACCGCGTAGCTGTACCACGCCGTCTTTCACTCGTGCCTCGTAATGCTTGACGGAAAACTGTTCATCTTCCATGCATAAACCGTCGCTTAAGCGAAAACGCTGTTTTTTCAGCGGACTGGCGACCCACAGCTCGCCCTGGTGTTCCGCAATCAGCCCGCGTGACAGCACGCTGGATTCGAAGAACGGATCGATGTTGCTGATCGCAAACACCTGGTCGCTGTGATACGGGCGGAAAATCGCTACCTGCTCGTCACCTAACAGCGCGCAGACGCCGGTTTCAGGCAGGATGTCATCAATTTTGCAGATGTCTTTCCACTGGCTCATGCGTTGTCCTCCACTAGAGTTACCGGGATACGTTCATACGGCGTTGCCGGACGGTGCTGTTCGCGCTCTGGCACCATCTGCACGTTCGGGTCACGCTTATCGCTGTTGATGAAGTGTTTGAAGCGAGTCTGCGCAGACGGTGTATTGACCGTTTCAGTCCACTCACACACTACCGCTTCACGCAGGCGCGCCATCTCTTCTTCCAGATGTGCGTTCAGCCCCAGTTTGTCGTCAATGATCACCGCTTTCAGGTAATCAATGCCGCCTTCGAGGTTTTCTAACCACGGTGCGGTACGCGTCAGTTTGTCGGCAGTACGGATGTAGAACATCATGAAGCGGTCAAGATATTTGATCAGCGTTTCGCGATCGATATCCGCTGCCAGCAGATCCGCATGACGCGGTTTCATGCCGCCGTTACCGCACACATACAGGTTCCAGCCTTTTTCAGTGGCGATAATACCCACATCTTTACCTTGCGCTTCTGAACATTCACGGGTACAGCCGGAGACACCGAACTTCATTTTGTGCGGCGTACGGATGCCTTTGTAGCGGTTTTCCAGTTCCACGCCGAGGCCGACGCTGTCGCCAACGCCGTAGCGGCACCAGGTGCTACCCACGCAGGTTTTCGCCATACGCAGTGCTTTCGCATAGGCATGACCGGTTTCGAAACCTGCTTCAATCAGCTGACGCCAGATCTCCGGCAGATCGTCTTTCTGTGCGCCAAACATCGCCAGACGCTGGGAGCCGGTGATTTTGGTGTAGAGATTAAATTCACGCGCGATACGACCCACTGCCATCAGTCCTTCTGGGGTGATTTCACCACCCGGAGAACGCGGGATCACCGAGTAGGTGCCGTCTTTCTGGATGTTAGCGAGGAAGTTGTCGTTAGAATCCTGTAGCGGAGTATGTTCCGGCTTCAGAATGTATTCGTTCCAGCAGGAGGCCAGCAGTGAACCGACGGTTGGTTTACAAACCTCACAACCGTAGCCTTTACCGTGTTTCGCCAGCAGTTCTTCGAAGGTTTTAATGCCTTCAACGCGGATCAAATGGAACAGTTCCTGACGTGAATAAGCAAAGTGTTCGCACAGGTTATTGTTAACTTCGATACCCTGTTTTGCCAGTTCCGCGTTCAGTACCTGAGTGACCAGCGGGATACAGCCACCGCAGCCAGTACCCGCTTTGGTTTCGGCTTTCAGCGCCGCAACGGTGTGGCAGCCTTTGTTGATGGCAGCAATCAGATCGCCTTTGGTGACGTCAAAGCAGGAGCAGATTTGCGCGCTGTCCGGCAGTTTATCAACACCGATAGACGGCTTGCCGCTACCTGAGTGCGCCGGCAGAATCAGAGAATCCGGGTTTTCCGGCAGCTCGATTGCGTTCAGCACCAGTTGCAGCAGGTTACCGTAGTCGCTGGTATCACCCACCAGTACTGCACCGAGCAGGGTTTTGTTGTCTTCGCTGACAATCAGGCGTTTGTAGATCTCTTTACTTTCGTCGAGGTAAACGTAGCTACGTGCGCCAGGCGTGCGACCGTGAGCATCGCCAATACCGCCTACGTCTACGCCCAGCAGTTTCAGCTTGGCGCTAAGGTCAGCACCTTCAAAGGCGTTTTCGCTACCGAGAATATGGTCAACGGCGACCTGCGCCATTTTGTAGCCAGGTGCTACCAGACCAAATACACGGTTGTTCCAGCTTGCGCATTCACCGATGGCGTAGATATCTGGATCGGAAGTCTGGCAGGAATCATTAATGACGATACCCCCACGAGGAGCAACGTCCAGACCACACTGGGTTGCCAGCTTATCGCGCGGACGGATACCGGTAGAGAAGACGATAAAGTCGACTTCCAGTTCGCTGCCGTCGGCAAAACGCATGGTTTTACGCGCTTCGACACCTTCCTGCACAATCTCAAGAGTGTTTTTGCTGGTGTGAACGCGTACACCCATGCTTTCGATTTTGCGACGCAATTGCTCGCCGCCCATCTGATCAAGCTGTTCCGCCATCAGCATAGGGGCAAATTCGATAACGTGGGTTTCAATGCCTAAGTTTTTCAGCGCGCCAGCGGCTTCCAGACCTAACAGGCCGCCGCCAACAACGGCACCGCGCTTACTGCGACGGGCGCAGGATTCAATGGCGTTGAGGTCTTCAATGGTGCGATAGACAAAGCAGTCCTGAGTATCAGAACCTTTGATTGGCGGGATCCACGGATAGGAACCGGTCGCCATGATCAGCTTGTCATAAAAAACGGTACGTCCGGCGCTGGAGTGAATCACCTTCTCCTGACGGTTGATGGTGATAGCGCGTTCGCCGACCAGAACTTTAATACCGTGTTTTTCGTAAAAGCCTTCGCGCACCAGCGACAGCTCTTCGGCGGTGTGGTGAGAGAAGTAAGACGAGAGGTGTACGCGGTCATAAGCGATGCGCGGTTCTTCACAGAAAACGGTAATATCAAAGTTGGCCGCATCAGATTTATCAAGAAGATCTTCGATAAAGCGATGGCCGACCATACCGTTACCGATAATTGCGAGTCTGACTTTGCTCATTTTTGCCTCGATTTCTTTTCTATTACCGCCTACCTTAACGATTCAGCAACCCCGCTTATTGATGTAAATCAAATTCACCTTTATATACTCCTTAAGAGGTATATTGCTGATTTGTATAAATTTTCTTAAGTCACGGAATTGTCTGATATTTCATTCGTGTGCAAAAAATAGACAAAATGAAAGGGTTTATAGAAATAGACGTACGTAGCGGGGTAAGTGAGGAAAAGGCCGGACGACGATAGCGCCGCCCGGCATGAGCAATTAATGAGAGGTCAGGGTGTTATGCTGACGGTGACGGCTGACGAAACCTAACAGGAAGCACATCACAAAGACGACAGCGTACAGACCGTTTGCCGTCAGCAGCGCCGCCTTTGGACCGCTATGTTCAACAATCGGGCCGGTAACGACAAAGGTCAGCATGGTACCGATGGTCCCGCAGGTCAGGACAAAGTTAACCAGTTTTGGTGACGGTACTTTGGTTTGCTGTGAACCCAGGGTGATGATGGTGGTATAGATCGCGCTGGAGAAGAAGCCCAGGGCGAGAATTGACCACGCCATATGTGCCGGTGTTCCGGTGTTAAAGACGTACATCAGAATCGCAGCCAGACCAGCCAGTACGGTCAGGATACGTTGCAAATCAAAGAAGCGAAGAATAAAGCTGAACGCCCACATGCCGACCATATATGACATCCAGAAGTTACTCACCAGCGTGCCAGCGTCGTTCAGGCTCATGCCCAGGCCTTTGGCATACTCCGGCACCCAGGAGATAAAACCTAACTGACCGAGGATGTAGCACAGCGCTGCAATTGAGAGAAACAGTACGCCGATGCCCCATTTTTCTTTCGCTACCGGAGCGTCCGTTTTTGGCGCATGTTTGCCCAGTGCCGGAAACTCACAGCCGAAGGTCAGAATAAAAATAGCGACGTAAACCAGCCCGATGCAGGCATAAACCCAGTACCACTCAATGCTGCGCGCCAGCAGAAACGCGGCGATCATTGGGAAAATCATCCCTGCCATACTGAAGAAGGAGTCGGTAAATAACAGGCGAGAACCGCGCTGACGCCCTTCATACATTTGTGTTATCAGGAATGTACCAATCGACATAGTGATACCGCTGACCACCCCGAGAATGAACATCGCTGCCGAGAAAAGCGCCAGGCTGTGGCTAAACATCAAACCAGCAACCGCCAGCATCATCAGGAGAAAGCCAAAACGTAACTGCGTTTTTAACGGGACGATTTCCATCAGCCAGGCATTGAGGAAGATAGAGATTAAAATGCCAGCATTGAGGAAGGTGAAGGTGTTACTCATACTGGAAACAGGCAGATTGAAATAATCGGCGATATTTCCCATCACCATCCCGGTGACAATAACCAACGCACCCGTCAGTGCGTAGGAGAGAAAGCTAATCCATGTGAGCTTGATGCGATTGCTGTTAGTCATGATTGGCCTGCGTTCAAAAATAAAATGGCATAGCGGGATATGCCGCGAGCGGGCGATTTTAGGTGATTTTGTGATCTGTTTAAATATTTTATTGCAATCGGTTGCTAAATTGCATTTTAAGAGGTGATTTTGATCACGGAATAAAAAGTGATCGTCAGGTTACATATATTTCAGATACGTAAAATTAGGTAAAGGGATGGCCTTGTTCTTGAAGGCTATTTAGAATCTCTTCACTTGCTTTTTTTCTGCTCTGTTTGTTAAGGAAATCTCATGTTCAAATCGACCCTGGCGGCGATGGCTGCTGTTTTCGCTCTTTCTGCTCTTTCTCCCGCAGCAATGGCAGCGAAAGGGGACCCGCACGTATTGTTGACAACCTCAGCTGGTAACATCGAACTGGAGCTGGATAAACAAAAAGCGCCAGTATCTGTGCAAAACTTTGTCGATTATGTGAACAGCGGTTTTTATAACAACACAACCTTTCACCGCGTCATTCCTGGCTTTATGATTCAGGGCGGCGGTTTCACCGAGCAGATGCAGCAGAAAAAACCAAACCCGCCAATCAAAAATGAAGCCGATAACGGCCTGCGCAACACGCGTGGCACCATCGCGATGGCGCGTACCGCTGACAAAGACAGCGCCACCAGCCAGTTCTTTATCAACGTTGCCGATAACGCCTTCCTTGACCATGGTCAGCGTGATTTCGGTTACGCGGTATTTGGTAAAGTGGTGAAAGGCATGGACGTTGCCGATAAGATTTCCCAGGTGCCGACTCATGATGTTGGTCCGTACCAGAATGTGCCGTCAAAACCGGTAGTTATCCTTTCCGCTAAAGTCCTGCCGTAATGATTTCTCGCGCGGGCAATCTTGCCCGCGCTTCTGCTCTCCCGGCGTAACCCGGATTTGCCGCTTATACTTGTGGCAAATGGACACGTTCAGGGAGGCATCAAGTGAAGAAACTCACCGATAAGCAAAAGTCCCGTCTCTGGGAGCTTCAGCGTAATCGTAATTTCCAGGCCAGTCGCCGTCTTGAAGGCGTCGAGATGCCTTTAGTTACTCTTACTGCCGCAGAGGCTTTAGCGCGCCTTGAAGAGCTGAGGAGGCACTATGAGCGATAAATTCGGCGAAGGGCGCGATCCGTATCTTTATCCTGGCCTTGATATCATGCGTAACCGGCTGAACATCCGCCAGCAACAGCGGCTGGAACAGGCCGCTTACGAAATGACGGCGCTGCGTGCTGCGACCATTGAGCTTGGTCCGCTGGTGCGCGGTTTACCGCATTTGCGCACTATCCATCGCCAGCTGTATCAGGATATTTTCGACTGGGCGGGGCAACTGCGTGAAGTTGATATTTATCAGGGTGATACGCCGTTCTGCCACTTTGCTTATATCGAAAAAGAGGGCAATGCCCTGATGCAGGATCTGGAGGAAGAAGGGTATCTGGTTGGCCTGGAGAAAGCGAAGTTCGTCGAGCGGCTGGCACACTACTATTGTGAAATTAACGTCCTGCATCCCTTCCGTGCGGGAAGTGGTCTGGCACAGCGTATCTTCTTCGAGCAACTGGCGATTCATGCTGGTTATCAACTGAGCTGGCAGGGTATCGAAAAAGAGGCCTGGAATCAGGCAAATCAGAGTGGGGCAATGGGGGATCTCACTGCGCTGCAGACGATATTTAGCAAAGTGGTAAGCGAAGCCGGGGAATCTGAGTAAAATAGCGCGGTTCTTTCGTACCGGAGCCGCCATGATCCTGCTTATTGATAACTACGATTCTTTCACCTGGAACCTCTACCAGTACTTTTGTGAACTGGGGGCCGACGTGTTGGTTAAGCGCAACGATGCGTTAACGTTGGCGGATATCGACACACTCAAACCGCAGAAAATTGTTATCTCACCTGGACCCTGTACGCCGGACGATGCAGGGATCTCCCTTGACGTTATTCGCCACTACGCCGGCAGTTTGCCGATTCTTGGCGTCTGCCTCGGTCATCAGGCAATGGCGCAGGCTTTTGGTGGCAAAGTTGTGCGCGCCGCAAAGGTGATGCACGGCAAAACCTCGCCGATCACACATAACGGTGAGGGCGTATTTAAGGGGCTGGCAAATCCACTCACCGTGACACGCTACCATTCGCTGGTGGTGGAGCCTGACTCATTACCGGAGTGCTTTGAAGTGACGGCCTGGAGCGAAACCCGCGAGATTATGGGGATTCGTCATCGCCAGTGGGATCTGGAAGGCGTGCAGTTCCATCCAGAAAGTATTCTCAGCGAACAAGGGCATCAACTGCTGGCTAATTTCCTGGAGCGCTGATTTCTGATTGCCATTTAGTGATTTTTTATGCATATTTTGTGATTATAATTTCACATTGGTTTATGCGTAACAGGGTGATCATGAGATGGCAACTGAACAAACAGCAATTACACGCGCGACTTTCGATGAAGTGATCCTGCCGATTTATGCTCCGGCAGAGTTTATTCCGGTAAAAGGTCTGGGCAGCCGAATCTGGGATCAACAGGGCAAGGAGTATGTCGATTTCGCGGGTGGCATTGCAGTTACGGCGTTGGGCCATTGCCATCCTGCGCTGGTGAACGCGTTAAAAACCCAGGGCGAAACTCTGTGGCATATCAGTAACGTTTTTACCAATGAACCGGCGCTGCGTCTTGGTCGTAAACTGATTGAGGCAACGTTTGCCGAACGCGTGGTGTTTATGAACTCCGGCACGGAAGCTAACGAAACTGCCTTTAAACTGGCACGCCATTACGCCTGTGTGCGTCATAGCCCGTTCAAAACCAAAATTATTGCCTTCCATAACGCTTTTCATGGTCGTTCGCTGTTTACCGTCTCGGTGGGCGGGCAGCCAAAATATTCCGACGGCTTTGGGCCAAAACCGGCAGACATCATCCACGTTCCCTTTAATGATCTCCACGCAGTGAAAGCGGTGATGGATGATCACACCTGCGCGGTGGTGGTTGAGCCGATTCAGGGCGAGGGCGGCGTGACGGCAGCGACGCCAGAGTTTTTGCAGGGCTTGCGCGAGCTGTGCGATCAACATCAGGCATTATTGGTGTTTGATGAAGTGCAGTGCGGGATGGGGCGGACCGGCGATCTGTTTGCTTACATGCATTTCGGCGTGACGCCGGATATTCTGACCTCCGCCAAAGCGTTAGGCGGCGGCTTCCCGATTAGCGCCATGCTGACTACGGCGGAGATTGCTTCTGCGTTTCATCCTGGTTCTCACGGTTCCACCTACGGCGGTAATCCACTGGCCTGTGCAGTAGCTGGCGCGGCGTTTGATATCATCAATACCCCTGAAGTGCTGGAAGGCATTCACGCGAAACGCCAGCGTTTTGTGGACCATTTGCAGAAGATCGATCAGCAGTACGATGTGTTTAGCGATATTCGCGGTATGGGGCTGTTGATTGGCGCAGAGCTGAAACCACAGTACAAAGGTCGGGCGCGTGATTTCCTGTATGCGGGTGCCGAGGAAGGCGTAATGGTGCTGAATGCCGGGCCTGATGTGATGCGTTTTGCGCCGTCGCTGGTGGTGGAAGATGCGGATATCGATGAAGGGATGCATCGTTTCGCCCACGCGGTGGCGAAGGTGATTGGGGCGTAAATAAGACGCGTCAGCGTCGCATCAGGCAAAAGATATCGGATGCGGCGTGAACGCCTTATCCGATGGTTTAGCCTGTATTACGCCTTCGAATCCCGCAACTTGCGACTCAGCCAAATCCCATGATGCGGTCGCTGCCGCCATGCCATCGACGAAATGGTGTGCATGGTGTTCAGATGACCAATAACCCGTTGTAAATGCTGCTCCAGCGTACCTGCCGCACCTTCGTGCGGCTGCATCTCCGGCGCATCCATGATATTGGCATCGCCAGAACTCCCCGGTTCGTCATACTCCAGTCGCTGCTGACAACGCTGAATGGCGATTTCACAAGACTGTAAATACTCTTGTGCCAGTTCAGGTGGCAATGCCCGGTGTTCCCGCGCCAGCGTGGTCATAGCATTAATATGCTCAACAATAAATTGGCTGTGTGTTACCCACAGTTTCATATCTGCCAGATAATGGCTGTTGAACGCCGGTTCCTGCATCGCCTGATTCAATGAGTTATACAGAGTGTTATGCGCTTGATTTACCCGCATTCGCTGCCAGGCCAGTGGCGTAGGTTGCGGATCCTCGCTCAGAATCAAACGAATCGCTTCCTGATAGGCTTCTAAAGCGTCATGGGCGTTTTTACGCAATAACCCGCTCTGCCACTGCGGCCACAGCCAGACAGTTCCGCCGAAAGCAATCAAACAACCAATAATGGTGTCGATAAGACGCGGAAGAATGTACTGCTCACCGTTCAGCCACAACAGTTGCAGGGTATATACTGCGGTAATGGTAAAACCGACCGTCGCCCAGCCGTAGTTTTTGCGCAATATCAGGTAGCTGGCGAGGGTGGTAATCAGCATCAACGTCAGGGTATAACCTTCGGGAATTTTAAAGTGCAGGGCAACGCCCGCAATGATTAACCCGACCACGGTTCCCACAGAACGATTCACAATTCGCAGGCGAGTCGCGCCGTAACCATTTTGCGTCACCAGCAATACCGTCATCAGGATCCAGTACGACTTCGGCAGATGCAGCGCGGTACCCATCAGGCTGGCAACACTTAACATCACACTCAGTCGTCCAGCATTGCGTAGCGCCGGAGATTTCAGTGACAGATAACTTTTTAGCGCCGGCAGTAACGGCATTCGCCGCTGTTTATCGGCCAGTAAATCACGGGCATAGAGCGGTTTTTGGGTGCGTAGTACACGAGCGATGCGGCTGAAGTGCCAATAGCAGAATTGCCCAACCGGATTATCCGGATGCTGGCGGGCGATTTTTTCCAGCGCGCCAATTTGTTTTTCCATTGTAAAGCGCGTCGGCAGGCGATGGTAAAGAATGTCATCAGCCAGCACGCGCAGGCGAGTGGCGACAGTTTGCGCATTCCAGCGGATAACTTCTTCCGCATGGCTACGCTCGACCAGCTTTTGCACCTCTTCCGGCTGATGCAAGCTGACCGAAATATGTTCCTGTAAATCCAGCGCCTCCTGGAAAATACGCAGCATCCGCTTGTAGTCAGTATTATTTTGCGCGGAAAGCATATGCATTTGCTGATAGCACTGAGTAATTAAATCGACCGCTTTTTGCTGGCGCACCAGCAGCGGCGGCAATGCTTTTTCAGGATCGGTGTGCTGGGTAAGCAGGCTGTATTTGGTTTCGCAATAATCCGCCAGTTCACGGTACAGCAAGCTTAGTGACTCGCGTAGCGGTTGTTCGCGCCAGATCCAGAACCAAAACCAGTTAAACAATCCGTACCAGAGAGTGCCCAGCGCATAGATGAGCAACGGTTCCCAGACCGGCATGTATCCCGCCAGACTGAGGGTAAAAATGGCGGCGAGCAGCGATGCGGGAAGCAATTTTGCGTGCAATGGCCCCAGCTCAGCAGTGACACCAAGCACCAGCGTTAATCCGGTCAGCAAAAAGGGCAGGGGAACATCTTTTGCCAGTAGTAGCTGTGTCAGCAAGCTACAGGTGGCAAACAGTGACGCACCAATGATTAAGCGTTTGAAAAAACGTTTATGAGGCGTATCAAGGCCCGCAATATTGCAACAGGCTGGAACGAGGGAGAAGAGCAGACCGAATCGTAATTCGCCAAGCATTAACCCAACGGCCACGGGCAAACATAGCACCAGCGTTTGTCGTAGTGCATAGTTGATATCGGGGTGATAAATCAGTCTGCGCCACATCGGGGGAAACAAAATGGCGCGCTACTCAGTAACGCGCCACTCCGACGGGATTAACGAGTGCCGTAAACGACGATGGTTTTACCGTGTGCGGAGATCAGGTTCTGATCTTCCAGCATCTTCAGAATGCGCCCCACGGTTTCACGAGAACAGCCGACAATCTGACCGATTTCCTGACGGGTAATTTTGATTTGCATACCGTCCGGGTGAGTCATGGCATCCGGTTGTTTTGCCAGGTTCAGCAGAGTCTGTGCAATGCGGCCCGTCACGTCGAGGAACGCCAGGTTGCCCACTTTCTCTGAAGTGACTTGCAAACGACGCGCCATCTGTGCAGAAAGACGCATCAGAATGTCCGGGTTTACCTGAATCAATTGGCGAAATTTTTTGTATGAAATTTCAGCCACTTCACAGGCGGTTTTCGCACGTACCCATGCGCTACGTTCCTGGCCTTCTTCAAACAGGCCCAGTTCGCCAATAAAATCACCCTGATTCAGATAGGAGAGGATCATTTCTTTACCCTCTTCATCTTTGATCAGCACTGCCACAGAGCCTTTAACGATGTAGTACAGCGTTTCCGCTTTTTCACCCTGGTGAATAAGCGTGCTCTTGGATGGGTACTTATGAATGTGGCAATGAGACAAGAACCATTCGAGAGTCGGGTCTGTTTGCGGTTTGCCAAGCACCATGCGCGGTTATCCTCTGTTATAAGCTTTCTCCAGAGCCAGAAAACGCCGCTGTCTCTGGATTGCCGAAATTGTGCTTCCCGCTACCTGGGAAGGGGCTATCAACTGTACTGCACGGTAATGTGACGTCCTTTGCATACATGCAGTACATCAATGTATTACTGTAGCATCCTGACTGTTTTAGCATAGCTTTCGCTTTGTGTCTCCTGGTGTCTCGCTTCAGCATGACCCAGGTCGCCTTCCGTTGCGCGATTTGGTTAGTACGCGTACTCTGTCAGGAAAATTGACGCAGTGGAGTAGCAAAAATGCAAGCGCGAGTGAAGTGGGTCGAAGGGTTAACTTTTCTGGGCGAATCCGCCTCTGGTCACCAGATTTTAATGGATGGCAACTCAGGCGATAAAGCGCCAAGTCCGATGGAAATGGTGTTGATGGCGGCGGGGGGCTGTAGCGCCATCGATGTGGTTTCTATCCTGCAAAAGGGGCGTCAGGATGTGGTCGATTGTGAAGTAAAATTGACCTCTGAACGCCGCGAAGAGGCACCACGCCTGTTTACGCACATTAATCTGCATTTTATCGTCACCGGTCGCGACCTGAAAGACGCAGCGGTTTCGCGTGCGGTAGATCTCTCTGCCGAGAAATATTGTTCAGTGGCGTTGATGCTGGAAAAAGCGGTGAATATTACTCACTCGTATGAAGTGGTTGCCGCGTGATTTGATGTCAGGAGTACGATGCCGGATAATTGTTTATCCGGCATATTAGCAGAGTTACTCGATTTTCTTTCCTTCCATCAATCGTTGCACCAGTGGCAGCATAATTAACTCCATTGCCAGACCCATTTTACCGCCCGGCACCACTAATGTATTGATGTGGGAAATGAATGAGCCCTGCAACATCGCAAGCAGCCAGGGGAAATCGATCCCTTCCAGATTACGAAAATGGATCACCACAAAGCTTTCATCCAGCGACGGGATAGCTTTTGCCGCGAACGGGTTTGAGGTGTCAACGGTGGGGACGCGCTGGAAGTTAAGATGGGTGCGGGAAAACTGCGGTGTGATGTAGTTGATATAGTCTTCCATTGAGCGCACTACTGAGTCCATCACTGCTTCTCGTGAGTGCCCGCGCTCGCTGGTGTCGCGGATCAGTTTTTGAATCCACTCCAGGTTAACGATAGGCACCACGCCAACCAGTAAATCCACATGTTGCGCAACGTTATGATGTGGTGTGACCACGCCGCCGTGTAGCCCTTCATAAAACAGTACATCAGTGGGTTCCGGTAAAGGTTGCCATGGGGTGAATGTTCCCGGCACCTGATTCCACGGTACCGCTTCGTCGTACGTATGCAGATATTTGCGTGATTTTCCTTTGCCGCTCTGACCGTATTCAATGAAGGTTTGTTCCAGCAGGCCGAAGTCGTTCGCTTCGGGGCCAAAGTAGCTGATATGCCGCCCGGCATCACGCGCCTTGCGGATCGCCATGTCCATTTCCGGGCGCGTGTAACGGTGAAAACTGTCGCCTTCCACCTCAGCTGCATGCAGATTTAACTGCGCGAATATTTTACGAAACGCGAGACTGGTGGTGGTGGTCCCCGCGCCGCTGGATCCTGTTACCGCAATGACCGGATGTTTGGCAGACATAGTAACTCCATGACTTAGCTATCATTATTATCTCGTCCGCCGACGGCTGCAGGTTATTCGCGAAACTGACTGCGCGGCATGATATTGACCGTTTCGTGCAGCTCCGACCATACCAGCACCGCTTCTCCGCACTGTAGCTGGCGTTTGACGTCGGCGACTTTCTGTTCAAGTGTACGCTCATGTTCACCATAATCGGTGCCTTCGCGTAACACAAAACTTTCAATTAAATTTTCCAGCGTTTCGGGGGAGAGTTCTTGCCACGGAATCAACATGATTTCGCCTCCAGATACGTTGTTAACCAGTCAGGAATGCGTGACTCCAGCCACATTTGCGGATGAAGTAATGTACCGCCAAGAAAGCCAACATGACCACCATGTTCAGTCAGTTGATACTCCACCTGCGGGGGGAGATTTTCCGGTTTCGGGATCACCTGATGATCCATAAACGGATCGTCTTTGGCGTGAATAATCAGTGTCGGTTTGGCGATCTGGTTCAGCATCGGCATGGCGCTACACTGACGATAATAGTCGATAGCGTCAGCGTAGCCATGAATTCTGGCGGTGATCAGATCGTCAAAATCACGGATGCGACGTACCGATTTTAACTGTGCGAGATTAATCGGCAGCGTACCGGGATAGGCTGCCAGTTTGCGCGCAGCATTGGCTTTTAACAGGTTCAGCAAGTAACGCTGATAAACGCGGGAAAAGCCCTTTTCCATATGATAACTACAGGCTTCCAGCATAAATGGCGCGGAGACAATTACCGCTGCATCAATCGGGAGGTTATTACCTTCTTTTGCCAGCAAACAGGCGAGCATATTACCGCCGAGCGAATAGCCGACGGCAGCCGTTGGCGCATGTCCAAATTCGCGCTGCAGCCAGCGTAAAAACCAGCTGGCGTCTTCGGTTTCGCCCGAATGGTAAATGCGGTGCATACGGTTTGGTTCACCGCTGCATCCGCGAAAATGCATCACCACGCCCAGCCAGCCGCGTTTTTGCGCCGCCTCGACCAGACCGTGGGCGTAAGGGCTATTGAGGCTGCCCTCCAGCCCGTGAAACACCACTAAACGCGGTTTATGGTTCGCCTGGGCAGGGTCTTCACTCCATGCGAGATCGACAAAATCGCCGTCGGGCAACTCCAGTCGCTGCCAGTGCGGGGTGAATTTCACCTTGCGACGAAACAGACGCGGCAGCATGGTTTGCAGATGACAATTGCTAAAGCCGCGCATAGGGGTGAATTCAGCACTGTTGCTGAATTCATTGGCATCGGTCGTCGTTATCTGCGCCATCAGTTGCTTTGGCCTTCCAGCAGCATCTGCTCAAGCTGCTCCTGGGCTTCCAGCCACGCCATTTCGCACTCTTCCAGGCCGGATTTGGCGCTGGCTTGCTGTTGCAGGCAGGCGGTCAACTCCGCTTTACGGCTTTGATCGTACAGTTCGCTGTCGCTGAGTTTCTCTTCCGCCTGCGCCAGTTGCGCGTTCAGCTTCTCCATCTCTTTTTCCAGACGGGCGATTGCTTTACGCAGTGGCTGGGTTTGCGCACGCAGCTCCGCTTCCCGACGCTTCTGGTCTTTACGTGCCTGGGCGCTGTTCGCGTTCTCTTTTGGCGCGTCGTCTGTCTGGTTTTCCTGCTTTTGAACGTCGCTCAACCACTGTTGATAATCTTCCAGATCGCCGTCGAACGGTTCGACTTTACGATCGTGAACCAGATAGAGATCGTCAGTGGTGGAACGCAACAAATGGCGGTCGTGCGAAACGACAACCAATGCGCCTTCAAACTCGATCAACGCTTCAGTCAGTGCCTGGCGCATGTCGAGGTCAAGGTGGTTAGTCGGTTCGTCGAGCAGCAGTAGATTCGGACGCTGCCAGACGATTAATGCCAGCACCAGGCGGGCTTTTTCCCCACCGGAGAAACGGCGCGTTTCTTCCGTCACTTTATCGCCCTGGAAACCAAAGCCGCCGAGGTAATCACGCAGTTTTTGTTCTAGTTCCTGCGGTGCTAAACGTGCCAGATGTTGAATAGGCGATTCGTCGGCGCGTAGATATTCCAGTTGATGCTGGGCGAAGTAACCGAGTTTGATCCCTTTCGCCAGGCCAATTTCACCGCTGACTGGCGCAAGCTCTCCGGCTAACAGTTTGATTAATGTCGATTTACCCGCGCCATTGCGGCCTAACAGACCAATGCGCGAACCCGGCACCAGATTCAGTTTAATCGAGTCGAGAATAATGCGATCGCCATAACCTGCGCTGACCTTTTCCATTTTCAACAACGGATTAGGCAGGCTTTCCGGCGCGCGGAAGCTAAAACGGAACGGGTTGTCGACGTGCGCTGGGGCAATCAACTCCATACGCTCGAGCATCTTAATACGGCTCTGGGCCTGCTTCGCTTTGGTGGCTTTGGCACGGAAACGGTCGATATAACTTTGCAGATGTGCCACGCGCTCTTGCTGGCTTTCATACATCGCCTGTTGCTGTGCCAGACGGGTAGCACGCTGCACTTCAAACGAGCTGTAGTTGCCGGTGTACTCGAACATGTTTTGTTGTTCGATATGAATAATTTTATCAACGATCGGATCGAGGAAGTCGCGGTCGTGGGAGATCAGGATCAGCGTGCCCTGATAGCTCTTCAGCCATTTTTCCAGCCAGATAACAGCATCGAGATCGAGGTGGTTAGTTGGTTCGTCGAGCAGCAGCAAGTCTGAACGGCAAATCAGCGCCTGGGCGAGGTTAAGACGCATACGCCAGCCACCGGAGAAATCACTTACCGGGCGCTCCAGTTGTTCATTGCTGAAACCGAGGCCGTGCAGCAGGCTGGCGGCGCGGGAGCGAATGCTCCATGCGTCAATAGCATCCAGCTTGCCATGAATGGTCGCAATGGCGTGCCCGTCGTTACGTTCGTTGGCGTCGTGTAGCTGCGCTTCCAGTTGACGATATTCACGGTCGCCGTCAATGACATATTCCAGCGCCGCTTGCGGTAGCGCTGGTGTTTCCTGATTCACCCACGCCAGTTGCCAGCTTCCTGGAAAGGTGTAGCTGCCGCCGTCGGCGCTGATTTCATTTTTCAGCAATGCCAGCAGGGTAGATTTACCACAGCCGTTTTTACCCACCAGGCCGACTTTCTGACCGGGGTTGATGGTGGCGGTGGCATTATCCAGCAGGACGCGCACGCCGCGACGAATTTGTAACGAGGAGAAAACAATCATAAGGCGCCGTATGTTCAGACTATGTTAACTTATCATTATGATAATGTAATGTATGGGCGAGCTGCCGCACCGGGCGCAATGGTAGCCCAAAACAGCGACTATACACAAAAACCATACCGGGAGGGGGATGATGTCTCAGCCAGCGAAAGTTTTGCTGCTGTATGCCCATCCGGAATCTCAGGACTCGGTGGCAAACCGGGTACTGCTTAAACCGGCCACGCAGCTCAGCAATGTTACCGTGCACGACCTTTATGCGCACTATCCCGATTTTTTTATTGATATCCCCCGTGAGCAGGCATTACTTCGCGAGCACGAGGTGATTGTCTTTCAGCACCCTCTTTATACCTATAGCTGCCCGGCGCTACTGAAAGAGTGGCTGGACCGGGTATTAAGCCGTGGTTTTGCCAGCGGGCCGGGAGGAAACCAACTGGCGGGAAAGTACTGGCGTAGCGTGATTACCACCGGCGAGCCGGAAAGTGCTTACCGTTATGACGCATTGAATCGCTACCCGATGAGCGATGTTCTGCGCCCCTTTGAGCTGGCGGCGGGCATGTGCCGGATGCATTGGTTAAGTCCCATCATTATTTACTGGGCGAGACGGCAAAGCGCACAGGAGCTGGCAAGTCACGCCAGAGCCTACGGTGACTGGCTGGCAAATCCGCTGTCTCCGGGAGGCCGCTGATGGAAGGTTCCGATTTTTTACTCGCGGGAGTGCTGTTTCTCTTCGCGGCGGTGGCTGCGGTGCCGCTGGCATCGCGGCTGGGTATTGGCGCTGTGTTGGGATATTTGCTGGCAGGGATTGCAATTGGCCCGTGGGGGCTGGGTTTTATTAGCGACGTCGATGAGATCCTCCACTTTTCGGAACTCGGCGTGGTGTTCCTGATGTTTATCATCGGCCTTGAGTTGAATCCCTCCAAGCTTTGGCAACTGCGGCGTTCGATTTTTGGCGTAGGCGCGGCACAGGTGCTGTTAAGCGCGGCGTTGCTGGCGGGATTATTGATGCTGACGGATTTCGCCTGGCAGGCGGCGGTGGTCGGTGGCATTGGCCTTGCGATGTCTTCCACTGCAATGGCGTTGCAACTGATGCGTGAGAAAGGGATGAATCGCAGCGAATCTGGACAGCTAGGTTTTTCGGTTTTGCTGTTTCAGGATCTGGCGGTGATCCCCGCGCTGGCGTTAGTACCGCTGCTGGCGGGTTCGGCAGACGAACATTTCGACTGGATGAAGATCGGCATGAAGGTGCTGGCGTTTGTCGGCATGCTGATTGGGGGGCGCTATTTACTGCGTCCGGTATTCCGTTTTATTGCTGCTTCTGGTGTGCGGGAAGTGTTCACCGCCGCGACACTGCTGCTGGTGTTGGGTTCCGCATTGTTTATGGATGCGCTGGGGTTGTCGATGGCGCTCGGTACGTTTATTGCGGGCGTGCTGCTGGCGGAAAGTGAATATCGCCATGAGCTGGAAACGGCTATCGATCCGTTCAAAGGCTTGCTGCTCGGACTGTTTTTTATCTCTGTCGGCATGTCGCTCAACCTCGGAGTGCTTTATACCCATCTGTTGTGGGTAGTGATAAGCGTGGTTGTGCTGGTGGCGGTGAAAATTCTCGTGCTGTATTTGCTGGCGCGGCTGTATGGCGTGCGTAGCTCAGAGCGGATGCAGTTTGCTGGCGTGTTGAGTCAGGGCGGCGAGTTTGCCTTTGTCCTCTTTTCTACCGCTTCTTCACAACGCTTATTCCAGGGCGACCAGATGGCGCTATTGCTGGTGACGGTGACGCTTTCCATGATGACCACGCCGCTGCTGATGAAGCTGGTGGATAAATGGCTATCCCGCCAGTTTAACGGACCGGAAGAAGAAGACGAAAAACCGTGGGTCAACGATGATAAACCCCAGGTCATAGTCGTGGGCTTCGGACGTTTTGGGCAGGTGATTGGTCGTTTGTTGATGGCAAATAAAATACGCATTACCGTGCTGGAGCGGGATATCAGCGCCGTTAACCTGATGCGCAAATATGGCTACAAAGTTTATTACGGCGACGCCACGCAGGTAGATCTTTTACGTTCTGCGGGTGCAGAGGCCGCTGAGTCTATCGTCATTACCTGTAACGAGCCGGAAGACACCATGAAGCTGGTGGAAATATGCCAACAGCACTTTCCGCATTTACATATTCTTGCGCGAGCGCGCGGACGTGTGGAAGCGCATGAGTTATTACAGGCAGGGGTGACGCAGTTTTCTCGTGAGACATTCTCCAGTGCGTTAGAGCTGGGGCGCAAAACGCTGGTCACGCTTGGCATGCATCCGCATCAGGCACAGCGGGCACAACTGCATTTTCGTCGCCTGGATATGCGAATGTTGCGGGAGCTCATACCGATGCATGCCGATACCGTACAAATTTCTCGCGCCAGGGAAGCCCGACGCGAACTGGAAGAGATTTTCCAGCGTGAAATGCAACAAGAACGACGCCAGCTGGATGGCTGGGATGAATTTGAGTAGAGGATAACGATGGCAATCCGAAAACGTTTTATTGCGGGAGCAAAATGTCCGGCCTGTCAGGCGCAGGATTCAATGGCGATGTGGCGCGAAAATAATATTGATATTGTTGAATGCGTTAAGTGCGGACACCAGATGCGAGAAGTCGACAAAGAAGCCCGCGATCATGTTCGCAAAGATGAGCAAGTGATCGGGATTTTTCATCCGGACTAGCGATATGCGCCGAGATTTTTTAAGCTAGTGAGTACACGGCTGCAGAATTCCGCTACAATCTGCGCCACTATTCTTCCCATGCTCAGGAGATATCATGAAAGTAGCAAAAGACCTGGTGGTCAGCCTGGCCTATCAGGTACGTACAGAAGACGGTGTGTTGGTTGATGAGTCTCCGGTGAGTGCGCCGCTGGACTACCTGCATGGTCACGGTTCCCTGATCTCTGGCCTGGAAACGGCGCTGGAAGGTCATGAAGTTGGCGACAAATTTGATGTCGCTGTTGGTGCGAACGACGCTTATGGTCAGTACGACGAAAACCTGGTGCAACGCGTTCCTAAAGACGTATTTATGGGCGTTGATGAACTGCAGGTTGGTATGCGTTTCCTGGCTGAAACCGACCAGGGTCCGGTACCGGTTGAAATCACTGCGGTTGAAGACGATCACGTCGTGGTTGATGGTAACCACATGCTGGCCGGTCAGAACCTGAAATTCAACGTTGAAGTTGTGGCGATTCGCGAAGCGACTGAAGAAGAGCTGGCTCATGGCCACGTTCACGGTGCGCACGATCATCACCACGATCACGACCACGACGGTTGCTGCGGTGGTCATGGCCACGATCACGGTCATGAACACGGTGGCGAAGGCTGCTGCGGCGGTAAAGGTAACGGCGGTTGCGGTTGCCACTAATACCGAAAAAGTGACAAAAAAGCGGGGAATCCCCGCTTTTTTTACGCCTCAATAATGTGGCGGTGGCGTTTCTTCAGCCTGCGACGCGATGTTCGACGGCTGGCTGGCTTTTAGCTTCTCGGTCAGCAGACGCAGATGATCGCGCAGTTTCGCCATCTCCATTTCATGAGCGGTCACCGTGACGTTCAGTTCTTCAATGGTGATTTCCTGAAAAGCCAGTCGGCTCTCCAGCTCTGCCAGGCGTGCTTCCAATGATAAATCCTGCATGATTCACCTCTTTTGTCGAATGGTCGCCGCGGATTCTACTTAACTTTGCTGCCCGAGACAGCACTCATTTCGCGGTCATCGAAACTAATTTAAACAAAAAGAGTCTGAAAATAGATGATAATAGGGCGTGTCTGTATGTAGATTTGTTCGACAACGCTTTATAGTACCCTTCTGATAATAGTTAACCCTGGGGTGAGATGCCCCGATCCTGGAGATATGGATGAAATCACTGTTTAAAGTAACGCTGCTGGCGACCACAATGGCCGTTGCCCTGCATGCACCGATCACTTTTGCTGCTGAAGCTGCAAAACCTGCTACAACTGCTGACAGCAAAGCAGCGTTCAAAAATGACGATCAGAAATCAGCTTATGCACTGGGTGCTTCGCTGGGTCGTTACATGGAAAACTCTCTTAAAGAACAAGAAAAACTGGGCATCAAACTGGATAAAGATCAGCTGATCGCGGGTGTTCAGGATGCATTTGCTGATAAGAGCAAACTCTCTGACCAAGAGATCGAACAGACACTGCAAGCATTCGAAGCTCGCGTGAAGTCTTCTGCTCAGGCGAAGATGGAAAAAGACGCGGCAGATAACGAAGCGAAAGGTAAAGAGTACCGCGAGAAATTTGCCAAAGAGAAAGGTGTGAAAACCTCTTCAACTGGTCTGGTTTATCAGGTAGTAGAAGCCGGTAAAGGCGAAGCACCGAAAGACAGCGATACTGTTGTCGTGAACTACAAGGGTACGCTGATCGACGGTAAAGAGTTCGACAACTCTTACACCCGTGGTGAACCGCTCTCTTTCCGTCTGGACGGTGTTATTCCGGGTTGGACAGAAGGTCTGAAGAACATCAAGAAAGGCGGTAAGATCAAACTGGTTATTCCACCAGAACTGGCTTACGGCAAAGCGGGTGTTCCGGGGATCCCACCGAATTCTACCCTGGTGTTTGACGTAGAGCTGCTGGATGTGAAACCAGCGCCGAAGGCTGATGCAAAGCCGGAAGCTGATGCGAAAGCCGCAGATTCTGCTAAAAAATAAGCATTAAGAACCGCCGCCTGACCAGGCGGCGGTTTTTTTATTGCAGGCCGGATATAATTAGTGCTGGAAAGCGGAACCTCCGCTGTATTAATTTAGTTACCCGCATCATTAATGAGCCTGCCCTGAAAAGTTAACGACAGGCTCCTGAAAAGGAGTGTTTTTTTTCATGTCCAGGTCGCTTTTAACCAACGAAACCAGTGAGTTGGATTTACTGGATCAACGTCCTTTCGACCAGACCGATTTTGATATTCTGAAATCCTACGAAGCGGTGGTGGACGGGTTAGCGATGCTTATTGGCTCCCACTGTGAAATCGTTTTGCACTCTTTGCAGGATCTAAAATGTTCAGCCATTCGCATTGCTAACGGTGAACATACAGGCCGGAAGATTGGTTCGCCAATTACCGACCTGGCGCTACGTATGCTGCACGATATGACGGGAGCGGATAGCAGCGTTTCTAAATGCTACTTTACTCGCGCCAAAAGCGGCGTATTAATGAAGTCCCTGACTATCGCGATTCGTAACCGCGAACAGCGTGTAATTGGTCTGCTGTGCATCAATATGAATCTTGATGTTCCCTTCTCGCAGATTATGAGCACTTTTGTGCCGCCAGAAACCCCGGATGTCGGTTCAAGCGTCAACTTTGCCTCTTCTGTTGAAGATCTGGTTACCCAAACGCTGGAGTTCACCATCGAAGAAGTGAATGCCGATCGCAATGTTTCTAATAACGCCAAAAATCGTCAGATCGTGCTAAATCTCTACGAGAAAGGGATCTTCGATATTAAAGATGCGATCAACCAGGTTGCTGACCGCCTGAACATCTCCAAACACACTGTCTATCTCTACATCCGCCAGTTCAAGAGCGGTGATTTCCAGGGGCAAGATAAGTAATGCGTTTTGCCATCGTGGTGACCGGACCAGCATACGGTACGCAACAGGCGAGTAGTGCTTTTCAGTTTGCGCAGGCGCTGATAGCAGAAGGCCATGAACTAAGCAGCGTCTTTTTCTATCGGGAAGGGGTCTATAACGCTAACCAATTGACCTCACCGGCAAGCGACGAATTTGACCTTGTGCGTGGCTGGCAACAGTTGAATACGCAACATGGTGTGGCGCTGAATATCTGCGTAGCGGCAGCATTACGCCGTGGTGTTGTTGATGAAACGGAGGCCGGAAGACTGGGGCTGGCTGCGTCAAACCTTCAGCCGGGATTTACCTTAAGTGGACTTGGCGCGCTGGCGGAAGCCTCGCTGACCTGTAACAGGGTGGTACAGTTCTGATGAAACGAATTGCGTTTGTTTTTTCTACTGCGCCTCATGGTACCGCTGCAGGCCGGGAAGGTTTAGATGCTTTACTGGCAACTTCCGCATTAACTGACGATCTGGCTGTCTTCTTTATTGCTGATGGCGTTTTTCAGCTGTTGCCAGGACAAAAGCCCGATGCAGTGCTGGCGCGTGATTACATTGCCACTTTTAAATTGTTGGGTCTGTACGACATTGAACAGTGCTGGGTTTGTGCGGCTTCACTGCGCGAACGCGGGTTAGATCCGCAGACCCCCTTTGTTGTCGAAGCCACGCCGCTCGAAGCAGATGCCTTACGCCGCGAACTCGCCAACTACGATGTTATTTTGAGGTTTTGAGGCGTTTATGCTGCACACATTACATCGTTCACCCTGGCTGACGGATTTTGCTGCGCTGTTGCGTCTACTCTGTGAAGGCGACGAACTGCTATTATTGCAAGATGGTGTAACTGCCGCAGTTGACGGTAACCGCTACCTTGAAAGTCTGCGTAATGCCCCCATTAAGGTCTATGCCCTGAACGAAGACCTTATTGCCCGCGGTTTGACTGGTCAAATTTCGAACGACATCATTCCCATTGACTATACTGATTTCGTCAGACTTACGGTTAAGCACTCCAGCCAGATGGCCTGGTGATGGCGGGATCGTTGTATATTTCTTGACACCTTTTCGGCATCGCCCTAAAATTCGGCGTCCTCATATTGTGTGAGGACGTTTTATTACGTGTTTACGAAGCAAAAGCTAAAACCAGGAGCTATTTAATGGCAACAGTTAACCAGCTGGTACGCAAACCACGTGCTCGCAAAGTTGCGAAAAGCAACGTGCCTGCGCTGGAAGCATGCCCGCAAAAACGTGGCGTATGTACTCGTGTATATACTACCACTCCTAAAAAACCGAACTCCGCGCTGCGTAAAGTATGCCGTGTTCGTCTGACTAACGGTTTCGAAGTGACTTCCTACATCGGTGGTGAAGGTCACAACCTGCAGGAGCACTCCGTGATCCTGATCCGTGGTGGTCGTGTTAAAGACCTCCCGGGTGTTCGTTACCACACCGTACGTGGTGCGCTTGACTGCTCCGGCGTTAAAGACCGTAAGCAGGCTCGTTCCAAGTATGGCGTGAAGCGTCCTAAGGCTTAATGGTTCTCCGTTAAGTAAGGCCAAACGTTTTAACTTAAATGTCAAACTAAACTCGTAGAGTTTTGGACAATCCTGAATTAACAACGGAGTATTTCCATGCCACGTCGTCGCGTCATTGGTCAGCGTAAAATTCTGCCGGATCCGAAGTTCGGATCAGAACTGCTGGCTAAATTTGTAAATATCCTGATGGTAGATGGTAAAAAATCTACTGCCGAATCTATCGTATACAGCGCGCTGGAGACCCTGGCTCAGCGTTCTGGTAAATCTGAACTGGAAGCATTCGAAGTAGCTCTCGAAAACGTGCGCCCGACTGTAGAAGTTAAGTCTCGCCGCGTTGGTGGTTCTACTTATCAGGTACCAGTTGAAGTCCGTCCGGTTCGTCGTAATGCTCTGGCAATGCGTTGGATCGTTGAAGCTGCTCGTAAACGCGGTGATAAATCCATGGCTCTGCGCCTGGCGAACGAACTTTCTGATGCTGCAGAAAACAAAGGTACTGCAGTTAAGAAACGTGAAGACGTTCACCGTATGGCCGAAGCCAACAAGGCGTTCGCACACTACCGTTGGTAATCCCTTCGGAGTTTTAGTCACCAGGCGGGCGCTTCCAGTAAGCAGCCCGCTTTGGGCTACTTAAATTGAACGCCTAAAAGATAAACGAGGAAACAAATGGCTCGTACAACACCCATCGCACGCTACCGTAACATCGGTATCAGTGCGCACATCGACGCCGGTAAAACCACTACTACCGAACGTATTCTGTTCTACACCGGTGTAAACCATAAAATCGGTGAAGTTCATGACGGCGCTGCAACCATGGACTGGATGGAGCAGGAGCAGGAACGTGGTATTACCATCACTTCCGCTGCGACTACTGCATTCTGGTCTGGTATGGCTAAGCAGTATGAGCCGCATCGCATCAACATCATCGACACCCCGGGGCACGTTGACTTCACAATCGAAGTAGAACGTTCCATGCGTGTTCTCGATGGTGCGGTAATGGTTTACTGCGCAGTTGGTGGTGTTCAGCCGCAGTCTGAAACCGTATGGCGTCAGGCAAACAAATATAAAGTTCCGCGCATTGCGTTCGTTAACAAAATGGACCGCATGGGTGCGAACTTCCTGAAAGTTGTTAACCAGATCAAAACCCGTCTGGGCGCGAACCCGGTTCCGCTGCAGCTGGCGATTGGTGCTGAAGAACATTTCACCGGTGTTGTTGACCTGGTGAAAATGAAAGCTATCAACTGGAACGATGCTGACCAGGGCGTAACCTTCGAATACGAAGATATCCCGGCAGACATGGTTGAACTGGCTAACGAATGGCACCAGAACCTGATCGAATCCGCAGCTGAAGCTTCTGAAGAGCTGATGGAAAAATACCTGGGTGGTGAAGAACTGACTGAAGAAGAGATTAAAGGTGCTCTGCGTCAGCGCGTTCTGAACAACGAAATCATCCTGGTAACCTGTGGTTCTGCGTTCAAGAACAAAGGTGTTCAGGCGATGCTGGATGCGGTAATTGATTACCTGCCATCCCCGGTTGACGTACCTGCGATCAACGGTATCCTGGACGACGGTAAAGATACTCCGGCTGAACGTCACGCAAGTGATGACGAGCCGTTCTCTGCTCTGGCGTTCAAAATCGCTACCGACCCGTTTGTTGGTAACCTGACCTTCTTCCGTGTTTACTCCGGTGTGGTTAACTCTGGTGATACCGTACTGAACTCCGTGAAAGCTGCACGTGAGCGTTTCGGTCGTATCGTTCAGATGCACGCTAACAAACGTGAAGAGATCAAAGAAGTTCGCGCGGGCGACATCGCTGCTGCTATCGGTCTGAAAGACGTAACCACTGGTGACACCCTGTGTGACCCGGATGCGCCGATCATTCTGGAACGTATGGAATTCCCTGAGCCGGTAATCTCCATCGCAGTTGAACCGAAAACCAAAGCTGACCAGGAAAAAATGGGTCTGGCTCTGGGCCGTCTGGCTAAAGAAGACCCGTCTTTCCGTGTATGGACTGACGAAGAATCTAACCAGACCATCATCGCGGGTATGGGCGAACTGCACCTCGACATCATCGTTGACCGTATGAAGCGTGAATTCAACGTTGAAGCGAACGTAGGTAAACCGCAGGTTGCTTACCGTGAAACTATCCGCCAGAAAGTTACCGATGTTGAAGGTAAACACGCGAAACAGTCTGGTGGTCGTGGTCAGTATGGTCATGTTGTTATCGACATGTACCCGCTGGAGCCGGGTTCAAACCCGAAAGGCTACGAGTTCATCAACGACATTAAAGGTGGTGTAATCCCTGGCGAATACATCCCGGCCGTTGATAAAGGTATCCAGGAACAGCTGAAAGCAGGTCCGCTGGCAGGCTACCCGGTAGTAGACATGGGTGTTCGTCTGCACTTCGGTTCTTACCATGACGTTGACTCCTCTGAACTGGCGTTTAAACTGGCTGCTTCTATCGCCTTTAAAGAAGGCTTTAAGAAAGCGAAACCAGTTCTGCTTGAGCCGATCATGAAGGTTGAAGTAGAAACTCCGGAAGAGAACACCGGTGACGTTATCGGTGACTTGAGCCGTCGTCGTGGTATGCTCAAAGGTCAGGAATCTGAAGTTACTGGCGTTAAGATCCACGCTGAAGTACCGCTGTCTGAAATGTTCGGATATGCAACTCAGCTGCGTTCTCTGACCAAAGGTCGTGCATCATACACCATGGAATTCCTGAAGTATGATGAAGCGCCGAGTAACGTTGCTCAGGCCGTAATTGAAGCCCGTGGTAAATAAGCCTAAGGGTTAATACCAAAGTCCCGTGCTCTCACCTGAAGGGGAGAGCACTATAGTAAGGAATATAGCCGTGTCTAAAGAAAAATTTGAACGTACAAAACCGCACGTTAACGTTGGTACTATCGGCCACGTTGACCACGGTAAAACTACTCTGACCGCTGCAATCACCACCGTACTGGCTAAAACCTACGGCGGTGCTGCTCGTGCATTCGACCAGATCGATAACGCACCGGAAGAAAAAGCTCGTGGTATCACCATCAACACTTCTCACGTTGAATATGACACCCCGACCCGTCACTACGCGCACGTAGACTGCCCGGGGCACGCCGACTATGTTAAAAACATGATTACCGGTGCTGCTCAGATGGACGGCGCGATCCTGGTAGTTGCTGCGACTGACGGCCCGATGCCGCAGACTCGTGAGCACATCCTGCTGGGTCGTCAGGTAGGCGTTCCGTACATCATCGTGTTCCTGAACAAATGCGACATGGTTGATGACGAAGAGCTGCTGGAACTGGTTGAAATGGAAGTTCGTGAACTTCTGTCTCAGTACGATTTCCCGGGCGACGACACTCCGATCGTTCGTGGTTCTGCTCTGAAAGCGCTGGAAGGCGACGCAGAGTGGGAAGCGAAAATCCTGGAACTGGCTGGCTTCCTGGATTCTTACATTCCGGAACCAGAGCGTGCGATTGACAAGCCGTTCCTGCTGCCGATCGAAGACGTATTCTCCATCTCCGGTCGTGGTACCGTTGTTACCGGTCGTGTAGAACGCGGTATCATCAAAGTTGGTGAAGAAGTTGAAATCGTTGGTATCAAAGAGACTCAGAAGTCTACCTGTACTGGCGTTGAAATGTTCCGCAAACTGCTGGACGAAGGCCGTGCTGGTGAGAACGTAGGTGTTCTGCTGCGTGGTATCAAACGTGAAGAAATCGAACGTGGTCAGGTACTGGCTAAGCCGGGCACCATCAAGCCGCACACCAAGTTCGAATCTGAAGTGTACATTCTGTCCAAAGATGAAGGCGGCCGTCATACTCCGTTCTTCAAAGGCTACCGTCCGCAGTTCTACTTCCGTACTACTGACGTGACTGGTACCATCGAACTGCCGGAAGGCGTAGAGATGGTAATGCCGGGCGACAACATCAAAATGGTTGTTACCCTGATCCACCCGATCGCGATGGACGACGGTCTGCGTTTCGCAATCCGTGAAGGCGGCCGTACCGTTGGCGCGGGCGTTGTTGCTAAAGTTCTGGGCTAATTACACGTTAATTAGTTTCGAATTAAAAAGGGCGCTTCGGCGCCCTTTTTGCATTTGTTGACTGCATATCTTATTCGTCCTGTCAGAACGAATAAATTATTCATATTTAAAATATAAATTAAATTTAATATCTTAAATATGAATGTTTCTGTTTTTAAAATGCTTCTTTTGTCAGGCTTTTTTCTTATTTTTAATGCCGTAATTTAATTCATATTGAAGGGTTCTCGTAAAACGTAAATAATTCCTGTGTAGGACTTTTTTTTGCAGTTTTTACGTCACAAGGGATTATAATGAAATTAAATATATTTACTAAATCTATGATTGGTATGGGGCTGGTGTGTTCCGCTCTGCCAGCATTGGCAATGGAAGCATGGAATAACCAACAAGGTGGTAATAAATATCAGGTTATTTTCGATGGCAAAATTTATGAAAATGCCTGGTGGGTTTCTTCTACAAATTGCCCGGGAAAAGCGAAAGCAAATGATGCAACTAACCCGTGGCGTTTAAAGCGTACCGCAACAGCTGCAGAAATTAGTCAGTTTGGCAATACACTTTCCTGCGAAAAGAGCGGCAGCTCATCTTCTTCAAATTCAAATACGCCTGCATCCAATACGCCGGCTAATGGCGGTTCGGCTACACCAGCACAGGGCACTGTTCCGTCTAATTCTTCTGTAGTTGCCTGGAATAAACAGCAGGGCGGTCAGACCTGGTATGTCGTCTTTAATGGTGCGGTATATAAAAATGCCTGGTGGGTAGCCTCTTCTAACTGCCCGGGTGATGCGAAAGGCAATGATGCCAGCAACCCATGGCGTTATGTTCGTGCCGCTACGGCAACGGAAATCTCAGAAACCAGTAATCCACAGTCCTGTACTTCAGCGCCACAGCCTGCACCGGATGTGAAACCGGCACCGGACGTTAAACCGGCTCCTGATGTTCAGCCAGCCCCAGCTGACAAGTCAAACGACAACTATGCTGTCGTAGCCTGGAAAGGTCAGGAAGGTTCTTCTACATGGTACGTTATCTACAACGGCGGCATTTATAAGAACGCCTGGTGGGTAGGCGCGGCAAATTGCCCGGGCGATGCGAAAGAAAACGATGCCAGCAACCCATGGCGTTATGTTCGCGCGGCAACGGCAACAGAAGTCAGCCAGTATGGTAACCCTGGCTCCTGTTCCGTTAAGCCGGATAATAATGGCGGTGCTGTGACTCCGGTTGATCCAACTCCGGAAACACCGGTGACCCCAACCCCGGATAACAACGAGCCATCAACACCAGCGGATAGCGGTAACGATTACTCATTGCAAGCGTGGAGCGGCCAGGAAGGTAGCGAAATTTACCATGTTATCTTCAATGGTAATATCTATCAGAATGCCTGGTGGGTTGGGTCTAAAGATTGCCCACGGGGTACCAGCGCTGAAAACTCCAATAACCCATGGCGTCTCGTGCGTACAGCTACCGCTGCGGAATTGAGTCAGTACGGTAACCCGACTACCTGTGAAATTGATAACGGCGGCGTCATTGTTGCGGATGGTTTCCAGGCCAGCAAAGCGTACAGCGCGAACAGCATCGTAGATTATAACGATGCACATTATAAAACCTCTGTCGATCAAGACGCATGGGGCTTTGTCCCGGGCGGCGATAACCCGTGGAAGAAATATGAACCGGCGAAAGCATGGTCCGCATCCACTGTGTACGTGAAAGGTGATCGCGTTGTTGTTGATGGGCAGGCTTATGAAGCGCTGTTCTGGACGCAAAGTGACAACCCTGCTCTGGTGGCGAACCAAAACGCCACCGGTAGCAATAGCCGCCCGTGGAAGCCGTTAGGTAAGGCTCAGAGCTATAGCAACGAAGAGCTGAATAATGCGCCGCAGTTTAATCCAGAAACGCTTTATGCCAGCGATACGCTGATTCGCTTTAACGGTGTGAACTACATTTCTCAGAGTAAAGTGCAGAAAGTTTCTCCTTCTGACAACAACCCGTGGCGTGTTTTTGTTGACTGGACCGGAACCAAAGAACGTGTAGGTACGCCGAAGAAAGCGTGGCCGAAACACGTTTATGCACCGTATGTTGACTTTACGCTGAATACGATCCCGGATCTGGCTGCGCTGGCTAAGAATCATAACGTCAACCACTTCACGCTGGCGTTTGTGGTGAGTAAAGATGCGAACACCTGTCTGCCGACATGGGGTACCGCTTATGGTATGCAGAATTACGCTCAGTACAGCAAAATCAAAGCTCTGCGTGAGGCTGGCGGCGATGTGATGCTGTCTATCGGTGGTGCTAACAACGCTCCGCTGGCTGCTTCCTGTAAGAACGTAGACGATCTGATGCAGCATTATTATGACATCGTTGATAACCTGAACCTCAGAGTCCTGGACTTCGATATCGAAGGCACCTGGGTTGCGGATCAGGCATCTATTGAACGTCGTAACCTTGCTGTGAAGAAAGTGCAGGATAAATGGAAGTCAGAAGGCAAAGATATTGCTATCTGGTACACCTTGCCAATTCTACCGACTGGCCTGACGCCGGAAGGGATGAATGTCCTGAGCGATGCCAAAGCGAAAGGTGTTGAGCTGGCGGGTGTGAACGTGATGACAATGGACTACGGTAACGCGATTTGTCAGTCTGCAAATACCGAAGGCCAGAACATTCACGGTAAGTGTGCAACGTCTGCGATTGCCAACCTGCATTCACAATTGAAAGGCCTCCATCCCAACAAGAGCGATGCAGAAATTGACGCTATGATGGGTACCACGCCGATGGTTGGCGTGAACGACGTTCAGGGCGAGGTGTTCTATCTCTCTGATGCTCGTCTGGTCATGCAGGATGCGCAGAAGCGTAATCTCGGTATGGTTGGTATCTGGTCAATCGCGCGCGACCTGCCGGGCGGCACTAACCTGTCTCCGGAATTCCACGGTCTGACTAAAGAACAGGCACCGAAGTACGCATTTAGCGAAATCTTCGCGCCGTTTACTAAGCAATAAATGTGTTAGTGATACCTTCCGGTATCGCCGCATTTTTTGTCAATGGGCTACTTTGGGTAGCCCATTATTTTTATTCATATTTCTATTCTTTGCTTAAAAAAGAGTCTTTCCGTAATTGAAATAAGAACTATTTTCATTTATTTTTGAAGAAAGTATACGGGAGTCTCTATGTACGTTTGTCTTTGTAATGGTATCAGCGATAAAAAAATTCGTCAGGCTGTGCGCCAGTTTTCCCCCCACTCGTTCCAGCAATTAAAAAAATTTATTCCGGTCGGTAATCAGTGCGGTAAATGTGTCCGGGCCGCGCGTGAAGTGATGGAGGATGAATTAATGCAGTTGCCGGAGTTTAAGGAGTCCGCATAAACGGAGTGTGTTTTTTGACTTACTCGTAAGCCGTTCTACGCTTCAAAGAGTGGAAGCGAAGGAGTCAAAAAATGAAAGGTGATACTAAAGTTATAAATTATCTCAACAAACTGTTGGGAAATGAGCTTGTCGCAATCAATCAGTACTTTCTTCATGCCCGGATGTTTAAAAACTGGGGTCTTAAACGTCTCAATGATGTGGAGTATCATGAATCCATTGATGAGATGAAACACGCCGATCGTTATATTGAGCGCATTCTTTTTCTGGAAGGTCTTCCAAACTTACAGGACCTGGGCAAACTGAACATTGGTGAAGATGTTGAGGAAATGCTACGTTCTGATCTGGCACTTGAGCTGGATGGCGCGAAGAATTTGCGTGAGGCAATTGGTTATGCCGATAGCGTTCATGATTACGTCAGCCGCGATATGATGATAGAAATTTTGCGTGATGAAGAAGGCCATATCGACTGGCTGGAAACGGAACTTGATCTGATTCAGAAGATGGGCCTACAAAATTATCTGCAAGCACAGATCCGCGAAGAAAGTTGAGCCGTGTCGGGAGGGAGAACCCTCCCGGTTAATACGAGATCCAGGCCAGATACCCCAGGTTTATCATGCTGCCGAGCGCAAGCCACGGGCCGAATGCGATAGTGGTTATAGTCCGGCGTTGCAGAAGTTGTGAAACGATGGCGTAACCAATGCCACCCAGTGAGGCAATCAGCAGTATCATTGGCAACGTTTGCCAGCCACACCACGCGCCTGCAGCGGCCAGTAGCTTGAAATCACCGTAGCCCAATCCCTCTTTGTGACAAACTAACCAGACGCCCCAGTAAACACACCACAGCACCCCATAGCCAGCTACCGCGCCGTAAACCGCATCATGTAAATCAATTAATCCAGACTGCGCATTAAATACCAAGCCAAGCCAGAGCAGCGGTAAGGTGAGTTTGTCGGGCAGGAGTTGAGTGCGAAAATCAATAACACTGAGCGTGAGTGCGAAACAGAAATAGAGAAAGAGTGCGCCAGTTACGATGGGCGTGAAAGGTGCCAGGGCGCAGGCGATAGCAGCAGCAACGCAAAGTATCAGGGGCACTGTATCATGCCAGGCATATTTTTTTTGCCTGAAATGAATCAATACCTGGCGAAACGTTAACGCCGTTTTATCCTCCAAAGGCGAGAGGTGATAGGCCATAGCATTAACAAAATAACCTGCTATAAAACCAAGCAGAATGAAGAGCGGCAGTAGCATTGTCATTATTGTTGCTCCCTGAAGGACAAATGCTTGAGGGTGATCTCTTCGTTTCCGGCAAGAGTAAACTGAAGATCTTCAATAACAATACCGTATGTTATCTGTGCCGTAGTGAGCCAGCGGGAGACGTTTTCGAGGGGAGCTGTGACAGGATGAATTGTCAGGGTATTGTCCGGACCGTTTTCCAGCGTGATAGTCAAATTCTCGCGTTTTGCTTCTTCGAGAAGGATATTTTTGATGGGCTGCGTAAGCGCAGGATGACCGAGTAAACCATGGGTGCTCGCTTGATCCTGCATCCATTTGATGTCCTTCTTAATTTTTTGCGTGTGGGATTGGTGCTCTGCAATGCAGGTATCTATCGGTTTTATCACCCCAAGCCAACAAAAAACGCCGAGCGAGAGAACCGCCAGTGCCGCAACGAGCTGTTTTTCCGATGTGGATTTTTCTGCCCACCATGATTTAATCATTTCCCTGAGCTCCTTACTGTCCATACACTACTGACCGGATCTTTTTCTGTTTTTTCCATCGGAAGCCAGGACTGTGTTAATTCACAGAAACGATCGATATTGGCTTCACTCTTAGCACTCATTTTTAAGGTCAGCGACTTTTGCTTCTGGCTATAGTTCGCCTCCATTAACTGCAGTTCAGGGTGTTCCAGCAGAAGTGTTTGTAAATGATAGAGCAACGGCACAGCTTCAGGATATTGCTGAGCGAGTTGCTGCTTAAAGTAAAAACGAAAGTTGTGGGTGCGTTTGAGCTGCGGGAAATAACGTTGCCAGGTTTCTTGCTGTTGTTGCTGAAGTTGATCTTCAATCTTAAGCGTATGCCAGAGCGCGATGCCCCGGCTGCCAACAAAAGAAAGAATGGCGAGAACGAGACAGCTTACTGCCAGGCGGGTGAGCCATTTTCCCGATTTGCTTACAGTTTTCTGTTTACGAAAAACACCATGCAGCATGTCATAGCGCTGGAATGCAATATCGGCAGAATACAAACTCAGTGATGGTATTTCAGGATGCTGGATAAGTGGATTGGCCGCTGCAACGCCGTGAGGTGCTACACCATAACAAAGCATATTCTCAGGCGGAAACTGGGCAGCAAGATGCTGTAACCAGTGTTCATCCATTTCGTTGAAGGCATGTGCGGCACTGCGAATGAGCCAGCTTGTTTGCTGGTTAACCAGAGTCCAGCTATCTACTTCCCGGGGAAGATAGCAGCCATCTGGCAAAACCCGCGTTACGTTGAGTCCGGCAGTATGTAAACGCTCAAGATAACGACTGAGTTTCTCCAACTGAATGCCTATCACCTCGACACTTTCGTTTTGTTTATCGACAACCGTCCAGTGCCAGTCCTGGGTGTTGTCGGGTAACGTCTCCTCTGCCAGCCATTGCAATGTTTGTGCGGTGAGTTTGTATTTGGCGTTGGGCAGCGTGAGGGAACGATATAAAAGGCCCTCTGGTGGGATCAAAAGATGAACATTTCCGGCACCGGGCTGATCCGCCAGCGACTCCAGCGGAAGATCGTCTGTGAGCGTATGTACCGAAGATACGCTATCTGCGGAGAACGTCATCCATTCCCAATGCTTACGCAGCGTCGAGGAAGAACGTATGACCATCAACGATTCAGGCATCACGATCCTTATGATTAGTAGAGTTGCAGCGTACGCCGATAGATTTGGGCGCTCTGCTGTTTACGGTTGAAAAAAATATGGCTTTGCCATCCCTGGGATTGTTCGTCGCTGATACTTTCCGTACTCAGCGTAAAATAGCGGCTATAGGGAAAGAGATGCCCTTTCACCTGAGCTACCAGAGGCTTCACGCCGGAGAAATCCTGCTGCGCCCAGTAAAGAAATGCATCCGTGGTTAGCCAGCCTTCCCTCGGCCTTTTTTGCAATAAGACCCGAGCGTCAGCATCCGTGATGTTATTGAGGAATAACGCTCTAAAGAGCGGAATATCGTTCTCCGTTAGCATATTAAGATTGATGCTAAGTTCCGTGGTCGGGAGAACGCAGACATACGGGATAAGCCGCTGATAGATGTTTTCGGTTATGCCTTTTATCTGACGCAATTCGCCGGTCAGAAAAAGCATCTGATTGGCACTATGCCGGGGCGGCGTCTGGCTTTGGTAAAAGTTATCTTCTGCGCCGTGAAAGCGTGGTGAGTCATCGACATCAATATAGTCAGCGATTGATTGCACGATCTCATCGGTGTTTCCGCGATCGATACCGGCGTTAATCAGCAGCGTACTGAATACCTGGGCGGGGAAATCAGGGGAAGCCAGCGGGTCGTCAGAGATTTTTGCTAACGCATTGAGATTAAAACAGTGCTGGGCATCGCGTAACTGCCACTTCACTGTATTGCCATCTTCCAGCTGCAACTGTTGCGGCTGTGCCCAGTACTGCTGCAACGTGGTCTGTCTGTCGTTATCTTTAACGTCCTGGGTGAGGCTGGCAAGCGCAAGTTTCTCCGCCAGTTCAATATCATATTGCCGTTGCAGATGATGGTTTACCTGGCGGGTTCGCTGAAGCTGGCTGTGAAAATTGAGCGTCATGTCTGCTGCCAGAGCAGCCATGAGCGCCAGTAGCATCAATACAATGAGCAGCGCGACGCCGCGTTGTTCATTATTCATGGTTATTATTCCCGGCCTGCGTCTGAGCTGGCGACTCTTCTCTCGCTAACTGCTCAGGTAATGCAAAACGACGCTGTAATGCCCCATATTGCTGAGTCTGCAGATGTAGTGTGACTGAGAGAGGAAGTTCCTTGCTTTCCCCGCTGTTACTTTCCAGAAGAAAGCTCCCGACGTGCTCCAACATCGCCTGGGCGGGTTGATCCTTCCTGCCATCCACAGAAGTACGAACAGCACGGTAGAGCGTACGATTTCGCAGATACCAGTGAACAGTGAGTAAGGTTTGTGCTTCACTGAGAGGAGCCAGCGGATCGCGACTTTGCGTGGTAAAAATAGCTTCTTCACCCAACACCATGATCTTGTCCGTACTCCGATTCCTCCTGGCGACCAATTGCAGGAGATCGTTATCAAGAATGGTGATGGTGCGCTGTAGCTGATTGAACTGCTGGATTTCTTTCTGTGAGCGTTGATGCAACTCGGAAGCTTGCGAAAAAATCATAAACGCCAGCACACTAAGCATTGAGAAAATCGCCAGCGCCGCCATGACTTCCAGCAATGTGAAACCCTGCTGGCGATTAATCATCTTGTGCCTGCCCGGATTTATTATCGATGCTTTGATAACGCGTAAGCGAGGTTGTCTGACCGCTGGGTAATGTCACCGTTATGGTGCGTTCCAGAAGCGTACCGTCTTTACTTGAGTGGATATCGCTGCGCCAGTTCCACTCTTCGCCATTTATTAACTCTTTGCCAGAACTGGACGTGTTTTCATCGTTGAATGAATCTTGTGACTGAAGCTGGTTATCCGCTATCCACAATGCCAGCGTCTCGTTACGCATCCGCTCGATGGCATTTCGTTGCCCTTGCATACTGCTCATTAAAGTCAGCGCAACAGCGGTGAAAATACTCATCGCCAGTAAGACTTCAAGCAGTGTCATCCCTGATTGTTTGTTCATGGGCGGGTATCTCTGGCGAGCGTTTGATCCAGGGGCCATGTGCCTGAACTGACTAACGTCAGGAGCGGCTCACCGGTCCCGGCGTTAGCCATCAACAAAGAGAAGGGCGTTATTTGTCCGTCGGCCAGAATCACCACCTGCGGTTGGTTGCTGTCATCAGGTTTAAATGGCTGAAGATGAATTGAGAGTTCTTCATCCCAGTCATTTTGGCTCTCGTCTGCGGCATCTTCTTGTAATGGAACCCAGCGCCAGGCTGATGGTGTTTTGCCCGGTACCATAATGCGCCATGCTGAATCAGAGAAATGGATACCGACAGGCTGACCACTAAGCGTGGCGCGGTCGATGGCTAATTCAAGTGTAGCGGTAAACCGCGCCGCTGTTTCGCGCGCACGAGTGTTGGCGGCATTCTCCCGACCATATGTTAAGAGCACCACACTTGCCGTGATAGCGACCAGCGCCAGCACCAGCATCATCTCCAGCAGGGTAAACCCGCGTTGCTGATTCATCGCTGACTTACTTTTTCTTCTTGCTCAAACCCCAGTTGGTGATGTCGTCCTCGGTTCCCATTTCACCATCGGGACCTGCTGAAAGCAGATCGTATGCACCATGTTCACCAGGATTAACGAGGACATAATCATTGCCCCAGGGATCGGCAGGCAGACGCTTGATATAACCTTCCTTGTTATAGTTTGCGGCCAGCGGTGGCAGTGTCGGCGCTTCTACTAAGGATTCAAGCCCCTGATTTGTGGTTGGATAGCGATGATTGTCGAGTTTGTACATATCCAGGGCGTTTTCCAGTGCCACGATATCGCTGACGGCTTTTTGCTTATCCGCCTTTTCTTTATTGCCCATCAGGTTGGGAACCACCAGGCTGGCAAGTACGCCAATGATGACAATAACCACCATAATTTCCAGTAATGTAAAACCGCGTTGCTTATCCGTTGCGCGCATATACTTTCCTTAATTAATCATTGAGTTAAGTTGAAGAAGAGGTTGGAGTACCGAGACAACAATAAACAGGACGATCAGTGCCATCGTAATAATGAGTGCTGGCTCGAAGATGGAGAGCGTTAAGGCGATCCGATTTTGTTGGAGTGTCTCCTGGTTATCTGCGGCTCTGACCATTAACGTGCCGAGCTGCCCGCTTTTTTCGCCAGAGGCCACCATGTAGAGCATCATCGGCGGGAAGATTGCGGTTTGTTCCAGCGAAAGATGAATGCTGTTACCCTGGCGAACGTTCTCTGCCGCATTTGCCAGACGCTGGCGAATTTCGAGGTTGTTGAGACTTTCGGTGGACAAATTCATCCCATCCAGCAGAGGGACGCCGCTGGATTGCAAAATACTTAAGGTACGGAGATAGCGTGCGCTGTTAATAGCGCAAATCAGCGGGCCGATGAGCGCAACACGCAGCAGCATGGCGTGAAAACGGTGGCGGTTATTGCCGCGTTTTAACCAGAGCCAGAAACCTACAGCGACAATAAACATTGCGGCTAATAATGTCGGGCCGGTACGTTGCAACGTGTCGCTCAGACCTAAAAGAATGCGTGTACTCAGCGGCAGTTGCTGCTTCATATGCACAAACTGCTCGGTAATTTTAGGCACGACAGCAGTGAGGAGAATAATCACTACCACAATCGCCACCGCAGTCAGCATGCAGGGATAGATCAGTGACTGAATGAGTTTGCTGCGGATTTTCTGCCGATTTTCATTGTAATCAGCCAGTTTTTCCAACACCGGGGCCAGCAGCCCGCTTTTTTCACCCGCTTTAACCAGGGTACGATAGAGCGAATCGAAAAGCGTGGGAAAATGCTGTAATGCATCGGAAAGAGGATGCCCTTCAAGGATGGCGCTGCGTACCTGATTTAACACGTCAGCCAGTCGTTTATTACTGCTTTGTTGACCGATTACGGCAAGGCTCTCTTCCAGAGGTAATGCCGCTGCGCTTAAGGTTGCCAACTGCCGGGTGAAAAGCGTCAGTTCACTATGGCTGATCCTCGGGCGACGTGTTTTTACTCCCGAACTTTTTTGGGGGCGAATATCCAGCAGGAAAAGCCCTTCTTCGCGCAGCCGCAGCCGTGCCTGACGCTCATCGTTAGCATCAATGACTCCCTGCAATTTTTGACCATCCTGGGTCATGGCGCGATAGTGATAATTCATGCTTCGCTCTCCAGCGTGACACTGGCGACGCGCATAACCTCATCCCAAGAGGTGTCACCGCTTATCACTTTTTGCAGGCCATTTTTGATTAAGGCGTTGTGTTGTTGCCGGACTAGTCGCTCCAGTGTTTGTTCATCCACATTTTCATGAATAGCGGCCCGCAATTCCGGCGTCACCACCATCATTTCGTGGATTGCCATGCGCCCCTGATAGCCGGATTGATGGCAATGAGGGCAGCCTACGGGAGTGCCAATTGCTGTCACCGCGAGCTGATGATATTTAAACATCTGCGCTTGTTGGGGTGATACGGGCGTGAATTGTCGGCATTGCGGACACAGGCGACGAACCAGACGTTGCGCGATAATCCCTGCCATTGAAGACGAAAGCAGGAATGATTCGACGCCCATGTCGCGGAGTCGGGTTACCGCGCCTGATGCACTGTTGGTGTGGAGTGTTGAGAGCACCAGATGACCGGTGAGCGAGGCCTGAACCGCAATCTGCGCGGTTTCTGTATCACGAATTTCCCCCACCATGACGACATCCGGGTCCTGGCGAAGTATGGCGCGCAGGCCGCGAGCGAAAGACATATCCACGCGGGTATTCACCTGCGTTTGCCCAATGCCTTCCAGCTCATATTCCACGGGATCTTCTACCGTCAGAATATTGCGGCCGGGAGTATTCAGCGCCGAAAGGATGGCGTATAACGTGGTGCTTTTACCGGAGCCTGTCGGCCCTGTCACCAGGATAATACCGTGCGGAAGCTGAATGAGATTTTCTAAATCCTGCTTATCCGCTGCCGTCATCCCCAGGTTGTTCAATGAAAGCTGGAGGCTGTTTTTATCCAGCAGGCGGAGCACGGCGCGTTCACCATAGATGGACGGCAGTGTGGATACGCGGACATCTATGTTACGTCGCCCGATACGCAAACTGATTCTTCCATCCTGTGGAATACGTTTTTCGGCGATATCAAGACGAGCCATGACCTTAATTCGTGAAATAAGCAACGTTGCCAGTTTTTTATTTGGCTGTAAAATTGTTCGCAATACGCCATCGATGCGAAAACGGATCGACATTGTTTTTTCATAGGTTTCAATGTGGATGTCGGAGGCCATTTCTTTAATAGCCTCACTCAAAATGGCGTTGATTAAACGGATAACCGGTGCCGCTGAATCTTCATTCAGGAGATCTTCATTTGCGGGCATCTCTTCCGAAAGCGAGAGAAGATCGACGGATTGATCAATATCCTGCGCAATCTGTTGTGACTCACCGGTATTCTGATGGAATACCGCTTCCAGCCGGGCTTCAAAATCCGCTTGTGACAAGCTGGTCATGGTCTGGCACTGACCAACCTGGCGCTGAATATCAAGTAACCGCTCGAATGGCGTATCGGCGAGATAAATAATCTCGCCCTCTGAATACAGATAACCAATTCGTTGTGCCAGCGCCCAACTGGCGGGGTATGGTGAATGAATTCTCATAAGAATACCTCACCGTGACGATGGCGCAGGGGCGTGACTGTCGAACGTGTTTTCATCCAGCACAGGCAAATCTTCAGAGCCAACCAGCGCTTTTGATTTACCGTCGATCCGCTGTTGTTGCTCCTGGCGGTAACGGGTGTATTTCTCTTTCGATAGCGAGCGATAAACATCATCGTCACGAATAATCGTCGGGCGGATAAACACCATCAGGTTGCGTTTAGCGCGCTCGGTCGAGGTATAGCGGAAAAGTTGCCCCACTAAAGGAATATCGCCAAGCAGAGGAACCTTTGACACTTGCTCTTTAGAGAAATCGTCCAGCAATCCGCCCAGGACCACCGTTTCACCTGTTTTAACCAGCACGGCGTTTTGAATAGTACGGGTATTAAACGTCGGGCCGAGCGTCGAGTTAGACGAAGAGTCAACGCTGGAGACTTCCTGCTCTATTTCGAGCAACACCGCGTCGCCTTCATTGACCTGCGGAGTGACTTTGAGTTTTGTCCCCACCGTTTTGCGTTCGACTGTATTAAAGACGTTGTCGCCTGAAGTGGTCTGTGACCCGGATAGCACCGGCACATCCTGGCCAACGTTGAAGGACGCGAGTTTATTATCCAGCGTTACGATGCTTGGGGTGGCGAGGATGTCATTTTTATTGTTACTGGCCAGAGCGGTAAGCAGTACGCCCCAGTCGCCATTGAAGAAGCCTGCGGCCATGCCATTGTAGGCGCTAAACATATCCCAGGCAGGATTCGCGCTGGTGATCCCACCATTCTTTTTATAATCAGCCACACCTTGCGCAGCGTTAAAAATCGGTAATCCGGTATTGGTAAATTGCTGTGCGCCAACGTTTTTATTCGCCCATTGCACGCCGAGGTTAAGTCCATTTCCATCCTGAACTTCAACGATGATTGCCTCAACCAGCACCTGTGCACGGCGAATGTCCAGACGCGCAATTACCGTGGCGAGTTTTTCCTGGACGGACTGGTCAGCGGTAATGACCAACGAGTTGGTCTGTTCATCGGCGGTAATGGCGACGTTATCCATCGCGCCAGAAGAGGAGGGCTTACGCTCATTCCCTTTTTCATCTTTCAGCTTTTCGGAAACACCGGTTAACACTTCCACCAGATTCGTGGCCTTGGCATATTTCAGATAATAGACCCGGGTATTTCCTTCCTCACTCTCTTCTACATCAAGTGTTTTCAGTAATGAGGTGATGCGCTGACGTGCCTTTTCCGGCCCGCTGATAATAAGTGAGTTCGTACGCTTATCTGCCACAATCTTCGCGGAAAGGAGAGCTGGCATCTGGCTTTTACCGTGGCTTTCGCTGATTAATTGATTCAAAATTTCGGCGAGATCTTCCGCTGACGCATACTCCAGATGAATAATTTGCTGCTTCTCTGTGCCGATGACATCAACACGCTTGATGACTTCAATAAGCTTATTAATGGTGGAGGCTCGACCGGTCAGAATAAGAACGTTGGAGGGTTCATAATGCACAACATTGCCGACGCTGCCGCCATCCATCATTTGGCGAAGCAGAGGGGCAAGATCACGAGCAGGAACGTTCTCAAGCGGTACGATACGAGTGACTAACTCATCACCAGCGCCAGGACGAGAACTGTCAGCAATCATTCCTGGTGACGTTTTTACATTGGCAGAGCGCACCACTTTCAGGAAACCATTGTCCAGCGTGATGACGGAATAACCGTAAAGATCGAGAATGCTCAAAAAGAATTGATAGTACTCTTGCTGGCTAAACGTATCATTGCTGCGGACAGATATCGTCCCCTGTACCGAGGGATCGATCAGAATCGTTTTGCCGAGATGCTGGCTAACTATTTCTACAAACTGGCGGATATCGGCGTTATTGAAATTGGCGCCGTATTGTTCGTTCTCGGCATGCCCTGCACAAGGCATTAGTAGTGCTGCCAACAGGCAGCAGGTAATTTTATTCAGTCCCTTCATCACTCTGTCCATTCATTCCTGTAAGTTCCCCGACGGAAACATTTATCAAGCGGGGTACGCCATTGCGACGAATTGTAAACTGAGCACTTTGTTGAGTTAGCAGTAAACTTAATGCCTGTGAAACCTCATCAGGGTGGGTCAGCGAAAGATTATTGATCCTGAGGGCGATATCCCCTGGTTGCAGCAAGCTGGTGGTAAATGCATTGAGGCCCTTACGAGGATTCAATCGAAGACCGTATATCTGTTCTCCATCACGTATAGGTGTGGCGATAATATAATTAGCGAGTACATTTTGACTTTCCGAATCAGGCTGCTTGATGATGTCAGGTAGCCCTGGATGGAGAGTTACTTTTTCGTAATGCCCGTGAGTTTCAAACACAACGCTGGTTTTATTTATTTTTCTAATAAATGTTCTCGGCGCTGACTCAAGAGCTTCGTTGAGGGAGTATCGCTTTTGTTCGCTCCCCTCATTAATTAAGACAAAAGAAGTCTCATCATTCGATGTGAGTACAATTCCATTAAGCGCTATAGAGAGCTTGGGTGTTTCCAGATTAACTGCCACGGGATTAGCATCTTTTACCCCATCATGATTTTCGTTGCGCCATAAAGCGGCAAGGCTGAACTCAGACTGAAATGCATTTGTTGGTTGATTAATGATCTGTCCATTTTTAACTATAGTTGTATGTAAATAATTTACATTAAAAATAATCAGCCCCATACTTATAAATATAATCAATATATTGATGGCAGCATCTTTATTATGATTCGCCAGATGGAAGGGGAAGCGTAGTGTGGGCACGATGTATGTTCTAATAAAATAGATTGGGTGGGTTGTATATTGACGTTAGTATAAATAGTATTAATGCCGCTTGCATGAATCAAGCAAAATTTATTTATATTAGTAATATGTATTTAATTAATAAATACATACATTATTTTTATGATTAAGGATAATCAATAATTAAAACAGGAAGTTCTATGTCTACGAGAAGAGAAGTTATTCTTTCCTGGTTGCGTGAGAAACGTCAGACCTGGCGTCTGTGCTATTTGTTGGGTGAGGCTGGAAGTGGAAAAACCTGGCTGGCGCAGCAACTACAAAAAGATAAACATCGCCGTGTGATTACTTTAAGCCTCGTTGTTTCCTGGCAAGGTAAGGCCGCATGGATCGTTACCGACGATAACGCGGCTGAACAGGGCTGCCGTGACAGCGCCTGGACACGAGATGAGATGACGGGGCAATTACTGCATGCGCTTCATCGAACTGATAGTCGCTGCCCTCTTATTATTATTGAAAATGCTCACCTGAATCACCGCCGCATACTTGATGATCTCCAACGCGCGATATCTCTTATTCCTGACGGTCAATTTTTGCTGCTCGGCAGACCCGATCGAAAAGTCGAACGAGATTTTAAAAAACAGCGCATTGAACTTGTCTCGACAGGACCTCTGACGGAGCACGAACTTAAGGCTAGTATCCTTGAAGGTCAGAATATTGACCAACCCGATCTCCTTTTAACCGCCAGAGTTCTGAAACGGATAGCTTTATTATGTCGGGGCGATCGCAGAAAGCTGGTGCTTGCCGGCGAAACAATTCGCTTATTACAGCAAGCCGAGCAGACCAGCGTTTTCACTGCAAAACAATGGCGAATGATTTACCGCGTATTGGGTGATAACCGCCCCCGGAAAATGCAGCTTGCCGTGGTAATGAGTGGAACAATTATCGCTATTACCTGTGGTTGGCTACTGCTGTCCTCTTTCACAGCTCCGTTCCCCGTTCCTGCGTGGCTGGTACCCGTAACGCCAGTAGTTAAACAAGATATGACTAAGGATATTGCTCATGTAGTGATGCGCGATAGTGAGGCGCTAAGCGTGTTATACGGCGTATGGGGGTACGAGGTCCCAGCTGATTCGGCCTGGTGCGATCAGGCAGTAAGAGCGGGGCTGGCATGTAAAAGTGGGAATGCTTCTTTACAAACATTGGTAGATCAGAATTTGCCTTGGATCGCATCGCTTAAAGTCGGGGACAAAAAATTGCCTGTTGTGGTCGTTCGCGTCGGTGATGCTACCGTTGATGTCCTCGTAGGGCAGCAAACCTGGACGCTGACACATCAATGGTTTGAGTCGGTATGGACGGGTGATTATCTTCTGTTATGGAAAATGTCGCCGGAAGGGGAGAGTACCATTACGCGTGATAGCAGCGAGGAAGAGATTCTCTGGCTGGAAACGATGTTAAACCGCGCATTGCATATTTCGACAGAACCTTCGGCAGAGTGGCGTCCCTTGTTGGTAGAAAAAATAAAGCAATTTCAAAAAAGCCACCACTTGAAAACTGACGGTGTTGTTGGCTTTTCAACGTTAGTACATCTCTGGCAGGTGGCAGGGGAGAGTGCCTACTTATATCGGGATGAAGCAAATATTTCCCCGGAAACAACAGTGAAGGGGAAATGACATGTTTGAATTCTATATCGCCGCGCGTGAGCAGAAAGAAACAGGTCACCCTGGTATCTTCTCCCGACAAAAACACAGCACCATAATATATGTCATTTGTTTATTGCTGATTTGCCTGTGGTTTGCAGGAATGGTGTTGGTTGGTGGGTATGCCAGGCAGCTATGGGCGCTTTGGATAGTAAAAGCAGAAGTCACAGTAGATGCTGAAACGCCTGCTTTTAAACAATCAACACAACACTATTTCTTCAAAAAACAGCCACTCCCCGTCGTCGAATCCGTCGAGGAGGAAGATGACCCAGGCGTCGCGGTTGAGAATGCCACCTCTTCTTCTGAAGACGAAGAAAATACTGTAGAAGAAAGCGACGAGAAAGCCGGTTTAAGAGAGCGTGTCAAAAATGCGCTGAACGAACTTGAGAGATAACCCCAAAGCTGTTTACTTTACTAGCAATATGCTTGCGTTCGGTGGTTAAGTATGTATAATGCGCGGGCTTGTCGTAGTTGACAGCAGGTTCAATCTGAACCTCAGTTAGCCGAATTTGGCTACCTAACAATGCTCCCAATCGGGGAGCTACGTAAGAACGGTTACACTCTCCCATCAATCGTAATGGGTCTGAGGAGTAATCATTTTCGTTTATAAAATAATTGGAGCTCTGGTCTCATGCAGAACCAAAGAATCCGTATCCGCCTGAAAGCGTTTGATCATCGTCTGATCGATCAAGCAACCGCGGAAATCGTCGAGACTGCCAAGCGCACTGGTGCGCAGGTCCGTGGTCCGATCCCGCTGCCGACACGCAAAGAGCGCTTCACTGTTCTGATCTCCCCGCACGTCAACAAAGACGCGCGCGATCAGTACGAAATCCGTACTCACTTGCGTCTGGTTGACATCGTTGAGCCAACCGAGAAAACCGTTGATGCTCTGATGCGTCTGGATCTGGCTGCCGGTGTAGACGTGCAGATCAGCCTGGGTTAATCAGGTCATTGAGCGATTGAGAGGTTGAAACAATGATTGGTTTAGTCGGTAAAAAAGTGGGTATGACCCGTATCTTCACAGAAGACGGCGTTTCTATCCCAGTAACCGTAATCGAAGTTGAAGCAAACCGCGTTACTCAGGTTAAAGACCTGGCTAACGATGGCTACCGTGCTATTCAGGTAACCACCGGTGCTAAAAAAGCTAACCGTGTGACCAAGCCTGAAGCTGGCCACTTCGCTAAAGCTGGCGTAGAAGCTGGCCGTGGTCTGTGGGAATTCCGCCTGGCTGAAGGCGAAGAGTTCACTGTAGGTCAGAGCATTAGCGTTGAACTGTTTGCTGACGTTAAAAAAGTTGACGTAACTGGCACCTCTAAAGGTAAAGGTTTCGCAGGTACCGTTAAGCGCTGGAACTTCCGTACCCAGGACGCTACTCACGGTAACTCCTTGTCTCACCGCGTTCCGGGTTCTATCGGTCAGAACCAGACTCCGGGCAAAGTGTTCAAAGGCAAGAAAATGGCAGGTCAGATGGGTAACGAACGTGTAACCGTTCAGAGCCTTGACGTAGTACGCGTTGACGCTGAGCGCAACCTGCTGCTGGTTAAAGGTGCTGTCCCGGGTGCAACCGGTAGCGACCTGATCGTTAAACCAGCTGTGAAGGCGTAAGGAGATAGCAATGGAATTAGTATTGAAAGACGCGCAGAGCGCGCTGACTGTTTCCGAAACTACCTTCGGTCGTGATTTCAACGAAGCGCTGGTTCACCAGGTTGTTGTTGCTTATGCAGCTGGTGCTCGTCAGGGTACTCGTGCTCAGAAGACTCGTGCTGAAGTAACTGGTTCCGGTAAAAAACCGTGGCGCCAGAAAGGCACCGGCCGTGCGCGTTCTGGTTCTATCAAGAGCCCGATCTGGCGTTCTGGTGGCGTGACCTTTGCTGCTCGTCCGCAGGACCACAGTCAAAAAGTTAACAAGAAGATGTACCGCGGCGCGCTGAAAAGCATCCTGTCCGAACTGGTACGTCAGGATCGTCTGATCGTTGTCGAGAAGTTCTCTGTAGAAGCGCCGAAAACTAAGCTGCTGGCACAGAAACTGAAAGACATGGCTCTGGAAGATGTGCTGATCATCACCGGTGAGCTGGACGAAAACCTGTTCCTGGCTGCGCGCAACCTGCACAAGGTTGACGTACGCGATGCAACTGGTATCGACCCGGTTAGCCTGATCGCCTTCGACAAAGTCGTAATGACTGCTGATGCTGTTAAGCAAGTTGAGGAGATGCTGGCATGATTCGTGAAGAACGTCTGCTGAAGGTGCTGCGTGCACCGCACGTTTCTGAAAAAGCGTCTACTGCGATGGAAAAATCCAACACCATCGTACTCAAAGTTGCTAAAGACGCGACCAAAGCAGAAATCAAAGCTGCTGTGCAGAAACTGTTTGAAGTCGAAGTCGAAGTCGTTAACACCCTGGTAGTTAAAGGGAAAGTTAAACGTCACGGACAGCGTATCGGTCGTCGTAGCGACTGGAAAAAAGCTTACGTCACCCTGAAAGAAGGCCAGAATCTGGACTTCGTTGGCGGCGCTGAGTAAGTCGGAGGAGTAATACAATGGCAGTTGTTAAATGTAAACCGACATCTCCGGGTCGTCGCCACGTTGTTAAAGTGGTTAACCCTGAGCTGCACAAGGGCAAACCTTTTGCTCCGTTGCTGGAAAAAAACAGCAAATCCGGTGGTCGTAACAACAATGGCCGTATCACCACTCGTCATATCGGTGGTGGCCACAAGCAGGCTTACCGTATTGTTGACTTCAAACGCAACAAAGACGGTATCCCGGCAGTTGTTGAACGTCTTGAGTACGATCCGAACCGTTCCGCGAACATCGCGCTGGTTCTGTACAAAGACGGTGAACGCCGTTACATCCTGGCCCCTAAAGGCCTGAAAGCTGGCGACCAGATTCAGTCTGGCGTTGATGCTGCAATCAAACCAGGTAACACCCTGCCGATGCGCAACATCCCGGTTGGTTCTACTGTTCATAACGTAGAAATGAAACCAGGTAAAGGCGGTCAGCTGGCACGTTCCGCTGGTACTTACGTTCAGATCGTTGCTCGTGATGGTGCTTATGTCACCCTGCGTCTGCGTTCTGGTGAAATGCGTAAAGTAGAAGCAGACTGCCGTGCAACTCTGGGCGAAGTTGGCAATGCTGAGCATATGCTGCGCGTTCTGGGTAAAGCAGGTGCTGCACGCTGGCGTGGTGTTCGTCCGACCGTTCGCGGTACCGCGATGAACCCGGTAGACCACCCACATGGTGGTGGTGAAGGTCGTAACTTTGGTAAGCACCCGGTAACTCCGTGGGGCGTTCAGACCAAAGGTAAGAAGACCCGCAGCAACAAGCGTACTGATAAATTCATCGTACGTCGCCGTAGCAAATAATTTTAGAGGATAAGCCATGCCACGTTCTCTCAAGAAAGGTCCTTTTATTGACCTGCACTTGCTGAAGAAGGTAGAGAAAGCGGTGGAAAGCGGAGACAAGAAGCCCCTGCGCACTTGGTCCCGTCGTTCAACGATCTTTCCTAACATGATCGGTTTGACCATCGCTGTCCATAATGGTCGTCAGCACGTTCCGGTATTTGTAACCGACGAAATGGTCGGTCACAAACTGGGTGAATTCGCACCGACTCGTACTTATCGCGGCCACGCTGCTGATAAAAAAGCGAAGAAGAAATAAGGTAGGAGGAAGAGATGGAAACTATCGCTAAACATCGCCATGCTCGTTCTTCTGCTCAGAAGGTTCGCCTTGTTGCTGACCTGATTCGCGGTAAGAAAGTGTCGCAGGCTCTGGATATTTTGACCTACACCAACAAGAAAGCGGCTGTACTGGTCAAGAAAGTTCTGGAATCTGCCATTGCTAACGCTGAACACAACGATGGCGCTGACATTGACGATCTGAAAGTTACGAAAATTTTCGTAGACGAAGGCCCGAGCATGAAGCGCATTATGCCGCGTGCAAAAGGTCGTGCAGATCGCATCCTGAAGCGCACCAGCCACATCACTGTGGTTGTGTCCGATCGCTGAGACTCTGGAGACTAGCAATGGGTCAGAAAGTACATCCTAATGGTATTCGCCTGGGTATTGTAAAACCATGGAACTCTACCTGGTTTGCGAACACCAAAGAATTCGCTGACAACCTGGACAGCGATTTTAAAGTACGTCAGTACCTGACTAAGGAACTGGCTAAAGCGTCCGTATCTCGTATCGTTATCGAGCGTCCGGCTAAGAGCATCCGTGTAACCATTCACACTGCTCGCCCGGGTATCGTTATCGGTAAAAAAGGTGAAGACGTAGAAAAACTGCGTAAGGTCGTAGCGGACATCGCTGGCGTTCCTGCACAGATCAACATCGCCGAAGTTCGTAAGCCTGAACTGGACGCAAAACTGGTTGCTGACAGCATCACTTCTCAGCTGGAACGTCGCGTTATGTTCCGTCGTGCTATGAAGCGTGCTGTACAGAACGCAATGCGTCTGGGCGCTAAAGGTATTAAAGTTGAAGTTAGCGGCCGTCTGGGCGGCGCGGAAATCGCACGTACCGAATGGTACCGCGAAGGTCGCGTACCGCTGCACACTCTGCGTGCTGACATCGACTACAACACCTCTGAAGCGCACACCACTTACGGTGTAATCGGCGTTAAAGTGTGGATCTTCAAAGGCGAGATCCTGGGTGGTATGGCTGCTGTTGAACAACCGGAAAAACCGGCTGCTCAGCCTAAAAAGCAGCAGCGTAAAGGCCGTAAATAAGGAGCGTCGCTGATGTTACAACCAAAGCGTACAAAATTCCGTAAAATGCACAAAGGCCGTAACCGCGGTCTGGCGCAGGGTACGGATGTTAGCTTCGGCAGCTTCGGTCTGAAAGCTGTTGGCCGTGGTCGTCTGACTGCACGTCAGATCGAAGCAGCACGTCGTGCTATGACCCGTGCAGTTAAGCGTCAAGGTAAGATCTGGATCCGTGTGTTCCCGGACAAACCGATCACTGAAAAGCCGCTGGCAGTGCGTATGGGTAAAGGTAAAGGTAACGTGGAGTATTGGGTTGCCTTGATTCAGCCGGGTAAAGTCCTGTATGAAATGGACGGTGTTCCGGAAGAGCTGGCCCGTGAAGCATTCAAGCTGGCAGCAGCGAAACTGCCGATTAAAACCACCTTTGTAACTAAGACGGTGATGTAATGAAAGCAAAAGAGCTGCGTGAGAAGAGCGTTGAAGAGCTGAACACCGAGCTGCTGAACCTGCTGCGTGAGCAGTTCAACCTGCGTATGCAGGCTGCAAGTGGCCAGCTGCAACAGTCTCACCTGTTGAAGCAAGTGCGTCGCGATGTCGCACGCGTTAAGACTTTACTGAACGAGAAGGCGGGTGCGTAATGACCGATAAAATCCGTACTCTGCAAGGTCGCGTTGTTAGCGACAAAATGGAGAAATCCATTGTTGTTGCTATCGAACGTTTTGTGAAACACCCGATCTACGGTAAATTCATCAAGCGTACGACCAAACTGCACGTACATGACGAGAACAACGAATGCGGTATCGGTGACGTGGTTGAAATCCGCGAATGCCGTCCGCTGTCCAAGACTAAATCCTGGACGCTGGTTCGCGTTGTAGAGAAAGCGGTTCTGTAATACAGTACACTCTCTCGATACGAATAAACGGCTCAGAAATGAGCCGTTTATTTTTTCTACCCATATCCTTGAAGCGGTGTTATAATGCCGCGCCCTCGATATGGGGATTTTTAACGACCTGATTTTCGGGTCTCAGTAGTAGTTGACATTAGCGGAGCACTAAAATGATCCAAGAACAGACTATGCTGAACGTCGCCGACAACTCCGGTGCACGTCGCGTAATGTGTATCAAGGTTCTGGGTGGCTCGCACCGTCGCTACGCAGGCGTAGGCGACATCATCAAGATCACCATCAAAGAAGCAATTCCGCGTGGTAAGGTCAAAAAAGGTGATGTGCTGAAGGCGGTAGTGGTGCGCACCAAGAAGGGTGTTCGTCGCCCGGACGGTTCTGTCATTCGCTTCGATGGTAATGCTTGTGTTCTTCTGAACAACAACAGCGAGCAGCCTATCGGTACGCGTATTTTTGGGCCGGTAACTCGTGAGCTTCGTAGTGAGAAGTTCATGAAAATTATCTCTCTGGCACCAGAAGTACTCTAAGGAGCGAATCATGGCAGCGAAAATCCGTCGTGATGACGAAGTTATCGTGTTAACCGGTAAAGATAAAGGTAAACGCGGTAAAGTTAAGAATGTCCTGTCTTCCGGCAAGGTCATTGTTGAAGGTATCAACCTGGTTAAGAAACATCAGAAGCCGGTTCCGGCCCTGAACCAACCGGGTGGCATCGTTGAAAAAGAAGCCGCTATTCAGGTTTCCAACGTAGCAATCTTCAATGCGGCAACCGGCAAGGCTGACCGTGTAGGCTTTAGATTCGAAGACGGTAAAAAAGTCCGTTTCTTCAAGTCTAACAGCGAAACTATCAAGTAATTTGGAGTAGTACGATGGCGAAACTGCATGATTACTACAAAGACGAAGTAGTTAAAAAACTCATGACTGAGTTTAACTACAATTCTGTCATGCAAGTCCCTCGGGTCGAGAAGATCACCCTGAACATGGGTGTTGGTGAAGCGATCGCTGACAAAAAACTGCTGGATAACGCAGCAGCAGACCTGGCAGCAATCTCCGGTCAAAAACCGTTGATCACCAAAGCACGCAAATCTGTTGCAGGCTTCAAAATCCGTCAGGGCTATCCGATCGGCTGTAAAGTAACTCTGCGTGGCGAACGCATGTGGGAGTTCTTTGAGCGCCTGATCACTATTGCTGTACCTCGTATCCGTGACTTCCGTGGCCTGTCCGCTAAGTCTTTCGACGGTCGTGGTAACTACAGCATGGGTGTCCGTGAGCAGATCATCTTCCCAGAAATCGACTACGATAAAGTCGACCGCGTTCGTGGTTTGGATATTACCATTACCACTACTGCGAAATCTGACGAAGAAGGCCGCGCTCTGCTGGCTGCCTTTGACTTCCCGTTCCGCAAGTAAGGTAGGGTTACTAAATGGCTAAGCAATCAATGAAAGCACGCGAAGTAAAACGCGTAGCTTTAGCTGATAAATACTTCGCGAAACGCGCTGAACTGAAAGCGATCATCTCTGATGTGAACGCTTCCGACGAAGATCGTTGGAACGCTGTTCTCAAGCTGCAGACTCTGCCGCGTGATTCCAGCCCGTCTCGTCAGCGTAACCGCTGCCGTCAAACAGGTCGTCCGCATGGTTTCCTGCGGAAGTTCGGGTTGAGCCGTATTAAGGTCCGTGAAGCCGCTATGCGCGGTGAAATCCCGGGTCTGAAAAAGGCTAGCTGGTAATTGTCACCAATTGAATCACGGGAGTAAAGACAGATGAGCATGCAAGATCCGATCGCGGATATGCTGACCCGTATCCGTAACGGTCAGGCCGCGAACAAAGCTGCGGTCACCATGCCTTCCTCCAAGCTGAAAGTGGCAATCGCCAACGTGCTGAAGGAAGAAGGTTTTATTGAAGATTTTAAAGTTGAAGGCGACACCAAGCCTGAACTGGAACTTACTCTGAAGTATTTCCAGGGCAAAGCTGTTGTAGAAAGCATTCAGCGTGTCAGCCGCCCAGGTCTGCGCATCTATAAACGTAAAGATGAGCTGCCGAAAGTTATGGCGGGTCTGGGTATCGCAGTTGTTTCTACCTCTAAAGGTGTTATGACTGATCGTGCAGCGCGCCAGGCTGGTCTTGGTGGCGAAATTATCTGCTACGTAGCCTAATCGGAGGAAAAAATGTCTCGTGTTGCTAAAGCACCGGTCGTTGTTCCTGCCGGCGTTGACGTAAAAATCAACGGTCAGGTTATTACGATCAAAGGTAAAAACGGCGAGCTGACTCGTACTCTCAACGATGCTGTTGAAGTTAAACATGCAGATAATACCCTGACCTTCGGTCCGCGTGATGGTTACGCAGACGGTTGGGCACAGGCTGGTACCGCGCGTGCCCTGCTGAACTCAATGGTTATCGGTGTTACCGAAGGCTTCACTAAGAAGCTGCAGCTGGTTGGTGTAGGTTACCGTGCAGCGGTTAAAGGCAATGTGATTAACCTGTCTCTGGGTTTCTCTCATCCTGTTGACCATCAGCTGCCTGCGGGTATCACTGCTGAATGTCCGACTCAGACTGAAATCGTGCTGAAAGGCGCTGATAAGCAGGTGATCGGCCAGGTTGCAGCGGATCTGCGCGCCTACCGTCGTCCTGAGCCTTACAAAGGCAAGGGTGTTCGTTACGCCGACGAAGTCGTGCGTACCAAAGAGGCTAAGAAGAAGTAAGGTAACACTATGGATAAGAAATCTGCTCGTATCCGTCGTGCGACCCGCGCACGCCGCAAGCTCCAGGAGCTGGGCGCAACTCGCCTGGTGGTACATCGTACCCCGCGTCACATTTACGCACAGGTAATTGCACCGAACGGTTCTGAAGTTCTGGTAGCTGCTTCTACTGTAGAAAAAGCTATCGCTGAACAACTGAAGTACACCGGTAACAAAGACGCGGCTGCAGCTGTGGGTAAAGCTGTCGCTGAACGCGCTCTGGAAAAAGGCATCAAAGATGTATCCTTTGACCGTTCCGGGTTCCAATATCATGGTCGTGTCCAGGCACTGGCAGATGCTGCCCGTGAAGCTGGCCTTCAGTTCTAAGGTAGAGGTGTAAGATGGCTCACATCGAAAAACAAGCTGGCGAACTGCAGGAAAAGCTGATCGCGGTAAACCGCGTATCTAAAACCGTTAAAGGTGGTCGTATTTTCTCCTTCACAGCTCTGACTGTAGTTGGCGATGGTAACGGTCGCGTTGGTTTTGGTTACGGTAAAGCGCGTGAAGTTCCAGCAGCGATCCAGAAAGCGATGGAAAAAGCCCGTCGCAATATGATTAACGTCGCGCTGAATAACGGCACTCTGCAACACCCTGTTAAAGGTGTTCATACGGGTTCTCGCGTATTCATGCAGCCGGCTTCCGAAGGTACCGGTATCATCGCCGGTGGTGCAATGCGCGCCGTTCTGGAAGTCGCTGGGGTTCATAACGTTCTGGCTAAAGCGTATGGTTCCACCAACCCGATTAACGTGGTTCGTGCAACTATCGATGGCCTGGAAAATATGAATTCTCCAGAAATGGTCGCTGCCAAGCGTGGTAAATCCGTTGAAGAAATTCTGGGGAAATAAACCATGGCAAAGACTATTAAAATTACTCAAACCCGCAGTGCAATCGGTCGTCTGCCGAAACACAAGGCAACGCTGCTTGGCCTGGGTCTGCGTCGTATTGGTCACACCGTAGAGCGCGAGGATACTCCTGCTATTCGCGGTATGATCAACGCGGTTTCCTTCATGGTTAAAGTTGAGGAGTAAGAGATGCGTTTAAATACTCTGTCTCCGGCCGAAGGCTCCAAAAAGGCGGGTAAACGCCTGGGTCGTGGTATCGGTTCTGGCCTCGGTAAAACCGGTGGTCGTGGTCACAAAGGTCAGAAGTCTCGTTCTGGCGGTGGCGTACGTCGCGGTTTCGAGGGTGGTCAGATGCCTCTGTACCGTCGTCTGCCGAAATTCGGCTTCACTTCTCGTAAAGCAGCGATTACAGCCGAAGTTCGTCTGTCTGACCTGGCTAAAGTAGAAGGCGGTGTTGTAGACCTGAACACGCTGAAAGCGGCTAACATTATCGGTATCCAGATCGAGTTCGCGAAAGTGATCCTGGCTGGCGAAGTAACTACTCCGGTAACTATTCGTGGCCTGCGTGTTACTAAAGGCGCTCGTGCTGCTATCGAAGCTGCTGGCGGTAAAATCGAGGAATAAGTAGCAGATGGCTAAACAACCGGGATTAGATTTTCAAAGTGCCAAAGGTGGCTTAGGCGAGCTGAAACGCAGACTGTTGTTTGTTATCGGTGCGCTGATTGTGTTCCGTATTGGCTCTTTTATTCCGATCCCTGGTATTGATGCCGCTGTACTTGCCAAACTGCTTGAGCAACAGCGAGGCACCATCATTGAAATGTTTAACATGTTCTCTGGTGGTGCTCTCAGCCGTGCTTCTATCTTTGCTCTGGGGATCATGCCGTATATTTCGGCATCGATCATTATCCAGCTGCTGACGGTGGTTCACCCAACGTTGGCAGAAATTAAGAAAGAAGGGGAGTCTGGTCGTCGTAAGATCAGCCAGTACACCCGCTACGGTACTCTGGTGCTGGCAATATTCCAGTCGATCGGTATTGCTACCGGTCTGCCGAATATGCCTGGTATGCAAGGCCTGGTCATTAACCCGGGCTTTGCATTCTACTTCACCGCTGTTGTAAGTCTGGTCACAGGAACCATGTTCCTGATGTGGTTGGGCGAACAGATTACTGAACGAGGTATCGGCAACGGTATTTCAATCATTATCTTCGCCGGTATTGTCGCGGGACTCCCGCCAGCCATTGCCCATACTATCGAGCAAGCGCGTCAAGGCGACCTGCACTTCCTCGTGTTGCTGTTGGTTGCAGTATTAGTATTTGCAGTGACGTTCTTTGTTGTATTTGTTGAGCGTGGTCAACGCCGCATTGTGGTAAACTACGCGAAACGTCAGCAAGGTCGTCGTGTCTATGCTGCACAGAGCACACATTTACCGCTGAAAGTGAATATGGCGGGGGTAATCCCGGCAATCTTCGCTTCCAGTATTATTCTGTTCCCGGCGACCATCGCGTCATGGTTCGGGGGCGGTACTGGTTGGAACTGGCTGACAACAATTTCGCTGTATTTGCAGCCTGGGCAACCGCTTTATGTGTTACTCTATGCGTCTGCAATCATCTTCTTCTGTTTCTTCTACACGGCGTTGGTTTTCAACCCGCGTGAAACAGCAGATAACCTGAAGAAGTCCGGTGCATTTGTACCAGGAATTCGTCCGGGAGAGCAAACGGCGAAGTATATCGATAAAGTAATGACCCGCCTGACCCTGGTTGGTGCGCTGTACATTACCTTTATCTGCCTGATCCCGGAGTTCATGCGTGATGCAATGAAAGTACCGTTCTACTTCGGTGGGACCTCACTGCTTATCGTTGTTGTCGTGATTATGGACTTTATGGCTCAAGTGCAAACTCTGATGATGTCCAGTCAGTATGAGTCTGCATTGAAGAAGGCGAACCTGAAAGGCTACGGCCGATAATTGGTCGCCCGAGAAGTTACGGAGAGTAAAAATGAAAGTTCGTGCTTCCGTCAAGAAATTATGCCGTAACTGCAAAATCGTTAAGCGTGATGGTGTCATCCGTGTGATTTGCAGTGCCGAGCCGAAGCATAAACAGCGCCAAGGCTGATTTTTTCGCATATTTTTCTTGCAAAGTTGGGTTGAGCTGGCTAGATTAGCCAGCCAATCTTTTGTATGTCTGTGCGTTTCCATTTGAGTATCCTGAAAACGGGCTTTTCAGCATGGAACGTACATATTAAATAGTAGGAGTGCATAGTGGCCCGTATAGCAGGCATTAACATTCCTGATCATAAGCATGCCGTAATCGCATTAACTTCGATTTATGGCGTCGGCAAGACCCGTTCTAAAGCCATCCTGGCTGCAGCGGGTATCGCTGAAGATGTTAAGATCAGTGAGCTGTCTGAAGGACAAATCGACACGCTGCGTGACGAAGTTGCCAAATTTGTCGTTGAAGGTGATCTGCGCCGTGAAATCAGCATGAGCATCAAGCGCCTGATGGATCTTGGTTGCTATCGCGGTTTGCGTCATCGTCGTGGTCTCCCGGTTCGCGGTCAGCGTACCAAGACCAACGCACGTACCCGTAAGGGTCCGCGCAAACCGATCAAGAAATAATCGGGGTGATTGAATAATGGCAAAGGCACCAATTCGTGCACGTAAACGTGTAAGAAAACAAGTCTCTGACGGCGTGGCTCATATCCATGCTTCTTTCAACAACACCATCGTGACTATCACTGATCGTCAGGGTAACGCGTTGGGTTGGGCAACAGCCGGTGGTTCCGGTTTCCGTGGTTCTCGCAAATCCACTCCGTTTGCAGCTCAGGTTGCAGCAGAGCGTTGCGCTGACGCCGTGAAAGAATACGGCATCAAGAATCTGGAAGTTATGGTTAAAGGTCCGGGTCCAGGCCGCGAATCTACTATTCGTGCTCTGAACGCCGCAGGTTTCCGCATCACTAATATTACTGATGTGACTCCGATCCCTCATAACGGTTGTCGTCCGCCGAAAAAACGTCGCGTATAACGCCTCGTTTTCCAGGTTTGTTGGAGAAAGAAAATGGCAAGATATTTGGGTCCTAAGCTCAAGCTGAGCCGTCGTGAGGGCACCGACTTATTCCTTAAGTCTGGCGTTCGCGCGATCGATACCAAGTGTAAAATTGAACAAGCTCCTGGCCAGCACGGTGCGCGTAAACCGCGTCTGTCTGACTATGGTGTGCAGTTGCGTGAAAAGCAAAAAGTTCGCCGTATCTATGGTGTGCTGGAGCGTCAGTTCCGTAACTACTACAAAGAAGCAGCACGTCTGAAAGGCAACACCGGTGAAAACCTGTTGGCTCTGCTGGAAGGTCGTCTGGACAACGTTGTATACCGTATGGGCTTCGGTGCCACTCGTGCAGAAGCACGTCAGCTGGTTAGCCATAAAGCAATTATGGTAAACGGTCGTGTTGTTAACATCGCTTCTTATCAGGTTAGTCCGAATGACGTTGTAAGCATTCGTGAGAAAGCGAAGAAGCAGTCTCGCGTGAAAGCCGCTCTGGAGCTGGCTGAGCAGCGTGAAAAGCCAACCTGGCTGGAAGTTGATGCTGGCAAGATGGAAGGTACGTTTAAGCGTAAGCCGGAGCGTTCTGATCTGTCTGCGGACATTAACGAACACCTGATCGTCGAGCTTTACTCCAAGTAAAGCTTAGTACCAAAGAGAGGACACAATGCAGGGTTCTGTGACAGAGTTTCTAAAACCGCGCCTGGTTGATATCGAGCAAGTGAGTTCGACGCACGCCAAGGTGACCCTTGAGCCTTTAGAGCGTGGCTTTGGCCATACTCTGGGTAACGCACTGCGCCGTATTCTGCTCTCATCGATGCCGGGTTGCGCGGTGACCGAGGTTGAGATTGATGGTGTACTACATGAGTACAGCACCAAAGAAGGCGTTCAGGAAGATATCCTGGAAATCCTGCTCAACCTGAAAGGGCTGGCGGTGAGAGTTCAGGGCAAAGATGAAGTTATTCTTACCTTGAATAAATCTGGCATTGGCCCTGTGACTGCAGCCGATATCACCCACGACGGTGATGTCGAAATCGTCAAGCCGCAGCACGTGATCTGCCACCTGACCGATGAGAACGCGTCTATTAGCATGCGTATCAAAGTTCAGCGCGGTCGTGGTTATGTGCCGGCTTCTACCCGAATTCATTCGGAAGAAGATGAGCGCCCAATCGGCCGTCTGCTGGTCGACGCATGCTACAGCCCTGTGGAGCGTATTGCCTACAATGTTGAAGCAGCGCGTGTAGAACAGCGTACCGACCTGGACAAGCTGGTCATCGAAATGGAAACCAACGGCACAATCGATCCTGAAGAGGCGATTCGTCGTGCGGCAACCATTCTGGCTGAACAACTGGAAGCTTTCGTTGACTTACGTGATGTACGTCAGCCTGAAGTGAAAGAAGAGAAACCAGAGTTCGATCCGATCCTGCTGCGCCCTGTTGACGATCTGGAATTGACTGTCCGCTCTGCTAACTGCCTTAAAGCAGAAGCTATCCACTATATCGGTGATCTGGTACAGCGTACCGAGGTTGAGCTCCTTAAAACGCCTAACCTTGGTAAAAAATCTCTTACTGAGATTAAAGACGTGCTGGCTTCCCGTGGACTGTCTCTGGGCATGCGCCTGGAAAACTGGCCACCGGCAAGCATCGCTGACGAGTAACCAGGTCACAGGTTAAGGTTTTACTGAGAAGGATAAGGTCATGCGCCATCGTAAGAGTGGTCGTCAACTGAACCGCAACAGCAGCCATCGCCAGGCTATGTTCCGCAATATGGCAGGTTCACTGGTTCGTCATGAAATCATCAAGACGACTCTGCCTAAAGCGAAAGAGCTGCGCCGCGTAGTTGAGCCGCTGATTACTCTTGCCAAGACTGATAGCGTTGCTAATCGTCGTCTGGCATTCGCCCGTACTCGTGATAACGAGATCGTGGCAAAACTGTTTAACGAACTGGGCCCGCGTTTCGCGAGCCGTGCCGGTGGTTACACTCGTATTCTGAAGTGTGGCTTCCGTGCAGGCGACAACGCGCCGATGGCTTACATCGAGCTGGTTGATCGTTCAGAGAAAGCAGAAGCTGCTGCAGAGTAATCTGAAGCAACGTAAAAAAACCCGCCCCGGCGGGTTTTTTTATACCCGTAGTATCCCCACTTATCTACAATAGCTGTACTCTTTTTGTTCATCCCCTGGAGTATTTATGTGGTTACTTGACCAGTGGGCAGAGCGCCATATAGCAGAAGCGCAAGCGAAAGGTGAGTTTGATAACCTACCTAATAGCGGCGAACCATTAATCCTGGATGATGATTCCCACGTGCCACCAGAATTACGTGCGGGGTATCGCTTGTTGAAGAATGCCGGTTGCTTACCGCCAGAACTTGAGCAGCGGAGGGAAGCAATACAGCTTCTAGATATCCTCAAAGGTATCCGTCATGATGATCCGCAATATCAAGAGGTTAGTCGTCGATTGTCATTACTGGAATTGAAGCTGCGACAAGCTGGATTGAGTACCGATTTTTTACGCGGCGATTATGCTGACAAGTTGTTGGACAAAATCAACGATAACTAGTGGAGTATGTATGTATCGCATTGGTGAGCTGGCAAAAATGGCGGAAGTAACACCCGACACGATTCGTTATTACGAAAAGCAGCAGATGATGGAGCATGAAGTACGCACCGAAGGTGGGTTTCGCCTGTATACTGAAAGCGATCTCCAGCGATTGAAATTTATCCGCCATGCCAGACAACTTGGTTTCAGTCTGGAGTCGATCCGCGAGTTGCTGTCGATCCGTATCGATCCTGAACACCATACCTGTCAGGAGTCAAAAGGCATTGTGCAGGAAAGATTGCAGGAAGTCGAAGCACGGATAGCCGAGTTGCAGAGTATGCAGCGTTCCTTGCAACGCCTTAACGATGCCTGTTGTGGGACCGCTCATAGCAGTGTTTATTGCTCGATTCTTGAAGCCCTTGAACAAGGGGCGAGTGGCGTTAAGAGTGGTTGTTGATTTTTTGCACTGGCGGGATTACACTCGCGCCGTTAAATAACCAACTGGAGTTTTTATGAGCCGATATCAGCATACTAAAGGACAGATAAAAGATAATGCGATAGAAGCATTGCTACATGATCCTTTATTCCGACAGCGTGTAGAGAAAAATAAGAAGGGGAAAGGTAGTTACATGCGGAAAGGAAAACATGGCAATCGGGGAAACTGGGAGGCCAGTGGCAAGAAAGTAAATCACTTTTTTACCACTGGCCTTCTGCTTTCAGGGGCTTTTTAAGAGCGGTTATTCTGCTCTTTCAGCAAATCACGAATTTCTGTCAGTAATACTTCTTCTTTAGTTGGCGCTGGCGCGGCTGCCGGTTCTTCTTTCTTACGATTCAGTTTGTTGATTAGCTTAATTGCCATGAAGATGGCAAAGGCCACAATCAGAAAATCAAAGACGTTTTGAATGAAGACACCGTAATGCATAACGACTGCTGGGATATCCCCTTGCGCATCGCGTAGCGTGACAGCAAACTGTTTAAAGTCGATCCCACCAATTAATAAACCCAGCGGCGGCATGATGATATCTGCAACCAGTGAAGAGACAATCTTACCGAAGGCCGCACCGATAATGACACCCACTGCCAAATCCACCACATTTCCGCGCATTGCAAATTCGCGAAATTCTTTAATAATGCTCATGTTATTCTCCCTATAAAGCCGACAATCATAAGTCTAACAAATGTTAAGCTATTTTCCTGCCGGGAATGAATTTAATTAATCCTTGAAAAGAAAAGGGAAATAATAAGGCGCCAGAAGACGCCTTATTAATTACAAGAAGAAAGGACTTGGCTGGAAGAGACGTTCGACGTCGGTAATAAACTTTTTGTCCGTCAGGAACATAATTACATGATCGCCTTGCTCAATACGCAGATTGTCATTGGCAATCATCACATCATTGCCGCGTACTACAGCACCAATAATCGTTCCTGGTGGTAGCTTGATTTCATCAATGACTCTGCCCACAACGCGTGAGGTGCTTTCATCACCGTGAGCAACAGCTTCAATAGCTTCTGCAACACCGCGGCGCAATGAGGAAACACCAACAATATCGGCTTTTCGCACGTGACTAAGCAACGCAGAGATGGTCGCTTGTTGCGGTGAAATTGCAATATCGATCACGCTCCCCTGAACCAGATCCACATAAGCGCGACGCTGGATCAATACCATCACCTTTTTCGCGCCCATGCGTTTGGCGAGCATGGCGGACATAATATTGGCCTCGTCATCGTTGGTGACGGCAATAAACAGATCAACTTGATCGATGTGCTCTTCAGCCAGCAGTTCCTGATCCGATGCATCACCAAAAAAGACGATCGTATTCTGCAGCTTTTCCGCCAGCTCGGCAGCGCGCTGTTGATTACGCTCGATGAGTTTGACGCTGTAATCTTTTTCCAGACGACGCGCCAGCCCTGCACCGATATTACCGCCGCCAACCAGCATGATCCGCTTATACGGTTTTTCCAGACGTTGCAATTCACTCATCACCGCGCGGATGTGTTGCGAAGCGGCAATAAAGAACACTTCATCACCAGCTTCAACAATGGTCGAACCTTGCGGACGAATAGGGCGATCGTGGCGGAAAATGGCTGCCACACGAGTATCGATATGCGGCATATGTTCGCGCATGGTCGAAAGTGCATTACCAATCAGTGGGCCGCCATAATAGGCTTTAACCACAGCCAGGCTGACTTTACCCTCAGCGAAGTTCACTACCTGCAGCGCGCCGGGATACTCAATCAGTCGGTAAATATTATCGATAACCAGCTGCTCTGGTGCGATCAGATGATCAATCGGTACAGCATCTGAATGAAATAGCTTATCGGCATCGCGCACGTAGTCTGGTGAGCGGATACGAGCGATGCGATTAGGGGTGTTGAAAAGTGAGTAGGCTACCTGGCAGGCAACCATATTGGTTTCATCTGAACTGGTTACAGCAACCAGCATATCGGCGTCGTCGGCACCTGCCTCCCGCAATACGCGTGGATGAGAGCCATGCCCCTGCACGACTCGCAGGTCAAATTTATCCTGCAAGGTCCGCAGACGCTCACCGTTGGTATCGACAACAGTAATATCGTTGTTCTCGCCAACCAGGTTTTCCGCCAGTGTGCCGCCAACCTGGCCGGCACCCAGAATGATAATTTTCATCAGTCGCGACCCGTTATCTCATCACTTTTTGATTAGCTTAGCGTAAAAGAAGCCGTCGCCCTCTTCGGCACCAGGCAGATTTTGCTTACCTGGTTGTTCTGGTGTTCCGGTTTCGCAAAGCATTGCATCTTCTGTGCGTTGCAGAAAGGCTTTAATTTGTTGGCTATTCTCTTCCGGTAACACTGAACAGGTGGCATAGACCAGGGTTCCACCGGATTTTAAATGCGGCCAGATGGCGTCGAGAATTTCAGACTGCAACTGCGCGAGTTCAGGGATATCGCGATCGCGGCGTAACCATTTAATATCCGGATGGCGACGAATCACACCGGTTGCTGAACAAGGCGCATCTAATAAAATGCGATCAAACTGTTGCTCGCCACACCATTGGGAAGGGTAGCGACCATCACCTTGTTTCACGGTCGCCTTCATACCAAGGCGTTTTAAATTGTCGTAAACGCGAGAGAGGCGCTGTTCGTCAATATCAACCGCAAGAACCTGCGCTTCTGGTGCCACCTCAAGGATATGCGTTGTTTTACCGCCGGGGGCAGCGCAAAGATCCAGAATGTGTTCACCGTTTTGTGGCGCAAGCCAGGCCATGCAACCTTGTGCTGATGCATCCTGAACGGTAACCCATCCTTCTTCAAAACCTGGTAGCACATGAACAGGTGCAGGTGTTTCCAGCCGTACAGCATCAGGGTAATCCGCATGCGGGAAACCTTTCATTCCTGCTTCATCCAGCAATGCAAGCCAGCTGTCGCGGGAATGATGCGTACGATTAACGCGCAGCCACATTGGCGGACGCTGGTTATTGGCTTCAATGATGGATTGCCATTGCTCTGGATACGCTTTTTGCAGACGCTTCAGCAACCAGAAAGGATGCAGATAACGTGCATCACTGGCATTAAACTCGGCTAATAACTCTTCTTGCTGACGCTGGAACTGGCGTAATACGCCGTTAATCAACCCTTTAAGTTGCGGACGCTTAATTGCGACAGCACCTTCAACCGTTTCAGCCAGTGCAGCATGAGGTGGAATGCGGGTATAAAGCAGTTGATACAAACCAACCATAATCAGGTAATGCACAGTGCGCTGTTTGCCGGTCATCGGACGGGCCATTAACTTATTAATCAGCCAGTCTAACTGTGAAAGCGTACGCAGTACGCCAAAGCACAACTCTTGAAGAAGTGCTTTGTCTTTATCGGAAACTTTTTGCTGGAGCGGTGGCAGAATGTTGCTTAATGATTGCCCTTGCTCGACGACTTGTTCAACGGCCTGTGCCGCCATACTACGTAAATTACGTTGTTTTTTCATAAATATAAAATAAAAATGCCCGGCAAGACCGGGCTTAGAAGAGTGGACTATCAGGCCAGACGGTTGCCCGGAACAAACCATTCCCGACGAGAATTCAGGAGGTCTTGCGCGCTCATTGCTTTCTTACCCGCAGGTTGTAACGAGAGCAGGTTCAGGATGCCATCACCCGTCGCAACCTGAATGCCTTGTTTGTTGGCTTCAAGGATCGTTCCTGGGGCAGCGTTGGTTGCCGTATCAATGACCGATGCTTTCCAGACTTTAACCGGCTGTCCTTCAATTTCCAGCCAGCTCATCGGCCACGGATTAAAAGCGCGAATGCAGCGTTCAAGCTGTGCTGCCGAGAGTGACCAGTCAATACACGCTTCTTCTTTACTCAACTTTTCGGCGTAAGTGACAAGAGTTTCGTCCTGAACTTCTGGTTTCGCCGTGCCGTCTGCCAGTTGTTTCAATGTGGTGATAAGCCCTTGTGGGCCAAGCTCTGCCAGCTTGTCGTACAGCGTACCACTGGTATCTTCTGCAGTAATCGGGCAGGAGAGCTTATAGAGCATGTCACCGGTGTCTAAACCAACATCCATTTGCATAATGGTCACACCAGTTTCTGCATCACCCGCCCATAGTGAGCGTTGGATTGGTGCAGCACCGCGCCAGCGTGGCAGCAGTGAACCATGAACGTTGATACAGCCAAGACGCGGCATCTCCAGCACAGCTTTCGGCAGAATTAAACCATAGGCGACGACGACCATAACATCAGCCTGCAGGTCGGCGACCAGTTGCTGGTTTTCTTGTGGACGCAGGGAAACAGGTTGAAAAACGGGCAGACCTTTTTCCTCAGCCAGAACTTTAACCGGGCTGGGCATCAGTTTTTTACCGCGTCCTGCCGGTCGGTCTGGCTGGGTGAACACGCCAACGACGTTATGACCAGAAGACAACAGCGCGTCGAGATGACGCGCTGCAAAGTCAGGTGTACCCGCAAAAATAATACGTAGTGATTCTGACACGTTAATTCTTATCCTTAAGCCCGGGCTTTCAGACGATCCAGTTTTTCAACTTTCTGACGAATACGTTGTTGTTTCAGCGGTGACAGATAATCCATAAACAGTTTGCCGACCAGGTGATCCATCTCATGCTGAATACAGATGGCTAACAGACCGTCTGCTTCCAGTTCAAATGGTTTACCGTCGCGGTCCAGGGCGCGAATTTTAACTTTCTCTGCGCGTGGCACTAAAGCACGTTGTTCAGGGATCGACAGGCAACCTTCTTCAATGCCTGTTTCGCCGCTTTTTTCTAAAAGCTCCGGATTGATTAACACCAGCCGTTCGTCACGGTTTTCCGAAACATCAATAACAATGATACGTTGATGGATATCAACCTGGGTTGCCGCCAGGCCAATACCTTCTTCTGCGTACATCGTCTCGAACATATCATCGACGATACGCTGAATTTCTGCATTCACTTCTTCTACCGGTTTAGCAACTTTGCGAAGCCGCTCGTCCGGAATATGTAACACTTGCAAAACTGACATAAATCTCCAGAGATGTGTTCAGGAGTTAGAAAGATTATTTCTTCTATTCTAGACAAATCCCCCTCTGATTGACAGCATCACTGACCAATCGCAAAGATTGCTAAGGCTGCTTATGGCAGGGAGATAAGGATGGTCGATACAGAAATTTGGCTGCGTTTAATGAGCGTCAGCAGCTTGTACGGCGATGATATGGTCCGTATAGCTCACTGGCTGGCAAAACAGTCGCATATTGATGCGGTTATATTGCAACAAACAGGGCTGACATTGCGGCAGGCACAACGCTTTCTTTCATTTCCGCCAAAGAGTATTGAGAGCTCACTTTGTTGGTTGAATCAACCAAACCATCATTTAATCTCAGCGGATAGTGAATTTTATCCTTCCCAACTTCTGGCGACAGCAGATTACCCCGGTGCGCTGTTTGTTGCTGGAGAACTGCGCGCATTGCATTCATTTCAGCTTGCTGTAGTGGGGAGTCGGGCGCATTCATGGTATGGCGAACGCTGGGGACGATTATTTTGCGAAACTCTGGCGACGCGTGGAGTGACAATTACGAGTGGACTGGCGCGAGGAATCGATGGTGTGGCGCATAAAGCGGCCTTGCAGGTGAATGGCGTCAGCATTGCTGTATTGGGGAATGGACTTAATACCATTCATCCCCGCCGCCATGCCCGGCTGGCTACCAGTCTGCTTGAACATGGCGGAGCTCTCGTCTCGGAATTTCCCCTCGATGTTCCACCTCTTGCTTACAATTTCCCGCGAAGAAATCGCATTATCAGTGGTCTAAGTAAAGGTGTACTTGTGGTGGAAGCTGCTTTGCGCAGTGGTTCGCTGGTGACAGCGCGTTGTGCGCTTGAACAGGGGCGAGAAGTTTTTGCCTTGCCAGGTCCAATAGGGAATCCGGGAAGCGAAGGGCCTCACTGGTTAATAAAACAAGGTGCGATTCTTGTGACGGAACCGGAAGAAATTCTGGAAAACTTGCAATTTGGATTGCACTGGTTGCCAGACGCGCCTGAAAATTCATTTTATTCACCAGATCAGGAAGACGTGGCATTGCCATTTCCTGAGCTCCTGGCTAACGTAGGAGATGAGGTAACACCTGTTGACGTCGTCGCTGAACGTGCCGGCCAACCTGTGCCAGAGGTAGTTACTCAACTACTCGAACTGGAGTTAGCAGGATGGATCGCAGCTGTACCCGGCGGCTATGTCCGATTGAGGAGGGCATGCCATGTTCGACGTACTAATGTATTTGTTTGAAACCTATATTCACACAGAAGCTGAGTTGCGTGTGGATCAAGACAAACTTGAACAGGATCTTACCGACGCAGGATTTGATCGAGAAGATATCTACAATGCCCTGCTTTGGCTGGAAAAGCTTGCGGATTATCAGGAAGGACTGGCAGAACCGATGCAACTGGCCTCTGATCCACTCTCCATGCGTATTTATACCCCTGAAGAGTGTGAAAGACTGGATGCCAGCTGTCGTGGTTTTCTGCTTTTCCTTGAGCAAATTCAGGTGCTTAACCTTGAAACCCGTGAAATGGTGATAGAGCGAGTGCTCGCGCTGGATACCGCTGAGTTCGACCTGGAAGACCTGAAATGGGTAATCCTGATGGTGTTGTTCAATATTCCGGGCTGCGAAAATGCGTACCAGCAAATGGAAGAATTACTCTTTGAAGTGAATGAAGGTATGCTGCATTAATCATTTCTTTAATTCAGCATAAGTTGTTATGGCGAAATCAGCACTGTTCACGGTGCGTAATAATGAGTCCTGCCCAAAGTGCGGGGCTGAACTGGTTATTCGATCCGGGAAACACGGTCCGTTTCTTGGATGCTCACAGTATCCGGCGTGTGACTACGTCCGTCCTCTGAAATCTTCAGCGGATGGACATATCGTCAAAGTTCTGGAGGGACAGATTTGCCCTGCATGCGGCGCAAATCTGGTCTTACGCCAGGGGCGCTTTGGTATGTTTGTTGGTTGCAGTAACTATCCTGAATGCGAACATACCGAACTTATCGATAAACCGGACGAAACAGCAATTACCTGTCCCCAATGTCGGACGGGCCATCTGGTCCAGCGCCGCTCCCGTTATGGCAAAACATTTCATTCCTGTGATCGCTACCCGGAGTGTCAATTTGCCATTAACTTCAAACCTATAGCCGGAGAATGCCCTGAGTGTCATTATCCGCTACTCATCGAAAAGAAAACCGCGCAGGGTGTAAAACACTTTTGTGCCAGTAAACAATGTGGAAAGCCGGTTTCGGCGGAATAATAACGTGAATAATAACCTGCAAGGAGACGCTATCGCAGCTGCGATAGATGTCCTCAATGAAGAACGTGTCATCGCCTATCCCACGGAAGCCGTTTTCGGTGTCGGGTGCGATCCTGATAGCGAAACAGCAGTGATGAGACTGTTGGAACTAAAACAGCGTCCGGTTGATAAGGGGCTGATTTTAATCGCGGCAAATTACGAGCAGCTTAAACCCTATATTGATGACTGCATGCTGACTGATGCGCAGCGTGAAACCATTTTTTCTCGCTGGCCAGGTCCCGTCACCTTTGTCTTTCCCGCGCCTGCGACAACACCGCGCTGGTTGACAGGCCGCTTTGATTCGCTTGCTGTACGAGTCACCGACCATCCGTTGGTGGTTGCTTTGTGCCAGGCTTATGGTAAACCGCTGGTTTCTACCAGTGCCAACTTGAGTGGATTGCCGCCTTGTCGAACAGTAGACGAAGTTCGCGCACAATTTGGCGCAGCGTTCCCGGTTGTGCCTGGTGAAACGGGAGGGCGTTTAAATCCTTCAGAAATCCGCGATGCCCTGACGGGTGAACTGTTTCGACAGGGGTAACATAATGGAAAACTATGCTGTTTTTGGTAATCCAATAGCCCACAGCAAATCGCCATTCATTCATCAGCAATTTGCTCAGCAATTGAATATTGAACATCCCTATGGGCGCGTGCTGGCACCTATCAATGATTTCATTAACACACTGAACGCTTTCTTTAGTGCTGGTGGTAAAGGAGCGAATGTGACGGTGCCTTTTAAAGAAGAGGCCTTTGCCAGAGCTGATGAACTTACTGAACGGGCAGCGTTGGCTGGTGCTGTTAATACCCTCAAGCGGTTAGAAGATGGACGCCTGCTGGGTGACAATACCGATGGCGTAGGCTTGTTAAGCGATCTGGAACGTCTGTCTTTTATCCGCCCTGGTTTACGTATTCTACTCATCGGCGCTGGTGGGGCGTCTCGTGGTGTATTACTTCCACTCCTTTCTCTGGACTGCGCGGTGACAATCACTAATCGGACGCTACCCCGCGCGGAAGAGTTGGCTAAATTGTTTGCGCACACGGGCAGTATTCAGGCGTTGGGTATGGACGAACTGGAGGGGCATGAGTTCGATCTCATTATTAATGCAACATCCAGTGGCATCAGTGGTGATATTCCCGCGATCCCGGCATCGCTCATTCATTCAGGCATTTGTTGCTATGACATGTTCTATCAGAAAGGAAAAACACCTTTTCTGGCATGGTGTGAGCTGCGAGGTTCAAAGCGTAATGCGGATGGATTGGGGATGCTGGTGGCACAGGCGGCTCATGCCTTTCTTCTCTGGCACGGTGTTCTGCCTGACATAGAACCAGTTATAAAGCAATTGCAGGAGGAGTTGTCCGCGTGAATCAGGCCATCCAGTTTCCGGACAGGGAAGAGTGGAACGAGAGTAAAAAATGCGTTTGTTTTCCCGCTCTTGTAAATGGTATGCAGCTCACTTGCGCTATTACTGGAGAGAGTCTGGCGAACCGCTTTGCAGGAGATACGCCAGAACAGTGGTTAGCGAGTTTTCGCCAGCATCGCTGGGACCTGGAAGAAGAAGCAGAAAGCTTGATTCAGGATCAAAGCGAAGATGATCAAGGTTGGGTTTGGTTACCCTGATCCAGATACTCGTCCTTCCATTTCACGTAGTTATTCGCGGAATAGCGTAACCCGGCCTTCTCTTCATCACTTAACGGGCGGATCTGTTTGACGGGGCTACCGAGATACAGATATCCGCTCTCCAGCCGTTTATTTTGTGGGACCAGGCTACCCGCACCAATCATCACATCATCTTCTACTATTGCACCATCAAGTAAAATTGATGCCATCCCAACCAACACTCGATTGCCAATGGTACAGCCGTGGAGCATCACCTTGTGACCAACAGTGACATCTTCGCCAATGGTTAATGGGTTGCCATCTGGGTTGTACGAGGATTTATGAGTGACATGCAACATACTGCCATCCTGGATATTGGTGCGTGCTCCGATCTGTACATAATGTACATCTCCACGAATCACAACGAGCGGCCAGATCCCCACATCATCAGCCAGACGAACGTCACCAATCACGACGCTGCTATCGTCGATCATTACGCGCTGACCGATTTGTGGAAAAAGATCGCGGTATGGGCGTAAAACATCAGACATACTCACCTCAACAATAAATGATTTCCTAATGACTTTGGGTGCATTATTGGCCTAGTGCAAGTCTTTTAGTATGCAAAAAAGCACCGTTTTGTGTGCGAATGCAGCAAAAAGGGTGAAAAAACAACAAACAGAAAAAAAGATCAAAAAAGTACTTGTGCAAAAAATTGGGATCCCTATAATGCGCCTCCGTTGAGACGACAACGTGAAACACTTCACAAGATGGTCGTAACAACAAAGAGAAAAAATCCTGAAATTCAGGGTTGACTCTGAAAGAGGAAAGCGTAATATACGCCACCTCGCGACAGTGAGCTGAAAGCCGCGTCGCAACTGCTCTTTAACAATTTATCAGACAATCTGTGTGGGCACTCGAAGATACGGATTCTTAACGTCGCAAGACGAAAAATGAATACCAAGTCTCAAGAGTGAACACGTAATTCATTACGAAGTTTAATTCTTTGAGCATCAAACTTTTAAATTGAAGAGTTTGATCATGGCTCAGATTGAACGCTGGCGGCAGGCCTAACACATGCAAGTCGAACGGTAACAGGAATCAGCTTGCTGATTTGCTGACGAGTGGCGGACGGGTGAGTAATGTCTGGGAAACTGCCTGATGGAGGGGGATAACTACTGGAAACGGTAGCTAATACCGCATAATGTCGCAAGACCAAAGAGGGGGACCTTCGGGCCTCTTGCCATCGGATGTGCCCAGATGGGATTAGCTAGTAGGTGGGGTAACGGCTCACCTAGGCGACGATCCCTAGCTGGTCTGAGAGGATGACCAGCCACACTGGAACTGAGACACGGTCCAGACTCCTACGGGAGGCAGCAGTGGGGAATATTGCACAATGGGCGCAAGCCTGATGCAGCCATGCCGCGTGTATGAAGAAGGCCTTCGGGTTGTAAAGTACTTTCAGCGGGGAGGAAGGGAGTAAAGTTAATACCTTTGCTCATTGACGTTACCCGCAGAAGAAGCACCGGCTAACTCCGTGCCAGCAGCCGCGGTAATACGGAGGGTGCAAGCGTTAATCGGAATTACTGGGCGTAAAGCGCACGCAGGCGGTTTGTTAAGTCAGATGTGAAATCCCCGGGCTCAACCTGGGAACTGCATCTGATACTGGCAAGCTTGAGTCTCGTAGAGGGGGGTAGAATTCCAGGTGTAGCGGTGAAATGCGTAGAGATCTGGAGGAATACCGGTGGCGAAGGCGGCCCCCTGGACGAAGACTGACGCTCAGGTGCGAAAGCGTGGGGAGCAAACAGGATTAGATACCCTGGTAGTCCACGCCGTAAACGATGTCGACTTGGAGGTTGTGCCCTTGAGGCGTGGCTTCCGGAGCTAACGCGTTAAGTCGACCGCCTGGGGAGTACGGCCGCAAGGTTAAAACTCAAATGAATTGACGGGGGCCCGCACAAGCGGTGGAGCATGTGGTTTAATTCGATGCAACGCGAAGAACCTTACCTGGTCTTGACATCCACGGAAGTTTTCAGAGATGAGAATGTGCCTTCGGGAACCGTGAGACAGGTGCTGCATGGCTGTCGTCAGCTCGTGTTGTGAAATGTTGGGTTAAGTCCCGCAACGAGCGCAACCCTTATCCTTTGTTGCCAGCGGTCCGGCCGGGAACTCAAAGGAGACTGCCAGTGATAAACTGGAGGAAGGTGGGGATGACGTCAAGTCATCATGGCCCTTACGACCAGGGCTACACACGTGCTACAATGGCGCATACAAAGAGAAGCGACCTCGCGAGAGCAAGCGGACCTCATAAAGTGCGTCGTAGTCCGGATTGGAGTCTGCAACTCGACTCCATGAAGTCGGAATCGCTAGTAATCGTGGATCAGAATGCCACGGTGAATACGTTCCCGGGCCTTGTACACACCGCCCGTCACACCATGGGAGTGGGTTGCAAAAGAAGTAGGTAGCTTAACCTTCGGGAGGGCGCTTACCACTTTGTGATTCATGACTGGGGTGAAGTCGTAACAAGGTAACCGTAGGGGAACCTGCGGTTGGATCACCTCCTTACCTTAAAGAACTGTTCTTTGCAGTGCTCACACAGATTGTCTGATGAAAATGAGCAGTAAAACCTCTACAGGCTTGTAGCTCAGGTGGTTAGAGCGCACCCCTGATAAGGGTGAGGTCGGTGGTTCAAGTCCACTCAGGCCTACCAAATTTGCACCGCAAATTTGAAGAGGTTTTAACTACATGTTATGGGGCTATAGCTCAGCTGGGAGAGCGCCTGCTTTGCACGCAGGAGGTCTGCGGTTCGATCCCGCATAGCTCCACCATCTCTGTAGTGATTAAATAAAAAATACTTCAGAGTGTACCTGCAAAGGTTCACTGCGAAGTTTTGCTCTTTAAAAATCTGGATCAAGCTGAAAATTGAAACACTGAACAACGAGAGTTGTTCGTGAGTCTCTCAAATTTTCGCAACACGATGATGAATCGCAAGAAACATCTTCGGGTTGTGAGGTTAAGCGACTAAGCGTACACGGTGGATGCCCTGGCAGTCAGAGGCGATGAAGGACGTGCTAATCTGCGATAAGCGTCGGTAAGGTGATATGAACCGTTATAACCGGCGATTTCCGAATGGGGAAACCCAGTGTGATTCGTCACACTATCATTAACTGAATCCATAGGTTAATGAGGCGAACCGGGGGAACTGAAACATCTAAGTACCCCGAGGAAAAGAAATCAACCGAGATTCCCCCAGTAGCGGCGAGCGAACGGGGAGCAGCCCAGAGCCTGAATCAGTGTGTGTGTTAGTGGAAGCGTCTGGAAAGGCGCGCGATACAGGGTGACAGCCCCGTACACAAAAATGCACATATTGTGAGCTCGATGAGTAGGGCGGGACACGTGGTATCCTGTCTGAATATGGGGGGACCATCCTCCAAGGCTAAATACTCCTGACTGACCGATAGTGAACCAGTACCGTGAGGGAAAGGCGAAAAGAACCCCGGCGAGGGGAGTGAAAAAGAACCTGAAACCGTGTACGTACAAGCAGTGGGAGCCTCTTTATGGGGTGACTGCGTACCTTTTGTATAATGGGTCAGCGACTTATATTCTGTAGCAAGGTTAACCGAATAGGGGAGCCGAAGGGAAACCGAGTCTTAACTGGGCGTTAAGTTGCAGGGTATAGACCCGAAACCCGGTGATCTAGCCATGGGCAGGTTGAAGGTTGGGTAACACTAACTGGAGGACCGAACCGACTAATGTTGAAAAATTAGCGGATGACTTGTGGCTGGGGGTGAAAGGCCAATCAAACCGGGAGATAGCTGGTTCTCCCCGAAAGCTATTTAGGTAGCGCCTCGTGAATTCATCTCCGGGGGTAGAGCACTGTTTCGGCAAGGGGGTCATCCCGACTTACCAACCCGATGCAAACTGCGAATACCGGAGAATGTTATCACGGGAGACACACGGCGGGTGCTAACGTCCGTCGTGAAGAGGGAAACAACCCAGACCGCCAGCTAAGGTCCCAAAGTCATGGTTAAGTGGGAAACGATGTGGGAAGGCCCAGACAGCCAGGATGTTGGCTTAGAAGCAGCCATCATTTAAAGAAAGCGTAATAGCTCACTGGTCGAGTCGGCCTGCGCGGAAGATGTAACGGGGCTAAACCATGCACCGAAGCTGCGGCAGCGACACTATGTGTTGTTGGGTAGGGGAGCGTTCTGTAAGCCTGTGAAGGTGTGCTGTGAGGTATGCTGGAGGTATCAGAAGTGCGAATGCTGACATAAGTAACGATAAAGCGGGTGAAAAGCCCGCTCGCCGGAAGACCAAGGGTTCCTGTCCAACGTTAATCGGGGCAGGGTGAGTCGACCCCTAAGGCGAGGCCGAAAGGCGTAGTCGATGGGAAACAGGTTAATATTCCTGTACTTGGTGTTACTGCGAAGGGGGGACGGAGAAGGCTATGTTGGCCGGGCGACGGTTGTCCCGGTTTAAGCGTGTAGGCTGGTTTTCCAGGCAAATCCGGAAAATCAAGGCTGAGGCGTGATGACGAGGCACTACGGTGCTGAAGCAACAAATGCCCTGCTTCCAGGAAAAGCCTCTAAGCATCAGGTAACATCAAATCGTACCCCAAACCGACACAGGTGGTCAGGTAGAGAATACCAAGGCGCTTGAGAGAACTCGGGTGAAGGAACTAGGCAAAATGGTGCCGTAACTTCGGGAGAAGGCACGCTGATATGTAGGTGAAGCGACTTGCTCGTGGAGCTGAAATCAGTCGAAGATACCAGCTGGCTGCAACTGTTTATTAAAAACACAGCACTGTGCAAACACGAAAGTGGACGTATACGGTGTGACGCCTGCCCGGTGCCGGAAGGTTAATTGATGGGGTTAGCGGTAACGCGAAGCTCTTGATCGAAGCCCCGGTAAACGGCGGCCGTAACTATAACGGTCCTAAGGTAGCGAAATTCCTTGTCGGGTAAGTTCCGACCTGCACGAATGGCGTAATGATGGCCAGGCTGTCTCCACCCGAGACTCAGTGAAATTGAACTCGCTGTGAAGATGCAGTGTACCCGCGGCAAGACGGAAAGACCCCGTGAACCTTTACTATAGCTTGACACTGAACATTGAGCCTTGATGTGTAGGATAGGTGGGAGGCTTTGAAGTGTGGACGCCAGTCTGCATGGAGCCGACCTTGAAATACCACCCTTTAATGTTTGATGTTCTAACGTTGGCCCGTAATCCGGGTTGCGGACAGTGTCTGGTGGGTAGTTTGACTGGGGCGGTCTCCTCCTAAAGAGTAACGGAGGAGCACGAAGGTTGGCTAATCCTGGTCGGACATCAGGAGGTTAGTGCAATGGCATAAGCCAGCTTGACTGCGAGCGTGACGGCGCGAGCAGGTGCGAAAGCAGGTCATAGTGATCCGGTGGTTCTGAATGGAAGGGCCATCGCTCAACGGATAAAAGGTACTCCGGGGATAACAGGCTGATACCGCCCAAGAGTTCATATCGACGGCGGTGTTTGGCACCTCGATGTCGGCTCATCACATCCTGGGGCTGAAGTAGGTCCCAAGGGTATGGCTGTTCGCCATTTAAAGTGGTACGCGAGCTGGGTTTAGAACGTCGTGAGACAGTTCGGTCCCTATCTGCCGTGGGCGCTGGAGAACTGAGGGGGGCTGCTCCTAGTACGAGAGGACCGGAGTGGACGCATCACTGGTGTTCGGGTTGTCATGCCAATGGCACTGCCCGGTAGCTAAATGCGGAAGAGATAAGTGCTGAAAGCATCTAAGCACGAAACTTGCCCCGAGATGAGTTCTCCCTGACTCCTTGAGAGTCCTGAAGGAACGTTGAAGACGACGACGTTGATAGGCCGGGTGTGTAAGCGCAGCGATGCGTTGAGCTAACCGGTACTAATGAACCGTGAGGCTTAACCTTACAACGCCGAAGATGTTTTGGCGGATTGAGAGAAGATTTTCAGCCTGATACAGATTAAATCAGAACGCAGAAGCGGTCTGATAAAACAGAATTTGCCTGGCGGCCTTAGCGCGGTGGTCCCACCTGACCCCATGCCGAACTCAGAAGTGAAACGCCGTAGCGCCGATGGTAGTGTGGGGTCTCCCCATGCGAGAGTAGGGAACTGCCAGGCATCAAATTACGAAGAATGGCACTGACCTTTGAGGCAGTTCACTACTCGATAAGAGAGTAGGACAAAAGCGAAAGCTTTTGAACGTTGCGAAGCAACGGCCCGAAGGGTGAATCGCGAAGTGATTCATAAACTGCCAGGCATCAAATTAAGCGTGCTGATATGGCTCAGTTGGTAGAGCGCACCCTTGGTAAGGGTGAGGTCCCCAGTTCGACTCTGGGTATCAGCACCACTTTTTAGGTTAAAGTTCGGCAGATTAGAAAAGAATTTGTCTGGCGGCAGTAGCGCGGTGGTCCCACCTGACCCCATGCCGAACTCAGAAGTGAAACGCCGTAGCGCCGATGGTAGTGTGGGGTCTCCCCATGCGAGAGTAGGGAACTGCCAGACATCAAATAAAACAAAAGGCTCAGTCGGAAGACTGGGCCTTTTGTTTTATCTGTTGTTTGTCGGTGAACACTCTCCCAAGTAGGACAAATCCGCCGGGAGCGGATTTGAACGTTGCGAAGCAACGGCCCGGAGGGTGGCGGGCAGGACGCCCGCCATAAACTGCCAGACATCAAATCAAGTGAAAGGCCATCCGAAAGGATGGCCTTTTTGCGTTCAGAATCCATGTAAAACTTAATGGATTACCTGCGATAAAAATGTCCTTGTACGCTCTGATTTAGGATGCGCAAAAAACTCATCCGGTGCAGCTTGTTCCACTATCTCCCCACGATCCATAAAAATCACCCGATCAGCGACGGTTCGCGCAAACCCCATCTCGTGCGTTACGCACAACATAGTCATACCTGACTGCGCCAGCCCAATCATTGTATCCAGCACTTCTTTCACCATCTCCGGATCGAGCGCAGACGTAGGTTCGTCAAACAGCATGATCTTTGGTTTCATACAAAGTGAACGTGCTATGGCAACGCGTTGCTGCTGACCACCAGAAATCTGTCCGGGAAACTTCTGGGCATGTTCGGCAATTCTTACTCGCTCAAGATAATGCATCGCCAGAGCTTCAGCCTCTTTCTTAGGCATCTTGCGTACCCAAATCGGTGCCAGGGTACAGTTCTGTAGAACGGTCAGATGAGGGAAGAGATTGAAATGCTGAAAGACCATTCCCACTTCCTGCCTGACACGCTCAATATTGCGGATATCTTCATTAAGTTCGATGCCATCTACCACGATTCGTCCCTGTTGATGTTCTTCCAGATGATTAATACAGCGAATGGTTGTCGATTTCCCCGAACCAGAAGGGCCACACAGAACGATTCGTTCTCCCGGTTGTACGGTTAAATTAATATTTTTCAGAACATGGAATTGTCCATACCATTTATTGACGTTTTCCAGCGTAATCATCGCGTTAGCAGGTTGCAGTAAAATTTGGCTCATAGTGTCCTCAATGCGGTGTACGTCCGGTGTTAAAACGTTTTTCCAGATGTTGGCTATAACGTGACATGCTGAAACAGAAGATCCAGTAAATCAGTGCGGCGAAAACATAACCTTCCGTCGACATACCCAACCAGGCGGGATCAACGGTTGCCTGCTGAACGCTACTGAAAAGATCGAACAACCCGATGATGATCACCAGGCTGGTATCTTTGAAGAGTGCGATGATGGTATTTACCAGCCCAGGAATCACCAGCTTCAACGCCTGTGGCAGAATAACCAGCCCCTGGGTTTTCCAGTAACCCAACGCCAGCGACTCTGCCGCTTCATATTGCCCTTTAGGCAGCGCCTGTAATCCGCCTCGCACGACTTCCGCAACATATGCTGACTGAAACAGGATCACGCCAACCAGCGCGCGGATCAGTTTGTCGATGCTGATGCCTTCTGCCATAAACAGCGGCAGCATGACCGAAGACATAAACAATACGGTGATTAGCGGTACGCCGCGCCAGAACTCGATAAAAATGACTGACAAGATACGCACAATTGGCATATGGGAGCGGCGACCTAACGCCAGTAAAATCCCCCACGGTAGCGCTCCCGCAATCCCAACTGATGCAATAATTAAAGTGAGCGTCAGCCCGCCCCATTGCCTGGTTTCAACCCGCTCAAGACCAAGAAACCCGCCATACATCAGCCACCAGACAATCAGTGGGTAAATCACCGCCCATACCGCAATATAGCGACCGCGATACGGGAGTATTTTCCAGAACATTGGTGCGATCGACACAAGCCCAATCAGTAATGCGAGGTTAATTCGCCAGCGTTGGTCGTGTGGGTAAAGCCCATACATAAACTGACCAAATCGTTCGTGGATGAAGACCCAACAGGCACCGGCTTTTGTGCAGTCGGCACGCGTTGAGCCAACCCAGTTAGCCTGCAAAAATGCCCAGTTCAGCAACGGTGGGATCAGTTCCCACATCAACCATATGCAGCCAATAGTCAGCAGGCTATTGCTCAAGCTGGAGAACAGATTTTTTCGCACCCACACCATCGCGCGGCTTGAGTTATGGCTCGCCGGGCGCGGGGGATGAGACAGCAATACTTTTGTCATCATGACTCCTTAGCGTTCAACGATCGCGATGCGGCGGTTATAGATATTCATCAGCAGCGAGATAGTCAGGCTGATAATCAGATAGACCGACATGGTCATGGCTATCGTCTCGATGGCTTGCCCCGTCTGATTCAGCACGGTGCCGGCAAACAGCGAAACCATATCGGGATAGCCAATAGCGGCGGCAAGAGAGGAGTTTTTGACGATGTTGAGATACTGGCTGGTTAACGGTGGAATAATCACCCGCAATGCCTGGGGAATAATGACCTGGCGTAGCGTAACCGGGTTGGGTAATCCCAGTGACCGAGCCGCTTCATGTTGACCATAAGGCACCGCCTGAATCCCGGCGCGGATAATCTCGGCGATAAATGCAGAGGTATAAACCGAAAGCGCCAGCGTTAAGGCTGCCAGTTCAGGAATTAAAACCATCCCGCCGCGGAAATTAAAACCTTGTAGGGCTGGAACATCCCAGTGCAGTGCCGCGCCAAAAAGCCATTGCGCCAGTAAAGGCAAACCGATGATCAACACAACGGCGACCGGCCAGGTTCGGCGCAATTGTCCGGTCTTTATCTGGTACGTTTTATTAAAACGGAATATTCCAACAGAAATGGCTATAGCAATAACAACAGTCAGGATAAACGCAATAAATCCGTCTCCCAGCTGCGGCGACGGAATATAAAGCCCACGATTGCTCAAAAAGGCCAGATCAAACGCACTCTCTGCCTGGCGTGGTCCGGGCAAATTGCGCAACACGGCAAAGTACCAGAAGAAGATTTGCAGTAGCGGCGGAATATTACGGAAGATCTCAATATAAATTGTGGAAAGCTTTCGTAGCAGCCAGTTATCCGAAAGTCGTGCCAGACCGATAAAGAAGCCCAGAACAGAAGCGAATACAATACACAATGCAGAAACCAGCAGCGTATTGAGTAAGCCAACAATGAAAACGCGTCCGTAGGTATCACCCTGCTGGTAATCGATCAAATGCTGGATAATACCGAAGCCAGCGCCGCGGTCCAGGAAGGCAAAACCTGAAGTAATGCCGCGATTACTGAGATTCGTTACGGTGTTGTGAAATAACCAACCAATAATGCCGACAACAGCAACAACGGCAAGGATCTGGAATAACCAGGCGCGAACCGTAGGGTTGGCAAAGGAGAGTGAGCCTTTAACGGTTGAGCGGCGATGAGACATAGAAACCTCGGAAAGCATAACGCTGAAGAGAGCGCCGCCGTAGCGACGCTCGTTACCTCACACCGACTTAACGCACGGGCGGCGCGTACTGAATACCGCCGTTATTCCAGAGATTATTTTGCCCACGTTTAATCTTCAGGGGGCTTTCTGAACCTACGTTACGCTCAAAAATTTCCGAGTAATTACCCACCTGTTTGATGATGTTGTAAGCCCATTTATTATCCAGCTTCAGATCTTTACCGTAATCGCCCTCTTTACCCAGCAGATGCGCCATATCAGGCGTTGCAGGATTAGCCGCTTTTTCATCAACGTTTTGCGAATTAACGCCCATCTCTTCAGCATTCAGCATGGCGAAAAGCGTCCAGCGCACTATAGAGAACCATTCATCATCGCCACGACGAACTACCGGCCCAAGCGGTTCTTTAGAGATAACTTCCGGTAAAACAATCCATTCAGCTGGGTTGCTTAATTTGATGCGCAGGGCATACAGTTGTGATTGATCCGAGGCCAGCGTATCGCAGCGACCAGATTCCAGTGCCTTCGCAGATTCGTCAGAGCGATCGAAAGTCACTGGTGTGTACTTCATATTGTTTGCCTTGAAGTAATCGGCGACGTTGAGTTCGGTATCAGTACCCGCCTGAATACAGACTGTTGCGCCATCCAGTTCTTTCGCGCTTTTTAATCCCGCTTTATCGTGCGTCAGGAAACCAATGCCGTCATAATAAGTGACGCCAGTAAATGCCATTCCCATACCGGCATCGCGAGAGGAAGTCCAGGTCGTATTACGGGAGAGCAAATCCACCTCCCCTGACTGTAAAGCCGTGAAGCGTTCTTTTGCAGTGAGCGGGGTATATTTCACTTTCGTGTCGTCACCAAATACAGCTGCCGCAACACCACGACAAACATCTACATCAATACCTGAAAACTTACCGTCAGCATCGGCATAAGAGAACCCAGGTAATCCATCACTGATCCCGCATTGCACAAAACCTTTTTTCTGAACGGCATCAAGCGTCGCGCCAGCATGCGCCTGATTTGCAACGGCAAGCAGCACGCTGGCGGCAGCCAGTGTGGCTATCATCATCTTTTTCATAATGCTTCCTGTGAGGCGAAAATTATCGTTATAGGACGTTTGGGAAACGTCTTTTACCTGTCTGTGGCCATCCTCTTATAAGCAAAAGTAGTGCCAGCTTTTGCGCACGATTTCGCGTCGCAATAAGCTGAGTGTAGACAGGAAATAATAAAAACAGCGCCCCGCAATGGTGCGAAAATGAAACATGCGCCACATTTTGGCGCAAAATATTTACGCATTTTTTACTAAGCAGAATAATGATTGTTAGCGTGAGTATATTTCTGGTAGGAAGTGTGAAAATTAAATTGATGCGTTATTTCGAAAGCAGCGAAATAACGCGATATAACATGCTAAATCAGCAGGGAACTACCCAGCAGAATATAGCAATATTTTATCTTATGGAGAGATACTGTATCGTTAAACAGAGCGCGGTACTCCGCGCCCTGTTCAGTTATTTCGACAGAGCGATGATCCCCATCGTCAGGCCAGCAACAGCTGCTGCCCCGCCAGCAATAGCCCCAGCCGTTTCCCAGTTATCCTGAGTCGTGCCTTTCATACAGGTATTGGTGTGAACCAGTCGACCCTGATCGTCATAAACCGGAACGCAGGGCGAATCGTGAGCACAGCCCGCCAGCAATGCGGTGAGCAATGCTACAGGAATTAATCTTTTCATGGTGTTACCTCAGTAATAAACGCTAACGCTTAATAAGTTAACTCTCTTATTAACGAGCTGAATGCCATTTTATCACTGGAGGTTATAAATCTTGCGGCATGAATAATGACAAATTATGTGAATTGTAAAAATAGTGAAGGGAGCGGGAACTATAGAAAGTTTTTAAAGAGTGAGTAGAAGAATATCTTATTAATTTTTATGGGTTTCACTGAAAATAATAAAGGCACCCGAAAGCGCCTTTATGTTTCTGATTTATCCTTTAAAGCAACGGCGGATAACCACAAAGAACACCGGCACGAAGAAGATTGCCAGCAACGTTGCAGAGACCATCCCGCCCATTACCCCGATACCCACTGCGTGCTGCGCGCCACTGCCGGCACCGTTACTGATAGCTAGCGGTAATACGCCGAGAATAAAGGCGAGAGAGGTCATCAGGATAGGACGCAGACGCATACGTACTGCCACCAGTGTCGCTTCAACAACACCTTTACCCTCTTTCTCCATGAGATCTTTAGCGAACTCAACAATCAAAATAGCGTTTTTGGCTGACAAGCCAATTGTCGTTAGCAAGCCCACCATAAAGTAGACGTCATTTTTTTGATTAAAGAGTGTCGCCGCCAGTAGCACGCCGACAATCCCTAACGGCACGACTAACATAACCGAGACAGGAATTGACCAGCTTTCATAGAGTGCAGCAAGGCACAGGAAAACAACCACAAAGGAAATTGCTACCAGAGCGGGAGCTTGGTTTCCCGATAAGCGTTCCTGATATGACATACCCGTCCAGTCATAACCAATGCCAGCTGGTAATTGTGATGCAAGGTTTTCCATCAACGCCATGGCATCGCCGGAACTGGTTCCTGGCGCGGCTTCCCCCTGAATCTCCATTGACGGCAGACCGTTGTAGCGCTCCAGTCGCGGAGAGCCATACACCCAATGTGCAGTGGTAAAGGCAGAGAATGGCACCATTTCGCCGTTGGCGCTGCGGACATAAAGTTTATCGACATCTTCTGGCAGCATACGGAATTTGGCATCCGCCTGAACATACACCTTTTTCACGCGACCACGGTCAATGAAGTCGTTAACGTAAGTCCCACCCAACGCCGTTGAAATGGTCTGATTGATGTCAGAAAGTGAAACACCTAATGCCTGCGCCTTTTCCTGGTCAACTTCCAGTTTAAACTGCGCGGTGTCTTCCAGACCATTAGGACGCACGCTGACTAAGCTGGCAGGATGTTGCGCCGCCATGCCAAGCAACTGGTTACGGGCCTGGGTCAGGGCATCGTGACCCAGCCCAGCCTGATCAATTAACTCAAAGTCGAAACCCGTTGCCGTGCCCAGTTCAACAATGGCTGGCATATTGAATGGAATGACAAAACCGTCGCGGATCTTGCCCAATTCCATTTTGGCACGATGGATTACCGCTTCCGCACTGTTTTCGTCACCACTACGCTCTTCCCACGGTTTCAGACTGACGAAAGCCATACCGGCATTTTGTGCCTGGCCGCTGAAGCTAAAGCCGTTAACCGTAAAGACACTTTCTACGTTCGCTTTCTCGTTCTTCAGATAGTAATCCGTCACTTGATCCAACACTTTTTGCGTCCGCTCTTGCGTCGCGCCAGCGGGTAACTGAATCATAGTCAGAAAGACACCCTGATCCTCTTCAGGTAAGAAGGAAGACGGAAGACGTAAAAACAACACCACCATTCCAGCAACAATTAGTGCATAGATCAGTAAATATCGTCCTGTGGAACCGAGGATTTTGCCGACGCTGTTGGTGTAGTGGTTAACGCTATGATCGAAGGTGGTATTAAACCAGCCGAAGAAACCGCCCTTATTTTCGTGATGCTCAGCAGAGACGGGTTTGAGCAGTGTTGCACATAACGCTGGGGTAAGAATCAATGCCACCAGAACAGAAAGCGCCATTGCCGAAACGATGGTGATAGAGAACTGGCGGTAAATTGCCCCAGTAGAACCGCCGAAGAATGCCATTGGAATAAATACCGCTGACAGCACCATCGCGATACCCACCAGTGCGCCCTGGATTTGCGACATTGATTTTTCCGTCGCTTCTTTTGGCGGGAGCTTATCCTCCATCATCACGCGCTCGACGTTCTCCACCACCACTATCGCATCATCGACGAGCAGCCCGATGGCAAGCACCATCCCGAACATAGTTAGTGTATTGATGGAGTAACCAAAAGCGGCGAGGATGGCAAACGTCCCTAACAACACCACGGGTACCGCAATGGTGGGGATCAGCGTTGCTCGCATATTCTGCAAGAACAGATACATCACCAGGAACACCAGCATAATGGCTTCGAACAGCGTTTTTACCACTTCGTGAATAGAAAGCTGGACGAATGGCGTAGTGTCATAAGGATAGAGAACCTTCATTCCCTGCGGGAAGAATGGCTGTAATTCCGCCAGTTTTGCCTTAATGGCTTTCGCGGTATCGAGAGCATTCGCGCCGGTTGCCAGCTTAATACCCAGGCCCGCCGCCGGTTTACCGTTGATGCGAGCGATAACGTTATAGTTTTCACCGCCAAGTTCAACCCGTGCGACATCTTTCAGGCGTACCACCGAGCCGTCACTGTTTACGCGCAGGGTCACTTTGCCGAATTCTTCCGGATTTTTTAACCGCGTCTGAGCAATAATCGAGGCGTTCAACTGTTGCCCTGGTAACGCTGGCGTTCCGCCCAACTGTCCGGCAGCGATCTGATCGTTCTGTACCTTCAACTGGTTAATCACATCAACCGGCGTCAGTTTATATTTGTTTAGCAGATCGGCGTCCAACCAGATACGCATCGCATACTGTGCGCCGAAAAGCTGTACGTCACCGACGCCATTCAGACGGCTAAGCGTATCTTTAACGTTAGAGGCCACATAGTCCGAGATATCGTCCTGTGTGGTGCCTGGGTTATCAGAGACAAAGCCCGCCACCATCAAATAGCTGCTACTGGACTTTTCAACACTGATCCCCTGCTGCTGAACCTCTTGCGGCAGCAACGGCGTGGCGAGCTGGAGTTTGTTCTGTACCTGCACTTGCGCGATATCAGGATCGGTCCCGGACTGAAAGGTAAGGGTAATTGTCACGCTACCGGCGGAATCGCTGGTGGAGGACATATACATCAGGTTATCGATACCATTCATATTCTGTTCGATAACCTGCGTCACCGTATCCTGCACGGTCTGCGCATCAGCGCCCGGATAGTTTGCCGAAACAGAAACCGCAGGCGGCGCAATGGTCGGGTACTGGGCGACGGGCAATTGTAGGATCGCCAGTGCGCCCGCCATCATCAGAATAATGGCCAGCACCCATGCAAATATCGGTCGTCGAATAAAAAAGTTTGCCATGTCAGATTGCCTTACTTCGATGCAGTATCTGCGGGGGTATCGGTAGTGGCTTTAACCTGCTCTCCCGGACGCGCTTTTTGCAGGCCGCTGACAATGACTTGATCGCCAGATTTCAGCCCTTCGCTAATCAACCATTTATCGCCAATCGCCTGGCTGGCAACGACAGGGCGCGCTTCAACCTGACTTTTATCGTTAACAATCAGCACGGTTGCATCACCACGCGGTGTGCGGCTAACGCCTTGTTGCGGGATAAGAATGGCATCAGGTTGGACGCCTTCATCAATCCGTGCGCGCACAAACATACCAGGTAAAAGCGTATGTTGCGGGTTAGGGAAGACGGCACGTAGGGTTATGGAGCCGGTGCTTTCATCAACGGTAACATCGGAGAATTGCAGCGTACCTTTCAGGGGATAGGTTTGACCGTTCTCCATGACCAACTCTACGTTGCTGGTGGCGTTCTCCTTATGCAAATTTCCTTGCTCTACGGATTGCTTCAGCCTCATAAAATCGTTGCTGGATTGGGTCACATCAACGTAGATAGGATCGAGCTGCTGGACAGTCGCCAGTTCGGTCGTTTGCCCATTAGTGACAAGAGCGCCTTCGGTCACAGTCGATTTGCCGATACGTCCACTAATTGGCGCAGTCACTTTGGTATAAGCGAGATTGATGCGAGCGCTTTCGACCGTTGCTTTTGCGGCAATCACGGCGGCATCGGCCTGGCGAGCATCAGCAATGGCCTGGTCGTACTCCTGCTGACTGATGTATTTCGTACCCACGAGCGGAACGTAACGTTTTACCGTCAAATGCGCGATGGCGGCGGCGGCTTCACTTTTCGCCAGTTCGCCTTTCGCGCTGTCATAACTTGCCTGATAGGTCGCGGGATCGATCTGGTACAGAGACTGGCCTGCTTGCACATCGCTGCCTTCAGTGAAATTGCGACTCAGTACGATCCCGCTAACCTGTGGGCGAACTTCGGCTATACGGTAAGCATTGGTGCGGCCTGGTAATTCAGTCTTAACTTCTAACGGGGCCGTTTTCACAATATGAACGGTAACCTGCGGTTCACCGACGTGAGCTTTCTCTTCTCCCTTATCGTTACAACCGGCGATTAAAGCCGCGGAGATCAGAATAAAGGAGGGCAGGAGGAAAAACCTGGCATGTTTCGTCATTACTATTCCTCAAAAAACCAAAAGCGCGTTATTTACCCAAAAAGGCAACGCGTTAACTCGCAGAAAGAAAAATACAGTTCGCTATCCTACAAATTATCATTCGTCGATGTAAGGAATAGTTATGAATACTGGCGTCTCAAGGCACATAAACACAAAAAAAGATTAATATTTTACTGTTTTATTTTGACGCGGGTTGAAAGAGGTAGAATCAAATCCTCGCAAATTGAAATATATATTGATAGAGTGAATGTATTTTAGGTAAATGATAAACGTTATTTATTTGACGATTTATAGCAACTCAATATTAGCCTCTCGTATAAATATACATTAGGTGATAGATTAACCTTCGCTATTTTCTCATCCTGTGTCGAATATATTTATTTCCTGAATAATTAATCATGGCAAAAAGAACCAAAGCTGAAGCCCTGAAGACCCGGCAAGAACTGATTGAAACTGCCATCGCCCAGTTTGCGCAGCATGGCGTAAGCAAGACGACGCTCAACGACATTGCCGACGCCGCTAACGTTACGCGTGGCGCTATCTACTGGCACTTCGAGAACAAGACCCAACTGTTTAATGAGATGTGGTTGCAACAGCCTTCATTGCGGGAGTTAATCCAGGATCACTTGACAGCTGGGTTAGAGCATGACCCGTTTCAGCAATTGCGTGAAAAATTGATTGTTGGCTTGCAATATATTGCCAAAATTCCCCGCCAGCAGGCGTTGCTGAAAATCTTATATCACAAATGTGAATTTAATGATGAGATGCTGGCAGAGGGAGTGATACGCGAAAAGATGGGCTTTAATCCGCAGACTCTCCGCGAAGTATTGCAGGCATGTCAGAAACAAGGTTGTATAGCAAATAATCTCGATTTAGATGTTGTGATGATTATTATTGATGGTGCCTTCAGCGGAATTGTTCAAAACTGGTTAATGAATATGGCGGGTTATGATCTTAATAAACAAGCACCCGCACTGGTCGATAACGTATTAAGAATGTTCATGCCAGATGAAAACATAACGAAATTAATTCATCAAACGAATGAATTAAGTGTCATATAAATTCACATTCTGTCCTGAAAATTCAGTTCGTCACAGTTAACCAGTTTTAGTGGATTAACTGAGTTCATATTGCGGCATTTGTCTGTTTCTGTTGCCAGCAGTTCAATCCACTGCATCAGTAAAGTATCAAACAGAAAAACGAAGACAGCGAAAACGACGAGCCACCAATACTTGCGAATCATTACCTGAGCCTGTGCATGTTTAACCAAGTCTGGCAGGAAATATACACGAAATGAATAATCTGAAAACCAGGCTTACACTTCCTTTACTTTGCAATGAGATCGGGGTCAACTTCGCTTAACCGGCTTCGTTTTGACAGGTTGCCGGTCTTTCTTTTTTTCACTTTCGCCAGTTCTTCCGCAGAGTAATGCGACGCGACATCCAGCCGTCGAAGCCCCATTTTGATGTACTCGCTGTTGATCTCAATACCAATGAATTTTCGCCCGCTGGCGGCGGCTACGGCACCGGTAGTAAAGCTACCGGCAAACGGGTCGAGAACGATATCGCCTGGGTTGGAAGAGGCGAGAATAATGCGTTTCAGTAAGGCTTCCGGTTTTTGCGTCGGGTGATTCTCATATTCATCCATCAAATAACGCACGCGCGGAAAATCCCAGACGTTACCCGGTACTTTTTGATGATTGTAAGGCTGTGGAGGATTTTTGCGATAATCGATCAACGCGCGCTGCGATCCGGTTTTGGCTTCTACCAGAATAGCATCACCGTTGAACGTGTAGTTCTTTGCGTCTTTCACCATCATCAGGATGGGTTCGTACATGGAGCCGTAGTGTTTTTTCGCCTGCACTCCAGAACTGTCATATGACCAGACGATGCGACTTTTGATGGTAAAAAACTTGCGGCACTGGAGATCGATAAAGGGCATGTTTTCCGTGCTGTTCATGATGTACATGCTGCCCTGCTTTTTCAGAACGCGGTGGCACTCTGCAATCACTTCAAACAGCCAGTCGATAAACAGATCTTCTTTCCAGGCTTCGATCAGACCATCAAAATTTTTACCGATGTTATACGGTGGGTCGGCAAAGATCAGATCTACACTTTCGGCGGGGATCTTTTTAAGTTCGGTTAATGCATCACCCTGGATGATGGTCTTTGCTTCATTACCAAATCGGGTCGGTTCACATCCTGTTCTCATGGTCACTCCCTTTGTGACACCTATAAAAAAGGCGCTTCCCCATGCCGAGTAGCGCCTTTTTAATCAAGCATTTAGCTAACCTGAATTAGTTCATGCCGTATTTTTTCAATTTTTTACGCAGCGTACCACGGTTGATGCCCATCATCAGCGCAGCACGGGTCTGGTTACCACGGGTGTATTGCATCACCATGTCCAACAGGGGCTGTTCTACTTCAGCCAGTACCAGCTCATAGAGGTCATTCACATCCTGACCGTTCAGTTGAGCAAAATAGTTCTTCAGTGCCTGTTTAACCGAGTCACGCAGGGGTTTTTGGGTTACCTGATCCTGAGAGTTAACGGTAGAAACGGTCAGTACGTCAGAATTTACGCGTTGTTCGAACATAGTTCTGTCAGCTCTTTATTTCTGTTTACGCAAAATTTTCGAAGTATGCCTCCAACGCCTCCAGCTGTTCGCTGGCATCCTCAATGGCGTTGAATGTGCGCCGAAACTGGTCATTTGGAGCGTGTTCCTGGAGATACCAGGAAACGTGTTTACGTGCAATTCGGTACCCTTTTGCCGGACCATAAAAGTCATGCAGTTCCCGAACGTGCGCGCAAAGCAAGCGCTTAACCTCTGCCAAAGGCAGCGGGGGCAGCAACTCCCCAGTGTCCAGATAATGCTGGATTTCCCGAAAGATCCAGGGTCTTCCCTGAGCTGCGCGGCCTATCATCAGGGCATCCGCCCCTGTATAGTCGAGCACAGCTCTGGCTTTAAGCGGGTCAGTAATGTCGCCATTCGCGATAACCGGAATGGAAACTTTCTGCTTAACTGCCCGAATACTGTCGTACTCAGCTTCTCCATTGAACAAACAGGCGCGTGTTCGGCCATGAATGGTCAGAGCCTGAATGCCACAGTCTTCAGCCAGTTGGGCAATCTCTTCGCAGTTACGGTGTTCCGGCGCCCAGCCGGTGCGAATCTTCAGGGTAACAGGAACGTCCACTGCATTGACGACCTCGGTAAGGATCGATTTAACGACATCCGGGTACTGCAAGAGGGCTGAACCTGCGAGCTTGCGATTCACTTTTTTAGCCGGGCAACCCATATTGATATCAATAATCTGGGCACCGCTTTCCACGTTAATACGTGCTGCATCCGCCATTTCTTTCGGATCGCTACCGGCAATTTGCACGGTGCGAATACCGGGTTCATCAATGTGCACCATCCGTAAACGAGATTTGTCGCTTTCCCAAACCTGTGGGTTAGAAGACATCATCTCGGATACTGTCAATCCGGCTCCCATCTCGTAGCACAACGTCCGAAAAGGTCTGTCTGTAATGCCAGCCATGGGCGCTGCGATCAGGCGATTTCTGAGCTGATATTGTCCGATGCGCATGAGTTAAGAAATGACCATACTGTGACTGCAAGGCGGCGTATATTACGCATTTTTTGCACGAGATGAAAGGCCAAACTTTGACCAATCCTCTGAGATGGATCAAAGAATTGCATTTAAAATGAGCTTGGCGCGATAATTACTCATAAAAATCATCATATTAGAAAATAGGGACTAAAATTTACACTCCAATAAATTTGAGTAAGTTCTCAATTTTTCTTTATGAATGAAAATTTTGGCACGCAAATCTGCGTAAATAATCGGCAAATTAACGTGCCTTTTGTGACCTTGCTCGCACTTCGCCTTGCGTCACCATACGGCGATGCGAAGGTTAATTCTTACGACCGGTAATGCGGCACCACTCTTCGTTTTCCACGACCGGGTCCAGAGCGAAGCTGTCGGCATAAGCTTCACAAACGCTCTCTGCCTGGCTTGCCAGAATACCGGAAAGGCCCAGCAAGCCACCTGAAACCGGCAGGACGCTGATTAACGGTGCCAGTTCACGTAATGGGCCTGCAAGGATGTTAGCGACCACCACGTCGGCTTTCATTTCTTCTGGTTGATCTTTAGGTAGGTAGAGTTCCAGACGGTCAGAAACGCCATTACGTTCGGCGTTGTCGCGGCTGGCCTGAATCGCCTGCGGATCAATATCAATACCAATGGCTTTTGCTGCACCCAGTTTCAGCGCCGCGATAGCCAGAATGCCGGAACCGCAGCCAAAGTCGATGACTGTTTTACCGGTTAAATCGAGGCTGTCGAGCCATTGCAGGCACAGAGAGGTGGTTGGATGAGTCCCTGTACCAAACGCCAGCCCTGGGTCTAACATCACGTTAACGGCGTTTTCGTCCGGCACATCACGCCAGCTTGGGCAGATCCACAGTCGTTCACCAAAGCGCATCGGGTGGAAATTATCCATCCATTCGCGCTCCCAGTCTTTATCTTCCAGTTGTTCGATTTTGTGCGCGAAGCCTGCGCCGAGCAGCGGATGATTCTCCAGAATCGCCACGACTTCATTCATGTCGGTTTCAGCATCGAACAGACCAATCACATCGGTGTCGCCCCACAGGCGCGTTTCGCCCGGAAGCGGCTCAAATACAGGCGTATCGTGGGTATCCTGAAAAGTGATAGAAACGGCACCCGCTTCCATCAGCGCATCGCTAAGTTCTTCAGCATTCGCGCCGGTAGTGTTCAGTTTCAGTTGGATCCAAGGCATGGCAAAACTCTTTATTTATCAGTAGTCAAAACGGTAGCTTGCGGGACGGATGTACCGAAACGGTTTCCGACCAGGAAAGCCAGCAAACTTAGTAGTAACGAGGGCACGATAGGGTGGAAGCCCAGGTACTGAATATTCAGCGTCGCGAGTACGGCATACAGTACGCCGCCAACGATCATCGCACTTAGCGCGCCTTTGGCGTTGGCGCGTTCCCAGTAAAGACCCAGCACCAGCGGCCACAGGAAAACGGCTTCCAGCCCACCGAAGGCCAGCAAATTCAGCCAGATGATCATTTCTGGCGGCTTCCAGGCGGCAAGCAGCAGCAACGCACCGAGAACCAACGTGATCACCGCCGACATCCGCTTCAGACGCGTCTCGTTTTGCATTTGATCCGGACGGATATTCAGATAGAGATCTTTAATGATCGTAGCGGAACTTTGCAGCAACTGGGCATTGATCGTCGACATGATCGCAGCCATAGGTGCAGCCAGGAAGATCCCGGCAGCAAACGGTGGCAGCACTTTTACCATCAACGTCGGGATCACCAGGTCCGGTACGGTGAGATCGGGGATCACCGCCCGACCTAACGCTCCGGCCAGGTGCATACCGAACATCAGGATTGCGACCACAATCGTACCGATGATGATCCCCCGATGTACGGCTTTGCTGTCTTTATAAGAGATACAGCGCACCGCAGTATGCGGCAGGCCAATCACGCCAAAACACACCAGCACCCAGAACGACGTCATAAACGCAGGTGACAGAATATCGTCAGCGCCTTGTGGCGTAACCAGTTGCGGATCGATGGTTTGCAGCGTCTCTACTGCATTGCTTAAGCCGCCAGCAGCATGGACTACGCCAATAAGCAGCACAATGGTGCCAATCAGCATCACCAACCCTTGCATGGTGTCGTTCAGCACGCTGGCGCGAAAGCCGCCAAAGGCGGTATAGAGCGCAATGCTGATGCCAAAAATCAGCAAACCTGTTTCATAAGGGATACCCGCCGCGGTTTCCAGCAGGCGCGCACCGCCGATAAACTGCACGGTCATCGCACCAACGAACGCAACCAGCAAACTCAAACTCGCCAGCCACACCAGCAGGCGACTCTGGTAGCGGGCAAACAGCATATCGTTCAGCGTCACCGCATTGTAGCGGCGCGCGAGAATCGCGAACTTCTTGCCAAGAATACCGAGCGAAAGCCAGACCGCAGGTAGCTGAATCATTGCCAGCAATACCCAACCCAGGCCGTATTTATAAGCAGCTCCTGGCCCGCCGATAAACGAACTGGCACTGATATAGGTCGCGGTGAGCGTCATCGCCAGCACAATACCGCCCATAGAGCGGCTACCGAGGAAATACTCATTAAGGAAGGTGCCGGTGTTCCGTTTACGCATTGCATAAACTGAAATCCCGAACACCACCACCAGATAGGCGACCAGCGGTAGAATCACTTCAAGCTGCATCGTCATCCTCCAGCGGGATATCGCGATAGATAAATTTCACCATCGCCCAGCACAGTCCAATAAACAGCAGCGGCGTCAGGATGCAAGCCATCTCAAACCAGCGTGGAAAGCCGGTAAAACCGGGGGTAACGCCAGGTAAGTAAGCGGATACTAACCATACCGCCAGATACAAAAGGGTCAGCCCCAGCGCCCAGCGCGCCTCTTTATGGGCCTGAACAAAACGAGTGTCCACGGAAGGGGTCCTCCTCATGGGGGGATACGAGAAACGGGCAATTCTACGGCAAGTCTTCAGGCAGGGAAAATAATCTGACAGAAAATTGCCGTTCAGTGCTCCTGCAAAAAGTCTTCAATGTCAGCCAGTGAGGATACCCCTTCCATCGGACCTTGCTGCATTACCGCGAGCGCGCCGCTGGCATTTGCATATTGCAGCGCCTTGTGTGCCGGGATACCGGATAAGAAAAGAGTGACAAACGTTGCGCCAAAGCAGTCGCCTGCACCCGTTGGATCGATTATTTCGATATCGTGGCCTGCAACATGCTTGGCGTGTAATGTTCCGTTTTTAAGCTTGTAATAGCTGGCCCCACGCTGGGCGCGTTTTATCGCCACATGTTTTACGCCGCCGTGGAGAAGATCGCTAACAATCTGTTCTTCTGACAGATTTTTGTGACGCGCGAAGAAAGGGAGTTCGCTTTCGCTGGGGATAAAAATATCCGTATATTCAATCAAATAATCGAGAGCCTGCGCCATTTCAGGAATACTCAGCATCTCTTTGCGAATATTGGGATCGAAAGAAACGGTGCCGCCAGCCGATTTGATCGTCGTTATTGCTTTACGCATGACATCGATCATGCGAAATGAGAACAATGATGAGCCCACAATATGCAGATGGTTACACTGTTTTAGCAGATCCTTATCAATGTGCTCGGCAGTAAACAAACCGCAGGCGCTGTTAGGGATATTAAAGACGAAATCCCGCTGCTGTGGATTTTGATAACTTACGAACGCCGTACCTGTCACGGCATTGTTCATCACGTGGATCCCATCGGTAATGACACCTTCATGACGAAGACGTTCTACAATGAGTCGGCCAAAATCATCATTACCAACACATCCGAAGAAGATGGCCCGATGGGACAGTTTTGCCACTTGAGCTGCAAAAATTGCAGGCGCACCGCTAGGAAATGGCCCGATAAACTCCCCCGGCTGAGTGAATTTTTGATGTGGGTTGCGGGACAAAAACTCGGCCAGCAATTCGCCCATAGCGCAGATAGTTATTGTCACAAAACCCCTCTCATTCCTGAAGCCTTTCGCGATTGGACCAGGTAAAGCACTCATTACTGGTATAAAGGATAACGAAATCAGCCGACTGCAATTGTTGCTGATATTGTTCGTTAATGCTGCGGCTGACGATCACATTTTCTGCCTGATGCAAATGTCCAATGGCAGCCGTTGATGGCGCAGGATCGGCGGCAACGATAACCGTCTTATTCTGGGCATTATCGAAACAGAGCTGCCAGGCAGCGGCAAGTCTGGGAACGTTGATATTTAAAGTACCATCAGCATCCAGATGGCTGATTTCCAGAATGCTGTGTGTAATGGTGAAATGCTGAAGTGCCTGTTCGAGCGGTTTTCCGGCCAGTGCGGTGTCGGGGCGCAGCATTTCACTGCCAGCCAGTATTATTTCGCCATCAATAAACTGATTTGCCAGCAGCGCATGTTCGGGATCGTTGGTGATCAGACGCAGTTTTTTCACTTCGCTGAGCAATGGAATGATCTTACGGCAGATTGTCCCATGTCCAAGAAATAGCGTGTCACGATCGCGAATTAACCGTGCGCAATGTCGTGCTATTTCCATTTGTTGTGCCAGAGACAATGGCGCGATCGGTTGTATCGCTTCTGGTTCAGAGGAGAGTGGTGTCGCAATAGCACCGCCAAATGATCGCTTTAAATATCCCTGTTGCTCCAGATAACTGAGATCGCCGCGGATTGTCACGCCAGAGACACCAAGTTGCGCAGATAAGTCATCAACTTTGATTTCACCCTGGGTGGCAACAATTTCTGCAATTTTTAATCTTCGTTTCAGTAGGTTAGACGATTTTCTCGGCACGTTAACACTCTTCATTGGCCTTTAATTCGTAACACTATAGCCCCTTGTATTTTTCTTTGAAAGTTACCCTTCAATAATATCGACAATTCGAAAATAAAAGCATAGGGCAAAAATTGCAGCAAAAATAGCTTAATGCATTGAAAATAAATGCATATTCCCATATCTGTCCAAAGTCATCATTGGTTTCATTTTCAAAGTGAAAAATAAATTAAGTTATTTTTTGTAAGTTATTTTGATGATATTCGACATGCATCACGCTTTTTACCGCTTTTGCTGTGCTAGTTTGCTTTCAAAATGAAAGTGAAGATTCTCTTTCTTCATTTTGTAAGGTGAACGACAAATATCAGGAGCTGCGATGTACATCATTTCAAGCAAAAACATGCTGAAAAAAGCCCAGTCAGAGGGATATGCCGTCCCTGCTTTCAACATTCATAACCTTGAAACTTTACAGGTAGTTGTTGAGAGCGCTGCACAACTTCGCTCTCCCGTTATGCTGGCGGGAACACCGGGTACTTATCGTTATGGCGGCGTGGGAAGTTTGATTTCGTTAGTACAATCGCTGGCTCGCGAGTACAACCTACCGTTAGTCCTGCATCTCGATCATCATGAAGAGTGTGATGACATTTTTAACAAGGTCCGCGCAGGGATCCGTTCTGTCATGATTGATGGTTCCCATTTGCCATTTGAAGACAACATTGCGCGAGTGCAAGAAGTTACCGCCTTTTGCCATCGCTTTGATGTTAGCGTTGAGGCCGAGCTAGGGCGTCTTGGCGGTCAGGAGGACGATCTGCTGGTGGATGAAAAAGATTCAGCTTATACCTCACCAGCCGCAGCTGCAGAGTTTGTTCAACGTGCCCAAATTGACTCTCTGGCGGTAGCAATAGGCACTGCACATGGTTTATATGCGCATGAACCACGTCTGGATTTTGTGCGGCTGGAACAAATTCGCCAGCTGGTGGAAATTCCGCTGGTGTTGCATGGAGCTTCAGGCCTATCGGAACAGGACGTTCAGCTCTGTATTCGCCACGGTATTTGTAAAGTAAATGTCGCGACAGAATTGAAAATTGCGTTTGCCGATGCGTTAAAAGGATATTTCTACAACAATCCAGCGGCAAATGATCCTCGTCATTATATGCAGCCGGCAAAGGCCGCTATGAAGGAAGTTGTAACCCGCATTATTGGCGTCTGTGGCAGTGAAGGAAAAATTTAAGACGTTGTACCCTACAAAAACAATGAGGATTGTTTATGAAAAATATTAAATTACTTGGTTCCGCTATGATGGTGAGCCTGGCATTGTTCTCGCAAAGTTCATTGGCAAAAGAGTATAAAATTGGTGCGTCATTATTAACACAGCAACATCCTTTCTATATTGATCTTGCGAATGCCATGAAAGAAGAGGCAAAAAAAGACAATGTCAATTTAAGTGTCTCTATTGCCAATCAGGATTTAAACAAACAACTTTCTGATGTTGAGGATTTTATTACTAAAAAGGTAGATGCCATTATTATCTCTCCGGTCGATTCGAAAGGTGTCCAGGCAGCGATAATTAAAGCCGATAAGGCTGGTATTCCCGTTATCACCGTTGACGTTGCCGCAGAAGGCGTTCCGGTCGTATCGCATGTTGCGACCGATAACTACGCGGGAGGCGTTGAAGCTGGTAAGTTAATGGGCAAACTTTTGAATGGTAAAGGTACTGTAGCCATTATTTCTTATCCTGCACTACAATCGGTGGTTGCACGCGTTGATGGCTTTAAGAAAGGATTAAGCGATACGCCGGATATTAAAATTGTTGCGGAACAGCCTGGTATTACGCGCGCTGAAGCGTTAACGACTGCGCAAAATATTATGCAGGCCAACGCCAACCTTAATGGTCTGTTTGGCTTTGGTGATGATGCGGCGTTGGCAGCGGTTATCGCAGCGAAATCTGCGCATAACGACAACATCAAAATCATTGGTTTTGACGGCATGAAAGAAGCGCGTGATGCCGTTGACAGTGAAAAAACGTTTGCGGCCGTGATTCGGCAATATCCCGATCAAATGGGTGCTAAAGCCATTGATGCCGCTGTTGATCACCTCAATGGTAAACCGGTAGAGAAAATGATCCCGGTACAACCCGGCGTTTATACAGGTAAATAATAAACATCTTCATTTCACAACAAAACGTTATCGACGTTTTGTTGTGACACCGAGGTCATTATGACGGATGTTATTCTTGATGTTTCGCATATTGCGAAGACATTTGGTCATGTTCAGGCATTAAAAGATATTACCCTCTCTTTACGTAAAGGGCGGGTGCATACTTTATTAGGCGAGAATGGTGCCGGTAAATCGACATTAATGAAAATACTCGCCGGTGTTTATCCGCCAACCCAGGGAACGATAACACTACGTGGTGAAACCATCACCATTAATAATCCGCAGCATTCTCGCCAGTTAGGGATTGCGATTATTTTTCAGGAACTGAGCCTGAGTAATAATATGACCGTGGCGGAAAATATTTATGCCAATAATGAACCGCGACGTTTTGGCATTATTAACGATAAAAAAATGCTCGCAGATTGCCAGAGTCTCCTCACGGAACTGGGCATCCCACTGGATCCGCTGGAAATGGTCGGCAATATGTCGATGGCACATAGGCAACTGGTAGAAATTGCCAAAGCCTTAAGCTATGCAGCAGATGTCGTGATTATGGATGAACCGACATCTTCGCTAAGTGATAATGAAGCAGAGATTCTGTTTAACATTATTGAGAAATTAAAGCAGCGAGGTTGTGCGGTTATTTATATCTCTCATCGCATGGATGAAATTATGCGGATTTCAGATGATATTTCGGTGATCCGCGACGGTGAGTATATCGCTACGCATGAAAAGAAAAACAGTGATATCCAGCATTTGATTGCCCAAATGGTTGGTCGGGAAATGAAAAATATTTGGCCAGCACGTCTTGGGGAAAAGCCGGATGAAAATGTTCCTGCAAAACTGGAAGTAAAAAACCTTTCCCATCCTTCGCTTTTTAAAGAGGTCAGTTTCGCTGTGCGTCCGGGGGAAGTCCTCGGATTTTTTGGCCTGGTGGGGGCCGGGCGTTCCGATGTGATGAAGGCGCTATTTGGCCTCGTTTCGTATCACGGAACAGTGTTGATTGATGGTAAGGAAGTCAGGATCGCTAATCCCAAACAGGCTATTGATCATGGCATTGCTTTTGTGACCGAAAACCGCAAGGAAGAAGGGTTAGTGCTGATGCACGACGTCAATATGAACACGCACCACGTGGCGTTTCAATATAACGCTTTGCGGATGGGACTCATCAATCACCGACAAGAAGAGGCGAAGACGCTGCAATCTATTGCCAGAATGAACACTAAAGTGAGTTCTGTACATCAGGCAGTGGGAGCGCTGAGCGGCGGTAATCAACAGAAAATCGTGTTATCCAAGTGGCTGGAGAAAACTCCGCGTATTTTATTGCTCGATGAGCCAACGCGCGGAGTGGATGTCGGCGCAAAATTTGAAATCTATAACGTGATACGTCAACTGGCTGCGGCAGGGACAGCAATTATTCTGGTGTCCTCTGAACTGCCAGAGGTCATGGCACTTAGCGATCGTCTGGTGGTAATGCATAATAAAACGATTGCCGATATTTATTCATGTGAAAATTTAACGCAGACACAGGTAATGACCGCTGCAACAGGAGTACGTTAAATGACAGAGAAAACTCTTGCCAGTCCGAAACCTTCGGAAATTCCCATTGCAAATAATTTTAAAAAAGTCTTCAGGCAATATGGCGGTATCCTCAGTGGAATGGTGGTGTTAATCATTCTGTTCAGTCTTATTAATGACAGTTTTTTTACTGCCAATAACATTACTAATATTATTCTTCAGGTTTCGATAATTGCAATTACCGCCTATGGAATGACTTATGTGCTTTTGCTTGGCGATATTGATTTATCGGTCGGTTCAACCATTGCATTGATTGGCACATTTGCTGCGCTTGGGGCTTCATGGGGAATTCCATTTATTTTATTGGTCCCATTATCCATTATTGCAGCCCTAGCTCTGGGGATGATAAATGGTGGCTTGACGGCTATAGCGGGTATCCCTTCGTTTATTGTCACCGTTGCTACAATGGGGATCTTCCGTGGTATCGCTTATATAGTGACCGATGGTATGCCCATCATGATTAAAGATGATGCCTTTCTGGCGCTGGGGAATGGAGAATTTCTCTATATACCGATTCCTATCTGGATATTAATCATCTTATTGCTGATTAACCACTTCATTCTTACTAAAACAACCTTTGGACGAAAAATTTATATCACTGGTGGTAATAAAGAAGCGGCAGTTTATTCAGGGATAAATGTCACCCGCTTGAAAATTAAAGTCTTTATGATTACAGCCGTGCTGGCAGGTATCAGCGGGATGATCCTCGCCTCACGCCTCTATTCCGGGCAACCGAATTCCGCGTTGAGCTACGAACTGGATGCTATTGCCGCGGCTGTACTGGGAGGCACCAGCCTGAACGGCGGCTATGGAACGGTGGTGGGGACGGTAATCGGGGCATTAACCATCGGCGTTATTAATAATGGCATGAACTTAATGAACGTTCCCTATTTCTATCAGATGGTGGTTAAAGGATTAGTCATTCTTGTAGCCGTTTATTTTGACGTAAGAAATAAAAGAAAACGTAGCTAATCATTTCAAGGAATTAATTATATGAGTAAGGTCTTCACAATTGGAGAAATTCTGGTTGAAATTATGGCGAGTAAAATCGGCCAGCCATTTGATCAACCAGGTATCTGGAACGGCCCTTATCCCAGTGGTGCGCCCGCTATTTTTATCGACCAGGTGACACGTCTTGGCGTTCCGTGCGGCATCATTAGCTGTGTGGGGAATGATGGCTTTGGTGATATTAATATACATCGTCTGGCTGCTGACGGTGTGGATATCAGGGGGATTTCAGTCTTACCTCTGGAAGCCACCGGTAGTGCCTTTGTTACTTATCATAACTCTGGCGATCGCGATTTTATTTTTAATATCAAGAATGCCGCTTGCGGTAAATTATCGGCGCAGCATGTTGATGAAAATATTCTGAAGGACTGTACCCATTTTCATATTATGGGTTCATCCCTGTTTTCATTCCATATGGTAGACGCAGTAAAGAAAGCGGTAACCATTGTAAAGGAGAATGGTGGCGTTATTTCTTTCGACCCTAATATTCGGAAAGAGATGCTCGATATTCCAGAAATGCGTGACGCCCTCCACTTTGTTCTTGAGTTAACAGATATCTATATGCCCAGCGAGGGAGAAGTGTTGCTCTTGTCGCCACACTCGACACCGGAGCGTGCAATCGCTGGTTTTCTTGAAGAAGGTGTTAAAGAGGTGATTGTGAAGCGCGGCAATCAAGGTGCCAGTTACTACTCCGCGAATGAGCAGTTTCATGTTGAGAGCTATCCGGTGGAAGAAGTTGACCCGACCGGTGCGGGAGACTGCTTTGGTGGCGCGTGGATTGCCTGCCGCCAGCTAGGGTTTGACGCCCATCGGGCATTACAATATGCCAACGCCTGCGGTGCACTGGCGGTAACCCGACGTGGCCCAATGGAGGGAACGTCTCGCCTTGCGGAAATCGAAGCGTTCATCCAGCGCCATGACATGTCCATTCGGGAAGCAGCACAATGAAAAACGAAATTTGGTCGTGGATTGGCGATCTCTCGCAGGTTGCCGGAATTAAACACTATGAGTTACGTAGTGGCAGATCAAAGGGGACAGAAGCGTTTGATGTCCGTACTGGTGCGGGATTGGCATTTACGGTGGTGAAAGATCGCGCGCTGGATATTGCATGGGCCAGCTACAAGGACACTGCGTTCTCTTTTATCACCCCCAACGGCATTGTCGCCCCCGCTTTTTTTGAGTCTCAGGGCAACGGGTTTTTACGTAGCTTCTACGCGGGGTTACTGACTACCTGCGGACTTAGCTACATTGGCACGCCCTGTGAGGATAACGGAGAAACGCTGGGGTTACACGGGCGTTTGGCTGCGACTCCAGCAGAAGAGGTGGGGTATCGCACAGAACGGACCGACGACGGCATTGAATTTGTCATCAATGGCAAAGTACGGGAAACACGATTGTTCGGTGAAAATCTGACGCTGGAAAGGACCATTCGCTGCCGTTATGGCGAAAATGTGCTGCGCATTGAAGACAAGGTGACTAATCATGGTTTCACCCGCCAGCCGCTGCAAATTCTTTATCACTTTAATTACGGCTGGCCTTTATTATCGCCACAGGCAGAAATCTTGCTGTCGGCTAAAAGCGTAACGCCACGAACCCCGCATGCGGCGGAAGGGTTAACCAGTCATCTGGAGATTTGTACCCCACAGCCCGGTTTTGACGAGCAGGTTTACTATCTCACGTTGAATAGCGACAGTCAGGGGATGAGTAAAGTTGCGCTGGTGAACGCCGAACTGGGGTGGGGAATTTACGAAAAATTCGACACCTTGCAGCTACCCAACTTTATTCAGTGGAAAAATTTAGGTGCGGGCGAATATGTTATGGGGCTGGAGGTCAGTAATAGTTTTCCTGACGGGCGTGATAAAGAACGAGCGCAGGGACGTCTGCCCTTTATTCAGCCGGGTGAAACAAAGACATACTGTTTTGAGCTGGGAATTGTTGAAGGCGATGCTGAAATTAGCGCGTTGAAAGCGGAAATTGCAAGCTACCGTTAGCTAACGGCAATAAAAACGCCGGGCAGCGTTAACAGGCCCGGCGTTGATTACGTTCTTTGCTAAGCGCGATGAAAACACCGCGCGTCACAAATTATTTTTCCTGAAGACCGAGTTTTTTCTCCAGATAGTGGATGTTAGTGCCACCATGCTGGAAGTTCTCGTCATTCATGATGCGGATCTGCAGATCAACGTTGGTTTTGATACCGTCGATGATCAGCTCCTGCAGCGCATTCTTCATGCGGGCAATCGCCACGTCACGGTTTTCACCGTAGCAAATCAGCTTACCGATCATTGAGTCATAGTACGGCGGTACGGTGTAGCCCGCGTAGATATGAGACTCCCAACGCACGCCAAAACCGCCAGGTGCGTGGAAACGGGTGATTTTGCCCGGGCTTGGCAGGAAGGTGTTCGGATCTTCGGCGTTGATACGGCACTCTACCGCATGGCCGCGAACGTGAACTTCTTCTTGCTTGATCGACAGCGGTTGACCGGCAGCGATACGCAGCTGTTCTTTGATCAGGTCAACGCCGGTGATCATTTCAGTAACCGGGTGTTCTACCTGAATACGGGTGTTCATTTCGATGAAATAGAACTCGCCGTTTTCGAACAGGAACTCGAAAGTACCCGCACCGCGATAGCCGATATCAACACATGCTTTAGCGCAACGTTCGCCGATGTAGCGACGCAGTTCCGGGGTAATGCCCGGTGCTGGCGCTTCTTCGACCACTTTCTGGTGGCGGCGCTGCATGGAGCAGTCACGTTCCGCCAGATAGATAGCGTTGCCCTGACCGTCAGCCAGTACCTGAATCTCGACGTGGCGAGGATTTTCCAGGTATTTCTCCATGTAAACCATATCGTTGCTGAAAGCAGCTTTCGCTTCCGCACGGGTCATGGAGATGGATTGTGCCAGTTCAGCGTCACCGCGTACTACACGCATACCACGACCGCCGCCGCCGCCGGAGGCTTTGATAATCACCGGATAACCAATGCGTTTTGCAATGGCGCGGTTTTTATCCATATCGTCGCCCAGCGGGCCGTCAGAACCCGGTACGCAAGGAACGCCCGCTTTTTTCATCGCGGCGATTGCGGATACTTTGTCACCCATCAGGCGAATGGTTTCGGCTTTCGGGCCGATGAAGATAAAGCCGGAGCGTTCAACCTGCTCGGCAAAATTGGCGTTCTCGGAGAGGAAGCCGTAACCCGGATGGATTGCTACTGCGCCGGTGATTTCAGCGGCGCTGATGATTGCCGGGATGTTCAGATAACTTTTTACTGACGGAGCAGGGCCGATACAGACCGTTTCGTCTGCCAGTAATACGTGTTTTAGATCGCGATCCGCACTGGAGTGCACAGCGACAGTCTTGATGCCCAGTTCTTTACAGGCACGAAGAATACGCAATGCAATCTCGCCGCGGTTGGCAATAACAATTTTATCCAGCATGTTCGCCTCGTTACTCGATGACGACCAGCGGCTCGTCAAATTCTACCGGTTGTCCACTTTCGACCAGAATTGCTTTCACGGTACCGGATTTGTCCGCTTCGATCTGGTTCATCATTTTCATGGCTTCAACGATGCACAGGGTATCGCCCACGTTGACTTTCTGACCCACTTCGATGAACGCTTTTGCGTCCGGGCTTGGGGTGCGGTAGAAAGTACCAACCATCGGGGAACGTACGATGTGACCACTGATTTCCGCTGCTGCTGGCGCTTCCATGGAAGGAACGGTCGCCGGAGCGGCTGCGTTAGATTGAGCTGGCTGCTGCATCATTGGTGCAGCGTAAGCTTGTTGCATCACAGGGAAACTTGCGGCAGGAGCTGCACGGCTGATGCGTACTGACTCTTCGCCTTCGGAGATTTCCAGTTCGGAGATGCCTGATTCTTCAACCAGCTCGATCAGTTTTTTAATCTTACGAATATCCATGAGTGGGTTCCGTACTCTTTGTTTAGTGTGATTGTGACAGGCGTTTCACCGCCGTCTGTAAAGCGTATGCCCCGACAGCTGTATGCATAGCGATAAATTCCAGCAGGCCGGGACGCCGGTCTATTTTGCCCCAGAGTGTCAATGTTTAGACTTGACGGACATTGTGCAGCGATCTGCTGCTATCCTCCGGCAAAAAACAAAATATACCTTCGTTGCGCCAATGTCACCTTTTCCGCAGCGCAAAAACTGCGTCAGGGAGGACGAGGTCGCACATTATAACGATTTCGTAGCAATTGGCAGCTAAATACTGGTCTTATCAGGGAAGATAATCAACAGCTAACATGTAAATAACCTTCAACACCGTGTAATTTGCAACAAGCCGCACAATTCACGAAATTAGCGCCATCATCGACGGAACTTCTTATAACGTAAGGCTAAAAGTTGTAAAGCCAGCCCTGCGAAGATGAGGGGCTGCAATGAGATAATCTTCACAGACCACAAATAATGTAGGGATGCCAGGATCGCGACAAGATAGACGACATTACGCAGCGGTTGCTGGGGATTGCCCAATTTTCACTGCATCGTCTGGATAAACGTGAATGCTAAAGCGCGCAAAATCAACAAACTGACAATGCTCAGCATCAAATACGTTCGAGTGGTTAATTTGTAGGCAAATAAAATCAGATTATTCACCCCATGGTACCAGAAATCAGTAACAGGTTAAGCGTAGCGTCGCCCAGGCAAAGCACCATAAACCTAACAGGCGATGGAGGCGTATCAATAATGGCTGTTTAGTGGAGTAACAGTGCGCATCAATTTATGGTCAGTCGAAATCATGACTTTCCAGTTTGGATGATGTTGTACAACTTCATGACCAAGATGTTCGACGAAAGCTGTCCGGCTAACCGCTTTTCCCGTTAACCGATTGAATAATGATTTCAAAATGAGTTCCCTCTCTTATTAATCCTTGCTAAATGGTTAGTTAACCTTCACCAGCGTGCGACCCTGGATCTGGTTATTAATGATGGCCTCGGCAAACTTCGGTGCCTCTGCCAGAGATATCTCTTGTGCCGCCTGGGTATAGAATGATTCCGGTAAATCGGCGACCAATCGCTGCCAGGCTTGTGCGCGGCGTGCTGGTGGCGTCATCACTGAATCCACCCCTTGTAAACGGACATTACGCAGAATAAATGGCATGACCGTTGTTGGCAGAGTAAAACCACCCGCCAGACCACAAGCTGCCACGCAGCCTCCGTAATTCATTTGCGCCAGCACTTTCGCCAACACTTTGTCGCCAACGGTGTCAATTGCCCCAGCCCAGAGTTGTTTTTCCAGAGGACGGGATTCGGCAAACTCATCGCGAGGGAGAATACGGCTGGCACCTAAACTTTTCAGATATTCATGGGTACTTTCGCGACCGGAAACGGCAACGACCTGATAACCCAACTTATGCAGCAGCGCCACGGCGGTACTGCCGACGCCACCACTGGCACCCGTTACGACAATCTCGCCGTCCTGCGGGCGAACACCGGCATCTTCCAGCGCCATCACACACAGCATGGCGGTAAACCCGGCAGTACCGATAATCATTGCTTTACGCGCATCCAGCCCTTGTGGCATGGCAACCAGCCACTCACCTTTCACTCGCGCCTGTTCCGCCAGCCCACCCCAGTGGTTTTCACCAACGCCCCAGCCAGTGAGTAACACGTCCTGACCGGCATGAAAACGCGGATCTTCGCTGGTGCGTACAGTTCCGGCAAAATCGATCCCAGGAATCATCGGAAAATTACGGATGATTTTTCCCTTACCAGTAATCGCCAGCGCATCTTTGTAGTTCAGGCTCGACCAGTGAACATCGACCGTGACATCGCCCTCCGGAAGGTGACTTTCGTCCAGAGTCTGTACCGATGCGAGAGTTTTGCCGTCCTGCTGTTCTAAAAGTAACGCCTGCATAAGTGGTCCTCATGTGCATGATGGATTGGAAAATAATTTCTGAAGACTATACTCGCTAATGGAAAAGCAAAGCCGATGAAGCGCAATAAATTGCGAGATAAATCTGATTTGCTAGTATGCCCGCTTCCTCACTATCGGAGTTAACACAAGGATGAGATTAACGACGAAATTTTCGGCCTTTGTTACGCTGCTCACTGGGTTAACAATTTTTGTGACTTTGCTGGGCTGTTCGCTAAGTTTCTACAATGCCATTCAGTATAAGTTTAGTCATCGCGTTCAGGCAGTGGCAACGGCGATTGATACCCACCTTGTGTCGAATGACTTCAGCGCATTAAGGCCACAAATTACCGAATTAATGATGTCAGCAGATATCGTTCGTGTAGACCTGCTGCACGGCGATAAACAGGTATACACACTGACCAGAAATGGTAGTTATCGTCCGGTTGGCACCAGCAATCTGTTTCGCGAACTGAGCGTTCCGTTGATAAAGCATCCGGGGATGTCGCTGCGTCTGGTTTATCAGGATCCGATGGGCAACTATTTCCATTCGTTGATGACCACCGCGCCGCTCACGGGGGCGATTGGCTTTATCATTCTTATGCTCTTCCTGGCGGTACGCTGGTTACAACGGCAACTTGCCGGGCAAGAATTGCTGGAAACCCGGGCTACTCGTATCTTAAACGGTGAGCGTGGCTCTAATGTGTTGGGAACCATCTATGAATGGCCGCCCAGAACCAGCAGTGCGCTGGATACGCTGCTTCGTGAAATTCAGAACGCACGCGAACAACACAGCCGTCTTGATACGCTGATCCGCTCTTATGCCGCCCAGGACATGAAAACCGGCCTCAATAACCGACTCTTCTTCGATAATCAGTTAGCAACGTTACTGGAAGATCAGGAGAAAGTAGGTACCCACGGGATCGTGATGATGATTCGTCTACCGGATTTCAATATGTTGAGCGATACCTGGGGGCACAGCCAGGTTGAAGAACAGTTCTTCACTCTGACGAATCTGCTGTCGACATTTATGATGCGCTACCCTGGCGCACTGCTGGCGCGTTACCACCGCAGTGATTTTGCTGCGCTGTTGCCGCACCGGACGTTAAAAGAGGCTGAGAGCATAGCCAGTCAGTTAATCAAAGCCGTCGATACCTTGCCGAACAATAAAATGCTCGATCGCGACGATATGATCCACATTGGTATCTGTGCCTGGCGTAGTGGTCAGGATACCGAGCAGGTAATGGAACATGCAGAGTCTGCCACGCGTAATGCGGGATTGCAGGGCGGCAATAGCTGGGCTATTTACGATGACTCGTTGCCTGAAAAAGGACGCGGTAATGTTCGCTGGCGTACGCTTATCGAGCAAATGCTGAGTCGCGGCGGCCCGCGCCTTTATCAAAAACCGGCGGTTACTCGCGAAGGTCAGGTTCATCATCGAGAACTCATGTGCCGCATCTTCGATGGTAATGAAGAGGTTAGCTCGGCGGAGTATATGCCGATGGTCTTACAATTTGGCTTATCGGAAGAGTATGACCGCCTGCAAATCAGCCGTCTGATTCCACTATTGCGTTACTGGCCGGAGGAAAATCTGGCGATTCAGGTTACCGTTGAGTCGCTGATTCGCCCGCGTTTTCAGCGTTGGCTGCGAGATACGTTAATGCAATGTGAAAGATCGCAACGAAAACGCATAATTATTGAACTTGCAGAGGCCGATGTAGGTCAACATATCAGTCGTTTACAACCTGTTATTCGTTTAGTGAATGCTTTAGGGGTACGGGTAGCCGTCAACCAGGCTGGTTTGACGCTGGTAAGCACCAGTTGGATCAAAGAACTTAATGTTGAGTTACTCAAGCTCCATCCGGGGCTGGTCAGAAACATTGAGAAGCGAACGGAGAATCAGCTGCTGGTTCAAAGCCTGGTGGAAGCCTGCTCCGGGACCAGCACCCAGGTTTACGCCACCGGCGTGCGTTCGCGAAGCGAGTGGCAGACCCTGATTCAGCGCGGTGTTACAGGTGGGCAAGGGGATTTTTTCGCGTCCTCACAGCCACTTGATACTAACGTGAAAAAATATTCACAAAGATACTCGGTTTAACCTGCCGTTTAATCCGTTTTCACGTAGAATAACGCGCGCTGCGTCTCATGGGAGTGTGCTTGTCTGCTCGCCAGATTGTTGCAGCACATATGCAGATGAATGACCTTACGCGGTTGCAAACAGGCGAGGAATGCTGCTGATGCATTAAGCCTTTCTGGACTCAGGCAGAGATTTGTAACAAAGGAAACGAACTGCACTAATTTTCACCGTAGCAGATGATTTTTGCGCCTTGTCGCTGCTGCGTGTGGTTGGTAAAGTAAGCGGATTTTCTTTTCCGCCCCAGCTTTCAGGATTATCCCTTAGTATGTTGAAAAAATTTCGTGGCATGTTTTCCAATGACTTGTCCATTGACCTGGGTACTGCGAATACCCTCATTTATGTAAAAGGACAAGGCATCGTATTGAATGAGCCTTCCGTGGTGGCCATTCGTCAGGATCGTGCCGGTTCACCGAAAAGCGTAGCTGCAGTAGGTCATGACGCGAAGCAGATGCTGGGCCGTACGCCGGGCAATATTGCTGCTATTCGCCCAATGAAAGACGGCGTTATCGCCGACTTCTTCGTGACTGAAAAAATGCTCCAGCACTTCATCAAACAAGTGCACAGCAACAGCTTTATGCGTCCAAGCCCGCGCGTTCTGGTTTGTGTGCCGGTTGGCGCAACCCAGGTTGAACGCCGCGCAATTCGTGAATCCGCGCAGGGCGCTGGTGCCCGTGAAGTCTTCCTGATTGAAGAACCGATGGCTGCCGCAATTGGTGCTGGTCTGCCGGTTTCTGAAGCGACTGGTTCTATGGTGGTTGATATCGGTGGTGGTACTACTGAAGTTGCCGTTATCTCCTTGAATGGCGTGGTTTATTCCTCTTCCGTGCGCATTGGTGGTGACCGTTTCGACGAAGCTATCATCAACTATGTGCGTCGTAATTACGGTTCTCTGATCGGTGAAGCCACCGCAGAACGTATCAAGCATGAAATCGGTTCGGCTTACCCGGGCGATGAAGTCCGTGAAATCGAAGTTCGTGGCCGTAACCTGGCAGAAGGTGTTCCACGCGGTTTTACCCTGAACTCCAACGAAATCCTCGAAGCACTGCAGGAACCGCTGACCGGTATTGTGAGCGCAGTAATGGTTGCACTGGAACAGTGTCCGCCGGAACTGGCTTCCGACATCTCCGAGCGCGGCATGGTGCTCACCGGTGGTGGCGCACTGCTGCGTAACCTTGACCGTTTGTTAATGGAAGAAACCGGCATTCCAGTCGTTGTTGCTGAAGACCCGCTGACCTGTGTGGCGCGCGGTGGCGGCAAAGCGCTGGAAATGATCGACATGCACGGCGGCGACCTGTTCAGCGAAGAGTAATCGGATACAGGCAGGGGAAGCGTCTGTTTACCCTGCCTGGTCTGATACGAGAATACGCATAACTTATGAAGCCAATTTTTAGCCGTGGCCCGTCGCTACAGATTCGCCTTATTCTGGCGGTGCTGGTGGCGCTCGGCATTATTATTGCCGACAGCCGCCTGGGGACGTTCAGTCAAATCCGTACTTATATGGATACCGCCGTCAGTCCTTTCTACTTTGTTTCCAATGCTCCTCGTGAATTGCTGGATGGCGTATCGCAGACGCTGGCCTCGCGTGACCAACTAGAACTTGAAAACCGGGCGTTACGTCAGGAACTGTTGCTGAAAAACAGTGAACTGCTGATGCTTGGACAATACAAACAGGAGAACGCGCGTCTGCGCGAGCTGCTGGGTTCCCCGCTGCGTCAGGATGAGCAGAAAATGGTGACTCAGGTTATCTCTACGGTTAACGATCCTTATAGCGATCAAGTTGTTATCGATAAAGGTAGCGTTAATGGCGTTTATGAAGGCCAGCCGGTCATCAGCGACAAAGGTGTTGTTGGTCAGGTGGTGGCCGTCGCTAAACTGACCAGTCGCGTGCTGCTGATTTGTGATGCGACCCACGCGCTGCCAATCCAGGTGCTGCGCAACGATATCCGCGTAATTGCAGCCGGTAACGGTTGTACGGATGATTTGCAGCTTGAGCATCTGCCAGCGAATACGGATATTCGTGTTGGTGATGTGCTGGTGACTTCCGGTCTGGGCGGTCGTTTCCCGGAAGGCTATCCGGTGGCGGTTGTCTCTTCCGTAAAACTCGATACCCAGCGCGCTTATACTGTGATTCAGGCGCGTCCGACTGCGGGACTGCAACGTTTGCGTTATCTGCTGCTGCTGTGGGGCGCGGATCGTAACGGCGCTAACCCGATGACGCCGGAAGAGGTGCATCGTGTTGCTAATGAACGTCTGATGCAGATGATGCCGCAGGTATTGCCTTCGCCAGACGCGATGGGGCCAAAGTTACCCGAACCGGCAACGGGGATCGCTCAGCCGACTCCGCAGCAACCGGCGACAGGAAATGCAGCTACTGCGCCTGCTGCGCCGACACAGCCTGCTGCTAATCGCTCTCCACAAAGGGCTACGCCGCCGCAAAGTGGTGCTCAACCGCCTGCGCGTGCGCCGGGAGGGCAATAGTGGCGAGCTATCGTAGCCAGGGACGCTGGGTAATCTGGCTCTCTTTCCTCATTGCGCTGTTGCTGCAAATCATGCCCTGGCCGGATAACCTGATTGTTTTCCGGCCAAACTGGGTGTTACTCATCTTGTTGTATTGGATCCTGGCCTTGCCTCATCGCGTAAATGTGGGCACAGGTTTTGTGATGGGTGCCATACTGGATCTGATCAGCGGCTCGACGCTTGGCGTACGCGTATTGGCGATGAGCATCATTGCTTACCTGGTGGCGCTGAAATACCAGCTTTTCCGCAACCTCGCATTATGGCAGCAGGCGCTGGTCGTCATGTTGCTTTCGCTGGTGGTGGATATTATTGTTTTCTGGGCAGAGTTTTTAGTGATTAACGTCTCTTTCAGACCTGAAGTGTTCTGGAGTAGTGTAGTCAATGGAGTGCTCTGGCCGTGGATTTTCTTGCTGATGCGTAAAGTCCGTCAGCAGTTTGCAGTGCAATAAAGGTTTCTATGACTTCTCTGTATTTAGCTTCCGGTTCTCCGCGTCGTCAGGAGTTACTTGCGCAACTTGGCGTGACCTTTGAACGTATTGTTACGGGCATTGAGGAGCAGCGTCAGCCGCAGGAGAGCGCGCAGCAATATGTTGTGCGTCTGGCGCGCGAGAAAGCACAGACGGGTGTCACGCACACGGCGCAGGATCTCCCGGTGCTGGGTGCGGATACTATCGTTATCCTGAATGGAGAAGTGCTGGAGAAACCGCGCGACGCAGAACATGCGGCGCAGATGTTGCGCAAATTATCGGGCCAGACCCATCAGGTGATGACGGCAGTGGCGTTGGCCGACAGTCAGCACATTCTCGATTGCCTGGTGGTCACCGATGTGACTTTCAGAACGTTAACAGACGAAGACATCGCGGGCTATGTCGCCAGCGGAGAACCGTTAGATAAAGCAGGTGCATACGGTATTCAGGGGTTGGGTGGCTGTTTTGTCAGGAAGATAAATGGCAGCTACCACGCCGTAGTCGGCTTACCGCTGGTTGAAACGTATGAATTATTAAGTAATTTTAACGCACTGCGTGAGAAAAGGGATAAACATGACGGCTGAATTGTTGGTAAACGTAACGCCTTCGGAAACGCGAGTGGCGTATATTGATGGCGGTATTCTGCAGGAAATTCATATTGAACGTGAGGCGCGACGCGGAATAGTAGGCAATATCTACAAGGGTCGTGTAAGTCGTGTACTTCCGGGTATGCAGGCGGCTTTTGTAGATATTGGGCTGGATAAAGCCGCGTTTCTTCATGCATCCGATATCATGCCGCACACTGAATGTGTGGCGGGTGAAGAACAAAAGCAATTCACGGTGCGCGATATCTCGGAACTGGTCCGTCAGGGGCAAGATCTGATGGTGCAGGTGGTGAAAGATCCGCTTGGTACTAAAGGTGCGCGCCTGACCACCGATATCACTCTGCCATCTCGCTATCTGGTTTTTATGCCAGGTGCTTCTCATGTTGGGGTTTCCCAACGTATCGAAAGCGAATCCGAACGTGAACGCCTGAAAAAAGTGGTCGCGGAGTATTGCGACGAGCAGGGCGGGTTTATCATCCGTACTGCAGCGGAAGGTGTTGGTGAGGCTGAACTAGCTTCCGATGCCGCTTATCTGAAACGTGTCTGGACCAAAGTCATGGAGCGTAAAAAGCGCCCGCAGACCCGTTATCAGCTGTATGGCGAACTGGCGTTGGCGCAGCGTGTTCTGCGTGATTTCGCCGACGCCGAGCTGGATCGCATTCGCGTTGACTCGCGCCTGACTTACGAAGCATTGCTGGAGTTTACTTCGGAGTACATTCCCGAGATGACCAGCAAGCTGGAGCATTACACAGGCCGCCAACCGATTTTCGATCTCTTTGATGTTGAAAACGAAATCCAGCGGGCGCTGGAACGCAAAGTTGAACTAAAATCCGGTGGCTATCTGATTATCGACCAGACCGAAGCGATGACCACCGTGGACATCAATACCGGGGCGTTTGTCGGTCATCGCAATCTGGACGACACCATCTTCAATACCAATATTGAAGCGACGCAGGCTATTGCTCGCCAGTTACGGTTGCGTAACCTGGGCGGGATCATCATTATTGATTTCATCGATATGAATAATGAAGATCACCGTCGCCGCGTACTGCATTCGCTGGAACAAGCGTTGAGCAAAGACCGGGTGAAAACCAGCGTTAATGGTTTTTCGGCGCTGGGGCTGGTGGAGATGACACGTAAACGCACCCGTGAAAGCATTGAACACGTATTGTGTAACGAATGTCCGACTTGCCACGGTCGCGGAACGGTGAAAACCGTGGAAACGGTATGCTATGAAATCATGCGCGAGATTGTTCGTGTACACCATGCTTACGATTCCGACCGTTTCCTGGTCTATGCTTCTCCGGCAGTAGCCGAAGCCTTGAAAGGCGAAGAGTCACACTCGCTGGCGGAAGTGGAAATTTTCGTTGGCAAACAGGTTAAAGTACAAATTGAACCGCTCTATAACCAGGAGCAGTTTGACGTCGTAATGATGTAAACAGATGCTGGGCCGCCATCCGGCAAAGGGTTTTTGAGTCACATTTTTAGCAGACAAGGAGTGACGGGTGAGGCGATTGCCGGGGATTTTACTGCTTACTGGAGCCGCGCTCGTTGTGATCGCTGCCCTGCTGGTTAGCGGCCTGCGTATTGCTTTACCGCATCTTGACGCCTGGCGTCCGGAAATCCTCAACAAAATAGAATCCGCGACTGGCATGCCGGTTGAAGCCAGTCAGCTCTCAGCCAGCTGGCAGAATTTTGGCCCGACGCTTGAAGCGCACGACATCCGTGCAGAACTAAAAGATGGCGGCGAATTTTCGGTTAAACGCGTTACTCTGGCGCTGGATGTCTGGCAAAGCCTGTTACATATGCGCTGGCAGTTTCGTGATCTCACTTTCTGGCAGCTGCGCTTTCGCACCAACACTCCTATCACCAGCGGTGGTGGTAATGATAGCCTGGAAGCCAGTCACATCAGCGATCTGTTTCTTCGTCAATTCGACCATTTCGATCTCCGCGACAGTGAAGTCAGTTTCCTGACGCCATCCGGTCAGCGCGCCGAGCTGGCGATCCCACAACTCACCTGGCTGAACGATCCACGTCGACACCGTGCGGAAGGCCTGGTAAGCCTCTCCAGCCTTACCGGACAGCACGGCGTGATGCAGGTGCGCATGGATTTGCGCGATGATGAGGGGTTGTTAAGCAATGGTCGCGTCTGGCTCCAGGCGGATGACATCGACCTGAAGCCGTGGCTCGGTAAATGGATGCAGGACAATATTGCGCTGGAAACGGCACAGTTCTCCCTTGAAGGCTGGATGACGATCGACAAAGGCGATGTAACCGGCGGTGACGTCTGGCTGAAACAGGGCGGTGCCAGCTGGTTGGGCGAGAAGCAAACGCATACGCTGTCGGTGGATAATCTTACCGCGCATATTACGCGTGAAAACCCGGGCTGGCAGTTCTCTATTCCCGACACACGGATCACGATGGACGGCAAACCCTGGCCGAGCGGAGCATTGACGCTGGCCTGGATACCGGAACAGAACGTTGGCGGCAAAGACAATAAACGCAGTGACGAACTCCGGATTCGCGCCAGTAATCTGGAGCTGGCAGGCCTGGAGGGCGTACGCCCGCTGGCCGCGAAACTTTCACCTGCACTTGGTGATGTTTGGCGCTCCACACAACCGAGCGGCAAGATAAACACGCTGGCGCTGGATATCCCGCTTCAGGCGGCAGACAAGACCCGTTTTCAGGCATCGTGGAGCGATCTGGCCTGGAAGCAATGGAAATTATTACCGGGTGCGGAACACTTCTCCGGGACGCTTTCCGGCAGCGTAGAAAATGGTTTGCTTACCGCGTCGATGAAGCAGGCAAAGATGCCTTACGAAACGGTATTCCGTGCGCCACTGGAAATCGCAGACGGCCAGGCTACGATAAGCTGGCTGAACAATGACAAAGGTTTCCAGCTGGATGGGCGTAATATTGACGTTAAAGCCAAAGCCGTCCATGCGCGCGGCGGTTTTCGTTACCTGCAACCTGCTAACGATGAACCCTGGCTGGGTATTCTGGCTGGCATCAGTACCGATGATGGTTCACAAGCCTGGCGCTATTTCCCGGAAAACCTGATGGGTAAAGACCTGGTTGATTACTTAAGTGGCGCGATTCAGGGCGGTGAAGCGGATAACGCGACGCTGGTTTATGGTGGCAATCCGCAACTCTTCCCCTATAAACACAACGAAGGTCAGTTTGAAGTGCTGGTGCCGCTACGCAACGCGAAGTTTGCCTTCCAGCCGGACTGGCCTGCATTAACTAACCTTGATATTGAACTGGATTTTATTAACGACGGTTTATGGATGAAAACCGATGGCGTTAATCTGGGCGGCGTGCGCGCGAGTAATCTCACCGCAGTGATCCCTGACTACTCAAAAGAAAAACTGCTGATTGACGCTGACATTAAAGGTCCGGGTAAAGCCGTTGGCCCTTACTTTGATGAGACACCGCTGAAAGATTCCCTGGGTGCGACCCTGCAAGAACTCCAGCTCGACGGCGATGTGAATGCTCGCTTACATCTTGATATCCCGCTGAACGGCGAGTTGGTAACCGCGAAAGGGGAAGTGACGCTGCGTAATAACAGTCTGTTTATCAAACCACTCGACAGCACCCTGAAAAATTTGAGCGGTAAATTCAGCTTTATCAATGGCGATCTGCAAAGTGAACCACTGACAGCAAGCTGGTTTAATCAGCCGTTGAACGTGGATTTCTCCACCAAAGAAGGGGCAAAAGCCTACCAGGTCGCGGTGAATCTCAACGGTAATTGGCAACCAGCGAAAACCGGCGTTCTGCCTGCAGCGGTGAACGAAGCATTGAGTGGCAGCGTGGCGTGGGATGGTAAAGTGGGCATTGTTCTGCCTTATCATGCTGGCGCGACGTATAACGTAGAGCTAAACGGCGATTTGAAGAATGTGAGCAGTCACTTACCTTCACCGTTAGCCAAACCTGCGGGTGAACCACTGCCGGTAAACGTTAAGGTTGATGGCAATCTCAACAGTTTTGATTTAACCGGACAGGCTGGGGCGGATAACCATTTCAATAGCCGCTGGTTGCTCGGTCAAAAGCTGACGCTCGACCGTGCTATTTGGGCGGCAGACAGTAAAACGCTCCCGCCGTTGCCGGAACAAAGTGGTGTTGAACTCAATATGCCGCCGATGAATGGTGCCGAGTGGCTGGCCCTGTTCCAGAAAGGTGCGGCGGAGAGTGTCGGTGGTGCAGCGAGTTTCCCACAACACATAACGTTACGTACGCCTATGTTGTCGCTGGGAAATCAGCAATGGAATAACCTGAGTATTGTTTCGCAACCGACGGCAAATGGCACCCAGGTTGAGGCGCAAGGGCGTGAAATCAACGCCACGCTGGCGATGCGTAATAACGCGCCGTGGCTGGCGAATATCAAATATCTTTATTACAACCCGAGCGAGGCGAAAACTCGTGGTGATTCAACGCCGTCATCACCTTTCCCGACAACGGAGCGCATTAACTTCCGTGGCTGGCCGGACGCACAAATACGATGCGCAGAGTGCTGGTTCTGGGGGCAAAAATTCGGTCGTATTGACAGTGATCTCACTATTTCTGGCGATACGTTAACGCTGACTAATGGACTGATTGATACTGGCTTTTCGCGGCTCACTGCCGATGGTGAATGGGTTAACAATCCGGGAAATGAACGCACCTCGCTGAAAGGAAAACTGCGCGGGCAGAAAATTGATGCCGCCGCAGAATTTTTTGGTGTCACGACGCCCATACGGCAGTCGTCATTTAATGTGGATTACGATTTACACTGGCGCAAAGCACCCTGGCAGCCAGATGAGGCGACGTTGAATGGCATCATTCATACTCAACTGGGCAAAGGCGAAATTACCGAAATCAACACCGGACATGCAGGGCAATTGCTGCGCCTACTGAGCGTTGATGCCCTGATGCGTAAGCTGCGTTTTGATTTCAGAGACACCTTTGGCGAAGGGTTCTATTTTGACTCTATTCGCAGCACCGCGTGGATTAAAGACGGCGTTATGCACACCGACGACACGCTGGTGGATGGCCTGGAGGCGGACATCGCTATGAAAGGGTCGGTAAATCTGGTACGTCGCGACCTGAATATGGAAGCGGTTGTCGCACCAGAGATTTCTGCGACGGTGGGTGTGGCTGCGGCCTTTGCGGTTAACCCCATTGTTGGCGCGGCAGTGTTTGCCGCCAGTAAAGTGCTGGGACCGCTGTGGAGCAAAGTCTCCATTTTGCGCTATCACATTTCGGGTCCGCTGGACGATCCGCAAATCAACGAAGTGTTGCGCCAACCGCGTAAAGAAAAAGCGCAATGATTTGACGAGGGCGCGTAATTGCCCCAATCTCATATGATAATCGTTGCCAAAGGCCAACGAGCCGGAACATAACCGTAGGCCAGATAAGGCGTTCATGCCGCATCCGGCAGCCGTAAAAAATCCTCTACTGCAGTAACTAACGAGTAGCAAAAACGATGAGTCTGAACCTGGTAAGTGAACAATTGCTAGCGGCGAACGGCCTGAAACATCAGGACTTGTTCGCGATCCTCGGTCAACTGGCCGAACGTCGCCTTGATTATGGCGATCTCTATTTTCAGTCGAGCTATCACGAATCCTGGGTTTTAGAAGACCGCATTATTAAAGATGGTTCTTACAATATCGATCAGGGTGTTGGTGTGCGTGCAATCAGCGGTGAAAAAACCGGATTTGCTTACGCAGACCAAATCAGCCTGCTGGCGCTGGAACAGAGTGCGCAAGCGGCGCGCACCATCGTCCGTGATAGTGGTGATGGCAAAGTACAGACGCTGGGCGCGGTAGAGCATAGCCCGTTGTATACCTCGGTAGATCCGCTGCAAAGCATGAGCCGTGAAGAGAAGCTGGATATCCTGCGTCGCGTCGATAAGGTTGCCCGCGAAGCGGACAAGCGCGTACAGGAAGTGACTGCCAGCCTCAGTGGCGTTTATGAATTAATTCTGGTTGCGGCCACCGACGGCACGCTGGCGGCGGATGTTCGTCCGCTGGTGCGTCTTTCCGTGAGCGTTCTGGTCGAAGAAGATGGCAAACGCGAACGCGGTGCCAGTGGCGGCGGCGGTCGTTTTGGTTATGAGTTCTTCCTTGCCGATCTCGACGGTGAAGTCCGTGCGGATGCGTGGGCAAAAGAAGCAGTGCGTATGGCGTTGGTCAATCTTTCTGCCGTTGCTGCACCAGCGGGCACCATGCCGGTAGTACTTGGCGCAGGTTGGCCGGGCGTGCTGTTGCATGAAGCGGTGGGTCACGGTCTGGAAGGCGACTTCAACCGCCGTGGCACTTCAGTATTTAGTGGACAGGTCGGGGAGCTGGTGGCTTCTGAACTGTGTACCGTGGTTGATGACGGCACGATGGTCGATCGCCGTGGTTCGGTGGCGATTGATGACGAAGGTACGCCAGGCCAGTACAACGTGCTGATTGAGAACGGCATTCTGAAAGGCTACATGCAGGATAAACTCAACGCGCGTTTGATGGGGATGACGCCGACTGGCAACGGTCGCCGTGAATCCTACGCTCATCTGCCGATGCCGCGTATGACCAATACCTATATGCTGCCGGGTAAATCGACCCCGCAGGAAATTATTGAATCCGTTGAGTACGGTATCTATGCACCGAACTTTGGTGGCGGTCAGGTGGATATCACCTCCGGCAAATTCGTTTTCTCCACCTCAGAAGCGTATCTGATTGAAAACGGTAAAGTAACGAAGCCGGTGAAAGGCGCGACGTTGATTGGTTCCGGTATCGAAACCATGCAGCAGATTTCGATGGTGGGCAACGACCTGAAACTGGATAACGGCGTGGGTGTCTGCGGTAAAGAAGGGCAAAGTTTGCCGGTTGGCGTGGGCCAGCCAACGCTGAAAGTTGATAACCTGACTGTTGGCGGTACCGCGTAATAATTTCAGTATTTTCAGAAGGATAATTAATCCTTCTCCGTATACGAACGGTCCCCTCGCCCCTCTGGGGTTAGGGTGAGGGGAACCCGTTGGCACAGGTTTGTACTACGTAACAGTACAATATTAATTACTTCTCTTTCCCGCGCCCGTGCATTTCCTGAAACAATTTACCGACCTCAACAAAATAATCCGTCAGTGAGTTGATCACGACCTGTACCTTCAGCGGCAGCTTATCTTTTTCGGTATACAACGCATAAACCGGGCGTGGATCTGACTGGTAACGCGGCAGCAGGATCTCAAGCTCACCTCGATTGATCTCGTTGATCACCCACATCAGCGGCACGTAGGCAATCCCGGCACCTGCCGTCAGCCAGCGCACCAGCGTCATCGGATCATTAGTCACAAATCTCCCTTGCGGGATCAGGCGAGTCGAGATCCCTTCCGGTGCGATCAGTTCAAATTCATTGTCCGGACGCACGCTGTATTCAAGCCATGAATGGCTACTTAAATCGGCGGGTTTTTCCGGTATGCCGTATTGTGTGAGATAGCTTTTTGCGGCGCACACCACCATTGGCATCGCGCCCAGACGGCGGGAAAACAGGCTGGAATCTTGCAACGCGCCGACGCGGATCACCACATCCAGACCGTCGGCAATCAGGTCGGGGGCAGGAATTCCGGTAACCAGATTAACGCTCAAACCTGGGTATTCTTTCAGCATTTTGGCTGTTAGCCCGGCGAGAACATTTTGTGCCATAGTTGAAGAACAGCCAATGCGCAGCGTCCCGATGGGGGTGTTATTGAAGGCATACAGTTGCTCATGAACATCCTGCACTTCATGAAGCATCCGACGGCAGCCCTGGTAGTAAATTCTACCGGCTTCGGTCAGGCCAATGCTGCGTGTGCTACGGTTTAACAGCTTTACCTGCAACTCATCTTCCAGTTTTGACACCGTCTGACTGATGGACGAAACGCTCATCTGTAGCTGTCTGGCGGCGGCGGTAAAAGAGCCAAATTCAACTACTTTGGCAAACACCGACATGCGTTTTAGTCGTTCCATTATTCACTCTGACTTAAAAGTGATTTAGATCACATAATATAGATAACAGCATAACAGTTACGTTAATATATTAAATATCAATCTACAGCAATGTTGCTCTCGCCCGGCTTTCCATGCCCTTCTCTGCGGCGACAGATGCTGAAAATAATAACGCCTGCTCTCTCTATACAACCAAGGTCAACATGAGTCTGTTTCCCGTTATCGTGGTGTTTGGGCTGTCCTTCCCACCGATATTTTTCGAATTGCTTTTATCACTGGCGATTTTCTGGCTGGTGCGCCGGGTACTTGTGCCAACAGGTATCTACGACTTTGTCTGGCATCCGGCGTTGTTCAACACCGCGCTCTATTGCTGCTTGTTTTATTTGATATCGCGACTGTTCGTTTGAGGTTGAAGTGAAAACACTAATAAGAAAATTCTCCCGTACGGCCATCACGGTCGTATTAGTCATTCTGGCCTTCATCGCAATTTTTAATGCCTGGGTCTATTACACCGAATCCCCGTGGACGCGTGACGCGCGCTTTAGCGCTGACGTCGTTGCGATCGCGCCGGACGTTTCTGGACTCATTACCCAGGTGAATGTTCATGATAACCAGCTGGTGAAAAAAGGACAGGTACTGTTCACCATCGACCAGCCGCGTTATCAAAAGGCGCTTGAGGAAGCGCAAGCCGATGTTGCTTATTATCAGGTACTGGCACAGGAGAAACGCCAGGAGGCCGGACGTCGTAACCGTCTCGGTGTGCAGGCGATGTCTCGCGAAGAGATCGATCAGGCCAACAACGTACTACAAACGGTTCTGCATCAGTTAGCGAAAGCGCAGGCGACCCGCGATCTGGCAAAACTGGATCTTGAACGCACGGTGATCCGCGCGCCAGCAGATGGCTGGGTGACCAACCTCAACGTCTATACCGGTGAGTTTATTACCCGTGGATCAACGGCAGTTGCGCTGGTGAAACAGAACTCCTTCTATGTACTGGCCTATATGGAAGAAACTAAGCTGGAAGGGGTGCGCCCTGGGTATCGTGCAGAGATCACGCCGCTTGGCAGTAACAAAGTGCTGAAAGGGACTGTTGATAGTGTTGCTGCTGGGGTCACCAACGCCAGCAGCACGCGTGACGACAAAGGGATGGCGACCATCGACTCTAACCTTGAATGGGTGCGTTTGGCGCAACGTGTTCCGGTTCGTATTCGTCTCGACAACCAGCAAGAGAACATCTGGCCTGCGGGCACCACTGCTACAGTGGTGGTCACTGGTAAACAAGATCGCGACGAAAGCCAGGATTCGTTCTTCCGTAAAATGGCCCATCGCCTGCGTGAGTTTGGTTAATCACGATGGGTATTTTCTCCATTGCTAACCAACATATTCGCTTTGCGGTAAAACTGGCGACCGCCATTGTACTGGCGCTGTTTGTTGGCTTTCACTTCCAGCTGGAAACGCCACGCTGGGCGGTACTGACAGCGGCGATTGTTGCCGCTGGTCCGGCCTTTGCTGCGGGAGGTGAACCGTATTCTGGCGCTATTCGCTATCGTGGCTTTTTGCGCATCATCGGCACATTTATTGGCTGTATTGCCGGACTGGTGATCATCATTGCGATGATCCGCGCACCATTATTGATGATTCTGGTGTGCTGTATCTGGGCCGGTTTTTGTACCTGGATATCCTCGCTGGTACGAATAGAAAACTCGTATGCGTGGGGGCTGGCCGGTTATACCGCGCTGATCATTGTGATCACCATTCAGCCGGAACCATTGCTTACGCCGCAGTTTGCCGTCGAACGTTGTAGCGAGATCGTTATCGGTATTGTGTGTGCAATTATGGCGGATTTGCTCTTTTCTCCGCGATCGATCAAACAAGAAGTGGATCGAGAGCTGGAAAGTTTGCTGGTCGCGCAATATCAATTAATGCAACTCTGTATCAAGCATGGCGATGGTGAAGTTGTCGATAAAGCCTGGGGCGATCTGGTGCGACGCACCACGGCGTTACAAGGTATGCGCAGCAACCTGAATATGGAATCTTCCCGCTGGGCGCGGGCCAATCGACGTTTAAAAGCGATCAATACGCTATCGCTGACGCTGATTACCCAATCCTGCGAAACTTATCTTATTCAGAATACGCGCCCGGAATTGATCACTGATACTTTCCGCGAATTTTTTGACACGCCGGTAGAAACCGCGCAGGACGTCCACAAGCAGCTCAAACGCCTGCGGAGAGTTATCGCCTGGACCGGGGAACGGGAAACGCCTGTCACCATTTATAGCTGGGTCGCGGCGGCAACGCGTTATCAGCTTCTCAAGCGCGGCGTTATCAGTAACACAAAAATCAACGCTACTGAAGAAGAGATCCTGCAAGGCGAACCGGAAGTCAAAGTAGAGTCAGCCGAACGTCATCATGCGATGGTTAACTTCTGGCGAACCACACTTTCCTGCATTCTGGGGACGCTTTTCTGGCTGTGGACGGGCTGGACTTCCGGCAGTGGTGCAATGGTGATGATTGCGGTAGTGACGTCACTGGCAATGCGTTTGCCGAATCCACGCATGGTGGCGATCGACTTTATTTATGGGACGCTGGCGGCGCTGCCGTTAGGGCTACTCTACTTTTTGGTGATTATCCCTAATACCCAACAAAGCATGTTATTGCTGTGTATTAGCCTGGCAGTGCTGGGATTCTTCCTTGGCATTGAAGTACAGAAACGGCGATTGGGCTCGATGGGGGCGCTGGCCAGCACCATAAACATTATCGTGCTGGATAACCCGATGACTTTCCATTTCAGTCAGTTTCTCGACAGCGCATTAGGGCAAATCGTTGGCTGTGTGCTCGCGTTCACCGTTATTTTGCTGGTGCGGGATAAATCGCGCGACAGGACTGGACGTGTACTGCTTAATCAGTTTGTTTCTGCCGCTGTTTCCGCGATGACTACCAATGTGGCACGTCGTAAAGAGAACCATCTCCCGGCTCTTTATCAGCAGCTGTTTTTGTTGATGAATAAGTTCCCAGGGGATTTGCCGAAATTTCGCCTGGCGCTGACGATGATTATTGCGCACCAGCGCCTGCGTGATGCGCCGATCCCGGTTAACGAGGATTTATCGGCGTTTCACCGACAAATGCGCCGCACAGCAGACCATGTGATATCTGCCCGTAGCGATGATAAACGCCGTCGGTACTTTGGCCAGTTGCTGGAAGAACTGGAAATCTACCAGGAAAAGCTACGCATCTGGCAAGCGCCTCCGCAGGTGACGGAACCGGTACATCGGCTTACGGGGATGCTCCATAAGTATCAACATGCGTTGACCGATAGTTAAGTCAAAACCGACGCCAAAAGCGTCGGTTTTTTCATGGCTATACTTAGCAATGAACGGCAGAACTCGCCGCGAAACGTGACGGTGGCAACAGATGAATATTTATACCTTTGATTTTGATGAGATTGAGAGTCAGGAGGATTTTTATCGCGACTTTAGCCAAACCTTTGGTCTGGCAAAAGATAAAGTACGCGATCTCGACTCTCTATGGGATGTGTTAATGAACGATGTCCTGCCGCTACCACTTGAGATTGAATTTGTTCATCTGGGAGAGAAAACGCGTCGCCGTTTTGGCGCGTTAATATTGCTGTTTGATGAGGCAGAGGAAGAGCTGGAAGGGCATTTGCGTTTTAATGTTCGTCATTAGCGCAAAAAAAAGCCCCCGAACCGGGGGCAATATCGTCGGACAAGACGATGAGGGTTTATTTGTACAGTTCAGCCGTAGCGTGCCAGGTGTCACCGCTACGAGCTTCAGTAATCTGGTAGGCCGTTGCGCCTTTCTCTTCCGCTTTTTTGTTCAGCATTTCACGCATATCCATTGGCGAAGACGCCACACCACTTACGGATACGGTCCCGATTGCTTCACGATTTTGTGCTTGTGCAGCATCAATGGAGTCGGCAGCGAATGCACCGAAAGAGAGAACAGAAAGTACGCTTAATGCAGCAACAGTGGTTTTGATTTTCATGATTTTTACCTCGACATAATCTTTTAGCTGGGCCTTTGTTTCGTGACCCATATCACAAAATCAAGTATACACTAATTATTGAACTAATTAATACCACGCTAACTGTTTCAGTTGATACTAAGTGTTAAAAGTGTGAGTTTTAATAACAAAAAAGAATTAAAAACACGGTTATTTATTATTAATTCTATTATTTTCAATTAGATAATGAATTTTGCATAATGTGCTTTTTTTAACTCATGTATTCATTATGTGAATGATATGTCGCGCTAAAACGCACTATTCGTTAAATTAATCGTAGGAGAAAGCAGGGGGATGAGAGGGAAAAGCAACATTTTCCCCGCCGCCAGAAGCGACGGGGCAGAGATTAAAGCTCCTGGTCGAACAGCTCTAAAATCGCTTCGTACAGGTCTTTGACGGTGAAACCGTTAGCAGGGGTAGTAAAGATGGTGTCATCGCCAGCGATGGTGCCCAGAATACCTTCTGCTTTGCCCAGTGAGTCCAGCAGGCGAGCAATTAACTGCGCCGCGCCAGGGCTGGTATGGATCACGACAACTGCATCGTTGTAGTCTATATCCAGTACCAGATTCTTCAATGGACTGGAGGTAGTTGGTACACCCAGTTCAGCTGGCAGGCAGTAAACCATTTCCATTTTGGCATTGCGTGTACGTACAGCACCAAACTTGGTCAACATCCGCGAGACTTTAGACTGATTAATATTGTCAAAGCCTTGCTCCTGCAACGCGGCGACGATTTCGCCCTGGGAGCTAAATTTCTCTTCTTTAAGTAATGCTTTAAATGCTTTAACTAGTTCTTCTTGCTTAGCCGAGCTTCGCATAAGTCACCCGATATGGTGGTTGATACAACATTATTGTGCATACAGATGAATTTTTATGCAAACAGTCAGCCCTGAAGAAGGCTGAAATAATGTTATGAAAGAGCGGGATTTTATCAAATTTCGTTATTGAGAAACATGCCTGCGTCACGGCATGCAAATTCTGCTTAAAAGTAAATTAATTGTTATCAAATTGATGTTGTTTTGGCTGAACGGTAGGGTATATTGTCACCACCTGTTGGAATGTTGCGCTAATGCATAAGCGACTGTTAATTACGTAAGTTAGGTTCCTGATTACGGCAATTAAATGCATAAACGCTAAACTTGCGTGACTACACATTCTTGAGATGTGGTCATTGTAAACGGCAATTTTGTGGATTAAGGTCGCGGCAGCGGAGCAACATATCTTAGTTTATCAATATAATAAGGAGTTTAGGATGAAAGTCGCAGTCCTCGGCGCTGCTGGCGGTATTGGCCAGGCGCTTGCACTACTGTTAAAAACCCAACTGCCTTCAGGTTCAGAACTCTCTCTGTATGATATCGCTCCAGTGACTCCCGGTGTGGCTGTCGATCTGAGCCATATCCCTACTGCTGTGAAAATCAAAGGTTTTTCTGGTGAAGATGCGACTCCGGCGCTGGAAGGCGCAGATGTCGTTCTTATCTCTGCAGGTGTAGCGCGTAAACCGGGTATGGATCGTTCCGACCTGTTTAACGTTAACGCCGGCATCGTGAAAAATCTGGTACAGCAAGTTGCGAAAACCTGCCCAAAAGCGTGCATTGGTATTATCACTAACCCGGTTAACACCACAGTTGCGATTGCTGCTGAAGTGCTGAAAAAAGCCGGTGTTTATGACAAAAACAAACTGTTCGGCGTTACCACGCTGGATATCATTCGTTCCAACACCTTTGTTGCGGAACTGAAAGGCAAACAGCCAGGCGAAGTTGAAGTGCCGGTTATTGGTGGTCACTCTGGTGTTACCATTCTGCCGCTGCTGTCACAGGTTCCTGGCGTTAGTTTTACTGAGCAGGAAGTGGCTGATCTGACCAAACGTATCCAGAACGCGGGTACTGAGGTGGTTGAAGCGAAAGCCGGTGGCGGGTCTGCAACCCTGTCTATGGGCCAGGCAGCTGCACGTTTTGGTCTGTCTCTGGTTCGCGCACTACAGGGCGAACAAGGCGTTGTCGAATGTGCCTACGTTGAAGGCGACGGTCAGTACGCACGTTTCTTCTCTCAACCGCTGCTGCTGGGTAAAAACGGCGTGGAAGAGCGTAAATCTATCGGCACCCTGAGCGCATTTGAACAGAACGCGCTGGAAGGTATGCTGGATACGCTGAAGAAAGATATCGCCCTGGGCGAAGAGTTCGTTAATAAGTAATTGATTAGCGGATAATAAAAAACCGGAGCACAGACTCCGGTTTTTTGTTCTGAGCGCACGACTTAATTGGTTGCCGGATATTCCTGAATGGTGACCTGCAGCGTTAACTGCTTATCATCACGCATCACTACAACCGGGATCACCGAGCCAGGGCGAATTTCCGCCACCTGATCCATCGTCTCCAGAGCAGAGATGGCCGGTTTGTTATCCACCGAAATAATCAAATCATTGACCTGAATACCCGCATTCGCCGCCGGGCCGTCAGGTGACACTTCATTAACCACGATCCCTTGCAGTTGATCTATACCACCGCCCTGCGCGTGCAGTGGTGCGATCTCACGTCCGCCGATACCAATGTAGCCGCGGATCACGCGACCATCGCGGATCAGCTTATCCATAATTTTGGTTGCTAACTGGAAAGGAATCGCAAAGCCGATACCTTCCGGCGTTTCGCCATCGTTACTCTTATCAAACGACAGCGTGTTAATGCCCATCAGTTCGCCCAGCGAGTTCACCAGCGCGCCGCCAGAGTTACCGTGGTTAATGGAAGCATCGGTTTGCAGGAAGTTTTGCCGCCCGGTCGGATTAAGACCGATTCGACCCGTGGCACTAATAATCCCCTGGGTAATGGTCTGCCCGAGGTTGTACGGGTTACCGATCGCCAGTACCACATCGCCGATGTGCGGTACGCGACGTGCATTGATTGGAATGGTAGGTAAACCGCCAGTGGCATTAATTTTAAGTACCGCCAGATCGGTTAGAGAGTCAGATCCCACCAGCAATGCTTCAAATACACGTCCATCTTGTAAGGCGACGATGATCTGATCGGCGTCGTTGATGACGTGTTTATTGGTGATGATATAACCGCGTTGATCCATGATTACACCGGATCCCAGGGTGCGGATCTCAAGCTGGTTGTGAGAGTTGGTGTTCAAACCACGGTTGTAAACGTTAACCACCGCTGGCGCGGCGCGGCGAACCGCCAGATTATAGCTGGCAGGCGTCTCATCGGTACTGTCAAATTGCGGAGTGGAAAGCGGGTTAAGGCTGCGCAGCGAAGGCATGGCAACCAGCAGAATAGCGCCGACAATTAATCCAATCGCAACGGAACGTAAGAGCTTCACAAACATGATGGAGGCGTCATTAAAAAAGGGAACGGCAGCAGCATACCACGAGTTAACCGGACATCACACGTCAGCCTGATGCCCGGTTTACGACATTAACGCATCAGCAAATAGATGCTTTCATTGCCGCGTACAATTTGCAGGGCGATGATGGCCGGTTTTGCCGCCAGCACTTTACGCATTTCAGCAATCGAGTTCACCCGATCGCGGTTGACGCCAATGATCACATCGTCTTTTTGCAAACCAGCCTGAGCGGCTGGGCTACCTTTGACTACTTCATCGATCTTAATGCCTTTGCCGCCATCTTTTAGCTGACCATCGCTCAACGTTGCACCTTCCAGCGCTGGCGTGATCATTTCAGCACTGGCTGACGAAGAGGTACTGGTATCGAGCGTCACTTCTACTTCCAGTGGTTTGCCATTACGCAGCAGGCCGAGCTTTACTTTCGTGCCCGGCTCGGTGGTTGCGATACGAGAGCGCAACTCAGCAAAGCTATTCAGTTGTTTGCCGTTGAGGCTGGTAATAATATCACCCGCTTTGACGCCCGCTTTTGCCGAGCCAGAACCTGGCAGCACTTCGCTGACAAACGCGCCACGCTGTACGTCAAGGTTGAAGGCTTTGGCGATATCGGCACTCATCTCTGTGCCTTTGATGCCTAACAGACCGCGTTTGATTTCACCAAAGTCGATAAGCTGCTGCGCCAGTGTTCGCGCCATATTACTGGGGATGGCAAATCCAATCCCGACGCTCCCACCGCCAGGCGCAAGGATTGCAGTGTTGATGCCAATTAACTCACCGTTAAGGTTTAACAGTGCACCGCCGGAGTTACCGCGGTTAATGGAAGCATCTGTCTGGATAAAGTTTTCAAGACCTTCAAGATTCAACCCGCTGCGGCCTAATGCGGAAACAATGCCAGAGGTGGCGGTTTGCCCAAGGCCAAATGGGTTACCGACCGCCACGGCAAAATCACCGACGCGCAATTTATCGGAGTCGGCAATAGCGATTTGCGTTAATTTGCTCGGGTTTTGAATTTGCAACAGGGCGATATCGCTCTGGTCATCGCTACCAATCAGTTTTGCATCAAACTCGCGCCCATCATTGAGCTGAATACTGATTTTCTGTGCCTGATTAATCACATGGTTGTTAGTCAGCACATAGCCTTTACTGGCGTTGATGATGACACCGGAGCCTAAACCTTCGAAGGGTTGTGCAGGTTGATCCGGTAAATCATCACCAAAAAACTTTTTGAATTCTTCCGGGATTTTCTGTCCCTGACTGGCCGTTCCTTCCACCCGTACGCTCACCACTGCCGGAAGCACTTTTTCCAGCATTGGGGCCAGACTGGGGAGAGGGGCCTGATCGGCAACCTGGCCTGGAATCGACGCAACGGCCTGAAATGACGCCGAGAGAGTTAACCCGACACTTAACGCTAATGCACTCAACAGCTGGGTTTGTTTTTTCATTATTCCTGCTCTCGTACCTGAATGATAAGAAAAGAGATTCAAAACAGTTTGATGTTATTGAATTTTCAGACGGCTAACAATGAGACACCAGATTAAATGATAGTCGGGGAGGGAAAGAAGAGGAGGGCGCAATGGCTGCGCCCGAAAAATAAATTAGTCGCGCTTCGCGCCAGTACGCAGCAGGCCTGACGCGCCTTCAGAATAGTCGCGTGGCATTTGCACCGGTGCCTGATCGTTGCTGGCTTCAGACTCAGCCAGACGATTACGGAACGGGTTTGCTTCAGCAGACAGTTCCGGCAGCAGACTGCTGGAGCTTTTCGCCATGTGTTGATATAGCTGGCGATAGTCGTGCGCCATGGTATCCAGTAATTCCGCGCTGCGGGCAAAGTGGCTAACCAGCTCTTCGCGATACTCGTCCAGTTCAGCTTTATTCTTTTCCAGTTCGTACTGCAACGCCTGTTGCTGGCGTAGTTTACGATTACCAAAACGCATGGCCACAGCACCAATAATGATGCCGACGACTAACCCAATTAGCGCATATTCCCAGGTCATGAACATCTCCCGTTGTCTTTTGTTTCCGTAGGGTGTTGGCTTCAGGCTCCATGCCTGCGGCTGATTATGCCACTATAACCGTTAATTCCACAGAAGTGGAATCCCGACTGCATATCGCGTAGTGTAGAACGGCCTTTTTTTCGTCAACCGTGAACAACGGCGCACCGATTATTCAAGGAATAACAATAAGATCATGCAAAGCGTTACCCCAACATCGCAATACCTGAAGGCGCTCAATGAAGGCAGCCATCAACCCGACGACGTTCAAAAAGAGGCCGTCAGCCGCCTGGAAATTATTTATCAGGAACTCATCAATAGCACGCCTCCAGCCCCCAGGACGAGTGGGCTAATGGCGCGGGTCGGTAAGCTGTGGGGTAAACGCGAAGACACACAGCATACGCCAGTGCGTGGCTTATATATGTGGGGCGGGGTCGGACGCGGGAAAACCTGGCTGATGGACCTTTTCTATCAAAGCCTGCCGGGAGAGCGGAAACAGCGTCTGCACTTTCACCGTTTTATGCTGCGGGTACATGAAGAGCTAACTGCTTTGCAGGGGCAGACCGATCCGCTGGAAATTATTGCCGATCGCTTTAAAGCAGAAACTGACGTGCTCTGTTTTGACGAATTTTTTGTTTCTGATATTACCGATGCCATGCTACTTGGCGGCCTGATGAAAGCCCTGTTCGCCCGCGGTATTACCCTGGTAGCGACGTCAAATATTCCGCCGGACGAACTTTATCGAAATGGCCTGCAACGTGCGCGTTTTTTGCCTGCAATCGATGCCATTAAACAGCATTGTGATGTAATGAACGTGGACGCCGGTGTTGATTATCGACTGCGTACGCTCACTCAGGCGCACCTGTGGCTTTCGCCACTCAACGATGAAACCCGGGCGCAAATGGATAAACTGTGGTTGGCGTTGGCGGGGGTGAAACGAGAAAATTCACCGACGTTAGAAATCAACCATCGGCCATTGGCGACAATGGGCGTCGAGAACCAGACGCTGGCGGTCTCTTTTACTACGCTGTGCGTCGACGCCCGCAGTCAGCATGACTATATTGCGCTCTCACGCCTCTTTCACACGGTCATGTTGTTTGATGTACCAGTTATGACGCGGTTGATGGAGAGCGAAGCGCGGCGCTTTATTGCGCTGGTGGATGAGTTTTACGAGCGCCATGTCAAATTAGTGGTGAGTGCAGAAGTGCCGCTGTATGAAATTTATCAGGGCGATCGGCTGAAGTTTGAGTTCCAGCGTTGCCTGTCACGTCTGCAAGAGATGCAAAGCGAAGAGTATCTGAAGCGCGAGCATTTAGCGGGTTAAAACCTGCCACAAATCACAAAAAGGGGTCGATCTTTGACCCCGACTTCTCTATAATCCTGCGACCCCACGTTACAAGAAAGTTTTTTTCCCAAAACTTTTTGTGTGCTGGCATAGGCTATTCGAAGGGGTAGGTTTGCCGGACTTTGTCGTGTGAACCTCAACAATTGAAGACGTTTGGGTGTTCACCAACGTGTAACTATTTATTGGGTAAGCTTTTAATGAAAACTTTTACAGCTAAACCAGAAACCGTAAAACGCGACTGGTATGTTGTTGACGCGACCGGTAAAACTCTGGGCCGTCTGGCTACTGAACTGGCTCGTCGCCTGCGCGGTAAGCACAAAGCGGAATACACTCCGCACGTAGATACCGGTGATTACATCATCGTTCTGAACGCTGACAAAGTTGCTGTAACCGGCAACAAGCGTACTGACAAAGTGTACTATCACCACACCGGCCACATCGGTGGTATCAAACAAGCGACCTTTGAAGAGATGATTGCTCGCCGTCCTGAGCGTGTGATTGAAATCGCGGTTAAAGGCATGTTGCCAAAAGGCCCGCTGGGTCGTGCTATGTTCCGTAAACTGAAAGTTTACGCGGGTAACGAGCACAACCACGCGGCACAGCAACCGCAAGTTCTTGACATCTAATCGGGATTATAGGCAATGGCTGAAAATCAATACTACGGCACTGGTCGCCGCAAAAGTTCCGCAGCTCGCGTTTTCATCAAACCGGGCAACGGTAAAATCGTAATCAACCAACGTTCTCTGGAACAGTACTTCGGTCGTGAAACTGCCCGCATGGTAGTTCGTCAGCCGCTGGAACTGGTCGACATGGTTGAGAAACTGGACCTGTACATCACCGTTAAAGGTGGTGGTATCTCTGGTCAGGCTGGTGCGATCCGTCACGGTATCACCCGCGCTCTGATGGAATACGACGAGTCCCTGCGTTCTGAACTGCGTAAAGCTGGCTTCGTTACTCGTGACGCTCGTCAGGTTGAACGTAAGAAAGTCGGTCTGCGTAAAGCACGTCGTCGTCCGCAGTTCTCCAAACGTTAATTGGCTTCTGCTCCGGCAGAAAACAATTTGCGAAAAAAACCCGCTTCGGCGGGTTTTTTTATGGCTAAAATCTGAATCAGCGTAAAAAAAGGAATGTTGATTTTTGCTGTCGCCTGACAGACAGAAAACAAAAACCACATCGCCGATAAGGGACTAAGTCAACCATTTCAGACTAAAGCGCATCTCTTTTTCCCCATTTCCGGCATCGACTCACCACAAAGGTCACAAAATCTGGTAAACTATCATCCAATTTTCTGCCCAAATGTCGGGTATTGCTCATTTTTTGTTTGATTTTCGAACAAAGAGAGTCGTTCCTTACTGGGTAACACAACTTCTGACTGGCCACCTGGTGGCTGGTAGCAGTAAAAATTCTGACTATACCTGGAGGTTTTCATGGCTGTCGCTGCCAACAAACGTTCGGTAATGACGCTGTTTTCCGGTCCTACTGACATCTATAGCCATCAGGTCCGCATTGTGCTGGCTGAGAAAGGTGTAAGTTTCGAGATCGAACACGTGGAAAAGGACAATCCGCCTCAGGATCTGATTGACCTCAACCCGAATCAGAGCGTTCCGACCCTGGTGGATCGTGAGCTGACCCTGTGGGAATCTCGCATCATTATGGAATATCTGGATGAGCGTTTCCCGCATCCGCCACTGATGCCTGTTTACCCGGTAGCTCGCGGTGAAAGCCGTCTGTACATGCATCGCATCGAAAAAGACTGGTACACGCTGATGAACACCATCATCAACGGTTCAGCTTCTGAAGCAGATGCCGCACGTAAGCAACTGCGCGAAGAACTGCTGGCGATTGCGCCGGTCTTCGGTCAGAAGCCGTACTTCCTGAGCGATGAGTTCAGCCTGGTCGATTGCTACCTTGCTCCGCTGCTGTGGCGTCTGCCGCAACTGGGCATCGAGTTCAGCGGTCCGGGTGCGAAAGAGCTGAAAGGCTATATGACCCGCGTCTTTGAACGTGACTCTTTCCTTGCTTCTTTAACTGAAGCAGAACGTGAAATGCGTCTGGGCCGGAGTTAATCTGTATGGATTTGTCACAGCTAACACCACGTCGTCCCTATCTGCTGCGTGCATTCTATGAGTGGTTGCTGGATAACCAGCTCACGCCGCACCTGGTGGTGGATGTGACGCTCCCTGGCGTGCAGGTTCCTATGGAATATGCGCGTGACGGGCAAATCGTACTCAACATTGCGCCGCGTGCTGTCGGCAATCTGGAACTGGCGAATGATGAGGTGCGCTTTAACGCGCGCTTTGGTGGCATTCCGCGTCAGGTTTCTGTGCCGCTGGCTGCCGTGCTGGCTATCTACGCCCGTGAAAATGGCGCAGGCACGATGTTTGAACCTGAAGCTGCCTACGATGAAGATGCCAGCATCATGAATGATGAAGAGGCATCGGCAGACAACGAAACCGTTATGTCGGTTATTGATGGCGACAAGCCAGATCACGATGATGACACTCATCCTGACGATGAACCACCGCAGCCACCACGCGGTGGTCGACCGGCATTACGCGTTGTGAAGTAAAATGAAAACAGGCCCTGGCGGCCTGTTTTGTCTTCTTTATCGCTTAATAAAATAGCGTGATTGTGGCAATCATATTCACCACGAAACCGACTGCCATGGGGATCGCTGTCCGCTTCACCACTGCAAAAGGCGAAACACCTGCAATTCCTGATGTAACGACCACCACCGCAGTAATCGGTGAAACAGCGCGCGCTAGCGTCGTGGCAAAATGCATCGGCATAATCATTACAACCGCTGGTACATGTAGTCCGGCTGCGATATTCGGAATAAGACTGGCAAATGACATAAACGGCGCATTGCCTGAGCCCATCACAATGGCACAAATGGCAATGACCAGCGCCATAATAATCATCACGCCAATACCGCCCAGACCAGAATGCTCCGCACCCCTGATAACCGCATCGACAGTGCCAATCGTCGTTAAGCCTTTCGCAAATATTTCACCCGCGACCACCAGCGTTACCACGTTGGCAAACTGCGTACCCATGCCGTCAAAAAACGCCTGCACATCGTCCATTGTTTCGCGCAAGTTATGCTTGCGGAAGAACTCAACAAACATCGTCACCGTCAAACTCAGTAACATCACCACCACCAGATGCAGTTCTGACTGCATCAGCCCGACGTGGGCGAGGAACAGCGAGCCGAGCATCAGGATTAACGGCATCACCGGTAAAATGGCGTAATAGAGTGGCGGGACATTATCGAGAGCTTTTTGCTCTGCCTGTTCGTGATTGATATTTTTATCTTTTTTGTCGAAAGCGCGTTGCACGAAAAAGTGGGAGATCGCCACCGAGATAATGACGCAAGAGGCGACCGGAAGCTGGTAGTGGAAGAAGTAAGTGGCAATTTTCATTCCTGCTACCTAGGCAGCAAAAATGGAGTTCGTTTCCAGAATCCCCCACTCAATGGACATCGTGGTTGCGATAACCGCCACCGCAGAGAGACGACTTACTCCCAGACTCACCAGTGTCGGAAATAAGGTGACCATCAGCAACATACCCAGACCGGAGGCGCTGGTAATAAACTGCGCCATGATTTGGCCGATGACGTAAGTTGCCGACAGAATAAGATACGGCGAGCGAATGAGTTTTAACGGGCGGCTTAACAAGCTCACCATCGCCCGACTGGCTCCTATGCGCTCCATGTAGCGGGCATACCCGCCCACCGCCATAATCGACAACCCTAACCCGGCAATGCGGTTGGACAGCATGCGCAGGATTTCATTATAAATATCGACGATCAAGTAGCCGCTGCTTTTGGCGGGATCGAGTACTCCACCGAACCCTAACCAGACACCGCACATCATCAGGAAGATACCTGCGGCAGCCAGCACCACTTGAGGTTTGTAGTTTTTCAGGATCAAATAGCCCATCGTCATTAATACGATGACAGATATAATTATGCCGAACATTGTTGAACTCCGTGTCAAAAGAAAACGGTCAATCCCATAAACGGCAGATTGAAAACAGTGATGTTATATTTTTTGCAAGGCTATTTATGGTGTTGGTGTCGTATTTTTTAATTCTGGATGAGGCAATTTTTCATTATAAAATATGCATTTATGATTATTTTGTAAGAACATATTCGTAATATTCATAATGCTTGTGAATAGTCTTATGAATAATTCATTCAGGATGTTTTTATCGGCGTTACACTAATTTTCGCAATAGTTAATTATTACGTTAATTATGATAATAATGAGACACAAAGAGAAAAAACCGCCATTTCCCCCTACTTTCAATCCTGTGATAGGATGTCACTGATGATGTTAATCACACTGACCTTACAGAATGGGCCTTATGAACGCATTTGATTCGCAAACCGAAGATTCTTCACCTGCAATTGGTCGCAACTTGCGCAGCCGCCCGCTGGCGCGTAAAAAACTCTCCGAAATGGTGGAAGAAGAGCTGGAGCAGATGATCCGCCGCCGTGAATTTGGCGAAGGTGAACAATTACCGTCTGAACGCGAACTGATGGCGTTCTTTAACGTCGGGCGACCTTCGGTGCGTGAAGCGCTGGCAGCATTAAAACGAAAAGGTCTGGTGCAAATAAACAATGGAGAACGCGCCCGCGTCTCGCGTCCTTCGGCGGACACCATCATCGGCGAGCTTTCCGGCATGGCGAAAGATTTCCTTTCTCATCCTGGCGGGATTGCCCATTTCGAACAATTACGTCTGTTCTTTGAATCCAGCCTGGTGCGCTATGCGGCTGAACACGCCACCGATGAGCAAATCGATTTGCTGGCAAAAGCACTGGAAATCAACAGTCAGTCGCTGGATAACAACGCGGCATTCATTCGTTCAGACGTTGATTTCCACCGCGTGCTGGCGGAGATCCCCGGTAACCCAATCTTCATGGCGATCCACGTTGCCCTGCTCGACTGGCTGATCGCCGCACGTCCAACCGTGGCTGATCAGGCTCTGCACGAGCATAACAACGTTAGCTATCAACAGCATATTGCGATCGTTGATGCGATCCGCCGCCACGATCCCGATGAAGCCGATCGCGCGTTGCAATCGCATCTCAACAGCGTCTCTGCTACCTGGCACGCCTTCGGTCAGACCACCCACAAAAAGAAATAATGCCACTTTAGTGAAGCAGATCGCATTATAAGCTTTCTGTATGGGGTGTTGCTTAATTGATCTGGTATAACAGGTATAAAGGTATATCGTTTATCAGACAAGCATCACTTCAGAGGTATTTATGGCAACGAATTTACGTGGCGTAATGGCCGCACTCCTGACTCCTTTTGATCAACAACAAGCACTGGATAAAGCGAGTCTGCGTCGCCTGGTTCAGTTCAATATTCAGCAGGGCATCGACGGTTTATACGTGGGTGGTTCAACCGGCGAAGCCTTTGTACAAAGCCTTTCCGAGCGTGAACAGGTACTGGAAATCGTCGCCGAAGAGGCGAAAGGCAAGATTAAACTCATCGCTCATGTAGGTTGCGTCAGCACTGCTGAAAGCCAACAGCTTGCATCTTCAGCCAAACGTTATGGCTTCGATGCCGTCTCCGCCGTCACGCCGTTCTACTACCCTTTCAGCTTTGAAGAACACTGCGATCACTATCGGGCAATTATTGATTCGGCGGATGGGTTGCCGATGGTGGTGTACAACATTCCGGCGTTAAGCGGCGTTAAACTGACCCTGGATCAGATTAACACTCTGGTTACGTTGCCTGGTGTCGGCGCGCTGAAACAGACCTCTGGCGATCTCTATCAGATGGAGCAGATCCGTCGTGAACATCCGGATCTGGTGCTCTATAACGGTTACGACGAAATCTTTGCTTCTGGTTTGTTGGCGGGCGCTGATGGTGGTATCGGCAGTACTTACAACATTATGGGCTGGCGTTATCAGGGTATCGTGAAGGCGCTGAAAGAAGGCGATATCCAGACCGCGCAGAAGCTGCAAACCGAATGTAATAAAGTCATTGATTTACTGATCAAAACGGGCGTATTCCGCGGCCTGAAAACGGTCCTGCACTATATGGATGTCGTTTCTGTGCCGCTGTGCCGCAAACCGTTTGGTCCGGTCGATGAAAAATATCTGCCAGAACTGAAGGCGCTAGCCCAGCAGTTGATGCAAGAGCGCGGGTGAGTTTTTTCCCCTCGCTCGCCCCTACCGGGTGAGGGGAAATAAACGCATCTGTACCCTACAATTTTTATACCAAAGCGTGTGGGCATCGCCCACCGCGGGAGACTCACAATGAGTACTACAACCCAGAATATCCCGTGGTATCGCCATCTCAACCGCGCACAATGGCGCGCATTTTCCGCTGCCTGGTTGGGATATCTGCTTGACGGTTTTGATTTCGTTTTAATCGCCCTGGTACTCACCGAAGTACAAGGTGAATTCGGGCTGACGACGGTACAGGCGGCAAGTCTGATCTCCGCAGCCTTTATCTCTCGCTGGTTCGGCGGCCTGATGCTCGGCGCTATGGGTGACCGCTACGGACGTCGTCTGGCAATGGTCACCAGCATCGTTCTCTTCTCGGTCGGGACGCTGGCCTGCGGTTTTGCGCCAGGCTACATCACCATGTTTATCGCTCGTCTGGTCATCGGCATGGGGATGGCGGGTGAATACGGTTCCAGCGCCACCTATGTCATTGAAAGCTGGCCAAAGCATCTGCGTAACAAAGCCAGTGGTTTTCTGATTTCAGGCTTCTCGGTGGGTGCCGTCGTTGCCGCTCAGGTCTACAGCCTGGTGGTTCCGGTCTGGGGCTGGCGTGCATTGTTTTTTATCGGCATCTTACCAATCATCTTTGCTCTCTGGCTGCGTAAAAACATCCCGGAAGCGGAAGACTGGAAAGAGAAACACGCAGGTAAAGCACCAGTACGCACAATGGTAGATATTCTCTACCGTGGTGAACATCGTATCGCCAATATCGTGATGACACTGGCGGCGGCCACTGCGCTGTGGTTCTGCTTCGCCGGTAACCTACAAAATGCCGCAATCGTCGCTGTACTCGGGCTGTTATGCGCCGCAATCTTTATCAGCTTTATGGTACAGAGTACGGGCAAACGCTGGCCAACGGGCGTAATGCTGATGGTGGTCGTGTTGTTTGCTTTCCTCTACTCATGGCCGATTCAGGCGCTGCTGCCAACGTATCTTAAAACTGAACTTGCTTATAACCCGCATACGGTTGCCAATGTGCTGTTCTTTAGTGGCTTTGGTGCGGCGGTGGGGTGCTGCGTCGGTGGCTTCCTCGGTGACTGGCTGGGAACCCGCAAAGCGTACGTTTGCAGTCTGCTGGCCTCACAGCTGCTGATTATTCCGGTATTTGCGATTGGTGGCGCAAACGTCTGGGTGCTCGGTCTGTTACTGTTCTTCCAGCAAATGCTTGGTCAGGGCATCTCCGGGATTTTACCGAAACTGATCGGCGGTTATTTCGATACCGACCAGCGTGCGGCGGGGCTGGGCTTTACCTACAACGTTGGCGCATTGGGTGGTGCACTGGCCCCAATCCTCGGCGCGTTGATCGCTCAACGTCTGGATCTGGGCACTGCTCTGGGATCGCTTTCGTTCAGTCTTACATTTGTGGTGATCCTGCTGATTGGTCTGGATATGCCTTCCCGCGTTCAGCGTTGGCTGCGCCCGGAAGCGTTGCGTACTCATGACGCTATCGACGGCAAACCATTTAGCGGTGCTGTACCGTTTGGCAGCGCTAAAAACGATTTAGTCAAAACCAAAAGTTAATCCTGTTGCCCGGTCCTGGACCGGGCCTTTTGCTAAGGGAAGATGTATGTCGTTACTTGCACAACTGGATCAAAAAATCGCTGCTAACGGTGGCCTGATTGTCTCCTGCCAGCCGGTTCCGGACAGCCCGCTCGATAAACCGGAAATCGTCGCTGCTATGGCATTAGCGGCAGAGCAGGCGGGCGCGGTTGCCATTCGCATTGAAGGTGTGGCAAATCTACAAGCCACGCGTGCGGTGGTGAGCGTGCCGATTATCGGGATTGTGAAGCGCGATCTGGAGGATTCTCCGGTACGCATCACGGCCTATATTGAAGATGTTGATGCACTGGCGCAGGCGGGTGCGGATATTATCGCGATTGACGGCACTGACCGACCGCGCCCGGTTCCAGTTGAAACACTACTGGCGCGTATTCACCATCACGGTTTACTGGCGATGACCGACTGTTCAACGCCGGAAGACGGCCTGGCTTGCCAAAAGCTGGGAGCCGAAATTATTGGTACTACGCTTTCTGGCTATACCACGCCTGAAACGCCAGAAGAGCCGGATCTGGCACTGGTAAAAACATTAAGCGACGCCGGATGTCGGGTGATTGCCGAAGGGCGTTACAACACGCCTGCTCAGGCGGCGGATGCGATGCGCCACGGCGCATGGGCGGTGACGGTCGGTTCTGCTATCACACGTCTTGAACACATTTGTCAGTGGTACAACACAGCGATGAAAAAGGCGGTGCTATGACTACACTGGCGATTGATATCGGCGGTACTAAACTTGCCGCCGCGCTGATTGGCGCTGATGGGCAGATCCGCGATCGCCGTGAACTTCCTACGCCTGCTAGCCAGACACCAGAAGCCTTGCGTGAAGCCTTAGCCGAATTAGTCTCTCCGTTACAAGCGCATGCGCAGCAGGTTGCCATCGCTTCTACCGGAATTATTCGCGACGGCAGCCTGCTGGCGCTGAATCCGCATAATCTCGGTGGATTGCTACACTTTCCGTTAGTCAAAACTTTGGAACAACTTACCGATTTGCCGACCATTGCCATTAACGACGCGCAGGCCGCAGCGTGGGCGGAGTATCAGGCGCTGGAAGGCGATATAACCGAGATGGTGTTTATCACTGTTTCCACTGGCGTCGGCGGCGGTGTAGTGAGCGGCGGCAAACTGCTTACCGGCCCTGGAGGTCTGGCGGGGCACATCGGGCATACGCTTGCCGATCCGCATGGTCCAGTCTGCGGCTGTGGACGCACAGGTTGCGTGGAGGCGATTGCTTCTGGTCGCGGCATTGCGGCGGCAGCGCAAGGGGAGTTGGCTGGTGCGAATGCGAAAACTATTTTCACGCACGCCGGGCAGGGCGATGAGCAGGCGCAGCAACTGATTCACCGCTCCGCACATGTGCTGGCAAGGCTGATCGCTGATATTAAAGCCACAACTGATTGTCAGTGCGTAGTGGTCGGTGGCAGCGTTGGTCTGGCAGAAGGGTATCTGGCGTTGGTGGAAACGTATCTGGCGCAGGAGCCAGCGGCATTTCATGTTGATTTACTGGCGGCGCACTACCGCCATGATGCAGGTTTACTTGGGGCTGCGCTGTTGGCCCAGGGAGAAAAATTATGATGATGGGTGAAGTTCAGTCATTACCGTCTGCTGGGTTACATCCTGCGTTACAGGACGCGTTAACGCTGGCATTAGCTGCCAGACCGCAAGAAAAAGCGCCGGGTCGTTACGAATTACAGGGCGATAATATCTTTATGAATGTCATGACGTTTAACACTCAATCGCCCGTCGAGAAAAAAGCGGAATTGCACGAGCAATACATTGATATCCAACTGTTATTAAACGGTGAGGAACGGATCCTGTTTGGCATGGCAGGCACTGCGCGTCAGTGTGAAGAGTTCCACCATGAAGATGATTACCAGCTTTGCAGCGCCATTGAGAATGAGCAAAGCATCATCCTGAAACCGGGAATGTTCGCCGTGTTTATGCCTGGAGAACCGCATAAGCCGGGATGCGTTGTTGGCGAGCCGGGTGAGATTAAAAAGGTGGTCGTGAAGGTTAAGGCTGAGTTAATGGCTTAAAACTTAGTTCGTTTTAAAGATTCTGCAGACACTGTCTGCAGAATTCGAAACCGCTGAAATTAACGGCGTCTATAGCCTTCCTCTAGCACCGCCTGTGTTCGAACGAGTTCATCCGCGAGTCGTTTTTCATCAGGTAGCTGCATCTTATATTCACTTGCCAGAACGGTGTTAGGCAAACCTGCCAGCGCATAATGCGCTTCTCCGGCTCCTTTCTCTGCACAGAGAACCAGACCGATGGGCGGATTTTCATCCGGTAGCGTCCAGTGCTCTTTGGCGTAGTTGAGATACATATTCATCTGTCCGGCATCGCTATAGCTGAATTTGCCCACTTTTAGATCGACGATTAGCAGGCAGCGTAAACGGCGGTGGAAAAACAGCAGATCGACACGAAACCAGTTGTCATCAATGCGTAACCTTCGCTGTCGACCAACAAAGGCAAAATCATCCCCAAGTTCCAGCATGAAATCCATCAGGTGGTTGATCAGCGCCTCCTCAAAATCGGATTCTGAGTATTCATCTTTCAATTCCAGAAATTCGAGCACAAAGGGATCGCGTATCGCCTGTTGCGTAAGAATATGCGTCTCGGCAGGGGCGTGTTGTTGCAGCATGGCTGATTTGTCATGTGACAGTAGTGTTCGCTCATAAAATTGGGTCGCAATTTGCCGTTCGAGCTGACGAGCAGACCAGCCACAGCGGAGTGTCTCTTTCTCATAAAAGCTACGAGCGTCAGCGTTTTTAACAGAAAGCAAACGGACGTAAGTGGACCATGGCAGGGGGAAGGATTTGGCAAGTTGCGCTAAATGGCAAGATTCGCCAGACAGTGTCTGGCGAATTGTGGGGGTGAATTGTGCAGACAGTGTCTGCACAATTTCAATTCGTTGAAAACAAATATAAAAATTCTTAAACTGCCATAAATTTCTGGTGGAAAACCCACGCTTATACCTTAGACTTAAATCCTTTGAGAGCCGTTTGATAAGCTGTGCACCATAAGCCGCTCTGGCCTCGCCGCCTTGTTCAAATTCGACAATCCGTCGACCAATTTCCCAGTATGTCGCGGTCATTAACGCGTTAACGCTACGTACCGTTTCCGTGCGGGCGCTATCGACCAGGTGAATAATACCGTCGTGGATTTGCTGGTAGCCTGCTGTGGTTCCTTCTGAGAGCGATTCCATTATCTGTCCCTTTATATGGCGCTGCGTTGAATAATGGGATCAGCTATACGCCGGGCATCTGCCGGTAACAATCCAGGTGGGCTTGTTACATGGGTTTTCTTCACGTTATGCGAGGCGTTTTCCAGCAATTGTGCTGTAACGTTGTGCTGAAGATGAAGCAAATAAAAAGGCCGGAGCGGGCGCATCCGACCAGAATTTTCAGGAAGTTTCTCTTGCTGTCACTACGCCATTTTGCGCAGCCCACAGATTCACATCTTCCTTACGAATGGCGGCGGCCATCATGCCGGGGAATAAATCAGGGGTACAGGCAAAGGAGGGAATACCCATGGCGGCGAGTTTTCCTGCCAGTGACCGGTCGTAAAACGGTGCGCCTTCGTCGCTTAAGGCCAGCAGGGTAACCACCTGTACGCCGGACTGAATCAACTCACTGGCGCGTTGCAACAGATTGCGTTCCACACCACCTTCGTAGAGGTCGGAAATCAGCACCAGAATGGTATTACGCGGATCGCGAATCAAAGACTGGCAGTAACCTACCGCGCGGTTGATGTCGGTGCCGCCGCCCAGCTGCACGCCAAACAGCAGCTCTACCGGATCGTCGAGCTTCTCTGTCATATCAACCACTGCGGTGTCGAAAACCACCAGATGCGTTTTTACCGCCGGGAGCGATGCCATTACTGCGCCAAAAATACTGGAATAGACCACCGAGGAGGCCATCGACCCACTCTGGTCGATACATAAAATGATCTCCTTTTGCGTGCGTTGAGACTTGCGCCCGTAGCCGATTAACGTTTCAGGAACAATACTTTTGTACTCTTCCTGCCAGTGGCGCAGGTTGGCGCGAATGGTGCGCTGCCAGTCAATTTCCGCGTGGCGCGGGCGACGATTACGTACCGCACGATTAAGAGCGCCGCTTACCGCGCTACGCATTGGCTCTTCAAGCTGTTTCATCAATTGCTCGACAACTTTACGCACCACAATCCTGGCGGTTTCTTTGGTTTTGGCCGGAATTACGCCATTCAGCGACATCAGCGTGGAGACCAGATGAACATCAGGCTGGACGTTTGCCAGCATCTCTGGCTCCAGCAACATACTGTGCAAATTAAGACGTTCAAAGGCGTCTTTTTGCATCACCTGAACCACAGAAGAGGGGAAATACTGGCGAATATCACCCAGCCAGCGAGCGACTTTGGGTGACGATCCACCCGTGCCGCCGCGTAATCCATGTTTACCGTCTGGCTGATAGAGCGCCGCCAGCGAGGCATCAATCGCGGATTCTCTGGCATCCAGCGCCACGTTACAGGCATTGTCGGCATCTTCTCCAAGGATCAGACGCCAGCGGCGCAGCCGTTCCATCTCGTTACTCGACATGATTTTCCCTTTCGTGTGGTGGCAAAGCCAGAATGCGGCGCAGTAGCGGCAGCATTAACGCGGCACGCTGTTCATCCCATATACCGCTGGTCTCTTCTTGCTGCGCGACACGCTCGCCCTGCGCGGCGCGTTCGCCTAACTGGCGGCGTTCCGGGCTGGAAAAACGGCCGAATGTCCGCCGCAGCATCGGCAGGATCCGGGTGAAGTGATTGTCGTTCAGGCCGCTTAGCCAGGCATCGATCAACTGCCATAATTCGCTATTGTGCAGTAGCACCATCGCGCTGTCGTTGAGGAAACCTTCCGCCCATGCGGCACTTTCCGCCGGGGGATTGGCTGGCGATAGCGCCAGGTTCATCAGCGTGGTGATCCGTTCTGTCGTTAACGTTTGCAGATCAAACAACAGGCGCGTCGCCGTTCCGCGAAGCAGCGCGTGTGCGGTACTGCCCTCTGCCAGCACCATCAACGCCTGCAACCAGCTCGCCAACAGATCTTCGTTATCCAGCAACCGCAGCGCGGCGTGAGCGTCGATAACTTTTTCTCTCATACTGGCGGCGCTGTCGTCGTTGAGCGCCGAACAGGCACCGGGTAGGGCGATGGCGGCGCGCGGGGCGAGGCTCATCAGTACCTGCATTACCATACCAGAGTCGGTCTGGCGCACGTTGCCGTAGCGGACAATCGCCACCAGCGGTGCCAGGGCTTCCAGCAACTGTTCGATATTGCCCTGAGTGGCAGCCAGTGATTCCAGTGTATTGGCGATGGGGGCAATCGCGGCCTGTAAATCGGCCAGTAGCACTTGTTGGATAAGCTTTGCCAGTTCCGGCAGCGTGCTGGCGTATTGCGCCCTCACAATGGCATAGCGGGAGCTGGCCTGCTCAATGCTGTTACCCCAACGGCTGGCGGTAATGATGTTCATTGCCAGTGCCGGTTCCCAGCGCAGCGACCAGATTTCGTGGAACGTCCCTTTGCTGTTATTTCCTTGTCCAGCCAGACGGCCCCAGGAAATGTCGAGTAAGGTCAGGCGATGCAGTAAATGGCTACGCGCCAGATCGCCGGGTTTGCGCAGATCAAGATCCAGCACTTTTTCGCTGGCTTCTGCCTTCAGGCGCAGCGTTTTTTGCTGTTGCGTAATGTCGCGTTGGAGCGGCACGACGGGCGTATCATCCGGTACGCTTCCCAGCGCGTCGCCGACAATTAACTTCTGGCGAATCATCTGCATTGGCGCGCTTTCGCCCATACACACTACGGTTTGCAGCGCTTCGCAAAGTTCGTCAAGCCCCGGCTGCGGGTGATGGCGCATAATCGCCAGCGTCTGCGCCAGCCGCGCCGCTTCGATAATGTGGGCGCTGGAACAGTCGAGATCGGCTTCGCGAAACAGCCTTGCCGCGCGTGACAGCCAGCCGATATCGCGGTGAGAAGCGCCCTGATAACGCCACAGATGATCGTACCATTCCGGTGACACCACCCCTGCGCCATAACCGCTGGCGCGGCTTAACGCCTCGTAGCTCCAGGGCGTCCAGGCTGCCGCGACCTTGCACTTCGGCAAATTTTTCAGCAGTTCGTTATCATTCTTTGCGGGCGGCAGGTTTTCCAGCGCCGAAACGTGCCACGCACCGCAGACTACCGCGATGCGCGAGAAGCCCTCTTTTTTCGCCTGACGTAGCGTCTTGCGCATATACGCTTCACGCAGTTGATCTCTGGCTGAGTTTCGGGCTTCGGGAGTTGCCTGGCGTAGGGCAATCATCGCCTCGCGAATCGCCTCGAACAGAGACAAATCATCTTCGCGTTCCTCTACTCTGTGGCTCCACCAGCTTTCCCCATCGGTGTAACCGGCGGCGCGGCCCAGCCAGTCCAGCGGATCGCCGTCGGGACTGGCTTCAACGGCATCATCGTCATCGCTCTCTTTTTCGTCATCAAGCGCGAACTGATGACTGATGGGCAAGTCCATAAAGCGCACGGCGATATTTTGCTCAAAACCATAGCGCAGCGCCTGCCATTCCGGGGAGAACGCCGCAAAGGGGTAAAACGCGGCGTGATGTGAGTCGTCCGGGACATAAATCAGTAGCGCGACCGGCGGTTGCATCTGTTCATGCTGCATGAAAGGCAGGATGGATTCGCCGTCGGGCGGCCCTTCCACCAGCAGGCAGTCGGGCTGTAGCGTCTCCAGCGCCTTTCGCAGGCTGCGCGCGCAGCCAGGGCCATGGTGACGGATGCCAAACAAATGAACGGTTTGTTCAGTCATAGTGGTTGCCTTGCTGATTACACAATTTCGCGGCAGGCGCGATAGAGATCGTTCCAGTCGCTGCGCTCTTTGACGATAGTTTCCAGATATTCACGCCATACCACGTCGTCCTGCACGGGATCTTTTACCACCGCGCCGATAAGGCTTGCGGCGATATCCCGCGGATGCAGCACGCCGTCGCCAAAATGGCCCGCCAGCGCCATACCGTTGTTGATAACGGAGATCGCCTCCGCGGTGCTGAGAGTACTGGTTGGCGACTTAATTTTCGTTTTGCCGTCAACCGTCAGGCCGTTTCGCAGTTCGCGGAAGATTTGCACGACTCGCTGGATCTCTTTAAGCGCTGGCGGTTCGGCAGGAAGTGCCAGCGCCTGACCCAGTTCGGCGACGCGGCGAGTGACAATGTTAATCTCTTCTTCTTCGCTGGCGGGTACGGGCAAAATGACCGTGTTGAAACGACGTTTAAGCGCGGAAGAAAGCTCGTTAACGCCTTTATCCCGGTTGTTGGCGGTGGCGATAACGTTAAAGCCGCGCGTCGCCTGGACCTCTTCATTCAGTTCGGGGATAGGCAGCGTTTTTTCCGACAGGATCGTGATCAGCGTGTCCTGAACATCAGCAGGAATACGCGTCAGCTCTTCTACGCGTGCAATCTGCCCGCGCGCCATCGCCCGCATCAACGGACTTTCTACCAGCGCCAAACGTGACGGACCTTTAGAGAGCAACTCCGCGTAGTTCCAGCCATAACGCATTTGTTCTTCACCGGTGCCTGCGGTGCCCTGAATAATTAACGTTGAGTCGCCGCTGATGGCAGCCGCCAGATGTTCAGATACCCAGGATTTCGCAGTGCCGGGTACGCCATGCAACAGCAGTGCGCGATCGGTTGCCAGCGTGGCAACGGCGGTTTCGATAATCCGCCGGTTGCCGATATATTTCGGCGTGACCTCAAAGCCATTTTCCAGCTGCCCGCCCAACAGATAGGTGGCGACGGACCATGGAGAAATGGCCCAGTTTTCCGGGCGCGGATGAGTATCGTTTTTTTGCAGCTCATCCAGTTCTTCAGCAAATTGTTGTTCAGCATGTCGGCGTAAAACGGCGGCAGTAGCGGTAGCATTCATAAAGTGGTTTCTCCGACAAAAAGCGAATTAAGTTGAATTCGGTGCGCCAGCGCGGCGCTCAGGGCAGTAAAGGCTGCCTCGCAATAAGGCGTTTGTTGTGCGTCGTGCGGCCACTTGTCAATGACATCATTGAGGACTTCGGGGGCCAGCAGGCAGGCGAAATCACTCATCACATGGCGCAGGGCGTAGTCAAAGCGCGCGGAATCATGTTTCACCCAACGGTGCAGCTCCGTGACCATTTGCTGGCTCAGGCGCAGGCTAAAGAGCGACGCATCAAGCGGTAACAGGCTGATGTAGCGATGTAAATGTTCGCCGCCCACCACTGAGAACAATGACCGTAACATCGGCTCGTGTTCTTCTACAGGCAGACATTGCAAAAGCTCAAAGGCGTTAATCTTCACGCCGGCAGGGTAATGAATGCTCATTCCGACGGGCAGCATGGCGAGAAACGCCTGCGCCCACTGCGGATTTTTTTCGCGCAGTACGGCGTGATACCAGGCGCGCAGTAGCGCCTCCTGCCAGTCGGTTTTCCCGGCCCAGCGCAGCAGTTCAACGGGGGTAGCCTGCAGTTGCGTTTGCCACCAGTCGAGCGGAACCGCTGCAACTATCTGATACAGCCACCATGAGCGCTGGCCCAACTTTTCGCCTTTGGGCTTAGTTTCTTCCAGCGCATCGGCCTTCCACTCTGGCAGGAAAGCCTCCGGGGCATCAAGGGCGACGCGCAGCATTTTTTCTCCGCGCAGTAAACCTTTTCGCCGCGCAAGCCAGCTCTCAGGATCGGGGGAGGAATTGAGCAGCGGCGCTAACCTGGACTTCATGCGCCAGACCCAGGCGCTTTCTGGCAGACAAAGCAGTAATCGTACCGCAGTTTGCCGCACCTCTTTGCTGCGATCGGATAATGTCTGTTCCAGAAAGGCTTCGTCGTGTTGGGAGATCCCCACTTCCAGCACAGCCAGCAGCTGTGCGCGTTCACGGGCATCCAGCGAACTCATCTCCTGCGCCAGCCGATCGCGACCCTGTTCCGGGGCGCGAATGCGCATTTGCGTCAGATATTGCAGACGCTGTTCGGACGTGCCGTGCAGCCACATTTCTTCATCCAGCGGAGCGTCAACGGAGGCAAGAAAATAGCGCCAGTCGGCGTTAATTTGCGCCAGCCAGCGCCCGCGAGCGCCGAGGACATTGGGCAGAATGCCGCGTATTGATGGATTTTGTACGCCGTAATTCAGCAGTGCCGGTAACAGCAGGGGCGGAGAAAGAAGCTGACGCTGGACCAGGTGATCAAGCGCTGACCACAGTAAACGCGGCGGCCCTTCTGCCAGCAGCAGATGCAGCAGACCTGCAAAAGCCGGATTGTTTATTGTCTGCGCATTTTCTTCGCCCATTTCCGGTAGCGGTGCGGGGTCAATCGCCTGCGGCACCCAGCCAGCCAGATGGCAGAGCGCCAGAACGCCCGCCGAGCGCAGTAGCTGTTGCTCTGCGGATGTGTTATTCGCCAGTTCAGACAGTAACAGCCCAATCTCACTTTGCGACGCCGACGGTGTAAACGCTTTTTTGTCTGTGCCGAGTAGCGCTGTGCGGGTTAAATTTTGCCATTCGTTCATTGTGCGCCTCCGGTTGCCCAAATGACGCTACCGGCAAGCCAGGCGCTACAGGGCGTCAGCTGCTGACCATCCCATTCCCCCATTAGCATAAACGGCGCGCCGCCGCTGGCCGCCAGTAACCGCCAACCCTCGTCCGACGACAGGTGCGTCGGTAAGTGCTGGCCCTGTGTCGAGACGAATCGCCAGCCGCTCTCGTGCGGGTAAATCAATATTTCGCTTACTCGCAGCGGCAGAGGCCATTGCCAGGGATTCGCGCTAAGCCGCTGCGCCATGTCATGCAGCGCGTCCGGGAGGGGTAATTCTGCAAGCGGGAATCTTTCACCGCGGGTAAACGGCTCCACAACCCGCGCCCGTAGCGGTGATGTGCCAGGGAAAAAGGTGAGTGCTCCCTGGCAGACCTGCCCGGTGATAAAGTGCCGGGGAAAGTTTTTCCCACCGTGTGAATAGTTCAGCAGTAGCGCGGTGCGGTGGCTCTTTTCTCCGTACAGCCAGACCCGGCGTCGCCACAGATTATTCTCTTCTTGCGCGCTTTGGCCTAAGACCTGCCAGTTATCAAGGCAGGTTAGTCCGTCAGCGATGTCATGTTTATCCGGGGTTATTCCCAATGCTGCATGGAGATCGCTAAGTTGTGCCGGGGATAACATTTGTTGCTGGCGCCAGGCGTCAATAATCAGCTGTAGCTGCCCCAGTTCTTTGCACAGGCTCGATGGCCATACCTCGGCGGTAGTAAAAAGAGTGGTCAGATTGTTCAGGCGAGCGGCAATTCCCGGTAGTTGAGCGTCGACCATGCGGGCGGCGATCCCGGCAAAAGGCAACTGTTGTGCAGAGATCTGCGCCAGACCGTGGCGGATCAGGTCGTGCATCCACTGTTCGAGGAAATCCAGCCCCGCCGTCATTTTTTGGTTGCGTGCCGCTTCCCGTTTGGCGGCAGCCTGCGGGTCGGCAGCTTTTGCCTCAGCCTGCTCTTTCTTCTCTTCTTTGCGAACCGCTCGCTGCTGGCGCGAGGTTAGCCACTCGCTTACCCATTCCGGCGGCTCGCCAGCGGTGAAACTTGCGGTGTGTTGCACCTGGAGCAAAAGCAACGCAAGGCTATGTTTACAGGGGAATTTACGGCTGGGGCAGGAACATTTACAGGCCAGATCCTGCCTGTCGACCCGTACCTGATAAGGGCGGGAGCCGCTGCCTTTACATTCTCCCCAGAACGCGGTCTCGCTATATCCCAGCGTCGGCCATTTTGCGGGGGCAACCAGGCCACGAGCCGCTTTAACCGAGGCGTCATCGGGCGCTAGGGCTTGCACTGATTCAACGGTCAGTTCCATTACAATTCTCTATTGGCGTGGGGAAATCGATGGGGTCAAGGAGGCGTTAAGCAAAGCAGGAGGAGACTGTTTTCCGTAACAGCGTATTGCGCGTCCATCGCAAATTTGTAGTGAGTATAGCGGGCGGTAAATTCAGGAAACAATGGCGGATAGCGGAAAGTGTAGTTTTTCGGAAAAAGATAACTTTATCCCGTGTAACCCGTTTTAAGCGGGCTACACGGGAGGTTGCAATTTAAACTTCCAGCCAGTTCATGATCCCATCTGCCGCCTTACGACCTTCGGCAATAGCGGTTACCACCAGATCAGAACCACGGACGATATCGCCGCCAGCAAAGATTTTCGGGTTGCTGGTCTGGAAGGCATTTTCGTTGCCTTCCGGTGCGATAATTCGGCCTTGCGAATCCAGCTCGACGCTGTGTTTTGCCAGCCATTCCATGCTGTGTGGACGGAAACCAAACGCCATGATCACCGCATCTGCCGGAACGATATGTTCGGATCCTGCCACGATCTCTGCGCGGCGACGGCCTTTGGCGTCCGGTTCACCCATTTCGGTGCGCACCATTTTCACGCCGCTGACTTTGCCGTTGCCGTTCACTTCAATACCCAGTGGCTGGACGTTGAATTTGAACTCAACACCTTCTTCCCGCGCGTTTTTCACTTCGCGGCGGGAACCCGGCATGTTCTCTTCATCACGACGATAGGCACAGGTGACGTGTTTCGCCCCCTGGCGCACGGAAGTACGCACGCAGTCCATCGCGGTATCGCCACCGCCAAGTACCACCACGCGTTTGCCTTCCATGCTGACGAACGGTTCTTCGCGAGTTTCACCAAAGCCCATTAACTGTTTGGTGTTGGCGATAAGGAACGGCAGCGCTGCGTACACGCCATCGGCGTCTTCGTTTTCCAGTCCGCCGCGCATTGACTGATAAGTCCCGACGCCAAGGAACACCGCATCGTAATCACTCAGCAGATCGTCCAGCTGCACGTCGCGGCCCACTTCGGTATTGAGTTTGAATTCAATACCCATGCCGGTGAAGATTTCACGGCGGCGCGTCATTACCTCTTTTTCCAGCTTGAAAGCCGGAATACCGAAGGTCAGCAGGCCGCCAATTTCCGGGTGACGGTCGAAGACGACCGCTTTTACGCCGTTGCGCGTCAGGACATCCGCACACGCCAGACCCGCCGGGCCTGCGCCGATAATCGCCACTTTTTTACCGGTTTGCTTCACGCCGGACATATCCGGACGCCAGCCCATTTCGAACGCTTTATCATTGATATAACGCTCAATGTTGCCGATGGTCACCGCGCCAAACTCATCGTTCAGCGTGCAGGAACCTTCGCACAGACGGTCCTGCGGGCAGACACGTCCGCAAACTTCCGGCAGGGTATTGGTCTGATGCGACAGTTCTGCCGCTTCAAAAATACGCCCCTCGTTGGCGAGCTTCAGCCAGTTCGGGATGTAGTTGTGTACCGGGCATTTCCACTCGCAGTATGGGTTGCCGCACGATAGGCAGCGGTCAGCCTGCGCTTTGGCCTGGCCTTCGGAAAACGGCTCGTAAATTTCAACAAACTCAATTTTGCGGATCTTCAGCGGTTTCTTTGGCGGATCAACGCGCTGCAGGTCGATAAATTGATAAACATTCTGACTCATTGTTGCTACCCCTTACTGCGCCTGCACGCGCAACTCTGCTGCGCTACGACTACGGTGACCCAGCAGTGCTTTTACATCACTGGACTTCGGTTTAACCAGCGCAAATTTCGTGGCGAAGGTTGACCAGTTAGCCAGAATCTCTTCACCGCGCTGAGAACCGGTATGCTGGACATGCTCGGTGATAAGACCACGCAGATGCTCTTCATGGATCGCCAGGGAGTCAACGCTTAAGACCTCGACTAGTTCCGGGTTAACGCGTTTGCGGAAATCGCCGCTTTCATCGAGAACGTAAGCGAAGCCGCCGGTCATGCCCGCGCCGAAGTTAACGCCGGTTTTACCCAGAATACAGACGATACCGCCCGTCATATATTCACACCCGTTGTCGCCAATACCTTCAACCACGGTAATTGCACCGGAGTTACGCACGCCGAAACGTTCACCCGCGCGGCCTGCGGCATACAGACGACCACCGGTCGCGCCATACAGGCAGGTATTGCCGATAATGCTTGCTTCATGGCTGCGGAAGGCTGAGCCAACCGGAGGACGAATGGCGATTAAGCCGCCCGCCATGCCTTTACCGACATAGTCGTTGGCATCACCGGTCAGGTACAGTTCCACGCCGCCCGCGTTCCACACACCGAAGCTCTGGCCTGCGGTGCCGTTGAAGTACGCTTTGATCGGATCGGCTGCCAGACCCTGATCGCCGTGCGTCTGGGCGATATAGCCTGAAAGCGACGCGCCGACAGAACGGTCGGTGTTGCGAATATCGAACCAGAAGGTTTTGCTCTGGCGCTCATCGACAAACGGTTTCGCCTGTTGCAGCAACTGCGCGTTCAGCAGGCCGTTATCAAACGGCGGGTTGTTTTCGGTGCAGTAGAGCGCCTTACCTGGATGCGGCTCGGCAGTCTCCAGCAGCTTGGACAGCGCCAGTTTCTGCTGTTTGGCGGTGAAACCGTCCAGCTCTTTGAGCAGGTCGGTACGGCCAATCAGATCCACCAGGCGCGTTACGCCCAGTTGCGCCATCAGCTCGCGGGTTTCACGGGCGATAAATTCAAAGTAGTTGGTCACTTTGAACGGCAAGCCGTGATAGTGGTTCTTACGCAGTTTGTCATCCTGAGTTGCTACACCGGTGGCGCAGTTGTTCAGGTGGCAGATTCGCAGGTATTTACAGCCGAGCGCCACCATCGGGCCAGTGCCGAAGCCGAAGCTTTCTGCGCCGAGAATCGCCGCTTTGATGATATCGACACCCGTTTTCAGGCCGCCATCGACCTGCAAACGGATCTTATGACGCAAGCCGTTGGCAACCAGCGCCTGTTGTGTTTCAACAAGCCCCAGTTCCCACGGGCAGCCTGCGTATTTCACCGATGAAAGCGGACTTGCGCCGGTGCCGCCGTCATAGCCTGCGATGGTGATCAAGTCCGCATAAGCTTTCGCCACGCCAGTCGCGATGGTGCCAACGCCCGGTTCAGAAACCAGCTTCACGGAGATCATCGCTTTCGGGTTGACCTGCTTGAGGTCGAAAATGAGCTGCGCTAAGTCCTCGATAGAGTAGATATCATGGTGCGGCGGCGGAGAGATCAGCGTCACTCCGGGCACCGAATAGCGCAGTTTGGCGATGTAAGGAGTGACTTTATCGCCCGGCAACTGACCGCCTTCGCCCGGTTTCGCGCCCTGGGCGACTTTAATCTGAATGACGTCAGCATTGACCAGGTACGCCGGAGTAACGCCGAAGCGACCAGAAGCCACCTGCTTGATGCGCGACACTTTGTTAGTGCCGTAGCGCGCCGGATCTTCACCACCTTCACCGGAGTTCGAGTTACCGCCGATGCTATTCATCGCTTCCGCCAGCGCCTCGTGGGCTTCCGGGCTTAACGCGCCGATAGACATCGCAGCGGTATCGAAGCGTTTAAACAGTTCGCTTGCCGGTTCAACATCGGCAATGTTGACTGCGTTTTCACCCGGCGTAATTGCCAGCAGATCGCGCAGCGTGGTTGCCGGACGCTCATTAACCAGCTTCGCGTATTCCTGATAGTCGCTGTACTCGCCGCTTTGTACCGCCTGTTGCAGTGTGCGCACGACGTCCGGGTTGTAGGCGTGGTATTCGCCACCGTGCACGTATTTCAGCAAGCCGCCCTGGCTGATGGGCTTACGCGCCAGCCAGGCACGTTTCGACAGATTCAGCAGATCCTGCTGGAAGTCTTCAAAGCTTGCCCCACCAATGCGGCTAACCGCGCCCTGGAAGCACAGGCCCACTACATCATCGTGCAGACCGACCGCTTCAAACAGTTTCGAGCAGCGGTAAGACGCGATGGTGGAGATGCCCATTTTGGACATGATTTTGTACAAGCCTTTGTTGATGCCGTTACGGTAGTTGAGCATCACGGTACGATAATCTTTGGCAATCGCGTGGGTGTCTACCAGGCGGCCCAGCGTTTCATAGGCAAGGTACGGATAAATAGCCGTTGCGCCAAAGCCCAGTAACACGGCGAAGTGGTGCGGATCGCGGGCGCTGGCGGTTTCGACGATGATGTTGGCATCGCAACGCAGGCTTTGATCGACCAGACGAGTCTGGATCGCGCCAACCGCCATTGGGGCCGGAACTGGCAGGCGATCTTTAGCGATATTCCGGTCAGAAAGCACCAGCAGCACGGTGCCGCTACGCACCATCTGTTCTGCTTTGTCGCACAGCTCTTTGACCGTCGCTTCGAGCGTGGTTTTAGTGACGTCAAAGGTGATATCCAGCGTATTTGCGCGGTAGTGCTCCTCTTTCATCGTCGTGAGCTGTTTGAAATCGGAGTAGAGCAGAATCGGCGATTTAAAGCTTAAACGGTGCGCCTGGCCCTCTGCTTCACAGAAGACGTTCATTTCACGCCCGATGCTGGTGGCGAGCGACATAACATGCGCTTCACGCAGTGGGTCGATAGGCGGGTTAGTGACCTGGGCAAACTGCTGACGGAAGTAGTCGTAAATAATACGCGGCTGGCTGGAGAGCACGGCGAATGGGGTGTCGTCGCCCATCGAACCGACGGCTTCCTGACCGTTTTCACCCAGGACGCGGATCACCGAATCCAGCTCTTCCGCGCTGTAGTTAAACTGTTTCTGGTAGCTGGCAAGCGTGTCGTCGTCCAGTTCGCGGCTACCCACTTCTTCATCGGGCAAGTCTTCAAACGGCACCAAACGGCGGACGTTTTTCTCCATCCACTCTTTATATGGATGGCGGCTTTTCAGATCGTCATCGGTTTCTGCCGAGTGCAGAATACGCCCACTGCGGGTGTCGATAACCATCAGTTCGCCTGGCCCCACGCGGCCTTTTTCGACCACTTCGTCAGGCTGATAATCCCAGATACCGACTTCAGAGGCGCAGGTGATGAGCTTATCTTTGGTGATGACGTAGCGCGCCGGACGCAGACCGTTACGGTCGAGGTTACAGGCGGCAAAACGACCATCGGACATCACGATGCCCGCCGGACCATCCCACGGCTCCATATGCATGGAGTTAAAGTCGAAGAAAGCGCGCAGCTCCGGGTCCATATCCGGGTTGTTCTGCCAGGCGGGTGGCACTAACAGACGCATGGCGCGGATGATATCCATCCCGCCCGCCAGCAGCAGTTCCAGCATGTTATCCATGGAACTGGAGTCAGAACCGGTTTCGTTGACGAACGGCGCGGCGTCGTGCAGGTCAGGGATCAGCGGTGTCTGGAATTTATAGGTACGCGCGCGCGCCCATTGGCGGTTACCGGTGATGGTGTTGATTTCACCGTTATGCGCCAGGTAGCGGAACGGCTGCGCCAGCGGCCAGCGCGGTACGGTGTTAGTGGAGAAGCGCTGGTGGAACAGGCAGATGGCCGATTCCAGACGCAGGTCCGCGAGGTCCAGGTAGAAGCGCGGCAGATCCGCCGGCATACACAGACCTTTATAGATGTTCACCAGATTCGACAGGCTACAGACGTAGAAGTCTTTGTCAGCTTCGAGACGCTTTTCAATGCGGCGGCGGGCGATAAACAGACGGCGCTCCATATCGCGCGGACGCCAACCTGCCGGGGCGTTCACAAAAATTTGCTCAATGCGTGGCAGAGAGGAGAGGGCGATTTCACCCAGCACGCCTTCGTTAGTGGGGACATCACGCCAGCCGACAATCGACAACGTTTCGCGTTGCAGCTCTTCTTCAACGATGCGGCGTGCGGTCGCGGCGAGTTCAGGATCTTTATTCAGGAAAAGCATCCCGACGGCGTAGTTTTTCGCTAAACGCCAGCCGCGCTCATGCGCAACAATGCGAAAAAAGCGATCCGGTTTTTGTAACAGCAAGCCGCAACCGTCACCGGTTTTACCATCGGCGAGAATCGCGCCACGGTGCTGCATGCGGGCCAGTGCGTGTATTGCAGTACGCACTACCTTGTGGCTAGGTTCGCCTTCTATGTGGGCGATCAGGCCGAAACCACAGTTATCCCTCTCAAGGGATTTATCGTACAACATATCGTGAACCTCCCCCAGGCTCTGCGGGAACCCCACTTCCGAACCGCTGCGCACGGGCACAGAAAGAGCGTGGCGACGGGGTTTGCGTTTCATTCGCGCGCCTCGCATTCGCCCCCTTGTTGTCCTTTTCGCATCGATTAATACGGTGAAGAGGGGATCTCAATTACTGCATAAATATGATGAGCAGGCTGCTCATCCAGAAAGCTTCCAGCGGATTTCCAACTTATCGGGAAAGCTGATACAGGTCAAATGGCAAGCTTATTGGTACAGAAATGTGCTTTAGCGCAAAATTCTTTATTAATTTATTGAAATTAAAAAGGATTTGTTAATTAAGTTGAAAAGAGGCGTCGTTAGGGAAACAGTCAATTCCTGACTGTCATAAAGGCGTGTTAACCTTTATCCTGCCTTGAACTGACGAGAAAGGCAGTATTTTATACTGCATTAATTGGTAATGACGTTTCATGCTACTGTTTTTGCCTAAAATCCATAACCTGATAAAAAAATCTGACACAAGATAAGCAAAAGTGATTTATGTGATTATGAATGAAATTTCGGTGATTTTGATTGATTATGCAGTTGATAAAGGCAGACCGGGACGATTGATCCAGGTCATCGCCGAATTGAGCTAAAAATGGCAGGCTTTGGCCTCTTTTCAAGGCGCGGTCTATCAGATTATGCAGTTACAGAAATTAGTCAATATGTTTGGTGGTGATCTCACCCGTCGTTATGGGCAAAAGGTGCATAAGCTGACGCTGCACGGCGGTTTTAGCTGCCCTAACCGTGACGGTACCATCGGGCGTGGTGGCTGCACATTCTGTAATGTTGCCTCGTTTGCCGATGAAGCGCAGCAGCATCATTCCATTGCCGAGCAACTGGCGCACCAGGCGAATTTAGTTAACCGCGCTAAACGCTATCTGGCCTACTTTCAGGCGTATACCAGCACCTTTGCCGAAGTTCAGGTGCTGCGTTCTATGTATCAGCAGGCGGTGAGCCAGGCCAATATTGTCGGTTTGTGTGTTGGTACCCGCCCGGACTGCGTGCCGGATGCGGTGCTGGATCTGCTTTGCGAATATAAAGACCAGGGCTACGAAGTGTGGCTGGAGCTGGGGCTACAAACCGCCCACGACAAAACGCTGCATCGCATCAATCGCGGTCATGATTTTGCCTGCTATCAGCGCACGACGCAGCTGGCGCGTGAGCGCGGGCTGAAGGTGTGTTCTCACTTAATTGTCGGCCTGCCTGGAGAAGGGCAGGCTGAATGTTTGCAAACGCTGGAGCGAGTGGTTGAAACCGGCGTGGACGGCATAAAGCTGCATCCGCTACATATAGTAAAAGGCAGCATTATGGCGAAAGCCTGGGAAGCGGGGCGTTTGAACGGTATTGAACTGGACGATTACACGCTCACTGCCGGAGAAATGATTCGCCATACGCCACCGGAAGTGATCTACCACCGCATTTCCGCCAGCGCCCGTCGCCCGACGCTGCTTGCTCCGCTGTGGTGCGAAAATCGATGGACGGGAATGGTCGAGCTGGATCGCTATCTGAATGAACATGGCGTACAGGGATCGGCGCTGGGACGTCCGTGGCTACCTCCAACGGCGTAGGCCATTGAGGGGAATTCCGCATTTCTCACACAATTTATAACGTAACTGTCAGAATTGGGTATTATTGGGGCAGGTTGTCGTGAAGGAATTCCCTAATGAAGCAAATTCGTCTGCTGGCGCAGTATTATGTTGACCTGATGATGAAGTTAGGTCTGGTGCGCTTCTCAATGTTGCTGGCGCTGGCCCTCGTCGTTCTTGCCATTGTGGTACAAATGGCGGTGACCATGGTGCTGCATGGTCAAGTCGAAAGCATTGATGTTATTCGTTCTATTTTCTTTGGTCTGCTGATTACGCCGTGGGCGGTCTACTTTCTTTCAGTGGTCGTTGAGCAACTGGAGGAGTCACGACAACGTCTGTCACGGCTGGTGCAAAAACTGGAGGAGATGCGCGAGCGCGATTTGAGCCTCAACGTTCAGTTAAAAGATAATATTGCCCAGCTAAATCAGGAAATTGCCGTTCGTGAAAAAGCGGAAGCAGAACTGCAGGAAACCTTCGGCCAACTGAAAATTGAAATTAAAGAGCGCGAAGAGACACAAATTCAGCTCGAGCAGCAATCCTCATTCTTACGTTCCTTCCTTGATGCTTCACCCGACCTGGTTTTTTATCGTAACGAAGATAAAGAGTTTTCCGGCTGTAACCGCGCGATGGAGCTGCTGACCGGAAAAAGCGAAAAACAACTGGTTCATTTAAAACCTGCTGATGTTTACTCACCGGAAGCCGCTGCGAAAGTCATTGAAACCGATGAAAAAGTGTTCCGTCATAATGTGTCACTGACCTATGAGCAGTGGCTGGATTATCCCGACGGACGCAAAGCCTGCTTTGAAATCCGTAAAGTGCCGTACTACGACCGCGTGGGTAAACGTCACGGTTTGATGGGCTTTGGTCGCGACATTACCGAGCGTAAGCGGTATCAGGATGCACTTGAACGCGCCAGCCGCGACAAAACGACGTTTATTTCCACCATCAGTCACGAATTGCGTACACCGCTGAACGGTATCGTCGGCCTGAGCCGCATTCTGCTGGATACCGAACTCACCGCCGAGCAGGAAAAATATCTCAAAACCATCCATGTTTCTGCCGTCACGCTGGGGAATATCTTCAACGATATTATCGACATGGATAAGATGGAACGGCGCAAGGTCCAGCTTGATAATCAGCCGGTTGATTTCACCAGCTTCCTTGCCGATCTGGAAAATCTCTCCGCATTGCAGGCGCAACAGAAAGGATTGCGCTTTAATCTGGAGCCGACGCTGCCATTACCGCATCAGGTCATTACCGACGGGACGCGTTTACGGCAGATCCTGTGGAACCTCATCAGTAACGCCGTCAAATTCACCCAGCAAGGCCAGGTTACCGTGCGCGTGCGCTACGATGAAGGCGATATGCTGCATTTTGAAGTGGAAGATTCCGGCATTGGCATTCCGCAGGATGAGCTGGATAAAATCTTCGCCATGTATTACCAGGTGAAAGACAGTCATGGCGGTAAACCTGCCACTGGCACCGGTATTGGTCTGGCCGTTTCTCGTCGTCTGGCGAAAAATATGGGCGGCGATATTACGGTTACCAGCGAACAGGGCAAAGGTTCCACCTTTACGTTGACGATCCACGCACCATCGGTGGCTGAAGAGGTCGATGATGCGTTTGACGAAGACGATATGCCTTTACCGGCGCTGAATGTGCTGCTGGTGGAGGACATTGAACTGAACGTGATTGTCGCGCGTTCTGTGCTGGAAAAATTAGGAAACAGCGTTGATGTCGCAATGACCGGCAAGGCGGCGCTGGAGATGTTTAAACCGGGTGAATACGACCTGGTGTTGCTGGATATTCAGTTGCCAGATATGACCGGGCTGGATATCTCTCGTGAACTGACGAAGCGATATCCGCGCGAGGATTTACCACCGCTGGTAGCCTTAACCGCTAACGTGCTGAAAGACAAACAAGAGTACCTCAATGCTGGAATGGATGATGTGCTGAGTAAGCCGCTTTCTGTTCCGGCGCTAACCGCGATGATCAAGAAATTCTGGGATACCCAGGATGATGAGGAGAGCACGGTGACGACAGAAGAGAACAGCAAATCTGAAGCATTACTCGATATTCCCATGCTGGAACAGTATCTCGAACTTGTAGGACCGAAGCTGATTACCGACGGGTTAGCGGTGTTTGAGAAGATGATGCCGGGCTATGTGAGTGTACTGGAGTCGAACCTGACGGCGCAGGATAAAAAAGGCATCGTCGAGGAAGGGCATAAAATTAAAGGCGCGGCGGGTTCAGTGGGGTTACGCCATCTGCAACAGCTGGGTCAGCAAATTCAGTCTCCTGACCTTCCAGCCTGGGAAGATAACGTCGGTGAATGGATTGAAGAGATGAAAGAAGAGTGGCGTCACGACGTAGAAGTACTGAAAGCGTGGGTGGCAAAAGCTACTAAAAAATGACCCCGGCTAGACCGGGGTGCGCGAATACTGCGCCAACACCAGGGAAATCTTGGCTGCGCCGTAAATTATTATGATGAGTTACAAGGGCACAGCACTGTTTTTCAGGCCGCACGCAGTTAAGATAGCAAAACTTAAATGATTTGTTACATGAATCAGTTAAATGTGTGATGCGTAGCATTTTTATTAAAAAAATTAATGTGTTTCAGTCAATTGCGAAAGGATGATCACAATGAAGAAAATTGGCGTAATTCTGAGCGGATGCGGCGTCTATGACGGTTCTGAAATTCATGAAGCGGTGTTGACGTTGTTAGCTATTTCACGCAGCGGTGCGCAGGCGGTCTGCTTTGCACCGGATAAGCAGCAGGTTGATGTTATCAACCATTTAACTGGCGAAGCGATGACGGAAACGCGCAATGTGCTGATTGAAGCGGCACGAATAACGCGCGGTGAAATCTGTCCTCTGGCTCAGGCCGATGCCGCTGAACTGGATGCGTTGATTGTGCCGGGGGGGTTTGGCGCGGCGAAGAATTTAAGCAATTTTGCCAGCCTTGGTAGCGAATGCACCGTTGACCGTGAATTAAAGGCGCTGGCACAAGCGATGCATCAGGCCGGAAAACCGCTTGGTTTTATGTGTATTGCCCCGGCGATGCTGCCGAAAATTTTCGATTTCCCGCTGCGTTTGACCATCGGTACTGATATCGATACCGCAGAAGTGCTGGAAGAGATGGGCGCGGAGCATGTGCCGTGTCCTGTCGATGATATCGTGGTTGATGAAGACAATAAGATTGTCACCACCCCGGCATATATGCTTGCGCAGAACATTGCAGAAGCGGCGAGCGGCATTGATAAGCTGGTTTCCCGCGTGCTGGTTCTGACTGAATGAGTAAAAGCCGCTTAACGGTGTTTAGTTTCGTTCGCCGTTTTCTTCTACGGTTAACGGTTGTCCTCGCCGTTTTCTGGGGCGGGGGCATCGCGTTGTTTAGCGTTGCGCCTGTTCCTTTCTCAGCGGTAATGGCCGAGCGACAAGTCAGCGCCTGGCTGCATGGCAATTTTCGTTACGTGGCACATTCTGACTGGGTCAGTATGGATCAAATCTCGCCGTGGATGGGACTGGCGGTGATTGCCGCAGAAGATCAGAAATTTCCTGAGCACTGGGGCTTTGATGTTGCTTCCATTGAGCAAGCCTTGGCACACAATGAGCGCAATGAAAATCGTATTCGCGGCGCATCAACGATTTCTCAGCAAACAGCCAAAAATCTCTTTTTATGGGATGGACGTAGCTGGGTACGAAAAGGGCTGGAAGCCGGATTAACGCTGGGGATAGAAACAGTCTGGAGCAAAAAGCGTATCCTGACGGTTTACCTGAATATCGCCGAATTTGGCGACGGTGTGTTTGGCGTCGAAGCTGCGGCACAACGTTATTTCCACAAACCCGCGAGCAAACTTACCCGATCGGAAGCTGCCTTACTGGCAGCTGTATTACCTAATCCACTTCGTTTCAAAGTCTCCGCGCCATCGGGCTACGTGCGCAGCCGTCAGGCGTGGATTTTACGGCAGATGTATCAGTTAGGCGGTGAGTCGTTTATGCAACAACACCAGCTGAATTAAGCTTCGCGCGAAGTGAGGGCCAGCGTTTTGCTCTCACGTGGTTGCAGATCTTTCTGTAGGGCAATAGCCAGTGCCGGCTGGGCGATAAACCGTTTCCATAACCGCTCTTGCTTTCGCTGACAACACCACTTTGACCAGGTCGCCAGTGGAATCAACGTGCTTTCACCAATGTTGTCGCAGACGACGGGGATAACCTCTGACTCACTGATGCGATGACAAAGGATATTCTGCGGCTTCAACGACATCGTCACGATATGGTTATCCTGCAAATAACGTTTCAGCTGTTTCAGTAACTGGCGCAGCTGTGCAACGTCTTCTTCGTAACGGCATTGTTCAGCAAATTCGGTCAGTGTAATGGATGGCTTGCCGTCAAAATCTGCAATCACATCGTAGACATAACCGGTTCCGCAATCCGTCTCAACGGTACCGTGATAGCGCGGTATTCCACTCCAGTCTTTTAACCGGCGACCAAGATGCGCGTAGTACTTTAACTCACGGCGGATCTCTTTATCGCCACCATCGCCACGATGGTAGACAATCTTAATACAGCGTTGGGCATCTTCCGGATGCGCATAACATTTCCGATGTCTTCCGGTGCCCAGGGGACTTTGTTCAGATAAGCGAATCATGCCATCTCCTGGAAATATTTTCTGACGATCTCCAGTATGGTCGAATAACTTAAACAAAACCTAAACAATGCCTCTTAAGGTTTTCTTAAGGTTCTTCTGAAAGTGAAAAGCGCACAAAATGTACAATTTCCGTCATTAATAACGATTTCAGTACGCGCTTTTTTTATTGTCGGGGGGAGCTTGAAGGGATTTGTATGTCAAAGTGATGAAAATTAATCTTCATCAAAACCAGAGTTAAAGAGGGCGATAACGGCGGCCAGTGCTTCCTCTTCCTGTGGACCGGTCGCTTCGACTTCAATCTGCCGTCCTTTGGCAGAATCCAGCATCAGCAGCGCAATAACGCTGTTGGCTTCAGCTTCAGTGCCTTCATCGTTACGTAACAGCACTTCAGCGTCAAAACCCTGCATTAATTCAAACAGCTTCATTGCAGGCCGGGCATGCATGCCCAGCTTGTTTGTGATTTCAACAGTTTGCTTGACGGTCATGGTTTACGTTTTTCCAGCGTACGATGGCGTGACTGGACGTTTTTACCGCGTGAACGGAAGTAGTCTGCCAACTGCTCTGCAATATACACCGAACGGTGCTTCCCGCCAGTACAACCAATGGCGACCGTCAGGTAGCTACGGTTGTTGGTTTCCAGCATAGGTAACCATAGCTCAAGATAGCTTCGCGTCTGGTAAATAAAATTGTGTACTTCTGTGTGGCGGTCGAGGAACGCGGCGACAGGCTTATCAAGACCTGTCATCGGACGCAGTTTTGGATCCCAGTGCGGGTTCGGCAAGAAGCGCACGTCAAAGACGTAATCTGCATCGATAGGGATACCGTGTTTGAAGCCGAAAGACTCAAAGACCATGGTCAGTTCGCGTTCACGTTTACCCAGTAAACGGGTACGCAACATTTCTGCCAGCTCGTGAACGGACATTTCTGAGGTATCGACAATCAGATCCGCTCGCGAACGCAGTGGTTCCAGTAGATCGCTTTCTTTGTCGATAGCACTTTCCAGCGACAGGTTTTTGCTGGAAAGCGGATGCAGGCGGCGCGTGTCACTGTAACGACGAATTAAGGTATTACGGTCGGCATCCAGGAACAGGAGTTGCGGTGAGAAAGCGTCAGGTAGGTTACTCATCGCCTGTTCGAATATTTCTGGTGACTCCGGCATATTACGAACATCAATGCTGACGGCGGCAGAAATCTCGCGATCGGCCAGAGTTCGAGCCAGATCGGGTAACAACACTACGGGGAGGTTATCCACGCAGTAAAAACCCATATCTTCCAGCGCACGAAGGGCGACAGATTTACCTGAACCTGAACGTCCGCTGACGATCATCAGTACCATGTACTGTTTCTCCTCACAACGTCTAAAAGAGACATTACCGAATAACTACGCTTCATCCGGAGTACCTTCGGTATCCGTAATGATTTGATACAGCTCTTCATCGCTCTGGGCTGCGCGTAAACGGCGGCAGATGGTTTTATCCGCCAGACGTTTCGCCACCAGCGACAGAGTATGCAGGTGCGTTTTGGTTTGGTCAGCCGGAACCAGCAACGCAAACAGTAAATCTACCGGTTGGTTGTCAATGGCATCGAAAGCTATGGGCGTTTCGAGCTGAACGAAAACGCCAACGGCGCGCAGAGTATCTTCTTCCAGTTTGCCATGCGGAATGGCTATACCATTGCCGATACCGGTACTGCCCATTTTTTCCCGCGTCAGGATAGCTTCAAAAACCACCTGAGGCGGCAGGCTAAGTTGTTTCGCCGCCAGCTCGCTGATGATTTCCAGGGCGCGTTTTTTGCTCTGACAGTGGACGCGGCTTCGCGTACATTCCCTGTTAAGAACAGTGCTAAGCTGTAGAGTTGTATCATTATTTGTCATAATTTCACCTAAGAACCTGCTCACTCAAACGGTGGAACAGGTTCGGAGCATTAACTGTACAAATGGCCCGTTGTGCCGCACAACAGGCCGCCATGCACATGCTAATTGCCCGGACAATTAGTGTTGTTTCAGTTTATCTTTATGTTTGGTCAACTGGCGTGCCAGCTTATCAATTAAGCCATCAATGGCAGCGTACATGTCCTGACCTTCCGCGCTGGCATGAATTTCACCACCGTTTACATGCAGTGTTGCATCTGAGGTATGGGTGACTTTCTCCACTTTCAGAACAACATAGACCTGGTTGATTCGGTCAAAATATTGCTCAAGTTTGGCAAATTTAGCAGTAACAAATTCGCGCAGTGCCTCGGTGATCTCGACGTTATTTCCGGTAATGTTGAGCTGCATAGTGTCTTCCTTATCGGTTGGGTCAAACGAGCTGTTTACGCTGGTTTGACGGCGGAATGGATAAAGACTCTCGGTACTTCGCAACAGTGCGGCGTGCCACCATGATACCTTGTTCTGACAGCAAAGAGGTTAACTTGCTGTCGCTTAGCGGTTTCGCTGGGTTTTCCGCCGCGATTAATTTCTTCACCAGCGCACGAATTGCCGTTGAGGAAGCTTCGCCGCCGCCCTCGGTATTGACGTGACTGGAAAAGAAATACTTCAGTTCAAAAATGCCTCGTGGACTATGCAGGTATTTTTGCGTGGTCACGCGAGATATCGTCGATTCATGCATTTCGACAGCCTGGGCGATATCGGCCAGTACCATCGGTTTCATATATTCTTCGCCTTGCTCAAAGAAGGCTTGCTGCTGTTCAACGATACAGCGACTCACGCGTAGTAGCGTATCGTTACGGCTTTCCAGACTCTTGATCAACCATTTGGCATCCTGCAGATTGCTGCGGATAAACTGGCTGTCACCGTCGTTGCGCGCGTTATTGCACATCGAGGCGTAGTGTTGGTTGATTTGCAGACGCGGAATGCTGTCGCTGTTGAGTTCTACTGTCCAGTGACCGTTATGCTTACGCACCAGTACATCTGGAATAACATACTCCGGTTCACCAGTCTGGATCGACTGTCCGGGGCGTGGATCGAGCGACTGGATCAGATTGACGGCTTCTTTCAGCACATCTTCTTTCAGTCGCGGGACGCGCATTAAGGTACGGAAGTCGTGATTGGCTAACAGATCGAGATGATCGCTAATGATCAGTCTCGCCTCTTCCAGCCACGGCGTAGTTTTATCGAATTGGGAGAGTTGGATCAGCAGGCAGTCACGCAGATCTTTCGCCGCTACGCCGACCGGATCAAACCGTTGGATCCGCTTCAGGACGGCTTCAACTTCATCGATGTCGATTTCTTCATCGCCCATACTTTCGAGAATATCTTCCAGCGGAACAGTCAGATAACCGGTGTCATCAACGGCATCGACGATAGAGGTAGCAATAGCGCGGTCAGTGTCGGAAAACGGTGTCAGCTCGACTTGCCACATCAGGTAATCTTGCAAGGTCTGCGTTGTTTCGCCCTGATAGACCGGCAGCTCGTCGTCAATGTAGTCACCGCTGGTGCCGGAGGGTGTACCAGCGGTGTAAATGGTGTCCCAACTGGCATCGAGCGGCAGCTCTTCCGGCATCTCTTTTTGTTCGAGCGCGTCGGCGGTGTCCAGTGTTTCACTGTCTTGCGTTTCGCGGGTGTCGATTTCTTCATGAGTGTCGATTTGCTCAAGCAGCGGATTACTCTCCAGCGCCTGCTGTAGCTCCTGCTGAAGTTCCAGCGTCGACAACTGCAACAGACGAATAGCCTGTTGGAGCTGTGGCGTCATCGCCAGTTGTTGGCTAAGCCTGAGTTGCAAACCTTGCTTCATGTTCAGAATCGTACTCTCCTGATAAAACGTCGCAAACTTCTACCCTATCAGAGTCTGAAGTCTTCCCCAAGGTATACACGCTTAACATGTTCGTCTTGTAAGATTTCTGTAGGCGTGCCGTGGGCGATCAAATGCCCCTGACTGACGATATAAGCGCGTTCACAAACCGCCAGCGTTTCACGCACGTTATGGTCGGTGATCAGCACGCCCAGGCCGCTGTCGCGCAAGTGCTCAATGATGCGTTTGATGTCGATAACCGAGATCGGGTCAACCCCGGCAAACGGTTCATCAAGCAGAATAAATTTCGGATTCGCAGCCAGTGCACGGGCAATTTCTACACGGCGACGTTCACCCCCGGAGAGTGACTGCCCCATGCTGTCACGCAGGTGTTCGATGTGAAACTCTTCCATCAGCTCGTTCGCGCGGTCTTCACGTTGTTCAGCAGACAAGTCGTCACGAATTTGCAGTACCGCCATCAGGTTATCGTAAACGCTGAGGCGACGAAAAATGGAGGCTTCCTGCGGCAGATAGCCGATACCGCGGCGCGCGCGCGCATGCAGAGGCAGCAGACTGATATCGTCATCATCAATAATGATATTGCCCGCATCGCGCGGCACAATGCCAACAACCATGTAGAAAGTGGTGGTCTTACCGGCACCGTTTGGCCCCAGCAGACCGACAATTTCCCCGGAGTTGACGGTCAGGCTGACGTCTTCTACCACGCGGCGGCCTTTATAGGCTTTTGCAAGGTTCTTTGCAGTTAATGTTGCCATAACGAATTAATTACCCTTCTTCTGTGCCGGGGTCTGGCCTTTGTTGTTTTTGTCCTGCAGCTGCGACGGCACCAGAACGGTGGTTACGCGCTTGCCTTTGTCGCTGAACGCCTGCATTTTCTGCTCTTTCACCAGGTAAGTGATCTTATCACCCTTAATGTTGCTATCGACCTGCTGCAGATAAGCATTACCCGTCAGAACGACAAAATCTTTTGCCAGTTCGTAGTGCATCTGGGAAGCGTGACCTTCAACGGGTTTACCGTTGTCTTGCATCTGGTAGAACGTTGCCGGTTTACCGTAGCCGTCAATCACTTCTTTACCTTGTTCGCCGCCCGGACGGGTAACGACCACTTTGTCGGCATTAATTTTGATGGTGCCCTGGGTGACGATGACATTACCGGTAAAGGTAACCACGTTGCCTTGCATATCAAGAGATTGCTGGTCCGATTCAATGTGGATCGGCTGATCAGTGTCTCCGGTTACGGCAAATGCCGGAATGCTGGCGGCCAGAAGTGAGCTGGCAAGCACAAGATTAAGGCTGAGTTTGTTTGTTTTGAATTTCATAGGATGTTCTAACCTTTTCAATCAGCTCGGCGTTCTTGCTGCGTAAGTTGCCGCGCATTTTCAGACCGCTGGAGTTAAATGTTGTTCCGTATAACGTGACAAGGTCTTCAGAGGTAACATCCTGCGTCACCAGATTGATCTGCGCGTTATCCGTCGTGATTCTGCGAAGTTGAGAGTCCGGCACGAGTGCGTTGACTTCAACGTGTCCATATAAATAGAGCATCCGGTCATTGGTCAGCTTGGCTTTATCTGCTTTTACGGACCATGTCGGGATTTTATCCTTATCAAACGTGGTAAGTACCGGCTGCGTAAACCACGAAACGGCCTGATCGGAATAATATTCAACGTGTTGAGCAATCAATCGATAGCTTAGTGCCCCTTCTGGGTTATAGACGAGCGTGTCCGTATGCTCGCTTTTATAGGTGGGATCATTGTTGTTGACGACCACCTGGGCGGTATCGTCTTTTTCGGCCATATTAATGCCGATCATCACCAGAACCGCCAGTGATAGCACAATGATAACCCAACGTCTGGCTTTACTCATATCGATTGCCCTTTGGCTTCATCCAGTTTGCCCTGCGCCAGGAGTAATAAGTCGCAAACTTCTCGCACTGCGCCACGACCGCCAGCAATGCGCGTTACGTAATCGGCGCGCGGGATCAACAGTGGATGCGCATCGGCCACGGCGACGCCTAAACCCACTTTTTCCATTACCGGCCAGTCGATGAGATCATCGCCGACATAAGCCACATTTTCCGGGGCAATCGCCAGTTTTTCCAGCAGATCGCTAAAGGCGATCAGTTTGTTTGACTGCCCCTGATACAAGTGAGTGATCCCCAATGTGGCACAACGATCTTCTACCAGTTTAGCCTTTCGCCCGGTAATGATAGCGACTTCAATATCAGAGGTGAGCGCACAACGAATGCCATAACCGTCACGAACGTTGAACGCTTTCAGCTCTTCGCCGTTATTACCCATATAAATCAGGCCATCTGACAGTACGCCATCAACGTCGAGGATCAGCAGACGAATGTTCTCTGCTTTTGCCATAACGTCGGCGCTGACAGGGCCGTAACAGGTCGCAAGCGACGCACCTGCTTTGCTCATTGTTGTTTATCCTTGAATCTTTACACTACGCCTGCACGCAGTAAATCATGCATATGTAACACACCGAGTAAATGGTCGCCATCGGCAACCATCACGGAGGTGATATGGCGGGACTGCATTAAGTTCAGTGCCTCAACGGCCAGAATGCCAGGGCGTACACGTATTCCCCCCGGCGTCATCACATCGGCAATACTTAACTGACGAACATCCACACCCATATCGAAGACACGGCGTAAATCACCGTCGGTAAAGATGCCTTCAATCATCATATTGTCATCGCAAATGACCGTCATACCAAGATTTTTGCGGGTAACTTCCAGCAACGCGTCGCGCAGGCTGGCCGTTTTCTTAACATGCGGGATCTCATCGCCCGTATGCATAATATCGTTTACGCGCAGCAGAAGTTTACGACCCAGTGCGCCGCCGGGGTGTGAGAGCGCAAAATCTTCAGCAGTAAAGCCGCGTGCTTTTAACAGCGCGACAGCGAGGGCATCGCCCATAACCAGCGTGGCGGTCGTGCTGCTGGTCGGTGCCAGCCCTAACGGACAGGCTTCTTTCGCTACTTTAACACACAGATGCACATCTGCGGCGCGCGCCATGCTGCTCTCCGGGCGACCGGTGATGCAGATTAACGGCACGTGAAGACGCTTAAGCACTGGAATTAAGGCCGTGATTTCGCTGGATTCACCGGAGTTAGAGATAGCAATCACCACGTCCTGCGGGGTGACCATACCCAAATCACCATGAGCAGCTTCACCTGGATGGACGAAAAATGAAGGTGTACCAGTGCTGGCAAACGTTGCCGCCATTTTGCGCCCAATATGCCCCGATTTCCCCATCCCCATGACGACAACTTTCCCTTTACACCAGAACATCTTTTCACAGGCAAGCGTGAAATTCTGATTGATGTATTGATCAAGCTCCGCCAGGCAGTCACGTTCAATCGCCAGGACTTCTTTACCTGCTTGCTGAAAGTCAAAACCCGGTTGTAACTCTACGTGCGACATAATGCGTTTCCAGTTATTCAACGAGTATTGGCGATAACCAGTACAACATCGCCAGCCATACGATAAATCCGCCAGTTAATAATACCCCTACACCACGGCCCGGTTGTGGGGAGCGCCGCCAGCACAGCAACGCAAAAATAATGCTCACCAACAACATCACGCTGTAGTCACGGCTGTACGCCAGTGGATCAATCTCTCCTGGCGTTATCAGCGCGGGTAAACCCAACACGATGACAATATTAAAAATGTTTGCGCCAATGATATTCCCGACAGCAATGTCGTTTTCACCTTTGCGAACCCCCGCGATTGCGGTTGCCAGTTCTGGCAGACTGGTTCCGATAGCGATTGCCGTCAGACCCATCGTCAACTCGCTGATGGCAAAGTAATTCGCCAGCACCGTGGCGTTATCAACCACCATCCGCGTGGCCACTGGCATGATGATCAGCGCAATGCCGAGCCATAAAAACGCGACGGGCAATCCGCCTTCACGCGGCAGCTCTGCAAGCTGCTCTCTGGTCAGGCTGTCAGTCCCCTGACGTTCAGCCAGACGTGCAAGTTTAACAATGAACAGCAGCCATAGCACAGCCAGAAAGAGGAGAAAGATACCATCGCTGCGACTAAGTTGTCCGTCATAGAGTACGGAACCGGCCACCACACTGACCAACAACATTAAGGGTAACTCGCGGCGCAGAACATCGGAATGGACGGTAAAAGGACGTACCAGCGCAGCCAGACCGAGGATCAGCAAAATATTGATAATATTTGATCCGAGGGCTACACCAACGGCTAAATCGCGTTGTTCGTGCAGTGATGCGGCAAGCGAAACGATGATTTCTGGTAACGATGTGCCAATACTGACCACCGTCATGCCGATGATCAGTGGCGGTATGCCAAAGGATCGGCAAAGAATGGACGCGGCAAATACCAGGCGGTCGGCACTGTAAACGACCAAAAGTAAACCAACAATTAACAGTGCCGTAGCTAAAAGCATCTAACGTCCTTTCTTCAGGTATACTCGCCGGTCCGCTGAAGATTTTCAGAAAGCCGTAACGGATTCTTAATTTTGACTTTATGCGGCTAAAAAGTAAAACAAATGCCAGCTTTCGCTAACCACGGCGGGTAATATTCTGTAAATATGTTGGGTTCAAGGTTAAATTGAGCGCCATGCTTAGAAAATCAACGCAAGACGAAGGGTGAATTATGGAGCAGTCTGTGGCGAATTTAGTCGATATGCGCGATGTCAGTTTTACGCGTGGCAATCGCTGCATCTTCGATAATATTTCCCTAACCGTGCCGCGAGGGAAGATCACGGCGATCATGGGACCATCGGGCATCGGTAAAACGACGCTACTCCGTCTGATTGGCGGGCAAATCGCACCAGATCATGGTGAGATCCTTTTCGATGGTGAGAATATTCCGGCGATGTCTCGTTCGCGCCTGTATACAGTGCGCAAACGGATGAGCATGTTGTTTCAGTCCGGGGCGTTGTTCACAGATATGAACGTATTTGACAACGTTGCCTATCCACTACGCGAACATACCCAACTTCCCGCACCTTTATTGCATAGCACAGTGATGATGAAGCTGGAGGCCGTGGGGCTGCGCGGAGCGGCTAAACTGATGCCTTCTGAACTTTCCGGAGGGATGGCGCGGCGTGCAGCGCTGGCGCGAGCAATTGCGCTGGAGCCGGATCTCATCATGTTTGATGAACCCTTTGTTGGGCAAGATCCCATCACCATGGGCGTACTGGTGAAGCTGATTTCTGAGCTGAACAGCGCGCTGGGCGTGACTTGTGTGGTGGTTTCTCACGATGTGCCGGAAGTGTTAAGTATTGCGGATCACGCCTGGATCCTGGCGGACAAAAAAATTGTCGCTCATGGCAGCGCCCAGGCGTTGCAGGCGAATCCTGATCCGCGCGTACGTCAGTTTCTGGACGGGATAGCTGACGGGCCTGTTCCGTTCCGCTATCCTGCCGGCGATTATCACGCTGATCTTTTACCAGGGAGTTAAGCCACTCATGCTGTTAAATGCGCTGGCGTCGCTCGGACATAAAGGGATTAAAACCCTGAGAACGTTCGGGCGGGCCGGGTTAATGTTATTCAATGCGCTGGTCGGCAAACCGGAATTTCGCAAACATGCGCCGCTGCTGGTACGTCAGCTCTATAATGTTGGCGTCCTGTCGATGCTGATTATTGTGGTTTCTGGCGTGTTCATCGGAATGGTGCTGGGGCTGCAAGGTTATCTGGTTCTGACCACTTATAGTGCGGAAACCAGTCTGGGTATGCTGGTGGCGTTATCACTACTGCGTGAACTGGGGCCGGTGGTTGCCGCCTTGTTGTTTGCCGGACGTGCCGGTTCGGCGTTAACCGCAGAAATTGGCCTGATGCGCGCCACAGAGCAACTCTCCAGTATGGAGATGATGGCGGTGGATCCGTTGCGTCGGGTTATTTCTCCCCGTTTCTGGGCTGGGGTTATTTCATTGCCACTGCTGACGGTCATCTTCGTCGCCGTGGGGATCTGGGGCGGATCACTGGTCGGCGTCAGTTGGAAAGGCATTGATAGCGGGTTCTTCTGGTCGGCAATGCAAAATGCCGTCGACTGGCGTATGGATCTGGTCAACTGTCTGATTAAGAGCGTGGTGTTCGCCATTACGGTGACGTGGATTTCGTTGTTTAACGGCTACGACGCCATCCCGACGTCTGCCGGAATTAGCCGGGCAACCACTCGCACCGTTGTCCACTCGTCTCTGGCTGTTCTGGGGCTGGATTTTGTGCTGACCGCATTGATGTTTGGGAATTGAGTTCATGCAAACGAAAAAAAATGAAATTTGGGTGGGTATCTTTTTATTAGCAGCACTGCTGGCGGCGCTGTTTGTTTGCCTGAAGGCGGCGAACGTGACGTCCATGCGTACTGAACCAACCTACACGCTTTATGCGACGTTCGATAACATTGGCGGCCTGAAAGCGCGCTCTCCGGTCAGCATTGGTGGCGTTGTTGTGGGCCGGGTGGCGGATATTACGCTGGACCCGAAAACTTATCTGCCACGCGTAACGCTGGAAATTGAACAACGTTATAACCACATTCCTGATACCAGTTCGCTGAGCATCCGTACTTCCGGCCTGCTGGGGGAACAATATCTGGCATTAAACGTCGGTTTTGAAGACCCGGAACTGGGGACTGCTATCCTGAAGGATGGCGATACAATCCAGGACACTAAGTCTGCGATGGTGCTGGAAGATCTCATTGGTCAGTTCCTTTACGGTAGTAAAGGCGATGACAATAAGAATAGTGGCGATGCGCCAGCTGCTGCGCCAGGTAATAATGAAACCACTGAACCTGTGGGTACAACGAAATAATTTCAGGAGAACCGACGCATGTTTAAACGTTTAATGATGGTCGCTTTGCTGGTGATTGCACCGCTGAGTGCGGCAACCGCGGCAGACCAGACCAATCCGTATAAGCTGATGGACGAGGCGGCGCAGAAAACGTTCGATCGCCTGAAGAATGAGCAACCGCAAATTCGGGCCAACCCGGATTATCTGCGTACCATTGTTGATCAGGAACTGCTGCCATATGTACAGGTGAAATATGCCGGGGCTCTGGTTCTGGGCCAGTATTACAAGAGTGCGACTCCCGCCCAGCGTGATGCTTACTTTGCCGCTTTCCGTGAGTATCTGAAGCAGGCTTACGGTCAGGCATTGGCGATGTATCACGGTCAGACTTATCAGATCGCGCCAGAACAACCTCTGGGTGATAAAACCATTGTGCCTATTCGCGTGACCATTATTGACCCGAATGGCCGCCCGCCGGTGCGTCTGGACTTCCAATGGCGTAAAAACTCCCAGACGGGAAACTGGCAGGCTTACGACATGATTGCAGAGGGTGTCAGCATGATCACCACCAAACAAAATGAGTGGGGGACGCTGCTGCGTACCAAAGGTATCGACGGCCTGACTGCGCAACTGAAATCGATTTCTCAACAGAAAATCACTCTGGAAGAGAAAAAGTAATGAGCGAGTCACTGAGCTGGATGCAGACGGGTGACACGCTGGCGTTATCCGGAGAGCTGGATCAGGACGTTCTGCTACCGCTTTGGGAAATGCGTGAGGAGGCGGTGAAGGGGATTACCTGCATCGATCTTAGCCGTGTATCCCGCGTTGATACAGGTGGACTGGCGCTGCTGCTCCATCTTATCGATCTGGCGAAAAAGCAGGGCAACAATGTGACGCTTCAGGGGGTAAACGACAAAGTGTATACCCTGGCGAAATTGTATAATTTGCCTGCTGATGTTCTGCCTCGTTAAATTTTTTCAGGCCGGATAAGGCGTTAACCGCCTGTCCGGCAAACCTGCCTGCAAGTTGAGCCTTGTCTGATTTATCAGCGAGGCTTTTTGCTTATTTATGCCAGCGCAACTTTGCTCTAAGATGTTTCGCTGGTTTATTAACTGATGATTGAAGATCCCATGGAAAATAATGAAATTCAGAGCGTGTTGATGAACGCTCTCTCCCTCCAGGAAGTCCACGTTTCCGGCGATGGCAGCCACTTTCAGGTTATTGCCGTGGGTGAGTTGTTTGACGGCATGAGTCGGGTTAAAAAACAGCAGACGGTCTATGGCCCGCTGATGGAATATATTGCGGATAACCGCATTCATGCTGTGTCGATCAAAGCGTATACCCCTGCGGAGTGGGCGCGCGATCGCAAACTGAACGGCTTTTGAGCTATGGGCGATTCGCCGGTAGCGGATATGAATTGTTAACTGAGAACAAACTAAATGGATAAATTTCGTGTTCAGGGGCCAACGAAGCTCCAGGGCGAAGTCACAATTTCCGGCGCTAAAAATGCTGCTCTGCCTATTCTTTTTGCCGCACTACTGGCGGAAGAACCGGTAGAGATCCAGAACGTCCCGAAACTGAAAGACGTTGATACATCAATGAAGCTGCTAAGCCAGCTGGGTGCGAAAGTAGAGCGTAATGGTTCTGTGCATATTGATGCCCGCGAGGTTAATGTATTCTGCGCACCTTACGATCTGGTTAAAACCATGCGTGCCTCTATCTGGGCACTGGGGCCGCTGGTAGCGCGCTTTGGGCAGGGGCAAGTTTCACTGCCTGGCGGTTGTACGATCGGTGCGCGTCCGGTTGATCTACACATTTCTGGCCTCGAACAATTAGGCGCGACCATCAAACTGGAAGAAGGTTACGTTAAAGCTTCCGTCGACGGTCGTCTGAAAGGCGCACATATCGTGATGGATAAAGTCAGCGTTGGCGCAACGGTGACCATCATGTGTGCTGCAACCCTGGCGGAAGGCACCACGATTATTGAAAACGCAGCGCGTGAACCGGAAATCGTCGATACCGCGAACTTCCTGATTACGCTGGGTGCGAAAATTAGCGGTCAGGGCACCGATCGTATCATCATCGAAGGTGTGGAACGTTTAGGCGGCGGTGTCTATCGCGTGCTGCCGGATCGTATCGAAACCGGTACTTTCCTTGTGGCTGCGGCGATCTCTCGCGGCAAAATTATCTGCCGTAACGCACAGCCAGATACTCTTGACGCTGTGCTGGCGAAATTGCGTGACGCTGGAGCGGACATTGAAGTCGGCGAAGACTGGATTAGCCTGGATATGCATGGCAAACGGCCGAAAGCTGTTAACGTACGTACCGCGCCGCATCCGGCATTCCCGACCGATATGCAGGCCCAGTTCACACTGCTGAACCTGGTGGCAGAAGGCACCGGATTCATCACCGAAACGGTCTTTGAAAACCGCTTTATGCACGTACCAGAGCTGAGTCGTATGGGCGCGCATGCCGAAATTGAAAGTAATACCGTTATTTGTCACGGTGTTGAAAAACTTTCTGGCGCACAGGTTATGGCAACCGATCTACGTGCTTCAGCAAGCCTGGTGCTGGCTGGTTGTATTGCGGAAGGGACAACGGTGGTTGATCGTATTTATCACATCGATCGTGGCTACGAACGTATTGAAGACAAACTGCGCGCTTTAGGTGCAAATATTGAGCGTGTGAAAGACGAGTAATCGTCCGAGAGCTGGCAGCCCCGTTCGCGGGGCTACCGCCAGACCACTCATTTTTTCGGTTTAGTGTAGCTACGCATCAACTGCGTTCTGTCGATAAACTCATGGGTCTGCGGATCATGGTAGCGTGATGGCCAGATAACCCAGGGGTCAGTTCCCAGGGCTTTCGCAATAATCATCTCTCCTTTCGGCCATGGGCGCGATAATGCGTTCGCCAGCGTTGAGGAACTCAAACCATTTCTACGAGATTCCGCCGCCATTGACGTTCCTTTCTTGCGTAAACCCGCAATGATGTCAGCGGGATGCCAGTCAATGAAATTACTTTCCATCTTTCCTCACTCCTTAAGTTAGTCGCTTTCATTCAGAACACTTCTTCTGTCGAGCATCACTATACTCCTGATGGCCTATTGCTCTAAAAAGTTCCTGTAAAGAGTGTGAATATTCAGAATATATAAAGATACATACACTGGTTTTTCAGGCGTTATTACGCTGAATAAGTGTTTTTATGGAACTTATTGGAATCATCCCGCGCACTGCGCGGGATGAGGGGGAGGGGATTAACGATCGCGTTGAACAGCGATGTGCGCGAGGCCGATGAGTGCTTCTCGCCACGGGGTGTCCGGGAGCACCTGTAACGCTGCGATGGCTTTGTCTGCTTCTTCCTCGGCACGCTGACGCGTCCATTCAAGAGAGCCACAAGCGTTCATTGCTTCCAGAACCGGTTCCAGAAGATGACGACCGTTACCCTGTTCGATGGCGGTACGAATCATCTGTGCCTGTTCTGGTGTGCCATGATGCATTGCATGCAGCAGCGGCAGCGTCGGTTTACCTTCGTTCAGATCGTCGCCGACGTTTTTACCTAACTGTTCGCCATCGGCATTGTAATCGAGTAAATCGTCGATCAACTGGAAAGCGGTGCCGAGATAACGCCCATAATCCTGCAGGCCTTTCTCCTCCTCCGGCGTACAGCCAGCCAGAATCCCGGAACACTGCGCGGCAGCCTCAAACAGACGCGCGGTTTTGCTATAGATAACGCGCATGTAGTTTTCTTCAGTGATGTCCGGATCGTTAACGTTCATCAGTTGCAGAACTTCACCTTCTGCGATGACGTTTACGGCTTCTGACATGACTTCCAGCACTTTGAGCGAACCGAGGCTGGTCATCATCTGGAACGCGCGGGTATAAATAAAATCGCCTACCAGCACACTGGCAGCATTGCCAAATGCGGCGTTGGCGGTAGCTTTACCCCTGCGCATATCTGATTCATCCACAACGTCGTCGTGCAGCAGAGTCGCCGTGTGGATAAACTCGATCAGGGCAGCAATGGTGACATGCGCATTTCCCTCATAGCCAACAGCTCGTGCAGCCAGTACAGCAATCATCGGACGAATACGTTTACCGCCGCCGCTGACGATGTAATAGCCTAACTGATTGATCAGTTGGACGTCGGAATTAAGCTGCTCAAGGATTGCCGCATTAACACCCGCCATATCTTGCGCGGTTAACTCATTGATTTTTTCTAAATTCATCGCAAAAGCCGGGCTTTTCGCCCCGATTACCTTACTGTGAACAAAGGCAACTTAGGGTTTATGGTTAGGAATATAGGGTGATTGTACTGAAAAAATGGCACAGATAAACGTTACCGTACAAGTTGTGTTTTTTTTCTTCGTGTATTGACTGTAGCACTTGTCAAAGGCGTGCGTTTTGCGTAATATTCGCGCCCTATTGTGAATATTTATAGCGCACTCTGAATCATTGAAAAGGTGTGCGCGGAAGCGGAGTTTTATATGTACGCGGTTTTCCAAAGTGGTGGTAAACAACACCGAGTAAGCGAAGGTCAGACCGTTCGCCTGGAAAAGCTGGACATCGCAACTGGCGAAACTGTTGAGTTCGCTGAAGTGCTGATGATCGCAAACGGTGAAGAAGTCAAAATCGGCGTTCCTTTCGTTGATGGCGGCGTAATCAAAGCTGAAGTTGTTGCTCACGGTCGTGGCGAGAAAGTTAAAATCGTTAAGTTTCGTCGTCGTAAACACTATCGTAAGCAGCAGGGCCATCGTCAGTGGTTCACTGATGTGAAAATTACTGGCATCAGCGCCTAAGACCTGAGGAGAGATTTCAAATGGCACATAAAAAGGCTGGCGGCTCCACACGTAACGGTCGCGATTCAGAAGCTAAACGCCTGGGCGTTAAGCGTTTCGGTGGCGAATCCGTTCTGGCGGGTAGCATCATCGTTCGTCAACGTGGTACCAAATTCCACGCAGGCGCTAACGTAGGTTGCGGTCGTGACCACACTCTGTTTGCTAAAGCAGACGGTAAAGTGAAATTCGAAGTTAAAGGCCCGAAAAACCGTAAATTTATCAGCATCGAAGCTGAATAAGTTTTTCGCGTCCCGGTAACGGATGAAAGCCCCGCAACACGTTGCGGGGCTTTTTACATTCGATAACCGGTAAAAATTCGCATCGTGCGGCGTTAACTCGCAAATGCGTTTTGTAGGGAATACGGTATGAAGCAGCAGGCAGGCATTGGCATTCTTTTAGCGCTCACCACAGCAATTTGCTGGGGGGCGTTGCCAATTGCAATGAAGCAGGTGCTGGAGGTGATGGAACCTCCGACAATCGTGTTTTACCGTTTCTTGATGGCGAGTATTGGCCTTGGTGCCATTCTTGCGGTGAAGAAGAGGTTGCCGCCATTACGCGTGTTTCGTAAGCCACGCTGGTTGATTTTGTTGGCAGTGGCGACCGCCGGGCTGTTTGGGAACTTCATCCTGTTCAGCTCATCCTTGCAATACCTGAGTCCGACCGCTTCGCAGGTGATTGGGCAACTCTCGCCAGTTGGCATGATGGTTGCCAGCGTATTTATCCTGAAAGAGAAAATGCGCAGCACTCAGGTTGTAGGGGCATTGATGCTCCTGAGCGGCCTGGTGATGTTTTTTAACACCAGTCTGGTCGAGATATTTACAAAGCTCACCGATTACACCTGGGGAGTTATTTTTGGGGTCGGTGCGGCGACGGTTTGGGTGAGTTATGGCGTGGCGCAAAAGGTTTTATTACGTCGGCTGGCCTCACCGCAGATCCTGTTTTTATTGTACACTTTATGTACAATTGCGCTCTTCCCTCTGGCAAATCCTGGAGTGATAGCGCAGCTTAGCCACTGGCAGCTCGCATGTTTAATTTTTTGCGGACTGAATACATTGGTAGGATATGGCGCCCTGGCGGAAGCGATGGCTCGCTGGCAGGCAGCGCAGGTGAGCGCGATCATCACGCTCACCCCACTGTTTACGCTGTTTTTTTCAGATCTTTTATCACTGGCCTGGCCCGATTTCTTCGCCAGACCGATGTTAAACCTTTTAGGTTATCTCGGTGCGTTTGTCGTGGTTGCGGGCGCGATGTATTCCGCCATTGGTCATCGTATTTGGGGCGGATTACGTAAGCATACAACGGTGGTATCGCAACCCCGCGCAGGCGAATGATTTACGGAGAATAAAATGAAGTTTGTTGATGAAGCATCGATTCTGGTCGTTGCAGGTGATGGCGGTAATGGTTGCGTGAGTTTCCGCCGCGAAAAATATATTCCGAAAGGCGGCCCGGATGGCGGCGACGGCGGTGACGGTGGTGACGTATGGATGGAAGCCGACGAGAACCTGAACACACTTATCGATTATCGTTTTGAAAAATCTTTCCGTGCAGAACGCGGTCAGAACGGCGCAAGCCGCGATTGTACCGGTAAGCGCGGTAAAGACGTCACGATTAAAGTGCCGGTAGGTACGCGTGTTATCGATCAGGGTACCGGTGAAACCATGGGCGATATGACCAAACACGGTCAGCGTCTGCTGGTTGCCAAGGGTGGCTGGCACGGTCTGGGCAATACCCGCTTCAAATCGTCCGTTAACCGTACGCCACGGCAGAAAACTAACGGTACGCCGGGCGATAAGCGCGAGCTGCTGCTGGAGCTGATGCTGCTTGCTGACGTCGGTATGCTGGGAATGCCGAATGCGGGTAAATCGACCTTTATCCGCGCTGTTTCGGCGGCTAAACCGAAAGTGGCGGATTATCCGTTTACCACTCTGGTACCGAGCCTGGGTGTGGTACGAATGGACAACGAAAAGAGCTTCGTTGTTGCCGATATTCCAGGGCTAATTGAAGGCGCTGCGGAAGGTGCAGGACTGGGGATTCGCTTCCTGAAACACCTGGAACGTTGCCGCGTCTTGTTGCACCTCATCGATATCGATCCGATTGACGGTACCGATCCGGTTGAAAACGCGCGTATTATTATCAGCGAGCTGGAAAAATACAGCCAGGATTTGGCGGCAAAACCACGTTGGTTAGTCTTCAACAAGATCGACCTGCTGGATAAGGCAGAAGCTGAAGAGAAAGCCAAAGCGATCGCGGAGGCGCTGGGCTGGGAAGATAAATATTATCTGATCTCTGCGGCGAGCGGACTGGGCGTGAAAGATCTCTGCTGGGATGTGATGACTTTTATCATTGAAAACCCAGTTGTTCAGGCCGAAGAAGCGAAACAGCCAGAGAAAGTCGAATTCATGTGGGATGATTATCACCGTCAGCAGCTTGAAGAGATTGCTGAAGAGGATGATGAAGACTGGGATGACGACTGGGACGAAGACGACGAAGAAGGCGTTGAGTTCATTTACAAGCGTTAATCAGCTAAACCCCGGCCATGTGCCGGGGTTTCTCTTTAGACTAATTATTCTGATAAATATCTTTATACAAACGGCTTTCAAAACGCACTAACGGAATGCGGCGATTACGCTGATCCGCGGGTTCTACCGCATAGCCAGAAAGATATTGTACAAACGCCATTCGTTGCCCGCTCGCTGTGGTAATGAATCCCGCCAGGTTATATACCCCCTGCAAAGAGCCGGTTTTTGCTGAGACTTTTCCGTCCACGCCAGCCTGATGCAGGCCCGCACGGTACTGCAAAGAGCCGTCATAGCCTGCCAGCGGCAGCATAGAGATAAAGTTAAGTTCATTGTCATGTTGGGCAATGTATTGCAGCACCTGCATCATGGTGGCAGGTGCAATCAGGTTATGCCGCGAAAGCCCTGAACCATCGGCAATAATCGTGTTACCAATATCGATACCAGCTTGCTGACGCAGGATCTGACGTACGGCATCCGATCCGGCCCGCCATGTTCCGGGCACATTGAAGCGCGCATGGCCTATCATGCGGAAAACCGTATCGGCAATCATGTTGTCTGACTTTTTCAGCATAATCTTAAGCAGATCGTGCAACGGGGCCGACTGTTTACTGGCAACTACCGTTCCGGGTTCATTAACCTGAGTCTGGCGCAGTAGTGTTCCGCTCCAGGTGATACCTGCCTGTTTTAACTCATCTTTCAGAATTGCACCGGCATAGCTGGCTCCATCCTGTATGGCAAAAGCCAACGGGAGCGGCTCAGAACGTTGTGGCAGGCATCCGGTCAGCGTAAAGCGGTTCAGGTCGCCTGGCACCACATCCAGCTCGCAATATTGCGCTTCGGCAGAACCACGGGGGAGGGTGCGTACCTGGCTGAACATCGTAACAGGGTAATAAGATGCCACGCGTATAAAGGCCATATCACCGGGTTTTTGGGCACTGTAGAGCGAGACGGAGAAACAGTTGCGGTCAACTATGGCGGCGGCAGGCGGAGCGCTAAAGCATTGTGTCATGTCATTCCACGGCCAGCCGGGGGCTTTATCGTGGCTGGCAAAAATGGAGGTGTCTATCAACACATTACCATCAATTTGGTTGACGCCAGATTTTTTCAAAGTCGTGACCATATTGCGAATATCCTGACGTTTTAACGTCGGATCGGCACCAAATCGCGCCACTAAGTCACCCTTGAGTACGCCGTTTTCCACATTGCCTTTGGTTTCAAGCGTAGTAGTAAAACGAAAATCGGGGCCGAGTTGAATCAACGCCGCCAGCGCAGTAATCACTTTCTGCGTACTGGCGGGCAGCGCCATCTGCTGACTGTGGTAATCAATAGCGGGGGCCGAGGCGCCGACTTTTTGCACCATCAGGGCAAGGTTGGCACCAGCGGGGAGTTGAGTAATGTACTCATCAACATTCGCGGCCTGAACACTGAACGCTATACAGCTGGTCAATCCGATGATAAATCTGGAAAATCGCATAATCTCGCGCTAACAACCTGGAATCGAGCCGTCATACTACGGCGCAACGCCCTATAAAGTAAACGATGACCCTGCGGGAACTTCAGGGTAAAATGACTATCAAAATGTGAATTGCAGCTGACCTGGGACTTGTACCCGGGTCGGTATTTTTTTGCTTCTGGTCCCGGTGAGGAGCTATGCCGGGCAGGCCGAACAGCTGGGGTGGGTGGAGACTCGCCCCATCAGGAATATTCAAGAGGTATAACAAATGCAAGCTATTCCGATGACCTTACGCGGCGCTGAAAAATTACGCGAAGAGCTGGATTTTCTGAAATCTGTGCGCCGTCCTGAAATTATTGCTGCTATCGCGGAAGCGCGCGAGCATGGCGACCTGAAAGAAAACGCCGAATACCACGCAGCTCGTGAACAGCAGGGTTTCTGCGAAGGTCGTATCAAAGATATTGAAGCCAAACTGTCGAACGCGCAGGTGATTGATGTCACCAAAATGCCTAACAATGGGCGCGTTATTTTTGGTGCTACCGTAACGGTGTTGAATCTGGATTCTGACGAAGAGCAGACTTATCGCATCGTTGGCGATGACGAAGCTGACTTTAAACAGAACCTGATTTCTGTAAACTCGCCTATTGCCCGTGGCCTGATCGGCAAAGAAGAAGATGATGTTGTGGTCATCAAAACGCCGGGCGGCGAAGTAGAATTTGAAGTAATTAAGGTGGAATACCTGTAAGAATTACCCAATACTCAAGATGTTGATGTATTGTAAAGAAAGGAAAAAGGCCGCTATGCGGCCTTTTATCAACGAACAGAGCGTGGCATTTTGCTCTCCTGCCTGCGGAAAACCCCTCGTTTTACACAGCAAATGTGTGTAACTTTAGGATAATCTTAGCGTGGCAACGAGATTTTACGTTCTTTAGTTGGGCGATAAAGCACCAGCGTTTTACCGATGACCTGTACATTACAGGCGCCGGTTTCGCGCACGATAGCTTCCACGATCAAGGTTTTAGTTTCGCGATCTTCGGTGGCGATTTTCACCTTGATGAGTTCATGGTGCTCTAACGCTTGTTCAATCTCGGCCAGCACCCCTTCGGTCAAACCATTACTGCCAAGCAGAACAACTGGCTTGAGCGGATGTGCCAGACCTTTCAGGTGCTGTTTTTGTTTAGTACTCAGATTCATCGTATTTTTTGCTTACGTTGGGATTGAAAACGGGTCATTCTACCGCCATCTCCCATATATCACCAAATAGGCGCGTAAAAATTTACGCAATTGGTTACGATGAGTTATCCCCATGGGAAAGATAAATGACAGGTAAGAAGCGTTCTGCCAGCTCCAGCCGCTGGCTTCAGGAACACTTTAGCGATAAATATGTTCAACAGGCACAGAAAAAGGGGTTGCGTTCCCGTGCCTGGTTTAAACTTGATGAAATACAGCAAAGTGACAAACTCTTTAAACCGGGAATGACGGTTGTCGACCTTGGTGCTGCTCCGGGTGGTTGGTCACAATATGTGGTCACCCAAATTGGCGGCAAAGGCCGCATCATCGCTTGCGATCTTTTACCTATGGATCCTATCGTTGGTGTGGACTTTCTTCAGGGCGATTTTCGTGATGAACTGGTGATGAAAGCACTGCTGGAGCGCGTTGGCGACAGCAAAGTCCAGGTTGTCATGTCCGATATGGCACCAAACATGAGCGGAACACCGGCGGTGGATATCCCCCGTGCCATGTATCTGGTGGAACTGGCGTTAGAAATGTGTCGTGATGTATTAGCGCCAGGTGGCAGTTTTGTAGTGAAGGTGTTCCAGGGCGAAGGTTTCGATGAGTATCTAAGGGAAATTCGCTCCCTGTTTACGAAGGTCAAAGTTCGTAAGCCGGACTCTTCTCGTGCACGTTCGCGGGAAGTGTATATTGTAGCGACCGGGCGTAAACCCTAACCGGGAGATTTCAGACGAAAGTTTGAAAGATGCTGGATATAGAGTATCCTGACGCTGTTTTTAACACAGTTGTAATAAGAGGTTAATCCCTTGAGTGACATGGCGAAAAACCTAATACTCTGGCTGGTCATTGCCGTTGTGCTGATGTCAGTATTCCAGAGCTTTGGGCCCAGCGAGTCTAATGGCCGTAAGGTGGATTACTCTACCTTCCTACAAGAGGTCAATAACGACCAGGTTCGTGAAGCGCGTATCAACGGACGTGAAATCAACGTTACCAAGAAAGATAGTAACCGTTATACCACTTACATTCCGGTTCAGGATCCGAAATTACTGGATAACCTGTTGACCAAGAACGTCAAGGTTGTCGGTGAACCGCCTGAAGAACCAAGCCTGCTGGCTTCTATCTTCATCTCCTGGTTCCCGATGCTGTTGCTGATTGGTGTCTGGATCTTCTTCATGCGTCAAATGCAGGGCGGCGGTGGCAAAGGTGCCATGTCGTTCGGTAAGAGCAAAGCGCGCATGCTGACGGAAGATCAGATCAAAACGACCTTTGCTGACGTTGCGGGCTGCGACGAAGCAAAAGAAGAAGTTGCTGAACTGGTTGAGTATCTGCGCGAGCCGAGCCGCTTCCAGAAACTCGGCGGTAAGATCCCGAAAGGCGTCCTGATGGTCGGTCCTCCGGGTACCGGTAAAACGCTGCTGGCGAAAGCGATTGCAGGCGAAGCGAAAGTTCCGTTCTTTACTATCTCCGGTTCTGACTTCGTAGAAATGTTCGTCGGTGTGGGTGCATCCCGTGTTCGTGACATGTTCGAACAGGCGAAGAAAGCGGCTCCGTGCATCATCTTTATCGATGAAATCGACGCCGTAGGCCGCCAGCGTGGCGCAGGTCTGGGCGGTGGTCACGATGAACGTGAACAGACTCTGAACCAGATGCTGGTTGAGATGGATGGCTTCGAAGGTAACGAAGGTATCATTGTTATCGCTGCGACTAACCGTCCGGACGTTCTCGACCCGGCGCTGCTGCGTCCTGGCCGTTTCGACCGTCAGGTTGTGGTTGGCTTGCCAGATGTTCGCGGTCGTGAGCAGATTCTGAAAGTTCACATGCGTCGCGTACCATTGGCACCCGATATCGACGCGGCAATCATTGCCCGTGGTACTCCTGGTTTCTCCGGTGCTGACCTGGCGAACCTGGTGAACGAAGCGGCACTGTTCGCTGCTCGTGGCAACAAACGTGTTGTGTCGATGGTTGAGTTCGAGAAAGCGAAAGACAAAATCATGATGGGTGCGGAACGTCGCTCCATGGTGATGACGGAAGCGCAAAAAGAATCGACTGCTTACCACGAAGCAGGTCACGCGATTATCGGTCGCCTGGTGCCGGAACACGATCCGGTGCACAAAGTAACGATTATCCCGCGCGGTCGTGCGCTGGGTGTGACCTTCTTCTTGCCTGAGGGCGACGCAATCAGCGCCAGCCGTCAGAAACTGGAAAGCCAGATTTCTACGCTGTACGGCGGTCGTCTGGCAGAAGAGATCATCTACGGGCCGGAACATGTTTCTACCGGGGCGTCCAACGATATTAAAGTTGCGACCAACCTGGCGCGTAACATGGTTACCCAGTGGGGCTTCTCTGAGAAACTCGGTCCGCTGCTGTATGCGGAAGAAGAAGGTGAAGTGTTCCTCGGTCGTAGCGTAGCGAAAGCGAAACATATGTCCGATGAAACGGCACGCATCATCGACCAGGAAGTGAAAGCACTGATCGAGCGTAACTATAATCGTGCGCGTCAGCTTCTGACCGACAACATGGATATTCTGCATGCGATGAAAGATGCTCTCATGAAATATGAGACTATCGACGCACCGCAGATTGATGACCTGATGGCACGTCGCGATGTACGTCCGCCAGCGGGCTGGGAAGAACCAGGCGCTTCTAACAATTCTGGCGACAATGGTAGTCCAAAGGCTCCGCGTCCGGTTGATGAACCGCGTACGCCGAACCCGGGTAACACCATGTCAGAGCAGTTAGGCGACAAGTAAGTTCCCGCATTAGATGACTGTATTTGTACTGAAAACCCCGGGGCGTGCTCCGGGGTTTTTTCTTATCAATTCATACCAGGGATAACATCATGAAACTCTTTGCCCAGGGCACTTCACTGGACCTTAGCCATCCTCACGTAATGGGGATCCTCAACGTTACGCCTGATTCCTTTTCGGATGGCGGCACGCATAACTCGCTGATAGATGCGGTGAAACATGCGAATCTGATGATTAACGCTGGCGCGACGATCATTGACGTTGGTGGCGAGTCCACGCGCCCAGGGGCGGCGGAAGTTAGCGTTGAAGAAGAGTTGCAGCGTGTTATTCCTGTGGTTGAGGCAATTGCTCAACGCTTCGAAGTCTGGATCTCGGTAGATACTTCCAAACCAGAAGTCATCCGTGAGTCAGCGAAAGTTGGTGCTCACATTATTAACGATATTCGCTCCCTTTCCGAACCTGGCGCTCTGGAAGCTGCTGCAGAAACCGGTTTGCCAGTTTGCCTGATGCATATGCAGGGAAATCCAAAAACCATGCAGGAAGCCCCGAAGTATGACGATGTCTTTGCGGAAGTGAATCGCTACTTTATTGAGCAAATAGCACGTTGCGAGCAGGCGGGTATCGCAAAAGAGAAATTGTTGCTCGACCCCGGATTCGGTTTCGGTAAAAATCTCTCCCATAACTATTCATTACTGGCGCGCCTGGCTGAATTTCACCATTTCAACCTGCCGCTGTTGGTGGGTATGTCACGAAAATCGATGATTGGGCAATTGCTGAACGTGGGGCCGTCCGAGCGCCTGAGCGGTAGTTTGGCCTGTGCGGTCATTGCCGCAATGCAAGGCGCGCACATCATTCGTGTTCATGACGTCAAAGAAACCGTAGAAGCGATGCGGGTGGTGGAAGCCACTCTGTCTGCAAAGGAAAACAAACGCTATGAGTAATCGTAAATATTTCGGTACCGATGGGATTCGTGGTCGTGTAGGGGATGCGCCGATCACCCCTGATTTTGTACTTAAGTTGGGTTGGGCCGCCGGTAAAGTGCTGGCGCGCCACGGCTCCCGTAAGATCATTATTGGTAAAGACACGCGTATTTCTGGCTATATGCTGGAGTCAGCACTGGAAGCGGGTCTGGCGGCTGCGGGCCTTTCCGCACTCTTTACAGGCCCGATGCCTACACCTGCCGTGGCTTATCTGACGCGTACCTTCCGCGCAGAGGCCGGGATTGTAATTTCTGCATCGCATAACCCATTCTACGATAACGGCATTAAATTCTTTTCTATTGACGGTACTAAGCTGCCGGATGCAGTTGAAGAAGCCATCGAAGCGGAAATGGAAAAGGAGATCAGCTGTGTTGATTCGGCAGAACTGGGTAAAGCCAGCCGTATCGTTGATGCTGCGGGTCGCTATATCGAGTTTTGCAAAGCCACGTTCCCGAACGAACTTAGCCTCAGTGAACTGAAGATTGTGGTGGATTGCGCAAATGGCGCGACTTATCACATCGCGCCGAACGTGCTGCGTGAACTGGGGGCGAACGTTATCGCTATCGGTTGTGAGCCGAACGGCGTAAACATCAATGCCGAAGTGGGGGCAACTGATGTTCGTGCGTTACAGGCGCGCGTACTGGCTGAAAAAGCAGATCTTGGTATCGCCTTTGACGGTGACGGCGACCGTGTGATTATGGTTGACCATGAAGGCAATAAAGTCGATGGCGACCAGATTATGTATATCATCGCGCGCGAAGGTCTGCGTCAGGGCCAACTGCGTGGTGGCGCGGTGGGTACATTGATGAGCAACATGGGACTGGAACTCGCCCTGAAACAGCTAGGAATTCCGTTTGCTCGTGCGAAAGTGGGCGATCGCTACGTACTGGAAAAAATGCAGGAGAAAGGCTGGCGTATCGGTGCAGAGAACTCTGGTCATGTGATCCTGCTGGATAAAACCACAACCGGTGACGGCATCGTTGCTGGTTTACAGGTGCTGGCGGCGATGGCGCGTAACCATATGAGCCTGCACGACCTTTGCAGTGGTATGAAAATGTTCCCGCAGATTCTGGTTAACGTGCGTTACACCGCAGGTAGCGGCGATCCGCTGGAGCATGAATCAGTCAAAGCTGTAACCGCAGAAGTTGAAGCGGCGCTGGGTAGCCGTGGACGTGTGCTGTTGCGTAAATCCGGCACCGAACCGTTAATTCGCGTGATGGTAGAAGGCGAAGACGAAGCGCAGGTGACTGAATTTGCACACCGCATCGCCGATGCAGTAAAAGCCGTTTAACGCGTTAGATAACTGGCTAAAAAGGCGGCGATTGTCGCCTTTTTTCTCAGCGAACACATCGGTTTTGCTGTTTTTTTCCGCAGTTGATACAATGCGATAAAATTGCCCTTGCGAAGGTCATTCGCTTTGGTTAGTATTCACACCCGCTTCAGTGGGAAAGATTAGAAACTCCCGCTTTATTGGTTGAAGCATTGGTACGCGGCAACTCCGCAAGGAACAGGTTGATTATGTACGAAGCTCTTTTAGTAGTTTTCCTTATTGTGGCAATTGGCCTTGTTGGTCTGATCATGCTGCAGCAAGGTAAAGGCGCTGATATGGGAGCCTCCTTCGGAGCAGGCGCTTCCGCTACGCTGTTTGGTTCAAGTGGTTCTGGTAACTTCATGACCCGCATGACGGCGCTGCTGGCAACGTTATTCTTCATCATCAGTCTGGTGCTGGGTAACATCAATAGCAACAAAACCAATAAAGGTAGTGAATGGGAAAACCTGAGTGCACCGGCCAAAACCGAACAAACTCAGCCAGCTGCTCCGGCTAAGCCGACCAGCGATATCCCGAACTAAAAAGTAGTATCCGTGCCGAGGTGGTGGAATTGGTAGACACGCTACCTTGAGGTGGTAGTGCCCAATAGGGCTTACGGGTTCAAGTCCCGTCCTCGGTACCAAATTCCAGAAAAGAGACGCTGAAAAGCGTCTTTTTTCGTTTTGGTCCTGGTCTGAGGAATGGTTGTCAGGTATCTGTATCTCGTCCAGTTGCTTTACTCGTAGCTGGTACTTTGAAACGATGGTGCCGGTACGCCTTAGTTATAAACTTTTCCCTACTGCTGACATAATTGGCACTTTATTGTGTCAACTCCAGTTCCGGTACGAATACGGATATGTTTACTTCTCGATAAACCATCCTGCTCCTGTCAGTATAACTACTGATGGCTACGTTCTGCGTAATGTTTAGAGACGCATTGATAATGTTATTTAATTACTGAGAACAATGGCCGCATCATTTAAAAAGAAAAAACTAACAGTGTTTCGGTCTGATATGGATCAGCGTTGAAGAACATGTCTGATATAAAATTGAACATTGTTGATAATTGTTTATATTGGTTGTGAACTTGGATTTCTGGATGACAGTATTCAACAAATTTGTTAGAAGTTCTAAATCTCATTGGTTGTTGTATCTTTGTGTTATTGTTTTTGGTATTACGAACTTAGTCGCCTCTTCCGGAGCGCATATGGTTCAGCGATTGCTGTTCTTCGTTCTGACCATCCTGGTTGTTAAACGTATATCATCCCTTCCGCTTCGCCTGCTTGTTGCCGCACCATTTGTGTTACTGACAGCGGCAGACATGAGTATTAGCCTCTATTCATGGTGTACCTTTGGTACAACTTTCAATGATGGATTTGCGATTAGTGTGCTGCAGAGTGATCCGGATGAAGTTGTCAAAATGCTGGGGATGTATATCCCTTATCTATGTGCTTTTGCCTTTTTATCCCTTCTTTTTTTGGCAGTAATAATAAAATATGATGTTTCCTTGCCGACGAAAAAAGTGACAGGAATATTATTGCTGATTGTCATTTCGGGCAGTTTATTTTCCGCTAGTCAATTTGCTTATAAAGATGCAAAAAATAAAAAAGCGTTCAGTCCATATATACTAGCGTCGCGATTTGCTACCTATACACCGTTTTTCAATCTCAATTATTTTGCTTTAGCAGCGAAAGAGCATCAAAGATTACTCTCAATTGCAAACACGGTGCCGTATTTTCAATTATCAGTCAGGGATACAGGTATTGATACCTACGTGTTGATTGTGGGGGAGTCTGTACGTGTCGACAATATGTCTTTGTATGGATATACACGCTCTACGACACCGCAAGTCGAAGCACAAAGAAAACAGATCAAACTGTTTAATCAAGCAATAAGCGGCGCACCTTACACTGCGCTGTCGGTTCCCCTTTCTTTAACTGCTGATTCTGTTTTGAGTCATGACATTCATAATTACCCGGACAACATTATTAATATGGCTAATCAAGCAGGATTTCAGACTTTCTGGCTAAGCTCGCAATCCGCTTTTCGGCAGAATGGTACAGCAGTTACCAGTATCGCCATGCGCGCCATGGAAACAGTCTATGTCAGAGGATTTGATGAATTGTTGTTGCCGCATTTATCGCAAGCGTTACAGCAAAAGACGCAGCAAAAGAAACTGATTGTTCTTCATTTAAATGGAAGCCATGAACCGGCTTGTAGCGCCTATCCGCAATCCAGCGCCGTGTTTCAACCACAGGACGATCAGGATGCCTGCTATGACAACTCCATTCATTACACAGATAGTTTGCTAGGTCAGGTTTTTGAATTATTAAAAGATCGCCGAGCCTCGGTCATGTATTTTGCCGACCATGGCCTGGAACGCGACCCGACGAAGAAGAACATTTATTTTCATGGAGGCAGGGAGGCCAGCCAGCAGGCATATCATGTTCCGATGTTTATCTGGTATAGCCCCGTTCTTGGGGATGGCGTGGATCGCACAACGGAAAACGATATCTTTTCCACTGCTTACAATAATTACCTTATTAATGCGTGGATGGGGGTAACAAAGCCGGAACAGCCGCAAACGCTGGAGGAAGTGATTGCACACTATAAAGGAGACTCACGGGTTGTAGATGCAAACCATGATGTTTTCGATTTTGTGATGCTAAGAAAGGAGTTTACTGAGGATAAGCAAGGTAACCCCACCCCTGAAGGGCAGGGTTGATGTCGAATTACTGGCCTTTATTTTCCAGATTCTCCACCTGCGGCACGCCCGAAGCGGCAGAGGAGGAAAGCAGGCCAGTTTTGGCATAACCGAAAAGTTTCTCGCGGGTATCGGTGATATCCAGGTTGCGCATGGTCAGTTGACCGATACGATCATCTGGCGAGAACACCGAGTCGCCTTTTTCCATCGTCAGACGCTCTGGCTTGTAGGTCAGATTGTCAGAGACGGTATTAAGGATGGAGTAATCGTTCCCGCGGCGCAGTTCCAGGGTAACTTCACCAGTGATCTGGCTGGCAACCCAGCGTTGCAGGGAGTCACGCAGCATCAGCGCCTGGGAGTCAAACCAACGTCCCTGGTACAGCAGACGGCCCAACTGACGACCATGTGCATGATACTGCTCAATGGTGTCTTCGTTGTGAATACCAGTAAGCAGACGTTCATACGCAATGTGCAGCAGCGCCATCCCCGGAGCCTCGTAAATACCACGGCTTTTCGCTTCGATGATACGGTTTTCAATCTGGTCGCTCATGCCCAGGCCGTGACGACCGCCGATGCGGTTAGCTTCCAGCATCATTTCTACGTCGTCGCTAAAGGTTTTACCGTTCAGCGCCACTGGATGACCTTGCTCAAAGCGTACTGTGACTTCTTCTGCCGGGATCTTCACGCTCTCATCCCAGAACTTCACGCCCATAATCGGGTTGACGATTTTGACGCTGGAGTTGAGGTATTCCAGATCCTTCGCTTCATGCGTTGCACCAAGCATGTTGGAGTCCGTAGAGTAGGCTTTTTCGACAGACATTTTGTAGTCGAAACCGCAGGCAATCATAAATTCAGACATTTCATGACGACCGCCCAGTTCATCAATAAAGTCAGTATCAAGCCACGGTTTGTAAATCTGCAGTTCAGCATTGGTCAGCAGACCGTAACGATAGAAACGTTCGATATCGTTTCCTTTATAGGTGCTGCCGTCACCCCAGATATTCACGCCATCTTCTTTCATGGCAGCAACCAGCATGGTGCCGGTCACGGCGCGGCCCAGCGGCGTCGTATTGAAATAGGTCAGGCCGCCGGTGGTGTTATGAAATGCGCCACACTGAATAGCGGCAATACCTTCGGCAACCAGTTGTTTGCGGCAGTCGATCAGACGTGCGTTCTCCGCGCCGTATTCCATGGCACGACGAGGGATCGCATCATAATCCTCTTCGTCTGGCTGGCCCAGGTTTGCAGTATATGCATAAGGAACCGCTCCCTTTTGTCGCATCCACAGCAGTGCGGCACTGGTGTCCAGACCGCCGGAAAAAGCGATACCAATACGTTGACCTACCGGGAGATGCTTGAGAATCGTCGTCATAAAATAACACCCTGCTTAATTAACTGATGATGAGCCTGGATTTCCGCTCTCACTGAATTTTTATGCAAAATAAATGAGTTTTCATTTAATCATCTTTTATCGGTGACAGGAAGAGTTTAGTGTGTTTTTTGTAAAATAATGCGCTTAAGGAGGAGCAGTAGAGGGCAAAAGTATTCGACAAACGAAAGTGAACTGGATATTCATTCACGCGATTAGCAATAAATGTTGACAAAATGTGGCGTGGATCACTATAATGCCTGCAGATTTTACGTCCCGTCTCGGTACACCAAATCCCAGCAGTATTTGCATTTTTTACCCAAAACGAGTAGAATTTGCCACGTTTCAGGCGCGGGGTGGAGCAGCCTGGTAGCTCGTCGGGCTCATAACCCGAAGGTCGTCGGTTCAAATCCGGCCCCCGCAACCACTTTCCCTTAGAGTCCTTTTTCAAATATACTGTGAAGACTTCGGCCTTCGTAGTGGGATTTGAAAAAATCCTTCTGGAAAGTGCTCCAGACCGCAGTTGCGGTTATAGGGTTCAGTTATATAAAGCCCCGATTTATCGGGGTTTTTTGTTATCTGACTACAGAATAACTGGGCTTTAGGCCCTTTTTTTATGTCTTGGGGGTGGGCTTGTCCACATTAGAGCAAAAATTAACAGAGATGATTACTGCGCCAGTTGAGGCCCTGGGTTTTGAACTGGTTGGCATCGAGTTTATTCGCGGTCGCACATCCACACTGCGCATCTATATTGATAGTGAAGATGGCATCAATGTTGATGATTGTGCTGATGTGAGCCACCAGGTAAGTGCTGTGCTGGATGTCGAAGATCCCATCACCGTTGCTTATAACCTGGAAGTCTCCTCACCGGGTCTCGATCGCCCACTGTTCACGGCTGAACACTACGCCCGTTTCGTCGGAGAAGAGGTGACTCTGGTTCTCCGTATGGCGGTACAAAACCGTCGTAAATGGCAGGGCGTTATCAAAGCGGTAGACGGTGAAATGATCACAGTTACCGTCGAAGGTAAAGATGAAGTGTTCGCGCTGAGTAATATCCAGAAGGCGAACCTGGTTCCCCACTTTTAATAGTCTGGATGAGGTGAAAAGCCCGCGATGAACAAAGAAATTTTGGCTGTAGTTGAAGCCGTCTCCAATGAAAAGGCGCTGCCTCGCGAGAAAATTTTCGAAGCGTTGGAAAGCGCGCTGGCTACAGCAACCAAGAAAAAATACGAACAAGAGATCGACGTTCGCGTACAGATCGATCGCAAAAGCGGTGATTTTGACACCTTCCGTCGCTGGCTGGTAGTTGATGAAGTCACCCAGCCAACGAAAGAAATCACTCTTGAAGCTGCGCGCTTTGAAGATGAAAGCCTGAATCTGGGCGATTACGTTGAAGATCAGATTGAGTCTGTTACCTTTGACCGTATCACCACCCAGACGGCAAAACAGGTTATTGTGCAGAAAGTGCGTGAAGCCGAACGTGCGATGGTGGTTGATCAGTTCCGTGAACATGAAGGTGAAATCATCACCGGCGTGGTGAAAAAAGTAAACCGCGACAACATCTCTCTGGATCTGGGCAACAACGCTGAAGCCGTGATCCTGCGTGAAGATATGCTGCCGCGTGAAAACTTCCGCCCTGGCGACCGCGTTCGTGGCGTGCTCTATTCTGTTCGCCCGGAAGCGCGTGGCGCACAACTGTTCGTCACCCGTTCCAAGCCGGAAATGCTGATCGAACTGTTCCGCATTGAAGTGCCGGAAATCGGCGAAGAAGTGATTGAAATTAAAGCAGCGGCTCGCGACCCGGGTTCTCGTGCGAAAATCGCGGTGAAAACCAACGATAAACGTATCGATCCGGTAGGTGCTTGCGTAGGTATGCGTGGCGCGCGTGTTCAGGCGGTTTCTACTGAACTGGGCGGCGAACGTATCGATATCGTCCTGTGGGATGATAACCCGGCGCAGTTCGTGATTAACGCAATGGCACCGGCAGACGTTGCTTCTATCGTGGTGGATGAAGATAAACACACCATGGATATCGCCGTTGAAGCCGGTAATCTGGCGCAGGCGATTGGCCGTAACGGTCAGAACGTGCGTCTGGCTTCGCAGCTGAGCGGTTGGGAACTCAACGTGATGACCGTTGACGACCTGCAGGCTAAGCATCAGGCAGAAGCGCACGCAGCGATCGACACCTTCACCAAATATCTCGACATCGACGAAGACTTTGCGACTGTCCTGGTAGAAGAAGGCTTCTCGACGCTGGAAGAACTGGCCTATGTGCCGATGAAAGAGCTGTTGGAAATCGAAGGCCTTGATGAGCCGACCGTTGAAGCACTGCGCGAGCGTGCTAAAAATGCACTGGCCACCATTGCACAGGCCCAGGAAGAAAGCCTCGGTGATAACAAATCGGCTGACGATCTGCTGAACCTTGAAGGGATAGATCGTGATTTGGCATTCAAACTGGCCGCCCGTGGCGTTTGTACGCTGGAAGATCTCGCCGAACAGGGCATTGATGATCTGGCTGATATCGAAGGGTTGACCGACGAAAAAGCCGGAGCACTGATTATGGCTGCCCGTAATATTTGCTGGTTCGGTGACGAAGCGTAATAAACTGTAGCAGGAAGGAACAGCATGACAGATGTAACGATTAAAACGCTGGCCGCAGAGCGACAGACCTCCGTGGAACGCCTGGTACAGCAATTTGCTGATGCAGGTATCCGGAAGTCTGCTGACGACTCTGTGTCCGCACAAGAGAAACAGACTTTAATTGACCACCTGAATCAGAAAAATTCAGGCCCGGACAAATTAACGCTGCAACGTAAAACACGCAGCACCCTTAATATTCCTGGTACCGGTGGAAAAAGCAAATCGGTACAAATCGAAGTCCGCAAGAAACGCACCTTTGTGAAACGCGATCCGCAAGAGGCTGAACGCCTTGCTGCGGAAGAGCAGGCGCAGCGTGAAGCGGAAGAGCAAGCCCGTCGTGAGGCAGAAGAATCGGCCAAACGCGAGGCGCAACAAAAAGCTGAACGTGAGGCCGCAGAACAAGCTAAGCGTGAAGCTGCTGAACAAGCGAAACGTGAAGCTGCGGAAAAAGACAAAGTGAGCAATCAACAAGACGATATGACTAAAAACGCCCAGGCTGAAAAAGCCCGCCGTGAGCAGGAAGCTGCAGAGCTCAAGCGTAAAGCTGAAGAAGAAGCGCGTCGTAAACTCGAAGAAGAAGCACGTCGCGTTGCTGAAGAAGCACGTCGTATGGCGGAAGAAAACAAATGGACTGATAACGCGGAACCGACTGAAGATTTCAGCGATTATCACGTTACTACTTCTCAACATGCTCGCCAGGCAGAAGACGAAAGCGATCGTGAAGTCGAAGGCGGCCGTGGCCGTGGTCGTAACGCGAAAGCAGCGCGTCCGAAGAAAGGCAACAAACACTCTGAATCAAAAGCTGATCGTGAAGAAGCACGCGCAGCAGTACGTGGCGGTAAAGGCGGAAAACGTAAAGGTTCTTCGCTGCAGCAAGGCTTCCAGAAGCCAGCTCAGGCCGTTAACCGTGACGTTGTGATTGGCGAAACCATCACCGTTGGTGAACTGGCGAACAAGATGGCGGTTAAAGGTTCTCAGGTCATCAAAGCGATGATGAAACTGGGCGCAATGGCAACCATCAACCAGGTTATCGATCAGGAAACTGCACAGCTGGTAGCCGAAGAGATGGGCCACAAAGTTATCCTGCGTCGTGAAAACGAGCTGGAAGAAGCGGTAATGAGCGACCGTGACACGGGTGCTGCGGCTGAACCGCGCGCGCCGGTTGTGACCATCATGGGTCACGTTGACCACGGTAAAACCTCTTTGCTGGACTACATTCGTTCAACGAAAGTGGCCTCTGGCGAAGCGGGCGGCATTACCCAGCACATTGGTGCATACCACGTTGAAACTGAAAACGGCATGATCACCTTCCTGGACACCCCGGGGCACGCCGCGTTTACTTCAATGCGTGCACGTGGTGCGCAGGCAACGGACATCGTAGTCCTGGTTGTTGCTGCCGACGACGGCGTAATGCCGCAGACCATCGAAGCAATTCAGCACGCGAAAGCGGCAGGCGTGCCGGTTGTGGTTGCAGTGAACAAGATCGACAAACCAGAAGCCGATCCAGATCGCGTTAAGAACGAACTCTCTCAGTACGGCATCCTGCCGGAAGAGTGGGGCGGTGAAAGCCAGTTCGTACACGTGTCTGCGAAAGCAGGTACCGGTATCGATGAACTGCTGGACGCTATCCTGTTGCAGGCAGAAGTTCTGGAACTGAAAGCGGTACGTAAAGGTATGGCGAGCGGTGCGGTTATCGAATCCTTCCTCGATAAAGGTCGTGGTCCGGTTGCTACCGTTCTGGTACGTGAAGGTACTCTGCACAAGGGCGACATCGTTCTGTGTGGTTTCGAATACGGTCGTGTTCGCGCAATGCGTAACGAAATGGGTCAGGAAGTGCTGGAAGCAGGTCCGTCCATTCCAGTTGAAATCCTTGGCTTGTCCGGTGTTCCGGCAGCGGGTGACGAAGTTACCGTAGTGCGTGACGAGAAGAAAGCACGTGAAGTTGCACTGTATCGTCAGGGCAAATTCCGTGAAGTTAAACTGGCACGTCAGCAAAAATCGAAACTCGAGAACATGTTCGCCAACATGACCGAAGGCGAAGTTCACGAAGTGAACATCGTTCTGAAGGCAGACGTTCAGGGTTCCGTGGAAGCGATCTCCGACTCCTTGCTGAAACTGTCTACTGACGAAGTTAAAGTGAAGATCATCGGTTCTGGCGTAGGTGGTATCACCGAAACCGACGCTACCCTGGCTGCGGCGTCCAACGCCATCCTGGTTGGCTTCAACGTACGTGCTGATGCCTCTGCACGTAAAGTGATTGAAGCGGAAAGCCTGGATCTGCGTTACTACTCCGTCATCTATAACCTGATCGACGAAGTGAAAGCGGCGATGAGCGGTATGCTGTCTCCGGAACTGAAACAGCAGATTATCGGTCTGGCGGAAGTTCGTGATGTGTTCAAATCACCGAAATTTGGTGCCATCGCAGGTTGTATGGTTACTGAAGGTGTGGTTAAACGTCACAACCCGATCCGCGTTCTGCGCGACAACGTGGTTATCTACGAAGGCGAGCTGGAGTCCCTGCGCCGCTTCAAAGATGACGTTAACGAAGTCCGTAACGGTATGGAATGTGGTATCGGCGTTAAGAACTACAACGACGTCCGCACTGGCGATGTGATCGAAGTATTCGAAATCATCGAGATCCAACGTACCATCGCTTAAGGTTTTTAGGGTTCTATGCGGGATAAGGCGTTTACGCCGCATCCGGCATGGATTGCCTGATGCGACGCTGGCGCGTCTTATCAGGCTACGTGAACAGCCCTTCCACCTGAAATTAATTTTAAAAAGGGGCTAACAGCCCCTTTTTTGTCAGGAGAATTTATTATGGCGAAAGAATTTGGTCGCCCGCAGCGCGTAGCGCAGGAAATGCAAAAAGAGATCGCTCTCATCCTGCAACGCGAAATTAAAGATCCTCGTCTGGGCATGATGACCACCGTTTCCGGTGTCGAAATGTCTCGTGACCTGGCGTATGCAAAAGTATATGTGACGTTCCTTAACGACAAAGATGAAGACGCGGTTAAAGCGGGCATCAAAGCGTTGCAGGAAGCCTCTGGTTTCATCCGCAGCCTGCTGGGTAAAGCGATGCGCCTGCGTATCGTGCCGGAACTGACCTTCTTCTACGACAACTCGCTGGTTGAAGGGATGCGTATGTCAAACCTGGTGACCAGCGTGGTCAAACATGACGAAGAACGTCGTGTTAACCCGGACGACAGCAAGGAGGACTAATGAGTCGTCCTCGTCGTCGCGGTCGCGACATTAATGGCGTTTTGTTGCTGGATAAACCGCAGGGTATGTCCAGCAACGATGCACTGCAAAAAGTGAAACGGATTTATAACGCTAATCGTGCCGGGCATACCGGTGCGCTGGACCCGCTGGCGACCGGCATGTTGCCGATTTGCCTCGGAGAAGCGACGAAGTTTTCCCAGTATCTGCTGGACTCCGACAAACGCTATCGGGTGATTGCGCGTCTTGGACAGCGTACCGATACTTCTGACGCTGACGGACAAATCGTTGAAGAACGTCCGGTAACCTTTAGTGCAGAGCAACTGGCGGCGGCACTGGATACTTTCCGTGGTGATATCGAACAGATCCCTTCGATGTATTCAGCACTGAAATACCAGGGCAAAAAACTGTACGAATATGCGCGTCAGGGAATTGAAGTCCCGCGTGAAGCACGCCCGATTACCGTTTATGAATTGTTGTTTATTCGCCACGAAGGCAATGAACTGGAGCTGGAAATTCACTGCTCAAAAGGCACCTATATCCGCACTATCATTGACGATCTCGGCGAAAAACTCGGCTGTGGCGCGCATGTTATTTACCTGCGTCGCCTGGCTGTAAGTAAATATCCGGTTGAACGGATGGTGACTCTGGAACATCTGCGTGAACTGGTTGAGCAAGCCGAGCAGCAGGATATTCCGGCAGCGGAGTTACTTGATCCATTACTGATGCCAATGGACAGTCCAGCTTCGGACTATCCGGTGGTGAATCTTCCGTTAACGTCTTCTGTTTACTTCAAAAATGGTAACCCGGTTCGTACATCCGGTGCGCCGCTGGAAGGACTGGTTCGCGTTACAGAAGGTGAGAATGGCAAGTTTATCGGTATGGGCGAAATTGACGATGAAGGCCGCGTTGCGCCTCGTCGCCTGGTGGTTGAATACCCGGCGTAATGTTAACCGTCTTGCGATAACAAGTCGCTACGAGTAGAATACTGCCGCTTAACGTCGCGTAAATTGTTTAACACTTTGCGTAACGTACACTGGGATCGCTGAATTAGAGATCGGCGTCCTTTCATTCTATATACTTTGGAGTTTTAAAATGTCTCTAAGTACTGAAGCAACAGCTAAAATCGTTTCTGAGTTTGGTCGTGACGCAAACGACACCGGTTCTACCGAAGTTCAGGTAGCACTGCTGACTGCACAGATCAACCACCTGCAGGGCCACTTTGCAGAGCACAAAAAAGATCACCACAGCCGTCGTGGTCTGCTGCGCATGGTTTCTCAGCGTCGTAAACTGCTCGACTACCTGAAACGTAAAGACGTAGCACGTTACACCCAGCTCATCGAGCGCCTGGGTCTGCGTCGCTAATTCTTGCGAGTTTCAGAAAAGGGGCCTGAGTGGCCCCTTTTTTCAAACTGACGGCAGCAATTCACTGGAAACTAATGTATTGTTGCTATGAATGATCTTCCGTTGCAGAGGTTCGCGCGGCTAATGAGAGGCTTTACCCACATTGGGCTGGGTTAGGGTTGTCATTAGTCGCGAGGATGCGCAGAAGATCGGGTATTAACACCAGTGCCGTAAGGTGCTGTCTAAGAAAGAGAAAGGATATTACATTGCTTAATCCGATCGTTCGTAAATTCCAGTACGGCCAACACACCGTGACTCTGGAAACAGGCATGATGGCGCGTCAAGCCACTGCCGCTGTTATGGTTAGCATGGATGACACCGCGGTATTCGTTACCGTTGTCGGCCAGAAAAAAGCCAAACCAGGTCAGGACTTCTTCCCGCTGACCGTTAACTATCAGGAGCGTACCTACGCTGCTGGTCGTATCCCGGGTAGCTTCTTCCGTCGTGAAGGCCGCCCAAGCGAAGGCGAAACGCTGATCGCGCGTCTGATTGACCGCCCGATTCGCCCGCTGTTCCCGGAAGGCTTCGTCAACGAAGTTCAGGTTATCGCCACCGTGGTTTCTGTTAACCCGCAGGTTAACCCGGATATCGTTGCGATGATTGGTGCTTCCGCAGCACTTTCTCTGTCTGGTATTCCGTTCAATGGTCCGATTGGTGCTGCCCGCGTAGGTTACATCAATGACCAGTACGTACTGAACCCGACTCAGGACGAGCTGAAAGAGAGCAAACTGGATCTGGTTGTTGCCGGTACAGAAGCTGCCGTGCTGATGGTTGAATCTGAAGCTGAACTGCTGAGCGAAGACCAAATGCTGGGCGCAGTGGTGTTCGGTCATGAACAACAGCAAGTTGTTATTCAGAACATCAATGAACTGGTGAAAGAAGCCGGTAAACCGCGTTGGGATTGGCAGCCGGAGCCGGTAAACGAAGCGCTGAACGCGCGCGTTGCTGCGCTGGCTGAAGCTCGTCTGAGCGATGCTTATCGCATCACCGACAAACAAGAGCGTTATGCGCAGGTTGATGTCATCAAATCTGAAACCATCGCGACGCTGCTTGCTGAAGACGAAACCCTGGACGAAAACGAACTGGGTGAAATTCTGCACGCTATCGAGAAAAATGTTGTTCGTAGCCGCGTACTGGCAGGCGAACCGCGTATCGACGGTCGTGAAAAAGATATGATCCGTGGTCTGGATGTGCGTACTGGCGTGCTGCCGCGTACTCACGGTTCTGCGTTGTTCACCCGTGGTGAAACGCAGGCACTGGTTACCGCAACGCTGGGTACTGCACGTGACGCACAGGTTCTTGATGAACTGATGGGCGAACGTACTGACACCTTCCTGTTCCACTACAACTTCCCTCCGTATTCCGTAGGTGAAACTGGCATGGTCGGTTCTCCGAAGCGTCGTGAAATTGGTCACGGTCGTCTGGCGAAGCGCGGCGTGCTGGCAGTAATGCCGGATATGGACAAATTCCCGTACACTGTACGTGTAGTGTCTGAAATTACCGAATCCAATGGTTCTTCTTCTATGGCTTCCGTGTGCGGTGCGTCTCTGGCGCTGATGGACGCAGGTGTGCCAATCAAAGCTGCTGTTGCGGGTATCGCAATGGGTCTGGTGAAAGAAGGCGACAACTACGTTGTACTGTCTGACATTTTGGGCGACGAAGATCACCTGGGCGATATGGACTTCAAAGTTGCGGGTTCCCGCGACGGTATCTCTGCACTGCAGATGGATATCAAAATTGAAGGTATCACCAAAGAGATCATGCAGGTTGCGCTGAATCAAGCTAAAGGTGCGCGTCTGCATATCCTGGGCGTCATGGAGCAGGCGATCAACGCGCCGCGTGGTGATATCTCTGAGTTTGCACCGCGTATCCATACCATCAAGATCAATCCGGACAAGATCAAAGACGTTATCGGTAAAGGCGGTTCTGTTATCCGTGCCCTGACCGAAGAAACTGGCACCACCATCGAAATCGAAGATGACGGTACTGTGAAGATCGCAGCGACCGACGGCGAGAAGGCGAAAAATGCTATTCGTCGTATCGAAGAGATCACTGCAGAAATCGAAGTAGGCCGCGTCTACAATGGTAAAGTGACTCGTATCGTTGACTTTGGCGCATTTGTTGCCATCGGCGGCGGTAAAGAAGGTCTGGTCCACATCTCTCAAATCGCCGACAAGCGTGTTGAGAAAGTGACCGACTACCTGCAGATGGGTCAGGAAGTACCGGTGAAAGTTCTGGAAGTCGATCGCCAGGGCCGTATCCGTCTGAGCATTAAAGAAGCGACTGAGCAGTCTCAACCTGCTGCAGCACCGGAAGCTCCGGCTGCAGAACAGGGCGAGTAAGGTTGCCATTTGCCCTCCGCTGCGGCGGGGGGCTTTTAACCGGGCAGGACGCCTTGTTAGCAACCGGGAACAGGACGTTCATTCAACCGTGGTCTTCGGGAGTGGGAAATGAAGCCTTTTTTGCGCTGGTGTTTCGTTGCGACAGCACTTACGCTTGCAGGATGCAGTAATACTTCCTGGCGTAAAAGTGAAGTCCTCGCGGTACCATTGCAACCGACTTTGCAGCAGGAAGTGATTCTGGCACGTATGGAACAAATCCTTGCCAGTCGGGCTTTAACCGATGACGAACGCGCACAGCTTTTATATGAGCGCGGAGTGTTGTATGATAGTCTCGGTCTGAGGGCATTAGCGCGTAACGATTTTTCGCAAGCGCTGGCAATCCGACCGGATATGCCTGAAGTATTCAATTACTTAGGCATATATTTAACGCAGGCAGGCAATTTTGATGCTGCCTATGAAGCGTTTGATTCTGTACTTGAGCTTGATCCAACTTACAACTACGCGCACTTGAATCGCGGGATCGCATTATATTACGGCGGTCGTGACAAGTTAGCGCAAGATGATCTGCTAGCGTTTTATCAAGACGATCCTAATGATCCTTTCCGTAGTCTGTGGCTTTATCTCGCCGAGCAGAAGCTCGATGAGAAGCAGGCTAAAGAAGTGTTAAAACAGCACTTCGAAAAATCGGATAAGGAGCAGTGGGGATGGAACATTGTCGAGTTCTACCTGGGCAACATTAGCGAACAAACGTTAATGGAAAGGCTCAAGGCGGACGCAACGGATAACACCTCGCTCGCTGAGCATCTCAGTGAAACCAACTTCTATTTAGGTAAGTACTACCTAAGTCTGGGGGATTTGGACAGCGCCACGGCACTGTTCAAACTGGCGGTTGCCAACAACGTTCATAACTTTGTTGAGCACCGATACGCATTGTTGGAATTATCGCTCCTGGGCCAGGACCAAGATGACCTGGCAGAATCGGACCAGCAATAGCTGACGTACACATCAGCCCGTAATCTTTTTTGATTGCCATCACCTTAACGGGTGAGGGCGTTGTTGTTCGTTAATACACCTACTTTGAGCCGGTTCACACTTTTCAATGAAAATTGCTGATCAATTTCATGATGAGTTATGTAGACTGGCCGCCATTAATTTTGAGGCACACGTACTACATGGCTGAATTCGAAACCACTTTTGCAGATCTGGGCCTGAAGGCTCCTATCCTTGAAGCCCTTAACGATCTGGGTTACGAAAAACCATCTCCAATTCAGGCAGAGTGTATTCCACATCTGCTGAATGGCCGCGACGTTCTGGGTATGGCCCAGACGGGGAGCGGAAAAACGGCAGCATTCTCTTTACCTCTGCTGCAAAATCTTGATCCTGAGCTGAAAGCACCACAGATTCTGGTGCTGGCACCGACCCGCGAACTGGCGGTACAGGTTGCTGAGGCAATGACGGATTTCTCTAAACACATGCGCGGCGTAAACGTGGTTGCCCTGTACGGCGGCCAGCGTTATGACGTGCAATTACGCGCCCTGCGTCAGGGGCCGCAGATCGTTGTCGGTACTCCTGGCCGTCTGCTGGACCACCTGAAACGTGGCACTCTGGACCTCTCTAAACTGAGCGGTCTGGTTCTGGATGAAGCTGACGAAATGCTGCGCATGGGCTTCATCGAAGACGTTGAAACCATTATGGCGCAGATCCCGGAAGGTCATCAGACCGCTCTGTTCTCTGCAACTATGCCGGAAGCGATTCGTCGCATTACCCGCCGCTTTATGAAAGAGCCGCAGGAAGTGCGCATTCAGTCCAGCGTGACTACCCGTCCTGACATCAGCCAGAGCTACTGGACTGTGTGGGGGATGCGTAAAAACGAAGCACTGGTACGTTTCCTGGAAGCGGAAGATTTTGATGCGGCGATTATCTTCGTTCGTACTAAAAACGCGACTTTGGAAGTGGCAGAAGCTCTTGAGCGTAACGGCTACAACAGCGCTGCACTGAACGGTGACATGAACCAGACGCTGCGTGAGCAGACGCTGGAACGCCTGAAAGATGGTCGTCTGGACATCCTGATTGCGACCGACGTTGCGGCCCGTGGCCTGGACGTTGAGCGTATCAGCCTGGTAGTTAACTACGATATCCCGATGGATTCTGAGTCTTACGTTCACCGTATTGGTCGTACAGGCCGTGCGGGGCGTGCTGGTCGTGCGCTGCTGTTCGTTGAGAACCGCGAGCGTCGTCTGCTGCGCAACATTGAACGCACTATGAAGCTGACCATTCCGGAAGTAGAACTGCCGAACGCAGAACTGCTGGGCAAACGTCGTCTGGAAAAATTCGCCGCTAAAGTACAGCAGCAGCTGGAAAGCAGCGATCTGGATCAATACCGTGCACTGCTGAGCAAAATTCAGCCGACTGCAGAAGGTGAAGAGCTGGATCTCGAAACTCTGGCAGCCGCACTGCTGAAAATGGCACAGGGTGAACGTACTCTGATTGTTCCGCCAGATGCGCCGATGCGTCCGAAACGTGAATTCCGTGACCGTGATGACCGTGGTCCGCGCGATCGTAACGACCGTGGCCCGCGTGGTGACCGTGAAGATCGTCCGCGTCGTGAACGTCGTGATGTTGGCGATATGCAGCTGTACCGCATTGAAGTGGGCCGCGATGATGGTGTTGAAGTTCGTCATATCGTTGGCGCGATTGCTAACGAAGGTGACATCAGCAGCCGTTACATCGGTAACATCAAGCTGTTTGCTTCTCACTCCACCATCGAACTGCCGAAAGGTATGCCGGGTGAAGTGCTGCAACACTTTACGCGTACTCGCATTCTCAACAAGCCGATGAACATGCAGTTGCTGGGCGATGCACAGCCGCATACTGGTGGTGAGCGTCGTGGTGGTGGTCGTGGTTTCGGTGGCGAACGTCGTGAAGGCGGTCGTAACTTCAGCGGTGAGCGCCGTGAAGGTGGTCGTGGTGATGGTCGTCGTTTTAGCGGCGAACGTCGTGAAGGCCGCGCACCGCGTCGTGATGACTCTACTGGTCGTCGTCGTTTCGGTGGTGATGCGTAATTCGCTGACCCGCAGACCTCTGCCGTAAAGTAAAATATACAGCCCCGATTTTAACCATCGGGGCTTTTTTTCTGTCTTTTGTACTCATGTACTGGTACAGTGAAATGCATAACAACGCAGTCGCACTATTTTTCACTGGAGAGAAGCCCTCATGGCAACACTAACCACCACCCAAACGTCACCGTCGCTACTTGGCGGCGTGGTGATTATCGGCGGCACCATTATTGGCGCAGGGATGTTTTCTCTGCCAGTGGTCATGTCCGGTGCGTGGTTCTTCTGGTCAATGGCGGCGCTGATTTTCACCTGGTTCTGTATGCTGCATTCCGGCTTGATGATTCTGGAAGCTAACCTGAATTATCGAATCGGTTCGAGTTTTGACACCATCACCAAAGATTTGCTGGGCAAAGGCTGGAACGTGGTCAACGGCATTTCCATTGCCTTTGTGCTCTACATCCTGACTTACGCCTATATTTCTGCCAGCGGTTCGATTCTGCATCACACCTTCGCGGAGATGTCGCTGAATGTTCCGGCACGAGCTGCAGGTTTTGGTTTTGCGCTACTGGTGGCGTTTGTGGTGTGGTTGAGCACCAAAGCCGTCAGCCGGATGACGGCGATTGTGCTTGGGGCGAAAGTTATTACCTTCTTCCTCACTTTCGGCAGTTTGCTGGGGCATGTGCAGCCTGCGACATTGTTTAACGTCGCGGAAAGCAATGCGTCTTATGCACCGTATCTGTTGATGACCCTGCCGTTCTGTCTGGCCTCATTTGGTTATCACGGTAACGTGCCGAGCCTGATGAAGTATTACGGCAAAGATCCGAAAACTATCGTGAAATGCCTGGTCTACGGTACGCTGATGGCGCTGGCGCTGTATACCATCTGGTTGCTGGCGACGATGGGCAACATCCCTCGTCCGGAGTTTATCGGCATCGCCGAAAAGGGCGGTAATATTGATGTGCTGGTACAGGCGTTAAGCGGCGTGCTGAACAGTCGTAGTCTGGATCTGCTACTGGTTGTGTTCTCAAACTTTGCGGTAGCGAGTTCGTTCCTCGGCGTAACGCTGGGTTTGTTTGACTATCTGGCAGATCTGTTTGGTTTTGACGACTCTGCCCTGGGCCGCTTTAAAACGGCGTTGCTGACCTTTGCACCGCCTGTCGTGGGTGGCCTGCTGTTCCCGAACGGATTCCTGTACGCCATTGGTTATGCTGGCTTAGCGGCTACCATCTGGGCTGCAATTGTTCCGGCGCTGTTGGCCCGCGCATCGCGTAAACGCTTTGGCAGCCCGAAATTCCGTGTCTGGGGCGGCAAGCCGATGATTGCACTGATTCTGGTGTTTGGTGTTGGCAACGCACTGGTGCATATTTTATCGAGCTTTAATTTGCTGCCGGTGTATCAGTAATTGAACGAGCCAGATGAGCAGTTTTCATCCGGCAATAATTCACAAGTATACGAGATGGTATCAAATAAACCCCTGTTTATTATAAAGTTCTTCAGCGAGAGCTTCCCCGTGCTCATCGAAAAAAGCATCGGCGATAGTTAAATTTTCTGCCTTAGGATTTGCCGTTATTTTGCTACCATTGGCGTCAAATTCGAGCGCGATAGCGGTCTCCGAACCCCACCAGTAATAATAAATTAGCGCAAAATTATTTTCCCCTGGCGTAATAAATTTCTCGATGCCTCGCACACAGGCCATGAGTGGCATGAAGATTTCATAGCTCTCTGAGAGAAATATATGATCCATCGTGACTATCTGTGTTTCTTTATTAAAGTTGATATGTTCAGCATAAATATTCTTTTCACTTTCACCAGAATTACATGCAGCAAGATTGTTAAGCATTTTTGCAGGATCGCCATACAACCTCTGCTCCTCGGTAAACCATGGCAACCAGTCGTCATAGTCTTTGATATTTGTTGCGGGTGAATGGAAAAACTTCTCGAGGTTATTCTCGGTAATATGTGCATGAAGAAAAAAGGAAGCAGGTTCACTCATGATGATTTTCTCTGGTAATAAGTCGATTTATTCATATCCCTTTCGACTATGATAAAAAGATTACTATTTTATAAAAGTCTACAACTGGACTTTTTTTTCATTTAGATTCACAAGAAAATGTACACTGAAACCTGAGGAGAGTAAGCGGAATACGAAAATGGGGCGTAAAGGACAACTCTCTATTGTATTGTTGAGCCTGTTTATCGCCTTGATTTTTCAATTTTTCTGGCCCACCCCGCACAAGGAGCACGTTTTCCTGCCGGTTGAAAAACCTGTCGTGCCGTCTTTAAAAATCATTCACCCCGGCGACCAGTTATTTATCCGCATTCTGAAAGCGGAAGATAAGCTGGAACTGTGGGCAAGCACCAACAACAAGCCTTACGAACTCTATAAAACCTGGACTATATGCGCGTGGTCTGGTGGCTTAGGGCCAAAGCACAAACAGGGGGATGGTAAAAGCCCGGAAGGTTTTTATGCCACCAACAAAGGGTTACTTAACCCAAACAGCCGCTATCATCTGGCATTTAATATTGGCTATCCGAATGCTTACGATCGGGCAAACGGCTATACCGGTGATTTCATAATGGTTCACGGGAATTGTGTTTCGGCGGGCTGCTATGCCATGACCGATGCTGGTATTGAAGAGATTTATCAACGGGTGGCTCAGGCGCTAAAGAGCGGGCAGAAGAGCGTGCCGGTGCATATCTTCCCGTTTGCGATGAACGACGAAAATATGCGCCAGGCGCAGGCATGGCCGGAATATAATTTCTGGCTTATGTTGAAGCCCGGCTATGATTACTTCGAAAAAAATCGCCGATTGCCAATCATTTCTGTTGAAAACCGGCGTTATAAAATTACCCCAGTAACTCTTCCTTAACATCCATCGCCAGCTCAAACGAATGCAGGCGCGCCTGGTGATCGAAAATCTGCCCGTTAACCATAATCTCATCCGCGTCGGTTTCGCGCAGGATCGACTGCAAGCCATGGCGCACTTTCGCTTTATCACCCACCAGCGACATACTTAGCGCCTGCTGCACGCCATACTGCTCAGACGGTGACCAGAACTGATCCATATTTTGAATCGGTGGCGGCAGTTGCCCGGTTTCACCGCGGCGCAGCTTCACAAAGGCTTGCTGCATCGAGGTAAACAGGAATTCGGCGTCGCGGTTGCTGTCGGCGGCGATAATATTGATGCACACCATCGCGTACGGTTTCTCCAGTCGTGCCGACGGTTTGAAGTTGCTGCGATAAAGATGCAGCGCCTGGAATAGCATATCCGGTGCGAAGTGTGAGGCAAACGCGAACGGCAGACCAAGCTGCGCCGCCAGTTGTGCACTGTAAAGGCTGGAGCCTAATAACCACACGGGGATTTTCTCGCCATAGCCCGGTACAGGGCGTACATGCGGATTGGGATCGCGGGCGTCAAACCAGTCCACCAGTTCAGCGACATCGCGGGGGAAATTATCAATATCGCCGCTCATATGGCGGCGCAGTGCCATCATTGTCCGTTGGTCACTACCTGGCGCACGACCCAGCCCTAAATCAATTCGCCCCGGATAGAGCGTATTGAGCGTACCGAACTGTTCGGCGATCACCAACGGTGAGTGGTTTGGTAACATCACGCCGCCAGACCCCAGATGCAGTGTGGTGGTATTTGCCGCCAGATAGCCAATCAATACTGATGTTGCAGCACTGGCAATGCCGGTCATATTGTGGTGTTCCGCCAGCCAGTAGCGATGATAGCCGCGCTTTTCAGCCAGACGGGCGAGGTCGAGAGAGTGGGAGAACGCTTCTCGCGCTGAAGAACCTTCGGGGATGGGGGCCAGATCGAGTAGCGAAAACGCAATGGTTTTATCAGTCATAACAGCTCACTTTGTTACCGATTAATCTTTAATACTGCATTAAAGAGTAGTTAAAGTTGTTAACAAAGTGAGCTATTTGCTTAGGCTTGCAGTTCCAGCCCAGCCAGCCGTCTCCAGTAGCCGTTACAGTCGCTGTTTGCCGTCAACGGGAGTGGTGCAGCGCCATTTTCATTAGCGCGGAAGGCGTCGAGCATCGCGAAAGTGTCAGTACCCTGCGGTGACAGGCGGACCACATCAACCAGCCCCTGCATGGATGCCAGCTCGTTACCGAGGTTGTACACGTAGCCGCTCATGGTCTGAATGCCATTGAGCACAAACACTTGTTGGTTTTCCTGCGACAGCACGTTGCGCCCGTTCGGATACTTAATGCAGCAGGTTTCACACTCATCTTTTGGGCGGTCTTCCGAACGCGCGGTAAAGCAGCGGGCGGAGTAGGCCAGCGGCAGATGACCGTAGCTCAAGACTTCCACTTCAAACTGGTTGCGAATGCCCAGCTCATCGCACTGATTAAGCAGATTCACCAGCCAGTCGCGGGAAAGTTCCACCGGCATACACCAGCGCATCATGCCCTGTTTGAGCAATATTTTCAGCGTCACCGCGTTGTAGCAGTTCAGCGCGTGTCCGGCGACGAACGGCAGTTTGCGCTCAGCGCACATATTCACCACGCCGAGATCGCTGGCTTCAATCAGAAACTCACCGTTCTCAACATAGCGTTTCAGTTCGCCCAGTTCGGAGGATGCTTGCACCAGCGCCAGCGTGGAGAGCACAATCTGCTTGCCACTTCCGGCGAGCGATTTTGCCATCTCCAGCCAGTCGCCAACTTTGGTTGCCCGGCGTTTGCTACAGACCGCTTCACCGAGATAAATCACGTCGGCGCTGCTGGCGGCGGCCTGCTGATAAAAATCTTCCAGCGTCTCTTTTGGCCAGTACCACAGCACCGGCCCTAAGGAATATTTCATTACTTTTCTCACTGCCATTTACGGTGATACGCGCCAAGAGTGGTTTGTGTGCCTTCGGACATCGACCCGAGCGTCTCCATCCACGCGCTTTGCGGCACGAAGTTTTGCGGATCGGCCTTACAACGGTCGATAGCCTGACGCCAGACTTTCGCTACCTGGCTGACATACGCAGGGCTACGCTGGCGGCCTTCAATTTTCACCGAAGCGATATTCGCCGCCATTAACTCTGGCAGTAGCTCAAGGGTATTGAGACTGGTTGGTTCTTCCAGCGCATGATAGCGCTCGCCGTCCACCAGATAACGCCCTTTACACAGCGTCGGATAACCTGCGTTTTCGCCGTCCTGATAACGGTCGATCAGCACTTCGTTCAGGCGGGATTCCAGCCCCTGTGGCGTTTGCTGCCAGCGCACGAAACGGGCCGGAGAACATGCCCCCACGGTGTTGGGCGACTCACCCGTCAGATACGACGACAGATAGCAACGACCTTCCGACATAATGCACAGACTGCCGAAAGCGAACACTTCCAGCGGTACAGGCGTGACCCGCGCCAGTTGTTTCACCTGATGAATCGACAACACGCGCGGCAGCACCACGCGGGCAACGTCAAAATGGCGATGATAAAAGTGAATCGCCTCTTCATTGGTTGCTGAAGCCTGCACTGACACATGACGTTCAATATGCGGGTATCGCTGGGCGGCGTACTCCAGCATGGCGAGGTCGGCGAGAATCAGCGCATCGGCACCCAACTGCGCCGCCATATCCACGGCGCGCTGCCAGCGGGCGTAACCGTCCGGATGCGCAAAAGTGTTAATCGCGATGTGAAGTTTGCGGCGATGTTGATGGACAAAACTCACCGCTTCCTGCAATTTTTTCTCGGTAAAGTTAAGGCCGGCGAAGTGACGGGCATTGGTATCATCTTTTAGCCCGATATAAACAGCATCTGCGCCGTTTTCGATGGCCGCCTTAAGCGCCGGGAGATTTCCGGCAGGGCAGAGCAGCTCCATAATTTTTCCTGAAGGGTGCGCTATCAAAACGCAAAAATGTTAACGAACTGGGATTTTAGTTAACCTTGCAGCGACAATTTTTGATTTAAGGCAGTTAAAGTTGTATTGGTGGTAGCAGCAATTTCATATGGAATTGTTGATTTATACCGCTATGTTATTTTTCTGATATGGCAAAATAGGATGATTGTTGAAACAGGGAGTAAAACTCGTGTTGGATAAACTGCGTTCCCGTATTGTGCATTTGGGGCCATCTCTGTTGAGTGTACCGGTAAAACTGACGCCATTTGCGCTAAAACGCCAGGTTCTTGAGCAGGTCTTAAGCTGGCAATTCCGCCAGGCGCTGGATGATGGCGAGCTGGAGTTTCTTGAAGGGCGCTGGTTAAGTATTCATGTGCGTGATATTGACCTGCAATGGTTTACCTCGGTGGTGAATGGCAAACTGGTCGTTAGCCAGAACGCGCAAGCTGATGTGAGTTTTAGTGCCGACGCCAGCGATCTGCTGATGATTGCGGCGCGTAAACAGGATCCGGACACGCTCTTCTTCCAGCGTCGGCTGGTGATTGAAGGCGATACGGAGCTGGGGTTATATGTGAAAAACCTGATGGACGCCATTGAACTGGAGCAAATGCCGAAAGCCTTACGCATGATGCTGCTGCAACTGGCGGATTTTGTTGAGGCGGGAATGAAAACCGCGCCTGAAACCAAACAGACATCGGTAGGTGAACCATGCTAATTCGAGTAGAAATTCCCATTGATGCGCCGGGTATTGATGCCCTGCTGCGTCGTTCATTCGAAAGCGATGCGGAAGCGAAGCTGGTTCACGATCTGCGTGAAGATGGCTTTCTGACGCTGGGGCTGGTGGCGACAGATGACGAAGGTCAGGTCATTGGCTATGTGGCATTTAGTCCGGTTGATGTGCAGGGCGAAGATCTACAATGGGTCGGCATGGCACCGCTGGCGGTAGATGAAAAATACCGTGGACAGGGGCTGGCACGCCAACTGGTCTATGAAGGACTCGATTCGCTTAATGAGTTCGGCTATGCCGCAGTGGTGACGCTGGGCGATCCGGCGCTGTACAGCCGTTTCGGCTTTGAACTGGCGGCGCATCACGATCTGCGTTGTCGCTGGCCGGGCACTGAAAGCGCCTTCCAGGTACATCGTTTAGCGGATGACGCGCTGAACGGCGTAACCGGTCTGGTTGAGTATCACGAGCACTTCAATCGCTTTTAATCTTTGGGGTTTGCAGGCTGCTCAACAGTTCTGCAAACCCTGCGCCTTCCGCTACCAGACGTTCTTTTTGCCGTTTGGTCAGTTGTTTAACGCGATATTCCGCCCGTAGTGCCAGCGAACGGTCGCCCACTGGCGCGGAAAATGCCAGCGTCAGTTCACCTTTCCCACGCAGTGCTTTTGCGCCTTTGCCGCTTTGATGTTGCTGATAGCGGCGTTCGACATCCGTGGTGATCCCGGTATAAAGCTTATTGTCGGCGGTACGGATCAAGTAAAGAAACCAGGGTGTCATCGTCTGCGTCACATGTTAAGGTCAGGCCCACAGTATAAAAGAGAACAGCTATGGAAACACTCACCGCCATCAGCCGTTGGCTGGCAAAACAACATGTTGTCACCTGGTGTGTGCAGCAGGAAGGGGAATTGTGGTGCGCCAATGCCTTTTATCTTTTTGATGCACAGAAAGTTGCCTTCTACATTTTGACGGAGGAAAAAACGCGTCACGCGCAGATGAGTGGGCCGCAGGCGGCAGTTGCTGGAACGGTAAACGGTCAGCCGAAAACGGTAGCGTTAATTCGCGGCGTGCAGTTTAAAGGTGAGATCCGCAGACTGGAAGGTGAGGAAAGCGACCTTGCGCGTAAGGCGTATAATCGTCGCTTTCCGGTTGCCAGAATGCTGTCGGCGCCGGTGTGGGAAATCCGGCTTGATGAAATCAAATTCACTGACAACACGCTGGGCTTTGGTAAAAAAATGATTTGGCTACGTAGCTCAGGCACCGAGCAGGCGTAACGCCTCGCGGTTAAACGCGGGCAAATCGTCCGGTGTCCGACTGGTAACCAGCTGATCTTTATCGACCACGACTTCCTGATCGTAAAATTCCGCGCCCGCGTTTTTAACATCAATCACAATCGGTTTAACCGCGGTCAGTTTGCGTCCCCGAATCACATCGGCGCTGATCAGCAGCTGCGGACCGTGGCAAATGGCAAACACCGGTTTGCCGCTATTCACAAAATCACGGGTAAAGGTGACAAAACGGTTGTCGCCACGCAGATAATCCGGTGAATGGCCGCCCGGTAGCAGCAGGGCATCAAACTCGGCTGGCGTCACTTCATCGATGGATTTATCGATGGTCACGCTGGCTTCTCCTTTTTTCCCTTTCACCGTTTTACCCGCTTGTTTTTCAATGGTAATCACTTCGTGTCCGGCTTTACGGAACTCGTCTGCGGGTGAAGTAAATTCTGAATCCTCAAATTCATCAGTGATTAAAACGGCAATTTTCTTACTCATGCTTCCTCCGCGTTGTTGCATTGGATGAGGCGAATTTCTCACAATCGGGGATAATTACCTCATGGTCTATTAAGCCTGGTGCATGAGCCGGGGAGCGCAAGGCAGACAATTCTGTAAAGGAGCGAAGATGAGTCAGGTACTGATTACAGGCGCAACGGGGCTGGTGGGCGGTCACCTGCTGCGGATGTTGATTAACGAACCGAAAGTTAACGCTATTGCTGCACCGACGCGACGTCCGTTGGGAGATATGCCAGGAGTGTTCAATCCCCATGATCCGCAACTGACCGACGCGCTGGCACAGGTCACTGATCCTATCGACATTGTGTTTTGTTGTCTCGGCACCACGCGGCGGGAAGCGGGGAGCAAAGAAGCGTTTATTCATGCCGATTACACGCTGGTTGTGGATACCGCATTAACCGGACGGCGACTGGGTGCTCAGCATATGCTGGTAGTCAGTGCTATGGGGGCCAATCCCCACTCGCCGTTTTTCTATAACCGCGTCAAAGGGGAGATGGAAGAAGCGTTAATCGCCCAGAATTGGCCGAAACTGACCATTGCCCGTCCGTCGATGTTGCTGGGCGATCGCAGCAAGCAGCGGATGAACGAAACGCTTTTTGCACCGTTGTTTCGTCTGCTACCGGGTAACTGGAAATCCATTGATGCGCGAGACGTGGCGCGGGTCATGCTGGCAGAGGCGATGCGGCCTGAGTATGAAGGTGTGACTATTTTAAGCTCTTCAGAATTACGCAAAAGAGCTGAATAATTATTCCCAAGAATTGATAGTGAGCGTAATATTCACGCGCTCAATTATCATAACTAATTCCTGGGGAATGCTATGACTGGTCAGTCTTCATCTCAGGCGGCAACGCCCATTCAGTGGTGGAAACCCGCGCTTTTCTTTCTCGTTGTCATTGCTGGTCTCTGGTATGTGAAATGGCAACCTTACTACGGCAAAGCGTTTACCGCCGCCGAAACTCACAACATCGGTAAATCAATACTCTCACAGGCGGATGCTAATCCGTGGCAGGCGGCGTTGGATTACGCGATGGTCTATTTCCTCGCGGTATGGAAAGCGGCGGTGCTGGGAGTGATCCTCGGGTCGTTGATTCAGGTGCTGATCCCTCGTGACTGGCTGCTACGCACGCTTGGGCAATCGCGCTTTCGCGGCACGCTGCTGGGAACGCTGTTTTCGCTGCCGGGCATGATGTGTACTTGCTGTGCGGCACCGGTCGCGGCGGGGATGCGTCGTCAACAGGTGTCGATGGGCGGGGCGCTGGCATTCTGGATGGGGAATCCGTTGTTAAATCCGGCGACGCTGGTGTTTATGGGTTTTGTCCTCGGCTGGGGCTTTGCGGCGATTCGTCTGGTGGCGGGGCTGGTGATGGTGTTGCTGATTGCGACGCTGGTGCAAAAATGGGTGCGTGAAACACCGCAAACGCAGGCTCCGGTCGAAATTGACATGCCGGAAGCGCAGGGCGGATTTTTTAGCCGCTGGGGCAGGGCGCTATGGACGCTTTTCTGGAGTACGATCCCGGTATATATCCTTGCCGTACTGGCGTTGGGTGCCGCTCGCGTCTGGTTATTCCCCCATGCCGATGGTGCTGTCGATAACAGCCTGATGTGGGTGATTGCGATGGCGGTAGCGGGATGCTTGTTTGTCATTCCCACGGCAGCAGAAATTCCGATTGTACAAACGATGATGCTGGCAGGTATGGGAACCGCTCCGGCGCTGGCATTGTTGATGACGCTTCCTGCTGTAAGTTTGCCGTCGCTGATAATGTTGCGTAAAGCGTTCCCGGCGAAAGCCTTATGGCTGACGGGTGCGATGGTGGCGGTGTCTGGTGTGATTGTCGGCGGGCTGGCGCTGTTGTTCTGATTTGAGGGAAAACATGTCGGATGCGGCGTAAACGCCTTATCCGACCTACGGTTTGCATCGTTGCAGGCCTGATAAGACGCGGCAAGCGTCGCATCAGGCATTACAAGGTGCTGCTATTTAATAAACGTAAACGCTGTGGTTACACGTTTTACGCCGCTCACCCGACTGGCAATATCTGCCGCCGCTTTCGCTTCACGTTCAGTCACCAGCCCCATCAGGAACACTTCACCATTTTCAGTGGTCACTTTCACGTTGGAGGATTTCACCAGATCGCTGGTTAACAGCTGCGAACGCACTTTGGTGGTGATCCACGTATCGTTAGACGCTTCGCCCAGACCAATCGGCTGGCCCTGACGAATCTCGTTATACACTTCGTTGGCACCGTCTACGCCCATAGCAATCTGTTTGGCGCGAGCCGAAAGTTCAGCATTTGGTGACTGCCCAACCAGCAGCACTTTGCCCTGATAGGCCGTTACATTAATGCGTGCTTCTTTCTTGATTTGTTCGTCTTTCGACAATGCGCTGTTCACGCGCACTTCCAGGGTTCCATCATCCACCTGGGTGCCGACACTGCGTGGGTCAGTTGCGGCTTTTGTACCCACAGCCGCGGTGCCCACTACGGCGGCAGCAACGCAACCTTGCAACAGCAGTGCGGAAATAAGGACTGCGATTGGCGATAATGCCTTCATGTATTCTCCTTAAACATCCTGGTGAGGGAAAAGCGTGTTATCGATCAGATCGCACAAGCAATTTACCGTCAGCATATGCATTTCCTGAATGCGAGCACTACGATGCGAAGGAATGCGGATCTCCACATCCTGTGGCCCTAACAACCCTGCAAGTTCACCGCCGTCATAGCCAGTCAATGCCACAATGGTCATATCACGCGTAACAGCAGCTTCTACTGCTTTTACGATATCGCGGCTGTTGCCACGGGTGGAAATGGCTAACAACACATCTCCCGCATGCCCCAGCGCCCGCACCTGTTTTGCATACACTTCATCATGTAAGCGATCGTTGGCAATCGCCGTTAAGACAACATTATCAGTATTTAGTGCAATGGCAGGTAAGCTGGGCCGCTCCGTTTCGAATCGGTTGATCATGCTGGCAGCAAAATGCTGTGCGTTGGCAGCGGAAGTTCCATTACCACAACAGAGGATTTTGTTGCCATTGAGCAAAGACTGAACCAGCGTCATGGCTGCACGGGAGATGGCATCCGGAAGCGCCTCTGCTGCCGCAATTTGAGTTTGAATGCTTTCAGTGAAGCAAGCTTTAATTCGTTCTTGCACGCTAATCCTTAAACCTTAATTATGAGTGGTCATTAAAGGCATCCTTAATCCACTCAACTTCATTCCCGGTGAAGGCTACCACATCGAACCGGCAATCCACAGTATCAAAACTCCCATTATGACGCGCGAGCCACAAGCGGGCAGTCTGTAATAATTTGTGTTGTTTGCTGTGGGTCACACTGGCTGTCGCACCACCGTAAAGGGCTGAGCGGCGGTAACGCACCTCGACAAAAACGGTGGTCCTGCCTTCACGCATTATCAGATCGATCTCGCCGCCACGCTCGTTCACGTTAGCGGCGACAAACCGCAGTCCTTTGCTCTCCAGCCAGCGACGCGCTTGTGCCTCCCACGCATCGCCGGTCTGTTTAGTGGTTAACTGGCGGGGACTACCTGACCTTGTTGGTACTGTAGCCATGATAACTTCCTGTTAATTACGCAATCCGGGTTAGCCGTCAGACTTCCGGTATTACCGTTGATTTCGAAACCCTGAACCTGGCGCATTTGTGAGAAATGATTTGCCAACGACCAGGCATCAACGCCCATCGCATACATGCGAGCCAGCGAATAATCGTTATTCACCGCACTGAGCGCCTGCTGCATTAATGGCAGATTACCGCCTGCCAGCATCGGGATTTCGCTATATTGCAAACCTTCCATTTCCAGACGGAAATCCGGACCCGCGGTGCCTTGTGCGCTTCGGGAGCTTGCGTACAGCGTTGCACCGCTCTGGCTACCGTTACGCATGGCGATCATCGGTTTGATAAAAGCGATTTCGCCCGGCGTTGCCACAATGTACACCGCATCGACACGGCCGCCATTATTGGTGAACTGGTCATCGGTTGGCGTGGTTTGCAGCGTTGGATTGTTGGTCGTTATGCCTGAGTCGGTTGTCGCTCTGGGAGTAATCGGGCTACCGGTTAAAGCGATACCAGAACCACCGTTAACTCCCGCGCGTAATTCGCTGGTGGAACCAAATTTTTGTTGCAAAACGGTACCGCCGCCCAGCTTCTGCCACTCTTGCGCAAACGCATTGGCTACGCGATCGCCCAGCGAACTGCGAGGGATCAGCACCAGTGGCGCTTGTTTACCCTGATCACGAATATGACGCGCTGCATCGCGCGCTTCGTCTTCCGGTGAAAGCGCGAAGTAACAAATATTGACGCGGTTTTCGATATTTTCCGGCTGGTTCAGTGCCAGCACGTTCAGCGGGGTGTTGCTTTTCAGTAACTCTTCAACGTTATTTTTCAGCAACGGACCGACCACAATACTCGCGCCATCCTGTTGAACCTGGCTTAAGATCTGGCTAAGTGGTTGTGATGAGGTATCATAAATTTTCAGCTCTGCGGATGGATTCGCGGGTGCGCTTACCGCTGCGGTGGTTGCCGCCGGGGCGCTTACAGGCACCGGCTGGGCCGCAGGTTGTTCACCGGTCAGATCGCTAACCGAGGCTTGTGCCGGGCTGGCAACGCCATCCACGGTTTGCGGCTGAGGTTGTTCTGCTACGTCTGCGGCAGGTGCGGCAGCTACCTGAGCCGCCACTGGCTGAGTGCCGATATTTTTTGCCGCTTCAAAGCCTTGCTGAATAGTGCGACCAAATACCGCTGCCTGGCCATTCAGTGGCAACAGCAGGGCGATTTTGTTGGTCGATGCGGGTTTAAACGCTTTTACGTTAACCAACTGCGTTGGCAGCATTTTCGCGCCCGGGTTGTTCGGATAACGTTTCTGCCAGTCGGCGATCCCAGCTTTCATCATGTCGGGATCGTTACGGTTATCAAACCAGACGCGCTGCAGATCAAGCCAGCCTTGCAGAATATTTTCGTCGGCGTTGATCACCAGCGTATTCGCCTGGTCCTGAGTCATGGAGGAGAGTGCCTGCCATGTAGCATCAATATTCTGTTGCTTTTCTTTCGCGCCGAGCAGGGGTTCCTGAGCAATTAAGGCGCGCAGTAAATCAATGGAAGGACGCCCCTGACTGGCATCGATTTTTGCCTGCCAGTAACGCGCCTGCTGGTTTTGATCTAAATCGGCAGGTGTGATTTTCGCCAGCATGGTTTGTGCGCCAGCAAAATCTTTCTGCGCCAGCTTAATTTCTACTGCCAGAAGAGTTTTCTCGCGACGCTGGTAATCGTTCAGTTCCTGCGGCAGTTGGTTAAACAGCTCCACCGCCTGCCCGGTTTTACCTTCTTTCACCAGTGCACGAATGGCGAGTAATTGCCAGTTGATCCTGGTATCATCAGAACTTTGCTGCATCTGTTGCAGGTAAAAGGCAGAATCAGCCTGCGCCGTGCCCTGCATATAAGCAGTGGACTGATCGGGAGTATGGGTGCCACAACCGGCGAAAATCAGGGCTGCCAGAACAACAGGCAGACAACGCGCGGCTTTCAAACGAGAAAATGTTGAGGGTACCATAATGTATCCAGTGATATTTTTTTTACGCAATGCTCAATATTAAATCGGCAATACGGACGACACAATGAAACAACACCAATCGGCGGATAATTCTCAGGGCCAGCTTTACATTGTACCGACGCCAATCGGCAATCTGGCAGATATCACCCAGCGTGCGTTGGAGGTTTTACAGGCCGTTGATCTGATTGCCGCCGAGGATACTCGTCACACTGGTTTATTGCTGCAACATTTTGGGATTAATGCCCGGTTGTTTGCGCTGCACGACCATAACGAACAACAGAAAGCCGAAACGTTACTGGCGAAGCTGCAGGAAGGGCAAAACATTGCGCTGGTGTCCGATGCCGGAACGCCACTGATTAACGATCCCGGCTATCATCTGGTGCGTACCTGCCGAGAAGCGGGGATTCGCGTGGTGCCACTACCGGGGCCGTGTGCTGCTATCACTGCATTAAGTGCTGCGGGTTTACCATCCGATCGTTTTTGTTATGAAGGTTTCCTGCCTGCCAAATCAAAAGGCCGTCGTGATGCGCTAAAAGCCATTGAAGCGGAGCCGCGTACGCTGATTTTTTATGAATCCACCCACCGTCTGTTAGATAGCCTGGAAGATATCGTTGCTGTGCTGGGTGAGTCCCGTTACGTGGTGCTGGCGCGTGAGCTCACCAAAACCTGGGAAACCATTCACGGCGCGCCCGTTGGCGAGCTGCTGGCGTGGGTAAAAGAAGATGAAAACCGTCGCAAAGGCGAAATGGTGCTGATTGTTGAAGGCCATAAAGCGCAGGAAGAAGACTTACCCGCCGATGCCCTGCGCACGCTGGCGTTGTTACAGGCTGAGCTTCCGCTGAAGAAAGCGGCGGCGCTGGCGGCAGAGATTCACGGCGTGAAAAAAAACGCGCTGTATAAGTATGCGCTGGAACAGCAGGGGGAGTGATTACAGGCGTCGCAGCAAGAATAGAGCTGCAACGCCTACACCGGGCGATTTAACGACGACACATCTCATCAATCATGCATGTGAAATAGTTATGCAGCCATAAAAACGAAGCCGGGATAGCGGTAGAGACTTTAGCCGTGAGAAAACGTTCTGTCGCATCCTGCTTTCCTTCGCCAGTCACCAGTAGCAAAACTTCGCGGGTATTGAGAATATCCTTCAGGCCTAAGGTGATCCCACGCGTCACGGGGCGACCCGCGGTTTTTAACATCTCATGTTGCTGTGTTCTGGCATCAAGTTGACTGATATGGCAGGCCGGTTGCAGGCTTTCTCCCGGTTCGTTCAGCCCAAGATGACCGTTTTTCCCCAATCCGAGAACGCATAAATCCAGACCGCCTTTGCGCGCAATCAGGTTCGTTACCCGTTCGCACTCTGTCTCATTTATCTCTTCGGAGCGAAAGCTGATGAGCTGGTCTTCACGTAGCCCCAGCGGCTGCACGATATGCTGTTGAAGGAAAGTTTCGCAGGTGCCAGGCATCGTTAATGGCAGATCCACCCATTCGTCGAGCTTCACGAAGGTGAGCTGGCTGACATCAACCTGCTGCTGGTGGATTTTTTCTACCAGATAATGATACGTCAGTAATGGCGTGGCTCCGGTCGCCAGGCAAATCACGGCATCCGGTTTGCTACGGATCACGGCCAATAAATATTCGCTGGCACGTTCACTTAACGCCGTATAGTTTTCAACTTGTTGAAGGGTTTGCACAGGATGAAATTCCTTTAGTAAAGAGGCACCACCAGACGCAGTGCCTCGTTCCATTTACAAAATGCCGAATGCGGAACAAACAATAGAAAGCACAAAAGTCACGCCGATTAACAGCACCGGATGCGCTTTTTTCACCCGCAGGAAGTAATACATCAACAGGGTGTAGGCCATCGGTAAAATGTTCGGGAAGACTTTATCGAAGAAATCCTGCTGCAGCGCGACGCTGTGGGTACTGTCGATGGCAAACGATGTCACCACGTTAATATGCACATACGAAGCGATCAGCCCGCCGATTACCGTGATCCCGAGGATGGTTGCCGAACGAGCAATCATCTGCGAGTTCTCTCGCACTTTATCGATCGCCTTCACGCCGACTGAATAACCGACGTGGGTCCAGCCGACGCGCAGGAAAAAGATAAGCAGGTAAACAGCGAAAAATAGAATCGGCCCCAGCAGGTTTCCCTGACTGGCAAACGATGAGCAAATCCCCGCCATAATCGGCAACAAAGTAAACCAGAAAATCGCATCACCAATCCCGGCGATTGGGCCAAACAGCGCCACTTTGAGGCCTTTAATGGTGTCGCGGTTTTCTCCTTTTTCTTCCATCGAAATTAATAACCCCATCAGGAATCCGACCAGATTCGGGTGAGTATTAATAAATTCGAGGTTATCTTTCATCGCCGCGCTTAGGCCCGGTTTGTCGTCCTTATAAATCTTTTTCAGGAGCGGCAACATCGCCCAGGTAAAACCGCCCGCCTGCATCCTTTCGTAGTTAAAGCTTGCTTGTAGCAGTGACGAACGAAAGCCCAGACGGGTGATATCTTTTTTACTGATTTCAGATCCCATTGCTGTAGTCCTCTTCTTCATTTTTACTGGCAACGGGCTGCGGTTGCGCTTGCTGCCGGGATTTCGCATTGAAAAACTCATACACCGCAAAGCCTGCACCCAGTACGGCAACTGGCAACAGGTTGCTGACCTGGATGTAGCAAACAAACAAGAAACCGGCGATCAGGTAAGGGATATATTGTGCTTTGAACATCACGCGCAGCAGCAGGCCAAAACCAACGGCAGGCAGAATGCCGCCAGCCACTTCAAAGCCGTGGGTCAGCCAGGCGGGCATCGCTTTCACCAGCGCCTGCATCGCCCCTTGCGCCAGGTAAGTACAGAGGAAAGCAATCACCGCATACGCTGAAGCGACGATGAGCATCGTTGTCCAGTTAAGTCGGGAAAACGCTGCTGTATCCGCCTCTTTCGCACATTTATCGGCTTTGGTCATAAATAATGAGAAAGCGGAATAGAAGAACAGAATGACGTACTGCATTAACAAACTAAACGGCAGGCCAAGACCAATTGCCGTTTTGGCATCAACGCCCGTAGACCATGCAATGACGGTGGTCATCAGACCCGCCATAATTGGGTTGGGCGGCTGAACACCACCTGCGGGGGTTAATCCGGCGAAAGCCAGTTCTGTCAGGCCACCGGTAATTAAGCCAGTCTGAATATCACCGAGAATAGCGCCAGTTAGGGTACAAACGATTATCGGGCGGAATAAAAATAAGGCTTCCAGCCAAAAATCAATCCCCAGAACGAAAACTAACGCCGCCAGGGATAATCCCTGAATTAGGGTTATTTCATGCATTTTTATTACCTCAAACCAGTATTAAGGCGATTTTAAATTTAGTCAGGGATTTGTTCTTTTTGATCGCCGGGGACGTCCTGAATAAAAATATTCACACCGCGTTGTTTAATAAAGCGTAAGTCCGCGAGATCTTGATCGTCGATATAAACTTTACTGCTGATTTGCTTTTTACCTTCCGAGAAATGCATATTGCCGACGTTGACATCTTTCAGGTCAATGCCACCTTCTATCAATTTACGTACCGTTTGTGGCGTGCGGCAAATCAGGAAGATCTTCTGATGCGGTGCAGCTTTGCCGATGACGTTAATGGTTTTTTCGATAGTAAAGAAACGAATGCCAAAGCCGTAGGTTTCCGCGGTAATACCCATTAATTTTTGTTGAATATCATCGTTAGCGACAACATCATCCACGACTACCAGCAGATTTGCACCGATGGTAGATGTCCAGGTCACACCAACCTGACCGTGAACCAGACGGTTATCAATACGGGTTAAGAGAATATTTGGACTGCTCATTGTGTAATCCTCACCATAAAGTTGAATAATATAATTTTTTTAAATATATTATTGTTGCGATATTTTACTGATGTATTTATTAAGGTTTAGTTATCTCCTTTACCATTAAGGCACTCCCCGATATTAATCGGGAAGTACATTGGGATAAATCATAAAAAACTAATGATTATGCTGAAATTCGATTCGCTGAACCACAGACATTAATTTTATTTCTGACAACTTCTTTCATCGCATCCATACCGACGCGCATATAATAACGAGGATCATTACCCTGCGGATTTTCCGCAAACCAGGCTTTAACCGCGCCAGCGAAGGCTATTTTTAATTCTGTGGCAACGTTCACTTTTGTGACGCCAAGTTCAATAGTGCGACGGACAAATTCATCCGGGACATCGCTGGCACCATGCAGCACCAGAGGAACATCCACCACTTCACGAATTTCCGCCAGCCGCTGGAAATCAATCTTCGGCGTTTTGCTGTATAAGCCGTGCGCCGTACCAATCGCTACCGCCAGGCTGTCGACGCCAGTCAGTTCGACAAAGCGTTTAGCTTCTTGTGGATCGGTCAGGAATGCACTTTCGGCGTCAACGCTCATGTCATCTTCAACACCGCCCAGGCGGCCCAGTTCTGCTTCCACGCTGCAATCCTGTGAGTGGCAGAAGTCGACAACCGATTTCACCAGCTTCACGTTCTCGTCAAATGGGAAGTGGCTGCCGTCGATCATCGCACTGCGCACGCCTGCGTGGACTTTACGGCGAATATCATCCAGCGATTCGTGGTGGTCGAGATGCAGCGCCAGTGGCATGTTGTAGGTTGTGGAATAGGCACTACACAGGGCGTAGATCTCTTCCAGCGCGATATGTTTAAAGGTCCCCGGCGTCCCGGCGAGGATCACCGGCGATCGCATTTCACTGCACACTTCGAGGATCGCCTGGATCGTCTCGGCGTTATGAATGTTAAAAGCAGGCACCGCGTAGCCATTGGCCTGGGCGTCCTGTAACAGATATTTGGTGGAGATAATGCTCATAATGCGATCCTCTTATGCCTGCCACGGATGAATGATTACGCCTTGCACCACACGGTTAACGGTGCCGCTGGCTGATGGGGTATCCGGCGTATTGCCCATGTGCAGCGACTGCATCAGTGCAAACGTCTGGGCGTACATCAGGAAGCAAAATGCCTGCTCAACGTCGATAAAGTGACGTGACGGCGGCAGGATGATATGTGGACCGGCGGTAATAACGTCGTTGCTTTCCGCGGCGATGGCGATTACGCGCATTGCCTGGTTGTCACGGCGGAGTTCTGCCAGCAGATCAAGATCATACTGACGCGTATAGGGGTGGCTGGAGACAAACACCACCACCAGCGTTTCGTTATCGACCAGCGATTTCGGGCCATGACGGAATCCGGTCGGGGAATCATAAAAGGCCGCCAGTTTACCCGCCGTCAGTTCCAGTACTTTCAGCGCCGACTCGCGTGCTGCGCCCTGTAAGCCACCGCTGCCGAGATAAACGATCCGTTTCCACGGTGCGTAACCAAACACACCTTCGCTGAAATCGCCCAGTGAGGTCAGGATCGCCTGGCAACGATCCGCTACGTCGCGGAAGGTCTGGCTATTGATTGTCTCAGGTGCGAAAACCGCGAGGCAGCTGGCCATCATAGTGGTAATGCTGCTTGTCATCGCAAAGCCGCGATCGTGCGTTTCTGCGGGCATCAGCAGGGCAAACGCGTTGTCGCTGTTGATCGCGTTTTGGTAAAGAGCGCCCGCTTCGTTGCAGGTGATCGGCAGGTGATAGCATTCCGGTACAAATTGATTTGCCAGTTCCACGGCAGCGACGCTTTCCGGGCTGTTGCCAGATCGACCGAAGGAGATCAACAGTAGCGGATGCGCTGGATTCAGGTAGTCCATCGGATTAGTGACCAGATCGGTGGTCGGTACGGCGCTGAAGTTTTTACCGGTATGGCTGGCAAGCCACGGCGCGATGATGTCACCGATAAATGCCGAGGTTCCGGCTCCGGTCAGGATGATCCGCAGATTCTCTTTGCGCAGTAACGGTTCAAGGAAGTTATTGAGCGCGGAACGTAGCGCGTCGATGTTGGTGAGTGAACGGATCCATGCGCGAGGCTGATGGCGGATCTCTTCTTCAGTCCATGTGCCGGTGGTGGCGGCCGCTGGGGTGTAATTTTCTGGCATAACTCAATCCTTAGTCTGATGAACTTGACTTCCGGCATTGCAGGTTTCGCTTGCCTTTCGTTTCATTTCACTTGGTGATTCGTTTCGTTGATTAAAATCTATAGAAAAGAAATCGAAAGTTCAATGGAGAAAAAAGAAATAAAACGAAATTTGTGATCGTTGAAAGAAAAGACAAGGGAAGATTAAAGGATTGCGTGATGACGTCGCTATGTGTACCGATTGCTGGAAGCGGCGTACCGTAGAGCGGATAAGACGCGCCAGCGTCGCATTCGACACCACTGCACAGATTAAAACGAAAGAAAAAGAAAGGCCTTACGGGGGAAGTGAAGGCCCAATAAAGGAGCAAACCATCAAAACGAAGCTAATTGACCCTGAATCCAGATTTGTTGCACATGCAGCCCGCTATCCAGCGCAACGACGCTGGCGCGTTTGCCCGGTTTAAGCGATCCCAGAACACCATCAACACCCAGCATACGCGCCGGATGCAGCGATGCCATATGGATGGCTTCCGCAGGCGTTACGCCCGTCAACTCGACCATGTTGCGCACTGCCGCATCGACAGACAGCGTACTGCCCGCCAGCCCACCGGACGCGGTACGGACAACGCCACCGCGCATCTGCACTTCTTCACCACATAACGTATAGTGACCATCCGGCATCCCGGCTGCCTGCATCGCGTCGGTGATCAGAACTATCCTCTCTTTCGCACAGCAACAACACAGTGACATCGCCGCCGGATGAACATGATGCCCATCGGCTATCAATTCCAGCCAGGCGTGCTTGTCCGTTAAACCCGCGCCAACCATTCCCGGTTCGCGGTGATGTAATCCTGTCATCCCGTTATAGCAATGCACCAGGCCGTCTGCGCCAGCATCAAATGCGGCGCGGGTTTGTTGCCAGGTCGCCGCGCTATGCCCCAGCATCACCCGTACGTTTTGCTGTTTAAGATGACGAATGGCTTGTAACGCGCCTGTTTTTTCCGGTGCCAGCGCCACCACGCGCAAGGTATGCCGTGAAACAGCAATCAATTGATCCAGCTCGGCAATTTCCAGCTCGCGAAACAGCTCCGGCGGATGTGCGCCTTTATTCTGCGGCGTGAAGTACGGTCCTTCGAGATAACTCCCCAGCACTTGCGCACCAGGTACACCGCGCTGGCAGCGTAGAGCAATACGTTCCAGCGCCGCATGAATGGTATTAAGCGGCGCGGTTACGGTAGTCGGCAACCAACTGCCGACACCTTCCCGTGCCTTGTGCATTGCCAGCTTGTCGAGCACATCCGGCGCGTCATCCATAACATCAACGCCCGCACCACCGTGTACATGGGTGTCGATGTAAGCGGGGCAGAGCAGTTCCGCATCGCGTTCAGTCACGCCCACTGGAATCGGTTCGATTGCTACGATTACACCGTCAGCAATACGCAGCTGATGGTCATCGAGCCATCCCTCTTCAGTCAGCAGCCTTCTGGCGCGCAGAACGTGTGTCATATTCCTTCCTCGACCGGACATTCCTCATGGCAGCGACCAAGTTCGTCCACCAGACTGGTTAGCCCACGGTGTCCACACTCCAGCGCCTGAACACGGAACTCTTCACCGCTTAACCCTTCGCGCTCCAGCACCATTTCCAGTAACAGTTGCAAATTGGTGCCGGTGATCACTTCATAGCCCGGTTTTTGCATCGCCAGCGTTGAAGCCACGCGAAACGGTGTGCCGCCCAGCAAATCTGTCAGAAAAACAATGCCGTCTTCACAATCCAGTTGGGCGATGGCCTCTTCAAGCTGCGATGTAAGCAGCGCGGTGCTTGAGGTTTCCGGAAAATCGATGGCGATAAACTGCGATTGCTCACCGAGAATTTGCTTCATTGCTTTTTCCATGCCGCTGGCAAATCCGCCATGCCCTGTCAAAATAATACTTAACATCTAATACCTCATTGTATTTAAAGGAAATGACAGAATTTACCGACGATGCCAAGAACCACGGTAACCGCAATCAGGCGCAGCGGACTCCAGCCGCGGCGTACCAGCCAAAACATGGTCAGGGTGTAGACCAGCGGTAAGAAGGCAGGCATCAGTTTGTCGATAACGTCAGCCTGCAGCTTAACCACTGCGTCGCCCGCCGTGATTTCCAGCGTGGTGCTTAAACGAACATAGGTTGCCACCAGTGCGCCGATCACCGTCATCCCAACGATAGACGCTGCATGGCCGACTTTTTTGGTATTCGCTTTAATGAGTGGGATCGCCGCCACGCCCATGCGGTAAGCATAATGCGCCAGACCAAAACGCAGCCCCAGGTGTACCACGTTAAACAGCACAATAAACACGACTGCGCCAAGAATAGAGCCTTGCAATGCCAGACTGGCACCAATCCCGCCACAAATCGGCAGTAACGTTAGCCAGAACATGGCATCGCCAATCCCGCCGAGCGGCGCACCGACGGCAATTTTGGTGCTCTGAATACTGTTAACGTCCTGCTTAGAACGCTCCATCGCGAGGATAATGCCAATAACAAACGTCACCAGAAATGGATGGGTATTGAAGAAACCCATATGTCCCTTCATGGCGCGCGCCAGGTCGCGTTTATTAGTGTGGATCTTTTTCAGAGCAGGCAGCAGACCGTACAACCAGCCGGAAGCCTGCATACGCTCGTAGTTAAAAGAAGCTTGTAACAGCATGGAACGCCAGGCGACGCGGTTGATATCTTTTTTTGTTAGCTCCGCGCCAATGCTCTGATCTTCATACACGTTTTCATTGACGCCTGTCAGCAGTGTTTCTTCGTTTTCACTGACGTTCGGCAGGGTAGTTTGATTAGATGCCATCTTCAAATTCCTCTTTCTGTGCCGCAGGTTGAGTCGGTTCAGGAGATTTACGCAGCAGGTCGATCAGCGCCATCGCCAGCGCGGCGGCAGCAATAGCCAGCACCGGTAACTTGAGCCAGGCGGCGGCAACGAAGCCCAGGATGAAGTAGGGGATGTAGACGTTTTTCATCATGATTTTCAGCAGCACGGCAAAACCGATTGCTGGCATGATGCCGCCCGCGACGCCAAGGCCGTCGATTAACCGTTGCGGCAGGACATCAATGATGGTTTTTGCATGTTCCGCGCCGAAGTAGATAGGCAGGAAAGCGCAGAGAAAATAGAACGTGCCGAGTGCCAGCAATGCCAGATAGTTCACGCGTTCAATGCCGCGAGTATCGGCGTTCTCCGCCATCCGGTCGCAGCGGGACATTACGCCAGACATCACCGAGAACAGGAAGGTAATCCCCATCTGTACTGCGACAGCGAAAGGTACGGCGACACCGACCGCGACATCCGGTTTCACGCCAGTAGTAATGGCAAACGCCGTGCCGACGATAGTTCCGATAATCACGTTAGGCGGCTGTGCGCCCGCCAGCGGTGCCAGCCCCATCCACACCAGTTCCAGCGTACCGCCGGTTAAAATACCGGTATGCAGATCGCCAAGCACCAACCCAACTAACGGGCCGAGGACCACCGGGCGGTGCATATGGGTCAAGCCGTTAAACATATCCAGGCCAGCGATAAAGGCGATAATGCCCAACGCAAATGCCTGCAACAGACTGATTTCCATAATGAATCCCTCAAAGTAATTTAAAGAGGTCCACAGCAGGTTCTGTCGGAACGCCCTGAACGAAGCATTCCACCCCAGCGGCTTTCAGGTCGTTAAATGCCGCGATATCGCTCGCATCCACAGAAACCGTTTTGGCAATTTGCTGCTTGCCATTGGCATAGTGCATGTTGCCAACGTTAATGCGACTCACCGGGACCCCACCTTTAACCAGCGTCAGGAAATCGGCAGGTGTTTTACAAACCAGCAGAATTTTCTGCCGATCGGCGGCGCGGTGGATGTTGTCGATCACTTTTTGCAGCGTCCAGAAACGTACTGCGATCCCTTCTGCCAGTACCATTTCCATCAGGTTTTGTTGTACCGGATCTTCGGCAACCTCATCATTGGCTACCAGCACCAGATTTGCCCCCGCAAATCCGACCCACTGAACGCCGACCTGACCGTGAATCAAGCGTTCATCAATCCGGCTTAAAACAATATTTGGCATAGCGTGTTCCTCTTTGTTTTGCTTATTGGCCTTCACAGGCTGTGTGGTACTGCGCCAGGATGTCCTGAATATGGTTGATAATGAGTTCCCGTGGCGTTGGCTGCAGCTCGCCGGAGCGAACTTTCACGTATTGCAGCGGCAGGTACTGACTGATGAGCGGCAGCGGAATTGGTGCATCCGCCAGGTTACGAACCAGATGGGCGAAAGCGTCATCAATCTGGCTGTCCGGCCAGTAGTAGCGCACGCGATCCGAGTAGCTATAACCACGCGCCAGGCGACGTGCGTTGCCGTCACCGTGGTAGTGGCTTTGCCAGTATTCCGGGCGGTCGAGCATCACGTTTTCCAGTACCTGACGCAGACCGGAACAGGCTTTCGCTGGCACCAGTTCTTCTTCAATCGCTGCCAGTGAAAACAGTGCTTCACGTAGGGCGAAGGTCAGCGCTGGGCCAACTTTCAGAATGGCAAAGTGGTCAATCACCAGCTGGCGCAGCGATTGCGGCGTTTGATAATCGGTAGAGTGCGCTTCGAAAATCAGCGTTTCGTAGTTTTCGACCATCTGGCTTAAGGCGGTCGCTTTAGCTGGCTGATAATCAATAACGTTGGTGTGATCGAATTCGACGCCGGGTTGTACCACCAGAGCAATGATGCGTGGCCAGATGGCATTCAGACCTTGCTTTTCAAAGGCGTGACGATGGGCTTCCAGCGTGGCGCGGGCGGCATCCGGCGTGGTGACCGCCAGCTCGCTTAAGGTTTCATGCGCGCCGCCAGGTACCGGCACTTCGGTACCAATGACATACACCAGATCGGCTTCGCCAAAGTGTTCACGACAGGTTTCTTCCGCGACTTTAGCCAGTCGGGCGGCGCGTTCAGCCACGATGTCATCGGTTAAGGGAACCGGATCGTCCTGACAGGACATGCTGCAATCAAGGTGAATTTTTTTGAATCCTGCCGCCACGTAGCTTTTAATCAAATCATCGGCATTGGCCATCGCCTGAGCTGCAGGCAGGTTTTGCCAGCGGTTTGGCCCCAGATGATCACCACCCAGAATCAACGCGTCTTGTGGGAAATTCAATGAGTCGGCGAGCTGACAAACAAAGCCGCGAAAATCGGCGGGTGTCATTCCGGTATAACCACCGAACTGGTCCACCTGATTGGATGTCGCTTCAATCAGTAACGGTGTTTGGTTTACACTGGCGTAGCGGATTGCAGCTTCCAGCACCAGCGGGTGTGCGGAACAAACGGCATAAATCCCATTTGTTTTGCCCTCTTTGTGCTGCCTCACCATTTCTGTCAGATGTTTCACTTTCCTCTCCAGTTCAGATTGCTGCGATATTAATCTTTCGTTTTGTTTCAGTTGATACTGCGTCATGGTGAGATAAAAATAAAACGAAAGATAATAGTTTTCTGATCTGATTCACAAAAGAAACATAATGAAAGTCACTGAAACGAGAGTAGCTTGCGTCAATGGGCAAGGTGGGCTTGCATTTGCTCAATAGAAAGGCGTTAATAGGCAAAACGAAATGAAACGAAAGTTTTACGAAAGGACTTACTATGAGTAATACCGACGCTTCAGGCGAGAAGCGAGTGACAGGCACCAGCGAGCGACGAGAACAAATCATTCAGCGCCTGCGACAGCAAGGGAGTGTGCAGGTTAACGATCTGTCGGCATTGTATGGCGTATCTACTGTGACGATTCGCAACGATCTGGCGTTTCTGGAAAAGCAGGGGATCGCTGTGCGGGCCTATGGCGGCGCGTTGATCTGCGATAGCACTACGCCGTCAGTCGAGCCATCAGTGGAAGATAAAAGCGCGCTGAACACTGCGATGAAACGCAGCGTTGCGAAAGCTGCCGTTGAGTTGATTCAGCCAGGTCATCGGGTGATCCTCGATTCCGGGACCACCACTTTTGAGATTGCTCGTCTGATGCGCAAGCACACTGACGTAATTGCGATGACCAATGGTATGAACGTAGCTAATGCGTTGCTGGAAGCGGAAGGCGTTGAGCTGCTGATGACCGGCGGGCATTTGCGCCGTCAGTCGCAATCTTTTTACGGCGATCAGGCTGAACAATCGCTACAAAATTACCACTTCGATATGCTTTTTCTCGGCGTAGATGCGATCGATCTTGAGCGCGGCGTCAGCACGCATAATGAAGATGAAGCCCGTTTAAACCGTCGGATGTGCGAAGTTGCGGAACGGATCATTGTGGTCACCGATTCCAGTAAGTTCAACCGTTCCAGTTTACATAAGATCATTGATACTCAACGTATCGACATGATCATTGTTGATGAAGGCATTCCTGCGGATAGTCTGGAAGGACTGCGAAAGGCTGGGGTTGAAGTGATTCTGGTCGGGGAGTGAGAAAGGGGGCCCGCTGGTCAACACCAATGTGTTCGGCGGGCATTGTGAACACCATCAATGGTTTTCTTCTGTCTCTTGGGTGAGGCTTTCCCAGTCGGCAGGAGGATGTCCTCTTTTTAACATTTTACTGAATACGGTATAGGCATCTGTTTTTTTACCGTAGGTGCGCAGCGTGTTTTCATCGTTCATCCATCCCAGAATGATGACTTTCTCTTTTTCACTGTAACGAAAGAAGAGACGATAGCGACCAGCACCAAATTTTACCCGTGACCAGTCTTTATTTTTCCCAGAGCCTAACGACTTGCCATGACGGAATGCCGGTGATGATGGATTGACCGTGATATGCTCCTCAATCACTTTATGGACCACCGCCAATAACTTTGTGGCAGCTTTTCTCTGATAATTTTCAGGATCTTTTCCCTTTAATGCCTCGACTTCGGCAACTAAAGCATCGTAGGTTTCCTGAAAACAGGGATGAGCATATAGCGCCCAACCATTAACCCTTTGTGGAAAATCCATTATTCGTCGTCGCCAATCTCATCGTCAATGTTGACGTCCATGCCAGCGACAAGTTTCTTTCCTTGTTGAATGTCGAATGGACGAGTTTTTTGCGGGTTGTTCTGGATATCTGCATCCAGAAAACGCAAAAATGCATTCATAGTATGATCCTCCTGTTCATCTCCCAGTCGGCACATAAATACTTGCCCACCAGGCAGAATTTCGTAATGAATGCTGTCCAGGCCTGGCTTCAGTTTTAAGGCCTCACGCACTGGCGCGGGGATAGTTGTTTGTCCGCGTATCGTGACCTTTGATTCAGTGGTCAGTACAGCGTTAGAGCGAGCATTAGCGGGCATTATTTACTGTCCTTTTACAGCCTGTTTTCTGCTCAAATTATAAGCTTGAACTAAGGTAATGCAAATGCATTATTAATGGATGTGTGGACTTTAAACAATAAAAACATGGCACTAAGGCCATGTTTTGCGAGGGACGTTCCAAAAGAAATCAGGTCACCGGTGCCGGGTTAAACACCGCCAGCTGGTTATGCAGTCCCCATTGATCTGAGAAGGTTTTCTTCTTCCCGCTGGCGACGTCGAGAATAAAATGGAACAATTTCCAGCCCACCTCTTCAATAGTTTCTTCGCCGGTAGCGATGGTGCCCGCATTAATATCCATTAAATCAAACCAGCGGTTCGCCAGTTCGGTGCGGGTCGCCATTTTAATGACGGGTACTGCCATCAGGCCATATGGCGTGCCGCGACCGGTCGTAAACACTTGCACGGTAATCCCTGATGCCACCTGTTGCGTGCCACAGACAAAATCGCTGGCTGGCGTCGCGGCGTAAATTAATCCGCGTTTAGTCGGGCGTTGACCGGGCGATAGCACTTCAACAATTGCGCTTTTACCCGATTTAGCAATGGAGCCGAGCGCTTTCTCCACCACATTTGCCAGACCGCCTTTCTTGTTGCCCGGCGAAGGGTTGGCGCTGCGGTCGGTTTTTCCCATATTGAGATAGTTATCGTACCACTCCATCTCTTCCAGCAGACGCTTGCCGACCTCTTCGTTCACTGCGCGCGGCGTCAGCAGATGGATCGCGTCACGCACTTCCGTTACTTCCGAGAACATCACCGTTGCACCGCAGCGCACCAGTAGATCAGATGCATAACCCACGGCTGGATTTGCCGTTACGCCAGAAAACGCATCGCTGCCACCGCACTGCATGCCGACAACCAGTTCTGAAGCCGGACAGGTTTCTCGCTGACGTTGATTCAGTTTTTGTAGATGGCGTTCGGCGACCTGCAAAATATCCTCGACCATGGACTGAAAACCGACATGCTTTTCATCCTGCAAACTGACAATGCTGGCGCTTTCTACTGGAATAGCTTGCACATCATCCGTTCCAGTCAGCAGGCGTTCAGGCTGCAACTTTTCACAACCCAGACCAATCACCATTACTTCGCCGCCAAAGTTAGGGTTCAGCGAAATATTGTGAATGGTACGAATAGGCACAACTGCCGCCGGTGCGTTAATCGCCACGCCACAACCGTACAAATGATTCAGCCCCACCACGCCATCGACGTTCGGGTATTTCGGTAGCAGATCGCGTTCAATGATTTTTACTACGTAGTCCACCACGCCTGCCACACAGTGGACGCTGGTGGTGATGCCGAGCAGGTTTTTGGTGCCCACGCTGCCATCAGCATTGCGATAGCCCTCAAAGGTGTATCCTTCCAGTGGCGGTAAGGGGGCCGGGACTTTAGTTGCCAGTGGCAGCGTGTGTAACGGTGGCGCTTCCGGTAGTACAACCATTGATTCGTCGATCCAGCTTCCGCGTGGGATTGCGCGCACGGCGTAACCAATCACTTCACCATAACGAATAATTTCACCATTAGCCGGAATGTCCAGCAATGCGACTTTATGCCCCTGGGGAATATGTTCAATTAATTCCAGCCCATCCGGAAAACGCGTTCCTGCTTTCAGGCCATTATCATTAACAATAATTGCCACATTATCTGTGTCGTGAACTTTTATATAAAACGCAGTTGGCGTTTCTTGTCTGATTTCGATGTTGGCCATTGTGCAATATTCTCCAGCCAGGGGTTATTAAAATGAGGACCTGGTCTCATTTAAAAAATAAATGACTTCATTGGGTGAAATAAGAATGTCAGGAGTTTAAACGCAGAAATGTGATCAATGTCAATCATTTCAGGGATTGCAGTGCCGCCCGGCAGGATAAAGCGCAAATCTGTGCTTTAGCGCGCAACCTTATGTGCATATGCTCAAAATAATATTTAAATAGTAATAATTAAATTAGCATTTGCACAATGATTATTATTCTCTCGCTGCTTATACTAATTCCTGAGTTCATTGTCGTAACGGCATAAATAAAACTCATAAATAACACCTTCCCCATAATAATAAAAATCAGCATAAGTACCCGAGGTAAATAAAATGATTCTGGACACCGTTGACGTAAAAAAGAAAGGCGTGCATACCCGCTATTTAATATTACTGATTATTTTTATTGTTACCGCCGTTAACTACGCCGATCGTGCAACGCTGTCTATTGCTGGTACCGAAGTGGCAAAAGAGTTGCAGTTAAGTGCGGTTTCGATGGGTTACATCTTTTCTGCTTTTGGCTGGGCCTACTTGCTGATGCAAATTCCCGGCGGCTGGCTGCTTGATAAGTTTGGCTCGAAAAAAGTTTACACCTACAGCCTCTTTTTCTGGTCGCTATTCACCTTCCTGCAAGGCTTTGTTGATATGTTCCCGCTGGCCTGGGCAGGGATCTCCATGTTCTTTATGCGCTTTATGCTCGGCTTCTCGGAAGCGCCATCATTCCCGGCGAACGCCCGTATTGTCGCCGCCTGGTTCCCGACGAAAGAACGTGGTACTGCCTCCGCCATCTTTAACTCGGCGCAATATTTCTCGCTGGCGCTCTTTTCGCCTCTGCTTGGCTGGCTGACTTTCGCCTGGGGATGGGAGCACGTCTTTACCGTTATGGGGGTGATTGGTTTTGTGCTGACGGCGCTGTGGATCAAGTTGATTCATAACCCGACAGATCACCCACGTATGTCTGCGGAAGAGCTGAAGTTTATATCTGAAAATGGCGCGGTGGTCGATATGGACCACAAAAAGCCGGGCAGCGCGGCAGCAAGCGGTCCCAAACTGCATTACATCAAGCAATTGCTCTCTAACCGCATGATGTTGGGCGTATTTTTCGGACAATATTTTATCAACACCATCACCTGGTTCTTCCTCACCTGGTTCCCGATTTATCTGGTGCAGGAAAAAGGCATGTCGATTCTGAAAGTGGGTCTGGTCGCCTCGATTCCGGCACTGTGTGGTTTTGCGGGCGGCGTGCTGGGAGGTGTCTTCTCGGATTATCTGATCAAACGCGGTTTGTCCCTGACCCTGGCACGTAAGCTACCGATTGTGCTGGGAATGTTGCTGGCTTCCACCATCATCTTATGTAACTACACCAACAACACCACGCTGGTGGTCACGCTGATGGCGCTGGCTTTTTTTGGCAAAGGATTTGGTGCTCTGGGCTGGCCGGTGATTTCTGACACCGCGCCGAAAGAGATTGTTGGCCTCTGCGGCGGCGTCTTTAACGTCTTTGGAAATGTTGCCTCCATTGTCACTCCACTGGTGATTGGCTACCTGGTAAGTGAACTGCACTCCTTCAATGCAGCACTGGTTTTCGTGGGATGTTCAGCGCTGATGGCGATGGTCTGCTACCTCTTCGTAGTTGGCGACATTAAACGTATGGAATTGCAGAAATAAGCAAAGGTATAAGCGATGAATAACGATGTTTTCCCGAATAAATTCAAAGCCGCACTGGCTGCGAAACAGGTACAAATTGGTTGCTGGTCAGCACTCTCTAACCCGATTAGCACTGAAGTTCTTGGTTTGGCTGGGTTTGACTGGCTGGTGCTGGATGGCGAACATGCGCCAAACGATATCTCCACGTTTATTCCGCAGTTAATGGCCCTGAAAGGCAGCGCCAGCGCGCCAGTAGTGCGAGTGCCGACCAACGAGCCGGTAATTATAAAGCGTCTTCTGGATATCGGTTTCTATAACTTCCTGATTCCTTTTGTAGAAACAAAAGAGGAAGCAGAGCAGGCGGTGGCATCAACCCGTTACCCACCGGAAGGCATTCGCGGCGTCTCCGTTTCTCACCGCGCCAATATGTTTGGCACCGTGGCGGATTATTTCGCTCAGTCGAACAAGAACATCACCATTCTGGTCCAGATAGAAAGTCAGCAGGGCGTAGATAACGTCGATGCCATTGCCGCTACCGAAGGTGTAGACGGTATCTTCGTCGGCCCCAGCGATCTGGCTGCGGCATTAGGCCATCTCGGCAATGCCTCGCACCCGGATGTACAAAAAGCAATCCAGCATATTTTTAACCGTGCCAGTGCGCACGGCAAACCCAGCGGTATCCTCGCGCCGGTCGAAGCCGATGCGCGTCGTTATCTGGAATGGGGCGCGACGTTTGTGGCTGTCGGCAGCGATCTCGGCGTCTTCCGCTCTGCCACTCAGAAACTGGCTGATACCTTTAAAAAATAACCACCACCGCAACAAGAGAGATGATTGATATGACTATGAAAGTTGGTTTTATTGGCCTGGGGATTATGGGTAAACCAATGAGTAAAAACCTTCTGAAAGCAGGTTACTCGCTGGTGGTTGCTGACCGTAACCCAGAAGCTATTGCTGACGTGATTGCTGCAGGTGCAGAAACAGCTTCTACGGCTAAATCGATCGCTGAACAGTGCGACGTCATCATAACCATGCTGCCAAACTCCCCTCATGTGAAAGAGGTGGCGCTGGGTGAGAATGGCATTATTGAAGGCGCGAAGCCAGGTACAGTATTGATCGATATGAGTTCTATTGCACCGCTGGCAAGCCGTGAAATAAGCGAAGCGCTGAAAGCGAAAGGCATTGATATGCTGGACGCCCCGGTGAGCGGCGGTGAACCGAAAGCCATCGACGGTACGCTGTCAGTGATGGTGGGCGGCGACAAGGCTATTTTCGACAAATACTATGATTTGATGAAAGCGATGGCGGGTTCCGTGGTGCATACCGGGGAAATCGGTGCAGGTAACGTCACCAAACTGGCAAATCAGGTCATTGTGGCGCTGAATATTGCCGCGATGTCAGAAGCGTTAACGCTGGCAACCAAAGCGGGCGTTAACCCGGATCTGGTGTATCAGGCAATTCGCGGTGGACTGGCGGGCAGTACCGTGCTGGATGCCAAAGCGCCGATGGTGATGGACCGCAACTTCAAGCCGGGCTTCCGTATTGATCTGCATATTAAGGATCTGGCAAATGCGCTGGATACTTCCCACGGCGTCGGCGCGCAACTGCCGCTCACAGCTGCGGTTATGGAGATGATGCAGGCACTGCGAGCAGATGGTTTAGGAACGGCGGATCATAGCGCCCTGGCGTGCTACTACGAAAAACTGGCGAAAGTCGAAGTTACTCGCTAATGACGTCGTGCCCGGATGGCGTATTGCAATCCGGGCCTGGAATCCAGGCCGAATAAGAGAAACGCCCTCCGGCGTCATGTGGTAACAGGCATAGGTATGAAAATCGTAATCGCCCCAGACTCTTATAAAGAAAGTTTATCTGCCAGCGAGGTTGCGCAGGCGATAGAAAAAGGATTTCGGGAAATTTTTCCTGATGCACAGTATGTTTCCGTTCCGGTTGCCGACGGTGGTGAAGGAACGGTGGAAGCCATGATTGCAGCCACCCAGGGGGCTGAACGTCACGCCTGGGTTACAGGGCCGCTGGGCGAGAAAGTGAATGCCAGTTGGGGGATCTCCGGCGATGGCAAAACCGCGTTTATCGAAATGGCGGCGGCCAGTGGGCTGGAACTGGTACCTGCGGAAAAACGCGATCCACTTGTGACCACTTCACGCGGTACTGGCGAGTTAATCCTGCAGGCGCTGGAGAGCGGCGCGACAAACATTATTATCGGCATTGGCGGCAGCGCCACCAACGACGGCGGCGCAGGCATGGTGCAGGCGCTGGGGGCGAAATTATGCGATGCCAACGGCAATGAAATTGGTTTTGGCGGCGGTAGCCTTAATACTCTGAATGATATTGATATTTCCGGCCTCGATCCGCGCTTAAAAGATTGTGCTATTCGCGTCGCTTGTGATGTCACCAATCCGCTGGTGGGCGATAACGGCGCATCGCGCATCTTTGGCCCACAAAAGGGAGCCAGTGAAGCGATGATTGTCGAGCTGGACAATAACCTCTCTCACTATGCCGATGTCATTAAAAAAGCGCTGCATGTTGATGTGAAAGATGTCCCCGGCGCAGGAGCTGCGGGCGGTATGGGCGCGGCGCTGATGGCGTTTCTTGGTGCGGAACTGAAAAGTGGTATTGAAATCGTCACGACGGCGCTGAATCTGGAGGAACATATTCACGATTGTACGCTGGTGATCACCGGTGAAGGGCGTATTGACAGCCAGAGTATACACGGCAAGGTTCCGATTGGCGTCGCAAACGTGGCGAAAAAGTACCATAAACCGGTGATTGGCATTGCGGGTAGCCTGACCAATGATGTTGGCGTTGTACATCAGCATGGCATTGATGCGGTCTTCAGCGTATTGACCAGTATTGGTACGTTGGACGAAGCATTCCGCGGGGCTTATGACAATATTTACCGTGCTTCACGTAATATCGCCGCGACACTGGCGATTGGAATGCGCAACGCGGGGTGACAAGGGCGCGCAAACCCTCTATACTGCGCGCCGAAGCTGACCAGACAGTCGCCGCTTCGTCGTCGTCCTCTTCGGGGGAGACGGGCGGAGGGGAGGAAAGTCCGGGCTCCATAGGGCAGGGTGCCAGGTAACGCCTGGGGGGGAAACCCACGACCAGTGCAACAGAGAGCAAACCGCCGATGGCTCACGCGAGTGAGATCAGGTAAGGGTGAAAGGGTGCGGTAAGAGCGCACCGCGCGGCTGGTAACAGTCCGTGGCACGGTAAACTCCACCCGGAGCAAGGCCAAATAGGGGTTCATAAGGTACGGCCCGTACTGAACCCGGGTAGGCTGCTTGAGCCAGTGAGCGATTGCTGGCCTAGATGAATGACTGTCCACGACAGAACCCGGCTTATCGGTCAGTTTCACCTATTTTAACGAAAACCCGCCAGCGTAAACTGGCGGGTTTTTGCTTTTGAGGAGGGTGGTCGGAAAGATGAACGTCTTATCTGGCCTACAAAACAACGAAAATTCAATATATTGCACAGAGGCAATGTAGGCCTGATAAGTGTAGCGCCTCAGGCAATTTTGTGTTTATCATCAGTCTCGAATCTGCTTCGGCAAGCTTTTACTTTTGGTGCAGACGGAAAGATGAACGAATATCTAAGCTATTAATAATAGACTTTGCAAGAAATCATTACATTTATATTTCATTTAAAAGATCGTAATCATACGTATATTCTTTGCTAATAAAACGACACTCGTTGAAGCTAAATTCATCGTCTGAAAAGGAATTGTCAACAGAATCTCTCTCTTCCTCCAGGCTATTATCTGAAAGCAAGTCGTTTGAGTTAGTGTAATCTAGGTTGTAATCGACAGTATAATTAATTTCTGGATCGGTTTGGTAATCATTTTTTTTGACGCAATCATATTCTTCAATAATTTTGTCGATATAATCATATGCTTTTTCTAATGAGAAGTCTTTCATCTCTGGTAATTTAACTTTGCTCAAATAATTGTTAATTTTTGAGGAGTTTTTATATATGCTTTTTGTTAATTCTTTTTCTAATTTGTCTGTTATATTTGCTGTTGGTATGGATTTTATAATCGCATATCTCATGATTTTTAATTGATCTTCGGTTAAATCTCCAAGCTCATTTAAACAACTTTCGACAAAGTTGATTTTTTCTCTGGAATAATCATCGCTGATACTTGTTAACGCTGGGGTGATTTTTAATAAAGAATTCCATGAGATAGTACCATTGTGTGTCGAACGCATAAAATTTATATTGTACATATTGGTTTTAGTAAACTTTGTTGCAAACAATGTAAAGGGATCTAAAGTCGCGTAAGCCATATGTTTATTTGAAAAATCATAACCAGTTAAATCGACGTTATGCAAGTCCAGATAGGATAAATCTATTACGTCGCCTGCTCCAGAGCTAAAGATTACATTTAGTCTTCTGATTTCATTATAAATTTCCTTTAATGAACAATTTATGTTCATGATGTCTGTTGAAATTTTTTTGTTATTTAACGGTTCACAAATTATAAGTTCGCAAGTATTGTCTGATCGTTGCGTTATTTGGGCATTATAACCTAAAAAGTCTATGCGAAGAGACGAGTCATTATAAAGTATTACATTTTTTAAGTATGCTAATTCTTGTTGGAAATCACCATCGATAATACATGTCCCACCAGGTTGCAACGCGCTGATTAACGTGACCATTTGTTTAGAAGTCTGTATTAGTTTTACTACACCTGGTGCTAGTGCTTTGAGGTCATTTATTATGGGGTTTTCAGGAAGGTCATTCATTTTTATACATACTAAATTATTACCTAAGTCATTACCTATTGATGAAACCGGGAACATTATTTTATCCTTTTTAAATAATCAATGAGAATCATGATTAAAATGATCTGGTGAAAAAAAGAGAATTTGCCAACAATCTGAAACATTGTCAGTTTTATTAAAATGATTAAATTCCGTTAAGATAACTTCTTTTTGCGTGAACTTTGCGCAAAACTTAAAAATTGTCTCCTTGATACACTCCAGATCTTTTCTATTGATGGCTGAACAAGTACATTTTTCGCCAAAAGGTGAAAATGTGCCTACATCTAAAGTTTGTATTATATAATCATCATTTACTCCTGTAGAAATATCTATGATGAATGGACTTCTATTTTCCGGTTGGATTCGGATCATTACAGAAGAAACATCACCTTTATAGACATTCAATGCAGTAATTGCAGATAATATTCTCCGCAATTCATTGCTTATGCTGTAAATTTCATTAACGTCATTTGTCGATATAATCTCGGCAAATTTTATTTTTACCTTCCAATAATCAATGTTTCTATTATAAGTGTTAACAGTTTCGTACATTGGTGGTATCGAAGGGGGTAAAAAATGTGAAACCGAATAACCTTTCATTGATGCCTGCCTTGTCATCATGACAAACAATAATCAATGCTTATTTTCCTTGCACGGTTCGCTCACAACTATCAAAAAACGCTCAATTACCCGGCATTACAGTCAACGAAGCAAAATTCTGTGGTCTACAACGATGTAAAGCACAACGAAAATCCTCCTTGTTCTCTTATTCTGATCGTATAGCGATGAACATCAATTATTCGTTTTGTGATCATCAACACAAAATGCTATTTAGTAACTATGGTGACAGTAGAAACGAGGGGAAACGATTGCATTCACAAAATGACGTCCTGTAAGAAGGGTGAAAGTTGATGTTAATCAATTGTTCGAGATGATCAATATCTGTATTCGAAATTTTAAAACATTGATAAAATAAATGTTTGCCCTCCAACAAATAGCGAGAAAAAATGTGACGTGCCGCATTATTTATCGCTGAAAATGATTTATTTATAATAAAATTTGATAACTTGCTCATAAAATTTAACTCAAAATTTGCCTGGTAATTATCCGCTAATTGCTTGAAATATGGTCGCAGTTGCTTTTTTTTATTAACCACATAACGAATGATGTTATCGCCATAAAATATGGTTATCCCTGTCATTTTTTTTGACAAAAATCAGGGTTTATGCTGATTTATATACTTTAACTTATTGATATATAAGAATATTTAATTGATACAGTGATGTCCAAAAAAGTATTGAAAGTTAATTTGTGAGTGGTCGCACATATCCTGTTCATTTCATTTTGATACACTTCATGCCGTCAATGAGGTTATTAACGTAGGTAGTTATGAGCACTATTCTTCTTCCGAAAACGCAGCATCTGGTAGTCTTTCAGGAAGTCATTAGAAGTGGCTCTATCGGCTCGGCTGCAAAAGAATTAGGGTTAACTCAACCCGCCGTCAGTAAAATCATTAACGATATTGAAGACTATTTTGGTGTGGAATTAGTGGTGCGGAAAAATACCGGTGTAACATTAACACCTGCCGGTCAATTGTTACTTTCCCGTTCCGAATCCATTACCCGTGAAATGAAAAATATGGTGAATGAGATAAGCGGTATGTCTTCTGAGGCGGTGGTGGAAGTCTCGTTTGGTTTTCCTTCATTGATTGGTTTTACTTTTATGTCCGGGATGATCAACAAGTTCAAAGAGGTGTTCCCGAAAGCGCAGGTTTCTATGTATGAAGCGCAACTGTCTTCGTTCCTACCGGCAATCCGCGACGGTCGCCTGGATTTTGCGATTGGTACGTTAAGCGCAGAAATGAAGCTTCAGGATTTACATGTTGAGCCGCTGTTCGAGTCCGAGTTTGTGCTGGTAGCCAGTAAGTCCCGAACATGCACCGGCACCACCACGCTGGAGTCGTTGAAGAACGAACAGTGGGTGTTGCCACAAACCAATATGGGGTACTACAGCGAGCTGCTCACCACGTTACAAAGAAATGGCATCAGTATTGAAAACATCGTTAAAACCGACTCAGTCGTGACAATTTATAATCTTGTTCTCAATGCTGATTTCTTAACTGTAATTCCTTGTGATATGACTTCACCTTTTGGTTCTAATCAATTTATTACTATTCCGGTTGAAGAAACATTACCTGTGGCACAATATGCCGCGGTATGGTCGAAAAATTATCGTATTAAAAAAGCAGCATCGGTTTTGGTGGAATTAGCCAAAGAGTATTCATCTTATAATGGGTGTAGACGAAGGCAATTAATTGAAGTTGGTTAGTTATTTGTTTTTATTTAAACATAAATAATCCACCTGTCTGTTTTGCAGGTGTCGGTTACGGTTACCTACATATTTAATTCAGGCTAAGAGGTTTTATAATGCATATTACATACGATCTCCCGGTTGCTATTGATGACATCATTGAAGCAAAACAACGACTGGCTGGGCGAATTTATAAAACAGGCATGCCTCGCTCCAACTATTTTAGTGAACGTTGCAAAGGTGAAATATTCCTCAAATTCGAAAACATGCAGCGTACCGGGTCATTTAAAATTCGTGGTGCATTTAATAAATTAAGTTCACTGACTGATGCGGAAAAACGTAAAGGTGTAGTGGCCTGCTCTGCGGGCAACCATGCGCAAGGGGTTTCGCTCTCCTGCGCGATGCTGGATATCGACGGTAAAGTGGTGATGCCAAAAGGCGCGCCGAAATCCAAAGTAGCGGCAACGTGCGACTACTCCGCTGAAGTTGTTCTGCACGGCGACAACTTTAACGACACTATCGCTAAAGTGAGCGAAATTGTCGAAACGGAAGGCCGTATTTTTATCCCACCTTATGATGATCCGAAAGTGATTGCTGGTCAGGGAACGATTGGCCTGGAAATTATGGAAGATCTCTATGATGTCGATAATGTGATTGTGCCAATTGGCGGTGGCGGTTTAATTGCTGGTATTGCGGTAGCGATTAAATCAATTAACCCGACTATTCGTGTTATTGGCGTACAGTCAGAAAACGTTCACGGCATGGCGGCTTCTTTCCACTCCGGAGAAATAACCACGCACCGAACTACCGGCACCCTGGCGGATGGTTGTGATGTCGCCCGCCCGGGTAATTTAACTTACGAAATCGTTCGTGAATTAGTCGATGACATCGTGCTGGTCAGCGAAGACGAAATCAGAAACAGTATGATTGCCTTAATTCAGCGCAATAAAGTCGTCACCGAAGGCGCAGGCGCTCTGGCATGTGCTGCATTATTAAGCGGTAAATTAGACCAATATATTCAAAACAGAAAAACCGTCAGTATTATTTCCGGCGGCAATATCGATCTTTCTCGCGTCTCTCAAATCACCGGTTTCGTTGACGCTTAATTAATTCGTTGAGGATAGGATATGAGTACTTCAGATAGCATTGTATCCAGCCAGACAAATCAATCGTCCTGGCGTAAATCAGATACCACATGGACGTTAGGCTTGTTTGGTACGGCAATCGGCGCCGGGGTGCTGTTCTTCCCTATCCGCGCAGGTTTTGGCGGACTGATCCCGATTCTTCTGATGTTGGTATTGGCATACCCCATCGCATTTTATTGCCACCGGGCGCTGGCGCGTCTGTGTCTTTCTGGCTCTAACCCTTCCGGCAACATTACGGAAACGGTGGAAGAGCATTTTGGTAAAACTGGCGGCGTGGTTATCACGTTCCTGTACTTCTTCGCGATTTGCCCACTGCTGTGGATTTATGGCGTTACTATTACCAATACCTTTATGACGTTCTGGGAAAACCAGCTCGGCTTTGCACCGCTGAATCGCGGCTTTGTGGCGCTGTTCCTGTTGCTGCTGATGGCTTTCGTCATCTGGTTTGGTAAGGATCTGATGGTTAAAGTGATGAGCTACCTGGTATGGCCGTTTATCGCCAGCCTGGTGCTGATTTCTCTATCGCTGATCCCTTACTGGAACTCTGCAGTTATCGACCAGGTTGACCTCGGTTCGCTGTCGTTAACCGGCCATGACGGTATCCTGATCACTGTCTGGCTGGGGATTTCCATCATGGTTTTCTCCTTTAACTTCTCGCCAATCGTCTCTTCCTTCGTGGTTTCTAAACGTGAAGAGTATGAGAAAGATTTTGGTCGCGATTTCACCGAGCGTAAATGTTCACAAATCATCTCTCGCGCCAGTATGCTGATGGTTGCAGTGGTGATGTTCTTTGCCTTTAGCTGCCTGTTTACGCTGTCTCCGGCGAATATGGCTGAAGCGAAAGCGCAGAATATTCCAGTGCTTTCTTATCTGGCTAACCACTTTGCGTCCATGACCGGTACCAAAACAACGTTTGCAATTACACTGGAATATGCAGCTTCCATTATCGCACTCGTGGCTATTTTCAAATCTTTCTTCGGTCACTATCTGGGGACGCTGGAAGGTCTGAATGGTTTGATTCTGAAGTTCGGTTATAAAGGTGACAAAACCAAAGTGTCGCTGGGTAAACTGAATACTCTCAGCATGATTTTCATCATGGGATCCACCTGGGTTGTTGCCTACGCCAACCCGAACATCCTCGACCTGATTGAAGCTATGGGCGCGCCGATTATCGCATCCCTGTTGTGCCTGTTGCCGATGTATGCCATCCGTAAAGCGCCGTCTCTGGCGAAATACCGTGGTCGTCTGGATAACGTGTTTGTTACCGTGATTGGTCTGCTGACCATCCTGAACATCGTATACAAACTGTTTTAATCCGTAACTCAGGATGAGAAAAGAGATGAATGAATTTCCGGTTGTTTTGGTTATTAACTGTGGTTCGTCTTCGATTAAGTTTTCCGTGCTCGATGCCAGCGACTGTGAAGTATTAATGTCAGGTATTGCCGACGGTATTAACTCGGAAAATGCATTCTTATCCGTAAATGGGGGAGAGCCAGCACCGCTGGCTCACCACAGCTACGAAGGTGCATTGAAGGCAATTGCATTTGAACTGGAAAAACGGAATTTAAATGACAGTGTGGCCTTAATCGGCCACCGTATCGCCCACGGCGGCAGTATTTTTACCGAGTCCGCCATTATTACCGATGAAGTCATTGATAATATCCGTCGCGTTTCTCCACTGGCACCCCTGCATAATTACGCCAATTTAAGTGGTATTGAATCGGCGCAGCAATTATTCCCGGGCGTAACTCAGGTGGCGGTATTTGATACCAGTTTCCACCAGACGATGGCTCCGGAAGCTTATTTATACGGCCTGCCGTGGAAATATTATGAAGAGTTAGGTGTACGCCGTTATGGTTTCCACGGTACGTCGCACCGCTATGTTTCCCAGCGCGCACATTCTTTGCTGAATCTGGCAGAGGATGACTCCGGCCTGGTCGTGGCGCATCTTGGCAATGGCGCATCAATCTGCGCAGTTAGCAACGGTCAGAGTGTTGACACCTCAATGGGAATGACGCCGCTGGAAGGCTTGATGATGGGTACCCGCAGTGGCGATGTCGACTTTGGGGCGATGTCCTGGGTCGCCAGTCAAACCAACCAGAGCCTGAGTGACCTGGAACGCGTAGTGAATAAAGAGTCGGGATTATTAGGCATTTCCGGTCTTTCTTCGGATTTACGTGTTCTGGAAAAAGCCTGGCATGAAGGTCACGAACGCGCGCAACTGGCAATTAAAACCTTTGTTCACCGAATTGCCCGTCATATTGCCGGACACGCAGCCTCATTACGTCGCCTGGATGGAATTATATTCACCGGCGGAATAGGAGAAAATTCAAGTTTAATTCGTCGTCTGGTCATGGAACATTTGGCTGTATTAGGCGTAGAGATTGATACAGAAATGAATAATCGCTCTAACTCCTTTGGAGAGCGAATTGTTTCTAGTGAAAATGCGCGTGTCATTTGCGCCGTTATTCCGACTAACGAAGAAAAAATGATTGCTTTGGATGCCATTCATTTAGGCAAAGTTAACGCGCCCGCAGAATTTGCATAATTTAGTTGAAGTATTGTAGAGAGATTATTTTTCATGAAGGTAGATATTGATACCAGCGATAAGCTGTACGCCGACGCATGGCTTGGCTTTAAAGGTACGGACTGGAAAAACGAAATTAATGTCCGCGATTTTATTCAACATAACTATACACCGTATGAAGGCGATGAATCTTTTCTCGCCGAAGCGACGCCAGCCACCACGGAATTGTGGGAAAAAGTAATGGAAGGCATCCGTATCGAAAACGCGACTCACGCGCCATTGGATTTCGATACTAATATTGCCACCACCATTACCGCTCATGATGCGGGATATATTGACCAGCCGCTGGAAAAAATTGTTGGCCTGCAAACGGATGCACCATTAAAGCGCGCGCTGCATCCGTTCGGCGGTATTAATATGATTAAAAGTTCATTCCACGCATATGGCCGTGAAATGGACAGCGAATTTGAGTACATCTTTACCGATCTGCGTAAAACCCATAATCAGGGCGTATTTGATGCGTACTCACCGGATATGCTGCGCTGCCGTAAATCGGGTGTACTGACTGGTTTGCCAGACGGTTATGGTCGTGGGCGTATTATCGGTGACTACCGCCGCGTGGCGCTTTACGGCATCAGTTATCTGGTACGTGAACGCGAACTGCAATTTGCCGATCTCCAGTCTCGTCTGGAAAAAGGCGAAGATCTCGAAGCCACTATCCGTCTGCGTGAGGAGCTGGCGGAACATCGTCGTGCGCTGTTGCAGATTCAGGAAATGGCGGCGAAATACGGTTTTGATATCTCCCGTCCGGCGCAGAATGCGCAGGAAGCGGTGCAGTGGCTCTACTTCGCTTACCTGGCGGCAGTGAAATCGCAAAATGGCGGCGCGATGTCGCTGGGTCGCACGGCATCGTTCCTCGATATCTACATTGAGCGCGACTTTAAAGCTGGCGTACTCAATGAACAGCAGGCACAAGAACTGATCGACCACTTCATTATGAAGATCCGTATGGTGCGCTTCCTGCGTACGCCGGAATTTGATTCGCTGTTCTCTGGCGACCCGATCTGGGCGACGGAAGTGATCGGTGGGATGGGGCTGGACGGTCGTACGCTGGTGACCAAAAACTCTTTCCGTTATCTGCACACCCTGCACACTATGGGGCCAGCACCGGAACCAAACCTGACCATTCTGTGGTCGGAAGAATTACCGATCGCCTTCAAAAAATATGCCGCGCAGGTGTCTATCGTCACCTCTTCCTTGCAGTATGAAAACGACGATCTGATGCGTACTGACTTCAACAGCGACGATTACGCGATTGCCTGCTGCGTTAGCCCGATGGTGATTGGTAAGCAAATGCAGTTCTTTGGTGCACGCGCTAACCTGGCGAAAACGCTGCTCTACGCAATTAACGGCGGGGTGGACGAGAAGCTGAAGATTCAGGTCGGCCCAAAAACAGCACCGCTGATGGACGACGTGTTGGACTACGACAAAGTGATGGACAGCCTCGACCACTTTATGGACTGGCTGGCGGTGCAGTACATCAGCGCGCTGAACATCATCCACTACATGCACGACAAGTACAGCTACGAAGCCTCGCTGATGGCGCTGCACGATCGTGATGTCTATCGCACTATGGCGTGTGGCATCGCGGGCCTGTCAGTGGCGACGGACTCCCTGTCTGCCATCAAATATGCCCGCGTGAAACCAATCCGTGACGAAAACGGCCTGGCGGTGGACTTTGAAATCGATGGCGAATATCCGCAGTACGGCAACAATGATGAGCGCGTAGACAGTATTGCCTGCGACCTCGTTGAACGTTTTATGAAGAAAATTAAAGCGCTGCCGACCTATCGCAACGCCGTCCCTACCCAGTCGATTCTGACTATCACTTCTAACGTGGTGTACGGGCAGAAAACCGGTAACACGCCGGACGGTCGTCGCGCCGGAACACCGTTCGCACCGGGCGCTAACCCGATGCACGGTCGTGACCGTAAAGGTGCCGTGGCCTCGCTGACGTCGGTGGCGAAACTGCCGTTCACTTACGCCAAAGACGGTATCTCGTACACCTTCTCAATTGTCCCGGCGGCGTTGGGCAAAGAAGATCCAGTACGTAAAACCAACCTTGTCGGCCTGCTGGATGGGTATTTCCACCACGAAGCGGATGTCGAAGGCGGTCAACACCTCAACGTCAACGTAATGAATCGGGAAATGCTGCTGGATGCCATCGAGCACCCGGAAAAATATCCTAACCTGACAATCCGTGTCTCTGGCTACGCCGTGCGCTTCAACGCACTGACCCGTGAACAGCAACAAGATGTTATTTCACGTACTTTTACCCAGGCGCTCTGACGCCGGAGGATGTATGAAAAAGATTATCGAAACGCAACGTGCCCCAGGCGCAATCGGCCCTTATGTTCAGGGTGTTGATTTAGGCAGCATGGTCTTCACCTCCGGGCAAATTCCGGTTTGCCCGCAGACAGGTGAGATCCCGGCTGATGTGCAAGATCAGGCGCGTTTAAGCCTCGAAAACGTCAAAGCGATCGTGGTTGCTGCCGGGCTGAGCGTGGGTGATATCATCAAGATGACCGTGTTCATCACCGATCTGAATGATTTTGCCACCATCAATGAAGTCTATAAGCAGTTCTTCGATGAGCATCAGGCCACCTACCCGACCCGGAGCTGTGTGCAGGTCGCGCGTTTGCCGAAAGATGTGAAGCTGGAAATTGAAGCCATCGCAGTACGTAGTGCGTAAAGCCTCGTGAGCGGGACGGTCGCAAGGTCGTTCCGCTCCACTTCACTGAACGGCAATCCGAGGGTGTGGATATGATTAGTGCATTCGATATTTTCAAAATTGGGATTGGACCCTCCAGTTCGCATACCGTGGGGCCGATGAATGCCGGAAAAAGTTTTATTGATCGGCTGGAAAATAGCGGCTTATTAACCGCGACGAGCCATATTATGGTCGATCTGTACGGGTCGTTGTCACTGACGGGCAAAGGCCATGCCACGGATGTCGCCATCATCATGGGACTAGCAGGAAACAGTCCGCAGGATGTTGTTATTGATGAGATCCCTGCATTTATTGAGTTAGTGACGCGCAGCGGGCGGTTGCCGGTGGCTTCTGGGGCGCATGTTGTTGATTTTCCTGTAGCAAAGAACATTGTTTTCCATCCTGAAATGTTGCCTCGTCATGAGAACGGGATGCGGATTACTGCCTGGAATGGGCAGAAAGAGCTATTAAGCAAAACTTACTACTCAGTCGGTGGCGGATTTATCGTTGAAGAAGAACACTTCGGTCTGTCGCACGCTGTCGAAACCCTCGTACCTTACGATTTTCACTCAGCAGGTGAACTGCTGAAAATGTGTGATTACAACGGCCTGTCTATTTCTGGCCTAATGATGCACAACGAGCTGGCGCTGCGCAGCAAAGCGGAAATTGATGCCGGGTTTGCCCGTATCTGGCAAGTGATGCACGACGGCATTGAACGCGGGATGAATACCGAAGGCGTGCTGCCAGGACCGCTTAATGTGCCTCGTCGTGCCGTTGCGTTGCGTCGCCAGCTGGTTTCCAGCGATAACATCTCTAACGATCCGATGAACGTCATCGACTGGATCAACATGTACGCGCTGGCAGTGAGTGAAGAAAACGCAGCCGGTGGGCGCGTAGTAACAGCGCCGACCAATGGGGCGTGCGGCATTATTCCGGCTGTGCTGGCTTATTATGATAAGTTCCGTCGCCCAGTAAATGAGCGGTCGATTGCCCGCTATCTACTGGCAGCGGGGGCTATTGGTGCGCTGTATAAAATGAACGCTTCCATCTCTGGCGCGGAAGTCGGCTGTCAGGGGGAAATTGGCGTGGCCTGTTCAATGGCGGCGGCAGGGTTAACTGAACTACTGGGCGGCAGTCCTGCGCAGGTATGCAATGCGGCGGAAATTGCTATGGAGCATAACCTTGGTCTGACCTGCGATCCGGTTGCCGGACAGGTGCAAATCCCATGTATTGAACGTAATGCCATTAATGCCGTGAAAGCAGTAAACGCTGCGCGGATGGCGATGCGCCGCACCTCGGCACCGCGTGTTTCACTCGATAAAGTTATCGAGACGATGTATGAAACCGGCAAAGATATGAACGATAAATACCGCGAAACATCACGCGGAGGACTGGCCATTAAAGTGGTCTGCGGCTGACATTGCTGTCAGCTTTCATCCTTGGGTGCACAAATGTGCACCTTTTTTTGTGATCTGCCGCAAATAGAGAATGAATATTCTCTTGCGGTTAATTTAGTAGAAAATTCTTATCCATCTCCGTTATTTCAAAGTCTTGATTGTGAAGATTTTCTCTGACCTCGCGCGTATCATTTCTTTATTCTAATAACTCGCCTGCAAAAATGTAGACCGCATATCGCCTTGATGCGGCTCGGAAAAAAATAATAAGCCCTACAAAATATTGAGCGAGAAATTATGGAAATTGCATCGAATAAAGGCGTCATTGCAGACGCTTCGACCCCGGCAGGTCGTGCTGGAATGAGTGAGAGCGAGTGGCGAGAAGCGATCAAATTCGACAGTACTGACACCGGCTGGGTGATTATGAGTATCGGGATGGCGATTGGCGCAGGGATTGTTTTTCTCCCGGTGCAGGTCGGTTTGATGGGATTGTGGGTATTTTTGCTCTCATCGGTGATTGGTTACCCAGCAATGTATCTGTTTCAGCGGTTGTTTATTAATACGCTGGCAGAATCACCAGAGTGTAAAGATTACCCCAGCGTCATCAGCGGTTATTTAGGTAAAAACTGGGGCATCCTGTTAGGTGCGCTCTATTTCGTGATGCTGGTGATCTGGATGTTCGTCTATTCCACTGCCATCACCAACGATAGTGCTTCCTACCTGCATACCTTCGGCGTGACGGAAGGGTTGCTGTCAGACAGTCCCTTTTATGGTCTGGTACTGATTTGCATTCTGGTGGCGATCTCCTCACGCGGCGAGAAATTGTTATTCAAAATTTCGACGGGGATGGTGCTGACCAAGCTGCTGGTGGTCGCGGCGCTGGGCGTGTCGATGGTCGGAATGTGGCATCTGTACAACGTCGGTTCGCTGCCGCCGCTGGGGCTGCTGGTGAAAAACGCCATTATTACGCTGCCGTTTACCCTGACGTCGATTCTGTTTATCCAGACGTTAAGCCCGATGGTGATCTCTTATCGCTCACGGGAAAAATCCATTGAAGTGGCGCGGCATAAAGCATTGCGGGCAATGAATATCGCGTTTGGCATTTTGTTTGTCACCGTCTTTTTCTACGCCGTGTCGTTCACGCTGGCGATGGGACATGACGAAGCGGTAAAAGCCTACGAGCAGAATATTTCTGCGCTGGCAATTGCCGCACAGTTTATTAGCGGTGACGGCGCAGCGTGGGTGAAAGTGGTCAGCGTCATTCTTAATATTTTTGCCGTAATGACTGCATTCTTTGGTGTCTATTTAGGTTTTCGCGAAGCAACGCAAGGGATCGTAATGAACATCCTGCGTCGCAAGATGCCTGCCGAGAAGATTAACGAAAATCTCGTTCAGCGCGGCATCATGATTTTCGCCATTTTGCTGGCCTGGAGCGCCATCGTACTGAACGCACCGGTGTTGAGCTTCACCTCTATCTGTAGCCCGATTTTCGGCATGGTAGGGTGCCTGATCCCGGCGTGGCTGGTTTACAAAGTACCGGCATTGCACAAATACAAAGGGATGTCTCTGTACCTGATTATCGTCACTGGTTTGTTGCTTTGTGTTTCTCCGTTCCTGGCATTTTCTTGATTTACCTGAAATTTTAAGGTTTTTAATATGTTTGATTCGACTTTAAATCCGTTATGGCAGCGTTACATCCTCGCCGTTCAGGAGGAAGTAAAACCGGCGCTGGGATGTACTGAACCGATTTCACTGGCGCTGGCGGCGGCGGTTGCTGCGGCAAAACTGGAAGGTCCGGTTGAACGTGTAGAAGCCTGGGTTTCGCCAAATCTGATGAAGAACGGTCTGGGCGTCACCGTTCCCGGCACGGGAATGGTGGGGCTGCCGATTGCGGCGGCGCTGGGCGCGTTAGGTGGGAATGCCAATGCCGGGCTGGAGGTGCTGAAAGACGCAACGGCGCAGGCAATTGCCGATGCCAAAGCGTTGCTGGCGGCGGGGAAAGTCTCGGTTAAAATCCAGGAACCTTGCGATGAAATCCTCTTCTCACGCGCCAAAGTCTGGAGCGGTGAGAAGTGGGCGTGTGTCACCATCGTTGGCGGGCATACCAACATTGTGCATATTGAAACGCACAATGGCGTGGTTTTTACCCAGCAGGCAAGTGTTACAGAAGGTGAGCAAGAGTCGCCGCTGGCAGTGCTCTCCAGAACGACGCTGGCCGAGATTCTGAAGTTCGTCAATGAAGTGCCGTTTTCGGCGATCCGCTTTATTCTCGATTCCGCGAAGTTAAATTGCGCGTTATCGCAGGAAGGTTTGAGTGGTAACTGGGGGCTACATATTGGCGCGACGCTGGAAAAACAGTGTGAACGCGGTTTGCTGGCGAAAGATCTCTCTTCATCCATTGTGATTCGTACCAGCGCGGCATCCGATGCGCGTATGGGCGGTGCTACGCTTCCGGCAATGAGTAACTCCGGTTCTGGCAATCAGGGGATCACCGCAACAATGCCTGTGGTGGTGGTCGCAGAACACTTCGGGGCAGATGATGAGCGACTGGCGCGTGCGCTGATGCTTTCGCATTTGAGCGCGATTTACATCCATAACCAGTTACCGCGTTTGTCTGCGTTGTGTGCCGCAACGACAGCAGCAATGGGGGCTGCCGCCGGGATGGCATGGCTGGTGGATGGGCGTTATGAAACCATCTCGATGGCGATCAGCAGTATGATCGGCGATGTCAGCGGCATGATTTGCGATGGTGCGTCGAACAGCTGCGCGATGAAGGTTTCGACCAGTGCTTCGGCTGCGTGGAAAGCGGTGTTAATGGCGCTGGATGATACCGCTGTGACCGGCAATGAAGGGATTGTGGCGCATGATGTTGAGCAGTCGATTGCCAACCTGTGTGCGTTAGCAAGCCATTCGATGCAGCAAACGGATCGGCAGATTATCGAGATTATGGCGAGCAAGGCCAGATAAACACCTGGTTTTGGGTATCGTGTCGGATGCGATGCTGGTGCATCTTATTTGGCCTACGAGTTGTGCAATTTGTTGATGTTGCTGGTTTTGTAGGCCGGATAAGGCGTTTACGCCGCATCCGGCAACCTGTCTTTACGCGGTAGCTTCATCCTCGGCTAAACGCGTTTCAGCATCCGCGACAATGGCTTCCAGTTCGCTCAACATCTCTTCATAGCCAAAATTATTGGCGGTGCGAGCCGGTTCCTTCGCCACCACGGGCTTCACCGGCTGACGCTTTTTGGCCGATTTTTTACTCATCTTCATCTCCCTGTAAAAACAACTAGACAGGCAAATCTATCAGCAAAGCGCGCAGTGGGGAATCGGCAACCAGCGTAATGTTAGCCTCGTCACGAATAAACGCCCCATCACCGCAGGTCAGCGCCGCTTTCTCTTCATGATGCGTAAGCGCATGAAATTGCCCGTGAATCGATTGCAAATACGCGCGTGGCCCATGCAACTGGAAATTCGCACTTTCGCCTTTGTCTAGCACGATATGATGCAGCCACACTTGCTGGCGCAACTGCAGGCTTCCCATCGCCCCCTCTGGCGAGGCGATTAATTGCTGCTTGCCCATATCAAGCGCCAGTTTTTGAATCAGCGGATTCTCTCGCTGCGGGCAGGCATCCAGCCAAAGCTGCATCCGTGTTAACGGTTTGTCTTTGCTGAGATTGTGTTCGCTATAGCTGATACCCGGCTGGGTAGAGAGCAGCAACGCTTCACCTGCGTAGGCCTGAATATGATTGCCTTCGCTGTCACGATACTCAGCTTCTCCATCCAGAATCACATTTAAAATATCGACTTTAGGATAGGTACGCGGCTGGAAGGCGGCACCTGGGGCCAGAACTTCCTGGTTAAGCACACGCAGGGAGGCATAACCTAACAATTTCGGGTCGAAGTAGTGTCCAAAGGAAAAAGTATACCGGGCCTGCAACCATCCGTAGTCTGCTTGTCCACACTGCCTGGCAGTTCGGGTAGTAATCATAATTCTTGACCTCTCTTTACTTCCTTTTATGGTAAGGGGCTGGACGCTACATTGTTAGCCAGATATTCTGCCCGGTATGTTCAAATTTCCTGAATGAGAACGAAATGGCCAAAGAAAGGGCATTAACGCTGGAAGCACTACGGGTTATGGATGCGATCGATCGCCGGGGCAGTTTTGCGGCGGCGGCGGATGAGCTGGGACGCGTGCCTTCCGCACTTAGCTACACCATGCAAAAACTAGAAGAAGAGCTGGATGTGGTGTTGTTTGACCGCTCGGGCCATCGCACCAAATTCACCAATGTCGGGCGAATGTTGCTGGAGCGAGGGCGCGTTTTGCTGGAAGCCGCAGATAAACTGACTACCGATGCGGAAGCCCTCGCGCGCGGTTGGGAAACGCATCTCACCATTGTGACTGAGGCGCTGGTACCGACACCCGCCTTTTTCCCGTTAATCGACAAACTGGCGGCAAAAGCCAATACCCAACTGGCAATCATCACCGAAGTGCTGGCGGGGGCGTGGGAACGGCTGGAGCAGGGGCGCGCGGATATTGTTATCGCGCCGGATATGCATTTTCGTTCCTCGTCGGAGATTAACTCGCGCAAGCTCTATACCTTAATGAACGTCTACGTTGCCGCGCCAGATCACCCGATTCATCAAGAGCCAGAACCGCTCTCTGAAGTGACGCGTGTGAAATATCGTGGTATTGCGGTGGCGGATACCGCTCGTGAGCGCCCGGTATTGACCGTACAGCTGCTGGACAAACAGCCGCGCTTAACGGTGAGCACGATTGAAGATAAACGTCAGGCATTACTGGCGGGGCTTGGCGTGGCGACGATGCCGTATCCGATGGTTGAAAAAGATATTGCGGAAGGACGGTTGCGTGTCGTCAGCCCGGAATCGACCAGCGAGATCGATATTATTATGGCCTGGCGTCGTGACAGTATGGGGGAAGCGAAATCCTGGTGTCTGCGGGAAATTCCCAAACTTTTTAGCGGAAAATAATATTTGTTATTTTTAATAAAAAGGGGCGAAATATCGCCCCAATTCTAAGATTAATTTGAACCAAACTTCGGATCGTTTCCGTAACGATTGCTGCCAGAATTGCCTTCTAAACAGGCAAATACAAACAGAACTAACCAGCCAATGACCGGTACCAGATAGAGAAGCGCCCACGCACCTGAACGGTCAGTATCGTGCAGACGACGAACGCACAGAGCAATGACCGGAATGATTGTTGCTGCCAGGTAAATGAGAGAAAGGAATGGAAACTCTAAACCTAAAATCAATTGAATGACATTGATAATAGTGCCGACGATGGCGTTAATCAGAGTAAACATCCAGTACTCTTTACGACGTGCACGACCAGAGAAACCAACATAATTTTTTAATACGGCTAAATACCACTGCATAAAAACATCCCTTTAATTAAAAGTTGCGAAAGTCTATTCCGGGGATGGAGTAAATGCTATTCGTATCTTTCTTTTTCGGATGTTATAAAGGTTTTGATATTTAAGATAAATACATGGCCGTTTTTTATATGTAATTTATATAACGACATTGAAATAATTTAAATAAACATTAGTAGATTATTTATTCATCAACATGATGATAAAAGCCGGATGAGTCAGACATCCGGCGAGGAGATTTGTTTTAAGGTTCCAGTTTCGGATCTGGTCCAAAGCGGTTTTCGCCTGGCGTACCCGCCTGACAGTTAAAGACGATGATAATAAGCCAGCCGATAAACGGGATTAAGAACAACAGTGCCCACCACGCCGAGCGGTCGGTGTCGTGCAGGCGGCGGAACTGAACTGCCCACCATGGTAAAAACACCAGAATACCGTAGATTGTCGTCAGGATGCCTTCGCCACCGGCACGTTGCCAGCCTAACATTTTATCCAGTAGCCCCAGCACGAACGTAAAGATGATGTTGACCAGAATAAACATCCAGTACTCTTTGCGCCGCGCACGGCCCCGGAAACCGACATAATTTTTTAGTACTTTCAGATACCAGTCCATTTTTGCCTCAATTTTGCTCAATCACTTGTTTTTAAAGCAGCAATTTAAGAATAGACGTGAATGAAATGGCAGTAAATATTATCTCGATGAATTAATAAGGCGCTGTGAAGGATAAGGGCAAGCGCAAAATTGCCAGATGCGCTACGCTTATCTGGCCTGCGCGGTCATTGCAACATATTGAATATAAATGTTTTGTAGGTTTGATAAGGCGTTTACGCCGCATCCGACATGAACAACACGCACTTAGCTAATTATCAGAGGCACCTCGTAAGGTGCCTTTTTTTAACCGAAGCGAACATCTCGTCCATGCGGTTCATCGAGATCCTGCCACGGACCAATTGAAATAATCCCCGTAGGGTTGATGGTCTTATGGCTGCGGAAGTAATGATTACGGATGTGATCGAAATTGACGGTTTCGGCAATTCCCGGCATCTGGTAGATATCGCGCAGGAAGCCATACAGATTCAGGTAATCGCTGATGCGGTGCTTATCACACTTGAAGTGGGTCACATACACTGGATCAAAACGCACCAGCGTGGTCCACAGGCGAATATCGGCTTCGGTTAGCTGGTTGCCGGTCAGGTAACGGTGCTGACCTAAAATCTGTTCCAGTCGCGCCAGCGATTCAAACACTTTCGCCACCGCCTCGTCGTAGGCTTGCTGGCTGGTGGCAAAACCGGCTTTATACACGCCATTGTTAACGGTGTCGTAAATCCAGCCATTAAGTTCGTCAATTTTCGTTTGCAGGGCTGAAGGGTAGTAATCTCCAGCTTTCGCACCCAGCGCATCAAACGCGGTATTAAACATGCGGATGATTTCCGCTGATTCGTTGCTGACAATGGTGTGGTTCTTCTTGTCCCAGAGTACGGGAACAGTGACACGTCCGCTGTAGTGTGGATCGGCGTGGAGATAAAGCTGATACAGAAACTCATGTTGATAGAGTGTATCGCCGGTTGCTCCCGGAAAACTGTCATCAAAGGTCCAGCCGTTTTCCAGCATTAACGGGTTCACTACGGAAACGGAAATAAACGGTTCCAGTCCTTTGAGTTTACGCATGATCAGCGTGCGGTGCGCCCACGGGCAGGCGAGTGAAACATAGAGATGATAACGATCTTTCTCTGCGGCAAAACCGCCTTTGCCAGTGGGGCCTGGCGCCCCATCGGCAGTGAGCCAGTTACGAAATGCGGAAGCTGAACGTTGAAATTTACCGCCGGTGGATTTGGTGTCGTACCAGGTGTCATGCCAGACGCCGTCAATCAGTTGACCCATTTTTCTCTCCTCCAATAGCAAAAACGAGGAGCGTTTCTCCTCGTTTGAGACTGATGGCAAACGCAAAACTGCCTGATGCGCTATGCTTATCAGGCCTACGAGGTTTCTGCAATGTATTGAATTTGCATGTTTTTGTAGGCCGGATAAGGCGTTCACGCCGAATCCGGCATGAACAACGCGCACTTTGTCAACAATCTGAAACGAGGAGTGTTCCCCCTCGTTTTTTATCGTTAAGTATAGCGCGTACTTACCACTTTTTATTCAACAGACGGTCGATGCTATACGCGCCCGCACCGGTAATCGCCAGCAGCAGGAATCCGCCAGAAATAGTCAGGTTTTTCATAAACATCAGCGAGTTCATGCCTTCTGCAAAATTGCTGTGAAATAAAAATGCCGTCAGCAGCGTAAAGCCCGCAGTAAACAGGGCAGTGGTACGTGTCAGGAAACCGAACAGGATTGCCAGACCACCACCAAACTCAAGCAGAATCACCAGTGGCAACATAAAGCCAGGGACACCCATCGCTTCCATATATTGTTGCGTACCCGCGTAGCCAGTAATTTTTCCCCAACCTGCCGTAATAAACAGAATCGGCATTAAAATGCGTGCGACCAGTACCCCAACATCTTCTAATTTTTTCATCTTACTCTCCACTGCGCCGCTCAGGCTGCTGATTGTTTTTTTGTGCAAGGGCGCGGTATTAGCGTCGTTGCTTTCGATGGAGAGAATCATAAACGTGGCGAAGCGTGATTGTTAGCAAGGAAAACTGTCAAATATTTTCAAAAAATTTGAGGAATAAGGCCGGAATGTCTCCGGCCAGAAAGGAAGTTAACCGCGAAGCTGTTGTTGCTTGAGGGTTGTTTTCACCAGACGCCAGGCGCTCCATACACCAAAACCACGTCTGGCCCAGCGGACCAGCATATTGGGATGACGAATCGTCCAGATAGCCATCACACTACTGCCAACCAGCGCCCAGGAGCGCAGACTCAGCAGCATATTCCAGCGACGATCATAAGCGCCTGTCGCCTCCAGCCATTCACGACGACTGGCGGAAAGATCCAGCCGTTGTTGCTGGATCTGGCTAAGCAGTTGCGCCTTACGTCGTTCACGTTCGACTTTACTGCTCACGGGACTCCTCCTCGAGCAGTTGCCGATCGTTTGCCAGCTCATGGCGCGTATGGCGCAGTAAGGTGGATTTACGCGATTTACGTAACGTCCAGATACCGCCAATGAGTGCCAGTAGCAGCAACACCACGGTGGTGGCAATCATCGCATTCAGGCGATATTGCGGATCAACCGCCCAGATAATCAGCACCATCAGGCTCATAAGACCAAATGCAGCGAAAAGCATCGTCAGGCCCAGCATCAGTAAAAGCTGAAAGAGATTGGCTTTTTCCTCTTCCAGCTCCACCACCGCCAGCCGCAGACGTGTCTCCACCATTTCAACCATGATGGAAACAATTCGCTGCCCGATGCCCAGAACGCTTTTACCGGGCCCTTGCGCGTGATGAGTGTCCGCCATAATTAACGACGCGACAGCAGAACGCCGAGCACTACACCGATTGCAGCGCCAATGCCCACGCCCGTCCACGGATTTTCACGCACATACTCATCGGCACGCGCCGCCGCGACACGGGTTTGTTTGGCAATGGCATCACCGGTTTCACCCAGGCGATAACGGCTCTGTTTCAGTGCCTGCTCCGCTTTGCTACGAATCTTACTCAACTCTTCTTTCGACTTCTCGCCAGATGAGCTAAGCACCTCTTCCAGCGTATCGGAAAGGGATTTCAACTCAGCACGCAGATGTTCCGTAGTGTGTTCTTTCGACATAGTTTTCTCCAGGTGAGTAAGTAGTGACTATTGTGAGTTAGTAGTCGCGCGCTTCCAGCTTTTTCAGCTCTTCCTGCGCTTCTGCCAGTTTCCGTTCGCGTTTGGCAATCTTATCGGCATCGCCTTTTTGCTTCGCCTCGGCTAAATCTTGCTGGCGTTCCGCCACCTCATCTTTCTGCTTTGCGATTTTCTTCTGATGATCGGCACGCAGCTGGCTATCTGAACAGTTGGCCCGGACTTCACTCAGGGCTTTATTCAGACCGTCAATACGATTCTGGTTTTGGTGTTTTTCGGCATAGCTGATCTCCTTAAGGATATTTTGCTCCTTTTCCTGACACAGGGTAGTGGCATAACTACCGGTACTAAGAGCAAAAAGAGAAACAGCTAAAGCGATGCGGTATTTCATTCTTGAACCTTCCATTGTGATTCGGACCTATTACAAAGGAACGATTGTCCAGACAACGAAGCGGTAGTGTTGACCACCGCCTCATTAATCATAGACAGTTACGGTGAAATCACCAAAGTGAGTGATCTGTTTCGGATAACAGGAAGTTATCCGAAGCGATGAGAGTTATCCCGCAATCGGGTTAGCCACTGCATAGCCTGACTATTATTGTCCTGCTGCGCAATGATGTAGCCATGGGGCAATGTTCTGTCGAGAACCGCTTTTGCTGCGGCACTCTGGTCGCTGGAGTCAAACGTAATTAACAGAGTGTCGTTTTTAGGGGTGATGCTTTTGAAAGGAATGCCGTGAGCGTCAAGGTGATGCCAGATTGAAAAACCGTCTGGCATCGTTGTGCCTTGATGAACGGCACGAATCGCCAGCGTAGACTCTTGCTGGCGAACCGCGGACCAGGCCAGCAACAGCGTGCCGACCAGAAGTAAAACAGCGCCGGACCAGGTTAGCTGGCGAAGCGACATGCGAGGTATTTGCATCCCTTACCCCCGATTTCCATATTTCTTTTTCCATAACACGACCAGAGAACCTGCCAGGCCAAACACCAGCAGCACCACCGGGAGCAGCATCAGGCATGACATCAACTGGTCCTCGTACTTTAAAAATACCGGCGTTTTGCCGAGCATGTAACCCAGAGTTGTCAGGATTAATACCCACAGCAGACCGCTCATCCAGTTGAAGAACTGAAAGCGCGCGTTATTCAGCCCTGATAACCCGGCAATCGTCGGCAGCAGTGTTCTGACAAACGCAATAAAGCGACCAATTAACAGCGCCGATAAACCGTGTTTATGAAAAAGATGGTGTGCGCGTTGATGATAATGCGCGGGTAAATGAGATAGCCAGTTTTGTACGGTGCGGGTATTGCCCAGCCATCGCCCCTGAATATAGCTGACCCAGCAGCCGAGGCTGGCGGCAACGGTCAGTAGCAGAATCGTTTGCGGATAGCCCATCGCGCCTTTCGCAATCAATACGCCGACCAACACCAGTAAACTGTCGCCCGGTAAAAAGGCCGCCGGAAGCAAGCCGTTTTCAAGGAACAAAATTACAAATAAAACAAAATAGAGCATGCCAATCATCGACGGATTGGCCAGGGTTTCAAAATCCTGCGCCCACAGGGCTTGCAGCAATTGGGTCAAAAGTTCCATTCATTATTCCTGGTGAATCGGTTAACGCCACGCTGGTTTTAAAAGATGCACTACCGCAATGTTATTGCTGTTTTGGTATGTTCTGCGGGTTTGATACATCAACACAGCCTGAACTATTCCCTGTTAAATCGTGAGATAAGAAAGCATTCAAAAGCATAAATTCAAATTGAATCTAATTGTAACAAAGGTCAACGTTGTTCGTTATCAAAATTACATGTCCGTGGTGTCTGATTTTGCTGAATGCAGGGGAGGGTGGCGAGAGGATTTACACAGGCTGACACTTTATACTTTTCGCTTACCGACGAGGCAAACAGGCGCGTCGTTGCGCCTGCCGAATGGGGATTTCATTTGCTGCCGCTGGTGGCCGTATCAAGATGCACAACGGGATTTTCGGCGAACAGATAGCGGTCGGCATTGAACTCGAAATCGTCGCTGGTTTCGTTAAATAACATGATCTTGGTGTTTTCCAGATGCTGCCACATTGCCAGCTTAGCGGCATGGGGATCTTTGCGAATTAACGCTTTGAGGATCTGATCGTGGTCATCGCACCAGTTATCGACAGTACGGGCATCAATATGCTCGTGCAGTTTTTTCCAGTATGGGTTATGGCTACGTTGGGTCCACATTTTTTCAACGATGGCTGCCAGGGCGGAGTTCTGCGTCGCCAGGGCAACCTGAATATGGAACTGTAAATCCCATTCGGAATCACGGAAGCATTGTTCGCCGCGCGCCTGCTCCTGGATGGCCATCAGTTTCATGATGTCCTGTTTGGTTACCTGGGTCGCTGCGAACTCGGCAATATTACTTTCGATGAGCTGACGTGCCTGAAGCAGCTCAAACGGACCGTAATTGGCGAATTCCATATTAGTGTCAGCTGACTGCTGATGGCGCGGCTGGTTGGAAACCACATGAATACCCGAGCCTTTACGCACCTCTACATAGCCTTCAACTTCAAGCATGATGATGGCTTCACGAACTACGGTGCGACTGACGTTTTTTTCATCGGCAATAAAGCGCTCAGCAGGTAGTTTATCACCCACCAGATAGACGCCCTGTTCGATGCGCTCTTTCAGATCAGCGGCAAGTTGTTGATACAAACGGCGTGGTTCAGTGATTTCCATATGCGTCTCCCGGAGTGGAATGCGGACGAAGTTATCATACCACTTTATTCAAGGGTATGCCATTGTTCATATATAATTATGGTGATTGAATTAATATAATAAATTAATATTGTGAATATTTATAAATTCCTAAAAATTAAGTATTGCCATTGTGAAAATCACTATGTTTCAGTAACTTAATTCTTTACTTTTAAATTTAATCTTCACTAAAAATGCTTTTTTATATTGACTTACAATAGGTCTACATTTCTAATGCACTAACTTTTTGGAAACAATATTGTAAGATCAAATTTATATGGTGGCGAAAATTAACTTCTTATCACGGCTTACGCCGCTTTTATTCGTGTTCGCTCCTTTTTTTGCACAGTCAAATATGACTGTTTATCCTATGGCTGTTTCCATTAATAGCCTGGGTGAAGGCAACGTTCGCGTTATATCTAAAAGTAATGAAGTTCAGTATATTAAGGCGACAGTATTCCGTATCGATAATCCATCGACGCCTCAGGAAAATGAAGTTGAGATTAAATCCGGTGATGCAAATCATCTGGTTGTGATGCCACCCAAATTCGCCTTACCAGCCGGTAGTAGCAAAACCGTGCGCTTTGTCGCGATGGAACCAGAGCAAAAAGAGAAAAACTATCGCGTTAAATTTGAAGCGGTTCCCAGTATTGATGACGTTGCCACGGATAAAAAAGATCTCTCTATGCAGTTAACAGTTAATTTAATTTGGGGGATTGTTGTTAGTGTTCCACCTCAGCAACCTATTGCTAAGTTAGAAGTAAGCCCTGCCCAAAAATTATTAAATGCAGGGAATCAGCGCTTGAAAATTTTAACGATCGCTTATTGTAAAAATAATAGTAAAAATAATTGCAAGATACAGACCGTCAATAAAAACATTTTCCCTGGTCAGGAAAGAAGTTTAGAAGGCATATCTGGCTACGATAAAATCGTTGTCAAATATAATAACTGGATCACCAAGGACAATGGCGAGTTTGAACTGGCGGTTCATTAATTATCATTGTAATAAACAAAGGAATAGTAATGAAAAAGGTATTCGCAAAATCTCTTCTGGTAGCGGCAATGTTTTCCGTTGCAGGTTCTGCATTAGCAGTACAAAAAGATATCACTGTTACTGCCAACGTTGATGCTGCTCTGGATATGACTCAGACAGATAACAGCGCACTGCCGAAAGCAGTTGAAATGCAATATCTGCCGGGGCAGGGCCTGCAATCTTACCAGTTAATGACCAAAATCTGGTCAAATGACACGACCAAAGACGTGAAAATGCAGTTAGTTTCTCCTGCACAACTGGTTCAAAGCCTGGACGCTACTAAAGTTGTTCCGCTGACTGTAACCTGGGGCGGTGAAGAGATTAAAGCTGATGCGGCAACCACTTTTACTGCAACAAAAATCTTTGCTTCCGATGCGTTAACTAACGGTTCGCTGGCTAAACCACTGATGTTTGCTCAAGCCACCAAAGGTGTTCTGGAAACAGGTATTTACAGTGGCGTAGTCAGCATTTATCTGTCCCAGGATATCTAATCCTAATAACAGAATTAACATGTAGTAAAGGGAGGAAATTCCTCCCTTCTTTTAACTATTTTAGTATTTATTATGGATTACAGGACTGCCATGGATAAAAAACTACTGGCTCTTTTGATCCTGGCGAGTATCAGCCCGGCAAAGGCAACATTAACAAAAATCCCCGCTGGTTTCGAGATTATTGCTCAAGGACAGCAGGAGTATATCGAGGTTTATTTTGCAGGGAAAAGTCTCGGTAAATACTATGCAATGGTTAATCTTGATACCATAACATTTCTGGACTCATCGAGTTTATACAGTAAACTGGAATTGAATACCGACGATCAAAAAATCGCACGTACAGTGAAAGAAAAACTATCGCAACCGTTAGCTCGCCATGGTGAACTGGCTTGTGGCTTTGTACGTACTGATTCAGGCTGTGGTTTTCTTAATACTGAGACGGTAGAAATAATCTTCAATGATGAGGAAAGTTCAGCAACGCTCTTTCTCAATCCGCAATGGAGTTCTGCATTTGATACGAAATTATTGTATTTAAATCCTGACAAAAATACGGTTAACGCGTTTATACATCAGCAAGACATTAATTTGCTGGTACAGGACGATTACCAATCGTTGTCAATTCAAGGTAATGGTGCGCAGGGAATAACAGAAAATAGTTATATTGGCGCCCACTGGAATTTCAACGGTTATGATGGTGATGATATCAGTGACAGTAATGCTGATGTCAGCGATCTCTATTATCGCTACGATTTTTTACGTCGTTATTATGTGCAGGCGGGGCGGATGGACAACCGCACATTATTTAATGCACAAGGTGGTAACTTTACGTTTAACTTTCTGCCACTCGGTGCAATCGACGGAATGCGTATCGGGTCGACGCTCAGTTATTTAAACCAGACGCAAAGCCAGCAGGGAACCCCGGTAATGGTTTTGCTTTCGCGCAATTCACGTGTTGATGCTTATCGTAATGAACAACTTTTGGGGTCGTTTTACCTCAATAGCGGTTCGCAATTTATTGATACCAATTCCTTTCCGCCAGGCAGTTACAGCGTGGCGTTAAAAGTCTATGAAAATAACCAACTCACCCGCACTGAGCTCGTGCCATTTACCAAAACCGGCGGTCTGACAGACGGAAATGCCCAGTGGTTTTTACAGGCGGGGAAAACCACATCTCAAGCTTCTGATGATGAAAGTTCGGCTTATCAGCTGGGTGTGCGCCTGCCATTACATCCGCAATATGAGCTCTATGCAGGGCTGGCGAATGCAGATGATGTTAGTGCCTTCGAGTTAGGCAATAACTGGACAGCAGATTTAGGCGTGGCAGGGAATCTAATCATCAACGCCAGCGTGTTCCGTAACGATGATGGTGGCAAAGGTGATATGCAACAGGCTAACTGGAGTCAATCGGGATGGCCGACATTGGGCTTTTATCGTACCAACTCTGATGGTGATGTTTGTACAACCGACAACCGAGAAAGCTACAACGCCTTAAGCTGTTATGAAAGCATCTCCGCGACGATTTCACAGAATCTTGTAGGCTGGAACATGATGCTGGGTTATACCCGTACGCAAAATAACACGAATGACAATCTGCGTTGGGACAAACAGCAGAGCTTTGAAAATAACTATCTTCGCCAGACGACGGCGCAAAGTATTTCCGAAACTTTACAACTCAGTGCTTCCCGCGCTTTCGTGATGCGTGACTGGATTTTGAGTACTACTGTTGGTGTTTTCCATCGTAATGACAATGGGGATGATAACGACGATAACGGCTTGTACTTATCGTTTTCGTTATCTGATACGCCAACGATGGATAGCAATAACAACAGCTATTTAACCAATGTTTCTACTGACTATCGTTATAGCGATCAGGATGGCGATCAAACGTCATGGCAGTTATCTCATACCTTTTATAACGACTCATTCAGCCATAAAGAGCTTGGCGTGACCGTCGGCGGTCTGAACACCGATACCATAAACAGCGCGGTTAATGGGCGTTGGGATGGTCAATATGGAAATGTCTACGCTACTGTTTCGGACAGTTATGATCGCCAGAATCATGATCATATCTCAGCCTTTACCGGTACATATAGTTCCACACTAGCGGTGAGTCGCTATGGCATTAATGTGGGGGCCAGCGGCTCAGATGATTTGCTGGGTGCGGTGTTGGTGGATGTGAAAGGTTTCTCTGAGCAGGATGAACAGAGTCAGGAGCTGCAACTCGAAGCGCGAGTGGCGGGCAGCAGAACATTGCAACTTGGTCAAAATGACAGCGTATTGTTTCCGTACGCCGGGTTCCAGTCGGGTTTTGTGGAAGTTAACGATAGCAGCCAGGGCGATCAGCAAGGGACAACCAACATCATTAACGGTGCTGGAAATCGTGAATTAATGTTGTTACCGGGCAAGCTGCGCTATCGCGAAGTGTCTGCCAGCTTTAATTACAACTATATCGGTCGCTTGTTATTGCCCGCATCAGTAGAGAAATTCCCGCTGGTTGGTCTGAACAGCGCCATGTTACTGGTGGCTGAAGACGGTGGATTTACACTTGAGATTAGCGGTAGTGAAAAAGATCTGTATCTGCTTTCCGGACAGCATTTCCTTAAGTGTCCACTGAGTGTTGTGAAGAAACGCGCCAGCATTCGCTACAGCGGGGTTGTGACTTGCAGCGTCGTGAGTTATTCGCAATTACCGGAGTCTATTCAGGTTCAGGCACAGTTAAAACAGCCTAAATTACGCGGAAACGTACAAACGGCGTAAAGGGAGGTTGCACCATGAGAAAGCGATTGATTGCAGGTATTTGGGGGATGTTTTTCTCCGCTCAGTATGCCCAGTCTGCGCCTGTTGTCACTGCAGAAGTGACATATGATTTAGCATCAGGAAGAGCAAATTATTACTTCTGGAATCGAGAAGAACCACCAGCAAAAAATAAGTATGCGTCTTATCTATGTGCATTCTCTAATTTACAGCAAACCTGTACCAGCAGCTCTAACATGTCCACAGTTCAAATCTATATGACAGAACAGCGCAGTGGTATGCGTTGGCCGGTAAAACTTAAAGGATACATATCTGCACGAACATCGAGAGTCGGTTCAGATTGTGAAGGGTATGCCAAACAACTCCCTCTTACTGATTCCACCGGGTGGAATTGTAGAGATAACACGGGCACATATGGCGCGGACAGGAGACAACTCACACTTTACCTTGAACAGGCTGAAATGAAGAAGCTACCGATCGGTGGCGTCTGGAAAGGGTCAGTGAAATTACATTTGAATAGCCCTTCACAGGACTATTTTGCGGATATTACCCTGAATACCCTCGACCCCAATCATATAGACGTCTTCTTTCCTGAGTTTGCGCATGCCACGCCGCGTGTGCAATTAGATTTACATCCTACGGGCAGCGTCAATGGCAGCAATTACGCACAAGACCTGACCATGCTGGATATGTGCCTGTATGACGGTTTTAACGGTAATGGCCTCAGCTATGAAATCTTGCTAAAAGATGAGGGGCGCGCGGCGGCGGGGCGCAACAATGGTGAATTCTCCATATATCGTCAGGGAGGCACGTCTACTGACGCAGCGGAACGTATCGACTATCGCGTCAAAATGTCTAACCCGGAGACTGGCGGGCAAATCGACGTGCGCAACAATGAAAGTATCGTCTGGAACAACATCAATCTTAAACGAGTACGTCCGGTAGTGTTGCCCGGCATTCGTTACGCAGTGATGTGTGTCCCCACACCACTGACGTTGGTGGTGGATAAATTTAATGTGACGGCAAAACAGGCTGGATATTACATGGGTAAATTGTCGGTAATATTTACCCCATCCTTGCCAACTATCAATTAATCCTGTAAGCCGGATAAACGGTTTTTTCTCTACAAACAACGAAGCCGCCTGAACTGGCGGCTTCGTCATTACAACTTACGTTAAGCCTTAATGTTGCGGTGCGGGATCGTTATGTGATTCCTGCGCCACCTCAATCGCCGGTTTGTTCTGCAACACAGTCCAGATAACCAGCGCACCCAGCAGGTCGAATACTGCCAGAACTGCGAACAGCGGGCTGAAGCCGATGGTGTCAGCCAGTGCACCGACTACCAGTGCAAACAGCGTACTTGCCAGCCATGCGGACATCCCGGTTAAACCGTTCGCCGTCGCCACTTCGTTACGACCGAACACGTCAGAAGAGAGCGTAATCAGTGCGCCAGACAGGGCCTGGTGAGCAAAACCACCGATACACAGCAGCATAATCGCGACATACGGGTTAGTGAACAGACCGATCATACCTGGGCCAATCATCAGCACCGCACCCAGCGTTACTACCATCTTACGGGAAACGATCAGGTTCACGCCAAACCAACGCTGGAACAGCGGCGGCAGGTAACCACCGAGGATACAACCAAGGTCAGCAAACAGCATCGGCATCCAGGCGAACATCGCGATCTCTTTCAGGTTAAAGCCGTAAACTTTAAACATGAACAGCGGGATCCACGCGTTAAAAGTACCCCAGGCCGGTTCAGCCAGGAAACGCGGTAGCGCGATACCCCAGAACTGACGGTTACGCAGGATCTGACCAACGGACATTTTCTTCGCTGTGTCAACCTGGTGCTGGGCTTCCTGACCATTAATAATGTAGTCACGTTCTTCATCGGTCAGATGTTTCTGGTCGCGCGGATGCTTGTAGAAAATCAGCCATGCCATCGCCCAGATAAAGCTCAACGCACCGGAGATGATAAATGCCATCTGCCAGCTGTGCATCACGATTGCCCATACCACCAGCGGCGGCGCAATCATGGCACCAATCGAAGAACCTACGTTAAAGTAGCCGACCGCGATGGAACGCTCTTTTGCCGGGAACCATTCGGAACTGGCTTTCAGACCCGCCGGGATCATCGCCGCCTCTGCAGCACCTACCGCACCACGAGCAACCGCCAGGCCACCCCAGCTACCTGCCAGCGCGGTTGCGCCACAGAACACAGCCCACAGTACAGCAAACATTGCGTAACCGATTTTCGTACCCAGCACATCCAGTACATAACCTGCTACCGGTTGCATGACCGTATAAGCAGCAGAATAGGCTGCGATGATATAGGAATACTGTTGGGTGGAGATGTTTAACTCTTCCATCAGAGTTGGCGCAGCTGCCGCCACAGTGTTACGCGTCAGGTAACCAAGCACGGTGCCGAGCGTCACCAGTGCGATCATATACCAACGTAACCCTTTAATTTTACGCATGTAAAACCTCATCGTTTTGTTATATCCGCAGGAAGCGCGGCCATCATCCCGCCAGAGGCTGAAGATGTTAGTTACGACCGGGTAACCGAAAAAAAACCGGCACGCCCCGAACGTTGCCATGAAAGTTTCGTGCTAATTCGGCTTCCGTACCGGTTAACCCGATTTATCTAACAAATGAATGAATCGGCAATTTGCATTCCGTCGACTTATGATTTGCGACGGCAGAAAGATAACTTGTCATACAACTTTAAAAGGTGAGAGCCATCACAAATGTGGGAATATTTGTAGGGACATTACCTGATGACAGCGAGGCCAGTACTGGCGCGGCTTGCAGCGAGATTTACCACTTTGAGAGTAATTTTTTTAACTACGTTTATTGATCTATCTCACGAAAATATCTTCGGACTCTGGAAATTGGTGTGATAACTTTGTCAGCATCGCACCATAAGCAAGCTAGCTCACTCGTTGAGAGGAAGACGAAAATGACTCCGTTTATGACTGAAGATTTCCTGTTAGATACCGAATTTGCCCGCCGTCTGTATCACGACTACGCAAAAGACCAGCCGATTTTCGATTACCATTGCCATTTGCCGCCGCAGCAGATTGCGGAAGATTATCGTTTTAAAAACCTGTATGACATCTGGCTGAAAGGTGATCACTACAAATGGCGTGCTATGCGCACTAATGGCGTGGCTGAGCGTCTGTGTACAGGTGATGCGTCTGACCGTGAAAAATTTGACGCCTGGGCGGCGACCGTTCCGCACACTATCGGCAACCCGTTATACCACTGGACGCACCTCGAACTGCGTCGTCCATTTGGTATTACCGGCAAATTGCTTTCCCCGTCTACCGCTGACGAAATCTGGAACGAATGTAACGAACTGCTGGCGCAGGATAATTTCTCTGCGCGCGGCATCATGCAGCAGATGAACGTGAAAATGGTCGGCACTACCGATGACCCGATCGATTCACTGGAGCATCACGCTGAGATCGCCAAAGACGGCTCTTTCACCATTAAAGTGCTACCGAGCTGGCGTCCGGACAAAGCCTTCAACATCGAACAGGCGACCTTTAACGACTACATGGCGAAGCTGGGTGAAGTCTCTGATACCGACATCCGTCGTTTTGCTGACCTGCAAACTGCCCTGACCAAGCGTCTGGATCACTTCGCCGCTCACGGCTGTAAAGTGTCTGATCATGCGCTGGACGTGGTGATGTTTGCCGAAGCGAACGAAGCGGAACTGGATAGCATTCTGGCGCGCCGTCTGGCAGGCGAAACCCTGAGCGAGCACGAAGTGGCACAGTTCAAAACTGCGGTGCTGGTGTTCCTTGGCGCTGAATATGCACGTCGCGGCTGGGTACAGCAGTACCACATTGGCGCACTGCGTAATAACAACTTGCGTCAGTTCAAACTGCTGGGGCCGGATGTAGGCTTTGACTCCATCAACGACCGTCCGATGGCGGAAGAACTGTCTAAGCTGCTGAGCAAGCAGAACGAAGAAAACCTGCTGCCGAAAACCATTCTCTACTGCCTGAACCCGCGCGATAACGAAGTGCTGGGCACCATGATCGGTAACTTCCAGGGCGAAGGTATGCCGGGCAAAATGCAGTTCGGTTCCGGCTGGTGGTTTAACGATCAGAAAGACGGTATGGAACGTCAGATGACCCAACTGGCGCAGCTCGGTCTGCTGAGCCGCTTTGTCGGTATGCTGACTGACAGCCGTAGCTTCCTGTCATACACCCGTCACGAATACTTCCGCCGCATTCTGTGCCAGATGATTGGCCGCTGGGTGGAAGCGGGCGAAGCACCGGCGGACATCAACCTGCTGGGCGAGATGGTGAAAAATATTTGCTTTAACAATGCGCGTGACTACTTCGCCATTGAACTGAACTAAGGTCTGGGGTTGATATGCAATACATCAAGATCCATGCGCTGGATAACGTCGCGGTTGCTTTAGCAGATTTGGCGGAAGGCACAGAAGTCAGTGTCGACAACCAAACTGTTACGCTGCGCCAGGATGTTGCTCGTGGACATAAATTTGCGTTAACGGATATCGCAAAAGGGGCCAACGTCATTAAATATGGCCTGCCGATTGGTTATGCATTGGCGGATATTGCGGCGGGGGAACACGTTCACGCCCACAATACGCGCACGAATCTGAGCGATCTGGATCAGTATCGCTATCAACCTGATTTTCAGGATCTGCCTGCGCAAGCGGCAGATCGTGAAGTGCAGATCTATCGTCGCGCGAACGGCGATGTCGGGGTGCGTAATGAGCTGTGGATCCTGCCAACCGTGGGTTGTGTTAACGGCATCGCGCGGCAGATCCAGAACCGTTTCCTGAAAGAGACCAACAACGCCGAAGGTACTGACGGCGTGTTCCTCTTCAGCCACACCTACGGCTGCTCGCAGCTGGGCGACGATCACATCAATACCCGCACCATGCTGCAAAATATGGTGCGCCACCCGAACGCGGGCGCAGTGCTGGTGATTGGCCTGGGTTGTGAAAACAACCAGGTTGCCGCATTCCGTGAAACGCTGGGCGATATCGATCCTGAACGAGTTCATTTCATGATCTGCCAACAGCAGGATGATGAGATCGAAGCCGGGATCGCGCATTTGCATCAGTTGTATAACGTAATGCGCAACGACAAACGTGAGCCAGGCAAACTCAGCGAACTGAAGTTTGGTCTGGAGTGCGGTGGTTCTGACGGTCTTTCTGGTATTACTGCTAACCCGATGCTGGGGCGTTTCTCTGACTACGTGATTGCTAACGGTGGTACTACCGTACTGACCGAAGTGCCGGAGATGTTCGGCGCAGAGCAGTTGCTGATGGACCATTGTCGTGACGAAGCAACGTTTGAAAAACTGGTCACCATGGTCAATGACTTCAAGCAGTACTTTATTGCCCATGACCAGCCGATCTACGAAAACCCATCGCCGGGGAACAAAGCGGGCGGTATCACCACGCTGGAAGACAAATCACTTGGCTGTACCCAAAAAGCGGGTTCCAGCGTCGTGGTTGACGTGCTGCGTTACGGCGAGCGTCTGAAAACGCCGGGGCTGAACTTGTTAAGTGCGCCGGGTAACGATGCCGTAGCGACCAGCGCCCTGGCGGGTGCGGGCTGCCATATGGTGCTGTTCAGTACGGGTCGTGGTACGCCGTATGGTGGATTTGTGCCAACGGTGAAAATCGCCACCAACAGTGAACTGGCGGCGAAGAAAAAACACTGGATCGACTTTGACGCGGGTCAGCTGATCCACGGTAAAGCGATGCCGCAGTTGTTGGAAGAATTTATCGATACCATCGTTGAGTTTGCCAACGGTAAGCAAACCTGCAACGAGCGTAACGACTTCCGTGAACTGGCGATCTTTAAAAGCGGCGTAACGCTATAAAGTCGAAATGAGTTGTTAATAAAAAACGGCGTTTCATAATGTGAAGCGCCGTTTGCTTTTCCATACCTGCTAAGGATTTATCATGACCGCGTATTGGCTGGCCCAGGGCGTGGGTGTCATCGCCTTTCTGATTGGTATCACAACATTTTTCAACCGTGACGAACGTCGCTTCAAAAAGCAGCTTTCGGTCTATAGCGCCGTTATTGGCGTGCATTTTTTTCTTATGGGCACCTATCCCGCTGGTGCCAGTGCCATTCTTAATGCCATTCGTACGCTGATTACCTTACGCACGCGCAGCTTATGGGTAATGGCGATTTTTATTGTGCTGACTGGCGGAATTGGCCTCGCGAAGTTCCATCATCCTGTCGAACTATTGCCGGTTATCGGCACGATTGTCAGTACCTGGGCGCTATTCCGCTGTAAAGGGCTGACCATGCGCTGCGTAATGTGGTTTTCAACGTGTTGCTGGGTGATTCACAACTTCTGGGCGGGGTCGATAGGCGGCACGATGATTGAGGGGAGTTTTCTGCTCATGAATGGCCTGAATATCATTCGTTTCTGGCGGATGCAGAAAAGGGGAATTGATCCGTTTAAAGTAGAGAAAACAACCCCTTCCGCAGTAGACGAAAGGGGTTAAACAATTAATTACGCAGGGCGCTATTTGCCAGACGATCGTCTTCTGCCTGGCAAGCTGCCGCAGTGAACAGCACGTCAGTTGAAGAGTTCAGTGCGGTTTCGCAAGAGTCCTGCAATACGCCGATGATAAAGCCGACGGCAACCACCTGCATGGCGATATCGTTCGAAATACCGAACATATTACAGGCCAGTGGGATCAGCAGCAAAGACCCCCCCGCCACGCCGGATGCGCCACAGGCACACAGAGAAGCCACTACGCTCAACAGCAGCGCTGTGGGCAGATCGACCGGAATACCCAGCGTATTAACCGCAGCCAGCGTCAACACGGTAATGGTGATTGCTGCGCCCGCCATATTGATCGTTGCACCTAGCGGAATAGAAACGGAATAGGTATCGCGATCCAGATTCAGCTTTTCACACAGAGCCATATTCACCGGAATGTTCGCCGCAGAGCTGCGGGTGAAGAAGGCGTACACGCCGCTTTCGCGCAGGCACAGCAGCACCAGCGGGAACGGGTTACGACGAATTTTCCACCATACCAGCAATGGGTTAACCACCAGCGCCACCAGTAACATACAGCCAACCAGCACGACCAGCAGTTGCGCGTAGCCCCACAGGGTGGAGAAACCGGTGGTAGCCAGGGTAGAAGAAACCAACCCAAAAATACCGATCGGTGCGAAGCGAATGACCAGTTTCACCATAAAGGTGACGGCATTCGACATATCATTGACCAGGTTTTTAGTGGTTTCGTTACCGTGACGCAGTGCGAAACCGAGGCCAATTGCCCACACCAGAATCCCGATGTAGTTACCTTTCAGCAACGCGTCGATGGGGTTGGAAACCATGCTCATTACCAGCCCACGCATCACTTCTACAATGCCTGACGGTGGCGAAATATCACTCGCGCTACTGGACAAGTGCAGGGTAGAAGGGAAGGCAAAGCTGAAGACTACCGCGGCCAGAGCAGCAGAGAAGGTGCCCAGCAGATAGAGGAACAGAATAGGGCGAATGTTGGTTTTCTGCCCGTGCTGGTGGTTAGCAATAGATGCCATTACCAGCATCAGCACCAGAATCGGCGCTACAGCTTTCAGGGCACCAACGAACAAAGTACCTAACAGACCGACAGCTTCAGCCGCCGGTTTTGAGATCCATGCCAGAAGAATCCCCAGAACAAGGCCGACCAGGATTTGTTTTACCAGGCTGCCATGAGCCAGACGCCGGAATAGCCCCGGTGAACGTTGCGTAGTCATTTTTCGATCCTTTCATTGTGTTGTCGCACATCCCTGGTGCGTTCTGTCGACGCATCTTTCAGGATGTAACAAAGTGTTTGCAAGGTCGAGTATAAGGAAAGTTACAGCTTCGGGAAGAGAAAAATGCTGGATTTTAAAGAGAGGTCATATTTTGCAACTTAATGGTTACATTTGTTTGACATAAACAGACGGAAGGACTGGCTGCTGAGACTGATTAGATAACATATAGGCAAAACTATTTGGCATATGAGAACTGTTGCGCTCCTGTGATGTACGATGCCATAGAAAGTCACTGGCGCAGGGAGCGGCCAATCGCCGCTGCCCCGGCCTCCAGGGAACGCTTCGGTGATTTTGACGCCAGTAACACCCAAGCGATCATTTTGTAAAGAGCTATAAGTCGGTTACATACTTAATCGCTCATCTTTGTCTGGAAGGAGTTATCACCCGTAGTGGCTTAATATACAGCGAATTATCCCACCCGCTGCTTATCATGCCGATAATTCACCCAGGCGTTGATAATAAACGTCATCACCAGAATACCAAACACCACGCCCAGCGAAACGGCGATCGGAATATGGTAGAAATCGACAATCAGCATCTTGATACCGATAAACACCAGAATTACCGCCAGACCATATTTGAGCATCGAGAAACGTTCTGCTACGCCCGCCAACAGGAAATACATCGCACGCAGGCCGAGGATCGCAAACAGGTTTGAGGTCAGCACAATAAACGGATCGGTGGTCACGGCGAAGATAGCCGGAATGCTATCCACGGCGAAAATCACGTCGCTCAACTCCACCAGAATCAGTACCAGCATCAGCGGCGTGGCATACAACAAACCATTCTTACGCACAAAGAAATGCTCGTTGTCGATGGTGTCGGTCATGCGCAAATGACCGCGTAGCCAGCGCACCAGCGGCTTGTCACCAATACCTGATTCATCTTCATGAGCCAGCGCCATCTTCACGCCAGTAAACAGCAGGAAGGCACCGAAGATATACAGGATCCAGTCGAACTGCGAAATCAGCCAGCTGCCAGTGAAGATCATGATGGTACGCAGAACAATCGCCCCGAGTACGCCATACACGAGCACGCGGCGTTGTAATGCCGCCGGAACAGAGAAATAGCTGAACAACATCAGCCAGACGAAGACGTTATCGACCGCCAGTGATTTCTCAATCAGATAACCCGTGAGGAAGGCCAATGCCTGAGGGTCCGCGACTTCGCGCCCCTGTGTCTGCGCCAGATACCACCAGAAAGCGGCATTAAACAGTAACGATAGCGTCACCCAGACCAGCGACCAGGCCGCAGCCTGTTTCATGGTCATGGCATGTGCCCCGCGACGCCCCTGCAACAACAGGTCGATAGCCAGCATAATGACGACAACAACAGCGAATCCGCCCCATAGCAACGGCGTGCCGACAGTATTCATAGAAGTTCCTTACACATAAAAAAACGGCCAACGTCGGAAGACGTCAGCCGCTGCTTTTTATGCATAGACCTCGCCTTCCGGCAAGGTCTCACTTACAACAAAAAAGGAATACGTCTGCGTATTCCTTTCGGGTTGCCCGGTGACCGGATGTGGTTTTTCACACATCGTAATGACGATCGACCGGCAATGAAGTTACTCCCCTTTGCAGGTAACAAAGTATGACAGACCATTCGGTCAGTCAATGGTCTGTTACATCCCTTTTACACTGTTTTACTTTGGCTATTATAGTTTTACGCTATCTGCCGGAAAAATCACCCCGGTCTGGCGGCGGATCTCGGTCAGCAGCCTGGCGGTGATACGACTGACCGCCAGCCCTGGATGATCTACCAGATGTTCATCCACCAGGGTAGCGAACAGCTCTGCTTCGTACAGCATGGTATTAATATGCTGCGGTTGGGTAAGATCCTGCATCTGGCTGCCGCGCGGCACATAGCAAACTTTCTGGCATTCAGACAGTTTTTCAATCACCAGCGATCCCGCTTCGCCCTGAATCTCACTTGCCAGCACAGAATCACTGACCTTTGAGTGCTGCAAGGTAACGCTGAAATCACCGTAATCCATCACCACCACGCCGTGGGCATCCACACCACTTGCCAGCAAACTGGCGGTTGCCTGCACGCTTTTCGGTTCACCAAATAACGCCACCGCCGACGCCAGACAGTAAAAGCCGATATCCATAATTGAACCGTTGGAGAATACCGGATTGAAGGTGTTGGGATTCTCGCCGTCCAGATAACGTTGATATCGCGAGGAATATTGGCAATAGTTGAAAAAGACTTTACGCAATTTGCCAACTTTCGGCAGTACCTGCCGTAACAAATGGAAATTCGGCAGGCTGGCGGTTTTAAATGCCTCAAACAGCACCACCTGATTTTCCCGCGCACAGGCAATGGCGGCATCCACTTCCGCCAGATTCGACGCCAGCGGTTTCTCGCAAATCACATGAATTTTATGGCTAAGGAAAAGTTGTGTCTGGGAAAAATGCAGGGCATTCGGGCTGGCAATATACACCGCGTCAATGGCATCGCTTTCTGCCATCGCTTCCAGCGATGTAAACAGATGCTCGACAGAAAAATCATTGGCGAAGTGCTGGGCCTGTTCAAGGCTGCGGGAATAGACAGCGGTTAACTTGTATTTACCGCTCTCATGGGCGGCCTCGACGAACTGGCGGGTGATCCAGTTCGTGCCAATCACAGCGAAACGTATCATAACGCGTGGATACTCCATAAAGGGATTCTGCCGTCAATGTAGCACGCCTTTTTCATCTTCGACGTGCGCAGATACGCATTATTCTTTCGCCGGACAGCCATGCTCGCTAAACGGCCCAATCATGACCGACGGCCCGAGATATTTCGGCTGTCGATGGAGGATTTTCGCGTCAATCACTGCGCTGACGCGAGCGAGTTTCTCCCGCAGCTGAGTATAAAAACCATGTTTCATATTCAGGTCTGGTGCGTTAAACCCGATGGCATCGATGCCGTACTGTTTTGCCAGCCAGATGGCGCGTTGGTTATGAAATTCTTGCGAAATAATAGTGATATGGCTTTCACCAAACACCTTTTTGGCACGCACCACCGAATCAAGCGTTGAGAATCCGGCATAGTCGCAGAAGATGACTTTTGCGGGTACGCCTTTAGTGATCAAAGCCTGCTGCATGCCTGAGGCTTCATCGTAATTTTTACGTCCGTTATCGCCGCTCACTAGTAGCCATTTCACTTTTCCGGCGTGGTACAACTCTGCTGCGGTATCAATACGTCGGGTAAAGTAGCGATTACCCGGCCTCGCTCCCAGCAACAAACCCACGTTACGCGCCGGAACGGCGTTGACATTGCTCCAGGTCAGCTGCTTGCTGGCGTTGACCATAACGCGATCGGCAATAAAAATGGTCGCTCCTGCTATAAGCAACAATAAACAGCCAAGCTTTAGAGTCCGGCGAGAAAAACAAATACGGAGAAGAAGGCGGGTAAAGGCGCGCAGCATGGTCGTTATCCTTAACGAAAGGGGGGAGGTCGATTTTAGGCGCTAAAGGAAGAAAAGATAACGCCTGACATCATTTTCAGATTTTGTCCTGCCCAAGCGACAACTGCGTTAGCCACAGACGAGTGTCGAATTCAAGCTGGTGGTACTGCGGTTCCATATGACAGCACAACTGGTAAAACGCTTTGTTGTGCTCTTTCTCCTTCAGGTGCGCCAACTCGTGCACCACGATCATGCGCAAAAACGGTTCCGGCGCGTTGCGAAACACGGTAGCGACGCGGATCTCTGCTTTTGCTTTCAGCTTGCCGCCCTGCACACGCGAAACAGCGGTATGTAACCCGAGCGCGTTTTTCAGCACATGGATCTTGTTGTCATACATCACTTTATTGATCGGTGGAGCATTACGCAGAAACTGATTTTTCAGATCCTGAGTATATTGCCAAAGGGCTTTATCGGTGGCGTAGTCGTGCGTTCCTGGATAGCGTTTTGCCAGCACATCGCCCAGACGCTGTTCATTAATCAGCGTGCGCACCTGGGAAAGCAACTGTTCGGGATAACCCTGAAGATAAGTAAGATTGCTCATAACCGCCCACGAAAAAGAGAAAAAGGGTATACTCACGCACCCTTTTCAGGGGCAACGTCGAAATTTTATCATTCAGGAGGGCCGATGAGCCACTTAGACAACGGTTTCCGTTCACTGACACTACAACGTTTTCCGGCGACGGATGACGTTAACCCGCTACAGGCGTGGGAAGCGGCAGATGAATATTTGCTGCAACAGTTGGACGACACAGAAATCCGCGGCCCGGTGTTAATCCTGAATGATGCCTTTGGGGCGTTAAGTTGTGCGCTGGCGGAACATAAGCCGTACAGCATTGGCGACTCATACATCAGCGAACTGGCGACGCGCGAGAATTTACGCCTCAACGGGATTGATGAATCGAGCGTGAAGTTTCTCGATAGCACCGCTGACTACCCGCAGCAGCCTGGCGTAGTGCTGATCAAAGTGCCGAAAACACTGGCATTGCTGGAACAGCAACTGCGCGCATTGCGCAACGTGGTCACGCCGGATACACGTATTATTGCCGGTGCTAAAGCCCGTGACATTCACACCTCCACGCTGGAACTGTTCGAAAAAGTGCTCGGCCCGACCACCACCACGCTGGCATGGAAGAAAGCGCGCCTGATTAACTGCACTTTCAACGAGCCGCCGCTGGTTGATGCACCGCAGACCGTTAGCTGGAAGCTGGAGGGTACTGACTGGACTATCCACAACCATGCGAATGTCTTCTCACGCACCGGGCTTGATATTGGCGCGCGCTTCTTTATGCAGCATCTGCCAGAGAATCTCGAGGGTGAGGTTGTCGATCTCGGTTGTGGTAACGGCGTTATTGGCCTGACGCTGCTTGATAAAAACCCGCAGGCGAAAGTGGTGTTTGTCGATGAATCACCGATGGCGGTTGCTTCCAGCCGTTTGAATGTTGAAACCAACATGCCAGAGGCGTTGGATCGCTGCGAGTTTATGATCAACAACGCGCTCTCCGGCGTGGAGCCTTTCCGCTTTAATGCTGTGCTCTGCAACCCGCCGTTTCACCAGCAACATGCACTGACCGATAACGTTGCCTGGGAAATGTTCCACCACGCGCGCCGCTGCCTGAAAATCAACGGCGAGCTGTATATCGTTGCCAACCGTCACCTGGATTACTTCCATAAACTGAAGAAAATTTTCGGCAATTGCACCACCATCGCTACGAATAATAAATTTGTGGTGCTGAAAGCGGTGAAACTGGGGCGTCGTCGGTAAGATTGGGAGTTACCTGCCGGATGCGGCGTAAACGCCTTATCCGGCCTACGTTCAGCACATTACCCCCAGGTCGGATAAGACGCGGCAAGCGTCGCATCCGGCAATGTCTGCCCAGTTCTGGAATCGCGCTTCCATAAAACAAAAAATCCCTGTCACCATCCTCTACATTCTCTTGTTTAGCGTTTTTCTACGTTTATTCTTCCGTCACACAGATAAATTCATCCGTTGCCAATCTGTCAACGGATGTTATCATGTTGCCAATTTGTCAACGGACGTGATGAAGAATGCACCTGATAACTCAAAAAGCATTGAAAGATGCTGCGGAAAAATACCCGCAACATAAAACGGAGTTGGTGGCTCTGGGGAACACGATTGCTAAGGGATATTTCAAAAAACCTGAGTCATTAAAAGCAGTATTCCCTTCTCTGGATAACTTCAAATATCTGGATAAGCATTATGTTTTCAATGTCGGGGGCAATGAATTACGTGTTGTAGCAATGGTCTTTTTTGAATCGCAAAAGTGCTACATACGTGAAGTTATGACGCATAAAGAATACGATTTCTTTACCGCCGTTCATCGTACTAAGGGGAAAAAATGATTGCGATTGCCGACATCTTACAAGCAGGAGAAAAGCTAACTGCTGTGGCACCTTTTCTGGCGGGTATTCAGAACGAGGAACAATACACCCAGGCGCTGGAACTGGTAGATCATCTGCTGCTCAACGATCCTGAAAACCCCTTGCTGGATCTGGTGTGTGCCAAAATAACCGCGTGGGAAGAATCAGCGCCCGAATTTGCTGAATTTAATGCCATGGCTCAAGCCATGCCTGGCGGTATAGCTGTGATTCGTACCCTTATGGATCAATATGGTTTAACCCTTTCCGATCTGCCGGAAATTGGCAGTAAATCGATGGTGTCACGCGTTTTGAGCGGGAAGAGGAAATTAACGCTGGAACACGCTAAAAAACTGGCAACGCGATTCGGCATTTCTCCCGCCTTGTTTATTGATTAACGCGACGTGCCGGATGCGTCGCATCCGGCGCTTCAAACAACGATTTAAATCTCCAGCGCCAGCCGTGTTCCCTGCGCGATCGCCCGTCGTGCGTCCAGCTCCGTAGCCACATCGCAACCGCCGATTAAATGCACGGTTTTTCCTGCATCGATTAAGGGTTGTGCCAGCGTGCGGTTTGGTTCTTGCCCCGCGCAGATCACCACATTGTCCACGGCTAATATCTGCGTTTCGCCGTTGATCTCCACATGCAGCCCTTCATCGTCGATCTTCTGGTAACTTACGCCTGGGATCATTTTTACACCTCGTGAGAGCAGGGTGGTGCGATGGATCCAGCCCGTAGTTTTGCCCAACCCTTGCCCTGGTTTGCTGGCTTTGCGTTGAAGCATCACAATCTGTCGCGGGCTACGGGGGATCTGCATGCCTTGCGGGCTTAACCCACCACCCTGTTGCAGGCTACTGTCGATTCCCCACTCTTTACAAAACTCGGTGATATTCTGGCTGGTGGACTCCCCTGGCTGACTCAAATACATCGCTGTATCAAAGCCAATCCCACCACAACCAATGATGGCGACGTTGTTGCCCACCGGCGCTTTGTCGCGCAGTACGTCGAGATAACTCAACACCTTCGGATGATCGATCCCGTCGATGGGCGGAATGCGCGGTACGATCCCACTGGCGAGGATCGTTTCATCGAACGCCTTTAACTGATCTGCGGTCACGGTGTGATTAAGTTTCAGTGTCACGCCAGTCACTTCGATCATCCGGCGGTAGTAGCGCAATGTTTCGTAAAATTCCTCTTTGCCGGGGATCTGTTTGGCGATATTAAACTGCCCGCCGATCTCGCTATGTGCATCAAACAACGTTACCTGATGACCACGCGCCGCCGCATTGATGGCAAACGCCAGCCCCGCCGGACCTGCGCCGACCACCGCCAGATTTTTTTTCTGCACGGCGGGAAGGATCGGCATTTTGGTTTCGTGGCAGGCGCGAGGATTCACCAGACACGAGGTGACCTTGCCGACAAAGATCTGATCGAGACAGGCCTGATTGCAGCCAATGCAGGTGTTGATCTCATCGGCTCGCCCCGATTGCGCTTTTGACAGCAGCTCCGCATCAGCAAGAAACGGTCGCGCCATCGATACCATATCGGCATCACCGCGCGAGAGAATATCGTCGGCAACCTGCGGATCGTTAATCCGGTTGGTGGTCACCAGCGGCAATGAGACGTGACCTTTCAGTTTGCGTGTGACCCAGCTAAATGCGCCGCGCGGCACTGGCGTGGCGATGGTCGGAATCCGCGCTTCATGCCAGCCTATTCCAGTGTTGATAATGGTTGCGCCCGCCGCTTCAATGGCTTGCGCCAGTTCTACCGTTTCGGTAAAAGTCCCGCCGCCTTCTACCAGGTCGAGCATCGACAGCCGATAGATAATAATGAAGTCGTTGCCGACGCGCTCGCGCACCGCACGCACTACTTCGACGGCAAACCGCATCCGGTTGCGGTAATCGCCGCCCCACTGGTCACTACGCTGGTTGGTGCGCAGAGTCAGAAACTCGTTGATCAAATACCCTTCGGAACCCATCACCTCTACGCCATCGTATCCGGCCTCCCGCGCCAGTTGCGCGCAGCGGGCGAAATCGTCGATCAGTCGCAGGATCTCTTCATGGGTGAGTTCATGAGGAACGAAACGGTTGATGGGGGCCTGCAACGCGGAGGGCGCTACCAGATGCGGCTGGTAGCTGTAGCGTCCGGTATGCAAAATTTGCAGGGCGATTTTGCCGCCTTCCTGATGTACCGCTTCGGTAATGGTGCGATGGTGTGGGATCTGGCTGGCATCGTTGAGCATTGCGCCACCTTCCATGCCAACGCCTGTTAAATCAGGTGCAATACCGCCGCTAACGATCAGCGCCACGCCGTGACGGGCGCGTTCAGCATAAAACGCCGCCAGCCGCTCGGCACCGTCCGGGTATTCCTCCAGCCCGGTGTGCATTGAACCCATCAACACGCGGTTTTTTAACGTGGTAAAACCTAAATCAAGCGGGGCAAACAGCGACGGGTAGCTCATAAATTATCCAGTATGTAAAATAATTGTTATGTGGTCGGATGAGTTCTAATTTAGCCGTCGCCGGGGAAAAGGGAAAAGGGGAATGCGGGGTTTGTGATGGGAATCAAAAAGAATACGCTGGTGGTAATGCCGGATGCGACGCTTGCCGCGTCTTATCCGGCCTGGGGGATTGCACATGTAGGGCGGATAAGGCGTTTACGCCGCATCCGCCAGTGGCGCGGTGCAGATGCCGGATGCGACGCTTGCCGCGTCTTATCCGGCCTGGGGGAACGCACATGTAGGGCGGATAAGGTGTCCACGCCGCATCCGCCAGCCGTTGCAAATTACTGCTTACGGAAAAAATCGTTATACAACATATACAAATGTGCGGCACTCCAGGAGAAATTTGGAGCCCCTTGCTGTGCACCTGTCAGCGGGTTGTAATTCTCCTGAATCGGACCGTCGGCGGTTAATCCTTTTGCATGCTGGAAGAACGTATCCGCCAGTTTCAGGGCATCATCGCGATAACCGTAACGCTCCATTCCTTTCAGACCAAACCAGAACTGATCTACCCATACGCGCCCGCGCCAGTAGATATCCGCGCCAAAAGCCGGGTTGGTTAACGCCGCCGTTCCCAGCGGTACAAAGGTGTTGAACTCTTTGGTGTCCAGCATCACCTTCACCACCGCGTCGGCATTGGCCTGCGTTGCCGCACCGTTAAACAGCGGCGACCAGCCTTCCGGCCCTTTACCGCGCTCAACAATCGGTTTGCCCGCACAGCCGTTCGCCAGCGGTTTATCTTCAATGCGCACGTCATAGTAGAACTGCGTGGTCGGGTCGAACATACAGGTATTGATGTAGTCCGCGAGCTGCTGCGCCAACTGGCGATAGCGTTTGGCCTCTTCCGGCTTACCGAGGATAGTTGCCATCTCTGCCAAATAATGGTTATCGCTGTACATATAGCTGGCCTGATCCACCGACTCCTGCAATAGCGAGTAGCCCAGCAACGTTCCGTCCTGGCTGCGGTTCTCGGCGAATTTCACCGTCCAGTCGCTACGTTTGCCGCCGTTAGCGACATATTTATCCAGCTGTTCCTTGTCGATAAACCCAAATACGGCGGCGTCATCACGGCCCGATTCCCACGACGCAGCAACTTGTGCCGGAATTTCCAGACTGTCGTACTGGCCTTTCTCCACCACGCGGGCGTAGTTGTTCAGCCCAGACAGCGTCTCTTCTTTATCGCCTTTTTTCACCATAAACAGCATCTCGCCGCTCTTGGTGTTATGGGCTTTATCGCGGGTCGCGCCATATTCCGGCACGCCGTTGCCGTTATGATCGCGGTTACGTAACCACCAGTCGTGATAGGCCACCAGCTTCGGGTACATCTCTGCCAACCAGGCTTTATCCTGGGTGACGTTGTACACTTCCATTACTGACCAGGCGGCAAGGCTGGGTTTGGTATTACGTTCGTTCCAGTTGCCGCCATCGCCGCCACGCTCGGGGCTAAGGTTCCACGCTATCAGGTCGGGGACAAAGCCCACATCCTGCGGACGCACGCGGTCGCCGGGCTGGATCTGCCAGGAGAAGACCGCGCGGATATTCTCTTTGGCGATCTCCGGATTGAAATGCGCCATCGCAAACGCCTGTTTCCAGGTATCCCACGGCCAGGTCTGATTGCCGGAGAACCAGCGTCCGGTCACCGAAGGTGTGACGGTATTAAATTTCACCGCCCCGCCCGGTGAGCGCCAGTTACCGTTGAGTGTTTCGATGGCTTTCACCGCGACGCGCGTCTGTTCCGGCGTCGCATCCGGATTGGTTAACCCTTTCTTCAGGTACTCTTCCCAGCGTTGCTGCGAGGCGGTGAGATAAAACGCCGGACGCGCCAGAATATCGCGGATCTGCATTTGCTCTTTGCTAACTTCCTGAGCGGTCAGCAGGTGGGAGTAGGTGGTATAGAGCGTCGTCGACCCGTTGATATGCGCCTTACTGGTAAAGTGATTACCGTTGATTTCAGTCTGCACTGGCAGGGATTTATGCACCTGATATTCTGATTCGCCAGAGGTCAGCAGATCCCAGGTGGCACGCACTTTGCCAAAGGTGACTTTCAGGCCATCACGGGTGGCGCTGATTTTGCGCTGATAATCAGGATACTCGCCAGCAATGGTTTTATCGGAAAGCGGTTTCCCTTCTTTCGCTTCCAGTTTTTCCAGTAGTTCGCCGTCCCACACCAGATCCAGCGGTTTATTGCTGGTGATTTTAGTTTCCAGTAATGAGGTACGCGGCGTGGCGAAGCGCAGAGTCATTTCGACCTGCACATCTTTTGCTGTCATTTTTTGTACCAGCGCGCCGGGAATACTGTATGCCTCCAGCGTGAAATTGACTTTCTTGCCGTCCTGCCAGACGGTCAGGCGGTCGAAATTGCTGGCCATAAAGTTGATGTATTCTTCTGTCAGCAGCGCAACGCCTGGAAAACCGCCCATGGTGTTCGGTCCGTCTGGCAACAGATGACCATGCCAGGCTCCGAGATCGAAAAACGGATTAAAACGCTGGTGATCGTCGTAATCGTAATCCTTCATGTACTGCGGCGCGCCAGTACGGTTAATCACGTTTTTATAATTGTCGGCGTTAGCGGCATGGGCGGAAAAACTTATCAGCAGAGCGCAGGTTACTGGCGTTAAAATAGTTTTGATTTTCATGAAATTACAGTCCTTATTACCAGTAGAAATATTGCATCAGGAAGAGTTGGTCGCTGGGATCGTTAGAGGCATTTTTCATGTAGAAGCGGCTATCAAAAGCCGTTGCGAAACGTCCGCCGCCGTATTCGTACCAGATACCAAACTGCATGAAAGAGGTGGTTTCATCGTCAGCGTGGTCAGGGCGATGTTTGGCGTAGGTGTAAGCGGTAGAGAGATAAATCCCCTTGAACGCTTCATACATGGCGCTCACCATCATCCCACTTTCACTTCCCGGTACGTCCAGCCCGTCGGCGCGTCCGGTATGGTGCCAGGCGCGAGCGGCAAAGTTAGGGGTAAGCAGGCCCGTCAGATAGAGTTGTCCTGTGCCGTCGGTGATTTCCAGACCGTTCATCCAGGTGATGCCTTCGGCAAGGTCATACTGGATGTAACCGTTCATCATTGCCGGATAGGTGTATTTGTCGTCGTAGCGATCGTATTTGCCAAAATGTAGCCAGGCTTTGCTTTCGTCATGATGTCCGGCAGGTGTGGCGGTGACGCTATAACGAAAGTTGCCGGTTAAGTTCTGTACCTTCAGCGCGGTCATAATGTCGCGGGTATTGGGAATGACGTAGCCCAGATCGGGCGTGAAATCGCCCCACCATTGCAGGTCATCCAGCGAGGAATCCTGACGCAGACTGAGCATGATTTCGGTGCCATCATTGGTACGATAACCGCCATAGAAACGGTTAATCCCACCTTCGAAACCACCCCAGCTATGGTCAGGCACCCAGGCATTACCGTCGTGGTCGGCCTGCACGGTCCAGCCTTCGCCGTAAATCAGGCCGAACCAGGAGCCGTACTTCATCTCCAGGCCACCCTCTATATAGGTGCCATCGCTGTATTTATGTTTATTCTCACCCTCTAAATCCATATATCCACCAACCCCTAATTCGCCGTAAAAACGAAATGAAGGAGAAGATGTCGAGGTCATTGCGGGGGTTTTTGTGTCGTCATGTTCTGCCGGACGTGCTTCTTCAGCAGCCGCAGAAAAGGCGTAGCAAAACGGCAGAGCAAGTAATGCTCTGCATGGTGCAGTGATTAATTTCATTGTGTTAATCCATGAGCTAAAGAAAAAGTACAGCCTTTTATCGTTGTAATTATAAAAATATAAAGGCAGAAACTATTTTCCCTCTCCCCTTCCAGGAAGAGGGAAAATGCCTGCTCATTTTTTATTATTCTGCTTAATCAACATTGCTGGCTGGCGTCGCTTCAATATGGCGCTCTTCAGCCGTTAATCCCTTTATATATTTACTTACTGTATTTCCACCACGCAAAGCCGAGGAAGATAACAATACCGCCGACGTTATAAAAAATGATGGTCAGAATATTCGCGCCAGTCGGGAATGTCGAAGCGACAAACCCTACGGCAAATATCGCAATCAGCATTGAAACAACGATAATACCTGTGCGGCGGGAGCCCATACGGAAATCGCGTGGCAGGTGATCTAATTTGGCGCGTAAATTCAGGTAAGCCAACATGATGAATAACGGTGGAAGCATGGATGCTGCGGCGGTCATATTAATAATGGTATTCATCAGATCTTGCACGGTATTGGAACCGAGCATCGGGATAATCATCAGCGGGATGACAATCAGGAACTGGATCCATGCCGCGCGCGCCGGAACGCCGTTTTCGTTCAGTTCGACGGTTTTCTTACCAAAGATGCCTTCCGGGATTTCGGAGAAGAAAATTTTTACCGGCGTTGCGGTCCACATCAGCAGGGAGCCGAACATTGCGGTAAAGGACACCAGACCGACAAAGCGATTCATCAACGCTTCCGGCAGACCAAAATACGCCGCCATGCCATGGAATACCTGCACCGATCCGCCGGTAAACTTCAACTCTTTGCTGCTGACGAAGACGTTAATCAGCACCGAGGAGACGGAATATAGTACACCGATAAAAATCCCGGCGAGAATGATCACTTTAACAAACGATTTTGAACCGCCTTTGACGTCGTTAACGTACACCGCGACAGATTCCGCGCCACCTGCGGCCATAAAGATCCAGGTAGTAACGCCGAGGAACGCCCAGTTAAAGTTAGGGATCATCGCGTCAACGGTGATCGGATCGGCAGGCTGTACGCCGCCAACCAGCGCCGTGCCTGCCAGTAAAATGTAGGAGAGCGTTAACAGCAGCATCAGCGTTGAAGTGACGGAGGTGATTGGCCCCAGCATTTTCGCCCCGTTGGTGGAAACCCAGGTGGAGAAGGCGAACAGCACCATACTGATAATGGTGGTGGCAACCGGCGTCATAATATATTCGTAGCCGAGGAAAGCATACGAGGCGTAAGCAATAACGCGCGGTAATAATGAGGTGAAAAAGAACAGGTTTACGAACCAGTAGGTATAGGCAGTAATAAATGCCCAACGTCCGCCCAGCGAACTTTTTACCCACGCGTAGACACCGGCTTCCGAGTTTTTATTTAACGAAACAAATTCTGCGATGATCAGACAGAAGGGAATAAAATAAAAAATCGTCGCGAGGAAAAACATTGGTGCTGAGGCCAGTCCAAGCTCAATATTATTGATAACGTTGTTAAAGCTGTAAACGGCGGCAAAAGTCAGCGAGAGCAAGCCGAATTTGCCGATTGTATTACGTTTGGTATCAGACATAACACATCTCCGAAAATGAGTAGGGTAGCGGTGGCGGCAAACTCCTTATGCCGCCGTAATTGTTATTTGTTATGGAAATAACCATCTTCGATGGTGACTTTGAGAACCACTTTTTTGACCGCGTTATTACAGATAAATCGATACGCTTCATGGATATCACAAATAACGATTTGCCCTTCGTGGACCTCAACGGCTTCTCCGCAGCCTTTTAGATATTCACGGTCAGTTTCATCACGATAATATTCCACTACCTGTAATGTCTCTTTCGGCGCATATTCAATTTTTTGTTGTCCTTGCAGGTAGTAATGTACTTCAAAATAGCGTCGATGCCCGGTAAATAGCGCATCGGTCGCGGAGTCTGTCTCCACGCGGTAAGTCAATGAGTCACCGATGGAGTGGGCGACGCCAGGCTGAATGTTGTCGATATTTTCAATCGCTTCAACGCAGCGTTGCCACTTTTTACCAGAGGCGTAAATCTGGCGGAACTGTTCTAAGTTATCGATGATCCTCATTGCTTATTCTCGCTGTGCAAATTCGTGGAAAAGAACCCTGCGCCGAACTCATACGACGCCAGGCTTTGCGCGGTAGCTTCCCCGCCAGAAACTGGCAGCAACGTAAAGCCGTAGCTGAAGTCACGGAACCTGACGCGCCAGGTGTCCAGCACTTCGCTGCCCCAGGAGTTAGAGCCGAGGCCAAGCAGTTGGTGGTCAAGATTCAGGGTGATGTCATCACTGCGCTGCAGTTCGTTACAGTGCTGGGCAGCGTGGATGTTTTCCTGGGTGTAGTGCCAGGCGCTGAAGTTAATGGGGCGCTGCGGAACCACCAGCAGACCGTTGCCGTGGCGATTAGTGAGTGCCGTCCAGCGGACATGCTGACGGTTGCCGTTGTTCTGCGGGAAGGGATAGTTCTCGAACATGGCATCGACGGTACTGCGCCAGATATCAATGATGTTAGCCTGCTGGCTGTCGGCGTAGTTTTCGCCCGGTCCACGTCCGTAATATGCTACCTGGTCGTATTCGCCGTTAATCCCCATGGTGAAACCGATGCACGGAATGATGTGCGGATAGTCGCCGTAACGTTCGCCGGAAAGCGCCACATTAACCTGACCATCGGCAGCGATGCGCCAGATGTAGGTACAGCGCATCCCGAAGTCAAACACCGGTGGGGCAATAACCGTGCGGCTGATGATCAACACTTCATCATCACTTTGCTCAACGGCAAAGTCGCGCAGATGTTCCTGCATAATCTGCAAATGGTTCGGTTGCCACAGTCCTTCGTACTCCTGCTTGTGGTTGTCGATCATTGGCTTGAAGAAGTTGATCTTTGGCTCGCGGGTCAGCAGCGACTCGCCATTCACCTGCCAGGATGTCGGTTTGCCACTCATTTTTGAGAAGGTGATCGCGAAGTTGTAGCCGCGAATGGTGCAGCCCAAGCGATCGTCTTCCAGCGTCAGCGGACGCGCATTATTTGGTGCGAAAGGCACTGGCTGCGCGGTGTTTTCCTTCAGCGGGAACTGATAAGTGGCGATAGAATGCCCGGCTTCGCTGTAGCGGGTGCGGGAATCTTTGGTCACCGTAATGTTGAGGAACGCTTCGCGGGCGTCCAGCTGTGGCAGCGTGATCTGCAAGGGGGCTTCGCTGTTCGGCGCAACGTCGTGCAGTTTAATCTGCTGCGTCGCGAGCGTTTCACCTTCGGCGCGCACCTCTGCGTGCAGGGTGTAGTCATCAAGCGTGGTAAACCACAGTTTATTTTCGACTTTCAGCTCGCCGCGAGTCAGATCCAGCGCGTGGATTTTTACCGGCGCGATAACCTGTTTGTACTCTTTCAGTCCCGGCCCCGGCGTCTGATCGGAATAGATCAAACCATCAAGACAGAAGTTATAGTTGTTGGGATAGTCGCCGTAGTCACCGCCGAATTTATACCAGACATTGCCGTTGTCATCCTGCGCCTGGATCCCGTGGTCGCACCATTCCCAAACATAATGTCCCTGAATGCAATCGTGCTTATAGAATACGTTTTGGTACTCCGTCAGCCCGCCCGGACCGTTCCCCATCGCATGGGCGTATTCACAGATGATGCGCGGCTTCGGATGCGGATATTCACCAAACTCATTCATCAGCGGCACGCGGGTGTACATGGTGGAAATAATATCGACCACTTCAGCATCGCGATCTTCTTCGTAGTGCACCAGTCGCGTGTTATCCAGCGCTTTCGCTGCGTGGTACATCGCGCGGATGTTACAGCCATAGCCGGATTCGTTGCCCAGCGACCAGATGATGATCGACGGATGGTTTTTCTGCGCGTGGATATGGCGAACAATGCGCTCGACGTAGACTTTTTCCCACTGCGGATCGTCGGTAATACGGCTGATATCGCCGACATTAGCAAAGCCGTGCGATTCGACGTCGGTTTCCGCCATCACAAACAGGCCGTAGATATCACACAGTTCGTAAAAACGCGGATCGTTGGGGTAGTGAGCGGTACGCACAGAGTTGATGTTGTGCTGTTTCATCAACTGGAGATCTTTCTCGACGCGATCCATTCCAACGGCGCGGCCTTTGCGATGATCGTTGTCGTGACGGTTGACGCCGTGCAGCATCACATAACGGTTATTGATCCAGAACAGACCGTCGCGCACTTTGATATCACGGAAGCCAACGCGTTGTGGCACCACTTCCAGAACGTTGCCGTCGGCGTCTTTCAGCGTCATGACCAGATGGTAAAGATAAGGGGATTCTGCTGACCATTGCTGGGGCTGTTCGACAGTAAAAGCAAAGCTGGCGCTGGTCAGTTTTTCAATTGCCAAATGATCAATGGTGCTGCTGTGCACCACGCGTTCGCCATCAAACAGGGTATATTCCAGCGTCGTTACGACAGGGGAGGCGGCGAGATTTTCCAGCACTACTTCACAGGAAAGCGTGGCATCGCAATAGGCTTCGTCAAAGTCAGTGCGCACGGTGAAATCGTTAATATGCGTGAGTTGTTTTCCGACCAGATAAACATCGCGGAAAATCCCTGCCGACCACCACATATCCTGGTCCTCCACGTAGGTGGAGTCCGCCCACTGCATCACGCGCACACACAACAGGTTGTCGCCGGTTTTTACCATTGCGCTGATGTCAAACTCTGCGGTCAGGCGGCTGCCTTTGCTGAAACCAACATATTGACCGTTAACGTAGACTTCAAAATAGGTTTCGACGCCGTCAAATTTAATCAGCGTCTGTTTGCCCTGCCAGCCGTCACTGAGGGTGAAAATACGTTGATAGGCACCGGTTGGGTTATCGCTGGGAACAAACGGCACATCGATAGGGAACGGAAAACCTTCGTCGGTATATTGCAGTTTGCCGTGGCCTTCCATTTGCCACATGGCGGGGACGGTAATATGCCCCCAGTCAGCCATTAACTCAGAGGTGAAGGCTTCTGGCACTTGCAGCGGATGGTCAAAAAAGTGGAAATTCCACTGACCACTTAAGGGCAGAAACAGGCTGCTGGTTTCGCGGGCAAAGGTACGCGCTTGCGCAACAGAATCATATGAAAAAAAGTACGCACGCGGCGCAAGTCGGTTTTCGTGGGTGAGCTGAATGTTTTCCCAGCGATTCATAGGGCCTCCCGGTAGAGAGAAATCGGAACCATTCATGGTGATGGTAGTTTGTGTAATTGCTGGGGAGTTTAGTAAAATTTTTACTAAAATATAGCGAGTAAATGCATTTACTTTAACTGGATCACGAAAATAAACGGCAGCGCTGTCCGGCAAAAACGATTGCCGGACAGTGTGTAAGGGGATTTAACGGGTCGTGCCGCGCAGTTTTAATTTGCTGGGAACGAAGACTAACAGCGGCAGCGCGCGACCATCCCGGGCTTTTTCATACACCAGGTTAACGCCCTGGCTTCCCATCATCTCGGAGTGGATGCGCACGGTGGAGAGCGGCGGAAAGGTAAATCGCGCGGTGGGGATGTCGTTAACGCTGATAAGTGAAATATCCTGCGGGATGTTCAGACCACGTTCATGAATTGCCCGCAGTACGCCAATAGCAATAGAATCGGAAGCAACAAAAAGCGCCTTCGGGTAGTCTTCCCGAGCCAGCATCTGTTTTGCCAGTTCATAGCCCGACGAACTGGAAAAACCGCCGCGCCAGATATCCTCTTCGCGTACCACTTGTTTCAGTCGGCCATATTCCGCAAAGGCGACCTCACGAATATCCGCCTTGCCAGGCTCATCTTCACCGCCAATAAAACCAATACGATTAACGCCCTGGTTGATATAGAAGTCGATGATTTCTTTACTGATACGTGCCAGATCGATATCCACCGCATCGTAACCGCTGCCGGGTTCGTGAAAGTCGATAAAACAGATATTGTCGGTCAACGCGCTGGCAGCGGCGCGCAGGGCGGGCGTGGGTTTGCCGACAATTAAAATACCGGTGACGTTTTTAATGTCTGGTAAGCCGCTGTGTTCATAACAGTTGGTGAGCTCGATGCCCAGCTTTTCGCACTGGGTTTCAATGCCGTGGCGGATCGCCAGATAGTAAGGATCGTTGATCTCCAGCTCCTGCTGGTAGCTGTAGATAGCCAGAATATGGTGTTGGTTGACTGCACCTGTCTGGAGTTTACGGGCACTACTGGTCTTGTACTCCAGCTTTTCGGCGATCTCGAGAATGCGATGTTTCGTCTCTTCTTTCACATTCAATGTCGGATCGTCATTTAAGACCCTGGATACTGTCGCCAGGGATACGCCAGCTTCGATTGCGATGTCTTTTAGTGTTGCCATGTTTACCTTTTTTACTTTCCCTGATGTGCGCCCCCATTGTAGAGGAAGTGCTTATAGGGTCACCTGTTTTCAGTAAATAAAGCGCGTTTCTTTGACGCTGTAACGGTAACACAGCGGCTCACGAATGTGATCACGCCTGCATTCTCCATTTTTAGCCTACAGGATTGAGAAAAACTTTTGCTATAGTTTAGTAAAATTTTACTCAAGGGGAGGAAGCAATGGAAATCGTGGCTTACACTGATTTTGCACGTCTGGAAATGCGCGTCGGAAAGATTGTGGAAGTGAAACGCCATGAAAACGCCGACAAGCTGTACATCGTACAGGTTGATGTGGGGGAAAAAACGCTGCAAACCGTGACCAGCCTGGTGCCGTACTACAGCGAAGAAGAGCTGATGGGGAAAACGGTGGTGGTCTTATGCAATCTGCAAAAAGCGAAAATGCGCGGTGAAACGTCGGAATGCATGCTGTTGTGTGCGGAAACCGATGATGGCAGCGAAAGTGTGCTGTTAACGCCGGAGCGGATGATGCCTGCGGGCGTACGTATCGTATAAAACAATCGGATGGCGACGTCGTATCGCCATCCGATTTGATATTACGCTTCTTCCACACTTACTCGCATGGCCGCCAGTGCCTTACGCGCCGCTTTGATCACCAGTTCGCACTGTTCAATGGTCAGTGTCAGTGGCGGTTCAATGCGGATCGTTTTGGCGTTATTGAGCGTTCCGGCCACCAGTACGCGCTGGCGGAACATCTCGCTGGCAAAGTTATAGCCGATTTCGTTATCAACAAACTCAATCGCCATCAACATCCCTTTACCACGCGCTTCCTGTACCAGATCGGGATATTCCCGCGCCAGTTGACGGAAACCGTCCAGCAACATATCGCCTTTTTGCTCAGCCTGAGCCGGTAAGTTCTGCTCCAGCAACACATTGATGGTCGCCAGCGCCGCCGCACAGGCCAGCGGGTTGCCGCCAAAGGTGGTGGTATGCAGGAACGGGTTGTCGAACAGAACTGAGAACACCTCTTCAGTGGCGATGGTTGCGCCAATCGGCATCACGCCGCCGCCGAGGGCTTTTGCCAGACACAGAATGTCCGGCTGAACGTTCTCATGCTCGCAGGCGAACATCTTGCCCGTGCGCCCCATGCCCGTTTGTACTTCATCGAGGATCATCAGTGCGCCGAACTCATCGCACAGCTTACGCACGGTGGTGAGATAGCCCGGCGGCGGCAGAATTACGCCACCTTCGCCCTGAATCGGCTCAAGGATCACTGCAGCAACATCATCACCGGTTTTTTTACACTCGCTAAGGGTCGTGCGCATGGCTTCGATATTGCCAAACGGTACGTGACGGAACCCTGGCAGCAGTGGCATAAACGGTTTGCGGAAGGTCGATTTCGCCGTGGCCGACAGCGCGCCAAGCGATTTACCGTGGAACGCGCCGCTGGTGGCAATAAAAGTAAACTTGCCACGCGGTGACTGATAAGCCTTCGCCAGTTTCAGCGCCGCTTCAACGGACTCGGTGCCGCTATTACAGAAGAAGCTGTATTTCAGCTTACCGGGCGTTAGCGCAGCAAGGGTTTTCGCCAGCATCGCTCGTAACGGATCGAGCAGCTCCTGGCTATGTAACGGTTGTTTCGCAAGTTGATTCTGTACGGCGGAAACCACAACTGGATTACGGTGCCCCACGTTGAAAATTCCAAAACCTCCAAGGCAGTCGATAAACTCCTGTCCCTGGGTGTCGACAAGCGTATTTAAACCTCCCGCTTGCCACTCTACGGCTCCGTAATCCCCGCCGGCGGTAACAGATTTGCGATACTCTAAAAACCCCGGATTGACATGCTCTTTGAAGTATTCAATGACCTCTCGGTTAAGTGCTTTCATCTCCTCATGATCCAGCGTTCGCTTCTCAATGAGATTCAGGGCGTGGGCGCTGCACGCTAAAGCCGATGCGCTCGAAGGTAACCTGTTCAAAATATGCTCCGGAGGCTCGCGTATCACATGATACCGATTTAAGTATTGCAGGGATTGCGCCACTCCGGCTGCGATCGCGAAAATCGGGATAAACACAAATGTGGTTATCATTTACGCAATATTTAATGCTATTTGTTAACATTTGCTCTTATTTTGCACGGTCTATATTGGGTATGGATGTGGTGATCGCTGCGCAAATGCACGCTTTTAGGGCAATAAATGCCTGATTTTTGGGCAAGATAATTAACGTTTTCGTATAGTAACAGAGTGAAAGTATTTTAAATCAAGGAATTAGATTTGTGCTTTAATCGCAAATTGCGATCTAAATCAAATTAATCGGTTAAAGATAACCGCAGCGGGGCCGACATAAACTCTGACAAGAAGTTAACAACCATATAACCTGCACAGGACGCGAACATGTCTTCTCATCCGTATGTCACCCAGCAAAATACCCCGCTGGCGGACGATACCACTCTGATGTCCACTACCGATCTGCAAAGCTATATCACTCATGCTAATGACACTTTTGTGCAGGTGAGCGGCTATACCTTGCAGGAGTTACAGGGGCAGCCGCACAATATGGTGCGTCATCCCGATATGCCAAAAGCGGCGTTTGCGGATATGTGGTTCACCCTGAAAAAAGGGGAGCCCTGGAGCGGCATCGTGAAAAATCGCCGCAAAAATGGCGACCATTATTGGGTGCGGGCCAATGCGGTACCGATGGTGCGCGAGGGAAAAATCAGTGGCTATATATCGATTCGTACCCGGGCGACGGATGAAGAGATTGCGGCGGTGGAGCCACTGTACAAAGCGTTGAACGCCGGACGTACCAGTAAGCGTATTCATAAAGGCCTGGTGGTGCGTAAAGGCTGGCTGGGAAAACTGCCTTCACTGCCGCTTCGCTGGCGGGCGCGTGGAGTGATGACGCTGATGTTTATCTTGCTGGCGGTCATGCTTTGGTTTGTTGCTGCCCCGGTGGTGACGTATATCCTCTGTGCGTTAGTGGTATTGTTGGCAAGCGCCTGTTTTGAATGGCAGATTGTGCGTCCGATAGAAAATGTCGCCCGTCAGGCACTGAAGGTGGCGACCGGAGAGCGTAATAGTGTTGAGCATCTGAATCGCAGCGATGAGCTGGGGCTGACATTACGCGCGGTAGGGCAGCTTGGCCTGATGTGCCGTTGGCTAATTAACGATGTCTCAAGCCAGGTTTCCAGCGTCAGAAACGGCAGTGAGACGCTAGCGAAAGGCACCGATGAACTGAACGAACATACCCAGCAGACGGTTGATAATGTTCAGCAAACGGTGGCGACCATGAACCAGATGGCGGCGTCGGTGAAACAGAACTCTGCCACGGCGTCGGCTGCCGATAAACTTTCGATCACCGCCAGTAATGCGGCCGTGCAGGGCGGGGAGGCGATGTCCACGGTGATCAAAACGATGGACGATATTGCTGACAGTACCCAGCGCATTGGCACCATTACTTCGCTGATTAACGATATTGCGTTTCAGACCAATATTCTCGCCCTGAATGCGGCGGTGGAAGCGGCGCGTGCCGGAGAACAAGGCAAAGGTTTTGCAGTGGTGGCAGGGGAAGTGCGTCATTTAGCCAGCCGCAGTGCTAATGCCGCCAACGATATTCGCAAGCTGATTGATGCCAGTGCTGATAAGGTGCAATCCGGTTCGCAGCAGGTACACGCCGCCGGACGGACGATGGAAGATATTGTGGCGCAGGTAAAAAACGTCACCCAGTTGATCGCCCAGATTAGCCATTCAACGTTGGAACAGGCCGATGGGCTTTCCAGCCTGACCCGTGCAGTGGATGAGCTTAACCTGATCACCCAGAAAAATGCCGAGCTGGTGGAAGAGAGTGCGCAGGTGTCGGCGATGGTGAAACACCGCGCCAGCCGACTGGAAGACGCGGTGACGGTGCTGCATTAATCGGTATGCCGGATATAGCCGTTTGTACACAATGCCTGATGCGATGCTGGCGCATCTTATCAGGCCTACGGGGTGTGTAGGGTACGCCGCATCCGGCAATCGGTGATTAATCCAGTTGGGTAATATCAAAAGCGGCGCGGTCGATCACCGCAATGATCTTTTTTATTTGTGCATCAGTGATATCGCTCTGGTTGACGCGTAAATCCAGCACCGCTTTAAAATTATCCAGTGCCCGCTTCATTTGCGGGTTCTGACGGAGTGCAGCACCAACGCAACGCGCTTTGATGCGTTCTTCGATCATCTCCACCTGTTCGCGGTTTTCTTCCAGCCACTGCGCGCCCTGTTCGGTCAGCGCAATCTGCTTCTTACCACCTTCCTCTTCGCGGATGGTAATTAGCGACTGCTCCTGAAGAAAATCCAGCGTCGGGTAGATGACGCCCGGGCTTGGGGTGTAATTTCCCTGGGTCAGATTTTCAATCGCTTTAATCAATTCGTAACCGTGGCTGTCATCGCGCGAGAGAATATCCAGAATCACTAGACGCAATTCGCCGTGACCAAAGAAACGTTGCCGACGACCGCCGCCGCGACCGTGGCGACCACCACAGCATTGACCGTGTTCATGCTGGTGACCGTGTCCACAGTGTTCATGTTCTGATTTCTCACCTTTGCAGCAGCCTTCATGGCGTGGCTGGCCTTCATGTTTACAACACCCTTCGTGATGATGGCTCATATCAGCCTCCTTTTGCTTAATTAGATATATCTAATTTATATCTGATGTAAGCATTAGTGCAAGTGTAAAAATGATTTTTAAACGTGGACTCATCTCACACGTAGGCCGGATAAGGCGTTCACGCCGCATCCGGCGTTGAGTAATGATGCCTGAGAAGAGGCGGTTCGTCTTATCAGACTATAGACATATCAGTTCTACAAATCGCTTGCATTTATCATGATTAACAATCATTATCATTTACGAAAATTATTTAGATATATCTGATTATCATCACGAAGGCGATAACAATGAATAATTCCCCCAGCTACCCACAGCGCGTTCGCAATGATCTGCGCTTCCGTGAACTGACTGTGTTACGCGTTGAGCGTATCAGTGCCGGTTTTCAGCGCATTGTCCTCGGCGGCGAGGCGCTGGACGGTTTTACATCGCGCGGCTTTGACGATCACAGCAAACTCTTCTTTCCTCAATCTGACGTTCACTTTGTGCCGCCAACGGTAACGGAAGAGGGCATCGTCTGGCCGGAAGGACCACGCCCACCGTCGCGTGACTATACGCCGCTGTATGACGAACTACGCCATGAACTGGCGATTGATTTCTTTATTCACGACGGCGGCGTCGCCAGCAGCTGGGCAATGCAGGCGCAACCGGGCGATAAACTCACGGTGGCAGGGCCGCGCGGTTCGCTGGTGGTGCCGGAAGATTACGCGTATCAGGTGTATGTTTGCGATGAGTCCGGAATGCCGGCACTGCGCCGCCGCCTGGAAACGTTGAGTAAACTTGCCGTTAAACCGCAAGTTACCGCGCTGGTCAGCGTACAGGATAACGCCTGTCAGGATTATCTCGCGCACCTTGATGGTTTTAATATCGAATGGTTGGCGCATGATGAGCAGGCGGTAGACGCACGCCTGGCGCAGCTGCAAATCCCTGCCGATGATTACTTCATCTGGATAACCGGCGAAGGCAAAGTCGTTAAGAATTTAAGCAGCCGCTTTGAAGCGGAACAGTATGACCCACAGCGGGTACGCGCAGCGGCTTACTGGCACGAAAAGTAACTGATATATAAAAAGAAAAAGGCTGACGATTTCTCGTCAGCCTTTGCTATGTCTGGTGGCCCCTGCTGGACTTGAACCAGCGACCAAGCGATTATGAGTCGCCTGCTCTAACCACTGAGCTAAGGGGCCATGGTAGCGGATTATAAAGTAACTCCGTGTCGCAATCCAGCCATTACCGCTCGCCTGCTGTTTTTATAAACAATGTATTTTCAATCCGTTATACTTTTCCTGGTGATGTTAGAAAGGAGTAAATATGGTTGAGGATATTTTGGCTCCAGGGTTACGGGTTGTGTTTTGCGGTATCAATCCTGGTCTTTCATCCGCCGGAACTGGTTTTCCCTTTGCTCATCCGGCAAATCGCTTCTGGAAGGTGATATATCAGGCTGGGTTTACCGACCGTCAGTTGAAGCCGCAGGAGGCACAGCATCTGCTGGATTATCGTTGTGGTGTCACCAAACTGGTAGACCGTCCAACGGTGCAAGCCAATGAAGTTTCAAAGCAGGAGCTGCACGCAGGCGGGCGTAAGCTGATTGAAAAAATTGAAGATTACCAACCACAAGCGTTGGCAATTCTGGGCAAACAGGCGTTTGAGCAAGGATTCAGCCAACGCGGTGCACAGTGGGGGAAACAAACGCTCACTATTGGTTCGACGCAGATTTGGGTACTGCCAAATCCCAGCGGTTTAAGTCGCGTTTCACTGGAGAAACTGGTTGAGGCGTATCGGGAACTGGACCAGGCGCTGGTAGTGCGTGGGCGATAAAAAACGCCACCGAAAAGGTGGCGTTTGTGCAAAGGGAAAAGTGCCGGATGTGGTGTAACGCCTGATCCGGCCTACCGATTAATCGTCCAGGAAGCTACGCAGTACTTCAGAACGGCTCGGGTGACGCAGTTTACGCAGCGCCTTCGCTTCGATCTGACGGATACGTTCACGGGTAACGTCGAACTGTTTACCCACTTCTTCCAGCGTGTGGTCGGTGTTCATATCGATACCGAAGCGCATACGCAGAACTTTCGCTTCACGCGCGGTCAGGCCAGCCAGCACGTCGTGCGTTGCCGCACGCAGGCTTTCGGTGGTCGCAGAATCCAGCGGCAGCTCGAGGGTGGTATCCTCGATGAAATCCCCCAGATGCGAATCTTCATCATCACCGATCGGCGTTTCCATGGAGATTGGCTCTTTGGCGATTTTCAGCACTTTGCGGATCTTGTCTTCCGGCATCAGCATACGTTCAGCCAGTTCTTCCGGCGTCGGCTCGCGGCCCATCTCTTGCAGCATCTGGCGAGAAATACGGTTGAGCTTGTTGATAGTCTCAATCATATGCACCGGAATACGGATGGTGCGCGCCTGATCCGCGATAGAGCGGGTGATCGCCTGACGGATCCACCAGGTTGCGTAGGTGGAGAACTTGTAACCACGGCGATATTCGAACTTATCTACCGCTTTCATCAGGCCGATGTTACCTTCCTGAATCAGGTCAAGGAACTGCAAGCCACGGTTGGTGTATTTCTTGGCGATAGAAATAACCAGACGTAAGTTCGCTTCAACCATCTCTTTCTTCGCACGGCGGGCTTTCGCTTCACCGATGGACATACGACGGTTGATATCTTTAACCTGCTCGATGGTCAGGCCTGTTTCTTCTTCAATCTGCTGCAGTTTCTGCAGGGCGCGATGCACTTCTTCAGAGACATCGTGCAGTTTTTCCGACCACGGCTTGTTCATTGCAATTGCCGCGTTGAACCAGGTATCGCTGGTTTCGTTGCCGGTAAACAGGGTAATGAAGTTTTTCTTCGGCATTTTGCACTGTTCAACGCAGAGCTTCATGATCAGACGTTCTTGCGTACGAACGCGGTCCATCATGACGCGCATGCTGTTGACCAGGTAGTCAAACTGCTTCGGTACCAGGCGGAACTGTTTGAATACTTCAGACAGTTTCAGGATCTCTTCCTGAGCGGCTGCGTGACTGCGACCTTTCGCTTTGATGGTGTCACGCGTTACAACGTACTGAGCGCGCAGTTCCGCAAATTTTTCGCGAGCCAGTTCCGGGTCGATGCTGTTGTCATCATCGGCGCTATCGTCATCGCCATCTTCTTCGTCTTCATCTTCGTCATCGTCCAGATCTTCCTGGGAAAGCTCAGAACCGACGTGAGTGGCGGTAGGTGCCAGATCTTCTTCTGCGTTCGGGTCAACAAAGCCGGTGATCAGATCGGACAGACGCGCTTCTTCTGCTTCAACACGATCGTACTGTTCCAGCAGATAGGTGATCGCTTCCGGATATTCAGCAACGGAGCATTGAACCTGGTTGATCCCGTCTTCAATACGCTTAGCGATGTCAATTTCGCCTTCGCGGGTCAACAGTTCAACGGTGCCCATTTCACGCATGTACATGCGTACCGGGTCAGTCGTGCGCCCGATTTCAGATTCCACGCTGGAAAGCACCTGCGCGGCGGCTTCGGCAGCATCTTCGTCCGCGGTGTTTTCAGCCAGCATCAGATCATCGGCATCCGGTGCTTCTTCCATCACCTGAATGCCCATGTCGTTGATCATTTGGATGATGTCTTCGATCTGATCTGAATCGACGATATCTTCCGGCAGATGGTCATTGACCTCGGCATAGGTCAGATAGCCTTGCTCCTTACCACGGGTGACAAGAAGTTTCAGCTGTGACTGCGGGTTTTGCTCCATAAGACGGTATCCACACTTATTTCATGAGGTTGGTGTTGGGCGATTGACCCGCTGTCCTTCAGCCGTTAACGCTGAAATCCAACGGTTATTTACCGCCAACGATAATTACGAGGGCGTACTTATATATTTGCCGCTGCCTCTCAGTGCGGCTGTCGGGGGCTTCCCGATCGCTCTTCGGCACTTAAGCCGTTAAATTACTTTTTCGCCAGCTCCTGGTTTAATGTCCAGAGCTCCAGGCGTTCTTCGTTGCTTAAACCATGCGTGCGCTCACGAGCGATTAACTCTTCCTGGCGCAGTTCAAGCAGCGAATCAAACATATGGTTGAGTGAGTCGGTGAAGGTTTGCTCAGCAATATTCCTATCTGCTATATCGTCCCACATCGACAGTTTTTCAAGGGTGGCAGCATTATTTGTACCACGATAGTGCTCTAAAAGTTGCCCGGTGGTCAGACCTGGCTGAGAGAGACAAGTGTTGACCAGTTCTCTGAATAAGCCAAGTCCAGGGAGCTTATTTTCATCCAGATTCTCAAGCGGCGGGACCAATGTCGCTAATTCTGGATTTTGCACCAGCAACCCTATAAGTATACGCATGGTCGTGCGTTTTAGCTGTGGAACAGGGCGAGAAACGCTGCTCTCCGCCGCTTTTGGCATTAATCGTTCAAGCTGGCTGTCATCAAGTATGCCTAATTTGTTGCCTAATTCCTGACGAAGATATATTCGCAGCGTTTCGCCCGGCACCTGCGATATCAATGGCAGTGCCAGCGTACTCAAACGTGCGCGCCCGTCAGGGGTACTCAGATCAACTTGCGGCATCAGACTGTTAAACAGAAAAGCGGAGAGCGGCATCGCCTGCTCCATCCGCGCTTCAAACGCTTCTTTACCTTCTTTGCGCACCAGCGTGTCAGGGTCTTCGCCATCAGGCAAAAACATAAAACGTAGCTGCCGTCCGTCTGTCATGTAAGGCAACGCCGTTTCCAACGCTCGCCAGGCGGCATCGCGGCCTGCACGGTCGCCGTCATAACAGCAAATGACATTGTTGGTCGCGCGGAACAACAGTTGTATGTGATCGGCGGTGGTTGACGTACCTAACGACGCAACGGCGTAATTAATACCGTACTGCGCCAGCGCCACCACGTCCATATAGCCTTCGACCACAAGCAGACGATTGGGTTCAGCGTTATCCTGCTGCGCTTCATAAAGACCGTAAAGCTGGCGGCCTTTATGGAAAATATCGGTTTCCGGCGAGTTCAGGTATTTGGGGGTATCGTTGCCCAGCACGCGCCCGCCAAAACCAATTACCCGACCGCGTTTATCGCGAATGGGGAACATCACCCGCTCGCGGAAACGATCGTAACTACGCCCCTGATCGTTGGTGACCAACATGCCCGCATCAATCAATGACTGACGATTTTCTGGATTACCGCCAAACCGTTTCAGGACGTTGTCCCAGCCGGGGGGCGCAAAACCAATCGCAAAGCGGGCGATAACCTCGTGGCTTAGTCCGCGTTTTTCCAGATACTGGCGCGCAGACGTGGCAACAGGTTGCTGTAAAGATTGTTGGTAAAACGTATTCAGACCGTCCATCAACTGATAAAGCGTTTGCCGTTGATGGCGTTCGATCTGACTGGGGCCGCTGCCTGCTTCAAATGGCACTTCAAGATTGTGCATTGCCGCCAGCTCTTCGACCGTTTCGACGAACTCGAGCTTGTCATAGTTCATCAGGAAGTCGATCGCGTTGCCGTGCGCGCCACATCCAAAGCAGTGGTAAAACTGTTTCTCACCGTTAACGGTGAATGACGGGGTTTTCTCGTTGTGGAATGGACAACACGCGTGAAAATTCTTGCCCTGCTTTTTCAGCTTTACACGGGCATCGATCAGATCGACGATGTCAGTGCGTGCCAGCAGATCATTAATGAATACGCGTGGGATTCGTCCAGCCATAGGCCCCGATTTTTAGCAATTCATAAACGAAAATAAGCCGCGCATTCCTTTCGGAAGCACGGCCTTACAACTACAACTCGGTCTGATCGGAGAGCAACGCTCTCGGGGAATTAGTACAGACGAGTGCGGCGTGCGTTTTCGCGAGCCAGTTTCTTCGCGTGACGTTTCACTGCAGAAGCTTTAGCGCGCTTACGTTCGGTAGTCGGTTTTTCATAGAACTCACGACGACGAACTTCCGCCAGAACACCTGCTTTTTCGCAGGAACGCTTGAAGCGACGCAGAGCTACGTCGAACGGCTCGTTTTCACGTACTTTAATTACCGGCATGTGCCTCTCACCTTTGATTAATTCGGTTTGCCGCTGGCATCAACGCCAGCTTATTTCAAAATGGTGCGGAATTTTACTGCAATTGCTGCTGCTTTGTAAAGCACCGCGGCCTTTTTTGAAAGGGACTTTTATAAGGGTGAGGAGTATACACGAGGCTTTCTCCAGGGGCGAACAAAGTTTTACATCAACCCGCATTGGTCCTACACTGCGCGGTAATAAAGCGAGGTAAAACAAGTCATGCGTGTACTGGGTATTGAAACTTCCTGCGATGAAACCGGCATCGCCATTTACGACGATGAAAAAGGTTTGTTAGCCAACCAATTGTATAGTCAGGTGAAATTGCACGCTGACTACGGCGGCGTCGTGCCTGAACTGGCCTCCCGCGATCACGTGCGTAAAACCGTACCGTTGATCCAGGCGGCGCTGAAAGAGTCCGGTTTAACGGCAAAAGACATTGACGCCGTGGCCTATACTGCAGGCCCTGGATTAGTCGGTGCGCTGTTGGTTGGCGCAACGGTCGGGCGTTCGCTGGCATTTGCCTGGGGCGTTCCGGCGATCCCGGTACACCATATGGAAGGGCATCTGTTAGCGCCGATGCTGGAAGATAACCCACCGGAATTTCCGTTTGTCGCGCTGCTGGTTTCCGGCGGTCATACGCAGTTAATCAGCGTGACTGGCATTGGTCAGTACGAGCTGCTCGGAGAGTCTATCGATGATGCCGCCGGGGAAGCGTTTGATAAAACCGCGAAGCTGCTGGGGCTGGATTATCCTGGCGGGCCATTACTGTCGAAAATGGCGGCTCAGGGTACTGCCGGGCGCTTTGTCTTCCCGCGTCCGATGACCGACCGTCCGGGGCTGGATTTCAGCTTTTCTGGTCTGAAAACCTTTGCGGCGAACACGATTCGTGACAACGGCACCGACGACCAGACGCGTGCTGATATCGCCCGCGCCTTTGAAGATGCGGTGGTCGATACGTTGATGATTAAGTGTAAGCGAGCGCTGGATCAGACGGGCTTTAAGCGACTGGTAATGGCAGGCGGCGTGAGTGCTAACCGCACGTTACGGGCGAAGCTGGCTGAAATGATGAAAAAACGCCGTGGCGAAGTGTTCTACGCGCGTCCGGAATTTTGTACTGATAACGGCGCGATGATCGCCTATGCCGGAATGGTGCGGTTTAAAGCAGGCGCGACGGCGGATCTCGGCGTTAGCGTGCGTCCGCGCTGGCCGCTGGCAGAGTTACCGGCCGCGTAAAACTATTAGGTGCCGGAGAGTCACTTCCGGCACCGTCCTCACTTAAAGCAACACCACGGGCATCCACAGTAAGCCGGTAATCACCAGCAACACGAGGAATATCAGCCCAAAAATCGCCCCCAGTCGCCAGTAATCCACCGTTGGCAGATAACCACTACCGTAGTAAATCGGACTGGGTCCGGTGGCGTATGGTGTAAGAATGCTCCCCAGACCAATGGCCGCGCCAACCATCAGGCAGAACACGGGAAGCGGGATTTCCGGCATTGCCAGCGCGGCGGCAATCATCATCGGCGCGAGAGCGGAGGTATACGCCGTGGCGCTGGCAAAGAAGTAGCGCAGCAGATAAAAGACCACAATCAACGCCACCATCACCATCGTTGGCGAATAACCGCTTAAGCTGCCTGCTAACAGTTTGCCAAACCAGCTAATAAAACCGGTGTTGTTGAGTCCGGTAGCGAGGGTGATAAGCGAGGCCAGCCAGAAGAAAACGTTCCACGCCGCTTTATTACTGACAATATCGTCCCAGCAGATAATGCGCAGAAGCAGCATCAGTGCCACCACGCTGTAACCGACCATCGCGGCATCGATATAATCACCGCCGAAAATCCACAGCACCAGTGCGCCTACCATCAGCCCCAGCATCCGTTTTTCACGAGAACAGAGCGGGCCCATTGCCTGCAGTTCCGTCTCTGCCCAGCGCGGCACCTGATCACCAGACTTCAGTACCGGCGGGTACAGCACGTAAGCCAGCCAGGGAACCAGCAGAACCAGTAAAATGCTGAGCGGCAACATGCCAAGAAACCAGTCGCCCCAACTCAGCGTGGCGTGAGATGCGCTTTTCATCAGGCCAATTAACAGCAAGTTTGGTGCCATCGCCGTCAGGAAAATGGCGCTGGTCACGCAGTCGGCAACAATCCCCATCCACATGATGTACGAGCCAATGCTGCGCGAACTGCTGTCGTTTGGTTGTGATTGATAGAGCGGTGGCAGGTTACGGATGATGGGATAGATAATCCCCGCACCGCGCGCCGAGTTGGACGGTGTTACAGGTGCCAGGATCAGCTCGGAGAACATCACCGCATAGCCGAGAAACAGCGTACGATGCCCCATCTTTTTCACCAGAATCAGTGCGATACGTCGCCCCAGCCCGGTTTTTTCATAGCCTGTGCCAAACATAAAGGCGGCGAAAATCAGCCAGATAACCGAATTAGAAAAACCAGAAACCGCCCAGGAGAGGGATTTGGCGGTGAACTTAAAACCTGGCTGGGCGAGCTGCTCCGGGCTAAACAGCAGCCACGGCGAGAGAATGGCGATAATGGAGATACCCACCATCGCCACCACGGCACCCGGCACGGGTTCGAGGATCAGTCCAACGATCACGCCAGTAAAAACGGCAAAGTAGAGCCAGGTATGACTCTCCAGCCCTGCGGGAACCGGAATTAGAGCAATAATGGCGATGACCGCCAGCGGCGCAAGGTATCGCCACCATTCAGTGGAAGGTTTCATCGTGTTATGCCTGCGAAAAAGGAGAGGGGGTGAGCCTCTCCGGGAGGGTTATTTGATGTAGTGGACGTGCTCGCAAATCTCTTCCACGATGGGATCGCGGCGTTCGGCGAACAGCTTTTTGTTTTCGGCTATCAGGTTGTTGCCGTGGGTATCAATAGAGACAATCAGCGGACCGAACTCTTTGACCCGGCAGACCCACAGCGACTCCGGCATCCCGAGTTCTGTCCAGTGCACCTCTTCAATCTCTTCCACCTGGGTTGCCGCCAGTACTGCGCAGCCTGCCGGGAAAATCACATGCAGCGCCTTGAATTTCTGGCAGCCTTCTTCGGTCAGCGGCCCCATTCCGCCTTTGCCGACCACCAGTTTCACGCCGGTCTGTTCGATAAATTCACGTTCAAAACTTTCCATACGCATACTGGTTGTCGGGCCGACGGATACCATCTCCCATTTGTCGCCGTTTTTGCGCACGATGGGGCCAGCGTGGAAAATCGCTTTGCCGTTGAGATCGTAAGGGATCGGACGTTTGAGTTCGATCAAGCGACGGTGACAAACGTCACGGCAGGTTACCAGCGTACCGGTCAGGTAGATCACATCGCCGACGCGAATATCTTGCAGATCTTCAGCTTTGATCGGGGTTGTCAGGATCTTTTTCATAACGCGCTCCGGGTGTGAGACAGATTTTCAAAGGTGAGATCGGCATGAACCAGCAGTGTGCCGCGACGATGCGCCCAGCAGCCGGTAGAAACAGCAACGCCGATGGTTGACGGATGGCGGGCGGCAGATTCGATATGTACGCCCATCACTGAACTGTTGCCAGTCAGCCCCTGTGGACCAATCCCCAGACGGTTGAGTCCTTCTTCCAGGCGTAGTTCCAGCTCTGCCGCTTTTGGATTGGGATGGCGGCTGCCAATCGGGCGCAAAATGGCTTTACGTGAGAGCACAGCGGCGGTTTCCACCGAGGTGGCGATGCCCACGCCTACCAGTACCGGTGGACAGGCGTTTACGGCGAGGGTGGAGATATTTTCGAAGACGAATTTCACTACGCCTTCGTAGCCTTCCGACGGCATTAACACTTTCGAACGACCAGGCAACGTGCAGCCGCCGCCTGCCATGTAAACTTCGATTTCCGCATCGTCACCGTCGGGGACGATATCCCAGGTGACCCACGGTACGCCGCTGCCGGTATTTTTGCCGGTGTTCACTTCGTCAAAAATTTCTACCGCATTGTGACGCAGTGGCGCTTTGACGGTTGCCTCTTCCACGGCTTGCTTAAGAATGCTTTGCAGCTCGCCAAGCAGTGGGAAACGGGAACCGACCTTAACAAAAAACATGATTTCGCCGGTGTCCTGACAGGCAGGACGATTCAGGTCGATTGCTTTTTGCATGTTGTCGAACATCGTGTGGTAGATGATTTTCCCCATCGACGACGTTTCGGCATCCTTTAGCTGTTTTAGTTTGTCCACCACGTCATCGGGCATTCGGGTAGAAATCATGGCGGTAAAGTTAGCGACAATCTCCGTCAACTTATTCACTGCCTGTTGCTTATTACTTTCGCTCATCATGGCAACTCCAGTTTATGTATTTGTCTGGAAAAATTCACTGCCACAAACTACCACTAAAAATGTGGTTTTATATTTTTTGCCGCCGTGAATATGTAATTCACAGTTCGTGAATCAACGCGAAAATAAGAATGAATATTGCGCCAGAGCAGGGAATGGCAATGTTTTGCGAAATACACTGCGCTTATCACAACTGCGGATAATTAACGATGCTGAATAGCTGGCCTTTAGCCAAAGATTTGCAGGTACTGGTAGAAATCGTCCACAGCGGGAGTTTTAGTGCTGCAGCGGCGACGCTTGGGCAAACGCCTGCATTTGTCACCAAGCGGATCCAAATCCTTGAAAATACGCTGGCAACAACGCTGCTGAACCGCTCCGCCCGCGGCGTGGCGCTGACTGAAAGTGGCCAACGTTGTTACGAGCATGCGCTGGAAATCCTCACCCAATATCAGCGACTGGTCGATGACGTCACGCAAATCAAAACGCGCCCGGAGGGGATGATTCGTATTGGCTGTAGTTTTGGTTTTGGGCGCAGCCATATTGCGCCAGCTATTACCGAACTGATGCGCAATTATCCTGAGTTACAGGTGCATTTTGAATTGTTCGATCGGCAAATTGATTTAGTGCAGGATAATATTGATCTGGATATTCGTATTAATGACGAAATTCCTGATTATTATATTGCGCATCTTTTGACAAAAAATAAACGAATATTATGTGCAGCACCTGAGTATCTGCAAAAATATCCGCAGCCACTATCCTTGCAGGAATTAAGTCGTCATGACTGTCTTGTGACCAAAGAGCGTGATATGACCCACGGAATATGGGAGTTGGGGAACGGTCAGGAGAAAAAATCGGTGAAGGTAAGCGGGCACCTTTCCTCCAATAGCGGCGAGATTGTGCTGCAATGGGCGCTGGAAGGAAAAGGAATTATGCTGCGTTCTGAGTGGGATGTTTTACCGTTTCTGGAGAGTGGCAAACTGGTGCGAGTATTGCCGGAGTATGCACAAAGCGCCAATATCTGGGCTGTTTACCGGGAGCCGCTCTATCGCAGCATGAAATTACGTGTCTGCGTGGAATTTCTGGCGGCATGGTGCCAGCAGCGGCTAGGCAAGCCCGACGAAGGCTATCAGGTTATGTAGACTCGCGAAAAATCACTCAGGATCCTTTTCGCGCTTTCTTTTGAATTTCGTCCAGATTTTTGTCTCCTGACGACGCCACAGACGCTGGATGTTGTCATGATGGCGCAGCAGGATCAGGCATGAGAGCATCGAAACCGGGAAGGTGAATTGTGGCTTAAACCACCAGACGTAAAATGGAGCAATCAGTGCGCTGACAATCGCTCCCAGCGACGAGTATCCGCTCAATAGCACGGTCAGTAACCAGGTTCCCGCCATTACTCCGGTGAGATCCCAGCCAATTGGTGCGATGGCACCAAAAGCGGTAGCAACGCCTTTTCCTCCTTTAAAACCGAAGAAAACGGGCCAGATGTGTCCAAGGCAGGCGGCGATGGCAATTAAGCCTAGCCAGAATGGGCTGACACCTAATTCATACGCGCCCCAGACGGGCAACATTCCTTTCAGAACGTCGAAAATCAGTACTGCTACGGCTGCTCCCTTGCCACCGATACGTAACACATTGGTTGCGCCAGGATTACCGGAGCCGCTGGTTCGCGGATCGGGCAGCCCACACAAGCGGCAAACCAGAATGGCACTGGAAATGGAGCCGCAGAGGTACGCGATGAGGATCATTCCAGGCGCGATTGCACTCATAAGCTGTTCCGTTTTGAAAATTCGTGTTCAACGATGAATCTGTGGATAATACGCACATTTCGCCGGAAGTGGTATCCGGTTAGCCAAAAAGCAGGCAGGACGTGATGGATATTGTATTTATAGAGCAACTTTCGGTAATCACCACTATTGGTGTTTACGACTGGGAACAGACCATCGAACAGAAGTTAGTGTTCGATATCGAAATGGCGTGGGATAACCGTAAAGCGGCGAAAAGTGATGATGTGGCGGATTGCCTCAGTTACGCTGACATTGCAGAAACGGTAGTCAGCCACGTCGAGGGCGCGCGTTTTGCGCTGGTGGAACGTGTGGCGGAAGAGGTGGCGGAGCTGCTGTTAGCACGCTTCAACTCGCCGTGGGTGCGTATCAAACTCAGCAAGCCAGGCGCAGTGGCGCGGGCGGCGAATGTTGGCGTCATCATTGAGCGTGGCAATAATCTGAAAGAAAATAATTAATTTTACAGCTGTTAAACCAAACGGTTATAACCTGGTCATACTGCAGTAGTTTGGACAAGCGTTACATTTTTATAATTTAGGGGTTTATTGATGAGCGATATGCACTCGCTGCTGATAGCGGCAATATTGGGTGTGGTCGAAGGATTGACAGAATTTCTGCCGGTATCCAGCACGGGCCATATGATTATTGTCGGTCACTTGTTGGGATTTGAGGGCGACACGGCGAAAACCTTTGAAGTCGTGATCCAGTTAGGATCAATTCTGGCGGTAGTAGTGATGTTCTGGCGGCGTCTGTTTGGCTTGATTGGCATTCACTTTGGTCGTCCGCTGCAACACGAAGGAGAAAGCAAAGGCCGTTTAACGCTGATCCACATTCTGCTTGGCATGATCCCAGCGGTAGTACTGGGGCTGTTGTTCCACGACACGATTAAGTCGTTGTTTAATCCAATAAATGTGATGTATGCGCTGGTCGTTGGCGGTCTGTTGCTGATTGCCGCCGAATGCCTGAAACCAAAAGAACCGCGTGCGCCGGGTCTCGATGATATGACCTATCGTCAGGCGTTTATGATTGGCTGCTTCCAGTGTCTGGCGCTGTGGCCTGGTTTCTCCCGTTCCGGGGCGACCATTTCAGGTGGGATGCTGATGGGTGTGAGCCGTTATGCGGCTTCTGAGTTCTCGTTCCTGCTGGCGGTGCCGATGATGATGGGCGCAACGGCGCTCGATCTCTACAAAAGCTGGGGCTTCCTGACAACCGGCGATATCCCGATGTTTGCCGTTGGGTTTATCACCGCTTTTGTGGTGGCGCTGATAGCGATTAAAACCTTCCTGCAATTGATTAAGCGCATTTCGTTTATCCCTTTCGCCATTTATCGCTTTATTGTGGCGGCTGCGGTGTATGTCGTGTTCTTTTGATTGAGGAATAGTGTCGGATATGACGCTTGTGCGTCTTATCCGACCTGGCCGGTGTTTGCAATAAATTGAAATTCAAGTGCTTAATCAGGCTTTGGACAACGTTGTTCCTTCCAGCTGGCTACCGCCGCAATCCGCCGTCGGGTCAGCTCCTCGCGAATCTCCACACCTTTAAATCCCGCTTCAACGACGGCTTTTGTCGGCACTGACTGTGCCACTTCCCAGGCTTCGCGCAACCAGCGGCCTTGCGGGTAGTCCGCTGATTCAAAACCGGTTCTGCCGCGCACATCAGCCTCGCTGGTCAGCGCCAGTTGCTCGACACGCTGCGGTTTACGCCAGGCGTCGATGGAATCAAATAGTTTGACGATGGTTTTTGGGTTCAGCATTGGGAAGGTGTGGATGAGATCGTGAAACTCAGCCACCAGTCTGGCTAAATCGCGAATTTCATTTGGCACGCGCAGACGCTGGCATAGTTGTTCCACTAACTTCACACCCGCCGGGCCATGACCATGATGACGCGGCCAAAGTTCTGGCGGCGTCAGTCCTTTACCGAGATCGTGGCATAGCGTTGCGAAACGGACATCGACCTGCGGACTTAGCATCGCCGCCATTGAGAGCGTCATTAAGGTGTGAATACCGGTGTCGATTTCCGGATGCCACTTGGCAGGGGCCGGAACGCCAAACAGGGCGTCAATTTCCGGGAATAAAACGCGCAGTGCGCCGCAATCGCGCAGTACCTGGAAGAACACCTGGGGATTGCGGGTAGTGAGGGCGCTTTCCGTCTCTTTCCACACCCGTTCAGGCGTCAGGTGTTCCAGTTCACCCGCGTGGGTCATCTCGCGCATCAGCGCCAGAGTTTCATCGGCAATACGAAAACCGAGGTGGGCATAACGCGCAGCAAAACGCGCCACGCGCAGTACGCGTAACGGATCTTCGCCAAAAGCGGGGGAAACATGGCGCAACAGACGATTTTGCAGATCGCCCAGACCGTTGTACGGGTCGATAATCTCGCCGTTATCGTCCTGGGCCAGCGCATTAATGGTCAGATCGCGCCGCTTAAGATCATCTTCCAGCGTGACATCCGGTGCGGCATAGCAGGTAAAACCGGTGTAACCGGAACCGGATTTCCGTTCGGTACGTGCCAGCGCATACTCTTCATGCGTTTGCGGATGCAGAAAAACAGGAAAATCGCGGCCTACCTGCTGGTAGCCCGCGTCGAGCATCTCCTGTGGTGTACTACCGACTACCACCCAATCTCTGTCTTTGACCGGTAGCCCTAACAATGCATCCCGAACAGCACCACCGACCAGATAAATCTTCACGCCATCATCCCTTCGTCAAATACACAATTCCTAATAATAAGACAGTGCAACGAAGAAGGCGATTTAGTTCATCCAGCGATCTTTACGTTTGCGCGTTGGGATCAGGTGCGGCAGTACCAGACCGAGCAGCAAGCCAAGCCCCAGCACGCCGCCACCATACATAAACCACTGCATGATGATGGTGCGCTGTTTGTCATCCAGCTGCACGCTGGCGGCATCGACCTTTTTCTGCGCGACAATCAGCTCGTTTTTCAGTTTCTGATTTTCTTCTTTTAACCCGTTGATCACGCTGTCGCTCTGCGCCACTTTTTGCTGCATTTCTGCGGTGCGCTGATTCCAGGTGTTATCGATATTGGTGAGCTTATCGGTCAGGGTTTTGACCTGATTTTCCAGATCTGGCACACGGGAGCGCAGGCTTGGCTCTGTGCTAAGTTGTTTCAACGGGATCCAGGCGGTACGGCCAGAGCTGTCTTTCACCTGGGCATAATTGGTGTTGGCGTCAGTTTGTAATAAGGTCACTTCCTCGCCGGCGTTAACCGTGCCCACGAGGCGATAATGGTCTCCCGGACCGCTACGGACCCAGGTATTCAGTTCGTCGGAAACATAGCGCGTTTCTTCAGCGTGTGAGACGGCAGTCGCGCTAAGTGCGAGTAAAGTTAATCCGATCAGGCGTAATTTTGGCATCAGGCTGTCGTTATTGTCATGGAAAGTGGAACGATAGTAGTGGCATCAGTGTCGCTACGCAAAGCATTCGACATCAATCGGAATCCTCTGTGTCAGGTCTTGCCACTGCTTCAAACTTTTACGCCCGTCAAATTGCCCGTTGCATGGCAATTTGGCGCAAAATACTATCTACTGACAAAAAAGATCGCATTAAGTTCGCCGTTCATCGTCACTTATGTGACATAACCGATAAGTAAAGGCCTTGACATCCTCCCCCACCTTCGCGCAAAGCGACTCAGTAGGGGGATTCCCTTGTCAGGGTAGCAATACGTTGCCGCATTGCCCGGTTCCTCGCTCGACGGTTTACGCCGCCTTACGGGCGCGTCCTTTACGGACTGACGGCAATATTTGTCCTGCCGCCATGACTTCAAAACCTGCTGTTAATATATTGCGAGCGCCGTTTACATCGGCGTTTGCCGTATAGCCGCACGCGGTACAGATAAAGCTCGCCTGCGTCCTGCGGTTATTTTTCGATGTATGCCCACAACATGCGCATTTCTGACTGGTGTACGCCGGATTAATCGCCAGCACATCACCGCCGCGCCATGCCTGCTTATATTCGAGCTGGCGGCGCATTTCTGCCCAGCCCTGATCCAGTATCGCCCGGTTAAGACCTGATTTTGCCGCGACGTTGCGCCCCGGCTGGTCTACCGTACCCGCTGCTGATTTTGACACGTTCGCAACCTTTAAATCCTCAATGACTATCATCGCGTGGTTTTTGCTGATCGTCGTCGTGGTTTTATGAAGGTAATCGCGGCGGATGTTTGCGATATGAGAGTGGAAACGGGAAATCTTCGCTTTCTGCTTTTTCCAGTTGGCGGAGAATTTAACCATCCGGGCCAGACGGCGCTGTAAGCGAGCCAGCTTATCCTGATTTTTTTTAAAGCTGTTTACCGGTTCAAAGACAGTGCCGTCTGAAAGTGTTGCCAGCTTCGTTATACCTGCATCCAGGCCTATTGCGCTGGTCGATGCGTGAATCGGATCGGTAACAGCTAATTCGACCTGAAAAGACACATACCAGTGTCCGGCATGCTGGCTGATGGTGCAATTTTTAATGACGCCTTCAATCTTCCGGGACTGACGAAATTTAACCCAGCCCAGTCCTGACGGGAGTTTCACACGGCCATAATCCAGCCCACAATATTTGCTGAAATTGACGAACCGGATAGAGTCGCAGCCTTTGGTTTTCTTTTTGAAAACGGGCTTTTCAGCCGTCAGGGATTTATCAAAACAGCGATCCCATGCGCTCCGCAGGTCTTTCAGTTTCTGCTGGAGGTTGTCAGTGTAACCCTCAGCAAGAAAGGCCAGCTCAGGGAGTTTTTTCCAGCCCGTAAGTCGTTTATTCAGGTCGAAAGCTGACGGAATTTTTCCGCCCGCGTCATGAATGCTCAGTGTTTCATTCAGTGCATAGTTCCAGACAAAGCGAGCGCAACCGCACAACTGACGCAACCTTTGCGCCTGCTGGTCAGTGGGGTAGAGCCTGTATTTATATGCTTTCTGGATTAACATTTTGCATTCAGTATGTGGTTATTTAGAATGTACAATATATCCACATTTTTTTGGGAGGATCAATACGTGTGCGAAATCAATCGTTCACGCTATTCAGCTTACCTGTTGCATGTTCACGTTGTTTTTATGACAAAATACCGCCGTCCAGTTTTTGGTGAATTGCATCATGCAAACATGCGTCAGTATGTAGCGGAGGTATGCGCGGACTTTGGCGCCGAGTTAAAGGAATGTGACGGCGAGGCAGATCATGTTCACATGCTGATTGAATACCCACCGTTGGTGCAACTCACAAAGCTGGTAAACAGCCTTAAGTCCGTTACCAGTAGGCGGCTGCGGAATGATTTTATTGATTTGCGCGCCGCGTATTCAAAGCCCGTACTCTGGTCACGCTCTTATTTCATCGGTTCATGTGGTGGAGCACCGCTGGAAGTTGTGAAAAAGTATATTCAGAATCAGCGTGGCTGATAAACTGCGGGCTTAACAGCCCAAATTCCCCTCCCGCCTACGTTGGGGGGGAGTACCCAGTGGAGGAAGGATGGCTCAGGAAATCGAATTAAAGTTTATTGTTAATCACAGTGCCGTTGAGGCGTTGCGTGACCATCTCAATACGCTGGGCGGCGAGCACCATGACCCCGTGCAGTTGCTGAATATTTACTACGAAACGCTGGATAACTGGCTGCGTGGGCACGACATGGGCTTACGTATCCGTGGCGAAAACGGTCGCTATGAGATGACCATGAAAGTTGCAGGAAGAGTGACAGGCGGCTTACACCAGCGCCCGGAATATAACGTGGCGTTGAGCGAACCGACGCTCGACCTGGCGCAGTTACCGACGGAAGTCTGGCCGAACGGCGAATTGCCTGCCGATCTCGCTTCCCGCTTACAACCGCTGTTCAGCACCGATTTTTATCGCGAAAAGTGGCTGGTAGAGGTCGATGGTAGCCAAATTGAAATCGCTCTCGATCAGGGCGAGGTGAAGGCAGGCGAATTTGCTGAGCCTATCTGCGAGCTTGAACTGGAACTGCTTAGCGGCGACACGCGCGCGGTGCTGAAACTGGCGAACCAACTGGTATCGCAAACCGGATTACGTCAGGGCAGCCTGAGCAAAGCGGCGCGTGGCTATCATCTGGCGCAGGGCAATCCTGCGCGTGAAATCAAACCCACCACCATTTTGCATGTTGCGGCAAAAGCGGATGTCGAGCAGGGGCTGGAAGCGGCGCTCGAGCTGGCGTTAGCGCAATGGCAGTATCATGAAGAACTGTGGGTCCGCGGCAACGATGCGGCGAAAGAGCAAGTGCTGGCTGCCATTGGCCTGGTCCGTCATACGCTGATGCTGTTCGGTGGCATTGTGCCGCGTAAAGCGAGCACTCACTTACGTGACCTGCTGACTCAATGCGAAGCGACCATCGCATCTGCGGTGTCTGCCGTAACGGCGGTCTACTCTACCGAAACGGCGATGGCGAAGCTGGCGTTGACCGAATGGCTGGTAAGCAAAGCCTGGCAGCCGTTTTTAGATGCCAAAGCGCAGGGCAAAATCAGCGATTCTTTCAAACGCTTTGCCGATATCCATCTTTCCCGCCATGCCGCTGAACTGAAAAGCGTTTTCTGCCAGCCATTAGGCGATCGCTACCGTGACCAATTGCCGCGCCTGACGCGTGACATTGACTCAATATTGTTGCTGGCGGGTTACTACGATCCTCTCGTCGCGCAAGCCTGGCTGGAGAACTGGCAGGGACTGCGTCATGCCATTGCGACCGGGCAACGCATTGAAATTGAACATTTCCGTAATGAGGCAAACAATCAGGAACCGTTCTGGTTGCACAGCGGAAAACGTTAATCAGGCAAGGATAAAATCGCTTATGAAGCCGCTCTCTTCACCGTTACAGCAGTACTGGCAGACCGTTGTTGAGCGGCTGCCAGCGCCTTTAGCCGAGGAATCACTTAGCGCACAGGCGAAGTCAGTACTTACCTTCAGTGATTTTGTGCAGGACAGCGTAATTGCGCATCCAGAGTGGCTGACGGAACTGGAAAGCCAGCCGCCGCAGGTCGACGAATGGCAGCATTACGCTGCATGGTTGCAGAAGGCGCTCAGTGATGTAAGCGACGAAGCAGGGTTAATGCGCGAGCTGCGTCTGTTCCGGCGGCGCATTATGGTGCGCATTGCCTGGGCGCAAACGCTGGCACTGGTTACTGAAGAGAGCATATTGCAGCAGCTCAGCCATCTGGCGGAGACATTGATTGTCGCCGCGCGTGACTGGCTGTATGAGGCCTGCTGCCGCGAGTGGGGTACGCCCTGCAATGCGCAGGGTGAAGCGCAACCGCTGCTGATTTTAGGCATGGGTAAACTGGGCGGCGGGGAGCTGAATTTTTCCTCAGATATCGATCTGATTTTTGTCTGGCCGGAACATGGTTGCACGCAGGGCGGACGCAGGGAACTGGATAACGCTCAGTTCTTTACCCGCATGGGTCAGCGGCTGATTAAAGTGCTGGATCAACCAACGCAGGATGGCTTCGTCTATCGCGTGGATATGCGACTACGTCCGTTTGGCGAAAGTGGCCCGCTGGTGCTGAGCTTTGCGGCGCTGGAAGATTATTACCAGGAGCAGGGGCGCGACTGGGAGCGATACGCCATGGTCAAGGCGCGGATTATGGGGGATAGCGACGGCGTCTATGCTAATGAGTTGCGTGCGATGCTGCGTCCGTTTGTTTTCCGCCGTTACATCGATTTCAGCGTGATCCAGTCGCTGCGCAACATGAAAGGGATGATTGCCCGCGAAGTGCGTCGACGCGGTTTGACCGACAACATCAAACTTGGCGCGGGTGGCATTCGCGAAATTGAATTTATCGTCCAGGTGTTCCAGCTCATTCGCGGCGGGCGCGAACCGTCGCTGCAATCGCGCTCTTTACTGCCAACGCTCAGCGCCATTGCCGCGCTGCATCTGCTTTCTGAAAACGATGCTGAACAATTGCGAGTGGCGTATCTGTTCCTGCGGCGTCTGGAAAACCTGCTGCAAAGCATTAACGACGAACAAACCCAGACACTTCCTTCTGATGAGCTTAACCGTGCGCGGCTGGCATGGGCAATGGATTTCGCGGACTGGCCGCAACTAACCGGGGCGCTGACCGGACATATGACCAATGTGCGCCGGGTGTTTAACGAATTGATTGGCGATGACGAAAGCGAAACACAGGAAGAGTCGCTATCGGAACAGTGGCGTGAGTTGTGGCAGGATGCGTTGCAGGAAGATGACACCACGCCAGTGCTGGCACATCTTAGCGAAGATGATCGCAAACAGGTGCTAACACTGATTGCCGATTTCCGCAAAGAGCTGGATAAGCGCACAATCGGGCCGCGAGGACGTCAGGTGCTCGACCATCTGATGCCGCATCTGCTAAGTGATGTCTGTGCGCGTGAAGACGCTGCTGTCACGCTGTCGCGCATTACGGCTTTGCTGGTGGGGATTGTTACCCGCACTACCTATCTTGAGCTGCTTAGTGAATTCCCCGCAGCGCTTAAGCATTTGATTTCGCTGTGCGCCGCATCGCCGATGATTGCCAGCCAACTGGCGCGTTATCCATTATTGCTGGACGAACTGCTCGATCCGAACACTCTTTACCAGCCGACGGCGACGGATGCCTACCGTGATGAACTGCGCCAGTATTTGCTGCGCGTGCCGGAAGATGACGAAGAGCAACAGCTTGAGGCGCTGCGTCAGTTCAAACAGGCGCAACTTTTACGCATCGCGGCAGCGGATATCGCCGGTACGCTACCGGTAATGAAAGTGAGCGATCACTTAACCTGGCTGGCGGAAGCTATGATAGATGCCGTCGTTCAGCAGGCGTGGGTTCAAATGGTTGCCCGCTACGGTAAACCGAATCACCTGAACGAACGCGAAGGGCGTGGTTTTGCGGTGGTCGGCTACGGCAAGCTGGGCGGCTGGGAGTTAGGCTACAGTTCCGATCTTGACCTGATCTTCCTCCATGATTGCCCAATGGATGCGATGACTGACGGCGAGCGGGAAATCGACGGGCGACAGTTTTATCTGCGTCTGGCGCAACGCATTATGCATCTGTTCAGTACGCGAACCTCTTCCGGCATTTTGTATGAAGTGGATGCTCGACTGCGTCCGTCCGGGGCGGCGGGAATGCTGGTCACCTCTGCAGAAGCGTTTTCCGATTATCAGAAAAACGAGGCCTGGACGTGGGAACATCAGGCGCTGGTGCGTGCGCGTGTAGTGTACGGCGATCCGCAGCTCACCGCGCACTTTGACGCGGTGCGTCGCGAGATTATGACGCTGCCGCGCGAAGGCAAAACCCTGAAAACAGAAGTGCGGGAAATGCGGGAGAAAATGCGCGCTCATCTCGGCAATAAACATCGCGATCGCTTTGATATCAAAGCCGATGAAGGCGGAATTACCGATATCGAATTTATTACCCAATATCTGGTGTTGCGCTACGCTCATGAAAAACCGAAGTTAACGCGCTGGTCAGACAACGTGCGTATTCTGGAACTGTTGGCGCAAAACGACATTATGGAAGAACAGGAAGCGATGGCGCTGACCTGTGCTTACACGACGCTGCGCGATGAACTTCATCATCTGGCATTACAGGAATTGCCGGGCCATGTGTCGGAGGATTGCTTCACCGCAGAGCGTGATCTGGTGCGGGCAAGCTGGCAGAAGTGGCTGGTGGAAGAATGAAGTATGGTATTATCGCGCGCAAATTTTGAATCTCTCAGGAGACAGGAATGAAAGTAACGCTGCCAGAGTTTGAACGTGCAGGAGTGATGGTGGTTGGTGATGTGATGCTGGATCGTTACTGGTACGGTCCCACCAGCCGTATCTCGCCGGAAGCGCCGGTGCCCGTGGTTAAAGTGAATACCATCGAAGAACGTCCGGGCGGCGCGGCTAACGTGGCGATGAATATCGCTTCTCTCGGTGCTAATGCACGCCTGGTCGGGTTGACGGGCATTGACGATGCGGCGCGCGCGCTGAGTAAATCTCTGGCCGACGTCAACGTCAAATGCGACTTCGTTTCTGTACCGACGCATCCGACCATCACCAAATTACGGGTACTTTCCCGCAACCAACAGCTGATCCGTCTGGATTTTGAAGAAGGTTTCGAAGGGGTTGATCCGCAGCCGCTGCACGAGCGGATTAATCAGGCGCTGAGTTCGATTGGCGCGCTGGTGCTCTCTGACTACGCGAAAGGTGCGCTGGCAAGCGTGCAGCAGATGATCCAACTGGCGCGTAAAGCGGGCGTTCCGGTGCTGATTGATCCAAAAGGCACCGATTTTGAGCGCTACCGCGGCGCTACGCTGTTAACGCCGAATCTCTCGGAATTTGAAGCTGTTGTCGGTAAATGTAAGACCGAAGAAGAGATTGTTGAGCGCGGAATGAAACTGATTGCCGATTACGAACTCTCGGCTCTGTTGGTGACCCGTTCCGAACAAGGGATGTCGCTGCTGCAACCGGGTAAAGAGCCGCTGCATATGCCAACCCAGGCGCAAGAAGTGTATGACGTCACCGGTGCGGGCGATACGGTGATTGGTGTGCTGGCAGCAACGCTGGCGGCGGGTAATTCGCTGGAAGAAGCCTGCTTCTTTGCCAACGCGGCGGCCGGTGTGGTGGTTGGCAAACTGGGAACATCCACGGTTTCGCCGATCGAGCTGGAAAATGCAGTACGTGGACGTGCAGATACCGGCTTTGGTGTGATGACCGAAGAGGAACTGAAGCTTGCTGTAGCGGCGGCGCGTAAACGCGGTGAAAAAGTGGTGATGACCAATGGCGTCTTCGACATCCTGCACGCCGGGCACGTCTCCTATCTGGCAAATGCCCGCAAACTGGGTGACCGCCTGATTGTCGCTGTGAACAGCGATGCCTCCACCAAACGGCTGAAAGGGGATTCCCGCCCCGTTAACCCTCTCGAACAGCGTATGATTGTGCTGGGGGCACTGGAAGCGGTCGACTGGGTGGTGTCGTTTGAAGAAGACACGCCGCAGCGCTTGATTGCCGGGATCTTGCCAGACCTGCTGGTGAAAGGCGGCGACTATAAACCAGAAGAGATTGCCGGGAGTAAAGAAGTCTGGGCCAATGGTGGCGAAGTGCTGGTGCTCAACTTTGAAGACGGTTGCTCAACGACCAACATCATCAAGAAGATCCAACAGGATAAAAAAGGCTAACCGGAAAGCGGTTCACAGTTCTCGCGTTGTGCCGGATAGACCTATTGACGCTGTTGTTTTTTCAACCTAAAGTAAAGGAACAAGGGTAAGGGAGGATTTCTCCCCCCTCTGATGAGTTGTTAGTAAGTCGGGAAACTTAACAGTAACAACACAACCAGTATGATGACGAACTTCATCATAACCCTTTCCTTATACAAGGCCCCTTCCTCGGGAGGGGCTTTCCCGTTTCAGCCCCTTGCTGGCTCCCCGATTGTTGATGAGCGCCGGACCCCGCGCAATGCTTTCCCTGATGCAGTTTTCTCTTCCCCGAGTCGGCTCGCAAAACGCTGTAACAACCTGATCATTTGTACTTTTTAGCGGAACGCAGATATAACAAATCCCCGGCTTTTTGGGCCAGGGATGTTCATGGTTGAAAATTTATTCTATGTTTTCTGCTACGGGAGTTGTTGAGGTTAAGGGTGAAGTCAATGCCGCTAGCGAGCCGCCTGAAACACCAATTTCATTGAGCAAGGAGTCAATCAGCGGTGCCTGTGTGCGGTAAGAAAGCGCGGCTGATAACGCTTGTTCCGCCAGATTTCCTCCACCAACGCTACCTGATATTGCATCCCCTGCGGTACCACCACGGTTCAGACCATCGACCTGAATAATCTTAATACCGTCGATAGACTTCATTGGTTCCACAGATTTCTCAATTACCGCAGGGAGCGCCTGCAACAATGCCAGTTTGAATTTAAGGCTGGTTTGCTCGTCAGAAAGTACGTTGATAGCATCGTTCAGCGCACGTTGCGCTTCTGCTTCCGCCAGGCCTTTTTTACGCGTAGCTTCGGCTAACTCAACGATCGCCGCCGCCTGCATCTCTGCGGCTTCTTTTTCTGCTTTCGCCCGCACGGTCAGTTCAACCGCTTTGGTTTCTGCATCCTGCGCGGCAGCGATTAGGGCAACTTGTTTAGCACGATCGGCTTCTGCGGTCTGGCGAGTGGTTTCTACGTTTTGCTGGGCGCTTACCGCTTCTGCAAGTGCAAGGTTGGCACGCGCTTCCGCTTGTGACTGCTGTTCCGATTTGGCGGCAATAGCGATCGATTTCGTCTGGTTGGCGATTTCGGTGACCTGCTGCTGTTCGATCTCTTTAATGCGAACTTCACGTTCAGCTTCAACTTTTCTGGAACGGACGGCCTGTTCGCGGTCGATTTCCGTTTCCTGAATCTGTCGTTCAGCCAGAATTCGCGTCTGCTCTGCTTCCCGACGACGCTCGGCCTCAAAAGCCGCAATTTTCGCATTCTGCTCAGCGGTACGGGTTTTAACCTGCTGCTCCTGCTCAAGCGTCATAAACGCTTCTTGCTGTTCAATCTCCAGCTTCCGCGAAAGCGCATCACGGTTTTTCTCACGCACCGCAACTTCTACATCCTGTTCAACTTCGTTACGTTCGCGACGACGGCGCTCCGTCTCCTGCGTCAGCTTGGTTAAACCTTCGGCGTCAAAGGCGTTGTTAGGATTGAAATGTTCTTTCGACGTCTGGTTAAAGTTGGTAAGTGAAACGCTTTCCAGTTCCAGGCCGTTTTTCGACAGATCTTCAGCAACGGTATTTTGTACGCCCTGCACGAAGTTCTCGCGGGTATCCTGTAACTCATGCATGGTCATTTGTGCAGCTGTTGCACGGAGGGCATCGACAAATTTATCTTCAACCAACATACGTAAGTCTTCAGGCGACAGGGTGCGTTGCCCCAGCGTCTGGGCGGCGGTGGCAATACCTTCCACTGACGGTTTTACCCGCACAAAGAAAGCGACAACGACATCGACGCGCATACGATCTTTCGTAATCAGGCTATCAATGGTTGAGCGGCTGACTTCCAGCTTCAGAGTATTCATATTGATGGGGATTATTTCATGAAAGATCGGCATCACGATTGCGCCACCGCTCATTACCACTTTTTGCCCACCTAAACCAGTACGAACAAATGCTTGCTCTGCCGAAGCGCGACGATAGAGCCTGGCGAAAATAATCCCAATAATAAACAGAACGCATACGGCAATAATTGCGGTAAACATCCAGGAGGGCATAGAATTAACAATATCATCCATTATTAAATTTCCTTTTGATTAATAAATTACAGTATTTGGGGCCAGGGATTTTTTTCCGCCAAATATCGCGTTGCAGAAAGTCGGCAAATAATTAATACTTTGTCTCCTTTAGCGAAAGTTTTTTCTTCTTCAGGTTCCAGTAGTAAATAATGTATTTGGCCAAATTGATCGGTGAGTTTTCCTTCACAGGGGTTACCTGAAGTGGCCTGATGTCCGGTAATTAATGCCATGCAGCCAATATAATCGTCTTCTGTAATAGCAGTGCTATGATCTCGTGGTAACCAAGGCGCAATTACTTTACCGGTATAATGCACCGCAATAATCGTAAACAGTAAACTGACAGGAACCACGAACAGGTTCGAGAGTGGTGATTGCCAAACCATGATGCAGGCATGCTGCAACAGGATGCCAATAAGACCAAAAAAACCAGCCAGTAAACAGAGAACGACGAGAGCTGGCAATCTTCCGATATTGAGATAATGAAGTGCCTGGCTAATATGACCTGTGGTTATGGAATCATAATGGTCAAGATGTGCATCAAGAGCACCGGAGAGCATGTGACCGCAGATAAGTGCAAAAATTTCTAAAAGGCCGATCAACAGTACAAAGGAAATAGCGAAAAGATAAGGGGTGTTATAGTCGGCGAATAAAATCATATGTCACTCCAATGTCCATTTAGTGACGCAATATTTACTTTTGGATAGTTTCCTTGCTTACATTTATCTTTGTTAATAATAACACATGTTAGAGAAGTTCTGGAAGAGAAAGTCTTTTAATATGGTTTTTTATTTTTCACTAAAAAGTGTGATCGGGGACAATATATTTACGCACGTTATGTTTAAAGGCACTACACTGATTGGGGAATACTGAAATCAGAAAAAGCATATGGCCTTAAAAGGTATGCGATAACCGGAGGATGTGCTTATGGATCATAGTCTTAATTCTTTAAATAATTTCGATTTCCTGGCGCGTAGTTTTGCCAGAATGCACGCAGAAGGTCGCCCGGTCGATATTCTGGCCGTTACTGGTAACATGGATGAAGAACATAGAACCTGGTTTTGCGCACGTTATGCCTGGTATTGCCAACAGATGATGCAAACCAGAGAACTGGAATTAGAACATTGATATTACGGGCCGTCTGGCCCGTTTTTGTGGTGCTTTATTCTGCTTTATCAACCGGCGGGATAGCTGGAGGAGATTGAAGTTCTGCTACCGGATTATTGCGCGCTTCCAGTTCGCTGATGCGTTGTTCTAGTAACGCCAGTTTTTCACGAGTCCGTAACAGGACTTGCGTCTGAACGTCGAATTCTTCGCGGCTTACCAGATCGAGACGCGTCAACTGCGCTTGTAGGGTTTGGCGGATTTTTTTCTCCACATCTTCCCCGAACTCCCTGATTCCTTTAGGCATTGATTCGTGAACCTGGCGAGCGATTTGCTCAATTTTTTTCGGGTCAATCATTGTAGTTTCCCTGTACTGATAGGTGTTGAGTTCCATTGTAGTGCGATAAGGTTAAGTCATAAACCAGAATAATGTGAAGCTATGCGTTGCTGCCGCTAATCATTAGCGTTATAGTGAATCCGCTTATTCTCAGGGCGGGGCGAAATTCCCCACCGGCGGTAAATCAACTCAGTTGAAAGCCCGCGAGCGCTTTGGGTGCGAACTCAAAGGACAGCAGATCCGGTGTAATTCCGGGGCCGACGGTTAGAGTCCGGATGGGAGAGAGTAACGATTCTGTCGGGCATGGACCCGCTCACGTTATTTTGGCTATATGCCGCCACTCCTAAGACTGCCCTGATTCTGGTAACCATAATTTTAGTGAGGTTTTTTTACCATGAATCAGACGCTACTTTCCTCTTTTGGTACGCCTTTCGAACGTGTTGAAAATGCACTGGCTGCGCTGCGTGAAGGACGCGGTGTAATGGTGCTTGATGATGAAGACCGTGAAAACGAAGGCGATATGATCTTCCCGGCAGAAACCATGACCGTTGAGCAGATGGCGCTGACCATTCGCCACGGTAGCGGTATTGTTTGCCTGTGCATCACTGAAGATCGCCGTAAACAACTCGATCTGCCAATGATGGTAGAAAATAACACCAGCGCCTATGGCACCGGTTTTACCGTGACCATTGAAGCGGCTGAAGGTGTGACTACCGGTGTTTCTGCCGCTGACCGTATTACGACCGTTCGTGCTGCGATTGCCGATGGCGCTAAACCTTCTGATCTGAATCGTCCTGGCCACGTTTTCCCACTGCGCGCGCAGGCGGGTGGTGTGCTGACGCGTGGCGGCCATACCGAAGCGACTATTGATCTGATGACGCTGGCAGGCTTTAAACCAGCTGGTGTGTTGTGTGAGCTGACTAATGACGATGGCACGATGGCGCGTGCGCCAGAGTGCATTGAGTTTGCCAAGAAACACAATATGGCGCTCGTGACTATTGAAGACCTGGTGGCATACCGTCAGGCACATGAGCGTAAAGCTAGCTGAAAACCGCTGCTTAATTTACCGCGTTAATCAAGAAACCGAAGCTATTACTGGCTTCGGTTTTTATTTTGCTCTTGTTATGCAAGATGTTAATTCCTCTTCTCTTTCTATGAGAAAATTTCATTAATATCAGGCATTCTTTTCCATTATGATCAAAATCATATAATTGTTCCGTTATTATGCGACCATATGAATATATCCGAAAAAGGATATGTGAATTTTATGCGCTAAATGTTTAGTATTGTTAAATATTAAGGGTAAAAGGATGTTTATCGCCTGGTACTGGATTGTATTGATTGCTCTGGTTGTGGTGGGTTATTTACTGCATTTGAAACGTTATTGTCGGGCGTTTCGTCAGGACAGAGACGCACTGCTTGAAGCGCGGAATAAATACTTAAACAGTACGAGAGAAGAGACAGCCGAGAAGGTAGAATAGGGCTTTAGTGAAGCTGGCAGAAGTTGTCCATGCGCTGGACAACTTCTGATGTTGCTTTTAACCAATTCCCGCCGTTTGTAGCAGCACTAAACTGAATCCCATCACTGACATTCCACATAGCACGCCATAGCTGGGGTTATTATTGGGGTCAATCTCTTTAGCTAGCGGCATTAATTCATCAACCGAGAGCGCCACCATAATTCCTGCAACCGCCGCCATGATCGCCGCCATGACTACCGGAGAAATCATGCTGCCAAGAATTAACCACGCCAGAACGCCACCGAGAATTTCAGCCAGTCCGGAAATCCCCGCCCACAGAATCGCGGTACGTTTCGATCCTGTTGCCGCGTAAACCGGCCCCGCAACTGCCAGACCTTCAGGAATATTATGCAATGCAACAGCCAGCGCGATGCCAAAGCCCAGCTCCAGGTTACTGCTCGCCGTGACAAAGGTGGCAATGCCTTCCGGGAAGTTATGCAGACTGATGCCGAGAGTGAGCAGAATGGCTGTGCGCTTGATCGATTTTGGCAACGGCTGCACCGATTTTTGCATTAAATCCTGCGGATGCGCATGTGGCAACATGCGGTCCAGACCAAAATAGCCAAGCAGACCGAAGATAAACATTCCATAACCCAACACAGGCGACATTCCTTCGGCGGCTAATGCGGCAGGAAGCATTTCCATTAATGAGATGAGCAACATAATCCCCGCCGCAAATCCTAGCGAAAACGCCAGTAAGCGGTTCGAGGGTTTTTGTCCGAGAACGCCGAGAAACGCGCCAATAAACGTGGCTGCCCCCGCCAGTATGGTCAGAATGAGAGGTACTGACATCGACAACTCCTTATAAATCTTTACCTTCAGGCAGATCGTCAAAATAACTGATGATCATCATCATTGTTATCCGGGTTCTTACTCCGCCGAACAAGCGTATTGTGAGGATATCAAAATGACACCTTTAGTTAAGGATATCATCATGTCTTCAACACGTATGCCAGCATTGTTTTTAGGTCACGGTAGTCCGATGAACGTGCTGGAAGATAATTTGTATACCCGCAGCTGGCAGAAGTTGGGGATGACATTGCCACGCCCACAAGCGATTGTGGTGGTTTCGGCTCACTGGTTTACCCGTGGAACTGGAGTGACCGCGATGGAGACGCCGCCCACGATTCATGATTTTGGCGGTTTTCCGCAGGCGCTGTACGACACCCATTATCCTGCTCCGGGTTCGCCTGCGCTGGCACAGCGTCTGGTTGAGCTGTTAGCGCCGGTCCCTGTGACGCTGGATAAAGAAGCCTGGGGCTTTGACCACGGTTCCTGGGGCGTGCTGATTAAGATGTATCCTGACGCCGATATCCCGATGGTGCAGTTGAGTATCGACAGTACCAAACCTGCCGCCTGGCACTTTGAGATGGGGCGTAAACTGGCAGCGCTGCGGGATAAAGGAATAATGTTGGTCGCCAGCGGTAACGTGGTGCACAACCTGCGTACGGTGAAGTGGCACGGTGATAGTTCACCATATCCGTGGGCGACGTCATTTAATGAGTATGTGAAAGCGAATCTGACGTGGCAAGGGCCGGTAGAACAGCATCCTTTGGTGAATTACCTCGACCATGAAGGTGGCGCGTTATCGAACCCAACGCCAGAGCACTATCTGCCGTTGTTGTATGTCTTAGGTGCGTGGGATGGGCAGGAGCCAATTAACATTCCGGTCGATGGTATAGAAATGGGCAGTTTAAGTATGTTGTCGGTGCAGATAGGCTAATAATTACCGGATGGCGAGTGCCATCCGGTATCATGGTTTATTCAACAAAAATATGTGGATAAAACCGAGACATATCCTGGGTGATCAATGCACGGTCTTCACGAATGCCAATTCCGGCAGGTTGATCGTTCACCAGCCAGCTACCAATCAGCATATAGCTGTCGCCGAATTTCGGTAACGGGTGGAATTGCTGAACAATCATCCCTTCTTCGCCATACGGACCTTCCGCTGCTTCAATGGTTTTGCCGTTCTCAATGATCGACACGTTTGCGCCTTCACGGGAGAAGATCGGTTTAACCACATATTTTTCCATTTGCGGATGATCATCTTCCGCAAAATAAGCGGGCAGCAGGTTCGGGTGATTCGGGAACATCTCCCACAGCAGCGGTAGAAGCGCCTTGTTGGAGATAATGCTCTTCCACGCCGGTTCCAGCCAGCGTACGCCTGCATCCTCCAGCTTGGTGGAGAACATCTCACGCAGCATAAATTCCCACGGATACAGCTTGAACAGGTTAGAAATCACCTGATCCTGTAAATCCGTGAACTGACCTTTTTCGCCTAAACCGATATCGTCGATGTAGAGGAATTCAGTAGCGATTTCAGCTTCTGTCGCGCAGTCCTGCAAATACTGAATGGTTCCGCGATCTTCCACCGTGTCGCGACAGCAGGTGAGATGCAGCAACTGGAAGCCATACTGTTCACGCAACTCGACAAAGCGATCAATAAGCTTTTCTTGCAGACTGTTAAACTGGTCGCTGCCTTCCGGCAGGTTGCCCGCGTTAAGCTGATCTTCCAGCCAGATCCACTGAAAGAACGCTGCCTCGTATAGTGAGGTTGGCGTATCGGCGTTATTTTCCAGAAGTTTAGGTTCGCCAGTACCATCCCACGCCAGATCAAGACGCGAATAAAGCGATGGCTGGTGAGTCAGCCATGACTGGCGCACAAAACTCCAGGTATGTTTTGGAATGCGGAATTTAGTCATCAGCTCATCGCTGGCGATCACTTTTTCCACCACTTTCAGGCACATCTGGTGCAGTTCGGCAGTGACTTCTTCCAGCTTTTCAACCTGGGCGAGGGTCAACTTGTAGTAAGCATCTTCACACCAGTATGGCTCTCCGTACATGGTGTGAAAATTGAAACCGTATTCGTGGGCTTTTTCGCGCCAGTCCGGACGCTCGGTAATACTGACTCTTTCCATCGGTATCAGCCACCCATTGAACGAGAAGAGGTGCCAGTTGCGCTACGCTGCATGGTGCTTTGTTTGGCAACAGATTCACCAAAGCCACCGCGGGTAACGGTAGTGGTGGTCGCCGGTTTTGGCGCCATAGCTGTCTTCGGTACGGTCATGGTGCGGCCTGGCTGCGCTGCGCCATAGTTTTTACCCGTCGCGTCGGTATATTTACCGTAAGCCGGGCTGGCTGGGTTTTTCGAGGAGAACAGCGGCTGTTGTGCAAAGCCCGCGCCGCCGCCCATCAGACGCCCCATCATGTAACCGGCCATCAGCGGCATCCAGAAACTCCCGCTGGATTGCTGGGCCTGCGCCTGGTTTTCTGGTGCCATACCAGCCTGGGCTGGTGCCTGCTGGCACTGGCCTTCGCCAAATTCAGCAATACAGTCTTCACGAGTGGCGTATTTCGGCGCAGTACGTTCGGCTTCTTTCAGCGCATTGTTGTACGCAGTGGTACATTCGGCGCTTTTGCCTGGGTTTGCAGCTGAACAGTCGTCAGCATTTTGATAGAGAGACACTGTTTCATCACTCTTTTCACAGCCTGCCAGCATAAAAACAGTGGCAACAGCAAGAGCGACAGGTGTCAGATGGCGTGCGCTCCAGTTTTTGCGGAACGATGCGTGGCGTATGGATTTTGTCCGTTTCATTTTTGTCTTCCGGGACCAGTGGTAAATACCCATCAGAATAGAGGATGGCTGGTCGAAATTGAAGCGAGAAGGGGGAAGAATGCGGCAGAAAACCCGTATCTTTACGTTGCCTTACGTTCAGACGGGGCCGAAGCCCCGTCGTCAGCATCAGTTACGGAAAGGGTTATGACCGTTACTGGTGGTAGTGCGTGCGGATGCTTGCTGAACGGCTGGGGCCGGGCTATCTGGTGCATAACCATCAGCAATAGCATTTTGTTCTGGCGTTTGCGGCGCAACGTTTTCTGGATTAGTGGAAACCGGTTTGCTCAGCGCATTGTTCAGTGCCAGCAGATCCTGCTCGTTCAACGTACCCAGAGCTGATTTAATATTCAACTGGTTAATCAGGTAGTTATAACGCGCATTCGCCAGCTCTTGCTTGGCGTTGTACAGCGTGGTGGTGGCATCCAGCACATCAACAATGGTACGCGTACCGACCGAGTAGCCCGCTTCCATCGCGTCTAATGAGCTTTGAGCGGAAACTACGGCTTGTTTGTAGGCGTTAATGCTGCTGATAGAAGCATTAATGTTGTTGAAGGAGGAACGCACGGTTTGCACGACGCTACGATGCGCGCTTTCCAGTTGTTCGCTGGCACCAACAAAGTTGTACTGTGCCTGTTTCACCTGCGAGTTAACCATTCCGCCCTGATAAATCGGCAGCGAGAAGCTCAGGCCAACTTTGTTCTGTCCCATATTGCTATCGTCATACTGGGTACCAGCGGCACCACGAGTTTTCGAACCGCTATATGAGGTGTCAGATATCCCGGTAGAAGCCGTTAAATCCAGAGTCGGTAAGTGACCATCCTGCGCCTGGCGAATTTGCTCGCGCGCCAGGTCCTGACTCAAGCGTGCCTGTAACAGCGACAGGTTGCGTTTTTCGGCTTCTTTCAGCAGTGCGTTAACCGGCTGTGGTTTGTCGGTTTTAAAGTTTTCGACATTCAGCGCCGCCAGTTCCGGATAATAGTTACCGGTGATCTGGCGCAGCTGCTCTACCGCGTTATCAAGGTTATTACGTGCGGTCACTTCGTTCGCCAGCACGGTATCGTACTGTGCGCGGGCGTTCTGCACGTCGGTGATCGCTACCAGGCCCACGTTAAAACGTTGGGTGGTTTGATCTAACTGACGGTAGATCGCTTCTTTTTGCGCCTGTGTATAGGAAAGAACGTCAATCGCATTCAACACGTTGAAATAAGCGGTCGCGGTGTTGAGGATCAAGGTTTGCTGATCGGTCTGATACGTGACGTCCTGAATCCCTGCTGCTTTTTCCTGCAGCGTTAACGCACGCCATTTCGACATATCAAAAATGGATTGAGTTAACTGCAGGGACGCACTGGTCGCGTTAGAGTTGATGCCGTTCGCGTCGCGGTAGCCGTTGCTATAGGTGTAATCTGCACCTAAACCTAGCTGTGGCAGTAATGGACTGCGCGCTTCATTAATTTTTTCAAAGGCAGCATCACGATCGGCGGCAGACTTACGCAATTCCGGGTTACTAAGGCGTGCTTGCTGATAAACTTGCATCAGGTTCTCGGCCTGGCTCAACGTACTGAACCCAGAAAGGCTCAGGCCGATAAGAATGGGGAGCAATTTCTTCATTTGCATTCCTTGTGGTGAAGCAGTATTTAGCGCGATCAAACTGTAAAATTATTGCGGATTCTAGCAGAAGCCGCTACCGCAAAAGGTTGGCGTTACGTGCCATAGGGCGTTAATGTGCCTCAATTTAACACATGACTGCTCAAACGGCAGTCAAACGTCGCTGAAATTCACATTTAATTCACTATTAGTGCCAGGACATTAACAATGCTTAAGCCAGACAACCTGCCCGTTACTTTTGGCAAAAACGATGTTGAAATTATTGCACGAGAAACACTTTATCGCGGCTTTTTTTCATTAGATCTTTATAGATTTCGTCATCGTCTATTCAACGGGCAAATGAGTCGTGAGGTACGGCGGGAAATTTTTGAGCGCGGTCACGCCGCAGTCTTGCTACCCTTTGACCCAGTGCGCGATGAAGTTGTGCTGATTGAGCAGATTCGGATTGCCGCGTATGACACCAGCGAAACCCCCTGGCTACTGGAGATGGTGGCCGGGATGATTGAAGAGGGTGAAAGTGTGGAAGATGTCGCCCGTCGCGAAGCGATTGAAGAGGCGGGACTGATAGTCAAACGGACCAAACCGGTGTTAAGTTTCCTGGCAAGCCCTGGGGGCACCAGTGAGCGTTCGTCAATTATGGTGGGCGAAGTGGACGCCACGACCGCAAGCGGTATTCACGGTCTGGCTGATGAAAACGAAGATATTCGCGTTCATGTGGTAAGCCGGGAACAGGCATACCAATGGGTAGAAGAGGGGAAAATCGACAACGCAGCGTCGGTCATCGCTTTGCAATGGCTGCAGCTGCATCATCAAGCGTTAAAAAATGAGTGGGCATAAATGAAGCGTTACACACCTGACTTTCCTGAAATGATGCGCCTGTGCGAGATGAACTTTTCACAATTGCGGCGTTTGTTACCGCGCAATGACGCACCCGGCGAAACTGTAAGCTATCAGGTGGCAAACGCACAATATCGGCTAACGATTGTGGAATCGACCCGATACACTACCCTGGTGACAATCGAACAGACTGCGCCCGCGATCAGTTACTGGAGCCTTCCGTCAATGACGGTGCGTCTGTATCATGACGCGATGGTGGCTGAAGTGTGTTCAAGTCAGCAGATTTTTCGCTTCAAAGCGCGGTATGATTATCCTAATAAAAAGTTGCATCAACGCGACGAAAAGCATCAAATTAACCAGTTTTTAGCTGACTGGTTGCGATACTGTTTAGCACATGGAGCGATGGCGATTCCGGTTTATTAGCGTCGTGAAACCTAAGGACACCATTTGGAAAGCCTGTTAACCCTTCCTCTGGCTGGTGAGGCCAGAGTCAGGATTTTACAAATTACCGACACTCACCTGTTTGCGCAAAAGCACGAAGCCCTGTTGGGGGTAAATACCTGGGAAAGCTACCAGGCGGTGCTGGAGGCGATTCGTCCACACCAGCACGAATTCGACCTGATTGTCGCGACCGGTGATTTAGCGCAGGATCAATCCTCTGCGGCCTATCAGCATTTCGCTGAAGGCATCGCAAGTTTTCGTGCGCCCTGCGTCTGGCTACCGGGCAACCACGATTTTCAGCCTGCGATGTACAGCGCGCTACAGGATGCGGGGATCTCCCCGGCGAAGCGGGTGTTTATTGGTGAGCAATGGCAAATCCTGTTGCTGGATAGCCAGGTGTTTGGCGTGCCGCACGGTGAGCTGAGCGAGTTTCAGCTTGAGTGGCTGGAACGTAAACTGGCCGATGCGCCAGAACGCCATACGTTGCTGCTGCTGCACCATCATCCGCTACCTGCGGGTTGTAGCTGGCTCGACCAACACAGTCTGCGTAACGCGGGCGAACTGGATAACGTGCTGGCGAAGTTTCCGAACGTTAAATACTTGCTGTGTGGACATATCCATCAGGAGCTGGATCTCGACTGGAATGGTCGCCGCCTGCTGGCAACGCCATCGACCTGTGTACAGTTTAAGCCGCATTGTTCCAACTTTACGCTGGACACCATCGCGCCTGGCTGGCGTACGCTCGAGTTACATGCTGATGGTACGCTGACCACCGAGGTGCACCGCCTGGCGGACACACGTTTCCAACCTGATACCGCTTCAGAAGGCTACTGATGTCTACGCTTCTTTATTTACACGGTTTCAACAGTTCGCCGCGCTCTGCAAAAGCGAGTTTGTTGAAAAACTGGCTGGCGGAACATCACCCTGACGTTGAGATGATCATTCCGCAGTTACCGCCGTACCCTTCCGATGCGGCAGAACTGCTGGAATCCATTGTCCTGGAACATGGCGGTGATTCGCTGGGGATCGTCGGTTCATCACTGGGGGGATATTACGCCACCTGGTTGTCGCAATGTTTTATGCTGCCCGCCGTGGTGGTAAACCCAGCGGTGCGCCCGTTTGAACTGTTGACGGACTATCTCGGTCAGAACGAGAACCCCTACACCGGGCAGCAATATGTGCTAGAGTCACGCCATATTTACGATCTCAAAGTCATGCAGATTGACCCGCTGGAAGCGCCGGATTTGATCTGGCTGCTGCAACAGACGGGAGATGAAGTGCTGGATTACCGCCAGGCGGTGGCGTACTACGCTTCCTGCCGCCAGACTGTTATAGAAGGCGGCAACCACGCATTCACAGGCTTCGAAGATTATTTCAACCCGATCGTCGATTTTCTTGGTCTGCACCATCTCTGACGATCAACTCGAATTGCTAACTTAAACCATGACGCAAACTTATAACGCTGATGCCATTGAGGTACTCACCGGGCTTGAGCCGGTTCGCCGCCGCCCGGGGATGTATACCGATACCACGCGCCCTAACCATTTGGGGCAAGAAGTCATTGATAACAGTGTCGATGAAGCACTGGCGGGTCACGCAAAACGCGTGGACGTTATTTTACATGCTGACCAGTCGTTAGAAGTGATTGATGATGGTCGCGGGATGCCGGTGGATATTCACCCTGAAGAAGGCGTTCCGGCGGTCGAACTGATTCTTTGCCGTTTGCACGCGGGTGGTAAATTCTCTAACAAAAACTACCAGTTCTCTGGCGGCCTGCATGGCGTGGGGATTTCGGTGGTTAACGCCCTGTCGAAGCGCGTAGAAGTTAACGTACGCCGCGATGGTCAGATCTATAACATCGCCTTTGAAAATGGCGAAAAGGTACAGGATTTGCAGGTTGTTGGCACTTGCGGTAAACGCAATACCGGTACCAGCGTGCACTTCTGGCCGGATGAAGCCTTCTTTGACAGCCCGCGTTTCTCTGTTTCACGCCTGACGCATGTGCTGAAAGCCAAAGCGGTACTGTGCCCGGGCGTTGAGATCACTTTTAAAGATGAGATCAACAACACCGAACAACGCTGGTGCTATCAGGACGGTCTGAACGATTACCTGGCGGAAGCGGTAAACGGTTTACCGACGCTGCCGGAAAAACCGTTTATCGGTAATTTCGCTGGCGATACTGAAGCGGTGGACTGGGCGCTACTGTGGCTGCCGGAAGGCGGAGAACTGCTGACCGAAAGCTACGTCAACCTGATCCCTACGATGCAGGGCGGTACGCACGTTAACGGTTTGCGTCAGGGCCTGCTGGACGCAATGCGCGAGTTCTGTGAATACCGCAACATTCTGCCGCGCGGCGTGAAGCTATCAGCGGAAGATATCTGGGATCGCTGCGCCTATGTGCTGTCAGTAAAAATGCAGGATCCACAGTTTGCCGGGCAGACCAAAGAGCGCCTCTCCTCGCGTCAATGTGCGGCATTCGTTTCTGGCGTAGTGAAAGATGCTTTCATCCTGTGGCTGAACCAGAACGTTCAGGCGGCTGAACTGTTGGCAGAAATGGCGATTTCCAGCGCCCAGCGCCGTATGCGTGCGGCCAAGAAAGTGGTGCGTAAAAAGCTGACCAGCGGCCCGGCACTGCCTGGCAAACTGGCTGACTGTACCGCGCAGGACCTTAACCGTACTGAACTGTTCCTCGTGGAAGGTGACTCCGCAGGCGGCTCTGCCAAGCAGGCGCGCGATCGTGAATATCAGGCGATCATGCCGTTGAAAGGTAAGATCCTTAACACCTGGGAAGTCTCTTCTGATGAAGTGCTTGCTTCGCAGGAAGTGCACGATATTTCGGTAGCGATCGGTATCGATCCTGACAGTGACGATCTTAGCCAACTGCGTTATGGCAAGATCTGTATTCTGGCGGATGCGGACTCCGATGGTCTGCACATTGCCACGCTGCTTTGCGCTTTGTTTGTAAAACACTTCCGCGCGTTGGTGAAACACGGTCACGTTTACGTTGCTCTGCCACCGCTCTACCGTATTGACCTTGGAAAAGAGGTTTATTACGCGCTGACAGAAGAAGAAAAAGAGGGCGTGCTCGAGCAATTAAAACGCAAGAAAGGCAAGCCGAACGTTCAGCGTTTTAAAGGTCTGGGGGAAATGAACCCGATGCAATTGCGCGAAACCACGCTTGATCCGAATACTCGCCGTCTGGTGCAGTTGACCATCGATGATGAAGACGATCAGCGTACTGACGCGATGATGGACATGCTACTGGCGAAGAAACGCTCGGAAGATCGCCGTAACTGGTTGCAAGAGAAAGGCGACATGGCGGAGATTGAGGTTTAAAGGAAAGAACATTGCCCGGTCAGGATGGCCGGGCAAACAAGGCAGGATTAAATCCCTGGCTGCAGAATACGAATATTCATCTCCAGCACGTCGCCTTTTACGGCTTCGCTGTACGCCTTCATGTGCGGGGTTTGCAGATGCGCTTCAAGGTGCGCGATGCTTTCCCACTGCTCAATCATCACGATAGAATCCGGTGCCATAGACTGGAAACTCACGCCAGCAGCACAATCCACCATTGGCGCATAGCCGTGGCAACCTTCTTCTTTCAGTACGGTTGGAACGATTTTAGCAAACTGATCCAACACTGCCTGACGGTGATGTTGACCAGGACGAGTACGGATTTCTGCGATTACGGTAAGCATGGTTAACTCCTTCTAAAGCCAGAGCTCTAGTTAACCAAAAATTTCCACAAGATGCTTGCGATATTCTTCAGTATAGCGGGGAACATCAGGCATTTTTATCACGTCATTAGCGATAAATGTCGGCAGCGGTTCCATACCAAGGAATTGGTTTGCTTTATGGAATGGTAGATACACACCGTCAACGCCAACCCCGTGGAAGAACTGATCTTTTTCGGTGAAAGCTTCCATTGGTGCGTTCCAGGTCAGGGAAAGCATATATTTTTTACCTTGTACCAGACCGCCAGAACCGTATTTTTTCGACGGATCTTTGCGGGTACGACCATCGCTGGCATACAGAGTCCCGTGACCTTCGGTGAATACATCATCAATGTATTTTTTCACCGTCCACGGCGCGCCCATCCACCAGCCTGGCATCTGCCAGATCACCACATCAGCCCAGAGAAAGTTTTGTACTTCCGCTTTGACATCGTAGTCGCTCTCGGCGCGAACAATACGGACATCATGCCCGAGGTCGCGCAGCGTGCCATCCGCGACTTCGGTCAGGGTGTCGTTCAGTTGACCATTGGAGTGGGCGAATTTTTTCGCGCCGTTGATAATCAGGATGTTGCTCATTTTTTAACCTCAAGGTGAGACGTTTGCCGACTATAGTACGTCACAGAGCGGTACGGTGAAATTAGCAAAATGTGCAAAGTCTTTTGCGAATTTAGCAAAAGTCTGATCTTGCTCCGATTCACCGATGCAGGATAAATATTTTCTGAAAATGACAATACTGATAGCCATTCCTCATAATTCCTACTCGCACCGGATTAATTTACAGGTTTGGTTCGGTTTTTTGGGGATTAAAAATATGGCGTTGGATAAGTAAAAATGAAAATATCAACGCGTCACGTTGATAATTATAAATGGATTTTTATGAGCGTGCTAACATATGTTAAAGCATAAAATTCAAACAATATTTGAAGCTCTGTTATATATAATGCTTACTTATTGGTTAATAGATGCTTTTTTTGCATTCAATAAGTATGACTGGATGCTTGAGTCGGGAGACAATATTTGCAGTATACCTTCCGTTTCAGGCGAAGATCGTATATTGCAAACAATGATTGCAGCATTTTTTCTTCTGACGCCACTTATTATTATTATCTTAAGAAAACTCTTTGTGCGAGAAATGTTTGAGTTTTGGTTATATGTAATCTCGCTCGTTATTTGTTTGGTTTGTGGTTGGTGGCTTTTTTGGGGACGGTTTATATTTTGCTATTAATAAAATCTATGAGAGTCGTTTTAACGGCTCTCATAGACAGAGAAGTTACCAGCTTACTTTCGCCTCAAATCCACCTTGTTCCGCATTCCCAAACTCAACATTCATGCCATGCAGCTTGGCGATTCGCTGGACAATTGAAAGCCCAAGTCCACTGCCGGTAGCGGTTTGTCCGGGTGGGCGATAGAAGCGTTCGCCAATTCTCGCCAGTGCCTCTGGTGTCACACCGGGGCCGTTATCCCTCACGATGAAATTATCGGCATTCAGCGTGACGTCCACCACGCTACCTTGTGGACTGTAGCGCACGGCGTTATCCAGCAAATTTCGCACCAACAAACTTAGCAATAGCGGTTGTCCGGTGCGTTTGATGCCGTGGGCATTGAGTGTCAGTCGCACGTCAATTTTCGCCTGCTGCGCCGTGTGGTAAATATCCATCACCGACGATTGCAGGAGATCTTCAAGCGGGATCTCCGCGACGTCCTGAAGGTTATCCAGTGAGTCCAGCCGCGATAGCGTGAGCAGTTGATCAACCAGACGAGTAGCACGATCGATCCCGGAATGTAATTGGAGCAGTGCTTTTTTCCGCGCCTGCGGATCATCGTCAGAGAGCTGCGCAACTTCGGTTTGCACTTTCAGCGCCGTTAACGGGCTACGTAGTTCATGAGCTGCGTCGGAGGTAAAGCGTCGTTCACGAACCATCATCGCATGTGTGCGGGCGAACAGTTGATTCAACGACTCAACCAGTGGACGCACTTCGCTGGGTACGCCCGTCGCGTTTAGTGGTTTTTCCGAGTCAGGGTCACGCATACGTAGTGCCAGCGCCAGTTTGTTCAGCGGCGCGAGTTCACGACCCAGTAGTACCATCATGATGATTAACATAATCGGCAGTGCGACAAGCCACGGGATCAATTGCCCGGCAACAATCGCCAGCGCCATGTCTTCGCGGTATTCCCATTCCTGACCAACAACGATGCGATATTTGCCATCAGGTGAGGTCATCCAGACAAAACGCCATTGATCTTTATCGCCCACCAGTTGCCCGTCAGCAAAACCTTCCCGTTGATAGCTATAAGGAATATCTTCTCCATTATCGCCATCGTTAAGGACCATTCTGCCGTCGTGGGTAAAGATGGCAAAGGTCAGCGCATCGTCATCAACATGACCGTGTTTTAATTTATTTGGCGTCTGTGCCATGCGATCTGCCGCGTTGATTTCGTTGAGATCAAGCGTACTTAACCGCTTGGCAAACAGCATCAGTTGGGTGTCGAACAACTCATCGACGTTATCCGTTGTTTGTTTCCAGGCGACAAAGCTGGAAAGCAGCCAGGTCACCGAGGCCAGAATTAAAAAGATTAGCGTCAGCCTGACTCGCAGACTAAGACGTTGGGTAAATTTCATTTCTCACCTAATGTGTAGCCAATACCATGCACGGTACGAATAAAATCACTACCGAGTTTGCGTCGCAGATGATGCACATGCACTTCAACGGCATTACTGGTGACCTCTTCGTCCCAGGTATACAGTTTCTCTTCAATCAGTTTGCGCGGCAGTACCCGACCAGCGTTACGCATCAGTAATTCCAGCAGGGCAAATTCTTTTGGTTTCAGCGTTAAGGGTTCGCCAGCCAGCGTGGCGATACGTTTGCCGGGGTCGAGCATGACGTTGCCGTGGCGCAGCTCGTTGCTGGCCTGGCCGTTGGTTCGGCGCATCAGAGCTTCCAGCCTGGCGGCGACTTCTATCAACGCAAAAGGTTTACACAGATAATCGTCAGCTCCCAGACGCAGCCCTTCTACACGTTCCGCCAGCGCATCGCGCGCAGTCAGGATCAATACCGGCTCACGCTGACCTTTTTCTCGCCATTCGCGCAAAATATCGCGACCATCCATGCCCGGTAAGGTTAAATCCAGGATCACCGCATCATAAGGTGCGCTATATAGCGCCTCTTTTCCCTGACGACCTTGTGTAAACCAGTCGACGCTAAAACCCATTTTACTAAGGCCCGTTTTGATGCCGTCGCCAATCAGCATGTCATCTTCTATCAGTAAAATTCGCATTTTTTCATCCCTGCGATAACCATATTTGCTGCCAGTAAACCGTGTTGTAACGCGCTCTGTACAGCACTAAATTTTATTTTTTTCCCTTAAGAAGTTGTTAAGGACTATCTTGTTAAATGCTCGAAAACAGACATTAAAGGGAGTAATAAACATGAAAAAATTCGCAGCAGTAATCGCAGTAATGGCCCTGTGCAGTGCACCGGTGATGGCAGCAGAGCAGGGCGGTTTTTCTGGTCCATCGGCAACACAAAGTCAGGCCGGAGGATTCCAGGGGCCGAATGGCAGCGTAACGACCGTAGAAAGCGCAAAATCCCTGCGTGATGACACTTGGGTCACCCTGCGCGGCAATATCGTTGAACGTATCTCTGACGATCTCTACGTGTTCAAAGATGCCAGCGGTACTATCAATGTTGATATCGACCACAAACGCTGGAACGGCGTGACGGTGACCCCGAAAGATACCGTTGAGATTCAGGGTGAAGTCGATAAAGACTGGAACTCTGTTGAAATTGACGTCAAACAGATCCGCAAAGTAAATCCGTAATTGTTAGCGCTCCCGGGACACGTTCCCGGGAATAATTTCGCAGGGAGGCAAAATGAAAAACCTGACACTGGATGTAAATATTATCGATTTCCCATCAATCCCTGTGGCGATGTTGCCACATCGCTGTAGCCCTGAATTGCTCAACTACAGCGTGGCGAAATTTATCATGTGGCGTAAAGAAACGGGGCTTTCTCCTGTTAACCAAAGCCAGACTTTTGGTGTCGCCTGGGATGACCCTGCCACCACCGTACCGGAAGCGTTTCGCTTTGATATCTGCGGCAGCGTTAACGAACCGATTCCCGATAATCGTTATGGCGTGAGTAATGGTGAACTTACCGGTGGACGTTATGCCGTGGCCCGCCACGTTGGCGAGCTGGACGATATTTCACATACGGTATGGGGCATCATTCGCCACTGGCTGCCTGCAAGCGGCGAGAAAATGCGTAAAGCACCGATTCTGTTTCACTACACCAATCTTGCCGAAGGGGTAACAGAGCAGCGACTGGAAACGGATGTTTATGTGCCGCTGGCGTGATGGGGAATCTTTACCGGAGTGTGAGCCAAATCACTCGCTATCAGTTTAAGTTAACGATGCCACAGGCGTAATGTTGTCCGCTCAGACTCTGACGGCACAGGATTTTGTCCTTCCACACAGAAACCGCCATTGGCGGTTTTCCGCTGCATAATCCTCAGGATTATGTCTATAGCAAAGAGTTGTATATCAAGGCACATTGATGCCTTTATCGCCGTCGGAGCACGTCCGGCGGCGCTATTCACGCTGATCTCCTGTGACTCGACGCGGCAGATAATGTAGTATCTCCGGCAATATTGCCCCTTTGAAGGCTGGCGAATAAGTTGAGGAATCAGAATTAATGAGCGATATGGCAGAGCGCCTTGCGCTACATGAATTTACGGAAAACGCCTACTTAAACTACTCCATGTACGTGATCATGGACCGTGCGTTGCCGTTTATTGGTGATGGTCTGAAACCTGTTCAGCGCCGCATTGTGTATGCGATGTCTGAGCTGGGCCTGAATGCCAGCGCCAAATTTAAAAAATCGGCCCGTACCGTCGGTGACGTACTGGGTAAATACCATCCGCACGGCGATAGCGCTTGTTATGAAGCGATGGTCCTGATGGCGCAGCCGTTCTCTTACCGTTATCCGCTGGTTGATGGTCAGGGGAACTGGGGCGCGCCGGACGATCCGAAATCGTTCGCAGCAATGCGTTACACCGAATCCCGGTTGTCGAAATATTCCGAGCTGCTATTGAGCGAGCTGGGGCAGGGGACGGCTGACTGGGTGCCAAACTTCGACGGCACTTTGCAGGAGCCGAAAATGCTGCCTGCCCGTCTGCCAAACATTTTGCTTAACGGCACCACCGGTATTGCCGTCGGCATGGCGACCGATATTCCACCGCATAACCTGCGTGAAGTGGCTCAGGCGGCAATCGCATTAATCGACCAGCCGAAAACCACGCTCGACCAGCTGCTGGATATCGTGCAGGGGCCGGATTATCCGACCGAAGCGGAAATCATCACCTCGCGTGCCGAGATCCGTAAAATCTACGAAAATGGTCGCGGTTCTGTGCGTATGCGCGCGGTGTGGAAGAAAGAAGATGGGGCGGTGGTTATCAGCGCATTGCCGCATCAGGTTTCTGGTGCGCGCGTACTGGAGCAAATTGCTGCGCAAATGCGCAACAAAAAGCTGCCGATGGTTGACGATCTGCGCGATGAGTCTGACCACGAGAACCCGACCCGTCTGGTGATTGTGCCGCGTTCCAACCGCGTGGATATGGATCAGGTGATGAATCACCTTTTCGCCACCACCGATCTGGAAAAGAGCTATCGTATTAACCTTAATATGATCGGTCTGGATGGCCGTCCGGCGGTGAAAAACCTGCTGGAAATCCTCTCCGAATGGCTGGTGTTCCGCCGCGATACCGTACGCCGCCGACTGAACTATCGTCTGGAGAAAGTCCTCAAGCGCCTGCATATCCTCGAAGGTTTGCTGGTGGCGTTTCTCAATATCGACGAAGTGATTGAGATCATTCGTAATGAAGATGAACCGAAACCGGCTCTGATGTCGCGGTTTGGTCTTACGGAAACTCAGGCGGAAGCGATCCTCGAACTGAAACTGCGTCATCTTGCCAAACTGGAAGAGATGAAGATTCGCGGTGAGCAGAGTGAGCTGGAAAAAGAGCGCGACCAGTTGCAGGGCATTTTGGCTTCCGAGCGTAAAATGAATAACCTGCTGAAGAAAGAACTGCAGGCAGACGCGCAAGCCTACGGTGACGATCGTCGTTCGCCGTTGCAGGAACGCGAAGAAGCGAAAGCGATGAGTGAGCACGACATGCTGCCGTCGGAACCCGTCACCATTGTGCTGTCGCAGATGGGCTGGGTACGCAGCGCTAAAGGCCATGATATCGACGCGCCGGGCCTGAATTATAAAGCGGGTGATAGCTTCAAAGCGGCGGTGAAAGGCAAGAGTAACCAACCGGTAGTGTTTGTTGATTCCACCGGTCGTAGCTATGCCATCGACCCGATTACGCTGCCGTCGGCGCGTGGTCAGGGCGAACCGCTCACCGGCAAATTAACGTTGCCGCCTGGGGCGACCGTTGACCATATGCTGATGGAAAGCGACGATCAGAAACTGCTGATGGCTTCCGATGCGGGTTACGGTTTCGTCTGTACCTTTAACGATCTGGTGGCGCGTAACCGTGCAGGTAAGGCTTTGATCACCTTACCGGAAAATGCCCATGTTATGCCGCCGGTGGTGATTGAAGATGCTTCCGATATGCTGCTGGCAATCACTCAGGCAGGCCGTATGTTGATGTTCCCGGTAAGCGATCTGCCGCAGCTGTCGAAGGGCAAAGGCAACAAGATTATCAACATTCCGTCGGCAGAAGCCGCGCGTGGCGAGGATGGTCTGGCGCAACTGTACGTTCTGCCGCCGCAAAGCACGCTGACCATTCATGTTGGGAAACGCAAAATTAAACTGCGTCCGGAAGAGCTACAGAAAGTCACTGGCGAACGTGGACGCCGCGGTACGTTGATGCGCGGTTTGCAGCGTATCGATCGTGTCGAGATCGACTCTCCTCGCCGCGCCAGCAGCGGCGATAGCGAAGAGTAGTATGCCGGGGAGGGTATTGCTTCCTCCCGCTTGCAAGGAACGCCGGATGAAACGTTAAGTCGTCATCCGGCAGCATATTCAACCCCCGGAAACGATAAAAATTCCCTTGAAACCGTTGTTTATTCATGCGTTGCGATTAACAATACGCTTTTCCAGAGAGCGGCTTTTAACAATGCCCTAACCTGATTTCAGGTGACGTACAATGCCAGTCTCTCAGACCTTCAGAGGGTGTTATGCTATATATCTTTCGTCTTATTATTACCGTGATTTACAGCATCTTAGTCTGTGTATTCGGCTCCATTTACTGCCTTTTCAGCCCGCGTAACCCGAAACATGTAGCCACCTTTGGGCATATGTTTGGTCGTCTTGCGCCGCTGTTCGGCCTGAAAGTTGAGTGTCGCAAACCTGCAGATGCTGAAAGCTACGGCAATGCTATTTATATTGCTAACCACCAGAACAACTATGACATGGTGACAGCATCGAACATCGTGCAACCGCCGACGGTGACGGTAGGTAAAAAGAGTTTGCTGTGGATCCCCTTCTTTGGTCAGTTGTACTGGTTAACCGGCAACTTATTGATCGACAGAAACAATCGCACTAAAGCTCACGGCACTATTGCGGAAGTAGTGAATCACTTCAAAAAACGCCGTATTTCCATCTGGATGTTCCCGGAAGGTACCCGCAGCCGTGGTCGCGGCCTGCTGCCGTTCAAGACCGGAGCATTTCACGCGGCAATTGCGGCGGGCGTCCCGATTATTCCCGTGTGCGTCTCTACAACTTCGAATAAGATTAATCTTAATCGGCTACACAACGGTCTGGTGATTGTCGAAATGCTGCCGCCAATTGACGTCAGTCAGTATGGCAAAGATCAGGTTCGCGAGTTGGCTGCCCATTGTCGTTCGATAATGGAACAAAAAATCGCTGAGCTCGATAAAGAAGTCGCAGAGCGCGAAGCCGCCGGAAAAGTTTAAGTCGGCAATCTGTATTTTTGCGGGGGAACACTTTCCTGCACGGTATTACTTTAGCCAGTTTTACATGGAGCAAATATGTCACTCAGTCGGCGTCAGTTCATTCAGGCATCGGGGATTGCACTTTGTGCAGGCGCTGTTCCCCTGAAGGCCAGCGCAGCCGGGCAACAGCAACCGCTACCCGTTCCGCCGCTGCTTGAATCTCGCCGTGGGCAACCGCTGTTTATGACTGTACAACGTGCGCACTGGTCATTTACGCCAGGAACACGCGCGTCGGTCTGGGGAATCAATGGTCGTTACCTGGGGCCGACTATCCGCGTCTGGAAGGGCGATGATGTTAAGCTGATCTACAGTAACCGCCTGACAGAAAATGTCTCAATGACGGTGTCTGGTTTACAGGTGCCTGGCCCGCTGATGGGCGGTCCGGCACGGATGATGTCGCCAAACGCTGACTGGGCACCCGTATTACCCATTCGCCAGAACGCAGCGACATTGTGGTATCACGCTAATACCCCCAATCGCACGGCTCAGCAGGTCTATAATGGCCTTGCCGGAATGTGGCTGGTGGAAGATGAAGTCAGCAAGTCGCTGCCTATCCCCAACCATTATGGAGTGGATGATTTTCCGGTCATTATCCAGGATAAACGGCTGGATAACTTTGGTACGCCAGAATACAACGAACCGGGAAGCGGCGGCTTTGTTGGAGATACGCTGCTGGTCAACGGTGTACAAAGCCCGTACGTTGAAGTCTCGCGTGGCTGGGTGCGCTTGCGTCTGTTGAACGCGTCGAACTCTCGTCGCTATCAACTACAGATGAGCGATGGTCGCCCGTTACATGTGATTTCTGGCGATCAGGGATTCTTGCCTGCTCCTGTATCGGTGAAGCAACTTTCGCTGGCACCGGGCGAGCGCCGCGAGATTCTGGTGGATATGAGCAACGGTGATGAAGTGTCGATCACCTGTGGCGAAGCGGCGAGCATTGTTGATCGTATTCGTGGCTTCTTTGAGCCATCCAGCATTCTGGTTTCTACGCTGGTGCTAACGCTGCGCCCAACCGGTCTTCTGCCGCTGGTCACAGACAGTCTTCCGATGCGCTTGCTGCCAACTGAGATCATGGCCGGTTCGCCGATTCGCAGTCGCGATATCAGTCTGGGTGATGACCCGGGTATCAATGGGCAGCTGTGGGACGTCAACCGTATTGATGTCACCGCGCAGCAAGGAACGTGGGAACGCTGGACGGTACGCGCGGACGAGCCGCAAGCGTTCCATATTGAAGGCGTGATGTTCCAGATCCGTAACGTGAATGGCGCGATGCCGTTCCCGGAAGACAGAGGCTGGAAAGATACCGTTTGGGTTGACGGACAAGTGGAGCTGCTTGTTTATTTCGGTCAGCCTTCCTGGGCGCACTTCCCGTTCTACTTCAACAGTCAGACGCTGGAAATGGCGGACCGTGGCTCGATAGGGCAACTGTTGGTCAATCCGGTACCGTAATCGCCATACTCGCCCGAGAGGGCGAGTATGGAATACTTTTCGATTTCTCTTTCGTTCCGGCTTATAATCCCCGGCCTTTGATTATTTTTTTATCATTTCTGGAAGCAAAATGAGCTCTATCTCCCTGATCCAACCGGATCGCGACCTGTTCTCCTGGCCGCAGTACTGGGCCGCCTGTTTTGGACCGGCACCGTTTTTGCCGATGTCTCGTGAAGAGATGGATCAACTTGGCTGGGATAGCTGCGACATCATTTTGGTTACTGGCGACGCGTATGTCGATCACCCAAGCTTCGGGATGGCGATTTGCGGTCGTATGCTGGAAGCGCAGGGCTTTCGCGTCGGGATCATCGCCCAACCGGACTGGAGCAGCAAAGACGACTTTATGCGTCTGGGTAAACCGAATCTGTTTTTCGGTGTTACTGCTGGCAACATGGACTCGATGATCAACCGCTATACTGCCGATCGCCGTTTACGTCATGACGATGCCTACACGCCGGATAACGTCGCGGGTAAGCGACCGGATCGCGCCACACTGGTTTATACCCAGCGTTGTAAAGAGGCGTGGAAAGATGTACCGGTGATCCTCGGCGGTATTGAGGCAAGTCTGCGCCGTACCGCGCATTATGATTACTGGTCTGATACCGTGCGCCGTTCCGTGCTGGTGGATTCCAAAGCCGACATGCTGATGTTCGGTAACGGTGAGCGTCCGCTGGTGGAAGTGGCGCATCGTCTGGCGATGGGTGAGCCGATTAGTGAAATCCGCGATGTGCGTAATACCGCGATTATCGTAAAAGAGGCGTTGCCAGGCTGGAGCGGTGTGGATTCCACCCGTCTTGATACTCCTGGGAAAATCGACCCGATCCCGCATCCGTATGGTGAAGATTTGCCGTGCGCGGATAACAAACCGGTGGCCCCGAAAAAGCAGGAAGCGAAAGCCGTAACCGTGCAGCCACCGCGCCCGAAACCGTGGGAAAAAACTTACGTATTGCTGCCTTCTTTCGAGAAAGTGAAGGGCGATAAAGTGCTGTACGCTCATGCTTCGCGTATTCTGCACCATGAAACCAACCCAGGCTGCGCGCGTGCGCTGATGCAAAAACATGGCGACCGCTATGTATGGATCAACCCGCCTGCCATCCCGCTTTCTACCGAAGAGATGGACAGCGTCTTTGCGCTGCCGTACAAGCGCGTGCCGCATCCGGCTTACGGTAATGCCCGAATTCCGGCTTACGAAATGATCCGTTTCTCGGTCAACATTATGCGTGGCTGCTTTGGCGGCTGCTCTTTCTGCTCTATTACCGAGCATGAAGGTCGCATTATTCAGAGCCGTTCGGAAGATTCGATCATCAACGAGATTGAAGCGATCCGCGACACCGTGCCAGGCTTTACGGGCGTGATTTCCGATCTCGGTGGGCCAACTGCCAACATGTATATGTTGCGCTGCAAATCGCCGCGCGCCGAGCAGACTTGCCGCCGTTTATCGTGCGTTTACCCGGATATTTGTCCTCATATGGACACTAACCACGAACCGACGATCAACCTCTATCGCCGCGCGCGTGATCTGAAAGGCATTAAAAAGATCCTCATCGCTTCCGGCGTGCGTTATGACATCGCCGTGGAAGATCCGCGCTATATCAAAGAGCTGGCGACCCATCACGTTGGCGGTTATCTGAAGATTGCCCCGGAACATACCGAAGAAGGGCCGTTATCGAAGATGATGAAGCCGGGCATGGGCAGCTATGACCGCTTTAAAGAGCTGTTCGATACTTACTCGAAACAGGCAGGTAAAGAGCAATATCTGATCCCGTATTTCATCTCCGCACACCCGGGTACGCGTGATGAAGATATGGTGAATCTGGCGCTGTGGCTGAAAAAGCATCGCTTCCGTCTCGACCAGGTACAGAACTTCTACCCGTCGCCGTTGGCTAACTCCACCACCATGTATTACACCGGGAAAAACCCGCTGGCGAAGATTGGTTACAAGAGTGAAGACGTCTTCGTACCGAAGGGCGACAAACAGCGTCGTTTGCATAAAGCGTTGTTGCGTTACCACGATCCGGCAAACTGGCCGTTAATCCGTCAGGCGCTGGAAGCGATGGGTAAAAAGCATCTGATTGGCAGCCGTCGTGATTGCTTAGTGCCTGCGCCAACCATTGAAGAGATGCGCGAAGCCCGCCGTCAGAACCGCAATACCCGTCCGGCGTTGACTAAACATACGCCGATGGCGACCCAGCGTCAGACACCTGCTACGGCAAAAAAAGCGTCGTCTACGCCATCTCGCCCGGTGAATGCTGGCGCGAAGAAACGCCCTAAAGCGGTGGCAGGTCGTTAAGTGAAATGTGCCCGGCAGCAATGATGCTGCCGGGAAATTTATAACCTTGGTTTATAAGGACTGTTACGAACGTCTAAGCGGTAATGCGCTCTTGCTGTTTCGTCTTTAACTTGCTGAATTTCCGGACGCAGGGCGTCAATATCCTGTTGCAGTTGATTAATTTTGTTATTCAATGCCTGAATATCATGTTCCAGGTGTTCAATTTTGGCATTGCTGGTACAGCCAGCAAGACACAGCGCCAGCGGAATGGATAAGATAAGTTTGTTCATTATGAATTCCAGAACCGTCATTCTGCGTACATACGCAAGCAGCGCAGGCAATCAAAATAGTCCTGAGCATCAAGACGCGTATTGGCTCTGTTAGCGTCGGATTTGGCAGCATAGATTTGTGGGCGTAATGCTTTCATATCCTGCTCAAGCCGGGCGATTTTGGCATTTAATGTTTGCACATTGCTCGCCAGCTGATTGACCTTTTGCTCATTGACGCAGCCGCTGAGCAAGCAGGTTGCCAGAACAACAGCTCCCACGGTGAAAATCGTTTTCATATAGTGTTCCCTTTTATTTATTGTTCCGGCTAATTGTTATTTAATTCAGCTCATTGCTTTAATCTGACGGCGGTTTTTGCCTCAATTTGCTTAAGTAGGCTGCCGCTGTTCGGGCGGATAAAATCAGCGATTTCCCACTTACCTTCGCGCCGCTGTAAAACCAGTTCTTGCTCTTCGTTGTTGCCATTGGTCAGCGTAAAACGAACATGAATGCGGGCGGAATCGGCGGTTTTCTCCAGGACACGGATTTCATCAACGCGTGAAAATAGCGACTCTTCGCCAAAACAGATCGGATTGTCGTAAATAAATTGTCGTTCTATTTGCATATCTTCATCGGGATTGTTGGCAGTCTTGAAGGTGGTTTTATAGAAGGCATTGACCGCCTGGCGGTAAGAGTCGGAAACCACCCACGTCCACGGCCAGCTATAATCAGCAATATGTTCAAAGAGTTCGGCAACAAAGGCTTCCGGCTGTTCTTTTTGCAACGAAGCTATAGCGGCCAGCGTTTTTTCATTCTCGCTATTAACTGCTTGTAAGACGCTGCCATGATTGCTGACAATATCGTCAATGACCCAACGACCATTTTCCGCCACCATTTTCAGTGTCTGCGTGGTCTTTTCTTTATCGTCTTTAAAGATACGAAAGCGCACAACGGCATCGGCATGATCGGCGTCAGGTTGGGTTATCGCTACGCTTTCTAACACCAGATCGCCAAAATCCTGACAATCACAAACCGGATCATAATCCAGCCAGCCAATATTGCCCGGCAGCGTAAGATTGTCGTTCAGGGTAAGCGCCTGTTGAATACGCGCAGAAGTTATCGCTCGCTCTCCGGTTTCACCAAAATAAGGCGTACTGGCATCTGATTTATAGTTCTGATAAATCTGCCGGACTGTTTGTTCTACGGTCTGTGAAGGAGGCTGCGCGTGTACGGTAAAACTTGCCAGGGCTGCTAAAAACAGAAGTATTATTTTCATCTGTTTTTCACCTCTCCGTTGCGTTTATCCCGGGTGTAGATGAATTGTTCCTTTAAGAGCTTCCGGCTCTGCATGATGATGTCCTTATATTTGGCATTCCTGAACAAGGAAGAGTAACAATGGGCAGGACGCGAGGGGAATAAATGATTTCTGAAAAGTCCGGTAGCGGAACATTACCGCCACCGGAAGAATTTGCGCGTTAGCCGCCGAACTGGTCGGGATCGGGGCCGAGGCGTTTGCCCTGGTCGAGTTTGGCAATTTCACCTAGCTCGTCTTTGTCGAGACGGAAATCCCAGACATCAAAGTTTTCGGCAATACGTGAAGGTGTGACCGATTTCGGGATCACCACCAGGCCGTTATCCAGATGCCAGCGGATAACAATCTGCGCCGGGGTTTTGCCGTATTTATCTGCCAGATCGCGAATGACTTTCTGATCGAAAACGCCTTTCCCTCCTTGCGCTAATGGGCTCCAGGATTCGGTCTGGATTTTGTGTGTCGCGTTCCAGGCGTGAAGCTGGCGTTGCTGCATCAGCGGGTGGAGTTCAATCTGGTTTATCACCGGCGTCACGCCAGTTTCATCAATCAGGCGTTGCAGGTGGTGGATCTGGAAGTTGCACACGCCGATGCTTTTGATTAAGCCCTCTTTTTGCAATTCGATCATGCCCTTCCATGCTTCGACATAATGGTCGATAGCAGGAACGGGCCAGTGCATTAAGTAAAGGTCGACATAATCAAGCTGGAGTTTTTTCAGGCTGTCGAGCAGGGCTTCGCGGGGGCGCTTGTGGTCGTCGTTCCACAGTTTAGTGGTGATGAACAGTTCTTCTCTGTTGACTGAGGCATTTTTCAGGGCTTTGCCGACACCTTCTTCGTTCTTATAGGCCGCGGCGGTATCAATCGAGCGATAACCCACGTCTAACGCTTTTTGAATGGCGGTGATTACTTCCTCATTACTTGCTTGCCAGACGCCCAGTCCCAACTGGGGCATGACATTGCCATCCTGTAGCTTAATAACGGTTGGATTAGCCATACGTTCCTCCTTTATATGAACTCACCGGAGCAGGCTCCGGTGAGGTGTTGTGAACTTAAGTCTGGACGAAATGCCCGAAAACGAAAGTTTGAGGCGTAAAAAGCTTAGCGGGCGGCTTCGTATATGCGGCGGCTGACATCCAGCGTAATGTCATGATTTTCGCCCAGTTGGGTCATACCGTGCTCTTCCAGTTTTTTCAACAAAGCCGGGATGGAGCTGCCGTCCAGACCGTAGTCGGAGAGGTGGGTCGGCACGCCTAATTGCTCAAAGAAATTGCGGGTTGCGGCAATCGCGGCGTCAATACGCTCATCGTCAGAACCTTCTGTGATGTTCCAGACGCGTTCAGCATATTGCAGCAGCTTAGCGCGTTTAGTGTCGCGTTTTTCATTCCACAGTGCAGGCAGGACGATAGCCAGCGTTTGCGCGTGATCCAGACCGTGCATCGCAGTCAGTTCGTGGCCCAGCATATGCGTTGCCCAATCCTGGGGTACACCTGCGCCAATTAAACCGTTCAGCGCCTGAGTCGCCGCCCACATAACGTTGGCGCGTACATCGTAGTTTTCTGGCTCTTTCAGGGCTTTCGGACCATCTTCGATCAGCGTCAGCAAAATGCCTTCTGCGAAACGGTCCTGAATTTTGGCATCAACCGGTTTGGTAACATACTGTTCCACGGTGTGCACAAAGGCATCCACTACACCGTTAGCCACCTGACGCGGCGGCAGAGTGTAGGTATAAACCGGATCGAGCACGGCAAATACCGGCTGAACATGGGCAGAATGGAACGCCTGCTTGTCGCCTGTAGTTTTACGGGAGATGACCGCACCTGCGTTGGATTCTGAACCGGTTGCTGGCAGCGTCAGCACACAGCCCATCGGGATGGCGCTTTTAATCTCTTTACCGCCCGTTTGTAGAATGTGCCACGGATCGATATTTTCCGGATAATTAGCCGCTGCGGCGATAAATTTGGTGCCGTCCAGTACAGAACCGCCGCCAACCGCCAGCAGGAAAGTCACTTTTTGTTCGCGAACCAGTTTCACGGCATTCATCAGCGTTTCATAAGCCGGGTTTGGCTCAATACCGCCAAATTCCAGCACGTCCATGCCTTTCAGGGCATCCAGAACTTGATCGAGAACGCCGGTTTTTTTCACGCTGCCGCCGCCGTAGGTAATCAATACGCGAGCATCGTGAGGAATTTGTTCGCGTAAACCAGCGATTGCGCCTTTACCAAAAAGAATGCGGGTTGGGGTGTGCAGATTAAAGTTGTTCATTACTTGCTCCCTTTGCTGGGTCAATATGAGGGCAGAGATCGGTCTGCCTGATGTTTTTCATTGTGGTCGCCAGCGCCGTACCTCTCAATGCTCATTTCTGCCAATGTCTTGCCTATTTCTCCAGAGTGCTGGAGAAATGCTACAAAATTGCGCACAATCAAATTGCCGCATTATTCCTAAGAAATTACGCGATATGAAACGTGAAGAGATTTGCCGCTTGCTGGCGGGTAAAGTTAATAAACTGAAAAATAAAGAAAATAGTTTGTCAGAGCTATTGCCCGATGTGCGTTTGTTGTATGGCGAGACGCCTTTCGCACGTACGCCGGTGATGTACGAGCCCGGCATCATAATTCTCTTTTCTGGGCATAAAATCGGTTATATCAATGAACGCGTGTTTCGTTATGATGCCAATGAATATCTGCTGCTGACGGTGCCGTTGCCGTTTGAGTGCGAAACTTATGCAACGTCAGAGGTACCGCTGGCAGGGGTGCGTCTCAATGTCGATGTTTTGCAGTTACAAGAGCTGTTGATGGACATTGGCGAAGATGAGCATTTTCGGCCGTCGATGGCAGCCAGCGGGATTAACTCTGCCACGTTATCAGAAGAGATTTTATGTGCGGCGGAGCGGTTACTCGATGTGATGGAGCGACCGCTGGATGCGCGTATTCTCGGCAAACAGATCATCCGCGAAATTCTGTACTACGTGCTGACCGGACCTTGCGGCGGCGCGTTACTGGCGCTGGTCAGTCGCCAGACTCACTTCAGCCTGATTAGCCGCGTGCTGAAACGAATTGAGAATAAATACACCGAAAACCTGAGCGTCGAGCAACTGGCGGCAGAAGCCAACATGAGCGTATCGGCGTTCCACCATAATTTTAAGTCTGTCACTAGCACCTCACCGTTGCAGTATTTGAAGAATTACCGTCTGCATAAGGCGCGGATGATGATCATCCACGACGGCATGAAGGCCAGCGCGGCGGCGATGCGCGTCGGCTATGAAAGCGCATCGCAATTTAGCCGTGAGTTTAAACGTTACTTCGGTGTGACGCCGGGGGAAGATGCGGCAAGAATGCGGGCGATGCAGGGGAATTAAATACGTTCCCGGTACAGCAACCGGGAACGGGGAAAATCGTCAGGCGTTACAGTATTTTTTTTTAATCACCACAAACAGCGTGCCCAACAAGCCAGCGGTTAACAAGGCAATTGGCAGGATCATCAGGAACGTCATTACCTGATCTTCATGGCGTTTAACGAACGGAATCATACTTAAGGCATAGCCGAAACTGGTTACCACGCTGACCCACAGCAATCCGCTTAACCAGTTGAAAAACTGGAAGCGGCGGTTTGGCAGACCGGAAATTCCCGCCATGGTTGGCAGCAACGTACGGACAAATGCAAGAAAACGTCCAGCCAGCAGCGCCAGCAGACCGTGGCGGTCAAACATGCAGGTGGCGCGCTGGTGATATTTAGCGGGAAGCTGTGCCAGCCAGCCTTTCACCGTTTTGGTATTCCCTAACCAGCGCCCCTGAATATAACTTAACCAGCAGCCCAGACTTGCTGCGGCGGTCAGAATCGCAATCGTAGGCAGAAAATCCATAACCCCCTGGGCAATCAATGCGCCAGCCAATATCAACAAGCTGTCGCCTGGCAAAAATGAGGCGGGCAGCAGGCCGTTTTCTAAAAACAGCGTGGCAAACATGACAAAGTAAACAACGCTAACAATATGAGGATCCGCCAGCGCGGCAAAGTCGTGTTGCCAGAGCGCAGCGATGATATCTTGAATAACAGCCATGGACTTTCCTGTGGAACAGCGTTTAAGCCTTTATCTGCCTATTGTACTCCTGAATCGTCCGGGACGCCTTGATCCCGGACGCAACAATTTAAGACTTTTCACAATAAAATGTCTGCAAAATTGTCCAAAAGTGGCAATGTTATACAATTCGCGCAAAACCGGCGTCCAGATCGGCAATCAAATCATCGACATCTTCCAGACCAATATGCAGGCGAATCAAGGTCCCGCTAAAATCGATCTCGCCTTGCGGGCGAATGGCGGCGATATGTTCTGGTTGATTTGCCAGGATCAACGATTCATACCCGCCCCACGAGTAGGCCATGCTGAATAAACTGAAGTTATCCAGATAGTTCGCCAGCTCTTCATCATTGAGTTTTTTCTTAAGCACAAAGGAAAATAGCCCGCTGCTACCTGTAAAGTCTCGTTGCCAGAATTCGTGACCTTTACTGCCAGGCAGAGCAGGGTGGTTAACTCGCGCTACTTGCGGATGTTCCGCCAGCCATTCAGCTACTTTCAGGCTACTTTCGTGATGTTGACGCAGGCGAACACCCAAAGTGCGCAGGCCACGACTGGTTATATAGGCGGTATCGGCATCGACCATCTGCCCCATCAGATAGGCATTCTCCCGTAGCTGCTCCCAGCAACGGGCATTGCATACGGCAGTACCAATCATCGCATCTGAATGCCCAACCAGATATTTGGTAGCGGCCTGAATGGAAACATCAATGCCAAAATCCAGCGCCTTAAACAGCACGCCGGCCGCCCAGGTGTTATCGATCATAATGATGGCATCTGGCACTACACTGCGCACGGCGGCAACAATCGCCGGAACGTCGTGGACTTCCATGGTGATGGAGCCCGGCGATTCCAGAAATACAATTTTAGTGTTTGGCTGCACATGTTTAACAATATTCGCGCCAATCAGCGGATCAAACCACGATGTCGTTACGCCCAGTTTGCTGAGGATTTTGCTACAGAAATCCTGACTCGGTTCATAGGCGGTGTTGGTCATCAACACATGATCGCCCTGTTCGACAAAAGCAAGAATGGAATTAGCAACCGCTGCTGCTCCGCAGGGGAACAGCACGCAGCCTGCGCCACCTTCCAGTTCACACATCGCTTCTTGTAAGGAGAAATGGGTTAACGTTCCGCGCCGTCCATAGAACAACTCGCCATTGGCGCGATTGCGCGTCGCGTGTTTTTTGGCTTCCACACTGTCAAAGACCAGCGAAGAAGCGCGCTGAATCACGCTATTTACTGCGCCGAGGGTATATTTTTTGCTGCGTCCTGCATTCACCAGTTGAGTATCAAGCTTTTTGTCCGCCATGTCGGGATTCCTGTTTTTATACGTCTGGATGTCTAAACTAGCATGAATGTTGCCGCGCGCATCCTGAAGAATTGGCATAAAGCAGAAAATTTTCGCAAATGGCGTGCTGGTGACTTTTTTACTGCGTAAACGCAAGGAAAAGAAAACAAAGGTACGGCAGTATGCAAATAGTAATGAGAACGACTATCAATTCGACGTCGTTTTGATATTATTATGCGCAGATTTTGTGATTTGCGTCCTGGAGATACACAGTGGGTAATAATTTAATGCAGACGGATCTTTCCGTCTGGGGTATGTATCAGCACGCCGATATTGTCGTTAAGTGCGTGATGATTGGGCTTATTTTGGCCTCCGTAGTCACCTGGGCAATCTTCTTCAGTAAGAGCGTTGAGTTCTTCAATCAGAAGCGTCGCCTGAAACGCGAACAGCAACTGCTGGCCCAAGCGCGTTCCTTGAACCAGGCCAACGATATCGCCGCTGATTTTGGTAGCAAAAGCTTAAGCCTGCATTTGCTCAATGAAGCGCAGGATGAGCTGGAACTGTCAGAAGGCAGCGACGATAACGAAGGTATTAAAGAACGTACCAGCTTCCGTCTGGAGCGTCGGGTCGCCGCAGTAGGGCGTCAAATGGGCCGCGGTAACGGCTACCTTGCAACCATCGGCGCGATTTCGCCGTTTGTGGGCCTCTTTGGTACGGTCTGGGGCATCATGAACAGCTTTATCGGTATTGCGCAAACGCAGACCACTAATCTGGCTGTCGTTGCGCCGGGTATCGCAGAAGCTCTGTTAGCAACGGCAATCGGCCTCGTGGCAGCGATTCCGGCGGTCGTTATCTATAACGTATTTGCACGTCAGATTGGCGGCTTTAAAGCGATGCTGGGTGATGTCGCAGCGCAGGTATTATTGCTGCAAAGTCGTGACCTGGATCTGGAAGCCAGCGCCGCTGCGCATCCGGTTCGTGTCGCCCAAAAATTACGCGCAGGATAATGTTCGATGGCAATGCATCTTAACGAAAACCTCGACGATAACGGCGAAATGCATGATATCAACGTGACGCCGTTTATCGACGTGATGTTGGTTCTGCTGATTATCTTTATGGTGGCGGCACCGTTAGCGACGGTAGATGTGAAGGTGAACTTGCCTGCTTCTACCAGCACGCCGCAGCCGCGCCCGGAAAAACCGGTTTATCTGTCGGTGAAGGCGGACAACTCGATGTTTATCGGTAACGATCCGGTCACCGATGAAACAATGATTACGGCGTTGAATGCGTTAACCGAAGGCAAGAAAGACACCACCATCTTTTTCCGTGCGGATAAAACCGTCGATTACGAGACGTTGATGAAGGTAATGGACACGCTGCATCAGGCGGGTTACCTGAAGATAGGTCTGGTTGGCGAAGAAACTGCCAAAGCGAAATAAAAATGATGCCCGGTTGCTTTTCACAACCGGGCATTTTTTTAGCCTAAATGCTCGCCGCCGCACACGCCGTGCACTTCTGCGGTGACATAGCTCGACTCCTGACTTGCCAGATAAACATATACTGGGGCCAGCTCCGCCGGTTGCCCTGCACGTTTCATTGGTGTTTTCTGACCAAACTGCGGGATCTTATCCTGCGTCTGTCCGCCGGAAATTTGCAGTGCTGTCCAGATCGGGCCTGGCGCAACAATATTCACCCGAATACCTTTCTCCGCGACCTGTTTTGCCAGGCCTCGGCTGTAGTTCAGAATCGCCGCCTTCGTAGCCGCATAGTCCAGTAAATGCGGGCTTGGCTGGTATGCCTGGATTGACGAAGTGGTGATGATACTGGCACCTTTCGGTAGCAGGGGGATCGCTTCCTGGGTGAGCCAGAACAGTGCGAAAACGTTAATGGCAAAGGTCTTTTGAAACTGTTCGCTGGTGAGGTCTGCAATATCAGGAATGGCGACCTGTTTCCCGGCGACCAGCGCCATAATATCCAGCCCGCCTAACGCCTTGTGCGCGTCGTGAACCAGCGAACGGGCAAACTTCTCATCGCTTAAATCGCCCGGCAGCAGGACGGCTTTGCGTCCGCATTCTTCAATGATCTTTTTCACATCCTGAGCGTCTTGTTCTTCTACGGGAAGATAACTGATCGCCACGTCAGCCCCTTCACGCGCGTAAGCAATGGCGGCAGCGCGACCGATTCCGGAATCGCCCCCTGTCACCAGTGCTTTACGATCTTTCAGGCGACCGCTACCAACATAGGTTTTCTCGCCGCAATCTGGCACCGGTGTCATTTTCGCCTGGATGCCTGGCGTCGGTTGTTTCTGTTTGGGATATTCACCAGTGTAATGCTGCGTGGTCGGGTCTTTTAAATGAGACATTGTTTTTCTCCCTTCAGGTTCAACGTCCTTTAAGGGTAGACGCTCTCGATGCGTTGATAAGGGAACCAGGAAGATCCCTAAACCTCGGATTTATGCGACAAAGGTTTAACGGATATGTTGATTTGCTGTTGCGCGCTGTTTACTCAATTGCGATATACTGTTGCCCGTTTTAACTACACGACAGGAATGTATGGAACGTTTTCTTGAAAATGCAATGTATGCTTCTCGCTGGCTGCTTGCCCCCGTGTACTTTGGCCTTTCGCTGGCGTTAGTTGCTCTGGCGCTGAAGTTCTTCCAGGAGATTATTCACGTACTGCCGAATATCTTCTCGATGGCGGAATCAGATTTGATCCTCGTGTTGCTGTCGCTGGTGGATATGACGCTGGTTGGCGGTTTGCTGGTGATGGTGATGTTTTCCGGTTATGAGAATTTCGTCTCGCAGCTGGATATCTCCGAGAACAAAGAGAAGCTGAACTGGCTGGGGAAAATGGACGCAACGTCGCTGAAAAACAAAGTAGCAGCGTCGATTGTGGCAATTTCTTCCATTCACTTACTGCGCGTCTTTATGGATGCGAAAAATGTCCCTGATAACAAACTGATGTGGTACGTCATTATCCATCTGACGTTTGTGCTCTCTGCATTTGTGATGGGCTATCTTGACCGACTGACTCGTCATAATCACTGATCTGATTCGGGCGCGGTTCTCGCGCCCGTTATTAACAGGTCATTTATCGGAAGACGCCTGCCACAGATTCAGCTCGCCATCGGCGATATGCTGATCAATCTGCGCCAGCTCCTCGGTGCTAAATGTCAGATTATTCAGCGCCTGGACGTTCTCTTCCAGTTGCTCCGCGCGGCTGGCACCAATCAATACCGACGTCACTCGCTCATCTTTCAGCAACCAGCTTAACGCCATTTGTGCCATTGATTGTCCACGCTGCTGTGCCATTTCATTCAATAACCGCAGGCTGTTGAGGTTGGCTTCGGTGAGCATTTTCGGCGTCAGACCACGAACTTTATTCCCTTCACGATGCATCCGTGAATCTTGCGGAATACCGTTGAGATATTTTCCGGTCAGCAATCCCTGAGCCAGAGGAGTAAAGGCAATGCAGCCCACGCCGTTATGTTGCAGGGTATCCAGCAGGCCGCTTTTATCCACCCAGCGGTTCAGTAAATTGTACGAAGGTTGATGAATTAACAGCGGAATTTTCCACTCGCGCAGCAACTCGACCATTTTTTGCGTCCGCTCTGGCGAGTAAGAGGAGATCCCGACATAAAGCGCTTTACCGCTTTGTACCGCATGAGCCAGCGCAGAGGCGGTTTCTTCCATCGGCGTATTTTCATCGACGCGATGAGAGTAAAAGATATCGACATACTCCAGCCCCATACGCTTCAGGCTTTGGTCGAGGCTGGCGAGCAGGTATTTACGTGAGCCGCCAGAGCCGTACGGGCCGGGCCACATATCGTAGCCAGCTTTGGTAGAGATAATCAGTTCATCGCGATAAGCGGCAAAATCCTCCCGCAGCAGGCGACCAAAGTTCTCTTCTGCGCTTCCTGGAGGCGGCCCGTAATTGTTGGCTAAATCAAAGTGCGTAATGCCCAAATCAAACGCTTTGCGCAGGATCGCACGCTGTGATTCCAGTGCGTTAACGTGACCGAAATTGTGCCATAAACCGAGCGATAACGCGGGCAGGTGTAAACCGCTTTTTCCGCAATAGCGGTATTGCATCTGCCCGTAACGTTCGGGATTCGCTAACCAGACCATGACCTCTCCTTTCCACCATTCAATTTCGAAACAATGTTTCCAGTTTAGCGATTTACCAGGGGGGATCCCGTAGCATCGCTCACAGTGTGACGAAAAACTGGGCAAAAACACGTGCTTATGCTTTGCTTAAAAAAACACCAATTGAGGAGTGCAATGATGCCGCGTCTGACCGCTAAAGATTTCCCACAAGAGTTGCTGGATTACTACGACTATTACGCTCACGGGAAAATTTCGAAACGTGAGTTCCTCAACCTTGCGGCGAAGTATGCGGTGGGCGGGATGACGGCATTAGCGTTGTTTGATTTGCTCAAGCCAAATTATGCGCTGGCGACTCAGGTAGAGTTTACCGACCCGGAAATTGTTGCTGAGTACATCACGTATTCTTCGCCAAATGGTCACGGCGAGGTACGGGGTTATCTGGTGAAGCCCGCAAAGATGAGCGGCAAAACGCCAGCCGTGGTGGTGGTGCATGAGAATCGTGGACTGAATCCGTATATCGAAGATGTGGCACGGCGAGTAGCGAAGGCGGGGTATATCGCCCTGGCACCTGACGGCTTAAGTTCCGTTGGAGGTTATCCGGGTAATGATGATAAAGGTCGTGAGCTGCAACAGCAGGTTGATCCAACCAAACTGATGAATGATTTCTTTGCCGCAATTGAGTTTATGCAACGCTATCCGCAAGCGACAGGCAAAGTGGGTATTACCGGATTTTGCTATGGCGGTGGTGTATCGAACGCGGCGGCTGTCGCGTATCCGGAACTGGCCTGCGCGGTGCCGTTTTATGGTCGTCAGGCACCCACTGCCGATGTGGCGAAGATTGAAGCGCCTTTACTGCTCCACTACGCGGAACTGGATACCCGAATCAACGAGGGCTGGACCGCTTACGAGGCGGCGTTGAAAGCCAATAATAAGGTCTATGAGGCGTATATCTATCCGGGGGTTAATCACGGATTCCATAATGATTCCACGCCCCGTTATGACAAATCTGCCGCCGATCTTGCCTGGCAAAGGACGCTGAAATGGTTCGATAAATATCTCTCCTGATAGGTTTATCTCTTACGGGATTACGTCTTAAACAAGCATGAAAAAATAGCGTGCGCAAAAGTCGTTCTTTGCCTAAAATATCGCTATATATTACAATATATAGCGAATGAGGTGAACGATGAATAACCATTTTGGTAAAGGCTTAATGGCGGGATTAAAAGCAACGCATGCCGACAGTGCGGTTAATGTGACAAAATACTGTGCCGATTATAAACGCGGTTTTGTATTAGGCTACTCACACCGGATGTACGAAAAGACCGGAGATCGCCAGCTTAGCGCCTGGGAAGCGGGGATTCTGACGCGCCGCTATGGACTGGATAAAGAGATGGTAATGGATTTCTTTCGTGAGAATAATTCCTGTTCTACGTTGCGCTTTTTTATGGCCGGTTATCGCCTCGAAAATTGATCAAACATACGTATTATCTTGCTTTAATTAATTACACTAATGCTTATTCCCTTCGTTTTAGTGCCCTGCCGCAGTATCATGATATCGATAACCATAATAAATGTGTGGTAAATGGCGCATCGATCGCATTATTGATTTTGCGATTGAGGCAAAATATATGCCAGGTCTTCGCAACGGAATAACTATAAATGACTGGAGATAACACCCTCATCCATTCTCACGGCATTAACCGTCGTGATTTCATGAAGCTTTGTGCAGCATTAGCCGCCACCATGGGGTTAAGTAGCAAAGCCGCTGCAGAAATGGCCGAATCGGTTACTAACCCGCAGCGTCCGCCAGTTATCTGGATTGGCGCGCAGGAGTGCACCGGTTGTACGGAATCTCTGCTTCGTGCAACGCATCCAACTGTAGAAAACCTCGTGCTGGAGACTATCTCTCTGGAGTATCACGAAGTGCTTTCCGCCGCCTTCGGTCATCAGGTCGAAGAGAACAAACATAACGCTCTCGAGAAGTACAAAGGGCAGTATGTGTTAGTGGTGGATGGTTCCATCCCATTAAAAGATAATGGTATTTATTGCATGGTTGCCGGTGAGCCGATTGTGGATCACATCCGCAAAGCGGCGGAAGGCGCAGCAGCCATTATCGCTATCGGTTCCTGCTCTGCGTGGGGCGGTGTTGCCGCAGCTGGAGTTAACCCAACTGGCGCTGTCAGCCTGCAAGAAGTTCTGCCGGGCAAAACCGTTATCAACATTCCGGGCTGCCCACCGAACCCGCACAACTTCCTCGCGACCGTTGCGCACATCATCACTTACGGCAAACCGCCGAAACTGGATGACAAAAACCGTCCGACTTTCGCCTATGGCCGTCTGATTCACGAACACTGCGAACGCCGCCCGCACTTCGATGCTGGTCGTTTTGCCAAAGAGTTCGGTGATGAAGGCCACCGCGAAGGCTGGTGCCTGTACCACCTCGGCTGTAAAGGGCCAGAAACTTACGGCAACTGCTCAACGCTGCAATTCTGCGATGTTGGTGGTGTGTGGCCGGTGGCGATTGGTCACCCGTGCTATGGCTGTAACGAAGAAGGTATCGGCTTCCATAAAGGCATCCATCAGCTTGCCAACGTCGAAAACCAGACTCCGCGTTCGCAGAAACCGGATGTTAACGCTAAAGAGGGCGGCAACGTCTCTGCGGGCGCTATCGGTTTGCTCGGCGGTGTGGTTGGGCTGGTTGCCGGTGTCAGCGTGATGGCGGTGCGTGAACTGGGTCGTCAGCAAAAGAAAGATAACGCTGACTCACGGGGAGAATAACCGTGAACAGACGTAATTTTATTAAAGCAGCCTCCTGCGGGGCATTGCTGACGGGCGCGTTGCCGTCGGTCAGTCATGCGGCTGCTGAAAACCGCCCGCCAATTCCGGGATCGCTGGGTATGTTGTATGACTCGACGCTGTGCGTAGGCTGCCAGGCTTGCGTCACTAAGTGTCAGGATATCAACTTCCCTGAACGTAACCCACAAGGGGAACAGACCTGGTCGAACAACGACAAACTGTCGCCGTACACCAATAACATCATTCAGGTGTGGACCAGCGGCACGGGAGTCAACAAAGACCAGGAAGAGAACGGCTATGCGTACATTAAGAAACAGTGTATGCACTGCGTCGATCCGAACTGTGTCTCCGTGTGCCCGGTCTCCGCGCTGAAAAAAGATCCGAAAACCGGCATTGTCCATTACGACAAAGATGTGTGCACCGGCTGCCGTTACTGCATGGTCGCCTGCCCATACAACGTGCCGAAGTACGACTACAACAACCCGTTTGGTGCGCTGCATAAGTGTGAGCTTTGCAACCAGAAAGGTGTGGAACGTCTTGATAAAGGCGGTCTGCCTGGCTGCGTAGAAGTGTGCCCGGCGGGCGCGGTGATTTTTGGTACGCGTGAAGAGCTGATGGCGGAGGCGAAAAAACGTCTGGCGCTGAAGCCTGGCAGCGAATACCACTATCCACGTCAGACGCTGAAATCTGGCGACACTTACCTGCACACAGTGCCGAAATATTATCCGCATCTGTACGGCGAGAAAGAGGGCGGCGGTACTCAGGTACTGGTACTGACGGGTGTGCCTTATGAAAATCTCGACCTGCCGAAACTGGACGATCTTTCTACTGGTGCGCGTTCCGAACATGTTCAACACACCCTGTATAAAGGCATGATGCTACCACTGGCTGTGCTGGCGGGCTTAACCGTGCTGGTTCGTCGCAACACCAAAAACGACCATCACGACGGAGGAGACGATCATGAGTCATGATCCACAACCGCTGGGCGGCAAAATCATCAGTAAACCGGTCATGATTTTTGGACCGTTAATCGTCATCTGTATGCTCCTGATTGTGAAGCGTCTGGTGTTCGGTCTGGGCTCTGTCTCTGACCTGAACGGCGGCTTCCCGTGGGGCGTGTGGATCGCGTTTGACCTGTTGATCGGCACCGGCTTTGCCTGTGGCGGCTGGGCGCTGGCATGGGCGGTATACGTCTTTAATCGTGGGCAATACCATCCGCTGGTGCGTCCGGCACTGTTGGCAAGTCTGTTTGGTTACTCACTGGGTGGCTTGTCGATCACTATCGACGTTGGTCGCTACTGGAACCTGCCGTACTTCTACATTCCGGGTCACTTCAACGTGAACTCGGTACTGTTCGAGACGGCGGTCTGTATGACCATCTACATCGGCGTGATGGCACTGGAGTTTGCTCCGGCACTGTTTGAACGTCTGGGCTGGAAAGTGTCGCTCAAGCGTCTGAACAAGGTGATGTTCTTCATCATCGCGCTCGGCGCGCTGCTGCCAACTATGCACCAGTCTTCAATGGGGTCGCTGATGATCTCGGCGGGCTACAAGGTGCATCCACTGTGGCAAAGCTATGAAATGTTGCCGCTGTTCTCGCTGCTGACGGCGTTCATCATGGGCTTCTCGATTGTCATCTTTGAAGGTTCGCTGGTGCAGGCGGGTCTGCGTGGCAACGGTCCGGATGAAAAGAGCCTGTTCGTCAAACTGACCAACACCATCAGTGTGTTGCTGGCGATTTTCATCGTGTTGCGCTTTGGCGAGCTGATCTATCGCGACAAGCTGTCGTTAGCGTTTGCCGGTGACTTCTACTCCGTGATGTTCTGGATTGAAGTCCTGCTGATGCTCTTCCCGCTGGTTGTTCTGCGTGTGGCGAAGCTGCGTAATGATTCCCGCATGCTGTTCCTGTCAGCACTGAGCGCACTGTTAGGTTGTGCAACCTGGCGTCTGACCTATTCGCTGGTGGCATTCAACCCGGGCGGCGGTTACGCCTACTTCCCGACCTGGGAAGAACTGTTGATTTCTATTGGTTTTGTGGCTATTGAGATTTGCGCTTACATCGTACTCATTCGTCTACTGCCGATACTTCCTCCTTTAAAACAAAACGATCATAATCGTCATGAGGCGAGCAAAGCATGAGCCAGAGAATTACTATTGATCCGGTAACCCGAATTGAAGGGCATTTACGCATCGATTGCGAAATCGAAAATGGCGTCGTTTCGAAAGCATGGGCTTCCGGTACCATGTGGCGCGGCATGGAAGAGATCGTGAAAAACCGCGATCCGCGCGATGCATGGATGATTGTGCAACGTATCTGTGGCGTATGTACTACCACTCACGCGCTGTCTTCTGTCCGTGCGGCAGAGAGTGCGCTGAATATCGACGTTCCGGTTAACGCGCAATACATCCGTAACATCATTCTGGCTGCGCACACCACGCATGACCATATCGTTCATTTCTATCAGCTTTCGGCGCTGGACTGGGTGGACATTACTTCTGCACTGCAAGCTGACCCAACCAAAGCCTCGGAAATGCTGAAAGGCGTTTCGACCTGGCATCTGAACAGCCCGGAAGAGTTCACTAAAGTTCAGAACAAGATCAAAGATCTGGTTGCCAGCGGTCAGTTGGGTATTTTCGCTAATGGCTACTGGGGGCACCCGGCAATGAAACTGCCGCCGGAAGTGAACCTGATTGCGGTAGCGCACTACCTGCAAGCGCTGGAGTGCCAGCGTGACGCTAACCGCGTCGTGGCGCTGCTGGGCGGTAAAACGCCGCACATTCAGAACCTGGCGGTAGGTGGTGTCGCGAACCCAATCAACCTCGACGGTCTGGGCGTGCTGAACCTTGAGCGCCTGATGTATATCAAGTCTTTCATCGACAAACTGAGCGACTTTGTTGAGCAGGTTTACAAGGTTGATACCGCAGTTATCGCCGCGTTCTACCCGGAATGGCTGACGCGCGGTAAAGGTGCGGTGAACTACCTGAGCGTGCCGGAATTCCCGACCGACAGCAAAAATGGTAGCTTCCTGTTCCCGGGCGGCTACATTGAGAATGCGGATCTGTCCTCGTATCGTCCGATCACTTCCCATTCCGATGAATATCTGATCAAAGGGATTCAGGAAAGCGCGAAGCACTCCTGGTATAAAGACGAAGCGCCGCAGGCACCGTGGGAAGGCACCACTATTCCGGCTTATGATGGTTGGTCTGACGACGGTAAATATTCCTGGGTGAAATCACCGACTTTCTACGGCAAAACGGTAGAAGTGGGTCCGCTGGCTAACATGCTGGTGAAACTGGCGGCAGGTCGCGAATCTACCCAAAACAAACTGAATGAAATCGTTGCGATTTATCAGAAACTGACAGGCAACACGCTGGAAGTGGCGCAGCTGCACTCCACGCTGGGCCGTATTATTGGTCGTACCGTTCACTGCTGCGAATTGCAGGATATCCTGCAAAATCAATACAGTGCACTGATCACCAATATCGGCAAAGGCGATCACACCACCTTTGTGAAACCGAACATTCCGGCAACGGGTGAGTTCAAAGGTGTTGGCTTCCTTGAAGCACCGCGCGGTATGCTCTCTCACTGGATGGTGATCAAAGACGGTATTATCAGTAACTACCAGGCAGTTGTTCCATCAACCTGGAACTCTGGCCCGCGTAACTTCAATGACGACGTTGGTCCTTACGAACAGTCGCTGGTGGGCACGCCGGTTGCTGATCCGAATAAACCGCTGGAAGTGGTGCGTACCATTCACTCCTTCGACCCGTGCATGGCCTGTGCGGTACACGTAGTGGATGCCGACGGCAACGAAGTGGTTTCAGTGAAGGTTCTGTAATGCGTATTTTAGTCTTAGGGGTTGGCAATATTTTGCTGACCGATGAAGCCATCGGTGTGCGGATTGTCGAAGCGTTAGAGCAACGATACATTCTGCCGGATTATGTTGAGATCCTCGATGGCGGCACGGCGGGAATGGAGCTGCTTGGCGACATGGCAAATCGCGATCATCTGATTATCGCCGATGCCATTGTGTCGAAAAAGAACGCGCCGGGAACGATGATGATCCTGCGGGATGAAGAAGTTCCGGCGTTGTTTACCAACAAAATCTCTCCGCATCAGCTTGGCCTGGCCGACGTATTGTCGGCCCTGCGCTTCACCGGCGAGTTTCCGAAAAAGCTGACCCTGGTCGGCGTGATCCCGGAATCGCTGGAGCCGCACATCGGTTTGACACCAACGGTTGAAGCGATGATTGAACCTGCGCTTGAGCAGGTTCTGGCTGCGCTGCGCGAATCAGGCGTGGAAGCTATCCCACGGGAGGCGACTCATGACTGAAGAGATAGCAGGTTTCCAGACCTCCCCGAAGGCGCAAGTACAGGCAGCGTTTGAAGAAATTGCCCGGCGTTCGATGCACGATCTCTCTTTTCTGCATCCTTCAATGCCAGTGTATGTTTCTGACTTTACGCTGTTCGAAGGTCAGTGGACGGGGTGTGTAATCACCCCGTGGATGCTGAGTGCAGTTATCTTCCCCGGCCCGGATCAACTCTGGCCACTGCGCAAAGTCAGTGAAAAAATTGGTCTGCAACTGCCGTATGGCACCATGACCTTTACTGTTGGTGAACTGGACGGTGTTTCGCAATACCTCTCCTGCTCGCTGATGTCGCCGCTTTCGCATAGCATGTCGATTGAAGAGGGCCAACGGCTGACGGATGACTGCGCGCGGATGATCCTTTCGCTGCCGGTCACTAATCCGGATGTACCACACGCAGGGCGTCGTGCCCTGCTATTTGGCCGCAGGAGTGGCGAAAATGCATGAGTTGTCGCTTTGCCAGAGCGCCGTTGAAATTATCCAACGGCAGGCGGAGCAGCATGATGTTAAGCGCGTCACCGCCGTGTGGCTGGAAATTGGCGCGCTCTCCTGCGTTGAGGAGAGCGCCGTCCGTTTTAGTTTTGAAATTGTCTGCCACGGAACGGTGGCGCAAGGGTGCGATTTACATATCATCTATAAACCCGCCCAGGCCTGGTGCTGGGATTGTAGCCAGGTAGTGGAGATTCATCAGCACGATGCGCAATGCCCGCTCTGTCACGGTGAGCGGTTGCGCGTCGATACCGGCGATTCGCTAATCGTCAAAAGTATTGAAGTTGAATAACCGGAGTTAACAATGTGTATTGGCGTTCCAGGCCAGGTGCTGGCTGTCGGTGAAGATATTCACCAGCTTGCGCAGGTTGAAGTATGTGGTATCAAGCGCGACGTGAATATCGCCCTGATTTGTGAAGGTAATCCTGCCGATCTGCTGGGCCAGTGGGTGCTGGTGCACGTCGGATTTGCCATGAGCATCATCGACGAAGACGAAGCCAAAGCCACATTAGACGCACTGCGCCAAATGGATTACGACATTACCAGCGCGTGATGATTAGCTTTTGTAGGCCTGATAAGAGCGACAGCGTCGCATCAGGCATTGTGCACGATTGCCGGATGCGGCGTGAACGCCTTATCCGGCCTGGATGGCTTGCTGCGACGAACACCAACCCTTACCCCTGACGCTTATCTTCCGTATTCGTCTCGAAATCACTGGCGTCATGACGCTCATGCAACTGCTCATTCAGCGGTCCGTTGGTGCGGTTAACAATACGCCCACGCTTAACCGCCGGACGTTCGCCCACTTCTTTCGCCCAGCGTTGCACGTGTTTATAACTGCCCGCATCAAGAAACTCTGCGGCATCATACACACCACCTAACACCACGTTGCCAAACCACGGCCAGATCGCCATATCCGCAATGGTGTACTCATCGCCCGCAACAAACTTATGCTGCGCCAGTTGCTTATCCAGCACGTCGAGTAGGCGCTTGGCTTCCATGGTAAAGCGGTTGATGGCGTATTCAATTTTCACCGGCGCGTAATGGTAAAAGTGGCCAAAACCACCGCCGAGGAACGGCGCGGCACCCTGTAACCAGAACAGCCAGTTCATTGCTTCAGTACGTTTCGCCAGATCCTGCGGCAGGAAGTAGCCAAATTTCTCCGCCAGATAAAGCAGAATCGATCCAGACTCAAACACGCGGATCGGCGGAGTATGGGTATGATCGCGTAGCGCCGGGATCTTCGAGTTTGGGTTCACTTCGACAAAGCCGCTGGAGAATTGATCGCCATCGCCAATACGAATCAGCCAGGCGTCGTACTCTGCACCAGTAACGCCCAGCGCCAGCAGCTCTTCAAGCATAATTGTCACTTTCTGACCGTTTGGCGTGCCCAGAGAATAGAGCTGCAACGGGTGCTTGCCCACCGGCAGCGTTTTCTCATGCGTTGGACCAGAAACCGGGCGATTGATATTGGCGAACGCGCCGCCTGCGGATTTATCCCACGTCCAGACTTTCGCGGGCTGATAAGTATTGTCTGTCATAGTGAGTTGCCTTCTGAGTGGTAGTGTTGAAGCAGTGTAGCAGGTCACTTGCTGTACAGAATGTGAATTTTTTAACCCTTTGCGCCAGCCGCTGCGATGAGGTGTATGATTAGTCTGACCTCTGTCCGGTTAATGTCGCTGAGCAGGTAATCAGAGCACAACAATTACGCCAACTGCTTAGGTTGTATTGTTAAAGGTAAAGTGATGAGCAAAGGAACGACCAGCCAGGATGCCCCGTTCGGGACATTATTGGGCTACGCCCCAGGTGGGGTAGCAATCTACTCTTCAGATTACAGTTCTCTCGATCCGCAGGAATACGAAGATGACGCCGTATTCCGTAGCTATATCGACGACGAATATATGGGCCACAAATGGCAATGCGTTGAATTTGCTCGCCGTTTTCTCTTTCTGAATTACGGTGTGGTCTTCACTGACGTGGGTATGGCGTGGGAGATTTTCTCGCTGCGCTTCCTGCGTGAAGTGGTTAATGACAACATCCTGCCATTGCAGGCATTTCCTAACGGCTCGCCGCGTGCGCCGGTCGCGGGTGCGCTTCTTATCTGGGATAAAGGCGGTGAATTTAAAGACACTGGCCATGTCGCCATCATTACCCAATTGCATGGCAACAAAGTCCGTATTGCGGAACAGAACGTGATTCATTCCCCGTTACCGCAAGGGCAACAGTGGACACGCGAGCTGGAGATGGTGGTCGAAAACGGCTGCTATACCCTTAAAGACACGTTTGATGACACCACCATTCTGGGCTGGATGATCCAGACGGAAGATACCGACTACAGCTTACCGCAGCCGGAAATTGCAGGCGAGCTGCTGAAAATCAGCGGAGCGCGTCTGGAAAACAAAGGTCAGTTTGACGGTAAATGGCTGGATGAAAAAGATCCGCTACAAAATGCCTACGTGCAGGCCAACGGTCAGGTGATCAATCAGGATCCGTATCATTTTTACACCATTACCGAGAGTGCCGAACAGGAGCTGATTAAAGCCACCAACGAGCTGCACTTGATGTATCTTCACGCTACCGACAAGGTGCTGAAAGATGACAATCTGCTAGCGCTGTTCGACATTCCGAAAATCCTCTGGCCGCGTTTGCGCCTCTCCTGGCAGCGTCGTCGCCACCATATGATCACCGGTCGTATGGATTTCTGCATGGATGAGCGCGGCCTGAAAGTCTACGAATACAACGCCGATTCCGCTTCCTGTCATACCGAAGCGGGCTTGATCCTCGAACGTTGGGCAGAGCAGGGCTATAAAGGCAACGGCTTTAATCCGGCAGAAGGGCTGATTAACGAACTGGCTGGTGCCTGGAAACACAGTCGTGCACGTCCGTTTGTCCATATCATGCAGGACAAAGATATTGAGGAGAACTATCACGCACAGTTTATGGAGCAGGCGCTGCACCAGGCGGGCTTTGAAACACGTATCTTGCGCGGGCTGGATGAACTGGGCTGGGATGCTGCCGGGCAACTGATTGATGGGGAAGGGCGACTGGTTAACTGTGTGTGGAAAACCTGGGCGTGGGAAACCGCGTTTGATCAGATTCGTGAAGTTAGCGACCGTGAGTTTGCTGCGGTGCCGATCCGTACCGGTCATCCGCAAAATGAAGTACGTCTTATCGACGTATTGCTACGTCCGGAAGTGCTGGTCTTTGAGCCGCTGTGGACGGTGATCCCCGGCAACAAAGCGATTCTGCCGATCCTCTGGTCACTGTTCCCGCACCATCGTTACCTGCTGGATACCGATTTCTCCGTGAATGATGAACTGGTGAAAACCGGTTACGCCGTGAAGCCGATTGCCGGTCGCTGTGGCAGCAATATCGACCTTGTCAGCCATCATGAAGAGGTGCTGGACAAAACCAGCGGTAAATTTGCCGAGCAGAAAAACATTTACCAGCAACTGTGGTGCTTGCCGAAAGTGGACGGTAAATACATCCAGGTATGTACTTTCACCGTTGGCGGCAACTACGGCGGTACTTGCTTGCGCGGTGATGAATCACTGGTCATCAAAAAAGAGAGTGATATTGAACCGTTAATTGTCGTGAAAGAGTAATAGATGTTGTAGCAGCCCCGTACTGATTATGAAGAATAATCAGTACGGGGAATAATTAAAATATTCAATATTTATATATTTCAATGTCTATTCATTTTATATGTGAATATATTAACCAGCAGAATACCTGTGTTCTAATTATTTTTAAATATTTTGAATGAATGCTTATTGTTTGATACCCAAGAAATAACTCTCTTTTTATCGTTAAAAGATGATATTTCACTTTGCCCGCGCCGTGAAAGTCACTGATAATGCGTTCGTTCGTAAATTCAAAATGGCGTAATCTAATATATGCTAAATTTATTTGTTGGCCTTGATATATACACAGGGCTTTTGTTATTACTTGCTCTGGCATTTGTGTTGTTCTACGAAGCAATCAATGGTTTTCATGACACGGCGAATGCGGTGGCAACCGTTATTTATACTCGTGCCATGCAGCCACAGCTTGCCGTGGTGATGGCGGCATTTTTTAACTTTTTTGGCGTATTGCTGGGCGGACTTAGCGTTGCCTATGCCATTGTCCATATGTTGCCAACCGATTTGTTGCTGAATATGGGGTCAACTCACGGCCTGGCGATGGTCTTTTCTATGCTGCTGGCGGCGATTATCTGGAACCTGGGAACGTGGTTCTTTGGTTTACCGGCCTCCAGTTCGCATACCTTGATTGGTGCGATTATCGGCATCGGTTTAACCAACGCGCTGTTAACCGGCTCATCGGTGATGGATGCGTTAAACCTGCGTGAAGTGACCAAAATTTTCTCCTCGCTGATTGTTTCCCCTATCGTCGGCTTGGTCATTGCGGGAGGCCTGATATTCCTGCTGCGCCGCTACTGGAGCGGGACGAAAAAGCGTGACCGTATTCACCGCATTCCGGAAGATCGCAAAAAGAAAAAAGGCAAACGTAAGCCACCATTCTGGACGCGTATTGCGCTGATTGTTTCCGCTGCGGGCGTGGCGTTTTCGCACGGCGCGAACGACGGGCAGAAAGGGATCGGCCTGGTGATGCTGGTACTGGTGGGGATTGCTCCTGCTGGTTTCGTCGTCAATATGAATGCGTCCGGCTATGAAATTACCCGTACCCGCGATGCCGTCACCAACTTTGAACACTATCTGCAACAGCATCCTGAACTGCCGCAGAAGTTGATTGCGATGGAACCTCCATTGCCTGCGGCATCGACTGATGGCACGCAAGTAACGGAGTTTCATTGTCATCCGGCAAATACCTTTGATGCGATTGCGCGCGTTAAAACGATGTTGCCAGGTAATATGGAAAGCTACGAGCCGTTAAGCGTGAGTCAGCGCAGCCAGCTGCGCCGCATTATGCTGTGCATCTCTGATACCTCTGCGAAGCTGGCGAAACTGCCAGGCGTCAGTAAAGAAGATCAGAACCTGCTGAAAAAACTGCGCAGCGATATGTTAAGCACCATTGAGTACGCTCCGGTGTGGATCATCATGGCGGTAGCACTGGCGCTCGGCATTGGCACCATGATTGGCTGGCGTCGTGTAGCGATGACCATCGGTGAGAAGATTGGTAAGCGCGGCATGACGTATGCGCAAGGCATGGCGGCACAAATGACGGCGGCAGTGTCTATCGGCCTTGCCAGTTATATTGGGATGCCCGTCTCCACAACGCACGTCCTCTCGTCTGCGGTAGCAGGGACGATGGTGGTGGACGGCGGTGGGTTACAGCGTAAAACGGTAACCAGCATCCTGATGGCGTGGGTGTTTACTTTACCGGCGGCGATTTTTCTGTCTGGTGGGTTGTACTGGATAGCATTGCAGTTGATTTAACCTTCCTGAAAATGCCCGGTCCTGACGATCGGGCATTTCCATTTTTGACTAGTGATAACCACACGCGGTCATAAAATCCGTAATCGCTTTTTCTGCATCAACCAGCACCTTTTCCAGTGGCTGATTGGCGTCGATATCAACCAGTTGTGCACCACCAAAGGTTAACTGTGGCGTTATGGCAATCTTTCTCGCCAGCGATTCCCGTTTATGGTCGGGTTTACGCGCACAGGCAACTTCAAGGTCAACATTGAGTTTGATAACCAGATCAGGCTTATGGCTCGCCATCCAGTGAAATGCTTTACGTTCCTGGCTTGCCAGCCATGAGACAAACCGGCCGCCTTCAACGTTAGGTGGGAACACCGTACCATCGTAAGCGCCAGGAATTTGGTCCTGAGGATAACGATCGGTTAAGACAATCAGCCCGCGACGACGACAGGCGAGCATATGACGAAAGCGTAACAGTCGGCGGGCGACGAAAGCGGTGATCACCAGGGCCGGAACCGGACCCGGCAATTTTTTTGCCGTTTTCACTTCATTTTTTTCAATAGTCTTGTGCAGAGACTTTCCCATCAACGGTAATTTTGTCACTGCACGACCGACATTTCCGGCCTGTTTTCCTAAATGAACTCTTTCGGCAGCACCATATTTTTCGACAACGGTAATAAGATGTTCACACACCGTTGACTTGCCTGAACCATCGCTACCAATAACGGCAATTAATGGAGGTGTTATTGACTGCATGAATATATCCTTAAATTTAAATATCCATCCAAAATATTTATTTGGTTAATATGTTTTTATGAAAGCGTAATTCAGGTCAATGTCACAATTAACCATTGTCACAATAAGGTTGAACGGATATTCTGAGCACGGACCACGTAATATTCAATACATTATTTGCTGCCGGGTTTTTCGTGAATCAACGTAATATGTCAATAATTAATTCCACGCCAGTGCGTGTTATTGCCATTGTAGGATGTGATGGTTCAGGTAAATCGACCCTCACGGCAAGCCTGGTAAATGAACTGGCAGCAACAATGCCAACAGAACACATTTATCTCGGGCAATCGTCCGGGCGAATTGGCGAATGGATTTCACAGCTCCCTGTTATTGGCGCACCTTTTGGGCGTTATCTGCGAAGTAAAGCGGCACATGTGCACGAAAAGCCCTCCACACCGCCTGGCAATATTACTGCGCTGGTTATCTATCTGCTTTCCTGCTGGCGGGCGTATAAGTTTCGCAAAATGTTGTGTAAAAGCCAGCAAGGCTATCTGCTCATCACCGACCGCTACCCGCAGGTTGAAGTGCCGGGTTTTCGCTTTGATGGCCCGCAACTGGCAAAAAACACGGGCGGTAACGGCTGGATAAAAATGTTAAGACAGCGCGAGCTCAAACTTTACCAATGGATGGCGTCTTATTTGCCCGTATTGTTGATTCGTCTTGGCATTGATGAACAAACCGCGTTTGCGCGTAAACCTGACCACCAACTGGCGGCGTTACAGGAAAAAATCGCTGTTACGCCGCAACTGACATTCAATGGTGCAAAGATCCTTGAACTGGATGGTCGGCAACCCGCCGATGAAATTCTGCAAGCGTCACTACGCGCAATTCACGCCGCGCTTTCCTGATCACCAAATGGATAGGGGATGATTTAACGAATGGATGCACTACAAACACAAACTGTTAATAGTACAACCGCGCCGCAGCCCAACTACATTCCGGGGCTGATTGCGGTGGTCGGGTGTGATGGCACCGGTAAATCCACACTGACCACTGACCTGGTGAAATCGCTGCAACAACACTGGCAAACCGAGCGCCGCTATCTGGGGCTGCTCTCCGGCGAAGACGGCGACAAAATCAAACGGTTGCCGCTCGTTGGCGTCTGGCTGGAACGGCGACTGGCGGCCAAATCCTCGAAAACCCAAAGCATGAAAACCAAATCTCCGGCGCTATGGGCGGCGGTGATTATGTACTGCTTCTCGCTGCGAAGAATGGCGAATCTACGCAAGGTTCAGCGACTGGCGCAAAGTGGCGTTCTGGTGGTCAGCGATCGCTTCCCGCAGGCTGAAATTTCGGGCTTTTATTATGACGGACCGGGGATTGGCATCGAGCGTGCGACCGGGAAAATCAGCATGTTTCTGGCCCAGCGCGAACGGCGCTTATACCAAAAAATGGCGCAATACCGTCCTGAATTAATTATTCGTTTGGGGATTGATATTGATACTGCCATCTCCCGCAAGCCTGACCATGACTATGCCGAGCTGCAGGACAAAATCGGTGTCATGTCGACGATTGGCTATAACGGCACAAAAATTCTTGAGATTGATTCCAGAGCGCCCTACAGCGAAGTGCTGGAACAGGCACAGAAGGCGGTTTCTCTGGTTGCAATCGTTTCTGACCGCCGAAGTTTAACTTAAGGTTGGCGGGATACTTTTTATTATCAACGATAAGGTCAGGCTGAATTGGCGGGGTTTAACATCAAACATTGGTTTGCAGATGGCGCGTTTCGCACCATTATTCGCAATAGCGCCTGGTTAGGCTCCAGTAATGTCGTGAGCGCTTTGCTGGGTCTGTTGGCGCTCTCGTGTGCCGGTAAAGGGATGACGCCCGCCATGTTTGGCGTACTGGTGATTGTGCAATCGTACGCCAAGTCGATCAGCGATTTTATTAAGTTTCAGACATGGCAGCTGGTGGTTCAGTACGGAACGCCAGCCTTGACCAATAATAATCCGCAGCAATTTCGCAATGTCGTCTCATTTTCCTTCTCGTTGGATATCGTCAGCGGCGCGGTGGCGATTGTCGGCGGCATTGCCTTACTCCCTTTTCTTTCCCATTCATTAGGTCTGGATGACCAAAGCTTTTGGCTGGCAGCGCTGTATTGCACGCTCATTCCTTCAATGGCTTCCTCCACACCGACCGGCATTCTGCGTGCGGTAGATCGCTTCGATTTGATTGCTGTACAGCAGGCGACGAAACCTTTTCTGCGCGCAGCGGGGAGCGTCGTAGCCTGGTATTTTGATTTTGGTTTTGCGGGTTTTGTTATTGCCTGGTACGCATCGAATCTGGTTGGCGGCACCATGTACTGGTGGTTTGCCGCGCGCGAATTACGCCGCAGAAATATCCATAACGCCTTCAAATTGAATCTGTTTGAGTCTGCCCGACACATTAAAGGCGCGTGGAGTTTTGTCTGGTCAACCAACATTGCCCACTCCATCTGGTCGGCACGTAACTCGTGCAGCACAGTGTTGGTGGGGATCGTGTTAGGACCCGCTGCCGCCGGGTTATTTAAAATCGCCATGACATTCTTCGATGCCGCCGGAACGCCAGCGGGTTTACTGGGCAAAAGTTTTTACCCAGAGGTGATGCGTTTAGATCCGCGTACCACCAGACCGTGGTTGTTAGGCGTGAAGTCCGGTTTACTGGCGGGCGGAATCGGTATTCTGGTGGCGCTCGCGGTGTTGATCGTCGGCAAGCCGCTCATTTCGCTGGTGTTTGGCGTTAAGTATCTCGAAGCGTATGACCTGATTCAGGTGATGCTTGGCGCAATTGTGATTTCGATGCTGGGCTTCCCACAGGAGTCATTGCTATTGATGGCGGGAAAACAGCGCGCTTTTCTCGTGGCGCAAACCATCGCCTCAATCGGCTACATCGTATTGCTGTTCATGTTCTGTCATCTGTTTGGCGTGCTGGGGGCTGCATTTGCTTACTTCGGTGGGCAATGTCTGGATGTGGTGCTCTCGTTAATTCCAACCTTAAAGGCATTTTTTCAGCGTCATTCCTTGCTTTATAACGCAGCCGGAGAGAAATCCTGATGATGAGAAAATATTTCCCGCTTGAGGCGAGCGAGCGTCTATTTATTGCAGTTGAAGAAGATGATGTCGTTGATGCGCAGGTCAGTTTACCGCCGACTATCGCAACAGGTTGTACCACCGAAATCATTCATGATAATTACGCGTTATGCCTGCAATTCTGGCTGAATGGCGTTGATCGTCAGGAATTACTGCGTTTAATCCACAAACAAGCCAAAGGCGAGGGGCTTACGGCTGACGAGCGTAAACAGTTTAAATATATGCGGGCGCGTTATAAGCATCTACGTTTTGCCCAACGGTTGTATTTAAAAAAGCATCAGGCCGGATTTTTATTTGGCAAAACGACCGTTTTTCTTGGACGTTTTCAGGACGGCTTTCGTAACGGTAAGAAAAATATTGTGTCGTTTTACGGCAACCTTTTACGGATTTATTTAAGCTCTCCGGTCTGGTTGTTGGTGAACTATTCATTACGCCATAGCCAGTTAGAAAGCGTAAGCGGTTTTATTGCCTATCGGCAAAAGCAAATGCACCTCCTGAAAGAGATTATTGCCAAACCACGGCTAACTGGCAGGGAATTTCATGATGTACGAAAAATAATCAGCCAGCAGGTTTCTTATTACGACACCCTAAGATCGCTTGATCCTGAAAATAAAGAAGCGTTACAGATTTCCCGCTTCCTCGCCGCCATTAATGGCCTGATGGGGGATAAACACGACGACATGGTGGCGGATGATATGGAAAACCGCCAGTCGTATGATGCACCGATGGCGCTGGATAGCGATATTCGTCAGCGCTTAGAACTGCTGATTTCGCGTTTTCCGCTATAACCGGAGCAATGATGTCATCTCGTTTGATTATTGCGCTGATTATCATGCTCTTAGCCCCGGGTGTGCAGGCGCACAATTTCGTCACTGGTAAAACGGTTACCCCTGTTTATATCCAGGAAGGCGGCGAGCTGCTTCTGAATAGCGACGACGAAATTCACTACCAAAAGTGGAACAGCACACAGCTGGCGGGAAAAGTCCGCATTATTCAGTATATCGCCGGGCGTAAGTCGGCGAAGAAAAAGAACTCACTGTTAATTAAAGCGGTTGAAGCGGCAAACTTTCCGCAGGATCGTTTTCAGCCCACCACCATTGTGAACACCGATGATGCCATCTTTGGTACTGGCTATTTTGTCGTTGGCAAAATCGAAAAAAATAAACGCCGCTATCCGTGGGCGCAATTCGTTATTGACGGCAATGGACAGGGACGCGTTGTCTGGCGGTTGCCGGAGCAGAGTTCAACCATTCTGGTGCTGAATAAAGCCGGGCAAATTCAGTGGGCAAAGGACGGCAGCCTGACGCCGGAAGAGGTAGATCATGTCATTGCGCTGGCGCAGAAGCTGATCAATGAATAAAAAACTCAAAGGATTGAGGGCGTTAGTGAGATGAAGCTGGTTGAACACTACATCATGCGTGGTACGCGCCGTCTGGTGCTGATTATCGTCGGTTTTCTGATCTTTATTTTCGCCAGCTACTCCGCACAGCGTTATCTGACCGAAGCGGCAAATGGGACATTAGCTCTTGATGTTGTGCTGGATATTGTTTTCTACAAGGTGCTGATTGCACTGGAGATGTTGTTACCTGTTGGACTGTATGTGTCAGTTGGCGTGACGCTAGGGCAGATGTATACCGACTCGGAAATTACCGCTATTTCTGCGGCGGGGGGGAGTCCGGGACGCTTGTACAAAGCCGTTCTTTATCTGGCGATACCGCTAAGTATTTTTGTCACCCTTCTGTCGATGTATGGTCGTCCGTGGGCTTATGCGCAGATTTATCAACTGGAGCAACAGTCGCAGTCGGAGCTGGATGTTCGCCAGTTGCGGGCAAAGAAATTTAACACTAACGATAACGGACGAATGATCCTTTCGCAGACGGTTGATCAGGATAATAATCGCCTGACTGACGTGCTGATTTATACTTCTACTGCCAATCGAACCCGTATTTTCCGCGCCCGTTCGGTTGATGTAGTTGACCCATCACCCGAGAAACCGACCGTTATGTTGCATAACGGGACCGCCTATCTTCTCGATCATCAGGGGCGTGACGACAACGAACAGATCTACCGTAATCTGCAATTGCATCTGAATCCGCTGGATCAAAGCCCTAACGTCAAACGCAAAGCAAAATCGGTCACGGAGCTGGCGCGCTCCGCCTTTCCTGCCGATCATGCCGAACTGCAATGGCGACAAAGCCGTGGCCTGACAGCATTGTTGATGGCGCTGCTGGCCATTTCATTAAGTCGGGTAAAACCGCGGCAAGGGCGATTTTCAACGTTATTGCCACTGACGTTGCTGTTTGTTGCCATTTTTTATGGCGGCGACGTCTGCCGTACGCTGGTGGCTAACGGCGCGATTCCCCTCATTCCTGGTTTGTGGTTAGTACCCGGACTCATGCTAATGGGCCTGCTGATGCTGGTCGCACGCGACTTCTCTTTGCTGCAGAAATTTTCCCGATGAATGTTTTCAGTCGCTATTTAATTCGTCATCTCTTTCTCGGTTTTGCCGCCGCCGCAGGGCTATTGCTGCCGCTCTTTACCACCTTCAACCTGATTAACGAACTGGATGATGTCAGCCCGGGTGGTTATCGCTGGACTCAGGCGGTGCTGGTGGTGCTGATGACCTTACCGCGCACACTGGTCGAACTTTCGCCGTTTATCGCCTTATTGGGAGGGATTGTCGGCCTGGGGCAGTTATCGAAAAACAGTGAGCTTACCGCCATTCGCAGCACGGGGTTTTCTATCTTCCGTATTGCACTGGTGGCGCTGGTTGCCGGGATATTGTGGACTGTTTCATTAGGCACGATAGATGAGTGGGTGGCGTCGCCATTGCAGCAACAGGCGCTGCAAATCAAATCGACTGCCACTGCGTTGGGGGAGGACGATGACATTACCGGCAATATGCTGTGGGCCAGGCGTGGTAATGAATTTGTGACGGTGAAATCGCTGAACGAGCAGGGCCAGCCGGTGGGCGTGGAGATATTTCATTACCGCGACGATCTCTCGCTCGAATCCTACATTTATGCACGCAGTGCCACCATTGAAGACGACAAAACGTGGATCCTGCATGGTGTGAATCATAAAAAATGGCTGAATGGCAAAGAAACGCTGGAAACATCTGATAATCTTGCCTGGCAATCGGCCTTCACCAGTATGAATCTTGAAGAGTTATCGATGCCGGGAAATACTTTTTCTGTCCGTCAACTTAATCATTACATCCATTATTTGCAGGAAACCGGGCAACCCAGCAGCGAATACCGCCTTGCACTGTGGGAAAAACTGGGACAACCCATCTTGACCCTGGCGATGATTTTGCTGGCTGTGCCGTTTACCTTTAGTGCCCCGCGTTCGCCTGGGATGGGTAGCCGTCTCGCTGTAGGCGTCATCGTGGGCTTACTCACCTGGATCAGCTATCAAATCATGGTCAATCTGGGATTGCTATTTGCGTTGAGCGCACCTGTTACCGCGCTCGGTTTACCGATAGCGTTTATGCTGGTGGCGTTGAGCCTGGTGTATTGGTATGACAGTCAACATTAAACCCGCCGTGGCGCAGCACCACAGCGGGCTCACATTACTGCTTCAGAGTAGCAAATGCCTGAATGATGGCATCGATTTGCTCACGAGTGTGGGCAGCGTTTACGCTACAGCGCAGCAGCGTGATGCCCGCAGGCGCGGCAGGTGGCAGGATAAGATTCACATAAACGCCCAGCGAAATAAGCTCGCGCCAGATGCGTAAACCTTCCTCTTTCGAACCGATTATTACTGGCACTACCGGGCTAATATGTGAACTTAACTCGTAATCCAGTTTTTGCAGACCGTCATACAGATGGTTGGCGTTATCCATCAGCTTTTGCCGCAACTCTGGTTGTGAGGCAATGGTTCTTAACGACGAGCGCACGGTCGCAATGCAGGACGGAGAAGGAGAGGCGGTAAAAATATACGGGCGGCTGCCGTAGCGCAGCACTTCCATCGCTTCCGAACCGACAGCAAAACCGCCAATCGATGCCAGACTTTTACTGAAGGTACCAACGATAATATCCACATCATCTTCAACGCCGACGGCTTCAGCCAGTCCGCGCCCTGTTGCACCTAATACGCCAAACGAATGCGCTTCATCGACAATCAAATAACCACCAAGACGACGTTTGATATCAACAATTTCCGCCAGCGGTGCAACGTCACCGAGCATACTGTAGATGCCCTCAACGATGATAATCGCCTCTTTTGCTCGTTCACCGAGGCGAACCATGCGCCGTTCCAGATCTTTAGCATCGTTATGGCGGAAACGAATAATTTCCGCTCCACCGAGAGAACAGGCGTCATAAATACTGGCGTGGCTATCGGCATCCAGTAACACCACGGCGTTATGGTCGGCAAGTGCGCTGATGACACCTAAATTAGCGGTATAACCGGTTGAAAAAACGATAGCGGTAGGGCGCTTGAAAAACTCGGCAATTTCTTTCTCTAACGCCAGATGTGGCGCATAGCTGCCATTAGCCATACGAGAACCGGTAGTGCCGGTGCCTTGTGCCGCTAATGCTGCCTGACCTTCGGTGATGGCATCATGATTGAAAGTTAAACCGAGATAATTATTAGTCCCGGCCAGAATCACTTTTTTATTGCCGATACGGCCTTCAGTGGCGGAGTACACTTCATCAATACAGGTACCAAACGGCGTTAATCCGTTGTCACTAAATTGCAGTCGCTCGCCAGCAAGGCGCGCATATTTATCGTATAGCCCCATTATTTATTCTCCAGCCATGGAAGTAGAGTTTCCATTAATTGCGCAGGGGTTTTGACATCCAGCAGAATATTAATAGGAATGGAAATATCGAATCTGTCTTCCAGCATCATTAAGAGATCCATCACTTTGATCGACTCCAGGCCAAGATCGTTGACGAGATCGCTGTCGGGCTTAATTTCCACACCGTTTTCGACCAAATCCTGTAAACAGGAAAGGATGTAATCCATTACTATTTCACGATTTACCATAGAAACGTTAACACACCTTTAAACAAGACAATCAAAATAGCCCGTTGCGTAATGCGTGTTCCAGGCTAATCCCGGGAAACCAATTAATATCTTCAGAAATACGGTTATTACTTGCTGACCAGTCGGCGTGGGTTAATTCACGGATTTTCGAGCGGGTCAGCATAGGTTCTTTACCTGCCAGGCGACTCAACGCGGTACTGATATCCGCAAGGCAGGTGAGTACCGACAGAGGAATACCAACCATTCGAACGGAACCGCAACGGGCGTCGGCGGCAAGTTGCTGTACGCGTTGCCAGTCATAGCCGCTGGCGACGCCATCGCATAATTCATAGGTTTGCGTCTGTACAGTTTCGGCGCTTAACCACTGCCCCACGGCTTGCGCGAAATCGGTGACGTGCAGGAAAGAGAGCTGTGTATCTGGCGCACCAAGTCGTGGCAGCAGGCCGCGCAGCATCCAGTCAAACAGCGGTTTTAACTCTTTATCGCCGGGACCATACACGGCTGTCGGGCGAAAAATGCCCAGCGTAATTTCGTCAGCCATTGCGGTCAGTCGTTGTTCGGCGACGTGTTTGGAATTTGCGTACCAGGAGAGTTCGGGATGGCGCGCCGCCAGCGAAGAGATAAACAGAAAACGTTGGCAAAAGCCGCTCTCTTTTGCCGCTTGCATCAGGCGCAGGCTGCCGTCAACGTTACAGCGGGTAAAAATCTCTTCTTTGTGTCCGCGCACTTGCCCGGCGCAATGGACCACCGCGCTGGCTCCGGCAACCAGTTCGCTAAGCGAATGTGTATCTTCCAGCGAACCGCGCACCCAGATGAGATTATCATTGACGTGAGCGCGGGCAGTACGCGTCAATGCGCGAACGTGAAAGCCGCGGGCGAGCAGGTTATCGATAATATATTTACCGATAAACCCGGTAGCGCCCGTCACCGCGACAGTTTGATTCATGCCATGGATTCCTGCACATGAAGGCTTGCAGCATAACGTTTTTTCGCTTCCGCACGGGCAGGCTTGCCGGAGGACGTTCGGGGAATACTGTGGGGCGGCAACAGATCGATAGCCGCTGTTACGCCAAATTCGCTTTGGATCCGTGCTGCCAGTGCGTGGATAAGCTGCCCACGACGTTCTTCGTCGCTGATCCTACACTGGATCTGCAAAATGATTTTTTCCTGGGCGGTAACAAAAGCAATCGCATCGCCAGAATGAATTTCCGGTTCCTGTTCCGCAATATATTCAATATCCTGCGGCCAGATATTACGGCCACGAATAATAATCAGATCTTTAATGCGCCCGGTGACATACAGATAACCGTCCAGCAGATAACCGAGGTCGCCGGTATCTAACCAGCCCGTCGCGGCAATCTCGTTTTGCGAAACCTGGTCGCCAAAGTAACCGCTCATCAGGCTGGGGCCGGAGATGCAAATATGGCCTACCACACGTTCCGCGACCGGCATACCTGCTTCATTGCGGATTTCAATGCCATGTTCCGGCAACGCTTTACCGCAGTTGACGAAAGTCGATACGGCGCGTGTTTCAGCACCCGGCGCGACGGCTTTGCCCTGATATTCAAGGATGTCGCGATCCACTTCGTTAACCACAACCCCGGAGGCTTCATCAGAGAAGCTGACAGCCAGCGCATTTTCTGCCAGTCCGTAGCACGGCATGAAAGTTTTATCGTCAAAGTTAACCTGACGGAAACATTCAGCGAATTGATGGAGTTGTTCTGCGGAGATCGGCTCAGCACCAATACCAGCAACGCGCCAGCAGGAAAGATCCAGTTCAGCGAGATCTTTTTCATTCACGCGGCGCTGGCACAATTCATAGCCAAACGGCGGCGCAACGGAAACGGTGCCGCGATTTTTACTGATCAATTTAAGCCATTGCAGAGGACGCATGGCAAAATCCTGAGTGCGCAAATAATCTACTGAGAGCTGCGTGGCGACGGGGGTCAGGAGAAAGCCGACCAGTCCCATATCATGGTAGAAAGGCAGCCAGGAGACGCAGCGGTCGCCAGGGCGTAATTTAATGCCATCGTGGCTTATAGCACGTAGATTAGCCATCACTTCGCGATGGGTGATAATGACGCCACGGGGAAAACGGGTGCTGCCGGAGGTGTACTGGAGGTAGGCGATATCGTTCGGAACTGGACGCTGGAGTACAACATCGGCTTCCGGTAATGCCTTAAACCAGGTGTGGCTTAAAACATGTAATTCGGGGTTGTTATGCGTAGCAGCATTGACCAGTGGCAACCACTCATCACCAGTGATAATGGCTGCGGGCTGGCAACTTGCCAGTAAACCCTGCAGTTTGGCGCTCCAGGAATCCCGCTGACCGACGCCCATTGGAATTGCCAACGGGACGGCGACTAAGCCGGCATACTGGCAGGCAAAAAAAGCCTCTACAAACCCGCTACTCGTTTCGGCAATCAGCGCCACGCGATCGCCTTTTTTCAGATTCAGTGATAACAACCGCTTCGCACCAGCTTCGGCACGCGCTTTTAACGTCTGATATTCCAGTTGATCTTCAAGTTGGCAACGTCTGTCATAAAAATTCATTCCGGCGCTACTCAGAGCGGCGTAGTCCAAAGCATCAACCAGCGTTGGAAAATCGGCATAGCGCATAGGTAGGGAATGCGTAAAGATGTTATTAGACATATACACCACGAAAAAAATTGGATATCAGAAATAAAATGACAATAATGCGGTGGATTATATAGGCATAAAAGATAAATGAGATAGTATTTTCATCGGTGCGATATTGAACATTGATTTAAATAATAGGTTTGGCTTTGTTGTTTTTATTGTGAATGATATTTAATTTATGAATATATTAAGAAGAAGCCTTGTTTGGTTGCCTTAAATCGACAAAAGGCATTGAGGCGCTTCTGTGTAGTCTCTGACCTTATCTTAATTATTAATAAATACTATTTATTCTTTGTTTGTATTCTTTGGGTTGATTATTAAGATGCCGTTCGTTGCTGTTGCAATCTGTTTGTCACCGTTAATTATTTGTTATCCACAGAGATATGGAATGCGATCTGCTGATGATTAAAATTGAAAAAGTAATTAATAAAAATGACCTTAAGGCATTTATCGCTTTTCCGTCATCACTTTATCCCGATGATCCAAACTGGATACCCCCTTTGTTCATTGAACGCAGCGAGCATTTGTCGGCGAAGAATCCGGGGACGGACCATATTATCTGGCAGGCGTGGGTAGCAAAAAAAGCGGGGCAGATAGTCGGGCGGATTACCGCGCAAATCGATACCTTGCACCGCGAGCGTTACGGTGACGATACCGGTCATTTTGGCATGATTGACGCCATTGATGATCCGCAGGTTTTTGCCGCTTTGTTTGGCGCAGCGGAAGCATGGTTGAAGTTACAAGGTGCCAGTATGATCAGCGGGCCTTTCAGCCTGAATATCAATCAGGAAAGCGGATTACTGATTGAAGGGTTTGACACACCACCCAGTGCGATGATGCCACACGGCAAACCGTGGTATGCCGCGCATATTGAACAACTGGGTTATCACAAAGGCATTGATTTACTGGCGTGGTGGATGCAGCGAACCGATCTCACGTTCTCTCCGGCGCTAAAAAAACTGATGGATCAGGTACGCAAAAAGGTGACCATTCGTTGCATCAATCGTCAGCGGTTTGCTGAAGAGATGCAGATCCTGCGTGAGATTTTCAACTCTGGCTGGCAGCACAACTGGGGATTTGTGCCGTTTACCGAACATGAATTCGCTACCATGGGCGATCAACTAAAGTATCTGGTACCGGACGATATGATCTACGTCGCCGAGATTGATTCTGCTCCCTGCGCGTTTATAGTCGGCTTGCCGAACATCAACGAGGCGATTGCCGATCTGAACGGATCGCTCTTTCCCTTCGGCTGGGCAAAATTGCTGTGGCGCTTAAAAGTCAGCGGTGTGCGAACTGCGCGAGTGCCGCTGATGGGCGTGCGTGACGAGTATCAGTTCAGCCGCATCGGCCCGGTGATTGCGCTGTTATTGATTGAAGCCTTACGCGATCCGTTTGCTCGCCGGAAGATCGATGCGCTGGAAATGTCATGGATCCTCGAAACCAATACAGGCATGAATAACATGCTGGAACGCATTGGAGCGGAGCCGTACAAGCGTTACCGATTGTATGAAAAGCAGATTTGATGGCAGTCACCCCTGCTTCATCTCCAGCGGCACCGCCGAGCGAATCAAATGGTGGCCTTCCAGCTCGATATCGTGGAGATTCTTTTTCACGGTCCGCACATGATCGCGTGCTGCGCGCTGGGCGACGTGTGGCAGCCGCTGCAACACCGCGTTGTAGATCCGCGCATGTTGGCGATCGATCTGCTTTTTTTGCTGTGGTCGATGGTAGAGATTATTTACGCTGGCAAACACTGAATTAAACATCAGATCGGTCAATGATTGCAGCGTAAAAACTAGCACCTGATTGTGGGAAGCCTGACAAATGGCAAGATGGAAAGCATGATCCAGCTGCGCATGTTCGATCAGCGAAATTTCTTTGTTGTTCTCACTGGCTGCGAGCATTTTTTCATAACAGCGGGTTATCAAAACAAAATCAGCCTGGGTTCCCAGCGTAGCTGCCAACCTTGCCGATTCGCCTTCCAGCAATGCGCGAACGTCGAGTAGATCGTACAGCGTTCGCGGCTGCGTGCTGAACAGATGAATTAGCGGGCTGGTGTCCTGCACTCTATTAAGCCGTGCTACTCGGGAATCGCGCCCCTGCGCTGTTTCAATAATCCCGCGTCCGCGCAGCACGGTCAGCCCTTCACGCAGTGCGGAACGCGAGAAGCCGAGCTTTTCACACAGTCGACGCTCCGAAGGAAGCGGCTGACCGACCTTCAGCACGCCGTCGATAATTAACCGTTCGATACTCTCTGCAACCACTTCGCAAATAGGGCGACGTTCATCTTTCATTCCCGGACCTCGTGCACAGGTAGGACCAATTTTTCTGTTCTTGATTCGCAAAACACGCACATCACGTAAGTGATTATGTTACATCAATTTAACATTAAGTTAACCAAGGCAAGGTCACAGAGCTGGAAAAAAAAATGGTCTGACCGGTAGCTAAAGAGATAGACGAAAACGAAAAGCCCGCTTAATAACTGTTCACAGAAGCAGCGCACAAAAATCAGCTGCCACACAACACAACAAAGCGAAGCCTACTCATGAGCATCTTGTACGAAGAGCGTCTTGATGGCGCTTTACCCGATGTCGACCGCACATCGGTACTGATGGCACTGCGTGAGCATGTCCCTGGACTTGAGATCCTGCATACCGATGAGGAGATCATTCCTTACGAGTGTGACGGGTTGAGCGCGTATCGTACGCGTCCATTACTGGTTGTTCTGCCTAAGCAGATGGAACAGGTGACGGCGATTCTCGCTGTCTGCCACCGTTTGCATGTACCGGTAGTGACCCGTGGCGCAGGCACCGGACTTTCTGGCGGTGCGCTGCCGCTGGAAAAAGGTGTGTTGTTGGTGATGGCGCGCTTTAAAGAAATCCTCGACATTAACCCCGTTGGTCGCCGTGCGCGTGTGCAGCCGGGCGTGCGTAACCTGGCGATCTCCCAGGCTGTTGCGTCGCATAATCTCTATTACGCGCCGGATCCTTCCTCACAAATCGCCTGTTCCATTGGCGGCAACGTGGCGGAAAACGCCGGGGGCGTCCACTGTCTGAAATATGGTCTGACCGTACATAACCTGCTGAAAATTGAAGTGCAAACGCTGGATGGCGAGGCGCTGACGCTGGGATCGGACGCGCTGGATTCGCCCGGTTTTGACCTACTGGCGCTGTTCACCGGATCGGAAGGCATGCTCGGCGTGACCACCGAAGTGACGGTAAAACTGCTGCCGAAGCCCCCTGTGGCACGAGTTCTGTTAGCCAGCTTTGACTCGGTAGAAAAAGCCGGACTTGCGGTTGGCGACATCATCGCTAATGGCATTATCCCCGGCGGGCTGGAGATGATGGATAACCTGTCGATCCGCGCGGCGGAAGATTTTATTCATGCCGGTTATCCCGTCGATGCCGAAGCAATTTTATTGTGTGAGTTGGACGGCGTGGAATCTGATGTACAGGAAGACTGCGAGCGAGTTAACGACATCTTATTGAAAGCGGGCGCGACTGACGTCCGTCTGGCGCAGGATGAAGCGGAGCGCGTGCGTTTCTGGGCCGGTCGCAAAAATGCTTTTCCGGCGGTAGGACGTATCTCCCCGGATTACTACTGCATGGACGGCACCATCCCGCGCCGCGCGTTGCCTGGCGTACTGGAAGGCATTGCCCGTTTATCGCAGCAATATGATTTACGCGTTGCCAACGTCTTTCATGCCGGAGACGGCAATATGCACCCGTTAATCCTTTTCGATGCCAACGAACCCGGTGAATTCGTCCGTGCGGAAGAATTGGGTGGGAAGATCCTTGAACTCTGTGTTGAAGTAGGCGGCAGTATCAGTGGGGAACATGGCATCGGGCGCGAAAAAATCAATCAGATGTGCGCCCAGTTCAACAGTGATGAAATTACTACCTTTCATGCAGTCAAGTCGGCGTTTGATCCTGATGGTTTGCTGAACCCTGGGAAAAACATCCCCACACTGCACCGCTGCGCTGAATTTGGTGCCATGCACGTGCATCACGGTCATTTACCTTTCCCTGAACTGGAGCGTTTCTGATGCTAGGCGAGTGTGATTACAGCCAGGTACTGCTGGAGCAGGTGAATCAGGCAATTAGCGATAAAACGCCGCTGGTGATTCAGGGAAGCAATAGCAAAGCCTTTTTAGGTCGTCCTGTCATCGGGCAAACGCTGGATGTGCGTTGCCATCGCGGCATTGTTAATTACGACCCGACCGAGCTGGTGATTACCGCGCGTGCCGGAACACCGCTGGTGGCGATTGAAGCGGCGCTGGAGAGCGCGGGGCAAATGCTCCCCTGCGAGCCGCCGCATTATGGTGAAGAAGCCACCTGGGGCGGGATGGTCGCCTGCGGGCTGGCGGGGCCGCGTCGCCCGTGGAGCGGTTCGGTCCGCGATTTTGTCCTCGGTACGCGCATTATTACCGGCACTGGAAAACATCTGCGCTTTGGTGGCGAAGTGATGAAAAACGTTGCCGGATACGATCTCTCGCGGTTAATGGCCGGAAGCTACGGCTGTCTTGGCGTGCTCACTGAAATCTCGATGAAAGTGTTGCCGCGACCGCGCGCCACACTGAGCTTGCGTCGGGAAATAAGCCTGCAAGAAGCCATGAGTGAAATCGCCCAGTGGCAACTCCAGCCATTACCCATTAGTGGCTTATGTTACTTCGACAATGCGTTGTGGATCCGCCTTGAAGGCGGTGAAGGATCGGTAAAAGCAGCACGTGAACTGCTGGGTGGCGAAGAGGTTGCGGGTCAGTTCTGGCAGCAATTGCGTGAACAACAACTGCCGTTCTTCTCATTACCGGGCACTTTATGGCGTATTTCCTTACCCACCGATGCGCCGATGATGGATTTACCCGGCGAGCAACTGATCGACTGGGGCGGGGCGTTACGTTGGCTGAAATCGACAGCCGATGACAATCAAATCCATCGCATTGCCCACAACGCAGGCGGTCATGCGACCCGCTTTAGTGCCGGAGATGGTGGCTTTGCCCCGCTACCGGCTCCTTTATTCCGCTATCACCAGCAGCTTAAACAGCAGCTCGACCCTTGCGGCGTGTTTAACCCCGGTCGCATGTACGCGGAACTTTAAGGAGCAGGCTATGCAAACCCGGTTAACTGAAGAGATGCTTCAGAACGCGCGTGCGCTGGAAGCCGACAGCATCCTGCGCGCCTGTGTTCACTGTGGATTTTGTACTGCAACCTGCCCAACTTATCAGCTTTTAGGCGATGAACTGGACGGGCCGCGCGGGCGCATCTATCTGATTAAACAGGTGTTGGAGGGCAACGAAGTCACGCTTAAAACGCAGGAGCATCTCGATCGCTGTCTCACTTGTCGCAATTGTGAAACCACCTGTCCTTCTGGTGTGCGCTATCACAATTTGCTGGATATCGGGCGTGATATTGTCGAGCAGAAAGTGAAACGTCCATTGCCGGAGCGAATGCTGCGCGAAGGATTGCGCCAGGTAGTGCCGCGTCCGGCGGTCTTCCGTGCGCTGACGCAGGTAGGGCTGGTGCTGCGACCGTTTTTACCGGAACAGGTCAGAGCAAAACTGCCTGCTGAAACGGTGAAAGCTAAACCGCGTCCACCGCTGCGCCATAAGCGTCGGGTTTTAATGCTGGAAGGCTGCGCCCAGCCTACGCTTTCGCCCAACACCAACGCGGCAACTGCGCGAGTGCTGGATCGTCTGGGGATCAGCGTCATGCCAGCTAACGAAGCAGGCTGTTGTGGCGCGGTGGACTATCATCTTAATGCGCAAGAGAAAGGGTTAGCGCGGGCGCGCAATAATATTGATGCCTGGTGGCCCGCGATTGAAGCAGGTGCCGAGGCAATTTTGCAGACTGCCAGCGGCTGCGGCGCGTTTGTCAAAGAGTATGGGCAGATGCTGAAAAACGATGCGTTGTATGCCGATAAAGCGCGTCAGGTCAGTGAGCTGGCGGTCGATTTAGTCGAACTTCTGCGCGAGGAACCGCTGGAAAAACTGGCAATTCGCGGCGATAAAAAACTGGCCTTCCACTGCCCGTGTACCCTACAACATGCGCAAAAGCTGAACGGCGAAGTGGAAAAAGTGTTGCTTCGTCTTGGATTTACCTTAACGGACGTTCCCGACAGCCATCTGTGCTGCGGTTCAGCGGGAACATATGCGTTAACGCATCCCGATCTGGCGCGCCAGCTGCGGGATAACAAAATGAATGCGCTGGAAAGCGGCAAACCGGAAATGATCGTCACCGCCAACATTGGTTGCCAGATGCATCTGGCGAGTGCCGGTCGTACCTCTGTGCGTCACTGGATTGAAATTGTAGAACAAGCCCTTGAAAAGGAATAACAAAATGAAAACTAAAGTCATTCTTAGCCAGCAAATGGCGAGTGCAATTATTGCCGCAGGTCAGGAAGAGGCGCAGAAAAATAACTGGTCTGTTTCCATTGCTGTTGCCGATGACGGCGGTCATCTGCTGGCGTTAAGTCGCATGGACGATTGCGCGCCGATTGCGGCTTACATCTCCCAGGAGAAAGCGCGTACCGCCGCGCTGGGGCGTCGTGAAACTAAGGGCTATGAAGAGATGGTGAACAACGGACGTACCGCGTTCGTGACTGCGCCGTTACTGACGTCGCTGGAAGGTGGCGTACCGGTTGTTGTGGATGGGCAAATTATTGGTGCCGTGGGCGTTTCTGGTTTAACCGGAGCACAGGATGCGCAGGTCGCGAAAGCGGCAGCAGCGGTGTTGGCGAAATAAGCGAAAACGAGGAGAGAAACAATGAGTCAAACCATAACCCAGGGCCGTTTACGCATTGACGCCAATTTTAAACGTTTTGTGGATGAAGAAGTTTTGCCTGGCGTGGAACTGGATGCTGCCGCGTTCTGGCGCAATTTTGATGACATCGTTCACGATCTGGCGCCAGAGAATCGTCAGTTGCTGGCAGAGCGCGATCGCATTCAGGCGGCGCTTGATGAGTGGCATCGCAGCAATCCGGGGCCGGTAAAAGATAAAGCGGCCTATAAATCTTTCCTGCGTGAACTGGGCTACCTGGTGCCACAGCCTGACCACGTTACGGTGGAAACCACGGGTATCGACAGCGAAATCACCAGCCAGGCGGGGCCACAGCTGGTGGTTCCGGCAATGAATGCCCGCTACGCGCTGAACGCGGCGAACGCGCGCTGGGGCTCACTGTACGATGCGTTATACGGCAGCGACATCATCCCGCAGGAAGGGGCGATGGTCAGCGGCTACGATCCGCAGCGTGGTGAGCAGGTTATCGCCTGGGTTCGGCGTTTCCTCGATGAATCACTACCGCTGGAAAATGGCAGCTATCAGGATGTGGTGGCGTTTAAGGTGGTCGATAAACAATTACGCATCCAGTTGAAAAATGGTCAAGAAACCACGTTACGTACTCCAGCACAGTTTGTCGGTTACCGTGGCGATACTGCTGCGCCGACCTGCATTTTGCTGAAAAATAACGGCCTGCATATTGAGCTACAAATCGATGCCAACGGGCGGATTGGCAAAGACGATCCGGCGCACATCAACGATGTTATCGTCGAAGCGGCCATCAGTACCATTCTCGATTGCGAAGATTCGGTCGCGGCGGTTGATGCGGAAGATAAAATCCTGCTGTATCGCAACCTGCTGGGCCTGATGCAGGGGACTCTGCAAGAGAAAATGGAGAAAAACGGTCGGCAAATCGTGCGTAAACTGAATGACGATCGTCAGTATACCGCCGCCGATGGCTCTGAAATTTCTCTGCACGGACGTTCGCTGCTGTTTATCCGCAACGTGGGGCATTTGATGACCATTCCTGTGATTTGGGACAGCGAAGGTAATGAAATTCCGGAAGGTATTCTTGATGGCGTCATGACTGGTGCGATTGCCCTCTACGACTTAAAAGTGCAGAAAAACTCGCGTACCGGCAGTGTTTATATTGTGAAACCGAAAATGCACGGTCCACAGGAAGTGGCTTTTGCCAACAAACTGTTTACCCGCATTGAGACAATGCTTGGTATGAAACCGAATACCCTGAAAATGGGCATTATGGATGAAGAACGCCGGACCTCGCTGAACTTGCGTAGCTGTATCGCTCAGGCCAGCAACCGCGTGGCGTTTATCAATACCGGTTTCCTTGACCGTACTGGCGATGAGATGCATTCGGTGATGGAAGCGGGCCCAATGTTGCGTAAAAACCAGATGAAATCGACGCCGTGGATCAAAGCCTACGAGCGCAACAACGTGCTTTCCGGCCTGTTCTGCGGGCTGCGCGGTAAAGCGCAAATCGGTAAAGGGATGTGGGCAATGCCGGACCTGATGGCAGACATGTACAGCCAGAAGGGCGATCAGTTACGTGCCGGGGCGAACACGGCCTGGGTTCCGTCGCCAACTGCCGCTACACTCCATGCGCTGCACTACCATCAAACCAACGTACAGAGTGTGCAAGCCAACATTGCCCAGACCGAGTTCAATGCTGAATTTGAACCGCTGCTGGACGATCTGCTGACCATTCCGGTTGCTGAAAACGCTAACTGGTCGGCACAAGAGATCCAACAAGAGCTGGATAACAACGTGCAGGGGATTTTGGGTTACGTGGTGCGCTGGGTGGAGCAGGGGATTGGTTGTTCAAAAGTACCCGATATTCACAACGTGGCGCTGATGGAAGACCGTGCAACGTTGCGTATCTCCAGCCAGCATATCGCCAACTGGTTACGTCACGGTATTCTGACCAAAGATCAGGTGCATGCGTCGCTGGAGAACATGGCGAAAGTGGTGGATCAGCAAAATGCTGGCGATCCGGCATATCGTCCGATGGTCGGGAATTTCGCTAACTCGTGTGCCTTTAAAGCTGCCAGCGATTTGATCTTCCTCGGCGTGAAACAGCCAAACGGTTATACCGAACCGTTATTACACGCCTGGCGTTTACGTGAAAAGGAAAGTCATTAATAGCATCAAAAAAGCCCCGGCAAGTTTTATTGTCGGGGCTATGATAGTAACTGCGGTAGTATATTTATCCCGGAAATAACCGGAGCGATTATCAGGGTTTAACAATATTAAATACCCGTAGCGCATCACTAGCGGGACTAAAACAACATTATGGACATCTTTACGATACTCTGCGCCTGTGTGTGCGGAACAGAAACCCTTACCCGATATACTTGTTATGCCAGAGGTAGCAATTGCGTTAGCGGCGTGCTGTTGATGTAAAGTATAACGCCTATATTTTACAGTTCAGTCCTCTTTTGCTTATTACAAACCTTAAATATATCAAGTATATAAAGATAATAAGAGACTGAACAATATGGTTACCTGGACCCAAATGTATATGCCGATGGGAGGACTGAGGCTATCCGCTCTGGTCGCCCTGATCCCGATAATATTCTTCTTCGTTGCACTCGCGGTATTACGTCTGAAAGGGCATGTTGCTGGAGCAATAACCCTTATATTATCTATCCTGATTGCGATATTCGCCTTTAAAATGCCAATTGATATGGCATTTGCTGCTGCGGGCTATGGCTTTATTTATGGATTATGGCCTATTGCGTGGATTATTGTCGCGGCGGTATTCCTGTATAAATTAACCGTTGCCAGCGGGCAGTTTGATATTATCCGCAGTTCGGTTATCTCCATCACCGACGATCAGCGTTTGCAGGTGTTACTGATTGGTTTCTCCTTTGGCGCACTGCTGGAAGGAGCGGCTGGCTTTGGCGCGCCGGTGGCGATTACAGGCGCTCTGCTGGTGGGGCTGGGCTTCAAACCGTTATATGCGGCGGGGTTGTGTCTGATTGCCAACACTGCGCCGGTGGCGTTTGGTGCCTTGGGCGTGCCGATTCTGGTCGCTGGTCAGGTAACGGGAATCGATCCGTTTGATATTGGCGCAATGGCGGGACGTCAGTTACCGTTCCTGTCGGTTCTTGTGCCATTCTGGCTGGTGGCAATGATGGACGGTTGGAAAGGGGTGAAAGAGACCTGGCCAGCGGCGCTGGTTGCAGGGGGAAGCTTCGCTGTCACGCAGTTCTTTACCTCTAACTACATTGGTCCGGAACTGCCGGATATTACTTCGGCGCTGGTGAGTATTGTCTCACTCGCTTTATTCCTTAAAGTCTGGCGGCCGAAAAATACCGAAACGGCAATCAGCATGGGGCAATCCGCAGGTGCGATGGTGGTAAATAAGCCATCTTCTGGCGGTCCCGTGCCTTCAGAATATAGTCTGGGGCAAATCATTCGTGCATGGTCACCGTTTTTAATCTTAACGGTACTGGTTACCATCTGGACGATGAAACCATTTAAAGCGTTATTTGCTCCGGGCGGTGCGTTTTATTCGCTGGTGATTAATTTCCAGATCCCTCATTTGCATCAACAAGTGTTGAAAGCGGCACCCATTGTCGCTCAGCCAACGCCAATGGATGCGGTGTTTAAATTCGACCCTCTCTCCGCTGGTGGCACCGCTATTTTTATTGCGGCGATTATCTCGATCTTCATCCTCGGCGTGGGGATCAAGAAAGGTATTGGCGTCTTTGCCGAAACGCTAATTAGCCTGAAGTGGCCGATACTGTCGATTGGCATGGTGCTGGCGTTCGCCTTCGTAACCAACTATTCCGGTATGTCCACCACGCTGGCGCTGGTACTGGCGGGCACAGGCGTGATGTTCCCGTTCTTCTCACCGTTCCTTGGCTGGTTGGGTGTATTTCTCACGGGTTCGGATACGTCTTCTAACGCCCTGTTTGGTTCACTGCAATCAACGACGGCGCAGCAAATCAACGTCTCTGACACCCTGCTGGTGGCAGCAAACACCAGCGGTGGCGTGACCGGCAAGATGATCTCCCCGCAATCTATCGCCGTGGCCTGTGCCGCGACAGGTATGGTGGGCCGAGAATCTGAACTGTTCCGCTACACCGTGAAGCACAGTCTGATTTTTGCCAGCGTTATCGGCATTATCACCCTGCTGCAGGCGTATGTGTTTACCGGAATGTTAGTCTCGTAAATCAATTAAGCCGGATGATCGTTAATATCATCCGGCTTCATTCTTTGTTCATTACATTATTCTGTCTTATTAATTTAAAATCATTTCCTGCTTTATTATCTATACAGTAATAATGTATTGCATTCAGATAACATACTAAATAATTAAGGGTGTGAGAACATCTGTTTTTTTATCACGCAAAACAAGTCTGTATTAATTATGTTCGCTTGATGAGCAAACACCGTTCTATCTGTTGCTTTTGCAATCTAAATCGTTAAAACTATCAACGAATTTATATGGTTACGCTGTGAAAAGTTATTGATTTTTTGTTTGTTGAAATTTCGTAAAAATAACCTGACAGATATCGTATAGGGGATATTCTTATAGATTTCACCTGTTTTTCTATAAATGATGCCGTTTTCTTAAGAATGGAGGAAGTTATTAGAGAAAATAAAGCATAAAACTATTTTCCCAGTTACAAATTCTTTAATTTTATTTTGTCACTTGCGTTATTAATGAATAAGAAATTTAAATATAAAAAATCGCTTTTAGCGGCTATTTTAAGCGCAACCTTATTAACCGGTTGTGATGGCGGTGGTTCAGGATCGTCCTCCGATACGCCGTCTGTAGATTCTGGAGCAGGGACTTTGCCGGAAGTGAAACCCGATCCAATACCAACCCCGGAACCGACACCTGAGCCGACGCCGGACCCAGAACCTACACCAGACCCGACACCCGATCCAGAGCCGACACCAGAACCGGAGCCAGAACCTGTTCCTACGAAAACGGGGTATCTGACCCTGGGCGGAAGCCAGCGGGTAACTGGTGCTACCTGTAATGGTGAATCCAGCGACGGCTTTACCTTTACGCCAGGCAATACCGTGAGTTGTGTGGTGGGCAGTACGACCATTGCAACTTTCAACACCCAGTCAGAGACTGCGCGTAGCCTGCGTGCGGTTGACAAAGTGTCGTTTAGCCTTGAGGACGCGCAGGAGCTGGCGGATTCTGCAAATAAGAAAACCAACGCCATCTCTCTGGTGACGTCCAGCGACAGTTGCCCCGCAGATGCAGAACAGCTTTGTCTTACTTTCTCGTCAGTGGTTGATCGCGCGCGTTTTGAAAAACTGTATAAGCAAATTGATCTGGCAACAAACGATTTCAGCAAGCTGGTCAATGAAGAGGTGGAAAACAATGCTGCGACTGATAAAGCGCCGTCCACCCATACCTCAACGGTAGTGCCAGTCACGACAGAGGGAACAAAACCGGATCTGAACGCGTCCTTCGTGTCGGCTAACGCGGAACAGTTTTATCAGTATCAACCAACTGAAATCATTCTTTCCGAAGGCCATCTGGTGGATAGCCTGGGGAACGGTGTTGCTGGCGTAGACTACTACACCAATTCAGGCCGTGGCGTAACTGACGAAAACGGTAAATTCTCCTTTAGCTGGGGCGAAACCATCTCCTTTGGTATCGATACATTTGAACTGGGCTCAGTACGCGGCAATAAGTCGACTATTGCGCTGACTGAATTGGGTGATGAAGTTCACGGCGCGAATGTTGATCAGCTGATTCATCGCTATTCGACAACCGGGCAAAATAATACCCGTGTTGTTCCGGACGATGTACGCAAGATCTTTGCCGAATATCCCAACGTGATCAACGAGATTATCAATCTCTCGTTATCCAATGGCGCGACGCTGGATGAAGGCGATCAAAACGTTGTGCTGCCTAACGAATTTATCGAGCAGTTTAAGACGGGTCAGGCCAAAGAGATCGATACCGCGATTTGTGCGAAAACCGACGGTTGTAACGAGGCTCGCTGGTTCTCGCTGACGACGCGCAATGTTAATGACGGCCAGATTCAGGGCGTTATCAACAAGCTGTGGGGCGTGGATACGAACTACCAGTCTGTCAGCAAGTTCCATGTATTCCATGACTCTACCAACTTCTATGGCAGCACGGGAAATGCGCGCGGTCAGGCGGTGGTGAATATCTCCAACGCGGCATTCCCGATTCTGATGGCGCGTAATGATAAAAACTACTGGCTGGCGTTTGGCGAAAAACGCGCCTGGGATAAAAACGAGCTGGCGTACATTACGGAAGCGCCTTCCATTGTGCAGCCAGAGAACGTTACGCGCGATACCGCCACCTTCAATCTGCCGTTTATTTCGCTGGGGCAAGTCGGTGAGGGCAAACTGATGGTTATCGGTAACCCGCACTACAACAGCATTTTGCGTTGCCCGAATGGTTACAGCTGGGCCGGTGGTGTTAATGATAAAGGTGAGTGTACGCTCAGCGGTGATTCAGATGACATGAAGCACTTCATGCAGAACGTACTGCGCTATCTGTCAAACGACATCTGGCAGCCAAATACCAAGAGCACAATGACCGTGGGTACGAACCTGGAAAACGTTTATTTCAAAAATCATGGCCAGGTTACGGGGAGCCGTGCTGCGTTTGGCTTCCATCCGGATTTCGCAGGTATTTCTGTTAAATATTTGACCAGCTATGGCGATCTGAATCCGGAAGAAGTTCCGTTGCTGATCCTCAACGGCTTTGAATATGTGACTCAGTGGTCTGGTGATCCCTATGCAGTGCCTCTACGTGCAGATACCAGCAAACCGAAGCTGAGCCAGCAGGATGTGACCGATCTGATAGCCTATCTGGACAAAGGCGGTTCGGTGCTGATCATGGAAAACGTGATGAGCAATCTTAAGGAAGAGAGCGCGTCTGGCTTTGTGCGCCTGCTTGATGCCGCAGGCCTGTCAATGGCACTGAACAAGTCGGTGGTGAATAATGATCCTCAAGGGTATCCGAACCGCGTTCGTCAGCAGCGCGCAACGGGCATTTGGGTCTATGAACGTTATCCTGCCGTAGACGGTGCGTTGCCATACTTCATCGATAGCGAGACAGGGGAAGTTAAGTGGAAATATCAGGTAGATAACAAACCTGATGACAAACCGAAGCTGGAAGTTGCCAGCTGGCTGGAAGATGTAGATGGCAAACAGGAAACGCGCTATGCCTTTATTGATGAGGCGGAGTTTAAAACCAAAGAGTCTCTGGAGGCTGCAAAGGCAAAAATCTTTGAGAAGTTTCCTGGATTACAGGAGTGTAAGGACTCGGCATACCACTATGAGGTCAACTGCCTGGAATATCGTCCTGGCACGGGGGTTCCGGTTACTGGTGGCATGTATGTTCCGCGCTATACGCAACTGAATCTTGACGCCAACACGGCGAAAGCGATGGTGCAGGCTGCGGATTTAGGCACCAACATTCAGCGCCTGTATCAGCATGAGCTTTATTTCCGTACTAAAGGCAGTAAAGGTGAGCGTCTGAACAGCGTCGATCTGGAACGTTTGTACCAGAACATGTCGGTCTGGTTGTGGAACGATACGGCTTATCGTTATGAAGAAGGCAAAAATGACGAGCTGGGCTTTAAAACGTTCACTGAGTTCCTGAACTGCTACACCAACAATGCATACGTTGGTACGCAGTGTTCTGCTGAGCTGAAAAAATCGCTGATTGATAACAACATGATCTACGGTGACGGTAGCAGCAAAGCAGGCATGATGAACCCGAGCTACCCGCTCAACTATATGGAAAAACCGCTGACGCGCCTGATGCTGGGCCGTTCCTGGTGGGATCTGAACATTAAAGTTGATGTCGAGAAGTACCCGGGAGCCGTATCGGAAGAGGGGCAGAACGTTACTGAAACCATCAGCCTGTACTCGAACCCGACCAAATGGTTTGCGGGTAACATGCAGTCTACTGGTCTGTGGGCTCCGGCTCAGAAAGAGGTCACCATTAAGTCTTCGGCGTCAGTCCCAGTGACTGTTACCGTGGCACTGGCTGACGACCTGACCGGACGTGAGAAGCATGAAGTTGCGCTGAACCGTCCGCCAAGAGTCACTAAAACCTATTCTCTGGCGGCTAACGGTGAATTGACGTTCAAGGTGCCTTACGGTGGCCTGATTTATATCAAAGGCGACAGCAACGACAATGAATCTGCCACCTTCACCTTTACTGGTGTAGTAAAAGCGCCGTTCTATAAAGACGGTAAGTGGCAACACGATCTGAACTCCCCTGCGCCGCTGGGCGAGCTGGAGTCAGACGCTTTCATCTACACTACGCCGAAGAAGAACCTGAATGCCAGTAATTACACGGGCGGTCTGGAGCAATTCGCTAAAGATCTGGATACCTTTGCCAGTTCGATGAATGACTTTTACGGTCGTAATGATGAAGACGGTAAGCACCGGATGTTTACCTATAAAGCATTGACGGGGCATAAACATCGTTTCGCCAACGATGTGCAGATCTCCATTGGTGACGCGCACTCGGGTTATCCGGTGATGAACAGCAGCTTCTCGACGAACAGCACCACGCTGCCGACGACGCCGCTGAACGACTGGCTGATTTGGCACGAAGTCGGTCATAACGCTGCAGAAACACCGCTGAACGTACCGGGTGCAACTGAAGTGGCGAACAACGTGCTGGCGCTGTACATGCAGGATCGCTATCTCGGTAAGATGAACCGTGTCGCTGACGACATTACCGTCGCGCCGGAATATCTGGACGAGAGCAACGGTCAGGCCTGGGCACGCGGCGGTGCGGGTGACCGTCTGCTGATGTACGCGCAGCTGAAGGAGTGGGCAGAGAAAAACTTTGATATCAAACAGTGGTATCCAGAAGGTGACCTGCCTAAGTTCTACAGCGATCGTGAAGGGATGAAAGGCTGGAACCTGTTCCAGTTGATGCACCGTAAAGCACGCGGCGATGAGGTCAGCAATGACAAGTTTGGCGGCAGAAATTACTGTGCTGAATCCAACGGTAACGCAGCGGACACGCTGATGCTGTGTGCATCCTGGGTCGCCCAGACGGATCTTTCGGAGTTCTTTAAGAAGTGGAATCCGGGTGCGAATGCTTACCAGCTTCCGGGGGCAAGCGAAATGAGCTTCGAGGGCGGAGTGAGCCAGTCGGCGTACAACACGCTGGCGTCACTCAAGCTGCCGAAACCGGAACAGGGACCGGAAACCATTAACAAGGTTACCGAGCATAAGATGTCTGTCGAGTAATCCTGTATGCCGGATAAGGCGCTCGCGCCGCATCCGGCATGATATAAGGCGCATCGGGCCTGGAGGAAAGCCGTATGGCATACACCTGCAGGCCCGCATCCGGCAAGTTACAACAAATAACCTTTAACCATGTTTTTTGATGTTTTTCAGCAATACCCCGCGGCGATGCCCGTCCTGGCTACCGTCGGAGGATTGATCATCGGCAGTTTTTTGAATGTGGTGATTTGGCGTTACCCCATCATGCTGCGCCAACAAATGGCGGAGTTTCATGGTGAAATGCCGAGTGCGCAGTCAAAAATAAGCCTTGCGCTACCGCGTTCGCACTGTCCGCATTGTCAGCAGACCATCCGCGTTCGTGACAATATTCCGCTGCTCTCCTGGTTGATGCTCAAAGGGCGCTGCCGTGATTGTCAGGCGAAAATCAGCAAGCGTTATCCGCTGGTGGAGTTATTGACGGCACTCGCTTTTTTGCTGGCGAGTCTGGTCTGGCCGGAAAGTGGATGGGCGCTGGCGGTGATGATATTATCCGCCTGGCTGATTGCCGCGAGCATCATCGACCTTGATAACCAATGGCTGCCCGATGTTTTTACTCAGGGCGTATTGTGGACAGGACTGATTGCGGCATGGGCGAAACAGAGTCCGTTAACGCTACAAGACGCAGTTACCGGCGTCCTGGTGGGATTTATCACTTTTTACTCCCTGCGCTGGATAGCCGGAATAGTTCTGCGTAAAGAAGCATTAGGCATGGGCGATGTATTACTCTTCGCCGCGTTAGGTGGCTGGGTGGGCGCGTTGTCGCTGCCCAATGTGGCTTTAATCGCCTCATGCTGCGGCCTGATATATGCCGTTATTACAAAAAGAGGATCAACCACACTGCCTTTTGGACCGTGTTTAAGTCTGGGCGGTATAGCAACACTTTATCTACAGGCATTGTTTTAATGATAATCCCGTCATTATCAAAGTGACATTTTAACTCTTATTAATAACCTTAGAGATTATTTACCATGTCGATAAAACAGATGCCAGGGAGGGTATTAATATCGCTATTATTGAGCGCTACAGGATTATTCAGTGGCTGTGCCAGCCATAATGAAAATGCCAGTTTACTGGCGAAAAAACAGGCGCAAAATATCAGCCAAAACCTGCCGATTAAATCTGCGGGTTATACCTTAGTGCTGGCGCAAAGCAGCGGCACGACGGTAAAAATGACCATCATCAGCGAAGCGGGTGCTCAGACCACGCAGACGCCTGACGCCTTTTTAACCAGCTACCAACGACAAATGTGTGCAGACCCAACGGTGAAATTAATGATCACCGAGGGAATTAATTACAGCATAACGATTAATGATACACGTACAGGTAACCAGTTTCAGCGGAAACTGGATCGCACTACTTGTGGAATAGTCAAAGCATAACGTCGGGTATATAAATTGGCGCGGGTTGTTTTTCGTGACGCACGAATTTATCTCATTCAATGGCTGACTAAAATTCGTCACACTCTTAACCAGAGACAATCTCTTAATACAAACAAAGAGCATCTTCGCAAAATTGTACGCGCGATGTTCTGGCTGATGCTGCTTATTATTTCTGCAAAAATGGCGTATTCACTCTGGCGCTATTTCTCCTTTTCTGCGGAATATACGGCGGTTTCTCCATCGGTGAATAAACAGCCCCATGCGGATGTAAAAACGTTCGATAAAAAAGATGTGCAATTAATCAGCCAGCAAAACTGGTTTGGTAAATATCAGCGCGTCGCCACACCGGTAAAGCAACCTGAACCTGTAGCAGAAACGCGTCTTAATGTGGTGCTGCGCGGGATCGCCTTTGGTGCCAGACCTGGCGCGGTTATTGAAGAAGGCGGCAAACAGCAGGTCTATTTGCAGGGTGAACGGCTTGGCTCTCACAACGCAGTGATTGAGGAAATCAATCGCGACCATGTGATGCTGCGCTATCAGGGAAAAATAGAGCGGCTCAGTCTGGCAGAAGAGGAGCATTCCACCGTAGCCGTGACCAACAAAAAAGCCGTCAGTGACGAAGCAAAGCAAGCTGTTGCTGAGCCTGCTGCCAGTGCGCCCGTTGAGATCCCGGCTGCCGTGCGTCAGGCACTGGCGAAAGATCCGCAGAAAATTTTTAACTATATCCAGCTTACGCCTGTGCGTAAGGAGGGGATTGTCGGTTATGCAGTGAAACCGGGGGCAGATCGTTCTCTGTTCGATGCCAGCGGTTTCAAGGAAGGCGATATCGCCATTGCGCTAAATCAGCAGGATTTCACTGATCCACGAGCAATGATTGCTCTGATGCGGCAGTTACCTTCAATGGATTCCATTCAACTTACGGTTTTACGCAAGGGTGCGCGCTACGACATTTCCATCGCGCTGCGCTAACCGCATTTAATCCAGGAGAATCATTCATCGTGTTTTGGCGTGATATTACGTTGTCAGTCTGGCGTAAGAAGACAACTGGCCTCAAAACAAAAAAGCGTTTACTGCCGCTGGTGCTGGCAGCGGTATTATGCAGTTCACCGGTCTGGGCGGAAGAAGCCACTTTCACCGCTAATTTTAAAGATACCGACCTGAAATCGTTCATCGAAACCGTCGGCGCTAACCTTAATAAAACCATCATTATGGGGCCGGGCGTACAGGGGAAAGTGAGTATTCGCACCATGACCCCGCTCAATGAACGCCAGTATTACCAGTTATTCCTTAATCTGCTGGAAGCGCAGGGGTATGCCGTCGTACCGATGGAAAACGACGTGCTGAAGGTGGTGAAATCCAGCGCCGCGAAAGTCGAGCCACTGCCGCTGGTCGGTGAAGGCAGCGACAACTACGCGGGCGATGAAATGGTCACTAAAGTAGTGCCGGTACGCAATGTTTCGGTACGAGAGCTGGCGCCGATTTTGCGCCAGATGATCGATAGCGCAGGCTCAGGCAACGTTGTTAATTACGATCCCTCCAACGTAATTATGCTTACCGGACGCGCCTCAGTTGTGGAGCGCCTGACGGAAGTGATCCAGCGCGTGGATCATGCGGGAAACCGCACCGAAGAGGTGATCCCGCTGGATAACGCCTCGGCCTCGGAAATTGCCCGCGTGCTGGAAAGCCTGACTAAAAACAGCGGCGAGAACCAGCCAGCAACGCTGAAATCTCAAATTGTCGCCGACGAACGCACCAACAGCGTGATTGTCAGTGGTGATCCCGCCACACGAGACAAAATGCGCCGCCTGATCCGTCGGCTGGACTCAGAAATGGAACGCAGCGGCAACAGCCAGGTGTTCTATCTCAAATACAGCAAAGCCGAAGATCTGGTCGATGTACTGAAGCAGGTCAGCGGCACGCTCACGGCGGCTAAAGAAGAGGCGGAAGGCACAGTTGGTAGCGGGCGTGAGGTTGTCTCCATCGCCGCCAGTAAACACAGTAATGCCCTGATTGTCACCGCGCCGCAGGACATTATGCAGTCGCTGCAAAGCGTGATTGAACAACTGGATATTCGCCGTGCTCAGGTGCATGTCGAGGCGTTGATCGTGGAAGTTGCCGAAGGCAGCAATATCAACTTCGGCGTGCAGTGGGCGTCAAAAGATGCCGGGTTAATGCAGTTTGCCAACGGTACGCAGATCCCTATCGGCACGCTGGGGGCGGCGATTTCTGCAGCGAAGCCACAGAAAGGTTCAACGGTGATCAGCGAAAACGGCGCCACCACCATTAATCCGGACACCAACGGCGATCTCTCCACGCTCGCCCAGCTTCTTTCTGGCTTTAGCGGTACGGCGGTTGGTGTGGTGAAAGGCGACTGGATGGCGCTGGTACAGGCGGTTAAAAACGACTCCAGCTCGAACGTTCTCTCCACGCCGAGCATCACCACGCTGGACAACCAGGAAGCCTTCTTCATGGTGGGCCAGGATGTTCCGGTATTAACCGGCTCTACCGTTGGCTCCAATAACAGCAATCCTTTCAATACAGTAGAAAGGAAAAAAGTCGGCATCATGCTGAAAGTCACGCCGCAGATTAACGAAGGAAACGCGGTACAGATGGTGATTGAGCAGGAAGTGTCGAAGGTGGAAGGACAGACCAGCCTCGACGTCGTGTTTGGCGAGCGCAAACTGAAAACCACCGTGCTGGCAAACGATGGTGAGCTGATCGTGCTTGGCGGTCTGATGGACGATCAGGCGGGAGAAAGCGTGGCGAAAGTGCCGCTGCTGGGCGATATCCCGTTGATTGGTAACCTGTTTAAATCGACGGCGGATAAAAAAGAAAAACGTAACCTGATGGTGTTTATCCGCCCGACCATTCTGCGTGATGGTATGGCGGCAGACGGCGTGTCGCAGCGCAAATATAACTATATGCGCGCCGAACAGATCTATCGCGATGAGCAAGGCTTAAGCCTGATGCCGCACACCGCGCAGCCGGTACTGCCAGCGCAAAATCAGGCTCTACCGCCGGAAGTTCGTGCGTTCCTTAATGCCGGGAGAACGCGTTAATGGTGCCTGTAGCACAGGAAACCACCGCTAACACCGTGCGTCTGCCCTACAGTTTCAGCCGTCGGTTTAGCCTGGTGGCATGGTGCGAAGTGTCGCTGGAGATCCTCCATGTGCATCCGTTGTCGCTCTCTGTTTTGCAGGAGCTGCAGCGGGGGCTGAACGCGTCTTTTACGCTGCGGCAAATCGACGAGGCCGAATTTGAGCAGCGGCTGAATGCGGTCTGGCAGCGGGACTCTTCCGAGGCCCGCCAGCTGATGGAAGATCTCGGTTCTGCTGAGGACTTTTTTACCCTCGCAGAAGAACTGCCGGAAACCGAGGATCTGCTGGAAAGTGACGATGATGCGCCGATCATCAAACTGATCAACGCCATGTTGGCAGAGGCGATTAAAGAAGGCGCTTCGGATATCCACATCGAGACATTTGAAAAGAGTCTGGTGATCCGTTTTCGTGTTGACGGCACATTACATGAAATGCTGCGCCCGGGGCGCAAACTGGCCTCGCTGCTGGTATCACGTATTAAGGTGATGGCGCGGCTGGATATCGCCGAAAAGCGCGTACCGCAGGATGGCCGTATTGCGCTGCTGCTGGGTGGTCGGGCGATTGACGTGCGTGTCTCCACTATGCCTTCCGCCTGGGGCGAGCGCGTGGTGCTGCGACTGCTGGACAAAAACCAGGCCCGCCTGACGCTGGAACGTCTGGGGTTGAGCCATGAACTGACCGCGCAGTTGCGCCAGCTGTTACACAAACCGCACGGCATCTTTCTGGTGACGGGGCCGACGGGTTCCGGCAAAAGCACCACGCTGTATGCTGGATTGCAGGAGCTGAACAACCACTCGCGTAACATTCTCACGGTTGAAGACCCTATCGAATACATGATTGAAGGGATCGGTCAGACACAGGTTAACACCCGCGTCGGCATGACCTTCGCCCGTGGCCTGCGCGCGATTTTGCGTCAGGACCCGGATGTGGTGATGGTCGGTGAAATCCGCGATACCGAAACCGCAGAAATCGCCGTCCAGGCGTCATTGACCGGACACCTGGTACTTTCCACCCTGCATACCAACACGGCGGTGGGGGCGATCACGCGTTTGCAGGATATGGGGGTAGAGCCTTTCCTGCTCTCTTCCAGTCTGACGGGTGTGATGGCGCAGCGACTGGTTCGCACGCTGTGTACCGACTGCCGCCAGTCCGCGCCTGCCACTGACGAAGAAAAACGCCTGCTGGGGATTACCGATGCGCGTACCGTCACTCTGTACCATCCGCAGGGCTGCCCCGCCTGTAATCACAAAGGTTTTCGCGGACGTACTGCCATCCATGAGCTGATCGTGGTAGACGCCACATTGCGTGATTTGATCCACCGTCAGGCCGGGGAACTGGAGCTGGAACGTTATGTCCGGCAACACTCTGCGGGTATCCGCAGCAACGGCATTGAGAAAGTGCTTGCCGGAGAAACCTCTCTCGATGAAGTGCTGCGGGTAACGATGGAGGCGTAATGGCACTGTTTTTCTATCAGGCGTTACAGCGTAATGGTCGCAAAACCAAAGGCATGATTGAGGCGGATTCCGCGCGTCATGCCCGCCAGTTGTTGCGCGGTAAAGAGCTTATCCCCGTGCACATTGAAGCCCGGATGAATGCTTCGTCAGGGGGAATGTTGCAGCATCGGCGACACGCACATCGTCGTGTGTCGGCGGCAGATCTGGCGCTGTTCACTCGCCAACTGGCAACGCTGGTGCAGGCAGCAATGCCGCTGGAAACCTGCTTACAGGCGGTCAGTGAGCAAAGTGAAAAACTGCATGTAAAAAGCCTCGGAATGGCGCTACGCAGCCGGATTCAGGAAGGTTACTCCCTGTCGGACAGCCTGCGCGAACATCCCCGCGTCTTTGACTCCCTGTTTTGTTCGATGGTGGCTGCCGGAGAAAAATCCGGGCATCTCGACGTGGTACTCAATCGCCTGGCGGATTACACCGAACAGCGACAGCGCCTGAAATCACGCCTGCTGCAGGCCATGCTCTATCCGCTGGTACTGCTGGTGGTGGCAACGGGCGTGGTCACTATTTTGCTGACGGCGGTGGTGCCGAAAATTATCGAACAGTTTGATCATCTCGGACACGCGCTGCCTGCCTCCACCCGCGCTCTTATCGCTATGAGCGACGCGTTGCAGACCAGCGGCGTTTACTGGCTGGCAGGTCTGCTGGGGCTTCTGGTGCTGGGGCAACGGCTACTCAAAAATCCTGCTATGCGCCTGCGCTGGGATAAAACCTTGCTGCGTCTTCCCGTGACGGGGCGTGTTGCGCGCGGACTGAATACGGCGCGTTTTTCCCGCACGTTAAGCATCCTCACCGCCAGCAGTGTTCCGCTACTGGAAGGCATTCAGACCGCCGCTGCCGTGTCGGCAAATCGCTATGTCGAGCAACAACTGCTGCTGGCGGCAGATCGCGTCCGCGAAGGAAGCAGCTTGCGCGCTGCGCTGGCGGAGTTGCGCCTGTTCCCGCCGATGATGCTGTACATGATCGCCTCCGGCGAACAGAGCGGTGAACTGGAAACCATGCTTGAGCAGGCAGCAGTCAACCAGGAACGGGAGTTTGATACTCAGGTGGGGCTGGCGTTAGGGCTGTTTGAGCCTGCTCTGGTGGTGATGATGGCGGGTGTGGTGCTGTTTATCGTCATCGCCATCCTCGAGCCGATGCTGCAACTGAACAATATGGTTGGAATGTAATTTACGGAGTTATCACATGAATTCGTTATCCCGCACACAAAAACCACGGGCAGGTTTTACCCTGCTGGAAGTGATGGTGGTGATTGTTATTCTTGGCGTCCTGGCAAGTCTGGTGGTGCCTAACCTTTTGGGCAACAAAGAGAAAGCAGATCGGCAAAAAGCCATCAGCGATATCGTGGCGCTGGAGAACGCGCTGGATATGTATCGACTGGATAACGGGCGTTATCCGACCACCGAACAGGGGCTTGAGGCGCTGATCCAGCAACCGGCCAATATGGCGGACTCCCGCAACTACCGTCCTGGTGGATACATCAAACGGCTGCCAAAGGATCCGTGGGGCAATGATTATCAGTATCTCAGCCCGGGTGAAAAAGGACTGTTTGATGTTTACACCTTAGGGGCGGATGGTCAGGAAAACGGGGAAGGTGCTGGCGCAGATATCGGTAACTGGAATTTGCAGGAGTTTCAGTAATCAGTGCCCAAACGCGGATTCACTCTTCTGGAAATCATGCTGGTGATTTTCCTTATCGGCCTTGCCAGTGCGGGCGTGGTACAGACTTTTTCGACCGATTCTGAATCGCCCGCGAAAAAAGCGGCGCAGGATTTTCTGACTCGCTTTGCGCAGTTTAAGGACAGGGCAGTGATCGAAGGGCAAACACTCGGTGTACTAATCGATCCTCCTGGCTATCAGTTTATGCAGCGTCGTCACGGGCAGTGGCTGCCCGTTTCTGCGACCCGCTTATCGGCACAGGTTACGGTGCCAAAACAGGTGCAGATGCTGTTACAACCCGGCAGTGATATCTGGCAGAAGGAGTATGCGCTGGAGCTGCAGCGTCGTCGCCTGACGCTGCACGATATTGAACTGGAGCTGCAAAAAGAGGCGAAAAAGAAGACGCCGCAGATCCGTTTTTCGCCTTTTGAACCTGTCACGCCGTTTACACTGCGTTTTTACGCGTCGGCACAAAACGCGTGTTGGGCGGTAAAGCTGGCGCACGATGGCGCGTTATCCCTCAATCAATGTGATGAGAGGATGCCATGAAGCGTGGATTTACCTTGCTGGAAGTAATGCTCGCGCTGGCGATTTTTGCGCTGGCCGCCATGGCGGTGTTACAGATTGCCAGCGGTGCGCTGAGTAATCAGCACGTTCTTGAGGAGAAAACGGTAGCAGGCTGGGTGGCTGAAAACCAGACCGCGCTGCTCTACCTGATGACCCCCGAGCAGCGGGCGGTCAGGCACCAGGGCGAGAGCGATATAGCTGGAAGCCGCTGGTACTGGCGAACCACACCGCTGAATACAGGTAACGCGCTGCTCCAGGCGGTGGATATTGAAGTCAGCCTTCACGAAGACTTTTCGCCGGTGATTCAGTCACGACGCGCCTGGTTTAGCGCCGTGGGAGGCCAGCAGTGAGAAGGACTCGCGCTGGTTTCACGTTACTGGAAATGCTGGTGGCAATTGCCATTTTTGCCTCGCTGGCACTGATGGCGCAGCAGGTGACAAACGGCGTCACACGCGTGAATAGCGCCGTCGCCGGACACGATCAAAAACTAAACCTCATGCAGCAAACGATGAGTTTTCTGACCCACGATCTGACACAAATGATGCCGCGTCCGGTAAGAGGCGATCAGGGTCAGCGAGAACCTGCGTTACTGGCGGGCGCTGGCGTGCTGGCCTCTGAGAGTGAAGGAATACGCTTTGTGCGCGGCGGTGTGGTTAATCCATTGATGCGTCTGCCGCGCAGTAATCTGCTCACCGTCGGTTACCGCATTCATGACGGTTATCTCGAACGGTTAGCCTGGCCGCTGACCGATGCCGCAGGCAGCGTGAAGCCAACAACGCAAAAGTTGATTCCGGCGGATTCACTTCGTTTGCAGTTTTACGACGGCACTCGCTGGCAGGAAACCTGGTCATCAGTGCAGGCGATCCCTGTGGCAGTGCGCATGACTCTGCATTCGCCGCAATGGGGCGAGATTGAACGCATCTGGTTGTTACGCGGGCCGCAATTATCATGATCACCTCACCACCAAAACGCGGAATGGCACTGGTCGTGGTGCTGGTATTGCTGGCGGTCATGATGCTGGTAACCATCACGCTTTCCGGGCGGATGCAGCAACAACTTGGGCGAACGCGCAGCCAGCAGGAGTACCAGCAGGCGCTGTGGTATAGCGCCAGTGCAGAAAGCCTGGCGCTGAGCGCACTCAGTCTGAGCCTGAAAAATGAAAAGCGCGTGCATCTGGCACAGCCGTGGGCTTCTGGCCCTCGTTTTTTCCCACTGCCGCAGGGGCAAATCGCCGTTACTCTGCGTGACGCTCAGGCCTGCTTTAACCTGAATGCCCTTGCTCAACCAACAACGGCGTCGCGTCCGCTCGCGGTACAACAACTGATTGCCCTGATCTCGCGCCTGGATGTGCCTGCTTATCGGGCCGAACTGATAGCCGAAAGCCTGTGGGAATTTATTGACGAGGACCGCAGCGTGCAGACGCGTCTGGGCCGTGAAGACAGCGAGTATCTCGCCCGTTCGGTACCGTTCTACGCCGCGAATCAACCGCTGGCTGATATCAGCGAGATGCGCGTGGTGCAGGGAATGGACACCGGACTTTATCAAAAACTGAAACCGCTGGTCTGTGCGCTGCCGATGACCCGCCAGCAAATCAACATCAACACCCTGGACGCCACGCAAAGTGTGATTCTTGAGGCGCTGTTTGACCCGTGGTTAAGCCCTGTTCAGGCGCGGGCGTTATTACAACAACGTCCGGCGAAGGGCTGGGAAGATGTCGATCAGTTTCTCGCACAGCCGCTACTCGCTGACGTCGATGAGCGTACTAAAAAAAAGCTAAAAACCGTCCTGAGCGTGGACAGCAATTACTTCTGGCTGCGTTCAGATATCACCGTGAATGAGATTGAACTGACGATGAATTCGTTAATTGTCCGCATGGGCCCACAACACTTTTCTGTTCTCTGGCATCAGACAGGAGAAAGTGAGTGAGTTCCATCCTTGAGATTTTTTTCCCGCTTTGCGCCGCTGATCCCATCCGTTGGCAGCGCCGTACACCCGACGTGGAGCACGGTATCTGGTCTGACGTTGCTGACGAACGTCTCCAGCAATGGCTGCAAACTGATGCGATTCGACTCTACATTCCTGGCGAATGGATCAGCGTATGGCAGGTTGAACTTCCTGATGTCCCCCGCAAGCAGATACCGACTATTCTGCCCGCCTTACTGGAAGAAGAGCTGAACCAGGATATCGACGAACTGCATTTTGCGCCGTTGAAAATCGACCAGCAACTGGCAACCGTAGCAGTGATTCACCAACAGCATATGCGCAACATTGCGCAGTGGTTACAGGAAAACGGCATCACCCGCGCTACCGTCGCGCCAGACTGGATGTCCATTCCTTGTGGTTATATGGCTGGCGATGAACAGCGAATTATTTGCCGCATCGATGAATGTCGTGGATGGAGCGCCGGGCGGGCGCTGGCTCCGGTCATGTTCCGCGCACAGCTCAATGAGCAGAATTTACCGATTTCACTAACCGTGGTCGGCATTGCACCGGAAGAACTATCTGCATGGGCTGGTGCGGACGCCGAACGCCTGACCGTTACGGCTCTGCCAGCCATTACCACTTATGGCGAACCGGAAGGGAACCTGCTAACAGGGCCGTGGCAGCCTCGCGTCAGCTACCGAAAACAGTGGGCGCGCTGGCGGGTGATGATTCTGCCGATATTGCTGATTCTGATTGCGCTGGCAGTGGAACGGGGTGTGACGTTATGGAGCGTCAGCGAACAGGTGGCGCAAAGCCGCGCCCAGGCGGAGAAACAGTTCTTAATGCTGTTCCCGGAGCAAAAACGGATTGTGAATTTACGCTCTCAGGTGACGATGGCACTGAAAAAATATCGCCCACAGGCCGACGATACCCGGCTGCTCGAAGAATTGTCAGCGATCGCCAGTACCCTGAAATCAGCGTCACTTACCGACATCGAAATGCGTGGTTTCACCTTTGATCAAAAACGCCAGACGCTTCACCTCCAACTACGGGCTGCGAACTTTGCCAGCTTCGACAAACTGCGTAGCGCACTGGCGGCAGATTATGTTGTGCAACAGGACGCGTTACAGAAAGAGGGTGATGCGGTTTCCGGCGGCGTAACGTTGCGGAGGAAATAACATGTTACGCGATAAATTTATTCACTATTTTCAGCAATGGCGTGAACGCCAGTTAAGCCGTGGCGAACACTGGCTGACACAACACCTGGCGGGGCGTTCGCCGCGTGAAAAAGGCATGTTACTGGCAGCGGTGGTGTTCCTGTTTAGCGCCGGATATTACGTCCTCATCTGGCAGCCTTTGAGCGAACGGATTGAGCAACAGGAGACGATGTTGCAGCAGCTGGTGGCGATGAACGCGCGACTGAAGAGCTCCGCGCCGGATATTATTGCAGCGCGAAAATCCGGCACGACAACGCAAGCACAGGTATCGCGGGTCATCAGCGACAGTGCTTCGGCGCATTCAGTGGTCATTAAGCGGATAGCCGAGCGCGGGGAGAATATCCAGGTCTGGATAGAACCTGTGGTGTTTAATGACCTTCTGAAATGGTTAAACGCACTGGATGAAAAATATGCGCTGCGGGTGACACAAATTGATGTCAGTGCTGCTGAGAAGCCTGGGATGGTGAATGTGCAGCGGCTGGAGTTTGGACGGGGATAAAGTATCAGGAGATTAATATCAATAAAATTACTCTCGTTAACGTGGCGAGAGTAATTCCCCCAGACTTTATAAGCTAATTTTTTTCGTGAAGGTTATTGTCAGATCCAAAAGCAAAAACCCGCCTTGTGGGCGGGTTCTTTAGAATAGTGGTGCCCGGACTCGGAATCGAACCAAGGACACGGGGATTTTCAATCCCCTGCTCTACCGACTGAGCTATCCGGGCAACGGGGCGCATTAAACCTGATTCGCCTCGTCTCGTCAATCAAATTTCTTCAATTTACTGCAGACTGCACAATCTATCATCACTTTGTCGCTATTGCACGCACTGTCAGGCAAACCAGGCGGTCCAGGCTGCGGAAAGCGGCATTGCCAGAAGCAATGCTGGAAGCATGTTGACCACCGGGAACATTTTAATGCCACAGATGCGTAAGCCGGTTGCCAGCAGCAATAAACCGCCTACAGCGCTGAAGTCTGCCATCATCGACGGTGTGGTCAGCGGTAATATCAGCGCGGCAGCCCACGCCAGCGTTAACTGGATGATCAGTAATGGGATACTAATTACCGACACCGCAATACCCAACGAGCAGGCGAAGATCATCGCCGTAAAGAAATCGAGAAATGACTTGGCGATTAAAATACTCGGATCGCCGGTCATCCCTTCGTTCATCGCCCCGAAGATCCCGGTGCCGCTGGCGCAAAACAGGACAATAATCGCGACATAATTCTGAATAAAAGATTCATGCGCTGGCTTCTTACGTGAGTGGCGAAACAGATTTTGCGCTTTGGCGACCACTGTATTGACGCCTTTTTCCAGCAGACAAATTTCGCCGATTAATGCTCCGAGTAAGGTTGCTAAAACCATCGCCGGAAGGTTGGCGCATTTCACCACCAGTAAAATACCAATCCCCAGCGATGCCAGACCAAAAATTGATGTCATGGAGACGCGGATACGTTCCGGTAAGCGTTGACTAAGGAGTGCACCGAGAACGCCACCCAGTAATACTGCACTTGCGTTGATAAAAGGACCGATGACCACAAGAGTTCCTGTTAGCTGCATTGTCTGATTTTCTTATTATGAACGTTTGGCTCCTTCGATGGCTTGTTTGTTCGCAAAGTCCTGGCTTGCGCGCTTTAGCGAAAGGTGCCATGATTGCGCGAATTTTCTCCTCACTGTACGGAGTTTGCCCGATGCACGCCACCTCCTTACATTCTCTTGCTTATCGCCGTTTCGCGCGAAACTCCTCCCTTTTTCTGCTCATGCGGTGAAGTTAACGCACGCTCACTGCAGGACAACAGTAAAATCAGAGCGTTTCTGCTTTTACTGATGTCTGGCGGTCGGAGCTGGTGACCAGTTTGACCCACATCTCATGGGGCAGGTTTGTCCATCCTGTCCGGTACTCTTACTTCCCCGAAACGGGTTTTGCGCTTATGAAATCAATGAATATTGCCGCCAGTAGTGAACTGGTATCCCGACTTTCTACTCATCGCCGCGTGGTGGCGTTGGGAGATACTGATTTTACGGACGTCGCGGCAGTCGTCATTACCGCTGCGGATAGCCGCAGTGGCATTCTTGCGTTGCTTAAGCGCACCGGTTTTCATCTACCGGTGTTTTTGTATTCCGAACATGCTGTTGAATTACCTGCGGGCGTTACGGCGGTAATCAACGGCAACGAGCAGCAGTGGCTGGAGCTGGAATCCGCAGCCTGTCAGTATGAAGAGAATTTGCTGCCACCGTTTTATGACACGCTGACGCAGTACGTTGAGATGGGTAATAGCACCTTTGCTTGCCCTGGACATCAACATGGTGCGTTCTTTAAAAAGCATCCTGCCGGACGCCATTTTTACGATTTCTTTGGTGAGAACGTCTTTCGCGCCGATATGTGTAACGCTGACGTAAAATTGGGCGATCTGCTTATTCATGAAGGATCGGCGAAAGATGCGCAGAAATTCGCAGCCAAAGTCTTTCATGCCGATAAAACCTATTTTGTGCTGAACGGCACATCGGCAGCGAATAAAGTGGTGACGAATGCGCTGTTAACGCGTGGCGATCTGGTGCTCTTCGACCGTAACAACCATAAGTCGAATCATCACGGCGCGCTGATTCAGGCGGGGGCGACGCCAGTCTATCTGGAAGCTTCACGTAACCCGTTTGGTTTCATTGGCGGTATTGATGCGCACTGTTTTAATGAAGAGTATCTGCGCCAGCAAATTCGCGACGTTGCGCCAGAAAAAGCTGAGTTGCCGCGCCCGTTTCGCCTGGCGATTATTCAGCTGGGAACCTATGACGGCACTGTCTATAACGCCCGACAGGTGGTCGATACCATTGGGCATCTATGTGATTACATTCTGTTTGATTCCGCGTGGGTCGGTTACGAACAGTTTATCCCAATGATGGCGGATAGCTCGCCGCTGCTGTTAGAGCTTAACGAAAACGATCCGGGGATCTTTGTGACGCAGTCGGTGCATAAACAGCAGGCGGGCTTCTCGCAGACATCGCAGATCCATAAAAAAGATAACCATATTCGCGGGCAGGCGCGTTTTTGCCCGCATAAGCGGTTAAATAATGCCTTTATGCTCCATGCTTCTACCAGCCCGTTCTATCCGCTGTTTGCCGCGCTGGACGTTAACGCCAAAATTCATGAAGGGGAGAGTGGGCGTCGGCTGTGGGCGGAGTGCGTTGCGTTGGGGATTGAAGCCCGGAAGGCGATTCTTGCGCGCTGTAAGCTGTTCCGCCCGTTTATTCCACCCGTTGTTGATGGCAAATTGTGGCAGGATTATCCGACGTCAGTGTTAGCCAGCGACCGTCGTTTTTTCAGTTTTGAGCCGGGGGCGAAGTGGCACGGCTTTGAAGGATATGCCGCGGAGCAGTATTTTGTCGATCCGTGTAAGCTGTTACTGACCACACCAGGTATCAATGCCGAAACCGGCGAATATAGCGACTTTGGCGTTCCGGCGACGATTCTGGCGCACTATCTGCGTGAGAACGGCATTGTGCCGGAGAAGTGCGATCTCAACTCCATTCTGTTCTTATTAACGCCGGCGGAAAGCCACGAGAAGCTGGCGCAACTGGTGGCGATGCTGGCGCAGTTTGAACAGCATATTGAGGATGACTCACCGCTGGCTGAGGTGTTGCCGAGCGTTTATAACAAATATCCGGTGCGCTATCGCGACTACACCCTGCGCCAGTTGTGTCAGGAGATGCACGATCTGTATGTCAGTTTCGACGTCAAAGACCTACAAAAAGCGATGTTCCGCCAGCAGAGTTTCCCGTCAGTGGTGATGAATCCCCAGGATGCGCATAGCGCTTATATTCGCGGTGAAGTGGAGTTGGTGCGGATTCGTGATGCCGAAGGGCGAATTGCGGCAGAAGGGGCGTTGCCTTATCCACCTGGCGTGCTTTGCGTGGTACCCGGGGAAGTCTGGGGTGGGGCGGTTCAACGTTATTTCCTTGCGCTGGAAGAAGGGGTGAATTTGCTGCCAGGTTTTTCACCGGAGCTGCAAGGTGTCTATAGCGAAACCGATGCGGATGGTATGAAACGGTTGTACGGGTATGTGTTGAAGTAAGAATAAAAAAACGGGTCACCTTCTGGCGACCCGTTTTTCTTTGCGTAATTAGTGGCTAACCGTCTGTGTGCCTGTCGGGACACGAACGTGTTTATATTTGAACATCGCCATAAACGCGAAGGCCAGAACCACGGAGTAACCTGCGAAAATCAGCCATACGGTTTGCCAGTCGGTAATGCCGTTTTGGGTATACATCTCAACCACTTTACCGCTCACGATGCCGCCGAGGATACAGCCGAAGCCGTTGGTCATCATCAGGAACATCCCTTGCGCACTGGCGCGAATTGCCGGGCTAACTTCTTTTTCGACAAACACCGAGCCAGAGATGTTGAAGAAGTCGAATGCGCAACCGTAAACGATCATCGACAGTACCAGCAGCACGGTACCGAACGGAGTCGGGTCGCCGTAAGCAAACAGCGCAAAACGCAGGATCCACGCCACGATACTGATCATCATTACGTTCTTAATACCGTAGCGGCTTAAGAAGAACGGGATGGTCAGAATGAACAGGGTTTCAGAGATCTGCGAAATCGACATGATGATTGACGCATGCTGCACGATGAAGCTGCTGGCAAACATCGGATCTTTGTCGAAGCTGTGCAGGAAGGTATTACCAAACATGTTGGTAATCTGCAGTTCCGCGCCCAGCAGCATTGAGAAGATGAAGAAGATTGCCATACGCTTGTTTTTAAACAGCGCGAATGCATCGAGGCCCAGCAGGGTTGTCCAGCTCTGATTCGCTTGCTGTTTAGCAACCGGAATATGCGGCAGAGTCAGGGTAAACAGAACCAGAATGGCGGAAAGAGCTGCGCCAATATACAGCTGCATGTGGCTTAATTCGAAGCCAGACAGGCTCACCACCCACATTGCCATGATAAAGCCGATGGTGCCCCAGATACGGATTGGCGGGAAGTCAGTAACGATATCCATCCCGGCATTTTGCAGGCGATAGTAAGAGATGGTGTTGATTAACCCAAGCGTTGGCATATAAGCAAACGAGTTAATCAATATCACAAGGAACATCGCTTCCGGCGTCGTGACCTGTGCTGCCATGAACAGCGTGATAGCGCCAATGGTGTGGCAAATGGCATAGACCCATTTCGCACTTAACCATTTGTCGGCCACAATCCCCAGCAGCGCAGGCATAAAGACCGCGGCGATACCCAGTGAGCTATAAACTGCGCCAATAGAAGCACCGTCAAACTTCAGGGTAACAAACATATAGGAACCGAGGGTCGTCAGCCAACTTCCCCACAGACAGAACTGCAGAAAAGAGAGGATTTTCAGCTGCAGCTTAAGATTCATGTTAATTTCCTCACATCGTGATGCGGATGAGTGTTTGAAAAAGCACATTTGACCGTGCGAGATGATGCGATTCTATCAACTTCGCAGACTGGTTTTTTGTTACCTGTGGCAAATAATTGCAAACATTCCCAATTTGCAAAACGAAATTGTGATGTGGATAACATTTTTGCCCCTGAGCATCGTCAGGGGCGGTAAGTGGAATTATCGGCGGCGGTAAGATTTTTGCGCAGTGTTCACTTTATAAAGATAACGGCGAGATTCCGCAGAGGGATGGCGGGTCGTCAGCGTCTGATAAACATCGCCCGGCGTCATGGTGTTAATAATATTAGCCGCCTGAATCTTATCATTCGAAAAGACTCGCAGCACGCTGCCTGCGCCGCCGTTATAGGCGGTGATGACGGCGTAACGCCGCGACGTTGGGTTATCAATTCCGCCAAGATAAACATTATTCAGCATCGCCAGATACGCGGTGCCGGTATCAATATTGCTGGCAGGATCAAACAAGAAACTGCGGCTCGGCGTGCCGGATTTCCCCTGCGAGCGGAACACATCTTTCCCGGCAGTATGTTGTACCACCTGCATTAGCCCCAGCGCGTCGGAACGGCTGACCGCATAGGGGTTAAAGGAAGATTCGGTCTGCATAATTGCGAGAATCAGCGACTCATCAACGCCATATTTCCGTGACGCCTGGCGGACCATGCCGAGATATTTGTGCGCACGTTTATCAAGGTGGTTCGGCACCATGTTAATGGTGACACTGTAGATGATACGCAGCCCGTTGCTGCGGCTTTTCAGACGGTTTTTCAGCAGATAATCCGCGAAGTTGCTCGCACGACCTTCCCAGCGAATCGGCTGCCCGGTGTTGTCCACCACCTGACCGTAAAGGAAAGGTTCTTTCGAAATCGTAATATCATCAACGTCGGAATAGAGATCGACCGAACTCGGATCGTCACCCATCAGCAACGTTTTGATTATTGCCCGGCGCAGGTGCGCGGCAGGTTCTGTCCCGGCGATGGTTTCGATAGTAATCGTACCGTCATCGAAGTTGATGTGGCTGCGGGTCTGATATTGATCGGTGTATTTCACGTAGTCCTTAGGACCGGCGATCACCACCTCTTTGAAGCCCCAGATGTTCTCAATATTGTGGGCAAATTGCCCCATCAGAATATCAAAACCGTTGGTATCTTTGACCCAGGCTTCGTTATAGGTATCGCCTTTTTTGGTCGTCGAACAGGAGATGAGCAACGGCGCAATCAAAGCCAGCGCGAGATATTTTTTCATCATTCCGGGTGCGTGTTGTGTTTGTATTTATGCAGGTGCCGGAGGCGTGCTCCGGCACTGTTTTTATTTTTTATCTTCCGGCGTATAGCCCTCGATATGCACCTCTTTACCCTCGAACAGGAAGTTGACCATCTCCTGCTCCAGCAGTTTGCGGTGCTCGGCATTCATCATGTTGAGTTTCTTTTCATTAATCAGCATGGTTTGTTTGTGCTGCCACTGCGCCCAGGCTTCTTTGGAGATCTCGTTATAGATGCGTTTTCCCAGTTCGCCGGGGTACAGCTGAAAATCCTGACCTTCTGCTTCACGTTGCAGGAAAGTACAAAAAATCGTTCTGCTCATAAATCATCCTCTTTATCGACTCACGCGCTAAACCGGCGCGCCAGTGCGTAACTGCTGTAACAAACGCTCCACGGGAGCCGCCAGGCCAACTGACGGCGGTTGCGCTAAGTTATACCAGAGCGCATTGCCTTCATCCATGCAGCCGGTGAATAACGACACGGGAAGCCACATAGGCACAATATCTAAGTGGAAATGGCTGAATGTATGGCGAAACGCGGTCAGCTGCGTCAGGTTATCGGCAGCAATCTGCCGTTGCGCCAGCCATTGCCGCAAACTTTCTTCATCGGCAAACTGCGGGAAACAGTATAAACCGCCCCACAATCCGCTCGGCGGACGCTGCGCCAGAAATACTTCATCTTCGTGCTGTAACAGCAGAAAGTAGCCGGTGCGCTCCGGTAGCGTCTGTTTCGGTTTTTTGCCCGGATAAAGCGACCAGCTATTGTTGGCGGTGGCAATACACCCGTTTTGTAGCGGACAGAGCGAACATTTCGGCTTCGAGCGCGTACAAATCATCGCGCCCAAATCCATCATCGCCTGGTTAAACCGTTCCACGCCAACCGCGGGCGTCACCTGCTCGCTCAAACTCCATAGTTTATTCTCGACCTCTTTTTTCCCAGGCCAGCCGCTTACAGCATAGCAGCGCGCCAGCACGCGTTTGACGTTACCGTCGAGAATCGGAAAGTGCTTACCCAGAGAAAGCGAGAGAATCGCGCCTGCGGTGGAACGCCCGACGCCCGGTAACGCGGCAACCTCATCAAAGGTTTCCGGGAATTTACCGCCGTGTAAGGTGGCAACTTGCTGTGCCGCTTTATGTAGATTGCGCGCGCGGGCGTAATAGCCCAGTCCGGTCCACAAGTGGAGAACTTCGTCCAGCGGCGCATTGGCGAGATCGGTCACCGTCGGGAAGCGCGCCATAAAGCGTTCAAAATAGGGGATAACGGTCGCAACCTGAGTTTGTTGCAACATCACTTCTGAGAGCCATACTTTGTAGGGCGTCTTGTCAATTTGCCAGGGCAGAGTTTTTCGCCCGTATTTATCGTACCAGTCCAGAACCTGGGCTGAAAATTGCGACGCTTGCATGGTCACCGAATTCACTGTTGTTGGGGGCAAGATTGCAGCACAGCGACGGCAGGGTGTAAACCGGAACTTTCCGCAGCCACGGCCTTATCATGCTTGCATCCGGCAACTAACTTTGGATAATGCCCGTTTTCAGAACACTTTCACAAGCGACTAAATCTTTATGAAAAACGACGTCATCTCACCGGAATTTGATGAAAACGGCCGCCCGCTGCGCCGTATCCGTAGTTTTGTGCGCCGCCAGGGGCGACTGACCAAAGGCCAGGAACATGCGCTGGAAAACTACTGGCCGGTGATGGGCGTTGAGTTCAGCGAAGATATGCTGGATTTCCCTGCGCTTTTTGGCCGTGAAGCGCCAGTGACGCTTGAGATTGGTTTCGGCATGGGGGCGTCGCTGGTGGCAATGGCTAAAGATCGCCCTGAGCAGGACTTCCTCGGCATTGAAGTGCATTCACCAGGCGTTGGTGCGTGCCTGTCTTCTGCGCATGAAGAGGGCTTAAGCAACCTGCGCGTGATGTGTCATGATGCGGTTGAAGTGCTGCATAAAATGATTCCTGACAATTCATTGCGCATGGTGCAGCTCTTTTTCCCTGACCCGTGGCACAAAGCGCGCCATAATAAACGCCGTATCGTTCAGGTGCCGTTTGCCGAACTGGTAAAAAGCAAACTGCAGCTGGGGGGCGTATTCCATATGGCGACCGACTGGGAACCTTATGCGGAACATATGCTTGAAGTGATGTCTTCTATTGACGGTTATAAAAACCTGTCAGAGAGCAATGATTACGTACCGCGTCCGGCATCACGTCCGGTGACGAAATTTGAACAACGTGGTCATCGTCTTGGTCACGGAGTATGGGACTTAATGTTCGAGAGGGTGAAATAATGGCAAAGAACCGTAGCCGTCGTCTGCGTAAAAAAATGCACATCGACGAATTCCAGGAATTAGGATTTTCGGTGGCATGGCGATTCCCGGAAGGTACATCGGAAGAACAGATTGATAAAACCGTTGATGACTTTATTAACGAGGTTATCGAACCGAACAAACTGGCCTTTGACGGCAGAGGATATCTGGCCTGGGAAGGTCTGATCTGCATGCAGGAAATCGGCAAATGCACCGAAGAACATCAGGCGATTGTGCGTAAGTGGCTGGAAGAGCGCAAACTGGATGAGGTACGCACCAGCGAACTTTTCGACGTTTGGTGGGACTAAGAAAGCATACGGGCGATGACAAATGCAAAACTGTCTGATGCGCTACGCTTATCAGGCCTGGAAAGATGCACAATCGAGTAGGCCGGATAAGGCGTTTACGCCGCATCCGGCATGGATAACGTGTACTTTGTTATCAATCTGGGGCCAGCAAATGCTGGCCTGATTTGTTCTTGAGGGAAGACTATGATGCGCAAAATGCTGCTGGCGGCAGCACTTTCAGTGACGGCGATGACCGCTCACGCCGACTACCAGTGCAGCGTCACGCCGCGTGATGATGTGATTGTCAGCCCGCAAACCGTGCAGGTGAAGGGCGAAAACGGCAATCTGGTGATCACGCCAGACGGCAACGTGATGTATAACGGTAAGCAATATTCCCTGAACGCCGCCCAGCGCGAGCAGGCGAAGGATTATCAGGCTGAACTGCGTAGTACGCTGCCGTGGATTGATGAAGGCGCGAAAAGCCGCGTCGAGAAAGCCCGTATCGCGCTGGATAAAATCATCGTTCAGGAGATGGGCGAAAACAGCAAAATGCGCAGCCGTCTGACCAAACTTGATGCGCAACTGAAAGAGCAGATGAACCGCATTATCGAAACGCGCAGCGATGGCCTGACGTTCCACTATAAAGCCATTGATCAGGTTCGCGCCGAAGGCCAGCAATTAGTGAATCAGGCAATGGGCGGAATTTTACAGGACAGCATTAATGAAATGGGCGCGAAAGCGGTGCTGAAAAGCGGTGGTAACCCATTACAGAATGTGCTGGGAAGCCTGGGCGGTCTGCAATCCTCAATCCAGACCGAATGGAAAAAGCAGGAAAAAGACTTCCAGCAGTTTGGCAAAGATGTCTGTAGCCGCGTTGTGACTTTGGAAGATAGCCGCAAAGCCCTGGTCGGAAATTTAAAATAATCCTCTATTTTAAGACGGCATAATACTTTTTTATGCCGTTTAATTCTTCGTTTTGTTACCTGTCTCTAACTTTGTAGATCTCCAAAATATATTCACGTTGTAAATTGTTTAACGTCAAATTTCCCATACAAAGCTAAGGGATAATGCGTAGCGTTCACGTAACTGGAGGAATGAAATGGAGTTTTTCAAAAAGACGGCACTTGCCGCACTGGTTATGGGTTTTAGTGGTGCAGCATTGGCATTACCCAATATCACCATTTTAGCAACCGGCGGGACCATTGCCGGTGGTGGTGACTCCGCAACCAAATCTAACTACACAGCGGGTAAAGTTGGCGTAGAAAATCTGGTTAATGCGGTGCCGCAACTGAAGGACATTGCGAACGTTAAAGGCGAGCAGGTAGTGAATATCGGCTCCCAGGACATGAACGATAATGTCTGGCTGACACTGGCGAAAAAAATTAACACCGACTGCGATAAAACCGACGGCTTCGTCATTACTCACGGTACCGACACGATGGAAGAAACCGCTTACTTCCTCGACCTGACGGTGAAATGCGACAAACCGGTGGTGATGGTCGGCGCAATGCGCCCGTCCACGTCCATGAGCGCAGACGGTCCATTCAACCTGTATAACGCGGTAGTGACCGCAGCTGATAAAGCCTCCGCTAATCGTGGCGTGCTGGTGGTGATGAACGACACCGTACTGGACGGTCGCGATGTCACCAAAACCAACACCACCGACGTAGCGACCTTCAAGTCTGTTAACTACGGTCCTCTGGGTTACATTCACAACGGTAAGATTGACTACCAACGTACCCCGGCACGTAAGCATACCAGCGACACGCCGTTCGATGTCTCTAAGCTGAATGAACTGCCGAAAGTCGGCATCGTTTATAACTACGCTAACGCATCCGATCTTCCGGCTAAAGCACTGGTAGATGCGGGCTATGATGGCATCGTCAGCGCTGGTGTGGGTAACGGTAACCTGTATAAATCCGTGTTCGACACTCTGGCGACCGCCGCGAAAAACGGCACTGCAGTAGTGCGTTCTTCCCGCGTACCGACGGGCGCTACCACTCAGGATGCCGAAGTGGATGATGCGAAATATGGCTTCGTGGCCTCTGGCACGCTGAACCCGCAAAAAGCGCGCGTTCTGCTGCAACTGGCTCTGACGCAAACCAAAGATCCGCAGCAGATCCAGCAGCTCTTCAATCAGTACTAATCACCTCGCCCCGGTATCGTGCCGGGGCTTTTCACTTCAGACTCACGTCCATTGCCAATTTTTATCACCCTAATGATAATCACCGGAATAAATTATTCCGCGCGAGGGTTTTCGGGTGAAAATGCAATGGATTGTAGGCACGGCGCTGCTTATGTTGATGACTGGTAATGCCTGGGCAGATGGCGAACCGCCAACTGAAAATATCTTAAAAGATCAATTCAAAAAGCAGTATCACGGCATTCTCAAGCTTGATGCCATCAGCTTAAAAAATCTTGATGCTAAGGGTAATCAGGCCACCTGGTCAGCGGAAGGCGATGTCTCTTCCAGTGACGATCTCTATACCTGGGTCGGTCAGTTGGCAGATTACGAACTGCTCGAACAGACCTGGACGAAAGATAAACCGGTAAAATTCTCGGCGATGTTAACCAGTAAAGGAACGCCCGCGTCTGGCTGGTCGGTGAACTTTTACTCTTTTCAGGCGGCAGCCAGCGATCGTGGGCGGGTGGTCGACGATATCAAAACGAATAATAAATATCTGATCGTGAATAGCGAAGATTTCAATTATCGCTTTAGTCAGCTTGAATCAGCGTTGAATACCCAGAAGAACTCGATTCCTGCGCTGGAAAAGGAAGTGAAAGCGCTTGATAAGCAAATGGTGGCGGCGCAGAAAGCAGCGGATGCATATTGGGGAAAAGATGCAAACGGTAAGCAAATGACCCGCGAAGACGCATTTAAAAAAATTCACCAACAGCGTGATGAGTTTAATAAACAGAACGATAGCGAGGCGTTCGCGGTTAAATATGACAAAGAGGTTTATCAACCGGCGATTGCGGCATGTCATAAACAGAGTGCAGAGTGTTATGAAGTGCCGATTCAGCAGAAGCGAGATTTCGATATCAACGAACAACGGCGACAGACTTTTCTGCAATCACAAAAACTTAGCCGTAAATTGCAGGATGACTGGATAACGCTCGAAAAAGGGCAATATCCGTTAACGATGAAAGTTTCAGAAATAAACAGTAAAAAAGTCGCGATTTTGATGAAAATTGACGATATCAACCAGGCTAATGAACGCTGGAAAAAAGATACCGAACAATTGCGGCGCAATGGGGTGATTAAGTAATTTTTGCGATGACGCAAGAGTTGTAGCCGGATGTTGCGTACACGCCGCATCCGGCAATACAAATTTACTCAGCCAGAAAAAGCTCCAGCAGCGAATTTAAAAACAACTTCCCATGTTCCGTTATCTGCCAGTAATCCGCACATTCTGTGAGATAACCCTGAGCAATAGCCTCGTCTAACTGAGGGCGAATAACCTCTTCTGAAAGGCCAGTATACTGGCTAAACTCCACGCGCGGCGCGGCTTCCAGCAGACGGAAGCGATTCATAAAGAACTCAAACGGCTTATCTGCGGCTTCGACATCACGCTGGCTTTCCAGATACCGCCCCTGCATAAAACCACGCGGATGACGCGTTTTGGTGGTACGCAGAATGCGCCCATCCGGGAAGGTGACTTTGCCGTGCGCGCCGCAGCCAATACCGATGTAGTCACCAAATCGCCAGTAGTTGAGATTGTGCTGGCACTGATAACCTGGTTTGGCGTAAGCGGATGTTTCATATTGCTGATAACCCGCAGCCGTTAATAACTGATGCCCTTGCTCGAAGATATCCCACAATGCATCGTCGTCCGGCAGTACAGGAGGGCGTGAGCCAAACAACGTATTAGGTTCGATGGTCAGTTGATACCAGGAAAGGTGCGGCGGATTCAGTTCAATGGCCTGGCGTAGATCGCCAAGCGCCTCTTCCAGTGATTGATCAGGCAACCCATGCATCAAATCGAGGTTAAAACTACGCAGCCCCAGCCCGCTTGCCAGATTTGCCGCCCGTTTCGCTTCTTGCGGGCCATGAATACGTCCAAGTCGTTTTAGCTTTTCTTCGCTAAAACTCTGCACACCAATAGAGATGCGGTTTACACCAGCACGCTGATAATCAACAAAGCGATCGGCTTCTACCGTGCCTGGGTTCGCTTCCATGGTGATTTCTGCATCCGCTGCCAGCGGCAAACGCGCACGCACGCCGTCCAGCAGCGTTTGCATCGCCGGGCCAGAAAGCAGGCTCGGCGTACCGCCGCCAATAAAGATTGTCTGCACTTCACGGCCCTGAGCGTAAGCCACATCGTTGTCCAGATCGTTAAGCAGATGCTGAACATAATCGTCGTGCGGCACTTCTCCTTTCAACGCGTGAGAGTTGAAATCGCAGTACGGGCATTTCTGCACGCACCACGGGATGTGAATGTAGAGACTCAGCGGCGGTAATTTAACCATTTCGTAAAGCGTCCAACAGCAGTTTCAATGCCTGACCACGGTGGGAAATGGCGCTCTTTTCTTCGCGGGTCAGTTCGGCAGCAGTTTTACCTTCGGAAGGCACGAAGAAGATTGGATCATAACCAAAGCCGCCAGTACCCGCCGGTTCACGAGTAATCACGCCAGACCAGCTACCGTGGCACACCAGCGGAGTCGGATCTTCCGCGTGGCGCAGATATACCAGCACGCAGTGGAAACGCGCCTGACGTTGGTCGTCCGGTACGTCTTTCATTGTTTCCAGCAGTTTTTGCAGATTCTTTTGATCGGTCGCGTCTTCACCGGAATAACGTGCGGAGTAAATCCCAGGCGCGCCGCCAAGCACATCTACCGCCAGACCAGAGTCGTCGGCAATTGCTGGTAAACCGGTCACTTTTGCCGCGTGTCGTGCTTTCAGAATCGCGTTTTCGATAAAGGTCAGGCCGGTTTCTTCGGCAGAATCTACGCCGAGGTCTGTTTGGGCCACGATATCAAGACCGAAGTCGCTAAGCAGCGACGCCAGCTCACGCACTTTACCGGCATTGCCGGTTGCGAGGACAACTTTTTGCATAGGATACCTAATTAATTAACGCCGCGATTTCTGGCGGGATTTGTTGCGGATTAATGATTTTAATTTGTTTGTGGCGGCCAAGTTCGCCTTTTTCAATCACCACCTGGCTTTTGGCTACCCGGAATTGCTTGCCGAGAAACTTCACCAGATGGCTGTTGGCCTGGCCGTCAACTGGCGGCGCGGTAATGGCGACTTTTACTTCGTCGCCATGTAAACCGACAATAGAATCACGGCTGGCTTTCGGCTGAATATAAAGCCGTAAAACCAGACCGTCATCATTAACTGTTACGGCACTCATAACGCCATCCACAGCCCCGGTAGTAGCATATTTCCGGTCGCCTGCAGTACTTCTGCGACACCCATATTAATGACATACAGCAGCAGAACGAGGATCATCGGCGAGAAATCAATCCCACCCATTGCTGGCAGCAGGCGGCGAATCGGGCGCAGCAGAGGATCGGCAAGCTGAATCAGGACGTATTCAATCGGGCTACGACCCTGGCTTACCCAGCTCATAATCGCCATCACCAGCAGGACCCAGAAAATCAGCAGGCCGATGGTTTTCAGCAAAATCAGTAAACCGGCAATCCAGATGATTGGCAGGAAGGTCACCACTTTAAACAGCACGATGGCTTTGATGAAACTGAGAATGTACGCAACCAGCAGTGAGGCGCTGTCAATTGGCCCCATTGCAGGAATAACGCGGCGCAGTGGCCCGATAATTGGCTGCGTTACCTTCACTACAAACTGTGAGAAGGGGTTGTAAAAATCACAATGAGCCCACTGCATCCAGATGCGTAATAACAGCACCATGGTATACAGCTCAATGACCGTTGAAAGCAGGAAAGTCAACGTATTCATGGCGTTCCTTTAATTCCTTATTTTTTAGAGTAATCACGCGCACCAAAAATTGCAGTGCCGATACGAACCATCGTGCTACCTGCCGCGATGGCGGCTTCCATATCGTCCGACATTCCCAGAGAGAGCGTGTCGATATGCGGGTAGCGCGTTTTCAGTCCGGCAAATGCTACAGCCATTTGGCGTGCAACTTCAAACTGCCTTACATATTCTGACTCAGGCGCAGGGATTGCCATCAGCCCGCGCAGACGTAAACGCGGTAGTTCAGAGACCGCTGCTGCCAGCTCGTCCAGTTCAGCCAGTTGAATCCCGGACTTACTGTTTTCATCACTAATATTAATTTGAATCAGTACGTTAAGAGGGGGGAGTTCTGCCGGGCGCTGGTCGTTCAGGCGGGTGGCGATGCGCAAACGGTCGATGGTATGACACCAGTCGAAATGTTCTGCCACCAGGCGGCTTTTATTAGACTGCAACGGGCCAATAAAATGCCATTCTAATCCTGTTACGCCCAGTTCCTGAAAGTGGCGAATTTTATCTACCCCTTCCTGAACATAGTTTTCACCAAATTGACGCTGCCCGGCATCAATGGCTTCTGCGATGGCGCTCGCAGGTTTTGTTTTACTGACTGCAAGCAGCGTAATTTCTTCTGGAGAACGGCCGCAACGCGTTGCAGCCGCTGAGATTTTGTCCCGGACCTGTGCCAGGTTATGCGCAATATCGTTCATTTTCCGAGGATCTTAGTATGAATATGGAAGAAATTGTGGCCCTTAGTGTAAAGCATAACGTCTCGGATCTACACCTGTGCAGCGCCTGGCCCGCACGATGGCGTATTCGCGGAAGAATGGAAGCTGCGCCGTTTGACGCGCCGGACGTGGAAGAGCTATTGCGGGAGTGGCTGGATGACGATCAGCGGGCAATATTGCTGGAGAATGGTCAGTTAGATTTTGCTGTGTCGCTGGCGGAAAACCAGCGATTGCGCGGCAGTGCGTTCGCGCAACGGCAAGGTATTTCTCTGGCATTACGGTTGTTACCTTCGCACTGCCCGCAGCTCGAACAGCTTGGCGCACCACCGGTATTGCCGGAATTACTCAAGATCGAGAATGGCCTGATTCTGGTGACGGGGGCGACGGGGAGCGGCAAATCTACCACGCTGGCGGCGATGGTTGGCTATCTCAATCAACATGCCGATGCGCATATTCTGACGCTGGAAGATCCTGTGGAATATCTCTATGCCAGCCAGCGATGTTTGATCCAGCAGCGGGAGATTGGTTTGCACTGTATGACGTTCGCATCGGGGTTGCGGGCTGCATTGCGGGAAGATCCCGATGTGATATTGCTCGGAGAGCTACGTGACAGCGAGACAATCCGTCTGGCGCTGACGGCGGCAGAAACCGGGCATCTGGTGCTGGCAACATTACATACGCGTGGTGCGGCGCAGGCAGTTGAGCGACTGGTGGATTCATTTCCGGCGCAGGAAAAAGATCCCGTGCGTAATCAACTGGCAGGTAGTTTACGGGCGGTGTTGTCACAAAAGCTGGAAGTGGATAAACAGGAAGGACGCGTGGCGCTGTTTGAATTGCTGATTAACACACCCGCGGTGGGGAATTTGATTCGCGAAGGGAAAACCCACCAGTTACCACATGTTATTCAAACTGGGCAACAAGTGGGGATGTTAACGTTTCAGCAGAGTTATCAGCAGCGGGTGGGGGAAGGGCGTTTGTAAATCGCCTTAATATCCCTGCTCGAAATAACTTTCGAGAATAATAACCGCAGAGGCAGAGTCGACTTTACCTTTGTTGAGCGCCCGATAGCCGCCCTGTTCGAACAGACCGGAGCGCGCTTCCACGGTGCTAAGACGCTCGTCATGGAGCTTAACTTCAACACCAAAACGGCCATGAATACGATTGGCGAATTTACGCGCCCGGGCAGTCAACGGTTGCTCGGTACCGTCCATATTCAGCGGCAAACCGACGATAATTTCGTCAGGCTGCCACTCTTTCAGTAAACGTTCGATAAGGTTCCAGTCCGGCGTACCGTCCTGCGCTTTAATTGCGGGCAGTGGGCGAGCGGTGCCGGTAATGCGTTGTCCGACCGCTACGCCAATGCTTTTAGTGCCGAAATCGAAGGCGAGTAAGGTTCCACTCATCAGGCATGCCCTGCCACACCAGGCATGGTGAGAATATCCACACCAATCAGTTTTGCCGCATCGCGCCAGCGGTCGGCAATCGGCGTTTTGAACAGAATATTCAGATCTGCCGGGGCCGTTAGCCACGCGTTATCGAGAATTTCTTGTTCCAGTTGACCTTTCTCCCAGGAGGCATAACCCAGCGCCACCAATACGTCAGACGGTTGTTTATCGGTGCCGAGCGTTTCCAGCACATCGCGGGAAGTGGTCATCACCGTGTTGTCTGAAATGCGAATGCTGGAAGCAAAATTGGAGGGCGGAGTATGCAAAATAAACCCGCGATCTTCCGCCAGTGGGCCGCCGAGCATAACCGGTTTATCCAGACGGATTGATTCATCACGCGGCTCCGGCGTGATCTTCAGCTTTTCCAGAATCCCTTCAATTTTGAGATTTTCCAGCGGCTTGTTGACGATGATCCCCATTGCACCATTGGTATTATGTTCGCAAATGTAGACCACGGAACGACGGAAAATCGGATCCTGGAGAGCAGGCATGGCAATAAGAAAGTGATGCTGTAAATTCATTGTCAGAGGTTCTGTTTCCTGGTTCAAAAAAGCAACAGCGCCCAGTATGCGTGGAAAGAAGGGCGCTGTCACTCAGAGTCTCAACGAGATCCTTCTCGCTAAGGTGGGTTACTGCTGCTGTAAACGTGCTTCGATGGCATCCATTAACATTCCGGTGATCGACACCGGAAACTCTGCTTCAATCTCACGAATACAGGTTGGGCTGGTGACGTTAATTTCAGTCAGACGGTCGCCGATGATATCCAGACCAACAAAAATCAGCCCTTTTTCTTTCAGCGTCGGTCCGATCTGACGGGCGATTTTCCAGTCACTCTCCGTTAGCGGACGAGGTTCACCGCGACCACCGGCAGCCAGATTGCCACGGGTTTCGCCCCCCTGCGGAATACGCGCCAGGCAGTACGGCACCGGTTCGCCATCCACCACCAACACGCGTTTGTCGCCATCTTTAATGGCTGGCAGGTAATTTTGCGCCATGCAGTAGCGAGTGCCATGCTCAGTCAGGGTTTCGGCAATCACGCCGAGGTTTGGATCGCCTTCTTTCACGCGGAAAATCGACGCGCCGCCCATACCGTCAAGCGGCTTAAGAATGATGTCGCTGTGTTTCTCCCAGAACGCTTTCAGCTGTGCTTTATTGCGCGTAACCAGCGTTTCTGGCGTTAAGTCAGAGAACCAGGCGGTAAACAGTTTCTCGTTACAGTCGCGCAGGCTCTGCGGCTTGTTAACGATCAGCGTCCCTTTCTCTTCGGCACGTTCCAGAATATAGGTCGCGTAGATAAACTCGGTATCAAACGGCGGGTCTTTACGCATCAGGATCACATCGAGATCGGCCAGCGGCAGATCCTGTTCACCGACGAACGAAAACCACTCTTCGTAGTTCTGCTTCACGTTCAGCGTGCGGGTATGGGCGCGGGCTTCGCCATTGATCAGATACAGATCGCCCATCTCCATATAGTGAAGTTCGTAACCACGACGCTGTGCTTCCAGCAACATAGCGAAACTGGAATCTTTCTTGATGTTGATGTTTGCGATGGGGTCCATCACGATGCCGAGCTTGATCATTATTCTTCTCCGTTAGCCCAAATCGCCAAAACGCACCTGTAGTGCGGTGATGGCGGTGAGCGCAGTTGTCTCTGTACGCAAAACGCGAGGTCCCAACAGGATATCAGTAAATTGATAGCGGGCAGTCATGGCAATTTCATCTGCCGATAAACCGCCTTCCGGGCCAATTAGCAGGCGGACGCGTTCAACCGGTAACGGCAACGTATTGATGCTGTTACTGGCGCGCGGGTGAAGATTCAGTTTCAGTCCTTCATCCTGCTCTGCACACCAGGCTTCCAGATCCATCGCTGGACGGATTTCCGGCACCCGGTTACGACCACACTGCTCACAGGCAGCAATTGCAATCTTCTGCCACTGCTGGAGCTTCTTGTTCAGACGTTCACTATCCAGTTTAACGCCGCAGCGTTCAGAAAAAAGTGGCGTAATGAGGCTTACACCGAGTTCGATCGATTTCTGGATCGTAAATTCCATTTTTTCGCCACGCGACATCACCTGACCGAGGTGAATATGCAGCGGAGATTCACGATCGTCGAGTTGGCCTTCCAGCACTTTCACTTCCACGCTTTTTTTGCTGGCGCTGGTAATTTCGGCGTCAAAGACCTGGTTGCTACCGTCAAACAATTGCAACGCCTGTCCTGGCCCCATGCGCAGTACGCGCCCGATATGGTTGGCGGCATCTTCGCAAAGCGCGATGTGAGAATGGCTGGTCAGTGGTTCAGGATGATAAATGCGGGGGATACGCATAGTTAAAAATCCGCGTCGTCTCCCCACGCGGTTGTACGCGTGGGGTAGGGGTTAACAAAAAGAATCCCGCTAGTGTAGGTTAGCTCTTTCGCGCCTGGCAAGCGCGTTGCACATACGGGTTATGATTGCCCTGCACCTTCGCGATGCGTTCATCGCGCTCGCACTCCCAGTCGGTAACCGGATACATCTTGTTCCATGCGTTAAACAGCTGCGTTTGCTGGCGAGAGAGTGTCAGGTTGTATTGGTCACGCATATAGAAGTAGGTGCGCGCAATGGCACCGCGTGCACGTGCTGGTGGCTCGGCGACTTTTTCTTTGAAATCGACCTTCATAGCGCATTGACCGTACTGGCCTTCGCCGCCATTCCACTGGCTGTACATAAAGTTGCCGCGATCGCCATTCACCTCACCGACTGACGGTTGCAGGTTATGCATATCGCTTTCCATCTTGCGATAAACCGGATCTTTGGCACAGTTTTTACGTCCACCGTCCTGCCAGCACTGGCGCTGGTGACCGAACTGCCAGGCGGGAACAACGTGTTCCCACTCTACGCGGTTGGCGCGGTTTTCATTTTTGCGCACCTGATAGCCGCACGATTGCAGATCGACAACGCCTTTTTTGCCCTGCCAGTCAATTTTACATCCGCAGTAAAACGTACCCGGTGCGTCAGCGTGGATTTTTACCGCCGCGGCTTTCGCCTGAGAAAAACTATTGATACCTTCGGCCAACGTCGGGCCGGAAAATGCTGCGCTCAGTACCACCGCAGCAATAGACAAATAACGGTACATCACTTACTCCGTGTTAAAACGAGCCAGCAACGTAGCGAAAGTTGTTTTGGTATGCAATCAGCCAGATCAGGAAAGTTCCTGATAGTTCAGGTGGTTATTTTGCAATCAGCTGTTCACCGCAATGAACACAGCGATAGACGGCCTCGCCACGAACTACGCGATTATGGCGGCGTACGGTAAGCTGATGTTCCTGGCACTTGCAGTGGTAGGGGAAGGTGTTGCGACGCACGGATTGCAGTTCAAACTGGTGCGTACGACGAGCGGGAACGCCAAGCACGTTTTCCATCATCCACTTCCACTCTTTGCCATGTGGCGCTACGCGGCCGAAATGTTTCCATACCAGCAAATGTGCCAGTTCGTGTGGCACCACTTCTTCAATAAAAGCTTCACTGTTTTCCAACAGCAAAACGGGATTGAGGCGAATTTCATAGCTTTCCAGCCAGGCTGTTCCGGCAGAGGTTCCGCGCTGGGTGTAAGAGAGTTTTGGCTCCGGGTAGTTACGCCCCAGCTTCAGGTTGGCCTGGGCGAGTTTTTCCCGCAGGCGACGCATAACGGCCTGTTGGATGGCGATAGGGAGACGGGATGTTTTCATAGCGGCAGAGGATAGAGCGAAGAAAAGATGACTGCAAGAGGTGGCTTCCTCCGCGACGGGAGGAAGCCAGAGGAGATTAATCGTGAGCGCCGATTTCACGCAGTTTACGACCTTTCATCAGATTACGTTCAATATGTTCCAGCGAAACGTGTTTGGTTTCCGGTACCAGCCACAGTGTCAGCAGAATAAACAGTACGTTCAGAGCCGCATACACCCAGAAGGTGTTGGCGTTACCCAGCGTGTTGAGCATGGTCAGGAACGTTGCGCCAACGATCATGTTGGCAATCCAGTTGGTGGCGGTGGAGCAGGTGATGCCAAAATCGCGGCCTTTCAGCGGCTGAATTTCGGAGCACAGTACCCAAATCAGCGGACCGGCACTCATGGCAAAGCCGACAATAAACATCAACAGCATGGCGATGGCGAAATACTGCGCTGACGGAGAGTGGATACCGATATGCATCATTGTACCGAGTATGCCCATGCCAGCAGCCATCACCAGGAAGCCCAGCGTTAGCGTTGGTTTACGTCCCCAGCGGTCAACAAGGCCGATTGCGATAAAGGTGGCGAGTACGTTGGTGAGACCGACGATCACTGTCCCCCACATTTGCTCGGTGGTGTTGGTATAACCCGCCAGTTCGAAGATTTTCGGCGCGTAATACATGATGACGTTCATCCCGGTGAATTGCTGCATTACCTGCAACAGTACGCCAAGGAACACCGCGCGGCGGAAGTTGCTGTTCTCTTTAAACAGCGCCCAGCCACTCTGTTTAACCTGCAAACTTTCACGGATTTCATCCAGTTCGCGTTTCGCTTCCGCGCTGGTGTCGCGCAGGCGCAGCAGCACGCGCTCGGCATCAACAAAACGGCGTTTGGCGGCAAACCAACGTGGGCTGTCTGGCAGGAAGAAAACACCAATCAGCAGCAAAATTGCCGGGATGATAATCACACCCAGCATCCAGCGCCATGCACCAGTGTAGCTAAAGGCGGTATCAGAAAGATAAGCACCGAGGATCCCGATAGTGATCATCAACTGATACATCGAGATCATACTGCCGCGAATTTTTTCCGGCGCAATTTCAGAGAGATACAGCGGTGCGGTATAAGAGGCCACACCCACCGCCAGCCCCAGCAGAACGCGGGAAAGAATCAGTACTTCAACGTTTGGCGCAGCCGCAGAGAACAGTGAACCGGCAACAAACAGAATTGCGCCGATCATCAGGCTCTTTTTGCGCCCGAGTTTAAAGGAGAGCCAGCCGCTACCCACCGCACCGACTGCCGCACCGAACATCATGGAGCTTACGACCCATTCTTGTGTGTGCGAAGTAATCTGGAATTCATCAGCAATAAACGGCAGTGCGCCAGCAATTACACCGATATCCAGGCCAAAGAGTAATCCCGCCAGAGCGGCAAGGAAGCAGACGAAAAACGTCATTGCCTTGTTTGACCGCCCCTGTTTTTTAGCGTCAGGCATGATGCCCTCCAATATGGTTATTTTTTATTGTGAATTAAGATAGGTGAGTACGACGTAAAAAGATGTGAAGCAAATCACATCAGTGTAATCGCTTACACTAACATTTATCTTAGTTATGATTTAATTGCATGAAAATAATTGAGTTATATCATCATAGATTAAACGCTGTTATCTGCAATTAAGACTTTACTGAAAAGAAATGTAACAGCTGTGAAAACTGAATAATAATATGAAAATATTACAAATATTTGGCTGGTGTAGTGGGTGTAATCGGTTTCAGTCGTGGTGATGATTTGAGGGTAAAACGTGTTCAGAAAGAATGATGTTATTGTGCAGGCGGTTTTTTTGCCGGATGCGGCGTGAACGCCTTATCCACTTACATGTGACAGCGGTTGTGGGCCTGATAAGCGTAGCGCATCAGGCATTTCTCTGGAAAAGAAAAAGGCCAGCGCGAAGCTGGCCTTTGAAAGCAGGTGAAGAAAGATTACTTCAGACCGGCAGCATCGCGCAGCAGCTGCGCTTTGTCGGTTTTTTCCCACGGGAAATGTTCACGACCAAAGTGACCGTATGCTGCGGTTTCTTTGTAGATCGGGTGCAGCAGATCCAGCATCTGAATCAGACCGTATGGACGCAGGTCAAAGAACTCACGTACCAGCAGGGTCAGCTGCTCAGAAGGCACTTTCTCGGTACCGAAAGTTTCCACCATGATGGAGGTCGGTTCAGCCACGCCGATTGCGTAGGAAACCTGAATTTCACAACGATCAGCCAGGCCAGCTGCAACGATGTTTTTCGCGACATAACGTGCTGCGTACGCTGCGGAACGGTCCACTTTTGATGGATCTTTACCAGAGAATGCACCGCCACCGTGACGTGCCATGCCGCCGTAGGTATCAACGATAATTTTACGACCAGTCAGACCGCAGTCACCCATCGGGCCGCCAATAACAAAACGTCCGGTCGGGTTGATGAAGAACTTGGTTGCGGAAGTCAGCCATTCTGCGGGCAGAATCGGCTTGATGATCTCTTCCATTACCGCTTCTTGCAGCGATTTCTGGTCGATCTCTTCAGAGTGCTGGGTGGAAAGTACTACAGCATCGATGCCAACGATTTTGCCGTCGTCATACTGGAAAGTCACCTGGCTTTTCGCGTCCGGGCGCAGCCACGGCAGAGTGCCGTTTTTACGTACTTCAGCCTGACGCTGAACCAGACGGTGTGCATAGGTGATAGGTGCTGGCATCAGCACGTCGGTTTCATTGGTTGCGTAGCCAAACATCAGGCCCTGGTCGCCCGCGCCCTGTTCCAGCGGATCGGCACGGTCGACGCCCTGGTTGATATCAGGGGACTGTTTACCGATAGCGCTCAGGACCGCACAGGAGTTAGCGTCAAAGCCCATGTCGGAATGTACATAGCCAATTTCGCGAACGGTGTTACGGGTGATCTCTTCGATGTCTACCCAGGCGCTGGTGGTGATTTCACCGCCAACTAAAACCATGCCGGTTTTTACGTAGGTTTCGCAAGCAACACGTGCTTTCGGATCCTGTTCGAGGATCGCGTCTAAAACGGCATCAGAGATTTGGTCAGCAATTTTGTCAGGATGCCCTTCAGAGACGGACTCGGACGTAAAAAGGTGTTTTGCCATATTTAATATCACCTAAAGAGAATTTGGTTAGCTCAAACTGTTGTGTGGATTTTCTGTGGTAGCGGATCCTACCACGACTCTGCAGGTTAAAAACACTGGCAGTCTGAGTGTTAATCGGTATGGATGGATTAACATCTGGATGGCTATTTTAGGTCAGTTCTTCACCCAATTTCCACTTTTTTTTGAATCGTGTCTCATTCTGTTAAAAACGTGGCTGGAAATTTTTCCTGACAATGCTGGCATTCTGCGTATTTATCTTTTGCAATTTTCTGCCATTGTGGGGTATAAAACGCGGCGCGCGGCTTAAATAAAAAGCACACGACGTTTCTTTCGTGTTGCCACTTCCAGCCGGGTTGAAATCAGAGTTTTGGCTTGTGGGTTCGTCTTAACAGGCGGCCGTGGAGGTGATACGAAATAATGAACCGTTGTCTGCTGCTTAACCTGTCTCACCGTTCTGGTGAAGATTCGTTCCCCGCACTCTGCATCTCTGCTTTGCATACCTGCCGATGTTATACCCATCTCGGCGCTTCTCAGGATTCAAGAGCTGGTTACAGTTACTGAGGACTGAACAAGGGCGCTCTTGTAAAAACAAGAGTTTTCTCGTGGTTTCGCCGAACTGTCACACTTACGTTCGGTTATGTGTTTAATAATGTTATGAAAAAGAAACCGGTTGCGCAGTCGGAGCGTCAGCATACTTTGCTGGAAAATCCGTGTGCTTATGGGTTGTTATCGCAGTCCCAGGCTGCGATAGTCGTTAACTGTTTTACACTTAATAAAATAATTTGAGGTTCGCTATGTCTGACGACATGTCTATGGGTTTGCCTTCGTCAGCGGGCGAACACGGTGTACTACGCTCCATGCAGGAGGTTGCAATGAGCTCCCAGGAAGCCAGCAAGATGCTGCGTACTTACAATATTGCCTGGTGGGGCAATAACTATTATGACGTTAACGAGCTGGGTCACATTAGCGTGTGCCCGGACCCGGACGTCCCGGAAGCTCGCGTCGATCTCGCGCAGTTAGTGAAAACTCGTGAAGCACAGGGTCAGCGTCTGCCTGCATTGTTCTGTTTCCCACAGATCCTGCAGCACCGTTTGCGTTCCATTAACGCCGCGTTCAAACGTGCGCGGGAATCCTACGGCTATAACGGCGATTACTTCCTCGTTTACCCGATCAAAGTTAACCAGCACCGCCGCGTGATTGAATCCCTGATTCATTCGGGCGAACCGCTGGGCCTGGAAGCCGGTTCCAAAGCTGAGTTGATGGCGGTACTGGCGCATGCTGGCATGACCCGTAGCGTCATCGTCTGCAATGGTTATAAAGACCGCGAATATATCCGCCTGGCATTAATTGGCGAGAAGATGGGCCATAAGGTCTATCTGGTCATTGAGAAGATGTCAGAAATCGCCATTGTGCTGGATGAAGCAGAACGTCTGAATGTCGTTCCTCGTCTGGGCGTGCGCGCGCGTCTGGCGTCTCAAGGTTCTGGCAAATGGCAGTCTTCTGGCGGGGAAAAATCGAAGTTCGGCCTGGCGGCGACTCAGGTACTGCAACTGGTTGAAACCCTGCGTGAAGCCGGACGTCTCGACAGCCTGCAACTGCTGCACTTCCACCTCGGTTCGCAGATGGCGAATATTCGCGATATCGCCACGGGCGTTCGTGAATCCGCGCGTTTCTATGTGGAACTGCACAAGCTGGGCGTCAATATTCAGTGCTTTGATGTCGGCGGCGGTCTGGGTGTGGACTATGAAGGTACTCGTTCGCAGTCCGACTGTTCAGTGAATTACGGCCTCAATGAATACGCCAACAACATCATTTGGGCGATTGGCGATGCGTGTGAAGAAAATGGTCTGCCGCATCCGACAGTAATCACCGAATCAGGTCGTGCGGTGACTGCGCATCACACCGTGCTGGTGTCGAATATCATCGGCGTGGAACGTAACGAATACACGGTGCCGACCGCGCCAGCAGAAGACGCGCCGCGCGCGCTGCAAAGCATGTGGGAAACCTGGCAGGAGATGCACGAACCGGGAACTCGCCGTTCTCTGCGTGAGTGGTTACATGACAGCCAGATGGACTTGCACGATATTCATATCGGCTATTCTTCGGGCACCTACAACCTGCAAGAACGCGCGTGGGCTGAGCAGCTTTATCTGAGCATGTGTCATGAAGTGCAAAAGCAGCTGGATCCGCAAAACCGCGCACATCGCCCGATTATCGACGAATTGCAGGAACGTATGGCGGACAAAATGTACGTCAACTTCTCGCTGTTCCAGTCGATGCCGGACGCATGGGGGATCGACCAGTTGTTCCCGGTTCTGCCGCTGGAAGGGCTGAATCAAGTTCCGGAGCGCCGCGCCGTGCTGCTGGATATTACCTGTGACTCTGACGGTGCCATCGACCACTATATTGATGGTGATGGTATTGCCACAACAATGCCTATGCCGGAGTACGATCCAGAGAATCCGCCGATGCTCGGTTTCTTTATGGTCGGCGCATATCAGGAGATCCTCGGCAACATGCACAACCTGTTTGGTGATACCGAAGCGGTTGATGTGTTCGTCTTCCCTGATGGTAGCGTAGAAGTGGAACTGTCTGACGAAGGCGATACCGTGGCGGACATGCTGCAATATGTACAGCTCGATCCGAAAACGCTGTTAACCCAGTTCCGTGATCAAGTGAAGAAAACCGATCTTGATGCTGAACTGCAACAACAGTTCCTGGAAGAGTTCGAGGCAGGTCTGTACGGTTATACTTATCTTGAAGATGAGTAATTAAGATTATTCCGCTATCGGGTCGATTTATTTATGTAAATCGACCCGCTTTCTTTTTATATATTCTTAAAAATAATTTAGCTGCTTTCCTTATTAAATAATCTCCCTACAATCGCTGCATTAATTAAATGCAGAGGGAACGGTTATGAAAAAATGGAAAGTACGTAGCGCGTTGGTGGCATTAGTCGTGCTGCTGGCCGGTTGTTCCAGTAATGCGCAGTATAATAGCAGTGCATCGGGCAATGTCGGCACCGCCTGGGGTGGGGATGTGCACTCAACGGTTCAGGGCGTATCTGCTGAACGAGCCTGGCGCGATCCGGCAGAGATGATCGTTATTAGTTATTCGACTAATGTTCCTTCCGGCTACGACCGCGTTTATAGCATCCGTATTAACGAACTTGAATATGCTATTCGCGATGGTAATTTTAATTCTCTACCTATTACGCGGATTTATAATTCATCAGGTAAAGAACTACGCTATATAGTCCATGCCAGAGTAGGAATGAATTACCAATTATATGTCCGCAATTACAGTCGTAACACCAACTACGAGATCGTTGCGACAGTTGATGGCCTGGATGTTCTCAATGGTAAACAAGGTTCCCTGAATAACAACGGCTATATTGTGAATGCCGGGGATTCGTTGGCGATTAAAGGATTCCGCAAAGATAAACATACCGAAGCGGCTTTTCAGTTCGCCAACGTTGCTGATTCCTACGCAGCCAATTCGGCGCAAGGCGATGTGCGTAATACCGGTGTAATTGGCTTTGCAGCTTTCGAATTGCAAGGCCCGGCGCAAAACACGCTGCCGCCGTGCTCTGGACAAGCCTTCCCGGCAGATAACAATGGCTATGCGCCGCCACCGTGTCGGAAATAGTAACCTCGCTTGATGCTTCGCCCATTTAAGGCGATAATTAGCACAAAATTGTGTTTCGCAAATCCAACCCTTCCTCGTCGGGCCTAACGACGCGGAAGGGTTTTTTTTATATCGACTTTGTAATAGGAGTCCATCCATGAGCACCTTAGGTCATCAATACGATAACTCACTGGTTTCTAACGCCTTTGGTTTTTTACGCCTGCCGATGAACTTCCAGCCGTACGACAGCGACGCCGACTGGGTAATTACCGGCGTGCCGTTCGATATGGCCACTTCTGGTCGTGCGGGTGGACGCCACGGTCCGGCGGCGATCCGTCAGGTTTCGACGAATCTGGCCTGGGAACACAACCGCTTCCCGTGGAATTTCGACATGCGCGAGCGTCTGAATGTGGTGGACTGTGGCGATCTGGTGTATGCCTTCGGCGATGCTCGTGAGATGAGCGAGAAGCTGCAGGCGCATGCTGAAAAGCTGCTGGCTGCCGGTAAGCGTATGCTCTCCTTCGGTGGTGACCACTTTGTTACCCTGCCGCTGCTGCGTGCTCATGCGAAGCATTTCGGCAAAATGGCGCTGGTACACTTTGACGCCCACACCGATACCTATGCGAACGGTTGTGAATTTGACCACGGCACCATGTTCTATACCGCGCCGAAAGAAGGTCTGATCGACCCGAATCACTCCGTACAGATTGGTATTCGTACCGAGTTTGATAAAGACAACGGCTTTACCGTACTGGACGCCTGCCAGGTGAACGATCGCAGCGTGGATGACGTTATCGCCCAGGTGAAACAGATTGTAGGTGATATGCCAGTTTACCTGACCTTTGATATCGACTGCCTGGATCCTGCTTTCGCGCCGGGCACCGGTACGCCGGTGATTGGCGGCCTGACCTCCGATCGCGCCATTAAACTGGTACGCGGCCTGAAAGATCTCAACATCGTTGGGATGGACGTAGTGGAAGTGGCTCCGGCATACGATCAGTCGGAAATCACCGCTCTGGCAGCAGCGACGCTGGCGCTGGAGATGCTGTATATTCAGGCGGCGAAAAAGGGCGAGTAAGCGCCAGATGCGATGTCGCCCGTAGGCCGGATAAGATGCGTCAGCATCGCATCCGGCATTGCGGACAGGGTAACAAATGTGTCATTCATGTCAGATGCGGCGTGAACGCCTTATCTGACCTACGTTCGGCACCACCAGGCTTTACTTAACCCCATCCGCGCTCATACGATCGCGAATATGCTGGGCGCGTTCGGCGGATGCCGGATGGTCGTCAAACATTGAGCTTTGGCGGCCTTCTTCCAGTTTCGCCAGTTTTTCAAAGCTGGTGGCAAGACCAGCCGGGCTGATGCCGCGTTGGCGCAGAAGATCGTAAGAATAATCATCGGCTTCTGCTTCCTGGCGCTGGGAGAATTGCGAATTGACTAATTTCTCGCCCAGATCACCAAGCTGTGATTGCGATAAACTGCCGACAATCCCGCCCGCAGAGGCTGCCGCGACTCTCACGGCGTTGGTACCTAATGCAACTTGCATCCCTTTCTTCACATGGCCTAACGCGACGTGCCCCATTTCGTGACCGATCACCGCTTCGACTTCGTTATCCGTCATCATATCCATCAGCCCGCTATAGACGCGGATACAGCCGTTTGCCATCGCAAAAGCATTCACATCCTTCGCCATATACACTTTGTAGTTTACTGGCTGACCGTTGATATTGTTGCCTAGCGCATTGGCAATAGTTGTCAGACGTTTAGCGTATTCGCTATTGGCTGGCGCAATCGTCGCCTTGCTGTCCATCTCCTGACATGCCTGATCGCTCAGGGCTTTCACCTGCGCATCACTCAAACTGTAAGCCTGAAAAGCTTCCGCTCCTGATGAGAGCAGTCCGTTGGAGTCCATATTCTGGCAACCGGTCAGTACCGTTGCCACGCTCATTGCTACCAATAAGGCGCGAATTTTCATGTTTTCTCTTCCGCACAAGGTCAGGATTATTCTAAAAATGCACCGTTTGCAGGTGAATCGATGCTCAGTCTCAGTATAAGGAAAAGCGCAGCGGACGGGCGAGCAGATTGCGCAACATGCGAGCATGATCCAGAGATTTCTGAAGCGGCAAAAGGATGTTCCATGTACATGACGCGCGGCTTGCGGTAAATTGTTGGCAAATTTTCCGGCGTAGCCCAAAACGCGCTGTCGTCAAGTCGTTAAGGGCGTGCCCTTCATCATCCGATCTGGAGTCAAAATGTCCTCACGTAAAGAGCTTGCCAATGCTATTCGTGCGCTGAGCATGGACGCAGTACAGAAAGCCAAATCCGGTCACCCGGGTGCCCCTATGGGTATGGCTGACATTGCCGAAGTCCTGTGGCGTGATTTCCTGAAACACAACCCGCAGAATCCGTCCTGGGCTGACCGTGACCGCTTCGTGCTGTCCAACGGCCACGGCTCCATGCTGATCTACAGCCTGCTGCACCTCACCGGTTACGATCTGCCGATGGAAGAACTGAAAAACTTCCGTCAACTGCATTCCAAAACTCCGGGCCACCCGGAAGTGGGTTACACCGCTGGTGTGGAAACCACTACAGGTCCGCTGGGTCAGGGTATTGCCAATGCAGTCGGTATGGCGATTGCAGAAAAAACGCTGGCGGCGCAGTTTAACCGTCCGGGCCACGACATCGTCGACCACTACACCTACGCCTTCATGGGCGACGGCTGCATGATGGAAGGCATCTCCCATGAAGTTTGCTCTCTGGCGGGTACGCTGAAGCTGGGTAAACTGATTGCGTTCTACGATGACAACGGTATCTCTATCGATGGTCACGTTGAAGGCTGGTTCACCGACGACACCGCAATGCGTTTCGAAGCTTACGGCTGGCACGTTATTCGCGGCATTGACGGTCATGACGCGGCATCCATCAAACGCGCTGTAGAAGAAGCGCGCGCTGTGACTGACAAACCGTCTCTGCTGATGTGCAAAACCATCATTGGTTTCGGTTCTCCGAATAAAGCCGGTACTCACGACTCCCACGGTGCGCCGCTGGGCGACGCTGAAATTGCCCTGACCCGCGAACAGCTGGGCTGGAAATATGCACCGTTCGAAATCCCGTCTGAAATCTATGCTCAGTGGGATGCGAAAGAAGCAGGCCAGGCGAAAGAATCCGCATGGAACGAGAAATTCGCTGCTTACGCCAAAGCTTATCCGCAGGAAGCCGCTGAATTTACCCGCCGTATGAAAGGCGAAATGCCGTCTGACTTCGATGCCAAAGCGAAAGAATTCATCGCTAAACTGCAGGCTAATCCGGCGAAAATCGCCAGCCGTAAAGCGTCTCAGAATGCGATTGAAGCGTTCGGCCCGCTGTTGCCGGAATTCCTCGGCGGCTCTGCTGACCTGGCACCGTCTAACCTGACCCTGTGGTCTGGTTCTAAAGCAATCAACGAAGATGCTGCGGGTAACTACATCCACTACGGTGTTCGCGAGTTCGGTATGACCGCGATTGCTAACGGTATCTCCCTGCACGGTGGCTTCCTGCCGTACACCTCCACCTTCCTGATGTTCGTGGAATACGCACGTAACGCCGTACGTATGGCTGCGCTGATGAAACAGCGTCAGGTGATGGTTTACACCCACGACTCCATCGGTCTGGGCGAAGATGGCCCGACTCACCAGCCGGTAGAGCAGGTCGCTTCTCTGCGCGTGACCCCGAACATGTCTACATGGCGTCCGTGTGACCAGGTTGAATCTGCAGTAGCGTGGAAATACGGCGTTGAGCGTCAGGACGGCCCGACTGCGCTTATCCTCTCCCGTCAGAACCTGGCGCAGCAGGAACGTACTGAAGAGCAGCTGGCAAACATCGCGCGCGGTGGTTATGTGCTGAAAGACTGTGCCGGTCAGCCGGAACTGATCTTCATCGCTACCGGTTCTGAAGTTGAACTGGCGGTTGCTGCCTACGAAAAACTGACTGCTGAAGGCGTGAAAGCGCGCGTGGTTTCCATGCCGTCTACCGACGCATTCGACAAGCAGGATGCGGCTTACCGTGAGTCTGTACTGCCGAAAGCGGTTACTGCACGCGTTGCGGTGGAAGCTGGCATTGCTGACTACTGGTACAAGTATGTCGGCCTGAACGGTGCTATCGTCGGCATGACCACCTTCGGTGAATCTGCTCCGGCAGAGCTGCTGTTTGAAGAGTTCGGCTTCACCGTTGACAACGTTGTTGCGAAAGCAAAAGCGTTGCTGTAATCGGTAAGATGCATTGTGAGAAGGGCCGCGAAAGCGGCCCTTTTTTTACTTAGTAGAGATAAACGGAACTGTACTGCCAGGGATCATGGTATCGGGTAGCTTACCGTCCCAACGCTCAGCAGTGGTGAGGGCAACAAGTCCGGGATTATCCCGCAGAGCTTCACCGCGCAGGCGGATCGCTTCTGCTTCAGCCGCACTTTTTAAACGAATAGTTTCAGCCTCTGCCGCGCCTCTTACGCGAATAGTCTCAGCTTCTGCTTTGGCTGCCGCCAGTTTACTGTCTGCTTCTGCCTGGGCCTGAGTTACCGCTATTTGCGCCTGGATTTTCTCTGTTTCCAGATTTTGCTTACGTGTGGCAATGGCGACTTCTGCTTTCATTCGATCTTCAATCGATTTTTCATAAGCGTCAGAAAAATCAATATTTTCAATCTGGACACCATCAATCACCACCGGGCCAACAACGGCTTTACGCATTGCATTTTGCAGATCCTGAACCAGTTTTGTACGATCCTGTACCGCGCTGATGGCGGTATATTGGCCGAAAACGTTCTCCAGTTGGGTTGGCAGCTGGCGGACGATCAGACGCTCTTTTAAAGATTCAATGGTGTTGTAGGTTGTATAAACCGCGCCAGCTTCTGAAGGCTTAATATGAAAACTAACCGACACGGTCATTTGTGCCGGTTGCTGGTCGCGGCTGTAGGCCTGTAATCCCTGATAAACCACAGCCTGATTACGCGTGGAAATTTTCTCTACGCTTTCCATAAAAGGGATCTTAAAACCCAGACCCGGCTCGGCAACTTTTACGATTTTTCCGTAGCGCAGCAAAATGCCGCGTTCACCTTCATTAACGGTGTAATACGAGAGAAATGGCAGCACAACCACGGTAAGCACGCCAATGGCGATAGCAATAGATTTTTGTGGGCGAAATGAGGTTATTGAAACAGGCGCTTTCATGAGAATCTTCCTTGAGTAAAGTGTGGGAATATGTCACATGAGGTGAGGAGAAAACAGCCAACAGGTGAGAATTCAGAATCTATAAAGGGGGAGAGCGAAAAACATCGGCTAAAAAAGTATGTTTTCGAACATTCAATAGATAAATAGAGATATGCATCACAAATACATAGGCAGATAAAACATTGGTTTTGTGATAAACATAACAAACACAAACTTGACTTTATAAGTATAAATTTCATGTTGTTGTTATTTAACATTTTATTATTTTGGTTCATGTTTTTTTTCTTCTCGCGTGCCCAATTGCTTTCATTAAATCGCACGAGTATTTTATTTTTACCGCCGGACGGTACCCTAAAAATAAAATAAGGATAATTTATGCGGCTTATTGATTATTTTCCAGAATCATCAATCTCAGTTATACATTCAGCAAAAGATTGGCAGGAAGCTATCAATTTCTCGATGGCATCATTGCTGGATAAAAACTATATCAGCGAGAATTACATTCAGGCTATTAAAGATTCCACCATTAACAATGGCCCTTATTATATTCTCGCACCAGGCGTGGCAATGCCTCATGCGCGACCGGAATGTGGGGCGCTTAAAACCGGGATGTCTTTGACGTTACTTAAACAAGGCGTTTATTTTCCGGGGAATGACGAACCGATTAAATTACTTATCGGTCTTTCTGCTGCCGATGCCGATTCGCACATTGGTGCTATTCAGGCGTTAAGTGAATTGTTGTGCGAAGAAGAAATACTTGAACAACTCTTAACTGCAACATCAGAAAAACAATTAGCGGACATTATCAGCCGCGAATAATGACTCTCTCCTCTACAGGATAATATTATGGAAAACAAGTCTGCTCGTGCAAAGGTCCAGGCTTTTGGGGGCTTTTTGACTGCAATGGTCATTCCCAATATTGGTGCTTTTATTGCCTGGGGTTTTATAACGGCGTTATTTATTCCCACCGGTTGATTGCCTAACGAACATTTCGCCAAAATTGTCGGCCCCATGATCACCTATTTATTACCGGTGATGATTGGTTCTACCGGTGGCCATTTAGTCGGCGGTAAACGCGGCGCAGTCATGGGCGGAATAGGGACAATTGGTGTAATCGTCGGCGCAGAGATTCCGATGTTCCTTGGCTCAATGATCATGGGACCGTTAGGTGGGCTGGTCATAAAATATGTCGATAAGGCACTGGAAAAACGCATACCTGCTGGTTTTGAGATGGTTATCAATAACTTCTCATTAGGTATCACCGGGATGCTCCTTTGTCTGCTGGGTTTTGAAGTTATCGGCCCGGCGGTGTTAATTGCCAATACTTTCGTCAAAGAGTGTATTGAGGCGCTGGTACATGCGGGCTATCTGCCTTTGCTGTCAGTCATCAATGAACCGGCGAAAGTGCTTTTCCTCAATAACGCGATAGATCAGGGCGTCTATTACCCGTTGGGGATGCAACAGGCTTCAGTTAACGGTAAATCCATCTTCTTTATGGTGGCGTCCAACCCTGGGCCTGGCTTAGGACTGCTGCTGGCGTTTACTTTGTTTGGTAAAGGGATGAGTAAACGTTCTGCGCCCGGGGCGATGATTATTCACTTCCTCGGTGGGATCCACGAACTGTATTTCCCGTATGTGCTGATGAAGCCGCTGACCATTATTGCCATGATTGCCGGCGGTATGTCTGGCACCTGGATGTTTAACTTACTGGACGGTGGTCTGGTGGCTGGTCCAAGTCCGGGGTCTATCTTTGCTTACCTTGCACTGACGCCGAAAGGTTCGTTCCTGGCGACAATTGCCGGTGTTACGGTAGGTACCCTGGTGTCCTTTGCTATCACTTCCGTAATACTGAAGATGGAAAAAACGGTGGAAACGGAGAGCGAAGATGAGTTTGCGCAGTCCGCCAATGCGGTTAAGGCGATGAAACAAGAAGGTGCATTCTCGTTAAGCCGGGTTAAGCGTATCGCCTTTGTTTGCGATGCGGGAATGGGCTCCAGCGCGATGGGCGCAACCACCTTCCGTAAGCGCCTGGAAAAAGTGGGGCTGGCAATAGAAGTAAAACATTACGCGATAGAAAACGTGCCTGCGGATGTGGATATCGTCGTTACTCACGCTAGTCTGGAAGGGCGCGTGAAACGCGTGACGGATAAACCGCTGATATTGATTAATAACTATATTGGCGATCCCAAACACGACACTTTATTTAATCAATTAACCGCTGAACATAAAAACTGATTGCCGAGGTAAAAATGAAAACCAAAGTTGCTGCTATTTATGGCAAGCGGGATGTCCGTCTGCGCGAATTTGAACTGCCCGAAATTACCGATAATGAACTGCTGGTGAGTGTAATTTCTGACAGTGTGTGTTTATCGACCTGGAAAGCGGCGTTACTCGGTAGCGAACATAAACGGGTGCCCGACGATTTAGAAAATCATCCGGTCATTACCGGGCATGAATGTGCCGGGATTATTGTTGAAGTGGGGAAAAATCTTACCGACAAATATAAAAAAGGCCAACGTTTTGTATTGCAACCGGCGATGGGGCTACCAAGCGGGTATTCTGCGGGATACAGCTACGAATATTTTGGCGGTAATGCTACCTATATGATTATTCCGGAGATCGCCATTAACCTGGGCTGCGTATTACCGTATCACGGATCTTATTTTGCTGCGGCGTCTCTGGCAGAGCCGATGTGCTGCATTATTGGCGCTTATCATGCCAATTATCACACCACGCCATATGTTTATGAGCATCGCATGGGCGTGAAACCTGGTGGCAATATTGCGCTGCTGGCGTGTGCGGGCCCGATGGGGATAGGCGCTATCGATTACGCTATTCACGGCGGCATACAACCGTCGCGGGTAGTGGTGGTCGATATCGACGACAAACGCCTGGCACAGGTGCAGAAGCTGCTGCCGGTGGAGCTGGCGGCCAGCAAAGGCATTGAGCTGATATATGTGAATACCAAAGGAATGGCCGATCCGGTACAGAAGCTGCGGGCGCTGACAGGAGATGCTGGGTTCGATGACATTTTTGTTTATGCGGCGGTGCCTGCTGTCGTTGAGATGGCTGACGAATTACTGGCGGAAGATGGCTGCCTGAACTTCTTTGCCGGGCCGACGGATAAAAACTTCAAAGTGCCGTTTAATTTCTACAACGTCCATTACAACAGCACGCACGTCGTCGGTACATCCGGTGGTTCAACGGACGATATGAAAGAGGCGATTGCCCTTAGCGCCACGGGACAGTTGCAACCGTCGTTTATGGTGACGCATATCGGTGGCCTGGATGCAGTGCCAGAAACCGTTCTCAATTTACCGGATATCCCCGGTGGTAAAAAACTCATTTACAACGGCGTTACCATGCCGCTCACCGCCATTGCCGATTTTGCCGAAAAAGGTAAAACAGATCCGCTGTTTAAAGAGCTTGCGCGGCTGGTTGAGGAAACGCACGGCATCTGGAATGAACAGGCCGAGAAATATCTGCTGGCGCAATTTGGCGTTGATATCGGGGAGGCCGCGCAATGATGTCCCTGGCGTGGCCATTATTTCGCGTTACGGAGCAGGCAGCGTTGGCTGCCTGGCCGCAAACCGGATGTGGCAACAAAAATAAAATTGATGGCCTGGCGGTCACCGCGATGCGCCAGGCATTAAACGATGTCGCTTTTCGTGGGCGAGTGGTTATCGGCGAGGGAGAAATTGACCATGCGCCGATGCTGTGGATTGGCGAAGAGGTGGGCAAAGGCGATGGGCCAGAAGTCGATATCGCGGTTGATCCGATTGAAGGCACGCGGATGGTGGCGATGGGGCAGAGCAATGCGCTGGCGGTCATGGCTTTCGCCCCTCGAGATAGCCTGTTACACGCGCCCGATATGTATATGAAAAAACTGGTTGTTAATCGGCTGGCGGCGGGCGCGATTGATCTGTCTTTGCCTCTGGCGGACAACTTGCGCAACGTGGCGAAAGCGTTAGGCAAACCGCTGGACAAGTTGCGTATGGTTACGCTGGATAAACCGCGCCTGAGTGCCGCAATTGAGGAAGCAACACAGCTGGGCGTGAAGGTTTTTGCCCTGCCGGATGGCGATGTCGCCGCCAGCGTGCTGACCTGCTGGCAAGATAATCCTTACGACGTGATGTACACCATCGGCGGTGCGCCAGAAGGCGTGATTTCTGCCTGCGCCGTTAAAGCATTAGGCGGGGATATGCAGGCCGAGCTGATTGATTTTTGTCAGGCCAAAGGGGATTACACGGAAAATCGGCAGATTGCAGAACAGGAACGCCAGCGTTGCAAGGCAATGGGCGTTGACGTTAACCGTGTGTACTCGCTCGATGAGCTGGTGAAGGGGAACGATATCCTTTTTAGCGCTACGGGCGTGACGGGCGGCGAGTTGGTGAATGGTATCCAACAGACGGCGAATGGAGTGCGGACGCAGACATTACTGATCGGCGGCGCGGACCAAACGTGTAATATAATAAACTCCCTGCATTGATGGTGATCTATCGGAAGACCAATGGCGACGCTGACAGAAGATGATGTGCTTGAGCAACTGGACGCACAGGACAATTTATTGTCATTTATGAAAACTGCACATGCCATTTTGCTCCAGGGGATACGCCAGTTTCTGCCGTCGCTGTTTGTCGATAACGATGAAGAGATCGTGGAATATGCAGTGAAGCCGTTACTCGCTCAAAGCGGCCCGCTTGACGATATTGATGTTGCGCTACGTTTGATTTTTGCGCTGGGGAAAATGGACAAATGGCTGTATGCCGATATCACGCACTTTTCCCAGTTCTGGCATTACCTGAATGAACAGGATGAAACGCCCGGATTTGCCGATGACATTACCTGGGATTTTATCAGCAACGTCAATAGCATAACCCGCAATGCGACGCTCTATGACGCGTTAAAAGCGATGAAGTTCGCTGATTTCGCCGTCTGGTCAGAGGTGCGTTTTAGTGGGATGGTCAAAACGGCGCTGACGCTGGCAGTAACGACCACCTTAAAGGAATTAACGCCGTGAAAATCGAACTGACGGTGAATGGATTGAAGGTACAGGCGCAGTACCCGAACGAAGAGATTGAAAATGTGCATAAACCGTTGCTGCGTATGCTGGCAGCCTTACAGACGGTAAATCCGCAGCGGCGTACCGTGGTTTTTCTTTGCGCTCCGCCGGGGACGGGTAAATCTACCCTAACCACTTTCTGGGAATATCTCGCGCAACAAGACCCGGAACTACCCGCTATTCAGACGCTGCCGATGGATGGTTTTCACCATTACAATAGCTGGCTGGATGCGCATCAATTGCGCCCCTTTAAAGGCGCACCAGAGACATTCGATGTGGCAAAACTGGCGGAAAATCTGCGCCAGGTAATGGAAGGGGATTGTACGTGGCCGCAGTACGATCGACAAAAGCATGATCCTGTTGAAGATGCGTTGCACGTTACCGCACCACTCGTCATCGTCGAAGGAAACTGGTTGTTGCTGGATGACGAGAAGTGGCGGGCGTTGGCATCTTTCTGCGATTTTTCTGTTTTTATTCATGCCCCCGTTCAAATTCTGCGGGAACGCTTGATTAGTCGTAAAATTGCGGGGGGATTATCGCGGGATGAAGCTGAAGCTTTTTATGCCCGAACCGATGGTCCCAATGTCGAGCGTGTGCTGCTGAATAGTTGTCAGGCCAATCTGATATTAGAGATGACGGAAGAAGGCAGGTATAACTTCATAAGCTGACAATTTATTCCAGTTATTGTGCGGTTATTATTACGCCAGTCTGGAATAAAGCCTCCTACAAGAAGGGAAGAAAATGTGACGTAAGTCAGATAATTGTCTTCTTTGACTGGACAATCATTCCTTTTATTCCACGTTTCGCTTATTCTAGCTGAAGCGTTTCAGTCGATTAAATGTTCGACAATTAACCAATCAGTCGCAGTTTGCGACAGGTAAGGTTTCCCCGGACGATTTGCTGGATTACTCTGTCTGGCAAATTTGCTCAGGGAAAACCTTGCAGGAGATCTATGACCGTACGCGTAGCGATAAATGGCTTCGGTCGCATCGGGCGTAATGTGGTTCGTGCTTTGTATGAATCCGGACGCCGGGCGGAAATTACCGTGGTGGCAATCAACGAACTGGCGGATGCTGCGGGCATGGCGCATTTGTTGAAATATGACACCAGTCATGGCCGTTTTGCATGGGAAGTACGACAGGAACGCGATCAACTTTTTGTTGGTGATGACGCCATCCGCGTATTGCATGAACGTTCGCTGCAATCGCTTCCCTGGCGTGAACTAGGCGTTGATGTGGTTCTCGACTGCACCGGCGTATATGGCTCCCGCGAGCATGGCGAAGCACATATTGCCGCCGGGGCCAAAAAAGTGCTCTTTTCACATCCTGGTAGTAACGATCTCGACGCGACCGTGGTTTACGGCGTCAATCAGGATCAACTTCGTGCGGAACACCTCATCGTTTCTAACGCTTCCTGTACCACGAATTGCATAATTCCCGTCATCAAATTGTTAGATGATGCGTACGGTATTGAGTCCGGCACTGTGACCACAATTCACTCCGCCATGCACGATCAACAGGTTATTGATGCATATCATCCTGACCTGCGTCGCACCCGGGCAGCCAGCCAGTCGATCATTCCAGTCGATACTAAACTGGCCGCCGGTATCACACGATTTTTTCCGCAATTTAACGATCGCTTTGAAGCAATTGCGGTGCGTGTACCAACCATAAATGTGACGGCAATCGATTTAAGCGTGACGGTGAAGAAACCTGTAAAAGCCAATGAAGTCAACCTGTTGCTGCAAAAAGCAGCACAAGGTGCATTTCATGGTATAGTTGACTATACGGAATTGCCGTTGGTCTCTGTAGATTTTAACCACGATCCGCACAGTGCCATTGTCGATGGCACCCAAACCCGGGTCAGTGGCGCACACCTGATCAAAACGTTGGTCTGGTGCGATAACGAATGGGGCTTTGCTAACCGAATGCTCGACACGACGTTAGCTATGGCTACTGTTGCTTTCAGGTAAGACGCAAGCAGCGTCTGCAAAACTTTTAGAATCAACGAGAGGATTCACCATGTCTGTAATTAAGATGACCGATCTGGATCTTGCTGGGAAACGTGTATTTATCCGTGCGGATCTGAACGTACCAGTAAAAGACGGGAAAGTAACCAGCGACGCGCGTATCCGTGCTTCTCTGCCGACCATCGAACTGGCCCTGAAACAAGGCGCGAAAGTGATGGTAACTTCCCACCTGGGTCGTCCTACCGAAGGCGAGTACAACGAAGAATTCTCTCTGCTGCCGGTTGTTAACTACCTGAAAGACAAACTGTCTAACCCGGTTCGTCTGGTTAAAGATTACCTCGACGGCGTTGACGTTGCTGAAGGTGAACTGGTTGTTCTGGAAAACGTTCGCTTCAACAAAGGCGAGAAGAAAGACGACGAAACCCTGTCCAAAAAATATGCTGCACTGTGTGACGTGTTCGTAATGGACGCATTCGGTACTGCTCACCGCGCGCAGGCTTCTACTCACGGTATCGGTAAATTCGCTGATGTTGCGTGCGCAGGCCCGCTGCTGGCAGCTGAACTGGACGCGCTGGGTAAAGCACTGAAAGAACCTGCTCGCCCGATGGTGGCTATCGTTGGTGGTTCTAAAGTATCTACCAAACTGACCGTTCTGGATTCCCTGTCCAAAATCGCTGACCAGCTGATCGTGGGGGGTGGTATCGCTAACACCTTTATCGCGGCACAAGGCCACGATGTGGGTAAATCCCTGTACGAAGCTGACCTGGTTGACGAAGCAAAACGTCTGCTGACCACCTGCAACATTCCGGTTCCGTCTGACGTTCGCGTAGCAACTGAGTTCTCTGAAACAGCACCGGCTACCCTGAAATCTGTTAACGATGTGAAAGCTGACGAGCAGATCCTGGATATCGGCGATGCTTCTGCGCAGGAACTGGCTGAAATCCTGAAGAATGCGAAAACCATTCTGTGGAACGGCCCGGTTGGCGTGTTCGAATTCCCGAACTTCCGCAAAGGTACTGAAATCGTGGCTAACGCTATCGCAGACAGCGAAGCGTTCTCCATCGCTGGCGGCGGCGACACTCTGGCAGCAATCGACCTGTTCGGCATTGCTGACAAAATCTCCTACATCTCCACTGGCGGCGGCGCATTCCTCGAATTCGTGGAAGGTAAAGTACTGCCTGCAGTAGCGATGCTCGAAGAGCGCGCTAAGAAGTAAAAAATCACAGGGCAGGGAAACCTGCCCTTGTTGCAGCGCGCTTTTAGAGCACGCATTTTTTCATACTCTAAATAATTCGAGTTGCAGGAAGGCGACAAGAGAGTGAATCCCCAGTAGCTTACATAAGTAAGTGACTGGGGTGAGCGAACGCAGACGCAGCACATGCAACTTGAAGTATGACGAGTATAAGGCCCGACGATACAGGACAAGAGACATGTCTAAGATTTTTGATTTCGTAAAACCTGGCGTAATCACTGGTGATGACGTACAGAAAGTTTTCCAGGTAGCAAAAGAAAACAACTTCGCACTGCCAGCAGTAAACTGCGTCGGTACTGACTCCATCAACGCCGTACTGGAAACCGCTGCTAAAGTTAAAGCGCCGGTTATCGTTCAGTTCTCCAACGGTGGTGCTTCCTTTATCGCTGGTAAAGGCGTGAAATCTGACGTTCCGCAGGGCGCTGCTATCCTGGGTGCGATCTCTGGTGCGCATCACGTTCATCAGATGGCTGAACATTATGGTGTTCCGGTTATCCTGCACACTGACCACTGCGCGAAGAAACTGCTGCCGTGGATCGACGGTCTGCTGGACGCAGGTGAAAAACACTTCGCTGCTACCGGTAAGCCGCTGTTCTCTTCTCACATGATCGACCTGTCTGAAGAATCTCTGCAAGAGAACATTGAAATCTGCTCTAAATACCTGGAGCGCATGTCCAAAATCGGCATGACTCTGGAAATCGAACTGGGTTGCACCGGTGGTGAAGAAGACGGCGTGGACAACAGCCACATGGACGCTTCTGCACTGTACACCCAGCCGGAAGACGTTGATTACGCATACACCGAGCTGAGCAAAATCAGCCCGCGCTTCACCATCGCAGCTTCCTTCGGTAACGTACACGGCGTATACAAGCCGGGTAACGTTGTTCTGACTCCGACCATCCTGCGTGACTCTCAGGAATATGTTTCCAAGAAACACAACCTGCCGCACAACAGCCTGAACTTCGTATTCCACGGCGGTTCCGGTTCTACTGCTCAGGAAATCAAAGACTCCGTAAGCTACGGCGTAGTGAAAATGAACATCGATACCGATACCCAATGGGCAACCTGGGAAGGTGTTCTGAACTACTACAAAGCGAACGAAGCTTATCTGCAGGGTCAGTTGGGCAACCCGAAAGGCGAAGATCAGCCGAACAAGAAATACTACGATCCGCGCGTATGGCTGCGTGCCGGTCAGACTTCGATGATCGCTCGTCTGGAAAAAGCATTCCAGGAACTGAACGCGATCGACGTTCTGTAAGATATTCCTTTCTGCTTATCTCAAGGCCCGCTCTGCGGGTCTTTTTTTCGCCAAAAGAAAAAATGCCTGATGCGCTACGCTTATCAGGCCTACACGTATCCTGCAATATATTGAATTTGCAGGTTTTTGTAGGCTGGATAAGGCGTTAAAGCCGCATCCGGTATGACAAAGCGCACATTGATATCTGTCTGAGGCCCGCTCTGCGGATCTTTTTTCACCAAAAGCAAGGTGATGCAGATGAGAAATCTGTGATCTATTTGGCAAAATTATGCTTTATTGTTTACCCTTGTCAGACTGCCCGTCATAAGGCGGCGGAGTGTATTTCTCCATTTTGAGTCAGTTGAAAAGGAATATTGAATGGAAGATTTGAATGTTGTCGATAGCATAAACGGCGCGGGGAGCTGGCTGGTGGCTAACCAGGCGCTGCTGCTAAGTTATGCAGTAAACATCGTGGCGGCACTCGCGATCATCATCGTTGGTTTGATTATCGCGCGGATGATTTCCAACGCGGTGAATCGCCTGATGATCTCCCGTAAAATCGATGCCACCGTTGCTGATTTTCTTTCTGCATTAGTCCGTTACGGAATTATCGCCTTTACGCTAATCGCTGCACTGGGCCGCGTGGGCGTACAAACAGCGTCAGTCATTGCTGTACTCGGTGCCGCCGGCTTAGCTGTTGGTCTGGCTTTGCAGGGGTCACTGTCTAACCTGGCCGCTGGCGTGTTACTGGTCATGTTCCGCCCGTTCCGTGCCGGAGAATATGTTGACCTCGGCGGCGTAGCCGGTACTGTGCTGAGCGTGCAGATTTTCTCCACCACCATGCGTACTGCAGACGGTAAAATTATCGTTATTCCGAACGGTAAAATTATTGCCGGGAATATTATTAACTTCTCCCGCGAGCCAGTTCGCCGTAACGAATTTATTATTGGCGTGGCGTATGATTCCGATATCGATCAGGTTAAGCAGATCCTGACCGATATTATCCAGTCTGAAGACCGCATTTTGAAAGATCGCGAAATGACTGTGCGTCTGAACGAACTTGGCGCATCGTCGATTAATTTCGTGGTCCGCGTCTGGAGCAAAAGCGGCGATCTACAAAACGTGTACTGGGATGTGCTGGAGCGTATTAAACGTGAATTTGATGCCGCCGGTATCAGCTTCCCATACCCGCAAATGGATGTGAACTTTAAGCGGGTGAAAGAAGACAAAGCTGCATAATCAACGCTGAGGCCAGATAATACTCTCTGGCCTCTCTCTTATTAGTTTTTCTGATTGCCAATTAATATTATCAATTTCCGCTAATAACAATCCCGCGATATAGTCTCTGCATCAGATACTTAATTCGGAATATCCAACGTGTTTTCTTATTACTTTCAAGGTCTTGCACTTGGGGCGGCTATGATCCTACCGCTCGGTCCACAAAATGCTTTTGTGATGAATCAGGGCATTCGTCGTCAGTACCACATAATGATTGCCTTACTTTGTGCTATCAGCGATTTGGTCCTGATTTGCGCCGGGATTTTTGGTGGCAGTGCGTTATTGATGCAGTCGCCGTGGTTGCTTGCGCTGGTCACCTGGGGCGGCGTAGCCTTCTTGCTGTGGTATGGTTTTGGCGCTTTTAAAACAGCAATGAGCAGTAATATTGAGTTAGCCAGTGCCGAAGTCATGAAGCAAGGCAGATGGAAAATTATCGCCACCATGTTGGCAGTGACCTGGCTGAATCCGCATGTTTACCTGGATACTTTTGTTGTACTGGGCAGCCTTGGTGGGCAGCTTGACGTCGAACCAAAACGTTGGTTTGCGCTCGGGACAATTAGCGCCTCTTTCCTGTGGTTCTTTGGTCTGGCTCTTCTCGCAGCCTGGCTGGCACCGCGCCTGCGCACGGCAAAATCACAGCGCATTATCAATCTGGTAGTGGGATGTGTTATGTGGTTTATTGCCTTGCAGCTGGCGAGAGACGGTATTGCGCATGCACAAGCCTTGTTCAGTTAGGCGCTATCTGATGGAAAAATAAAACAGAGGCGCTAAGCTTGCCTCCAGAGGTCCTGAATTTTGGGCAAGTCAATTAACACGGAGAGACTAACGTGAAGTTCAAAGTTATCGCCCTGGCGGCATTAATGGGTATTAGCGGGATGGCAGCGCAGGCTAACGAATTGCCGGATGGACCGCATATTGTCACCTCCGGTACGGCAAGCGTGGATGCGGTGCCAGACATTGCCACTCTTGCGATTGAAGTCAACGTGGCCGCGAAGGATGCCGCTACTGCCAAGAAACAGGCGGATGAGCGCGTCGCACAATACATTTCCTTCCTTGAACTCAATCAGATCGCGAAAAAAGATATCAGCTCAGCGAACTTACGCACCCAGCCAGATTATGATTATCAGGATGGTAAAAGTATCCTGAAAGGCTACCGTGCTGTGAGAACGGTGGAAGTCACGCTCCGTCAGTTAGACAAACTGAATTCCTTGCTGGATGGTGCGCTGAAGGCGGGTCTTAACGAAATTCGTTCTGTATCGCTGGGCGTGGCGCAGCCGGATGCCTATAAAGACAAAGCGCGTAAGGCAGCGATTGATAACGCGATTCATCAGGCGCAGGAACTGGCGAACGGCTTTCATCGTAAACTAGGGCCGGTATATAGCGTGCGCTACCATGTTTCCAACTATCAGCCCAGCCCAATGGTGCGGATGATGAAAGCCGATGCCGCGCCGGTCTCAGCCCAGGAAACTTACGAGCAGGCTGCTATTCAGTTTGATGATCAGGTCGATGTGGTCTTCCAGTTAGAACCTGTGGATCAACAACCCGCTAAAACACCTGCCGCACAATAATACTTGTAGCCCGACGTATTGGTCGGGCTAATGCCTTTACCCGATATTGCCTCCTTTTTCTGTAATTTTCTGTAAAACCATGACGTAATCACCTATCTTTGCTCGCGGTTTCATCAAGGATAGGCTGACTGAAACGGTTAAGCGGACAAGGATGCGGGGGAGCGGGGATGGACATTTTTATTTCGAAAAAGATGCGCAATTTCATTTTATTAGCGCAAACCAATAATATTGCCCGGGCGGCAGAAAAAATCCATATGACGGCTTCGCCATTTGGCAAAAGCATTGCCGCGCTGGAAGAACAAATTGGCTATACGCTATTTACCCGCAAAGATAATAATATCAGCCTCAATAAAGCCGGGCAGGAACTGTATCAAAAACTGTTCCCGGTTTATCAACGGCTTTCTGCGATTGATAATGAAATCCATAACTCAGGACGTCGTTCACGAGAAATTGTGATAGGCATAAATAATACTTATCCGACCATTATTTTTGATCAGTTGATTAGTCTCGGAGATAAGTACGAAGGCGTGACCGCCCAGCCAGTTGAGTTCAGCGAAAACGGCGTTATCGATAATCTTTTTGACCGTCAGTTAGATTTTATAATCTCCCCACAGCATGTATCTGCACGAGTTCAGGAACTGGAAAACCTGACTATCAGTGAACTACCACCGCTGCGATTGGGCTTTCTCGTTTCTCGCCGTTATGAAGAGCGACAAGAGCAAGAGTTGCTTCAGGAGCTACCCTGGCTACAAATGCGCTTTCAGAACCGGGCCAACTTCGAAGCAATGATTGATGCGAATATGCGTCCTTGTGGGATCAATCCCACAATTATTTATCGACCTTACAGTTTTATGGCCAAAATCAGCGCCGTGGAGCGCGGACATTTTCTGACGGTGATCCCGCATTTTGCCTGGCGACTGGTGAATCCGGCAACGCTGAAATATTTTGATGCGCCGCACAGGCCGATGTATATGCAGGAATATCTTTATTCAATCAGAAATCATCGTTATACCGCCACGATGCTTCAGCATATTGCTGAAGATCGTGACGGGACGAGTCATTAACCCAGCATTGAGCCGGTTGCAATTAAATTACGGTGTAAATCGAATACGTGGCTAAGATCGTGGTGAATATGTCCGCCGGGCGCATTTTCCAGATAGCGATGCAGATAATCCCGATACATAGGATGTGCACAATTATCAATGATGGTGCGGGCGCGTTGAAGCGGGGAAAGACCACGCAGATCGGCGATCCCTTGTTCGGTGATGATCACTTTGACGCTGTGTTCGCTGTGATCAACATGGCTGCACATTGGCACGACGGTTGAGATCTTGCCTTCTTTAGCAATCGACGGGGCCATAAAGATCGACAGATACGCGTTGCGTTCAAAATCACCGCTGCCACCGATGCCGTTCATCAGATCGACCCCGGCTACGTGCGTTGAGTTGGCATGCCCGTAAATATCAAACTCCAGGCCGACGTTCAGAGCGATGACGCCCAGACGACGGATGATTTCCGGGTTATTGGAAATCTCCTGCGGACGCAACACAATGCGGCTGGCAAAGTAATCCATATTGTCGTAAATCTTGCGCAGGGAATCGGCCGAGATAGTCAGGCTGGAGGCGCTGGCCCCGCTGATTTTGCCCGTTTCCAGTAAATGCACCACCGATTCCTGTAGCACTTCCGAATACATCATGAACGGAGGAATTTCCGGGTTTTCCCCTAGTCGCGCCATGACTGCATTATTGATATTGCCCACGCCACTTTGCAGCGGCAGAAATTCCGGCGGAATACGCCCATGCGCCATTTCCTGCAACAAGAACGTGACCACGTTATCGGCAATCTGCTGGCACATGGGATTTTGCTTATCCAGCATATTACCGGCGTCGGGCAAGTTGGTTTCCACGACGGCGACAATCTTTTTCGGATCGATTTGCACATAGCGGGTACCGACGCGATCCATTGCATGGAAGATCGACACGCTATTGCGCCGCGGTGGCGCGCCAGGAATCACAATATCCGCCAGTTCTGCAACGCGCGGATCGTGATAGTGATTGAGTTCAATGATCACTTTCTTCGCCCGCAGCAGCCAGGTCGGCGCATTACCGATCCCGCTGGTTAACCAGACTCGACCATCCGGTGCCAGTGCCGATGCTTCAATGACGGCAACATCAATTTCGCCGAAGAAACCGTAATTGACCATTTGCGCCACTTCGCTCAAATGCAGGTCAACGAAACTCACCGCGCCCTGATTGATCTTTTTACGTAAACCGGACGATGTTTGATATGGCGCACGCCAGGAAACAGCATCGGCGTCAGAAAGTATATCGTCAGCGGCGGCGCTGATTGACGCCCCCGTCAGCAGGCGGATTTGATACGGCTTTTTGGCCTCATGCTGTTCGTTAGCTCTGCGGGCAATGGCGGTGGGAAGGGCTTTCGGCGAACCCGCCGGGGTAAAGCCGCTAAATGCCACCATGTCGTTATGCTGGATAATTTCTGCCGCTTCATCGGCGGTCATCCTTGTCCACTGAGTTTCCATTTTTACTCCTTCGTTCGCAGGGATTAATGACCAACGAAATTAGGTTTACGTTTTTCGAGGAAAGCGTTCATCCCTTCCTGGTAATCTTCGCTGTCATAAACCGCGCGGCGCATCCCCTGAATACGTTCAAATTCATCGGAGTTCATGGTGTGCGCTTCGCCCAGTACACGCAGTTCTTCTTTGATAACGGCAATGGCTAACGGCGCTTTCTCAGAGATGTGGTGCGCCATTTGTAAGGTGAAATCTTCCAGTTCTTCCACTTCCACAACATGGTTGAGGATGCCGACAGCCAGCGCGCGCTGGGCTGTGATTGGCGAAGCGGTAAAAATCAGCTCTTTGACAATGTGGAAGCCCGCGTCGCGGGTCAGGTTGTGAATGCCGACCAGGTTATACGGGACGCCGAGGTTTACAGGCGTCATTGAGAAGGTTGAGGTACTGGCGGCGATGATCAGATCGGAACTCATGATCATTTCAAATGCGCCCCCCCAAACACTACCTTCCACCATCGAAATGATCGGTTTCGGGAATTTTTGGATCATGCGGGTGATTTGACGCAACGGATCATCATAGGAGAGCGGATCGCGACCGCCAGACGGCAGTTCGTGAATATCGTGACCTGCGGAGAAGACTTTGGATCCACTCGGCGCGCGCAAAATGATACAGCGAATTTCCGGCCGGTTGAGATCGCTTAATGCCTGCATAAGATCATCAATAAAGACTTTACTTAAGGCATTAAGTTTTCGGCCATAGTTAAACTCAATGACCGCCACTTTGTTGATAGTGACAACGTTCACATACTGATAAGACATAAAAATTCCTTTAATCAAAATATTGCGTCTGGATAAATTCACTGAGCTGTCGCAGGCCGGTGCGCGGTGAGAGCGTATTGTTTTTGACCGCTAAAAGCGTCTGGCGGTAATAGCGATCGAAATCTTCATTCGCGAACAGGTGATTCAGTACTTCTTCTTCGGTTTGTTTACGCAGCCATTCCACCGATTGTTGTTGCCGCACTTGCTGTAAACGACCACTGGCAGTTAGCGCGGTTTTGAAGTCGATGATGGCGTGCCAGATCTCATCGATTCCACGTTTTTCCAGTGCGCTACAAGTCAGAACTCGTGGCTGCCATTCGTCGTATTTACGTCGCAGAATATGCAGGGCACTCTCGTACATATGCCGGGCAATGGCGACATTGGTATGGTTATCGCCATCGTCTTTGTTGATAACGATCAGATCTGCCACTTCCATCAGCCCCTTTTTAATCCCCTGCAGATCATCGCCGCCACCGGCAATTTGCAACGAGATAAAACAGTCCACCATGCGGGCGACTTCCGTTTCCGACTGTCCGACGCCAACCGTTTCGACAATCACTACGTCATAACCCGCCGCTTCGCATAACAGCATTAATTCCCGCGCTCGCTGACTGGCACCGCCCAGATGGCCGGAGGATGGTACCGGACGAATAAACGCCGCCTCGGCACGCGCCAGGTCATTCATGCGGGTTTTATCCCCGAGAATGCTACCGCCAGTGACCGGGCTGCTGGGATCGACCGCAATAACTGCAACCTTTAATCCCTCACGAATCAACAACATGCCAAAGGCTTCAAGAAAGGTGCTTTTCCCCGCACCGGGTGTGCCAGTAACGCCCAGTCGCAGGGCGTTACCGCAGTACGGCATAATGGCATCAAGCAGTTGCGTACTTAGCGCCTGATGACGCGGGTGACGGCTTTCCACCAGCGTCATGGCCTGGGCGAGCGTGGCACGCTCACCCTGACGTAAGCGGCGAATACTTTCTGCCAGCGTGGCTTCATTAATCATGATGCTGGCTTATCAGATTCAGTACGTCGCGCACGCTGTCGAGCATAGGCGTACCTGGACCATAAATCGCCGCCACGCCGCGCTCCTGCAGGAAGGCGTAATCCTGCGGCGGAATGACGCCACCCGCGACCACGCAGATATCTTCGCGTCCCCATTTTTTCAGCGCTTCGACCAGTTCCGGGATCAGCGTTTTATGACCGGCAGCCAGTGAAGATGCGCCCACTACGTGAACGTCGTTTTCTACTGCCAGGCGGGCGATCTCTTCAGGTGTAGAGAACATCGGGCTTAAATCTACGTCGAAACCGAGATCGGAATAGGCGCTGGCGATCACTTTCGCGCCGCGATCGTGCCCATCCTGGCCCATTTTGGCGATCAGAATGCGCGGGCGACGACCATTGTCGGCAAGGAACTGCTCCGTTTGCGCAACAATGGCATCGAACTCGGAGGCCGATTTCTCAGACTGATGATAGCTTTGCGCAATCACGCCGGTAACACACTGGCTTGGCACCAGATAACGGTCGAAAGCGGCTTCCAGCGCATCGGAAATTTCACCCAGGGTGGCGCGAACGCGAGCGGCATTAACAGCGGCAGCCAGCAGGTTTTCGTTATGCTGTGCGGCGTGAGTCAGGGCGCTCAACGCGGCGGTTACGGCGGCATCATCACGGGTGGCGCGAATGCGTTCCAGCGAAGCAATTTGCTCGTTACGCACCATCACGTTGTCGATCTCAAGTACATCGGTTTCGTCTTCGTGATCCAGTTTGTACTTGTTGACACCAACGATGACACGCTTGCCCTGGTCGATCAACGACTGTTCGCGTGCGGAGGCCTCTTCGATCATTCGTTTTGGCAGACCTGCTTCGATCGCTTTCGCCATGCCACCGGCTTCGTCGATCTGTTGGATAATGGCTCTGGCTTGTTTGACGATTTGATCGGTCAGCGATTCAACGTAATAGGATCCGGCCAGTGGATCGACGGTGCGGCAGAGTTCTGATTCTTCCTGAATGATGATCTGGGTATTGCGGGCAATGCGTGCTGAGAAATCGGTAGGCAAACCAAGCGCTTCATCAAAGGCGTTGGTATGCAGTGACTGAGTACCGCCCAGCGTTGCAGCCAGTGCTTCAATGGTGGTGCGGATAACGTTGTTATACGGATCCTGTTCAGTCAGGCTCCAGCCTGAGGTCTGGCAGTGGGTACGCAGCGCCAGTGATTTCGGATCCTGTGCGCCAAATCCACTGACCGCTTCGCTCCATAAATAACGTGCCGCACGCAACATGGCGACGTTCATAAACAGATCCATGCCAATGCCGAAGAAAAACGACAGGCGAGGAGCGAAGTCATCAATTTTCAGCCCAGCGGAGATTGCTGCTTTGATGTACTCAATCCCATCAGCGAGCGTAAATGCTACCTGCTGCACGCAGTTGGCACCCGCTTCACCCATATGGTAACCGCTGATACTGATGGTATTAAATCGCGGCATGTTGCCGGAACACCAGGCGATGATGTCTGCGATAATACGCATTGACGGTTTTGGCGGGTAAATATAGGTGTTGCGGCAGAGATACTCTTTGAGGATATCGTTCTGAATGGTGCCTGTCAGTTTATCGGGCGTAACTCCTTGCTCTTCTGCGGCGACAATATAAAACGCCAGTACTGGTAGTACTGCGCCATTCATGGTCATCGAAACCGACATTTTATCCAGCGGGATCTGGTCGAACAGGACTTTCATATCTTCCACGGTGTCGATGGCGACGCCCGCTTTGCCGACGTCACCCGCAACGCGCGGGTTATCGGAGTCGTAGCCACGGTGGGTGGCAAGGTCAAACGCAACGGAAAGACCTTTTTGCCCGGCGGCCAGGTTACGGCGATAAAAAGCGTTGGACTCTTTTGCTGTTGAAAAACCAGCATACTGACGGATGGTCCACGGTTGGGCGGTATACATAGTGGCACGCGGGCCACGAACGTAGGGCGGCAAACCAGGAAGGGTATCTGTCACCTCCAGATTATCGAGATCGGCTTCGGTATACAGCGGCTTGATGGCGATCCCTTCCGCGGTTTGCTGAACCAGCGAGTCGACAGTTTTCTCCCGACGGCTCAATTCCTTGTTGGCAAGCTGTTGCCACTCCTGCACGTTAGACATTATTTGCTCCATAAAACGCAATCAAAATGAGGGTATTTGCGCTTACGGTGAGCTTTTTACGTGGGTTTGTCGCCAGCAAAAAAAATGCATTCAGACGTCGTTTTTTGCCGCCTGAGATTTGTCTATTTTGTGATGTGATTCAAGGAATACAAAAAGAACTGGAGGTGATGCCTGGTATGTATTACCAGGCATTATTTGATGGATTATTCCTGACGAAGAACTTTGTGACCATAATCGAGCAACGCATCAGTGACTTTACGCATCATGCGGCTTTCAGGAGCAAAGCGGTGCCAGTAGAGCATCCGGCGTTGAAATAGCCCTGGCGTTAAGTCAATCAGTTCGCCGCTGGCCAGTTCTTTCTCGATTTGCAGATGTGGGATCATACAGCAGGTGGTCCCCTGACGAGCAAGTTGCACGAACGCTTCTGAAGAATTAACGATATGGCAGGGTACGCTGCCTGGAGGCAGATCAAAGTTTTGCTGCAAAAAGGCCTGGTGCATATCATCAAGATGGTCAAACGCGACCACTGGCGCTTTCAGTAATGCCGAACGCGTTACGCCGTTAGGGAAATATTTTTCGGCGAACGGTTTTGAGCTGACGAACAGATAGTCGAGCGCACCGAGCTTATCGACAAGACAACTCGGCAGCGCCTGATGTTGAATACTCACCGCGCCGACCACTTCGCCGCGACGCAGACGTTCCTGAGTGCGGGTTTCATCTTCTACCTGCAAGTTGAGGCGGATAGGCGAATCAGCCAGTACAGGAGCCAGTGCCGGAAGCAACCAGGTCGCCAGACTGTCTGCGTTGACCGCCAGTGAAAGCAGCAACGGAGTCGAACCGGTTTGTTCATCGCCCAGCCACTCTTCTTCCAGTAACTCCACCTGGCGTAGCAGTGCCAGCAGTTTTTGCCCTTGTTCTGTCGGGCGCGGTGGTACGGTACGCACCAACAGCGGCTGCCCGAACATATTTTCCAGTTGCTTAATGCGCTGTGAGACGGCTGATTGTGTAATGCACAGCTTTTGTGCCGCGCGCTCAAATCCTCGTTCACGTATCACCGCATCCAGTGCCTGTAATGTTCTGTAGTCCGGGCGTTTCATTGCTGTTGTCTGCTCCTGGTAAATGCTTTTTCCTGCACTATGACACAATTTTGCGTCAGGTTGCATATACCGAAGCCGTCGGCGGGTACATTTGTATCAGTGGTTAAACACGCAGCTTAAAAGATCAGGGATTTGCGCTATTGCATTTCGCTCAGCGAGTTCGCGCCCTGGAGCGGCATACCCAGACCTTTATATGCTTTGTTTGCGGGGCGAAAGTTTATGGATGAGTTAACCACGCGACTTGCCAGCGGGGTCTGAATCGCTTTTTTTGTATATAATGCGAGTGAAATTTCATACCACAGGCGAAACGATCATGACGCAGGATGAATTGAAAAAAGCAGTAGGATGGGCGGCACTTCAGTATGTTCAGCCCGGCACCATTGTTGGTGTAGGTACAGGTTCCACCGCCGCACACTTTATTGATGCGCTCGGCACGATGAAAGGCCAGATTGAAGGGGCTGTTTCCAGTTCAGATGCTTCCACAGAAAAACTGAAAAGCCTAGGCATTCACGTTTTTGATCTCAACGAAGTCGACAGCCTTGGCATCTACGTCGACGGTGCAGATGAAATCAACGGCCACATGCAGATGATCAAAGGCGGCGGCGCGGCGCTGACCCGTGAAAAAATCATTGCTTCGGTTGCGGAAAAATTTATCTGTATTGCAGACGCTTCTAAGCAGGTTGATATTCTGGGCAAATTCCCGCTGCCAGTAGAAGTTATCCCGATGGCACGTAGTGCAGTGGCGCGCCAGCTGGTGAAACTGGGCGGTCGTCCGGAATACCGTCAGGGCGTGGTGACCGATAACGGCAACGTGATCCTCGACGTCCACGGCATGGAAATCCTTGACCCGATAGCGATGGAAAACGCCATAAATGCGATTCCTGGCGTGGTGACTGTTGGCTTGTTTGCTAACCGTGGCGCGGACGTTGCGCTGATTGGCACACCTGACGGTGTCAAAACCATTGTGAAATGATCTGACGGGGGAACCTCCCCCGTTAAAAAAATTCTCTTCATTAAATTTGGTGACATGTGTCACGTTTTTACCTGGCTATTGTCGATTGCTCTAAATAAATCCTCTAATCCAGCATATTCATCCAAGAAAAACCTTTGCGTGATATTTCCTCAACATCGCGACGCAAACGTTCATATTGCCGCAATATTATTTTTTGATATGTTGAAAGACGGATGCAAATCCGCACACAACATTTCAAAAGACAGGATTGGGTAAATGGCAAAGGTATCGCTGGAGAAAGACAAGATTAAGTTTCTGCTGGTAGAAGGCGTGCACCAAAAGGCGCTGGAAAGCCTTCGTGCAGCGGGTTACACCAACATCGAATTTCACAAAGGCGCGCTGGATGATGAACAATTAAAAGAATCCATCCGCGATGCCCACTTCATCGGCCTGCGATCCCGTACCCATCTGACTGAAGACGTGATCAACGCCGCAGAAAAACTGGTCGCTATTGGCTGTTTCTGTATCGGAACGAACCAGGTTGATCTGGATGCAGCTGCAAAACGCGGGATCCCGGTATTTAACGCACCGTTCTCTAATACGCGCTCTGTTGCGGAGCTGGTAATTGGCGAACTTCTGCTGCTATTGCGCGGCGTACCGGAAGCCAACGCTAAAGCACACCGTGGTGTCTGGAACAAGCTGGCAGCTGGCTCTTTTGAAGCGCGCGGCAAAAAGCTGGGTATCATCGGCTATGGTCATATTGGTACACAGTTGGGCATTCTGGCTGAATCGCTGGGAATGTATGTTTACTTTTATGATATTGAAAACAAACTACCGCTGGGCAACGCCACTCAGGTACAGCATCTTTCTGATCTGCTGAATATGAGCGATGTGGTGAGTTTGCATGTGCCAGAGAATCCGTCTACCAAAAATATGATGGGCGCGAAAGAGATTTCGCTAATGAAGCCCGGCTCGTTGCTGATTAATGCCTCGCGCGGAACGGTGGTGGATATTCCGGCGCTGTGTGACGCGCTGGCGAGCAAACACCTGGCAGGTGCGGCAATCGATGTCTTTCCGACGGAACCGGCGACCAACAGCGATCCGTTTACCTCTCCGCTGTGCGAGTTCGACAACGTCCTTCTGACGCCACATATTGGCGGTTCGACTCAGGAAGCACAGGAGAATATCGGCCTGGAAGTTGCAGGTAAATTAATCAAGTACTCTGACAATGGCTCAACGCTCTCTGCGGTGAACTTCCCGGAAGTCTCGCTGCCACTGCACGGTGGGCGTCGTCTGATGCACATCCACGAAAACCGTCCGGGCGTGCTAACTGCGCTGAACAAAATCTTCGCCGAGCAGGGCGTCAACATCGCCGCGCAATATCTGCAAACTTCCGCCCAGATGGGTTATGTGGTTATTGATATTGAAGCTGACGAAGACGTTGCCGAAAAAGCGCTGCAGGCAATGAAAGCTATTCCGGGCACCATTCGCGCCCGTCTGCTGTACTGATCTCCCTTCTTTAATAATCAACGGGCAAGTCACTGGCTTGCCCGTATTTTTTTATCTGTTTTCCCCACATTTGCAGTGCCGTACATATGTCTTTGCGAGCCTGCTCGAATAAAGAAATTAATGTCAGATCAATGCGTTGTCTTTGTATGTGAAGGATTTACGATGGCGAAGCAGCACAGGACTGTAACGGTAAAGCCCTCACCGAAGCGAGGGCTTGAAGGAGAAGGGTTATGATGCGACTCGTCATCATACTGATTGTACTGTTACTCATAAGTTTCCCAGCTTATTAACAGTCAGTCACAGGGGAGGAGTCATCCTCCCTTACCCTTACTCACTAAATTAGGTTAAAGAATCAACGATGTCAATCAGGGCGATGCAGGTGTGTCGCCCTTACCACTCCCAGACTTTCGACGGTGTAACCACCGCAGGAAGTGGGATATCCCACTCTTCAACGGGGAGTTTTTCCACCAACTGACAATCATGCGCATAACCCACCGGTTGCATTTGATAGCGCTGCCAGTTTTGTAAGGTCCGATCATAAAAACCACCGCCCATTCCCAGGCGCTGACCGTACTCATCAAAGGCGACCAGCGGTGTGATCAACACGTCTAATCGGGAAAGGGGTAGCACGTCACGCACATCCAGTTTTGGCTCATGGATCTTCAACCTGTTCATCACCAGTTCGCTTTGCGGATGGTAATTCAGGAACAGCAAATTACCGGCACTAAAGGGATGCAAAACTGGAAGATATACGCGCTTACCGGCGCGCCAGAGTTGTTCTATGAGTGGCTGGGTGTCGAGTTCGCCATCAAAAGAGAGGAATACAGCGACCGTATGTGCCATCACCACCGGGGGATACGTCATCATCCGGGTAGCGGCTTGTTGACCCATTTCCTGCTGTTGTTCCGGCGTTAACGCACGACGACGTTGCCGAATCATTTTGCGGATTTCTTGTCGAGATAATGTCAGTGGGATTTCTGGTAGTTGCGTCATGGCTGGTGCCAGATAAGAAGGGAATCTCCGAGATGCCGCCGCAGGCTGTAACCCTTGAACCCTTGGTTCAAGGTGAATGTGTCGTCACAGTTTTAAGGCTTCTCGGACGGACCGAGCATGCTCACCAACCGCGGAGCGCCACATTCTTGTGGTATGAAATATCGGCTCAGGGGACTGGCCCGCTTGCGAACATCTCAGAGAAATTTTGTCTTCACGGTTACTCTACCACAGTAAACCGAAAAGTGTCATTCAAAGTTTTGGTTAGTTTTTTCGGTGATGCGACCTTGTTCAAGTAACGCTTGTTCTATGGTCTGCTGCAGCATCCGAATACGCTGTTCCATGCTTGCCGCGTAATCACGAGTCTTCGCTTTTTCTTGCGCTAACTCATAGCTGATATTCAATGCGGCAATGAAGACCAACTGTTCAGTATTTGTGACTCTAGTGCGTTCTTTCAGATCTTGCAACCGTTGGTTCAGATCGTCCGCTGCCTGATTCAACGCATCCCTTTGGTCAGGCGGGCAGTTCACACGCAGTGAACGGCCAAAAATTTGGATATCGACGGGTTGTGCAGACATGCCACCTTCCTGCTGATTGACTGCGCTGCCTTCGTCTTTAGACCCATGGTCTGCGAAGGGGCGACACTATAGCTACCCTGATGAGAAGAGACAAGCCCTTTTCTGGTCCACCAGGGCCCAAAGTGGTAGCATATCATGAATATTCCTCCCTTTGACGACGAATGCTTATGTCTATACAGAACGAAATGCCTGGTTACAACGAAATGAACCAGTATCTGAACCAACAAGGGACGGGTCTGACCCCTGCTGAGATGCATGGTTTAATCAGTGGGATGATATGTGGTGGTAACGATGACAGCTCATGGCTGCCGCTGCTTCACGACCTGACGAACGAAGGCATGGCTTTCGGTCATGAGCTGGCACAGGCATTGCGCAAAATGCACTCTGCTACCAGCGATGCCCTGCAGGATGACGGCTTCCTTTTTCAGCTTTATCTGCCTGATGGCGATGATGTCAGTGTTTTCGATCGTGCTGATGCGCTGGCAGGTTGGGTCAATCACTTCCTGCTTGGTCTTGGCGTTACGCAACCGAAGCTGGACAAAGTGACCGGCGAAACCGGTGAAGCTATCGACGATCTGCGTAACATCGCGCAGCTGGGCTACGACGAAGACGAAGATCAGGAAGAGCTGGAAATGTCGCTTGAAGAGATCATCGAGTACGTCCGTGTTGCCGCGCTGTTATGCCACGACACCTTTACTCATCCGCAACCGACCGCGCCAGAAGTACAAAAACCGACTCTACACTAAAAACAAAAAACGTAAGGAGAGTGTTATGAGTGAGATATCCCGGCAAGAGTTTCAGCGTCGCCGTCAGGCCCTGGTGGAGCAAATGCAACCCGGCAGCGCCGCGCTGATTTTTGCTGCACCAGAAGTAACACGTAGCGCCGACAGCGAATACCCCTATCGTCAGAACAGTGACTTCTGGTACTTCACCGGCTTTAACGAACCGGAAGCGGTACTGGTGCTGATTAAAAGCGACGACACTCATAACCACAGCGTTTTGTTTAACCGCGTTCGCGACCTGACGGCAGAGATCTGGTTTGGTCGTCGCCTAGGCCAGGATGCCGCGCCAGAGAAACTGGGCGTTGACCGCGCACTGGCATTCAGCGAAATCAATCAGCAACTTTATCAACTACTTAATGGTCTGGATGTGGTGTACCACGCCCAGGGCGAATATGCATATGCTGATGAAATCGTGAACAGCGCGCTGGAAAAACTGCGTAAAGGTTCGCGACAAAATCTCACCGCACCGGCAACGATGATCGACTGGCGTCCCATTGTTCATGAAATGCGCCTGTTCAAATCACCAGAAGAGATTGCCGTACTTCGCCGCGCGGGGGAAATCACCGCCCTGGCGCATACCCGGGCGATGGAAAAATGCCGTCCGGGAATGTTCGAGTACCATCTGGAAGGCGAAATTCACCACGAATTTAACCGCCACGGTGCGCGCTATCCGTCCTATAACACCATTGTCGGCAGCGGTGAAAACGGCTGCATTCTGCACTACACCGAAAACGAGAGTGAACTGCGCGACGGTGACCTGGTGTTGATTGACGCGGGTTGTGAATACAAAGGTTACGCGGGCGATATTACCCGCACCTTCCCGGTTAACGGTAAATTCACTCAGGCTCAGCGTGAAATCTACGACATTGTGCTGGAGTCTCTTGAAACCAGCCTGCGCCTGTATCGTCCGGGAACGTCCATTCAGGAAGTCACCGGTGAAGTGGTGCGCATCATGGTTAGCGGCCTGGTAAAACTCGGCATCCTGAAAGGTGATGTTGAAGAACTGATCGCCCAAAACGCCCATCGTCCTTTCTTTATGCATGGCCTTAGCCACTGGTTAGGACTGGATGTCCATGACGTTGGCGTTTATGGCCAGGATCGCTCGCGCATTCTGGAACCGGGCATGGTACTGACCGTAGAGCCGGGGCTGTATATTGCGCCGGATGCAGAAGTGCCAGAACAATATCGCGGTATCGGCATTCGTATTGAAGACGACATTGTGATTACCGAAACCGGTAACGAAAATCTCACCGCCAGCGTGGTGAAAAAGCCGGAAGAAATCGAAGCGTTGATGGCATCTGCGAGAAAGCAATGAGCGTAATCATCGTCGGTGGCGGCATGGCGGGCGCGACGTTGGCGCTGGCTATTTCCCGGTTAAGTCACGGGGCGCTGCCGGTACATTTGATTGAAGCGACTGCGCCAGAGTCACATGCTCATCCGGGCTTTGATGGACGAGCTATTGCGCTGGCGGCGGGTACTTGTCAGCAACTGGCGCGCATCGGCGTCTGGCAATCTCTGGCTGATTGCGCAACCGCCATCACCAGCGTGCATGTCAGCGATCGTGGTCATGCCGGATTCGTCACCCTCGCCGCAGAAGATTACCAACTGGCGGCGCTGGGGCAGGTTGTCGAATTGCATAATGTCGGGCAACGGCTGTTTGCATTACTGCGCAAAGCACCTGGCGTAACGCTGCATTGCCCTGATCGCGTGGCTAACGTTGCCCGTGCTCAGAGTCACGTTGAAGTGACGCTGGAGAGTGGCGAGACGCTGACGGGCTGCGTGCTGGTAGCCGCTGATGGCACCCATTCCGCGTTAGCCACCGCGTGCGGTGTTGACTGGCAGCAGGAGCCTTACGAACAACTGGCCGTGATTGCGAACGTTGCGACTTCCGTTGCGCACGAAGGCCGGGCGTTTGAGCGTTTCACACAATATGGCCCGTTGGCGATGTTGCCGATGTCTGACGGACGCTGTTCGCTGGTCTGGTGTCATCCACTGGAACGGCGCGAAGAGGTGCTGTCGTGGAGCGACGAGACGTTTTGCCGTGAACTCCAGTCGGCCTTTGGTTGGCGACTTGGGAAAATTACCCACGCTGGTAAACGCAGTGCTTACCCGCTGGCGTTAACCCGCGCCGCCAGACCTATTACCCATCGTACCGTGCTGGTGGGCAATGCGGCGCAAACTCTGCACCCGATTGCCGGGCAAGGGTTCAACCTCGGTATGCGAGATGTGATGAGCCTTGCGGAAACCCTGACTCAGGCGCAAGAGCGCGGAGAAGACATAGGTGATTACGGCGTATTGTGCCGTTATCAGCAGCGTCGGCAGAGCGATCGCGAAGCAACCATCGGTGTCACGGACAGCCTTGTACATCTTTTTGCTAACCGTTGGGCACCGTTGGTTGTCGGGCGCAACTTCGGGCTGATGACGATGGAACTATTCACTCCGGCACGCGATGTGCTGGCGCAGCGCACCCTCGGTTGGGTGGCGCGTTAAAGGCGGCTTTAAGGAATAAACAATGCAAAGTGTTGATGTAGCCATTGTTGGCGGCGGCATGGTGGGGCTGGCGGTTGCCTGCGGCTTGCAGGGCAGCGGCTTACGCGTTGCCGTATTGGAGCAGCGCGTACCGGAACCCCTGGCGGCGGATGCACCACCACAACTGCGCGTTTCGGCTATCAATGCCGCCAGCGAAAAATTACTCACCCGTCTTGGCGTCTGGCAGGACATTCTCTCTCGTAGGGCCAGTTGTTATCACGGTATGGAAGTGTGGGACAAAGACAGTTTTGGTCACATTTCGTTTGACGATCAAAGCATGGGCTATAGCCATCTTGGGCATATCGTTGAAAATTCAGTCATTCACTACGCGCTGTGGAACAAAGCACAGCAGTCCTCAGATATCAGCCTGTTAGCCCCTGCAGAATTACAGCAGGTCGCCTGGGGAGAGAACGAAACCTTCCTGACGCTGAAAGATGGCAGCATGTTAACGGCGCGTCTGGTAATTGGCGCAGACGGCGCTAATTCCTGGTTGCGCAACAAAGCCGATATTCCGCTGACTTTCTGGGATTATCTGCATCACGCGCTGGTGGCGACCATTCGCACGGAAGAACCGCATGATGCGGTGGCGCGACAGGTTTTCCATGGCGAAGGCATTCTGGCCTTTTTGCCGCTTAGCGATCCGCATCTTTGCTCAATTGTCTGGTCACTGTCCCCAGAGGAAGCACAGCGGATGCAGCAGGCAGGCGAAGACGAATTTAACCGCGAGTTAAATATCGCTTTTGATAATCGCCTGGGCTTATGCAAGGTTGAGAGTGAACGCCTGGTGTTCCCGCTGACTGGGCGTTATGCGCGCCAGTTTGCCGCGCACCGTCTGGCGCTGGTGGGCGACGCCGCGCATACCATTCACCCGTTGGCGGGGCAGGGGGTGAATCTCGGCTTTATGGATGCTGCAGAGCTGATTGCTGAACTGAAACGGTTACATCGTCAGGGTAAAGACATCGGGCAGTACATTTACCTGCGTCGCTATGAGCGTAGCCGCAAGCACAGTGCGGCGCTGATGCTGGCAGGTATGCAGGGATTCCGCGATCTGTTTTCCGGGGCTAATCCGGCGAAAAAACTGCTGCGTGATATTGGCCTGAAACTAGCCGACACGCTTCCTGGCGTTAAGCCACAACTTCTCCGCCAGGCAATGGGATTAAACGATTTGCCTGAATGGCTGCGTTAAAAATTTCTCCTCTGTTGTTTATTTGATACCCATCACACTTTCATCTCCCGGTTTTTTCGCCGGGAGATTTTCCTCATTTGAAATAAACTAATTTCACCTGCGATTTCGCATTATATTTTCTAATGCCACGAATTTTTGATTTGGTGTTTTTTGACATTTTTTCAGTTCTTAATGTTGCCTTATTCAAATTAACTTTCTCATCTAATTATCTTTGTATAGAGATTGGTTCTTTTTTGGTTTTTTATTCTGTTGTAATTTTGGCATTTTTTAACCATAAGCTAATGTGATGATCAATTTTACCTTATGGTTAACAGTCTGTTTCGGTGGTAAGTTCAGGGAAAAGAGAACGATTGCGTTGGGGGCCGGGAGTGGCTCCGATGCTGGGTTTCGTGGTGATAATTTCACCATGAAAAAGTTGTCAGCCCCGCTTATTCAATGAGGACAAGATGGCACAACAGACTCCTTTGTACGAACAACACACGCTTTGCGGCGCCCGCATGGTGGATTTCCACGGCTGGATGATGCCGCTGCATTACGGTTCGCAAATCGACGAACATCATGCGGTACGTACCGATGCCGGAATGTTTGATGTGTCACATATGACCATCGTCGATCTTCGCGGCAGTCGCACCCGGGAGTTTCTGCGTTATCTGCTGGCTAACGATGTGGCGAAGCTCACCAAAAGCGGCAAAGCCCTTTACTCGGGGATGTTGAATGCCTCTGGCGGTGTGATAGATGACCTTATCGTCTACTACTTTACTGAAGATTTCTTCCGCCTCGTTGTTAACTCCGCCACCCGCGAAAAAGACCTCTCCTGGATTACCCAACACGCTGAACCCTTCGGTATCGAAATTACCGTTCGTGATGACCTTTCCATGATTGCCGTTCAAGGACCGAATGCGCAGGCAAAAGCTGCCACACTGTTTAATGATGCTCAGCGTCAGGCGGTGGAAGGGATGAAATCCTTCTTTGGCGTGCAGGCTGGCGATCTGTTTATTGCCACCACCGGTTATACCGGTGAAGCGGGCTACGAAATTGCGCTGCCCAATGAAAAAGCGGCGGATTTCTGGCGTGCGCTGGTGGAAGCGGGCGTTAAGCCCTGCGGTCTGGGCGCTCGTGACACACTGCGTCTGGAAGCGGGTATGAATCTTTATGGTCAGGAGATGGACGAAACCATTTCTCCTTTAGCAGCCAACATGGGCTGGACCATCGCCTGGGAACCGACTGATCGTGACTTTATCGGTCGTGAAGCTCTGGAAGCGCAGCGTGAACATGGCACAGAAAAACTGGTTGGTCTGGTGATGACCGAAAAAGGCGTGCTGCGTAATGAACTGCCGGTACGTTTTACCGATGCGCAGGGCAATCAGCATGAAGGCATTATCACCAGCGGTACTTTCTCCCCGACGTTGGGTTACAGCATTGCGCTGGCACGCGTGCCGGAAGGTATTGGCGAAACGGCGATTGTGCAAATTCGCAACCGTGAAATGCCGGTAAAAGTGACGAAACCTGTTTTTGTGCGTAACGGCAAAGCCGTCGCGTGATTTACTTTTTGGAGATTAATTGATGAGCAACGTACCAGCAGAACTGAAATACAGCAAAGAACACGAATGGCTGCGTAAAGAAGCCGACGGCACTTACACTGTTGGCATCACTGAGCACGCTCAGGAGCTATTAGGCGATATGGTGTTTGTTGACCTGCCGGAAGTGGGCGCAACAGTTAGCGCGGGCGATGACTGCGCGGTTGCCGAATCGGTAAAAGCGGCGTCAGACATTTATGCGCCAGTAAGCGGTGAAATCGTGGCGGTAAACGACGCACTCAGCGATTCCCCGGAACTGGTGAACAGCGAACCGTATGCAGGCGGCTGGATCTTTAAAATCAAAGCCAGCGATGAAAGCGAACTGGAATCACTGCTGGATGCGACCGCATACGAAGCATTGTTAGAAGACGAGTAACGGCTTTATTCCTCTTCTGCGGGAGAGGATCGGGGTGAGGATATTTACGCCTCACCCTCACTCTCTTCGCAAGGAGAGAGGTTCACAATTCACTGCACGTTTCAGGAACCATCGCTCATGACACAGACGTTAAGCCAGCTTGAAAACAGCGGCGCTTTTATTGAACGCCATATCGGACCGGACGCCGCGCAACAGCAAGAAATGCTGAATGCCGTTGGCGCACAATCGTTAAACGCGCTGACCGGCCAGATTGTGCCGAAAGATATTCAGCTTGCGACCCCGCCGCAGGTTGGCGCACCGGCGACCGAATACGCCGCGCTGGCGGAACTCAAGGCTATTGCCAGTCGCAATAAACGCTTCACGTCTTACATCGGCATGGGTTACACCGCCGTGCAGTTACCGCCGGTTATCCTGCGTAACATGCTGGAAAATCCGGGCTGGTATACCGCGTATACTCCGTATCAACCTGAAGTCTCCCAGGGCCGCCTTGAAGCACTGCTCAACTTCCAGCAGGTAACGCTGGATTTGACTGGCCTGGATATGGCTTCGGCTTCTCTTCTTGACGAAGCCACCGCTGCCGCCGAAGCAATGGCGATGGCGAAACGCGTCAGCAAACTGAAAAATGCCAACCGCTTCTTTGTTGCTTCTGACGTGCATCCGCAAACGCTGGATGTGGTACGTACTCGTGCCGAAACCTTTGGTTTTGAAGTGATTGTCGATGACGCGCAAAAAGTGCTGGATCACCAGGACGTCTTCGGCGTGCTGTTACAGCAGGTCGGCACTACCGGTGAAATTCACGACTACACCGCGCTTATCAGCGAACTGAAATCACGCAAAATTGTGGTCAGCGTTGCCGCCGATATTATGGCGCTGGTGCTGTTAACTGCGCCGGGTAAACAGGGCGCGGATATTGTCTTTGGTTCGGCGCAACGCTTTGGCGTACCGATGGGCTACGGTGGCCCGCACGCGGCATTCTTTGCGGCGAAAGATGAATACAAACGCTCAATGCCGGGCCGTATTATTGGTGTATCGAAAGATGCTGCGGGCAATACCGCGCTGCGCATGGCGATGCAGACTCGCGAGCAACATATTCGCCGTGAGAAAGCGAACTCCAACATTTGTACTTCCCAGGTACTGCTGGCAAACATCGCCAGCCTGTATGCCGTTTATCACGGTCCGGTTGGCCTGAAACGTATCGCTAACCGCATCCACCGTCTTACTGATATCCTGGCTGCAGGTCTGCAACAAAAAGGTCAGAAGCTGCGCCATGCGCACTATTTCGATACTTTGTGTTTGGAAGTGGCCGACAAAGCGGGCGTGCTGGCGCGTGCCGAAGCGGCTGAAATCAACCTGCGTAGCGATATTCTGAATGCGGTGGGGATCACCCTTGATGAAACCACCACGCGCGAAAACGTGATGCAGCTTTTCAGCGTACTGCTGGGCGATAATCACGGACTGGACATCGACACGCTGGACAAAGACGTGGCTCACGACAGCCGTTCTATTCAGCCTGCAATGCTGCGCGATGACGAAATGCTCACCCATCCGGTGTTTAATCGCTACCACAGCGAAACCGAAATGATGCGCTATATGCACTCGCTGGAGCGTAAAGATCTGGCGCTGAATCAGGCGATGATCCCGCTGGGTTCCTGCACCATGAAACTGAACGCCGCCGCCGAGATGATCCCAATCACCTGGCCGGAATTTGCCGAACTGCACCCGTTCTGCCCGCCGGAACAGGCCGAAGGTTATCAGCAGATGATCGCGCAACTGGCTGACTGGCTGGTGAAACTGACCGGTTACGACGCCGTCTGTATGCAGCCGAACTCTGGCGCTCAGGGCGAATACGCGGGGCTGCTGGCGATTCGTCATTATCATGAAAGCCGCAACGAAGGACATCGCGATATCTGCCTGATCCCGGCTTCTGCGCATGGCACTAACCCGGCTTCCGCGCATATGGCAGGAATGCAGGTGGTGGTTGTGGCGTGTGATAAAAACGGCAACATCGATCTGACTGACCTGCGCGCGAAAGCGGAGCAGGCGGGCGATAATCTCTCCTGCATTATGGTGACCTATCCTTCCACCCACGGCGTGTACGAAGAAACGATCCGTGAAGTGTGTGAAATCGTGCATCAGTTCGGCGGTCAGGTTTACCTTGATGGCGCGAACATGAACGCCCAAGTTGGCATCACTTCGCCGGGCTTTATTGGCGCGGACGTTTCGCACCTTAACCTGCATAAAACTTTCTGCATTCCGCACGGCGGTGGTGGTCCGGGTATGGGACCGATCGGCGTGAAAGCGCATTTGGCACCGTTTGTTCCGGGTCATAGCGTGGTGCAAATCGAAGGCATGTTAACCCGTCAGGGCGCGGTTTCTGCGGCACCGTTCGGTAGCGCTTCTATTCTGCCAATTAGCTGGATGTACATCCGCATGATGGGCGCAGAAGGGCTGAAAAAAGCAAGCCAGGTGGCAATCCTCAACGCCAACTATATTGCCAGCCGCCTGCAGGATGCCTTCCCGGTGCTGTATACCGGTCGCGATGGTCGCGTGGCGCACGAATGTATTCTCGATATTCGCCCGTTGAAAGAAGAAACCGGCATCAGCGAGCTGGATATTGCCAAGCGTCTGATCGACTATGGTTTCCACGCGCCGACCATGTCGTTCCCGGTGGCGGGGACGCTGATGGTAGAACCGACTGAATCTGAAAGCAAAGTGGAACTGGATCGCTTTATCGACGCGATGCTGGCTATCCGCGCAGAAATTGACCAGGTGAAAGCCGGTGTCTGGCCGCTGGAAGATAACCCGCTGGTGAATGCTCCGCACATTCAGAGCGAACTGGTCGCCGAGTGGGCGCATCCGTACAGCCGTGAAGTTGCAGTATTCCCGGCAGGCGTGGCAGATAAATACTGGCCGACAGTGAAACGTCTGGATGATGTTTACGGGGACCGTAACCTGTTCTGCTCCTGCGTACCGATTAGCGAATACCAGTAATTTACTGATTCGACTATCTTCTAAAGGCGCTTCGGCGCCTTTGACACTGATGTCAAACTCAACATTGCCTGATGCACCTCGTTTATCAGGCCTTGTATTATCCCTCCTGTGCAGAGAAAATCGGCCAGTTTTCTCTGCCTGCAGTCCGCATGCCGTATCGGGCCTTAGGTTTTCAACCTGTTGCGTAGATTTATGCAGCGGACTGCCTTTCTCCCAAAGTGATAAACCGGACAGTATCATGGACCGGTTTTCCCGGTAATCCGTATTTGCAAGGTTGGTTTCACTATGGAACATGAACTTCATTATATCGGTATCGACACCGCTAAAGAGAAACTGGATGTCGATGTGTTGCGTCCTGATGGTCGTCATCGCACCAAAAAATTCGCTAACACCACTAAAGGGCACGATGAGCTGGTGAGCTGGCTGAAGGGTCACAAGATTGACCATGCGCATATCTGCATCGAAGCGACCGGCACCTATATGGAACCTGTCGCAGAGTGCCTTTACGATGCAGGTTACATAGTGTCAGTCATTAATCCTGCGTTGGGTAAAGCTTTCGCTCAGAGTGAAGGACTGCGTAACAAGACTGATACCGTGGATGCGCGCATGCTGGCAGAGTTCTGTCGTCAGAAGCGCCCTGCAGCCTGGGAAGCGCCTCACCCGCTTGAACGCGCGTTGCGTGCCCTGGTAGTACGCCACCAGGCGCTGACAGATATGCACACGCAGGAACTGAACCGCACTGAAACGGCGCGGGAAGTCCAGAGGCCGAGCATTGATGCTCATCTTCTGTGGCTTGAAGCAGAGCTGAAGCGTCTTGAGAAGCAGATAAAAGACCTGACAGACGATGATCCGGATATGAAACACCGCAGAAAACTGCTGGAAAGTATCCCGGGTATCGGAGAGAAAACATCTGCGGTATTGCTGGCTTATATCGGTCTGAAGGACCGCTTCGCCCATGCCAGACAGTTCACCGCTTTTGCGGGTCTGACACCACGGCGTTATGAATCAGGCAGTAGTGTGAGAGGGGCAAGCCGGTTGAGTAAAGCCGGACATGTGTCGCTTCGCAGGGCGTTGTATATGCCTGCAATGGTAGCCACCAGTAAGACTGAGTGGGGACGGGCGTTCCGCGACCGTCTGGCGGCTAATGGCAAGAAAGGAAAGGTGATTCTCGGCGCGATGATGCGCAAGCTGGCACAGGTGGCGTATGGCGTGCTGAAGTCAGGGGTCCCGTTCGATGCGTCACGGCATAATCCGGTAGCGGCGTAAAAATCGCGGAAGGGATGAAAAAAACAGCGCCTGACGGCGCTGTGTCTGGCATGCCTGCAATCTGGGAAACCGGGGTAGAAAAAAAATTGCAGGCCATAACAGTATCTACATAGTCTGTGCAATGTATTGAATTTGCACGATCTTGTAGGCTGGATAAGGCGTTCACGCCGCATCCGGCATAATAAAAGCACTTTGTCATCAATAATTTGAAAGGCGCTTCGGCGCCTTTATTTTTTTAGGAAAACAAATGACTATAGCACTTGTGACCGGTGGCAGTCGCGGCATCGGGCGGGCAACTGCATTACTGTTGGCGCAAGAAGGGTATACGGTGGCGGTTAATTATCAGCAAAACCTCCACGCGGCGCAGGAAGTGGTGAAGTTAATCACGCAAGCCGGTGGCAAGGCATTCGTGCTTCAGGCGGATATCAGCGACGAAAATCAGGTCATCGCAATGTTTACAGCAATCGATCAGCACGATGAACCGCTAGCCGCGCTGGTCAATAACGCCGGGATCTTGTTTACCCAGTGCACCGTAGAAAACCTTACCGCAGAGCGAATCAACCGGGTACTTTCCACCAATGTGACGGGATATTTTCTCTGTTGCCGCGAGGCGGTAAAACGCATGGCGCTTAAAAATGGCGGTAATGGCGGTGCTATCGTCAACGTCTCTTCAGTGGCCTCACGGCTGGGATCGCCGGGAGAATACGTTGACTATGCGGCATCGAAAGGGGCGATTGATACGTTAACCACAGGGCTGTCGCTGGAAGTCGCCGTGCAGGGGATCCGCGTTAACGGCGTGCGGCCAGGGTTTATTTATACCGAAATGCACGCCAGCGGTGGCGAACCTGGACGCGTTGATCGCGTTAAGTCGAATATCCCCATGCAGCGTGGCGGACAGGCGGAAGAGGTCGCGCAGGCCATCGTCTGGCTGTTAAGTGATAAAGCCTCTTATGTCACGGGAAGTTTTATCGATTTGGCGGGTGGAAAATAAAACAGGACAGTTGTCTGACCGGATGCAACGCAACAAGTATTGCATCCGGTACTTCATCGACTTAAAGCTTCTCGCCGTTGCTGGCAATCACCTCTTTGTACCAGTTAAAGCTCTTCTTACGTGAACGCGACATATCGCCAGTACCGTCGTCATGTTTATTCACATAGATAAAGCCGTAGCGTTTGCTGTACTGCCCGGTGGTGAACGACACGCAGTCGATGCAACCCCACGGCGTGTAGCCCATCAGATCCACGCCATCGTAAGTCACCGCCTTTTTCATCTCTTCAATATGAGCTCGCAGGTAATCAATGCGGTAGTCGTCGTTGATGCTGCCATTTTCTTCCACTTTGTCGTAAGCGCCAAAACCGTTTTCGACAATAAACAGCGGCTTCTGGTAACGCTCATACAGTTCGCAAAGTGCGTAACGCAGACCCACCGGATCAATCTGCCAGCCCCAGTCCGAAGCCTTAACATAAGGGTTCGGTACGCTGCCTTCAAAACCAGAGATCGCATCGCCGGTGCCGCCTTCGGCTTTCACTGCGTTGGTCATGTAATAGCTGAAACCAAGATAATCGCAGGTGCCTTCACGCAGTACATCGAGATCGCCTTCTTCCATTTTGATGTTAAATCCGCGACGCTCCCACTCGTTCAACACATAGGACGGGTAATAGCCACGCAGTTGCACATCGGTAAAGACGTAGCGTTCGCGCATCGACTCCTGGGCGAACATCACATCGTCCGGATTACAGGAGTAAGGGTAAAGCGGCACCATCGCCAGCATACAGCCGACTTTCATTTCCGGGTTAATGCGACGCGCGGCTTTCACTGCCAGGGCGCTGGCGACAAACTGGTGATGCAGCACCTGATACATCGTCTCTTCCGGGTTTTCATGTTCGGTATACACCACGCCAGAGCAGCAGTAACCGAACAGAGGTGCACGCCAGTTACGCTGGTTGTTAATTTCGTTGAAGGTCATCCAGTATTTGACTTTATGCTTATAGCGTTCAAATACCACTTGTGCGAAATGAACAAAGAAATCAACCACTTTACGGTTGGTCCAGCTACCGTATTGCTGCACCAGATGCAGCGGCATTTCAAAGTGGGAGAGGGTGATCACCGGTTCGATGTTGTATTTCAGCAGTTCATCGAACATATCATCGTAGAACTTCAGCCCTTCTTCGTTTGGCTGAGTTTCATCACCTTTTGGGAAAATGCGCGTCCAGGCGATGGAAGTGCGAAAACATTTGAAGCCCATTTCGGCAAATAGCTTGATGTCTTCCTTGTAGTGACCATAAAAATCAACGGCTTCATGGTTTGGATAGTATTTTCCTGGCAAGATTTCTTTGGTGATTTCGCGCGGCACGCCGTGTGCGCCACCGGTCAGAACGTCACAAATGCTCGGCCCTTTGCCGCCTTTGTTCCAGCCGCCTTCGACCTGATGAGCGGCAACTGCGCCGCCCCATAAGAAATCTTTCGGTAAGGTGAGTTTTTTCACTATCATAGGCTCCAGATGAGTCAATTCTTACAGGAAATAGTACCATGCAGCCAAACGACATCACTTTTTTTCAACGATTCCAGGATGACATTCTGGCTGGGTGTAAAACCATCACCATCCGCGACGAGTCTGAATCGCACTTCAAAACGGGTGATGTGCTTCGTGTCGGGCGTTTTGAAGATGACGGTTATTTTTGCACGATTGAAGTCACCGCAACCTCAACCGTAACGCTGGATACACTGACGGAAAAACATGCAGAGCAGGAAAATATGACCCTGACTGATCTGAAAAAGGTCATTGCCGATATCTATCCCGGCCAGACACAGTTTTATGTGATTGAATTTAAATGCCTTTAAATTGAACTCACGCCTGTTAGTTGAAATTTCGCATTTAATTTCATGATTTTTCGGAGATTAGTCTCAAATCAGAATTTATTTTAGCTAACAGGTGTTCACTGGAACTATTCTCAGTTACGCTGGAGAAGTGTTCACGTGCGTGTACGTTTCTCCGGAGTAAGTTATGGTTCAGAAGCCCCTCATTAAGCAGGGATATTCGCTGGCAGAGGAAATTGCCAACAGCGTCAGTCACGGCATTGGGCTGGTATTTGGTATCGTTGGGCTGGTGTTGTTACTGGTTCAGGCGGTGGATCTCAATGCCAGCGCCACAGCGATAACCAGTTACAGCCTCTATGGCGGCAGTATGATCCTGCTGTTTCTTGCTTCGACGCTTTATCACGCCGTTCCCCATCAACGGGCAAAAATGTGGCTGAAGAAATTTGACCACTGTGCCATTTATCTATTGATTGCCGGAACCTACACGCCGTTTTTGCTGGTGGGGCTGGATTCTCCGTTAGCGCGCGGGTTGATGATTGTTATCTGGAGCCTGGCGCTGTTGGGGATTCTGTTCAAGCTGACCATCGCGCACCGATTCAAAATTTTATCTCTGGTGACCTATCTGGCGATGGGCTGGCTGTCGCTGGTGGTGATTTATGAAATGGCAGTTAAGCTCGCGGCGGGCAGCGTTACCTTACTGGCGGTAGGCGGCGTGGTTTACTCGCTCGGGGTGATTTTCTACGTCTGCAAACGCATTCCGTACAATCATGCCATCTGGCACGGCTTTGTGCTAGGCGGCAGCGTGTGCCACTTTCTGGCGATCTATTTGTATATTGGGCAGCCGTAATTGGTGCGCCGTTGTAGGCATGATAAGACGCGTCAGCGTCGCATCAGGCATCGGATCGCAACCGCCGGATGCGGCGTGAACGCCTTATCCGACCTACGGGCCGCGTCCTTGTTGTGATAAAGGCATCAAATCCCAGGCATGATAAGACGCGTCAGCGTCGCATCAGGCGATAAATGCCTGATGCGATACAGAGATTTACTCTTCGAGTGAATACGGCAGCGGCTCAATATGCAATGTATTCGCATCGTCGCGTACGCGGAAGATGCTGTCCGGTTCCATATCGTTATTCATGACGACCTGTACCACGACCTGACCATCTTCCAGTTTTACCGCAGCCAGCACCGTACCGGTACGACGCCAGTTCTCGCCCATTTTCAGCTCTAAATCTTCACCCGCTTCCGGCAGTCGGCTGGCGCTACCTGCCAGCAGCCAGAGGGCGCGTTTGTTGGCACCGCGGAATTTAGCCCGTGCCACCATCTCTTGTCCGGTATAGCAGCCTTTTTTAAAGCTGATGCCGCCCAACGCCTGGAGGTTGGTCGCCTGTGGGATAAACTGCCCGCTGTTGGCGGCATCAATCACCGGAAAACCCGCTTCAATGTTTAATGCCAGCCACTGTTGGCTATTGTTCAGTTCTGCTTCACCGCGCAGTTTATCGGTCAGCATATTGGCGGTAGCTTCATCGGTTACAATCAGGAAACGTTCTGCTGGGTGTTCAAACCATAGCAGGGTAGTCGCACCTTCTCTGATAACCTGCTTTTCCTTCGAAGGCAGTTCACTAAAGAGATTTGCCAGCGCGGCGCGCGCCTGAAAACCGGCAACACCAAGCAGCACACGCTCGTCGTCTGGCGCGATGGTCACTTTAGAGAACACCGCATATTTTTTCAGTTCAGTCAGTTGCGACTCGCGCACGCTGCGCCGTTCAATCCACGCAAAGCCATCGCCGTCGCGGAACAGACGTAAATTGCTCCACATTTTGCCTTTGGCGTCGCAATGGGCGGCGAGCAGGTGCTGATCTTCTGTCATCTGGCTGACATCTGCTGTCACCTGACCCTGCATATATTTTTCGCTGTCCGCGCCAGTAATAGTGGCAAGCGCCCAGTCATCAAGCGTCATCAGCGTCAGTGGCAAACGGGCAGAAGCCGTAGGCTGACGGGGAGGAAAAGGTGTAAAAGCCATAATGGAGTCCTGTTTTACAAACGGCGTATTTATGACTAATGGTAAAAGAGCTATGAGGCAATGCAAGTGCTTTCACTACGCGATCTGTGCCTTCTGATATGCTTTGCGAGGCGACTTCTAAAAAAATGAAGCCCTTGAATTGTTGTAAATTAATTTCGCGATCGCGATTGTGTTTACTGATATTCCCGCAAAAGAAGTCGAAAAACACGTTACAATAGCCGGGTACTGGATTTTCGTGAGACAGGAAGAAGATGGACATTAACAACAAAGCCCGCATTCATTGGGCATGCCGCCGTGGTATGCGCGAACTCGATATTTCAATCATGCCGTTTTTCGAACATGAGTACGACAGCTTAAGCGATGACGAAAAACGCATCTTTATTCGTCTGCTGGAGTGTGACGATCCGGACCTGTTTAACTGGCTGATGAATCACGGTAAACCGGCCGATGCAGAGCTGGAAATGATGGTCCGACTCATCCAGACACGGAACCGGGAACGTGGTCCTGTGGCAATCTGATCTGCGCGTCTCCTGGCGCGCGCAGTGGCTTTCCTTGCTGATCCACGGGCTGGTTGCCGCTGTTATTTTACTCATGCCCTGGCCGTTAAGTTACACCCCGTTATGGATGGTGTTACTTTCGCTGGTGGTGTTTGATTGCGTTCGCAGCCAGCGACGCATTAATGCTCGCCAGGGAGAAATTCGCCTGTTGATGGACGGGCGTTTGCGTTGGCAAGGGCAGGAGTGGAGCATCGTCAAAGCGCCGTGGATGATTAAGAGCGGCATGATGCTGCGTTTACGTTCTGACAGCGGTAAACGGCAACATTTATGGCTGGCAGCCGACAGCATGGACGAAGCCGAATGGCGGGATTTACGGCGGATTTTGTTGCAACAAGAGACGCAAAGATAAAGATGACGGCAAAGCCTGTGCGCTAAGCCGTCAGTGACATCAGGCGTAATGCTCTGCCATTTCGTTGAGGATTTGCTCGCACCAGCTCTGAATACGCTCGTCGCTAAGGTCATACTGGTTAGTTTCGTCCAGTGCCAGACCCACGAACAGTTGCCCGTCAGCAATCACCGGTTTCGGGCTGGTAAACTCATATCCTTCCGTTGGCCAGTAGCCGACGAACTTCACGCCTTTGGTCGAGAGTTTCTCATGCAGCATGCCGAGCGCATCGAGGAACCACTCGCCGTACCCCAGTTGATCTCCAAGCCCATATAGCGCAACAATTTTACCTTCGAGATTCAGGTCGTCGAGCTGATCCCAGACGGCTTCCCAGTCTTCCTGGATTTCGCCAAAATCCCAGGTCGGGATACCCAGAATGAGCACATCGTACTGCTCCATTAATTTCGGGGAGTCGTCCTTGAGGTTATGTAAGGTCACCAGTTCTGGGCCGATAATATCGCGGATTTTTTCTGCCGCCATTTCGGTGTAACAGGTGCTGGAACCGTAAAAAAGACCCATATTCATAACGTAAGCTTCTCGATTCTGCTGTGGCTTTTGCGGCTAGTGTATCAGAATCGCTTTAGTCACGGCACAATAAGGCATAATGGATCAAATGAGTGACCATAAGGGGCGCAAGTGAAACAGGATCTGGCACGCATCGAGCAGTTTCTTGATGCTCTGTGGCTGGAAAAAAATCTGGCTGAAAATACGTTGAACGCATACCGTCGCGATCTGTCAATGATGGTGGAGTGGTTGCATCACCGCGGGTTGACGCTGGCGACGGCGCAAAGTGACGATTTGCAGGCATTACTGGCAGAACGGCTGGAGGGGGGGTATAAAGCCACCAGTTCAGCACGTTTGCTGAGTGCGGTGCGCCGATTGTTCCAGTATCTTTATCGCGAAAAATTTCGTGAAGATGATCCCAGCGCGCATCTCGCTTCGCCGAAATTGCCCCAGCGTTTGCCAAAAGATTTAAGCGAAGCGCAGGTCGAACGATTATTACAGGCACCATTAATTGATCAGCCACTGGAGCTGCGCGATAAAGCCATGCTTGAAGTGTTGTATGCTACCGGGCTGCGTGTCTCTGAATTGGTCGGGCTGACAATGAGTGATATCAGCCTGCGTCAGGGCGTAGTGCGGGTCATTGGTAAAGGCAACAAAGAACGCCTGGTGCCGTTAGGTGAAGAGGCGGTTTACTGGCTGGAAACGTATCTCGAGCATGGGCGACCGTGGTTGTTGAACGGTGTCTCTATTGACGTGTTGTTTCCCAGCCAGCGCGCGCAGCAGATGACGAGACAAACTTTCTGGCACCGCATTAAACATTATGCTGTGCTGGCGGGGATCGACAGCGAAAAGCTGTCACCGCATGTGTTGCGTCACGCCTTTGCCACTCATTTATTAAATCATGGTGCGGATTTACGCGTGGTTCAGATGCTACTGGGCCACAGCGATCTCTCCACCACGCAAATTTATACGCATGTCGCTACCGAGCGTCTGCGGCAACTTCATCAACAGCATCACCCGCGGGCGTGATGTCTGAAAAGAACGGGAAGATTTATGAAGAAAGGTTTTATGTTATTTACGTTGTTGGCGGCGTTTTCTGGTTTTGCTCAGGCTGATGACGCGGCAATTCAACAGACGTTAGCCAAAATGGGCATCAAAAGCAGCGATATTCAGCCTGCGCCCGTGGCTGGTATGAAGACAGTTCTGACTAACAGCGGTGTGTTGTACATCACTGATGATGGTAAACATATCATTCAGGGACCAATGTATGAAGTTAGCGGAACGACTCCGGTCAATGTCACTAATAAGATGTTGTTAAAGCAGCTGAACGCGCTTGAAAACGAGATGATCGTTTATAAAGCGCCGCAGGAAAAACACGTCATTACCGTGTTTACTGATATTACCTGTGGTTACTGCCACAAACTGCATGAGCAAATGGCAGACTACAACGCGCTGGGGATCACCGTGCGTTATCTTGCTTTCCCTCGCCAGGGGCTGGAGAGCCAGGCTGAGCAACAAATGAAAGCCATCTGGTGTGCGAAAGATAAAAAGAAAGCGTTTGATGATGTGATGGCGGGTAAAGCTGCCACTCCGGCAAGTTGCGATATCGATATTGCCGATCATTACGCACTTGGCGTCCAGCTTGGCGTTAGTGGCACTCCGGCAATTGTGCTGAGCAATGGCACACTTGTTCCGGGTTACCAGCCGCCGAAAGAGATGAAAGAATTCCTCGACGAACACCAAAAAATGACCAGCGGTAAATAATTCGCGTGAAACAACAGATACAACTTCGTCGCCGTGAAGTCGATGAAACGGCAGACTTGCCCGCTGAATTGCCTCCCTTGCTGCGCCGTTTATATGCCAGCCGGGGAGTACGCAGTGCGCAAGAACTGGAACGTAGTGTAAAAGGTATGCTGCCCTGGCAGCAACTGAGCGGCGTCGAAAAGGCCGTTGAGATCCTTTACAACGCTTTTCGCGAAGGAACGCGGATTATGGTGGTCGGTGACTTCGACGCCGACGGTGCCACCAGCACGGCTCTAAGCGTGCTGGCGATGCGCTCGCTTGGTTGCAGCAATATCGACTACCTGGTACCAAACCGTTTCGAAGACGGTTACGGCTTAAGCCCGGAAGTGGTCGATCAGGCCCATGCCCGTGGCGCGCAGTTAATTGTCACGGTGGATAACGGCATTTCCTCCCATGCGGGGGTTGAACATGCTCGATCGTTGGGCATTCCGGTTATTGTTACCGATCACCATTTGCCGGGCGAAACATTACCCGCGGCGGAAGCGATCATTAACCCTAACTTGCGCGACTGCAATTTCCCGTCGAAATCACTGGCAGGCGTGGGTGTGGCGTTTTATTTAATGCTGGCGCTGCGCACCTTTTTGCGTGATCAGGGCTGGTTTGATGAGCGTGGTATCGCAATTCCTAACCTGGCAGAACTGCTGGATCTGGTCGCGTTGGGGACAGTGGCAGACGTCGTGCCGCTGGATGCTAATAATCGCATTCTGACCTGGCAGGGGATGAGTCGCATCCGTGCCGGAAAGTGCCGTCCAGGGATTAAAGCGTTGCTGGAAGTGGCCAACCGCGATGCGCAAAAACTCGCCGCCAGCGATTTAGGTTTTGCGCTGGGGCCACGTCTCAATGCAGCCGGGAGACTGGATGATATGTCCGTTGGTGTGGCGCTGTTGCTGTGCGACAACATCGGCGAAGCGCGCGTACTGGCAAATGAACTCGATGCGCTAAACCAGACGCGAAAAGAGATCGAACAGGGAATGCAGGTTGAAGCCCTGACCCTGTGCGAGAAACTGGAGCGCAGCCGCGACACGCTACCCGGCGGCCTGGCGATGTATCACCCGGAATGGCATCAGGGCGTGGTTGGTATTCTGGCTTCGCGTATTAAAGAGCGTTTTCACCGTCCGGTTATCGCTTTTGCGCCTGCGGGTGACGGTACGCTGAAAGGTTCCGGTCGCTCCATTCAGGGGCTGCATATGCGTGATGCGCTGGAGCGGCTAGACACACTCTACCCCGGCATGATGCTGAAGTTTGGCGGTCATGCGATGGCGGCAGGCCTGTCGCTGGAAGAGGATAAATTCGAACTCTTTCAGCAACGGTTTGGCGAACTGGTTACTGAGTGGCTGGACCCTTCGCTATTGCAAGGCGAAGTGGTGTCAGACGGTCCGCTAAGCCCAGCCGAAATGACCATGGAAGTGGCGCAGCTGCTGCGCGATGCTGGCCCGTGGGGGCAGATGTTCCCGGAGCCGCTGTTTGACGGTCATTTCCGTCTGCTGCAACAGCGGCTGGTGGGCGAGCGTCATTTGAAAGTCATGGTCGAACCGGTCGGCGGCGGTCCGCTGCTGGACGGTATTGCTTTTAATGTCGATACCGCCCTCTGGCCGGATAACGGCGTGCGCGAAGTGCAACTGGCTTACAAGCTGGATATCAACGAGTTTCGTGGCAACCGCAGCCTGCAAATTATCATCGACAATATCTGGCCAATTTAGCGTCATATTATCTATAAAAAAGAGCGTGGATTCGGTACAATCCCGCTCTTATCACCGCATTTTGACTAGCTCAATAAAAGAAATCAGACCATGTTTGAAATTAATCCGGTAAATAATCGCATTCAGGACCTCACGGAACGCTCCGACGTTCTTAGGGGGTATCTTTGACTACGACGCCAAGAAAGAGCGTCTGGAAGAAGTAAACGCCGAGCTGGAACAGCCGGATGTCTGGAACGAACCCGAACGCGCACAGGCGCTGGGTAAAGAGCGTTCCTCCCTCGAAGCCGTTGTCGACACCCTCGACCAAATGAAACAGGGGCTGGAAGATGTTTCTGGTCTGCTGGAGCTGGCTGTAGAAGCTGACGACGAAGAAACCTTTAACGAAGCCGTTGCTGAACTCGACGCCCTGGAAGAAAAACTGGCGCAGCTTGAGTTCCGTCGTATGTTCTCTGGCGAATATGATAGCGCCGACTGCTACCTCGATATTCAGGCAGGTTCTGGCGGTACGGAAGCACAGGACTGGGCGAGCATGCTTGAGCGTATGTATCTGCGCTGGGCTGAATCGCGTGGTTTCAAAACTGAAATTATCGAAGAGTCGGAAGGTGAAGTGGCGGGTATTAAATCCGTGACTATCAAAATCTCCGGCGATTACGCTTACGGCTGGCTGCGTACAGAAACTGGCGTTCATCGCCTGGTGCGTAAGAGCCCGTTTGACTCCGGCGGTCGTCGCCACACGTCGTTCAGCTCCGCGTTTGTTTACCCGGAAGTTGATGATGATATTGATATCGAAATCAATCCGGCGGATCTGCGCATCGACGTTTATCGCGCATCCGGCGCGGGTGGTCAGCACGTTAACCGTACCGAATCTGCGGTGCGTATTACTCACATCCCAACCGGGATTGTGACCCAATGCCAGAACGACCGTTCCCAGCACAAGAACAAAGACCAGGCCATGAAGCAGATGAAAGCGAAGCTTTATGAACTGGAGATGCAGAAGAAAAATGCCGAGAAACAGGCGATGGAAGATAATAAATCTGATATCGGCTGGGGCAGCCAGATTCGTTCTTATGTCCTTGATGACTCCCGCATTAAAGATCTGCGCACCGGGGTAGAAACCCGCAACACGCAGGCCGTGCTGGACGGCAGCCTGGATCAATTTATCGAAGCAAGTTTGAAAGCAGGGTTATGAGGAACCAACATGTCTGAACAACACGCACAGGGCGTTGACGCGGTAGTCGATCTTAATAATGAGCTGAAAACGCGTCGTGAGAAGCTGGCGAACCTGCGTGAGCAGGGGATTGCCTTCCCGAACGATTTCCGTCGCGATCATACCTCTGACCAATTGCACGCAGAATTCGACGGCAAAGAAAACGAAGAACTGGAAGCACTGAACATCGAAGTTGCCGTTGCTGGCCGCATGATGACCCGTCGTATTATGGGTAAAGCCTCCTTCGTTACTCTGCAGGACGTTGGCGGCCGCATTCAGCTGTACGTTGCCCGTGACGATTTACCGGAAGGCGTTTACAACGATCAATTCAAAAAATGGGATCTCGGCGATATCCTCGGCGCGAAAGGTAAACTGTTCAAAACCAAAACGGGTGAACTGTCTATCCACTGTACCGAGCTGCGTCTGCTGACCAAAGCACTGCGTCCGCTGCCGGACAAATTCCACGGTTTGCAGGATCAGGAAGCGCGCTATCGTCAGCGTTATCTGGATCTCATTTCTAACGATGAATCCCGCAACACCTTTAAAGTGCGTTCGCAGATCCTCTCTGGCATTCGCCAGTTCATGGTGAATCGTGGCTTTATGGAAGTTGAAACGCCGATGATGCAGGTGATCCCAGGCGGCGCGGCAGCGCGTCCGTTTATCACCCATCACAATGCGCTGGATCTCGACATGTACCTGCGTATCGCGCCGGAACTGTACCTCAAGCGTCTGGTGGTTGGTGGCTTCGAGCGTGTATTCGAAATCAACCGTAACTTCCGTAACGAAGGTATCTCCGTACGTCATAACCCAGAGTTCACCATGATGGAACTCTATATGGCTTACGCGGATTACAAAGATCTGATCGAGCTGACCGAATCGCTGTTCCGTACTCTGGCACAGGATATTCTCGGTAAGACGGAAGTGACCTACGGCGACGTAACGCTGGACTTCGGTAAACCGTTCGAAAAACTGACCATGCGTGAAGCGATCAAGAAATATCGCCCGGAAACCGACATGGCGGATCTGGACAACTTCGACTCTGCGAAAGCGATTGCTGAATCTATCGGCATCCACGTTGAGAAGAGCTGGGGTCTGGGCCGTATCGTTACCGAGATCTTCGAAGAAGTGGCAGAAGCACATCTGATTCAGCCGACCTTCATTACTGAATATCCGGCAGAAGTTTCTCCGCTGGCGCGTCGTAATGACGTTAACCCGGAAATCACTGACCGCTTTGAGTTCTTCATTGGTGGTCGTGAAATCGGTAACGGTTTTAGCGAGCTGAATGACGCGGAAGATCAGGCGCAGCGCTTCCTGGATCAGGTTGCCGCGAAAGACGCAGGCGACGACGAAGCGATGTTCTACGACGAAGATTACGTCACCGCACTGGAACACGGCTTACCGCCGACAGCAGGTCTGGGAATTGGTATCGACCGTATGGTAATGCTGTTCACCAACAGCCATACCATCCGCGACGTTATTCTGTTCCCGGCGATGCGTCCGGTGAAATAAGCATTACGTTATGCTCACAACCCCGGCAAATGTCGGGGTTTTTTATTTAAGCTGGGTAAATGCAGATAATCGTTTTCTGGCTTCGCGATTTGTCGCCTGCATCACCATCCACGGACTGAACGCCCACGGCGTGGCATCAATACCGCGTAAAACCGCTGCTAAATCACACCATTGATAATCCATCACTTCATCATCGTTGATCTGTAACGCACTGGTCGTGCGTGCAGCAAATACCGGACATACTTCATTTTCTACAATGCCATTCGGATCGGTGGCGCGGTAGCGAAAGTCAGGATAGACCGGTTCAGGTGCTGTTATTTCCACACCCAGTTCAAAGCGGCAACGGCGGATCACCGCGTCTTCGTTGCTTTCGCCCAGTTGTGGGTGCCCACAAACCGAGTTAGTCCACACGCCCGGCCATGCTTTTTTGCTAAGGGCGCGGCGGGTAACTAATAATTGCCCTTTGGCATTAAACAGCCAGCAGGAGAACGCGAGATGTAAGAGAGTGTCTGCCGTGTGTGCGGCATACTTTTCCAGCGTACCCGTGGGAACTCCCTGTGCATTCAATAAAATGACGTGTTCCGTTTGCATAATTTCTCACATGTAATTCTAATCACTCATCATTATAGATAATTGAAGAGTGAAATGATTAACCAAGTGAGCGTTTATCGACAACCGCCCGTTTTGAGCGGATGTCGACAGGTAAAACCATTTAAAAAAGCAGCATCATATATTTGAAGCGACTTTCAATGGCCATTGCAACACAGTCAGAAATGACAGGAATAGAGAGAGTAAAAAGCAACAACAGACTGAATATAGCGCGCATTAAAAGATTCATATTATTCTCCATGCTCATTTTTCTTCAGCTTGCGCATCAGAAGCCACATACGTACTGTCCTGACTTTTAAATCTTTATCAGAGACGGATTCCTTCACCAGATCAGCATGATGCTGATAGCCATTAAAGAAGACGTTCAGCACAACGGCGCTAAGGGTTGCGAGCATAATGCCGCTATGCAGCAACGGTTGCAGTACGGCCGGTAACTTAGAAAAGAAATCGTGAGAGAGCGTCGGAGTCATGCCAACGCCGAGACTGATCGCCACAATATAGAGGTTGTAACGGTTAGTGGTGTAGTTACAGCGCGACAGAATTCGAATCCCCGTCGCCAGTACCATGCCGAACATCACCAGCCCTGCGCCGCCAAGCACAAATTGCGGAATCGAGGCTACCAGCACCGCCATTTTGGGCACCATGCCAAACATGATTAATATGATCCCCGAAGAAATACACACCCAGCGACTATGAACGCGCGTCACGCTAACCAGGCCAACGTTTTGAGAAAATGACGTGTGGGGGAAGCTGTTAAACGTTCCGCCTATCATTGTCCCTACACCATCGACACGCAGCCCGCGAATAATATCGTGCGAAGAGAGTTTACGACCGACTATTTCACCCAGTGCCAGGAACATCCCCATCGACTCGATAAACACGATGATTAACACAGCGGTCATGGTTAGAATAGAAACGGGGTCAAATACCGGCATACCAAACGACATTGGGGTGACAATCGCAAACCACGAAGCATCATGTAGCCCGGACAAATTGACTTCATTCATCATCCACGAAAGTAAAAAGCCAAATACAATCCCCAGTAATACGGCGACGTTGGACATAAATCCTTTCGCATAGCGAGTAATGAGCAAGATAAAAATTAAGACGGCAAAGGAGATACCTAAATAAACGGGATTACCATATTGCGGATTCCCTTTACCTCCAGCGGCCCAGTCAATACCGACCTGAATAATGCTAAGCCCGATAGAAGTAATAACCACACCGGTAACCAGTGGCGGGAATAAAGGCATTAAGCGACCGATAAGTGGTGCTAATAATGTGGTGATAAATCCCGCGGCGATAGTGGCACCAAATATCCCCAGCAGGCCGATATCCGGGTTCATGCCAATGGCTATCATTGGTGTTACAGCAGCAAAGGTTACCGACATAATCACCGGCAGACGGATCCCCATAAAGCGGCCGATGCCGATACATTGTAATAATGTGACGATCCCGCAGCAAAAGAGATCCGAGCTAATGAGCATCGCAATAGCTTCTTTTGAGAGGCCCAGTCGGTCACCAATCATAAGAGGAACAGCGACTGCACCTGCGTACATTACAAGGACGTGTTGCAGACCGAGTATGATCAGCTTTCCTGGTGATAATATGCGGTCAACCTCATCAGTTGGGCGGTCTTGCCCTGAAGATGAGGGAAGTTGGGAATCTATGGCGCTCATCAGTGTTTCTCCTTTCGCCCGCCAGAGTAAAAAGTAACCGTTTACGTTATTGAAACTGTCTAAACATATGCTCGTGGAGTGCCAGTTTTTGCGAGGAAGGGGAGTTAGAGACAGGAATTGCGGAGGCAATCACATAATCGTGGTTAAACCACGAAAATGAGAAGAGAACCTGACAATGGAATTATCTGTAATTTTCTCATATTGATATTTCATTAATCATTCTGGCATGTCGCACTCTCGCATTTAATCGTTTTTATCTGGATAGCGCTCTTTTGGTCGGCAATGTTGAAATAATGAAAGCGGCACAGATTGAGGGGCAATAATTTGAACTCAGTCGCAAAATTATAATTAAAACGGTCATGCTACCTAATATATGCCCGTTTATTGCATCGCGAAATTTGAGAAGACATAACTCATTAAATGAAAGGGATGCAAATGAATAAGTTTATCGCTGCTGAAGCTGCGGAATGTATAGGCTGTCATGCCTGTGAAATTGCCTGTGCGGTGGCACATAATCAAGAAAACTGGCCGCTGAGTCACAGTGACTTTCGACCGCGTATCCACGTTGTAGGGAAAGGCCAGGCTGCGAATCCGGTGGCCTGCCATCATTGCAACAATGCCCCTTGCGTTACGGCTTGTCCGGTTAATGCTCTGACTTTCCAGCCCGATAGCGTACAACTGGACGAGCAAAAATGTATTGGTTGTAAAAGATGCGCAATCGCTTGCCCCTTTGGCGTCGTTGAGATGGTCGATACGATTGCGCAGAAATGCGACCTTTGTAACCAGCGCAGTTCCGGCACGCAAGCCTGTATTGACGTATGCCCAACACAGGCGTTACGGCTGATGGACGATAAAGGGTTGCAGCAGATAAAGGTGGCCCGCCAGCGCAAAACGGCAGCAGGAAAAGCGTCATCAGACGCTCAGCCATCTCGCAGTGCAGCGTTGCTCCCCGTTAACTCGCGTAAAGGCGCAGATAAAATTTCAGCGAGTGAACGGAAAACCCACTTTGGCGAAATTTATTGCGGGCTGGATCCACAACAAGCGACTTATGAGAGTGACCGCTGTGTTTATTGCGCCGAAAAAGCTAACTGCAACTGGCATTGCCCGCTGCATAACGCTATTCCGGATTACATCCGTCTGGTGCAGGAAGGAAAGATTATTGAAGCGGCAGAACTTTGCCACCAGACCAGTTCCTTACCAGAAATCTGCGGCAGGGTATGTCCACAGGACCGTCTTTGTGAAGGCGCATGTACTTTGAAAGATCACTCTGGCGCAGTCTCTATCGGGAATCTGGAACGCTACATCACCGATACCGCGTTGGCGATGGGCTGGCGTCCTGATGTCAGCCATGTTGTTCCCCGTATCGAAAAAGTGGCGGTGATTGGCGCAGGGCCTGCAGGGTTAGGGTGTGCTGATATTCTGGCGCGCGCAGGAGTTCAGGTTGATGTCTTTGATCGCCATCCAGAAATTGGCGGTATGCTGACTTTTGGCATTCCTCCTTTCAAACTCGATAAAACAGTCTTAAGCCAGCGGCGTGAGATATTCACCGCAATGGGAATCGACTTTCATCTCAACTGTGAGATTGGCCGCGATATTACCTTTAGCGATTTAACTTCTGAATATGATGCCGTTTTCATCGGCGTGGGGACTTACGGGATGATGCGAGCAGATCTGCCGCATGAAGATGCGCCCGGTGTCATTCAGGCTCTACCGTTCCTGACTGCCCATACCCGCCAGTTGATGGGATTGCCGGAATCTGAAGAGTATCCGCTGACGGATGTTGAAGGTAAGCGAGTCGTGGTATTGGGAGGTGGCGATACGACAATGGATTGTTTGCGTACCTCCATCCGCCTCAATGCCGCCAGCGTGACCTGCGCGTATCGTCGTGATGAAGTCAGTATGCCGGGCTCGCGCAAAGAGGTGGTCAATGCGCGCGAGGAAGGTGTCGAGTTTCAGTTCAATGTTCAGCCGCAATATATCGCTTGTGACGAAGATGGGCGTTTAACTGCGGTGGGCCTTATTCGTACCGCTATGGGTGAGCCGGGTCCGGATGGACGCCGTCGTCCTCGTCCGGTAGCGGGTTCAGAGTTTGAGCTGCCTGCCGATGTTCTGATTATGGCCTTTGGTTTCCAGGCGCATGCCATGCCGTGGTTGCAGGGCAGCGGAATTAAACTCGATAAATGGGGCCTGATTCAAACCGGCGACGTCGGGTATTTACCTACCCAGACGCACCTGAAAAAAGTCTTTGCTGGTGGGGATGCAGTTCATGGCGCGGATCTGGTTGTCACGGCAATGGCCGCAGGAAGGCAGGCGGCGCGCGATATGTTAACTCTGTTTGATACGAAGGCATCGTGATGAAATCGTTAATTATCGTTAATCCGGCTGACTGTATTGGCTGCCGTACTTGTGAAGTGGCCTGTGTGGTCGCTCACCCTTCAGAACAGGCGTTGAATGCCGATGTCTTTTTACCCCGGCTGAAGGTACAGCGACTGGACTGCATCAGTGCGCCGGTGATGTGCCACCAGTGTGAAAATGCCCCTTGTGTCGGCGCTTGCCCCGTGCAGGCGCTGACGATGGGCGAGCAGGTGGTGCAGGCCAATTCTGCCCGTTGTATTGGCTGTCAGAGTTGCGTCAGTGCGTGCCCGTTTGGGATGATAACCATTCAGTCGTTGCCGGGGGATACCCGGCAACAAATTGTGAAATGCGATCTCTGTGAACAGCGGGAAGAGGGGCCTGCCTGCGTTGAATCTTGCCCGACACAGGCGCTGCAGTTGCTTACTGAAAGAGAACTCAGGCGAGTCCGCCAGCAGCGTATTGTTGCCAGCGGTGAGAATCCTCTCTGAAAGAATTCTCCGCGCTGAAAGGCGCGGAGAATCTATTAGATAGCCCATCCACCCGCGTAAAATGCGACCAGTGCGGCAGTAATGATTACCGTACCAATATTCAGCTTTTGCCATTCGCGTGCAAAGACGCGGCCTACGACCAGTGTCACAAAGCCCAGCATAATACCGGTAACGATATTACAAGTCAGAACGATAAACACGGCACACACCAGGCCAGCCATTGCGTCAATAAAATCGTTGAAATCCAGCTTCGAGACGTTACTTAACATCAGCAAACCTACGTACATCAGAGCGGGTGCAGTGGCGTAACCAGGGATCAAAAATGACAGTGGTGATAAAAACAGAATCAACAGGAATAACGCCCCCACTACGGTTGCGGTCAACCCTGTTTTACCCCCGGCGGCGGTTCCTGCCGCTGATTCGATATAAACCGCTGCGGGCGCAGCACCCACCAGGCCGGAGAATATTGAACTTACTGAGTCACTGGTCAGGGCTTTACCGCCGTTGATGATCTGGTTGTCTTTATCTAACAAATTCGCCTGACCGGCGACGGCACGGATGGTACCGGTGGCGTCGAACACTGCGGTCATCACCAATGCCAGTACACTCGGAAGTACAGTTGGCTGGAGTGCCCCCATAATATCGAGGCTGAAAATCAGAGACTTACCATCTTCGCCAGTCAGACTGGGCATCGCCACCAGACCGTGGTACTTCACCGCTGGATCAAAGATTAAGCCGATGATCGAAATTGCAATAATCACCAACAAGATCCCGCCAGGTACGCGGCACTTTTCCAGACCGAAGATGACCGCCAGCCCCAGTAAGCTCATCATCACCGGGAAGGAGGTAAACGCACCGAGCGCCACCGGCAAGCCTTCAATCGGGTTTTTGATAACCATTCCCACACCGTTAGCAGCAATCAGCAGCAGAAACAGGCCGATACCGATACCTGTGCCGTGAGCGATACCCATCGGTAAATTACGTAATATCCAGGTTCGCACACCGGTTACAGAAATGGCGGTGAAGATGACGCCCATCAGAAAGACCGCACCCAGTGCGACAGGAACGCTAATTTGTTGCCCGAGTACCAGACTGAATGCGGTAAATGCCGTTAAGGAAATAGCGCAACCAATCGCCATTGGCAAGTTGGCCCACAAGCCCATCAGCAACGAGCCGAAGCCCGCGACCAGACAGGTGGCAACAAACACAGCTGCGGGAGGAAAACCTGCTTTGCCCAGCATTCCCGGAACGACGATAACGGAATAAACCATGGCCAGAAAGGTCGTTAAGCCAGCCAGTACTTCCTGACGAACGGTACTGCCACGAGCGGTAATTTTAAAATAATTATCCAGCGCGCCTTGTGGCTTTGGTGCGTCCGGTGTTTGTAGGATGTCTCCAGACATAATGATGTCCTCACGAGGATGTTAAAGTTTTATTATTAGTTGCGTTCGTACACCAGACGACCATCAACGTAGGTGCGGTAGATCGAACGGTCATCGCCCAACGTCATCATCACGAACAATTTGTCGACTAAAGAAACAGAGTTGTCATAGCGCAGCTGCTGTAGCGGGGTGGCGGTGGGTTCCATCACCACGAAATCAGCCTCTTTGCCAGGTAAAAAGTTGCCAATCAAATCGTCAAGGCCCAGAGATTTCGCCCCGCCGAGCGTGGCAAGGTAAAACGCTTCATATGCCGAGAGGCGATAGCCTTGTAATTGCAACACTTTGTAGGCTTCGTTCAGCGTTTGCAGCATGTTGAAAGTTGTTCCTGCGCCAATGTCAGTCCCCATGCCCACTTTGACTTTCTTCTGCCATGCTTTTTTCAAGTTGAATAAGCCACTGCCGAGGTAAAGGTTGGAGGTAGGACAGAAAGCAATGCTGGATTTGGTTTCGCTGAGACGATCCCACTCTTTCTCTTCGAGATGGACGCAGTGAGCAAAGACACAATTTTTACCTGTCAGACCGTACTGATGGTAAACATCCAAATAACCATCATGGTCAGGATAAAGCGATTTGACCCAGGCAATTTCATCTTTATTTTCACAAAGATGGGTATGTACCCATGTATCGGGATACTCTTCTTTCAGGCGTTGCGCCATCGCCATCTGTTCAGGAGATGAGGTTGGGGCGAAGCGTGGCGTAATCGCATACAACAGACGACCATTTTTGTGCCAGCGTTCGATCAGTTCTTTGCTTTGGTGATAGCTGCTTTCGGCAGTGTCGAGCAGATAATCCGGTGCGTTGCGGTCCATCATCACCTTACCGGCAATCATACGCATATTGATATGACTGGCGGCTTCAAACAGCGCATCAACGGATTGCGGATGAACGGTACCAAACACCAACGCTGTGGTGGTTCCGTTACGTAAAAGCTGCTTGATGAAGAACGCCGACATTTCGCGGGCGTACTCTAAATCCTCATAACGACGTTCAGTAGGGAAGGTGTGTTTATTCAACCACTCCAACAATTGTTCACCATAGGCCCCAACCATTTCACTTTGCGGATAATGGATATGTGTATCGACAAAGCCCGGTACTACCAGTTTGCCGCGATAGTCGCGCACGCGAATGGTGTCAGGAATTTGATGCTTTCCGTCTTCCCATTCGCCAAACCATTCCACTTTTCCCTGTTTAATGAGTAATAAACCATCCTCAATAAACCGCAGCGCAGAGGCAATCTCTTCCGGGTTATCGATCGTACGGGTGACATCAATAAAACTGCCTCGTACCGCTTTTAACGTGTGTTCTCCTGACATCATTGACTCCTTTACTGTTAATCTATCTCTTCCGCTGAGGTAATACCAGGCAGAACGTTTTCCTGTCGGTAGCCACCAGGGAGGATAATATTTAATAAAATCGCAGTTAATCCACCAGCACAAATAGGGTTTTCAACTAATACATAAATAGAGGCTGGCAATATTTTAAAAATTTCCGGGTCGTAGGAGACGCCAAGCCCTAAACCTAAAGAAGTGGCGACAATAAGTGTTTCACGGCGCTTTAATCCGTTGGTGATGATGATGCGAATCCCAGCGATGGCAATCATGGAAAACATCAACGTCATTGCGCCTCCCAGAACAGCCGAGGGAATGGTCGTGAAGAAGCCGCCAATCATCGGAAACAAGCCGAGAATAACCAACATGACCGCGATGGTTCGCCCGACATAACGTGAAGCGACACCGGTCATCTGAATAACCCCATTATTTTGCGCAAACGTGGTTAACGGTAATGAACCGACAGCGGAAGCGATAACCGAAACCAGGCCATCTGCCAGTACGCCGCCTTTCAGACGCGACTGATACTCTTCTCCCTGGATGGGGCGGCGGGAAACCATTGCCGTGGCGGTGATATCGCCGACAGCTTCCAGCACGCTAAGCAAATAAATCGTGCCGACCACCAGGAACTGATGGAAGCTGAAACTAAACCCGTATTTGAACGGATGCGGGATGGTGATTAACGGCAAATTGCGCATACTGCTGAAATCCACCATGCCCAGGCATAACGATGCGATATAACCGACACATAGCCCAATGGCAATCCCTCCCATGCGTAGTAACGGACTGCGGCAGCAGTTAAAGCCGATCACCACAATCAAAACCAATAAACCAACGCCGAGATGTTCGTAATTGCCGAACGTACCGCTGCTTTTGGCAGCAAATCCTCCACCAAAATCGATAATGCCGACTTTAATCAGGCTTAAGCCGATCATCAGCACCACAATGCCGCTAACGGTAGGTGTAATAACCCGACGTAAATAGGGCAGGATAAAAGAAGAGCCGACAACCAGAAATGCGCCAACGAAGGAGACGCCGAGAAGCGACGACATGATTAACTCTTCGTGAAAACCATCGCTTTTCATGCTGCTGCCCAGCGCAATCATGACTGTAACAAATGAAAAATTGACTGACTGAATTGAGAGTAGGCCAGAACCGACGATGCCATAGCGGTTTACCTGTAACCAGGTACCAATACCAGAGGCGATCATCGCCATAGAAACAAGATAGGCGGTTGTTTCAGCGGAAAGCTGTAAGGCCGCACCCACGATTAACGCAGGGGTTACCATCGGAACGAAAATTGCCAACAGATGGGTAATGGCACCAACGAGAGCCTGATGAAAGGGAGGGCGATCCTCCAGTTCAAATATAAGGTCAGAACCTGCATGGTTTATATCAGACATCCCTTCACTCCTTTTAAAGTAAATTTGATCATCTGAATCAGTAAAATAAATTCCCACGAATTTGGGGCGCAGGACGCCTTGAGAACGGCTTATCTCATTTTCGCAGTCACTATTTAGTCATCGTTCAAACAGAGAAACAGGCCGCCGAAGCGGCCATTTATTATTTATATTTTTTCCAGCGCGGTGAGTATTTTCTCCGGTGTGAAATGCCATTCGCGTAACCAGATGCCGCAGGCATCGTGAATTGCGGTAGCAATCGCCGGAGCTGCGCCATTTACACCGATTTCTGAGATTGATTTCGCCCCGAATGGGCCGACTTTATCGTCGCTCGGCACCAGCACAGCGCGGAAATCACGCGGAATGTCACCAATTTTCGGTGCGCCGTAACTGCGTAAATCACGCGTTAACGGGTGGCCTTCGGCGTCATAAATGATTTCTTCGCTCATACTGTGCCCGATAGCACGCAGGGTGGCTCCGTAGATTTGTCCCAACGCTAACTCTGGATTGACCGGTGTACCGCAGTCCAGCAAGGCATAGAATTTATCCAGGCGGATTTCACCCGTACGTGTGTTGACGGCAACTTCAGCAAAGTTTGCGCCATACGGGAAGGCGAAATCAGGCGTGATATAACTGGCAGTTCCCACCAGTGAACCAAAACCGGTGCCGGTTTCGCCTTTATGGGCAATATCACCGAAACTAACTTCGCCTTTCTTGCCGCGAACGACACCCGGCGTTGCCAGTTGAACATCCTCCAGGGGTTCCCCCAGCATTTGTGCACCGTGGAACAGGATTTTCTCTCGGAGATTTTCTGCCGCCATACGCGCCGCGTTGCCGGAGAAACATGTACCGGACGAGGCATATGCGCCTTTATCAAACAGCGCATGATCGGTATCACCGGAGATAACATGCACGTCCTGCGGTGGGCAGTGCAGCACTTCTGCTGCCAGTTTCGTCACAACCGTATCCAGACCAGTACCAATATCCGCACCGCCAGAATGAACGATAAAGGTACCGTCCGATTCCAGTTTGATCATGCAGTTAGCCTGATCGATATCCGGGATACCCGATTTCTGCATGATAATGGCGACGCCACGACCGATGTGCCAGTCACCGTTTTGTGGTTTTGGTGAAGACCATTGGATCATCTCGCGACCCTGACGCAGGATCTCTTCCAGTGCGCAGCTGGCGGCGGAAGGAACGGAGGTCGGCGCTTTACCTTCACCGATTGCACCGAGAATTTTCAGCTCTTGCCCTTCGTGTACCCGATTACGTTCGATAATTTCCAGTTGATCGATCTGTAACTGTTCAGCCAGTTCCGCTAATGCCATAGTGATAGCGAAGTTACCTTTCGGTGCGCCATAACCCTGATAAGCACCATTTGGGCAAATGTTGCTGTAGTAGGTGGTGACCTGGAAATCGACGTTATCGCATGGATATAACGGCAGCGACAGCGCCGGTCCGTTACACGGTACGGTGAGTGAGTGGTTGCCGTAAGGGCCTGTGTTGGCGCGGAAATCCATCTTCACAGCCGTCAGGCGACCATCTTTCTTTGCCCCCAGTTTGACGGTGACTTTCGCGACGTGACGAGAGGTGTTAGCAATAAACTCTTCTTCACGGGTGTAGCGGAACAGTACCGGACGCCCGGTCACGCAAGTTGCCCAGGCGCACACTTCTTCCAGCAGGATGTCCTGTTTGGAACCAAAACCACCGCCTACGCGTTCTTTAATGACATGAACTTTATGTTGTTTCATGCCCACGAGGCGCGCGACCTGGCGGCGTAAGTGCCATGGTACCTGGGTGGAGGCGTGGATAACCAGACGATCGCCATCCATACGGGTAAAGCAGATATGAGTTTCAGTCGGGCATTGTTGCGCCTGAGTTGAGTTATAGGTTCGCTCAATGATCACATCGGCATCGGCAAAGCCTTTATCCATATCGCCAATATGACCATGAATACTGGCGGCGATATTTTTACGAGGGCGAGAACCGATAGGGAAGTTGATAATCATATGCTCGCCGCGCTGGGCTGCATGGCTGTTATCGTCTTCCAGAGTGTCTGGCGCACCAGCAACATACACCACCGGTTCATCGTGCACGACAGGCGCATCTTCCGCCATTGCTTCGTCGATCGACATTACAGGTTTAAGCACTTCATATTCAACGTCGATGAGCTTCAGTGCTTCGAGCGCAATTTCTTCACTTTCTGCGACGACCGCAGCAACGCGATCGCCGACGTGACGCATTTTCTTGCCGAACATACGGCGGTCAAGCGGTGACGGTTCCGGTGCGCTCTGACCACCCGGGGTATAGTAGATATCCGGGCAATTCAGGTGAGTAATAACGTGAACGACGCCCGGTAAGGCTTCAGCTTTGCTGACATCCAGATGAGTAATCAGTGCGTGAGCGTGTGGGCTACGTAACATTTTAATGACGCAGGCGTCAGCCGTTACGCGATCTTCAACATAGCAGGGTTTCGCCTGCACCATTTTCGCGGCATCAGTTTTAGGATAATGCTTGCCAATGACTTCAAGGTCGTCACGGAAAGTCGGAGCGATATCAATGGTGGCCTGCGGATTATTTTTACGTGCAACCGCCAGTTCAATGACCTGATAGTATTGTTGCCAGCCTGCATCGCGACTGAACAAACCAGAAAGCGCGTCGTCGATCTCTTCGCGGGTCGGTGCGGCGATACGCTCGAGCAGATCAGTGATAATCAGAGCAGCAGCTGGATCGTTATAACCAGACTGCACCACGCCAACATCAACCATTGCCTGTTGAACCAGACTTAACTCGTTCCATTTTCCCAGAGACTCTGCGGTACGAATATCTGCCTTCTCTAACTGTGCGGCGATAAGCAAGGACGCGTTAACGATATTACCGTTAAAGATAATTGCGTCAGAACCGGCAAACCCGAATCCATCATCGCTGTTGCGTACAGAGTGCATTCCCATGTTAAACAACAGCTTTTGCACGTTTTCGCCTGGATTAACGGTTAGCTCCTGAGGCGCGCCATTTAAAGTAAAGTGGATGATCATACGGCTTCCTCCCCAGCCTGTTGGCAGTCGGCATAAAGGTCGGCTACCAGAACTCCCGTGATATAGCGTTTATAGGCCACGCTGCCCCGCAAATCTTCCTGCGGGAAAATGGCGTTGGCGACAGCCTGTTCAAGGGCATCGCCTTCCAGGTTTTGTTTTTCAACATCGTGCAGACGCAGTGCTTTACTGGCCACGCCATCCAACGCAATTCGCATACCGTCGTGATCGGTTAACGCAACGGCTGCCGTTACTACCGTTAACCCAGCCTGAGAACGGCTAATTTTGCGAGTCGCACAGGTGCGATACGGATCTTTAATGATGATTTCGGTTAGCAGGCGATCGCATGGGCAGGCCAGGTACTCCTCAATTGACAGAGTTTCACCGTTGCCAAAAACCAGTTCGGCATCCAGTGCCAGCAGGACGGGAAGCAGCACCGACTCTTCCTGCCGGGCGGCGATTTCACCACCAATGGTCGACTGATTACGAATATGGCGAGAGTAGACAAAGCCGAGGGCCTCACGCAGTGCTGCAGGAATAAACCGTGCATCACGCAGTGTTTGCAAGCGAGACATCGCGCCAATCCGCAATGCACCGTTATCCCAGTCAACCCAGTCCAGTTCCAGATCCTGTAAGGATATGGCAATCTTTTTATCGGTACGGGTTGGTGTGGCGTTGAGTTTACTGCCTCCGGCGAACCAGACGGCTTCATCCTGGTAGCGGCGCTTCAGTTCCAGCGCCTGTTCGACAGAGTCGGGCCTGAAAAATTGTTCAATCATCTTCTTTCCTTATTTAACCCTCTTCCCTGCGGGAAGAGGGTATTTGTCATTTATGCCAGCGCATCCATCCGACGCCACATACTGGCAGCGGCTTTTCTGGCTTGCGCATAAATGGAATCGCAATCGAAGTTAAACTGACGGTCTTCATAGACCATCATGCCATTGACCATCACGCTATGAACGCTGCCTGAGCCCATACCGAAAGCGATATGCCCGGCGATATTGTCTGCCAGCAGCGGCGTCGGCGAGTTGTAATCGCAAATGGTTAAATCGGCTTTGTAACCGGCTTCCAGAAGGCCAAATTTCGCGCCAAAATTGCGGCTCATCAGTTCGTTGCCGTTAGCCAGTGCTTTGGCAAAACTGTCAGGCCACAGCGGACCACCCGCATCGCGATGTTTAAAGAAGGCAAATTTCATCTCTTCAAACATGTCCGAACCAATTCCGTCCGTTCCCAACGCCAGATTGCGGATGTCGCTAAGGTGATGGTTGTAGCCGACATGGTTGTTCATGTTTGAACGGGCGTTATGCACCAGGAATGCATCACGCTGATTGAGCAACGCGATGTCGTCTTTAGACAGATAAAGCCCATGAGCGACCAGCGTTTTGCTGTCGATGAGATCGAATTGCGCTAATCGTGCCAGCAGATCTTTGCCGTACCAGTGATGACTATGGGAAACATCGTAAAGGTCTTCCGCAGCGTGAATATGTAAACCACGGCCTGTGGCTTTCACGGCTTCACGCAGCATCTCCAGACCGGCATCCGGCACGGTAAACGGCGCGTGAGCACCGATATGTGCTTCCACCAGATACGGCTCGGTTGCTGCTTTCTTCGCCTCATCAATCTGACGGGCGAAGCGGATGTTTTCTTCTACACCTTCCTGTAACTCTTTGATGCCGTTGTTACGGTCAGTGGTTTCAAAACAGGTCATCGCACGCAGGCCAACTTTTAAAAATGCGTTGCGCAATGTGGAGAGCGACCCGCCGATATACGCCGGAGAGGCATGGTGATCGATAACAGATGTACATCCGCTCTTAATCGCTTCCAGGGAACAAATCAGTCCGCTGTAATAGAGCGACTCTTCATCAAGGGCGCGATCGAGCCGCCACCAGAGATTTTTCAGCGTTGAGATGAAATCCGGGCAGGGGGCGATGTTTGCCATAATTCCGCGGGAAAGTCCCGAGTAAAAATGGTTATGCGAGCAGACAATTCCCGGCATCACAATCCGACCATGCATCTCTTTGTAGCTGGCATCGGGGTAGCGTTGCGTCAGAGCATCGCCTATAGCGACAATCACATCATTTTCGATGACGATATCAACGCCTTCCTGCACTTTCGCGGGGTGTAACTGCACTGCAGTGACATTCTTCAGAATCAACATGATTACACCTCCACGCGGCCCAGCAGATAATGATGATGCTGGTGGACATGGCTAATGATGCGGCACATATCGTTCAGCTCCGGTGGTACGTTGTTGAACTGACCTTCGCTGTCGATGTTTAACACCCAGCTTTGGTTATTCAGACGTATGCGTACCTGGCAATCTTCCACAAGGAAGCCTGGGTTGCTGCTGTTATCAAAGTCTTGCGACAGGCTGAATACGGTGATTTTGTCTTTATATGGTTTACCGTTCCACGGGCAGAACTGGGCGCAGTTGCCGCATTCGTTACAGTAAGCGTCGAGGTGCAGCGTCTGGAAACGGTTCTGGAATCCAGGGACCGCAATTGAGACATTGGCGCGGTTAGGGCAGACATCCACACACTTGCTGCAAACGTAGTTACATTCAAGGCAGCGTGCGGCTTCCTGGGCGACAAACGCGTCACGATCGTCGCTATCCACCAGGGTGATAGAGATATCGCCTTTGCGTTGATAGATTTCCGCCGGATTAACGTTGTTCCAATATTTATCGTTCTGGTGGGAACGGATATTTTCCCGACTCAGGATGGCATCGGTCGCCCGACGCGCAGTTCCGACAGCTGCAACGATAGAGGACGGTCCGCGCTGTACGTCGCCGATCATAAAGACGTCAGTCAGACGAGTTTCGCCATTATGGTCGACGTCTGGCCAGCCATTTTTGTCCAGCGGCACGCCCATCGCATTCAGGGCTTCAGTATCCTGCTGTTCGCCAATGGCGGTGATCAGGCTGTCTACATGCAGTGTTACTGTTTCGTTGGTTTCAACCGGACGGCGACGACCTTTCTCATCAGGTTCGCCAAGCGACATAACGCGCAAGGTTAAGGTGCCATCAGCATCGAAACGTTCCGGATTATTCAGGAAACGGAACTCCACGCCGTCGTGCAACGCTTCTTCATACTCTTCGCGCCATGCGGGCATCTCTTGCAGTGAACGACGATAAACGACCGTTGCTTTTTCTACGCCTGGAACGCGTAACGCCGCACGAGCGCAGTCCATTGCGGTGTTACCCGCCCCGACAACGACCACATGCTTGCCCAGCTTGAGCGTAGTGCCTTTGTTGTATTCACGCAGGAAGGGGAGTGATTTCCACACATTTTGGTTGTCGCCCGCCAATTTCACACCGCTATTTTTATCAGTGCCGGTGGCAATCAGAACATAGTGGAAGCCCTGATTTTTTAACTGTTCAACGGTCAGATCGGGTGAGCAGCCATACTCAAATTTCACGCCGTGAGCGGCAACAAAATTGATATCGTGCTGAATTAACTCTGCAGGAATACGGAACTGAGGAATGATATTTTTCACCACGCCGCCCGCATTGGCTTCGCGTTCAAACAGCGTAACCGGATGGCCCGCTCTGGCAAGGAAGTAACCTGCTGCCAGACCCGCCGGACCTGCACCAATCACGGCAACCGGATGGCGTGAACCAGAACCGGCTGGTTTGTGCCAGCGTTGCTTATATTCATCCCAACCTTTTTCCAGCGCGACTTTTTTCAGTTCGCGGATATTCAGCGCACTGTCGTAATCCAGGCGGGTACAGTTGTATTGGCACTGGTGATCGCAAATATGACCGGTAATGGCGGGCAGGGCGTTGCGTTGGTAGATGAGTTCCAGTGCGTCGGCATAGCGGTGTTCGCCAAGCAGACGGATGTATTCCGGAATATCCTGTTTAATGGCGCAAGCAGTAACGCACGGTGCAACGTAGCAGTCGGTCAGCGGCAGGTCTTCTGCCACTTCAATACGCTCTTCTGGCTTCCAGTGTTTCTGAGTGTATTCCATGGTTAACGCGTCTGCTGCCAGTTTGTTCAGTCGTTCGACGTCAACATGGTCAAGCCCCCAGGCGTCGGAGCCTTCCAGCTCGCGCATGCAGGCACTTAAGCGCAGATAGCCGCCAGGTTTCAGCAGGTCGGTTGCCATAGTAATAGGGCGAATACCAGTATCAAAAATATCGCGGATAGTCAGCTGACTGGCACCACCGGAATAAGAAATGGGCAGTTTGCCGTCAAAGGCGCGAGAGAGAACTGCTGCAACATTGATGGAGAGCGGGAACAGCGCACGGCCTGACATATACATCTCTTCACCAGGCAGTGCGCCTTTATTGTTGATGGTGCCGAGAGTGTTAGTCAGTTTTACGCCAAAGCCGAGTGATTTTTCTTTTGCCAGTACCATCAGGCGTTCCAGCATTTCCAGCGCTTGCGTCAGCTTGAGGTCGTGATCAAATGACTCTTCTTTTAAGCCTATGTAACCGAAACCGCAGACATCGAGGATCTCACGAACACGCGCGTACCCCAGTAAGGTCGGGTTGAGTTTCACAAAGGTATTGAGCCCTTTTTCTTCCAGCATGTAGCGGCAAATGGCTTCGATTTCATGCGGAGGACAGCCGTGCATCGTGGAGAGGGTAACGCCCTGCACCATGCTAGTGGGGATGCGAGCGGGTAAGGCCTGCAAGCATTCGCGTTTTTCCTGTAAGCCGTGGCGGGCTAAAAATGCGTCATCCTGGAGTAATTTATTCAGCGTATCGCGATATTGAGCGAATTTCGGATGGTCAGATGCGTCCATCATATTGTCGATGAACTGTTGCATCGGCGGTTGCTTAATACCTTCGAGGTTGTAACCGACGCTCATATTAAAGATGAACGATTTACCGGAATCAGAAGGCTGGAACATCGCTTCGAGAAGGTGCAGGGCAAACCAGGCTTTGAGGTATTCATCCCAGGCTTTAAGCAGGGTAAATTCGGTAGACCATTCGGTGTTAAAGCACTCGTCTTCAGCGTCGATACAGGGCTTTTCCAGTTCCAGGCGGTCAAGAATTTGGACAGTTTTTAGTTCGATGAAGCGTCCGCCAGTCAGCCAGGATGTGACAATATTTTGCGCGAGCTGCGTGTGCGGACCAGCGGCAGGGCCGACGGGAGTGGCACAGGTTTCACCGAAGACGCTAACAGTTTTACCTTTTGCGGGTGAGTAAAACTGTTGCTCGGGAATACCAAAGATTGAGCGTTGTTGTTGGTATTCATCAAATATGCGCGTCAAAAGTTCCTCAAACGGAATGGGACGCATAATATCCCCCATAACCCTCTCCTTAGCTTATACAGATATCATTGAGTGACCGGTGTTGAGAAATCCGGTGGTTTAGGGGGATAGAGCAACAATCGCACCACTCTTGCCAGGTTTGGCGGGAAATATAAAAAAATGTGAGGCGGCTCGAAACTTAAGGGCTTTTTGTGAATGAACTCACAGGTGCCAAATGAGAATTAAAATCACTCCTAAAAATTATTATTACCAGCCCATTTATCACTTTTTCTCTTTTCTCAAAATCAGTGATTCCTTATCATAATGATAAAGAAGGCTGGATGATTTAAATATTTGAACGCAAACGTTTAACTACGTTTTCTAAATTTCAGTATACCTTTTTTGCGCTGTAATAAAGTCGTCCGGAGTATCAATATCTAAAATTATTTCTGCATTTTCTATTTCGACGGAATAATGTTCTCCCATAAGGAGTGCCTGACGCATATTGGTGACATTGGGTCGCTGGGTTGCCTGCATCAGGCATGGCTTTGACACTAAAATCGGATGGCCGGGGATACCTTTATGGAGTGGCAGTATTGCGCCATCATTACGTAACAACCAGATTTTTCTAAAAATATCGATGGTGAGGGTTGGCATGTCACCGTGGGTGAGAAAACAATGTTCGGTTTGCACCGCGGGTACTGCGGCCTTTACTGATGTCAGTAAACCCTGCGCATAATTTGGGTTGTGGATAATAGTGATATTACTCTGGTTCGCATAACGTTCGTGCAGTTCATTACCACGATAGCCGGTGACTAAAATAATTCGGCTACAAAACTGCAACGCATTTTTGATACTTGCATCAAGAATTGTTCCCTGTTGCCAGGGTAACATCATTTTCCATTGCCCCATTCTTGATGATAATCCGGCAGCGGTAATTATACAGTCGATGGCTGACATAGTGGTTCCATTATTTATAGGGGCTAATAACGCCTGATAATTGCGTTACTTCCTGATGGATTAAGTTGGGGATAATTTATCCCAGAGAGGTCATAAAGACTCGTGAAAAGTATAGTTGACCCATCGGCATTATTCATTGATTTAGGCGCGCAGAAACGCCCCACTGTGATTTCTGTTGTTGGGGCTGGGGGGAAAACCAGCTTGCTTTTTTGGCTGGCAGAACTGCTCCAGGCTAGCGGCAGGCGTGTGTTAATCACTACGACGACACATATGTTTATGCCAACGTCTCACTGGCCCGTGGTTTTCTGTCGTGATCCCGCCATGCTTCCTCATGCGTCTCTTACATCCCCCATTTCATTTTGTTTTCACAGCTGGAAAGCGAACCAGGGAAAAGCGCAGGGATTTCCGCCAGAAGCGATTGATGCACTGGTGCAACGACCAGAGTGTGACGTAATTCTCATTGAGGCAGATGGCTCGCGTGGAATGCCGTTAAAAGCGCCTGATGAGCACGAACCTTGCATACCCAAAAGCAGTTGCTGCGTGATTGCTGTGATGGGAGGACATATTTTGGGTGCGAAAGTGAGCACAGAAAATGTCCATCGCTGGTCGCAGTTTGCTGATATTACCGGGTTAACACCTGATGCAACCTTGCAACTGAGCGATCTCGTTGCGCTGGTTCGCCACCCTCAGGGCGCATTTAAAAACGTACCGCAAGGTTGTCGGCGAGTCTGGTTCATTAACCGTTTTTCTCAATGTGAGAATGCGATTGCGCAAAGCGAGCTCCTTCAACCGCTGCAACAACACGACGTAGAGGCAATCTGGCTGGGCGATATACAAGAACATCCTGCAATCGCGCGCAGATTTGTGAATTAGCGGCCCGGGTATTCCGGGTTACTGAAAGGATATCCATTGAGGTTGGTATGAATATTTTCACAGAGGCTGCAAAACTTGAAGAGCAAAATTGTCCGTTTGCGATGGCGCAAATTGTTGATAGCCGAGGCTCGACTCCCCGCCATTCTGCACAAATGTTAGTGCGCGCCGATGGTTCTATCGTCGGTACAATTGGTGGTGGAATGGTTGAGCGGAAGGTGATTGAAGAGTCGCTTCAGGCATTGCAGGAACGTAAGCCGCGATTATTCCATGGACGTATGGCTCGTAACGGTGTGGATGCTGTCGGGTCAGATTGTGGAGGTGCAATGTCCGTGTTTATCAGCGTCCATGGTATGCGTCCTCGTCTGGTGTTGATTGGCGCGGGGCATGTCAACCGGGCGATAGCCCAGAGTGCGGCGCTATTAGGATTTGATATTGCCGTTGCCGATATTTATCGCGAAAGCCTTAATCCTGAATTATTCCCACCATCAACCACGCTTCTCCATGCTGAGTCGTTTGGTGCGGCAGTGGAAGCACTGGATATTCGCCCTGATAATTTTGTCCTGATTGCCACGAATAATCAGGATCGTGAAGCCCTCGACAAACTCATTGAACAGCCCATTGCTTGGCTGGGGTTGCTGGCAAGTCGCCGCAAGGTTCAGCTTTTCCTACGTCAATTGCGTGAGAAAGGCGTGGCTGAAGAACATATTGCCCGTTTACATGCGCCCGTTGGTTACAACATTGGTGCGGAAACGCCGCAGGAGATCGCCATCAGCGTGCTGGCAGAAATATTACAGGTGAAAAATAACGCGCCGGGTGGGCTGATGATGAAACCTTCTCATCCTTCCGGACACCAGCTGGTGGTGATTCGCGGTGCGGGGGATATCGCCAGTGGTGTGGCGCTACGTCTGTATCATGCGGGTTTTAAAGTGATCATGCTGGAAGTGGAAAAACCGACAGTGATTCGTTGTACCGTGGCGTTTGCCCAGGCCGTGTTCGATGGCGAAATGACGGTCGAAGGCGTCACTGCCCGCCTGGCAACCAGCTCTGCGGAAGCGATGAAACTTACCGAACGCGGATTCATCCCTGTGATGGTAGATCCCGCCTGTTCATTGCTTGATGAACTGAAACCGCTTTGCGTGGTGGACGCTATTCTGGCGAAACAGAATTTGGGTACGCGGGCAGATATGGCACCAGTAACAATCGCGCTTGGGCCGGGCTTTACTGCTGGGAAGGATTGCCATGCGGTAATTGAAACAAATCGCGGGCACTGGCTCGGTCAGGTGATTTACTCTGGTTGTGCGCAGGAGAATACCGGTGTTCCCGGCAATATTATGGGGCATACCACCCGACGGGTGATCCGTGCTCCTGCTGCAGGCATTATGCGATCCAACGTGAAATTAGGCGATCTGGTGAAAGAGGGCGATGTGATTGCCTGGATTGGTGAGCATGAAATTAAAGCACCGTTGACGGGGATGGTGCGTGGCTTGTTGAACGACGGACTGGCGGTGGTCGGTGGTTTTAAAATTGGTGATATCGATCCACGTGGTGAAACGGCTGATTTCACCAGCGTTTCTGATAAAGCCCGGGCAATTGGCGGCGGCGTACTTGAGGCGTTAATGATGTTGATGCATCAGGGCGTTAAAGCGACAAAAGAAGTGCTGGAAGTGGCTTAAATGAAAATGGCCGGATGGTATTACCCACCCGGCCTTTAAATTACTGACAAATCACCGTTCCGGTTTTGCCTTCAATCCCTTCTTTCGCTTTGCTCAATACGGTAATCAGTGCTTCGCGTCCAGCGCGAGAGCGAGCAAACGAGGCGGCTGCTTCCACTTTAGGCAGCATAGAACCTTTCGCAAAATGACCTTCTTCGATAAAGCGTTCAGCATCACTTAATGACAGGCGATCGAGCCACTGTTCGTTCTCTTTACCGAAGTTAATGGCCACTTTTTCTACCGCAGTCAGAATGATCAGCATATCGGCATCAATCATTTCTGCTAAACGGGCGCTGGCCCAGTCTTTATCAATAACCGCGCTGGCACCACGCAGATGGTTACCTTCACGAATAACAGGAATACCACCACCGCCAACGGTGATCACTACCTGGCCTGCATCTACCAGAGCTTTAACCGTTTCTTTTTCAATGATATCAACCGGTTTTGGCGAGGCAACAACACGGCGATAGCCGCGACCAGCATCTTCTTTCAGAGTGTAACCCTGTTTTGTCAGTTGCTCTGCTTCCTGCTCGGTAAAGAACGAACCGATCGGCTTGGTCGGGTTGAGGAATGCCGGATCGTTAGCGTCGACTTCGACCTGGGTAACCAGCGTTGCTACAGGTTTATTAATGCCACGAGAAAGCAGTTCTTCTCTTAAGGCGTTTTGTAGATCGTAACCAATATAACCCTGGCTTAAGGCAACACAGACGGACATCGGCAGCATTGGCGAGTGCGCTTCAGTTTTTGCCGCGGCTTCAAAGGCCTGGTTAATCATGCCTACCTGCGGCCCGTTACCATGAGTGACGATGACCTCATGTCCCTGGGCAATTAAATCAACAATTGCCTGAGACGTAATTTTTACCGCTTTCATTTGTCCGGCTAGATCGTCGCCCAGCGCATTCCCGCCCAGGGCGAGAACAATTTTCTTACTCATTTTTCCTCACTCATCATTCTTGATTGTGTATAGATCCCTGGCAGTGGTTAGAGCACGGGAGGGACAAACGGTTTGCGTCGCAGGAAACGACCTCGCCCGGCTTTGCCTGTAAAGGTGCCGTCACAGAAAATCGTTTCACCACGGGATAATGTTCTGACAATCGCGCCCTGACAGGTAAACCCCTCCCAGGGCGAGTAGTCGGCGTTGTCGTGGAGATGGCGGTGTTGAATTTGTTGACTCTGACGTGGGTCGATAATTACCACATCACCATCTGAGCCGGGCGCTAATAATCCTTTTTGTGGCCACAGGCCAAATAGCCTGGCGGGCATCGCACTGGTCAATTCAACAAAACGCTCCGGTGTGATACGTCCCGTCATCACGCCACTGGAGAACAGCAACTGCATGCGGTTTTCCACACCGGGCAAGCCATTTGGGCAGCGGCTGAAATCGCCTTTAGAAATTTGCAGGCGTTGAGCCATCGAGAAGGTGCAGTGATCGGTCGCCACCACGTCAATCGCACCATCGCTGATGCCACACCACAGTTTGTCCTGCTCACGCACGTTACGCAGTGGTGGGCTAAGAATGAACTTCATGCCGTCTTCTGTATCGTAACTGCGTTCGTCCAGCAGGAGATATTGCGGGCAGGTTTCAACCCAGACTGGCTGGTGATTCGCTCGGGCAAGACGCAGATAATCCAGACCTAAGCCGTTAGAGAGGTGGACGATATAGAGCGGGGCGTTACCGGCAATTTGTGCCAGGTTAATCATGCGGGCGATGGCTTCCGCTTCGCATTCCAGAGGGCGACTCAAGGCGTGATAGCGCGGCGCGGTTAACCCTGCGGCAATAAACTCCGCCCGCTTGCTGGCGATAGCCGCGTCATTTTCCGGGTGCACGGTGGTCAGTGCGCCAGACTCATGCAAGCGGCGTAATGCCTGCAACACTTCATCATCGTTGAGTTTATATTGATAGGTTAAATAGAGTTTAAAACTGCTCAGCCCTTCTTCGACCATCATCGGAATTTCGTCGAGGATGGCGTGATTAATGTGCTGGATAACACCGTGAAAGCTGTAGTCAATAACCGCTTTATGGGCGGCATAACCACGATAAACTTCCAGTTGATGGCGTAATCGGCAGCCATTTGGTCCAAATCCCATATGGTCAATAATGGTTGTTGTACCGCCACACGCAGCTGCGCGGGTACCGGTAAAAAAATCATCACAACTGCGCGCGATGCCGACATCAATATTGAAGTGTGTATGGACATCTACGCCGCCAGGGAAAACGTAACAGCCAGTAGCATCAATTTCTTCATAAGGGAGCTGCGGCGAAATATCGGTGCCCAACTGGCGAACAATCCCGCTTTCAATCAGCAAATCCTGTTTGGCTTGTCCATCTGCGTTAACGATAGTGCCGTTTTTGATCAATACGCGCATAGCAAACTCCAAAAACCCTCCGGCGAACCGGAGGGGAATAAGTGAAGAATAATTATTCGGTTGCCAGCCAGCTTAACGGGATTGCAGCGTACATAGCGGCACAGGTCACCAGGTGAGATTTCCAGGTTTTTTCGTTAGGTGCGTGCGCTTCAGGTTCTTTACCAGGGCCAAAACCGATCACCGGAATGCCGTGACGACCCATGATGGAGACGCCGTTAGTTGAGAAGGTCCACTTATCAACAACCGGCGCTTTGCCAAACAGCCCTTCGTAGGCGTTCACCAGGGCTTTAACAGTGAAGTGATCTTCTTCCACTTTCCAGGTCGGGAAGTAGCATTCGGTTGGGTAAACCAGGCCAGTCCAGGAAGGACGGTCGTAGTTGTACATAGAAACAACCGCGTTAGCTTTCTGTACCGCAGGCAGGGCGCGGATTTCGTCCAGCGCGCCTTCCCAGGTTTCGCCCCAGGTCAGACGACGGTCAATTGAAACTGCGCAGCTGTCTGCTACAGCGCAACGGCTTGGAGATGTGAAGAAGATTTCAGAAACGGTGAGGGTGCCTTTGCCGAGGAATTCGTCATAGCCCAGGCGCTGGGAGAGTTCCTGCAATTCGCCAAGAATCGGACCCATTTTGAAAATGGCGTTATCACCGCGTTCTGGCGCAGAGCCGTGGCAGCTAACGCCCTGAACATCAATGCGAATTTCCATACGACCGCGTTGACCACGATATACCTGGCAGTCGGTTGGTTCGGTACTGACCACAAATTCCGGGCGAATGCCAGATTGTTCAATAATGTACTGCCAGCACAGACCGTCGCAGTCTTCTTCCTGCACAGTGCCGGTGACCAGCAGGGTGTATTCATCTTCCAGACCGAGGTCTTTAATGATTTTACCGGCATAAACCATAGATGCCATGCCGCCTTCCTGGTCGGAAGTACCACGGCCGCCGATCAGCTCATCAGTTTCCATGCCTTCGTACGGATCGAAGTCCCAGTTTTTGATGTTGCCAATGCCGACGGTGTCGATATGCGCGTCCATCGCCACCAGACGCGGGCCGTGACCGATATAACCGAGCACGTTGCCCATCGGGTCGATTTCAACTTTATCGAAGCCGACTTTTTCCATCTCTTCTTTAATACGATGTACTACGCGTTTTTCATCGCAGCTTTCACTGGGAATAGCAACCATATCGCGCAGAAAGCGAGTCATGTCTGCCTGGTAATCTTTTGCTTTTTCAAGAATCAGTTTGAATGGAATATTCTTAGCCATTATTTTTCTCCAGATTTTTTACTCCCCGTTTGGCGGGGAGCAGTTCCAATAGGGTGATTAAGGTGCTACAGAGTGTTTGCCTTCCCAGACAACTTCGCGGTAGTGCTTCACGTCGGTGTCGCCTTCAGTGCTGATAACCAGCACCACTGCATCTTTGTTCAGCGCCAGTTTTTCCATCAGGCTTTGACGTTGCGGGTGATAATGAACCGCCGCGAGAACGCCTAAACCGACAGCGCCGGATTCACCGGAGATGATGCGCGGGTCGTTGCCGTACGGATTACCCAGCACGCGCATACCTAATGCGGCAACGCTGTCCTGGCAGGAGATGAATTGGGTGGCGCAGTTACGTAGGATTTCCCAGCCCAGTGGGTTAGGTTCGCCGCAAGCCAGGCCCGCCATGATAGTGGCCATATCGCCGCCAACGTTGACGATGTCGCCTTTGACACCAGAACGATAGATACAGTCAGCTTTGTCAGGTTCAACAATAATGCTGTGCAGATTTTGCGGGCTGTAGACGTCGACCAGATAACCCAGTACGCCGCCGGCCATCGCGCCGACACCGGCTTGCAGCAGAACGTGAGTTGGGGTTACGCCCATTTCACGCATTTGCTCGACGGCTTCATCTGCCAGAGTGGCATAGCCCTGCATGATCCAGGTTGGGATTTTGGTGTAGCCTTCCCAGGCGGTATCTTGCACCACTTCCCAGCCGTGTTGCTGCGCGTGTTGCATGGTCAGACGAACGGTATCGTCATAGTTCATATCAGTGACGATGCACTCGGCTCCGAGGTTCAGAATGGCGTCAACGCGTTCCTGAGCGGAACCTTTCGGCATGTAAATTACCGCGTTCTGACCGAGTTGCTGTGCTGCCCAGGCAACACCGCGCCCGTGGTTGCCGTCGGTCGTTGTAGCAAATGTCATTTTTTCGCCGATGGCACTTTTCAGATGCTCGAATGACAGTGTTTCGATATCAAGATGATATTTTTCGCACAACAACTGAGCGATGGCATATGCGCCGCCGAGCATTTTGAATGCGTTCAGACCGAATCGTTTTGATTCGTCCTTAACGAGAATTTTTTTTACCCCAAAAAGGTTTGCGAGATCGTCCAGCGCGCAAAGTGGTGTTGGGCGATAGCCAGCAATTTTCTGGTGGAACTGGCGCGCCAGTTTTGCCTGGCTTTGCGAAAAGAGCGGTGATGTTTCGCCGTTGAAAAATTTGTTATCGGCGATATCAATCTTCAATGAGAAAACGGACATATCCTATCCTTTTGGCCTCTGGAAATAGAGAGCCGACCTGTCGATCGGCCCGAGGGGGTTATTTCACGCGTTCTTGCGCTTCTTTCAGCAGTTGTTCGAGCAGTGCGCCTGGTTTGGAATATTTACGGGAAAGGATCATTGCTGCGATGATGTATGGCTTCCAGCTGGCTTCTTTGTAGGTCGCGATACGGTATTTTTCGAATACGCCTTCAGTGACTTCACCTTCTTTGCAGGATACGCCGCTGATATCTGCTGGCAGGCAGTGCATGTACAGGGCTTCGCCATCACGGGTCAGTTCCATCATCTCTTCAGTGCAATGCCAGTCTTTGTGTTGCGCGTTCTGTGCCAGACACTGTTTTTCCAGTGCTTTTAAGCCTTCGTGATCGTTCGCACGCAGCAGTTCAGTACGCTCTTCCATCACTTTGTAAGGTGCCCATGACTTCGGATAAACGATGTCTGCGTCTTTGAAGGCTTCTTCCATGCTGGTGACCTGACGGAAGCTACCGCCAGAGGCTTTAGCATTATTTTTAGCTACTTCAACTACATCCGGGATCAAATCGTAGCCTTCCGGATGGGCCAGGGTGACATCCATACCGAAGCGGGTCATCAGGCCGATAATGCCTTGCGGTACAGAGAGCGGTTTGCCGTAGCTTGGGGAGTATGCCCAGGTCATGGCGATTTTTTTACCTTTCAGGTTTTCGAGCGAACCAAAGTGTTCACGCAACCATGCCAGGTCAGCCATTGACTGAGTCGGATGGTCGATATCGCATTGCAGGTTCACTAAAGCCGGACGCTGTGGAAGCACGCCCTGCTTGTAGCCGTCATCAAGCGCAGCGCCAACTTCACGCATATAGGCGTTACCTGCGCCCAGATACATATCGTCACGAATACCAATAGCGTCGGCGCAGAAGGAGATCATATTGGCGGTTTCACGTACGGTTTCGCCGTGAGCGATTTGTGATTTGCCTTCGTCGAGATCTTGCTGTGCAAGGCCGAGCAGGTTAAGCGCGGAAGCATAAGAGAAGCGGGTACGGGTGGAGTTGTCGCGGAATACGGAAATACCTAATCCACTATTAAAGACTTTGGTTGAGATGTTTTCAGCACGCAGTGCTTTTAATGCTGCGGCAACGTCCAGTACTTGTTTCAGTTCATCAGGCGTCTGTTCCCACGTTAACAAAAAATCTTTCTCGTGAAGGTGAGAGGTCAGCGAATTGATATCCTTAATCAGCTCATTAACAGTTTTCATCATAAAGTCCCGGTAGTGGAATGACAGGCAAAGTGGTTTATTTCACTGTGACTTGCCAAAGTGATTGGTGTTTTCACAGCTATACCAGGGACTAACAATAAGTGTGCCAGAATTATCCACGCGGCTATAAAAGACTAATTTGACGGGTAATGTGTGGTGTAGATCACAAATTGATGCCAGCTTCCGGTTGTGTGTAAAATACGAAAACGTTTGGCTTTTTTTATTGCGTTGTTTATTTGCTGCTAAGTATCAGAAATAAGATAAAGGGGCAGGCTATCCCTCGTCAGTTTGATAAACTCACCGCTGTAATTCTCATATTGATATAGAAATGTGATATCTCTTCCATAATTTCATTAGAAAGTGATAAAAACCTTATGTTTTTATCAAAGCCAATTTCGCCTGAGTTAATATCATGATGATCTGTGAACCATCAACGTCTTCAATGATCGACTTTTAAGTAAGTCTGGAAGGTAAAGCTATGGAGCTTGCTACTACGCAGTCAGTATTGATGCAAATTCAACCGACAATTCAGCGTTTTGCCAGAATGCTTGCCAGCGTTTTGCAGCTTGAGGTTGAGATCGTTGATGAAAACTTGTGTCGCGTCGCCGGAACGGGCGCGTATGGGAAGTTTCTTGGCCGCCAGTTGAGCGGCAACTCACGCCTGCTCCGCCACGTCCTGGAAACGAAAACTGAAAAAGTTGTGACACAGTCTCGCTTCGATCCCCTTTGCGAAGGTTGCGATAATAAAGATAATTGTCGCGAAAAAGCATTTCTGGGTACGCCTGTCATTTTACAGGATCGTTGTGTTGGGGTGATAAGTTTGATTGCAGTTACCCACGAGCAACAAGAACATATCAGTGATAATTTACGCGAGTTTTCTGATTACGTTCGCCATATATCCACCATTTTTGTTTCGAAACTTCTGGAGGATCAGGGACCAGGAGATAACATCAGTAAAATATTCGCGACCATGATCGATAATATGGATCAGGGCGTATTAGTTGTTGATGACGATAATCTGGTTCAGTTTGTTAATCAGACGGCCTTAAAAACACTCGGTGTTGTGCAAAATAATATTATTGGGAAACCTATCCGTTTCAGACCATTAACATTTGAGAGTAATTTTACCCACGGACATATGCAACATATTGTTTCGTGGGACGATAAAAGTGAATTAATCATTGGTCAATTGCATAACATTCAGGGCAGACAATTATTTTTAATGGCGTTTCACCAATCGCATACCAGTTTTTCTGTAGCAAATGCACCTGATGAACCGCATATTGAACAATTGGTTGGCGAGTGCCGTGTTATGCGGCAATTAAAACGACTCATTAGCCGTATTGCGCCCAGCCCATCCAGCGTTATGGTGGTTGGTGAAAGCGGCACGGGTAAAGAAGTCGTCGCGCGTGCAATCCATAAGTTGAGTGGAAGACGAAATAAACCCTTTATTGCTATCAACTGTGCCGCGATTCCTGAACAACTTCTGGAGAGCGAACTATTCGGTTATGTTAAAGGCGCATTTACTGGCGCTTCAGCCAACGGTAAAACAGGGTTGATTCAGGCGGCGAATACGGGCACGCTGTTTCTCGATGAAATTGGTGATATGCCATTAATGTTGCAGGCTAAATTACTGCGCGCTATTGAGGCGCGTGAAATACTGCCGATTGGTGCCAGTAGCCCAATTCAGGTCGACATCCGTATCATTTCTGCAACTAACCAGAATTTGGCCCAGTTCATCGCCGAAGGTAAATTCCGCGAAGATCTCTTCTATCGACTTAATGTTATCCCGATCACTCTTCCACCGCTGCGTGAACGTCAGGAAGATATTGAACTGCTGGTACATTACTTTTTACATCTGCATACCCGTCGTCTGGGATCGGTTTATCCGGGTATTGCTCCCGATGTCGTCGAGATATTGCGTAAGCATCGTTGGCCCGGAAACCTGCGCGAGTTAAGCAATTTAATGGAATATCTGGTTAACGTTGTTCCTTCAGGTGAAGTTATCGACAGCACGCTATTGCCGCCAAATTTGCTGAATAATGGCACAACGGAGCAAAGTGATGTAACAGAGGTCAGCGAGGCGCACTTGGCACTCGATGATGCGGGCGGCACGGCGCTGGAGGAGATGGAAAAGCAAATGATCCGCGAGGCGCTTTCACGTCATAACAGCAAGAAGCAAGTTGCTGATGAACTGGGTATCGGCATTGCTACGCTCTATCGCAAGATAAAGAAATATGAGTTGTTAAACGCATAACCTCAGTGAATCCGGCCTGAGTTCAGGCCGGATATCCTTTTACTTCGTTTTCTCGCAATCCAGAACTGTATTTACAATCATCTGATACCCCGTGCAGCGACAAAGATTTCCCGCCAGGCCGCGACGAATCTCCGTAATAGTTAATGGCTTCTCGCGTGGTTTCGCCAGCATTGCCGTGGTAGCCATAATCAGGCCAGGCGTACAAAACCCGCACTGCACCGCGCCGGATTTCGCATAAGCTTGCTGGACATGAGAAAGTTTTCCGCCTTTCGCTTCACCTTCCAGCGTGCGGATTTCTTTGCCTTCAGCCCAGGCGGCAAGGTATAAGCAACTGTCTATCGCAGTACCGTCGACCAGCACCGTACAGGCACCACATTCACCCACGCAGCAACCTTGCTTGACGCTTAGCAGCCCTTGTTCGCGGAGTAATTCCGAGAGCGGCGTGCCTGGCGCGGCGTGAAGCTGAAAAGGTATCCCGTTAATGGTGCATTCGATGGTAATTGTTTCGCTGTGATTCATTGCAATTTTCCCCCCGCCGCGGCGACGGCTTCGCTAATCACTTTTTTGGTCATCGTCTGGATGAGATGCAGACGAAACTCTTTGCTGGCTCGCCATGAAGAACGCGGGGCGACATCCTGCAGGACTGATTCGCTGATGGCTTCCAGCGTTTGCAGGTTTAATGGCGCATTTTGTGCAGTTTGTTCGGCATGTTGGCAGCGAATCGGCGTTGGCGCGGCAACGCCAAATGCCAGGCGTAATTCGCTGAAATTGCCGTTATCCAGTCGGCAATGTGCGGCACAGCCAATCGTTGAAATATCCATCGCATCGCGCATGGCATATTTAAAATGGGCGCTGCCTGCGTGTTCTTTCGGCTGGGGCGGAAAATGAAAGGCGACAAGGATTTCGTCATGCTCAAGGGACACTTTGCCCGGTCCGGTGTGGAAGCCATTAATCGGGACGAAACGAACACCGCGCGGGGAGTGGATCTCCAGCTTCGCATCATAAATTAGCGTTGGCGTGGCAGAATCCGCGCTGGTGGCTCCATTGCAAATATTTCCTCCGTAGGTAGCGACGTTACGGATCTGCGGCCCGGCAATGGATGAAGCCGCAGCACATAACGCCGGGAGATGACGTTGAGTTACAGGATCTTCAATGAGCTGGGTAAATGTCGTTGCAGAGCCGATACGTAGCGAACCATCTTCCGCCAGCGTAATTCCCCGCAGCTCCGCCAGATTGTGGATATCAACAATATGGCGATAACGGTCATTGTGATGGTGGAGCTGAATCAGTACGTCAGTGCCACCGGCGAGCAGTTTGGCCTGCGGGTTGTCAGCCAGCAGGTTGATGGCATCGGCAAGGGTTGCTGCGCGATGGTAAGAAGCAAAATCAAACATGATGTTATCCTCAAATCAATCCTGCCAGATGGAACTCTTCATATAACCGTTTTGGCGTCAGCGGCAGTGTATTGATTGCAACACCGGTAGCCATCTTCACCGCGTTACGAATAGCAGCGGCAACAGGAATTATGGGTGGCTCACCCAGTGACTTATGTCCGTATGCGGATTGCGGCTCATTGATTTCGACGAACGCGCTTTCCAGTTGTGGCAGATCCGGCATGGTGGGCATTTTGTAATCCAGCAGATTGGGGTTACGGACCACGCCGCTTTTCGCATCGATGATCATTTCTTCAAATAGCGCCCAGCCAATGCCCATTCCCATTCCGCCGTGTACCTGACCTTCTGCCAGCAACGGATTAAGAATATGGCCCGAATCATGAACGTTGAGGATGCGGTTGATGGTGACTTTGCACAGCGCAATATCGACAGTCAGATCAACAAAGGTACAGCCAAACGCCGGTGGGTTAGTGGTGGTTTTGATGGAGCTTTCGGCAGAGAGCTGCCCGCCGCGTTCAGGGTGGTAGAAAGCGTCCATCGCCAGATCTTTTAACGACATTAACGGCTCTTCCGGTCGTTCAACCAGCACGATATGGCCTTTTATCAGGGTAAGATTCATCGCTGACTGATGTAGCATGACAGCGGCGTGAGCGATGATTTTCTCCTTTAATAACAGTGCCGCACTGCGCAGCGCAGGCGCGGCAACATAGCTCTGGCGTGAGGCAAATGCGCCGGGATCGAACGGCGTAACGTCGGTATCTTGTGTTGAAATAACGCGAACGTCGCTGACCGGAACCCCTACGGTTTCTGCCACCATTTGCGAGAACACGGTGTCGGCACCCTGGCCAATTTCCGTCGCGCCGCTTTGCACATTGATGGTTCCATCCTGATTCATCAGAAGGCGCGCGCCGGCTATTTCTACGCCGACAGGCCAGGTGTTAGAGGTGTAGCTAAAACAGGCGACGCCAACGCCGCGGCGTAAATTGCCTTGCTGGTTCTGGCATTCTGCACGGCGTTTTTCCCATTCAAAGATTTTCCGGCCTTTTTCAAGACACTCCGGTAACCCTGCGCTGTAAATACGTTTGCCCGTGAGCGGATTAGCATCTCCTTCGCGGGCGGCGTTGCGTAAACGAATTTCAATAGGATCAATACCTAACGCTGTCGCGGCGTCATCAAGCATAGACTCAACGGCAAATACGACTTGTGGCGCGCCATAACCACGCATCGCACCAGCCGAGGGGAGGTTGGTATAGCAGGTCTTTGAACTGTAAGCGTAGGCACAACGAGGATAAAGGTAAGCGACTTTATTCCCCCCCGCAGAAGCGATGGAGTGCCCGTGAGATGCATAAGCGCCTGTGTTAGACAGAACATCCAGACTATAGCCTTTCAACGTTCCGTCTCGGTTTACGCCCATTTGCCCGTCAATAGTAAAAGCGTGGCGGGTACGGGTTGCGAGGAAACACTCTTCACGGCTAAGGGAAACTTTCACCGGAACGCCGCCGAGCTTGCTGGTCAGAAAAGCCGCCATGGGCTCTTCCAGCACATCCTGTTTATTACCAAAACCGCCACCGACAAACGGTTTGATGACTCGTACGCATGACCAGGGAATACCCAGCGCCTGACCAACCACGCGGCGAACAATGTGCGGGATCTGGGTGCTGGAAACGATGGTAATTCGTGAATCATCTTCCATCCATGCCAGTGAGGTCACGCTTTCCATATGACAATGTTGAATGACCGGCGTCTGATAGTGCCCCTGGACCTGGTGATCGGCGGCATCAATTGTTTGTTGGACATTGCCCGTCGACATCGTGCTTTGTTTAAGTAAATTACCGCCGTTATGGATTGGTGCTGCATCTTCTGCCAACGCCGCTTCTGGTGTGGTGATAACAGGTAATTCTTGCCACTCAATGCTGACCGATTGCGCCGCTTTTTCTGCAGTAAGTTCATCGCGGGCAACGACGATGGCAACTGCGTCACCATGATGACGAACATGGCGAGTTAGCAGTGCGCGATCGGCGGTATCGCGCTTGTTTTCGTCAAGTGTCCAGGCATGCCCAGCTGTAGCGAATGGGATATCAGGTACATCTTCCCAGGTAAAAATTGCCAGTACGCCTGGTAAACTTCTGGCTTGTTCATCATTAATACTTACGGCATAACCATGTGCGATAGGGCTACGTACATATTTCGCGTAACACATGCCCGCCATAACATAATCGTCAGTATATCGTGCCCGCCCAGTGACCTTAGCAATGGCATCGACGCGCATGCATGATTCACCCGTAGCGGTTGCTTCCCGCGCTTCCATAGAAATCCCCTCGATTTGAACATTTGGTTCTTATGGCAAAGATTTAGTCTAAGCAGGCAAGATTTACGCCAGAAACGACGATAAACGTTAGGGGAGGAAGGAAGTGTGATGACGTTAAAAAAATACAGATACGATACGAAACAGGACTTTGAATAAGGACAGTGATACGTATCAATATGAGTGGCGATAAAATCAATGTGATAAATTAGGATTATTACGCATCAGGATGGGAAATAGGGTAAATGAGTCAGGAAATTCGATACATCTACAGCGGATATTTTGCTGATGATACTTCCCTTTGCCAGATGAAATTAACCTCTTTCTCTATTACCGCGTTTTTCCAGAAGCAAGAGATTGGGTATCAAGAGGCTGGCTGCTATGATATGGCGTCTTGTTTTTTAAGCGAGGAAAGATTTTGAGTGCGGGACGCCTGAATAAAAAATCTCTGGGTATCGTGATGTTGTTATCGGTTGGACTGCTTTTGGCGGGCTGTTCGGGTAGCAAATCATCCGATACAGGAACGTATTCCGGCTCCGTTTACACCGTGAAACGGGGGGATACGCTATATCGTATTTCGCGCACCACGGGAACCAGCGTAAAAGAGCTGGCGCGACTGAACGGCATTTCACCCCCTTACACCATTGAAGTTGGTCAGAAACTAAAACTGGGTGGGGCGAAAAGTAGCAGTACACGTAAAGCAACCGCCAAATCAACGACCAAAACCGCATCGGTTACACCGTCATCAGCGGTACCGAAATCTTCCTGGCCGCCAGTAGGGCAACGTTGTTGGTTATGGCCAACGACAGGGAAAGTTATCATGGCGTATTCGACAGCTGATGGCGGCAATAAAGGGATTGATATCTCTGCTCCACGGGGTACACCTATTTACGCCGCGGGTGCAGGAAAGGTGGTGTATGTGGGCAACCAGCTGCGTGGCTACGGTAATCTCATCATGATTAAACACAGTGAAGATTACATTACGGCTTACGCCCATAATGACACGATGCTGGTAAATAATGGGCAAAGCGTGAAGGCTGGGCAAAAAATCGCCACTATGGGGAGCACTGATGCGGCATCTGTTCGCTTGCATTTCCAGATTCGTTACCGTGCTACGGCAATTGATCCGCTGCGTTACTTGCCGCCTCAGGGCAGCAAGCCAAAATGCTGATGGCGAATTAATCAGCAGTCAGCAGCGCGGCACTTGCTAAGAAGAGCGTAAGGTTTATAATGCCTTACGCATCTCGAAGCGGGCGTAGTTCAATGGTAGAACGAGAGCTTCCCAAGCTCTATACGAGGGTTCGATTCCCTTCGCCCGCTCCAATTTATCTTCACCTCATCAACCTGCCATTTTTGTTGTATCTGATTTTCTATATTATCTTAATTCAATCGCTTCAGACTTTTCGCAATCGCCGTAATACTTCCCCATTTTTTTGTAAATAAAAGCGTTTACGCAATGCAATCCATTTGTAACAACCCAGGTAAAATACCTTATTTTCAAGTTGTTAAATAAGTGGTTATCTACGCTTTTAACAAACGATTGATGGAATCTTTTATGAAAGGGAAATCTGCATTAACTCTTCTGCTCGCTGGTATATTTTCGTGCGGCACATGCCAGGCGACAGGGGCAGAAGTGACGAGTGAATCTGTATTTAACATTCTTAATTCCACGGGGGAAGCAACAGATAAAAGTTATTTATCGTTAAATCCAGATAAGTATCCTAATTATCGTCTTCTGATTCACTCAGCCAAATTACAAAATGAAATAAAGAGCCACTATACCAAAGACGAAATTCAAGGATTGCTAACATTAACAGAAAACACACGAAAGTTAACGTTGACGGAGAAACCCTGGGGAACGTTTATTCTTGCTTCTACTTTCGAAGATGACAAAACAGCGGCAGAAACCCACTATGATGCTGTCTGGCTGAGGGATAGTTTATGGGGCTATATGGCATTAGTATCAGATCAGGGAAATAGTGTAGCCGCAAAAAAGGTTCTGCTCACTCTGTGGGATTATATGTCTACGCCCGACCAGATTAAGCGGATGCAGGACGTCATTAGCAACCCAAAACGACTGGATGGTATTCCTGGGCAAATGAATGCTGTGCATATCCGATTTGACAGCAACTCCCCCGTGATGGCAGATGTGCAGGAAGAAGGCAAGCCGCAGCTGTGGAACCATAAACAAAATGATGCGTTAGGTCTTTATCTTGATCTCCTTATACAAGCAATCAATACTGGTACTATTAACGCTGAAGATTGGCAAAAAGGTGACCGATTAAAATCGGTTGCGCTGCTGATTGCTTATCTGGATAAAGCCAATTTCTATGTTATGGAAGATTCCGGAGCGTGGGAGGAAGATGCCCGATTAAACACATCTTCCGTTGCACTGGTGACCTCTGGACTGGAACGTTTGTCAAACCTACTCTCGAAGAAAGACTCTGTTTTTATCTCTGATTTACTACGCGAAGCTAAAGCCAATGAACTGGATGAACCACTTTCAACAACGAGGTTGAACCACCTCATAGATAAAGGTTATGAAAGAATAACGCTACAGCTTGATTTAGGGGGAGAGTCTCCTGGTTATCTGGAAAAAGATAAACATTACAGAGAAGCTGATGCGGCCTTACTTAATGTTATTTATCCTGCAAATCTTTCAAAGATAAATACCAGAAGAAAAGAGCAAGTTTTAAAAATAGTTAAAAAACTAGCAGGTCCGTATGGTATAAAAAGATACGAGAAGGATAATTATCAGTCGGCAAATTTTTGGTTCAATGATATTAAAACTGATACTGATGAAAATTCACATGCGAAAAGAGAAAAGAGCTTCATTCCATCAACAGAAGCAGAATGGTTTTTTGACTCATGGTATGCAAAATCAGCAGCAATTGTTTATAAAGAATCAAGAAAAGAAGAATATTTGAATGACTCAGTGCAATTTATGAATAGATCATTGGCCCAAATAACAGGCGAGAATATGATTGGTGCAAATGGCAGGAGCGTACCTGAAATGGCACTTCCCGAAAGCTATAACTATATCCACAAGTCGGGAACTTTGCATGAAGCGCCAAGCCCTATCATTCCGCTAAATTGGTCGAAAGCTTCAATGACTCTTATGTTGAAAGAAATGTCCAACCTTATCAATGATGAGGGAAATAAATAGTTTTCATAATGAGGCGGTCCTGGATTAAAAGGACCGCTCAAAGAGAAATCGAAAGGGGAGGTAAAAGTGATCAATAAATTACTGTTAGCTTACCTGATAGGTCTGGTTGTGACATCGACCTTAATATTTATCTTCTCGGAAGAAAAAGTAACATATCGGTTGTTTGCTGCAGTAATTACAGGGTTGACCTGGCCGCTTAGCCTCATTCCATCCATCATAAGTATCATAATTCGTAAATCCGACTAACAAGAAAATTATATGAACGATTAAGAAAAATAGAATCGAAAAAGAGAATAAAATATATGCGGGGAGTAACAAAACACTCGCAGTGCGTTAATGTGTAACTAACAAATATGATTTTTATTGAAAATAGTCACCAAACAAGTGTTATAAGAAATACGGGGTATGTTTAAGTAAAACATATCAACAGTTGCAATTCTGTATATGGACAGGATGACTTACTACTGTAAGTGGCTGATAGCTATTCGCTCATAACAAAATCATTATTTTATAAATAGGAATCATCACTTTTTAATCATGTTTTTATTGCAAGTTTATGGAGAATGAGAATATGGAATAAGGAGATGAAACATGATTGAAGAAGGGCTGTTACTTCCAATGAATGTTTTGCTTCAAGGACAGAAGTTAACCCTACTGGACCCTGAAATGTGGTTCTTACGGGGAAATGAAAACAAGGATGTAACCCTTGTTATTACGATTGGTAATAACCATCAAAAATTAATGGTAGTGGAAGACATATTACTGCTCATTGACCGAAGCCAAATTGAGGTAACTGCAGGGAAAGTAATTTATCATCCACTTCGCATTGATATCCTGAGTAAATTATTAGCTTTTATAGATGAATCAACGGGGAGTGTGGAAAGGGAACACCATGACTTGTTTGCTGATGCCTTGCCCTTTGCATCAGAAGTTGTGCTATTCAGTAAAGTTGCAAGTGAAGCCTGGTTTTTAGCCACTTATCTGAGCAGCGATAATATTAATGAAATTCTGTTTCAGCATCTAAGAAAAACAGAATGCTATAAACTGGTTCGCTATTTATTATCGCAATCGCTCATACAGACTTCACTCTATGATCTTGGTGAGCTTTACGGCGTATCGTATTCACATTTTCGCCGTTTATGTAGTTATGCATTGGGTGGTAAAGTTAAAACGGAATTATGTGGCTGGAGAGTTGCCAGAGCCGTGTTGGAAATCATTGAAGGAAACAGTGATATGACAACTATTGCGCATAAATATGGCTACTCATCCTCATCACACTTTTCAGCCGAAGTAAAAAGCCGGTTAGGAAAAACACCGAGAGAACTATGTAAAAAGTTATGAAAATAAAATTACGTATTACTATTATATTAATTTCAGCCTTATGCATTTTTAATGGATTATTGACTCCTGGTGCATATGCCGCAGCAGCGAATGGATACGTAGCAAATAAAGAAAATCTACGTAGTTTTTTTGAAACGGTTTCATCATATGCGGGTAAGCCTACAATAGTAAGTAAGCTTGCCATGAAGAAACAGATCAGCGGAAATTTTGATTTAACCGAACCCTATGCCTTGATTGACCGCCTGTCGGCGCAGATGGGACTTATTTGGTACGATGATGGCAAAGCTATTTATATCTATGACTCATCAGAGATGCGTAATGCGCTGATTAATCTGAGAAAGGTATCGACGAATGAGCTTAATAATTTTTTAAAAAAATCGGGTCTGTATAACTCTCGTTATGAAATTAAAGGGGGCGGCAATGGTACTTTCTATGTATCTGGGCCACCGGTTTATGTTGACCTGGTCGTTAATGCTGCAAAATTAATGGAGCAAAACAGTGATGGCATTGAGATCGGACGCAATAAAGTAGGTATTATTCACCTGGTCAACACATTCGTTAATGACCGGACTTATGAATTACGTGGCGAAAAGATAGTTATTCCTGGCATGGCAAAAGTACTATCGACGTTGTTAAATAATAACATTAAGCAAAGCACTGGGGTTAACGTACTTTCTGAAATTTCAAGTCGTCAACAACTAAAAAACGTATCACGTATGCCTCCTTTTCCTGGTGCTGAAGAAGATGATGACCTACAAGTAGAGAAAATAATATCGACAGCTGGAGCGCCAGAGACTGACGATATACAAATTATTGCATATCCTGATACCAACAGTTTACTTGTTAAAGGAACAGTATCTCAGGTTGATTTTATCGAGAAGTTAGTAGCTACGCTCGATATTCCAAAGCGACATATTGAATTATCTTTATGGATAATAGATATTGATAAGACTGATCTAGAACAGTTAGGAGCTGACTGGTCGGGCACGATAAAAATTGGATCCAGCCTAAGTGCATCATTTAATAATTCAGGTTCAATTAGTACCCTGGATGGGACACAGTTTATTGCAACAATACAGGCACTTGCGCAAAAAAGAAGAGCCGCCGTTGTTGCTCGTCCTGTCGTTTTAACACAGGAGAATATTCCTGCTATATTTGATAATAACCGTACTTTCTATACTAAATTAGTCGGCGAGCGTACTGCGGAGTTGGATGAAGTAACCTATGGTACGATGATTAGCGTGCTACCACGATTTGCTTCGCGAAATCAAATTGAATTACTCTTGAATATTGAAGATGGCAATGAAATCAATTCCGACAAGACCAATGTTGATGATCTGCCTCAGGTTGGTAGAACGCTTATAAGTACTATTGCGCGCGTGCCTCAAGGGAAAAGTCTTTTGATTGGTGGATATACACGAGATACGAATACCTATGAAAGTCGCAAGATCCCAATATTAGGCAGTATTCCATTTATTGGTAAATTATTTGGATATGAAGGAACAAATGCGAATAACATCGTTCGTGTCTTTCTTATTGAGCCAAGAGAGATCGATGAGCGCATGATGAATAATGCGAATGAGGCTGCGGTTGACGCCAGAGCAATAACACAGCAAATGGCAAAAAATAAAGAAATCAACGATGAATTACTGCAGAAATGGATAAAAACTTACTTGAATCGTGAAGTCGTCGGAGGATAGTGAAATGGCGATTCATGTAGAGCATGTCGGTGTATTAGAAAGAGCCAGAGAAGTTTCTCGCTTAGAGGACATTATCACAGAAGATAATGAAGATATTGAAGCTGAAATGCCTAAAATGGGAGATGATCCCGCCGGTAAAGAAGCTCGATTCTTACAAGCTACTGACGAGATGTCAGCAGCGTTAACGCAGTTTATGAAGAAAAAAATCTACGAAGAACAACTGGCCAACTTTCTGGACGGAGAAGAATATGTCCTGGAAGATCAGCCAATAGAAAAAACCGATAAAGTCATGGAGGCGCTTAAGGCAGCAACTACCCATGACTATGAAGTGTATAGCTTTGCTAAAAAATTATTTCCAGATGAAAGCGATCTGGTGGTTGTATTACGTGCAATTTTACGTAAAAAACAAATATCTGAAAATGTGCGGATAAACGCTGAAGCATTACTTAGAAAAGTTAATCAAGAGACTACTAAAAAATTCATTAATAGTGGCATTAACTCGGCATTAAAAGCAAAGTTATTTGGCCAGGCGTTGTCATTAAATCCAAAATTACTAAGGGCAAGTTATCGACAATTTTTAATGGCAGAAGACGATGCTGTAGATACTTATGTAGAATGGATTGGTAGTTATGGCTATCAAAATAGAATGCTAGTGACAAAATTTATCAAAGAGACGCTTTTCTCAGATATAAATGCACTTGATGCGAGTTGTTCATCATTGGAATTTGGTATGTTTCTCAATAAGTTGTCACAACTATTGTCTCTTCAGTCGGCAGAGGCTTTATTTCTGAAAACTTTAATGAATAACCCAATAATTAAAAAATTTATTAGCGCAGAAGATTACTGGATATTTTTTCTGATATCGTTAATAAAATTCCCTGAGACTGCAGAGGAACTCCTGAAAAATGCACTGGTAACCCTACCCGCAGATGCTAATTATAAAGACAAAACGTTACTCCTGAAGGCGATTTACAGCGGATGTACAAATCTTCCATTTTCACTTTTTATTAATAATGAACAATTATTAGAGATTAGGGAGTGTTGTAAACAGGCAATAAAAGTAACATTTGCAGTAGAGCTCTTTGATACACAAAACAGTAATAAAAAACAAAATAAAAAACCATGGAAGAAGGTAATGTTCAATGTTTAACAAAGTTTTGATAGGGTTAAGGAGTCATCCAGAATTAATAATTCTTGGATTAATGGTGATGATTATCGCCATGCTCATAATTCCATTGCCCACTTACTTAATCGATTTTTTGATTGGGCTGAACTTAACATTGGCAATACTTGTGTTTTTAGGATCATTCTATGTTGATAGGATCTTAAGTTTTTCTTCATTCCCATCAATTCTCCTCATCACAACGTTATTTCGTTTGGCGCTGGCGATCAGTACCAGTCGACTTATACTTCTTGAGGCGGACGCCGGAGAAATTATAACGAGTTTTGGTGAATTCGTTATTGGAGATAGCCTGGTAGTTGGTTTTGTTATTTTCTCCATTGTTACTATTGTTCAGTTTATCGTGATTACTAAAGGTTCGGAACGTGTGGCTGAAGTTGCTGCCCGCTTTTCGCTTGACGGTATGCCAGGTAAACAAATGAGTATTGACGCCGATCTACGCGCCGGGATCATTGATGCAGATTTAGCAAAAGAACGTCGTAGCGTATTAGAACGAGAGAGTCAGCTGTATGGTTCCTTTGATGGTGCGATGAAATTTATCAAAGGTGATGCTATTGCAAACATCATTATTATCTTTGTTAATATTATCGGTGGGCTATCAGTAGGAGTAGGCCAAAATGGAATGGATTTCTCGACAGCGTTGACCGTCTACACAATTCTTACCGTCGGTGATGGTCTTGTTTCTCAAATTCCAGCTTTATTAATTGCTATTAGCGCAGGGTTTATCGTAACGCGCGTGAATGGCGATAGTGATAATATGGGGCAAAATATAATGTCCCAGTTATTAAGTAATTCTTTTGTCATTATTGTGACATGTGTCCTCGCGCTGAGTATTGGGTTGCTTCCAGGTTTTCCCCTTCTTGTGTTTTTATGTTTGGCAGTAATCTTAGGAATTTATTTTTACTTTAAATTTAAAAAGAAAGGGGTTGAAGAAACGGTTGTTGAGGGAGATATCACCGTTGGGTTGGAACCCTATAATCAGGATGATGATATTTCATTAGGTATTATTAATAAACTTGATCAGGTTATTACCGAAACGGTACCTTTGGTTTTGATTATGAATAGTGTACAGGCTAAAAAATACACTGAAATCAATCTTGCTGATAGGATTCGTAGTCAGTTTTTTATTGAGTATGATATCCGTATTCCCGGTATTGTCATTCGCGAGGGGGAAGGCCTTAATGATGAAGATGTCATATTAATGCTAAATGAAGTCAGAGCCTCGCAATTTAAAATTTATCATGATCTTGTCTTGTTGGTTGAATATTCAGATGAAGTGGTTTCGACTTTGATCAAGAAACCTGTCATCGTAAATAGTAATGGTGAACAATATTATTGGGTTACAAAAAGTGATGCCCAAAAATTAACAAAAATTGGCTGTTATACTCGCACGGCCATGGATGAAATGTACAATCATTTATCTGTATGTCTGGCTCATAATATTAATGAGTATTTTGGTATACAAGAAACCAAATATATTCTTGATCAATTAGAGATGAAGTATCCTGATCTATTAAAAGAAATATTAAGATATATAACCGTGCAGCGCATTTCAGAGGTAATTCAGCGTCTGATCCAGGAGCGAATTTCAGTGCGCAATATGCGTTTAGTTATGGAGGCTTTAGCATTATGGAGCCCACGCGAGAAAGATATAATCACACTCGTCGAGCATGTACGAGGTGCATTAGGTCGCTACATTTGCCATAAGTTTTCATATTCTGGAGAAATTAAAGCAATTGTGATTTCGCCTGAAATAGAGGACAGAATCAGAGATGGTGTCAGGCCTACCGCTGGCGGTACTTTTCTTAATCTCGATGCATCCGAAGCTGAGATGATTCTGGATAATTTTAAACTGGCACTTTCTGGAATCAATATTCCAATTAAAGACATTATTTTACTGGGATCTGTGGATATTCGTCGTTTTATCAAAAAACTTATTGAATCTAGTTATCGAGACCTCGAAGTACTTTCGTACGGGGAACTAACGGAAAATGTTCCCGTTAATATTCTGAAAACTATTTAGGATAATGTCTTGAGATATGGAGCATGCTGGTATGAAAAAATTAAAACTATTAAATAAATACAGCTACTTACATAGCATAAACGGCTCGCTGATTGAAGCAGAGCTTGACGACGTTTCAGTGGGCGAAGTATGCGAAATTTATGCGAGCTGGCAAGCAAATGAACGTATAGCCAGGGCTCAGGTCGTTGGCTTTCGCAATGGAAAGACATTATTAAACCTTATAGGCAGCTCTGTGGGGCTTACACGTACTGCAGTATTGAAACCAACGGGAGAGCAGTTAACCATACAGATCAGTGATGCCTTTCTTGGTTCAGTTTTGAATGCTTCTGGTCAAATTATGGAAAGGTTTGTCCCGGTCACTCCAGGGGATAGGGGAAATTTACGCCTGATTGATGAACTGCCACCGTCGTATCAGGAACGTCGAGTTATTAATACACCACTAGAGACACGGATAAGAGTCATTGATGGCGTACTGACATGTGGCATTGGTCAACGTGTTGGGATTTTCGCATCGGCTGGCTGTGGCAAAACGGTTTTAATGCATATGCTTGTAAACAACACTGAAGCTGATGTGTTTGTTATTGGCTTGATTGGCGAACGTGGAAGGGAAGTTACGGAATGCGCGGAATCGCTGAAAAAATCAGTAAATGCAGCAAAATGTGTTTTGGTTTATGCCACCTCTGATTTTTCGTCAGTAGATCGGTGTAATGCCGCCCTGATGGCGACAACCGTGGCAGAGTATTTTAGAGATCGAGGAAAGAGAGTTGTACTTTTTATCGACTCAATGACGCGCTATGCACGAGCACTACGCGATATGAAGCTGGCAGCGGGTGAACCACCTGCCAGACGTGGTTATCCTGCTTCTGTTTTTGACAGCTTACCTCGCTTACTGGAGAGGCCGGGACCAACACTAAAAGGAAGTATTACTGCCTTTTATACCGTATTACTGGAGGGGGAGGATGAATCAGACCCACTGGGGGATGAAATTCGCTCAATCCTTGATGGCCATATCTATCTAAGTCGCAAACTCGCTGGGCAAGGTCATTATCCGGCAATAGATGTTCTAAAAAGTGTGAGTCGAGTATTTGGTCAGGTCACTGATGAAAAACACAGAGATAATGCTGCACGGGTAAGGAAGATCCTCACCACTTTGGAAGATCTACAGGTGTTTATTGATTTAGGGGAATATCGCGCTGGGCAAAATGCTGAAAATGATTTTGCCATGAATGCCCGGCCTAAACTCACAAATTGGTTAAAACAGTCAGTTAATGAAAAAATGCCAATGAGTGAAACGCTAAAAGAGCTTGAACGAATTGTTAAGTAAAGTTAATCGACTTATCAGAAGAACAGCGCAGAGCCTGGCTGCATGTGAAGCATCATTACAAAAGTTAAATGCAGAAAAAGAAAAGTTAGTCGAAAAGGAACGCCTGTATGATATGCAACTTAAAAACCTACAGTCACTGTTAGATATGAAGGAGTTACTCGGCGAAGTAGTATTTCGCCAGGATATATTTTACTCGTTACGTAAAGTTGCAGTCATTCAGCAGCAGATCGCTGAGATAAATCTTGAAAAGCAAAAAATAGCAGAGCGGCGAAAAATACTTAACAAGGAAATAGTTCAACAGCAAGCACAAAGAAAACACTGGTGGCTAAAAGGAGAAAAGTACGATCTACTAAAGAAGCGCATAAAAAAACAACTTTTAAATCAGATGCTTTATCAAGACGAGCTTGAACAGGAGGAGAAATATAATGGACGAAGTCAAGAAAATTGAACATTATAAAAATTTAAACACAGACACATCCGAGAATTCTGCTGCGTATTTAGACAGTTTCTTAAAGAAAAACAAAAAAAATAAAGAAATGAGTGAGATTGTCGCTGGAACCATTCTCCAGTTATTACGTCAGACTCAGGATAGCCAATTTTCTACGTTGGGGAAAAAGAATGGGCAAATGAAGTCTATTGACAACAAATCGTCTCTCCAGGTTGACAGGAATCCATCTCTTTCTTTGCAAACAAATGGAACAGAGCAATTTTCTACAAAGAAAATTCTCAATATGACTTCTCGAGGTCAGGGTATTAGTTCTGAACTATCTGATAACACGATAAAAATTAAGGAAAAAATCCATAATGGTAGCCATACAGAGTTCATCACAGATCAAAAAAACAGTAATAATAAAGATCGTGAAAAAAAATACCGCGATGGAGACAAAATAAATGGACCGCAGGCCCATTTATTAGACATTACTAACGAAAGAAGGTTTGCTGATAACAGAACCATGTTTACTCAACATATCGAAAAACAAAGGAATGTTAATACGCTCAATCAGAATGATATAAATAATTCTGTTAATAGTGCCAATGTACCAGAAAATGAATTGACATATCAGTTTCAGCGTTGGGGACAAAATCATACAGTCCGGATTCTGGAAAGTAGTGAAGGGATACGACTAAAACCATCTGACGCACTTGTCTCCGACAGACTCCATGAAGCCCAACACAATGATGTTACAGCACAACGTTGGGTATTGACTGAGCAAGATGAACGACAAGGACAACGACATCAGCCCCATGATGAGCAAGAAAATGAAGGTAAATTCGAAAACGATCAGAAGGACGAAAGTTAATGTTCGGTCTGAGAAAAGTAAATGGAAACACTCATTCCTTTGAAACCACTTTTCAAAACTGGAAAGAAAATGGTGAAGATGTTGCGTTATTAATGCCCGAATTTAGCGCCAAATGGCTACCGATAGCAGAAGAGAGCGGCAGCTGGTCTGGATGGGTGTTACTTCGAGAAATATTTCCCTTAATTTCTGCCGAGCTCGCTGGGATGGCTTTAATGCCAGAAACGGAAAGGTTAATAGTGGAATGGCTCAGTTTATCCAGTTCCCCGTTAAATCTAAAGTATCCTGAACTAAAATATAATCGTTTGTGTGTAGGTAAAGTATTTGATGGAGTATTGAGTCCAGCTCAACCACTAATAAGAATATGGACAGGGGAATTAAATGTTTGGTTAGATAAAGTCACGGTCTGCCAATACGAAAACGCTCTAACGCTAGACAAAAAAACATTATATTGGCCCATTCATTTTGTAATTGGATTTAGTAAAACATGTTATAGAACCATTGTTGATATTGAAGTTGGTGATGTTTTATTAATTTCAGATAATTTTGCTTATGCGGTTATTTATAATACAAAGATTTGTGACTTAATTTATCCAGAGGAGTTAAAAATGGCTGATCATTTTGAGTACGAGGAAGATTTTGAAACAGATGACTTTGATATCAAAAAAAGCGAAATCGAGATTAATGATGAAAATGACTATCAGCAGATTAATAGTTTTGAAGACTTGCCTGTAAAAATTGAGTTTGTTCTTGGAAAGAAAATAATGAATCTATATGAAATAGACGATCTCTGTGCAAAAAGAATTATATCTTTGCTTCCTGAAGCTGAGAAAAATATAGAGATACGTGTAAATGGCGCGCTAACTGGCTATGGCGAACTTGTTGAAGTGGATGATAAATTGGGCGTAGAAATTCATTCTTGGTTATCAGGGAATAATAATGTCAAATAGCATTTCGCTGATAGCCATATTATCATTATTTACACTATTACCGTTTATAATAGCATCCGGGACATGTTTTATTAAATTCTCGATTGTTTTTGTTATTGTCCGAAACGCACTGGGACTTCAGCAAGTGCCATCAAATATGACACTTAATGGGGTAGCTTTGCTATTGTCAATGTTCGTAATGATGCCGGTTGGGAAGGAAATATATAATAACAGTCAGAATGAGAATCTTTCATTCAATAATGTAGCGTCGGTTGTTAATTTTGTTGAGACAGGCATGAGTGGTTATAAATCATATTTGATAAAATATTCTGAACCGGAGTTGGTTAGCTTTTTTGAAAAGATTCAGAAGGTGAATAGTTCTGAAGACAATGAAGAGATAATCGATGATGAGAATATTTCAATTTTCTCGTTACTCCCGGCATATGCATTGAGTGAGATAAAAAGTGCATTTATTATAGGTTTCTATATCTATTTACCCTTTGTTGTAGTTGATCTGGTTATATCCAGCGTTCTGTTAACGTTAGGTATGATGATGATGAGTCCGGTAACCATATCTACACCGATAAAATTAATTCTGTTTGTCGCGATGGACGGTTGGACAATGTTATCGAAAGGACTCATTTTACAATATTTTGACCTATCCATTAATCCCTGAGGAAAAAATATGGACGACATTGTTTTTGCGGGGAATAGGGCGCTGTATCTGATTTTAGTTATGTCTGCAGGACCTATTGCAGTTGCGACATTTGTTGGTTTATTGGTAGGGCTTTTTCAAACGGTAACACAGTTGCAAGAACAGACTTTGCCATTTGGCGTCAAATTATTGTGCGTAAGTATTTGCTTTTTTTTAATGAGCGGATGGTATGGTGAAAAATTATATTCGTTTGGTATCGAAATGCTTAATTTAGCATTCGCGAGAGGATAGCATGGGGGAGGCGATACTCTATCAGTTGCATAGTCTGCTGGCTGCTACAGCGCTCGGTTTTTGCCGATTGGCACCAACTTTCTATTTGTTACCATTTTTCGCCAGTGGGAATATACCAACAGTAGTCCGCCATCCAATAATAATAGTGGTATCATGTGCATTAGTTCAGCATTACCACTATGAATTATCTACCCTAAATGAAATAGATATCGCTTTGTTTGCTGTCAGAGAAATTATTATAGGGTTGTTTATTGCTTGCTTATTAGCATCCCCATTTTGGATTTTCCTTGCTATAGGCAGCTTTATCGATAACCAACGTGGTGCAACGTTAAGTAGTACTTTGGATCCGGCTACAGGTGTCGATACATCGGAATTAGCAAGATTATTTAACCTTTTCTCTGCAGCAGTTTATCTTACCAACGGTGGATTGAACTTTATTCTGGAGACTCTATGGCAAAGTTATAACTTATGGCCTTCAGGAAATTTTAATTTTCCTAAATTAGAGCCTTTATTCTCATATATTAATAATATAATGACTCATACTATCGTTTACGCAAGCCCCGTGATTGCGGTTATGCTGGGCGGTGAAGCTGTCCTGGGATTGCTGGCACGCTATGCTTCACAACTAAATGCTTTTGCCATCTCACTGACTGTCAAAAGTGCGCTGGCATTTTTAATATTAATTATTTATTTTGGCCCAATACTGGCTGAACGAGTTATGCCGTTATCCTTTTTCCCAGAACAATTGCAATTATACATTGATAAATAGAGTGTTTCATGGCAAATAAAACTGAAAAGCCAACACAAAAGAAACTCCAGGATGCTTCTAAAAAAGGGCAAATTCTAAAAAGTAGAGACTTAACAGTCTCTGTAATAATGCTTGTGGGTACTTTATATCTCGGATATGTATTTGATGTGCATCATATTATGTCGATTCTTGAATACATCCTTGATCATAACGCTAAACCGGATATTTGGGACTATTTTAAAGCTATGGGGATAGGTTGGTTGAAAACGATCATTCCTTTTTTGCTGGTTTGCATGTTTACAACAATACTTGTCTCATGGTTTCAAAGTAAAATGCAATTAGCAACTGAAGCTATTAAGTTTAAGTTTGATTCATTAAATCCAGTAAATGGCTTAAAACGTATATTTGGCTTAAAAACCGTAAAAGAATTTGTCAAAGCAATACTTTATATTATTTTTTTTGCATTGGCGATCAAAGTATTTTGGAGTAACCATAAATCACTGCTTTTTAAAACTCTTGATGGAGATATCATATCTTTATTATCAGATTGGGGAGAGATGCTATTCCTTCTCATACTATATTGTCTCGGCAGTATGATAATTGTTCTAATATTTGATTTTATCGCTGAGTATTTTTTATTTATGAAAGATATGAAAATGGATAAACAAGAAGTTAAAAGAGAATACAAGGAACAAGAAGGAAATCCAGAAATTAAGTCTAAACGCAGAGAACGCCATCAAGAAATTCTGTCAGAGCAATTGAAATCTGATGTCAGTAATAGCCGTCTGATGATTGCCAACCCTACGCACATTGCCATAGGGATATACTTTAAGCCACATCTGTCACCTATACCTTTGATTTCTGTAAGAGAAACTAATGAGGTCGCATTGGCCGTAAGGAAATATGCAAAAGAAATCGGAATACCAATTATTACAGATAAAAAATTAGCACGAAAAATTTATGCTACCCATCGTCGCTACGATTATGTTAGCTTCGAAAATATAGATGAGATCTTGCGTCTTCTGCTGTGGCTTGAAGATGTGGAGAATGCTGGACAACCTATTCCAGATGAACTGCTCCCCTCAGAAGATAAATTCAAAGAAGGTGAAGACACAAAAAGTGAGAATAAAGACAATAATTAAAAAAATTAATCATCTATCATAGTCGGAAATTTATAAGAATCTACACGCAAAAAGCGTGTAGATTCTTATTTAATGTGTTAAACGATCTTGCGAAATGACAAGCAATTGATACATACTCATCTCTTTATAAGCTGGAACAGTCGTAACCTGTGCAAATTCGCGATATAGTTTCTGCTCTAGTTCTGCTGATGATATATATTCCGGGTGTTCGCTAAAGAACTGTCTTGCATCTACTATCGCTTGAGATTCGCCACTTCTTTTATTCTGAGTATCCTTTAATGAATTTTCTCTGGTGCATGCAGAGAGCAACGATATCAGTGCGACAGTTATTATGATTTTACTATTATATCTTACTAATGACATATCAACTTTCTCTTATGCAAGATTGGAGTTTAAAATAATGTTTATCCCATTCACAGAGTGCTATAAACAACTCAACAGTACCTTTTATGTTAAGTTTATTTAGGGCTCTTATTTTGTGATATGATACTGTTTTATAATCAATTCCTTTGATAATGGCTATTTGTTTTAACGAATAAGAAACACATAACCGCAGGATATCTATCTCATCATGGGTAAGTGGTTCTTGAGTGGAATACACATTTTGTGTATGAAGATTCGAAACCAGGAAATGCGTTAAATCAGATAATGTAATATTCTTATTGATCCTGATGAAATTGTTGCTCAAAAGGGTGTTTACAGGTTCTGTATTTGGTTTGAGATTTCGATGTTGGTGCTCATCAATAACAACGAACGAATGTCCAAGATCAACCAACGCAACCAAATCGCTGTAATATTCCTTTTGCGATGCTAATAATGCATTAGTGCCTACAGTGAAGTAGACATCACTGGAAAAGACTTGCATATGCCAACCTGCACTCTAAAATCATTTAGGGTAAATATTACGTGTAAAATTTAAAATAATGGTAATTGTTATATTTGCATATCAATGAGGGAATAGGGTGAATACCTTAAATTGCAAATAAAGTTATGTATGTAGGCATTTAAAATGGTTCTCGAAAATTATAATCTTTTTATTGTGTGTCATCATAATTTGGTCATGAAATTTCCGTCTTGTTACACTACTCTAAACTAGAGCTTATGGAATTAGCGGGTGGTATTCATGGGAAATAATGATAAATTCTTATCACAAGACTTATTGGAATCTTATGCCATCCGTTTATTGAGCGGACCATTGAATGGATGCGAGTATGAAATACTTAATGGGCGTGTACTCGTTATCGTTGGTAATGATGTTTCGTTAGGAAGAAGTGATTCTTTTTCTGAGTTACCAGAGAATACGATAGTCATTCCTTATGGAGAGCTTACAGGCAGTTTTGAGGTAATAATCACTACCGACCCTGATCTGGTTGTAACAATCAGAGAATTAACAGCACAAGAACCTGAAGATAGAACGTTAACATTGAATCAGCAAATAGAAGTTTTAGGCCTCAAATTTGCTGTAAAAGGAAAAAATGAAGTTTGGCAGTATTCAATACCAGGTATTGTTGAAAATAACATTACTTCAACAAGACAACATTTCTTTAGTAGTACGCTGTTTAAATATGTAACGCTATTTTTTCTTTTTGCTATCATTTTTATAGCTTTTTATATTGTTAATGCCAGTAATGATCCGCAGCTGAGACATATCGATAAAATTCTTGTAAACAAAAATAGAAATTATGAAATTTTATATGGTAGGGATCATGTCATCTATATCAATACCAATAGTTTGGATGAAGCTGTCTGGGTCAAACAAGCACTGGAAAAAAATCAACCAGGAAAGCCAGTACGGGTGATAAATCCTGATGATGAATCGATACGAATTTTTTCATGGCTTGCTGATAATTTCCCAGATCTACAATATTTTAAATTACAGCTATTAGATGCCAGTAATCCAAGACTGACAGTGAGTAAGCAACGGAATGCTATCACACAGCAACTAATCGATAATCTTATTAAAGGATTACTGCAAACTATGCCATATGCCAGCAATATAAGTATTGCGGTATTAGATGATAATGTATTGGAAAGTCAGGCAATTGAAACATTGTCGGCAATAGGTCTTTCTTATGAAAAATATAAAACAGCTAACAATGTATATTTCAATATCATTGGTACGTTAAGCGACAGTGAATTAAATAAAATTAATAATTATGTTGACGAATATTATAAACAATGGGGTAAACAATATGTAAGATTTAATGTGAATTTGAAAAATCAGGACACAAACAATAGTTCATTTAGCTACGGAGATAACCGATTCGAGAAGTCTCAAGGTAGCAAGTGGACATTTCAGGAATAATTGAGGAGGACTTATGGCAGATTGGAATGGTTATATTATGGATATCAGCAAACAATTTGATCAGGGCGTTGATGATCTTAACCAACAAGTTGAAAAGGCGTTGGAGGATTTAGCAACCAATCCTTCCGACCCGAAATTCCTTGCCGAATATCAGAGTGCATTAGCTGAGTATACATTATATCGAAATGCGCAATCTAACGTTGTAAAAGCGTATAAAGATCTTGATTCGGCAATCATACAAAACTTCCGCTAAACTGGATAAGGATTTTATTATGTCAGTAAGCAATATGCCACCTATTGATAGAGCTGAGCAATCAACTGCTCATGAAATACAGCAAGCGAAAGTTATTGATTTAAATGACCGGGTTCTCAATCTTGATAACCCGGATGATAAAATGATCTCCGCTTTTGCTAACTATGCGGTACAAACTGAAAATTGGCAGCAAAATGCGTTACAAGCATTAAGGTCTGATAAAAAGGGGTTAACTCCTGAAAAATTATTAGTCTTGCAGGATCATGTGCTTAATTATAATGTCGAGGTTTCATTGGTGGGAACATTAGCAAGAAAAATTGTCGCTGCAGTTGAGACGTTGACTCGCTCATGAAATATATATCATTATTCTTGTTTATCCTGCTGTTGTGCGGTTGCAAGCAGCAGGAATTACTGAACCATCTTGATCAACAGCAAGCTAATGATGTCCTTGCTGTTTTACAAAGACATAATATTAATGCTGAGAAGAAGGATCAAGGCAAAACTGGATTTTCAATCTATGTAGAACCAACGGATTTTGCTTCTGCGGTGGATTGGCTAAAAATCTACAATCTCCCGGGTAAGCCTGATATTCAAATATCGCAGATGTTCCCTGCAGATGCACTCGTTTCCTCTCCACGAGCGGAAAAAGCAAGATTGTATTCTGCTATTGAACAGCGTTTAGAGCAATCTCTCAAAATTATGGATGGCATTGTTTCTTCAAGAGTACATGTTAGTTACGATGTTGATACAGGTGATAGTGGCAAAACTGCTCTACCAATTCATATTTCTGTACTTGCTGTATATGAAAAAGATATCAATCCAGAAATAAAAATAAATGACATTAAGAGATTTATTGTTAATAGCTTTGCAAGCGTACAATATGAGAATATTTCAGTCGTATTGTCAAAACGAAGAGATATTATTGAACAAGCACCAACATATGAAATTAACGAACCTGTTTTTGCTTATGATAAGACTATGCCGGTTTCTATCTTACTTGCATTAATGTCCATTGCGACTTGCTGGCTGTTATGGAAGTACAGGGCTATTCTAACTAATTTAATCAGGTTAAAAAATAAGTAGACATATGAGAACGTTATGAATCTTGCCCTAAGAAAGATTATATATGATCCAATTAGTTATATTCATCCTCAACGAGTAAGTTTGAATAATGCACGTATTAGCAATCCGGTACTTAGATCTATTACCAATGAAATGATACTCCTACAGTACAATCTTGCAGTTGAGCATTTCAGTCTGAATAGTTCACTTATTTACTACATAAACAATTGGAAATTATTTCCATTGATCTGTTTACTCAGTGGTTGTCACTTTTATCGAGAAAGGTTTGCAGAACGGGGATTTTTTTACAAGGTTCCTGATGTGCTAAGGAATTATTTATCAGCGATACCGGTGGAAATAAATGAAAAGGCACGATATAAACCTGGCATCGTTAACTATCAGAATATCATCACATGTGGTTTTTCAACGTTGTTGCCCTATGTAAGGCAACAACCGTTGGCAATGCAGCAACGATTTAATTTATTATTTCCTGATTTTGTTGACCACATACAATTGCCGTTACCACTTGCGTCTACTCTTTTGGAGAGAATTACATTTTATGCGAAAAAAAATAGAGATGAGCTTGATAAACTCTCCTGCAAATGGTGTTGTGATTAAAAGAATAATTTCTGATGGATTGAAAGAAATAGTCTCTCTAAAAGAACAGATCCTTCTTGAAACCACCGCAAAAATTCAGAGTATTGAGGAAAAGAGAGAAGAAAAAGTTATTCAAGGTTATTATGATGGGTATGCGAAAGGCATTATTGATGTGATGGATAATTTTATACCCTTGATAAGTTTGCTGAGCTCAGAATTAGAAAAAAACAGAATAAACATGATAAACGATCTGAAGAGCATATTGTTAAAATCTTCAGAGGAAGTTGAAGTTTTTATCAAACTTTTTGAAAGTTGGGTAACAAAATTACCGTCAATATCAGGCCCTTTAAATCTCTATATACCTACCAGTTTCAAAGATAAGTCTATTGAAGTAGAGTCATATTTTGTCGACAAGTCAATATGGAATGTCCATATTTCATATCATGATGACAAACGTTTTATTTTTTTTACAGATCAATTTATTGCTGAATTTACTCCGCAGGAATTTGTGGATAATTGTGAGCAATATTTAATTAGCAATCACTGTTTTTCCCCTGATAAGGTTAATGAAATCTGTGAACATGCCAGACATTATTTAGTTGAAAGAATGTGTGAAATAGATTCTTTGGCTATGAATAACTCTGATTTGACGAACCCAGAGGACTTATAGATCACTGTCTCCGGTTTAATGACTTGAATATAATCTAATTCTAATATTTTAAACGCCTAATGATTTTTCAACACTGGTCTTATTTTGCTTACACAAAAATTTTATTTTTAATTATATTTCATTATTATTTCATCAATGTATTCTTTGGATTTTGCTTATAATAATAATGGAAGAGATGATTATAAATGAATGCGTTATAGCATTTACACTCAGGATGAATATATGGGAAAGATAAAAATTGTAGTTTCAGATCAGCAGCCGTTTATGATTGATGGGATAATTGGATTTCTCGGACATTATCCCGATTTATATGAGGTTGTTGGGGGCTATAAAGATCTGAAGAAAGCTATAGCGGAGTGTAACAAATCTGCAGCCCAAATATTTATTTTAGGAGAATTTGCAGGTGGAATGATGGGGTCCGAACTCATAAAATGGGTTAAATCGCATAAAATAGATGCTCATATTATTACATTTGTAGCAAAAATGCCGTATATTGATTCAATAAAATTGCTTGAAGCCGGTGCGAAAGGATGCGTATGGAAAACCAGTCACCCGGCGAAACTAAATCGCGCTATTGATTCGATTAGTAATGGTTACACTTATTTTGATAGTGTACATATGGATTGTGAAAAAATATCTTCAAGATATTCCTCTGATAATCAACTTACAAATCGTGAGTCTGAAATACTACAACTCATAGCTGATGGAAAAACAAACAAAGAAATCGCTAATTTCTTGCAGTTAAGCAGGAAAACAGTCGAAACTCATAGACTCAATATCATGAAGAAATTAGATGTTCACAGTGGTATCGAGTTGATCAAAACAGCTTTACGTATGGGTGTTTGCACTATATAAAAAAAGAGGCTTTAGGCTCATTTTGCTAAAGCCTTACGCTTGTCTATTTCATTAAGTCTGGTATATACAACATATATTTTTTTTGCATATTGCAGCCTCTTTTTTTGGTTTTCCATTGCAAAACCCGCGTTATAAGTCCCCAGACATTGCCACGTTACCCCACAACGTGAAAAATGATTATATAAAATCTCGGTCCCTATTTTAATGTTCAGACAGGGGTTATCTAACAAATCTCGTTCATCTTTTATTATTCCACGTTTTTTTAACATGGGAATGTGCATCTGGTTTATCTGCATTAAACCATAATCAAAACTCTTTATATTGTTTTTCTTATCCCTGTTCTTGCCGATGCTATCATTTTTTAAATTACTTTCAACAAGAGCGATAGCTTTGATCAAATTTGGTTCGATTCTGAAAATTGATCCTGCTTCATTAAAGCAAGCGCTACTGGCGAAAGACATTTTTGTAATTAATATAGAAAATATGAAGATGGATAAGATTTTAACTTTGGGTAAGCGCATATATTTTTATGTGTAGGATTGAAGGAAAGGAACGAGATACTAATATAATCAGTATCTCGTTAAACATTTAAGTGGTCAATTGTCTACCATTCCAGTTCATAGTAAGGAGAGATAGGATTATCTTTCGAATACATATCATTTTGAAAAGATGCCATCCATGTTGAAACTATAAATGCTTGTATTTGATCTGTATCAGTAGCACTGGTGGTGATGTGTTTATCTAATGAAACTACTTCATCACCCGTTGCAGTTGCTATATTTAAACTTTGAGAAAAATTATTCATGTTGATTGGATTAGTCATAAAATTCCCTTTTTATTTGTCCAGGCCAATAGCCTATACACAATACTTTTTAATCTAGAGTATTTGATATATATTGCAATAAGGTAAATATCTTAGATATTTTCATCTCTGCTGTTTAAATAACTAGCTGCATACATCTAAACAATAAAATTGCGACAATAAAGATTTATCGCATACAAATTCTCGTCAGTTGCTTTAGTTTCAAAATGTTGTCAATTATAACTCGATGGCTTTCACTCGAAGTTTCTTTATAGTAGAGTTTCATGTTGCTTTTGAGCGGGTTAGGCACATACATATCTACACACTCTTTTATCACAACTGCTTTTCGTCTTCTGGGTTCGAGTTGTAGTGATTTGTCTATACAAATCCTTGCCTCTTCAATTCTTTCATTATGAAAGTTGACAAGTGCTCTATAGTAGTAGAGAGAGGCTATATCAGTTGTGTGTATCTTAGCCTGTTCAAATAAGATATGAGATACTTTTGCTTGTCCAGACAGGCCAGTTATCAGTCCCATAATAGCTAAAATTTTTCCATCGACATTGGTTATGTCTGATACATAATGTAAAAGCTCTAATGCTTTTTGAGCAGCAAGTTCAAGTTCATATTTTCCATGAAGTGCCAAAGACATATGGCATTCCGCTAGCAGACAATAACATTCTGTTTTTAGCGTCTGTATATCACTTTTATTTTGTAATCCATCAAATATAGTCATAGCCCTGTAAATGCTTTCAGGAGTAAACTCGTAAAGTTCTTTCTTACCAGCCAACAGTTCATCTGATAAATAATGATTCTTGTAACCTTGATCCGGTTTAGCTAATCTTACAGAACGCTCTGGATTATGTACCGTTTGAAGGATATTATCTATAATAAATTGTGATGTGTTATGTAGTTCATCAACAGGAAGATGATTACTGGCGATGAGGAAAAGATTTTTAGCGTCGATCAGTTCAATGTATAAAGTTTTCACCGCGTTATTCTGGTTTATTCTTCCTGTAACGAAATAATCTGGCTTGAATCTTCTCAAAAATGAATTTTGCGATATGTGATCATTACAAAAATTTGTCGCAGCCATCGGATAGGTATAAAGGCCCTCGATTTTTTTATTTGAAATGTTTTGCACTAATTCCTGATTAAGTATTAATGGATCCAGGGTATTCAATGAAGTGGTGAAAGGAAATATAGCTATGGAATAGTCTGAAGTGTTATCTTCATTTATTCTAGTTTTGAAAACCTGTCCACTGAAACGATAACCTTTCCGGTAGATTGTTTCTATGCAACGATCATAGCCAATTTTTTCAAAAATGCAGCGCAAAGAATAGATACATCTTGTCAGGGACTCGTCACTTACAATAATATTTTTCCATACTGATTCGATGATCATATCTTTCAGGACAACATGACCAGCGGATTCAAGTAATACGATCAATACTCCTAACTCTTTCGGTGGAATATAAATTTGCTCATTTCCTTGAGTAAGAATTCCATCTTCCGTGAGCGTTAATCCCTCAAGAAAATGATATGAGAATTTATTTTCTAAGTCCATTAGTTAACCTCTATGAAAAAATTGGTTTCTTGCATCCTGCATAAGCAATAGGAATAGTGGCTATTCATATTTATGTGTCATTAATGCTATAGGAGTTTACATTCGACATATCTATGGTTGTGTTCACTAATTTATCTTAGGAATTCAGTGATGTAATCTGAAATAGCCTTATTCAATTTTGATAAAATAGATTGTTCTCTAACGCGTTGAAAAATAATAATTTATAGTGTGTTCTTAACTGTTTTAAGATGTTGATTTAAGAAAACATAAGAGAAGCTGGTCATAGTGGTTAACTGCACTATAACCAGCAATTTTAACCAAAAGATTGTAATGCTTAGCCATTATCTTCTGAATTATCAGTTAAGAGTTCAATATATGCCTGCGCTTTGCTCTTAACACTTTCATCCTCACAATTGTTAATAATATGATAGAAACATTGCATTGCGTTATCGATATTTTTAGCCCCAATTTGACATTGACCCATACGATAAATAACTGAATAGTCATCATACGGGGAGTAATTGTAACTTAGTTTGTAAAGGTCATATGCTTGTTGATATTTCTTTTTTGACTGGCATACTGATGCAAAACCTTTTAGATATTCATGATTTTCGAACGCATAAATGCACAGAAATTTATAATAAATTTCTGCGTCCGTTATATTACCTTTTTCATGGTAGTCGAATGCATATGCATATATTCTATCAAGGATATCAGGAGTCAATCCATGTAGTAATGCCAGATTTTCTCCTTGCGATAATGCGTGTTTTAGTTGACTTGCCCATTCATCACTGTTATTGAATATTTCAAGTGTATCTGTGCTCATAATATTCCTCTGTGATGTGTTTCGTGATGCTAAATTATTATTGATTGACTCATTAATTTTTATGTATTTATCTTTTTTGAATTATGAGTTTTAAGCTTGCATTGCTTATGGGTATATTGGTTCATTATTAGTAAAAATACTGACCACTATAAACCAATAATGTCATTAGTTGTTTTGCTAATATTCACCTTATTAGTTATCTTATTTACGATATTTCATAAATGCCTTAATATGCATGACCTTGATTCATATTATCAATTTCCATTTTTTCGATGAAAATTAAAAAGGGGATTTTTGCGAAGGGTAGTAAGTCGTCTGGTTTTTTTTCTTTATTATGTCTGATGACGAGGGGGGATAGTACATCGGTGCATATAGTAGAGAATTTATTCAGGTCTAAATTATTCTCTATTTTGGCCAGTTTTATGAGTTCATTTGTAGCCATACTCATTAAATCATCTGTTATCGGAAATTTATATATGCTCATAGCAGATAATATTGCTTGCTGAATTATTTCTTCAGAAATATCCGCTATCTTTATTGACAAATCATGTGTTAGATATTTTCCTCCAAGAGATTCTTGTTCAATATAATTTAAACCAGACCTCATCGTAATTTTAACTGGATTCACGAATTTCTCTTCATTTTTCTTATTTTTGTTCTCCTGATCAGGAACTAATGGTTGCAGTGGTAGGCTATTATTAATATTTCGTGGCTTCATTTTACATTTCTCTCATTTGATTAGAGCAAAATCCGAATTCGCAGCTTCTGATAATGTCAAATATCACCTTTTCTAATGCTTTGTTCTATCAAAAATCGCTCATTTTTACTTTTTTTACCATAATGTTACTTAGTAGCATCGGCAATTTACATAACTTACATGTTATTTTTTATATCCTGAAAAAACAGATAGATAGTGTGCACACTCGAAATGATATTGGTAACATAAATAGCTTTATTCGTGACAAACATCTCAAAAGATTTCCTTTTATTATTTTTGAAATTCATTTGATCAAGGTTATCACCTTATGGAGACGTTACGTAGAATGACTATATTTGTTATCGGCACATTAGGGGTATTAAATTTAGTATTGATGGAAGGTGATTATTGAAAAGTAACATCGAGTCACGGTAAAAATGTGAGGTATATAATGGACATTGAGTTTTCGCAGATTCATGAAATGGTCTATATGCATGATATTGTAAATTCGGACTCGAAAAAGAAACCAAGGATTCCGTTAAAAAAATTCCTTAATGCTGAGAAGGTTCTCACGCAAACAACATCATGGGCACTAAATTCAAGATATGTGAATGTTAATTCTGTCAGTAAAGTCAACGTAAAGAGTAAAGTTAAAAACAGTTATATCTCACGATCTGTCAATGATGAGTTTAGTTTAACAGATGATGAAATCAATTCTTTTAAAGAAACGTTAGTCCTTTCCTCTATTGATTCACTAAGTAAACTGGTTCTTAATAATCCTCTTTCTGTATTGTTTACATCGACTGTACGAAGGAATAATAATAGAGCTAAGATGAATGTTGAGTTCGACTCATGGATTTGCACCAGATGTTGTTGATACATGATATTTTACATTGCAAGGTGATGTCTAAAATGAAAGATGTTGATCAAAACTTTGATGCTTTATACTGGCATATACTACAAGCATATTTAATTTTATTGTTTTATGATTAACGAGGTTCCATCTTTTTGTTATCTATTTAAGTTTACCTTGCACAATGCATGATTGCTCTGTTACCAATACTCAAAATAAAAGCATGCTTACCTTGCTTTAGTATATTATAGCTTACACTTTTTTCTGGAAAGACATAAAAATCAGGAATAAGTTCTGCAAGTCTATCATCATCGACTTGATCCATGATCTCAAATTTATTAACTTTCTTTGATGTTAAATGGGCTGTGTCATAGTTTTCAATCCATGTGTATTCAATATTTCGCCGTATTGATTTACTTTCTCTGTTACCTTGTTGCCAGGTTCCGCTCAACGCAACAGTTCCTGTTTTATTTTTTTGGTTGTACATAAAGTCGATGGTAAGATTTGCTCGCCCCTTGTCATTAAAGATTACCCAATTTGCAGTGCATGTTTCATTATATATCATTTTTTCTGCAGTATAAGAGTAAACAATGAAGAGAATAAACCCACTGATAAAAACTAAAATAAATAATAAGTTTTTTTTATAATCAATCACGATTAACCTCACGGTAAGATAGGGTTAAACAGCCTGCCACTTCATGTTGGTTATAGTTTTTATTGCATGCCATAACAATCATCCTTGGTGAGGATTTTGCAAGAGGGAAGTATAACCACGGATATTTTTTACAGTTAATCCCCGAATCCAGTATCCGTGTCTTATATTTATCGAACTCTTTCAACCCATCAATTGTATCTTCTGTCACATTAAAATGGCAGCCATTAATTTCCGCAACAGTCTTGTAATCCTTGAAGAATGGCTTCGGTTGATTATTATTCCATAGCCAATGTGCAGAATATACGCCTATAGCAAATATGCTCAACATAATTAGATAACTTTTTATATGTTTGAGGATTTTGTTATTGAAATTGTTTGCGCTACCAATGCTCTCTTTGTACTCCGCATTACCTTTTACGGCAGGTGGGGTATTGTGTGTATGTGCGTCTGTTGAAGAGTTTATTGCATGATTTTGTATGTTAATGTCATTATGAATCTTGAATCCTCTTCTCGGCACGGTTGCAATAAGCGAGTGGGTGGTATCACCAACAGCGCGAAATCCGCGTCTGATAATGGATATGTTCTGATATAACGTGTTAGTTGGCACACGCATACCTTCTTCTTCCCAGACTCTGGTGAAAAAATCTTGTTGTGCAACCACATCAGGAAAAGCTTCAAGTAGAAGTGATAAACAACGACTGGCTGGCGTTGTCAGAACGACGTTAAGATCGGCGTTATGTACCGATATTAATTTTCGGTGCTCAGGCCAGAACTCGATATTATCGTTAATAATCCAGTACATACGTCAATAGACACTAAATCAATCGAAATGGAAATCACATAGTTTGCTAAGTATATTGGTATTTACGGCATAAATATATATTAATTTTATATTTATCATAATGATTGAAATGAGGCTTTAATGTCGCAACGTAAAACTTTACGTAAATTAACATGATTAACATTTACGCCACTATTGTTTGTAAATTCATATTTCGTAATGCTTCTGAATTTTTCGTGTGATGGTTTTAAATACCATGTTGTTTACTCTTGGGGTTACTGCTTATTTATAAAATACGGGCATTTCAATAGATGCCCGTATAAGCAGAGTATGATTCTGGCAGATTGTTGAGTATCAATGTTGGACCGAATGTGAACGAATAAATAACTCGTTTATTTTACCACCCATTCTCTTTTCGATTCGTTGCTTGTACGCGTAGATGCTACGGATATCCATATCCAGAACTTCAGCAATCTGATATGGGTTATAACCAGAAACCATATACCCCATTATGGTGAATTCCATCTGAGTTAATGTGTTCCCTCTGGTAAATGATAAATAACGACCAATAAATAGTTGTCTGATCTTTTCATTGGCAACATCAAGACCATCATCATTATATATGACAGCAGATATTGCAGAGTTGTGTTTTCGCCAGTAGTTAGCTAACGATTGCATATTGCGGTCGCTGACTAAAACAATCCCCATGTCAGTACTTGCAAGATAGTCAATCCAGTCTTTTTGAAGGAATAGACGTAAAAAACTTACTGAAAAATCGACAAAAATATATCCGCTTAATCTCGCATTGTGGTTTTTTGTTAAGATACCTTCCACCACACCACGATTAAAATATGAACTTTCTTCGGGCCACATACAAAAACACGAGTTTGCGCAATACTGCAAACGCGGTGACTCTTCTGGCATTATTTGGCAATGCATTGAGCAACTATTGCATGTAAGACTTTTATAACGACTACAAAGCCCCATGTTAAGAACCTCCCTATCCGTATATAATTGCATAATTTCATTGGTTATTGATGATGTCAATACACCATGATTTTGTAATTTTGCTGGGAAAAATTGCGATTAATCTGTATTTGCTATAATTCTGAGTAAAGCATTTAAAAATGCATTTCTCGTTATTAAATATGATTATGTTTCACTGATTTAATCTTACCTGGTTGATGGTGGTTCAGATAACTATCTCATGGTATGAGAATATCTATATCGCAAATTGTTTTTGAATGACCAGAAGATATCTTGCGAATCTAAGTTATGCATCTTAAATAGTCTTATTTAAGATGTTCAGATCTCTTTGTGTGTTTAACTAACTGATAATATTAGGATATGACGAGAGAAGTGATAGAGCGGAATAATAACAAATGAACATTATGAAAACTGGAATGGTTCAAAATTGTAGCAATTTTGAACCATTCACAACGGATATTAGCTAAAGAACATTACCGATACGCACAGGATACCCACGATCAGCGTAATCAGATTTCCGATAGAACGCCAGGGTTTAAGCGCCGGGATGAGATATGTTGACAGCGTAGGCATGATGAAAAGTATCATGGCAATGAGCGGGCCGCTGATCGCGTAAATCATCGAAATCGCGTTCGGGTTAATGCAACAAACAAAGAAGGTAATGAGCGATACCAACATAATTGATAGTGCGCGGTTAAATGCACGACTTTTCTTTACACCAACCTGCTGTAGTGTTGTTTTGACGACCTCCGTGGCACCTTCAATAACGCCAAAGTACGTACCCAGGAATGATTTCGACATCGCAACTACTGCGACAATAATCCCGGAAATTGACAACCATGCTGGGGCGTTCGGCAGCATAGAAAGCGCCGATAAAATGGTAACCCCTTCTTCTTTAGCCGCTTCAATATACGAAGGTGGAATAGAAAGCAGGCAGCTAAAGACAAAGAACAGTACACTTATGCAGATGATGAGATAAGCGACTTTCATAATTTTTTTGCATTTATCCATAGCGTGTTCGCCATATTTTTCACGTCTGTCTATGGCAAACGTAGAAATAATGGGCGTATGGCTAAAGGCGAAAACCATCACGGGAATCGATATCCATATCTGGTGAAGGGTATTCTGATTGAACTCTACCTGGGTAGTTAATAGATCAGGTTGCCAACTACCGACCAGGTAAATAGATAGAAATAGGAAATAGGCAATCAATGGGAATACCAAAAATCCCATTACCCGAATAGTGGCATGGCGTCCCATCAGAAAAATGAGATTCAGGATTAATACAACACCCAGACTCACCAACATACGGATGCGAAGATCAATAACCATATGCTTTGCCAGCTGTTCCGTAAGTGAGTTGGTAATTGCCACGGCATATATCAACACGACGACAAAAAAGGCGATGAAGTACAGCGTGGTAATCAGATTACCAATCTTCTTGCCATAGTAGTGTGTTACCGCGCCCGTTATCCCTTCACCTGCTGATGTTTTTGATGAGAGGATGAATTGGCATAAGGCTTTATGTGGCCAATATGTTAAAGGCCAGGCGACCAGAGCAGTAATAAACAGGACCACAGCCCCTGCCGAACCTAACTGAATAGGAAGGAAGAGCGTGCCTGCACCAACGGCTGTGCCGTAGAGCGCGAAACTCCACAGAGTTTCTTCTTTTGACCAAATATTAGACATTATCTGAACGTATCATCTACAAATTAAACAAAATGGAGGGCAATTTACCATAAACCAGGTTAAGTATGGGAGATTAACGACCTTTCTACCTCTCTATTGGTGGGTTAGTGGTTGCAAACCTTACGTGCCAGTTATGTCTCTGACTGCTGGTCAGGCGTATTTCCTTTGTGATAAAAATCACTTTTTTTAAACAATTAAGATAACTGTAATTAACAATCATTTACTATTGCACTGTTAATTGGTGCGAGGTTGTGATGAAAGACGTTGTGATTGTCGGGGCGTTACGGACACCTATCGGCTGTTTTCGTGGTGCGTTAGCGGGTCATTCCGCCGTGGAACTTGGCAGCCTGGTCGTGAAAGCGTTAATAGAACGTACCGGTGTTTCTGCATATGCGGTGGATGAAGTGATTCTTGGTCAGGTGTTGACTGCAGGGGCAGGGCAGAATCCGGCAAGGCAATCGGCTATTAAAGGTGGTCTTCCTAACAGCGTTTCTGCAATCACTATTAATGACGTTTGCGGTTCCGGGCTTAAAGCACTGCATCTGGCTACTCAGGCGATCCAGTGTGGCGAGGCGGATATTGTCATCGCCGGTGGCCAGGAAAACATGAGCCGCGCACCACACGTTCTTACAGATAGCCGCACCGGTGCACAGCTTGGCAATAGCCAGTTGGTTGATAGTCTGGTGCATGACGGCTTGTGGGATGCCTTCAATGATTATCATATTGGTGTCACCGCCGAAAATCTGGCTCGCGAATATGGCATCAGCCGTCAGTTGCAGGATGCTTACGCACTTAGCTCGCAACAAAAAGCGCGAGCGGCGATTGACGCCGGACGATTTAAAGATGAAATCGTCCCGGTAATGACCCAAAGTAACGGTCAGGCGTTGGTTGTTGATACCGATGAACAGCCACGCACTGACGCCAGTGCAGAAGGCTTGGCCCGTTTAAATCCTTCATTTGATAGTCTCGGTTCTGTGACAGCGGGTAATGCATCATCCATAAACGATGGCGCAGCTGCGGTAATGATGATGAGCGAAGCCAAAGCGCGAGCGTTGAATTTACCCGTGCTTGCCCGCATTCGCGCATTTGCCAGCGTTGGTGTAGATCCGGCATTAATGGGCATTGCGCCGGTGTATGCGACACGCCGTTGCCTGGAACGTGTCGGCTGGCAGTTGGCTGATGTCGATCTTATTGAGGCTAATGAAGCGTTTGCTGCTCAGGCGCTTTCGGTTGGCAAGATGCTTGAATGGGATGAGCGTCGGGTCAATGTTAATGGTGGCGCGATCGCGCTCGGTCACCCAATAGGCGCGTCCGGTTGCCGAATCCTGGTTTCTCTGGTTCATGAAATGGTGAAACGTAATGCCCGCAAAGGACTGGCTACGCTTTGTATCGGCGGGGGCCAGGGCGTGGCATTGACCATTGAACGTGACGAATAGCTCTGCATTTCCTCCTTACCGATAAATATCAGCCGTCATTAATCTGTTGAATAATGGTGGCTGGCGAGTCGACATACATTTTCAGGGCTCCCTGATTTTTCCATTCTCATGACATATTCGTGATCGACACTGCACTTTTTTCAGTCCTTACCTTAAAAGTGAAACATTGTTTTATTTTTAATTGAAAACCCTATCCCGTGGGCATATCATCCCCTTATAGAGAAAACGAAACAGCGTTTCACTATCGTTTTCTATTTTCACGCTTCACTGATTATCGGAGGTTGATGTGGACGTAAGACAGAGCATCCACAGTGCGCATGCAAAAACGCTGGATACCCAGGGGTTGCGCAATGAATTTTTGGTTGAAAAGGTATTTGTCGCCGATGAGTACACCATGGTTTACAGCCACATTGACCGTATTATTGTTGGCGGCATTATGCCGGTAACTAAAACGGTTTCCGTTGGCGGGGAAGTTGGTAAACAACTCGGGGTAAGCTATTTCCTGGAACGTCGCGAGCTAGGTGTTATCAATATTGGCGGTGCCGGTACGATTACCGTCGATGGTCAATGCTATGAAATCGGTCACCGCGAAGCCCTGTATGTTGGTAAAGGCGCAAAAGAAGTTGTCTTTGCCAGTATTGATACCGCTACTCCGGCGAAGTTTTATTACAATTGCGCACCTGCGCATACGACGTATCCCACCAAAAAAGTCACACCGGACGAAGTATCTCCAGTCACGTTAGGCGATAACCTCACCAGCAACCGTCGCACGATTAACAAATATTTTGTTCCGGATGTGCTGGAAACCTGCCAATTGAGTATGGGGCTGACGGAGCTGGCTCCGGGTAACTTGTGGAACACCATGCCGTGTCACACCCACGAGCGCCGGATGGAAGTTTATTTCTATTTCAATATGGATGATGACGCCTGCGTTTTCCACATGATGGGGCAGCCGCAAGAAACGCGTCATATTGTGATGCATAACGAGCAGGCGGTGATCTCCCCGAGCTGGTCGATCCATTCCGGTGTCGGAACCAAAGCTTATACCTTTATCTGGGGCATGGTCGGTGAAAACCAGGTCTTTGATGATATGGACCATGTGGCCGTTAAAGATTTGCGCTAGTTGTGGGCATAAACGAATAAGGTATTGTTATGATTTTAAGTGCATTTTCTCTCGAAGGTAAAGTTGCGGTCGTCACTGGTTGTGATACTGGACTGGGTCAGGGGATGGCGTTGGGGCTGGCGCAAGCGGGCTGTGACATTGTTGGCATTAACATCGTTGAACCGACTGAAACCATCAAGCAGGTCACGGCGCTGGGGCGTCGTTTTTTAAGCCTGACCGCCGATCTGCGAAAGATTGATGGTATTCCTGGACTGCTGGATCGCGCGGTAGCTGAGTTTGGTCATATTGATATCCTGGTGAATAACGCCGGATTGATTCGGCGCGAAGATGCTCTCGAGTTCAGCGAAAAAGACTGGGACGATGTAATGAACCTGAATATCAAGAGCGTATTCTTCATGTCTCAGGCAGCGGCGAAACACTTTATCGCACAAGGCAATGGCGGCAAGATTATCAATATCGCGTCAATGCTCTCCTTCCAGGGCGGGATCCGTGTGCCTTCTTATACCGCATCAAAAAGCGGCGTGATGGGCGTGACGCGATTGATGGCGAATGAATGGGCTAAACACAACATTAATGTTAATGCGATAGCTCCGGGTTACATGGCGACCAACAATACTCAACAACTACGGGCAGATGAACAACGTAGCGCGGAAATTCTCGACCGCATTCCAGCTGGCCGTTGGGGACTGCCGAGTGACCTGATGGGGCCGGTAGTGTTTCTTGCCTCCAGTGCTTCAGATTATGTGAATGGTTATACCATTGCCGTGGATGGCGGTTGGCTGGCTCGTTAATCCATTCTTCTTACTTTTATGACCCTGCCGCATGGCAGGGTTTTTTATACCTGTAGATCATCATAATCCATATCATGGTTATGAAATAATCCATATCAATTATCAATTAGTGAACTTTATGAATTTTATCTGCTTTAAAATTAGTTGGTTAATAATAATCTCAATAATTCAACTTAATTTGAAAATTGGAATATCCATCACATAACGACATGTCGCAGCAATTTAATCCATATTTATGCTATTTCCGACCTGACACCTGTGTGAATTGTTCACGTATTTTTTCACTATGTCTTACTCTCTGCTGGCAGGAAAAAATGGTTACTATCAATACGGAATCTGCTTTAACGCCACGTTCTTTGCGGGATACGCGGCGTATGAATATGTTTGTTTCGGTAGCTGCTGCGGTCGCAGGATTGTTATTTGGTCTTGATATCGGCGTAATCGCCGGAGCCTTGCCGTTCATTACCGATCACTTTGTGCTGACCAGCCGTTTGCAGGAATGGGTGGTTAGTAGCATGATGCTCGGCGCAGCAATTGGTGCGCTATTTAATGGGTGGCTGTCGTTCCGCCTGGGGCGTAAATACAGCCTGATGGCGGGGGCTATCCTTTTTGTGCTCGGTTCGATAGGGTCCGCTTTTGCGACCAGCGTAGAGATGTTAATCGCCGCTCGTGTGGTGCTGGGCATTGCTGTCGGGATCGCGTCTTACACCGCTCCTCTGTATCTTTCTGAAATGGCAAGTGAAAACGTTCGCGGTAAGATGATCAGTATGTACCAGTTGATGGTCACACTCGGCATCGTGCTGGCGTTTTTATCCGATACAGCGTTCAGTTATAGCGGTAACTGGCGCGCAATGTTGGGGGTTCTTGCTTTACCAGCAGTCCTGCTGATTATTCTGGTGGTCTTCCTGCCAAATAGCCCGCGCTGGCTGGCGGAAAAGGGGCGTCATATTGAGGCGGAAGAAGTGTTGCGTATGCTGCGCGATACGTCGGAAAAAGCGCGAGAAGAACTCAACGAAATTCGTGAAAGCCTGAAGTTAAAACAGGGCGGTTGGGCTCTGTTTAAGATCAACCGTAACGTCCGTCGTGCTGTGTTTCTCGGTATGTTGTTGCAGGCGATGCAGCAGTTTACCGGTATGAACATCATCATGTACTACGCGCCGCGTATCTTCAAAATGGCGGGCTTTACGACCACAGAACAACAGATGATTGCGACTCTGGTCGTAGGGCTGGCCTTTATGTTCGCCACCTTCATTGCGGTCTTTACGGTAGATAAAGCAGGGCGTAAACCGGCTCTGAAAATTGGTTTCAGCGTGATGGCGTTAGGCACTCTGGTGCTGGGCTATTGCCTGATGCAGTTTGATAACGGTACGGCTTCCAGTGGCTTGTCCTGGCTCTCTGTTGGCATGACGATGATGTGTATTGCTGGTTATGCGATGAGCGCCGCGCCAGTGGTGTGGATCCTGTGCTCTGAAATTCAGCCGCTGAAATGCCGCGATTTTGGCATCACCTGCTCAACGACGACAAACTGGGTGTCGAATATGATTATCGGCGCGACCTTCCTGACACTGCTTGATAGCATTGGCGCTGCCGGTACGTTCTGGCTCTACACTGCGCTGAACATTGCGTTTGTGGGCATCACTTTCTGGCTCATTCCGGAAACTAAAAATGTCACGCTGGAACATATCGAACGCAAACTGATGGCAGGCGAAAAGTTGAGAAATATCGGCGTCTGATTTCACGGGCCGGATGTGCTGTACATCCGGCCCTTTTTTCGTTAATAGAGATTGGGCACCTGGCCGTTGAGGCGTTTGTCTCGTTCCTTATTCAGCCTTGTTGCGGTAACACACATCAGGAGAGAGGAATGAAAACAATTGGTTTGCTGGGAGGAATGAGTTGGGAATCCACTATTCCTTATTATCGTCTGATTAATGAAGGTATTAAACAGCGGCTTGGTGGGCTTCACTCTGCGCAAGTGCTGCTACATAGCGTCGATTTTCATGAAATAGAAGAGTGCCAGCGTCGCGGCGAGTGGGACAAAACCGGGGATATTCTGGCTGAGGCGGCGCTTGGCTTACAGCGGGCGGGCGCAGAAGGCATTGTGTTATGTACCAATACGATGCACAAAGTGGCGGATGCCATTGAGTCTCGTTGCTCTCTGCCTTTCTTACATATAGCGGATGCCACTGGACGTGCAATTATCCGGGCTGGGATGACTCGTGTGGCGCTGCTGGGTACACGTTACACCATGGAACAGGATTTTTATCGCGGGCGGCTGACGGAACAATTTTCCATCAACTGTCTCATTCCTGAAGCGGATGAACGGGCAAAAATTAATCAGATTATTTTTGAAGAACTGTGTCTGGGGCAATTTACCGAAGCGTCACGCGCTTATTATGCGCAAGTGATTGCTCGCCTTGCAGAACAGGGCGCACAGGGCGTCATTTTTGGCTGCACAGAAATTGGTTTACTGGTGCCAGAAGAGCGCAGTGTTCTGCCTGTGTTTGATACCGCGGCGATCCATGCCGAGGATGCTGTCGCTTTTATGCTGTCGTAGCTGACGACAAAATAGCGTCAAGAGAAGTGACCAGTTTCGGTAATCCCGCTTGTAAATGCTCACTAAACGCCTGAACCAGCGCTGATGACGGGCGGTGCAGGGGGCGGATCAGGCTGACGGTGAACGGAACCGCAATACTGAACCGCCGCACTACTAAACCGCTTGCCGCATAATCCAGTGCGGTGAGCGGGTTAACCACCGAAACACCTACCCCCGCCCGTACCATTGCGCAGACTGACGCGGCGCTGTGGGTTTCTACGATCATGCGTCGTTTAACCTGATTCTCAGTAAACAATTGATCCAGCAACTGGCGATAGCTGTCAGTACGGGAAAGGCTGATGTAGTTCTCACCCTGAAAATCATCCGGCGTTAATACCTTTTTTACCGCCAGCGGATGACCCGGAGGTAACACACACACTTCATCTAAAGAGAGTAATTCGGTACGTTCTGTTCCCGCAGGCGTATGGAGCGTTTCAGTGAGTCCTAAATCATGACGCTGGGCCGAGAGCCACTCTTCAAGTAGCGGTGACTCCTGCGGCACGATATTTAAGCTGACATCGGGATAACGTGCCAGAAAGGGTTGCAGGAGCTGCGGTAAAAAAGATTGCGAAAAGACCGGCAGGCAGGCAATAGACAGTTCTCCCTGGCGAAACTCGCGCAGACTTTCTGCGGCACTGACAATGCGATCCAGTCCGTACCAGGATCGTTGCACTTCTTCAAACAGACGCAGTCCTTGCACGGTAGGATGTAATCGTCCACGTATGCGCTCAAACAATTTCAGCCCGATCACCTTCTCAAAGCGCGCCAGTTCGCGGCTGACGGTTGGCTGTGAGGTGTGTAGCAGGTGTGCCGCCTCAGTCAGGCTTCCGGCGGTCATTACCGCATGAAAAATTTCAATATGACGTAAGTTAACGGCGGCCATTAGCGCTCTCTCGCAATCCGGTAATCCATATCATTTTTGCATAGACTCGACATAAATCGATATTTTTTATTCTTTTTATGATGTGGCGTAATCATAAAAAAGCACTTATCTGGAGTTTGTTATGCCACATTCACTGTTCAGCACCGATACCGACCTCACCGCCGAAAATCTGCTGCGTTTGCCCGCAGAATTTGGCTGCCCGGTGTGGGTCTACGATGCGCAAATTATTCGTCGGCAGATTGCAGCGCTGAAACAGTTTGATGTGGTGCGCTTTGCACAGAAAGCCTGTTCCAATATTCATATTTTGCGCTTAATGCGTGAGCAGGGCGTAAAAGTGGATTCCGTCTCGTTAGGCGAAATAGAGCGTGCACTGGTGGCGGGTTACAATCCGCAAACGCACCCCGATGATATTGTTTTTACGGCAGATGTTATCGATCAGGCGACGCTTGAACGCGTCAGTGAATTGCAAATTCCGGTGAATGCGGGTTCTGTTGATATGCTCGACCAACTGGGTCAGGTTTCGCCAGGGCATCGGGTATGGCTGCGTGTTAATCCGGGGTTTGGTCACGGGCATAGCCAAAAAACCAATACCGGTGGCGAAAACAGCAAGCACGGTATCTGGTACACCGATCTGCCCGCCGCACTGGACGTGATACAACGTCATCATCTACAGCTGGTCGGCATTCACATGCACATTGGTTCTGGCGTTGATTATGCCCATCTGGAACAGGTATGTGGTGCTATGGTGCGTCAGGTCCTCGAATTCGGTCAGGATTTACAGGCTATTTCTGCGGGCGGTGGGCTTTCTATTCCTTATCAACAGGGTGAAGAGGCGGTTGATACCGAACATTATTATGGTCTGTGGAATGCCGCGCGTGAGCAAATCGCCCGCCATTTGGGCCATCCTGTGAAACTGGAAATTGAACCGGGTCGCTTTCTGGTAGCGCAGGCTGGCGTATTAATTACTCAAGTGCGGAGCGTCAAACAAATGGGTAGCCGCCACTTTGTGCTGGTTGATGCCGGGTTCAACGATCTGATGCGCCCGGCAATGTACGGTAGTTACCACCATATCAGTGCCCTGGCATCTGATGGTCGTTCTCTGGAACACGCACCAACGGTGGAAACCGTCGTCGCCGGACCGTTATGTGAATCGGGCGATGTCTTTACCCAGCAGGAAGGGGGAAATGTCGAAACCCGCGCCTTGCCGGAAGTGAAGGCGGGTGATTATCTGGTACTGCATGATACGGGGGCATATGGCGCATCAATGTCATCCAACTACAACAGCCGTCCGCTGTTACCAGAAGTTCTGTTTGATAATGGTCAGGCGCGGTTGATTCGCCGTCGCCAGACCATTGAAGAATTACTGGCGCTGGAATTGCTTTAACTGCGGTTAGTCGCTGGTTGCATGATGACTTGCCTCCAGCGACGGAGTTGACACTGAATGGCGACGTACCAGCGTCGGACTAAAGACATTAGTGATTTCCGGGAGAGGGCGATTATCAGCCAGCGCCAAAGCCAGTTCGGCAGCCTGGGTCGCCATCGTCACGATTGGGTAACGCACGGTGGTCAGACGCGGGCGCACATAGCGTGACACCAGCACATCATCAAAGCCAATTAACGAAATCTCACCCGGTACTTCAATACCATTATCATTGAGAACGCCCATCGCACCCGCTGCCATTGAATCGTTATAACAGGCTACCGCAGTGAAATTCCTTCCGCGTCCCAAAAGCTCGGTCATTGCCTGTTCGCCGCCGCTTTCGTCCGGTTCGCCAAACGTCACCAGCCGATCATTGGCCGGAATCCCACTTTCAGCGAGGGCATCGTAATAACCCTGCAGACGATCTTCGGCGTCAGAAATAGAGTGGTTAGAGCACAGATAACCAATGCGGGTATGACCTTGTTGAATTAGATGACGCGTTGCCAGCCAGGCACCGTAACGGTCGTCCAGAGCAATACAACGGTTTTCAAAGCCAGGCAGGATGCGGTTGATCAGCACCATACCGGGCATTTGTTTCATTAATGAGGCTAAGTCGGCATCCGGGATCATTTTGGCATGGACGACCAGCGCAGCGCAGCGATGGCGGATCAGTTGCTCAATGGCCTGACGCTCTTTTTGCTCGTTGTGGTAACCGTTGCCAATCAATAAAAAATTACCAGTGTGATAAGCCACCTGTTCGACCGCTTTCACCATTGCACCGAAAAACGGATCGGAAACATCACCAACGACCAGACCGACCGTTTCAGTGGTCTGTTGCGCCAGCGCACGGGCGTTGGCGTTCGGGTGATAATTAAGAGACTCCATTGCACTATGCACAGCCAGCCGGGAGGCTTCGCTGGCTTTGGGTGAATTATTAATGACGCGGGAAACGGTGGCGACTGAAACGCCTGCCAGTCGGGCTACATCCTTTATGGTCGCCATGAAAATACCTTAGTGGGTAAACGCTTACATTCTGTCAGTGTTACGGAAAATACCTGTTGGTTCAAGTGGCGACGTGTTTTCATCGTGGGAATGTGAGCCAAACGCAAATAAGTAAGACAAAAAAAGAGATTGCAAACCTTTGGTTACACTTTGCGAAACGCTGTTGCGATTGACCGCTGGTGGCGTTTGGCTTCAGGTTGCTAAAGTGGTGATCCCAGAGGTATTGATAGGTGAAGTCAACTTCGGGTTGAGCACATGAATTACACCAGCCTGCGCAGATGCGCAGGTTTTTTTTTGCCGGTCATCAATCTGTAACAGTAACCGACAATTTACACACCTCGTTGCATTTCCCTTCATTCCTTTGCGTTTTCTCGCTGGCGAAGAGTCGTTGTGCAGACCACAATCAAGATCCCAGAGGTATTGATTGGTGAGATTATTCGGTACGCTCTTCGTACCCTGTCTCTTGCACCAACCTGCGCGGATGCGCAGGTTTTTTTTCGCATCTAATTTACTGTCGCTCGCGTCCTTTATCTCGTGTAATCTCCCTCCATTCGCTTTTACTGAATCAGAGCAAAGGGAGTTGGAATGCTTTTTAGCTTTTTTCGAAATTTGTGCCGTGTTTTGTATCGCGTTCGCGTTACGGGTGACACCAAGGCACTGAAGGGCGAGCGCGTTCTAATTACGCCTAATCACGTTTCTTTTATTGATGGCATACTGCTGGCATTGTTTTTACCCGTACGTCCGGTATTTGCCGTTTACACCTCAATAAGCCAACAGTGGTATATGCGTTGGCTGAAATCATTTATCGACTTTGTTCCTCTCGACCCGACGCAACCTATGGCGATTAAACATCTGGTACGTCTGGTGGAACAGGGCCGACCAGTGGTGATTTTCCCTGAAGGACGCATCACCACCACTGGCTCGCTGATGAAAATCTACGATGGCGCGGGATTTGTCGCGGCGAAGTCTGGTGCAACGGTTATTCCTGTGCGTATTGAAGGGGCGGAACTTACGCACTTCAGCCGCCTGAAAGGTCTGGTTAAACGTCGCTTGTTTCCGCAAATTACTCTGCATATTTTGCCACCAACGCAGGTGGAGATGCCGGATGCGCCGCGTGCCCGTGACCGTCGCAAAATCGCTGGCGAAATGCTGCATCAAATATTGATGGAAGCGCGTATGGCGGTGCGCCCGCGTGAAACGCTGTACGAATCTTTACTGAGCGCAATGTACCGCTTCGGAGCCGGGAAGAAATGTGTCGAAGACGTCAACTTTACCCCGGACTCCTATCGCAAATTGCTTACGAAAACGCTGTTTGTTGGACGCATCCTTGAAAAATACAGTGTTGAAGGCGAACGCATCGGCTTAATGCTGCCCAATGCAGGCATCAGTGCGGCAGTGATTTTTGGGGCCATCGCCCGTCGCCGCATTCCCGCAATGATGAACTACACCGCCGGGGTAAAAGGGCTGACCAGCGCTATTACGGCGGCTGAAATCAAAACCATCTTCACTTCCCGCCAGTTTCTCGATAAAGGCAAACTCTGGCATCTGCCGGAGCAACTTACTCAGGTGCGCTGGGTCTATCTGGAAGATTTAAAAGCAGATGTCACCACTGCTGACAAAATATGGATCTTTGCCCATCTGTTGATGCCGCGTCTGGCACAGGTAAAACAGCAGCCGGAAGAAGAGGCGCTGATCCTCTTTACCTCCGGTTCTGAAGGCCATCCGAAAGGCGTCGTCCATAGCCATAAAAGCATTCTGGCGAACGTCGAGCAGATTAAAACGATTGCCGACTTCACCACCAACGATCGCTTTATGTCGGCGTTACCGCTGTTTCACTCCTTTGGGCTGACGGTAGGCCTGTTTACGCCACTGCTCACAGGTGCAGAAGTGTTCCTTTATCCAAGCCCGCTGCATTACCGCATTGTGCCGGAGTTGGTGTATGACCGCAGTTGCACCGTGTTGTTCGGTACCTCGACTTTCCTCGGTCACTACGCGCGCTTTGCCAACCCGTATGACTTCTATCGTCTACGCTATGTGGTGGCAGGCGCAGAAAAACTACAAGAAAGTACTAAACAGCTTTGGCAGGATAAATTTGGCCTGCGCATCCTTGAAGGCTACGGTGTGACCGAATGCGCGCCTGTCGTTTCTATCAACGTACCGATGGCGGCGAAACCCGGTACGGTAGGGCGTATTCTACCAGGAATGGATGCGCGCCTGTTGTCGGTTCCTGGTATCGAAGAGGGCGGACGCCTGCAACTGAAAGGGCCGAACATAATGAACGGCTATCTCCGGGTGGAGAAGCCAGGTGTACTGGAAGTGCCCACCGCCGAGAATGTTCGCGGCGAAATGGAGCGCGGCTGGTATGACACTGGCGATATCGTGCGTTTTGACGAGCAGGGCTTTGTGCAGATTCAGGGCCGCGCAAAACGCTTTGCCAAAATTGCAGGCGAAATGGTGTCGCTGGAAATGGTGGAACAACTGGCACTTGGTGTTTCGCCAGATAAAGTCCATGCCACTGCGATTAAGAGCGATGCCAGCAAAGGCGAGGCACTGGTGCTTTTCACCACAGATAACGAACTGACGCGCGATAAGTTGCAACAGTACGCCCGCGAGCACGGCGTGCCGGAGCTTGCTGTACCGCGCGATATTCGCTATCTGAAACAGATGCCATTGTTGGGTAGCGGCAAACCTGACTTCGTCACGTTGAAAAGCTGGGTAGACGAAGCGGAACAACAAGATGAGTGAGTCAGTGCACACTAACACTTCGTTGTGGTCGAAGGGGATGAAAGCGGTTATCGTGGCGCAGTTTCTCTCTGCGTTTGGCGATAACGCGCTGCTGTTTGCCACTCTGGCGTTACTGAAAGCGCAGTTCTATCCGGAGTGGAGCCAGCCCATCCTGCAAATGGTGTTTGTAGGTGCTTACATTCTGTTTGCGCCGTTTGTCGGGCAGGTGGCGGATAGCTTCGCCAAAGGCCGGGTGATGATGTTTGCCAACGGCCTGAAGCTACTGGGCGCAGCCAGTATCTGCTTTGGTATCAATCCGTTTCTCGGCTATACGCTGGTGGGTGTTGGTGCTGCAGCCTATTCACCGGCGAAATACGGTATTCTCGGCGAATTAACCACGGGTAGTAAGTTAGTAAAAGCTAACGGTTTAATGGAAGCGTCTACCATAGCGGCGATTTTGCTCGGTTCCGTAGCTGGTGGTGTTCTGGCTGACTGGCATGTCCTGATCGCCCTGGCCGCATGCGCACTGGCCTACGGTGGCGCGGTCGTTGCCAATATCTACATTCCCAAACTGGCGGCGGCGCGTCCGGGGCAGTCCTGGAATCTCATCAGCATGACCCGCAGTTTCCTGAATGCCTGCACCTCGCTATGGCGCAATGGTGAAACGCGTTTTTCGCTGGTGGGCACCAGTTTATTCTGGGGAGCGGGTGTCACGCTGCGTTTCCTGTTGGTGCTGTGGGTACCGGTGGCGCTGGGTATTACCGATAACGCTACGCCGACCTATCTCAACGCGATGGTAGCGATTGGTATCGTGGTTGGTGCAGGTACGGCAGCGAAGTTAGTTACGCTGGAAACCGTGTCACGCTGTATGCCAGCCGGGATTTTGATTGGCGTGGTGGTACTGATTTTCTCCCTGCAACACGAGCTGCTGCCAGCCTATGCTTTGTTGATGCTGATTGGCGTGCTGGGAGGCTTTTTTGTCGTTCCGCTCAATGCGTTGCTACAGGAGCGGGGTAAAAAAAGCGTCGGGGCGGGGAATGCAATTGCAGTACAAAACCTTGGCGAAAACAGCGCCATGTTGTTGATGCTGGGCATTTACTCGCTGGCGGTAATGGTAGGCATCCCGGTCGTGCCCATTGGCATTGGCTTCGGTGCGCTATTTGCGCTGGCAATAACGGCGCTGTGGATCTGGCAGCGCCGTCATTAAGCTTTCACCAGATGGCATATTCAGCCATCTGGTGAAGATCACATTCCCGAAGGGTGCATACCTTTCGGATACTTCACGCTGTATGAGAATGGCAGACTCACGTTCTCTTTGCCTGACAGTTTCAGCGTCCAGGACAGTTCACCCGTTTTCGCATCAAACTGTGCCTGGCCATATTGCATTTTTTCCACCGTAATATCACTGTTAGCACTGACTGGGATCTGGTCGAGTAGAGTGATATCCACCGCTTCGCCGTAGCTGTTCTTTACATTGAGGGTGTAACTGAAGTTGCGTACCGCGCTGTCGTTAAAGATAGATAACGCATTCTCTTTTTTGAGTACGGCTTTACGCTGAATAATCAGCTTAGGATCGCGGTTAAGCTGAATATCCAGCGACTTACCATCTTCTGGCGGCTGCAAATAGCCCACGCCGGTACGGTTGTTACCAAAGAAGATCTGACTTTCGCCGGGGATTAAATTTAACTGTTCCCACTCTTTAATTTGCACCTGGAGATACGCGTCATTACTGATCTTCGGAATAGCAAAGAAGCGATATTTACCGCTGACCGACTCTTCCTTAATGACCACCGTGCGCGCGGTATTATCGCTGTCGATTTGCCACGGCAGCGAAAGCGCATAGCGGACATTTTGCGCAGTGAAACTTTCTGGTCGAGCCGAAGCTGGCACTGCCTGTTCGGCATACTTGCGCCCGGCTTGTCGCTCCCTTGTTTTTTGCATCTCTGCCTTCAGGGTTTTCTGCAATTCTGAGGCATCCTGGTTAGACGAATATTCCGAACGCTGTTCCATCACGGGTGATGCTGAAAGCGAGCCGCTTACACCACCATACTCCGGAACATCCACATACAGGGTTTCCAGGTGTGGCAACGTAAGATGAGTATCAGGTTCACTGGTCGAGAGCACGAGATTAACGCCTTTCCAGGGCAACCCCGTATACTGGCGAATATTAGCCTTGTAAACCAGACGCAGCGGCTGGTTTATGGCAGTGGCGTGAATATCATAGATCGGCGTCCAGGTAGCATCAGGGGTCATATAACGTACCACCGCTTTCGCTGTGACGGCTTTTGGGGCATAGACCTTAGCGATGATAACCTGCGGATCATCGGCTGCCTCTGAATCACCGTTACTCATACTCTCTCGTTGCTCCAACTTTTCAATTTCAAGCTGGTTATCAGCAAGTTTCTGCGTCAACTCATTGTCGGCTCGTAATAACTCACCATTTTTCTCTTTCACCATTTGCAGATACTTGCCAACTTCGGCGGCACTTTTATTTGTTAATGTGCTATTTGCCTCTAATACCTTAATTTGAGCCGCGATATTGTTTTTCTCGGCGGTCAGTTTTGCCTGTTCCACCTTTGCTGCTTTTAACTGTTGCTGAATATCTGACGGCAGCGCATTCGGCTGTGTTTCCATTAGCGCGATACGTGAGGAAAGCACAGTCACTCCGTTATCGATAGAAATGGCGATGCTGTCGTCGGTTACCGAATTGGCGATATTAGTGAAAATAATTTCGCTTTCACCTGCCGGTAAGTTGAGTGTCTCTTCACCTTGTAGGCTGGCACCATGCAGATAAACAGTGACGTCTTTGAGTGTTAGCGGTTGAGTTAACTGCGCCCCCCAAGCGGAGGACAGGCACCCGGTAAGCAACATGACGAGGGGAATAGGTTTGAAAATCAACATGGTTATCCTTAACAATGGGCACAGACATTGAAACGCGCGCTGGCGTTGGCCAAAGGAGTCTATTGCTCTTTGTCAGGAAAGATGTGGCGAAAAGTAGTGAATATATTCTGAAAAGTGGGGAAAAGAGACGCCTGGTGCAAAACACCAGGCGAAAGGATCACGGTGCCGGATAAGTATAAACCTGATGCACCGCTTCAATTTCAGCTAATACGTCTTCGCTTAACTCCAGATGCAAACTTTCGACGTTAGTTTTCAGCTGCTCCATCGTGGTTGCGCCCAGCAGAGTGCTGGCAACAAACGGTTGACGGCGTACAAAAGCGAGCGCCATCTGAGCAGGATCCAGGCCATGACGTCTGGCGATATCGACATACGCCGCGACGGCTTTTTGCGTTTGCTCACCGCTATAGCGAGTGAAGCGGCTAAAGAGCGTATTACGTGCGCCAGCAGGTTTTGCACCGTTGAGGTATTTCCCGGTCAGCGTGCCGAAACCCAGACACGAATAGGCCAGCAGCTCGACCCCTTCATACTGGCTGACTTCTGCCAGACCCACTTCAAAACTGCGGTTTAACAGACTGTAGGGGTTCTGAATGGTGACAATACGCGGCAGATCGTGTTTGTCCGCCAGATGCAGGTAGCGCATTACGCCAAATGCAGTTTCGTTCGACACGCCGATATAACGAATTTTTCCCGCGCGTTGGTACTCTGCCAGTGCGTCCAGCGTATCCAGCAGCGAAACCGCAGGGGCAGAATCTGTCCAGCTATAACCGAGTTTGCCGAAGCAGTTGGTTGGGCGCTGCGGCCAGTGCACCTGATAAAGATCGAGGTAATCAGTCTGCAGGCGCTTGAGGCTGTCATGCAGAGCTTCGCGGATATTCTTCCGATCCAGCGCCTGATCCGGGCGGATGCCCTTGTCATTATTGCGCGACGGTCCGCTCACTTTGGAAGCGATAATTAACTTTTCGCGGCTGCCATGTTTTGCCAGCCAGTTACCGACGTAGGTTTCGGTTAACCCTTGCGTTTCGGGGCGCGGCGGCACTGGGTACATTTCGGCAACGTCGATAAGGTTAATGCCCTGAGCGACGGCATAGTCGAGTTGTGCGTGGGCGTCGGCTTCGCTGTTCTGTTCACCAAACGTCATCGTGCCAAGCCCCAGCGTGCTGACTTCCAGCGAACTGTGGGGTATACGGTGATATTGCATAGCCGTTTCCTTTTTATAATCACGACATAAGGAATATAAAAATGGCAGAGGGAAGGGAAAAGGGAAAGCGAAAAATCTTAAGGCCAGCCGGATGCTGACCTTATTTTTTAACGTTCAATAATTTGCGAAACATCATCACGGTTAATTTGCATCGCGTTACCTTGCTGATCGTGATAACTCACCAGCCCGGTATCATCATCAATTTCAGGTTTTCCATCGGTCAAAATCATACGGCCATCTTTGGTCGCCATGACGTAATCACTGGAACACCCGGAAACAGCAAACGCCAGTCCGACTGCAGAAATTATTACTGCCCATTTTTTCATCCGGTTATCCTCATTTGGCCCACCTATGATAATAGTCTGTTTATAAATGGACGTTATATATCTTGAAAGCAGGAAAATCTTAAATTGTGAGGCTAACAGGAGTGAGTACGCTCTCCTGCAGGAGAGCGTACGGAGTATCAGAGCGGATTCTTTTTGTTGCGAATCAGGTTGAGGCTTTCAACCGCAATAGAGAAGAACATCGCGAAGTAGATGTAACCTTTCGGTACGTGGATGTCGAAACTTTCCAGAATCAGGGTAAAGCCCACCAGAATCAGGAAAGAGAGCGCCAGCATTTTTACCGAAGGATGGCGTTCGACAAAATCACCAATCGAGCGCGCGGCAAACATCATCACGCCTACGGCAATCACCACGGCTGCCATCATAATAAACAGGTGATCTGACAGACCCACAGCGGTAATCACCGAGTCGAGGCTGAAGATAATATCCAGCAGCATAATCTGCACGATAGCGCCGAGGAATGATGAAACGCGTGTTTTCAGCCCTTCTTCTTCACCTTCAATGGATTCGTGGATTTCCTTGCTGGCTTTCCAGATAAGGAACAAGCCACCCAGAAGCAGAATCAAATCACGGGCGGAAATTTCCTGGCTGAATATTGTAAAAAGCGGATTTGTCAGGCGCGTAACCCAGGCGATTGATGCCAGCAGCGCCAGACGCATAACCATGGCTCCCGCCAACCCCAGACGGCGCGCATGTGCACGTTGTGCTGTGGGGAGCTTTGCCACCACCAGAGAAAGAAAAATAATATTGTCGATCCCAAGAACGATCTCCAGCAGCGTCAGCGTACCGAGCGCAAGCCAGGCGTTAGGATCGGTTATCCATGCAAATAACATCTAAAAAGCCCTGCCAAAAAAATGAAGCGGTAATTATATGCCCGGAAAGCGGCAGGTCAAAGCGATGGCTACTGGATCAGAAAATGACGGGCCAGTAGCGCACTGGTGAAATTCTTCTTCAAATAAAAGCCGCGCGGCAGCGTCAGAATCCGTTCGCCCCGGGCACCAATGGCTTCGGTAAGCGCTTTCGCATTCGCTGCTTTCGGTCGTATCTGTAAATATTCCCCGTGACGAGCGGTGATCCGCTCAACCTGACCGAGAACAATCATATCCATTAATTCTTCCCAGTCTTCGCGCAGTTGCCGGTCTTCCTCTTCATTCGGGCTCCATAGCAATGGTGATCCTACGCGGCGCTGCGCCAGTGGGATGCTACGTTCGCCTTCAACCGGTATCCACAGCACGCGTTTGAGCTTGTGGCGCACGTGGCTGGTTTCCCAGGTCACTCCACTATTGCCCGTTAATGGGGCAACACAAACGAATGTTGTTTCCAGCGGACGCCCAAGACTATCCACAGGAATAGTTTTAAGTTCCACACCCAGAGCAGCAAAATCTTGTTCTGGTTTACTCCCTGCACTGGCACCTAGCCAGATCTCCAGCAACACGCCGATCCAGCCCTTATCGCGTTTTAAATTCTCCGGCGTAACCAGCCCGGCAAGTGCCGCCAGTTCACCCAGTGTATAACCGGAAAGTTGCTGTGCTTGCGCTAACAACTGTGCTTCTGTTTCGGGAGGAGAAAGCAGTGGGCGAGGTTGGGACATGTCGTGATACCTTGATTAAAAAACAAACAGCTGTTCTTTGCCGAATATTCGCAGTGTAACTTTTTCCACATGCGTTATTCAATTCTATGATTTATATTGCTTTTTAGATTGTCGGTAATCGAGTTGCGCAACACTGCAACGGGTTTTCCAAATCTGGTCACTGAAAATAAACAGGATCTTACACCATGTTATCCACAGAAAGCTGGGATAACTGTGAAAAACCTCCACTACTGTTTCCATTTACAGCCTTGACGTGCGACGAAACTCCAGTTTTTAGTGGTTCAGTGCTTAACTTAGTGGCACATTCTGTGGATAAATACGGCGTTGGTTGATCTTTCGCCAACCTGTAAATGAGAGGTGTGACCTGGGTCACGAATTACTCCTTTTTATTACTTAAATTACATGTAATACATTGACTAATAATGATTATTTTAAAATGTCGATATCAGGCTTATTCAGAATGCTCCGGGTTTTCCCGTAGTAATTCCGTAGTTCTTCACAACTCTATCCACAGAAAAGGTGAATAAAAACGGCTATCCACCCCTTCCTCTGTTTATAACTCTGCACATAACTGTGAGTTATTCAATTGTTATTAGTGTGTAATGCCCTGCAGAGAGTGGTTTACCGTCTTCATGGAGTATGAAACAATCATTCGTATATAAAGCTTTATTTTGAGGTAGTCCGGTGATTGATGACGATGGCTACCGCCCAAACGTAGGTATCGTGATTTGTAATCGCCAGGGGCAGGTAATGTGGGCCCGGCGATTTGGTCAGCACTCCTGGCAATTTCCGCAAGGCGGAATTAACCCAGGAGAATCCGCAGAACAGGCGATGTACCGTGAATTGTTTGAAGAAGTAGGATTAAGCCGCAAAGACGTTCGAATCCTTGCTTCAACGCGTAACTGGTTGCGCTACAAATTACCGAAACGTTTGGTGCGTTGGGACACGAAGCCGGTTTGTATCGGCCAAAAACAAAAATGGTTTCTCTTGCAGCTGGTGAGCGGCGATGCAGAAATCAATATGCAAACCAGCAGTACACCAGAGTTTGATGGCTGGAGATGGGTAAGTTACTGGTATCCGGTCAGACAGGTGGTGTCATTTAAACGTGATGTCTACCGTAGGGTAATGAAAGAGTTCGCGAGTGTTGTGATGGCGCTGCAGGATAATACGCCAAAACCACAAAACGCATCTGCTTATCGACGTAAAAGAGGTTAAGTCACGCCAATTATGCTCACTCGCCTGCGCGAAATAGTCGAAAAGGTAGCCAGCGCACCACGCCTGAATGAGGCGTTAAATATTCTGGTTACCGACATCTGTCTTGCGATGGATACCGAGGTCTGTTCGGTCTACCTGGCCGATCATGACCGACGTTGTTACTACCTGATGGCGACCCGGGGGCTGAAAAAACCACGCGGTCGCACTGTAACGCTTGCGTTTGATGAAGGGATCGTCGGCCTGGTTGGCAGGCTGGCGGAACCGATAAACCTTGCAGATGCGCAAAAGCACCCCAGCTTCAAATACATCCCCTCCGTAAAAGAAGAACGTTTCCGCGCGTTTTTAGGCGTACCAATTATTCAACGTCGCCAGTTGCTTGGTGTACTGGTGGTACAGCAACGAGAGTTGCGCCAGTATGACGAAAGTGAAGAATCCTTCCTGGTGACGCTTGCCACCCAGATGGCAGCGATTCTTTCTCAGTCGCAGTTGACTGCCTTGTTTGGGCAATATCGCCAGACGCGAATCCGTGCATTACCGGCAGCGCCTGGTGTGGCGATTGCCGAAGGCTGGCAGGATGCCACGTTACCTTTAATGGAACAGGTGTATCAGGCATCAACGCTGGATCCGGCTCTGGAACGCGAACGACTGACCGGGGCGCTGGAAGAAGCGGCAAACGAGTTTCGCCGCTACAGCAAACGCTTTGCCGCCGGTGCACAAAAAGAAACGGCGGCTATTTTCGATCTTTACTCGCACCTGCTTTCGGACACCCGGCTGCGTCGCGAATTGTTTGCCGAGGTTGATAAAGGCTCGGTGGTAGAGTGGGCGGTAAAAACGGTCATTGAAAAATTTGCCGAACAGTTTGCCGCGCTAAGCGATAACTATCTCAAAGAGCGGGCTGGCGATTTACGTGCGCTGGGTCAGCGATTGCTGTTTCATCTTGATGACGCTAATCAAGGGCCGAACGCCTGGCCGGAACGTTTTATTCTGGTGGCAGATGAACTGTCAGCGACAACGCTTGCTGAGCTGCCCCAGGATCGCTTAGTCGGTGTTGTCGTGCGAGATGGCGCAGCCAACTCCCATGCTGCGATCATGGTACGTGCGCTGGGGATCCCTACCGTAATGGGCGCGGATATTCAGCCTTCGGTACTGCATCGTCGGACGCTGATCGTCGATGGTTATCGCGGTGAATTGCTGGTCGATCCGGAGCCGGTACTGCTGCAAGAATATCAGCGGCTAATTAGTGAAGAGATCGAGCTTAGCCGTCTGGCGGAAGATGACGTCAATTTACCCGCCCAGTTAAAAAGTGGCGAACGCATTAAAGTCATGCTCAATGCCGGTTTAAGCCCGGAACATGAACAAAAACTGGGCAGCCGTATTGATGGCATAGGACTTTATCGCACTGAAATCCCATTCATGCTGCAAAGTGGTTTTCCATCGGAAGAAGAACAGGTGGCGCAGTATCAGGGGATGCTGCAAATGTTTAATGATAAACCCGTCACCTTGCGTACGCTGGATGTCGGAGCAGATAAGCAGCTGCCTTACATGCCGATCAGCGAAGAGAATCCATGCCTGGGTTGGCGTGGGATTCGCATTACGCTCGATCAGCCGGAGATCTTCTTGATTCAGGTGCGGGCGATGCTGCGTGCTAATGCCGCTACGGGCAACCTGAATATTCTGTTGCCGATGGTCACCAGCCTCGATGAAGTTGACGAAGCACGCCGCCTGATTGAACGTGCCGGACGTGAAGTCGAGGAGATGATCGGTTACGAAATTCCCAAACCACGTATCGGCATCATGCTTGAAGTGCCGTCAATGGTATTTATGCTGCCGCATCTGGCAAAGCGGATCGATTTTATCTCTGTTGGCACCAACGATCTGACTCAATACATCCTGGCCGTTGATCGCAACAATACCCGGGTGGCGAACATTTATGACAGTCTTCATCCTGCAATGTTACGAGCTCTGGCGATGATCGCTCGGGAAGCGGAAATACATGGTATCGATCTCCGTTTGTGCGGTGAAATGGCGGGCGATCCCATGTGCGTGGCAATCCTCATTGGGCTTGGGTATCGCCATCTGTCTATGAACGGACGTTCTGTAGCGCGCGTAAAATACCTGCTGCGGCGCATTGATTATGCCGAAGCAGAAAATCTTGCGCAGCGTAGTCTGGAAGCGCAACTGGCGACCGAAGTTCGCCATCAGGTTGCAGCCTTTATGGAGCGTCGCGGCATGGGCGGGTTGATTCGCGGAGGGTTATAGCGCGGATCATATACATATCTTTTAACGGTATCCGGCAACCAGCCTGGTCCCCTTGTGCTATTATTCGCACCTTTGGAGCGCCTGAAACCTGCGGCGCGCATTTCAATCGCTGTTCTCTTTCAGCGAAATAACAAGAACTTGTGGTGACAGATGACCAGTAGCTATCTGCATTTTCCGGAGTTTGATCCGGTCATTTTCTCAATAGGACCCGTGGCGCTTCACTGGTACGGCCTGATGTATCTGGTGGGTTTCATTTTTGCAATGTGGCTGGCAACACGTCGGGCGAATCGTCCGGGCAGCGGCTGGACCAAAAATGAAGTTGAAAACTTACTCTATGCGGGCTTCCTCGGCGTCTTCCTCGGTGGACGTATTGGTTATGTTCTGTTCTACAACTTCCCGCAGTTTATGGCCGATCCGCTGTATCTTTTCCGTGTCTGGGACGGCGGCATGTCCTTCCACGGCGGCCTGATTGGCGTTATCGTGGTGATGATTATCTTCGCCCGCCGTACTAAACGTTCCTTCTTCCAGGTTTCTGATTTTATCGCACCACTCATTCCGTTTGGTCTTGGTGCCGGGCGTCTGGGCAACTTTATTAACGGTGAATTGTGGGGCCGCGTTGACCCGAACTTCCCGTTTGCCATGCTGTTCCCCGGCTCCCGTACAGAAGATATTTTGCTGCTGCAAACCAACCCGCAGTGGCAATCCATTTTCGACACTTACGGTGTGCTGCCGCGCCACCCATCACAGCTTTACGAGCTGCTGCTGGAAGGTGTGGTGCTGTTTATTATCCTCAACCTGTATATTCGTAAACCGCGCCCAATGGGAGCTGTCTCAGGTTTGTTCCTGATTGGCTACGGCGCGTTTCGCATCATTGTTGAGTTTTTCCGCCAGCCCGACGCGCAGTTTACCGGTGCCTGGGTGCAGTACATCAGCATGGGACAAATTCTTTCCATCCCGATGATTGTCGCGGGTGTGATCATGATGGTCTGGGCATATCGTCGCAGCCCACAGCAACACGTTTCCTGAGGAACCATGAAACAGTATTTAGAACTGATGCAAAAAGTGCTCGACGAAGGCACACAGAAAAACGACCGTACCGGAACCGGAACGCTTTCCATTTTTGGTCATCAGATGCGTTTTAACCTGCAGGATGGATTCCCGCTGGTGACAACCAAACGTTGCCACCTGCGTTCCATCATCCACGAACTGCTGTGGTTCCTGCAGGGCGATACTAACATTGCTTATCTACACGAAAACAATGTCACCATCTGGGACGAATGGGCCGATGAAAATGGCGACCTCGGTCCGGTGTATGGTAAACAGTGGCGTGCCTGGCCAACGCCAGATGGTCGTCATATTGACCAGATCACTACGGTACTGAACCAGCTGAAAAACGACCCGGATTCCCGCCGCATTATTGTTTCAGCGTGGAACGTTGGTGAACTGGATAAAATGGCGCTGGCACCGTGCCATGCATTCTTCCAGTTCTATGTGGCAGACGGCAAACTCTCTTGCCAGCTTTATCAGCGCTCCTGTGACGTCTTCCTCGGCCTGCCGTTCAACATTGCCAGCTACGCGTTACTGGTGCATATGATGGCGCAGCAGTGCGATCTGGAAGTGGGTGATTTTGTCTGGACCGGTGGCGACACGCACCTGTACAGCAACCATATGGATCAAACCCATTTGCAATTAAGCCGTGAACCGCGCCCGCTGCCGAAGCTGATTATCAAACGTAAACCTGAATCCATCTTCGACTACCGTTTCGAAGACTTTGAGATTGAAGGCTACGATCCGCATCCGGGCATTAAAGCGCCGGTGGCTATCTAATTACGAAACATCCTGCCAGAGCCGACGCCAGTGTGCGTCGGTTTTTTTTACCCTCCGTTAAATTCTTCGCGACGCCTTCCCGAAATTTTGCAACCTCCTGCAACGGCGTAAATAGTCCGGAAGATGCGCCGAAGAAATAGAAACTGGCCCTCGTCTTTTTTTCTCCTCGCTCCATACTGCCGGCATGAAAACACAACGTGGTTATACGCTGATTGAAACGCTGGTCGCGATGCTGATTCTGGTCATGCTAAGCGCAAGTGGACTCTATGGCTGGCAATACTGGCAGCAGTCGCAACGGCTATGGCAAACCGCCAGCCAGGCGCGGGACTATTTGCTCTATTTACGTGAAGATGCCAACTGGCATAACCGCGACCACAGTATCAGCGTTATCAGGGAGGGGGCGTTATGGTGCCTTGTGAGTTCCGCGGCTGGGGCCAATACCTGTCATGGCAGTTCACCATTGGTCTTTGTGCCACGCTGGCCCGAAGTCGAAATGAGCGACCTGACACCTTCGCTTGCTTTCTTTGGCCTGCGCAATACCGCATGGGCCGGGCATATTCGCTTTAAAAACTCAACGGGCGAGTGGTGGCTGGTGGTTTCGCCGTGGGGAAGACTCCGGCTTTGTCAGCAAGGAGAAACAGAAGCATGCCTGTAAAAGAGCTAGGTTTTTCTCTTCTGGAAGTGTTGATTGCTATGGCGATCAGTAGCGTATTGTTGCTGGGGGCAGCACGCTTTCTGCCTGCGTTACAGCGTGAAAGTTTAACGAGCACCCGTAAGCTGGCGCTGGAAGATGAAATCTGGCTGCGGGTCTTTACCGTCGCGAAGCATCTCCAGAGGGCGGGTTATTGTCATGGCAGCTGTACCGGCGAAGGGCTGGAAATTGTCGGACAGGGGGACTGTATCATTGTGCAGTGGGATGCGAACAGTAACGGTATCTGGGATCGCGAACCGGTAAAAGAGTCCGACCAGATTGGATTTCGTCTGAAGGAGCATGTGCTGGAAACGCTACGCGGTGCGACATCCTGTGAAGGTAAGGGCTGGGATAAAGTCACTAATCCGGATGCCATCATTATCGACACTTTTCAGGTTACCCGACAGGATGTCAGCGGTTTCTCGCCGGTGTTGACGGTTAATATGCATGCTGCCAGTAAGTCTGAACCGCAAACCGTAGTGGATGCCAGCTATAGCGTGACAGGATTCAACCTGTGAACCGCGAAAAGGGTGTTTCGTCACTGGCTCTGGTCCTTATGCTGCTGATTTTGGGTAGCTTGCTATTGCAAGGAATGAGTCAGCAGGATCGCAGTTTTGCCTCTCGCGTGAGCATGGAAAGTCAGTCATTGCGCCGCCAGGCCATCGTTCAGTCGACGCTGGAGTGGGGAAAAATGCACTCCTGGCAGACGCAGCCCGCAGTTCAGTGCTTACTGTACGCAGCCACCGGTGCCCGGGTTTGTCTGCGTTTATTGGCAGATAATGAAGCCTTATTGATTGCCGGTTATGAAGGCGTTTCGTTGTGGCGAACAGGCGAAGTCATCGATGGAAACATTGTTTTTTCGCCACGCGGCTGGAGCGATTTTTGTCCGCTGAAAGAGAGGGCGTTATGTCAACTTCCCTGAAGAATCAACAAGGCTTTAGCCTGCCGGAGGTAATGTTGGCGATGGTGTTGATGGTGATGATTGTCACTGCGTTATCGGGTTTCAAGCGAACATTAATGAACAGTCTTGCCAGCAGAAACCAGTACCAACAGCTCTGGCGGCATGGCTGGCAGCAAACGCAACTGCGTGCGATTTCGCCACCTGCCAACTGGCAGGTCAACCGAATGCAGACATCGCAGGCGGGATGTGTCAGCATCAGCGTTACGCTAGTTTCACCCGGGGGCAGAGAAGGCGAGATGACCCGCCTGCATTGCCCGAATCGTCAGTAGTCAGGAGCCGCTATGTTAAGGGTCTACCATTCCAATCGTCTGGACGTGCTGGAAGCGTTGATGGAGTTTATTGTCGAACGCGAACGGCTGGACGATCCTTTCGAACCAGAGATGATTCTGGTGCAAAGTACCGGTATGGCGCAGTGGCTGCAAATGACCCTGTCGCAAAAGTTTGGTATTGCGGCAAACATTGATTTTCCGCTGCCAGCGAGCTTTATCTGGGATATGTTCGTCCGGGTGTTACCGGAGATCCCCAAAGAGAGCGCCTTTAACAAACAGAGCATGAGCTGGAAACTGATGACTCTGCTGCCGCAACTGTTGGAGCGCGAAGACTTTACCCTGTTGCGGCATTATCTGACTGACGATAGCGACAAGCGAAAACTGTTCCAGCTTTCCTCAAAAGCGGCGGACCTGTTTGACCAGTATCTGGTCTATCGCCCGGACTGGCTGGCACAGTGGGAAGCCGGGAATCTGGTAGAAGGACTTGGAGAGGCGCAGGCCTGGCAAGCGCCGTTGTGGAAGGCGCTGGTGGAATATACCCATCAACTCGGGCAACCGCGCTGGCACCGCGCCAATCTCTATCAGCGCTTTATCGAAACGCTGGAGTCTGCGACGACCTGCCCGCCGGGGTTACCTTCGCGCGTCTTTATATGCGGTATTTCCGCGTTACCGCCTGTTTATCTCCAGGCGCTACAGGCGCTGGGTAAACATATTGAAATCCATCTCCTGTTTACCAACCCCTGCCGTTATTACTGGGGCGACATTAAAGATCCTGCTTATCTGGCGAAACTGCTGACTCGCCAGCGCCGACACAGTTTTGAAGATCGCGAATTACCGCTATTTCGCGACAGCGAAAATGCCGGGCAGCTCTTTAACAGCGATGGTGAACAGGATGTCGGCAACCCGCTGCTGGCCTCATGGGGCAAGCTTGGGCGCGACTACATTTATCTCCTTTCTGATCTGGAGAGCAGCCAGGAGCTGGACGCTTTTGTCGATGTGACGCCAGATAACCTGCTGCATAACATTCAGTCTGACATTCTGGAACTGGAGAACCGCGCCGTTGCGGGTGTGAACATCGAAGAGTTTTCCCGTAGCGATAACAAACGCCCTCTTGATCCACTGGATAGCAGTATCACCTTCCACGTTTGCCATAGCCCGCAGCGTGAAGTTGAAGTTTTACACGATCGCTTGCTGGCGATGCTGGAGGAAGACCCGACACTTACTCCGCGCGACATCATCGTGATGGTGGCCGACATCGACAGCTACAGTCCGTTTATTCAGGCTGTGTTTGGTAGCGCACCTGCGGATCGTTACCTGCCTTACGCCATTTCCGACCGTCGGGCGCGGCAGTCGCATCCGGTACTTGAAGCGTTTATCAGCCTGTTATCGTTGCCAGACAGCCGATTTGTGTCGGAAGACGTGCTGGCATTACTGGATGTGCCGGTGCTGGCGGCGCGGTTTGACATCACCGAAGAAGGGCTGCGTTATTTACGTCAGTGGGTCAACGAGTCCGGAATTCGTTGGGGGATAGATGACGATAACGTTCGCGAGCTGGAACTCCCCGCCACCGGTCAACACACCTGGCGGTTTGGCCTGACGCGCATGTTGTTGGGCTACGCGATGGAAAGCGCGCAGGGCGAGTGGCAATCGGTTCTACCTTATGATGAATCGAGCGGCTTAATTGCAGAACTGGTGGGGCATCTGGCTTCACTGCTAATGCAGCTAAACATCTGGCGTCGCGGGCTGGCGCAGGAGCGTCCGCTGGAAGAGTGGTTGCCGGTTTGTCGCGATATGCTCAACGCCTTCTTCCTGCCGGATGCGGAAACCGAAGCGGCGATGACGCTGATCGAACAACAATGGCAGGCGATTATCGCCGAAGGTTTAGGTGCGCAGTATGGCGACGCGGTGCCGTTGTCACTATTGCGTGATGAACTGGCACAACGTCTGGATCAGGAACGTATCAGCCAGCGTTTTCTCGCCGGGCCGGTTAACATTTGTACTCTGATGCCAATGCGTTCCATCCCATTCAGAGTGGTGTGCCTGCTGGGAATGAACGACGGCGTTTACCCACGCCAGCTTGCGCCATTGGGCTTTGACCTGATGAGTCAGAAACCGAAGCGTGGCGACCGTAGCCGTCGCGATGACGACCGCTATCTGTTCCTGGAAGCGTTAATTTCCGCGCAGCAAAAACTCTATATCAGCTATATCGGGCGTTCCATTCAGGATAACAGTGAACGTTTCCCGTCGGTACTGGTGCAGGAACTGATCGACTACATCGGGCAAAGCCATTATCTACCGGGCGATGAAGCGCTCAACTGTGATGAAAGCGAGGCAAGGGTAAAAGCGCATCTTACTTGCCTCCATACCCGAATGCCGTTTGATCCGCAAAACTACCAGCCAGGCGAACGACAAAGTTATGCTCGTGAATGGCTACCTGCGGCCAGCCAGGCTGGTAAAGCACATTCTGAATTTGTTCAGCCGCTGCCGTTTACCTTACCGGAAACCGTGCCGCTGGAAACGCTACAACGATTCTGGGCACATCCGGTGCGGGCATTTTTCCAGATGCGTTTGCAGGTGAACTTCCGTACCGAAGACAGCGAAATCCCCGACACCGAGCCATTTATTCTTGAAGGGCTTAGTCGTTATCAAATCAACCAGCAGTTATTGAATGCTCTGGTCGAGCAAGATGATGCCGATCGCTTGTTCCGTCGCTTCCGGGCGGCAGGGGATTTACCGTATGGCGCTTTTGGTGAAATTTTCTGGGAAACACAGTGTCAGGAGATGCAGCAGCTTGCCGACAGAGTCATTGCCTGTCGCCAACCGGGGCAAAGTATGGAAATTGATCTCGCCTGCAACGGTGTGCAAATAACGGGTTGGTTGCCGCAGGTGCAGCCGGATGGCCTGTTACGCTGGCGTCCCTCTTTATTAAGTGTGGCGCAGGGAATGCAACTTTGGCTGGAACACCTTGTCTACTGTGCCAGCGGTGGTAATGGTGAAAGTCGCCTTTTTCTACGCAAAGACGGCGAGTGGCGTTTTCCGCCGCTTGCAGCCGAACAGGCTTTACATTACCTCTCAGAACTGATTGAGGGGTATCGTGAAGGGATGTCCACGCCGCTGCTGGTGTTACCTGAAAGTGGCGGCGCGTGGCTAAAAACCTGTTATGACGCGCAAAACGATGCCATGCTGGATGACGATTCCACGTTGCAGAAAGCCCGTACGAAATTCCTTCAGGCTTACGAAGGCAACATGATGGTGCGTGGAGAAGGTGATGATATCTGGTATCAACGGCTCTGGCGGCAATTAACACCAGAGACAATGGAAGCCATCGTTGAACAGTCGCAACGTTTCCTGTTACCGCTGTTTCGCTTTAATCAGTCATGAGTGCTGTATAAAAATTGCGCAATTCATCTGCTTACTTTATGATGCGCACCAGTCACGGACTGATGGTTATATAGACATAGGCTGACTCGTGCAGCACAAGATTAAATTCTGCCGGATAATTTTCGTTAACGTATTGAATCTGGTTAGAAAATAAAGTTGATAATGAGGTCCGTGAATGCCCCGCAGCACCTGGTTCAAAGCATTATTGTTGTTTGTTGCCCTTTGGGCACCCTTAAGTCAGGCAGAAACGGGATGGCAGCCGATTCAGGAAACCATCCGTAAAAGTGATAAAGATAACCGCCAGTATCAGGCTATACGTCTGGATAACGGTATGGTGGTTTTGCTGGTTTCTGACCCGCAGGCGGTTAAATCGCTCTCGGCGCTGGTGGTGCCCGTTGGGTCGCTGGAAGATCCCGAGGCGTACCAGGGACTGGCACATTACCTTGAACATATGAGTCTGATGGGGTCGAAAAAGTACCCGCAGGCTGACAGTCTGGCCGAATATCTCAAAATGCACGGCGGCAGTCACAATGCCAGCACGGCACCGTATCGCACGGCTTTCTATCTGGAAGTTGAGAACGACGCCTTGCCCGGTGCGGTAGACCGCCTGGCGGACGCTATTGCAGAACCCTTGCTCGACAAGAAATACGCCGAACGTGAACGTAATGCAGTGAATGCCGAATTAACCATGGCGCGTATGCGTGACGGGATGCGCATGGCACAGGTCAGCGCAGAAACCATTAACCCGGCACACCCCGGTTCAAAGTTTTCTGGTGGTAACCTCGAAACTTTAAGCGACAAACCCGGCAATCCGGTGCAGCAGGCGCTGAAAGATTTTCACGAGAAATATTACTCTGCCAATCTGATGAAGGCGGTTATTTACAGCAATAAACCGTTGTCGGAGTTGGCAAAAATGGCGGCGGACACTTTTGGTCGCGTGCCGAACAAAGAGAGCAAAAAACCGGAAATCACCGTGCCGGTAGTCACCGACGCGCAAAAGGGCATTATCATTCATTACGTCCCGGCGCTGCCGCGTAAAGTTCTGCGCGTTGAGTTTCGCATCGATAACAATTCAGCGAAGTTCCGTAGTAAAACGGATGAATTGATTACCTATCTGATTGGTAATCGCAGCCCAGGTACACTTTCTGACTGGCTGCAAAAGCAGGGATTAGTTGAGGGCATTAGCGCCAATTCCGATCCTATCGTCAACGGCAACAGCGGCGTATTAGCGATCTCTGCGTCTTTAACCGATAAAGGTCTGGCGAATCGCGATCAGGTTGTGGCGGCCATTTTTAGCTACCTCAATCTGTTACGCGAAAAAGGGATTGATAAACAATACTTCGATGAACTGGCGAATGTGCTGGATATCGACTTTCGTTATCCGTCAATCACCCGTGATATGGATTACGTCGAATGGCTGGCAGATACCATGATTCGCGTTCCTGTTGAGCATACGCTGGACGCGGTAAATATTGCCGATCGGTACGACGCTAAAGCGGTAAAAGAACGTCTGGCGATGATGACGCCGCAGAATGCGCGTATCTGGTATATCAGCCCGAAAGAGCCGCATAACAAAACGGCTTATTTTGTCGATGCTCCGTATCAGGTCGATAAAATCAGCCCACAAACTTTCGCTGACTGGCAGAAAAAAGCCGCCAATATTGCGCTCTCCTTACCGGAGCTTAACCCTTATATTCCTGACGATTTCTCGCTGATGAAGTCAGAGAAGAAATACGACCATCCAGAGCTGATTGTTGATGAGTCGAATCTGCGCGTGGTGTATGCGCCAAGCCGTTATTTTGCCAGCGAACCCAAAGCTGATGTTAGCCTGATTTTGCGTAACCCGAAAGCCATGGACAGCGCCCGCAATCAGGTGATGTTTGCGCTCAATGATTATCTTGCCGGACTGGCGCTTGATCAGTTAAGCAACCAGGCGTCGGTTGGTGGCATAAGTTTTTCCACCAATGCTAACAACGGCCTTATGGTTAATGCCAATGGTTACACCCAGCGCCTGCCGCAGCTGTTCCAGGCTTTGCTGGAGGGCTACTTTAGCTATACCGCTACGGAAGATCAGCTTGAGCAGGCGAAGTCCTGGTATAACCAGATGATGGATTCCGCAGAAAAGGGCAAAGCGTTCGAGCAGGCGATTATGCCCGCGCAGATGCTCTCGCAAGTGCCGTACTTCTCGCGAGATGAACGGCGCAAAATTTTGCCTTCAATCACTTTGAAAGAGGTGCTGGCCTATCGCGACGTCTTAAAATCAGGGGCTCGACCAGAGTTTATGGTTATTGGCAACATGACCGAAGCCCAGGCAACAACGCTGGCACGCGATGTGCAAAAACAGTTGGGCGCTGATGGTTCGGAGTGGTGTCGTAACAAAGATGTCGTGGTCGATAAAAAACAATCCGTCATCTTTGAAAAAGCCGGTAACAGCACCGACTCCGCACTGGCAGCGGTATTTGTACCGACTGGCTACGATGAATACACCAGCTCAGCCTATAGCTCTCTGCTGGGGCAGATCGTACAGCCGTGGTTCTACAATCAGTTGCGTACCGAAGAACAGTTGGGCTATGCCGTGTTTGCGTTTCCAATGAGCGTGGGACGTCAGTGGGGCATGGGCTTCCTGTTGCAAAGCAATGATAAACAGCCTTCATTCTTGTGGGAGCGTTACAAGGCGTTTTTCCCAACCGCAGAGGCAAAATTGCGGACGATGAAGCCAGAAGAGTTTGCGCAAATCCAGCAGGCGGTAATAACCCAGATGCTGCAGGCACCGCAAACGCTCGGCGAAGAAGCATCGAAGTTAAGTAAAGATTTCGATCGCGGCAATATGCGCTTCGATTCGCGTGATAAAATCGTGGCCCAGATAAAACTGCTGACGCCGCAAAAACTTGCTGATTTCTTCCATCAGGCGGTGGTCGAGCCGCAAGGCATGGCTATTCTGTCGCAGATTTCCGGCAGCCAGAACGGGAAAGCCGAATATGTGCATCCTGAAGGTTGGAAAGTGTGGGAGAACGTCAGCGCGTTGCAGCAAACAATGCCCCTGATGAGTGAAAAGAATGAGTGATGTCGCCGAGACACTAGATCCTTTGCGCTTGCCCTTACAGGGCGAGCGCCTGATTGAAGCCTCTGCCGGCACAGGCAAAACCTTTACGATTGCGGCGCTCTATTTGCGCCTGTTACTTGGACTAGGCGGTTCTGCCGCCTTTCCCCGCCCGCTGACCGTTGAAGAACTGCTGGTGGTGACCTTTACCGAGGCTGCCACGGCAGAATTGCGCGGTCGTATCCGTAGCAATATCCACGAGTTGCGCATCGCCTGTCTGCGTGAAACCACCGACAATCCACTGTACGAACGCCTGCTGGAAGAGATCGACGATAAAGCGCAAGCCGCGCAGTGGTTGTTGTTAGCCGAACGGCAGATGGATGAAGCGGCAGTCTTTACTATTCACGGTTTTTGCCAGCGCATGCTCAACTTGAATGCCTTTGAATCCGGCATGCTGTTTGAGCAGCAGCTGATTGAAGATGAGTCTCTGCTACGCTACCAGGCCTGCGCCGATTTCTGGCGTCGCCACTGCTACCCGCTGCCGCGTGAAATTGCCCAGGTGGTCTTTGAAACCTGGAAAGGGCCGCAGGCGTTGCTGCGCGATATTAATCGTTATCTGCAAGGCGAAGCTCCAGTTATCAAAGCACCGCCGCCCGATGATGAAACGCTGGCTTCCCGCCACGCGCAAATTGTGGCGCGTATTGATACGGTAAAACAGCAGTGGCGCGACGCAGTGGGTGAACTGGATGCGCTGATCGAATCTTCTGGTATTGATCGACGCAAGTTTAACCGTAGCAATCAGGCTAAATGGATCGAGAAGATCAGTGCCTGGGCAGAAGAAGAGACCAACAGTTATCAGTTACCGGAGTCGCTGGAAAAATTCTCTCAGCGTTTCTTAGAAGATCGCACGAAAGCCGGGGGGGAAACCCCGCGACATCCACTGTTTGAGGCGATCGATCAACTGCTTGCAGAACCATTGTCGATTCGTGATCTGGTGATCACCCGCGCATTGGCTGAGATCCGCGAAACAGTAACGCGAGAAAAACGCCGCCGTGGCGAATTGGGTTTTGATGACATGTTAAGTCGGCTCGATTCCGCGCTGCGTAGCGAAAGCGGCGAGGTGTTGGCAGCGGCGATCCGTACGCGATTCCCGGTGGCAATGATTGATGAATTTCAGGATACCGACCCCCAGCAGTACCGAATTTTTCGCCGTATCTGGCACTATCAGCCGGAAACCGCTTTGTTGCTGATTGGCGACCCGAAACAGGCCATATATGCATTCCGGGGTGCGGATATCTTCACTTATATGAAGGCGCGTAGCGAAGTTCACGCCCACTACACCTTAGATACCAACTGGCGCTCCGCACCAGGAATGGTGAACAGCGTGAATAAGCTTTTCAGTCAGACTGATGACGCGTTCATGTTTCGCGAAATACCGTTTATTCCAGTGAAATCAGCCGGGAAAAATCAGGCGTTACGTTTTGTGTTTAAAGGTGAAACGCAGCCTGCGATGAAAATGTGGCTGATGGAAGGCGAAAGCTGCGGCGTTGGCGACTATCAAAGTACCATGGCGCAGGTATGTGCTGCGCAAATCCGCGACTGGCTACAAGCCGGACAGCGGGGCGAAGCGTTGCTGATGAACGGCGACGACGCGCGTCCGGTGCGTGCTTCGGACATCAGTGTGCTGGTGCGCAGCCGCCAGGAGGCCGCTCAGGTGCGCGATGCCTTAACGCTGCTGGAAATCCCTTCCGTTTACCTTTCGAACCGCGACAGTGTTTTTGAAACTCTGGAAGCGCAGGAGATGCTTTGGCTGTTGCAGGCGGTGATGACACCAGAACGTGAGAACACCCTGCGCAGTGCGCTGGCAACGTCAATGATGGGGCTGAATGCGCTGGATATTGAAACGCTGAATAATGACGAACATGCGTGGGATGCGGTAGTCGAAGAGTTCGATGGTTATCGGCAAATCTGGCGCAAACGTGGCGTTATGCCGATGCTGCGGGCGCTGATGTCGGCGCGTAACATTGCAGAAAACTTGCTGGCAACAGCAGGCGGTGAGCGGCGTCTTACCGATATCTTGCATATCAGCGAATTGCTACAAGAAGCCGGAACGCAGCTGGAAAGTGAACATGCGCTGGTACGCTGGTTATCGCAACATATCCTCGAGCCAGACAGTAATGCCTCCAGCCAACAAATGCGTCTCGAAAGTGATAAACATCTGGTGCAGATTGTCACGATCCACAAATCGAAAGGGCTGGAATATCCATTGGTCTGGCTGCCGTTTATCACCAATTTCCGCGTCCAGGATCAGGCGTTTTATCACGATCGCCACTCGTTTGAGGCTGTTCTGGATCTTAATGCTGCGCCAGAAAGCGTCGACCTCGCGGAGGCCGAACGTCTGGCGGAAGATCTGCGTTTGCTTTACGTGGCGCTGACGCGTTCGGTTTGGCATTGCAGTCTCGGCGTCGCACCGCTGGTGCGCCGTCGTGGCGATAAAAAAGGTGACACCGACGTCCACCAAAGTGCGCTCGGGCGTTTGCTGCAAAAAGGGGAACCGCAAGATGCGGCAGGGCTTCGCACCTGTATTGAAGCGTTGTGCGATGAGGATATTGCCTGGCAAACGGCACAAACGGGTGATAACCAGCCCTGGCAGTTTAATGATGTTTTTACAGCAGAACTGAATGCGAGGACTCTACAACGATTGCCCGGCGATAACTGGCGTGTCACCAGCTACTCCGGTTTGCAGCAGCGTGATCACGGTATCGCTCAGGATCTGATGCCACGGCTGGATGTTGATGCCGCAGGCGTGGTCAGCGTCGTTGAAGAACCGACGTTAACACCGCATCAGTTCCCGCGCGGTGCGTCACCAGGGACATTCTTGCACAGTTTGTTTGAAGACCTCGATTTTACCCAGCCGGTTGACCCGAACTGGGTACAGGAAAAACTGGAACTCGGCGGCTTTGAATCGCAGTGGGAACCAGTGTTGACCGAGTGGATCACGGCTGTCCTCCAGGCACCTCTCAATGAAACGGGTGTTAGCCTGAATCAGCTTTCCGACCGCGATAAACAGGTGGAGATGGAGTTTTACCTGCCGATTAGTGAACCGCTCATCGCCAGCCAGCTTGATGCACTAATTCGCCAGTTTGATCCGCTATCCGCTGGCTGCCCGCCGCTGGAGTTCATGCAGGTACGCGGCATGTTAAAAGGCTTTATCGACCTGGTATTCCGCCATGAAGGGCGTTATTACCTGCTCGACTATAAATCCAACTGGCTGGGTGAAGACAGTTCGGCTTATACCCAACAGGCTATGGCAGCGGCGATGCAGGCACACCGCTATGATCTGCAATATCAGCTTTATACCCTGGCGCTGCATCGTTATCTGCGCCATCGCATTGCTGATTACGACTATGATCGTCACTTTGGCGGCGTTATCTATCTTTTCCTGCGTGGCGTTGATAAAGAACATCCGCAACAAGGGATTTACACAACCCGACCCAACGCCGGGTTGATTGACCTGATGGATGAGATGTTTGCCGGTATGACCCTGGAGGAGGCGTAATGAAATTGCAAAAGCAATTACTGGAAGCTGTGGAGCACAAACAGCTACGCCCGCTGGATGTGCAATTTGCCCTGACCGTGGCGGGAGATGAACATCCTGCCGTCACCCTCGCGGCAGCCCTGTTAAGCCACGACGCCGGGGAAGGGCATGTCTGTTTACCGCTCTCACGACTGGAAAATAACGAGGAGTCACATCCGCTGTTAGCAACCTGCGTCAGCGAAATTGGTGAGTTACAAAATTGGGAAGAATGCTTGCTGGCTTCACAAGCGGTCAGCCGGGGAGATGAACCAACGCCGATGATCCTCTGTGGTGATCGTCTTTATTTGAATCGCATGTGGTGTAACGAGCGCACAGTGGCACGCTTTTTCAACGAAGTGAATCATGCCATTGAGGTTGATGAAGCTCTACTGGCGCAAACCCTGGACAAACTTTTTCCAGTAAGCGATGAAATTAACTGGCAAAAAGTGGCGGCGGCAGTGGCGCTGACGCGGCGGATCTCGGTGATTTCCGGCGGCCCTGGCACCGGTAAAACGACCACCGTAGCGAAGTTGCTGGCAGCGTTAATTCAAATGGCAGACGGCGAACGCTGCCGTATCCGTCTGGCTGCACCAACGGGTAAAGCTGCCGCGCGCTTAACCGAATCTCTCGGCAAGGCTTTGCGCCAGTTACCGCTGACCGATGAACAAAAGAAACGCATTCCGGAAGATGCCAGCACTTTGCACCGATTGCTGGGTGCGCAGCCGGGTAGCCAGCGTTTACGTCATCATGCCGGTAACCCGCTGCATCTTGATGTGCTGGTGGTAGATGAAGCGTCAATGATCGATCTGCCTATGATGTCGAGACTGATCGACGCCTTGCCCGATCATGCCAGAGTGATCTTTCTCGGCGATCGTGATCAACTGGCCTCGGTTGAGGCTGGGGCTGTGCTGGGCGATATCTGCGCTTATGCCAACGCGGGCTTTACCGCCGAGCGTGCCGGGCAGTTGAGCCGCCTGACGGGAACTCACGTTCCGTCAGGAACTGGCACAGAAGCGGCATCTTTGCGCGACAGTCTCTGCCTGCTGCAAAAAAGCTATCGTTTCGGCAGCGATTCTGGCATTGGTCAGTTAGCTGCGGCGATCAACCGTGGTGATAAAACGGCAGTGAAAACCGTTTTTCAGCAGGATTTTACTGATATCGAAAAACGGCTTTTACAGAGCGGCGAAGACTATATTGCGATGCTTGAGGAGGCTCTTGCGGGTTACGGGCGTTATCTGGATCTGCTGCAAGCGCGTGCCGAGCCGGATTTAATCATTCAGGCGTTCAATGAATACCAGCTTTTGTGCGCCCTGCGGGAAGGACCGTTTGGCGTGGCTGGATTGAATGAGCGAATTGAGCAGTTTATGCAACAGAAGCGCAAAATTCATCGTCATCCGCACTCACGCTGGTACGAAGGCCGGCCGGTAATGATTGCCCGCAATGACAGCGCGCTTGGGTTGTTTAATGGTGATATCGGCATTGCGCTGGATCGTGGGCAGGGGACGCGCGTCTGGTTTGCGATGCCGGATGGCAATATTAAGTCTGTGCAACCGAGCCGCCTGCCAGAACACGAAACCACGTGGGCGATGACGGTACATAAATCGCAGGGATCGGAGTTTGACCATGCGGCGTTGATTTTACCGAGCCAACGCACGCCAGTTGTAACGCGAGAGCTGGTTTACACTGCGGTGACCCGCGCGCGTCGCCGTCTGTCGTTGTATGCCGATGAGCGCATATTAAGTGCGGCAATCGCCACTCGTACTGAGCGGCGCAGTGGTCTGGCGGCGTTGTTTAGTTCGCGGGAATAAACGTGATTGCCTGATGCGACGCATGCGCGTCCTGTCATGCCTCCGGGCATTGCGCATATGCGCATCTGGCGATTTCCGTCGCTTACCCTAAATCCGCCATCAACACCTTTGATTTGATGTAGGTCGGATAAGGCGTTCACGCCGCATCCGACGATGAGCGTCAATACCTGATGCGATGCTAGCGTGTTTATCATGCCTCCAGGCATTGCGCATGTCGCATCTGGCGATTTCCACCACTTACCCCAAATCCGCCATCAACACTTTGGATTTACGCTGGTAGTTGTACAACTGCTTTTTGCTCTCGGGCAGTAAATCAATATCCACCGGGGTAAATCCACGTTCCTGGAACCAGTGAATACTGCGCGTGGTCAGTACAAACAATTTGCTTAATCCGCTTTGCTTCGCCTGAGCGGCAATGCGCTCCAGCAAAACCTCGCCCCTTGATGAGCTGCGGTAATCCGGGTGAACGGCCACACAGGCCATTTCCCCAATCTTCTCTTCCGGGAACGGATAGAGTGCTGCGCAGGCAATAGTCGTGTTATCGCGCTGAATAATAGTGAATTTGTCGATTTCCATCTCCAGTTGCTCGCGAGAACGGCGTACCAGAATACCTTGCTGCTCCAGTGGGCGAATCAACTCTAGAATGCCGCCAATATCGTTGATGGTTGCGCGACGAATTTGCTCGGCGCTTTCCATCACAATCTGCGTACCGATACCGTCACGTGAGAACAACTCTTGCAACAGCGCGCCATCTTCCTGGTAACTAATTAAATGACAGCGACGTACGCCGCTGCGGCAGGCTTTCACCGCACCACGCAAAAAGCGCACCGTACCGGAGTTGTAATCGCCTTTCTCTTCCTGAGCTTCTACCCGCGCTTGTGCTTCGTTAGGGAAAAGCTCGGAGACAATATCGCCGTCGTCATTAGTGACGCCCTGTGAAGAGCAAAAACCAATCATCTTTTCAGCTTTCAGTTTGATGGCCAGTTGAGTGGCGATCTCTTCCGAGGTCAGATTAAAGCTCTCGCCAGTGACTGAAACCGCGACCGGCCCCAGCAGCACTATCGCACCGCTGTCCAGTTGACGATGAATCGCATCTTCGTCAATCCGCCGGATACGCCCGCTATGGCAGTAATCCACACCGTCATCCACGCCCAGCGGCTGGGCAATAATAAAATTGCCACTGACGACGTTGATATGCGCGCCCTGCAGCGGCGTGTTATTGAGACTCATCGACAGGCGAGCAGTAATGTCCAGTTGCAATGTTCCCGCAGCCTGCTTCACCAGTTCTAGTGTTTTGGCGTCGGTCACGCGTATATTTTTGTGATATAGCGGTTCGTGGTGATGCGCTGCCAGATTCGCATCGATCTGCGGGCGCGCTCCATAGACCACGACCAGACGGATGCCGAGGCTGTGCAGCAACCCGATATCATTAACGATACTGGAGAAATTCTCATGCTCAATGGCTTCACCGCCGAGCATGATGACAAACGTTTTTCCCCGGTGGGTATTGATATAAGGAACCGAATGGCGGAATCCCTCGACCAACTCGGTTTTACGTTCCTTCACCACGGCACACCTCTTTGCATGATTATTCGTAATTATTGTATTTTTATTCTGTTTTTTCACTGGGTGCAAGTGCAAATTTTACGCATGAGCAACTTTTTTATCAGTAATGCCGTGAATATAAAAAGAATGTTTACCGTTTATTAGATGACAGATTATGCGTCTTTCGCTAAAGTTTCCGGTCAAATTAGTCGTTTATTTGTTACACAGCTTAGATTTTTTTGCTCGGGAGATGCATGTCGGGATCCAACACAGCAATCAGCCGTCGTCGTTTACTGCAAGGCGCGGGTGCCATGTGGCTATTGAGCGTAAGTCAGGTCAGTCTGGCTGCGGTCAGCCAGGTCGTGGCGGTGCGCGTCTGGCCTGCGTCCAGCTACACCCGTGTGACGGTAGAATCTAATCGTCAGCTGAAATATAAGCAGTTCGCGTTGAGTAACCCTGAACGCGTGGTGGTGGATATCGAAGATGTAAACCTGAACTCAGTGCTCAAGGGGATGGCGGCACAAATTCGTGCTGATGACCCGTTCATCAAGTCGGCGCGCGTCGGGCAGTTTGACCCGCAAACCGTGCGGATGGTTTTTGAGTTAAAGCAAAACGTAAAACCGCAGCTGTTTGCCCTTGCTCCGGTCGCCGGGTTTAAAGAGCGTCTGGTGATGGATCTCTATCCTGCCAATGCTCAGGACATGCAGGACCCGCTGCTGGCGCTGCTGGAGGATTACAATAAAGGCGATCTCGAAAAGCAGGTGCCGCCTGCGCAGAGTGGCCCGCAGCCAGGCAAAGCAGGGCGCGATCGTCCGATTGTCATTATGCTTGACCCTGGCCATGGCGGCGAAGACTCCGGTGCGGTGGGGAAATACAAAACGCGTGAAAAAGACGTGGTATTGCAAATTGCCCGCCGTTTGCGCTCTCTGATTGAGAAAGAGGGCAATATGAAAGTTTACATGACCCGTAATGAAGACATCTTCATTCCGTTGCAAGTGCGCGTAGCAAAAGCACAGAAACAGCGTGCTGACTTGTTTGTCTCTATTCATGCCGATGCCTTTACCAGTCGCCAGCCGAGCGGTTCCTCTGTGTTTGCGCTCTCTACCAAAGGTGCAACCAGTACCGCGGCAAAATATCTGGCGCAAACTCAGAACGCCTCGGACTTGATTGGTGGCGTGAGTAAGAGCGGCGACCGTTATGTCGACCATACTATGTTCGATATGGTGCAGTCGCTGACCATTGCCGACAGTCTGAAGTTTGGTAAAGCTGTGTTGAATAAGCTCGGTAAAATCAACAAGCTGCATAAAAATCAGGTTGAACAAGCCGGGTTTGCCGTGCTGAAAGCGCCTGATATACCCTCCATTTTGGTCGAAACGGCGTTTATCAGTAACGTTGAGGAAGAACGTAAACTGAAAACGGCAACCTTCCAGCAGGAAGTTGCGGAATCAATCCTCGCAGGGATAAAAGCGTATTTTGCCGATGGGGCGACGCTGGCGAGAAGGGGATAATGTTTTTATTTATTCAATGAATTTATATTTCGTTGAATAGATAATATTTACCTGAATATTAGACGTTGGTTTTGTGACTGATGTCGAATATTTGAATGTCGGCTTGAAAAATAAGCCGGCCATCTCTTTAATTAAGCACAATTCCGTGTAATGTATATGCATTAGTTAATCATCTTGTAACTGTTAAATCAGGCAAGGCAATGTTTGAAGTAATTATTACTTCTGACGTGCCTTGCCTTTTTTTTGGAGCTATGGAATGATCATCGAAAAAGTCATGAACAATAATTGTGTACAGGCATCGATGAATGGACAGGAGGTTATCATTTCTGGGCCTGGCGTCGGTTACAACAAAAAATATGGAATGTCGGTCCCTGAGCATCCGGCTAACCGGATTTTTTATGTCAGAAATGAACAAAAAAATAAACTCTACAAATTGATTGAGCATGTGGATATTGAGTATGTTTTTGTTGCCGAAAAAATAGTGCAATATGCGGAGAACAATCTCGAAAAAAATCTCAATCCATCGCTACTATTGATTCTTGCTGATCATATTTCGAATGCAATATCCCGAGTCGCTTCAGGCATACAAATTAATAATGTTTTCCTTGATGAAATCAAAGCGTTGTACAAAGCAGAGTATGCGATAAGTCGCGATGCATTAACTATCATTAATGAGCAATTCAGCGTTCAACTTCCTGATGATGAGATTGGTTTTATAGCATTGCATATTTTAAATAATTATGAGAATTCAGTTGATTATGAATCAGTACGGATTATTGAGTTGTCGCAAATAATCACGGGGCTTATTGAAGTTGTTTATAACAGAAAGGTGGACAGAAGTTCATTTAATTATTCCAGGTTCATGATACACCTTAAATATTTTTCAAGTCGCGTATTATGCAATGAAAAAATAAAACAGAAAGATATTGGTGATCTCTATGAACAGTTTCTTGAGAAAGACATTCTGTTACAGCGCGCAATTCATGAAATTGAAAGGTATTTGTACGCCACTTTTAAATATGAATTGATTTTGGAAGAAAAACTATATCTCTCTATTCGCACCAAAGTATTAATGGACTGATTATATATAACATTTATATGAGATAACCCGCATGAAACAAAAGAAAGCCTGGAGTTTTTTTCAGAGCCTGGGAAAGGCATTTATGTATCCCATCGCTCTGCTAAGTGTATGTGGCATGATGTTAGGGCTAGGAAGTGGTTTAGCCAGCGATGATATGGCAAAATTAATTCCACTACTGGCTATTCCCGTAATTAAAACCATTCTTGATTTTATTGTTAGCCTTGGTTTGTTTGCCTTTGTCAATTTACCTGTATTGTTTGCGATAGCTATACCTCTGGGGTTATTAAAAGAGAAAGAGGATAAAGCCTATGGCGCTTTTTCTGGCTTAATTGGTTTCATGGCGATGCATCTGGGAACGAACTTTTATCTTAAACAACATGACTTATTGGTCGCTGCTGATCAAATGTCGACACATGGGCAAACCATTATTCTGGGAATCCAGTCCTACAATACCAGTGTGTTGGGTGGGATTATAGCAGGATTATTAGTCGCCAGTATGTATAAAAAGATCGTTAACTTACGTATTCCTGAATCATTAGGATTTTATAGTGGCCCACGCCTGGTGCCTATTATTACACTGATTGTGATGAGTGGATTTGGTCTGATCATCCCTTTTATCTGGCCACCATTTTTCAATCTTTTCATGCTCATTGGCCACTGGATTTCAACTTCCGGTCCTGTTGGCTATTTTTTCTATGCAGTCGCCGAACGCGTGACAATACCTTTTGGTTTAAATCACCTGGTGACGTCAGTTTTCCGCTTTACCCCCATCGGCGGATCGGCAGTGATCGGCGGCGAAGAGTATTATGGCACCCTGAACATGTTTATGGCGTACGTCAAAGAGAATGCGGTCATTCCGCTGGATTTGGCGGGGAAAATGGAACAGGGCAAACTGATGATTCAGTATGGTCTGGCTGGTGCCGCGCTGGCGATGTATCGCACTGCTCATGCTCAAAACAGAAAAGCTATCAAAGCATTGCTTATTTCCGGGGTGCTTACAGTCATTATTGGCGGCGTCAGCGAACCGATTGAGTTTCTGTTCTTATTTGTCAGTCCACTGCTATTTGTCTTCCATGCTTTTATGAATGGATTCGCCAACATGGTCTTGCCATATATGGGCGTGAAGATGGGATTTACTGGCGATCTGATTCAATTTATTAGCTTTGGCGTATTGCGTGGCACAAGAACAGGTTGGCCAATAGCGGTGTGTGTCGAAGTGGCCTATTTCTTTATTTATTACTTTGTGTTCCGTTGGACTATTCTCAAATTTAACCTGATGACGGTAGGCCGTGAAGAGTCCAGTCCTGTCACGCTGAATGCTCATGAGGATACGGCTATAGCGGATATCCCAACGCTTGATAAATCAGAGCTGCAAGCAGCGGAGCAGATGGTTAAGGCACTTGGTGGTAAAGAGAATATTAAATCCCTGGATAATTGCGTAACTCGTTTACGTTTAACAATCGCAGATATGGGATTGATTGACGAGGCAGCAATAAAAAGAGCTGGCGGAATTGCGGTTGTTAAACTTGATCAAAATACCCTACAAGTCATTATCGGTACTAAAGTCATCGCCTTGCGTCGGGATATGGATAACTACATGGGGATATGCTGATGGATGTTTTTAATACTCCTATTTCCCGCAAAGGAACATATTGTACCCAATGGGACTTTTGCGAGGACAGATTTGGTGTAAAAGATGTATTACCATTCTCTATTTCAGATATGGATCTTCCGATACCGGAAGCTATCATCAGGGCATTAAGAAAACGTCTGGAACACCCGATTTTAGGGTACAGCCGTTGGCAGCATGATGACTATCTGAATGCGATAGTCAATTGGTATCATCAACAATATAAAACTGAAATCAAACCAGAATGGATCACCTATAGCCCAAGCGTGATGTACTCCATTGCTAAAGCAATAGAGTTATTGACATCGCATGGTGATAATATTCTCGTTTTTACACCTGTCTATAATGCATTTTTTGATATAATTAAACATAGCGAGAGAAATATTCTGACAGCCTCTTTGATTATAAAAAATGAGGGGGGCTACGCTATCAATTGGCAAGATTTTGATCTTAAGATTCAAAGCGCAAAGATGGTGTTATTATGTAATCCTCATAACCCGACAGGAACCGTCTGGTCGGAAGAAGATCTGCATAAAATCGCTGCAAGCTGTGCAAGACATAATGTCTGGTTATGTTCAGATGAAATTCACAGTGATTTTGTTTTTAATCGTAGCTTTACATCTGCGCTTAAAATAAAAAAAGAAAAAGTAGTGGTGTTTAATTCGATATCGAAGACATTTAATGTTCCTGCGCTAACAGGATCGTATATGATTTCAACTGACGATAATTTTAATCATAAGTTCAGAACGATATCAAGATATCGCGATTTTGTAAACTCCCCATCCGTACTGAATATAATTGCAACTATTATTGCCTATAACGAATGTGAGGGATGGTTAAAGTCATTAAAGGCACATATTGCCTCTAACATTCAATTCACCCAGCAGTATCTGAACGAAAATACTCCAGAATTGATCGTAAGGCCTGCTGATGGTTGCTATTTTTCGTGGATAGATTGCTCTGCTATTGGTTATCCCTTTGATGAATTCTACAGTCGATTAATTCATGAAGGCAAAGTGGGCATTATGGCGGGGAATGTCTATGGAACGGAGGGGGAGGGCTACCTTCGTCTGAACCTGGCCTGCGGTCGAGAAAAATTATATATGGGGCTTACGCGTCTTGCGAGTGTAATTAAAAATATTAATCAAGGAAAATAAAAATGAACAGCACGGATCTTATCCATCTCATTAAACATTTTATGCGTAACGAACATAAAGCAGTTGAAGAAGTTATTGATTCCCCCCTTTCGGAGGTCGCAAATTTAATTAAAGTATTACAGTCTTGTCAGGGGAAAGTTGTTTTTATTGGTGTCGGTAAGTCCGGTATTATTGCCCGAAAACTCGCCGCAACATTTGCCAGCACTGGAACTCCCTCGTTTTTTGTTCACGGTACTGAAGCCGTACACGGCGATCTTGGGATGGTGGCGAAAGATGATGTTGTTATTCTTATTTCAAACAGTGGTGAGACGACAGAAATCCTGGCAACACTACCTAGTCTGAAAAAAATGGGTAATTATTTGATCTCCTTTACCCGCAGTCATCGCTCATCGCTTGCGATAAGTTGTGATTTATCCGTTGAAATTCCCGTAAAAAGTGAGGCGGATAATTTAGGTTTAGCACCGTCATGCTCATCAACAGTCGTTCTGGTTGTTGGTGATGCGGTGGCGCTTGCGCTCTCCGAATTGAAAAAGTTTACTCGTGCTGATTTCGGCTTATATCATCCAGGAGGTGCGCTCGGTATTAAAGCAAACTCATAATTTTAGAATATAAAACAGTAACCGGTCACGCCATCTCTTGGGGTGGCGTTCATTGATGTGAGTGTCAGCTATGAAAAACGTTCTGGTCACCGTTCCCAGCTTTTCAGCGCGTTGTGTTTCTGCCAGCAAGCTGCTAAGAGAAAATCATTTTAACCTTATTATCAAGAATAATGTGGAGCATCTGGTTAAATCAGAATCCACAGTATTACGAGAATCTATTTGCGCAGTCATTGCCGGAAAAGATTGTTATCAAGCGGATACGTTATCGCGACTACCAGGAGTGAAAATAATATCGAGATTCGGGACAGGGATTGATAATATTGATCTTCATACGGCTCGACAATCAGGTATTGTGGTCAATAATGCTGTTGGGATTAATTCAAATGCAGTCGCGGAATTTATCATCGGTCTTATTTTTGCGAGCATGAGAAATATCCCCGGTAGCTATCATGCGATGCAAAATGGTTATTGGGGCGAGTCGCATGGCTGCGAGTTACAAGGTAAACGTATTGGCCTGCTTGGCTACGGCAATATTGGCAAAACACTGGCGAAAAGGTTATCTGGTTTTGATGTTGAGCTTTTAGCTTTTGACAAACAACCCGATTTCCAGGCCGCAGGCAAAGATGGAGTTCAGTTCGTATCAATTGAAGATATCTTTATGCAGTCTCATGTCATCATCGTTCTTTTGCCATTTTCTCCGGAGCTGGAGAACTTCATTAGTCATAAATATTTGTCGATGATGCGCAATGGTGCTCTTATCATCAACGCCGCAAGGGGAAAGTTGCTGGATGAGGGTGCTTTACTTCAGGTAATTGAAGAACGAAATGTTTTTGCAGCGCTGGATGTGTTTAGCTCTGAACCGCTAGCGCAATTTAGCCCATTGCTACATGCCAGGAATATCATTACAACGCCGCATATTGCGGCCGCCACCGTTGAGTCATACCAGCAAACCGGGATATACGTTGCCAGGTCGATAATAGATTTCTTTGCAGGAAGGGAGATAAAAAACGTGCTGTGAGTTCAGCTAAGGAAGATTTCAGGTACAAAAAAACCGCAATTTGTGAAACACATTGCGGTTTATCAGCATCATAAGTGTTGGTTGCGGGGGCCGGATTTGAACCGACGACCTTCGGGTTATGAGCCCGACGAGCTACCAGGCTGCTCCACCCCGCGTCACCGTACTGCTTTACTTCATCAAATTTTGATTGGTTGCGGGGGCCGGATTTGAACCGACGACCTTCGGGTTATGAGCCCGACGAGCTACCAGGCTGCTCCACCCCGCGTCACCGTACTGCTTTACTTCATCAAATTTTAATTGGTTGCGGGGGCCGGATTTGAACCGACGACCTTCGGGTTATGAGCCCGACGAGCTACCAGGCTGCTCCACCCCGCGTCCGTGGATGCGCACTATACTCCGCTCGCGTTTTCATGCAACCTTTTTTTTACCCAGATCACGGATTTGGTATGATTTTGAGCAAAAACAAATCACTAAAGCCTGTTTTTTGTGCAAAATTTGCGTCAGGGAGAGGCTGCTCATTTCATTAAACGCAGCGGTTTGTTATCTTCATTGCGCCTTATTTTTTAAACTGAAGAAGAGAACAATGAAAGGACGTTGGGTAAAGTACCTTCTTATGGGCACGGTTGTGGCAATGCTTGCCGCCTGCTCTTCCAAACCAACCGATCGCGGACAGCAATATAAAGACGGGAAATTTACCCAGCCTTTCTCTCTGGTAAACCAGCCAGATGCCGTTGGCGCGCCAATTAACGCCGGTGATTTTGCCGAGCAAATTAACCATATCCGTACTTCGTCACCGCGTCTGTATGGCAACCAGAGTAATGTTTATAATGCGGTGCAGGAGTGGCTACGCGCAGGCGGTGATACCCGCAATATGCGTCAGTTCGGCATTGACGCCTGGCAGATGGAAGGTGCCGACAACTATGGCAACGTGCAGTTTACGGGCTATTACACGCCTGTCATTCAGGCGCGCCATACCCGTCAGGGCGAGTTCCAGTATCCTATTTACCGTATGCCGCCAAAGCGTGGTCGTCTGCCGTCTCGTGCTGAGATCTACGCGGGAGCATTGAGCGATAAATACATCCTCGCTTACAGCAACTCTCTGATGGATAACTTCATTATGGATGTGCAGGGTAGCGGGTATATCGACTTTGGTGATGGCAGTCCGCTTAACTTTTTCAGCTATGCAGGGAAAAACGGTCATGCCTATCGCAGCATCGGTAAGGTGCTGATTGACCGTGGCGAAGTGAAAAAAGAAGATATGTCGATGCAGGCGATTCGTCACTGGGGTGAAACACACAGTGAAGCCGAGGTTCGCGAGCTGCTTGAGCAGAATCCTTCATTTGTTTTCTTTAAACCGCAGTCTTTTGCACCAGTGAAAGGAGCAAGTGCAGTACCGCTGGTTGGCCGCGCTTCAGTTGCCTCTGATCGTTCCATTATCCCGCCTGGTACAACCTTACTGGCAGAAGTACCGCTGCTGGATAATAACGGCAAATTTAACGGTCAGTACGAACTACGGCTGATGGTGGCGCTGGATGTCGGTGGTGCAATCAAAGGCCAACACTTCGATATTTATCAAGGTATCGGGCCGGAAGCCGGACACCGCGCAGGTTGGTACAACCACTATGGACGTGTTTGGGTGCTGAAAACCGCCCCGGGCGCAGGTAACGTCTTTAGCGGCTGATGTGTTATTCTGTATACCGTTTTGACGGATACGACAGGGTGAGGGATAACCTCGCCCTTTTTAATTCTGAGGTGCTATGTCTGTGGTAATTAGTGATGCATGGCGTCAGCGTTTTGGTGGCACTGCGCGTCTGTATGGTGAAAAAGCGTTGCAACTGTTTGCTGATGCGCATATTTGTGTGGTCGGTATCGGTGGCGTTGGTTCCTGGGCGGCGGAAGCGTTGGCGCGCACGGGTATTGGCGCAATCACACTTATCGATATGGATGATGTGTGCGTCACTAATACCAATCGGCAAATTCACGCGCTGCGCGATAACGTCGGGCTGGCTAAAGCGGAAGTCATGGCCGAACGTATTCGCCAGATTAACCCGGAGTGCCGTGTAACGGTGGTGGATGACTTCGTAACGGTGGATAACGTAGCACAATATATGAGTGCCGGTTATTCGTACGTGATTGATGCCATTGATAGTGTGCGACCCAAGGCGGCGCTGATTGCTTATTGTCGTCGCAATAAAATCCCTCTGGTCACGACTGGTGGTGCTGGTGGGCAGATTGATCCGACGCAGATTCAGGTTACCGATCTGGCTAAAACGATTCAGGACCCGCTGGCGGCGAAGTTGCGCGAGCGCCTGAAAAGCGATTTTGGCGTAGTGAAAAACAGCAAAGGTAAGCTCGGCGTGGATTGCGTGTTCTCTACCGAAGCGCTGGTGTACCCGCAGTCAGACGGTACGGTGTGTGCCATGAAAGCCACGGCAGAAGGGCCGAAGCGGATGGATTGTGCATCTGGATTTGGTGCGGCGACGATGGTGACCGCCACCTTTGGTTTTGTTGCGGTTTCTCATGCGCTGAAGAAGATGATGGTGAAAGCGGCGCGTCAGGGGTAAACAATCAGGTCGGATGCGACGTGAACGTCTTATCCGACCTGATTCTGTGCTTAAACCTGCTTCGCCGCAGCGAAAATCGCCTCGCTTAACGCATTCAACCCCTGGCTGCGTGAGGCGCTAAGCTGCCCACGCAATCCCAGCTCATCAAACAATGCCAGCGGCGACTGTGCCTGCAATTCGGCGGCGGTTTTCCCCTCAACGGCAGTCAACAACACCGCCAGTAGGCCGCGCACAATGCGTCCTTCGCTGTCGCCAAAGAAATGCATCGTGCCGTTTTCAGCCACGGTATACCCCAGCCAGACGCGGTTTTCGCATCCGGCGATCTCTTTAGCCTGCGCTTTTAACTCGTCTGGCAAAGCTGGAAGCTGTTTCCCCAACATAATTAGCTGACGATATTTGTCTTCCCATTGAGTCAACGGCGCGAAAGTATCGTGTAACGTCTTTACGGTAACGGTTGTGCCGAACGGATGTCCAGCGTATTGCGGGTTCGTCATTAATCCACCAATAATTCCAGCGCACGGTCAACGGCATTCACCAGCGCATCTACATCACTCTTTGTATTATATGGCGCAAAAGAGGCGCGCAGTGTGCCGGTTACGCCTAATTCTGCCAGTAGCGGCTGAGCGCAATGCTGCCCGGCCCGCAGGGCAATGCCGTACTCCGCCAGCAGTGTCACCATATCGCTGTGATGAACGCCAGCAAAATCAAAGGCTAGCAGGCTGGAATCCTGGCAGCGGAATGAACGAAAGCCTGGACGTTTCGTCAGCGCATCTTCCGCCAGCGTTGCTAAGCTACGGCTCCAGCTTTCGGCCTGGTTGATATCGTAATCTGCCAGCCATTCCAGCGCCGCGCTTAATCCTATGACACCAGCGACATTTGGCGTTCCTGCTTCCAGTTTCCACGGCGCGGATTGAGGGGTGAAGCTGTCAAAACTCACTTCGTGAATCATTTTACCGCCACCCAGCCAGGGCGACATCGCTTCCAGCAGTTCTGGTTTGCCATACAGCACGCCGATACCTGTCGGGCCATACAGTTTGTGACCTGAAAAAGCATAGAAATCAATATCCAGTTGCTGAACATCTGCGGGGAAATGCACCGCACCCTGAGCACCATCAACCATCACCACCATCCCGGCTGAATGAGCAAAGGTAATCGCTCGTGCCAGATCCGGGCAACCGCCAGTGACGTTCGACATCTGGCCCAACGCCAGAATCCGACTACGAGGTGTGATCAGTTCTGGCAACAAATCGACATCCGGCAGTCGCTGTGCATTCAGCGGCAATTTCACCACTTTGGCTCCAGTTTGTTGGGCGACCATCAGCCAGGGGACGAGGTTGGCGTGGTGCTCTGCCACACTGACAATAATTTCATCGCCCGATTGCAGACGCGGACGCGCATAGCATTGTGCCACCATGTTGATGGATTCAGTGGTGCCGCGCGTCCAGATGATAGTTTTGTCATCTGGTGCATTCAGTAATTGCGCCACTTTTTCCCGTGCAGCTTCGTAACGCGCGGTCAGGCGTTGGGCTTCGGCAAACTGGCTACGATGGACGTTTCCGGCGCTCAGGCTGTAAAACTGTCGGGTTGCTTCAACCACGGCTTCAGGTTTAAGCGCGGTCGCGGCACTGTCGAGATAGACGCCCGCATCCTGTAGCGCGGGAAACTGGGCGCGAAACTGCGCGGGATTAAAAACGTTCATGGTACTCCTCGGCTTGATGCACCGATCGTGACGCAAAATTCACTTCGATACAAGGAGAGTGCTAACCATCAGAATTATCTGGATATCCTGGCGAAGCCGCGTCAGTAACATATGCTGAATAGTGTTAGGCGTTAATTTTAGCCTGTTAATCAATACTATTAAGATTTATTAATCGCTTTAAGGAGAAGATGATGAAAAAGACTGCCGCAATTATTTCTGCCTGTATGCTGACTTTTGCCCTGAGCGCCTGTTCCGGTTCGAACTATGTGATGCACACCAATGACGGACGTACCATCGTCTCTGACGGCAAACCACAGACTGATAACGATACCGGTATGATTTCGTATAAAGACGCTAATGGCAACAAACAGCAGATCAACCGTACCGACGTGAAAGAGATGGTCGAACTGGATCAGTAATTCGCGATCGCAAGGTAAAAAAAAGCACCGCAATTAGGCGGTGCTACATTAATCACTATGGACAGACAGGGTAAATGTACAGGAAGTGAAAAAAGGTAGCTTTGCTACCATGGTCTGAATCGCAGACCAATTGCAAACACAACAACACAACATCACAACCGTAAGCCAAAAGTTCACCAGAACACGCATTCCGATAAAACTTTTCGTTCCGGCTCAGGAAGTGCCGCCACTATAGGTATTTGCTGGTAGAAGCTCAACGGACAATTTATAATGGCTCAGATTAAAAAAACTAATAGGTTACACAGAGTGATCTAATTGTTAAATTCATTTAACATCAAAGTTTAAAAGCCATGTCTAAACGATTACCACCGCTAAATGCCTTACGAGTTTTTGATGCCGCAGCACGCCATTTAAGTTTCACTCGCGCAGCAGAAGAGCTTTTTGTGACTCAGGCCGCAGTAAGTCATCAAATCAAGTCTCTTGAGGATTTTCTGGGGCTAAAACTGTTCCGCCGCCGTAATCGTTCACTCCTGCTGACCGAGGAAGGGCAAAGCTATTTCCTCGATATCAAAGAGATATTTTCGCAATTAACCGAAGCGACACGTAAACTCCAGGCCCGTAGCGCCAAGGGGGCGTTGACGGTCAGTTTACTCCCCAGTTTCGCCATTCATTGGTTGGTTCCACGACTTTCCAGCTTTAATTCAGCTTATCCGGGAATTGACGTTCGCATCCAGGCGGTTGATCGTCAGGAAGATAAGCTGGCGGATGATGTTGACGTGGCGATATTCTATGGTCGGGGCAACTGGCCGGGGCTACGGGTGGAAAAACTTTACGCCGAATATTTATTGCCGGTGTGTTCGCCGCTACTGCTGACAGGCGATAAACCCTTGAAGACCCCGGAAGACTTGGCTAAACATACGTTATTACATGATGCGTCTCGCCGTGACTGGCAGACATATACTCGCCAATTGGGGTTAAATCATATCAACGTTCAGCAAGGACCAATATTTAGTCATAGCGCCATGGTGCTGCAAGCGGCTATCCACGGGCAGGGAGTGGCGCTGGCGAATAACGTGATGGCGCAATCTGAAATTGAAGCCGGACGTCTTGTTTGCCCGTTTAATGATGTTCTGGTCAGTAAAAACGCTTTTTATCTGGTTTGTCATGACAGCCAGGCAGAACTGGGTAAAATAGCCGCCTTTCGCCAATGGATCCTGGCGAAAGCCGCTGCTGAACAAGAAAAATTCCGCTTTCGTTATGAACAATAATTTACGTAGGGTACGACCATGACCAGCCGTTTTATGCTGATTTTTGCCGCCATTAGCGGCTTCATTTTTGTGGCTCTGGGCGCTTTTGGCGCGCATGTGTTAAGTAAAACCATGGGGGCCGTTGAGATGGGCTGGATCCAGACCGGTCTCGAATACCAGGCGTTCCATACGCTGGCGATCTTAGGTCTGGCGGTGGCAATGCAGCGTCGCATCAGTATCTGGTTTTACTGGAGTAGCGTTTTCCTCGCGTTAGGCACGGTGCTGTTCAGCGGCAGCCTTTATTGCCTGGCGCTGTCCCATCTGCGTTTGTGGGCATTTGTCACACCGGTTGGCGGCGTGAGCTTCCTCGCGGGCTGGGCGTTAATGTTAGTTGGTGCTATCCGTTTAAAGCGCAAGGGCGTAAGTCATGAATAAGGTTGTATTGCTGTGCCGTCCGGGCTTTGAAAAAGAGTGCGCCGCAGAAATTACCGATAAAGCCGGCCTGCGGGAAATTTTCGGTTTTACCCGCGTGAAAGAGAATGCGGGTTATGTCATTTATGAATGTTATCAACCTGATGATGGCGATAAGTTAATCCGTGAGCTGCCGTTCAGTTCATTAATTTTTGCCCGCCAGTGGTTTGTGGTCGGGGAACTCCTGCAGCATTTGCCGCCAGAAGATCGTATTACCCCCATTGTCGGCATGTTACAGGGCGTAGTAGAGAAGGGCGGTGAACTGCGTGTTGAAGTTGCCGATACCAACGAAAGCAAAGAGTTGCTGAAATTCTGCCGTAAATTCACCGTGCCGCTACGCGCTGCCTTGCGCGATGCCGGGGTGCTGGCGAACTATGAAACGCCGAAGCGTCCGGTTGTGCATGTATTCTTTATTGCACCAGGTTGCTGCTATACCGGTTACTCATACAGCAACAATAATTCGCCGTTCTATATGGGCATTCCGCGCCTGAAATTTCCGGCAGATGCGCCGAGTCGTTCCACGCTCAAACTGGAAGAGGCATTTCATGTGTTTATTCCGGCGGATGAGTGGGATGAACGTCTGGCGAACGGGATGTGGGCGGTGGATTTAGGTGCTTGCCCAGGCGGCTGGACCTACCAACTGGTGAAGCGCAACATGTGGGTATATTCCGTTGATAACGGCCCGATGGCACAAAGCCTGATGGATACCGGGCAGGTGACGTGGCTGCGGGAAGACGGTTTCAAATTCCGTCCGACACGCAGCAATATCTCCTGGATGGTATGCGATATGGTTGAAAAACCGGCGAAAGTTGCGGCATTGATGGCGCAGTGGCTGGTTAATGGCTGGTGCCGTGAAACCATTTTCAACCTCAAACTGCCGATGAAAAAACGCTACGAAGAAGTGTCACATAATCTGGCGTATATTCAGGCACAGCTTGATGAACATGGCATAAATGCTCAGATTCAGGCGCGACAGTTGTATCACGATCGTGAAGAAGTGACGGTGCATGTCCGCCGCATCTGGGCTGCGGTGGGTGGCCGTCGCGACGAGCGATAACTAACAAGGCCGGGGCGTCGTCTCCGGCCTGCTCCCATTTCTGTCAGGCTGTTACCAAAGAAGCCGCAACCTGGCGCTCATCAGAAATAATGTGCGTGACCTCATCCAGATGCCCGATGCGGGCTTCCCCTGAACGATTAAATTTACTTTTATCAATCAATAACAACGATTGCGCGGCACGTTTTAATAGCATCGATTTGTAATCAGCGTTGATGGCATTGGAGTCCCACAGTGCACCGCTGCTATCGATCCCTTCACAAGAAAAAATAAACAGATCGATTTCCAGCGATTTAAGTTGGGAAATCAGCGAGGGATTGACGTAACAGCCATATTTGCGCTCAAGTGTGCCGCCGGAACTGATCAGTTGAATGCGTTCACGTTTACCGAGTTCATGGCAAATCGGATGGCTATTGGTGAAGACCTGGATGTTGATGTCAGGCAACTGGCGTGCCAGATACCAGCAGGTTGAACTGGCGTCTAAGGCTATCACCATCCCTTCTTCAATCCACGCGAGCGCCTCGCGCGCGATATCTGCTTTATGCGCATAATGGCTTTTCAGCCGGATGTGAAAGGGATCGCCACTGTCTTGATTTTGACGGTGGATATATTTAGCGCGCCCATGATTGCGCAGAATTTTACCCTGCGTCTGTAATTCATTGAGATCGCGACGAATGGTTTCTTTACTGACCTTTAGCTGTTCAGAGAGCGCTTCCGTGGTCAGGCTGGTATGGTTCAGCAGCAGGTCGACTATCGCTTGCTGGCGTGCCGCTTTCATATTTTTCACCCCATCATTCGATAACCGCCCGCGTCATGCGGGCGTACCGGTATGAGATTACGGTGTTACCCCTTTTTTTAAAAGAATATTCCCGTACTTCGCTCGTTCGCCTGTGATAACGATCGCAAAGGCTTTTTGCGCCCGTTCATAAAACGCAAAACGATTGATGCGGATGATGTCAGGACAGGGGGCTTGTAGTGAAAGCGCATTTCGATAACGTCGTTCTACTTCAGGATCGAGAGTGTCACCCTCTACCGCTGCCATCATCACCAGCGGCGGTGCATAACTGTCCAGTTCAAATAACGGGATAATCGCCTGGAGTAAGTCGCTCACCAACAGGCCATCAGCACGGATCACCTGCGGTCCCATCGAATGGGCGGGAAAGTGAGCATCGGAAAAAATAATTTCATCTCCATGTCCCATCTCTGCCAGCACTTTCAATAGTTCGGGAGAAATTAACGGCGAAATTGTTTTCAGCATTTCACACTTCCTCTATAAATTCAGGTTCAGTTTGTGGGTAGAAATAACGGTACTGATAATGAATCTGCGCGCGAGCTTCTTCCGGGCTGTTAAATTCCCCTACGCCATACCAACCGAACAGCGCAGCTCCTGCGACGGTCGTTTCGGCGTCGTCGAGAACTTTTACCGGAATATCAAGCATATTGGCTTTAATCTGATTCCACAATGTGTTGCGACTTCCTCCACCGACTAACAATAATTCAGAGGCTTTAAAGTGCCCGATTTTTTCCAGCATCTGTAGATTGCGCTGTAATTGCGCGGTTAACCCTTCCAGCGCCGCGCGATAGAAATGCCCCCGCGTGGTATTAAGCGTCACTCCTTGCCAGCCAGCGTTCTGACACGACAATAAATCACACTGCATTTTCACGCCATCCGCGCCAGGCGCGATCAGACGAGCCTCTTCAATCAACATTTGCCAGGGAGTTTCAGCCGTCCAGAACAGCTTTCTCACCCATTCCAGCACGCCGGATGCCAGCCATTGCATACCTGGGTTATACAACCCTGCCTGACTATCCAGTTCGCAGGTGGAATCGGCGTACTGACTTAACAGTGAAGTATCAACCTGCGTACTGCGGACCATTAAAATTTCCCATGTACCGGAAGAGAGCACGGGTTCATTTTGTTCGGCACCAGCGCCAAAAAGGGCGAACTGGGTATCGTGACCTGCGGAAATCACCGGTATGCCAACGGGTAAGCCGAGCATTGCTGCGGCGCTGTTCTGTAACGTACCAATCTGTTCACCCGCTTCCACCAGACGAGGGAAGAGACGACGTGGAATACCGGTGGCTTGTAAAATTTGCGGACTGAAATCGCGTTGCTGGATATCCAGCATCTGGCTGGTTCCGGCCATCGTGATATCAGTAGTGAATTCGCCGGTTAAACGGTGGTTAATCAGCGACGAAATAAAGAGCCAGGCGTGCGCGCGTTCCAGCAGTTGTGGATGATTTTCTTTCAACCACACCAATTTATATAACGTATTGAAACTAAAGGCTCCGACGCCAGAAATAGCCTGCAACTGCTGTGCGGAGATCAACCGTTCAATATTGTCCATTACCGCTGCTGTTCGCGGACATTTCCAGCTAATGATCGGATAGAGCAGATTGCCTTGCTTATCTACCAGAGCGCCATCCACACCAAAGGTGGTGACGGCGATACCGCGGATGTGGCATTCAGTCAGTTCACTATTGATTTGCCGACAGCAATCAGCAAAGCGTTGCAAAATGGCGTCTAAAGACCACTGGTGCCAGGTGTTGTTTTCCACCGCGATATCGCTGGCATTAGGCGTTGAGGCGCGGGCAACAATTTTTCCCTGCCGATTAACCGCGATGGCCCTGACATTGGTTGCGCCACAGTCGAGTACCAGGATAACTTCTTGTTTCATAATCGCTCCTGCAATATAGCCGGATAACATTGCTTATCCGGCTAACCACTCTTGCTTGTTCAGGCCCGGAAGCCGGAGCGACCGGGCATCACATCAGGGAGTAATGTATTAACGCTTGTACAACGGGCCGTAGTTCTGGCAAGCGCGGTAATCCTGGCCTTCAATATCCATGCCGTGCGCGGCCCAGGCAGAAGGACGATACACTTTGGTCTCTTCAACGTTGTGCATACATACCGGGATACGCAGCATGGAGGCGAGAGTGATAAAGTCAGCGCCAACGTGGCCGATGGTCAGAACCCCGTGGTTAGCGCCCCAGTTCGCCATTACCGAGTACACATCCGTAAACGGCCCTTTACCGGTGAGGCGCGGTGCAAACCAGGTGGTTGGCCAGGTTGAGTTGGTGCGTTTGTTGAGGATGTCATGCACATCCTTCGGTAACTCAACGCTCCAGCCTTCCGCGATTTGCAGTACCGGGCCCAAGCCTTTGATGATGTTGACACGGGTCATGGTGAACGGGACACCGCCTTCAGTAAGGAAGCGGGAAGAGTAACCACCGCCACGGAAATATTCGTGGATAGCCGGGCACCATTCGGTCGCGGCGAGGCAAGCGTCAGCCTCTTGCTGAGAGATTTCCCAGTGCGGCTTCATCGTCGGTTTACCTTCGCTGTCGCGTTGTTTACAGGATCCGTCCAGCGCAGCAGAACCGGAGTTGATCAAGTGGATGATGCCGTGTTCTGCCAGTCCGTCCAGTTTATGCCCCGTTACACGCTCAATTGCTTCTGGTGACCAGTAGGTACGCACATCGGCAAATACCTGAGCGGTGCCGGTGAGCTGGTGGCCCATTAGCATTGCCACGCCGTTAAGACTGTCGTTTTCGGTCGCCACGACAAAGGGTTCGCGTACGCCATTCCAGTCAAATGAACTGTTGAGGATCGCTTCGGCGGTGTCGCCATTTGGATATTGATCGGTCCAGTGACGTTGCCCCTGGAAGCCCGCAGCGATGGCGTTGTAACCAAGAGATTCTTCCACGCGACCAATATCGGCCAGTTTGCTGTTGCCTTGCATCATGTCGCGGATACACATCGCCATCAGTAAACTTTCGCGTAGAACTGCGCGGCTTTGCTCGGCATTGCGTTGATACTGTTTGTTATTTTCATCTTCGCCATAGCGGAAGTTTTTATCAGCCCAGGCCAGCGCCATTTCCAGTTCTGCTTCGTCGTAAATCTTCTGATCAATACGGCGACGCAGTTCGGTCATATCCACCGCCTGGACTTTCATTCCCAGCCAGGATTCAAAGAAGTTGTGGTCAACGATGGAACCGGCGATCCCCATCGAAACGCCGCCCAGCGACAGATAGCTTTTACCTTTCATACTAGCGACTGCCAAACCGGCGCGGGCAAAGCGCAGCAGTTTTTCTTCAACGTCGGCAGGAATCGATGTGTCATCGGCATCCTGAACGTCATGACCGTAAATGGAGAATGCCGGGATACCTTTCTGACTGTGAGCTGCCAGAGCTGCGGCGAGGTAAACAGCGCCTGGGCGTTCAGTGCCGTTAAAGCCCCAAATGGCTTTCGGGCGGGTAGGGTCCATGTCAATGGTTTCACTGCCATAGCACCAGCAAGGCGTTACCGTAATGGTGAGGCCTACATTCTGGCTGCTGAATTTTTCTTCGCAAGCAGCAGCTTCAGCCATACCCGCGATACAGGTATCGGAAATGACACACTCGACGGCAGCTCCGCAAGCATGGCGCAGTTTCTCGGTCAGCAGTGCGGCCGTGGCTTTCGCCATATTCATTGTTTGTTCTTCAAGCGACTCACGAACACCCATGCGACGACCGTCAATAACCGGGCGGATACCAATTTTCGGTAAGCTGATTTTTTTCATTACAGATTCCTCACTTTATTCGGAAAATATGTTCAGTTAGTTGCCGTTTGAGAACGGAAACGGGCAAAGATAAAGATGACCGCGAAGCAGAGTGCGGGGATCAGTTCGGCTGTGGGGATGTTGCCCGCCGCGTCACTGACAAAACCCATGACCGGAGTGACAATACCGCCGCCAATAATGGTCATAACGATGAAGGACGAGCCGTATTTGGTGTCCTGGCCGAGATTCTTAATGCCCAGCGAGAAGATTGTTGGGTACTGAATCGACATAAAGGCGCTGCATAAAGTCAGGGCTATTAAACCCACATGACCGCCAGCGAAGGCTGAGATCAGGCACAGTGCCATAGCGATTAATGCGTAGGCTGCCAGGACTTTGTGTGGTGCGAAGCGACTGATGAGCCAGGTGCCGGTGAAACGACCAATAAAGAAGCACACCATGGTTCCGGTTAAATAGTTAGCGGCAAAGCCTGCGGTCATACCTGGAATTTCTTCTACAGCGTAGCGAATCAAATAGCTCCAGCAGGCCGTTTGTGCGCCGACATAGCAGAATTGCGCTAATACCGCCCAGCGCCAGTGACGAATACGCGCCAGACGAGAAAGCGATGCGGAGAACGATCCTTGTTTGGCGTCACTGTGATTATCACTCTGCAATGCCGGGAATTTCGTCAGCATGATCAGCAGGGCGACCAGTAACACGATAGCCACGATGATCATATAAGGTGTCTGTACCGATAATACCAGGCTGTGTTTATACGCACTCAATTGCTCTGGAGACATTTTATCGAGAACGTCTTGCGATTGATGTGGCACGTTAGACAAAATAAGACTTTGCCCAAAGACAACCGCGATAATTGCGCCAAACGAGTTAAATGTTTGCGCAAGATTTAAGCGGAAGTGACCACTGCTTTCCGGCCCTAATACCGTAACAAAAGGGTTTGCGGCAGTTTCCAGACAACCTAATCCGGCTGCAATAATAAATAGGCCAACTAAAAATAAGGTGTAGTTCATTATTTCTGCGGCGGGCCAGAATAATGCAGCGCCCAAGGCATATAAAAATAATCCGGTAATAATCCCTGCTTTATAACTGAGTTTTTTCATCAATATCCCGGCAGGGATTGGGATAATGAAATAACCAAAGTAAAAGGCCGATTGGATCAGACCTGCCTGAAAGTTTGTCAGCGTAAAAGCCTGCTGAAATTGAGGCAATAAAATGTCGTTAAGGTTATTGGCTACCGCCCAAAGAAAAAACAGTGAGCACAGCAGCGCGAATGGAATAATGTAACTTCTGCTTTGCCCTGCATCTTTATCTACCGCACGGTAACTCTGCGTTTGTATTGATGTGTTTCCCATAGCATCCTCTTAGGTTCAGAAGCTTAAGCACGTAATCGGTTATGTTTTCAAAAGTGCAAAACCAGCGAGTTCGGGCTTCATATCAGTGAATATTTGCCTGTCAGAAATGAACTCATGGATTCATTTTCAAATAAAAAACGCTCTGTAATATGACGACGGTCACACTTATTAGCTGGGAGGTGACTTTATGTGACTACCATCACTTTAATAATCGAAATTTCATGCCCGTTTCAGAAAATAAATCATAAAAAACACAAACCAGATGACCGTATTAATTGTTTATGCCGAAAACGGGCATTTCTGGCGAGGGGAAATGGAAAAATGACCGTTTTGATAAATATTTTTAAGAGCGGTCATTTTTAACGGGGTTATAAAAAGAGAACTTGCAGTTATTTACTGTGATTAGTTGAGCCAGGTCACAAAATATAAGCTTGTGAATTTCTTTCCGGTTAATCAGGAAGAAGATGGTGGGTAATTAAACGGCTAATTCAATAGTGTGAAAGGAACAACATTATTGCCCTGTTTTGAATCAGAGAGAGGTAGCTAATGGAACGAAATAAACTTGCTCGTCAGATTATTGACACTTGCCTGGAAATGACCCGCCTGGGACTGAATCAGGGAACAGCGGGTAACGTCAGTGTACGTTATCAGGATGGGATGCTGATTACGCCTACAGGCATTCCGTATGAAAAACTGACGGAGTCGCATATTGTCTTTATTGATGGCAACGGTAAACATGAGGAAGGAAAGCTCCCCTCAAGCGAATGGCGTTTCCATATGGCGGCCTATCAAAGCAGACCGGATGCCAACGCGGTTGTTCACAATCATGCCGTTCATTGCACGGCAGTTTCCATTCTTAACCGACCGATCCCCGCTATTCACTACATGATTGCGGCGGCTGGTGGTAATTCTATTCCTTGCGCGCCTTATGCGACCTTTGGAACTCGGGAACTTTCTGAACATGTTGCGCTGGCTCTCAAAAACCGTAAGGCAACTTTGTTACAACATCATGGGCTTATCGCTTGTGAGGTGAATCTGGAGAAAGCGTTATGGCTGGCGCATGAGGTTGAAGTGCTGGCGCAGCTTTACCTGACGACCCTGGCGATTACGGACCCGGTGCCAGTGCTGAGCGATGAAGAGATTGCCGTAGTGCTGGAGAAATTCAAAACCTACGGGTTACGGATTGAAGAGTAATTTCGTAAAGCAACAAGGAGAAGGATGATGGCTAACAGAATGATTCTGAACGAAACGGCATGGTTTGGTCGGGGGGCTGTTGGAGCTTTAACCGATGAGGTGAAACGCCGTGGTTATCAGAAGGCGCTGATCGTCACCGATAAAACGCTGGTGCAATGCGGCGTGGTGGCGAAAGTGACCGATAAGATGGATGCTGCAGGGCTGGCATGGGCGATTTACGACGGCGTAGTGCCCAACCCAACAATTACTGTCGTCAAAGAAGGGCTCGGTGTATTCCAGAATAGCGGCGCGGATTACCTGATCGCTATTGGTGGTGGTTCTCCACAGGATACTTGTAAAGCGATTGGCATTATCAGCAACAACCCGGAGTTTGCCGATGTGCGTAGCCTGGAAGGGCTTTCCCCGACCAATAAACCTAGTGTACCGATTCTGGCAATCCCCACCACAGCAGGCACTGCGGCAGAAGTGACCATTAACTACGTGATCACTGACGAAGAAAAACGGCGCAAGTTTGTTTGCGTTGATCCGCATGATATCCCGCAGGTGGCGTTTATTGACGCTGACATGATGGATGGTATGCCGCCTGCGCTGAAAGCCGCGACGGGTGTCGATGCGCTCACTCATGCTATTGAGGGGTATATTACTCGTGGTGCGTGGGCGCTAACCGATGCGCTGCACATTAAAGCGATTGAAATTATTGCTGGGGCGCTACGAGGATCGGTTGCTGGTGATAAGGATGCCGGAGAAGAAATGGCGCTCGGGCAGTATGTTGCGGGTATGGGCTTCTCGAATGTTGGGTTAGGGCTGGTGCATGGTATGGCGCATCCGCTGGGCGCGTTTTACAACACTCCACACGGTGTTGCGAACGCCATCCTGTTACCGCATGTCATGCGTTATAACGCCGAATTTACTGGTGAGAAGTACCGCGATATCGCGCGCGTTATGGGCGTAAAAGTGGAAGGTTTGAGCCTGGAAGAGGCACGTAATGCCGCTGTTGAAGCGGTATTTGCTCTCAACCGTGATGTCGGTATTCCGCCACATTTGCGTGATGTTGGTGTACGCAAGGAAGACATTCCGGCACTGGCGCAGGCGGCACTGGATGATGTTTGTACCGGTGGCAACCCGCGTGAAGCAACGCTTGAGGATATTGTAGAGCTTTACCATACCGCCTGGTAATTGCGCTGATGTGACGATGCCGGATGCGACGTTTGCGCCGTATCCGGCACGCCGTTACCGTACCAACCGCAATTGCTGTAAATTGCCGTCGATATGCAAATCAGTCTGTAAGCGGGCAATATCGCGGCACAGAAATGCCATCTCTTTATGCATTTCTAATTTTTTGCGCCACTTTTCGGCAACCGCGTCCAGATTTTCATATATCCCTTCCAGGTTTTGATATTCGACCAGCAGCTGCGTAGCGCTTTTTGGCCCGATCCCCGCAACGCCCGGCACTTTTGAACTGCTGATCCCCGCCAGCCCCCAGTAATCGGGTAACTGCTGCGGTTGAACGCCAAATTCTTTATCAATAAATGGTGCATCCAGCCAACGTTTCTGGAAGTAATCACGAATACGTAATGTAGGTGAAAGTAACTGGCAGTAGCCTTTATCTGTCGAAACAATTGTTGCCTGATGCCCGGCCTGAGTTACTTTGACCGCCAGCGTGGCGGCTAAGTCATCGGCTTCGTTGCCGCTGGCTGACCAGCACGGGACGCCTCGTTGCTCAAAGGCGGCGCGTAATGCAGGCATTTCGTTGTGCAACTCTTCCGGCATTGGTGGTCGACCCGCTTTGTAATCTGGTAAACGCTGATGACGCCAGCCGCTACTGCGGTTTTCATCATCAAAAACGGCGACCGCGTGGGTTGGCTGGCTGTGCATAATGAGCTGATCGAGCGCGTGCTGGCAGGTTTCGACACAAGGCGACCCCTGAACGGCATGAATGCGACGGATAAGATTCAGTGCATCGACAATAAGCAAATGAACAGCCACGATAACCCCCTTAAAGATCAGGCGATAAGGGTAACATTCACTACTGGAAGAGGCTACGGCTGGATGAGAAAACGGGAAGAGGCCTCGCAAATCGAGGCCTCTGGAGAGCGATTAATCGCAGGCAACAATCTTCATCGCCAGGCCACCACGAGAGGTTTCGCGGTACTTGGCATTCATATCTTTACCTGTTTCGTACATGGTTTCGATAACTTTATCGAGGCAGACACGTGGTTCGCTGGTACGGCGTAGCGCCATACGTGCAGCGTTCACCGCTTTTACTGCCGCAATGGCGTTACGCTCAATGCACGGTACCTGAACTTGTCCAGCAACCGGGTCACAAGTCAGACCGAGGTTGTGTTCCATGGCGATTTCCGCCGCGATGCACACCTGCGCCGGGCTTGCGCCTAACAGTTCTGCCAGACCAGCTGCCGCCATAGAGCACGCCACGCCAACTTCACCCTGGCAACCCACTTCGGCACCAGAAATCGAGGCGTTCATCTTATAAAGAGAACCAATCGCGCTTGCTACCAGCAGGTAACGAGCCAGTGAGTTAGCGTTCACTTCGCGGATAAACTTGTCGTAGTACGCCAGCACTGCCGGGATAATCCCGCACGCACCGTTAGTCGGCGCAGTCACCACGCGACCGCCCGCAGCGTTCTCTTCGTTCACTGCCAGCGCAAACATGTTGATCCAGTCAACAACTGCCATCGGATCAGTGGTGGTTTTATCCTGGCTAACCAGCATCCGGCGCAGTGCCGCAGCGCGGCGTGGAACGCGCAGTTTGCCTGGCAAAACGCCTTCGGTGGCAATACCGCGCTCAATACCGCCACGCATTACTTCCCAGACGTTCGCCAGGTGCTGTTCCAGTTCTTCTTTGCTGTGCAGCGCCAGCTCGTTTTTCATCATCAGACCAGAGAGTGACAGCCCGGTCTCCTGACAATGTTTTTGAAGATCGGCAGCGGAACTGTACGGATAAGGAACTTCAACCGGTGCGCTATCCTGCTGACCAAAATGTTCTTCATCAACGATAAAGCCACCGCCGATAGAGTAGTAAGTCTGACTGTAAACGACTTTATCGCCCGCCAGCGCGGTAATGCGCATGCCGTTTTCATGCAGAGAAAGGTTATCGGCATGGAAGTTCATGCACTGATCAACCGGGAACTCCACTTCGTGCTGACCGTTTGCCAACATCAGGCGACCATGAGTATTCACATCCTGAATAAAACCAGGGATGGAATCGATATCCACGGTATCCGGCAGGTTACCCGCCAGACCCATAATTATGGCGATATCTGTGTGGTGGCCTTTACCGGTCAGAGAGAGCGAGCCGTACACGTCAACCACCACGCGGGTCACGTCTTTAAGCAGGTTACGGGCAATCAGATCGTCGGTAAATTGCTTACCCGCTTTCATTGGTCCAACGGTATGAGAACTGGAAGGGCCAATGCCGATTTTGAAAATATCGAATACGCTAATCATAGGAAATACATCGCGTTAAAACGGAGGAAGCGCCGCCCGAAAGCGGCGCGAAAGGACTTAGCTGAACAGAGAGTAGAAGATTGCGGAGATTGCAATCAGACCCATCACGACAACGAATACGTTGCTGATGTGACCGCTGTACTTACGCATTGCCGGTACTTTCTGGATTGCGTACATCGGCATCAGGAACAGGATCATCGCGATGATTGGGCCGCCCAGGGTTTCAATCATACCCAGGATGCTCGGGTTCAGGGTGGCAACAATCCAGGTCGTTACCAGCATGAACAGCGCAGTGATACGGTTCAGCTTGTTGATTTCGATAGACTTACCTTTACCACGCAGAGATTTAATCACCATACCGTTGAAGCCTTCACGTGCACCCAGGTAGTGGCCGAGGAAGGATTTGGTGATAGCGATAATCGCGATAATCGGAGCCATCCACGCGATAACCGGTGCGTTAAAGTGGTTAGCCAGGTAAGACAGAATCGAGATGTTCTGCTCTTTAGCCGCAGCCAGGTCTGCCGGAGTCAGGCTCAGTACACAGCTGAAGACGAAGAACATTACGGTCAGCACCATCATGATGTGTGCGAATGCCAGGATCTTCGAGCATTTCTGTTCTGCCATATCGCCGTACTCTTCACGCTTCGCAACGGCGAAAGAAGAGATGATCGGAGAGTGGTTGAACGAGAACACCATGACCGGAATCGCCAGCCACAGGGTCATCCACAGACCGTTGCCGGTTGCCGATGCAGTGTCCAGAGACAGCGTTTCCAGTGCTGCGCCGTTCCACTGAGGGATCAGGTACAGAGCCAGCAGCATCAGTACACCAACAAACGGGAATACCAGAATACTCATCGCCTTCACGATCATCTGCTCACCGAAGCGAACAATAGTCATCATACCCACAATCAGGATCAGAGACAGAATCGCACGCGGCGGCGGCGTCATACCCAGCTGGTGAGACATGAAGCTTTCAACCGTGTTGGTGATTGCCACACTGTAAACCAGCAGGATCGGGTAGATAGCAAAGAAGTAGAGCAGGGTAATCAGTTTACCTGCACCAATACCAAAGTGTTCTTCTACAACCTCGGTGATGTCTTCGCCCGGGTTTTTACCAGACAGTACGAAGCGAGTCAGGCCGCGGTGAGCAAAAAACGTCATCGGGAACGCAAGGATAGCCATGATGATCAGCGGGATCATACCGCCAACACCGGCGTTGATTGGCAGGAACAGCACGCCCGCGCCGATTGCCGTGCCGTAAAGGCCCAGCATCCACATGGTGTCTGTCTTGCGCCATGCACTACGTGAGTCTTTCGACACAATCGTGCTGGTTTGAGTCGTTTCCATCAATTTCTCCTGGAGGAATGCAAATAATTCAGCTTTTAGCCAGTTCAGCCCGGGAAGGTGCCTGACCGTAAAAATGAAATCTGTCTATCGGCGATGGCTTAATCATTTTCCGCCGTAATAATTTGAGGGCGGAAAGATACACACAAGTTATGTATCTATCAGTGATCTTGATCTCAAATACAATAATCTACTTGGAAGATAGATAATCTCAACGCTTTACTCTGTAAATCAAAAGTAAAAGAGAATTTAAGGGCAATATTTGCCCATTAAACGACATCTGACCTCTTCCGGGGCGCGCAATATATGTAGGTTGAGCTGAAAAAATCAATACTTTTAGTGAATAATGGGGATAATTTATTTTTCATAGCGATAAAATGTGGTTTGTGAAAATAGGGAAACGTTTGCGTTGCAATATAAATTGTATGACATATTAACTGTGATGATATTTATCGCGTGAGGACGGTAAGAAACATTTATATAACAAATGAAATGAGTTGATGAGTAAGTAACCAATAACGAGAAAACCCGGCAACAAACGTCACCGGGGAAGGGGAGATTACGTGCAGATTTCGTAGCAAGGGATGTAGGCTGAGCCTGGCAACTTCATACGATGCTGGGCAACAAAACCCTGTAGCAGGTCGTCCATACGACGCATAATCTCTTTATCGCCGTTGATTTTGTAAGGACCAAACTCTTCAATGGCGCGAATACCGACTTCTTTTACGTTACCCGCCACAATACCGGAGAAGGCACGACGCAGATCAGCGGCCAAAACTTCTACTGGCTGATCCGGGTACAGTTTCAGATTAGCCATGTTCTCGTGAGACGGCTCAAACGGCATTTGCAGATCGGGCGCAATGCGCATTGACCAGTTAAAGCTGTAGGCATCGCCCGTATCGCGACGGTTTTCTTTCACCAGCGGCATCGATTTTTTCATCTGACGAGCGACTTCAGCGGCGTCATCAATGATGATGCGATAATGGCGTCGCGCGTTTTCTCCCAGCGTATGCACGACAAACTCGTCCAGTACGCGGAAGTAGTCTGCGCTCTCTTTCGGGCCGGTGAGGATCAATGGTAAAACCTGATCTTTGTTGGCCGGGTTCATTAAAATTCCCAGCAAATACAGCAACTCTTCTGCCGTACCCACACCGCCAGGGAAGATAATGATACCGTGAGCGATACGGACAAACGCTTCCAGACGTTTTTCGATATCTGGCATGATGATCAATTCGTTGACCAGCGGGTTAGGCGGTTCAGCGGCGATAATCGACGGCTCTGTCATACCAATAAAACGACTGTCTTTGTAACGCTGCTGTGCGTGTCCGACCGCAGCACCTTTCATCGGCGCTTCCATCGCTCCCGGACCACAGCCGGTGCAGATATTCAGCTCACGCAGGCCCAGCTGATTCCCGACGCGACGGGCATACAAATACTCGTTTTCGTTAATTGAGTGCCCGCCCCAGCAGACCACCATATTTGGCGCTTCACCGATATGCAGCGCACGAGCGTTACGCAAGATGGAAAAGACCAGGTTAGTGATGTGGACGGAGTTGTCGAGATTCAGGTTGGGAAAACGAACGGTGTTATGGATTTGCCCGTAAACGAAGAGAATGTCACGCAGAACCGCGAACAAGTTGGCCTGCAAAGCGCGGATAATACGCCCATCGACAAAAGCTTCTTCCGGGGGATTAATCAGTTCCAGCTTTACGCCGCGTTCACGGCGCAGGACGTTAATATCGAAATTTTCAAAACGAGACAGCAATTCTTTGCTGTTATCGGTCAAACTACCGGAGTTCAGTACGGCAAGTGAACAGTTGCGAAACAGTTGATAGAGGTCGCTGCTGGCGGTGCGTTTAAGCATATCCACTTCCAGCTGCGACAACATATCCATGGAGCCAAGCGGGCTAATATGTGTAATCAAGAAAAACTCCTTATGGGACGAATATCGTCATTCCCTTTGATTACAATAGCCCTGCCTGATGACCTTTCACAACCTTCTGCGTGAATCCAGCACGCAAAATTGAGAAAAAATTTATTGCCGAACCAGTCTTGTGGTCGATGGGACAAAATCGCTGTTACTGCGCCACGGGTTAATGTCCAGACCGCCACGACGGGTATAACGTGCGTAAACGCTCAATTTCTCTGGCTGGCAGAAGCGTAACAGGTCATTAAAGATGCGTTCCACGCACTGTTCGTGGAACTCGTTGTGATGACGGAAAGAAACCAGGTAACGCAGCAGTTTTTCTCTGTCAATTTGGCGTCCACGATACTGAATTTGGATCGAACCCCAATCTGGTTGATGGGTGATCAGGCAGTTTGATTTCAGCAGGTGGCTGACGAGCGTCTCTTCTACTACTTTTTCACCACTGGTGGCATTCTCAAGATAGTCAGTAGTGAATTCATAGTTATCGATAGTGATATCCTGGTCATCAATGCAGGTGCCATTGAAATGACCTATCGGCTGGCCTTCCAGTTCATCAAGACGATATAACGCCACGCTAACCTTACCCTGAGCGCAAGTGCTTAAGTCGCGCTCCAGCGTCTGGCGCACCTCATCCCAGTTATTAAAACGCGTCTGGTTAAAACTGTTGAGATAAAGCTTAAAACTCTTCGACTCAATCAGATTTACGCTGGTGTAATCAAGTTCAACATGACCGACAGCGACCTGCGGCAAACCTTTCGCATTCAGCCAGGAAAGTTCATACAGCGTCCAGATATCCGTACCGTGAAAAGGCAGGTTATCCGCTTTCAGACCCAGCGGGTCGCGATTCAGGCTGCGTGGAACGCTTTGCAGTAGGCTGGCGTCATAGGTATCCCGGTAATCGGTTGATTTTCCAAGAGTCAGGCCCGCAAGTGCCTGATGGTTTGCATAAGAAGACATGTTTCACCGTCATAAACCAGATAAACTAAACGACAAGTGTATCTGGTTTAAGTGAAGAGAGAAATTAGTGGACGATTTGACCGCACAAGCCTTGAAAGATTTTACTGCACGCTACTGCGATGCGTGGCATGAAGAGCATAAAAGCTGGCCGTTAAGTGAGGAACTGTACGGCGTTCCTTCACCGTGCATTATTTCAACCACCGAAGACGCTGTATACTGGCAACCCCAGCCGTTTACCGGTGAACAAAATGTAAACGCGGTTGAACGTGCTTTTGATATTGTGATACAACCCACGGTTCATACTTTTTACACGACCCAGTTTGCCGGGGATATGCACGCGCAGTTTGGCGATATCAAACTGACATTGCTGCAAACCTGGAGTGAAGACGACTTCCGTCGGGTGCAGGAAAATCTGATTGGTCATCTGGTGACTCAGAAAAGGCTAAAACTGCCGCCCACGCTATTTATCGCGACGCTGGAAGAAGAGTTAGAGGTCATCTCGGTGTGTAATCTCTCCGGTGAAGTGTGCAAAGAGACGCTGGGAACACGCAAACGGACGCATTTAGCCTCAAATCTTGCGGAATTCCTTAATCAACTTAAGCCTCTTCTGTAATCCAAATACCCCATCTTGTTGTGAGAGATCTCTTACAGACTCTGTAGGAGATCGCCAGGAAATAAGCGAATACTTAAAAAGATAAGAATCGTTATTTTCATTTAAAATCAATATATTGCTTGTTAATTCTTAACTTTCATATGAAATTTTCCTTAAGGCATTGTCTGTAAGCGCCTTGTAAGACTTCGCGAAAAAGACGATTCTATCTTCGTCGACAGGGAGTCAGACAACGAAGTGAACATCAGGATGATGACACTTCTGAAGGACACACCAGGAGGGTGTTTCAGGGAAAGGCTTCTGGATGAAGCGAAGAGGATGACGCAGGACGCGTTAAAGGACACCTCCAGGATGGAGAATGAGAACCGGTCAGGATGATTCGGTGGGTCAGGAAGGCCAAGGACACTTCAGGATGAAGTATCACATCGGGGTGGTGTGAGCAGGAAGCAATAGTTCAGGATGAACGATTGGCCGCAAGGCCAGAGGAAAAGTTGTCAAGGATGAGCAGGGAGCAACAAAAGTAGCTGGAATGCTGCGAAACGAACCGGGAGCACTGTGAATACAGTGCTCCCTTTTTTTATTCCTGCTATCCTTCGCGGCAGTTTTTCTTATTGAGGTTGCTTTATGACCACTCATGACCGCGTTCGTCTCCAGTTGCAGGCGCTTGAAGCGTTACTGCGTGAACATCAGCACTGGCGAAACGATGAACCCCAGCCGCATCAATTTAACAGTACCCAACCGTTCTTTATGGACACCATGGAACCACTGGAGTGGTTGCAGTGGGTGCTGATTCCGCGAATGCACGATTTGTTAGATAATAACCAGCCATTACCGGGCGCTTTTGCTGTTGCACCCTATTATGAAATGGCGCTGGCGACGGACCATCCGCAACGCGCGCTTATTCTGGCTGAGCTGGAAAAACTGGATGCTCTTTTTGCGGATGATGCGAGCTGATGCTGGAAATAATCTACCAGGATGAATGGCTGGTTGCGGTAAATAAACCCTCCGGCTGGCTGGTTCACCGCAGCTGGCTGGATCGCGACGAGAAAGTGGTGGTTATGCAAACCGTGCGTGACCAGATTGGTCAGCATGTATTTACCGCGCATCGGCTGGATCGACCGACGTCCGGCGTATTGCTGATGGGACTATCCAGCGAGGCCGGACGGCTGCTGGCACAACAGTTTGAACAGCACCAAATCCAGAAACGTTACCATGCGATTGTGCGCGGCTGGCTGATGGAAGAGGCTGTGCTGGATTATCCGCTGGTGGAAGAACTGGACAAAATCGCTGATAAATTCGCCCGCGAAGATAAAGGTCCACAGCCAGCGGTGACACATTATCGCGGTCTGGCGACCGTAGAAATGCCTGTAGCGACCGGACGTTACCCGACTACGCGCTACGGTCTGGTGGAACTGGAGCCGAAAACAGGACGCAAGCATCAGCTCCGTCGCCATCTTGCCCACTTGCGCCATCCGATTATTGGCGACAGCAAACATGGTGATTTACGTCAGAATCGTAGCGGTGCTGAACATTTTGGCCTTCAGCGGTTAATGCTGCATGCCAGTCAGTTGTCATTGACACATCCATTTACTGGCGAGCCGCTGACTATTCACGCGGGCCTGGACGGCACCTGGATGCAGGCGTTATCACAATTTGGCTGGCGGGGTCTGCTTCCTGAAAATGAAAGGGTTGAGTTCAGTGCGCCATCGGGTCAGGATGGAGAGATAAGTTCCTAATCCAGGGAGAAAACGGTATGGCGGAAATTGGTATTTTTGTGGGCACCGTGTACGGAAATTCACTGTTAGTGGCGGAAGAAGCGGAAGCAATTCTGACCGCGCAGGGCCACAAAGTAACGGTATTTGAAGATCCTGAATTAAGTGACTGGCTGCCCTATCAGGATAAGTTCGTTCTGGTGGTTACGTCCACGACCGGGCAGGGCGACCTTCCTGATAGCATTGTGCCGCTCTTTCAGGGAATTAAAGATACCCTGGGCTTCCAGCCGAATCTGCGTTATGGCGTGATTGCGCTCGGCGACAGTAGTTATGTGAATTTCTGCAATGGCGGCAAACAGTTCGATGCCTTGTTGCAGGAACAGAGTGCGCAGCGGATAGGGGAAATGCTGCTGGTTGACGCCAGTGAGAACCCGGAACCGGAAACGGAATCAAATCCGTGGGTCGAACAGTGGGGCACGCTGTTGTCCTGATACGTTCAGCGAGCGGTAAAGGCCATTTTAGCGGTGCTGAATCGAATCTTTTCAGGCAAATGCCAGTAAAAACTGCTTCATAGCGCGGATTTTTACTGGCGTTTGCCTGGAGTCAAGCGATCCATTTCATACTCTTCTTTATTTCTTCGTTTTAACCCTTCCTTTCTTGTTCTTGTTTTCATTTCCGTGAAGTGGATTCCACCGTCCAGGGCTAATGCCAAAATCGGGCCTCATTGAACGCATTAATGTTGTGTTGTTGCACGGTGAGCCGCTATGGCGCGCTTTTTATACTGTTATTGCCAGATATAAACACGCGCCGTATTCGGCGAACGACCTATAAAAACGGCAAAAAACACCCTACGTCACCTCTGATTTCCTGGCGATGTCGCAGTCCAGAGTGAGCGTGGCTAACGCGAATTTTCAGGAGTGCAACAATGAGTTCTTTAAGTCAGGCTGCGAGCAGTGTGGAAAAACGCACGAATGCTCGTTACTGGATAGTGGTGATGTTGTTTATCGTCACATCCTTCAACTACGGCGACCGCGCTACGCTCTCTATCGCCGGTTCGGAAATGGCAAAAGATATCGGCCTTGATCCAGTGGGAATGGGTTATGTGTTCTCAGCTTTCTCATGGGCTTATGTTATCGGGCAGATCCCTGGTGGCTGGTTGCTGGATCGTTTTGGTTCAAAACGCGTCTACTTCTGGTCGATCTTTATCTGGTCGATGTTTACCTTGCTGCAAGGCTTCGTCGATATCTTTAGTGGATTTGGCATTATCGTTGCCCTGTTTACGCTGCGCTTCCTGGTCGGGCTTGCTGAAGCGCCATCTTTCCCCGGCAACAGTCGCATTGTTGCGGCCTGGTTTCCGGCGCAGGAAAGGGGAACTGCAGTGTCTATTTTTAACTCCGCCCAATACTTCGCAACGGTGATCTTCGCGCCGATTATGGGCTGGCTGACTCATGAAGTGGGTTGGTCACATGTTTTCTTCTTCATGGGCGGTCTGGGCATTGTCATCAGCTTTATCTGGTTGAAAGTCATCCATGAGCCAAATCAACATCCGGGCGTAAATCAGAAAGAGCTGGAGTACATCGCCGCGGGTGGCGCGCTGATCAATATGGATCAGCAAAACACCAAAGTTAAAGTGCCGTTCAGCGTGAAGTGGGGGCAGATCAAACAGCTGCTCGGGTCACGGATGATGATCGGCGTTTATATCGGTCAGTACTGTATCAACGCCCTGACTTACTTCTTTATTACCTGGTTCCCGGTTTATCTGGTGCAGGCACGCGGGATGTCGATTCTGAAAGCGGGCTTTGTGGCTTCCGTTCCGGCGGTTTGCGGTTTTATCGGCGGTGTGCTGGGTGGGATTATTTCCGACTGGCTGATGCGCCGCACGGGATCGCTGAACATTGCGCGTAAAACACCGATCGTAATGGGCATGTTGCTGTCGATGGTGATGGTGTTCTGCAACTACGTCAACGTTGAGTGGATGATCATCGGCTTTATGGCGCTGGCCTTCTTCGGTAAGGGCATCGGGGCGCTGGGTTGGGCAGTAATGGCAGATACCGCGCCAAAAGAGATCAGCGGTCTTTCCGGTGGCCTGTTCAACATGTTCGGTAACATTTCTGGCATCGTCACGCCAATCGCAATTGGTTATATCGTTGGCACGACTGGCTCGTTTAATGGGGCGCTGATTTATGTTGGTGTTCATGCCTTAATCGCGGTACTGAGCTACCTGGTGCTGGTGGGCGATATCAAGCGTATCGAGCTGAAACCTGTTGCGGGGCAATAAGATGGCGACACAATCTAGTCCTGTTATTACTGATATGAAAGTCATTCCGGTGGCCGGGCATGACAGCATGTTGCTTAATATTGGTGGTGCACATAACGCATATTTCACCCGCAATATTGTGGTACTCACCGATAACGCCGGGCATACCGGTATTGGTGAAGCGCCCGGCGGAGAGGTGATTTATCAGACACTGGTCGATGCTATTCCGATGGTGCTGGGCCAGGAGATCGCACGACTGAATAAAGTGGTTCAGCAGGTGCATAAAGGTAATCAGGCAGCCGATTTTGATACCTTCGGCAAAGGTGCCTGGACTTTTGAATTGCGCGTTAATGCCGTGGCGGCGCTGGAAGCCGCCTTGCTTGACCTGTTAGGTAAGGTGCTGAATGTTCCGGTCTGCGAACTGCTAGGGCCTGGCAAGCAACGTGACGCTATTACCGTCCTCGGTTATCTGTTTTATATCGGTGATCGGACTAAAACCGATCTTCCTTATCTGGAAAATACGCCGGGCAACCATGAGTGGTATCAGTTGCGCCACCAAAAAGCGATGAACAGCGAAGCCGTTGTGCGTCTGGCGGAAGCTTCACAGGATCGCTATGGCTTTAAAGATTTCAAACTTAAGGGCGGAGTGTTACCTGGCGAGCAAGAAATCGACACTGTTCGTGCATTGAAGAAACGCTTCCCGGATGCGCGAATTACCGTTGATCCCAACGGTGCATGGCTGCTTGATGAAGCCATTTCTCTGTGCAAAGGGCTGAATGATGTTCTCACCTATGCGGAAGACCCGTGCGGCGCTGAGCAGGGTTTCTCCGGACGTGAAGTGATGGCTGAGTTTCGACGGGCGACCGGCTTGCCCGTCGCGACTAACATGATCGCCACCAACTGGCGCGAAATGGGCCATGCGGTGATGCTCAATGCGGTAGATATTCCACTTGCCGATCCGCATTTCTGGACGCTTTCCGGTGCAGTCCGCGTGGCGCAGCTTTGCGACGACTGGGGGCTGACCTGGGGCTGCCATTCCAATAACCACTTTGATATCTCTCTGGCGATGTTTACCCATGTGGGTGCGGCGGCACCGGGTAATCCTACCGCTATCGATACCCACTGGATTTGGCAGGAGGGAGATTGTCGCCTGACCAAAAATCCGCTGGAGATTAAAAACGGAAAAATTGCCGTTCCTGATGCGCCCGGTCTGGGCGTGGAACTGGACTGGGAGCAGGTACAAAAGGCGCATGAGGCCTATAAACGTCTGCCTGGCGGTGCGCGTAACGACGCGGGCCCGATGCAGTACCTGATCCCCGGCTGGACCTTTGACCGTAAACGTCCCGTTTTCGGCCGTCATTGATTTTGAAAAAGGACATAGATATGAGTTCTCAATTTACGACGCCTGTTGTTACTGAAATGCAGGTCATCCCGGTGGCGGGCCATGACAGTATGCTGATGAATCTGAGTGGTGCACACGCACCGTTCTTCACGCGTAATATTGTGATTATCAAAGATAATTCTGGTCACACTGGCGTAGGGGAAATTCCCGGCGGCGAGAAAATCCGTAAAACGCTGGAAGATGCAATTCCGCTGGTGGTGGGTAAAACGCTGGGTGAATACAAAAACGTTCTGACGCTGGTGCGTAATACTTTTGCCGATCGTGATGCCGGTGGGCGCGGTTTGCAGACATTTGATTTGCGGACCACTATTCATGTGGTTACTGGGATAGAAGCGGCAATGCTGGATCTGCTGGGGCAGCATCTGGGGGTTAACGTGGCATCGCTGCTGGGCGATGGTCAACAGCGTAGCGAAGTCGAAATGCTCGGTTATCTGTTCTTCGTCGGTAATCGCAAAGCCACACCGCTGCCGTATCAAAGCCAGCCGGATGACTCATGCGACTGGTATCGCCTGCGTCACGAAGAAGCGATGACGCCGGATGCGGTGGTGCGCCTGGCGGAAGCGGCATATGAAAAATATGGCTTCAACGATTTCAAACTGAAGGGCGGTGTACTGGCCGGAGAAGAAGAAGCCGAATCTATTGTGGCACTGGCGCAACGCTTCCCGCAGGCGCGTATTACCCTCGATCCTAACGGTGCCTGGTCGCTGAACGAAGCGATTAAAATCGGTAAATACCTGAAAGGTTCGCTGGCTTATGCAGAAGATCCGTGTGGTGCGGAGCAAGGTTTCTCCGGGCGTGAAGTGATGGCAGAGTTCCGTCGCGCGACTGGCCTGCCGACCGCAACCAATATGATCGCCACCGACTGGCGGCAGATGGGCCATACGCTCTCGTTACAATCCGTTGATATCCCGCTGGCGGATCCGCATTTCTGGACGATGCAAGGTTCGGTACGTGTGGCGCAAATGTGCCATGAGTTTGGCCTGACCTGGGGTTCACACTCTAACAACCACTTCGATATTTCCCTGGCGATGTTTACCCATGTAGCCGCTGCTGCACCGGGTAAAATTACTGCTATTGATACGCACTGGATCTGGCAGGAAGGCAATCAGCGTCTGACCAAAGAACCGTTTGAGATCAAAGGCGGGCTGGTACAGGTGCCGCAAAAACCAGGATTGGGCGTAGAAATCGATATGGATCAGGTGATGAAAGCCCACGAGCTGTATCAGAAACACGGGCTTGGCGCGCGTGACGATGCAATGGGAATGCAGTATCTGATTCCTGGCTGGACGTTCGATAACAAGCGTCCATGCATGGTGCGTTAAGACAGAAAACCAAAACCGGCTCTGTCAGGAGCCGGTTTTTACTGGATAACATATTTATTACCCGAGAATTTTGCTGGCTTCGCGAGCTACATTATCCATCTCGTCCAACAGTTCCAGCAGCTCCGGCTCCAAATCTTCTTCTTTAGTACCGCTACGTAGCTGTTGTTCGATCAGTTGGCAGAGATTCTTCATACGCGGCACACCGCTATAGCCGCAACTGCCATGCAGTTTATGAATCAAATCAACCAGGCCTTCCGGGTTTTCTCCAACCAGCTGTTCCTCAACTTTGTTGCGAACTTCAGGCAGGAAATCGAGTAACATTTGCAGCATATCGCGCGCTAAATCGGTTTTTCCTGCTGCCTGGCGTAGTGCCAGTTGCCAGTCGAGGGTCGCATTCGGGTTCACCACAATTTCATTGACTTCGGGGGTCACGACCCGAGAGGAAATACCGCTGCCAGGCTTGTAGCGCAACAGCAAATTATGCAATCGTTCTTCTTCAATCGGTTTCGCCAGATAATCGCTCATCCCTGCGCCAAGCAGCTTCTCTTTTTGCCCGGCCATTGCATGCGCCGTTACCGCGATAACCGGCGTTTGTTGCTGATGGGGGAGCTGGTGGATGAGTTCGCAGGCCCGAATTCCGTCCATGTCCGGCATTTGAATATCCATTAAGATCAGATCGAACGGCATCTGTTTCGCCCGTTCAACGGCCTGATGCCCGCTATCGCAAAGCTCTACATGTTGCACCATATCTTCCAGTAACGCGCCGATAAGTTTCAGGTTAGCGGGGTTGTCATCAACCGCCATGACAGTCATTGCCAGCTTACTTTCATCGGTAACAGGCAAAAGCGTGTTTTGTTTGTGATGACAAAATTCCGTCAGGGCAGGGAACAGGCGCGTAGGTGTTAATGGTTTCAGCAGACACGCGCCGATACCATCTTGCTTAAGTTTTTCAGCATTGACTTGTGCATGGCAAGGAAGTGCCAGCATCAGAAAATCGGTCATCGATACCGCTTTCGCTAATCGCTCATGTTGCATTGTTAGCGGCTCGCGGAAGGTCACCGCAATGCCTAATAACATCATGTCGTAATGCGCGGGAGGCAGCGCGGAGAACGTTGGGCTATAAACCACTTCCAGCGGCGTTTCACTTAAAATATCCAGCGTGCATTGCGCTGCTGCGGAGTTTGGTTCGACATAGGCCAGGCGCTTGCCGGCGAGGCACTGGGTGGATGGCCCTTCGATAATAATGTTCGGATTCAGATCGAGATTAATGTGGAACCAGAAAGTTGAACCGCGATTCGGCTGGCTATGGAACGAAATATCGCCGCCCATTTCATTAACCAGTTTTTGTGTAATCACCAGCCCCAGCCCGGTGCCACCATGACGGCGGGAAATACTGGCATCAGCCTGTCGGAAGGCCTGGAATAAGCGCGATTGATCGCGTTCCGGAATACCAATGCCAGTATCCCGAATCTGCACTTCAATCTGCACTTTGGTATTACTCAGCGCACGTTTTTCTACCAGAATATCAATGTTGCCATTCTCGGTGAATTTAATTGCATTCCCCACCAGGTTAGTGATGATTTGCTGTAATCGCAGTGGGTCGCCAATTACGTTATCGGGCACGTCGCTCTTAATATTGAGCGTCAGTTCCAGCCCTTTATCGTGAGAAGAATGTGCCAGCAGGGTAACGACTTCATCCAGCGTGCTGCGTAGTGGGAATGGAATACTTTCCAGAATCAGCTTACCTGCTTCCAGTTTCGAGAAGTCGAGAACATCATTAATAATTGCCAGCAAATTATTTGCCGAACGTTCAATCGTATTCAGGTGATCGCGCTGCGTTGGTGTTAATTCTGTTTTCAGCGTCAGGCGGGTAAAGCCAATAACACCATTCAGTGGTGTACGCAGCTCGTGTGACATATTTGCCAGAAACTCGGATTTAATACGCGCCGCTTCCTGGGCGCGCTTTTTCGCCAGATCCAACTCAACGTTCTGAATTTCCATCTGCTCCAGCGTTTCACGCAGATCGGACGTCGCCTGGTCGATATTGTGCTGCATCTCTTCGTGATAAGCTGCCAGCGACATTGCCATCGAGTTGATGCCATTTTTCAGCATATCCAGCTCGCCGAGCATAAATCCTTCCACTCGGCTGTCGAGTTGTCCGCGACGGATACGGTCGACGGTATTCACCATGTTGCGAATTGGACCGGTTACATCACGCATGAGTCGCCAGCCAAAAATAAGCGCAATACCGATACAAAACAGCATCATCACGCTGGAAATAAAGATCTCTTTATATTGCTGCAAGCGAACCGATTTTAGATCCAGTTCAAGCGCGATATATCCCAGCATATTTTGACTATTTTTGGCATCACTACTGGGCGATTCGTCGGGGGAATAACTCTCGGAAATAATTGGTGTGCGTAAGATCATAATATCACCGTCACGTGTGACAGTGAGCTGGCGAGGAAACGGCACGTTGCTGCCGAGCTGCATTGATGAGGGATCAAGATGAAAATTGGAGGTGACAAAGAGTCGGTTATTTTCATCATAAACCGAAATCGCGCGAACAATATCGGAATGGCGACGATGCAGTACGCTTATTAACTGACCGATAGATTCGCGATTTTGCAGGCTCATGCCATATTCAGTAGAAACTGCAAGCGGCTCAATAATGCTGGCTCCGGCATCTTCCAGTTGACGCTGCAAGTCGTTATAGCGATGCACAACGAAAAAGATACTCAGCAATAAACCAATAAGGACGGTCGGTGCCAGGATCAGAATCATCATGCGTGCGCGCAGGCTGTAGTTGGTCATGGAGTTCCGTTATGGGACAATTAAGGTCACACTGTTAAATTGAGAAAGTCTCGCCAATGGCGCAATTCTACTCTGCAAAACGACGCACGACGACGCGTCAGATCATAACTGTTTCAGTCAACGACCTCGACTCTTTTGGTCAGGGCGTGGCACGACATAACGGCAAAGCGTTATTTATTCCTGGATTATTGCCACAGGAAAACGCGGAAGTTACTGTTACTGAAGATAAAAAACAGTACGCCCGCGCTAAAGTCGTGCGCCGGTTAAGCGATAGCCCGGAACGCGAAACGCCACGCTGCCCTCATTTTGGCGTATGCGGTGGCTGTCAGCAACAACACGCCAGCGAGGATTTACAGCAGCGAAGCAAAAGTGCGGCACTCGCCCGATTAATGAAACACGAAGTCTCTGAAGTGATCGCCGATGTTCCCTGGGGCTATCGCCGTCGCGCGCGTTTAAGTTTGAACTACTTACCGAAAACACAGCAACTTCAGATGGGGTTTCGCAAAGCGGGCTCCAGTGACATTGTCGACGTTAAACAATGCCCCATTTTAGTGCCCCAACTTGAAGCATTGCTGCCCAAAGTCAGGGCATGCCTGGGCAGCTTACAAGCTATGCGCCATCTTGGTCATGTTGAACTGGTACAGGCAACCAGCGGCACGCTGATGATTTTGCGCCATACCGCACCGCTAAGTTCGGCAGATCGCGAAAAACTGGAACGCTTTTCGCATTCTGAAGGCCTGGATCTGTATCTCGCCCCCGATAGTGAGATACTCGAAACCGTCTCTGGTGAGATGCCCTGGTATGACTCAAACGGGTTGCGCTTAACTTTTAGCCCGCGCGATTTTATTCAGGTCAATGCGGGTGTGAACCAAAAAATGGTAGCGCGTGCGTTGGAATGGCTGGATGTACAACCTGAAGATCGCGTACTGGATCTGTTCTGCGGTATGGGCAACTTTACACTGCCATTGGCGACACAAGCTGCCAGTGTGGTCGGTGTAGAAGGCGTTCCGGCGCTGGTTGAAAAAGGCCAGCAGAATGCGCGTCTTAATGGCTTACACAATGTGACGTTTTATCACGAAAATCTTGAAGAAGATGTCACAAAGCAGCCGTGGGCGAAAAACGGCTTCGATAAAGTGTTGCTGGACCCGGCGCGAGCAGGTGCCGCAGGTGTTATGCAGCAAATTATAAAACTGGAACCTATTCGTATAGTTTATGTATCCTGTAATCCTGCAACGCTGGCTCGGGATAGCGAAGCGTTATTAAAAGCAGGATATACCATTGCGCGACTGGCGATGCTGGATATGTTCCCACACACGGGACATCTGGAATCGATGGTACTTTTCTCGCGCGTTAAATAGTTACGATTTGCCGATTTCGGCAGGTCTGGTCCCTAAAGGAGAGGACGATGGTTGCGGTAAGAAGTGCACATATCAATAAGGCTGGTGAATTTGATCCGGAAAAATGGATCGCAAGTCTGGGTATTACCAGCCAGAAGTCGTGTGAGTGCTTAGCCGAAACCTGGGCGTATTGTCTGCAACAGACGCAGGGGCATCCGGATGCCAGTCTGTTATTGTGGCGTGGTGTTGAGATGGTGGAGATCCTCTCGACATTAAGTATGGACATTGACACGCTGCGGGCGGCGCTGCTGTTCCCTCTGGCGGATGCCAACGTAGTTAGCGAAGATGTGCTGCGTGAGAGCGTCGGTAAGTCGGTCGTTAACCTTATTCACGGCGTGCGTGATATGGCGGCGATCCGCCAGCTGAAAGCGACGCATACTGATTCTGTTTCCTCCGAACAGGTCGATAACGTTCGCCGGATGTTATTGGCGATGGTCGATGATTTCCGCTGCGTGGTCATCAAACTGGCAGAGCGTATTGCTCATCTGCGCGAAGTAAAAGACGCGCCGGAAGATGAGCGCGTACTGGCGGCAAAAGAGTGCACCAATATCTACGCGCCGTTGGCGAACCGTCTTGGGATTGGACAACTGAAATGGGAGCTGGAAGATTACTGCTTCCGTTATCTCCACCCGACCGAATACAAACGCATCGCAAAACTGCTGCATGAACGCCGTCTCGACCGCGAACACTATATCGAAGAGTTTGTCGGTCATCTGCGCGCTGAGATGAAAGCTGAAGGCGTTAAAGCTGAAGTGTATGGTCGTCCGAAACACATCTACAGTATCTGGCGCAAAATGCAGAAAAAGAACCTCGCCTTCGATGAGCTGTTTGATGTGCGTGCGGTACGTATTGTCGCCGAGCGTTTACAGGATTGTTATGCCGCACTGGGGATAGTGCACACTCACTATCGCCACCTGCCGGATGAGTTTGACGATTACGTTGCTAACCCGAAACCAAACGGTTATCAGTCTATTCATACCGTGGTTCTGGGGCCGGGTGGCAAAACCGTTGAGATCCAAATCCGCACCAAACAGATGCATGAAGATGCAGAGTTGGGTGTTGCTGCGCACTGGAAATATAAAGAAGGCGCGGCAGCTGGCGGCGCACGTTCGGGACATGAAGACCGAATTGCCTGGCTGCGTAAACTGATTGCGTGGCAGGAAGAGATGGCTGATTCCGGCGAAATGCTCGACGAAGTACGCAGCCAGGTCTTTGACGACCGGGTGTATGTCTTTACGCCGAAAGGTGATGTCGTTGATTTGCCTGCGGGATCAACGCCGCTGGACTTCGCTTACCACATCCACAGTGATGTCGGACACCGCTGCATCGGGGCAAAAATAGGCGGGCGCATTGTGCCGTTCACCTACCAGTTGCAGATGGGCGACCAGATTGAAATTATCACACAGAAACAGCCGAACCCCAGCCGTGACTGGTTAAACCCAAACCTCGGTTACGTCACAACCAGCCGTGGGCGTTCGAAAATTCACGCCTGGTTCCGTAAACAGGATCGTGACAAAAACATTCTCGCAGGGCGGCAAATCCTTGACGACGAGCTGGAACATCTGGGGATCAGCCTGAAAGAAGCAGAAAAACATCTGCTGCCGCGTTACAACTTCAATGATGTCGACGAGTTGTTAGCAGCGATTGGTGGCGGGGATATCCGTCTCAATCAGATGGTGAACTTCCTGCAATCGCAATTTAATAAGCCGAGTGCCGAAGAGCAGGATGCCGCCGCGCTGAAGCAACTTCAGCAAAAAAGCTATACGCCGCAAAACCGCAGTAAAGATAACGGTCGTGTGGTGGTAGAAGGTGTCGGCAACCTGATGCACCACATCGCGCGCTGCTGCCAGCCTATTCCTGGTGATGAAATAGTTGGTTTCATTACTCAGGGACGCGGTATTTCAGTACACCGCGCCGATTGCGAACAACTGGCGGAACTGCGCTCCCATGCGCCAGAACGCATTGTTGACGCGGTATGGGGTGAGAGCTACTCCGCCGGATATTCGCTGGTGGTCCGCGTGGTGGCTAATGATCGTAGTGGGTTGTTACGTGATATCACGACCATTCTCGCCAACGAGAAAGTGAACGTGCTTGGCGTTGCCAGCCGTAGCGACACCAAACAGCAACTGGCAACCATCGACATGACTATTGAGATTTACAACCTGCAAGTGCTGGGCCGCGTGCTGGGTAAACTCAACCAGGTGCCGGATGTTATCGACGCACGTCGGTTGCATGGGAATTAATCTGCATAGCTGGATATGGCATCAGCTGTATCCAGCGGTATCTTTTACTCGAAGGTATTACACCTGACAGACCCGCAATTTTCAGGACATTCTAATGAATCAAATCGACCGTTTGCTCACTATTATGCAGCGTCTTCGCGACCCGGAAAACGGCTGCCCGTGGGATAAAGAGCAGACATTTGCCACCATTGCACCTTACACCCTTGAAGAAACCTACGAGGTGCTGGACGCCATTGCCCGTGAAGATTTTGACGATCTGCGCGGTGAACTCGGCGATCTGCTGTTCCAGGTGGTGTTTTACGCACAAATGGCCCAGGAAGAAGGGCGCTTTGACTTTAATGATATTTGCGCTGCGATTAGCGATAAATTAGAGCGTCGCCATCCGCATGTTTTTGCTGACAGTTCTGCCGAAAACAGTAGTGAAGTGCTTGCCCGTTGGGAGCAAATCAAAACCGAAGAGCGCGCGCAGAAAGCGCAGCATTCGGCGCTGGACGATATTCCTCGTAGTTTACCGGCTTTAATGCGTGCGCAAAAAATCCAGAAACGTTGCGCCAACGTTGGCTTCGATTGGACGACGCTTGGTCCGGTAGTCGATAAAGTCTACGAAGAGATCGACGAGGTGATGTACGAGGCGCGGCAGGCTGTTGTCGACCAGGCTAAACTGGAGGAGGAAATGGGTGACCTGCTGTTTGCCACGGTCAATCTGGCTCGTCATTTAGGGACAAAAGCGGAAATCGCATTGCAAAAAGCGAACGAAAAATTCGAGCGTCGTTTTCGCGAAGTGGAGCGTATTGTTGCCGCGCGTGGACTGGAAATGACAGGTGTTGACCTCGAAACAATGGAAGAAGTCTGGCAACAGGTAAAACGGCAGGAAATTGATCTCTAAGGGAATTACGTGGTCAAGCGCGATTTGTGTCATTTTTTAAATGACAAGCGCTTGATTTGCGTCAAAAACATTTACCCCAAAGGGGCTATTTTCTCACTCCTGATTTCAATGGTGCGCTGGCGAAGAGGAGGGATAATGAAAGTTTGTGGCACAGGTCATGTTCGGGTATACTGCTTTCCCGTCCTGGTTATTCCATCGTCTTTTCAACCTAACTTCTCAGGTTCAGCATGACAACGAACTATATTTTTGTGACCGGCGGGGTCGTATCCTCTCTGGGTAAAGGCATTGCCGCAGCCTCCCTCGCAGCCATTCTTGAAGCCCGTGGCCTCAATGTGACCATCATGAAACTGGATCCGTACATCAACGTCGATCCAGGTACTATGAGCCCAATCCAACACGGGGAAGTGTTCGTTACTGAAGACGGCGCTGAAACCGACCTGGACCTGGGGCACTACGAGCGTTTCATTCGTACCAAAATGAGCCGCCGCAACAACTTCACCACGGGTCGTATCTACTCTGACGTTCTGCGCAAAGAACGCCGCGGCGACTACCTCGGCGCAACCGTACAGGTTATTCCGCACATCACTAACGCTATCAAAGAGCGCGTGCTGGAAGGCGGCGAAGGTCATGACGTGGTACTGGTAGAAATCGGCGGTACTGTAGGTGATATCGAATCCCTGCCGTTCCTTGAAGCGATTCGCCAGATGGCTGTTGAAATTGGCCGTGAGCACACCCTGTTTATGCACCTGACGCTGGTGCCGTACATGGCGGCGTCTGGTGAAGTCAAAACCAAACCGACTCAGCACTCTGTAAAAGAACTGCTCTCCATCGGTATCCAGCCTGACATCCTGATTTGTCGTTCAGATCGCGCTGTTCCGGCGAACGAACGTGCGAAGATTGCATTGTTCTGTAATGTTCCGGAAAAAGCGGTTATTTCTCTGAAAGACGTCGATTCCATCTATAAAATTCCGGGCCTGTTGAAATCGCAGGGGCTGGACGATTATATTTGTAAACGATTCAGCTTAAACTGCCCGGAAGCGAATCTGTCCGAATGGGAACAGGTTATCTTCGAAGAAGCGAATCCGGTAAGTGAAGTCACCATTGGTATGGTCGGCAAGTACATTGAACTGCCGGACGCTTACAAATCCGTGATCGAAGCACTGAAACACGGTGGGCTGAAGAATCGTGTCAGCGTCAACATCAAACTGATCGATTCACAAGATGTTGAAACGCGCGGCGTTGAAATCCTTAAAGGTCTGGACGCAATCCTCGTACCTGGCGGTTTCGGCTATCGTGGCGTAGAAGGCATGATTACGACCGCGCGTTTTGCGCGTGAGAACAATATTCCTTATCTGGGCATTTGCCTGGGTATGCAGGTGGCGTTAATTGATTACGCTCGCCATGTTGCCAACATGGATAACGCCAACTCTACGGAATTTGTGCCAGACTGTAAGTACCCGGTTGTGGCGCTGATTACCGAGTGGCGCGATGAAAACGGCAACGTTGAAGTTCGTAGCGAGAAGAGCGATCTCGGCGGCACCATGCGTCTCGGCGCACAACAGTGCCAGTTGGTTGACGATAGCCTGGTTCGCCAGCTGTACAATGCGCCGACAATTGTTGAGCGTCATCGTCACCGTTACGAAGTCAACAACATGCTGTTGAAACAGATTGAAGATGCAGGTCTGCGCGTTGCGGGCCGTTCCGGGGATGATCAGTTGGTCGAGATCATCGAAGTTCCGAATCACCCGTGGTTCGTGGCTTGCCAGTTCCATCCGGAGTTTACTTCTACTCCACGTGATGGCCACCCGCTGTTTGCAGGCTTTGTGAAAGCCGCCAGTGAGTTCCAGAAACGTCAGGCGAAGTAAGTAAAAAAGTTAGAACGGCAACGCGTACCCAGGGTACGCGTTGTTTGTCTGGAGTTTCAGTTTAACTAGTGACTTGAGGAAAACCTAATGTCCAAAATCGTAAAAATCATCGGTCGTGAAATCATCGACTCCCGTGGTAACCCGACTGTTGAAGCCGAAGTACATCTGGAGGGTGGTTTCGTCGGTATGGCAGCTGCTCCGTCAGGTGCTTCTACTGGTTCCCGTGAAGCTCTGGAACTGCGCGATGGCGACAAATCCCGTTTCCTGGGCAAAGGCGTAACTAAAGCTGTTGCTGCAGTTAACGGCCCGATCGCTCAGGCGCTGATTGGCAAAGATGCCAAAGATCAGGCTGGCATTGACAAGATCATGATCGACCTGGACGGCACCGAAAACAAATCCAAATTCGGCGCGAACGCAATCCTGGCTGTATCTCTGGCTAACGCCAAAGCTGCTGCTGCCGCTAAAGGCATGCCGCTGTACGAGCACATCGCTGAACTGAACGGTACTCCGGGCAAATACTCCATGCCGGTTCCGATGATGAACATCATCAACGGTGGTGAGCACGCTGACAACAACGTTGATATCCAGGAATTCATGATTCAGCCGGTTGGCGCGAAAACTGTGAAAGAAGCCATCCGCATGGGTTCTGAAGTTTTCCATCACCTGGCAAAAGTTCTGAAAGCGAAAGGCATGAATACTGCTGTTGGTGACGAAGGTGGCTATGCGCCGAACCTGGGTTCCAACGCTGAAGCTCTGGCTGTTATCGCTGAAGCTGTTAAAGCTGCTGGCTATGAACTGGGCAAAGACATCACTCTGGCGATGGACTGCGCAGCTTCTGAATTCTACAAAGACGGTAAATACGTTCTGGCTGGCGAAGGCAACAAAGCATTCACCTCTGAAGAATTCACTCACTTCCTGGAAGAACTGACCAAACAGTACCCGATCGTTTCTATCGAAGACGGTCTGGACGAATCTGACTGGGACGGTTTCGCATACCAGACCAAAGTTCTGGGCGACAAAATCCAGCTGGTTGGTGACGACCTGTTCGTAACCAACACCAAGATCCTGAAAGAAGGTATCGAAAAAGGCATCGCTAACTCCATCCTGATCAAATTCAACCAGATCGGTTCTCTGACCGAAACTCTGGCTGCAATCAAGATGGCGAAAGACGCTGGCTACACTGCAGTAATCTCTCACCGTTCTGGCGAAACTGAAGATGCTACCATCGCTGACCTGGCTGTTGGTACTGCTGCAGGCCAGATCAAAACGGGTTCTATGAGCCGTTCTGACCGTGTTGCTAAATACAACCAGCTGATTCGTATCGAAGAAGCTCTGGGCGAAAAAGCACCGTACAACGGTCGTAAAGAGATCAAAGGCCAGGCATAAGCCTGACTTTATCTGATTTAAAAATGCCAGCCTTCGGGCTGGCATTTTTTATGGCTGAGTTACCAGCGGCCAGACGCGCCGCCACCGCCAGAAGAACCGCCACCTCCGCTAAATCCGCCGCCACTTGAGCCGCCACCGGAAGAGGATGAAGAAGAACCTTTTCTTGAAGCTCTTTCTTTACCGAGCGTCTTGTATTTGGCTCGTAGCTTTTTATTAACGATAAGCCAAAAGATAAGCAGCGCTACGATCGCAAAAGGCGTTAACATACCGCAGGCAACGATTAAATTCGTCCATGGTCCTGGCTCGGCAACATAGAGGAATACCATCCCGTAAATTGCGGCAGTGAGAGTTATCCAGGGTAGATTCGACGGATCGGTAAAAACAATAAAATATGAAAGCACTGCCAGCAATATAAGTACAGCAAGCGAAAATGGGATAGGGGGATTGATACTGTAATAATTCCCCCTGCCTTCCGGTAATTCACCATTCATCAGAAGTGCGCCGATATTTTCGCTTGCCAGTGTTAACCCCCCCATCAGGTCATCACTTTTGAAAGCAGGGATTAATATATCACGGATAATCTTTGCCGCTTGCAGGTCGGTAACCACCCCTTCCAGCCCATAGCCGACTTCTATACGAACAGCATGATCTTCCCAGGCAACCAGAAGTAAAATGCCATCGTTTCGCTGCTTATCTCCCAGTTTCCAGCTATCAAAAACGCGTGTTGCATATTGTTCAATGGTATCGTCTCCGGTGGATGGCACTATTAATACGGCGACCTGTGCCCGTGTTTTTTGTGTAATATCCTGCAGCTGTTGTGTCAGTGATTGTTGTTCAGACGTGCTTAAGGTACCAGTAATATCGGTCACCTGTTGGCGCAGCTCCGGCACAGCAATTTGCTGGGCAAGCACAGGAAGGCACCATAAAGTGAGTAGAAAAAGGATTATACGCATAACGATCACCAACGGTCGGATGAACCGCCGCCTCCTGAAGAACCGCCGCCGCCGCTGAAATTATCATTGTCAAAAGAGGATGAAGAGGAAGATGACGACGATGATGAAGAACGCCAGGAGGCCGAGTTACTTCTTTCGTAGCGTGACGGTCGGTTGGCACTACGCATCGAATCCCGAACCTTTTTGCCGAAGGGGGTAAAAGCGATGGCGACAGCCAGGAACGGTGTGGCGAAGCAGAGTAATGTTGCGAGTACTCCCCAGCTTCCGCCGAAACCTGCTATAGGTAAAACAAAGGCCAGTACAATAGCTGTGAAGCAAATTAGTCCCAGCGTTTTGAAATATCCTCTGGCGGAAATAAAGGTCAGTACTATTGCCCAGACTAACAAAGCCCACCAACCGTTAAAGGGCAAAGGGTGATCGGTCGGTGTTATCGTTGCTAAATTATTCCCCGTCAGACGATTATCAATATCGCTTATTCCCTTTTGCAAGCCGCCAGCCAGGTCGCCATTTTTAAATGCCGGAATAATACTGTTGCGAATAATTTTCCCGGACTGCGCATCCGTAATAACGCCTTCCAGTCCGTAACCGATTTCAATACGCACGGCCTGATCCTGCCAGGCGACTAACAGTAGAACGCCATCATCGCGGTCTTTATCACCCGGTTTCCAGCTATCGAATACCCGCGTAGCGTACTGCTCGATGGTTTCATCGCCCGTTGTTTCAACCACTAACACGACCAGTTGTGCGTGGCTTTTTTGCGTCAGCTCTTTAATCTGATTGGTCAAAGTATTTACTTCATCGTTCGTCAATTTACCGGTTAAGTCATTCACATACCTGGGTGATTCAGGCACTGGAATTTGTATGGCAAACACAGATGAACAAAAGAAAGCCATAAGGAAGATAAAATTTCGCACAGGACTTCCTCGCTTAATGAGCATTAGTATTCTGGCTAAAATCTATTGTCGGGGCTTTACTCACAGCGGCGACATCATCCGGCAAATAATTTTTCTTCGGTGTGTAATCCATGACTTTTGCGGTTAACACTGCGGGGAATTTGCGGATAGTGACATTATATTGTTCGATGGCTTTAATATATCTTCCTCGCGCAACGGCAATTCGATTTTCACTTCCTTCGAGCTGTACCATCAAATTTTGATAGAGTTCCTGGGCCTTTAGCTCAGGGTAACGTTCACTAATTATCGTTAACTGACCGAGAGTGCGAGACACCTGCGCCTGAGCTTGTTGCCAGACTTGTAATTTTTGTTCATCCCTCGGAGTTTGCTGAAGATCGCTACTGGCGCGATTAGCCTGACTACGTGCCAATGTTACGGCTTCCAGTACCTCTTGTTCATGGCTGGAATAACCTTTAATACTAGCGACAAGATTAGGAATAAGATCGGCGCGACGTTGATATTGATTTAATACCTCAGACCAGGAAGCGTTAACCTGCTCATCATAGGTTTGAATATCGTTATATCCACAGCCTGATAAATTGAAAATAAATATAATTACGATGAATATTCTGAGCATGGTTAAATTCCTTTTAATTAATTCCTTAAAACATAATACGCCACTTCATTTTATTCTTTATGATCTAATCCACTTTTTGCCTTAAACCTGCCTGTAACAGAATGTTAATAAGACATGATTGTTGTGGCAGGATCTGCAATAATTAACAATTATCCACTTCACAGAGAATGCTATGCAGTACCCGATTAACGAGATGTTCCAGACCCTGCAAGGTGAGGGTTACTTTACCGGCGTCCCCGCCATTTTTATTCGTTTACAGGGATGCCCGGTCGGCTGTGCCTGGTGCGACACCAAACACACCTGGGAAAAGCTTGAGGATCGGGAAGTCTCACTTTTCAGCATTCTGGCGAAGACCAAAGAGAGTGATAAGTGGGGGGCGGCGAGCAGTGAAGATTTGCTGGCTGTCATTGGTCGTCAGGGATACACCGCGCGGCATGTGGTGATTACGGGTGGTGAGCCTTGCATTCATGATTTGCTGCCACTGACTGACCTGCTCGAAAAGAACGGTTTTAGCTGCCAGATCGAAACCAGCGGTACTCATGAAGTACGCTGCACGCCGAATACCTGGGTTACCGTATCGCCAAAGCTGAACATGCGCGGCGGCTATGAAGTGTTGTCACAGGCACTGGAGCGAGCCAACGAAATCAAGCATCCAGTGGGACGCGTACGTGATATTGAAGCACTGGATGAACTACTGGCAACGCTGACCGATGATAAACCACGAGTCATTGCACTGCAGCCAATTAGCCAGAAGGACGATGCCACACGTTTGTGCATTGAAACCTGTATTGCGCGTAACTGGCGTTTATCGATGCAAACACATAAATATTTAAATATTGCCTGATTAAACATTTATAAGCGTTATAAATGGGTGGAACCTGTAAAGACTTCCACTCATTTATATTCTTTGTCGCCTCTGAAAAAACTCCATTTTGCCCATCCTGGACTAATCATTATCATTCTCTACAAATTCTCTGGCGTTAATTTTTCGTTGGAGTGAAAATTATTGCGGTAAAGTTTGGTGGATTTTAGTCGGTATAGGATTACTTTAAATATTTAGCTTTTCAATCAATGAATTAAGTGCTCTTTAACATAATGGGTGTGTTGTTTGTGTGATCCTGTAAAGTTGGTAGATTGTGACTGGCTTAAAAAATCATTAATTAATAATAGGTTATGTTTAGAGAGTTCCCCACGTCAGCGGGGATAAACCGATATCTCCCGTTAAATCAGAGACATAAATACTGAGTTCCCCACGTCAGCGGGACCATATAACCCGTTATCTCTTTCTCAAGTTTTTATATTAGCAGTACTCGTATTAAGCAACATATCCACGTAACACCTCATGTTCAAAATAGCTCTCCATATATGAGAAGTTCACAATTATCGATACAAAAAATCAAATTTAATTAAAGTGTTAGTTGTATGATACTTAAATCATTAAGAAATTATCATATATTATTTTTTTAATATTGAATTGATGTTTGTTAATTTTTTCTTTAGGATAATGGTTTGTTTTTTAAGCTTATTATTCATTGATTAAGTAATAAATCTGGAAGTTTGTCTTTGTTTTGAGGCTAATGAGTGATTTTACATAATCGCCTCTATACGCTGTTGATGAATAGTTCTTATGAATAAAGATATCCAGTTCATACTTTAAGTGAAAATTGATAAAGTACGATTCGCGTAGTCTTTTATTCTAAGGACATCGATTGTAGTTAATATTCCTTGTAAAAACAGGGATAAACCGGACTTGTTATAATTCTTGATGTTGTCGAACTTATGTTCCCCGCGCCAGCGGGGATAACCATTCAGGTATGTTCAGGCCGGGCAGTTTCCCGCCCGGTCTTCCTCACTTACGCATTAGACCAGCTCAGGATCGAATCTGCATTCCCCAACTCACCATGCATCACTTCATACGATTTTTTCAGGATCACATCAGTGTGTTTGGTTAGGTCTTTGAAAATGCTTTTATTCATCGCGTCGTAGCGTTTGGCATTGCTCTCAATCGGCATAAAGATATCTTTCACGCGAACCATTTTGTCGACAGCCGTTGCGTAATCCGGGTATAGCCCCAGACCTACCGCCGTATTAATCGCTGCCCCCAGGCTTGCACAACCATTAATGGCGTTACGGCGTGCCGGAAGGTTGAATACATCGGCAAAAATCTGCATAAACAGATCGCTGTTCGAACCGCCGCCAGTAATGATCACATGTTTCGCAAAGTGATTCATTTCATGACACATATTGTCGTAATTGTTCTTCAGCGTCAGCGCCACGCTTTCCAGTATCGAACGATATATCCATGCGTAATCCATGCTGGAATCAAAGCCGATCATAATCCCGCGTTTGTACGGTTCCCACGGATTGGTCAACCAGTCCAGCACCGTCATCAGACCATTACAGCCAGGCGGCACACAAGAAGCTTTTTTGTTGAGCAAATCTTCCGGTGAAAGATCCTGTGCTTTGGCATCCTGAATTAACGACTCGCCTAGCATGTCGCGCAGCCAGCTCACCGTCCACATACCTTTTCGAATACCGTAACCTTCATACAGCAAGGTTTCCGGAATAGAAGACATAATCGGCCAGTACGCTACCGGATCTTTCGGCAGTGCTTTGCTGTTCATCATCAGCGCGATGTAGGTACCAAGAGAAATTACCGCAGTTTCATCATCCAGTAACCCGGCTCCCAGTGCTTCTACCGGTTTATCACTGGTGGTACAAACAACCGGCAGCCCAGCCGGGAAATGTGTCGCCAGCGCGGCTTGTGGTGTGATATGCCCAAGAACAGTGCCTGGCATTTGCACATCAAACAGCATATGACGGGGGATATTAAACTTCTCCATGACTGCGGCATCTTCACTCCATGCCCAGGTCTTATAATCCACCGGCCACTGACCAAAATAGTTGGCGATATTGTCTTTAAACTCGCCGGTTAGGCGATGCGTCAGATAACCCGAAAAAGAGGTGACATATGCCACGTCAGGATTCGTATGTTCGTAAGGGCGTGTAACGCGTGCATCCTGCCAGCTAATCAACGGCGCAGCTGGCGTGCCATCGGCTTTCAATAACGCACGGCAGCAACGGATAGATCCCAGACCAATGCCGACAATATCTTCTTTATTCCCGGCAAACTGGCTCATCAAATCGTGACCAGCAAAACATAATGATGCCCATAAATCATCGTCAGGATGTTCTGCGGTATCGGCATCTGGAGTGTGCATCGGTTGTAATAAGCCTTTGCCTTCGCAAACCACGTTACCTTCCAGATCGTACATCACCACTTTTGTGCTCTGACTTCCGCCATCAATCCCTATGATGTATTTTTTCGACATGATTTTTCTCCTGTAATTTTCCTGGCTTACTTGCTGCTAGCCATTGCGGGGGTGCTATCAGCAGTACGAATTTTTTGGAACAGCAAAAAGGTAAAGACGATCACCATGGCAAGCGCCGCCATGCCCATCAGCCACATATTGCGGTAGGCTTCTGCCGCGGGCAGGGTGTCTTGCCAGTAGCCGATAATTGGGTAAACGAAGACATCCGGCAGGAATCCAATCACCGAACAAATACCTACCGTGGTGCCCATAATGTAAGACGGTGTTCTCGCTTCGCCAGGGCAGGCCCAGTACAGCCCGCGTGAGGCGTAACAGGTGAATCCCAGAAGTAAAATCAGACCAATCCCCATCGCGACCGATTGCGGGTTAGAGTTCGTGATGAGCAGGGCAGTTAACGCCAGCAGGCCGAGTACGGAAAGGATTTGGATCACGCGGGTAGGGGATTTCACTTTGCTGTAGGTGGTGATAATGCCACCAAGTGGGCCGCACAGTGCGCGGAAGATTTTGTTGATCACAATCCCCATGTAGCTCGCCGCCACCAGCGACATGCCGTACATTTCGGTCAGATAGTTGGTGGAGTAACTCAGAATGGCGTAGATGGTGAAGACGCCAAAAATCACCATGCTGCAGTACCATGTGGTGCTGATGCGCAAAACGGCCAGGATGTCGCTAAGCTGGAATGACTGTTTTTCTTCGTTATTGGCATTGCGCAGGTTGTTGTTATCGCTAACAAAAAACCAGCACAGAATCCCCAATAAAATGTAGACCACACTGTAGATGATAATGACCGTTTTCAGGCTGGCGCTGTCATCCGGTGCAAAGCGAGAAAAGACCCACATGGTAAACACCGCCAGCGACATTACACCGACGCCGCGCAGCCCTTCCATCCAGCCCATAATTTTCCCCTGCTCGCTATGATCGCCAAGCAACGATGCGGCTTTAATCGACACCGACCACAGCATTAAAATCGTCGTTATCGCAAAGGCGACCTGAATACAGAGCATTACCCACAGCGGTGGATACGTTGCCATTAACAGACCCAGCAATCCGGTAATGATCATCGCGGAAGTAATCATTTTGCGGTGTGAAAATTTATCGGCAATAACGCCGCTGGGGGCATAAAGAATAATAGCCGCAATACCAAAGGTACTCATTATTAAACCTATCTCGGTATTGCTGAATCCCATAAATTTCGCCATGGGAATTTGATAAATATAACGTAAATAAGCCAGGTCGAAACTAACGCCGCCGCTAAAACTAATTATCGCGAGGGTTATCCAACGGCGATATGAGTTGTGTTGCATATCGTATTCCCATTTGTAATAGACAAAAAAAAGAGAAAAGTAAGCCGCCCTTTCAGGTGGATTACTTTTCTCAGGTCTCTAGTAATTGCAATAAGAAATAACATGGAAAGCAGTGGTGTTGTGTGAGAGTAATCACGCTTCTGCTTTTTAAAATTATTTGACAATTCGAATATCACACTGTGATTACGATCACATTAGCACTTATTCCCTTATGATAAAAATTATCTCCAGTTACCAGAGATAATGAGAAAGGTAACTTCCCTCTCGCGGGGGAAGTTACCTTTCTTTTTTTTTGCCTTACGGAAATTGGAGCTAACTATGTCAATCGAATCTCTCAATGCGTTCTCAATGGATTTTTTCTCCCTGAAAGGTAAAACCGCAATTGTTACCGGCGGGAATAGCGGTTTAGGCCAGGCATTTGCCATGGCGCTGGCAAAAGCAGGCGCAAATATCTTTATTCCAAGTTTCGTTAAAGATAATGGCGAAACAAAGGAAATGATTGAAAAACAGGGTGTTGAGGTGGACTTCATGCAGGTGGATATCACCGCAGAAGGCGCGCCGCAGAAGATAATTACCGCCTGTTGTGAACGTTTCGGCACCGTCGATATTCTGGTTAACAATGCCGGTATATGTAAGCTGAATAAGGTGCTGGATTTCGGTCGTGCCGACTGGGACCCGATGATTGACGTGAACCTGACCGCCGCATTCGAGTTAAGCTACGAAGCGGCAAAAATTATGATCCCGCAGAAAAGCGGTAAAATCATTAATATCTGTTCACTGTTTTCTTACTTAGGTGGTCAATGGTCACCTGCTTATTCTGCCACTAAACACGCCCTTGCCGGATTTACCAAAGCCTATTGCGATGAATTAGGTCAATATAATATTCAGGTAAATGGTATTGCCCCAGGATATTACGCTACCGATATCACCCTGGCGACACGCAGTAATCCAGAAACCAATCAGCGCGTTCTTGATCATATTCCAGCAAATCGTTGGGGCGATACTCAGGATTTAATGGGCGCAGCCGTATTTCTCGCAAGTCCGGCATCGAATTATGTCAACGGGCATTTATTAGTGGTTGATGGCGGTTATTTAGTGCGCTAATCCATAACGGTGGTTTCTGATTTCTTTTATTAATGACTATTCCATTTTTATTATCAGGAAGGAATTACTATGTCTTTATCTCGCGCAGCGATTGTCGACCAGCTAAAGGAAATTGTTGGTGCAGATCGCGTAATTACCGATGAAACGGTATTGAAGAAAAACAGTATTGATCGTTTTCGTAAATTTCCGGATATTCATGGTATTTATACTTTGCCTATTCCGGCAGCGGTCGTAAAACTCGGTTCCACAGAGCAAGTGTCCCGTGTGCTGAATTTTATGAATGCACACAAAATTAACGGTGTGCCGCGTACCGGGGCTTCCGCTACCGAAGGTGGGCTGGAAACCGTTGTGGAAAACTCGGTAGTGCTTGATGGCTCTGCAATGAATCAAATCATTAATATTGATATAGAGAATATGCAGGCGACGGCGCAATGTGGCGTTCCGCTGGAAGTGCTGGAAAACGCGTTGCGTGAAAAAGGTTACACCACGGGGCACTCTCCGCAGTCAAAACCGTTGGCGCAGATGGGTGGACTGGTGGCGACCCGTAGTATCGGGCAGTTCTCCACACTCTACGGCGCAATCGAGGATATGGTCGTTGGCCTGGAAGCAGTACTGGCTGATGGCACCGTGACACGCATTAAAAACGTGCCACGACGCGCGGCGGGTCCGGACATTCGTCACATCATCATCGGCAACGAAGGCGCATTGTGCTATATCACTGAAGTCACTGTGAAAATCTTTAAATTCACTCCCGAAAACAACCTCTTTTATGGCTATATCCTGGAAGACATGAAGACCGGCTTCAACATCCTGCGTGAAATCATGGTGGAAGGATATCGTCCGTCGATCGCTCGTTTGTATGACGCTGAAGATGGCACCCAACACTTCACCCATTTTGCCGACGGAAAATGCGTGCTGATCTTTATGGCTGAAGGTAACCCTCGCATTGCGAAGGCGACGGGCGAAGGGATTGCAGAAATCGTGGCACGTTACCCGCAATGCCAGCGCGTGGACAGTAAGCTGATCGAAACCTGGTTTAACAACCTGAACTGGGGACCGGATAAAGTGGCTGCCGAACGTGTGCAGATCCTCAAAACCGGCAACATGGGCTTTACCACCGAAGTGTCCGGCTGCTGGAGTTGCATACACGAAATCTACGAAAGCGTTATTAACCGTATTCGTACCGAGTTCGCGCACGCCGACGACATCACCATGCTGGGCGGTCACTCCTCTCATAGCTATCAGAACGGCACCAACATGTACTTCGTCTACGACTACAACGTCGTTGACTGTAAGCCGGAAGAGGAAATCGACAAATACCACAATCCGCTCAACAAAATCATCTGCGAAGAAACCATTCGCCTCGGCGGTTCGATGGTACACCATCACGGTATCGGTAAACATCGCGTTCACTGGAGCAAACTGGAACACGGTAGCGCGTGGGCGTTGCTGGAAGGGCTGAAAAAACAGTTCGATCCTAACGGTATTATGAATACGGGTACTATTTATCCGATTGAAAAATAATGTGTCAGGCAGCGTTTCGCGATGACGGGGCGTTGTCTTTTCGGCTTCTCAACAGGGAAGCCGTTCTTATTACCGGACAATGAAGGGGTAAAGATGAACACTTCACCGGTGCGAATGGATGATTTACCGCTTAACCGTTTTCACTGTCGAATTGCTGCGCTCACTTTCGGCGCGCACCTGACCGACGGTTATGTTCTCGGCGTCATTGGTTACGCCATTATTCAGCTTACGCCCGCCATGCAACTGACGCCGTTTATGGCGGGAATGATTGGCGGCTCGGCGCTACTTGGCCTGTTTATCGGTAGCCTGGTTTTGGGGTGGATCTCCGACCATATTGGTCGGCAAAAAATCTTCACCTTCAGCTTTATGCTGATTACGCTCGCCTCGTTCCTGCAATTTTTTGCCACCACGCCAGAGCATCTTATTGGACTGCGCATTTTGATCGGCATTGGTCTGGGAGGCGACTATTCAGTAGGTCACACCTTGCTGGCTGAATTTTCCCCGCGCCGCCATCGCGGTATTTTGCTGGGCGCTTTCAGCGTGGTGTGGACCGTAGGCTATGTGTTGGCAAGCCTTGCCGGACATCTCTTTATTAGCGAAAGCCCCGAAGCCTGGCGATGGTTACTTGCATCGGCGGCATTTCCTGCCCTGTTGATTACGTTGTTACGTTGGGGAACGCCAGAATCGCCACGCTGGCTACTGCGCCAGGGGCGTTTTGCAGAAGCTCACGCTATCGTGCATCGCTATTTTGGTCCCCATGTTTTACTGGGCGATGAAGTGGCAACGGCGACCCATAAACACATCAAAACCTTGTTCTCTTCGCGCTACTGGCGGCGCACGGCGTTTAACAGCGTCTTCTTTGTCTGCCTCGTAATCCCATGGTTTGTGATTTATACCTGGCTGCCAACTATCGCCCAGACTATTGGACTGGAAGATGCGCTGACTGCCAGCCTGATGCTTAATGCGTTGTTAATTGTGGGCGCGCTGCTGGGATTATTTCTGACGCACCTGCTGGCACATCGCAAATTTTTACTTGGAAGTTTTTTACTGCTGGCGGCAACGCTGGTAGTGATGGCCTGTTTGCCTTCTGGCAGTTCATTAACGCTGCTGCTTTTTGTTCTCTTCAGCACCACCATTTCGGCAGTCAGTAATCTGGTGGGCATTTTGCCTGCGGAAAGTTTTCCTACTGACATTCGCTCGCTGGGCGTCGGTTTTGCCACCGCCATGAGTCGGTTGGGCGCGGCGGTAAGTACTGGCCTGCTGCCGTGGGTCCTGGCACAGTGGGGAATGCAAGTCACCTTATTGCTCCTGGCGGCAGTGTTGTTGGTTGGTTTTGTCGTGACCTGGCTATGGGCACCAGAAACCAAAGCACTCCCGCTGGTGGCGGCGGGAAATGTAGGAGGTGCGAATGAACATTCTGTTAGCGTTTAAAGCCGAACCGGATGCCGGAATGCTGGCGGAAAAAGAGTGGCAGGCGGCGGCTCAGGGTAATCGCGGACCGGATGTTTCGCTACTGCGAAGTTTACTCGGTGCTGATGAACAGGCTGCCGCCGCGCTGCTGTTGGCGCAGAGAAAAAACGGTACGTCGATGTCTTTAACCGCGTTGAGCATGGGGGATGAACGGGCGTTGCACTGGCTGCGCTATCTTATGGCGTTGGGGTTTGAGAAGGCAGTATTGCTGGAGACGGCGGCAGATCTGCGCTTTGCACCGGAATTTGTCGCCCGGCATATTGCCGAATGGCAGTGCCAGAATCCGCTGGATCTGATAATTACCGGCTGCCAGAGCAGCGAAGGGCAGAACGGGCAAACGCCATTTTTGCTGGCGGAAATGCTGACCTGGCCCTGTTTTACTCAGGTGGAGCGTTTTACTCTCGACGCACCGTTTATCTCGCTCGAACAGCGTACTGAACATGGATTACGCTGTTGTCGGGTTCGCTTGCCTGTGGTGATTGCCGTACGCCAGTGTGGCGAGGTGGCCTTGCCAGTACCGGGAATGCGCCAGCGTATGGCGGCGGGGAAAGCTGAAATTATCCGCAAAACTGTTACTGCTGAATCGTCAGCGATGCAGTGCCGGCAACTGGAAAGGCCAGAGCAACGACGCGGTGCAACGCTTCTTGATGGGCCAACGGTAGCAGAAAAAGCGCAAAAACTGTGGCGGGATTATTTGTGCCAGAGGATGCAGCCATGAATATCGCAATTGTGACAATAAATCAGGACCATGCCGCAATAGCGAACTGGCTGGCGGCGCAGGATTTCAGCGGTTGTGCCCTGGCGCACTGGCAAATAGAACCACAGCCGATGGTCGCAGAGCAGGTACTGGATGCGCTGGTGGAACAGTGGCAGCGAACGCCTGCGGACGTTGTTCTCTTTCCGCCGGGAACGTTTGGTGATGAACTGTCGACACGGCTGGCCTGGCGTTTACATGGTGCAAGCATTTGCCAGGTGACTTCATTAGATATTCCAACCGTAAACGTGCACAAATCCCACTGGGGAAATGCGCTAACGGCGACGCTGCAAACAGAAAAACGCCCGCTATGCCTCTCCCTGGCGCGTCAGGCGGGAGCAGATAAAAACGCCTCGTTGCCCTCTGGTATGCAGCAACTGAACATTGTCCCAGGTGCGCTTCCCGACTGGCTGGTTAGCATAGAAAACCTGAAAAATGTTACCCGCGACCCATTAGCTGAGGCCAGACGGGTGCTGGTGGTGGGGCAGGGCGGAGAGGCAGATAACCAGGAAATCGCTATGCTGGCAGAAAAGCTGGGAGCCGAAGTGGGCTACAGTCGGGCACGAGTGATGAACGGTGGCGTTGATGCTGAAAAAGTGATTGGTATTTCAGGACATCTGCTGGCACCTGAGGTGTGTATTGTTGTTGGTGCTTCCGGCGCAGCAGCGTTAATGGCGGGCGTCCGCAATAGCAAGTTTGTGGTGGCGATTAATCATGACGCCAGTGCGGCGGTATTTTCACAGGCAGATGTTGGCGTGGTTGATGACTGGAAAGCGGTGCTGGAGGCACTGGTGACAACCATTCACGCAGATTGCCAATAACGTGCTGCCGGATGATCCTGTCTACGGTTCTGGGCTGGTGACTTGTAGGCCTGATAAGACGCGTCAAGCATCGTATCAGGCGCTGAATGCCGGATTTGGCATGTGGCCTACAAATCACACAAATTCAATTCGTTACGATTATCTCGTCAAAGCAATTTTTTCGCTAACGTCCAGACCCCGGTATTCGTGGTAGAAAGCGCCACTACACCGGCGTTAATCGCATTACGCGCATCTTCTTCATCGCACACCAGCCCGCCAGCAATCAGCGGCTGGTGGATTTTCTCCGTTACCCAGCCCAGCACTTTAGGCATACAGCCTGGCAGAATTTCAATACAATCAGGATTCGATTGCGCAACCTGCTTATCAATGTTGTGAAAAGAAATCGAGTCGACAATAAACAAGCGATGAATACAGAAAAAGCCTTCCGCTCTCGCCGCTTTTAGCATTGACGCTTTGGTACTGATAATGCCGTCCGCCTCGGTCACCAGTTTCAGAAACTGAATTACTACTTCTTTATTTGATGCGCCTTCCAGCAAATCGACATGAATAAAGGCATATTTCCCGGCACTTTTAATCTTTTTGACGATATGACTGATGGTGCAGATATTGCCGTACAACACGGAAATAAACCGGCATTCAGAGTCGATTGCCAGTTGCAGGCTGGCATTGTCTTTAACGGCAGCAATCACCGGATTCTGGCGGAGCAGGTGTAAGAGGGGCATAAATTATCCTTATTATTTATCCAAAGCGGTAGGTGATGCCGAATCCGGAAGGCGGATAGCGCCACTGTTGTAGCGTTTTTTCATCGCACAGCAAACGGCAGGTGCCGCACTCCAGACAATTACGATAATCAACGTGCAAATCACCTTCCGGTGTGAGCGAAAAAAGACCAGCCGGACAAGCGTTAATCAACCGTTCTGCCGTCTGGCGCTCAACGGAGTCAGCCGGAACAATATGTGGCGCATCAGCAGCGCGCCAGAGATTACGGGCTACAGACATCGAATACTCCTGACAACATCGCCCGCCAGATGCCACAGGCCATGACGACGTAAATGACGCCAGAGCAACTGGCGCAGCGGCGGAACAGGTTTATCACCTTGATCCCATAAATCACGGGAAATATCCTGCATTAACGCAGGCCACGCCCGATACCAGCCAGGGCGTTGCAAAAGCGCCGGAACATGCTGATAACGCTGTAGAACATCCCACAACAGGCTGCGCTCTACATTGTGATGATAAAGCGGAAACAGATTTTGCGGCTCGCGGTGCTGGCAGGCGGTTATCAGCGTTTGTGCCGCCGCCTGTGCGCCAGCCAGCGCCATATCCATGCCGCGCACGGAAATTCCGGTATTGACGCAACTGCGCAACGTATCGCCCACCAGCAGCCAGCCGTTACCGGCGTATTGCACCGGCATACTGTGCAAGCCACCTTCTGGCACCAGATGCGCACCATACTCCAGTGATTCCGTGTTTTTGATAAGCGGGCGCACTGCCGGATGCGTTTTAAAGCGAGCCAGCAGCTCGCTTGCCGGAACACGACTTTGCGTAAGTGAAGAGAGCGGGCAAACAATCCCTAACGAGAGCGTTTGTTGATTAGTATAAAGAAATGCGCCGCCGGGTAAGTCATCACAGATTCCGCCGCTGAATAACAACGCTGCGCCTTCGTTATTCTCCAGATGAAAACGTTCTTCAATAGCGGATGTTTCCAGTGACAGAACTTCTTTAATCCCCAACGCCATCACTTCGCCAGCAGGACGAGTCACTAACCCGTGACGCTCAGACAGGACGCTGTTGGCACCTTCTGCCAGCACCACATAACGGGCGCGGAGAATATCGTCACCACAAATAACGCCGCAAACTCTGCCTTTTTCTTCATACAGTGCATCCACCGTCGTACCGGGGATGCATTCGACACCTTCTTTTTCGGCTTCGGCAACCAGCCACGGATCGAATCGCGCACGTAATACACTCCAGGATTCACCGCCGGGCTGTAAGCTGGAAAACGTCGTTGCGCCATCCGGCGTTAGCAGAGAAAGACTTTCGTGAGTGATGCGTCGTTCAAGAGGCGCGGTCAGGTGAAACTGAGGGAGGAGTTCCGCGAGCGCATGGGTGTATAAACGCCCGCCGGAAAGGTTTTTACTGCCGGGAATTTCAGCGCGTTCCAGTAACAGAACGGATAAACCTGCCCGCGCGCAGCGTAAAGCGCAAGCGGTGCCTGCTATACCCGCACCAATAATAATAATGTCGTAGTCGTCTTCCATGTCATGCCCCAGATATCCAGAGCGCAACACCCTAACATAGCGTTACTTAAGGGAAATTGACCGCCGACACACTCTTATCATTCGCCGCGATAGATACAACCTGCGGTGCAGGTTTCTTTCACCATAACCGCACTTAACAGCGGAACAACCGGTTTAACCTGATCCCAAATCCATTTTGCTAAAACCTCGCTGGTCGGGTTTTCCAGGCCAGGAATATCATTGAGATAATAGTGATCGAGGCGATCATAGGTTGGTTTAAATGCCGCTTTCAGTTCAGCGAAATCGATAATCCAGCCCGTATGCGGATCGACTTCCCCGGTAATTTCCAGTCGCACCATAAAGGAATGCCCGTGCAGGCGACCACATTTATGTCCTTCCGGGACGTGTGGTAAGCGGTGAGCGGCTTCGAAGGTGAAATCTTTAAATAACGTGGTGGACATCATAATTTCTCTACATGACGATAAAACCGCCGTAGAGTACCGGAAAGCCTGTTTTTTCGCATTATCTAAAACGCCTTTGTTGCGCAAAATCGCTGATTTATCTTGATGATGGGCAATATTCATTTATTTTTCATTGGGTTGGTTAATCTGTTTTGTTGTTAAAGACTATTGCTAAAACAGGTTAGTCGATTTGGTTATTAGTTATCGCTATCCCGTCTTTAATCCACACCGTTCGCCCCGTTAACCTTACCTTCTCTTCTGTTTTATGGGCGCTGACAGGGCGCAGAAACAGCTTTGCTTACTGGAACATAACGACGCATGACGACACAGGTCCCACCTTCCGCGTTGCTTCCGTTGAACCCGGAGCAACTGGCACGCCTTCAGGCGGCCACGACCGATTTAACTCCCACCCAGCTTGCCTGGGTTTCTGGCTATTTCTGGGGCGTGCTCAACCAGCAGCCTGCTGCGCTTACAGCGACGCCAGCGCCCGCCGCAGAAATGCCGGGTATAACTATTATCTCCGCTTCGCAAACCGGCAATGCGCGCCGGGTTGCTGAAGCATTACGCGATGATTTATTAGCGGCAAAACTGAACGTTAAGCTGGTGAACGCGGGCGACTATAAATTCAAACAAATCGCCAGCGAAAAACTGCTCATCGTGGTGACGTCAACGCAAGGTGAAGGGGAACCGCCGGAGGAGGCCGTCGCGCTGCATAAGTTCCTGTTCTCCAAAAAAGCGCCGAAGCTGGAAAACACCGCGTTTGCCGTGTTTAGTCTCGGCGATAGCTCTTATGAATTTTTCTGCCAGTCCGGGAAAGATTTCGATAGCAAGCTGGCGGAACTGGGCGGTGAACGCCTGCTCGACCGTGTCGATGCCGACGTTGAATACCAGGCCGCTGCCAGCGAGTGGCGCGCCCGCGTAGTAGATGCTCTTAAATCGCGTTCGCCTGTCGCGGCACCTTCGCAATCCGTCGCTACTGGCGCGGTAAATGAAATCCACACCAGCCCGTACAGCAAAGACGCGCCGCTGGTGGCGAGCCTTTCGGTTAACCAGAAAATTACTGGGCGTAACTCTGAAAAAGACGTTCGCCATATCGAAATTGACTTAGGTGACTCTGGCCTGCGTTATCAGCCGGGTGACGCGCTGGGCGTTTGGTATCAGAATGATCCGGCACTGGTGAAAGAACTTGTCGAACTGCTGTGGCTGAAAGGTGATGAACCTGTCACCGTCGAGGGCAAAACGTTGCCTCTGAACGAGGCCCTACAGTGGCACTTCGAACTGACCGTCAACACTGCCAACATCGTTGAGAACTACGCCACCTTAACGCGTAGTGAAACGCTGCTGCCGCTGGTGGGCGATAAAGCGAAGTTGCAGCATTACGCCGCGACGACGCCGATTGTCGACATGGTGCGTTTCTCTCCTGCGCAGCTTGACGCTGAAGCCCTGATTAACTTGCTGCGCCCGCTGACCCCACGCCTGTACTCCATCGCCTCCTCGCAGGCGGAAGTCGAGAACGAAGTACACGTCACCGTTGGTGTGGTGCGTTATGACGTGGAAGGCCGCGCCCGTGCTGGCGGTGCCTCCAGCTTTCTTGCGGACCGTGTGGAAGAAGAGGGCGAAGTCCGCGTCTTTATCGAACATAACGACAACTTCCGTCTGCCAGCCAACCCGGAAACGCCGGTGATTATGATTGGTCCAGGCACCGGCATCGCGCCGTTCCGCGCCTTTATGCAGCAACGTGCTGCTGACGAAGCGCCGGGTAAAAACTGGCTGTTCTTTGGCAACCCACACTTTACTGAAGATTTCCTCTATCAGGTGGAGTGGCAGCGCTACGTCAAAGAGGGCGTGCTGACACGTATTGATCTTGCCTGGTCGCGCGATCAAAAAGAAAAAATTTACGTACAAGACAAACTGCGCGAACAGGGCGCAGAGCTGTGGCGCTGGATCAATGACGGTGCCCACATTTATGTCTGCGGCGACGCTAATCGCATGGCGAAAGACGTTGAACAGGCACTTCTGGAAGTGATTGCCGAATTTGGTGGCATGGACACCGAAGCGGCGGATGAATTTTTAAGTGAGCTGCGCGTAGAGCGCCGTTATCAGCGAGATGTCTACTAATGAACGAAAAAAATCCAGGGCCTTTAGTGGTCGAAGGAAAACTGACAGACGCGGAGCGCATGAAGCTTGAGAGCAACTACCTGCGCGGGACCATTGCGGAAGATTTAAACGATGGCCTGACCGGCGGCTTTAAGGGCGACAACTTCCTGCTGATCCGTTTCCACGGTATGTATCAGCAGGATGACCGCGATATCCGCGCCGAACGTGCTGAACAGAAGCTGGAACCGCGTCATGCGATGCTGCTGCGCTGCCGTCTGCCGGGTGGGGTGATCACCACTAAACAGTGGCAGGCAATTGATAAATTCGCCGGTGAAAACACTATTTATGGCAGCATTCGCCTGACCAACCGCCAGACGTTCCAGTTCCACGGCATTCTGAAAAAGAACGTCAAACCGGTGCACCAGATGCTGCATTCGGTCGGTCTTGATGCGCTGGCGACCGCCAACGACATGAACCGTAACGTACTCTGCACCTCGAACCCTTACGAGTCGCAGCTGCACGCGGAAGCCTATGAATGGGCGAAGAAAATCTCTGAACATCTGCTGCCGCGAACCCGGGCCTATGCGGAGATCTGGCTCGACCAGGAAAAAGTCGCCACCACTGACGAAGAACCGATCCTCGGTCAGACCTATCTGCCGCGTAAATTCAAAACCACGGTAGTGATCCCGCCACAGAACGATATCGATCTGCACGCCAACGACATGAACTTTGTGGCGATCGCGGAAAACGGCAAACTGGTGGGCTTCAACCTGCTGGTGGGCGGTGGGCTTTCTATCGAACACGGCAACAAGAAAACCTACGCCCGTACCGCGAGCGAGTTTGGCTATCTGCCGCTGGAGCATACGCTGGCGGTGGCGGAAGCGGTCGTTACCACTCAGCGTGACTGGGGTAATCGTACTGACCGTAAAAACGCCAAAACCAAATACACGCTGGAGCGCGTGGGGGTTGAGACGTTTAAAGCAGAAGTGGAACGTCGCGCGGGGATCAAATTTGAGCCGATCCGTCCATATGAATTTACCGGGCGCGGCGATCGTATCGGCTGGGTAAAAGGAATCGACGACAAATGGCACCTGACGCTGTTTATCGAAAATGGCCGAATTCTTGATTATCCGGGGCGTCCGCTGAAAACCGGCCTGCTGGAGATCGCAAAGATCCACAAAGGTGATTTCCGCATTACGGCGAACCAGAATCTGATCATCGCTGGTGTACCGGAAAGCGAGAAAGCGAAGATTGAGAAGATCGCCAAAGAGAGCGGATTGATGAATGCTGTCACGCCGCAGCGCGAAAACTCAATGGCCTGCGTGTCATTCCCGACTTGCCCGTTGGCGATGGCGGAAGCGGAGCGTTTCCTGCCGTCGTTTATCGATAACATCGATAATTTAATGGCGAAGCATGGTGTCAGCGATGAGCACATCGTGATGCGTGTAACAGGCTGCCCGAACGGTTGTGGTCGCGCGATGCTGGCGGAAGTTGGCCTGGTGGGTAAAGCGCCGGGTCGCTACAACCTGCATCTTGGTGGCAACCGCATTGGGACACGTATCCCACGGATGCATAAAGAAAACATCACCGAGCCGGAAATCCTGGCGACGCTTGATGAACTGATAGGGCGCTGGGCGAAAGAACGTGAAGCGGGTGAAGGCTTCGGCGACTTTACGGTGCGTGCGGGCATCATTCGCCCGGTGCTCGATCCGGCGCGTGATTTGTGGGATTAACCATCAGTCCAGTCTTGTAGGCCTGATAAGACGCGTAAGCGTCGCATCAGGCAAGGCAAACAGTGAGGAATCTATGTCCAAACTCGATCTAAATGCCCTGAACGAACTGCCGAAGGTAGATCGCATTCTGGCGCTGGCGGAAACTAACGCCGAGCTTGAAAAACTGGATGCTGAAGGCCGCGTTGCCTGGGCGCTGGATAATCTGCCCGGTGAATATGTGCTTTCTTCCAGCTTCGGTATCCAGGCGGCGGTTAGCCTGCATCTGGTGAATCAGATTCGCCCGGATATTCCGGTGATCCTCACCGATACCGGTTATCTGTTTCCGGAAACCTACCGCTTTATTGACGAGTTAACGGACAAACTCAAGCTCAACCTGAAAGTGTACCGCGCTACCGAAAGCGCCGCCTGGCAGGAAGCACGCTACGGCAAACTGTGGGAACAGGGCGTTGAAGGCATTGAAAAGTACAACGATATCAACAAAGTCGAACCGATGAACCGGGCGCTGAAAGAACTGAACGCACAAACCTGGTTTGCTGGCCTGCGCCGTGAACAATCCGGCAGCCGCGCTAATTTACCGGTGTTGGCAATTCAGCGTGGCGTATTTAAAGTGCTGCCGATTATCGACTGGGATAACCGAACTATTTATCAGTACCTGCAAAAACATGGCCTGAAATATCACCCATTATGGGACGAAGGATATTTATCGGTTGGTGATACCCATACAACTCGAAAATGGGAACCCGGTATGGCGGAAGAAGAAACGCGTTTCTTTGGCTTAAAAAGGGAATGTGGGCTGCACGAAGGGTAAATATTGTCGGATAAAATAAACGCCTCTGTCAGAAATGATGGGGGCGTTTTTATTTTGCGAGCAGCATTCCGGCATTTAAACGTGAATATAGCAGGGGAAATCAACAGTTTTAGAATGGCGTCGGGTGCTTGAGGCTGTCTGGCGTTGAGCATTCGCGAGGTTCCAGATGGACAAAAGCCCCAGGCGATATTTCTATCAACCTGAGGCTCGCGTTCGAACGTAGCAATTCGGATGTTAGTCTCTTCTTTGCAGGGAGGCAAGACATGCTGACAAAATATGCCCTTGTGGCAATCATCGTACTGTGTTGTACAGTACTGGGATTCACGCTGATGGTAGGCGACTCGTTGTGTGAGTTGAGTATCAGAGAACGTGGTATGGAGTTTAAGGCAGTTCTCGCTTACGAATCGAAGAAGTAGCCACCACGCGGGGGTAAAACCCATAAGCGCTAACTTAAGGGTTGTGGTATTACGCCTGATATGATTTAACGTGCCGATGAATTACTCTCACGATAACTGGTCAGCAATTCTGGCCCATATTGGTAAGCCCGAAGAACTGGATACTTCGGCACGTAATGCCGGGGCTCTAACCCGCCGCCGCGAAATTCGTGATGCTGCAACTCTGCTACGTCTGGGGCTGGCTTACGGCCCCGGGGGGATGTCATTACGTGAAGTCACTGCATGGGCTCAGCTCCATGACGTTGCAACATTATCTGACGTGGCTCTCCTGAAGCGGCTGCGGAATGCCGCCGACTGGTTTGGCATACTTGCCGCACAAACACTTGCTGTACGCGCCGCAGTTACGGGTTGTACAAGCGGAAAGAGATTGCGTCTTGTCGATGGAACAGCAATCAGTGCGCCCGGGGGCGGCAGCGCTGAATGGCGACTACATATGGGATATGATCCTCATACCTGTCAGTTCACTGATTTTGAGCTAACCGACAGCAGAGACGCTGAACGGCTGGACCGATTTGCGCAAACGGCAGACGAGATACGCATTGCTGACCGGGGATTCGGTTCGCGTCCCGAATGTATCCGCTCACTTGCTTTTGGAGAAGCTGATTATATCGTCCGGGTTCACTGGCGAGGATTGCGCTGGTTAACTGCAGAAGGAATGCGCTTTGACATGATGGGTTTTCTGCGCGGGCTGGATTGCGGTAAGAACGGTGAAACCACTGTAATGATAGGCAATTCAGGTAATAAAAAAGCCGGAGCTCCCTTTCCGGCACGTCTCATTGCCGTATCACTTCCTCCCGAAAAAGCATTAATCAGTAAAACCCGACTGCTCAGCGAGAATCGTCGAAAAGGACGAGTAGTTCAGGCGGAAACGCTGGAAGCAGCGGGCCATGTGCTATTGCTAACATCATTACCGGAAGATGAATATTCAGCAGAGCAAGTGGCTGATTGTTACCGTCTGCGATGGCAAATTGAACTGGCTTTTAAGCGGCTCAAAAGTTTGCTGCACCTGGATGCTTTGCGTGCAAAGGAACCTGAACTCGCGAAAGCGTGGATATTTGCTAATCTACTCGCCGCATTTTTAATTGACGACATAATCCAGCCATCGCTGGATTTCCCCCCCAGAAGTGCCGGATCCGAAAAGAAGAACTAACTCGTTGTGGAGAATAACAAAAATGGTCATCTGGAGCTTACAGGTGGCCATTCGTGGGACAGTATCCCTGACAGCCTACAAAACGCAATTGAAGAACGCGAGGCATCGTCTTAACGAGGCACCGAGGCGTCGCATTCTTCAGATGGTTCAACCCTTAAGTTAGCGCTTATGGGGTAAAACCCCGCGTATTGAATTGTGATGGTTTGGTCTCCTGCACCCTTTTTTCATTTATATTGTTTTTGTGAATATTATGCCTGTGTTTATTATTTATATATATCACAGATGAAAATCATTGAATTATTCATAATGTAAATATTTTATTGAACGATATATATCACAGATGATTTTTAATATATGCGTAAATATCCTTTAAGTTTTACTGAAGGATAAAAACATTGTGACTTTCTTTGATTTCTGGGGAAAAACCCGACGTGGCGAGAAAGAGGGTGGCGACGATTATCACCTTCTTTGCTGGCATTCGCTGGATGTAGCCGCGATAGGCTATTTAATGGTCAAAAACAACTGTTTCGGGCTGGCTGACTATTTTCGTCAATTAGGTTTCGCTGACACGGATCAGGCAGCACAATTTTTCGCCTGGTTGTTGTGCTGGCACGATACTGGAAAATTTGCCCGCTCATTTCAGCAACTTTACCTGCACCCACAACTCAAGGTTCCGGAAGGCGCAAGAAAGAATTACGAAAAGATCTCTCATTCAACGCTGGGTTACTGGTTGTGGCATCATTATTTAATTGAATGTGAAGAGTTGCTTCCTTCATCTTCACTCTCTTTGCGCAAACTTAAACGGGTAATAGATATGTGGATGCCCGTGACGACCGGGCATCATGGTCGGCCTCCTGACCGTATCGATGAACTGGACAACTTTCTGCCTGAAGACAAAGCTGCCGCACGAGATTTTCTCCTTGAAATCAAGGTACTGTTTCCGCTCATCGAGATCCCTACATTCTGGGATGATGACGAGGGCGTTGAACTTATAAAACATCTTTCCTGGTATATATCTGCAACCGTCGTACTCGCAGACTGGACGGGATCGTCAACGCGGTTTTTTCCACGCGTCGCACATGTAATGGATATTAAAGATTACTGGCAGAAGGCTTTAGCTCAGGCTCAAAACGCATTAACCGTCTTTCCTCCAAAAGCAGAAACCGCACCTTTCACTGGAATTAACACGCTGTTTCCTTTTATTGAGAACCCAACACCGTTACAGCAAAAGGTGCTGGATCTGGATATCAGCCAGCCAGGACCGCAGTTGTTTATTCTGGAAGATGTGACTGGCGCAGGTAAAACAGAAGCGGCGCTTATCCTGGCGCACAGGTTGATGTCTGCGGGGAAAGCACAGGGTTTGTTTTTTGGCCTGCCAACAATGGCAACGGCTAATGCCATGTACGATAGGCTGGTCAAAACCTGGCTTGCTTTCTATTCGCCACAATCCCGCCCCAGCCTGGTGCTGGCACACAGCGCTCGTTCGCTAATGGATCGCTTTAACACATCGCTGTGGTCTGGTGATTTTGTGGGGTCAGAAGAACCGGATGAACAAGCGTTCAGTCAGGGATGTGCGGCTTGGTTTGCTGACAGTAACAAGAAGGCGTTGCTGGCTGAAATTGGCGTCGGCACGCTGGATCAGGCGATGATGGCGGTGATGCCGTTCAAACATAATAATCTGCGGCTTCTGGGGCTGAGTAACAAAATCCTGCTAGCTGATGAGATCCACGCCTGTGACGCTTATATGTCGTGCATTCTTGAAGGGCTGATCGAGCGGCAGGCGCGTGGCGGAAACAGCGTTATTTTGCTTTCTGCTACGTTGTCTCAACAGCAGCGTGACAAACTCGTCGCCGCCTTTGCGCGTGGTGCAGAGGGCCAGCAAGAAGCTCCGTTGCTGGAAAAAGATGATTATCCCTGGCTGACGCATGTCACGAAATCCGATGTGCATTCGCACCGGGTAGCGACTCGCAAAGACGTTGAGCGCAGCGTGAGTGTGGGTTGGCTTCATAGCGAACAAGAGTGTATTGCGCGTATCGAATCGGCGGTAAGTCAGGGGAAATGCATCGCCTGGATTCGGAATTCTGTCGATGACGCCATCCAGGTTCATCGTCAGCTGCTTGCCCGCGGCGTCATTCCTGCTTCCAGCCTTTCACTTTTTCATAGCCGCTTTGCTTTTAGCGATCGCCAGCGAATTGAAACGGAGACGCTGGCACGCTTTGGTAAAGAAGACTGTTCACAGCGTGCCGGAAAAGTCCTCATTTGTACTCAGGTCCTGGAGCAAAGCGTCGACTGCGACCTGGACGAAATGATTTCCGACCTTGCCCCTGTTGATTTGCTGATCCAGCGAGCAGGGCGATTACAGCGACATATCCGCGATATTAATGGTCAGTTAAAGCGTGATGGTAAAGACGAGCGTCACCCTCCTGTATTGCTGATTCTGGCCCCCGTCTGGGACGACTCTCCGGGTGAAGAATGGTTTGGCAGTGCCATGCGTAACAGTGCATTTGTCTATCCCGATCATGGGCGAATCTGGCTGACGCAGCGTGTGCTGCGTGAACAAGGCGCGATTCAGATGCCACACTCAGCCCGGCTTCTGATTGAATCAGTCTACGGTGAGGACGTGGTAATGCCGGAAGGGTTTGCCCGCAGCGAGCAGGAGCAAGTGGGCAAATATTACTGCGATCGTTCAATGGCTAATAAGTTTGTGCTGAACTTCAGGCCCGGCTATGCCGCCAATATCAACGATTACCTTCCGGAAAAACTGTCGACACGTCTGGCTGAGGAGTCTGTTTCCTTGTGGTTGGCTACCTGTATTGACGGTGTGGTGAAGCCTTATGCCACTGGCGCTCACGCATGGGAAATGAGCGTTGTCAGAGTGCGCCAAAGCTGGTGGAAAAAGCATCGGGATGAGTTTTCTTTACTAGAAGGGGATGAGTTCAGGCAGTGGTGCGTTGAACAGCGGCAAGATCCGGAGATGGCAAACGTGATTTTAGTCACCGATGATGAAAGTTGTGGGTATTCGGCTACGGAGGGATTGATTGGCAAGGTTGGTTGAGATGCCTGCGACAGGATTCTCTGAATAGTTGATACACAAAAAAGGATGGAAGGATGGATAACCGACCTGGGATGGTTTTTTTTACGAGAGGATGCGTATGAACTCGTTTTCACTTCTGACAACCCCGTGGTTGCCCGTTCGTTATAAAGACGGAACGACAGGCAAACTGGCGCCAGTCGATCTGGCGGATGAAAATGTTGTCGATATCGCTGCGCCGCGGGCAGATCTCCAGGGGGCGGCATGGCAGTTTTTGCTGGGACTACTACAAACCAGCTTCGGCCCAAAAATCACGGTCGTTGGGATGATATCTGGGAAGACGGGCTGGAGGTTGAAAAGCTACGGGAAGCATTGCTGTCTTTAGAACACGCTTTCCAGTTTGGCCCAGATTCCCCTTCATTTATGCAGGATTTCGAGGCGCTTACGGGAGATAAAGTTCCGGTAGCTTCATTACTGCCTGAAATTCCCGGCTCTCAAACGACGAAGTTTAATAAAGACCACTTTATCAAGCGTGGTGTAACGGAACACCTGTGCCCCCATTGCTTAGCATTGGCCTTGTTCTCTTTACAGTTGAATGCACCAGCGGGCGGCAAAGGCTATCGCACCGGTTTGCGCGGCGGTGGGCCGATGACGACGCTGATTGAATTGCAGGAATATCAGGGCAATCAACAAACACCCTTGTGGCGCAAACTGTGGCTCAACGTGATGCCGCAGGATGAATCTGACTTACCGATACCCAAAAAATTTGACGATCTGGTTTTCCCCTGGCTTGGCCCGACGCGTACCAGTGAACTGACCGGTGCGGTGGTAACTGATGATCAGGTCAACAAACTCCAGGCGTACTGGGGAATGCCTCGGCGCATACGTGTTGATTTTAATACCACGACAGTCGGCAACTGCGATATTTGCGGTGAGCAGAGCGACGCGCTCCTGAGCCTGATGACGACCAAAAATTACGGTGCGAATTATGCCATGTGGCAGCATCCCTTAACGCCCTACCGTGTACCACTTAAAGAGGGCGGCGAGCTTTACTCGGTCAAGCCACAACCGGGCGGTTTAATCTGGCGCGACTGGTTAGGTCTTATCGAAACGGGTAAGTCAGAAAACAATACGGAATTTCCCGCGCTGGTGGTGAAACTCTTTAATGCCAGCAGTCTGAAACAGGCAAAAGTGGGCCTGTGGGGATTTGGCTATGATTTCGACAACATGAAAGCGCGCTGTTGGTACGAACACCATTTCCCGCTACTGCTCAATAAAAAAGAAGGCCAGATACCAAAGCTGCGGCTGGCTGCGCAAACGGCTTCACGGATTCTAAGTCTGTTACGGAGTGCATTGAAAGAAGCATGGTTCTCCGATCCAAAAGGTGCACGGGGTGATTTCAGTTTTGTGGATATCGACTTCTGGAACAAAACTCAGCATCGCTTCCTGAGGTTAGTGCGTCAAATTGAAGAAGGTCAGGAGCCGGATGAATTACTCAGCAAATGGCAAAAGGAAATGTGGTTATTCGCGCGTCAGGATTTTGACGAGCGGGTATTCACTAATCCTTATGAGCCCGTTGATTTGAAACGCGTCATGACCGCGCGCAAGAAATATTTTACAACATCGGCGGAGAAGCAAAGTGCTAAAGCCGCCAGGGAGAAAAAGCAGGAGGCTGCTGAATGAGTATTGTAAAAGAGGAGCACAAAGCCACGCTGCGCAAATGGCACGAGGAATTGCAGGAAAAACGCGGCAATCGTGCCAGTCTGCGGCGTAGTACGACGGTTAATGATGTTTGTTTGTCAGAAGGGTTTCGTTCTCTGCTAATGCAGACCCACACGTTGTGGAAAGTTGAAGCGCAAGAGTGGCGTTTTACCGCACTGGCACTGGTCGCTGCAGTTAGCGCCAATGTAAAAGCCATTGATGAACGGCAGCCTTTTGCCGCGCAGCTGGCGGCAGTAATGTCAGAAGGGCGGTTTTCGCGCCTGTCGGCAGTAAAAACGCCGGATGATTTACTGCGCCAGTTACGTCGCGCGGTCAAATTATTAAACGGTTCCGTCAATCTTATCTCTTTGGCAGACGATATTTTCCGCTGGTGCCAGGAGAGTGACGACCTGCTCAACCATCACCGCCGTCAGCAGCGGCCAACAGAATTTATCCGTATCCGCTGGGCGCTGGAATATTACCAGGCTGGCGACGCCGATAACGAACAAAATTAATAAAGGACTATCTCATGACGACATTTATTCAGCTCCATTTGTTAACCGCTTACCCTGCAGCCAACCTTAACCGTGATGACACCGGTGCGCCGAAAACCGTGGTGCTGGGTGGAGCAACGCGTCTGCGCGTTTCCTCGCAAAGTCTGAAACGTGCGTGGCGCACTTCTGCACTTTTTGAACAGTCGCTGGCGGGCCATATTGGTATTCGTAGTGGGCGTATCGCGCGCGAGGCAGCAACTATCATGATTGAGAAAGGAATCGAAGAAAAAAAAGCCATCGAATGGGCGGCAGATATTGCCGATTATCTTGGTAAAGCCAAAAAAGACAAAAAACCAAAAGATCCGCTCACTAACGCTGAAACTGAACAGCTCGTCCATATCAGCCCGGCAGAATTTGACGCCGTAAAAGCGCTGGCCCATCAACTGGCAGAAGAAAAGCGCGCGCCAAAAGAGGACGATCTCGCTTTGTTACGTAAAGACCGCATGGCGGTAGATATCGCCATGTTTGGTCGTATGCTGGCGAATAAACCTGAGTTTAATGTTGAAGCCGCCTGTCAGGTCGCGCACGCGTTTGGTGTCAGTGAAACGATTGTCGAAGATGATTTTTTCACCGCCGTTGATGATTTGCGCCAGGCCTCTGAAGATGCTGGTGCAGGGCATCTTGGTGAAACTGGATTTGGTTCTGCGCTGTTCTACACCTATATCTGCATTGATAAAGATCTGCTGGTCGAAAACCTCGGCGGTGACGAAGCGTTGGCTAATCAGACTATACGCGCCTTTACGGAAGCCGCGCTTAAAGTCTCCCCAACCGGCAAACAGAACAGCTTTGCCAGCCGTGCCTACGCCTCCTGGGCGCTGGCAGAAAAAGGCACCGAACAACCGCGTTCTCTGGCGGCGGCTTTCTATGAACCCATTAATGGCACACGTCAGTTAGATGTGGCGGTGCAGCGTATTACAACGCTTCGCGAAAACATGAATACGGTTTACGAACAGAAGACCGAATGCGCAAGTTTTGACGTGATGAACAAACAGGGAAGCATGAAGGACGTGCTGGACTTTATCTGCGCGTAAGGGGCGGCTTATGAGCCAATATCTGATTTTTCAGCTTCATGGGCCAATGGCATCCTGGGGCGTTGATGCACCCGGTGAGGTGCGTCATACCCATGAACTGCCTTCGCGTTCAGCATTGCTGGGGCTGCTGGCTGCCGGGGTAGGGATACGGCGTGATGACACCGAATGCTTAAACGCGTTTAATCGCCACTATTCACTGGTGGTTTGCGCCAGCCGTAACCCGCGCTGGGCACGGGATTATCACACGGTCCAGATGCCAAAAGAGGTGCGTAAAGCGCGTTATTTCAGCCGTCGCGAAGAGTTGAGCGACCCTGATCTTCTAAGCGCGATTATCTCCCGGCGCGACTACTACACCGATGCCTGGTGGATGGTGGCCGTGGCAACAACAGCTGATGCGCCTTACAGCCTCGAACAGTTGCAGGAAGGTTTACGCCATCCGGTTTTTCCGCTTTATCTGGGGCGAAAAAGCCATCCGCTGGCATTACCCCTTGCGCCGTTACTGCTTGAAGGTAACGCGTCTGATGCCTTACGTAACGCATACCAACAGTATCAGGATCGTTTCCACGAACTGAAAGTCTCACTCCCGAAACTTCAGGATGAATGCTGGTGGGAAGGGGAGCACGATGGCCTGGTCTCGAGCAAAATATTACGCCGCCGGGATGTTCCTTTAAATCGTCAGCAGTGGCTGTTTGGGGAACGCACCGTCAATCAGGGGCCGTGGCTCAGCAAGGAGGAACCATGTACCTCTCAAGAATAACCTTACATACCGGCCAGCTTTCGCCTGCGCAGTTACTGCATCTGGTGGATCGCGGTGAATATGTGATGCATCAGTGGCTGTGGGATCTTTTTCCTGGCGGCAAAGAAAGGCAATTTCTTTATCGTCGGGAAGAACTCCAGGGCGCGTTTCGCTTTTTTGTCCTGTCGCAGGAACGCCCGGCGGAAAGTGAAATGTTCACCATCGAATGCCGGTCATTTGCGCCGGAGCTGCGTACCGGACAATCCCTTTGTTTCAACCTGCGGGCGAATCCAACAGTCTGTAAAGCGGGTAAGCGCCACGATCTGCTGATGGAGGCGAAACGGCAGGTGAGGGGGCAGGCGGAAGGAAGTGATGTCTGGTTGCATCAACAACAGGCGGCGCTGGGCTGGCTGGCTGCGCAGGGAGAGAGAAGTGGTTTTACACTGCTGGATACCTCGGTCGATGCCTACCGACAACAGCAACTGCGGCGGGAAAACTCCCGGCAACTGATCCAGTTCAGTAGCGTGGATTATACGGGGATGCTGACGGTCACCGAGCCAGGGTTATTTCTGCAACGTCTCAGCCTGGGGTATGGCAAAAGCCGGGCGTTCGGCTGCGGTCTGATGCTGATCAAACCCGGAGCAGAGGCGTGACGTTTGTACCACTGAGTCCGATCCCATTAAAAGATCGCACCTCCATGATCTTCCTCCAGTACGGTCAGATCGACGTACTGGATGGCGCTTTCGTGCTGATCGACAAAACAGGGATCCGCACGCATATTCCGGTGGGATCGGTCGCTTGCATAATGCTCGAACCAGGAACGAGAGTTTCCCACGCGGCGGTGCATCTGGCCGCCACGGTGGGGACACTGCTGGTCTGGGTCGGTGAAGCAGGCGTTCGCGTTTACTCCTCCGGACAACCCGGAGGGGCGCGGGCAGATAAATTACTCTACCAGGCAAAGCTGGCTTTAACGGAAGATCTACGGTTGAAGGTGGTGCGCAAAATGTATGAATTACGTTTTCGTGAACCACCGCCAGCTCGCCGTTCAGTGGAGCAGCTACGGGGAATTGAGGGAGCCCGAGTACGCCAGACCTATGCATTACTGGCGAAGCAATATGGTGTGAAATGGAATGGTCGCAACTACGATCCTAAAGACTGGGAAAAAGGCGATGTTGTGAATCGCTGCATCAGTGCTGCCACATCATGCCTGTACGGTATATCTGAAGCGGCGGTATTAGCCGCGGGATATGCGCCCGCTATTGGATTTATCCATAGTGGCAAACCGCTTTCATTTGTTTATGACATAGCCGATATCATTAAATTTGATTTGGTTGTGCCAAAGGCATTTGAAATAGCGGCGAGGCAACCCGCAGAACCAGATAAAGAAGTCAGGTTGGCCTGTCGCGATATTTTCCGTAGCACTAAGTTAACGGGCAAATTAATCCCGTTAATTGAGGAAGTCCTTGCCGCCGGTGAAATTGAACCACCACAACCCGCGCCGGATATGTTACCGCCAGCTATCCCGGAACCTGAAACGCTGGGTGATAGTGGTCACCGGGGGCGCAGCGGATGAGCATGGTCGTGGTTGTTACAGAAAATGTCCCGCCGCGCTTACGTGGACGGCTCGCGATCTGGCTACTGGAAGTGCGTGCTGGTGTTTATGTTGGTGATACATCCAAACGTATTCGGGAGATGATCTGGCAGCAAATCTCCCAACTGGCAGGTTGCGGAAATGTGGTCATGGCCTGGGCGACCAATACCGAGTCGGGTTTTGAATTTCAGACCTGGGGTGAAAACAGACGTATTCCGGTGGATTTGGATGGGTTACGGTTGGTTTCGTTTCTTCCTGTTGAGAATCAATAAGTTACCCGTTCTTTAAAAATAAGGAAATGTTTGAATTTAGTTGGTAGATTGTTGATGTGGAATAAAATTGTTTAAAAACAGATACGTATGCTTAGTGTGTTCCCCGCGCCAGCGGGGATAAACCGTCCTGGCGACGATGGCGTATCAGGACTACTCCGTGTTCCCCGCGCCAGCGGGGATAAACCGCGTATACCCCGCTTATTGCTCACGCGGCAGAAGTGTTCCCCGCGCCAGCGGGGATAAACCGAATTTAGTCATTTTGAAATCCCTTCTGGATATGTGTTCCCCGCGCCAGCGGGGATAAACCGAGGCCGCCGCGTTTGAGTTTGAATGCAGCCGCGTGTTCCCCGCGCCAGCGGGGATAAACCGTTAGTGAGGGGATCTCGCTGGAAACCGCAGAAGTGTTCCCCGCGCCAGCGGGGATAAACCGCGGTCCGTTATTGCGCCACGGTTCGGTATCTCGTGTTCCCCGCGCCAGCGGGGATAAACCCAAAATTTGCCGCGAGTGGTTTCACCCGACGGCGTGTTCCCCGCGCCAGCGGGGATAAACCGGCGTCGAAAATCGACGGGATTATCAACGGCACGTGTTCCCCGCGCCAGCGGGGATAAACCGTTAACCGCCAGCGATCGTGCGTCGCCATAGCTGTGTTCCCCGCGCCAGCGGGGATAAACCGATCGCCGCCATGATCACTTGCCTTTTTTGTTGGTGTTCCCCGCGCCAGCGGGGATAAACCGAGTTACAGCGAGCGTATGATGAAAATGAAGTTGTGTTCCCCGCGCCAGCGGGGATAAACCGCCCATAACTGACACGCAGTGGCGCTACCGTGAGTGTTCCCCGCGCCAGCGGGGATAAACCGATAATGTTTCGTTTTTTAAGGTTCCCCAGTCGGTGTTCCCCGCGCCAGCGGGGATAAACCGTCTGGGCCGGATTCGATCCCGCGCGTACTGGAGTGTTCCCCGCGCCAGCGGGGATAAACCGGCAGGAATGCTCCGGTCTGTGTTCGATAAATTGTGTTCCCCGCGCCAGCGGGGATAAACCGGCGTACTTAGACGCTGGAATGCTCAGCGCGGGCGTGTTCCCCGCGCCAGCGGGGATAAACCGGTGCTAGCAGTGGCGGGGAACCCCGGGTAGTTGTGTTCCCCGCGCCAGCGGGGATAAAGCGTTGTTATTATTGAAATTTATACCTATTGTCGCGTGTTCCCCGCGCCAGCGGGGATAAACCGCTGACAGGCGGACAGCGGCGCGGGGCTACCCAGTGTTCCCCGCGCCAGCGGGGATAAACCGGGATTCATTCGATTCAATAGCGTTCGGCATTGGTGTTCCCCGCGCCAGCGGGGATAAACCGGCGCGGCGGTATACGCTGGGTACAGCGAAGCCGTGTTCCCCGCGCCAGCGGGGATAAACCGGCCTCTTTTGAGAGAGGCGGCCAGGAGCTCAAGTGTTCCCCGCGCCAGCGGGGATAAACCGAAATGAACATTAAAAATATTATTTTCAGCGCAGTGTTCCCCGCGCCAGCGGGGATAAACCGCTCTCGGTTCTGGGGTACTGTTACCCATAACTGAGCTCCCCCGCGTCAGTGGGGGAACTCCCAGCTCCCATTTTCAAACGCCTCATGACGCCTTCGCCAGTTCCTTCACCAGCGGTAGCATTATCCGCATAACGTCACGGCAGCGACGTTCTATTCTTCCAGGAAGCGCCTTATCAATATGCTGTTGATTATCAAGCCTTACATCATGCCAGCTATTTCCCGCCGGGAAGGCCGGTGTTTTTGCGCGTTGCTGATAACCATCCTTATTTCCAAGATTCCAGTTGGTCGCCTCCACCGAAAGTACCGCAATACCGGCTTTGTCGAAAACTTCTGCATCGTTACAACACCCGGTGCCTTTCGGATAGTTTTTATTCAAACCTGGATTTGTTGTCGCTGCAATCCCATGATTACGCGCAATTGCCAGCGCTCGATCACGGGTTAATTTCCTGACAGCTTCTGGTGTATTTACGCCACTATTAAAATACAATTTATCGCCAACAATTAAGTTATCGAGATTAATCACCAGCAGCGTATTTTTCTTTTCAGTATCGCTCATGCGCTTGAGTAAATTCTCAGCGCCTAATTTCCCTTCTTCTTCTCCACTGGTTGCTACAAAACGAATACCATACTCGGTAGGCGTATTTTTCAGACGTTCAGCCAGTTCCAGCATGACACCTAAACCTGCGGCGTTATCATCCATTCCTTGTAACGTCAGCCCGCCGAGATTGGCATCGGCGTCGGCATCGCTCAGTGGAGCGTACGTATCAAGATGCGCCATAATAATGATCTGCTGCGGCGCTTTGCCTTCATGAGCGGCAATCACCGTACTTCCCGTCACGTTGTGCCAGTTTTTGCGGTTATCGCGGGCGGTGTAAATATATCGGCTATTAAATGTCCGAATATCACTGCGATAACCCATCTGTTGAAACTGTTGGCGAATATAATCAGCAGATAACATTTCTGCAGGAGTTCCGGTCATGCGTCCCGGAAAGAAAGTAGCAATATGTCGTGCCTGTGTATTAGCAAAATCACCAGGTTTAGGTGACGAGGCGTGTACGGGGAGAATAAAGCATACGCCGAGCGCCAGGGCAGCGGTACGGTGGCGCAATGCGGAAAACATAGTGAGTCCTTAAATACCATGCAAATTTTTTTACCGCCATAGTATGAAACTGCCGCTGCGCTAAAACAATTTCAAATCTTCCTAAACGCCCGAAATCCGGTGCCTTAAGCACTTTTTGATATTAGCTTTGCCAAATCGTTATTCCGTTAAGGAACTACTCATTCTAATTGGTAATTTCATTCGTTCTCTTACGCTCCCTATAGTCGAAACATCTGATGGCAAGAAAATAGCGGTATTGCAAAGGAACGGTTATGGATCAAAAACGACTTACTCACCTGCGGCAACTGGAGGCGGAAAGCATCCACATTATTCGTGAGGTGGCGGCAGAATTCTCAAATCCGGTGATGCTCTACTCTATCGGTAAAGATTCCAGCGTCATGCTGCATCTGGCGCGCAAGGCGTTTTATCCGGGTACGCTGCCTTTCCCTCTGCTGCATGTTGATACTGGCTGGAAATTCCGCGAGATGTATGAGTTTCGCGATCGTACGGCTAAAGCCTATGGCTGCGAGTTGCTGGTGCATAAAAACCCGGAAGGCGTGGCGATGGGGATTAATCCATTCGTACACGGCAGCGCAAAACATACCGATATTATGAAAACCGAAGGTTTGAAGCAGGCGTTGAACAAGTACGGTTTTGATGCCGCCTTCGGTGGCGCACGTCGTGACGAAGAGAAATCCCGCGCTAAGGAGCGAATCTACTCTTTCCGTGACCGCTTCCATCGCTGGGACCCGAAAAATCAGCGCCCGGAGCTGTGGCACAACTACAACGGGCAAATTAACAAAGGCGAAAGTATCCGCGTTTTCCCGCTCTCTAACTGGACCGAGCAGGATATCTGGCAATACATCTGGCTGGAAAATATCGACATTGTCCCGCTGTATCTCGCTGCTGAACGTCCGGTTCTGGAACGCGACGGTATGTTGATGATGATTGATGACAACCGTATCGACCTGCAACCGGGCGAAGTGATTAAAAAACGGATGGTGCGTTTCCGTACGCTGGGCTGCTGGCCGCTGACCGGCGCGGTGGAGTCAAATGCGCAAACACTGCCGGAAATCATCGAAGAGATGCTGGTTTCCACCACCAGTGAACGTCAGGGGCGCGTGATTGACCGCGACCAGGCGGGATCCATGGAGCTGAAAAAACGTCAGGGGTATTTTTAAGATGAACACCGTACTTGCACAACAAATCGCCAATGAAGGCGGCGTCGAAGCCTGGATGATTGCGCAACAACATAAAAGCCTGCTGCGTTTTCTGACCTGTGGTAGCGTCGATGACGGCAAAAGTACCCTGATTGGTCGCCTGCTGCACGATACCCGCCAAATCTACGAAGATCAGCTCTCATCACTGCATAACGACAGTAAACGTCACGGCACCCAGGGCGAAAAACTGGATCTGGCCCTGCTGGTGGACGGCCTGCAAGCTGAGCGTGAACAGGGCATCACCATTGATGTGGCTTACCGCTATTTCTCCACCGAGAAGCGTAAATTTATAATCGCCGATACCCCTGGGCACGAGCAGTACACCCGCAATATGGCGACTGGCGCATCGACATGCGAACTGGCGATCTTACTGATCGATGCCCGTAAAGGCGTGCTCGATCAAACGCGTCGTCACAGTTTTATCTCCACGCTGTTGGGTATCAAACATCTGGTCGTGGCGATCAACAAAATGGATCTGGTGGATTACAGCGAAGAGACGTTCACCCGCATTCGTGAAGATTATCTGACCTTTGCCGAGCAGTTGCCGGGTAATCTGGATATTCGCTTTGTGCCGCTCTCCGCGCTGGAAGGCGACAACGTGGCTTCGCAAAGTGAAAGTATGCCGTGGTACAGCGGTCCGACACTGCTCGAAGTGCTGGAAACCGTGGAAATCCAGCGAGTGGTGGATGCTCAGCCAATGCGCTTTCCGGTGCAGTACGTTAACCGCCCGAATCTCGATTTTCGTGGCTACGCCGGAACGCTGGCATCCGGTCGCGTGGAAGTCGGGCAACGTGTCAAAGTGCTGCCCTCTGGTGTGGAATCAAACGTCGCGCGGATCGTGACCTTTGATGGCGATCGCGAAGAAGCCTTTGCCGGAGAAGCGATCACCCTGGTGCTGACGGATGAGATCGACATCAGCCGTGGCGATCTGCTGCTGGCGGCAGACGAAGCGTTACCGGCTGTGCAGAGCGCGTCGGTGGATGTGGTATGGATGGCGGAACAGCCGCTTTCCCCGGGCCAGAGTTACGACATCAAAATTGCCGGTAAGAAGACGCGTGCTCGTGTTGATGGTATTCGCTATCAGGTTGATATCAATAACCTTACCCAACGCGAAGTTGAAAACCTGCCGCTGAACGGCATTGGTTTGGTGGATCTCACTTTTGACGAGCCGCTGGTGTTAGATCGTTATCAGCAAAACCCGGTTACTGGTGGTCTGATTTTTATCGATCGCCTGAGCAATGTGACCGTGGGTGCCGGTATGGTGCACGAGCCAGTTAGCCAGGCTACTGCTGCGGCATCTGAATTCAGTGCATTCGAACTGGAATTGAATGCCCTGGTCCGTCGTCATTTCCCGCACTGGGGTGCGCGCGATTTACTGGGAGATAAATAATGGCGCTGCATGACGAAAACGTCGTCTGGCATAGCCATCCGGTCACAGTGCAACAACGCGAGCAACACCACGGTCATCGTGGTGTAGTGCTGTGGTTTACCGGCCTCTCCGGGTCCGGTAAATCCACGGTCGCCGGGGCGCTGGAGGAGGCGTTACATAACCTTGGTGTCAGTACGTATTTGCTGGATGGCGACAACGTCCGCCACGGCTTATGCAGCGATCTCGGTTTTAGCGATGCCGATCGTAAAGAGAATATCCGTCGCGTCGGTGAAGTGGCGAATTTAATGGTTGAAGCTGGACTGGTGGTGCTGACCGCGTTTATCTCGCCACACCGCGCCGAACGCCAGATGGTTCGCGAACGCGTAGGAGAAGGGCGTTTTATCGAAGTGTTTGTCGATACGCCGCTGGCGATTTGCGAGGCCCGCGATCCAAAAGGCTTATATAAGAAAGCACGTGCCGGTGAACTGCGTAACTTTACGGGAATAGATTCCGTTTACGAAGCACCTGAATCGGCAGAAATTCATCTCAATGGTGAACAATTAGTAACAAATTTGGTACAGCAATTATTAGATCTGTTGAGACAGAACGATATTATCAGATCCTGAGACACCACCGGGTTTCCATGCCCGGTCCGTCAAAGTTACAGGATCAAATATGCGTAATAGCCATAACATTACACTAACAAATAACGACAGCCTTACTGAGGATGAAGAAACCACATGGTCACTGCCAGGTGCTGTGGTTGGTTTTGTCTCCTGGTTATTTGCGCTGGCGATGCCGATGTTGATTTATGGCTCTAACACGCTGTTCTTCTTTATCTACACCTGGCCTTTCTTTCTGGCACTGATGCCTGTCGCGGTGGTGGTGGGGATTGCGCTGCATTCATTGATGGACGGAAAGCTACGCTACAGTATTGTTTTCACCCTGGTGACAGTCGGCATTATGTTTGGCGCACTGTTTATGTGGCTACTGGGCTAATTTGTACTTTCCCGTCTCCTCTGTTCATAATTCAAACCGTAACGAATAATGAGATTATGTTCTGCACGCCCTGGGTATACGTAACAATGGACAAATGTGGTACATTTGCCCGCGTTGTCGCGGTATCCCCAACAGAGGATGTAGAGTCGTCTTCGGATGCATGGGATGATGATGCCGTTTTTCAGGGGGCAGGATGGGTAAACTAACGCTGCTGTTGCTGGCTATTCTGGTCTGGTTACAGTATTCGCTGTGGTTCGGTAAGAACGGTATACATGACTATACCCGCGTCAATGATGATGTGGCGGCACAGCAAGCTACAAACGCGAAACTTAAAGCGCGAAACGATCAACTTTTTGCCGAAATTGACGATCTCAATGGCGGCCAGGAGGCGCTCGAAGAGCGTGCGCGTAATGAACTCAGCATGACCAGGCCGGGCGAAACTTTTTATCGTCTGGTGCCTGACGCGTCGAAACGCGCACAGTCTGCGGGGCAAAACACTCGATAAATCAGCCCGGGAATTAACATGGCAACCACTCATTTGGATGTTTGCGCCGTGGTTCCGGCGGCCGGATTTGGCCGTCGAATGCAAACGGAATGTCCTAAGCAATATCTCTCAATCGGTAATCAAACCATTCTTGAACACTCGGTGCATGCGCTGCTGGCGCATCCCCGGGTGACTCGTGTCGTCATTGCCATAAGTCCTGGCGATAGCCGCTTTGCACAACTTCCTCTGGCGAATCATCCGCAAATCACCGTTGTAGATGGCGGTAATGAGCGTGCCGATTCCGTGCTGGCAGGTCTGAAAGCCGCTGACGGCGCGCAGTGGGTATTGGTGCATGACGCCGCTCGTCCTTGTCTGCATCAGGATGACCTTGCGCGATTGTTGGCGTTGAGCGAAACCAGTCGCACAGGGGGGATCCTCGCCGCACCGGTGCGCGATACCATGAAACGTGCCGAACCTGGCAAAAATGCCATTGCTCATACCGTTGATCGCAACGGCTTATGGCACGCGCTGACGCCGCAATTTTTCCCTCGTGAGCTGTTACATGACTGTCTGACGCGCGCTTTAAATGAAGGTGCGACTATTACCGACGAAGCCTCGGCGCTGGAATATTGCGGATTCCATCCGCAGTTGGTTGAAGGCCGCGCGGATAACATTAAAGTCACGCGTCCGGAAGATTTGGCACTGGCCGAGTTTTACCTCACCCGAACCATCCATCAGGAGAATACATAATGCGAATTGGACACGGTTTTGACGTACACGCCTTTGGCGGTGAAGGCCCAATTATCATTGGTGGCGTACGCATTCCTTACGAAAAAGGGTTGCTGGCGCATTCTGATGGCGACGTGGCGTTACATGCACTGACCGATGCATTGCTTGGTGCAGCGGCGTTGGGGGATATCGGCAAGCTGTTCCCGGATACCGATCCATCATTTAAAGGGGCCGACAGCCGCGAATTGCTGCGCGAAGCCTGGCGTCGTATTCAGGCGAAGGGGTATACCCTCGGTAACGTCGATGTCACTATCATCGCTCAGGCACCGAAGATGTTGCCGCATATTCCACAAATGCGCGTGTTTATTGCCGAAGATCTCGGCTGCCATATGGATGATGTTAACGTGAAAGCCACTACTACGGAAAAATTAGGATTTACCGGGCGTGGGGAAGGGATTGCCTGTGAAGCGGTGGCGCTACTCATTAAGGCAACAAAATGATTGAGTTTGATAATCTCACTTACCTCCACGGTAAACCGCAAGGTACCGGGCTGCTGAAAGCCAATCCGGAAGACTTTGTGGTGGTGGAAGATTTGGGCTTTGAGCCTGATGGTGAAGGTGAGCATATTCTGGTTAGAATCCTCAAAAACGGCTGTAATACCCGTTTTGTGGCGGATGCACTGGCGAAATTCCTGAAAATTCATGCCCGTGAAGTCAGCTTCGCTGGGCAAAAAGACAAACATGCTGTTACGGAACAGTGGTTATGCGCTCGCGTGCCAGGCAAAGAGATGCCCGATCTCAGTGCTTTTCAACTGGAAGGTTGTCAGGTGCTGGAGTATGCGCGGCACAAGCGTAAGCTGCGTTTAGGGGCGCTGAAAGGTAACGCTTTTACCCTGGTTCTGCGCGAAGTGAGCAATCGTGATGACGTTGAACAACGTCTGATCGATATTTGCGTAAAAGGTGTACCGAACTACTTTGGTGCCCAACGTTTTGGGATTGGCGGTAGCAACTTGCAGGGTGCGCTGCGCTGGGCGCAAACCAATACTCCGGTGCGTGATCGCAATAAACGGAGTTTTTGGTTGTCGGCAGCCCGCAGTGCGTTGTTTAATCAGATTGTTGCTGAGCGCCTCAAAAAAGCAGACGTTAATCAAGTTGTTGACGGCGATGCGCTACAATTAGCCGGACGTGGCAGCTGGTTTGTTGCCGCCAATGAAGAACTGGCGGAATTACAGCGTCGCGTCAACGATAAAGAGCTGATGATTACTGCTGCATTGCCGGGCAGTGGCGAATGGGGAACTCAGCGTGAAGCGCTGGCATTCGAACAAGCAGCTGTCGCCGAAGAAACTGAATTACAAGCCTTACTGGTGCGCGAAAAAGTTGAAGCCGCGCGCAGAGCGATGCTGCTGTATCCGCAACAATTAAGCTGGAACTGGTGGGATGACGTCACCGTAGAAATCCGTTTCTGGCTTCCGGCGGGAAGTTTTGCGACCAGCGTTGTCAGGGAACTTATCAACACAACAGGTGATTATGCGCATATTGCTGAGTAATGATGACGGGGTACATGCACCCGGTATACAAACGCTGGCGAAAGCCTTGCGTGAGTTTGCTGACGTTCAGGTGGTCGCCCCCGATCGTAACCGCAGCGGCGCTTCAAATTCTCTGACACTGGAATCCTCCTTGCGCACGTTTACCTTTGAAAATGGTGATATTGCTGTGCAAATGGGAACCCCGACCGATTGCGTCTATCTTGGCGTGAATGCTCTGATGCGTCCGCGCCCGGACATTGTTGTGTCGGGGATTAACGCCGGGCCGAATCTGGGGGATGATGTTATCTATTCCGGTACGGTAGCCGCCGCGATGGAGGGCCGTCATTTAGGCTTTCCGGCGCTTGCTGTCTCGCTTGACGGGCATAAACATTACGACACTGCCGCGGTGGTAACCTGTTCCATTTTGCGAGCTCTGTGTAAAGAGCCGTTGCGCACCGGGCGTATTCTCAATATTAACGTACCGGATTTACCGTTGGATCAAATCAAAGGTATTCGCGTTACGCGCTGCGGTACCCGACATCCGGCAGATCAGGTGATCCCGCAGCAAGATCCGCGCGGCAATACGCTGTACTGGATTGGCCCGCCGGGTGGTAAGTGCGATGCCGGTCCGGGGACCGATTTTGCTGCGGTCGATGAGGGCTATGTCTCTATCACGCCGCTGCATGTGGATTTAACTGCGCATAGCGCGCAAGATGTGGTTTCAGACTGGTTAAACAGCGTGGGAGTTGGCACGCAATGGTAAGCAGACGCGTACAAGCACTTCTGGATCAATTACGTGCGCAAGGTATTCAGGATGAGCAGGTGCTGAATGCACTTGCCGCCGTGCCGCGTGAAAAATTCGTTGATGAAGCGTTTGAACAAAAAGCCTGGGACAATATCGCCTTGCCGATAGGTCAGGGGCAGACAATTTCGCAGCCGTATATGGTGGCGCGAATGACCGAATTACTCGAGCTGACGCCGCAGTCGCGGGTGCTGGAAATTGGCACCGGTTCGGGATATCAAACGGCAATTCTGGCGCATCTTGTTCAGCATGTTTGCTCGGTTGAACGTATTAAAGGCTTGCAGTGGCAGGCGCGTCGCCGCCTGAAAAACCTTGATTTACATAATGTTTCAACCCGTCATGGCGATGGATGGCAAGGTTGGCAGGCACGTGCGCCGTTTGACGCTATCATTGTTACGGCGGCACCGCCGGAAATTCCAACTGCGCTAATGACGCAGCTGGACGAAGGCGGGATTCTCGTCTTACCCGTAGGGGAGGAGCACCAGTATTTGAAACGGGTGCGTCGTCGGGGAGGCGAATTTATTATCGATACCGTGGAGGCCGTGCGCTTTGTCCCTTTAGTGAAGGGTGAGCTGGCTTAAAACGTGAGGAAATACCTGGATTTTTCCTGGTTATTTTGCCGCAGGTCAGCGTATCGTGAACATCTTTTCCAGTGTTCAGTATGGTGCCTTGCACGGTAATTATGTCACTGGTTATTAACCAATTTTTCTTGGGGGATAAATGAGCGCGGGAAGCCCAAAATTCACCGTTCGCCGCATTGCGGCTTTGTCACTGGTTTCGCTATGGCTGGCAGGCTGTTCTGACACTTCAAATCCACCGGCACCGGTCAGCTCCGTTAATGGCAATGCGTCTGCAAACACCAATTCTGGTATGTTGATTACGCCGCCGCCGAAAATGGGTACGACGTCTACAACGCAGCAACCGCAAATTCAGCCGGTACAACAACCACAAATTCAATCTGCACAGCAGCCGCAAATCCAGCCAGTGCAGCCAGTAGCTCAGCAGCCGGTACAGATGGAAAACGGACGCATCGTCTACAACCGTCAGTATGGGAACATTCCGAAAGGCAGTTATAGCGGCAGTACCTATACCGTGAAAAAAGGCGACACACTTTTCTATATCGCCTGGATTACTGGCAATGATTTCCGTGACCTTGCTCAGCGCAACAATATTCAGGCACCATACGCGCTGAATGTAGGTCAGACCTTACAGGTGGGTAATGCTTCCGGTACGCCAATCACTGGTGGAAATGCCATTACCCAGGCCGATGCAGCAGAGCAAGGAGTTGTGATCAAGCCTGCACAAAATTCCACCGTTGCTGTTGCGTCGCAACCGACAATTACGTATTCTGAGTCTTCGGGTGAACAGAGTGCTAACAAAATGTTGCCGAACAATAAGCCAACTGGGACCACGGTCACAGCGCCTGTAACGGTACCAACAGCAAGCACAACCGAGCCGACTGTCAGCAGTACATCAACCAGTGCGCCTATCTCCACCTGGCGCTGGCCGACTGAGGGCAAAGTGATCGAAACCTTTGGTGCTTCTGAGGGGGGCAACAAGGGGATTGATATCGCAGGCAGCAAAGGACAGGCAATTATCGCGACCGCAGATGGCCGCGTTGTTTATGCCGGTAACGCGCTGCGCGGCTACGGTAATCTGATTATCATCAAACATAATGATGATTACCTGAGTGCCTACGCCCATAACGACACAATGCTGGTCCGGGAACAACAAGAAGTGAAGGCGGGGCAAAAAATAGCGACTATGGGTAGCACCGGAACCAGTTCAACACGCTTGCATTTTGAAATTCGTTACAAGGGGAAATCCGTAAACCCGCTGCGCTATTTGCCGCAGCGATAAATCGGCGGAACCAGGCTTTTGCTTGAATGTTCCGTCAAGGGATCACGGGTAGGAGCCACCTTATGAGTCAGAATACGCTGAAAGTTCATGATTTAAATGAAGATGCGGAATTTGATGAGAACGGAGTTGAGGTTTTTGACGAAAAGGCCTTAGTATTAGTAGAAGAGGAACCCAGTGATAACGATTTGGCCGAAGAGGAACTGTTATCGCAAGGGGCCACACAGCGTGTGTTGGACGCGACTCAGCTTTACCTTGGTGAGATTGGTTATTCACCACTGTTAACGGCCGAAGAAGAAGTTTATTTTGCGCGTCGCGCACTGCGAGGAGATGTTGCCTCCCGCCGCCGGATGATCGAGAGTAACTTGCGTCTGGTGGTAAAAATTGCCCGCCGTTATGGCAATCGTGGTCTGGCTTTGCTGGATCTTATCGAAGAGGGCAACCTGGGGCTGATCCGCGCGGTAGAGAAGTTTGACCCGGAACGTGGTTTCCGCTTCTCAACATACGCAACCTGGTGGATTCGCCAGACGATCGAACGGGCGATTATGAACCAAACCCGTACTATTCGTTTGCCGATTCACATCGTAAAGGAGCTGAACGTTTACCTGCGAACCGCACGTGAGTTGTCCCATAAGCTGGACCACGAACCAAGTGCGGAAGAGATCGCAGAGCAGCTGGATAAGCCAGTTGATGACGTCAGCCGTATGCTTCGTCTTAACGAGCGCATTACCTCGGTAGACACCCCGCTGGGTGGAGATTCCGAAAAAGCGTTGCTGGACATCCTGGCCGATGAAAAAGAAAACGGCCCGGAAGATACCACGCAAGATGACGATATGAAACAAAGCATCGTCAAATGGCTGTTCGAGCTGAACGCCAAACAGCGTGAAGTGCTGGCACGTCGATTCGGTTTGCTGGGGTACGAAGCGGCAACACTGGAAGATGTAGGTCGTGAAATTGGCCTCACCCGTGAACGTGTTCGCCAGATTCAGGTTGAAGGCCTGCGCCGTTTGCGCGAAATCCTGCAAACGCAGGGGCTGAATATCGAAGCGCTGTTCCGCGAATAAGTAAGCATCTGTCAGAAAGGCCAGTCTCAAGCGAGGCTGGCCTTTTTCTTTTGTCAGCTTAATCTACACGTTGATGGTAACGTCCATCTCTGACGGTAAATTTTTCCCGGCATAGATGACTACTATCGTATTGTCCCGCGTCCATTGGCGTGACACATCGTACAGTCTGATGTAGTCCGTAGTTTTTAATAAACATCACCATATTGCGATTTGGTTTTTTGTGAGTGGTTTCCGTTGTTCTCCAGAGATGGCAGTGAGTTTCGCCTGGTGCAATAAGTTTTACCGGCCATGGCGTTGTGCCACTGCGCCATATTATCCCCGCATCATCAACATCCAATATCGGGCCGAAGAATCCCCAGGGAAGAATTTCATGCAAATTAACGTAACGAAAACAGTCTTCTTTTCCGCAATAGTGATGTGTCACAACCTCATCTGGTGTGCGAAACCAGGTATTTTCATGAAGAAATTCATGGCCAATATTGGCAATTACGGCAATATCGGGTTTGAACCAGAGCTGATCCTTGCCCTGGTCTACTGCTAAGGTGGAAATTACGGGGCGTTCATCAATAAAAGAGAGTAAGCGCGGTATTGATGTCAGGTGTTTTTTTTGCCAACGGTTGATACCCATTTGCTGTGCAGCATGACTGTTTTGCTGCCAATAAAGATAAGACGTTGCTTTTGATTCGCCAGTATAGAAAAACGCATCAGCGGGCAGTGTTGTACGAACAGTTCCTTTGCCTTGAAAACTGACTTCCCGAACAAAAAAATCAAGAAATAACACAGGGCGAGGAAGTTGAATAGGAGTCATTAAATATACCAAACCAATGTCGTAAGGTTGAAAATGATTTCGTTTTTATTCTATTAGTTTGGTAAGTATAAATATGTACCTCAATGTTTACCATGGTTATTCCTGGTGTTGGCTGGAAAAGGTCACAAGTTTGATTAATTACCAGAGCCAGAAGGGATAGTGCCCTTATGGCGTGGGGAACGTCGTCAAGCCCATCCAGGCTTCGTAATCCGGCTCTGTGCTGATAGGTGGGGAATCCTCGGTATTTACTGCGGGAACTTTCACACCATCATCTTGCGCACCAGCTGCATAAACAGCTCCTGCTCTTCTCCACTCAAACGCCCCAAAAATTCCTCATCCACACTGTCGCCAATCGGTATCGCCGCAGCAAGTACCTTTTCTCCTTCGGCAGTCAGCCAGACAAAGCGTCGCCGCTTATCAGCGGTGTCATGTTCACGTCTGACTAAGCCACGATTTTCCATTCTTGCCAACATTTCTGCCAGCGTTGCTTTGGTGCTGACGGCTGCTTCCATCAGTGCCACCTGTTCGATACCAGGTTTATCAGCAATGGCGCGCATCACCGCGTACTGTGGTTTGGTCAGGTCAGGTAACTCGTGCTGCCAGCGGGCCGTATGCTGCTGAAAAAGCTGTCGTAACTGATGGAACGCTTTATTTCGTAACGCCATGTAAACTCCGGGCTAATTCTCTGTCGCTATCATAGCGGTTTTTCAGTGACGAAGAAGATGTTGTTACTTTTCAATCCTTGCCGCTGTGGAAATGAAGGAGTATGTTAATAATAACGTTCGTATACGAACAATTAAGAGAGTAAGCAATGAAACTGATCGTCGGGATGACAGGGGCTACCGGTGCGCCTCTTGGTGTGGCATTACTGCAAGCGCTGCGGGAGATGCCGAATGTCGAGACTCATCTGGTGATGTCGAAGTGGGCGAAAACCACTATTGAACTGGAAACGCCTTACAGCGCTCGCGATGTTGCCGCCCTCGCTGACTTCAGCCATAACCCGGCGGATCAGGCTGCGACCATCTCTTCCGGCTCCTTTCGTACCGACGGCATGATCGTTATTCCATGCAGTATGAAAACGCTCGCCGGTATCCGCGCTGGTTACGCCGATGGTCTCGTAGGGCGCGCGGCGGACGTCGTGCTCAAAGAAGGCCGCAAACTGGTGCTGGTGCCGCGTGAAATGCCGCTTAGCACCATCCATCTCGAAAATATGCTCGCGCTTTCGCACATGGGCGTGGCGATGGTGCCGCCGATGCCTGCCTTTTATAACCATCCCGAAACGGTAGATGACATTGTCCACCACGTGGTAGCCCGCGTGCTGGATCAATTTGGCCTCGAACATCCTCACGCCAGGCGCTGGCAAGGGTTGCCGCAGGCCCGGAATTTTTCTCAGGAGAATGAATAATGGCATTTGATGATTTACGCAGCTTCTTACAGGCGCTTGATGACCACGGCCAGTTACTGAAAATCAGCGAAGAGGTGAACGCGGAACCGGATCTGGCAGCCGCTGCCAACGCCACCGGGCGTATCGGCGACGGCGCGCCCGCGCTGTGGTTTGATAATATTCGCGGCTTTATCGATGCCCGCGTTGCAATGAACACCATCGGTTCCTGGCAGAACCACGCAATTTCCCTCGGCCTGCCGCCAAACACCCCGGTTAAAAAACAGATTGATGAGTTTATCCGCCGCTGGGATAACTTCCCGATAGCCCCGGAGCGCCGTGCGAATCCTGCCTGGGCGCAGAACACCGTCGATGGCGACGAGATCAATTTGTTCAATATCCTGCCGCTGTTTCGTTTAAACGATGGCGATGGCGGTTTCTATCTCGACAAAGCCTGCGTGGTTTCCCGCGATCCGCTCGACCCGGATAACTTCGGCAAGCAGAACGTCGGCATCTATCGCATGGAAGTGAAGGGTAAGCGTAAGCTCGGCCTGCAACCGGTGCCGATGCACGATATCGCCCTGCATCTGCATAAAGCGGAAGAACGTGGTGAAGATTTGCCAATTGCCATCACGCTGGGTAACGATCCGATCATCACCCTGATGGGCGCCACCCCGCTGAAATACGATCAATCAGAGTACGAAATGGCGGGCGCGCTACGCGAAAGCCCGTACCCGATCGCCACCGCCCCGCTGACCGGTTTTGATGTGCCGTGGGGCTCGGAGGTGATCCTCGAAGGGGTAATCGAAAGCCGTAAACGCGAGATTGAAGGGCCGTTCGGTGAATTTACCGGCCACTACTCCGGCGGGCGCAACATGACCGTAGTGCGCATCGATAAAGTCTCTTACCGCACCAAACCGATTTTTGAATCGCTCTATCTCGGCATGCCGTGGACCGAAATTGACTACCTGATGGGGCCTGCCACCTGCGTGCCGCTTTACCAGCAGTTAAAAGCCGAGTTCCCGGAAGTGCAGGCGGTGAACGCTATGTACACCCACGGCCTGCTGGCGATTATCTCCACCAAAAAACGCTATGGCGGCTTTGCCCGCGCAGTGGGCCTGCGTGCGATGACCACGCCGCACGGTCTGGGTTATGTGAAGATGGTGATTATGGTCGATGAAGACGTTGACCCGTTCAACCTGCCGCAGGTGATGTGGGCGCTCTCGTCGAAAGTGAACCCGGCAGGCGATCTGGTGCAACTGCCAAATATGTCCGTGCTGGAACTCGACCCAGGCTCAAGCCCGGCGGGGATCACCGATAAGCTGATTATCGACGCCACCACGCCTGTCGCCCCGGACAACCGTGGTCACTACAGCCAGCCGGTGGTGGACTTACCGGAAACCAAAGCCTGGGCTGAAAAACTGACCGCTATGCTGGCCGCACGTAAATAAGGAGAACAAGATGATTTGTCCACGTTGTGCCGATGAACAGATTGAAGTGATGGCGAAATCGCCAGTGAAAGATGTCTGGACGGTCTACCAGTGCCAGCACTGCCTTTATACCTGGCGCGATACCGAACCGCTACGTCGCACCAGCCGCGAACATTACCCGCAAGCGTTCCGTATGACTCAAAAAGATATTGATGACGCACCGATGGTGCCGAGCATTCCGCCGCTGCTGGCGGCAGATAAGCGCTAATAAAAAAGGGCCGGGTAGAGGCTTTGCTTTACCCGGCCACGTTATTTGATTTTATAAAACGACAGCCGCCCGCTTTCCGGCGATCCGGTATCAATATATACCTGGTTGGCGAATGTCTGGATGTTATCAAACATCATATGTCCGAAGATAAAGCAGTCGGCGCCGTTTATTTCCTGTAACTCGCCTTTGAGCGATTTCAGTACGCGATCAACAGGCCAGAGTAATTCTCTCTCCGCTATTTCTTTGCCAAAGAGATATTCATTCCCCGGATAATCTGCATGCGCGATGACATATTTTATTATGTCGTTAGTGATTTCAACAATATGTGGAAGATTATGAAAACGTAGCAACAGGTCTATTGCTTCTTTTTGTTCCGTATCACTTAACTCAAAGAACCAGTCGCCACCGCTGGCAAGCCACATATTGCCATCGCCGGTCGCGAACGCATCCAACGCCATCGCTTCATGGTTGCCTTTAACCGATGTAAACCAGGGCTGGTTTAGCAGGCGCAGCACGTTAAGACTCTCCGGCCCACGATCAATATTATCGCCGACAGAAATAAGTAAGTCGGTTTCAGGGCAAAAAGAGAGTTGATGTAAGCGGGATTGTAATAATTGATAGTCACCATGAATATCACCAACGGCCCATATATGGCGACAGTGATGGGCATTAATTTTTTGATAGCGTGTAGATGGCATGGTTTTACCCTGTAAAATAAGATTTCCTATTATACAGGGTATTTTTATTTGATTCGTCAGTTGTCGTTAATATTCCCGATAGCAAAAAACTATCGGGAATTGTTATTACACCAGACTCTTCAAGCGATAAATCCATTCCAGCGCCTGACGCGGGGTCAGTGAATCCGGGTCAAGATTTTCCAGCGCTTCGACCGCTGGCGACGTTTCTTCTGGCGCAGAAAGCAGGGACATCTGCGTACCATCAACCTGTGTAGCGGCGGCGTTCGGCGAAATGCTTTCCAGCTCACGCAGTTTTTGCCGTGCGCGCTTAATCACCTCTTTTGGCACGCCCGCCAGAGCAGCAACCGCCAGGCCGTAGCTTTTGCTCGCCGCGCCATCCTGCACACTGTGCATAAAGGCAATGGTATCGCCGTGCTCCAGCGCATCAAGATGCACGTTGGCGACGCCTTCCATTTTCTCCGGCAGTTGAGTCAGTTCAAAGTAGTGGGTAGCAAACAACGTCAACGCTTTAATCTTATTCGCCAGATTTTCAGCGCACGCCCATGCCAGCGACAGACCATCGTAAGTGGACGTTCCGCGCCCAATCTCATCCATCAACACCAGGCTGTACTCCGTGGCGTTATGCAGAATATTAGCGGTTTCGGTCATCTCCACCATAAAGGTTGAACGCCCGGATGCCAGATCGTCAGCCGCGCCCACACGGGTAAAGATACGGTCAATCGGGCCAATCTCGACTTTTTGCGCCGGTACGTAGCTGCCGATATAGGCCATCAGCGCAATCAGTGCGGTCTGGCGCATATAGGTACTTTTACCGCCCATGTTCGGACCGGTGATGATCAACATGCGACGCTGCGGCGACAGGTTCAGCGGGTTAGCGATAAACGGCTCATTCAGTACCTGTTCAACTACCGGATGGCGACCTTCGGTAATGCGAATACCCGGTTTATCAATGAAGGTCGGGCAGGTGTAGTTCAGGGTATAGGCCCGTTCCGCCAGGTTCACCAGTACGTCGAGTTCTGCCAGTGCGCTCGCGCTCTGTTGCAACGCCTCCAGATGCGGCAACAGCAGGTCGAACAACTCTTCATAAAGCTGTTTTTCCAGTGCCAGCGCTTTACCTTTCGAGGTGAGTACTTTGTCTTCATACTCTTTTAGCTCTGGAATAATGTAGCGTTCGGCGTTTTTCAGCGTCTGACGACGCATATAGTTGATGGGTGCCAGATGGCTTTGTCCACGGCTAATCTGAATGTAATAACCATGCACCGCGTTAAAGCCGACTTTCAGCGTGTCCAGGCCGGTACGTTTACGCTCGCGAACTTCCAGACGCTCCAGATAATCTGTCGCGCCGTCAGCCAGCGCTCGCCACTCATCCAGCTCTTCGTTATAGCCTGATGCGATAACACCACCGTCGCGTACCAGCACCGGCGGTGTGTCGATGATTGCTCGCTCCAGCAGATCGCGCAGCTCGGCAAACTCGCCCATTTTCTCACGCAGCGCCTGTACCGGTGCACTAGCGACATTTTCTAACTGTGCACGCAGCTCCGGCAGTTGCTGGAAAGCGTGACGCATACGGGCCAGATCGCGTGGGCGGGCAGTCCGTAAAGCCAGACGTGCCAGAATACGTTCCAGGTCGCCGACCTGACGCAGTACCGGCTGCAGCTCAGCGGTGAAATCCTGCAATGCGCCAATAGTTTGCTGGCGCTCAAGCAACACGCGGGTATCGCGCACTGGCATATGCAGCCAGCGTTTCAGCATTCGACTCCCCATCGGCGTTACAGTGCAGTCGAGCACGGAAGCCAGTGTGTTTTCCGCACCGCCCGCCAGGTTCTGGGTAATTTCCAGGTTACGACGCGTCGCGGCATCCATAATGATGCTGTCCTGCTCACGTTCCATAGTGATAGAACGAATATGCGGCAGAGTCGTACGTTGCGTATCTTTCGCATACTGCAACAGACAACCGGCGGCACAAAGTCCGCGCGGCGCGTTCTCGACGCCAAAACCGACCAGATCGCGAGTGCCAAATTGTAGATTCAACTGCTGGCGCGCGGTGTCGATTTCAAACTCCCACAGCGGGCGACGGCGCAAGCCGCGACGACCTTCAATCAGCGACATTTCAGCAAAATCTTCTGCATACAGCAGTTCCGCCGGATTAGTGCGTTGCAGTTCTGCCGCCATCGTTTCGCGGTCAGCCGGTTCGCTCAGGCGAAAACGACCAGAACTGATATCCAGCGTCGCATAGCCGAATCCTTTGCTGTCCTGCCAGATAGCCGCCAGCAGGTTGTCCTGACGTTCCTGCAACAGCGCTTCATCGCTGATGGTGCCCGGCGTAACGATACGCACAACTTTGCGCTCGACCGGCCCTTTGCTGGTCGCCGGATCGCCAATCTGTTCACAAATAGCAACGGACTCGCCCTGATTCACCAGTTTGGCGAGATAGTTTTCCACCGCATGGTAGGGAATCCCCGCCATCGGGATCGGCTCTCCCGCTGAAGCGCCGCGTTTGGTCAGTGAAATATCCAGCAGTTGTGACGCACGTTTTGCGTCGTCATAAAACAGTTCGTAAAAGTCACCCATCCGGTAGAACAGCAGGATCTCCGGATGCTGGGCTTTCAGCTTGAGATACTGCTGCATCATTGGCGTATGGGCGTCAAAATTTTCTATTGCACTCATGGGGTTATGTCCGGTTCCCTGATATTAAATGGGGTGTGATGATTTTTATTTTCGTTGTAATCACATAAGGCGCACATGATACCGGAGTTAATCATTTCAGGGGAAGAAGCGAACGGCGAGTTCTTGATGTCGGTTCCGCGAAAAATGCTGCTTTGCAGCTTTTGCGTGATGACGATGAAACAAGATCGCAAAATTCATCGGTTGAAGAAACCTCCTCCTTCAGAGACATAGTCCCCTTTAAAATTAAGTTGTAATATAAATGCACCTTAAGAGTATGGAGGCAGCATGTCCGGCAAGCGTATCTCTCGTGAAAAACTGACGATTAAAAAAATGATCGATCTTTATCAAGCGAAATGCCCGCAGGCGTCAGCAGAGCCGGAGCATTACGAGGCGTTGTTTGCTTACGCGCAAAAGCGGCTGGATAAATGTGTGTTCGGCGAAGACAAACCCGCCTGTAAGCAGTGTCCGGTGCACTGTTACCAGCCTGCAAAGCGTGAAGAGATGAAACAGATTATGCGTTGGGCCGGGCCGAGAATGCTGTGGCGTCATCCGATCTTAACCGTGCGTCATCTCATCGATGACAAGCGTCCGGTGCCGGAGTTGCCAGAAAAATATCGCCCGAAAAAACCTCGTGAATAGTATACCGGACAGGCAGATCTGTCCGGCACCTCATGCAGTTAAACCAATGCCGATTTATCAATCCCCAGTCGTTTCATCCGTGAAAGCAGTGTGGTGCGTTTTAGTCCCAGACGTTGCGCCGCGCCTTTCGGCCCGGCAACCACGCCGTTAGTCTCTTTTAATACACGCACAATTAGCTGATATTCATCTTCGCCCTCCTGAGCGACGACAGTTGTAGCCGGCGGCGTTTTAGGTTCCGGTAAAGCAATATCAGGCAATGACAGCTGCAGCACGTTGCCGCGTGTTAGCAATACCGCGCGCTCAATGACGTTTTCCAGCTCGCGTACGTTACCTGGCCACTCCATATTGCTCAACGCGCGCAATGTTTCGGCAGGAATGCTGTCGATATTACGCCCCAGACGGCGGGCAATTTTAAAAGTAAAGGCTTTCGCCAGCAGCGGAATATCTTCCGGACGCTCGCGTAGTGGCGGCAGGTGGATCGGGAATACGTTCAGACGGTAATAGAGATCGCTACGGAACTCGCGGTCGGCAACCATTTTTTTCAGATCGCGGTTAGTCGCGGCAATTAAACGCACGTCCGTCTGTATAATTTTATTACTGCCGAGACGTTCAAACTCCTGTTCCTGTAATACACGCAGCAACTTCGGTTGTAACTCCAGCGGCATATCACCCACTTCATCGAGGAACAGGGAGCTTTTATCCGCCAGTTCAAAACGACCGATACGCTGGGCGCTGGCTCCGGTAAACGCACCACGCTCATGGCCAAACAGATCGCTTTCCAACAATCCGGCAGGCATCGCCGCGCAGTTCATTTTTACCATGCGGCGATTATTACGCCCACTGAGATTATGGATCGCGCGGGCAATCAGCTCTTTACCAGTGCCAGTTTCACCGAGGATCAGAACTGTACTGTCACTTTGTGCCACCATTTCAACTTGTTTAAGCACGCTGTACATGGCTTCACTGCGACCAATAATCTCGCCAAATTCACTATCAACATTGTTGAGCTGCTCGGTCAGGGCGAGATTTTCATCAACCAGTCGTTCTTTCAGACGATGAATTTCCTGATAGGCAAGGGCGTTATCGACAGCGATTGCCACACGTTCAGCAATCTGGCGCAGTAAATTCAGATTGGTCGTGGTAAACACTTTCTCTTCGCATTGCGCCAGTTTCAGCACGCCCAGCATGGTGTCGCCAGACATCAGCGGTAACAGGCACAAGGTTTGAATCTGGTTGCCCCAGGTGTCGAACAACATGCGTTCGTAGGGGGCTAAATTATCTCGTTCGTGGAGATTAATCAGCAGCATCTCTTTGCTTTTAAACACGCGTTCGGTGAGGGTTCCAGCTTCATCGACTTCGCTCTGTTCGTGAGCGGGATGCTGTTTATCAAGATAGTGAGTGGAGTAGATGTTGAGTTTGTTTTTACGGTGGCTGCGTAAGACGATGCTGATATCGTCAATGTCGAAATAGTAATGGATTTCTTTGGCGACTTCGCTGACCAGTTCGTCCATATCCAGGCGAGAAAGCACCGCGTTGGTGATGGCAACCAGGATGCGGAAGTTATCGCGTTCCCGGCATAACAACTCATAGTCGACATTATTGACGACGCGGCTCTGGATTTGTTCGGTGACGACAGAAATGATCTGCGTAAAAGTTTGCAGGCGATTGAACTCTTTTTCACTCCACGGGCGATCGTCATAACGAATAAATTCACAGCCACCAAAAATATGCCCTTCCGCCGCCAGTGGCATCAGGCAATAGTGACCAAATTTGGGGTATAGCCCACCAGCGGCCAGCTGCGGCCAGGTTTCACAAAATTCTTCGTAACTGCAATGCAGTGTATCAGGGCGCGACAAAATGCTGCGCACCGGACCGTGTGCCAGAACAGTTTCGTCTTCATAATTTATGGGGGTGTCTTTTTCACGCGACGCGTAATAAGACGCACGTTGAGTCTGCGCTTGCCACAACACAATAGCTGCATTGTCGGCGAGCGCAGAACGCTTTACCAATTGCGAAAGAGCCTCACACAGCGAGGCCAGATCGGGCTGCTGCAATAGTGTCCGAGTGATGTCGAACAACCCTTGTTGTCCGAGATCACTCATCGGTGTATATGACATTTTGTTCTTCCAGGAAAGCACCGCAAAGCGGTGCAAAAGGTCATTGACTAACTATAGGAGATTTAGAATTTTATTAGCATATACGCGGAAGCGGTTCGGCGTGTGGTAAATCGAGGGTTCGTTTCACGCCATACAGACCGGCAAGACGAACACCTTTACGTTCCACCACTTCACCAATCAGCGCCGCGTCTTTCCCCAGTGGATGGGAATGTAACGCCGCTAGCACTTGCTCTGCTGCGTTGCGTTCAACGGCGATCACCAGTTTGCCTTCGTTGGCAAAGTTAAGGGCGTCCAGCCCCAGCAGTTCGCAAACGCCGCGCACAGCAGGTTTAACCGGCAGTGCCGCTTCTGAAATTTCAATACCACAACCGCAGGCTGCCGCGAACTCATGAACTACCGCGTTCACTCCACCACGGGTGGCGTCACGCAGTGCCTTCACACCGGGAATATCACGCAGCGTCTGGATGAGCGGCGTCAGCACTGCGCAGTCGCTGACCAGTTCGCCATCCAGCCCCAGCTGCTCACGCAGGTTAAGGATAGTCGCCCCGTGGTCGCCGAGTGTACCGCTAACCAGCAATACATCGCCTGCGGTTAGCGTCTGTGCACCCCAGTGAATATTCGCCGGGATCGCGCCCATGCCAGCGGTGTTGATAAACAGTTTATCTGCCGCGCCGCGTTGCACCACTTTAGTGTCGCCAGTAACGATGGCAATGCCTGCCGCGCGGGCGGTTTCTGCCATGCTGGTCACCACGGCTTTTAGCGTCTCCATCGGCAATCCCTCTTCGAGGATAAAGCCACAAGAGAGATAGCGCGGAATAGCGCCACTGACCGCAACGTCATTCGCGGTGCCACAAATCGCCAGCTTGCCAATATTGCCACCAGGAAAGAACAGCGGGTCGATGACGTAGCTGTCGGTGGAGAACGCCAGACGGTCGCCTTCTGCCACCAGCTGCGCCAGCTCAAGGCGCGCCTGGTCTTCCTGTTCTGCCAGCCACGGATTGGCAAAAGCTTCCATAAACAGGCTGTTGATTAATTGCTGCATCGCCTGGCCGCCGCTGCCGTGGGCGAGTTGGATATTATTCACGCTTCACTCTCCTGCTGACGATACTGATACCACGCGGCGCATGCTCCTTCGGAGGAAACCATCAGCGCGCCAAACGCGGTTTGAGGATTACAGGTGTTACCAAACAGCGGGCATTGATGCGGCTTACATTTGCCCGTCAATACTTCGCCACAACGTGCGCGCGGGTCATCGCAAACCTGCTGCGGTGCCGGGCGGAAATGCGCTTCGGCGTCAAATCGTTGATAGTCTGGCGTCAGGTGTACACCAGAAGATTCAATCACGCCTAAGCCGCGCCATTCGCTGTCGCCGTTGACGCAGAAGACATCCGCAATCGCCTGTTGCGCCAGCAGGTTACCGGCATCCGGCACCACGCGCCGATACTGATTTTCTACCTTGCTGTGGGCCGCTATTTTCTGCTCCACCAGCATGACCACGCCTTGTAGTAGATCAAGCGGTTCGAATCCAGCAACCACCAGAGGACGATGAAAATCACTGGCGATAAAATTATAGGCGTCGGTGCCGATAACCATACTGACGTGACCCGGCGCGAGGAACGCATCGATACCGTTATCCGGCTGTTCCAGCAAACTGCGTAGCGTTGGGATCAGCGTAATATGCTGGCAGAAAAAGTAAAAATTTTGCACATCGCGGGCTTTCGCCTGTTGCAGAGTGATGGCCGTCGTCGGCATGGTGGTTTCAAACCCTAAGCCGAAGAACACCACTTTACGAGTTGGATTCTCCTGCGCCAGTTTTAACGCATCCATTGGCGAGTAAACGATGCGAACATCGGCACCGCGCGCTTTTGCCTGTAACAGCGACCCCTGTTTCCCCGGCACGCGCATGGCGTCTCCAAAGGTACAGAAGATGACTTCCGGATGGCTGGCAATCTCCACGCAGGTGTCGATTCTTCCCATCGGCAGTACACATACCGGGCAACCCGGACCGTGGATAAACTCAACGTTTTCCGGCAGTAACTGGTCGAGGCCGAATTTAAAAATGGCGTGGGTATGACCGCCGCACACTTCCATAATCCGCAGAGGGCGTTCAGCGGTGTAAGAGAGATGTGAAGCACGTTCGCGTAGATGCTCAATTAACTGCATCACCTGTTCCGGCGCGCGATATTCATCAACAAAACGCATTATTTTTCCTCGCCATACAACAGCGCGCCGACATCCGGCTCAACGTCAAACATGTTTTGTAAGGCGTCGAGGGTGTCGCGCGCTTCGGCTTCATTAATTACGCTCATGGCAAAGCCAACGTGAACCAGTACCCACTGGCCCACGCGTGGCTGACCGTTTTCATCGCAGCTGCCGACTAACGTTAGATCGACGTCGCGCTGAATACCGCAGACGTCGACTTTCGCCTGGTTGCCGTCAATGGTGCGGATCTGGCCGGGAACGCCTATGCACATCGCTGTGTCTCCAGCCAGTTCAGCCACTGGTCCATCCCTTCGCCGCTGGTGGCGGAAATAAGGATGATTTCAATTTCTGGATTGACTTCGCGGGCGCAGGCGATGCACTTCTCAACGTCGAAATTGAGATACGGTAGCAGGTCAACTTTGTTGAGCAGCATCAGTGAGGCGGCGGCAAACATATGTGGATATTTCAGCGGTTTGTCTTCACCTTCGGTAACGGAAAGCACCGCCACTTTGTGTTTTTCACCGAGATCGAAGCTCGCCGGACATACGAGGTTGCCAACGTTTTCGATAAACAGAATACCGTTATCGTCCAGTGGCAGGCGCGGCGCGGCGTCGGCAATCATCTGTGCGTCAAGATGGCAGCCTTTACCGGTATTCACCTGAATCGCTGGTGTGCCGGTAGCGCGAATGCGCGCGGCATCGTTCACGGTTTGCTGGTCACCTTCAATAACTGCGCACGGAACGCTGTCTTTCAGGCGCATTAAGGTTTCCGTCAGCAGGGTGGTTTTACCGGAACCAGGGCTGGAAACCAGGTTGAGCACCAGTTGCTTACGGGCAGCAAAGCGCGCGCGGTTGCGTTCAGCCAGACGGTTGTTTTTGTCCAGCACGTCAATTTCGACTTCCAGCATCCGGCGCTGGCTCATACCCGGCGCGTGAGTGCCCGCTTCGCCATGACCGTAATGCAGGTCGCCTTCTTCAGTCTGGCTGGGGGTAAATTCAGGCGCTTTAATGCCGGTGATTTTCATCTTCGGGCGTGCCGCCGGGGCAAATGGCGCGCTACGAAACGCGGAATGAGGGTTATGTTCATCACCCTCGATATACAGGTTGCCTTCACCGCAACCGCATGTTGTACACATCGCTCACTCCTGGTCTATTTCTATCCGCCGAATCTGTAAACCGTCGTCTGCCACAATTTGTAGCATGTCGCCATGACACTGTGGACAGCGTCGGACGCGCTGGGTTAATAGCGTCACATATTGTTGGCATGTTTCGCACCAGCATTCGGCCTCTTGTTCTTCGAGGTGCAGTTTACAACCTTCCGCCACGCTGCCGCGGCAAACCAGATCAAAACAAAAGGCAAGAGAGCTGGTTTCGACACAAGAAAATGCGCCAATTTTGAGCCAGACCCCAGTTACGCGTTTTGCGCCGTGTTTTGCGGCCTGCTGTTCGATCAATTCCAGTGCCCGTTGGCAGAGGGTTATTTCGTGCATATCGCCTCCCATTAACTATTGCCAGCTACAAGCAATAATTGTGCCAGTGTTGATTATCCCTGCGGTGAATAATGTCGATGATGTCGAAATGACACGTCGACACGGCGACGAAATTCATCTTTAGCTTAAAAATCGCTTTAATAACAATAAATTAAAAGTTGGCACAGAAAATGCTTAAAGCTGGCATCTCTGTTAAACGGGTAACCTGACAATGACTATTTGGGAAATAAGCGAGAAAGCCGATTACATCGCACAGCGGCATCGTCGCCTACAGGACCAGTGGCATCTCTACTGCAATTCGCTGGTTCAGGGGATCACGTTATCGAAAGCGCGCCTGCATCACGCCATGAGCTGTGCGCCAGACAAAGAACTCTGTTTCGTCCTTTTTGAACATTTTCGCATTTACGTCACCCTGGCGGATGGCTTTAACAGCCACACCATCGAGTATTACGTCGAAACGAAAGAGGGTGAAGAAAAACAGCGGATTGCGCAGGCACAATTGAGCATTGACGGAATGATAGATGGCAAGGTCAACATCCGCGATCGCGAACAGGTGCTGGAACACTATCTCGAAAAAATCGCTGGCGTTTACGACAGCTTATACACCGCCATTGAAAACAATGTACCGGTGAATTTAAGCCAACTGGTAAAGGGACAAAGCCCGGCGGCATGAGCTGAGGCTTTGCCCGTTTTGCAGGCGTTACGCCTGTTTGGGGATGGGCGTGTCGATGAGTGTCGAAAATGACATTTCATCGGCATGTTTTCGTCAAAAATGACAATCACCTGAGGAATGCCTGGTGAATCGTTTTGTAATTGCTGACTCCACGCTCTGTATCGGCTGCCACACCTGTGAGGCCGCCTGTTCAGAGACGCATCGCCAGCACGGCCTGCAATCAATGCCGCGCCTGCGAGTGATGCTAAATGAAAAAGAATCTGCGCCGCAGCTCTGTCACCACTGTGAAGATGCACCCTGTGCGGTGGTCTGCCCGGTTAACGCTATCACCCGCGTTGATGGGGCAGTGCAGCTGAATGAAAGCCTGTGCGTAAGCTGCAAACTGTGCGGCATCGCCTGCCCGTTTGGCGCAATCGAATTTTCCGGCAGCCGTCCGCTGGATATTCCGGCAAACGCCAATACCCCGAAAGCACCACCGGCACCGCCTGCTCCGGCGCGTGTCAGCACGTTGCTTGACTGGGTGCCGGGTATTCGCGCGATCGCCGTCAAATGTGACCTCTGTAGCTTTGATGAACAAGGTCCAGCCTGCGTGCGGATGTGCCCAACCAAAGCCCTGCATCTGGTGGATAACACCGATATCGCCCGCGTCAGCAAGCGTAAGCGTGAGCTGACCTTTAACACGGACTTTGGCGATCTCACCTTGTTTCAGCAGGCTCAAAGTGGAGAGGCTAAATGAGCGCAATTTCCCTGATCAATAGCGGCGTGGCGTGGTTTGTTGCTGCCGCTGTTCTGGCATTTCTCTTTTCTTTTCAAAAGGCGTTAAGCGGCTGGATTGCCGGAATTGGCGGCGCGGTGGGTAGCCTGTATACGGCAGCCGCAGGTTTCACTGTGCTGACTGGCGCGGTTGGCGTGAGCGGCGCGTTGTCGCTGGTAAGCTACAATGTGCAAATCTCTCCGCTTAATGCGATTTGGCTGATAACCCTCGGCCTGTGCGGTCTGTTTGTCAGCCTTTACAACATTGACTGGCATCGCCATGCGCAGGTGAAATGCAACGGTTTGCAAATCAATATGTTGATGGCTGCTGCCGTCTGTGCCGTCATTGCCAGCAATCTGGGCATGTTCGTAGTAATGGCAGAAATCATGGCCCTGTGTGCGGTGTTCCTCACCAGCAACAGCAAAGAGGGCAAACTGTGGTTTGCGCTGGGGCGTCTTGGCGCTTTGCTGCTGGCGATTGCTTGCTGGCTGCTGTGGCAACGTTACGGCACGCTGGATCTGCGCCTGCTGGATATGCGCATGCAACAGCTGCCGCTTGGTTCCGATATCTGGCTGCTCGGTGTGATTGGTTTTGGCCTGCTGGCCGGGATTATCCCGCTGCACGGCTGGGTGCCACAGGCTCATGCTAACGCCTCTGCGCCAGCTGCCGCGCTGTTTTCCACGGTGGTGATGAAAATTGGCCTGCTGGGTATTTTAACCCTGTCTCTGCTGGGCGGTAATGCGCCGCTGTGGTGGGGAATTGCACTTCTGGTACTCGGCATGATCACCGCGTTCGTCGGCGGTCTGTATGCGCTGATGGAGCACAACATTCAGCGTTTGCTGGCTTACCACACTCTGGAAAATATCGGCATCATCCTGCTGGGGCTGGGCGCTGGCGTAACGGGTATCGCGCTTGAACAACCGGCGCTGATTGCCCTTGGCCTGGTCGGTGGTCTGTACCATCTGCTTAACCATAGCCTGTTCAAGAGCGTACTGTTCCTCGGGGCTGGGAGCGTCTGGTTCCGTACCGGTCATCGCGATATCGAAAAACTCGGTGGTATTGGCAAGAAAATGCCGGTTATCTCCATCGCCATGTTAGTCGGGCTGATGGCAATGGCTGCGCTGCCACCGCTGAACGGTTTTGCCGGGGAATGGGTTATCTATCAATCCTTCTTCAAACTGAGCAATAGTGGCGCGTTTGTTGCCCGTCTTCTCGGGCCGCTGCTCGCCGTGGGGCTGGCAATTACCGGTGCACTGGCAGTGATGTGTATGGCGAAAGTTTATGGCGTTACTTTCCTTGGCGCGCCGCGTACCAAAGAAGCCGAAAACGCCACCTGTGCGCCGCTCCTGATGAGCGTAAGCGTAGTGGCACTGGCGATTTGCTGCGTGATTGGCGGTGTTGCTGCGCCGTGGCTGCTGCCGATGTTGTCTGCTGCTGTACCTCTGCCGCTGGAGCCTGCTAATACAACCGTTTCTCAACCAATGATCACGTTGCTGCTGATTGCCTGCCCGCTGCTGCCATTCATCATTATGGCGATTTGCAAAGGCGATCGTTTGCCGTCGCGTTCCCGCGGCGCGGCCTGGGTGTGCGGCTACGACCATGAAAAATCAATGGTGATTACCGCTCACGGTTTTGCCATGCCGGTGAAACAGGCATTTGCGCCAGTGCTGAAACTGCGCAAATGGCTGAATCCGGTGTCGCTGGTACCAGGCTGGCAGTGCGAGGGGAGTGCGTTGCTGTTCCGCCGGATGGCGCTGGTTGAACTGGCGGTGCTGGTGGTGATTATTGTTTCACGAGGAGCCTGAGAATGAGTGTTTTATATCCGTTAATTCAGGCGCTGGTGTTATTTGCCGTTGCGCCGCTGCTCTCTGGTATTACCCGCGTGGCGCGCGCCCGCTTGCATAACCGTCGCGGGCCGGACGTGTTGCAGGAGTATCGCGACATTATCAAACTGCTGGGTCGTCAGAGCGTTGGCCCCGATGCCTCCGGCTGGGTGTTCCGCCTGACGCCGTATGTGATGGTGGGCGTCATGCTGACTATCGCTACCGCGCTGCCGGTGGTGACCGTCGGTTCTCCGCTGCCGCAACTGGGGGATTTGATCACTTTACTGTATCTCTTCGCCATTGCGCGTTTCTTCTTTGCCATTTCTGGTCTGGATACCGGTAGTCCGTTTACTGCTATTGGCGCGAGCCGTGAAGCGATGCTGGGCGTGCTGGTCGAACCGATGTTGTTGCTTGGTCTGTGGGTCGCCGCGCAGGTGGCTGGTTCCACCAACATCAGCAACATCACCGACACCGTTTATCACTGGCCGCTGAGCCAGAGCATTCCGCTGGTGCTGGCGCTCTGTGCCTGCGCATTCGCCACCTTTATCGAAATGGGCAAACTGCCGTTCGACCTGGCGGAAGCCGAGCAGGAGCTGCAGGAAGGTCCGCTCTCTGAGTACAGCGGCAGCGGCTTTGGCGTCATGAAATGGGGTATCAGCCTGAAACAGCTGGTGGTGTTACAGATGTTCGTCGGGGTGTTTATTCCGTGGGGACAAATGGAAACCTTCACTGCCGGTGGGCTGCTGCTGGCGCTGGTGATTGCCATCGTCAAACTGGTGGTCGGCGTACTGGTTATCGCGCTGTTCGAAAACAGCATGGCCCGTCTGCGTCTTGATATTACTCCGCGCATTACCTGGGCTGGGTTTGGCTTTGCATTTTTAGCGTTCGTCTCCTTGCTGGCGGCGTGATTAAAGAGAGTTTGAGCATGTCTGAAGAAAAATTAGGTCAACATTATCTCGCCGCGCTGAATGAGGCATTTCCGGGCGTCGTGCTGGACCACGCCTGGCAGACCAAAGATCAGCTGACCGTCACCGTGAAGGTGAACTATCTGCCGGAAGTGGTGGAGTTTCTCTACTACAAACAGGGCGGCTGGCTGTCGGTGCTGTTTGGTAACGACGAACGCAAACTGAATGGTCATTACGCCGTTTACTACGTGCTGTCGATGGAGAAGGGCACCAAGTGTTGGGTAACTGTTCGCGTCGAAGTTGACGCCAACAAACCGGAGTATCCGTCCGTGACGCCGCGCGTTCCGGCGGCGGTGTGGGGCGAGCGTGAAGTGCGCGATATGTACGGTTTGATTCCGGTAGGGCTTCCGGATGAACGTCGTCTGGTGCTGCCGGATGACTGGCCGGATGAACTTTATCCGCTGCGTAAAGACAGCATGGATTACCGTCAGCGTCCGGCACCGACCACCGATGCTGAAACCTACGAGTTCATCAACGAACTGGGCGACAAGAAAAACAACGTCGTGCCGATTGGTCCACTGCACGTCACTTCTGACGAACCGGGCCACTTCCGTCTGTTCGTTGATGGCGAAAACATTATCGACGCTGACTACCGCCTGTTCTATGTCCATCGCGGCATGGAAAAACTGGCGGAAACCCGCATGGGTTACAACGAAGTGACCTTCCTCTCTGACCGAGTTTGTGGGATCTGCGGCTTTGCCCACAGCACCGCTTACACCACATCGGTGGAAAACGCGATGGGTATTCAGGTGCCAGAACGTGCGCAGATGATTCGCGCCATTTTGCTGGAAGTGGAACGCCTGCACTCGCATCTGCTCAACCTTGGCCTTGCCTGCCACTTCACTGGCTTTGACTCCGGTTTTATGCAGTTCTTCCGCGTGCGTGAAACCTCCATGAAAATGGCGGAGATCCTTACCGGTGCGCGTAAAACTTACGGTCTGAACCTGATCGGCGGGATTCGTCGCGATCTGCTGAAAGATGACATGATCCAGACTCGCCAGCTGGCGCAACAGATGCGTCGTGAAGTGCAGGAGCTGGTGGATGTGCTGCTGAGCACACCGAACATGGAACAGCGCACTGTCGGCATTGGTCGTCTGGACCCGGAAATTGCCCGCGATTTCAGTAACGTTGGCCCGATGGTCCGTGCCAGCGGTCACGCCCGCGATACCCGTGCCGATCACCCGTTTGTTGGTTATGGCCTGCTGCCAATGGAAGTCCACAGCGAGCAGGGCTGCGACGTGATTTCCCGTCTGAAAGTGCGTATCAACGAAGTCTATACCGCGCTGAACATGATTGACTACGGTCTGGATAACCTGCCTGGCGGCCCACTGATGGTGGAAGGCTTTACCTACATTCCACACCGTTTTGCGCTGGGCTTTGCCGAAGCGCCGCGTGGCGATGATATCCACTGGAGCATGACCGGCGACAACCAGAAGCTGTACCGCTGGCGCTGCCGTGCCGCGACCTACGCGAACTGGCCGACCCTGCGCTACATGCTGCGCGGCAACACCGTTTCTGATGCGCCGCTGATTATTGGTAGCCTGGACCCTTGCTACTCCTGTACCGACCGCATGTCCGTGGTCGATGTGCGTAAGAAGAAGAGCAAAGTGGTGCCGTACAAAGAACTTGAGCGCTACAGCATTGAGCGTAAAAACTCGCCGCTGAAATAAGGAATCGCCATGTTTACCTTTATCAAAAAAGTCATTAAAACCGGCACGGCGACCTCGTCTTACCCGCTGGAGCCGATTGCGGTTGATAAAAACTTCCGTGGTAAGCCAGAGCAGAACCCGCAGCAGTGCATCGGCTGCGCAGCCTGCGTCAATGCCTGCCCGTCAAACGCCTTAACCGTTGAAACTGATCTTGCCACCGGTGAGCTGGCATGGCAGTTCAATCTCGGTCGCTGCATCTTCTGTGGACGTTGCGAAGAAGTCTGCCCGACGGCGGCAATCAAACTGTCGCAAGAGTACGAACTGGCGGTGTGGAAGAAAGAAGATTTCCTGCAACAGTCTCGCTTCGCGCTGTGCAACTGCCGCGTCTGTAATCGTCCTTTCGCCGTCCAGAAAGAGATCGACTACGCCATTGCGCTGCTTAAGCACAATGGTGACAGCCGCGCGGAAAACCACCGCGAAAGCTTTGAGACTTGCCCGGAATGTAAGCGCCAGAAATGCCTGGTGCCGTCCGACCGTATTGAACTGACTCGCCATATGAAAGAGGCCATCTGATGAGCAATTTATTAGGCCCCCGTGACGCCAACGGCATTCCGGTCCCGATGACGGTGGATGAATCCATCGCCAGTATGAAGGCGTCGTTACTGAAAAAAATCAAACGTTCTGCCTATGTTTACCGCGTGGACTGCGGCGGCTGCAACGGCTGCGAAATTGAAATTTTCGCTACCTTATCGCCGCTGTTCGATGCAGAACGCTTCGGCATTAAAGTTGTGCCGTCTCCGCGTCATGCGGATATTTTACTGTTTACCGGCGCGGTCACCCGTGCAATGCGATCCCCTGCGCTGCGTGCGTGGCAGTCCGCGCCGGACCCGAAAATCTGTATCTCCTACGGCGCCTGCGGTAACAGCGGCGGGATCTTCCACGATCTCTACTGCGTGTGGGGTGGTACGGATAAAATCGTCCCGGTGGATGTCTACATTCCGGGGTGCCCGCCAACGCCTGCCGCCACGCTGTACGGCTTTGCAATGGCGCTCGGCCTGCTGGAGCAGAAAATTCACGCCCGTGGGCCGGGTGAACTGGATGAACAACCGGCAGACATCCTGCATGGCGATATGGTGCAGCCGCTGCGTGTAAAAGTCGATCGCGAAGCACGCCGCCTGGCGGGTTATCGTTACGGTCGCCAGATTGCCGATGATTTCCTGACGCAGTTAGGGCAGGGTGAAGAGCAGGTTGCACGCTGGCTGGAAGCGGAAAACGATCCGCGTCTGAACGAGATTGTCAGCCATCTGAATCATGTTGTTGAAGAGGCGCGTATCCGATGAGTGAAAAGGTGGTGTTCAGTCAACTGAGCCGTAAATTTATTGATGAGAACGATGCCACGCCCGCCGAGGCGCAGCAGGTGGTCTATTACAGCCTGGCGATTGGTCACCACCTTGGGGTTATCGATTGCCTGGAAGCGGCGCTCACCTGTCCGTGGGATGAATATCTGGCATGGATTGCCACTCTGGAGGCGGGCAGCGAAGCCCGCCGCAAAATGGAAGGCGTGCCGAAATATGGTGAGATCGTCATCGACATTAACCATGTGCCGATGCTGGCCAACGCATTCGATAAAGCCCGGGCAACGCAAACTTCGCAGCAGAAAGAATGGAGTACCATGCTGTTAAGTATGCTGCATGATATTTATCAGGAAAATGCCATCTATTTGATGGTGAGGAGACTGCGTGACTGACGTTTTACTCTGTGTTGGCAATAGCATGATGGGCGATGATGGCGCAGGCCCGCTGCTGGCGGAAAAGTGCGCCACCGCGCCGAAAGGTAACTGGGTGGTGATTGACGGCGGTAGTGCACCGGAAAACGACATTGTCGCCATCCGCGAACTGCGCCCGACGCGACTGCTGATTGTCGACGCCACTGATATGGGGCTAAACCCCGGCGAGATCCGCATCATCGACCCGGATGACATCGCCGAGATGTTTATGATGACTACCCATAACATGCCGCTGAACTACCTTATCGACCAGTTGAAAGAAGATATTGGCGAAGTGATTTTCCTCGGTATCCAGCCGGATATCGTCGGTTTTTACTACCCGATGACCCAGCCGATTAAAGATGCGGTAGAAACCGTTTATCAACGACTTGAAGGCTGGGAAGGGAATGGTGGATTTGCGCAGTTAGCGGTGGAAGAAGAGTAGTTTTTCAGTAAGGAATTCAGGGAATTGAAAATCAGAACAGGGATGTGCGCTTTTTTATTTTGCTTAGTGCTTCCTGCGCAGGCTACCAGCTTTACCGAATATCTGCCAATGAGTGACAGCGAATACGCGCAAAAGCGGGCGCTGAAACCTCTCCTGACTATGCCTTATTATACCGAGCAAACCTGGCATTTTAGAAAAGTGGGCGTTGCTGGCGTGACGCTTGAGAAGATGCCAAATGAAGAGGATTACTGGCAATTAACTGCTAAAGACCGCGCCGGTAAATCCTGGAAGGTGCCTGTGGGTATGCTGGCAAATATGGCGGGCAAAGGGCAACTCTATCGCGCCGATCTGGATCGTAACGGCATTCAGGATCTGGTTATCTGGTTACCAAGTGCTGGTAATGGTCTGGCTCCTTATGCACATTTAATCCTTATGACGTTCACGCGCGATGGTCGTCCCTGTGTCTTTGAACCCTGGGGATTCTACACCGCAAGCAAAACTGGCGTAGATGATTTGCTGGATTTGCAAGGCAATGGCCACACACAATTGCTGGATATGCAGTTTAATTCTGGTTGCTGGATAACCAGTCTGTATCAGGTAAAAGACGCCAAATGGCAACGTGTTCACGGCTGGTTTGGCAAGTTAAGCTATCCCGCGCTCACGCGTTTTACTTATACCCCCAACCGTAAACTCGTCCTCAAACCCATTGCCGGGCGTGACCCGCAAACGGAAGATTTAGCGCTGACGCAGCGTTGTTTGATAACAGGGGATGTGCTTGATGGGGTGAATCAGAACTGACTTTTTGCAGAGTGGCTATGTGGGCGATTACGTGCAGACAGACATCACGTCAATACAGAGAGAACAAAGAATGACTGCTAATGCTGCACGCGCTGTTAAAGCAACAAGAGAACTGGTAAATGCAGTCCCCTTTCTGGGAGGCAGTGACTCAGAAGATGATTATCGTGAAGCACTGGAACTGGTCGAATATTTGATTGAAGAAGATGACACCAATCCACTTATCGACTTTCTGGCGAGCCGTATTGCAGAATATGAAAACAACCACGAAAAGTTTGCAGAGTTCGATAAAGCCGTTGCAGCAATGCCGATTGGTGTGGCGTTACTTCGCACGCTGATTGATCAACATAATCTGACCTATGCGGATTTGAAGAACGAAATCGGCTCTAAATCCCTGGTCAGTCAGATTTTGTCTGGACAAAGATCCCTGACGATATCCCACATTAAGGCACTTTCAGCCCGATTTGGCGTTAAGCCGGAATGGTTTCTTTGATTTTTGACAGATGCCAAACGCCAGATTGCCCGATGCGCAACGCTTATCGGGCCTACATGTCGCACGAACTATGTAGGCCGGATAAGGCGTTCACGCCGCATCCGGCACGTTTGCTTACTCTAAATCCTCACCATTACTGGCAATCACTTTTTTATACCACCAGAACGATTTCTTACGCGTGCGCGCCAGCGTGCCGTTGCCTGCATCGTCACGGTCTACATAGACAAAACCGTAGCGTTTGCTCATTTCACCCGTTGACGCGGAAACTAAATCAATACAGCCCCAGGTGGTGTAGCCCATCAGCGGAATGCCGTCTGCAATCGCTTCGCCCATTGCGCGGATATGTTCGCGTAAATAGCTGATGCGATAGTCGTCGTTAATCTCGCCATTGGCAGCAAATTCATCTTTTGCGCCCAGGCCGTTTTCCACCAGAAACAGCGGCTTCTGATAACGGTCATACATCATGTTCATAGTGATACGCAGACCGAGTGGATCAATACCCCAGCCCCAGTCGCTTACCTGCAGATAGGGGTTACGCAGCGATTTCACCACGTTTGCCGCACTGCTGTTGTTGGCGTTCATCTCCGCCGAGGCGCAGCGCGAGGCGTAATAGCTGAAAGAGACAAAATCGACGGTGTTTTTCAGGATCTCATTATCGCCCGGTGCTTTGTCGATGGTTACCCCTTTTTCGCGGAATACGCGGGCAGAGTAAGCCGGATACGCGCCCCGCGCCTGCACATCGATAAAAAACAGGTTTTCCCGATCTTTCTCCAGCGCCGCCCAGACATCTTCCGGCTTGCAACTGTAAGGGTAGAAGTTACCGCCCGCCAGCATACAGCCCACCTGATTTTGCGGGTTAACCTCATGAGCGATTTTGGTGGCTAGCGCACTGGCAACCAGCTGGTGATGCGCAGCCTGATATTTCACCTGATCCTGATTTTCCCCTTCTTCAAACACAAGACCCGCGCCGGAAAATGGGCTATGCAACATAATGTTGATTTCATTGAAGGTTAGCCAGTATTTCACCAGACCATCAAATGCTTCAAAGCAGGTCCGGGCGTAGCGGCTGAAAAACTCCACCAGCTTGCGGTTACGCCAGGAGCCATATTCGGTGACCAGATGCATCGGCACGTCGAAGTGACACAACGTGACCAGCGGTTCGATACCGTACTTTTTACACTCTTCAAAAACCGTGCGGTAAAAAGCAATGCCCTGCTGGTTGGGCGTCAGTTCATCGCCCTGCGGAAATAGGCGGCTCCAGGCAATCGAGGTGCGAAAAACCTTGAATCCCATCTCTGCCATCAGGGCGATATCTTCTTTATAACGATGATAAAAATCCGTCGCCTCATGGCTGGGATAAAACTCGTCATCGCGCAACTGAAAACGTTTTTCCAGCCCCAGTTTCACCGCCATTCGATGTTCACCGTGCGGGATCATATCGACCGTGGTCAGCCCTTTGCCGCCTTCACGGTACGCGCCTTCAGATTGGTTGGCGGCAAGCGCGCCGCCCCATAAAAAACCTTGCGGAAATACTGACATTTTCATCCTCAATTAAGACTTACTTCTTTGGCGACGGTCGGTTGTACGCTCTGATGCTTTCGCGCCTGGGCAGCCGCTTCCTCAACAGGAATATCCTCAAAGCCGAGCAACAGTGTGAGGATAAACGACAGCACGATCGCCAGCGCCATGACGGCGAACACCCAGACGATGCTCATTGGATTCGCCGGATCGAAGAACTGCACGCTGGTAAATAATCCCGGCGCTGCCATTGAGTGGCTGGCAAGCCCCGCCATACCGGCAACCGCGCCGCAAATAAAACCGCTGATAAGACTGGCGATAAGCGGACGTTTCAGGCGGATCGCCACGCCGTATAACGCGGGTTCGGAAATCCCCGCCATAATGGCTGATGCCGCCGCCGCCAGCGCCGTCTGGCGCAGTTCCGGGTTTTTCGTTTTCCACGCCACCGCCAGCGATGAACCGCCCAGCGACAGGTTAGCACCGATTTCTGAAGGCATGACCATCCCTTCTTTGCCAGTTTCGGCAATAGTTTGAATGATGGTTGGCGTAAAGACGCGGTGCATCCCGGTCATTACCAGCAGAGGCCACAGCGCGCCCATAATGGCGACTGAAAGCCAGCCCAGATAACCATGAATGGTGTAAACCAGTGCCGAAATGGCGCTACCGATCCAGATACCAATCGGGCCAATCAGCAGGATTGCCAGCGGTGCGGCAATCAACACAATCAGCATTGGCTTGAGGAAGTTTTTCGTCACCGCTGGCGTAATGCTGTCCACCCAGCGTTCGATATATGACAGGCACCAGGTCATCACCAGCGCCGGGATCACCGTGTAGGTGTATTTCACCGCGGTGACCGGAATCAGGGCAAATTCAACATGTTCACCCTGGGCCGCTTTCGCCATCAGCTCAATAAAACTCGGATGTACCAGCACACCCGCAATGGCAATCGCCAGCGACATATTGGTTTTAAATTTGATGGCGGCAGAAGCAGCGACCATCAGCGGCAGGAAGAAGAAAGCACCATCACCAATCACATTGAGAATAGTTAAGGTCGGCGATCCTTTTGTCAGCACGCCGCTCATCTCGAGGATCATCGCCAGCAGTTTGACCATCGATCCGCCGATGATCGCCGGGATCAGCGGTGACATGGTGCCGATCAGCGCATCCAGGATCCCCGCACCAATGCGACGTAGCGTGAGTTTGGGTTTCCCCACGGGCTGCGTGGGCTGCATATCTCCAGGTAACAAGCTGACAACTTCCTGAAAAGCCTGCGAAACCGTATTACCGATAATCACCTGACACTGGTTGTCACTACGTACCACACCGAGCACGCCGGAGATAGTTTTTAACGTTGGGCTGTCGATCAGTGCATCATCTTTGATAACAAAGCGTAAACGCGTCATACAGTGCGTGACTGCCGAGATGTTATCAACGCCGCCCAGTGCCGCTATCACCGAGCGTGCCAGCGTCGCATAATTTTTGGCCATCGGATTTTATCCTGTTATCAGTAGGGTAGAGGTAGTTGTTATCAGTCGACGTGACGGGAAATTGCCGATGCTGAAACGGAATTAAGAAACCGGTTTCACAAAATCATGAATAGTTGATACTGATTAAGCAAGAGAGTTAATTGCTCATTTTTTATATTTGTGAAACCGGTCACCTGAATATTTTTCCCGCTGCTTGCGCAAGGACAATCAGCCAACGGTGCAGTACACTGCGTTCATTGCGTGTAAAGGGATGAAAATGATGACGACGATGCTGGAAGTGGCGAAGCGCGCCGGGGTTTCAAAAGCGACCGTTTCCCGCGTGCTTTCAGGTAATGGCTACGTCAGCCAGGAAACTAAAGATCGCGTGTTTCAGGCGGTGGAAGAGAGCGGTTACCGCCCAAATTTGCTGGCGCGCAATCTGTCAGCGAAGAGTACTCAGACGCTGGGGCTGGTAGTGACCAACACGCTTTACCACGGCATTTATTTTAGTGAATTACTGTTTCATACCGCGAGAATGGCGGAAGAGAAAGGGCGTCAGCTGTTATTGGCAGATGGCAAACATAGCGCCGAAGAAGAACGCCAGGCGATTCAGTATCTGCTGGATCTGCGCTGCGACGCCATTATGATTTACCCGCGCTTTTTAAGCGTGGATGAGATTGATGACATCATTGACGCACACAGTCAGCCGATAATGGTGCTCAATCGCCGCCTGCGCAAAAACAGCAGCCATAGCGTCTGGTGCGATCATAAACAGACCAGCTTTAACGCCGTGGCAGAGTTGATAAACGCCGGACATCAGGAGATTGCTTTCCTTACTGGTTCGATGGATTCCCCCACCAGCATTGAACGCCTTGCCGGATATAAAGACGCGCTGGCGCAGCATGGTATTGCACTCAATGAAAAACTTATCGCTAACGGTAAATGGACGCCTGCCAGCGGGGCCGAAGGGGTAGAAACGTTGCTCGAACGTGGGGCTAAATTTAGCGCGTTAGTTGCCAGTAACGACGATATGGCGATAGGTGCGATGAAAGCGTTGCATGACCGTGGTGTAGCGGTGCCGGGGCAAGTATCGGTTATTGGATTTGATGATATCGCAATTGCCCCCTACACCGTTCCGGCGCTCTCCAGCGTAAAAATTCCGGTGACTGAGATGATTCAGGAAATAATTGGGCGGCTGATATTTATGCTCGATGGTGGTGCTTACACACCGCCGAAAACCTTCAGCGGAAAACTGATCCGCCGCGACTCCCTCATTGATCTTTCGCGATAAGCATTGTCATCACATGTCATCGTCACTAGTGTCGATGACATCGTTTTTTCTGCATTGCAGAATTTAATTTCTTTAAATAACAATCAATTAAAAGTTGGCATGGTTTGTGAATGTATCGGCGCATTAACTGTCATTGCTGGAGAATTTGATGAACCGTTTCATCATTGCTGACGCGAGTAAATGTATTGGTTGTCGTACCTGTGAAGTGGCGTGCGTGGTTTCTCATCAGGAGAATCAGGACTGTGCATCGCTGACCCCGGAAACTTTTTTACCGCGAATCCATGTCATTAAAGGTGTGAACATTTCCACGGCGACAGTCTGCCGTCAGTGTGAAGATGCACCGTGCGCTAACGTCTGCCCGAATGGTGCTATCAGCCGTGATAAAGGGTTTGTTCATGTCATGCAGGAACGTTGCATTGGTTGTAAAACCTGCGTTGTGGCTTGCCCGTATGGTGCGATGGAAGTGGTAGTGCGTCCGGTGATTCGCAACAGCGGCGCAGGGCTTAACGTACGCGCTGACAAAGCCGAAGCTAATAAATGCGACCTCTGTAACCATCGTGAAGACGGCCCGGCCTGTATGGCTGCTTGCCCGACCCATGCGCTGATTTGTGTCGATCGTAATAAACTTGAACAACTGAGCGCAGAAAAACGCCGCCGCACGGCGCTGATGTTCTAAAAATCTTACAGAACTGTTCTGGCATCAAAGGAATTCCCGGAAATATTCGTAGAATACGGAGCGGGCGGTATCGCCAACCTGTGACTACCGGATGCGACGCGGTCGTGTCCGGCTGGGCGGGTTACGCAATTCATGATGGCGGGAATAACTCAATGGCAAAAAACACATCTTGCGGTGTCCAACTGCGTATTCGTGGCAAAGTGCAGGGCGTCGGTTTTCGCCCGTTTGTCTGGCAGCTGGCACAGCAATTAAATCTTCACGGCGATGTCTGTAATGACGGCGATGGCGTGGAAGTCCGGCTGCTGGAAGACCCGGAAACGTTTCTTGCGCAGTTGCATCAGCACTGCCCGCCGCTGGCGCGTATTGATAGCGTCGAGCGTGTACCGTTTATCTGGACGCAACTGCCCACTGAGTTCACTATCCGCCAGAGCGCAGGCGGCGTCATGAATACGCAAATTGTTCCCGATGCCGCGACTTGTCCTGCCTGTCTTGCCGAAATGAATACCCCAGGCGAACGGCGTTATCGTTATCCGTTTATCAACTGTACCCATTGCGGCCCGCGTTTCACCATTATTCGCGCGATGCCTTACGACCGTCCATTTACCGTGATGGCGGCGTTTCCGCTATGTCCGGCCTGCGATAAAGAATATCGCGACCCGCTCGATCGTCGCTTCCACGCCCAGCCGGTGGCCTGCCCGGAGTGTGGTCCACATCTTGAATGGCTAAGTCATGGTGAACATGCGGAACAAGAGGCGGCATTACAGGCGGCTATCGCTCAGTTAAAAATGGGCAACATTGTCGCTATCAAAGGGATTGGCGGATTTCATCTCGCCTGCGATGCGCGTAACAGTAACGCGGTGGCGACACTACGGGCGCGCAAACATCGCCCGGCGAAACCGCTGGCGGTTATGTTGCCAACGGCAGAAGGTTTGCCCGACGCTGCCCGTCAGTTGCTTACCACGCCCGCCGCGCCGATTGTACTGGTGGATAAAATATATGTTCCGGAACTTTGTGACGATATCGCCCCTGGCCTTAACGAAGTCGGGGTGATGTTGCCTGCGAATCCGCTCCAGCATTTGCTGTTACAGGAACTGCAATGCCCGCTGGTGATGACCTCCGGCAACCTGAGCGGTAAACCACCGGCTATCAGCAACGAACAGGCGCTGGAGGACTTGCAGGACATTGCCGACGGATTCTTGATTCATAACCGCGACATCGTGCAGCGGATGGATGATTCAGTGGTGCGCGAAAGTGGCGAAATGTTGCGCCGCTCGCGGGGGTATGTACCGGATGCGCTGGCTTTGCCTCCTGGCTTTAAAAATATTCCTCCTCTGCTGTGTCTCGGGGCGGATCTGAAAAATACCTTCTGTCTGGTGCGTGGTGAACAGGCGGTGTTGAGTCAACATTTGGGCGATTTAAGTGACGATGGCATTCAGATGCAGTGGCGCGAAGCGTTGCGCCTGATGCAAAACATCTACGATTTTACTCCACAGTTTGTGGTGCATGATGCGCATCCGGGCTATGTCTCCAGCCAGTGGGCGCGTGAGATGAATCTGCCGACGCAAACGGTGTTGCATCACCATGCCCACGCGGCGGCGTGTCTGGCAGAACATCACTGGCCGCTGGATGGCGGTAATGTCATTGCTTTGACGCTCGACGGTATTGGTATGGGCGAGAACGGCGCTTTATGGGGCGGCGAGTGCCTGCGGGTGAACTATCGCGAATGCCAGCACCTGGGCGGCTTGCCAGCGGTGGCGCTTGCTGGGGGCGATTTGGCGGCGAAGCAGCCGTGGCGTAACCTGCTGGCGCAGTGCCTGCGCTTTGTGCCGGAGTGGCAGAATTACCCTGAAACGGTAAGTGTGCAACAGCAAAACTGGAGCGTGCTGGCGCGGGCCATTGAGCGTGGAATTAACGCGCCGCTGGCGTCATCGTGCGGGCGTTTGTTCGATGCTGTGGCGGCGGCACTGGGCTGTGCGCCAGCCACGTTAAGTTATGAAGGTGAAGCGGCTTGCGCCCTTGAGGCGCTGGCGGCTTCGTGCCAGGGAGTGACGCATCCGGTGACGATGCCGCTGGTGGACAATCAACTGGATCTCGCCACTTTCTGGCAGCAGTGGCTGAACTGGCAGGCACCGGTTAATCAACGCGCGTGGGCATTTCATGATGCGCTGGCGCAGGGTTTTGCCGCGTTGATGCGTGAGCAGGCCACGATGCGTGGTATCACTACGCTGGTATTTAGCGGCGGGGTTATTCATAACCGTTTGCTGCGTGCACGTCTGGTGCATTATCTTGCTGATTTTACGTTGCTCTTCCCGCAGAGTTTACCTGCGGGGGATGGCGGGTTGTCTCTGGGGCAGGGGGTTATTGTTGCGGCCCGTTGGGTGGCGGGTGAAGTCCAGAATGGATAAACGTGTTGCATTTGGACACCATTGCCGGATGCGGCGTGAACGCCTTATCCGGCCTACACATGCGCTCCCCGTAGGTCGGATAAGACGCGCCAGCGTCGCATCCGACATTTTGGGCACACTAGCCTGCCTACATCGGCAAGGTTTTCAACAATCCAAACGCCTCTTTCATCCGATCCTCACTGACTACAAAGGCGCGAAGCTGGTCGGCATCGTCAACGCCGCGCGCCACCATTCCCTGGCTTTCGGTACAAATCTGCCAGCGCAAATCCCGACGCTGGGTTTCCCCTGCCAGATGCAGCGGTAATTCCGGCGTTTTGATTTTTACCAGCATGGCGGGAAGTTTCAGCGGTGCGTTTCCACCGAGCAAGTTCTTCGCCAGCACCATCGCGCTAAGTTGAATCGGCTGCAGGAACGGCAATACCTGACCGTTAATTTCTGCGCAATCGCCCAGCGCGTAAATATCGGCATTACTGGTTTGCAGATAACTATCGACGCAAACGCCGCGATTAATCGTCAGCCCCGCACGTCGTGCCAGGGCGGTTTCCGGGCGCAGTCCGGTTGCGGCAATTACCGCATCCACTTCGGTGCTGCGCTGGCGGTCCAGCGTTGCCAGAATGCCAGAATTCGTTTTTTCCAGCCCCTGCAACTGAGATTTCAACAGCAGATGAACACCCATCTCCGTCAACCGATGCTGCAAGCGGCTGCTTACTTCCGGTGGCATTAACGACGCCAGAATACTGGCAGCGTTGTCGATCAGTGTGACCGCTTTGCCTGCCCGACAAAAATCCATCGCCAGCTCGCTACCAATCAAGCCACCGCCAACAATCAACACGCGTCGGGCATCCCGCAGTTGCGTTTCACAGGCGCGATACTCTTGCTGACTATTTAACGTCAGGATTAACTCACGCCCGGGCACCGGCGGGACAAAGGCGTTGGCACCGGTTGCCAGCACTAGCTTGTCGTATTGCCACTGATTATTCTGGCTTTTCACCACATGGGCTTCGGCATCGATATCCGTCACCCAGGTGTGCGGAAACAGGCGCAGATTAAACTTCTCGGCAAATTCACCCGCCGTCTGGCGGGTAAGGTCGTCGGCACGTTGCCCCTGACTGATCACATGGCTAAGATCAGGTTTGTTGTACTCATCGATGCTATCGGCGGCAATCAGGGTCAATGGAATACCGGCATCCTGTTTACGAATATTTTTCACCAGTTGGCGGGCGGCGAAGCCCGAACCAATGATCACAATGCCGTTGCTCATTTTGCCTCCGATGCCAGTTCGTCAAAGACGTCTTTGCCAAGGGAGCATTCCGGGCACAGGAAGTTATCCGGGACTTCACTCCACGGCGTTCCTGGCGCAACGTCCTGCATTGGCTCGCCTTTTGCCGGATCGTAAATCCACTGGCAGACACTGCACTGCATCCGCGGACCGAGATCAGCCATCGTGGTGGCACAGGTTTCTTCTTTAACCACTGTATTCACCGTGCTTTGCGGCAGCGGTGCGAGCGCCCACTGACGGGCGATTTCACGACCGTGTTCACGGCATAACTCCAGCGCGTCCTGGTCCGGTCGCCATTTGGCTTTCAGGCTAAGCGACATTTCGAAACCCGCATCTTGCAGGCGCGTGGAAAGACGATCCACGGCACCGCCGCTCCAGCCGTGAGAGCCGAAAGCACTGGCGCGTTTGTTACGGAAGCGTAATCCGGTCATCTCCTCCACCAGCCCAGCGATTTTCGGCATCATCACGTTATTCATCGTCGACGTGCCGACCAGCACGCCTTTTGAGCGGAAGACATTGGTCAGGATTTCGTTTTTATCGCTTCGGGCGACGTTGAAAATTTTCACCGCTACGCGCGGGTCGGTTTCCGCTATCCCCTGGGCGATAGCGTCAGCCATCATGCGGGTGTTATTCGACATGGTGTCGTAGAAAATGGTGATTCTGTCTTCCTGATAATCCGCCGCCCATTTCAGGTACAGCTCGACAATTTGCGTCGGGTTATCGCGCCATACCACGCCGTGAGAGGTCGCTATCATATCGACTGGCAAGTTAAAGCCCAGGATCTCGGTAATTTTCGGCGTTACCAGGCGGCTGAACGGTGTCAGGATATTGGCGTAGTAACGCTGACACTGCTCGAAAAGCTCGGTCTGATCCACTTCATCGTTGAACAGATGCTCGTCGCAGTAGTGCTGACCGAAAGCATCGTTACTGAACAGCACCGCGTCGCCCGTCAGGTAAGTCATCATGCTGTCCGGCCAGTGCAGCATTGGCGTTTCGACAAAAATGAGCTGTTTGCCGTTGCCGATATCCAGCGTGTCACCAGTTTTCACCACATTAAAATTCCACTCCGGATGATGGTGATGACCATTTATTGAGTCGATAGCGTTGGCAGTACAATAGATCGGCGTATCGGGAATTTGCGCCATCAGTTCGGTCAGCGCCCCGGCGTGATCCTCTTCAGCATGGTTAATTACGATGTAATCGATATCCGCCAGATCGATTTCATTCCGCAGGTTCTGTACAAATTCGCGGCTGAATTTATGGTCGACGGTGTCGATCAGTACGTTTTTTTCTTCGCGGATGAGGTAGCTGTTGTAACTGCTGCCGCGCAGCGTTTTATATTCTGTACCGTGAAAATCACGCACTTCCCAGTCACGTTGACCAACCCAATGAATGTTATTTTTCACCACAATAGACATAGCAACCTCAATTTATTCAGCGTGTTCTAAAAAGATGTCTTGTTAATTGCAGATTGCGTGCCAGTTTTTTATCTGATTGTTTTTACTATATAAATAAAATTATGCTCATTAATGAGTAGTCAAAATGACTATCAATCAAATGGTCGATATGACAATATCTATAGTCAAATTGACAGTGAGGCAAAGATGAGTTTTTCCGTTGATGTGCTGGCGAATATCGCCATCGAATTGCAGCGTGGGATTGGTCATCAGGATCGTTTTCAGCGCCTGATCACCACGTTGCGTCAGGTGCTGGAGTGCGATGCGTCTGCGTTGCTACGTTACGACTCGCGGCAGTTTATTCCGCTTGCCATCGACGGACTGGCGAAGGATGTACTCGGTAGACGCTTTGCCCTGGAAGGGCATCCGCGGCTGGAAGCGATAGCCCGCGCCGGGGACGTGGTGCGTTTTCCCGCAGACAGCGAATTGCCCGATCCCTATGACGGTTTGATTCCCGGGCAGGAGAGTCTGAAGGTTCACGCCTGCGTTGGTCTACCGCTGTTTGCTGGACAAAACCTGATTGGCGCATTGACGCTCGACGGGATGCAGCCCGATCAGTTCGATGTTTTCAGCGATGAAGAGTTACGGCTGATTGCCGCTCTGGCGGCGGGGGCGTTAAGCAATGCGCTGCTGATTGAACAACTGGAAAGTCAGAATATGCTGCCGGGCGATGCCGCGCCATTTGAAGCGGTGAAACAGACGCAGATGATCGGTCTGTCGCCAGGCATGACGCAACTGAAAAAAGAGATTGAGATTGTGGCGGCGTCCGATCTCAACGTCCTGATCAGCGGTGAGACGGGAACCGGTAAGGAGCTGGTGGCGAAAGCGATTCATGAAGCCTCGCCACGGGCGGTGAATCCGCTGGTCTATCTCAACTGTGCCGCACTGCCGGAAAGTGTGGCGGAAAGTGAACTGTTCGGGCATGTGAAAGGGGCGTTTACTGGCGCTATCAGTAACCGCAGCGGGAAGTTTGAAATGGCGGATAACGGCACGCTGTTTCTGGATGAGATCGGCGAGTTGTCGTTGGCATTGCAGGCCAAGCTGCTGAGGGTGTTGCAGTATGGCGATATTCAGCGCGTTGGCGATGACCGTAGTTTGCGGGTCGATGTGCGCGTGCTGGCGGCGACTAACCGCGACTTGCGCGAAGAGGTGCTGGCAGGGCGATTCCGCGCCGATTTGTTTCATCGCCTGAGCGTGTTTCCACTTTCGGTGCCACCGCTGCGTGAGCGGGGCGATGATGTCATTCTGCTGGCGGGGTATTTCTGCGAGCAGTGTCGTTTGCGGCTGGGGCTCTCCCGCGTGGTATTAAGTGCCGGGGCGCGGAATTTATTGCAACACTATAGTTTTCCGGGAAACGTGCGCGAACTGGAACATGCTATTCATCGGGCGGTGGTGCTGGCGAGAGCGACCCGCAGCGGCGATGAAGTGATTCTTGAAGCGCAACATTTTGCTTTTCCTGAGGTGACATTGCCGCCGCCAGAAGTGACGGCGGTGCCCGTCGTTAAGCAAAACCTGCGTGAAGCGACAGAAGCGTTCCAGCGTGAAACTATTCGCCAGGCGCTGGCACAAAATCATCACAACTGGGCTGCCAGCGCACGGATGCTGGAAACCGACGTCGCCAACTTGCATCGGTTGGCGAAACGTCTGGGGCTGAAGGATTAAATAATCCCGGCCTGATAGAAATCCTGCAGGTTAATTGCGCCGACGAGTTTGCCGTTTTCATCTACCACCGGTGCGGCGGTGATTTTGCGCTTCATCAGGATCTCTTTGGCGTCGATGGCGCGACTTTGCGATAGCAACGTCGTGCCGCCTGCCGTCATCGCTTCATTAACTGGCGTGGTGAGTGCACCGCCGCCAACCAGCCAGCGACGTAAATCCCCGTCGGTAAAGACGCCTTTCACCAGCCGTTGATCGTCGCACACGGCTACCAGTCCCAGACCGGTGCGACTAAGTTCCAGCATCGCATCCATCACGCTGGCGGTTAACGCCACCTGCGGGATGGTGTCATCACGGCGCATCAGATGATGCACTTTGTTCAGCAAGCGAGCGCCCAGAGCCCCAGCTGGGTGGGAGCGGGCAAAATCTTCTTCATTAAATCCGCGCGCCTGCATGACCGCCATCGCCAGCGCGTCGCCCATCATCAGGGTATTCACGGTGCTGGAGGTCGGCGCAAGGTGCATCGGGCAGGCTTCGCGTTCTACAGAGATATCCAGCACCGCTTTCGCCGCCAGGCCCAGCGGTGATGTCGGTTTACCGGTCATCGCCAGCAGCGCGATAGATTTGTCTTCCAGACGCGGAATAATCAGATCCAGTTCCTTTGCGCCACCGGAGTAAGAGATAAACAGCATCACATCGCGGCTTTCAATCATCCCCAGATCGCCGTGCAGTGCCTCTGCCGGATGAACAAAAAAGGCAGGTGTGCCGGTGCTGGCAAGCGTTGCGGCGATTTTCTTACCAATGTGGCCCGATTTGCCAATTCCCGAAACCACCACTTTGCCTTCGCAGTGCAGGATGATATTGGCGGCGCGAACAAAATCATCGCCCAGACGTTCTGGTAAACGGCTTGCTTCCTGCAACTCCAGCATTAACGTCTGACGTCCCGCGTTCAGTAGTGCTTCACTCATTGCTCTCTCCGGTTATGATCACATCGATCCCTTTCTCTTCCAGCGCCTGACGAAACGCCGGATCGATACCTGCGTCGGTAATCAGCTTATCGACGCTTTCAAGACTACAAACCACGTTGGGGCTTTTACGGCCAAACTTCGATGAGTCAGCCATCAAAATCACTTCGCGCGCGGCATTACACATCGCTTTACTGACGGTATAGACCTCGTTGAAGGTGGTTACGCCTGCATTGAGATCGATGCCATCGGTGCCCATAAACAATTTATCGAAGCTGAAATGTTCGAAGGCGTTCTCTGCCAGCTGCCCGTGAAATGAGGCCGATTTTTTACGAAATGTGCCGCCTGGCATCAGGATAGTTTGTTCGTTATCCAGTTCGGATAGCGCATTGACGATGTGCAGGCTGTTGGTCATCACCGTGATGTTATTAAAGCGCGAGAGCAGGGGCACCATCTGTAATACAGTACTTCCAGCATCAAGAATGATTGAATCGCCATCATGAATAAAACTGACGGCAGCTTCTGCAATCAGCTCTTTCTTGTGGGTGTTGATGAGTGTTTTATGATCGATAGGCGGATCGGATTCCTCTTTATTCAACACCACTCCGCCATAAGTACGAATGACGGTTCCTGCATGTTCCAGAATGACCAGATCTTTGCGAATGGTTGTGCCTGTGGTGTCAAAGTATTGCGCCAATTCTTCAACCGAGCATTTCCCCTGCTTTTGCAGGTACTCCAGAATGGCGGCCTGACGCTGACGAGGTTTCATGGGCGTGATTACCTGATTTAGGTTTCAAAATGATAACTTCGCAAGCTAGTAACATTCACAACGAAATTATCCACGTTTCAGTTTAAGCGCCAATGATAGAGCATTCTGTGATAGTGGATCATGGGGAAAGATCACATCGGGCTGTAAATCAGCAGAATGCATGCCCGTAATTGCGGGAATTTTTTGCGGTCGGGCGAAGACAGTCAGTCCTTTCATAAACAAGGTGTCGACGATGCGCTGCTGATCGTCCAGGGCGATGGCGACCACGACCCGCGGTTTAAAGCGCCCGCTGGAACGGCCCACGCCAACCCGCCCTTGCTGGCATAGTGTGTCGAAGGCACGGTTAAAACGAGAAATTTGCCAGCCGCCTAAGGCCAGTTGCGCACACCAGGCGATAACGGCGACGGTGATGAGTGCAGATACCATAACCTCTCCTTAATGTAGTGGCGGAAGTCCTGTAGGCCTGATCAACGTAGCGCATCAGGCATTTTATGAGTCACGCGGAGATCCTTAAAGGATCTCCGCTGTTAATCAGAACATCACCTGACCGCCGGTGACATTAATCGACTGTCCGGTGCAGTACGACGCCTTAGGACTGGCGTAGAACAGCAGCATATTCAGCACATCCTGATAATCGCAGCCGCGTTTGAGCGGTACTTTGTCGATGTAATACTGCTCGACTTGATCCGGTTTGATACCCAGCTTGGTCGCGTATTGCGGCAACAATGACTGGAACATCGGTGATTTCAGCAGGTTACCGAGCATTAGTGAATGCACCGTAATGCCGTACTCCGCCAGATCCAGAGCCAGTGATTGAGTCAGTCCGACGCCACCAAATTTCGCGGCGCTATAACCAGAGTTGTGTTTGCTGCCCACTTTGCCGGATTTCGAGTTGATCTGAATAATGCGTCCTTGAATGCCGTCGCGGATCATCAAACGCGAAAATTCACGCGCACACAGGAAATAGCCCACCAGATTTACCTGTAGCGAGCGGTCAAAATCTCCAAGCTGGAAATCGCTGATAAAGGCTGCTTTTGCTATTCCGGCGCTGTAGACCAGTAAATCCACGCGACCAAAGATTTCATCTACCCCACGAGAGAGCGCCAGAACGCTCTGCTCGCTGGTGGCGTCAGCACCAAAACCGTACGCTGTTCCTTCACCATATTCGGCGTTAATTTCTTGCGCCACATTTGCAGCTTTGTCGCTCTGAATATCGACAACCGCGACGCGATACCCCTCGGCAGCCAGACCGTGGCACAGGAACGCGCCTAAGGTTTGCCCACCACCGATGACAACGGCAACCTGATTCATTTTTTACTCCTTAACAGATTCAAACTTCAAAACCGATCCCGGCGCGATATCGTCGGGTACAGGGCCTGCCACATGGACAGTGCCCGGAAATTCCGCTTCGTTTAAACCATCGAAGCGCAGGGTGACATGACCCAGTTCGCGAAGGTTGTCTTCCGCCACGCTGCCAACGGCGGTCACCGGATAGCGATGCTGCCCGAGCGAAAATTGCAAACCGGGATGGAGTGCACCTTTCAACTCGCCGTGGCAATGAATGAAGCAATACTCTTCGAGATCCGCAGGAGCGCCTTCACGAAAGGTGATGAGCATCTGGTCGCTGAGGGCGTCAGTGGCACTCGCGCCGATACGGGTGATGGTGGTCTGATAAATAACGGTCATGTTTCAGCCTCTATTGATAAATAAAACCGGAGACAAACCAGGCGATCAGTACAGTCGGCGCGCCGGTTAAAAAGCGGCTCACCAGTACAGAAGGGACACCGACGCGAACCGTGTCCTGACGGGCTTCCGCCAGCGACAAACCGACCGGGATGAAGTCGCAGGCCGCCTGCGCGTTGATGGCAAACAGTGCAGGTAAAGCCAGATGCGGCGGAATATTGCCGAGACCAATCTGCACGCCAATCAATACGCCGATAACCTGTGCGATAACTGCGCCTGGGCCGAGGAAAGGTGAAAGCAGCGGGAAGGAGCAGATGAGCGCCAGCATGACCAGACCCAGTGGATGGCTCGCCAGCGGAGCAAGACCGTGGGCAATCCAGTCACCAAGGCCAGAAGCCATAATGATGCCAATGAGCGCCGAGACGAACGCCATAAACGGCAGAATGGTTTTTAATACAGTGTCGATGGTGTCACGGCCAGATTGAAACAGCACGGCAACGGCAGAACCCATACCCATTCCCACCTTCGCCAGTAAACCATCGCTTTGTTCGGTGATTTTCTTGCTGGTGTCATAGTCACGGCCCACGGAAGAGGGTTGTGGTGTCGCATCACCCACTACAGTGATGTTTTCTTCTTTCACGCCAGAGACGTAAATATCTTCCACAATGTACTGCGCCAGCGGGCCGGACTTGCCCGTCGAGTGGATATTAATGGTGGGAATACGCCGTTTTGGATAGATGCCGCAGCGTAATGTGCCGCCACAGTCGATTACCGCGACACCAATTTCTGCCTCCGCGGGTTCACCTTCTTTAAATCCGTCGATAGCCTGCCAGCCAGTAAGCTGTGCCAGTTTGTCGACAATTGCAGGACGTGTACCGGCGGTGATATAGACGATTTTTTTTCCCGGCGTGACTTCCAGCTCAAGCGGGCCGCCCCAGCCACCCGTTCCTTTTTCGATCCGAATACGTGTCATGATGTTGCTCCTGCCAGGTGAACTTTTTGTTCAAGTTGAATGCCCATCTTTTTCTCAAAAATAGCGGTGGTCAGATCGGTTACCCAGCCGCGGAAGAAGTTGGTCACCAGACCAACCAGCAGATAGCTCACCGCCAGTGGGCCAAGTGGCAGGTTCAGCGTTGTCAGACCGCTGGCAATGCCAAGATAAACAAACAGTTCGCCAGGGTTGATATGGGGGAAGAGGCCATTCATTGAGTGACAGCTATAAGAGGCCGCCGCGTAATAGCTGGGTTTGTACTTTTCCGGCATAAAGCGACCCAGGCTTAAGGTCATCGGATTGCAAAAGACAAACGTGCCAATGCACGGTAACAGCAGGTAACGGGAAACAGGGTTACCGGCGCAACGTTGAGCAAAACGTTCAATACGATGCTGACCGATAAAATTAATCAGTGCGTTCATGATAACCAGCAGGCTAATCAACAGCGGAAGAATGCCGGTCACCATCCCGGTAAACACCTCTCCGCCCTTTTGGAACAGCCCGATAAACCACTCTGCACCATGAGTAATGGTTTCTATCATTGTTCTCTCCTTCAGGATTTATTGTTTTATTACCAAACGGCAACCTAATATAATCAGATTGAAAGATTTAAAAGTGTTATTTTGATCGCAAAATGAAAGATAAATATTTTAATTTGAAAGTTTGTATAAAAGGATAGTGAGGCGGATGAGTTGAGTTATGTAAAGTCCGTATCGGGCAGTGACTACCGCTTCCTTGTGCAGGGCGGGATGCTTTACCATACTTGCCCCTGGTTGAATTTGTTAAATGGACCCCTCATGTTCAAGCGTCGTTATGTAACATTGCTTCCCCTTTTTGTGTTGCTTGCCGCCTGTAGCAGCAAGCCAAAACCTACTGAGACTGAAACGACCACCGGAACGCCGTCTGGCGGCTTCCTGCTTGAGCCGCAGCACAATGTGATGCAGATGGGCGGCGATTTCGCTAACAACCCGAATGCCCAGCAGTTCATCGACAAAATGGTGAACAAACACGGTTTCAATCGTCAGCAGTTGCAGGAAATTCTCTCCCAGGCGAAACGTCTGGATTCGGTATTGCGGCTGATGGATAACCAGGCACCAACCACATCGGTGAAGCCGCCATCAGGTCCGAACGGCGCATGGCTGCGTTATCGCAAAAAATTTATTACGCCGGACAACGTGCAAAACGGCGTGGTTTTCTGGAATCAGTATGAAGATGCGCTGAATCGTGCGTGGCAAGTGTATGGCGTACCGCCAGAAATCATCGTCGGGATTATCGGCGTCGAAACTCGCTGGGGACGCGTGATGGGGAAAACTCGTATCCTCGATGCGCTGGCAACGTTGTCATTTAACTACCCACGCCGCGCGGAGTATTTCTCTGGTGAGCTGGAAACCTTCTTGCTGATGGCGCGCGATGAGCAGGACGATCCGCTCAATCTGAAAGGTTCCTTTGCCGGGGCGATGGGCTACGGTCAGTTTATGCCATCGTCTTATAAACAATATGCAGTGGATTTTAGCGGCGACGGGCATATCAACCTGTGGGATCCGGTTGATGCCATCGGTAGCGTGGCGAACTATTTCAAAGCGCACGGCTGGGTGAAAGGCGATCAGGTCGCAGTGATGGCAAACGGTCAGGCACCAGGCTTACCGAATGGCTTCAAAACCATGTACAGCATTTCACAACTTGCTGCAGCTGGACTAACGCCACAGCAGCCGCTGGGCAATCATCAGCAGGCCAGCTTACTGCGCCTGGATGTTGGCACCGGTTACCAGTACTGGTACGGTTTGCCGAACTTCTACACTATCACCCGTTACAATCACAGCACCCATTACGCAATGGCCGTCTGGCAGTTAGGACAAGCCGTGGCACTGGCGCGCGTTCAGTAACTCTTTGCAAGAGGGAGGTTAAACTTCCCTCTGTTTTCTTACTGTTTATTCGAATGACGTAATTGCTTGATTTTTTTTCGACAGCGATATCGCATATCCCAGGCAGACAACGCCTAACGCAGCCTGACCGAAGTCGAAAGGTTCAAGGTAGCCAGAAGATAAAATTTTACATATCACTGAAACCAGTGCGCCGATGCCACCAATGATGACCCAAATACGCATTTGCGTGGTTTGTTTAAGCACGTTTTGTGGCGTGTTATCCGTTTTCTTTGTTGCCATTGCTATTCTCTCCCTGTGAATACATATCAATGTGAACGCGGCATGGTAGCGCTTTTTCTTTACCGACTGGTCGCAACAGTCTTTTTCCGGAACGCAACTCGTAAAATCAATCGCTCGTCCCCATCTTCTGCGGGAAAGTGCTATCTTGTCCGGCATATATTTTTTGACTGACTGAGGTTGTGATGATTGACAGTGAACTGATGCAGTTAAGCGAACAGGTAGGGCAGGCGCTGAAAGCCCGTGGCGCAACCGTAACAACTGCCGAGTCTTGTACCGGCGGTTGGGTAGCGAAAGTGATTACCGATATTGCCGGTAGTTCCGCCTGGTTTGAACGCGGATTTGTCACCTACAGTAACGAAGCCAAAGCGCAGATGATCGGCGTACGCGAAGAGACGCTGGCGCAGCACGGCGCGGTGAGCGAACCCGTCGTGGTGGAAATGGCGATAGGCGCACTGAAAGCGGCTCGTGCTGATTATGCCGTGTCTATCAGCGGTATCGCTGGGCCGGATGGCGGCAGTGAAGAGAAACCTGTCGGCACTGTCTGGTTTGCTTTTGCCACTGCCCGCGGCGAAGGCATTACCCGCCGGGAATGCTTCAGCGGTGACCGTGATGCGGTGCGTCGTCAGGCTACTGCGTATGCATTGCAAACCTTGTGGCAACAATTTCTACAAAACACTTGATACTGTATGAGCATACAGTATAATTGCTTCAACAGAACATATTGACTATCCGGTATTACCCGGCATGACAGGAGTAAAAATGGCTATCGACGAAAACAAACAGAAAGCGTTGGCGGCAGCACTGGGCCAGATTGAGAAACAATTTGGTAAAGGCTCCATCATGCGCCTGGGTGAAGACCGTTCCATGGATGTGGAAACCATCTCTACCGGTTCGCTTTCACTGGATATCGCGCTTGGGGCAGGTGGTCTGCCGATGGGCCGTATCGTCGAAATCTACGGACCGGAATCTTCCGGTAAAACCACGCTGACGTTACAGGTGATCGCCGCAGCCCAGCGTGAAGGTAAAACCTGTGCGTTTATCGATGCTGAACACGCGCTGGACCCAATCTATGCACGTAAACTGGGCGTCGATATCGACAACCTGCTGTGCTCCCAGCCGGACACCGGCGAGCAGGCACTGGAAATCTGTGACGCTCTGGCGCGTTCTGGCGCAGTAGACGTTATCGTCGTTGACTCCGTGGCGGCACTGACACCGAAAGCGGAAATCGAAGGCGAAATCGGCGATTCTCACATGGGCCTTGCGGCACGTATGATGAGCCAGGCGATGCGTAAGCTGGCGGGTAACCTGAAGCAGTCCAACACGCTGCTGATCTTCATCAACCAGATCCGTATGAAAATTGGTGTGATGTTCGGTAACCCGGAAACGACTACCGGTGGTAACGCGCTGAAATTCTACGCTTCTGTTCGTCTCGACATCCGTCGCATCGGCGCGGTGAAAGAGGGCGAAAACGTGGTGGGTAGCGAAACCCGCGTGAAAGTGGTGAAGAACAAAATCGCTGCGCCGTTTAAACAGGCTGAATTCCAGATCCTCTACGGCGAAGGTATCAACTTCTACGGCGAACTGGTTGACCTGGGCGTGAAAGAGAAGCTGATCGAGAAAGCGGGCGCGTGGTACAGCTACAAAGGTGAGAAGATCGGTCAGGGTAAAGCGAATGCGACTGCCTGGCTGAAAGACAACCCGGAAACTGCGAAAGAGATCGAGAAGAAAGTACGTGAGTTGCTGCTGAGCAACCCGAACTCAACGCCGGATTTCTCTGTAGATGACAGCGAAGGCGTAGCAGAAACTAACGAAGATTTTTAATTGTCTTGTTTGATACACAAGGGTCGCATCTGCGGCCCTTTTGCTTTTTAAGTTGTAAGGGTATGCCATGACAGAATCAACATCCCGTCGCCCGGCATATGCTCGCCTGTTGGATCGTGCGGTACGTATTCTGGCGGTGCGCGATCACAGTGAGCAAGAACTGCGGCGTAAACTCGCGGCACCGATCATGGGCAAAAATGGCCCCGAAGAGATTGATGCCACGGTAGAAGATTACGAGCGTGTTATTGCCTGGTGCCATGAACATGGCTATCTCGATGACAGCCGATTTGTTGCGCGCTTTATCGCCAGCCGTAGCCGCAAAGGTTATGGACCTGCGCGTATTCGCCAGGAACTGAATCAGAAAGGTATTTCCCGCGAAGCGACAGAAAAAGCGATGCGTGAATGTGACATCGACTGGTGCGCACTGGCGCGCGATCAGGCGACGCGAAAATATGGCGAACCTTTGCCAACTGTCTTTTCAGAAAAAGTTAAGATCCAGCGTTTTCTGCTCTATCGCGGCTATCTGATGGAGGATATCCAGGATATTTGGCGAAATTTTGCCGACTGAACGCATACGGTATTTTACTTCCCAGTCAAGAAAACTTATCTTATTCCCACTTTTCAGTTACCAGCCCGGCGGTTAAGACACGCTGTAGCTGGTGGCGATATTTCGTTAGCTTGATTTCAGGATAATTATGAGCAAGAGCACCGCTGAGATCCGTCAGGCGTTTCTCGACTTTTTCCATAGTAAGGGACATCAGGTAGTTGCCAGCAGCTCCCTGGTACCCCATAACGACCCAACTTTGTTGTTTACCAACGCCGGGATGAACCAGTTCAAGGATGTGTTCCTTGGGCTCGACAAGCGTAATTATTCCCGCGCTACCACTTCCCAACGCTGCGTGCGTGCAGGTGGTAAACACAACGACCTGGAAAACGTCGGTTACACCGCGCGTCACCATACCTTCTTCGAAATGCTGGGCAACTTCAGCTTCGGCGACTATTTCAAACACGATGCTATTCAGTTTGCATGGGAACTGCTGACCAGCGAAAAATGGTTTGCCCTGCCGAAAGAGCGTCTGTGGGTTACCGTCTATGAAAGCGACGACGAAGCCTACGAAATCTGGGAAAAAGAAGTAGGGATCCCGCGCGAACGTATTATTCGCATCGGCGATAACAAAGGTGCGCCATACGCATCTGACAACTTCTGGCAGATGGGTGACACTGGTCCGTGTGGCCCGTGCACCGAAATCTTCTACGATCATGGCGACCACATTTGGGGTGGCCCTCCGGGAAGTCCGGAAGAAGACGGCGACCGTTACATTGAGATTTGGAACATCGTCTTCATGCAGTTCAACCGCCAGGCAGATGGCACGATGGAACCGCTGCCGAAGCCGTCTGTAGATACCGGTATGGGTCTGGAGCGTATTGCTGCGGTGCTGCAACACGTTAACTCTAACTATGACATTGACCTGTTCCGCACGCTGATCCAGGCAGTAGCGAAAGTCACTGGCGCGACCGATCTGAGCAATAAATCACTGCGCGTAATCGCTGACCACATTCGTTCTTGTGCGTTCCTGATCGCGGATGGCGTAATGCCGTCCAACGAAAACCGTGGTTATGTACTGCGTCGTATCATTCGTCGCGCAGTGCGTCACGGCAATATGCTCGGCGCGAAAGAAACCTTCTTCTACAAACTGGTTGGTCCGCTGATCGACGTTATGGGATCTGCAGGTGAAGACCTGAAACGCCAGCAGGCGCAGGTTGAGCAGGTGCTGAAGACTGAAGAAGAGCAGTTTGCCCGCACGCTGGAACGCGGTCTGGCGCTGCTGGACGAAGAGCTGGCGAAACTTTCTGGCGATACGCTGGATGGCGAAACTGCTTTCCGTCTGTATGACACCTACGGTTTCCCGGTTGACCTGACGGCTGATGTTTGTCGTGAACGCAACATCAAAGTTGACGAAGCTGGTTTTGAAGCAGCAATGGAAGAGCAGCGTCGTCGTGCGCGCGAAGCCAGTGGCTTTGGTGCCGATTACAACGCAATGATCCGTGTTGACAGTGCATCTGAATTTAAAGGCTATGACCATCTGGAACTGAACGGCAAAGTGACTGCGCTGTTTGTTGATGGTAAAGCGGTTGATGCCATCAATGCAGGCCAGGAAGCTGTGGTCGTGCTGGATCAAACGCCATTCTATGCGGAATCTGGCGGTCAGGTTGGCGATAAAGGTGAACTGAAAGGCGCTAACTTCTCCTTTGCGGTGGAAGATACGCAGAAATACGGCCAGGCGATTGGTCATATCGGTAAACTTGCTGCGGGTTCTCTGAAAGTGGGCGACGCGGTGCAGGCTGATGTTGATGAGGCTCGTCGCGCTCGTATTCGTCTGAATCACTCCGCAACGCACCTGATGCACGCTGCGCTGCGCCAGGTTTTGGGTACTCATGTATCGCAGAAAGGTTCACTGGTTAACGACAAAGTGCTGCGCTTCGACTTCTCACACAACGAAGCGATGAAACCAGAAGAGATTCGTGCGGTTGAAGACCTGGTGAACGCGCAGATTCGCCGTAACTTGCCGATCGAAACCAACATCATGGATCTCGAAGCGGCGAAAGCGAAAGGTGCGATGGCGCTGTTTGGCGAGAAGTATGATGAGCGCGTACGCGTGCTGAGCATGGGCGATTTCTCCACCGAGCTGTGTGGCGGTACTCACGCAAGCCGCACCGGTGATATTGGTCTGTTCCGCATCATCTCTGAATCGGGTACTGCTGCAGGTGTTCGTCGTATCGAAGCGGTAACCGGAGAAGGCGCTATCGCCACCGTCCATGCAGACAGCGATCGCTTAAGCGAAGTCGCACATCTGTTGAAAGGCGATAGCAATAATCTGGCTGATAAAGTGCGCTCAGTACTGGAACGTACGCGTCAGCTGGAAAAAGAGTTACAACAGCTTAAAGAACAAGCTGCCGCACAGGAGAGCGCAAATCTTTCCAGTAAGGCAATTGATGTTAATGGTGTTAAGCTGTTGGTTAGCGAGCTTAGCGGTGTTGAGCCGAAAATGTTGCGTACCATGGTTGACGATTTAAAAAATCAGCTGGGGTCGACAATTATCGTGCTGGCAACGGTAGCCGAAGGTAAGGTTTCTCTGATTGCAGGCGTATCTAAGGACGTCACAGATCGTGTGAAAGCAGGGGAACTGATTGGTATGGTCGCTCAGCAGGTGGGCGGCAAGGGTGGTGGACGTCCTGACATGGCGCAAGCCGGTGGTACGGATGCTGCGGCCTTACCTGCAGCGTTAGCCAGTGTGAAAGGCTGGGTCAGCGCGAAATTGCAATAATATAAGCGTCAGGCAATGCCGTGGACTCGCTTCACGGCATTCGCATTAACGCTATCGACAACGATAAAGTCAGGTTGAAGTTGTGTATATCGGCTAAACTTAGGTTTAACAGAATGTAATGCCATGACTGCTTACATGTAATGTGTTTGTCATTGCTTACTTTTTGGCGTTATATGATGGATAATGCCGGGATACAGAGAGACCCGACTCTTTTAATCTTTCAAGGAGCAAAGAATGCTGATTCTGACTCGTCGAGTTGGTGAGACCCTCATGATTGGGGATGAGGTCACCGTGACAGTTTTAGGGGTAAAGGGCAACCAGGTACGTATTGGCGTAAATGCCCCGAAGGAAGTTTCTGTTCACCGTGAAGAGATCTACCAGCGTATCCAGGCTGAAAAATCCCAGCAGTCCAGTTACTAATCTTTCCGCGTCTCATCTTTATCGGTGAGACGCACCCTCAAAATTCCTCCTTCACTCCATTGTTTTTTCGCTTTACTCCCGTTCATTCAACTTTAGTCTCCATTTTTTTGCATTACTGCTATCTGTCAGACCTCCGTTTTTCTGTTGATAAAACACTCTTTTTGACGTTTTTACAGACTAATTGAGCGTGAAGTGTGCAAACGATAAAAGTGTGGGAAAAATTGTTTGACTTATAAGTCTCAGAAAGTAATATGTGCGCCACGCAGCGACGATGAGCGATAAACAAGTTCTTCGAAGCACTCGTAAGAGGCGTGTGGTGAGGTGGCCGAGAGGCTGAAGGCGCTCCCCTGCTAAGGGAGTATGCGGTCAAAAGCTGCATCCGGGGTTCGAATCCCCGCCTCACCGCCATTTGCATCCGTAGCTCAGCTGGATAGAGTACTCGGCTACGAACCGAGCGGTCGGAGGTTCGAATCCTCCCGGATGCACCATATTCTACGAAATCTTCAGCGATGAAGGTGTCGAAGAGGTGGCGGTACTAACCGCAAGCACCAGGGAGGATAACGTTGCTTTAGCAACGGCCCGAAGGGCGAGCCGTAAGGCGAGTAATCCTCCCGGATGCACCATCTCTTACTTGATACGGCTTTAGTAGCGGTATCAAAAAATCTGCAGTAAAGTAAGTTTCCCGATGCATCCGTAGCTCAGCTGGATAGAGTACTCGGCTACGAACCGAGCGGTCGGAGGTTCGAATCCTCCCGGATGCACCATCTCTTACTTGATATGGCTTTAGTAGCGATATCAATATCAGCAGTAAAATAAATTTCCCGATGCATCCGTAGCTCAGCTGGATAGAGTACTCGGCTACGAACCGAGCGGTCGGAGGTTCGAATCCTCCCGGATGCACCATATTCTCCGTAATCATCAGTGATGATGGTTAAGATGGATTTTCTTATTTGATATGGCTTTAGTAGCGGTATCAATATCAGCAGTAAAATAAGTTTTCCCGATGCATCCGTAGCTCAGCTGGATAGAGTACTCGGCTACGAACCGAGCGGTCGGAGGTTCGAATCCTCCCGGATGCACCATATTCTCCGTAACCTTCAGCAATGAACGTATCGAAGAGGTAGCGGTACTAACCGCAGGCACCATCTTCTCCCACAAATTTCCTTCAAAAATATTTCATTTCTAAATAACTACTTTATCTATAACCTGAATATTCTTCTCCTTCGCCATCAGCGACAAAATCAAGCAATTACGCTAAAGTAGCGTCATATTTTTCGACTTGCGAGAAGACCATGTACGAGCGTTATGCAGGTTTAATTTTTGATATGGATGGCACAATCCTGGATACGGAGCCTACGCACCGTAAAGCGTGGCGCGAAGTATTAGGACACTATGGTCTTCAGTACGATGTTCAGGCGATGATTGCGCTTAATGGCTCGCCCACGTGGCGCATTGCTCAGGCGATTATTGAACTGAATCAGGCCGATCTCGACCCGCATGCGCTGGCGCGTGAAAAAACAGAAGCAGTCAGAAGCATGTTACTCGATAGCGTCGAACCACTCCCCCTTGTTGAAGTGGTGAAAAGCTGGCACGGACGTCGACCAATGGCTGTAGGAACGGGGAGTGAAAGCGCCATCGCTGAGGCACTGCTAACGCACCTGGGATTACGCCGTTATTTTGACGCCGTCGTTGCTGCCGATCACGTCAAACATCATAAACCTGCGCCAGACACATTTTTGTTGTGCGCGCAGCATATGGGCGTGCAACCAACACAGTGTGTGGTCTTTGAAGATGCTGATTTCGGTATTCAGGCGGCCCGTGCTGCAGGCATGGACGCTGTGGATGTTCGCTTGCTGTGAGTGAAGCTTTATCGCTTTTATCGTTGTTTGCCAGTAGTTTCCTCAGCGCTACACTATTACCCGGTAATTCCGAAGTCGTGCTGGTTGCAATGTTGCTTTCCGGGGTAAGTCATCCCTGGGTTTTAGTGTTAACAGCAACAATGGGTAATAGCCTTGGAGGGTTAACTAACGTTATCCTTGGGCGTTTCTTTCCATTGCGTAAAACATCGCGCTGGCAAGAGAAAGCTACTGGTTGGCTGAAACGCTATGGTGCAGTCACGCTATTATTAAGCTGGATGCCCGTGGTTGGTGATTTACTGTGTCTGTTAGCGGGATGGATGCGCATCTCCTGGGGGCCAGTAATCTTTTTTTTGTGTCTTGGTAAAGCGTTACGTTATGTTGCAGTTGCAGCAGCGACCGTTCAGGGCATGATATGGTGGCACTAATTGTAGGCCTGCACACATGGTCACCATTACAGTTATGCTAATTAAAACGATTTTGACAGGCGGGAGGTCAATTTGATCCCGGACGTATCACAGGCGCTGGCCTGGCTGGAAAAACATCCTCAGGCGTTAAAGGGGATACAGCGTGGGCTTGAGCGCGAAACTTTGCGTGTTAATGCTGATGGCACACTGGCAACAACAGGTCATCCTGAAGCATTAGGTTCCGCACTGACGCATAAATGGATTACTACCGATTTTGCGGAAGCATTGCTGGAATTTATTACACCAGTGGATGGTGATATTGAACATATGCTGACCTTTATGCGCGATCTGCATCGCTATACGGCGCGCAATATGGGCGATGAGCGGATGTGGCCGTTAAGTATGCCATGCTATATCGCAGAAGGTCAGGACATCGAACTGGCACAGTACGGCACTTCTAACACCGGACGCTTTAAAACGCTGTACCGTGAAGGGCTGAAAAATCGCTATGGCGCGCTGATGCAAACCATTTCCGGCGTGCACTACAATTTCTCTTTGCCCATGGCATTCTGGCAAGCGAAGTGCGGCGATATCTCGGGCGCTGATGCCAAAGAGAAAATTTCTGCGGGCTATTTCCGCGTTATTCGCAATTACTATCGTTTCGGTTGGGTCATTCCTTATCTGTTTGGCGCGTCTCCGGCGATTTGTTCTTCTTTCTTGCAAGGAAAACCAACGTCGCTGCCGTTTGAGAAAACTGAGTGCGGTATGTATTACCTGCCGTATGCGACCTCTCTTCGTTTGAGCGATCTTGGCTATACCAACAAATCGCAAAGCAATCTTGGTATCACCTTTAACGATCTCTACGAGTACGTAGCGGGCCTTAAACAGGCAATCAAAACGCCATCGGAAGAGTACGCAAAGATTGGTATTGAGAAAGACGGTAAGCGGTTGCAAATCAACAGCAATGTGCTGCAGATTGAAAACGAACTGTACGCGCCTATTCGTCCAAAACGCGTTACCCGCAGCGGCGAGTCGCCTTCTGATGCACTGTTACGTGGCGGCATTGAATATATTGAAGTGCGTTCGCTGGACATCAACCCGTTCTCGCCGATTGGTGTAGATGAACAACAGGTGCGATTCCTCGACCTGTTTATGGTCTGGTGTGCGCTGGCTGATGCACCGGAAATGAGCAGTAGCGAACTTGCCTGTACACGCGTTAACTGGAACCGGGTGATCCTCGAAGGTCGCAAACCGGGCCTGACGCTGGGTATCGGCTGCGAAACCGCGCAGTTCCCGTTGCCGCAGGTGGGGAAAGATTTGTTCCGCGATCTAAAACGCGTGGCGCAAACGCTGGATAGCATTAACGGCGGCGAAGCGTACCAGAAAGTGTGTGATGAACTGGTCGCCTGCTTCGATAATCCCGATCTGACTTTCTCTGCCCGTATCTTAAGGTCTATGATTGATACTGGTATTGGCGGAACAGGTAAAGCGTTTGCTGAAGCGTACCGTAATCTGCTGCGTGAAGAGCCGCTGGAAATTCTGCGTGAAGAGGATTTTGTAGCCGAGCGCGAGGCGTCTGTACGCCGTCAGCAGGAAATGGAAGCCGCTGATACCGAACCGTTTGCGGTGTGGCTGGAAAAACACGCCTGACAGAAAAGAAAAAGGCCACTCGTGAGTGGCCAAAATTTCATCTCTGAATTCAGGGATGATGATAACAAATGCGCGTCTTTCATATACTCAGACTCGCCTGGGAAGAAAGAGTTCAGAAAATTTTTAAAAAAATTACCGGAGGTGGCTAAATGCCGTTGTTAGATAGCTTCACAGTCGATCATACCCGGATGGAAGCGCCTGCAGTTCGGGTGGCGAAAACAATGAACACCCCGCATGGCGACGCAATCACCGTGTTCGATCTGCGCTTCTGCGTGCCGAACAAAGAAGTGATGCCAGAAAGAGGGATCCATACCCTGGAGCACCTGTTTGCTGGTTTTATGCGTAACCATCTTAACGGTAATGGCGTTGAGATTATCGATATCTCGCCAATGGGCTGCCGCACCGGTTTTTATATGAGTCTGATTGGTACGCCAGATGAGCAGCGTGTCGCTAATGCCTGGAAAGCGGCAATGGAAGACGTGCTGAAAGTGCAGGATCAGAATCAGATCCCGGAACTGAACGTCTACCAGTGTGGTACTTATCAGATGCATTCGTTGCAGGAAGCGCAGGATATTGCGCGTAATATCCTGGAACGTGACGTACGCATCAACAGCAACGAAGAGTTGGCGCTGCCGAAAGAAAAGTTGCAGGAATTGCACATCTAGTCAATTGAAGAGGCCGGGCAGGTGATATCACCGCCCGGTTTTTATTACCTGTCAGTCACCCGATATTCCACGCTATGTGCTTCATCAGGTTGAGGAACTTCCAGCCTTGAGGCCATCCGCATCACGACCGCTTCAGGAACGGCATACTCGCGCCTGGCATTTTGCTGCTTCCATTGCGCCCACGGTACTTCCAGATAAACGATTTTTACTCGTGCACCGTAAGCCGTAAACAGACTGATGAGCTGGCTACGCAACTGGCGGGTAATGTTCGTTGCATTCCAGATGAACGGCTTCTTCTGGCGTAAAAAAACGCGCGCTTCTTCTTTTGCCTGTTGCACAATACGCCCGGTGGCGGTTTTGTCGTCCGGACTGGCATTGATTCGCCGCCGCATATCATCAAGGCTGATAACGTTCACTCTCTGGCACTGTTCACTGATAAAGCGATCTTTGCCCATACCCGGTAAACCACACAGCAAAATAACCTCAAAAGATTCAGCCTCCCAGGGAACAAAATCAGGAGAACTTTGTTCATGGGTCAGGTAATGCCAGCGTGCGGAATCCGAAGCGAATGAACGCACTTTTTCCCCAGCATTGTTGCTCCTGGCAAAATAGCTCGAACAGCTCGATGCGTTCCAGCATTGATTGCTGATCATGACAATGGCGACCAAGCAGATCGGCACGAGCAAGCAAAGCGAGCAGACGTGTGTCGATACGCATTGCAGCCGTGAGCAGCAAACGCTCCGGTTCCGGACGTTCCAGTAACCATAGCGGTAACCCATGCAGACGCACCAGTGCAACAATTTGCTCGCGTAGCACGAACGGCGTCGGGATATCGCGCCATAAAATTTGTCGGGCCGTCAATTCACCCCGACGAGCATGGCCTGGAGACTGAATACGTCCGTTTTCCTGCACGGTAGTACTGCGCTTTTCAACGTCATGCAATAACGCCGCCGCCCATAAAATTTCCTGCTGCTGAGCGGGGAGTTGCTGAAACTCAGCCATCGCAACGAGTGCATTCAGCACCATTTCAGTATGCACACCAACGTCGCCTTCACCATGATGCTCCGGGGCTTGCGGCGTGTTATGCATATCCTCAACCCAGCTAAAACGCTGGCGTAGCGTCGACCAGCGTTTGTCGTCGGTAAGTTGCCAAATCATGACTGTTCTCCATAAGCGAACTCATGGGCCATCCGCGCCCGTCGCCAGTGGCGTTTCCAGTGCTCGGTGGTTTTGACATGATTTTTGCGTACATACTTGAAGACGTTATGCGAAAAGTCAGCGACGGAAAACGCATCACTATTCCGGCTGACAATGCCTTCCAGCGTACAGGGTTGCCCGGTTTGCGTATCCCAGGGATCGAACGCGCCGCGCGCATTGGTCAGCGCCAGAAAATCACGTTGCCAGCTTTTTTCATCATTCCCCGGCTGCGGGCCGGAGATTTCGGGAACGCAGGGGAAATCAAACAGAGCGGCGTAAAACTGCACCTCTTCCCAGCTCAGCCATATATCCTGGCAGCGAACGGCAAACAGATAAAAATCCTGCTCCAGGGCGCGATATTCAATCGAATGAACGGCATAAAGATTTTCACCAAACAACTCCAGATCGCCGAGATCGTTTTTCAGCAGTTGCCAGCGTTGGCGAATTTTATAGGTCCATGCCGATTGTGTAGGCGCGGCATGGGAACGGGCAAACACGCCGTAGCGGTTAAGGCAGTTATTTTCACCGTCGAGTTTTTCTGTGTGCACCAATTGCGTGATGGCCTGTAAATCCTGCCAGTAATCGGTGTTAATACGGTCATCGCTGGTGGTGCCAGGGGAGAAGGGGTAATGCCAGGTTCTCCCGTATTTACGTTGGGTATTCATAATAATCCATTATTTTTTGTGTAATAAACGTACGCCCGCGAGGGTGCGAGTTATGGGGTTAAAAAAATGTGAGTATCACCCGCGAAAGCGAGGGCGAAGAAAAAAGTGAGTTAACAACCTGAGCGAATGCTCAGAACCGGTTAATGGTGAATGGAAGAGTTTGGGGCGGCGAAAAGATACACCGTTTGAGATGATAAAACAACCGTTTACAGAATGAGCAAATAAAAAGGGAGCCGCAGCTCCCTTTAACAACCTTAGTGCGCACCGCCCGCACCGCCACCTGCGCCAAATGGCGGTTTAGCAAACCACACCAGCCCCAGCAGGACGAGGAATATCCCGGCTGACATCCAGAAGATCTCATTGGCGGAAATAATCAGCCCCTGATTAGTGATCTGCTGGGCAATCCAGCCTGATGCCTGTTGTTGCGTCATCCCCAGCCCTTCCAGTTGGCTGTACATCGCCTGAGCGTTCGGGTTAAACGGGTTTACCGACTCGGTTAACTGTGCGTGGTGCATCGACTCGCGGTTAGTCCACATGGTGGTGGTGATGGATGTGCCGATAGACCCCGCCAGCGTTCGCGTAAAGTTAGAGAGGCTCGATGCCGCCGCCAGTCGTTCCGGTGGCAAACCAGACAGCGTAATGGTGGTCAGCGGCATAAAGAAGCAGGCCACTGCGAAGCCCTGGATAAACTGCGGCCAGGCCGACGCGCCAAAATCCATACCCGGTTCAAAGGTATAAGCACGCCAGTAGAAGCAGACGGCATACATGATAAAGCTGAAGGTTACCAGTCGCCGCATATCCAGTTTATGCGCGAAGCGGCCGATAATCGGCGACAGGATCACCGGAATAATCCCTACCGGCGCAGAGGCCAAACCTGCCCAGGTCGCCGTGTAACCGTAGACCTCCTGCAACAACTGCGGCAGCAGAACAATCGCGCCGAAGTAGAGCATATACGCGAGGCTGATACACAAGCAGCCGATGGTGAAGTTGCGCGACTTAAACAACGACAGATCGACTATCGGGTTATCGTCGGTCAGCTCCCAGACAATCAGGAAGCAGATAGCCACCACCGCCACCACGGTGAGAATGATAATTTCCTGTGATGAGAACCAGTCCAGCTCTTTACCCCGGTCGAGCATAATCTGCAGGCTGCCGATGCCAATTACCAGCAGCGCCAGCCCCACGGCATCAATCCGCCGCCGTTCGGTGCGGGTTTCGCGTCCGCGCAGGGTTTGCAGTGTCATCAACACCACCGCCACGCCAATCGGCACGTTGATGAAGAATATCCAGCCCCAGTGGTAATTATCGCTGATATAACCGCCGAGGATCGGGCCGCAAATTGGCGCGACAATCACCGTCATCGACCACAACGCCAGCGCGATCGAGCGTTTTGCTGGCGGGTAGTTATTCAGTAACAGACTTTGCGAAAGCGGGATCAGCGGCCCAGCGACAATCCCCTGAATCACGCGGAAGAAGATCAGCATATTCAGGCTGCTGGAGACACCACACGCCCACGACGCAATAGCAAAGGCGATGGTTGACCAGAGGAACAGTTTCACTTCCCCGACGCGCTTTGCCAGCCAGCCGGTAAGCGGGATCGAGATGGCATTCGCCACCCCGAAAGAAGTGATTACCCACGTTCCCTGGCTGAGCGATGAGCCCAGATTCCCGGCGATAGTGGGGATCGCCACGTTAGCAATGGTGGAGTCTAGCACCTGCATGAATGTCGCCAGTGACAGCGCAATCGTCATAATGACCAGTTGCGCGCCTTCCAGCGGTTTTTGCTGTTGCATCACACGCACCTCTGGATTAGCCAGCGTTAGCTTTTACGATATCGTCGATCAGTTTATTGACAGGTGCCAGGCTGATTTCACGCGCGGTGCTTACCGCTACCGGTGTGGAACGTACTTTATTTGCCAGTACCTGACCGTCACGGTTAGTGGTATTGACGCTCACCAGCGTGGACAAACCGATACGCAGCGGGTATTGCTCGAGCTGTTTCTGGTCCAGTTCAATACGAACAGGCAGACGCTGAACGACTTTGATCCAGTTACCGGTGGCGTTTTGCGCCGGAAGCAGCGAGAACGCGCTACCTGTCCCCATATCCAGACCAACCACTTTACCGGTGTATTTCACATCATCGCCGTAAATATCGGTGGTGATGGTGACCGGCTGACCGATACGCATATTGGCAATCTGCGTTTCTTTAAAGTTGGCATCCACCCACATATTGGTGGCTGGAACGACCGCCATCAGCGGCGTCGTTGGGCTAATTTGCGCGCCAGGCTGTACTGCGCGGCGGGAGACATAACCGGTCATCGGGCTGACAATACGGGTACGCTCCAGCGCCAGCCAGGCGTTACGTACTTCGGTGGCAGCCTGTTGCACGGCAGGCTGATCTTCCAGTTTAGTCCCCAGAATCATCGCCTGATTGGCATTGTATTGTTGAATGGCGACATCCAATTGCGCCTGGGCACTGGTCACCGCGTCGCGGGCGTGTTGCAGCTCTTCGCGACCAATCAGGTTGGCATTGCCCAGCGGCACACGGCGGTTGTAGTCGCTTTGTGCTTTCGCGAGGGCGATTTTTTGCACCTCAATATTCGCCTGCAACTGTTTGCTGTTAATCATCAGCTGGTGAGTTTGGCGAACGCTTGAAGCCAGTGCAGTTTTGGCTTTTTCAAACGCCTGGCGAGCATCTGTCGGGTCGAGAGTGACCAGCACATCGCCTTCTTTTACAAAATCGGTGTTATCGGCCCAGACTTTCGTCACGCTGCCAGACACCTGAGACATAATTTGAATCTGATTCCCTGCCACGTATGCGTCATCGGTTTCTTCGAAATGACGCAGTACCAAAAACCAATAAATCCCTATCGCTACGGCAATAATTATAAAGAGCAAGGTGAGAAGGAGGAGCAGACGCTTACGTTTGCCGCTCTTCTTTACCGGTTGCTGCGGGGTTTGAGTCTCCGCATTTGCGCTCATATTGTTCTCCACGATCTTCTTAACTCATCGGCTGAGCCGACCTGCTTGCCAAAAAGGCCAGCATGTTGCGATGCTGGCCAGTCATTTTTTCTGTTATAAATCTGGATTTTTGAGCGAGATGACGCGTTAGCTCATCGCTTCGAGAACCACACCGTCTTGTTCCATCTGGTCGAGACGGGAGAGCAATTTGCGGGTGATTTGCTCGAGCTGATCTTTTTCTGTTGTGCTGAGCGCGGACCAGAGTTGATGCAGGCAATTATGCTGCGGTGGTAAAACTTCGCGCAAAAACTCGTGACCTTTTTCCGTTAATTGCAGATGCAGGCAGCGGCGATCGTTATCGCTTTCACGACGTTCGATCCAACCGCGTTTTTCCAGTTCATCGGCAATACGCGTCGCGTTGGTACGGGATGATCCAAGAGCACAACTCAATTCAGAAGGCTGAATACTGTGGTTTTCCTGAGACTCCAGCGTAATCAACGCCATAAACAACGTCTCGTTAATCCCCTGAGCCTTCAGCATTTTATTGCGGTTCTCCAGCAGCTTGCTTTGCATGTGCATGCAAAGACGAGTCAGAAGGATCTCCTGATAAGGAAAATCTTCGTGGCGGCTGGCGCGAAATTTTAGCATTTGTTCAATGGGCGTAAACGAACTATCCATTTGGGTATGACCTCATTAATTTCAGCCGATATAGTAACGACAGTGACAAATAAAGTAAATGTATTGTTTTAGAAAAATGATTCTTGTGGGTTATATAATCGCCATCACTTTCCAGGCGAGCCCATAGGCCAGCGCACTAAGCAGTGTTGGGATGATAATGCTGCGTGTTTTATAGAAACTGGCACCCAGTACCGCGAAGCCGACCAGAGTGGGCACGAAACGGCGTATATCGTGCATCACTTCTGGTGCGGTAGAGACAACCAGCAGAGCGCATATCGAGGCGATGCCAATGGTGTCGAGCAAAATACCTACCGCGCCACGTTTGGTTGGGCGGGCATTACCCACACGCAGGCGCAGCGGCAAATAGCGGAAGCAATAATTCGCCGCGCCAACCAGTAACCCAAGCAGCAGAACCTCATAGCTCATCGGGCGCTCCTTGCCAGAATGCCTGGATTAACGCAGTGAGGCAGCCACAGACAATGCCTGCCAGAATGGCGACGGGAATAGAAAATAGCGTTACGCCTGCAAGGGCACCAACTAACGCTGCGGTAACGCAAAGAGATTGTTTGCGCTGGAAAGAGGCGAGCAGGAAACTCATAAAGAGTGCCGGAAGCATAAAACCTAATGCTGCTTCAACGGCGGGATATCCTTGCAGCAAGCCGCTGCCGGAGAATGCCCCTATTACCGTACCAAATACCCACGATGACCATGAACTGAAGGCAATGCCGATCATCCAGTTCTCGCTCCAGCGGCGATTATTGCGTACCAGTTTTGCGGTTGCGGCGGCAAAAACCTCATCCGTCAGGCCAAACGCCCACAGGGCGGTTTTCGATTTTTGCAGACGCTGAATAATACGGCTACGCAGTGACGGGCCATACAAAACATGGCGAACATCCATTGCCATGACGGTCAGTGCAGCAACCCACAAACTACTCCCGGCTGCCAGCATCGCGGTAATGACGAACTGGCTCGCGCCTGCATAAATGATGCAGGAGAAAAAAACGCTTTCGAGAGGAGAGAATCCCAGACGGGTCGCATTCAGACCGAACGCAAAGGCCACCGGAATATAACTAATAACAATCGGTAAACTGTCTTTGCATCCTTCCATGAAGGTCGCCGAACCAGGAGCAGGCTGTGGAGTAGGGCTTTCCATAGAGTGTACGCTTAACGATTGTTAATATTATAAATAGACTGAATGAATATCTTAACCTTATCAGACTGATGGGCTTCTTAACACCCTTATAAGTGTAAAGCCACGAAAACGGTTGCTGATTGCTTAATTTGCGGCTTCCTGACGATGAAAACCTCGCCACCAGACCAGTAAGTTAACCAGGGCAATCGTCGCGCCAGCCAGACAAACGCCAGCCCAACCGCCATGTTGCCAGGCTGAGGCTGAAATTAGCGAACCGGCGGCACCGCCAATGAAGTAGCTGGTCATGTAACCTGCGGTCAGGCGATTACGCGCATCAGGGTGTATTCGATAAATTACCGTCTGGTTAGTGATATGCACGCCCTGCACGGTGAGATCCAGCACCAGGATGCCGATAATCAAGGCCAGTACGGAAGTGTGACCAAACCAGATCGCCAGCCATGAAAGTAACAGCAGCAGCAGGCCGAAAGTTGTGGTGAGGTGTGATTTGCCCTTATCGGCAAAACCGCCCGCCGGACGAGCGCCTAACGCTCCGGCAGCTCCCGCGAGTCCAAACAGACCAATTACGCCATCGCTGTAATTAAAAGGCGGAGCGGCGAGCAAAAAGGCCATTGAGGTCCAGAGAATGCTGAAGTTGGCAAAGGTCAGGCAGCCCAGCAACGCGCGGGTGCGCAGAATTTTATCGCTGATAAACATGCTGAAAACGGAACCAAGCAACTGTGGGTAGTTGAGGTGGGTTTCTGATTTCATTTGTGGCAGACCACGCCATAATGCCAGCGCCATCAGTGCCATTAACACCGAGGCAACCCAAAAGACGGTGCGCCAGCCGCCGAGGTTTGCCAGCAAACCGGCAACGGTTCGTGCCAGCAAGATCCCCAACAGCAGCCCGCTCATAATGGTGCCGACCACTTTGCCGCGTTTGTCCGGTGAAGCCAGCGTCGCTGCCAGCGGAACCAGAATTTGTGCCACGACCGAGAATAAACCGGTTAATGCCGTACCGAGGATCATCATCGCCAGCGACTGACTGCTGGCGGTAATCAACATACCGCCCGCTGCCAGTAAGGTCATCGAGACAATCAGGCGGCGGCGTTCAAACACATCACCGAGGGGAACAAGAAACAGCAGACCTGCGGCATAGCCCAACTGCGCGGCGGTAACAATAAAGCCCGCCGAACTGGCGGAAAGGGAAAAGTTACGCGCGATGGTGTCGAGTAATGGCTGGGCGTAATAGTTACTGGCTACCGCCAGACCGGTGGCGATAGACATCAGCACGATCAGTGCCGGGCTAAGCTCATGATTAGGTTTAGTCATTATTTTTGTTCATCAGGTGATGATTAAGCTGGAAATCAATAATAGCGGATGTTGATGAATATGGGATGAAAGATAGATTGTTGAAATGTGCGGTGTGGTTTGTAGGCATGATAAGACGCGGCCGCATCGCATCAGGCATTGTGTACAGAGCGGCGGATGAGGCAAAAGCGCCTTATCCGCCCGAATAAAAATTACTTCTGCGCTGCCAGCGCCTCATTCACCCAGCCATCGAACTGCTGCTGGTGGGCTTTGATCCAGCCATCAACGTGGCCCTGAATATCGCCTTCTGAGGCTTTGCCGTCATGCATAATGGCGTTCTGGGCGTTAATATCTGCCACTGGTAACTGCATAATGGCAAACAGTTTCGCTGCTGCCGGGTTTTTCTCGGCCCAGGCTTTGTTGGCAACGATATGCATGGTACTGACCGGGAAGCCGTAATTCGCGCCATTCGGCAGTTTGGTATCGGCATTTTTATCGCCCGGCAGTGCGGAGAACGGCACCTGCAACCAGACCACATCTTTCCCCGGTTTCAGTTCGTTACTCACCCAGTACGGCGTCCAGGTGTAGTAAAACACCGGCTTACCCTCTTTGTAACGACTGATGGTGTCAGCCATCATCGCTGCGTAGTTCCCCTGATTATGCGTCACGGTATTGGTCAGTCCATACGCGGCAAGCTGGTGGTTGATCGCACCTTCGCAGCCCCAGCCTGGGTTACAGCCGGTTAAATCCGCTTTACCGTCGCCGTTGGTATCGAACAGTTTGGCGATCTTCGGATCTTTCAGTTGCGCGATGTTGGTAATTTTATACTGGTCGGCGGTTTTCTTATCGATCAGGTAACCCTGTGCCGCGCCGTTAACAAATACTCCTTCACGATAAAATTTCTTATCGCCACCGGCAGCTTCGTACATGTTGTCATGCAGTGGCGTCCAGTTCACGGCGGTGAAGGTTGCATCGCCGGAAGCAAGCGAGGTGTAGCCAACGTTGTAATCCACTTCGCTGGGTTTATTGACGGTATAACCTAATTTCTCCAGTGCACGACTGACCAGCAGCGTCTGGAAGGTTTCTTCAGTGATGGTGCTCTGAACTGGATTAACAGTAATGCCTTTGCCCGGCAGATCGGCAGCAAAAGTTTGTGTAGAGATAAGCGTGGCAAACGCTGTCGCAAAAAGTACGCTATGTCGCATTGTTATTCCTTTTTTTGGCAGGGTGATAATGCCCGGCGTCACCGGGCAAGTGCAGAGTTACTTAATGAATGGGCGGGTCAGCAGACCGACAGGGCCAGTGGTGTACCAGCGACGGTTGCCGCGACTGCGTGAGTCGCGCCCAACGGCCTGCGTCAGGCGGTCGAGGATAATGGCGAGGATCACAATCCCGACGCCGCCAACGGTGGCAAGGCCCATATCCAGACGACCGATACCGCGAAGTACCATCTGACCCAGCCCACCGACGGCAATCATCGAGGCAATGACCACCATAGAAAGGGCCAGCATCAGCGTCTGGTTAACACCCGCCATAATGGTCGGCATCGCCAGCGGTAACTGAACTTTGAACAGCATCTGCCGCGGGCTGGCACCGAATGAGCGCGAGGCTTCAATTAAATCCGCCGGAACCTGGTTAATACCAAGAATCGTCAGACGGATAATCGGCGGCAGAGCAAAGATTATAGTCACCACTACGCCCGGCACGTTGCCGATGCCAAACAGCATGACGATTGGCACCAGATAAACAAACGCTGGCGTGGTCTGCATGGCATCAAGCAGTGGACGAATAATTTTCGCCGCTCGCGGACTTCTCGCCAGCCAGATCCCCAACGGCAAACCGATGACGATACAGAACAGCAGGGCGGTTAACACCAGCGCCAGAGTAACCATTGCCTGTGACCAGGCACCGATTGCGCCGATGGCAATCAGCGAAACCAGCGTCGCCACGCCCATTCCGACACCGGAAATTTGCCAGGCGATGAGAGCGAAAACGATAATCGCCACCGGCGCGGGCATACCCAGCAGCAATTGCTGGAAACCGTTGAGGATGTAATCGACCGGAACGCGCACGCCCTGGAAGACGGGACGGAAATGGGTAACGACCCAGTCGATCCCTTCAGTGACCCAACTGTCGAGCGGGATCAGCGTTTTATGGAACGGATCGAGAATATTAAAATGTTCGACGTTTGGCGCAGGCGTACTGGTCAGCCAGTCAGCGCCACCGCCGTCAGTCGGTGCAGTCGCCGGTGTACCCCAGGCGTCTGCGGATTGTGCAGCACTGTCCGCCGCTGGCGTGGTATCCCACGGATTATTTTGATCAGCCATTATTTACCCCCTCACGATCTAAAGCGCGCAGCAGCATTCCTTTCGAAATGATGCCGACATACTGTTGGTCCTCGTCGACCACGGGCACCGCACAGGGCGCTTGTCCGACATGAGAGAGCAACTCGCTAAGAGGCGTTTGCGCATCGACTGCTAATGGCGCATCAATCAGCGCCGCATCAAGACCTTGCTGCTGCGTTAACGCGGTTTTAAGCGAATCGATAGACACTGCACCGACAAATCTATTACCGCGTTCGATAACGTAGCCATATTCGCGATCTTCATCCTGCAATAATTTCAGTGCAGAACGCGGGCCGAAGCCGGGGGTTTTACGAATTAAGCCGTTCGGTGTACGACGGGCAATATCTTTTGCACTGAACACCTGGCTAATATCGACGCCACGGAAGAAGGTTCGGACATAATCATTCGCCGGATTATTGAGAATTTCATCCGGTGTGCCAACCTGCACCACTTCACCATTTTGCATAATGGCAATTCGGTCGCCAATACGCATAGCTTCGTCGAGATCGTGAGAAATAAAGACAATGGTACGTTGATGTTTCGCCTGTAATTTTACCAGCTCATCCTGCATCTCAGTGCGAATTAATGGATCAAGCGCCGAGAAGGCTTCGTCCATTAATAATATATCCGGATTAATTGCTAATGCGCGTGCTAATCCGACGCGTTGACGCATCCCACCAGAGAGCTCGTCCGGGTAGCTATGGGCATAATTTTCCAGCCCGACCTGACGCAGTGCATCAAGGGCTTTTTCCCGGCGTTCTTCGGCATTAATTCCGGCCAATTCCATACCGAATGCAGTATTGTCCAGCACGGTCATATGCGGCATTAAGGCAAAGGACTGGAAGACCATCGCAATCTTTTTTCTGCGCACCTCACGGAGTTCGGCGTCGGATATTTTGGCAATATCCACACCATCAATCAGCACTTGCCCGCGGGTGGGTTCAATCAGGCGATTGAGAAGGCGTACCATTGTGGATTTACCCGAACCGGATAATCCCATGATGACAAATATCTCGCCTTCTTCAATGGCCAGACTGGCGTCTTTTACGCCAAGCGATAGCCCGGTTTTTTCCAGAATTTGTTCTTTTGAAAGTCCTTGTTCGATATATTTGAACGCTCGCTGAGGATGCTCGCCAAATATTTTATAGAGATTTTTAATTTCTAATTTAATTGCCATGCAATAGAAAGATTCCTGTTATTTGTTTATGTCGATACATTACCCAATGGAAATAGTCACTTTTTTCTACCCTAACATACTGAGAATCTGAGGCAACCCCTGATGGCAAATGTGGCATGAATATTGATGCGAGCAAATCGCCGGAATTTCCCATGATATAAGGGCTGAGAGCAAATCGAGAAAGTTGATATTTTTTTTGTCATAGATAGCGAAAAAACGCCTGAATATTGTGGTTTCAGGCGAATAATGCAACAGAGTATCAGTGTAGATCACCACAAAATATTTGCGTGATAAAAAGCTATTTGGCAGGAATTATTTCCCTACTGTGGTTGGTGATATTTTTGAAAATAACACACTCAGAAATTCCAGTCTTCATCTTCTGTTTCGACCGCTTTTCCCATCACATATGAAGAGCCTGAACCGGAAAAGAAATCGTGATTTTCATCGGCATTCGGCGAAAGCGCGGCGAGGATTGCCGGATTTACTTCCGCCATTTCTGCGGGAAATAGCGGTTCGTAGCCCAGATTCATCAACGCCTTATTGGCGTTGTAACAGAGAAACGCTTTCACATCGTCAGCCCACGGGGTTTCGGCGTACAGCTCATCGGTGTATTGCAACTCGTTGTCATAGAGTTCCAGCAACATATCGAAGGCGAAACTCTTCAATTCTTCACGTCGTGCCATGGAGATCTTTTCAAGGTTTTTCTGATATTTATAGCCGATGTAGTAACCGTGGACTGCTTCATCCCGGATAATCAGACGGATCAGGTCTGCGGTATTAGTTAGCTTTCCGCGGCTGGAGAAATACATCGGTAGCCAGAAACCGGAATAGAACAAAAATGATTCAAGAAACACACTGGCGATTTTCTTTTTCAGCGGATTATCACCGCGATAATGTTGCTGAATAATCTGTGCTTTTCGCTGCAACGGCGCGTTTTCTTCACTCCAGGCGTAGGCGGCATCGACATCTTTGGTCTGGCACAGCGTCGAGAAAATCGAACTGTAAGAGCGGGCATGAACCGCTTCCATAAAGCTGATATTCGATAAAACCGCCTCTTCATGGGGCGTGAGTGCATCGGGCATCAGTGAAGGCGCGCCGATAACATTTTGCAGCGTGTCGAGCAGCGTCAGGCCAGTAAAAACGCGCATCGTCAGTTGTTGTTCTGCGGCACTTAATGTCTGCCACGCAGGAATATCGTTCGACAGCGGCACCTTTTCTGGTAGCCAGAAATTGCTGGTCAGGCGATTCCACACCTCCAGATCTTTATCGTCAGATATCTTATTCCAGTTGATGGCGCTGATACGTGAGAGTTTCATAGATATTCCTTAAAGTGCACAGGAGACGCAGCCTTCAATTTCAGTGCCTTCCAGCGCCATCTGACGCAGGCGGATGTAGTAGAGCGTTTTGATACCTTTGCGCCAGGCGTAAATCTGCGCTTTGTTGATATCGCGAGTGGTGGCGGTATCGGGGAAAAACAGTGTCAGCGACAGCCCCTGATCGACATGGCGAGTCGCTTCGGCGTAGGTGTCGATGATCTTTTCTGCGCCGATTTCGTAAGCGTCCTGATACAGCGCCAGATTCTCGTTAGTCATAAACGGGGCAGGGTAGTAAACGCGTCCTGTTTTGCCCTCTTTGCGTATCTCTACTTTCGCCACAATCGGATGAATACTCGACGTGGCATGGTTGATATAAGAGATGGAACCGGTTGGCGGCACTGCCTGGAGATTCTGGTTGTAAATGCCATAGCGCATCACGTCGTTGCGCAGTTGCGCCCACATTTCGCGGGTAGGTAACGTGATACTGCTACGAGCAAACAACTCGCCAACTTTCGCCGTTTTCGGTTGCCAGTTACCTTGCAGATATTGGCTAAAATATTCACCATTGGCATAGCGTGACTGTTTGAACCCGGCGAAGGTTTCACTGCGTTCGCGCGCCAGCAACATCGAGGTACGCAGTGCGTGCCAGGTGATGGTATAGAAATAGAGATTGGTGAAATCGAGTGCTTCCGGCGATCCATAAGCGATGCCTTCTCGCGCCAGATAACCGTGTAAATTCATCTGCCCCAGTCCGATGGCGTGCGAGGCGGCATTTCCGGCTTCGATGGACGGCACGCTGCGAATATGACTCATATCTGACACCGCAGTTAAACCGCGTATGGCGATCTCTACCGTGCGGGCAAAGTCGGGGGAATCCATGGTGTGGGCAATATTCAACGAACCTAAATTGCAGGAAATATCATGGCCTGTGCGGGCATAGTCGAGATTCTCGTCATACTCTGAGGCGCTGTTAACCTGCAAAATTTCTGAGCAGAGATTGCTCATATTTATACGCCCGGCAATAGGGTTAGCATGGTTAACCGTGTCTTCATACATGATGTAGGGATAGCCGGATTCAAACTGGATCTCCGCCAGCCGCTGGAAGAAATCACGGGCGTTGATGTATTTTTTGCGGATGCGTTCATCGGCAACCAGTTCGTCATAGTGTTCGCTGATGGCGATATCGGCAAACGGCTTGCCATAAACACGCTCAACGTCATAGGGCGAAAACAGCGCCATCTTCGCATTCTCTTTTGCCAGATGGAAGGTGATATCCGGGATAACCACGCCCAGCGACAGTGTTTTAATGCGGATTTTCTCGTCGGCATTTTCCCGCTTTGTATCGAGAAAACGCAGAATATCGGGATGATGAGCATGTAAATAGACTGCGCCAGCACCCTGACGAGCGCCGAGCTGGTTGGCATAAGAAAATGCGTCCTCCAGCATTTTCATCACCGGAATCACGCCAGAGGATTGATTTTCAATACGTTTAATTGGTGCGCCCGCTTCCCGCAGATTCGACAGCAAAAATGCCACGCCGCCGCCGCGTTTCGACAGTTGTAGTGCGGAATTTACTGCCCGGCCAATCGACTCCATATTGTCTTCAATACGCAGCAAAAAACAGGAAACCAGTTCGCCACGCTGCTGTTTACCGCAGTTGAGGAATGTCGGTGTTGCAGGCTGAAAGCGTCCTGACAGCATCTCATCGGTCAGTTGCGTCGCCAGTGTTTCATCGCCTTGTGCCAGCGTCAGCGCCACCATCGTGACTCGATCGGCAAAATCTTCCAGATAACGCTTACCGTCGAATGTCTTCAACGTATAGCTGGTGTAAAACTTCCATGCTCCGAGGAATGTCTGAAAACGAAAACCGCTGGCGTGTGCGTGGGCAAACAGTGTAATGACAAAATCGCGAGAGTAGCGGTTGAGGACGTTTTCATCATAGTAACCTTCGTTGACCAGCCAGTTCAGGCGCTGCTGCTGGCTACTGAAGGTCACACTGTTCGGGCGTACATGCGTCGCCATAAAGGCGTCAACGGCCTGGCGATCTTTATCGAACTGAATGCGACCTGCGCTATCGTAAAGGTTAAGCATCGCATTCAGAGCGTGGTAATCCATCGTTTCCTGCGTCAGGCGTTCTGCGGTTGTCGTTGCCAAAATTCGGTTACTCCTTTACGAACGTTTTCGATATCGCTTTGCGTACCCATGAGTTCAAAGCGGTACAGCCACGGCACGCCGCATTTCCGGGCTATCACATCTCCGGCGCGGCCATACGCCTCACCAAAGTTGCGATTACCCGAAGCAATAACGCCGCGAAGCAACGCCCGGTTGTGCTCGTCGTTTAAAAAGCGAATTACCTGTCGTGGCACCGCGCCAGCCGTACCGCCGCCGCCGTAAGAGGGCACGATCAGGATGTAAGGCTCGTCTACCTGAATCCGTTCCCGCTCATTGAGCGGGATGCGCACCGCGGGCAGTCCTAAACGTTCGATAAAACGCTGCGTATTTTCGGAGCTGCTGGAAAAGTAGACGAGTTGGCTCATGCACTGGCCGCGTGTGGCGCTGGATGCAGACGATTGATCATGTCCGGGCGGAAACCAGACCAGCTAAGATCGCCTGCAATCACTACCGGCAACTGACGAAAGCCCTGAGCACGTAACGCTTCCGCCGCTTCAGGAACGCGATCGACATTAATCATTTCAAAATCAAAGCCCCGGTTTTCCATCGCCCGTTTGGTGGCGTGGCACTGAACGCAATCGTTACGAGTGTAAATAGTAATGCGCATGATTCGTATTTCCGTTTAAAATGAAGATACGGCGCGATGATACGCGTCGGGTTGTCTCTCTGTTGATACAGAGATACTAGATGTAGTTGAAAAAAGATTCAACCATACAAGATATGGGAATTTTAGATTGATTACACCACCGATGAATGGCTCAACGGGGTAGGGGATTTTGTGTTTTTTTGCCGGGCGATTGCCCGGCATCAGGAAGTTACATCCGCATGGAAACGGCCAGGCGGTTAAAGCAATTCATCAGCCCGATGGCAAATGTTAAGTCGCTGATTTCTGCTGCGCTGAAATGCTCAAGCAAAGGCTGATAAACGTCGTCCTCCGCATGGGTTCGGGCAATATCGGTCACCGATTCCGCCCATGCCAGCGCCGCCCGCTCGCGATCGTCAAAATGATGGCTTACGCGCCAGCCTGCCAGGGCATCCAGCTTATGCTGCGGCACACCGGATTTGCGTAATGCTTTGCTGTGCATCTCCAGACAAAATGCGCAACCATTGATTTGCGAGACGCGCAAATAAACTAACTCCATCAGCGTAGTTTCCAGCGTGCTATTTTCCAGCGCCGTTTTGGCCTGCACCAGCGCGTTATATACCGTTGGGCTAAGTTCGTAGTAAGGCTGACGTAATGTAGTCATACAGTTTCTCCTCTTATTAACGCCCGCAATGTAGCACTATAATGGACTGCTAAAGAGAGCCATAAATTACCTAAAAAAGCAGACCATATGCCGCGCTATCAGGATATCGCCCGTCAGTTAAAAACGGCTATTGAGCAAGGGGAACTGAAACCCGGCGCAAGGCTACCTTCAAGTCGTACCTGGTCGCAGGAACTGGGGGTGTCTCGATCCACTGTCGAAAATGCGTATGCTGAGCTGGTGGCGCAAGGATGGCTGATCAGGCGGGGACAGGCTGGCACATTTGTCAGTGAGCAGATATATCCGCAACAATCTACTGTACAAGTTGTGTCTTTTGCCGGTGAAAGTCAGCAACCGTTGCCATTTCAAATGGGATTACCCGCACTCGATCTCTTTCCGCGAGAGCTGTGGGCGCGGGTGATGGGGCGTCGCCTTCGTACCCAGACGCGCTTTGATTTGGCGTTAGGCGATGTCTGCGGTGAGGCGGCGTTGCGTGAGGCAATAGTTGATTACTTACGCGTTTCACGTGGGATTGATTGTCAGCCAGAGCAGGTCTTTATCACTCACGGTTATGCGGCCTCAATGGCTTTAATTCTGCACGCGCTGGCGAAACCGGGAAACGGGATGTGGATGGAAGATCCCGGCTTTCCACTGATTCGCCCGATTGTCACTCGCCACGGTGTGGAAATTTTGCCTGTGCCGGTTGATGACAACGGACTGGATATCACAAGCGGAATACATAATTATCCTGATGCGTGTTTTGCCCTGATAACACCAGCACACCAAAGCCCGCTGGGTGTGGCGCTCTCTTTAGCGCGCAGGCATCAGATACTGGAATGGGCAGAGCGTAGTCAGGCATGGATTATTGAAGATGATTATGACAGTGAGTTTCGCTATCACGGTAAGCCGTTACCGGCGTTAAAAAGTCTCGATGCACCGCAGCGGGTAATTTATGCCGGAACATTCAGCAAAGCACTATTTCCTGCATTGCGCTGTGCGTGGCTGGTGGTGCCGGTGAAGCAAATTGCACAATTCCGCCACCAGGCGTCACTGGCTCCATGTGCGGTACCTGTTCTATGGCAGAACACACTGGCAGACTTTCTTCGCGAGGGGCATTTCTGGCGGCATCTGAAGAAAATGCGTCAGCATTATGCTCAACGTCGGCAATGGATTGAGCAAGCGTTGACGCAGCAGGGATTTCAGGTTGTGCCGCAGAAAGGTGGTATCCAGATGGTGATCAGAATGATGGGCGATGATATTGCCCATGCGCGTAAAGCCAATGCTGCAGGCCTTGCGGTGCAGGCACTTAGCGACTGGCGTATCCGCTCAAGTGGGGAAGGTGGATTACTTCTCTCTTTTACCAATATCGTTAACGAAGGTATGGCGCGACAGGTAGCACAACAATTACGTAAAGCCTTAAGCTAAAAAACCCCGAAATCAGGTTCCGGGGTCAAAGACGCGTATTTATTATCATTGTTGCACTACGATTTGCGCATGCTTAACAGTGCGCCGATAAAAATACCTACCGCAGCTGCTGTACCCACGCTACACCAGGGTCTTTCACGAACAAAAGAATCCGCGCAGCCAACGGCATCGCGCGCGGCTTGCTGGACGCGAGTACGACCATGCATTCGCGCTCTGGTTTCTTTCAGTAGAGCCTGCGCTTTACTACGAGCGGCTTCGGCTTCCCCTTTGGCGTCGCTGCCCCAGGACTTCAATACAGACTCGAGACTGTCAGCCAATTGATTGACATCATTCTGGATATCCTGCACGCCATCATCGACGTCGTTGCGGTTCGGTCGGTTAAACATATGATCCCCCATTAGAATTCGATGTAATTTTCAGTGTAGACCATAATTTTCTTAATTGAGGTTCATCGCGGCTTTATGGACTTTTCTGAAAGCGTTGTGAATGCGCAATCAGGTAAGGTAGGCCCGCGGTTGATAATAACGAGGATCAAATATGTATTTACGACCAGACGAGGTGGCGCGCGTACTTGAAAAAGTCGGTTTTACTGTCGATGTGGTAACTCAGAAAGCGTATGGTTACCGCCGTGGGGAAAATTATGTCTATGTTAATCGCGAAGCGCGAATGGGACGTACCGCTCTGGTAATTCATCCAACATTAAAAGAACGCAGTTCAACACTGGCTGAACCCGCTTCCGATATTAAAACTTGCGATCATTACCAGCAATTTCCGCTCTATTTAGCGGGTGAACGTCATGAGCATTACGGTATCCCACATGGCTTTAGTTCGCGTGTTGCGCTTGAACGTTATTTGAATGGTTTATTTGGCGAAGCCAGTTAAAGACGCGACTGGCGATGCCAGTCGCGAAAGGAAGGGTCAGGCTTTTACCTGCTGGTAACGGCTGACTTTAAACAGTCGGCGGCAATAATCGAGGAAGTAGCCATAAACCGCCCCCATCAACATCGAAACAACGATGTTTGAACTGACCGCCGCCATAATCTGATGCCAGTCTGCGCCCACCACTAACAAGATCGCCACATACACCGGTGACTGGAACGTCACATACGCCAGGATATCCGCCAGATTTTTTACCCAGCCCGACGGACTAACTTTGCGTGCCGCGCGCATAAACAGATCGCGGTACATACCGTATGGCCATGCAATTAAGATGTTCACCGGAATCGCTACCAATCTGGAATAAAGAGACTGTTCGAAGCTCATTCCGGAGAGGAAAACTTCAATACACATGTTCACGACAGAACAGTAAACAACCATCGCGAACGTATCTGCAACTGCATGACGCAAGCGTGACTGCGGTGAGAACATGCTAATGCTCCTTAATAAAAGCGTAATGGGACGTTAATAGAGATGAAAGCAGTGGATCTCATTGCCATCTGCATTTTCGCATAGCGTATATCGCTGGCTATGACTAATCAATTAGTGAAAAATTTTTATTTAATCTGTTTTTGTAGATAAAATATTCCGTAGCGGCGCGTTTTTTGTACATTGTGGATTTTTACATGCTGATATGATTTATTTTTAATTAAATCAATTAGATATGGACGTATCTTTATTTTCACTAATGAAAGTTTGGGGGTGAGGTAACGCTATAAGCGTAGAGAGTTCGGTGTATGCAGTGACTGGGTCATTTTCAGCATTTTTTATGCCAGACAATGTACATTAACAGCAGAAAGCACCAGTGAGTGATGTTTATTTTTATTCGTATATATTGCATTTTTATTCGATTTGGTTTTATCAGGCTTGCGGAATTAGCGAGCAGAGAGCGCCGCTCTGTTCACCAATAACCGAAATTACTCATCAAATTGGCTAATATATAATCTTGAAATTATTCTGAGAGTTTCAGAAAATAACAGCTGAAATAATCTCGTGCAGGACTGTAAATAGATTAAATTTTGTGGAAATATAATAAGTGATCGCTTACACTACGTGACGAAATACTTTTTTGTTTTGGCGTTAAAAGGTTTTCTTTATTATGTCCGTAATGTTACAAAGTTTAAATAACATTCGCACTCTCCGTGCGATGGCTCGCGAATTCTCCATTGACGTTCTTGAAGAAATGCTCGAAAAATTCAGGGTTGTCACTAAAGAAAGACGTGAAGAAGAAGAACAGCAGCAGCGTGAACTGGCAGAGCGCCAGGAAAAAATTAGTACCTGGCTGGAGCTGATGAAAGCTGACGGAATTAACCCGGAAGACTTATTGGGTAATAGCTCTGCTGCTGCACCACGCGCTGGTAAAAAACGCCAGCCGCGTCCGGCAAAATATAAATTCACCGATGTTAACGGTGAAACTAAAACCTGGACCGGTCAGGGCCGTACACCGAAGCCAATCGCTCAGGCGCTGGCAGAAGGTAAATCTCTCGACGATTTCCTGATCTAATTACTGAGGCCGGATGTCGCTGCTATGGCGCGTCCGGCGTCGCTTCTCAAGCTTGCTGGTTCCACGGCATCTTATCTAACAACCTTGCCATCCCACAAAAACCGCTAATTCCTGCAAACAGTAACCCGGCACCAACAAAGCCGCTTAATAAGAAGAAACCGCTATTTACGGTATAACCCAGTACAACACCGATTAATATTAAACCACCCGCGGCGATCTGCACCTGGCGCATTAACGGCAAGGGTTGAGATTTATTTACCGCTACTGGCAATCCTGCTTTTTTCCAGCCATCAATCCCATCTTCGAGTAAAAAGATTTCTGCGGGTGCGGCAATCGCTGCTAATTTATCGGCGTTATTACTGGTGCGTTTACCTGCCTGGCAGTGGAAGATAATTTGCTCACGACGTAATTTAGCCGGAAGACCTGACTGTTCGAGCACAGATAATGGAGCCAAATCTGCTTCAGGAATATGTTCACGAAGATATTCATCAGCATCACGAATATCGATTAACTTTGCGCCGCGTGCGATTAATTCTTGTGCATCATGCGGCGAAATGGTTGTCAAAGCCATAGTGACTCCTTACGGACAATAGACATTTTTCAGGGTGGCGATAATGGCATTTACCGCCTCATTTTTAATGGAATATAGAATGCGTTGGGCATCCCGTTGGCTGTCGATAAGCCCTTCGTCCCGCATACGAGCGAGATGCTGTGATGTTGCAGAGGCACTTAGTCCGGTAATGCGCGTCAGCTCTCCCGCACTGGTACCGGGGGAACCGCTAAGCATGCACAGAATCAGCAACCGTTTAGGGTGGCTCATTGCTTTCAATAAGGCCGCTGCCTGTTCGGCACTGGCCTGTAATTGCGCGAGTTCAGTCATAGTTATTTAAGTGTTTTCTAAATTAAGTAAACTCTAAACTAAAAATACAACATATGCCAGCATCAGCAGCGTAAATGAGAGTAAAAGCGTAAGCTGAAACTGGCAGGCTCCGCTAAAATTACTACGCTTAAGAGATAAAATCTCTTTTTAAACAATGAGTAATTTTCTTATAGGGAGTACATATGGGTTTCTGGAGAATCGTCATCACCATCATTCTGCCGCCGCTCGGCGTGCTGCTCGGTAAAGGGTTCGGTTGGGCGTTCATTATTAATATTCTGCTGACACTGCTTGGGTATATCCCCGGTTTGATTCACGCGTTCTGGGTGCAAACCCGCGATTAAACCTGTCCTCACCCCCGCGGCGTTAACGCGCCGCGTTCCTCTGCTACACTTTCTGAGTGTTTCCGTTAACGAATGAGGTAGCTATGGGTCTGTTCAATTTTGTGAAAGATGCCGGAGAAAAACTCTGGGACGCGGTTACAGGTCAGCACGATAAAGACGATCAGGCGAAGAAGGTGCAGGAGCATTTGAACAAAACCGGTATACCTGATGCCGATAAAGTGAATATTCAAATTGCCGACGGCAAAGCGACGGTCACTGGTGACGGCTTAAGTCAGGAGGCGAAGGAGAAAATCCTTGTTGCGGTGGGGAATATTTCCGGTATTGCCAGTGTCGATGATCAGGTGAAAACGGCGACACCAGCCACTGCCAGCCAGTTTTATACCGTTAAGTCTGGCGACACTCTGAGTGCCATTTCCAAACAGGTCTACGGTAACGCCAATCTGTACAATAAAATCTTCGAAGCGAATAAACCGATGCTAAAAAGCCCGGATAAAATTTACCCGGGGCAAGTGTTGCGTATTCCTGAAGAGTAGTTAATTGCCAGCCATTGCCTGCTGGATAATGGGAATTGGCGTCAGTAAATGCTGGCGCATTAACTCACTGGCGCGCGCGGTATCTCGCGCCAGTACCGCCGCAGTCAGGGTCTGGTGCTGATCGCGTTTATCCTCCAGCATTTCCACCGAAAGCACTGTTCGCCGCAGCCAGATAAATCGATAGCGCGCCGCCAGATCAAACAACCGTTCACGCATTTGCAGCAAATAGTGAGAACCACAGCCCGCCACAATTGCAGTATGAAACGCCTGATGACGCAGATCCCACTCATCAAGCATTTTCTCACTGGCGTCACAGGCTTCCAGCTTACTCAGCAGATGCGCTTTTGCGAGAACGTCTGCCTCCCATTCATCGCCACCGCGGGCAATCGCCAGACTGACCAGCATCGCTTCCATATTGGCGCGGGCGTCGAAAATATCGAGCAGCTCCTGCTCTGACATAGACGCCACCCGATACCCTTTTTGATTCACCACCGTGACCAGTCGTTCCGCCACCAGTTGCGAAAGGGCTTCCCGCAACGGCCCAACACCAAGAGCATAACGCGATGTCAGCACACTCATCCGTAATTTTTCATCCGGTTGAAAATTACCGCGAATAATATCGTTCTTCAGCCAGCGATAGCCATCCAGAGACGTAATGGTCATGGTGTGACTCCTGATCATTATTAGCGCGTATTATGAACGGGTGTTTTTTGCCACAATACCAGTTTTTTCCAGCGCGCCATAATCGGCACGGTACAGATTATCCCTATCGCTAATAAACCGGTGGAGATCACTTCTAACTGTTGCGCCGGGCGGAATAGCATCACTACCAACACAAAGGTAATAAAGCCGATTACCAGCCAGGTGAGCCACGGATAAAGCCACATCCGCAGGCGAATTTCGCTTCCTTCTGCTCGCAGAATTTTGCGCATCCGCAATTGTGAAACGGCGATGACTAAATAAACCAGCAGGGCGATAGCGCCGGAGCTGTCGATCAGAAATTTAAACACTTTCGCAGGCGCGTAATAATTCACCACCACCGTTAAAAATGCCGCGCCGGTGGAGAGTAATACCGCCACATACGGGGTTTTACTGCGGTTGACTTTACCCATTACCGCGGGAGCATCACCGCGACGGCTTAAGGAGTAGAGCATTCTGGAAGCGGTATACAGCGCCGAGTTCAGGCAACTGGTTACGGAAAGTAATATCACGCAGTCCATGATTAATTTCGCATGGGGAATATTGAGCAATTCCAGAACCGAGCGATAAGATCCAACGGCTTTCAGCCCCGGCATATTCCACGGTATTAATGCCACGACGACAAAAATAGAGCACAAATAGAAGATAGAAATACGCCAGATAACCGAGTTGGTGGCGCGGACAATATGTTTTTCCGGCGTGTCGGATTCCGCGGCGGCAATGGTGACAATTTCTGCGCCCATAAACGAGAACATGGTGATCAACATCGCGCTTAATACCGCACCGAAGCCATTGGGCATAAAGCCGCCGCTATCCCACAATCTTGAGATCCCGCTCACTTCGGCATATGGATAAAAACCGCTAATTGCGACTGCACCAAGGAATATAAATGCCAGAATGGCAATGACTTTGCACAGCGCCAGCCAGAACTCAAATTCGCCGTAGTTTTTAACGCTTAATAAATTACTGCCAGTTAAGGCGAGGGTAATGACGAGGGAAAATAACCAGATGGGAATGCCTGGAACCCACGAGTGCAGGATCATGGCGGCGATGTTGGCTTCCAGCGGGATAACCAGTACCCAAAACCACCAGTACAGCCAGCCGATGGTATAACCCGCCCAACGACCAATAGCTTTATCGGCATAGGTGGAAAAGGAGCCGGTATCGGGCGTGGCAACCGCCATTTCTGCCAGCATCCGCATAATCATAACTACCAGTAATCCGGCGAACAGATAGGCCAGTAATACCGCCGGGCCCGCTTCGGCGATGGCGACGCTGGAACCGACAAACAAACTTGCGCCGATAACACCGGCAATAGACAACATGGTGACGTGGCGTGACTTCAGCCCGCCGCCTAACTCATGTGGTTGCGATGATTGCCCCATCCTGAATCCTCTCGAAAGTGTGTCACTTGGGAGAGCGCCCCGACATTTCCCGCGTCGGGTCACGCGTGTAATTGTTATTGGTTCTTTTTGCCGGAGAGCGGCTCCGCCTTATCCGGCCGACATAGATTTATTCCTGTTCACGTACAGATTGTCGGATGCGGCGTAAACGCCTTATCCGACCTGGATTCTCGTAGGCCGGACAAGACGCGAAGCGTCGCCTCCGGCATGGTGCGGTGCTACTGCTTCGCCTCATCAAAACATTGGCTGATGATCTCCAGACCCTGACGGATCTGAGCGTCTTCAATGGTGAGCGGTACAAGGATGCGCAGCACGTTGTAATACGGGCCGCAGGAGAGAAGAATCAGGCCTTTATCGCGGGCGCGCGCCACGATCTCGGCGGTGAGTTTGGCGTCCGGTTTACTGTGATCGCCACCTTCAAACAGCTCGATAGCAATCATCGCCCCCAGCCCGCGAACGTCGCCGATCTCGGTGTGTTTTTCGGCGATCGCCAACAATCCGTCTTTCAGCTTTTGCCCCAGGTCGTTGGCTTTTTGCAGCAGATTTTCCTGTTCAAACACCTTCAACACTTCCAGCGCCGCGACGCATGCAATCGGGTTACCCGCATAAGTGCCGCCTAAGCCGCCCGGAGCGACAGCGTCCATCACTTCCGCACGCCCGGTGACGCCTGCCAGCGGGAAACCGCCTGCGATCGATTTCGCAAAGGTGGTGAGATCAGGTGCCACGCCCATCTGCTCCATCGCAAACAGCGTGCCGGTACGCCCCGCGCCGCTTTGCACTTCATCGGCAATCAACATGATCCCGTGCTCGTCACACAGCGCACGTAAACGCTGCATAAAGGCTGGCGTCGCGGCGTAGAAACCGCCTTCGCCCTGAACCGGCTCAATCACGATGGCGGCGATATCTTCCGGCGCAGCGTCATTTTTAAAAATTCGGTGAATACTTGCGATAGCGTCATTTTCACTGATCCCGTGGAGCGGGCAAGGATAAAGCGCGCGATAAACATGGCCCGGCATCAGGCCCATCCCAGCAGAGTACGGATTCACCTTGCCAGTCAGCGCCAGCGTATAGTGCGTGCGCCCGTGATACGCGCCGCTAAAGGCGATGGTGCCGCTACGTTTGGTGGCGGCGCGGGCGATTTTCACCGCGTTTTCCACCGCTTCGGAACCAGTCGTCACCAGCAGCGTTTTTTTGGCAAAATCGCCTGACACCTTCTGATTCATAATCTCGCACAGCTCCAGATACGGCTCGTAGGCCAGCACCTGGAAGCAGGTGTGCGACAGTTTTTTCAACTGCGCTTCCACCGCCGCAACCACTTTCGGATGCAGGTGCCCGGTATTGAGCACCGCAATCCCGCCCGCGAAATCAAGATACTCACGGCCTTCAACGTCCCACACCCGGCAGTTTTCCGCGCGGTCAGCGAAAATCGGGTGAATTTGCCCAACGCCACGGGGAATCGCCTGACTGCGGCGCTGCATTAACTCTTTATTGCTGCTCATTCGCGTTCTCCAGTTAAAGACCGATGCACATGTATTTGATTTCTAAATAATCTTCGATGCCATACTTCGAACCTTCACGACCCAGCCCCGATGCTTTTATGCCGCCGAACGGGGCCACTTCATTGGAAATAATGCCGGTATTGATACCGACGATGCCGTATTCCAGCGCCTCGCCCACGCGGAAGACGCGGCTTAAATCACGGGCGTAGAAATAGGCGGCAAGGCCAAACTCGGTGTCATTGGCTTGCGCAATCACATCGGCTTCATCTTTAAAGCGGAACAGCGGGGCGAGGGGGCCGAACGTCTCTTCTTTCGACACTTTGGCGTTGGCCGGAACATCCACCAGAATGGTCGGCTGGAAGAAGTTGCCGCCGCGTTCATGCGCTTTGCCTCCGCAAACCACGCGCGCGCCTTTCTCCAGCGCATCGGCGATATGCTCTTCCACTTTTGCTACCGCTTTTTCATCGATCAGTGGCCCAATGGTGACGCCTTTTTCCAGCCCGTCACCGATGTGCAGTTTGCTCACCGCCTGCTGCAATTTTTCGGCAAAGCGGTCATACACGCCGTCCTGCACATACAGGCGGTTGGCGCAGACGCAGGTTTGCCCGGCGTTACGGAATTTCGAGGCCAGCGCGCCTTCCACGGCTTTATCGAGATCGGCATCGTCAAAGACAATAAACGGTGCGTTGCCGCCCAGCTCCAGCGACACTTTTTTGATGTCTTTCGCGCACTGTTCCATTAACTGACGGCCAATTTCGGTCGAGCCGGTAAACGACAGCTTGCGCACCAGCGGGTTGCTGGTCAGTTCGTTACCGACCGCGCCCGCCGAACCGGTCACCACGTTAAATACGCCAGCCGGAATGCCCGCGCGAATCGCCAGCTCTGCCAGCGCCAGCGCAGAGAACGGCGTCTGACTGGCGGGCTTCAGCACCATCGTGCAGCCTGCCGCCAGCGCCGGACCGGCTTTGCGGGTAATCATCGCCGCCGGGAAGTTCCACGGCGTGATAGCGGCGGTAACGCCAATCGGCTGCTTGATAACAATCAGGCGTTTATCGGCCTGATGACCGGGAATGGTGTCGCCATAAATACGCTTGCCTTCTTCGGCAAACCACTCAATAAAGGAGGCGGCGTAGCTGATTTCGCCTTTCGCTTCAGCCAGCGGTTTACCCTGTTCGAGGGTCATCAGGCGCGCTAAATCGTCCTGGTGCTCCATCATCAAATTGAACCAGTTACGCAGAATGTTGGCGCGCTCTTTGGCGGTAAGGGCACGCCAGGCGGGCAGGGCGCGGTTGGCGGCGTCGATAGCGGCGCGGGTTTCATCTGCGCCCATTTTGGGTACGCTACCCAGCTTGTCGCCGTTTGCCGGATTAGTGACCTCGATGACTTCGCCATTGTTGGCGTCCAGCCACTCCCCGTTAATTAACGCCTGCTGGCGGAATAAGTTACTGTCGTTCAGTTTCATCGCTACATCCTGTTTTCAAAGGTTATTGATTAAAGGCGGCGTGTAAGGCATCCACACTACGTGCCGCTCGCAGCGTGCGTCCGGGGTTCCTCTGGCTTGCCAACAGCGTTTGTACCTTGCTGACAATATGCGCACCAATAGGAATTGCTGATGTCGCTGCCGGGGAGGGCGCATTGCAGGTGTGGATCGTGCGCGGGGTGGTGACAAACAGAAAATCGTCAATCAGCTTGCCGTCCGGCGATACTGCCTGCGCCCGCACACCGGCGGGCCAGGGCTGGAGATCGCTTAACGAAAGCCCGGGACAATACTTTTGCACCAGCCGCAGATAGCCGCTTTTGCACAGCGAGTTTTTCATCTCGCCCAGTCCTGAGCGTAGATGGTTTTGCAGCACCCGGCGAATCCCCGACGAGCCCAAAATCTCCAGCGTGTCGCTAAATGAGAAGTCGCGCTTGCGATAGCCTTCGCGTTTAAAAGCCAACACCGCGTTTGGCCCAACGGTCACGCTGCCGTCGATCATACGAGTGAGATGCACGCCCAAAAACGGCATTGCCGGGTCGGGGATGGGGTAAATCAGGTGGTTAACAATCTGGTTATGCTCCGGGGCAAGGCGGAAATATTCGCCACGGAACGGGCAGATGATAAAGCCCGGTTCGAGGCCGAGCATTTTCACCAGCCGGTCAGCCATCAGCCCGGAACAGCTAATCAGCGTCGATGCTTCATATTCGCCGCCCTGACGGGTCCGTATTACCACGCCCTTTTTATGCTCACTGAGGGCGCTGACTTCGGCGTTATAAATAATCTCACCGCCTCTGGCCTGGAAGATTTTTGCCATTGCCGCCGTCACTTCGCGGTAGCTGACAATACCGCTGGACGGCACAAAAATGCCGCCCAGTCCGGTGATATTCGGTTCGCGCTCGCGTAGTTCCTCGGCGTTTAACCACTCGCGCTCAATACCGTTCGCCGCTGTGCGTTCCCATAAAGCGCGCATCCGTTCCATTTCGAGTTCAGACGTGGCGACCAGCATCTTGCCGCAGTTGTCGTAGCGAATGCCGTTTTGATCGCAAAAGGCTTTAGTGGCGCGGTTTCCCGCCAGGCAAAACTGCGCCTTCAGGCTGCCGGGCGTGTAATAGACCCCGGCATGGATCACGCCGCTGTTGTGGCCCGTCTGGTGACAGGCCGGGCCGGACTCTTTTTCCAGCAACGCAATACGGGCGTCCGGATAGACATCAATCAGTTGCATGGCGGTCGACATGCCGATGATGCCGCCGCCAATAATCACAAAATCATACATCCGCTCAATTCCTTTACGCTTATTGATGCGTCTGGTAGTGGTGAGTGGCGTAAGCGAAATAGCCGCGCTGGCGCATCAGTTCACGACGCAGATCCGGATGCGGAGTAAAGCGGTCGCGTCCATGTAGCCAGAACAGATTGTTTATCAACAGGAATTTGCCAACGGGAACGGGTACAGACAGAATGCCTTTGCTGGTTTCAATGGCGTCTGAAAGCTCGCTCAACCACACGCCTTCTTCGAAGTCTTTCGGCTGGACGAACTGGTCGATATAGCGCATCACCGGGCGACCCTGCTGATCGACGTCGAACACCGGATGGAAGACATCTTTGCTGACGTTTTTGCTCGGCGGCGCAGCAAAGCGCATCGGACGGCGCGCCAGCGGATGGCGGAAATAGTGCTCCAGATGTTCCCAGTCATCGAGATGCAGCAGCAGCGAATTTCCGCCCTGCATGTTTTGCTCGTCGATTTTCATCATCAGCACGTAATCAGTGATTTCTTCGACGTAGGTGCCGTCGTTGTGCAGCTCCATTACGCGATGCGGCTGACGCAGATAGCTGTCTGAGTTATCGACATTTTTCACCACAAAACGCGCGTAATACTGACCGCTCATGGCGTCGAAATTTGAGCGACCAATCAGATGCGCCACCGCCGTTGCCAGCTTCACCATCTCATCTGCCTGCGCGACATCATCGACACCTACCGCATTAATTAACAGCGCACCTTCAGCACGGTTTAGCAGCGTCTTCAACAGCAACGGTTGCAGCTGATTCGCACACAAATCATCAAGAATTTTGCCTACCCGAAAACGCAGAAACGATTTGTACTCCAGCGCCTGCACGGGCCATTCGGCAACCTGCTCGAGAAACTGTTTGGTCGTCTGTTCGGTGAAGGTGAGTTCCAGCAGACGCGGGGATTGCGCCGACGGGATGAGAGTGAATCCGCTATAGTCCTGGCCTGAATCGACAGCGTTATTTTGTACGGCGGTCAGTGCATTCATCAGAAGCGATCCTCTTATGAGATGTAGGGTGACATGGCGATGCTCATTTCGTAGCCATAATCTAAAAATATCTACATTTCTGAAAAATGCGCACAAAAGCGACATATTGTTTTCTTATTGTGATCAAAAGCAACAAATTAGTAACATTTAATGTAGGGTATTAAGGCAAAGGAGACAGGAAATGAATAACTAAAGCAACAGGTTAGGGAGAGCTACCATCAGAGAACAGATTATCTGGTCGATAAAAAACAGTAAATGGCTTCACTGCAAAATGACCGTTAGTAAACTAAACATATCATCTGCCCCGTTTTAGCGGGGCAGATATAACATTAAATTACAAATAGAAATAGTTCGGCGGTTCTCCTGTTTTCCCTAAAAGAAGAGCGCTGCGCCCAGGAATATTGATATTTAGAGCTCCGCCTCTAAGCGTAAATACTTTACCAGGGGGAATACTTTTGCGTGTATTATTATTATTAATGGTAACGCTATTACTCCCCATGTTTTTATATATTCCTGGTTGCAATTTGTTAGGCCAGGTACCTTCAACTTCTTCGTTTCCTTTATTTATTATAACTAGTCCATCATGAGGAGAGTGATTAATGTTCACAGAATCCCCACGACTAAAGGCCAGAACATTTTTAGTTGCAAATACACCCTCAAATGCGCTCCATATTCCTTCTTTATCTATATATAATGCGTGGAATTCATTGTAGAGCTGCTGATAGGTAGAGCAACCTTTATTAAGCCACGCCTCACCGCCGACACGAGTGGACCCATCATCATTTTTAATCTCAGTCGTTGATTTTAATACCTGACCATCCCAGTAAACTAAAGGCCTGCTGAACGGGAGAGCGGCCATATATGCCATTGCTAATTGTTCATCTTGCTGATGGTTAAATAAAAAGTCATTGAAAAGATTACCATTGTTAGGGAAATCGTGGTTGATGTTAATCAATATCCGTCTTTCTGATGGGATGCTTGAGATTGCGGAACCCGGTTTTGATGCAAGGGTTTGGAGATCTCCACCGAATGAAAAGGCTTGTATCGTCTTCATGAGCAATGAAAAATCAATGGCGCTTAAATCATCTCTTTCATAAAGCAGCGATGACATTTGTTGTTCATCTAACGGACAAGTTACCAGGTATTCCATGTAATTCATAACAGCTTTTTTTTGATATTTTGGATTAAATAAATTTGTATTGTGCAACCGCTCATTATAATTTTTAAGCGGTGGGGTTATCGACCTCTCTATTTGTTCATGTTTTGAGTGTTTTGCTGCATCATAACGTAAACCTCGTACGCCATATTTTCGCATTTCACGAACGTATTGATTTTGCAACATAATAACCTGGTCACTTTTGGGTGTTGTTTTAGGCATTCCATTTAAACGCTTTTCTTTTAATGCATGGAGGTTTTCCTATTCATCCTTAGAAATATTATCTTTACTTGCTTCGAAGTCTTTTGCAGTGAGATGTATATCTTCTGGATGGATTTGGTCACGTTCTTTTGTTACTGGATCTATAATAAAGGGAATCAAGACCTGACCTTGCCAATAGCCAGGGATACCACTTTCTATATCTTTACTAATCTTCGCTCGTATATCGGCAGAGGGATAATCCAGATCATTTTTACCACTTCCTCCGATCCCCATAAAGTTAAATGTATAATCAGGAATGATATCGATGCCAAATTTTTTGGCATCTTTAACCAATGCGATAAAATCCTGCAAATCTCCCATTGGATTATGGATGGTACAAAGATCTTCGGGTTGATAAGCGTGATACCAGTAACCTTTTTCTTCTTCAGGTGTTTCTGGTCCGTCGGCGCGGAAAGTTGTTACGGGAGGGATTTGTATATAACCATAATGGCAACGTGCAAACTCGGCCATATTTTTCCTGATTTGCTGGTAGGTGGCATTAAAAGCATGAAGAATCGCCTCGCCAGGTTTTTTGGGTGTGATGATTTCACATTGTGATTTCTGATCAGCAGTAAGAGATTTACGCTCAAGTGTTTGCCGTAGATGTTCTGGATTGATTAATATTTTAAATGTTTCTTGCTGGCCGGAAGGTGACGTTACGTTAATATTATATACATCAGCTGCCAGTTCATAGTCAGGAATGTTAATAGCATATGCAACATACTTATCTTTTGGAGACGGTTTGTCAGATATAATGTGAGTGAAATGTTCAGCTGGACCATACTGATGAACACCGCTGTTATCACCTCTTTCAATCATTGTATCTCGTTGATAAACCCATGCTTTTCCTTCTCCTATCCTGTCTGGCGCTGTAATGCTACGCTGTGCTGCTTTATTCAACTCTCGGTAAGTTGTATCTGGAAAAAGGGAAATTTTATAATCGTTTTTTAACAGATCATTAATGACTTTTTCTGCGTGAAAAGTTGATATAATTTCTCTGTCTTTTAAATCCTGAGGATAAACTCCACAAGAATTAATAATATTTGTTATACAGTTTAGATATTCTAATGTATTTAATTTGGAATTTAGATCCCCGTCAGTAATGTTCCATGATAACAATGTGGGGTTGTCGATAGGTAAATTTCTTGGTCCTGGTTTTATAGAAAACATAATAAAGTTCCTCTAATGGTAGAGTAATATGGTGTATACGGAAACATAAAAATGTTTAATTGTTGTGAAAGTAATTGCAAACAGATGTCCTACTTTTATCCAATATTTATATGGAAAAGGATAATGCTTAAATCTGTTTTTTTAATTATCGATGTGGTCTGGAGAGGCAACTGTCAAAAATCGCTCATACGAAACTAATGATTAGCAGAATAAGATCTATGAAAGAATATATTGCTATATGAAGTTTATTTTTATGGGGTGAAAAGTAACAGATATCATAATGATGCGAAAACTCTTCAGCTAATGTAATAAAGTTATATTATTAGATACAAAATCATTACAAACTATCATTGAATCGATGGTAACTATAAATAGTGCTAAGTATTAGCATTTGCTTGTTGACTGAGAGTATCGACTTTGTGAATGGAAGCGGTGTCGGGTTTTATGTCGCAGGTAATGACGACCCAGGATGAATGAGAACGCATAAAAATCTGTTATTTACATCATAAGATCATCATGTTTATTGCGTGGTTTATAAGTATTGTTATTGCATACTCAAGGCCCTTTAGCTCAGTGGTTAGAGCAGGCGACTCATAATCGCTTGGTCGCTGGTTCAAGTCCAGCAAGGGCCACCATATCAGCATTCACGTATCAGGAAGAGTTAAGGGTACAAGGGGTACTCGATTGCGGTCTATATTTCACGACTAACGCCATTTCAAGGAAGAAGTGTGGTGGGTGGTTTCGAATGAGGGCTGGTGTTTTGGTACGTGGCACGCCACTGCAATGTATTTATCCATCAGTACTCATTCAAAAGTACCTGGAAAAAATGCCCGCTATGCCAAGCGGGCAAATTGCTTACATGTGGAATTAAGTAATTAACGATAAAGCCAGAGTATTATCATTTATTATACCCATTCATTTAATCAGGTTAATTACTCAAATCACTGAACTATTCTCTGTTCGCTCACTTATGCTGAGTGAGTACCACGACCAATGTATGTAGAACAATGCCGTAGAGTAAGGATGAAATGTCTCTGCCACGCCTTAAACATCTACTACTGACTAGAACCGCCGTCGCATGCAGAAGGGTCTTGTGAGCGTTACAGGAGTCTTGCTTTGCTCATTAATCAACGCTATTTAGATATAAATTTCTAATACTCGAAAAACGATTTTCACAAATAAATTATAACGGGTGGTTTTTATCATACAGCGAAATAACCTTTTGTTTATTAAATTTAACATTCCTGTGCTAAATTAATTAAAAGTACCATGTATAGCATATGAAGCTGTTAATGCCAGCAATTGTCTCAAATGAGCGATTTTTTATAGTGACAAACAATAATAACATTAAAAATAGTCATGTAGACATTAACTGAGGAAAAGACAATGTTAGTTAGTAAAAGCAACGAAATTAACACTAGCACATTTATAAATAGTGGAAATTGTAATGAAAGAAAATCTTCTAAATCCATGGAGTTACTAGCTTATAGTATTATAAAATTAATTTGTAAAGAAGCTGCCTCAGGGACGTATAACGGTGCTCTTGAAATTTTACAAAAAATGATGTCTGAATGTAAGTATCATGAAGGCAATGCTTTTGTCATTATGGGAGCCGGAGAACAATTAAAACGTATTAAATATGATGCTAATGAAAATAAATTAAAAGTAAACAACGTACACTTTGATAATAATCAAGAGTTAGTTGCTGATGGTGAGCCTGACGTAGTATTTTTAAAAAAAACGGTGTGGGAAGACCTTCTCGTTAAACTAAAGCTGGAGAACAAAGAAAATGCGGTTTCTGAAATTAACCTGTCATCTAATAAAAATAATGTTGATCAGTTTATTGAATGCGCTAAGAGAAATGAACAGACCCTATTCGACAATATAAGAAAAAGTGATTTTCATGTTGCTTCACTTCAGCCAGGTAGAACGCGTAGTGTTATTTCAGAAACGCCGCCAAATGACTGTATGGAATCACCTAATTTATATGAAAACCACACAGATAAGGTTTCAACTGTAACTAAAAATTCTCAGCAAGTTAAAGGTCACTATGGAGATAAGTTGAAAGAAATGCAGTTGTTCCTCAACCAGATGAGCAATGCACTTCAACAGGATTCATCTTTGTTAGAGTCAAAGGAACACACCATAGATATTCAAGAAAAAACGAATAAGTTTGTGCAGCATTTTCAGCGGGTATTATTTGATAAAAATGGAAGGTCATCAGAGTTTCTACTTAATTTTTATGAGTGTTGCTATAAGTTTTTACCAAGAGCGCAGCCTCAAGATAAAATCGATAGCTATAATTCAGCACTGCAAGCTTTTTCCATCTTTTGTTCATCTACGTTGACACATAATAATGTAGGGTTTAATTTCAAATTATTTCCAGAAGTCAAGCTGTCTGGAGGGGAACTTGAAACGGTATTCAAATACAAAAATGGCAATTTTGTCTGGGAGATAGCCAGAATTAAAATTACTCTCCCAAAAGAAGAGGGTGGTTTATATAATTTAGGTGGATTGGACTTTAAGGGGTGCTTCTTTTCTGGACAGAACTTCAGTGACTATGATATTAAATATGTGAGCTGGGGGACGTCATTGTTTGATGTTGATACTCCGTGTATTTTTAATACGCCTGCTAACAATGAGAGTTATGAAAAATCATTAAAGCCTGTGAGCGAAAACGGTTTAAATGGAGTCTTATCTGATCGTAATAAAAAAATAAAAATGATCACGGGCGTGGCACCATTCGATGGTATTTCATCTATGGATGATGACTTTGATGATAGTTCCTCTGAGGATGAGCCCGTTGAGAATAGTCCTGTTGTGACTAGGCCCCTTGTATAAAGTTCTAAAAGCAGTTTTCAATGATAAATAAATGGCGATTTTTACAAAGAGATAATAACGTAGATTGAAATAATATGTATTATTGATTGAGTAAACGGGATTATTCTTCACACTGCATCCATTTTGCTGTCACTACCAAAGTAAAAGGGGCTATGCTTTCACGTAACCCCTTGATTTATTTGATGAGTTGGCGGTATCTGAACTGGTGCTGTAATTGGTTGAAATATTTCATCTAATGTCTGGTTCAACTTTCCTTAGCTGCCTGAAAGTTTTTTTGATATTACCCATCAATAATAGGGTTACGGTGTACCACGCCTGACTGATGAACTGCGTGCTCAGAGTTACCACTTCAGCGCATAACCGTGGCAGCAGGCCCGGACAGAACAAACGGCTCAGGACATTATCGGTAGGGGACGTACTGGTAGTCTGTAAACTAAACCGACTGGGGCGCAGTATGCGGCATCTTGCCGTGCTGTTGGAGGAGCTGTGAGAACGTGGTATTAACTTTCGTGCTCTGACTCTACCAATATTTGCCCAACAATGGGGGGACGAAAGCTGTAAAAGTAAAACAATCTGCAATCTCAATATTATTGTGTGATTTTTATGTGAGCAGAAGATATTCATCAGAAACGATTATGTAAATCATTTTATTTTTCCGACGGCTTCAATGTCGAAAGAAAAGAATACGCCCGTATTTCCTGAATAGATTGACTTTTTTATCCAACCACACTTCAGCGCACTGCGTTTAAAAAATGCCTCTTTCTTATGCGGAATATCATCATTTCATCATGATGTCTTTGATGAGCGGTGAACACAATACACTTGCGCTGTCTCTTCAGGATGAATCCCCTGGTCTGGTGCCTATGGGCTGATGTTGCAGCAGAGCTAAGGTTGCTTAAACGCTACTCAGTATTCACTTTTCAGAGGATGAAATTTATGAACAGGACCAGTCCCCATTATTGTCGTCGCTCAGTACTTTCCTTATTGATATCTGCTTTGATATATGCCCCACCAGGGATGGCGGCCTTTACCTCTAATGTTATTGGTGTGGTAAACGATGAGACTGTAGATGGTAGCCAAAAAGTAGATGAACGAGGTACAACAAATAATACTCATATTATCAACCATGGCCAGCAGGATGTTTATGGCGGGGTATCTAATAGAAGTCTTATTGAATCTGGTGGCCGTCAATATGTATCAGCCAATGGTACTCATCAGGGGCAGGCCAATAATACAGTCATTAACGGTGGCAGCCAGACAATTCTGGACGGGGGAATTTCGACAGGGACGATAATCCAGAGTGGCAGTCAGTATGTTTATGTAGGTGGTACCAGTAATGCAACAACGATAATAAGCGGTCGTTCAACAGTAATGGGGGGAACTGCGAATGGAACAATAATTAATGGTGGGAGCCAGTCAGTATCGAGTCAGGGGCGTGTTGACGGTACGACGATAAATATGTCCGGGTATCAGGAGATTACGCAAGGAAGTCTGGCAACGAACACAACAATAGATGGGGGGTGGCAGTATGTGGACTCAAGCAGTGTAGAAAATACTACCATTAAGAATGGAGGCGAGCAAAGAACAGTTAAGAGCCATGCGCTGAACACCACAATAGATGGTGGTCTACAGGTTGTCGATTCAAGTACCGCAGAAATAACCACCATTAAGAGTGGAGGAACGCAACAATTAAATAACAGCCAGGCTATGTTCACCACGATTGAAGGCGGAACTCAGTCTCTGAATAGTAAGTCAACGGCAAAATATACTCAGATCTATTCTGGAGGTACGCAAATTGTTGATTACACCAGCACCTCGGATGTTATTGAAATTTATTCCGGTGGCGTGCTTGATGTTAGTGGTGGTACGGCAACAAATGTTACCCAGCACGATGGTGCAATTTTAAAAACAAACACTAACGGTACGACGGTGAGCGGTACGAATAGTGAAGGTGCATTCTCCATCCACAATCACGTGACAGACAATGTGTTGCTGGAAAATGGTGGTCATTTAGACATAAATGCATATGGTTCGGCAAATAAGACGATTATTAAAGATAAAGGAGCAATGTCAGTTTTAACGAATGCTAAAGCTGATGCGACCCGAATAGATAATGGCGGCGTTATGGATGTTGCCGGAAACGCGACAAATACCATCATTAATGGTGGCACACAGAATATAAATAATCATGGTATTGCCACGGGAACCAATATCAACAGCGGAACACAAAATATCAAGAGCGGCGGGAAAGCTGACACGACAAATATCTCCTCCGGGAGCCGGCAGGTTGTTGAGAAAGATGGTACGGCAACTGGCAGCAATATTAGCGCCGGAGGCTCGCTGATTGTCTATACCGGTGGTATCGCACATGGGGTTAACCAGGAGACGGGCAGTGCTTTAGTTGCCAACACGGGCGCAGGGACTGATATTGAAGGATACAACAAGCTCTCTCACTTCACTATTACCGGAGGGGAGGCTAATTATGTTGTGCTGGAAAATACCGGCGAACTGACGGTAGTGGCTAAAACCACGGCGAAAAATACTACCGTTGATGCTGGCGGTAAGCTGATTGTCCAGAAGGAGGCTAAAACAGATAGCACCAGACTTAATAATGGTGGCGTTCTGGAGGTTCAGGACGGTGGTGAGGCTAAGCATGTTGAGCAACAATCCGGCGGCGCATTAATTGCTTCCACGACTTCCGGAACACTTATCGAAGGAACTAACAGTTATGGTGATGCTTTCTACATCAGGAATTCAGAAGCTAAAAATGTAGTGCTGGAAAACGCTGGCTCATTAACAGTCGTTACTGGTTCCCGGGCAGTTGATACGATTATTAATGCCAACGGCAAAATGGATGTTTATGGAAAAGATGTTGGCACTGTACTCAATAGTGCGGGCACCCAAACAATATATGCCAGTGCCACTTCTGATAAAGCAAATATCAAAGGTGGCAGGCAAACGGTATATGGTTTAGCCACTGAGGCAAATATCGAAAGTGGTGAACAAATTGTTGATGGTGGGTCAACAGATAAAACGCACCTCAAAGGCGGCACGCAAACCGTTCAGAATTATGGTAAGGCGATCAATACCGATATCGTCTCTGGCCTACAACAAATTATGGCAAACGGGACAACGGAAGGTTCCATTATTAATGGCGGTTCACAGGTAGTTAATGAGGGCGGTCTGGCTGAAAACTCGGTACTTAATGACGGCGGCACACTCGATGTGCGGGAGAAAGGCAGCGCTACGGGGATACAGCAGAGTAGCCAGGGCGCGCTGGTGGCAACCACCAGGGCGACGCGGGTCACAGGGACACGCGCTGATGGCGTCGCGTTCAGCATCGAGCAGGATGCGGCGAACAATATCCTGCTGGCAAATGGCGGCGTGTTAACCGTGGAGTCAGACACCACTTCCGCCAAAACACAGGTCAATGCGGGCGGACGGGAGATCGTCAAAACAAAAGCCACTGCGACTGGCACGATGCTTACCGGCGGTGAACAAATCGTCGAGGGTGTGGCGAATGAGACAACGATTAACGACGGCGGAATACAAACAGTTTCGGCTAACGGTGAGGCAGTAAAAACAACGATTAATGAAGGCGGTACGCTGACAGTCAACGATAATGGCAAAGCGACAGATATCATCCAGAACAGCGGTGCCGCTCTCCAGACGAGCACGGCTAACGGTATTGAAATCAGCGGTACTCACCAGTACGGCACCTTTTCCATTGCCGGAAATTTAGCGACCAATGTGCTGCTGGAAAATGGCGGTAATTTATTGGTATTAGCAGGTACCGAAGCTCGCGATTCCACGGTTGGCAACGGTGGGGCAATGCAAAACCTGGGTCAGGACTTCGCCACAAAGGTTAATTCCGGTGGGCAATATACCCTTGGTCGGTCAAAAGATGAGTTTCAGGCTCTGGCCCGGGCAGAAGATCTACAGGTCGCTGGCGGGACGGCAATCGTCTACGCAGGTACGCTGGCGGATGCATCGGTCAGTGGAGCGACAGGAAGCCTGTCGTTAATGGCGCCACGGGATAATGTTACGCCAGTTAAACTTGAAGGGGTGGTCCGGATTACCGATAGCGCGACATTAACTATCGGAAATGGCGTCGATACGACGCTTGCCGACCTGACGGCTGCCAGCCGGGGCAGTGTCTGGCTTAACAGCAATAATTCCTGTGCAGGCACCAGCAACTGCGAATATAGAGTAAACAGTTTGCTCCTCAACGACGGTGATGTTTATTTATCAGCACAAACAGCAGCGCCTGCCACAACTAACGGTATCTACAATACGCTGACCACCAGTGAACTTTCCGGCAGCGGTAATTTCTACCTGCATACCAACGTTGCAGGCTCCCGGGGCGATCAACTGGTCGTCAACAACAACGCCACTGGCAATTTTAAAATCTTTGTTCAGGATACCGGCGTCAGCCCTCAGTCTGACGACGCGATGACGCTGGTGAAAACAGGGGGAGGGGATGCTTCGTTTACGCTGGGTAATACCGGCGGTTTCGTTGATCTTGGGACCTATGAGTATGTCCTGAAAAGCGACGGCAACAGCAACTGGAACCTGACCAATGATGTCAAACCCAACCCGGACCCCAACCCAAATCCGAAACCGGATCCAAAACCAGACCCAAAACCGGATCCGAAACCAGACCCGACTCCCGAGCCAACGCCGACACCCGTCCCGGAGAAACGCATCACGCCTTCTACGGCAGCCGTACTCAATATGGCAGCAACATTACCGTTGGTCTTTGATGCTGAGCTAAACAGTATTCGCGAGCGGTTGAACATAATGAAAGCGAGTCCACACAACAATAATGTCTGGGGGACGACGTATAACATCCGTAATAATGTCACCACCGATGCGGGTGCCGGGTTTGAGCAGACGCTGACCGGAATGACGGTGGGGATCGATAGCCGTAATGATATTCCTGAGGGGATTGCGACGCTGGGCGCTTTTATGGGTTATTCCCATTCACATATCGGTTTTGATCGTGGAGGACATGGCAGTGTGGGCAGTTATTCTCTGGGGGGCTATGTCAGCTGGGAACATGAAAGTGGTTTCTATCTGGACGGTATCGTGAAGCTGAACCGCTTTGAAAGTAACGTAGCCGGTAAAATGAGCAGCGGTGGAGCCGCCAACGGCAGTTATCGCAGCAACGGGCTGGGCGGTCACATTGAAACCGGGATGCGATTTACCGATGGTAACTGGAACCTGACGCCGTATGCATCGTTAACGGGGTTCACCGCTGATAACCCCGAATATCATTTATCCAATGGTATGGAATCGAAATCAGTCGATACCCGCAGTATATATCGTGAACTGGGCGCAACGCTGAGTTACAACATGCGTCTGGGGAACGGCATGGAAGTTGAGCCGTGGCTGAAGGCGGCTGTGCGCAAAGAATTTGTCGATGATAACCGGGTGAAAGTGAATAATGACGGTAATTTTGTCAATGATTTGTCGGGCAGACGTGGAATATACCAGGCAGGTATTAAAGCCTCATTCAGCAGTTCGTTAAGCGGGCATCTCGGGGTGGGGTATAGCCATGGTGCCGGTGTGGAATCGCCATGGAACGCGGTGGCTGGTGCGAACTGGTCGTTCTGACCATCAACGAAAAAGCCCACATCTGTGGGCTTTCATATCACCAAGAGCCGCGACTCCTTTGCGTATCCTTTTATGTCTCCTCACCGTCTGGTCGGTGTCTTGCTGAGACTTCTAACTTCCTGTTTTTGTTGGTGTTGTCCTTACACCGTCCAATCATGATTGGTGGGCTGGCGGGAGTTGAACCCGAGTCCGTATTTTTATAATTAGCTGAAATAAAACGATTAATACTAACCATTTTATTCTGCGGATCTTTTGCGGCTCCTTTTATGTCTGGATGTGGTCGTCAACACATCCTCTTTTAAATACAGGCGCTTTTACCTTAGTTGGATCATCTGTTTTAAAGATTTTCAATCGTTCACTGAAGAACATTACCTCAGATCCTTTGTACCGATCTTGAGCACTGTAGTTTATTCCATATACTAATGATGATGTCTTATACATAGCTTGGATCTCAGGAGTGTTATCGTAAGAAACAATCCAAGGTGTTTTAATATTATTCTGTACGACTTTTGCAACCCTAACATGATCATCATGATTATAATGGTTGATATATAAACCTTTACCTTTTATGTAATAAGGTGGATCCAAATATGTTAATGAGTTTTGTGGCAATTGAATAACTATTTTTTTAATGAAATCAATTGCATCCATGTTATATAAATCTATTCTGTGACGATTTTCTGATATTTTATGGATTCGAGAAATCAAATCACTCTTATTATAGCGAGCGTCAAGCTTCCATTTCCCTTCTTGATTTTTACCGCCAATTACTCCACCTTTTAATATTCCAGAACGATTTGTTCTATTGAGAAAAAAGGTTGAGAAACCAATTGTTAAAAGATCATGGTCTTTAGGATTATTAATTATATCTTTCTGCCTAAACCATTCATCCATTGTAACTTCAGTTCTTTCAATTAAAGAACATAATTGATCTGCATGATTTAATACACTGTGCCAAAAAGCATAAACAGAAATATTAATATCATTAAGGATGATTTTTTCAGCTGCATTTAGATGTAACAGTTTCAATGCTAAACCAGCACCCCCAGCATATGGTTCGGCATAATGTATAGGCGAAAGATTATTTTCTTCAATAAGCCGAAGCATGAAATTTGCAAGCTTGCCTTTACCGCCAGGATAGCGAAGTGGGGTGTTAAAACGCATATGATACCTCTAAATGTCAGATCTAAAGTATATCAAAAAAAGGGCTTTGTGGCCATCACATAAAGCCCTTTTTAATCAATTAGTTATCTGACAGATATGATGAGATGGTAGCAGAATCGACACCATGTCCACTTGTCATAATAACTTTAAGACTCTTTATTAGTTCATTCTTGAAGCTATCCGATTGCACAGGATTTTTCTCGACCCAATATCGATATGGGTTATCTTTAACTCGCCCTTTTACTTGGGCCTGAAATTGAGTCGTATGTGCAAAATCTTTAAACAGTTTTCTAACTATCCCGCCATGGTTTTTGTTAACTTTTTTATAATTATCTATAAGGATTTTTAAATCAATCGGAGCGTTACCAATCTTTAGCGTTGCAATTATGTCTTTAGCTGTTTTCATAAAAACAGCTTTTGTAAATTTATTTTTATTTTCCCAATATGCATCATCAGGTGGTAAATTATATAAAAACTCAAAAATCATTTGGTCTGGAGGTAAGGTGCTTGGAAGCAAACATAAGTTTTTTTCTTTTTTGGCTTTTTTTGCATTAGCACTATTGTCGTGAACAACATCACCGTCTAAGACGATCAAGCTTTTAGCTGTAAATTCTGGTATTTTTCTTGCCATTAAGTCAAGCATGGCAGAGCAGCTAATATTTATATTCCCTAATGGATTTAATATTTTATTTATTTTTCGATCTGTTATCAATTGTTTGAAAAAGTCGAAACCTTCTTTGTCTTCAAAATATACATTTGCCTTTGGAAGACAAATGTCATCATTAATTTTTACAGTTTCAACATGTAAATCAGCGTGGATATCTGTCCATGAAAGATTATTCTTTGTTTTAATATCTCCATATGTGTCTGTAAGATATATTGTTTTAAAGCTATCACTATCTTGTTTTGAACGATTATAGATATCCTCTATTATTAATGGAGAGTGCGAGGTCATGATTATTTGCAGATCGTATTGTTTTGCTGCTTTAGTTAGAATATTAATTAGCTCTAACTGTGCAGCAGGGAAAAGACCTGCATCGGCTTCATCAATTAACAATATTCCGCCATGATAATCAGAATAAGTTTCCTTCAATCTTTTAAATGAAAAAATTGCTTGGATTAATTGTCCAACATTATCTTCACCGACAGATACTGATTGGTGATCATAATTGTCACCATGGACAACCATTGAATCGATAGTACCTTTTGTTGCTGTTACTGAGCTTCCATTGTTTTTTAGTAAGAGTTGGTTACTCATCATTCTGATTTCATCAGAATTTTCATTGATGTACTGAACATCCCGTGTTGAGTAATCAGTCCTTAATGTAATAGGAAGAAGTCGTGCTAAGCTTAAAAAAATAACAGGATGAGTAACGTTTCTACTTTGGTTTTTTTCCGGTATTGAATCATTTCCCCTGACTACAGGCCTTGATTTATCTCTGTCACTGTAGCTGTATAAACCTAATGTTAGTTTTTCAAGATGTTTGTTCGATGCACCATCATAGACACTAATTTTGACGTCCATTGAACCAGGAACATCAAATTGTTCTGAAAGCCTAAAATGTTCGCTGAAAGCTGACTTGAAGCTGCCATTTGTTAATGTTTTATATTGTGTTAAATCAGTCTCAGGGTTTTTGGTAAAGTCCTTTGTAAAGCTAAATATTTGGGCGATAATGCCAAGAATTGTGGATTTAGATGTGCCATTTTTACCACAAATAACAGTTAGGCGAGAACCAAACTCGATGTTTATATTTTTCAGTCCGCGAAACTTCACAACATTTATATTTTTTAGTTTGGTAATTTGATTTGCCATGTTTCTATCTTGCTCCGTAAAATGGCCACAAATTGTGGCCAATAGTTTCATGCTTGGATTATATTGTTATCTTCTTCAAGCTTGTTTGTCCATCATATTCCTTCAGATATGAGCCATAGTGCCTGAAAAGCATCTCAGGCCCTTTATGCCCCATTTGAGCTGCAAGCCAAAACAGGTTTGCTCCCCGGCTGATATGTCTGGTGGCGAATGTATGCCTGGTTTGATATGGGTTTCTGTAACGAATACCTGCTTTTCGCAATGTTGGCACCCATGCTTTTTTCCTAATTGCATCAGCACTTGCCCAGGGTTTATTGGTCTTTGGATCTTCAAAGACAGTAGCATCCTTCATGAATGTAAATGGCTTCTGGTTTATCAACGCCAACATTGCTTCTTCAGTCAGTTCAACTTTACGGGTACCGGCTTTTGTCTTTGTTCCTTTGATAACTCCGACAACACTTGCGCTCTGAACATGGGCTGTTTTTCCAACAAAGTCGATATCATGCCATCGTAGGGCACATAATTCAGAACTACGCAGGCCTGTATGTATGGCGAACCGGAACAGATTTTCCCATTGTTTGTTTCCGGCTGCTGCTAGTAATGCATCAACTTCTGCTGGTGATAGCGGATCAACCACATAGCTGCTTTCTGCTTCTGACTTATCACTTTGGTAGCGCGAAGCAGTTACCAACGATACGGGGTTAATTTGAAGTACCCCATCGGTTACGGCTTCATCAAGTGCTGACCGCAGGAAAGATAACTGGTTGCGAATTGTTTTTAAGGTCGTTTTCTGGCTTTGAATCCACGCTTTCAGGATTGCTGGTGTTAATTCACTTGCAGGGCAAATGTGGAGTGAGGCTAACGCACTACGGCATTTTTTATAACCACCAATCGTAGATGGTGAAAGTTTTCTCGTTTCGCAGATTTCAAGGTATTCGTCCAGGTACATTTTTACCGTTTTGCCTGCAGCAGCATTACCAAAAATTTTCAAACGAGCAGAACGGGGAAAATATTCCGCATAAATGAATGTTCCCCTTTCGATCTTATTATGAATTTCGCCGAGTGTGCGCTCGGCGTATTTAATGTTCTTTGGTGTTACTTCCAGATTGGAAAGAGGCTCACGACATTTAACGCCTTTGTAGGTGAAAGTTATATTGATCGTTTCGCCCTGGCGGTGTTTCCTGATTGTTACGCCGCGCGGTAGTTTGAGCAGTTTTGTCTGGCCCATTTTGCAACCTCACTAAGATCAATCCACCTCTCCTTAACGCCTTCAACCTTTAAAACCTGAACACCTTCACGCCAAACACCGCGCTGTACACGTTTGTTTATTGCTTCAGGAGTTTCGCCAGTTTCTTTGCAATAAGTTGAGATAGGAACACAATCGAGGTTCAGCATATGTTTCTCCACTTAGCCCGCTGCACATGGGCAGTAATATCAAATTCCAGTCCTGATAATTAATTTTGTTCTCTGGTTGCTACTTGTTTTATTGGCCTGATGCTGTCCAGGAGCAGACGGAGGCGCATGTTTGGCGCGCCCCAACGGTAACCAGTCTTTTTGTCGTAGGATTCACAACGTCCGACAACCCAGGAGGTTTCAGTGGAATGTAATTTCATCCGCTTTTCACCGTCTCGGGTGATAACAATTCCTGTATGAGTTTTTATCACGCTCATTTTTTATTCTCCGGTGCTTTCGGCATTACTGCCCAGTGGGTAATATTGACGTTTTCAAGGTCCCCGACCTGAAATGTCCACTGCCATTCTCCGGTTTCTTTTTGCCCCCATGTGTACCAGAGAGAACGCCAGCCAATCAGCCAGCCTTCTCCATTAGCATCAAATAACAGAACACTTTCATGTGCTGGCGGCAGTTCAGCTGACACTGGTATTACTTTGTTTTCCAGTGCTGCACATTTAGCTTCAAGCGCATCGAATTTACGTATCAGGTATTCAGCATCCGTTTCATTCACTTTCAGATCTCGCGGTACACATTTCCCGCGAAGAAACCCTTCCATTTCGAAAACATTCATGCGCATTTGCGTAACTCCGATAACTCGTTGAAGCGCTCAATAAACATCCCGTAGGCATGGCTCGGTGCCAGTGGAATCACGTTGAACATCTCTGTTGCCGGGATACCTTCCAGTACAGGCCAGAAAGAGCCATCATCAAGCCCGAGATCGCGGCGTTCGGTTGCCAGCATGATGAGATCGGCATATTTCACAGGCGTGCTCATAACCGTGGGTAACCCGTATTTCTCACGGATTACGGCGTCTATTTTTTCTTCCATCCGTTTATAGTCGGGAAGAAGGCGTTTCAGTGGCGCGGGGATGTCCTGGCAATACGCTTCTGTCGCATCATGCATTAACGCTTCAAAAGCAAATTCCTGCGGTACCAGCTGGCTGCAAAGCACCGCATGTTGGGCGACGCTGTAGAAGTGTGAAAGATGGCCGGCAAAGCGACAGATATTTGAAAGGGAAACCGCGATATCGTTAATATCGATGTTGTCTTTATTTATCCTGTCATAATAAAAATGCTTCCCGGAAAAAGTTTTAATAAATGACATTTTGTTCTCCACGTTATATGCGCTGCACCGCGCTGAATTCGGGTAAAAGGAAGCCCTCACCGTCCGGCGATTATTGAGTCAATTACATTTCCATAAATGCCCCCGTAGGGGCGGTTAGTTTCTCCACAAAACAGAGAAGAACACCTGCGGTGGCAGCCGCCCGGATGGATTGGGTTATGAGCCCGTCGTCCGATGATGCTCTTCTCTGTTTTGTAAAAAGGACGGTACCAGCCGGAAGCAAGGGTACAAGCTGGTACCGCCAAGACAACACACAGCATAAAGTTGTGGTGCCGGGTGCCTCCCGGTGCCTGGCGAAGGTTGTACACCAGACGGGTGGGTATCCACAGAAGGTCGACTGTCAGCCTTAACCTTAACCCGCGTGCGCTGAGCCGCATTCACCACAACGCTAAGGATTCTCTCTGGTTGAAAATACTTAGCTGTTATGTGCCTGCTTTTAGCCACATCAGGCGAGGTGGACCTGGTTATTCCCCAACAACAAGGATTCGGTATAATCTGGATATCCCAACAACAGGTAGGAAGGAAATATGTACGTAGATAGCAATGAAAAATTTCATGTTCCGGTAAATCAGAGACCAGCACCGATCCCTGAGCCGAAACCTGAAATGTAAGGGAATAGAGATGACTCGAGACGATCTAGCATTCGATATTCATTATTCTTTCTTTCTTGAGAAAATGAATTACACCCTTTTAAATCGGATAGACAAGAGCATAACTCTTGTTCTCATTGTCTTGGGCTTTTCTGTTTTTGCGCCATATAGCAATATGTTTATTTTTGGCGCATCTGTAGCTATTTTGTCGGTGCTTCAATTGGTATACCAATTTGGGCAGGAAGCTGGCTTATCAAAGGAACAGATGCGACAGTATAAAAGGTTGATTGTTGAGTTTTCCTCCCTTTCTGATGACGAACTACGCACTCGGTTTTTAAAGGTTCAAGACGCTGATAGTAATCCATGGAGATCTTTACAAGATGCTGCGTTCAAACGGACCTGTATTGCGCTGGGACGTGTTGATGAGTCAGAAATATCATTCATGCATAGCGTTATCGCATGGTTTGCTGGAGATTTGCCTCGGTCAAAAAGGTGTAATAATGACAAATAGAACTCCCATAATCCCTAACCATGTACCTCCAAAGCCCAGACCACCATCACCAAAGTCACACAGGCTTTATGAGTATGAATTAATAATGGATTCTATATTGAGATGACCAAATGAATGCATTTATATATACATGGAAAGAGGATCATATACCCTTAAAACCTCGTCCTTCACCGCCAGAACCGAAGCCAAAATCCCGTTAAGTGTTGGGGATCTCCAGATTGTTAAAGAGCGAAGCGTCCTATAGGGCGCTTTTTTGTTGCTAACGAATCATCCTGGACTTCATATGCCCCAGGCGGCTACTTCGTGGGCGTCCTGCCTGTTCGTTGTTTCTCTTGGGTACATTATGTATCTCATAGGTACATTGTCAAGTATAAAAAAACCTGCCGAAGCAGGTTCATAAACATTGATTAGGCTTTGATTTTGTATCTTCTTGGTTTTCCTGAGAAAATCACTGTACCAATTATAGAGCAATTACCGTTGATCTTAATGTAAGGCTCAGGCCAGTTTGGGTTTAACGCTTTGAGATAACGCTGTGTCCCATCTTCTATCAACCTTTTGAAGGTGGTTTCACCTGTATCGTGCATCAATGCAATAACGTCGTCACCGTGGCAGGCAGGTACTTCAGGATCGACAAAAATCATGTCTCCCGGGCGGTACTCATCAATCATTGAATCACCTATCACCCGCAAGATATAAGTCATTTCCCCACAGGGTACAGGGCAGGGATACGTTTCTGCTGTGCTCAAATCAACCTCAGAATATCCAACTTCTTTCCATGCTCCGGCCTGTACCCATGATATGACAGGGACTAATGTGATTTGTTTATTAGTGATTGAAACATCAGGTTTTTTTGTGATGTTCGTTGTCTGGTGTTCTTGATCGAGCCATCCGACAGGCAGGTCGAAACATTTTTCGATGTGTCGTGCCATGCTGTCACCGATATTTTTAGTAGCACCATCTCCCATAAACCTGCTGGTCTGGGTTGGCTCGCGATCAATCATAGTGGCAAAGGAAGAATTCCCGCCAACACCATCTCTCAGTTTTCTGGCGTTAGACCGCCGGATGTCATGGATTGTTTTCATAACGAAATTAAAACCCTTGTACCGTTAAGGTACAAGTATCTTGAAGGTTCATTTCAATCATGTAATATGTACACCGGAGGTACATATTACATGAAAGCGTATTGGGACTCTTTAACCAAAGAACAGCAGGGCGAGTTGGCCGGAAAAGTTGGCTCAACACCTGGCTACTTACGGCTGGTTTTCAATGGCTATAAAAAAGCCAGTTTTATGCTGGCTAAAAAACTTGAGCAATGCACGTCAGGTGCAATTACGAAATCTGACTTAAGACCGGATATCTATCCGAAAGATTAGCAGAACACTTTCAATTTTTAACCACAGAACGATGAGGCTAATCGTGGGTAAGCATCACTGGAAAATAGAAAAACAGCCTGAGTGGTACGTGAAAGCTGTCAGAAAAACTATCGCGGCGTTGCCGGGTGGTTACGCTGAAGCGGCTGACTGGCTCGATGTAACAGAAAACGCTTTATTCAACCGCCTTCGTGCAGATGGCGATCAGATTTTCCCGCTGGGATGGGCAATGGTTTTACAGCGTGCTGGTGGCACTCACTTCATTGCTGATGCTGTGGCGCAGTCTGCAAATGGCGTCTTTGTGTCTCTTCCTGACGTCGAGGATGTGGACAACGCCGATATTAACCAGCGTCTGCTGGAAGTCATTGAACAGATCGGCAGTTATTCAAAACAGATTCGTTCAGCAATCGAAGACGGTGTAGTGGAACCGCATGAGAAGACAGCAATTAACGACGAGCTGTATCTCTCAATTTCGAAGCTGCAGGAGCATGCAGCACTTGTCTACAAAATTTTTTGCATTTCAGAAAGTAATGACGCCCGCGAGTGTGCAGCTCCGGGCGTCGTGGCGTCGATTGCTTCTGGTTGTGGAGAAACTAACGCATGAACAGTTTAACAACACACTACCGTCGCTCGCAACTGATTGCGCTTCCTGTACCGGGTGGAAAAGCGAAGGTGGAATATTGCTATGCAGTGAATGTACCAGGTGACAGGGAAATTGTAACCCACAGCTTTGCAGAGTGGGCTGTGGGTGATTTCAACCGGCAGAAGGAGACAGTCCTTTGCGACAAGTTAACCGCTGGTTCAAAGATCACTACGGAGTGCCCGTCAGAGTCATTCGTTGGGAGCCGGAAACACAACGGGTTATCTACCTCCGCGAAGGTTATGAGCACGAATGCTTCAGTCCGCTCGAACAGTTTCGTCGTAAATTCAGGGAAATAGAGGTCGGTCATGAGCACTAAATTAACCGGCTATGTATGGGATGGTTGCGCTGCATCAGGCATGAAGTTATCCAGCGTGGCAATTATGGCCCGCCTGGCTGATTTCAGTAATGACGAAGGTGTGTGCTGGCCATCAATTGAAACCATTGCCCGTCAGATTGGCGCGGGGATGAGTACCGTCAGAACGGCTATCGCACGGCTGGAAGCAGAAGGCTGGTTAACGCGTAAGGCGCGTCGCCAGGGTAACCGCAATGCGTCGAATGTTTATCAGCTTAACGTTGCGAAGCTTCAGGCAGCGGCATTTTCTCAACTGTCAGATTCTGACCCGTCAAAATCTGACGCATCAAAATCTGACCCGTCAAAATTTGATGCGTCGAAATCTGGCAAAAAAGCGGGTTTTCACCCGTCAGAATCTGGCGGGGATCCGTCAGTAAAATCAAAACATGATCCGTCAGATAAAAAACCTTCTCGTCCGGACGCTTCGCAACCGGACACGCAGACGGCTGAACAGGATTTTTTAACTCGCCATCCTGATGCGGTTGTATTCAGCCCTAAAAAGCGCCAGTGGGGGACGCAGGATGATTTGACCTGCGCACAGTGGCTCTGGAAAAAAATCATCGCCCTGTACGAGCAGGCTGCCGAATGTGACGGCGAGGTGGTTCGTCCCAAAGAACCGAACTGGACAGCCTGGGCAAACGAAATTCGCCTGATGTGTGTACAGGATGGGCGTACTCACAAACAAATCTGCGAGATGTACAGCCGCGTCAGCCGCGATCCGTTCTGGTGCCGTAACGTGCTCAGCCCGTCGAAGCTGCGGGAAAAATGGGATGAGCTTTCCCTGCGCTTATCGCCGTCCGTCAGCACGTACACCGAAAAACGCGAGGACCCGTACTTCAAAGCCAGTTACGACAACGTGGACTACAGCCAGATCCCGGCAGGATTCAGAGGGTGATCATGAGTCTGTTAAATGACGTTCAGAAATTCATTGAAGCCCATCCGGGGTGTACTTCCGGAGACATTGCGGATGCTTTTGCAGGTTACTCACGGCAGCGCGTTCTGCAGTCTGCAAGCAAGTTACGTCAGAGTGGGCGTGTGGCTCACCGTTGTGAAGGAGATACACGCAGACATTTCCCGCGCCTGACTGAAAGAGCGCAGGAACCGGAACCACAACCAGTTCGAGAAACCAGACCTGTGCGCAATTTCTATGTCGGCACTAACGATCCACGGGTGATTTTGTGCCTGACCCGCCAGGCTGAAGAACTGGAGTCCAGGGGCTTATACCGTCGTGCTGCAACCGTGTGGATGGCGGCATTCCGTGAAAGCCACTCCCAGCCAGAACGAAACAATTTTCTGGCGCGTCGTGAGCTGTGTTTACGGAAAAGCAGCAAGCGCGCTGTATCGAGTGATGAGTGGTATCTGTCAGGGAATTACGTGGGGGCGTAATGACGACGTTAACTCAATGCCAGCAGCAGGTGCTGGATATGCTGATTTCTTATCAGAAAGAGCGTGGCTTTCCGCCAACCAATCAGGAGGTGGCAACCATGCTGGGATACCGTTCAGTGAATGCAGCGGTAGAGCATCTTCGCGCACTGGAGAAAAAAGGCGTCATCACGATAAAGCGTGGCGTGGCCCGGGGGATAACGCTTCATACCGCGGTGAAGGACGACGACAGCGAGGCGGTCGGGATTATCCGCGCACTGCTTGCCGGTGAGGAAAACGCAAGGCTGCGTGCAACCCACTGGTTACATGAGAGGGGCCTGAAAGTATGAAGCTGATCCTGCCTTTTCCGCCCAGCGTGAACACGTACTGGCGACACCCCAACAAAGGGGCGTTTGCTGGTAAGAGCCTGATAAGCGCGGCGGGGCGAAAATTCCAGAGCGCAGCGTGCGCAGCAATAGTTGAGCAGTTACGTCGTCTGCCGAAACCAACGTCGGCACCTGCTTCAGTGGAGATCGTGTTGTTTCCTCCGGATAACCGGATCCGCGATCTGGACAACTATAACAAGGCGCTGTTTGACGCCCTGACCCACGCGGGTGTGTGGGAAGACGACAGCCAAGTGAAAAGAATGTTGGTGGAGTGGGGACCGGTTATCCCGGAAGGGAAGGTCGAGATCACTATCAGTAAGTACGAGAAACCGGCGGGTGCAGCCGCCTGATTAAGAGGAGAAACGAAGTATGAATAATCTGATGGTCATTGATGGTATTGAAGTTCGTCGTGATGCTTATGGGCGTTACAGCCTGAACGATCTGCACAGGGCTGCCGGTTCTCTGGATAAGCATAAGCCTGCATTCTGGCTCCGCAATGAGCAAACTGAACGTTTAATAAGCGAGTTGCAGATTTGCAACTCGGTCAATATAGAGCCAGTTAACGTTATTCGTGGCGGAAATAACCAGGGGACGTATGTCTGCAAAGAACTGGTGTATGCCTATGCAATGTGGATCAGCCCGTCATTCCATCTGAAGGTGATCCGTACTTTCGATATGGTAACCAGCGCACCGGAAAAATTATCCGGACAGGCTGCTGACAAGATGCAGGCTGGCGTGATCCTGCTGGACTTTATGCGCCGGGAGTTAAACCTGTCTAACTCTTCAGTGCTTGGTGCCTGTCAGAAACTCCAGGAGGCTGTTGGCTTACCGAATCTGGCACCGCGCTATGCCATTGATGCTCCTGCTGATGCACACGATGGCTCAAGTCGCCCGACACTGTCACTGAGTGCACTGCTGAAACAGTATGGTATACGCCTGACGGCTAATCAGGCATATCACCAGATGGTGAAACTGGGGATCGTCGAGCAGCGCGAACGATACAGCCGTACCGCGATTAACAACATCAAAAAATTCTGGTCGCTGACAGCGAAAGGTTGCATGTTCGGCAAGAACATCACCAGTCCCGCAAATCCGCGCGAGACGCAGCCGCATTTCTTCGAATCCCGATTCCCTGAGCTGTTAAAGCTGCTCGATACCGTTCATTGAGGTGACCGTGAGAGCACTACTGACTCCTGAAATTGCCCCGCGTATGGGGATCGTATTGTTCAGGCCAGGTTCAGAGCTGATGCCCCTGTTTATGCAGGGGCGTGTACTGCTGGAGCCTGAGCCGGAGCGTTATTCATCTTTCGCCAGTGGTGCCGTTCCGGCGGCATCACAACCGCTGGCGGATGATCCTGCCGTTCGGGCCGTGTTCCGCAATGAGGCAGTGATCCGTCGTGCTGGTGGCGTGGAATGTCTTGAAAGCTGGTTACTTCGTGAAAAAGGCTGCCAGTGGCCTCATTCCGACTGGCACAGCGAGAACATGACCACAATGCGACACGCTCCGGGTGCAATCCGTCTGTGCTGGCACTGCGATAACCAGCTGCGCGATCAGTTCACGGAACGGCTGGAATCAATGGCAACGGATAACTGTGCCCGCTGGGTGTTGTCTGTTGTGCGTCGGGATCTCGGTTTTGATGACAGTCACGTTGTGACAATGCCGGAACTGTGCTGGTGGCTGATTCGTAATGATCTGGCGGATGCCTTACCGGAAAGTGCAGCCCGTAAGGCACTGAGATTACCGAAGCCTGTTGTGCCGTCTGTTACCCGGGAAAGTGACCTTGTGCCTTCGGTTCCTGCCACCAGCATCATCCAGGATAAGGCGAAAAAGGTGCTGGCGCTGAAAGTGGATCCGGAGTCGCCGAAGTCTTTTATGTTACGCCCAAAACGTCGCCGCTGGGTTAATGAAAAGTACACGCGCTGGGTTAAGACACAGCCGTGTGCATGTTGTGGAAAGCCCGCTGATGATCCCCACCACCTGATAGGTCACGGTCAGGGTGGAATGGGAACAAAAGCGCATGACCTTTTTGTGTTGCCTTTGTGCAGAAAGCATCACGACGAGCTGCATGCGGATACCGTGGCATTTGAAGAGAAGTATGGCTCCCAGCTGGAGCTGATATTTCGTTTTATCGATCGTGCGCTGGCAATTGGCGTGCTGGCCTGATTTTGTGGAGAAAGTTGATGCGTGATATTCAAATGGTTCTTGAACGTTGGGGGGCATGGGTGGCAAATAATCACGAGGATGTCACTTGGTCGTCTATTGCTGCAGGATTTAAAGGACTAATCCCTTCAAAAGTAAAATCCCGCCCGCAATGTTGTGACGATGACGCGATGATCATTTGTGGGTGCATGGCTCGCCTGAAAAAGAACAACAGCGATTTGCACGATTTATTAGTGGATTATTATGTAGGTGGTATGACGTTTATGGCGCTTGCCCGTAAACATGGGCGTTCTGATTGCTGGGTTGGGCGTTTATTGCAAAAGGCTGAAGGTGTAGTTGATGGCATGTTAATGATGTTAGAAATTGAGCTAGAGATGGATCGTTAGAAGACCTCTTATTGAGGGGGTAATTGAATCAGTTTAATGTGTGGGGAGTCGATTTATTCTCCCCATTTTATTTAATTAATTTACTTAAGGTTTTAATTCATCAAGACGTTGTTGGATAGTGTTTTTGCTTGCGTTGTCTGTTATAGCCATTTGTTGTACTTGCCCCATTGCCATTTGAGTTTCCATCCACATATCGGCCCACACTTTTGTATCGTTATTAACTTGAGCGATAGTAAATCTGACTTTTGATACCGGGGTTGTTGAATAGGCATTGCCGATTAACATTTGTCCAAAAACAGCAGACCCGCCTTCCAGTTCTTTACCACATATAACACTGCTGTTATCAGCGTTGTAAATTATCAACCCTCTACTATTGCAGTAATTCACAAGGGCATCTTTGACTTTATCTTTTGTCGTATTTTGATAAACCCCCTCAGGTTTTCCTGATTGAGTTTTCTTTATCAATGGTACGGAAGAAGTACAACCTGAAATGATAGTTGCGCTAAGTAATAGTACAGTCATTTTATTCATGTTTCTTATCCATTGTTAAGGGCATACCTACACAATTATTTTTATTGGAGATGAATAATCAACCGTTTACAATCGTAAAAAATCAAATATGCTGTTAAGAGTGGTTACTTCGCCACACAACTTAAACCCGCCGCTGAGCGGTTTTTTTGTACCTGTAAACCTGGTGCAGTACAGTAAACACGCTGGTGGTCGTGAATACTGACTTTTTATCTTGCTGGCTTTTTAGACAAGAGTTATTGGTATGTCATGTTAACCAGAAGGGAAAAAGACATGCTAAAACAGCAAGATATGACAGAAACCGCCGCCGCAGTCCTTCATTTCTTACCTGCTGACAAGTGGGTAACGCCACGCATGATGACGAGAACTACCGGAGTAAGTGAAGCCCGGTGCCAGTTAATACTGACTCAGTTAGTTCTGGCGGGTCTGGCGAAGGATAACGGCGGGTACGGGAATAAATTCAGACGCTGCCAGTAATGGCGGTTTCCTGCTGTGAAAATGGGCGGCTGGTGGGTGTTGGTAGCACCTGCCAGCCATTCGCTCATGCTTACTGGTCACAAGCGAACCACGGCCCACTGCTTTAGCGCAAAAGCAGAGTGAGCCTACCAGAGTTACGCTTACTGATCCATGAAAAATACTGTAAAAATAAACAGTGTTGATTTAATCAACGCTGATTGCCTGCATTTTATTCAGTCCCTGCCTGATGATTCCATTGACCTGATTGTTACCGATCCGCCGTACTTCAAGGTGAAACCCAACGGCTGGGACAATCAGTGGAAAGGGGACGAAGATTACCTTAAGTGGCTGGACCGCTGTCTGGCCCAGTTCTGGCGGGTGTTAAAACCTGCCGGAAGCCTTTACCTGTTCTGTGGGCATCGCCTGGCATCTGATATTGAGATCATGATGCGTGAACGTTTCAACGTGCTTAACCATATCATCTGGGCGAAGCCGTCCGGACGTTGGAATGGGTGTAATAAAGAAAGTCTGCGCGGATATTTTCCTGCCACAGAGCGCGTTCTGTTTGCTGAACATTACCAGGGGCCATATCGCGGCAAAAGTGACGGCTATGCGGCAAAAGAAAGGGAACTCAAACAGCACATAATGGCACCGCTGATATCGTATTTCAGGGATGCTCGTGCCGAACTGGGTATAACGGCAAAACAAATTGCCGAAGCCACAGGTAAGAAAAATATGGTTTCCCACTGGTTTGGTGCCAGTCAGTGGCAGTTGCCGAATGAGGCAGACTACCGGAAGTTACAGGCACTGTTTTCCCGTATAGCGGCAGAGAAGTTTCAGGAACAACAACTGGAACAACCACACCACCAGCTGGTGGCATCTTATGATTCACTGAATCGCAAATATTCTGAATTGCTGGATGAGTTTAAATCTCTCCGGCGCTATTTCTCCGTATCAGTCTCCGTGCCTTATACCGATGTCTGGATGCATAAACCCGTTCAGTTCTACCCGGGTAAACATCCGTGTGAGAAACCGGCGGATATGCTCAGGCAAATAATCAATGCCAGTAGTCGACCTGGTGATCTGGTTGCTGATTTTTTTATGGGATCCGGTTCCACAATAAAAGCAGCAATGGCGCTGGGGCGTCGGGCCTTAGGTGTTGAGCTTGAGTCAGAGCGGTTTAACCAGACAGTGAAAGAGATAAACGAGCTGGTGGGGAAATAATCTGGTGGCCACGTCAGGTGGCCTTTTTATTTCCATTACACAGCACCCGCATCTGCGAGGTGGGGTTATGAAATCCATGGATAAGTTAACAACGGGTGTCGCCTATGGCACCTCAGCAGGTAGTGCCGGGTACTGGTTTTTACAGTTGCTCGATAAAGTCACGCCCTCACAGTGGGCGGCAATAGGTGTGCTGGGTAGTCTGGTATTTGGCTTGCTGACGTATCTGACAAACCTTTATTTCAAGATTAAAGAAGATAAGCGTAAGGCTGCGAGAGGTGAATAATGTCGCCATCATTACGCAAGGCTGTTGCTGCTGCTATTGGTGGTGGGGCTGTTGCCATAGCGTCTGTGCTCATCACTGGTCCGAGTGGTGACGATGGCCTTGAAGGTGTCAGCTACATACCATACAAAGATATCGTTGGCGTATGGACTGTATGTCACGGACACACCGGAAAAGACATCATGCTCGGTAAAACGTATACCGAAGCAGAATGCAAAGCCCTCCTGAATAAAGACCTTGCCACGGTCGCCAGACAAATTAACCCGTACATCAAAGTCGATATACCGGAAACAACGCGCGGCGCTCTTTACTCGTTCGTTTACAACGTGGGCGCTGGTAATTTCAGAACATCGACGCTTCTTCGCAAAATAAACCAGGGCGATATCAAAGGCGCATGTGATCAGCTACGGCGCTGGACATACGCTGGCGGTAAGCAATGGAAAGGGCTGATGACTCGCCGTGAGATTGAGCGTGAAGTCTGTTTGTGGGGGCAGAAATGAGCAGATTAACCGCGATTATCTCCGCTCTGGTTATCTGCATCATCGTCTGCCTGTCATGGGCTGCTAATTATTACCGTGATAACGCCATGACTTACAAAGAGCAGCGCGACAAAAACACCAGAGAACTGAAACTGGCGAACGCCACCATCAAAGACATGCAGATCCGCCAGCGTGATGTAGCGGCTCTGGATGCCAAATACACGAAGGACTTAGCTGATGCTAAAAAGCAGCTTGATGATTTGCAGCGTTGTGTTCGCACTGGCAAGTGTGGGCTGCACTTCAACGCCAGATGTCCCGCGAATGGAGCGACCAGCACCGGCAGCTTGGGCGATGTTACCAGCCCCCGACTTAATGACTCCGCTGAACGGGATTATTTCACCCTTAGAGAGCGAATCGTCACAGTGACTAAACAGATTAGTTATCTGCAGAACTATATCGTCACCCAGTGCATTATGTAGTATGTTGAGCTTTCTCACTAAAGGATGAAGAAATGAATATATTAGATGATTTTGAAAAACATGCTGAAATCCATGGGTATCTCGAGGTATTGAAAATGGGAGCGATGCACTTAGGTGCAGACTTCAAAATTTCAGAGGCATTCTCACATGATAATGTGCTACCTCAATTGCAAGCATTCTATAAAAAAAAATATATAGAGAAAGAAGCACTTGAAGCGATAAACTGGTGGTCGTCACTGTCGCCGGAGTTACGAAACAAATTCGACAGTTAGTATTTAAGTTTTTGATCTAACATACGTCACACTTGAAATACCGCCTCCGGGCGGTTTTTTTATTGCTATTACAAAGCCCATTCCATGTCGAGTGTCTTTGACAATGGCTTATACCCTACGCAGGATAACTTAACTGATATCCCTTTTAACGGATAAAGGTATTCAAGCCTGACACATCATGCGCTGTATCGTCGCTGTATTCCCGCATTAACCATGACCGTAGCCCGACGGGGAACTCCTTCTGCGCGAGCGTGCGGGAATAATCAAAAACGATGCACACCGGGTTTTTACCGCGCTAATGATTCGCGGGTTTGTCCCTCATGCTCGCCAGTCCTGTGCGGGGGTGGAAGAAACAGGACACTCACACAGATTCTTGTGGGCACGATGCTATGCCTTTTTTGATTATCCCGATGCCATTCATGCAAGGCTCTGTATCAGACGTTCGTCAGAGCTGTCTGGCTGACGGGTCCTCCCGGTGGGGGGGGCTGCCACGGGGCGGGAGCGTCGCGGAAAAAGGCTAGTTTTTGAAATTTCATTCGTCATCACCACAACTATAACAAATTGATATTACAGATATTTTATTTTTATAGTGTCGATTTTGATTGTTTTTTGTTCATCGCTAACACCGTTTATCTAAAGTTGTTCGCAAGATGCATGTTTAAAACATTCTGGAGCGGGTATGGATCGAGAGTTAAAAAATCTGACGCTGAATATCAGTCAACTGGCGGCACTGTCAGGTGTACATCGCCAGACTGCTGCGGCAAGGCTGCAAAATCTACCCGTTGCAGGGGGGCATGAAAGCAACCTCAAGCTTTATCGGGTGGTTGATATTGTGTCGGCATTTCTGGCATTACCACCGCCGGTTGCAGAAGGCGAAATGGACGCGCATGAGCGCAAAGCCTGGTATCAGTCTGAACGTGAGCGTCTTAAGTTCGAACAGGAAACCGCACAACTCATTCCGGCCAGTGATGTCAGACGGGAGTTTGCCATCTGGGCAAAAGCGGTCGTGCAGGTGCTGGAGACATTACCGGATATTCTGGAACGTGACTGCGGTCTGCAGCCTGCCGCTGTGAGCCGTGTTCAGTCCATTATTGATGATCTGCGTGATCAGATAGCCCTGCGGGTGACCGAAGCAGGTGCGGATGATGAGGAGGAATTACAGCAGGAGGAGTAATGCTGAATCAGGAAACCGCAAAGGCAGCACGAACCGATTCAGGTTATATCCTTCGCGCACCGAGACGAATGCGGGTTGCTGATGCCGTTGCTCAGTATATGCGGGTGCCCATGGGGGCCGGGAACTCAGTCCCGTGGGATCCGCTGGTGGCACCGTATGTTATTGAGCCGATGAACTGCCTGGCCTCGCGTGAATACGACGCAGTGATATTTGTTGGTCCGGCACGAACCGGCAAGACTATCGGCCTGATTGACGGCTGGGTGATTTACAACGTGATTTGCGATCCTGCGGATATGCTGATCATTCAGATGACGGAGGAAAAAGCCCGCGAACACTCCAAAAAACGACTTGCCAGAACGTTTCGCGTCAGCCCGGAAGTGGTCAGTCGCCTGAGTCCGAACAAAAATGACAACAACGTTTATGACAGAACATTCCTTGCTGGCAACTACCTGAAAATCGGCTGGCCGTCAGTAAATATCATGTCCTCATCAGATTATAAATGCGTCGCGCTGACGGATTATGACCGTTTTCCGGAAGATATTGATGGCGAGGGGGATGCCTTCTCTCTTGCCTCAAAACGTACCACCACATTTATGTCCAGTGGTATGACGCTGGTGGAGAGTTCCCCCGGCAGGGATGTGAAGGATGTGAAATGGCGACGGACTTCACCGCATGAGGCTCCGCCAACCACGGGGATACTGTCGCTCTATAACCGTGGCGATCGCCGTCGCTGGTACTGGCCCTGTCCACACTGTGGTGAGTATTTTCAGCCCTGCGGCGATGTGGTTGCTGGTTTCCGTGATATTGCCGATCCCGTGCTGGCAAGTGAGGCGGCTTATATTCAGTGTCCTTCCTGTTCAGGACGGATTATGCCTGAACAAAAACGTGAGCTGAACGGACGTGGGGTCTGGTTGCGGGATGGGGAATCCATCAATGCGGATGGCAGTCGTTATGGTGATCCCCGACGCTCACGTATTGCGTCATTTTGGATGGAGGGGCCGGCAGCTGCTTACCAGACACTCTCGCAACTCGTTTACAAACTGCTTACTGCAGAACAGGAATACGAGACAACCGGAAGTGAAGAAACACTCAAGACGGTTATCAATACCGACTGGGGATTACCTTATCTTCCCCGCGCCAGCATGGAGCAACGAAAAAGTGAACTACTTGAGCAGCGGGCAGAGCCAGTTCCTTCCCGCAGTGTGCCGGATGGCGTTAATTTCCTTGTGGCGACAGTGGATGTGCAGGCGGGACGTCATCGCCGTTTTGTGGTTCAGGTAACGGGCTATGGCAGCCGTGGCGAACGCTGGATTATTGATCGTTACAACATCACGCAGTCATTGCGCGGTGACAGCGACGGGGAGAGCCAGCGAATTGATCCGGCCAGCTATCCGGAAGACTGGGATGTCCTGCTGACGGATGTTTTTCATAAAAGCTGGCCGCTGGCCTCCGATCCTTCTCAACAAATGCGACTGATGGCAATGGCGGTGGACTCCGGCGGTGAAGACGGGGTCACTGATAATGCCTATAAATTCTGGCGTCGTTGCCGTCGTGATGGCCTTGGTAAACGTATTTACCTGTTTAAGGGCGACAGCATCCGGCGCGCAAAACTGATCACCCGTACATTCCCTGATAACACCGGACGAACGGGCCGACGGGCGCAGGCCGCAGGTGATGTGCCGCTCTGGCTTCTTCAGACGGATGCCCTGAAAGACCGGGTGAATAACGCGTTATGGCGTGACTCGCCAGGTCCCGGCTATGTGCATTTCCCTGACTGGCTGGGGAGCTGGTTTTACGACGAACTGACGTATGAAGAGCGGAGCAGTGACGGGAAATGGAGTAAGCCGGGTCGCGGTGCCAACGAAGCTTTTGACCTGATGGTGTATGCCGAGGCTCTGGTCATTCTGCATGGATACGAAAAGATCCGCTGGCCGGATGCACCGGAGTGGGCGAGCCGGGAAACCTGGCTGGAGTGTGTCCCGGACAGTACCGAACCGTCACCCTCACCGGAACCGGTATCCACGCCTGTTAAAAAACAAAAACGGAAGAAAACAGTAACTGACGATGTTAACCCCTGGCTGACTTCCGGAGGATGGTTATGAATCAGAATGATATCGAAGCCATGATTCAGCGTTATACGGAAGCTGAAATGGCGGTGCTGGACGGAAAATCCGTCACCTTTAATGGTCAGCAGATGACCATGGAAAACTTATCTGAGATCCGGCAGGGACGGCAGGAGTGGGAGCGCCGCCTTGCGGCTCTGATTACACGACGACGGGGGCATCCCGGGTACCGGCTGGCGAGGTTCTGATGGCAATTCTTGATGATGTGATTGGCGTTTTTTCACCAGGATGGAAAGCGGCAAGGCTGCGTTCCCGTGCGGTGATCCAGGCTTATGAGGCCGTAAAAACGACGCGGACACACAAAGCCCGGCGGGAAAACCGAACTGCCGACCAGTTAAGCCAGTACGGGGCCGTGTCGTTACGTGAGCAGGCCCGTTACCTTGATAACAACCACGATCTGGTTATTGGTGTATTTGACAAGCTGGAAGAACGGGTGGTGGGGAAAAACGGGATTATTGTCGAGCCACATCCGGTATTACGCAATGGGGCCATTGCCCGTGATCTGGCAGCGGAGATACGCACCCGATGGAGTGAATGGTCTGTCAGTCCGGAAGTCACCGGGCAGTTTACCCGTCCGATGCTGGAACGTCTGATGCTGCGTACCTGGCTGCGCGATGGTGAGGTGTTTGCCCAGATGGTTTCCGGGCGCATAAACAGCCTGACGCCTTCTGCCGGTGTTCATTTCTGGCTGGAGGCGCTCGAGCCGGACTTTATTCCCATGACCAGTGATGAGAGCAACAGGCTGAATCAGGGCGTGTTTGTTGATGACTGGGGGCGTCCCGAAAAATATCTGGTGTATAAAAGCCGTCCCGTATCCGGGCGGCAGATGGAAACCAAAGAAGTGGATGCAGAGCGAATGCTGCATCTTAAATTTGTTCGCCGTCTGCACCAGATGCGCGGGACGTCTTTGTTGTCCGGTGTGCTGATCCGCCTCAGTGCCCTGAAAGAGTATGAAGATTCTGAGCTGACTGCAGCAAGGATCGCCGCTGCTCTGGGGATGTACATCCGGAAAGGCGACGGGCAGAGCTATGAACCGGATGGTAATGGCAGCAAGGAGAATGAACGCGAGCTTACCATTCAGCCAGGCATTATTTACGACGATCTGAAACCCGGCGAAGAAATCGGAATGGTGAAGTCGGATCGTCCCAATCCTAACCTTGAAACTTTTCGTAATGGTCAGTTGCGTGCCGTGGCGGCGGGCAGTCGTCTGAGTTTTTCCAGTACGGCACGCAACTATAACGGCACTTACAGCGCCCAGCGTCAGGAACTGGTTGAGTCTACTGATGGCTACCTGATCCTGCAGGACTGGTTTATTGGTGCCGTCACCCGCCCGATGTATCGTGCCTGGCTGAAACAGGCTGTGGCATCCGGTGTTATCAGGCTACCCCGCGATCTTGACCGTTCTTCACTGTATACCGCGGTGTATTCCGGACCGGTGATGCCGTGGATTGACCCTGTTAAGGAGGCTGAGGCCTGGAAAATCCAGATTCGTGGTGGAGCGGCGACAGAATCAGACTGGGTACGTGCAGGTGGTCGTAATCCGGATGATGTCAAACGTCGGCGCAAGGCCGAAATTGATGAAAACCGCAAGCTGGATCTGGTATTTGATACCGATCCAGCCAGTGATAAAGGAGGCAGCAGTGCCGCAACGAAACGACAGGAGCCGCAGCACACCGACGACCAGTCCGAAGAATAATTCCTGGTTCAGGATGCAGGCTGGTCACCAGAGTGACGCGGATATTTATATTTATGACGAGATTGGTTTCTGGGGTGTTACAGCGAAGCAGTTTATCAGTGATCTGAATGCACTGGGCGATATCACCCACATTAATCTCCATATTAATTCACCGGGTGGCGATGTCTTTGAAGGCATCGCCATTTTTAATGCGCTGAAAACACATGGTGCGTCCATTACCGTTTATGTCGACGGTGTGGCGGCGTCAATGGCGTCGGTCATTGCGATGGTGGGAAACCCGGTCATTATGCCGGAAAACACCTTCATGATGATTCATAAACCATTTGGCTTTACGGGCGGTGATGCGGAGGACATGCGCACCTATGCCGACCTGCTCGATAAAGTTGAGGCGGTTCTGTTACCCGCTTATGCACAGAAAACCGGGAAAACCACCGATGAAATTGCTGCCATGCTGGCGGATGAGACCTGGATGTCCGGTGCCGAATGTCTGGCACATGGATTTGCTGATCAGGTAACGCCAGCCGTTAAGGCAATGGCATGTATTCAGTCAAAACGTACAGAGGAATTTAAAAAGATGCCGGAATCCATTCGAAACATGATTACTCCGCCACGCAACAGTGCTCCACGCGTACAGGATGATGAACCTGCAGCCTCCCGGACGCCAGTGCAGGCAGCAGCACCCGTGGTGGATGAAAACAGTATCCGTGCGCAGGTACTGGCAGAGCAAAAAGCGCGTGTAAACGGTATTAATGATCTGTTTGCCATGTTTGGCGGGCGTTATCAGACGCTGCAGGCTCAGTGTCTTGCCGATCCTGAATGTTCGCTGGAGCAGGCCCGCGAAAAGCTGTTGAACGAGATGGGGCGCGAGTCCACGCCATCCAATAAAAATACCCCGGCTCATATTTATGCCGGTAACGGTAATTTTGTGGGGGACGGGATCCGCCAGGCGCTGATGGCGCGTGCCGGATTTGAAAAAACCGAACGTGATAATGTCTACAACGGGATGACCCTGCGTGAATATGCCCGTATGTCACTGACTGAACGGGGTATTGGGGTTTCCAGTTATAACCCGATGCAGATGGTCGGTGCGGCGTTCACACACAGTACGTCTGACTTCGGTAATATTCTGCTGGATGTTGCGAACAAAGCCATTCTGCAGGGCTGGGAAGATGCCCCTGAAACCTATGAACAGTGGACGCGGAAAGGTCAGTTGTCTGATTTTAAAATTGCCCATCGTGTGGGTATGGGGGGCTTCAGTGCTCTGCGTCAGGTGCGTGAAGGGGCGGAATATAAATACGTCACCACCGGAGATAAACAGGCCACTATTGCACTGGCGACCTATGGCGAGCTGTTCAGTATCACCCGTCAGGCCATTATCAATGATGATCTGAATATGCTGACCGATGTCCCGATGAAACTGGGCCGTGCGGCGAAATCCACTATTGCCGATCTGGTTTATGCCATTCTGACGTCTAACCCGAAAATCTCCACAGATAATGTAAGTCTGTTCGATAAAGCGAAACATGCAAACGTACTGGAGAGCGCTGCAATGGACGTGGCATCGCTGGATAAAGCCCGCCAGTTGATGCGCGTTCAGAAAGAGGGGGAGCGTCATCTGAATATTCGTCCTGCGTTCGTACTGGTACCGACGGCGATGGAGTCTGTTGCTAACCAGGTCATTCGCTCCTCAAGTGTCAAGGGGGCTGACATTAACGCCGGTATTATTAACCCGGTGAAAGATTTTGCGACCGTTATTGCAGAGCCTCGTCTTGATGATAACAGCCAGACCACTTTCTACCTGGCTGCGTCCAAAGGCTCCGATACGATTGAAGTGGCTTATCTCAACGGTGTGGATACGCCATATATTGATCAGATGGAGGGCTTCAGTGTGGATGGCGTGACAACGAAAGTGCGTATTGACGCCGGTGTCGCGCCAGTTGATCACCGCGGTCTGGTGAAATGTACGGCGTAAACGTCGCAGACAACAACTCTGATGGCCCGTAAGGGCTTTTTTTGTACCTGAAATCAGCCCCTGAACGGGGCTGTGCGGAGACAGTTATGGCAAAGAATTTTGTAGAAGAAGGAAAAACGGTGGCGATTGTTGCCAGTGCAGCCATCAGCAGCGGAGATCTGGTGCAGGTGGGCGATGTTTTTGCGGTGGCGCTGACCGATATTCCACAGGGTGAAACAGGCGACGGCCTGACCGAAGGTGTGTTTATGCTGCCTAAGCTGAAAACGGATGACATGAAAACGGGTAAGAAGGTTTATCTGAAGTCCGGAAAAGTTCAGCTGACTAACAGCGGCTCTGATCCGCTGGTCGGGGTTGTCTGGGCAGATGCTGGAACCAGTGCAGAAGAAGTGCCGGTAAAACTCAATGTCTGATCCCTTTTCCCGGTTGGCAGCGCGTATGGATGCTATCACGGTCAGAAAGATGGGAAAGACAGCCTCGATTAATGATGTCGATATGACTGTGATCCCGGGAGAAACACTGGCAGAGCTGAATGCTCTGTCCGGACCTGCGGTCTCTCTGGTGGTGTTTTCTTCGGGATACCGCCCACGGCGCGGGGATCGCGTTGTTTATGACGGACAACAATGGACGGTCACACGGCATGAACGCTTTAACGGTAAGCCAATGATCTTTATTGAGTAAAGAGGTGTGGGATGAAGGGGCTTGAGAATGCCATCCGTAATCTGAACAGCCTTGATACCCGTATGGTGCCACAGGCCAGCGCATGGGCGATAAACCGTGTGGCACAGAAAGCGGTCTCTGTTGCCACCCGGCAGGTTGCCGGGAATACCGTTGCGGGAGATAACCAGGTGAAAGGGATCCCCCTGAAACTGGTACGTCAGCGTGTCCGGGTGTTTAAAGCCAGTCCGTCAGGAAAAATGACGGCCAGGATCCGCGTTAACCGGGGCAATCTGCCCGCCATTAAGCTGGGGACAGCCCGGGTCAGACTGGCCCGGCGTGGTGGAAAACTGCAGTACCGTGGCAGTGTGCTGAAGGTGGGTAAATATCTTTTCCGGGATGCGTTTATTCAGCAACTGGCGAATGGTCGCTGGCATGTGATGCGGCGTATTGATGGCAAAAATCGTTACCCCATTGATGTGGTGAAAATCCCGCTGTCCGGACCGCTGACACAGGCATTTGAAGATGCCCGCGACCGCATCATTGCTGCGGAAATGCCGAAACAGCTGGGGTATGCACTGAAACAACAACTGAGGTTATGGCTGACCCGATGAACCGACATACACAAATCCGCCAGGTCGTACTGGCACGCCTTCGGGAACAGTGTGGAGACAGCGCCACGTTTTTTGACGGACTTCCGGCATTTGTTGATGCGCAGGAACTGCCTGCCGTGGCGGTGTGGCTGAGTGATGCTCAGTACACCGGAAAAATGACGGATGAAGATGACTGGCAGGCTGTTCTGCATATTGCTGTCTTCATCCGGGCACAGGCACCGGATTCAGAGCTGGATATGTGGATGGAGAGCACCATTTTCCCGGCCCTGAATGATGTACCGGCACTTTCCGGACTCATCGACACCCTGATCCCACTCGGTTTTAACTATCAACGTGATAATGAGATGGCCACCTGGGCGATGGCGGAAATCACGTACCAGATCACGTACACGAATTAAGGAGGTGGCAATGACCACACCAAATCCACTGGCAAAAACTAAAGGTGCGGGAACGACGTTCTGGATGTACACCGGCAAGGGCGATGCGTTTGCGAACCCTTTATCGGACACTGACTGGCTGCGTCTTGCGATGGTGAAGGATCTGCAACCTGGCGAAATGACCGCTGATGCAGAAGATGACACTTATCTCGATGATGAAGATGCAGACTGGAAAACGACAACCCAGGGGCAGAAATCCGTCGGTGATACTTCGGCGACGCTGGCCTGGCGTCCGGGTGACAGCGGGCAGAAAAAACTGGTTCAGTTGTTCGACTCCGGTGAAGTCTGCGCGTTTCGTATCAAATATCCCAACGGTACTGTTGATGTTTTCCGTGGCTGGCTGAGTTCACTGGGTAAAACCATTGCCTCAAAAGACGTGATGACCCGCACCGTGAAAATCAGCGGTGTGGGGCGTCCATATCTGGCAGAGGAGGGCACTGAAACTGTGGGCGTTACCGGGCTGACGGTGGCACCGGCATCCGCCAGTGTCAATGTGGGAGCAACCACCACGCTGACCTTTACAGTAAAACCTGACGGAGCCAGTGACAAAGCGATCAGTGTGCATTCGACAGATCCACAGACAGCCACTGTGACCCTGAACGGACTTGTGGCCACGGTGAAAGGCGTGAAGCAGGGCAGCGTCAGCATTGTGGGCATGACTTCTGACGGCGATTTTGTGGCAGTGGCTACGGTGGCTGTCAGCGCCGCAGGTTAACAGGATGATACTCATCATTTGCCCCGGTTATCCGGGGTTTTTTGCAGGTGGAGAATATGATGTTTCTGAAACAGGGCACGTTTAATTATGAAAAACAGTCCGTGGTGCTCAGTGAGCTGTCCGGGCTGCAGAGAATTGAATATCTGGCGTTTGTTCAGCAGCGAACGGCAAAGTTTGATGCCGGGGAGGGAGAACTGCCGGAGGCTGAACGACAGATTGCTTTTCTGCGGATGGGGATGGATATCAATGCCTGGCTGGTTTCCCGCTCACTGTGGAATGCGGATCAGTCTAAGGATGTAGAGACGCTTTGCGCATCCGTTATTACAACATGGTCGTATGATGCCCTGGGTGCGGGGGCGGAGATGGTTCTGTCGCTGAGCGGTATGGGGGCCATTGATAATGCCGGGGATGATGAGCATGAGGCGCTGACGCCGGAAAAGTCCTGACGCGGGAAATGCAGTTTGTCATGCGGCTTGCCCGGGAGTTCCGGCGGGCAGACTGGCGGCGGATGCTGTCGGAAATGTCAGCCACTGAGCTTGGTGAGTGGGGCGATTATTTCCGGATGCAGAGCTTCAGTGATGTGTGGATGGATGCGCAGTTTGCCTCGCTGAAGGCATTGATCGTGAGAATGGTGTCCGGCAGCAATGATGCTGCGGTGGCTGATTTCAGCCTTTTACCGGAAGAGAACGGGATACCGGAGCGAACGGACGAAGAACTGATGCATCTTGGGGAAGGTATTTCCGGAGGTGTGCGTTATGGACCAGATAGCCAACCTGGTCATTGATTTGGGGATTGATGCGGCAGAGTTTAAAAATGAAATTCCCCGTATCAAAAACCTTCTGAATGGTGCAGCCAGCGATGCAGAACGGTCTTCTGCCCGTATGCAGCGTTTTATGGAGCGTCAGACTCAGGCCGCCCGGCAGACAACGCAGGCGGCTTCTTCGGCTGCAACAGCCGCATCCGTCCATGCGCAGACGGTGGAGAAGAACGCACAGGCTCATGAACGCATGGCCCGCGAGGTGGAGAAAACCCGCCAGCGCATGGAGGCACTGAGCCAGAAAATGCGCGAGGAACAGGCGCAGGCCATGGCTCTGGCGGAGGCTCAGGATAAAGCGGCTGCTGCGTTTTATCGTCAGATTGACAGTGTGAAACAGGCCAGTGCGGGGCTGCAGGAATTACAGCGTATTCAGCAGCAGATCCGACAGGCCAGAAACAGTGGCGGGATTGGTCAGCAGGATTATCTGGCGCTGATTTCTGAGGTTACGGCGAAAACCCGTGTTCTTACACAGGCTGAGGAAGAGGCTACCCGACAGAAAGTGGCGTTTATCCGTCAGCTTAAAGAGCAGGCAACCCGCCAGAATCTTTCATCTTCTGAGTTGCTTCGTGCTAAGGCTGCCCAGCTGGGGGTAAGCAGTGCTGCAGAAGTGTATATCCGCAAAATGGAGCAGGCAGGAAAAGCCACGCATTCGCTGGGTCTGAAAAGTGCAGCGGCCCGCCAGGAGATAGGCGTTCTGATAGGTGAACTGGCCCGCGGCAATTTAGGGGCGCTGAGGGGATCCGGGATAACGCTGGCTAACCGTGCCGGATGGATAGACACACTGATGTCACCGAAAGGCATGATGCTGGGCGGGGTTATTGGCGGTATTGCCGCGGCTGTCTATGGTCTGGGTAAAGCCTGGTATGACGGTCAGAAGGAGGGGGAAGAATTTAACCGCCAGCTGTCGCTGACGGGGCATTATGCCGGAGTCACTGCCGGGCAGATGTGGACGCTCAGTCGTGCTATTTCCGGGAATGGTATCACGCAACATGCTGCAGCCGGTGCGCTGGCTCAGGTGGTGGGGAGTGGTGCATTTCGTGGAAACGATATCGGTATGGTGGCGAGAGCTGCCGCACAGATGGAGCGATCGGTTGGCCAGTCGGTCAGCGATACCATAAGTCAGTTTAAGCGGCTGAAGGATGATCCTGTAAATGCCGCGAAGGCTCTGGACAATGAGCTGCATTTTCTTACTGCCACTCAGCTTGAGCAGATACGCGTCCTTGGGGAACAGGGGCGGTCCAGTGATGCGGCACGGATAGCCATGTCTGCACTGGCAGAGGAAACCGGTCGGCGTACTGCGGATATTGATAATAACCTCAATGCGCTGGGCAGTACGCTGAAGTATCTGTCTGATTTATGGAGTCGTTTCTGGGATGCGGCCATGAATATTGGTCGTGAAGACTCGCTGGATGAACAGATTTCCGCTTTACAGGAGAAAGTGTCGCGGGCGAAAAGACTCCCTTGGACGGCATCATCTTCTCAGGTTGAGTACGATCAGCAGCGTCTTAACGAGCTTCAGGAGAAAAAACGCCAGAAGGATTTGCAGGATGCAAAAGAGCAGGCAGAGCGGAATTATCAGGAGCAACAGAAACGCCGTAATGCTGAAAATGCTGCACTGAACCGGATGAATGAAACGGAAGCAGCACGACATCAGCGTGAAATTGCGCGTATTAATGCCATGCAGTACGCCGATCAGACTGTCAGGGATGCGGCGATACAACGTGAAAATGAACGTTACGAGAAAGCCCTGGCATCCGGTAAGAAAAAAACACGCGAAACCCGTAATGATGAGGCCACCCGGTTATTGCTGCAGTACAGTCAGCAACAGGCACAGGTGGAAGGACAGATTGCTGCTGCCAGACAGTCAGCAGGCATTGCCACGGAAAGGATGACAGAAGCGCATAAACAGCTTCTGGCTCTGCAGCAGCGCATCAGCGACCTGGACGGGAAAAAACTGACGGCAGATGAAAAGAGTGTGCTGGCCCGTAAAGATGAACTGATTCAGGCACTGACGCTGCTGGATGTAAAACAGCAGGAGCTTCAGAAACAGACGGCACTCAACGAGCTGAAGAAAAAAACAATTCAGCTGACCAGTCAACTGGCTGAAGAAGAGCGTGCTCAGCGTCAACAACATAATCTGGATATCGCCACGGTGGGTATGGGTGATCAGCAGCGGCAGCGATATCAGGTACAACTGAGTCTTCGTCAGAAATACCAGCAACAGCTGGAGCAGTTGAGGCGGGATAGTGAGCAGAAAGGGACATATAACACGGATGACTACAGAAAGGCCGAGCAGGCGCTGACGGAGAGCCTGAACCGACAACTGAATGAGAATCGCCGTTACTGGCAACAGCTTGAAATTGCTCAGGGTAACTGGAAAAGCGGAGTCCTGCGTGCACTCCAGAATGTCACTGAGAATGCGGATAACACAGCCTGGACAGTGGAACAGTTGTTCACGTCTGCGTTCAGTAGCATGAGTGACTGGCTGGCGACATTCTGTACTACAGGCAAACTCAATTTCAAATCTTTTACTTCTTCTGTGCTGTCAGATATGTCCAGAATCATGGCTCAGATAGCTTTAATGAAAGCGGTAAAAGGCATTGCTTCCGCGCTGCCTTTTGATTTTGTAGCCAATGCTGATGGCGGTGTTTATCAGTCGGCTGATTTGAGTCGCTACAGTGGCACGGTGGTTAACCGTCCGACGTTTTTTGCTTTTGCAAAAGGCGCGGGTGTGATGGGGGAAGCGGGACCTGAAGCCATTCTGCCACTGCGTCGTGGTGCTGACGGTAAGCTGGGGGTTGTGGCGGATATTGGTGGTTCAGGTATGGCGATGTTTGCCCCGCAGTACAACATTGAGATCAATAACGATGGCACGAACGGGCAGATAGGTCCGGCTGCCCTGAAGGTGGTTTATGACCTTGGGAAAAAAGCGGCAGCGGACTTTATGCAACAGCAGGCCCGTGATGGTGGTCGGTTAAGTGGAGCATATCGGTAATGGAGACGTTTCACTGGAAAGTGCGCCCGGATATGAATGTGGTATCAGAGCCGAAAGTGGTGACAGTGAAGCTGGGCGATGGTTATGAACAGCGTCGTGCGGCGGGACTGAATAACCAGTTGTCGACTTACAGCGTGACGATACGTGTTCGTAAATGTGAACACCCATCTTTAAAAGCCTTTCTGGAACGGCACGGTGGCGTCCGCGCATTTCAGTGGACGCCACCTTATGGCTGGAAACCGATTAGGGTGGTTTGTCGTAAATGGTCGGCAAGCGTGGGGGCGCTGTGGGTAACCATAACGGCAGATTTTGAACAGGTCGTGGCATAGGAGGCTCTGATGCAGGATATTCCACAGGAAACACATCATGAGACGACACGCCTCACTCAGTCAGCCCAGGTGGTGCTCTGGGAAATCGATCTGACAGAGGTCGGTGGTGAACGTTATTTTTTCTGTAATGAGCAGAACGAAAAAGGTGAGCCGGTTACCTGGCAGGGGCGGCAGTATCAGGCATACCCCATTCAGGGGACAGGATTTGAACTGAACGGCAAGGGCAGTGCTGCCCGTCCGACACTGACGGTTTCTAACCTGCACGGCATGGTCACGGGGATGGCGGAAGACCTGCAGAGTCTGGTCGGCGGAACGGTGGTCCGGCGTAAGGCTTACGCCCGTTTTCTGGATGCGGTGAACTTCGTCAACGGAAACAGCGACGCCGATCCGGAGCAGGAGGTGATCAGCCGCTGGCGCATAGAGCAGTGCAGCGAACTGAGTGCGGTCAGTGCCTCCTTTGTGTTGTCCACACCGACGGAAACGGATGGTGCCGTTTTTCCGGGGCGCATCATGCTGGCTAATACCTGCACCTGGACCTATCGCGGTGATGAGTGCGGTTATCACGGTCCGGCTGTCGCGGATGAATATGATCAGCCGACGTCCGATATCACGAAGGATAAATGCAGCAAATGCCTGAGTGGCTGTAAGTTCCGCAATAATGTCGGCAACTTTGGCGGCTTCCTTTCCATTAACAAACTTTCGCAGTAAATCCCATGACAGAGACAGAATCAGCGATTCTGGCGCACGCCCGGCGATGTGCGCCAGCGGAGTCGTGCGGCTTCGTGGTGAGAACGCCGGAAGGGGAAAGATATTTTCCCTGCGTGAATATCTCCGGTGAGCCGGAGGAGTATTTCCGGATGTCGCCGGAGGACTGGCTGCGGGCAGAGATGCAGGGTGAGATTGTGGCGCTGGTCCACAGCCACCCCGGTGGTCTGCCCTGGCTGAGTGAGGCTGACCGGCGGCTGCAGGTGCAGAGTGATTTGCCGTGGTGGCTGGTCTGCCGGGGTGAGATTCATAAATTCCGCTGTGTGCCGCATCTCACCGGGCGGCGCTTTGAGCACGGGGTGACGGACTGTTACACGCTGTTCCGGGATGCTTACCATCTGGCGGGGATTGAGATGCCGGATTTTCATCGTGAGGATGACTGGTGGCGTCACGGTCAGAATCTCTATCTGGATAATCTGGAGGCAACTGGGCTATATCAGGTGCCGTTGTCAGCGGCGCAGCCGGGCGATGTGCTGCTGTGCTGTTTTGGTTCATCGGTGCCGAATCATGCCGCTATTTACTGCGGCGACGGCGAGCTGCTGCACCATATTCCTGAACAACTGAGCAAACGAGAGAGGTATACCGACAAATGGCAGCGACGCACACACTCCCTCTGGCGTCACCGGGCATGGCACGCATCTGCCTTTACGGGGATTTGCAACGATTTGGCCGCCGCATCGACCTTCGTGTGAAAACGGGGGCCGAAGTCATCCGGGCGCTGGCCACACAGCTCCCGGCGTTTCGTCAGAAACTGAATGAGGGCTGGTATCAGGTGCGCATTGCCGGGCGTGATGCAGGCGAAAATGAATTATCTGCCCGTCTTAATGAGCCGCTGGCAAATGGTGCCGTGATCCACATCGTGCCGCGTCTGGCGGGAGCTAAAAGTGGCGGTGTGTTTCAGGTGGTGCTTGGGGCGGCGCTGATTGCGGTGGCATGGTGGAATCCTGTGGGTTGGCTGGGTGCCGCGGCTGTATCGGGCATGTATGCGGCAGGGGCCAGTATGATCCTGGGCGGAGTGGCGCAGATGCTGGCACCGAAAGCCAGGACGCCCACGGCAGCCAGTACAGATAACGGCAAACAGAACACGTATTTCTCCTCACTGGATAACATGGTTGCCCAGGGCAATGTTCTGCCCGTTCTGTACGGTGAAATGCGCGTGGGGTCGCGGGTGGTTTCTCAGGAGATCAGCACGGCAGACGAAGGGGATGGTGGTCAGGTTGTGGTGATTGGTCGCTGATACAAAATGTTTTATGTGAAACCGCCTGCGGGCGGTTTTGTCGTTTATGGAGCGTGAGGAATGGGTAAAGGCAGCAGTAAGGGGCATACCCCGCGCGAAGCGAAGGACAACCTGAAGTCCACGCAGTTGCTGAGTGTGATCGATGCCATCAGCGAAGGGCCGGTTGAAGGTCCTGTGGAGGGATTAAAAAGTGTGCTGCTGAACAGTACGCCGGTGCTGGACAATGAGGGGAATACCAACATCTCCGGCGTCACGGTGGTGTTCCGGGCCGGTGAGCAGGAGCAGTCACCGCCGGAGGGATTTGAATCCTCCGGCTCCGAGACGGTGCTGGGTACGGAAGTGAAATATGACACGCCGATCACCCGGACCATCACGTCGGCAAACATCGACCGTCTGCGCTTTACCTTCGGTGTACAGGCACTGGTGGAAACCACCTCAAAGGGAGACAGGAATCCGTCGGAAGTCCGCCTGCTGGTTCAGATACAGCGTAACGGTGGCTGGGTGACGGAAAAAGACATCACCATTAAGGGCAAAACCACCTCGCAGTATCTGGCCTCGGTGATGGTGGATAACCTGCCTCCGCGCCCGTTCAATATCCGGATGCGCAGGATGACACCGGACAGCACTACAGACCAGCTGCAGAACAAAACGCTCTGGTCGTCATACACCGAAATCATCGATGTGAAACAGTGCTACCCGAACACGGCACTGGTCGGCGTACAGGTGGACTCGGAGCAGTTCGGCAGCCAGCAGGTGAGTCGTAATTATCATCTTCGCGGGCGCATTCTGCAGGTGCCGTCGAACTATAACCCGCAGACGCGACAATACAGCGGTATCTGGGACGGAACGTTAAAACCAGCATACAGCAACAACATGGCCTGGTGTCTGTGGGATATGCTGACCCACCCGCGCTACGGCATGAGGAAACGTCTTGGTGCGGCGGATGTGGACAAATGGGCGCTGTATGTCATCGGCCAGTACTGCGACCAGTCAGTGCCGGACGGTTTTGGCGGCACGGAGCCGCGCATCACCTGTAATGCGTACCTGACCACACAGCGCAAGGCGTGGGATGTGCTCAGTGATTTCTGCTCGGCGATGCGCTGTATGCCGGTATGGAACGGGCAGACGCTGACGTTCGTGCAGGACCGACCGTCGGATAAGGTGTGGACCTATAACCGCAGTAATGTGGTGATGCCGGATGATGGCGCGCCGTTCCGCTACAGCTTCAGCGCCCTGAAGGACCGCCATAATGCCGTTGAGGTGAACTGGATTGACCCGAACAACGGCTGGGAGACGGCGACAGAGCTTGTTGAAGATACGCAGGCCATTGCCCGTTACGGTCGTAATGTTACGAAGATGGATGCCTTTGGCTGTACCAGCCGGGGGCAGGCACACCGCGCCGGGCTGTGGCTGATTAAAACGGAGCTGCTGGAGACGCAGACCGTGGACTTCAGCGTGGGTGCTGAAGGGCTTCGCCATGTACCGGGCGATGTCATTGAAATCTGCGATGATGACTATGCCGGTATCAGCATCGGCGGGCGCGTGCTGGCGGTAAACAGCCAGACCCGGACGCTGACGCTCGACCGTGAAATCACGCTGCCATCCTCCGGTACCACGCTGATAAGCCTGGTTGACGGAAGTGGCAATCCGGTCAGCGTGGAGGTCCAGTCCGTCACCGACGGCGTGAAGGTAAAAGTGAGCCGTGTTCCTGACGGCGTTGCTGGATACAGCGTATGGGGGCTGAAGCTGCCGACGCTGCGCCAGCGCCTGTTCCGCTGCGTGAGTATCCGTGAGAACGATGACGGCACGTATGCCATCACTGCCGTGCAGCATGTACCGGAGAAAGAAGCCATCGTGGATAACGGGGCGCACTTTGACGGTGACCAGAGCGGCACGGTGAATGGTGTCACGCCGCCAGCAGTGCAGCATCTGACCGCAGAAGTCACCGCAGACAGCGGGGAATACCAGGTGCTGGCGCGCTGGGATACGCCGAAGGTGGTGAAGGGGGTGAGCTTTATGCTTCGCCTGACCGTGGCAGCGGATGACGGCAGTGAGCGGCTGGTCAGCACGGCCCGGACGACGGAAACCACATACCGCTTCACGCAACTGGCGCTGGGAAACTACAGGCTGATAGTCCGGGCGGCAAATGCCTGGGGGCAGCAGGGCGATCCGGCATCGGTATCGTTCCGGATTGCCGCACCGGCAGCGCCGTCGCGGATTGAGCTGACGCCGGGCTATTTTCAGATAACCGCCACGCCGCATCTTGCGGTTTATGATCCGACGGTACAGTTTGAGTTCTGGTTCTCGGAAAAGCGGATTGCGGATATCAGGCAGGTTGAAACCACAGCCCGCTATCTTGGCACGGCGCTGTACTGGATAGCCGCCAGTATCAATATCAAACCGGGCCATGATTATTATTTTTACGTTCGCAGTGTGAACACCATCGGCAAATCGACATTCGTGGAGGCTGTCGGTCGGGCGAGCGATGATGCGGAAGGTTACCTGGATTTTTTCAAAGGCCAGATAACCGAATCCCATCTCGGCAAGGAGCTGCTGGAAAAAGTCGAGCTGACGGAGGATAACGCCAGCAAACTGGAGGAGTTTTCGAAAGAGTGGAAGGACGCCAACGATAAATGGAATGCCATGTGGGGCGTCAAAATTGAGCAGACCGAAGACGGTAAGCATTATGTCGCGGGGCTTGGCCTCAGCATGGAGGATACAGAGGAAGGCAAACTGAGCCAGTTTCTGGTTGCCGCCAATCGTATCGCGTTTATTGACCCGGCAAACGGGAATGAAACGCCGATGTTTGTGGCGCAGGGCAACCAGATATTTATGAACGACGTGTTCCTCAAACGCCTGACGGCCCCCACCATTACCAGTGGTGGAAATCCACCGGCATTTTCCCTGACATCAGACGGGAGACTGACGGCGAAAAATGCGGATATCAGTGGCAGTGTGAATGCGAACTCAGGAACGCTCAACAATGTCACGATTAACCAGAACTGTACGATTAAGGGCATGCTGGAGGCGACCCAGGTCAGAGGGGATTTCGTTAAAGCTGTATCAAAAGCCTTCCCGAAAAAAGTCGGTACGTGGGGTAACACGGAAACACCAAACGGTACGGTTACAGTCACCATCAGCGATGATCATAACTTTGACCGCCAGATTATTATTCCGCCCATTATTTTTAACGGTATAGCGTATGACGATCCGGGGAGCGGAAATAACCCCGGAGGCACGCGATACACGGGTTATGGTTTTGAAGTTCGCAAAAACGGCGTATTAATCGCGTCCAGAGAAACTAAAGGGGCCATTCCCGGTAGTTACAGTGCGGTTATTGATATGCCGAGTGGCAGGGGAAGCGTCACTCTGGAGTTTAAGGTTTTCCAGAAAGGCAATCAGGGGGCAGGCAATATCACCGACTGTACGGTGATTGTGACCAAAAAAGCCGCTTCCGGCATCAGTATTCGTTGAAATATTTATAACCCCAATAAAGGGCGTCAGGAATGACGCCTTTTTTATTGCAGAAAAGCGAGAGGTAATTATGCGTAAACTTTATGCCGCCATTTTGTCCGCAGCCATTTGTCTGGCCGTATCCGGTGCGCCTGCATGGGCGTCTGAACATCAGTCCACGCTGAGCGCGGGGTATCTTCATGCCCGGACGAACGTTCCCGGCAGTGATGATCTGAACGGGATTAACGTGAAATACCGTTATGAGTTTACGGACACACTGGGGATGGTGACGTCGTTCAGCTATGCAGGAGACAAGAATCGCCAGCTTACCCGTTACAGCGATACCCGCTGGCATGAAGATTCCGTTCGTAACCGCTGGTTCAGCGTAATGGCGGGGCCGTCTGTGCGCGTGAATGAATGGTTCAGCGCGTATGCGATGGCGGGTGTGGCTTACAGCCGTGTGTCGACTTTCTCCGGGGATTATCTCCGCGTAACTGACAACAAGGGGAAAAAGCACGATGTGCTGACCGGAAGTGATGACGGTCGCCACAGCAACACGTCTCTGGCGTGGGGAGCTGGCGTGCAGTTTAACCCGACCGAATCCGTGGCCATTGATGTCGCTTATGAAGGCTCCGGCAGTGGTGACTGGCGCACTGACGGGTTCATCGTGGGTGTTGGTTATAAATTCTGATTAGCCAGGTAACACAGTGTTATGACAGCCCGCCGGTTCAGGCGGGCTTTTTTGTGGGGTGAATATGGCAGTAAAAATTTCAGGTGTACTGAAAGACGGCACAGGAAAACCGGTACAGAACTGCACAATCCAGCTGAAAGCAAAACGTAACAGTACCACGGTGGTGGTGAACACGCTGGCATCTGAAAATCCGGATGAAGCCGGGCGTTACAGTATGGACGTTGAGTACGGTCAGTACAGCGTCAGTCTGTTGGTGGAAGGATTCCCGCCGTCACATGCCGGGACCATCACCGTGTATGAAGATTCCCGACCCGGTACGCTGAATGATTTTCTCGGTGCCATGACGGAGGATGATGCCCGTCCGGAGGCACTGCGCCGTTTTGAGCTGATGGTGGAAGAGGTGGCGCGTAACGCGTCCGTGGTGGCACAGAACACGGCAGCCGCGAAGAAGTCAGCCAGTGATGCCAGCACATCAGCCCGTGAGGCGGCAACCCATGCGACTGATGCTGCAGGCTCAGCACGCGCAGCCAGCACGTCAGCCGGACAGGCCGCGTCGTCGGCTCAGTCAGCGTCTTCCAGCGCAGGAACGGCATCAACAAAGGCCACTGAAGCATCAAAAAGTGCTGCCGCTGCAGAGTCCTCAAAAAGCGCGGCAGCTACCAGTGCCGCTGCGGCGAAAACGTCAGAAACGAATGCTGCAGCGTCACAAAAATCTGCAGCCACTTCTGCATCCACCGCGACCACGAAAGCGTCAGAAGCTGCCACCTCAGCCCGGGATGCGGCGGCCTCAAAAGAGGCAGCGAAATCATCAGAAACGAACGCATCATCAAGCGCCAGTAGTGCCGCTTCCTCGGCAACGGCGGCAGGAAATTCCGCGAAGGCGGCAAAAACGTCCGAGACGAACGCCAGGTCTTCTGAAACGGCAGCGGGACAGAGCGCCTCGGCTGCGGCAGGCTCAAAAACAGCGGCTGCATCATCTGCCAGCGCCGCGTCAACAAGTGCCGGGCAGGCCTCAGCCAGTGCCACCGCTGCCGGAAAATCGGCAGAAAGCGCCGCATCGTCTGCTTCAACAGCCACAACGAAGGCTGGCGAAGCCACTGAACAGGCCAGCGCAGCAGCGAGGTCTGCTTCCGCAGCGAAGACATCCGAAACGAACGCGAAAGCGTCGGAAACCAGCGCAGAATCCTCAAAAACGGCTGCCGCATCGTCAGCCAGTTCGGCGTCGTCATCGGCATCATCGGCGTCTGCTTCAAAAGATGAGGCGACCAGACAGGCGTCAGCAGCGAAAGGCAGCGCCACGACGGCATCCACGAAGGCGACAGAGGCAGCTGGCAGTGCGACGGCGGCAGCTCAGAGCAAAAGTACGGCGGAATCCGCGGCAACGCGCGCCGAGACAGCAGCAAAACGGGCAGAGGATATTGCATCCGCCGTGGCGCTTGAGGATGCGAGCACGACGAAAAAGGGGATAGTACAGCTCAGCAGTGCGACCAACAGCACGTCTGAAACGCTGGCGGCAACGCCAAAGGCAGTAAAAGCAGCCTATGACAATGCAGAGAAACGTCTGCAGAAAGACCAGAACGGTGCTGATATCCCTGGCAAAGACACCTTTACGAAAAATATTGGTGCCTGCCGTGCCTTCGGTGGGTCAGTAAGCACAACAACAGGAAACTGGACGACTGCACAGTTTATCGAGTGGCTGGATTCTCAGGGAGCATTTAACCATCCATACTGGATGTGCAAGGGTTCCTGGTCTTATGGCAATAATAAAATCATTACTGATACTGGCTGCGGTAATATTCATCTCGCAGGAGCTGTCATTGAAGTAATGGGGATAAAGTCAGCGATGACGATCCGCATTACCACACCGACCACCTCCACTGGTGGCGGAACAACTAACTCCCAGTTTACCTATATTAATCACGGAACAGATTATTCACCTGGCTGGCGAAGGGACTATAACTCCAGAAATAAGCCAACGGCATCAGAGATCGGGGCGTTACCGTCAGGTGGAACAGCAGTATCATCAGTTAATCTGGCTTCAAAAGGTCGGGTCACCGCGCTGACAGACAATACGCAGGGGGCAACAGGTCTTGAGTTATACGAGGTGTATAACAACGGATATCCAACAGCGTATGGAAATATCATTCACCTGAAAGGGATGACAGCCGTTGGCGAAGGTGAGTTACTCATCGGCTGGAGTGGTACAAGCGGTGCTCATGCTCCGGCATTTATTCGTTCACGACGGGATACGACCGACGCAAACTGGTCGCCGTGGGCGCAGCTTTACACCTCAGCTCATCCTCCTGCAGAGTTTTATCCAGTCGGTGCACCAATCCCGTGGCCATCAGATACCGTTCCGTCTGGTTATGCCCTGATGCAGGGGCAGACTTTTGACAAATCTGCATACCCGAAACTTGCAGCGGCTTATCCGTCAGGCGTTATTCCTGATATGCGTGGCTGGACGATTAAGGGCAAGCCCGCCAGTGGTCGTGCCGTATTGTCTCAGGAACAGGACGGCATTAAATCGCACACCCACAGCGCCAGCGCATCCAGTACGGATTTGGGGACGAAAACCACATCGTCGTTTGATTACGGCACTAAATCTACGAATAACACTGGTGCGCATACCCATAGTTTAAGTGGCAGCACGAATGCAGCTGGTAATCACAGCCATAGAGATGGCCGTCGATTTAACCCCAGTGTTTTTAAAGATACTTATCAATATGGTTATACAAGCTCAGGTCAAAATACCTGGGGTGTACAAGGCTCAGTAGGTATGTCTACGGGGTGGTTAGCTAATACCAGTACAGATGGTAATCATAGCCACTCACTGTCTGGCACAGCAGCATCTGCAGGTGCACACGCGCATACTGTCGGTATTGGTGCTCATACGCACTCTGTTGCGATTGGCTCACATGGACACACCATCACCGTTAACGCTGCTGGTAACGCGGAAAACACCGTCAAAAACATCGCATTTAACTACATTGTGAGGCTTGCATAATGGCATTCAGAATGAGTGAACAACCACGGACCATAAAAATTTATAATCTGCTGGCCGGAACTAATGAATTTATTGGTGAAGGTGACGCATATATTCCACCTCATACAGGTCTGCCTGCAAACAGTACCGATATTGCACCGCCAGATATTCCGGCAGGATTCGTAGCCGTTTTCAACAGTAATGAGGCATCGTGGCATCTCGTTGAAGATCATCGGGGTAAAACGGTTTATGACGTGGCTTCCGGCGACGCGTTATTTATTTCTGAACTCGGACCGCTACCGGAACATGTCACCTGGTTATCCCCGGAAGGGGAGTTTCAGAAGTGGAACGGCACAGCTTGGGTGAAAGATGCAGAAGCAGAAAAACTGTTCCGGATCCGGGAGGCGGAAGAAACAAAAAACAGCCTGATGCAGGTAGCCAGTGAGCATATAGCGCCGCTTCAGGATGCTGTAGATCTGGAGATCGCAACGGAGGAAGAAAATTCGTTGCTGGAAGCCTGGAAAAAGTATCGGGTGTTGCTGAACCGTGTTGATACATCAACTGCACCTGATATTGAGTGGCCGATAATTCCTGTAACATCATAGTCATTATTTATTTGTTTTGCTGACATGTTGTATACGACAACGTGTCAGCAGTTTGACTGGTATTATAACGAATATATTGTAATGTTTTCTGGTGTTATTAATTGTTGTTTTATTACCATATATCTATGGGTTTTGTTTTCTGCTCATCTAAACAAAATGCACAGATGTAAGCCCCCTTACTTCGGTTGTACTGAACCGTTTCTAAAGCAGAGTCAAGATGTTTACTATCAAAGTTCCAGCTTTTTTCCATAACAGAAACACATTTTCTGCAATAGAAACTTTCTTTTGAGTTAGTATCTCCTGAATCATTTTTAGTGTAGCCAAAGAATTTTTTTGCTGATTCCTTTGAACATGCGGAAATGGCTGCAGTGAACTCATAATGAGTTTGAAGCATAGCCCATACAATACCTGAAAATTCTTCATCCTCGTCTTCATCTAATCCTATATTAATGCCGCCAGAGGAATGTATTGCTTTATATTTATACCTATGCCATATCCAGTGTGCTGATTCAGTATTTAGATAGTTGTGAGCACGTACAACTGATGTGAAAATTAGCTCTGGCATTATATCTGTTTTTTTATCAACCGTATGCATAAAACGATTTCTTAGAATGCGCATACTATTAAACCAAGTAATAAAGTCATCAGGCAGTGATTTAGAGGCGAAAGTATTATATACTTTAATTAAATCTTGGGCGTCTAATGTGTGGAAGTCTGAAAATGAAATGTTACCTTCACTATCAGGTTTAGGTGTATTGCGAGTTGCATTCGTGATAAGTAGATAAGGTGATATTTCGACGATAAGTCCTTTTAGTCTGAATTCAATGGATTGAAGTATCAAATTAAAAGATGTAATCAATTTTGGTCTAGCAAATAACCAATAATGCTCTAAATTTTTAATATCTGATTCTGTATAGAATTCAGACGTTTTACAATAACTATTCCAAAGGTTTATATCTCTGTAATCATAAGCTAAATCGGCAATTTTTTCCCAAGCCTCATTTACCATATGGTCAGCCATTGTATAAAAATCAGTCTTTGTTGGAATGTCAGTTATCATTATCAATCTACCTTTGGGTCTTTATTGTTGTCTATCAAGATATAATATTCAGGCTGGAGTGGCTAATGTTGATCTACTTATTTTCTCCCGGTAAGTCAGTTTATCGCGATATAAGCCGCATTTGATTTTGGCGACTATGGTCGTGTTAGGTATGTATCTGGCGTGTTACTGCGCTAGATTAAATATAAACCAATAATATTAAAGGGTGTTACTCTCTTGACAGATTTAGGGAACAAATCACTCGTCAGCTGACTCCCAAGTATCTTTCAGAGTTTCCTGAACAAAAGTTTTAGCTGAATCTTTATCGGCGGTGCGCCTAACAGAAAAACCATCGTTGCTGGTGGCTTTTACGATCATCTCCACATCGTCATAATGCTCGCCAATGTATTGGGTTAATTCTTCCTTTAATGCGTCTACAGCGCCGTTTGGCATTTGGTCATTTTGTCTTTGGCTATGGAGATCTCAATACGCATAACATTTCTTTTGTACTGCGTTTGTAGACAGTATTATTCTTATCTGTGTAAATAAACAGTATCAAGACTTCGTTTTAGCTGCATAAGAAAAAAGAGATGGATACATTCGGAAAGATTTTGATGGTGGTAGGCTAAGTGAATAGCCTAAAGGTGTTTTACCCCAATTATTCCCCGGTATTTCTCCGCATAAAAAACAATCATAAAAACAACAGCCATAATAGGCTGGTTCTTAAGGGATTTTTGGTCCACGAGAGAATTTGAACCTCCGACCCCCGACACCCCATAATGGTGTAATTAATCAGGTTAAATATTTAGCAGATCCTCTACAATATCATTAAACCCAGATGCCTGTTTAGATACAGAATTGAATAAGTCTCTAAGTGCTTGTGTTTGCTCAAAAGTTTCCCAAAGTGTTTTATAACTTGGCGTTACAATTGCTAATACTAAGCCTTCCGCCCATGACCATTCATGTTCATCAAAATAGTAGCGATATTTTCTGCTGTATATAACAAAATCCTTTTCCTTATATTTAGCATGAAACACAACTTGAATTATATCCTGTGTACCATTAACAAGGTTTTCAGGCGCATCAATTGCCATCCAATTTATCATTTTTTGGACAGTTAACTTATTTAATGAAACAATTAGCTTTGTGGTTTTATCGTTATGCATAATTAGTCCAGTTGCATATCTTTCACAATTTCGTTAACTCTTGAGTTGAGTATACTCAACTTCTCATAGAGCTTCCAGGCTTGGTCTTGGTCATTGATATTAATGGAGATTTCTTTTCTTCGAAAGATTCCTTTGGGTTTGACTTCATCAAAAAATATATCAATCTTTGAGCGTTCCTTGGTTGGAAGCCTGCTGAAAAGGCTTTCAGTTAGCACTGCACACTCAGTAAACTCCTTACGTATAAATTCTTTCTGAGTAACCCAGTCTCCAATAGCATCATTTATCAATGAGGCTTTTTTTTGAAGATTGCTATGGATTTCAGGTATTCGAACCTTGTTTCTGAGAGTGGCCTTCAATGAACGCGTCGTAAAAAAAAGTTTTACAGTTACAACAAAACCGACAATACCCGCTAGGGAGGATATGTCAGTTACCGTCTGTGATAGGGGCCAAGTCAGGATATCCATGATGAAAAATCCAATGCTTAAGTTGATACGAAAAAACCCGCATATGCGGGTTTTTTCGTCGCTCGGGAGCCGCGGCTCCTTTGCGTATCCTTTTTTGTCTCCTCACCGTCTGGTCGGTGTCCTGCTGAGACTGCTAACTTCCTGTTTTTGTTGGTGTTGTCTTTACACCGTCCAATCATGATTGGTGGAGCTGGCGGGAGTTGAACCCGCGTCCGAAATTCCTACATCCTCGGTACTACATGCTTAGTCAGTCTTTACATTCGCTTGCCAGCTGCGGACGGACACGCCACTAACAAACTAGCCTGATTAAGTTTTAACGCTTCAACCCCAGGCAGGGCTTCCACGCGATCTCTTTTGGGTTTGACCTCTCTTGATCCCCGTCCTAAGAGCGGAGGCTAGGGAGAGAGGGCTCTAAGCAGGTTATTAAGCTGCTAAAGCGTAGTTTTCGTCGTTTGCGACTATTTTTTGCGGCTTTTTACGAGGCCAACCGCCCCTCGGCATGCACCTTGGGTTTCGCAAATCCCGTCGAATCCAGAATCAGCCCCAATGTGTAACGGTAAGTATACCAGATTCATGAGTGCCATGACCAGCCTCAATGGCGTTATCGTTAAAGATTTAGCACCCATGTAGCCTGATTTTTATTCGATTAAGCAATGGGATGGCAACATTTGGGTCGGATGTGATAGCCAATAAGATGTTCATTCGCGCCGCCGGAGAGGGTGGCGCGGTGAGGAACTGGTCAATAATTGGAGTGCAGATTTAACGGTGGGCGTTTTTCATGATACGCGCTTTATCCACCTGCCATTCGCGTTCTTTGATGTCTGAACGTTTATCGTGCTGTTTCTTACCTTTAGCGACGCCGATTTTCACTTTGCACCAGGCATTTTTCCAGTACAGGGAGAGCGCCACTACGGTATAGCCTTCTCGATTGACGCGACCGTACAATGAGTCCAGTTCGCGCTGGTTGAGAAGTAACTTGCGGGTACGGGTAGGATCGCACACCACATGCGTGGATGCCACTGCCATTGGCGTGATGTTAGCGCCAAACAGAAATGCTTCTCCATCACGTAGAAGGACGTAGCTGTCGCTGATATTGGCTTTTCCTGCGCGCAGGGATTTAACCTCCCAGCCTTGCAGGGCAAGTCCCGCTTCGAACTCTTCTTCGATAAAGTATTCGTGACGGGCGCGCTTGTTAAGCGCGATGGTCGCTGAACCAGGTTTATGTGCTTTTTTCTTCGTCATAAGCGTCGTGAATCATCGGTAATCTGAAATCGAAAACACCCCATATCAATCCTGCGGGGGACAAGGCTCTATCTTAGCATGAACCCGATGTTACCCAGCGCCGGGATAGCGTTTTTTTTACAGCAGGATAAATGATATTATTTGTTGGATTTTTGTTGATGGAAATTGTTATGCCTCAGATTAGCCGGACCGCACTGGTACCCTACAGCGCGGAGCAAATGTATCAGTTAGTGAATGACGTTCAGTCTTATCCTCAGTTTTTGCCGGGTTGTACCGGAAGTCGGATTCTGGAGTCCACTCCTGGGCAGATGACCGCGGCGGTAGATGTCTCTAAGGCTGGGATCAGCAAAACGTTTACTACCCGCAACCAGTTGACCAGTAACCAAAGTATTCTTATGAATCTGGTGGATGGGCCGTTCAAGAAATTGATCGGTGGATGGAAGTTTACGCCGCTGAGCCAGGAGGCGTGTCGTATCGAGTTTCATCTCGACTTTGAGTTTACCAATAAGTTGATTGAACTCGCCTTTGGCCGCGTGTTTAAAGAGCTGGCGGCTAATATGGTCCAGGCTTTTACGGTTCGTGCGAAAGAGGTTTACAGTGCCAGGTAAAATTGCCGTTGAGGTGGCTTATGCTCTACCTGAGAAGCAGTACCTGCAGCGCGTGACGCTGCAGGAGGGCGCGACGGTTGAAGAAGCTATTCGCACCAGTGGCTTGCTGGAATTGCGTACCGATATCGATTTAACTAAAAACAAAGTCGGCATTTACAGCCGTCCGGCAAAACTGAGCGATACCGTGCATGATGGCGATCGGGTGGAGATTTATCGTCCTCTCATTGCCGATCCTAAAGAGCTTCGCAGGCAACGAGCAGAAAAATCAGCGAATAAATAACAGACAGAAAAAAGGTGCTTATTGAGCACCTTTTTTAACGTCTTTGAGAGCAACTTTATTATTAGTTACCACTCAGCGCAGGTTTGTTATCAATGTTGGTCAACACCCCGCTACTGTTAAAGGTCAGCGTCAGCGTTTGCTGCGTTACACCTTCATGACCTGGTTGCTGGCGGAAGACATAGAACCAGGTATTCGTACCAAATGGATCGGACATCAGCGGTGTACCCAATGCGTACGCAACTTGTTGTTGCGTCATGCCAACACGTATTTTGGATACGTCGTTAGCGGTCAGATAGTTCCCCTGGTTGATGTCAGGACGGTAAACCACTCGCTCCAGAGTGGAACAGCCTGCGGTCAACATCAATAGTACTGCTGCTGCAGCAGTCAGCGTTTTACAGCGCATAGTGATTTGATTCCTTTTCGGGCCCGAGCAGTACGTGGCTCATCTGTAATATGCCGATGATAATAGACCTTTCATCACTTTAAAACCTTTTGCTTTCCGGTCTTACGGCGTTTTGCTGTTTACTCTGACCGTGAAGCAGGAAAAAAGTTTACGCCGCAAGCAGTTCTTTCGCATTCGCCAGTGTGTTACGTGTGACTTCACTGCCACCAAGCAGGCGCGCCAGCTCTTGTAACCGCGCTTTTTTGTCCAGCGACTCCATATGCGTTTCTGTCATCGCACCATCGGTTTCTTTGCTGACAAAATAGTGTTGATGACCACATCCCGCGACTTGCGGTAGGTGGGTAACACACATCACCTGAGTTGATTCGCCGAGTTGACGCAGCAGTTTGCCGACCACTGCTGCTGTTGGACCACTAATCCCTACATCCACTTCATCGAAAATAAGTGCCGGGGTTTCCATTTTACGCGCCGTGATGACCTGAATTGCCAATGCGATGCGGGACAATTCACCACCGGATGCGACTTTGGCAATAGGCTGCATTGGCTGACCTGGGTTGGTGGTTACCCGAAACTCAATACGATCAGCGCCGTCAGTGCCCAGGTGATGCTCGTCAAATTTAACATCAATCGTAAACTGCCCATGCGGCATAGAGAGTGCATGCATACTGTCGGTGATCAGCTGTGCCAACTCATTTGCATAATGCTGGCGTTGCTGGTGTAACGCGCGCGCCGTTTCCAGTGCCTGCTGATGATGTTTCGTTACCGCCAGCGCGAGCGTTTCTTGTGAGTCGGCCTGATCGTCCAGTTGCTGCTGCTCTTCCAGTAGCGACTGGTAATACTGTGGCAATACCTCAGGGCTGACGTGATGTTTACGTGCCAGCGAAATCTGTTTTGAGATGCGCTGTTCAAGTTCAAACAGTCGGTTGGGATCAAGATCCAGACGATCGCAGTAGTGGCGCAGTTCGTCGCTGGCTTCAGCAATCTGGATGGTAGCCTCTTCCAGCATATCAAGTACGCCGGACAGTTTGCTGTCCATGCCAATCAATTCGCTCACCAGTTGTTTAGCCGTGTAAAGCTGGCTTTGCAGGTTTGCGTCTTCGCCGTCGGCCATTAATGCCAATGCATTCTGGCTGGTGGTCAGCAATTGACCGCTGTTCGCCAGACGTTTGTACTCTTCGTCGATTTGCTCAAACTCTCCGGGCTGCGGATTAAATTCGTTCAGTTCTTTTAATTGGTATTGCAGCAGCTCCGCACGAGCGGCGCGTTCCTGACTTAACTGTTGATGATGCGCGAGGTCGCGGCAGCTTTGATGCCACAACTGATAACGTGCGGTCATTTCCTGAAGCAGAGAGGTTTCATTGGCATAGCCATCAAGCAGGAATTTTTGGTGCTCGGGTTTGGTGAGTAATTGATGGGCGTGCTGACCATGGATCTGAATGAGCAACTGGCCCAGTTCGCGCAGTTGTGACAGTGGAACAGCTGTACCGTTGATAAAACCACGAGAGCGACCATCGCTACTGATTACGCGACGAAGCAGGCATTCACGGCCATCTTCCAGTTGGTTTTCTTCCAGCCAGCGCAGTGCTGCGGGTGTATCTTTCAGAGAAAAACGGGCGCACAGATCTGCGCGAGCAGCGCCGGTACGCACCATGTCGGCTTCAGCGCGACCGCCGAGACAAAGGCCCAGGGCATCTATTGCAATAGATTTACCCGCGCCAGTCTCGCCGGTGATTACGGTCATGCCGCTGTGAAAATCAATCTCAAGCTCACGAACGATAGCAAAGTTGCTGATGGTCAGTTGTGCCAACATAGTTGTTTTCCTGTATGAAAAACCATTACTGTTATTGTGTACAGTATAAACTGGTTTTATATACAGTAAAGAGGCTGGCGTAAAATTAGAATAATTTTTTTGACCAGCCGAGCTTGGTGCTTAATGTATTGAAATAGCTGTAATCTTTCGGATGAATCAGATTCAGATGGTAATCACAGCGACGAATCAGGACATCTTCTCCTTCCTGAATCGGTAGTGCTATCTGGCTGTCGCAACTGATTTCCAGGTCGTTACGGCGATGTGAAAAACGCAGACGGATCGTGCTGCTGCTGTTTATGACCAGTGGTCGTGCTGACAACGTATGCGGGAACATGGGCACCAGGGTAATTGCATCCAGAGAAGGCGTCAGGATTGGACCGCCTGCCGAGAGAGAATAGGCAGTAGAGCCTGTAGGTGTCGAAATAATCAGGCCATCGGAACGCTGCGAAAACGCAAAGATCTCGTCGATATATACTTCGAATTCAATCATATGCGCCACTTTTCCTGGGTGAAGCACCACTTCATTTATCGCGGTGCTGATGCGCTTTTGGCAATCTTGCTGACAGACTTGCGCTTCCAGCAAAAAACGTTTCTCGCTGATGTAGTGACCTTCCAGCACATCGGCTAATTGTTGCTGAGCGTTATCGGGGTCAAGGTCGGTCAGGAAACCCAGGTTGCCACGGTTGATTCCAATAACTTTAATATCGTAACGGGCGAGTGTGCGCGCCGCGCCCAGCATATTACCGTCGCCACCAACGACTACCGCGAGATCAGCCAGTTGCCCAATCTCCGCGAGCGTGCCAGTTTTCACATTCTTCAGTTGCAGTTCGTGAGCGATTTGTTGCTCAACGATGACCTCGTAACCTTTTGTGCACAGCCAGCGGTAGAGCATTTCATGTGTTGTCAGTGCAGTAGGGTGCCGTGGGTGTCCCACAATGCCAATACACTTGAAATGATTATTCATTTTTCCGAGGTCCTTGTTGCGAAGATTGATGACAATGTGAGTGCTTCCCTTGAAACCCTGAAACTGATCCCCATAATAAGCGAAGTTAGCGAGATGAATGCGAAAAAAAACGCGGAGAAATTCATGAGTAGTAAAGAACAGAAAACGCCTGAGGGGCAAGCCCCGGAAGAAATTATCATGGATCAGCACGAAGAGATTGAGGCAGTTGAGCCAGAAGCTTCTGCTGAGCAGGTGGATCCGCGCGATGAAAAAATTGCGAATCTCGAAGCTCAGCTGGCTGAAGCCCAGACCCGTGAACGTGACGGCATTTTGCGCGTAAAAGCCGAAATGGAAAACCTGCGTCGCCGTACTGAACTGGATATCGAAAAAGCACATAAATTCGCGCTGGAGAAATTCATCAACGAATTGCTGCCGGTGATTGATAGCCTGGATCGTGCGCTGGAAGTGGCTGATAAAGCTAACCCGGATATGTCCGCGATGGTTGAAGGTATTGAGCTGACGCTGAAGTCGATGCTGGATGTTGTGCGTAAGTTTGGCGTTGAAGTGATTGCCGAAACTAACGTGCCGCTGGACCCGAACGTGCATCAGGCCATCGCAATGGTGGAATCTGATGACGTTGCGCCAGGTAACGTACTGGGTATTATGCAGAAGGGTTATACGCTGAATGGTCGTACGATTCGTGCGGCGATGGTTACTGTAGCGAAGGCGAAGTAAATGTCTGATGGCCGACGTGAAGTCGGCCATTTTTTTAGCTTAAAAAATCCTGTACTTCCAGCCACGGCGTGTTGAAATCATCTATTTTTTTATAGTCGTTCATTGGCAGAACGACCACGTTATAGGTGTCAGAACCTTCATTCAGATCAAAAATCTGAAAGCCTCTCTTATTGAGTTCGGTCTGGATGCGTTCAAAGATCTCGTCAAGGTAGCGGTCTCCGGCTTCACAGACATCGGAGATTTCATCCTCTTGGGTTATTTCGACAAGAAGATTCCTTAATTCCTCAGAAGCTGTCAGGTTTTTTGTGAGTTCATAAAAGCGATCTGCAGCAAAATTAGCCAGCTCACCTTCTTCATCTTCACCTTTCCAGTCAACGAGTTGAATTAATCCTTCACTGCGTAGAACCTGTAAAAATGCCTGCGCCAGGTCATGATTTCCGAGATCGCCTCCACTGCAATCGAGAACGTCTTGCAATCCATATTCGTCTTCATCTTCGTCTTCAAAGATTTCAGGAGTGGTGGCAAGTTGAGAGACGATACCAGACCATAGCGTTGGCTCGTGGGGGAAAACACGCTGGCGACGACGTTGAGGTCGTCTGCAAAATCCTTATCCCATTCAATTACATAATCTTCTGACATAACATCAATATCCTTTCCGAATGCTTGAAAAGACATTATTACATTGCTAAGTAAATGACAGGAATTGATGGAATCCTAAAAGACGGCGATAAAAAAGGCGAACCGGAGTTCGCCATTGTGTTACTCCGCCACACTCTCGCGCAGCGGTTTCACAGGAAAAACTTTTACCTGCTTAATCATATTGTCCTGTACATCGAGAATATCGATATCGTACTCACCAATACGCACGCGAGTTCCTGCGACAGGAATCTCTTCCAGTGCCTCAAGAATGACGCCATTAACCGTTCGTGCATCATCTTCCGGTAGATGCCAGTTAAAGGCTTTGTTGATTTCCCGCACGTTGGCAGTGCCATCGATAATCACCGAACCGTCGTTTTGCGGCGTGACCTCTTCGGCGAGCGTTGGCGACATCGACGTGGTGAAATCACCAACAATCTCTTCGAGAATATCTTCGACCGTCACCAGACCCTGAATATCTCCATACTCGTTGACGACCAGGCCGACTTTCTTTTTGTTGCGCTGAAACTTCACCAGCTGCGTGCTGAGCGGCGTACCTTCCGGGACAAAATAGATTTCGTCCGCGGCGCGTAGCATGGTTTCTTTGGTGAACTCTTTTTTCTCCGACATCAACCGCCAGGCTTCACGCACACGCAGCATACTGATGGCATCGTCCAGCGAGTCACGGTAGAGCACGATGCGTCCGTGAGGTGAGTGGGAGAGTTGGCGGAGAATCGATTTCCAGTCATCGTTGATATCAATACCGATAATTTCACTACGTGGCACCATGATGTCATCGACGGTCATTTTTTCCAGATCGAGTACCGACAACAGCATATCCTGATTGCGACGGGAAATTTGTGACCGCGATTCGTGCACAATGGTGCGTAATTCTTCTTTGCTTAAAGAGCCACTAACCACGATATCGGTTTTGATGCCCATCATGCGCATTAACATGCGGGTAATAGCGTTCAGCAACCAGACCAGCGGCATCATCAAAATTTGCAGCGGCGCCAGCAGAAAACTACTTGGATAGGCGACTTTTTCCGGGTACAGCGCGGCAATGGTTTTCGGCAATACTTCAGCAAAAACCAGTACGACAAAAGTTAGTACACCAGTCGCAATTGCCACGCCCGCATCCCCGTACAAACGCATCCCCACAATAGTACCGAGCGCGGAGGCAAGAATATTGACCAGGTTATTGCCGATTAACACCAGGCTTATCAGGCGGTCTGGCTTACGCAGCAATTTTTCGACGCGTTTGGCCGAGCGATTACCCTGTTTCGCCATATGCCGCAGACGATAGCGGTTGAGTGTCATCATTCCGGTTTCGGACCCGGAAAAATAGGCTGAAATGACCACCATGATGATCAGAATAATGATCAACGTAGTAGTAGAAATGTGTTCCAGGGGAAACTCCTTTTCTGGGTTTAGCTGATTAACTGCTGGACAATTCGGCTGCCGAAGTAGGCCAGTGTCAGAATGACTGCACCCGCAACGTTAAACCAGACGACGCGGCGTCCACGCCATCCTTCATGATAATGTCCCCACAGCAGCACAATATAGACAAACCACGCCACGATAGAGAGCACGGCCTTGTCGATATTTTCCATGCTAAATAAGTTGTGCATGTAGAACAGGCCAGTGCAAAGAGTGAGCGTTAACAGCACCACGCCAATCTGCGTGATGTGGAACATTTTACGCTCGATACTCATCAACGGCGGCATTTCCTGGTTAAACGCCAGCTTCTTGTTCTTCAGTTGGTAATCAATCCACGCCAGTTGTAATGCATACAGAGCGGCGATAATCAGCGTGGCATAGGAAAAGAGCGATAAGCCAATGTGAACCAGCATCCCAGGCGTTGCTTCCAGATGGGTGATGTATTCATTGGGCATAAAGGTGGCCAGCGCCAGGTTGATAAGCGCAAAGGCATAGACAATGGGTAGCAGCAACCAGCCACGATTGCGAGAAGCCACGATGGTCATTACCGTACAGATCATCAAACTGACCAGCGAACCAACGTTCAGCAGGCTGAGGTTTTGTCCGCTATCACCGTCGGGCAAGATGCGGGCTTCCAGAGCGATTGCGTGGCAGACCAGCGCGATGACCGCAGAAATAATAGCCATGCGCCGCCAGCCGCCGTTTTTTTGCAGCAGACCGGGAACAATCAGCGCAAGACTGACGGAGTAGGCGACAAGCGCGAGCAGAGCAAAAACGGGCATAGTAATGTCGACAGTTTGAGCAATAAGAAAGAGAAGCAGTATAGCGTCAGGTGAACGCTGCTCCAACCGTTGCATAACAACAAAGACGCCTTCATGTTATACTGCGGCAAAATACTGATGATGTGTCGCGATTGCGGCCAACCGTTTCCACCCCAGGCGAGAGACAATGTTTGATAATTTAACCGATCGTTTGTCGCGCACGCTGCGCAATATCAGTGGCCGTGGACGCCTCACTGAAGACAACGTAAAAGATACGCTGCGCGAAGTGCGCATGGCGCTGCTGGAGGCGGACGTCGCCCTGCCGGTAGTGCGTGAGTTTATCAATCGCGTAAAAGAGAAAGCGGTTGGTCATGAAGTTAATAAGAGCCTGACGCCGGGGCAGGAGTTCGTCAAAATCGTCCGTAACGAACTGGTTGCGGCGATGGGCGAAGAGAACCAGACCCTGAATCTGGCTGCGCAACCGCCAGCGGTGGTACTGATGGCGGGCCTGCAAGGTGCCGGTAAAACAACCAGCGTGGGCAAGCTCGGTAAGTTCCTGCGCGAGAAGCATAAGAAGAAAGTGCTGGTGGTTTCTGCCGACGTTTATCGTCCGGCGGCAATCAAACAGCTTGAGACACTGGCAGAGCAGGTGGGTGTTGATTTCTTCCCTTCTGATGTTGGTCAGAAGCCGGTTGATATCGTTAACGCGGCGCTGAAAGAAGCCAAACTGAAATTCTACGACGTGTTGCTGGTGGATACCGCCGGTCGTTTGCACGTTGACGAAGCGATGATGGACGAGATCAAGCAGGTCCATGCATCGATTAATCCGGTTGAAACTTTGTTCGTGGTTGACGCCATGACCGGTCAGGATGCGGCCAATACGGCAAAAGCATTCAATGAAGCGTTACCGCTGACCGGTGTGGTACTGACTAAAGTCGACGGCGATGCTCGTGGCGGTGCGGCGCTCTCGATTCGTCACATCACTGGCAAACCGATCAAATTCCTCGGTGTTGGCGAGAAAACCGAGGCGCTGGAGCCGTTCCATCCGGACCGTATCGCTTCCCGTATTCTCGGCATGGGCGACGTACTGTCGCTGATCGAAGATATCGAAAGCAAAGTTGACCGCGCGCAGGCAGAGAAATTAGCCAGCAAGCTGAAAAAAGGTGACGGCTTCGATCTCAACGACTTCCTTGAGCAACTGCGCCAGATGAAAAATATGGGCGGCATGGCTAGCCTGATGGGCAAACTGCCGGGCATGGGGCAGATCCCGGATAACGTCAAGTCGCAGATGGACGATAAAGTGCTGGTGCGTATGGAAGCCATCATCAACTCGATGACGATGAAAGAGCGCGCTAAGCCAGAAATCATCAAAGGTTCGCGTAAACGCCGTATCGCTGCCGGTTGCGGTATGCAGGTGCAGGACGTTAACCGTCTTCTGAAACAGTTCGACGACATGCAGCGCATGATGAAGAAAATGAAGAAGGGCGGAATGGCAAAGATGATGAGAAGCATGAAAGGGATGATGCCGCCGGGATTTCCTGGTCGCTAAATGACCTTATGCGACAGAGTTATTAACTGCTGATTGCATTTTCTCCAGAAATCAGTAAAATTTTCGGGCTTTTAATATGACACCGGACTCCGTTCCTCGATGGGGTCCGGTTGTTTTATTCACACAAGAGGATGTTATGGTAACTATTCGTTTAGCACGTCACGGCGCTAAAAAGCGTCCGTTCTACCAGGTTGTTGTCGCTGACAGCCGTAATGCACGCAACGGTCGCTTCATCGAGCGCGTTGGTTTCTTCAACCCAATCGCTAGCGAAAAAGAAGAAGGCACTCGCCTGGATCTGGATCGCATCGCTCACTGGGTTGGCCAGGGCGCAACTATTTCTGATCGCGTTGCTGCGCTGATCAAAGAAGTAAACAAAGCAGCTTAATCTGTCACGGTGGTCATGATGAGCAAACAACTCACCGCGCAAGCACCTGTTGATCCCATCGTTTTGGGAAAAATGGGTTCGTCTTACGGTATTCGTGGGTGGCTCAGAGTGTTTTCTTCCACCGAAGACGCCGAAAGCATTTTTGACTATCAGCCCTGGTTTATCCAGAAGGCGGGTCAGTGGCAGCAAGTCCAGCTGGAAAGCTGGAAGCACCACAATCAGGACATGATCATCAAGCTGAAAGGCGTTGACGATCGTGATGCGGCGAACCTGCTGACGAATTGTGAAATTGTCGTGGATTCATCGCAGCTGCCTCAGCTTGAAGAGGGTGACTACTACTGGAAAGACCTGATGGGCTGCCAGGTAGTAACCACTGAAGGCTACGATCTCGGTAAAGTCGTCGATATGATGGAAACCGGATCTAATGACGTTCTCGTCATTAAGGCAAACCTGAAAGATGCGTTTGGTATCAAGGAACGTCTCGTACCGTTCCTCGATGGGCAGGTTATCAAGAAAGTCGATCTCACTACTCGTTCAATCGAAGTAGATTGGGATCCTGGTTTTTAAACCACCGGATAAACGGTAAAAGACGGCGCTATGTGGATTGGCATAATTAGCCTGTTTCCTGAAATGTTCCGCGCAATTACCGATTACGGGGTAACTGGCCGGGCAGTTAAAAATGGCCTGCTGAGCATCCAGAGCTGGAGTCCTCGTGACTTCACGCATGACCGGCACCGTACCGTGGACGATCGTCCTTACGGCGGCGGACCGGGGATGTTAATGATGGTGCAACCTTTACGGGACGCCATTCATGCAGCAAAAGCCGCGGCGGGTGAAGGCGCAAAGGTGATTTATCTGTCACCGCAGGGGCGCAAGCTTGATCAAGCGGGCGTCAGCGAACTGGCAACGAATCAAAAATTGATTCTGGTGTGCGGTCGCTACGAAGGTATAGATGAGCGCGTGATCCAAACCGAAATTGACGAAGAATGGTCAATCGGCGATTACGTTCTCAGTGGTGGTGAGTTACCAGCAATGACGCTGATTGACTCCGTTTCCCGGTTTATTCCGGGAGTACTGGGACATGAAGCTTCGGCAACGGAAGATTCCTTTGCTGAAGGATTGCTGGATTGCCCGCACTATACGCGGCCTGAGGTGTTAGAAGGGATGGAAGTTCCGTCAGTGTTACTGTCGGGCAACCATGCCGAGATACGTCGCTGGCGTTTGAAACAGTCGCTGGGCCGTACCTGGCTTAGAAGACCTGAACTTCTGGAAAACCTGGCTCTGACTGAAGAGCAAGCAAGGTTGCTGGCGGAGTTCAAAACGGAACACGCACAACAGCAACATAAACATGATGGGATGGCGTAAGCCCCCGAGATATCAGTTTACCCAGGATAAGAGATTAAATTATGAGCAACATTATTAAGCAACTTGAACAAGAGCAGATGAAGCAGGACGTACCTTCCTTCCGTCCGGGTGATACCGTGGAAGTGAAAGTATGGGTTGTTGAAGGTTCCAAAAAACGTCTGCAGGCATTCGAGGGCGTGGTTATCGCTATTCGTAACCGCGGTCTGCACTCTGCATTCACTGTTCGTAAAATTTCCAACGGCGAAGGCGTTGAGCGTGTCTTCCAGACTCACTCTCCGGTAGTTGACAGCATTTCTGTCAAACGTCGTGGTGCTGTTCGTAAAGCTAAACTGTACTACCTGCGTGAGCGTACTGGTAAGGCTGCTCGTATCAAAGAGCGTCTTAACTAAGATTTCGCTTAAGCGACATCCTGTTAAGAAGGGCTGGCCAATTGGCTGGCCCTTTTTTTATCTGTTTGATCGTGTTTTAAGGTGTAGTAATGACCACTGCGACGCGGCGGTTCTCGGCTCTGCCCTGAGCGGTCTTGTTACTGGCGATGGGATATTTTTTTCCTAAACCCTGTGTGGTGAGGTTGCTGCGCGGAATTTGTCCACCTATAGCCCATGCATCGGCCACAACATTCGCCCGTTTCAATGATAAGGCTTCGTTGTAACTGTCTTCACCATAGTTGTCGGTGTGTCCATCCATACGGGCATGTGTTAGCCCTGTCGAGGCCAATTTGGCTGCCATGGTTTGGATTTGTTGCTGGCTTTCCGGGAGCAATTTGTAGTCATTTTTTGCGAACAGAATGGCATCTGATAAGCCCAGCGACCAGTCGCCGGCGGATTCAGTAAATCCATAAGATTGCATAGCGGCGACTTGCTCAGGAGTAAACTTCCCCTGAGGGGACTGGCAGCCAGTCAGTACTAGCGAGGTGAAAATCAGGGGTGCTACCAGGTGCTTTATCATATCGATATATCCTTGTTATCTCACCAGCTTTTCGGCACGCTGGTGTTTGGCCTGATACATATTGTGATCGGCCAGCTCTTGTAATTTTTCCGCAGAGGCATGCTCAATGGTCATCGCGTAACCAATGCTTAATGTCATTGTGGTCTGATGACCATTATGAAGATCAAACGGGCGATTAAAGATTTGTGTCAGTGCTGAGCAAATCCGCTGTACTTCGGATTCCGACTGTACACCAAAGAGGACCATCGCGAATTCATCGCCGTCTATGCGGTATGCTTTATGTTGCAGCCCGCCAAATTCTGCTAACCGTTTTGCTACCTCAATCAAGACCCGATCGCCCGTCGCATGACCCCAGGTATCGTTGATATATTTAAAATTATCGCCATCAAGAAACAGTAACGCCGACGTTTTTCTGGCGTCGGAACTGCTCATCAACGTGTTGATGCCGCTACGAAACGCAGCCCGGTTCGCCAGCCCGGTTAATGGGTCATGTAGCGCGGTACGTAGCAGCTGCGCATTTTTAGCCTGTAAGCGAAGCTGCCACTCTTCCATTTCATCCAGCAGACTGTTGAAGTCGAGAGCGAAGCGGTGAAACTCAGCGATACGTTCTTCCGAAACTCGTCGGGAAAAATTGCGGTTAGAACGCACATCATGTACGACATCGGTGATATTTTTCAGCGCTTCCACCAGGCCATTGTGCAAATGGCGGGTGAGGGTAATTGCGATGCCTGATGCCAGCAGAATACAACCGGTCAGGACAGCGAGCGAAAACCAGATAAAATGGCTGATTGAACTGTCGCGAGCGGTTAAGCGTACTTCGCCAATGGTTTCACCATTGTGACGAATCGGCTGAATGATGGGGGCAGGGAAGAGCCAGTGGCTTATGAAATTGCTGAAAGTATCACCTGGCTCCTTACGGGTGTAATGCCAGGATGCCAGAATATTTTGCTGCTTATCACGCACTTCTGCAGTTGCAAATTGGCCTTGCTGCCCCAGCGCTGCCAATGTTTCAGTTGCTGCGGGGCCATCGGCAAAAACGACCGCTGCTTCCAGAGTGTAAGTCATTGTTGCTGCTGTAAGTGCCAGGTTTTTTTGCGCGTACTGTTTCAGGGTCAGCACAGAGGTCACGGAAAGCAGCAACCAGATCAGCATCATAGTGATAAATATGCTGGTCATACTGATGTTGCGTAATGCTCTTTTAAACGTGGGGCGCTTATGAAGAGAATTATCGTTATCCATCATTTTTCTTCCGTGCGAGCATTAAGACATCTGGGTTCACCTTTACACCGCTACGCGATAAGGCATCCAGGTTTACGGCAAATCTGACGTCATTATTGTGGATGATCAGACAAAAGGCGCTGCCAATAATGCACTCGGCATTTTGTTCGGCAATTAATAATAACGCCTTTGACGGATATTGTTCGGTTAATTCCATCTGGAATGTTGGTGACTCGTTGCCAAAATAAAAACCATTGCAGCCTGATATCATCGCCTCTTGTTGAGAGTGAATGATGACAGGCAGATAAGGCAAAGATGTCGCGCCATTCTCTTGTAGGGCGGTACTAAAACGTGAAGATGAAAAGATACATAACTTTGGTAGGCCTGATAGCGCAGGCCAGCGAGTGTAACTGACAATACCGGAAACCATCATACGCACGTTTTTCGCAACGTCAGAAGGTTCCTGAGCGAGTATTGGTGCTCCCGTCAGCAGGAGAATCAGCAGTAAGAACAGTCGGTGAGAAAAACGCATTCAGGGATCCTCACCATCTTCGCTCGAAATGCATCGATATTTTTTCAGAATGCTCATTAAAATATCATTCTTTCATGCGGTCGTCATCAATGTGAGAAATAAAACACAATGAGTAGAATCTCATGTTTAATTTATTTGTGGGGGTTTAATTAATTTAATCGTATTGTGCTGGCATTTTCATCAGCCCCTTTTTGCCATACTTCATGCAGTTGGCTGGCATTTTCAACATTGTTGCAGCTGGCAGGAAAGCTTTTACCGGAAAGTCCTCGGGCATAAGTAAAATCGGTCTGGCAAGTTTTCTTTTGTCCTTCGGCATATCCTTTAAGGTATAGGCCGCGATCCGCCTGTGAATCGCTAAATGCATCGTCATCTTTTATGGCGTTGCCCGATATCGCATCTTCCATACCAACATCATACCAGTCGGTGCTGGTCAAGGTTGGCGCGTGAGTATAAGGATCAATCTGACATCCGCTAACCAGTAAAGCCAACAAGGGGGCGATAAACTTTTTCATCATTTCTTTCTCCTTTTTCAAAGCATAGCGGATTGTTTTCAAAGGCGATGTAAATTTATTTATACACAAACAAGGGTTAAAAGCGCGAATAAATTGCTTGTGTAAAGAAAAATGTACGAAATATGGATTGAAAACTTTACTTTATGTGTTATCGTTACGTCATCCTCGCTGAGGATCAACTATCGCAAACGAGCATAAACAGGATCGCCATCATGCAAAAAGACGCGCTGAATAACGTACATATTACCGACGAACAAGTTTTAATGACTCCGGAACAACTGAAGGCCGCTTTTCCATTAAGCCTGCAACAGGAAGCCCAGATTGCTGACTCGCGTAAAACCATTTCAGATATTATCGCCGGGCGCGATCCTCGTCTGTTGGTAGTATGTGGTCCTTGTTCCATTCATGATCCGGAAACTGCTCTGGAATATGCTCGTCGATTTAAAGCCCTTGCCGCAGAGGTCAGCGATAGCCTCTATCTGGTAATGCGCGTCTATTTTGAAAAACCCCGTACCACTGTCGGTTGGAAAGGGTTGATTAACGATCCCCATATGGATGGCTCTTTTGATGTAGAAGCCGGGCTGCAGATCGCGCGTAAATTGCTGCTTGAGCTGGTGAATATGGGACTGCCACTGGCGACGGAAGCGTTAGATCCTAATAGCCCGCAATACCTGGGCGATCTGTTTAGCTGGTCAGCAATTGGTGCTCGTACAACGGAATCGCAAACACACCGTGAAATGGCCTCCGGGCTTTCCATGCCGGTTGGTTTTAAAAACGGCACCGACGGCAGCCTTGCAACGGCTATTAACGCTATGCGTGCCGCCGCCCAGCCGCACCGTTTTGTTGGCATTAACCAGGCAGGGCAGGTTGCGTTGCTACAAACTCAGGGGAATCCGGACGGGCATGTGATCCTGCGCGGTGGTAAAGCGCCGAACTATAGCCCTGCGGATGTTGCGCAATGTGAAAAAGAGATGGAACAGGCGGGACTGCGCCCGTCTCTGATGGTAGATTGCAGCCACGGTAATTCCAATAAAGATTATCGCCGTCAGCCTGCGGTGGCAGAATCCGTGGTTGCTCAAATCAAAGATGGCAATCGCTCAATTATTGGTCTGATGATCGAAAGTAATATCCACGAGGGCAATCAGTCTTCCGAGCAACCGCGCAGTGAAATGAAATACGGTGTATCCGTAACCGATGCCTGCATTAGTTGGGAAATGACCGATGCCTTGCTGCGTGAAATTCATCAGGATCTGAACGGGCAGCTGACGGCTCGCGTGGCTTAAGAGGTTTATTATGGTTGCTGAATTGACCGCATTACGCGATCAAATTGATGAAGTCGATAAAGCGCTGCTGAATTTATTAGCGAAGCGTCTGGAACTGGTTGCTGAAGTGGGCGAGGTTAAAAGCCGCTTTGGACTGCCTATTTATGTTCCGGAGCGCGAGGCATCTATGCTGGCCTCGCGTCGTGCAGAGGCGGAAGCTCTGGGTGTACCGCCAGATCTGATTGAGGATGTTTTGCGTCGGGTGATGCGTGAATCTTACTCCAGTGAAAACGACAAAGGATTTAAAACGCTTTGTCCGTCTCTGCGTCCGGTGGTTATCGTCGGTGGTGGCGGTCAGATGGGACGTCTGTTCGAGAAGATGCTGGCACTCTCGGGTTATCAGGTGCGGATTCTGGAGCAACATGACTGGGATCGAGCGGCTGATATTGTTGCCGATGCCGGAATGGTGATTGTTAGTGTGCCCATCCACGTTACTGAACAAGTTATTGGCAAATTACCGCCTTTACCGAAAGATTGTATTCTGGTCGATCTGGCATCGGTGAAAAATGGACCATTACAGGCCATGCTGGCGGCGCATGATGGTCCGGTGCTGGGGTTACACCCGATGTTCGGCCCGGACAGCGGTAGCCTGGCAAAGCAAGTTGTGGTCTGGTGTGATGGACGTAAGCCGGAAGCATACCAATGGTTTCTGGAGCAAATTCAGGTCTGGGGCGCTCGGCTGCATCGTATTAGCGCTGTCGAGCACGATCAGAATATGGCGTTTATTCAGGCACTGCGCCACTTTGCTACTTTTGCTTATGGGCTGCACCTGGCAGAAGAAAATGTTCAGCTTGAGCAACTTCTGGCGCTTTCTTCGCCGATTTACCGCCTTGAGCTGGCGATGGTTGGGCGACTGTTTGCCCAGGATCCGCAACTGTATGCCGACATTATTATGTCGTCAGAGCGTAATCTGGCGTTAATCAAACGTTACTATAAGCGTTTCGGCGAGGCGATTGAGTTGCTGGAGCAGGGCGATAAGCAGGCGTTTATTGACAGTTTCCGCAAGGTGGAGCACTGGTTCGGCGATTACGCACAGCGTTTTCAGAGTGAAAGCCGCGTGTTATTGCGTCAGGCGAATGACAGTCGCCAGTAATAATCCAGTGCCGGGTGGCGTGTTTCACCCGGCACGATTTCATTATGCCGGATCGACTGGTACCACATTCTCGCTTGGGTAACAGCCCAGGACTTTCATCGAGCGAGTGATTTCACCTAGCTCTTTCAACGCCTGTTGCATTTCCGCTGATTCCAGATTGGCCTGAATATCCAGATAAAACATCTCTTCCCACGGGTTTCCGTGAATCGGGCGTGATTCCAGACGGGTCATAATCAGATTGTGGTTGCGCAGTACCAGCAACGCTTCAACCAGCGCACCAGCTTGTTGTCCGGTCGCCATTAACAACGTCGTTTTCGCCGGAACCTGGTCAGAAACGTTAATGGCTTTACGTGCCAACACCACAAATCGGGTGAAGTTTTGTCGCTGATTCGCTTCAATATGCTCCAGTACCTGCAAACCGTACAAAGTGCCGCCAGCTTCGCTTCCCAACGCAGCAACATGCGGTGATTTTGCCTGTGCAACCTTTTCCATTGCCGCAGACGTACTTTCGGTATATTCAATCTTCCAGTGCGGATAACGATTAAGGAATTTGCTGCATTGCTGGAATGGCTGCGGATGGCTGTAGACCGTATTAATGGTGGATAAATCAGTAGTGCCGGAGACCAACAAACAATGATCGATAGTTAACGTCATCTCGCCAACAATCGACAAACTGGTATGTTGCAGCAGATCGTAAACGTCGTTTATGGCACCGGAGCTGGTATTTTCAATCGGTACGACGGCATAGTCGGCCTGGCCGGTTTCCACCTGATTAAAAATATCGGCAAATTTGGCGCAGCCACTTTCAATGAATTGCTCAAAGTGACGCGCAGCGTACTGACGAGCGGCAAGATGTGAATAGGAGCCTTTGGGGCCGAGAAAAGCGATGCGTGCTGAGTGCGGATTAATTTTATTGAGATGTTGCTGGAGCAGTGCCTGCTGAGTTAATACGGAATCTTCAATGATGAGCTGGAACAGGCGAGTAATGTAATGGGCGTCCAGATGGTGCACTTTACCGAGCGTAATTAATCTTTCCAGCAAATCGCGTTCGCGATCAATATCACGTACCGGGCGATGAGAGAGCAGTTTGGCTTTTCCCACCTCGACGGCCAGTTCGCGCCGCTCTGCCAGTAATGCTAATAATTTTTCATCCAGCGCGCTGATTTTCTCTCGCAGCGCCAGTAACGGGTTTTCCGATGTCATAGTGTTGCCTTTTTGTTATCAATAAAAAAGGCCCCCCGGTTTGGGAGGCCTTATTGTTCGTCTTCGCATTCTGTTTCACACGACGAAACGCCTCCCATTCAGGGGAAGGTAAAAAAGAATGCGAAGAAAAACGGTGTGTGTTTCATGTTTGTTTCCTTAAGTGACTTTAGTACAGTACCCGTACTGTTTTCACGCTGTCAACAAAAAACGCGCCCGAAGGCGCGTTGGCGATACACTCAATATAAAGGACTACTCTTCTTCAACTTCTTCGACGAAGTTGGCGTCTTTCACCGATGTTGCGGCACGACGTGCTTCGCCTTTGTGCTGCAGTTTATTGAGCTGCCGTTCCAGCTTGTTGATCAATTCGTTAATTGCGGTGTACATATCTTCATGTTTACCACTGGCAACCAGAACGCCGTTAGGTGTATTGATTGTGGCGTCAGCAACAAAACCTTGTGGCTCTTTGGACAGAATGATATGTGGATTAATCAGATGTGTTTGCCATTTTTCCAGTTTGGCGAGACGGTCTGCGACATGTTGGCGGATGGCCGGAGTAATTTCCATTTGTTTGCTGGTAATGTTCATTGTCATAAATTTTACCTCTTGTCTTCCCGTCTTGGTGAATTCAGCATACCGTTCCTGATGTCAAAATGTGTGATGGAAATCTCATAATTTTGTCACTTTTTGTCAACGAATCTTTTTTGTGAGAAATCGCAGGAAGAGGTGTTTTTTTACTTGAGGAATATCTCAAAGCGAGCCATATTTGATGAGATCGATAGTGACTAAATCGCTTCAGTTTCACAACTAACAGAATAAAAAAACGGCAGCTCAAGGCTGTAATGCCAGTCAGTTAAGCAACTGACTGGCTCTTTTTCGGGGCTGTGGGGTATTTCCAGGGCCTCTCCTTTACCACTCTCGGGAAGGCCCTTTCCCTTCTTGTCGGTAATTTCACAAGTTGTCCCATACTTGCAAGATCGCGCATCAGCTCCGGTATACGTCCCGGTGAAGCGCATGGCGTCCGTCATCGACGTCAGCAGATGGCTGGTCAGTTCCATCTGGCAGACCATTTTGACCTGCGGGTAGAGCGCCGGGTTCCCGGCATGTGTCTGGCGGGGGAAGGCTGCATCGTTCTCTGGTGTATCCGGTGTGCGCCAGAACACACCATCGATGGCCAGCAGGGGCAGGCCGCACCAGTGCGGATGCAGCGTGGCGTTATGCCAGAGCTGCGCTGTTTTCGTGAACACGCGTCGGACAGCCTCACTTCCCAGGCGCTGGCGGGCCTGAATAACGGCACTGGGGGCAACGAAGGGGCGATTGCCCGGCAGCATGATGTCCAGGCGATTCACAATCTGGTGAAGAGGTTCTTTACGCTCAAGCGCCATGCCAACAATACACCAGACCATCATTTCGAGGGGAAGACGGCGCTTGCGTAGCGTTACAGTACCTGATTCGGCAAGGCAACGAGAGATGAGTTCGGGGTCGAGGTAATCCCCAGAGAAGTCAGTGGGTTACGCAGAGAATCGTAACGGGATACCAAATCAAGGGCCTGTCCAATGAGCATAAAAAAATCCGGAAACGAGTGAGCGTTTCCGGATTCTTACACAGGCACTGGATCGGTCAACTGATCCTTAACTGATCGGCATTACAGCTCAAGGCTGCCGTTTTGTGTTTCAGGTTTCTGTTATGTATTGCTGCTGTTTGCGGCGATGATTTTCGCTACTTTTTCAGCTTGCGCATTCATCTGCATCTGACGGTATGCATTTTCCATCAGCGGCAGCGCATCACGCGTAGCCTGGGTATCCGGATAGTCGCGCAACATGCCTTCTACGCGGTTAACGACGGCAACCCATGCACCACGTTCTGTATAATACTCGGCAACGGAGTATTCATATTTCGCCAGACGATCTTTCAGGAATACCAGACGTTTGGTGGCATCGGTGGTGTACTGACTGTTCGGATAGCCGCGCACCAGTTTGGAAAAGTCACTAAACGCAGCTCGTGCATGTTGAGGATCGCGATCGCTACGGTCAACGCCAAAGAACCCTTGTAGTGCACTGTCATCGAGCGCCATATTGGTCAGGCCACGCATGTACATGACATAATCGATATTCGGATGGGTCGGGTTAAGGCGAATAAAACGATCGATGGCAGCCTGTGCTAACGGCAAATCGGCGTTTTTATAGTAGGCGTAGATGAGATCCAGCTGCACCTGCTGCGAATACGGACCAAACGGATAGCGATTATCTAACGCTTCCAGTTGCGTTATTGCCTGTCTCCAGTTACCGTCCTGCAGCTTTTGTTGTGCAGTCGCGTAAATTTCATTTGGCGGATTATCAGGTACTTCTTCCTTTGACCCCGAGCAACCCGCCAAAAACAGGCTTAGTGTGGCGGCTGCCACCAGATATTTCATGCGCGTCATGACGTTTTGACTTTCCTCAAAATGTAATACGGGAGATTCTCTGTTCCTGCTCCCGGTTAAGACCAGCTACAATAGCACACTATATTAAACGGCAAAGCCGTAAAACCCCAACGATAAACGAAGAAGCAGTATATATGGCACAACGAGTACAGCTCACTGCAACGGTGTCCGAAAACCAACTCGGTCAACGCTTAGATCAGGCTTTGGCCGAAATGTTCCCGGATTATTCACGTTCGCGAATAAAAGAATGGATCCTCGACCAGCGCGTGCTGGTTAACGGCAAAGTTTGTGATAAGCCGAAAGAAAAAGTATTGGGTGGCGAGCAGGTGGCCATCAACGCTGAGATTGAAGAAGAAGCGCGTTTTGAACCGCAGGATATCCCGCTGGATATCGTCTATGAAGATGAAGATATCATCGTCATTAATAAACCACGCGACCTGGTGGTACATCCTGGCGCGGGTAACCCGGATGGCACGGTACTGAATGCGTTGCTTCATTATTATCCGCCCATTGCCGATGTACCGCGTGCGGGCATCGTCCATCGTCTGGATAAAGACACCACCGGCCTGATGGTTGTGGCAAAAACCGTTCCGGCTCAGACGCGTTTAGTCGAATCTTTGCAACGGCGTGAAATTACTCGTGAGTATGAAGCGGTGGCAATTGGTCATATGACCGCTGGCGGTACAGTAGATGAACCAATCAGCCGTCACCCGACCAAACGTACTCACATGGCGGTGCATCCGATGGGTAAACCGGCGGTCACTCACTATCGCATCATGGAACACTTCCGTGTGCACACGCGTCTGCGGTTGCGTCTGGAAACCGGACGTACGCACCAGATCCGCGTGCATATGGCCCATATCACTCATCCGCTGGTGGGCGATCCGGTTTATGGCGGCCGTCCGCGTCCGCCAAAAGGTGCTTCGGAAGCGTTTATCTCCACGCTGCGTAAGTTTGACCGCCAGGCGCTTCATGCAACCATGCTGCGTCTTTATCACCCGATCTCCGGCATCGAAATGGAATGGCATGCGCCTATTCCACAAGATATGGTGGAGCTGATTGAGGTGATGCGCGCCGATTTCGAAGAGCATAAGGATGAAGTGGACTGGTTATGAGTAAGCTGATTGTCCCGCAGTGGCCGCTGCCAAAAGGTGTTGCGGCCTGTAGCTCTACCCGTATCGGCGGCGTGAGCTTGCCGCCGTATGACTCGCTCAACCTCGGTGCCCATTGTGGCGATAACCCGGATCACGTCGAGGAAAATCGTAAGCGACTTTTTGCTGCGGGCAATTTGCCTTCAAAACCGGTCTGGCTTGAGCAGGTACACGGCAAAGATGTGCTTAAGCTTACTGGCGAACCTTATGCCTCAAAACGAGCGGATGCCTCTTATAGCAATACGCCCGGCACGGTTTGCGCCGTGATGACGGCTGACTGCCTCCCTGTGCTGTTTTGCAATCGAGCGGGAACGGAAGTCGCCGCCGCTCATGCTGGCTGGCGTGGACTGTGCGCAGGCGTGCTGGAAGAGACGGTTTCCTGTTTTGCTGATAATCCCGAAAACATTCTCGCCTGGTTAGGGCCGGCAATTGGTCCACGCGCGTTTGAAGTGGGAGCGGAGGTTCGCGAGGCGTTTATGGCAGTAGACGCCAAAGCGAGTGCAGCTTTCATTCAGCATGGAGATAAATATTTGGCGGATATTTATCAGCTTGCCCGGCAGCGTCTGGCGAACGTTGGTGTTGAGCAAATTTTCGGCGGCGACCGTTGTACATATACGGAAAATGAGACATTCTTCTCTTATCGTCGCGACAAGACCACTGGTCGTATGGCAAGTTTCATTTGGCTGATATAACCTAAAGAATCAAGACGATCCGGTACGCGTGATTTTCTTTTCACATTAATCTGGTCAATAACCTTGAATAATTGAGGGATGACCTCATTTAATCTCCAGTAGCAACTTTGATCCGTTATGGGAGGAGTTATGCGTCTGGATCGTCTTACTAATAAATTCCAGCTTGCTCTTGCCGATGCCCAATCACTTGCACTCGGGCACGACAACCAATTCATCGAACCACTTCATTTAATGAGCGCCCTGCTGAATCAGGAAGGGGGTTCGGTTAGTCCTTTATTAACATCCGCCGGCATCAATGCTGGTCAGTTGCGCACAGATATCAATCAGGCATTAAATCGTTTACCGCAGGTTGAAGGCACTGGTGGCGATGTCCAGCCCTCACAGGATCTGGTGCGCGTTCTTAATCTTTGCGACAAGCTGGCGCAAAAACGTGGTGATAACTTTATCTCGTCAGAACTGTTCGTTCTGGCGGCACTTGAGTCTCGCGGCACGCTGGCCGACATCCTGAAAGCAGCAGGGGCGACCACCGCCAACATTACTCAAGCGATTGAACAAATGCGTGGAGGTGAAAGCGTGAACGATCAAGGAGCTGAAGACCAACGTCAGGCTTTGAAAAAATACACTATCGACCTCACCGAACGAGCCGAACAAGGCAAACTCGATCCGGTGATTGGCCGTGATGAAGAAATTCGCCGTACCATTCAGGTACTGCAACGTCGTACTAAAAATAACCCGGTGCTGATTGGTGAACCAGGCGTTGGTAAAACAGCCATCGTTGAAGGTCTGGCTCAGCGTATTATCAATGGCGAAGTGCCGGAAGGGTTGAAAGGCCGCCGCGTACTGGCGCTGGATATGGGCGCGCTGGTGGCTGGGGCGAAATATCGCGGTGAGTTTGAAGAACGTTTAAAAGGCGTGCTTAACGATCTCGCCAAACAGGAAGGCAACGTCATCCTGTTTATCGACGAATTACATACCATGGTCGGTGCGGGTAAAGCCGATGGCGCAATGGACGCCGGCAACATGCTGAAACCGGCGCTGGCGCGTGGTGAATTGCACTGCGTAGGTGCCACGACACTGGACGAATATCGCCAGTACATCGAAAAAGATGCTGCGCTGGAACGTCGTTTCCAGAAAGTGTTTGTTGCCGAGCCAACCGTGGAAGACACCATTGCTATTCTGCGTGGCCTGAAAGAACGTTACGAGCTGCACCACCATGTGCAAATTACTGACCCGGCAATTGTTGCAGCGGCGACGTTGTCTCATCGCTACATTGCGGACCGTCAGCTGCCGGATAAAGCCATCGACCTGATCGATGAAGCAGCATCCAGCATTCGTATGCAGATTGACTCAAAACCAGAGGAACTCGACCGACTCGATCGTCGTATCATCCAGCTCAAACTGGAACAACAGGCGTTAATGAAAGAGTCTGATGAAGCCAGTAAAAAACGCCTGGATATGCTCAACGAAGAACTGAGTGACAAAGAACGTCAGTATTCCGAGTTAGAAGAAGAGTGGAAAGCTGAGAAAGCGTCGCTTTCTGGTACGCAGACCATTAAAGCGGAACTGGAACAGGCGAAAATCGCCATTGAACAGGCTCGCCGTGTGGGTGATCTGGCGCGGATGTCTGAACTGCAATATGGCAAAATTCCAGAACTGGAAAAGCAACTGGAAGCCGCAACGCAGCTCGAAGGCAAAACTATGCGTCTCTTGCGTAATAAAGTGACCGACGCCGAAATTGCTGAAGTGCTGGCGCGTTGGACGGGGATTCCGGTTTCTCGCATGATGGAAAGCGAGCGCGAAAAACTGCTGCGTATGGAGCAAGAACTGCACCATCGCGTTATTGGTCAGAACGAAGCGGTTGATGCGGTATCTAACGCTATTCGTCGTAGCCGTGCGGGGCTTGCGGATCCAAATCGCCCGATTGGTTCATTCCTGTTCCTTGGCCCAACTGGTGTGGGTAAAACTGAGCTTTGTAAGGCGCTGGCGAACTTTATGTTTGATAGCGACGAGGCGATGGTCCGTATCGATATGTCCGAGTTTATGGAGAAACACTCGGTGTCTCGTCTGGTTGGTGCGCCTCCGGGATATGTCGGTTATGAAGAAGGTGGCTACCTGACCGAAGCGGTGCGTCGTCGTCCGTATTCCGTCATCCTGCTGGATGAAGTGGAAAAAGCGCATCCGGATGTCTTCAACATTCTGTTGCAGGTACTGGATGATGGGCGTCTGACTGACGGGCAGGGGAGAACGGTCGACTTCCGTAATACGGTTGTCATTATGACCTCTAACCTCGGTTCCGATTTGATTCAGGAACGCTTCGGTGAACTGGATTATGCGCACATGAAAGAGCTGGTACTCGGTGTGGTAAGCCATAACTTCCGTCCGGAATTCATTAACCGTATCGATGAAGTGGTGGTCTTCCATCCGCTGGGTGAACAGCACATTGCGTCGATTGCGCAGATTCAGTTGAAACGTCTGTACAAACGTCTGGAAGAACGTGGTTATGAAATCCACATTTCTGACGAGGCGCTGAAACTGCTGAGCGAGAACGGTTACGATCCGGTCTATGGTGCACGTCCTCTGAAACGTGCTATCCAGCAGCAGATCGAAAACCCGCTGGCACAGCAAATACTGTCTGGTGAATTGGTTCCGGGTAAAGTTATTCGCCTGGAAGTTAATGAAGACAGGATTGTCGCCGTCCAGTAATGATAAAACGAGTCCTTCGGGGCTCGTTTTTGTCTATAAATTAGACGGAAAAGACTATGTTCAAGATGTTTTGCCTGAAAAATGAGCGAACGATAAAGTTTTTATATTTTTCGCTTGTCAGGCCGGAATAACTCCCTATAATGCGCCACCACTGACACGGAACAACGGCAAACACGCCGCCGGGTCAGCGAGATTCTCCTGAGAATCTCGACAGAGAAAAGCAAAAAAATGCTTGACTCTGAAGCGGGAAAGCGTATTATGCACACCCCGCGCCGCTGAGAAAAAGCGAAGCGGCACTGCTCTTTAACAATTTATCAGACAATCTGTGTGGGCACTCGAAGATACGGATTCTTAACGTCGCAAGACGAAAAATGAATACCAAGTCTCAAGAGTGAACACGTAATTCATTACGAAGTTTAATTCTTTGAGCATCAAACTTTTAAATTGAAGAGTTTGATCATGGCTCAGATTGAACGCTGGCGGCAGGCCTAACACATGCAAGTCGAACGGTAACAGGAATCAGCTTGCTGATTTGCTGACGAGTGGCGGACGGGTGAGTAATGTCTGGGAAACTGCCTGATGGAGGGGGATAACTACTGGAAACGGTAGCTAATACCGCATAATGTCGCAAGACCAAAGAGGGGGACCTTCGGGCCTCTTGCCATCGGATGTGCCCAGATGGGATTAGCTAGTAGGTGGGGTAACGGCTCACCTAGGCGACGATCCCTAGCTGGTCTGAGAGGATGACCAGCCACACTGGAACTGAGACACGGTCCAGACTCCTACGGGAGGCAGCAGTGGGGAATATTGCACAATGGGCGCAAGCCTGATGCAGCCATGCCGCGTGTATGAAGAAGGCCTTCGGGTTGTAAAGTACTTTCAGCGGGGAGGAAGGGAGTAAAGTTAATACCTTTGCTCATTGACGTTACCCGCAGAAGAAGCACCGGCTAACTCCGTGCCAGCAGCCGCGGTAATACGGAGGGTGCAAGCGTTAATCGGAATTACTGGGCGTAAAGCGCACGCAGGCGGTTTGTTAAGTCAGATGTGAAATCCCCGGGCTCAACCTGGGAACTGCATCTGATACTGGCAAGCTTGAGTCTCGTAGAGGGGGGTAGAATTCCAGGTGTAGCGGTGAAATGCGTAGAGATCTGGAGGAATACCGGTGGCGAAGGCGGCCCCCTGGACGAAGACTGACGCTCAGGTGCGAAAGCGTGGGGAGCAAACAGGATTAGATACCCTGGTAGTCCACGCCGTAAACGATGTCGACTTGGAGGTTGTGCCCTTGAGGCGTGGCTTCCGGAGCTAACGCGTTAAGTCGACCGCCTGGGGAGTACGGCCGCAAGGTTAAAACTCAAATGAATTGACGGGGGCCCGCACAAGCGGTGGAGCATGTGGTTTAATTCGATGCAACGCGAAGAACCTTACCTGGTCTTGACATCCACGGAAGTTTTCAGAGATGAGAATGTGCCTTCGGGAACCGTGAGACAGGTGCTGCATGGCTGTCGTCAGCTCGTGTTGTGAAATGTTGGGTTAAGTCCCGCAACGAGCGCAACCCTTATCCTTTGTTGCCAGCGGTCCGGCCGGGAACTCAAAGGAGACTGCCAGTGATAAACTGGAGGAAGGTGGGGATGACGTCAAGTCATCATGGCCCTTACGACCAGGGCTACACACGTGCTACAATGGCGCATACAAAGAGAAGCGACCTCGCGAGAGCAAGCGGACCTCATAAAGTGCGTCGTAGTCCGGATTGGAGTCTGCAACTCGACTCCATGAAGTCGGAATCGCTAGTAATCGTGGATCAGAATGCCACGGTGAATACGTTCCCGGGCCTTGTACACACCGCCCGTCACACCATGGGAGTGGGTTGCAAAAGAAGTAGGTAGCTTAACCTTCGGGAGGGCGCTTACCACTTTGTGATTCATGACTGGGGTGAAGTCGTAACAAGGTAACCGTAGGGGAACCTGCGGTTGGATCACCTCCTTACCTTAAAGAACTGTACTTTGCAGTGCTCACACAGATTGTCTGATGAAAAGTGAATAGCAAGGCGTTTACGCGTTGGGAGTGAGGCTGAAGAGAATAAGGCCGTTCGCTTTCTATTAATGAAAGCTCACCCTACACGAAAATATCACGCAGCGCGTGATAAGCAATTTTCGTGTCCCCTTCGTCTAGAGGCCCAGGACACCGCCCTTTCACGGCGGTAACAGGGGTTCGAATCCCCTAGGGGACGCCACTTGCTGGTTTGTGAGTGAAAGTCGCCGACCTTGATATCGTTAAAGATGACTTACGAGTCATGTTTAAGATATTTGCTCTTTAAAAATCTGGATCAAGCTGAAAATTGAAACACTGAACAACGCAAGTTGTTCGTGAGTCTCTCAAATTTTCGCAACACGATGATGAATCGCAAGAAACATCTTCGGGTTGTGAGGTTAAGCGACTAAGCGTACACGGTGGATGCCCTGGCAGTCAGAGGCGATGAAGGACGTGCTAATCTGCGATAAGCGTCGGTAAGGTGATATGAACCGTTATAACCGGCGATTTCCGAATGGGGAAACCCAGTGTGATTCGTCACACTATCATTAACTGAATCCATAGGTTAATGAGGCGAACCGGGGGAACTGAAACATCTAAGTACCCCGAGGAAAAGAAATCAACCGAGATTCCCTCAGTAGCGGCGAGCGAACGGGGAGCAGCCCAGAGCCTGAATCAGTGTGTGTGTTAGTGGAAGCGTCTGGAAAGGCGCGCGATACAGGGTGACAGCCCCGTACACAAAAATGCACATGCTGTGAGCTCGATGAGTAGGGCGGGACACGTGGTATCCTGTCTGAATATGGGGGGACCATCCTCCAAGGCTAAATACTCCTGACTGACCGATAGTGAACCAGTACCGTGAGGGAAAGGCGAAAAGAACCCCGGTGAGGGGAGTGAAAAAGAACCTGAAACCGTGTACGTACAAGCAGTGGGAGCACCCTTTTGGGTGTGACTGCGTACCTTTTGTATAATGGGTCAGCGACTTATATTCTGTAGCAAGGTTAACCGAATAGGGGAGCCGAAGGGAAACCGAGTCTTAACTGGGCGTTAAGTTGCAGGGTATAGACCCGAAACCCGGTGATCTAGCCATGGGCAGGTTGAAGGTTGGGTAACACTAACTGGAGGACCGAACCGACTAATGTTGAAAAATTAGCGGATGACTTGTGGCTGGGGGTGAAAGGCCAATCAAACCGGGAGATAGCTGGTTCTCCCCGAAAGCTATTTAGGTAGCGCCTCGTGAATTCATCTCCGGGGGTAGAGCACTGTTTCGGCAAGGGGGTCATCCCGACTTACCAACCCGATGCAAACTGCGAATACCGGAGAATGTTATCACGGGAGACACACGGCGGGTGCTAACGTCCGTCGTGAAGAGGGAAACAACCCAGACCGCCAGCTAAGGTCCCAAAGTCATGGTTAAGTGGGAAACGATGTGGGAAGGCCCAGACAGCCAGGATGTTGGCTTAGAAGCAGCCATCATTTAAAGAAAGCGTAATAGCTCACTGGTCGAGTCGGCCTGCGCGGAAGATGTAACGGGGCTAAACCATGCACCGAAGCTGCGGCAGCGACACTATGTGTTGTTGGGTAGGGGAGCGTTCTGTAAGCCTGTGAAGGTGTGCTGTGAGGTATGCTGGAGGTATCAGAAGTGCGAATGCTGACATAAGTAACGATAAAGCGGGTGAAAAGCCCGCTCGCCGGAAGACCAAGGGTTCCTGTCCAACGTTAATCGGGGCAGGGTGAGTCGACCCCTAAGGCGAGGCCGAAAGGCGTAGTCGATGGGAAACAGGTTAATATTCCTGTACTTGGTGTTACTGCGAAGGGGGGACGGAGAAGGCTATGTTGGCCGGGCGACGGTTGTCCCGGTTTAAGCGTGTAGGCTGGTTTTCCAGGCAAATCCGGAAAATCAAGGCTGAGGCGTGATGACGAGGCACTACGGTGCTGAAGCAACAAATGCCCTGCTTCCAGGAAAAGCCTCTAAGCATCAGGTAACATCAAATCGTACCCCAAACCGACACAGGTGGTCAGGTAGAGAATACCAAGGCGCTTGAGAGAACTCGGGTGAAGGAACTAGGCAAAATGGTGCCGTAACTTCGGGAGAAGGCACGCTGATATGTAGGTGAAGCGACTTGCTCGTGGAGCTGAAATCAGTCGAAGATACCAGCTGGCTGCAACTGTTTATTAAAAACACAGCACTGTGCAAACACGAAAGTGGACGTATACGGTGTGACGCCTGCCCGGTGCCGGAAGGTTAATTGATGGGGTTAGCGGTAACGCGAAGCTCTTGATCGAAGCCCCGGTAAACGGCGGCCGTAACTATAACGGTCCTAAGGTAGCGAAATTCCTTGTCGGGTAAGTTCCGACCTGCACGAATGGCGTAATGATGGCCAGGCTGTCTCCACCCGAGACTCAGTGAAATTGAACTCGCTGTGAAGATGCAGTGTACCCGCGGCAAGACGGAAAGACCCCGTGAACCTTTACTATAGCTTGACACTGAACATTGAGCCTTGATGTGTAGGATAGGTGGGAGGCTTTGAAGTGTGGACGCCAGTCTGCATGGAGCCGACCTTGAAATACCACCCTTTAATGTTTGATGTTCTAACGTTGGCCCGTAATCCGGGTTGCGGACAGTGTCTGGTGGGTAGTTTGACTGGGGCGGTCTCCTCCTAAAGAGTAACGGAGGAGCACGAAGGTTGGCTAATCCTGGTCGGACATCAGGAGGTTAGTGCAATGGCATAAGCCAGCTTGACTGCGAGCGTGACGGCGCGAGCAGGTGCGAAAGCAGGTCATAGTGATCCGGTGGTTCTGAATGGAAGGGCCATCGCTCAACGGATAAAAGGTACTCCGGGGATAACAGGCTGATACCGCCCAAGAGTTCATATCGACGGCGGTGTTTGGCACCTCGATGTCGGCTCATCACATCCTGGGGCTGAAGTAGGTCCCAAGGGTATGGCTGTTCGCCATTTAAAGTGGTACGCGAGCTGGGTTTAGAACGTCGTGAGACAGTTCGGTCCCTATCTGCCGTGGGCGCTGGAGAACTGAGGGGGGCTGCTCCTAGTACGAGAGGACCGGAGTGGACGCATCACTGGTGTTCGGGTTGTCATGCCAATGGCACTGCCCGGTAGCTAAATGCGGAAGAGATAAGTGCTGAAAGCATCTAAGCACGAAACTTGCCCCGAGATGAGTTCTCCCTGACCCTTTAAGGGTCCTGAAGGAACGTTGAAGACGACGACGTTGATAGGCCGGGTGTGTAAGCGCAGCGATGCGTTGAGCTAACCGGTACTAATGAACCGTGAGGCTTAACCTTACAACGCCGAAGATGTTTTGGCGGATTGAGAGAAGATTTTCAGCCTGATACAGATTAAATCAGAACGCAGAAGCGGTCTGATAAAACAGAATTTGCCTGGCGGCCTTAGCGCGGTGGTCCCACCTGACCCCATGCCGAACTCAGAAGTGAAACGCCGTAGCGCCGATGGTAGTGTGGGGTCTCCCCATGCGAGAGTAGGGAACTGCCAGGCATCAAATTAAGCAGAAGGCCCAGTCGGAAGACTGGGCCTTTTTGCGCTGGTGCAGAAAAAAATGCCGGATGCGACGCTGACTGCATCTTATCCGTCCTACGCTCCCACATAAGCCAGATTCAACAGCGAATACGGCTTCCCCAAATTGCCCACTTAAATACTTCCTCCTTACCAGAAATCTATCCTTAAGCTCCTTAATAACCATTTTCCTGCTAACTAAATTCATGGTTAAGGTTGCATAATGATGCGCAACAAATGTATAACATTTTCTTTACCAAAAAAATAAACAACAGCGACCGACAAAAGCATCGGATTACGGCAGGAGACATAATGGCATGGCTGAAAGTACTGTAACGGCAGACAGCAAACTGACAAGTAGTGATACTCGTCGCCGCATTTGGGCAATTGTGGGGGCCTCTTCAGGTAATTTGGTCGAGTGGTTCGATTTCTATGTCTACTCGTTCTGTTCACTCTACTTCGCCCACATCTTCTTCCCTTCCGGGAACACGACGACTCAACTACTGCAAACAGCAGGTGTTTTTGCTGCGGGATTTCTGATGCGCCCAATAGGCGGTTGGCTATTTGGCCGCATAGCCGATAAACATGGTCGCAAAAAATCGATGCTATTATCGGTGTGTATGATGTGTTTCGGCTCACTGGTTATCGCCTGTTTGCCAGGCTACGAAACAATCGGTACCTGGGCTCCGGCATTATTGCTTCTTGCTCGTTTATTCCAGGGATTATCCGTTGGCGGAGAATATGGCACCAGCGCCACCTATATGAGTGAAGTTGCCGTTGAAGGGCGCAAAGGTTTTTACGCATCATTTCAGTATGTGACGTTGATCGGCGGGCAACTGCTAGCTCTACTGGTTGTCGTGGTTTTACAACACACCATGGAAGACGCTGCACTCAGAGAGTGGGGATGGCGTATTCCTTTCGCGTTAGGAGCTGTGTTAGCTGTTGTGGCGTTGTGGTTACGTCGTCAGTTAGATGAAACTTCACAACAAGAAACACGCGCTTTAAAAGAAGCTGGATCTCTAAAAGGATTATGGCGCAATCGCCGTGCATTCATCATGGTTCTCGGTTTTACCGCTGCGGGCTCCCTTTGTTTCTATACCTTCACCACTTATATGCAGAAGTATCTGGTAAATACTGCGGGAATGCATGCCAACGTGGCGAGTGGCATTATGACTGCCGCATTGTTTGTATTCATGCTTATTCAACCACTTATTGGCGCGCTGTCGGATAAGATTGGTCGTCGTACCTCAATGTTATGTTTCGGTTCTCTGGCAACCATTTTTACCGTTCCTATTCTCTCAGCATTGCAGAACGTTTCTTCGCCTTATGCCGCTTTTGGTCTGGTGATGTGCGCCCTGCTGATAGTGAGTTTTTATACTTCAATCAGTGGAATACTGAAGGCTGAGATGTTCCCGGCACAGGTTCGCGCATTAGGCGTTGGTCTGTCATATGCGGTCGCCAATGCTATATTTGGTGGTTCGGCGGAGTATGTAGCGTTGTCGCTGAAATCAATAGGAATGGAAACAGCCTTCTTCTGGTATGTGACCTTGATGGCTGTAGTAGCGTTTCTGGTTTCTTTGATGCTACATCGCAAAGGGAAGGGGATGCGCCTTTAATTATGCGCCAACTGCCAGACGGTATAGCCAGTAGTTGCACCGGCGACATCCCAGGTAAAATCTTTCCAGCTCCAGCCGCTCCCCTCGGGGCGGCTATCCCAAAGTTCTTTTGACGCGCCCAGCCCAACAGAGAACATCAGCCCGAAAGTGGCACTGCGATCGCGACTCATCCCCTGATGCTGTGAATATTCATTTCCGGCAGCGGAAAGCATCGCCGAGGCGATAAAGTGTTGAGCTTTATCCTGCCCGCTCCAGCTATCGTTAGCCATATGGCTGCATCCAGAAAGTAACAATAGCGAACAGACAAAAAGAATACGCAAAACGTGGCCTCCAAAAACAAACCCCGTACAGGACGGGGTTGTGATTACAGGATGCGGCTAATTAATCGGTCGATGCGGATACGGCGCAAACGGCGAATGAGTTTACGAACCTTCACCGGATAATCGGCAATACTTTGCAGATCGCGATAGTGCTTAACGATGGTGGTATGCTCGCGGATCAGCTCCAGTTCTTTCTCTCGCTGTGGCGCAAGCTCCAGTTGCGGATCGTGAATCAAAATAGCGTTTTCCAGATCCAGACGCCAGGCGCGCGGGTTCAGGTTATTGCCGGTGATCAGCATCCACTTATCATCAACCCACATCCCTTTCAGGTGATAGGTGTTGTCGTCGTCTTTCCATAACCGAACCACTAACTGGTCAGTATTGACGTAATACTGCAAACGGCTCAGGAAACGACGCAGATTGATCTCATAGAGATAAGGCAATGCGCCAATTATCTTGAAAGGTTCATCTTCCGGAATAAAGAAGTCATTCGCAGTTTTATCGCCAACAATAATTTCGACCTTTTTCCCTTCGCGCAGTAACTGGATGATATTACGCACAAGGATTGCTGGCAGGTTGAAATATGGTGTACAAATGGTTAGTTTCTGCTCGGCACAAGGCATAAGATGGAAAATGGTCTTGTTCAACAGACTCGATTTCCCCAGACCTACCAACGGCGTTACGGAAAGCTGATCGTTGTCAGCATCGCCCTGGAAATGATAAGCGGCATCACGCAGCTCCTGGCGGAACAGACGAATATCGTTCTTGATTTCCGGGCTTTTTGGCCGATTAACATCATCCAGACGATTAACTCCGCGGCCATTCATAATATTCTGTGTAACCCATTCAAACATAATGTCTGACATCTTACGGTTACGGATCAGATGATAACGGTCGTAGCGATATTTATCGTGCTGATGCAGGTAAACATCGTTCAGGCTGGCACCGCTATAAAGTACGCTATCGTCGATGATAAAGCCTTTAAAGTGCAGAACACCAAGGGCCTCACGGGTATTGATTGGAACGCCATAAACTGGAACATCTACGCCCGGATTTTCCTGTGCCATGCGGCAGTACCAGTCAGCGTTAGTGTTAGATGCCGCAGCGCCAATGCGTCCACGTTGTGCACGATGCCAGTCGACCAGCACCCGTACATCCAGTTCCGGACGCTGCCTTTTAGCCTCATACAACGCGTTCAGAATGCCTTTGCCACCGTCATCCTGTTCGAGATACAGGGCGACAATGCAAATGCGCTGCTTCGCGCTGGCTATTTTTTCCAGCAGCGTCTCCCGGAAGTCGGCGGGAGCGTAAAAGAAATCGACATCATCAACTGATTGAGAAATCTTGGGTAGTTGGGCAAGGTGTTGTTGATGTTTATTACGCTTAAATTTTGACAACATCACAGTGCATTTCTTCTCTGTTCATTGAAGGGTCCTCTGTGCAATGCAGACGACATAAGCGGGCAATAATAACACCAGTCCCGATTAAGTGGTCAACATTTCCAGTACCTTACTCATGATTCCTCGCGCTGGGCAAGATTTAGCGTAAGCCCAACGATCCCCTCTTCGAGCTGGATATCAACGTTAAACCCGAGCTTGCGGGCCAGCGCCACCATGCCACGATTGTTTGGCATCGTAATACCATTCAGACGTTGCAGTCCGTGATCTCGCGTATAGGTAATCAACTTTTCCATTAAGCGTCGACCTAAGCCTAACCCTTTGAGATCCGAGCGAACCAGCACGGCAAATTCGGCATCGATGTTATCAGGATCGGAGATCGCACGCGTGACGCCGAGGATCTCTTCCGTTTGATCAATACGTCGTACCGCTACAAACGCCATTTCCCGATCGTAGTCGATCTGCGTCATGTTGGCTAAATCTTCATGGGTAAATTCGTTGATCTCGCTAAAGTAGCGGTAATAAAGATCTTCTTTGGTGACTCGCGAAATGAATTGCTGAAGCTGTGGCTCATCTTCCGGCAAAATCGGGCGGAACAAGCAACGTTCGCCGTTTTTCAATTCTACCCATTCTTCCAGCTGATGAGGATAAGGGCGGACAGCCAGGCGACTCTCGTTATCGCCTTCAAACGGCGTGATATCCAGCGTGACATCAAGCGCGGTAAATTCATTGCCAGAAGCCAGCAAAGGATGAATATCCAGCCTCTGAATCTCCGGACAATCGACAATCAAGTTAGAAACCTGCACCAGTAACTGGCTTAATCCCGCCACATCCAGCGGGCGTAGCGCACTACGCGCACGAATCTTTTTACTTTTGATCCCCTGAATGACCAGATAACGTGCCAGGTTCATGTTCAGCGGCGGTAGTGCGACGACGGCTTGATCTTCAGGACGCCACTCCACACCGCCTTCGCCCAGCATGATCAACGGTCCGAAAACCGGATCGTGCTCAACCACTACTCGCAACTCCTGAGCGCCAGCACGGTTAGCCATACTTTGTACCAGCAGGCCGTGGATACGCGCCTGCGGCCAGGCCATTTTTACGCGATCGAAAATAGCATTTGCGGCTTGCTGGACTTCATTGGCTGTACGCAAGTAGAGCATGACGCCCTGAACTTCTGATTTATGTGGAATATCCGGCGAGCGTAATTTTAGTGCCACCGGATAACCAATCTGTTCGGCAATATGCACAGCCTCGGTGCTGTCAGTGGCAATCCAGGTGGGAAGTGTGTTCATGCCGTACGCTTGCAGGATAGGCTGAACTTCATGGGTATCGAGCGACGTTGCCCCTTCGACAATGGCCTGTTGCAACAGAAGATGCGCTTCTGCGGTATTAGAGGTCAGATTGCTGGGCAACGCCGGCGTTTCGCGTAGTTGCTTCTGATTACGCCGGTACTCCACCATATGCATAAAAGCGGTGATGGTTCCTTCCGGGGTGCGGTAGGTCGGCAGCCCGGCTTCGCTGAATAAACGTCGTGCCTCTTGCGAGGAGTGCTCGCCGCACCAGTTCGTCAGCAGAGAAACATACTTGCTGCGGGGATGATGCTTTACCGCTTCAATTAATGCATGTGCGCTTTCTGTTGCGGGAGCAGCGGCGCTGGGCGAATGAATAACCATCAGCGCATCAAAATCCTGACTGTGGAGCAGAATATCCAGCGTTTTAATATAATGCTCACTACTGGCGTCATCACGAAGATCGAGCGGGTTAGAGATTGCCACATGTTCTGGCAGTGCATCGCGCAATTTCTGGCAGGTTTCTTCACTGAGCGTAGCCAGCTTGCCATTGCGTGACCATAAGGCATCCAGCGCCAGTGCGGCAGGTGCTGCACCGTTGCTGATAATCATCAGCCGCTCTCCACGTAGCGGGCGCATATGGCTAAGGGTTTCGACTGCCGAAAACAGCTCGTGGGTATCCTGTACTCGCAACAAACCGGCGCGCTGAATAGCTGCATCCCAGGCAGGATCCATTCCTGCAGTGGTGTTCAGTAGTCGTTGCGCAGCCGGGCTGCGTCCACTTTTAATCACCAGAATAGGTTTATTACGTGAGGCGCTACGTGCAGCCGAAACAAAACGTCGCGCATCACTTAATTGTTCGAGGTAGAGCAGGATTGCACTGGTTTTGCTGTCGCGCGCCAGATAATCGAGCAATTCATCAACGTCGATATCCAGGCTGTCGCCGAGAGCAATAAAGTAGGAAAAGCCCATTTCCCGCTGTTGTGCCCAGTCGAGGATGGTATTGGAGACGGCGGCAGACTGCGAAATAAACGCCAGTTTGCCGCGTTTAATCGGTACAGGCGAAAAGCTGGCATTCAGGCCTTGCCAGGGGGCCAGTAATCCCAGACTGTTTGGCCCCAGCAGACGCATGTTATGGCGCAGGGCACAGGCACGGAGATCTTCGTGCTGCGATGCCGGGGCGGAAAGAATAATGCAGGTTTTACAGCCTTTCTCGCCGAGCTCTTCCAGAAGAGCAAGATTGCGGCTGGCATTGGTACATAAAACCGCAAGATCGGGTGTAAAGGGCAGGCTGGCAATATCCGGCCAGGCCAACACACCCAACACCGCTTTCCAGGCAGGCGTCACCGGGAGTACCGGCCCGTTAAATCCCCCCGCCAGCAGGTTACGCATCATCAGATAACCTGCGCGATTGGGTTTCATCGATGCGCCAATTACCGCAATCGATTTTGGTCGCAGTAATGCTTCCAGTCCTCGCTGACTCATATCGGTCTCCCGCAGAAGTGACCGAATGATTTTAAACGCTTTCTAACTGTTCTGCTGTGATGCTACCCAGATGTTGCGTTTTTCCTGCCAGATAGCGTGTTTTAAAGCGGGTGAAATACTCGCCTAGACCTGCCGCCGCTCCGGTATCGCCGGCCATATCTAACAGTGCGATGGCAACTTCGGCAGTGCAGTATTGGCCTTCAGCCTGGGCTTCACGCAGGCGATAGGCAGAAAGCCGGGAAAGATCGACGGAAATGACGGGAAGATTATCCAGATACGGACTTTTACGAAACATCTTGCGAGCTTCCGGCCAGGTACCATCGAGCATGATAAACAGCGGTGGCTTACCAGCAGGTGGTGTAAAAATCACTTCCCGTTGTTCATTAGCATATGAGGCAGGGAAGACCACCACCGGTTGATAATCCGGGTTTTGTACCAGAGCCAGCAAATCCTGCGAGGGTTCGGTACGGGACCATTGAAACGCGACGGTATTTGGCAAGATATCGGCAATCAGACGCCCGGTGTTACTGGGCTTCATTGGCTCGGTGTCGAACATCAGCAAACAAAAGCGACTTTTAGCTTCCGCTGGAGTAATTGTCGAACAGAGACATAATTTCTCTGGCAAAAGACAGCGTTGGCAGCGACGAACGCGATTACCGCGGGCAAGAAAAGGACGTGTTGCGCGCGCAATACGCTCGGCGCGTAACTGGAGAACAGCGTTTTCGGTCATAAGAGAGCGTCGAAAAAACGCCATTGTCGCAGAGGAGAAAACGGGGCACAAGATGCACCCCGACAAGATTAAAGCGATTCGTTCAGCCAGCTATCGAAAGGTGCTTTTGGTACTGCGCCATTAAGCATGTCGACAACCTGACCGTTTTTGAAAATCATGATTGTCGGAATGCTACGAATACCAAAGCGGCTGCTTAATTCACGTTCAGCTTCGGTATTCACTTTCACAAAGCGCACTTTACCGCTACGCTCTTGCGCAACATCTTCAAAAATTGGTGCGAAATTACGGCAGGGGCCGCACCACGGCGCCCAGAAGTCGATCACCACAGGCAGATCATCTTTCAGCAATTTATCGAGCGTTTCACTGGTCGCATTAATCACCTCTCCGTCAAACAAGTCGTGACCGCAGCGTCCGCATTTTGCCGCATCTTCGATCCGATCGTCGGGAATGCGATTGATGGCCTGACAATGGGTACAAACGGTATTCATAACTAACCTCGGGATGAGTAAGGAGACTTATCGGCAACGACGCCGGTATGTTTCTAATATGTTACATATTATCGGGGACATTGTTCCAGACAACAATCTGTTTTATTCAATAGGTATGATAGTCGCAGGCTTTGGTACGAAATCATGGCGAACCGCGCGCACTTCGGGTAATCTGCGCGCTTCGCGCAGCGCTGGTGGAGAAAAGCATGAACGATGAGATGAAAGGTAAAAGCGGCAAGGTCAAAGTGATGTATGTCCGCAGTGATGATGATTCTGATAAACGTACCCATAACCCGCGTACCGGGAAAGGGGGCGGGCGTCCAGGAAAATCTCGTGCCGACGGTGGCCGTCGCCCCGCCCGCGATGACAAACAAAGTCAGCCCCGTGACCGCAAGTGGGAAGAGTCTCCGTGGCGCACGGTTTCCCGCGCGCCAGGTGATGAGACGCCGGAAAAGGCCGATCACGGTGGCATCAGTGGTAAAAGTTTTATTGATCCGGAAGTGTTGCGTCGTCAGCGTGCGGAAGAAACCCGCGTCTACGGCGAAAACGCCTGTCAGGCACTGTTCCAGAGCCGCCCCGAAGCGATTGTTCGCGCCTGGTTTATTCAGAGCGTAACGCCACGTTTTAAAGAAGCATTGCGCTGGATGGCGGCAAACCGCAAAGCGTATCATGTGGTGGATGAAGCGGAACTGACCAAAGCGTCAGGCACGGAACATCACGGCGGCGTTTGCTTCCTGATCAAAAAGCGTAACGGTACAACCGTGCAGCAGTGGGTAAGTCAGGCAGGTGCGCAGGATTGTGTACTGGCACTGGAAAACGAATCTAACCCGCATAACCTGGGTGGCATGATGCGCAGTTGCGCGCACTTCGGCGTGAAAGGCGTTGTGGTGCAGGATGCGGCGTTGCTGGAATCCGGTGCGGCTATCCGTACCGCAGAAGGCGGTGCAGAGCATGTTCAGCCGATTACTGGCGACAACATTGTTAACGTGCTGGATGACTTCCGCCAGGCGGGTTACACCGTAGTGACCACCTCCAGCGAGCAGGGTAAACCGCTGTTCAAAACCAGTCTGCCAGAGAAAATGGTGCTAGTGCTGGGTCAGGAATATGAAGGGTTACCGGATGCCGCACGCGATCCGAACGATTTGCGCGTGAAGATTGACGGAACTGGCAATGTTGCCGGGCTGAATATCTCTGTTGCAACCGGCGTTTTGCTTGGCGAATGGTGGCGTCAGAACAAAGCCTGATAAATCAGCCGGGTGGCAATTCTGCCATCCGGCGTTTTCCCTTAAATTTACTCACTCTCTGCCGGTAATACTGGCATCCAGTCAATCGGTTTCTCGCCACGTTGTTCCAGCCACTGATTTGCCAGCACAAAATGATTGCAGCCAAAGAATCCACGATGTGCAGAAAGCGGCGATGGATGCGGCGCTTTCAGTACGTGATGGCGTTGCTTATCTATAATCGCTCCTTTCTTTTGCGCATGTGATCCCCACAACAAAAACACCACGCCTTCGCGATGCTGGTTGATCAGGCTGATGACTTTATCGGTGAAGGTCTCCCAGCCGAGGCTAGCGTGGGAATGCGCCTGACCTGCGCGAACCGTCAACACAGTATTGAGTAGCAGAACGCCCTGACGCGCCCAGCTTTCAAGATAACCATGATTAGGGCGGGTGAAACCGGGAATAGTATTTTCCAGCTCTTTATACATATTCAGCAGTGACGGCGGTGTCGCAATGCCGGGGCGAACGGAAAATGCCAGACCATGCGCCTGTCCCGGTCCGTGATAAGGATCCTGGCCGAGAATCACCACTTTAACGTCACCCAACTCTGTAAAGCGGAACGCGTTAAAGACATCCTTTTGTGGCGGATAGATAGTGACGCCGGCCTGCCGCTCGCTGGCGACGGTCTGTAGGGTATTAAGAAAATAGGGTTGCTGCTTCTCTTCAGCCAGCACGTCATGCCAGGTTAATTCGTTTGCCATCTCGCTCTCCCGCGAATCTTCAATCCGCCTAGCTTAACTGCTTCTTTCTACAGAACAAAATCATGCTCATTTTTTAGACTTAAACGAGTGCAAAAAAATGTAAATTGGTAAAATTTCACACCTGCATAAGTTGATGTAAAACAATAAAATCCATTTACGACCATACTTGATGTGTGGTTTTTATTGATTTAAATCAAAGAATCAAGGGTGTTTGAGGAGTATATATACACTCAAGCAACAATGGTTTTACCAATTGGCCGCGACAGGCTGATCAAATCAAATAAATTTTGCCGGGGAGGCATCACATGATTACAGGTATCCAGATTACTAAAGCCGCTAACGACGATCTGCTGAACTCTTTCTGGCTGCTGGACAGCGAAAAAGGCGAAGCGCGTTGCATCGTTGCGAAAGCAGGTTTTGCAGAAGACGAAGTGGTTGCAGTAAGCAAACTGGGTGACATTGAATACCGTGAAGTTCCAGTAGAAGTTAAACCAGAAGTTCGCGTTGAAGGTGGTCAGCACCTGAACGTAAACGTTCTGCGTCGTGAAACTCTGGAAGATGCAGTTAAGCATCCGGAAAAATATCCGCAGCTGACCATCCGTGTATCCGGTTATGCAGTTCGCTTTAACTCTCTGACTCCGGAACAGCAGCGCGATGTTATCGCTCGTACCTTTACTGAAAGCCTGTAAGGTTTAAGTAGCAAGTTACTAAGCGGAAGAGGGCGACCTCTTCCGCTTTTTTTCATTAACAGAAAATGCGCACCGCGCAATAGACCAGCAACAACGCCAGCGCGATATTTAACTGGCGACCATACTGGCGAAACAATCGCTGAAACAGATGCCCCGCCAGCGCCCAGCACACATTGCCAAACGTCCCAATCATTGCCAGCAAAACGCTGACGCCAATTACACAGCTTAACGCCTGCGTTTGTGGCAGAACAAATGTCGACAGTGCTGTAATGCCGTACAAAATAATTTTGACGTTCACAAACTGCAAAGCAAAGCTGGCCCAGAAGCTGATCGGTTTGGCCTGAAGTCCGTCTTCCTTGGTTGGACTGGTAGCGATTTTCCACGCCAGCCAGACAATATATGCTGCTCCTGCCCAACTCAAAAGGTGCACCGCTGCCGGGTCGATAACAGCCAGTGAAAATGAAATTCCTGCACACAGTAACATCACAATCAAAAATCCCAGACTCATCCCTGCCAGCACGCGGGTACTCCGACGAAATCCATGCGACGTGGCAGAGCTAAGAGCGAGTATATTGTTTGGTCCTGGTGTCAGGGCGGTAATCAGGGTGTAGGTCCAAAAAGCACTTAAAAGGGTCGGTGTCACTTGTTATCTCCTCTGTTTTGGTAGACAGTACCCGACACAAAACATTTAAAAAAATGAATGTTTTCACATTCTAAATTCGATATTTTCGATAGGTTTGGAGTTATGGATCTGCGCCGTTTTATTACGCTTAAAACCGTGGTGGAAGAGGGTTCCTTTTTGCGAGCTTCGCAAAAATTGTGTTGCACACAATCGACGGTGACTTTTCATATTCAGCAGCTTGAACAGGAGTTCTCAGTACAATTGTTTGAGAAAATTGGTCGACGCATGTGCCTCACTCGCGAAGGCAAAAAGTTGCTGCCGCACATCTATGAACTCACCAGAGTGATGGATACGCTTCGTGAGGCTGCCAAAAAAGAGTCGGAACCGGACGGGGAACTACGCGTTGTTTCGGGCGAAACGTTGCTCTCTTACCGAATGCCGCAGGTGTTGCAGCGTTTTCGGCAACGTGCACCAAAAGTGCGTTTATCGCTGCAGTCGCTGAACTGTTACGTGATCCGTGATGCTCTACTGAATGATGAGGCCGATGTCGGTGTTTTTTATCGCGTAGGAAATGATGATGCTCTGAATCGACGAGAATTGGGTGAACAATCGCTGGTGCTGGTGGCTTCACCGCAAATTGCAGATATCGATTTTACCCAGCCGGGAAGACATAACGCCTGTAGTTTTATTATCAACGAACCGCAATGTGTCTTCCGGCAGATATTTGAGAGCACGCTGCGCCAGCGACGGATCACGGTGGAAAACACCATTGAGCTTATAAGCATTGAAAGCATCAAGCGTTGTGTCGCGGCAAATATCGGGGTCAGTTACCTGCCGCGCTTTGCAGTGGCAAATGAACTTGCGAGTGGCGAATTAATCGAATTGCCTTTTGGCGAACAGTCGCAGACCATTACGGCAATGTGCGCTCACCATGCCGGGAAAGCGGTTAGCCCGGCGATGCACACTTTTATTCAGTGTGTTGAAGAGTGTTTTTTGCCGGGATAAAAATAATGCCGGGCTTAAACCCGGCACCTAACTTGTCGACGAAGTGCGTTTTGTTCATGCCGGATGCGGCGTGAACGCCTTATCCTGCCTACAAAAGCATGAAAATTCAATATATTGCAGGAGCTGCGTAGATACTGTTATGGCCTGCAAGTTTTTTTCTACCCCGGTTTCCCAGATTGCAGGCATGCCAGACACAGCGCCGTCAGGCGCTGTTTTTTTCATCCCTTCCGCGATTTTTACGCCGCTACCGGATTATGCCGTGACGCATCGAACGGGACCCCTGACTTCAGCACGCCATACGCCACCTGTGCCAGCTTGCGCATCATCGCGCCGAGAATCACCTTTCCTTTTTTGCCATTAGCCACCAGACGGTCACGGAACATCCGTCCCCACTCAGTCTTACTGGTGGCTACCATTGCAGGCATATACAACGCCCTGCGAAGCGACACATGTCCGGCTTTACTCAACCGGCTTGCCCCTCTCACACTACTGCCTGATTCATAACGCCGTGGTGTCAGACCCGCAAAAGCGGCGAACTGTCTGGCATGGGCGAAGCGGTCCTTCAGACCGATATAAGCCAGCAATACCGCAGATGTTTTCTCTCCGATACCCGGGATACTTTCCAGCAGTTTTCTGCGGTGTTTCATATCCGGATCATCGTCTGTCAGGTCTTTTATCTGCTTCTCAAGACGCTTCAGCTCTGCTTCAAGCCACAGAAGATGAGCATCAATGCTCGGCCTCTGGACTTCCCGCGCCGTTTCAGTGCGGTTCAGTTCCTGCGTGTGCATATCTGTCAGCGCCTGGTGGCGTACTACCAGGGCACGCAACGCGCGTTCAAGCGGGTGAGGCGCTTCCCAGGCTGCAGGGCGCTTCTGACGACAGAACTCTGCCAGCATGCGCGCATCCACGGTATCAGTCTTGTTACGCAGTCCTTCACTCTGAGCGAAAGCTTTACCCAGTGCAGGATTAATAACTGACACTATGTAACCTGCATCGTAAAGGCACTCTGCGACAGGTTCCATATAGGTGCCGGTCGCTTCGATGCAGATATGCGCATGGCCAATCTTGTGACCTTTCAGCCAGCTCACCAGCTCATCGTGCCCTTTAGTGGTGTTAGCGAATTTTTTGGTGCGATGACGACCATCAGGACGCAACACATCGACATCCAGTTTCTCTTTAGCGGTGTCGATACCGATATAATGAAGTTCATGTTCCATCGTGAAACCAACCTTGCAAATACGGATTACCGGGAAAACCGGTCCATGATACTGTCCGGTTTATCACTTTGGGAGAAAGGCAGTCCGCTGCATAAATCTACGCAACAGGTTGAAAACCTAAGGCCCGATACGGCATGCGGACTGCAGGCAGAGAAAACTGGCCGATTTTCTCTGCACAGGAGGGATAATACAAGGCCTGATAAGCGTAGCGCATCAGGCAGTTTTGCGTTTGCCAGCACTTTTAATTCCGGGCTTAAACCCGGAATTAAGATCACTCTTCTGTCGTTTGCGGTGGCACGCCCGTTCCGCTTGGTTTACGGCGCTTACCAATATTTTTGGTGTCGCGATGGCGTTTTTTCACCCGCGGCTTCTCTTTCTCTTTAGCTTTTTTCTTCTCGGCACGTTTAGCCAGTACTTTCTTCGATGGCTTGCCGGTCTGCTTTTCGCTTGGCGCACGCGTTTTCGGGCGTAACTCATCAATAACGCGAGCTTTAATTGGCTCTTCAATATAGCGGCCTACTTTGCCCAGCAGCAGATGGTCATGAGCTTCAACCAGCGAAATCGCGGTTCCCTTACGACCGGCGCGCGCGGTACGTCCGATACGGTGTAAATAAGTATCGCCACTGCGTGGCATATCGAAGTTAAAGACATGGCTGACATCCGGAATGTCGATACCGCGCGCGGCAACATCGGTGGCAACCAGTACGTTAACGCGACCTTCGGTCAGACGCTTGATCGCTTCGTTACGCTTGCCTTGTACCATCTCACCTTCGAGATAGCAGTTGTTGATGCCCGCTTCGCGCAGCCAGTTTGCCAACTCATGCACACGCTCACGCTTACGCACAAATACAATTGAGCGGGTCGCTTCCGGTTGTTTTAACAGATGCACCAGTAATGCGGTTTTATGCTCAAGATCATCAGCGCGGTAATACCACTGATGAATCTTTTTGCGCTCACGGGTGGATGGATTCGCAGAAACTTCCACCGGATCTTCAAGCAGACGCTCGGCAAAATCCTGAATGGCATCGCCTTCAAGCGTTGCCGAGAAGAGCAGGGTCTGTTTACGCCAGCGCGTTTCGCCTGCAATATGTTCGATATCCTGAGCAAAACCCATATCCAGCATACGGTCTGCTTCGTCGAGGATCAGCGTTTCAACCGCGCGGCAATCGAAGTTCTCTTCTTTTATGTATTGCAGCAGACGTCCGGTCGTGGCAACCACGATATCCTGGTTTTCGCTGAATACTTCCGCGTGGTTCATATAGGCTACGCCGCCGGTGATGGTGGCGATATCCAGATGCGTATGTTTCGCCAGTTCGCGGGCATGATCGGCCACCTGCATCGCCAGTTCGCGAGTCGGGGTGAGGATCAAAATACGCGGCGGACCGGATTTCTTACGGGGGAAATCGAGCAGGTGCTGCAACGCTGGCAGCAGATACGCCGCCGTTTTACCGGTGCCTGTCGGCGCAGAACCGAGTACATCACGGCCATCGAGCGCAGGCGGAATGGCGGCAGCCTGAATGGCGGTCGGGCGAGTGAAACCTTTATCCTGGAGGGCTTCCAGCAGGCTTTCGTCGAGTTCAAGTTCGGAAAAAGTCGTTACAGTCATGTTCTACCTCTGTGTGGGGCGCTGATTATAGACGTTACGGCTGCAATCTTCATCTGTTTGTATGGATATCGCTTCTCGGGTATTGTTCACACCCGGTGCTATCGCCGTTTTTCCTGCAAGGTTTTATTTTCATGTCACAGTCTACATCCGTGCTTCGTCGTAATGGATTTACTTTTAAACAGTTTTTTGTTGCTCACGATCGCTGTGCGATGAAAGTGGGAACGGATGGCATTTTGCTGGGCGCATGGGCACCGGTGGCTGGGGTAAAACGTTGCCTTGATATCGGCGCGGGTAGCGGGTTGCTGGCATTAATGCTGGCGCAGCGAACCGATGACAGCGTGATGATTGATGCCGTTGAACTGGAAAGTGAAGCTGCGACTCAGGCGCAGGAAAATATCAACCAGTCCCCGTGGGCAGAGCGGATTAATATCTATCCGGCGGATATTCAGCAGTGGATCACACAGCAGACAGCACGCTTTGATTTAATCATCAGTAACCCGCCTTATTATCAGCAGGGCGTTGAGTGCGCTACGCCGCAGAGGGAACAGGCACGCTATACCACTACGCTTGATCATCAATCGTTGCTAACCTGCGCGGCGGAGTGCATTACTGAAGAGGGATTTTTTTGCGTGGTGTTGCCAGAGCAGATTGGTAATGGTTTTACTGAACTGGCATTAAGAATGGGCTGGCATTTACGTTTACGGACGGATGTGGCGGAAAACGAAACGCGACAGCCGCATCGGGTGCTGCTGGCATTCTCCCCACAGGCGGGAGAATGCTATAGCGATCGCTTAGTGATTCGTGGGCCAGACCAGAGCTATTCCGAAGCGTACACTGCGCTGACCCAGGCTTTTTATTTGTTTATGTAAAGGTTGTCGGGGGAAAGGATCGATGGGCCAGAGTGAGTGAGCAACTCCGGGTAATCCAGCGTGAAATGCAGCCCCCGGCTCTCCTTGCGCACCATCGCACAGCGAACAATCAACTCGGCAACCTGTACCAGATTACGCAGCTCCAGCAAATTATTTGATACGCGGAAATGGGCGTAATATTCGTCTATTTCCTGCTGAAGCATATTGATCCGCCGCAGGGCGCGTTCCAGACGTTTCGTTGTGCGCACAATGCCGACGTAATCCCACATAAACAGACGTAGCTCGTGCCAGTTATGTTGAATCACCACCAGTTCGTCAGGGTTCTCAACACGGCTTTCATCCCACGGCGGTAACGTACTGACGTCGTGGGCATAAGGCATACGCCTGGTAATATCCTCCGCCGCCGACCAGCCGTAAACCAGACACTCCAGTAATGAATTTGAGGCCATGCGGTTAGCGCCGTGTAAGCCGGTATAACTCACTTCGCCAATGGCGTACAAACCTTCGACGTCCGTACGCCCATGATCATCAACCATTACACCACCGCAGGTATAGTGTGCAGCAGGCACAATCGGCACAGGGCCTTTCGTGAGATCAATCCCCAGTCCCAATAACTTTTCATAAATCATCGGGAAATGCTGACGAATAAAATCGGCAGGCTTATGGCTGATGTCGAGATACATACAATCCGCACCGAGGCGTTTCATTTCATGATCAATAGCGCGGGCGACAATATCGCGCGGGGCCAGTTCGCCGCGCTCATCGAAATCGGGCATAAAACGCGTGCCATCCGGGCGCTTGAGATAAGCACCTTCGCCGCGCAGTGCTTCCGTTAACAGGAAATTTCGTGCCTGTGGGTGATAGAGCGCGGTAGGGTGAAACTGATTAAATTCGAGATTGGCGACCCGGCAGCCCGCGCGCCACGCCATAGCAATGCCATCGCCAGAAGAAATATCCGGATTGGTGGTGTACTGATAAACCTTCGACGCACCGCCGGTTGCCAGCACAACCGCTTTTGCGTGGCAGGTTTCAACCGTTTCTTTATTTCGGTTCCATACCCACGCGCCTACAACTCGTCGCGTGCCCGGCAGGCCAATTTTGTCAGAGACAATCAGATCAACCGCGTTGCTGCGCTCCAGCACGCGAATATTCGGATGGTTCTGCGCCTTGCTCACTAGTGTGGTTTCTACTTCTTTACCGGTGGCGTCCGCAGCATGAAGAATTCGTCGGTGACTATGTCCACCTTCACGGGTCAAATGGTAGCTTTCTTCGCCATTCGATTGAACGTGGGTATCAAACAACACCCCCTGGTCGATTAACCATTGCACACAAGAACGCGCATTGCTGGCGACAAATTCAACTGCATGGCGATCACAAATACCAGCACCGGCAATCATTGTGTCTTCCACATGCGAATCAATGCTGTCAGTTTCATCAAACACGGCGGCAATTCCGCCCTGGGCATAAAATGTTGAACCTTCCGTTACTGGGCCTTTACTTAGAACGATGACATGATGCCGGTCAGCCAGACGTAGCGCCAGTGAAAGCCCGGCTGCGCCGCTACCGATAATCAACACGTCACATGAATGTTCAGGGAGAGTATTCATTTTCTTTGTTTAATTTACTAAACACGGTTTGGTCAGCATAGCATCATGTTGTGCGATTAAACACCTGCTATTTTGATTTTTGTTACAGGGGCTAAACAGACCGAATCACGGCGACGAGAAAACGAGAAGTTACTGGCTGGCGAAGGATTAGGTGGTGAAATAAAAAGGCCGTTGGGTTACTCTTCAGGCAGTTAAATGGGCATTTCTACACAGATAATGCGATGTTCAGATTCTGTAGACTTATAATGATAGATAATGATCCGTCTACAGCATGACAAACAAAAACAGATGCGTTACGGAACTTTACAAAAACGAGACACTCTAACCCTTTGCTTGCTCAAATTGCAGCTAATGGAGTGGCGTTTCGATAGCGCGTGGAAATTTGGTTTGGGGAGACTTTACCTCGGATGAGCGAGCAGTTAACGGACCAGGTCCTGGTTGAACGGGTCCAGAAGGGAGATCAGAAAGCCTTTAACTTACTGGTAGTGCGCTATCAGCATAAAGTGGCGAGTCTGGTTTCCCGCTATGTGCCGTCGGGTGATGTTCCCGATGTGGTACAAGAAGCTTTTATTAAAGCCTATCGTGCGCTGGATTCGTTCCGGGGAGATAGCGCTTTTTATACATGGCTGTATCGGATTGCTGTAAATACAGCGAAAAATTACCTGGTTGCTCAGGGACGCCGTCCACCTTCCAGTGATGTGGATGCCATTGAAGCTGAAAACTTCGAAAGTGGCGGCGCGTTGAAAGAAATTTCGAACCCTGAGAACTTAATGTTGTCAGAAGAACTGAGACAGATAGTTTTCCGAACTATTGAGTCCCTCCCGGAAGATTTACGCATGGCAATAACCTTGCGGGAGCTGGATGGCCTGAGCTATGAAGAGATAGCCGCTATCATGGATTGTCCGGTAGGTACGGTGCGTTCACGTATCTTCCGAGCGAGGGAAGCTATTGATAACAAAGTTCAACCGCTTATCAGGCGTTGACGATAGCGGGATACTGGATAAGGGTATTAGGCATGCAGAAAGAACAACTTTCCGCTTTAATGGATGGCGAAACGCTGGATAGTGAGCTGCTTAACGAACTGGCTCATAACCCAGAAATGCAGAAAACCTGGGAAAGCTATCACTTAATCCGTGACTCAATGCGGGGTGATACTCCCGAGGTGCTCCATTTCGATATCTCTTCACGCGTAATGGCCGCCATTGAAGAAGAGCCAGTACGTCAACCGGCGACACTGATCCCAGAGGCCCAGCCTGCGCCGCATCAATGGCAGAAAATGCCATTCTGGCAGAAAGTACGTCCATGGGCTGCACAGCTTACCCAAATGGGCGTAGCAGCATGCGTATCGCTTGCAGTTATCGTTGGCGTCCAGCACTATAATGGGCAATCTGAAACGTCCCAGCAGCCCGAAACGCCAGTATTTAATACACTGCCGATGATGGGTAAAGCCAGCCCGGTTAGCCTGGGAGTACCTTCTGAAGCGACTGCAAACAATGGTCAACAGCAGCAGGTACAGGAGCAGCGTCGTCGCATTAATGCAATGTTGCAGGATTACGAACTGCAACGTCGACTCCACTCTGAACAGCTTCAGTTTGAGCAGGCCCAAACACAGCAAGCCGCTGTACAGGTGCCAGGAATTCAAACTTTAGGAACGCAATCGCAGTAATGAAGCAACTTTGGTTTGCCATGTCATTAGTGACAGGTAGCCTGTTATTCTCTGCTAACGCCTCGGCCACTCCCGCGTCCGGGGCGTTATTACAGCAGATGAACCTGGCCAGTCAGTCACTGAATTACGAGCTGTCATTCATCAGCATCAATAAACAGGGTGTTGAGTCTCTGCGTTATCGACATGCACGCCTCGATAACCGTCCTCTTGCACAATTGTTGCAAATGGATGGCCCGCGCCGGGAAGTGGTACAGCGCGGCAATGAAATCAGCTACTTTGAACCGGGCCTTGAACCGTTCACGCTTAATGGCGATTACATTGTTGATTCTCTGCCATCGCTCATCTATACCGATTTCAAACGCCTTTCTCCTTACTACGACTTTATCTCCGTGGGACGCACGCGTATTGCTGATCGTCTTTGCGAAGTCATTCGCGTGGTGGCCCGTGATGGCACACGCTACAGCTACATCGTGTGGATGGACACCGAATCGAAATTACCGATGCGGGTTGATCTCCTTGATCGCGATGGTGAAACGCTGGAACAATTTCGCGTGATTGCTTTTAACGTTAATCAGGATATCAGCAGCAGTATGCAGACGCTGGCGAAAGCAAATCTGCCGCCGCTGCTTTCTGTTCCTGTAGGTGAAAAAGCTAAATTCAGCTGGACGCCAACCTGGTTGCCACAGGGGTTTAGTGAGGTTTCCAGCAGCCGACGTCCGTTACCGACGATGGACAACATGCCTATCGAATCACGTCTCTATTCCGACGGATTATTCAGCTTCTCGGTAAACGTTAACCGCGCTACTCCATCGAGCACCGATCAGATGTTGCGCACCGGACGCAGAACCGTCAGTACAAGCGTACGTGATAACGCCGAAATCACCATTGTCGGCGAACTGCCGCCGCAAACGGCGAAACGCATTGCCGAGAATATTAAGTTCGGGGCAGCGCAATGATCAAAGAGTGGGCTACGGTCGTCTCCTGGCAAAACGGGCAGGCGCTGGTCAGTTGTGATGTTAAAGCCTCATGCAGCAGCTGTGCTTCTCGTGTCGGTTGCGGTAGCCGCGTGCTGAATAAACTTGGCCCACAAACCACGCATACCATTGTCGTACCCTGTGATGAACCGTTAGTGCCGGGGCAAAAAGTGGAATTAGGAATCACCGAAGGCAGCCTGCTTAGCTCCGCATTACTGGTTTATATGTCGCCGTTGGTGGGATTATTCCTCATCGCTTCGTTATTTCAGCTACTCTTTGCTTCAGATCTTGCAGCATTATGCGGTGCGATTCTCGGCGGCGTTGGTGGATTCCTGATTGCACGCGGCTACTCGCGAAAGTTTGCTGCCCGGGCGGAATGGCAACCGATCATCTTAAGCGTGGCATTGCCGCCAGGCCTTGTGCGATTTGAAACATCTTCGGAAGACGCGAGCCAGTGATTTCACTGGCTTTGTTGCATTTTGCATAACAAATGCGAGGACGTTTCCAGATACCACAATCCATACGGTATGAACATTTCCTCGCCTCAATGTTGTAGTGTAGAATGCGGCGTTTCTATTAATACAGACGTTAAGCTCAGAACAGCGACTTCTAAAAGCCTGGTTAACCGGGCATTAAGGCACAATAATCATACTTTATGAAGAATATACGTAACTTTTCGATCATAGCTCACATTGACCACGGTAAATCGACGCTGTCTGACCGTATTATCCAGATCTGCGGTGGCCTGTCTGACCGTGAAATGGAGGCGCAGGTTCTCGATTCCATGGATCTTGAGCGTGAGCGTGGCATTACCATCAAAGCGCAAAGCGTGACGCTGGATTACAAAGCGTCTGACGGCGAAACCTATCAGCTTAACTTTATCGACACCCCGGGCCACGTAGACTTCTCCTATGAAGTTTCCCGTTCGCTGGCGGCCTGTGAGGGTGCATTGCTGGTGGTCGACGCCGGGCAGGGCGTAGAAGCGCAAACCCTGGCAAACTGCTACACCGCGATGGAAATGGATCTCGAAGTAGTGCCGGTACTGAACAAGATTGACCTGCCGGCAGCTGATCCTGAACGCGTAGCAGAAGAAATTGAAGATATCGTTGGTATCGACGCCACCGACGCAGTGCGCTGCTCAGCGAAAACCGGCGTTGGTGTGCAGGACGTTCTCGAACGTCTGGTGCGCGATATTCCGCCGCCGGAAGGCGATCCGGAAGGCCCGTTACAGGCGCTAATTATCGACTCCTGGTTCGACAACTACCTGGGCGTTGTTTCACTTATCCGTATTAAAAACGGCACCCTGCGTAAGGGCGACAAAGTGAAAGTCATGAGTACCGGGCAGACCTATAACGCCGACCGTCTGGGGATTTTCACGCCGAAGCAGGTTGACCGCACTGAACTGAAATGCGGTGAAGTTGGCTGGTTGGTATGTGCGATCAAAGACATCCACGGTGCACCGGTAGGCGATACCTTAACACTGGCGCGTAATCCGGCAGAAAAGGCGCTGCCTGGCTTTAAGAAAGTCAAACCGCAGGTTTACGCAGGCTTGTTCCCGGTAAGCTCTGACGACTATGAAGCCTTCCGTGACGCGCTGGGCAAACTCAGCCTGAATGATGCCTCACTGTTCTATGAGCCGGAAAGCTCCAGCGCGTTGGGCTTTGGTTTCCGCTGCGGCTTCCTCGGCCTGCTGCACATGGAGATCATTCAGGAACGTCTGGAACGTGAATACGATCTGGATCTGATCACCACTGCGCCGACCGTAGTGTATGAAGTTGAAACTACGTCAAGAGAAGTTATTTACGTCGACAGCCCATCGAAGCTGCCAGCGGTAAATAACATCTACGAACTGCGCGAGCCGATTGCAGAGTGTCACATGCTATTGCCGCAGGCATATCTCGGTAACGTTATTACGCTGTGCGTAGAAAAACGTGGCGTACAAACCAACATGGTTTACCACGGTAACCAGGTAGCGTTGACCTACGAGATCCCGATGGCTGAAGTGGTGCTCGACTTCTTCGATCGCCTGAAATCTACCTCGCGTGGTTATGCGTCTCTGGATTACAACTTCAAACGCTTCCAGGCGTCCGACATGGTACGTGTAGACGTATTAATCAACGGTGAACGTGTTGATGCGCTGGCGCTGATCACCCACCGTGATAATTCGCAAAACCGTGGTCGCGAGCTGGTGGAAAAGATGAAAGATCTGATCCCACGCCAGCAGTTTGATATCGCCATTCAGGCTGCGATTGGTACGCACATCATTGCGCGCTCCACCGTGAAACAGCTGCGTAAAAACGTACTGGCTAAATGTTATGGCGGCGATATCAGCCGTAAGAAAAAGCTGCTGCAGAAGCAGAAAGAAGGTAAGAAACGCATGAAGCAGATCGGTAACGTCGAGCTGCCGCAGGAAGCGTTCCTCGCCATTCTGCACGTCGGCAAAGACAACAAATAACCCTTAGGAGTTGGCATGGCGAATATGTTTGCCCTGATTCTGGTGATTGCCACACTGGTGACGGGCATTTTATGGTGCGTGGATAAATTCTTTTTCGCACCTAAACGGCGGGAACGTCAGGCAGCGGCGCAGGCGGCTGCCGGTGACTCACTGGATAAAGCAACGCTGAAGAAAGTTGCGCCGAAGCCTGGCTGGCTGGAAACCGGTGCTTCTGTTTTTCCGGTGCTGGCTATCGTATTGATTGTGCGTTCGTTTATTTATGAACCGTTCCAGATCCCGTCAGGCTCGATGATGCCGACTCTGTTAATCGGTGACTTTATTCTGGTAGAAAAGTTTGCTTACGGCATTAAAGATCCTATCTACCAGAAAACGCTGATCGAAACCGGTCATCCGAAACGTGGCGATATCGTGGTCTTTAAATACCCGGAAGATCCAAAGCTTGATTACATCAAGCGTGCGGTGGGTTTACCGGGCGATAAAGTCACTTACGATCCGGTTTCAAAAGAGCTGACGATTCAGCCGGGATGCAGTTCCGGTCAGGCGTGTGAAAACGCGCTGCCGGTCACCTACTCAAACGTGGAACCGAGCGATTTCGTTCAGACCTTCTCGCGCCGTAATGGTGGGGAAGCAACCAGCGGATTCTTTGAAGTGCCGAAAAACGAAACCAAAGAAAATGGAATTCGTCTTTCCGAGCGTAAAGAGACTCTGGGTGATGTGACGCACCGTATTCTGACAGTGCCGATTGCGCAGGATCAGGTGGGGATGTATTACCAGCAGCCAGGGCAACAACTGGCAACCTGGATTGTTCCACCGGGCCAATACTTCATGATGGGTGACAACCGTGACAACAGCGCGGACAGCCGTTACTGGGGCTTTGTGCCGGAAGCGAATCTGGTAGGTCGGGCAACGGCTATCTGGATGAGTTTCGATAAGCAAGAAGGCGAATGGCCGACTGGTGTGCGCTTAAGTCGTATTGGCGGCATCCATTAATAGCTTATCTTCGTTCACGTTGTCGCCGTTATGGCGACAACGTGAATTATTTATGAGATAAATCTCCTGTGGCTAACGACATCCCCCGTCGTTGTGTATAGAATATTCCCCCGAAGTTTAAGGTTGGCACCTCCAGGTTGCCACGGCACACGAAACAGCGTTGGTCCCCATATACCGGTAAACTGAAACTGCAGCGAAGCAGTTAGCAGAGCCATGTATATCAGGTCTGTTTCGTGTGCTGAATTGTTGACGCATTTATTTATTGGTATCGCATGAACCCCATCGTAATTAATCGGCTTCAAAGGAAGCTGGGCTACACTTTTAATCATCAGGAACTGTTGCAGCAGGCATTAACCCATCGTAGTGCCAGCAGCAAACATAACGAGCGTTTAGAATTTTTAGGCGACTCTATTCTGAGCTACGTTATCGCCAATGCGCTTTATCACCGTTTCCCTCGCGTGGATGAAGGCGATATGAGCCGGATGCGCGCCACGCTGGTCCGTGGCAATACGCTGGCTGAACTGGCGCGCGAATTTGAGTTAGGTGAGTGCTTACGTTTAGGGCCAGGTGAACTTAAAAGCGGTGGATTTCGTCGTGAGTCAATTCTCGCCGACACCGTCGAAGCATTAATTGGTGGCGTATTCCTCGACAGTGACATTCAAACCGTCGAGAAATTAATCCTTAACTGGTATCAAACCCGTCTGGACGAAATTAGCCCAGGCGATAAACAAAAAGATCCGAAAACGCGCTTGCAAGAATATTTGCAGGGTCGCCATTTGCCGCTACCGACTTATCTGGTAGTCCAGGTACGTGGTGAGGCGCACGATCAGGAATTTACTATCCACTGCCAGGTCAGCGGCCTGAGTGAACCGGTGGTTGGCACAGGTTCAAGCCGTCGTAAGGCTGAGCAGGCTGCCGCCGAACAGGCGTTGAAAAAACTGGAGCTGGAATGAGCAACGATAAAAGTTACTGCGGATTTATTGCTATCGTCGGACGTCCGAACGTTGGCAAATCCACATTGTTGAATAAATTGTTGGGGCAGAAAATCTCCATCACCTCCCGCAAGGCGCAGACAACTCGTCACCGCATTGTGGGGATCCATACTGAAGGCGCGTATCAGGCGATCTACGTCGATACCCCAGGCCTGCATATGGAAGAAAAACGCGCCATTAACCGCCTGATGAACAAAGCGGCGAGCAGTTCCATTGGCGACGTTGAGCTGGTGATTTTTGTCGTTGAAGGCACCCGCTGGACGCCGGACGATGAAATGGTGCTCAACAAACTGCGCGATGGCAAAGCGCCGGTAATCCTCGCGGTGAACAAAGTGGATAACGTGCAGGAAAAAGCCGATCTGCTGCCGCATTTACAGTTCCTGGCAAGCCAGATGAACTTCCTCGATATCGTGCCGATCTCTGCCGAAACCGGGCTGAATGTCGACACTATCGCGGCAATCGTGCGTAAGCATCTGCCTGAAGCGACCCATCACTTCCCGGAAGATTACATCACCGATCGCTCACAGCGTTTTATGGCGTCTGAAATCATCCGCGAAAAACTGATGCGTTTCCTCGGCGCTGAACTGCCGTACTCCGTGACCGTGGAGATCGAACGTTTCGTCTCTAACGAACGCGGTGGTTATGACATCAACGGTTTGATTCTCGTTGAGCGTGAAGGGCAGAAGAAGATGGTTATTGGCAACAAAGGGGCCAAGATCAAAACCATCGGGATTGAAGCGCGTAAAGACATGCAGGAAATGTTCGAAGCGCCTGTTCACCTTGAGCTGTGGGTAAAAGTGAAATCCGGTTGGGCCGACGACGAACGCGCACTGCGCAGTCTCGGTTACGTTGACGATCTTTAAGAGTAACTCCGATGGAAGGCTGGCAGCGCGCATTTGTCCTGCATAGTCGCCCGTGGAGCGAAACCAGCCTGATGCTGGACGTCTTCACGGAGGAATCGGGTCGCGTGCGTCTGGTTGCCAAAGGCGCACGCTCTAAACGCTCTACTCTGAAAGGTGCATTACAGCCCTTCACTCCTCTCTTGCTACGTTTTGGCGGGCGTGGCGAAGTCAAAACGCTGCGCAGTGCTGAAGCTGTCTCGCTGGCGCTGCCATTAAGCGGTATCACCCTTTACAGTGGTTTGTACATTAACGAACTTCTCTCCCGCGTGCTGGAATACGAGACGCGCTTCTCTGAACTCTTTTTCGATTACTTGCACTGCATTCAGTCTCTTGCAGGTGCCACTGGTACGCCAGAACCCGCGCTGCGCCGCTTTGAACTGGCACTGCTCGGTCATCTGGGTTATGGCGTCAATTTTACCCATTGTGCGGGTAGCGGCGAGCCGGTAGATGACACCATGACGTATCGTTATCGCGAAGAAAAAGGGTTTATCGCAAGCGTCGTTATCGACAATAAAACGTTCACTGGAAGGCAGTTAAAAGCGTTAAACGCGCGGGAATTTCCTGACGCAGATACACTACGCGCCGCGAAACGCTTTACCCGCATGGCGCTTAAGCCGTATCTTGGCGGTAAACCATTAAAGAGCAGGGAACTGTTCCGGCAGTTTATGCCTAAGCGAACGGTGAAAACACATTATGAATGATGAGGATTGTCATGGCTGAATTACTGTTAGGCGTCAACATTGACCATATTGCAACGCTGCGTAACGCACGTGGTACTGCTTACCCGGATCCGGTGCAGGCGGCGTTTATTGCTGAGCAGGCGGGGGCGGATGGCATTACCGTGCATCTACGTGAAGATCGTCGCCACATTACCGACCGCGACGTGCGCATCCTGCGTCAGACGCTGGATACCCGCATGAATCTGGAGATGGCGGTGACCGAAGAGATGCTGGCGATCGCCGTTGAAACAAAGCCGCATTTTTGCTGCCTGGTACCGGAAAAACGTCAGGAAGTAACAACCGAAGGCGGCCTGGACGTCGCAGGGCAGCGTGAAAAAATGCGCGGTGCCTGCAAACGTCTGGCAGATGCCGGGATCCAGGTTTCTCTGTTTATCGACGCCGATGAAGAGCAGATCAAAGCTGCGGCAGAGGTTGGCGCACCGTTTATCGAGATCCACACAGGTTGCTATGCTGATGCCAAAACTGACGCCGAACAGGCGCAAGAGCTGGCGCGTATCGCCAAAGCCGCGGCCTTTGCCGCAAGTCTCGGTCTGAAAGTTAACGCTGGTCACGGTCTGACCTATCACAACGTGAAAGCCATTGCCGCCATTCCTGAGATGCACGAACTGAATATCGGTCATGCCATTATTGGTCGTGCAGTGATGACCGGATTGAAAGATGCGGTGGCAGAAATGAAGCGTTTGATGCTGGAAGCGCGTGGCTAATGGCAATATTAGGTTTAGGCACGGATATCGTGGAGATCGCTCGCATTGAATCGGTGATCGCCCGATCCGGTGAGCGCCTGGCACGCCGCGTATTAAGCGATAACGAATGGGCAATCTGGAAAACGCACCACCAGCCGGTGCGTTTTCTGGCGAAACGCTTTGCCGTAAAAGAAGCCGCAGCAAAAGCGTTTGGCACCGGGATCCGCAATGGTCTGGCGTTTAATCAGTTTGAAGTATTTAACGATGAGCTTGGTAAGCCACGGCTGCGACTGTGGGGCGAGGCATTAAAACTGGCGGAAAAGCTCGGCGTTGTAAATATGCATGTAACGCTGGCAGATGAACGCCACTATGCTTGCGCCACGGTAATTATTGAAAGTTAAAATAATACCGTTCTCTTTAAAAAGTAAAACCCCCGAACTGGTAAGGAACAGGGGGGTTACTTTACAACTTTAATTTTGTGCAGCACACGATTCCAACGGAAATGATTATGGATCAATTTCGTTATCCTGTACAAGCAACTTGCAATCTCTGACATAAAAAACGCGAGCCTTTACGAAGACATCGACATTGATGAAAAGATTAACGTGACCGCTTTTTGATAAGTACATTAGAATCGGCGTCGTTATTGGATATTTTGCTGTGTTCTACGCCATGCCACTGAATTCCCCCATTGAAACGAGTGGTGTCGTCAAAGCTCTGGTGTGGAGTGCGGCACTCGATTCCAATAACTCGCACGTTCAGTTTTGGGGAGATGTAAGGGCTAATCTGAACGGCTGCATTCCTTGTTTAAGGAAAAACGAATGACTGATTGCCGATACCTGATTAAACGGGTCATTAAAGTCGTCATTGCTGTTTTACAGCTGATCCTTCTGTTCTTGTAACACCAGGAAACGTACTTAAGGCGCGTCAGGTTAACCAGCCAGGCGCGCCTTTAATAATTATAAATAAATGTCTGGGCAGATATTATATAAATTCATTTGGTGAATAATTATGCTAATGTCATCAATTAAATAAATATAATGGCGTTAAGGCTTTCCTGTAAAATAATTAATACTCTACTTCCAGAGCAAAATATTAAATTTTATCCGCGTGGTGCATCAGCACAAATTTATCCCACAACTGTTCTTCTGTCTCGACATGCGCCGGATCTTTCACAATAGTATTAGGGATCGGGCACACCTTCTGGCAGGTGGGCGTCTCGTAGTGGCCTACGCATTCGGTACACTTATCGCTGTTAATCTCGTAGATATGTTCACCCATCGAAATCGCCTCATTCGGGCATTCGGGTTCACACATATCACAATTGATGCATTTTTTAGTGATTAACAGCGCCATAAGGAAACTCTCAAAACAACACAAACCGGGCGGGCATTATACGCGCATTCTTTACTCAAACCAGTTTTTTCACCAGCGCTTCACTATGACGAATACGTTCTGGTGCCAGCTCCAGATCTTGCTGAATCAGCGCAATGAACAGTAAATCCGTTAACATTCCCTGAGCGTGACAAGCAGAGATTGCAGCACTGTTTGTCGCTTGTTCTTCGGCAATGGTATACAGGCAGTGAGAAGCGCGTTGTTGCAGGGCATTGGGAGTAAAGCCGGTAATTGCCATCACTTTTCCGCCCACTCGCAGCATCTCATCTGCCGCCAGGTTTAACTCGCGTCGTACACCGGTGTAGGAAATGGCTAATAACAGATCGTCAGGGGACGACGCCTGGACTGTGGCGAGTAGCGCATGCATATCGCGCACTGCGGCGGCATTGAAGCCAATCTTCATCAGCTTCCAGGCAAAGTTTTGCGCCACCAGACCCGAAGCGCCAATACCGGTCAGAATTATCCGCCGCGCAGAGTGCAACATTGCCACGCCTTCATGTAGTTTCTCTTCACTATTAACGTTTAGCGTTGCGTACATGGCGGCAGTATTTTCTTTAATCAGTTTTTCGCCGACCAGCCGTAACGGATCATCACCACGGATTTGGTTATGAATGGGCACAGAAGGGGATTCCGGCTGGCTTGCCAGCGCTTCACTCAACGCCAACTTCAATGCCGGAAAACCTTTATAGCCGAGTTTTTGCGCGAACTTCACGACGCTGGACTGACTGACTCCGGCTTCGTTGGCCAGTTGCTGAGAGCTTAAATGGCGCGCCGTATCAGGTTGTAGCAGCAGATAATCCGCCAGTTTTTTATCACTCTGGGCAAGCCCCTGGTAACGCTGACGGATACGAAGTAAGCCGTTCATATCTTTCCTCGCGATGAAATTATGGCGACAACAGGCAATATGAAACACACGCGAGTGAATTTTATATTCCATTGCTGCTAATTGCCATGAATTAAAAATTCCAGATAGCCATGATGCAGTCGATTGTTGCCGGAAAAGTGATGATCTATCTGTTAGGCTATGTAGTAGCGAAGATTAATCAGGATGTTTCAGTCCAGAGGAGTATGGTTTGGCAACTCACGAGCGTCGTGTGGTGTTTTTTGACTTAGATGGAACATTGCATCAGCAGGATATGTTCGGCAGTTTTTTGCGTTATTTACTGCGTCGCCAACCGCTGAATGCATTACTTGTCCTGCCGTTGTTGCCGGTCATTGCCATCGCGTTATTGATAAAAGGTCGTGCAGCACGCTGGCCGATGAGTCTGCTTCTTTGGGGATGCACTTTTGGTCACAGTGAAGCGCGCTTACAAGCGTTGCAGGCCGATTTTGTGCACTGGTTTCGCGACAATGTTACCGCTTTTCCGCTGGTTCAGGAGCGTTTGACTACCTACCTGTTAAGTTCCGATGCGGATATTTGGTTGATCACAGGATCTCCGCAGCCGCTGGTTGAAGCGGTTTATTTCGATACGCCCTGGCTGCCGCGGGTTAATCTTATCGCCAGCCAAATTCAGCGTGGCTATGGTGGTTGGGTATTGACGATGCGTTGTCTGGGACATGAAAAGGTCGCGCAACTGGAGCGCAAAATCGGCACGCCGCTGCGGCTGTACAGTGGCTATAGCGACAGTAATCAGGACAACCCGCTGCTTTATTTCTGCCAGCATCGTTGGCGGGTAACCCCGCGCGGTGAACTCCAGCAACTGGAATAGAGTAAAGCATAGCGTACGTGTATAATGCGCCGCGCTTTTATAACCGGAGTTTTCTTTTTGTCTGAAGTCGAATTTAGCCACGAATACTGGATGCGTCACGCGCTGACGCTGGCGAAGCGTGCATGGGATGAGCGGGAAGTGCCGGTCGGCGCGGTATTAGTGCATAACAATCGTGTTATTGGCGAAGGCTGGAACCGTCCGATTGGTCGACATGATCCCACCGCACATGCAGAAATCATGGCTCTGCGGCAGGGCGGTCTTGTGATGCAAAATTATCGTCTGATCAACGCCACATTGTATGTCACGCTTGAGCCATGTGTGATGTGCGCCGGAGCGATGATCCACAGTCGTATTGGTCGCGTGGTCTTTGGTGCGCGTGATGCGAAAACGGGAGCTGCGGGATCTTTAATGGATGTGCTGCACCATCCGGGTATGAATCACCGAGTGGAAATTACGGAAGGAATACTGGCGGATGAGTGCGCGGCGTTGCTCAGTGACTTCTTTCGCATGCGCCGACAGGAAATTAAAGCGCAGAAAAAAGCGCAATCCTCGACGGATTAATTTTGTTTCTCTTCACTCCCTTTCCTCGAAAACAGCAGAGAGGGAGAGTGGGTCAAATAGTTTGATGACGACTGGGAAAGAAACGAGAGAAAAGGAAATTTCTCTTTGCCCAGCTCAGTTGGCGATACTGCCGGATAATCCTGCGCCAGTTGTATCGCCGCTTCTGTAGCCTGCTTCTCTTTCTCTTGCAGATAACCCACCAGGCTAATCTGATACTTACGAATATTTTCGACATAAGCGTAGGCTTCATGCCCACGTGCGTAGCCGTAAGTCAGCTTGCTGTAATAGGGTTTCTGGCTAAGTAAAGGCAGGCGCTGTTTCACGTCAGCCCAACTGTCAGGATTACCTTTAGTTTTTGCCGTCAGGGCGCGGGCATCCAGCATATGCGCATAGCCCATATTGTACGCGGCGAGGGCAAACCAGATCCGTTCGTTCTCCGGCACACTTTCCGGCACTTTACTCATCATATCCTGCAAATAACGCACACCGCCGCTGATGCTCTGTTCGGCATCGGTACGATCCGTAATGCCGAGGCTTTGTGCGGTATTTTTGGTTAACATCATCATGCCACGCACACCCGTCGGGGAAGTGGCCTGTGCATCCCAGTGCGATTCCTGATAAGCAATAGCGGCCAGCAAACGCCAGTCAATTTCTTCGGCGTACTTCTCAAACAGCGGTTTCAACTGCGGCAGTACGGTATCGACGGCGCGTAAAAACGTGCGCGTATCGACGTAATCAAAATCATCGCCATGCCCCAGGTATTTCTCTTCAATGCGTGCCAGCGTGCCGTCTTCATTCATTTCGTTGAAGAAGTCGAGCAGAGCGGCAGAAAGGGTATTATCGCCATCTAACGGGCTAAACCATGTCACCGGCTGTTCGTCGGTGATATCAAGCGCTACAGCGAGTTCCGGGTGAACGCGCTGAAACAGGCTGATGGCGACAGAATCAGCAATGGTGTAACCGAGTTTTCCTTCGATGACATCTTCCATTAGTTCTGCTGAGCCTTTTTTGTCGTCTACCTTCCAGCTTAATTCCGGGAATTTTGTTTCTTTCAGGGTCTGGAGATCGTTAACCACCACATGGCCTGGTGCGATGGTAAGTTGCTCCGCTGTCAGATTGCCCAGCGTACGCGGGCGATACTGACCCACTTTATAAACCAGTTGTTGTGACACGGAATAGTAGGTAGGGCCAGGCTGATAGTTTTTTACCCGCTCACTGTTATAAACCAGTCCTGCAGCCAGCAGATCGGCGTTGCCGTTATCGAGGTCGTCAAACAGCTGGCTGATATTCTGCCGCACGGTCACTTTCAGTTTTACGCCGAGGTACTCGGCAAACTGTTTCGCCAGTTCGTAATCCAGGCCAAAAGGTTTCCCGTTGATTTCGTTATAAGTCAGTGGGGTATGAATAGTGCTCACACGCAACTCTCCCCGCGCTTGAATGGCGGCGATACGGTTGTCGGCTTTACCAAACCAGGGAATGGATGGCCAGAGAGCGACCGCGAGCAGCAGTGCCAGAATGCCGATGAACAGATAATTAATCTTTAATTTTTTCAATTAGTTAATTCTCTGTGTCGTGCGCACCCCAGCTTGAAAAAACGTAATAATAGTGAAAGGTTTACTCATAAATGAGCGGCATTTTGCGTAAACCAGCGCCAGTTGGCAACTTATTACAGCCATTGGCGGCACGCGTTGCTAATTCACAATGGTGATTTTATTTCCACGCAAACGGTTTCGTCGGCGCATCAGATTCTTTATAATGACGCCCGTTTCCCCCCCTTGGGTACACCGAAAGCTTAGAAGACGAGAGACTTATGATGGAAATTCTGCGTGGTTCGCCTGCATTGTCGGCATTCCGAATCAACAAACTGCTGGCACGTTTTCAGGCTGCCAGGCTCCCGGTTCACAATATTTACGCCGAGTATGTCCATTTTGCTGACCTCAATGCGCCGTTAAACGATGATGAGCACGCACAACTTGAACGCCTGCTGAAATATGGCCCGGCACTCGCCAGCCACGCCCCGCAAGGTAAACTCCTGCTGGTGACCCCGCGTCCTGGTACCATCTCTCCCTGGTCTTCGAAAGCGACCGATATCGCCCATAACTGCGGGCTGCAACAGGTAAACCGCCTTGAGCGCGGCGTTGCTTACTATATAGAAGCCGGTACGCTGACCCATGAACAATGGCAGCAGGTGACCGCTGAACTGCACGACCGCATGATGGAAACGGTCTTTTCTGCTTTAGATGATGCAGAGCTGCTGTTTGCACACCATCAACCGACTCCGGTCACCAGCGTTGATTTGCTGGGGCAGGGCCGTCAGGCGCTAATCGACGCTAACCTGCGTCTTGGCCTGGCACTGGCGGAAGATGAAATCGACTATCTGCAGGATGCATTCACAAAGCTGGGTCGTAACCCGAACGACATCGAGCTGTATATGTTCGCTCAGGCGAACTCTGAGCACTGCCGTCATAAAATTTTTAACGCCGACTGGATTATCGACGGAGAACAACAGCCGAAATCGCTGTTCAAGATGATCAAAAACACCTTCGAAACCACGCCGGATCACGTTCTCTCTGCTTATAAAGATAACGCCGCCGTAATGGAAGGTTCTGAAGTGGGCCGCTACTTTGCTGACCACGAAACGGGCCGCTACGATTTCCATCAGGAACCGGCGCACATTCTGATGAAAGTCGAAACCCACAACCACCCAACGGCGATTTCTCCGTGGCCGGGCGCAGCTACCGGTTCCGGCGGTGAAATCCGCGATGAAGGTGCCACCGGCCGCGGCGCGAAGCCGAAAGCTGGCCTGGTCGGTTTCTCCGTATCCAACCTGCGTATTCCTGGCTTTGAACAACCGTGGGAAGAAGATTTCGGTAAGCCTGAGCGCATTGTCACTGCGCTGGATATCATGACCGAAGGCCCGCTGGGCGGCGCAGCATTTAACAACGAATTTGGTCGTCCGGCACTGAACGGCTACTTCCGTACCTATGAAGAAAAAGTGAACAGCCACAACGGCGAAGAGCTGCGTGGGTATCACAAACCGATCATGCTGGCGGGTGGGATCGGCAATATTCGCGCCGATCACGTACAAAAAGGCGAGATCAACGTCGGTGCGAAACTGATCGTTCTCGGCGGCCCCGCAATGAACATCGGTCTTGGCGGCGGCGCGGCGTCTTCCATGGCGTCTGGTCAGTCTGATGCCGACCTCGACTTTGCTTCCGTACAGCGCGATAACCCGGAGATGGAGCGTCGCTGTCAGGAAGTGATCGATCGCTGCTGGCAGCTTGGCGACGCGAACCCGATTCTGTTTATCCACGACGTCGGCGCGGGTGGTCTTTCTAACGCCATGCCGGAGCTGGTGAGCGACGGCGGGCGCGGCGGTAAATTTGAACTGCGCGATATCCTGAGCGACGAACCGGGCATGAGCCCGCTGGAAATCTGGTGTAACGAATCCCAGGAACGCTACGTGCTGGCAGTTGCTGCCGATCAGTTACCGTTGTTTGACGAACTGTGTAAGCGTGAGCGCGCACCGTACGCGGTGATTGGTGAGGCCACCGAAGAATTACATCTTTCTCTGCACGATCGTCATTTTGATAATCAACCCATCGATCTGCCGCTCGACGTACTACTTGGCAAAACGCCGAAGATGACCCGCGATGTGCAAACGCTGAAAGCGAAAGGCGACGCGCTGGCCCGTGAAGGGATCACCATCGCTGACGCGGTGAAACGTATGTTACATCTGCCGACTGTGGCGGAGAAAACCTTTCTGGTGACCATCGGCGATCGCAGCGTAACCGGCATGGTGGCGCGCGATCAGATGGTGGGTCCGTGGCAGGTGCCGGTCGCTAACTGCGCAGTCACTACCGCCAGCCTCGACAGTTACTACGGTGAAGCGATGGCAATAGGCGAACGTGCGCCAGTTGCACTGCTGGATTTCGCCGCTTCTGCCCGCCTGGCGGTCGGTGAAGCGTTAACTAACATCGCCGCTACGCAGATTGGCGATATCAAACGCATTAAACTTTCCGCTAACTGGATGGCGGCAGCAGGTCATCCAGGTGAAGACGCGGGCCTGTATGAAGCCGTTAAAGCGGTGGGCGAAGAGCTTTGTCCGGCGCTGGGCCTGACGATTCCGGTGGGTAAAGACTCCATGTCGATGAAAACCCGCTGGCAGGAAGGTAGCGAAGAGCGCGAAATGACGTCGCCGCTTTCGCTGGTGATTTCTGCATTTGCCCGCGTGGAAGATGTACGTCACACCATCACGCCGCAGCTTTCTACCGAAGATAACGCACTGCTGCTGATTGATTTAGGCAAAGGCAATAACGCGCTGGGCGCAACGGCGCTGGCGCAGGTTTATCGTCAGCTTGGCGACAAACCGGCAGATGTACGCGATGTCGCGCAACTGAAAGGCTTCTATGACGCGATTCAGGCGCTGGTTGCACAGCGTAAGCTGCTCGCGTATCACGACCGCTCTGACGGTGGCCTGCTGGTGACGCTGGCGGAAATGGCGTTTGCCGGTCATTGCGGTATTGAAGCGGATATCGCCACTCTGGGTGACGATCGCCTGGCGGCGTTGTTTAACGAAGAACTGGGTGCGGTGATTCAGGTTCGAGCCGCTGACCGTGAAGCAGTTGAAGCGGTACTGGCACAGCATGGGCTTGCTGATTGCGTCCATTATGTTGGGCAGGCGGTTTCCGGTGACCGTTTTGTAATTACCGCCAACGGGCAGACTGTATTCAGCGAAAGCCGCACCACGTTGCGTGTCTGGTGGGCAGAAACTACCTGGCAGATGCAGCGCCTGCGTGACAATCCGGAGTGTGCCGATCAGGAACATCAGGCGAAATCTAACGACGCCGATCCGGGCCTGAATGTGAAACTGTCGTTTGATATCAACGAAGATGTGGCAGCACCGTATATTGCCACTGGTGCGCGTCCGAAAGTTGCCGTGCTGCGTGAGCAGGGGGTGAACTCGCATGTTGAAATGGCGGCAGCTTTCCACCGTGCAGGCTTCGATGCAATCGATGTGCATATGAGCGACCTGCTGGCTGGACGCACGAGCCTGGAGGATTTCCACGCTCTGGTAGCGTGCGGCGGATTCTCCTACGGTGACGTGCTGGGGGCTGGTGAAGGTTGGGCGAAGTCTATCCTGTTCAATGACCGTGTACGCGATGAGTTTGCAACCTTCTTCCACCGTCCGCAAACGCTGGCGCTGGGGGTATGTAACGGTTGTCAGATGATGTCTAACCTACGCGAACTGATCCCAGGTAGCGAGTTGTGGCCACGTTTCGTGCGTAACACCTCCGATCGCTTTGAAGCGCGTTTCAGCCTGGTAGAAGTGACCCAAAGCCCGTCTCTGCTGTTGCAAGGGATGGTGGGTTCGCAGATGCCGATTGCTGTCTCTCACGGCGAAGGACGCGTGGAAGTGCGCGATGCGGCGCATCTGGCGGCACTGGAAAGCAAAGGGCTGGTGGCACTGCGCTATGTCGATAACTTCGGCAAAGTCACTGAAACCTACCCGGCTAACCCGAACGGTTCTCCGAATGGTATTACGGCGGTCACGACTGAAAGTGGTCGAGTCACCATTATGATGCCGCACCCGGAACGTGTTTTCCGTACTGTCAGTAACTCCTGGCATCCGGAAAACTGGGGCGAGGATGGCCCATGGATGCGTATTTTCCGCAATGCGCGTAAGCAGTTGGGGTAAGTCGTCAAACTATTGGTTTTGCTGCCCGGATGTGGCATTCACGCCGCATCCGGCATTAAACGCCGACCACTATCATAAGCTCCCAGCTCCGGGAGCTTTTTTTGTGTCTGTAAATCACGACAATGGGTGGTTTACTGTGTTGCTTTTTGGCGACATTTAATTGATTGATTTTATTTGGATCTAATAAATTTATCTTAAGGTGTCTCTTTTTAGCGACACAATGGCTGATTTACACCCAAATAGCGAAGAAGTCATAAATCCATCAAAACAACGTATAATCAGTACGTTACCAAACTATTTTATTTATTGGCACAGTTACTGCATAATAGTCATCAGTGGCTCATTCACCGACTTATGTCAGCCCCTTCGGGACGTGCTACATAAAATTCGAATGACGCACAACAAGGTGCCTGCCGTCCAACTTCTGATATCAGCTTAGCTATATCAACCCTCGGGCGAAACGTCGAGTTAGGCACCGCCTTATTCCATAACAAAGCCGGGTCATTCCCGGCTTTGTTGTATCTGAACTTCCCCTCGGTTAGCATCAGGCTATTCGCGTCTGACGAGAGTAACACCTTGAAACGCTGGCCCGTTTTTCCCCGCTCATTACGACAACTGGTAATGCTGGCATTTTTGCTGATTCTGCTACCCCTGTTGGTGCTGGCATGGCAAGCCTGGCAAAGCCTGAATGCGCTTAGCGATCAGGCGGCGCTGGTTAACCGCACTACGCTTATTGATGCCCGGCGCAGTGAAGCGATGACCAACGCGGCGCTGGAGATGGAGCGTAGCTACCGTCAGTATTGCGTGCTGGACGACCCAACTCTGGCGAAGGTTTATCAAAGCCAGCGCAAGCGTTACAGCGAAATGCTCGATGCCCACGCAGGCGTACTGCCGGACGATAAACTTTACCAGGCATTGCGTCAGGATTTGAACAATCTGGCTCAACTTCAGTGTAACAACAGCGGTCCCGATGCTGCTGCCGCCGCGCGTCTGGAAGCCTTTGCCAGTGCCAATACCGAAATGGTACAGGCCACGCGCACAGTGGTGTTCTCTCGCGGACAGCAGCTTCAGCGTGAAATCGCCGAACGTGGGCAATATTTTGGTTGGCAATCGCTGGTGTTATTTCTGGTAAGTCTGGTGATGGTACTGCTTTTCACGCGGATGATTATCGGCCCGGTGAAAAATATTGAACGGATGATCAACCGTCTGGGGGAAGGGCGTTCTCTGGGCAATAGCGTTTCGTTCAGTGGACCGAGTGAGTTACGCTCGGTTGGGCAACGTATTCTTTGGTTAAGTGAGCGCCTGTCATGGCTGGAATCCCAGCGCCATCAATTCTTAAGACATTTATCTCATGAATTAAAAACCCCGCTGGCGAGTATGCGCGAGGGCACTGAATTACTGGCTGACCAGGTTGTCGGGCCGCTTACGCCCGAGCAAAAAGAGGTGGTGAGCATCCTTGATAGCAGCAGCCGCAATTTGCAAAAACTGATCGAACAACTGCTTGATTACAACCGTAAACAGGCGGACGGTGCAGTGGAACTGGAGAGTGTAGAGTTAGCACCGCTGGTGGAAATGGTGGTTTCTGCTCATAGCCTGCCCGCACGGGCTAAAATGATGCATACCGACGTCGATCTCAAAGCAACTGCTTGCCTGGCGGAGCCAATGCTGCTGATGAGCGTACTGGATAATCTTTACTCCAATGCGGTGCACTACGGGGCTGAATCCGGTAACATTTGCCTTCGCAGCAGTTTACATGGCGCGCGGGTTTATATTGATGTCATCAATACAGGCACACCCATTCCGCAAGAGGAACGCGCCATGATCTTCGAACCCTTTTTTCAGGGAAGCCACCAGCGAAAAGGGGCGGTGAAGGGCAGCGGTCTGGGATTAAGCATTGCCAGGGATTGTATTCGCCGTATGCAGGGGGAACTGTATCTGGTCGACGAGAGCGGGCAAGAGGTTTGCTTCCGCATTGAATTACCGTCGTCGAAAAACACGAAATAATGTTAAGAGCCTATCCCATCAGGCTATTTTATTTGCCAGTTTGGCCTCGTGCAGTGCTCGAAATCCTTACGTACTACGTGTACGCTCCGGTTTCTCCGCGCTGTCCATGTCCAAACTGCCTGCAACAATTACGCCCACTGGGATAGGTTTTAAGTCTGGTGAATATGCGACACATTTTTCAACGATTATTGCCCCGACGGCTATGGCTGGCAGGGCTGCCATGTCTGGCATTGCTGGGTTGCGTGCAGAGTCACAATAAGCCAGCTATTGATGCGCCAGCAGAAGAAAAAATTCCGGTTTATCAACTGGCTGACTATCTTTCTACTGAATGCAGCGACATCTGGGCACTGCAAGGTAAGTCAACCGAAACCAATCCGCTTTACTGGCTGCGGGCGATGGATTGTGCTGAACGTTTAATGCCTGCGCAGTCGCGTCAGCAAGCCCGCCAATATGACGACGGCAGCTGGCAAAATATCTTCAAACAAGGGATTTTGCTCGCTGACGCCAAAATTACGCCTTATGAGCGCCGCCAGCTGGTCGCGCGCATTGATGCGTTAAGTACCGAGATCCCGGCACAGGTTCGCCCACTGTATCAACTGTGGCGCGACGGTCAGGCGCTGCAACTGCAACTGGCGGAAGAGCGCCAACGCTACAGCAAACTCCAGCAGTCCAGCGACAGCGAACTGGATACTTTGCGCCAGCAACATCACGTTCTACAGCAGCAACTGGAGCTCACCACCCGCAAGCTGGAAAATCTGACCGATATTGAACGTCAGCTCTCGACCCGCAAACCGGCTGGCAATTTCTCGCCGGATACGCCGCACGAGAGTGAAAAGCCCGCGCCATCTACCCATGAGGTCACTCCTGATGAGCCATAAACCTGCGCATTTATTACTGGTCGATGACGATCCAGGATTGCTGAAACTGCTTGGCCTGCGTCTGACCAGTGAAGGCTACAGCGTGGTCACGGCGGAAAGTGGAGCTGAAGGATTGCGGATACTGAATCGTGAAAAAGTAGATTTAGTCATCAGCGATCTGCGGATGGATGAAATGGATGGTATGCAACTGTTTGCTGAAATCCAGAAAGTGCAGCCAGGTATGCCAGTAATCATCCTCACCGCGCATGGCTCCATTCCCGATGCGGTTGCCGCGACACAGCAGGGCGTGTTCAGTTTCCTCACCAAGCCCGTCGATAAAGACGCGCTGTATCAGGCAATTGATGATGCGCTGGAACAATCCGCGCCAACCACCGACGAACGCTGGCGCGAGGCGATTGTCACCCGCAGCCCGCTGATGCTACGTTTGCTGGAACAGGCGAGGCTGGTGGCGCAGTCAGATGTTAGCGTTTTGATTAACGGTCAGAGCGGTACCGGGAAAGAGATTTTTGCCCAGGCGATCCACAACGCCAGCCCGCGCAACAGCAAACCGTTTATTGCTATTAACTGTGGCGCATTGCCCGAGCAATTGCTGGAGTCAGAGCTGTTTGGTCATGCGCGTGGCGCGTTTACTGGCGCTGTCAGCAATCGTGAAGGTTTATTCCAGGCGGCGGAAGGCGGTACGCTGTTTCTCGATGAGATTGGCGACATGCCCGCACCGTTGCAGGTCAAACTGCTACGCGTGTTGCAGGAGCGCAAAGTGCGCCCGCTGGGCAGCAACCGCGATATTGATATCGACGTGCGGATTATTTCCGCCACTCACCGTGACCTGCCAAAGGCGATGGCGCGCGGGGAATTCCGTGAAGATCTCTACTATCGCCTCAACGTTGTCAGTCTGAAAATTCCGGCATTGGCGGAGCGCACAGAAGACATTCCGCTACTGGCAAACCACTTATTGCGCCAGGCGGCAGAGCGACATAAACCGTTTGTCCGCGCATTCTCCACCGATGCAATGAAACGACTGATGACCGCGAGCTGGCCGGGTAATGTGCGCCAGTTGGTCAACGTGATTGAACAATGCGTGGCGCTAACATCATCTCCGGTGATTAGTGATGCGTTAGTCGAGCAGGCGCTGGAGGGCGAAAATACGGCTCTGCCAACCTTTGTTGAGGCGCGTAATCAGTTTGAACTCAACTACTTGCGTAAGCTGCTGCAAATCACCAAAGGTAATGTCACCCACGCGGCGAGAATGGCGGGGCGCAACCGGACAGAATTTTATAAACTGCTTTCCCGACACGAGCTGGATGCAAACGATTTCAAGGAATGAATCGGCGTTATGTGTTACGTTTAGCAGATCAAAAGACAGGCGACCTTTTCAAGGAATAGCATGAAAAAGATTGATGCGATTATTAAACCCTTCAAGCTGGACGATGTCCGCGAAGCACTGGCTGAAGTCGGCATTACCGGCATGACGGTCACCGAGGTGAAAGGTTTTGGCCGCCAGAAAGGCCATACCGAGCTGTATCGCGGCGCGGAGTATATGGTGGATTTTCTGCCGAAGGTAAAAATTGAGATTGTCGTGCCGGACGACATTGTCGATATCTGCGTAGATACGATTATTCGCACGGCGCAAACCGGCAAAATCGGTGACGGTAAAATTTTCGTCTTTGACGTGGCACGGGTCATTCGTATCCGTACTGGCGAAGAGGACGACGCGGCAATTTAAACCGCGTCAGGGTTGCCGGATGTCTCCATCCGGCAACCTCAAATCACAGCACTTTATGCGGGCCAAAGCATTCGTAATGAATGTTTTCCTGTTTCACACCCAGGTCCACTAACTGTTTCGCGGCAAACTGCATGAAGCCAACCGGGCCGCAGAGATAGAACTGCATTGTCGGATCGCTGAACGCACCTTCCAGTTTGCTCAAATCCATCAGACCTTCACTATCAAACTGACCTTTAGCGCGATCGGCTTCGCTCGGCTGACGATACCAGGTGTGCGCAGTAAAGCGCGGTAGTGCTTGTCCCAGTTCCTTAACTTCATCGGCAAAGGCGTGAACATCGCCATTTTCTGCCGCATGGAACCAGTTCACTTGTGCTGTGTGGCCTGCTTTTGCCAGCGTGTCGAGCATTGCCAGCATTGGTGTTTGACCGACACCGGCAGAGATTAACGTCACCGGCGTGTCATCTGCGATAGCCATAAAGAAATCACCTGCCGGAGCGACCAGTTTCACAACATCGCCAACGTTGGCGTGATTGTGCAGCCAGTTGGATACTTGCCCGCCATCTTCGCGTTTCACCGCAATACGATAGCCTTTGCCATCAGGTTTACGGGTCAAAGAGTACTGACGAATCTCCTGATGCGGGAAACCTTCCGGCTTCAGCCAGACGCCGAGATATTGCCCCGGACGGTATTCCGCCACTGCACCGCCGTCCACCGGCTCAAGTTCGAAGCTGGTGATCAATGCGCTGCGCGGTGTTTTAGCTACAATGCGGAAATCGCGAGTACCTTCCCAGCCACCGGCTTTGCTGGCGTTTTCGTTATAGATTTCTGCCTCGCGATTGATAAATACATTAGCCAGTACGCCATAGGCTTTACCCCACGCGTCCAGCACTTCCTGGCCCGGACTGAACATTTCGTCCAGCGTCGCCAACAGGTGTTCACCGACGATATTGTATTGTTCCGGTTTGATCTGGAAGCTGGTGTGTTTCTGAGCGATTTTTTCAACCGCTGGCAGCAGCGCAGGCAGGTTTTCGATATTGCTGGCGTAGGCGGCAATGGCGTTAAACAAGGCTTCACGTTGATCGCCATTACGCTGGTTACTCATGTTAAAAATTTCTTTGAGTTCTGGGTTATGAGTAAACATACGGTCGTAGAAATGGGCGGTTAACTTTGGCCCTGTTTCCACCAGTAAAGGGATGGTGGCTTTTACTGTAGCGATGGTTTGAGCGTCAAGCATATGGTCTTCCTTTTTTTGCATCTTAATTGATGTATCTCAAATGCATCTTATAAAAAATAGCCCTGCAATGTAAATGGTTCTTTGGTGTTTTTCATGAAGAATGTGATGAAGTGAAAAATTTGCATCACAAACCTGAAAAGAAATCCGTTTACGGTTGCAAGCTCTTTATTCTCCAAAGCCTTGCGCAGCCTGAAGGTAATCGTTTGCGTAAATTCCTTTGTCAAGACCTGTTATCGCACAATGATTCGGTTATACTGTTCGCCGTTGTCCAACAGGACCGCCTATAAAGGCCGAAAATTTTATTGTTAGCTGAGTCAGGAGATGCGGATGTTAAAGCGTGAAATGAACATTGCCGATTATGATGCCGAACTGTGGCAGGCTATGGAGCAGGAAAAAGTACGTCAGGAAGAGCACATCGAACTGATCGCCTCCGAAAACTACACCAGCCCGCGCGTAATGCAGGCGCAGGGTTCTCAGCTGACCAACAAATATGCTGAAGGTTATCCGGGCAAACGCTACTACGGCGGTTGCGAGTATGTTGATATCGTTGAACAACTGGCGATCGATCGCGCGAAAGAACTGTTCGGCGCTGACTACGCTAACGTCCAGCCGCACTCCGGCTCCCAGGCGAACTTTGCGGTCTACACCGCGCTGCTGGAACCCGGCGACACCGTTCTGGGTATGAACCTGGCGCATGGCGGTCACCTGACTCACGGTTCTCCGGTTAACTTCTCCGGTAAACTGTACAACATCGTTCCTTACGGTATCGATGCTACCGGTCATATCGACTACGCCGATCTGGAAAAACAAGCCAAAGAACACAAGCCGAAAATGATCATCGGTGGCTTCTCTGCATATTCCGGCGTGGTTGACTGGGCGAAAATGCGTGAAATCGCTGACAGCATCGGTGCTTACCTGTTCGTTGATATGGCGCACGTTGCGGGACTGGTCGCTGCTGGCGTCTACCCGAACCCGGTTCCTCATGCTCACGTAGTGACTACCACCACTCACAAAACCCTGGCGGGTCCGCGCGGCGGCCTGATCCTGGCGAAAGGCGGTAGCGAAGAACTGTACAAAAAACTGAACTCTGCCGTTTTCCCTGGTGGTCAGGGCGGCCCGTTGATGCACGTAATCGCTGGTAAAGCGGTTGCTCTGAAAGAAGCGATGGAACCTGAGTTCAAAACTTACCAACAGCAGGTCGCGAAAAACGCTAAAGCCATGGTAGAAGTATTCCTGGAGCGCGGCTACAAAGTGGTTTCCGGCGGTACTGATAACCACCTGTTCCTGGTTGATCTGGTTGATAAAAACCTGACCGGTAAAGAAGCTGACGCCGCTCTGGGCCGTGCTAACATCACCGTCAACAAAAACAGCGTACCGAACGATCCGAAGAGCCCGTTTGTGACTTCCGGTATTCGTGTAGGTACTCCAGCGATTACCCGTCGTGGCTTTAAAGAAGCCGAAGCGAAAGAACTGGCTGGCTGGATGTGTGACGTGCTGGACAGCATCAATGATGAAGCGGTTATCGAGCGCATCAAAGGCAAAGTTCTCGATATCTGCGCACGTTACCCGGTTTACGCATAAGCGAAACGGTGATTTGCTGACAATGTGCTCGTTGTTCATGCCGGATGCGGCGTGAACGCCTTATCAGGCCTACAAATTCTTGCAAATTCAATATATTGCAATCTCCGTGTAGGCCTGATAAGCGTAGCGCATCAGGCAATTTTTCGTTTGTGATCATCAAGGCTTTCTTCGGGAAGCCTTGTTACGTTATCGCGCCATCAAATCTGTCGTAACTGCGCCTCAACATACAAATAGCCAATCCCCAGCACCTGTTGTGCGCGGCTTAATTGCCCAAAGCCAATTTGCGTCGCTTTCACGCTCGGTCCTTCGTCACGGTCGAACGGGTTAAATCCTGTCTGGCGAATAATGGAATTAAGCCAGTTCTCACCAAAGGCGCAGCTGCGACCATACAGCCAAATCTGATTAATATTGAGGATATTGAGGAAGTTATACAGACTCAAACCAATGGCGTTGGCACTGCGGTCAACCCAGCTGGTGATCCACGGCTCTCCACTCTGCCAGGCAGCGATTAATTGTGCGGTTGTCAATTTTTCAGGATCAAGCTGAGTATTCACCGGTTGTGATTTTAGCCATACTCGCGCCTGTTTTTTTAATGCGCTTAACGAGGCGACGGTTTCCAGGCAGCCATAACGTCCACAGTCGCAGGCGACGCCATCCGGATTAACGATGGTGTGACCAATCTGTCCGCTACCATACAAACTGCCGCGATAAATTTGCTCGTTGATCACGAACGACGAGCCAATACCGTAATCAACGTTGATCACGCAGAAATCCCGTCCTTGCGAATTATTTTGCCATTTCTCCGCCAGCGCCAGCATCACGCAGTCATTATCGACCATCACCCGAATGCCCAGCTTCTCTTCCAGCAGATACTTCACCTCAACCGGCGTTGTCCACGGCGCTTGCGGCATGGTTTGCGACACGCCAGTCACTGGATCAACCTGACCGTGGATTGCCAGCGCCAGGTTGATAGTACGGTCCGGCCACAGTTTATGATGACGATGCCAGCATTTTTCGATTTCGGACAACAGAGCCTGCGGTGTCGGTGCATCAATCTGAAAATACTCAAATTCGCCTTTCGGACTTAAACAGGCATTAGCGACCTGACACTCAATGCTGGTGGGCGTTACGTTCAGGCACAGCGTCCAGTCACCTTCCGGCGCGATCAGCCATGTACCGCTACTGTGCCCGCGCGTCTGGCTTTCATCGTCGATATTCACCACCCGTTTTTCGCTTTCCAGCTCCTGCAAAATATTACTGACCGCTGGAATTGAAATTTGCGCCAGCCGGGCCAGCGTTGATTTATTGGCGCGCTTTTGCCGGTACAGCAGTTCCAGAATCACGCATTTGTTATGGTGGCGGATCTGTTGATTGTTAATGCAGGCTCTCATATTCACTAAACCTTGTTTAGTTAATTGCGTGATTATTCCGCGAAAACATTGCCAGATTGTTCAATACACTGCCACAAATCTTTTAATTCAGTATGTCTTGTTAATATTGAGGGCACCATGACTCCAGTAAAAGTGTGGCAAGAGCGCGTTGAGATCCCGACTTATGAAACCGGGCCGCAGGATATACACCCTATGTTCCTGGAAAATCGCGTTTATCAGGGATCGTCCGGCGCGGTTTATCCCTACGGCGTGACCGATACGCTGAGCGAGCAGAAAGTCCTGAAATCCTGGCAAGCGGTGTGGCTGGAAAACGACTATATCAAAGTGATGATCCTGCCGGAGCTGGGCGGTCGGGTGCATCGCGCTTGGGATAAAGTGAAACAGCGCGATTTTGTCTATCACAATGAGGTGATTAAACCGGCGCTGGTAGGGCTATTGGGGCCGTGGATTTCGGGCGGGATTGAGTTTAACTGGCCACAACACCATCGCCCAACCACCTTTATGCCCGTTGATTTCACCCTCGAAGCCCATGAAGACGGCGCACAGACGGTGTGGGTCGGCGAAACGGAGCCGATGCACGGTTTACAGGTGATGACCGGTTTCACACTACGCCCTGACCGGGCGGCGCTGGAAATCGCCAGCCGCGTCTATAACGGCAATGCCACGCCGCGTCATTTCTTGTGGTGGGCCAACCCGGCAGTGAAAGGTGGCGAAGGGCATCAGAGCGTTTTCCCGCCGGATGTAACGGCGGTGTTTGATCACGGCAAACGGGCTGTTTCAGCTTTCCCTATCGCTACCGGCACTTACTACAAAGTGGACTACTCCGCCGGAGTGGATATTTCTCGCTATAAAAATGTGCCAGTGCCGACTTCGTATATGGCCGAAAAATCGCAGTACGATTTTGTTGGCGCATGGTGTCACGATGAAGATGGCGGTTTGCTACACGTTGCCAACCACCACATCGCGCCAGGTAAAAAACAGTGGAGCTGGGGACACAGTGAATTCGGCCAGGCGTGGGATAAGAGCCTGACCGACAATAACGGCCCGTATATCGAACTGATGACGGGTATTTTTGCCGATAACCAGCCCGATTTTACCTGGCTTGATGCTTACGAAGAGAAGCGTTTCGAGCAGTATTTCCTGCCTTATCATTCTCTGGGCATGGTGCAAAACGCCTCCCGCGATGCGGTGATTAAACTCCAGCGTAGCGAGCGGGGGATTGAGTGGGGGCTGTATGCCATCTCTCCGTTGAACGGATACCGGCTGGCGATCCGCGAAATCGGCAGATGCAACGCGTTGCTCGACGATGCTGTGGCTCTGACGCCAGCGAACGCCATTCAGGGCGTGTTGCATGGTATCAATCCTGACAGACTAACCATTGAACTCTCCGATGCTGACGGCAATATCGTACTGAGTTATCAGGAACATCAGCCGCAAGAGTTGCCGTTGCCGGACGTCGCCAAAGCGCCACTGGCAGCACAAGAGATTACCAGTACAGATGAAGCCTGGTTTATCGGTCAGCATCTGGAGCAATATCATCATGCCAGCCGTTCCCCCTTCGATTACTACCTGCGCGGCGTGGCGCTGGACCCGCTGGATTATCGCTGTAACCTGGCGTTGGCGATGCTGGAATATAACCGCGCCGACTTCCCGCAAACGGTGGCGTATGCCACTCAGGCGCTGAAACGCGCACATGCGTTGAACAAAAACCCGCAGTGCGGACAGGCGAGTTTAATTCGCGCCAGTGCTTACGAACGTCAGGGGCAATATCAACAAGCCGAAGAGGATTTCTGGCGTGCGGTCTGGAGCGGAAACAGTAAAGCCGGTGGCTATTATGGTCTGGCACGGCTGGCGGCGCGTAATGGTCACTTCGACGCGGGTCTGGATTTTTGCCAACAAAGTCTTCGCGCCTGCCCAACCAATCAGGAAGTGCTTTGCCTGCATAACCTGCTGCTGGTGTTAAGTGGTCGTCAGGACAACGCGCGTTTGCAGCGAGAGAAGTTGCTGCGTGATTATCCGCTGAACGCCACTCTGTGGTGGCTGAACTGGTTCGATGGTTGTAGCGAATCTGCCCTCGTACAGTGGCGAGGTCTGTGTCAGGGACGCGACGTTAACGCCCTGATGACCGCCGGGCAACTGATTAACTGGGGCATGCCCGCTCTGGCGGCAGAGATGCTGAACGCACTGGACTGTCAGCGCACGCTACCGCTTTACCTGCAAGCCAGTTTGCTGCCAAAAGCTGAACGCGGAGAACTGGTCGCAAAAGCTATTGATGTCTTCCCGCAGTTTGTCCGTTTCCCTAATACGCTGGAAGAAGTGGCGGCGCTGGAGAGTATCGAAGAGTGCTGGTTTGCCCGGCATTTACTGGCCTGTTTCTACTACAACAAGCGCAGTTACAACAAAGCCATTGCCTTATGGCAGCGTTGCGTTGAGATGTCGCCGGAGTTTGCCGACGGATGGCGTGGGCTGGCAATCCATGCGTGGAATAAGCAGCATGATTATGAACTGGCTGCGCGTTATCTTGATAATGCTTATCAACTTGCGCCGCAGGATGCACGTTTGCTATTCGAACGGGATTTGCTGGATAAGTTAACCGGTGCTGCACCAGAAAAACGTCTGGCGCGTCTGGAAGCTAATCTGGAAATCGCCCTGAAGCGTGATGACATGACCGCAGAATTGCTCAATTTGTGGCATCTCACTGGTCAGGCCGACAAAGCGGCAGAGATTCTCGCCACGCGTAAATTCCATCCGTGGGAAGGCGGAGAAGGGAAAGTCACCAGTCAGTTTATCCTCAACCAGTTGTTACGCGCCTGGCAATACCTTGATGCCAGACAACCGCAGCAGGCCAGCGAACTGCTTCATGCCGCGCTGCACTATCCGGAGAATTTAAGCGAAGGCCGTTTACCGGGGCAAACTGACAACGACATCTGGTTCTGGCAGGCGATATGTGCCAAAGCCCAGGGCGATGAAACTGCAGCGACGCGTTGTTTACGTCTGGCGGCGACGGGTGATCGCACTATTAACATCCACAGTTATTACAACGATCAACCGGTTGATTATCTCTTCTGGCAAGGGATGGCGCTGCGATTACTGGGCGAACAACAAACCGCACAGCAACTGTTTATTGAAATGAAACAGTGGGCGCAAGAGATGGCAAAAACCAGTATCGAAGCGGATTTCTTTGCCGTCTCGCAGCCTGACTTGTTGTCGCTGTATGGCGATTTACAACAGCAGCATAAAGAAAAATGCCTGATGGTGGCGATGCTGGCGGCCGCGGGATTAGGCGAGATTGCGCAATACGAATCTGCTCGCGCTGAATTGACGGCGATTAATCCGGCCTGGCCGAAAGCGCCATTATTCACCACCGTGATGCCTTTTATTTTTAACCGCGTTCACTAAACCTTATTAACTGTAATATTTGAGCGGCACGCGCTGCCGCTCACGCTCAAATAATTAAAATAAGCCGTTGTAAATAAAAACCCTACAGGAGGCACTATGCCTAAAAAAATGAGAACAACCCGTAATCTATTATTAATGGCTACGCTATTAGGTAGCACACTATTTGCCAACGCTGCGGATAAAGAAATGACCATTGGCGCAATATACCTTGATACCCAGGGATATTACGCTGGAGTGCGCCAGGGCGTTCAGGATGCGGCAAAAGATTCTTCAGTACAGGTACAGTTAATTGAAACTAACGCCCAGGGCGATATTTCGAAAGAAAGTACCTTTGTTGATACCCTCGTGGCGCGTAATGTCGATGCCATTATTTTGTCGGCAGTGTCTGAAAATGGCAGTAGCCGCACCGTTCGCCGCGCCAGTGAGGCGGGTATTCCGGTGATTTGCTACAACACCTGTATTAATCAAAAGGGTGTCGATAAATATGTCTCGGCATATCTGGTTGGCGATCCGCTGGAATTTGGTAAAAAACTGGGTAACGCTGCCGCCGATTATTTTATTGCTAACAAAATTGACCAGCCGAAAATTGCTGTCATCAATTGCGAAGCCTTTGAAGTTTGTGTGCAACGACGTAAAGGGTTTGAAGAAGTATTAAAAGCCCGCGTTCCCGGCGCGAAAATTGTCGCTAATCAGGAAGGGACTGTTTTAGATAAAGCGATTTCTGTTGGTGAAAAACTGATTATCTCCACGCCAGATCTCAACGCCATTATGGGGGAATCGGGTGGAGCGACACTCGGCGCGGTAAAAGCGGTACGTAATCAAAATCAGGCTGGAAAAATTGCCGTTTTCGGTTCAGATATGACCACTGAAATTGCTCAGGAACTGGAAAATAACCAGGTGCTGAAAGCGGTAGTGGATATTTCCGGTAAGAAAATGGGCAATGCTGTTTTCGCGCAAACATTGAAGGTTATCAATAAACAAGCCGACGGTGAAAAAGTGATTCAGGTACCAATCGATCTCTATACCAAAACGGAAGACGGTAAACAGTGGCTGGCAACACACGTTGATGGTCTGCCCTAATCGCTGATTCGCAGAGGTCCCTATGTTCACGGCAACAGAGGCAGTTCCGGTAGCAAAAGTGGTGGCAGGAAATAAGCGTTACCCCGGTGTCGTTGCGCTGGATAACGTTAACTTTACGCTCAATAAAGGCGAAGTTCGCGCGCTGTTAGGCAAAAACGGTGCGGGAAAATCGACCCTCATTCGAATGCTTACCGGTAGCGAACGTCCGGATAGCGGTGATATCTGGATTGGCGAGACGCGACTGGAAGGTGACGAAGCTACGCTGACTCGCCGTGCCGCTGAACTGGGGGTACGCGCGGTTTATCAGGAATTAAGTCTGGTGGAAGGGCTGACAGTGGCGGAAAACCTCTGCCTCGGTCAGTGGCCCCGCCGCAACGGCATGATTGATTACCTGCAAATGGCGCAGGACGCCCAACGTTGCTTGCAGGCGCTGGGCGTTGACGTTAGTCCTGAACAACTTGTTTCGACACTAAGTCCGGCGCAAAAGCAACTGGTGGAAATTGCGCGGGTGATGAAAGGCGAGCCGCGCGTGGTCATCCTTGATGAACCGACCAGCTCGCTTGCCAGTACGGAAGTTGAACTGGTGATCAGCGCCGTGAAAAAAATGTCAGCACTGGGCGTGGCGGTGATTTATGTCAGCCACCGGATGGAAGAAATTCGCCGCATTGCCTCCTGTGCCACCGTTATGCGCGATGGTCAGGTGGCGGGCGATGTGATGCTCGAAAACACCTCAACCCGTCATATTGTGTCGCTGATGCTCGGGCGCGATCACGTTGATCTTGCACCGGTTGTAGCTCAGGAGATTGCGGACCAGACCGTACTGGAAGTTCGCGCGTTACGCCACAGACCAAAACTTACGGAGATCAGTTTTTCCCTGCGTCGCGGCGAAGTGCTCGGCATTGCTGGTCTGCTGGGGGCAGGGCGCAGTGAATTGCTGAAGGCGATTGTTGGGCTGGAGACGTATGAACAGGGCGATATTGTTATCAACGGCGAGAAAATCACGCGCCCCGATTACGGCGACATGCTGAAACGCGGCATTGGCTATACGCCAGAAAACCGCAAAGAAGCGGGGATCATTCCCTGGTTGGGCGTTGACGAAAATACAGTGCTGACCAATCGGCAAAAAATCAGCGCCAACGGTGTGCTGCAATGGTACACCATCCGCCGCCTGACCGAAGAGGTGATGCAGCGGATGACGGTCAAGGCAGCCAGTAGCGAAACGCCTATTGGCACGCTTTCTGGCGGCAATCAGCAAAAAGTGGTGATCGGTCGTTGGGTCTATGCCGCCAGCCAGATTTTATTGCTCGACGAGCCAACGCGCGGCGTCGATATCGAAGCCAAACAGCAGATTTACCGTATTGTCCGCGAGCTGGCTGCCGAAGGGAAAAGCGTGGTGTTTATCTCCAGTGAAGTGGAGGAGTTGCCGCTGGTGTGCGACCGCATCCTGTTATTACAGCACGGTACGTTCTCGCAGGAGTTTCACTCGCCGGTCAATGTGGATGAGCTGATGTCCGCCATTCTGTCTGTGCACTGATGAATTTTACCGAGGAACCTGAAGATGTCTGCTTCGTCATTATCATTGCCGCAGGGCAAGAGCGTCTCGCTCAAACAATTTGTCAGTCGCCATATTAATGAGATTGGTTTGCTGGTGGTAATCGCCATTCTTTATCTGGTCTTCTCCCTGAACGCACCGGGCTTTATCTCATTGAATAACCAAATGAACGTGCTGCGCGATGCTGCCACCATCGGGATCGCCGCCTGGGCGATGACGCTGATTATTATCTCCGGTGAAATTGATGTCAGCGTTGGACCGATGGTGGCTTTTGTCTCGGTGTGCCTGGCATTTTTGCTGCAATTTAACGTTCCGCTGGCGATTGCTTGTCTGCTGGTGTTGCTGTTAGGCGCGCTGATGGGGACGCTGGCCGGCGTGCTGCGCGGCGTGTTTAACGTGCCCAGTTTCGTTGCCACGCTGGGGCTGTGGAGCGCCCTGCGCGGAATGGGGCTGTTTATGACTAACGCCCTGCCAGTGCCGATTGACGAAAACGAGGTACTGGACTGGCTGGGGGGACAATTTCTCGGTGTGCCGGTATCCGCGCTGATCATGATGGTGTTGTTTGCGCTGTTTGTGTTCATTAGCCGCAAAACCGCCTTCGGGCGCTCGGTTTTTGCTGTTGGCGGTAATGCGACGGCAGCGCAGTTGTGCGGTATCAACGTTCGTCGGGTGCGCATTCTTATTTTTACCCTTTCGGGATTATTAGCGGCGGTGACCGGCATTTTGCTGGCAGCTCGCCTCGGTTCTGGTAACGCAGGTGCGGCAAACGGTCTGGAGTTTGACGTCATCGCTGCGGTCGTGGTCGGCGGTACGGCACTTTCCGGCGGTCGCGGTTCCTTGTTCGGTACATTGCTTGGTGTGCTGGTGATTACGCTAATCGGTAACGGTCTGGTGTTGCTCGGGATTAACTCTTTTTTCCAGCAGGTGGTGCGCGGCGTCATCATCGTGGTGGCGGTTCTGGCGAATATCTTGCTGACCCAGCGAAGCAGTAAAGCGAAACGCTAAACCTTAACGCCCCTGGCGCGGGTGCGGCAGGGATGAAAATTAATCGTATTGTTAATGAGGGAATTATGAAAACGATGCTGGCAGCTTATTTACCAGGAAATTCGACCGTCGATCTGCGGGAAGTTGCGGTGCCGACACCGGGGATTAACCAGGTACTGATTAAAATGAAATCCTCCGGGATTTGCGGAAGCGATGTCCACTATATCTATCATCAACACCGCGCCACAGCGGCGGCTCCCGATAAACCGTTATACCAGGGATTTATCAACGGTCATGAACCGTGCGGGCAAATTGTGGCGATGGGGCAAGGCTGCCGCCATTTTAAAGAGGGCGACCGCGTGCTGGTGTATCACATTTCTGGCTGTGGTTTTTGCCCGAACTGCCGTCGCGGTTTTCCTATCTCTTGTACTGGCGAAGGAAAAGCCGCTTACGGCTGGCAGCGTGACGGCGGTCATGCCGAATACCTGCTGGCGGAAGAAAAAGATCTGATCCTTCTGCCGGACGCGCTGAGCTATGAAGATGGTGCGTTTATCAGTTGCGGCGTTGGTACAGCGTATGAAGGGATTTTGCGCGGCGAAGTTTCCGGCAGTGATAACGTGCTGGTGGTCGGTCTGGGGCCGGTCGGCATGATGGCGATGATGCTGGCGAAAGGTCGCGGTGCAAAAAGGATCATCGGCGTTGATATGCTGCCGGAACGTCTGGCAATGGCGAAACAGTTAGGGGTGATGGATCACGGCTATTTAGCAACCACTGAAAGTCTGCCGCAGATTATCGCCGAACTTACCCACGGCGGCGCGGATGTTGCGCTCGATTGTTCCGGTAATGCCGCAGGTCGCTTACTGGCGTTGCAATCCACCGCTGACTGGGGACGCGTGGTTTACATCGGGGAAACCGGAAAAGTGGAGTTCGAGGTTAGCGCCGACCTGATGCACCATCAACGGCGGATTATTGGCTCCTGGGTGACCAGTCTGTTCCATATGGAAAAATGCGCCCACGATTTAACGGACTGGAAACTGTGGCCGCGTAATGCCATTACCCATCGCTTCTCACTGGAACAGGCAGGAGATGCCTATGCGCTGATGGCGAGCGGTAAATGCGGGAAAGTTGTGATTAACTTCCCGGATTAAGGAGTCAGCGGATGACCATCTATACCTTATCTCACGGGCCGCTAAAGCTGGACGTTTCTGACCGGGGCGGCGTCATCGAAGGCTTCTGGCGTGACGCGACGCCGCTCTTACGTCCCGGTAAAAAAAGCGGTGTGGCAACCGATGCCTCTTGTTTTCCGCTGGTGCCGTTTGCAAACCGGGTGAGTGGCAACCGTTTTGTCTGGCAGGGGCGTGAGTATCAACTGCAACCGAATGTTGAGTGGGATGCGCACTATCTGCACGGCGACGGCTGGCTGGGGCAGTGGCAATGTGTCTCGCGCAGCGATGATAGCTTGTGTCTGGTGTATGAACATCGCAGCGGTGTTTATCACTATCGGGTAAGTCAGGCGTTTCATTTAACGGCAGATACGCTGACGGTGACGCTCTCTGTCACCAATCAAGGGGCAGAGACGCTGCCATTTGGTACCGGCTGGCATCCTTATTTTCCGTTGTCACCACAAACGCGGATTCAGGCGCAGGCGAGCGGTTACTGGCTGGAGCGGGAGCAGTGGCTGGCGGGTGAGTTTTGCGAGCAGCTACCGCAGGAGCTGGATTTCAACCAGCTCGCGCCGTTGCCGCACCAGTGGGTGAACAATGGCTTTGCCGGATGGAATGGTCAGGCCCGCATTGAGCAGCCGCAGGAGGGTTATGCCATCATCATGGAAACGACGCCGCCTGCACCATGTTATTTCATCTTTGTTTCCGACCCGGCGTTTGATAAAGGATATGCGTTTGATTTCTTCTGTCTGGAACCGATGAGCCATGCGCCGGATGACCATCATCGCCCGGAAGGAGGTGACCTCATTGCGCTTGCGCCGGGGGAATCAACAACGTCAGAGATGTCGTTGCGGGTTGCGTTACTGTAATTTATAAATTGCCGGATAAGGCGTTCACGCCGCATCCGGCATCTTTCCTAACGCCGATCGAGAGAAATTGCCCCCGGCCCGGTAATTGCCAACAGCAGGAATGCGCCAGCGATACTGACATTCTTCCAGAAATTAATCATATTTGGCCCAACCGCATCGCCGGTCATATCCCAGTAATGGTGACCAATCACCGCCGTACCCAGCGTGTAGAAAATAAACAGCACCGCCAGCGGACGGGTGAAAAAGCCAAGCACGATTAAAATCGCGGCGGGCACTTCCATAACTACCGCAATAATCGCTGCCAGCATCGGCATTGGCGCACCCAGCGAGGCCATATATTGGACCGTACCGTCAAAGCCCATCATTTTGGGAAAACCAAAAATAATGAAAATTAAGACCACGGCGATACGGGCAATTAATAACAAAACGGGGCGGGCAGCACCAAAATCAAAATAACGTAGTGTGTTCATAACCAATCCCTTTGCAAGATAATGTGATTTAAACGTAATACACACTCTGGTACCTCGCCACGCCCCAGGCGTTGAGATATTCGCTAATTATCCTGGTTACAGTGATTTAAGCGCGATGTCCTCATCTATCAGCAGTTTCGCATCAAACGTTTTGCCGCTCTGGATCCATTTGCGGATTGGGCGAATCTCACGGCCCTGATTCAGCGTGACTGCACCGATAAGCACGCCGTTTTGCAGATTAAACCAAATCGCCTTCTGAGTTTCCGGGTTGCCACGACAAATCCAGTCATCGCCACGCATATCGCCAATAAACTGTAAGTTATCACTGTACTGATCGCTCCAGAACCACGGCGGCGGCAGTCGCGGAAGCGGTAGCCCCAACATTGCGGCAGCGGCAATTTGCGCCTGGTTATTGGCGTTTTCCCAGCTTTCGCAGCGGTGTAGTGCACCATTATCAAGACGGGTGATTGCCACATCGCCACCGGCAAAGATCGCGGGATCGCAGGTGCGGCAAGCTTCATCAATGACAATACCATTGGCAGTATCAAGGTTGGCCTCGCGAGCCAGTTGGTCGTTGGCGCTGATACCAATACCGTAAATCACCACATCGGCCTGAAGCGTTTCGCCACTTTGCAGCGTCAGTTCTACTTTTTCACCATCGACCACATGTTCAATGGCATTATTGAGCAGAATGCGCACACCAGCCTGCTGATGGCGCTGTAAAAGATAGTGTTGCACGGGCGGTGGTGCATTACGGCCCATGACGGTTGCCGCCAGTTCAATCACTGTCACCTTACATCCACGCTGCGTGGCGCTGGCAGCCAGTTCCAGACCAATAGTTCCGGCACCGACAATCACGACTGACCGTTCGGGCTGCAGAACTTCTCGCAGTCTGGCGGCATCGCCGGCATGGCGCAGGGTAAAGCAGCGTTCTCCCAGTGCATCAAGCAACGGCAGCGGTCGGGCTGCCGCGCCGGTTGCCATAAACAGCTGATCCCAGTGCCAACTTTCGCCGTTGGTTAACACTAACTCTCTTGTGTCGCGGCCCAGCGATTTGATGGTTACACCGGAATGCAGATGAACATTGTTTTCCTGCCACCAGTGAGCAGGTAACACCTGCTGTAACTGCGGGGAATCTTCCAGCAACATGGATTTCGAGAGCGGGGGGCGTTCATAAGGAAGATGTTGCTCATCGGAAAACAGATGCAGCTCACCGGTGAACCCTTGCTGGCGTAGCGAGGCCGCAGCCATTGCCGCCGCTTGCCCGCCACCGACAATAATGATCGTTTTTTCTTTCATCGTGCTTCCTTAAAGATCCAGCCCAGCCGCTACGTGGCGAATGCCGCGAATCGCTAAACCCGCATCAGCGTTGATCATCACACCGCTTAATGCGCGATTATTGCGCCGCGATGCCAACATCACATACGGACCCGTAAAATCCGCCGGTTGCGGGAAAAATTGCAGCGGTAATATGGCGGCAATTTTCTCCGGCGTCAGAGACTGCATTATCGAGGTTTCACTTTGCCCGAGCGCCTGTGGGCCGCGCAGGTCGCTGGCCATACCACACGGGCCGACGCCATTCACCCGCACTTTCGGTGCCAGTTCATAAGCCAGTTGGCGAATAAGTCCGGTTGCGGCATGTTTACTGGCGGTGTACAGCGGGCCACCGCCGCCGGGATACCAGGCGGCATTTGACAGTGTGAAAATCATGCTGCCTTCACTGGCGATTAACGCCGGAGCGCAGGCTTTTGCGCCCAGCAGGTAACCGAGTACGTTGACGTTAAACAGCTCGTGGAAGCCGGTTTCGAGCGTCTCTGCGGGAGTATTAACCAGTGAGGCATTGTGATCCCAGATGCCCGCATTGCCGATAAAACAATCCAGCTTGCCAGAACGAGTCAGGATCTGATCGACCGCGCGTTGATAATCGGCATAGCAGGTCACGTTACCTTCCACCGCCAGAATATGTTCGCCAAATCGCTGACGCAGACTGGCGACTTTTGCCGCCGACAGTTCCAGCGTGGCAACCTGCGCACCTTCTTCGATAAATCGCTCGACCAGTGCCAGTCCTAATCCCGATCCGCCACCTGTAATAAAGATGGACTCGTTATGCAGATCGCTCATGGCTGCGCCTCCGGTAAGTCGATGAAGATATCACCACCTTCAACGTGTACTGGATAAGTGGTTAGCGGATCGGTGGCGGGCAGGCATAACGCTTTCCCCGTTTTCAGGCAAAAACTGGCAGCGTGCAGTGGGCACTCTACCGTAGCATCATCTTCCAGATACCCTTCTGACATCGACGCATTACCATGACTGCAACGATCGTTAATGGCATAAAACTCGCCGCCAACGTTGAACAGGGCGATGACAGGCGAGGTATCGATCCGGAGAGCCTCACCCTCCGGCACATCCGCAACGGGACACGCATAAATTCGATTCATCAGAACAGTACACTCAGGTTATGGGACGTGATCACCGCTTGGTCCAGGACGATATCCCGTTCCAGCAAGCGCCAGTTGCCATCTTCCAGACGACGAACTTTGTCAAAACGAGTCCCGACATAGAACGTTTCATCGCGCTCTTTTTGTGCCCGATAAAGCAGATAATTTACCCGCACAGCAAACACGTCTGGGGTGTCGGTTTCGCTTACCTGGCAGTTGCTGATTAAGTGACGGGTGCGCGACGGCGGCTCTTCCGCCCAGGCCATGCCCGTTTCCAGACGCGCGATTCGCCGCTCCAGCTGGTCTTTGGTGTCATTAAAAATCCAGGTTGTCGGTGGCTGAACGCCTTTGCGGCGGTCACGCGTTTGCGCGTTAACCGTGGTGCGCATGGTGTAACGAATCTCTTTGTCGAGCTGCGCCAGCCAGTCACGAAATTTCCAGTCATCCAGCAGACTGGCTTCGTGATAGAGAAACTGGCTAATGCGGTGATGTAACTCCAGTGAAACCTGCGCACTCATTTCATCACCTCCTGCTGGTATGCGGCGGTTTTATCGAGCACTTCCTGCCAGCTTTCGCTGCTCAGGAGATCGGCCCAGCGTTGATACATTCCACGGGCGGCCGTTTCTGAGAAGATATAGTTTGTAATGCCTGGAATGCCGTCGTCGCGACGTTTTTCCTGACCAAGCCCCATTTCCAGACAAAGTTTACTGTTGCGGGCGCGGTGGCCTTTCAGCAATTTCTGAATTTCACACCAGTTCTCCGAGTCATCCTGCTCAAGAAAACCAGCAGGACCAAAAGCGCGGGTGGCGCTGTTTTCAAAAGCGGCTTTAACCTCATCAGAGGCGGCTTTGTCAGTAATACAGAACGCCCACACTTCAACTTGATCAGGGCCGCGCGGATGCCAGACGCGGAGTGTGGCAGTGCCGTTGAGCCAGGAAAGCGTGGGGAAAATATTGTTATGACCCGCCAGGCGCAGGGCGCGAACTTCGCCTAAACGCTGTTCTGCTTCGGCGTAGGTTTCGCGGTAATAGCTGGAAACTGCACCATCGACCCAGACATTGGCGTCTGGCTTTTCGGTAAAGAAGAAACCGCTACCGTGTCCGTCCTGACCGAATTGTAGGGCATCTTTAGCGGTTTCCCATACCGGGCGGGCGGTTTGTCCATCGCCGAGACGCTTATCGCTGCCATCATCTTTCGCTCCTAATACCTGTACGGCAGAAGCATGGCTGAACAGGGCGTGATACTGGTCACTGGCGAACTGCTCTGCCGGGAATTTCCAGTTGCAGTTGATCACCCACTTCTGTACGCCGCCGACAATTTCGGTACCGCCTTCGCGACGATCCAGCATGCCATCCAGATACCAGGCAATGTCACCCAGGTAATCACGCAGGCCCGGCGCGGAGGTATCCCAGTTGCCAAAAATCAGCCCCTTATAACTCTCCACACAGGGAACTTCGTTTAACCCCCAGTGGGATTTACACAGCCCTTGTGGGTAGGCGCGAGGTTCCAGCGGTACATCAATCAACTCGCCGTTAATACCATAAGACCAGCCATGATACGGGCAGGTAAAGGCGCGAGTGTTGCCGCAATCGGCATAACTCACACGCATGGCCCGGTGGCGGCATTGGTTGAGAAACGCCTTGATGCTGCCGTCTTTCTGGCGCACCACGACAACCGCATCTTCTCCCATGTAGGTGTTAAAAAAATCACCGGGTTTAGGGATCTGGCTTTCATGAGCGAGAAACAGCCAGCAACGACCGAAAATGCGCTCAAGCTCCAGTTGGTAAATATCCGGGTCGGTATAAATACGCGGAGTAACCCGACCGTTTTGGGTGTCAATCAGTTGGTAAATGTTCAAATCTGAGGGTGTGGTCATATTTTTTAATCCTGAAAGATAAGATGTATTGACCTTCTATTTTTGTGCCATAAGGATGTTGCTGGTTGGTTGCTGATATGTGAAATAGTTAATTTCTACCAACTGAGACGTTTTTTCGATAACAAGGGGAAGGTGATGGAACTACGGCATTTACGCTATTTCGTCGCAGTGGCGCAGGCACTGAACTTTACCCGTGCGGCGGAAAAACTGCATACCTCACAGCCTTCGTTAAGCAGCCAGATCCGCGATCTCGAAAACTGTGTTGGTGTTCCGCTACTGGTACGTGATAAACGTAAAGTCGCGTTGACGGCGGCGGGAGAATGTTTTCTCCAGGACGCGCAGGCAATCCTGGAACAAGCGGAAAATGCCAAACAACGGGCGCGGAAAATTGTTCAGGAAGATAAGCATTTAATCATCGGTTTTGTGCCATCGGCGGAAGTGAATTTACTGCCAAAAGTATTGCCCATGTTCCGACTGAAACAGCCAGAAACTTTGATCGAATTGGTGAGTTTAATTACCACGGAACAGGAAGAAAAAATTCGCCGTGGTGAACTGGATGTCGGCTTAATGCGCCATCCTGTCTATAGCCCGGAGATTGATTATCTGGAACTTTTTGACGAACCATTAGTGGTAGTGTTGCCGGTTGATCATCCTTTAGCACAAGAAAAAGAGATCACCGCCGCGCAGCTGGATGGCGTGAATTTCGTTAGTACCGATCCGGCGTATTCCGGTTCGCTTGCGCCGATCGTTAAGGAGTGGTTTGCGCAAGAAAACAGCCAGCCGAATATCGTCCAGGTGGCAACCAATATTCTGGTAACGATGAATTTGGTGGGGATGGGGCTTGGCGTAACTTTGATACCCGGTTATATGAATAATTTTAATACCGGGCAGGTGGTATTTCGGCCAATTGCCGGAAATGTGCCTTCCATTGCCCTACTAATGGCGTGGAAGAAAGGCGAAATGAAACCGGCATTACGCGATTTCATCGCCATTGTGCAGGAACGTTTGGCAAGCGTAACGGCATAAATACGCAATAATTTTGCAAGGTGCGTTGTGGGGCGCAGCTTTTTTAGTGCTTGCGAACAGGCGTTACAGACATCGGGAAGCAGGCTCGAATATTCTTATTTTTCAACTTGCACCAACATTCGATTAACCCCAGACTAACGCCTCCTGACGGGAGGGACTCATGGTTTTGCAATCCACGCGCTGGTTGGCGCTCGGTTATTTCACATACTTTTTTAGTTACGGCATTTTTCTACCTTTCTGGAGCGTCTGGCTTAAGGGGATTGGCTTAACGCCAGAAACTATCGGCCTGTTATTGGGGGCTGGTCTGGTTGCCCGTTTTCTCGGGAGTTTGATCATCGCGCCCCGCGTTAGCGATCCTTCCCGCCTGATTTCCGCCTTGCGCGTACTGGCACTGCTGACACTTCTCTTTGCTGTCGCCTTCTGGGCGGGGGCGCATGTAGCGTGGTTGATGGTGGTGATGATTGGCTTTAACCTCTTTTTCTCACCGCTGGTACCGTTGACCGATGCACTGGCGAATACATGGCAAAAACAGTTCCCGCTTGATTACGGCAAAGTGCGACTGTGGGGCTCGGTGGCGTTTGTCATTGGCTCGGCGCTGACAGGCAAACTGGTCAGTATGTTGGATTATCGGGTGATCCTCGCGCTGTTGACGTTGGGCGTGGCGTCTATGCTGCTCGGATTTCTCATTCGTCCAACGATTCAGCCACAAGGGGCTAGCCGTCAGCAGGAGAGCACGGGAGGGCCAGCCTGGCTGACACTGGTCCGCCAGAACTGGCGCTTTCTGGCCTGCGTTTGTTTATTACAGGGAGCGCATGCAGCCTATTACGGTTTTAGCGCTATTTACTGGCAGGCAGCTGGGTATTCTGCTTCAGCGGTGGGCTATTTGTGGTCGCTGGGCGTGGTGGCAGAAGTCATTATTTTTGCGCTGAGTAATAAACTTTTCCGCCGTTGTAGTGCACGCGATATGCTGCTGATCTCGGCGATTAGTGGCGTAATGCGCTGGGGAATTATGGGAGCAACGACGGCGTTGCCGTGGTTGATAGTGGTGCAAATTCTGCATTGCGGCACCTTCACGGTCTGCCACCTGGCGGCCATGCGTTATATTGCCGCCCGCCAGGGTAGCGAAGTCATTCGTTTGCAGGCGGTTTACTCTGCCGTTGCAATGGGCGGTAGTATCGCCATCATGACCGTCTTCGCCGGTTTCCTGTATCAATATCTGGGCCACGGCGTGTTCTGGGTGATGGCGCTGGTGGCGCTTCCGGCAATGTTCTTGCGCCCGAAAGTTGTTCCCTCATGCTGATTCGAGCATTTTGCGGATCTGATCCTGTTGGTGTGTTGTCAGCGTCAGATCTGTGTAGATCAGCGGTGGTGAAAAGAGCGGTAACGGCGTGGTGTAAGGCGCAATAATCAGTGCCGCGCCGCGTGGAGCACCTCTCTGCAAAAATGCTTTTACCGACATATGCTTAATGTTGAGCGGCAGTAACGTTAGTTCACGTAACTGCTGCTCAATCTGCGCTTCACGCTCGCTATCATTCCCGGTCAGTAGAATAATCTGTTTTTCATGCAGGTCGTTTTCCTGCATTAGCCAGGCACCGAAAATCACCGCGACCAGACCGCTTTCCTCATCAGAAAGATGGACGCTGTATTCACTTTCAAATCCGGTCAGCGCCGCGCGGGTGGTGCGCACCAGGCGTGGGTACAGTCTGGAGAACTCTTCTGGCAGGGTGTTATCAATACCGATGGCAAACAAACTGCGATTTAACGCCTGGGCGAGGTGAGTATAAAGCTGATCGCATAACCCCTGTTCATCATAAAAACGAACATTTCCCAGCTCACGAAAATGGTTTACCAGACGTTTGATAGACTGACGCAATTGTCTATCCCGCTGATGCGCATCCCGAATTGGATCGGGAACTCGCAACATGGAAAAAAGTAATGCCATAAATAGTGGCTCATCAGGCGGTACAGGCTGGAGCGCCCGACGCTGCCAGTGGCGTCCAATTTCCTGCGCTACCTGAAATTCCAGGCAGGATTCTGCCCAGCGACGTTGGAGCGGATTAAACTGAGGCGTAATGCCAGCGTGGTGCTGCAGCAAGCAATATTGCAGATACAGACACAGGAAATGAATATCGCGCGATTCAAAGCGTTTTTGCAGCCGTCGGGAGCAGAGATTCACTAACGCTTGTAGATTGGTATCGTCGTAAAAGTTACGCGAAATTCCGCGCCGCTTTAGTTCACTCTTCAGAGCGGGTGTGAATTGGCTGGTAATAAATGACGGACACAGACGGAAACCACGTCGTAGCCAATGAAATAAACACAAACGTTGGTTAAGCACTGTGCCTTCAACCCGGTAGCTACCGTCATAACCAGTAGTCAGTGTGAGTTGATGATAGCGCAGGATCTCCCGTCCTGTTTCGCTGATATCAAGACAGGCAATATCATCATCCACACCATTAAGCTTGCTGAAGGTTGCCGTGGTGGCGGTCGACCCCGGCTGAAAGAGTGTCAGCAAGATCTGGCAGCGGCGCTGGGGAGCCGAAAGGACAGATGGTGAAGCAAGCGTAGGCATCATCTGTAGATCTCCCATAAGCATAATTGATAAGAATAGCTAAAGTTTGCCCAGGGAAATGGCGAAGGGAATGCTAATCATCAGAAATGTTGGCAAGCGTCACAGAATTTTTCTCATCTTAAACTGTTCTGACCAGTGGATTAGCTCGTCTAAAGGTGGATTTGTGAATGATTATCGCGCTAGCGATCATGGGTTAGTTGTGCGGATTCAACGTGCTAAGGATAAAATCCACTATTTGTTCGCGATAAACATCACCGTGACGATCGGAAAAAGCATCAATGTGTTCGCCGTCAGGGATTAAGATTAAACGTTTTGGCTCTTTTGCCAGATCATACAACTTTTGGCTGTGCTGCCATGGGATAACGTGATCGGCCTTACCGTGAATGAGTAAAACTGGGATCGGGCTGACGCTGGCGATGTAATTTTCGCCGCTGTAACTCTCATCAAGTAAGTAGCCACTGCCGGGGATCATCTGGTTGGCGATGGTTGCATAAGAGGCAAATGTGGAGTCGAGGATCACTGCACGTATGCCCTCACGATCACCCTGACCAACGACATCAAGAATATTCGCCCCGCCAATACTCTGCCCGAACAGCACCAGTCGTTGTGGGTTTACATCACTGCGATGGCGCACCACATTGATGGCACTTAGCGTATCGTCCAGCAATCCGGCCTGAGACGGTGTGCCTTTTGATTTACCAAACCCGCGATAATCAAACATAAAAACGTTGAAATTACGCTCGGGTAACCAACTGACCAGCGGCCAGTGGGCGGACATATTTCCGGCATTGCCGTGAGCATGAATGATGGTTGCGATGGCGTTGTCAGCGGGGCCTGTCGAAGAAGGGATAAACCAGCCTTGCAAACGAGTACCGTCCTTAGCTGTAAATTCGACGGATTCCGCCGACCAGGGGTCGGGACCGTAAATTTTGTCGTCGGGATAATAGAAGAAGTTGATGGCAACTCGCGGCACTAAATAAACGCAGAAGACAACAACAAAGAGAATAAACAGAATTTTGAGAACGCGTGTGTTCACTGGCAGTGCCATAACCTTTCCTTGCGACTTCTTTATCATCCATTAATCGGGGAAAGATGGTGGGAGAGTGACGAAAGAAAGTAAAGCAGTGAGGAAGCATTTCGGAATAGCGCCTGAAAGGCGAGGGCGGGTGAGAGAAATCACCCGCCAGAGAAATTAACGCTTCAGGGCGTCGCTTAACTCGTCACGCATGTTCGCCAGCATGGCTTTAACAACGCGCGGGTTACCGGCAACGATGTTACCGGTCAGCATGTAGTTATGACCACCGGTGAAGTCGCTGACGATGCCGCCCGCTTCACGAACCAGTAGCTCGCCTGCGGCGAAATCCCACGGACGCAGACCGATTTCAAAGAAACCGTCAACACGACCTGCGGCAACGTAAGCCAGATCCAGCGCCGCAGAACCAGTACGACGGAAGTCTGCACATTCGTTGAACAGTTTGCCGACGATGTTGATGTAAGTGGTAGCGTACTGTTTTGCTTTGAACGGGAAGCCGGTCGCAAGAATAGTACCGTCGAGATCGCGAGCGGTGCTGCCGCGCAGACGGTAGCCGTTCAGCTGTGCGCCCTGACCGCGAGTGGCGGTGAACAGTTCGTTACGCATAGGATCATAAACCACAGCAACTTCAGTGCGGCCTTTGATACGAACGGCAATAGATACCGCGAAGTGCGGCAGGCGTTTGATAAAGTTGGTAGTGCCATCCAGTGGATCGATAACCCATTGAACATCCTGATCGGTACCTTCAAGTTCACCGCTTTCTTCGGTGATGATGGTGTGCTGTGGGTAAGATTTACGAATCGTGTCGATAATCACCGCTTCGGCAGCTTTATCTACGTTGGTCACGAAATCGTTACTGCCTTTCTGGCTCGCTTCTACAGCGTCCGGGGTTTCATAGTTTTTGGCAATTAAATTACCCGCCTTGCGCGCTGCGCGCACGGCGATGTTCAGCATCGGATGCATCGGTCTCTCTCACTGGATGTTAAAGAACGGGAAAACGGCGCAGAGTATAGCAGCGAGATCGGCATCTGTCTTCGTTTTATGATAAGATGCGTGAATAATCTTTAGATGAAGAAAGACAATGCTGCAAAATATTCGAATTGTGCTGGTGGAGACGTCACACACCGGTAATATGGGTTCTGTTGCCCGTGCCATGAAAACAATGGGCTTAACCAATCTGTGGCTGGTTAATCCATTGGTGAAACCTGACTCCCAGGCGATTGCTCTGGCAGCAGGGGCCAGCGACGTGATTGGTAATGCTCACATTGTCGATACACTCGACGAAGCGTTAGCCGGTTGTAGCTTGGTGGTTGGCACCAGTGCACGCTCGCGCACGCTGCCGTGGCCGATGCTCGACCCGCGCGAATGCGGTTTGAAAAGCGTCGCTGAAGCGGCAAATACGCCGGTGGCACTGGTTTTTGGTCGTGAGCGTGTCGGCTTGACCAATGAAGAGTTGCAAAAGTGCCATTATCATGTCGCCATTGCCGCTAACCCGGAATACAGTTCGCTTAACCTGGCGATGGCTGTTCAGGTTATTGCCTATGAAGTGCGCATGGCCTGGCTGGCGACTCAGGAGAACAGCGAGCAGGTTGAACATGACGAGACGCCGTATCCGCTGGTCGATGATCTGGAACGTTTTTACGGTCATCTTGAACAAACGCTGCTGGCAACCGGCTTTATCCGTGAAAACCATCCGGGGCAGGTGATGAATAAGCTGCGTCGTCTGTTTACCCGTGCGCGCCCGGAAAGCCAGGAGTTGAATATCCTGCGCGGGATTCTGGCTTCTATTGAGCAGCAGAATAAAGGTAACAAGGCCGAATAACCGAGGTTGCCTGATGCGGCGCTTAACGCGTCTTGTCAGGCCTACATTGTACTGAACCCCTGGTCGGATAAAGTGTTTACGCCGCACCCGACAACAGGTACAAACGCCACGATAAAAAATGGCACTGAAGGTTAAATACCCGACTAAATCAGTCAAGTAAATAGTTGACCAATTTACTCGGGAATGTCAGACTTGACCCTGCTATGCAATACCCCCACTTTTACAATAAAAAACCCCGGGCAGGGGCGAGTTTGAGGTGAAGTAAGACATGAGACTGACATCTAAAGGGCGCTATGCCGTGACCGCAATGCTTGACGTTGCGCTCAACTCTGAAGCGGGCCCGGTACCGTTGGCTGATATTTCCGAACGTCAGGGAATTTCCCTTTCTTATCTGGAACAACTGTTTTCCCGTCTGCGTAAAAATGGTCTGGTTTCCAGCGTACGCGGACCAGGCGGTGGTTATCTGTTAGGCAAAGATGCCAGCAGCATCGCCGTTGGCGAAGTGATTAGCGCCGTTGACGAATCTGTAGATGCCACCCGTTGTCAGGGTAAAGGCGGCTGCCAGGGGGGCGATAAATGCCTGACCCATGCGCTGTGGCGTGATTTGAGCGACCGCCTCACCGGTTTTCTCAACAACATTACTTTAGGCGAACTGGTTAATAACCAGGAAGTGCTGGATGTATCTGGTCGTCAGCATACTCACGACGCGCCACGCACCCGCACACAAGACGCGATCGACGTTAAGTTACGCGCTTAATTTAACCGTCCTGTTTCGTGTTGCATCTGCGTTGACTGCACATACTCACTCCGGTCACTTACTTATGTAAGCTCCCGGAGATTCGTAAGTTTGTCAACTTGCTGAAACCCGAAACAGTTAGGTTAAAGATAACAAGATATTAGAATCAGGCCGGGGCGTCTCGCGCTCCGTAAACACGGTCGTACATCCAGCCGGTAGCCTGGTTCCTTGCATTGAGTGATGTACGGAGTTTATAGAGCAATGAAATTACCGATTTATCTCGACTACTCCGCAACCACGCCGGTGGACCCGCGTGTTGCCGAGAAAATGATGCAGTTTATGACGATGGACGGAACCTTTGGTAACCCGGCCTCCCGTTCTCACCGTTTCGGCTGGCAGGCTGAAGAAGCGGTAGATATCGCTCGTAATCAGATTGCCGATCTGGTTGGCGCTGATCCGCGTGAAATCGTCTTTACCTCTGGTGCTACCGAATCTGACAACCTGGCGATCAAAGGTGCTGCTAACTTTTATCAGAAAAAAGGCAAGCACATCATCACCAGCAAAACCGAACACAAAGCGGTACTGGATACCTGCCGTCAGCTGGAGCGCGAAGGTTTTGAAGTCACTTACCTGGCACCGCAGCGTAACGGTATTATCGACCTGAAAGAACTCGAAGCAGCGATGCGTGATGACACCATCCTTGTTTCCATCATGCACGTAAATAACGAAATCGGCGTGGTGCAGGATATCGCGGCTATCGGTGAAATGTGCCGTGCTCGTGGCATTATCTATCACGTTGATGCAACCCAGAGCGTGGGCAAACTGCCTATCGACCTGAGCCAGTTGAAAGTTGACCTGATGTCTTTCTCCGGTCACAAAATCTACGGCCCGAAAGGTATCGGTGCGCTGTATGTGCGTCGTAAACCGCGCGTACGTATCGAAGCACAAATGCACGGCGGCGGTCACGAGCGCGGTATGCGTTCCGGTACTCTGCCTGTTCACCAGATCGTCGGGATGGGCGAAGCCTATCGCATCGCAAAAGAAGAGATGGCGACCGAGATGGAACGTTTGCGCGGCCTGCGTAACCGTCTGTGGAACGGCATCAAAGATATCGAAGAAGTTTACCTGAACGGTGACCTGGAACACGGTGCGCCGAACATTCTCAACGTCAGCTTTAATTACGTTGAAGGTGAGTCGCTGATTATGGCGCTGAAAGACCTTGCGGTTTCTTCCGGTTCTGCCTGTACGTCAGCAAGCCTCGAACCGTCCTACGTGCTGCGCGCGCTGGGGCTGAACGATGAGCTGGCACATAGCTCTATCCGTTTCTCTTTAGGTCGTTTTACTACTGAAGAAGAGATCGACTACACCATCGAGTTAGTTCGTAAATCCATCGGTCGTCTGCGTGACCTTTCTCCGCTGTGGGAAATGTACAAGCAGGGCGTGGATCTGAACAGCATCGAATGGGCACATCATTAATCGGTATCGGAATCAGGAGAATTTATAATGGCTTACAGCGAAAAAGTTATCGATCATTACGAGAATCCGCGTAACGTGGGTTCCTTCGACAACAACGACGAGAACGTGGGCAGCGGCATGGTGGGTGCACCGGCCTGTGGCGACGTGATGAAGTTGCAGATTAAAGTCAACGATGAAGGTATCATTGAAGACGCGCGTTTTAAAACTTACGGCTGCGGTTCCGCTATCGCTTCCAGCTCCCTGGTCACCGAATGGGTGAAAGGGAAGTCTCTCGACGAAGCACAGGCGATCAAAAACACCGATATTGCTGAAGAACTTGAACTGCCGCCGGTGAAAATTCACTGTTCTATTCTGGCAGAAGACGCGATCAAAGCCGCCATTGCGGACTATAAAAGCAAACGTGAAGCAAAATAAGAGTTGAGGTTTGGTTATGTCGATTACACTGAGCGACAGTGCAGCAGCGCGAGTAAATACCTTTCTGGCTAACCGCGGCAAAGGGTTTGGCCTGCGTCTGGGTGTGAGAACCTCCGGATGTTCAGGTATGGCTTATGTACTGGAATTTGTTGACGAACCGACGCCGGAAGACATCGTGTTTGAAGACAAAGGCGTGAAAGTCGTGGTCGATGGCAAAAGCCTGCAATTTCTGGACGGTACGCAACTGGATTTCGTAAAAGAAGGCCTGAACGAAGGGTTTAAATTTACCAACCCGAACGTCAAAGATGAGTGTGGTTGCGGCGAAAGCTTCCACGTTTGATGCGCATACCGATAACCCCACCGTGGTCAGCTGCGCGTGGGGTTTGTTTTACCTGATTCGTCGTTATTGCGGCGGATCGCAGCCCTGAGAATGTTATGGATTACTTCACCCTCTTTGGCTTGCCTGCCCGTTATCAACTCGATACCCAGGCACTGAGCCTGCGTTTTCAGGATCTACAACGTCAGTATCATCCTGATAAATTCGCCAGCGGAAGCCAGGCGGAACAACTCGCCGCCGTACAGCAATCTGCAACCATTAACCAGGCCTGGCAAACGCTGCGTCATCCGTTAATGCGCGCGGAATATTTACTTTCTTTGCACGGTTTTGATCTCGCCAGCGAGCAGCATACTGTGCGCGACACCACGTTCCTGATGGAACAGCTGGAGCTGCGCGAAGAACTGGACGAGATCGAACAGGCGAAAGATGAAGCACGGCTGGAAAGCTTTATCAAACGTGTGAAAAAGATGTTTGATACCCGCCATCAGTTGATGGTTGAACAGTTAGACAACGAGACGTGGGACGCAGCGGCGGATACCGTGCGTAAGCTGCGTTTTCTCGATAAACTGCGAAGCAGTGCCGAACAACTCGAAGAAAAACTGCTCGATTTTTAATTTCTGGAAGCTAAACATGGCCTTATTACAAATTAGTGAACCTGGTTTGAGTGCTGCGCCGCATCAGCGTCGTCTGGCGGCCGGTATCGACCTGGGCACAACCAACTCGCTGGTGGCGACAGTACGCAGCGGTCAGGCCGAAACGTTAGCCGACCATGAAGGCCGTCACCTGCTGCCCTCTGTTGTTCACTATCAACAGCAGGGGCATTCGGTGGGTTATGACGCGCGCACTAATGCAGCGCTTGACACCGCCAACACCATTAGTTCTGTTAAACGCCTGATGGGGCGCTCGCTGGCTGATATCCAGCAACGCTACCCGCATTTGCCTTATCAATTCCAGGCCAGCGAAAACGGCTTGCCGATGATTGAAACAGCAGCGGGATTGCTGAATCCGGTGCGCGTTTCTGCGGACATCCTCAAAGCACTGGCGGCGCGGGCAACTGAAGCCCTGGCAGGCGACTTGGATGGTGTCGTTATCACCGTTCCGGCGTACTTTGACGATGCCCAGCGTCAGGGCACCAAAGACGCGGCGCGTCTGGCTGGGCTGCATGTTCTGCGCTTGCTCAACGAACCGACCGCTGCGGCTATCGCCTACGGACTGGACTCCGGTCAGGAAGGCGTGATCGCTGTTTATGACCTCGGTGGCGGGACGTTTGATATTTCCATTCTTCGCTTAAGTCGCGGCGTGTTCGAAGTGCTGGCGACCGGCGGTGATTCCGCGCTCGGCGGCGATGACTTTGACCATCTGTTAGCAGATTACATTCGCGAACAGGCGGGCATTCCTGACCGTAGCGATAACCGCGTTCAGCGTGAACTGCTGGATGCCGCCATTGCGGCCAAAATCGCGCTGAGCGATGCGGACTCTGTGACCGTGAATGTTGCGGGCTGGCAGGGTGAAATCAGCCGTGAACAATTCAACGAACTGATCGCGCCACTGGTAAAACGAACCTTACTGGCTTGTCGTCGTGCGCTGAAAGACGCGGGCGTTGAGGCTGACGACGTACTGGAAGTGGTGATGGTTGGTGGTTCTACTCGCGTGCCGCTGGTGCGTGAACGGGTGGGTGAATTTTTCGGTCGTCCACCGCTGACTTCCATCGACCCGGATAAAGTCGTCGCTATTGGCGCGGCGATTCAGGCGGATATTCTGGTGGGTAACAAGCCGGACAGCGAAATGCTGTTGCTTGATGTGATCCCGCTGTCGCTGGGCCTGGAAACCATGGGCGGCCTGGTGGAGAAAGTGATCCCGCGTAACACCACAATTCCGGTGGCCCGCGCCCAGGATTTCACCACCTTTAAAGATGGTCAGACGGCGATGTCTATCCATGTAATGCAGGGTGAGCGTGAGCTGGTGCAGGACTGCCGCTCGCTGGCGCGTTTTGCGCTGCGTGGTATTCCGGCGCTACCGGCTGGCGGCGCGCATATTCGCGTAACGTTTCAGGTCGATGCTGATGGTCTTTTGAGCGTGACGGCGATGGAGAAATCCACCGGCGTTGAGGCGTCTATTCAGGTTAAACCGTCTTATGGTCTGACCGACAGTGAAATCGCCTCGATGATCAAAGACTCAATGAGCTATGCCGAGCAGGACGTAAAAGCCCGTATGCTGGCTGAACAAAAAGTAGAAGCGGCGCGTGTGCTGGAAAGTTTGCACGGCGCGCTGGCTGCTGATGCCGCGCTGTTAAGCGCCGCAGAACGTCAGGTCATTGACGATGCTGCCGCTCACCTGAGTGAAGTGGCGCAGGGCGATGATGTTGACGCCATCGAACAAGCGATTAAAAACGTAGACAAACAAACCCAGGATTTCGCCGCTCGCCGCATGGACCAGTCGGTTCGTCGTGCGCTGAAGGGCCATTCCGTGGACGAGGTTTAATATGCCAAAGATTGTTATTTTGCCTCATCAGGATCTCTGTCCTGATGGCGCTGTTCTGGAAGCGAATAGCGGTGAAACCATTCTCGACGTTGCGCTGCGTAACGGCATCGAGATTGAACACGCCTGTGAAAAATCCTGTGCTTGCACCACCTGTCACTGCATCGTTCGTGAAGGTTTTGATTCGCTGCCGGAAAGCTCAGAGCAGGAAGACGACATGCTGGACAAAGCCTGGGGGCTGGAGCCGGAAAGCCGTTTAAGCTGCCAGGCGCGCGTTACCGACGAAGATTTAGTGGTCGAAATTCCGCGTTACACTATCAACCATGCGCGTGAGCATTAACAGAGGTTAGTATGGGACTTAAGTGGACCGATAGCCGCGAAATTGGCGAAGCACTGTACGATGCATATCCCGATCTTGATCCGAAAACGGTTCGATTCACCGATATGCATCAGTGGATTTGCGATCTGGAAGATTTCGACGACGACCCGCAGGCGTCCAACGAGAAAATCCTCGAAGCGATTTTATTAGTCTGGCTGGACGAAGCCGAGTGATTTCCGCGTCATGCTTCACGCCGCAGATGCGTTGGCTGCGCTCGTTCACCCCAGTCACATAGTTATCTATGCTCCTGGGGCTTCACTCACTTGCCGCCTTCCTGCAACGCGAATCATTTAGCGGAAAAATCCTGGGGCTGCCAACTGGCGGCCCTTTTACAAATAAGGATAACTAAAATGACAGAAGCGATGAAGATTACCCTCTCGACCCAACCTGCCGACGCGCGCTGGGGAGAAAAAGCGACTTACAGCATTAATAATGATGGTATTACCCTGCATTTGAACGGGGCAGACGATCTGGGGCTGATCCAGCGTGCGGCGCGCAAGATTGACGGTCTGGGCATCAAGCATGTTCAGCTAAGCGGTGAAGGCTGGGATGCGGATCGTTGCTGGGCATTCTGGCAAGGTTACAAAGCCCCGAAAGGCACGCGTAAAGTGGAGTGGCCGGATCTGGACGATGCCCAGCGCCAGGAACTGGATAACCGCCTGATGATCATCGACTGGGTGCGTGACACCATCAACGCACCAGCAGAAGAACTGGGGCCATCGCAACTGGCACAGCGTGCTGTTGATCTGATCAGCAACGTCGCAGGCGATCGTGTGACTTACCGGATCACCAAAGGTGAAGATCTTCGTGATCAAGGTTATATGGGGCTGCACACTGTCGGGCGTGGTTCAGAACGTTCCCCGGTATTGCTGGCGCTGGATTACAACCCAACTGGCGATAAAGAAGCGCCGGTGTACGCGTGCCTGGTAGGTAAAGGCATCACCTTTGATTCCGGCGGCTACAGCATCAAACAGACCGCGTTTATGGACTCAATGAAGTCGGACATGGGCGGCGCGGCAACGGTTACCGGAGCGCTGGCGTTTGCCATTACGCGCGGACTGAACAAGCGCGTGAAGCTGTTCCTCTGCTGTGCGGATAACCTGATCAGCGGCAACGCGTTCAAACTGGGCGATATCATTACCTATCGCAACGGTAAAAAAGTCGAAGTCATGAACACCGATGCGGAAGGGCGTCTGGTTCTGGCAGATGGCCTGATTGACGCCAGTGCGCAGAAACCGGAACTGATTATCGATGCCGCCACACTCACCGGTGCGGCGAAAACCGCGCTGGGTAATGATTATCACGCATTGTTCAGTTTTGACGATGCGCTTGCCGGTCGCTTGCTGGCGAGTGCTTCACAAGAGAACGAACCGTTCTGGCGTCTGCCGCTGGCTGAATTCCACCGCAGCCAGCTGCCGTCTAACTTTGCCGAACTGAACAACACGGGCAGTGCTGCTTATCCGGCAGGTGCAAGTACGGCGGCGGGCTTCCTGTCGCACTTTGTTGAGAACTATCAGCAAGGTTGGCTGCATATCGACTGTTCGGCGACTTACCGTAAAGCGCCGGTTGAACAGTGGTCTGCGGGTGCGACCGGGCTGGGTGTGCGCACGATTGCTAATCTGTTAACGGCGTAAACTAATATGCCGGATGCGGCGTAAACGCCTTATCCGGCCTACAAAGTATTGTGAATTCAAAAAATTGCGATTCCCTTGTAGGCCTGATAAGCGTAGCGCATCAGGCACTTACGCCCCGAACGTTGAATGAATTGTGGTTCTTATGTCCGAAACAAAAAACGAACTTGAAGACCTGCTGGAAAAAGCAGCAACCGAACCGGCGCACCGCCCGGCCTTTTTCCGTACTCTACTGGAATCCACTGTCTGGGTACCAGGTACGGCGGCGCAGGGCGAGGCAGTGGCTGAAGATAGCGCGCTTGATTTACAGCACTGGGAAAAAGAAGACGGTACCAGCGTCATTCCTTTTTTCACCTCGTTAGAAGCACTGCAACAGGCGGTTGAAGACGAACAGGCGTTTGTCGTAATGCCCGTTCGCACACTGTTTGAGATGACCCTTGGCGAAACACTCTTCCTTAATGCCAAATTGCCAACCGGTAAAGAGTTTATGCCGCGTGAAATCAGTTTGTTGATTGGTGAAGAAGGAAATCCGCTGAGCAGTCAGGAAGTACTGGAAGGCGGTGAATCGCTGATATTATCGGAAGTCGCAGAGCCGCCAGCACAAATGATTGATTCACTTACCACCTTATTTAAAACCATTAAGCCGGTGAAGCGTGCTTTTATTTGTTCAATTAAAGAGAACGAAGAGGCACAGCCTAATTTACTTATTGGCATTGAAGCTGATGGCGATATCGAAGAAATTATTCAGGCGGCGGGAAGTGTAGCGACCGATACATTACCTGGTGATGAACCAATCGATATTTGCCAGGTGAAAAAAGGGGAAAAAGGAATTAGCCACTTTATTACCGAACATATTGCGCCATTCTATGAACGTCGCTGGGGTGGATTCCTGCGTGATTTTAAACAGAATCGAATAATTTAAAATATGCCGCCCCAAAGGGCGGCATTCGGGCTTACTTGCTGTTCTGAAGGTTGTTAACCATCAGTAAATTGTTGCCGGAGGGACTCCGGTTATTATTTACCTCGGTTAACAGCGCACCAGAAACAATAAGTACGATACAGAAGCACCGTATCTTCATTGTGCGGTCCATGCGAAGACCGCATCACGACAGCACCACTGGCGATATTGCCGCGATAGCAAGCGCTGTGGGGTGCCTGCATTTACGGTCATGGAACATCCTTTCCTAAAGCCAGCGCCCGTTTGCGAGACGGCGAAAAGGGCCGTCACGAATAATACTCTCATATTTGAATAATTACTCTATTTATTATCTTGACTTAGCCAGGCATAAAAGAGAGTATTTCAACACTGTGGGGTGCCTGCGTTGCTCCGGCAACACAAGTCAACCTGCTGGAAAGGCCGCGAACCAGACCAGCAATAAAAAACCGCCAAATTTGGCGGTTTTTTATTGCCTGTAAAAAGCTTATTTCTCTGGCTCAACCGGTAAATCGGCCCGTGCGCCCCATTCACTCCATGCGCCGTCGTATAGTTTCACGTTTGGCACATCCAGCGTCGCGAGTGCTAACAAAACCACGGCTGCCGTTACACCAGAACCGCAACTGACGATAATTGGTTTGTCGTAGCTGACACCGCGACCAAAAAATATCGCATCCAGTTCATCGGTCGTTTTTAGTTCGCCTTCTCGTACTAGTTCTGTCCACGGAACGTTCAACGCGCCGGGAATGTGCCCGCGACGTAAACCTGGGCGAGGTTCATCAACTTCTGCATTAAAACGTGCAGCCGGGCGGGCATCAATAATTTGCGCCGTATTTTCATGGCTTGCCAATAACACATCGGTTACTTTCACCACAGCCTCAGGATTAAACGCAGCGTTAAACTCACCTTCTGGCAGCGCTACTGCACCTTCTTCTAATAGCAGATCATCACGCTGCCAACCTGCAAGTCCACCACCCAGAATCGACACTTTCTCTACACCAAAGGTGCGCAGCATCCACCATGCACGTGGGGCTGAGAAAAGATTACCTTCGTCATAGACAATCAGGTGCTTATCCTGGTTAACGCCTAACTCACGCATTGCAACGGCGAACGTTTCCGGGCGCGGCAGCATGTGCGGAAGCGGGGAATTGTGATCAGAAAGCGCTTCGATATCGAAAAACACTGCGCCGGGAATATGTCCATTCAGATACTCCTGGGCAACGTTACGATCTTCCTGTCCAGGCGGTGCCATGCGGGCATCGATAATCTGAATTTCCGGGTCATCAATATGTTCGGCGAGCCAGTCGGCTCCTACAAACCATGTCGTGGACATAGGCATCTCCATTTTTGCCGGGTTAGGCTAAATTGTCGGATGTTTAGTGAAAAGCGACAAGCAAAAGAGGCTGATTTGGCTGTCTGAGCCACAATTCTCACTAAAATTCGGATTCCATGGGCGCGATACTGAATTACATAACGTAAATTCTCACGCATAATAATTATTAGACGTTGCTAACGGGCCATTGTGGCAGGGATGAAAAATGAAAAAGTTACGCGTAGCCGCCTGCATGCTAATGCTGGCGCTGGCAGGGTGCGACAACAACGATAACGCGCCAACAGCGGTGAAAAAAGATGCACCTTCTGAAGTTACTAAAGCGGCATCTTCAGAAAACGCGAGTTCAGCAAAACTCTCTGCACCGGAGCGACAAAAACTGGCACAACAGAGTGCCGGTAAGGCGCTGACATTGCTGGATCTCTCTGAAGTCCAACTCGATGGCGCAGCCACGCTGGTACTGACCTTCTCTATCCCTCTCGACCCGGATCAGGATTTCTCGCGCGTTATTCACGTCGTTGATAAAAAAAGCGGCAAAGTGGATGGGGCCTGGGAGCTGTCAGATAATCTTAAAGAGCTGCGTTTACGCCACCTCGAGCCGAAACGTGATTTGATCGTTACTATTGGCAAGGAGGTCAAGGCACTCAACAACGCAACCTTCAGTAAAGATTACGAAAAAACTATAACTACCCGCGATATCCAGCCCAGCGTCGGTTTTGCCAGCCGTGGTTCGCTGCTGCCTGGAAAAGTCATTGAAGGGCTGCCGGTAATGGCGCTCAATGTTAACAATGTCGATGTTAACTTCTTCCGTGTTAAGCCAGAATCTCTGCCAGCATTTATTAGCCAATGGGAATACCGAAATTCGCTGGCGAACTGGCAGTCAGACAAACTGCTGCAAATGGCGGATCTGGTTTATACCGGACGTTTTGATCTCAATCCTGCGCGTAACACCCGTGAAAAATTATTGCTGCCGCTGGGTGATATCAAACCGCTTCAGCAGGCGGGTGTGTATCTGGCTGTGATGAATCAGGCTGGACGTTACGATTACAGTAATCCCGCGACGCTGTTTACATTAAGTGATATCGGCGTATCGGCCCACCGTTATCACAATCGTCTGGATATCTTTACCCAAAGCCTGGAAAACGGCGCGGCCCAGCAAGGAGTTGAAGTCTCATTATTAAATGAGAAAGGGCAGACTCTGACTCAGGCAACCAGTGATGCTCAGGGGCATGTGCAGCTGGAAAATGATAAAAACGCGGCATTACTGTTGGCGCGTAAAGACGGTCAGACAACGCTACTCGATTTAAAACTTCCGGCGCTGGACTTAGCAGAATTTAACATTGCTGGCGCGCCAGGCTATAACAAACAGTTTTTCATGTTTGGCCCGCGCGATCTTTATCGCCCGGGTGAAACAGTCATCCTTAATGGTTTATTGCGTGATGCAGACGGTAAAGCGTTGCCCGATCAACCCATCAAGCTGGACGTAATTAAACCCGACGGGCAGGTACTCAGGAGCGTCGTTAGTCAGCCGGAGAATGGCCTCTATCACTTTACCTGGCCACTCGATAGTAATGCGGCCACCGGCATGTGGCATATCCGAGCCAACACGGGCGATAACCAGTATCGGATGTGGGATTTCCACGTCGAAGATTTTATGCCAGAGCGCATGGCGCTGAATCTGACCGGTGAGAAAACCCCGTTAACGCCGAAAGATGAAGTGAAATTCTCCGTGGTGGGTTACTACCTGTACGGGGCGCCTGCTAATGGTAATACTTTACAAGGGCAACTTTTCCTGCGCCCACTGCGTGAAGCTGTGTCAGCCTTACCTGGTTTCGAATTCGGCGATATAGCTGCTGAAAACCTTTCGCGCACGCTGGATGAAGTTCAGTTGACGCTGGATGATAAAGGGCGCGGCGAAGTTTCTACAGAAAGCCAGTGGAAGGAAACGCATTCCCCATTACAGGTTATTTTCCAGGGCAGTTTGCTGGAGTCTGGCGGTCGCCCGGTGACGCGCCGTGCTGAGCAGGCTATCTGGCCTGCCGATGCATTGCCGGGGATCCGTCCGCAATTCGCCTCGAAATCGGTTTACGATTATCGCACTGACAGTACGGTAAAACAGCCCATTGTTGATGAAGGCAGTAACGCCGCTTTTGACATCGTTTATAGCGATGCACAGGGCGTCAAAAAAGCTGTGTCTGGCTTACAAGTGCGCCTGATTCGCGAACGCCGCGATTACTACTGGAACTGGTCAGAAGATGAAGGCTGGCAGTCACAGTTTGATCAAAAAGATCTGATCGAAAATGAACAAACACTGGATCTTCAGGCTGATGAAACCGGTAAAGTCAGTTTCCCGGTAGAGTGGGGCGCTTATCGTCTGGAAGTCAAAGCGCCGAATGAAGCGGTCAGTAGTGTGCGTTTCTGGGCTGGCTATAGCTGGCAGGACAATAGCGACGGTAGCGGTGCTGTGCGACCAGACCGTGTCACGCTGAAACTGGATAAAGCCAGTTATCGCCCTGGTGATACCATTAAGTTGCACATTGCCGCGCCAACGGCGGGTAAAGGCTATGCGATGGTCGAGTCCAGTGAAGGGCCGCTGTGGTGGCAGGAGATTGATGTTCCGGCACAAGGGCTGGATCTGACGATTCCGGTCGATAAAACCTGGAATCGTCATGATCTTTATTTAAGTACGCTGGTGGTACGTCCTGGCGATAAATCCCGCTCCGCGACGCCAAAACGCGCAGTTGGCGTGTTGCATTTGCCGCTTGGCGATGAAAACCGTCGTCTCGATCTGGCGCTGGAAACTCCAGCGAAAATACGCCCCAATCAGCCATTAACCGTGAAAATTAAAGCCAGCAATAAAAATGGTGAGATGCCAAAACAGGTGAATGTGCTGGTGTCTGCGGTTGATAGCGGTGTGCTGAATATTACTGATTATGTCACGCCAGATCCGTGGCAGGCATTCTTTGGTCAGAAACGCTATGGCGCAGATATTTACGATATTTACGGTCAGGTTATTGAAGGTCAGGGGCGTCTGGCAGCTCTGCGTTTTGGTGGCGATGGTGATGAACTGAAACGCGGTGGTAAACCGCCAGTAAATCACGTCAATATTGTTGCGCAACAGGCGCTACCGGTAACACTCAACGAACAGGGCGAAGGCACGGTTACATTGCCGATTGGTGATTTTAACGGTGAATTGCGCGTCATGGCACAAGCATGGACGGCAGATGATTTCGGTAGCAACGAAAGCAAAGTGGTTGTTGCCGCACCGGTGATAGCAGAACTGAATATGCCGCGCTTTATGGCCAGCGGTGACACCTCACGTCTGACGCTGGATATCACTAATCTTACCGATAAACCGCAAAAACTGAACGTTGCTCTGACCGCCAGTGGCTTGCTTGAACTGGTTAGCGATTCACCCGCAGCCGTTGAATTAGCGCCGGGCGTGCGAACCACGCTGTTTATCCCGGTGCGAGCATTGCCGGGTTATGGTGATGGTGAAATTCAGGCCACTATTAGCGGGTTAGCGTTACCGGGCGAAACCGTTGCCGATCAGCATAAGCAGTGGAAAATGGGTGTCCGTCCGGCATTTCCGGCACAAACCGTCAATTACGGTACGGCGTTGCAGCCTGGTGAGACATGGGCGATTCCAGCTGATGGATTGCAAAACTTCTCGCCTGTTACGCTGGAAGGGCAATTGTTGTTGAGCGGCAAAGCACCGTTGAATATTGCACGTTATATCAAAGAGTTAAAAGCGTATCCGTACGGTTGTCTGGAGCAAACCGCCAGCGGCCTGTTCCCGTCACTTTACACCAACGCAGCCCAACTGCAGGCGTTGGGAATCAAAGGCGACAGTGATGAGAAGCGCCGTGCGGCAGTCGATATCGGCATTTCTCGTTTACTGCAAATGCAACGTGATAACGGTGGCTTTGCGCTGTGGGATAAAAACGGTGATGAAGAGTACTGGCTGACGGCTTACGTGATGGATTTCCTGGTCCGCGCAGGTGAGCAGGGTTACAGCGTGCCGACAGAAGCCATTAACCGGGGGAATGAGCGTCTACTGCGCTATTTACAAGATCCGGGCATGATGTCGATTCCGTATGCGGATAATCTCAAAGCCAGTAAATTCGCCGTACAGTCTTACGCTGCGCTGGTGCTGGCCCGTCAGCAAAAGGCACCGCTGGGTGCGCTGCGTGAAATCTGGGAGCATCGTGCCGATGCTGCGTCTGGATTACCGCTGCTGCAACTTGGCGTTGCGCTGAAAACCATGGGCGATGCAACGCGTGGTGAAGAAGCGATTGTGTTGGCGCTGAAAACGCCGCGCAATAGTGATGAGCGGATATGGCTGGGTGATTACGATAGTCCACTGCGCGACAACGCATTGATGCTCTCCTTGCTGGAAGAGAACAAATTGCTACCCGATGAGCAGTACCCTCTGCTGAACACACTTTCGCAGCAGGCGTTCGGTGAACGCTGGTTATCAACTCAGGAAAGTAACGCGCTGTTCCTGGCTGCCCGTACGATTCAGGATTTACCGGGCAAATGGCAGGCGCAAACGTCTTTCTCTGCTGAGCTGCTGACAGGTGAGAAAGCGCAAACCAGCAATCTGAATAGCGATCAACTTGCCACCTTACAGGTGACCAACAGTGGCGATCAGCCGTTATGGCTGCGTGTGGATGCCAGCGGTTATCCGCAATCCGCCCCTTTACCGGCGAGTAATGTGCTGCAAATCGAGCGCCATATTCTTGGCACTGACGGTAAGAGCAAATCGCTGGATTCGTTACGTAGCGGCGATCTGGTACTGGTCTGGTTGCAGGTCAAAGCCAGTAACAGCGTGCCGGATGCTTTGGTCGTTGATTTACTGCCTGCGGGCCTGGAACTGGAAAACCAGAACCTGGCTAACGGCAGCGCCAGCCTGGAGCAAAGTGGTAGCGAAGTGCAAAACCTACTCAGTCAAATGCAACAAGCGAACATTAAGCACATTGAGTTCCGTGACGATCGCTTTGTGGCGGCGGTTGCCGTTGATGAATATCAACCAGTCACGCTGGTGTATCTGGCGCGGGCGGTAACGCCGGGAACATACAATGTTCCGCAACCAATGGTGGAATCGATGTATGTTCCCCACTGGCGGGCGACTGGCGCGGCTGAAGATCTGTTGATTGTCAGACCGTAAATGCCTCGCCTGTTAACCAAACGCGGCTGCTGGATAGCGCTGGCAGCTGCGCCTTTTCTCCTTTTTTTTGCCGCGTGGGGAGCAGATAAACTCTGGCCCCTGCCATTGCATGAAGTCAATCCCGCACGCGTAGTCGTGGCGCAGGATGGTACGCCACTCTGGCGTTTCGCCGATGCTGAGGGCATCTGGCGCTATCCGGTAACCATCGAAGATGTCTCTCCGCGTTACCTTGAAGCACTGATCAATTATGAAGATCGCTGGTTCTGGAAGCATCCGGGGGTGAATCCATTCTCGGTGGCGCGCGCAGCATGGCAAGATCTCACTTCGGGACGGGTTATTTCCGGCGGCAGCACACTCACCATGCAGGTTGCTCGTCTGCTTGATCCTCACCCCAAAACTTTTGGCGGCAAAATTCGCCAGCTCTGGCGCGCGTTTCAACTGGAATGGCACTTGTCTAAACGTGACATTCTGACCTTGTATCTTAATCGCGCTCCGTTTGGTGGTACGTTGCAGGGGATCGGTGCGGCAAGTTGGGCATATCTCGGAAAATCGCCTGCGAATTTAAGCCATTCCGAGGCGGCAATGCTGGCGGTGTTACCACAAGCGCCCAGCCGACTGCGTCCGGATCGCTGGCCGGAACGTGCCGAGGCCGCACGTAATAAAGTGCTCAATCGGATGGCTGCGCAAGGTGTGTGGTCCCGTGAGCAGGTAAAAGAATCTAGTGAAGAGCCCATCTGGTTGGCACCCAGACAAATGCCGCAACTGGCACCGCTGTTTTCGCGCATGATGCTCGGTAAAAGCAAAAGCGACAAAATCGTTACTACGCTGGATGCTGGTTTACAGCGTCGTCTGGAAGAACTGGCGCAAAACTGGAAAGGACGGTTGCCACCGCGCAGTTCGTTGGCAATGATCGTTGTTGATCATACTGATATGAGTGTGCGCGGCTGGGTAGGATCGGTTGATCTTAATGATGATTCCCGCTTTGGGCATGTCGATATGGTCAATGCGATCCGATCGCCGGGATCGGTACTCAAACCGTTTGTTTATGGTCTGGCGCTGGATGAAGGCTTGATCCACCCTGCATCGCTGTTGCAAGACGTTCCCCGGCGCACTGGTGATTATCGACCAGGCAACTTTGACAGCGGTTTTCATGGCCCGATCAGCATGAGTGAAGCGCTGGTGCGCTCGCTGAATTTACCTGCTGTGCAGGTGCTGGAAGCCTATGGACCGAAACGGTTTGCGGCAAAGTTACGCAATGTTGGATTGCCGTTATATTTGCCCAACGGTGCTGCACCGAATCTTTCGCTCATTCTCGGCGGCGCAGGTGCAAAACTGGAGGATATGGCTGCAGCGTATACCGCATTTGCTCGCCACGGTAAGGCGGGTAAGTTGCGCTTACAGCCGGGGGACCCATTACTTGAGCGACCGTTAATGTCGCCGGGGGCCGCGTGGATTATCCGCCGAATTATGGCAGATGAAGCGCAGCCGCTTCCGGATGGCGCTTTGCCACGCGTCGTACCACTGGCGTGGAAAACAGGAACCAGTTATGGCTATCGCGATGCATGGGCTATTGGCGTTAACGCTCGTTACGTAATTGGGATCTGGACTGGCAGACCGGACGGTACGCCCGTTGTCGGTCAGTTTGGCTTTGCCAGCGCCGTACCGCTGTTGAATCAGGTCAATAATATCTTACTGTCGCGCAGTGCGAATCTGCCGGAAGACCCGCGTCCTGATTCTGTAAGCCGTGGCGTTATCTGCTGGCCGGGTGGGCAATCATTGCCAGAAGGCGATAGCAATTGCCGCCGTCGTCTTGCCACCTGGCTGCTGGACGGGAGCCAGCCGCCAACTCTGTTACTGCCCGAGCAGGAAGGCATTAATGGCATTCGTTTCCCCATCTGGCTGGATGAAAACGGTAAACGTGTTGCTGCTGATTGTCCTCAGGCTCGACAAGAAATGATTAATGTCTGGCCATTACCACTTGAACCCTGGCTACCTGCTGCTGAACGACGAGTAGCGCGCTTACCTGGGGCATCAACAAATTGCCCGCCGTATGGTCGTGATGCTCAGGTACCTTTACAGTTGATTGGTGTGCGTGATGGCGTAATTATCAAACGTCTGCCAGGAGCTACTGATGCGTCATTACCAGTACAATTAAGCGGAGGAACAGGCGAACGCTGGTGGTTTCTTAATGGTGAACCGTTAGCTGAACGCGGGCGTAACGTGACTCTGCATTTGACAGAGAAAGGCGATTATCAATTGCTGGTAATGGACGAAATGGGGCAGGTGGCGACAGTGAGATTTGTCATGCAGTAGTCTGTTTTGCTCATATTTGTTGCTTAAACTCGTTTTATTTTAAAAAAATGTTACCTTCATCAATAGTCAACGGCCCTGTTGCTCATTATAATCCGCGCCATCTCGTACGCTGGTACAGACAACAACAGAATAATTTACAGAGGTAAAAATGGCTATTGAACGTACTTTTTCCATCATCAAACCGAACGCGGTAGCAAAAAACGTCATTGGCAATATCTTTGCGCGCTTTGAAGCTGCAGGGTTCAAAATTGTCGGCACCAAAATGCTGCACCTGACCGTTGAACAGGCTCGTGGCTTTTATGCTGAACACGATGGAAAACCGTTCTTTGATGGTCTGGTTGAATTCATGACCTCTGGCCCGATCGTGGTTTCCGTGCTGGAGGGTGAAAACGCCGTTCAGCGTCACCGCGATCTGCTGGGCGCGACCAATCCGGCAAACGCACTGGCCGGTACTCTGCGTGCTGATTACGCTGACAGCCTGACCGAAAATGGTACCCACGGTTCTGATTCCGTCGAATCTGCCGCTCGCGAAATCGCTTATTTCTTCGGCGAAGGCGAAGTGTGCCCGCGCACCCGTTAATAATTTCGTAAATGCCGCGTGCAAACGTGGCATCCGTGCGCCAGAATTTGTACAATGCAGCGCCCCCGGACGAGCAACCGCTCACCGGGGCGTTTCTTTTTTCAACCCTCCAGGGGCCATAACGTGTAATAACGAGGCCGGAATAGCATATGTCTGAACAATTAGTCACACCTGAAAACGTCACCACGAAAGATGGAAAAATCAACCTGCTGGATCTCAACCGTCAGCAGATGCGGGAGTTTTTTAAAGATTTAGGTGAAAAACCCTTCCGCGCCGATCAGGTGATGAAGTGGATGTATCACTATTGCTGCGACAACTTTGATGAGATGACCGACATCAACAAAGTGTTGCGCGGCAAACTAAAAGAGGTGGCGGAAATCCGCGCACCGGAAGTGGTTGAAGAACAGCGTTCATCTGACGGCACCATTAAATGGGCGATTGCCGTTGGCGATCAGCGCGTCGAAACGGTGTATATCCCGGAAGACGACCGTGCCACGCTTTGCGTTTCCTCGCAGGTGGGGTGTGCGCTGGAGTGTAAATTCTGTTCCACCGCCCAGCAGGGCTTTAACCGCAATCTGCGGGTGTCGGAAATTATCGGCCAGGTGTGGCGTGCAGCGAAAATCGTTGGCGCAGCAAAAGTCACCGGTCAGCGCCCAATCACTAACGTAGTGATGATGGGTATGGGCGAGCCGCTGCTCAACCTGAACAACGTCGTTCCGGCGATGGAAATCATGCTCGATGATTTCGGTTTTGGTCTGTCTAAACGTCGCGTTACGCTCTCTACATCAGGCGTTGTTCCGGCGCTGGATAAACTGGGCGATATGATCGACGTAGCGCTGGCAATTTCCCTGCATGCGCCGAACGACGAAATTCGTGACGAAATTGTGCCGATCAACAAAAAGTACAATATCGAAACGTTTCTTGCTGCGGTGCGCCGCTATCTGGAGAAATCTAACGCCAATCAGGGCCGAGTCACTATTGAATACGTGATGCTTGATCACGTTAACGACGGCACTGAACACGCGCACCAACTGGCGGAGCTGCTGAAAGATACGCCGTGTAAGATCAACCTGATCCCGTGGAACCCGTTCCCTGGCGCGCCGTATGGACGCAGCTCAAACAGTCGTATCGACCGTTTCTCAAAAGTGCTGATGAGCTACGGTTTCACCACTATTGTGCGTAAAACTCGTGGTGATGATATCGATGCTGCCTGTGGTCAGTTGGCGGGCGATGTTATCGACCGTACGAAACGTACCCTGCGTAAACGAATGCAGGGTGAGGCCATCGACATTAAAGCGGTCTGATAGCCATTACGCCACGGTTACTTTATGTACCGTGGCGTAATCTTTTATGAATGAAGTATTAAGTTGCAATTGTCTGGTCAATATTAACGGTGCGTTTTTGCTGACTTTAAGGCAGTATGTAACGATGCAACAGTAAGTTAGCCTTAGTGAATGTGGGCTTTGTCACGAGCACACAGACGGTCTTATACTGTATGATAACGGTTAACTTAACGGATGTTTCGCGGTGTGGGTGAGCATGATGGTTCACCGGCATCTCAATTCTCATTTAAACGTACCTGCAGCGAATGAATACTGAAGCCACGCACGACCAAAATGAAGCACTTACTACCGGCGCTCGCCTGCGTAATGCTCGCGAACAACTAGGACTTAGTCAGCAGGCCGTTGCTGAGCGACTTTGCCTGAAGGTTTCCACGGTACGCGACATTGAAGAAGATAAGGCACCTGCCGATCTTGCTTCAACATTCCTGCGCGGATATATCCGCTCTTATGCGCGTCTGGTACATATTCCAGAAGAAGAACTGCTACCGGGGCTGGAAAAACAGGCTCCACTACGAGCTGCAAAAGTTGCGCCGATGCAGAGTTTTTCCCTCGGTAAACGCCGCAAAAAACGTGACGGCTGGCTGATGACCTTCACCTGGCTGGTGTTGTTTGTGGTTATTGGCCTGAGCGGTGCCTGGTGGTGGCAAGACCACAAAGCTCAGCAGGAAGAGATCACTACTATGGCCGATCAATCTTCTGCGGAACTGAGCAGTAATAACGAACAGGGGCAGAGTGTTCCGTTAGATACGTCGACAACCACAGACCCGACTACGACGTCCACGCCGCCAGCGTCTGTGGATACTACCGCAACTAACACGCAAACACCTGCCATAACTTCGCCAGCACCAGCTGTTGATTCGCAACAAAATGCAGTTGTTTCACCTTCGCAGGCAAATGTTGATACCGCTGCGACCCCGGCACCAACGGCAACAACAACGCCAGATGGTGCTGCGCCGTTGCCAACCGATCAGGCTGGCGTGACCACGCCGGCGGCTGACCCGAATGCGTTGGTGATGAACTTTACTGCCGATTGCTGGCTGGAAGTCACTGACGCTACCGGTAAAAAACTGTTTAGCGGTATGCAGCGTAAAGACGGTAATTTGAACTTAACCGGCCAGGCTCCGTACAAACTGAAAATTGGTGCGCCAGCCGCAGTACAGATCCAGTATCAAGGGAAACCTGTCGATCTGAGTCGTTTTATCAGAACTAACCAGGTTGCGCGTCTGACCCTAAATGCCGAACAATCACCGGCGCAGTAACAGACGGGTAACGCGGGAGATTTTTCATGCATAACCAGGCTCCAATTCAACGTAGAAAATCAAAACGTATTTACGTTGGGAATGTGCCGATTGGCGATGGTGCCCCCATCGCCGTACAGTCCATGACCAATACGCGTACGACAGACGTCGAAGCTACGGTCAATCAAATTAAGGCGCTGGAACGTGTTGGCGCTGATATCGTCCGTGTCTCCGTACCGACGATGGACGCGGCAGAAGCGTTCAAGCTCATCAAACAACAGGTTAACGTGCCGCTGGTGGCTGACATCCACTTCGACTATCGCATTGCGCTGAAAGTAGCGGAATACGGCGTCGATTGTTTGCGTATTAACCCTGGCAATATCGGTAATGAAGAGCGTATTCGCATGGTGGTTGACTGCGCGCGCGATAAAAACATTCCGATCCGTATTGGCGTTAACGCTGGATCGCTGGAAAAAGATCTGCAAGAAAAGTATGGCGAACCTACCCCGCAGGCATTGCTGGAATCTGCCATGCGCCATGTTGATCATCTTGATCGTCTGAACTTCGATCAGTTCAAAGTCAGCGTCAAAGCGTCTGATGTCTTCCTCGCTGTAGAGTCTTATCGTCTGCTGGCAAAACAGATCGATCAACCGCTGCATCTTGGGATCACCGAAGCGGGTGGCGCACGTAGTGGGGCAGTAAAATCTGCCATTGGTTTAGGCCTGCTGCTGTCTGAAGGCATCGGCGACACGCTGCGCGTATCGCTGGCGGCCGATCCGGTCGAAGAGATCAAAGTCGGTTTCGATATTTTGAAATCGCTGCGTATCCGTTCGCGCGGGATCAATTTCATCGCCTGCCCGACCTGTTCGCGTCAGGAGTTTGACGTTATCGGTACGGTTAACGCCCTGGAGCAACGCCTGGAAGATATCATCACCCCGATGGACGTTTCGATTATCGGCTGCGTGGTGAATGGACCAGGTGAGGCGCTGGTTTCTACACTCGGCGTTACCGGCGGCAACAAGAAAAGCGGCCTCTATGAAGATGGCGTGCGCAAAGACCGTCTGGACAACAACGATATGATCGACCAGCTGGAAGCGCGCATTCGTGCGAAAGCCAGCCAACTGGATGAAGCGCGTCGAATTGACGTTCAGCAGGTTGAAAAATAATAACGTGATGGGAAGCGCCTCGCTTCCCGTGTATGATTGAACCCGCATGGCTCCCGAAATATTGAGGGGCGCGTTGAGGGTTCATTTTTATATTCAGAAAGAGAATAAACGTGGCAAAAAACATTCAAGCCATTCGCGGCATGAACGATTACCTGCCTGGCGAAACGGCCATCTGGCAGCGCATTGAAGGCACACTGAAAAACGTGCTCGGCAGCTACGGTTACAGTGAAATCCGCTTGCCGATTGTAGAGCAGACCCCGCTATTCAAACGTGCGATTGGTGAAGTCACCGACGTGGTTGAAAAAGAGATGTACACCTTTGAGGATCGCAATGGCGACAGCCTGACTCTGCGCCCTGAAGGGACGGCGGGCTGTGTACGCGCCGGCATCGAGCATGGTCTTCTGTACAATCAGGAACAGCGTCTATGGTATATCGGGCCGATGTTCCGTCACGAGCGTCCGCAGAAAGGGCGTTATCGTCAGTTCCACCAGTTGGGCTGCGAAGTTTTCGGTCTGCAAGGCCCGGATATCGACGCCGAACTCATTATGCTTACTGCTCGTTGGTGGCGTGAACTGGGTATCTCTGAACACGTAACTCTTGAGCTGAACTCTATCGGTTCGCTGGAAGCACGCGCCAATTATCGCGATGCGCTGGTGGCATTCCTTGAGCAGCATAAAGAAAAACTGGACGAAGACTGCAAACGCCGCATGTACACTAACCCGCTGCGCGTGCTGGATTCCAAAAATCCGGAAGTGCAGGCCCTTCTCAACGACGCCCCAGCATTAGGTGACTATCTTGACGAGGATTCTCGTGAGCACTTTGCTGGTCTGTGCAAACTGCTGGAGAGCGCGGGTATCGCTTACACCGTAAACCAGCGTCTGGTGCGTGGTCTGGATTACTATAACCGTACTGTTTTTGAGTGGGTGACTAACAGCCTCGGTTCCCAGGGCACCGTGTGCGCAGGCGGTCGTTATGACGGTCTGGTGGAACAACTGGGTGGTCGTGCAACACCGGCAGTCGGTTTCGCGATGGGCCTCGAACGTCTTGTATTGTTAGTTCAGGCCGTTAATCCGGAATTTAAAGCCGATCCTGTTGTCGATATATATCTGGTGGCTTCAGGTGCTGACACACAATCTGCGGCTATGGCATTAGCAGAGCGTCTGCGTGATGAATTACCGGGCGTGAAACTGATGACCAACCACGGCGGCGGCAACTTTAAGAAGCAGTTTGCCCGTGCTGATAAATGGGGCGCCCGCGTTGCTGTGGTGCTGGGTGAGTCTGAAGTGGCTAACGGCACAGCAGTAGTGAAGGATTTGCGCTCTGGTGAGCAAACGGCAGTTGCGCAGGATAGCGTAGCCGCGCATTTGCGCACGTTACTGGGTTAAGGAAGGAGAAGGACAGCGTGGAAATTTACGAGAACGAAAACGACCAGGTTGAAGCGGTTAAACGCTTTTTTGCTGAAAATGGCAAAGCACTGGCTGTTGGGGTGATTTTGGGCGTTGGCGCATTGATTGGCTGGCGCTACTGGAACAGCCATCAGGTTGATTCTACACGCTCCGCTTCTCTTGCCTATCAAAATGCGGTTACCGCAGTGAGCGAAGGCAAACCGGATAGCATCCCGGCGGCGGAAAAATTTGCTGCTGAAAATAAAAATACCTATGGTGCGCTGGCTTCTTTGGAACTTGCGCAGCAATTTGTTGACAAAAATGAACTAGAGAAAGCTGCCACCCAGTTACAACAGGGATTGGCGGACACGAGCGATGAAAATCTCAAAGCCGTGATAAATCTGCGTCTTGCCCGCGTTCAGGTACAGCTCAAGCAGGCTGATGCCGCGCTGAAAACCCTCGATACCATCAAAGGTGAAGGGTGGGCTGCCATTGTTGCCGACCTGCGTGGCGAAGCATTGCTGAGCAAAGGTGATAAGCAAGGTGCGCGTAGTGCATGGGAAGCAGGCGTGAAAAGCGATGTTACCCCGGCACTGAGCGAAATGATGCAGATGAAAATTAATAATTTGTCCATCTGAGAGGGACCCGATGCAATTGCGTAAATTACTGCTGCCAGGACTGCTTTCCGTTACCCTTTTAAGCGGCTGTTCGCTGTTTAACAGCGAAGAAGATGTGGTAAAGATGTCCCCATTGCCGACCGTTGAAAACCAGTTTACGCCGACCACGGCGTGGAGCACTTCCGTGGGTAGCGGCATTGGCAACTTCTATTCCAATCTTCATCCGGCACTGGCGGACAACGTTGTCTATGCAGCAGACCGCGCTGGTTTAGTAAAAGCGCTGAATGCGGATGATGGCAAAGAAATCTGGTCTGTCAGTCTGGCCGAGAAAGATGGCTGGTTCTCTAAAGAGCCTGCATTACTTTCTGGCGGCGTGACCGTGTCTGGCGGACATGTCTACATTGGTAGCGAAAAGGCGCAGGTTTACGCGCTGAATACCAGTGATGGTACTGTGGCATGGCAGACTAAAGTCGCGGGTGAAGCGCTTTCTCGCCCGGTGGTCAGCGACGGTCTGGTGTTAATCCACACCAGTAACGGTCAGTTGCAAGCCCTGAACGAAGCTGACGGCGCTGTCAAATGGACAGTTAACCTCGATATGCCTTCACTCTCTTTGCGTGGCGAGTCTGCGCCAGCAACGGCTTTTGGTGCGGCCGTCGTGGGTGGCGATAATGGTCGCGTCAGCGCAGTGCTAATGGAACAGGGCCAGATGATTTGGCAGCAGCGTATTTCCCAGGCGACCGGTTCTACCGAAATTGACCGCCTGAGCGATGTTGACACGACTCCCGTCATTGTTAACGGCGTTGTTTTCGCGCTGGCCTATAATGGTAACCTGACGGCGCTTGATCTGCGCAGCGGTCAGATTATGTGGAAGCGCGAACTGGGTTCGGTGAATGATTTCATCGTCGACGGCAACCGCATCTATCTGGTCGATCAAAATGACCGGGTGATGGCGTTGACCATTGATGGCGGCGTTACGCTGTGGACACAAAGCGATCTGCTGCATCGCCTGTTGACTTCTCCGGTGCTGTATAATGGCAACCTGGTGGTAGGTGACAGTGAAGGTTATCTGCACTGGATCAACGTCGAAGATGGTCGTTTCGTTGCCCAGCAAAAAGTTGATAGCTCCGGTTTCCAGACTGAACCGGTTGCCGCTGACGGCAAACTGCTGATCCAGGCAAAAGACGGGACTGTGTACTCTATTACACGTTAATCGTCTCTGTCGTTCACTTTGAAAACGGCTCCTGGACAGGGGCCGTTTTCCTGTTTTTAACAACGACACGAATATAGCGTGCGTTGTCTGATGATTTATAAAAATGAGGCTTTAAACATGGTACCTGTGGTCGCGCTTGTCGGGCGCCCTAACGTAGGAAAATCCACGTTATTTAACCGTCTAACTCGCACCCGAGATGCGCTGGTTGCGGATTTCCCGGGTCTGACTCGTGACCGTAAGTACGGTCGTGCGGAAATTGAAGGCCGCGAGTTTATCTGTATTGATACCGGCGGGATTGACGGAACAGAAGACGGTGTAGAAACCCGCATGGCGGAACAGTCGCTGCTGGCGATTGAAGAAGCGGACGTCGTACTGTTTATGGTGGATGCGCGCGCGGGCCTGATGCCTGCGGATGAAGCGATTGCTAAACATCTGCGCTCCCGCGAAAAACCGACCTTCCTGGTGGCAAACAAAACCGATGGTCTGGATCCGGATCAGGCCGTTGTTGATTTCTATTCGCTCGGTTTAGGTGAAATCTATCCTATCGCCGCGTCTCACGGTCGTGGCGTATTAAGTCTGCTGGAGCACGTGCTGTTGCCGTGGATGGAAGATATCGCACCACAAGAAGAAGTGGATGAAGACGCTGAGTACTGGGCGCAATTTGAAGCGGAAGAGAACGGCGAAGAAGAAGAGGAAGACGACTTTGACCCGCAAAGTCTGCCAATCAAACTGGCGATAGTGGGTCGTCCTAACGTCGGTAAGTCTACACTCACTAACCGTATCCTTGGCGAAGAACGCGTCGTAGTTTACGACATGCCAGGCACCACGCGTGACAGTATCTACATTCCAATGGAACGCGATGGGCGTGAGTATGTACTCATTGACACTGCGGGCGTACGTAAACGCGGCAAAATCACCGATGCGGTAGAGAAATTCTCCGTAATCAAAACATTGCAGGCGATTGAAGATGCCAACGTGGTGATGTTGGTGATTGATGCTCGCGAAGGTATTTCCGATCAGGATCTCTCCCTGCTGGGCTTTATTCTCAATAGTGGGCGCTCACTTGTCATTGTAGTGAACAAGTGGGACGGCCTGAGCCAGGAAGTGAAAGAGCAAGTAAAAGAGACGCTGGACTTCCGTCTGGGCTTTATCGACTTCGCCCGTGTGCATTTTATCTCTGCATTACACGGCAGCGGCGTTGGTAATCTGTTTGAATCAGTGCGTGAAGCGTATGACAGCTCCACCCGTCGCGTGGGTACGTCAATGCTGACGCGTATCATGACTATGGCGGTTGAAGATCACCAGCCGCCGCTGGTTCGCGGTCGTCGAGTGAAGCTGAAATATGCCCACGCCGGTGGCTATAACCCGCCGATTGTGGTGATTCACGGCAACCAGGTGAAAGACCTGCCGGATTCGTACAAACGCTACTTGATGAATTACTTCCGCAAGTCTCTGGACGTGATGGGTACGCCGATTCGTATTCAGTTCAAAGAAGGGGAAAACCCATATGCGAACAAGCGTAACACCTTGACGCCGACCCAGATGCGCAAGCGTAAGCGTTTGATGAAGCATATTAAGAAAAGTAAGTAATCACTTATCTGGTTTCCCTTTCCAAACGGAGAGGGAAACTGAACAACAGGCGAGGAGTATTTATGGAACTCAACTGCCCAATCTGCCATAACCCTCTCGAACGCAACGGTGAAACTGCCCACTGTGCAACTTGTGCCAAAGATTTCACCATTCAGGCGCTTTGTCCTGACTGTCATCAGCCATTACAGGTGTTAAAAGCTTGTGGTGCAGTAGATTATTTCTGCCAGCATGGGCACGGTTTAATATCTAAAAAACGCGTTGAATTTATTGTTGCTTAATATTATTTAAATATATGATGTAATCATTTGTATTCATAATATAAATGATTTCATCCTATTTTATTTGTTGAAGTGCAAATACAAGTGAATGAAATCACTGTGTTATAAATTTAAGATTATATTTAGTTTTCCTGGCGTGCCTTTCTGAATAATCTGGAATAGAATATTAAAGCTTATTTTAAGCATTATTATTGTCACAGGGGATGTGCATGCTGCGATGGAAACGCTGTATTATGCTAACATTTATCTCTGGAGCGGCTTTTGCGGCTCCAGAGATAAATGTTGAGCATAAAGAATCGTTACCTGATTTAGGTAGTCAGGCCGCACAACAGGAAGAGCAAACTAACAAGGGTAAATCGCTAAAAGAGCGTGGTGCCGATTACGTCATTAACTCTGCCACGCAAGGGTTTGAAAACCTGACACCCGAGGCGCTGGAGTCCCAGGCCAGAAGCTATCTGCAAAGTCAAATTACCTCTACGACACAATCTTATATTGAGGATACACTCTCCCCCTACGGTAAGGTCCGAACGAATCTTTCTCTTGGTCAGGGCGGCGATCTGGATGGCAGTTCCATCGACTATTTTGTTCCCTGGTATGATAATCAAACTACTGTTTATTTCAGCCAATTTTCTGCACAACGAAAAGAAGATCGTACGATCGGGAATATTGGGCTTGGTGTAAGACATAATTTTGATAGATGGTTATTGGGTGGAAATATATTTTATGATTATGATTTTACCCGTGGACATCGCCGTTTAGGTTTAGGCGCCGAAGCCTGGACTGATTATTTAAAATTCTCGGGCAACTATTACCATCCGCTATCCAGCTGGAAAGACTCCGAAGATTTCGATTTTTATGAGGAGCGTCCTGCGCGCGGCTGGGATATTCGCGCCGAAGCCTGGCTACCCGCTTACCCGCAGCTTGGCGGTAAAATCGTTTTCGAACAGTATTACGGTGATGAAGTCGCGCTTTTTGGCACCGATAATCTGGAGAAAGATCCCTTCGCTGTCACGCTGGGTGTGAAATACCAGCCCGTACCGCTCATTGCCGTAGGAACGGATTTCAAAGCTGGCACTGGCGATAATACCGATCTTTCTGTTAACGCAACGCTGAACTACCAGTTTGGCGTCCCGCTCAAAGACCAGCTTGATTCTGACAAAGTAAGCACGGCTCACTCGCTCATGGGCAGCCGTCACGACTTTGTTGAACGTAACAACTTTATTGTTCTGGAATACAAAGAGAAAGATCCCCTCGATGTCACTTTGTGGCTGAAAGCTGATGCGACGAATGAACATCCCGAGTGCGTGATTAAAGATACGCCAGAAGCAGCCATCGGGCTGGAAAAATGTAAGTGGACCATTAACGCGCTCATTAATCATCACTACAAAATCGTTGCTGCCTCCTGGCAGGCGAAAAACAATGCTGCACGTACGCTGGTGATGCCGGTTATCAAAGAAAATACGCTTACTGAAGGTAACAACAATCACTGGAATCTGGTGCTGCCTGCCTGGCAGTACAGCTCTGATAAAGCCGACCAGGAAAAACTCAATACCTGGCGGGTACGGCTGGCGCTGGAAGATGAAAAAGGCAATCGGCAGAACTCCGGCGTGGTGGAAATCACCGTTCAGCAGGATCGTAAAATTGAGCTCATCGTTAACAACATCGCCAATGTACCGGATGAGAACAATCACAGCCACGAAGCCAGCGCGCAAGCGGATGGTGTAGATAGTGTCGTCATGGATCTCGACATTACCGATAGCTTTGGCGACAACACTGACCGTAACGGTAATGTCTTGCCGCAGGATAATCTCAGCCCGCAGCTGTTTGATGCCAACGATAAAAAAGTGACGCTGGCGAATAAACCCTGCACCACCGAAGTGCCGTGCGTTTTTATCGCCAAACAAGATAAAGAAAAGGGGACCGTTACGCTCTCCAGTACGTTGCCCGGCACCTTCCGCTGGAAAGCGAAAGCCGCCCCTTATGATGACAGTAACTATGTTGACGTAACGTTCCTGGGTTCTGACATCGGCGGGCTGAATGCTTTTATCTACCGCGTTGGTGCAGCTAAGCCCGTCAATCTTATCGGCAACAAAGAACCGTTGCCTCTCAATAGCCGCTATCGCTTTGTGCTGTGGCGCGACGCTAACAAAGACGGCGTGTTCCAGCTTTCTGAGAAGCTCACTGACGACGAGATGAAACAGTATGACTATCAGTGGGAATTCACGGGGCATAGCGTAAATGGCAATACCGGTGCGCAAACCAATACCACGAACGTCGATATAGAGATCCCGGCAACCAACAAGGAAGCGGCAGCAAAATTTAATGCTCAGGTAACCGATGGTGTGCAGGGATACGGTTTGCAGGTCAATTACAGCAAGAAATAGGGGCGGCGCCATGGCTGATCGGGCCACCGCTGAATATTAATCAAGGAGAGTGTTTATGAAACCTCATATGAAACGTGGCCTGACAAAAGTCGCGCTGGCACTGATGCTGGCTGGATACTGTGCCGTACCAGCCGCTATGGCGGAAGATGCCGCCTGGGTCGCCAGTGGAACGACCGCTGAATTCGAGGGGACCATACCCTGGCTCTATCGCGAAGGGGGGAATGCCACGATTAACTCGGAAGATGCGGATCACATTAAAGTAACGTCTGATGGTAAAGGTACCCGTCCTCCGGGTAGCGAGACGGATAAACGCCTTTACTCAGGGGATACCATCACGCTGGGTTGGGATATCGGCGATACCGAAGGGGATATCGATGATGGTCCCGCAGGCATTGATGCGAAAACGACAGCCACTATCAAGTGGTACAGTTACAGCGATAATGCGGGTGGCGGTAAAACGGAGCTGACCGCAGCGGCGGGTAAGACGAGTTATAAACTCACTGATGACGAACGTGGGCGTTATATCGGTGTTGAAATCCAGCCCATCACCCAGACCGGTAATCCTTTCCAGGGAACGTCGCTGACTCTGCTGGATATTTCAACGGCCAGCGGTGGCGGCAGCGATACGGACAATGTCGATCCCGGCCCGGTTGTGAACCAGAATCTGAAAGTTGCCATCTTCGAGAAAGGCACCACTACCAACCTTATCGGTGGTAATACGGCCATTGCGCTTAACAAAACGTATGTGGCCAAACTGTACTCGGATGAAAACCAGAACGGTAAATACGACGCAGGTACGGATATGGACGTTACCGCTAACTATGACTTTGCATGGGTCTTTAACGGTAACAGTAAACAACTCGGTGCGGCGGGCGGTATCGCTAATGCCAGCTTCGATAACAATGACATTGTTATCCCGCAAACTAACGAAGAAGCAAGAACCAGCCTTAACGGTAGTGACCGTAATGGTAAGAGTGGTCTTGCGATCCCGGCAAACGGCGACGGCGTTCAGGGCTATACGCTGTCTATCATTTACAAACACCACTAATGCGCACAACAGCATTCCCATACGGGAATGCTGTTTTCCGCCTGTTTTGCTTAGCGACGCGTTAAGCAAAACAGGTTGATGTTTTGTTTATCATGCTGGAGTTTTCTACATGTCGGTATGTCTGAAACCAGGGAAAATCATTATGCTTCTGGGCATGTTGGCAGCGTTTATGCTGTCTGACTTTGCACGGGCAGGGGCGGAATGGCAGACATATCCTGATTCTACAGGCGAGTTTAACGGAACCGTTCCTTTTGCCGACAGCGCCAGCGTACCCGTCTATCAGGGCAGTGTTCAGCTTAATCCTGCTGAATCTCATGATGTCGGGTTTTCTGCTAAACCGAATGAATTTAGCGTTGATGACGCCGCCGCTAACCTGATTGTCGCTAATCCTCAGGACAATGAAGGCGACCAGTTTTCCACACCACCTGCGCTGCGCTGGGAAAATCAACCCCCCCCTACCGTCAGCCTGGTGTGGGCCGATGCCGCCACGCCCGATGTGCCCCTTAACCCACAACCCATTGCTAACCGTAGCTTTTGCGCTCAGGGGCTGGCCGGACGCTCGCTGGTGGCCTGGCCGCAGATTGATGCGCAGCAAACCCTCCCACTGCTCTACCTGCTGACCTCGACCGGCTATCCCTATGCGGGGACGGTGGCGCTGGTGGACCAGAAAGTGACCCTGAACATCGCGCCCGCGCAGGGCGATTTAATCTCGGTGAGCGCCAGTGGTTTTAACGAAACGATCGCGGCGGCAAAAACCACCGTTGGCGACACCATCACGCTCACCGTCACCACCAAAGATTGTCAGGGCAACGTCGCGGGTAATATTCCGTTTATTATCAAACGTAAAGATGCCGAAAATCGTCAGGGGGCGGTGAATAATACTGCGCCTGTGATACTGGATAGCACCGAGTTAACGACGACGGATACCGAATATCATGGCACTTCTGATGCCAACGGCACGGCAACCATCACGGCACGCCAACCGAACGGCCCTGGCGTCAAAACGCCACTGGTGGTCAGCATCTCTGGTTTTGCGCAAACCAGCGAAACCGCGGTGATTTTTACGGTACTCACCAGCCCTGACGTGGCGCAGGCCACAATGTGGGGGCATATGGCGGAGACGGTAGAAGCCCACGGTTACACCTTCAGTCGACCAAAGCTGGCGGCAGAAGTGAGCAATGAAAGCGCCACGGTTGTCGATCACAACGAAACCTGGTCCACCTTCACCTGGAGCGGCGCAGATAGTCACTGCACCGTGCTGCCCGGCATGCGCCACTTCGGCGCGCTGGCGACCGTTATCCCTACGTCGGTGCAGACAGTCCTTGGCTGGCCGATGCAGGGGGATTATTACTGGTCATCGCTGGCGGGCACCACCGGGCAGCACCATGCGGCGGATGTCTCTAACCGTGGTGAAACCCAAAAGCCGGATAGCACCGCGTTTCTTGTGAGCTGTGTGGATAAGCCAGCGCCTGATGTCGAACCGAAAATCGTCCTTACGCCCGAAAACTATGATGATGCCGCACAGGCGATGAAAGCGCAGGTGGGCGAAGACGCCTCGATGCGTCTGACGATCACTGACACCAAAAACAACGATCAACCGCTGGCGTACTACTACTTCTCGCTGCACCTGGATGACGGTGTTAACCGCAAGAATCAAACCGACCCTACCTGGGAAGCCCATCCGGTACAGATTACTGGTGGTTCGAATTTACAACAGGTTGATGCTCACACCTATGAAGGCATGACCGATGTCAACGGTCAGGCTTCGCTAACCCTGAGTCAGCCCGACGGCGCAGGCGTGAAAACCCATATCACGGCGAAAATGCGCAGCAATTTTACGGCTACAGATGCCAAAGACGTGATTTTTACTGTGATCACCAGCCCGGACAGCGACAAAGCGCGGATGTGGGGCCACATGCGCGGTATTGTTGAATCTGGCAGTCTGTTCAAACGCCCATTACTTGCGGATGAAACTGAGCATGAACTGGGTTCGGCGCGGGAAAATAACGAAGACTGGGCGCTGTTCGATCAAGACACCAGTATGCAGGCAGAATGCGGTGTGGGCCATATACCCCGGCAGAGTTCGCTGGAAGGCTTATTTACCGCCCATCCAGGTAACGCGATTGGTACTGAGTATGGCTGGCCTACCGCCCAACAGAGCTACTTAAGCGCGGTGGAGCAAGCAACGCATTCATCGGTGAATCTGGGGAACGGGAGCGTCGACAGCTACTCCGGCTTTAAGCAGAATTATCTCACCTGTTCGGGCAATGAGATGGTCGCGAAGGTTGAAGTGAGCACCGATCACGATGTCACCCCTGGCAGCAAAGCGCAGGCCAAAGTGGGAGACACCATCGTGATGACCGTGCGTACGATTAACGCCCTCAATAATACCCCCGTTCCCTTTACTGCCTTCACCATCACCAAAGGCATGGGGTATAACCGAGCGGGGCAGGTGAGCGGGTTTGATGACCCGAGCAGCGGCGCTATCACGATGAATGGCACGCAATACGGCACATCGCAGCCGTCGATGGTTTATACGGGTACGACAGATGCACAAGGCGTGGCAACGGTCGAAATAGAGCAACCCCAGGGGGTAGGGTTAAGAACCGTGCTGAGCATTACGCCGGTCAATTCCCATCTACCAAATGCCATTAATTACAATGTTATTTTTACCACCCCAACCAGCCCGGATGTTAGTGGGGCGCAGATGTGGGGCCATATGGATGAAACGATTACCGTTGATTCATTAACCTTTACCCGGCCTAAGCTGGCAGCAGAAATCACCAGTCCGGATGGCACACTAACGGAAAAAAACGAAGTCTGGGCGCGCGTTAGCCAGGCCAGTACGGCCATTACCAGTAAAGGCGGTTGCGGAACCAATATGCTGCCGCGCCGCTCCCAGCTCAGTGCGCTCTATGACGCTAATAACGGTAATGCGGTGCAAGCCACACACGGCTGGCCGACGCAGCGTCAGCCCTACTGGAGCAGTTCCCCCGCGGATTTAACGCCGCACAATTACACCATTGCCCTGGATAACGGCGCACAGGCCATCGGCGGCGATACGCCGGTTTACGTCAGTTGCCTGACGACGGCGAACAAACCTGCCAGCAGCATTACGCTGGAGGTGGTTGATAACGCACAGTGGGCTGCCGGGAATAACGCGGCGAAGCTGAAAAAAGGCGAAACGCTACAGGTTAAGGTAACGGTAAAAGATGCGCAGGGTAATCGGCTCACGGATATGCCATTTAAACTCAGTCGCGGAGACGGTTATACCCGCACGGGCGAAAAACATATTGCCGGTAGCGGCGATGCGCTGGTGGCACCGGTGGTGATTAACAGCGGGCTGGCGGATGAAACGACGTTGAACGACACCGCGGGATTTTATACTGCCATGACCGGCAGCGACGGCAGCAAAATCCTCAATATTACCCGCCCGGATACTCACGGCACCAAAACGGCGCTGACGGCGACGTTGTATTCCGATGCAACAAAAAAAGACAGCCTGGATACGATCTTTACTGTGGTCACCAGCCCGGATAGTAGCAAAGCGAAAATGTGGGGGCATATGCCGGAAACGGTGACGGCTGCGGACGGTACGGTATTTAAACGCCCGCTGTTGTTGAAGGAACTGGCCTATCAGACTGGGCGAACATCGACGTCTGAAGACAATGAAAACTGGGCGTTGTTTAACATTAATTATGCGAGTTCTTCCACGACGTATAGTGGCTGTGGAACCAACTATATTCCGACTCAAGCCGGTCTGACGTCACTGTTTGCTAATAATGCGGGCAACACCATGAAAACCGTGCAGGGCTGGCCGGTGGCAACACGCTATTTGTCCAACACGTCCGACAACGGCAGCATGGAGCAGCGTAACTACAAGGCGGTAGATCTCAGCAATGGCACGAGTGCGGCAGTGTCATCAACGGCGCTGCAACTGCTGACCTGCCAGACCACGCCGGTAACCACGGTGGGCCAAATTCTGCTGGAAGCGGCAGATCCGGCGACGCTGGATACCACCTATAACGTGGTAAAAGCGAAAAAAGGCGAAGAATCCGTGGTGCGCGTCACCACCAAAGATACGCAAGGCAACCTGGTGGGCAATACGGCATTTATCCTGACGCGTGCCAACAGCGTGAGTCGGGCTAACGCATCAGCAACCGCGAGCGTGGGCGCGCTGACGGTGACGGATGCTTGGGGAAATACGCGAAATAATTTCCAGTCGACGAGTGAAACGATTTACGGCGTGACTGGTGCAGACGGGTCAACGACATTTACCCTGAAACAGGATAACAGTACCGGGTTAAGAACCGATCTCACGGCAAAACTGGATACGTCCAGCAGCGTCAAGGCGACGCTACCGGTGGTCTTTACTGTCGTGACCAGCCCGGATTCGCCAAAAGCGAATTTTTGGGGACATATGGCCGAAACGGTGATGGCCTCCGACGGTACAATCTATAAACGACCACTGTTGTTGAAAGAGCTGAGTAACACCAGTGGTCGAAATTCTACGGCTGAAAACGGTGAAGATTGGGCAAGATTCACCTGGACTCAGTCGGCTGACACCAGCATGAATGGGTGTGGTACAGATTATATGCCGACGCTGGATGGACTGAAGTCTTTGTATGACGCCAATAGCGGTAATGTGATGAGTACGGTGCAGGGATGGCCGGTAAAAACGACCTATCTCACCAATACCCCGAGTGATACGCAAACAGGGAGCCGTTACTACAATGTGGTGCAACTGAATACTGGTGCAGTCTCACAAATCTCGACGAACACAGTCGTGCTACAAACCTGCCGCACAACGCCGTTGACGGCTGCTAGCCAAATTACGCTGGAGGCCTCAGACCCCGCGCAATTTGTCAGCATTGACAGTACGCTTAGCGCGATCAAAGTGCAGAAAGGCGATAGCGTGTCGATCCGCATTTCGACTAAAGATGCACAGGGGAATTTAGTCGGCAATACGCCGTTTGCCCTGAAACACGCTAACCCGGTCAATCGCCAAAATGTGGCGTCAACATCGCAGAAAGTGTCGGTCACGACTGCGTCGGGTACGACGGTGGATACCACTGCATCGACCATTCTGTATGGCGTGACCGGGCCAGACGGAACCACCACGATAACACTCCGACAGGATGCGTCCACCGGACTCAAAACCGACTTTTATACCCTGTTGAACGATACCGGCGTGTCGTCGAACACCTTGCCAGTGATCTTCACCGTCGTCACCAGCCCGGATACACCACTGGCGGCCTACTGGGGTCATATGGCGGAAACCTTTACCAGCAGCGAAGGCGTCACCTTCAAACGGCCTTTCCTCAAAGCTGAACTTTCAGGTGGTACGGCGGTAACGACCAATAATGAAGTCTGGTCGCGCCTGACAGCAACGGAGAAAACGGATGCCAGCAAGGCTGGGTGTGATGAGAGTTATCAACCGCTGATGACTGACATGCAGGGGTTGTATGCGGATTACCCTAACAACCAGTTGGGCACGGTGCTCGGCTTGCCGACTTCCGCCGGGTATATGTGGGCCTACGACATGATGACGGTTTCTGGCAGTAGCTGGAGCAACCAGGCGTTTTCACTCGTTAGTGGTCAGACAGTTCAGGCATCGTCCAGTTATACGGCGGTAGTGATGTGCCTGGTGGAACCGCATACCGTTCCGGCGATGATAGAGATCACTTCAACAGCACAGGATGCGGCAAAAACGGCCAGCAATGGTGGTCGACCGAGCGCCGTAGCGAAGAAAGGGGAGACGATTCCGCTGACGGTGACCGTACGTGATAGCGCCGGGAATCCGGTACCCTACGCCGACTTTACCCTCACGCGTGAAACGACGCTGGATCGCTCGAAAGCAACCGTTAACTCGAGTGCGGACGATCTTACCGTAAAGTCATTGATACCCGCGAACAGTGACGCTGTGCTGACGGCAAATGGGGCAAAAGTGCTCAGAACAACGGGCAGTGATGGCACAGCCACCTTTGAAGTGAGCCAGAATGCCACGACAGGTCTGGCGACACCGATAACCGTCATGTTGGCGCGCGATACAACCAAAACCGCCACGCTGGATGTTATCTACACGGTGATAACCAGCCCAGACTCACCGAGCGCGAAATTCTGGGGACACATGCCGGACACCTTTACCAGTTCGGCAGGCGTCACCTTCAGACGACCGCTGCTGAAAGCCGAAGCGACTTCAGGGTCATCGATTAGCACTAACGGCAATGGTGAAGTGTGGTCGTATATGAGCAACTTTCAAAATTTAACATCGACAGATTGTCCGCTGGAGAATCAACCGCGTAGTAATGAATTGTTGGATTTGTATAATGATCATCCCAACGGCGCGATAAAGACTGACCTGGGGCTGCCGATATATGCAGGCAAGTGGTGGGCTTATGATATGGTCATGCCGGATTTATATACGTGGCAGTATCAGACGGTCAGCCTGAGCGCAGGAGATATCGCGAAGAGCTCGTCAAACAACGCGCTGATGCTTTGCCTGACGAAGCCGCATCCGGCAGGCGTCAGCGTAATGTTGACGTCATCCGCAATGGATAACGCCAGAACCCTCAGCAATGGCGGGCGACCCAGCGCGTCAGTGAAAAAAGGTAACCCACTGCCAATTGTGGTGACGGTCAAAGATCGTGATGGCAACCCGCTGGCGGGAGAGGCCGTGACGCTCAGGCGTGGTTCAGCGATGAGTCGTTCAGGAGTAGGAGTGGGTACGCCGGCAAATGGAATGACGTTGACAGAATTGACACCTGTGTCGGCGGAGTTTTCTCTGGCCGCACACGATACGCAATGGCAAGGTTTCACTGGCAGTGATGGTACGGCCACTTTCAATGTTGAACAGCCTGAGACCATCGGCCTGGCCATTCCGTTCACCGCTATACTGGCGCGAGATGTCGCAACTACCAGCGTCCTTGATACGATCTTTACCGTCGTCACCAGCCCGGATTCCGCAATGGCGACCTACTGGGGCCATATGCCGGATACGGTAACGGCGGAAAACGGCGTGGTCTTTGAACGGCCTAAGTTGTTGAAAGAGCTGCCGTCGAGCGCCGGAGTCAGTCAGGTGACGGATAACAATGAAGTGTGGCCGTTGTTTAAGGCAACGCAAAGGGAAGATAGCAACCTCAGTCCTTGTGAAGCGGCACGTCGGCCATTGAGCGATGATTTATTATCGCTCTACGCGCGCTATCCGGGGAACACGCTGACGACTCAAATCGGCTGGTCTACGAAGTATGCATGGTGGGCACTGGATAACAAGCAGGGGAATGCCCTGGTTGTCAGTCTGAATAATGGTTTTGAGTCGTCGACGGCGAGTACGGGGTATCAGGGATGTCTGGTCAATCCCCGCGCGACCGTCTCCAGCGTCACGCTGACATCGACGGCGATAGATGCCACTACGCAGGCGGCGAAGGTAAAAAAAGGTGAAGCCGCGCCCGTCGTTGTTACCGTAAAAGACAGCGCCGGGAAGCCGGTACCGAATGTCGCTTTCACCTTAAAACGTGGTGATGCCGTGCCGCGTAACAGCGGGGCGACATTGTATGGTGATGTGGACGCGATGGACGATTTGACTGTGCAACCCTCATCCGGTGCAGCAGTCACGCTGGCTGACAGTGGGAATACGATCGACGGCGTGACAGGGGCGGACGGTACGGCAAGTTTTACCGTTCGTCAGGATAATACGCCAGGATATAAAACGCCGTTGACGGTGACGCTGACCAATAACGCCGCGATAACCGCGACGCTGGATACCATTTTCACCGTGCCGACCAGTCCGAATGTTGCCACGGCTTATTTCTGGGGACATATGGCGGATACCGCCACAGTAAGTGGCAAGACGTTACACCGCCCACTATTGAAATCAGAGTTGCCGTCAGGGGCTACAGCGGCAGTAGCGCCAACGGTGAATAATGAAATCTGGGCGCTGGCACATGTGATCGATGCTCAAAAATGGGATATTGCAAAGCAGTGCGGTGACTTTAGTAGAGCACCGAGCTATACCGATTTACAGTCGTTACATAGCAGCTTTAGCGCGCTGGGATGGCCATCATCGATAAGCTTCCCCTATTTCTCTACCGATCGGGCCGGTTCGTTCTATTGTGGCATGGATGAAGGGGCGGGGACACAAAACTGCGGTATTCAGGCATCCAGTACTGCGGGGTTTGCGACCTGTTTCCAGTAGTCTTATCGGGTCTGTAAAGCGGGGGAAAGTCTGGTACGCAATACGTCATCAGGTTTTCTTGCGCGGCTTGCGGCTTTTCGTCACAGCACTCACTTCACTGATCACTACGCCATCGCCCAGGCGAGTGGTCAGTGTCTCACCCACTTTCACCTGCTTAACCTGTTTTAGCACCGCGCCATCAGCGGCGCTGGTAACGCTATAACCGCGTGCGAGCGTGGAGAGTGGACTCACCGCTTCGAGGTGCGTCACTGTGTTACCAAAGCGTTCGCGCGTTGCGCTAAGCTGTGCGCGAAGTGTTTCAGCGAGGCGATATTCCAGTTGCTGAACCCGCGTTTGTGCGCGATGAATCTTCGGTTGCGGGTTTTGCTGATTCAGCCGCTGTGTTAATCGCTGCTGTTGCTGACCGGCGCGTTTAAGCTGATTCTCCAACGCAAAGCTCATCCGCTTTTGCAGACGCTCAAGCGTGGTTTGCTGACGCGCCAGCCGGAGTTGTGGATGCTGCTGCTGTAAACGGTGATGAATCTGCGTAAAACGTCGTGTGCGGTTGGCGAGGTAGTAATCCATCGCCATTTCCAGCCGTTGCTGCGCAGACTGCGCCTGACGCAGTAACTCTTGCTGATTGCGGCTCACCACTTCGGCGGCGGCTGACGGCGTTGGCGCACGTAGATCAGCAACAAAGTCGGCAATCGTCACATCGGTTTCATGCCCAACGGCGCTGACCACCGGAATGCTGCTGGCAAAAATCGCCCGTGCCACGCGTTCATCGTTAAAACTCCATAAATCTTCCAGCGAACCACCGCCACGCCCGACGATCAGTACGTCACATTCGTTGCGAAGATTCGCCAGCTCAATGGCGCGAACGATTTGCCCCGGTGCGTCATCGCCCTGAACGGCGGTCGGGTAAATTATCACTGGCAGAGACGGATCGCGGCGTTTCAACACATGCAAAATATCGTGCAGTGCAGCACCGGTCTTTGAGGTGATAACGCCCACGCAGTGCGCAGGCGACGGTAGCGGATTCTTGAATTGCTGGTCGAATAACCCTTCAGCCTGCAACTTCGCTTTAAGCTGTTCGTACTTCTGTTGCAGTAAACCTTCACCGGCGGGCTGCATACTTTCGACAATAATTTGATAATCGCCGCGAGGTTCATACAGCGTAATGTTGGCGCGAACTAAAACCTGCTGCCCATGCTGTGGGCGAAAGGTCACCCGGCGATTGCTGTTGCGGAACATCGCACAGCGCACCTGGGCGTTATCGTCTTTAAGCGTAAAGTACCAGTGACCGGAAGCCGGTTGTGTGAAATTAGAGATTTCGCCACTGATCCACACCTGCCCCATCTCATGCTCAAGCAGCAGACGAACCGTTTGATTCAGGCGGCTAACGGTAAAAATTGCAGGGGATTGAGAAGGTAACATGTGAGCGAGATCAAATTCTAAATCAGCAGGTTATTTAGTCGATAGTAACCCGCCCTCCGGGGATAGCAAGCATTTTTTGCAAAAAGGGGTAGATGCAATCGGTTACGCTCTGTATAATGCCGCGGCAATATTTATTAACCACTCTGGTCGAGATATTGCCCATGCTACGTATCGCTAAAGAAGCTCTGACGTTTGACGACGTTCTCCTCGTTCCTGCTCATTCTACCGTTCTGCCGAATACTGCTGACCTCAGCACCCAGCTGACGAAAACTATTCGTCTGAATATTCCTATGCTTTCCGCAGCAATGGATACCGTAACGGAAGCTCGCCTGGCTATCGCTCTGGCTCAGGAAGGCGGTATCGGCTTTATCCACAAAAACATGTCTATCGAGCGCCAGGCTGAAGAAGTTCGCCGTGTGAAAAAACACGAATCTGGCGTGGTAACCGATCCGCAGACCGTACTGCCAACCACGACGCTGCGCGAAGTGAAAGAGCTGACCGAGCGTAACGGTTTTGCAGGCTATCCGGTTGTGACCGAAGAAAACGAACTGGTCGGCATCATCACCGGTCGTGACGTGCGTTTTGTTACCGACCTGAACCAGCCGGTCAGCGTTTACATGACGCCGAAAGAGCGTCTGGTAACCGTGCGTGAAGGCGAAGCCCGTGAAGTTGTGCTGGCAAAAATGCACGAAAAACGCGTTGAAAAAGCGCTGGTGGTTGATGATGAATTCCACCTGATCGGCATGATCACTGTGAAGGACTTCCAGAAAGCGGAGCGTAAACCGAACGCCTGTAAAGACGAACAAGGCCGTCTGCGTGTAGGTGCAGCGGTTGGTGCAGGTGCGGGTAACGAAGAGCGTGTTGATGCGCTGGTTGCCGCAGGCGTTGACGTTCTGCTGATTGACTCCTCTCACGGTCACTCTGAAGGCGTTCTGCAGCGTATCCGTGAAACTCGCGCTAAATATCCTGACCTGCAAATCATCGGCGGCAACGTGGCAACAGCTGCAGGTGCCCGCGCGCTGGCAGAAGCCGGTTGCAGTGCCGTTAAAGTGGGTATCGGCCCTGGTTCTATTTGTACTACCCGCATTGTTACTGGCGTCGGTGTTCCGCAGATCACTGCCGTTGCTGACGCAGTAGAAGCCCTGGAAGGGACCGGGATTCCGGTTATCGCTGACGGTGGTATTCGTTTCTCTGGCGATATCGCCAAAGCTATCGCTGCTGGTGCAAGCGCGGTGATGGTAGGTTCCATGCTGGCGGGTACTGAAGAATCCCCAGGTGAAATCGAGCTCTACCAGGGCCGTTCTTACAAGTCTTACCGTGGGATGGGCTCTCTGGGCGCGATGTCCAAAGGTTCTTCTGACCGTTACTTCCAGAGCGACAACGCTGCCGACAAACTGGTGCCGGAAGGTATCGAAGGTCGCGTAGCCTATAAAGGTCGCCTGAAAGAGATCATTCACCAGCAGATGGGCGGCCTGCGCTCCTGTATGGGCCTGACCGGCTGTGGTACTATCGACGAACTGCGTACTAAAGCGGAGTTTGTACGTATCAGCGGTGCGGGCATTCAGGAAAGCCACGTTCACGACGTGACCATTACTAAAGAGTCCCCGAACTACCGTCTGGGCTCCTGATTCTCTTCGCCCGACTTCATGTCGGGCGATTTATATTATCTGTTTCACTTGCCTCGGAATAAGCGTCAATGACGGAAAACATTCATAAGCATCGCATCCTCATTCTGGACTTCGGTTCTCAGTACACCCAACTGGTTGCGCGCCGCGTGCGTGAACTGGGTGTTTACTGCGAACTGTGGGCGTGGGATGTGACAGAAGCACAAATTCGTGACTTCAATCCAAGCGGCATTATTCTTTCCGGCGGCCCGGAAAGCACCACCGAAGAAAACAGCCCGCGTGCGCCGCAGTATGTCTTTGAAGCAGGCGTACCGGTATTCGGCGTTTGCTATGGTATGCAGACCATGGCAATGCAGTTGGGTGGTCATGTTGAAGCCTCTAACGAACGTGAATTTGGCTATGCGCAGGTTGAAGTCGTAAACGACAGCGCACTGGTTCGCGGTATCGAAGATGCGCTGACCGCAGACGGTAAACCGCTGCTCGATGTCTGGATGAGCCACGGCGATAAAGTTACCGCTATCCCGTCCGACTTCATCACCGTAGCCAGCACCGAAAGCTGCCCGTTCGCCATCATGGCAAATGAAGAAAAACGCTTCTATGGCGTACAGTTCCACCCGGAAGTGACTCACACCCGCCAGGGGATGCGCATGCTGGAGCGTTTTGTGCGTGATATCTGCCAGTGTGAAGCCCTGTGGACGCCAGCGAAAATTATCGACGATGCCGTAGCCCGTATCCGCGAGCAGGTAGGCGACGATAAAGTGATCCTCGGCCTCTCTGGTGGCGTGGATTCCTCCGTAACCGCAATGCTGCTGCACCGCGCAATCGGCAAAAACCTGACTTGCGTATTCGTCGACAACGGCCTGCTGCGTCTCAACGAAGCAGAGCAGGTTCTGGATATGTTTGGCGATCACTTTGGTCTGAACATTGTTCACGTTCCGGCAGAAGATCGCTTCTTGTCAGCGCTGGCTGGTGAAAACGATCCGGAAGCAAAACGTAAAATCATCGGTCGCGTTTTCGTTGAAGTATTCGATGAAGAAGCGCTGAAACTGGAAGATGTGAAGTGGCTGGCGCAGGGTACTATCTACCCTGATGTTATCGAATCTGCCGCGTCTGCAACCGGTAAAGCTCACGTCATCAAATCTCACCACAACGTGGGCGGCCTACCGAAAGAGATGAAGATGGGCCTGGTTGAACCGCTGAAAGAGCTGTTCAAAGACGAAGTGCGTAAAATTGGTCTGGAGCTGGGCCTGCCGTACGACATGCTGTACCGTCACCCGTTCCCGGGACCAGGGCTTGGCGTTCGTGTGCTGGGCGAAGTGAAGAAAGAGTACTGCGACCTGCTGCGCCGTGCTGATGCCATCTTCATTGAAGAACTGCGTAAAGCGGACCTGTACGACAAAGTCAGCCAGGCGTTCACCGTCTTCCTGCCAGTACGTTCCGTTGGTGTAATGGGCGATGGCCGTAAGTATGACTGGGTTGTCTCTCTGCGTGCTGTCGAAACTATCGACTTTATGACCGCACACTGGGCGCATCTGCCGTACGATTTCCTCGGTCGCGTTTCCAACCGCATTATCAATGAAGTGAACGGTATTTCCCGCGTGGTGTATGACATCAGCGGCAAGCCGCCGGCGACTATTGAGTGGGAATGATTTGAGCCCAGCACTATGAATTAGCAAAACCCTCTGTTACTACAGAGGGTTTTTTATACTCACGAATCATAGGATTGAAGTTACTGACATCGCTTAGTTAAACCAGCTGTCCGATTTGTTCTCTTCTGCTTTGCCCACGCTTTTCATCAGATCGCGACCGCCTTCAGTCATATTCCTGTTTGCGTCAGCTTCAGATTGCACCACATCGGTTTGCGCAGCTTTGTGCTTCAGTTCCTGATCGATAAATTCGTTTTCTCGCTTAACGCGGGCTTCTTCTTTCGCCAGCGCCAGTTTTTGTTTCTGAATCTCTAAGCTGCGTAGCTCATCTTCATAACTTTGATCGCGTTTCTTGTCCGCAGTGGCTTCGGCGTCCAGTTTATCCTGACGAGCTTTCTTATTTGCCGCTGCCGTTGCCGCTCTTTTGTTAGCGGCGGCCTGGGCGTTTGCGCGACGTTGCTTCTCTTGCTGGATTTCCCTGTTGCGCTCCGCGACCCATTCGTCATGCTGCCTTTGCTCTTCATTTTTACCTTGCTGTTCCGCTTCTGCGACAGCAGAGAGTTGATCCTGCAATGATGAGGCGATAGCCGGATAGCTTAAGGAGGCTAAGATGGCGCAAAGAAAAACCTTCTTCATGACTCCTCCTGATTATTAGCTCTTTTCAGGACATTTGGTATTTGGCTGAATACGCGTTTCGTTATACGTCGTGGTAATAACAACGGCTAAACCTGTCGTAAACTGGCACTCTTTACCCACCTGGGTGGAGGTATACACTTTGGTGCCTTCCTTATACGTCAGAGAAACACCTTCCACTAAGGTTTTATCATTCACCATAGAACCTGCTGCTGCGCCAACAGCTCCGCCGCCAACTGCACCTGCCGTCGTTCCGGAATTGCTGCCAGACCCCACGTTGTGGCCGATAACACCGCCAGCGACTGCACCAATAAGCGCGCCGAAGGCTTGTGCGTTTCGTTTATTTTGGGAGTTGTCTACGGCAACTTTTGCGGGAAGAATGGAAATAATATTAACGGTTTTAGTTTCTTGTTTGGTATTCAGTTGATCGGTTTGATAAACATCGGCGGCATGATCATCAGCATTTGACTGGCATCCTGCCAGAGTGAATGACGCTAACATTGCCACAGGCAGAAGACATTTTTTAAATTTCATCACTATTCCTTGTTATACACATTACGAAAAATAAGACATTTAAGATCATCAAAAGAGGAAAGTAAATGTATTGCGTATAAAGGAATAGATTAAATTTATTAAAATTCATGTGGAAAATAATTTATAAAAATACATCATTAAAACATATGTATTAATTTTATATTTATTTCGCAGCCAAACAGGATAAACATCAGTCAGGACAAAGACGTAAAATTTAAGATGAAAGAATATCTGCCGCTTTGATAATCCCAAAGAGCAAAAGCATCCGACAGCGAGGTGCCGTTATGTTCTGTGAAAGTGGAGAAGGTAACCGCTAACGTTGTACCGGTGATTCGACGGAGAGTGTGGATTGCTGAGCTTCTTTTTTGCTCTGATGGTGCTGCCATGCACCGACGGACGAGTAGATAAAACGGCCAAAGAAGAAGATAAAGCTGATGAGCAGTACGATACGGGTCATGCGACTGTTAAATCGGTGTCGTTTTCGCATACTGGTTGCCTGACTCACAAAAGGTTCCTTGAAGTATGTCCCACGCCGTGGACGGTACTTACATTAAGGCACAACAGGACAAAATGGTCAATTCTTCGTTATGTAAAAAAGCGTCAGTGGATACATATTTTAATGTTATGGAAGTTAATTTAATTATTTACAATGATGATGTAATAATGATGAATTAACATGATAAACGTAATAATTCATTAATCAGGGTTATTTTGTTTGATATATATCAATTGGAACTTTCATATGACACTTAGAATCAATGCTCTCTATAGTGATGAATAATCATCATTCGAAGTCAGGTGGGATGCCTGTCTGAATACACCTCCTTCAGGATGTGGGGGATTCTGCTGAGCATCTATGAAACTGAATGCAACCTATATAAAAATACGTGATAAATGGTGGGGGCTTCCGCTGTTCCTGCCTTCTTTAATCTTGCCCATTTTCGCCCACATCAATACTTTCGCGCATATTTCTTCCGGTGAGGTTTTTCTCTTTTATCTGCCTTTGGCACTGATGATCAGCATGATGATGTTTTTCAGCTGGGCGGCATTGCCAGGTATCGCTTTAGGGATTTTTGTTCGCAAATATGCAGAGCTGGGTATTTACGAAACGCTCTCATTAGCAGCTAATTTTATTATCATTATCATTCTCTGTTGGGGCGGTTACAGGGTCTTTACTCCCCGGCGTAACAACGTTTCACATGGTGATACCCGTTTAATTGCCCAGCGTATATTCTGGCAGATTGTATTTCCTGCAACGCTGTTTCTAATACTTTTCCAATTTGCTGCGTTTGTTGGATTACTGGCGAGCAGAGAAAATCTGGTCGGCGTCATGCCCTTTAACCTCGGGACCTTAATCAATTATCAGGCCTTGCTGGTAGGTAATCTGATTGGTGTCCCGCTGTGCTATTTCATCATTCGGGTGGTGCGAAATCCGTTTTATTTACGTAGCTATTATTCGCAATTAAAACAGCAGGTTGATGCCAAAGTTACCAAAAAAGAGTTCGCAATCTGGCTACTGGCATTAGGTGCGTTGTTGCTGCTGTTGTGCATGCCGTTAAATGAAAAAAGCACAATTTTTAGCACCAATTATACCTTGTCATTATTGCTACCCCTGATGATGTGGGGAGCCATGCGCTATGGTTATAAGTTGATTTCGCTGCTCTGGGCGGTCGTGCTGATGATTAGCATCCACAGCTATCAAAATTACATTCCCATTTATCCTGGCTATACCACGCAACTGACCATAACCTCCTCCAGTTATCTGGTATTCTCTTTTATTGTCAATTATATGGCTGTACTGGCAACCCGTCAGCGAGCGGTAGTCAGACGCATTCAGCGGCTTGCGTATGTGGACCCGGTGGTTCATCTGCCAAATGTTCGCGCCCTGAATCGCGCGTTGCGTGATGCCCCCTGGTCTGCGCTTTGTTATTTACGCATCCCCGGCATGGAAATGCTGGTTAAGAACTATGGCATCATGCTACGGATTCAATACAAGCAAAAACTTTCTCACTGGCTGTCACCATTGCTGGAACCGGGTGAAGATGTTTATCAGCTTTCGGGTAACGATCTCGCGCTGCGACTGAATACAGAATCGCACCAGGAGCGCATTACCGCACTGGATAGCCATCTCAAGCAATTTCGTTTCTTTTGGGATGGAATGCCGATGCAACCGCAGATTGGCGTCAGTTACTGCTATGTACGCTCGCCGGTGAATCATATCTACCTGCTGCTGGGAGAGCTAAATACGGTTGCTGAACTCTCCATCGTGACCAACGCTCCAGAAAATATGCAGCGCCGCGGGGCTATGTATTTACAACGTGAATTGAAAGATAAAGTCGCGATGATGAATCGGCTACAGCAGGCGCTGGAACACAACCATTTTTTCCTGATGGCCCAGCCGATTACCGGTATGCGTGGTGATGTCTACCATGAAATTCTTCTGCGCATGAAAGGTGATAATGATGAACTGATCAGCCCCGACAGCTTCTTGCCGGTCGCGCACGAATTTGGTTTATCGTCGAGTATCGACATGTGGGTCATTGAGCATACGCTGCAATTTATGGCTGAAAACAGAGCGAAGATGCCCGCTCACCGTTTTGCGATTAATCTGTCGCCAACCTCGGTATGTCAGGCTCGTTTTCCCGTTGAAGTCAGTCAGCTGCTGGCTAAATATCAAATTGAAGCGTGGCAACTTATTTTTGAAGTCACCGAAAGTAATGCTCTGACCAATGTTAAGCAGGCGCAAATCACCTTGCAGCATCTTCAGGAATTAGGCTGTCAGATTGCGATTGATGATTTCGGCACCGGCTACGCCAGTTATGCGCGGCTTAAAAATGTGAATGCCGATCTCCTTAAAATTGACGGCAGTTTTATCCGCAATATTGTGTCAAATAGTCTGGATTATCAGATAGTGGCGTCGATTTGCCACCTGGCGCGAATGAAGAAAATGCTGGTAGTGGCAGAGTACGTTGAAAACGAAGAGATCCGCGAGGCGGTGCTCTCTTTGGGGATCGATTATATGCAGGGTTATCTTATTGGTAAGCCGCAACCGTTAATTGATACGCTGAATGAAATCGAACCCATTCGCGAAAGTGCCTGAATAATGCGGGCCGACATTTCTTGTCGGCCCGCAAAGCATTAAGCGGCGATTTCTGGTGTACTTTCTTCTTCAATTTTCAACCGCCAGCCAGCCACGCCTTCCCAGTATTCTTGCTCCTTTTCCAGATCAAGCAGTACCAGCGCATTCTGACTAAACCAGTCATGCGGAAAACGCAATGTCCAGTGACTGTCATCGGTAATCAGCGTCAATGTTGGCGGTGTGGTGGTTGCCTGACGTTGATTGTTGAGCAAGACGCCAAGACGCAATAGCTGAATCAGCGGCAGAAACTGTTTCTTTTTAAACAAGGTAAAGCGCGGCAAATCGTCGAGCTTAATCGCTTTACGGTGATAGCGTACCAGCGTCGCCATCATCAGTTGCTGTTCCTGATTAAATCCCGGTAAGTCGCTGTTTTGCAAGATATAAGCGGAGTGGCGATGCAAACCGCTATGGTTGATATTCAATCCGACCTCATGCAGCATGGCGGCCCATCGCAGTAGCGCTTCCAGTTGCGGATGCGCCAGCTTCGGTTGCTGCTCACGCCACTGTTCGTACATTTGCATAGTGGTATCCAGCACCCGTCGGGCCTGTTCACTGTCGATGTGATACTGGTTAGCGAGACTACTGGCGGTGCGACTACGCACATCCTGATGACGGAAACGTCCTTCCATTTCATACAATACGCCTTCGCGTAACGCCCCATCAGAAAGGCGCAGTTCACGGATGGCTAAGGCATCAAACACACCGCATAAAATCGCCAGTCCAGGAACGAAGACAGTTTTCCGCTCCTCGGAAAGACCCGGTAAGCTCAGCGATGCGAAATTACGGTGCCGTAAAACTTCTTTCACCAGTTTTTCGAGACGTTCCGGGGTAATTACCCCGTCTTTCTCGCCCATCTCCATCAACACTTCATGGGCGGCTTTAATGGTACCGGAAGCGCCCATTGCCACGTTCCAGCCTTGAATGCGAAATTGCCAGGTTAAAGTTTCCAGTTTTTGTGCTGCTGCCATGCGAGCGCGCTGAAAATTCTCTTTATTGATGACCCCGCCCGGGAAATAGAGTTGGGCAAAGCTGACACAACCCATCCGGCGGCTTTCAACGAGAATCGGTTCGAAATTTTCACCAATCACCAGTTCCGTAGATCCGCCGCCAATATCAATAACCAGTTTGCGACCTTTTTCCGGCTGGGTATGTTCCACGCCCATGAAAATCAGACGGGCTTCTTCATTACCGGAAATAATTTCAATCGGGTAGGGAATGACCTTTTCCGCGCGTTTCAAAAAGTCAGTAGCATTCAACGCCTGACGCAGCGTATGGGTGCCAACAATACAAACGCTGGCAGGCGAAAATCCCTGCAAGCGTTCAGCAAACAACGATAGGCAGTTCAATCCGCGTGTGATTGCCTCTTCACTCAACATATTATCTGGCCCCAGACCGTCTGCCAGATGGACCCGCTGTTTCAGGCGACCAATAATCTGCATAGCGCCATCCACCACACGGGCAATAACCATGTGGAAACTGTTTGAACCAAGATCGACCGCAGCAAACTCCTGCGGACGAGGGGATTTGTCGTGTATTGGCATAGGGTTATTCAGGTTGTTCGAGGGATTTGATGTAATCGTAAATCGCCAACTGCGCCCGCACTTTGCGGCGATTGCCGCGGGGAACGTAGCGATTACTGAGTTCTTTATCGATATAACGTGCTTTGACCGTATCGCTGAACAATATGTCGATGATGTCCAGCACCCGCTGCTTCAGGCGCGGATCGAGCAGCGGCGTCGCCACTTCAATACGATAATCAATATTGCGCGTCATCCAGTCGGCGGAAGAAAGGTAGACCTTTTTATCGCCGCCATTTTCAAAAATATAAACCCGGTCATGTTCAAGGTAACGGTCAACAATACTGATGGCACGAATGTTGTCGCTAATGCCTTCCAGATTGGGGATCAGCGAACACATGCCGCGAACCAGCAGATTAACCGGCACGCCGGAGCTGGAAGCCGCATACAGACGGTCGACCAGACCTTTATCGACAAGGTTATTTAGCTTTAGAGTGATACCGCTGGGCAGCCCTTGCTGCGCGTTGGCGATCTCGCGGTCCACCATCTCATACAACAAACGGCGGGAGTTTTGTGGTGACACCATTAAATAATCAAATGTCACCGGACGGTATGGGTTTTCAATAAAGTTGAACACACGCCGTACTTCGTTGGTAATGCGCGCATCAGCGGTCAGCAACGAATAGTCAGTATAAAGACGCGCGGTTTTTTCGTTAAAGTTCCCGGTCCCGATGTGTGCGTAACGCACCACTTCACCGTTTTCTTTACGTGAAATCAGGAACAGTTTGGCGTGAATTTTCAGCCCCGGCGCAGAGAAGATAACGTGCACGCCTGCTTCGGTCAGGCGCTTCGCCCAGTGAATGTTGGCTTCTTCGTCGAAACGCGCCTGTAACTCAACCACCACGGTGACTTTCTTACCGTTGTGTGCGGCGTGGATCATCGAGTCGATGATGCGTGAATCTTTCGCCACGCGGTAAATGTTAATTTTAATCGCCAGTACGCTCGGGTCGAACGAAGCCTGACGCAGCAGTTCCAGTACATGCTCAAAGGTATGATAAGGATAATAGAGCAACACATCACGTTCGCGAATGGCATCAAAACCGTTGCGGAACTGGGCTTTATCGAACCAAATATGGCGTAAACGCGGCAATGGTTTGTTCACCAGATTGGCTTTGCCGACGTTGGGGAAATTAATAAAGTCTTTAAAATTGTGATAACGGCCGCCGGGGACGATGGAGTCGTAGCGGGAAATAGTCAGTTTTTCGCGTAACACTTCAACCAGCGCATTAGGCATATCGCGCTGATAAACAAAACGTACCGGTTCTGCGGTTAAGCGCTGCTTCAGGCTGGAAGACATCAACTCCATCAGGCTGGCTTCCATCTCGTGCACTAAATCGTATTCGGCATCGCGGGTCATCTTCATTGAATAGGCATTCAGCGCGTCATAATCAAAGAAGCCTTTGAAAATATCATCAAGGCAGTAACGCAGAATGTTATCCAGAAGAATCATCGGCTTGCGTCGACGCGGCGCTTCTGGCGGTAAATTCACAAATCGCGGCACTTTATCTGATGGGATCTCCAGCAGCGCGTAACGGATGGTATCGCCACGGATAATTTCCACCGCCAGATAGGTGTAATCATCTTTCAGGAACTGCACTAAGTCAGTGTCAGGATTGATTAAAATCGGCGTAATGTGCTGACGCAGATACTGCTTAAAATAATGACGCAGCCAGTTTTGTTGATTGACGGAGAGTTGGCGTTCATTAATCAGGAAGATCTGGTTGCGCGCCATCTCCAGCAACAGCTCGTTGTAGAGGCCGTCGAATTCCTGATCGGCTTTCAGCACCCGGGACTGAATTTTGCCCAGTAAATGGCGGGAATGAGAGTTGGAACCTTGTTCTTCGCTAATAATGATGCGTCGCTTCAGTTCAGCGAAGCGGACTTTATAGAACTCATCAAGGTTATTGGAATAGATCCCCAGGAAACGCATCCTTTCAATCAGCGGGTTAGATTTGTCCGCCGCTTCCTGAAGCACGCGTTCATTGAACGATAACCAACTGAGCTCTTTTTCGATGTATAGCTTTTCCTGACCCATTACCACTTTTACTCCGTTTTATTCACGGGACACTGCCTGGATATTATGGCGAGCAATATTGGCAGATGTCCAACTATGCCAGAAAAGGGGGAAAAAAACTGCTGGAGCTTGCGATTTACAGGTGAATTGAAAAACGCCAGCGGCAGAGCTGGCGCTTTAACTACGGGGGCATTACTCGTCGGCAGCGTAGCCCTGCGGCGGCAGACGTTGACCATCCAGCCACGCGGCGTTTTCGTGCATTTTCAGACGACCATCGGCAAACCAGCTAATCACCAGTGGATAAATAGCGTGTTCCTGGGTTTGCACGCGGGCGGTGATGTCATCCTCCGTATCACCAGCAAATACCGGGACTTTCGCCTGTAAAATAACCGGGCCACCGTCCAGTTCATCGGTGACGAAATGCACCGATGTACCGTGCTCTTCATCGCCATTTTCCAGCGCCTGACGATGGGTGTGTAATCCGGGATATTTCGGCAGCAGAGAAGGGTGAATGTTCAGCAAACGCCCGGCATAGTGGGAGACAAACGCCGGGCTGAGAATGCGCATAAAACCCGCCAGCACGACCACATCGGGTGCGTACATGTCGATTTCATGAATCAACTCCCGGTCATAGGCTTCACGACTGTCAAACGCGCTGGCGATGAGCGTATGCGTTGCAATACCCGCCTGGCGGGCGCGTTCAAGGCCGAACGCGTCGGCCTTATTGCTGAAAACTGCCCGTACGGTGCCTTTAATTTTATTTGTTTTGCAGGCGTCAATAATTGCCTGCAAATTACTTCCGTTGCCGGAAATAAGCACCACAATATTCATTATTCGATAACCACGCGTTGTTCGGAATCAGAGGCTTTGATGATACCGATTTTCCACGCGTTTTCACCGTTGGCATTGAGCAGGGCGAGGGCTTTGTCCACTTCCGGAGCAGGCAGGGCAATAATCATCCCGACGCCGCAGTTGAAGGTGCGATACATTTCATGGCGCTCAACGTTACCTGCCGTTTGCAGCCAGTTGAACACTTCCGGCCACTGCCAGGAAGATTCATCAATCACTGCCTGGGTATTATCTGGCAATACGCGCGGAATGTTTTCCCAGAAGCCGCCGCCGGTCAGGTGCGCAATAGCATGCACATCGACCTTTTCAATCAACTCCAGCACGGACTTCACGTAAATGCGGGTTGGTGCCAGCAGATGATCGGCTAATGGCTTACCATCAAGTTCGGTGGTTAACGGATCACAACCGCTGACTTCAAGAATTTTGCGCACCAGCGAATAGCCGTTCGAGTGCGGACCGCTGGAGCCGAGTGCAATCAGCACATCACCATCGCTGACTTTAGAGCCGTCGATGATTTCTGATTTTTCTACCACGCCAACGCAGAAACCAGCGACATCGTAATCTTCACCATGATACATCCCCGGCATTTCTGCCGTTTCGCCACCCACAAGCGAACAGCCCGATTGCAGACAACCTTCAGCGATGCCGCTGATCACCGCTGAAGCGGTATCAACATCCAGTTTTCCGGTTGCGTAATAGTCGAGGAAAAACAGCGGTTCCGCACCTTGCACCACCAGGTCATTAACGCACATGGCGACCAGATCGATACCAATGGTATCGTGACGTTTTAAGTCCATCGCCAGACGCAGCTTGGTACCTACGCCGTCAGTGCCGGAAACCAGCACGGGTTCACGATATTTTTGCGGCAATGCACACAGCGCACCGAAGCCGCCCAGACCGCCCATCACTTCCGGACGACGCGTTTTCTTCACTACGCCTTTGATTCTTCCAACCAGAGCATTACCCGCGTCAATATCAACACCGGCATCTTTGTAGCTAAGAGAGGTTTTATCGGTCACTGCTTGGGTCCCCACGCGTTACTTGCGGTAGAAAAATAAAATTCGGCGCAATTCTAACAGGGAAAGCAAACGTTTGCGAGACTGCTTTACACAACCTTTTTGTACGTCTTTTCCCCAGGCGCGCGGCAAAAGAATACTTGTACCAGGGCAAAGGATCGTTTTCGGATGGAATAATCTTCTTCCATAACCATTTGAATATAAAATAACTTTATCTCAAACCGTTATCATTTTGACTAAAGTCAACGAAAATAATATTGCCGCCTTGAAGAAAGGAGGTATAATCCGTCGATTTTTTTTGTGGCTGCCCCTCAAAGGAGAAAGAGTATGAAGATCGTGGAAGTCAAACACCCACTCGTCAAACACAAGCTGGGACTGATGCGTGAGCAAGATATCAGCACCAAGCGCTTTCGCGAACTCGCTTCCGAAGTGGGTAGCCTGCTGACTTACGAAGCGACCGCCGACCTCGAAACGGAAAAAGTAACTATCGAAGGCTGGAACGGCCCGGTAGAAATCGATCAGATCAAAGGTAAGAAAATTACCGTTGTGCCAATTCTGCGTGCCGGTCTGGGGATGATGGACGGTGTGCTGGAAAACGTTCCGAGCGCGCGCATCAGCGTAGTCGGTATGTACCGTAATGAAGAAACGCTGGAGCCGGTACCGTACTTCCAGAAACTGGTTTCTAACATCGATGAGCGTATGGCGCTGATCGTTGACCCAATGCTGGCAACCGGTGGTTCCGTTATCGCGACCATCGACCTGCTGAAAAAAGCGGGCTGCAGCAGCATCAAAGTTCTGGTGCTGGTAGCTGCGCCAGAAGGTATCGCAGCGCTGGAAAAAGCGCACCCGGACGTCGAACTGTATACTGCATCGATTGACCAGGGACTGAACGAGCACGGATACATTATTCCGGGCCTCGGCGATGCCGGTGACAAAATCTTTGGTACGAAATAAAGAATAAAAATAATTAAAGCCGACTTTAAGAGTCGGCTTTTTTTTGAGTAAAGCGCCTATAACACATAATACAGAGGATAATACTATGACGCGCCGTGCTATCGGGGTGAGTGAAAGACCGCCACTTTTACAGACAATCCCGCTTAGTTTGCAACATTTGTTCGCCATGTTTGGTGCAACCGTCCTGGTGCCCGTCTTATTTCATATTAACCCGGCGACTGTACTGTTATTTAACGGTATAGGAACGCTGCTGTATCTCTTCATCTGTAAAGGGAAAATTCCGGCTTATCTTGGTTCCAGCTTTGCCTTTATTTCACCGGTATTGTTACTGTTGCCGTTAGGGTATGAAGTCGCGCTGGGCGGCTTTATTATGTGCGGCGTGCTGTTCTGCCTGGTTTCTTTTATCGTGAAGAAAGCGGGGACCGGCTGGCTGGACGTGCTGTTTCCACCTGCGGCAATGGGCGCAATCGTTGCCGTCATCGGTCTGGAGTTGGCGGGCGTAGCTGCCGGTATGGCAGGTTTACTCCCGGCTGAAGGGCAAACGCCAGACTCCAAAACCATCATCATCTCTATTACCACCCTGGCGGTCACGGTTTTAGGTTCCGTCCTGTTTCGTGGTTTCCTGGCAATTATCCCAATTTTAATTGGTGTGCTGGTAGGGTATGCGCTCTCTTTCGCAATGGGGATTGTCGATACCACGCCGATTATTAACGCCCACTGGTTTGCGCTGCCAACTCTCTATACGCCGCGCTTCGAGTGGTTTGCCATTCTGACTATTCTGCCAGCGGCGCTGGTGGTCATTGCCGAGCACGTAGGGCATCTGGTAGTAACGGCTAATATCGTCAAAAAAGATCTGCTGCGCGATCCAGGTCTGCACCGTTCGATGTTTGCTAACGGCTTGTCGACCGTGATCTCCGGCTTCTTTGGCTCCACGCCAAATACTACCTACGGGGAAAACATTGGCGTGATGGCGATCACCCGTGTTTACAGTACCTGGGTTATCGGCGGGGCGGCGATTTTCGCTATCCTGCTTTCCTGCGTCGGTAAACTGGCTGCTGCTATCCAGATGATCCCATTGCCGGTGATGGGCGGCGTTTCGCTGCTGCTTTATGGTGTTATCGGTGCTTCCGGTATTCGTGTTTTGATCGAATCGAAAGTGGATTACAACAAAGCACAGAACCTGATCCTGACTTCTGTCATTTTGATCATCGGTGTCAGTGGCGCGAAGGTAAACATCGGCGCGGCGGAGCTGAAAGGTATGGCGCTGGCGACCATCGTCGGTATCGGCTTAAGTTTGATCTTCAAACTGATTAGTGTGCTGCGCCCTGAAGAAGTGGTGCTGGACGCAGAAGACGCGGATATAACAGACAAATAATGTACCGACCGGGCAGTGTTGCTGCCCGGTTCAAACATCATGGGATTCTGTGGTAAACTTCTCGCGATTTTGTGAAATCCTGGTTGAGGTATCTCTGAACACACCGGCACAGCTCTCTTTGCCACTTTATCTTCCTGACGACGAAACCTTTGCAAGTTTCTGGCCGGGGGATAACTCCTCTTTACTGGCCGCGCTGCAAAACGTGCTGCGTCAGGAACATAGCGGTTACATCTATCTCTGGGCACGCGAAGGCGCGGGGCGCAGCCATCTGCTGCACGCGGCTTGCGCGGAATTGTCGCAGCGTGGCGATGCGGTGGGCTATGTCCCGCTGGATAAACGCACCTGGTTTGTTCCGGAAGTGCTCGACGGTATGGAGCATTTGTCGCTGGTCTGTATCGACAACATTGAGTGTATTGCAGGCGATGAGTTGTGGGAGATGGCGATTTTCGATCTCTACAATCGAATTCTGGAATCGGGTAAAACACGGTTGTTAATCACCGGCGATCGTCCACCGCGGCAGTTGAATCTGGGATTACCGGATCTCGCGTCGCGACTCGACTGGGGGCAGATCTACAAATTGCAGCCTCTTTCTGATGAAGATAAGTTGCAGGCGCTACAGTTACGCGCGCGTTTGCGTGGTTTTGAACTGCCGGAAGATGTGGGGCGTTTCTTGCTGAAGCGGCTCGACAGAGAGATGCGCACGTTATTTATGACGTTGGATCAGTTGGATCGTGCGTCGATTACCGCGCAACGTAAGCTGACCATTCCGTTTGTGAAAGAGATTCTGAAACTGTAGACAAGACGTTTATCGTCGGATGCGCGCCCATTGTATTCGTAGGCCGGATAAGACGCGGCAAGCGTCGTATCCGGCAACGTGACTTAACTCGCGAAAAGGCGCATATTAACCCACGATTTCCAGTACCTGCTCCGGTGGACGACCAATCCGCGCTTTGCCATTGGCGACCACAATTGGGCGCTCCATTAGCTTCGGATTATCCACCATTGCCTGAATCAGCGCCTCTTCGCTAAGCGAACTGTCAGCCAGGTTCAGTTCTTTATAAAGATCCTCTTTCTGGCGCATCAATTCACGAGCGCTATTCATTCCCAGCATTTTCAGCAAATCGCGCAGCGTTGCCGCATCGGCGGGTGTCTCAAGGTAGAGCACCACTTCTGGCTCCACGCCGTTTTCTTTCAGCAGGTTCAGCGTTTCCCGGCTCTTTGAACAGCGTGGGTTATGGTAGATTTTTACCTGTTTGGTCATTGTTCTTCCTTTAATGCGAATTACATCTTGGTATAAGGCTTAAAGCGTTCCTGCAGCTGGCGCAACTGGTCGATGCGCGCATCGTAACGCGCTTGTTGCAGGCTGCCTAATTTCACCTGCGAACTGGCGCTGCTCAACAAGGAAATGGCCTGATCGAGTCGCCCGGCGAGCGCATAACCTTCTGCTCGCGCTGCCAGTTCCTGATCGCGATTATTTAGCGCGGCCTCCGCCTGTGCCAGTAAATCCCAGCCATTGCTGTCATCTTTGTTGTTAAAAGTGTAGCGATTCAGAATATTGGCCGCTTCCTGTGGTTGACCCCCTTGCAGATAAGCGTTCGCCAGGTTGAGCTGCAACACCGGATTAGTACGCAAATCGCGGGCATTTTTCAGCCTGTTAATCGCCTCATTGGCTTTGTTTTGCCCAAGGTCGATATCGGTAGCCAGATCGAGATACCATGCGTTGCCAGGTTCTGCCGCCAGTAACGGTTGCAGCGTTTTACGCGCTTCGTCGTATTTATTGGCTTCCATCGCCTGTAAAGCACGACCATATTGCGCCGCTCGTTGCTGACGAACGTTTCCTTTCGCCCATTCATCCAGCAAATCACTGGTGAGCTGATTACGTCCGGAATTATACATCCCCAGTGTGCGCGCTTTTGCCAGATAGAAATCTTCCGATGACTGCACCACCATCGGGCGCATCTGATTGGCACGGTTGCGGGCATCTGCCAGACGACTTTCCGGCAACGGGTGAGTCAATAAAATTTCCGGCGGACGCGAGGAGTAACGCGCCTGATCGAGCAATTTTTCGAGGAAGGTCGGCATCGCCTGCGGATCGAATCCTGAGCGTTGCAGCACCTGAATACCAATGCGATCCGCTTCCTGTTCATTTTGCTGGGTGAAGCTGATCATCCCCTGGCGCGTTCCCGCCAGTGTACCGGTCAGCGCTGCCATCCCCGCCTGCGGACTGGCCATCGCCAGTAAAATAGAACCTAACGCGCCGACCCAGGTCAGCGGCGCGCTGCGCTGTTGATCTTCCATCGCTCGCGCCAGGTGACGTTGGGTGACGTGGGAGATTTCGTGCGCCATAACTGAAGCCAGTTGGCTTTCGTTATCGGAATAACGGAACAGGGCAGAGTGCAGCACCACGTTGCCGCCAAAGAAAGCAAAGGCGTTAATTTCGTCGTTATTGATCAAAAAGAAATGAAACGGTGTCTTAACCGAATTGGCATGCGAAACCAGACGCATCCCCAGCGAATTAATGTACTGCGTTAACAACGGGTCATTAATTAACGGCGCACTGCCGCGTAATTGGCGGACATAATAGTCGCCCATCTGCATTTCCTGACCAATGGAAAGCGTGCTTCCTGCGGAGGTTCCCATATCCGGCAAGGTGTCTGCGCTATCGGCAAACGCCGGGGCTACCTGACCGATAGTCATAGCAGCAATGAGGGTAGCAACCAGGTTTTTTTTCAACTGCCTGAACATAACCTCTGTCCTGTGTTTCTGGAGATAGTCATTTGACCGATACTGTGAAATATCGTTCCCACCGCGCCGCCTTTGAGTGTAACGGCGAAGATTAGCCCACTCAAATGACTTTTCAGTTTCCTGAATCCGTCATAAAAAGCGAAGTCTTTTTTGTGACATTTCGATACAATTGCGGATCGCAATCCCGCTCTTGAGGTTCAGGGAAGGTCTTTATGCTCGAAATGTTGATGCAATGGTATCGCCGCCGTTTTAGTGACCCGGAAGCGATTGCCTTGCTGGTTATTTTAGTTGCCGGATTTGGCATTATCTTTTTCTTTAGCGGCCTACTCGCACCGTTGCTGGTGGCGATTGTGCTGGCCTATTTACTGGAATGGCCAACCGTGCGCCTGCAATCTATTGGCTGCTCCCGACGTTGGGCGACATCGATTGTATTGGTCGTTTTCGTCGGTATTTTGCTGCTGATGGCGTTCGTGGTAATGCCTATCGCCTGGCAACAGGGCATCTACTTAATCCGTGATATGCCGGGGATGCTCAATAAGCTTTCTGACTTTGCCGCCACGTTGCCGCGCCGCTATCCGGCGTTAATGGACGCGGGCATTATTGATGCAATGGCCGAAAATATGCGCAGTCGGATGCTTACCATGGGCGATTCGGTGGTGAAAATTTCCCTCGCCTCGCTGGTCGGTTTGCTGACCATTGCCGTCTATCTGGTGCTGGTACCATTGATGGTCTTCTTCCTGCTGAAAGACAAAGAGCAAATGTTGAACGCCGTTCGTCGGGTGCTACCGCGTAACCGCGGACTGGCAGGACAGGTGTGGAAGGAGATGAATCAACAAATCACCAACTATATCCGCGGCAAAGTGCTGGAGATGATCGTGGTGGGGATTGCCACCTGGCTGGGATTCTTACTCTTCGGGCTGAACTATTCGCTGCTGCTGGCGGTGCTGGTCGGCTTCTCGGTACTTATTCCGTACATTGGTGCATTTGTGGTGACCATTCCGGTGGTTGGCGTGGCGCTATTCCAGTTTGGTGCTGGCACGGAATTCTGGAGCTGCTTCGCGGTGTATCTGATCATTCAGGCGCTGGACGGCAACCTGTTAGTACCTGTGTTGTTCTCCGAAGCGGTTAACCTGCATCCGCTGGTCATTATTTTATCAGTAGTGATCTTCGGTGGTTTGTGGGGATTCTGGGGCGTATTCTTCGCCATTCCATTGGCGACGCTGATCAAAGCCGTGATTCACGCCTGGCCCGATGGGCAAATCGCGCAAGAATAATCTTCAGCCCGACGAACTGTTTCGCCGGGCTGATTTTTAGGGTTCCTGACGTAAATAAATAGCCCGATAACAAATACTCACCAGCACTGCACTGCCGATAATATTACCCAGCATCACCGGGAGCAGATTGGCGGTAATAAAATGGCTGACCGTCAGTGCCGGAAAATTGTCTGCGCTACTGTGCGCCAGTTGCCAGAAGGAGGTAGGGGCGAAATGGCGAATGGCAATGGCGAACGGAATCACAAACAAATTGGCGATACAGTGCTCAAAGCCACTGGCGACAAACAGGGTAATGGGCAAAATCATGGCGACGATTTTGTCGCATAACGAACGCCCGCAATAACTCATCCACAGCGCCAGACAAACCATCAGATTGCACATAATGCCGAGGCTGACTGATTCAGTAAATGTATGATGCATTTTGCCCTCGGCGCAGTGTAAAACCGCGACTCCCCACATCGCGTTTTCACTCATCACCAGCCCGGAAAACCAGATTAACAAACTGAAACAGGCAATACCTGCCAGATTACCGCAGGCCACCAGAAGTGCATTAATCAGCCATGTTCGCAAGCTAATAACGCCCCGACTTTTTGCCATCACCGTCATTACCGACGAGGTGAACAGGCTGGTGCCGCAAACCGCCAGCAAAATAAAGCCGAGTGTAAAGCAAAGGCCACCCACCAGATGGGTTAATGCCTGTGAAGACGGGGCATCGGCGATAACGGTAAGGTAAAAAGTAAATCCGATCGCCATAAACACGCCTGCGGACATCGCCATTAAAAAGACCGACACTTTGCTGCGGGCAATTTTATGGGCGGCAATCCGTTCAGCGATTGCCGCTTTTCTGGCGCTCAACTGCAAGTCGAAAGAGAGTTTGTTTCTCATGCATACTCCTGCAAAAACAGATTACAACACCTCGCGAACCGAGATCCCCAGCCGCTGCATTCGTGATAGCAGCGTGGTGCGCTTCATCCCTAATCGCGTCGCCGCGCCACGGGGCCCGGCAACAATGCCATTGGTTTCTCGCAATACCTGAACAATGCGCTGACGTTCTTCTTCGTCATTCTCTGGCGTCGTCGGGTGCAGTAACTGCGCCATTGAACTGCGAAGCGCTGAATCTTCATTTAGCGTCGGCAGTAAACGGCTTTGTCGGACATTAAGATGTAAATTCAGACTGTTACCGCGAGTCAGTAGTACCGCTCGCTCAATCACGTTTTCCAGCTCGCGCACGTTGCCCGGCCAGTCCCACGACATCAACTGGCGTAGCGCCTCGGTCGGGATGGCGTCAATTGCGCGATTCATATGGCGCGCCATTTTTTGCGTGAAATGCTTTGCTAAAAGAGGGATATCTTCCGGACGGTCGCGCAGTGGCGGCAGTTCCAGTGGGAAGACATTCAGGCGATAAAAGAGATCGCTGCGAAACTGGCGATCTTCAACCATTTGCCACAAATCACGGTTGGTGGCGGCAATGACTCTGACATTCACCGGGATCGTTCTACTCCCACCGAGACGCTCAATTTCCCGCTCCTGTAATACGCGCAGCAGTTTAGGCTGAAGTTCTAACGGCAGATCGCCAATTTCATCGAGAAACAACGTGCCACCATCGGCAATTTCAAAACGACCGCGATGGGTATTAATCGCACCAGTAAATGCCCCTTTGTCATGACCGAATAACTCACTTTCCAGAAGACTGGCGGGGATGGCAGCGCAGTTGATTTTGACCAGTGGCTTGTCGCGTCGTGGGCTAAGTTGATGGATCGCTCTGGCGATCACCTCTTTGCCGGTTCCGGTTTCACCACAAATCAACACCGTACTGTCGCTCTTCGCCACAATATCTACCTGCTGGAGCAAATCTTCCATTGCCTGGCTTTGATAGATAATGTCACCGACGCCCAGATTCGAAAGGAGCTGCTCGCTAAGCTGGTGGTTTTCTTGCTGCAAGCTTTCCTGCAAATCGGTCATGCTACGCCAGGCATCGGCATTGCCAACGGCAATAGCGATGCGATCGGCAATATGTTGCAGTAGCTGGCAGTTTTCCTCCCCAAAGAGAGTGGAAGAGGTATGCGCCAGCAACAATGCACCCGGTGTATGGTTGCCAAAGGTGAGCGGTATAAGGAGCGCAGATTCGCAGCCGTTAGATGCAAGTAAGTGTAATAACGGGTCGCGTTGCCAGAGAAACAGATCGTCTGCACGGTGCGTCAAGGTCGGTTGTCGGGTTTGTAGCGTTTGTGTCAGCAATACACTTTCGCCAGGCATACAGCGTGGCAGACTCGCACAATGTGAGGCAGAAAGATCGCTGCACCACAGGCTGAACTTCTCGTTCTTTCGATGATCGCCCAGTACCATACTGACTGAAGCCAGACCGAAAAAATGATGGATCTCACGAGCGACGTCAGCGATCAGATCGTCGAGATCAAGATGTGACAACACTGCATTAGTGATATCCACCAGTACCCGATGATGATCGCGATCTTTCTCCAGCAAACGCAGCGCCACCTGCTGTTCTTCATCATTGAGCCATGATTGCAGAACCGGAGTGATTATGTGTGCCAGCCAGTTAAACAGTGTGCAATCCTGGGGAGTAAAACGATTGCCGTGGGTGCGAATAAAGCGTAGCTCCGCCATTCCACTACTGCCGAGAAGGACGGCGTGGCGCGAATAATCGACCATCTCGCCCTGATACTCTGTTGTTGCCGTCACATCGCTGCCATCATCATGGTAGCGGTAATAGAAGTTGCTTTTGAGAACATGCAGTTCAATAAGTTGTACCGGGCTGAACGGCGGCGGCAGCGGGATGAAGGCGCGTAATAAAGACGCCTTGCCGTGTTTCTGCGCTAACCGCTCCGCGAGCATTCCGTTTACCGCTTCAATTGTTATTCCTTGTGGCGGGGCAAACATCGCCTCGTCTGACATAGCCATTAACAGTCCTTATTAATGAGAAATCCTTCTCACGCAATTTTTCTGGCCATCAGATAGATGGCCGGTTCCTGCACAATTTCATCCAACAGATGAATGAATTGAATGCTACGCGCCTGCCACACAGACGTCGCGTCATCTGCCAGTGGCGCGAATGCCCGGGTCAACAGGGCGGTGTGGCTGGCGTCAATAACAATCTCACCAAAGGTCATCACCCCCAGCATCTTACGTCGGGCTTGCTCCTCTTCGACCTGTGCAAGCCAATCTTCGTATTCCGTCTGTGGGCAGCGGAAGGCGACATTCAGACAATCAATCACGCCAACGTGATGACCGATAGCCAACGAGTAATACATTACCTGGGAGCTGTGTTCCGGCATCTCGTCGCTACTGGCGATAAATTTTTTTCGCAGCGTCCAGAAAACAATTTCCCCGCACTCCTCAGCCATGTAACCCCCGGAGAACGCGAAAGAGTTGCTGAACGATACTATTGAGACGCGGATCGTCGGCTTCGCGCAACCAGGTGTTAACCCGATTTCCTGTAGGATCGTCGCTTAAATGGCGCAGGAGCCGATCGCAAATTTCTCGCCCCTGACGATAGCCCGCCAGCCGCCTCGCTTCTCGCTCAATGGCGATACGCTGTGATGGCGGGATCTGCGGCCACAGCGGTTGCATGGTCACCCCGGTGGGATCGCGATAATCCACCGCGTGAATCTTCTGTTGTAGCAAACCGAGCGCCACGGCGAAACCGTGAATGGTGGCGGCCGGTGTTGGCGGGCAGCCGGGGATCCAAACATCAATGGGGACAATGGTGTCGCTGCCGCCCCAGACGCTGTAGAGATCGTGGAAAATACCGCCGCCGACACCGCACGCGCCGTAGGAAACACAGATTTTATGATCGGGGGCAGACTCATATGCCCGAAGTGCAGGCATACGCATCGCCCGGGTGACTGCGCCAGTAAATAACAAAATATCGGCGTGACGAGGTGATGAAACAACCTTAATGCCAAAGCGTTCTGCGTCGAACACTGGCGTGATGGCGGCAAAAATTTCGATTTCACAGGCGTTGCAGCCGCCACAATCCACGCGATAAACGTAGGCCGAACGACGGATATCCTGTAGCAAATGCTGCTTCATCTTTTGCGTTTGTTCGTCCAGCGTGATGGGCTGGCTGACATGTTGCGTAAGCACTGGACTCATAGCTGCTCCTTAGCCACCAGCGGTTCATCTGTGTCGTCGTTGATCAGCGTCGCGCGTTGTTTGCATTCCGGGCAGACGCTCGCTTGCGCCCACAACATTTCGCGGTTTTGTGGTGCATTTTGTTGCTGTGCCAACAGTTCTGCAGCCAGTGCGACGGTTTTTTGCGGGGCAAACGGGCGTTCGCAACGGCTGCAACGTTGTAGATGGAACGTCGCGCGGGTATAGAGATCGGCTTTATTGGTGACGGTCAGTTCAAAGTTATCAGTAAGCTGAATGGCTCTGGTCGGGCACACTTCTTCACAACGTCCGCAGTAAATACAACGCCCCAGATAGAGCTGCCAGGTGCGCGTATTTTGCTGGTCGTCGGTCTGGATAGTCAGCGCATTTGCCGGACAAGCACAGGCGCAGGCACCGCAGGCAATACATTGGCTGGGCATCAGGTCCGGTTTCCCGCGAAAGCCTGGGCTGACCTCCAGTGGCGCGAAGGGATATTTCACCGTCGCGGTTCCGGCGCGCATAATAGTTTTCAGTAACTTCAGCATTTTCTGTCCTTACTTCAGCGGCGAACGGTTACGATCAATGCCGTAGCGTTCGATCTCTTTATACGGTACGGTTTTTGACTGGCGCTTGCGCACATCAACCAGCGTCACACGGTCGGTACAGGAGTAGCAGGGATCAAGGCTACCGATAATCAGCGGTGCGTCAGAAACGGTATTGCCGCGCAGCATGTAACGCAGCACTGGCCAGTTGGCGTAGGTGGCGGCACGACAGCGCCAGCGGAACAATTTTTGGTTATCACCGAGCATGCTCCAGTGCACGTCTTCACCGCGAGGCGCTTCAACAAAGCCCAGCGCGAATGCGTGAGGTTTATAGCTAAAGCCTTCGGTCAGCAGTGGGGTATCCGGCATGTTGTCGAGGGCAAATTCCAGCATTGCCAGCGAATCAAACGTCTCTTTGACACGGACCATCACGCGGGAGAAGACATCGCCGCCGGTAAAGGTAAACAGCGTTTTTGGAATATTGCCGTAGTCGGCGTAGGGGTGATCAAAGCGCAAATCACGGGCAAAACCACTGCCACGGATCAGCGGCCCTACGGGGCTATAATCACGGGCGATTTGTCGGTCGAGAATGCCAATGCCCTGAGTGCGTTGTTCCATATTCGGCGTGGCAAGCAGCATCTCTACCAGCTCCGACACGTCGGCGCGCATCTCGCGCACCAGTTTCATCGTTTGCAGACGTTGCTCTTTGAGAATATCGCGGCGAACACCACCAATCAGATTCAGACCGTAGGTTTTACGCGACCCGGTCAGCAATTCCGCCATCGTCATCGACTTTTCCCGCACGCGGAAAAATTGCATAAAACCGGTATCAAAACCAACAAAATGGCAGGAGAGGCCAAGGTTGAGCAAATGACTATGCAGCCGTTCGACTTCCAGCAGAATCGAGCGAATAGTATGCGCTCGTTGCGGCACCTCAATCCCCAGTGCATTTTCAACCGAGTTGGTATAGGCCACACTGTGGGCAAAACCGCAAATCCCACACACGCGGTCCGACAAGAAGGTCACTTCGTTGTAGCCCATCCGCGTTTCTGCCAGTTTCTCCATGCCGCGATGGACATAAAACAGGCGGTAATCAGCATCGACAATTTGCTCGCCATCCACAAACAAGCGGAAGTGACCTGGTTCATCGGAGGTGATATGCAGCGGGCCAACAGGGATCACCCGCGCATCGCTGTTGCCCTCGTTGATAAACGGATACGTTTCGGTATCAGTCGTCGGTTCAGGGCGCAGTCGATAATCCATCGCGTCTTTGCGCAGCGGATGCATATCTTCCGGCCAGTCATCGGGCAACACCAGGCGACGCTGATCCGGCAGGCCAACCGGAATCAGCCCGTACATATCGCGAATTTCTCGCTCGCCCCAGACCGCGGCAGGGACGCGCGGTGTGACTGACGGAAACTCCCGACTGTCGGCATCGACCAGTGCCTTCACCACGATCCAGCATTTTTCGGCCCCTTCCATTGAAAGGGCATAATAAACCGCGTAATGACCGTTAAGTGTCCGCTCGTCGTTGCCAAACAGGACAGGAAGCCAGCCATCATATTGATAATAAAGATAATGTACAACGTCAGGCAGCAGATTTATTTTCACCGTAATGGTGACCTGTTCAGGCGTTTGTCGCTCTTCATCCAGCACCGCGCCGGGGAACTGCGTTTTCAGGGCGGCGAGAATCGCTTCGCCACGATTTGACGATGAATTAACGTTCACTGTGTTTCTCCGAAACAGATGCGGTGCCTGAAGGCAAAAAATCATGCCAGGTGCTACGTTGTGCAGGCAGGTCGTGCGTCCCTGAGAGGACTATAGTGGAAGCGCCCGCCAGGATCCTGATGACAGGTTGTGGAATATGCGTTCCCATCGCCAGCATCATGACCAGCAGAATCACCATTGGCGAGGTGGTCAACCAGCCAAGTTCACCCCGGTTAACGGCCTGCGGCGGTTTCGCCATTAACACCCGCGCAGCCATCCGTACCAGGCCCGCCAGCACCAGCGTTAACAGCAATAACAGCAGGACGATAATCAACAGGTGATTACGAGCCAGTCCGGCGGTAACGGTCATAAATTCGCTAAGAAAAATGTTGAAGGGCGGCATCCCGGCCAGCGCCAGCGCACCGCCGCCAAACAGCACGGCGGTAAATGGCATGATTTTGAGCATTCCGCAGACGACGTTGAGATCGCGCGTGCCGTACTTGAGCAGTACATTGCCGGAACCGCAGAACAGCAGCGTTTTTGCCAGACTGTGGTTTAAGGTGTGCAGCAGCGCAGCAAAAATTCCCAGCGGCCCGCCAATGCCTAGCGCCACCGCGACCAGTCCCATGTTCTCCACGCTGGAGTACGCCAGCAGACGCTTAATGTCCCGCTGTACCAGAATGAAAAATGCCGCCACGGCAACCGACAACATGCCGAAGATGAGCAACAACCGGTTGGGGAAATCGCTGCCGATGGCCTGGCAAATAATGATGTAATAGCGAATCAGCACCAACAGCGCGCAGTTCAGCAATACGGCGGAGAGCAGGGCGCTGACCGGACTCGGCGCTTCACTGTGAGCATCCGGCAGCCAGGCGTGCATGGGAAATAGCCCGGTTTTGGTGCCAAAGCCAATTAGCACAAACACAAAGGCCAACAGCATTAATGTTGGGTCAAGCAAGGACGATTGCTTAAGAACCTCGCTCCAGAATATCGCCATTTCTGCCTGCGGCATAACGCTGGCGGCGTTGGCGTATACCAGCACGGTACCGAACAGACCAAAAGCGACACCAACAGTACAAATAATGATGTACTTCCATGCAGCTTCCAGAGATGAACGCTGACCGTAAATGCCTACCAGAAACGCCGAGCTTAAGGTGGTGGCTTCGATTGCCGCCCACATCACAATCAGGTTATTGCTGGTAACAACCAGCAGCATGGTGAACAAAAACAGATGGAAGAAACCGTAGTAATCGCACAGCGTAACGGGTGAAAGCTCGCCGTGAGCCACTTCATGACGCATGTAGCCAATCGAGTAAACACCGGTGAGAAAGCCAATCACACCAAGAATGGCGAGGAACAAACCGCCCAGACCATCAATATGAAGCCACAGTCCCGCAGCGAATATTTCTCCCGCATCAGCGGCAGTTTGGACCACCCACAGTGCCAGAATCAGCAGCAGTGTGATCCCTAAGCTATGTAGTACTGTCACCGTGCGAGTCGCAGAGTGTCCCCGTTTCCGGCAGGCAAAACAGAGCAGCGAAAAAAGCAGCGGCGTGAGCAGGAGTAAAGCGAACATCACAGAATAACTCATCTCATTATCCCTTCAGCGCGGTCAAGTTGTTCACGTCCAGCGTGCCGTGGGTACGCCATATTTTTCTTGCCAGTAACACCATCACAATGACGGCGAAGATGGCGTCGGTAGCGATACCAATTTCCACCAGTTCCGGTGCACGCCAGGCAAGAAGCGCCAGCACCAGATGGGAGCCGTTTTCCATCAGGCAGTAACCAAAAATTTGCCGCAGGATATTGCGCTGGCTGACAATGCACAGCAGGCCAAGCAGAAAATGACCTAACGCCACCGCCAGCGCCGGTTTCAGCCCGGTAGCCATCGGTAGCTTCACGGGCTGAACGACAAATGCGCAAAGCAGGACAATTAATGCCGCGAGCAATGCCATCATTGCCGGACCGAATAACGCTTTTTCCGGGAGGTTCTGGGGAATATTTCGTGCAGCGTAAATCATGATTAACGGTACCATCAGTACTTTGGTGATAAAGGCGCTGGCGGACCAGATCAGCAGTTGCTCTGCGGCGAACAGGCACGAGAGGGTGGCGAAAATAGACACCAGCACCAGCGACTGGCAGGCGTAAAATCCGCATGACAGGCGATAGCTTTTGACACTAATCACAAACAGCGATGTCAGCATCATCAGTCCCGCCAGATTATTTACGATCATAGAACCGGTCATTCATCATCTCCTTACTGCAACCAGGTCGCGGCGAATACGCTGGAAATCAGCGACATCACAATCAGTACAATCAACACCAGGCGCATTGATCCTGGCAGCGGTGCGGCATCGGCGACGGCTTCGCTCGGTTTGCCAGGCACGACGCGACCAAACCAGCGAATAAACCAGGCGAAACTGGCGACCGATTCAATCATCAGCAGAATCATGGCGGGCAGCAGGATCCAGTACTCCACTGACAACGAAAAACCGGCAGCAAACAGTGGGAATTTACTGAAGAAGCCGTTGAACGGCGGCACGCCAGTAATCGCCAGCGCGGCCACGCAGAAACCCACGCCTGGCAACGGCAGGGTGTGCAATACGCCACGCAGACGCGGCAACAAGCGCGTGCCGCAGCTGTAACTCAGCGCACCTGCTACAAGGAAAAACAGGCTTTTAGCGAACGCGTGGTTGACGATGTAGGCGATGCTGCCCTCCAGTGCCAGCCGCGAGCCGAAGATGGAGAGCGACAAGCCGAAGAACATCCAGCCAAGTTGAGTGATGGTCGACCAGGCCAGCAACCGCTTCATATCCTGCTGCGGCAAATACATCAGGAAGCCGTAAAGAATGGTGACCAGTGCCATGACCATGCCAACGCCGCCAATCACATGCGGGATATTGCCGCCGTCGATAATGGCGCGGGCAAAAATGTAAACGCCCACTTTCACCATCGATGCGGCGTGGAGATAGGCGCTGATCGGTGTTGGCGCTTCCATTGCATCCGGTAGCCACGCTTGCATCGGTAGCTGGGCCGATTTTCCCCACGCGGCAAACAGGATGCCGCCATAAACCAGATAACGTGCGTCGCCGTGTAACTCGCTCATCGCGCTAAGCGCAAACGTTCCGGTCTGCAAAAACAGCGTGGCGGCGGCAAGATACAACCCCAGCGAACCGATATGAGTGATAAGTAACGCTTTTAGTGCTGAACGTTGCGCTTTATCGCTCTGGTAATAACTGATCAACGCCCAGGAGCAGCCGCCCGTAATTTCAAAAAACAACAACTGACCGAGCAGCGTCGAGGAGAGTACCAGTCCCGCCATCGCGCCGATAAAAACCAGCAAAAATGCGTAATAACGATTCGTGCCGTTATGCGGGTGTTCGCGATTTTTATCCGTCAGATAACCCGTGGAGTAGATCGTGACCAGCAAACCGAGGAACACCACCACAAACAGAATCAGCGTACTCACGCGATCAATGACCAGGCCAAACAACGCCACATCCCCCACGTTGACCAACGTCAACGTGACGGCAACTTTATCGGCCTGATAAAACGCGGAGATCAGCGACAACATGCACAGCGTGGTCAGCGCGGCGAACAAAATCCCCCATTCGGCGGCCCGACGTTGTGGCGAAAACGAAACGACCAGTGCGCCGATAAAAGGCAGCAATAACGTCGTCAGAGCAAGATTTTCCATATTCCGTCAGTGCTCCTTACAGACCGGTTAACCAGAAGACCCAGGCAAGCGCAGCAAGGCTGAAGCCAAGCCAGGTCACATGGTGAATGAGTAAAAAACGCCCGCGTGCCAGCGTGTTTTCTGCGATAGAGGCCAGAACAAAAATCAGCAAAACCTTGAGCAGCGTAACGACAAGTGAAGTCAGCAGGCAGGTGAGAGAAAGCTCTTGCGCGCGCCCAAAGGGCAGAAACAGGGCCACAAACAGTGATGCCATCACTACCTGTTTCAGCCCCAGCCCCAACTTCGCCAGCGCCAGCCCGGCACCGGAATATTCGGTCAGCGGGCCTTCCTGTAATTCCTGTTCTGCTTCAGCAACATCAAAGGGAATTTTTCCCATCTCAATGAAGCAGGCAAAACCACAGGCCAGTAACGCCAGTACGGTGGTTAGCGGCGAGTTCCAGCCCGTCGCCAGCGTCTTGCTGATCATCTCGATATGCGTGGAATCCGCTATCAGCGCCAATACCAGCAGTGAGAGAATGAGCATTGGTTCGACCAGAATGCCGAGCGTCAACTCGCGACTGGCACCGACTCCCGCAAACGGGCTTCCGGTATCCAGGCCGGAAAGAGCAAAGAAAAAACGAAACAGGGCAAGAAGATAGATAAGGGTGATCAGATCGCCGCCGCCCGCAAAAGGGGAAACAGTAATAAATAGTGGTAGGGCCATCGCCAGCACCAGCATGCTGCTGATTAATACCCACGGCATCAGGCGGAACATCAGACCTGAAGATGTCGGCGCAACTTCCTGGCGTTTAAACAGTTTGTGGATATCGCGATAATCCTGCCAGATCCCCGGTCCGCGACGGGAGTGCATACGCGCGCGTATCTGCCGGGAAATCCCCGTAAAAAGCGGGGTTAGCGCCAGCAGAATCACGGCCTGTGCTAACGCAAAAATGATCAGATATCCGTCGCAAAGAGTTTGTCTCATGGTGATTTCCTTAGACGGCAATAGCGATTAGCAGCACAACCAGTGCGGCGACCACATACAGGCAATAGAGACGAAAGTCGCCGCTTTGCAGATGCTGTATTTCTTTGGCCAGCCGTTGGGTGGCGCTCACGATGGGGCGGATCACCCGCTCATCCCAAAAGGGTTCTGTGCTCTGAGCCCTGGCGGTGATGTGCGCGAGACCTTTGTTCAGCCTCAGCGTAGGGTCGAGCTGTTGTCGTAGACGAAATAGCGCAGAAAAGACCACACGCAGCGGCTGCATCACGCCATTGCCTGACGGGGCCATCGCATTTTCCCAGCCGTAGCCGCATGCCCAGGCATCTCCTGTGCGACGAAACGCTGCGCGGCGCGAACGACACCACAGCCAGTAAAGGCCAGGCAGCAAAGGCATCGCCAGTAGTAACAGCAACAGTAATGAGGGAGTGACCTGTGTATGAAACGTGCCGGGGACAAGTGCCATTCCGCTGGCGACAGTGACGGCAGGGGTATTGGTAAACGCATGGGCAATGTGCATTATTTTCGGTGCCAGCCAACTGGCACTAAGCGCAATTAATACGCAGAAAGCCGCGAGCAGTAACATGGCGACGATCATCGTATTTGGCACGTCCTGTGCCTCTTCAGCGTGTGTACTGCGCGGCGCACCACAGAAAGTAATGCCGTACATTTTGACGAAGCACATTACTGCCAGCCCACCAGTGACTGCCAGCATCACCATAGCAATAGGACCCGCAAGTTGTAGCGCTACGGCTTCCACACGACTTAGTGAGAACAGTGACTGCCAGGTGTACCATTCGCTGATAAAACCATTCAGCGGAGGAATGGCTGATATCGCGAGGCAACCAATCAGGCATGCTGCGGCTGTCCACGGCATCCGTTTTGCCAGTGCCCCCATTTTTTCCATGTCGTGGGTATGCAAACGCGAAATAATCGCACCCGCGCCGAGAAATAGCAGCCCTTTGAACAGCGCATGGTTGAGCAGATGAAACAGTGCGCCGAGCAGTCCAACCACGGTGAGCAGCGGGTCGTGCAGTGACAGACCGACCATGGACACACCGACCGCCAGCAAAATAATGCCGACGTTTTCGACGGTACTCCAGGCCAGCAGCCGTTTGATATCCTGTTCCGCCAGCGCATACAGCACGCCCAGGAGCGCGGAGATTGCGCCGATCGCCATCACCAGAATGCCCCACCACAGCGGCAAACCCGTTTGCGCCAGCAGATCCATCGCCACTTTCAGGATGCCGAAAATACCGATTTTGACCATTACGCCAGACATCAACGCCGAAGCGTGCGATGGTGCGGCAGGGTGAGCGCGCGGCAACCAGCTGTGCAACGGCATCATCCCGGCTTTCGCGCCAAAACCGAAGAAGGCCAGCAGGAACACCGCCGACGCCAGCCCCGGAGAAAGTGAAAGCGTGCGGAAACTGGCAAAATCGAGGTTGCCGCTTTCGCGCCACATCAGCAAGAAGGCAATCATAATCAGCACCGATCCGGCGTGGGCGATAAAAAAGTAGAGCATGCCAGCGTTGATTGACGTTTTATCCTGCCTGGCAATGACCAGAAACCAGGAAGACAGCGACATCATTTCAAACAGCACGATGAACCAAAAAGCGTTGTCCATCACCAGCAGGGCAACCATCGATGCGATGAAAAGATTCATAAAGAAGCCCATCGCCGCCGCGCCTTTGCCCTCGTATTCGCGCATATAAGTCAATGAATAGAGCGAACAAACCACCACCAGCAAGGAGATAACCAGCACCATAAATGCCGAGAGGCTATCCATTCGCAGGGTTAAATCGGCAAAGTCAAAAGGCGTGGCAAAACGGGCGACTAAAGTTACGCCTGCATGTAATTGCGTAATTCCGCTGATGATGCCAATCGCGCCGCCCACCAGCGATATGATGCCGGAAAGCTTAATAGCCAGTCTGTCCAGACCGAGTAAAAACAGCGAAGCCAGACTGGCAAACAGATAGAGGATCAGCGACCAGGTTAATAATTGCAGGGCATCCATTAGCGTTGCTCCTGAGTGAGGGAAAGGGGATCCTCCCCGCCATTGGCAAACCAGCTTGCGGCAAGGCGCTGTTTTTCTTTCATCTGACGTTGCAGGCTATCGTCGGTGATCAGCCGTAACGCATGATTCGGGCAAGCGCGAACGCAGGCCGGACCTTCTGGCAAGAAATCACACAGGTCGCATTTCACCGCGACGGCCTGGACACCCGGTTCCCAGCGCAGCAAAGCATGTTGGGTCGGCGCGTTTTCTTCGCCGTCTTTGAGTGAGCCGTCAGCCTGAAAAACATATTGCGCAGGGGCATTCACCGGACGGCTTTCTGAAGCGCTGATTGCGCCAAATGGGCAGACCACGGCGCAAAGCTTGCAGCCAATACAGAGGCTTTCGTTGAGTTGGATCGCATCATCTCTCAGGGAGATGGCATTGACCGGGCAGACCTGCAGGCAAGGGGCTTCCTCACAGTGATGACACACGACAGGGGCAGTGAGTGTTGACGTCTTCGCCAGGGCCAGGCGCGGGTGTTGCTGTAAACCTTGCGTTTTATGCACGTCCGAACAGGCAGCGAGACAGGTATTACATCCTGTACACCACAGTGGTTCGGCCACCACAAAGCGGTTCATGTCGGCTCCTTGAAAATGATATGAAACATTGCATTTCATATTGCATAAAGGATGCCAGTCTGATTAATTTAATATATTCAATAAGTTATGTGTTAACTGGATTCTGAACGGTACAAAAATGATGGTCATTAACGTTCAGCAATAAATGGATTCGACACCCGTGTCGCAGGGGAAAGCGAGAATGTGATCTTGATCACGAGAAGTGAGGTGTGCTGGCCGCAAGCGCAGCCAGCACTGAATGGAGCAAAGTAATCAGGCGTGTTCTTTCAGCCAGTTCAGCACAACGTCGTGGTGATTGCTGGTTTTGAAATCGTCAAAGACATGTTCGATTTTGCCATCAGCGTCAATCAGGAAGCTGATGCGATGAATACCATCGTAGGTTTTGCCCATGAAGGACTTTTCACCCCAGACGCCGAATTGTTCGCACACCTGGTGGTCCTCATCAGACAGGAGCGTAAAGTTAAGCAGCTCTTTTTCCGCAAAACGGGAGAGTTTTTCGGGTTTATCGGTGCTGATACCCAGCACATCAACGCCCGCTTTTTTCAACTCATCCATGTTATCGCGTAAGCCGCAGGCCTGTACGGTACAGCCGGGGGTCATGGCTTTTGGGTAAAAATAAACCAGAACACGCTGTCCCTGGAAGTCGGTCAAATTAACTTGTTCTCCGTCTTGATCCGGCAAGCTAAATTTCGGTGCGATATCACCGGCTTTCAGTGGATTCATTACTTAACTCCATCCTGTTCATCATGTGGGGAATAATTGACGACGTTTATACTGCCTTGTGCATTGAGTTCTGTACATAGGGCTTTGAACGCTTGCTCAATATTTGCTGCATCCGCAGAGGCGGGACTGTGGGCAGTAATCTGAATATGCAACTGCGCAGCCCGTTCATTTTCAGCAGGTTGCGTGCGCGACACCAGCTCCGCAATGTTCATGTGGTGCGCGTCGAAAAGTGCCGTGAAGCGTTCAATTAAATGCGGTGAGTCTGCCACATCGACCTGAACCCAGACCGATGCCGGCATTGGCGGACGTGGACGAGCCGTCGTGCGCTTCATCACGATTAAAAGATCCAGTTCGGCACCTTTCAACGGTAACGTTGATTCAATCAGAGTGATGGCATTCCATGAACCGGAAAGCAGCATGATAAACGTGAACTCTTCTCCCAGCATTGCCAGGCGACTGTCTTCGATATTACAGCCGCAACTACTGACATGACGGGTGATGGTGTTCACAATTCCAGGGCGATCGGCACCCAACGCAGTGATCACCAGATAATGTTGCGATGACAGTGTCAAACTGGTTATTCCTTTAAGGGGTGAGTTGTTCTTAAGGAAAGCATAAAAAAAACATGCATACAACAATCAGAACGGTTCTGTCTGCTTGCTTTTAATGCCATACCAAACGTACCATTGAGACACTTGTTTGCACAGAGGATGGCCCATGTTCACGGGAAGTATTGTCGCGATTGTTACTCCGATGGATGAAAAAGGTAATGTCTGTCGGGCTAGCTTGAAAAAACTGATTGATTATCATGTCGCCAGCGGTACTTCGGCGATCGTTTCTGTTGGCACCACTGGCGAGTCCGCTACCTTAAATCATGACGAACATGCTGATGTGGTGATGATGACGCTGGAGCTGGCTGACGGGCGCATTCCGGTAATTGCAGGGACCGGCGCTAACGCTACTGCGGAAGCCATTAGCCTGACGCAGCGCTTCAATGACAGTGGTATCGTCGGCTGCCTGACGGTAACCCCTTACTACAATCGTCCGTCGCAAGAAGGTTTGTATCAGCATTTCAAAGCCATCGCTGAGCATACTGACCTGCCGCAAATTCTGTATAATGTGCCGTCCCGTACTGGCTGCGATCTGCTCCCGGAAACGGTGGGCCGTCTGGCGAAAGTAAAAAATATTATCGGAATCAAAGAGGCAACAGGGAACTTAACGCGTGTAAACCAGATCAAAGAGCTGGTTTCAGATGATTTTGTTCTGCTGAGCGGCGATGATGCGAGCGCGCTGGACTTCATGCAATTGGGCGGTCATGGGGTTATTTCCGTTACGGCTAACGTCGCAGCGCGTGATATGGCCCAGATGTGCAAACTGGCAGCAGAAGGGCATTTTGCCGAGGCACGCGTTATTAATCAGCGTCTGATGCCATTACACAACAAACTATTTGTCGAACCCAATCCAATCCCTGTGAAATGGGCATGTAAGGAACTGGGTCTTGTGGCGACCGATACGCTGCGCCTGCCAATGACTCCAATCACCGACAGTGGTCGTGAGACGGTCAGAGCGGCGCTTAAGCATGCCGGTTTGCTGTAAAGTTTAGGGAGATTTGATGGCTTACTCTGTTCAAAAGTCGCGCCTGGCAAAGGTTGCGGGTGTTTCGCTTGTTTTATTACTCGCAGCCTGTAGTTCTGACTCACGCTATAAGCGCCAGGTCAGTGGTGATGAATCCTACCTGGAAGCAACACCGCTTGCGGAGCTTCATGCCCCGGCTGGAATGATTTTGCCGGTGACCTCCGGTGATTATGCAATCCCGGTGACCAACGGTAGTGGTGCTGTCGGTAAGGCGCTGGACATTCGTCCACCAGCCCAGCCGCTGGCACTGGTTTCTGGCGCGCGTACCCAGTTCACGGGCGATACCGCTTCATTGCTGGTGGAAAATGGTCGTGGCAATACTCTGTGGCCGCAGGTAGTTAGCGTGCTGCAGGCGAAAAACTACACCATCACCCAACGTGATGATGCGGGTCAGACGCTGACCACCGATTGGGTACAATGGAACCGTCTGGATGAAGACGAGCAGTATCGTGGTCGTTATCAAATCTCTGTTAAACCGCAAGGTTATCAGCAGGCGGTTACGGTTAAACTGCTGAACCTGGAACAGGCGGGCAAACCGGTTGCAGACGCGGCTTCCATGCAGCGTTACAGCACGGAGATGATGAACGTTATTTCCGCCGGTCTGGATAAATCTGCCACTGACGCCGCGAACGCTGCGCAAAATCGTGCCTCCACCACTATGGACGTACAAAGTGCAGCTGATGACACCGGTTTACCGATGCTGGTCGTACGCGGGCCGTTCAATGTGGTTTGGCAACGTCTGCCAGCGGCGCTGGAAAAAGTGGGCATGAAAGTGACCGACAGCACCCGTTCGCAGGGCAACATGGCCGTAACTTACAAGCCGCTGTCTGACAGCGACTGGCAGGAACTGGGCGCGAGCGATCCAGGCCTGGCATCCGGTGACTATAAACTGCAGGTTGGCGATTTAGATAACCGCAGTAGCCTACAGTTCATCGATCCGAAAGGTCATACTCTGACTCAGAGTCAGAACGACGCACTGGTAGCTGTCTTCCAGGCTGCGTTTAGCAAGTAAAAATACAGGGCTGGAGTCATCCGGCCCTTTTTTCTGATATGATACGCAAACGTGTGCGTCGGCAGAAAAACGCGATTTTAGCGGTAATTCGCACGAAATTTGTTTGTCGGACGTAGGTCGGATAAGGCGTTCTTGCCGCATTCGACAAAACATCCGGCACATCAGACAGCAAAAGATTTTAAAACGTTAATTCACACCCAGGAGTGATAAAGATGCAAAAGCAAGCTGAGTTGTATCGTGGTAAAGCGAAAACCGTATACAGCACGGAAAACCCGGACCTGTTGGTGCTCGAATTCCGCAATGATACGTCAGCAGGGGATGGCGCGCGCATTGAGCAGTTTGATCGCAAAGGTATGGTGAACAACAAGTTCAACTACTTCATTATGAGCAAACTGGCTGAAGCGGGTATCCCGACTCAAATGGAGCGTCTGCTCTCCGATACCGAATGTCTGGTGAAAAAGCTGGATATGGTGCCGGTTGAGTGTGTCGTGCGTAACCGTGCTGCTGGCTCTCTGGTGAAACGTCTTGGAATCGAAGAAGGTATTGAGCTGAACCCGCCGCTGTTCGATCTGTTCCTGAAAAACGACGCCATGCACGATCCGATGGTCAACGAATCTTACTGCGAAACCTTTGGCTGGGTAAGTAAAGAGAACCTGGCGCGTATGAAAGAGCTAACCTACAAAGCGAACGACGTGCTGAAAAAACTGTTCGATGATGCTGGTCTCATTCTGGTCGACTTCAAGCTGGAGTTTGGTCTGTACAAAGGTGAAGTGGTACTGGGCGATGAGTTCTCCCCGGACGGCAGCCGCCTGTGGGACAAAGAAACGCTGGAGAAAATGGACAAAGACCGTTTCCGCCAGAGCCTCGGTGGCCTGATCGAAGCCTATGAAGCCGTTGCCCGCCGCCTGGGTGTACAGCTGGACTGATTTTTCTATTCATCATCTTGCCGTGCTGCTGGCACGGCAAGACAACCGCTCTCATAAGATGTGCATTGAACGCTCATTCCTCCGCCATTTCATCCCGCTTTCCTGTGGTAATCTTCCTCTGAACCACCTACGATCATTTCTATAATGAATATATTGTTGAGGTATCTATGCGTTGGCAAGGGCGACGTGAAAGTGACAATGTTGAAGACAGGCGCAATAGCTCCGGTGGTCCGTCAATGGGCGGTCCCGGTTTCCGTCTGCCAAGCGGTAAAGGCGGGCTGATTTTACTGATAGTCGTGCTGGTTGCAGGCTACTATGGCGTTGATTTAACCGGATTGATGACCGGACAGCCGGTTTCCCAACAACAATCAACGCGGTCAATTAGCCCTAATGAAGACGAAGCCGCAAAATTCACCTCGGTGATTCTGGCAACCACGGAAGACACCTGGGGACAGCAATTCGAGAAGATGGGTAAAACCTATCAGCAACCGAAGCTGGTCATGTACCGTGGAATGACGCGCACCGGCTGCGGGGCGGGCCAGTCCATTATGGGACCGTTCTATTGCCCGGCGGATGGCACGGTTTATATCGATCTCTCCTTCTATGATGACATGAAAGACAAACTTGGCGCGGATGGCGATTTTGCCCAGGGGTACGTTATCGCCCATGAAGTCGGTCATCATGTGCAGAAACTGTTAGGCATCGAGCCGAAAGTCCGTCAACTGCAACAAAACGCGACGCAGGCGGAAGTGAACCGCTTATCTGTGCGTATGGAACTCCAGGCCGACTGTTTTGCCGGTGTCTGGGGGCATAGCATGCAGCAGCAAGGCGTTCTGGAAACCGGAGATCTGGAAGAAGCGCTGAACGCGGCGCAGGCCATCGGCGATGACCGTTTACAGCAGCAAAGTCAGGGGCGAGTCGTACCAGACAGTTTCACTCATGGCACTTCTCAGCAACGCTACAGCTGGTTTAAACGTGGTTTCGACAGCGGCGATCCGGCACAATGCAATACTTTTGGTAAAAGCATTTAACTTTCGGGGCAGGGATGGCTGAACTGACTGCGCTTCACCCATTAACAGCGCAAATGAAACGTGAAGGGATCCGCCGCTTGCTGGTGTTGAGCGGGGAAGAGGATTGGTGTTTTGAGCATGCGCTTAAGTTGAGTGATGCTTTACCTGGCGACTGGTTGTGGGTTTCGCCGCAGCCAGTCGCTGAAAACCACTGTACTCCCTCGACGCTACAAACTTTACTTGGACGCGAGTTCCGGCATGCGGTATTCGACGCCCGCCAGGGCTTTGATGCCGCTGCCTTTGCGGCACTTAGCGGAACGTTGAAAGCCGGAAGCTGGCTGGTGTTGTTACTCCCTGTATGGGAAGAGTGGGAAAACCAACCTGATGCCGACTCGCTGCGCTGGAGTGATTGCCCTGACCCTATTGCCACGCCGCATTTTGTCCGGCACCTCAAACGCGTACTTACGGCGGATCACGACGCTATCCTCTGGCGGCAAAACCAGCCGTTCACGTTGACGCATTTTATTCCCCGTACTGACTGGCAACCCGCGACCGGCGCACCACAACCAGAACAACAGCAACTCTTACAGCAGCTACTCACCATGCCGACGGGCGTGGCGGCGGTAACTGCTGCGCGTGGGCGCGGTAAGTCGGCGCTGGCAGGGCAACTCATTTCTCGTATTGCGGGTAGTGCGATTGTCACCGCGCCTGCAAAAGCGGCAACGGATGTACTGGCACAATTTGCGGGCGAAAAGTTTCGCTTTATTGCGCCGGATGCCTTGTTAGCCAGCAATGAGCAAGCCGACTGGCTGGTAGTCGATGAAGCCGCAGCCATACCTGCGCCGTTGTTGCATCAACTGGTGTCGCGTTTTCCTCGAACGTTGTTAACCACTACGGTGCAGGGCTACGAAGGTACCGGACGTGGTTTTTTGCTGAAATTTTGTGCGCGTTTCCCGCATTTACACCGTTTCGAATTGCAACAGCCGATCCGCTGGGCGCAGGGATGCCCGCTGGAAAAAATGGTCAGCGAGGCACTGGTTTTTGACGATGAAAACTTCACCCATACACCACAAGGCAATATCGTCATTTCCGCTTTTGAACAGACCTTATGGCGAAGCGATCCGGATACACCGTTAAAGGTATATCAGCTATTGTCTGGCGCGCACTACCGGACCTCGCCGCTGGATTTACGCCGCATGATGGATGCACCTGGGCAACATTTTTTCCAGGCGGCTTGTGAAAACGAGATCGCCGGGGCGCTGTGGCTGGTGGATGAGGGCGGATTATCTCAAGAACTCAGCCTGGCGGTATGGGCAGGTTTTCGTCGCCCGCGGGGTAATCTGGTAGCCCAGTCGCTGGCGGCGCACGGCAGCAATCCACTGGCAGCGACATTGCGCGGACGGCGGGTCAGCAGGATAGCAGTTCATCCAGCTCGTCAGCGTGAAGGCATTGGGCAACAGCTTATTGCCCGTGCTTTAAACTATACGCATGACCTCGACTATCTTTCGGTGAGTTTTGGCTACACCGCGGAGTTATGGCGTTTCTGGCAACGCTGCGGTTTTGTGCTGGTGCGAATGGGTAATCATCGTGAAGCCAGCAGCGGTTGCTATACGGCGATGGCACTGTTACCGATGAGTGATGCGGGTAAACAGCTGGCTGAACGTGAGCATTACCGTTTACGTCGCGATGCGCATGCTCTCACGCAGTGGAATGGCGAAACGCTCCCCGTCGATCCACGAAATGATGCCGTCCTTTCTGAGGACGACTGGCTTGAACTGGCCGGTTTTGCTTTCGCTCATCGTCCGCTATTAACGTCGTTAGGTTGCTTAACGCGTCTGCTACAAACCAGTGAACTGGCATTACCGGCGCTGCGTGGTCGTTTACAGAAAAACGCCAGTGACGCGCAGTTATGTACCACACTTAAACTTTCAGGTCGCAAGATGTTACTGGCCCGTCAGCGAGAAGAGGCCGCGTGGGCGCTGTTCGCACTTGATAATGTTCGCACTGAGCGTCTGCGCGATCGCATAACGCAATGGCAATTTTTTCACTGACTCCTTCAATTTTCTCCCATGGTCATTGTGAGTCAGCGGCGTAAAATTAATGACATCAGTTAAGGAGTTCGCCATGAAACATGACCATTTTGTTGTTCAAAGCCCGGATAAACCTGCACAACAGTTGTTACTGCTTTTCCATGGTGTCGGGGATAACCCGGTAGCGATGGGTGAGATCGGCAGCTGGTTTGCGCCGCTGTTTCCTGATGCACTGGTGGTGAGCGTCGGTGGCGCGGAGCCGAGCGGTAATCCGGCGGGGCGTCAGTGGTTTTCGGTGCAGGGTATTACGGAAGATAATCGCCAGGCGCGTGTGGATGCCATCATGCCGACGTTTATTGAGACGGTGCGCTACTGGCAGAAACAGAGCGGAGTAGGGGCAAACGCCACGGCGCTAATCGGTTTCTCACAAGGCGCGATTATGGCGCTGGAGAGCATTAAAGCCGAACCGGGTCTTGCTTCGCGCGTCATTGCCTTTAACGGACGTTATGCCAGCTTGCCGGAAACCGCGTCTACAGCCACGACAATTCACTTGATTCATGGCGGTGAAGATCCGGTTATCGATCTGGCGCATGCGGTTGCGGCGCAGGAAGCGTTAATCAGTGCAGGTGGTGATGTGACGCTGGATATTGTGGAGGATTTAGGCCATGCAATCGACAATCGCAGTATGCAATTTGCCCTGGATCACTTGCGTTATACCATACCGAAACATTATTTCGACGAAGCGCTAAGTGGTGGCAAACCTGGCGATGATGATGTAATTGAAATGATGCAATAATAGCCTGGTAGGCCTGATAAGACGCGTGAGCGTCGCATCAGGCATCGTTCACCATTGCCGGATGCGGCATTAACGCCTTATCCGGCCACTTAGCTTACTTCTTCGGTTGATCCTTTTTCGGCCAATCGTCGTCATCGTCCCACTTATCGTTGAAATCACGATGCGGGGGAAGCTCCGGCTTGTTGGCGAGAAATTTCTTATGGTCGACGCGCTTGAGATCTTTAATCACGTTCAGCAGGACGCCTACCAAAAAGACAATCACCAGAATCCACCAATATTTAGCCAGCCAGCCCATGCTTATTTCCTCTTGCAGAACCACTCATCAGGCGACGAGCTGTTCCATGATACGTTGATACATACGGGCAAGTAGCTGCAGGTCGGCAGCGTTCACACATTCATTAATTTTATGAATAGTGGCATTGACCGGCCCGAGTTCCACCACCTGCGCCCCCATGCGGGCAATAAAGCGCCCGTCGGACGTTCCGCCTGTGGTCAGTAGCTGCGGTTTAATTTCATTATAGTGCTCAACCGCGTTAACGACCGCATCCACCAGTTTACCGCGCGCGGTCAAAAATGGCTGCCCGGAAAGCCACCAATCCACCGTATAACGCAGTTGATGTTTTTCAAGCAGGGCAAGCACCTGCGCTTTGATCATCTCATCCGTCAGTTCGGTGCTAAAGCGGAAGTTAAACTGCACAAACAGTTCACCCGGAATAACGTTGTTACTGCCCGTTCCCGCCTGAATATTGGCAATCTGCATACTGGTCGCCGGGAAGAATTCATTACCCTGATCCCACTCAATAGCCACTAATTCATTAAGGAAAGGTGCTGCGCGATGTACCGGATTGTCAGCCAGATGCGGGTAGGCTACATGCCCCTGCACGCCATGAATGGTAAGGTTGCAGGTTAACGATCCGCGACGACCATTTTTCACCACGTCACCAACCACTTCGATGCTCGATGGTTCGCCGACCAGGCAGTAATCGAGACGCTCATTACGCGCCATTAACGCTTCGACGACTTTTACCGTACCGTTGTGGGCACTGGCTTCTTCATCAGAAGTGATCAGGAATGCCAGTCGACCTGTATGGTTGGGATGTTGCGCGACAAAACGTTCTGCTGCTACCACCATCGCCGCCAGTGAGCCTTTCATATCTGCCGCACCACGCCCGAACAACATGCCGTCACGAATGGTTGGTTCAAACGGCGGATTAATCCAACGGTCGGCGTCGCCAGGCGGTACCACGTCGGTATGTCCGGCAAAGGCTAACGTTTCGCCCTGCCCACGCCACGCCCAAAAGTTTTGCGTATCGGCAAAGTCCATGCGTTCAACGGTAAAACCGATCGCCTGCAGACGTTCGATCATGATTGCCTGACATCCCGCATCATCAGGGCTTAAGGATGGGCGGCGAATAAGCTGCTGGGTCAGCTCAATAACCGGGCACGACATAGACTACACCTCATGGAAAAATTGCTGATAACTGGAATCACTGAAACCCAGCAGCATAGGCTTCCCGGGCGCACAGAGCAATGGGCGTTTGATAATTGCAGGCATTTCAGTCATTAATGCCGCCGCAGAGGCCGCATCGGTGATATTATTGCGGGTGGTTTCGTCCAGTTTACGCCAGGTTGTACCACGGGTGTTGAGTAACGCTTGCCAGCCTAATTCGTTGATAAAACCGTTCAATAATCCGCTGTCCAGCCCATCAATGCGGTAATCATGAAAACGATAGGCGATGTTATTGGCTTCCAGCCAACGGCGAGCCTTTTTAATGGTGTCACAATTTTTGATGCCGTAAAGTGTAACCATAATGAATCCTTTTTCGATTTATGAGAATAAATACTCATTTAAGGGTGAAAACATTTTGCCTGCAAATGATTATCAAGAAATATAACATTATCGAAGTATTCAAATTAACAACTATTAAATAATATTAAACATTTTTAACGTAAACATTAAGAATATTCATCTTGTTATCTGTCTGTATTTTAACCAGAATTAAATAAGTATTAGATGCCGTATGAATATCTCGAAATGTTGCTGTGTATCACATACAAATCATCACCGCAGGACCATAGTATTTACATAAGGTTTGTCCCCCGGAGGTAGTCATCGCAGCAATCGAGTAAATTAGCTTCACCACGGTATATTGTTTCCGTAGAATACCCATAATTATAAGAGAGGTTGTTATGATTGAACGTGAACTGGGGAACTGGAAAGACTTTATCGAAGTTATGCTTCGTAAGTAATTCCTGAGACAAAGTACAAACAGAAAGTACCTGCTGAACAGGTTCTTTATCGGAAAGTTGAAAAAGGCGACACATTGGTATGTCGCCTTTTTAATTGCTTATTCCGGGCGTGGCTTCAGCGGAAAGCGGCGGCGCACCAGCACAAAGAACAGCGGCACGAAGTAAATAGCCAGAATCGTGGCCGAAATCATCCCGCCCATTACGCCAGTACCCACCGCATGCTGGCCACCGGAACCGGCCCCTGTGCTGGTTGCCATTGGCAATACGCCGAAGATAAAGGCCAGAGAGGTCATCAGAATCGGACGTAAACGCTGACGGCAGGCGTGGAGCGTCGCTTCAAACAGGTCGTGACCTTTTTGGTTCATCTCGTTAGCAAATTCGACGATCAGGATGGCGTTTTTCGCCGATAAACCAATCACCGTTAACAGGCCTACCTGAAAGTAAACGTCGTTTTCCAGCCCGCGAAGCCAGGTTGCCAGCAGCGCGCCGATAACGCCCAGCGGCACGACCAGCATTACCGAGAACGGCACCGACCAGCTTTCATACAGCGCCGCCAGACACAGGAATACCACCAGCAATGAAATGGCATACAGCGCCGGAGCCTGCGCGCCGGAGAGTCGCTCCTGATACGACATCGCCGTCCATTCCAGACCAAAGCCGCTTGGCAACTGCTTCACTAACGATTCCATAATATCCATCGCCGTACCGGTGCTGACCCCCGGCGCGGCTTCCCCGACAATCTCTACCGCTGAATAACCGTTATAGCGTTCCAGACGCGGCGAGCCTGTTTCCCAGCGTGAGGTCGCGAAAGCAGAGAAGGGGACCATGCCACCATCTTTATTTCGTACATACCAGAGATTGATGTCATCTGGCAGCATGCGATATGGCGCAGCGGCCTGCACATAGACTTTCTTCACGCGACCGCGATCCATAAAGTCATTCACATAGCTCGAACCCCACGCGGTTTGCAGCGTGTCGTTAATATCGTCGATAGCAACGCCCAGCGCCTGAGCTTTACGCTGATCGATATCAATCTGCAACTGCGGACTGTCGTCGAGGCCGTTATGGCGTACACGGGTTAACTCCGGATTTTCCGCCGCCAGAGCCAGCAACTGGTTACGTGCTGCCATCAGCGCATCGTGACCCGCACCAGCGTGGTCCTGCAACTCCATATCAAAACCCGCAGAACTGCCAAGGCCACTAATTGCTGGCGGGCTGCTGGCGATAACGCGAGCTTCTTTAATCTTATTAAATTCCTTCGTTGCACGTTCGATAATGGCAAACGAGGTGCCGGTCTTACTGTCGCGTTCGCTCCAGTCTTTCAGGCGGATAAACATTCGCGCCACGTTTTGCCCGTTACCCCCAGGGCCAGAACCAACGGTGGCAAACACCGACATGATGTTGTCTTTTTCATGGGTGAAGTAATATTTCTCGATTTGCTCAACGACTTTCAGGGTCTGTTGTTGGGTTGAACCGCTGGGCAACTGTACCGAGGTAGTAAACATGCCACGGTCTTCCAGCGGCAAGAACGACGTCGGCAAACGCAGGAACAGGAACACCATGCCGCCAAGTAGCAGGACATAAATCACAATCCAGCGCAGGCTACGGTGAAGAATTTTCGCCACCCCTTTTTCGTAGCGTTCGGCGTTGCGGTTAAACATCTGGTTAAACCAGGCAAAAAAGCCTTTTTGCCCGTGATGCTCACCTTTTTTCAGTGGCTTAAGTAGCGTGGCGCACAGAGCCGGAGTGAGGATCATCGCTACCAGTACTGACAGCACCATCGCCGCAACAATGGTAATAGAGAACTGGCGATAGATAGCTCCGGTGGTGCCGCCGAAGAAGGCCATTGGCACAAATACCGCCGACAGCACCATCGCAATCCCGACCAGTGCTCCCTGGATCTGCCCCATCGATTTACGTGTGGCTTCGCGAGGAGTGAGTCCTTCCTCACTCATAATACGTTCGACGTTTTCCACCACCACGATGGCGTCATCCACCAGCAGACCGATCGCCAGCACCATCGCGAACATGGTTAAGGTGTTGACGCTGTAACCGAAGGCGTAAAGTACGGAGAAGGTTCCCATCAACACCACCGGCACGGCGATAGTTGGTATCAGCGTGGCACGGAAGTTTTGCAAGAACAGATACATAACGAGGAAAACCAGGGCGATAGCTTCCAGCAGCGTTTTCACCACGTCTTCAATGGAGGCTTTAACAAATGAGGTGGTTTCATATGCCACCTTGTATTCCAGTCCATGTGGGAAGTACTGCGCCAGTTCGTCGAGACGATTGAGTACCAGCTCCGCTGTTGCCATTTCGTTCGCGCCGGAGGCCAGTTTTACCCCGAGCCCGGAGGCTGGCTTACCGTTGAAGCGGCTGAGATAATCGTATTTCTCTGCCCCCATTTCGACGGTGGCGACATCGCCCAGCCTTACTTCTGAGCCGTCCTGATTCACCCGTAAGGTGATATCGCGGAACTGTTCTGGTGTTTGCAGCAGTGACTGGGCGTTAATGGTGGCGTTGAGCGCCTGCTTATCGACGGAAGGCGTACCACCAAGTTGCCCAACCGCAATCTGCGCGTTCTGTGACTCAATGGCATCAGTGACATCTTTAGCCGTCATCTGAAAACTGTTGAGTTTCGCCGGGTCCAGCCAGATACGCATTGAATATTGCGAACCATAGGCATCGATATCCCCGACGCCATTCACGCGGCTTAATGGGTCCTGAATATTACTGGCAACGTAATCGGCAATATCCTGCTTATCCATCGAACCATCGGTAGAGACGAAGGCAATGGTAAGAATGTTGGTATCGCCGGTTTTACGCACCGTCACGCCCTGATTTTGCACCGCCTGCGGCAACTTTCGCATGGCTGATTGCAGCTGGTTTTGTACTTGCTGCACTGCTTCGTCCGGATCGGTGCCCGCTTTAAAACTTAAGGTGACAGATGCCTGACCGGTGCCACTGCTTTGAGACGACATATACATGAGATTATCGAGGCCGGTCATATTTTGCTCGATAACCTGGGTCACGGTGTTTTCCAGCGTCTGAGCAGATGCGCCGGGGTAGTTAGCGGTTACTCGCACGTTAGGCGGTGCAAGATCCGGGTATTGTTCAACGGGCAATGAGAAAATCGCCAGGGTTCCTGTCAGACACAACAGGATTGCCAGCACCCAGGCAAAAATGGGGCGATCAATAAAGAAATTCGCCATTAAAAGAGGACCTCGTGTTTCTGCGTATTGTTGTTGGCATGCCTTGCTTCACTGTAGCGGCAAGGTACGGACCAATCGTGGAGAAAAAAAGGAGTTAATGTAAATTATCATGCCCTTTTATACTGAACCTTAAGTGCAAGTATTCTTTGGTCAGTAGGTGGCATTACATTAGCTGGCTTTCCTCACCCTCCGCAGAGCGAAAGCTAATACTCACTAACGTGCCGCCACCGGAAGGTTGTGAAAAAGTCAGCGTTCCACCCAGTCGTTCCGCGCGTTCGCGCATAATATTCAGACCATAGTGACCTTCGGGTTCTTTCGGTTCTCCGATGCCAATCCCGTTATCACGGATATAGACTGTGTGATTGCCGTCCGGCGCGGTGACGCAACTGACGGCTATTTCGCTGGCGTTGGCGTGCTTCATCGCATTGAGTACAGCTTCGCGAATAATTTGCAACAAATGCACCTGCATTTGCGCATCCAGCGCCAGTGTTGGCAGACGGCAGTCGAGAGTCAGTTTTGCGCTGGTTTGATTTTGTAACGTATCCAGCATTTCCCGCAACGCGGAGGGAAGATCCGCTTGCTGCAGCGTCAGGCGGAACGTGGTCAACAGCTCGCGTAACTGTCGATAAGCATCATTCAATGCCTGGGAGAAATCGGCCATGATATTTTGTGCGGTGGCGTTATCTTCCGGTATCGAACGTTTAAGTAACGTCAACTGGATACGTAAGTAAGAAAGCACCTGGGCCAGCGAATCATGTAATTCCCGTGCGATGGTGGCACGTTCTTCCATCAACAGTAACTGCTGAAAATGCTTCTGCGCCTGATTAAAGTACAAACCGCGCCCCAGCATCGACGAAACGCTGTTAAGCAGCGGTTCTGATGATGACACGTGGCTATTTTGCCAGTGCAGTTCGCCGTAAACCGTCTCTTGCATCGTTACCGGTAAAATCTGCATCGGCAATTCGGGGTTTGGTTTCCCTTCACTAATCCGCCAGTTTTCACCGACATTCAACTCCAGATATTCAGCCGCTTCATTGTCGCGAACAATCTGCAAAATATGGCGGAAACAATGCACATCTATCTGGCTGGTGTTCAGCGCCTGCGAACACTGATACAACACCTCCAGGCGACGCTTGGCCTCGTGGAGATCACGGGTTTTTTCTTCTACTGACGCTTCCAGCGAACGATACAATTTATGCAGCTCGCTCGACATCTGGTTAAAGGTTTTGGCCAACAGTCCCAGCTCATTGGGCAGACTTGTATCCAGCGGCGGCGAATCGAACTGGCCGTGTTCAATACGCTGACTGGCGGTAACCAGCTGATTCAGCGGGGCAACCACCTGATGGCGTATGCGGCGCAGAGTAAAAAAGACCAGCGTGAAAATACCGATGCCGCCAGCCAGGGAGATCGCCACCACCAGCAGCATTTTGCGTTCGGCGTAGTGCTGTAAAGCCAGCACGAACAGGTCTATCTGATTAACATAATTATTAATATTGGCCTGATACCACGGCAAATCGCCCTTGCTGAGCCGATTATTCATCTCCAGCCAGTTGGCATTCAGATGCGCATAGCGGGTTTTTACTGCCTCTGGCACATACCAGACGTTGAGATTGGTTAACACCGGTGAGTGCAGTGCCTGTTGGAACAGTTGGCGATGCGCATTGAGTTGTGGACTGCCGCTTTGCAAGTCGTAGCCCAGGCGGTAACTCTGCATACGCAACGATCCGGCAATATTGATAGCCTCAGCGTCGCGCAAACTGCTCGCCAGAGTTAGCAGTGCGATACCCGTGGAAAGAATCGACAGCAGCACAATGTAAAAAAAGGCCCGGGCCAAACTGGCCGAGACGGGGCGTTTAACAATCACACGCGTCTTCTCCACATAAAATCATTAATGTTCCAGTTTGCTGAAATGCAATTTAGTCAGTGATGGGATTATTTGATCTGCCACAGTTTATAGCGAAATAGTGACTTATTCTGGGCACATGAACATTGCCGATTCCCCTGTAAGTCGGGTAATAACAACACTCATATAAAGAATAAGGTTTTTACAACCAAAAAAGAAGGTCGTTATGAATCGTTTTATTATGGCCAACAGTCAGCAATGTCTGGGTTGTCATGCTTGTGAAATCGCCTGTGTCATGGCTCACAATGATGAGCAACATGTCCTGAGCCAACACCATTTTCATCCCCGAATTACGGTTATCAAACATCAGCAGCAACGTAGTGCGGTGACCTGTCACCATTGCGAAGATGCGCCCTGTGCCCGTAGTTGCCCTAATGGCGCGATCAGCCATGTTGATGACAGCATTCAGGTCAATCAGCAAAAGTGTATTGGCTGTAAATCCTGCGTGGTTGCTTGTCCATTTGGTACGATGCAAATCGTCCTGACCCCCGTCGCGGCAGGCAAAGTTAAAGCCACGGCGCATAAATGCGACCTTTGTGCTGGTCGCGAAAGCGGTCCTGCCTGTGTCGAGAATTGTCCGGCGGACGCTCTGCAACTGGTCACTGACGCCGCACTCTCCGGCATAGCGAAATCTCGCCGCCTGCGCACCGCACGTCAGGAGCATCAACCGTGGCATGCCAGTACTGGGGCACCAGAAATGCCGGCGATGAGTAAAGTCGAGCAAATGCAGGCAACCCCCGCGCGAGGCGAGCCGGATAAACTGGCGATTGAAGCGCGCAAAACTGGTTTTGATGAAATTTATCTGCCATTTCGCGCCGACCAGGCACAACGGGAAGCCTCGCGTTGCCTGAAGTGCGGCGAGCACAGCGTTTGTGAATGGACCTGCCCTCTGCATAACCACATTCCACAGTGGATAGAGCTGGTGAAAGCCGGAAATATCGACGCCGCCGTCGAGCTTTCTCACCAGACCAACACCCTGCCAGAAATTACCGGACGCGTTTGCCCGCAAGACCGTCTGTGCGAAGGAGCCTGTACCATTCGCGATGAGCACGGAGCGGTAACTATCGGCAACATCGAACGCTACATTTCGGATCAGGCGTTGGCGAAAGGTTGGCGTCCTGACTTAAGCCATGTCACCAAAGTGGATAAGCGGGTGGCGATTATCGGTGCAGGTCCGGCAGGGCTAGCCTGTGCGGATGTTCTGATCCGCAATGGCGTGGAGGTGACGGTGTACGATCGCCATCCAGAAATCGGTGGCCTGCTCACCTTCGGCATTCCTTCTTTCAAACTGGATAAGTCCCTGCTGGCGCGTCGCCGGGAAATCTTCAGCGCGATGGGGATTCACTTCGAACTCAATTGTGAAGTGGGTAAAGATGTCTCTTTGGATTCGCTTTTGGAACAATACGACGCGGTTTTCGTTGGCGTAGGCACTTACCGTTCCATGAAAGCGGGTTTACCTAATGAAGATGCGCCGGGCGTTTATGACGCGCTGCCATTCCTCATCGCCAACACTAAACAGGTGATGGGGCTTGAAGAGTTACCTGAAGAGCCGTTTATCAATACCGCCGGACTTAACGTCGTGGTACTGGGCGGAGGCGACACCGCGATGGACTGTGTGCGTACCGCGCTGCGCCATGGCGCGAGTAACGTCACCTGTGCCTATCGTCGTGATGAAGCTAACATGCCTGGCTCGAAGAAGGAGGTGAAGAACGCCCGCGAAGAGGGGGCAAACTTCGAATTTAACGTCCAGCCGGTGGCGCTTGAGCTGAATGAGCAAGGTCATGTTTGCGGAATTCGTTTCCTGCGTACGCGTCTTGGCGAGCCGGATGCCCAGGGGCGTCGGCGTCCGGTGCCGGTGGAAGGCAGTGAGTTTGTGATGCCAGCTGATGCGGTGATCATGGCATTTGGTTTTAATCCTCATGGTATGCCGTGGTTGGAGTCGCACGGTGTAACGGTGGATAAATGGGGCCGCATCGTAGCGGACGTTGAAAGCCAGTACCGTTACCAGACCACGAATCCGAAAATCTTCGCAGGTGGCGATGCCGTGCGTGGTGCGGATCTGGTGGTTACCGCAATGGCAGAAGGACGTCATGCGGCACAGGGGATCATTGACTGGCTGGGGATAAAATCAGTCAAATCTCACTAATAGCCTGCGCAGACAAATCCGGCTTCACAGCGTAAGATAATTGTTCATTTCGCGCTGTGGAGTCGGTATGACGCAACAAATCACCCTCATTAAAGACAAAATTCTCTCCGATAACTATTTCACCCTGCACAACATAACTTACGATCTCACGCGAAAAGATGGCGAAGTTATCCGCCATAAACGTGAAGTTTATGATCGCGGTAATGGTGCGACGATCCTCCTGTACAACGCGAAGAAAAAGACCGTCGTTCTGATTCGTCAGTTCCGCGTCGCTACCTGGGTTAATGGCAATGACAGCGGGCAGCTGATTGAAACCTGCGCCGGGCTGCTGGATAACGACGAACCGGAAGTGTGTATTCGCAAAGAAGCGATTGAAGAGACGGGGTATGAAGTTGGCGAAGTGCGCAAATTATTTGAACTGTATATGTCGCCAGGCGGTGTGACTGAGCTAATCCACTTTTTTATCGCCGAATACAGTGACAGCCAGCGCGCTAATGCGGGCGGTGGTGTCGAAGATGAAGATATTGAAGTGCTCGAGCTGCCGTTCAGCCGGGCGCTGGAGATGATCAAAAGCGGCGAAATACGTGACGGTAAGACGGTGTTATTGCTTAACTATTTGCAAACATCACATTTAATGGACTGAAAAATAACAATAATATTTCGTTGTTTATTATTGGCTCAATCCGATAAATCCGATTGAGCCGCGCTACCTGCGCAACGAAGATACGACTTGTGCTGTTTGTTTGAACTTCTGGGGTCGTACCGTCCATGCGCTATCGCATTTTTCTTCTCTTTTTTTTCGCTTTATTGCCGACGTCTTTGGTGTGGGCGGCACCAGCGCAACGGGCATTTTCCGACTGGCAGGTCACCTGTAATAATCAAAATTTCTGTGTGGCGCGCAATACGGGCAATCATAATGGACTGGTGATGACCCTGAGCCGCAGCGCCGGGGCGCATACCGATGCCGTTTTACGTATTGAGCGCGGCGGGTTGAAGTCGCCGGATGCGTCAGAAGGGGAGATAGCGCCACGGCTGCTGTTAGATGGCGAGCCGTTGGCGTTAAGTGGTGACAAGTGGCGGATTTCACCATGGTTATTAGTAACCGATGATACGGCAACCATCACCGCGTTTTTGCAGATGATTCAGGAAGGGAAGGCGATCACCTTACGCGACGGCAATCAGACCATTTCTCTGAGTGGCTTAAAAGCGGCGTTGTTGTTTATTGATGCCCAGCAAAAGCGCCTTGGCAGTGAAACTGCGTGGATTAAGAAAGGGGACGAACCGCCGCTCAGCGTACCGCCAGCGCCTGCGCTAAAAGAGGTCGCGGTAGTGAACCCGACGCCGACCCCACTTTCTCGTGAAGAACGTAACGATTTGCTGGATTACGGTAACTGGCGGATGAATGGTCTGCGCTGTTCGCTTGATCCGTTGCGTCGTGAAGTGAATGTGACTGCGCTGACCGACGATAAAGCGTTGATGATGATTAGCTGTGAAGCAGGCGCGTATAACACCATTGATCTTGCGTGGATTGTGTCGCGTAAAAAGCCACTGGCCTCGCGCCCGGTACGGTTGCGTTTGCCGTTCAACAACGGTCAGGAGACCAATGAACTGGAACTGATGAACGCAACATTCGATGAAAAATCGCGTGAACTGGTGACCTTAGCGAAAGGGCGAGGATTAAGCGATTGTGGCATTCAGGCGCGCTGGCGCTTTGACGGTCAGCGTTTTCGCCTGGTGCGTTACGCTGCAGAACCTACCTGCGATAACTGGCATGGACCAGACGCCTGGCCCACGTTGTGGATCACCCGTTAAACATAATAGCGGGAACATGTCAGCCTGATAAGACGCGTCAGGCCGGATAAGACGCGGTAGGCCGGATAAGACGCGTCAGCGTCGCATCCGGCAATCAGCATCCGGCGATCACCATCAGGCACCTTTCACACCCAGTACCTTATGCGCTTTTGCCACAATATTCTCGGCGGTAAAGCCAAAGAACGGGAACAGCTTATCCGCAGGAGCAGATTCCCCATAACCCGTCATCCCGACAATTGCCCCTTTCAGACCAACATATTTGTACCAGTAATCGGCGATGCCTGCTTCCACCGCCACGCGAGCCGCAACGTTAGAAGGCAACACCGACTCACGATATTCCTCATCCTGGGCGTCGAAAATATCGGTCGAGGGCAGGGAAACCACGCGTACATTGCGACCTTCTCCCGCTAATTTCTCTGCCGCTTGCAGGGTGATTTCCATCTCTGAACCAGTGGCAATCAAAATAATATCCGGCTTGCCGCCGCTGTCTTTCAACACATAACCACCGCGGGCAATCTCTTTTACCTGATCTGGCGTACGTTCCACCTGGGCCAGATTCTGCCTTGAGAGGATAAGCGCCGTCGGCCCGTTGTGACGCTCGACCGCCAGCTTCCAGCCCACCGCAGCTTCCACCTGATCACACGGTCGCCAGGTGCTAAAATTCGGCGTCAAGCGCAGACTGGCCAGTTGCTCAACGGCCTGGTGGGTCGGACCATCTTCCCCTAAGCCAATTGAGTCGTGGGTATAAACCATAATCTGCCGCGCTTTCATCAGTGCCGCCATCCGCGCGGCGTTACGAGCGTATTCAACAAACATCAGGAACGTCGCGGTATACGGCACGAAGCCGCCGTGGTGCGCAATGCCATTGGCGATAGCGGTCATACCAAATTCACGCACCCCGTAGTGAATATAGTTGCCCGCCGGATCTTCCTTCAGCGATACAGAACCTTTCCAGATGGTGAGGTTACTGGGAGCCAGATCCGCCGAACCGCCAAGCAGTTCAGGCAGCATTGGCCCGTAAGCGTTAAGCGTATTTTGCGAAGCCTTACGGGTAGCGATCTTCGCAGGATTCGCCTGCAACTCATTGATATATTTCTGCGTCGTTTTCTCCCAGTCTTTCGGTAAACCACCGCTCATCCGGCGAGTAAACTCTTCTGCCAGTTGCGGATGAGCCTTTTTATACGCGGCAAACTTCTCATTCCATCTCTGCTGCGCTTTTTCGCCTTTTTCGCGGGCATCCCAGGCGTGATAAATCTCTTTGGGGATCTCAAATGGCGGATGGTGCCAGCCCAGTTTCTGTCGAGCCAGCGCCACCTCTTCTTCACCCAGCGGTGCGCCGTGCGCCTCTTCTTTACCTGCTTTATTCGGTGAACCAAAGCCAATCACCGTACGGCAGATAATCAGCGATGGCTTATCTTTTACGCTTTGCGCTTCAAGAATCGCTTCCTTCACCGCCTGCGGATCGTGACCGTCGATTTCATGGATCACATGCCAGTGATAGGCTTCAAAACGTTTTGCCGTATCGTCGGTAAACCAGCCTTCGGTTTCACCGTCGATGGAAATACCATTGTGATCGTAAAAACCAATCAGCTTGCCCAGCCCCAGCGTGCCCGCCAGCGAACAGACTTCGTGAGAAATACCTTCCATCAGGCAGCCGTCGCCCATAAACACATAGGTGAAGTGATCGATAATTTCATGATCCGGCTGGTTAAACTGCGCCGCTAGTGTACGTTCTGCTATCGCCAGTCCGACCGCGTTCGCCAAACCTTGTCCAAGTGGACCGGTGGTGGTTTCAACACCAGGCGTATAGCCAATCTCCGGGTGACCAGGGGTTTTCGAATGCAACTGACGGAAGTTCTTCAGCTCTTCCAGCGGCAGGTCGTAACCGGTCAGATGAAGCAAACTGTAGAGCAGCATCGACGCGTGACCGTTAGAGAGAATAAAGCGGTCGCGATCATACCAGGTTGGATCGGTGGGGTTATGTTTAAGAAAATCGTTCCACAGCACTTCGGCAATATCGGCCATGCCCATCGGCGCGCCGGGATGACCAGAATTGGCTTTTTGTACCGCATCCATACTGAGCGCGCGAATCGCATTGGCAAGGTCTTTTCGGGACATATAACACTCCGTGGCTGGTTTATAGTTTGACGGCAAGAAGATCTTCCAGTTTGCGTTGATCAACGGCGAACAGGCGGATGCCTTCAGAGAGTTTTTCTACCGCCATTGCATCCTGATTGTGCTCCCAACGGAACTCCGCTTCGCTCATCGGGGCTGGGCGTGGGAACGTCTGAGAAGGTGGGATTAATTTACGCACTACTGGAGAAACTTTTTCCTGCAGCTCCTTCAGCAAATTCGGCGCAATAGTCAGTCGATCGCAGCCGGTTAAGGCGAGGATTTGTTCGGTGCGACGGAAGCTCGCGCCCATTACAATGGTTTCGTAGTGGTGTTGCTTATAGTAGTCGTAGATATTGCGCACTGACTTAACGCCCGGATCTTCTTCCACCACATACGGGTCCATCGGCTTACGCGCCTGATACCAGTCATAAATACGCCCGACAAACGGCGAAATCAGAAAAACGCCTGCTTCTGCACAGGCCCGCGCCTGAGCAAAAGAAAACAGTAGCGTCAGGTTGCAGTTAATACCTTCTTTTTCCAGTTCTTCTGCCGCGCGAATTCCTTCCCAGGTTGAAGCCAGCTTGATCAGAATACGTGATTTCTCAACGCCTTGTTGCTGATACAAGTCCACCAAATGGCGCGCCTTCTCAATACTTTTTTCTTTATCAAAAGAGAGGCGTGCATCAACTTCTGTTGACACGCGACCGGGTACGATTTTGAGAATTTCAGTACCGAAATTGACCGCCAGTTTGTCACATGCAGCGACCACCTGTTGTTCCTGGGTCTTGCCATTTTTTTTACCCCAGGCGATAGCATCGTCTATTAAATGCTCATATTGTGATAATCCGGCAGCCTTGAGTAACAGCGAAGGATTGGTGGTGGCATCCTGGGGATGATAATGGCGAATGGACTCAATATCGCCACTGTCTGCCACGACAGTGGTGAACTGTTTGATGCCGTCTAACTCGTTCATAGGAAATACTCCTTGAAAAGTAAAGTGTTAGATGAGTGCGTTAATTCACACTTCTGAGAAATTTCGCTAAACGCATCAAAAAAGCATAGCAGACAGGCATGGTATTGCTGGATTAAGCAGGTAACATCAGTGTTATAGGATTATTACCAAAACATTATGTTAATGGTGAGAGTTTGGACTTGCTCAAAGTCTGTAGACTCCGGCAAGGTAATAATGTGCGCCACGTTGTGGGCAAGGCTGTTGCTCACACACTTTATTTGTGAACGTTACGTGAAAGGAACAACCAAATGGATGACCAGTTAAAACAAAGTGCACTTGATTTCCATGAATTTCCAGTTCCAGGGAAAATCCAGGTTTCTCCAACCAAGCCTCTGGCAACGCAGCGCGATCTGGCGCTGGCCTACTCACCAGGCGTTGCCGCACCTTGTCTTGAAATCGAAAAAGACCCGTTAAAAGCCTACAAATATACCGCTCGTGGTAACCTGGTGGCGGTGATCTCTAACGGTACGGCGGTGCTGGGGTTAGGCAACATTGGCGCGCTGGCAGGCAAACCGGTGATGGAAGGCAAGGGCGTTCTGTTTAAGAAATTCGCCGGGATTGATGTATTTGACATTGAAGTTGATGAACTTGACCCGGACAAATTTATTGAAGTCGTCGCTGCGCTCGAACCGACCTTCGGCGGCATCAACCTCGAAGACATTAAAGCGCCAGAATGTTTCTATATTGAACAGAAACTGCGCGAGCGGATGAATATTCCAGTATTCCACGACGATCAGCACGGCACGGCAATTATCAGCACTGCAGCCATCCTCAACGGATTGCGCGTGGTGGAGAAAAACATCTCCGACGTGCGGATGGTGGTTTCCGGCGCGGGTGCAGCAGCAATTGCCTGTATGAACCTGCTGGTGGCGCTGGGGCTGCAAAAACATAACATCGTGGTTTGTGATTCAAAAGGCGTTATCTATCAGGGCCGTGAGCCAAATATGGCGGAAACCAAAGCCGCATATGCGGTGGTGGATGACGGCAAACGTACCCTCGATGATGTGATTGAAGGCGCGGATATTTTCCTGGGCTGTTCCGGCCCGAAAGTGCTGACCCAGGAAATGGTTAAGAAAATGGCTCGTGCGCCGATGATCCTGGCGCTTGCAAACCCGGAACCAGAAATTCTGCCGCCGCTGGCGAAAGAAGTGCGTCCGGATGCCATCATCTGTACCGGCCGTTCCGACTACCCGAACCAGGTTAATAACGTGCTTTGCTTCCCGTTCATCTTCCGTGGCGCGTTGGACGTTGGTGCAACAGCTATCAACGAGGAAATGAAACTGGCGGCGGTACGCGCGATTGCAGAACTGGCCCATGCGGAACAGAGTGAAGTGGTGGCTTCAGCTTATGGCGATCAGGATCTGAGCTTTGGTCCGGAATACATCATTCCAAAACCGTTTGATCCGCGTTTGATCGTTAAGATCGCTCCTGCGGTCGCTAAAGCGGCGATGGAGTCGGGCGTGGCGACGCGTCCGATTGCTGATTTCGACGTCTACATCGACAAGCTGACTGAGTTCGTTTACAAAACCAACCTGTTTATGAAGCCGATTTTCTCCCAGGCCCGCAAAGCGCCGAAGCGCGTTGTTTTACCGGAAGGGGAAGAGGCACGCGTTCTGCATGCTACTCAGGAACTGGTGACGCTGGGACTGGCGAAACCGATCCTTATCGGTCGTCCGAACGTGATCGAAATGCGCATTCAAAAACTGGGCTTGCAGATCAAAGCGGGCGTTGATTTTGAGATCGTCAATAACGAATCCGATCCGCGTTTTAAAGAATACTGGACCGAATACTTCCAGATCATGAAGCGCCGTGGTGTAACTCAGGAGCAGGCACAGCGGGCACTGATCAGTAACCCGACAGTGATCGGCGCGATCATGGTTCAGCGTGGCGAAGCCGATGCAATGATTTGCGGTACGGTGGGCGATTATCATGAACACTTCAGCGTGGTGAAAAATGTCTTTGGTTATCGCGATGGCGTTCACACCGCAGGCGCAATGAACGCGCTGCTATTGCCGAGTGGTAACACTTTTATTGCCGATACCTACGTCAATGACGAGCCAGACGCAGAAGAGTTGGCGGAGATCACCTTGATGGCGGCAGAAACTGTTCGTCGTTTTGGTATTGAGCCGCGTGTGGCTCTGTTGTCACACTCCAACTTTGGTTCTTCTGACTGCCCGTCGTCGAGCAAAATGCGTCAAGCGCTGGAACTGGTCAGGGAGCGTGCGCCAGAACTGATGATTGATGGTGAAATGCACGGCGATGCAGCGCTGGTGGAAGCGATTCGCAGCGATCGTATGCCGGACAGCCCTTTGAAAGGTTCCGCCAATATTCTGGTGATGCCGAACATGGAAGCTGCCCGTATTAGTTACAACTTACTGCGCGTTTCCAGCTCGGAAGGTGTGACTGTCGGTCCGGTGCTGATGGGTGTGGCGAAACCGGTTCACGTGTTAACACCAATCGCATCCGTACGTCGTATCGTCAACATGGTGGCGCTGGCCGTGGTTGAAGCGCAAACCCAACCGCTGTAATTCATTCTTAACTCTCACGCTTACCCTGAATATTCAGGGTAAGCGGTTTTACTGCAATATATTAGTAAAGCTTATTACTAAGTTTTCGAGTAATAAAAAAGCAGCATATAAACTATCTCGATATTATTTTATTTATATTCATGCGTTGCATATGAAAGTTTATGCATCACAGTAAATATCTCTCCATTCTTAGTGATCTACCTCACCTTTTAAACGCGCTTGCCGAATTTTGTTATTTACTCTGACGAAAAATTGTCACGATACATGCAAGTTTTTCACAGGCGGCGACTCATGGATAAAGAACGCATCATTCAGGAATTTGTGCCCGGCAAACAGGTCACACTGGCGCATCTCATCGCGCATCCCGGCGAGGAACTGGCGAAGAAAATCGGCGTTCCGGATGCGGGCGCAATCGGCATTATGACGCTAACTCCCGGCGAAACGGCGATGATCGCCGGTGATTTAGCGCTGAAAGCTGCCGATGTGCATATCGGTTTCCTCGACCGTTTTAGCGGCGCACTGGTGATTTATGGTTCGGTGGGCGCAGTAGAAGAAGCGTTATCACAAACCGTCAGCGGTTTAGGACGCTTATTAAATTATACGCTGTGTGAAATGACCAAAAGTTAATACGAGGCATTCATGAAACGAATTGCGTTTGTGGGTGCCGTCGGGGCAGGAAAAACAACGTTATTTTATGCGTTACAGGGGAATTATACCCTCGCAAGAAAAACACAGGCTGTGGAATTTAATGATAAGGGTGATATTGATACGCCGGGTGAATATTTTAGCCATCCCCGCTGGTATCACGCCTTAATTACCACGCTACAGGATGTGGACATGCTGATTTATGTCCACGGCGCGAATGACCCGGAAAGCCGATTGCCTGCCGGGTTGCTGGATATTGGTGCCAGCAAACGGCAAATCGCCGTCATCAGTAAAACGGACATGCCGGATGCTGACGTCGCAGCAACGCGAAAGTTATTGCTTGAAACTGGTTTTGAAGAGCCGATTTTCGAGCTAAACAGCCACGACCCGCAAAGCGTGCAGCAACTGGTGGATTATCTGGCATCTCTCACCGAACAGGAGGAAGCAGGTGAAAAAACTCATCACAGCGAATGATATTCGTGAAGCACACGCGCGCGGCGAACAGGCAATGTCCGTGGTTCTGCGCGCCAGCATTATTACCCCGGAAGCGCGAGAAGTAGCGGATCTGTTGGGTTTTACCATCACCGAATGCGAGGAATCGACGCCAGCAACGGTATCTGTGCCCGTAGAGAAAACCGAAAGCCAGCGCATCCGCGAAACCATCATTGCCCAGCTGCCGGAAGGCCAGTTTACCGAAAGCCTGGTCGCGCAGCTGATGGAAAAAGTGATGAAGGAAAAACAGTCGCTGGAGCAGGGCGCAATGCAGCCGAGCTTCAAATCGGTGACCGGCAAAGGCGGCATCAAAGTGATTGATGGCAGTAGCGTCAAGTTTGGTCGTTTCGACGGCGCAGAGCCGCATTGTGTGGGCTTGACTGATCTTGTGACCGGAGACGACGGCAGCAGCATGGCCGCCGGTTTTATGCAGTGGGAGAACGCCTTCTTCCCGTGGACCCTGAACTACGACGAAATCGACATGGTGCTGGAAGGGGAGCTGCATGTTCGCCACGAAGGCGAAACCATGATCGCCAAAGCAGGCGACGTGATGTTTATCCCGAAAGGCTCCAGCATCGAATTTGGTACGACATCCAGCGTGAAATTCCTGTATGTCGCCTGGCCGGCTAACTGGCAATCCCTATGAAAGATTTCATCACCGAAGCATGGCTAAGAGCGAACCATACGCTCAGCGAAGGCGCAGAGATCCATCTCCCTGCGGACAGTCGCCTGACGCCCTCTGCCCGGGAGTTGCTGGAAAGCCGCCATCTGCGCATCAAGTTTATTGACGAGCAGGGCCGCCTGTTTGTTGACGATGAACAGCAGCAGCCGCAGCCCGTTCACGGGCTGACCAGTAGCGATGAACATCCGCAGGCGTGCTGCGAACTGTGCCGCCAGCCGGTGGCAAAAAAGCCGGACACGCTGACTCACCTGTCGGCGGAAAAAATGGTCGCCAAAAGCGATCCGCGCCTCGGTTTTCGCGCGGTTCTCGACAGCACCATTGCGCTGGCAGTGTGGCTGCAAATTGAACTGGCAGAACCGTGGCAGCCGTGGCTGGCGGACATCCGCTCGCGTCTTGGCAACATTATGCGCGCCGATGCGCTGGGGGAACCGCTGGGCGAACAAGCGATTGTCGGGCTTTCTGACGAAGATCTGCATCGGCTTTCTCATCAGCCGCTGCGCTATCTCGACCACGATCATCTGGTGCCGGAAGCCAGCCACGGACGCGATGCGGCGTTGCTCAATCTGCTACGCACCAAAGTGCGGGAAACCGAAATCGTAGCGGCGCAGGTGTTTATCACCCGCAGTTTTGAAGTATTACGCCCGGACATCTTGCAGGCGCTGAACCGCCTTTCCAGCACGGTTTACGTGATGATGATTTTGAGCGTAACGAAGCAGCCGCTAACGGTGAAGCAGATCCAACAACGACTGGGGGAAACGCAATGATTATTGAACGTTGTCGTGAACTGGCGTTGCGAGCGCCCGCCAGAGTGGTTTTTCCTGATGCGTTAGACCAACGCGTGCTGAAAGCCGCGCAATATCTGTATCAACAAAGTCTGGCGACGCCCGTTCTTATCGCCAATCCGTTTGAACTTCGCCAGTTTGCGCTCAGCCACGGCGTGGCGATGGACGGGCTACTGGTGATTGATCCTCATAGCAACCTCGCAATGCGGGAAGAATTTGCTGACCGCTGGCAGGCCCGTGCGGGAGATAAAACGCCGTCGGATGCGCTGGAAAAACTTACCGATCCACTAATGTTCGCCGCTGCGATGGTTAGCGCTGGTAAAGCGGATGTCTGTATTGCAGGCAACCTCTCTTCAACGGCAAATGTACTACGTGCCGGATTACGCGTTATTGGCTTGCAGCCTGGCTGTAAAACGCTCTCCTCCATTTTCCTGATGCTGCCACAGTACAGCGGTCCAGCGTTGGGCTTTGCCGATTGCAGCGTAGTGCCACAGCCGACGGCGGCACAACTGGCGGATATCGCGCTTGCCAGCGCCGAAACCTGGCGAGCCATCACCGGAGAAGAGCCGCGCGTGGCGATGTTGTCGTTCTCCAGTAACGGCAGCGCCCGTCACCCCTGCGTTGCCAACGTGCAGCAAGCGACAGAAATCGTCCGTGAGCGCGCACCGCAGCTGGTCGTCGATGGCGAGTTGCAGTTTGACGCCGCCTTTGTGCCAGAAGTGGCGGCGCAAAAAGCGCCAGCCAGCCCGCTACAGGGCAAAGCCAATGTGATGGTTTTTCCGTCGCTGGAGGCGGGAAATATTGGCTACAAAATCGCACAACGACTTGGCGGATATCGTGCCGTCGGGCCATTGATACAAGGACTTGCCGCGCCGATGCACGATCTCTCTCGTGGTTGTAGCGTGCAGGAAATTATCGAGCTGGCGCTGGTGGCAGCTGTGCCGCGTCAGACAAATGTGAACCGCGAAAGCAGTTTACACACACTGGTTGAATGAACGGTCCCGTTCTGGACCCCTATAAAGAGGAAAACACAATGGAAGCATTAGGAATGATCGAAACCCGGGGCCTGGTTGCACTGATTGAGGCTTCTGATGCGATGGTGAAAGCTGCGCGCGTCAAACTGGTTGGTGTTAAGCAGATTGGCGGCGGCCTGTGTACTGCCATGGTTCGCGGTGATGTTGCAGCCTGTAAAGCCGCGACCGATGCCGGTGCCGCAGCGGCACAGCGTATCGGTGAACTGGTATCCGTACATGTTATTCCGCGTCCGCACGGCGATCTGGAAGAGGTCTTCCCGATCGGCCTGAAAGGCGATAGCAGCAACCTGTAATCACCCTGTGTGACGTCGATCCGGGCGTCACGCTCTCTCCTTTTTCTTTTACCTTCCGCGGAGGGTAGGGGGAGTTTTTACCTGAAATACGCCACGGAGGCGGGTATGAAACTGGCAGTCGTCACAGGACAAATTGTTTGTACCGTACGCCATCACGGACTGGCGCATGACAAATTGCTGATGGTGGAAATGATTGATCCACAAGGTAATCCTGATGGGCAATGTGCTGTCGCCATCGACAATATTGGCGCGGGAACCGGGGAGTGGGTGTTGCTGGTGAGTGGCAGTTCCGCCCGCCAGGCGCATAAAAGCGAAACGTCACCGGTCGATCTGTGCGTGATTGGCATCGTCGATGAGGTGGTGTCTGGCGGTCAGGTAATTTTCCACAAATAAGGCAGAACATCATGAATCAACAGGATATTGAACAGGTGGTGAAAGCGGTACTGCTGAAAATGCAAAGCAGTGACACGTCGCCCGCCGCCGTTCATGAGATGGGCGTTTTTGCTTCCCTGGATGACGCCGTTGCGGCGGCCAAAATTGCCCAGCAAGGGTTAAAAAGCGTGGCAATGCGCCAGTTAGCCATTGCTGCTATTCGTGAAGCAGGCGAAAAACACGCCAGAGATTTAGCAGAACTTGCCGTCAGTGAAACGGGTATGGGCCGCGTAGAAGATAAATTTGCCAAAAACGTCGCTCAGGCACGCGGTACGCCAGGCGTTGAGTGCCTCTCTCCACAGGTGCTGACGGGTGACAACGGCCTGACCCTAATTGAAAACGCGCCCTGGGGCGTGGTGGCTTCGGTGACGCCTTCCACTAACCCGGCGGCAACCGTAATTAATAACGCCATCAGCCTGATTGCCGCGGGCAACAGCGTCATTTTTGCCCCGCATCCAGCGGCGAAACAAGTCTCCCAACGGGCTATTACGTTGCTCAACCAGGCGATTGTTGCCGCAGGCGGGCCGGAAAACTTACTGGTTACTGTGGCCAATCCGGATATCGAAACCGCGCAACGTTTGTTCAAGTTCCCGGGTATCGGCCTGCTGGTGGTGACCGGCGGCGAAGCGGTAGTGGAAGCGGCGCGTAAACACACCAATAAACGTCTGATTGCCGCAGGCGCTGGCAACCCACCGGTAGTGGTGGATGAAACCGCCGACCTCGCCCGTGCCGCTCAGTCCATCGTCAAAGGCGCTTCTTTCGATAACAACATCATTTGTGCCGACGAAAAGGTACTGATTGTTGTTGATAGCGTAGCCGATGAACTAATGCGTCTGATGGAAGGCCAGCAAGCGGTGAAACTGACCGCAGAACAGGCACAGCAGTTACAACCGGTGTTGCTGAAAAATATTGATGAGCGCGGAAAAGGCACCGTCAGCCGTGACTGGGTGGGTCGCGATGCCGCGAAAATCGCGGCGGCAATCGGCCTGAACGTGCCGCAAGAAACGCGCTTGCTGTTTGTAGAAACCCCCGCAGAACATCCGTTTGCCGTGACCGAACTGATGATGCCAGTGCTGCCGGTCGTGCGCGTCGCCAACGTGGCGGATGCCATTGCGCTGGCGGTGAAACTGGAAGGCGGTTGCCACCACACGGCGGCAATGCACTCGCGCAATATCGAGAACATGAACCAAATGGCGAACGCCATTGATACCAGTATTTTCGTTAAGAACGGACCGTGCATTGCCGGGCTGGGGCTGGGCGGGGAAGGCTGGACCACGATGACCATCACCACGCCAACCGGTGAAGGGGTAACCAGCGCGCGTACGTTTGTCCGTCTGCGTCGCTGTGTATTAGTCGATGCGTTTCGCATTGTTTAAGGAGTAACCGATGGCGCACGACGAACAATGGCTCACCCCGCGTCTGCAAACGGCGGCAACGCTGTGTAACCAGACGCCTGCCGCGACGGAATCTCCGCTGTGGCTGGGGGTAGATCTGGGCACCTGCGATGTGGTGTCGATGGTTGTCGACGGCGACGGTCAGCCGGTGGCGGTATGTCTCGACTGGGCCGATGTGGTCCGCGACGGCATCGTCTGGGATTTCTTCGGTGCTGTCACCATTGTTCGTCGCCATCTCGATACCCTCGAGCAGCAATTTGGTCGCCGTTTTAGCCGTGCGGCGACTTCATTTCCACCAGGTACGGATCCGCGTATTTCCATCAATGTGCTGGAGTCTGCCGGGCTGGAAGTGAGCCATGTGCTGGATGAGCCAACCGCAGTCGCGGATCTGCTGCAACTGGACAACGCCGGTGTAGTGGATATTGGCGGCGGCACTACCGGAATTGCCATCGTGAAAAAGGGCAAGGTGACTTATTCAGCGGATGAAGCGACCGGCGGACATCACATTTCTCTGACTCTCGCCGGAAATCGCCGTATTTCGCTGGAAGAGGCAGAGCAGTACAAGCGCGGTCACGGTGACGAGATTTGGCCTGCGGTGAAGCCGGTGTACGAAAAAATGGCGGACATTGTTGCCCGACATATTGAAGGGCAGGGCATTACTGATTTATGGCTGGCGGGCGGTTCCTGTATGCAACCGGGCGTGGCGGAGCTGTTTCGCAAACAATTCCCGGCGTTACAGGTGTATTTACCGCAGCACAGTTTGTTTATGACCCCGCTGGCGATCGCCAGTAGCGGGCGAGAGAAAGCGGAGGGACTATATGCAAAATGAATTGCAGACCGCGCTCTTTCAGGCGTTCGATACCCTGAATCTGCAACGGGTAAAAACATTCAGCGTTCCACCGATGACGCTTTGCGGTCCGGGCGCGGTGAGCAGTTGCGGACAGCAAGTACAAACGCGTGGGCTGAAACATCTGTTCGTGATGGCAGACAGCTTTTTGCATCAGGCGGGGATGACCGCCGGGCTGACGCGCAGTCTGGCAGTAAAAGGCATCGCCATGACTCTCTGGCCGTGTCCGGTGGGCGAACCGTGCATCACTGACGTGTGTGCAGCCGTGGCGCAGTTGCGTGAATCAGGCTGTGATGGGGTGATCGCGTTTGGCGGTGGCTCGGTGCTGGATGCGGCAAAAGCCGTGGCGTTGCTGGTAACGAATCCCGATAGCACGCTGGCAGAAATGTCAGAAACCAGCGTTCTGCAACCGCGCCTGCCGTTGATTGCCATTCCAACTACCGCCGGAACCGGCTCTGAAACCACCAACGTAACGGTGATTATCGACGCGGTGAGCGGGCGCAAGCAGGTGTTAGCCCATGCCTCGCTGATGCCGGATGTGGCGATTCTCGACGCCGCGCTGACCGAAGGCGTGCCGTCGCATGTCACGGCGATGACCGGTATCGACGCGTTAACCCATGCTATTGAAGCGTACAGCGCGCTGAACGCTACACCGTTTACAGACAGCCTGGCGATTGGCGCAATTGCGATGATTGGTAAATCACTGCCGAAAGCAGTGGGCTACGGTCATGACCTTGCCGCGCGCGAGAGTATGTTGCTCGCATCATGCATGGCGGGAATGGCGTTTTCCAGTGCGGGGCTTGGGTTATGTCACGCGATGGCGCATCAGCCGGGGGCGGCGCTGCATATTCCGCACGGACTGGCGAACGCCATGCTGCTGCCCACGGTGATGGAGTTTAACCGGATGGTCTGTCGCGAACGGTTTAGTCAGATTGGTCGGGCGCTGCGAACTAAAAAATCCGACGATCGTGACGCTATTAACGCGGTAAGTGAGCTGATTGCGGAAGTCGGGATTGGTAAACGACTGGGCGATGTTGGTGCGGCATCTGCGCATTACGGCGCATGGGCGCAGGCCGCGCTGGAAGATATTTGTCTGCGCAGCAACCCGCGTACCGCCAGCCTGGAGCAGATTGTCGGCTTGTACGCAGCGGCGCAATAAATGCCGGATGCGACGCCTGTCGCGTCTTATCCGACCTGGGGGATTGCACATGTAGGGCGGATAAGGCGTTCACGCCGCATCCGCCAATGGCGCGGTGCAAGTGCCGGATGCGACGCTTGCCGCGTCTTATCCGGCCTACGGGATTGCACATGTAGGGCGGATAAGGCGTTTACGCCGCATCCGCCAATAAATAACAACTAACAGGGAGTAAAGGCGATGGGAATTAACGAAATCATCATGTACATCATGATGTTCTTTATGCTGATAGCTGCCGTAGACAGGATCCTGTCGCAGTTCGGCGGTTCTGCTCGTTTCCTCGGTAAGTTCGGTAAAAGTATCGAAGGATCAGGCGGTCAGTTCGAAGAAGGCTTTATGGCAATGGGCGCTCTGGGTCTGGCGATGGTCGGTATGACCGCGCTGGCACCGGTACTGGCTCACGTACTCGGGCCGGTAATTATCCCGGTTTACGAAATGCTCGGCGCAAACCCGTCAATGTTCGCCGGAACGCTGCTGGCGTGCGATATGGGCGGCTTCTTCCTCGCCAAAGAGCTGGCGGGCGGCGACGTAGCAGCGTGGCTATACTCTGGGTTAATTCTCGGGTCGATGATGGGGCCAACGATTGTGTTTTCCATTCCGGTGGCGCTCGGCATTATCGAACCTTCTGACCGTCGTTATCTGGCGCTCGGCGTGCTGGCGGGCATTGTGACCATTCCGATTGGCTGTATTGCCGGTGGTCTGGTGGCTATGTACTCCGGTGTGCAGATCAACGGTCAGCCGGTGGAATTCACCTTTGCCCTGATCCTGATGAACATGATCCCGGTACTTATCGTCGCGGTACTGGTGGCGCTGGGGCTGAAATTCATCCCGGAAAAAATGATCAACGGCTTCCAGATCTTCGCCAAATTCCTCGTTGCATTGATCACCCTCGGTCTTGCTGCCGCGGTAGTGAAATTCCTCCTTGGCTGGGAACTGATCCCCGGTCTTGATCCGATCTTTATGGCCCCTGGCGATAAACCCGGTGAAGTGATGCGCGCCATTGAAGTTATCGGTTCTATCTCCTGCGTGCTGTTAGGGGCGTATCCGATGGTGCTGCTGCTGACACGCTGGTTTGAAAAACCGCTGATGAGCGTCGGTAAAGTGCTGAATATGAACAATATCGCGGCAGCTGGCATGGTGGCAACGCTTGCTAACAACATCCCGATGTTCGGCATGATGAAGCAGATGGATACCCGCGGCAAAGTGATCAACTGTGCCTTCGCCGTTTCCGCTGCTTTCGCCCTGGGTGACCACTTAGGCTTCGCCGCTGCCAACATGAACGCCATGATCTTCCCGATGATTGTCGGCAAGTTGATCGGCGGCGTAACGGCGATTGGCGTGGCGATGATGCTGGTGCCAAAAGAAGACGCGACCGCGGCTAAAACCGAAGCGGAGGCACAATCGTGAACACTCGCCAGCTACTGAGCGTCGGTATCGATATCGGCACTACCACCACCCAGGTGATCTTCTCCCACTTGGAGCTGGTTAACCGTGCGGCGGTGTCGCAGGTGCCGCGCTACGAATTCATCAAACGCGAAATTAGCTGGCAAAGCCCGGTGTTCTTTACCCCTGTCGATAAACAGGGCGGTTTAAAAGAAGCGGAACTGAAATCCTTAATCCTCGAGCAATATCAGGCTGCGGGCATTGCGCCGGAAAGCGTTGATTCTGGTGCCATCATCATCACCGGTGAAAGCGCGAAAACCCGCAATGCTCGCCCGGCGGTGATGACGCTCTCCCAGTCGCTTGGCGATTTTGTCGTCGCCAGCGCCGGGCCGCATCTCGAATCCGTGATCGCCGGTCACGGTGCCGGGGCGCAAACCCTTTCTGAACAACGGCTGTGTCGGGTACTGAATATCGATATTGGCGGTGGCACCGCGAACTACGCTCTGTTCGATGCCGGAAAAATCAGCGGCACCGCTTGCCTCAACGTCGGCGGTCGCCTGCTGGAAACCGACAGCCAGGGGCGCGTGGTTTACGCTCATAAACCGGGGCAGATGATAGTGGATGAGTGCTTCGGTGCAGGCACTGACGCCCGTTCGCTGACCGGCGCGCAGCTGGTGCAGGTTACCCGGCGGATGGCGGAACTGATTGTCGAAGTGATTGACGGAACGCTCTCGCCGCTCGCGCAGGCATTGATGCAAACCGGTTTGCTGCCCGCAGGTGTTACGCCCGAAATCATTACGCTTTCTGGCGGCGTGGGCGAATGTTATCGCCACCAGCCCGCCGACCCGTTCTGTTTTGCCGATATTGGCCCGCTTCTGGCAACGGCGCTGCATGACCATCCGCGCCTGCGTGAGATGAACGTGCAGTTTCCGGCGCAAACCGTACGCGCCACGGTGATTGGCGCGGGCGCACATACCCTTTCGCTCTCTGGCAGCACAATCTGGCTGGAGGGCGTACAACTGCCGCTGCGCAATTTGCCGGTGGCGATCCCAATTGATGAAACGGATCTGGTGAGTGCCTGGCAACAGGCGCTGATTCAGCTGGATCTTTGCCCCAAAACTGACGCGTACGTGCTGGCGCTTCCCGCCTCGCTGCCTGTGCGTTACGCCGCGGTACTGACGGTCATCAACGCGCTGGTCGATTTCGTCGCGCGTTTTCCGAATCCGCATCCCCTGCTGGTGGTGGCCGGGCAGGACTTTGGTAAAGCTCTGGGCATGTTGTTGCGCCCACAGCTACAACAACTCCCGTTGGCAGTCATTGACGAAGTGATTGTCCGCGCGGGGGACTATATCGACATTGGTACGCCTCTTTTTGGCGGATCGGTTGTGCCGGTGACGGTGAAATCACTCGCATTTCCTTCCTGAGGGAACGACTTATGAAACTAAAGACCACATTGTTCGGCAATGTATATCAGTTTAAGGATGTAAAAGAGGTGCTGGCTAAAGCCAACGAACTGCGTTCGGGGGATGTGCTGGCGGGCGTTGCAGCGGCAAGCTCACAGGAGCGCGTGGCGGCAAAGCAGGTGTTGTCGGAAATGACCGTAGCGGACATCCGCAATAATCCGGTGATTGCCTATGAAGATGACTGCGTGACGCGACTGATTCAGGACGACGTTAACGAAACGGCCTACAACCAGATTAAAAACTGGAGCATCAGCGAACTGCGTGAGTATGTGCTGAGCGATGAAACCAGCGTGGACGACATTGCCTTTACCCGCAAAGGGCTGACCTCGGAAGTGGTCGCGGCGGTAGCGAAGATTTGCTCCAACGCGGACCTGATCTATGGCGCGAAGAAAATGCCGGTGATCAAAAAGGCCAATACCACCATCGGTATTCCGGGCACCTTCAGCGCCCGTTTGCAGCCAAACGATACCCGCGACGACGTGCAAAGTATCGCCGCGCAAATCTACGAAGGGCTTTCTTTCGGGGTGGGCGATGCGGTGATCGGCGTTAACCCGGTGACTGACGACGTGGAAAACTTAAGCCGCGTGCTGGATACCATCTATGGCGTGATCGACAAATTCAATATTCCAACCCAGGGCTGCGTACTGGCGCACGTCACCACCCAGATCGAAGCGATCCGTCGCGGCGCGCCGGGCGGGCTGATTTTCCAGAGTATCTGCGGCAGCGAAAAAGGGCTGAAAGAATTTGGCGTGGAGCTGGCGATGCTCGATGAAGCACGCGCAGTGGGCGCGGAGTTCAACCGTATCGCCGGGGAAAACTGCCTCTACTTCGAAACCGGGCAAGGCTCGGCGCTATCCGCTGGCGCTAACTTCGGCGCTGACCAGGTGACGATGGAAGCACGTAACTATGGGCTGGCACGTCATTACGATCCGTTTATCGTCAACACCGTGGTCGGCTTTATTGGGCCAGAGTATCTCTACAACGACCGGCAGATTATCCGTGCGGGCTTAGAAGATCACTTTATGGGCAAACTGAGCGGCATTTCTATGGGCTGTGACTGCTGCTACACCAACCACGCTGACGCTGACCAGAACCTCAACGAAAACCTGATGATCCTGCTCGCCACCGCAGGCTGCAACTACATCATGGGGATGCCGCTGGGCGATGACATCATGCTCAACTATCAGACCACCGCATTCCACGACACTGCCACTGTGCGTCAGTTACTCAACTTGCGCCCGTCACCGGAGTTTGAACGCTGGCTGGAAAGCATGGGCATTATGGCAAACGGTCGCCTGACCAAACGGGCGGGCGATCCGTCACTGTTCTTCTGATGACGCGGAGATAACACATCATGGATCAAAAACAGATTGAAGAAATTGTACGCAGCGTGATGGCGTCAATGGGACAAGCGGCCCCCGCGCCGTCAGAAGCAAAATGCGCCACTACCACCTGTGCAGCACCGGTGACCTCGGAAAGCTGCGCGCTGGATTTAGGTTCCGCAGAAGCAAAAGCGTGGATTGGCGTTGAAAACCCGCATCGCGCAGACGTATTAACAGAACTGCGCCGCAGCACCGTGGCTCGCGTCTGTACCGGTCGTGCCGGTCCGCGTCCGCGTACCCAGGCGTTGCTGCGTTTTCTGGCCGATCACTCTCGTTCGAAAGACACCGTTCTGAAAGAAGTGCCGGAGGAGTGGGTGAAAGCGCAGGGCTTGCTGGAAGTCCGCTCTGAAATTAGCGACAAAAATCTCTATCTGACTCGCCCGGATATGGGCCGCCGCTTGTGTGCAGAGGCTGTTGAAGCGCTGAAAGCGCAGTGTGTTGCCAATCCGGACGTACAGGTGGTTATTTCCGATGGTCTGTCTACTGATGCGATCACCGTGAACTATGAAGAGATTCTGCCACCGCTGATGGCGGGCCTGAAACAGGCCGGGTTGAAAGTCGGCACACCGTTCTTTGTGCGTTACGGTCGCGTGAAGATTGAAGATCAGATTGGCGAACTTCTTGGCGCGAAAGTGGTGATCCTGCTGGTGGGTGAACGTCCGGGGTTGGGGCAGTCAGAAAGTCTCTCCTGCTACGCCGTTTACTCGCCGCGTATGGCAACCACCGTTGAGGCCGACCGTACCTGTATCTCTAACATTCACCAGGGCGGCACGCCGCCGGTTGAAGCCGCAGCCGTCATTGTGGATTTGGCGAAACGTATGCTGGAGCAGAAAGCATCCGGCATCAACATGACCCGATAAGGAGGCATCATGCCAGCTTTAGATTTGATTCGACCGTCGGTAACCGCCATGCGGGTGATTGCCTCTGTTAACGCCGAATTTGCGCGTGAGCTGAAATTGCCGCCGCATATTCGTAGCCTCGGGCTGATTTCTGCTGATTCCGATGACGTCACCTATATTGCGGCTGACGAAGCGACCAAGCAGGCGATGGTTGAAGTCGTGTATGGTCGCTCGCTGTATGCGGGAGCCGCACACGGCCCGTCACCGACTGCCGGTGAAGTGCTGATTATGCTCGGGGGGCCAAACCCGGCGGAAGTGCGTGCTGGTCTGGATGCGATGGTTGCGCATATTGAAAATGGCGCGGCTTTCCAGTGGGCTAACGACGCGCAAGATACGGCATTCCTGGCACATGTAGTTTCGCGTACCGGTTCTTATCTCTCATCAACCGCCGGGATCACGCTTGGCGATCCGATGGCGTATCTGGTGGCACCGCCGCTGGAAGCGACCTACGGCATTGATGCAGCGTTGAAATCTGCCGACGTGCAGCTGGTGACCTATGTCCCGCCACCGTCTGAAACCAACTACTCGGCAGCATTTTTAACCGGTAGCCAGGCCGCGTGTAAAGCAGCCTGTAACGCCTTTACCGATGCAGTGCTGGAAATCGCGCGTAATCCAATCCAGCGTGCGTAACGGAGGTTGCCGATGATCAATGCACTGGGATTGCTGGAAGTGGACGGCATGGTCGCCGCGATAGATGCAGCTGATGCCATGCTCAAAGCAGCTAACGTTCGTCTGCTCAGTCACGAAGTGCTTGACCCTGGTCGCCTAACGCTGGTGGTGGAAGGCGATCTGGCGGCGTGTCGTGCGGCGCTGGACGCAGGTTGTGCTGCCGCGATGCGTACCGGGCGTGTCATCAGCCGTAAGGAGATCGGTCGGCCAGACGATGACACCCAGTGGCTGGTTACTGGCTTTAACCGCCAGCCGAAGCAACCCGTAAAGGAACCCGACGCGCCAGTTATCGTCGCGGAATCTGCTGACGAGTTGTTGGCGCTGTTAACATCAGTACGTCAGGGAATGACGGCAGGAGAAGTGGCTGCCCACTTTGGCTGGCCGCTGGAAAAAGCCAGAAATGCGCTCGAACAGCTCTTTTCTGCCGGGACGTTACGTAAACGCAGTAGTCGTTATCGTCTCAAGCCCCATTAACCTGTCGGAGGTGCCGGGTGTCCTACAACACCCGGCATTAACATCATGAAAAAGACCCGTACAGCCAATTTGCACCATCTTTATCATGAACCCTTACCCGAAAACCTGAAGCTCACGCCGAAGGTCGAAGTGGATAATGTTCATCAACGGCAAACAACGGATGTCTATGAACATGCTTTGACGATTACCGCCTGGCAGCAGATTTACGATCAGCTGCATCCGGGCAAGTTTCATGGTGAATTTACGGAAATTCTACTCGATGATATTCAGGTTTTTCGTGAATACACCGGTCTGGCGCTGCGTCAGTCGTGCCTGGTCTGGCCGAACTCGTTCTGGTTTGGCATTCCGGCGACACGCGGTGAGCAGGGATTTATCGGTTCGCAATGTCTGGGAAGCGCAGAAATAGCGACGCGCCCTGGAGGAACCGAGTTTGAATTAAGTACGCCGGACGATTACACGATCCTTGGCGTGGTGCTTTCTGAAGATGTCATCACCCGGCAGGCTAACTTTTTGCATAACCCGGAAAGGGTGCTGCATATGTTACGTTACCAGTCGGCGCTGGAAGTGAAAGAGCAGCATAAGGTCGCGCTGTGGGGTTTTGTCCAACAGGCTCTGGCGACATTTTGCGAGAACCCGGAAAATCTCCATCAGCCTGCAGTGCGAAAAGTGCTGGGAGATAATTTGCTAATGGCGATGGGGGCGATGCTGGAAGAAGCGCAGCCAATGATGACGGCGGAAAGTATAAGTCATCAGAGTTACCGCCGATTGCTTTCCCGGGCCCGTGAATATGTGCTGGAAAACATGTCCGAACCAGTGACGGTGCTGGACTTGTGTAATCAACTGCACGTCAGTCGCCGCACCTTGCAAAACGCATTTCACGCTATTTTGGGCATTGGCCCGAATGCGTGGCTGAAACGCATTCGCCTGAACGCCGTACGCCGCGAGCTGATAAGCCCGTGGTCGCAAAGTACAACGGTCAAAGATGCCGCCATGCAGTGGGGATTCTGGCATCTGGGGCAATTCGCCACGGATTACCAGCAACTGTTTGCCGAGAAGCCGTCTCTGACGCTGCATCAGAGGATGCAGGAACTGGAGTGAAAACGACTGGTATCGCTTTTCGCCATATTTGTGTAACGAGAAAAGCCATGCAAATACTATAATTCGTATTTCTCTCAAAGAGAGTGACGATAATCAGGAGGTCCAGGATGGACATTCGACTATTAGCAACGCTATGGTTATGGAATATCTCCCCTCGATTAGTCGTTATCGTCACGACCATTGCCTTCTCTTCCTGCTCGTGGGCTCGACTCACTCCCTGTAACAGTAAATCCGATTTTGTTTGCCTGCAGTTGCGTGCGCAGCAAGGTAAATCATCGGATCAATACGATCTTGCATGGATATATCTAAAAGGGGATGGTGTAACGCCTAAAGATGATAAAAAAGCGCTGTACTGGTTTCGTAAAGCTGCAGAGAATGGTATGGCGGGAGCGCAGTATCGTCTTGGACGCCGTTATTATTCAGGTGATGGGGTGACAAAAAATTATAAAGAAGCTTTTAACTGGTTTATGAAAGCTTCCGGGCGGGAAAATTCCTGGGGAATAGCCGCCGCACGCTACATGGTTGGGGTAATGTATTATCGTGGGCAGGGGGTGAAAAGAATTATACTCATTCTTTTTCCTGGTTTATGAAGTCGCTGAACGGGGCAGGTCGAGAGAAAGCAAGTAGGGCTTGCTACTTTATCTGTTCACAATATCTCAGTGGTCATGGCGTTACGCAAAACAACGACCTTGCCGTTGCCTGGTTTTATCTTGCAGCAAAATTAGGTTTGCCAGAGGCAATAGAGTATATATCGGGAATAGAAAAGCAATTCTCAGCGGAAATGCTCAAGCCCGCAAGAATCGAAGCGAACAGAATTAATGCCAAACATTATCTTGTACAGATACCTTTCCCGGAGTTATTGGCAGAGTCTGAGGCGGAAGTTGTAGTGAAGGGGGCAAAATGAAAAAAAGCGTATTGGCGTTCTCAATGCTATTTTTTAGCTATGCTGTCTACGGGGGTAATAGTATAGTGCCTCCGGCGAAGTATATGTCTTCGGATGCACTACCTCTCCAGATTGTCTACCGTTTTGACGATCACCGTTATATCATTTTAACAGGTGAAAAGCGGCATTACGACGGTGTTGATTATTGTTCAGGTCAATACTGGTATACTGATACACAAAAAAATATATTTTCCCGTGTTGGCGATACGCGTCACAACCAATGGGTTCCGGAATCCAGTGGTTCACGTTCTGCAATCACTCCCTCATATGACAGTCCACTTCCTGAAAATATAAAGTTTATTCATGATTCTAAAAAGTATATTTTTGTACCTCTGGGGGGCGATCCACATAAAAAAGATAAAAATGGACAACTGATTTATGAATACCATCAAGTGCAAATGTCATCCGATTATGGCGCGACCTGGAAAGATATCAATTTATCGGTGGAACCCGCGACCAGTGAAACGCGATTGATTTTTCATGAGGGCCAGCTATTTATTGATGATAAGGATGGGTTTTATCTCAGTCAAATTCCGATGCATAGTTTTTTTATGTATTATTATGATTATCACAGTCAGAATAATGATGTTAATCTGCCCAAAAATGTACCAGTCATTAAAAACTATCGCGGTTGGGATCACATGCAGTGTTCAGAAAATGCAGAATTATCTGTAGAAGAGGCGGAACGTTTTCAACAAGATCGCCAAAGAAGTTGGGATTCCTGGGGACGAAAAGGTGATGAAAAAAACTATAAGTAATGTCAGTAATGCATCAGCTTAGTCTGGATTGAACTTATAAATTACCTTCAATCATGATATTCTGATATTTGTTTAAGAGCGGTTTCATCCACTCAATAACATACTTAATGAATTCTGCATATTCGGTATTTGTTTGTGCCTTAGCTAACCATTGTTCAATTATCTTTGCGCATTCATCTGAGGTAAATTCATTCCAGCTTGTGTAATCAAAAAATGTTTCACCATTGGCTAAAGGGTATAGTGACTTAATAGCCGGGGATAGTATTTCAAAATCGCACTCATAAATAAAAAGACTGGCAACATTGTAATCCCATCCACCGTTAGGTTCCTCCTTGTAAGGATAGATAGAACAACCAATACGTCCATCACTACGGCGATGTTTTTTACGCAGAAAAATACGATGGCTTTTTTCGTATGCGTCAGTGTAATAATCGGGAACAGGTTGAGTAAGAGCTGCACTGAATGCTGTCAAAAATTTATCCCGTTCTTGTGGATGCATTTCCCGGTTGCATTGATAATTGATATTTATGTAATTATCTGTCCAGGAAATGTTACACCTGTGATTTTTGCTATTTACACAAAGTTCTGAGTTGGTAATGACTTCATTTATTTGCTGTATGCCCCAGTATTCACGGAAGAGCTCAAGTATTCTGATTTGTTGTTCTGCAATGCATATTGTTGTGTTGGTTGTGATTATCATTTTAGTTATTTTGCTTCATTTCCAGATTTAAAAAGACATATCTTTCACTATTATTGCAGTTAAGACTGCTGATAAGACGTTGCCGTTGTCCGGCACTCCGGGCAGATAAACGCGTAAATTATCCCTTCGCCATATTGTTCAATATCGGCATAATCCAGTTGCGCAAGAAACATCATTGTGTGGGAACATTGCGGACAGAGAGGATATTCCGCGTCCTGAATCCAGGTTGGATGCCCGCCAAGTTGCGAGAAAGAGACAGGTAAAAATGGGTCTGCGGCAAATAACGGTGACCTAAGGTTTCCCTGTCTCATGCTGTTTACAGGGAGTCGACGCCATTCCGATACATCATCCGGCAGCCAGGCAGGCGGGATATTTTTTGCAGACAAATGAGCGTTACCCTTTGAGTCCATGTAGCCGAAAATGGTGCTGTAGGCGGTGCAACATTCGCAAGTCACGACGCGAAAACTGCCGTTATCGCTAAGACCCGTTGCCTTCAGGTCAACGTCGAAAAGATTTGTTAGTGGCAATGCGCAATTTGGACAGGTATCGTTGCGTTCATCAACAACACGCAAAGCTTCGCAAGACCCGGTGCTTTTCATCTCCAGATGAAAACATTGAGGAAAATAGAGATTACGCCTTTGATCTTCAGCGGTTAACTCCCAACCGGCCTCATGCGCATATTCTTCAGGCGCGATGTAAAGGGAGCTGCGCCACGGCGGTGGGCTATTGCGCCATTGGACAAAACGTTCAACGACAACGTCATCCCCAATCCATGCCAGGCATTGCAGAATACAATTTCTGTTTTCTGCATCATCCTCAACCCGTTCTAACAGCCTGTCGCGTACATCTGTGGGGGCGCGGTGGAAAGGCATATAAGAATCACTGTCCAAATCATCGTAAGAGATCCATTCTCTGAAATAGGCATTCAGATTCGCCTGGGTAAATGCCGCCAGACAAAGGCAAATCTCCTGAGCGAGCTTATATTCACCAGATACAAAACGTTCTGTGGCGTAATCAGCCATCAGCTGCGCTTGATCGGCGGTCAACTGTTGATACAGGGCATCTGTGGGAACGGGGCAGGGAGTCCAGTCGATTAACGCATCGAATTTCCGCGGTTGGTGAATTAATTTCAGCATGACAACCGGATCGCTTAACCCTGCAAACGCATTCACGATCTTTTTGTTTTTCCTTATATATTCATTGTGTTCACGTTGCTGTTGGGTCTGAACGCAGGGCATACAGTATCCGTCAGTACGCGCAGCGGTTTCCGGAAGAATGGTTGATGTACAAGCGGGGCTTTTACAGGGAATACGGTGAGTCATAGAGGCGCTCCTTGCCTGAGGATATTAAGTCGAAAGAGATTATTATTAGATATTAGGGTGTCACTATGGCACACAAATTAAACAGAATTAATTTCAAGCCACAAACATAGGGTTATTTTTCTTTTATTTTCATGATATTAAATCCAATCCCTGACCTTAATAAACTCACTCAACGCCGCTTCCGGGCTGCCTTCTTCCGGTTGATAATCATACTCCCAGCGTACCAGTGGCGGCATTGACATCAGGATAGACTCGGTGCGCCCGCCAGTTTGCAGGCCAAACAGCGTTCCGCGATCCCAGACCAGGTTGAACTCGACATAGCGACCGCGACGGTAGAGCTGGAAATTGCGCTCGCGCTCGCCGTATTCCATCGCTTTGCGTCGTTCAACAATCGGTAAATAAGCGTCAGTGTAGCCTTGACCTACCGCCTGCATAAAGGCGAAACAGTGATCAAAGTCTGGCGTGTTCAGGTCATCAAAGAACAGCCCGCCAATACCGCGTTGTTCGTTACGATGTTTGAGGTAGAAGTATTCGTCGCACCACTTTTTGTAACGCGGATAAACGTCTTCGCCAAATGGCAGGCACAGATCACGGGCGGTGCGGTGCCAGTGAATAGCATCGTCTTCAAAGCCATAGAAAGGGGTTAAGTCGAAGCCGCCGCCAAACCACCAGACGGGTTCGGCACCCGGTTTTTCGGCAATAAAAAAGCGCACATTCGCGTGGCTGGTGGGAACGTACGGGTTATGCGGATGCACTACCAGCGAAACGCCCATCGCTTCGAAACTGCGTCCGGCAAATTCCGGGCGATGAGCAGTGGCGGAAGCAGGCATCGCCTCACCGTGGACATGTGAAAAGTTGACGCCCGCCTGTTCGAAAACACCACCATTACGCAACACCCGGCTACGTCCGCCGCCGCCAGCTTCGCGCTGCCAGCTATCTTCGACAAACTCTGCGCCATCGACGGCGCTCAGCTGCTGACAAATTGTATCCTGAAGGTTGAGCAGGAACTGTTTAACCTGGTGTGCGTCGGGTTTCATCACTTACCGCTTTCTCGAGTGTGCTTTCTGGTTGTCAAACCAGTGAAAATAACTGATCACGCCTTCGGCAATCGCTGTGGCGATTTTCTGGCGAAATGCTGCCGTGCCTAACAGCCGCTCTTCTTCCGGGTTGGTGATAAACGAGGTTTCCACCAGCACCGAAGGAACCGACGGCGATTTCAACACCACAAACGCGGCTTGTTCGGTGTTGCGGCTGTGCAGTTTATGCACCGGCTTAATCTTCTTCAGAATATGCGAGCCGAGCGTCAGGCTGTTTTTAATAGTATCGGTTTGCACCAGATCAAACAGCACTTGCTGCAATAGGTGATCCTTGTCAGTCGCTTTTTTACCGGCAACTTCATCAGCGCGGTTTTCGCGTTCAGACAGGTATTTCGCCATTGCGCTACTTGCGCCGCGGTTAGAGAGAGCAAATACCGAAGCACCGGCAGCTTTCGGGTTAGTAAAGCCGTCGGCGTGAATTGACATAAACAGGTCAGCGCCATGTTTATGGGCGATTTCAACGCGATCGTACAGCGGGATAAACGTATCGCCAGAACGCGTTAAACGCGCATCAATGCCATGATTACGCAATATGGAACGGACGTTTTTGGCAATTGCCAGCACCACATGTTTTTCTTTCGAACCGTTGCGACCAATCGCCCCGGTATCAATCCCGCCGTGGCCTGGATCGAGAACAACGACACGTTTGCCGCCGTTTTTTTTTGCTTTCGGCTTGCTGTGTCCGTTGCTGGTTTTTAAAGGTTCTTCTTTGGCGATGGCTTGCGACATTCCTGACAACGTCAGGGCAGCCAATCCGGCTTTCAGCACCTGGCGGCGCGAAGTGAGTGTTTTTAGTGGTTTAAAAGTGCTCATACGGCCTGAGTTGTAATAATAAAGTTCCAGATGTTATATCGTATCGCGTAATCCGTTACGACCGTTTGCTGTTGAGAATTGTTTTACTTTTCATTTCAATAGTTGACAACTCCCCATTATGCCACTTTTCAACCGATTTTCGTCAGATATTGGCTAATTCGACCGTTCACGCCATAATCAGCCTTTTAATCCGCAAAAAGGTAACCAATACCATGGAGATACGCGTATTTCGCCAGGAAGATTTCGAAGAGGTCATCACCCTTTGGGAGCGTTGCGACTTGCTGCGTCCGTGGAACGATCCGGAAATGGACATCGAGCGTAAGATGAACCATGACGTCAGTTTGTTTCTGGTCGCTGAGGTAAACGGTGAAGTGGTCGGAACGGTGATGGGCGGTTATGACGGGCATCGCGGGTCTGCTTATTATCTTGGCGTGCATCCAGAGTTTCGTGGGCGTGGGATTGCTAATGCGTTGCTTAATCGGTTGGAGAAAAAGCTGATTGCTCGCGGCTGCCCGAAAATTCAGATCAATGTGCCGGAAGATAACGACATGGTGCTCGGAATGTATGAACGCCTTGGATATGAACACGCCGACGTGCTGAGTCTGGGTAAGCGTTTGATTGAAGATGAAGAGTACTGAGTTTCATCCTGCCCATTATGATGCGCACGGACGCCTGCGTTTACCTTTTCTCTTCTGGCTTGTGCTATTGCTTCAGGCGCGAACCTGGGTGCTGTTTGTCATTGCCGGTGCGTCGCGTGAGCAGGGTACTGCGCTGTTGAATCTGTTTTATCCCGATCACGATAATTTCTGGCTGGGGTTAATTCCTGGCATTCCTGCGGTGCTGGCGTTTTTGTTGAGCGGTCGGCGGGCTACGTTTCCTCGCATCTGGTATGTACTCTATTTTCTGTTGCTGTTGGCGCAGCTTGTTTTGCTTTGCTGGCAACCGTGGTTGTGGCTGAACGGTGAATCCGTTAGCGGTATCGGTCTGGCGCTGGTAGTGGCGGATATTGTGGCGTTAATTTGGCTTTTGACCAATCGACGTTTACGCGCTTGTTTTGTGGTTGAGAAAGAATAACGGCACTTTTTTGCAAATTCGCACTCCAAGCAACGTTATTGAATAACCAAAGGAAGTGACATGAAATCGCTGCGTTTAATGTTATGCGCTATGCCGTTGATGCTGACCGGCTGTTCAACGATGTCGTCAGTTAACTGGTCTGCCGCTAATCCGTGGAACTGGTTTGGGTCGTCCACCAAAGTGAGCGAGCAGGGCGTGGGTGAATTAACGGCGTCCACACCACTGCAAGAACAAGCTGTTGCCGATGCGCTTGATAGTGATTATCGCCTGCGCAGCGGAATGAAAACCGCGAACGGCAACGTGGTGCGCTTTTTTGAAGTGATGAAAGGCGACAACGTGGCGATGGTAATTAACGGCGATCAGGGCACGATCAGCCGCATTGATGTGCTGGATAGCGATATTCCTGCTGACACCGGTGTTAAAATCGGTACACCGTTTAGCGACCTTTACAGCAAAGCATTTGGCAATTGCCAAAAAGCCGACGGTGATGATAATCGTGCTGTCGAATGTAAAGCCGAAGGCAGTCAACATATTAGCTACCAGTTCAGCGGGGAATGGAGTGGTCCGGAAGGGTTAATGCCTTCGGACGATACCTTGAAAAACTGGAAAGTCAGTAAAATTATCTGGCGGCGTTAATTTGCGTCTGAACAAACCGCCGCCGCAAAAAAACACGTAAAATAGCGCCCAACAATGCCACGGATTGCGTGGCATTCTTATTTTCAGGAGGAACAATGTCTCAGGTTCAGAGTGGCATTTTGCCAGAACATTGCCGCGCGGCGATTTGGATCGAAGCCAACGTTAAAGGGGAAGTTGACGCCCTGCGTGCGGCCAGTAAAACATTTGCCGACAAACTGGCAACTTTTGAAGCGAAATTCCCGGACGCGCATCTTGGTGCGGTAGTTGCCTTTGGTAACAACACCTGGCGTGCTCTGAGCGGCGGCGTTGGGGCCGAAGAGCTGAAAGATTTTCCGGGCTACGGTAAAGGCCTTGCGCCGACGACCCAGTTCGATGTGTTGATCCACATTCTTTCTCTGCGTCATGACGTAAACTTCTCTGTCGCTCAGGCGGCAATGGAAGCCTTTGGTGACTGCATTGAAGTGAAAGAAGAGATCCACGGCTTTCGTTGGGTTGAAGAGCGTGATCTGAGCGGCTTTGTTGACGGTACAGAAAACCCGGCGGGTGAAGAGACGCGTCGCGAAGTGGCGGTTATCAAAGACGGCGTGGATGCAGGCGGCAGCTATGTGTTTGTGCAGCGTTGGGAGCACAACCTGAAGCAACTCAACCGTATGAGCATTCACGATCAGGAGATGATGATCGGCCGTACCAAAGAAGCTAATGAAGAGATTGACGGCGATGAGCGTCCGGAAACTTCTCACCTGACCCGCGTTGATCTGAAAGAAGATGGCAAAGGGCTGAAGATTGTTCGTCAGAGCCTGCCGTACGGCACCGCCAGTGGCACTCACGGTCTGTACTTCTGCGCCTACTGCGCGCGTCTGCATAACATTGAGCAGCAACTGCTGAGCATGTTTGGCGATACCGATGGCAAACGTGATGCGATGTTGCGTTTCACCAAACCGGTCACTGGCGGCTATTACTTCGCGCCGTCGCTGGACAAGTTGATGGCGTTGTAATCGTTTCTGATTCGATGATTAAAGGCCAGCCAGTATCACAACTGACTGGCCTTTTTATTACTACTTTAACGCCGCATACACCTGATCAACCACCCAACCATAAGTTGCAATCGGTAGCTGACCGCTTTCGAACATATTGGGATTTTTTTGTGGATCGGCAACTGGTGAATGTGGCTTGTTGCTTAACATCACAATCGCCATATGATTCACCGGATCGATAACGGTCACCGTCCCGGTCCAGCCAGTGTGACCGTAGGTTTGCGGGCTTACCAGCGTGCCAAACGTCGGCGTCATGGTGGCATTACCATTCACGCGCCAGCCGAGGCCAAAAGTAGCATCTTCCTTAGAGCTGGTGGTGAACATCTTCACCGTTTCCGCACTGAACAGCTGCACATCGCCATAGCCGCCGCCGTTCAGCATCGTTTGCATTAACACCGCAATATCGCCGGTATTGGAAAACAAACCTGCGTGCCCGGAAACGCCGCCCATCGAATAGAATGCTTTTTCATCGTGCACCTGACCCCAGAGAGTGGAGGTGCGGATATTCGGGAAGTGAATCACGCCATCGCGGGTATTGCCGTTCAGTTCCGTGGCGGCAATTTGCTGTGGTTTAAAGCCTTTCAGCAGCGGATTAAACACCGTATGCGTCAGGCCGAGCGGGCGATAAATCGACTCTTCAACATAGCGGTCAAGCGGCTGACCAGTAACTGACTCGACGATAAATCCAAGCAGCATATAATCGACATCGCTGTAGATATGTTTGCTGCCGGGCTGATATTCCAGCGGCGTGCGCTTGATCATTTCCAGCGTCTGGCCTTTATCCTGGGAATATAACGCGCCCGCGACGGCTTTATTTGGGTATTGCGGGTCCGCCGGGAAACCGCCGCTGTGATGCAGCAGATCAGAAATCCGCAGCGTGTTTTTGCCTTTGATGGTGTCATTTGGACTGTCGGCAAATCCCGGAATATATTTCGCAATCAGATCGTCAGGATGTAGTTTGCCTTCGCTCATTAGCTTTTGTAGGGCGAAGTTAGTGGCGTACATTTTTGTGTTTGAGGCCAGGTCATACAGCGTCCCGGTGGTGGCTTTTAACGGCTGCGCCATTAACGCGCTGCCATCGTACTTTTTCGCCGCGCCCCAGGCTTTGCGATACACAATCTGATTATCTTTAATGATCAGCAGGTTAACGCCGGGATAACCGGCATCAACTTGCTGGCTAATCCAGCGATCCATCTGGTTAAGCCGTTCCACATTGAACCCTGCTTTCTCTGGCGAACTTTCTGTCAGAACAGGGTATTTTGCGGCGCTGACGCTACAGCTGACAGCCAGCAGAGAAAAATAGAGCATTGTCCGTTTCATAATCAGTCCAGATTGACGTTACGGCAGCCAAAGAGCGTGGTGAAAATAAACCCACAAACCCATGCCACCAGAATCCCGCCAGCGTAAACCGCCATTGCCGGAAGGATGCCTTGCGCGGATGTCATCAGCGGCAGCGCCACCAGGCCAGACGGCCCAAAGGCGCTGTTTAAGCCCATCGGCAGGCCCCACCAGGCTATCAGGCCGATAAACAAACCGCCCGCCGCGCCACCTAAACAGGCAGTAACAAACGGTTTCATGCGGGGTAGGGTAACGCCGTAAATTAACGGTTCGCCAACGCCCAGCAGGCCGGGAATAATTGCCCCGCGGACCTGACTGCGTAATGCACTGTGCGGTTGCGCCCGCCAGTAGAGCGCCAGCGCCGCACCCACCTGGCCCGCGCCTGCCATTGAAAGGATGGGGAACAGGCTGTTGAATCCCTGGCTGTCCATTAAGGCCAGGTAAACAGGAATAAAGCCCTGATGCACGCCAAACACCACGGCGATCAGAAATAGCCCTGCTAAAACTGCACAACCGAGCGGATTACTGTTCAGGTGCATAAACAGCCACGACATGCCTTCGAATAACCAGCCACCCAGCGGCATAATGATCAAATACGCCAGTGTGGCGGTGATCAGCAGAGTGATTAACGAGGTCAACAGCATGTCGAGATCGTCTGGCATAAAGCGGCGCACCATGCCTTCGATGCGGGCGCAGGCCCAGGCGGCAATCAACACGCCGATAATATTGCCACGCGGATCGATGGGCAGACCGAAGAAATCGTGAAAACCGGCGTAGTAACCGGTGGTGGCAGCAGGGTTATAACCGAGCAAAAAGAGCGCGGCGATAATTGCGCCATTGACGCCCGTGCCGCCAAATGCCTGGGCAGCGTTATAGCCCACCAGAATCACCAGGAAAGTGAACAAACCTTTGCTGAACACCTTCATAAAATTCAGCGCATCGGGTAGCGTTCCCTGAGCATCTGCCGGAACGTGCATCACGGTGGCAATTAACGTCGCTATCCCCAGCAACAGACCCGCAGCAATAAAACCGGGGATCAGCGGCGTGAAGATAGTGGCGAATTTGGCAAGAAACTGTTGCACGCCGGAGGTCTGTTTGGCTTTTAACTGGCGTTTATTCTGAGCGGCGATTTCTGCGGCATCCTGTACCGGGGCTTCGCCCAGCAGTTCGCTCATCGCTTTGGCGGCACGATGCGCTTTACCTGGTCCAAAAACGACCTGTACCTGATCGCTGGTCAAAATGACGCCCTTCACGCCTTCCAGCGTTTTGATATTGGGATCAACCAGTGAACTGTCATGTACACCCAGACGCAGGCGCGTCATACAGTTACCACAACTGGCGATATTCCCCGGTCCGCCGACACGGGTAAGGATGGTGTTCAGAAGTTCACTGCTGATCTCTTTGGCCATGGGTTATTCCTTGTCTAAAACCTGACGAATAAAGCCGCCGTGTTGATCCAGGCGTTTTTTTGCTTCTGCGGCATCGAGATTTTTCAGCACCATCACAATGGCCGTTTTACAGTTGCGCTCGCAAGCAATTAACGCCGCTTCCGCTTGTTCGGCGTTACATCCGGTGGCGTTTTTAACGATATTGACCTGGCGCACATGCAATTTTTCGTTGGTGGCGACCACATCGACCATCAGGTTGCCGAACACTTTGCCGGATTTAATCATCAGCCCGGTAGAAAGCATATTGAGCACCAGTTTCTGCGCTGTGCCTGCTTTCATTCGCGAAGAACCGGTAACCACTTCGGCACCAACCACCGGAGTAATAGCAAACTCAGCGGTGGTTGAAACGGCGCTCCCCGGATTACAGGAAATGCCCACTGTGCGGCAACCGAGTTGGCGTGCGTATTCCAGCCCGGCAATCACATACGGCGTGCGACCACTGGCAGCAATACCAACCACTACATCCTGTGTGGTTAAGCCGATATTTTTTAGATCGTTAACGCCACCTTCCCGGCTATCTTCTGCGCCTTCCACCGCGTGCTGAATGGCATATTCACCGCCAGCAATCAAACCAACCACCAGGTCCGGTTTGACGCCGTAGGTCGGCGGACATTCGCTGGCATCAAGAATACCCAGACGACCGGAAGTCCCCGCACCGATGTAAATCAGTCGACCGCCGCCGCTTACCTGGGCGTGGATAACATCGATCGCTGCGGCGATATCCGGCAGTACACGCTCAACGGCAAGTGGTACGGTTTTATCTTCATTGTTGATAATCCGGCACATTTCCAGCGTTGATACGCGGTCAATTTCAGCCGAAGCGGCGTTCGAGCCTTCGGTAATCATCTTTTCAAGTTGCATCGGTGGTGACCTTACTATTTACGATCAAATAATTGCAGATGGATGGAATCATATATCCCGAATTGACAGACTTAAAGGAATCATTGAGTCTACACTCGCAGAGTGTGAAGAGCGTCATAAGAACTTAAGCGGAATTTTTGCTGCCAGCCCAGGAGAGTGGAAGATGTTGTACCTGACGAAAATACGCAATGCAGAAAGTGAATTTACCGAGAACGAGCAAAAAATAGCTGACTTTCTGCAGGCTAAAGTGAGTGAGCTGAAATCCGTCTCTTCGCGCAAGATGGCGAAACAGCTCGGCATCAGCCAGTCGAGTATTGTGAAGTTTGCCCAGAAGCTCGGCGCGCAAGGATTTACTGAATTGCGTATGGCGTTAATTGGCGAATACAGTGCCAGCCGGGAGAAAACGAATGCCACGGCGCTGCACTTGCACAGTTCGATTACCAGTGATGATTCGCTGGAAGTGATTGCCCGCAAACTGAATCGCGAAAAAGAGCTGGCACTGGAGCAAACCTGCGCCTTACTCGATTACGCGCGGCTGCAAAAAATCATTGAGGTCATCAGTAAAGCGCCGTTTATCCAGATAACAGGCCTGGGCGGGTCGGCGCTGGTGGGGCGCGATCTTTCATTCAAACTGATGAAAATTGGTTATCGCGTGGCCTGTGAAGCCGACACGCACGTACAAGCTACCGTTTCCCAGGCGTTGAAAAAAGGTGATGTACAAATCGCTATCTCTTACAGCGGCAGTAAAAAAGAGATTTTGCTATGCGCCGAGGCAGCGCGAAAGCAGGGGGCAACGGTGATTGCCATTACTTCACTGACTGACTCTCCGCTGCGGCGGTTGGCACATTTCACCCTCGATACCGTTTCTGGTGAAACCGAATGGCGTAGCTCGTCGATGTCCACCCGCACGGCACAAAATTCGGTTACCGATTTACTGTTTGTTGGGCTGGTACAACTTAATGATGTCGAGTCATTGAAAATGATTGAGCGCAGCAGTGAGCTAACGCAACGCCTGAAATGATGCATAAAGCAGCGACTGGATTGAGATTTTCCTGAATTAGTGAGCTGATCCGCAGCAATATTTTGTTTATCCTGTATTTTCAGAGGGAATGGAGTGTAACGCTCTGTATTAACAAGGAGAGCATTAAAATGGGTAAACTCACGGGCAAGACAGCACTGATTACGGGCGCATTGCAGGGAATTGGCGAAGGAATTGCCAGAACTTTTGCGCGTCATGGCGCAAACCTAATCTTGCTGGATATCTCCCCTGAGATCGAAAAGCTGGCGGACGAACTGTGTGGTCGTGGTCATCGCTGTACGGCGGTTGTCGCCGATGTGCGTGACCCGGCATCGGTAGCCGCAGCTATCAAGCGCGCAAAGGAAAAAGAAGGGCGCATTGATATCCTGGTGAATAACGCAGGCGTTTGTCGTCTGGGCAGTTTCCTCGATATGAGCGATGAAGATCGCGATTTCCATATTGATATCAATATAAAAGGCGTATGGAACGTCACAAAGGCGGTGCTGCCGGAGATGATTGCCCGCAAAGATGGTCGCATTGTGATGATGTCTTCGGTCACTGGCGATATGGTGGCCGATCCGGGCGAAACGGCGTATGCCTTAACGAAAGCGGCGATTGTTGGCCTGACTAAATCGCTGGCGGTGGAGTACGCGCAGTCTGGTATTCGCGTTAACGCCATCTGCCCAGGATATGTTCGCACGCCAATGGCGGAAAGCATCGCGCGTCAGTCAAACCCGGAGGATCCGGAATCGGTGCTGACTGAAATGGCGAAAGCAATCCCGCTGCGTCGCCTCGCCGATCCGCTGGAAGTCGGCGAACTGGCGGCCTTCCTCGCATCCGATGAATCCAGCTATTTAACCGGTACACAGAATGTGATTGATGGCGGCAGCACACTGCCGGAGACGGTTAGCGTCGGCATCTGATTCACCTCTGTTTCCTCCCTGCATGTGTGGGGAGGATTTCGTCTTGAACTAAGTTCACCAGGCTATTTTATTTGTCATTTTGGCCCCGGGCAGTGCTCGAAATCCTCACGTACTATGTGTACGCTCCGGTTTCTCCGCGCTGTTCGTGTCCAAACTGACTGCAACAATTACGCCTGTTGAACCAAGTTCTTATTCCCTTTTCAACTTCCAAATCACCAAACGGTATATAAAACCGTTACTCCTTTCACGTCCGTTATAAATATGATGACTAATAGAAAGTCATTTAATTAATAAGGGTGCGCAATGGCCGTTAACTTACTGAAAAAGAACTCACTCGCGCTGGTCGCTTCTCTGCTGCTGGCGGGCCATGTACAGGCAACGGAACTGCTGAACAGTTCTTATGACGTCTCCCGCGAGCTCTTTGCCGCCCTGAATCCGCCGTTTGAGCAACAATGGGCGAAAGATAACGGTGGCGACAAGCTAACGATTAAACAATCTCATGCCGGGTCATCAAAACAGGCGCTGGCGATTTTGCAGGGCTTAAAAGCAGACGTTGTAACTTATAACCAGGTGACCGACGTGCAGATCCTGCATGATAAAGGCAAGCTGATCCCGGCTGACTGGCAGTCGCGCCTGCCGAATAACAGCTCCCCGTTCTACTCCACCATGGGCTTCCTGGTGCGTAAGGGTAACCCGAAGAATATCCATGACTGGAACGACCTGGTGCGCTCCGACGTGAAGCTGATCTTCCCGAACCCAAAAACCTCCGGTAACGCGCGTTATACCTATCTGGCGGCATGGGGCGCAGCGGATAAAGCTGACGGTGGCGATAAAGCCAAAACCGAACAGTTTATGACCCAGTTCCTGAAAAACGTGGAAGTGTTCGATACCGGCGGTCGTGGCGCAACTACCACCTTTGCCGAGCGCGGGCTGGGCGATGTGCTGATTAGCTTCGAATCGGAAGTGAACAACATCCGCAAGCAGTATGAAGCGCAGGGCTTTGAAGTGGTGATTCCGAAAACCAACATTCTGGCGGAATTCCCGGTGGCGTGGGTCGATAAAAACGTGCAGGCCAACGGTACGGAAAAAGCGGCAAAAGCTTACCTGAACTGGCTCTACAGCCCACAGGCGCAAACGATCATTACCGATTATTACTACCGCGTGAATAACCCGGAAGTCATGGACAAACTGAAAGACAAATTCCCGCAGACCGAGCTGTTCCGCGTGGAAGATAAATTTGGCTCCTGGCCGGAAGTGATGAAAACCCACTTCAACAGCGGCGGCGAGTTAGACAAGCTGTTAGCGGCGGGGCGTAACTAATGTTTGCAGTTTCTTCCAGACGCGTGCTGCCGGGCTTTACCTTAAGCCTCGGCACCAGTCTGCTGTTTGTGTGCCTGATTTTGCTGCTGCCGCTCTCCGCACTGGTGATGCAACTGGCTCAGATGAGCTGGGCGCAGTACTGGGAGGTGATCACCAACCCGCAGGTAGTCGCGGCCTATAAAGTGACGCTGCTGTCGGCGTTTGTGGCATCGATTTTTAACGGCGTTTTCGGCCTGCTGATGGCGTGGATTTTAACCCGCTATCGCTTTCCGGGCCGCACGCTGCTTGATGCGCTGATGGATTTACCGTTTGCGCTACCAACGGCGGTAGCAGGTTTAACGCTGGCTTCGCTCTTTTCTATGAACGGTTTTTACGGCGAGTGGCTGGCGAAGTTTGATATCAAAGTCACCTATACGTGGCTTGGTATCGCGGTGGCGATGGCCTTTACCAGCATTCCGTTTGTGGTGCGTACCGTGCAGCCGGTGCTGGAGGAGTTAGGCCCGGAATATGAAGAAGCGGCAGAAACGCTCGGCGCAACGCGCTGGCAGAGTTTCTGCAAAGTGGTGCTGCCGGAGCTTTCTCCGGCGCTGGTGGCGGGCGTGGCGCTGTCGTTTACCCGTAGTCTCGGTGAGTTTGGTGCGGTGATTTTTATCGCCGGGAACATCGCCTGGAAGACGGAAGTGACGTCGCTGATGATTTTTGTTCGCTTACAGGAGTTTGATTACCCGGCGGCGAGCGCAATTGCTTCGGTGATCCTCGCGGCGTCACTGCTGCTGCTGTTCTCAATTAACACACTGCAAAGTCGCTTTGGTCGGCGTGTGGTAGGTCATTAATGGCGGAAGTGACACAGTTGAAGCGTTATGACGCGCGCCCGATTAACTGGGGCAAATGGTTTCTGATTGGCACCGGAATGCTGGTTTCGGCGTTCATCCTGCTGGTGCCGATGATATACATTTTCGTGCAGGCATTCAGCAAAGGGCTGATGCCAGTTTTACAGAATCTGGCCGATCCGGACATGCTGCATGCCATCTGGCTGACGGTGATGATCGCGCTGATTGCCGTACCGGTAAACCTGGTGTTCGGCATTCTGCTGGCCTGGCTGGTGACGCGCTTTAACTTCCCCGGACGCCAGTTGCTGCTGACGCTGCTGGACATTCCGTTTGCCGTGTCGCCGGTGGTTGCCGGTCTGGTCTATCTGCTTTTCTACGGCTCTAACGGCCCGCTCGGCGGCTGGCTGGATGAACATAATCTGCAAATTATGTTCTCCTGGCCGGGAATGGTGCTGGTCACCATCTTTGTGACCTGTCCGTTTGTGGTGCGCGAGCTGGTGCCGGTGATGTTAAGCCAGGGAAGCCAGGAAGACGAAGCGGCGATTTTGCTTGGCGCGTCTGGCTGGCAGATGTTCCGCCGCGTCACGCTGCCGAACATCCGCTGGGCGCTGCTTTATGGCGTGGTGCTGACCAACGCCCGCGCGATTGGCGAGTTTGGCGCGGTGTCGGTGGTATCCGGCTCGATTCGCGGCGAAACACTTTCGCTGCCGTTACAGATTGAATTGCTGGAGCAGGACTACAACACCGTCGGCTCCTTTACCGCCGCGGCGTTGTTGACGCTGATGGCGATTATCACCCTGTTTTTAAAGAGTATGTTGCAGTGGCGCCTGGAGAATCAGGAAAAACGCGCGCAACAGGAGGAACATCATGAGCATTGAGATTGCCAATATTAAGAAGTCGTTTGGTCGCACCCAGGTGCTGAACGATATCTCACTGGATATTCCTTCTGGTCAGATGGTCGCGTTGCTGGGGCCGTCCGGTTCCGGGAAAACCACGCTGCTGCGGATTATCGCCGGGCTGGAGCATCAAACCAGCGGGCATATTCGTTTCCACGGCACCGACGTCAGCCGCCTGCATGCACGCGATCGTAAAGTCGGTTTCGTGTTTCAGCATTACGCGCTGTTCCGCCATATGACGGTGTTCGACAATATCGCCTTTGGCCTGACGGTGCTGCCGCGTCGCGAGCGCCCGAATGCCGCGGCGATCAAAGCGAAAGTGACAAAATTACTGGAAATGGTGCAGCTTGCCCATCTGGCGGATCGTTATCCGGCGCAGCTTTCCGGCGGTCAGAAACAGCGTGTGGCGCTGGCGCGCGCGCTGGCTGTCGAACCGCAAATTCTGCTGCTTGATGAACCGTTTGGCGCGCTGGATGCGCAGGTGCGTAAAGAGCTGCGTCGTTGGCTGCGTCAGTTGCATGAAGAGCTGAAATTCACCAGTGTGTTCGTGACCCATGACCAGGAAGAGGCGATGGAAGTCGCCAACCGCGTTGTGGTGATGAGCCAGGGCAATATCGAACAGGCTGATGAACCCGATCAGGTCTGGCGCGAACCGGCGACCCGTTTTGTGCTGGAGTTTATGGGCGAAGTAAACCGCCTGCAGGGAACGATTCGCGGCGGGCAGTTCCACGTTGGCGCACATCGCTGGCCGCTGGGATATACCCCTGCGTATCAGGGGCCGGTGGATCTCTTCCTGCGCCCGTGGGAAGTGGATATCAGCCGCCGCACCAGCCTCGATTCGCCGCTGCCGGTACAGGTGCTGGAAGCCAGCCCGAAAGGCCACTACACCCAATTAGTCGTGCAGCCGCTGGGGTGGTATGAAGATCCGCTCACCGTGGTGATGCGTGGCGATGATGCGCCAGTGCGCGGCGATCGTTTGTTCGTCGGGCTGCAACATGCGCGGCTGTATCACGGCGACGAGCGTATTGAAACCCGTGATGAGGAACTTGCCCTCGCACAAAGCGCCTGATAGGTTGAGTGAATGTTAAACGCCCGGAGGCGCTTCCCGCGATCCGGGCTTTTTAATGGCAAGGTTTTGTAACCTGTAGGCCTGATAAGACGCGTAAACGTCGCATCAGGCAACACCACGTATGGACAGAGATCGTGAGTACATTAGAACAAACAATAGGCAATACGCCTCTGGTGAAATTACAACGAATGGGGCCGGATAACGGCAGTGAAGTGTGGTTAAAGCTGGAAGGCAATAATCCGGCCGGTTCGGTGAAAGATCGTGCGGCGCTTTCGATGATCGTCGAGGCGGAAAAGCGCGGGGAAATTAAACCGGGTGATGTGTTAATCGAAGCCACCAGTGGTAACACCGGGATTGCGCTGGCAATGATCGCTGCGCTAAAAGGCTATCGCATGAAATTGCTGATGCCCGATAACATGAGCCAGGAGCGTCGCGCGGCGATGCGTGCCTACGGAGCGGAGCTGATTCTGGTCACCAAAGAGCAGGGCATGGAAGGCGCGCGCGATCTGGCGCTGGAGATGGCAAATCGTGGTGAAGGCAAGCTGCTCGATCAGTTCAATAATCCCGATAATCCTTATGCGCATTACACCACCACCGGGCCGGAAATCTGGCAGCAAACCGGCGGTCGCATTACCCATTTTGTCTCCAGCATGGGGACGACCGGTACGATTACCGGCGTGTCGCGCTTTATGCGCGAGCAATCCAAACCGGTGACCATTGTTGGTCTGCAGCCGGAAGAGGGCAGCAGCATTCCCGGCATTCGTCGCTGGCCTGAGGAATATCTGCCAGGCATCTTCAACGCTTCGCTGGTGGATGAGGTGCTGGATATTCATCAGCGCGATGCGGAAAACACCATGCGCGAACTGGCAGTGCGGGAAGGGATTTTCTGCGGTGTAAGTTCCGGCGGCGCGGTTGCCGGAGCACTGCGGGTGGCAAAAGCCAACCCCGGCGCTGTAGTGGTGGCGATCATCTGCGATCGCGGCGATCGCTACCTTTCTACCGGGGTGTTTGGGGAAGAGCACTTTAGTCAGGGGGCGGGGATTTAAGATTATTGTGCAGGCACCGTTTTATCCGTCTGCGCAATTAACGCATGTAAAAAAGGTTGCGCGTTTTCATCGCTCTTACCGGGCATCTTCACGATATACGGCTTCCCGGTAATCGATGATGACGAAGCAACCTTATCAATAAATTGCTCAGCAGTATCAATGCGATTACGGGTATTGCCCAGCTTTAGACGCAAATGGGAAACCGCTTCATCGCAGGTATGTTCATCGCCGTTGCGCACAAATATCAAATCCTTTTTCTGTGCTAATCCCTCCAGCATGGCGTTGATGCGGGCTTCTTCGTGGGCGGTTAACTTCGCGTAAGCAGGGAGTGTCATGAGCAGCGTTATTAAAAGACAAATGATTTTCTTCACTGAATTACCTTATCCTTGTGTGGTGATAGCCGATTTGACTGCCAGAATCAGGTAAAGTTTCGGTTGGAATACGATGAGGATCATCGGCAAGGAGAAAAAATTAAATGAGTAGTTTGTTGTTGTTTAACGATAAGAGCAGGGCGCTGCAGGCAGATATCGTCGCCGTTCAGTCGCAGGTAGTGTACGGCAGCGTAGGCAACAGCATTGCCGTGCCTGCTATTAAACAGAACGGCCTGAATGTCTTTGCCGTGCCGACGGTATTGCTGAGCAATACGCCGCATTATGACACTTTCTACGGCGGTGCGATTCCGGACGAATGGTTTAGCGGCTATTTGCGTGCGCTTCAGGAGCGTGATGCGCTGCGCCAGCTGCGAGCTGTAACAACGGGCTATATGGGAACGGCATCGCAAATCAAAATCCTTGCCGAGTGGCTGACTGCGCTACGCAAAGACCATCCAGACCTATTGATCATGGTCGATCCGGTGATTGGCGATATTGATAGCGGAATTTATGTCAAACCGGACCTTCCCGAGGCGTATCGACAATATTTACTGCCGCTGGCGCAGGGAATTACCCCCAATATCTTTGAGCTGGAAATCCTGACCGGTATAAATTGCCGCGATCTCGACAGTGCCATTGCTGCCGCAAAAAGTCTGCTTTCAGACACATTAAAATGGGTGGTGATTACCAGCGCCTCCGGTAATGAAGAAAATCAGGAGATGCAGGTGGTGGTGGTCAGTGCCGACAGCGTGAATGTCATTTCCCATTCACGGGTTAAAACTGACCTGAAAGGGACTGGCGACCTGTTTTGTGCTCAGCTCATCAGTGGCTTGGTGAAAGGGAAAGCGTTAACCGACGCGGTGCACAGTGCGGGCTTACGTGTGCTGGAGGTGATGCGCTATACCCAGCAGCATGGTAGCGATGAATTGATTTTGCCGCCGCTGGCAGAATCATAAAAAAATGGCGCCGATGGGCGCCATTTTTCTCTGCGGCAAGAATTACTTCTTGATGCGGATAACCGGGGTTTCACCCACAGTCACGCTACCGGACAGTTTGATCAGTTCTTTGATTTCGTCCATGTTGGAGATAACAACCGGAGTCAGGGTAGACTTGGCTTTCTCTTCCAGCAGAGGCAGATCGAATTCAATGACAGTATCGCCAACTTTCACGCGCTGACCTTCTTCAGCAATACGCTTGAAGCCTTCGCCTTTCAGTTCAACGGTGTCGATACCGAAGTGGACGAACAGTTCAACGCCGCTATCAGATTCGATAGAGAACGCGTGGTTGGTTTCAAAGATTTTACCAATGGTGCCGTCTACAGGCGCGACCATTTTGTTACCAGTTGGTTTGATAGCAATACCATCACCAACGATTTTTTCCGCAAAAACGACATCCGGCACGTCTTCGATATTGACGATCTCGCCAGAGAGCGGAGCAATGATCTCAATAGTTCCGGTATCCTTCTTGTCGTCGGAAACCAGAGATTTCAGTTTATCGAACAAACCCATGATCTTCTCCTAAGCAGTAAATTGGGCCGCATCTCGTGGATTAGCAGATTGTTTTTTCTTCAATGAACTTGTTAACCAGCGTCATTAACTCGTCCGTTGTCGGTTGAGCAAGAGCCTGCTCTGCTAACACCTTCGCATCTTCGAAGTTCGTGTTACGGATAATCTTCTTAATGCGCGGGATAGAAATGGCGCTCATAGAGAATTCGTCCAGACCCATCCCCAGCAACAGAAGTGTAGCACGTTCATCGCCAGCAAGCTCACCACACATGCCAGTCCATTTGCCTTCAGCATGAGAAGCATCAATAACTTGCTTGATCAAGTTCAGCACGGACGGTGACATTGGCTGGTAAAGGTGTGAAATCATATCATTACCACGGTCAACTGCCAGAGTGTACTGCGTTAAATCATTGGTGCCGATACTAAAGAAATCAACTTCTTTGGCTAAATGACGTGCAATTGTTGCGGCCGCTGGTGTTTCCACCATTACGCCGATTTCAATTGACTCGTCAAACGCTTTACCTTCGTCGCGCAGTTCCTGTTTGTAGATTTCGATCTCTTTGCGCAGTGCACGCACTTCTTCAACAGAGATGATCATCGGGAACATGATGCGCAATTTACCGAAAGCAGAGGCACGCAGGATAGCGCGGAGCTGATCGCGCAGGATCTCTTTACGATCCATCGCGATACGGATAGCGCGCCAGCCGAGGAACGGGTTCTCTTCTTTCGGGAAGTTCATGTATGGCAGCTCTTTGTCGCCGCCGATGTCCATGGTACGAACGATAACCGCTTGTGAGCCACACGCTTCAGCTACTGCTTTGTAAGCAGCAAACTGTTCTTCTTCAGTGGGCAGCGCGTCGCGGTCCATGAACAGGAACTCAGTACGATAAAGACCAACGCCTTCAGCGCCGTTACGCTCAGCACCTTCAACGTCACGAACCGTACCGATGTTAGCGCACACTTCTACCTGGTGACCGTCCAGCGTAATAGCTGGCAGATCTTTCAGTTTAGCAAGCTCTGCTTTTTCAGAAGCCACTTGCTCCTGAACAGCGCGCATTTTATCAATAACTTCGTTGGTTGGATTGACGTAAACCTGATTATTTACGGCATCCAGAATCAGATAGTCGTCATTTTTCACCTGAGAGGTGACGCTACCGGTACCCACGATAGCAGGCAGTTCCAGAGAACGCGCCATGATAGAGGTGTGGGAAGTACGGCCACCCGCGTCGGTGATGAAACCCAGCACCTTCTTCAGGTTCAGCTGTGCGGTTTCGGACGGCGTCAGGTCAGCGGCAACCAGAATGACTTCATCCTGAATGGCGCTCAGGTCGATAATCTTCAGGCCCAGGATGTTGCGCAGCAGGCGCTTACCGATATCACGTACGTCAGCCGCACGCTCTTTCAGGTATTCATCATCCAGCTCTTCTAGGGCAGAAGCCTGACCTTCGATAACTTCATGAGCAGCTGCGTCAGCTGTCATGTGCTTATCTTTAATCAGGGCTATGATTTCCTGCTCCAGCTCCTCATCTTCGAGTAGCATAATATGCCCTTCAAAGATGGCTTCTTTTTCTTCACCGAACGTTTCACCAGCTTTCGTTTTGATCGTTTCCAGCTGGGCTGATGCCTTGGCACGACCGCTCAGAAAACGTTCAACTTCCTGATCAACCTGGTCGGCAGAAATTTTTTTCCGGTCAATGACAATTTCGTCTTCTTTCAGAAGCAGAGCTTTACCGAAAGCGATACCCGGGGATGCTAAAATGCCTGAAATCATAACCCTACCTTACTTGTGACTGATTTTTAAAAGAACCCGGGAAATTACTCGAGTTCCGCCATCAGTTTAACCAGATGTTCAACCGCTTTCTGTTCGTCTTCGCCTTCTGCGGAGATAGTCACAACGGTACCTTGAGTCAGGCCCAGAGTCTGCAGTTTAAACAGGCTTTTCGCGCTGGCGCTTTTGCCGTTGGAAGTCACAGTAATTTCAGAAGTGAAGCCCTTAGCTTCTTTTACAAACTGGGCAGCAGGGCGGGTGTGCAGACCGTTCGGAGCGGTAATGGTAACTTCTTGCTGGAACATTGTATTTCCCCAACTTATAGGTTTAGTGTTGTGGAACTAAAGTCTAGCCTGGCGGTTCGACTTTAGCCTGTATTGTTAGCGCCAGTTTTTAACAGACGCGACGCACGAAGAGCGCAATACAGTCCTTTGCTGGCGGGTGTTGACCGCTGACGTTTCGTACGTCATTAAACATTATGCCGCTAAAGGAAGAATTGAACCAAATCATAAAATCGATTCAGCTATGGCTTTTCCTGTAACGATTAATTTCGCGCATCAAAATAATTAGTCTGGTTAAATACCAGTTCCGACAGGCTGAATCAATGCCAGGAGGGGCGAAAGTTTGAAGCAGGCCACAAAAAAGCACCTGAAAAGGTGCTTTTTTACGCATTTTTAACAAGCTGGCATTACTGTTGCAATTCTTTCTCAGTGAAGAGATCGGCAAACAATGCGGTGCTTAAATAACGCTCACCCGATGACGGTAGAATAACCACAATATTCTTGTTGGTAAAGCTTTCATCTTCTTGTAGTTTCAACGCTGCAGCAACAGCCGCTCCAGAAGAGATACCTGCAAGAATACCTTCCTCTTCCATCAGACGACGCGCGGTAGAAATAGCTTCTTCATTGGTGATGCCAATGACTTTATCGACCAGTTTGAGATCAAGGTTAGCCGGGATAAAACCAGCGCCAATCCCCTGAATTTTATGCGGGCCAGGTTTAATCTCTTCACCTGCCAGCGCCTGGGCGATAACCGGAGAATCAGTTGGCTCCACGGCGACAGAGATGAGATCAGTCTTGCCTTTGGTGCCTTTAATGTAGCGGCTGACGCCGGTCAGCGTACCGCCAGTCCCAACACCAGCAATAAATACATCAACCTGACCGTCGGTATCTTCCCAGATCTCCGGACCGGTGGTTTTTTCGTGAATTTCAGGGTTTGCCGGATTGCTGAATTGTTGCAGCAGTAGGTATTTCTCTGGATTGCTGGCGACAATTTCTTCTGCTTTTTGGATTGCGCCTTTCATGCCTTTAGCACCTTCGGTCAGCACCAGGTTTGCACCTAACGCTTTCAGCAGCTTGCGGCGTTCAATACTCATGGTTTCTGGCATGGTCAGGGTGAGTTTGTAACCGCGAGCGGCAGCCACATAGGCCAGTGCAATCCCGGTATTACCGCTGGTTGGTTCAACCAGTTCAACGCCTGGTTTCAGCACGCCGCGCTTTTCGGCATCCCAAATCATATTGGCACCGATACGGCACTTAACGCTGAAGCTGGGGTTACGAGATTCCACCTTCGCCAGAATGCGTCCGTTACCGATGCGATTCAGGCGAACCAGCGGTGTGTGACCGATAGTCAGCGAGTTATCTTCAAAAATCTTACTCATGGCCTGTCCTTAACTGTATGAAATTGGGATACAACAGGTAGCATACCCGCTCAGAGAATATGCGGAAGTAAGGATTTAGCATATCTATATGCAGAAGGGAAATAATGACATGCAAGATGGAATAAGGGGTGGCATAAGCCACCCCTGTTTCACACAAACGGTTTACAAAATAACCGGTAGATTGTTACCGCCACATCGCGTGTTTATCGCGATAGCAATCGACCCACATCGCCGTCGCGCCACAAACGGCAACGGGCATGATGAACAGGTTAAGCAGCGGGATCATCGTAAACAGGCTGGTTAAAGCACCAAACTGCATATTGGTGATTTTGCGTGTGCGCAGGGCGGTACGCATCTCTTTAAACGGCACTTTGTGGTTATCGAAGGGGTAATCGCAATACTGGATGGCTAACATCCAGGCGCTAAACAGGAACCACAGTACCGGTGCGACGGTTTGCCCAATGCCAGGGATGAAGTAAAGAATTAGCAATACAATTGCGCGCGGCAGATACCAGGCAAATTTTTGCCATTCGCGTTTCATGATTCGCGGCACATCTTTCATGATACCGAAAATTCCAGTATCTGGCGGTGTAGCGCCAGTCAGTCTTGCTTCCAGTTGTTCAGCCAATAAACCGTTGAACGGAGCAGCAATCCAGTTAGCAATCGTTGAGAAGAAATAGCCAAACACTAACAGCACAGAGATGACAGCCAGGGGCCACAACAGATAGCTCAGCCATTGTAACCAGTCCGGAACATAACTCATGAGAGTCGGGATCCAGACATCGAGTTGCGTAAAGAGCCACCAGAATGCGCCCCCCATCAACAAAATATTGACCAACAGCGGTAAAATAACAAAACGCCGAATCCCTGGTTGCGAGACGAGCTTCCAGCCTTGCGCAAAATAGTAAAAACCGCTGCGTGGGGCAGATGTGAATGATGAAACCATAATCAGGATGAGCTCCTTTTGACCAATCCCAGGAAAATTCTGCGTATTTTACCGGGTAATTGCGCAATGGACAGTTAGGATATGTTCGAAAAAACAGCAAAAAGCACGATTTCATCTATCTTTGTGCTGTGAAAGTTAATAGTGCACTTGCACTTGAGGTAATCGGCAAATACTCTTAGTGAGTAAATGTTTGCCGTGGTGGCAAGGTGTTAGAACAACAGAGAATATAATGATGCAGGATTTGCGTCTGATATTAATCATTGTTGGCGCGATCGCCATAATCGCTTTACTGGTACATGGTTTCTGGACCAGCCGTAAAGAACGATCTTCTATGTTCCGCGATCGGCCATTAAAACGAATGAAGTCAAAACGTGACGACGATTCTTATGACGAGGATGTCGAAGATGATGAGGGCGTTGGTGAGGTTCGTGTTCACCGCGTGAATCATGCCCCGGCTAACGCCCAGGAGCATGAGGCTGCTCGTCCGTCGCCGCAACACCAGTACCAACCGCCTTATGCGTCTGCGCAGCCGCGTCAACCGGTCCAGCAGCCGCCTGAAGCGCAGGTACCGCCGCAACATGCTCCGCGTCCAACGCAGCCGGTGCAGCAACCCGTGCAGCAGCCTGCCTATCAGCCTCAGCCTCAGCCTCAGCCTGAACAGCCGTTGCAGCAGCCAGTTTCGCCACAGGTCGCGTCAGCGCCGCAGCCAGTGCATTCAGCACCGCAACCGGCACAACAGGCTTTCCAGCCTGCAGAACCTGTAGCGGCACCACAGCCTGAGCCTGTAGCGGAACCGGCTCCAGTTATGGATAAACCGAAGCGCAAAGAAGCGGTGATTATCATGAACGTCGCGGCGCATCACGGTAGCGAGTTAAACGGTGAACTGCTTCTTAACAGCATTCAACAAGCGGGCTTCATTTTTGGCGATATGAACATTTACCATCGTCATCTTAGCCCGGATGGCAGCGGCCCGGCGTTATTCAGCCTGGCGAATATGGTGAAACCGGGAACCTTCGATCCTGAAATGAAGGATTTCACTACTCCGGGTGTCACTATCTTTATGCAGGTACCGTCTTACGGTGACGAGCTGCAGAACTTTAAGCTGATGCTGCAATCTGCGCAGCATATTGCCGATGAAGTGGGCGGTGTAGTGCTTGACGATCAGCGCCGTATGATGACTCCGCAGAAATTGCGCGAGTACCAGGACATCATCCGCGAAGTCAAAGACGCCAACGCCTGATACACTTAAGGCAAATTAACTCCTCTTCGAACCCCCGCTTGTCGGGGGTTTTTAGCATTGATGGTGCGATATGGAATCAATCGAACAACAACTGACAGAACTGCGAACGACGCTTCGCCATCATGAATATCTTTATCATGTGATGGATGCGCCGGAAATTCCCGACGCTGAATACGACAGGCTGATGCGCGAACTGCGCGAGCTGGAAGCCAAACATCCAGAGCTGATTACACCTGATTCACCTACCCAACGTGTAGGTGCTGCGCCGCTGGCGGCTTTCAGCCAGATCCGCCATGAAGTGCCCATGTTGTCGCTGGATAACGTCTTTGATGAAGAAAGCTTTCTTGCTTTCAACAAACGCGTACAGGACCGTCTGAAAAGCAACGAAAAAGTGACCTGGTGCTGTGAGCTGAAACTGGATGGTCTTGCCGTCAGCATTCTGTATGAAAATGGCGTTTTAGTCAGTGCCGCGACCCGTGGCGATGGCACTACCGGCGAAGACATTACATCAAACGTGCGTACTATTCGCGCCATTCCGCTGAAGCTTCACGGCGAGAATATCCCGGCGCGTCTGGAAGTTCGTGGTGAAGTGTTCCTGCCGCAGGCCGGCTTCGAAAAGATCAACGAAGATGCGCGACGCACAGGCGGGAAAGTGTTTGCTAACCCGCGTAATGCGGCTGCAGGTTCACTGCGTCAGCTTGATCCGCGTATTACAGCGAAGCGACCGCTCACTTTTTTCTGCTATGGCGTCGGTGTTCTGGAAGGTGGCGAGCTACCGGATACTCATCTTGGCCGTTTACTGCAATTTAAAAAGTGGGGTTTGCCGGTCAGCGATCGAGTAACGCTTTGTGAATCGGCGGAAGAAGTGCTGGCGTTCTACCACAAAGTGGAAGAAGACCGCCCGACGCTGGGCTTTGATATCGACGGCGTGGTAATTAAGGTCAACTCTCTGGCACAGCAGGAGCAGCTTGGCTTTGTCGCGCGAGCCCCGCGCTGGGCGGTAGCGTTTAAATTCCCGGCGCAGGAACAGATGACCTTTGTGCGTGACGTCGAGTTTCAGGTTGGGCGTACTGGCGCGATTACGCCTGTTGCGCGTCTTGAACCAGTCCATGTTGCTGGTGTGCTGGTGAGTAACGCCACACTGCATAATGCTGACGAAATCGAACGTCTTGGTTTACGCATTGGCGATAAAGTGGTGATTCGCCGCGCTGGCGACGTGATCCCGCAGGTGGTTAACGTCGTGCTTTCTGAACGCCCGGAAGATACCCGTGAGGTTGTATTCCCGACGCATTGTCCGGTATGTGGTTCTGACGTCGAGCGTGTGGAAGGTGAAGCGGTTGCCCGCTGTACCGGTGGCCTGATTTGCGGTGCGCAGCGTAAAGAGTCGCTGAAACACTTTGTTTCCCGCCGTGCGATGGATGTTGACGGTATGGGCGACAAAATCATCGATCAACTGGTTGAAAAAGAATATGTCCATACCCCGGCGGATCTGTTCAAACTCACCGCAGGCAAACTGACCGGACTGGAGCGCATGGGGCCGAAATCGGCACAAAATGTGGTTAACGCGCTGGAAAAAGCGAAAGAAACCACCTTTGCCCGCTTCCTCTATGCACTTGGCATCCGTGAAGTCGGCGAGGCCACCGCAGCAGGTCTAGCGGCATATTTCGGCACGCTGGAAGCGCTGGAAGCCGCTTCGATTGAAGAGCTGCAAAAGGTGCCTGATGTTGGCATTGTCGTTGCCTCCCACGTTCACAACTTCTTTGCCGAAGAAAGCAACCGCAATGTCATCAGCGAGCTGTTGGCGGAAGGCGTTCACTGGCCTGCGCCGGTGGTGATTAACGCGGAAGAGATTGACAGCCCGTTTGCTGGTAAAACCGTGGTGCTTACGGGCAGCTTAAGCCAGATGTCGCGTGATGACGCTAAAGCTCGACTGGTCGAACTGGGCGCGAAAGTCGCGGGCAGCGTGTCGAAGAAAACCGATCTGGTGATAGCGGGTGAAGCTGCAGGATCTAAACTGGCGAAGGCGCAGGAACTGGGCATTGAAGTCATCGACGAAACGGAAATGCTGCGTTTGCTGGGTAGCTGAGATGGAAAAAGAGCAGCTGATTGAAATAGCCAATACGATAATGCCGTTTGGCAAGTACAAAGGGCGCCGCTTAATCGACCTGCCGGAGGAGTATCTGCTGTGGTTTGCCCGCAAAGATGAGTTCCCGGCAGGGAAGCTCGGTGAGCTAATGCAAATCACGCTGCTGATTAAAACCGAGGGGCTGACGCAACTGGTCCAGCCCCTGAAGCGTCCGCTTTAAGCTTTATCGGCGCTGCTTTCCTGCTGCGCCTGTAACTGTTCGGTCTGGCGTTTGTATCGACGCGCCAGCACCGCACAGACCATCAATTGGATCTGATGGAAAATCATCAGAGGCAGCACCATCATACCGATCACCGATGTGGGGAACAGAATGTTTGCCATCGGGATGCCATTTGCCAGACTCTTTTTCGAACCACAAAAGACGATAGTAATTTCATCTGCCTTATTGAAGCCCAGTCGGCGTGCCATAAAGACGTTAACTACAATCACGATAGCCAGAAGAACGCAGCTAACCACCACGATAAATAGCAATGATCCCCAGCCAACTTTATGCCAGATGCCGTTAACGACGGCTTCGCTGAACGCAGTATAAACCACCAACAGAATGGACGTCTGGTCAGTTTTCGCAATCCATTTTTTATTTCGTGACACCCAGTTGCCAATCCAAGGGCGAGAAAGATGTCCCAGCACAAACGGCAGCAGCAGTTGCAGCATTATCTTACCTACCTGCTCAAGGCTGCCCCCTGCACCGTGAACATTCATCACCAGGCCAACCAGCAACGGTGAAAGGAAAATCCCCAGTAGGCTGGATGCTGACGCAGAACAAACCGCCGCCGCGACGTTACCGCCCGCCATTGACGTGAAGGCGATTGCAGACTGCACGGTCGCGGGGAGAATGCACAAGTAGAGAAAACCGGAGTAGAGCATCGGGTCGACATTTACCGGTTTCCACCACGCAAACAGCACGCCCAGAATCGGAAACAGCACGAAGGTGCTGCACATTACCCACAAATGCAGTCGCCAGTGACCACCGCCAGCAATAATCGCCTCACGCGACAACTTCGCGCCGTGCATAAAGAACAGCAGAGCAATAGCTGCGGTAGTCAGATTTTCAAAGAAGGGAACGAAATCGCCCCTGGCCGGAAAGAAAGAGGCCAGCAACACCACAGTGATCAGGGTTAAGGTGAAAGGATCGAGGATACGGAAAAGTTTCATAAAGACTCCAGATGATCGATGGTTCTATTGTGCTTCTTCCAGTTTGAGAAATAAAATTGATTTATTGCATCCATTCATGAAGAAAACAGATGAATTATTCTTTAAAGCAATTAAAGGTTTTCGTCACAGTAGCGCAGGAGAAAAGTTTTAGTCGTGCAGGAGAGCGTATCGGCCTGAGCCAGTCGGCAGTGAGTCACAGTGTGAAGGAGCTGGAAAATCATACTGGTGTTCGCCTGCTGGACAGAACCACGCGTGAAGTGGTGCTTACAGATGCAGGGCAGCAGTTGGCTTTGCGTCTTGAGCGACTGCTGGATGAACTTAACAGCACGTTGCGCGATACCGGGCGTATGGGGCAACAACTGAGCGGAAAAGTTCGGGTCGCTGCCAGCCAGACCATTTCCGCGCATCTTATTCCGCAATGCATTGCTGAAAGCCATCGCCGCTATCCCGATATTCAGTTTGTCCTGCACGATCGTCCGCAGCAGTGGGTGATGGAAAGTATTCGCCAGGGAGATGTCGATTTTGGCATCGTCATCGATCCAGGCCCAGTGGGCGATCTGCAATGTGAAGCGATTCTTTCCGAGCCTTTCTTTCTGCTTTGCCATCGCGATAGCGCTTTGGCCGTGGAAGATTATGTACCCTGGCAGGCATTACAGGGAGCGAAACTGGTGTTGCAGGATTACGCGTCAGGCAGCCGACCGCTGATTGACGCAGCGCTGGCGCGCAATGGTATTCAGGCGAATATTGTGCAGGAGATTGGTCATCCGGCGACGCTGTTCCCGATGGTAGCCGCAGGCATCGGCATCAGTATTCTTCCCGCACTGGCGCTACCATTGCCTGAAGGTAGCCCACTGGTGGTAAAGCGCATTACGCCGGTGGTTGAACGCCAGTTGATGCTGGTGCGCAGGAAGAACCGTTCACTTTCCACCGCCGCTGAAGCGTTATGGGACGTAGTACGAGACCAGGGCAATGCGCTAATGGCTGGGCGGGAAGGGGATCCGTTGTATCAGATATAGAGTGAATTCATACTGCCGGGAGCTCCGGCAGTAATCAATCAGAAATTAAATTTGATGGAGTAGATTATCGCATCCTGGTAAAAATCTTCGCCCAGTTTGTCATCCGCATAACGATACTGAATCCCTGTGGTGATGTGTGAAGTTGCATTCCACCAAAGTGCGACGGCACCGTTCAGACCTTCTTTGCCGCCATTACCTGCCGCGTAGGTGGCATCACGATCAAACTCGTACTCGTTCCAGTTGGTGAGGGTGAATTTCTCACTGCCCAGCATAAAGCTGTAACCTGCAACCCAACCGGCGACATAACCGTTATCGCCGGTATAATAGGTTTGGTCTGTATAGCGTTTTGCAAAGAACGGTTTGAACCACCAACCGCTGCCGGTGAAATTGTAGCCGATCCCGTAAAGGAACATATCGTCATGGAAATTCACACGATTCGCAGAACCGTAGGTGCCATACGCATGCAAGTAGAGATTAAATCCGGTGTCACCCAGGTAAATACGGTTGGTATTTTTAAATGTATAACGCTGCTCGCTACCCTGTTTATCATGACGATCATTATAAAAGTTTTCCCAGTCGAAGAACCCGTACATTTCTCCCCAACTAAAGTTAGCGCCGCCTTCCAGTTCCAGATATCCAAAATCATCTTTGTGTGATTTGGTCGACGATTTCTCAGTGGTTCTGCTAGTCCAGTCAAGATAATGAATACCTATATCAGCAAAACCGCCTTTAAATTCTGCATGGGATACTGCTGGTATCGCCAATACAGAAGAGAGTGTCAGAGTAAAAAGATGTTTTTTCATAGCATAATTCCCTATGCCGATCGTTATTAGTTGATTGCTTAATAAAAAGGTTGATTAAAAGCGGCATATTGTTAATGCAAGGGAAAGGAGAGTACCAATACAGTTTTTTCAGCCTATTAATAGTGAAAAAATATAAATATATCGATATCGAATAACTATCGGATACATGAAAAAAGTGTATTGGTATGAGGTAGGGCAATCTCGTTATAAAAAGGCGTTAGATTCCACCCTACAAAAAAAGGATATATATGTATCAGGCTCAGTTTTCTCATAACCCACTGTATTGCGTAGATATTATCAAGACTTATAAACCTGATTTCACGCCACGAGTGGCCTTTATTTTAGGTTCCGGGCTGGGCGCGCTGGCCGATCAGATTGAGAACGCGGTCGCAATTTCCTACGAAAAGCTGCCTGGGTTCCCGGTAAGTACCGTACACGGTCATGCGGGTGAGCTGGTGCTGGGTTATCTCCAGGGGGTGCCAGTGGCGTGCATGAAAGGTCGCGGACATTTCTACGAAGGTCGTGGGATGACCATCATGACGGATGCAATCCGTACCTTTAAGTTGCTGGGCTGCGAGTTGCTGTTCTGCACCAATGCGGCTGGCTCACTGCGTCCTGAAGTGGGGGCCGGCAGTCTGGTCGCATTGAAAGATCACATCAACACCATGCCGGGAACGCCGATGGTGGGTCTTAATGATGAACGTTTTGGTGAGCGCTTCTTCTCGCTGGCGAATGCCTACGATGCGGAATACCGCGCACTGTTACAAAAAGTGGCGAAAGAAGAGGGGTTCCCTCTGACGGAGGGCGTGTTCGTCTCGTATCCGGGGCCGAATTTCGAGACTGCGGCGGAAATTCGCATGATGCAAATTATTGGTGGGGATGTTGTTGGTATGTCTGTGGTGCCTGAGGTTATTTCAGCTCGCCATTGCGAACTTAAAGTCGTTGCGGTCTCTGCGATTACCAACATGGCGGAAGGTCTGAGTGACGTGAAGCTTTCTCATGCCCAAACGCTGGCAGCAGCGGAACTCTCAAAGCAAAACTTTATTAATCTTATTTGCGGCTTTCTGCGCAAAATTGCCTGAGTAAAACAACAATAAACGGCCTCACTGAGTGAGGCCATATGATGCGACAAGGAAACGATTATGAGCATCGCTTTGCGCTTAAAGGTAATGTCCTTTTTGCAATATTTTATCTGGGGGAGCTGGCTGGTTACCCTCGGTTCTTACATGATTAATACCCTTCATTTCACCGGCGCTAATGTTGGCATGGTTTACAGTTCCAAAGGGATCGCCGCGATTATTATGCCTGGTATAATGGGGATCATCGCAGACAAATGGCTGCGTGCAGAACGTGCATACATGCTGTGTCACCTGGTGTGTGCGGGCGTACTTTTTTATGCGGCATCCGTAACTGATCCGGATATGATGTTTTGGGTGATGTTAGTCAATGCGATGGCGTTTATGCCGACTATTGCGTTATCGAACAGCGTCTCTTATTCCTGTCTTGCCCAGGCAGGGCTTGACCCGGTGACCGCTTTCCCGCCCATTCGCGTTTTTGGTACGGTGGGGTTCATTGTCGCCATGTGGGCAGTAAGCCTGCTTCATCTGGAATTGAGTAGTCTGCAACTGTATATCGCGTCCGGTGCGTCATTGCTGCTGTCGGCTTATGCGCTGACTTTGCCGAAGATTCCGGTTGCGGAGAAAAAAGCGACTACATCGCTTGCCAGCAAGCTGGGTCTGGATGCCTTCGTGCTGTTTAAAAATCCACGCATGGCTATCTTTTTCCTCTTCGCCATGATGCTGGGTGCGGTGCTGCAAATTACCAACGTTTTTGGCAACCCGTTCCTGCATGATTTCGCCCGTAATCCTGAGTTTGCTGATAGCTTCGTGGTGAAATATCCGTCCATTTTACTGTCAGTTTCACAGATGGCTGAAGTCGGTTTCATTCTGACGATACCGTTCTTTTTGAAGCGTTTCGGTATTAAAACCGTCATGCTGATGAGTATGGTGGCGTGGACGCTGCGCTTTGGCTTCTTTGCCTATGGCGATCCATCACCAACCGGGTTTATTTTGCTGTTGCTGTCGATGATTGTTTACGGTTGTGCATTCGATTTCTTCAATATTTCTGGTTCGGTCTTTGTCGAACAGGAAGTTGATTCTAGCATTCGTGCCAGCGCCCAGGGCCTTTTTATGACGATGGTAAATGGCGTCGGCGCATGGGTTGGCTCGATTCTGAGCGGTATGGCAGTGGATTACTTCTCGGTGGATGGCGTAAAAGATTGGCATACCATTTGGCTGATGTTTGCAGGGTATGCTCTTTTCCTCGCAGTGATATTTTTCTTTGGGTTTAAATATAACCATGACCCTGAAAAGATAACGCATCGTTCAGTTACACATTAAAAGGATTCGCAGCTCTGTTCCTTGGGGCTGCTTTTATGATAAAGGTTAATTAGTGAAAGATATTTTATTTTCTTCTGGCGTTGGTTTTGGCATTGGTGCTTTGTTTACAATCGTGCGATTACCTATTCCTGTTCCAAATGTATTGCCGGGTATATTATCCATCGTGTTTATGTATGTCGGATATCTGGTGGTGAAATACTTTATGCCATGATAATTTAATACGATGTATTTTTTATATGGAGCACTTAATTATGGAACGCGTATATAGAACAGATCTTAAGTTGCTCCGTTATTTTCTTGCCGTAGCGGAAGAGTTGCATTTTGGTCGCGCAGCAGCGCGTTTAAATATGTCTCAGCCTCCGCTCAGTATTCATATTAAAGAGCTGGAAAATCAACTCGGCACGCAGCTTTTTATTCGCCATTCGCGCAGCGTCGTACTGACACACGCGGGCAAAATCTTGATGGAAGAATCGCGTCGATTGCTGGTGAATGCAAATAATATATTGGCTCGGGTTGAACAAATAGGTCGGGGAGAAGCAGGGCGGATTGAACTCGGGGTTGTGGGAACGGCAATGTGGGGACGGATGCGCCCGGTTATGCGGCGATTCCTTAGAGAAAATCCTAACGTTGAAGTTCTGTTTCGCGAAAAGATGCCCGCGATGCAAATGGCCTTGCTGGAACGCCGCGAACTTGATGCCGGGATCTGGCGAATGGCGACAGAACCACCGACTGGTTTTACCAGCTTACGGTTGCATGAATCGGCGTTTCTGGTGGCGATGCCTGAAGAGCATCATCTCTCATCATTTTCCACCGTCCCGCTGGAAGCGCTACGTGACGAGTATTTCGTTACAATGCCGCCCGTGTACACTGACTGGGATTTTTTGCAGCGAGTTTGCCAGCAGGTGGGATTTTCACCGGTTGTTATTCGCGAAGTTAATGAACCGCAAACGGTACTCGCCATGGTCAGTATGGGTATTGGTATCACATTGATAGCGGACAGCTACGCGCAGATGAACTGGCCCGGTGTCATATTCCGTCCGCTCAAAGAACGCATCCCGGCAGACTTATATATTGTTTATGAAACGCAGCAGGTGACGCCCGCGCTGGTTAAACTGCTGGCGGCGTTGGCGCAGTAGATGAGAGGCACGGGAACTGCCGGACATAGTTGGTCTGATAAGCGAAGCGCATCAGGCAATTTCGCAAATTGCAGATAGCAAAAAAGCGCCTTTAGGGCGCTTTTTTACATTGGTGGGTCGTGCAGGATTCGAACCTGCGACCAATTGATTAAAAGTCAACTGCTCTACCAACTGAGCTAACGACCCGAAGTGGTGGGTGATGACGGGATCGAACCGCCGACCCCCTCCTTGTAAGGGAGGTGCTCTCCCAGCTGAGCTAATCACCCACTTCGGTACTTCACATTGTTACAAGAAATCTAGCTGGCGAGAAAGTGGTGGGTGATGACGGGATCGAACCGCCGACCCCCTCCTTGTAAGGGAGGTGCTCTCCCAGCTGAGCTAATCACCCACTTCTCAATTTCTTGCTACACGGCGGAGACTACATAAGTAGTTGGTGGGTGATGACGGGATCGAACCGCCGACCCCCTCCTTGTAAGGGAGGTGCTCTCCCAGCTGAGCTAATCACCCCCGCTGTGTGGAGTCGCATTATAGGGAGAGTTCAAAATGAGTCAACGCATTTTCTAAAGAAATTGTTCGTTCGTCGTAAATTTAAGCAAGATGATCGCAAAACAGACCGTGTTGCGCAATTTCTCAACGAAAACAATAATGCATCATGTAGCAACCCGAACTACATTGAGGAATCAGGCGGGAGTGATAGAATATCGCCCACTCAATTTTTCCAGGATTTGCCGGTTGTCGGCATCTTTCTAAACGTAAGGCCATTTCATGAAAATCAAAACTCGCTTCGCGCCAAGCCCAACAGGCTATCTGCACGTTGGCGGCGCGCGTACTGCTCTTTACTCCTGGCTTTTTGCACGTAACCACGGCGGTGAGTTCGTGCTGCGTATTGAAGACACCGATCTTGAGCGTTCCACGCCGGAAGCTATCGAAGCCATTATGGATGGCATGAACTGGCTGAGTCTGGAGTGGGATGAAGGTCCGTACTACCAGACCAAACGTTTTGATCGCTACAACGCGGTGATCGATCAGATGCTGGAAGAGGGCACAGCTTATAAATGCTATTGCTCTAAAGAGCGCCTGGAAGCGCTGCGCGAAGAGCAAATGGCGAAAGGTGAGAAGCCGCGTTATGACGGTCGCTGCCGCCACAGTCATGAGCATCACGCTGATGATGAGCCGTGTGTCGTACGTTTTGCTAACCCGCAGGAAGGTTCTGTTGTTTTTGACGATCAGATCCGTGGTCCGATCGAGTTCAGCAACCAGGAGCTGGATGATCTGATTATCCGCCGTACCGATGGTTCCCCAACTTATAACTTCTGTGTGGTTGTCGATGACTGGGATATGGAAATCACCCACGTTATCCGTGGCGAAGACCATATCAACAACACACCGCGCCAGATTAACATTCTTAAGGCTCTGAAAGCGCCGGTACCGGTTTACGCGCACGTTTCTATGATCAACGGCGATGACGGTAAAAAACTGTCCAAACGTCACGGGGCGGTCAGCGTAATGCAGTATCGTGATGAAGGTTATCTGCCTGAAGCACTGCTGAACTATCTGGTGCGTCTGGGCTGGTCCCACGGCGATCAGGAAATCTTCACTCGTGAAGAGATGATTAAATACTTCACTCTGAATGCCGTCAGCAAATCTGCCAGTGCGTTCAACACCGACAAGCTGCTGTGGCTGAACCATCACTACATTAACGCGCTGCCGCCGGAGTATGTTGCTACTCACTTACAATGGCACATTGAGCAGGAAAATATCGATACCCGTAACGGCCCGCAACTGGCTGATCTGGTAAAACTGCTGGGTGAACGCTGCAAGACGCTGAAAGAGATGGCTCAGAGCTGCCGTTATTTCTACGAAGATTTTGCTGAGTTCGATGCCGACGCCGCGAAAAAACATCTGCGTCCGGTAGCGCGTCAGCCGCTGGAAGTGGTTCGTGACAAACTGGCCGCGATTACTGACTGGACCGCTGAAAACGTTCATCACGCTATTCAGGCGACGGCGGATGAGCTGGAAGTGGGTATGGGTAAAGTTGGTATGCCGCTGCGTGTCGCCGTAACCGGTGCGGGGCAGTCTCCGGCGCTGGATGTTACCGTTCACGCAATCGGTAAGACCCGCAGTATCGAGCGTATCAACAAAGCGCTGGCTTTTATTGCGGAACGCGAAAATCAGCAGTAATTAGCGCATAAAAGATAAACGGCAGGAGAGATACCCCTGCCGTTTTTTATTTATTCTGATTCATCTATGTCGAGACGAGCAAGGAAATGACGAATTCCTTCACGTGACAAAAATTGCGCAACTTTTTCTTGCTCACTGTGAGTCATGTTGTCTATTGCGCTGATGATTTGCCGATAAGCAGGAGTGCGAATACCCGGTGCGTATTCGGCAAGGGGTTCTTCGGCTTCCAGAAGCATCGGTGTGTTATGGAAGGCTGGCGTGTTCTGAATAAACTCGCAAACTTGCGTATCGACCAGAATAAGTCTGGCGCGACCGCCTTTCACGCCGGGAAATTTTTCCGTTTTCCAGCCTTTCTCTCTGATCCAACGGTTAACAGTTTGTTTAGCCACACCGAGGCATTCCGCCAGTTCTTCGGTGGTCATTTTATTGCGTAATCTTTTCATATTATTTGCTATCGCGAATCCCTAAGCGTTGTAATAACCCGATAATCCCTTCCCGCAGAAGCAAGGATGTAAACTGTTTTTGTTCAACTGGCGTCATCTCTTTCGCCAGTGTCACCAGTAACACTTCAAGCGGCGTATCACCAGACAGGGCAGGTGCTTCTCCCTGACCTTCCGGACGTTCAGCATTGCGAATATATTCACGAACCTGTTCATTGACGTGAACCAGTCTGGCTTTGCCACCCTGGACGCCTGGTTTTGGTGACGTCGTCCAGCCTTCCTTGCGTACCCATTTATTAATGGTCTGACGGCTATAACCGGTCAGTCTGGCAAGTTCATCTGGCGTCATCCTCTCCTTGAACATAACAATTCCCTGAATGTATGTAGGTCTATTAGCGGTTCATTTTATAACACCACTTTACAGGAAACCGTGACATGAATAACTACTGAATGCGAGCGGTTTTCCAAAATTGTTCATTTGCCTGATTTTTCAGCGATTGAAACTACACGCTGCAATTTGCCGTTGACACATTCGGGCGGAATTCATATGATGCCGCCCGTCAACTCGACAAGCTTTACGTGATGGGGCTATAGCTCAGCTGGGAGAGCGCTTGCATGGCATGCAAGAGGTCAGCGGTTCGATCCCGCTTAGCTCCACCAAATTTTGCACCCAGCAAATTTGGTACGTAAACGACTCGTGGGGCTATAGCTCAGCTGGGAGAGCGCTTGCATGGCATGCAAGAGGTCAGCGGTTCGATCCCGCTTAGCTCCACCAAATTTCAAACCCTCGCTGTAAAGCGGGGGTTTTTTGTCTCTGCCTTTTGCCGCTTTTGTAATACAGTCTACATCCTGGCAGTGCCGTGTGGTGAATGCATCACTGACTGAAAAAACAGCAACAGGCTGGCCCCTGTTTGCTTCGCGATGCGAATAAACTTATTATTTGTGTGCCTGAAAACCCCGATCAGTGAGAGTAGTGTACTCATGTTTGTGGAGCATAACCTGATAAAAAATATCAAGATATTCACACTAGCGTTTACGCTCACCGTGGTACTTATTCAGCTATCCCGTTTTATTTCGCCACTTGCCGTTATCCATTCCAGTTATATCTTTTTGGCGTGGATGCCACTGTGCGTAATGCTGGCAATCTTGTTTATCTTTGGCTGGCGCGGTGTCGTTCCTGTTTTAGGCGGGATGTTTTGCACCAATCTGTGGAATTTTCATCTCTCTTTTTTACAGAACTCCGTCATGCTCGGCAGCCAGACGTTTGCAGTCCTGTGTGCCTGTGCAATATTACGCTGGCAATTGGGAACGCGTTGGCGTTATGGTTTGACCAGCCGATACGTCTGGCAACGTCTCTTCTGGCTTGGTTTGGTGGCACCGATTGGCATCAAATGCAGCATGTATCTTGTGGGGAATTTCTTTGATTTTCCGCTAAAGATATCTACCTTTTTCGGCGATGCGGATGCCATTTTCACGGTCGTTGATTTGCTAAGCCTTTTCACCGCAGTGCTGATTTACAACATGCTGTTTTACTATCTCACCCGCATGATTGTAAGTCCCCACTTTGCGCAGATCCTGTGGCGCAGGGATATCGCTCCGTCGTTGAGCAAAGAGAAACGCGTATTTACCTTAAGCTGGCTGGCAGCTCTTAGCGTGCTGCTACTTCTGATGTGTACACCGTATGAAAATGACTTCATTGCCGGTTACCTGGTACCTGTTTTCTTTATCATCTTTACCCTCGGGGTCGGTAAGCTTCGCTATCCGTTTTTAAATCTCACCTGGGCTGTTTCAACGCTTTGCCTTCTGAATTACAACCAGAACTTTTTGCAAGGGGTACAAACCGAATATTCGCTGGCATTTATTCTCGCGGTGCTGATTTCCTTTAGTGTTTGCCTGCTCTATATGGTGCGCATTTATCATCGTAGTGAATGGCTTAACCGACGCTGGCATTTGCAGGCGCTGACCGATCCGTTAACGCTCTTACCCAACTTTCGCGCGTTGGAACAAGCACCAGAGCAAGAGGCTGGCAAGAGTTTTTGCTGCCTGCGTATTGATAACCTTGAGTTTATGAGTCGTCATTACGGGTTAATGATGCGCGTTCACTGTATCCGCTCAATTTACCGTACGTTAATGCCGCTGATGCAGGAAAACGAAAAGTTGTATCAATTGCCGGGGAGTGAACTGCTATTAGTACTGAGCGGGCCGGAAACGGAAGGGCGACTTCAGCATATGGTTAACATCCTGAATAGTCGGCAAATTCACTGGAACAATACCGGGCTGGATATGGGCTATGGTGCTGCCTGGGGGCGTTTTGATGGAAATCAGGAAACCCTGCAACCCTTGTTGGGGCAGTTAAGCTGGCTGGCGGAGCAATCCTGCGCACATCATCATGTGCTGGCGCTGGATAGCAGAGAGGAGATGGTTTCCGGGCAGACCACTAAACAGGTGCTATTGCTGAATACCATTCGCACGGCGTTAGATCAGGGGGATTTGCTGCTCTACGCCCAGCCAATTCGCAACAAAGAGGGTGAAGGTTATGATGAGATCCTCGCGCGACTGAAATATGACGGCGGCATTATGACCCCGGATAAGTTTCTGCCCCTTATTGCTCAGTTTAACCTTAGCGCGCGTTTTGATTTGCAAGTGCTGGAATCCCTGTTGAAGTGGCTGGCAACACACCCCTGCGACAAGAAAGGTCCGCGCTTTTCAGTCAATTTAATGCCGCTCACGCTGCTGCAAAAAAATATTGCCGGGCGGATTATTCGTCTGTTTAAGCGTTATCACATCTCCCCGCAGGCGGTCATTCTTGAGATCACCGAGGAACAGGCGTTTTCTAACGCAGAAAGCAGTATGTACAACATCGAGCAGCTGCATAAGTTTGGTTTCCGGATTGCGATTGATGATTTTGGCACCGGCTATGCCAACTACGAACGGCTAAAGCGTTTGCAGGCTGATATCATTAAAATTGATGGCGTCTTTGTGAAAGATATCGTCACGAACACGCTGGATGCGATGATTGTGAGATCAATTACCGATCTGGCGAAAGCGAAGTCATTGAGTGTGGTCGCGGAGTTTGTCGAGACGCCACAGCAGCAGGCGCTATTGCATAAGCTCGGGGTGCAATATCTGCAAGGGTATTTGATTGGTCGCCCTCAGCCATTAGCTGATTAACAGGCGTAAAAAAAGCAGGGAATTATCCCCGGCTTTTGTGGCTGATGACAAACAGAAAAATGCCTGATGCGCTACGCTTATCAGGCCTACATGGAATTGAAGCCGGGGAATTATCCCCGGCTTTTTAATTAATGAATTGGACTTACAGCACCAGTGCTGCGATTGACGCAGACAGCACACTCACCAGAGTAGAGCCGTAAACCAGTTTCAGACCGAAGCGAGAAACCACGTTACCTTGCTCTTCATTCAGGCCTTTAACCGCACCGGCGATAATCCCGATAGAAGAGAAGTTAGCGAAGGAAACCAGGAACACGGAGATGATGCCTTCAGCACGCGGAGAGAGCGTGGAAGCGATTTTCTGCAGATCCATCATCGCAACGAACTCGTTGGAAACCAGTTTGGTCGCCATAATACTGCCCACCTGCAGTGCTTCACTGGAAGGAACACCCATCACCCACGCAACCGGATAGAAGATGTAGCCCAGGATGCCCTGGAAGGAGATGCTGTAGCCAAACCAGCCAGTCACAGTGGCAAACAGTGCGTTCAGCGCAGCGATCAGGGCGATAAAGCCGATCAGCATCGCGGCAACGATAATGGCAACTTTGAAACCTGCCAGAATGTATTCACCCAGCATTTCGAAGAAGCTCTGACCTTCGTGCAGGTTGGACATCTGAATGTTTTCTTCACTGGCATCAACACGGTAAGGGTTGATCAGCGACAGCACGATAAAGGTGCTGAACATGTTCAGTACCAGCGCCGCAACGACGTATTTCGGCTCCAGCATCGTCATGTATGCACCAACGATGGACATCGACACGGTGGACATCGCCGTAGCTGCCATGGTGTACATACGATTGCGGGAGATTTTGCCGAGGATATCTTTATAGGCAATAAAGTTTTCAGACTGACCCAGAATCAGAGAGCTGACGGCGTTGAAGGATTCCAGTTTGCCCATACCGTTGACTTTGGAGAGCAGGAAACCAATTGCGCGGATAATCACCGGCAACACGCGAATGTGCTGGAGAATACCGATCAGCGCAGAGATAAAGACGATTGGGCACAGCACTTTCAGGAAGAAGAATGCCAGGCCTTGATCATTCATGCTACCAAAGACGAAGTTAGTCCCTTCGTTGGCAAATCCGAGCAGTTTCTCAAACATTTCGGAGAAGCCTTTCACGAAGCCCAAACCAACGTCGGAGTTCAGGAAGAACCACGCCAGTAACACTTCGATAACAAGCAGTTGAATAACATAACGGATACGAATTTTTTTGCGGTCGCTGCTTACCAGCAGTGCGAGAATCGCAACAACGGCAAGTGCCAGTACAAAATGAAGGACGCGGTCCATATTTGCTCCAAATATGAGGCAGGTTAAATTTCCGTGCACATTCTATGTAACATGGTTAAGGAAAACGAGATCTGACACACACTATAATGACGTCCTGTGACAAGCTTCAAAAATAGTGAGCTGTCATACATTTCTGCTATGTTGTGTATGGAAGCTGAAAGTTATGTAAATGTGCTAACATTAAACATAATCACAACATTCAAGTCATCAATCTTTTCGTCGTCATAATTCTGGTCTATCAAAGAAATCATCACAATCCACTTAAATGAATTTGATAATCATTCTCGTTTGGCATAGCATGAAACATAGCAAAGGCTATGTTTTAGAGGCACAAGATGACTAACTATCGCGTTGAGAGTAGCAGCGGACGGGCGGCGCGCAAGATGAGGCTCGCATTAATGGGACCTGCGTTCATTGCGGCGATTGGTTATATCGATCCTGGTAACTTTGCGACCAATATTCAGGCCGGGGCCAGCTTCGGCTATCAGCTACTGTGGGTTGTCGTTTGGGCCAACCTGATGGCGATGCTGATTCAGATACTGTCTGCCAAACTGGGGATTGCCACCGGTAAAAACCTGGCGGAGCAGATTCGCGATCACTATCCGCGTCCCGTAGTGTGGTTCTATTGGGTTCAGGCAGAAATTATTGCGATGGCAACCGACCTGGCAGAATTTATTGGTGCGGCGATCGGTTTTAAACTCATTCTGGGTGTTTCGCTGTTGCAGGGCGCTGTGCTGACGGGGATCGCGACTTTCCTGATTTTAATGCTGCAACGTCGAGGGCAAAAACCGCTGGAGAAAGTGATTGGCGGGTTACTGCTGTTTGTTGCTGCGGCTTACATTGTCGAGTTGATTTTCTCCCAGCCTAACCTGGCGCAACTGGGTAAAGGAATGGTAATCCCGAGTTTACCCACCTCGGAGGCAGTCTTCCTGGCGGCAGGTGTGTTGGGGGCGACGATTATGCCGCACGTGATTTATTTACACTCTTCGCTGACTCAGCATTTACATGGTGGTTCGCGTCAACAACGTTATTCTGCCACCAAATGGGATGTGGCTATCGCTATGACTATTGCCGGTTTTGTCAATCTGGCGATGATGGCTACGGCCGCGGCGGCGTTCCACTTTTCCGGTCATACTGGCGTTGCCGATCTTGATGAGGCTTATCTGACGCTGCAACCGTTGTTAAGCCATGCTGCGGCAACGGTCTTTGGTTTAAGCCTGGTTGCTGCGGGACTGTCCTCAACGGTTGTGGGGACACTGGCGGGGCAGGTAGTGATGCAGGGCTTCATTCGTTTTCATATCCCGCTGTGGGTGCGTCGCACCGTTACCATGTTGCCGTCATTTATTGTCATTCTGATGGGATTAGATCCGACACGGATTCTGGTTATGAGTCAGGTGCTGTTAAGTTTTGGTATCGCTCTGGCGCTGGTTCCACTACTAATTTTTACCAGTGACAGTAGGTTGATGGGCGATCTGGTGAACAGCAAACGCGTAAAACAGATAGGCTGGGTGATTGTGGTGCTGGTAGTGGCGCTGAATATCTGGTTGTTAGTGGGTACGGCGCTGGGGCTATAGTTCAACTGGCGTCGTACCAGGCATCACTGGCGGATGCGGCGTAAAACGCCTCATCCGCCCTACGCGTTAAAGAGACGGTTTGTAGGCCTGATAAGACGCACTAGCGTCGCATCAGGCATTGTGCTCCATTGGCGAATGTGTTTAATGGCGGTGTCCATGTCCGCGGCCTTTTCCGCGATGATCGTCACGATCGCGCCAGCCTTCACGATAGCCACGCTCATACGCTTTACGCTTATCCCAGCCACGGTGGTAGCCATTATCATGACGCCACCAGCGGTTTTTACGCCATTCATAATTGCGATGCCAGTAGTCACGGTCGCGCCAGTGACCACCGTCCCAGTAATTACCGTAATGATCGCGATCGCCAATTTGTAATTTGATTGATGGCAGTAGGGTGATTTCACCTGCGTTTGCCGCAAGCGGGGTAAATGCCATCAGGGCGGCCGCCAGAAACAGTGACCTGAACATTGTTATTCTCCTTCACGATCGAAGCCGTCAGCGGCCTGTTAACGCAATATTACGGGGAGGTAAAGCCCCGTATCATCGCCATAACTCTTAAATCATAAAGGAGAGCATTTTTTGCTAAACGTTATCGTGGGGTGGCTGTTGCTTCGGACGATTGACCATCATCATCGGCTTACCTGCTAATAACAGCCATGCCGGAAGCATGACGATACAGAGCAGCGGTAGCAATGTGGTATTGGGTACAACGACTGCCGCCATAAAAAGACTTAACCAGCCATCGCGTGTTACCACCAGCACGATGCCGAGAATAGCGCAGGAAACGGTTATTGCCGCCGGGACAGCGGGAACGTGCTCATGCAGCATCAATCCTAATGCCACGCCGACAAACACTGCCGGGAATATTCGCCCACCGCGAAAGCCGCTGGCGGCAGCAACCACGAGAGCGGCAAGTTTAATCACCGCCAGCAAAAAGTAATCGCTGGTGCTGAAAGCCTGATTTGCCACCATCTGCTGCATCTCATCCAGCCCTTTAAATAGCGAAACCGGTCCAGCAATAACCCCCAGAATACCGAGAATAAATCCGCCAACTCCCAGCATTAGCACCGGATTTTTAATCTGATGCATCATCGCGTGCAACCGTGGCAGACACCATACGGCAACCATCCCTGCTGCGATGGCAATCGCCGCCACAATTGCACCGCTGAGAATATCGGTCATCTCCATCTGCCCATAATGCGCAATGGGCAGCGAAAAATGAGGATGGAAAAACAATCCGGTGGTTAGCGCACCAGCCGCCGCCGCCATTAACGGCGCAAAGAGACGATCCCATAGCGGGACTTCACTACTGCCATTTAAGGTTTGCGAAAATATCAACGCCGCCGCAACAGGTGTGCCAAACAGCGCGCCGATAGTTCCGGCAGAGGCTAAAATAGTCCATTCCATCCGGTTGACGCGCGGTAACAGACGAGCGCCTATCGCAACCGCAAGGGCGATATTGACGGTCATGATCGGATGTTCCGGCCCGAGACTGACGCCGCCAGCAAGACCAAGAATTAATGCTACGATAAGTCCTGGTAGCGCAGAGGGCGGAACGGGTGCGCCGATCAGCGGTTCACAGGCGGGGTCTGGTCCAGCATGCCCCTGGCTGAAACGGATAACCAACCCCACCGCAATACCTGTTAGCGTTAATATGGCGATGATCCAGAAAGGTGAATCCTGGGCTATCCCCAGAGTTCCCGGCAGTCGTTGCCAGAGCAAATTCTGTAATACCGAGGCGATTTTCATCACCACAATCAGAATAAGACTGGACGCAATCCCAATTGCCACGGCGGGGAGTGATAATAACAACATGGTTCTGGCTCGCGGATGGAGCATGTTCTATTCCTTATGCAGGGTCAGATACTTAGTTTGCCCAGCTTGCAAAAAGGCATCGCTGCAATTGGTGCTGAAACGATAAAGTAATTGTGTGACCCAGATCGATATTTACAGGGAGCCTGCCTTTCCGGCGTTGTTGTTATGCCCCCAGGTATTTACAGTGTGAGAAAGAATTATTTTGACTTTAGCGGAGCAGTTGAAGAATGACAAAGTATGCATTAGTCGGTGATGTGGGCGGCACCAACGCACGTCTTGCTCTGTGTGATATTGCCAGTGGTGAAATCTCGCAGGCTAAGACCTATTCAGGGCTTGATTACCCGAGCCTCGAAGCGGTCATTCGCGTTTATCTTGAAGAACATAAGGTCGAGGTGAAAGACGGCTGTATTGCCATCGCTTGCCCCATTACCGGTGACTGGGTGGCAATGACCAACCATACCTGGGCGTTCTCAATTGCCGAAATGAAAAAGAATCTCGGTTTTAGCCATCTGGAAATTATTAACGATTTTACCGCTGTATCGATGGCGATCCCGATGCTGAAAAAAGAGCATCTGATTCAGTTTGGTGGCGCAGAACCAGTCGAAGGTAAGCCTATTGCGGTTTACGGTGCCGGAACGGGGCTTGGGGTTGCGCATCTGGTTCATGTTGATAAACGCTGGGTAAGCTTGCCAGGCGAAGGCGGTCACGTTGATTTTGCGCCGAATAGTGAAGAAGAGGCCATTATCCTCGAAATACTGCGTGCAGAAATTGGTCATGTTTCGGCAGAGCGCGTGCTTTCTGGCCCTGGTCTGGTGAATTTGTATCGCGCGATTGTGAAAGCCGACAACCGCCTGCCAGAAAATCTCAAGCCAAAAGATATTACCGAACGTGCGCTGGCTGACAGCTGCACCGATTGCCGCCGCGCGTTGTCGCTGTTTTGCGTCATTATGGGCCGTTTTGGCGGCAATCTGGCGCTCAATCTCGGGACATTTGGCGGCGTGTTTATTGCCGGTGGTATCGTGCCGCGCTTCCTTGAGTTCTTCAAAGCCTCTGGTTTCCGTGCCGCATTTGAAGATAAAGGGCGCTTTAAAGAATATGTCCATGATATTCCGGTGTATCTCATCGTCCATGACAATCCGGGCCTTCTCGGCTCCGGCGCACATTTACGCCAGACCTTAGGCCACATTCTGTAAATCCTTCCTGTCAAATCGGGAGATAACTCTCCCGATAATCTTTTAAATCAAACAGTTAATCCTATTTTTCTTTGTGTCCCCTCACAAGGCCGACCTGCGTCACACTTCCGTACAGCGGGATTAATTCTCCAGTAAATGCATTATTTGTCTGGTAACGGCGATTTGTTTTGCACGTTCATAATTTCACTCATCAACTATCACTGAACGAGGAATTAACGATGAGTAAGAAACTGATTGCCTTATGTGCCTGCCCAATGGGCCTGGCTCACACCTTTATGGCCGCTCAGGCGCTGGAAGAAGCGGCGGTAGAAGCCGGTTATGAAGTGAAAATTGAAACCCAGGGTGCGGACGGCATCCAGAATCGTCTGACCGCGCAGGATATCGCCGAAGCGACCATCATCATCCACTCCGTGGCGGTTACCCCGGAAGATAACGAACGTTTCGAATCACGCGACGTTTATGAAATCACTTTGCAGGACGCAATTAAAAACGCTGCGGGCATCATCAAAGAAATCGAAGAGATGATTGCCGCTGAACAACAGTAATATTCGACAGGGATAATTGTTATGGCCATTAAAAAACGCAGTGCAACCGTTGTGCCTGGCGCATCCGGTGCGGCAGCGGCAATTAAGAATCCGCAGGCCTCTAAAACCAGCTTCTGGGGTGAGCTCCCGCAGCATGTGATGTCAGGGATTTCACGCATGGTGCCAACCTTAATTATGGGCGGTGTGATCCTCGCTTTCAGCCAGTTGATTGCTTATAGCTGGCTTAAAATTCCTGCGGATATCGGCATCATGGATGCTCTTAATAGCGGGAAATTCTCCGGTTTCGACCTCTCCTTACTGAAGTTTGCCTGGCTGTCACAGTCCTTTGGTGGCGTGCTGTTTGGCTTTGCCATACCGATGTTTGCCGCTTTTGTGGCGAACTCCATCGGCGGCAAACTGGCATTCCCGGCTGGTTTTATCGGCGGCTTGATGTCTACCCAGCCGACGCAACTGCTGAACTTCGATCCCAGCACGATGCAATGGGCGACCTCTTCGCCGGTGCCGTCCACCTTCATTGGTGCCCTGATTATTTCTATCGTTGCGGGTTACCTTGTGAAGTGGATGAACCAGAAAATCCAGTTACCGGATTTCCTGTTAGCGTTCAAAACCACATTTTTGCTACCGATTCTTTCCGCCATTTTTGTCATGCTGGCGATGTACTACGTCATCACCCCATTTGGTGGCTGGATCAACGGCGGTATTCGTGCCGTGCTGACTGCCGCAGGTGAGAAGGGCGCGCTAATGTATGCGATGGGTATCGCAGCAGCGACAGCAATCGACCTTGGTGGCCCGATCAACAAAGCAGCAGGTTTCGTTGCCTTCAGCTTTACCACTGACCACGTATTACCGGTCACCGCACGTTCTATCGCTATCGTTATTCCACCGATTGGTCTGGGTCTGGCGACCATTATTGACCGTCGTTTAACCGGCAAACGCCTGTTCAACGCTCAGCTTTATCCGCAGGGTAAAACCGCCATGTTCCTTGCCTTTATGGGGATCAGTGAGGGTGCGATTCCGTTTGCGCTGGAAAGCCCCATCACCGCTATTCCGTCCTATATGGTTGGCGCGATTGTCGGCTCAACCGCCGCTGTCTGGCTGGGTGCAGTTCAATGGTTCCCGGAATCTGCTATCTGGGCATGGCCGCTGGTCACTAACCTCGGTGTCTATATGGCGGGGATCGCGCTGGGAGCAATCATTACTGCGCTGATGGTGGTGTTCCTGCGTCTGATGATGTTCCGTAAAGGCAAATTGTTAATCGATAGCCTGTAAGAAGGACAATCCAGATGACATTACTCGCTTCGCTGCGCGACTGGCTTAAGGCGCAACAACTGGATGCAGTGCTTCTCTCCTCACGGCAGAACAAACAGCCGCATCTGGGGATCTCCACCGGATCAGGTTATGTGCTGATTAGTCGTGAAAGTGCGCACATTCTGGTGGATTCGCGCTATTACGCGGATGTAGAAGCCCGCACCCAGGGCTACCAGCTGCATTTGCTTGATGCGACGCACACGCTTACCACTATCGTCAGGCAAATCATTGCCGATGAGCAGTTGCAAACGCTCGGTTTTGAAGGCCAGCAGGTAAGTTGGGAAACCGCGCACCGCTGGCAGTCTGAACTCAATGCGAAACTGGTAAGCGCCACGCCGGATGTGCTGCGGCAAATCAAAACGCCAGAGGAGGTGGAGAAAATCCGCCTCGCCTGTGGGATTGCCGATCGCGGTGCAGAGCATATTCGCCGCTTTATTCAGGCGGGGATGAGCGAATGCGAGATAGCCGCTGAACTGGAGTGGTTTATGCGCCAGCAGGGCGCAGAAAAAGCCTCTTTCGATACCATTGTCGCCAGTGGCTGGCGTGGGGCGCTGCCGCACGGCAAAGCCAGCGACAAGATTGTTGCAGCGGGCGAGTTTGTCACTCTTGATTTTGGTGCGCTGTATCAGGGCTACTGCTCTGATATGACGCGTACCTTGCTGGTGAATGGCGAAGGGGTGAGCGCCGAATCTCACCCGCTGTTTGATGTGTATAACATTGTCCTGCAGGCACAGCTCGCGGCAATCTCCGCGATTCGCCCCGGCGTGCGCTGCCAACAGGTTGACGACGCCGCGCGCCGGATCATTACAGAAGCCGGTTATGGTGACTATTTTGGTCACAACACTGGTCATGCCATCGGCATTGAAGTCCATGAAGAGCCGCGTTTTTCACCGCAGGACACCACGACGCTACAGCCAGGGATGTTACTGACCGTGGAGCCGGGGATTTATTTGCCAGGGCGAGGTGGCGTGCGCATCGAAGATGTCGTGCTGGTTACCCCGCAAGGCGCGGAAGTGCTCTACGCCATGCCAAAAACAGTGTTGCTCACGGGAGAGGCATAATGGATTTATCGCTATTAAAAGCGTTGAGCGAGGCAGATGCGATCGCCTCCTCGGAACAGGAAGTGCGGCAGATCCTGCTGGATGAAGCGGATCGACTGCAAAAAGAAGTGCGATTTGATGGCCTGGGATCGGTGCTGATCCGCCTCAATGAATCGACAGGTCCGAAGGTGATGATCTGTGCGCATATGGACGAAGTGGGATTTATGGTGCGTAGCATCTCCCGCGAAGGGGCGATTGATGTCCTGCCAGTTGGCAATGTGCGCATGGCTGCCCGCCAGCTTCAGCCAGTACGGATCACTACTCGTGAAGAGTGCAAAATTCCCGGTTTGCTCGATGGCGAACGGCAGGGGAATGACGTCAGCGCCATGCGCGTGGACATTGGTGCGCGCTCGTATGACGAAGTGATGCAGGCAGGTATTCGTCCGGGCGATCGTGTCACGTTTGATACCACTTTTCAGGTTCTCCCTCACCAGCGAGTGATGGGTAAAGCCTTTGATGACCGCCTCGGTTGCTACCTGCTGGTGACGTTACTACGTGAGCTGCACAACGCCGAGCTGCCTGCGGAAGTGTGGCTGGTGGCAAGTTCCAGCGAAGAGGTGGGATTACGCGGCGGGCAAACCGCCACCCGCGCGGTGTCGCCGGACATCGCCATTGTGCTTGATACCGCCTGCTGGGCGAAAAACTTTGATTATGGCGCGGCTAACCATCGCCAGATTGGTAACGGCCCGATGCTGGTGTTAAGCGACAAGTCGCTGATTGCGCCGCCAAAACTTACCGCGTGGATCGAAACCGTCGCGGCAGAAATTGGCGTGCCGTTGCAGGCCGATATGTTCAGCAACGGCGGAACGGACGGCGGGGCGGTGCATTTAACCGGCACTGGCGTACCCACAGTGGTGATGGGGCCAGCAACCCGCCACGGACATTGCGCCGCATCGATTGCCGACTGCCGCGACATTTTGCAGATGCAGCAGCTTTTATCTGCCCTTATTCAACGTCTTACCCGTGAGACGGTTGTTCAACTGACGGATTTCAGATGATCTCCTGATTAACCCGGAGCGGTTATGTTAACGATTCAATTTCTCTGTCCTTTGCCAAACGGCCTGCATGCTCGTCCGGCGTGGGAACTTAAAGAGCAGTGCAGCCAGTGGCAAAGCGAAATCATCTTCATTAACCATCGCCAGAACGTAAAGGCCGATGTCAAAAGTTCGCTGGCGCTGATTGGCACCGGCACCTTATTTAATGACAGTTGCAGCCTGAACATTAGCGGCAGCGATGAAGAGCAGGCGCGGCGCGTGCTGGAAGAGTACATCCAGGTGCGCTTTATCGACAGCGACAGCGTCCAGCCGACGCAGGCAGAACTGACGGCACATCCACTGCCGCGTTCATTAAGCCGCCTGAACCCTGATTTACTGTACGGCAATGTGCTGGCAAGCGGCGTCGGCGTGGGTACGCTGACCCTGTTACAGAGCAACAGCCTCGACAGTTATCGGGCAATCCCGGCCAGTGCGCAAGACTCCACCTGGCTGGAACACAGCCTGGCAACGCTTGCCGAGCAACTGAACCAGCAGTTGCGCGAGCGTGACGGCGAAAGCAAAACTATCCTCAGCGCCCATTTATCGCTGATTCAGGATGATGAATTTGCAGGTAATATCCGTCGCCTGATGGCAGAACAGCATCAGGGGCTGGGGGCGGCGATCATCAGCAATATGGAGCAGGTTTGCGACAAACTTTCTGCCTCTGCCAGCGATTATCTGCGCGAGCGGGTCAGCGACATTCGTGATATCAGCGAACAATTGCTGCATATCACCTGGCCGGAACTGAAGCCGCGTAATAATCTGGTGCTCGAAAAACCGACCATTCTGGTGGCAGAAGATTTAACCCCTAGCCAGTTTTTGAGCCTCAATTTAAAAAATCTTGCGGGCATGATTCTGGAGAAAACCGGGCGCACCTCGCATACTCTGATTCTGGCCCGCGCCTCGGCGATCCCCGTACTGAGCGGCCTGCCGCTGGATGCCATTGCTCGCTATGCCGGGCAACCGGCGGTGCTTGACGCCCAGTGCGGCGTGCTGGCTATTAATCCTGATGACGCGGTGAGTGGTTATTATCAGGTTGCGCAGACGCTGGCGGATAAACGCCAGAAACAACAGGCGCAGGCCGCCGCGCAGCTGGCCTATTCCCGTGATAACAAGCGCATTGATATCGCGGCGAATATTGGCACCGCTCTGGAAGCGCCTGGCGCGTTTGCCAACGGCGCGGAAGGTGTCGGGCTGTTTCGTACCGAAATGCTCTATATGGAGCGCGACAGTGCGCCGGACGAACAGGAACAGTTTGAAGCATACCAACAGGTGCTACTGGCGGCGGGCGACAAGCCGATTATTTTCCGCACGATGGACATCGGCGGCGATAAAAGCATTCCTTACCTCAACATTCCCCAGGAAGAGAACCCGTTCCTCGGCTATCGCGCGGTACGAATTTACCCGGAATTTGCTGGCCTGTTCCGCACTCAACTGCGGGCTATTTTGCGTGCCGCCAGTTTCGGCAACGCCCAGCTGATGATCCCGATGGTTCACAGCCTCGATCAGATCTTATGGGTGAAGGGCGAGATCCAAAAAGCGATCGTTGAGCTTAAACGCGATGGCCTGCGTCATGCAGAGTCGATTACGCTGGGTATCATGGTGGAAGTACCGTCGGTGTGCTACATCATCGACCACTTCTGCGATGAGGTCGATTTCTTCAGTATCGGTTCTAACGATATGACCCAGTATCTGTATGCGGTCGATCGTAATAACCCGCGCGTATCGCCGCTGTATAACCCGATTACGCCATCGTTCCTGCGCATGTTGCAGCAGATTGTTACCACTGCGCATCAGCGCGGCAAATGGGTAGGTATTTGCGGTGAACTGGGCGGTGAAAGTCGTTATCTGCCGCTACTGCTTGGACTGGGCCTGGATGAGCTGAGTATGAGTAGCCCGCGTATTCCGGCGGTGAAAAGCCAGCTTCGTCAACTGGATAGCGAGGCGTGTCGGGAACTGGCGCGTCAGGCATGTGAATGCCGCAGCGCGCAGGAAATTGAAGCGTTACTTACCGCGTTTACGCCGGAAGAAGACGTTCGCCCGCTGCTGGCGCTGGAGAATATCTTTGTTGATCAGGCCTTTAGCAATAAAGAGCAGGCGATCCAGTTCCTGTGCGGCAACCTTGGCGTTAACGGGCGTACTGAACATCCGTTTGAGCTGGAAGAAGATGTCTGGCAGCGGGAAGAGATTGTCACTACTGGCGTTGGTTTTGGCGTGGCGATCCCGCACACCAAATCTCAGTGGATCCGTCATTCCAGTATCAGCATTGCCCGGTTGGTGAAACCGGTTGACTGGCAGTCAGAAATGGGCGAAGTCGAACTGGTGATTATGCTGACGCTGGGCGCTAACGAAGGGATGAATCATGTGAAAGTCTTCTCGCAGCTGGCGCGTAAACTGGTGAATAAAAACTTCCGCCAGTCGTTGTTTGCCGCGCAAGATGCACAAAGCATCCTGACGCTGCTGGAAACAGAATTAGCCTTTTAAATTAGCCCTGAAAACGGGCGCTGTACTCTCCCGGTGTCAGGCCAAACTGACGCCGGAAGACGCGACAAAAATAGTCGCTGTCCGGAAAGCCGCAACGCTGCGCCACTTCATGAATCGACAGATGATATTTCTGCAAAATCATCCTCGCCTTCGCCATTCGCACCCAACGCACATATTCGATAAAACGCATTGTTCCATGCTGCGCAAACAGTTTTGACAGATGATTGGGCGTGATATTAAAAAACTGCGCCACGTTCTCACGGGTGAGCGGCTGGGCATAATTATCCTGAACCCAGTTACAAATGCTGTGATAGAGAAAATCGCCGCGCGGCTGCGAATTACCCGGCGGCATATTCACCACGTTGCGGCAAAGATGCAGCAAACTTAACACCAGCGGCTGAATGATATTCTGCTCCAGCGGCGAACGGCTAAGATGGGTGAGGGCAGTAAGCATTGCTTCACCTTCGCCGCGTTGCAGGCTGGGAAGTTGGATCTGGCGAACCGGATGCAACAACGACGTGGTGCGGCTATCGTAATACGATAAACCAAGCCAGGTCGGCGCGAACACCAGACTTAACAGCATTACCGGTTTGTTGTTGACCGGTAAATTAGCCGCGCGCGCCGGAATAAACAGCATTTCTCCTTCCACTATATGTTGCTGCTTTGCTTCCAGCAGATTGCCGTATTCGCCGCGCAGCACGATATCCAGACGGGGAAAATCAATACATAAACTGCCCACCGGCAACGAGGCCGGCTGGCTGGCAAACCAGACGCGCCCCAGTAGTTGCGGGTTAAGCACCAGGCCGCTGAACAGATCGGCGAAAAATTGTTGATCGGCGGGCAAGCCTGTTGCTTTCATGAAAATCCCGATTACAGATGCATTAACTGCCTGAATTCTTTTACTTTGCTACGGCTGACTGGTACTTCAAAATCCAGATCTTTCAGTCGCAGAATGTAGGTGTTATTAAACCACGGTTCGATTTCGCGGATTTTGTTCAGATTGACACAAAATGAGCGATGGCAGCGGAAAAAATGTGACGGCGGCAGCTTGCTGCAAAACTCGGTAATGTTCATCGGCATTACGTAGGATTCACGCCGCGTATAGACAAAGGTCATTTTCTCGTGCGCTTCGGCGTAATAGATATCGTTAATTGGCGTGACGATGATTCGCTCATCTTTTACCAGATTAATGGTGTCATTCTCACGCGTTACCGTTGCGGCAGGCGTACTGCTGGTTTGCTGTTGCTGCCAGGCTGCTTCCAGCTTTTGCAGCATTCCTGTAATGCGTGATTCCTGATACGGTTTGAGAATGTAGTCAAACGCTTCCAGTTCAAACGCTTCTACCGCATGTTCTTTCCACGCGGTGATGAACACAATAAACGGTTTATGAGCAAACTGGCTGATGTTTTGCGCCAGCAACACGCCATCCAGCGACGGAATATTGATATCCAGAAAAATGGCGTCGACGCGGTTATGCTGCAAAAACTTCAACACGTCCAGACCATCGTCAAAGGTGCCGACAATCTCCATCTGGCTGTGCTCTTTAATCAGCCAGCTCAGTTCCTGTTGTGCCAGGAATTCGTCTTCAACAATGATGACTTTCACAATATCACTCCGGCTCAAAGCAATAACGTAGCCTGTGAGGCGACAGGGGTGCGTTGGTTAGGAATGTAAAACGCAATTTCCGTTCCTGGTTCCAGGCGGCGGATATGCAGCCCCTCGCCATACAATAACTTCACGCGATGATGGACATTCAGCAGGCCAATTTTATTGCCCGGCATTTCGTTCGCTTCGACCCGCTCAATGACTTTTGGATCGATGCCGTGCCCGGTATCTCGCACCGCAATGCGTACCCGATTACCGCACTCTGCAACGCTGATGGTGACAACGCCTTTACCTTTGCAAGGCTGAATACCGTGGACAATGGCGTTTTCCACCAACGGCTGGATCAGCAGGCTGGGAATGCAGCAATTGACCTCTTCATCAATATCATAGATAACCGTCAGCTTGTCGCCAAAGCGGGCCTGCTCAATGGCAATATAGTCTTTAATTTGATACAGCTCTTTTTTGATATCGATTTGCTCATCGTCTTTTAATTCAATGTTATAGCGCAGATAACGCGACAGATTAAAGATCAGCTGGCGAGCGGTATCCGGATTCAGACGGATCGACGATGAGATAGCATTCAGAGCATTAAACAGGAAATGGGGATTAATTTTGCTTTGCAGAGCGCGAAGCTCTGCCTTATTTGCCATTTCACGTAGTTGCTCGGCGCGTGAAACCTCCAGTTGGGTGGAGATGATTTGCGACAGACCGACCGCCATTTCCTGTAATGACGAGGTGATCTGATGCGCGTGGCAGTAGTAAATTTTCAGCGTCCCGGTCACGACCCCTTTCTCCCAAAGCGGGATCACCAGCATCGAGTGGATTTCCGGTGTACGGTGGGCTTCATCATTGTTTTTAATAATGATTTTTCCGTAATTCATTGCCTGACGCGTTGTTGGGCTAATGAAATCATCGCCATTCTGATAGTTGTGTTCCCCTACGCCAACATAGGCCAGCACATGATCGGTGTTGGTAATCGCTACCGCATCGGCGTGAATATCATCGCGAATAATTTCACAAACTTTGCGTAATGACTCGCTATTGACATGGCGAAACAGCGGTAGCGTTTTGTTGGCGATATCCAGCGCCAGCTTGGCCTGCCGCGCGGCGCTGGCCTCTTTTTCGCCCTCAACGCTTTGCACCAGCAGCACAATAAAGCCGATACAGACGCTACCGAGGATCATTGGAATCCCGATTTTAGAGACGATATCGATCCCCAACGCGGTAGTTGGTGCCCAGACAATCACCAGAATCATGGTCAACGTTTCACACAACATGCCACCGAGAATACCGACGCGCCAGCGCTGTGCTTTGGGGATTTTCAGGTTAATCCAGCCTGATATGCAACCCGCGAGAATACTGGTGATAAAGCACGGAATTGCCGTCACGCCGCCGATGTCAATTAAATAACGGTGAATACCCGCAATCACACCGGTTATGATGCCTACCCACGGGCCAAATAGAATTCCGCCTGACATCACCGCGATAATACGCACATTAACCAGCGAGCCTTCTACGGGCACGCCGGACCAGGTGCTGAACAGGGCGAACAGCGAGAAAATGGCGGTAACGGCGAGCAGCTCTTTTGGGGAGTGTGCCGACTTGTGCAACAGTTCGCGAAACAGGCGGATACGGATAAGAAAGAACAGGCAGATAAGCATTAACGCTGCCCGATCGAAGACCGCCAGCAGCATGTTGAATATTTCGTGCACGGGTGACTCTGAATAAGGATTAAACCTCTATGATAGGTAACCTGAAGGCTGATGACCAGCAGGCCGTTTTTGAGGAAAAACCACAATTTTAAAAGGGGATTGAAAGATAAATGGTGTATTAGCAATGCATCTCTTGATAATGCATATCTGTTTGGTAAATTTATTGAAATTATAATGTTAATAGATTGAGTGGTAATTTTCTTGTTAGCGTAGATAAATTTCCTGTTTTTAAAGCGGAGTTCCTCATTTAAGGCTATTAACAAAAATGTTCTAAAACGCTGGACAGACAGAAATTAATCAGGCTATTTTCAAAACAGCCACCATCGTGGCAGCGTCGCTCGGACGGTCCGGGCGCTCACGTTAATCTGAGGAAATTATGGCTGACACTCGCCCTGAACGTCGCTTTACGCGTATTGATCGTCTCCCACCCTACGTTTTTAACATTACCGCTGAACTGAAAATGGCTGCGCGTCGGCGCGGCGAAGATATTATCGATTTCAGTATGGGTAACCCGGACGGTGCGACCCCGCCGCATATCGTCGAAAAATTATGTACGGTGGCCCAGCGACCGGACACGCATGGTTATTCCACCTCGCGTGGTATTCCGCGGTTACGTCGCGCCATTTCCCGCTGGTATCAGGATCGTTACGACGTCGAGATCGACCCGGAATCAGAGGCTATCGTCACCATTGGCTCGAAAGAGGGGCTGGCGCATCTGATGCTGGCGACGCTGGATCACGGTGACACTGTACTGGTGCCTAATCCAAGCTACCCGATTCATATTTACGGCGCGGTGATTGCCGGGGCGCAGGTACGCTCAGTGCCGCTGGTGGAAGGTGTCGATTTCTTCAACGAACTGGAACGCGCCATTCGCGAAAGTTATCCGAAACCGAAGATGATGATCCTCGGCTTCCCGTCGAACCCAACCGCGCAATGCGTGGAACTGGAATTCTTTGAGAAGGTTGTGGCGCTGGCGAAACGCTACGATGTGCTGGTGGTCCATGACCTGGCCTATGCCGATATCGTCTACGATGGCTGGAAAGCGCCGTCAATCATGCAGGTGCCAGGTGCACGCGATGTGGCGGTAGAGTTCTTTACGCTGTCGAAAAGCTACAACATGGCGGGCTGGCGTATCGGCTTTATGGTCGGTAACAAAACGCTGGTCAGCGCGTTGTCACGTATTAAAAGCTATCACGATTACGGCACCTTTACGCCGTTGCAGGTGGCGGCGATTGCGGCACTGGAGGGCGATCAACAGTGCGTGCGCGATATTGCCGAACAGTACAAACGCCGCCGTGATGTACTGGTTAAAGGGCTGCATGAAGCGGGCTGGATGGTCGAAATGCCGAAGGCTTCGATGTATGTCTGGGCGAAAATCCCGGAACCATATGCGGCCATGGGCTCACTGGAATTTGCCAAGAAACTGCTTAACGAAGCGAAGGTCTGTGTCTCTCCAGGGATTGGCTTTGGCGACTACGGCGACACCCATGTTCGCTTTGCGCTGATTGAAAACCGCGATCGTATTCGCCAGGCGATTCGTGGAATTAAAGCGATGTTCCGTGCCGACGGTTTACTACCCGCCAGCAGCAAACATATTCACGAAAACGCGGAATAAACACCATCGCCAGAAATGCAAACAGGAGCCAGATGGCTCCTGTTTTTCATTGCACAGTTTGCTTTTAGATCATCAGGGCAAAAGTACCGGCCCAAACGATGACCATAAAAGAAATGCCCATAAAGAAATATTTCACTTTACATCTCTCCGCGTAATTACTGTTACGCCTGAATGACTTCATTACACCTGATACAGTGAGTTGACACCGGGCAAAACGACATTGAAAGTCCGTATTTTACCGTGGGCATCACCCCAGAATTCTGAGCTAAACTGCTCGAGACGGCGCTAATGTACGCCTAAAACTGAAACGAGACAAGAGGCATTTTCTTATTTACTTTTAGTAACTTACAGGTGTCTCATATCGGCGACAGTTTAATTTCTGACGGTAATAATTAGAGATTCAGCGAAGGAAAAAACCTTAAGAAAAAAGCCATAAAAACCATGAGGTTATTACGGCTGATTTGAGGAGGGAAAGAGTAAGAGCAGTTTGTTAAATGTATAACGACGATTCACCCACCGGGCGCGTTTTAAAGCGACGGTGGATCCAGAGGTACTGCTCCGGCGCGCGCATGATCTCTTTCTCGATAATCTTGTTCATATAGGCAGCGGCTTGATTTTCATCTGCCGGGTAGCCTTCCATCTCTGGGGTGATGTACAAACGATATCCGCTGTAATCCGCTTTTCTTACCATCGTTACGGTTAACATGGCTGCGCCAGAGAGACGTGAAAGGACATACGTACCATTGGTTGTGGCGACATTTTCCACCGCAAAGAACGGCGCGAAGGAGCTGCCTTTACGACCATAATCCTGATCGGGAGCAAACCATACCGCTTCACCTTTCTTCAGCGCGCCGACAATACCGCGCAGATTATTTCTGCCGATCATCGCTTTGTTAGAGCGCATGCGACCACGGGTCTGCACCCATTCCATCAGCTGATTATTATGCGGACGATAGGTGGCCATCATTGGCTGACATAGTCCCATCACGCGGCCGCCCAATTCCAGCGACATAAAATGGACGCCGACAACCATCACGCCACGATTTTGCAGTTGTGCGCGTTTGAGGTTATCCAGCCCTTCAACATCAAACCATTTACGTACGCGACTGTCGGGCCAGAACCATGCCATGCCGGTTTCTACCAGCGCCATGCCGAGTGAACGAAAGTTTTCGGCAATCATCTTCTCGCGCTCTTCAGCAGAATGCTGTGGGAAACAAAGTTCCAGGTTCTTACGGGCGATAGATTCACGACGTTTCAGGAATGGTCGCGCCATCGTGCCGATACGCGTGCCGAGAAAACAGAGAACAGGGTAAGGAAGCTGTACCCAAAGCCAGAGTACACCAAGCCCAAACCACGTGAGCCAGTAGCGAGGATGTAGAAACTCGCGGGAAAATTTGCATTTTGGAAACATAGTTACCTTCTGTAGATACGAATTGTTGTATCGCAGAAGATTCCATGTCGACAGCGGTACACTCAATTGATTGGGCCATCATGTACGACAATGGTTCCTGTAAAGAGTGTAAAGACTAGTCAGGACATAACCACGAGGAGCATGAATGCGGTGGCTCTACTTTATCACTGGCTGACTGCTTTCATCTACTGATTATTAATCGTGCAAAGTAAAAAATTTTCCGCACGCAATAGCGTTGCATTTAACGTGCTGTTTTCATTGATGCTTAGCAAAAATTGCCAGAGGTTAAGGATTGTCTTACTATTAAAGTGACTGAAGTTACAGGTTTTTTAGCGCGGCAGGAGGTTGAGCTATGATTTATTTATGGATGTTTCTCGCCCTGTGTATTGTCTGCGTAAGCGGATACATCGGTCAGGTACTGAACGTGGTCTCGGCGGTCTCTTCTTTCTTCGGCATGGTGATCCTCGCTGCACTCATTTACTACTTCACCATGTGGTTAACTGGCGGTAATGAACTAGTGACGGGGATATTTATGTTTCTTGCCCCGGCTTGTGGCTTGATGATTCGCTTTATGGTGGGGTATGGCAGGCGGTAGTAGTTCAGGATGGATCATTTGGGCAGGTGCTCACATCATCAACAGATATGATTGTTCACCTGCCATGTGACAGACGCTATCGCACAGGATGAATAAGATAATTCGCCTTTGTCGGAAAAGGGGGCGTGATGTCTTCTGTGAGATTTAATGGTGGCGCATCTTCTCTCATCTTAAACAAAATCGCCTGTGATGGTTGAAGTTTTGTAGAATGAGTTGTCGTCATCACTGACGTTTTTTCTGTCTCTTTATAGCTCGTCTCACTTCCACCACCAGAAATGGAAAATGCAAAAACATTGCATGCCATAATAGAGACCAATAAAAATAAGCTAAAAAGCATTAAGTTTACTTTCATAGAAAGTTATCCTGAGAATGGCTCACTGAGAACCTACGATGTTATGGCTGTATTTACATTTAATTAATCAGTATTTACATCGATATAATAAATGACATCTCTTTGTGGTATATAAGAATAGTTCTCTGCGACAGGAAGCATATTCCTACAATTGTAAGACTAAAATACTTCTTGCGATAATAACTACAACTGTAAGATAACCCTTTCAAAATGACCGTTGCTCTCTGATTTCTCATTTCATGCTCACCCAATATGATGGCGGCGTTTTCTAAAACTGTTAAAGAATGAGGTAAGTATGAAACGTTTAATTATGGCTACGATGGTCACAGCGATTTTGGCATCATCAACTGTATGGGCTGCTGATAATGCACCGGTAGCAGCACAACAGCAAACTCAGCAAGTTCAGCAAACCCAGAAAACTGTAGCAGCAGAGCGTATCTCTGAACAGGGTTTATATGCGATGCGTGACGTGCAGGTAGCGCGCCTGGCTCTGTTTCATGGCGATCCGGAAAAGGCAAAAGAACTGACCAATGAAGCTTCCGCTTTGCTGTCAGATGACAGTACTGAATGGGCAAAGTTCGCTAAACCAGGTAAAAAGACCAATATCAATGATGACCAATATATTGTCATTAATGCATCTGTCGGAATTTCTGAGAGTTATGTAGCGACACCAGAAAAAGAAGCAGCGATAAAAATTGCTAATGAAAAAATGGCGAAAGGGGATAAAAAGGGCGCAATGGAAGAGCTTCGCCTGGCCGGTGTTGGTGTAATGGAAAACCAATATCTGATGCCGCTTAAACAGACTCGTAATGCACTTGCTGATGCGCAGAAACTGCTTGATAAAAAGCAATACTACGAGGCAAACCTGGCGCTTAAAGGTGCGGAAGATGGAATCATCGTCGATAGCGAAGCACTGTTTGTGAACTAATGCTGACAGGCAGCATATTGAAGTAAAAGATTTTACTCCCTCCTGGCGACAATTTTTTATGACCACAATACGACCGATTGTGGTCATAAAATTATTTGGCGCTCGCGGTTCTATAAACACGCATTTTCTATTCCTCAAAGTAAACATCAATAATCCCGTGTCATCACGAAATCATTGTTTATGTTATGTTTTATGGTACGATTTAAAAATCGTAATCATTTCCCTAACTGTAAATCACAATCGCTTCTTACAGTTGTAAGAATAACATCACAAATGTCGCGGCTCTCTCTGATTACCGCAAACCAATATTTATCATATTCTTATTTTCGTCCTCACTACTTACCATGCAGAAAGGAATTGGAAGTGGCGATGAAATGATTTTCAGCACTTGATACAGGAATTTAAAAATATCGAGTGCAGCTACGACGATATTTTGCGGATTATTTATAGAGGGCGTTATGCCTTAAATAAACGCTAAATATAACATATATTTAATTAACTAATAGGTATTGCTATGTCAACTCCACTTCAAGGAATTAAAGTTCTCGATTTCACCGGTGTGCAATCTGGCCCATCTTGTACTCAGATGCTGGCGTGGTTTGGCGCTGACGTCATTAAAATTGAACGTCCCGGCGTTGGTGACGTAACGCGTCGCCAGCTGCGAGATATTCCTGATATCGATGCGCTTTACTTCACCATGCTTAACAGCAACAAACGTTCTATTGAATTAAATACCAAAACAGCGGAAGGCAAAGAGGTAATGGAAAAGCTGATCCGCGAAGCTGATATCTTAGTCGAGAACTTTCATCCAGGGGCCATTGATCACATGGGCTTCACCTGGGAGCATATTCAGGAAATCAATCCACGTTTGATTTTTGGTTCGATCAAAGGGTTTGATGAGTGTTCGCCTTATGTGAATGTAAAAGCCTATGAAAACGTTGCTCAGGCAGCGGGTGGCGCGGCATCCACTACGGGTTTTTGGGACGGCCCGCCGCTGGTAAGCGCTGCAGCGTTGGGTGACAGCAACACCGGAATGCATTTGCTGATCGGTTTACTTGCTGCTTTGCTGCATCGCGAAAAAACGGGGCGTGGGCAACGAGTTACCATGTCAATGCAGGATGCCGTGTTGAACCTTTGCCGCGTGAAATTACGTGACCAGCAGCGCCTCGATAAGCTGGGTTATCTGGAAGAATACCCGCAGTATCCGAATGGCACATTTGGCGACGCAGTACCACGCGGTGGTAATGCGGGTGGTGGCGGTCAGCCTGGCTGGATCCTGAAATGTAAAGGCTGGGAAACCGATCCTAACGCCTATATTTATTTCACTATTCAGGAGCAAAACTGGGAAAACACCTGTAAAGCTATCGGCAAACCAGAATGGATTACCGATCCGGCATACAGTACAGCTCATGCCCGACAGCCACATATTTTCGATATTTTTGCTGAAATCGAAAAATACACTGTCACTATTGATAAACATGAAGCGGTGGCCTATTTGACTCAGTTTGATATTCCTTGTGCACCGGTATTAAGTATGAAAGAAATTTCACTTGATCCCTCTTTGCGCCAAAGTGGCAGTGTTGTCGAAGTGGAACAACCGTTGCGTGGAAAATATCTGACAGTTGGTTGTCCAATGAAATTCTCTGCCTTTACGCCGGATATTAAAGCTGCGCCGCTATTAGGTGAACATACCGCTGCTGTATTGCAGGAGCTGGGTTATAGCGACGATGAAATTGCTGCAATGAAGCAAAACCACGCCATCTGATATTAACGGGGGCTTCTGGCTCCCAATTTATAAAAATTTCGAGGTTATTAATCATGTCAGATCAACTTCAAATGACAGATGGTATGCATATCATCGTTGAAGCATTAAAACAGAATAATATTGACACTATTTATGGTGTTGTAGGTATTCCTGTGACGGATATGGCGCGCCATGCCCAGGCGGAAGGCATTCGTTATATTGGTTTTCGTCATGAGCAATCTGCAGGCTATGCGGCTGCGGCAAGCGGTTTTCTTACCCAAAAGCCAGGGATCTGCCTGACCGTTTCTGCGCCAGGATTCCTCAATGGTTTGACCGCATTGGCCAACGCAACAGTAAATGGTTTTCCGATGATCATGATCAGCGGCTCTAGCGATCGCGCGATCGTTGATCTCCAGCAAGGTGATTATGAAGAGCTGGACCAAATGAATGCGGCAAAACCCTATGCCAAAGCGGCATTCCGCGTTAACCAGCCGCAGGATCTTGGCATTGCGTTGGCACGCGCTATCCGGGTCTCCGTTTCGGGTCGCCCTGGCGGTGTTTATCTTGATTTGCCAGCAAATGTCCTGGCTGCGACGATGGAAAAAGACGAGGCATTAGCCACTATTGTTAAAGTTGAAAACCCATCGCCAGCGTTATTGCCATGCCCGAAGTCAGTCACTAGTGCAATTTCGCTGTTAGCAAAAGCAGAACGGCCATTAATTATCCTTGGTAAAGGCGCGGCGTATTCACAAGCTGATGAGCAGCTTCGTGAGTTTATTGAAAGTACCCAGATTCCATTCCTGCCAATGTCTATGGCGAAAGGGATCCTGGAAGATACGCATCCACTTTCTGCGGCGGCTGCGCGTTCGTTTGCGCTGGCAAATGCTGATGTTGTCATGCTTGTTGGGGCGCGACTGAATTGGTTACTGGCGCACGGTAAAAAAGGATGGGCGGCAGATACACAGTTTATTCAACTGGATATAGAACCGCAGGAAATTGACAGCAACCGCCCCATTGCTGTGCCAGTCGTTGGCGATATTGCATCCAGTATGCACGGTATGCTGGCAGAACTGAAACAAAACACATTTACGACTCCACTGGTGTGGCGCGATATTTTAAATATCCACAAGCAGCAAAATGCGCAAAAAATGCATGAAAAGTTAAGTACAGATACCCAACCATTAAATTACTTTAATGCATTGAGTGCGGTGCGCGATGTATTGCGCGAGAACCAGGATATTTATTTAGTTAATGAAGGGGCAAATACCCTGGATAATGCACGAAATATTATTGATATGTATAAACCACGTCGTCGTCTGGATTGTGGCACCTGGGGTGTCATGGGCATCGGTATGGGCTATGCCATCGGTGCTAGCGTGACCTCTGGTTCTCCGGTTGTCGCCATTGAAGGTGATAGTGCTTTTGGTTTCAGTGGGATGGAGATTGAAACGATTTGTCGATATAACCTACCGGTGACAATCGTTATTTTTAATAATGGCGGCATCTACAGAGGAGACGGTGTTGATCTCAGTGGCGCTGGTGCACCATCACCAACAGATCTATTGCACCATGCAAGGTATGACAAATTAATGGATGCATTTCGTGGCGTTGGATATAACGTCACCACGACAGATGAGCTTCGTCATGCGTTAACCACCGGTATTCAGTCGCGCAAACCGACCATTATTAATGTGGTCATCGACCCAGCAGCAGGAACTGAAAGTGGCCATATTACCAAACTTAACCCAAAACAAGTCGCTGGTAATTAAATACTGACATCGTCTCCTCTTGCCAAATCATTATCGATGGTGAGGGGACCCTTATCGGAAATACTATTATGCTAACATTTTTTATTGGCGATTTATTGCCTATTATCGTAATCATGCTGTTGGGTTATTTTAGCGGCAGACGAGAAACTTTTTCAGAAGATCAAGCCCGGGCATTTAATAAACTGGTATTAAACTACGCTCTTCCTGCGGCCCTATTTGTTTCTATTACCCGGGCAAACAGGGAAATGATTTTTGCGGACACTCGCCTGACCCTTGTATCACTTGTGGTTATTGTCGGATGTTTCTTTTTCTCCTGGTTTGGTTGCTACAAATTTTTTAAACGTACCCATGCAGAAGCAGCAGTATGTGCATTAATTGCAGGTTCACCTACCATTGGATTCCTGGGGTTTGCAGTTCTCGACCCTATTTATGGTGATTCCGTATCAACAGGTTTAGTGGTAGCAATTATTTCTATTATTGTTAACGCAATTACTATTCCTATTGGTCTGTATTTGCTGAATCCCTCCTCAGGAGCGGATGGTAAGAAGAATAGCAATCTGAGCGCGTTAATCTCTGCGGCAAAGGAGCCAGTCGTATGGGCACCTGTTCTGGCAACGATCCTGGTGTTGGTTGGGGTAAAAATTCCGGCAGCATGGGATCCAACCTTTAATCTGATTGCGAAGGCCAACTCAGGGGTAGCGGTATTCGCTGCGGGTTTGACTCTGGCTGCACATAAATTCGAGTTCAGTGCTGAAATTGCTTATAACACCTTCCTGAAGCTGATTCTGATGCCACTGGCACTGCTTCTCGTTGGTATGGCATGTCATTTGAACAGCGAACATCTGCAGATGATGGTACTGGCAGGCGCATTACCGCCGGCATTCTCCGGAATCATTATTGCCAGCCGGTTTAATGTCTACACCCGCACTGGTACAGCGTCATTGGCTGTTAGCGTGCTGGGTTTTGTCGTCACGGCTCCCTTGTGGATTTATGTCAGTCGACTGGTTTCATAATTAATCATGTTATTAATTTTCATAAATGCCGAAGAGTCTTTTCACCTTCGGCTTTTTTTCAAGGCATAAGCAAATGACAAATACTGAAAGCAAAGGCCCATTTGAAGGGTTATTAGTTATTGATATGACTCATGTCCTTAATGGGCCTTTCGGAACTCAACTTCTTTGTAATATGGGCGCAAGGGTAATTAAAGTTGAGCCGCCAGGTCATGGTGATGATACCCGCACATTTGGTCCCTATGTGGATGGACAGTCACTCTATTACAGTTTTATTAATCATGGCAAAGAGAGTGTGGTTCTTGATTTAAAGAATGTCCACGATAAAAGTATATTTATAAATATGCTTAAACAAGCTGATGTATTAGCCGAGAATTTCCGCCCAGGTACAATGGAAAAAATGGGGTTTTCGTGGGAAACGCTACAAGAAATCAACCCACGTCTCATCTATGCTTCATCGTCAGGTTTCGGACATACCGGTCCGCTAAAAGATGCTCCGGCCTACGATACCATTATTCAGGCAATGAGTGGAATAATGATGGAAACGGGATATCCTGATGCTCCGCCAGTGCGTGTTGGCACCTCTCTTGCAGATCTCTGTGGCGGTGTCTATTTATTCAGTGGAATCGTGAGTGCGCTTTATGGCCGCGAAAAGAGCCAGCGAGGGGCGCATGTCGATATCGCGATGTTTGATGCCACTCTGAGTTTTCTGGAGCATGGACTGATGGCATATATCGCGACAGGGAAGTCACCACAACGCCTGGGAAATCGCCATCCCTACATGGCTCCTTTTGATGTGTTCGATACTCAGGATAAACCAATTACTATTTGTTGTGGTAATGACAAGCTTTTTTCTGCGTTATGCCAGGCACTGGATCTGACGGAACTTGTTGATGATCCCCGATTTAACAGCAATATTTTACGCGTACAAAACCAGGCTATTCTTAAACAATATATTGAGCGGACGTTAAAAACGCAGGCAGCTGAAGTTTGGTTAGCCAGAATACATGAAGTTGGTGTACCCGTAGCGCCGTTATTAAGTGTGGCTGAGGCCATTAATTTGCCACAAACTCAGGCGAGAAATATGTTGATTGAAGCCGGGGGAATAATGATGCCGGGTAATCCGATAAAAATCAGCGGCTGCGCGGACCCGCATGTTATGCCGGGAGCGGCAACGCTCGACCAGCATGGGGAACAAATTCGCCAGGAATTCTCATCGTAAATGTTAGATGTGCTGGTAAATAGCTCCCACATTTGAACATTGTGGGAGCCGCTATTTAGTCATTTTGTTGACAGAAAACCGCAATCTCCTGGTCTAACTCTGCAATGTGTTCTTTAACAGAGTTCAGCAACTTAAGAATTTCAGGCTTGCTGTCATCTGAAACGGGCGTTATTTCTAACTGGTGGCTAAGATTAATCAACTTTTGCAAATTCAGGATGTTAGCCGCACCGTGGATGCGATGAATACACTGATGGAAAGTTCTGTTATCGCCAGCTTCTAACGCATGAAACGCAGCGGGTAGATCTTTATGCGTTTCATGCTGGAAAGTCATGAGAATCTCCTGCATCAGTTGTAGATCGTTCGCCGTATTATTTTTCAGGGCCTCGATATCAAGGTGGCGATACTGAGGTGCAATATGTGCAACCTGGTGTAACTGACTTAAATGTGTTTTCAGTACATCCAGGGTTAACGGTTTGAACAAACATAAGTTCATGCCGCAATTTAACCCTTTTTCACGTTCGTTAGCCTGTGCGTTGGCTGTAAGCCCCCAGATGGGTAAGGAAGAATTTTGCTCACGGAGTTTGCGAGTCAACTCAAAACCATCCATATTCGGCATATTAACGTCAGTAATAAGCAGATCATAATGTTGCATACTGACTTTGTGTAGCGCTTGCACACCATCAGTTGCTTCATCAACATCATATCCTAATAGGTTTAGCTGGCGTTTGAGTAATAGCCTGTTGGTCGGATGATCATCCGCGATTAATATGCTCAACTTTTCAGGGAGTGTCATAGGTTGTTCTGCTTTTGCCTCGACAGTCGCCACTTGTTGGGTAATTTCTACCGGGATTGTGATCGTAAATGTCGTTCCTATGCCTGGATGACTTTCTAATGACAAATCGCCCTGCATGTTTTTAATTAATTCTTTGCAGATCATTAAGCCTAAACCAGAACCTGTTTGCTGACGACCTGCTGTTGTTTGGCTATAGCGTTTAAACAGTTGTTGTTGTTCTTCCTGCGATAATCCGCTTCCGGTGTCCATAATGGTCATTTTGATAACAGCGTGGTTGTCATCAATATGAACCAGGGAAGTCGTAATTTTTACTGCCCCCTCGGTGGTAAATTTAAGGGCATTACTCAGTAAATTAGACAGCACCTGCTTAAATGCTTGAGGGTCGATTTTAACCAGGTAGCGTTCAGGAAGCGTGCTGCTGCAATTTAACGCGATGGATTTGCTTGCAGCAATCGCACCGAAAGAATGACAAGTGTTTTGGACTAAAGTAGGGATATCGACCCATTGTGGTTGAAGTTGATAGTTACCCGACTCAATTTTGTCGACATCAAGGATTTCACCAATTAAGCCGAGGAGCGACTGTCCGGTGGCGTAAGCAAGTGAAATCGCCTCCACACGTTGCTCCTTGCTAAGACCTGAACCCGACAGAAGTTCCAGGAAGCCCATAATGGAGCTTATTGGTGTTCTTATTTCGTGACTCATTGTTGCCAGGAACTGGCTTTTTGCGACAGTTGCATTGATCGCTTTATTTCTTTCTACTTCGAGTGCATGAATTAAATCACGCGTCTCGGTAATATCTTGCCAACCACAAATATATACTGCATTGTCACTTGCAGGTAAATTACATAATGTATGCCAATGATTAATGCATCTTTTTTCAGTACCATTATTAATTTCAAAAACTTGGCTATATATTGTTCTGTTTTCTTTCGTTTCTGCTGTGACTTCATGCACATTAGAAAAAACATCTTTAAAGGGGGAGTCACTGTTTTCTAATGGTAACATTGCATTTTTGTAGTAATCAGCAGTGAAATAATGTTCAAATGCACTATTGTGACTAATGACATTACCTTGCCAGTTTACAACATAAGTTGGATTCGGTAAGGAATCCGAGAGTGCTTTCCGGAATGATATTTGGTTTTCTAAATCACCCTGAATTACCTTACGACGACGAACTGAGCGTAACAGGTAGAATCCCCATAAAAGGCTACTGCCAACTAATAAAACGGATAAAGTCGTAACAATGTAAAATTGCTCACTATAGAGGTCCCATGTGTCAATGGTCACATTGGGCATTTTGATCCATTTTTCCGTCAGGCGCAGAACTTCGCTTGGGGGAATTGCATTCAATGCTTTATTAATAATATCCTTAAGTTCTGGTTCTCCGCGAGGAAAAGCGAACGAAAGCGATGCATTCTCAACGCCGGGAATAAGAAAATGATAAAGCTCATTAGGATAGTAATGGTCGATCATGTAACGCGAATTTAGCTGTGTCGCGACCAGGGCATCAAGTTCACCTTCCTTAACCTTGTGAAATGCAGCGCTAGCATTATCGACTTGTATCCACTCAACCTCCGGATACATCTCTTTCAATTGCGAATGAAGCTCATAATAATATGGAATGGCAACTTTCATTCCTTTTTTTAAAGTTTGTTCACTATCAGGCGCTTTTTGCATGACGAAAACGTAAGGCGTTGTTATGAAGGCTTCAGCAAATAAAACATTATTTTCTCGATCTTCACTATAAATAGCACCAGGTAATATATCCCATCCACCGGGATTAAGCTGTGTTCCGGCATGGATATTGTGTGAAACGGTGATCGGAGAAAAATTTAAACCTGTTTGCAAGGTAATAATATTAAGAATATCCCCCATAACGCCCCGAACCGAGCCATTTTCATCAGTCATAGAATAGGGAGGGGAGTAAGGATTTTCCAGCACCTTTAAATCGGGATGTTGCTTAATCCACTGTTTTTCATGTTCAGTGAGTTCTAATGGTTTGTTCAGAAAGGCCAGGTTTCCTGTATCAAGCCAATTTTGTGATACTTCATAGCGAACTTCATTTGTTAAAGCATCAACAAACCGATTGAGTACTTCATTAAGAATGACGGATTCTTTTCTGGTCAAGAAAAAATTATATTGACGCGGCGAGTTATAATATTTCACTACATTTAAGGAGTGAGTGAAATAGCGGGAAATCATACTGCTGGTAATGATGTTACTACCAATAAAGTAATCATTATGTCCGGTAGAAACGGATGCTAATGCCTGATATAAATTTGTAAAAGAGATAATTGTTGCTTTTGGAAATGATTGATGAATTACCTCGTCTGGGGGGTAATTTGCTACCCGAGCAATATTTACTGGTTTTGGTGAGGTAAGCGGTCGCATTGAGTCGTGAAGGGTGGTTACCAGCGCCGGAAAGGTAATTATCAATGGTTTGGTTGCAGCAATGTCATTATTAAGAGGCGGAGAAGTAACTAAATGTGATAACACTATATCGACTTCACCTTCTGCAAGCGCGTCCATTGCTTTTTGATGATCTGCGTATTCCCGGAGTGTTAATTTGATATTTAACGCTCTTTTTAAAAGATTTAAATAATCCGCATTAATACCACGAACCCGTTGCTGCGAATCGGTATGCAACAACGTAGCCGTTTGGGACTTGTGTACTGCAATCACAAGATTTTTTTTGCTCGCTAACCAACGTAATTCCTTGTTGCTCAGACGTAGTGGATCAAGCGTGACACGGTTGTTACTACTGATGCCACGATATTCGATGTAATCTTCGTCTGCGAAACTTATGGTCGACCAAAGACCACAACAGAGAAGAAAAAAATAGGGTAAAAACTTCATGTGATTAGCCGATTTTGTTACGTTGCGCGAATGTGTAAAGATCCATCAGTGATTTACATTCTAATTTTTCCATCAGGCGACTTTTATACGTGCTGACAGTTTTGTTGCTGATGAACATTTTTTCCGCAATGTCATTATTGTCCTTGCCATCAAGAATATACCTCATGACACTAATTTCTTGTTTCGATAAGGAGTCGAGTTTTTGCTGGTCGGACGTTAAACTTCCAACAAACCGGTTGAGAGAGAAAGGGAAATAGCAGTAGCCATTTTTTGCAGCTTCAATAGCCGCAATGATATTGTTCATGCCTTCTTTTTTACTCACGAATCCATTAGCGCCTGCATCAGCACAATGTTTCCCGTAAAAATGGTCATTTTTAGCGGAGACGATAATAATAATTCCGCTATATTGGCGCTTCCTCAGCGTTTCTAACACCTGGATACCATTAACTCCGGGGATATCGACATCAATGATGACGATATCAGGTTTAAGTGTTTCCACCCGCTGAACGGCACTTCCTCCTTCAGTCAACTCCGCTAAGATTTCAATATCGTTTTTGATCAATAAATTACGAATTGCTGCGATAGCAAGAGGATGGTCATCAATAATTATTGCGTTCATAGATTATTCCCTTTGCAATGAAGCATCTCCCTTCTCCCTGTAGTAATACAGACATAAGGCATCATCTCATTTTCTCAATCAAAATAAGAAAATTTGAGCTTCCTTTAAGATAATTCAAAAAGTATACCATATAAATAGTCGGCATAAATGAAATGTCAACAATAAAATCAGGGATAATACCGCTAACTTATAGTTTCAAATGAGTACTATAAGGCTTCTTATTAATCCTACAGGCGTAAGAATTGTATTGCAAAAGTCACGGTTTAGTCCTCTGTTGTATCTTCTGCAACTCCTTTAAATTAGGCCTCCAACGTTCCTGGGATAATGTGTAACACATGCACTGTGTTTGATATGAAGAATGAATACTCTTTTCATTCAATTCATAAATTTCATCTATGCGAAATGAGAGACAATAGTGGAACAGATTAATTCAAATAAAAAACATTCTGACAGAAGAAAATATTTTGCTTTATTAGCAGTGGTTTTATTTATTGCGTTTTCAGGAGCCTATGCCTATTGGTCACTGGAATTAGAAGACATGATTAGTACAGATGACGCCTATGTTACGGGGAATGCTGATCCAATTTCTGCACAAGTCTCAGGCAGTGTCACTGTCGTTAATCATAAAGATACGAACTTTGTTCGGCAGGGTGACATTTTAGTTTCACTGGATAAAACTGATGCTACGATTGCACTCAATAAAGCTAAAAATAATCTGGCAAATATTGTGCGACAAACGAATAAACTATACTTACAGGATAAACAATACAGTGCCGAAGTCGCTTCAGCACGTATCCAGTATCAACAATCTTTAGAAGATTATAATCGTCGTGTGCCGCTAGCAAAGCAGGGGGTTATTTCAAAAGAAACGCTGGAGCACACCAAAGATACGTTAATAAGTAGCAAAGCGGCATTGAATGCAGCTATTCAGGCTTATAAAGCGAACAAAGCCTTAGTAATGAACACACCATTAAATCGCCAGCCACAAGTTGTTGAAGCTGCGGATGCAACCAAAGAAGCCTGGTTGGCGCTTAAACGTACGGATATTAAGAGTCCGGTTACTGGTTATATTGCCCAGCGAAGTGTGCAGGTTGGCGAAACAGTGAGTCCTGGACAATCGTTAATGGCTGTCGTACCGGCACGTCAAATGTGGGTTAATGCCAACTTTAAAGAAACACAACTCACGGATGTACGGATTGGTCAATCGGTTAATATAATCAGCGATCTTTATGGTGAAAATGTTGTGTTTCATGGTCGGGTGACAGGGATCAATATGGGAACCGGCAATGCGTTCTCCTTATTACCTGCACAAAATGCGACAGGGAACTGGATCAAAATCGTTCAGCGTGTACCGGTTGAGGTGTCTCTGGATCCAAAAGAACTCATGGAACATCCCTTGCGCATTGGTTTATCGATGACTGCAACCATTGATACCAGGAACGAAGACATTGCCGATATGCCTGATCTGGCTTCATCCGTGACGTCAATGCCTGCTTACACCAGTAAGGCCTTAGTTATCGATACCAGTCCGATAGAAAAAGAGATTAACAACATTATTTCTCATAATGGACAACTTTAATGGCAATCACTAAATCAACTCCGGCACCATTAACCGGTGGGACGTTATGGTGCGTCACTATTGCATTGTCATTAGCGACGTTTATGCAAATGTTGGACTCCACTATTTCTAACGTCGCAATACCCACAATATCTGGCTTTCTCGGAGCATCAACGGACGAAGGCACATGGGTTATCACATCGTTTGGCGTAGCAAATGCCATTGCGATCCCTGTTACCGGCAGGCTGGCACAAAGAATAGGCGAATTAAGGTTATTTTTACTATCAGTAACCTTCTTTTCGCTGTCTTCATTAATGTGTAGTCTTTCGACTAATCTTGATGTTCTTATATTTTTTAGAGTCGTCCAGGGATTAATGGCGGGGCCGTTAATTCCATTGTCACAGAGTTTATTATTAAGGAATTATCCGCCAGAAAAAAGAACATTTGCTTTGGCGTTATGGTCAATGACCGTAATTATCGCTCCGATTTGTGGGCCGATATTGGGTGGCTATATTTGTGATAACTTTAGTTGGGGATGGATATTTTTAATCAATGTCCCTATGGGGATTATCGTCCTGACATTATGTTTAACTTTACTTAAAGGAAGAGAAACTGAAACTTCACCGGTCAAAATGAATTTACCAGGGTTGACCCTGTTAGTGCTCGGTGTTGGTGGCTTGCAAATTATGCTTGATAAAGGGCGCGATCTGGATTGGTTTAACTCGAGTACAATCATAATATTAACAATAGTGTCAATTATTTCTCTGATCTCTTTAGTCATTTGGGAGTCGACCTCAGAGAACCCAATTCTTGACCTCAGTTTATTCAAGTCGCGTAATTTCACCATTGGTATTGTGTGTATCACATGCGCATATTTATTTTACTCTGGGGCGATTGTACTTATGCCGCAGTTGCTGCAGGAAACTATGGGGTATAATGCGATATGGGCCGGGCTTGCCTATGCGCCAATCGGCATAATGCCACTATTAATATCGCCTTTAATAGGACGTTATGGCAACAAAATTGATATGCGTGCATTGGTTACATTTAGTTTTTTGATGTATGCGGTTTGCTATTACTGGCGTTCTGTGACATTTATGCCAACGATTGATTTCACAGGCATCATTTTGCCACAGTTTTTCCAGGGATTCGCCGTTGCCTGTTTCTTTTTACCCTTAACAACGATTTCGTTTTCAGGGTTGCCAGATAATAAATTTGCCAATGCCTCGAGTATGAGTAATTTTTTTCGTACCCTGTCAGGATCAGTTGGTACGTCGTTGACAATGACGTTGTGGGGACGACGCGAATCGTTACACCATAGTCAGTTGACAGCAACCATCGATCAATTTAACCCCGTGTTTAATTCATCATCACAAATTATGGATAAATACTATGGTTCGCTTTCAGGGGTTCTTAATGAAATTAATAATGAAATAACCCAGCAGTCACTTTCTATTTCTGCAAATGAGATTTTCCGTATGGCGGCTATTGCTTTTATCTTACTTACAGTTTTAGTTTGGTTCGCGAGACCGCCGTTTACAGCGAAAGGCGTTGGGTGATGGTAAAAAGAGGAGGCTAGAGCAGGTAAGACCGCGGAATTTTGAGCCTGCACCATCACTTTATATGGATATTATCAGGCAGCATCGCTCACCCACGGAAAGGATGGCGATGCTGCGGTGAAACGTTATTAACGGCCTTTAGCCAGATATTGCTTCATCTCTTCTTCCGGCACCATTCCACCTCCTGTCGCCCACACCAGATGAGTGGCATTACGCAGTTGTTCTGCGCTGAAACCGTGCATCTGTTGGTAACTTACTGATGCACACACGCGCTGAGGTCCGGCCATACCCGCCAGTGCCGAAGGTTCAAGACGAATACCTTCTTCCTGCGCCAGCCAGCCAAGCATGTCATACATGGTTTGATCGCTAAGGGTATAGAAACCATCCAGCAGACGCTCCATTGCCCGCCCGACAAAGCCTGATGCGCGACCAACAGCAAGGCCATCCGCTGCGGTAAGGTTGTCGATACCAATATCCTGAACAGAAATCTGATCGTGTAATCCTGTATGGACGCCTAACAGCATACAAGGGGAGTGCGTTGGTTCGGCAAAAAAGCAGTGAACATGATCGCCAAATGCCAGTTTAAGCCCGAATGCGACGCCACCAGGACCACCGCCAACACCACACGGCAGATAGACAAACAGAGGGTTATCAGCATCGACAATACGACCTTGCTCGGCAAATTGCGCTTTAAGACGCTGGCCTGCGACGGAATACCCAAGGAACAACGTGCGGGAATTCTCGTCATCAATAAAGAAACAGTTCGGGTCAGACTGCGCGGCTTTACGTCCTTCCTCGACGGCAACACCATAATCTTGCTCATATTCCACGACCGTAACGCCATGGCTGCGCAGTTTCGCTTTTTTCCATGCCCGGGCATCAGCAGACATATGTACTGTCACCTTAAAGCCAATGCGGGCGCTCATAATGCCGATTGATAACCCCAGATTTCCGGTTGAGCCCACAGCAATGCTGTATTGGCTAAAGAACTGCTTAAACTCCGGAGAAAGCAGTTTGCTGTAGTCATCTTCAAGCGTCAGCAACCCTGCTTCCAGAGCCAGTTTTTCTGCATGTGCCAGGACTTCATAAATCCCGCCGCGTGCTTTTATGGAGCCGGAAATAGGCAAATGGCTATCTTTTTTCAGTAACAGTTGCCCGCTGATCGGTTGCTGATATTCCTTTTCCAGCCGTTTTTGCATAGCCGGAATGGCAACCAGTTCTGATTCAATAATCCCTCCAGAGGCAGCCGTTTCAGGAAATGCTTTTGCCAGATAGGGGGCAAAACGAGATAAGCGCGCATGGGCGTCTTGAACATCCTGTTCGGTCAGGCCAACATAAGGTAAACCTTCAGCCAATGAGGTCGTGCCAGGATTGAACCAGGTGGTTTCTTTAAGAGCAACCAGATCCTTTACCAACGGATACTGGGCGATGAGCGAGTTCATTTTAGCGTTTTCCATAGTACGTCTCTTTGCGCTTAGATGATAAATGACAGCAGGAATGTGCCCGCCAGAGCGACGACTGAAGCGATAAATGTCGCTGTCGTATAGTATTTATATGTTTCACTGAGCGTAGCGCCGCAAAATTGTTTCATCAGCCAGAAAAACGAGTCCGTAACGATCGTGCAGCCAATCGCAATAATTTCCGGGCTGATGTCTGGTTACAGCCACAGCACAATGATCCATATTTATATTTTTTCTCCGGGTGGGTGATGCCAGTCGGCATGTTTTACCTACTTGTCTGCCTGGTGACTCGTTGGCGAGAACAGAGGCGGAATTGGTTACAATTGTCCGGGAATTCTTGTTATTTTTTACTGTATTGTCGTGTCGGGTGATAGGACGTTAAGAATATCGCTGGATCTCGCCAGTGACGTCTGTTTCTGCTACAGTGCCCGTTTTACGGCAAACGGCTTGGGTATGGCTTCATTAAAGGATGTCGCACGCCTGGCGGGAGTGTCGATGATGACTGTCTCCCGGGTGATGCATAATGCAGAATCTGTGCGTCCTGCAACGCGTGACCGCGTATTGCAGGCAATCCAAACCCTGAATTATGTTCCTGATCTTTCCGCTCGTAAGATGCGCGCTCAGGGACGTAAGCCGTCGACTCTCGCCGTGCTGGCGCAGGATACTGCTACCACTCCTTTCTCTGTTGATATTCTGCTTGCCATTGAACAAACCGCCAGCGAGTTTGGCTGGAATAGTTTTTTAATCAATATTTTTTCTGAAGATGACGCTGCCCGCGCGGCACGTCAGCTGCTTGCCCTCCGTCCGGATGGCATTATCTATACTACAATGGGACTGAGGCATATCACGCTGCCTGAGTCTCTGCATGGTGAAAATATTGTATTGGCGAACTGTGTGGCGGATGACCCAGCGTTACCCAGTTATATCCCTGATGATTACACTGCCCAATATGAAGCAACACAGCATTTGCTCGCGGCGGGCTATCGTCAACCGTTATGCTTCTGGCTACCGGAAGGTGCGTTGGCAACAGGGTATCGTCGGCAGGGATTTGAGCAGGCCTGGCGTGATGCTGGACGAGATCTGGCTGAGGTGAAACAATTTCACATGGCCATAGGTGATGATCACTACACCGATCTCGCAAGTATACTCAATGCCCACTTCCAGTCTGGAAAACCAGATTTTGATGTTCTGATTTGTGGTAACGATCGCGCAGCCTTTGTGGCTTATCAGGTTCTTCTGGCGAAGGGGGTACGTATCCCGCAGGATGTCGCCGTAATGGGCTTTGATAATCTGGTTGGCGTCGGGCATCTGTTTTTACCGCCGCTGACCACAATTCAGCTTCCACATGACATTATCGGGCGGGAAGCTGCATTGCATATTATTGAAGGTCGTGAAGGGGGAAGGGTAACGCAGATCCCTTGCCCGCTGTTGCTCCGTTGTTCCACCTGATATTATGTTACCCCAGTTGCCAGAGTGCTCCATGTTGCAGCACGGCCACTCCGTGGGCGGCATAGAGCGACAGTTCCCGTTCTTCTGGCTGCGGATAGATTCGGCTACTCATCACAGCTTCCCCGTCGTTAATAAATACTTCCACGGATGATGTATCGATAAATATCCTTAGGGCGAGCGTGTCACGCTGCGGGAGGGGAATACTACGGTAACCATCTAAATTCTCGTGTGGGTAATACCGCCACAAAACAAGTCGCTCAGATTGGTTATCAATATACAGCCGCATTCCCGTGCCGAGCTGTAATCCGTAATGTTCGGCATCGCTGTTCTTCAGAGCCCAGTGCAACTGAATCTCAACCGCTTGCGCGTTTTCCTGCAAAACATATTTGTTGCTGATTGTGTGGGGAGAGATTGATTGATGCTGCTGGCGTAACGACTCAGCTTCGTGTACCGGGCGTTGTAGGAGTTTGCCATTGCTCTCAGATAGCTCGCGCGCCAGCGTCATGCAGCCTGCCCAGCCTTCACGTTTTGAGGGCATTGGCGATTCCCACATATCCATCCAGCCGATAACAATACGCCGACCATCCTTCGCTAAAAAGCTTTGTGGTGCATAAAAGTCATGCCCATTATCAAGTTCAGTAAAATGCCCGGATTGTGCAAAAAGTCGTCCTGGCGACCATATTCCGGGTATTACACCACTTTGAAAGCGATTTCGATAATTGTATCCCTCGGCATTCATTCCCTGCGGGGAAAACATCAGATAATGTTGATCGCCAAGGCTGAAAAAGTCCGGACATTCCCACATATAGCTTTCACCCGCATCAGCGTGGGCCAGTACGCGATCGAAAGTCCATTCACGCAATGAACTGCCGCGATAAAGCAGGATCTGTCCCGTGTTGCCTGGGTCTTTCGCCCCGACGACCATCCACCAGGTGTCGGCTTCACGCCACACTTTAGGATCGCGGAAGTGCATGATTCCTTCTGGTGGAGTGAGGATCACACCTTGTTTCTCGAAATGAATACCATCCCGGCTGGTAGCCAGACATTGTACTTCACGAATTGCATCGTCATTACCTGCACCATCGAGCCAGACGTGGCCGGTGTAGATAAGTGAGAGGACACCATTGTCATCAACAGCACTACCTGAAAAACACCCGTCTTTGTCATTCTCGTCTCCTGGCGCTAGCGCAATAGGCTCGTGCTGCCAGTGGATCATATCGTCGCTGGTGGCATGTCCCCAGTGCATTGGCCCCCAGTGTTCGCTCATCGGGTGATGCTGATAAAACGCGTGATAACGATTGTTAAACCAGATCAGGCCGTTTGGATCGTTCATCCACCCGGCTGGAGGCGCGAGGTGAAAATGGGGATAAAAAGTATTCCCCCGGCGCTCGTGAAGTTTTGCTAGTGCGTTTTGCGCCGCATGCAATCGAGATTGCGTCATTTTAATCATCCTGGTTAAGCAAATTTGGTGAATTGTTAACGTTAACTTTTATAAAAATAAAGCCCCTTATCTTTATAAATGTGATTAATATCACAAATGTTAACGTTAACTATGACGTTTTGTGATCGAATGTGCATGTTTTAGTAAATCCATGACGATTTTGCGAAAAAGAGGTTTATCACTATGCGTAAGTCAGATGAATTTGAGGGAAAAAAATGTCAGCCAAAGTATGGGTTTTAGGGGATGCGGTTGTCGATCTCTTGCCTGAATCAGACGGGCGCCTACTGCCTTGTCCTGGCGGCGCGCCAGCTAACGTTGCGGTGGGAATCGCCAGATTAGGCGGAATAAGTGGGTTTATAGGCCGGGTGGGTGATGATCCTTTTGGCGCGTTAATGCAAAGAACGCTGCTAACGGAGGGAGTCGATATCACGTATCTGAAGCAGGATGAATGGCACCGAACATCCACGGTGCTTGTCGATCTGAACGATCAGGGGGAACGTTCATTTACGTTTATGGTCCGCCCTAGTGCCGATCTTTTTTTAGAGACGACTGACTTGCCCTTCTGGCGACATGGCGAATGGTTACATCTCTGTTCTATTGCGTTGTCTGCTGAACCTTCGCGTACCAGCGCATTTACTGCGATGACGGCGATCCGGCATGCCGGAGGTTTTGTCAGCTTCGATCCCAATATTCGTGAAGATCTGTGGCAAGACGAGCATTTGCTCCGCTTGTGTTTGCGACAGGCGCTACAACTGGCGGATGTCGTCAAGCTCTCGGAAGAAGAATGGCGACTTATCAGCGGAAAAACACAGAACGATCGGGATATATGTGCTCTGGCAAAAGAGTATGAGATCGCCATGCTGTTGGTGACTAAAGGTGCAGAAGGGGTGGTGGTCTGTTATCGAGGACAAGTTCACCATTTTGCTGGAATGTCTGTGAATTGTGTCGATAGCACGGGGGCGGGAGATGCGTTCGTTGCCGGGTTACTCACAGGTCTTTCCTCTACAGGATTAGAGACCGATGAGAGAGAAATGCGACGAATTATCGATCTCGCTCAACGTTGCGGAGCGCTTGCAGTAACGGCGAAAGGGGCAATGACAGCGCTGCCATGTCGACAAGATCTGGAATAGTGAGAAATAAACGGCGAGGCCGTTCTTGTCTCTGAATAGGACGTGAATATTTTAACGACAGGCAGGTAATTATGGCACTGAATATACCATTCAGAAATGTGTACTATCGTTTTGCATCCAGTTACTCATTTCTCTTTTTTATTTCCTGGTCGCTGTGGTGGTCGTTATACGCTATTTGGCTGAAAGGACATCTAGGGTTGACTGGGACGGAATTAGGTACACTTTATTCGGTCAACCAGTTTACCAGTATTCTATTTATGATGGTCTACGGCATCGTCCAGGATAAACTCGGTCTGAAGAAACCGCTTATCTGGTGTATGAGTTTCATCCTGGTCTTGACCGGACCGTTTATGATTTACGTTTATGAACCGTTACTGCAAAGCAATTTTTCTGTAGGTCTAATTTTGGGGGCGCTCTTTTTTGGCTTGGGGTATCTGGCGGGCTGCGGTCTGCTTGATAGCTTCACCGAAAAAATGGCACGAAATTTTCATTTCGAATATGGAACAGCGCGCGCCTGGGGATCTTTTGGCTATGCGATTGGCGCGTTCTTTGCTGGCATATTTTTCAGTATCAGTCCCCATATCAACTTCTGGTTGGTTTCGCTATTTGGCGCTGTATTTATGATGATCAACATGCGTTTTAAATATCAGGATCAGCAGTGCGTAGCGGCAGATGCGGGAGGGGTAAAAAAAGAGGATTTTATTGCAGTTTTCAAGGATCGAAACTTCTGGATTTTCGTCATATTTATTGTGGGGACGTGGTCTTTCTATAACATTTTTGATCAACAGCTCTTTCCTGTTTTTTATGCAGGTTTATTCGAATCACACGATGTAGGAACGCGCCTGTATGGTTATCTCAACTCATTCCAGGTTGTACTCGAAGCGCTGTGCATGGCCATTATTCCTTTCTTTGTTAACCGGGTAGGGCCAAAAAATGCATTACTTATCGGTGTTGTGATTATGGCGTTGCGTATTCTTTCCTGCGCACTGTTCGTTAATCCCTGGATTATTTCATTAGTGAAGCTGTTACATGCCATTGAGGTTCCACTGTGTGTCATTTCCGTCTTCAAATACAGCGTGGCAAACTTTGATAAGCGCCTGTCGTCGACGATCTTTCTGATTGGTTTTCAAATTGCTAGTTCGTTGGGGATTGTGTTGCTTTCAACGCCGACTGGAATACTTTTTGACCATGCAGGTTACCAGACGGTTTTCTTCGTAATTTCGGGTATTGTCTGCCTGATGTTGTTATTTGGCATTTTCTTCCTGAGTAAAAAGCGTGAGCAAATGGTGATGGAAACGCCTGTACCTTCTGCAATATAGACGTAAACTCTTTCCGGTTGTTGTCGATAGCTCTATATCCCTCAACCGGAAAATAATAATACCAAAATGCTTAGCGCGGCTAATAATCGCCTAATCCAAACGCCTCATTCATGTTCTGGAACAGTCGCTCAAATGTACTCAGGATACGCGGTTCGCTGATTTCCAGGAAATTGTCGTAATTCAGCGACCTGTCCCGTGTATCACGGGCCTGCTAATCCATCAAGGAATGCATTGCGGAGTGAAGTATCGAGTCAAGCCAGATTTCGCGATCAGGATTCTGTGTGATGAATACATTGCCAGGCCCGGGGCTGTTTAGTCATCGCCGCACAGTGCTGAGATTTCAACCTGTTGCAGGGAAAATGAGTAGATTTAGGGCAAGTGTGCTGCCAAACCCAACTTTTACGCGGGGAAGGTAGATTTCGTTGGAAGGATAAATGGTGTCCCCTGCAGGAATCGAACCTGCAATTAGCCCTTAGGAGGGGCTCGTTATATCCATTTAACTAAGAGGACAATGCGGCATGAGTATACCCGCTAATGCTCAGCGGGGTAAGTACACTGCCGCTCGATTGCTTAAACCCTCGCCATTTATGCCGGGTTTTTATCATTTTTCTTAATGTTTTCCGCACGTTCTGCTTTTTGTCGTGCTTCTGCTTTGCGCTTGTTGCTCATGTCGTTACGGATCTGTGCATGACTCATTAACGCGAAGATAAAGGTGCCGCCGCAGATGTTTCCTGCCAGAGTAGGCAGCGCGAAGGGCCAGATGAAATCGCTCCAGTGCAGCGTGCCGTTAAATACCAGATAGAGGATTTCTACAGAACCGACAACGATGTGGGTGGTGTCTCCGAGGGCGATAAGCCAGGTCATTAATATAATCACTACAATCTTTGCCGCACCCGCTGCAGGAAACATCCATACCATAGTGGCGATCAGCCAGCCGGAAATGATCGCGTTGGCAAACATCTCACTGGGGGTGTTCTTCATCACATCCATGCCGATTTTTACAAATGCATCGCGAGTTTCTTCATTAAAGATAGGCATATATTCAAATGCCCACGCCGCAATACCTGTCCCGAGAATATTCCCCAGCAGCACGACGCCCCATAACCGCATAAGTAAGCCGACGTTGCTCATTGTCGGTTTTTGCATGACGGGTAGTACCGCAGTCACGGTGTTTTCAGTAAATAATTGCTGGCGGGCCATAATGACGATAATAAAGCCAAAGGTATAACCGAGATTCTCCAGCAAGAAACTGCCCGGCACGCCTTCCAGTTCGACATGAAATATCCCTTTTGCCAGTAGTGAAGCGCCCATCGACAGACCCGCCGCAATGGCTGACCACAGTAGCGCCATTGCGTCGCGTTCCAGCTCTTTTTCACCATCCTGGCGGATATGTTCATGAATTGCCATCGCCCGGGAGGGGAGTCGGTCTTCATCTATTTCTATTTTTTTGCCGCGTTCTTTTTCTTCGCTCTCAACTTCAATTTCGTCGCTGTGTTGATCAATTTTGTCGTTGTCCATGGTCTCTTCTCTTGAATTAGCACGTATAGCTAAAGCGTAGCGGCTTTTTTGCTCGCAACTGGCGGGAGTTACTCTGAAAATGTAGAAAAGGCTGTGTTTGCCTTTTTCTGTTTCTATAGAATCAAGTAGCCTACAGGGCGTCGATTACCAGGCTATGATCAAATCAGCAAATCAGGGCGTCTGGACATCAGTTGACGTGCTGTTACAATCGCCCACACCTAAACAGGCGGATACGGTATCGTTCCGTCATGGATGGCAAACTGCATAAGCCATAAAAAAACAGGGAGACATTTATGAAGCTTCGCCTGTCGGCGCTTGCTCTTGGAACTACGCTTCTGGTGGGGTGTGCGAGTTCCGGTACAGATCAGCAAGGGCGTTCTGACCCATTAGAAGGGTTCAACCGCACCATGTACAACTTCAACTTCAATGTATTAGACCCGTATATTGTTCGACCGGTCGCAGTCGCCTGGCGTGATTATGTTCCGCAACCGGCGCGTAACGGTTTGAGCAACTTTACCGGCAACCTTGAAGAACCTGCGGTGATGGTTAACTACTTCTTGCAGGGCGACCCTTATCAGGGGATGGTCCACTTTACCCGCTTTTTCCTGAACACTATTTTGGGGATGGGCGGCTTTATTGATGTTGCGGGGATGGCGAACCCGAAACTGCAACGGACTGAACCTCACCGCTTCGGTAGTACGCTTGGTCATTATGGCGTGGGGTATGGGCCGTACGTACAATTACCGTTCTACGGAAGCTTCACGCTGCGTGATGACGGCGGTGATATGGCGGATGGTCTTTACCCGGTACTTTCCTGGCTGACCTGGCCGATGTCCGTGGGTAAATGGACGCTTGAAGGTATCGAAACCCGTGCGCAACTGCTGGATTCCGACGGCCTGCTGCGTCAGTCGTCCGACCCATACATTATGGTGCGCGAAGCGTACTTCCAGCGTCATGATTTCATCGCCAATGGCGGCGAACTCAAACCGCAGGAAAACCCGAACGCGCAAGCGATTCAGGATGAGTTAAAAGATATCGATTCTGAATAAGAAACAAATAAAAAAGGTGAGTCGCAAAACTCACCTTTTTTGTTGTTATCCCTCAATTACCACAAGTAAAAGGAGACAAACCAACAATGACCCGGACGAAATTATGTAAAAATACTGATGTTCGTCACTGACTGTTTCCGATATTCAGACGTTGAAAAATCAAAAAACTGGACAAATAATTTTAATTATCATCAAAATTAACACCCAACGCAGATAGTTGTTTAATTTCACTTTGATATTTCATCTGGCGATTTTGAAGTCTTTTTTCAACTTTATCTTCGATTTCCTTAAACTGTTTATATTCATTTTGAGAATTGTCAACGTCAACTTCGTTAGCGAATAAAGTAGAAATTATTTCTTTTACATTATCGCGTCTAAATTTTGCATCGTCCACTTGAAAATTGTATCTTATTGCTCGACCTAAACGTTTAAAAACTTCGTTAGGTTCTCTCAGTCTTTCCCCGTTGAGCTCGTTTACAACCTGATGATCGGAACCTGTTGCGAATGATTCTGCCATGATAGCTTTACTGCTTTCAAACCACGCTGAAGCATTCCTGGCGTTTTTACTACAATATTGGGTGAGACTATCACCATTAATACGAATTCCTCTTTGAATGTGGTAGTCGTCCTGATCGTAGTAACCGAGAGATAAGTAATCATTTCCGTTTTTATTTTTAATTACAATAGCGAGAGAGTCGCCTTTTTTATCTTTACCGTACCAGGTAAATAAGTCCGTTGGTTCGCTTTTCCCGCTCTCATCAAATTCCGTTACCGTATGTCTGAGTTTGTGTGATATTTTATCGAAGATAAAACCAGGATTTCCATCATATATTTCTTTTATTGCGCTGAAGATCATTTCCTTGTTATGGATATCATGAGTATTCTCTACTACATTTTTACTGATGATGGTTTGACCGACTTTTTTATTTTCATCGTTTGCAGGTGATTTTGTTGGTTCTTGATTATTAATGCCAATAATACCATCATCAGTATATTCAGCATTATTTATATCATCATGAGTCTTCTCAACTATGTTGTCATTAATGATAGTACGGACGAGTTCTTTGTCTTTATAGTTCGCAGATAATTTTATTGGTTCTTGGTTGTCGATACCAATAGTAATATAGTCTGTATCATTGGAGCCAATATCAATATAAGTAACTGAGGAATTATTGATAATTATTCTATCAGGTTCACCGGTTCCTCGTATGGCATTTTTTATAAGCTCAAGTAGATGTTTAATACAGGTACTTATTCCTTCCTTGCCATTAAAAAGGTTTTTGAACTCTTGTACTAATCCATTAACTTCATTATTGTTATTTTCATTGGTGGATTCTGTGTAAGTAGGGCAGGTATTGTTGATTGAAACAGATGGTAGCATGATTTTATTCCACGTTGATTGATTTGTTGCAAATATATATTACCTGATAAAATAGACTATCAAAAAACGCTCATTTATTTAGAACCTATCTTTAATTTGAGTGTATGAGCGCATAATAGCCAGGGTGGTTTGAGTATCCTGGAAATTCAGAAAAGTAAACTCATTGAGAAGGACGAGCAGAACGCCTGATAATATGCCTTTCCCTTGACGTCTGTCTGCGGATAACGCTTACAGATTTGCAAGGGCAAGCTGCCATCAGGCTGTTTGCAAAACTCAGGAGGCAAGCAATGAGGAAACTACTTTCGGTGAAGAGAGGGAGTTAAAGTCACCTGCATAGCAGGTGACTTTAACTAAGCTAACGCGTTATCAGAACGCGTAGTTAAAGTTCGTCCCGAACAGCCAGGCTTTACCTTCAGACTCGAACTGATATGGCCCTTCGTTAATTTTCACGCTCTGGCCGTGCATATAAGAAACACCAACGTCGACTGAAGCATCTTTATTAAATGCGTAAGTCGTACCTGCACTCAGCCAGAAACGGTCCTGGTCCGGAATGGAGATAGAACGATTCTGTGCCGGAACTGGGCTGTCATCGAAGGCGATACCGGTACGGAAGGTCCAGTTATCATCGTAGTAATAAGTGGTACCCAATGCGATGCGGTAAGCATCTTTAAAGCCTTCATGTTTCTGGAACAGCGTGTCGCCACTCGTTGATGTCGCTTTCAGTTGCTGGAACTGACTCCAGCTGGTGTAAGCCAGGCTATAGTGAATTGCCCACTGCGGATCAACACGGTTATAACCCGACACTTCCCACATTTCAGGCAGGTTCAGCGTCAGATAACCCGACTGCGTTGCGCCACCTGTCGCGGTAGGAATTGGCAAACCGTAGTTATTAAAAGCCGGGTTAAGATCGCTGCTGTAGTTACCCTTGAAGTCAATTTTCACTTCAGAGCGGTAGGTCAATGCGTAGCGGTTGTTTTTATCCAGTTCGTACAGGATCCCGGCGTTCCAGCCAAAGCCCCACTGGTTACCGTTCAGGTGAGCGATTTTGGTATTACTGTCGATGCCGTTGGCGGTAGCTGCTAATGCTTGCCCCTGAGGAGTCTGCCTAGCAGGAGATTGCATAATCTGACCAGCCACCAGCTGCCCCAGATCGCCTGCGAAACGTTCAATTTTCGCGCGAGCGTAGACGGCGTTGAAACCAAGACCAAAGCTCCATGCATTATTTAAGCGATACGCACCGCTTAAGTTCAGGTTCATGGTTTCAAGGTCGGTGGTACCCCCGACAGAGCCGCCTGCATAAGTATCGTTAAACTCTGTTGCCAGGCCATAGTTAGAGGTAATAGAAGCGCCCCAACCAAATTGGTCGTTAATCGGTGCAACAAAGTGCATATTCGGAACCCATGCCGTAGGCGCGATATTATCGGCTTTCAGGCTACGACCAGACGGAGACGTTCCGCTGATATTTACGTCCGGATCTATATAAACCGCACCCGCAGAAAATGTCGGGCGGTCAAACATGGTAATCAACGCGGGGTTACGGCTGACGTTACCTGCATCATCGGCAATAGCGCCTTCCCCTGAATAAGCCCGGCCCAGGCCAGAGGAAGAAAATTCGTTTAACTGAAAGCCTGCCGACCAGGCCTGGGTGGAGATAAGTGCCACTGCGACTGCGATAGCAGACTTTGTAAACAGGGTTTTCTGGCTCATGACCATAACCTCAATGATTTATTTTTATACAAACTATGTTACGTACTGTAACAGGAGCGCGAAGTGTAGGGTCTGAGGTACATCTTAGAAATCAGACCAGTGGCGAGAGTATAGGTCGGACCAGATGGAATGTTGCAAGTATGTTTCTATATTTTTTCAAATATGATCTAAGAAACGCGATCCAGCTGGCAAAATTTGGAGGTGGCGCACTCATGGATTCGGGTGAATTTTGTTTTAGATCATTTTTAAGTGTGATTTCGGTCACTTATCCGATTTTGCAGAATTAACAACTGGAGCAGTACTTTCCGGAAGCGTAAAATATCCCCAACGTTTATCTGGCACCTTAGGTGCACATACAGAGGAAATCAACGATGAGTAAATGTAGTGCTGATGAAACCCCGGTTTGCTGCTGTATGGATGTTGGCACCATTATGGACAACTCCGACTGCACCGCGTCTTACAGCCGCGTGTTTGCAAACCGCGCAGAAGCAGAACAAACGCTGGCGGCGCTGACTGAAAAAGCCCGTAGCGTTGAATCCGAACCTTGCAAAATCACCCCGACTTTCACTGAAGAGTCTGACGGTGTGCGCCTGGATATCGATTTCACTTTTGCCTGCGAAGCTGAAATGTTGATCTTCCAGCTGGGTCTGCGTTAATTCCTCTCGGGTATATACGCCCCTGTCAGTTCATGGCGGGGGCGTTTTTATTTTCTCTTCCTCTTTTCTCTCTGTGTCATAGCTCCCACTTTCCCTTTTCTCCACTTGGCTAAATGTAAAAAAATGGTTAAGACTATGATCAGGTCAGACCACTTTATTTATTTTTTTACAGGGGAGTGTTATGGGTCAGGTTTTACCGCTGATTACCCGCCAGGGCGATCGTATCGCCATTGTTAGCGGCTTACGTACGCCTTTTGCCCGTCAGGCGACGGCTTTTCATGGCATTCCCGCTGTTGATTTGGGGAAGATGGTCGTAGGCGAATTGCTGGCACGCAGCGAGATCCCCGCCGAAGTGATTGAACAACTTGTTTTTGGTCAGGTCGTACAAATGCCTGAAGCCCCCAACATTGCGCGTGAAATTGTTCTTGGCACCGGAATGAATGTCCATACCGATGCTTACAGCGTCAGCCGCGCTTGTGCTACCAGTTTTCAGGCGGTTGCAAACGTCGCCGAAAGCCTGATGGCGGGAACTATTCGTGCGGGGATTGCCGGCGGGGCAGATTCCTCTTCCGTATTGCCCATTGGTGTTAGTAAAAAACTGGCGCGCGTGTTGGTGGATGTCAACAAAGCCCGCACGATGAGCCAACGACTGAAACTTTTTTCTCGCCTGCGTTTGCGTGACTTAATGCCCGTACCGCCTGCGGTGGCGGAGTATTCCACAGGCTTGCGGATGGGCGACACCGCCGAACAAATGGCGAAAACCTACGGTATTACTCGCGAACAGCAAGATGCGCTGGCGCACCGTTCACATCAGCGTGCTGCTCAGGCATGGTCAGAAGGTAAACTCAAAGAAGAGGTAATGACCGCCTACGTTCCTCCTTATAAACAACCGCTCGCGGAAGACAACAATATTCGCGGCAATTCCACGCTTGCTGATTACGCAAAGCTGCGTCCGGCGTTTGATCGCAAACACGGGACGGTAACGGCAGCAAACAGTACACCGCTGACCGATGGCGCAGCGGCGGTGATCCTGATGACTGAATCGCGGGCGAAAGAATTGGGCCTGGTGCCGCTGGGATATCTGCGTAGCTACGCATTTACCGCTATTGATGTCTGGCAGGACATGTTGCTCGGCCCGGCCTGGTCAACGCCGCTGGCGCTGGAACGCGCTGGATTGACGATGGCCGATCTGACATTGATTGACATGCACGAAGCCTTTGCCGCCCAGACGCTGGCTAATATTCAGTTGCTTGGCAGCGAACGTTTTGCGCGCGACGTACTGGGGCGTTCCCATGCTACTGGTGAAGTGGACGATAGTAAATTTAACGTGCTTGGTGGTTCCATTGCGTACGGGCATCCCTTCGCAGCGACTGGAGCGCGGATGATTACCCAGACATTGCATGAGCTTCGCCGTCGCGGTGGTGGATTTGGTTTAGTGACCGCCTGTGCTGCGGGTGGGCTTGGCGCAGCAATGGTTCTGGAGGCGGAATAATGGAAATGGCATCAGCTTTTACTCTTAATGTTCGTCTGGACAACATTGCAGTCATCACCATCGACGTTCCCGGTGAGAAAATGAATACCCTGAAGGCGGAGTTTGCCTCGCAGGTGCGCGCCATTATTAAGCAACTTCGCGAAAACAAAGAATTACGTGGAGTTGTATTTATCTCAGCGAAACCGGACAACTTTATCGCCGGAGCAGACATCAACATGATCGGCAACTGCAAAACGGTGCAAGAAGCGGAAGAGCTGGCGCGGCAGGGGCAACAGTTAATGGCGGAGATTCATGCTCTGCCTGTTCCGGTTATCGCGGCTATTCATGGCGCTTGCCTGGGGGGCGGGCTGGAACTGGCACTGGCGTGTCATGGCCGCGTCTGCAGTGACGATCCTAAAACGGTGCTTGGCTTGCCGGAAGTTCAGCTTGGATTATTGCCAGGTTCAGGCGGCACCCAGCGTTTACCGCGCCTGATAGGTGTCAGCACAGCATTAGAGATGATCCTCACTGGAAAACAACTTCGGGCGAAACAGGCATTAAAGCTGGGGCTGGTGGATGACGTCGTTCCGCAATCCATTTTACTGGAATCCGCCGTTGAGTTGGCAAAGCATGATCGACTATCTTCCCGCCCGCTACCTGTACGCGAGCGCATTCTGGCGGGGCCGCTAGGTCGTGCACTGTTGTTCAAAATGGTCGGCAAGAAAACAGAGCAGAAAACTCAGGGGAACTATCCGGCGACAAAACGCATTCTTGAAGTCATCGAAACCGGATTAGCGCAAGGCACCAGCAGCGGCTATGACGCGGAAGCCCGTGCCTTTGGTGAACTGGCGATGACACCACAATCGCAGGCTCTGCGTAGTATCTTTTTTGCCAGTACGGAAGTGAAGAAAGATCCCGGCAGTGATGCGCCGCCTGCGCCATTAAACAGCGTGGGGATTCTCGGTGGTGGCTTGATGGGGGGCGGTATTGCTTATGTTACTGCTTGTAAAGCGGGCTTGCCGGTCAGAATTAAAGATATCAACCCGCAGGGCATAAATCATGCATTGAAGTACAGTTGGGATCAGTTGGAGGGCAAAGTGCGCCGCCGACATCTCAAAGCCAGCGAACGTGACAAACAGCTGGCATTAATTTCGGGAACAACGGATTATCGCGGCTTTGCCCATCGTGACTTAATTATTGAAGCGGTGTTTGAAAATCTCGAATTAAAACAAAAGATGGTGGCGGAAGTAGAGGAAAATTGCGCCACTCATACCATCTTCGCTTCGAATACGTCATCTTTACCAATTAGTGATATTGCCGCTCACGCCTCGCGGCCGGAGCAGGTTATCGGTCTTCATTTCTTCAGCCCGGTAGAAAAAATGCCGCTGGTGGAGATCATTCCCCATGCGGGGACCTCGGCGCAAACCATCGCTACAACGGTAAAACTGGCGAAAAAACAGGGAAAAACGCCAATTGTTGTGCGTGACAAAGCCGGGTTTTATGTCAATCGCATTTTAGCGCCTTACATCAATGAAGCTATCCGCATGTTGACTGAAGGTGAACGGGTTGAGCATATCGATGCCGCACTGGTCAAGTTTGGTTTTCCGGTGGGACCAATCCAACTTTTGGATGAGGTAGGAATCGACACCGGGACTAAAATTATTCCTGTACTGGAAGCCGCTTATGGAGAACGTTTTAGCGCGCCTGCAAATGTTGTTTCTTCAATTTTGAATGACGATCGCAAAGGCAGAAAAAATGGTCGGGGTTTCTATCTTTATGGGCCGAAAGGGCGTAAAAGCAAAAAACAGGTCGATCCTGCTATTTATCCGCTGATTGGCGCGCAAGGGCAGGGGCGACTCTCCGCACCGCAGGTTACTGAACGGTGTGTGATGATGATGCTGAATGAAGCAGTACGTTGTCTGGACGAGCAGGTTATCCGTAGCGTGCGTGACGGGGATATCGGCGCGGTATTTGGAATTGGGTTTCCGCCGTTTCTCGGTGGCCCATTTCGCTATATCGACGCTCTCGGTGCGGCAGAAGTGGTTGCAATAATGCAACGTCTGACCGCGCGGTACGGTTCTCGTTTTACCCCTTGCGATCGTTTAGTTGAGATGAGCGAGCGTGGGGAAAGTTTTTGGAAAACAACTGCAACTGACCTGCAATAAGAAGGTCAAAGTTATATGAATCCGCGCTGAATGGCGGAGCGTTGGTCAAAATGTAAACGCATATTGACTATACTTACGCCATTGAGGTAAAAAACAGCGTTTCATTCGGTGAATGGATAAGGCACAATGCCGGCCACCGTCGTGTTTCTCTGGTTTCAGATGAAACACGACGGGCGAATCTGGTTAACAAAAGCGGTGCAATATGCAAGTTTTTATCATGCGTCACGGCGACGCAGCCCTCGATGCCGCCAGTGATTCGGTTCGTCCTCTGACCACTAATGGTTGTGACGAATCTCGCCTGATGGCGAACTGGCTGAAAGGTCAAAAAGTGGAAATCGAACGTGTTCTGGTGAGCCCGTTCCTGCGAGCCGAGCAAACACTGGAAGAAGTGGCGGATTGTATGGACCTGCCCTCCAGCGTAGAAGTTCTGCCTGAGCTAACGCCCTGTGGCGATGTTGGTCTGGTCAGTGCGTATCTCCAGGCACTGACCAACGAAGGTGTCGAGTCGGTACTGGTTATCTCCCACTTACCATTAGTCGGGTATCTGGTTGCCGAGTTATGTCCGGGCGAAACGCCGCCTATGTTTACCACTTCAGCGATTGCCAGCGTTACACTTGATGAAAGTGGAAACGGTCAATTCAACTGGCAGATGAGCCCGTGTAATCTGAAGATGGCAAAAGCAATTTAAAAGCTCATATGCCCGGTTGCGTACGCGTATACCGGGCAAATTTTTTCTGTCCTAATTGTGATCATATTTTACATATCACGAATTTTATTATCTTTCTTGTTATTGAAACTGGTAATAACACAGTGGAATAATGGTTTTGTATCTTGAATATATATTAATTAATTTAATTGAGATTTAATCTTATCAATAAATAATTGCAAAATCATTATAAATTATCTCAGTGGTTTTTATATTCAATGCATTCACATTGATTATGATGTCTTTTCTTTTTTTTGATAATGCGCATGTTTTTTTTATTGAAAAGCGAGTGAGATATTCTGGTTGTGTATTGATTAATTAAATCTACATAAAGTCTTTAAGTATTGCTACATTGATTATTTTTAAGGATAAGACCAACATAACGACACACCAGAGAATATCTGTTTACATTCTATGATTATTTGGGACATATGATGTTCAATGGTTAACTAAAAGCGTCAGACATAATATATACAATAATATTATGTCAGTTGCTTGTATTATACATTTTAATGATTTAAGGACAAATAATGAGTAAGTTTGCCAAAACAGCCATTGCTGCCGCAATGGTGATGGGCGCAGTTGTCTCCACGTCAGCATTTGCTGCAGGCAACAACGGTACTGCACGTTTCTATGGCACCATTGAAGACTCCCCGTGCTCTATCGTTCCAGACGATCACAAACTGGAAGTGGATTTGGGTAACATCGGTGCAGAAGCACTCAAAAACAACGGGACTACCACGCCGAAAGATTTTCAGATTCGTTTACAGGACTGCGTATTTGATACCCAAACGAACATGGAAACGACGTTCACCGGTACCGTTTCTACAGGAAACGATAATTACTACACCATTTTTAATACCGATACAGGTGCTGCGTTTAACAATGTAAGCCTGGCGATTGGTGATAAGCAAGGTACTTCCTATAAAAGCGGTGCTGGCATTAAACAGGCGATCGTAAATGACTCAGCAACCAATAAAGGCAAACCTAAACAGACTCTGAACTTCAAAGCCTGGTTAGTCGGTGCGGCTGGTACGCCTGACCTGGGTGGTTTTGAAGCGAATACCACCTTCCAGATTACCTATCTCTAAGGTAATTCACCCCCATAGCATCGCGCTATGGGGGATTTTAGCGAGTTTTTGAACTTATTATAATAATCACGGATGAATACGTGTATGCCTGACCATTCCCTTTTCCGCTTACGGGCGCTTCCCTGGTGCGTTGCCGTGGCCATCTCTGGATGCCATATCAATGCCTGGGCTGATGAAGATATTCAGTTTGATTCCCGTTTTCTGGAATTAAAAGGCGACACGAAAATCGATTTAAAACGCTTTTCAAGCCAGGGTTATGTTGAGCCAGGTAAATACAGTTTACAGGTTGAGGTTAATAAACAGCCGTTAACCGGTGAATATGATATTTACTGGTATGCAACAGAAAATGACGCCAATAAGACTTACGCCTGTCTGTCGCCAGAACTGGTGGCACAGCTTGGTTTTAAAGAAGACATTGCGAACAATTTGCAATGGGTTCACGACGGTAAATGCCTCAAGCCAGGCCAACTTGACGGTCTGGAAATGCGCGCTGATTTAAGCCAGTCCGCACTTCTTATCACCTTACCGCAGGCTTATCTTGAATACAGCGATGTCGACTGGGACCCTCCCTCGCGCTGGGATGATGGCATCTCAGGTTTAATTGCCGATTACAGCATCAACGCCCAAACCCGACACGAAGAAAATGGCGGTGATGACAGCAACGATATCAGCGGCAACGGTACGGTTGGCGTTAACCTCGGGCCGTGGCGCCTGCGAGCCGACTGGCAGAGCGATTATCAGCATACTCGCAGTAACGATGAAGAGTCGCAAGACAGCACCGAAAGAAACTGGGACTGGAGCCGTTACTACGCCTGGCGCGCGTTACCGAGCCTGAAAGCCAAATTGGCACTCGGTGAAGATTACCTCGATTCCGATATTTTCGATGGCTTTAACTACATTGGCGGTAGCATCAGTACTGACGATCAAATGCTGCCGCCGAATCTGCGCGGCTATGCCCCGGATATTTCTGGCGTGGCCCATACGGCGGCGAAAGTCACCATCAGCCAGGCCGGGCGCGTAATCTATGAAACCCAGGTGCCAGCCGGACCATTCCGTATCCAGGATCTCGCCGATTTTAGCTCTGGTACGCTGCATGTGCGCATTGAAGAGGCGAACGGTCAGGTGCAGGAGTATGACATCAGCACTGCCTCCATGCCGTTCCTCACTCGCCCGGGCCAGGTGCGCTACAAGGTTATGATGGGGCGACCACAGGAGTGGGGGCACCATGTACAGGGCGGGTTCTTTTCCGCTGGCGAAGCGTCCTGGGGGATAGCAAACGGCTGGTCGCTGTATGGCGGGGCGCTTGGCGATGAAAATTACCAGTCAGCCGCACTTGGGATTGGTCGCGATCTCTCCATTTTCGGTGCGATGGCCTTCGATATCACCCACTCGCATACCCGACTTGACGATTCGACCGCTTACGGAAAAAGCACGCTCAACGGTAACTCATTCAGGGTCAGTTATTCCAAAGACTTTGATGAACTCAACAGCCGCGTCACCTTCGCCGGATACCGCTTCTCGGAAGAGAACTATATGACCATGAGCGAGTACCTGGACGCGAATGACAGCGCAATGGTCCGCTCAGGCAATGATAAAGAGATGTACACCGCCACCTATAACCAGAACTTCAGGGATGCCGGTGTTTCTGTTTACCTGAACTATACGCGTCACACCTACTGGGATCGTGATGAACAGACCAACTACAACGTAATGCTCTCCCACTATTTCAATATGGGCGGCATTCGCAACATGAGTATCTCTCTGACCGGTTATCGCTACGAGTATGACAACAGCGCAGACAAAGGCGTCTATATCTCCTTAAGTATGCCGTGGAGTGATAGCAGCGTTGTGAGTTACAACGGTAACTATGGCAGCGGTTCAGACAGCAGCCAGGTGGGGTATTTCAGCCGTATCGATGATGCCAGTCATTATCAGATAAACGTTGGCAACAGTGAAAATCACTCCAGCGTGGATGGTTATTACAGCCGTGACGGTTCAATGGCCCATGTGGATCTCAATGCTAACTACCATCAAGGACAGTACACCTCTGCCGGGTTGTCGCTACAGGGCGGCGCTACGCTCACGGCTCACGGTGGTGCGTTGCACCGTACTCAAAATATGGGCGGTACGCGATTACTGATTGATGCTGACGGTGTTGCTGACGTACCGGTCGAAGGAAATAGTGCAGCGATATATACCAATATGTTTGGCAAAGCCGTCGTTGCCGACGTCAATAACTACTACCGTAACCAGGCCACGATTGACCTGACCAAACTGCCAGAAAACGCCGAAGCCACGCAGTCTGTCGTGCAGGCGACGCTTACCGAAGGTGCCATTGGCTACCGTCAATTTGCGGTCATCAGTGGGCAAAAGGCGATGGCTGTCCTGCGTATGAGTGATGGCAGTTATCCGCCATTCGGTGCGGAAGTGAGTAACGAACATGACCAGCAGGTCGGCCTGGTTGATGATGACGGCAACGTCTATCTGGCCGGGGTAAAAGCGGGCGAACACATGCGTGTCTCATGGAATGGCGAACCTCACTGTGAGATTTCACTGCCAGACCCGCTGCCCGCCGACCTGTTCAACGGCCTGTTACTGCCGTGCAAGCAACAAGGCACTGTGATGCCTGCGGCTCCGGCAGAGGTTAAACCGATAATTCAGGAACAGACGCAGCAGGTCACACCTGGTGCGGAACCTATGGCTATTTCAGCAAACCAATAACGTGATTAAGGATTGATCCATGTATACATTGACTCGCTCTGCAAAAAGAGTTATCCCGGCGCTGGCGCTGCTGGTGGCGGCCGCCAGTTTTACAACCCACGCATCGGTGACGCCCGACCGCACACGCCTGATCTTCAATGAAGGTGACAAATCTATCAGCGTCACGTTGCGCAATAACGACCTGAAGCAGCCCTACCTGGCGCAAAGCTGGATGGAGGACGAAAAGGGCAACAAAATCAGTTCGCCACTCACGGTACTGCCGCCGGTACAGCGTATTGATGCGATGATGAATGGTCAGGTAAAAGTCCAGGGAATGCCGGATATCAACAAGTTACCGGCCGATCGTGAGAGCATGTTCTACTTTAACGTGCGTGAAATCCCGCCAAAATCGAACAAACCTAATACGCTGCAAATTGCCCTGCAAACGCGTATCAAATTGTTCTGGCGACCCAAGGCACTGGCAAAAATTGACATGAGGGAGCCGTGGCAGCACAAGGTGACGTTAACCCGCAATGGCCAGGCGTTCACCGTCAATAACCCCACGCCGTATTACGTGATTATCAGCAATGCCAGCACACAGAAAAATGGTAATCCGGCAGCCGGGTTTACGCCGCTGGTCATGCCGCCGAAATCGTCCGCACCGTTGAATGTGAAGATAGACACTGTGCCGGTGCTGACTTACGTCAACGACTACGGCGCGCGAATGTCGCTGAACTTTAAATGCACTGGCAATAATTGCCAGGTGGATGCAGAGCAAAGCCGCAAAGGCTGATGCCGGGAGAGTCTTATGAAATACACGTTTCTGGTGGGAACGGGCATTTTTCTCCTGAGCGGCTGGCTGATGGGGAATATTGCTGTCGCAGGACAAAGTAAACAGGTGATATTGACGTTGCGCGTTTTGGTGGATGCGCCACCGCCCTGTTCCGTAAAGGGGAGCAATGTGCAATTTGGCGAAGTCTACATTAGCAAAATCAATGGCACGAATTACCGCACCACGGAGCCGCTTTATACCCTGAACTGTGATAACAGGGCGGTGGGCCTTGATGATCTGCGGATGCAGTTTAAAGGCCCTACCACCGTGATTAACGGGGAAACTGTCATTGCGACGGAAATACCCGGCCTGGGTATTCGCATTGAAAATGGTGACGATAACTCCCTGTTCAGAGTGGGTGAAGGTAACTGGTCTGATTTTAATGCTAACCAGTTGCCCAACCTCACAGCGGTGCCGGTAAAACAGAGCGGAGTGCAGCTTACGCCAGCGGAATTTAACGCCAGTATGACGATGGTGGTGGATTACCAATGAAAAAACGCTTGTTACTTTTACTCTGCACCTGCGGTGGCGTTGCGCTGGCGGCTGGGGATGACATCACCTTCCAAGGTACGCTGGTGGCACCGCCTGCCTGTGCTATCAGCGATGGAAAGACCCTCGAAGTGGAATTTCGTGATCTCATCATCGACAGTATCAACGGAGACTATGGTCGCAAGGAAGTGGTATATGGCCTGAGCTGTGACTCTGACACGCGCGATCCCGAGTGGAATATGACACTCACCTGGACGGGTACGCAGACCGCCTACAATGACTCGGCTATCGAAACAGACGTTCCCGGCTTTGGTATTGAACTTCAGCACGATGGTCAGCCTTTTAAGCCGAATACTCCGCTTACTATTAACGCCATCGATTTTACCCAAAAGCCGAAGCTGGAAGCCGTGCCAGTGAAGTCAGCCGATGCGGTGCTGAGTGATACCACGTTTTCAGCCTATGCAACATTGCGGGTGGATTATCAATGAAGACAGAACGCATTTATTCGCTCGGCTATGGGCTGTTAGCGGGCCTGTTGTTGATCGGCTGCACGCGTGCCCTGGCCGTGGACAACAACCTGCATTTTTTCGGCAACTTACTCAGCCGCTCTTGTACGCTGGTGGTAGAGAGCGGAAATCTGGCCGAAGTCCATTTTCCGACTATCAGTCGTCGGGATCTTATGGTCGCGGGGGAGTCTGCGCACGTGCCGGTGGTGTTTAAGCTGAAAGATTGTAAGGGGCCTGCCAGTTATCAGGTCCAGGTGACTCTTACCGGTACGGAAGACAGTGAGCAGCCCGGTTTCCTGGCGCTGGATACCACATCAACCGCGCAGGGCGTCGGGATTGGGATGGAAACGACGGACGGGGTACGGGTGGCGATTAACGACCCAACCGGGGCGAAATTTACGCTTAGCGATGGCAGTAATGACATTAATTTCAGGGCCTGGTTACAGGCGAAAAGCGGTCGGGAAGTGACGATGGGCGATTTTACCGCCTCCTTAACCGCAACCTTTGAGTATATTTAAGATGAGAAAATGGACGTTGTTTTTTTTAAGCCTGGTCTTTATAGCATCAAGCTTCATAACCCCCGCCAGTTATGCCAAAGATAAGCTAATGAGCGCAAGTTTTAATAGTGTCAAAGTTTATTATGGTCAGGCTACACAGTATCTTGCCGGAATGACTTTCTACGTGTCAGTGTTAACACCGAATGAGGTCGCTTATGGTTCGTATAACTCCGCAACCTACAAGGGCAGTGAAGCCAGGCTGCTTTCGTGGACAGGAAGTGGTCCTGCCCCTGTTCTGATTCTGGATGATTTTGGGCCCGTGAGTAACGCATTTTGTCCTGGTATTGATACGGCTTGGTATCGGTGTGCTTTTATGACGTTTAAAGTCACGGTCCAGTCTGATGACTATGGGTGTCCGTGGATCTCCTCGTATTATGCAATCACAACAGAGCGGTGGACTACGGCATACACTGGCCCAACAGCTCATGCCACAGTATGCCCAACGATCCCGGTTGCTTCATATGATATTTCCTGGAATGAGAGCTCTGTGAGCAAGAGTAAACTGTTACAACTAAAATCCACAGGGACGATAATCACCACTACACTTTCGACCTACCTGATGGAGGATGGAAAGCTATGTGATGGAAGTGTTTTTGATCCGCGTGGCGCGTACTGCCGCGTGGTTTCTGAGTTGTTAACCTTCACTTCTTACGGTTGTGACGAATCAACGGTGACTGTCACACCGACACGCCATCCAGTTACCGATAAACAGTTACACGACATTGTGGTGAAGGTAAATACCAGCAGTCGGCAACCGATTGATTCTACGTGCCGTTTCCAGTATGTGCTGAACGAATTGTAGTGTTAATCTTTCACCGACCAGATAACTGGTCGGTGAAAGTGCATGTTGATAATGATGTCAGGGCAACTCAGGCGGCAACCACTCTTCCACTTCAATCAACACTAATAAAGCTGCATCACCGCCGTACTCTTTCGGTGCCTGGTGAAACGCCATCACATGGGGATGTTGTGCCAGCCACAGCGGCGTTTGCTGCTTCAAAATATGCTTACCATGACCATGCATCACGCAGGCGCAAAACACATGTTCACGACGGCAGGCAGCAATCAAAGCCCCAAGTTCCTGCTTAGCTTGCAATTGCGTCAAACCGTGTAAATCCAAAAACAACTCCGGCGAATAATCGCCGCGGCGCAGTTTCTTCGCTTCAAAGTGGCTGACATCCGGACGGACATATTTCACCGGACCTTCGGTATTCAATAACGGTTGAAACTCATCGGAGAAATAATGGCTGGCATCGGCCTGTTCCTGAATTAACCGCTTGACCGGTACTTCGCTAATTTTTTTACGCAGCGGCCGATGGACAATGGTGTCCTGCTTTATCTGGCGGGTTCCCGCCATCAACTGGCGAAAAAGCGCCTGGTCCTCCTCGCTAAGTGATGATTTCTTTTTCATTTACATCTCTCATTTCTAATTTTCCTACAGTTTACCCGACTCGTCGTCTAATCGATCGTTTTAAACGTATTTTTCCTCACTCACCGCGCGTGAATGCTGATTTATCGTCATCTTCATGGCAAACTAGCCGCCGAAATTAATGCGACCATGCCCTGGAGGAATACGTGGATAAAATTTTCGTTGACGAAGCAGTAAATGAGCTGCAAACCATTCAGGACATGTTGCGCTGGTCGGTGAGCCGCTTCAGCGCGGCAAATATCTGGTACGGCCACGGCACCGATAACCCGTGGGATGAAGCCGTACAACTGGTGCTGCCATCGCTCTACCTGCCGCTGGATATTCCGGAAGATATGCGCACCGCGCGTCTGACTTCCAGCGAAAAACACCGTATTGTTGAGCGCGTGATCCGCCGCGTCAACGAACGCATTCCGGTGGCCTACCTGACCAACAAAGCCTGGTTCTGCGGCCATGAATTTTACGTCGATGAACGTGTGCTGGTGCCGCGCTCGCCGATTGGTGAACTTATCAACAATAAATTTGCCGGACTCATCAGCAAGCAACCGCAGCACATTTTAGATATGTGCACCGGAAGCGGCTGTATTGCGATTGCCTGCGCCTATGCCTTTCCGGAAGCAGAAGTCGACGCGGTAGACATCTCTCCTGACGCGCTGGCGGTTGCTGAACAGAACATCGAAGAACATGGTCTGATCCACAACGTCATCCCGATTCGTTCCGATCTGTTCCGGGACTTGCCGAAAGTGCAGTACGACCTGATCGTCACTAACCCGCCGTACGTCGATGCGGAAGATATGTCCGACCTGCCAAATGAATACCGTCACGAGCCGGAACTGGGTCTGGCATCTGGTACTGACGGCCTGAAACTGACGCGTCGTATTCTCGGTAATGCGGCAGATTACCTTGCTGATGATGGCGTGCTGATTTGTGAAGTCGGCAACAGCATGGTACATCTTATGGAACAATATCCGGATGTTCCGTTCACCTGGCTGGAGTTTGATAACGGCGGTGATGGTGTGTTTATGCTCACCAAAGAGCAGCTTATTGCTGCACGAGAACATTTCGCGATTTATAAAGATTAAGTAAACACGCAAACACAACAATAACGGAGCCGTGATGGCTGGAAACACAATTGGACAACTCTTTCGCGTAACCACCTTCGGCGAATCGCACGGGCTGGCGCTCGGCTGCATCGTCGATGGTGTTCCGCCAGGTATTCCGCTGACGGAAGCAGACCTGCAACACGATCTCGACCGTCGTCGCCCTGGGACATCGCGCTATACCACTCAGCGTCGTGAGCCGGATCAGGTCAAAATTCTCTCCGGTGTTTTTGAAGGCGTTACTACCGGCACCAGCATTGGTTTGTTGATTGAAAACACTGACCAGCGTTCTCAGGATTACAGCGCAATTAAAGACGTTTTCCGTCCAGGCCATGCCGATTACACCTACGAACAAAAATATGGCCTGCGCGATTATCGCGGCGGCGGTCGTTCTTCCGCTCGCGAAACCGCCATGCGCGTTGCAGCAGGGGCGATTGCCAAAAAATATCTCGCTGAGAAATTTGGTATAGAAATTCGCGGCTGCCTGACCCAAATGGGCGACATTCCGCTGGAAATCAAAGACTGGTCTCAGGTCGAGCAAAATCCATTCTTCTGCCCGGATCCGGACAAAATCGAAGCCTTAGATGAACTGATGCGCGCGCTGAAAAAAGAGGGCGACTCTATTGGCGCGAAAGTCACCGTGGTGGCCAGTGGCGTCCCTGCCGGACTTGGCGAGCCGGTCTTTGATCGCCTTGATGCTGATATCGCCCATGCGCTAATGAGCATTAACGCGGTGAAAGGTGTGGAAATTGGTGATGGTTTTGACGTGGTAGCGCTGCGTGGCAGCCAGAACCGTGACGAAATCACCAAAGACGGTTTCCAGAGCAACCATGCGGGCGGCATTCTCGGCGGCATCAGTAGCGGGCAGCAAATCATTGCCCATATGGCGCTGAAACCGACCTCCAGCATTACTGTGCCTGGACGCACCATTAACCGCTTTGGCGAAGAAGTTGAGATGATCACCAAAGGCCGTCACGATCCTTGTGTTGGGATCCGCGCGGTGCCGATCGCGGAAGCGATGCTGGCGATCGTTTTAATGGATCACCTGTTACGGCAACGGGCGCAAAATGCTGATGTGAAGACTGATATTCCACGCTGGTAAAAATGAACAAAACTGCGATTGCGCTGCTGGCCCTGCTTGCCAGTAGCGCCAGCCTGGCAGCGACGCCGTGGCAAAAAATAACCCAACCTGTGCCGGGTAGTGCACAATCGATAGGCAGTTTTTCAAATGGCTGTATCGTTGGTGCTGATACGCTGCCGATACAGTCCGAACATTATCAGGTCATGCGTACCGATCAGCGTCGCTATTTCGGGCACCCGGACCTGGTGATGTTTATCCAGCGTCTGAGTAGCCAGGTGAGCAATCTGGGTATGGGCACGGTGCTGATTGGCGATATGGGAATGCCTGCTGGTGGGCGTTTCAATGGCGGTCACGCCAGTCATCAGACCGGACTGGATGTGGACATCTTCCTGCAACTGCCGAAAAAACGCTGGACCTCCGCGCAACTCTTGCGCCCGCAAGCATTAGATTTGGTTTCCCGCGACGGTAAACACGTTGTCCCCACGCTGTGGAAGCCCGAAATTTTCAGCTTGATTAAACTCGCCGCGCAGGATAAAGACGTCACGCGCATTTTTGTTAATCCGGCGATTAAACAACAACTTTGCCTTGATGCGGGCACCGATCGCGACTGGTTACGTAAAGTGCGGCCCTGGTTCCAGCATCGCGCCCATATGCATGTACGATTACGTTGTCCTGCCGATAGCCTGGAGTGTGAAGATCAACCTTTACCGCCACCGGGCGATGGTTGCGGGGCAGAATTGCAAAGCTGGTTTGAACCACCAAAACCGGGAACAACAAAGCCTGAGAAGAAGACACCGCCTCCGTTGCCGCCTTCCTGCCAGGCGCTACTGGATGAGCACGTGATCTAATGGAAACGTTTAATAGCCTGTTTATGGTTTCCCCGCTATTACTGGGACTCCTCTTTTTTGTCGCCATACTGGCGGGATTTATCGACTCTATTGCCGGGGGCGGTGGGCTACTCACCATTCCGGCATTAATGGCGGCGGGGATGTCTCCGGCTAACGCGCTGGCAACCAATAAACTGCAAGCCTGCGGTGGTTCTATTTCTGCCACTATCTATTTTATTCGCCGCAAAGTGGTTAGCTTAAGCGATCAGAAACTTAATATCGCCATGACCTTTATCGGCTCAATGAGCGGCGCTTTACTGGTGCAGTACGTTCAGGCTGATGTCTTGCGGCAGATTTTGCCCATTCTGGTGATTTGTATTGGGCTTTATTTCTTACTGATGCCCAAACTGGGAGAAGAAGATCGCCAGCGTCGGATGTATGGACTGCCATTTGCGCTGGTGGCGGGGGGCTGCGTAGGTTTTTACGATGGATTCTTTGGCCCGGCTGCCGGATCGTTTTACGCGTTAGCCTTCGTTACGCTGTGCGGCTTTAACCTCGCCAAAGCCACGGCCCACGCCAAATTACTCAACGCAACGTCAAACATCGGCGGTTTGCTGCTGTTTATTCTCGGCGGCAAAGTGATTTGGGCGACAGGATTTGTGATGCTGGTGGGGCAGTTCCTCGGCGCGCGCATGGGGTCAAGACTGGTGTTGAGCAAAGGACAAAAGCTGATTCGCCCGATGATTGTTATCGTCTCGGCGGTAATGAGTGCCAAATTACTTTATGATAGCCACGGACAGGAGATCCTCCACTGGTTGGGGATGAACTAATGAATAGTACACACCACTATGAGCAGTTGATTGAAATTTTTAATAGCTGCTTTGCCGATGAATTTAATACCCGTCTGATTAAAGGCGACGACGAACCGATCTATCTTCCTGCTGATGCGGAAGTACCGTATAACCGAATCGTCTTTGCTCACGGCTTTTATGCCAGCGCAATTCATGAGATTTCGCACTGGTGTATTGCCGGGAAAGCGCGCCGTGAGCTGGTTGATTTCGGCTACTGGTATTGTCCGGACGGACGCGATGCCCAAACGCAAGGCCAGTTTGAAGATGTTGAAGTGAAGCCGCAGGCGCTGGACTGGTTGTTCTGTGTGGCGGCGGGATATCCGTTTAATGTCAGTTGCGACAATCTGGAAGGGGATTTCGAACCGGACCGCGTGGTATTTCAACGGCGGGTACATGCACAGGTGATGGATTATCTGGCAAACGGTATTCCCGAGCGTCCGGCACGCTTCATTAAAGCACTACAAAATTATTATCACACGCCGGAACTTACGGCGGAACAGTTCCCGTGGCCGGAAGCGCTCAACTGAAGCCTGCGCCACGTTTTACAATGAGGAAAGAAGATGATCGCGGAGTTTGAATCACGCATTCTGGCATTAATCGACGGTATGGTTGACCATGCCAGTGATGATGAGTTGTTTGCCAGTGGGTATTTGCGTGGCCACCTGACATTAGCCATCGCAGAACTGGAAAGTGGTGATGACCACTCCGCCCAGGCGGTACATACGACCGTTAGCCAGAGTCTGGAAAAAGCCATTGGTGCCGGTGAATTGTCGCCGCGAGACCAGGCGCTGGTGACCGATATGTGGGAAAACCTGTTTCAACAGGCTTCACAGCAGTAAGTTGTTGGCGTCTGGAGCGTCATGCCTGATGCGACGCTTACCGCGTCTTATCAGGCCTACAGATTTCACGTAGGTCGGATAAGGCGTTCACGCCGCATCCGACAAACGCTGCCAAAGCAGATTACCCTGCCTTAACCGCTTTCCCTTTCAACAACTTCCGCACCCATAACCGATTTGGATTTAACGCCGCCAGCGTATTGCTATCCATCGGAATCGGTTCGTCGCTCATCTGCGCTGCCAGAATCTCGGCACACAGCGGGGCAGAGCACAAACCACGCGAACCTAAAGCCGCAAGCATAAAGAGATCGTCATAAACCGGTGCGCTTACCGCGTTGTCTTTCTGTTCCGCCAGAGAGGCATATTCCGCGAGCGTTGCATCATAATCGGGGACATTGCCTACCATTGGCAGATGATCGCGAGTGGCACAACGCACACCGCAGCGTGCCTCTTTATCACTGACATCAACCTCTTTTGCCCACTGCGCCTGTGGGAAACAATCAATCAACCGCTGGCGATTCTGCAGCTGGTCTTCATCACTGTACGCCGTATCTTTGCTGCCGCGATGATAACTGGCGCCAATACAATGATGTTGATTCGTCGGATTTTGTGGCGTGAGATAACCGTCATAGCACAGCACCTGCTTCAGCTTCGCCAGTTCCGGCGTTGTTGGAATATGGCTGACCTGACCGGCAACGGAATACACCGGCAGAGACAACGTTTGGCTGAAACCGCTGATTTGATGCCCGTTCGCCAGTACCACCACACTATGTGTTGCTTGCTGATCTCCTGCAAAATTCAACAACCAACAGTCATCCTGACGGGATAAATCCTTTAACTGATGTTGATAACAAATCTGCAAACCCTGCTGTTGTGCCAGCTCCAGCACATTACGGGTCAGCTCTGCCGGACACAGCCAACCACCTTGCGGATAAGTAATACCGCTGCAATTTGTCGCAACGCCCGTAATTTGTTCAACCGCCTTAGCATCAACGGCCACAGCCAGTTCTGCGGGTAAATCCATCGACAGCATTTGTGCGATTTTGTGCTGACTTTTCTCATCCCAGCCTAACTGCGTGACGCCGCACCAGTCATGATCAAATTTAACAGGCAATAAATCGTAAAGCCGACGAGCAAATGTAAACGCATTGGAGAAAAACCGGTTCAACGCCTCATCGTGTTTACTTAAGAGCGGATACAGCGCCCCCTGGCGATTGCCGGAAGCACCGAGCGCGGGGGCCTCATCCGCACAATAAAGCGTTACCTGCCATCCACGACGTAATAGCGCCAGCGACAACAATGCGCTGGCGATACCACCGCCAATAATCGCCGCTTCCCGTTTGCGACTACCCGTACGGTTAAACCACGGCGTGGAGCAGGGGAGGGGTAATGTCTGTTCCATCACCCCACAAAGCATTTCCCGTTTACGCCCAAACCCTTTGCGCTTTTGCATGGTGAATCCGGCTTCCTGCAAACCCCGGCGGACAAAACCGGCAGACGTAAATGTCGCTAGCGTACCGCCCGGACGCGCCAGCCGGGCCATGGCGTTAAACAGATTTTGCGTCCACATATCCGGGTTCTTCGCTGGCGCAAAGCCGTCCAGAAACCAGGCATCTACTTTTTGATTTAGCGAATCGTCCAGTTGGCTGGTCAGTTCGTTAATATCGCCAAACCATAAATCCAGCGTCACGCGGCCTTCATCGAGCAATAAACGATGGCAACCGGGCAAGGGCAAAGGCCACTGCGCCTGAAGTTTTTCTGCCCACGGTGCCAGTTCTGGCCAGTGTTGATGCGCTAATCCTAAATCCGCACGAGTGAGGGGAAATTTCTCAAAACTAATGAAATGTAAGCGTTGTAATTGCGCTTGCGGATGAGCTTCGCGAAACTGATCAAATGCCTGCCATAGCGTCAGGAAGTTTAATCCGGTGCCGAAGCCGCTCTCTGATACCACAAACAGAGGATGCGGATGTTCAGGAAAGCGTGCCTCTAATTGGTTACCCCCAAGAAAAACATAGCGTGTCTCTTCCAGTCCGTTATCGTTGGAAAAATAGACATCGTCAAAATCTCGGGAAACAGGTGTACCCTCAGCATTAAATTCGAGGTTGGCAGGTTGTATGGCGTAGTGTTTCACGTAAGTTACTCGTCTTACAGGCGGTGGCTCGATCTTAGCGATGTGTGTCAGGCTGCGCAAATTTCTCTATTAATTGGCTGATCGGACTTGTTCGGCGTACAAGTGTACGCTATTGTGCATTCGAAACTTACTCTATGTGCGACTTACAGAGGTATTGAATGAAACGTGCAGTGATTACTGGCCTGGGCATTGTTTCCAGCATCGGTAATAACCAGCAGGAAGTCCTGGCATCTCTGCGTGAAGGACGTTCAGGGATCACTTTCTCTCAGGAGCTGAAGGATTCCGGCATGCGTAGCCACGTCTGGGGCAACGTAAAACTGGATACCACTGGCCTCATTGACCGCAAAGTTGTGCGCTTTATGAGCGACGCATCCATTTATGCATTCCTTTCTATGGAGCAGGCAATTGCAGATGCTGGCCTCTCCCCGGAAGCTTATCAGAATAACCCGCGCGTTGGCCTGATTGCAGGTTCTGGCGGCGGTTCCCCGCGTTTCCAGGTGTTCGGCGCTGACGCTATGCGTAGCCCGCGTGGCCTGAAAGCGGTTGGCCCGTATGTGGTCACCAAAGCGATGGCATCTGGCGTTTCTGCCTGCCTCGCCACGCCGTTTAAAATTCACGGCGTTAACTACTCCATCAGCTCCGCGTGTGCGACTTCCGCACACTGTATCGGTAACGCAGTAGAGCAGATCCAACTGGGCAAACAGGACATCGTGTTTGCTGGCGGCGGCGAAGAGCTGTGCTGGGAAATGGCTTGCGAATTCGACGCGATGGGCGCGCTGTCTACTAAATACAACGACACCCCGGAAAAAGCCTCCCGTACTTACGACGCTCACCGCGACGGTTTCGTTATCGCTGGCGGCGGCGGTATGGTGGTGGTTGAAGAGCTGGAACACGCGCTGGCGCGTGGGGCTCACATCTATGCTGAAATCGTTGGTTACGGCGCAACGTCTGATGGTGCAGACATGGTTGCTCCGTCTGGCGAAGGCGCAGTTCGCTGCATGCAGATGGCGATGCACGGTGTTGATACGCCAATCGACTACCTGAACTCTCACGGTACTTCAACTCCGGTTGGCGACGTGAAAGAGCTGGCGGCTATCCGTGAAGTATTCGGTGATAAGAGCCCGGCGATTTCTGCAACCAAAGCAATGACCGGTCACTCTCTGGGCGCTGCGGGTGTGCAGGAAGCTATCTACTCTCTGCTGATGCTGGAACACGGCTTTATCGCACCGAGCATCAACATTGAAGAGCTGGACGAGCAGGCTGCGGGTCTGAACATTGTGACCGAAACGACCGATCGCGAACTGACTACCGTTATGTCTAACAGCTTCGGCTTCGGTGGCACCAACGCCACGCTGGTAATGCGTAAGCTGAAAGATTAATTCGGAGTAGGTCGGATAAGACGCGTCAGCGTCGCATCCGACGATACGCGCCAATGCCGCCTCCGGCACTAAAGAAAAAGGGAACCCGATGGTTCCCTTTTTCACATCATTGACAATCGCCGCCTGTTCCAGGCAAACTTCCCGCTTTGTCGATTTCCTTCTGAAAAGACGTACGCGTTAAATCCTGCCAACGCGTACCGTAACCCTGAAACCAGAGAGATGAGACGGGGAAATTCCTCGCCTTGCGCTGCATTCTGGAGTAATGCATGACTGCTGTAAGCCAAACCGAAACACGATCTTCTGCCAATTTTTCGCTTTTCCGCATCGCTTTTGCGGTTTTTCTCACCTACATGACCGTAGGGTTACCATTGCCGGTTATCCCGCTGTTTGTTCATCATGAGCTGGGCTATGGCAACACCATGGTCGGGATTGCCGTCGGCATTCAGTTTTTGGCTACGGTGCTGACGCGTGGCTATGCCGGGCGACTGGCCGATCAATATGGTGCAAAACGTTCGGCGCTTCAGGGGATGTTAGCTTGTGGTCTGGCGGGGGGCGCACTGCTGTTGGCGGCGATTTTGCCCGTCTCCGCACCGTTCAAATTTGCTCTGTTGGTCGTCGGACGTTTGATTCTTGGCTTTGGTGAAAGCCAGTTACTGACGGGCGCTCTGACCTGGGGATTGGGCATCGTTGGACCAAAACATTCCGGCAAAGTGATGTCATGGAACGGAATGGCGATTTACGGTGCCCTCGCTGTTGGTGCACCGCTTGGCCTGTTGATTCATAGCCATTACGGTTTTGCTGCCCTGGCGCTCACCACAATGGCATTACCCATACTGGCGTGGGCCTGTAACGGCACAGTGCGCAAAGTACCGGCCCTGGCGGGAGAACGTCCATCGCTGTGGAGCGTTGTCGGGCTTATCTGGAAACCAGGGTTAGGTCTGGCGCTACAAGGTGTTGGTTTTGCGGTTATCGGAACTTTCGTTTCGCTCTACTTTGCCAGCAAAGGATGGGCGATGGCGGGCTTTACTCTTACCGCGTTTGGCGGGGCATTTGTCGTGATGCGCGTAATGTTTGGCTGGATGCCGGACCGTTTTGGCGGCGTGAAAGTGGCGATTGTTTCTCTGCTTGTAGAAACAGTGGGCTTGTTGCTGCTCTGGCAGGCGCCAGGTGCGTGGGTCGCATTAGCGGGCGCGGCCTTAACCGGAGCTGGATGTTCGCTTATCTTTCCAGCGCTAGGCGTGGAGGTGGTTAAACGTGTACCGTCACAAGTTCGTGGCACCGCACTGGGCGGATACGCCGCGTTTCAGGATATCGCCCTCGGCGTCTCCGGGCCGCTGGCGGGAATGCTGGCGACCACGTTTGGTTACTCTTCGGTATTTCTTGCCGGGGCGATCTCTGCGGTGCTGGGAATTATTGTCACGATACTGTCGTTTCGTCGGGGTTAACGAACCAGCCAGACCAGCATCAGGATTATCGCGACTAATAGTATCCACAGCGCGGGACGCGTTGCCATGTTTTGCAACGTGTCCATCATCGGTGGAAAAGGATTAAGCAGCGGTTGCATATCACGCGGATCAATCCCTTTAACCCGCCGTTGATAAAGCTGATTAAGGATATCCTCAGCCTGGGCTGAAGAAAGCGATGATTGCGCAGAAAGGCCATATTTTTGCTGGATATATGCCGATAACGCCGCCAGTTCACTGGCGTCTAAAGGTTGTTTCAGCGCCATCTGTAGTGATTCCAGCGTCGGCGTATTTTGCTGGCTTAGCGTCTGACGCGCCTGCAACCAGGTCACCAGATGGTTAAACAGTTTCGCTGGAATTAACTCACCATCTTTCACCCCGGAAAGTTCCAGCATCGATTGCCAGATCTGCTTGCTGGGTTCTCCCGTTGCCGCCGCAAGTTTGGTAACCAGCTGTTTGAGCGTATTGTGCTCCGCCGGTAATAACGGACGGTCGGTCGCCTCGCGCTGCTGCGGTTGCGGGATAACCATCTTCCCTTCCTGCAACAGGGTGAGAATGGTTTTTAATTGCTCCGGTGAGAGCTGATTCAGTGGCGTCTGACCAAAGTTATGACGAATATAATCCGTGACCGCCTGACGATTATTCCCCAGACGTAAATACTCACCCAATTGGGCTAAAAGCTGGCGGGCAGAATGGCTTTTTTGCGCGGTCAGCAAACGTTGCGCCAGATTATGCTCTGCGGCGGGAAAGTGACGCGAAAGCAGCGGCGAATCTCCCGACAGGCCAATATCATGCCTGATACCCGCCCACAGTTCTGCTCTTTGCTGTTGCGTCAGCGAAGTCACTTTCGTCATTAAGCTTTCCAGCGAAGTACGTTGCTGACTGGATAAAGGCTGATTGCCCGCGCCAGACGGCAGGTTATCTCCCTGACCTGGTGGTTGCCCAGGAGGAGGGCCGGAAATAGGTTGTATCATTACGTATCCTTATACCTGAAATCATCGCAAGTATGCCTGGCCGCGAGATTATGGCACACTTGTCCGGTTAACTCTCGTCTCATACAGGTAACACAAACGTGAAAATCCTTGTTGATGAAAATATGCCTTATGCCCGCGACTTATTTAGCCGTTTGGGTGAGGTGACTGCGGTTCCGGGGCGTCCAATCCCAGTAGCTCAACTGGCAGACGCGGATGCGCTGATGGTGCGTTCGGTCACCAAAGTGAATGAATCTTTGCTGGCAGGAAAACCCATTAAATTTGTTGGCACTGCCACAGCGGGGACCGACCATGTCGATGAAGCATGGTTAAAGCAGGCGGGAATTGGTTTTTCCGCAGCACCTGGCTGTAATGCGATTGCGGTGGTGGAATATGTTTTCTCCTCACTGCTGATGCTTGCTGAACGCGATGGATTTTCACTGCATGAGCGTACCGTGGGGATTGTGGGCGTTGGTAACGTTGGTCGGCGTTTACAGGCGCGACTGGAAGCGCTGGGGATTACAACCTTGCTTTGCGATCCGCCGCGTGCCGATCGTGGGGATGAGGGCGATTTCCGTTCGTTGGATGAATTAGTCCAGCATGCGGATATCCTGACATTCCATACGCCACTCTTTAAAGACGGACCGTACAAAACGCTGCATCTGGCGGACGAAAAACTGATTCGTAACCTGAAGCCGGGAGCGATCTTGATTAACGCCTGCCGTGGCGCAGTCGTCGATAATACTGCCCTGTTGACCTGTCTGAATGAAGGTCAGAAGTTAAGCGTAGTGCTGGATGTCTGGGAAGGCGAACCGGAACTCAACGTAGAATTGCTGAAAAAAGTGGATATCGGCACGCCGCATATTGCGGGCTACACCCTCGAAGGTAAAGCCCGTGGCACTACGCAAGTATTTGAAGCGTATAGCAAGTTTATTGGGCATGAGCAACACGTTGCGCTTGATACGTTGCTACCCGCGCCAGAGTTTGGCCGTATTACACTGCATGGTCCGCTCGATCAACCGACGCTGAAAAGGCTGGTGCATTTGGTGTATGATGTGCGCCGCGATGACGCACCGCTGCGTAAAGTCGCCGGGATACCGGGTGAGTTCGATAAACTGCGCAAAAACTATCTTGAGCGCCGTGAATGGTCATCTCTGTATGTGATTTGTGATGACGCCAGTGCGGCATCATTGCTGTGTAAACTGGGTTTTAACGCCGTTCATCATCCGGCACGTTAATCTCTTCTTCATGCTCTCTGCTGTAATATTGGCAGGGAGCTTTGCTATTTCTGGAGTAAACCACCATGTCTGAAGGCTGGAACATTGCCGTCCTGGGCGCAACTGGCGCTGTGGGCGAAGCCCTGCTTGAAACGCTGGCTGAACGTCAGTTCCCGGTTGGGGAAATTTATGCACTGGCACGTAACGAAAGTGCAGGCGAACAACTGCGCTTTGGTGGTAAGACAATCACCGTGCAGGATGCCGCTGAATTCGACTGGACGCAGGCGCAACTGGCGTTTTTTGTCGCAGGCAAAGAAGCTACCGCTGCCTGGGTTGAAGAAGCGACCAACTCAGGTTGCCTGGTTATCGACAGCAGCGGATTGTTTGCTCTCGAACCTGACGTACCGCTGGTGGTGCCGGAAGTTAACCCGTTTGTACTGACCGATTACCGCAACCGAAATGTCATCGCCGTACCGGACAGCCTGACCAGCCAGCTGTTGGCAGCACTGAAACCGTTAATCGATCAGGGCGGTTTGTCACGTATCAGCGTCACCAGCCTGATTTCTGCCTCCGCCCAGGGTAAAAAAGCGGTCGATGCGTTAGCAGGGCAGAGCGCGAAACTGTTGAACGGTATTCCGATTGATGAAGAGGATTTCTTCGGTCGTCAGCTGGCGTTCAACATGCTGCCGTTACTGCCGGATAGCGAAGGTAGCGTGCGTGAAGAACGTCGTATCGTTGACGAAGTACGCAAAATCCTGCAAGACGAAGGGCTGATGATTTCGGCAAGCGTCGTCCAGGCACCGGTTTTCTACGGTCATGCCCAGATGGTCAACTTTGAAGCACTGCGTCCGCTGGCGGCAGAAGAAGCGCGTGATGCGTTTGCCCAGGGCGAAGATATTGTGCTCTCTGAAGAGAACGAATTCCCGACGCAGGTGGGGGATGCTTCTGGTACGCCGCATCTTTCCGTTGGCTGCGTACGCAATGACTACGGTATGCCGGAGCAAGTCCAGTTCTGGTCAGTGGCCGATAATGTTCGCTTTGGCGGCGCGCTGATGGCAGTAAAAATCGCCGAGAAACTGGTGCAGGAGTATCTGTACTAATGTCCGACCAGCAACAACCGCCAGTTTACAAAATTGCGCTGGGCATTGAGTACGACGGCAGTAAGTATTACGGCTGGCAACGGCAGAACGAAGTACGCAGTGTGCAGGAGAAACTGGAAAAGGCACTCTCTCAGGTGGCGAACGAACCGATCACCGTCTTCTGCGCCGGGCGTACCGACGCAGGCGTACACGGTACAGGGCAGGTTGTGCATTTCGAAACTACCGCGCAGCGTAAAGACGCTGCGTGGACGTTGGGCGTAAATGCGAATTTACCTGGTGACATCGCCGTGCGTTGGGTTAAAGCTGTACCTGATGATTTTCATGCCCGATTTAGCGCCACGGCTCGCCGTTATCGCTACATCATCTACAATCATCGGCTGCGTCCGGCAGTGCTGAGTAAAGGGGTAACCCATTTTTACGAACCGCTGGACGCTGAACGGATGCATCGGGCCGCGCAATGCCTGCTGGGCGAGAATGATTTCACCTCGTTCCGTGCGGTGCAGTGCCAGTCCCGAACCCCGTGGCGCAATGTTATGCATATTAACGTCACGCGTCACGGTCCTTATGTGGTGGTAGATATCAAAGCAAATGCCTTTGTACATCATATGGTGAGGAATATTGTCGGCAGCCTGATGGAAGTCGGTGCCAACAACCAGCCGGAGAGCTGGATAGCAGAACTGCTGGCCGCAAAGGACAGAACGCTGGCGGCAGCAACGGCAAAAGCGGAAGGGCTGTATCTGGTCGCGGTGGATTACCCTGACCGGTTTGATCTTCCAAAACCGCCAATGGGCCCGCTATTTCTGGCGGACTAACGAGAATAAAGCTCGGAAAATTTCAGGCTGTAGCCAACGTAGTTACGGCCTGAGAGATAACGAGTACAAGGCATAGGCAAATATGGACCTGATTTATTTCCTCATCGATTTTATCCTGCACATTGACGTGCATCTGGCAGAACTGGTCGCAGAGTACGGCGTCTGGGTTTATGCCATCCTGTTTTTGATTTTGTTCTGTGAAACCGGTCTGGTGGTAACGCCGTTCTTACCGGGAGATTCGCTGCTGTTTGTTGCAGGGGCACTGGCCTCGCTTGAAACCAACGATCTCAATGTTCATATGATGGTGGTACTGATGTTAATTGCCGCGATTGTTGGTGATGCGGTCAACTACACCATAGGACGGTTGTTCGGTGAGAAATTATTCAGTAATCCAAACTCGAAAATTTTTCGTCGTAGCTATCTCGACAAAACTCATCAGTTTTATGAAAAACACGGCGGCAAAACCATTATTCTCGCCCGTTTTGTGCCAATCGTCAGAACGTTTGCCCCCTTTGTCGCAGGGATGGGCCACATGTCGTACCGTCATTTCGCTGCCTATAACGTGATCGGCGCACTGTTGTGGGTACTGCTTTTTACCTACGCAGGCTATTTCTTCGGTACAATTCCGATGGTTCAGGATAACCTTAAGCTGCTGATCGTCGGGATTATTGTGGTTTCCATTTTGCCGGGCGTCATCGAAATTATCCGTCACAAACGCGCTGCGGCACGCGCCGCAAAATAAAAAGTAACTCCGCGGTTCGACCACTTTTTTATCCAAAGTTTCGGGCTGTTATGTTTTAATGTGCAACATTCATGGTCTGTTGGGGGCAAAAATGGCATTATGCGTCCCCAAAGATAAAACTGGCATCGAACCAGGTTCAGACAGAAAGGTCCCTAATGAGCTGGATTGAACGAATTAAAAGCAACATTACTCCCACCCGCAAGGCGAGCATTCCTGAAGGGGTGTGGACTAAGTGTGATAGCTGCGGTCAGGTTTTATACCGCGCTGAGCTGGAACGTAATCTTGAGGTCTGTCCGAAGTGTGACCATCACATGCGTATGACAGCGCGTAATCGCCTGCATAGCCTGTTAGATGAAGGAAGCCTTGTGGAGTTGGGTAGCGAGCTTGAGCCGAAAGATGTGCTGAAGTTTCGTGACTCCAAGAAATATAAAGACCGTCTGGCATCTGCGCAGAAAGAAACCGGCGAAAAAGATGCGCTGGTGGTGATGAAAGGCACCCTGTATGGAATGCCGGTTGTCGCTGCGGCATTCGAGTTCGCCTTTATGGGCGGTTCCATGGGGTCTGTGGTAGGTGCACGTTTCGTACGTGCCGTTGAGCAGGCGCTGGAAGATAACTGCCCGCTGATCTGCTTCTCCGCCTCTGGTGGCGCACGTATGCAGGAAGCACTGATGTCGCTGATGCAGATGGCGAAAACCTCTGCGGCACTGGCAAAAATGCAGGAGCGCGGCTTGCCGTACATCTCCGTGCTGACCGACCCGACCATGGGCGGTGTTTCTGCAAGTTTCGCCATGCTGGGCGATCTCAATATTGCTGAACCGAAAGCGTTAATCGGCTTTGCCGGTCCGCGTGTTATCGAACAGACCGTTCGCGAAAAACTGCCGCCAGGATTCCAGCGCAGTGAATTCCTGATCGAGAAAGGCGCCATCGACATGATCGTCCGTCGTCCGGAAATGCGCCTGAAACTGGCGAGCATTCTGGCGAAGTTGATGAATCTGCCAGCGCCGAATCCTGAAGCGCCGCGTGAAGGCGTAGTGGTGCCACCGGTACCGGATCAGGAACCTGAGGCCTGATAACTGATAAGGGCAGGGCCACTGGCTCTGCCCTTTTGCTATTCTCACCGTAACGAATCAGCGGATACCATGATTATCAAACGCACTCCTCAAGCCGCGTCGCCTCTGGCTTCGTGGCTTTCTTATCTGGAAAACCTGCACAGTAAAACTATCGATCTTGGCCTTGAGCGCGTAAGCCAGGTCGCGGCACGTCTTGGCGTTCTGAAACCAGCGCCATTTGTATTTACCGTTGCGGGTACGAATGGCAAAGGCACCACCTGCCGTACGCTGGAGTCGATTCTGATGGCGGCAGGGTACAAAGTGGGCGTCTACAGTTCGCCGCATCTGGTGCGTTATACCGAGCGCGTTCGTGTGCAGGGCCAGGAATTGCCGGAATCGGCCCACACAGCCTCTTTTGCGGAGATTGAATCGGCACGCGGTGATATTTCCCTGACCTATTTCGAGTACGGTACGCTGTCGGCGTTGTGGCTGTTCAAACAGGCACAACTTGACGTGGTGATTCTGGAAGTAGGGCTGGGCGGACGTCTGGATGCAACCAATATTGTCGATGCCGATGTCGCGGTAGTAACCAGCATTGCGCTGGATCATACCGACTGGTTGGGGCCAGATCGCGAAAGCATTGGTCGTGAGAAAGCAGGGATTTTCCGCAATGAAAAACCGGCAATTGTCGGAGAGCCTGAAATGCCTTCTACCATTGCTGATGTGGCGCAGGAAAAAGGCGCACTGCTACAACGTCGGGGCGTTGAGTGGAACTATTCCGTCACCGATCATGACTGGACGTTTAGCGATGCTCACGGCACGCTGGAAAATCTGCCGTTGCCGCTTGTCCCGCAACCGAATGCCGCAACGGCGCTGGCGGCACTGCGTGCCAGCGGGCTGGAGGTCAGTGAAAATGCCATTCGCGACGGGATTGCCAGCGCAATTTTGCCGGGACGTTTCCAGATTGTGAGCGAGTCGCCACGCGTTATTTTTGATGTCGCGCATAATCCACATGCGGCGGAATATCTCACCGGGCGTATGAAAGCGCTACCGAAAAACGGGCGCGTGCTGGCGGTTATCGGTATGCTACATGATAAAGATATTGCCGGAACTCTGGCCTGGTTGAAAAGCGTGGTTGATGACTGGTATTGTGCGCCACTGGAAGGGCCGCGCGGTGCCACGGCAGAACAACTGCTTGAGCATTTGGGTAACGGCAAATCATTTGATAGCGTGGCGCAGGCATGGGATGCCGCAATGGCGGACGCTAAAGCGGAAGATACCGTGCTGGTGTGTGGTTCGTTCCACACGGTCGCACATGTCATGGAAGTGATTGACGCGAGGAGAAGCGGTGGCAAGTAAGTTTCAGAATCGGTTAGTGGGTACGATCGTGCTGGTGGCGCTGGGGGTGATTGTACTTCCAGGGTTGCTGGACGGGCAGAAAAAACATTATCAGGATGAGTTCGCGGCTATCCCGCTGGTGCCAAAAGCGGGCGATCGCGATGAGCCTGATATGATGCCAGCCGCCACCCAGGCGCTGCCGACGCAGCCGCCGGAAGGCGCAGCGGAAGAGGTACGGGCAGGTGATGCCGTAGCACCGTCGCTCGATCCGGCCATTATTGCAGCCAATAACACCGAGTTTGAACCGGAACCTGCACCGGTCGCCCCACCGAAGCCGAAACCGGTGGAGCCGCTTAAGCCAAAGGTTGAAGCACCACCTGCGCCGAAGCCAGAACCGAAGCCGGTCGTGGAAGAAAAAGCAGCGCCAACGGGTAAAGCTTATGTTGTGCAACTGGGCGCGCTGAAAAATGCCGATAAAGTGAATGAGATTGTCGGTAAGCTGCGCGGTGCCGGTTATCGGGTTTATACGTCGCCATCCACGCCGGTGCAGGGTAAAATTACCCGTATTCTGGTTGGGCCAGATGCCTCGAAAGATAAGCTGAAAGGTTCGCTGGGTGAACTCAAGCAGCTTTCTGGCTTAAGTGGCGTGGTGATGGGCTATACACCGAATTAATACGGTTTTGCCTGATGCGACGAGGTCTGTGCAGGAGTAGAACCGTAGGTCGGATAAGGCGTTCACGCCGCATCCGACACGCATTGCCCGATGCCGCAAAGGCATGAAAAGTCGATGGCGTTGAATATTTTTTCAGCGCCATTTTTATTGATGCGTGGGAAGGAAATCCCTACGCAAACGTTTTCTTTTTCTGTTAGAATGCGCCCCGAACAGGATGACAGGGCGTAAAATCGTGGGACACATATGGTCTGGATTGATTACGCCATAATCGCGGTGATTGCTTTTTCCTCTCTGGTTAGCCTGATCCGCGGCTTTGTTCGTGAAACGTTATCGCTGGTGACATGGGGTTGTGCTTTCTTTGTCGCCAGTCATTACTACACTTACCTGTCAGTCTGGTTTACGGGCTTTGAAGACGAACTGGTTCGAAATGGGATTGCCATCGCGGTACTGTTTATCGCGACACTGATCGTTGGCGCTATCGTGAACTTCGTGATAGGTCAGTTGGTTGAGAAAACCCACCTGACGGGCACCGATCGGGTGCTGGGCGTCTGTTTCGGTGCGTTGCGCGGTGTGTTGATTGTTGCTGCCATTCTCTTCTTTCTCGACTCCTTTACCGGGGTGTCGAAAAGCGAAGACTGGAGCAAATCACAGCTGATCCCGCAGTTCAGTTTTATCATCAGATGGTTTTTTGATTATCTGCAAAGCTCGTCAAGTTTCTTGCCCAGAGCGTAAGTGCTCTGAGATGTGGCTTAACGAGGAAAAAGACGTATGTGCGGTATTGTCGGTATCGCCGGTGTTATGCCGGTTAACCAGTCGATTTATGATGCCTTAACGGTGCTTCAGCATCGCGGTCAGGATGCCGCCGGCATCATCACCATTGATGCTAATAACTGCTTCCGTTTGCGTAAAGCGAACGGGCTGGTGAGCGATGTCTTCGAAGCTCGCCATATGCAGCGTTTGCAGGGCAATATGGGCATTGGTCATGTGCGTTACCCCACGGCTGGTAGCTCCAGCGCCTCTGAAGCGCAGCCGTTTTACGTTAACTCCCCGTATGGCATCACGCTTGCCCACAACGGCAATCTGACCAACGCTCACGAGTTGCGTAAAAAACTGTTTGAAGAAAAACGCCGCCACATCAACACCACCTCCGACTCGGAAATTCTGCTTAATATCTTCGCCAGCGAGCTGGACAACTTCCGCCACTACCCGCTGGAAGCCGACAACATATTCGCCGCCATTGCTGCTACAAACCGCTTAATCCGCGGCGCGTATGCCTGTGTGGCGATGATTATCGGCCACGGTATGGTGGCTTTCCGCGATCCTAACGGTATTCGTCCGCTGGTACTGGGGAAACGTGATATCGACGACAATCGCACAGAATATATGGTCGCTTCCGAAAGCGTTGCGCTCGATACCCTGGGCTTTGAGTTCCTGCGTGATGTCGCCCCAGGCGAGGCGATTTACATCACTGAAGAAGGGCAGCTGTTTACCCGCCAGTGCGCTGACAACCCGGTCAGCAATCCATGCCTGTTCGAGTATGTTTACTTTGCCCGACCAGACTCGTTCATCGACAAAATTTCCGTTTACAGCGCGCGTGTGAATATGGGCACCAAGCTGGGCGAGAAAATTGCTCGCGAATGGGAAGATCTGGATATCGACGTGGTGATCCCAATTCCGGAAACCTCTTGTGATATCGCGCTGGAAATCGCCCGTATTCTGGGCAAACCGTACCGCCAGGGCTTTGTGAAAAACCGCTATGTTGGCCGCACGTTTATCATGCCGGGCCAGCAGCTGCGTCGTAAGTCCGTGCGCCGTAAACTGAACGCCAACCGCGCTGAATTCCGCGATAAAAACGTCCTGCTGGTCGATGACTCCATCGTGCGTGGTACCACTTCTGAGCAGATTATCGAGATGGCGCGTGAAGCCGGAGCGAAGAAAGTTTACCTCGCTTCTGCGGCACCGGAAATTCGCTTCCCGAACGTTTACGGGATTGATATGCCAAGCGCCACGGAGCTTATCGCCCACGGTCGCGAAGTAGATGAAATTCGCCAGATCATCGGTGCTGACGGGTTGATTTTCCAGGACCTCAACGATTTGATCGAAGCCGTTCGCGCTGAAAACCCGGATATCCAGCAGTTTGAATGCTCGGTGTTCAACGGCGTTTACGTCACCAAAGATGTTGATCAGGGCTACCTCGATTTCCTTGATACTTTACGTAATGACGACGCTAAAGCCGTGCAACGTCAGAACGAAGTGGAAAATCTCGAAATGCATAACGAAGGATGATGCCTTCGCTCAGGGTGCCGGTCTGGCACCCTGACTTGCAACTCCCGCCGAAATCCTGCAAAGTCTGCCTGCAAGTCTGACAGGGCAACTATTTATGAAACGACTCATTGTGGGCATCAGCGGTGCCAGCGGCGCGATTTATGGCGTACGATTATTACAGGTTCTGCGCGATGTCACAGATATCGAAACGCATCTGGTAATGAGCCAGGCGGCGCGCCAGACCTTATCCCTTGAAACGGATTTCTCCCTGCGTGATGTGCAGGCATTAGCCGATGTCACGCACGATGCGCGCGATATTGCCGCCAGCATCTCTTCTGGTTCTTTCCAGACGTTGGGGATGGTGATTTTACCCTGTTCAATCAAAACCCTGTCCGGCATTGTGCATAGCTATACGGATGGCTTACTGACCCGTGCGGCAGATGTGGTGCTGAAAGAGCGTCGCCCGCTGGTGCTCTGCGTACGTGAAACACCATTGCACTTAGGCCATCTGCGTTTAATGACTCAGGCGGCGGAAATCGGTGCGGTAATTATGCCTCCCGTTCCGGCGTTTTATCATCGCCCGCAATCCCTTGATGATGTGATAAATCAGACGGTTAACCGTGTTCTTGACCAGTTTGCGATAAATCTACCCGAAGATCTCTTTGCCCGCTGGCAGGGCGCATAACTCCACTGTTGCCCTGTTTCAGGGCAATTTTGCAACCGCGATCAAATCCTCAACATTTTGTTCCTGCCATTCAATCTAAACGCTGCGATCCAACCGCCATACCTGCTATCTTCAACTTCAGGACAATAATGCAACGTCTTATTAACATATTTAACGTTGAATGTTACTGTTGTCGTCAAGATGGCATAAGACCTGCATGAACGAGCCTGCAAACACACAACACAATACACAACATAAAAAAGCCATTTCACTTGAGGGTTATGTATGAAGAAGTCGATTCTCGCTCTGTCTTTGTTAGTCGGGATTTCCGCAGCAGCTTCCAGCTACGCGGCGATGCCGGAGACGGTACGTATCGGAACGGATACCACCTATGCACCGTTCTCATCGAAAGATGCCAAAGGTGACTTTGTTGGCTTTGATATCGATCTCGGTAACGAGATGTGCAAACGGATGCAGGTGAAATGTACTTGGGTTGCCAGTGACTTTGACGCGCTGATCCCCTCACTGAAAGCGAAAAAGATCGACGCCATTATTTCGTCGCTTTCCATTACCGATAAACGTCAGCAGGAGATTGCCTTCTCCGACAAACTGTACGCCGCAGACTCTCGTCTGATTGCTGCCAAAGGTTCACCGATTCAGCCAACGCTGGATTCACTGAAAGGTAAACATGTGGGTGTGCTGCAGGGATCAACCCAGGAAGCGTATGCCAATGATAACTGGCGCAGTAAGGGTGTCGATGTGGTGGCCTATGCTAACCAGGATTTGGTCTATTCCGATCTGGCTGCAGGACGCCTGGATGCCGCTCTGCAAGATGAGGTTGCTGCCAGCGAAGGTTTCCTCAAGCAACCTGCCGGTAAAGATTTCGCTTTTGCAGGCCCTTCAGTGAAAGACAAAAAATACTTCGGTGACGGCACCGGTGTCGGGCTACGTAAAGATGATGCTGAACTGACGGCTGCGTTTAATAAGGCGCTTGGCGAGCTGCGTCAGGACGGCACCTACGACAAGATGGCGAAAAAGTATTTCGACTTTAATGTCTACGGTGACTGATACGTCGCAGGGAAGCTGTACCTGATGGAATGATCATGGTGCACGCCAGGTTTGTTGCACTATCGTGGTGCATTAAAATGCATACTTAAGCATTTTTAATGAAAAATAATACGTCTAACGGGGCGGGATATTTTGCCTTGATGGTCAATTTTATGGCACGATAAGTGTAACAAACCTGTAAATATTCCCTATAAAAAGACTGTCAGTTGAGGACATTATGAAAAAACTGGTGCTATCGCTCTCTCTGGTTCTGGCCTTCTCCAGCGCAACGGCGGCGTTTGCTGCGATTCCGCAAAACATCCGCATCGGTACCGATCCGACCTATGCGCCATTTGAATCAAAAAATTCACAAGGTGAACTGGTTGGCTTCGACATCGATCTGGCGAAGGAATTGTGCAAACGCATCAATACGCAATGTACGTTTGTCGAAAACCCGCTGGATGCGTTAATCCCGTCCTTAAAAGCGAAGAAGATTGACGCCATCATGTCATCGCTTTCCATTACGGAAAAACGTCAGCAGGAAATTGCCTTCACCGACAAACTGTACGCTGCCGACTCTCGTCTGGTAGTGGCGAAAAATTCCGACATTCAGCCGACAGTCGAGTCGCTGAAAGGCAAACGCGTAGGCGTATTGCAGGGCACCACCCAGGAGACGTTCGGTAACGAACACTGGGCACCAAAAGGCATTGAAATCGTCTCTTATCAGGGGCAGGACAACATTTATTCTGACCTGACTGCCGGACGTATTGATGCCGCATTCCAGGATGAGGTCGCCGCCAGCGAAGGTTTCCTCAAACAACCCGTTGGTAAAGATTACAAATTCGGTGGCCCGTCTGTTAAAGATGAAAAACTGTTTGGCGTAGGTACCGGCATGGGTCTGCGTAAAGAAGATAACGAATTGCGCGAGGCACTGAACAAAGCCTTTGCCGAAATGCGCGCTGACGGTACTTACGAGAAATTAGCGAAAAAGTACTTCGATTTTGATGTTTATGGTGGTTAATCGCCATCGGTGAAAGAAAGCCCGCTCCCTTCTGGTAACCGGAGGGAGACAAGAGGCGGTAATTCACCACACACGACAGGACAGGCAGCATGTTGTATGGGTTTTCAGGTGTTATTTTACAGGGTGCGCTCGTCACGCTGGAGCTGGCGATCAGCTCTGTAGTGCTCGCTGTAATCATCGGTTTAATTGGCGCTGGCGGTAAGCTCTCGCAAAATCGGCTTTCGGGCCTTATTTTCGAAGGCTACACCACGCTGATTCGTGGCGTGCCGGACTTGGTGTTGATGCTGCTGATTTTCTACGGTTTGCAGATTGCACTAAACACGGTGACGGAGGCGATGGGCGTCGGGCAGATTGATATCGATCCGATGGTCGCTGGTATTATTACTCTCGGTTTTATCTACGGTGCTTATTTTACCGAAACGTTCCGTGGCGCGTTTATGGCTGTGCCGAAAGGGCATATAGAGGCGGCGACGGCGTTCGGTTTTACTCGTGGGCAAGTGTTTCGGCGGATTATGTTTCCGGCGATGATGCGTTACGCCCTGCCAGGCATTGGCAACAACTGGCAGGTGATCCTCAAATCTACCGCTTTGGTTTCGTTACTCGGCCTGGAAGATGTGGTCAAAGCCACCCAACTGGCAGGCAAAAGTACCTGGGAACCGTTCTATTTCGCCATTGTTTGTGGTGTGATTTACCTGGTTTTCACCACCGTTTCCAATGGTGTGCTGCTGTTCCTTGAGCGCCGCTACTCCGTGGGTGTGAAGAGGGCTGACCTGTGATCGAAATCTTACATGAATACTGGAAACCGCTGCTGTGGACTGACGGTTATCGCTTTACTGGCGTGGCAATCACCCTGTGGCTGCTGATTTTGTCGGTAGTGATAGGCGGAGTTCTGGCGCTGTTTCTGGCGATTGGTCGCGTCTCCAGCAATAAATACATCCAGTTTCCAATCTGGTTATTTACCTATATTTTTCGCGGTACACCGCTGTATGTTCAATTGCTGGTGTTCTATTCCGGCATGTACACGCTGGAGATTGTTAAGGGAACCGAGTTCCTTAACGCCTTTTTCCGCAGTGGCCTGAATTGTACTGTGCTGGCGCTGACGCTTAACACCTGTGCTTACACCACCGAGATTTTTGCCGGAGCAATCCGTTCGGTACCGCACGGAGAAATTGAAGCCGCCAGAGCCTATGGCTTTTCGACCTTTAAAATGTATCGCTGCATTATTTTGCCTTCAGCGCTGCGTATTGCGTTACCTGCCTACAGTAATGAAGTAATCCTGATGCTGCACTCTACTGCGCTGGCGTTTACGGCCACGGTGCCGGATCTGCTGAAAATAGCCCGTGATATTAACGCCGCCACGTATCAACCTTTTACCGCTTTCGGTATCGCCGCGGTGCTCTATTTAATCATCTCTTATGTCCTGATCAGTCTGTTCCGCAAAGCGGAAAAACGCTGGTTGCAGCATGTGAAACCTTCTTCAACGCACTGAGAATACGATGTCCGAGAATAAATTAAACGTTATCGATTTGCACAAACGCTACGGCGAACACGAAGTGCTGAAAGGGGTCTCACTGCAAGCGAATGCCGGTGATGTCATAAGTATCATCGGATCGTCGGGATCGGGGAAAAGTACCTTTCTGCGCTGCATTAACTTCCTCGAAAAACCGAGTGAAGGATCGATCGTCGTTAACGGCCAGACGATCAATCTGGTGCGCGATAAAGACGGTCAACTCAAAGTCGCCGATAAAAATCAGCTGCGCTTACTGCGCACACGCCTGACGATGGTATTCCAGCACTTCAATCTCTGGAGCCATATGACGGTGCTGGAAAACGTCATGGAAGCGCCGATTCAGGTGTTAGGCCTGAGCAAGCAGGAAGCGCGCGAGCGGGCGGTGAAGTATCTGGCGAAAGTCGGGATAGACGAACGTGCGCAGGGGAAATACCCGGTGCATCTGTCCGGTGGTCAGCAACAGCGTGTTTCTATCGCGCGGGCGCTGGCAATGGAACCGGAAGTTCTGCTGTTTGATGAACCCACCTCGGCGCTCGATCCTGAACTGGTAGGCGAAGTGCTGCGTATTATGCAGCAACTGGCAGAAGAGGGAAAAACCATGGTGGTGGTGACTCACGAAATGGGCTTTGCTCGCCATGTTTCTACTCACGTCATTTTTCTCCATCAGGGGAAAATAGAGGAAGAAGGCGCGCCGGAGCAGTTATTTGGCAACCCGCAAAGCCCTCGTCTGCAACAGTTCCTTAAGGGATCGCTGAAATAATTCCCTCTCCGGTGGCTAACGCTGCCGGAGTATTTCATGGGGAATTTGCGAGTCCGCTTCCGCTGAAATGTAAAAGTTGCAGTCCGCTAAAAATACTTCTGAATTAGCTGTCCAAAGATAAAAACTGCCTGCTGCATTGGGTGTAAATCGTGGTTATTGTCGCGTCATCTTAAATTTGAGGGGTGACGGAACGCCATGACAATATCGACAACTTCCACGCCGCATGATGCGGTATTTAAATCTTTTTTACGCCATCCAGACACCGCGCGGGATTTTATTGATATTCATCTTCCCGCGCCGCTGCGCAAACTGTGTGATTTAACGACGCTCAAACTGGAACCAAACAGTTTTATTGATGAAGATCTGCGGCAATATTATTCCGACCTCTTGTGGTCTGTGAAAACGCAGGAGGGAGCGGGTTATATTTATGTGGTGATAGAGCACCAAAGTAAGCCGGAGGAATTAATGGCTTTTCGCATGATGCGCTATTCCATCGCGGCGATGCAAAACCATCTGGATGCAGGCTATAAAGAGCTTCCATTGGTGATCCCAATGCTGTTTTATCATGGTTGCAGAAGTCCTTATCCTTATTCACTCTGCTGACTTGATGAATTTGCCGAGCCTGCTATAGCCCGCAAAATATATTCATCGGCTTTTCCGCTGGTGGATATTACCGTGGTGCCGGATGACGAGATTATGCAACATCGCAAAATGGCGCTGTTGGAGTTAATTCAGAAACATATTCGTCAGCGCGATCTGTTGGGATTAGTCGACCAAATTGTTTCGCTGCTAGTTACAGGGAACACTAATGACAGACAGCTAAAAGCCCTGTTTAATTACGTATTACAAACGGGAGATGCCCAGCGTTTCCGTGCATTTATTGGTGAGATAGCGGAACGAGCACCACAAGAAAAGGAGAAACTGATGACCATTGCTGACAGATTACGTGAAGAAGGCGCAATGCAGGGCAAACACGAAGAAGCTCTGCGTATTGCTCAGGAGATGCTGGAAAAAGGATTTGACCACGAAGTCATCCTGACGCTGACCCGACTTTCACCAGACGACCTAATCGCGCAAAGCCACTAATCCTGTAACACCGGGAATTAACTGGCGGATGTTTGCAGTACACCACATCAGTGAACAACATCCGCCAGCGCCTCTTCTAAATCGTACCAGCGAAACGCAAAACCCGCTTCTTCCAGCCTTTTGGGCAAAGCCCGTTGTCCACCTAATACCAGTACTGAAGATTCGCCCATTAACAGCCGGATGGCGGTCGCAGGGACGCGCAAAATGGCCGGACGATGCAGAGCATGACCGAGCGCATGGGCAAATTGTTCATTGCGTACTGGGTAGGGCGAAACCATATTAAACGGCCCGCGCAGCTCGTTATCCAGCAGCCAGAGAATACCGTTGACCATATCATCGATATGAATCCAGGCCAGATACTGCCGACCGGAGCCAATCGGCCCGCCCAGGCCAAGACGAAACGGCGGCAGCATTTTACCGAGGATCCCGCCGTCCGGTGCAAGCACCACGCCGGTACGCAGCAGGCACACACGTGTTTTGTCGCTTTGCGCCCGACAGGCAATCTCTTCCCAACGAGCGCAGAGTTTGTGGGTAAATTCGTTATGCGGCGGTTCCTCTTCAGTAACCACCACTTCACCTAAGTCGCCATAATAGCCCGTTGCCGAACCGGAAATGAGTACCGACGGCGGCGTGTCGCTGGCACTAATTAGATCGACCAGTTTTTGCGTGATATTCCAGCGGCTTTGGCAGAGACGATCTTTTTGCTCGTGAGTCCAGCGTTTATCGGCAATCGGTTCTCCAGCCAGGTTGATTACCGCATCAACGCCATTGAGGTTGCTTTGATCTGCAAGCCCTTGCCATAGTGTCACCCGGGGGCCGAGAACGGAACTGGCTTTCTGCGGGTTACGTGTCACTACCGTGATTTGATGGCCCAGCTCCAGCAAACGCGGAATCAAATGGCGACCAATTAATCCCGTCCCTCCGGTGATCACTATGTTCATGCAGCCTCCCGATATGGCGGTTAACGCTGCCAGCTTAAGGTCATGGATACCGAATCGGCGTAGCGCAGCGCGTGCAGTTTATCGATCTCTACTTCAGCATACGTCACCCAGTGATGTTCACGTGCGATATCGAGCACATCCTGAGTTAATTTTTCCAGCAAAGAGAAACGGTTATTTTCTACGTGCTGAATAATGTTTTTCGTTATGGTGCGATAATTCAGCGCATCGTTGATATCTTCGCTGGTGCGCGCTTTATCGGCGGGGTAGTGGATCGTCACGTTGATAACTATATCCTGACGGTTGTTAATTTCTTCTTCCTTAATTCCGATAAACGTACGTAAACGAAGGTTCTTTATACGAATAATAGCGGCAGGTTGTGCCATTGCAGGTTCTCCGTTGTTTTACTTAGAATTAAATAATACACGAGAACCTGTTTCTGTTAACTATCCGAACGCTCATCACTGAGTTGTGCTTTTAGTAGTGCCTGACCGGTGGCAGGGCGCGAACGGATCCGCTCATGCCAGTTCTTAACTGCAGGATACATTGCGAGGTCAATGCGCTGGCGAGTCCAGGCATTAACCCACGGCCAGCAGGCAATATCCGCAATGCTGTAGTTTTCTCCGCCCAACCAGGGCGAGTTTTCCAGCCGCTTGTTCAGCACGTGATACAGACGCTGAGTTTCAACTTGATAACGTTCAATAGCGTAAGGAATGGTTTGTGGTGCAGCGTGATTAAAATGATGATTTTGCCCAAGCATCGGCCCCAGCCCGCCTACCTGCCAGAATAGCCACTGTAATGTGGTGGCGCGTTCACGCATTTCATGACTTAAAAAGAGTCCCGTTTTCTCCGCCAGATACAACAATATGGCCCCGGACTCAAAGAGGCTTAACGGTTCGCCGCCATCGGCTGGGGAATGATCAACAATTGCCGGAATTTTGTTGTTAGGCGAAATGCGCAAAAATTCCGGGCGAAACTGGCCACCTTTCCCCAGGTCTACCTTAATCAAGCGATAATCCAGTCCTGCCTCTTCGAGAAACAACGTAATTTTGTGACCATTTGGCGTCGGGGCGAAATAGAGATCGATCATTGCAGCTCCGGTTGTCTAATCATCTGAACACCACAAGTATAGAAAGCGCGGCGACTTGCGTGAGTATTCGTCACGTGACAGTGACAAAAAGGCTCTATAGTTTGATAGTTAGCCCCCCCTTTATTGCCGAGGACATAATGAGTAAACCCGCTATCACGCTTTGGTCAGATGCCCATTTTTTCTCCCCTTATGTGTTATCCGCCTGGGTGGCGTTGCAGGAAAAAGGCCTGTCGTTTCATATCAAGACCATCGACCTCGACAGCGGTGAACATTTGCAGCCGACGTGGCAAGGTTACGGTCAGACACGCCGTGTGCCGTTATTACAAATCGATGATTTTGAGTTGAGTGAATCTTCTGCCATTGCGGAGTATCTGGAAGATCGATTTGCGCCACCGACCTGGGAACGCATTTATCCGCTTGATTTAGAAAATCGTGCGCGTGCACGACAGATTCAGGCCTGGCTGCGTAGCGATCTGATGCCCATCCGCGAAGAACGTCCGACGGATGTTGTCTTTGCGGGTGCGAAAAAAGCGCCACTGACGGCGCAGGGAAAAGCCAGTGCAGAGAAACTGTTCGCGATGGCAGAACATTTGTTAGCACTGGGTCAGCCGAATTTATTTGGTGAATGGTGCATTGCTGATACTGATCTGGCGCTAATGATTAACCGCCTGGTACTACATGGCGATGAGGTGCCAGAACGCCTGGTGGATTATGCAACATTCCAGTGGCAGCGAGCGTCTGTCCAGCGTTTTATTGCACTTTCGGCGAAGCAATCTGGCTGATAGCAACGGCAGAATCCAGTATCATAGCTTACGTTTTTTCGACGAGGAGTGAGTGATGAAACTGATGTTTGCATCGGACATTCATGGGTCGTTACCGGCGACGGAACGTGTTCTGGAATTGTTTGCCCAAAGCGGTGCCCAGTGGCTGGTGATCCTTGGCGACGTGTTGAATCACGGCCCGCGTAATGCTTTACCGGAGGGTTACGCGCCAGCCAAAGTCGCTGAACGGCTTAATGAAGTGGCACATAAGGTTATCGCTGTGCGCGGCAACTGCGACAGCGAAGTGGACCAAATGCTGCTGCATTTCCCGATAACCGCGCCGTGGCAACAGGTATTACTGGAAAAACAACGTCTGTTTTTGACGCATGGTCATCTATTTGGTCCGGAAAATCTGCCCGCTTTAAACCAGAACGATGTGCTGGTGTACGGTCATACCCATCTGCCAGTGGCAGAACAGCGGGGGGAGATATTCCACTTCAACCCCGGCTCGGTGAGTATTCCGAAAGGCGGTAATCCGGCGAGTTATGGCATGCTGGATAATGACGTACTGAGTGTAATCGCACTCAATGATCAAAGTATCATTGCGCAGGTCGCGATTAATCCGTAATTTACCCACAACTCAAAATGCGCCGTAAGAGCGCCAGAAAAAGAAGGTTTCCTGATAATGGAACAGCGTCGTTTGGCAAGTACTGAATGGGTGGATATTGTCAATGAAGAGAATGAAGTCATTGCACAAGCCAGCCGGGAACAAATGCGGGCACAGTGTCTGCGTCATCGTGCAACTTACATCGTCGTGCATGATGGCATGGGCAAAATTCTGGTCCAGCGTCGTACCGAGACAAAAGACTTTTTACCCGGCATGTTAGATGCGACCGCAGGCGGTGTGGTCCAGGCCGATGAGCAACTGCTGGAATCCGCGCGTCGCGAAGCGGAAGAAGAGTTGGGCATTGCCGGTGTCCCCTTTGCCGAGCACGGGCAGTTCTATTTCGAAGATAAAAATTGCCGTGTCTGGGGCGCGTTGTTCAGTTGTGTCTCGCACGGTCCCTTCGCCCTACAGGAAGATGAAGTCAGTGAAGTTTGCTGGCTGACGCCGGAAGAAATCACCGCACGCTGCGATGAGTTCACTCCAGACTCGCTGAAAGCGCTGGCGTTGTGGATGAAGCGCAATGCCAAAAATGAAGCCGTAGAGACTGAAACGGCAGAATGAAAAAAGAGCCGCAATTGCGGCTCTTAACATTTTTAGTGGTAGCCCATCAACTGAGCGCCGATAACCACGACGCTGGACATAATAAACAGCAGTCCAAGCAGTGTCGCGCCCACCTTCAGCCAGTTACGGAAGTCCACCCGACAAACACCGAGCGTTGCCATTAACGAAGCTGAGGTCGGGTAAATGATGTGACTGAAGCCATCACCAAACTGGAATGCCAGCACGGTAACCTGACGGTTAACACCGACCAGATCGCCAAGCGGTGCCAGTAACGGCATGGTTAACGCCGCCTGACCAGAACCGGATGTCACGAAGAAATTAAATACCGCCTGGAAGAGCAACATAAACCAGGCTGCAACTGCGTTATCCAGACCGCTAATGGCATTGGCAATGCTGTTTAGAATGGTATTTAACACACTGGCATCACCCGCTTCACCGTTACCGACCAGCAACAAAATCCCTTTGGCGAAACCCACCAGTAGGGCAGGGGCGATCATCATTCGCGCCCCTTCGGTGAAGGATGAAGCCATGGTATTAACCGTCATACCGTTTAGGCGGAAAACAACGCCGATGATGCCAATAACTAGCCCCATAGTGAAGAACTGGCTGGCTATTTCTGGAATAAACCAGGCATTGACGATAACGCCCCAAATTACCCAGATCATGACGGCGGTTAAAACAATCAATACCAGCCAGTCACCAAAGGTAAATGGACGCTGTTCTACATCCGCCTGTTTTTCGCGGAAGAAACGATCAGACTCATGAACGCGTGACAACAGCGGATTCTTTTTCACCCGCGAGGCGTACACCATAGTGAAGACCAGACCAATCAGAGTAGAGATTACCCATACCACGATGCGCAAACCGGAGCCAGAAAGCACCGGAACACCAGCGATCCCCTGAGCAACAACCACACAAAACGGGTTCATCCACGAACTGGCAAAACCGATTTGCGTGGCGATATAAGTCACCAGGACGGTGGTAATACTGTCATAGCCCAGCCGGACCATTAGCGGTGCGATGATAATGGCAAAGGCGACGGCCTCTTCCCCCATACCAAATACCGCGCCGCCAAGTGAAAAGAGAATAAACAAGGCAGGGATAAAGAGAATTTCATTCCCGCGTGTATGCCGAATAAGTGCCAGGATGCCGTTATCAATGGTTCCTGTACGCATCACGATGCCAAACGCACCGCCAATCACCAGCATAAACATGATGATGCCAACGGCTGTCCCGTATTTCGATCCTGAGGTTAATCCTTCAAACGGGAAATTCATCAGGCCCGGGCGTTCATCGCCCGTCGAGAATAGTTGCACGCGGTGATACTCAGGTTCGCCCGCCTCGTTAGTCAGAATGCGAAATGAGTGCGGATCTACGACTTTGCGTGTTTTTGTTTGACCATCAACCTGATACTGCACTTCCTGACTGTCAAACATCCCCACCGGAACTACCCAGGTGGCAAGGCTGGTTAAAATAGCAACAAAAAAGATAATCACCAGCGTATCGGGCATTGCCCATCTTCTGGTTGGTTTGGATTCAGTGATTGCGGACATAGCGCAGATATTCCCTTGCACAAAACAAAGTGGTAAGTATGCAAAGTGAGATGGCGCAATTCATTGATGCAGCGCAGTTAAGCAAGATAATCAGAAAGGATTAATGCAATTTAAGAGAATAAAAAACCGGAAATAGTGACTATTTCCGGTTCAGGTATCCGCAGCGCAAAGCTGCGGATGATGACGAGATTACTGCTGCTGTGCAGACTGAATCGCAGTCAGCGCGATGGTGTAGACGATATCGTCAACCAGTGCGCCACGGGACAGATCGTTAACCGGCTTGCGCATACCCTGCAGCATCGGCCCGATGGAGATCAGATCGGCAGAACGTTGTACCGCTTTGTAAGTGGTGTTACCGGTGTTCAGATCCGGGAAGATGAACACGGTAGCGCGACCAGCAACCGGAGAATTCGGCGCTTTGGATTTCGCAACGTCAGCCATTACCGCAGCGTCGTACTGCAGCGGACCGTCGATCATCAGGTCAGGACGTTTTTCCTGCGCCAGACGAGTTGCTTCGCGAACTTTCTCTACGTCGCTACCTGCACCAGAAGTACCGGTGGAGTAGGAGAGCATTGCAACGCGCGGTTCGATACCGAAGGCCGCGGCGGAATCAGCGGACTGAATCGCGATTTCTGCCAGCTGTTCTGCGGTCGGATCCGGGTTGATCGCACAGTCACCGTAAACGTAAACCTGTTCCGGCAGCAGCATGAAGAACACGGAAGATACCAGGGAGCTACCCGGTGCAGTTTTGATCAGCTGCAGCGGCGGACGAATGGTGTTTGCGGTGGTGTGAACAGCACCGGAAACCAGACCGTCAACTTCATCCTGTTCCAGCATCAGCGTACCGAGAACCACGTTGTCTTCCAGCTGTTCGCGGGCAACGGTTTCGGTCATGCCTTTGTTCTTACGCAGTTCAACCAGGCGGCCAACATAGCTTTCGCGAACCACTTCTGGATCGACAATTTCAATGCCAGCACCCAGTTCTACGCCCTGAGATGCTGCAACGCGGTTGATCTCAGCCGGGTTACCCAGCAGTACGCAAGTTGCGATACCACGTTCAGCACAGATAGCGGCTGCTTTAACGGTACGCGGTTCGTCACCTTCCGGCAGCACGATACGTTTGCCCGCTTTGCGCGCCAGTTCGGTCAGCTGATAACGGAACGCTGGCGGAGACAGACGACGGCTGCGCTCGGAAGTGGCAGTCAGAGAGTCAATCCAGTCAGCGTTGATGTAGTTAGCAACGTATTCCTGAACTTTCTCGATACGCTCGTGATCGTCAACCGGAACTTCGAGGTTGAAGCTCTGCAGGCTCAGAGAAGTCTGCCAGGTGTTGGTATTCACCATAAATACCGGCAGGCCGGTAGCGAAAGCACGTTCGCACAGTTTGGAAATGCGCGCGTCCATTTCGTAGCCGCCAGTCAGCAGCAGGGCACCGATTTCTACGCCGTTCATGGCAGCCAGGCAAGCTGCAACCAGTACGTCAGGACGGTCTGCGGAAGTTACCAGCAGAGAACCGGCACGGAAGTGCTCCAGCATGTGCGGAATGCTGCGTGCGCAGAAAGTGACAGATTTCACGCGACGAGTGTTGATATCGCCTTCGTTGATGATGGTGGCGTTCAGGTGGCGAGCCATATCGATCGCACGGGTCGCGATCAGATCAAAGCTCCATGGCACCGCGCCGAGAACCGGCAGCGGGCTGGATTCTTGCAGCTTCGCCGGATCAACATTGTTTACTTTTGCTTTGGAAGAGTCGTCGAAAATCTCGGACAGATCCGGGCGAGTACGACCCTGTTCATCAACCGGTGCGTTCAGTTTGTTAACGATAACGCCAGTGATGTTGGTGTTTTTTGCACCACCGAAGCTGTTGCGAGTCAGTTCGATACGCTCTTTCAGCTGTTCCGGGGTGTCAGTGCCCTGAGACATAACGAAGACGATTTCCGCGTTCAGCGTTTTAGCGATTTCGTAGTTCAGAGACTGGGCAAACTGATGCTTACGTGTCGGGACCAGACCTTCAACCAGAACGACTTCAGCGTCTTTGGTGTTAGCGTGGTAGTTCGCGACGATCTCTTCCATCAGCACATCTTTCTGATTGCTGGAAAGCAGACCTTCAACGTAGCTCATTTTCAGCGGTTCAGCGGCTGTCGTGGTGGAAGAGTTCGCACGCACGATAGTCGTGGTCTGATCGGGCGCATCGCCACCGGTACGCGGCTGAGCGATAGGTTTGAAAACGCTCAGACGAACGCCTTTGCGTTCCATTGCACGGATCACGCCAAGGCTGACGCTGGTCAGACCGACGCTGGTTCCGGTAGGGATCAGCATAATAATACGGGACACGGTTTATCCTCTTTCGTTACCGCCGGTTTGGCGGGTTACAAAACAGCACCGCCAGCTGAGCTGGCGGTGTGGAATCAGGCGGTCAAGCGGCAGGCGTCTTGCGCGATAACCAGCTCTTCGTTGGTCGGAATCACAACAGCAGGGCGGGTGCCTTCTTTGTTGATGAAACCAGATTTGCCGAAACGTGCAGCCAGGTTGCGCTCATGATCAACTTCAAAGCCCAGCACGCCCAGTTTGCCCAGAGACAGTTCACGAACCATCGCGGCATTTTCACCGATACCACCGGTGAATACAACAGCGTCCAGACGACCATCCATCAGCGCGGTGTAGGCACCGATGTATTTCGCCAGACGGTGGCAGTAAACGTCCATTGCGCGCTTCGCGTCTTCTTTTGTCGCGTAGTTGTCTTCAACATAACGGCAGTCGCTGGTGACTTCGGTCAGACCCAGCAGGCCAGACTCTTTGGTCAGCATTTTGTTGATTGCGTCAACGCTCATGCCCAGAGTGTCGTGCAGGTGGAAGATGATCGCAGGATCGATATCGCCAGAGCGAGTACCCATTACCAGACCTTCCAGCGGGGTCAGACCCATAGAGGTGTCAACGCATTTACCGTTGCGGATAGCAGAAACGGAACCACCGTTACCCAGGTGGCAGGTGATGATGTTCAGCTCTTCTACCGGTTTGTTCAGCATTTTTGCCGCTTCCTGGGTTACATAGAAGTGGCTGGTGCCGTGCGCGCCGTAACGACGGATGCCGTGCTCTTTGTACAGGTTGTACGGCAGGGCGTAGAGGTAAGACTCTTCCGGCATAGTCTGGTGGAACGCGGTGTCAAATACAGCAACGTTTTTGTCTTTCAGCTGAGGGAAAGATTTCAGTGCTTCTTCGATACCGATCAGGTGAGCCGGGTTGTGCAGCGGTGCAAAAGAAGCTGCATCTTTGATACCCTGAATAACAGACTCATCGATCACTACGGAGCTGGTATACTTTTCGCCGCCGTGTACGATACGGTGACCGATAGCGGTCAGCTGCGCAGACAGTTCTGGTTTTTGTGCCAGAATAGTATTAACGATAAAGTTGAGCGCTTCGCTGTGAGCGGCGCCTGCACCTAAAGCCGCTTCCTGTTTATTGCCGTCCATTTTCCATTTGATACGTGCTTCGGGCAGGTGGAAACATTCGGCTAAACCAGAAAGGTACTCTTCACCATTCACTGCATCGATGATTGCAAATTTCAGTGAAGAACTACCGCAGTTCAGAACCAGTACTAACTTACTCGACATGGAAGTACCTATAATTGATACGTGGCTAAAAAAACGTCAGGGAGCCATAGAGCGTAGCGCATGATGACACTGACATTTATGATTAACATCATGCACTGCAAATTTTTTTTGCATGATGGAAGAAATATCTTGAGTCTATGCCATTTTGCGTAATTTTCAGCCAATGGCATAATGTATATGAATTTGACGACTCAATGAATATGTACTACTTAGGCCTTCAGGCTGCTAAAGGATACCTGATAGTGGGTATGGAAGACAAAATGTTTTGAACGTTGTCCCGCTGAGTTGTGAATTTGCACAAATTTTTGAATCTTTATATGTGAAGTTGAGGTGAAGCATGTCAACGCCGGATAATCGTTCTGTTAATTTTTTTAGCTTGTTTCGCCGGGGACAGCATTACTCAAAGACGTGGCCGCTGGAAAAACGCCTTGCCCCAGTCTTTGTCGAAAATCGCGTTATCAAGATGACGCGCTATGCGATCCGTTTTATGCCGCCAATCGCCGTATTTACTCTCTGCTGGCAGATTGCCCTGGGCGGTCAACTGGGCCCGGCAGTTGCCACTGCGCTGTTCGCCTTAAGTTTACCCATGCAGGGACTATGGTGGCTGGGCAAGCGTTCTGTAACGCCATTACCTCCTGCAATCCTTAACTGGTTTTATGAAGTTCGCGGTAAATTGCAAGAGTCTGGACAGGTGTTGGCACCCGTTGAAGGCAAGCCTGATTACCAGGCATTAGCTGACACGCTTAAGCGTGCCTTCAAACAACTGGATAAAACTTTCCTTGATGATTTGTAATTGACCCCTGATTACGCATATAAAAGAAGGCATACTCAGCCTTCTTTTTTTTCACCGTAGTAGAGTGATACAGGAGTCAACAATGGAAATGACCAACGCGCAACGTCTTATTTTGTCTAACCAGTACAAAATGATGACTATGCTTGATCCGGCAAATGCTGAACGTTACCGTCGCCTGCAAACAATCATTGAGCGTGGTTATGGATTACAGATGCGTGAACTGGATCGCGAGTTTGGCGAGCTGAAAGAAGAAACCTGCCGCACTATCATCGACATTATGGAGATGTATCATGCGTTGCATGTGTCCTGGTCTAATTTGCAGGACCAGCAGTCCATCGATGAACGTCGTGTCACCTTCCTCGGCTTTGACGCCGCCACTGAAGCACGTTACCTCGGTTATGTCCGCTTTATGGTTAATGTGGAAGGGCGCTATACCCATTTTGACGCCGGAACTCACGGTTTTAACGCCCAGACGCCAATGTGGGAAAAATATCAGCGCATGCTTAATGTGTGGCATGCCTGCCCGCGTCAGTACCATTTGAGCGCCAACGAAATTAATCAAATTATCAACGCCTGAGGAGGCCCATGTGCGGTGCAAAGGTTTTCTGTTTGATCTTGATGGAACGCTGGTGGACTCCCTGCCTGCGGTAGAACGGGCGTGGAGCAACTGGGCCAGACGTCATGGGTTAGCGCCGGAAGAGGTGCTGGCTTTCATTCACGGTAAACAGGCCATCACCTCTTTGCGCCATTTTATGGTGGGCAAATCCGAGGCAGACATTGCTGCCGAATTTACGCGTCTGGAGCAAATCGAGGCCACGGAAACCGAAGGTATTACCGCACTTCCGGGGGCAGTCGCTTTACTCAATCATCTGAATAAAGTGGGGATTCCATGGGCCATTGTGACGTCTGGCTCCATGCCCGTAGCGCGAGCGCGCCACAAAATAGCCGGACTTCCCGCACCAGAGGTGTTTGTGACCGCTGAGCGGGTGAAGCGCGGAAAACCAGAGCCTGATGCGTATCTCTTAGGCGCGCAGTTGTTGGGGCTTGCGCCGCAAGAGTGTGTGGTGGTGGAAGATGCTCCCGCTGGCGTGCTTTCAGGCCTGGCGGCGGGTTGTCATGTAATTGCGGTTAACGCTCCGGCAGATACCCCGCGCCTGAATGAGGTCGATTTAGTCCTCCACAGTCTGGAGCAAATTACTGTGACCAAACAGCCAAATGGCGATGTTATTATTCAGTGAAACACCTGATCATGATTTAGCCCCGTCTCGTCGGGGCTTTTTTATGGCAGAATCAAGTCATCCCCCTCAATTAACAAGGATAAGTTGTGAACGGTGAATTGATTTGGGTTCTTTCATTACTGGCCGTTGCCATCGTCTTGTTTGCGACGGGCAGAGTGCGTATGGATGCGGTCGCTTTGTTTGTTATTGTCGCGTTTGCATTAAGCGGAACGCTGACGGTCCCCGAAGTATTTTCCGGCTTTTCCGATCCTAACGTTGTCCTGATTGCCGCCTTGTTCATTATTGGCGATGGTTTGGTCCGTACCGGTGTTGCCACCGTAATGGGGACATGGCTGGTCAAAGTGGCGGGTAACAGTGAAATCAAAATGTTGGTTTTGTTGATGCTGACCGTCGCGGGCCTCGGCGCATTTATGAGTTCAACCGGTGTTGTCGCTATCTTTATTCCCGTGGTGTTAAGCGTTGCCATGCGTATGCAAACGTCGCCGTCGCGCCTGATGATGCCGTTAAGTTTTGCCGGGCTGATAAGCGGCATGATGACGCTGGTGGCGACGCCGCCGAACCTGGTAGTCAACAGTGAATTGCTGCGTGAAGGCTATCATGGTTTTAGTTTCTTTAGCGTAACACCTATTGGCCTGGTCGTGCTGGTGCTGGGTATTTTGTATATGTTAGTGATGCGTTTCATGCTGAAAGGGGATACCCAGACCCCACAGCGCGAAGGCTGGACGCGTCGAACCTTTCGCGATCTTATCCGTGAATATCGACTGACCGGGCGTGCGCGTCGTCTGGCTATTCGCCCCGGTTCGCCAATGATTGGTCAACGACTGGACGATCTCAAATTACGTGAGCGTTATGGTGCTAACGTCATCGGTGTTGAACGCTGGCGGCGTTTTCGTCGCGTTATCGTGAATGTTAACGGGGTTTCTGAATTTCGCGCGCGTGACGTTTTGCTTATTGATATGTCTGCGGCTGATGTCGATCTCCGGCAATTCTGTAGTGAGCAATTGCTGGAGCCGATGGTACTGCGCGGCGAGTATTTTTCTGATCAAGCCCTTGATGTGGGCATGGCAGAGATTTCATTAATTCCTGAGTCAGAACTTATTGGCAAATCGGTGCGCGAAATTGGTTTTCGTACCCGTTACGGACTGAATGTGGTGGGGCTAAAGCGCAATGGCGAGGCGATGGAAGGTTCGCTGGCGGATGAGCCTCTGCTGCTGGGCGATATCATCCTGGTTGTGGGTAACTGGAAACTGATCGGTATGCTGGCAAAACAGGGGCGTGACTTTGTGGCGCTGAACTTACCCGAAGAGGTGAGTGAAGCATCGCCAGCACACAGTCAGGCACCTCATGCCATTTTTTGCCTGGTGTTGATGGTAGCGTTAATGCTTACCGATGAAATCCCTAATCCTGTTGCCGCTATCATCGCCTGCCTGCTGATGGGGAAATTCCGTTGTATCGATGCTGAAAGCGCCTATAAATCCATTCACTGGCCGAGCATTATTTTGATCGTTGGGATGATGCCGTTTGCTGTGGCATTACAGAAAACGGGAGGTGTCGCGCTGGCGGTGAAAGGGCTGATGGACATTGGCGGAGGTTACGGGCCACATATGATGCTGGGTTGTTTGTTTGTCTTGTCGGCGGTTATTGGGCTATTTATCTCTAATACCGCAACGGCGGTGTTGATGGCTCCGATTGCGCTGGCTGCTGCCAAAACGATGGGTGTGTCGCCTTATCCATTTGCGATGGTCGTGGCGATGGCAGCATCCGCCGCCTTTATGACACCGGTTTCTTCACCTGTTAACACACTGGTTTTAGGCCCGGGAAATTACAGCTTCAGTGACTTTGTGAAGTTGGGGGTACCGTTCACCATTATCGTGATGGCGGTTTGTGTGGTGATGATCCCGATGCTGTTTCCGTTTTGACAAGAGCCTGATGTCGCATCCGGCGCTTATTGCCTGATGCGACGCAGACTCCGGCTGCTTACAGCGGTGAATCCTGGCTAATCTCATCGAGCGAAAGATGGAAGCTGGGAACAAAGACTTCCATGAAGTAGTCCATCTCCTGGCTGCGGCGCGCTTCAAGCGTCGCTTCCAGTCGCGTTTTTGCCAGCAAGAATTCATTATTTCCCGCCGCGAGTTCTTCCAGACATTTCAGATATGCACACAGTGCATCTGCCTGTTTCACCAGAGATTTCTCTTCATCGCTGTATGCATGCTCGTCAATTAACGGCGCAAAGATATCCTGCAGCTCTTCCGGAACCATATCGACCAGTTTTTGCTGAGCGATTTTTTCAATAGCCTTGTATTCCTGAGCGATTTGCGAATTGAAGTATTTCACCGGAGTAGGGAGATCGCCGGTGAGAACTTCTGAGACATCGTGGTACATCGCCAGTAAAGCGATACGTTCGGCGTTGACATTACCGCCAAATTTACGATTTTTGATAGCTGCCAGCGCATGGGCGACCATCGCTACCTGCAAACTGTGTTCGGACACATTTTCCGTCCGCACGTTGCGCATTAGTGGCCAGCGGTTAATGAGTTTCAGGCGGGAGAGATGGGCAAAAAAATGGCTCTGTTTCATAGTGACCTTACGTATGATGACATCATCAGGTCATTGTGGCGGGATAACACTGCCGGATGCAATCTCCGGCAGTGAAATTAAGATTACAGCTGATGATAACCAGAAAGGAAACGCGCGAACTTACTCAAAGACAGCTCGATATCATCAACACGTGGTAGTGTGACAATGCGGAAGTGATCCGGCCACGGCCAGTTGAATGCTGTCCCTTGAACCAGCAGGACTTTTTCCTGCAACAGGAAATCCAGCACCATTTTCTGGTCGTCGTGAATGTTAAAGCGTTTAGCGTCGATTTTCGGGAACATATACAGCGCACCGCGCGGTTTCACGCAGGAAACGCCCGGAATGTCGTTGATCAATTCCCACGCGCGGTTACGCTGCTCATAAAGACGCCCGCCGGGAGTAATAAATTCACTGATGCTCTGATAACCGCCTAGTGCGGTCTGAATGGCGTGTTGCGCAGGAACGTTAGCACACAGGCGCATTGAAGCCAGCATTTCCAGACCTTCGATGTAACCTTTGGCGTGTTTTTTCGGCCCGTTCAACACCATCCACCCCTGACGGAAGCCTGCAACGCGGTACGTTTTCGACAATCCGTTAAAGGTAATGGTCAGCAGATCAGGTGCCAGCGGCGCAATTGAGTGATGCTCAGCGTCGTCGTAGAGAATTTTGTCATAAATTTCATCGGCGAAGATAATGAGATTATGCTGACGTGCAATCTCCACAATCTCCATTAAAAGCTCTTTGGAATATACCGCGCCGGTTGGGTTATTTGGGTTGATAATAACGATCCCACGCGTACGAGGCGTAATTTTAGCGCGAATATCATCAAGGTCCGGGAACCAGTCAGAGGATTCATCGCAAAGATAATGCACCGCTTTACCGCTGGAGAGCGAAACCGCCGCGGTCCATAGTGGGTAATCAGGTGCAGGAACCAACATTTCGTCCCCGCTGTTCAGCAATGCCTGCATTGCCTGAACGATAAGCTCCGATACACCATTGCCGATGTAAATATCTTCCACGGTAACATCACGCATGCCACGAGCCTGGTAGTGCTGCATGATGGCTTTACGCGCGGAGTAAAGCCCTTTGGAATCGCAATACCCTTGAGCGGTAGGCAGGTTGCGAATCACGTCAACGAGGATTTCATCTGGCGCGTCAAAACCGAACGGGGCAGGATTGCCGATGTTCAGTTTCAGTACCTTGTTACCTTCTTCTTCCAGGCGTTTTGCTTCTTTCAGCACCGGACCACGGATGTCGTAACAGACATTCTCTAATTTGCTGGATTTTTCAATGGGGGACATGAATCTTGACCTTTTTTGCTGTTATCGCCACTCCCTGCCGTGGAAGTCAGCTTAGAACAATGTACTCCCCCAGGACGGCGTTTTGAAGGTCTGCAGAATAAGATTTTGCCAGAGGGGAAGGCTTGATTGTGCTGTTAATAACTTAATAATGGCAAAATAATGAGATGTATATGCTTAATAATTAATGTTATGTAGTTAATTGTTCTGATTCTTAATTGTGAGTGTGGTTTTTTTATCTGTAAGATAATTGTTTGAAAATGCCTCGTTTAAGAATTCACTAATGAATCGTGATGATGATATTTCCGCATTACGGAGAGTTTAACAGCGTGATGATTTCCGAGGTGTCGTAATGGGTGCAAGGTGTGAAACTATTGTTAAGCGGGATTAATGAATGAGGATGATGCTAATTAATTATTATTTAATATTCAAAAAGGTTTTGTTGTGCTTATTAATAATAGAAGATTACTTTGCCTAACATAACATAACTTTGCATCAGATAATTCGCAATGACCCTTATAAATAAAAGGTTTTTGGGGTAAAATGCTCGCATAAATGACGGATCCCTGCTCTTGATGCCGCCTCACCATTGCTGTTTGTACGTGTTCGCGTATGACCAGCGATGCTGCACGAGAGTGGAACAAGGACTCACATTTACATTTATACAAACACGCGCATGTCATAAATACAAAAGAGTGAGTAACTTAATAGATATGCGATTCCTGAAGATATATTCTGTGATCTACTTCAGGCATTATAACGGAACAATGTGAGTCGCTTTTTTAGTGCAACTCATATGCATTTTTACTTTCGTCCGGGTTCCGGATGAAACTGCCAGGGAGGCACATTACAAATGGAATTGCTTGTTTGTGTGTGCACAGCATTAACCAGCTCAGTACGAGCCGCCAGTAAGTGATAATATATGATAAGTGCAAATCGTCCGATAATTAACCTCGACCTCGATCTGCTGAGAACATTTGTTGCTGTTGCCGATCTGAACACTTTTGCTGCCGCAGCTGCCGCTGTGTGTCGTACTCAGTCCGCCGTAAGTCAGCAAATGCAGCGTCTGGAACAACTCGTTGGGAAAGAACTGTTCGCTCGTCACGGTCGCAACAAACTGTTAACTGAACATGGCATTCAACTTCTTGGTTACGCCAGGAAAATCCTGCGTTTTAATGATGAGGCCTGCTCATCATTAATGTTCAGCAATCTTCAGGGCGTGTTAACTATCGGTGCTTCAGATGAATCTGCCGATACGATCTTACCTTTCCTGTTAAATCGCGTGAGTTCGGTTTATCCGAAACTAGCGCTGGATGTCCGCGTTAAACGTAATGCCTATATGGCAGAAATGCTGGAATCCCAGGAAGTGGATTTGATGGTAACCACCCATCGTCCTTCAACGTTTAAGGCATTGAACCTGCGTACCTCGCCAACACACTGGTACTGCGCAGCGGAATACGTATTGCAAAAAGGCGAGCCGATCCCTCTTGTATTGCTGGATGATCCTAGCCCGTTTCGCGATATGGTGCTGGCGACGCTTAATAAAGCAGATATTCCATGGCGACTGGCTTATGTCGCCTCGACGCTTCCGGCCGTTCGTGCGGCAGTGAAAGCCGGTCTTGGCGTGACGGCAAGGCCGGTCGAGATGATGAGTCCAGACCTGCGTGTGCTGAGTGGAGTAGATGGCTTACCGCCGCTACCCGATACCGAATATTTGCTGTGCTATGACCCGTCCAGTAATAATGAGCTGGCCCAGGTGATCTATCAGGCGATGGAGAGCTACCATAATCCGTGGCAATACAGCCCAATGTCTGCTCCGGAAGGCGATGACTCATTGTTAATTGAAAGGGATATCGAGTAATCGACGGACCATAGATAATTTCTAAGACAATAGTGTAAAAACGAGCCGCTGGGGGTGTTTTAAACCCCAGCGGCTTTTTTTTAGTAAAAAGCCTTCCTCGTATCGTGCAGAACGCACAAAACTGTTCATTTTTCAATCACCAGAGATTCACGTCCCGAACGCACAAATAATCGCCTGAAAAAAATCACCTGCTACAATGATGTTAAAAAATACGTAAATTTGTTGCTGCGTTTTTGTTATGGAATGACAAAAGCGTGTCACAGATCAAGAAAATACTCTCTTTTGGGGGGAGGAATCGACACAAATTCCTGTCAAAATAGACCCGTATTTTTTCCATTGCTTCACAACGGACACGATTCAACAACATCTAATTATCCTGGAGTCGTCAAGGATCTGGGGTGAAAGGGCATTAAATGCTAATGGTGTTGATATTATGTAAACTAATGTGAAGAAACTTTTGTTAAAGTTGACAAAAGGTTATAAAAAGGAGTAAAAGACCACATCAATTAGCTGTATAAAAGAGTTTCTACAGTGATTGTAAGGTTTTTTTTATTCCTCCCCATGAATCGATGTGGCGTCCATCTGCCGTGAAGAGCAGTGAATCTGGCGCTACTTTTGATGAGTAAGCAATGAGTATGTCAACATCCACTGAAGTCATCGCTCATCACTGGGCATTCGCTATCTTTCTTATCGTTGCCATTGGCCTGTGTTGCCTGATGCTGGTAGGCGGTTGGTTTTTAGGCGGTCGCGCACGCGCGAGGTCGAAAAACGTTCCGTTTGAATCAGGTATCGACTCGGTCGGCTCCGCCCGCTTACGCCTGTCCGCCAAGTTTTATCTGGTGGCCATGTTCTTCGTTATCTTCGACGTTGAAGCGCTGTATCTGTTCGCATGGTCAACTTCTATCCGCGAAAGCGGCTGGGTAGGCTTTGTGGAAGCTGCAATTTTTATTTTTGTGTTACTGGCAGGTCTGGTTTATCTGGTGCGTATTGGCGCGCTGGACTGGACGCCCGCGCGTTCACGCCGCGAGCGTATGAACCCGGAAACGAACAGTATCGCTAATCGTCAACGCTAACCGCGAGGCATTAAGATGGATTATACGCTCACCCGCATAGATCCCAACGGTGAGAACGACCGTTACCCCCTGCAAAAGCAGGAGATCGTAACCGACCCTCTGGAGCAAGAAGTTAACAAAAACGTGTTTATGGGCAAGCTCAATGACATGGTTAACTGGGGTCGTAAAAACTCAATTTGGCCGTATAACTTCGGTCTTTCCTGCTGTTACGTTGAGATGGTGACTTCGTTTACCGCGGTGCATGACGTGGCACGTTTTGGCGCAGAAGTATTGCGTGCTTCGCCGCGTCAGGCTGACCTGATGGTGGTTGCAGGAACCTGCTTTACCAAAATGGCACCGGTTATTCAGCGTCTGTATGACCAGATGCTGGAACCAAAATGGGTTATCTCAATGGGTGCCTGTGCCAACTCTGGCGGTATGTACGATATTTATTCCGTTGTGCAGGGCGTCGATAAATTCATTCCGGTTGATGTGTATATCCCGGGCTGCCCGCCACGTCCTGAAGCGTACATGCAGGCACTGATGCTGTTGCAGGAATCTATCGGTAAAGAACGTCGTCCGCTCTCCTGGGTGGTTGGCGATCAGGGCGTTTATCGCGCCAATATGCAATCAGAGCGCGAACGCAAGCGCGGTGAACGCATTGCCGTAACCAACCTGCGTACACCTGACGAGATTTAATTTGCGCCTGTCGGCAAAGGGATTTTTCTTCGCTTATTCCTAAATCTATTTCGCGAAGCTTACTGCGCCGACAGTCACCACGGACCATTTGCAATGGTGAACAATATGACCGACTTAACCGCGCAAGAACCCGCCTGGCAGACCCGCGATCATCTTGATGATCCGGTGATTGGCGAACTGCGCAACCGTTTTGGGCCGGATGCCTTTACTGTTCAGGCGACTCGCACCGGGGTTCCCGTTGTGTGGATCAAGCGTGAACAATTACTGGAAGTGGGTGATTTCTTAAAGAAACTGCCGAAACCTTACGTCATGCTGTTTGACTTACACGGCATGGACGAACGTCTGCGCACACACCGCGAAGGGTTACCTGCCGCGGATTTTTCCGTTTTCTACCATCTGATTTCTATTGATCGTAACCGCGACATCATGCTGAAGGTGGCGCTGGCAGAAAACGACCTGCACGTACCGACCTTCACCAAGCTGTTCCCGAACGCTAACTGGTATGAGCGTGAAACCTGGGATCTGTTTGGCATTACTTTCGATGGTCACCCCAATTTGCGCCGCATCATGATGCCGCAAACCTGGAAAGGTCACCCGCTGCGTAAAGATTACCCGGCGCGCGCTACCGAATTCTCGCCGTTTGAGCTGACCAAAGCCAAACAGGATCTGGAGATGGAAGCCCTGACCTTCAAACCGGAAGAGTGGGGGATGAAGCGTGGCACCGAAAATGAAGACTTCATGTTCCTCAACCTCGGTCCGAACCACCCGTCGGCGCACGGTGCTTTCCGTATCGTTTTGCAACTTGATGGCGAAGAGATTGTCGACTGCGTACCAGACATCGGTTACCACCATCGTGGTGCGGAGAAAATGGGCGAGCGCCAGTCATGGCACAGCTACATTCCGTATACCGACCGTATCGAATATCTCGGTGGCTGTGTTAACGAGATGCCGTATGTACTGGCGGTAGAGAAACTGGCCGGGATCACCGTACCAGATCGCGTTAACGTGATCCGCGTAATGCTCTCCGAACTGTTCCGCATTAACAGCCATCTGCTGTACATCTCGACCTTTATTCAGGACGTCGGCGCGATGACGCCAGTGTTCTTCGCCTTTACCGATCGTCAGAAAATTTACGATCTGGTGGAAGCAATCACTGGTTTCCGTATGCACCCGGCGTGGTTCCGTATTGGCGGCGTAGCGCACGACCTGCCGCGCGGCTGGGATCGCCTGCTGCGTGAGTTCCTCGACTGGATGCCGAAACGTCTGGCGTCTTATGAGAAAGCGGCGCTGCAAAACACGATTCTGAAAGGCCGTTCCCAGGGCGTAGCCGCCTACGGCGCGAAAGAGGCGCTGGAGTGGGGCACCACTGGCGCGGGCCTGCGTGCTACCGGGATCGACTTCGATGTGCGTAAGGCGCGCCCTTATTCTGGCTATGAAAACTTCGACTTTGAAATCCCGGTTGGTGGTGGTGTTTCTGACTGCTACACCCGCGTAATGCTGAAAGTGGAAGAATTGCGTCAGAGTCTGCGCATTCTTGAGCAGTGCCTCAACAACATGCCGGAAGGCCCGTTCAAAGCGGATCACCCGCTGACCACGCCGCCGCCGAAAGAGCGCACGTTGCAACATATCGAAACCCTGATCACCCACTTCCTGCAAGTGTCGTGGGGGCCGGTGATGCCTGCCAATGAATCTTTCCAGATGATTGAGGCGACCAAAGGGATCAACAGTTACTACCTGACCAGCGACGGCAGCACCATGAGTTATCGCACCCGTATCCGTACGCCGAGTTATGCGCATTTGCAGCAAATTCCGGCAGCGATCCGCGGCAGCCTGGTGTCTGACCTGATTGTTTATCTGGGCAGTATCGATTTTGTTATGTCAGATGTGGACCGCTAATTATGCACGAGAATCAACAACCACAAACCGAGGCTTTTGAGCTGAGTGCGGCTGAGCGTGAAGCGATTGAGCACGAGATGCACCACTACGAAGACCCGCGTGCGGCGTCCATTGAAGCGCTGAAAATCGTTCAGAAACAGCGTGGATGGGTGCCAGACGGCGCGATCCACGCGATCGCTGACGTTCTGGGTATTCCCGCAAGTGATGTCGAAGGCGTGGCTACTTTCTACAGCCAGATCTTCCGCCAGCCGGTTGGTCGCCATGTGATCCGTTATTGCGACAGCGTGGTCTGTCACATTAACGGTTACCAGGGCATTCAGGCGGCACTGGAGAAAAAACTGAACATCAAACCAGGGCAAACGACGTTTGACGGTCGCTTTACGCTGCTGCCAACTTGCTGCCTGGGGAACTGCGACAAAGGGCCAAACATGATGATCGATGAGGACACTCACGCGCATCTGACCCCAGAAGCGATTCCTGAACTGCTGGAGCGGTATAAATGAAAAACATTATCCGTACTCCCGAAACGCATCCGCTGACCTGGCGTCTGCGTGATGACAAACAGCCAGTGTGGCTGGACGAATATCGCAGCAAAAACGGTTACGAAGGAGCGCGTAAGGCGCTGACCGGGCTGTCTCCGGACGAGATCGTCAATCAGGTTAAAGACGCTGGCCTGAAAGGGCGCGGCGGTGCGGGCTTCTCGACTGGCCTGAAATGGAGCCTGATGCCGAAAGACGAATCCATGAACATCCGTTACCTGCTGTGTAACGCCGATGAAATGGAGCCGGGCACTTATAAAGACCGCCTGCTGATGGAGCAACTGCCGCACCTGCTGGTGGAAGGTATGCTCATTTCCGCATTTGCGCTGAAAGCTTATCGTGGCTACATCTTCTTGCGTGGCGAATATATCGAGGCGGCAGTGAATCTGCGCCGTGCCATTGCCGAAGCCACCGAAGCAGGGCTGCTTGGCAAAAACATTATGGGAACAGGTTTCGATTTCGAACTGTTCGTCCATACCGGGGCAGGGCGCTACATCTGCGGGGAAGAAACAGCGTTAATCAACTCCCTGGAAGGGCGTCGCGCTAACCCACGCTCGAAGCCCCCCTTCCCGGCAACCTCTGGCGTTTGGGGCAAACCGACCTGTGTCAACAACGTCGAAACCCTGTGTAACGTTCCGGCGATCCTCGCTAACGGCGTGGAGTGGTATCAGAACATCTCGAAAAGCAAAGATGCTGGCACCAAGCTGATGGGCTTCTCCGGTCGGGTGAAAAATCCGGGCCTGTGGGAACTGCCGTTCGGCACTACCGCACGCGAGATCCTCGAAGATTACGCCGGTGGTATGCGTGACGGCCTGAAATTCAAAGCCTGGCAGCCTGGCGGTGCGGGCACTGACTTCCTGACCGAAGCGCACCTTGACCTGCCGATGGAATTCGAAAGTATCGGTAAAGCGGGCAGCCGTCTGGGTACGGCGCTGGCGATGGCGGTTGATCACGAGATCAACATGGTGTCGCTGGTGCGTAACCTGGAAGAGTTTTTCGCCCGTGAGTCCTGCGGCTGGTGTACGCCGTGCCGCGACGGTTTGCCGTGGAGCGTGAAAATTCTGCGCGCGCTGGAGCGTGGCGAAGGTCAGCCGGGCGATATCGAAACACTTGAGCAACTGTGTCGATTCTTGGGTCCGGGTAAAACTTTCTGTGCCCACGCACCTGGTGCAGTGGAGCCGTTACAGAGCGCCATCAAATATTTCCGCGAAGAATTTGAGGCGGGAATCAAACAGCCGTTCAGCAATACCCATTTGATTAATGGGATTCAGCCGAACCTGCTGAAAGAGCGCTGGTAACCGAATTTCGATTAACGCTCAGTCTCTGACTGAGAAAACTGGAAGCATGCTAATGGCTACAATTCATGTAGACGGCAAAGAATACGAGGTTAACGGAGCGGACAACCTGCTGGAAGCTTGTCTGTCTCTGGGCCTTGATATTCCTTACTTTTGCTGGCATCCGGCGCTGGGAAGCGTCGGTGCTTGCCGCCAGTGTGCGGTGAAGCAATACCAAAACGCGGAAGACACGCGTGGTCGCCTGGTGATGTCCTGTATGACACCGGCTTCCGATGGCACCTTTATTTCCATTGACGACGAAGAAGCGAAACAGTTCCGTGAAAGCGTGGTCGAGTGGTTGATGACCAACCACCCGCACGATTGTCCGGTATGTGAAGAGGGCGGTAACTGCCATCTTCAGGATATGACCGTGATGACCGGACACAGCTTCCGTCGCTACCGTTTCACCAAACGTACCCACCGCAATCAGGATCTGGGGCCGTTCATCTCTCACGAAATGAACCGTTGCATCGCCTGCTACCGCTGCGTGCGTTACTACAAAGATTACGCTGACGGTACAGATCTGGGCGTTTACGGTGCACATGACAACGTCTACTTCGGTCGCCCGGAAGACGGCACCCTGGAAAGCGAATTCTCCGGTAACCTGGTCGAAATTTGCCCGACCGGCGTATTCACCGACAAAACGCACTCCGAGCGTTATAACCGTAAATGGGATATGCAGTTTGCGCCGAGCATCTGCCAGCAATGTTCCATCGGCTGTAACATCAGCCCTGGCGAGCGTTATGGCGAACTGCGTCGTATCGAAAACCGTTACAACGGTACGGTAAACCACTACTTCCTCTGCGACCGAGGTCGTTTCGGTTACGGCTACGTCAACCTGAAAGACCGTCCGCGTCAGCCAGTACAGCGTCGTGGCGATGATTTCATTACCCTCAACGCCGAACAGGCAATGCAGGGCGCGGCAGATATTCTGCGTCAGTCGAAGAAAGTCATCGGCATCGGTTCTCCGCGTGCCAGCGTGGAAAGCAACTTTGCGCTGCGTGAGCTGGTGGGCGAAGAAAACTTCTATACCGGTATCGCTCACGGTGAGCAGGAACGTCTGCAACTGGCGCTAAAAGTTCTGCGCGAAGGCGGCATTTATACTCCGGCCTTACGCGAAATTGAATCTTACGATGCGGTACTGGTGCTGGGCGAAGACGTTACCCAGACCGGCGCACGCGTTGCGCTGGCAGTGCGTCAGGCGGTGAAAGGTAAAGCACGCGAAATGGCGGCAGCACAGAAAGTGGCTGACTGGCAGATTGCGGCAATCCTCAACATTGGCCAACGTGCGAAGCATCCGCTGTTTGTGACTAACGTTGATGACACCCGTCTGGATGATATCGCGGCGTGGACTTACCGCGCACCGGTTGAAGATCAGGCGCGTTTAGGTTTTGCCATTGCTCATGCGTTGGATAACTCCGCGCCAGCGGTTGAGGGTATCGAGCCTGAACTGCAAAGCAAAATCGACGTCATCGTGCAGGCACTGGCAGGTGCGAAGAAACCGTTAATTATCTCCGGGACGAACGCTGGTAGCGCTGAAGTGATTCAGGCAGCTGCTAACGTGGCGAAAGCCCTGAAAGGTCGCGGCGCTGACGTCGGTATCACCATGATTGCCCGTTCCGTCAACAGCATGGGGCTGGGCATTATGGGCGGTGGATCGCTTGAAGAAGCGTTAACCGAACTGGAAACCGGACGCGCCGACGCGGTGGTGGTGCTGGAAAACGATCTGCATCGTCACGCTTCCGCTACCCGCGTGAATGCTGCGCTGGCTAAAGCGCCGCTGGTGATGGTGGTTGACCATCAACGCACAGCGATTATGGAAAACGCCCATCTGGTACTTTCCGCCGCCAGCTTTGCTGAAAGCGACGGTACGGTGATCAACAACGAAGGCCGCGCCCAACGTTTCTTCCAGGTTTACGATCCGGCTTATTACGACAGCAAAACTGTGATGCTGGAAAGCTGGCGCTGGCTGCACTCGCTGCACAGTACCCTGCTGAGCCGTGAAGTGGACTGGACGCAGCTCGACCATGTGATTGACGCTGTTGTGGCGAAAATTCCGGAACTAGCGGGAATCAAAGATGCTGCGCCGGATGCGACATTCCGTATTCGTGGTCAGAAACTGGCCCGTGAGCCGCACCGTTACAGTGGTCGTACCGCCATGCGCGCCAACATCAGCGTTCATGAGCCGCGTCAGCCGCAGGATATTGACACCATGTTCACCTTCTCAATGGAGGGTAACAACCAGCCGACCGCGCACCGTTCGCAAGTGCCGTTTGCCTGGGCGCCGGGCTGGAACTCCCCGCAGGCGTGGAACAAATTCCAGGACGAAGTGGGCGGCAAACTGCGTTTTGGCGATCCGGGCGTGCGTCTGTTTGAAACCAGCGAAAACGGTCTGGATTACTTCACCAGCGTACCGGCACGCTTCCAGCCGCAGGAAGGGAAATGGCGTATCGCGCCGTACTACCACCTGTTTGGCAGCGATGAATTGTCACAGCGTGCTCCGGTCTTCCAGAGCCGTATGCCGCAACCGTACATCAAACTCAACCCAGCGGATGCCGCGAAGTTGGGAGTGAACGCGGGTACACGCGTCTCCTTTAGTTACGATGGCAACACGGTCACGCTGCCGGTTGAAATCGCCGAAGGACTGACGGCAGGGCAGGTGGGCTTGCCGATGGGCATGTCCGGTATTGCTCCGGTGCTGGCTGGCGCGCATCTTGAGGATCTCAAGGAGGCACAACAATGAGTTGGATATCACCGGAACTGATTGAGATCCTGCTGACCATCCTCAAAGCGGTGGTGATCCTGCTGGTGGTTGTCACCTGCGGGGCATTCATGAGCTTTGGCGAACGTCGCCTGCTGGGTCTGTTCCAGAACCGTTACGGACCTAACCGTGTTGGCTGGGGCGGTTCGCTCCAGCTGGTCGCGGACATGATCAAAATGTTCTTTAAAGAAGACTGGATCCCGAAATTCTCGGATCGCGTCATCTTTACCCTGGCACCGATGATTGCCTTTACCTCGCTGCTGCTGGCCTTTGCGATTGTGCCAGTCAGTCCGGGTTGGGTAGTTGCCGACCTGAACATCGGGATTTTGTTCTTCCTGATGATGGCAGGTCTGGCGGTTTACGCGGTGCTGTTTGCGGGCTGGTCAAGTAACAACAAATACTCGCTGCTGGGTGCGATGCGTGCTTCTGCGCAGACCCTGAGCTACGAAGTGTTCCTCGGGCTTTCCCTGATGGGCGTGGTGGCGCAGGCCGGTTCATTCAACATGACCGACATCGTTAACAGCCAGGCGCACGTGTGGAACGTCATCCCGCAATTCTTTGGTTTTATTACCTTTGCCATCGCGGGCGTGGCGGTGTGTCACCGTCACCCGTTTGACCAGCCGGAAGCCGAGCAGGAACTGGCGGATGGTTACCACATTGAATATTCCGGCATGAAGTTCGGTCTGTTCTTCGTGGGCGAATACATCGGGATTGTGACCATCTCCGCATTGATGGTGACGCTGTTCTTCGGTGGCTGGCAAGGCCCGTTCTTACCGCCATTCATCTGGTTCGCGCTGAAAACCGCGTTCTTTATGATGATGTTCATTTTGATTCGTGCGTCGTTACCGCGTCCGCGTTATGACCAGGTAATGTCCTTCGGCTGGAAAATCTGCCTGCCGCTGACGCTGATCAACTTGCTGGTAACGGCGGCTGTCATTCTCTGGTAGGCGCAATAAGGGGCACTAAGACCATGACCTTAAAAGAATTGTTAGTAGGTTTCGGCACCCAGGTTCGTAGTATCTGGATGATCGGCCTGCACGCGTTCGCCAAACGCGAAACGCGAATGTACCCGGAAGAGCCGGTCTATCTGCCGCCCCGTTATCGTGGTCGCATCGTTCTGACCCGCGACCCGGACGGCGAAGAGCGTTGCGTAGCCTGTAACCTCTGCGCGGTAGCCTGCCCGGTCGGCTGTATCTCGCTGCAAAAAGCAGAAACCAAAGACGGTCGCTGGTATCCGGAATTTTTCCGCATCAACTTCTCACGCTGCATTTTCTGTGGTCTGTGCGAAGAAGCCTGTCCGACCACGGCGATTCAGTTAACCCCGGATTTCGAAATGGGGGAATACAAGCGCCAGGATCTGGTTTATGAGAAAGAGGATCTGCTGATCTCCGGTCCGGGCAAATACCCGGAATATAACTTCTACCGGATGGCAGGTATGGCAATCGACGGCAAAGATAAGGGCGAAGCAGAGAACGAAGCCAAGCCTATCGACGTCAAGAGCCTGTTACCGTAAGGAGAGGGGCAATGGAGTTCGCTTTTTATATCTGTGGCCTGATAGCCATACTTGCGACCTTGCGAGTGATCACCCATACCAATCCGGTACATGCATTGCTGTACCTGATTATTTCGCTGCTGGCGATTTCCGGGGTGTTCTTCTCACTGGGGGCTTACTTCGCCGGTGCGCTGGAAATTATCGTCTACGCGGGTGCCATTATGGTGCTGTTCGTGTTCGTGGTGATGATGCTCAACCTGGGCGGTTCGGAAATCGAACAGGAACGCCAGTGGCTGAAACCGCAGGTGTGGATTGGTCCGGCAATTTTGTCAGCCATCATGCTGGTGGTGATTGTTTACGCCATTCTCGGTGTTAACGATCAGGGTATCGACGGTACGCCAATCAGTGCTAAAGCAGTGGGTATTACGCTGTTCGGGCCTTACGTACTGGCGGTGGAACTGGCTTCTATGCTGCTGCTGGCTGGTCTGGTTGTGGCCTTCCACGTCGGTCGTGAAGAGCGTGCGGGTGAAGTGCTGAGCAATCGTAAAGACGACAGCGCGAAAAGAAAAACGGAGGAGCACGCATGATCCCCTTACAACATGGACTGATCCTCGCGGCAATCTTATTCGTTCTTGGCTTAACCGGTCTGGTTATCCGTCGCAATCTGCTCTTTATGCTGATTGGTCTGGAAATCATGATTAACGCCTCTGCGCTGGCCTTTGTGGTCGCCGGAAGCTACTGGGGTCAGACCGACGGTCAGGTGATGTACATTCTCGCCATCAGCCTCGCGGCGGCGGAAGCGAGTATCGGCCTTGCGCTGCTGCTGCAACTTCACCGTCGTCGCCAGAACCTGAACATCGATTCAGTAAGTGAGATGCGCGGATGAACATGCTTGCCTTAACCATTATTTTGCCATTGATTGGCTTCGTCCTGCTGGCGTTCTCCCGTGGGCGCTGGTCTGAAAATGTCTCGGCGATCGTGGGCGTAGGCTCTGTGGGCCTGGCGGCGCTGGTAACCGCCTTTATCGGCGTTGACTTCTTCGCTAACGGCGAGCAGGCATACAGCCAGCCGCTGTGGACATGGATGTCGGTAGGCGACTTTAACATCGGTTTCAATCTGGTGCTGGACGGCCTGTCGCTGACCATGCTCTCGGTGGTCACCGGTGTCGGTTTCCTTATTCACATGTACGCCTCCTGGTATATGCGTGGTGAAGAGGGCTACTCTCGCTTCTTCGCCTACACCAACCTGTTCATCGCCAGCATGGTGGTTCTGGTTCTTGCCGACAACCTGCTGCTGATGTACCTCGGCTGGGAAGGCGTGGGCCTGTGCTCCTATCTGTTGATCGGTTTCTATTACACCGATCCGAAGAATGGCGCAGCGGCAATGAAAGCGTTTGTCGTGACCCGTGTGGGTGACGTGTTCCTCGCTTTCGCGCTGTTCATTCTCTACAACGAACTGGGCACCCTGAACTTCCGTGAAATGGTGGAACTGGCACCCGCGCACTTTGCTGACGGCAATAACATGCTGATGTGGGCGACGCTGATGCTGCTGGGCGGTGCGGTTGGTAAATCTGCGCAGCTACCGTTGCAGACATGGCTTGCCGACGCGATGGCGGGCCCGACGCCTGTCTCCGCGCTGATCCACGCTGCAACAATGGTAACCGCGGGTGTCTACCTGATCGCCCGTACCCACGGCCTGTTCCTGATGACACCAGAAGTTCTGCATCTGGTGGGTATTGTCGGGGCAGTTACGCTGCTGCTGGCCGGTTTTGCCGCGCTGGTACAGACCGACATCAAACGTGTTCTCGCTTACTCCACCATGAGCCAGATTGGCTACATGTTCCTCGCGCTTGGCGTACAGGCATGGGATGCGGCGATTTTCCACTTGATGACCCACGCGTTCTTTAAAGCGCTGCTGTTCCTGGCATCCGGTTCCGTCATTCTGGCCTGCCATCACGAACAGAACATCTTCAAGATGGGCGGTCTGCGTAAATCTATTCCGCTGGTTTATCTCTGCTTCCTGGTGGGTGGTGCAGCACTGTCGGCACTGCCGCTGGTTACTGCGGGCTTCTTCAGTAAGGATGAGATCCTCGCGGGTGCGATGGCGAATGGTCATATCAATCTGATGGTGGCAGGTCTGGTCGGTGCGTTTATGACCTCTCTCTACACCTTCCGTATGATTTTCATCGTCTTCCACGGGAAAGAACAAATTCACGCTCACGCCGTGAAAGGGATTACTCACAGCCTGCCGCTGATTGTGCTGCTGATCCTTTCCACCTTCGTTGGCGCACTGATTGTACCGCCGCTGCAGGGCGTGCTTCCGCAAACTACGGAACTGGCGCACGGCAGCATGTTGACCCTGGAAATTACCTCAGGCGTGGTCGCGGTGGTCGGCATTCTGCTGGCAGCCTGGCTGTGGCTGGGTAAACGTACTCTGGTGACCTCCATCGCCAACAGTGCGCCGGGCCGTCTGCTGGGTACCTGGTGGTACAACGCCTGGGGCTTTGACTGGCTGTACGACAAAGTGTTCGTCAAGCTGTTCCTGGGTATTGCCTGGTTGCTGAAACGCGATCCGCTGAACTCAATGATGAACATCCCGGCTGTCCTTTCCCGCTTTGCAGGTAAAGGTCTGCTGTTAAGCGAGAACGGTTATCTGCGCTGGTATGTGGCATCCATGAGCATCGGTGCGGTCGTGGTGCTGGCACTGTTGATGGTACTGCGTTGAGTTGTTGGCTGAGTGAATATACCCGGCGTTGCGCCGGGTCTGTGAACTAAGAATAAATTTTAGGTAACTGTTCCTGAAGTACAGGCGTCATCGGCGAAGTCAGACCGGATACCGCCAGCGCACAGCAACCGGAGCGTACTTAAGTACGTGAGGATTGCGAGCACTGCCGGGATTCGGGCTGGCGAGTGAGATAGCCTGAGCAGGAGTAAATATAAGGGACATACTTAGCTATGTTATTACCCTGGTTAATACTAATCCCCTTTATTGGCGGCTTCCTGTGCTGGCAGACCGAACGCTTTGGCGTCAAGGTGCCACGCTGGATTGCGCTGATCACCATGGGATTGACGCTGGCGCTGTCGCTGCAACTGTGGTTGCAGGGCGGTTATTCACTGATGCAATCTGCCGGAATTCCGCAGTGGCAGTCTGAATTCGACATGCCGTGGATCCCGCGTTTTGGTATCTCTATTCATCTCGCCATTGATGGTCTGTCGCTGCTGATGGTCGTTCTGACCGGTCTGCTCGGCGTGCTGGCGGTACTTTGTTCGTGGAAAGAGATCGAAAAATATCAGGGCTTCTTCCACCTCAACCTGATGTGGATCCTGGGCGGCGTTATCGGCGTGTTCCTTGCTATCGACATGTTCCTGTTCTTCTTCTTCTGGGAAATGATGCTGGTGCCGATGTACTTCCTGATCGCACTGTGGGGGCATAAAGCTTCTGACGGTAAAACGCGTATCACGGCGGCAACCAAGTTCTTCATTTACACCCAGGCGAGTGGTCTGGTGATGTTGATTGCTATCCTGGCGCTGGTTTTTGTTCACTACAATGCGACCGGCGTCTGGACCTTCAATTATGAAGAGCTGCTGAATACGCCGATGTCTAACGGCGTGGAATACCTGCTGATGCTGGGCTTCTTCATCGCATTTGCGGTGAAAATGCCGGTGGTTCCGCTGCATGGCTGGCTGCCGGATGCGCACTCTCAGGCACCGACTGCCGGTTCCGTTGACCTCGCGGGGATCTTGCTGAAAACCGCCGCTTACGGTTTGCTGCGTTTCTCTCTGCCACTGTTTCCGAACGCGTCGGCAGAGTTCGCGCCAATCGCCATGTGGTTGGGTGTTATCGGCATCTTCTACGGTGCGTGGATGGCCTTCGCCCAGACCGATATCAAACGTCTGATCGCCTACACCTCGGTTTCCCACATGGGCTTCGTGCTGATTGCTATCTACACCGGCAGCCAGTTAGCCTACCAGGGCGCGGTCATTCAGATGATTGCTCACGGCTTGTCGGCGGCGGGTCTGTTTATTCTCTGCGGTCAGCTTTATGAACGTATCCACACCCGCGATATGCGCATGATGGGCGGTCTGTGGAGCAAAATGAAATGGCTGCCAGCACTGTCGCTGTTCTTTGCAGTGGCAACGCTTGGGATGCCAGGCACCGGTAACTTCGTCGGCGAATTTATGATCCTGTTCGGCAGCTTCCAGGTTGTCCCGATGATTACCGTTATCTCTACCTTCGGGCTGGTCTTTGCTTCTGTTTATTCGCTGGCGATGCTTCATCGCGCTTACTTCGGTAAAGCGAAAAGCCAGATTGCCAGCCAGGAACTGCCAGGGATGTCGCTGCGTGAGCTGTTTATGATCCTGTTGCTGGTGGTGCTGCTGGTACTGCTGGGCTTCTATCCGCAGCCGATTCTGGATACCTCGCATTCCGCGATTGGCAATATCCAGCAGTGGTTTGTTAATTCCGTTACTACTACAAGGCCGTAAATCGCCATGACAATAACTCCACAAAACCTGATCGCACTGCTACCGTTGCTGATCGTCGGCTTGACGGTGGTGGTTGTGATGCTCTCCATTGCGTGGCGACGCAATCATTTCCTCAACGCTACGCTCTCGGTTATTGGGCTTAACGCGGCGCTGGTTTCGCTCTGGTTTGTCGGCCAGGCGGGCGCTATGGACGTTACGCCGCTGATGCGCGTTGATGGTTTCGCCATGCTTTACACCGGGCTGGTATTGTTGGCGAGCCTCGCCACCTGTACTTTCGCCTACCCGTGGCTTGAAGGCTATAACGACAACAAGGACGAGTTCTACCTGTTGGTGTTAATTGCCGCTCTGGGCGGGATCCTGCTGGCGAATGCCAATCACCTGGCGTCTCTGTTCCTCGGTATTGAACTGATCTCTCTGCCGCTGTTTGGCCTGGTCGGTTACGCTTTCCGCCAGAAACGTTCGCTGGAAGCCAGTATCAAATACACCATCCTTTCTGCTGCAGCATCTTCTTTCCTGCTGTTTGGTATGGCACTGGTGTACGCGCAGTCTGGCGACCTGTCGTTCGTTGCACTGGGTAAAAACCTCGGCGACGGCATGCTCAACGAGCCGCTGTTGCTGGCAGGTTTTGGCCTGATGATTGTCGGCCTCGGCTTCAAGCTCTCTCTGGTGCCGTTCCACCTGTGGACGCCAGACGTATACCAGGGCGCGCCTGCGCCGGTTTCTACCTTCCTGGCGACGGCGAGCAAAATCGCTATCTTCGGCGTGGTGATGCGTCTGTTCCTCTACGCACCGGTGGGTGACAGCGAAGCGATTCGCGTGGTGCTGGCGATTATCGCCTTTGCCTCTATCATCTTCGGTAACCTGATGGCGCTGAGCCAGACCAATATCAAACGTCTGCTCGGTTACTCATCTATCTCTCACCTCGGCTATCTGCTGGTGGCGCTGATTGCGCTGCAAACTGGCGAGATGTCGATGGAAGCGGTAGGGGTTTACCTGGCCGGTTATCTGTTCAGCAGCCTAGGCGCGTTCGGCGTGGTCAGCCTGATGTCCAGCCCGTATCGTGGCCCGGATGCTGATTCCCTGTTCTCTTACCGCGGTCTGTTCTGGCATCGTCCGATCCTCGCGGCGGTGATGACGGTGATGATGCTGTCTCTGGCCGGTATCCCGATGACGCTGGGCTTTATCGGTAAGTTCTACGTGCTGGCGGTCGGTGTCCAGGCACACTTGTGGTGGCTGGTGGGTGCCGTGGTTGTCGGTTCGGCAATCGGCCTCTACTACTACCTGCGCGTAGCGGTGAGCTTATACCTGCACGCCCCGGAGCAACCGGGTCGCGATGCACCGTCAAACTGGCAGTACAGCGCAGGTGGTATCGTGGTGCTGATCTCTGCACTGTTGGTACTGGTGCTGGGTGTATGGCCGCAACCGCTGATTAGCATTGTTCGGTTAGCAATGCCGCTGATGTAAGGTTGAGTGTTGATGTAAAAAAACCGCCGATTTCGGCGGTTTTTTTATGGTGTTAATTGTTGCTAATAAAAAGAACATATAAATCTATATCTGCGTCGAAGTATAATGATTCACTTCCTAATACAATACACAAGGAAAACCAATGGAATGGTTAAGTGAGATTCGCACACTTCGGGAGAACGTACCTGTCGGTATCCAGGCTGCCAGGCGTTTGTTAGAGAAGATGGGTGGTGATGTTGATGAAGCCATTAAGTTGTTTCATATTGACCAAATCAATATATTGACGGCAAAAGTAGACGTCACTCATCAGGAGGCAGAGAATGTTTTGCTGGCGGCAAACTACGATATGGCAGAAGCTCTTCGGCGTATTGATGAACAGCGTTATACACTGACGGAATTGATTATACGTAAAAATAAGGATGCCGGAGATGCTTTAAGTAATATAGAATTAGCAATAACATATGAATGGAATCTGACATGCAAATTTTGGTTTGGTTTTAAGGCATTCCAATCGCTGCCTCCACAATTACAAGCCTTTATGCTGGTATGTGAATGGCGTAACTATTGGGGATGGGAAGGGCTGGATAGTGCGTTATATTATGAGATGGAAAATGTCCCCCAACAATTACAGGTAGTAGGCTTAGATGAAATGGCTGAAGTTATTGTTGTGGCGAGAAATCGTTATGATGAGTTAAGAGCACAAGGCAAAGACCATAATAACATCATTAAAGATGATAAATTTAAAAAATTTATGAAGCACTGTGAACAACTGGATAGTGAAGCCGACGCTATATTACTGCAATTTGTAAAGGATAATATTGAGATTTTCCCACGTCGCCACAACGGACACGATTTATAAAAAATCATCCCAAAAATGAACTGGTTTTTTATCTGCCTGGTAATGTTGAGGTAATGCCAGGTTGAATTCCGTTTTCATCCAGGATGCCAGATCGTTGCCAGCACAGATGATATCGCTGTTATATACTGAATACACGGGATTACCACCAGTATAAGAAGTAGACATATAACGATGCTTATACAAAGGAATCAAAACCGGGCATTGGTTTGAAATTTTATCAAAATGATCTTTGCGTGAATCTAAATTAAGGGGTTTTTCTCCCCATACATCAAGCCAGAAATTATTTTTTATAACATCGTATAATACACCCTCTAAAGGGGTTTTAAATGTCTGCTTCACATCGTGTTCCATTTTTGCTGAGTGCAGCGCTTGCCGCCAGTGAATAAAACCTTCCGACGCTGGCAAAGCAGTATGCAAAAATGCTTTAAAATCGAGTGGAAAGCAGAAATTAAAAGTTTGCTCAATGGCAGAAATCTCGGCCTCACTCAAACCTGCATAGAATGTAATTCCTTGCGCTTTTAATTTGTTAACCAGAAATGTGTAGTCCAATGCCTTGTTTAATTTCATCCCAATAACCTTAAATCCTTATGCTTCAGTCTAAAACGAAGTTAAATCATTCGTAAGCTGGATAAAACATTTCTGCATCACATCCAGCTTTTAGAACGAATGTTTCATTTAAACTTTATACATCAACCTTCAATTCTGCTGCCAACTAAATCACCCAACAATAACCGTCAGCGCATGATTCCCTTGTCGCAGCATACGTCTGTACGCACTAATCAGCTTTTCCATATCGAGCATAATCGAGGCAAAGAGTTGCCCCTCTAACTCTTCTGAAAAGGTCACTCCCGGATAAATCTCCATTTCATTGAGTCGCTTAATGGAAAACTGTTTACGCAGTACATTCCGGTCAAGTGCCTCCAGACGGTCGATGGTGGCGGCTAACTCATGATTCCATGTCAATCCCAGGAAACCATCTATGCCATCTTCGAGGCTGTGTTCACCAAGCACAGCACGACTCAGCGGATCATTCTTAGCTGGATCAAAAGCAGAGGTGCCCGTCAGGCCAAAATGTAAAAAATCCCAGCGTTTATCAATATCCAGTCGGCGTAATCCTGAAAGCGTGTCATGAATATTGTCCATTAAAGGTTTTTCAGCTGACTCAAGCAGTTGGTTAATCTTTTCTGAGTCGATTTCCGCAAAATAGCCAATCATTCCCATTTATTTTTCCTCCGTTGAATTTCATGTTTCGCATCTTAAAACAGATGAGGGAAAATAAAATGCGCATGTTGCTTTTTCTGGACCCGCCTCGAGAAAATTTTATTGTTTACTGTTGTATAACAAGGTGATAACACCATCCACGACCTGAGCCATTTTCTGATAATTCAATCTGTCTGCGGTATCACCGGGCAAGTGGTATTGTTTATTACGATAAAAAGCGGTGTCGGTAATCATTACGGCGGGAATATCGTGTTGCCAATAATTAAGGTGATCAGAGAAATCAATACCGGGAATAAACCCTGGGGCATTCATAGAATAAACAGATAAATCCTGAGATGACGACAATGCCGCTTTTAGCTGACGAACGGCGTTGATATCCTGCATTCTGCCGACCACGGCAATAAAGTCTCCCCGATCGGGATAAAGCCAGGACATTGCCGGGTAAGGGTAATCCTGACTACCAGGCGCAGAGTCGTAATAGCCAATCATCTCCAGCGCTATCATTAATCTAACTGGACGCTCAAGCGAAGCTGCATGTACCGCGCTCCCCATTTCATCGCTACGAAAGAAGGGCGGTTCTTCCGACGCATAGGCGACCAGCTGCACGCCAGTTTTCGGTGCTTGCTGCTGTAACAAACGTGCCAGTTCGAGTAATCCTGCCACGCCGCTGGCGTTATCATCCGCGCCCGGCGTATAGGTCAATTGATCGTTTTCATAACTGCTGACAGAGTCATAGTGCGCACCAATAATAATCAGCGGTCCATCGGCAGGACCATAATCAGCAACAATGTTTTTGTAGGGACCTCCCGTAATGGGGACGTCCTGCGCGGTAACTCTGGCACCGCTACTGATAAAGACCTCTTTTATATACTCTGCGGACCTTTTCAGATTATCAATATTGTCGGCACTACGGGGATGCACAGTTTGTGTAAGATAACGAACTGTTTTTTCTAATTGCTCAGGACTTGCGTGTCGGGGCGTTGGCGGTAATGCATTGACCCAGGGTTGGTAAAAAATAATAAAAGGAAGTGATAGTAGTAATGATATAAAACAAAGAGGTGTTATTTTTTTCATATGTAAATTATCAATAAAGGGCGTTATTTCATTATTATTTATAATGAGTTATGAGCGTTTATTTTATTACGGTTGGTAGGAATATACAAAAAGTATTTTTTCAGTGGGTTCGCTATTTTAAAAAGGAATTCATATGAGAAATAAAAAATAATTATGTTATTTATTGGTAGATTGAATTGACAGGGTGCAGAAATCTGAGGGTAAGAAAAGACAGCAATAACAATCCACTACATCAACAGACCAGCAATCGCGTGCCGCGATACGCTGGAAATACCCGCAGATTGAACTGGCGGATGGTGTGACTGGCATCAGTCAGTGATGACTTTTTAGCAAACTATGTTCGACCAGTCAGCATATTTACTGACTGGTCGAATTAATTAACAATGATGTTAACTTACTCTTTTTCCTGATGCTCTATTTTTGGGTTGTGAATATTTTATTTCTAAGTTTCTATAATAATGATTGATATTTGCATCGCTATATTTATCTAAATAACAATTTCTGTTTGTCAGTCGATGTTGAAAATCAATTTCGTACTGCTCTTCTGCTGAATATTTTTTAAATCTGTCAGCATAGTTTTTTAATAACGTATAGGGAGCGCTGTCAGAATTGCTTTCCCTTTGTTCAATTACTTCTTTGGCTGCCATGCACACAAATGCACCGCAACTTTGGCTTAAGTATTGCTGAAGATCGGCATGTAAAAATGTTATCTCTTGTTCAGTTAAATGATCTGTTATATTCTTATTATTCGGCATTTCTCCCATGAATTTAGAATTGAAACTATTAATGACACGCTTAAGTGAATTTTCTTTATCATGGCCTAGTGCACGTAATGAGTTGAATATGACGCATTTTATTTGTTGTGTGTTATTTTTTTCATTAACTATTTTTTGTAGCGAAACTAATATCCAGTGTCCGCCAGTATTTATGGGGAATAACTGGACTTCTTTCGGCCATGATGGATCGCTCTTAATATTATCATTGAGAGCGATTTCCAGGTAAGTGCTGTTGGAATCGGGGAGGTAGAGACCAGTAGGATAATTGACTTGAGTATTTTTTGCATTAGCGGCGATCTTCTGAAGATAGCAATCTATTTCATCCGTGGTTAATTGACGATTTTTATCCCAGAAGTTTGTACCATCGCTCAGTTCATTATTCTTATCATTTAAAAGTACCTTTGAAAGCGACTGTTTTTCAGATATAAGAGGAATATCATCACCGATAATTGTCATTAATTTTGACGGGGAGAATAGCTTTTTGAACAGGAGATCATCTGAATTATCCGGACCAGCTGGTTTAAGGGGGGAGTTGGTTGCGGTATGTGACAAATTATATAATTTTAAACAGGCATTTTTGATAAGTCGGATAATCGATAGGGTTTCATTTGTTGGGTTTCTAACAATATGATAAAGAATATCTTCGGCTTTTTTTCCAAATTCATCATAACCTAACGCAATATTATGCAGTAACTCAATGCTTTCTTCATCTCCGGATAACGCTGTTTTTTTTAAAGATTGCAGTAATTCCTCGGTCACAGTAAATTTTTCTGCAAATGTCTGATTGAGTTGTGTTTGAGATAATTGACAATAATTGCTGACAACTGTAACCATCATAGGCTCCTTTTAGTTGCAAAGGTTGTGCTGAATGAAGATAAAAAGAGGCAACTTATTGCTCTGAATATAGTGCGTGCGGAGATGAATAAATATCAAAAATCGCTCAATATGCCCGTGTGGGTGGATATATGTGGCGCGGGTTGCGATAACAGGGCAAGTTTCGCCCTGTTTTTAGTAGGAAGCAGAGTTAAACGTTAAACACGGTGAAATCATGCGCCAGTTCAGTCGCCGGGAAAATTGACCGACATTCACGTAACAGGTGCTGACAACCTTTGTCATCATAGCGCGAGCTGACGTGGGTAATGATTAGCTTACCGACTCCAGCCTCACGGGCCAGTGTCGCAGCCTGGCGTGTAGAGCTGTGGCCGCGACTATTGGCTTTGGCTTCGATGGTTATATCCAGCGTCGCTTCGTGTACCATGACATCGACGCCTTTAGCCAGGTCAAGTGCGGCATCGCAGGGGCCGGTATCACCGAAAATAGCGAGCGCTTTACCTGGCACTGGAGCGGCTAAGTAATCTGCGCCGTTAATCTGCCTTCCGTCTTCCAGCGTGATTGTTTTGCCCGCTTTTAATGCCTGAAACAGTGGGCCAGGCGGCACGCCAGCAGCTTTTAATGCCTGTGCATTTAATGCACCCGGTTTATCATGTTCTTCAATACGATAGCCATAACATTCCAGTGGATGCTCCATCGGATAAGCGGTCACTTTGCGCAGGCCATCATCGAGAATTTCGCCAGCGCCAATTTCGACAATTTCCAGCGGATAATCGGTCCATGAGCCGCTAATCCGCAGCGCAGTCTCCACAAATTCACGGAGACCTTGCGGACCATAAATCGTTAAGGGTTGGACAATACCAGACATAGAACGACTGCACAGCAAGCCGGGTAAACCAAAGAGATGATCGCCATGAAGGTGACTGATAAAAATCTTGTCCAGTTTTCCAGGGTTAAAGGCGGTATGCAGTAGCTGATGCTGGGTGCCTTCACCACAGTCAAACAACCAAAGACCGCTCCGGGTCGGATGTTGCAGGTTAAGCAATATTGCCGTGACATTGCGCGTACGGGTTGGCACACCGGCTGAAGTACCTAAAAAAATTAATTCCATGAGTTCATCACGTTTCAAAAAATATTCCGGCTAGTATAAGGCATACATCTAAAAGGAGAGCATTATGATTGAATGGCAAGATCTGCATCACTCTGAATTATCGGTTTCCCAGCTTTATGCCTTATTACAACTGCGTTGCGCGGTGTTTGTTGTCGAGCAGAATTGCCCTTATCAGGATATCGATGGTGATGATTTGACGGGGGATAATCGCCATATTCTCGGTTGGAAAAATGATGAACTGGTGGCGTATGCGAGGATTCTGAAAAGTGATGATGATCTTGAGCCGGTCGTTATAGGTCGGGTGATTGTCAGTGAAGCGTTGCGTGGCGAAAAAGTGGGGCAGCAGCTGATGAGTAAAACACTCGAAACATGTACGCGTCACTGGCCTGATAAACCTGTTTACCTCGGGGCGCAGGCGCATCTGCAAAACTTCTACCAAAGTTTTGGCTTTATCCCTGTGACGGAGGTCTATGAAGAAGATGGTATCCCACACATTGGGATGGCACGCGAGGTAATTCAGGCGTAATCAATAACCATTGTCTATAGTTAGTGACAGGTTTTACGCAAATGGAGAACGAGAATGTCTAATCAGTTTGGTGATACACGTATCGATGATGACCTGACGCTGCTTAGTGAAACACTGGAAGAGGTGCTCCGCTCCTCTGGCGATCCCGCCGATCAGAAATATGTTGAGCTGAAAGCGCGTGCAGAAAAAGCGCTGGATGATGTGAAAAAACGGGTTAGCCAGGCTTCAGACAGTTATTACTATCGGGCGAAGCAGGCTGTTTATCGTGCTGATGACTACGTCCACGAAAAACCCTGGCAAGGAATTGGGGTGGGCGCGGCCGTTGGGCTGGTATTAGGACTGTTGCTGGCACGCCGTTAAAACCTCCCTACACCGGGGTACTGCATTTTTTTTGTAGTACCCCGTATAATGTGAGGCTTTTAACAGGGAGAGGTCCGCGTGCAATCACTCACTACGGCGCTGGAAAATCTACTGCGCCTTTTGTCGCAAGAGATTCCAGCGACACCCGGCATTCGGGTTATTGATACTCCTTTCCCTCTCAAAGATGCTTTTGATGCCTTGAGCTGGCTGGCCAGTCAGCAAACGTATCCGCAATTCTACTGGCAACAACGTAATGGTGATGAAGAAGCTGCCGTCCTGGGCGCGATTACCCATTTTACCTCGTTGGACCAGGCGCAACGTTTTCTTCACCAGCACCCGGAACATGCCGACTTACGCATCTGGGGGCTGAATGCGTTTGACCCGTCGCAGGGCAATTTACTTTTACCCCGCCTGGAATGGCGACGCTGTGGCGGTAAAGCCACGCTGCGGCTGACGCTATTCAGCGAAAGCTCCCTTCAGCACGATGCGATAAAAGCAAAAGAATTTATCGCTACACTGGTGAGTATCAAGCCCCTGCCAGGGTTACATTTAACCACCACGCGAGAACAACACTGGCCGGACAAAACGGGCTGGACGCAATTAATCGAACTGGCAACGAAAACCATCACCGAAGGTGAACTCGACAAAGTGGTTATTGCTCGGGCGACTGACCTGCATTTCGCAAGTCCGGTCAATGCGGCAGCAATGATGGCTGCCAGTCGTCGGCTCAATCTGAACTGCTACCATTTTTACATGGCCTTTGATAGCGACAATGCTTTTCTTGGCTCTTCACCGGAACGGCTATGGCGGCGGCGTGCCAAAGCGCTGCGTACTGAAGCGCTGGCGGGAACGGTAGCAAATCATCCTGATGATAAGCAGGCGCAGCAGTTAGGTGAGTGGCTGATGGCGGATGATAAAAACCAGCGCGAGAACATGCTGGTGGTGGAAGATATCTGCCAACGATTGCAGGCCGATACCCAGACGCTGGATGTTTTACCACCGCAGGTACTGCGTCTGCGTAAAGTGCAGCATCTGCGCCGCTGTATCTGGACTTCACTCAACAAAGCGGATGATGTGATCTGTTTACATCAGTTGCAGCCAACGGCCGCGGTTGCGGGCTTACCGCGTGACCTGGCGCGGCAGTTTATCGCCCGTCACGAACCGTTCACCCGTGAATGGTATGCCGGTTCCGCGGGCTATCTTTCGTTACAACAAAGCGAATTCTGCGTTTCCCTGCGCTCAGCAAAAATTAGCGGCAATGTCGTGCGGTTATATGCTGGCGCGGGCATTGTCCGTGGCTCCGACCCCGAGCAAGAGTGGCAGGAAATCGACAACAAAGCGGCAGGGCTGCGTACTTTATTACAAATGGAATAGTAATGAGTCGCATCATTACCGATTCATATCAATAATCTATTTTTGTAGCTCCTTATACTTAGCCGCAATATTGATACCGGACAAACTCATGTCAGTAAGCGCATTTAACCGACGCTGGGCGGCGGTCATTCTGGAAGCATTAACGCGTCACGGCGTCAGACACATTTGTATCGCCCCTGGCTCGCGTTCTACACCGTTAACGTTAGCGGCAGCGGAGAATTCCGCATTCATTCACCACACCCATTTTGATGAGCGTGGACTGGGGCATCTGGCGCTGGGGCTGGCGAAAGTCAGCAAGCAGCCGGTGGCGGTGATAGTGACCTCCGGTACGGCGGTTGCGAATCTCTATCCGGCATTGATTGAAGCTGGGTTAACCGGAGAAAAACTGATCCTGCTAACTGCCGATCGCCCGCCGGAGCTCATTGACTGCGGTGCGAATCAGGCGATTCGTCAACCGGGAATGTTCGCCTCTCATCCTACGCATAGCATTTCACTGCCGCGCCCGACGCAGGATATTTCTGCCCGTTGGCTGGTCTCTACTATCGACCACGCCCTTGGTACGCTTCATGCTGGAGGAGTCCATATCAACTGCCCGTTTGCTGAACCGCTATATGGCGAGATGGACGACACCGGGCTTAGTTGGCAACAGCGTCTTGGCGACTGGTGGCAGGACGATAAACCGTGGCTGCGTGAAGCGCCTCGTCTGGAAAGTGAAAAACAGCGTGACTGGTTCTTCTGGCGACAAAAGCGCGGCGTGGTAGTTGCTGGTCGCATGAGTGCGGAAGAGGGCAAAAAAGTTGCTCTGTGGGCGCAAACTCTTGGCTGGCCGCTGATTGGCGACGTCCTGTCGCAAACCGGACAGCCGCTGCCGTGTGCCGATCTCTGGTTAGGCAATGCCAAAGCGACCAGCGAACTGCAACAGGCGCAGATTGTGGTGCAACTGGGCAGCAGCCTGACGGGCAAACGGCTCCTGCAATGGCAGGCAAGCTGTGAACCAGAAGAGTACTGGATTGTTGATGACATTGAAGGTCGACTTGATCCGGCACACCATCGCGGACGCCGCTTAATTGCCAATATTGCCGACTGGCTGGAGCTGCATCCGGCAGAAAAACGCCAGCCCTGGTGCGTTGAAATCCCGCGCCTGGCGGAACAGGCAATGCAGGCGGTTATTGCCCGTCGCGATGCGTTTGGCGAAGCGCAACTGGCGCATCGCATCAGCGACTATTTGCCGGAACAGGGGCAACTGTTTGTTGGCAACAGCCTGGTGGTACGTCTGATCGATGCGCTCTCGCAACTTCCGGCGGGTTACCCGGTGTATAGCAACCGTGGGGCCAGCGGTATTGACGGGCTGCTATCTACTGCCGCAGGCGTTCAGCGGGCCAGTGGCAAACCGACGCTGGCGATTGTGGGCGATCTCTCAGCACTTTACGATCTCAACGCGCTGGCGCTATTGCGCCAGGTTTCCGCGCCGCTGGTATTAATTGTGGTGAACAACAACGGCGGGCAAATTTTCTCGCTGCTGCCGACACCGAAAAGCGAGCGTGAGCGTTTCTATCTGATGCCGCAAAACGTCCATTTTGAGCACGCCGCCGCGATGTTCGAGCTGAAATATCATCGTCCGCAAAACTGGCAGGAACTTGAAACGGCACTTGCCGACGCCTGGCGCACGCCGACCACCACGGTAATTGAAATGGTGGTTAACGACACCGATGGTGCGCAAACCCTCCAGCAACTGCTGGCGCAGGTAAGCCATTTATGATCCTGCACGCGCAGGCAAAACACGGCAAACCAGGTTTACCCTGGCTGGTGTTTTTGCACGGTTTTTCCGGCGATTGCCATGAATGGCAAGAAGTGGGCGAGGCGTTTGCCGACTACTCGCGGTTGTATGTTGATCTCCCAGGTCACGGTGGTTCGGCAGCAATTAGCGTCGATGGATTTGATGATGTCACCGGCTTACTGCGTAAAACGCTGGTTAGTTACAACATCCTTAGTTTCTGGCTGGTGGGGTACTCGCTCGGCGGACGGGTGGCGATGATGGCGGCTTGCCAGGGGATGGCGGGGCTTTGTGGCGTGATTGTCGAAGGTGGGCATCCCGGGCTGCAAAGTGCTGAACAACGAGCGGAACGCCAGCTTTCCGATCGCCAGTGGGCGCAGCGTTTTCGCTCAGAACCGTTAACGGCGGTGTTTACCGACTGGTATCAACAGCCTGTTTTTGCCTCGCTCAATGACGACCAACGCCGGGAGCTGGTGGCGCTGCGCAGCAACAATAACGGCGCAACCCTTGCCGCGATGCTGGAGGCTACTTCTCTCGCCGTCCAGCCTGATTTACGTGCTAACCTTAGCGCCCGCACATTTGCGTTTTATTATTTATGTGGTGAACGTGACAGCAAATTCCGCGCTCTGGCGGCGGAACTGGCTGCCAATTGCCATGTCATTCCTCGCGCCGGACATAACACGCACCGGGAAAATCCCGCTGGCGTAATCGCAAGTCTGGCGCAGATCTTGCGTTTCTGACTAAAGGACACAATATGATTTATCCTGATGAAGCAATGCTTTACGCACCGGTTGAATGGCACGACTGCTCCGAAGGTTTCGAGGACATTCGTTATGAAAAATCCACCGACGGTATCGCAAAAATCACCATTAATCGTCCGCAGGTGCGCAATGCCTTTCGTCCTCTGACGGTAAAAGAGATGATCCAGGCACTGGCAGATGCGCGTTATGACGATAACATCGGCGTAATTATTCTGACTGGTGCAGGCGATAAAGCGTTCTGCTCTGGTGGCGACCAGAAAGTGCGTGGCGATTACGGCGGCTATAAAGATGATTCCGGCGTACATCATCTGAATGTGCTGGACTTCCAGCGTCAGATCCGTACCTGTCCGAAACCGGTTGTCGCGATGGTAGCGGGTTACTCCATCGGCGGCGGTCACGTTCTGCACATGATGTGCGACCTGACCATCGCGGCGGAAAACGCCATCTTCGGTCAGACTGGCCCGAAAGTCGGTTCCTTCGATGGCGGCTGGGGCGCTTCCTATATGGCGCGCATTGTTGGGCAGAAAAAAGCGCGTGAAATCTGGTTCCTGTGCCGTCAGTACGACGCGAAACAAGCGCTGGATATGGGCCTTGTGAACACCGTGGTGCCGCTGGCAGATCTGGAAAAAGAAACCGTGCGTTGGTGCCGCGAAATGCTGCAAAACAGCCCGATGGCGCTGCGTTGCCTGAAAGCTGCGCTGAACGCTGACTGTGACGGTCAGGCGGGTCTGCAGGAGCTGGCGGGCAATGCCACCATGCTGTTCTACATGACAGAAGAAGGTCAGGAAGGTCGCAACGCCTTCAACCAGAAACGTCAGCCTGACTTCAGCAAATTTAAACGGAATCCGTAATGCGTAGCGCGCAGGTATACCGCTGGCAGATCCCCATGGACGCGGGGGTGGTTCTGCGCGACAGGCGGTTAAAAACCCGCGACGGGCTGTATGTTTGCCTGCGTGAGGGCGAGCGCGAAGGGTGGGGGGAGATCTCCCCACTGCCGGGTTTCAGTCAGGAAACCTGGGAAGAGGCGCAAAGTGCGCTGCTTGCCTGGGTAAATAACTGGCTGGCAGGCGATTGCGAATTACCGCAAATGCCTTCCGTCGCCTTTGGCGTAAGCTGTGCATTGGCTGAGCTGGCAGACACGTTACCACAGGCGGCAAATTTCCGTGCTGCACCGTTGTGTAATGGTGATCCTGACGATCTGATCCTCAAACTTGCCGATATGCCAGGTGAGAAAGTGGCGAAGGTCAAGGTGGGATTGTACGAAGCGGTGCGCGACGGCATGGTGGTGAATCTGTTGCTGGAGGCCATTCCGGATCTGCATTTGCGTCTTGATGCGAATCGCGCCTGGACGCCGCTGAAAGGCCAGCAGTTTGCCAAATACGTTAACCCGGATTATCGCGGCCGCATCGCGTTTCTCGAAGAACCGTGCAAAACCCGCGAGGATTCCCGCGCCTTTGCCCGTGAAACGGGTATTGCCATTGCCTGGGATGAAAGCCTGCGTGAGCCGGATTTTGCCTTTGTGGCGGAAGAAGGCGTGCGAGCGGTGGTGATCAAACCCACGCTCACGGGCAGCCTGGAGAAAGTGCGCGAGCAGGTGCAGGCGGCGCACGCGCTGGGGCTGACGGCGGTGATCAGTTCATCTATTGAGTCGAGCTTAGGCTTAACGCAACTGGCGCGGATTGCCGCCTGGTTAACGCCAGACACTATCCCGGGGCTGGACACGCTGGATCTGATGCAGGCGCAGCAGGTTCGTCGCTGGCCGGGTAGCACGCTGCCTTTTGTCGACGTTGATGCACTGGAGCGGTTGTTATGATCTTCTCTGACTGGCCGTGGCGTCACTGGCGGCAAGTGCGGGGAGAAGCCATCGCCTTACGTCTTAATGACGAGCAACTTAACTGGCGCGAGCTTTGTGTTCGCGTCGATGAATTAGCCTCCGGCTTTGCGGCGCAGGGTGTAGTTGAGGGCAGCGGCGTGATGTTGCGGGCGTGGAATACGCCGCAAACGCTGCTCTCCTGGCTGGCGCTACTGCAATGCGGAGCGCGGGTGCTGCCCGTGAATCCACAGCTGCCGCAACCGTTACTTGAGGAGTTGTTGCCCAATCTGACGCTGCAATTTGCGCTGGTGCCGGAAGGGGAAAACACATTTTCGGCGTTAACGTCGCTGCATATTCAGCAGGTTGAAGGCGTACATGCCGCTGCGTGGCAGCCGACGCGTCTGTGCTCAATGACGTTAACTTCTGGCTCCACCGGGTTGCCGAAAGCCGCTGTTCATACTTATCAGGCCCATCTTGCCAGCGCCGAAGGGGTGTTATCGCTGATTCCGTTTGGCGATCACGATGACTGGTTGCTCTCTTTGCCGCTGTTTCACGTCTCCGGTCAGGGAATTCTGTGGCGCTGGTTATACGCTGGTGCGCGGATGACGGTGCGTGATAAACAGCCATTGGAGCAAATGCTGGCAGGCTGTACGCACGCTTCACTGGTGCCAACACAGCTCTGGCGTTTGCTGATTAACCGCAGTTCCGTTTCCCTGAAAGCGGTGTTACTTGGCGGCGCGGCTATCCCGGTCGAGTTGACGGAACAGGCGCGCGAGCAGGGGATTCGTTGCTTTTGCGGCTATGGTCTGACCGAGTTTGCCTCCACGGTGTGTGCGAAAGAAGCCGACGGTCTGGCAGATGTCGGTTCGCCGCTGCCGGGTCGGGAAGTGAAAATCGTAAACGACGAAGTGTGGTTGCGGGCTGCCAGCACGGCTGAAGGTTACTGGCGTAACGGGCAACTGGTGGCGCTGGTGAATGACGAAGGCTGGTACGCCACGCGCGATCGCGGTGAGATGCATAATGGCAAGCTGACCATTGTCGGACGTTTAGACAATCTGTTCTTCAGTGGTGGCGAAGGCATTCAGCCAGAAGAAGTCGAGCGCGTTATTGCTGCACATCCTGCGGTTTTGCAGGTGTTTATCGTTCCCGTTGCTGACAAGGAGTTTGGTCATCGACCGGTAGCGGTGGTGGAGTATGACCATCAAAGCGTTGATCTTGGCGAATGGGTGAAAGATAAGCTGGCCCGTTTTCAACAACCGGTGCGCTGGCTGACTTTGCCGCCGGAGCTGAAAAACGGCGGTATTAAAATTTCACGTCAGGCGCTAAAAGAGTGGGTGCAACGCCAGCAATAATTAACCATCCGTTGCACTTCTCATTTCTGCCATTCCATTGCCGTTGATAAAGAGTTTATCTGTTAATCTGTAAATTGATGTGAAAACTCTTAGCAAACAGGATAATGCAATGGAATGGCTGGTCAAAAAATCGTGCTGCAATAAACAAGTTAACAGACATGTACTTATGCTCTGCGATGCTGGCGGCGCGATAAAAATGATCGCCGAAGTGAAGAGTGACTTCACCGTGAAAGTAGGGGATTTACTTTCACCTTTGCAGAATGCGCTTTACTGTATTAATCGTGAAAAGCTACATACGGTGAAAGTCCTCTCGGCATGCAGCTACAGCCCCGATGAGTGGGAACGGCAGTGTCAATCGGCTGAGAAAACTCAGTAACGTTGTTTTGTCGTGGGCAGGAAAATCAGCATCAACCCACTCATAATACAGGCTACTCCCAGTAGTGCCTTCAGAGAAAAAGTCCCTTCCCAGCCGGGAAGTACCATAGATGCAATCCATACCAGCACATAACTCATACTGAGTAAGGCATAGGCTTTGCTTAGTGCAAGTTTATGTAGCGTTTTGTACCAACAAAAAACGGAAAGCAGATAACCCAGCAGCCCAAGCAACAGTATCCGTGCCTCCAGGCCAAAAGCTAACAGCGCCGCGATAAAATCCCATAAGTGCGTCATCGGCGGTAGATGACTCGCCGCATAACCCAGGCTTAATTGCGCAACTGAGGCAATAATGACGCTGAATAATCCCCACACCAGACCCATTACACCGTACTCCCGAGGATCACAATGCCGCCAATAATGAACGCTACTCCACACCAGTGACGCAGCGATACTGGCTCATGCCACAGTTTAACCGCAGCCAGCGTCACCCAGACAAAATTCAGACTCAACATCGGGTAGGCAATGCCCACTGGCACGTTTTGCAAGACCAGCAGCCAGAGCACCATCGCAAGGCCAAGACAAGCCAGCGCCAGTCCCAGCCACAGCACGATATGTTTGCGCCGTTTGTTTATCGCCACAAAGCAGGTTGCTTGTTTCTGACACAACTGCCCGGCAACGCTAAGCAAGCTGGCAAAGACTAATGTTAGCCAGATCATTTGGGCCGATACTGAATCAGCACCAGACGCTCCTGACGATCGATGGCATCTGCGGGCGGAATGGCGAGACTGTTGATATCTTCATCGCGGTCAACCGAAAGCACGAGTGTAATAACCCCCTCCTGACGATGTTGATTAAGCCAGTTTGCGAACTCATCACCGCTGACAAATCTCCCTTTCGCATCCGGATAATTTAGGCCGTATTTCAATTCCCCTGTCTGGCGATACATGATGATGTCATCACGTCTCAGGCTCCATGCCAGACCAGCAGCAACGCCGACGCTATCGGTAAGAATATAGCGGCTTGGCTGCAGTGATTCTTGTGTCGTCTCGACAAAAAATTGCGGATGTTTTCCTTCCATGACTCTGTCAGGAATTGAAAATCCTACCAGCAACGCCAGCCCAAGCGGGCAAAGTGCGGCAAAAGGCCAGTTTTTTTCGACGTTTGTTAAGGTATACCAGCCGAAAAATGCCCATAGCGAAAAAATCGACCATGCACAGAAGACTTTATAGCTCTCGAAGGTTTGCCACACCGGCGTGTTCATTGGTCCCCAAGGGGAGACCACAAACGTAGCAATAATGCCAGTGACGCCAAAAGCGATGTTAATCCAGCCATTAATCCGCAACGCCAGAGGATTATTTTTTGCTGCCAGCAAAGCGTAATGCGCCATCAGCATTGCCAGAGGTGCAAAGCAGGAAAGAATATAGGTGGGCAATTTGCCTTTGGCGACGGAGAAAAACAGCAGCGGCATTACCGCCCAGCTCAATAAATAGACGGTTGCGGAATGCTTGCGGTTTTTCCAGCCTGTGTACAGTGCTCCGGGGAGTAATCCCAGCCACGGCAGGCTACCGGCAATGATGACCGGCAAGTAGTACCAGAACGGAGCTCTATGCTGAGCATCATCCAATGCAAAGCGTTGAATATGCTCAACCCAGAAAAAATAGTGCCAGAAGTCAGGCTCCCGCTGCGCTATCGCCAGTCCCCAGGGGAGAACCGTCAGTACGCAACTGATAACTGCCAGCCAGCCGTAAATAAAGAGATCTTTCCAGCGCTTTTGCGCCGCTACCCACGGCAGTACGCTTAATACCGGCACGGCAAGGGCGAGAAAACCTTTGGTCATCACCCCCATGCCGCAGGTGATTCCCAGCAGTAAAAATCCCGCGCTTTTGCCTTTCCACGTCTGTGCCTGCATTGCCAGCCAGAAGCTGCACATTCCCGCCACCAGCCAGAATGCAATAAACGGATCGAGCACGGCATAAGTGCCAATGGTATAGACAATAAACAGCGAGAGATAAATCACTGCGGCGAGTAGAGCCAGACGTTTATCGCGCCATAAGCGCAGAGTAAACCAGGTCACCAGCGCGGCGGTTAACAGGGTCGCAAAGATAACGCCTGCCCGCACACCAAAGTTATTTGCGCCAAATAGCCATTGCCCAATACTGTTAATCCAGTATCCGGCAATGGGTTTTTCGAAATAACGTAGCCCTAACATATGGGGCACAATCCAGTCGCCGGATGCCAGCATTTCCCGACTGATTTCCGCATAACGCGTTTCATCTGGTTGCCAGAGCAGACGCGTGCTGATCGGTAACAGGTAATAGCAGGCAATAAACGCGAAGAGGCCGATAAGGTAACGTATCGATTTCATCAGCGACTACCCGCAATTTGTTGGCAACCCAGCCAGCCTTCACGTCCGGCAATATTTCCGCGAACAACTTGTCCGAGCGGCAACGTCCCTGATAACAGTTCGCTTAAAGGGCAAAATGTCACGCCTTCCTGGGCTGCGCGTTTCAGGAGATCCACAAAATTATGCTGATAAGCGCAGCCTTCAACTTCTGCATGAATGGTATAAACCGGCGTGCCTTTATCTCGCAGGATGCGGTTGAGTAACCAACAGTTAAAATCTTCAGCTTTCACATCCCGACCAATCACTTCATCCCAGGTGGGTAAGGTCACCGGAATTTGCGCCGTGCCGGGTTTTCCTGTTTCGAGCAATGGACGAAACGGCATAGCCCCACGACAATCGCTGTTGTAGCGCAAATGGAACGCTTCTTTTGCTTCGATCACCTGCTGGTCGGCACGCCAGCCAGCGGCTGCGGAGCAGGTTACCGGTTGGCCGATAATTTCTTCCAGGGTGCGAAGGCCGCGTGCGATATCGTCGACCATTGTTTGCCGATCCCAGTTACTGCTATGGGCTTGCCAGGCATGGTGATCCCAGGCGTGCAGGCCGACTTCGTGATGTTTAGCCGCTTCACGAATGATATCGGCATTGGCATGACCAATCTCTTTACCTGGCCAGGCCGTACCTGCCAGTAAAATATCCCAGCCATAAAGCGATGCCGCGTTTGAGCGCAGCATCTTCCACAAAAACTGTGGCTTCACCAGTCGCCAGAGATGGCGGCCCATATTGTCCGGGCCGACGCTGAAAAAAATGCTGGCCTGAATATTATGCTTACTCAAGATTTCCAGCAGACGCGGCACGCCTTCACGGGTGCCACGAAAGGTATCGACATCAATGCGTAAGCCTACTTTTGTCATGATGGTTTATCCGTAAGCTCGACGGTGCGCAAGAAGAAATCCAGCGTTTCGTCGATGGTTTCCTGCATATCAATTTTGGGTTCCCAGTCCAGGCAGCGGCGGGCATTACGGATGCTTGGTTTACGATGCTCTACGTCCTGATATCCTTTACCGTAGTAACTGCTACTTTCGACCACGCGAAAGCCTGCAAATGGTGGGAAGTGATGGCGCAGCGGATGTTTTTCGAAGCTCGCCAGCAGCATCTCGCCCAGTTCCTCAATGCTCGCTTCGTTATCAGGATTGCCAATATTGATAATTTCGCCGTCGCAGCGATTGCCTGCATTTTCGATAATGCGATACAACGCTTCAATGCCATCCCGGATATCAGTAAAGCAGCGTTTTTGTTTTCCGCCATCAATCAGCTTAATCGGTGAACCTTCCACCAGGTTGAGAATGAGTTGCGTAATAGCGCGGGAGCTGCCGATTCTTGCCGCATTAAGGTTATCCAGTCGTGGTCCCATCCAGTTAAACGGGCGGAAGAGGGTGAACTGTAACCCCTCTTTTTCGCCATACGCCCAGATCACTCGATCAAGTAATTGTTTAGACACCGAATAAATCCAGCGTGGTTTATTCACCGGGCCGACGATTAAATTAGAATGGTCTTCATCGAAGTATTTATCGCTACACATCCCATAAACTTCTGAAGTCGACGGGAAGATGATTCGCTTACGGTACTTCACGCAGTAACGGATAATGCGTAGATTCTCTTCAAAATCGAGTTCAAAGACGCGCAGCGGGTTGCGGGTATATTCAATCGGCGTGGCTATTGCCACCAGCGGCAAGACGACATCACATTTTTTGACGTGATATTCAATCCATTCGGAATGGATACTGATATCGCCTTCGACAAAGTGAAAATGCGGATGATTCAGAAAACGGCTTATCGCATCGCTGCCGATATCCAGACCGTAAACTTCATAATGATCTTCGCGCAGCAGGCGTTCTGTCAGATGGTTGCCAATAAAGCCATTCACCCCGAGGATGAGTACCCGAGTACGGCGTCGGGCGGTGCAGGCAGGCTGGCTATTCAAGCGTGAAGCTTGCACCAGACCCAGCGACTGCGCTAACTGCGAGCCTTGCATAGTAATGCCGTCTCCCGCCTGTCCGGTGACGATTTCCAGCGCGCCATCGCCACAGGCAATCAGCAGTGGCGCAACAGAAATCACGCTCCCCGGTTGTGCTGCGGGCGCATGAGAATGCACGCGTGACGACCAGACGGTAAATTTTTGATTACCAACATAGCTGAAGGCACCCGGCCACGGATCGGCGACGGCACGCACCATGTTATGCAATACTGCTGCCGGTTTATGCCACTCGAGGAAGCTGTCTTCTGGCGTTCTGCGACCAAAACAGGTGGCTTCGTTTTCGCGCTGGGCGATTTCCAGAATATTACCGTGTTTAATGGCGGGTAATGTCTGCTCCAGTAGCTGGCGCGCGGCATGGCATAACTTGTGATGAAGCGTAATGGCGATATCGTCTGGCGCAATGGCAATGCGCAATTGGGCCACAATGGCCCCAGCATCGGCACGTTTCACCATTCGGTGCAATGTCACGCCAGTTTCCGTTTCACCGTTCACCAGCACCCAGTTCAGCGGCGCGCGACCACGATATTTTGGTAACAGCGAACCATGCAGATTAAATGCGCCTGCAGGAGCGAGCTGCAAAATTTCGTCGCAAATAAGATGGCGATAATAAAAAGAAAAAATCACATCAGGTGATAGTTGGGCAATGCGTTCCACCCACAGCGGATGATTAACGTTATCTGGCGCATAAACCGGAATGCCTCTTTCCGCCGCCAGACGAGCTACCGAACCATAAAAGGCTTTTTCACAGGGATTATCAGTATGAGTAAAAATAGCGCTAATTTCGTAACCGGCAGCCAGCAGGGCTTCAATACCGAGGCATCCCATATCGTGGTAGGCAAAAACGACGGTTTTCATTATTCATTTTCCTTGCTGGATGGACGGATAACTTGCTGAACAAAATAGCGGGGGCGGGCGCGGACATCGGTGTAGATCCTGCCGATATATTCACCGAGCAATCCCATGCCGATAAACTGAGCGCCAATAAAAGTAAACAGCACGGCAAATAGCATAAAGACGCCTTCTGCCGCCCATTGGGGGCCGAAGGTCAGGCGTAAAATCACCAGCAGTACCGCGATGCTGAAACCTCCAATTGCAATAATGCTGCCGAGCAGACTCAGCATACGTAGCGGCGTAGTAGTAAGGCAGGTCACCAGGTCGTACATCAAATTAATCAGGCGCATAAAGCTGTATTTGGATTCACCAAACTCACGCTCGGCATGATGCACTGGAATTTCAATGGCGCGGCGGGCGAAGATATTCGCCAGAATCGGGATAAAGGTGCTGCGTTCATGGCAGTGCAACATCGCATCGACAATATGACGGCGATAGGCGCGCAGCATACAACCGTAGTCACCCATTGCTTTGCCGGTGGTGCGCTGAATAAGTCGGTTGATCATCTTCGAAGCGGTTTTACGAAACCAGCTGTCCTGGCGGTTCTGGCGTACAGTTCCTACTACGTCGTAACCTTCATCGGCTTTTGCCACCAGGCGGGGGATCTCCTCTGGAGGATTCTGGAGATCGGCATCGAGGGTAATAATTAAGTCGCCGGTAACGTGACTGAAACCCGCCATAATCGCTGAATGTTGTCCGTAATTGCGGTTAAGCAAAATAGACACAATATGGCTGTTCTCCGCTTGTGAGGCTTCGACCAGCATATGCGCGGAATTATCGCTACTGCCGTCATCAATCAGCAGGATCTCATACTCTTTCCCCAACGATTCACAGGCTGCGGTGGTGCGCCTGATTAATTCCGGTAAGCTTTCCTGCTCGTTATAAACGGGAATAACCACCGAGACTTTCTTAACAGGGTGGATTTCAAACATGGCTTATTGTCCTGCGAGTTGCTGAAGGGCTGTGATGACGCGGTCGGCATCGGCGGTGGTCATATCCGGGAACAGCGGCAACGAACAGATGCGTTCGCTATTCCATTCGGTATTCGGTAACGACAGCTCGGGAAAACGCTCGCGATAATATTTTTGCGTGTGAGCGGCGCGGAAATGTAACCCGGTACCAATGCCTCTTTCTTTTAACGCTTCCATCAACGCATCGCGACTGATACCACAACGTTGTTCATCGACACGAATAATAAACAGATGCCAGGCGTGAACGTGCGGCCAGGCGGGAAGGCTTAATGGCTGAAAGGGGAGAGCTGCCAGAGCTTGCTGATATTGCAGAGCAATTTCGCGCCGACGGGTGTTGAGGTGCTCTAATTTGGCTAACTGGGTCAGGGCAATCGCGGCGTTAATATCGGTCAGATTATACTTATAGCCCGGCGTTAAGACTTCAGCTTGCGGTGCACGGCCCCAGGTTTGTCTGTCATATGCATCGACACCCAGACCGTGAAATTTCAGCATCCGTAGCTGGCAGGCGAGGTTTTCATCATCGGTAACAATCAACCCACCTTCCGCACAGGTAATATTTTTGATGGCGTGAAACGAAAAAATAGCGGTACCTTTCGCGCCAATATGTCGGCCTTTGTAATATGTACCGACGGCATGGGCCGCATCTTCGATAACCGCGATGCCGTAACGTTCGCCAATGGCGCGAATAGCGTCAATATCTGCTGGCGCACCGGCATAATGCACCGGAATGATGGCTTTAGTGCGTGACGTAATGGCTGCTTCTATCAATTCTGGCGTGACCATCAGCGTATCGCGGTTAACATCCACCATTACCGGCGTTGCACCCAACAAGGAGATCATATTGAGCGTTGAAACCCAGGTCAGGGAAGGCGTAATCACTTCATCGCCCTTGCCAATTCCCAACGCCATCAGCATGATATGCATTCCTGCGGTGGCTGAACTGACCGCGATGGCATGCTGATTTCCCGTCAATTGGCAAAAGGCTTGTTCAAGCGCCTGATTCTTCGGACCGGTTGTGATCCAACCGGATTCGAGAACCTCTTTAACTGCAGCGAGTTCCTCCTCGCCCATTGCTGGTCGCGAAAAAGGCAAAAATTCTGACATTGCTTTTCCTTCCGCCATTGAATACCTGTCCACTTATATTTGCTATAAAGAGTGTTGTGTATATTTTGCCATTTGGGGCGAAATTTTAAGGATAGAATATTAACTTAACCTTAAGAAACTAATATTAGACGTAAATATTGAAATTTTTATATTTTTTCTTATTTAGGCTTTGCATTTGGCAAAATTTTGAGGCATTTTGCCGGCATCGTAGGATTTTTAATATTACACCAACTGCTAATTATCGCCAGAAATGTCGCTCAATTTCACGGTAATTGTCTGGTTGCGCTTGTCTATAGGTGGAGTTTACGTGTTAGCTTTTTGCCGCTCTTCGTTGAAGTCAAAAAAATATTTCATCATTTTACTGGCGCTCGCTGCAATTGCCGGACTGGGTACTCATGCCGCCTGGAGTAGCAATGGTTTGCCACGTATCGACAATAAAACACTGGCCAGACTGGCACAGCAGCACCCGGTTGTCGTTTTGTTTCGCCATGCTGAACGTTGCGATCGTTCAACCAATCAATGCTTGTCAGATAAAACAGGTATTACGGTCAAAGGTACCCAGGATGCCCGTGAACTGGGCAACGCTTTTAGTGCTGATATCCCTGATTTCGATCTTTATTCCAGTAATACCGTCCGGACCATTCAGTCGGCGACCTGGTTTTCAGCGGGTAAAAAGCTGACGGTAGATAAACGACTTCTTCAGTGCGGTAATGAGATTTATAGTGCAATTAAGGACTTACAAAGCAAAGCACCTGATAAAAATATCGTTATTTTTACCCATAATCATTGCCTGACATATATTGCTAAAGATAAGCGTGATGCGACATTTAAACCTGATTATCTGGATGGTTTAGTCATGCATGTAGAAAAAGGCAAAGTTTATCTGGATGGGGAATTCGTTAACCACTAAATTTTCAATCTGACAGCCAGTAATGGCTGTCATCATTGTTACAGAAGACCTTTCAAACGTAACGTTTTTCGGGTGGCGACATTCAAATCATAATGCACCAGATCTTCAGGTTTTACCCACGCGTAGTCCTGAAACTCTTCGTTTATTTTCACTTCTCGGTTGGCTGATACACAGTCAAAGATCAGGTAAATCATATAAATTTCTTCCTTGCGACCATTTGCATACGTCTTGGTGCGAATATCATCGCTGAAGGTCCACGGCGTGATTTCTGTCAAAAGCAGCTGTTCTCCCAGTTCTTCGCGAATTTCGCGGCGTAGTGCCTCTTCAATTCGTTCGCCAGGCTCCACGCCACCACCCGAAAGCGCCCATTGACCGGGGAAAACGCCGCGATCGTCGGCCATTTTACACAGCAAATAAGCACCATCATTTTGAATCAAAGGGCAAACAATAGTCCGTTGTCGCACGGGGATATTCCTTATAAATAAAAAGAAACCATGAGAATACGGTAACTCAGAAATATGTGAAAGTGACAGTAATCTCTTTTGCGATGATAACTGTACTTATTATTATTTTTGTGTGTATCGATAAGGTGTGTTTATTTTTTCGGCGTTTAATTATTTAAGAAGTATTTAGTTACAATAAGTGACTAGATCCCTTTTTTCGCTCATTGAATCCTCAGCGCCAGGCAGTACAATCCCGCAGCTTTGGGAATTTTGATTTATTGCTTGTGGGAGAGGGGAAAATGAAAAAAATTGCGCTAGCAGGTCTGGCCGGAATGCTGTTGGTTTCTGCATCGGTCAATGCAATGAGTATCAGCGGTCAGGCGGGTAAAGAATACACCAATATTGGTGTCGGTTTTGGTACGGAATCGACGGGCCTGGCGTTAAGCGGTAACTGGACACATAACGACGACGACGGTGACGTCGCGGGTGTGGGGCTGGGGTTGAATCTGCCTCTTGGTCCGTTAATGGCGACCGTTGGCGGTAAAGGTATTTATACCAATCCGAATGATGGTGATGAAGGCTATGCCGCTGCTGTTGGTGGTGGTTTGCAGTGGAAAATTGGCAACAGCTTCCGTTTGTTTGGCGAGTATTACTACTCTCCAGATTCGCTCTCCAGCGGTATTCAAAGTTATGAGGAAGCGAATGCTGGTGCGCGTTACACCATTATGCGTCCAGTCAGTATTGAGGCGGGTTATCGCTATCTGAATCTGTCGGGTAAAGATGGTAACCGCGACAACGCCGTGGCTGACGGTCCATATGTTGGGGTTAACGCCAGTTTCTGATGCCTTCCGGCGCGGCATTCTGTCGCGCCATTCAGTTTCTTACTACGCCTTATCTCCCTTTGCGTTATAGTGATTCGATAACAAAAGCAGGAGATAACCATGTTAACAGTGGAAATGTTATCCACCGGGGATGAAGTGTTACACGGGCAAATCGTTGACACTAACGCTGCCTGGCTGGCCGATTTTTTCTTTCATCAGGGGTTGCCATTATCTCGCCGTAATACGGTGGGGGATAACCTCGATGACTTAGTGACCATTCTTCGTGAACGTAGTCAGCACGCCGATGTGCTGATTGTGAACGGCGGGCTGGGGCCGACCAGTGATGATTTAAGCGCACTCGCCGCTGCGACTGCAAAAGGAGAAGGCCTGGTGCTGCATGAGGCCTGGCTCAAAGAGATGGAACGCTATTTCCGCGAACGTGGTCGCGTAATGGCGCCGAGCAACCGTAAACAGGCGGAGCTGCCAGCCAGTGCTGAATTTATCAATAACCCGGTAGGCACCGCCTGTGGTTTTGCCGTGCAGCTTAATCGTTGCCTGATGTTCTTTACCCCCGGCGTACCGTCAGAATTTAAGGTGATGGTCGAGCACGAAATCCTGCCGCGCCTGCGCGAGCGTTTTTCTTTACCGCAGCCGCCGGTTTGTCTGCGTTTGACTACCTTCGGTCGTTCGGAAAGCGATCTGGCGCAAAGCCTGGACTCCCTGCAATTGCCGCCGGGCGTAACGATGGGCTATCGCTCCTCGATGCCGATAATTGAACTTAAGCTGACCGGACCGGCAAGTGAGCAACAGGCGATGGAAAAACTGTGGCTGGACGTTAAACGTGTTGCCGGACAGAGCGTGATTTTCGAAGGCACCGAAGGACTGCCCGCGCAGATCAGTCGCGAATTGCAGAGCCGCCAGTTCAGCCTGACGTTGAGCGAGCAATTCACCGGTGGTTTATTGGCTTTGCAACTTTCTCGCGCAGGTGCTCCATTGCTGGCGTGTGAAGTAGTTCCTTCACAGGAAGAAACCCTGGCGCAAACTGCGCACTGGATTACAGAACGGCGTGCCAACCATTTTGCCGGGCTGGCACTGGCTGTTTCTGGTTTCGAGAACGAACATCTCAACTTTGCGCTAGCCTCGCCAGACGGCACTTTCGCTCTGCGTGTGCGTTTCAGCACTACGCGCTACAGCCTGGCTATCCGTCAGGAAGTGTGCGCAATGATGGCACTGAATATGCTGCGCCGTTGGTTAAACGGTCAGGACATCGCCAGTGAGCATGGCTGGATTGAGGTTGTTGAGTCCATGACTTTATCTGTCTGATTCCGCCACTCCGTGCCGGTTTACTGCACCGGCACATTCCCCCTCCGGCAAAATTTGTCCAACCTGTTGTACTCAATAAGAAAAAATCCGTGCGCTGATTCACAAATTTGTGCGTAATTTCTCCAGCCCGCTGGACGAGGTGCGGGATTTGATGCGCTTCACAATTTTACTCCCCCTGAGCAACGAGACTGATTCCAGTATCTAAGACTGGAGTCCAGTATGTTGGAATCAAGCAAAGTTCCCGCCCTGACACGGGCTATTGATATTCTCAATTTGATTGCCCGCATTGGCCCCTGTAGTGCTGCGACGATCATTGACACATTGGGGATCCCTAAAAGCACGGCCTATTTGCTGCTTAATGAACTCAGGCGTCAGCGTTTTCTTAGCCTTGATCACCAGGAAAATTTTTGTTTGTGGACCAAGCTGGTGGAGCTTTCCGGTCATGCGTTAAGCAAGATGGATCTCCGGGAACTGGCTCGACCGCGTTTGACGCAACTGATGGATACCACCGGGCTGTTATGTCACCTGGGGATTATTGATAACGGCAGCGCTTATTACATTTTGAAAGTGGAGTCATCAGCCACTATCAGCGTGCGTTCCCATGAAGGAAAAAGCCTTTCGCTTTATCGCTCCGGAATAGGTAAATGCCTGCTAGCCTGGCAACCTGCAGCTGTACAGCAAAGTATTATCGAAGGGCTGGTCTGGGAGCAGGTGACACCCACAACGATTACTCATCCACAGCAACTTCACGAAGAACTGGCGCGTATTCGCCGTCAGGGCTGGAGCTATGACAACGGCGAAGATTACGCCGATGTCCGTTGTGTCGCTGCGCCGGTGTTTAACGCCAATAACGAGCTTACCGCTGCGATCTCGGTGGTCGGTACCCGCTTACAAATCAATGAAGAATACCGTGATTATCTGGCGGGCAAGGCCATTGCCTGCGCCAGGGATATTTCACGTCTGTTGGGATGGAAAAGTCCCTTTGACTTACAGGCCTCATAACAATGGAGAACAGCATGACCCTACCAAAAATCAAACAGGTTCGCGCCTGGTTTACTGGCGGTGCGACAGCAGAAAAAGGCGCTGGCGGCGGTGATTATCACGACCAGGGGGCGAATCACTGGATTGACGATCATATTGCCACCCCGATGAGTAAATACCGCGATTACGAGCAGTCACGCCAGTCATTTGGCATTAACGTTCTTGGCACGTTGATTGTTGAAGTCGAAGCAGAAAACGGCCAGACCGGATTCGCCGTTTCGACAGCCGGTGAAATGGGCTGTTTTATTGTCGAAAAACACCTTAACCGTTTCATTGAGGGTAAATGTGTCAGTGATATCAAACTGATCCACGATCAAATGCTCAATGCCACCCTGTATTACTCCGGCTCTGGTGGCCTGGTGATGAATACGATTTCCTGTGTCGATCTGGCTCTGTGGGATCTGTTCGGCAAAGTGGTCGGGCTTCCGGTTTATAAACTTTTAGGCGGCGCAGTTCGTGATGAGATTCAGTTCTACGCCACAGGTGCGCGTCCGGATCTGGCAAAAGAGATGGGCTTTATCGGTGGCAAAATGCCGACGCACTGGGGGCCACATGATGGCGATGCGGGGATCCGCAAAGATGCCGCTATGGTCGCGGATATGCGTGAAAAATGCGGTGAGGATTTCTGGTTAATGCTCGACTGCTGGATGAGTCAGGACGTGAACTATGCCACCAAACTGGCCCACGCTTGCGCGCCCTATAACCTGAAATGGATCGAAGAGTGCCTGCCGCCACAGCAGTATGAAGGTTATCGCGAACTGAAACGCAACGCGCCAGTCGGAATGATGGTCACCAGCGGTGAGCATCACGGCACACTGCAATCTTTCCGTACGCTTTCAGAAACCGGTATCGACATTATGCAGCCGGATGTTGGCTGGTGCGGTGGCTTAACCACGCTGGTGGAAATTGCCGCAATCGCCAAATCCAGAGGGCAACTGGTGGTGCCGCACGGTTCGTCTGTTTACTCTCACCATGCGGTGATCACCTTCACCAATACGCCATTCAGCGAATTCCTGATGACCAGCCCGGATTGTTCAACGATGCGTCCGCAATTTGATCCGATTCTGCTTAATGAGCCAGTGCCGGTGAATGGTCGTATTCATAAATCAGTGCTTGATAAACCCGGTTTCGGCGTCGAGCTCAATCGTGACTGCAATTTGAAACGCCCCTACAGCCACTAATCATTCCGGGCGTTGCTGTGACAACGGTAACGCCCACATATTTTAAGGAGCTTTTTATGAGCACCGCTTTGCTTGACGCCGTGGTGAAGAAAAACCGTGCGCGTTTAATTCCGTTTATGTTGGCGCTGTATGTGCTGGCGTTTCTCGACCGTTCGAATATCGGTTTTGCCAAACAGACCTACCAGATTGATACCGGGCTGAGTAATGAAGCTTATGCGCTGGGAGCAGGCATTTTTTTTGTGGTATATGCGTTTCTGGGTGTTCCGGCGAATCTTTTGATGCGCAAACTGGGGGCAAGAACCTGGATTGGTACGACAACACTGCTGTGGGGATTTCTTTCGGCAGCCATGGCATGGGCCGATACTGAAGCGAAATTTCTGATCGTTCGCACTCTGCTTGGTGCTGCGGAGGCCGGGTTCTTCCCTGGTATGATTTATCTCACCTCGCAATGGTTTCCGCAGCGTAATCGCGCCAGCATTATGGGGCTGTTCTATATGGGCGCACCGTTGGCGTTAACACTGGGATCACCGCTTTCCGGCGCGCTGCTGGAGATGCATGGATTTATGGGGCATCCCGGCTGGTTCTGGATGTTTGTGATTGAAGGATTGCTGGCAGTCGGCGCTGGTGTATTCACATTCTTTTGGCTTGATGACACGCCGGAGCAGACTCGTTTTCTGAGTAAAGAAGAAAAAACGTTGCTTATCAACCAACTGGCAAGTGAAGAACAACAGAAAGTGACTTCTCGACTGAGCGATGCGCTGCGTAATGGGCGAGTCTGGCAACTGGCGATTATCTACCTGACCATTCAGGTGGCGGTTTACGGATTAATTTTCTTCCTGCCGACGCAGGTTGCTGCATTGTTGGGGACAAAAGTGGGCTTTACGGCGTCGGTGGTCACCGCCATTCCGTGGGTCGCGGCCTTGTTTGGGACCTGGCTTATTCCGCGCTATTCCGATAAAACCGGCGAACGGCGTAATGTCGCGGCGCTGACATTACTGGCGGCGGGCATTGGTATTGGTCTCTCCGGGCTGCTTTCTCCAGTACTGGCGATCGTAGCGCTGTGTGTTGCAGCCATCGGGTTTATTGCCGTGCAGCCGGTGTTCTGGACGATGCCGACACAACTGCTTTCCGGTACGGCGCTGGCGGCGGGGATTGGTTTTGTAAACCTGTTTGGTGCAGTGGGCGGGTTTATTGCCCCGATCCTGCGCGTGAAAGCAGAAACGTTGTTTGCCAGCGATGCGGCTGGATTACTGACGCTGGCAGCGGTGGCGGTCATCGGTTCGCTGATTATTTTCACTCTGCGTGTAAATCGCACTGTTGCGCAGACCGACGTGGCACATCATTAATAGGTTAAGGAACACCATGAACGCATTATTAACCAATCCCTTTAAAGAACGTTTACGCAAGGGCGAAGTGCAAATTGGTCTGTGGTTAAGCTCGACTACTTCTTATATGGCAGAAATTGCCGCCACCTCCGGTTATGACTGGTTGCTGATTGACGGGGAGCACGCGCCAAACACCATTCAGGATCTTTATCACCAGCTACAGGCGGTAGCGCCCTATGCCAGCCAACCCGTGATCCGTCCGGTGGAAGCCAGTAAGTCGCTGATTAAACAAGTCCTGGATATTGGCGCGCAAACTCTACTGATCCCGATGGTCGATACTGCCGATCAGGCACGTCAGGTGGTGTCTGCCACGCGCTATCCTCCCTACGGTGAGCGTGGTGTCGGGGCCAGTGTGGCACGGGCTGCGCGCTGGGGACGCATTGAGAATTACATGGCGCAAGTCAACGATTCGCTTTGTCTGTTGGTGCAGGTGGAAAGTAAAACAGCACTGGATAACCTGGACGAAATCCTCGACGTCGAAGGGATTGACGGCGTGTTTATTGGACCTGCGGATCTTTCTGCCTCGTTGGGCTACCCGGATAACGCCGGGCACCCGGAAGTGCAGCGAATTATTGAAACCAGTATTCGGCGGATCCGTGCTGCGGGTAAAGCGGCTGGTTTTCTGGCTGTGGCTCCTGATATGGCGCAGCAATGCCTGGCGTGGGGAGCGAACTTTGTCGCTGTTGGCGTTGACACGATGCTCTACAGCGATGCCCTGGATCAACGACTGGCGATGTTTAAATCAGGCAAAAATGGGCCACGCATAAAAGGTAGTTATTGATATCAAAGGCCCATGGGGATCGGCTGTGGGCCTGTGTTAATTAGTGGTTATTCGCTGCCAGATCGGCTTCGCTTAGCTGGGTGGCAGCGAGCACCAGGTCACGATCAATGCCCTGTTCCAGCATGCGCAAAGCAATTTTAATGGCTTGTTCATGCATGCCCTCCTGCCAGCCAATTTGATGCCCTTCCTGCCGTAGCCGTTCAGCAATAGTCATCAATCTCTCCTTTTAATAACAGTTCGGAATATCAGCATCAGTGAGTTGGGTTGTCGCCAGCACAATCTCACGTTCAAAGCCCTGTTCCAGCATGCGCAAGGCAATTTTAATGGCTTGTTCATGCATACCTTCTACTTTGCCTTTCTGCAAACCCTCCAATTTCCCCTCCTGCCAACCTTCAATTTTACCTTCCTGCCAGCCAATTTGGTGTCCTTCCTGCCGCAGCCGTTCAGCAATAGTCATTAATCTCTCCTTTTGTAGTGGTGAACGTTCGGCAATCTCCTGAATAAAACGGGTGAAACGGGAGGTATCGCCGCATTGCAGCAGATAATTAAACAGCGTTTGTAGCTGGCTGTCATTAGTGAAGCCTCTAACCAAAAGCGTGGTGATCCTGTCGACCATACCGATTAAATCGCGGTCGCGAATATGCTTTTGAATCAGTTCAAGCAGAGCTATACGCCGATGTTGCATGATCTCATCGTCAGGTACGATGGTGATATCCACCAACGGAAAAGCTTCGGTGTACAACTGCCGGGCAAGTTGCGGATCGTCAAACTCATCCAGCCAGTTAAGTGAGTATGGGTAGGGCGAGGTTTCGCCATGATAAAACAGCAACGGCACCACCAGCGGGACTCTGTCATAGCCTTTGTCAAGGTGACGCTGCATGGCGGCGGTGGCATAGCGCATTAGCCGAAAAGCCATATTCTTTTCCGCAGAACTTTGATGTTCAATCACGCAGTAGATATAGCCGTCACCGTCGCTGGTTTCCACGGACCACAAAACATCCGAGTAGTAAGCGCGTAAACTTTTTTCAATAAAACTGGTGGGTTCCAGGCGTAAGGTTTGCAGGTTGCAAAGCTTGCGCAGCGGCTCTGGTAGATGTATTTCGAGAAAATCCCGTGCGGTTTCGGGTGTGAACATAAAGGTTTTAAACACCGCATCATGCGGGGAGGAGGTTGTTGATTCGGTCATGGTTGTCCGTCACCTGATATTTATGATGACGCGACATTACGGGGATCTCGAAACAATGACATCTGCCAGTTTCTGCCTTTGCGAGACGTTTTCAGAAGAATTTTCAAAGCGATGCAACGCATACACTGGATGCGGAATCACGTACGCAAAAATGCCCGATAAGCAATGCGTTTACCGGGCATCACAAGGAAGATTAAGACAGCGCCTGGGCCAGCAGCGTAATCGGGTGCTCGCAGCGAAGGCTCGTGGACATCTCAATCTGCCATTTGCAGGTTTCGCAGTCGGTGACCACCAGATCTGCCCCGCTCTCTTCTATCTGGCGGAACAGTGGTGCGCCGATGGCTTGTGAGGTTGGGTAGTTCTCTTTTTTGAAACCGTAAGTTCCGGCAATACCGCAGCACTGGGAATCCAGCACCGTTAACTCAAGCCCCGGGATTTTACGCAACAGCTCCAGGGTGTAGAGCGTCCAGCCCATTTTTTCCATATGGCACGGGGTGTGGTAAACCACTTTTAGCGGCAGCGTTTTCAGCGGTAACGTTTTACCTTCGTCCAGCTTGCGCCACAGCCAGCGGGTCGCCAGTTCGATATGATCGCGCAAGCCTCTGTTGTCGACATTCAGCACTTCCGGGTATTCGTCACGCAGGGCAAATGTACAGGTTGAGGAGGTGGCAATCACCGGAATGCCTTTTACCCCTACCGCTTCGCGGATCGACTCTACATTCGTGATTGCTTGTTTACGTGCTTTATCGGTAAAACCGTTGGCGATGAGCGGCACGCCGCAGCATTTTTCTTTGCTCAGCAGTTGTACGCCGGTGTCCATCGCGTTGAGCACTTTAATTAAATCTTTACCTAACTGCGGATGGTTGTAGTTAACGAAGCAGCCGTGAAAGAAAGCCACCTGGTCTTTATATTGCGCTTGCTGAGCCGCCACGCTGCGATACCAGCGACGAAACGTACCGAAGGAGTATTTCGGTAGCGTGCGGCGATGATCGATTTTTAACGCCGCATCAAGCAACTGCCGCACTGGTTTCAGCGAGGTAGCGGTGTTGACGATTGGAGCAAACGGCGTGGAAACGCTACCCATCAGGTCGGTATGACTCAACACAAAATTGCGCAGCGACGGGCGCGTGGTGTCATATTTCGCCCGCGCGCGCTGGATGATATCGCCAATCTTCACATCGGACGGGCAGGCGACTTCGCAACGTTTGCAGTTAATACAATATTTCAGTGCCTCGTCATACAGTGCGCCATCTTTTAAACGCAGACGCTCGCCATCCGGCCCGGCTTGTTTTGGCCCTGGATAGCTGGGATTCACCCGGCTCACCGGGCAGGCGGTGGTGCAGACGGTGCACTTAATGCAGTTTTCGAAGCTGGTGTCGTTCATTGTTGGCCTCCTGCGCGTTGGGCAATTTGTTGAGCGGCATGTAAAGCACTGACGGCACAAACACCGCCGCCGCATCCCTGGGCGATGGGATCAAATCCGCCCAGCACCGAACCGATGGCAAACAGGTTCTCAATGGTTTGCCCCGCCTGCGACGGGCGTAGCGCCTCATCAGTGGTGACACCGAACTGCTGCCACGGCTGCGGCGCAAAAAAATCGCCCTTATACCATTCACCCCGCGTGGCGGTTTGTAGCACATCAAGGCCGAGAATCGGCTCGCGAATGCCGTCACGTTCTGCCACCAGTCCGCCGCTAAAGAAACTGCCGCTCGCAAGCACCGCAAATCGTGGGCGCAGCGGGATATCGGCGTGATTGCGCGTCCAGATTTCATTCACTACGCCATTTTTACAGGTCACTTTTTTCACTTCATCGCCCGGCATCCACACGCCCCCCTGGCGCACAAACTGGCGCTGTAACTGGTTTTGCAGACGAATGCCCAGCACTGAAGGTGGTAATGTCGGCAGTAACATTAATGAACAGGGCAATTGCTCGTTCAGCCACCGCCAGAGTTTGTCATCAGCCATGCCGAAGCAGGCGGGCATCAGGATCATTTCACTGGTATTGGCGACAGGAATAAGCGCATCAATTAACAGAGGCCAGTTTTCTTCGTTATCAAGGAAACGGGCGATATTCACCGCGCGGAACTCGGTGGCGTTATTGCGCAGGATATCCAGTTCTGGCAGCTCTATTTCTGCGGTTTCAACATTAAGATCCAGTTCGCGCAATGAAGCCGCCGCAAGATGCGCCTGAAAATCCATCAGGCCGCTAATTCCCACTACACAAATTTTCTTCGCGGGCAGCGGCCAGACGGGGACTTCTGGCGAACTTAGCCAGGTAGAGCGCAGAGTACCGAGCGGCGTAACTCGCTGGTGAGCCAGCTCTACGCTGCCCTGTAATTGCGCACCGCTTTCAGCGATTAATGTCTGTGCCTGACAAGCGAGATCGAGCACGCGTTGTGGCCCGAGAAGAGAGTATGGATGGGCAGGTGCCTGATGACACAAAGATTCCAGTCCACTGTGAATGTCTGTCACCGGCTGACCGTCAGGCAGATTGCTCAGCAAATCCAGCGATCCGGATGAAAAATGCAGCGCGCTTTGACCACGCGTAACAATGGCACAGCGCAGTCCGTGTTTTTGCAGTTGCAGGCCGCAGAGTAATCCGGCGAGCCCGCCGCCCATAATGACAGTATCAAAGCGCATCTTTTTGCTCCTTCTCCAGACCACAAAGTCCCTGATAAACCCAACGGGTAAACTCGCTTTCGCGCAATGCGTCTCCCCAGGCGATGGGTTGCACGCCTTTCCAGCGTTCGTTAAGGAAGGTGGAAAGTTGCTCGATAGATTGCGCGGACGTCGTGACGTTAAAACGCTGTAGCAGTCCGGCAGCGCGGCAGGCGCAGAGCTCGCCCTGGCAGGTTCCCATCCCCACACGGGTGCGACGACGTAAATCCAACAGGCTGTTAACGTTTAAATTTTCTACTGCGTACTGCACTTCACCCGCAGTTACCGCTTCGCACTCACATACCAGGCTGCGGTGCAGACGGCCTTCGCTAAGCCAGGCAGGCGTGCGATCGCCATGACGATAAACCGCAGAACCGCGCAGCGGGGCAGGCAGGGAGATGACTTTACGCAAGGTAACTTCAGCGGGTTCCTGTGAACCTGGAAGTGCCAGATCGGCGGTCGTACAGGGGCGCGTATTGCCCAGCTTGCGACATACCGCATCGGTAGCCCATTCCGCCATCAGCCGATAGGTCATCAGTTTGCCACCGGTGATGGTGATAAATCCGTCCAGACCATCGCGTTCAGCATGATCGAGCAGCACGATGCCACGGCTGACGTTACGTCCGCTCGGGTCGTCATCGCTGGCAACCAGCGGACGCACGCCAGAGTAAGCCCGCAAAATACGCGTTTTCGCCATCACGGGGGCCAGTTTTTCCCCTTCACGCAGCAGAATATCCACTTCTTCTGCCGTCACTCGATTATCGTCAATCTCGTTGTAATCAATACGTAAAGAGGTGGTGCCAATCAGCGAAATGGTATCGCCAGGCACCAGAATATCGGCGTCAGAAGGTTTACGGCAACGGTTGATCACATGCTGATTAATGCGGTGATCCATAATCAGAAGCGACCCTTTCGCCGGGAACATGCGAATGCGCAGATCGGCATATTCCGCAATATGTTGCCCCCAGATCCCGGCGGCATTAACCACGACAGGCGCATGAAGTGCCTGAATTTCGCCAGTGAGATGGTTACGTACACGAACGCCACACACCGTCGCGCCTTCACGAATCAGACCTGTCACTTCGTGCGCGGTGAGGATAATGGCACCGTGTTCTTTCGCATCGAGCATGTTCGCTGCGGTCAGGCGAAATGGGTCAACAGTGCCATCCGGAACTTTTACCGCGCCAATCAGTGCCGGGTTAACGGAAGGTTCGATAATGCGTGCTTGCTGCGGATCAATGGCTTCAGCACTGATTCCAGCCTCTTCGCAAGCACGAATAAAAGTCGCCTGGAAGGAGAGATCATCTTCCGGCAGGGTGATAAACAGGCCGTTGGTTGGTTCGACACAGTGACGCGCAATGCGTTTTAAAATCTGGTTTTCACTAATACATTCGCGGGCCGATTCCGCATCCGTTACCGCATAGCGTGCGCCGCTGTGCAGTAGCCCGTGATTACGCCCGGTGGCTCCCGTTGCGATGTCGTGGCGCTCAACCAAAATCACGCGCAGCCCGCGCAGGGCACAGTCGCGGGCAATCCCGGCTCCCGTTGCGCCGCCGCCAATGATAATCACGTCACTTGATTGCGAGTCGCGAGTTTTCATTGTTATCCCTCTAAAGTTCGTTTTTTACCATTTAGCCATAGTAAAAACATGAATTGTTTGATTTCGCGCATATTCGATCATAATTCGAAAGTGAAACGTGATTTCATGCGTCATTTTGAACATTCTGTAAATCTTATTTAATAATGTGTGCGGCAATTCACATTTAATTTCTGAATGTTTTCTTAACATCGCGGCAACTCAAGAAACGGCAGGTTCTCCCACTGAATCAGGCTGTTAATCATAAATAAGACCACGGGCCACGGAGGCTTTCAATGTTGAGTATTTTTAAACCGGCGCCACACAAAGCGCGCTTACCTGACGCGGAGATCGATCCGACTTATCGTCGATTGCGCTGGCAAATTTTCCTGGGGATATTCTTTGGCTATGCTGCTTACTATTTGGTTCGTAAGAACTTTGCGCTCGCTATGCCTTACCTGGTGGAGCAGGGATTCTCACGCGGTGATTTAGGTTTCGCGCTTTCTGGGATCTCGATCGCCTATGGATTTTCGAAATTCATCATGGGTTCGGTGTCGGATCGCTCGAATCCGCGCGTTTTCCTCCCCGCAGGTTTGATTCTGGCGGCGGCAGTGATGCTGTTTATGGGCTTTGTGCCATGGGCGACATCGAGCATTGCGGTGATGTTTGTACTGTTGTTCCTCTGCGGTTGGTTCCAGGGGATGGGGTGGCCGCCGTGTGGTCGTACTATGGTGCACTGGTGGTCGCAGAAAGAACGTGGCGGCATTGTGTCGGTGTGGAACTGTGCGCACAACGTCGGTGGTGGTATTCCGCCGCTGCTGTTCCTGCTGGGGATGGCCTGGTTCAATGACTGGCACGCGGCCCTCTATATGCCCGCTTTCTGCGCCATTCTGGTGGCACTATTCGCCTTTGCGATGATGCGCGATACCCCACAATCCTGTGGCTTGCCGCCGATCGAAGAGTACAAAAACGATTATCCGGACGACTATAACGAAAAAGCGGAACAGGAGCTGACCGCAAAGCAAATTTTCATGCAGTACGTGCTGCCGAACAAACTGCTGTGGTACATCGCCATCGCCAACGTGTTCGTTTATCTGCTGCGTTACGGCATCCTCGACTGGTCACCGACCTACCTGAAAGAAGTTAAGCATTTCGCGCTGGATAAATCCTCCTGGGCCTACTTCCTTTATGAATATGCGGGCATTCCGGGCACCCTGTTATGCGGCTGGATGTCGGATAAAGTCTTCCGCGGTAACCGTGGGGCAACCGGCGTCTTCTTTATGACACTGGTGACCATCGCAACTATCGTTTACTGGATGAACCCGGCGGGCAATCCCAACGTCGATATGATTTGTATGATTGTTATCGGCTTCCTGATCTACGGCCCTGTGATGCTGATCGGTCTGCATGCGCTGGAACTGGCACCGAAAAAAGCGGCAGGTACGGCAGCGGGCTTTACCGGTCTGTTTGGTTACCTGGGCGGTTCGGTGGCGGCGAGCGCGATTGTTGGTTACACCGTGGACTTCTTCGGCTGGGATGGCGGCTTTATGGTAATGATTGGCGGCAGCATCCTGGCGGTTATCCTGTTGATAGTTGTGATGATTGGCGAAAAACGTCGCCATCAGGAATTACTGCAAAAACGCAATGGAGGCTAATGGCATGAAATTGACGCTGAAAAACCTTAGCATGGCGATCATGATGAGTGGAATGATCATGGGAAGCAGTGCAATGGCGGCGGATAGCAACGAAAAAATAGTCATCGCCCATCGCGGTGCCAGTGGATATTTACCGGAGCATACGCTGCCAGCAAAAGCGATGGCGTATGCGCAGGGGGCAGATTATCTTGAACAGGATTTGGTGATGACGAAGGATGATCATCTGGTCGTTCTGCATGACCACTATCTTGACCGGGTAACCGATGTCGCCGATCGTTTCCCGGATCGGGCGCGTAAAGATGGCCGTTACTACGCGATAGATTTTACGCTGGATGAAATTAAGTCGCTGAAATTTACCGAAGGTTTCGATATTGAAAACGGTAAGAAAGTACAGACTTATCCGGGGCGTTTCCCGATGGGTAAGTCTGACTTCCGGGTGCACACCTTTGAAGAAGAGATTGAATTTGTTCAGGGGTTGAATCACTCAACCGGCAAAAATATCGGTATCTATCCAGAAATTAAAGCGCCGTGGTTCCATCATCAGGAAGGGAAGGATATTGCAGCAAAAACGCTGGAAGTGCTGAAGAAATATGGTTACACCGGCAAGGACGACAAAGTTTATTTGCAATGTTTTGATGTTGATGAACTGAAGCGCATTAAAAATGAGCTGGAACCCAAAATGGCCATGGACCTCAATCTGGTACAGTTGATTGCCTATACCGACTGGAATGAAACGCAGCAGAAACAGCCAGACGGAAGCTGGGTCAATTACAACTACGACTGGATGTTTAAGCCCGGGGCCATGAAACAGGTGGCGGAATATGCTGATGGTATTGGTCCGGATTATCATATGTTGATTGAGGAGACATCGCAGCCAGGTAATATCAAACTCACTGGCATGGTGCAAGATGCTCAGCAGAATAAACTGGTAGTACATCCTTACACCGTGCGGTCAGATAAGCTGCCTGAATACACTACTGATGTGAATCAGTTATATGATGCTCTGTATAACAAAGCGGGTGTAAATGGGCTGTTTACTGATTTCCCTGATAAGGCAGTAAAATTCCTTAATAAAGAGTAATGCTACTGCAGGATGGCGTTCATGCGCCATCCTCTGCTAAAGCGAAATAATGCTACTACCGGTTATTCTTTTCATTAACGGGTGCATCCTGTAAAAGATGCCAACATAATTTTCGCAAAACTCATTCGTTAAAAAAGCTAACACTGGGCATTGTTACTCTTTAAACAGTATGAATAGGTCTCAATAATAAATTGTAATGCAGTTTATACTGTAAAGTATTATTCGAATTTCGGAAAGGTAAAGAAAATATTAATGTATCTTATTAATTTATCATATTGTTCTTGGGTGAATGCTGTTTGCACCCCTTCAGGGCAATATTTACCTGTAATAACCAGTTGCCCATTGCTGTGTTGTACCATTAAACCTTCTTTTTCCTTTGGATCTACAAACTTAGAATTATCAAATGTGAAGATATTTTTTTCCTGTTTTGAGTAAGCAAAGAAATCTCGTGTATAGCTGAAACTATCATTTATTAATGGTGCTAACTTTTTGTCGGCGATATCGATAAGCTCACCACTTAATTTATTGATGTATTTCATTTGCTTCAATTTTTTCTGCGCTTGCACAATTTGCTTGTAGGTGTTTTCAATTTTTTTAGAAGAATTCTTAAATACATCATAGCGTTCCTCGGAGGATGTGTATTTGTACCATTCTGTATTTTTCTCAGAATGTAGTAGCAGGTCTGTATATTCTTTTTGCTTGCTGTAAAGTTGAGTTCTTATATTTAACTCGTGGATAAATTTATAAATTTTGTCAGAGTTGGTTATTTTTGGTGTGTCTTTGTCTGTCAATGTTTGGATCTTGTTATTGATATTTTCTTTTGCAACATGCTCATTGATGATGTTAATTGCAGTTTCATATTCATTTAAATTTATTGTTCTTTCTGAAAGAAACCCTTCTTTGCTTTCGATACTCAAAACACCTTCGTTGTTTTCACCTAGGGTAAAGGTAAGGGTATAGGGTTCATAATCTTCTGCAAATTCATTTTTATACGTTATGACATGCTCGACAAAATGTCTTATTGGTACGAAACCATAACTGTGAACGTCAATTTTTTGTGTTTTGATACTATCAATTTCATCTGAGGCTTTCGTGAAAAAAGCCAATAAATTAGCTATGTTGTCTGCTGAGGTTGATAACCCGAATCTACTTTGAGATATTTTTAGAAACTCATTGCAAAAAATCTCAAGTTTCGCGGTTTGTTGTGATTCTTTGTAAATTTCTGCTGTTTGCAATTTATTATTTTGTAAAATATTACAGCGAGATAAGTGAATAGATGTATTTGGCATAAATGATTCCTTGTAGTGTGAGTTAACAAGATACAATTTAATCTTTGCAGAATATATTCACTATCAAATTTAGCTCATTTTATTACGAAGACCTTTACGCATGTTAGAAAGTATCATTATTGTTAATAAATACGGTAATAAGTAACAAACAGATATTGATAACTTCCCTGACTAGTTATTAGGTATCCCACTTGAAGATTGAGAATGGCTCCAGAGTAAACTGTGTACTGTTCGCCGGAGTGTCATTACTCTCAACAATCGGTTTTGACAGTGAGTCGGGCGCTTCATACCGGTTTCTACCTGGAGTCATTGTCACTTCTCCCAACTGGATAAATATATATCGCCAATTCACAAAGTGGGCCAAAATCAGGTGAAAACGAATTATTACGCCTGGTAAAGACTACAGGCCAACTAAGTGTGGCGAATCAGGCAGTCTTACATTTGTCATCAATCTCATGTCTTACATCAAATTTTTCCACTCACCACGAGTTGTTCCGTACACGTTTGTAGTAAAAACAGTGGACTGCCTTCTACCGGCTTTTCTTTAGCCAGCAACGAAATCTGTCGATAGAAGGTTGGTTCGTGAGGAACGGAACACAATTCACCTGCAATGGTTTTCAGCGTTAACTCTGGTAATAAGGCGATGCCTAATCCCTGTCGAATAAAATTCATCGCTGTATCCGCCTGATTAAATTCACATTTTATTTGCTGGGCGCACTATTAGTGGTAGTGGCTAGTGGAGTCTATGCGCTGCAAATGAAGGGTAAAAGCGGTGTCGCGCTAGTAGTGGCAAAAGAAATTCATTAATACGACACGTTTCATTAAGATTTTTCGCAGGTAACCACCTATAGTCATTGTCGTTAATAAAAAATGACAGGCGATAGGGTATGGCAGTTTCAGCAAAGCACGATGAATTTAATCACTGGTGGGCAACAGAGGGCGACTGGGTTGAAGAGCCTAACTATCGCCGTAATGGGATGAGCGGGGTGCAATGCGTCGAGCGCAATGGCAAAAAGCTGTATGTGAAGCGCATGACGCATCATCTGTTTCATTCCGTACGTTATCCGTTCGGTCGACCGACGATTGTCCGTGAGGTTGCGGTAATTAAAGAACTGGAACGGGCTGGTGTCATTGTGCCGAAAATCGTTTTTGGTGAAGCGGTGAAAATTGAGGGTGAATGGCGCGCGTTGCTGGTGACGGAAGATATGGCGGGGTTCATAAGTATTGCTGACTGGTATGCCCAGCATGCAGTAACGCCTTATTCTGACGATGTTCGGCAAGCCATGTTGAAAGCTGTGGCGATGGCGTTTAAGAAAATGCATAGCGTTAATCGTCAGCATGGCTGTTGTTACGTTCGCCACATCTATGTGAAAACAGAAGGTATGGTAGAAGCTGGTTTTCTTGATTTGGAGAAAAGTCGTCGCCGCTTACGTCGGCATAAAGCGATTAATCATGATTTCCGCCAGCTGGAAAAATATCTGGAGCCGATCCCTAAAGCGGACTGGGAGCAGGTTAAAGCGTATTACTACGCCATGTAATCACGTAGGCCAGATAAGACGCGTAAGCGTCGCATCTGGCACAAGTACCCGATCACAACTCGATTTCAATATCGCCTTTTGCCCGGCAACAACAGGGCAAAATTTCCCCCGGCTGAATAAAGGCTAACGGTTCGGCAATCCAGTCCACCTGGCCTGCAACAAGGCGTGTGCGACAGGAACCGCAGTAACCTTCGCGGCACTGGTACTCAACCGCCACATTGTGGGATTCCAGCGCCGCCAGAAGGGAAGGGTGTTCATCCTGGCACAGCAGTTGTGTGCCAGTGATGCGCAGGGTAACGCGAGCCATCAGAGCTGGAAGTTACTCAAATCGTCGGTGTCCACTTCCGAGTCAATCTGCCCGACCAGATAAGAACTGACTTCCACTTCCTGCGGAGCAACCTGTACGTTATCAGACACCAGCCAGGTGTTGATCCACGGGATCGGGTTGGAGCGTGTCTGGAACGGCAGATCCAAACCGACTGCCTGCATGCGGATATTGGTGATGTATTCAACGTACTGGCAGAGAATGTCTTTATTCAGACCAATCATCGAACCGTCACGGAACAGATAATCCGCCCAGTCTTTCTCTTGCTGTGCCGCCTGGACGAACAGGTCATAGCACTCCTGCTTACATTCTTCGGCAATTTCCGCCATCTCCGGATCATCCGCGCCGCTGCGCAGCAGATTCAGCATATGCTGCGTACCGGTCAGGTGCAGGGCTTCGTCACGGGCAATCAGGCGAATAATCTTGGCGTTACCTTCCATCAGTTCGCGTTCTGCAAAGGCAAAGGAACAAGCAAAGCTGACGTAGAAGCGAATGGCTTCCAGTGCGTTAACGCTCATCAGGCAGAGATACAGTTTTTTCTTCAGCTCACGTAGGCTAACGGTCACGGTTTTACCGTTGACGGTGTGGGTGCCTTCGCCCAGCAGGTGCCAGTAGCTGGTCATTTCGATCAGTTCATCGTAATAGCTGGAGATCCCTTCCGCACGTTTCTGGATCTGCTCGTTAGTGACGATATCGTCAAACACAACCGACGGATCGTTAACGATATTACGGATGATATGGGTATAGGAGCGGGAATGAATCGTTTCTGAGAACGCCCAGGTTTCAACCCAGGTTTCCAGTTCCGGGATCGAGATCAGCGGCAGCAGCGCCACGTTCGGGCTGCGACCCTGAATGGAGTCCAGCAACGTCTGATATTTCAGGTTGCTGATAAAGATGTGTTTTTCGTGTTCAGGCAGTGCCTGGTAATCGATACGGTCACGAGAAACGTCAACTTCTTCCGGACGCCAGAAGAAAGAGAGCTGCTTTTCGATCAGCTTTTCGAAGATGTCATATTTTTGCTGATCGTAGCGAGCCACGTTGACCGGCTGACCAAAGAACATCGGTTCTTTCAGCTGATCATTTTTCGTCTGAGAAAAGGTGGTATATGCCATGAATGTGTCCTGTTGGGAGTTTAATGCCGGATAAGGCATTTTACGCCGCATCCTGTGCCTGATGCGACGCTGGCGCGTCTTATCAGGCCTACAAACCGAGCCGTAGGCCGGATAAGGCGTTCACGCCGCATCCGGCATCTCAATATCAGATCTTACATGCGCCGCTTTCGCAGCCATCGTCCTGGATTGACGGCACCAGATCGTCTTGTGCGTCTTCTGCACCGTCACGGGTGTTCTGATAATACAGCGTTTTAACCCCGAATTTGTAGGCGGTGAGCAGGTCTTTCAGCAACTGCTGCATCGGCACTTTTCCTGACGGGAAACGTGACGGATCGTAGTTGGTGTTAGCAGAGATCGACTGATCGATAAATTTCTGCATGATACCCACCAGTTGCAGGTAGCCATCGTTACCCGGCATTTCCCACAGCAGCTCATAGGCGTCGTGCAGATGCTCGTAGTCCGGCACCACCTGGCGCAGAATACCGTCTTTCGACGCTTTGATGCTGACGTAACCACGCGGCGGTTCAATACCGTTAGTGGCGTTAGAGATCTGCGAAGAAGTCTCTGACGGCATCAGAGCAGAAAGCGTGGAGTTACGCAGGCCGTGCGTTTTGATTGACTCACGCAGTGCTTCCCAGTCGTAATGCAGCGGCTCATTAGCGATGGCATCCAGATCTTTCTTATAGGTATCGATCGGCAGGATCCCTTTCGCGTAAGTGGTTTCGTTAAACCACGGGCACGCGCCTTGCTCTTTCGCCAGCTCATTAGACGCTTTCAGCAGGTAATACTGAATGGCTTCGAAGGTTTTATGCGTCAGGTTGTTGGCGCTGCCGTCGGAGTAGCGTTTACCGTGCTTCGCCAGGTAGTAAGCGAAGTTGATCACACCAATACCCAGCGTACGACGACCCATCGCTCCACGTTTGGCGGCCGGGATCGGGTAATCCTGATAATCCAGCAGCGCGTCGAGTGCGCGTACTGCCAGAATCGCCAGCTCTTCCAGTTCATCCAGGCTATTAATTGCGCCCAGGTTGAAAGCAGACAGCGTACACAGCGCGATTTCACCGTTCTCGTCGTTGACGTCGTTCAGTGGTTTGGTCGGTAGGGCGATTTCCAGGCACAGGTTAGACTGGCGCACTGGTGCAATAGCCGGATCAAACGGGCTGTGGGTGTTGCAGTGGTCTACGTTCTGAATATAGATACGACCGGTAGACGCACGTTCCTGCATCATCAGCGAGAACAGCTCAACGGCTTTCACACGCTGCTTGCGGATGCTGTCGTCTTTCTCATATTTGGTGTACAGGCGTTCAAACTCTTCCTGATCGGCGAAGAACGCGTCGTACAGCCCCGGTACGTCGGACGGGCTGAACAGGGTGATATCTTCACCTTTCAGCAGACGGGTATACATCAGTTTGTTGATTTGTACCCCGTAGTCCATATGACGCACGCGGTTGCCTTCAACCCCACGGTTGTTTTTCAACACCAGCAGGCTTTCCACTTCCAGATGCCACATAGGGTAGAACAGTGTTGCCGCACCGCCGCGCACACCGCCCTGAGAGCAGGATTTCACCGCTGTCTGGAAATGTTTGTAGAACGGAATACAACCGGTGTGGAATGCTTCGCCACCGCGAATCGGGCTACCCAGCGCACGAATACGCCCGGCGTTGATGCCGATCCCGGCACGCTGGGAAACGTATTTAACAATCGCGCTGGAGGTGGCGTTGATGGAATCCAGGCTGTCGCCGCACTCGATCAGTACGCAGGAGCTGAACTGACGAGTCGGGGTACGCACGCCGGACATGATTGGCGTCGGCAGCGAAATTTTAAATGTGGAAACCGCGTCGTAAAAACGCTTCACGTATTGCAGGCGCGTTTCACGCGGGTAGTTCGAGAACAGGCACGCCGCAACCAGAATATAGAGGAACTGGGCGCTCTCATAGATTTCGCCGGTCACGCGGTTCTGTACCAGATATTTGCCTTCCAGCTGCTTAACGGCAGCATAAGAGAAGGTCATATCACGGTCGTGATCGATAAACGTGTCCATCTGCTTGAACTCTTCTTCCGTGTAGTCTTCCAGCAGATGATTATCGTATTTGCCCATCTCGACCATTTTCACCACGTGGTCGTACAGCGCAGGCGGCTCAAACTGGCCATAGGCTTTTTTACGCAGGTGGAAAATTGCCAGGCGCGCGGCGAGATACTGATAATCTGGCGCATCACGGGAGATCAGGTCTGCGGCAGCCTTGATAATGGTTTCGTGGATGTCAGAGGTCTTGATACCGTCATAAAACTGAATGTGGGAGCGCAGCTCGACCTGGGAAATCGAAACGTTATGCAGTCCTTCTGCCGCCCAATCCAGAACGCGATGGATTTTGTCGAGATTGATGCGCTCTGTGCTACCGTCGCGCTTTGTCACCAGCAGATTCTGATTCATGTATGTCGTACCTGTTTTTGGAATTCTTTCCGCAATAGCTTCATGCAGACTACCTGTAGTGAGGGAAGCTGCTAAGAACACTATATATAGGGGGTATGTTTGGGATTCACTGCAAGATAGTGTGAAAATGGCCCTCTTGCAAGTGCATAACTTTGTGGATAACTCAGGAAGGAAAAAGTGGCTTTCGCGCACCTTAGGTCAGACAAGGTGTCCGGGAAAGTCAATGGGAAGAGAAAAATTTGTTAAAAATAACTGTTCGGCGATTTCTTGAACGGCAGAATAGTATGGGTAAATTGATATAGATGGTTTATTAATCTTGTTGCTAATGATTGCCAAAATTGATCTAAGCACGAATCATCACATAATCTGATGTATCAGTTGTGGTCAATATATAAGCGAATGTAAGCGATTGTTGAGTCGGAAATGGTTGTTTTCTATTCGGTTATTGTTAAATACCAAGCCAATTTGTTACTTTTGCATATATTATGAGAATATTATTTATTACTTTAATTCAGTTTAAATATAACCGATTTACCTTAAGGTTATTAATTTGAATTATGACACACTGATATTATTCATCAAATAATAACAAAATAGTCATTGCGCCGGGTTGTACAATTTACAAAAGAAATATACCCCATAGCGCATAATGCGATTAAATACGCCGTTTTATAGAAAATGATGGTTAGATGAATATGCGGATTATCTTTCTACGCAAGGAGTATTTATCTTTACTCCCGTCAATGATTGCATCTCTTTTCTCTGTTAACAGTGTCGCGGAGGTTTTGGATTCATGCCAGGGATATGATATCAAAGCGAGTTGTCAGGCCAGCAGGCAAAGCCTTTCAGGCATTACGCAGGACTGGAGCATCGCCGATGGGCAATGGGTGATTTTTTCGGGTATGGCCAATAATGCCAGCGGTGGCGCCGTATTTTTGCAGCAAAGTGCTGAATTTACGATATTGCCACAAAATGAAACAGGGATGACTCTGTTTGCTAATAACTCGATTAGTGGCGAATATAATAATGGCGGAGCTATCTTTGCTAAAGAAAACTCAACGATAAATATTGCGAATGTTATTTTCGACAGTAATGTTGCTGGGGGCTATGGCGGAGCAATCTATTCTGCCGGTACCAACGATACTGGTGCCGCCGATTTACGTATCACTAACGCCGTATTTCTCAATAACATCGCTAATGACGGCAAAGGCGGTGCACTTTATAACATCAATAATGATGTCTATTTAAGTGATGATGTTTTTAATAATAACCAGGCATATACATCAACAAGTTACAGTGATGGCGTCCGATATCACTGATAATAATAGCGACAGCAAGCATCCATCAGGTTATACGATAATAAATAACACCGCCTTTACAAATAACACTGCCGAAGGTTATGGCGGGGCAATTTATACCAATAGCGCGACGGCTTCCTATCTTATTGATATTTCAGTTGATGACAGCGACAGCCAGAACAACGGTGTTTTAGTGGAGCAGAACAACAGCGCAGCAGGCTATGGCGATGCATCATCGGCGGTGGCGGGAGGCTTCATGTTCATTGATTCAAGTCAGGTCAGATTTGACATCGCTGCCAATAAAACGATGGTTATCGGTAACGTAAGTAACGATGGTGCGATCGATTCCATTGCCGGAAACAGTAGCTAAGTGTTGCTGTTCATAGCACGCCAGCATTAGATCTGAATTATTATCACGAGCCCCATTCGGTGGAAATTGAAGACGGTGGCAGCAATATCAGCGACGATGCGGCTAAGCAGCGTGGCGTGGCAGAAAGGGAGTAATGATTTTGCCCAGACGGCAGGGTTTTTATCGATGACGATAAAATGGTAATTGCTGTCCGCCTGGTATTGTTACCGGATGCAGTGCGAGCACTTTATCCGGCCAACAACCTCACTTATTCTGCGTGTGCAGCATATAGTTCACATCGACGCCGGGGCCGAGCTTAAAAGTATTAGTGATCGGGTTGTAATGCAGTCCGATCATATGCCGTTCTTTTAGACTGGTCTGATCCACCCAGCCCAGCAATTCTGCCGGTTTAATAAACTTCTTCACATCATGCGTACCTTTAGGCACCATGCGTAAAATATATTCCGCACCAACCACCGCCATCAGCCATGACTTGCCGTTGCGGTTAAGCGTCGAGAAAAAGACATCGCCGCCCGGTTTCACCAGTTGCGCACAGGCTCTGACCACTGACTGCGGATCGGGAACGTGCTCCAGCATCTCCATGCAGGTCACCACATCATACTGCCCGGCATGTTTTGCGGCGTGCTCTTCCACGGTTTCCTGCACGTAATCCACCTGAATCCCGCTTTCGAGTGCGTGCAGCTTTGCCACCTGCAATGGCTCAAAGCCCATATCCAGACCGGTCACCGTCGCGCCTTCGCGCGCCATACTCTCGGCCAGAATGCCGCCGCCACAACCGACATCGAGCACCTTTTTGCCAAATAAACCGCCAGCACGCTCGGCAATATAGCCAAGACGCAGCGGGTTAATGCGGTGCAGCGGTTTGAACTCACCTTCCAGATCCCACCAGCGGGAGGCGACAGCTTCAAATTTAGCGATCTCTTCGTGGTCTACGTTAGGGTTTACCGGCGATTTTTCGGCATTCATTGGCACTTCTACTCCGTAATTGGCAAGACAAACGAGTATATCAGGCATTGGAGGTGAATAAAGCGTATAGGTTTACCTCAATCTGCGCGGCTGTGTTATAATTTGCGACCTTTGAATCCGGGATACAGTAGAGGGATAGCGGTTAGATGAGCGACCTTGCGAGAGAAATTACACCGGTCAACATTGAGGAAGAGCTGAAGAGCTCCTATCTGGATTATGCGATGTCGGTCATTGTTGGCCGTGCGCTGCCGGATGTCCGAGATGGCCTGAAGCCGGTACACCGTCGCGTACTTTACGCCATGAACGTACTAGGCAATGACTGGAACAAAGCCTATAAAAAATCTGCCCGTGTCGTTGGTGACGTAATCGGTAAATACCATCCCCATGGTGACTCGGCGGTTTATGACACGATCGTCCGTATGGCGCAGCCATTCTCGCTGCGTTACATGCTGGTAGACGGTCAGGGTAACTTCGGTTCCATCGACGGCGACTCTGCGGCGGCAATGCGTTATACGGAAATCCGTCTGGCGAAAATTGCCCATGAACTGATGGCCGATCTCGAAAAAGAGACGGTCGATTTCGTTGATAACTATGACGGCACGGAAAAAATTCCGGACGTCATGCCGACCAAAATTCCTAACCTGCTGGTGAACGGTTCTTCCGGTATCGCCGTAGGTATGGCAACCAACATCCCGCCACACAACCTGACGGAAGTCATCAACGGTTGTCTGGCGTATATCGATGATGAAGACATCAGCATTGAAGGGCTGATGGAACACATCCCGGGGCCGGACTTCCCGACGGCGGCAATCATTAACGGTCGTCGCGGTATCGAAGAAGCTTACCGTACCGGTCGCGGCAAGGTATATATCCGCGCCCGTGCGGAAGTGGAAGTTGACGCCAAAACCGGGCGTGAAACCATTATCGTCCACGAAATTCCGTATCAGGTGAACAAAGCGCGCCTGATCGAAAAAATTGCGGAACTGGTAAAAGAAAAACGCGTGGAAGGCATCAGCGCGCTGCGTGACGAGTCTGACAAAGACGGTATGCGCATCGTGATTGAAGTCAAACGCGATGCGGTCGGTGAAGTGGTGCTCAACAACCTCTACTCCCAGACCCAGTTGCAGGTTTCTTTCGGTATCAACATGGTGGCATTGCACCATGGTCAGCCGAAGATCATGAACCTGAAAGACATCATCGCTGCGTTTGTTCGTCACCGCCGTGAAGTGGTGACCCGTCGTACCATTTTCGAACTGCGTAAAGCTCGCGATCGTGCTCATATCCTTGAAGCATTAGCCGTGGCGCTGGCGAACATCGACCCGATCATCGAACTGATTCGTCATGCGCCGACGCCTGCAGAAGCGAAAACGGCGCTGGTTGCTAATCCGTGGCAGCTGGGCAACGTTGCTGCGATGCTGGAACGTGCGGGCGATGATGCTGCGCGTCCGGAATGGCTGGAGCCAGAGTTCGGCGTGCGTGACGGTCTGTACTACCTGACCGAACAGCAAGCTCAGGCAATTCTGGATCTGCGTCTGCAGAAACTGACCGGCCTTGAGCACGAAAAACTGCTCGATGAATACAAAGAGCTGCTGGATCAGATCGCGGAACTGTTGCGTATTCTTGGTAGCGCCGATCGTCTGATGGAAGTGATCCGCGAAGAGCTGGAGCTGGTTCGTGAACAGTTCGGTGACAAACGTCGTACTGAAATCACCGCCAACAGCGCAGACATCAACCTGGAAGATCTGATTACTCAGGAAGATGTGGTAGTGACGCTCTCTCACCAGGGCTACGTGAAGTACCAGCCGCTTTCTGAATACGAAGCGCAGCGTCGTGGCGGGAAAGGTAAATCTGCCGCACGTATTAAAGAAGAAGACTTTATCGACCGACTGCTGGTGGCGAACACCCACGACCATATTCTGTGCTTCTCCAGCCGTGGTCGCGTCTATTCGATGAAAGTTTACCAGTTGCCGGAAGCCACTCGTGGCGCGCGTGGTCGTCCGATCGTCAACCTGCTGCCGCTGGAGCAGGACGAACGTATCACTGCGATCCTGCCGGTGACCGAGTTTGAAGAAGGCGTGAAAGTCTTCATGGCGACCGCTAACGGTACCGTGAAGAAAACTGTCCTCACCGAATTCAACCGTCTGCGTACCGCCGGTAAAGTGGCGATCAAACTGGTTGACGGCGATGAGCTGATCGGCGTTGACCTGACCAGCGGCGAAGACGAAGTAATGCTGTTCTCCGCTGAAGGTAAAGTGGTGCGCTTTAAAGAGTCTTCTGTCCGTGCGATGGGCTGCAACACCACCGGTGTTCGCGGTATTCGCTTAGGTGAAGGCGATAAAGTCGTCTCTCTGATCGTGCCTCGTGGCGATGGTGCAATCCTCACCGCAACGCAAAATGGTTACGGTAAACGTACTGCGGTAGCGGAATACCCGACTAAGTCGCGTGCGACGAAAGGGGTTATCTCCATCAAGGTGACCGAACGTAACGGTTTAGTGGTTGGCGCGGTGCAGGTAGATGACTGCGACCAGATCATGATGATCACCGATGCCGGTACGCTGGTACGTACTCGCGTTTCTGAAATCAGCATCGTGGGCCGTAACACCCAGGGCGTGATCCTTATCCGTACTGCGGAAGATGAAAACGTGGTGGGTCTGCAACGTGTTGCTGAACCGGTTGACGAGGAAGATCTGGATACCATCGACGGCAGTGCTGCGGAAGGGGACGATGAAATCGCTCCGGAAGTGGACGTTGACGACGAGCCAGAAGAAGAATAATTTCATCGCCTCATGCCAAAAGGGAGTTATCTCCCTTTTTTGAATTGAAGTCCAGGCTGCAAAGTCTGGGCTTTTGTCGTATAAGGGCGCGGTAAAGTTTTGCTGTACCCATAAAAAATGGCTGGCTTTACACAAGGAATGTGGCAATGGGTAGTGAAAAAAAGGCGAAAGGCTGGCGGTTCTATGGTCTTGTAGGTTTTGGCGCAATAGTACTGCTTTCCGCTGGTGTCTGGGCATTGCAATATGCTGGTAGTGGGCCAGAAAAAACGTTGTCGCCGCTGGTGGTACACAACAATCTGCAAATCGATCTCAATGAGCCGGATCTCTTTCTCGATAGCGACTCTCTAAGCCAGCTCCCCAAAGATCTTCTCACTATTCCTTTTCTTCACGATGTTCTAAGCGAAGATTTCGTTTTTTATTATCAGAACCATGCCGACCGTCTGGGCATTGAAGGCAGCATTCGCCGCATTGTCTACGAACACGATCTCACACTAAAAGATAAGCTCTTTTCGTCACTCTTAGATCAGCCCGCGCAGGCGGCGCTATGGCACGATAAACAAGGCCATCTTTCTCATTATATGGTGCTGATCCAGCGAAGTGGTTTAAGCAAGCTGCTGGAGCCATTGCTGTTTGCCGCTACCAGCGACAGCCAGTTAAGTAAAACGGAAATCAGTAGTATTAAGCTAAATAGTGAAACCATCCCGGTTTATCAGTTGCGCTATAACGGCAATAACGCCCTGATGTTCGCAACTTATCAGGACAAGATGCTGGTGTTTTCCAGCACGGACATGCTGTTTAAAGATGATCAGCAGGATACCGAAGCCACGGCGATCGCAAGTGATTTGTTGAGCGGTAAAAAACGCTGGCAAGCCAGCTTTGGCCTGGAAGAGCGTACTGCCGAAAAAACGCCAGTACGCCAGCGCATCGTGGTCAGTGCAAATTTGCTGGGTTTTGGCTACCAGCGATTAATGCCTTCTTTTGCTGGTGTGCGCTTCGAAATGAGCAACGACGGCTGGCACAGTTTTCTGGCGTTAAATGATGAATCCGCAAGCGTAGATGCCAGTTTCGATTTTACGCCGGTATGGAACAGTATGCCTGCAGGGGCCAGCTTCTGTGTGGCGGTGCCTTATTCACATGGTATTGCTGAAGAGATGCTTTCCCACATCAGCCAGGAAAACGACAAGCTCAACGGGGCGTTAGACGGTGCTGCGGGGCTGTGCTGGTATGAAGATTCAAAATTGCAAACTCCGCTGTTTGTCGGTCAGTTTGATGGCTCTGCCGAACAAGTGCAATTGCCAGGAAAACTGTTTACGCAAAATATTGGTGCGCTCGAAAGCAAAGCCGCAGAAGGTATATTGCCAGTAACCCAGACGCAGCAGGGCGAAGCGCAAATCTGGCGTCGCGAAGTGAGTTCCCGATACGGTCAGTATCCGAAAGCGCAGGCAGCGCAACCAGATCAATTAATGTCGGATTATTTTTTCCGCGTGTCGCTGGCGATGCAAAACAAGACGATGCTTTTCTCCCTCGATGACACGCTGGTCAATAACGCGTTGCAAACACTGAATAAAACCCGCCCGGCAATGGTGGATGTGATACCCACTGAAGGCATTGTTCCGGTCTATATCAATCCACAAGGCGTGGCGAAACTGCTGCGTAACGAAACGCTGACCAGTCTGCCGAAGAATCTCGAACCGGTTTTTTATAACGCCGCACAAACTTTATTAATGCCGAAGCTGGACGCTTTATCTCAACAACCGCGTTATGTCATGAAGCTGGCCCAGATGGAACCCGGTGCCGCCTGGCAGTGGCTACCCATTACCTGGCAGCCACTATGAGGCACGGGCTGCTGGCGCTGATTTGCTGGCTGTGTTGTGTTGTTGCTCATAGCGAAATGCTGAATGTCGAACAATCGGGGCTGTTTCGCGCCTGGTTTGTGCGTATTGCACAGGAACAGCTCCGCCAGGGGCCAAGTCCGCGCTGGTATCAGCAGGATTGTGCTGGCCTGGTGCGATTTTCGGCGAACGAGGCGCTGAAAGTTCACGACAGCAAATGGCTAAAAAGTAACGGTATAGCAAGTCAGTATTTGCCGCCTGAAATGACGCTAACACCTGAACAGCGTCAACTGGCGCAAAACTGGAATCAGGGGAACGGAAAAACCGGCCCCTATGTGACCGCGATTAATTTGATTCAGTACAACAGCCAATTTATTGGCCAGGACATAAACCAGGCGTTGCCTGGCGATATGATTTTTTTCGATCAGGGCGATGCCCAGCACTTAATGGTCTGGATGGGGCGTTACGTCATCTACCACACCGGAAGCGCCACGAAAACTGACAACGGAATGCGCGCAGTCAGTCTGCAACAACTTATGACATGGAAGGACACCCGATGGATACCCAACGATTCCAATCCCAATTTCATTGGCATTTATCGTTTAAATTTTCTGGCGCGATAGCAGCGTGCTTGTGCCTGTCTCTTGTGGGAACAGGGCTTGCTAATGCTGATGATTCGCTTCCTTCCAGTAACTATGCGCCGCCCGCCGGGGGAACATTCTTTTTGCTCGCTGACAGCAGTTTTAGCAGCAGTGAAGAGGCGAAAGTGCGACTGGAAGCGCCGGGGCGTGATTATCGGCGTTACCAGATGGAAGAGTACGGCGGCGTGGACGTTCGCCTGTATCGTATTCCTGACCCGATGACATTTTTGCGCCAGCAGAAAAACCTGCATCGCATTGTGGTGCAACCGCAATATCTGGGCGACGGGCTGAACAATACGCTAACCTGGCTGTGGGATAACTGGTATGGCAAATCTCGCCGTGTAATGCAGCGTACTTTCTCTTCTCAGTCACGGCAGAATGTGACTCAGGCGTTACCCGAATTACAGCTCGGTAATGCCATTGTTAAACCTTCCCGTTATGTACAGAACAGCCAGTTTTCACCGCTGAAAAAATATCCACTGGTGGAACAGTTCCGCTATCCACTATGGCAGGCAAAACCGGTCGAGCCGCAGCAAGGGGTAAAACTGGAAGGCGCATCCAGCAATTTCATCTCGCCGCAGCCGGGCAACATCTATATTCCTCTCGGCAAACAAGAGCCAGGACTGTATCTCGTCGAAGCGATGGTCGGTGGGTATCGGGCAACGACGGTGGTGTTTGTCTCCGATACCGTGGCGCTTAGCAAAGTGTCAGGCAACGAACTTCTGGTGTGGACTGCTGGCAAAAAACAGGGTGAAGCGAAGCCAGGCTCAGAGATCCTGTGGACTGACGGTCTTGGCGTGATGACTCGCGGTGTGACCGATGACAGCGGTACCTTGCAGTTACAACATATATCGCCGGAACGTTCATACATTCTGGGTAAAGATGCAGAAGGCGGCGTTTTTGTCTCCGAGAATTTTTTCTACGAAAGTGAAATCTACAATACCCGCTTGTATATCTTTACTGATCGCCCGCTATATCGCGCAGGCGATCGTGTCGATGTTAAAGTGATGGGCCGCGAGTTCCACGATCCGTTGCATTCATCCCCTATCGTCAGCGCACCGGCGAAACTTTCAGTGCTGGATGCTAATGGCAGCCTGTTGCAAACCGTCAATGTCACGCTGGATGCGCGTAATGGCGGGCAGGGGAGTTTCCGCCTGCCAGAAAATGCCGTTGCCGGAGGTTATGAATTACGTCTTGCTTACCGCAATCAGGTCTATAGCAGTAGTTTTCGCGTAGCCAACTATATCAAGCCACATTTTGAGATTGGTTTAGCTCTCGACAAAAAAGAGTTCAAAACAGGCGAAGCGGTTAGCGGCAAACTGCAACTGCTTTACCCGGATGGCGAGCCGGTAAAAGATGCCCGCGTGCAGTTAAGTTTGCGCGCTCAGCAATTATCAATGGTCGGTAACGATTTGCGTTATGCCGGACGTTTCCCGGTGTCGCTGGAAGGCAGTGAAACGGTTTCCGACGATAATGGTCATGTGGCGTTAAATCTCCCCGCCGCCGATAAACCAAGCCGTTATTTGTTAACTGTCTCCGCCAGTGACGGCGCGGCGTATCGTGTCACCACCACCAAAGAGATCCTCATTGAACGTGGCCTGGCGCATTACACTTTGAGCACCGCCGCACAATACAGCAATAGCGGTGAATCGGTTGTTTTCCGTTATGCTGCGCTGGAATCTTCAAAACAGGTTCCTGTTACGTATGAGTGGTTGCGTCTGGAAGACCGCACGAGCCACAGCGGAGATCTACCTTCTGGCGGCAAATCCTTTACCGTCAATTTCGATAAACCAGGCAACTACAACCTGACGTTACGCGATAAAGACGGCTTAATTCTCGCCGGGTTAAGCCATGCCGTCAGCGGTAAGGGCAGCACGGCGCATACTGGTACGGTAGATATCGTGGCAGATAAAACGCTGTACCAGCCAGGCGAAACCGCGAAGATGCTGATTACCTTCCCGGAGCCAATTGATGAAGCGTTATTGACGCTGGAACGCGATCGCGTTGAACAGCAGTCGCTGCTATCGCATCCGGCAAACTGGCTGACGTTACAACGTTTAAACGATACCCAGTATGAAGCCCGCGTACCGGTGAGCAATTCCTTTGCGCCTAACATCACTTTTTCGGTGCTGTATACCCGTAACGGTCAGTACAGTTTTCAGAACGCCGGGATCAAAGTTGCCGTTCCCCAGCTGGATATCCGGGTGAAAACGGACAAAACCCATTACCAGCCTGGTGAACTGGTCAATGTCGAATTAACCTCGTCGCTGAAAGGTAAACCTGTTTCTGCTCAGCTAACGGTTGGTGTGGTCGATGAAATGATCTACGCACTGCAACCGGAAATCGCGCCAAATATCGGCAAATTTTTCTATCCGCTGGGGCGTAACAATGTGCGTACCAGCTCCAGCCTGTCATTTATCAGCTACGACCAGGCGCTCTCCAGTGAACCTGTTGCGCCTGGCGCGACTAACCGCAGCGAGCGGCGAGTGAAAATGCTGGAACGTCCACGGCGTGAAGAGGTGGATACCGCTGCCTGGATGCCGTCACTCACAACCGATAAACAAGGCAAAGCGTATTTCACGTTCCTGATGCCTGATTCATTAACCCGCTGGCGCATCACCGCGCGTGGGATGAACGGCGATGGGCTGGTCGGGCAGGGGCGTGCTTATTTGCGTTCGGAAAAAAATCTCTACATGAAGTGGAGTATGCCAACGGTATATCGCATGGGTGACAAACCGGCGGCAGGACTGTTTATCTTCAGTCAGCAGGATAACGAACCGGTGGCGCTGGTGACTAAATTTTCAGGCGCGGAGGGGCGTCAGACGCTTACGTTGCATAAAGGGGCGAATTATATTTCGCTGACGCAGAATATTCAGCAATCTGGCTTGTTAAGTGCAGAACTGCAACAAAATGGGCAAGTGCAGGACAGTATTAGTACAAAACTGTCTTTTGTGGATAACAGCTGGCCCATTGAACAGCAGAAAAACGTCATGCTCGGCGGTGGCGATAACGCGCTGATGTTGCCCGAGCAGGCGAGCAATATCCGGTTGCAAAGTAGTGAAACGCCGCAGGAGATTTTCCGTAACAATCTTGATGCGTTAGTCGATGAACCGTGGGGTGGCGTGATCAACACCGGTAGCCGTCTGATCCCGCTCAGTCTCGCCTGGCGTTCACTTGCCGATCATCAAAGTGCCGCCGCTAACGACATTCGTCAGATGATTCAGGATAACCGTTTGCGGCTGATGCAACTGGCGGGGCCAGGAGCGCGCTTTACCTGGTGGGGTGAAGATGGCAATGGCGACGCATTCCTCACGGCATGGGCATGGTACGCCGACTGGCAGGCCAGCCAGGCGCTCGGCGTAACGCAACAACCGGAATACTGGCAGCATATGCTCGACAGCTACGCGGAGCAGGCGGATAACATGCCGTTATTGCATCGGGCGCTGGTGCTGGCGTGGGCGCAGGAGATGAATCTGCCGTGCAAAACGTTGTTGAAAGGGTTGGATGAAGCTATCGCCCGGCGCGGAACTAAAACTAAAGATTTCTCTGAGGCAGACACCAGCGATATCAATGACAGCCTGATCCTCGATACACCTGAATCTCCACTGGCAGATGCGGTGGCAAACGTCTTAACCATGACGTTGCTGAAAAAAGCGCAGTTGAAGTCCACTGTGATGCCACAGGTTCAGCAATATGCGTGGGATAAAGCGGCAAACAGCAATCAGCCGCTGGCGCACACGGTTGTGCTGCTCAATAGCGGTGGCGACGCCACCCAGGCTGCCGCTATTTTAAGTGGTTTAACCGCTGAGCAATCCACCATTGAGCGCGCGCTGGCAATGAACTGGCTGGCGAAATATATGGCGACGATGCCTCCGGTTACGTTACCTGCTCCTGCGGGCGCATGGGCCAAACATAAGTTAACCGGAGGGGGTGAATACTGGCGTTGGGTTGGTCAGGGCGTGCCGGACATTCTCTCTTTTGGTGACGAATTACCGCCGCAAAACGTGCAGGTTCGCTGGCGTGAACCGGCAAAAACGGCTCAACAAAGTAACATTCCGGTGACCGTTGAACGACAGTTGTATCGGCTTATCCCGGGTGAAGAGGATATGAACTTTACCTTACAGCCTGTCAACAGCAATGAGATTGACAGCGATGCGCTGTATCTCGATGAAATCACACTTACCAGCGAGCAAGATGCTGCTCTGCGCTACGGCCAGGTAGAAGTACCGCTGCCGCCGGGAGCCGATGTTGAGCGTACAACCTGGGGCATTTCGGTCAATAAACCGAACGCCGGAAAACAGCAAGGACAACTGCTGGAAAAAGCGCGCAATGAAATGGGCGAACTGGCCTATATGGTGCCGGTAAAAGAACTGACGGGAACGGTCACCTTCCGCCATTTGCTGCGTTTCTCGCAAAAAGGGCAATTCGTTCTGCCGCCTGCCCGTTATGTGCGTTCCTATGCACCTGCACAGCAAAGTGTTGCAGCAGGGAGCGAATGGACCGGGATGCAGGTGAAATAAGTGAACTGGCACAGAATCGTCTGGCTATTGGCGTTGGTTACTCTGCCAACGCTGGCGGAGGAAACGCCGTTACAACTGGCGCTGCGGGGCGCGCAACACGATCAACTGTATCAGCTGTCGTCATCAGGCGTGACCAAAGTCTCGGCATTACCTGACACGCTCACCACGCCATTAGGGAGTTTGTGGAAACTGTATGTTTACGCCTGGCTGGAGGATACCCATCAACCAGAGCAGCCCTACCAGTGTCGCGGAAACTCCCCGGAAGAGGTTTATTGTTGTCAGGCTGGGGAGAGCATAACGCGCGATACCGCGCTGGTACGCTCATGTGGACTCTATTTTGCGCCGCAACGGTTGCATATTGGTGCAGATGTTTGGGGGCAATACTGGCAACAGCGTCAGGCACCTGCGTGGTTAGCGTCTCTTCCGACGCTGAAGCCAGAAACCTCGGTAACGGTTAAATCGCTGCTTGATTCATTAGCGACGTTACCCGCGCAAAACAAAGCTCAGGAAATCTTACTGGATGTGGTGCTGGACGAGGCGAAAATCGGTGTCGCATCCATGCTCGGTAGTCGGGTAAGGGTGAAAACCTGGAGCTGGTTTGCCGATGATGAGCAGGAAATCCGTCAGGGTGGTTTTGCCGGCTGGTTAACCGATGGTACACCGCTGTGGGTTACTGGCAGTGGCACCAGCAAAACGGTACTGACCCGTTATGCGACGGTGCTTAATCGGGTATTGCCAGTGCCGACGCAAGTTGCCAGTGGGCAATGTGTAGAGGTGGAGCTGTTTGCCCGTTATCCGCTGAAGAAAATCACGGCGGAAAAGAGTACGACAGCAGTAAAACCCGGCGTACTTAATGGGCGCTATCGTGTGACGTTTGCCAATGGTAACCACATTACGTTTGTCAGCCACGGTGAGACGACCTTACTGACAGAAAAGGGCAAACTGAAATTGCAGTCGCATCTTGATCGTGAAGAGTACGTTGCCAGAGTACTGGATCGCGAGGCGAAAAGTACGCCCCCTGAGGCAGCGAAAGCTATGACCGTGGCGATTCGCACTTTCTTACAGCAAAACGCCAATCGGGAAGGCGATTGCCTGAACATCCCCGACAGCAGTGCCACGCAGCGTGTTTCTGCTTCGCCAGCTACCACGGGGGCGCGAATGATGACCGCCTGGACGCAGGATCTCATCTATGCGGGCGACCCGGTCCATTATCACGGCAGTCGCGCTACCGAAGGGACGCTTTCCTGGAGGCAAGCCACCGCCCAGGCGGGGCAGGGAGAGCGTTACGATCAGATACTCGCGTTTGCTTATCCCGACAATAGCCTTAGCCGCTGGGGAGCGCCGCGCTCAACCTGCCAGTTATTACCCAAAGCGAAAGCCTGGCTGGCGAAAAAAATGCCGCAGTGGCGGCGTATGTTACAAGGCGAGACGGGGTACAACGAACCAGACGTGTTTGCGGTCTGTCGTTTAGTCTCAGGTTTCCCCTATACCGATCGGCAGCAGAAACGGCTGTTTATTCGTAACTTCTTTACGCTTCAGGATCGGCTGGATTTAACCCATGAGTATCTGCACCTGGCCTTTGATGGTTATCCCACCGGGCTTGATGAGAACTATATCGAAACGCTGACCCGACAATTATTAATGGACTAATGCTATGCGAAAGATTTTTTTTCCGTTGTTACTGGTGGCGCTTTCGCCTGTCGCTCACAGTGAAGGTGTACAGGAAGTCGAGATTGATGCACCGCTCTCTGGCTGGCATCCTGCGGATGGTGAAGATGCCAGCTTTTCACAATCGATCAATTACCCCGCGTCGTCCGTCAACATGGCAGATGATCAAAATATCTCAGCGCAGATCCGCGGCAAAATAAAGAATTATGCGGCGGCGGGTAAAGTTCAGCAGGGCCGGTTGGTGGTCAACGGTGCCAGTATGCCGCAGAGAATTGAATCCGATGGTTCATTTGCACGCCCTTATATTTTCACTGAAGGCAGCAACAGCGTGCAGGTCATCAGCCCAGATGGGCGAAGTCGACAAAAAATGCAGTTTTACTCAACGCCGGGGGCTGGAGTGATTCGCGCGCGTTTACGGCTGGTTCTCTCGTGGGATACGGACAATACCGACCTCGATCTTCATGTTGTCACGCCGGATGGTGAACACGCCTGGTACGGTAACACGGTGCTGAAAAACAGTGGTGCACTGGATATGGATGTCACGACGGGGTACGGACCCGAGATTTTCGCCATGCCAGCGCCAGTTCACGGCCGTTATCAGGTGTATATCAACTACTATGGCGGACGCAGCGAAACGGAATTGACGACCGCCCAACTGACGTTGATCACCGATGAAGGATCGGTTAATGAGAAACAGGAAACATTTATTGTACCGATGCGTAATGCTGGCGAACTGACGCTGGTGAAAAGTTTTGACTGGTGAGCCATCCTTTCACACAACCTGGCTCTCTCTTTTTTCAGATAAGACTGCTGGGCGATCTGCCGACGCCAGGATATAACCATTAACAAGCGTCGGCAGATTGGTCATTTCTTGTTGTTCGTACTGAAAACTGTCCATTTACTCCGGCTTTCCTGATTAAGGCAATGGTTTCTAAGCGATACGCATTATTGCAATGGTGACAGAACATTGCGGTAACACGCTTTTACCGCTACCTTAACCACACTCCATCGGTCACCTGAGGCGGAGCTTCGCCCCTTTGAAATACCTTGCTTCTTTTCGTACAACCCTGAAAGCCTCGCGCTACATGTTCAGAGCATTGGCGTTAGTGCTCTGGCTGTTGATTGCTTTTTCATCCGTTTTTTACATCGTTAATGCGTTGCATCAGCGAGAATCGGAAATTCGTCAGGAATTTAATCTGAGTTCCGATCAGGCTCAGCGCTTTATTCAACGCACCTCTGATGTGATGAAAGAGCTGAAGTACATAGCTGAAAATCGCTTATCGGCAGAAAACGGTGTGCTTTCGCCGCGTGGACGAGAAACGCAGGCAGATGTGCCTGCGTTTGAACCACTGTTTGCCGACTCCGATTGTTCCGCAATGAGTAACACCTGGCGAGGTTCTCTGGAGTCATTGGCGTGGTTTATGCGCTACTGGCGCGATAATTTCTCTGCGGCTTACGATCTCAACCGGGTATTTTTAATCGGCAGCGATAACCTCTGCATGGCCAATTTCGGTCTACGTGATATGCCAGTGGAACGCGATACCGCGTTGAAAGCTTTGCATGAACGCATTAATAAATATCGAAATGCACCACAAGATGATAGTGGCAGTAACCTCTACTGGATCAGCGAAGGTCCGCGCCCTGGCGTCGGGTATTTTTACGCCTTGACGCCAGTTTATCTGGCGAACCGGTTGCAGGCGCTTTTGGGTGTCGAGCAGACCATCCGGATGGAGAACTTTTTCTTACCTGGTACGTTGCCGATGGGGGTTACCATTCTTGATGAAAATGGTCATACCCTGATTTCGCTTACCGGACCGGAAAGCAAGATTAAGAGCGATCCTCGCTGGATGCAGGAACGTTCCTGGTTTGGCTATACGGAAGGGTTCCGGGAACTGGTGCTGAAGAAAAACCTGCCACCTTCATCGTTAAGCATCGTCTATTCGGTGCCGGTTGATAAGGTGCTGGAGCGCATTCGCATGTTGATCCTTAACGCGATTTTACTGAATGTGCTTGCCGGAGCCGCGTTGTTTACTCTCGCACGGATGTACGAGCGACGTATTTTCATTCCGGCGGAAAGCGATGCCCTGCGACTGGAAGAACATGAGCAGTTTAATCGCAAGATTGTCGCCTCCGCGCCAGTGGGTATCTGTATTTTGCGTACCGCTGATGGCGTCAATATTTTAAGTAACGAACTGGCGCATACCTATCTCAATATGCTTACGCATGAGGATCGCCAACGACTGACGCAAATTATCTGTGGTCAGCAGGTCAATTTTGTTGATGTCCTGACCAGCAACAATACCAATCTGCAAATCAGCTTCGTCCATTCGCGCTATCGTAATGAAAACGTGGCTATTTGTGTGCTGGTGGATGTTTCTTCGCGCGTGAAGATGGAAGAGTCGTTGCAGGAGATGGCACAAGCAGCGGAACAGGCGAGTCAGTCAAAATCGATGTTCCTTGCCACCGTCAGTCATGAGCTGCGAACGCCGTTGTATGGCATTATCGGTAACCTGGATCTGTTGCAGACCAAAGAGCTGCCAAAAGGCGTCGATCGTCTGGTGACGGCAATGAACAACTCTTCCAGCCTGTTGTTGAAAATTATCAGCGATATTCTCGATTTCTCGAAAATTGAATCAGAACAGTTGAAGATCGAACCGCGTGAGTTTTCACCGCGTGAAGTGATGAACCACATCACCGCCAACTATTTACCGCTGGTGGTACGCAAGCAGTTAGGCTTGTACTGTTTTATTGAACCGGATGTGCCAGTGGCCTTAAATGGCGACCCGATGCGTTTACAGCAGGTCATCTCCAACCTGTTGAGTAACGCCATAAAATTCACCGATACCGGCTGTATAGTTCTGCATGTTCGCGCTGATGGCGATTATCTCTCTATCCGCGTTCGCGATACCGGCGTAGGGATTCCGGCGAAAGAAGTGGTGCGCTTGTTTGATCCCTTCTTCCAGGTCGGCACGGGCGTACAGCGTAACTTCCAGGGGACCGGTCTGGGTCTGGCGATTTGTGAAAAACTGATCAGCATGATGGACGGCGACATCTCGGTAGATTCAGAACCGGGAATGGGCAGCCAGTTTACCGTGCGTATTCCGTTGTATGGCGCTCAGTACCCGCAGAAAAAAGGCGTGGAAGGGTTGAGTGGTAAACGCTGCTGGCTGGCGGTCCGCAATGCGTCGCTCTGTCAGTTCCTGGAAACCAGTTTGCAGCGCAGCGGCATCGTCGTTACAACATACGAAGGGCAGGAACCGACTCCCGAAGATGTGTTAATCACTGACGAGGTAGTGAGCAAAAAATGGCAGGGTAGAGCGGTAGTGACCTTCTGTCGTCGCCATATTGGTATTCCGCTGGAGAAAGCGCCAGGGGAGTGGGTACACAGTGTGGCTGCACCGCATGAGCTACCGGCATTGTTGGCGCGTATTTATTTGATCGAGATGGAGAGCGATGATCCTGCTAACGCTCTGCCGTCGACGGACAAAGCGGTCAGCGATAACGACGATATGATGATTCTGGTCGTGGATGATCATCCGATTAACCGGCGTCTGCTTGCAGATCAGTTGGGATCGTTGGGCTATCAATGTAAAACAGCGAATGATGGCGTCGATGCGCTTAATGTACTTAGCAAGAATCATATTGATATCGTGCTTAGCGACGTCAACATGCCAAATATGGATGGTTACCGCTTGACGCAACGCATTCGTCAGTTGGGACTGACGTTGCCGGTAATCGGAGTAACTGCTAATGCATTGGCTGAAGAGAAGCAGCGGTGTCTGGAGTCCGGTATGGACAGCTGCCTGTCGAAGCCGGTAACGCTGGATGTTATAAAACAGACGCTGACGGTATATGCCGAGAGGGTCCGGAAATCGCGGGAATCGTAGGCTTATAAGACATTTACGCCGCATCTGGCATTCAGTGCAAATGCCAGATGCGACGCTGGTGCGTCTTATCTGGCCTACTTTGTTGTAATCCATTGAAATAATGGGAATCGTAGGCCGGATAAGTCGTTTACGCCGCATCCGGCATTCAGTGCAAATGCCAGATGCGACGCTGACGCGTCTTATCTGGCCTACAGATGATTAGTCTTTATCTGCCGGACTTAAGGTCACAGAAGAGAGATAATTCAGCAGAGCGATATCGTTCTCGACACCCAGCTTCATCATCGCAGATTTCTTCTGGCTACTGATGGTTTTGATACTGCGGTTCAGCTTTTTAGCGATCTCGGTCACCAGGAAACCTTCCGCAAACAGGCGCAGAACTTCACTCTCTTTTGGCGAGAGACGCTTGTCACCATAACCGCCAGCACTGATTTTTTCTAACAGGCGAGAAACGCTTTCCGGGGTAAATTTCTTCCCTTTCTGCAGCGCGGCGAGAGCTTTCGGCAGATCGGTCGGTGCACCTTGTTTCAGCACGATCCCTTCGATATCCAGATCCAATACCGCACTAAGAATCGCCGGGTTGTTGTTCATGGTCAGAACGATGATCGACAGGCTTGGGAAATGGCGCTTGATGTACTTGATTAAGGTAATTCCATCGCCGTACTTATCGCCAGGCATGGAGAGATCGGTAATCAACACATGCGCATCCAGTTTCGGCAGGTTGTTGATCAGTGCTGTAGAGTCTTCAAATTCGCCGACAACATTCACCCACTCAATTTGCTCAAGTGATTTGCGAATACCGAACAAGACTATCGGATGGTCATCGGCAATAATTACGTTCATATTGTTCATGTAATAGGCTACCTTGCTACAGCAAGCTCTTGACATAACTGTCAATGTCGCTGATGTATTTTTCTATTCCTGGAACATCCTTCTCACGAATCAGATGTTCCAGCGTTTCACATAACTGCTTGCCGGGTACCAGATTTAGCATGGCAAATACGCCTTTAAGACGATGAGCCGTTTGGGCTAACGCAGCAAAGTCACTGGTTGCTGCTTCAGTATACAGCCTCTTAACATCATCCGGTACTGTGTCTACAAAGAGCGCATAATAGCCGCTGGCATGGAGTTGCGCATTTTCATCTCCGCCCAGAGGCGATTCTGTCACCTCTTCCTGCGCCAGTTGCACTTCAATTAATTGTAAGACCGCTTCCTGCATAGCGTTGCTCATATTGAAGTTGACGCACAATTGACCAGGCCCAATTTCCCGTACGCCAGACTCATCATCGCTTAAAAGCAAGCCAGAGGCAGTAAGATTAGACGGATTATCCGTTAAAAAGATATCATAATCTTGACTAATTAATCTTTCATCGGGTGTGATACAGGTTGCACCCCAATTTTCTAACTGGCGAGTGACAATATTCCGAATTTCTGCCGAAGTAACATCCACCATTATGCAGACATCATCCAGTAATCGTTCTTCTTCCTCTTCAACTTCCGGGTCAGCTGCGAGCATTTTGATATGCACAGAGTAGCGTGTACCAAGCCCATCCCGCGTTTTGATGTTTAAATGACCGCCCAGTTTACGTGCCAGTTGATCGCTCAGCCAGAATGCCAGCGGGTCCGCCTTGCCATAGCGATCGTTTTGGGTCTGGTTGATGAACGGGAAGTGCAAATTATCCATTTCATGAATGCTTACGCCTTCTCCGGTGTCCAGAATGCGGAACGTCAGGCGGTCTTCGGAGGACTCATCCTGATCAACCTCAAGGGTGATTTTTCCCAATTGCGTTGAGGTCACGGCATATTGCATCAGTAGTAGCAAAATACGTCGTAAGGCATCGCGATCGCCGCGGCGCATATCGTGTGCTTTCAGATGATTGTTAATCAGCAGTTGCAGACCTTTACGCTTGATGGCAGGCAATACTGAAGGCACAACTTCATCAATCAAATCCTGCACGGAGAACAGCTCCGTCTCACTTTTCCAGCTATCGTCCGCAAGCATATTCGCTAACTGTATTTCATCGACCAGCCGCACCAGCACATCTGCCTGATTCGCCAGTTGTTTGCCTTCCGGGGCGTTGAGTTTAGCCGCGCTCTCCGCCAGGGACTGTGCGGGTTCTTTCAGCGCATCGCCAATGTTTTTCATAAAGGTCATCCGCCCCTGCTGGTTTTTCTCATACAGACGCTGCGCCTGCTTGAGTTTCTTGTTTACCAGCACTTCGCGATCCTGATCGCGAATAATGAAAATTTGTGTGCGCGGCGCAACCTGGCTGCGGAACATGCGGATTTCATATAGCTCGTTATTGATTGTCGCCTGAATAATCCCCTGATGCTGTTCCGCCATGGTGGTGATGTTTTGCAGATTCAAATGCGGCAGCAAATGATCGGCAATTTTGTTACTTATGACTGTGCGGTTCGATTCCTGATCGTGAACCAGCAGGCCGAGCGGCAGCAGTGAGACTATCTCTTCATTAATTGCCCGTAAAATGCGCAATTCGTTATTGACCGCCGTGCTGGGGACGCTTTCTGTACTGCGGCTGGAGAAATGGCGGAATGTGGTATAGCCAAATAACGCCAGCGCCAGCAAACCGATGTTCAGCAGCAGTGGCAGCAGAATGTTTTGCAACGTATCCAGCAATAAGGTGCCATAAGGAACCTGCCAGACCAGGCGCATATCGGTAGAGTTGAGTGCCGAGGAGATTTCAATCTTCGTACTGTTAAAGTGGATACTGACGCTATCCGTCCCTTCTTTCTCATTTTCATTGTTTCCCGTTGCCGTCGCGTCTGGCTCAAGGCGGAAACTGTCCAGCGGCATACCCGGTGGGATCAAATCATTAATCGGCAGATCAAAAGCAACGACCGTTGCCAGATGTCCCGGCTGGTTGAACGTGGTACGCAAGGTAAAGTAATGACCGTTCTGCCAGGCCAGGCGGCGCAGGTTAGAAAAACTTTCGCGTTCATCGAGCGCGTTGGCCTGTTGCAACATCTCTGCGCGACGTGAATCAACAATGTCGCTGACGGTCGATTCTTTAAATCCGGAGGTGAGATCTTTGAGGGGCAGGGTCGAGATCAGCACCAGACTGTTATCCTGACCATTCAGGTAATACATCGACCACGGTACATTTTCTGCGCCCCATAACGTGTCCAGATAGGTGGACATCCGTTGAGTCATCTCAAGCGTTGAGTTGTCGTGAGAGCCAAAGATTAACGCTTCCGTTTTGCGGCGTGGTTTTTCCAGATAGTAGACATCCTGTTTCAGGCGCGTCTCTTGTAAACCTTCGCCGGAGGAGGGGGAGGTCGTCGCGGCAATGTTGTCGTAGATCTGCCAGGTCACATAACGCCAGGTATCGACGCGCTTTTGGATTGCGTGGGTAATGTCGACAATCTGGTAACTTTTATCTTTCAGCCAGGCGTTAACGGCGCTTTGCACCATTACACCCATCGTCACCAGTAACACAATGATCAACAGTAAAAAGAAGCGGGTAATGCTCCCCGGTAGGAGTGAAAAGCGGGTCGTGGCCGTTGTCTCTTTCTGACGCATTCGTGTTTATGACCTGTTAAAACTTCGCGAAGTGATAGGGCAGTATAAAGGGTACAGTGTGAAATTCCAGACTCTTACCTGATTGATGATCCACTATTCTCCCGTGATATTTATCATCCTGCATTGGGGGAAATAGATGTACAAGCGCTATTTTGCTGTACAAATAACCTACAAAAAGTCTAACGAAATTAATTGCAAATAAACGAAGATTGCTGGAAATTATGCTGATGTTAATTATTTGTGAAATAGTTAACAAGCGTTATAGTTTTTCTGTGGTAGCACAGAATAATGAAAAGTGTGTAAAGAAGGGTAAAAAAAACCGGATGCGAGGCATCCGGTTGAAATAGGGGTAAACAGACATTCAGAAATGAATGACGGTAATAAATAAAGTTAATGATGATAGCGGGAGATATTCTAGTTGCGAGTGAAGGTTTTGTTTTGACATTCAGTGCTGTCAAATACTTAAGAATAAGTTATTGATTTTAACCTTGAATTATTATTGCTTGATGTTAGGTGCTTATTTCGCCATTCCGCAATAATCTTAAAAAGTTCCCCTGCATTTACATTTTGAAACATCTATAGCGATAAATGAAACATCTTAAAAGTTTTAGTATCATATTCGTGTTGGATTATTCTGCATTTTTGGGGAGAATGGACTTGCCGACTGATTAATGAGGGTTAATCAGTATGCAGTGGCATAAAAAAGCAAATAAAGGCATATAACAGAGGGTTAATAACATGAAAGTTAAAGTACTGTCCCTCCTGGTCCCAGCTCTGCTGGTAGCAGGCGCAGCAAACGCTGCTGAAGTTTACAACAAAGACGGCAACAAATTAGATCTGTACGGTAAAGTAGACGGCCTGCACTATTTCTCTGACGACAAGTCTGTAGATGGCGACCAGACCTACATGCGTCTTGGCTTCAAAGGTGAAACTCAGGTTACTGACCAGCTGACCGGTTACGGTCAGTGGGAATATCAGATCCAGGGCAACAGCGCTGAAAACGAAAACAACTCCTGGACCCGTGTGGCATTCGCAGGTCTGAAATTCCAGGATGTAGGTTCTTTCGACTACGGTCGTAACTACGGCGTAGTTTACGACGTAACTTCCTGGACCGACGTACTGCCAGAATTCGGTGGCGACACTTACGGTTCTGACAACTTCATGCAGCAGCGTGGTAACGGCTTCGCGACCTACCGTAACACTGACTTCTTCGGTCTGGTTGACGGCCTGAACTTTGCTGTTCAGTACCAGGGTAAAAATGGTAGCGTAAGCGGCGAAGGCATGACCAACAATGGTCGTGAAGCACTGCGTCAGAACGGCGACGGCGTTGGCGGTTCTATCACTTATGATTACGAAGGCTTCGGTATCGGTGGTGCGATCTCCAGCTCCAAACGTACTGACGATCAGAACAGCCCGCTGTACATCGGTAACGGCGACCGTGCTGAAACCTACACTGGTGGTCTGAAATACGACGCTAACAACATCTACCTGGCTGCTCAGTACACCCAGACCTACAACGCAACTCGCGTAGGTTCCCTGGGTTGGGCGAACAAAGCACAGAACTTCGAAGCTGTTGCTCAGTACCAGTTCGACTTCGGTCTGCGTCCGTCCCTGGCTTACCTGCAGTCTAAAGGTAAAAACCTGGGTGTCATCAATGGTCGTAACTACGACGACGAAGATATCCTGAAATATGTTGATGTTGGTGCTACTTACTACTTCAACAAAAACATGTCCACCTATGTTGACTACAAAATCAACCTGCTGGACGACAACCAGTTCACTCGTGACGCTGGCATCAACACTGATAACATCGTAGCTCTGGGTCTGGTTTACCAGTTCTAATCTCGATTGATATCGAACAAAGGGCCTGCGGGCCCTTTTTTCATTGTTTTCAGCGTACAAACACAGTTTTTTGGTGTACTCTTGCGACCGTTCGCATGAGGATAATCACGTATGGAAATAAGCTTTACCCGCGTGGCACTGCTGGCTGCCGCGTTCTTCTTTGTTGGTTGCGATCAAAAACCACAACCCGCCAAAACCCACGCTATTGAAGTTACCGTTCTCGAAGGCAAAACCATGGGTACCTTCTGGCGTGCCAGCATTCCGGGCATTGACGCCAAACGCAGTGCCGAACTTAAAGAAAAGATTCAGACCCAGCTGGACGCTGACGATCAGCTGCTTTCGACCTATAAAAAAGATTCCGCGCTGATGCGCTTTAACGACTCGCAAAGTTTGTCGCCGTGGCCGGTAAGTGAAGCGATGGCCGATATCGTCACCACCTCGCTGCGCATTGGCGCAAGGACCGATGGTGCGATGGATATAACCGTCGGGCCGCTGGTGAATCTGTGGGGCTTTGGCCCGGAACAACAGCCGGTTCAAATTCCGAGCCAGGAACAGATCGATGCGATGAAAGCCAAAACCGGCTTACAGCACCTGACGGTCATTAATCAGTCGCATCAGCAATATCTGCAAAAAGACCTGCCGGATTTATATGTCGATCTCTCCACCGTCGGCGAAGGCTATGCGGCGGATCATCTGGCACGCTTGATGGAGCAGGAAGGGATTTCCCGCTATCTGGTGTCGGTGGGCGGCGCGCTGAACAGCCGTGGTATGAACGGTGAAGGCCAGCCGTGGCGGGTAGCGATTCAAAAACCAACCGATAAAGAAAACGCGGTTCAGGCCGTGGTGGATATCAACGGTCATGGCATTAGCACCTCTGGCAGCTACCGTAACTATTACGAACTGGACGGCAAACGTCTTTCCCATGTTATCGATCCGCAAACCGGGCGTCCCATCGAACACAATCTGGTATCCGTGACGGTGATTGCCCCGACGGCGCTGGAAGCCGATGCCTGGGATACTGGCTTAATGGTACTCGGGCCGGAGAAAGCCAAAGAGGTTGTTCGCCGGGAAGGGCTGGCGGTTTATATGATCACCAAAGAGGGCGATAGCTTTAAAACCTGGATGTCGCCGCAGTTTAAAAGCTTCCTGGTGAGCGAAAAAAATTAAAGCGCAAGATTGTTGGTTTTTGCGTGATGGTGACCGGGCAGACTAAAGGCTATCCTTAACCAGGGAGCTGATGATGAAAAACGCCACATGCTTAACTGACGATCAACGCTGGCAATCTGTCTTAGCCCGCGATCCGAACGCCGACGGCGAATTCGTTTTCGCCGTGCGGACCACGGGTATCTTTTGCCGACCGTCTTGCCGTGCCAGACATGCCTTGCGGGAAAACGTCTCCTTCTACGTAAATGCCAGCGAGGCGCTTACCGCTGGCTTTCGCCCCTGCAAACGTTGTCAGCCAGACAAAGCCAATCCCCGGCAACATCGCCTTGATAAAATTACCCACGCCTGCCGACTGCTGGAACAGGAAACGCCTGTAACGCTGGAAGCCTTAGCCGACCAGGTGGCGATGAGTCCGTTCCATCTGCATCGGTTGTTTAAAGCGACTACCGGAATGACGCCTAAAGCCTGGCAACAGGCCTGGCGCGCTCGCCGTTTGCGTGAATCGCTGGCGAAAGGGGAGAGCGTGACGACGTCTATTCTTAACGCCGGATTTCCCGACAGCAGCAGTTACTACCGCAAAGCTGACGAAACGCTGGGCATGACGGCTAAACAATTCCGTCATGGTGGCGAAAATCTGGCGGTGCGTTACGCGCTGGCTGATTGTGAGCTGGGCCGTTGCCTGGTGGCAGAAAGCGAGCGGGGGATTTGCGCGATATTGCTGGGCGATGATGACGCGACGCTAATCAGCGAGTTGCAGCAGATGTTTCCCGCTGCCGACAACGCGCCTGCCGATCTGACGTTTCAGCAACATGTGCGTGAAGTGATCGCCAGCCTCAATCAACGCGATACGCCGCTGACGTTACCGCTGGACATTCGCGGCACTGCTTTTCAGCAACAAGTCTGGCAGGCACTGCGCACGATACCTTGTGGTGAAACCGTCAGTTATCAGCAACTGGCGAACGCCATCGGCAAACCGAAAGCGGTACGGGCCGTTGCCAGCGCCTGTGCAGCCAACAAGCTCGCTATCGTAATACCCTGTCATCGGGTTGTCCGTGGTGATGGCACACTTTCCGGTTACCGCTGGGGCGTGTCGCGCAAAGCGCAACTGCTGCGCCGTGAAGCTGAAAATGAGGAGAGGTAATGTTGGATCTGTTTGCCGATGCTGAACCGTGGCAAGAACCACTGGCGGCTGGAGCGGTGATTTTGCACCGTTTTGCTTTTAACGCTGCGGAGCAACTGATCCGCGATATTAATGACGTTGCCAGCCAGTCGCCGTTTCGCCAGATGGTCACCCCCGGGGGATATACCATGTCGGTGGCAATGACCAACTGTGGGCATCTGGGCTGGACGACCAATCGGCAGGGTTATCTCTATTCGCCCATTGATCCGCAAACAAATAAACCGTGGCCCGCCATGCCGCAGAGTTTTCATGATTTATGTCAACGTGCGGCGACGGCGGCGGGCTATCCAGATTTCCAACCTGATGCCTGTCTGATCAACCGCTATGCTCCTGGCGCGAAACTGTCGCTGCATCAGGATAAAGACGAACCGGATCTGCGCGCGCCGATTGTTTCTGTTTCTCTGGGCTTACCCGCGATTTTTCAATTTGGTGGCCTGAAACGAAATGATCCGCTCAAACGTTTATTGCTGGAACATGGCGATGTGGTGGTATGGGGCGGTGAATCGCGGCTGTTTTATCACGGCATTCAACCGTTGAAAGCGGGCTTTCATCCACTCACCGCCGACTGCCGCTACAACCTGACATTCCGTCAGGCAGGTAAAAAAGAATAAAAATAAGAATTATTATTGCTGTGCGCGCGGAGATGTTTAAACTGCGGGCTGTAATTCATTGTCCGGGTTTTTTGCATGGAACTTCTTGTACTTGTCTGGCGGCAGTATCGCTGGCCATTTATCAGTGTGATGGCGCTAAGCCTCGCCAGTGCGGCATTAGGCATTGGCTTAATTGCTTTTATCAATCAGCGCCTTATCGAAACGGCGGATACCAGTCTGCTGGTGTTGCCGGAGTTTCTCGGTTTATTGCTGCTGCTAATGGCGGTGACGCTAGGTTCGCAACTGGCGCTCACCACTCTGGGGCATCACTTCGTTTACCGACTGCGTAGCGAATTTATCAAGCGGATTCTGGATACTCACGTCGAGCGTATCGAACAACTCGGTAGCGCCTCGTTGCTGGCGGGGTTAACCAGCGATGTGCGCAATATCACTATTGCGTTTGTTCGTCTGCCAGAACTGGTGCAGGGGATCATTCTCACTATCGGTTCGGCGGCGTATCTGTGGATGCTGTCGGGCAAGATGTTGCTGGTAACGGCTATCTGGATGGCGGTCACCATCTGGGGCGGTTTTGTACTGGTGGCGCGGGTTTACAAACATATGGCGACCCTGCGCGAGACCGAAGATAAGCTGTACACGGATTTTCAAACTGTACTCGAAGGGCGCAAAGAGCTGACTCTTAACCGTGAACGCGCCGAGTATGTGTTTAACAACCTCTACATTCCTGATGCGCAAGAGTATCGCCACCATATTATCCGCGCAGACACCTTCCATCTTAGTGCTGTGAACTGGTCAAACATCATGATGCTGGGCGCAATCGGCCTGGTGTTCTGGATGGCGAACAGTCTCGGTTGGGCTGATACCAACGTTGCCGCGACCTATTCGCTAACGCTGTTATTCCTGCGTACGCCGCTGCTTTCGGCGGTTGGTGCGTTGCCGACGCTACTGACTGCGCAGGTGGCGTTTAACAAGTTGAACAAATTCGCACTCGCGCCTTTCAAAGCGGAGTTTCCGCGCCCGCAGGCGTTCCCTGACTGGCAAACGCTGGAGCTGCGCAACGTGACGTTTGCTTATCAGGATAACGCATTTTCCGTTGGGCCGATTAACCTCACCATCAAACGTGGCGAACTGCTGTTTCTGATTGGCGGCAACGGTAGTGGCAAATCGACGCTGGCAATGTTGCTGACGGGCTTGTACCAGCCACAAAGTGGCGAAATTTTGCTGGATGGAAAACCTGTCAGCGGCGAACAACCGGAAGATTATCGCAAACTGTTTTCGGCAGTGTTTACCGATGTCTGGTTGTTTGATCAACTGCTGGGGCCGGAGGGAAAACCGGCTAATCCACAACTGGTTGAGAAGTGGCTGGCGCAACTGAAAATGGCTCATAAGCTTGAGTTAAGCAACGGGCGTATTGTTAACCTGAAGTTATCAAAAGGGCAGAAAAAACGCGTCGCGCTGTTGCTGGCGCTGGCAGAAGAACGCGATATTATCCTGTTGGATGAATGGGCGGCGGATCAGGACCCTCACTTCCGCCGTGAGTTTTATCAGGTGCTGCTGCCGCTGATGCAGGAGATGGGTAAAACGATTTTCGCCATCAGTCATGATGATCATTACTTTATCCACGCTGACCGCCTGCTGGAAATGCGCAACGGGCTACTTAGCGAGCTGACAGGCGAAGAGCGCGATGCTGCTTCGCGTGATGCCGTTGCCCGGACGGCATAATATTTCGACGCTGACCTGGCGGACTGCTGCCGCCAGGTCAATATTCTAAAAAACCCTTCGTTTCTAATAACCCTATAATTAATCAACGAAATTATAATGTTTCTAAAATTAGAATATAATTTATAAACATTATTTAAATGTTGTTACTTAAGTGTTACCGTTGATGCCGCGCAAATCTCACCTGCAATAAAGCGACTAAAAGTAAGGCATTAACAAGATGAAAAAAGTGACTGCCATGCTCTTCTCGATGGCCGTGGGGCTTAATGCCGTTTCGATGACGGCAAAAGCGAAAGCGTCCGAGGAGCAGGAAACTGATGTACTGTTGATTGGCGGCGGCATTATGAGCGCCACGTTGGGGACCTATTTACGCGAGCTGGAGCCTGAATGGTCGATGACCATGGTGGAGCGCCTGGAGGGTGTCGCGCAGGAGAGTTCGAACGGCTGGAACAACGCCGGAACCGGGCATTCTGCACTGATGGAACTCAATTACACCCCGCAAAATGCCGACGGCAGCATCAGTATTGAAAAAGCAGTCGCCATTAACGAAGCATTTCAGATTTCCCGCCAGTTCTGGGCGCACCAGGTCGAGCGCGGTGTGCTGCGTACTCCGCGTTCATTTATCAATACCGTTCCGCATATGAGCTTTGTCTGGGGCGAGGAGAACGTTAATTTCCTGCGCGCCCGTTACGCCGCGTTGCAACAAAGCTCGCTGTTTCGCGGTATGCGTTACTCTGAAGATCACGCGCAGATCAAAGAGTGGGCACCGTTAGTGATGGAAGGGCGCGATCCGCAACAGAAAGTAGCAGCAACACGCACAGAAATTGGCACTGATGTGAACTATGGCGAGATCACCCGCCAGTTGATCGCCTCCTTACAGAAGAAATCTAACTTCTCGCTGCAACTCAGCAGCGAGGTCCGCGCCCTAAAGCGTAATGACGATAACAGCTGGACTGTCACCGTCGCCGATCTGAAAAACGGCACAGCACAGAACATCCGCGCGAAATTTGTCTTTATCGGCGCGGGCGGTGCAGCGTTGAAGCTGTTACAGGAATCCGGTATTCCGGAAGCGAAAGACTACGCCGGTTTTCCGGTAGGTGGACAGTTCCTTGTCTCGGAAAACCCGGATGTGGTTAACCATCATCTGGCGAAGGTCTACGGGAAAGCCTCCGTTGGCGCACCGCCAATGTCGGTTCCGCATATCGATACCCGTGTGCTGGACGGTAAACGCGTCGTGCTGTTTGGGCCATTTGCCACCTTCTCAACTAAATTCCTCAAAAATGGTTCACTGTGGGATCTGCTGAGTTCCACTACTACTTCTAACGTGATGCCGATGATGCACGTTGGGCTGGATAATTTCGATCTGGTGAAATATCTGGTGAGTCAGGTGATGTTGAGTGAAGAGGATCGTTTTGAGGCGTTGAAAGAATACTATCCGCAGGCGAAAAAAGAGGACTGGCGTTTGTGGCAAGCGGGGCAGCGCGTGCAGATTATCAAGCGTGATGCCGAGAAAGGTGGCGTACTGCGTCTGGGTACCGAAGTGGTCAGCGACCAACAAGGGACTATTGCCGCGCTGCTGGGGGCATCGCCAGGGGCGTCAACCGCCGCGCCGATTATGTTGAATCTGCTGGAAAAAGTATTTGGCGATCGCGTTTCAAGCCCACAATGGCAGGCCACGCTGAAAGCGATTGTTCCGTCTTATGGACGCAAGCTGAATGGTGATGTGGCGGCAACAGAACGCGAGTTGCAGTACACCAGCGAAGTGCTGGGGCTGAAATACGACAAGCCGCAGGTGGCGGACAGTACGCCAAAACCGCAGTTGAAGCCGCAAACCGTTCAAAAAGAAGTCGCGGATATTGCGTTGTAATGATGTGCCACATCCGGCATGGTATGCCGGATGTGGCGCATGCTGATAAGACGCGTCAGCGTCGCATCAGTCAACCGGCTCGGGCGTTGGATGTCGGATGCGGCGTGACCGCCTTATCCGACCTACGGGGTGGAGCACTTCACAGCGGTGTAGGCCTGATAAGACGCGCCAGCGTCGCATCAGGCACCCGGCTCGGGCATTAGATGTCGGATGCGGCGTGACCGCCTTATCCGACCTACGGGGGGGAGCACTTCACAGCGGTGTAGGCCTGATAAGACGCGCCAGCGTCGCATCAGGCAACCGGCTCGGGCGTTAGATGTCGGATGCGGCGTGACCGCCTTATCCGACCTACGGGGTGGAGCACTTCACAGCGGTGTAGATACTGTTATGGCCTGCAATTTTTTTTCTACCCCGGTTTCCCAGATTGCAGGCATGCCAGACACAGCGCCGTCAGGCGCTGTTTTTTTCATCCCTTCCGCGATTTTTACGCCGCTACCGGATTATGCCGTGACGCATCGAACGGGACCCCTGACTTCAGCACGCCATACGCCACCTGTGCCAGCTTGCGCATCATCGCGCCGAGAATCACCTTTCCTTTCTTGCCATTAGCCGCCAGACGGTCGCGGAACGCCCGTCCCCACTCAGTCTTACTGGTGGCTACCATTGCAGGCATATACAACGCCCTGCGAAGCGACACATGTCCGGCTTTACTCAACCGGCTTGCCCCTCTCACACTACTGCCTGATTCATAACGCCGTGGTGTCAGACCCGCAAAAGCGGCGAACTGTCTGGCATGGGCGAAGCGGTCCTTCAGACCGATATAAGCCAGCAATACCGCAGATGTTTTCTCTCCGATACCCGGGATACTTTCCAGCAGTTTTCTGCGGTGTTTCATATCCGGATCATCGTCTGTCAGGTCTTTTATCTGCTTCTCAAGACGCTTCAGCTCTGCTTCAAGCCACAGAAGATGAGCATCAATGCTCGGCCTCTGGACTTCCCGCGCCGTTTCAGTGCGGTTCAGTTCCTGCGTGTGCATATCTGTCAGCGCCTGGTGGCGTACTACCAGGGCACGCAACGCGCGTTCAAGCGGGTGAGGCGCTTCCCAGGCTGCAGGGCGCTTCTGACGACAGAACTCTGCCAGCATGCGCGCATCCACGGTATCAGTCTTGTTACGCAGTCCTTCACTCTGAGCGAAAGCTTTACCCAACGCAGGATTAATGACTGACACTATGTAACCTGCATCGTAAAGGCACTCTGCGACAGGTTCCATATAGGTGCCGGTCGCTTCGATGCAGATATGCGCATGGTCAATCTTGTGACCCTTCAGCCAGCTCACCAGCTCATCGTGCCCTTTAGTGGTGTTAGCGAATTTTTTGGTGCGATGACGACCATCAGGACGCAACACATCGACATCCAGTTTCTCTTTAGCGGTGTCGATACCGATATAATGAAGTTCATGTTCCATAGTGAAACCAACCTTGCAAATACGGATTACCGGGAAAACCGGTCCATGATACTGTCCGGTTTATCACTTTGGGAGAAAGGCAGTCCGCTGCATAAATCTACGCAACAGGTTGAAAACCTAAGGCCCGATACGGCATGCGGACTGCAGGCAGAGAAAACTGGCCGATTTTCTCTGCACAGGAGGGATAATACAAGGCCTGATAAGACGCGTCAGCGTCGCATCAGTCAACCGGCTTGGGCGTTAGATGTCGGATGCGGCGTGACCGCCTTATCCGACCTACGGGGTGGAGCACTTCACGGCAGTTTAGCGGACTACCGCGTTGTCAATTTTCTCTTCCGCCTTCCAGATGCGGTATTTCACATCTACATTGTTTGGCGTATACACCACGATCGGCAGCTTGCTGTTGTAACGCAGCATTCCGGCATCGCCCAGATACGCGGTGACAAATTTCTTCTCTTTCTTGCCATCCGGGCAGGCCATCATCGTGGAAACCGGTGAGCTAACTTTATCAAAGACGTAATAATCATAGCCCCAGCCTTCCAGCGTTTTGCTTTCCAGCTTCCCGCCGAGACGATGCAAATTGCAATCGACCTCCAGCGTCTGACCGATTAACAGTTCTACTTTCAGGGTAGATTCATCTTCTTGCGGGGTTAACTGAATCACCTGACGCTTCATGCCTTTTTCAGCTTGCGGATAAGGCGCGATTTTTTCCAGTGGCTGGACGCTCTCTGCCGCCCAGGCGGAAGTGGTAGCGAAAGCGGCAAACAATACTGCAGGTAGAATGGTCTTCATTGTTGTATTCCCTTCGTCATTTATAGGTTTTCACCGATGATGTCGCTGAAGGTTAACATATTCATCAGATTTATTAATTTGCTTTATGAATAACTAAAAGAACATTCAGACAATTTTACCTTCTCTTTTGGTGTTAAATTCTGAGGAGTGGTAAAGCCTTGAGAAATATCTCTGGTGAATTAATCGCTATATAAATATGTTTATAACCATTTGAAATGTGAGCAAAAGCCCGTTTTTGCCACTCTTCCCACCACTCTTTTGATCCTGCTACAGGTTTTACCCCGATCGGGGTATGCATCTTTGACACATCCTTTAATATCTTAGCGGCTATAAAAATGGCTTATTAATTATGCGGTTTATTTGGTCGCTCTTAATTTTCAGAGCGCGTTAATGATGGAAGGTCAATGTGAAGATTGATGCATCCCGTCGGGGCATACTCACTGGTCGCTGGCGCAAAGCCAGTAACGGTATCCGTCCGCCCTGGTCCGGTGATGAATCTCATTTTCTGACCTATTGCACCCGCTGCGACGCCTGTATTAATGCTTGTGAAAACAACATTCTGCAACGCGGCGCGGGGGGCTATCCGAGCGTTAATTTCAAAAATAACGAGTGCAGCTTCTGTTATGCCTGCGCGCAAGCTTGCCCCGAATCGCTATTTTCTCCGCGCCACACCAGGGCCTGGGATTTGCTGTTCACCATCGGGGAGGCATGCCTGGCGTATCAGTCAGTTGAATGCCGCCGCTGTCAGGATAGCTGTGAGCCAATGGCAATTATCTTTCGCCCGACGCTCTCCGGGATCTACCAGCCGCAACTTAATAGCCAACTTTGCAACGGATGTGGAGCATGTGCAGCCAGCTGTCCGGTATCAGCCATAACTGCGGAGTATCTCCATGCACACTAACTGGCAAGTTTGCAGCCTGGTCGTGCAGGCCAAAAGCGAACGAATTTCAGACATCAGCACCCAACTGAACGCCTTTCCCGGCTGTGAAGTCGCTGTCAGCGACGCGCCGAGCGGTCAGTTGATTGTGGTGGTGGAAGCAGAAGACAGCGAAACGCTGATCCAAACCATTGAGTCAGTACGCAACGTAGAGGGCGTGCTGGCGGTGTCGCTGGTTTATCACCAGCAGGAAGAGCAAGGTGAGGAAACACCATGAAACTCAGTCGTCGTAGCTTTATGAAAGCTAACGCCGTTGCGGCCGCTGCGGCGGCTGCCGGTCTCAGCGTGCCGGGCGTTGCCCGCGCCGTTGTTGGTCAGCAGGAAGCCATTAAATGGGATAAAGCACCATGCCGTTTCTGCGGTACTGGTTGTGGCGTTCTGGTCGGAACGCAGCAGGGGCGTGTGGTGGCCTGTCAGGGCGACCCGGACGCACCGGTTAACCGTGGTCTGAACTGCATTAAGGGCTATTTCCTGCCCAAAATCATGTACGGTAAAGACCGTTTGACGCAGCCGCTTTTGCGTATGAAAAACGGTAAATATGACAAAGAAGGCGAGTTCACCCCAATCACCTGGGATCAAGCCTTCGATGTGATGGAAGAAAAATTCAAAACTGCCCTGAAAGAAAAAGGGCCGGAATCGATCGGTATGTTCGGTTCTGGTCAGTGGACTATCTGGGAAGGTTATGCCGCGTCCAAGCTGTTCAAAGCGGGCTTCCGTTCGAACAACATCGACCCGAACGCGCGTCACTGTATGGCGTCGGCGGTAGTTGGCTTTATGCGTACCTTTGGTATGGATGAGCCGATGGGCTGCTATGACGACATCGAACAGGCTGACGCGTTTGTGCTGTGGGGCGCTAACATGGCGGAGATGCACCCGATTCTCTGGTCGCGCATCACCAACCGTCGTCTCTCTAACCAGAACGTCACCGTGGCGGTGCTTTCTACCTACCAGCATCGTAGCTTCGAGCTGGCGGATAACGGCATCATCTTTACGCCACAGTCTGACCTGGTGATCCTGAACTACATCGCCAACTATATCATTCAAAACAACGCGATAAATCAGGACTTCTTTAGCAAACACGTTAACCTGCGCAAAGGGGCGACGGACATCGGCTACGGTTTACGTCCGACCCATCCGCTGGAAAAAGCAGCGAAGAATCCGGGTTCTGACGCCTCCGAACCGATGAGCTTTGAAGATTACAAAGCCTTCGTTGCTGAGTATACGCTGGAAAAAACCGCTGAAATGACCGGCGTGCCGAAAGACCAGTTAGAACAACTGGCGCAGCTGTATGCCGATCCGAACAAGAAAGTCATCTCCTACTGGACGATGGGCTTCAACCAGCATACCCGTGGCGTGTGGGCCAACAACCTGGTCTACAACCTGCACCTGCTGACTGGCAAAATTTCTCAGCCGGGTTGCGGTCCGTTCTCCCTGACCGGGCAGCCTTCCGCGTGTGGTACTGCGCGAGAAGTGGGCACCTTTGCTCACCGTCTGCCTGCGGACATGGTGGTGACCAATGAGAAACACCGTGATATCTGCGAGAAGAAGTGGAATATCCCGAGCGGCACCATTCCGGCGAAAATCGGCCTGCACGCGGTGGCACAGGACCGTGCACTGAAAGACGGCAAACTGAATGTTTACTGGACCATGTGTACCAACAACATGCAGGCCGGGCCGAACATTAATGAAGAGCGTATGCCGGGCTGGCGCGATCCGCGCAACTTTATCATCGTTTCCGATCCGTATCCGACAGTCAGTGCGCTGGCAGCCGACTTGATCCTGCCGACCGCAATGTGGGTAGAAAAAGAGGGGGCTTACGGTAACGCCGAACGCCGTACTCAATTCTGGCGTCAGCAGGTACAGGCACCGGGCGAAGCGAAATCGGATCTCTGGCAGTTAGTTCAGTTTTCCCGCCGCTTCAAAACTGAAGAAGTGTGGCCGGAAGAGTTGCTGGCGAAGAAACCGGAACTGCGTGGCAAAACGCTGTATGAGGTTCTGTATGCCACCCCGGAAGTGAGCAAATTCCCGGTATCCGAACTGGCAGAAGATCAGTTGAACGATGAATCCCGCGAGCTGGGCTTCTATCTGCAAAAAGGGCTGTTCGAAGAGTATGCATGGTTTGGTCGCGGTCACGGTCACGATCTCGCGCCGTTCGATGACTACCACAAAGCGCGCGGTCTGCGCTGGCCGGTGGTTAACGGTAAAGAAACGCAGTGGCGTTATAGCGAAGGTAACGACCCGTACGTGAAAGCGGGCGAAGGCTACAAGTTCTACGGTAAACCGGATGGCAAAGCGGTGATCTTCGCACTGCCGTTCGAACCGGCGGCGGAAGCACCGGATGAAGAGTACGATCTGTGGCTCTCTACCGGGCGTGTCCTGGAGCACTGGCACACCGGCAGTATGACTCGCCGTGTACCGGAACTGCACCGTGCCTTCCCGGAAGCGGTCCTGTTTATTCATCCGCTGGATGCGAAAGCGCGCGATCTGCGTCGTGGCGACAAAGTGAAAGTGGTTTCTCGCCGTGGCGAAGTCATCTCGATTGTTGAAACGCGCGGTCGTAACCGTCCGCCGCAGGGCCTGGTGTATATGCCGTTCTTCGACGCCGCACAGCTGGTTAACAAACTGACGCTGGATGCGACCGATCCGCTCTCGAAAGAGACGGACTTCAAGAAGTGTGCGGTCAAACTGGAGAAGGTGTAAGCCATTATGTCCCGGTCAGCGAAACCTCAAAATGGTCGCCGCCGCTTTCTGCGCGATGTCGTTCGCACAGCTGGCGGGCTGGCTGCCGTGGGTGTGGCGCTGGGGTTACAACAGCAAACCGCACGCGCATCTGGTGTGCGGTTGCGCCCGCCCGGAGCCATAAACGAGAACGCCTTTGCCAGTGCCTGTGTACGTTGCGGTCAGTGTGTTCAGGCTTGCCCTTACGACACCTTAAAACTGGCGACACTGGCCTCTGGCCTGTCGGCAGGTACGCCGTACTTTGTCGCGCGGGATATTCCTTGCGAAATGTGTGAGGACATTCCGTGCGCCAAAGTGTGCCCGAGCGGTGCGCTGGATCGAGAGATCGAATCGATCGACGACGCGCGGATGGGGCTGGCGGTGCTGGTGGATCAGGAGAACTGCCTCAACTTTCAGGGGCTGCGCTGCGATGTTTGCTATCGCGAATGCCCGAAAATTGATGAGGCAATCACCCTGGAGCTGGAGCGTAACACGCGTACCGGTAAGCACGCCCGTTTTCTGCCGACGGTTCACAGCGACGCCTGTACCGGCTGCGGTAAGTGCGAAAAAGTGTGCGTGCTGGAACAACCCGCAATCAAGGTGTTACCGCTGTCACTGGCGAAAGGGGAGTTAGGTCACCATTACCGCTTCGGCTGGCTGGAGGGGAACAATGGCAAATCGTAAACGTGACGCCGGGCGCGAGGCGCTGGAGAAAAAAGGCTGGTGGCGCAGCCACCGTTGGCTGGTGTTGCGTCGCCTTTGTCAGTTCTTCGTGCTGGGGATGTTTTTGAGCGGCCCGTGGTTTGGTGTGTGGATCTTGCACGGCAACTACAGCAGTAGCTTGTTATTCGACACCGTTCCACTGACCGATCCGCTGATGACGTTGCAAAGTCTTGCCAGCGGTCATCTGCCTGCCACGGTGGCGCTGACCGGTGCGGTGATTATCACCGTGCTCTACGCCCTGGCAGGAAAGCGATTATTTTGCAGCTGGGTCTGCCCGCTGAACCCGATTACCGATTTAGCAAACTGGTTACGCAGGCGTTTTGACCTCAATCAGTCTGCGACGATCCCACGCCACATCCGCTACGTGCTGTTGGTGGTCATTCTGGTGGGTTCGGCCTTAACCGGCACGCTCATCTGGGAATGGATCAACCCCGTTTCCCTGATGGGGCGCAGCCTGGTAATGGGCTTCGGCAGCGGCGCGCTGCTTATTCTCGCGCTGTTTTTATTTGATCTACTGGTCGTTGAACACGGCTGGTGCGGGCACATTTGTCCGGTTGGTGCACTGTATGGCGTGCTGGGTAGTAAAGGTGTGATTACCGTTGCGGCCACCGATCGGCAGAAATGTAACCGCTGTATGGATTGTTTTCATGTTTGCCCGGAACCGCATGTGCTACGTGCCCCGGTGCTGGATGAACAAAGCCCGGTGCAGGTCACCAGCCGCGATTGCATGACGTGCGGTCGCTGCGTGGATGTCTGTTCTGAGGATGTATTTACAATAACTACACGATGGAGTTCGGGAGCGAAATCATGAAAAGCCATGACCTGAAGAAAGCGCTGTGTCAATGGACGGCGATGCTGGCCCTGGTGGTAAGCGGCGCGGTTTGGGCGGCTAATGGCGTCGATTTTAGCCAGTCGCCGGAAGTATCCGGGACGCAGGAAGGGGCCATTCGGATGCCAAAAGAGCAGGATCGGATGCCGCTGAACTATGTGAATCAGCCGCCAATGATCCCGCATAGCGTTGAAGGTTATCAGGTAACGACCAATACCAACCGCTGCTTGCAGTGCCACGGTGTCGAAAGCTATCGCACCACTGGCGCGCCGCGCATTAGTCCTACTCACTTTATGGACAGCGACGGCAAAGTGGGCGCGGAAGTGGCTCCACGTCGTTATTTCTGTCTGCAATGTCACGTACCGCAGGCCGATACCGCGCCAATCGTGGGGAATACCTTTACCCCATCAAAAGGTTACGGGAAATAAGAGGTTATTATGGGAAATTCTGACCGTAAGCCTGGTCTGATTAAGCGCCTGTGGAAATGGTGGCGTACCCCCAGCCGTCTGGCACTGGGGACGCTGCTGTTGATCGGTTTTGTCGGCGGCATCGTTTTCTGGGGCGGCTTTAACACCGGGATGGAAAAAGCCAATACCGAAGAGTTCTGCATTAGCTGCCACGAAATGCGTAACACGGTGTATCAGGAATACATGGATTCCGTGCACTACAACAACCGTAGCGGCGTCCGTGCGACCTGTCCGGATTGTCACGTTCCGCACGAGTTTGTGCCGAAGATGATACGCAAGCTCAAAGCAAGTAAAGAGCTGTATGGTAAAATTTTTGGCGTTATTGACACGCCGCAGAAATTTGAAGCTCATCGCCTGACGATGGCACAGAATGAGTGGCGGCGCATGAAGGACAATAACTCGCAGGAGTGTCGTAACTGTCACAACTTCGAGTATATGGATACAACCGCCCAGAAATCAGTTGCCGCTAAGATGCACGACCAGGCGGTGAAAGATGGGCAAACCTGTATTGATTGCCATAAAGGGATCGCACACAAGCTACCCGATATGCGCGAAGTCGAGCCAGGTTTTTAACAGGGTTATTGCGTGGGTATGCTTGAAGCCAGAGAGTTACTTTGCGAGCGGGATGAACGAACCTTATTTAGTGGTTTGTCATTTACGCTGAACGCAGGAGAGTGGGTACAAATCACCGGCAGCAACGGCGCGGGGAAGACAACGCTTCTCCGTTTGCTGACGGGGTTGTCTCGCCCTGACGCGGGTGACGTTCTCTGGCAAGGGCAGCCCTTGCATCAGGTACGCGACAGCTACCATCAAAACCTGTTATGGATAGGCCATCAGCCGGGGATCAAAACCCGGCTGACGGCGTTAGAAAATCTGCACTTTTATCATCGCAATGGCGATACCGCACAATGTCTGGAAGCCCTGGCGCAGGCCGGGCTTGCCGGATTCGAAGATATTCCGGTAAATCAACTTTCTGCCGGGCAGCAACGCCGCGTCGCTTTAGCACGTCTGTGGTTGACCCGTGCCACGTTGTGGATACTCGACGAACCTTTTACCGCGATTGACGTTAACGGCGTCGATCGTCTGACCCAGCGTATGGCGCAGCATACAGAGCAGGGGGGGATTGTGATTCTGACTACCCACCAGCCGCTCAACGTTACTGAAAGTAAAATTCGCCGCATTTCACTGACGCAAACGGGGGCCGCATGATGTTCTGGCGCATTTTCCGTCTTGAGCTGCGCGTAGCGTTTCGCCATAGCGCCGAAATCGCCAACCCGCTGTGGTTCTTCCTGATTGTAATTACCCTTTTTCCGCTCAGTATCGGTCCGGAGCCGCAACTGCTGGCGCGTATTGCGCCGGGCATTATCTGGGTTGCCGCGCTGCTTTCATCCTTGCTGGCACTGGAACGACTGTTCCGTGACGATTTGCAGGACGGCAGTCTTGAACAATTGATGTTGTTGCCGTTACCCTTGCCCGCCGTTGTGCTGGCGAAGGTGATGGCGCACTGGATGGTAACAGGTCTGCCGTTACTCATCCTTTCGCCTCTGGTAGCAATGCTACTGGGAATGGATGTTTATGGCTGGCAAGTGATGGCGCTGACGCTGCTGCTGGGAACCCCAACGCTTGGTTTTCTCGGTGCGCCGGGCGTGGCGCTGACAGTGGGACTTAAGCGCGGTGGTGTGCTGCTCAGCATACTGGTATTACCGCTGACTATCCCATTACTCATCTTTGCCACCGCCGCGATGGACGCGGCTTCCATGCATTTGCCCGTTGACGGGTATCTGGCAATTTTAGGCGCGTTGCTGGCAGGCACCGCGACATTAAGTCCTTTTGCGACGGCGGCAGCGTTACGAATCAGCATTCAATAACGCTGGATTACTGATTTTTGTTCGAGTCTGGTATCGAAACTATGTGGAAAACACTGCATCAACTGGCGATCCCACCACGGCTGTATCAAATCTGTGGCTGGTTTATACCGTGGCTGGCAATTGCCAGTGTGGTCGTGCTTACCGTCGGCTGGATCTGGGGATTCGGCTTTGCTCCGGCTGATTATCAGCAGGGAAATAGCTATCGCATTATCTACCTGCATGTGCCTGCGGCGATCTGGTCGATGGGCATTTATGCATCAATGGCGGTGGCGGCGTTTATTGGCCTTGTCTGGCAGATGAAAATGGCTAACCTGGCGGTCGCGGCGATGGCTCCCATTGGTGCCGTGTTTACCTTTATTGCCCTGGTCACTGGCTCCGCATGGGGAAAACCGATGTGGGGCACCTGGTGGGTATGGGACGCACGCCTGACCTCTGAACTGGTGCTGCTGTTTCTGTATGTTGGTGTGATTGCCCTGTGGCACGCCTTCGACGATCGCCGTCTGGCGGGCCGTGCGGCAGGTATTCTGGTGCTGATTGGCGTGGTGAACCTGCCGATTATTCATTACTCCGTGGAGTGGTGGAACACCCTGCATCAGGGATCAACGCGGATGCAGCAAAGTATCGATCCGGCGATGCGTTCGCCGCTGCGCTGGTCGATTTTTGGCTTCCTGCTGCTGTCTGCCACGCTGACGCTGATGCGGATGCGTAATTTAATTTTGCTGATGGAAAAACGCCGTCCGTGGGTGAGTGAACTGATACTGAAAAGAGGCCGTAAATGACCCCTGCATTTGCTTCCTGGAATGAATTTTTCGCAATGGGCGGTTACGCCTTTTTTGTCTGGCTGGCGGTGGTGATGACCGTTATTCCGCTGGTGGTTTTGGTCGTGCACTCGGTGATGCAGCATCGCGCAATTCTGCGTGGCGTGGCGCAACAGCGGGCGCGTGAGGCGCGTTTACGTGCTGCGCAACAGCAGGAGGCTGCATGAATATTCGCCGTAAAAACCGCTTGTGGATTGCCTGTGCCGTGCTGGCGGGGCTGGCGCTGACTATCGGTCTGGTGCTATATGCGCTGCGCTCGAATATCGATCTCTTTTATACGCCGGGGGAAATTCTCTACGGCAAGCGTGAAACTCAACAGATGCCGGAAGTCGGGCAGCGTCTGCGCGTTGGCGGGATGGTGATGCCGGGTAGCGTGCAGCGCGATCCCAATTCGCTGAAAGTAACGTTCACCATTTACGACGCTGAAGGTTCAGTAGATGTATCTTATGAAGGCATTTTGCCGGATCTGTTCCGTGAAGGGCAGGGCGTTGTGGTGCAGGGCGAACTGGAAAAAGGTAATCATATCCTCGCGAAAGAAGTACTGGCGAAACACGATGAAAACTACACGCCGCCAGAAGTCGAGAAAGCGATGGAAGCTAATCACCGTCGCCCGGCGAGTGTTTATAAGGACCCAGCATCATGATGCCAGAAATTGGTAACGGACTGCTATGCCTGGCGCTAGGAATTGCGCTGTTGCTGTCCGTGTATCCGCTATGGGGCGTGGCGCGCGGGGATGCGCGCATGATGGCTTCTTCGCGCTTGTTTGCCTGGCTGCTATTTATGTCTGTGGCTGGCGCATTTTTGGTGCTGGTCAATGCTTTCGTGGTGAATGACTTTACTGTCACCTATGTTGCCAGCAACTCCAATACCCAGCTTCCGGTGTGGTATCGCGTGGCGGCAACCTGGGGTGCGCATGAAGGCTCGCTACTGCTGTGGGTGCTGCTGATGAGCGGCTGGACCTTTGCGGTGGCGATTTTTAGTCAGCGTATTCCGCTGGATATTGTGGCCCGTGTACTGGCGATAATGGGGATGGTCAGTGTCGGCTTTTTGCTGTTCATTCTCTTTACCTCTAACCCGTTCTCACGCACGTTGCCGAACTTCCCGATTGAAGGGCGCGATCTTAACCCGCTGTTGCAGGATCCAGGGCTGATCTTCCATCCGCCTCTGCTCTATATGGGGTACGTCGGTTTCTCGGTGGCGTTTGCTTTTGCCATTGCTTCTTTGCTGAGTGGGCGTCTGGACAGCACTTACGCACGCTTTACCCGTCCGTGGACGCTGGCGGCGTGGATCTTCCTGACGCTCGGCATTGTGCTCGGTTCCGCATGGGCCTATTACGAACTCGGCTGGGGCGGCTGGTGGTTCTGGGATCCGGTAGAAAACGCCTCATTTATGCCGTGGTTGGTGGGTACTGCGCTGATGCACTCGCTGGCGGTCACTGAACAGCGTGCCAGCTTCAAAGCGTGGACATTACTGCTGGCAATCAGTGCCTTCTCGCTGTGTCTGTTGGGGACTTTCCTCGTGCGTTCCGGCGTGCTGGTATCGGTACACGCGTTTGCGTCTGATCCGGCGCGCGGTATGTTTATCCTCGCCTTTATGGTGCTGGTGATTGGCGGTTCGCTGCTGCTGTTTGCCGCGCGTGGACACAAAGTTCGCTCACGCGTAAACAATGCGCTGTGGTCGCGGGAATCTCTGCTGTTAGCGAACAACGTTTTGCTGGTCGCCGCAATGCTGGTGGTATTGCTGGGGACGCTGCTGCCGCTGGTGCACAAGCAACTGGGACTGGGCAGCATTTCGATTGGCGAACCGTTCTTCAACACCATGTTTACCTGGCTGATGGTGCCGTTTGCGCTACTACTGGGTGTCGGTCCTCTGGTGCGCTGGGGGCGCGATCGCCCACGTAAAATCCGCAATTTATTGATTATCGCCTTCATCTCTACGCTGGTGCTGTCTCTGCTGTTGCCGTGGCTGTTCGAAAGCAAAGTTGTGGCGATGACGGTGCTCGGCCTGGCAATGGCCTGCTGGATTGCTGTGCTGGCAATTGCGGAAGCTGCGCTGCGTATTTCACGCGGCACGAAAACCACCTTCAGTTATTGGGGAATGGTGGCGGCTCACCTGGGGCTGGCAGTGACAATTGTTGGTATTGCCTTTAGCCAGAACTTTAGCGTTGAGCGTGATGTGCGCATGAAGTCCGGCGATAGCGTCGATATTCATGAATATCGCTTCACCTTCCGTGATGTCAAAGAGGTGACTGGCCCGAACTGGCGCGGCGGTGTGGCGACTATCGGCGTAACGCGCGATGGCAAGCCGGAAACGGTGCTGTATGCGGAAAAACGTTATTACAACACTGCCGGGTCGATGATGACCGAAGCGGCGATTGACGGCGGCATCACGCGTGACCTGTACGCCGCGCTCGGTGAAGAGTTGGAAAACGGCGCGTGGGCCGTGCGTCTTTACTACAAACCGTTTGTTCGCTGGATTTGGGCGGGCGGGCTGATGATGGCATTGGGCGGGCTGCTGTGCCTGTTTGATCCTCGCTATCGTAAGCGCGTGAACCCGCAGAAAACTGCGCCGGAGGCTGTATGAAGCGCAAAGTATTGTTAATTCCTTTGATTATCTTCCTGGCGATTGCCGCGGCGCTGCTGTGGCAGCTGGCGCGTAATGCCGAAGGGGATGATCCGACCAATCTGGAATCGGCGCTCATTGGCAAGCCGGTGCCGAAGTTTCGCCTCGAATCACTGGACAACCCGGGGCAGTTTTATCAGGCGGATGTGCTGACTCAGGGCAAACCAGTGCTGCTTAACGTCTGGGCGACCTGGTGTCCGACCTGCCGTGCGGAACATCAATATCTGAATCAGCTTTCTGCGCAGGGCATCCGAGTGGTCGGCATGAACTATAAAGACGATCGCCAGAAGGCAATCAGCTGGCTGAAAGAGCTGGGCAATCCTTACGCACTAAGCCTGTTTGATGGCGACGGCATGTTAGGGCTGGATCTCGGTGTCTATGGTGCACCAGAAACGTTCCTCATCGACGGCAACGGCATCATTCGCTATCGCCATGCGGGTGATCTCAATCCCCGCGTCTGGGAAGAAAAGATCAAGCCGTTGTGGGAGAAATACAGTAAGGAGGCCGCACAATGAGGTTTTTATTGGGCGTGCTGATGCTGATGATCTCCGGCTCAGCGCTGGCGACCATCGACGTGTTGCAGTTTAAAGATGAAGCACAGGAACAACAGTTTCGTCAGCTTACTGAAGAACTGCGCTGCCCGAAATGCCAGAATAACAGCATTGCCGATTCCAACTCGATGATTGCCACCGACCTGCGCCAGAAAGTGTACGAACTGATGCAGGAAGGTAAAAGTAAGAAAGAGATTGTCGATTATATGGTGGCGCGTTACGGCAACTTCGTCACTTACGACCCGCCGTTAACGCCGCTGACCGTTCTGCTGTGGGTGCTTCCGGTAGTGGCTATTGGCATTGGCGGTTGGGTCATTTACGCCCGTTCGCGGCGTCGGGTACGCGTGGTGCCGGAAGCGTTTCCTGAACAAAGCGTGCCGGAAGGTAAGCGTGCCGGATATGTTGTTTATCTGCCGGGTATTGTGGTGGCGTTAATTGTGGCTGGCGTCAGCTACTACCAGACCGGCAATTATCAGCAGGTGAAAATTTGGCAGCAGGCCACGGCACAGGCGCCAGCGTTACTGGACAGGGCGCTGGATCCGAAAGCTGAGCCGCTCAACGAAGAAGAGATGTCGCGCCTGGCGCTGGGGATGCGTACTCAACTGCAAAAAAATCCGGGAGATATAGAAGGCTGGATTATGTTGGGACGCGTTGGCATGGCGCTGGGTAACGCCAGTATCGCCACCGATGCATACGCCACTGCGTATCGCCTCGATCCGAAGAACAGTGATGCTGCACTCGGATACGCTGAAGCGTTGACACGTTCATCTGATCCCAATGACAACCGCCTGGGTGGTGAACTGCTACGCCAGTTGGTGAGAACGGACCATAGCAATATCCGTGTGTTAAGCATGTATGCGTTTAATGCCTTTGAGCAGCAGCGATTTGGCGAAGCCGTTGCCGCGTGGGAGATGATGTTGAAACTCTTACCTGCCAACGATACTCGCCGTGCGGTGATTGAACGCAGTATCGCGCAGGCGATGCAACACTTATCACCACAGGAGAGTAAATAAGAACAAGCCCGATGGTGATGCCATCGGGCCAGACTGATGGCAAAGTGCGCTTTGTTTATGCCAGATGCGGCGTAAACGCCTTATTCAGCCTACAAAATCGTGCGAACTCAATACATTGCTCGATCCGCGTAGGCCTGATAAGCGTAGCGCATCAGGCCGTTTTGCGTTTGTCATCAATATCAGCCCGAGGGTAAATCCATTGGGCTATTTTTTTATTGTGCCCCACGTTGTTGCAGGAACAGAATGGTGGCCGCCACGCGTGAGCGGACATTGAGTTTACGCAGCAGATTACGGATATGGACTTTTACCGTCTGCTCGGAAATATTCAACACCGAGGCAATCTGTTTATTTGACAGCCCCTGTGCCAGCTCGTGCAGAACATCCAGCTCGCGTTCTGTCAGCACGCTGAAGGGGTCTTCTTCCGCGCCAAACATTTCACGTTCACGTAAGTACTGATTGACGCGTTCGCTAAAGACTTTGCTGCCTTTCGCTCCGGCACGAATCGCTTCCAGCAACACTTCCGGGTCGCTGTCTTTCAACAGATAACCGTCTGCGCCTGCGTCTATCAGCGCAAAGACATCGCTGGAGGCATCTGATACGGTCAGGATAATAATTTGCGCGGTAACGCCATCCCTGCGCAAGGCATTGAGGGTATCCAGGCCACTCATACCTTTCATATTGAGATCCAGCAAGATCACGTCGATATCCAGTCTATTCGCCAGATCGATAGCACTCGCGCCGTCGCCCGCTTCGGCGACCACTTCAAAGCCAGGATCAAGCTCCAGTAACTGACGAACACCGCGTCGCATAAGTGGATGATCATCCACAATCATCACCTGAAAAGGCGTTGCTTCAGGCATAGTACTCTCCTGAGGTTTTATTAGAATCATTATGTTTGAGCGTAGCGTTGGAAACGCTACCAGGCGCGTGAATGTTACCCCATTTTATGTATGGACATGTAGTGAAAAGTACAGCTCAGTAGTTCACTCTCGCATCATTTTCATTATAAAGACGGAATTTTGCATCAGCTTCTCATCAAGAAAAACAACTAAAAAATCAATCACAATACTTGTGCATTTCTTTAAACAGTTTTTAAAAACTGACTCCGGGTATGGCGCTATGGGTATTTTCAGTACCCAATGCTTTTACAGCAATTAATTTCATAGGATGAAAGATTAATGCATCACTCTGGTTCTGTTTCTCTTTGTCGTTCCGCAATATCTGTTCTGGTGGCTACAGCGTTATATTCTCCCATAGCATTGGCATCAACTGTTGAGTATGGAACGACTGTTGATGGTGTTGTCCTGGAAAAAGATATCCAGCTGGTTTATGGGACCGCAAATAATACGAAAATCACTCCCAGCGGAGAACAGCATATAAAAGAATGTGGTGTAAGTAATAATGCTGAAATCAACGGAGGGTATCAGTACATTGAAGCATATGGCTCAGCAGAATACTCAGTATTAAATGATGGTTATCAAATTGTTCAATTGGGTGGTGCAGCAAACCAAACTACCATCAATAATGGTGTGTTACAGGTTTATGGAGCTGCTAATGAAGCCACTATTAAAGGCGGGCGCTTACTCGTTGAAACCGAAGGCATTGCCATCTTCGCCGTTATCGAAAAGGGAGGACTACTGGAGGTTAAAGATGGCGGATTAGCATTTGCGGTAGATCAGAAAGCAGGCGGTGCGATTAAAACAACCACGCGGGCCATGGAGGTATTCGGAACAAACCGTCTCGGTCAGTTTGATATCAAAGATGGGGTTGCTAACAATATGCTGTTGGAAAACGGCGGAAGTTTGCGGGTTGAAGAGAATGACTTCGCTTATAATACCACTGTGGATAGTGGTGGTTTACTGGAGGTTATGGATGGCGGGACTGCAACTGGCGTTGACAAAAAAGCAGGCGGAAAATTAATTGTTTCAACGAATGCGCTGGAAGTGAGTGGTACAAACAGTAAAGGCCAATTTAGTATAAAAGATGGTGTGTCAAAAAATTATGAACTGGATGATGGTTCCGGGCTAATTGTTATGGAGGGCACTCAGGCAATTGACACTATCCTTGATGAGCATGCAACCATGCAATCGTTGGGAAGAGATACTGGTACGAGAGTGCAGGCACATGCAGTTTATGATCTTGGTCGGTCAGTGCAGAATGGAAGCATAAAATATTCCTCAAATGCTATATCTGAAAATATGGTTATCGATAATGGTCGCGCTAATGTCTGGACTGGCACAATGGTTAACGTAACAGTCAGAGGAAATGAGGGCATTATTGATGCAATGGCGCTGGAATTAAATTTTTATACACCGGCTACATTATTAGGTGACGTGGTGGTTTCTGATGGTGCATCTTTAAGAACGCATGGCGCAGTGGATACCAGTAAAGCAGATGTTTCTATCGAAGAGAGTTTTTGGGCTATTATTGCCGATATCAATAATATAAACCAAAACACCCGTCTCAATTTAGCAAACCTGGTGATGTCAGACGGAACTGTCGTTATGATGGCTGAGCCAGTGACTCGTTCATCTGTGACGGCAAGTGCGGAAAATTTCACTACGTTGACCACCAATACCCTGTCGGGAAACGGCAATTTTTATATGCGCACCGATATGGCTAATCATCAGAGCGATCGGCTCAACGTGACCGGTCAGGCAACAGGTGATTTCAAAATATTTGTGACGGACACGGGGGCCAGCCCGGCAGCAGGTGATAGCCTTACACTGGTAACAACGGGCGGCGGTGATGCTGCATTTACCTTGGGCAATGCCGGAGGCGTTGTTGATATCGGTACGTATGAATATACCTTGCTGGATAATGGCAACCATAGCTGGAGTCTGGCAGAGAATCGCGCGCAAATTACCCCTTCAACCACTGATGTGCTGAATATGGCGGCAGCACAACCGCTGGTATTTGATGCAGAACTGGACACCGTGCGTGAGCGTCTTGGTAGCGTAAAAGGCGTTAATTACGATACGGCGATGTGGAGTTCGGCAATTAACACCCGCAACAACGTGACCACTGATGCGGGAGCTGGCTTTGAGCAAACATTGACGGGGCTGACGCTCGGTATCGATAGCCATTTCTCCCGTGAAGAAAGCAGCACAATTCGCGGCTTGTTCTTTGGTTACTCTCATTCTGATATTGGTTTTGATCGCGGCGGCAAAGGCAATATTGATAGCTACACCCTGGGGGCTTATGCCGGTTGGGAGCATCAGAACGGTGCCTATGTTGATGGGGTGGTGAAAGTTGACCGTTTTGCCAACACCATCCATGGCAAGATGAGTAATGGGGCAACAGCGTTTGGCGATTACAATAGTAACGGCGCGGGTGCTCATGTTGAGAGCGGGTTCCGTTGGGTTGACGGATTGTGGAGTGTTAGACCCTATCTCGCCTTTACCGGCTTTACCACAGATGGTCAGGACTACACGTTATCAAACGGCATGCGCGCGGATGTGGGAAATACCCGCATATTACGCGCTGAAGCGGGAACGGCGGTAAGCTATCACATGGACCTGCAAAACGGTACGACGCTGGAACCCTGGCTGAAAGCCGCCGTGCGTCAGGAATACGCCGATTCTAACCAGGTGAATGTTAATGACGACGGCAAATTTAATAATGACGTGGCTGGAACCCGTGGCGTTTATCAGGCTGGAATAAGGTCATCGTTTACCCCGACGTTAAGCGGTCATTTGTCAGTCAGCTATGGCAATGGCGCGGGGGTAGAATCACCGTGGAATACCCAGGCGGGTGTGGTCTGGACGTTCTGATATCAGAAAATAAACAGGCCGTAATGTGTCGCGGTCTGTTTATCAAATTAATCGCAGATATAAAAAAACCAACCGCAATAGGTTGGTTTTCTTGGGATTTTTGGTCGGCACGAGAGGATTTGAACCTCCGACCCCCGACACCCCATGACGGTGCGCTACCAGGCTGCGCTACGTGCCGACTCGTGGCTGCTAATACTACCGTTTTCCACAACGAATGCAAGTAAGATATTTCGCTAACTGATTTATAATTAATCAGTTAGCGATAAAACGCTTCTCGTCTGTCAGCACCTGCAATAACAAACTTAACTGTGGTTTTTCATCTTTCACTCTTTCACCACGTAAGTTGTACGTGCGGTATTTACCGTTATTGTTCAGCACTAACGTCATTTTCGGGGTGGTAATTGCCAGCGTATCGTTATCCGCAGCCGTAACCCAGTAATGACGGCGTTGGGGGTTGAACAAATCCTGACCTTGTGAATATTCGCTGGCAGGTGTGCTGACATGTAGCAGGCGTTGCATCAGTGTCGTCATCAGATCGGTATGATCGGTCAGGGCATTAATACGCTGCGCCGGTGTGCCGGGCCAGTGAATCACTAATGGCACCTGAAGATGACCGTGGGACCAGTCAAAGGTTTCTTCCCCTTCGTTCAGCGGAATACCCCGGCCGGCAGTGATAATCACCACCGTATTGTCCAGTTTGCCAGAATCACGCAGTGCATTGAGCACGCGGTTGATCTGGTCATCGACATTGCCTGCCGCCCGGCTATATTTCCGTGCAAATGCCTGCTGATTGCTGTCGTCAATGTTAGTGCCATTGAAAGAGACCCACGAGAACCAGCGGTTATCTTCTTGTGCGTAGCGGCCCAGCCAGTTGATCCACTGCGTGGCGGTCTGCTCGTCGGATTGGGTACGTACGCTCGGCATCGAGAAATCTGACAACAATGCCTGGCGATACAGCGGGCTGGTAAAGCCATCTGACGAGAATAACCCCAGCTGATAGCCTTGCTGATTAAGCGCAGTAATTAACGCCGCAGGCGTACGGGTCGACAGAATGCCGTCCATATAGCTTGGCGAGATGCCATAGAACAGGCCAAAGATGCCGTTGTCTGTAGTGTTGCCGGAGCTCATATGGCGCGTGAACGAAATATTTTGCTCAGCAAAACCTGCCAGCGCAGGCATCTGTTTCTCGAAGCGTGAGTAATTCAGGCCATCGACAGTGATCAACAGCACATTCTGCCCGGTGCCCATATCGCGATAGCGCAGCTCGCTTAACGGATACTGAACGGAAACAGCGTCTGGGTTACCTTGCTCAATAAGACGGCGTTGATACTCCTGCGCATCAAGCAGACCATGCTTCTCAAGAAAACGTCGCGCCGTCATCGGGTACGAAAGCGGCAGGTTAGCGCGCTGCATGGTGATCGGGCGATAGAAGTTGGCATCGGCCCAGATATACACCACATGCGAGGCAATAAAAGCGATAAATAAGAATGCGGCCAGCGGGCGCGCGAAGCGCCGACGACGCGTCAGGCTGCGTAGCTTTTGCCAGCTCCACGTCGCAAACACCAGTTCAAGCAATAAAATAACCGGCACGCTAATGAACATCAGCTGCCAGTCGCGCGCCATCTCATTTTCGTCTGGGTTGATAACCAACTGCCAGACGATGGGATTAAGATGGAGATGGAAACGAGTAAAGACTTCGCTATCGATCAGTAATAGCGTCATTCCCGCCGTTGCTAAAATGACGGACAAAAACCTCATCAGCCTCTGGGAGCCGACGATAAAAGTCAGCGGGAAGAGGATCAGCAAGTAGGTGGCGAACACCAGGAAGCTGAAATGGCCGATAATGCTTACGTAGGAATAAATGCGACCAGCAAGCGTTGTCGGCCAGTCGGCGATAAACAGGTAACGGCTGCCAATGACGAGCGAAAGCAGAATATTGAACAGTGCAAACCAGTGCCCCCAACTGACCATCTGGGAGACTTTTTCACGGTAGCGCTGACGATGAGTTACCATAACCTGTTATCTGTTTCCCTTAGTGCGCTTTGTCTTCGTTGATAGAGGACTGTAAGGCGCGGGCAAAAGAGTTGGCAATAGCCTGGCGTTGGGCCGGGGCAATGCTGGTGTTGATAAGGTTAGTGACCATGTTGCCTAACACCATCAGGGAAAGGTCGGTCGGAGCCTTATGTTTTTCCAGTACGTTGAGCAGCTCTGCGAGCAATTGTTCAACCTGTTCATCACTGTAGCGGGAAATTTGTGGCATAAATCGAAATCAGTTAGTTGATGAAAGGGCAACATATTACCGTAGCAACGGTTTTTTTTCTGCTTTTTTATGCGTTAAATCATTCTCGTTACGCCGCCTTCTGTAAAATGACCGCCATCTTTTATTGCGTCGCTTAACCGGCGGTGGTTGAATACCGCCCGGTCTTAAAGGAGAGTTTATCATGAGTCTGGATATCAACCAGATTGCTCTGCACCAGCTTATCAAGCGTGATGAGCAGAACCTTGAGCTGGTGTTGCGCGATTCATTGCTGGAACCGACGGAAACCGTCGTTGAGATGGTGGCAGAACTGCATCGGGTCTATAGCGCCAAAAATAAAGCATACGGCTTGTTCAGCGAAGAGAGTGAACTGGCGCAGACGCTGCGCTTACAGCGTCAGGGCGAAGAGGACTTTCTGGCATTTAGCCGCGCGGCAACCGGTCGCCTGCGTGACGAATTAGCGAAATATCCTTTTGCTGACGGTGGATTCGTGCTGTTTTGCCACTATCGCTATCTGGCGGTGGAGTATCTGCTGGTGGCAGTTCTGAGCAACCTGAGCAGTATGCGTGTTAACGAAAATCTCGACATCAACCCAACCCATTATCTTGATATCAATCATGCGGATATTGTTGCGCGTATCGATTTAACCGAGTGGGAAACCAATCCAGAGTCGACCCGCTATCTCACTTTCCTGAAAGGGCGAGTAGGGCGCAAAGTGGCCGATTTCTTCATGGACTTCCTCGGTGCCAGCGAAGGGTTGAACGCGAAAGCGCAAAACCGCGGATTATTGCAGGCGGTTGATGATTTCACTGCCGAAGCACAACTGGATAAAGCAGAACGGCAGAACGTGCGTCAGCAGGTCTACAGCTACTGTAATGAGCAATTGCAGGCGGGTGAAGAGATCGAGCTTGAATCGCTGTCGAAAGAGCTGGCGGGCGTCAGCGAAGTGAGCTTCACGGAATTTGCGGCTGAAAAAGGCTACGAACTTGAAGAGAGCTTCCCGGCAGACCGTAGCACGTTGCGTCAGTTGACGAAGTTTGCCGGTAGCGGCGGTGGCTTGACTATTAACTTTGATGCGATGCTGTTGGGCGAACGGATTTTCTGGGATCCGGCGACCGATACCCTGACCATTAAAGGCACGCCGCCGAACCTGCGCGATCAATTGCAGCGCCGGACGTCTGGCGGCAATTAATCGGTTTGGTGTTATGAATGCCAGATGCGGCGTGAACGCCTTATCTGGCCTACAAAAAATAGCAATACCGTAATCAGGCATAATTTGCAGATACAAAAAACCCCGCCGGAGCGGGGTTTTTTTTACAACTTATTCAGCGATTAAGCGCGAACGAAGTCGATGTGCAGCAGCTTAGGTTTGTACGGGTGACGCTGTACGTCCTGAGCTTTAACTTTGATTTCTTTACCGTCAACAACGATGGTCAGAACTTCGCTGTAGAATTCAGCTTTAACTTGCATGTTCATGACTTTGTCGTGATCCAGAGCAACAGCCAGCGGCGCTTCGTTGCCACCGTAGATGATTGCCGGGAATTTGTTAGCGGTACGCAGGCGGCGGCTCGCACCCTTACCCTGCTCGTTACGTACTTCTGCGTTGATAGTAAACATTTCTTTCTCTCTTAAATTAATCCTGCTACAGGCGACCCAGCAACAGGTAAGTGATCTGCTTTGCATATGCAAAAGCGGGCGAGATTCTATACTCAATCGCCTTGCACATCAATTAAAACTACCATTAACCGCGTAATTCGTGTGCCCGACGAAAACGACCTTCGTAATCAAACACTTTTTCGCGCACTTGCCAGTACTGGCCTTTCATTCGTGCGACGACGAAATCCGGATGGCGCAGCAACGCTTGTTGGGCGAGGATATCAGCAGCGGTGATCCAGCGCAGAGGGATGCCCGGTGTACGCGTATGCGGGCGGATAAAAAGCTGCTCGAAGGCGGAACGCTGGGCGGGCGTTTGCAGACGGAAACGCTCACTCACATCCGCGCCGTCTTCATCGTAATAGGTGATTTTCAGCCATTCGCCTTTCTCGTCGTGCCCATGCTGTAAAGACATGCCGCTACAGCGTAATACCAGCGCGTCTTTCAGTCGTAGCGCCGCTTTTAACATATCGTCCGGATCAACCAGAATGGTGTCACATTCGCGGCAGCGGCGGGCGGCTATATCATTTTCTGCGTTACATTGTGGGCAATTCTTAAAACGGAAGCGGAAGTCACACTGTTCGCGATGACCGTCGTCATCTTCAAACCATCCCTGACAACGACGACCAAAGTGTTCAATCAATGTCCCGTCAGCGGTCGTTTTCCCCCAAAAGGTGTTGGCAAAACCACAGGCAGGGCAGAAAACCTGTACCGGAACGTTGTCGCTTTTGCCCTTAGGTGTACCAACTTCCGGCGCGTAGAGATCGTGAGGATTACCCGCATAATCAAGAATTAAGCAATCAGTTTTGCCGGGAGCCAGACGCAGACCGCGCCCGACAATTTGTTGGTAAAGACTCACTGATTCGGTAGGGCGCAGAATAGCGATAAGATCGACGTGCGGGGCGTCAAATCCGGTGGTCAGTACCGCGACGTTGACCAGATAGCGAAAACGCTGGGCTTTAAAATCTTCAATTAATACATCGCGTTCAGCGCCTGGCGTGTCGCCGGTAATAAGTGCTGCATCCTCAGCGGGCAGCAAGCCGACAATCTCTTTTGCGTGTTCGACTGTCGCAGCGAAAATCATCACCCCTTTGCGCGTTGCGGCGAACTCCATAATCTGGCTGATGATGTGCGGGGTAATACGTTGCTGTTTTTTCAGCTCGCGGTTGAGATCGGCTTCGCTGAACAGCCCGTTACTCTGTGCCTGCAATCGGCTGAAATCGTATTGCACTACTGGCATATCCAGTCGTTCTGGCGGCGTCAGATAGCCGTGTTTAATCATATAACGCAGCGGCAGCTCATAAATACAGTCGCGGAAAAGGGCTTTCTCATCGCCGCGTACCATGCCGTGATAATGAAACTGATAAATCCAGCCTTTGCCCAACCGAAAAGGCGTGGCAGTCAGCCCTAACAGGCGTAAGCGGGGATTCACTTTTGTCAGGTGAGTGAGGATTTGCTGATATTGGCTTTCTTCATCGTCACCAATACGATGGCATTCATCGACAATCAACAGTGAAAATTCACCCTGAAAGGCATCAAGGTTACGGGCGACCGATTGCACGCTGCCAAATACTACTTTACCGTGGCTCTCTTTACGCTTCAGCCCGGCGGCAAAAATATCGGCTTCCAGCCCCAGCGCCTGATATTTTGCATGGTTTTGCGCCACCAGCTCTTTAACGTGTGCCAGCACCAGCACACGACCACGCGCCAGCCGCGCCAGTTCCGCTATCACCAGGCTTTTACCTGCACCGGTGGGCAGCACGATAACGGCAGGGGTTTTATGACGACGAAAATGGTTGAGCGTGGCATCCACGGCTTCTTGCTGATATGGACGGAGTGTAAAAATCATGGTCTCGCGTAGGTAGATTATTCTGCTAATAGTATGCCATGGATCTTTTTCCCTTGAGGGATGTTATTAGACCGCTATACTGGGCAGACAACAGTTCAGATTTTCGGGTCAATGCCCGACCTCCGTTTTTACAGGCAAAATCACACACATGCGACTTGATAAATTTATCGCACAGCAACTCGGCGTTAGCCGTGCTATTGCCGGGCGTGAAATCCGCGGCAATCGTGTCACCGTCGATGGCGAAATCGTCCGTAACGCAGCGTTCAAACTTCTACCTGAACATGAAGTCGCTTACGATGGCAATCCGCTGGCGCAGCAACACGGTCCACGTTACTTCATGCTCAATAAGCCTCAGGGCTATGTTTGCTCAACTGATGACCCGGATCACCCAACGGTGCTCTATTTTCTTGATGAACCGGTAGCGTGGAAACTGCACGCCGCAGGGCGTCTGGATATCGATACCACCGGTCTGGTGCTGATGACTGATGATGGTCAGTGGTCGCACCGCATTACTTCTCCGCGCCATCATTGCGAGAAGACCTATCTGGTGACGCTGGAATCACCCGTAGCTGACGATACGGCAGAGCAATTTGCTAAAGGCGTGCAGCTGCATAACGAAAAAGATCTCACTAAGCCGGCGATGCTGGAAGTGATTACCCCAACGCAGGTTCGTCTGACCATCAGCGAAGGGCGTTATCATCAGGTGAAACGCATGTTCGCCGCCGTGGGTAACCACGTGGTTGAGCTGCATCGTGAACGTATTGGCGGCATTACGCTGGATGCTGATTTAGCCCCCGGTGAATATCGTCCGTTAACTGAAGAAGAAATTGCCAGCGTCGTCTAACTTTTTAATGACTTTCAGGAGCCCGTTGTGACCACCCGACAGCATTCGTCGTTTGCTATTGTTTTTATCCTTGGCCTGCTGGCCATGTTGATGCCGCTGTCGATTGATATGTATCTGCCCGCGCTACCGGTAATTTCAGCGCAATTTGGCGTACCTGCGGGCAGTACGCAGATGACCCTCAGTACTTATATTCTGGGCTTTGCGTTGGGGCAGTTAATCTACGGGCCGATGGCAGACAGTTTCGGGCGTAAGCCGGTGGTTCTTGGCGGTACGCTGGTGTTTGCCGCCGCCGCGGTGGCGTGTGCGTTGGCACAAACCATCGATCAGCTGATTGTGATGCGTTTCTTCCACGGTCTGGCTGCGGCTGCGGCCAGCGTGGTCATTAACGCCCTGATGCGCGATATCTACCCGAAAGAAGAGTTCTCGCGGATGATGTCGTTTGTCATGCTGGTGACCACTATTGCACCGTTGATGGCACCGATTGTCGGCGGCTGGGTGCTGGTATGGTTAAGCTGGCATTACATCTTCTGGATCCTGGCATTGGCGGCGATTCTGGCTTCGGCAATGATTTTCTTCCTGATTAAAGAAACGTTGCCGCCAGAGCGCCGTCAGCCATTTCACATTCGTACCACTATTGGTAACTTTGCGGCACTGTTCCGCCATAAGCGTGTCCTGAGTTATATGCTGGCCAGCGGTTTCAGCTTTGCCGGAATGTTCTCGTTCCTGAGCGCCGGACCGTTTGTCTACATTGAAATTAACCACGTCGCGCCGGAAAACTTTGGTTATTACTTTGCGCTAAACATTGTTTTCCTGTTCGTGATGACCATCTTTAACAGTCGCTTCGTCCGCCGTATTGGCGCGTTAAATATGTTCCGCTCGGGGTTGTGGATACAGTTTATTATGGCGGCGTGGATGGTCATCAGTGCGCTGCTGGGGCTGGGATTCTGGTCGCTGGTAGTTGGCGTTGCGGCGTTTGTGGGCTGCGTGTCGATGGTGTCATCTAATGCGATGGCGGTCATTCTTGATGAGTTTCCCCATATGGCGGGAACGGCATCTTCGCTGGCAGGAACCTTCCGTTTTGGCATAGGGGCAATTGTTGGCGCATTGCTTTCTCTTGCGACCTTTAACTCTGCATGGCCGATGATTTGGTCAATTGCATTCTGCGCAACCAGCTCCATTCTCTTCTGTCTGTACGCCAGTCGGCCGAAAAAACGGTGATCTATTGCACAACGAGGAAGCTAAAAGGCTTCCTTTGTTGATGCATGTCAACCACAAATCCATCATTCCCCCGACATATGTTTATTTTATGTAAAATCAATTTATGTAAAAAGTCACATCATTGTAGTTAAAAAGGTTGAGTTAGATCGCAGAAACGGGTACATATAGCCCCGCAAACGTGACCACGCCCGCAGATATTATTTAAATCAGAGCCATAGAGGCCACGCTGGCGAGGCATCAATCTTTACGATCTGTATAAAGACGGATTGTTGATGATGTGTTAAAATTGATGTAAACAAATTGTGAAGTAAATGTGCTTCCGGGGAAAATAAGTGACTTCATTACAACTCTCAATCGTCCATCGACTGCCGCAGAACTATCGCTGGTCTGCTGGTTTCGCAGGTTCGAAGGTTGAACCGATTCCGCAAAATGGACCGTGCGGTGACAACAGCCTGGTGGCGCTTAAATTGCTTAGCCCGGATGGTGATAATGCATGGTCGGTGATGTACAAACTAAGCCAGGCGTTAAGCGACATCGAAGTTCCATGCTCGGTACTGGAGTGTGAAGGTGAGCCGTGCCTGTTTGTAAATCGCCAGGACGAGTTTGCTGCAACATGCCGATTGAAAAATTTTGGTGTGGCAATTGCCGAACCCTTCTCAAACTACAATCCTTTTTAAGCGTCAGCTCAACGCCAGTAGCTGACGCGTATACTCCTGCTGCGGTGCGGCAAACACGCGCGCGCACGGTCCTTGTTCCACTACTTCCCCTTGTCGCAATACGATAACCTGATGACATAACGCGCGGACAACGTGCAAATCGTGACTGATAAACAAATAGGCCAATTGATGCTTTTGTTGCAATGATTTCAATAGCGTCAATATTTGCGCCTGTACCGTTTTGTCGAGCGATGATGTTGGTTCATCAAGAATGATCAGCGAGGGCTTAAGAATTAACGCCCTGGCAATCGCAATACGTTGCCGCTGACCACCAGAGAACTCCGCCGGATAACGGTGGCGTGTTTCAGGATCTAATCCCACTTCATGCATCACGGCTATCACTTGTTGTTCGCGTTGCACGGCAGAAAGCATCGGCTGGTGAACCCGTAAACCTTCCTCGATAATTTGCAAAACGTTGAGTCGTGGGTTGAGCGAGGAGTTAGGATCCTGAAATACCACCTGAATGCGATGGCGAATAGGTAATAGCTGACGGCGGTTTAAATTTTGCAATGGCTGACCGTCAAAAATGATGCTGCCCTGAGAGTTAATCAGTCGCAGCAGCGCCAGTCCCGTCGTGCTTTTCCCGGAACCGGACTCGCCCACTAAACCCAGTGTTTCACCCGCCCGTAGCGTAAAACTGATGTTTTTCACCACCACATTATGATCCACAATGCGCTTCAAAATCCCTTTGCGAATGGGGAAGGCAACCTGAAGCTGTTCAACATCTAGCAACGTTGAGGCAGGTTCTGGCAATGGGACCGGGTCGCCTGATGGTTCACTGTTGAGTAGCTTTTGTGTGTAAGGATGAGTGGGTGAGGCAAATAGCGTTGCAGCGTTATTTTGCTCGACACAGCGACCGTTTTGCATTACCGCCACGCGGTGAGCCAGTTTTCTGACAATACTGAGGTTATGAGTAATAAACAGCATGCCCATATTCAGCTCGCCTTGCAGTTCGCGCAACAGCTGTAAAATCTGCGCCTGGACAGAGACGTCCAGCGCGGTGGTCGGTTCATCGGCAATTAATAATTCCGGTCGCGTTAACAGCGCCATCGCAATCATCACCCGCTGGCGTTCGCCGCCGGAGAGCTGATGCGGATAATCTGTCAGCCGTTTTGCCGCCTGGCGGATACCGACGCGATCAAGGCAGTTAAGAATTTCGCCACGAGCCGCTTCCCGACGCATTCCGCGGTGGAGTGAAAGCACTTCATAAAGCTGTTTTTCCAGGGTATGCAATGGATTTAACGACACCATCGGTTCCTGAAAAATCATGGCAATCTTATTACCGCGTACACCGCGTAACGTTTGATCGCTGGCATGAAGCAGCGATTCGCCATGAAAACGAATATCGCCGGAGAGATATTCAACCGGCGGGGAAGGGAGCAGGCGTAAAATTGACAGCGCGGTAACGCTCTTACCTGAACCAGACTCACCCACCAGCGCCAGCGTTTCGCCAGCCTCAATCTGTAGTGAAACATCATTGACTACTGTGCGTACGGTTTGCTGATGGCGAAAACCCACCGACAAATTTTCAATCGCTAACAGAGTTTGCGTCATGCTACACCGCCTTATTAGGATCAAATGCGTCGCGGACGGCTTCACCAATAAAGATCAGCAAAGACAACAATATCGCCACCGACAAGAAGGCGGTGATCCCAAGCCACGGGGCCTGAAGGTTATTTTTCCCTTGTAACAGCAGTTCGCCGAGTGACGGTGAACCGAGCGGCAGACCGAAGCCGAGGAAATCGAGTGAGGTCAGGGTGGTGATCGAACTACATAAAATAAACGGTAAAAAGGTGAGGGTAGCGACCATGGCATTTGGCAACATATGACGCAGGATGATACTGCGATCGCTGACGCCAAGCGCCTGCGCCGCACGGATGTAGTCGAAATTACGGGTACGTAAAAACTCCGCCCGCACCACGCCGACCAGACTCATCCAGCCAAACAAGACGGTAATTGCCAAGAGCCACCAGAAGTTAGGCTGTACGACGCTGGAAAGTAAAATAATCAAAAACAGCGTCGGCATCCCCGACCATACTTCAATAAAACGTTGCCCCCAGAGATCGACTTTACCGCCGTAATAGCCTTGTAGCGCCCCCGCCAACACGCCCATCACGCTGGAGCAGAGGGTCAGCATCAGGCCAAACAGAACTGAGATCCGCGTGCCATAGAGAATGCGCGCCAGCACATCGCCGCCATTGGCATCCGTTCCCAGCCAGTTTTGCCGGGAGGGTGGAGAAGGGAAGGGCTTATCGGTAGCAAAGTTGATACTGGTAGCACCAAAGCGAATCGGTGCCCACAGTACCCAGCCTTTATCTTCCAACCGCTGTTTCAGCCACGGGTCCTGATAATCAGCCTGGCTTGCCAGCGGACCGCCAAAATCGCTTTCGCTGTAGTTTTTCAACAACGGGAAATACCAACTGCCGTCATAACGTACCAGCAACGGTTTATCGTTGGCGATAAGTTCAGAACACAAACTCAAACCAAATAAGACGAGGAAAATCCATAACGACCAGTAGCCGCGACGGTTATGACGAAAACGCGCCCAACGGGCCTGATTGACGGGGCTGAGTCGCGACATTAACGTCCCTCAAAATCTATACGCGGATCGACCAGCGTATAGCTGATATCACTGACAATATTCAGCAGCAGGCCAATCAGGGTGAAAATATACAAGGTACCAAACATTACAGGATAATCGCGCGAGACGGTCGCTTCGTAGCCCAGTAAGCCAAGACCATTGAGTGAAAACATCACCTCAATCAGCAGCGAGCCGGTAAAAAACATGCTGATAAACGTCGCCGGAAAACCGGCAATCACCAGCAGCATGGCGTTGCGGAACACATGTTTCCAGAGAATATTTTTTTCACTTACCCCTTTCGCACGGGCGGTCACCACGTATTGCTTGCGCACTTCATCAAGGAATGAGTTTTTTGTCAGCATGGTCAGCGCAGCAAAGCCGCCAATCACCGTCGCCAGCACCGGCAGCGTGATATGCCACAGATAATCGGTGATTTTCTGATACCACGGCAGCGAATCAAAGTTAGCGGAAACCAGGCCGCGCAGAGGGAACAGGTCGAAATAGCTGCCGCCCGCGAAGAAGACAATCAGCAGGATGGCAAACAAAAAGGCCGGAATGGCGTAGCCGATGATGATAAATGCGCTACTCCAGACGTCAAAGCGGCTACCATTATAAACAGCTTTACGAATGCCTAACGGAATCGACACCAGATAGATAATCAGCGTGCTCCACAATCCGAGGGTGATGGAAACCGGCAGACTGTCTTTAATCAGCGTCAGCACCGAGGCGCTGCGAAACAGGCTATCGCCAAAATCAAAGCGGATGTAGTCCCAGAGCATTTTGAAGTAACGTTCGTGGATCGGCTTATCAAAACCGTAGCGATGAGTGATCTCGGCGATCACTTCTGGATCTAATCCGCGTCCGCCACGGTAATTACTGTCGCTGATATTGCCGACGCCCGTTTGTGCATGGCTGGCACGAACACCTTCACCGCCAGCGCCGGGTAATACTCCGGCATTACCAAACTCAATGGCGGCGATGGCCTGGTCGACCGGACCGCCAGGCGCAATTTGCACGATGAAAAAGTTGATAGTGATAATCGCCCATAACGTTGGGATCACCAGCAACAGACGGCGAATCAGATAAGCGCCCATCTACTCTCCCTGTTGTCTGGCTGACGGCAGTTTCGTCGCTTTATTAACGTCATACCACCAGGTATCGATACCCAGGCTGTAAACAGGGCGCACTGCGGGTTGAGAGAATTTATCCCACCAGGCGAGACGGTCTTCCGCCATATACCACATTGGCAGCATGTAATAATTCCACGTTAATACGCGATCCAGTGCTCGCCCCAACGGCAGTAATTTTTCTTTATTTCCCTGCGCGGCAATAATTTGGTTGATCAGCGAGTCGATAACCGGACTTTGCACGCCGGGGGCATTATAAGTGGAGTTGATATATTCCGATGACCAGGAAATCTGTAAATCGGAACTGGGCCACGGCATCGCCCGCCATACGCGCGGCATCATGTCATAGTCGCGACTGCGCATGCGGTTGGTGATTTGCGAGTTATCCACCTTGCGAATGTCCATGTTGATACCCAGCCGTTGCAGGCTGTGCTGGAACGGTAATACCCACTGACTATTGCTGCTTGCGGGAAGCAATAATTCAAAGCTGAGAGGCTGACCCGTTGTGGCATTAACGCGTTGCTGACCCTTCAGCACCCAGCCCGCTTCATTGAGAAGTTTGTCGGCTTTTAACAGGTTGTCACGATCGTAGCCATCGCCTTTCGATACCGGCGGCTGGTAGATTTGTGTGAAGACTTCTGGCGGAAGATCTTTTTTCATTGGTGCCAGAAGCACCAGCTCCGCGGCGTCGGGGTAATTTCTGGCTGCGTATTCGGTATTCTGAAAATAACTGTTCGTGCGACTCCAGGCATTGTAAAACAACGCCTTGTTCATCCATTCAAAGTCAAAGGCGAGAGTGATCGCTTCCCGGACCCGGCGATCGCTGAATACCGGACGTTGGATATTAAACGCCAGCCAGCGCGTATCCTGGGCTGATTCGTTCTTTTGCTCATCTTTGATGATGTATTTCTTATCGAAATTTTTACCGGTATAGCGCGTGGCCCAGTTTTTGGCGTCGTTTTCCATACGCAAATCAAAGGCACCGGCTTTAAACGCTTCAAAGGCGACATTATCATCGAGGTAGTAATCGTAGCGAATGGTGTCGAAATTCCAGCGTCCACGGTTTACCGGTAAGTTTGCTGCCCAGTAATCTTTCACGCGGGAATAGACAATATTTTGCCCCATTTTCCAGGACGTAATTCGGTACGGACCACTGGCAAGCGGAGGCGTGGCGAGCGGATCGCTAAGTTTGTGATTCTTCCAGTACTTTTCTGGAAATACCGGCAGCGAAAACAGACTCAACATATCTTCTTTGCCGGGTTTCGCTAACTCAATACGCACGGTTAATGGTGCAATGGCTTTGACGGTGGTGCCTTTGTAGACCAGACGAAATTGCGGCACGCCTTCGGTCATAAATTTTTGAAAAGTAAACTCTACATCGCGGGCAGTAATGGGGGAACCATCATGAAAACGGGCGCGCGGATTAATAGCGACCTCCACCCAGGAATAATCGTCAGCATAGCGCGCACTTTCGGCAATCAGCGGATAATAACTGCCTGGCTCGTCATCGGAAGTAGTAAATAGCGTGTCGTACAACTGCTCGGTGCGTGCGCCCGGGTTGCCGCGCAGTGCATAGCGGTTGAAATTATCGAAGGTGCCGAGGGCTGACAACGTTATCTGCCCACCTTTTGGCGCGGCGGGGTTCACATAATCAAAATGGTTGAAATTAAACGCGTACCGGGGTTCGCCCAGTACCGCAAAGGCATAGCTTTCCTTGATAGCCTGCGCCTGCACACCAAAGGTGAACAGAGCGATAAACAGCAGCAGTATGCGCACAATCATCTGCAACAGATTTCCTTTTACTCATCATTAGCCGCAAACCGGCATGCTTTCACTATGAATAATAAGGGACGTAAGCACGCCTTACCACTGCGGCGTATACGGTTTCTTCAGCCAGCGGACAAAATCGTCCAGCGGTAATGGGCGACTGATCCAGTAGCCTTGCATGAAATTAACGCCGCGTTCGCTTAGCCATCGCGCCTGTTCCGGCGTTTCAACCCCTTCAGCAACCGTCAGCATATTGAGACGTTTCGCCAGCGTCAGCACCGCGTCAAGTACGGGTGAAGTGATCGTTTCCGTACCGATGGCGTTGATAAATCCACGATCAATTTTCAGATAATCGAGCGTAAAACGCTCAAGATAGATAAGCGCGCTGTGCCCGGTGCCAAAGTCATCAATAGCAATTTCAACGCCGACTGAATGCAACCAGGCGAAGAGTTGCGTGGCTTCTTGCTCTTTCAACATATCGCGCTCGGTAATTTCCAGCACAATCTGGAAATGATGTGCGGGCAGGGAAGTGAGCAATTTTTGGATATCAGCTTTAAAGCTTTCGCTATGCAGATGGTCCGGCGCAATGTTAATGCCAAATTTGACGCCTACCGGCAGTACTTTTTCTAATTCTGCGGCATCACGGGCAATCAACTCAAACAGGTGCTGAGTCAGCGGCACAATCATCTTTTGCGATTCGGCAAAGTTAATGAAGGCATCCGGGGGAATTTCTCCCGCTACAGGATGCCGCCAGCGTAGCAGTACTTCCAGGCCTGTTACCCGCAAAGCTTGTGTATCAACCACTGGTTGATATACCACGTAAAATTGTTCGCGCTTGATGGCGGTCATGATTTCTCTGCCCGGTCGCATACGCACGCTCATCAGGTAATAGCAGAGAAGTCCAACCATTGTTCCACTCATGCCGCCCAGTAAAAATGCATACCACACATCGTTCCATGTCCAGTCATCCGCATAAAGCCGAACTGTCAGAGGAATGCCCGCAATTTTAGTTTCACGGACCGGCATGTCGGTTAATTCATTAACATTCATCAAACGTGACGAAAAGGTAGATAGCGCAGTATTGCCAATAATGAGGGCGACGCCATCGTAATCTTCTTGCCGTGAGCTATAGAAGAGAGAAGGCGTCAGATTGAGATTCAGAGCGGCAAACACGCCGCTATTTTTCAGCAAAGGGTTGCGATACCAGATGACGATTGCGGGTTTGTTCGGCACCATCGGCGTGCCGGGTAAGATCGCCATATCGACGTTTTTATTAATGTCGAGCGCCGGAATCAATTCATTGAGTGGAATGTCCATCTCACCAGTCGCAGATGAACAGAATGTTTTTTTATCTTTTACCAGCACAAACGTACGGACATTCATACTAAACGCCGCACGGGCGGTCAGTTCGGGGTTAGCTTGCTGACAAGTATCTAAGGTCAGCGGCTGGAGCCGGTCAGTAGTGGATTTCAGGTCGGCAAAATAGGTATCGAGATACTTTTGTACGTCGGTAATCAGTGTGTCGTATTTGACTTCGTGCTTATGCCAGGCCACTAAAAACTGAAGGCAGCTCACCAGTAGCGCAATCATCACGCCTGCAACGATGCAGGTAAGCATAAGCTTACGTCCAGAATTGGGAGCGCGTATGAACATGATTCCGTTAATTTCCTGAAATTACGACAACATTTAAAAGATAACAATGACCGGACTATAGCCTGGATCAAGACGCGGAAACATCATTTTCTCTGATGAATGAAAACAAAAAAGCACTGCCTAAGCAGTGCTTTCAGTTAACTCGTCAGGATAGCCAAGGGATTGCATCCAAACGGTTTATTAGCTGCGGCTGAGAACCCGGCGTGCTTCGTTGTAACGCTTCTTCCAGTACGGTTCATTCATGCTGGAAATAATAACACCACTGCTGGTGGAAGCATGGACAAACTGATTGTTGCCGATATAAATACCGACATGGCGTCCCGTTGAACCGGCGCGGAACAGAACTAAATCACCCGTACGCAAATTACTGCGGGAAACAGATTTACCCATTTCCTGCTGTTCGTAAGTCGAACGCGGAAGTTCTAAGCCAAATTGCTCACGGAATGTACGCTGTACGAAACCAGAACAATCGATACCTTTTTTAGTGCTGCCGCCCAGACGATAGCGTACGCCTTTCCAGTCAGCATACTGATCCATAATTCGCGATTTTACGTCGACATTACGAACCAGGTTTTCAAATTCATCCTGAGAAGCTTGCAGTGATGATGTTTCACTACCCACTGCACGTGTCTCAGGATGCATATTCTTTGCGGTGTTATTTGCACTACATGCAGAAAGCAGAACCGCTACTGCAATCGCGGGGATCCCGCGCAAGATATATCTCAAAATCGGTTGAGATTTGACCATGTTGTTTGTTTTCCCTTGAAGTCCTTAACGACAAATATCGTTATAAAAAAATGCCAAGCGACACGAGACTAATTACCTGGGCATGTTGAAACAATTCCTTAAGGCCAAATCTGTGGACTAACGCACAAAATTATATGCTGTGAGGATAATCTACCGCCGAGGCAAAACGAGTTCGAGATTACCCGATTGGTGCGGTCTTGGCGAGTGGTTTTACATGATTTTTTATAAGAAAAAGTGATACAGAAAGTTAATAAGCGGGATTGGTCAATTAAAGTACGATTGAGTGAAACGCATACAATCCATTCATTTACTTAGGGAATGATTTTTGTGTTCGATGAAAGAAAGCAAAGGCGCACATCATCAGGAATATCCTTACTATAAAAATAAACCTGATGATGTTAATTACCGTGAGTTATTTGTTTTGGAAATGTTTGTTTTTTCCCGGTAGTGATTTGTCAAAAAAGGTGATTAATCGATCACTTAATGGCGTCAGCAACATCCAGGGCAAACCAATCAATATCACGGTCATCGAACCAACAATGATGTCAGTAAACCAGTGTGCACCAATCATTACTCTGGGAAATGCAAAAACCACAAAAATAATAAGGGCGATAAGGCCTGCGACTTTGCCGAAATAACGCCACATGAATGCCGAAAAAATAAGCAGCATCATGCCGTGATCGCCGGGAAAGCTGTCTCGTGAGGCATCTTTCGTGGGGATAGGGAGCAGTTCGCTGACGCGGTTAATATTGGCAAAAGTTAATGTTGGGCTGGCCCGTTTTACAGGAATTAATGCCTGTCCCAGTTGGTTTAAGACCACTGCAGTTAATAGCATGACCAGACCAATAATCACGATACGTCGTCTGCCTGGGGCGTTTTCTTTCAGCCAGAAACTCAGCATCAACATTCCCATCGCCAGCAGTGAACAACCGTCGAAAGCGCGATTGTTGGTCAATGCAACCAGCCACAAAAAGGCCTTACTTTCGACCAGTTTCTGATTAAAAAAATAAAAAATATCCGCATCAATCGGCAACCAGAATCCATGATTAACGGGAATATACCAGGAAAGAAACAGCGCGAGGCCGACAATATTCAACAACACTATTTGCGGCAAATTTTTAATCATATTTTCTCTAATTATCTTACTGAAAAACGCAGGCAACCTTACGCGGTAGTCGCTAAACGAAGCTTCAACAGCGCGCTCTGCAAAGCATTCCAGTCAGCTTCGCTGCTGGAAATCAGCTCAATACGACTGTCCGGTGGCGCAACGTTTTGCGTTTCAATGTGCAGGTCATCGCCCTGACGGTTGATTCGCACCAGCCCTTCGGGAATACGCATCACGCCTTTGACGCGTTCCACCGGTGCAAGTCGCGCCCATTCCAGAATGCCAATGGTGTCGAATACCGTATCAGCGTCGAATATCCAGCCACAGGCCTGATGCCCTTGTCCACTGTTCAGACTGCGACGCCAGCGTTGATGCTCTGGCAGGCTTAACGCTGCTAATCCTTTTTTCACGCTATGCTGATGAGAATGCGCCGCGCTGGCGGGCAACTCGGCTAAATTGCGACGTGGCAAATCCAGAAGATGACCGTCAATTTTCCCATGCTCGCTGTGAATTAATTGCCGATCGCCACCATTTTGCTGCCACCAGCGCTGTAGCGCTTGCTCACTTTCGGGCGTCGCACGGTCGGATTTATTGGCGACAATAATGTCTGCGGCAGCCAGCTGGTCACGGAAGTTTTCATTGCTGGCGCTTTTTTCGTCCAGCAGCAGGCGTGGATCGAGAATGCACAACGTGGCGCGCAGATCTATCCACGGTTCATACACGGGCGCGGTTAAGAGATCGAGGATCTGTTTCGGATGGCCCAGCCCGGTCGGCTCTATCAACAAGCGGTCTGGTTTTCCCTGACGCAGTAAGGTATTCAACCCTACCTGCATGGGTAAACCATTAACGCAGCACATACAGCCGCCGGGGATCTCTTTCAACAATGCGCCGCTATCGGCGAGCAAAGCACCATCAATTCCGACTTCCCCAAATTCATTAACCAGTACCGCCCATTTTTCGTTGGGATCTTTATGGGCTAACAGATGAAGAATCGACGTAGTTTTCCCGCTGCCGAGAAAACCGGTGATGAGGTTGGTCCTGGTCACAACGGCTCCGCAATACTCTTAAAAGTTAACTGAGCGTTAATCCTGGCTAAAAAAGGCAGAAAAGAGAAGGGGAGAGCGGACGAAGGCGAGCTTCATCCGCTTTAACCGCAGAAATCGTTAAATTTTGAGGGTGTTTAATAGCGCCTGATGCGCGCCGAATTGTACGATTTGTTGCCAGGCTTGTTCGATAGCTTGCACAAAATGCGGGTTATCTGGCAGATCATCACCGAAAACTTCACGCAGAGAAAGCAGGGCGGTTACGCGTTGTTCACTGCTACTGCCCGCAACAAGTTCGCAAATTTTATCGTTAAGCGGATCGCGAACATCAATGGCATTTCCGGCATCATCAACGCCGCTGACGTAACGCATCCAGCCTGCAACGCCTAATGCCAGCAACGACCAGTCCGTTTCGCGCGCCAGATGTATGCGAATACCTGCCAGCATACGTTGCGGTAATTTCTGGCTACCATCCATTGCGATTTGCCAGGTCTTATGTTTCAGCGCCGGGTTAGCAAAACGTGCAATTAACTTATCTGCATATTGTGTTAAATCGACATCTTTAATTCGCAGTGTCGGCGCTTGCTCATCCAGCATTAATGCTCTGGCGGCATGGCGAAATGCGCGATCCTGCATGCAATCGCTGATGTGGGCGAATCCTGAGAGGTAACCCAGATAAGCGAGAAAAGAGTGGCTACCATTAAGCATACGCAGTTTCATCTCTTCCCATGGCAGAACATCATTCACCATTTGTACACCTGCGACTTCCCAGGCTGGACGCCCTGCAACGAAGTTATCTTCCACCACCCACTGGATAAACGGCTCGCAGCTAATTGCACAGGGATCATTCACGCCCAGATGCTGGCTAATTTCTGCCAGCGACTCGTCGGTTGCTGCCGGAACAATGCGGTCGACCATGGTTCCCGGAAAACTGACGTGTTCTTTTATCCACCCGGCGAGTTCTGGTGAACGTTTTTCCGCCATCCCCTGCACCGCGTTTTTCACCACATGGCCATTGTCGGGAATATTGTCGCAGGAGAGTACGGTAAACGGTGCAAGGCCGCGTTCACGGCGTCGTTTCAGTGCTTCGACGAGAATACCCGGAGCGGAGTGAGGTTCTTCAGGATTTTGAAGATCGTGAATAATCCGCGGATTGCTGGTGTCGAGTGCACCGGTGGCCGGGTCAATACAATAGCCTTTTTCGGTAATCGTCAGGGAAACAATTGCCACCTGTGGCTCGCAAAATTTCTCAATAATTGCCGCTAAGGAATCCAGTTTTGCATTCAGGCATTCGTGAACGGCACCGACAATTATCGCCTGATTGCCGTCCGCCCCTTTCTCCAGCACGGTATATAAATGGTTCTGTGCGCGGAGCTGGCTCATCAGTTGATCGCCGCTGAACAAGCTGATCTCACAGATCCCCCAGTCGCCGCCCTGGGCATTCAGCACACGATCGGTCAGTAACGCCTGATGTGCGCGGTGAAAGGCTCCAAAGCCAAAATGAACGATACGTGATTGCAACTGCTGGCGATCGTAGCGTGGAGCGTGTACATGATGCGGGAGCGTAACGGAGGCGATTGTATTCATAGGAGTCACGTCTTAGTAACGATTAATTAACAACGACAGTGTAAAGTTATATGACAGCAATTGAAATTGGTCTGGATTGTTAATGCGATGAAGTGTGAGGGCGATCAATCAACGAGTGAATATTGCGGGCGTAAGGTGTTCAGGAAGCGCAAAATAGAAGATTGGTATAATAAATTAAAAAAGGGACAGCCTGAGCTATCCCTTTTCTGCATGCGGCTGAAGTTAGTCAGCACGACCCATATAACGGCGTTCTTCGATATGGATACGAATTTTTTCGCCCGGGCTTAAGTATTCTGGTACCTGAATCACCAGACCAGTGCTCAATGTCGCCGGTTTGTTACGGGCGCTGGCAGATGCCCCTTTGATGCCTGGTGCGGTTTCAACGATTTCCAGATCAACGGTCTGCGGCAGTTCAAGCGCCAGCAGTTGACCGTCCCAGGTCAGCACCTGCATATCCGGCATGCCGCCTTCAGGCATAAACAGCAACTCTTCTTCAATCTGATCTTTGGTGAAGGTATACGGGGTATAGTCTTCTTTATCCATAAAGACATATTCGTTGCCATCGACATAGGAGAAGTCAACGTAACGGCGGGTCAGCGTCACGGTGTCAACGATATCATCTCCTTTGAAACGCTCTTCTACTTTCAGCCCGGTACGGACATCAGAAAAACGCATTTTGTACAGCGTAGCGGCACCGCGGGCAGTGGGCGACTGAATATCAATATCCTTAACCAGCAGCAGTTTGCCGTTGTAATTCAGTACCATACCTTTTTTAATTTCGTTCGCTCTTGGCATCGAAAAATTCCTGTAGTCGAAAATGTCAAAAATATCGCGACAAAGTACTCGCGACGGGCCTTTCGGGCAAGTGGTATTCGCACTTTTGCTGGTGCAAAAAAGGTGGTACTGTGCGCGCTCATCAATCCGGTGGTTAACCTTAAGAGAACAACGTATGGAATGCCGTCCGGGTTGCGGGGCGTGTTGCACTGCCCCTTCAATTTCCAGCCCTATTCCCGGTATGCCAGATGGCAAGCCCGCCAATACGCCCTGCATTCAGCTTGATGAACAGCAACGCTGTAAAATTTTCACCTCGCCACTGCGGCCGAAAGTCTGTGCAGGGTTACAAGCCAGCGCTGAAATGTGCGGTAACTCGCGTCAGCAGGCAATGACCTGGCTTATCGATCTGGAAATGCTGACCGCGCCTTAAACATCTTTAATCCGCAGTAAGCAAAACAGAGTGGCGATAATCATCACCATCGCAAACCAGAACACAGCGTGATAATTCCAGATCTCGGCGACGATGCCCGCCACAGATCCTGCGATGATCCAGCCCACGCGCGACGTGTTGGTATAGAGCGTGGTGGCTGAACCTGCCTGACCGGGCATCAAATCCTGAAAATAGAGCATCCCGATGCCACCCAGAATGCCAATAAAAATAGCATTTAGCAGCTGCAAGCCCAACAGAATGACAGGTGAATGCGCCATCAGCATTCCTGCGTAAAAACAGACGCCACCCACGGCAGCAACGCGCATTAAGAAACGCTTACCCAGACGTTTGGCAAAATATCCGGCAATCAACATGGTCGGGATTTCCAGCCCGGCGGCGGTCCCCATCATCACACCGGCCAGTTTCTCGGGAAGATGCAGTTCGTTGATAATAAATAGCGGCATGTTGATGATGTACAGGCTGTTCGAGCCCCACATCAATGTACAAATGACAAACAGCAGCAGCGTATCGCGACGGTTACGGCGCGGCGCTTCAACCGTGCCGGTCGCCAGCGGAAGCTCTTTTTGCATCGACGGTAAAAACAGCCACACCATCACGCCGCAAACAATAAACGCTACCGCTGCGCTCAGATACATTACCGTAAAGCTGAAACCCATCGCTAAGGCATAAGCCAGCGGCGGGCCAATGACCCATGCCAGTGAAACCTGAGCGCGTAAAAAAGAGCTGAACATCACCGCCTCACGTCCGGTTTTGTCGGCATGTTCACGTGCAAGGGCAAACATTTGCGGGTTAGCGGTCGAGCCAAAGCTGCTAAGAAAGACGCCAACGAATAGCAAAACAAAGTAGTTGCGATTCCAGGCAAAAAGGGTGCAGGCCAGCACGCCTAACAGGCAGCAAAAGACAATCAGCGATTTGCGATCGCCGCGCTTATCAGAGCGCCCGGCGAGAAACTGACTGACCAGAATCCCAATGACAGCGCTGCCGGTAAAGAAGAATCCCACCATCGCCGGACGGGCATGTACTTCATCGGTAAGGAAAATACTGAGTGTCGGGGTTTGCAGAGCGCCCGCAATACCGGTGAGAAAGGCAACGATTAAAAACGCCGTCGAGGTCAGGTCAAACGATTTCGCGCTGGAGACTGCGGGGGAGTTATGCATGCTGGTCGATCACTGGAAGAGGAAGACGCGGAGTTTACGCTGCTTGTTAGAAAATAAACAGACAGCGAAATCAAAAGCGCCACGAATAATCAAAATGCCATTTCACTGTTGCTGATTTGCTGCTGACGCTGCTGAAATGAAATTGCTGATAACGGATTTTCCCATCAGCAATTAGGAAAAATGACAAAAAATTGTGCAGCACATCAAACTTTTGCTCATTACTTTACGGCTTTCCTTGCGTGCTGAAACAGAAGTATTATGCTTTCTTGAAACGTTTCAGCGCGATCTTGTCTTTAACCCTAAGCCAGGTTGGCGCTTTTTTTCTCATAGAAGCTGAATCGTTTCAATTCAGCAAGAGAGGAGAACTATGTTCCAGTTATCCGTACAGGACATCCATCCGGGCGAAAAGGCCGGAGACAAAGAAGAGGCGATTCGCCAGGTCGCTGCGGCGCTGGTGCAGGCCGGTAATGTAGCTGAAGGCTACGTCAATGGCATGCTGGCGCGCGAACAGCAAACCTCTACGTTCCTCGGCAATGGTATTGCTATTCCACACGGCACTACCGACACCCGCGATCAGGTGCTGAAAACCGGCGTTCAGGTATTTCAGTTCCCGGAAGGCGTCACCTGGGGTGACGGCCAGGTAGCGTACGTGGCGATCGGTATTGCTGCCAGCTCGGATGAACATCTGGGTCTGTTACGCCAGCTGACCCACGTACTGAGCGATGATTCCGTTGCTGAACAGCTGAAGTCAGCAACGACAGCAGAAGAACTTCGCGCATTGCTGATGGGCGAAAAGCAGAGTGAGCAGCTGAAGCTCGATAACGAAATGCTGACGCTGGATATTGTCGCCAGCGATCTGCTGACGCTTCAGGCGCTTAACGCTGCGCGTCTGAAAGAAGCAGGGGCAGTTGACGCCACCTTCGTCACTAAAGCCATCAATGAACAACCGCTGAACCTCGGACAGGGCATCTGGCTGAGCGATAGCGCTGAAGGCAATTTGCGTAGCGCGATTGCGGTAAGCCGTGCGGCAAATGCTTTTGATGTGGACGGCGAAACGGCAGCCATGCTGGTGAGTGTGGCGATGAATGACGATCAGCCCGTCGCGGTTCTTAAGCGTCTCGCTGATTTGTTGCTCGACAATAAAGCTGACCGTTTGCTGAAAGCGGATGCGGCAACGTTGCTGGCGCTGCTGACCAGCGATGATGCGCCGACCGACGACGTGTTAAGCGCGGAGTTTGTGGTGCGCAATGAACACGGCCTGCATGCTCGTCCAGGTACCATGCTGGTTAATACTATTAAACAATTTAACAGTGATATTACCGTGACAAACCTTGATGGCACCGGCAAACCGGCAAACGGACGTAGTCTGATGAAAGTTGTGGCACTTGGCGTTAAGAAAGGTCATCGCCTACGCTTTACCGCCCAGGGTGCAGATGCTGAGCAGGCGCTGAAAGCCATTGGCGACGCTATCGCTGCTGGTCTTGGGGAGGGCGCATAATGAGCAGACGTGTTGCTACTATCACCCTTAATCCGGCTTATGACCTTGTTGGTTTCTGCCCGGAAATTGAACGCGGCGAAGTGAACCTGGTGAAAACCACCGGTCTGCATGCGGCGGGTAAAGGCATCAACGTGGCCAAAGTATTAAAAGACCTGGGAATTGATGTCACCGTTGGCGGCTTCCTCGGTAAAGACAATCAGGATGGTTTTCAGCAACTGTTCAGCGAGCTGGGCATTGCCAACCGTTTCCAGGTTGTACAGGGGCGCACCCGAATTAACGTTAAGCTGACGGAAAAAGACGGCGAAGTGACCGACTTCAACTTCTCGGGTTTTGAAGTTACCCCCGCCGACTGGGAACGCTTTGTGACTGATTCTCTGAGCTGGCTCGGTCAGTTCGATATGGTCTGTGTCAGCGGAAGCTTACCGTCAGGCGTCAGCCCGGAAGCGTTCACCGACTGGATGACTCGCCTGCGTAGTCAGTGTCCTTGCATTATCTTTGATAGTAGCCGTGAAGCGTTAGTGGCAGGTTTGAAAGCGGCACCGTGGCTGGTGAAACCTAACCGCCGCGAGCTGGAAATCTGGGCGGGCCGTAAACTGCCTGAAATGAAAGATGTGATTGAAGCTGCGCATGCGCTGCGTGAACAAGGTATCGCGCATGTCGTTATTTCACTGGGTGCCGAAGGCGCGCTTTGGGTTAATGCCTCCGGCGAATGGATCGCCAAACCACCGTCAGTCGATGTCGTAAGCACCGTTGGCGCAGGGGATTCTATGGTTGGTGGCCTGATTTATGGCTTGCTGATGCGTGAATCCAGTGAACACACACTGCGTCTGGCGACAGCTGTTGCAGCCCTGGCGGTAAGTCAAAGCAATGTGGGTATTACCGATCGTCCGCAGTTGGCCGCAATGATGGCGCGCGTCGACTTACAACCTTTTAACTGACAGCAGGAGAGGCATAATGAAAACGCTGCTGATTATTGACGCTAATCTCGGTCAGGCACGCGCCTATATGGCGAAGACCCTGCTGGGCGCGGCGGCGCGAAAAGCAAAACTGGAAATCATCGACAATCCGAACGACGCTGAAATGGCGATTGTTCTCGGTGATTCCATCCCGAACGACAGCGCGCTGAACGGTAAAAATGTCTGGCTGGGCGATATTTCCCGGGCAGTTGCGCACCCTGAGCTGTTCCTGAGTGAAGCCAAAGGCCATGCGAAACCTTACACTGCACCGGTCGCTGCGACAGCACCAGTTGCCACCAGCGGTCCGAAACGCGTAGTTGCGGTGACAGCTTGCCCGACTGGCGTAGCACACACATTTATGGCGGCTGAAGCCATTGAAACCGAAGCGAAAAAACGTGGCTGGTGGGTGAAAGTTGAAACCCGTGGTTCTGTTGGCGCGGGTAATGCGATCACCCCTGAAGAAGTAGCCGCAGCGGATCTGGTGATTGTGGCGGCAGATATCGAAGTGGATCTGGCGAAATTTGCTGGTAAACCGATGTATCGCACCTCTACCGGTCTGGCGCTGAAGAAAACCGCGCAGGAACTGGATAAAGCGGTTGCTGAAGCAACGCCGTATGAACCGGCGGGCAAAGCTCAAACAGCGACCACTGAAGGTAAGAAAGAGGGTGCAGGCGCTTACCGTCACTTGCTGACGGGCGTCTCTTACATGCTGCCGATGGTCGTTGCAGGTGGTCTGTGTATCGCGCTTTCTTTTGCTTTTGGTATCGAAGCGTTTAAAGAGCCGGGTACGTTGGCAGCGGCGCTGATGCAGATTGGTGGTGGTTCAGCCTTTGCGCTGATGGTGCCGGTACTGGCAGGTTACATTGCCTTCTCCATTGCCGATCGTCCGGGTCTCACGCCGGGTCTGATTGGCGGTATGCTGGCGGTCAGCACCGGTTCTGGCTTCATTGGGGGTATTATTGCGGGCTTCCTGGCTGGTTACATTGCGAAGTTAATCAGTACGCAACTGAAACTGCCACAGAGTATGGAGGCGCTGAAACCGATCCTGATCATTCCGCTAATTTCCAGTCTGGTGGTCGGTCTGGCGATGATCTACCTGATCGGTAAACCGGTTGCTGGCATTCTCGAAGGGTTGACTCACTGGCTGCAGACCATGGGGACTGCGAATGCGGTTCTGCTGGGGGCGATCCTCGGTGGCATGATGTGTACTGACATGGGCGGTCCGGTAAATAAAGCAGCGTACGCATTCGGTGTGGGTCTGCTGAGTACTCAAACCTATGGCCCGATGGCGGCGATTATGGCGGCAGGTATGGTGCCACCGCTGGCAATGGGTCTGGCAACAATGGTGGCGCGTCGCAAATTCGACAAAGCGCAGCAGGAAGGTGGCAAAGCCGCTCTGGTTCTTGGTCTGTGCTTTATTTCGGAAGGTGCAATTCCGTTTGCTGCTCGTGATCCGATGCGTGTGCTGCCGTGTTGTATCGTTGGTGGGGCGCTGACTGGCGCAATCTCAATGGCGATTGGTGCGAAACTGATGGCACCGCACGGTGGTCTGTTTGTTCTGCTGATCCCTGGCGCTATTACGCCGGTACTGGGTTACCTGGTAGCAATTATTGCCGGTACGCTGGTGGCGGGTTTGGCCTATGCCTTCCTGAAACGTCCGGAAGTGGACGCAGTAGCGAAAGCAGCGTAATAAAAGGTGTGTTACAGGGCAGAAATTTCCTGCCCTGTAACATTTGATGAGCGCAAAGGGAATGACCAGTTTGTGAATGTAATTTTATGAATTTAAATGGTTTTATCTTTCAGTAGAAACCTGAAATGTTCATCAAACACTAAGGTTATTTCCTCAAGGGCAGATTATTTTCTGCCCTTTTTTAGTGTTCCTGTTCTGTGCATCCCGTCACAAATTCCTCACTTTTGTAATTCAGGCATTTAATCGCATTTTGTGAGCCTGCTCAAATCTGCCCATTTTGCCTCTCTGGCGGCAATTTACTTTACGTAAAACATGCATACTATGAGCACATGTTTAAATATGAACACATGTTTAAACCGTCTTTGCAGTATCTATATTCTTGTGGATTGACAGGGTTGGTAATTTTTTACCAGAGGACGTGCTATGCGCGAAAAGGATTATGTCGTAATTATAGGCTCGGCGAATATTGATGTCGCCGGATATTCACATGAATCATTAAATTATGCGGATTCAAATCCAGGTAAAATAAAATTTACGCCTGGTGGGGTAGGGCGCAATATTGCACAAAACCTGGCGTTGCTGGGTAATAAAGCCTGGCTACTGAGCGCCGTAGGCAGTGATTTTTATGGTCAATCGCTGCTAACGCAAACCAATCAATCTGGCGTTTATGTCGATAAATGCCTGATTGTGCCGGGAGAAAATACGTCGAGCTATTTATCATTACTCGATAATACCGGTGAAATGCTGGTTGCTATAAATGACATGAATATTAGCAACGCTATTACAGCTGAATATCTCGCACAGCACCGTGAATTTATTCAGAGGGCAAAGGTCATTGTCGCGGACTGTAATATCAGTGAAGAGGCACTGGCATGGATTCTGGATAATGCCGCCAACGTACCCATATTTGTCGATCCTGTTTCTGCGTGGAAATGTGTCAAAGTGCGCGACCGTCTAAATCTGATCCACACTCTCAAGCCAAACCGCCTTGAAGCGGAAACCCTGAGTGGGATTGCGCTGTCAGGGCGTGAAGATGTGGCAAAGGTTGCCGCCTGGTTCCATCAACATGGCCTGAACCGACTGGTATTGAGCATGGGCGGCGACGGCGTTTATTACAGTGATATCAGCGGTGAAAGTGGTTGGTCTGCGCCGATTAAAACCAATGTCATTAATGTTACCGGAGCGGGCGATGCCATGATGGCGGGACTTGCTTCGTGTTGGGTAGACGGAATGCCGTTTGCCGAATCTGTTCGTTTCGCACAGGGATGTTCGTCAATGGCGCTCTCCTGTGAATACACCAATAACCCCGATTTATCGATTGCCAACGTTATATCGTTAGTGGAGAACGCAGAATGTCTGAATTAAAAATTTCCCCTGAATTATTACAAATTTCCCCGGAAGTGCAGGACGCTTTAAAAAACAAAAAACCGGTTGTGGCACTGGAATCGACCATTATTTCTCACGGGATGCCATTCCCGCAAAATGCTGAGACGGCAATTGAAGTAGAAGACACAATTCGTAAGCACGGTGCTGTACCTGCAACAATCGCCATTATTGGTGGTGTCATGAAAGTAGGTTTGAGCAAAGAAGAAATTGAATTGTTAGGCCGTGAAGGACATAACGTGACGAAAGTCAGTCGCCGTGATTTACCTTTTGTCGTTGCCGCAGGAAAAAATGGCGCGACCACCGTTGCTTCAACGATGATTATCGCGGCACTGGCAGGAATTAAAGTATTTGCAACGGGGGGGATTGGTGGTGTGCATCGCGGTGCGGAACATACATTCGATATTTCTGCCGATTTACAGGAGCTGGCAAATACTAATGTCACCGTTGTTTGTGCCGGTGCAAAATCTATTCTCGATTTAGGATTAACAACAGAATATTTAGAAACCTTCGGTGTACCGTTAATTGGCTATCAGACAAAAGCGCTGCCTGCGTTTTTCTGCCGTACCAGCCCATTTGAAGTCAGTATTCGCCTTGATAGTGCCACGGAAATTGCTCGTGCAATGGCAGTGAAATGGCAAACCGGTTTGAACGGCGGCCTGGTAGTGGCGAATCCGATCCCGGAGCAGTTTGCGATGCCGGAGGAATCTATCAATGCAGCCATAGATCAAGCCGTCGCCGAAGCCGAAGAGCAGGGCGTTATTGGTAAAGAAAGTACACCGTTCCTGTTGGCGCGTGTTGCTGAACTGACCGGTGGTGACAGTCTGAAATCCAACATCCAACTGGTGTTCAATAACGCCATTCTGGCGAGCGAAATTGCCAAAGAATACCAGCGTCTCGCGGGTTAATTTCTGACGGGCAGAAAGCCGTCGCCCGTACTGATCATACATACCAAAACCTGGCGCTAACGCCGGGTTTACTGGCATGAAAGGAAAATCATTATGGATATAATGAGAAGTTTGGTGGGTATGGTGGTATTGCTGGTAATTGCATTCTTATTGTCAGTGAATAAAAAAGGTATCAGCATACGCACGGTCGGGGCTGCATTGCTGCTGCAAATCGCTATTGGTGGCATTATGCTCTACTTCCCACCGGGAAAATGGGCAGTAGAGCAGGCGGCATTAGGCGTGCATAAAGTGATGTCTTACAGTGATGCCGGTAGCGCCTTCATTTTTGGTTCGCTGGTTGGGCCGAAAATGGATGACCTGTTTGATGGCGCGGGCTTTATCTTCGCCTTTCGCGTACTTCCGGCAATTATTTTCGTCACAGCGCTCATCAGCCTGCTGTACTACATTGGCGTGATGGGGCTGCTAATCCGCATTCTTGGCAGTATTTTTCAGAAAGCCCTCAACATCAGCAAAATCGAATCTTTTGTTGCGGTTACCACTATTTTCCTTGGGCAAAATGAGATCCCGGCGATCGTAAAAGCGTTTATCGATCGCATGAATCGCAACGAGCTATTTACGGCAATTTGTAGCGGGATGGCGTCCATTGCCGGTTCGATGATGATTGGTTATGCCGGAATGGGCGTACCAATTGACTACCTGTTAGCGGCATCGCTGATGGCGATCCCTGGTGGTATTTTGTTTGCACGTATTCTTAGCCCAGCCACCGAGCCTTCGCAGGTGACATTTGAAAATCTGTCGTTCAGCGAAACGCCGCCAAAAAGCTTTATCGAAGCGGCGGCGAGCGGTGCGATGACCGGGTTGAAAATCGCCGCTGGTGTGGCGACGGTGGTAATGGCGTTTGTGGCAATTATTGCGCTGATCAACGGCATTATCGGCGGAATTGGTGGCTGGTTTGGCTTTTCCAATGCCTCTCTGGAAAGTATTTTTGGCTATGTGCTGGCACCGCTGGCGTGGATCATGGGCGTGGACTGGAGTGATGCCAACCTTGCGGGTAGCCTGATTGGGCAGAAACTGGCGATTAACGAATTCGTCGCTTACCTGAGTTTCTCCCCATACCTGCAAACGGGCGGCACGCTGGAAGTGAAAACCATTGCGATTATCTCCTTTGCGCTTTGTGGTTTTGCTAACTTTGGTTCTATCGGTGTTGTCGTTGGGGCGTTTTCGGCTATTTCGCCAAAACGTGCGCCGGAAATCGCTCAGCTTGGGTTACGGGCGTTGGCAGCAGCAACGCTTTCCAACCTGATGAGCGCGACCATTGCCGGGTTCTTTATTGGTTTAGCTTGAGTTTCATTACCGGATGTACGCGCTTATTAAGCGTTGCATCCGGCAATCGCGCTATTCCAGATTATTTTTTACTGCATCATCCCGGAGAATTTATTCTCCGGATCCATCTCCAGCGCCAGCCCTAACAACTGCTTTCTGTTTTTAATTAAATACCCTTTCTTACTTTTAATTAATAAACCGTCGTGAATGAGTTGAGCGATCACATATAGCAAGTGACGATAAGTAACACCTAAATACTCTGCCGCCTGGGTATGTTTTTCGTGATAAAGATCACCTTCCTGCGAGAGTAATATAAATGCTGCCAGGCGATTCACTAACGGAAATGATTGATTCTGAGTTAAAGAAACAATATTACGATAATTTTTATGACTTAAGGTGACGCAGAGTTTTCGTAAAAATAGCGTATCGTTTAATAACAGCGGGCGGTAATGTTTCATAGGGAGCGCAAGGCACCAACACTCTTCAATCGCCTGTACCGCTCGTGGTTCATGATCTTTATCGATTAACTCAATCTCGCCAATAAAACAGGGTGCAGCAAAGAAATCAATCAGCGACACGCGACCATTGGCAAGCGTGGCGTAAAGCCTGGCGCGGCCTCGCGTCAGGTAAAACAGCCATGACGGCTGTTGCCCTTCCTGCACAATGTAGTCACGCGCTAAAAAATGAAACAGCCGTGTATCGGCTGAAACATCCGTTGAAAAGCAATCCTTATACGCGGACTCACTCATCAATTGCTGCTTAAGATCATTATTGTGGATTTCTTTCACGATGTTTATCCGCTATGAGATTTCTCATATTTAGCATACGTACGCTGTTGTTAAGATTCAATCATCGGCCCGGTCGAATTTTCTTTGCTGTAGAAAAAATAACGCAACTGGAAACAGAGGAAATAAACAATGGAAAAGAGAAAAATTATTCTGGATTGTGATCCGGGTCATGATGATGCTATTGCCATAATGATGGCCGCGAAACATCCGGCGATTGATTTATTAGGTATCACTATTGTGGCGGGGAATCAAACCCTCGATAAAACATTAATTAATGGCCTGAATGTTTGCCAGAAACTGGAGATTAATGTTCCGGTTTATGCGGGGATGCCGCAACCTATTATGCGTCAACAAATCGTTGCCGATAATATTCACGGTGAAACCGGACTTGATGGCCCGGTATTCGAGCCGCTGACCCGCCAGGCAGAAAGTACCCATGCGGTGAAATATATCATCGATACCCTGATGGCAAGCGATGGCGATATCACTCTGGTGCCGGTTGGTCCGCTTTCAAATATCGCGGTGGCAATGCGTATGCAACCCGCAATCCTGCCAAAAATCCGTGAAATTGTGCTAATGGGCGGCGCTTACGGTACTGGCAACTTCACCCCATCTGCCGAGTTCAACATCTTTGCTGACCCGGAAGCGGCGCGAGTGGTGTTCACCTCCGGCGTTCCATTAGTGATGATGGGCCTCGATCTCACCAACCAGACCGTTTGCACTCCGGACGTGATTGCTCGGATGGAAAGGGCAGGCGGCCCTGCCGGAGAGTTGTTCAGCGACATCATGAACTTCACTCTGAAAACCCAGTTCGAAAACTACGGTCTGGCTGGCGGCCCGGTACATGACGCCACCTGTATCGGTTATCTGATTAACCCCGATGGCATTAAAACCCAGGAGATGTACGTCGAAGTGGACGTCAACAGTGGCCCTTGTTACGGACGTACCGTCTGCGACGAGCTGGGCGTTCTTGGCAAGCCCGCCAATACAAAAGTCGGCATCACTATTGATACCGACTGGTTCTGGGGATTAGTCGAAGAGTGCGTGCGCGGCTACATCAAAACCCATTAAGTGTTGATAACAAGCCGGGACAGTATCGCAAGATGCAGGCCCGGCTATTTCTGATGGGCAGAAAGCCGTCGCCCAAAATGACATGAAGAGATAATAACTATGGATGTCATGAGAAGTGTTCTGGGAATGGTGGTACTGCTGGCAATTGCGTTTTTGCTGTCAGTAAACAAGAAGAAGATCAGCCTGCGTACTGTCGGTGCGGCGCTGGTATTACAGGTCGTGATTGGCGGCATTATGCTTTGGTTACCACCAGGGCGTTGGGTCGCAGAAAAAGTCGCTTTTGGCGTCCATAAAGTGATGGCGTACAGCGATGCAGGTAGCGCTTTTATCTTCGGTTCTCTGGTCGGACCGAAAATGGACACCTTATTTGATGGCGCAGGATTTATCTTTGGTTTCAGGGTATTACCGGCAATTATCTTCGTCACTGCATTGGTGAGTATTCTCTACTACATCGGTGTGATGGGGATCTTAATTCGCATTCTCGGCGGTATATTCCAGAAAGCATTGAATATCAGCAAGATCGAGTCATTCGTCGCGGTCACTACCATTTTCCTCGGGCAAAACGAAATTCCGGCAATCGTCAAACCTTTTATCGATCGTCTGAATCGCAATGAATTATTTACGGCTATTTGCAGCGGCATGGCCTCGATTGCTGGTTCGACAATGATTGGTTACGCCGCACTGGGCGTGCCTGTGGAATATCTGCTGGCGGCATCGTTAATGGCGATCCCTGGCGGGATCTTGTTTGCCCGCCTGTTAAGCCCGGCTACCGAATCTTCGCAGGTTTCCTTTAATAACCTCTCTTTCACCGAAACACCGCCAAAAAGCATTATTGAAGCCGCCGCTACAGGGGCAATGACCGGGCTGAAAATCGCCGCAGGTGTGGCGACAGTGGTGATGGCATTTGTTGCAATAATTGCGTTGATTAACGGTATTATCGGCGGCGTTGGCGGCTGGTTTGGTTTTGAACATGCCTCGCTGGAGTCCATTTTAGGTTACCTGTTGGCTCCGCTGGCGTGGGTGATGGGGGTTGACTGGAGTGATGCGAATCTTGCCGGGAGTTTGATTGGACAGAAACTGGCGATTAATGAATTTGTCGCTTACCTCAATTTCTCACCTTATCTGCAAACAGCTGGCACTCTGGATGCTAAAACCGTGGCGATTATTTCCTTCGCGTTGTGCGGTTTCGCTAACTTTGGTTCTATCGGGGTGGTGGTTGGCGCATTTTCTGCGGTTGCGCCACACCGTGCGCCGGAAATCGCCCAGCTTGGTTTACGCGCGCTGGCGGCGGCGACACTTTCTAACCTGATGAGTGCCACCATTGCAGGATTCTTTATTGGTTTAGCGTAGTGCGCGAGTTATGAGCCGGATAAGACGCGGTCAAGCGTCGAATCCGGCAAGATTGTTACACCATCGGCACTAATGAAAGCGCGTTATCGGCAGACAGGGTAGGGTTGTTTAAGCTGCCGCTGGCGCGTGAAATTGCCGCGCAGGCCATCGCAAAACGGGCACTATCACGGAAACTGCTTCCTTCCAGAAAGCTATACACCAGGCCCGCCATAAAACCATCGTCAGCACCAAAACTGTCTACCGTCGTATGCGCTGGCGCAGTCAGCAAAAATTGTTCGCCATCCTTTTGGCTGCAATAAACAGACTCATCGGGCAAATAAACAAACAATTGCTGAACGCCTTGTTGATGCAACGCATTCACTGCGGCATTACGATCAGCATCGCGGGTTATCGGCTGGCCCCATAAAATTTCCAGCTCCGGCAAAGTGGGTTTCAGAGTGTGAATATGCGCCAGCCAGTGTTTGATTTTGCCCGCTTTGAATTCTGAAACGGTATCGACAAACACCGGGATTTCATCAGCGAGGGTAAAGACCCACTCCAGCGCCTCGGCTGTCAGGTTGCAATCAGCCAGTACCACGCCCGCATGACGAAGTAAATCGCGCGACCCGTTCAGTAGTTGCGGTGTCAACTGATCCAGCAGATGGGTATCGTTAATCGCCAGCACGGTTTGATCGTCTCGATTGGCAATTGCCAGATACGTCGATGTGCTTTGACCATGTAAACGAACGCAGCCGGAGACATTCACGCCGGCGCGGCGCGTTTCTTCCAGGAGCATTTCGCCATAAAAGTCATCGCCAATCACTGAAAGCAAATGGACGTCGCGGCCTAACAGCGCCAGATTGTGGGCGATATTGCGTCCAACGCCGCCTGCCGAGCAATGAATTGTACCGGGATGAGAAGCCGCTTGCGGGTAACGGATATCCGCCACCCCGCGAATATCCATATTGATTGTCCCCACCACTACGCAGTATTCCTGCTCGGTGAGAATGTAACCTTTGCCTTTAATCCGACCTTTGCGCATTAAATCCATAATATGCGCTGCAACACGCGAACGGCTGATTTGCAGCATATCCGCAATTTCGTTCTGCTGAATCAGCGGGTTACGCCTTAATATTGCAAGGATCTCCTTCTCCCGGTTATTCATCTTCAGGCTACCGCTTTTTCAGTTTGTTGCGCTTTCAGCCAGGCGATCTCTTCTGCCCAGATATCCGGGTTGATGGTTTCAAGGATCAGCGGAATTCCGTCGAAACGGTCGTCCTGCATGATCCAGCGGAACGCATCATGACCGATATTGCCTTCACCGAGGCTATGATGGCGGTCAACGCGGCTGCCAAAGGTGCTTTTCGCATCGTTTAGGTGCATCCCGCGCAGATACTTAAAGCCGACAATACGGGCAAAATCCGCGAACGTTTTCTCGCATTCGGCTGGAGTACGCAAATCATACCCGGCAGCGAAAGCATGGCAGGTATCAATGCAGACGCCGACGCGGGATTTATCTTCCACGCCGTCGATAATCGCCGCGAGATGTTCGAATTTAAACCCTAAGTTGCTGCCCTGACCGGCGGTATTTTCAATCACCGCTGTCACACCTTGAGTTTTATCCAGCGCAATGTTGATGGATTCGGCAATACGCGCAAGGCAATCCTCTTCTGAAATCTGCATCAGATGGCTGCCAGGGTGGAAGTTGAGCAAAGAAAGCCCCAGCTGTTCGCAACGCTGCATTTCATCTATAAACGCATCGCGCGATTTTTCCAGAGCTTCAGCGACCGGATGTCCGAGGTTAATCAGATAACTGTCGTGGGGAAGAATTTGCGCCGATGTGTAGTGATATTTTTCACAGGCGGCTTTGAATTCATTGATGGTTTGCGTCGTGAGCGGTGCGGCACGCCACTGACGTTGGTTTTTGGTGAACAAGGCAAACGCGGTTGCGTCGATTTCGGCGGCGCGAATTGCGGCATTTGCCAGACCGCCAGCAGCACTAACGTGCGCTCCAATGTATTTCATGCGAGGACTCCTGTTAAACCCGCTGGAGGAAAACGGTAATGATAGCGGGTTAACAGGAGCAAGATGTAGTGGTTTATGCGATGACGCTTTGAATCACATAGTTAATCGCACCACCACCAACAATCAGCCAGGCAAACAGTACCAGAGCCATCAGCAGAGGTTTCGCCCCGGCTTTTTTCAGCGCGCTGACGTGAGTGGTCAGACCCAGCGCCGCCATCGCCATTGCCAGCAGGAAGGTATCCAGCGTTACCAGCATATTCACTACGCTCTGCGGTAACAGGTGGAACGAGTTAAAGATGGCAACTACGATGAACAAGATGGCAAACCACGGAATAGTGATTTTGCTTTTCTCGCCGCTGTTCGCCCCAGACAGCTGTTTAACACGCGCCGCCAGCAGGATGAGGAACGGAGCCAGCATCATCACGCGCAGCATTTTGGAAATAACTGCTGCGTTTTCTGCATCCGGGCTGATGGCATGACCTGCCGCCACCACCTGCGCCACTTCGTGCACAGTAGAACCAATGTAGATACCGAAAGTTTCCGGACTAAACCATTGAGACATCAGCGGATATATCGCCGGGTAGAGGAAAATCGCGACGGTCCCGAAGATAACGACGGTTGCAACAGCCACGGTTACTTTACTGGCTTCCGCTTTCACTACCGGCTCAGTCGCCAGTACCGCGGCAGCACCACAGATACTGCTACCGGCACCGATCAACCAGCTGGTGTGCTTATCCAGACCAAACACTTTCTGCCCCAGGAAACAAGCCAGCAGGAAGGTACTGGACAGCGTCAGCACGTCAATGATGATCCCACTGATACCGACATCGGCAATTTGCGAGAACGTCAGACGGAAGCCATAAAGAATGATACCCAGACGTAATAAATATTGCTTGGCAAACAGCACACCACCGTCACAGCTTTTCCAGATGTGCGGATAGATGGTGTTGCCTAAAACCATCCCCAACAAAATTGCGAGGGTGAGGGCACTAAACCCGGCACCCGCAACCGCGGGAATGGAACCACCCCACAGGGCGACCCCGGTGATAACTGCACTCAGGGCTAACCCCGGAATAAAATGCCACAGTGTACGATGTTGTTTCTGTAAGGTGATATTCGTCATAACCCTCTCCTTTAACCGGGTATAAGGTTACGACTAACTGGTTTAAAAATAAAATTGATTATATATTTATAATCAATCTTTATAAGTGGTAAGCGACTATGCACATCACCCTCCGGCAGTTGGAAGTTTTTGCAGAAGTATTGAAAAGTGGATCAACCACCCAAGCGTCGGTGATGCTGGCGTTGTCGCAATCAGCAGTGAGCGCAGCCTTGACTGACCTGGAAGGGCAGCTTGGCGTGCAACTGTTTGATCGCGTGGGGAAAAGACTGGTAGTTAATGAACACGGGCGGCTGCTCTATCCGCGAGCGTTGGCACTGCTTGAACAGGCGGTTGAAATCGAACAACTGTTTCGCGAAGACAACGGCGCGATTCGTATCTATGCCAGTAGTACTATCGGTAACTACATTCTGCCTGCAGTTATCGCCCGTTATCGCCATGATTATCCGCAGTTGCCGATTGAACTTAGCGTTGGGAACAGCCAGGACGTGATGCAAGCGGTGCTGGATTTCCGCGTTGATATTGGCTTTATTGAAGGCCCGTGCCACAGCACTGAAATCATCTCTGAACCGTGGCTGGAAGACGAGCTGGTGGTTTTCGCCGCCCCGACTTCGCCGTTGGCCCGTGGTCCGGTCACCTTAGAACAGCTGGCTGCCGCGCCGTGGATCCTGCGTGAACGCGGTTCCGGCACGCGGGAGATTGTCGATTATCTGTTGCTGTCACATTTACCGAAGTTTGAGATGGCGATGGAGTTAGGTAACTCCGAGGCAATCAAACATGCGGTGCGTCATGGATTGGGAATTAGTTGCCTGTCGCGACGGGTCATTGAAGATCAATTGCAGGCAGGCACGTTAAGTGAAGTTGCGGTCCCTCTGCCGCGCCTGATGCGTACGTTGTGGCGTATACATCATCGGCAAAAACACCTTTCCAACGCGCTACGGCGCTTTCTGGACTATTGCAATCCCGCGAATGTACCGCGTTAAGTTGCTGTACAAGAACATGCTGGTGCTGTGTCGATTTCGTGACGCAGCGCCCGCAGCATGCATTCGCCAGAAAAGAGATTGGCTGCTTTACTTATAATCCCGGGGCGATCATGAAGGTGTCTTATAACCGTGTATTTCTGCCGGAAGGATTGCCAATCGTCTGCTACAATCGCGCCTCATTTTTAAGATGGATAGCATTTTTGTATGGTTTCCGAAACTAAAACCACAGAAGCGCCGGGCTTACGCCGTGAATTAAAGGCGCGTCACCTGACGATGATTGCCATTGGCGGTTCCATCGGTACAGGTCTTTTTGTTGCCTCTGGCGCAACGATTTCTCAGGCAGGTCCGGGCGGGGCATTGCTCTCGTATATGCTGATTGGCCTGATGGTTTACTTCCTGATGACCAGTCTCGGCGAACTGGCTGCTTACATGCCGGTTTCCGGTTCGTTTGCCACTTACGGTCAGAACTATGTTGAAGAAGGCTTTGGCTTTGCGCTGGGCTGGAACTACTGGTACAACTGGGCTGTGACTATTGCCGTTGACCTGGTTGCTGCGCAGCTGGTTATGAGCTGGTGGTTCCCGGATACACCCGGTTGGATCTGGAGTGCGCTGTTCCTCGGCGTTATCTTCCTGCTGAACTACATTTCGGTCCGTGGCTTTGGTGAAGCAGAATACTGGTTCTCACTGATCAAGGTTACGACGGTTATTGTCTTTATTGTTGTCGGCGTGCTGATGATTATCGGTATCTTCAAAGGCGCACAGCCTGCGGGCTGGAGCAACTGGACAATCGGCGAAGCACCGTTTGCTGGTGGTTTTGCGGCAATGATCGGCGTGGCAATGATTGTCGGCTTCTCTTTCCAGGGTACCGAGCTGATCGGTATTGCTGCAGGCGAGTCCGAAGATCCGGCGAAAAACATTCCACGCGCGGTACGTCAGGTGTTCTGGCGAATCCTGTTGTTCTATGTGTTCGCGATCCTGATCATCAGCCTGATTATTCCGTACACCGATCCGAGCCTGCTGCGTAACGATGTGAAAGACATCAGCGTCAGTCCGTTCACCCTGGTATTCCAACACGCGGGTCTGCTCTCTGCGGCGGCGGTGATGAACGCTGTTATTCTGACGGCGGTGCTGTCAGCGGGTAACTCCGGTATGTATGCGTCTACTCGTATGTTGTACACCCTGGCGTGTGACGGTAAAGCGCCGCGCATTTTCGCTAAATTGTCGCGTGGTGGCGTGCCGCGTAACGCGCTGTATGCGACGACGGTGATTGCCGGTCTATGCTTCCTGACCTCGATGTTTGGTAACCAGACGGTATACCTGTGGTTGCTGAACACCTCTGGTATGACAGGCTTTATTGCCTGGCTGGGGATTGCGATTAGCCACTACCGCTTCCGTCGCGGTTACGTATTGCAGGGACACGACATTAACGATCTGCCGTACCGTTCAGGCTTCTTCCCACTGGGGCCGATCTTCGCATTCATTCTGTGTCTGATTATCACACTGGGCCAGAACTACGAAGCGTTCCTGAAAGACACCATTGACTGGGGCGGCGTAGCGGCAACATATATTGGTATCCCGCTGTTCCTGATTATCTGGTTCGGATACAAGCTGATTAAAGGAACTCACTTCGTACGCTACAGCGAAATGAAGTTCCCGCAGAACGATAAGAAATAAGTTTCCTCCCTTCCTTGCTAAGCCCTCTCAACCGAGAGGGCTTTTTTAATTCTATTTCCCTCACGAATCATGCGGATATAAATTTTAACATTTGGATTGATAATTGTTATCGTTTGCATTATCGTTACGCCGAAATCTAAAAAGGCTGACAAATCAGGGGCTGTTCCGGCTTTCTGGGATGATCACCTGCATACAAATAAGTCCACCGCGATGCTGCCGTACGCAAGGGGACGTGAAAAAGATGTGAGCGATAACCCATTTTATTTTCGTAGTTACCTCATGGAGATATGGAATGTTTAGGTTGAACCCCTTCGTACGGGTCGGGCTGTGTTTGTCCGCTATTTCTTGTGCATGGCCTGTGTTAGCGGTCGATGATGATGGCGAAACGATGGTTGTCACCGCATCTTCCGTTGAACAAAACCTGAAAGATGCACCAGCCAGTATCAGCGTCATTACCCAGGAAGACCTGCAGCGAAAACCAGTACAGAATCTAAAGGATGTGCTCAAAGAAGTGCCAGGCGTACAACTGACGAACGAAGGGGATAACCGTAAGGGCGTTAGTATTCGTGGTCTGGACAGCAGCTACACCCTGATTCTCGTCGACGGTAAACGCGTTAACTCCCGCAATGCCGTCTTCCGCCACAATGATTTCGATCTGAACTGGATCCCGGTCGATTCCATCGAACGTATTGAAGTGGTCCGTGGCCCGATGTCGTCGCTGTACGGTTCCGATGCGCTCGGCGGTGTCGTGAATATCATCACAAAAAAAATCGGTCAGAAATGGTCGGGTACCGTTACTGTCGATACCACCATTCAGGAACATCGCGATCGCGGTGATACCTATAACGGTCAGTTCTTTACCAGCGGACCATTAATTGACGGCGTGCTGGGAATGAAAGCTTACGGCAGCCTGGCAAAACGTGAAAAGGATGACCCACAAAACTCAACGACCACCGATACCGGAGAAACGCCGCGTATTGAAGGATTCTCCAGCCGCGACGGCAATGTGGAATTTGCCTGGACACCGAATCAAAATCACGATTTTACTGCCGGATACGGTTTTGACCGTCAGGATCGTGATTCCGACTCGCTGGACAAAAACCGCCTGGAACGTCAGAACTACTCCGTCAGCCATAATGGGCGTTGGGATTACGGCACCAGCGAACTGAAATACTACGGTGAGAAAGTCGAAAACAAAAATCCTGGCAACAGCAGCCCGATTACTTCCGAAAGCAATACGGTCGATGGTAAATACACGTTGCCACTGACGGCGATTAATCAGTTTCTCACGGTTGGCGGTGAATGGCGTCACGACAAACTTAGCGATGCGGTGAACCTGACCGGGGGAACCAGCTCCAAAACGTCTGCCAGCCAGTACGCGCTGTTTGTGGAAGATGAATGGCGGATCTTCGAGCCGCTGGCGCTGACGACCGGCGTACGTATGGACGATCATGAAACCTACGGTGAACACTGGAGTCCACGTGCCTACCTGGTTTATAACGCCACCGACACCGTAACGGTGAAAGGGGGCTGGGCGACGGCATTTAAAGCACCTTCTCTGTTGCAACTTAGCCCTGACTGGACGAGCAATTCCTGCCGTGGCGCATGCAAGATTGTGGGTAGCCCGGATCTGAAACCTGAAACCAGCGAAAGTTGGGAGCTGGGGCTGTATTACCTGGGTGAGGAGGGCTGGCTGGAAGGGATTGAATCCAGCGTGACCGTTTTCCGTAACGATGTAAAAGATCGTATCAGCATCAGCCGTACGTCTGACGTCAATGCTGCACCGGGCTACCAAAACTTTGTCGGTTTTACAGCGGACGGTGTGCCGGTATTCAGCTACTACAACGTTAACAAAGCACGTATTCAGGGCGTGGAAACCGAACTGAAAATTCCGTTCAACGATGAATGGAAACTGTCGATCAACTACACCTACAACGATGGTCGTGATGTCAGCAACGGCGAAAACAAACCGTTGTCCGATCTGCCGTTCCATACCGCTAACGGTACGCTGGACTGGAAACCGCTGGCGCTGGAAGACTGGTCATTCTATGTTTCTGGTCACTATACCGGGCAGAAACGCGCCGACAGCGCGACGGCTAAAACTCCGGGCGGTTATACCATCTGGAATACCGGCGCGGCCTGGCAGGTGACCAAAGACGTCAAACTGCGTGCGGGCGTGCTGAACCTTGGCGACAAGGATCTCAGTCGTGACGACTACAGCTATAACGAAGACGGACGTCGTTACTTTATGGCAGTGGATTATCGCTTTTGATGAGAAGATGCCCGGCGAACCGGGCAGACTTTACTTCAGTAAATACTGCGCATGGAAGCGCAGATGATCCTCTATATAAGAGGCAATAAAGTAGTAACTGTGATCATATCCCGGCTGAATACGCAGCGTCATCGGCCACGCTTTTTGACGCGCGGCTTCTGCCAGCACTGCGGGTTGTAGCTGGTCGGCAAGAAACTGATCATTATCGCCCTGATCAATCAGTGTCGGGATCGCATCCTGCGCATTACTCGCATACATCAGCGCGCAACTGTCCCATTCCATCCAGTCATTTTTATCCTCACCCAGATAAGTGCGAAACGCTTTGATTCCCCACGGGACGCTGCACGGATTCACAATCGGCGCAAAGGCAGAAACACTGGTGTATTTGCCAGGATTTTTCAGCGCCATAATCAATGCGCCGTGACCACCCATGGAATGACCGCTAATAGCGCAGCGATCGCTGACGTTAAATTGCGATTGAATGAGAGTCGGTAATTCATCGCGCAGATAATCGTACATCCTGTAATGCGTCGCCCACGGTTTTTGTGTGGCGTTGAGATAAAACCCCGCGCCCTGACCTAAATCGTAGCCGTCGTCGTTGGCTACTTGTTCGCCGCGCGGACTGGTGTCTGGCATCACCAGTACAATCCCCAGTTCCGCCGCTACGCGTTGGGCCCCCGCTTTGGTGGTGAAGTTCTCGTCATTGCAGGTTAATCCGGAGAGCCAGTACAGCACCGGCGGCGGGGTGTGATCGCGAGGCGGTGGAAGAAAGATGCTGAACGTCATCGGGCAATTTAAGGTACTGGAGTCGTGCCGCCAGCGTTGTTGCCAGCCTTCAAAACAGCGGTGCTCTTCGAGCATTTCCATGCGTGGCTCCTTGTTGTGTTGTTTGCAATTTCTTCATCATACCGTTTATTCAATGTGCTGTGAGTAACTTTCACTTCCGTATATACATAACGATGTTTTAACATCTGCTGATGAAAGGCAGCGGCAATTACAATAATTATCGCTGTGAATACTGGATTATGTGCGCCGCCTCACGCACAATAATCAGGCTGTAAATCAGCTTAATAACTTTGCCCCCACGCAGGGCGGAGGCGTCACACCTGCAGGAGAAATCATAAATGTCATCACTCAGTAAAGAAGCGGCCCTGGTTCATGAAGCGTTAGTTGCGCGAGGACTGGAAACACCGCTGCGCCCGCCCGTGCATGAAATGGATAACGAAACGCGCAAAAGCCTTATTGCTGGTCATATGACCGAAATCATGCAGCTGCTGAATCTAGACCTGGCTGATGACAGTTTGATGGAAACGCCGCATCGCATCGCTAAAATGTATGTCGATGAAATTTTCTCCGGTCTGGATTACGCCAATTTCCCGAAAATCACCCTCATTGAAAACAAAATGAAGGTTGATGAAATGGTCACCGTGCGCGATATCACCCTGACCAGTACCTGTGAACACCATTTTGTTACCATCGATGGCAAAGCGACGGTGGCTTATATCCCGAAAGATTCGGTGATCGGTCTGTCAAAAATTAACCGTATCGTGCAGTTCTTTGCCCAGCGTCCGCAGGTGCAGGAACGTCTGACGCAGCAAATTCTCATTGCGCTACAAACGCTGCTGGGCACCAATAACGTGGCTGTCTCTATCGATGCGGTACATTACTGCGTGAAGGCGCGTGGCATCCGCGATGCAACCAGTGCCACGACAACGACCTCTCTTGGTGGATTGTTCAAATCCAGTCAGAATACGCGCCACGAATTTCTGCGCGCTGTGCGTCATCACAACTGATTAAAAGGCAGGAACCATGGAGCGCAACGTCACGCTCGATTTTGTTCGCGGCGTCGCCATTCTGGGGATCCTGCTATTAAACATCAGCGCCTTTGGGTTACCAAAGGCGGCTTATCTCAATCCCGCCTGGTACGGCGCTATTACGCCGCAGGATGCATGGACCTGGGCATTACTCGATCTCATCGGTCAGGTGAAATTCCTCACGCTTTTTGCGTTGCTGTTTGGTGCTGGCCTGCAAATGTTGCTACCCCGTGGCAAACGCTGGATCCAGTCGCGGTTAACACTGTTAGTCTTGTTGGGCTTTATTCACGGTTTATTGTTCTGGGACGGCGATATTCTGTTGGCTTACGGGCTGGTGGGCTTAATCTGTTGGCGGCTGGTGCGCGATGCGCCATCGGTAAAAAGCCTGTTTAATACCGGCGTCATGCTTTATCTGGTGGGGCTTGGCGTTTTGCTGTTGTTGGGGTTGATTTCAGACAGTCAGACCAGCCGCGCCTGGACGCCGGATGCATCGGCTATTTTGTATGAAAAATACTGGAAGCTTCACGGCGGCGTTGAAGCGATCAGTAATCGTGCCGATGGTGTTGGCAACAGTTTACTGGCACTGGGCGCACAGTATGGCTGGCAACTGGCAGGGATGATGCTAATTGGCGCGGCGCTGATGCGCAGTGGCTGGCTGAAAGGGCAGTTTAGCTTGCGCCATTATCGGCGTACCGGTTTTGTGCTGGTGGCGATTGGGGTGATCATTAACCTTCCAGCGATCGCCCTGCAATGGCGGCTGGACTGGGCATATCGCTGGTGCGCCTTCTTACTTCAGATGCCGCGGGAACTGAGTGCGCCGTTTCAGGCGGTTGGCTATGCGTCGCTGTTTTATGGTTTCTGGCCGCAATTGAGCCGCTTTAAGCTGGTGCTCGCGATCGCCTGCGTCGGACGGATGGCGCTGACCAACTATCTATTGCAAACGCTGATTTGTACCACGCTTTTTTATCACCTCGGTTTGTTTATGCAGTTTGACCGTCTGGAATTGCTGGCGTTTGTTATTCCGGTATGGCTGGCGAATATTCTCTTCTCTGTTATCTGGCTGCGTTACTTCCGTCAGGGGCCGGTGGAATGGCTCTGGCGTCAGTTAACTTTGCGTGCTGCCGGACCTGCATTATCTAAAACATCAAGATAACGATCTGGATCACATTCATTAACAAAATGGTTGTAACCGTTTCCATTGCTGTGACTCGATTCACGAAGTCCTGAATTCAGTGCTGACAAAATAGCCGCCAGCAAGCAGGCATTTACTGCAATCTCATAACAGGTAGTGAATATGATCACCATTCGTGATGTAGCGCGTCAGGCTGGCGTCTCTGTGGCAACGGTTTCCCGGGTGCTCAATAACAGCACGCTGGTCAGTGCCGACACGCGTGAAGCAGTAATGAAAGCAGTGAGCGAGCTGGATTATCGGCCAAACGCCAATGCCCAGGCGCTGGCAACTCAGGTTAGCGATACCATTGGCGTGGTGGTAATGGACGTTTCTGATGCGTTTTTCGGCGCGCTGGTAAAAGCGGTGGATCTCGTCGCCCAGCAGCACCAGAAATATGTGCTAATAGGTAATAGCTATCATGAAGCGGAAAAAGAGCGTCATGCCATTGAGGTGTTAATTCGCCAGCGTTGTAACGCGTTGATTGTTCATTCAAAAGCGTTAAGCGATGATGAATTAGCGCAGTTTATGGATAACATTCCCGGTATGGTGTTAATCAACCGCGTTGTGCCAGGTTACGCCCATCGTTGCGTTTGCCTGGATAATCTCAGTGGTGCCCGAATGGCCACGCGCATGTTGCTCAATAATGGTCATCAACGTATTGGTTATCTTTCTTCCAGCCACGGCATTGAAGATGATGCCATGCGCAAAGCAGGCTGGATGAGTGCGTTGAAAGAGCAGGATATTATTCCGTCGGAAAGCTGGATTGGCACTGGCACCCCGGACATGCCAGGCGGTGAGGCGGCGATGGTTGAACTGCTGGGGCGCAATCTACAACTTACCGCTGTATTTGCATACAACGACAATATGGCCGCTGGCGCACTGACGGCATTAAAAGATAATGGTATTGCGATTCCGTTACATCTCTCAATCATCGGTTTCGATGATATTCCCATCGCTCGTTACACCGACCCACAATTAACGACCGTGCGTTATCCTATTGCTTCGATGGCAAAATTAGCTACCGAACTGGCCTTACAAGGGGCAGCAGGCAACATTGATCCTCACGCCAGCCACTGTTTTATGCCGACGTTAGTGCGTCGCCATTCTGTCGCAACGCGCCAGAATGCGGCAGCGATCACTAACTCAACAAATCAGTCGATGTAACCGCTTTCAATCTGTGAGTGATTTCACAGTATATTAACAATGCGATAGCTATGATTGCACCGTTTTAACGCTGTAACCTGTATGTAACAGTGAATCATCACTTTCACCGAGGTAATAGCGTCATAACAACAATTAAAGCCGTTTTCTGGAGCGTTACCGGGCATGGAAGAACGAATTTTAAAAAGTGAGCTTCGGCGTTCAGTAACACTTCATTAACTCTACTGCCCCGCCGAGCATTTATCTCAAGCACTACCCTGCATAAGAAAAACCGGAGATACCATGAATAAGAAGGTGTTAACCCTGTCTGCTGTAATGGCCAGTATGTTATTCGGTGCCACTGCACACGCTGCTGATACCCGTATTGGTGTAACAATCTATAAGTACGACGATAACTTTATGTCTGTTGTGCGCAAGGCTATCGAACAAGATGCGAAAGCCGCGCCAGATGTTCAGCTGCTGATGAATGATTCTCAGAATGACCAGTCCAAGCAGAACGATCAGATCGATGTATTGCTGGCGAAAGGGGTGAAGGCACTGGCGATCAACCTGGTTGACCCGGCAGCTGCGGGTACGGTGATTGAGAAAGCGCGCGGGCAAAACGTGCCGGTGGTTTTCTTCAACAAAGAACCGTCTCGTAAGGCGCTGGATAGCTACGATAAAGCCTACTATGTCGGCACTGACTCCAAAGAGTCCGGCATTATTCAGGGCGATTTGATTGCTAAGCATTGGGCGGCAAACCTGGATTGGGATCTCAACAAAGACGGTCAGATTCAATTCGTACTGCTGAAAGGTGAACCGGGCCATCCGGATGCAGAAGCACGCACCACTTACGTGATTAAAGAGCTGAACGACAAAGGCATCAAAACTGAACAGTTACAGTTAGATACCGCTATGTGGGATACCGCTCAGGCGAAAGATAAGATGGACGCCTGGCTGTCTGGCCCGAACGCCAACAAAATCGAAGTGGTTATCGCCAACAACGATGCGATGGCAATGGGCGCAGTAGAAGCACTGAAAGCACACAACAAGTCCAGCATTCCAGTGTTTGGTGTCGATGCGCTGCCAGAAGCTCTGGCACTGGTGAAATCCGGTGCACTGGCGGGCACCGTATTGAACGACGCTAACAACCAGGCGAAAGCGACTTTTGATCTGGCGAAAAACCTGGCCGATGGCAAAGGTGCGGCTGATGGTACCAACTGGAAAATCGACAACAAAGTGGTCCGCGTACCTTACGTTGGCGTAGATAAAGACAACCTGGCTGAATTCAGCAAGAAATAAGACTGATTGGGCGCAGTCGTTTACTGCGCCCTTATTGTATGGCCAACAAGGTAAAATTATATGGTCAGCTCAACGACTCCGTCTTCCGGGGAATACTTGTTGGAAATGAGCGGTATCAACAAGTCTTTTCCGGGTGTTAAGGCACTTGATAACGTTAATTTAAAAGTCCGGCCACATTCTATCCATGCATTAATGGGGGAAAACGGCGCAGGAAAATCAACATTATTAAAATGCCTGTTTGGTATTTATCAAAAAGACTCCGGCACCATTTTGTTCCAGGGTAAAGAGATCGATTTCCATTCTGCCAAAGAAGCACTGGAAAATGGTATTTCGATGGTACACCAGGAATTAAACCTGGTATTGCAACGTTCGGTGATGGACAACATGTGGCTGGGGCGATATCCCACCAAAGGCATGTTTGTCGATCAGGACAAAATGTACCGCGAAACCAAAGCAATTTTTGATGAGCTGGATATTGATATCGATCCGCGTGCGCGCGTCGGCACATTATCCGTTTCGCAAATGCAGATGATCGAAATCGCCAAAGCGTTTTCCTATAACGCGAAAATTGTGATTATGGATGAACCGACATCTTCGTTAACTGAAAAAGAGGTCAATCATCTTTTCACTATTATTCGTAAATTAAAAGAGCGCGGCTGCGGTATTGTTTATATCTCGCATAAAATGGAAGAAATCTTCCAGTTATGTGATGAAGTCACCGTATTGCGCGACGGTCAGTGGATCGCTACCGAACCGCTGGCAGGGCTAACGATGGACAAGATCATCGCCATGATGGTTGGACGCTCTCTTAACCAGCGTTTCCCTGACAAAGAAAACAAGCCGGGCGAAGTGATTCTGGAAGTGCGTAATCTGACGTCGCTGCGCCAGCCGTCGATTCGCGATGTCTCGTTTGATCTGCATAAAGGGGAGATCCTCGGTATTGCCGGTCTGGTGGGGGCGAAACGTACTGATATTGTTGAGACGTTATTTGGTATTCGCGAGAAATCGGCTGGCACCATTACGTTGCACGGCAAAAAGATCAATAACCATAACGCTAACGAAGCCATAAACCACGGATTTGCACTGGTAACTGAAGAGCGCCGCTCAACGGGAATTTATGCCTATCTGGATATTGGCTTTAACTCGTTAATTTCCAATATCCGCAACTACAAAAATAAAGTTGGCTTGCTGGATAACTCGCGGATGAAAAGCGATACCCAGTGGGTAATTGATTCGATGCGGGTAAAAACGCCGGGACATCGTACGCAAATTGGTTCACTCTCCGGCGGTAATCAGCAAAAGGTAATTATTGGGCGCTGGCTGCTAACGCAACCAGAAATATTAATGCTCGATGAACCAACGCGCGGTATTGATGTCGGAGCGAAGTTTGAAATTTATCAGTTAATTGCCGAACTGGCGAAGAAAGGCAAGGGGATTATTATTATTTCCTCCGAAATGCCAGAGTTGTTAGGGATAACAGACCGTATTCTGGTCATGAGCAATGGTCTCGTTTCCGGAATTGTCGATACAAAAACAACAACGCAAAACGAAATTCTGCGTCTTGCGTCTTTGCACCTTTAAGATTAGGGGCCTCCCATGAGTGCGTTAAATAAGAAAAGTTTTCTTACTTACCTGAAAGAGGGCGGTATTTACGTCGTTCTTTTAGTTTTGCTGGCGATTATTATTTTCCAGGACCCAACTTTTTTAAGTCTGTTGAACTTAAGTAATATTCTCACCCAGTCATCGGTGCGTATTATTATCGCGCTTGGTGTGGCAGGATTAATTGTCACCCAGGGGACCGACCTTTCTGCGGGACGTCAGGTAGGGCTGGCAGCCGTGGTGGCAGCGACGTTATTGCAGTCCATGGATAACGCTAACAAAGTATTCCCGGAAATGGCGACGATGCCGATTGCGCTGGTAATTCTGATTGTCTGTGCCATTGGCGCGGTGATCGGTTTGATCAACGGCCTGATTATCGCTTATCTCAACGTGACGCCATTCATTACCACGCTCGGCACGATGATTATCGTCTACGGCATCAACTCGCTCTATTACGACTTTGTCGGGGCGTCGCCAATTTCTGGTTTTGACAGTGGCTTCTCTACCTTTGCTCAGGGCTTTGTTGCGCTGGGGAGCTTCCGTCTCTCTTACATCACTTTCTACGCGTTGATTGCGGTGGCATTCGTCTGGGTGTTGTGGAACAAAACCCGCTTCGGCAAGAACATTTTTGCCATTGGCGGTAACCCGGAAGCGGCGAAAGTTTCTGGTGTCAACGTTGGCCTGAACCTGCTGATGATCTACGCGTTGTCTGGTGTGTTCTATGCCTTTGGCGGGATGTTAGAAGCCGGACGTATCGGCTCTGCCACCAACAACCTCGGCTTTATGTATGAGCTGGATGCTATCGCAGCGTGTGTGGTGGGCGGTGTATCGTTCAGCGGTGGTGTAGGGACGGTGATTGGTGTGGTGACCGGGGTAATTATTTTTACCGTCATCAACTATGGCCTGACGTATATCGGCGTAAACCCATACTGGCAGTACATCATCAAAGGGGCGATTATTATCTTCGCCGTAGCGCTGGATTCACTGAAATACGCGCGTAAGAAATGATGTGAATGTGGGTATTGCCGGATGCGCCGCATCCGGCAATCGGTGCCAAATGCCGGATGCGACGCTGGTTCTACAACGTTACCGGGTGTTCTTTCTCTCCCTTCTTAAACTTCACTTCCCCGAGATCAATACAACCAACCGGGCAAACATGACCACAAAGCAGACAACCCACGCACTTCTCGGTATTACAATGCGGTGTGCGCGTTTTCTCGCTCCATTCCATCGCCTGGTGACCGCCGTCGTAACAGGAAATATAACAGCGTCCACAGCCAACACATTTATCGAGATTGATATGGGGATAGACGATATAGCTACGGTCTAAATCTTCCGCCGGGACAATATTGTGATTCGCCAGACCTACCATCTCCTGCAACGAATCAAATCCCTGATCGGCGAGATAATGCGATAACCCGCTTGCCATATCTTCCACTATCCGATACCCGTACTGCATAATGCCGGTGGTCACCTGTAACGTTGCTGCGCCGAGCAATAAAAACTCTGCTGCATCTTCCCAGGTTTCAATACCGCCGATACCGCTAATCGGGAAATCGCGCAGCTCTGGATGGGTGCGCATTTGCTGAATAAAGCGTAGGGCGATCGGTTTTACCGCTTTACCGGAATATCCGGAAATACTCGATTTACCGTTAACGATCGGCATACCAATTTTCTGATTAAGATCGATATTGGTGATGGATTTAACGGTATTAATCGCCGCAATGCCATCTGCGCCGCCGCGCTTCGCAGCCAGCGCCACTTCGCACATATCACCGATATTCGGCGTCATCTTCGCCAGCATCGGCAGCGTAGAACCACGTTTCACTGCCCGACAATATTTTTCTACCAGCTCCGGGCTTTGTCCGACATCGCTACCCATCGCATGAGAAGTCATTTGCGGACAGGAGAAGTTACACTCGATCATATCGGCGCCAGCTTCTTGCACTAGCCGCGCCAGATCCTCCCACTGCTGTTCATTTTCGCCCATGATCGAAGCGATCAACACTTTGTCCGGATAATCTTCTTTCAGCCGACGCAGGGCGGCCAGATTCTCCTCCAGAGGATGTTCGGCAATCTGCTCCATATTTTTGAAGCCGATAAAACCGGTATCTTCTTTCACCAGATGATCAAAACGCGGCGAGACTTCGTTGGCGATAAAAAAGCCGATCGTTTTAAACACCACGCCACCCCAACCTGTGTCGTAGGCTTTGGCACACATCTCATAGCAATTGCCTACCGGCGAAGAAGAGAGGCAGAACGGGTTGGGAAACTTCACACCACAAAAGGTAATCGAAAGATCTTTCGTTAACATGAGCAAGCTCCCTCTAAATAGTGATGAATCGCCTCAGCGGCTTCTTTCCCGGTTTTCACGGCATAAACCACGGTTTTGTCACCCTCAACAATATCTCCAGCAGCAAAGACTTGCGGGTCGCGGGTCTGGTAATTTTGTGTTTTGATGGTGTTACGCTGCGGCTCTAACTCCGCAAAGGCATCCAGTCTGGCATGCTGACCGACGGCGAGAATAATTTTATCTGCCGCCATCGTCAGTTCGCCCGGTAAGCGTACATGCTTAAACGTGACTTTATTGCCTTCCACGGCCACTGGTGTGAATCCATCGATGATCGAAACGCCCAACTCCCGGGCGCTGGCACACTCTTTTTCGCTTGCCGGAAACTCATCTAACTCTTCACGTGCTACGCAGGTTACCGCCTGACAGCCGAGAACTTTCAGCGTGCTGGCAACGTCCATCGCGACATCACCGCCGCCGATAATTAATGCGCTTTGTGGAATGCTGATATCGCCCTGCGCCTGCCGTGCACGTTGCAAGAAGTCGACGGCAATCTCAACGTCGCTATGCTCAAACAGCGGTAGCCCGGAACCGCCCGACAACCCTACGGTGACAAGTACTGCGCGGTTTTCCGCTTTCAGTTGCTCCAGGGTGAGTACTTTACCGATTTCGTTATTGCACTTAATGGTCACCCCCATTTTTTCGATACGGGCGATCTCTGCATCCAGCACGGTTTGCGGCAAACGAAATTGCGGAATACCGTTACACAGCCAGCCACCGGGTTGCGCTTCTTTTTCATAAATAGTGACGTCGTACCCCATATTTGTCAGCGTCACGCTGGCCTGCAATCCAGCAGGACCTGCGCCAATAATGGCGACTTTGCCGAGCGTTTTAGTACCAGGCTGATAAATTTCCATCCCGGTTTGTTGTTCAAAATCAGTGATAAAGCGCTGTAAGCGACCGATATCAATGGGATCATCAACACCGGCACGGGTACAACCGCTTTGACATAATTTCTCCGTTGGGCAAACTCTGGCGCATACAGCACCTAAGGCATTATTTTCGCGAATTGTCTCGGCAGCGCCTTTAAAATTACGAAAGTAGATTGAGCGTATAAATTTCCCCGGATCGGTTTGTGCCGGGCAAGCCTGACTACAGGGCGCGTCGTGACATAATAAACAGCGAGAGGCTTCTTTAATCGCCAGTAAAGGCGTAAAAGCCGGAGTGAGTTCATCCAGATAATTTTGTTGCGGCATGTGATCTTCCTTAATGCTATGAGTAATTAAGGCGAACGCTAAATATACTCGTCATACTTCAAGTTGCATGTGCTGCGTCTGCGTTAGCTCACCCCAGTCACTTGTCGCCTTCCTGCAACTCGAATTATTTAGAGCATAAATATTGCTTGCTGATATTAAGGCTAAGCGTGTGGGGAAATTTAAACTGTGAAAGAATTCACAAATAGCTGCGGTTCAGAATGTTATATCCGCAGCTTATTGACTGAAGTAATAATTATTCTCAATAATTAACAGGGGAGGGACAATATTAACGATAGAAAATAAGATAAATAATCATACCAATAGATAAAATTCCGAAGCCACTATATGCCACTATATAAGCAAAGAAAAGTCCGGGATTTTTTGCTCGCCAGACATACACCGGTTCCGCTGCATTTTTAACCCGTTTATCAATCGCGCCTGCACGCCAGCCTTTCCATGCTTCGCGGAAACAAAATATCGGGATAAGGAAAAAAACGGCAACCACAAAAAACTGCTGTACATCCATAACTACTTTCCTTGTTTCTTCTGTAATTCAAGTAACTGTTCGGGCGTGACGGCGGGATACCCCTGTGCATCTTCCGGCACCTGGTGCATAGCCGGAATAGGCACAAGCGGCCCTAAAAAGCGCGGTTCACGTTTAAAAATATAAAGGTCAGCCAGCGCACCGAAACGGGCAGCAAATTCGCGAATACGTACTGACAGCATATCTTTCGGCGACGGTACGGCATAACACTGGGCCTGAATCCCCATATGTAGCGCTATAAATAATGCCCGCTCACAGTGGAAACGTTGGGTGATAATAATGAAATCATTAGTATCAAAAACTTTGCGTGTACGGACGATGGAATCCAGCGTACGAAAGCCTGCGTAATCGAGAACAATATCTGATGGGTCGACACCTGCGGCGATTAAATCTTTGCGCATGGTCTTTGGCTCATTATAACTTTGCAAAGCATTATCGCCGCTCAGTAATAGATAATTTACCTTGCCACTGTTATAGGCATTAATCGCTCCTTGAATACGGTAGCGATAATACTGATTAATTACGCCAGTACGATAATATTTTGCTGTGCCGAGCACCACGCCGACCTGGCGGTAGGGGAGATCCTGCAATTCGTCGTAGATATAAGGCGCGGTTTTCCAGCTCATCCAGCGATCGAGGCCGAGCACAGTCAACAGCAGCAAGCCGATCAGGACTAACAGGCTGTAGAACACGCGCTTTAACATGCAGGAGACTCGATCTAAGGAAAATTTCCATCAGGCTACTTTACCCGCTGGTTTTGCGCAAGAAACGGCAAACTGTTTGCCGGGATTTTCGACACCAGGAGAGGGCTGTCAAGCCGGACAAGGCGTTCACGCCACATCCGGCACCAGTCTTAAGCGAGAAGCACGCGGTCGATATTGTGACAACCGAGAGCTTTCAGCGTTGCGGAGGTGGCATCCCACTGAATCAACGGCGCATCGGCTTTTTCTGCCAGAACCGCGCGCTGGATATCCGGGTAATCATAACCCTTGAGATTCAACAAAATTAACGCCCCCTGCAACGGTGGTAGAGTCGGGTTAAATGCGGCGTTTTCAGCGTAGCTGCCGCTGAAAATACGACCGTCTTTACATTCCAGCGCTACACCGCTTGGCGACTTACTGTAAGGCATGTGTGAACGATTTGCCGCTGCAATCGCCGCCTGAGAAAGCGCATCACCAGTCAGCGCATAGCCGTGATCCTGCTCGTCCATCAGCAGCGTTTTAATCTCCAGATCCTTCGGCCCAAAGGCATCCGGCAGATAGTCACGCAGCGCGTGTGCCTCGCGGCCCGGCAGATGAATACGCAGATCCAGACCGCTGTTCAGTTCATTCATAAACTGACGGCAGTGACCACAAGGCGTGTAGTTAACGGTGATGGCTGCGAGCGCTTTTTCACCACTCAACCAGGCGTGGCTGATCGCGCTTTGTTCGGCATGAACGGTTTGCTGCATTGTCGCACCAATAAATTCCATATTGGCACCGAAATACCAGGTTCCGCTCACACCGCGCGCAATTGCGCCAACATTAAAATTCGACAATGGCGTACGCGCACAGGCCGCCGCCAGCGGGAGTAGTGCGAATGCCAGCGCGTCTTCGTCCAGCCCCGTTGCGATCTTCAGCGATGAGACTTGCTCCCCGGTCAACAAAGCGGGGAAGTACTTGTCTGCCAGAATAGGTTCCAGTGCAGATTGCAAGTTATCCGCAAGTTGGGCAAAAGCGGTTTGAAAACGTGGATGCATGGCGTTGCCTCATAATCATGTAATGGGATAACAGTTTACGAACCCGTTATGGCTTTATATGTGATCTGAATCTCATTAATTGTGCAACGAATGAAACTTACATCAAAAATGCGCGACGCATCGCAAATTTTAGCCCATTACTGCCAGAATAATCGGGAAAAGGAACGGTGCGATCAGCGAAGTAATAATCCCGCATAACACCAGCGCCAGCGAACTAAATGCACCTTCCTGATAATCCAGCTCAGCACAGCGTGCCGTACCGAGGGCGTGCGAGGCTGTCCCCATCGCCAGACCGCGCGCTGCTTTGGTGCGAATACGCATCGCATTAAGTAACGTATGACCAAACACTGCGCCCAGAATACCGACGAAAATCACGCAAACTGCGCTGATTGCCGGAATACCGCCAATACTGCCGCCAACCGCCATTGCAATAGGCGTGGTGACTGATTTCGGCAGGATTGACGCGGCGATTTCCGGTGAAGCGCCCATCAACAATGCCACGGAAGTCCCCGTCACCATCGCAACCACGCTGCCGATAAAACAGATGGTGATGATCGATTTCCAGCGCGCGCGGATCTGGTGCAGCTGCTCATATAAAGGATAGGCCAGTGCGACAACCGCCGGTTGCAGCAGATCGTTTAGCACTTCGCTACCTTTAAAGTAGCTGTCGTAAGAGATGCCGGTCAGCATTAAAAAAGGAATGATCACCACCATTGCAACCAGCAATGGGTTAAGCAAGGGAAACTTATACCGCGCCGCCAGTTTGCGGGCGGCAAAAAAGACAATTAACGTTAGCGGCAATGACCACCAGATATTTGCCATCATTCTTCTGATCCTTTCTGACCTACGACTTTACGTTCACCGTGCACCAGTTGCGAACTCCAGCTCACCACCAGAAAAACCACCAGCGTACTGACTGCACAGGAAACCACTACCGGACCAAACTGTGCGCGGAGCAAATCAAAATATTGCATGACGCCTACGCCAATCGGCACAAACAATAGCGCCATATAGCGAATCAGTACGTAGCACCCCGGATTGACCCACTTTGCCGGAAGAATTTGCAAGGCCAGCAGGACAAACAAGATCAGCATCCCGATGATGCTGCCCGGAATGGTTACCGGTAGCAGGGAAGCAATGAAAATGCCTGCATACAGGCAGGCATAAATCAGGATAAAAGCGCGTAAATATTGCCAGATAATGTTCAGTGTCTTACTCATAATCAACACCCCAGATGAGATGGATTCATCATACAATTAATTCGTAAAACGTGCTACCGATCACATTAAGAATTCTCAGCATAGTTGAATTACAGGGAAGTAACATCGGGCGAGTGCCCAGTTCAGCACACTAATTCTGCTGTAAAAAGTGCAGAAACTGACTTAAAGCATAAGAAGGCGTTTCGTTATTACGCCAAAACACACCGACGCTGCCTTTCTGTTCAATCTTTGGCAGGTTGAGGATCGCCAGTTGCCCCTGGCTGGCATAACGTTGCGCCAGGCGTAATGACAAAATAGAGATCATATTGCTGCTTTGTAACAGGTTGGTACTGACGTTCATCGACGCCGACTCAATCGTGTTTTCTGGCAGCATCACGCCGTGGTCTACCAGCGCATTATCAATGCTGATGCGGATGGGGGTACCTGTCGGCCAGACTATCCACCGCCAGTTAGCAAGATCATTCCAGCTGAGGGTGGCGTATTTCGCCAGTGGATGCTCAGGACGGGCGACAAAGCATACCGGCTCGGTGTAGAGCACGCGATAATTCAGCGGCAATTGCAACGCGCGACCGCCAATTCGCCCAACCACCACATCGACAGAACCTGCCAACAGATCTTGCAGCAATGGGGTCATCACCTTCTCTTCGATATTCAGGTGTAGAGTTGGCATCTCCTTGAGCAAATGCAAAATCGCCTGGGATACGCAGTCAGTGGCGACGGGAGAACAGCCAATTTTCAGACTGCCGACCAGTCCACCTTGTTTAAAGCGAGCCAGTTCATATTGCGATCTTTCCATGTCATTGATTAACCGTTGGGCATGTTGCAATAACAATTTGCCGCCTTCGGTCGGACGAAGCCCTTTGCTGTGCCGCTCAAAAAGTGTGAGTCCGATCTCATCTTCCAGTTGTGACAACCATTTCGAAAGTGCGGGTTGGGTGATATTCATCATCCGTGCGACATGGGTCAGATTACCCTGTTCACCCAGCGCCACCAGCATTTGCAGGTGATGTAGTTTTAGTTTTTGCGCCCAGTTCGCCATTTGCCATAACCTCCAGGTTATCTCTCTGCCCGAAATGCCATTGTACATCTCATCTCTTTAATTACATTATCGCAACATATACAAAACAAAAGAAACATCTACCTTACCTGCACTGAGGCATTTACTATGACTCAACGACGTGATTTACAAGCACTGATCGATGCTGCTCCGGTCGGCAAGATGCAGTGGCGCGTTATCATCTGCTGTTTTCTGGTGGTAATGCTCGATGGTTTTGACACCGCGGCTATCGGCTTTATCGCCCCTGATATTCGCACTCACTGGCAACTCACCGCAGGCGATCTCGCCCCGCTTTTTGGCGCGGGTCTGCTGGGATTAACCGCAGGAGCACTGCTTTGTGGCCCGTTGTCCGATCGCTTTGGTCGCAAGCGGGTGATTGAGCTGTGCGTCTTTTTGTTTGGCGCGTTAAGCCTCGCCTCTGCGTTTTCACCAGATCTGCAAACGCTGGTATTACTGCGTTTTCTCACAGGGCTTGGGCTTGGCGGCGCGATGCCGAACACCATCACCATGACCTCGGAATATCTGCCTGCCCGTCGCCGGGGCGCGCTGGTGACGCTGATGTTTTGCGGCTTTACGCTGGGTTCGGCGTTTGGCGGGATTGTCAGCGCACAGCTGGTGCCGGTGATTGGCTGGCACGGCATTCTGGTGTTGGGGGGCGTGTTACCGCTGATGCTGTTTGTCGCACTGCTGGTAGTTCTGCCGGAATCGCCACGCTGGCAGGTGCGCCGCCAGCTACCGCAGGCGGTGATTGCGAAAACCGTCAGCGCCATCACCCGCGAGCGTTATGTCGATACCCACTTTTATCTCAATGAATCAGCCTCCGTTACAAAAGGCAGCATTCGTCAACTGTTTATGGGACGTCAGTTACCCATTACGTTGATGCTTTGGGTGGTGTTCTTTATGAGCCTGCTGATTATTTACCTGCTCTCAAGCTGGATGCCAACGCTGTTGAACCATCGCGGCATAGACCTGCAACACGCGTCCTGGGTCACCGCCGCGTTCCAGATTGGCGGTACGTTAGGCGCGCTGGCGCTGGGTGTGCTGATGGATAAGTTCAATCCTTTCCGCGTACTGGCGCTGAGCTATGCCATAGGCGCTATATGCATCGTGATGATTGGCTTAAGCCAGGATGGATTATGGCTGATGGCACTGGCGATTTTCGGCACCGGCATTGGCATTAGCGGATCTCAGGTGGGGTTGAACGCGTTGACCGCAACGCTCTACCCAACGCAAAGCCGCGCCACGGGCGTGAGCTGGTCAAACGCCGTAGGCCGCTGCGGCGCGATTGTCGGCTCGCTTTCTGGCGGCCTGATGATGGCGATGAATTTCTCTTTCGACACCCTGTTTTTCATTATCGCTGTGCCCGCGGCGATCAGTGCGGTGATGTTAAGCCTGCTGATCACCGTGGTTCGCCAGTCGACCTCTGTCCCTGACTCACTGCCTCGCGCAGGCGTTGTGAACGAATAAGGAGCATCCTAATGACTGATAACAATCAAAAAAGCCGCGAGCAATTTTATCAGCATATTTCCGGGCAAAACCTGACCCCGCTGTGGGAGTCACTGCACCATCTGGTGCCGAAAACGCCCAACGCTAACTGTGCGCCAGCGTACTGGAATTATCAGGAGATCCGCCCGCTGCTACTGGAGAGCGGCAGCCTGATTGGTGCGAAAGAGGCCGTGCGCCGCGTGCTGGTGCTGGAAAACCCGGCGCTGCGCGGGCAGTCTTCCATTTCCGCGACTTTGTATGCTGGTTTGCAACTGATCATGCCAGGCGAAGTGGCACCGAGTCATCGCCATAACCAGTCAGCACTGCGTTTTATTGTTGAAGGCAAAGGGGCATTTACCGCCGTTGATGGCGAACGCACGCCCATGAATGAGGGCGATTTTATCCTGACCCCACAATGGCGCTGGCACGATCACGGTAACCCTGGCGACGAACCGGTTATCTGGCTCGATGGACTGGATCTGCCATTAGTGAACACTCTGGGCTGCGGTTTTGCCGAAGATTACCCGGAAGAGCAACAACCGGTAACGCGTAAAGAGGGCGATTATCTGCCACGTTACGCTGCCAATATGTTGCCGCTGCGCCATCAGACGAGGAACTCCTCACCGATCTTTAACTATCGTTATGACCGTAGCCGCGAAGTGCTGCACGATTTAACCCGCCTGGGCGATGCCGACGAGTGGGATGGCTACAAAATGCGCTATGTCAACCCGGTCACCGGCGGCTATCCGATGCCGTCGATGGGCGCCTTCCTGCAACTGCTACCGAAAGGGTTCGCCTCCCGCGTGGCGCGTACCACTGACAGCACTATCTACCATGTAGTGGAAGGTAGCGGACAAGTCACCATCGGCAATGAAATCTTCACCTTTAGTGCAAAAGATATCTTTGTGGTGCCGACCTGGCACGGCGTGTCATTCCAGACTACGCAAGATACCGTTTTATTCAGTTTTTCGGACAGACCGGTACAAGAAGCCCTGGGGCTGTTCCGCGAAGCGCGTTATTAATTTGGGAGAGAGAAAATGACTCAATATGTATTCGAACCACAAGCGCCCGTTACCGTACCGGTTGTTGGCAGTGATGAACAATTCCCCGTGCGCCGCGTTTACTGTGTCGGGCGTAACTATGCCGCCCACGCCCGCGAAATGGGCTTTGATCCGGATCGTGAACCCCCCTTCTTCTTCTGCAAACCAGCAGATGCCGTTGTTCCGGTCGCCGCTGGCGAAACGCTGGCGCTGCCGTATCCGGCGCAGACCGATAACTATCATTACGAAATTGAACTGGTGGTGGCGATTGGTAAAAAGGGCAGCGATATCCCACTGGAAAAGGCCCATGAATATGTCTGGGGTTATGCCACAGGCCTTGATATGACGCGCCGTGACCGTCAAATGGAAATGCGTCAGATGGGCCGCCCGTGGGAAATCGGCAAAGCATTTGATCTCTCGGCCCCCATCGCACCGCTGCACAAAGCCAGCGAAACCGGCGGTATTGATAACGCACCAATCTGGTTACAGGTAAACGGTGAAGATCACCAGCGCAGCGATATTCGCCATCTCGTCTGGTCGGTGAATGAAACCATCAGCTACCTGTCAGGCTTCTTTGAGCTGCAACCGGGCGATCTGATCTTCACTGGTACGCCAGAAGGGGTGGGCCCGGTAGTGAAAGGTGATGTGATCACGGGCAACGTCGAGGGCTTAACCCCTATCGCGGTGAAGATTGTCTGAGGTGCATGATGAAGCTGTACAGTTTTTTTAATAGTTCAGCATCGTACCGGGTACGCATTGCGCTGGCGCTGAAAGGCATTAATTACCAGACCGAAGGGGTGAATATCCGTATTGGTCAGCAAAATGAACTGGCCTATCGGCGGATGAATCCTGTCGGGCTGGTGCCGACGCTGCTGACTGACGAGGGCGAGTCACTCGGTCAGTCGCTGGCGATTATTGACTGGCTGGATCGTCACTACCCGCAAGTTCCGCTGGTGCCGCAGGAAGAACCAGCCCGCAACAAGGTGCTGGAAATTGTCTATGCCATCGCTTGTGATATTCATCCATTGAATAACCTGCGCGTGCTGCGCTACCTGACCGAAGAGCTGAACGTCAGTGAAGAAGAGAAAAAACGCTGGTATGCGCACTGGATCCAGCAAGGGTTAAACGCGGTGGAACAGCTACTGCGCCAGAGCCAGTCGGGGCAATTTTGTGTGGGTGAGACGCCGACGCTGGCAGACTGCTGCCTTGTTCCTCAGTGGGCGAACGCGCTACGTATGAACTGCGATCTGAGTGGATATCCGCGCTGTAAAACAGTGTTCGACGCCTGCACGCAGCTGCCAGCGTTCATTGCCGCAGCGCCAGAAAATCAACAAGATAAAATTTCAGCCTGACCAGGAGAACCATAATGACTAAAGTGACACGCGCAGTAATTGTGGGAGGCGGGATCGGCGGTGCGGCAACTGCGTTGTCACTGGCCCGCCAGGGGATCAAAGTGGTGCTGCTGGAAAAGGCGCATGAGATCGGTGAGATCGGCGCAGGCATCCAGTTGGGGCCAAACGCGTTTTCGGCGTTGGACAGTCTTGGCGTCGGCGAAATCGCCCGCCAGCGCGCGGTGTTTACCGATCACATTACCATGATGGATGCGGTAAACGCCGAAGAAGTGGTGCGCATTGAAACCGGTCAGGCCTTTCGTGACCATTTCGGCGGCCCTTACGCGGTGATCCACCGCGTTGATATTCATGCCTCGGTGTGGGAAGCGGTACTGACGCATCCGGACGTGGAGTATCACACCTCTACGAATGTCGTGGATATTCGTGAGACGGAAGACGATGTCACCGTTTTCGACGATCGAGGTAATAGCTGGAGCGGCGATATTTTGATTGGCTGTGATGGCGTGAAGTCAGTGGTGCGCCAGAGCTTATTAGGCGATGCGCCGCGCGTCACCGGACATGTGGTCTACCGTGCGGTTATCGATTGTGCGGATATGCCGGAAGATTTACGTATTAATGCGCCGGTATTGTGGGCGGGTCCGCACTGTCACCTGGTGCATTATCCTTTGCGCGGCGGCAAGCAGTATAACCTGGTGGTGACATTCCACAGCCGCCACCAGGAAGAGTGGGGCGTGAAGGATGGCAGTAAAGAGGAAGTGCTTTCCTATTTTGAAGGCATTCACCCGCGTCCTCGCCAGATGCTGGATAAACCGACGTCATGGCGACGCTGGTCAACGGCCGATCGTGAACCGGTAGGGAAATGGGGGACTAACCGCATTACGCTGGTGGGCGATGCGGCCCATCCGGTGGCGCAGTATATGGCACAAGGTGCCTGTATGGCGCTGGAAGATGCAGTAACGCTGGGTAAGGCGCTGGCGCAGTGTGAGGGTAATGCGGCGCAAGCTTTTGCGCTGTATGAGTCGGTACGTATTCCGCGTACCGCGCGCATCGTCTGGTCGACCCGTGAAATGGGGCGGGTTTATCACGCCGCAGGGGTAGAACGTCAGGTACGTAACCTGCTGTGGAAAGGGAAATCGCAGGCAGAGTTTTATCGCGGCATGGAGTGGCTGTACGGCTGGAAAGAAGATAACTGTCTGCAACCACGCTGAGTACTTCTTACCTAATCAGGTGCACGGACGGTCCCCTCGCCCCTTGGGGGAGAGGGTTAGGGTGAGGGGAAAAATCTTGCCCGAATTAATCAGTAAGTCAGTTTGTCTGCAAACACCAGAGGCGCTAACATAGCGCCTCATTTTTTTGCGGGTGATGATATGCGTGTGTTACTGGCGCCGATGGAGGGTGTACTCGACTCTCTGGTGCGTGAATTGCTGACCGAAGTTAACGACTACGATCTGTGCATCACCGAGTTTGTCCGCGTGGTGGATCAACTGCTGCCGGTAAAAGTTTTTCATCGCATTTGCCCGGAGCTACAAAACGCCAGCCGAACGCCATCCGGTACGCTGGTGCGCGTGCAATTGCTGGGTCAGTTCCCACAATGGCTGGCAGAGAACGCCGCCCGTGCGGTGGAGTTAGGTTCCTGGGGTGTGGATCTTAATTGCGGCTGTCCGTCGAAAACGGTTAACGGTAGCGGCGGCGGGGCGACACTACTCAAAGATCCTGAACTCATCTACCAGGGTGCAAAAGCGATGCGTGAAGCTGTACCGGCGCATTTGCCCGTCAGTGTGAAAGTGCGTCTGGGCTGGGACAGCGGTGAGAAGAAATTTGAAATCGCCGATGCGGTTCAACAGGCTGGCGCTACGGAGTTGGTGGTGCATGGGCGGACAAAAGAGCAGGGGTACCGCGCGGAGCATATTGACTGGCAGGCGATTGGCGAGATTCGCCAACGGCTGAATATTCCGGTGATTGCCAACGGTGAAATCTGGGACTGGCAGAGCGCGCAACAGTGTATGGCGATCAGCGGCTGTGACGCGGTGATGATTGGTCGCGGAGCGCTCAATATTCCCAACCTGAGCCGGGTGGTAAAATATAACGAACCGCGAATGCCGTGGCCGGAGGTGGTTGCTTTGCTACAAAAATATACCCGTCTGGAAAAGCAGGGCGATACTGGGTTATATCACGTTGCGCGGATTAAACAGTGGTTGAGTTATTTGCGTAAAGAATACGATGAAGCAACGGAATTATTTCAGCATGTTCGGGTGTTGAATAATTCCCCTGATATTGCAAGGGCTATTCAGGCAATTGATATCGATAAGCTGCGATAATAGTGGAATCGCAGCTTATCAGAGACAATGAATCGTTTATTCAGCTTCATCATCTTGTTGCGCTCCTTTCATGAGCTAAGCCATATATTGCCACTGGCGCAAGGCGCGCGCAGGGGGAGGACAATAGCCTCCTCCCCCTGCATCCCCGGGCTCTGGCGAACAAAATCGCTGTTGCGCGGTACCTTCAGCTTATCCCCTTCGTCTACCGTGTCGTGCGCGAGTTAACGTCCCTGTAAAACGCGCCCTCAGCCCACATTCATGTGGGCTGTCCCGGCCTTCGGGGAACGCTTCAGCGATTTTGACGCCACCAACACCGGAGCTGTTTGCAAATCAAGTACACAAAATATCGAGTTCCTGACCTGACAACTTATATGCCATATCTGATTTTTAAAATATCATCTTAAATACGCCAGTCACCACCAGTAGTCCAATCAGGAAAATAATCAATACAGCCCAGAGTATAATTTTCATTGGCGTTCCTTTATTTGTGAGTGTCGAATAAGTATAGGAAAAAACGAAGCCCTTTGCCGTTACTCATAAGTGATTAAGATAAATCGGAGAATATCATTCACTTACTGTATATTTTTCTGAATATGTCGTTTTATTGCCACTGATGTATTGCCACGCGAAACTAAAAAATATATTGCATCACACGGTAATCTCCGCGCACCTTTTCTTACCTGACTATTCCTCCATGAATCGTGATTCCTTTTACCCAGCCATCGCCTGTTTTCCTCTGTTACTGATGCTGGCCGGGTGTGCGCCTATGCATGAAACCCGCCAGGCGTTAAGCCAGCAAACACCCGCTGCGCAAGTTGACACCGCATTACCTACGGCGCTGAAAAATGGTTGGCCAGACAGCCAATGGTGGCTGGAGTATCACGATAATCAACTCACTTCATTAATTAACTATGCACTGCAGAACGCACCGGATATGCAGGTGGCTGAACAGCGCATTCAGCTGGCTGAAGCCCAGGCGAAGGCAGTTGCCACTCAGGATGGCCCTCAGATCGATTTTTCTGCGGATATGGAGAGGCAAAAAATGTCGGCAGAAGGGCTAATGGGGCCGTTTGCTCTGAACGATCCTGCCGCAGGTACGACCGGTCCGTGGTACACCAATGGTACTTTTGGCTTAACGGCGGGCTGGCATCTTGATATTTGGGGAAAGAATCGGGCGGAGGTTACTGCTCGCCTGGGTACAGTTAAAGCACGGGCGGCGGAACGCGAGCAAACCCGCCAATTGCTGGCTGGCAGCGTTGTCCGCCTTTACTGGGAGTGGCAAACCCAGGCAGCGTTAAACACTGTTTTGCAGCAAATCGAAAAAGAGCAGAACACCATTATCGCGACCGATCGCCAGCTATACCAGAACGGGATTACTTCTTCAGTTGAAGGTGTGGAAACCGATATTAATGCCAGCAAGACCCGGCAGCAGCTCAACGATGTCGTGGGAAAAATGAAAATTATTGAGGCACGGTTAAGCGCACTTACAAATCACCAGATAAAGTCATTGAAGCTTAAACCGGTTGAGTTGCCGAAAGTGGCAAGTCAGCTTCCTGATGAACTGGGGTATTCATTGCTGGCACGGCGGGCAGATTTGCAGGCAGCGCATTGGTACGTTGAGTCATCGTTAAGCACCATTGATGCGGCAAAAGCGGCATTTTATCCTGACATCAACCTGATGGCCTTCCTGCAACAGGATGCGTTGCACTTAAGCGACCTGTTCCGTCATTCCGCGCAGCAAATGGGCGTTACGGCAGGCCTGACACTACCCATTTTCGATAGTGGTCGTCTTAACGCCAACCTCGATATTGCAAAAGCCGAAAGCAACTTGTCTATCGCCAGCTACAACAAAGCGGTGGTTGAAGCGGTGAATGACGTGGCGCGGGCAGCCAGTCAGGTTCAGACGCTGGCGGAGAAAAACCAGCATCAGGCGCAAATTGAGCGCGATGCCTTGCGTGTGGTAGGTCTTGCGCAGGCCCGCTTTAACGCGGGTATCATTGCTGGTTCCCGCGTCAGCGAAGCCAGGATCCCGGCGCTGCGTGAGCGGGCCAATGGCCTGTTATTGCAAGGGCAGTGGCTGGATGCCTCCATTCAACTCACCGGGGCGCTGGGCGGGGGTTACAAACGCTGATGATATACGCCTTCTATACTTAACGTTTATTCAGCGTTAAGTGGAGAACTCGATGGCACAGGTCGCGATTATTACCGCCTCCGATTCGGGGATCGGCAAAGAGTGCGCGTTATTACTGGCGCAGCAGGGTTTTGATATTGGTATTACCTGGCACTCAGATGAAGAAGGGGCAAAAGATACCGCGCGTGAGGTGGTTAGCCACGGCGTACGTGCGGAGATGGTGCAGCTGGATCTCGGTAAACTGCCAGAGGGGGCACTGGCGCTGGAGAAACTTATTCAACGGCTGGGGCGCATCGATGTGCTCGTGAATAATGCGGGCACAATGACCAAAGCGCCGTTTCTTGATATGGCTTTCGATGAGTGGCGCAAGATTTTTACCGTTGATGTTGATGGTGCATTTTTATGCTCACAAATTGCGGCCCGCCAGATGGTGAAACAAGGGCAGGGCGGTCGCATCATCAACATTACGTCGGTACATGAGCATACGCCGCTGCCGGATGCCAGCGCCTATACAGCCGCTAAACATGCACTCGGTGGGCTAACCAAAGCGATGGCGCTTGAGCTGGTCAGGTATAAGATTTTGGTGAATGCAGTCGCGCCTGGGGCTATCGCCACACCAATGAATGGCATGGATGACGGCGACGTGAAGCCCGACGCGGAGCCTTCGATTCCCCTGCGGCGTTTCGGCGCAACGCATGAGATTGCCAGCCTGGTGGCGTGGTTATGCTCTGAAGGCGCAAATTACACCACCGGGCAGTCGTTAATTGTCGATGGTGGCTTTATGCTGGCGAATCCGCAGTTCAACCCAGAATAGCACAGTGAGGTGCGTGGTTATTTCAATGGGTAATCTTTGGTAGGCATGATAAGACGTGCAAGCGTCGCATCAGGCATGGTGCGACGGATGTCGGATGCGGCGCAAACGCCTTATTCTAGGCAATGGTTTTACGCCTGATTATCCGGCTTTTTCTTCCCGCGTCGTTTCAGCCACCAGCGCACGCCAACCACCAGAACCACGACCAGAATCAACCAGACCCAGTGCTTCAAATGCTGGTCGAGATTGTGCAACCACGGCGCAATCACCTGACCACCAGCATAACCGATAGTGGTAAAAATCAACGCCCAGGCAAATGCGCCGAGAATATTCAGCGGCAGAAAGATTTTCGGCGGCAGCTGGCTGGCACCAATCAGCGTCGGGCCAATGACCCGAAAGCCATACATAAAACGCGTACCAATGACAAACAGATACGGATGGCGCTGGATAAGTTTCTGCGCCCGCTCAATTTTATCCTGATGCTTAGAGAAACGGCGTAACAGCTTGCCACCAAACCGCCGCCCGCACAGATAAAGCACCTGGTCGCCAATCATGCCGCCAAGCGCTACAGAAAGTACCACCAGCGGGAACTTTAATAACCCCTGATGTGCCGCAACGCCTCCCAGCAACGTCACGGTTTCACCTTCCGCCAGACTTCCGAGCACCAGCGCGGCATAACCATATTGTGAGATGAGTGTATTGAGATCCATAGGCCCGTCTGTCTCCCTTTGGTTGCTTGTAAGCATACACCCTGTGAATCATTCACGCTGAAAAAGGACGCTCATCAGACGGTGCAAATTCTATGAATGCACAAAAAATAATCACAAGCTGACTTATACTTGAACTGTCAGGTTCATGAACTCACAACAAGGGGGCGGTATGAGCCATGTCTGGGGACTGTTTTCCCATCCCGATCGTGAAATGCAGGTGATTAATCGCGAAAACGAAACGATTTCTCATCACTACACCCACCACGTTTTGCTGATGGCGGCAATTCCGGTGATTTGCGCCTTCATTGGCACCACGCAAATTGGCTGGAATTTTGGCGATGGCACTATCCTGAAGTTATCCTGGTTCACCGGACTGGCGCTGGCCGTCTTGTTTTATGGCGTTATGCTGGCTGGGGTCGCGGTGATGGGGCGGGTCATCTGGTGGATGGCGCGCAATTATCCGCAGCGTCCGTCACTTGCGCACTGCATGGTCTTTGCGGGCTACGTTGCAACTCCGCTGTTTTTAAGCGGTCTGGTGGCGCTTTATCCGCTGGTCTGGTTGTGTGCGCTGGTCGGCACGGTGGCGCTGTTTTACACCGGCTACCTGCTTTACCTCGGTATTCCAAGCTTCCTGAATATCAACAAAGAGGAAGGCCTTAGCTTCTCCAGTTCGACGCTGGCGATTGGCGTGCTGGTACTGGAAGTGCTGCTCGCCCTTACCGTTATACTATGGGGTTACGGTTATCGTTTGTTCTAGAAAGTTCTTTTGTGTTGCATTGCTGGCGTAAATGTCAGCAATGCAGCATTTCCTCACGATTCTCCTTTGACGATCGCACTTTTTGCTCGTTATGATGGCGTCGCTAGCCTCAGTAAATCCTTACTCCGGCGGTGCGCAACCTGTGCGCGTGAACCACTATCTGAATGCTCATCATGCCGAAATTTCGAGTTTCTTTATTTAGCCTGGCCCTGATGCTGGCTGTGCCTTTTGCGCCGCAGGCCGTTGCGAAAACGGCAGCCGCTACCACCGCTTCACAACCGGAAATTGCTTCTGGTAGCGCGATGATTGTTGATCTGAATACCAACAAAGTGATCTATTCGAACCACCCGGATCTGGTGCGTCCGATTGCGTCTATCAGCAAATTAATGACCGCGATGGTCGTGCTGGATGCGCGACTGCCGCTGGATGAAAAACTAAAAGTGGATATCAGCCAGACGCCGGAGATGAAAGGGGTCTATTCGCGCGTACGACTGAACAGCGAAATCAGCCGTAAAGATATGCTGTTGCTGGCGCTGATGTCTTCAGAAAACCGCGCGGCGGCAAGCCTTGCGCACCATTATCCCGGTGGTTACAAAGCATTTATTAAGGCGATGAATGCGAAAGCGAAATCGCTCGGAATGAACAACACGCGCTTTGTTGAACCGACCGGATTGTCGGTGCATAACGTTTCAACCGCTCGTGATTTAACCAAACTGCTTATTGCCAGCAAACAATATCCATTGATCGGGCAGTTAAGTACTACCCGGGAAGATATGGCAACCTTCTCTAACCCGACGTATACGCTGCCGTTCCGCAATACTAACCATCTGGTGTATCGCGATAACTGGAATATTCAGTTAACCAAAACCGGTTTTACCAATGCGGCGGGCCATTGTCTGGTGATGCGCACGGTTATCAATAATAAACCGGTGGCGCTGGTAGTGATGGATGCGTTTGGCAAATATACCCATTTTGCCGATGCCAGCCGCCTGCGTACCTGGATTGAAACCGGTAAAGTGATGCCTGTTCCGGCAGCAGCGTTGAGCTATAAAAAACAAAAAGCCGCCCAGATGGCGGCGGCGGGGCAGACGGCGCAGAACGATTAAGGGTAGGCAGGATAAGGCGTTTACGCCGCATCAGGTATTCGGAGCACAATGCCTGATGCGATGCTTGCGCATCTTATCAGGCCTACAAACGTGACGCGTCCGTAGGCAGGATAAGGCGTTCACGCCGCATCCGGCATTCGGTGCACGATGCCTGATGCGATGCTTCTATTTGCATCAGGCATCCAGCCGTATTTACTCCACTTCCTGCCAGTTTTTCCGCTTACTGGTTTTACCGATCCCCGGATTCATGCTGTTGGTCGGATCGTTCTCGCGATAGAACTTCTGCAACGTCTCCGGTGCTTTATACAAATGACCGACGTTATGCTCGGCAGGGTATTGCGCGCCGCGCTGCTGTAGCAGTTCCAGCATCTGTTCTTTCAACGCATGTACATCCACGCCTTTTTTAACGATGTAATCCTGATGGAAGACATAGCACATAAAATGGCCGTAATAGAGCTTGTGCACCAACTGACTGTCGATCTCCGGCGGTAAATGCTCATACCACTCGGTGTCGTTACGCCGCAGAGCGATATCCAGCGCCAGAATGTCTTCGACTTCATCGGAATGCACCGCCTGATAACGAATTGCTGCGCCCGCAGCGGCGAAACGGTGTAAAAACGCTTTGCTGCCTTCTTCCGGCGTACAGACAAAGAAATCGCCCTCGGCCTGTTTGAAATAATCCACCAGCCACGATTTAGCTTCGCCGACGCCATCGCCCGCCATTTTTAACAGCAGATGATGTTCATATTTATCGCGCCAGCTTTTCATGCGCGGTGGTAAATGGCTGGGGAACAAGTGACCGAATTTTTGCATCGCACGGTCGGTAAAATGCGGACGGAAGAATTTCACTTTCTCCAGCATCGCATCGGTACGTCCCTTGAGATTAAAGAAGAACGGCATCTTATCGGTGCCTAACTTATCAATCATCAGGAAGGTGTCTTTGCCGTATTTTTCCGCAATATCGTAGATATCCCGGTGCATATATTCCCCGGCAACTGGCAGATTTTCGAAATTAGCCAGAATATGACGGCGGATTTCGGTCAGTACTTCCGGCTGGTTGGTGCCGATATAAAACACCTGCTGATTTTTTTCTGCTTCGAAGGTATCAAGACGTACCGCAAAGACGGCCAGTTTACCGGCGCAACCGGAGGATTCAAACAGGCGATCCGGGTCGGCGTTATAACGTGCTGGTGTGTCGGCTTCAATATCACGAACGCGGTGGACATAGTCATAATCGTGGGCGTGACGACCATCGTGGCGCACATCGTCATCTTTGATGCGATCGTCATCCAGCTTGCTAAGGATCTGCTCCGGCGTTTCGCCGAGATCAATCCCCAGATGGTTCACCAGCGTCAGTTTGCCGTCTTCATTTATACGCGCGAATAACGACATTTCGGTATACGCCGGGCCACGCTGCACCAGCGAGCCGCCGGAGTTGTTACAAATACCGCCGATGACCGATGCGCCTATACACGATGAGCCAATCACCGAGTGCGGTTCGCGTCCCAGCGGTTTGAGGGCTTTTTCCAGCGAATAAAGCGTGGTGCCCGGATAGGCCAGCACCTGTTCGCCCTTGCCAAGAACGTGCAGCTTGTCGAGACGCAGGGTGCTGATGATCACGATATCGCGATCATAGTCGTTACCGTTTGGCGTCGAGCCTTCGGTCAGACCTGTATTGGCAGCCTGCATCAGAATAATTTTGTCGGCGGTGACGCAGGCTTTCAGCACCCGCCACAATTCCAGTAGCGAACCAGGGAAAACGACAGCCAGCGCGTCGCCTTGACCAGAACGGAAGCCCTTGCGATAGCGGGCCGTTTTTGCGGGATCGGTGAGCAGGTGTGAATGACTGACCAGACGGGCAAGTTCATTCAAAAAGGCTTTATTATCAGTTGTTGTCATGGAAGACATTTTCCACTCCTTGTGGTGGCGAAAAAATATCACAAACTAGCATAGCGCCTTGTATGACAATTCAGCGAGTGAATATTTTGAAAATTCAGACAATAAACTGAGCATTCTTTTTCTCTCTCCATCATGCTTATGGCAAACTACGGTTTTTGCACCATTTTCGCTGCCTCGTCGGGCAACAGAGGAAGAATAATCCATATGAAATGGCTATGTTCAGTAGGTATCGCGGTGAGTCTGGCCCTGCAACCAGCACTGGCGGATGATTTATTCGGTAACCATCCATTAACGCCTGAAGCGCGTGATGCGTTCGTCACCGAACTGCTCAAGAAAATGACAGTTGATGAGAAAATTGGTCAGCTGCGCTTAATCAGCGTCGGCCCGGATAATCCGAAAGAGGCGATCCGCGAGATGATCAAAGACGGGCAGGTTGGGGCGATTTTCAACACCGTAACCCGTCAGGATATCCGCGCCATGCAGGATCAGGTGATGGAATTAAGCCGCCTGAAAATTCCTCTTTTCTTTGCTTACGACGTGCTGCACGGTCAGCGCACGGTGTTCCCGATTAGCCTCGGTCTGGCCTCGTCTTTTAACCTCGATGCGGTGAAAACGGTCGGACGTGTCTCTGCTTATGAAGCCGCAGATGATGGCCTGAACATGACCTGGGCACCGATGGTCGATGTCTCGCGCGATCCGCGCTGGGGACGTGCTTCCGAAGGTTTTGGGGAAGATACGTATCTCACTTCGATTATGGGTAAGACCATGGTGGAAGCGATGCAGGGTAAAAGCCCGGCAGATCGCCACTCGGTGATGACCAGCGTCAAACACTTTGCCGCTTACGGCGCGGTGGAAGGTGGTAAAGAGTACAACACCGTCGATATGAGTCCGCAGCGCCTGTTTAACGACTATATGCCGCCGTACAAAGCGGGGCTGGATGCAGGCAGCGGTGCGGTAATGGTGGCGCTGAACTCGCTGAATGGCACGCCAGCAACTTCCGACTCCTGGCTGCTGAAAGATGTGCTGCGCGATCAGTGGGGCTTTAAAGGCATTACCGTTTCCGATCATGGCGCAATCAAAGAGCTGATTAAACATGGCACGGCGGCAGACCCGGAAGATGCGGTGCGCGTGGCACTGAAATCCGGCATCAACATGAGTATGAGCGACGAGTACTACTCGAAGTATCTGCCCGGTTTGATCAAATCCGGCAAAGTGACGATGGCAGAGCTGGACGACGCTGCCCGCCACGTGCTGAACGTCAAATATGATATGGGGCTGTTCAACGACCCATACAGCCACCTTGGACCGAAAGAGTCTGACCCGGTGGATACCAATGCTGAAAGCCGCCTGCACCGCAAAGAAGCGCGTGAAGTGGCGCGCGAAAGCCTGGTATTGCTGAAAAACCGCCTTGAAACGCTGCCGCTGAAAAAATCGGCAACCATTGCGGTGGTAGGGCCACTGGCGGACAGCAAACGTGACGTGATGGGCAGCTGGTCCGCAGCCGGTGTTGCCGATCAATCTGTGACCGTACTGACCGGGATTAAAAACGCCGTCGGTGAAAACGGCAAGGTGCTGTATGCCAAAGGTGCGAACGTTACCAGTGACAAAGGCATTATCGATTTCCTGAATCAGTATGAAGAAGCGGTCAAAGTCGATCCGCGCTCGCCCCAAGAGATGATTGATGAAGCGGTGCAGACTGCGAAACAATCTGATGTGGTGGTGGCTGTGGTCGGTGAAGCTCAGGGGATGGCGCACGAAGCCTCCAGCCGTACCGATATCACTATTCCACAAAGCCAACGTGACTTGATTGCGGCGCTGAAAGCCACCGGTAAACCGCTGGTGCTGGTGCTGATGAACGGACGTCCACTGGCGCTGGTGAAAGAAGATCAGCAGGCTGATGCGATTCTGGAAACCTGGTTTGCGGGGACTGAAGGCGGTAATGCGATTGCCGATGTGTTGTTTGGCGATTACAACCCGTCGGGCAAGCTGCCGATGTCCTTCCCGCGTTCTGTCGGGCAGATCCCGGTGTACTACAGCCATCTGAATACCGGTCGGCCGTATAATGCCGACAAGCCGAACAAATACACTTCGCGTTATTTTGATGAAGCTAACGGGGCGCTGTATCCGTTCGGCTATGGTCTGAGCTATACCACCTTCACCGTCTCTGATGTGAAACTTTCTGCGCCGACCATGAAGCGTGACGGCAAAGTGACCGCCAGTGTGCAGGTGACGAACACCGGTAAGCGCGAAGGGGCGACGGTAGTGCAGATGTACTTGCAGGATGTGACGGCTTCCATGAGTCGCCCGGTGAAGCAGCTGAAAGGCTTTGAGAAAATCACCCTGAAACCGGGCGAAACTCAGACTGTTAGCTTCCCGATCGATATTGAGGCGCTGAAGTTCTGGAATCAACAGATGAAATATGACGCCGAGCCTGGCAAATTCAATGTCTTCATCGGCACTGATTCCGCGCGCGTTAAGAAAGGTGAGTTTGAGTTGCTGTAATGCTTTAGTAAGGGCGAGACGTCTGCGCCCTTTGCCTGATGCGTTGCGCTTATCAGGCCTTCAGGGGTTTTTAACCTCTTGAATTTTCGCTGTTTGTAGGCCGGATAAGGCGTTTACGCCGCATCCGGCAAGAAACGCCGGGCAAAATATGCCCTTTAAGTATTTATCTGATTCTGCAACTGAATCCTTCCGCTCAGGCTAACCCCGCCATTATCAACTATGCTTTTCTCTTAATTCGCTGAAAACAACAGTAAAAGAATGAGGAAAGCATCATGCCACTCTCAAAGCTCTGGGCAGGTTCACTGGTTTTGTTGGCAGCCGTGAGCCTGCCGCTACAGGCGGCTTCAGCCGTTAAAGTCGGTTCGAAAATCGATACCGAAGGCGCGCTGCTCGGCAATATCATTTTGCAGGTGCTGGAAAGTCACGGCGTACCAACGGTCAATAAAGTGCAACTGGGAACGACTCCCGTGGTGCGCGGGGCGATTACTTCCGGTGAACTGGATATCTATCCGGAATATACTGGCAATGGCGCGTTTTTCTTTAAAGATGAAAACGATGCAGCGTGGAAAAATGCCGGGCAGGGCTACGAGAAAGTCAAAAAACTCGATGCAGAGCAAAACAAGTTAATCTGGCTGACGCCCGCGCCTGCAAATAACACCTGGACCATCGCCGTGCGTCAGGATGTTGCAGAGAAAAACAAACTCACTTCGCTTGCCGACCTGAGTCGTTATCTGAAAGACGGTGGCACCTTCAAACTGGCGGCTTCGGCAGAGTTTATCGAACGCGCTGATGCGTTACCTGCATTTGAAAAAGCCTATGGCTTTAAGCTCGGTCAGGATCAGTTGCTGTCACTGGCCGGTGGCGACACGGCGGTGACAATCAAAGCCGCTGCCCAGCAAACCTCTGGCGTTAATGCCGCTATGGCTTACGGTACCGACGGCCCCGTAGCGGCGCTGGGGCTGCAAACCTTAAGCGATCCGCAAGGCGTTCAGCCTATCTACGCGCCTGCACCAGTGGTGCGTGAATCGGTGTTGAAGGAGTATCCGCAAATGGCACAGTGGCTACAGCCAGTCTTCGCCAGCCTCGATGCAAAAACATTGCAGCAACTGAATGCCAGCATTGCTGTGGAAGGACTGGATGCCAAAAAAGTGGCTGCCGACTACCTGAAACAAAAAGGGTGGACGAAGTAATTTCCCGTGACTTATTTCCGTATTAATCCTGTTCTGGCGCTGCTGCTGTTGCTGACGGCAATCGCAGCGGCGCTGCCGTTTATCAGTTACGCGCCTAATCGTTTAGTCTCGGGTGAGGGGCGTCATCTCTGGCAGCTGTGGCCGCAAACGATCTGGATGCTGGTGGGCGTTGGTTGCGCCTGGCTGACCGCCTGTTTTATTCCCGGTAAAAAAGGCAGCATTTTTGCACTCATTCTGGCGCAATTCGTCTTCATATTGCTGGTGTGGGGCGCGGGAAAGGCGGCGACACAACTGGCGCAAAATGGCAGTGCGCTGGCGCGTACCAGCCTCGGCAGTGGTTTCTGGCTGGCTGCGGCGCTGGCATTGCTGGCCTGTAGCGATGCCATCCGCCGAATCTCCACGCATCCGCTGTGGCGCTGGTTGTTGCATATGCAGATTGCCATTATTCCGCTGTGGTTGCTGTATTCCGGCGCGCTTAACGATCTCTCGCTAATGAAAGAATACGCCAACCGTCAGGATGTGTTTAATGACGCGCTGGCGCAACATCTGACCCTGCTGTTTGGCTCGGTAGTGCCTGCGCTGGTGATTGGCGTGCCGCTGGGCGTCTGGTGCTACTTTTCCACTGCGCGGCAGGGGGCTATTTTTTCTCTGCTGAATGTCATTCAGACCGTGCCTTCGGTGGCGCTCTTTGGCCTGTTGATTGCGCCGCTTGCCGCGCTGGTTACGGCCTTTCCGTGGCTGGGTAAGCTCGGCATAGCAGGAACCGGAATGACACCCGCACTGATTGCGCTGGTGCTCTATGCCTTGCTGCCGCTGGTGCGCGGTGTGGTAGTCGGCTTGAACCAGATCCCGCGCGATGTGCTGGAGAGCGCCAGAGCGATGGGCTTGAACGGAGCACAGCGATTCCTGCATGTGCAGCTACCGCTGGCGTTACCGGTATTTCTGCGCAGCCTGCGGGTGGTGATGGTGCAAACCGTCGGCATGGCGGTGATTGCGGCGTTAATCGGCGCAGGCGGTTTTGGTGCGCTGGTTTTCCAGGGGCTGCTAAGCAGTGCCATTGATTTAGTGTTGCTGGGGGTGATCCCGGTAATCGTACTGGCGGTGCTGATCGACGCACTGTTCGATCTGGTTATCGCACTGCTGAAGGTGAAAAGTAATGATTGAATTTAGCCATGTCAGCAAACTGTTCGGCACACAAAAAGCCGTTAACGATCTCAATCTCAATTTTCAGGAAGGGAGTTTCTCGGTGCTGATTGGTACATCAGGCTCCGGTAAATCCACCACATTGAAAATGATCAACCGTCTGGTAGAGCATGACAGCGGAGTGATCCGCTTTGCCGGAGAAGAAATTCGCTCGCTGCCAGTGCTGGAGTTGCGCCGCCGGATGGGCTATGCCATTCAATCTATTGGCCTGTTTCCCCACTGGAGCGTGGCGCAAAACATTGCTACTGTGCCGCAATTACAAAAATGGCCGCGGGCGCGGATCGACGACCGTATTGACGAATTAATGGCGCTACTGGGGCTGGAGCCGAATTTGCGTGAGCGTTATCCGCATCAGCTTTCCGGCGGTCAGCAGCAACGTGTGGGAGTGGCCCGCGCACTGGCTGCCGATCCGCAAGTCTTACTGATGGATGAACCTTTTGGCGCACTGGACCCGGTAACGCGCGGCGCGTTGCAACAAGAGATGACGCGTATTCACCGTTTGTTGGGGCGTACCATTGTGCTGGTCACTCATGATATTGATGAGGCGCTACGGCTGGCAGAACATCTGGTATTGATGGATCACGGTGAAGTGGTGCAGCAGGGCAATCCGCTGACGATGCTGACTCGTCCGGCGAATGATTTCGTCCGCCAGTTTTTTGGCCGTAGTGAACTGGGTGTGCGCCTGCTTTCGTTACGTAGCGTGGCGGATTATGTGCGCCGCGAAGAGCGGGCTGAAGGTGAGGCGCTGGCAGAAGAGATGACGCTACGCGATGCGCTCTCCCTGTTTGTCGCGCGGGGATGCGAAGTGCTGCCGGTGGTGAACACGCAGGGCCAGCCTTGCGGCACGCTGCATTTTCAGGATCTGCTGGTGGAGGCGTAAGCGTATGAAGATGTTGCGCGATCCGCTGTTCTGGCTCATTGCTCTGTTTGTGGCACTGATTTTCTGGCTGCCTTACAGCCAGCCGCTGTTTTCTGCCTTGTTCCCACAACTGCCACGCCCCGTTTATCAGCAAGAAAGTTTTGCTGCTCTGGCACTGGCTCATTTCTGGCTGGTGGGAATTTCGAGTTTGTTTGCGGTGATCATTGGCACAGGTGCCGGAATTATTGTTACTCGCCCGTGGGGCGCGGAATTTCGCCCACTGGTGGAAACTATTGCCGCCGTTGGGCAGACTTTTCCGCCCGTTGCGGTGCTGGCGATTGCCGTTCCGGTGATTGGGTTTGGTCTGCAACCCGCGATTATCGCCTTGATCCTGTACGGTGTGCTGCCCGTCCTGCAGGCGACACTTGCCGGGCTGGGAGCGATTGATGCCAGCGTGACAGAAGTTGCGAAAGGTATGGGAATGAGCCGTGGTCAGCAACTGCGTAAGGTCGAGCTACCGCTGGCGGCTCCGGTGATTCTGGCGGGCGTGCGAACTTCGGTGATTATCAACATTGGTACGGCGACGATCGCCTCAACGGTAGGGGCCAGCACGCTGGGTACGCCCATCATCATCGGGCTTAGCGGATTTAATACCGCGTATGTGATCCAGGGGGCGTTACTGGTGGCACTGGCGGCGATCATCGCAGACCGCCTGTTTGAAAGGCTGGTGCAGGCGCTTAGCCAGCACGCAAAATAAAGGTATAACCTGCGAGCATGACGCCACCAATTCCGCCTAACGCCATAAAAAGGAACAGGGCGATGACCCCAATTTTAGCTATGCGCATAATGCACTCCTTATGTTAACGAAAGGATTGTACAGTAAAGCGCATTTGTTAACGAATCATTAAATGCCGAGTGGGAAAATATCATGGCCTTGTTCCTGCCAACTGGTAAGTTGCTGCTGTTGGGCAGAGGTTCGATTTTCACCGCACCACACCAGCAATGTACGGCCTTCGAACAGTTCAGGGCGTAGTTGATTGAGCGAGTGGGCGAGGACATCAATGCGCCATCCTTGTTGACTGGCAATCCAGCCTTCCAGCCACAGACGGGTGGTATCCTGAATATTCCAGCCAACCACCAGCGCATCTTTACCCTGTTTTTTACGTGCCGAAGCCAGACAAATGGCGATGTAGTTGATCAGTACGCCGTCGAGGATCGCCAGCAGCGCCTGGAGAGTCGGTTGTTGGCACTGAAGTCGTCGGCGCAGAGGAATAAACAGGTGCGTGGTGAGTGTCTGGGCGGGGTAATCCTGACCGCGCTCTTTGATCCACGTTCGCAGGCTATGCAGATTGCCGCTTTGCAGGTAAGTCAGTAATGTTTCTTGCTGATCGCGCCAGCCGTTCTGCACATCAACATTTTCATTACTGAGCAGCATTTTAACTTTGCTGACCTGCACGCCGTTGTCGATCCAGCGTTTGATCTCGCGGATCCGGTCAATATCGGCATCATTGAACAGCCGATGACCGCCGTCTGTCCGTTGCGGTTTCAGCAATCCGTAACGCCTCTGCCACGCGCGTAACGTGACAGGGTTAATATCACAAAGCAACGCCACTTCACCAATTGTGTAAAGCGCCATCGTCTCACCCTTGCTCGCGAGGTCCCAGTTTAACTTTAGACGCAGTTTTGCGAACCAGGTAGTTTTGCCCGTTTTTTGTTCATCTATAGGGTGATTTTATTTTTGCCAGACGATTTTGAGTGATCGTACTCACGAATTCTCATTTTTCTGCAAGAGTTCAAAGAAAGTTAAACGCAGGCAATGTATGTTACGCGTTTTAAAGGGAAGTGTGGTTTGCGGGTATGTACGATTTTAATCTGGTGTTGCTGCTGCTTCAGCAGATGTGCGTTTTTTTAGTCATTGCGTGGTTAATGAGTAAAACGCCATTATTCATACCGTTAATGCAGGTCACGGTTCGTCTGCCGCATAAATTTCTCTGCTACATCGTCTTTTCCATCTTCTGCATCATGGGCACCTGGTTTGGGCTGCACATTGACGATTCTATTGCCAATACCCGTGCGATTGGTGCGGTAATGGGCGGCTTACTCGGCGGTCCGGTCGTCGGTGGGCTGGTTGGTCTGACCGGCGGGTTACATCGATATTCGATGGGGGGCATGACCGCGCTAAGTTGCATGATCTCGACCATCGTTGAAGGATTGCTCGGCGGCCTGGTACACAGCATCCTGATCCGTCGCGGGCGCACTGATAAAGTCTTTAACCCCATTACCGCCGGTGCCGTCACGTTCGTCGCTGAAATGGTGCAAATGTTGATCATCCTGGCGATCGCCCGACCTTATGAAGATGCGGTGCGTCTGGTGAGTAATATTGCTGCGCCAATGATGGTCACCAATACCGTCGGCGCGGCGCTGTTTATGCGTATATTGCTCGATAAACGCGCGATGTTTGAAAAATACACTTCGGCTTTTTCTGCTACTGCGCTGAAAGTGGCGGCTTCGACGGAAGGCATTTTGCGCCAGGGGTTTAACGAAGTGAACAGCATGAAGGTGGCTCAGGTGCTGTATCAGGAGCTGGATATTGGTGCAGTCGCGATTACCGATCGTGAGAAATTGCTGGCCTTTACCGGAATTGGTGATGACCACCATTTACCTGGTAAACCGATTTCTTCGACTTACACCTTAAAAGCGATTGAAACCGGTGAAGTGGTCTACGCCGATGGCAACGAAGTGCCTTACCGTTGCTCGTTGCATCCGCAATGCAAACTGGGTTCGACGCTGGTGATTCCGTTGCGTGGTGAAAATCAGCGGGTGATGGGCACCATCAAATTGTATGAAGCCAAAAACCGTTTGTTCAGTTCAATCAATCGCACGCTGGGCGAGGGGATTGCGCAATTGCTTTCGGCGCAGATTCTCGCTGGGCAATATGAGCGGCAAAAAGCGATGCTCACCCAGTCAGAGATCAAACTACTTCACGCTCAGGTGAACCCCCATTTTCTGTTCAATGCGCTTAACACCATTAAAGCGGTGATCCGCCGCGACAGCGAACAGGCCAGTCAGCTGGTGCAGTATCTTTCCACTTTTTTCCGCAAAAACTTAAAGCGGCCTTCGGAGTTTGTTACTCTCGCCGACGAAATTGAACATGTGAACGCTTATCTGCAAATTGAAAAGGCGCGCTTCCAGTCGCGGTTGCAGGTCAATATTGCTATTCCGCAAGAATTATCCCAGCAGCAATTGCCCGCGTTTACCCTGCAACCGATTGTGGAAAACGCTATTAAACATGGGACATCACAACTGCTGGATACAGGGCGAGTAGCAATCAGCGCCCGACGTGAGGGGCAACATTTGATGCTGGAGATCGAAGACAATGCTGGCTTGTATCAACCGGTAACCAATGCCAGCGGGCTGGGGATGAATCTGGTGGATAAGCGTTTACGTGAACGGTTTGGCGATGACTATGGGATAAGCGTCGCCTGTGAACCTGATAATTACACCCGAATAACGTTACGACTGCCATGGAGGGACGAGGCATGATTAAAGTCTTAATTGTCGATGACGAACCGTTAGCACGGGAGAACCTGCGCGTATTTTTGCAGGAGCAGAGTGATATTGAAATCGTTGGTGAGTGTTCAAACGCCGTGGAAGGGATCGGCGCGGTGCATAAACTGCGCCCGGATGTGCTGTTCCTCGATATCCAGATGCCGCGCATCAGTGGTCTGGAAATGGTGGGAATGCTCGACCCGGAACATCGTCCGTATATCGTTTTTCTCACCGCGTTTGACGAATACGCCATTAAAGCCTTTGAAGAACATGCATTTGATTATCTCCTGAAGCCAATTGATGAAGCGCGGCTGGAGAAAACGCTGGCGCGTTTGCGTCAGGAGCGCAGCAAGCAGGATGTTTCGCTGTTACCGGAAAATCAACAGGCGCTGAAATTTATCCCTTGTACGGGGCATAGTCGGATTTATTTGCTGCAAATGAGAGATGTAGCATTTGTCAGCAGTCGGATGAGCGGTGTCTACGTTACCAGCCACGAAGGGAAAGAAGGTTTTACCGAACTGACTTTGCGCACCCTGGAGAGCCGTACACCACTACTGCGCTGCCATCGTCAGTACCTGGTTAACCTCGCGCATTTACAGGAGATTCGTCTGGAAGATAACGGCCAGGCCGAGTTGATTTTACGTAATGGCTTAACTGTTCCGGTCAGCCGCCGCTATCTGAAAAGTTTAAAAGAGGCGATTGGCCTGTAAAAGACTGCTAAAATGGTTTTTTGCCTCATCAACACCTGAAGGCCTCATGCTAAGTAACGATATTCTGCGCAGCGTGCGCTACATTTTGAAAGCCAATAATAACGACCTGGTGCGCATTCTGGCGCTGGGTAATGTCGAAGCCACTGCGGAACAGATCGCCGTCTGGCTACGCAAAGAAGACGAAGAAGGGTTTCAGCGTTGTCCGGACATTGTTCTGTCTTCATTCCTGAATGGCCTGATTTATGAAAAACGTGGCAAGGATGAGTCAGCGCCGGCACTGGAGCCGGAACGTCGCATTAATAACAACATCGTGCTGAAAAAATTACGTATCGCGTTTTCGCTGAAAACTGATGATATTCTGGCGATCCTTACCGAACAGCAGTTCCGCGTTTCGATGCCGGAAATTACGGCGATGATGCGTGCACCGGATCATAAAAACTTCCGCGAATGCGGCGATCAATTTTTACGTTATTTTTTGCGTGGACTGGCAGCGCGCCAGCATGTGAAGAAAAGCTAAGACGGGCATGGCGGCCATGCGAAAAACATGGCCGCCGACAGATTATTTCACTTCTTTAAAACCAGCTGCTTTCATCACCAGTTCCATTTGCGCCATAGTGATACCTTTTTTGGCATCTTCAGCAGAAACGTTGATACCTGAAATACCCTGCAGGGCTTTAAAATCAACTTTTTCCATATCGATAGTCACGTTTTCCTGAGCATAAGTATCGGTAAAGGTTAATTTTTCTTCAACGCCAGGGATGTTTTTATATTTGGCACTTAACGGCTCAAGTGTCTTGGCAGCATCTTCTTTGGTGGTTGCACCAATGGAGGCAAATTGAATTTTGGTTTCAGAAGATTGCTTAAGAACCTTGTCACCTTTGTAGACATAGGTAATAGCAATTTCAGTACCGTTCAGATTAGCGCTAAATTTCTTCGATTCTTCTTTGTCACCGCAGCCAGCAAGAGAGAAAACCAGAACAGATGCAACAACAAGGGAAAACAGCTTATTGAAAGCCTTCATGTAAAACTCCATTTTATTTAATCAAGGAACTGGTGACCACACCAGGGGCCATATAGGATATGCCTAATACCTTGGCGTGAGCAGTCCGGAACTGGAGTAGAACTCTTTGTAAAAAGCACTATTTGTCCTTTTTACTCAAGCAAGGTTAATAATTGTTCGCAAAGCAAAACGCAGTTATTCATTGCTTCTCCCCGTGCCTCGCCTTCTGTATTACGAAATTGTCCCAACACATGTGCCAGCCGATAAAAACCCATCGCGGTGAGTTCATTGACCAGCAACTCTGACTGACTAATGGCACTCTGTTCCTGATAGCGCCAGCCATTATGGAGCAGTTGAATAAGCAACGCCTGACAGCGCATCAGTAACTGATGAGTGGTAGACGGTACAGGCAGAACGCTGGTAGAAGGTAGCGGTGCCACAGGCGAAGTTTCTGCGTCCAGTGCCCAGGCGCGGGTTTGCGTCATCATTACTCGTGGTTCCAGTGTCAATTGCCCCTCAGCAAAATTGATAAACCCAGAAACCAGACTAACGGGATCTTCTGTTTGTTGTAACAGAGCTGCCATGCGTTCAACAGCAAAGGGCGCACTGGCTGAAGCTGGCAGTGATAACGTCAGCACATTATCGTCACCTTCGCCACTGATTACCTGCGCATCCAGTGTCTGCCGACTGCTGTCCCAACCGAGTGAAATGCACTCTTCTACTGGCAGAATAAATAAGTTATCGACCTGGTTAAGCGGTCGTATGGCGGCTGGCGGACGTTGGCGTAAATATTCCCGCAAAGCCACAATGCCCGGCTGGCGCAGTGGTGCGCTCAACATTTGCCAGGCATCAGGCGACAGCGGAACAACACTGCTTAAGCGGTTGCGGGTAGCTAACAGCAACTCGCCATCGGCACTGCGTTTTGCTGCTTGTGAAACAATTTGCCCACCCGCCAGCGCGCCAGCCTGAAAACTAAACAGCCGCCGTTTTGCCGCTGGAGAGTTATCCTGTTCACTTCTCGGCCAACTGCGCGAAAGATGCAAAATACTGCCGGTGTCGGGATCGGTGAACCAGATGCGTAAACCATACCGCTCATTATCCTGCCAGCAACGCATACCTAGTGACACCAGCCGCAAATGATCAAGCTTTGCTTCGCCAGCAATGCCTGCGCCAATGACCGTGCGCCACGGTATGGGCGGTACTTCACCGACACTGTCACGTCGCGCCATCTCTTGTGCACTGTTCAAGCGACTGGTTAACGCCGCAAGCTGGCACAAGCATTTTCCGGCATGATAGTAGCTGGCGCGGGCGTGGAAGGCATCAACGCTTGCCCGTAGCTGTCGTAGTGATTCACTTACCCAACGCCAGTTGCAGCGTTCCGCCGCTTGCTGCGCGCGGCTGAAAGCGGCCTCGTAGTGGATTGACGGTTGGCTGATCCCGCCCAGCCATAATGCCTGACTTAATTGCTGAACATATTGACGACATGCTTTACCTTCGTCGCTGGAAAACGGATCGTCAGATGATGTGACGTGTTCACTGTGCATCTGCCAGATCAAATGAGTAAATTCTGCTTGTTGATTTTTGGCCTCGACGAAGGCCTGCACAGCCAGTGCTACGTGTTCACACAGCGTTCCTTCAATACAATCACAACGGGCGAAACGAATGCTGCTGCGGGAATAAAAACGCACATCGCTCATCGGTAAGCGGGCAGAGGGAATTTCGCCCGGTGTGCAGAACAACTCAATGGTGATGCCTTTAGCGACCAGCGCCTGCGCGCGTTTACGCGTGGTATTGGGCAGGGTAGCCAGTTCTTCCTGCCAGATTGCCGGATCCCACTCTTCTTCTTTTTCCGTAGGCTGGGCGGTGGCACAAAGTCGTTGATAACTTAACACCAGCATCACGCGATGACGGCACATGCCGCTGGCCCCGCAGCTGCATTGAGCCTCTTTCAGTGCCTGACTGTTCGCCAGCCGGGTACGGACACCGTCACTGAACGTGGCGATTAAAGCGCCGTTCTCATGGCAGATTTCCGGGACGTTGCCATTTTCCAGTTCTTTAAGGCTGCGCTTAACAAAACCGGCATTGCTTAACGCCGTCAAAGCTTGTGGTGTCAGTTCTAATAATTCCGGACGTAGTGAATTCATGACTGAAGATTCTCCGCAAGCCAGGTCGCCAGTTCGCCCGGTGTCATGGCAGCTATTTGTGCGCCGACATTAACCAGCGCCTGGGCCATATCGCGGTCATAGCAAGGTGTTGCGGTGCTATCTAGCGCCGCCAGTCCCAGCACTTTGATGCCGCTCTGGACACACTTTTTCACCTGATGCGTCAGCAAAGATGATGAACCCCCTTCATAAAAATCGCTCACGAGTATGATGACGCTTTTCGCTGGTTGTTCAATAAGTTGCCGACCATATTCCACGGCACTGGCGATATTGGTCCCGCCGCCCAATTGTACTTTCATTAATAACTCTACCGGATCGGCAACGTCGGCAGTGAGATCGACGACGTTAGTGTCAAAAGCGACCAGATGGGTACGAATGCCGGGTAACTGCCATAAACAGGCCGCCATCACCGCTGAGTGGATCACCGAGTCAACCATCGATCCGCTTTGATCAACCAGTAACACCAGCTGCCATTGTTCGCTATGGCGCTTAATGCGACTGTTAAAGCGGGGGGATTCGATATACAACTTGCCGTGTTGCGGGTGCCAGTGTTGCAGGTTGGCGCGCAGAGTACTTTTGAAATCGAAATTACGCGCCAGTGGAATAAATGAGCGGCGACGGCGATCGCGGACACCAGAAAAAGCCTGACGAACTTCCTTTGCCAGTCGCGCCATAATTTCTTCAACAACCTGGCGCACTATCCGGCGGGCGGCAGCCAGCACTTCGGGATTCATCAGATGTTTGGTGTGCAAAACGGCGCGTAACAGGCTTTCAGAGGGCTGCATACGTTCCAGCACGTCGAGATTTGTCACTACATCTTCAATGCCATAGCGCAGTACAGCATCGCTTTCCAGCCGCTCAATCACCTGTTGCGGAAACAGCGTGTGAATACTGTTGATCCAATCAGGGGTGGTGAGATTTGAGCCACCTAATCCACCGGAGCGTTCACCACGCTGGAGCCGTTCAGGATCGCGCCCGTACAGCCACTCCAGCGCGTGGTCCATCCGCCGGGCGTTGTCATCCAGCCCACAAAGCGTCGTTTCTGCCGCTTCGCCAAGAATTAATCGCCAGCGTTGTAGCTCACGAGTGGTCAGAAGATCGTTCAGTTCAGACATGGAAAACTCCCCAGTGTTGCAGTGATGCCATTGCCTGCTGTTCGAGTTGTTGATGATGTGCAATGGCTTGCGGTGGGCAATGCAACGGCATTTGCAGCGCCGAAACGGGAAGCTGAGCGAGCTGGTAATGCTCAAGCACCTGATGCGCCAGCGTCCCGCGTTCTCGTGGCGGTAGCCAGGCCATCGCCGCGCGCAAATCGGGCAGGGCGTTAATAAAATCGGCGTCACTCAGTTGATTCAAATGGCTGCTGAAACCGGCGATAAATGCAGGCTGACTGGCCAGTTGATGGCGGGCTAATGCCAGCAAACCGTGCAGCGCCTCGCCAGATTGTGCCGGGGATAATTGTGCCAGCATCGTCAGCGCCGCTTCGGCACTGGCGTTGGGATGTTCCAGACGCATCAGCGCGCCAAGGGCCGCACCGCGATCCAGCGCTGGGGCATGAATCGCCTGACTGCGACGTTCCAGTAAGGCTACCGCCGCAGAAAGCGAAACGCCGGGTAAATTAACGCCGCTATTTAGATCGCGCAGGATATGGCAAAGCGCCTGCCAGCTATGCAGGTGAGCGTGAAACTCCTTTTCATCCGGTCTGCCGTTGGATTCACACAGCCACAGCGTGCGATCGATAGCCGCGCATAACGTCGTCTGCAATATCTGCGCGCCTTGCATACCGCTGATTTCATCGAGTTGCCATAAGGCATAAAGCACTTCAAGCGCCTGGCCCATTTCGGCAAACTGATTTTCCTGGGCGATTAATAATGTGAGTTGTTCCAGTAATTGCTGACTGAAGGACGCCAGACCCGCTAACGCTGCCTGGCTAAGACATGTGGTGATGCCGCTGATTCCACCCGCGTCCAGCATATCGGCTTCTAATTTATTGCGTGCGGCCTCCTGGAGTGTGGCACCAAAGCAGGCGGCTTCAATCAATGCCGCATGTTGGCTAAGTGGCTGGGTTAATGTCCAGCGTTCTTCACCGTTGCCCGCCAGCGTCAGTGTACTTCCTTGCTCGCGCACAATGCCGGGAATCTCCAGTATTGCCAACCGATGTAGCACCTGACTTTGCGCCAGTCCATCGGGGGTAAAGCGATTTAAGGTAAGCTCCGCCGGAAGAGAGATTCCGGTACGTTCCAGTTCGCAGGTGACATCTTTTGGCAGAGGTGGCTGTGGCGTCGAGGGGGCAAGTTTACCGAATCCGTCACCTGCTAATGTGTCTATCAACGTTACCAGTATCGGATCGGTATCGGGATGAATAACGCCGCGATAGCTCCACGGCAACGGCGCATTCAAGGCTTCTTTAATCAGCGAGCCTGCTATGGCATCCAGCCAGTCAGCGCGTAACGGTAGTGTATGACCGCGCAGCTGTGCCAGCGCCATCGCATGTAGATGAGCGGCAGCCATATCCGCGGTTGAAGCAGGCAAGTGGTGCTGGCGCAAACGGGTAAGAACCGTTTTTAGTAGTTGTTCACCTGCCTGCTGCAAACCTGACTGCCAGCACCAGTTTTGCCAGACCGGGGCTGGCATTCCTGAAAGGTATCCTGCCAGCACATCAAGGCGCTTTTCACTGTATGGCGTGAGATAGCAACCTGTAACGGCATCATCCTGTGAGAGCAATTCTGGCTTGTTAATTTCTTGCGGGCATTCGCGCCACATTTTTGCAAGTGCCGGAGCGTGCCAGCCTCCGCAGACGACTAATACGTCGCCATTATTTTGCTGCATCGCCCATGCAATCCAGCGGGCCATAAAGGCTTCGCGCTGACGATTGAGTGCATCGCCGGAGGCGTCGCCCCGCAGTTGTGCAAAATAGTGCGCCAGTGCAGAGGGTAATATAGTTTGCTGGCTTTCATTTTCGAACAAGTGATCCCACAAGGTGTCGCTGTTATCCATGCGGGTGGCACGCAGCAGCAAGGCCTGGCTTTCCTCTTGCATATCCGGCGAATCATCCTCTTCTTCACTTTGTGCCCAGCAAGGCAAATCGATGAAGTAAGTTTGTGCCTGAATACGACGTGCGGCTTGTAGCGCCTGCCACTCCGGCGAAAATTCAGCAAATGGCGTCCAGGCACCACGCCCGGGGGCCGCACCGTCCTGATACTGGCAATAACTGTAAATAGCTACCGGAAGCTGGTGGGCTAACAACAGTTCGTCTACCCGGTCATTAAAATCAGCCGGGCCTTCAATCAACACGTATCGTGGCCGCTGGCTTTCGATTAACGATTTCACCAGCCGGGCGCAGGCCGGACTATGATGCCGGATGCCGACAATTAACGGCTCGCTCATGGATCTTTCCTCACGGCAGGCGGTGGCGAGCTTGATAATAAGCCTGCCAGTGAGCTTCTTTATGTGTAGCGACACGTTGTTCGAAGTAACGGCGCAGACGTGCGCGATCTTCTTCGTTATCTTTGACGATGGTTCCGGCAATACAGTCCACCAGGTCGGCTGGCTCCCCCGCGCGATTCGCTAAAAACCAGGCGCGGACGCCCACAGCGTGGGCCACGTTCACGGCTTCAGCGGTGGACATAATCGCTGTCAGTGTATCCATTGACGTTTTCTTTTCGCCGTTGGCACGCAGATCGCGGAAGGTGCGTACCAGTAACTCAAGTACCGCGTCAGGCACTTTATGCGGAATACCGCTATGGGCCAACAAACGCGCCGAAGCACTGGCGACCAGTTCCAGCTCCTGGGCGAAATCCATAATCGGAAAAACCGTTTCAAAATCGAAGCGACGCTTTAGCGCAGCGCTCATTTCATTGACGCCGCGATCGCGGGTATTGGCAGTGGCAATAATATTAAAGCCTTCTCGCGCATAGAGCTGACTGGCTTCACCAGTGAGTTCCGGCACCGTCATTACCCTGTCAGAAAGCATACCTAACAGACAGTCTTGTACTTCCAGCGGTGTACGCGTTATCTCTTCAAAACGGACAATTTTGCCGTCGCGCATTCCCTGGTAAAGTGGGGCAGGGACCAGCGCTTCCGTTGACGGGCCATGGTTGATAAGCAGGGCGTAGTTCCAGCCGTACTTGATTTGATCTTCGGTGGTAGATGCGCCGCCCTGGATGGTTAACCCAGCATCGCCGCTAATAGCGGTTGCCAGTAATTCAGACAGGAGAGATTTTGCGGTGCCAGGTTCCCCCACCAACATCAAACCGCGCCCGGTAGCAAGAGTGACTAACATGCGTTCGACAGCGGAGGGACTAATCACGACTTTACGGCTGATATTTTGCGCGCTATCGCCAAGAATAAAAGAACGGGCCGCAGGCAAACTTAACTGCCAACCGGGCGGGCAAGGTGCGTTATCATTTTGCTTTAATTTTGCCAGTTCATCGGCGTATAACACAGCGGCAGGCGGACGCTGCAGATGATTATTCTGCGGTGACATATATTCATCCCTGAAATGTATTAATCAAATAAACGATATTTTACGCGCAATAAATGTTTGGCGCATTAGTTGTTTGAGCGGAAAATATCTGGAAAGCAGATCACAGTAAATAAAAAAACCTGCTGGTGAGGCAGGTTCTTTTATTTACTACTTTCAGGCCTAACACCACGGCCTGTGCAACATCGTGTTCCAACGAACGAATTATAACCATCGGTGGACCCCGTTGCAATTAAGATAATGAGATTTATAATCCTGACTGTTGGGACGTTGCGCCGGATCGAACCCATTTCAAGTCCTGGCTACCGGACGGGTGGTGCCGCAGGTAGTGCCCTGATCCGGAGTGCAACATCGTGGTCCAACATACGTAAACCAGTATCGACAGGCAGTGTAAGGGTAAGATGCTGGTGTTGCGCTCCTTAATAAGGAGAGCGGATGGACACGCTGACACAAAAGTTAACCGTGCTCATTGCCGTACTGGAGTTATTAGTGGCTCTGTTACGGCTGATTGATTTGTTGAAGTAACGGGCAAATTGAAACGCATCTAAGGGGGAAAATACCGCTTCCCCCTTTAATAAAATGATTATTGCTTCCATTAATTCACCCGATAACTTTTTTCTTATTTATAAATTCATCGATTTTATAATGAACGTACATTTGACCGGGATGTGAGTATTTATGGTGGATTATGGGCAAAAATATCTGGAAAGCAGATCGCAGAAAATAAAAAAACCTGCTGGTGAGGCAGATTCTTTTATTTACAACTTTGACGTTAAGTTACTGATTATGCAACATGGCGCCCCAACGAACGAATTATAACGACCTACGGACCCCGTTGCAATTAAGATAATGAGATTTATAATCCTGACTGTTGGGAAGTTGCGCCGGATCGAACCAATTTCAAGTCCTGGCTACCGGACGGGTGGTGCCGCAGGTGGTGCTCTGATCCGGAGTGCAACATGGCGACTCAACATACGTAAACCAGTATCGACAGGCAGTGTAAGGGTAAGGTCCTGGTGTTGCGCTCCTTAATAAGGAGAGCGGATGGACACGCTGACACAAAAGTTAACTGTGCTCATTGCCGTACTGGAGTTATTAGTGGCTCTGTTACGGTTGATTGATTTGTTGAAGTAGCTGGCAAATTGAAACGCATCTAAGGGGGAATACCGTTTCCCCCTTTAATAAAGCTATACTCGCCATACTTCAAGTTGCATATGCTGCGGCTGCGGGTTATTCGGCCCATCCATGGACCTCACCCCTTACGGGGCCGCTACAAGTAGCGTTCAAATCCGCTCCATGCGGATTTGTCGTTCACTCCAGTCACTTACTTTAGTAAGCTTCTGGGGATTCACTCGCTTATCGCCTTCCTGCAACTTGAATTATTTAGAGTATATTATTCTATTTCTTGGTTGAATATGTTCTGTAGTTCACGATTAAAAATTGCTATTACAGTTTTAGGTGATTCACCTCGTAATTTTCGCTCATCAATAAATTCATCTCTTATATAAATCAACGCATCATTTATTAGCGGGTCGGCATCTTCTCTATCACGTTGATGAAATGTTGGACGTAGCCGGAATCGTTCCTGTCGATAGACGGAACCTGTAACTAATTCAGAGCATTTATGGATCTCAAGTCTGAAGGAAAACGGATCTTCAGGTACAGGGACTTCATAATCATAAATAGCGACCAGCTCTTTTTGCACGATCATCGCTTTTCCCGGTGGTAAGTCGTGTTAATAACGGGCAGTCGCATTACTCCCCGCTGTGTATTAATGGAAAATGACGTCAGGTGCGCTTAACGCTTCACTCAAATCAAACGTATCGAGTTCGGCAAAAGTGACAGATTTATTGTCACGGTACACTCGAAGAGAACGGAAGCTCATTAGCGCTTTGTTATCAGCACTGTAGTGGTTAAAACCGGGTGAAAACTTAAGGACCAGCCGGTACTCGCCCAGGTCATAGACAAATGCGTCCTCAAAACCTGACTCCCAGCCTTTGTATCGCATTCCCATAAGTTGCCCAACGGTTGCGGATTTACCTTCCCAGCGAGTCAGGCTGTTACTGGCTGACTCGTCAGGTGTGAGCAGCACTGTGCGCCGCATCAACTGGCGAAAAGGCGGCATAATTTCGTAATCGGCAAAAACCTGTGCAAATTCACTGCGCATTTCTGCTGTCATTTCTAACGGGTGGGCAATGCCAATCAGAGCATCCGCAGGCAGGTCAATTGGCTCATCTTGTGCGTTGCAGAACTCCCCCTCAGCGGCCACACGAAAGGCGTTGAGTAAACGACGCGGTTCATTTGCCGGATAAACCGCCCATATTAATCGCTGAGTAACCAGGCGAGTAAAGGGATGATTAACAAACAGAGAATGAAAATCTGCCAGCGACCAGCGTCGGGTGGTGCGTAGGGCAGTTTCAAGACGCGGGAGCAGGTTTTTGCTCACCTGAGTGGCATCTTTTTTTAGCCCTTTTAGTCGGGCCAGTGCCTCGGGCGCTTTCAGTTGATCGTCATCGGCGCGCAACCGGGGAACACTTTTCTGGCGAACGTTTTGCTGATCAAAGATAACCGGGTTGAGGTTTTCATCGAAGCGAACGGTAAACTGCCGGGGTCCAAAATCAAATATCAACGCCTGCGGATCATCCAGGCCCAGTGTTGGGACTAATCTGTCCGCTAACTCTTCCTGGCTTAGTCCACGATTTTCTGCGACCACCTGAAGAAATTCCGCCGCGTTATCACGTAAGGGACGGGATTTCGCCCGTTGCGATATATGATGCAGCTGTATCAGCGCCATATCATTATTCATCAGGGTAAGTATGTTCAGGCCACTGACGGCACGGGCAGATTTGCCTTCCTGTGGCCAGGCGAGGATCTTTGTCGTCAGATCCCGAGCCGTGCTTTCGTCACCAAAGAGACTTAACGCCAAAAAAGCCCAGTTGTCTTTTGCGGGGGCGCCAGCCTGTTGCCAGGCGGTGAAGAGATCCCAGGCAAAAGCGGCCAGCGTTTGTGGCTGGCAGAACGTTTTCAGTTGTTCCAGCCCGCAATAAAAACGTCCGCCCTGGGTAAAGCGCAGCATTTCGCCAATAATTTCCAGAGCGTCATCAGTAACAGGCTGATTATTCGTGATAAGACGCGGCCTGGACCACATTGCCGGATGCCAGAAATCAGGGGCTTTGGGAATGCGTGCCGGGTAAATCTCTATTGGACTCTGTTTAAGTAATTGCTCCAGGGCAGGCCATACATCTGTACGCTGCCAGCGGTTTGCTACAGTTTGCAGTAATTCGCCATGCCCTTGTTCATACAGTAAACGCAGAGCGCTGAGTGCCGCTTCGCTGTTATCGCCAGACCTGGCAAAGATTAATGGGATCAGCGCCGTAGCCGTATGCTCCGGCCATTGTAAAATCCACTGGTGAGCCAGATTACGCTGGCCCGCAAAACGATGCCAGACGCGGGCAATGGGTAACGCCAGTTCGGTAGTGCCGAATTGAATCAGCAGCGGAAATATCTCTTTTGGATGTCGGGCAAAGGCGGCGCTTAAACCGGGCAAAGCATCGGTACCCAGGACACTTAACAGATATTCTACCCCGGTGTAATGAAAATCAGCCGCAACAATTTGTTGCCAGCACGATACCGCCATTTCGCGCGGCATCTGCGCGATAAGGTACAGATTCCACACTCCCCAACGCTTTTCATCAGTGTAATTAAATTTGCGTTGGAAAGTTCGCCACCCCTCCATCAACGCAACGCTATCTTGTGCCAGTAATGCGCTGGCGGCCTCTTCCCGGTAGTGTTTATTTTCATTCTGTTTTGCCTGATAATTGAGCAATCTTCCTAATGAAGTATGTGTCTCTAGTTGATCGGTATCCAGAGCATCCAACTGTCCTGTGAGAATAAACTCATTAAACTTCCACCTGTGATCTTCAAAACCTAATTCCCGCAAGAAGGTATCGGTTCCTCTGCTAGCGAGACGTTCGTCAAAAGGCATGGCGCTAAAATGGCTGATTGTAGTTTGCTGTTCCTGCGTCCAGTGTTCCTGGGACGACCTGTACGCTTGCGGTACAAGCGTAAGTTCAGGTAGCGAAAAGTGAGTTATGGAAGCCTTTTTCCTGCCACGCCACGGTGGTGAAACGAGGATTTCAGGCAGACTATTGTTATCGGTGCTATCAATAACCGGTTTTGGCGAAGCCGATAAATAACTATTCACCACTGCCCGGGCTTGAGTACTTAACCACGGGATCACCTCTTCTGCCAGTTGTGGCTGCGATGCCATCAGCGTTTGTAACAGCGTACGCCAGTATTCATCACGTGCTTTTTGCTGTGCAGGCAGCTTTTTGTCTTCGATGATAGGATAACCAGGGCGCGTAGGGGGGGCTTTTAACGCCAGTAGTTCTGCCAGTGCGGCGAGCGTCGCATGGGGAAAGTTTTTACTGTATTTAGCCACACGCTGCAGGCTGGGTTTGTTTTTATCGACAACTAACAGCAAGATGCGAATAATTTGCGGATGGTTAATTTGTACCAGCAGGCTACCGCAATCTTCTTTATGGGCATACATTGCCAGGCGTGGAATGGCTGCCAGTCCTTGTTCGCGCAAAAGGGCGGCGCAGGCCGCGTAGCCGAAGTGGTTTTCATGCGACATGTAGCTGGCTTCGCGATCGCTGAATATATCCTGGCTCCAGTAGCGTTCGAGTTTTCTCACCGCTCTGGGGTCATTAGCAACAACTTTTAACCACTCCTTAGAATGAAAATGAGTCCGCGGGCATTCAAGGCCTACCAACTCATTGGCGATTTCTGGTTTCTCCGGGATGATGAGTGCAATAAAAGGACGGCGAACTTTGGGTATTCCTGGCAGTGCGGCAATGAGTTTGTCGGCGCAACGCTGCCAGCAGCTTTCCTCTGCCAGAGAGAGATGCTTACGCAGTCGGAGATCGAATTCGTTATAGGTTTCTGAGCGATAACCATAACCATCGTCCTCGTTCTGATACTGCAATGTTACTACCAGAGGATCACTCTCATAACACCGTACAATAAACTGGCGTGCAATCACCACTTCAGTCGCATATTCCAGTCCCTCTTGTTGGACGATTTCGTCGAGCAACTGTTGGCTATCATTTTGCGCGATACAGGCTAGCGCCGCCATTGTCCGGGCCGGAATTGAGGGTTTGTGCTCGCCGATCAAGTTGATGGCTTGCGTAATGGCCGACTGCCACTCCAGTGAAAAATTTTCATAACGCCAGACAATGTTTTTTTTCTTCTCAGCAATGTGTAGCAATTTATCACCCAGTGTCTGGATGAGGCTTTCAGTGATAACAGGCACCGGTTCGCCCGGCCAATTGCGATGGCTGAGTGGTGTTTTGCCTTTTTTATATTTCAGTTCCAGCTGGGCGTTATCCGCCAGCCACGGTAATTCCTTGTCCATGTTCTTTCCTTATTCAAACAGGGCTTCAATATCGTTAATCAACTCGCTGGCGGTGATGTCATCGAGTGCGGAGAACTGCGCTTCCTGTGTTGAATGACTCCCCCAGCCATAGCTTTCTGCTTTGCCTTCCCATAGCCACAGCTTGCTTAAGAGTTGCTCGGCACTGAGTTCGGCTGGCGACATACCTACTGCAAAGCCTTCATCGATTTCCATGATTAATGACCAGCGGCCCAGAGGTTTGATCATCCAGCCGATCCAGCCTCCGTCTTGCGGTTCACCACGCACCCAGCCTTTATTCGACAGCCCCATAACCCGACCGCTCGGGCATTTTCTGCCTGCCCAGCGGGTCAATTCGCTGGCATTGCGCTCGGTTTCTGTCAGGGCATAACTGTTGCGGTCGAGCTGGCGGAACGGCGGTAACAGCTCGTAGTCGGCAAAAAGCTGACCAAAGGCGGCGGCATCCGTCGGTGATATTTCCAGAACGTGAGGAATACCAATAGAGATATCGCCTTCCGGCAGGGTGAAAAGATCATCGTCAGCGGTGCTGTAGCTGTTATCTTCTGCCACCCGGAAACAGGCCAGTAGCTCGTTTTCGGTGCTATAAACGCCCCAAATCAGACGGCGGGTTAAGTGGCGAACCAGCGGATGCTCAACCAGGAATAGCTGGAAGTTTTCCGGCGACCAGCGGCGGCGCAGGCACATGGCGGATTCCAGCCTTGCCACCTGCTGGGCGGCAACGGTACGCGCATCTTTTTTCAGCAGTTTGTAGCGGTTAACTGCATCGTTCGCTTGGGTTTCATCATCGCTTTTGTTCGGTTTAGGCAAGTCTTTCAGGCGGCTGCCGGAAGCATCACGCACAAACGGTTTTAAGGTTTCATCAAAGCTGACGGTGAACTGCCGTGGCCCGAAATCCAGCAGCAGCGAACCGTTATCATCCAGACCGAGATCGGGCGCTAAGCGATCTTCAAGTTCTGCCACTGTGAGTTCGCGGCTTTCGGCAATGTCGGCAATTTTTTCTTTTGCCCGCTCCTGTAATGCTTTGAATTTCAGTTTCTGAGCAATGCCGTTAAGCTGCATCAGGGCGATATCGCTGCCGATAGCGGCGAGGATATCAAGCCCGACGGTGGCACGTTTATGCTGGGATTCACCAGGCCAGGCGCGGATTAATGGCGTCAGTTTGCGGGCGGTGTCATCGTTGCCGAGAACACCTAACGCAGTGAACGCCCAGCTCTCTTTCGACGGCGCGCCAGCGGTCTCCCAGGCGGTAAACAGATCCCAGGCAAACTCAGCCAGTGAGTCGGCAGTACAGGCGTCTTTCACCTGTAATAACCCCGGATACAGCGTATCTTCCTGAGGGAAGCGAAGCATTTCACCGAGGTGGAAGAGGGCGCTATCTGGCAGTGATTGGGCGTTTGCTTTTAATACCGGGCGCGTCCAGAGCGATGGCTGATAAAAGGCCGGAAGAGTGGGGATTTTTGTCGGGTGATTATCTAAGGGATCGAGCGCTAGCAGAGCGTTCACCGCGTCTGTTACTTCCGGCTGGTTATAACGCCGGGCGATTTCTTGCAATAATGGCTGATGACCGTTTTCTGTAAGCATACGCAAGGCAGCGCGGGCGTTGTCCTGCGCTTCACCGGCTTTGCCGAGCGCCGCGGGCAGCAGGCCGGTAATGGCGTGTTCCGGGTATTTCAGCAGCCAGCTACGGGCGTCTTGTCGTAGGGTTTTGAGTTTGTTGAAGGCGCGGGCGATCAGTGGCGCTAATTCGATAGCCGCAAAATATTGTGCTACAGGCAGAGCTTCTTGTGGATAGCGTGAAAAGGAGTGAATAAAACCCTGTAACCCAGCGAGTTGCAGGTGCGTCATGACAAACTCGACACCGACGTGTGGCTCTTTACTGAGGACATTCCACGCCTGCGCTGTTTTTTCGATAGGCAGGGCGGCTAACATGTAAAGCTGCCATTCCCGTTGATAGGAGTGCCAGAAGGTTTTAAATTCGCTGATCAGCGCAGAATAATCTCCCCTCTGCCAGAGTTCTACAACAGCATCAGACGCTTTCATATACTGGCCATTATTCCAGCGATTGAAACCCAGACGTGCCAGGTAGTTCTGAATATCCTCTTTTTGGCCGATGTCTATTTGATGTGCGTGCCAGCGATGCCTTGCATGAATCTCTTTTTCTGCCGTCTCGGTCAATGTGCAGCATGACTCCAGCGGTAATGGCGTTAAATCCAATACCGGCATTACAGATTTTTTCTTTCTCGAAAGCCAGGGCGGTGAGACTAATATGGCTGGCAGTAGATCGGCGCTGGCATGGTTTGAGGGCTGTGTCAGTTGTTGCAGGCATGATTTCAGCACTGCAACTGCGGGTGTTGAGAGCCAGGGAGTAGCCTGTTCTGCTAGTGCCGGTTGCGAGATAAGCATCGTCATCAGCATAATGCGCCAACTATTCTCTTCTTTTTGCGCAAGAAGTTCCGCCAATGCTGCCAGTGCTGCGTGTGGGAACGCAGTGCAAGCCTTAGTCATTCGTTCATGGCAGCGTTTAGTTTTGCCAGACACACGTATAAGTAGCATTAATGCTTGTGGGTGATTGATCTCTGCGAGAATACTTCCACAAAGATCAGCATAAGCATAGGGGGCGAAGCGAGCGATTCCGGCAATCCCTTGCTCCTGCAAAACGGTGACATTCCAGATGCAACCATGGTAATAGTCATTAAAAAGGTCGTACGCGCAATAAGATTCCAGTGCTTTGAGCAAGGAAGATTCTTGTACAACAAGTTTCAGCCATTCAACCGTTTGAACATTTTTCTGCTTCAGTAACCGTCGTGCGACTTCTTCTGCAATCTCCGGGCGTTCCGGTAGCATTAGCGCTACCATCGGTTGTTGAATGGGAGGAATATCAGGCAAAGCTGTAATGAATTTATCTACACAGCGTTGCCACAAAGTTTCTTCTGCTAGAGCCAAATGCTTACGCAGTCGAACGTCAAAGGGGGTAACACAATGTGCATGGTTTAATAATGGCTGAAAAGTAATGTGTATGCTTGTTCTGTGATAAGTGCAATCGAACGAGATATATTGCATGGCAATAAACATATCCACGGCAAATTCTAGTCCGTAGACATAGACAATTTCATCCATGAGTTCAGGGCATTCGCCCCAGAATTTACGCGAAACCAGAACAACCTGTACAGCCAACGCAGCAGGAGAAAGTGGACCATTAGCGAGAGCTTCATTGATATTCTGTTGCCAGTTAGCAGAACATGCACTGAAATCGTATGTTGTTAATTTTCCTGATAGATTATGAATATTCTGGCCTAAATTCAGAAGGAGGCTGTCTTGTGGTTTGCTTACAGCATCCCCAGGAAAACGTCGGGAAGGTAAGGCCTCCAGAGACTTTTTCTCTGATAAATGGATAGTGGAATCATCTGCCAGCCACGGGCATGGTGTTTCAGCAGGTTCAACAACCGTACTTTGGTCAAATACGACAGTGGTTTCTGCCACGCCAGTTGTATCTACTTCGACCGTTTCTATTTTGATTGCGGGCTGGGATGGCGAAGATAATTCTTCCACATATCCCTTCTTCACCTTCTCCGCAATCAGCTTCAGTTCCGCTTTTTCCGCCGCCGTAGCATCAGCAAAGCTTTTTACCTGGCTTTGCCCGTTGGTACTGACTTTGCCCCAACTGATATGCAGCTCGTTTCCCTGCTGCTCCACCGCCCAGAATTTATGTGATTTTTCGTCCTGATAAATATAGGTTTTCATTGCTAAATCCTTTTAATCAAACAATGATTCAATGTCGTTAATCAGCTCGCTGGCGGTGATGTCGTCGAGCATGGAAAAAGTAAGTAAAGGTTGTTTACCGTAGCGATCATCTGGCGAGGTGATTTTTACGCTTTCAACAGGTAACAGGTCGCCATAACCTGTTTCGCCATAAATTAATGAAAAATGTTCTGTTTCAAGTTCGAGATCGCCATAAGGGGTAGATTTGCGCATCGCATAGACGCTGCCGCTTTCTTCCAGACGTTGCCAGCCTCGGCGCTCTAGCCCGACAATACGTCCGGCCTGACAGAGCTGTCCTTGCCAGCGTGTCAGGTCGTGGGTATTCCGTTCATTATCAGCAAGACGATAACTACCACGATCGAGCTGTTGGAAGGGGGGAAGCAGTTCGTAATCAGCGTAAATTTGCCTGAATGCAGCGGCAGATTCAGGGGGGATTTCCAGCACATGCGGTATACCGATGTTTCCTGCTGGCAGCGTGAATAACTCATCCTGCGCATCGCTGTAAGTGCTGTCTTCTGCGACCCGGAAGCAGGCAATCAGCGTGTTTTCTTCAGTATATACTCCCCATAACAGCCGTCGGGTTAAGTGACGTACCAGCGGATGCTCCACCAGAAACAGGCGGAACTGTTCTGCCGTCCAGCGTCTGCGCTGGCACATAGCCTGCTCCAGACGATCAATCTGCTGACTGGCAATGGCGCGCACATCTTTCTTCAATTGTTTGAAGAGGTTAACGGCGTCAGTTGCCAGTGTTTTATCATCGCTCTGATTTGGTTTGGGTAAATCTTTCAGGACTTTGCCGTTTGCATCGCGCACTACAGGTTTTAAGGTTTCGTCAAAACCAACGGTGAATTGACGTGGGCCGAAATTAAGTATCAGCGAGCCGTTGATATCAAGCCCTAAATCTGGAGCCAGGCGGTCTTCCAGTTCGGCCATAGTCAGCCCACGGTTTTCAGCAACTATGTTGATTTTCTCGCGGGCATGTTCCTGTAATACAACGAATTTAATCTTTTTCGCAATGCCATTAAGCAGCATTAGCGCAACATCGCTGCCAATATCAGCTAATACATCCAACCCGGACACCGCCCGTTTATGCTGTGATTCCCCAGGCCAGGCACTGATAAGCGGGGTTAATTTACGCGCGGTGTCGTCATTGCCTAAAATCCCCAGCGAAGTAAATGCCCAGTTTTCTTTTGCGGGTGCGCCAGCTTCTGTCCAGGCGGTATACAGATCCCAGCCAAAGTCAGCCAGTGATTCGCGAGTGAAGGTTTCTTTGATGATCTCCAGCCCAGCGTAGGCGGTAATGTCGCGAGGAAAGCTCAGCATAGTGCCCAGGTGGCGCATAGCGTCATCTGGTAGAGGCAGGTTGTTACTTTTAAGCCGTGGTCTGCGCCATAAGGTGAACTGATAAAAGCCGGGCAGTGGGGCGATTTTTGCGGGATATTCTTCCAGAGGATCGCTATCAAATAATGTTGCCAGCGCAGCTAAAACATCAGGTTGATTATATCCTTGCGCGATTTTCTCAATCGTTTCTCGCTGGTTTAATTTCACTAGCAGGCGGAGCGCCTGGCGGGCATATTCCCGATTTTGGCACGGTTTGCCCAGTGCCAAAGGCAGTAGCCCGGCGGCGGCATGGCGCGGGTTATTTGCCAGCCAATTAACGGCATCCTTGTAAGCCATTTTTTTCTGTAACCGCTGCGCCATTGGTAAGGCTAGTTCACTGGCCCCAATAAAGAGGGTGAATATCCACAGTCGTTGATGATCTCGTTGCAAGCAGGTCATAAACGCAGGAATGGCCGTACTACCAAAAACTGCCAGAATCTCTTTCTCACCTGAATATCGCTCCTCAATGATTATTTGGTTGAGAAATGAAATCGCCTGTTGTCCCGGTAAGTAACAAAGCGCAGATAGATTCCAGCTTTTGTTGGCATTGTTGTGATATTTCGCAAACTCAGCTTTTAGTGCTGGAAAATCAAAGCGCAACAAGGCATCAACAGCGCTTTGCGGTATATATTTTTTTTCATGTAAGTCATCTTCGCAATGCAGCCATTCATTAAAACCTAATTGCCAAAGGATTTGTTGTTCTGGTGTAAAAGGAATGAAAGATGTCTCCCAGCTTTCTTTTTCAATTAGTGGCAGGTCGGTAAATAAGGTTTGCTGTGATGCCTGATATTGTGCGATTTCATAGAATCTGGATATGTCAGTATGGCTGATTAACTCTGTAATTCCTGGTGTGATATCCGTGACGGCAGGAATGGGAAGCACAGGTAAATCAAATACGGGTATTACATTTTTCTTCTTATTTATTATCCACGGTGGAGCGACAAACAGCTCTGGCAACATATCCGCAGTGGCATACTCACATTCTTTAGCTACTGACTGAGGACGACATTCAGATAAGATGCCTGCCGCTTTAGCATTAACCCAGGGAATGACGTCAGTGACTAACTCTGGCGTGACGGTAACCAGTTTGACAAGCGCGTTGCGCCACTGTGCATCTTCATGTATTGCCAGCAAAGTAGCATAAGCGGCAATAGCCGCAGCGGGATGTTTTTGGCAGGCTTTGCTTAAGTATTCCAGGTGCTTTTTCTTGCCATTTACACCGAGGATCAGAATTTGAATCGCATCCGGGTGATTCGTTTTCCATAGCCATTTGACAAGATCTTCAGTCTCGCTGATGCGCTCGAAGAGATAAGTGGGATTGTCAGAATGCTCTTCCACAAACTCAGTAAGTATCCGGCTTACACCGCGCACGCCATTATTCGCCAGCAACATTGCCAGATAAGCGCGAAAATCACGATGCAATGGTGGGAAGTCGTATTTTTCTGCTGCAGTCAGAGCCGCGTCATTGGTTACTACCAGTCTTAACCAGGTCATCGCCGGAACGTTTTGGTCTGCGTAACGTAGCGCCATAGCATTGGCAATATCCGGGCGTTCAGGGATCAGTAATGCAGCAAAAGGTTGCCGTGCGGGGGATAGCGTCGGAATTGCGGCGAGTACTTTATCTACACAGCGTTGCCACTCATCTTCTGAAGCGAGTGAAAGATAATGACATAGACGTTGATGCCAATTCGGTAGCGATTCTGCTTTGAGATCTGGAGGAATAATGGTGGTGACGACGCCTTTTACTGATTTATATTTTAGTTGAAGAGCGAGAAGGGTGATTTCAATGGTAGTTTCCAGACCACAGCGAATGATTAAGTCATCGACCAGTTCATCTGCAGAGTAAGAATTCCAGAAACTCCAGAGCAATGCCGCATCAGATTGCGCACTCCCTGTCTGGTTATTACCCAGAATTCGCATTTGTACCTCAGCAAAAGCCTGCTGCCAGTTTTCTGGATAAGAACGGTAATTGTTGTCGGGGTCATATGCCCTGGTGTTATTCGCGATGCGCTTCCATATTTGACCATCTTTGTGCAGATAATTGATATCTCTGGGGCGAGAGCGATGTGGAAAAGCAAATCGGTTAATATCGTCGGTTAGCGGAATGGCTGCATCATCAGCCAGCCATGGGCGTTTGTTTTTACTCTCAGGTGAAGTTTCAACGTCAGGAGTGACTTTGGTGACGGGGGGGATATGCACGTTTGCCGAAGCGTCTTCCACATAGCCTTTTTTCGTTTTCTCAGCGATAAGCTTCAGTTCCGCTTTTTCCGCCGCCGCAGCATCAGCAAAGCTTTTTATCTGACTTTGCCCTTGGGTGCCAACTTTTCCCCAACTGATATGCAACTCGTTACCTTGTTGCTCCACCGTCCAGAATTTATGTGATTTTTCGTCCTGATAGATAAAACTCTTCATCCGCGTTCCCTGTATTTATATCCAGTTATAAGCGGATGCTATCAGTTAATGAAAAAAATTAAGAGCGTTGAACAAACAAGAAAACAACTTTAGGAATTCATAAAGAAAAGGCGCTGTCGATGCAGCGCCTTGAAGGGGGATTATTTCACCTGATGACCCGGTTTAGCACCGGCATCCGGGCTTAGCAGGAAGATATCTTTCCCGCCAGGACCGGCAGCCATCACCATGCCTTCGGAGATACCGAAGCGCATTTTACGTGGTGCCAGGTTAGCCACCATAATGGTGTGACGACCAATCAATGCCTGCGGATCCGGGTAAGCAGAACGAATGCCGGAGAAGACATTGCGTTTTTCACCGCCGAGATCCAGTGTCAGGCGCAACAGTTTGTCAGAACCTTCAACAAACTCTGCGTTTTCAATCAGCGCCACGCGCAGGTCAACTTTAGCGAAGTCGTCAAAGGTGATGGTTTCCTGAATCGGATCATCTGCCAGTGGGCCAGTAACTGGCGCGGCAGTGGCTTTCACTTCTTCTTTAGATGCTTCCACCAGTGCTTCAACCTGCTTCATGTCAATACGGTTATACAGCGCCTTGAACGGATTCACTTTGTGGCCCAGCAGCGGTTGCTGGATACCATGCCAGGTCAGTTCCGTATTGAGGAATGCTTCTGCACGCTCGGTCAGTTTCGGCAGTACCGGCTTCAGGTAAGTCATCAGCACGCGGAACAGGTTTATGCCCATCGAGCAAATTGCCTGCAGGTCGGCATCGCGGCCTTCCTGTTTCGCCACCACCCACGGAGCCTGTTCATCGACATAGCGGTTAGCCAGATCAGCCAGTGCCATGATTTCGCGCACTGCTTTACCAAATTCGCGGCTTTCCCATGCTTCACCAATCACTTCAGCGGCATCCGTGAAGGTTTTGTACAACTGCGGGTCAGCCAGTTCGCTTGCCAACACGCCGTCAAAACGCTTGTTGATAAAGCCCGCGTTACGGGATGCCAGGTTTACAACCTTATTAACGATATCGGCATTCACGCGCTGGACGAAATCCTCGAGGTTGAGATCGATATCATCAATGCGCGAAGAGAGTTTCGCAGTGTAGTAGTAACGCAGGCTGTCAGCGTCAAAATGATTCAGCCAGGTGCTGGCTTTAATAAAGGTGCCGCGAGACTTGGACATCTTCGCGCCGTTCACCGTTACATAGCCGTGAACAAACAAGTTGGTCGGCTTGCGGAAGTTGCTACCTTCCAACATGGCAGGCCAGAACAGGCTGTGGAAGTAAACAATATCTTTACCGATGAAGTGGTACAGCTCGGCGGTGGAGTCTTTCTTCCAGTATTCATCGAAGCTTACGCTGTCGCCGCGCTTGTCACACAGATTCTTGAAAGAACCCATGTAGCCAATCGGTGCGTCCAGCCAGACGTAGAAATATTTGCCCGGCGCGTTCGGAATTTCAAAACCGAAGTAAGGGGCGTCGCGGGAGATATCCCATTGTTGCAGGCCAGATTCAAACCACTCCTGCATTTTGTTTGCCACCTGCTCCTGCAACGCACCGCTGCGGGTCCATGCCTGCAGCATTTCGCTGAAAGAGGGCAGATCAAAGAAGAAGTGTTCAGAATCACGCATTACCGGGGTAGCGCCAGAAACCACCGATTTCGGCTCGATCAGTTCAGTCGGGCTGTAGGTCGCGCCGCAGACTTCGCAGTTATCGCCGTATTGATCCGGGGATTTACATTTCGGGCAGGTGCCTTTTACAAAACGGTCCGGCAGGAACATGCCTTTTTCCGGATCGTACAGTTGAGAGATGGTGCGGTTTTTAATAAAACCGTTTTCCTTCAGGCGAGTATAGATAAGTTCTGACAACTGTCGGTTCTCTTCACTGTGCGTCGAGTGATAGTTGTCATAGCTGATGTTAAAGCCTGCGAAATCAGTCTGATGCTCCTGACTCATTTCGCCAATCATCTGCTCCGGAGTGATACCAAGCTGCTGAGCTTTCAGCATGATTGGTGTACCGTGGGCATCGTCGGCGCAGATGAAGTTGACCTCGTGGCCGCGCATTCGCTGGTAACGGACCCAGACATCAGCCTGGATGTGCTCCAGCATATGGCCGAGGTGGATTGAGCCGTTAGCGTACGGCAGTGCGCACGTCACCAGAATTTTCTTCGCGACTTGAGTCATAGTAGGCATTACTTCTTAATAGTGAAAAGGGGTTAGATAGTACCAAATGGGAAAATGTTAAGTAAGTACTTCTCTATATTCTTCAGGTAAACTATCAGCTGATGGTTTATCTATACAAAAAAGGAGTCGGGATGAACGAACAATCCCAGGCCAAATCACCAGAAGCCTTGCGCGCAATGGTCGCCGGGACACTGGCCAATTTTCAGCACCCAACCCTGAAGCATAACCTCACCACGCTGAAAGCGTTGCACCATGTCGCCTGGATGGACGACACGTTGCATGTGGAACTGGTTATGCCATTCGTCTGGCATAGCGCGTTCGAAGAGTTAAAAGAGCAATGTAGCGCCGAACTGCTGCGCATCACCGGGGCGAAAGCTATCGACTGGAAACTGTCTCACAATATCGCCACCTTAAAACGCGTGAAGAATCAGCCGGGAATTAACGGCGTGAAGAACATTATTGCTGTCAGCTCCGGTAAAGGCGGCGTGGGTAAATCCTCCACGGCGGTAAATCTGGCGCTGGCACTGGCGGCGGAAGGGGCGAAAGTCGGCATTCTGGACGCCGATATCTACGGCCCATCAATACCCACCATGCTGGGCGCAGAAAATCAGCGTCCAACTTCGCCGGACGGTACCCATATGGCACCGATTATGTCTCATGGACTGGCAACCAATTCAATTGGTTATCTGGTTACTGACGACAATGCGATGGTGTGGCGTGGTCCGATGGCGAGCAAGGCGTTAATGCAGATGTTGCAGGAAACCTTGTGGCCGGATCTCGACTATCTGGTGCTTGATATGCCGCCAGGCACCGGTGACATTCAATTGACACTGGCACAAAACATTCCAGTAACTGGCGCGGTAGTGGTCACCACCCCGCAGGACATTGCGTTGATCGATGCGAAAAAAGGCATTGTGATGTTCGAGAAAGTCGAGGTTCCGGTGCTCGGTATTGTCGAGAACATGAGTGTGCATATTTGCAGTAACTGTGGTCACCATGAACCGATTTTCGGTACCGGTGGTGCAGAGAAACTGGCCGAGAAATACCACACGCAGTTGCTGGGGCAGATGCCGTTACACATTTCCTTACGTGAAGATCTCGATAAAGGCACGCCAACAGTTATCAGCCGTCCGGAGAGCGAATTTACTGCTATCTACCGCCAGCTGGCTGACCGCGTTGCAGCCCAGCTTTATTGGCAGGGAGAAGTCATTCCTGGCGAGATTTCCTTCCGCGCGGTCTGACGCGTATTAACCTTTTTGGTTGTTTTTCGTACACCGCAGAGATGTTACATTGATGCGGTGTATTTGTTTTTGCCGCATTAATGAACACTTATTTAATGCTGCGAATATTCTGCGGACCTTCGTCCGAAACTCTATAAAGTCGATTGATCGTACAGGCAATGCTTCATTATCATCCTTCGTGGCTGTGTAGTGGATGTACAGCTATAGTTTGTTATGCACTCATTCTATCCAGGCATAACCTTTACTACAGGGATAACGTTCAATGAATAAGTACTGGCTGTCAGGAATTATTTTTCTTGCCTATAGAATGGCTTCTCCCGCGTTCTCTTCACAGACTGCCACATTAACGATTAATGGCAGGATCAGTCCCCCAACATGCAGTATGGCTATGGTTAATGGTCAACCTCAACAGCATTGTGGTCAGTTAACGTATGATGTTGATACCCGTCATCAGGTTTCTTCGCCAGTCAAAGGTGTGACGACAGAAGTGGTTGTTGCAGGTAGCGATAGCAAACGTCGAATCGTGTTAAATCGCTACGATTAATTTTCCACCCTGGTTTTTTAAGCGGATTTAGAAAGCTGAAATCATTCGTGTGAATGATTTCAGCTTTTTTATTGATATTAATAATACCATTTAAAAAAATCTGCATTAATTAATAGATATGATAAATATTTAATATACTTAAGTATTTGTTGTATTTATATTGCAATAGTTAATTTGTTTTAAATCAACAAAACAATATGTTTACATTGCGGCAACTTTTTTGATGTGAGAAATTTGTTTCCAAGAGATACAGACTCTTAACAACCAAAAAATAAATTTTATTAAGGAACATATTATGAAACGTTCAATTATTGCTGCCGCTGTCTTTTCTTCTTTTTTTATGAGCGCTGGGGTATTTGCCGCAGACGTTGATACCGGAACATTAACCATTAAAGGGAATATTGCAGAATCTCCGTGTAAATTCGAAGCGGGTGGCGATTCAGTAAGTATTAATATGCCAACTGTACCAACCACTGTCTTTGAAGGTAAAGCTAAATACTCGACCTATGATGATGCAGTCGGTGTAACCAGCAGCATGTTAAAAATTAGCTGTCCGAAAGAAGTTGCTGGTGTAAAACTCTCGTTGATTACCAACGATAAAATAACCGGAAACGATAAGGCGATAGCCAGTAGTAACGATACCGTGGGTTACTATCTCTATTTAGGTGATAACAGCGATGTCCTGGATATTTCTGCACCTTTTAACATTGAGAGTTATAAAACGGCGGAAGGTCAATATGCTATTCCGTTTAAAGCAAAATACCTGAAACTGACAGATAACTCAGTGCAATCAGGTGATGTGTTATCTTCTCTGGTTATGCGTGTGGCGCAGGATTAATAAATAAAATTGCAAGTTTCTCCAGGTAATAAACATGGCCGCTATCCCCATGGCGGCTTTTTAATTTAAGAGGCATTAAGATGAAAGGATTATTATCTTTACTCATTTTTTCTATGGTCCTTCCTGCGCATGCCGGAATTGTTATCTACGGGACGCGCATTATTTACCCGGCAGAAAATAAAGAAGTGATGGTGCAGTTGATGAACCAGGGAAACCGTTCTTCGCTGCTGCAGGCGTGGATTGATGATGGCGATACGTCGCTACCACCAGAAAAAATCCATGTTCCTTTCATGTTAACGCCACCAGTGGCAAAAATAGGCGCAAATTCCGGGCAGCAAGTAAAAATCAAAATTATGTCGAATAAACTGCCCACTAATAAAGAGAGCATTTTTTATCTGAATGTTCTGGATATTCCACCAAATAGTCCAGAGCAAGAGGGCAAGAATGCACTGAAATTTGCAATGCAAAACAGAATCAAATTGTTTTACCGGCCTGCGGGTATTGCACCGGTAAATAAAGCGACATTTAAAAAGTTACTGGTAAATCGCAGTGGCAATGGATTGGTGATAAAAAATGACTCAGCAAATTGGGTAACGATTTCGGATGTCAAAGCTAATAATGTCAAAGTCAATTATGAAACTATTATGATTGCCCCCTTAGAAAGTCAGAGTATTAATGTCAAAAGTAATAATGCGAATAACTGGTATCTGACCATTATCGATGACCATGGCAACTATATTAGTGACAAAATTTAATTGCAGGAGCTGCCTATGTTGAGAATGACCCCACTTGCATCAGCAATCGTAGCGTTATTGCTCGGCATTGAAGCTTATGCAGCTGAAGAAACCTTTGATACCCATTTTATGATAGGTGGAATGAAAGACCAGCAGGTTGCAAATATTCGTCTTGATGATAATCAACCCTTGCCGGGGCAGTATGACATCGATATTTATGTCAATAAGCAATGGCGCGGGAAATATGAGATTATTGTTAAAGACAACCCGCAAGAAACATGTTTATCAAGGGACATTATCAAGCGGTTAGGCATTAATACCGATAACTTTGCCAGCGGTAAGCAATGTTTAACATTTGAGCAACTTGTTCACGGTGGGAGCTATACCTGGGATATCGGAGTTTTTCGTCTCGATTTCAGTGTACCGCAGGCGTGGGTGGAAGAACTGGAAAGTGGCTATGTTCCACCGGAAAACTGGGAGCGGGGTATTAATGCGTTTTATACCTCTTATTATGTGAGTCAGTATTACAGCGACTATAAAGCGTCGGGTAATAGCAAGAGTACATATGTACGTTTTAACAGCGGGTTAAACTTACTGGGGTGGCAACTGCATTCTGATGCCAGTTTAAGTAAAACAAATAGCAATCCAGGGGTGTGGAAAAGCAATACCCTGTATCTGGAACGTGGATTTGCCCAACTTCTCGGCACGCTTCGCGTGGGTGATATGTACACATCAAGCGATATTTTTGATTCTGTTCGCTTCAGCGGTGTGCGGTTGTTTCGTGATATGCAGATGTTGCCTAACTCGAAACAAAATTTTACTCCACGGGTGCAGGGGATTGCTCAGAGTAACGCGCTGGTAACTATTGAACAGAACGGTTTTGTGGTTTATCAGAAAGAGGTTCCTCCTGGCCCGTTTGCGATTACAGATTTGCAGTTGGCCGGTGGTGGAGCAGATCTTGATGTCAGCGTGAAAGAGGCGGACGGTTCGGTAACCACCTATCTGGTGCCTTATGCAGCAGTGCCGAATATGCTGCAACCCGGCGTGTCGAAATATGATTTTGCGGCAGGTCGTAGCCATATTGAAGGGGCGAGCAAACAAAGTGATTTTGTTCAGGCGGGTTATCAGTATGGTTTTAATAACTTATTGACGCTGTATGGCGGATCGATGGTCGCGAATAATTATTACGCGTTCACTTTGGGGACTGGCTGGAATACACGCATTGGTGCCATTTCCGTCGATGCCACGAAGTCGCATAGTAAACAAGACAACGGCGATGTGTTTGACGGGCAAAGTTATCAAATTGCCTACAACAAATTTGTGAGCCAAACGTCGACGCGTTTTGGTCTGGCGGCCTGGCGTTATTCGTCGCGTGATTACCGGACATTTAACGATCACGTTTGGGCAAACAATAAAGATAATTATCGCCGTGATGAAAACGATATCTATGACATTGCCGATTATTACCAGAACGATTTTGGCCGTAAAAATAGCTTTTCTGCCAATATGAGCCAGTCATTGCCAGAAGGCTGGGGTTCTGTGTCCTTAAGTACGTTATGGCGAGATTACTGGGGGCGTAGCGGCAGCAGTAAGGATTATCAGTTGAGTTATTCCAACAACCTGCGACGGATAAGCTATACCCTCGCGGCAAGCCAGGCGTATGACGAGAATCATCATGAAGAGAAACGTTTTAATATTTTTATATCGATTCCCTTTGATTGGGGTGATGACGTTACGACGCCTCGTCGGCAAATATATATGTCTAACTCAACGACGTTTGATGATCAGGGTTTTGCCTCAAATAATACGGGATTATCGGGAACCGTTGGATGCCGGGATCAATTTAACTATGGGGTCAACCTGAGTCATCAGCATCAGGGAAATGAAACGACAGCTGGAGCGAATTTAACCTGGAACGCGCCGGTTGCGACAGTGAATGGCAGTTATAGTCAGTCGAGTGCTTATCGACAAGCTGGAGCCAGTATTTCAGGGGGCATTGTCGCCTGGTCGGGTGGCGTTAATCTGGCGAACCGTCTTTCCGAAACGTTTGCTGTAATGAACGCACCTGGAATTAAAGATGCTTATGTCAATGGGCAAAAATATCGTACAACAAATCGTAATGGAGTGGTGGTATACGACGGAATGACACCTTATCGGGAAAATCACCTGATGCTGGATGTGTCGCAAAGCGATAGTGAAACAGAATTACGTGGTAACCGGAAAATTGCCGCACCTTATCGCGGCGCGGTCGTACTGGTTAATTTTGATACCGATCAGCGCAAGCCCTGGTTTATAAAAGCGTTAAGAGCGGATGGGCAACCATTAACGTTTGGTTATGAAGTCAATGATATCCACGGTCACAATATTGGTGTTGTCGGTCAGGGAAGCCAGTTATTTATTCGCACTAATGATGTACCGCCATCGGTTAATGTGGCAATTGATAAACAACAAGGGCTCTCATGCACAATCACCTTCGGTAAAGAGATTGATGAAAATAGGAACTATATTTGCCAGTAATAATCGGGTGGCTCTATGAAAATTCGCATAATGTTATTTATATTAATTATGATGGTAATGCCTGTGAGTTATGCAGCATGTTATGGAGAGTTATCTGCCCAGCATAATTTTGCTGTTCAGGGGGATTTTGCACTTACTCAAACACAAACGGCAACATATGAGCATAATTTTAATGATTCGTCATGCGTGAGTACAAATACTATCACCCCTATGAGCCCGTCGGATATTATTGTTGGACTTTATAACGATACCATTAAATTAAATTTACATTTTGAATGGACCAATAAAAACAACATCACGTTGTCAAATAATCAGACCAGTTTCACCAATGGTTATTCGGTAACGGTGACACCTGCGGCCAGTAATGCAAAAGTGAATGTTTCTGCGGGGGGCGGCGGTTCAGTGATGATTAATGGTGTTGCGACATTATCCAGTGCTTCATCATCGACACGCGGGAGTGCTGCAGTACAATTTTTACTGTGTTTATTCGGTGGCAAGTCATGGGATGCATGTGTAAATAGCTACAGAAATGCATTGGCACAAAATGCAGGTGTCTATTCCTTTAATCTGACATTGTCATACAACCCGATAACCACAACCTGCAAACCGGACGATTTATTAATTACTTTAGAGAGTATTCCCGTTTCACAATTACCAGCTACAGGTAACAAAGCAACAATAAATAGTAACAAAGGGGATATTGTTCTGCGTTGTAAAAACTTATTAGGTCAACAAAATCAAACATCACGGAAAATGCAGGTGTATTTATCAAGTTCTGACTTGTTAACCAACAGCAACACAATACTGAAAGGTGCGGAAGATAATGGCGTAGGATTTATTCTTGAAAGTAATGGTTCTCCAGTCACACTTTTAAATATCACTAACAGCAGTAAAGAATACACAAATTTAAAAGAAATTGCGGCAAAGTCAAAACTTACAGATACAACGGTTTCAATTCCGATAACTGCCAGTTACTACGTCTACGATACAAATAAAATTAAATCTGGCGCACTGGAGGCAACCGCATTAATCAACGTGAAATACGACTAATAACAAGCAAGACGAGCAAGTGGCTAATAATAAAAAATAACAAGGTGTCTGCATTTCCCCCTCATGATGAGGGGGCTTTTTTTAGCGATGATAAAAAATCTCACCATCGTAGGCTTTAATGATTTTACCGTCGGTGTCGCTGATCAACACGTACGCGCCACCCATATAGGTCCAGTGCGTCCCGGCATCAGGCGCGGGCAGGTTACGTAACTGCCACTGCTTAATGTTGTACTCATCGGTGCGGTACATCTCTGGGACGGTATCGCCTGGTTTGAAATGCTTAAAGTCAGCAATGAAACTGCTTAACTCATACTTAGAAATTCCCGAGGTATTGGTCGAACCCGCGGTGGCTGGTGCGGCCCAGGCGGCACTGGTAACCAGCAAAAGCACACCCAGCAACATCTTATTTTTAATGGTCATAAACTCTCCACTTTGGGGATCTGTAATATCAGTCGCATATCTTTCCTGCCATACAATATAACTGACAAGCGATATTTTGTTAGTGATCCCATGATTTCGTAAAAAGTGTAAATGAAAGGATGCCCTAAAAGCATCCTTAGCGAGCAGAGAGCCAGCGGAAATAGCTGATTTAAGAATCATCCTGGGCTGAAGATAACATGCAAGCCTAAAGGATTGAGTTATCGCATTATGCCCATAAAGCCATGTACGCCCATATACACACCAACTAAGCCAATCAACAGACTGGAAAAATAGGGGGCGCGTTTAGCGAGAGTGTTAAATCCGCTCCAGCGTTTTGCGACCTGCTGAACGCTGATTGCTGCGCCAACGCCTACGGTGACCAGCGTTAACGCAAGGCCAATGCTGAAACTGACGACCAGTGTTGCGCCCAGTGTCAGGGCTTTCAACTGAATGCAAATCAACAGCACGGTAATTGCTGCCGGGCAGGGGATAAGGCCACCGGTTAAGCCAAATAACAAAATTTGCCAGTTGGTGACCTCTCGACCATCGAAGCGTCGTTTAATGTCATTGGCATGGGCTCGTGCATGAGCATCCTGATACTCCCCATGTTCGTGATGGTGATGATGTCCATGGTCGTGGTGATCTTCGTGATCGTGATGATACTCATGATCATGCCCGTGCATATTCTCCAGCCAGTTACGTTCGCCGCGCCAGGTACGCCAGAACATCCAGAACGCGGTGCTCATAATGATCACCGCGGAAATCAACTGGAGCCACGGTTCTGCTGATTGAGCAGTAAAGCGTTTGCTGATCACCATCCCGCCAAAGGCAATCAACCAGACCACCGCGGTATGCGAAAGGGTTGCTGCCAGTCCGAGCATCACCGCCTGTTTAATGGTGCCTTTGATGGCGATGATAAACGCCGCCATCATCGTTTTTGAGTGCCCTGGTTCCAGGCCATGAAGCGCACCAAGTAAGATGGCGCTGGGGATGAAGAACCAGGCATTTCCTTGCTGAAGAAGAGTGGTAAATTCGGTCATGATAATAATTCTTAGTATTAATTCGGCAATCCGATTCTACTCCCCCCCAGTACCTGATACTACCCCCCAGTAGAATAATAGTGCTATGATTTTTCATGTTCTTGTTAACCAGGTGTTGCCATGTCTCATACAATCCGTGATAAACAGAAACTGAAAGCGCGTGCCAGTAAGATTCAGGGTCAGGTCGTGGCTCTCAAGAAAATGCTCGACGAGCCGCACGAATGCGCTGCAGTTTTACAACAGATTGCTGCTATCCGTGGCGCGGTAAACGGTCTGATGCGGGAAGTGATTAAAGGTCATCTGACGGAACACATCGTTCACCAGGGGGATGAGCTAAAACGTGAAGAAGATCTGGATGTCGTTCTGAAGGTGCTGGATTCATATATCAAATAATTTCACAACGTTATTGTAATCCCGCCGTTTTTCCTCGTTTACAACGTGTGCGCGGGACATTACCATCCATCTCTGCGATTCATCATCGCAACCAAACGACTCGGGGTGCCCTTCTGCGTGAAGGCTGAGAAATACCCGTATCACCTGATCTGGATAATGCCAGCGTAGGGAAGTCACAGACCACCAGGTCATTGCTTCTTCACGTTATGGCAGGAGCAAACTATGCAAGTCGACCTGCTGAGTTCCGCGCAATCTGCGCACACGTTACACCTTTTTCACCAACATTCCCCTCTTGTGCACTGCATGACCAACGATGTGGTGCAAACCTTTACTGCCAATACCTTGCTGGCGCTCGGTGCATCGCCAGCGATGGTTATCGAAACCGAAGAGGCCAGTCAGTTTGCGGCTATCGCCAGTGCCTTGCTGATTAACGTTGGCACACTGACGCAGCTACGCGCACAGGCAATGCGTGCTGCCGTTGAACAGGCAACACACTCTCAAACCCCCTGGACGCTTGATCCGGTCGCGGTTGGCGCACTCAATTATCGTCGCCGTTTTTGTCATGAACTTTTATCTTTTAAACCGGCAGCGATACGTGGTAATGCTTCGGAAATCATGGCATTAGCTGGCGTTGCTAATGGTGGACGGGGAGTGGATACCACTGTCGCCGCAGCTAATGCGATACCCGCTGCACAAACACTGGCACGGGAAACTGGCGTAATCGTCGTGGTCACTGGCGAGGTGGATTATATTACCGATGGTCGTCGCACCGTTGGCATTCACGGCGGCAATCCGTTAATGACCAAAGTGGTAGGAACTGGCTGTGCATTATCGGCGGTTGTCGCTGCCTGTTGTGCGCTACCAGGCGATACGCTGGAAAATATCGCATCTGCCTGTCACTGGATGAAACAAGCCGGAGAACGCGCAGTCGCCAGTAGCGAGGGGCCAGGCAGTTTTGTTCCACATTTCCTTGATGCGCTCTGGCAATTGACGCAGGAGGTGCAGGCGTGAAACGAATTAACGCTCTGACAATTGCAGGCACTGATCCCAGTGGTGGCGCAGGAATTCAGGCAGATCTCAAAACGTTCTCTGCACTTGGTGCTTATGGTTGTTCAGTAATAACCGCTCTGGTAGCGCAAAACACCCGAGGCGTGCAATCGGTGTATCGCATAGATCCTGATTTTGTCGCCGCGCAGTTGGATTCGGTGTTCACTGATGTGCGAATCGACACCACTAAAATCGGTATGTTGGCGGAAACCGATATTGTTGAAGCGGTGGCAGAACGGTTGCAACGTTATCAGATCCAAAACGTGGTACTCGACACCGTTATGCTGGCAAAAAGCGGCGACCCTCTGCTTTCACCTTCGGCGGTTGCCACGCTGCGCAGTCGATTATTGCCACAGGTTTCATTAATAACGCCAAACTTGCCCGAAGCAGCTGCCTTGCTCGACGTGCCACACGCGTGCAACGAACAGGAAATGCTGGAACAAGGACGAGCGCTGTTAGCGATGGGCTGTGGCGCAGTGCTGATGAAAGGCGGTCATCTGGATGATGAGCAAAGCCCGGACTGGCTGTTTACCCGAGAGGGGGAACAACGGTTTACTGCACCGCGCATTATGACCAAAAACACCCACGGCACTGGTTGTACGCTCTCTGCGGCGTTGGCTGCACTACGCCCGCGCCATACAAACTGGGCTGACACCGTACAGGAGGCAAAAAGCTGGCTTTCATCGGCATTAGCCCAGGCCGACACGCTGGAAGTTGGCGACGGTATTGGTCCGGTTCACCACTTCCACGCCTGGTGGTGAGCACCGTACTATAGCTGCTTTGGATTTTTTTCAGCCTGCTTGTGCTGAAAATGCAGGGATGAAGCCAATGCAGCTATGGATTGCCAGTCGTAAAAGATTTACCGCCTTACTTTGTGCCCTTGGGCTAATTTCCATCGTGGCGATTTATCCCAGCCAGACGGTTAATTTTTTCTATTCCACAGCAGTTCAGATCAAAGACTATATTCACTTTTATGGTTACCGCCCGGTCAAATCTTTTTCTATTCGTATTCCTGCCAGTTACACCATTCACGGAATAGATGTTTCGCGCTGGCAGGCACGGATCGACTGGCAGCGGGTGGCAAAAATGCGCGATAACGGTATTCGCTTGCAATTTGCCTTTATCAAGGCGACTGAAGGCGAAAAGCTGGTGGACCCGTATTTTTCGCGTAACTGGCGTCACAGTCGTCAAAATGGCCTGTTGCGTGGGGCGTATCATTATTTTTCCCCGTCGGTATCCGCTTCAGTTCAGGCGCGATTATTTCTGCAAACGGTGGATTTTGCCCACGGTGATCTCCCAGCTGTGCTGGACGTAGAAGAGCGCGGAAAATTATCGGCGAAGGAATTACGCAAGCGGGTAAGTCAGTGGCTAAAAATGGTCGAAAAAAGCACAGGAAAAAAGCCGATTATTTATGCAGGCGCGACGTTTTATCACACGAATCTGGCGGGGTATTTCAATGAGTATCCGTGGTGGGTTGCGCACTACTATCAACGTCGTCCGGACAATGACGGCATGGCATGGCGTTTCTGGCAACATTCCGACCGTGGCCAGGTGGATGGCATTAATGGCCCGGTGGATTTTAATGTGTTTAATGGCACGGTGGAGGAGCTGCAGGGATTCGTGGGGAGCACATTCACGAAGTAAACATCAAAAATCAGAATTTCGGGGGCTGATAAAACAGGTGTTCAACCCGGTATCATGAATAATACTCCATGGAAGAGACTCGCCAATGATACCTGTCGAACTGATTCGCCAAAAAGATTATCCAGCCATTGTTGATTGGGGATTGTCATTAACCGAAACTGAGCGAATTATTTCCTTAAAGGAATTGCAGAACTTTGATTATATTTCACTTCGTCTGGGGGAACATGTTGACGATGCAATCCCTTTGACAAAAATCGTTTGTACGCGTAGTTATGCAGATCAAAAAATGTTTCCTGTTAGCTGGCCAGTGAAACATACGTTACTTCATATGGTTAGTAGAAGTCGTTACCATGCTATACATGATGCGCTAATCACTTATTTTACTCACTGCGCTCCTGATTATCTGGATAGCGTGTTTGAGGATTGTTTGCGCGTTCCACATACATATCTAGATATCCGTCTTATCTGGCGTTGGTTTCAGCAAGGCTGGATTACCTTCAACGAAGCAGCGTTTGCCAACGTGTTATTTCACGTTGAGATGCATACTCGCAACGTTCAGGATGAAATTATCTGGCTGCGGGAAAACCCTCAAATCATAGAAAAGATAATTTTACCTTTCACGCAATATGACGTCCCTGTGCTTTTGCTAAGTCACTTTCATCAGGCCGATAACACGCATCATTGTGGTGTCGTTACCGAATTTTGGGATGAAGTGTTTAAGCAACTGTTTGCTGAAAATCTTTTACCTCGCCAGCTCATTAAAGAACTGTTAGCTTCATTAACAAATAATTTTAAAAAAGGTCGCCTTGACTGGCATATTCGTCTGATAAAGATGTTTAACCCACAAGAAGATGAATGGATTGATAATCAACAGTTATTATTTTCAGGGCTGAATGCCAGCAATAATTCAGTCGTCAATTTTGTTATTCAGACAATTCAAACATTTTACTCTCACCCTGAGTTCGACCATTCATCATTTATGCAGTGTTTTCCGGTAATTAGCGGACGAGAAAAATGCGATAAATCATTATTAATAGCACTTGATATTGCCGGTGATTTGGCAGAGCGATATCCACAATATCGTACAACACTGGCGCAAAACGTATCTGGAACCTTAATTCAGCGTAGCGAAAAGTTACAACTGCGCACAGCTGAATTAATGTTGAAATACCAATTGGCACAGGACGTTGCCGCGTTAGCTGAGCCATGGTTGGCGGGCTTAAAGCACAGTGTACTGGCACTGTTACAATGTGATTCACCGCTGGGCGAAAGTCATGTTATTCCCATGCTACAACATGAGCAGGTTATTGTTCCTGAAAACTGGGATGCGTTGTTGTTTCAAACTGGAAAAATGTTGGAAAATAAAGAAGCCCTGGACATTGAGCTTTTTTATGCCGGGATTATTGCTCTGCAAGATGAACTTCCTGATGGTTATAAAAAACAGTTACAACCGTACTATAAAAAATTACATAAAAAGTATCTCGGATCATCAATACTATATAGCCTGAAGGATTTTTTTCAGCAGTGGTTAAGTGATGAGTATGCATCAACGCCAGAGCGACATGAACGCCGCCTTCCGCATTTACAAAACCAAAACCAATTGGTACTGGCACGGTTGCGTGATAACTGCCACTTAAGTTTACTGGCAACACCAAGCCATACGCCGTTCTATGTTTCGCCACAAATCCTGGTGGAGAGATTGTTGGCCCACGAACGCGAGAATTATCCGGTTGATGTTGATGATTTAATTGTCGCCTGTAATCGTATTTTGCCAGGCGAGGTTACCGAAGAAGTGAAGCAACAGGCATTAATGTTAACCGGGAAATATGCCCGGTCGGTGCACTATATGTTGGGGATCACAGATGATATATCGGCAACAAATGACGAGTATTTACCACTCTGGACACAGATTACACGTACCCGAGATACAAACGGAGTATTCCCACAATATGAATCTATCGCCATCGCGCAGGCGAGTTGGCCTGGCATAGCCCAACCATTTACCTGTACGTATCGCATATTAATTGATAAGAATGAATATAAAACCTGGTACAGACTGGCATTAAATAACCGTGTGATTCATTGCTGGAAGAGAGATAGTCTTCACCATTATCCTGGTCATTATTACTATATGAGTCTGCGTCGAGATGAGTGTTGTCACTGGAAGGATGAATTGTATTATTTATCTCTGGTACCACATAACCCGGATTCATGGTTAAATCATTTTATTCCAGCGACGGCATCGGGAAACGAAGTTGATGGCTTTGAAGAATGCTTATATCCTCTACAATATTTGCTTGAAAACCAACTTCGAGTTCATCAGGCAGGTTGGATCTACATTGCAGTTTGTTTACTTTTTGAGAAAAAGATTAGCCGCGATTTGGCAGCAGAATATATACAATTGGCTATCCAGCATAACTTTGTAGACAGTCACTATCTGTCTGAATGTATTGCTTACTTACTTATGAATAAGTATGCGCCGGTTAATAGATTTATTGAATATCTTGATAACCACAACAGTGACCCAGCAGTACGAAAATTCCAAAAGCAAATTCTGGAGAATTGCATCACACTGGCTGGTGACAAAGATCTTCCCATTAATTATAAAAAAATAATAGATTACATGAATGAATTTACAACGCAAGGATGTGTGAAATGATCGATGTTAAAGAACATTACAGTCATATTATTGAGTCGGGAAATTCAGAGCAGTTGATGGCTTTCTTAAAAGAACTGGATGAAAAGTCTCGAAAAGACTTAGTTCCATTAATCAAGAAGGATGTAAAAAGATTAAGTAGTTTCAAGGAGATATCACGGAATACATGGGGGATTATTGGTAATAAAAATCAATTTAAAATGTTAAGTATTGCAATATTATGCTGTTACAATAAAAAAGACTTTAAAAGTATAAATTCTCGCATATTTAGAGATAATCAAGATTTGGATATGGCACTGGCGCTATTTTCTCCTGACTGGTTTACCGATTATGTCAATATTTTCGCAGATAAAGATGGTTGTCCTTTTAATTACGAACAAATTAGTGACTGGATCGCGGCAGGTTATCTTTCAAATGTGTCGCCAATGCTTATCGTAAAAAAAATAATTCATAGTAAAATGCTACAGAAGCACTCATTCACTTTAGATGTTCATCTCTGGGAAATATTTAATTATCCTTGTAATATATCATGGGCTGAAAGTTGGCATCATACACAAGAGAAACCAGAAGACGCCGATGAACATAGATGGATATACTTGTTCAAAAAATACGTTCAACAAAAAAGGTTAGACAGAATGCGGGTTTTAAAAGAAAGCCTTCTTGCTGTCAATCGCGGATTCAATAAAAATCAAACTAACTGGTATGTGGACTTGTTGACTGCTCTGGAACCTGCTGAAAATGAATGTTTGCAACTACAAAATGAATTATTTTCAGTATTTCATTGCCCGCAAAACAAACCAATTTCCTATGTATTAAAAATTATTAACAGCCTTAGTGCAAATCCTGAATTTGATTATGATGCATTTATTAATCATCTGCCTCTCATTTTTTCCTCAACAATTAAGAGTACTTTGAATAGTACTTTAATACTGGCCGATAAACTGGCAAGTAAATATCCTGATAAACGAATGACAATTTGTTATAACCTCACCGGTGTCTTTATAAATAAAGATGCCAGCCTTCAGGAGAAAGCGGCAAAACTAATTGTTAAGTATGGCGATCCGACAGATGCTGAGTTGAGTGCACTGTTGGATAGTTATATTAATAATTTGCTTGCTGGCACTAAACAATTATTAACGGATTTTCTTGATAGCAAACCCCCGGTTGCTGATGAAGCGTTGCTATTGCACCCAGTTATATCATTAATTCGTGATGATAACCGTATCCCAGAAATTGAAAGCTGGGATGATTTTGTCTTCCTGGCAGGTAGAGCGTGTCTTAACCTGGAATCGTATCATTTTGACCTGTTTCCCGCAGCGTTGTTACGTTTTGCGCCTGAGATTAATAAAGATAATCTTAGTCAACTGGAGCCTGCTTTTGGTCTGGCGCTGAAAACATTGCAATCTGGTTCTTCATCAGTTGGCGCATTCGATCAAATCCTTGCAACATTTATCCTTGAGTTTGCTGGTTATTTACTTAATAAATTACCTAACGAAAATATACTTAAAAAGTATAATCAATATCTTGAATTAATTAATAATGAAAATAAGAACTTAAAACTTAACTGGGGGTTTCATGAGTGGCAAAAATCTACCAAAGCAAAATTTCAGCCATGGATTGATATATTAATAAATGTCCTGCATTCGTTACAAAAATCAAACCACCTGCCACTTCTTTCAACTCCGACGCATTTGCCGTGTTTTATTGATCCCTGTACTCTTGTGCAAAGGTTAAGAAAATATCAAAAGGTAACTCAGGTTCCTGATAATTTAGATTTACAACTTGCTATTCAACGTTGCGTGATACCTGAAAATGAAATTAATTTAGCCGGATTAAACCAAAATGATACTGCGCTATTAAAATATTTCTTCCATGGTGATGTGAAGTCACTTAAATGTGTTGAAAATGATGATTTAGCATTGTCAGCCATTATTACACGTAATACCAGTCACTATGATTTAGCGTCATTCGAATACGGTTTGATTTTGCTAAGCAAAAACAATTTACCTGCAAATATCATCTCTAATGAGTTTTCATGGTGCCTTGAGACAAAAACACAGACAGTACCTTATTCAAAGGAGATAGTTTCTTACAAACAATTGAACTTTGATATATCTCGATACTGGCAGCAGGAAAAGACCAGACTTTTTTATGCCTTTAGTTTTATGAAAACATCGAATGGTTGGGAAACAGATAAGCAACGACTGTTATTTTCTTTTCCCGCTGCTCACGATCTTTTTTTAGTGCGGTTTATCGAATACCACTTTAAAACAGAATATAACGAGCCACGTGACACGATCCACTTGTTGCAGGCAATGCTTGAATTGCCTTTGCCGCTAACACCCATGGGACATCTACTTACCGCTTTTTGCATGCTTCACGCCGACAAAACTGTCCGTGCTCTTGCCGGAGAATTATGGATTGAAAAGCTGCGTTATCCACAAGGTGTGAATTCCGCCCATATCGGCGACATCCTGGGCCGGTTGGAAAAAGAGAGCTGGTCACCACTAAAGCGCTTTACCGATCTCGCCATGCAGTCGCTTATCAATATCAGTTCCCGCCACAATCAGGCATTACTTGAGATGATAAGTGCAATGGACAGCCATTTGAGCACGGTAAAAATCACCAACTACAAAAAGCTGACTGGGCTACGGCAGGAACTTGAAGCAGCATTGTAAAAGCTAATTTAGCACGTATAAAAATTGATATTCAGGGAAAGAGTAATGGATACGACTCAAGAACAATACAGCAAAATTATTGAATCAGGGAATTCAGAGCAGTTATTAGCATTTCTGAAGTCGCTGGATGATAAGCAGCGGAAAAATTTGGTGCCGCTTATAAAGAAAGACGTGAAACGATTAGGTGCCTATCAATGGTATGAAGTAAGCATCGGCGGTCTTCGTGGAGGAAGTTACAAGCAAAACGGTACAAAAAATCAGTTACAGATGCTTAGTGTTGCGATCATCGGTTGCTATGCACGAAAAGACTGTAAAAATATTGAACGTAACTTATTGAATTCTAATAATGCAGTTAAAGAAACACTCAAATGGCGCAGCCCGGAATGGCTTACTGATTATATTAATGGTGATATTAAAGGTGGAAATTTTTCAATAAGTTATGCCACTCTCTGCGACTGGATTGCCGAAGGATATGTTGGTAATATTACACCGCAGGTTATTGTTAATAAAATTACTTCTGCATCAAATCTTGAAAAACATCGTTTTTCTTTAGACGATCATATCTGGATGGTGTTTAATTATCCGTGCGGTGTTTCATTGTCAGATCAGTGGTATCCGAAAGAAAGTAAACCTGAGGGTGCCGATGATCATAAATGGATATATTTCTTCAAAAAATATACTATGGACAAACGCATCGACAGAATAAGAGTATTAAAAGAAAGCTTACTTGCGGTCAATCGTAACTTTAATCGTGAACAAACATGTTGGTACGCCACGCTATTTACTTCGCTGCAACCGACAGCGGACGAATGTTTGCAACTTCAGGAAGCACTTTTTTCGACATTTTATTGCCCGCACAGTAAACCTGGCACTACGGCATTACAGGCAATCAAAAAAATATCCGAACATCCGGAGTTTCACCGTGATGAGTTTATTTCCTGCCTTCCTCAGTTATTTTCTTTCACCACTAAAGGTATTGTCGATAGCGCTTTAACGATTGCTGATAAACTGGCGAAACAGCACCCTGATAAAAGATTTGAAATCTGCCAACACCTCACCTCGGTATTCCTTAATAAAGATGTCGGGCTACAAAATAAAGCAGCAAAGTTAATTGCAAAATATGCCAGTCCATTAGATCCAGAAATAAGCACGTTATTAAGCAGTTATGGCGATAATCTGCTTACAAGCGCTCGTGAGTTATTAACCGACTTTCTTGATATTACTCCGCTTACGCCCGATAACTCTGCTAAACTTTCTCCCGTATTGCCACTGATTCGTGATGATAACCGTATCCCCGAAATTGAAACCTGGGATGATTTTATCTTCCTGGCAGGACAGGCATTTCATAACGTCGAGTCGTATCACTTTAACCTGTTGCCGGCTGCATTGTTACGTTTTGCTCCTGAAATTAATGAAGAGAATGTGAATCAACTGGAACCTGCGTTTATGCAGGCGCTGGAAACATCTGAACATATTTCTTTCTTGGACGGGATGTTGGGCTTTTTCTTTATGGAATATGCGGCAGAGCTTATCTCACGTTTTCCACTACAGACAGCAAAAATTAAAATAATGTATGAAGATTTTCAGGGTTTAAAAAATACAACTGACAAATGGAAAAAGATAGACTGGGGGTTTCAATCCTATGATGAAGAGGACAAAAAACGAAGCCGCTCATGGATTGCGTTTTTCAAAAACATTCTGTTGTTATTAAAAAACAACGTTAATCTGTCTTTGCTTTCAATACCCACGCATCTGCCTTGCTTTATTGACCCGGCGGTGTTTGTCCACCGCCTTTTGCAATACCAAAATGCGGGTGTAGAACCTTGTAGTCAGGATATGCAACTTGCGATTCAACGATGTGTATTTATTGGCACTCAGCCTGATATTTCACAACTTAACTCCGAATATGCTGCATTAGTGCGATATATATTTTCCGGCGAGCAGGACGCATTAGCACAGGTCGCGCAGGATGATTGGAAACTGGCGGCCATTATTACCCGCAGTGCGGTTAACCCTGACACGACGTCTTTTGATGTCGGGTATGCGTTGCTGGAAAAACATGCGTTACCGATGGAGTTATTAAGCAATATGTTCCCGTGGTTTATCAGGGAAAACAAAACTCGCTTCCCTGCCCGAACATTCAATTTTGACGTCTCAACGGCTGTTCAAAATCTGGAGATGACTTTGTTCTATGCTGACAGTTTCATGCCTTGCTGTAAATACAGTTACTTTGGCGGAGGGTATAAGCGGCGAACGCTGTATGCTTTTCCCTGGCAGGGTGATGTCACACTCATGCGTTATATAGAAATGAATTTTCATGATCCAAACATTTCATCAACGAAGTCTAATCTGGAAATCCTTCAGGCACTTTACGATCTCCCGTTGCCACTTTCACCCATGGGCCATTTACTCACCGCTTTTTGCATGCTTCATGCCGACAAAACGGTGCGTGCTCTTGCTGGCGAACTATGGATTGAAAAACTGCGTTATCCACAAGGTGTGAATTCTGCCCATATTGGCGACATCCTTGGTCGGCTGGAAAAAGAGGGCTGGTCGCCACTCAAACGCTTTACCGATCTTGCCATGCAGGCGCTTATCAATATCAGTTCCCGCCACAATCAGGCATTACTTGAGATGATAAGTGCAATGGACAGCCATTTGAGCACGGTAAAAATCACCAATTACAAAAAGCTCAATGAGCTGCAACTCGAACTTACAAGGAAGTCATAAATGGAAGAGACACTCACTTATAGTTACAACATCCCATCCGCTTTGCACAAAACAAACGGAAAAGATGAATTACGCTTGGCGAAATACAGCGAGATCCAAAAGGCGTCTGACGCTCCCTGTTTTTTTGTCGGTCAGGTCAGGCAACCTTTTTTGATGGCGCGTTGTTTAATTGCCCTTTCCAACGTGGTGAAGTCGAGCTTTAACCTTTCGCCCGCGCAACTGGCGCTACTGAAAGATCCCATTGTCAGCGCAGGAAATGAGCGGGTGCGTTTTGAAGGATTTTCCCACTGTGCCGGGGTCTATGCGCGGCTTGATATTTTGCCCGATGGCTTAAACGGAGAGTTTTTACAAAGCGGCACGACCAATGTCGATTTTAACCAGCCTATGCTCTCGGCATTAGCAGGGGTAAGCAATAGTGAAGCTGTTACCTTATCCGTCGGTCAGAAATCGGTGGGGTTACATCTGGAAAATCACCAGGTTATTGAACGCAAAGTGCCACTTCCGGTGAAATGGATCAAAGGTCTGAGTAGCGTACAGGTCTACCTTGCTCAGTCGGCAAAAGGCCACCAGTTTACTAAAGTCCAGGCGCAGCAACTGTTTCGTTCCTTACCCAAAGGACAGGTGAAAACCGATTACTATTTACAGGTACGCGGTACGACGCCACAGTTTTCGCCAGTAAAATCAGTTAACGCGATTTGTATCGGCGGGCTGCATCGTCTGCGCTTACTGGAACCCTTGTTACCTTTTGTTGACTGCTTGCAAGTTTTTGCGCAACCGGATATGCAATCCACCACCTGGCAACTGTGGTTTGGCGATTTGCGTTTTACGCTTTCGTTATCTCGTGATTGCTGGCGTGGATTTTCTGGTGAGGGAGCGACGCTGGATGCGCTAAATGAAGGGATTGACGAGAGCTGGCTGACTATTTTTGACGAACAGGCACAGGCCAACCAGACTATTAGTCCGGCATTTTTTGCTTCTGGTGGAAGTCAGTGGCTGGGAAAAACCGACACACTGGCCGCGCAACTGGCGGCAATGGGATTACTGGGTTACGACCTTACCGATAATGCCTATTTTTATCGCCAGTTGCCGTTCAAACTCTCCCGCATAATGAGTCTGAATCCCCGTCTGAAAGGGGCTGAGAAATTACTGCAAGAGAACAAAGTTGAAATTATTAGCCAGCAGCCAGCCAGAACAGAGGCGCGAGTTGAAGGGAGTGGAGTACGGCATACCGTCATTCTCGATGCAAATGGTGAACGCTGTACCTGCGAATGGTTCAGTAAATATCAGGGACAAAGAGGGCCATGCAAACATGTTCTGGCGGTGAAGAAACTGCTAAGGCAATAGGTGCGTGATATACTCCCTCCAGACTCATCGCCTGGAAAAAGACAAATGGAACAAGCGCATACCCAGCTGATTGCCCAACTGAACGAACGTATTTTAGCGGCGGATAACACGCCGCTTTATATTAAGTTTGCCGAAACGGTGAAAAATGCCGTGCGCAGCGGGGTGCTGGAACATGGCAATATTTTACCCGGCGAGCGCGATTTAAGTCAGTTAACCGGCGTTTCGCGTATTACGGTGCGCAAGGCGATGCAGGCGCTGGAAGAAGAGGGCGTGGTGACGCGTTCGCGCGGCTACGGCACGCAGATCAATAACATCTTTGAATACTCGTTAAAAGAAGCGCGAGGATTTTCTCAGCAGGTGGTGTTGCGCGGGAAAAAGCCCGATACGCTATGGGTTAACAAGCGTGTCGTGAAATGTCCCGAAGAAGTCGCGCAGCAGCTGGCGGTCGAAGCAGGAAGTGATGTCTTTTTGCTTAAGCGTATTCGCTATGTTGATGAAGAAGCGGTCTCTATTGAGGAGTCGTGGGTTCCGGCGCATTTAATTCATGATGTTGATGCCATCGGAATCTCTCTTTATGACTACTTCCGCAGTCAGCATATTTTTCCAAAGCGTACCCGTTCCCGCGTTAGCGCCCGGATGCCGGATGCCGAGTTTCAGTCACATATTCAATTAGATAGTAAAATACCGGTGCTGGTGATCAAGCAAGTGGCGCTTGACCAACAGCAACGGCCTATTGAGTACAGCATCAGCCACTGTCGCAGTGATCTATACGTTTTTGTGTGTGAGGAGTAGTTCCTCGCGGGTTGGCGCGCAATCACCGCCGCGATGCCCGACAACCCACGACGCCACTGCATTGCCCAGCAATACGGCATCCGCCAGTGGCAAACCAGAGGCCAGTCCAGCTAATACGCCACCTGCATGACTGTCGCCCGCCCCAATGGTGTCTACAACTTGCGTTGGAAATGCTGGGATGCAGCCAGAAGCGTTATTGCTGAAATACCATGCGCCTTCTTTATCGAGACGAACGATCAACGGCGCGGCAAATTTCTCCTGCCATTGCTTGCCAAGTGTTGTTATCTCTGCTGATAAAGCAAAACGTTCGGCGGCAATCTCACCCTCCTGACGATTGAGTGACACTAAAGGTCGACAGGCCATGATTCGCGCCAGTAATGCATCCGGGATATCGCCAATACGTGGGCCAAAATCGATGAACGGCGTCACGTCTTGCAGACTCTCCAGCCATTCCACTAACAATTCACCGCAGGGCGAGGCCAGTTGATAACCGGAAAAATAGAGCAGGCTGCCAGGCGCAACGGTTAATCGCGCCAACCATTCGCGATTCCACTGATTTTCCACACCACTGAACGACATAAACGTGCGTTCACCATCCGGCTCAACCAGCGCCAGACACCAGCCGTTATCGCCTTCGGCGTTATCGATGAGGCTGATTAATCCTTCTTTCGCCATCCGGTTACGAATAATTTCCGCCCACACACCCTGGCCGAGCGGCAGGGCATTACCCGCTTCGATACCGAGGCGATTTAACGCCACGGCAATATTCAGTGCACAGCCGCCAACGTTAACGCTCTGCTGTTTCAGTTCGATATCGCACCCACGCCAGGGTAGGGCATAAGCGTCGGCGATCACATCAATGACCGCCGCGCCGACGACCATCACCGGCTGACGCGTGGTTAATTCAGGCAGCAGCGTGTGTAATCGAGCGCCGCTCATACCGCCTCCCGTTGTTGGCGATACTTCGCCAGCGCCGTGGCGTAATGATTAAAATCAAGCTGATTTACCGCATCCAGCTCCGTCTTAAACGCAGGATCGATAGCGTTAACGCCATGCAATGCGCCGCAAATCGCCGTCGCCATAGCGCCGATGGTGTCTGTGTCGCCGCCAAGATTGGCGCACAGAATGGCGCAGCGATTCGGGTCGGTTTGTGCCAGTTCAACCAGCGCAATGGCGCACGGAACGGACTCAATAGTGCTGGTACCTGCGCCAATGACCTGGTAAAGCTGTTCGCTGGCGGATTCGGTGCCGTCGGCATTGCGCACAATTTTCAGCGCAATCTCCAGACGTGCTGCCAGTGAGGCGCTGAAGGTAGTGATGCGTTTTTGCTGTGCATGTCGCGCAATTGAAGGCAGTGAATCAACAATCGCTGACCAGCTTTCTCCGTCAATGGCACGAGAAACCGCCCATGCGATGACTACCGCGCCTGCCACCGCCAGATCGGATTTATGAGTCGGGCTGGACGCCAGCGCTACATCATCAATAAAGGAATCAACATCACGCGCCGGAAGCAAACAACCTAATGGCGAGACGCGCATCGCTGCGCCGTTAGTCACGCCATTGTTTTCCAGTTCAGCAACGGGTTTACCGTCGCGAATGGCGTTAAGCGCAATCTTCGAAGTTGGGCCAAGCACGTTTTTGTTAAAGGCGTTGAAACGCAGCGCCCAGTCGAGAATATTACGCCCAATCAGATCCGGATCGATCTCGCCTTCACGTTCCAGTAACGCATCCGCCAGACACAGCGCCATTGAGGTATCGTCGGTGAATTCGGCGCGGTTAAAATAACAGGCCGCGTTATTCTCCTTTGGTCCAGGCAGAAAACGGTCAATCCAGCCAAAGTGTGCTTTAACGCGGCTGCGTGGCCAAAGCTCGGAGGGCATCCCCATCGCATCCCCTAACGCCTGCCCATAAAGAGCACCGAGAATACGTTCTGTTTTCATTTAACTTCCCCTTGTGTCAACGCAATATCGCGATCATCGACCTTGATAGCCGTAATTTCGTTGTCGGATTCGCGGAAAAAAATCATGAACAGCACGGCGATAATGGCAATCATCACCGCGCCGAAAGTCCACATCCCGGACCAGTTGAAAGTCAGTCCGTTTACCGGTTCCGGATAAGCGAACATCTTTTCCATCATCACACCGCCAAGACGATAGCCGAGCAAACTGCCGAATCCCTGGCAGCAGAGCGTGATCAGCCCCTGCGCAGCGGTACGCATATGCACGGGGGCTTTTTTATCGACATAGATGTAAGCGGTAACGTAGTAAAAATCGTAACTTACTCCATGCAGCAAAATGCCGAGGAACAGTAACGCGTAGGTGAAATATTCATCCGCACTACCGTAAATAAATAAGCCATAGCGGATCGCAGCGGTGACCAGACCAAGTAATAATACCTTTTTGATACCAAAGCGTTTGGTAAAAAACGGCAATGCCAGCATAAAGAAGATTTCAGAGAACTGGCCGAGCGTCATCCAGCCGGTGGCGTTTTTCATGCCGACTTCTGTCAGATAACCGTTGGCAAAGATGTAATAGAACGCCAGTGGCATCGCAAACAGGAATGAACAGAAGAAAAAGACGAGGAAGTTTTTATCGCGCAGCAGGATCAGCGCATCCAGGCCGAGCATGACTTTAATGTCCATTTTGCCGGTGCTTTTTGGCGGCGTGTCGGGCAGGAAAAACGCAAACACACCGAGCAGAGCAGAACTTCCGGCGGTAATCAGCAGCGGGATGTTAGTCGGAGAGATATCAGCATAACCCAGCATTTGCGGCAAAAATCCACATGCCAGACCGGAGGCAATCCAGCCGATAGTGCCCATCACACGAATGCGTGGGAAGTCACGCTCCACATCCGGCACGTTGGCAAAAGCGATACTGTTAGTCAGCGCAATGGTCGGCATATAGGTTAGCGAGTAGGCCAGCAGTAACGGGAAGAACCCGGCAAAAGTGGTCTGTTGCGCAGCGAAATACATCAGCGCCGCACCAGCGAACATCAATACCGCCAGCACTTTCTGCGCCGAGAAAAAGCGGTCAGTGATGGAGCCAACCAGAATTGGCGACAGGATCGCCGCAATGGCGGTACAGGCATACGACCAGCCAATTTCTCCGGCACTAAAACCGCTTTTACTTAACCACAACCACAATGGCACAAACCACGCGCCCCAGATAAACCATTCAACAAACATCATGAACGACAGCTTTGCTGTTGTTTTCATCTTTTAATTCCTTCATGACAGGTAATGTAAGGTACGCGATGACAATACCATTTAATAATACCTTTTAAATACCTTTGAGGTGAAAATTTGACCGCGGTAACATTTTTTCTGATGAATCGAGCCAACAGAAAACGCTGAAAAAACATCCAAAAGATGGAAAAACTCGCCTGTAACGACCAGGATTATGATTGCCCGCAAAAGGCGGGCCAGGACAATCCATAGCCGATATCCAATCGGAATTTACGGGAGCATAGTAATGACAGATATTGCGCAGTTGCTTGGCAAAGACGCCGACAACCTTTTACAGCACCGTTGTATGACTATTCCTTCTGACCAGCTTTATCTCCCCGGACATGACTACGTAGACCGCGTGATGATTGACAATAATCGCCCGCCAGCGGTGTTACGTAATATGCAGACGTTGTACAACACTGGGCGTCTGGCTGGCACAGGATATCTTTCTATTCTGCCGGTTGACCAGGGCGTTGAGCACTCTGCCGGAGCTTCATTTGCCGCTAACCCGCTCTACTTTGATCCAAAAAACATTGTTGAACTGGCGATCGAAGCGGGTTGTAACTGTGTGGCGTCAACTTACGGCGTGCTGGCATCGGTATCGCGGCGTTACGCGCATCGCATTCCATTCCTTGTCAAACTTAATCACAACGAGACGCTAAGTTACCCGAACACTTACGATCAAACGCTGTATGCCAGCGTGGAGCAGGCGTTCAACATGGGCGCGGTGGCGGTTGGCGCGACCATCTATTTTGGCTCGGAAGAGTCACGTCGCCAGATTGAAGAAATTTCTGCGGCCTTTGAACGTGCGCACGAGCTGGGCATGGTGACCGTGCTGTGGGCCTATTTGCGTAACACCGCCTTTAAGAAAGATGGCGTTGATTACCATGTTTCCGCCGACCTGACAGGTCAGGCGAACCATCTGGCGGCAACCATAGGTGCAGATATCGTCAAACAAAAAATGGCGGAAAATAACGGCGGTTATAAAGCGATTAATTACGGTTATACCGACGATCGCGTGTACAGCAAGTTGACCAGCGAAAACCCGATTGATCTGGTGCGTTATCAGTTAGCTAACTGCTATATGGGCCGGGCAGGGTTGATAAACTCCGGCGGTGCTGCAGGCGGTGAAACTGACCTCAGCGATGCAGTGCGTACTGCGGTCATCAACAAACGCGCTGGCGGAATGGGGCTGATTCTTGGACGTAAGGCGTTCAAGAAATCGATGGCTGACGGCGTGAAACTGATTAACGCCGTGCAGGACGTTTATCTCGATAGCAAAATTACTATCGCCTGATACGCCTCATACGAACAGCACTACCCCGTAGGGCGGATAAGGCGTTCGCGCCGCATCTGACATAAAACAACGTGCACTTTGTTACGGCTTCCCCCGGGAGGCCGTTTTTATTGCCTGTCATTCTGGATTGATTTTCATATTGTTGTTTTTGTGATCGTTATCTCGACATTTGAAAACAAATAATTTCATTATATTTTGAAATCGAAAACAAGCGATATGATGTGAAAATGTACGTGGTATCGACAAAGCAAATGCTGAACAACGCGCAGCGCGGCGGTTACGCGGTTCCGGCATTCAATATTCATAATCTCGAAACGATGCAAGTGGTGGTGGAAACCGCTGCCAGCATGCATGCGCCGGTCATCATCGCCGGAACGCCCGGCACATTTACTCATGCTGGTACAGAAAATCTGGTGGCGCTGGTCAGCGCGATGGCGAAGCAATATCACCATCCACTGGCGATTCATCTTGACCATCACACGAAATTTGACGATATCGCTCAGAAGGTTCGTTCTGGCGTGCGCTCAGTCATGATTGACGCCTCGCATTTGCCTTTTGCGCAAAATATTTCACGGGTCAAAGAGGTGGTGGATTTTTGCCATCGCTTTGATGTCAGCGTCGAAGCAGAGCTGGGGCAGCTTGGCGGCCAGGAAGATGATGTGCAAGTCAATGAAGCAGATGCGTTGTACACCAACCCCGTTCAGGCGCGTGAATTTGCCGAGGCAACCGGGATTGATTCCCTGGCGGTCGCCATCGGCACGGCTCACGGTATGTATGCCAGCGCACCGGCGCTTGATTTTTCTCGACTGGAGAACATTCGCCAGTGGGTGAACTTACCGCTGGTGCTGCATGGTGCGTCAGGATTATCGACTAAGGATATTCAGCAAACCATCAAACTGGGGATATGCAAAATCAACGTTGCAACGGAGCTGAAAAATGCATTCTCGCAGGCGTTAAAAAATTACCTGACCGAGCACCCTGAAGCGACTGACCCCCGGGATTATTTGCAGTCGGCTAAATCCGCAATGCGCGATGTGGTGAGCAAAGTGATTGCCGATTGTGGCTGCGAGGGCAGGGCATAACGCACCTGCCATTTAACAAGGAAAAAACATGAAAACGTTAATTGCCCGGCATAAAGCTGGTGAACATATCGGCATATGTTCAGTCTGTTCTGCCCATCCGTTGGTTATCGAAGCGGCGCTGGCATTCGATCACAACAGCACGCGCAAAGTGCTGATTGAAGCAACGTCAAACCAGGTCAATCAATTTGGCGGTTATACCGGAATGACACCGGCGGACTTTCGCGAATTTGTGTTTGCGATTGCCGATAAAGTCGGATTTGCTCGTGAGCGTATCATTCTCGGCGGCGACCATCTGGGACCGAACTGCTGGCAGCAAGAAAATGCGGATACGGCGATGGAAAAATCCGTCGAGCTGGTAAAAGCATATGTTCGAGCGGGGTTCAGTAAAATTCACCTTGATGCGTCAATGTCATGTGCGGGGGATCCAATACCATTAGCGCCAGAAACGGTTGCTGAACGTGCTGCCGTGCTTTGTCAGGCGGCGGAAAGTGTGGCGACAGATTACCAGCGTGAGCAACTGAGCTATGTCATTGGCACCGAAGTTCCGGTTCCGGGCGGTGAGGCCAGCGCCATTCAGTCAGTACACATTACCCGGGTTGAAGATGCCGCCAATACTTTACGTACGCATCAAAAGGCCTTTATTGCTCGTGGGCTGACAGAGGCGTTAACACGCGTGATTGCCATCGTGGTACAGCCGGGTGTGGAATTTGATCACAGCAATATTATCCATTATCAGCCGCAAGAAGCGCAGGCGCTGGCGCAATGGATAGAAAACACCCGAATGGTTTATGAAGCACATTCTACCGATTACCAGACCCGGACGGCTTATTGGGAATTAGTCCGCGATCACTTTGCAATATTGAAAGTCGGCCCCGCATTAACCTTTGCTTTACGCGAGGCGATATTTGCGCTGGCACAAATTGAACAGGAGCTTATCGGCCCCGAAAATCGTAGCAGTTGCCTGGCGGTGATTGAAGAAGTGATGCTCGACGAACCGCAGTACTGGAAGAAATATTATCGCCCGGGTTTTAACGATTCATTACTGGATATTCGTTACAGCCTGTCGGATCGTATTCGTTATTACTGGCCGCATAGTCGAATTAAAAATAGCGTTGAAACGATGATGGCGAATCTGGAAGACGTGGACATCCCACTGGGCATGATTAGTCAGTATCTACCCAAACAATTTGAACGCATACAGTTCGGGGAATTATCGGCAATACCGTATCAGTTGATTATGGATAAAATTTATGATGTTTTGCGTGCCTATCGCTACGGCTGTGCGGAATAAGGACGGTATATGACTAACCTGTTTGTTCGTAGCGGAATTTCTTTTGTCGATCGTAGCGAAGTTTTAACTCATATCGGTAATGAGATGATCGCGAAAGGTGTGGTTCATGAAACCTGGCCACAGGCATTAATTGCCAGAGAAGCAGAATTCCCCACCGGGATAATGCTTGAACAGCACGCCATTGCAATACCGCATTGTGAGGCGATTCATGCTAAGTCGTCAGCTATTTATCTGTTAAGACCGGCGAATAAAATAAAGTTTCAGCAAGCTGATGATGATTACGACGTGGCGGTGTCGTTGATTATCGCGCTGATTGTCGAAAATCCGCAGCAGCAACTGAAGCTTTTGCGGTGCTTATTTGGCAAGTTGCAGCAACCAGATATCGTTGAAACGCTAATCACCATTTCTGAATTGCAATTAAAGGAATATTTCACACAGCATATTTTAGATTCCGAATAACCAAAAACCTCTGTACCAATAAAAAGGATTGATTATGAAACGCAAGATAATTGTCGCTTGCGGAGGCGCGGTTGCGACCTCTACGATGGCGGCGGAAGAAATTAAAGAGTTGTGTCATAGCCATAATATCCCCGTTGAATTAATCCAGTGTCGGGTTAATGAAATAGAAACCTATATGGATGGTGTGCATCTTATTTGTACTACCGCCAGAGTTGACCGCAGTTTTGGCGATATTCCGTTAGTTCACGGCATGCCTTTTGTTTCTGGTGTCGGTATCGAAGCATTACAAAATAAAATTCTGACTATCTTACAGGGGTGACCTATGTTTTCAGAAGTCATGCGTTATATTCTCGACCTCGGCCCTACGGTCATGTTGCCGATTGTCATCATTATTTTTTCTAAGATATTAGGCATGAAGGCAGGCGATTGCTTTAAAGCGGGTCTGCATATCGGGATTGGCTTTGTTGGCATTGGCCTGGTGATTGGCTTAATGCTGGATTCCATTGGCCCGGCGGCGAAAGCGATGGCGGAAAATTTCGACCTGAATCTGCATGTGGTCGATGTCGGCTGGCCGGGCTCTTCACCAATGACCTGGGCGTCGCAAATTGCGCTGGTGGCGATTCCGATTGCGATTCTGGTTAACGTGGCGATGCTACTGACCCGTATGACGCGGGTGGTAAATGTTGATATATGGAATATCTGGCATATGACCTTCACCGGCGCATTGCTGCATCTGGCAACCGGTTCATGGATGATAGGGATGGCGGGTGTGGTAATTCACGCGGCGTTTGTTTATAAGCTCGGCGACTGGTTTGCCCGCGATACCCGAAATTTCTTTGAGCTGGAAGGCATTGCTATTCCGCACGGTACGTCGGCCTATCTGGGGCCAATTGCGGTGCTGGTGGATGCTATCATCGAGAAAATCCCAGGCGTTAACCGTATTAAATTTAGCGCCGACGATATTCAGCGCAAATTTGGCCCATTTGGCGAACCTGTCACCGTGGGCTTTGTGATGGGGCTGATTATCGGCATCCTCGCGGGTTACGATGTCAAAGGTGTATTGCAGCTGGCGGTAAAAACGGCGGCAGTTATGCTGCTGATGCCACGGGTGATTAAACCCATCATGGATGGTTTAACGCCCATCGCTAAGCAGGCCCGTAGTCGTTTACAGGCGAAGTTCGGCGGTCAGGAGTTCCTGATTGGCCTTGATCCGGCGTTGCTGCTGGGGCATACGGCGGTGGTATCGGCAAGCCTGATTTTTATCCCGCTCACCATTTTAATTGCTGTTTGTGTTCCGGGTAATCAGGTACTGCCGTTTGGCGACCTTGCCACCATCGGCTTCTTTGTTGCGATGGCAGTTGCCGTGCATCGTGGAAATCTGTTCCGCACCTTAATCTCGGGTGTCATCATTATGAGCATCACCCTGTGGATCGCGACGCAAACTATTGGTTTGCACACCCAACTGGCGGCTAATGCTGGGGCGTTAAAAGCCGGGGGCATGGTGGCTTCAATGGATCAGGGCGGTTCTCCCATTACCTGGTTACTGATTCAGGTTTTCTCCCCGCAAAATATTCCCGGTTTCATTATTATCGGTGCCATTTATCTTACCGGTATTTTCATGACCTGGCGTAGAGCGCGCGGCTTTATTAAACAAGAAAAAGCCGTTCTCGCAGAATAATTTTTACCTGAGGGGGAGTTTATCCCCCTTAATAATCAGGAGTTTTTATGAAATCAGTGGTGAATGATACTGATGGTATCGTACGCGTTGCCCAACGAGTCATTCCTGAAATTAAACATCAGGATGAGGTGCGGGTAAAAATTGCCAGCTCGGGATTATGTGGTTCCGATTTACCCAGAATTTTTAAAAATGGTGCACATTATTATCCAATAACGTTAGGCCATGAATTTAGCGGCTATATTGATGCTGTGGGATCCGGTGTTGATGATTTACATCCTGGCGATGCGGTTGCCTGTGTGCCGTTATTACCCTGTTTTACTTGTCCAGAGTGTCTGAAAGGGTTTTATTCCCAGTGCGCAAAATATGATTTTATTGGCTCACGGCGTGATGGTGGGTTTGCCGAATATATTGTCGTTAAGCGGAAAAATGTCTTTGCTCTACCTGCGCATATGCCTATTGAGGATGGGGCTTTTATTGAACCGATTACCGTTGGCCTGCATGCTTTCCATTTAGCGCAAGGTTGTGAGAATAAAAACGTTATTATTATTGGTGCCGGAACCATTGGCCTGCTGGCCATTCAGTGCGCTGTCGCGCTGGGAGCAAAGAGTGTGACGGCTATCGACATTAGCTCAGAAAAACTGGCACTGGCAAAATCTTTCGGTGCGATGCAAACATTTAACAGCCTTGAAATGAGCGCGCCGCAAATGCAGGGCGTTTTACGCGAGCTGCGCTTTAATCAGCTTATCCTCGAGACGGCTGGCGTCCCGCAAACCGTCGAACTGGCGGTAGAGATTGCCGGGCCTCATGCCCAGCTGGCGCTGGTGGGCACGTTGCATCAGAATCTGCATTTAACATCGACAACGTTTGGCAAAATATTACGTAAAGAGCTGACGGTTATCGGCAGTTGGATGAACTACTCCAGCCCTTGGCCGGGGCAGGAGTGGGAAACGGCGAGCCGGTTGCTGACAGAACGTAAGTTAAGCCTGGATCCATTAATCGCTCACCGTGGAAGCTTTGAAAGCTTCGCCCAGACGGTGCGTGACATCGCTCGTAATGCTATGCCGGGCAAAGTGTTGCTTATTCCCTGAAACCGCGGGCCAGCGTGATGCTGGCCCGGTATTGTGCAAAACAGATCATTCACCAATGGTCCCCCTTCGTTTACACTAGCCACAATTGAATATGGGTAAATGACGATGAATTCATTCGAGCGAAGGAATAAGATCATCCAATTAGTGAATGAACAGGGAACCGTGCTTGTTCAGGATCTGGCGGAAGTATTTGCTGCCTCGGAAGCGACAATCCGTGCCGATTTGCGCTTTCTCGAACAAAAAGGCGTGGTTACGCGCTTTCATGGCGGTGCGGCGAAAATAATGTCCGGTAATAGTGAAACCGAGACCCAGGAAGTCGGGTTTAAAGAGCGATTTCAGCTCGCCAGCGCGCCGAAAAACAGAATAGCGCAGGCGGCAGTCAAAATGATCCACGAAGGGATGACCGTTATTCTCGACAGCGGAAGTACGACAATGCTTATCGCCGAAGGTTTAATGACCGCCAAAAATATCACGGTGATTACCAACAGTCTCCCGGCGGCGTTTGCCCTTTCCGAAAATAAAGACATTACTCTGGTCGTCTGTGGTGGCACGGTCCGCCATAAAACGCGCTCGATGCATGGCTCCATTGCCGAGCGTTCATTGCAGGATATTAATGCCGATTTAATGTTTGTCGGTGCTGATGGTATTGATGCGGTTAATGGTATTACGACCTTTAATGAAGGTTATTCGATTAGCGGTGCGATGGTCACAGCCGCTAATAAAGTGATTGCCGTTCTCGATTCATCGAAATTTAACCGTCGCGGTTTTAATCAGGTACTGCCAATCGAAAAAATTGATATTATTATTACTGATGATGCCGTGTCAGAGGTGGATAAACTGGCATTGCAGAAAACACGGGTGAAATTAATTACGGTGTAGCATTGTTCTTTATGCCGGATAAGGTGTGTACACCGAATCCGGCATCACTGATACTCCCTGAATTAAGAAAGGGAAATTTGATTAACGCAATAATGGACAATCCGGTGGTAATCGACAGCGCAATGCTGCCGGAAGTATTTCAATATGGAAGTTTTGTCCACTCAACGGTTCGCCATCAAGATTAAAGGTAATTTCGTGTGGCGCTTGTATATCGAACCACGCCGAAGCACCTTCGATAATATTCGGGTTATCTTCGTCAGATTTTAAGGTTGATACGAGAGCCGGAAGAATTTCATCGCCGGTGAAAATGCGTAGTTGCAGCAAGCCGTCGTTAATTAATGCGTTCGGGCACAATTGCTGACCGCCACCTGCCTGACGGCCGTTACCAATACCAATGACTAGTGCGTCACCTTGCCAGTGAAAGTTGTCACCGCGGATTTCACAACGGTCCGGTTGCAGTGTATCCATGCGCATTAAGCCGTGAATGATGTAAGAGACGCCACCCAGCGCTGCTTTTAATTTTTCCGGCGTTTCTGTGGTAATACGTGTCCCAAACCCACCCGTTGCCATATTAATAAAACAGGTTTTTTTGTTGACCTGCGCCATATCAATCGCAATAGCATCACCAGCAATTGCTAGTTTCAGCGCCTTATCCAGTGCCTCAGGTATACCCACGCTGGTCGCGAAATCGTTCGCTGTACCTAGTGGCAAAATCCCCAGCGCGGGTATGTCATCGCCCTCACACTGAATCAGCGCCGAGGAAACTTCATTAATAGTGCCATCGCCGCCACCGGCAATTACCGTTGCGACGCCCAGCTTCCGGGCCTCTTCTACAAATCGGGCGGCATCGCCTTTCTCCCAGGTGACCCGCACATGGATCGTCATTCCTTCCTCGCGCAACAGCATAATTGCTTCGCGCAAGGGTTGATTGTCAGTACTTTTGCCGTTAAGAATCAGTAAGCTGGCGGGAAATTCTGCCATAATCGTATGCCTTTATGATTGGTCTGTAGATAGTGTAGAGCAGAAAAGAAAAGGCGGAGTCAGAACAGGATGAAAATCGGAGGATAAAAAATCAGTTCAAGGATGGGGAATTCAGTGGTTACCAGTAAGGGTGGCAACGGTACACTCGGTTTTTATCGGCATAAATGATCACTGAAAGCACTTAAGCATTATTTTACTGTGGATTCAGCGTGGCAGCGAACATTAACGGTAGTCAGGGACAAACTTCAAAAGAGCATATGCATCATATTCAACAAAGCAATGGCATCCTCAATGTACGATTCCAATTATATTAAATAATTCCTATGAGGTTATCTGTGATAGGCCTCCATGTCTGTATTTCCTACTTATGTAGGAAATTCTGCACAAAACATTTATTATAATCCTATTCAATAATGACAATGATGTCATTATTATATTTCAACACTAGAGAGTGTCGTTGGTGTTTAATGGGGGAAGGTGAGATGAAAAAGACAGCTGCTATATCATTAATTAGTGTTTTTCTTATGTCTGGTTGTGCTGTGCATAATGATGAGACAAGTATCGGTAAATTCGGTCTTGCCTATAAAAGTAATATCCAGCGTAAACTCGATAACCAATACTACACTGAAGCCGAAGCATCTTTAGCCAGGGGCAGAATATCTGGTGCGGAAAATATAGTGAAAAATGATGCAGCTAATTTCTGTGTTACTCAGGGAAAAAAAATGCAGATAGTTAACCTGAAGACTGAAGGGGCAGGATTACATGGCGTCGCGCGTCTGACATTCAAATGTGGAGAGTGAGAATAGATTCAAGACTACCATGGACACATCCATTTTTATCTCTGATAAGGTATTCTTCAACACCATTATTGAATGTGAGTAATAATGACAAACAGGTAGATGAAACTAAAGCAGAAATTTTATTTTTATGCAGCCATCAGAAAATGATGTCAAAAATATTCCAATGCTATAAGTTCATTTTTTTGTAAGCGTCAAACATGCGCGTTCTGATTGTGCGTAGCCGGAACCTGTACGAGCACGATGCCGTTAAGTGAAAGGCATCGTGCTATGAAGGGGGATTCTATCGATGTGGTCAATGGAAGACGGTCACCTGGGATCAATCCGTCTCTATGGTTTATGCATAAAAAATAAGCCCGTGTAAGGGAGATTACACAGGCTAAGGAGGTGGTTCCTGGTACAGCTAGCATTTTATGGGTTATGTTTTTCAGCGAAACGGATGATAACCTTAATAAATGCAGCTGTATGTGATCGGTTTCTAAGAATTTTCCATCCGGGAAAAATAATCGAAATTAATCACTTACCGTGGGGGTTACGCGTGGTTTCCCCGGAGAAATTACGCATCAGCAGCGCATAATTCAGTTCGAGATCCTGCGGTACCGGGATCCACACAGTATAACCATCGCCTGGTGCGACCGGCATAGCTTCACCTTTGGCGTTTTCCATATGCTCAAGGGTAAAGTTAATGTTGCCTTGCGGCGTCATCAGCTCAAGGCTGTCGCCAACGGAGAATTTATTTTTCACCGCTACCGCCGCGAGGTCCCCCTTGCGCTCACCGGTAAACTCACCAACAAACTGCTGGCGGTCAGAAACCGAATAACCGTATTCGTAGTTCTGATAATCGTCGTGAGTATGACGACGCAGGAAACCTTCGGTATAGCCACGATGCGCCAGACCTTCCAGAGTTTCCAGCAGGCTGGTATCGAACGGTTTGCCCGCAGCGGCATCATCGATAGCTTTACGATAAACCTGTGCGGTGCGTGCGCAATAGTAGAAAGATTTGGTACGGCCTTCGATTTTCAGCGAATGCACGCCCATTTTGGTCAGGCGTTCTACATGGGCGATGGCGCGCAGATCTTTCGAGTTCATGATGTAAGTGCCGTGCTCATCTTCAAACGCGGTCATATACTCGCCCGGACGCTGGGCTTCTTCGATCATAAACACTTTGTCGGTTGGCGCGCCGATACCCAGCGTCGGCTCAACATTTTGCACCGGAATCGGCTCGTACTTGTGCACGATGTTGCCAACGTCATCTTCTTTCCCTTCCTGGACGTTGTACTCCCAGCGGCAGGCGTTGGTGCAGGTGCCCTGGTTCGGGTCGCGCTTGTTGATATAGCCAGAGAGCAGGCAGCGACCGGAGTAGGCCATGCACAGCGCGCCGTGAACGAAGATCTCTACCTCCATATCCGGCACCTGATTGCGGATCTCTTCAATCTCTTCCAGCGACAGCTCGCGAGAGAGGATCACGCGGGTCAGGCCCATTTGCTGCCAGAATTTCACCGTCGCCCAGTTCACGGCGTTAGCCTGTACCGAGAGATGGATCGGCATTTCAGGGAAGTGCTCACGCACCAGCATAATCAGCCCTGGATCGGACATAATCAGCGCATCCGGCCCCATTTCAACCACCGGTTTCAGGTCACGGATAAAGGTTTTCAGCTTGGCATTGTGCGGTGCAATGTTGACCACGACATAAAACTTTTTCCCCAACGCATGGGCTTCGTTAATGCCGAGCTGGAGATTTTCGTGGTTGAATTCGTTGTTGCGCACACGCAGGGAGTAACGCGGCTGGCCCGCATAAACAGCATCTGCGCCATAAGCGAAAGCGTAACGCATATTTTTCAGCGTTCCCGCCGGGGAAAGGAGTTCCGGTTTAAACATAATTCTCTCGTTCTGATGACAGGTCAGATCCGCTTCACCTGATGAAGCGGTTAGGGGAGTGCCCCCACTTTAAGGGCGGGCATTGTAGCGCAATCGGCGGGGTTGGCTCCAGTGTAATTGTGATGAGCTTTTCGATGCCTGGCGTACAATTGACATCAGAATTGAGTATATTTACGACTGTGAATGCTGAGGAGTTAAAACATGTGGATGTTAAAGAAGGGAATCACGCTGGCTCTGTTGGTTCTGTTTTCTCTGCCCGCTACTGCCGGTCTTTCGCTGGAGGAGACTGCTCGCAAGGTGATTATCGGCTTTCAGCAAGAAGATGCTCAATTAATCAACTCGTTAATTGATAAAAAAACGGGGTTGTATGTTCTCTTCCAGCGTGGCGCTTCGATGGATGTCGAAAATTTTAAGTCAATTGATTTTAAAACGCCTGTTCCCGAGTATTTACTGTGGCCTTCGGCATGGGAACATATTCCGCGAGATGAAGAGTTTGATAAGAAAACTATCCCGGAATTTGACTGTGAACGTGGCTGGAATAAGCACGGATATTTTATTAGCAGCAGCGATACACACCATAAAGTCAGCCGTAATTTGGTCTTCACGCAGATGTTTGGTTCACCGCGAAACACTATTTCTGATGCGCAGATTGCCGCAGCGCGTCGAATGGAGTACGGGGCCGTGCGTGTGGTCGCTGCGCCAGAAGGGGGGAGCGATGGACTGGTATTTTATTTAAGTCAACTTTACGGTTATGACCGTGACTGGTATCTGACGGTGGTGGATCAGATTGGTGATTGTGGGGCGTGATAAAGATTTATCCGCCCGCAAGCAGTGATGTTATTTGAAGGGAATGTAACCCCATAATCTGTTGTGAAGTTCCGGATTGCAGGTAAAAAGCGCCTGAAGTTGCTGACGCTGAGGAGCATTTGGTTGAATGTCCGAAAGATTGAATTTGCGTTGCCATATTGCGAGCTGTTTACCTGCAAATTCTTCAGTTAGCTTGTGTTGCGATTGCAGCAGAAGAATTAAACCGTCCCATTTGTTCAAACTATGATAAAGCCGACAATATGCGCAAGCATGTTAAACTGACGGTGCGTTTTCCTGCAACTGCCGTATTTCCTCGAACGTGAGCGGAACGCGACACCATACACAGATGTTAACCATTAATCGCAGCCCGGTAGCGTCCGGGTTTGCCAGTGTGCTGAGAATAGTCTTTTTGACATCGCCATCAGGATTATCTTTTGCAAGAATGTGCATTGCGGCTAAACGCAGTGGGAATACATTCTGAGATAATCCCCATTCTGCCAGTTTTAAAATATTGGCATCATGAATGGAGTCCAGACCATATAAAGCAGCCCGGCGCTGTGAGGGAGTATATTCAGTTGAGGTGACAACATGACGCCAGAATTGCGCAACATCCATGACGTCATTAAGCATGTTTTTAGCGCGTAGACGGATCAACGTATTGTTATCCAGCAGTAATGCGCTGTTCAACGCCGGAGGAATTTCTATAGCTCGATCAGTAAGACTAAACAACGTTGCTTGTCGAATTTGCGGGCGGTTATTTTCTGTCAATAAGAATCTAAGTATCTTTAATCATTTCATCCCGGTCTGCTCAATCGACACGAAGGTAAGGGCCGTCTGCACTAACGTTGGCCCCGAAGCCGCAGTCGTTCGGCGTATTGGTGCTTACTTCAAGCGTTTCGGTAGTAAGTTTGAGAGCAATATTGCAGTGAATCATATTGTCTGCATCATCACGCAATGCAATTACGCCTGTGCCATTGTTCAGCGTTACAGATTCAGAAAACTCACCGATATTTGGCCCACTGTAAATGCCCATCATACCAAAGTAATAACCCTGAAAATCTACCTGCATCTTGCCTGTTAACCGCGCGGGTTTAAAGATGAACGTATTCCATGTCGCTTTGCCCGCGTAGCTCCAGTATTCATTGGTTGTTGAAAAATCAGAGGGCAAATCTGCGAGATTATCTTTGATAAGTTGCAAATTGTAGATGGATTTGGAATCTTGCGGTAGAAGCATGAGCCAGGCACGGGCTTTGCGCCATTGATTCTCACGCATCCAGGTCAGTGCGACATTGTTATAAGCCGTGGCGATCGCTTTCTCATCATTAGCTTTACAGTCTTCACTCCATGCGGCTTGCTGTTCGAAGTATTTGCGTGCCGCAGGGTAGTTTTTCGCTTTATACAATGCCTGCCCCTGGCTTGCATACATGGTGATTTTCGCGCAATCAGTGTTAATTTGCTCGTCAGTTATCTCAGCATGTGCATTAGCCGACAATAGCAAAACTAAAGATATGAAAAAGGGTAATTGCATGTTAAATCCATTTAAAGTGAATAATTCCAGTCGTGATAGTAATGCCGTGAGAGTCGGAAATAAAGCCGGACGCCAACAACCCACGCCCGGCATCGTAATTACGTATTGTCTTTCACCGTCTGGCTTGTGCCATTGGCTTTAACGGAGGCAATTCCGGTTTCACGAGATTGCGCGGTGGCGTACATCTGGCTGGAGCCGATAATTTGATGATTGGCGGCTTTCAGATTGAAATAGAATTTGCCGTTACTTGCTGTTTTTTTCTCATAGCGTTCTTCTTGTGGGCTGTTGCTACGCACTGACGCGATGCCCTTTTCCGCAGAGGCTTTTGAGGTATACAGCTCGCTGGTGAGGATAGTCTCCCCATTGCCCGCTTTTAGCACAAACCGGAATTGATTATCACTGTTCTTACTGAGTTCAAACCAACCAGCCATAATGACTCCTTGATTGAAATTGCGTATCGAAAACAGCATCTAAAAGGACTGTTTGCCGATTAAAGTATGAGCGATTTTCAGGTGCTTGCCAGGGCGGAGAGATAATGTCAGATAGCCGACAATGCGCGGGATAATGCTGCCGGATGTGGCGTGAATGCCTTCTCCGGCAGGTAAAAATGTTAAACGATGCGGCAGGCGTCGGCTTCCCAGCGATAACCGACACCGTAGACGGCGCGGATAAAAGACTGCTCTTCGTCCAGAGCTTCCAGCTTGCGACGCAGGTTTTTAATGTGGCTGTCGATGGTGCGGTCAGTTACTACGCGGTAGTCGTCATAAAGATGATTGAGCAATTGCTCGCGGGAGAACACTTTTCCTGGTTCATGAGAGAGTGTTTTCAGCAGACGAAATTCCGCAGGCGTCAGGTCAAGCATTTTACCGCGCCATGAAGCCTGAAAACGACCTTCGTCGATAATCAACGGGCTTTCGGCATCCTGTTGCTGCAACTCGCGCTGCGGTTTGCAACGGCGCAAAATGGTTTTGACGCGCGCTACCACTTCCCGTGGACTGTACGGCTTACAGATATAATCATCTGCGCCAATCTCCAGCCCGAGCAGGCGGTCGATCTCTTCGATTTTTGCTGTCACCATCACGATCGGAATGTCAGAAAAACGACGAATCTCCCGACACAACGTCAGGCCATCGGTGCCAGGGAGCATCAGATCCAACAGGATCAGATCCGGTGGTGTCTGGCGCACATACGGCAGTACCTGATCGCCGTGGCTGATAAGCGTCGGCGCATAGCTCGCAGCAAGCAGATAATCAATAAGCAACTGCCCCAGCTTCGGTTCATCTTCCACGATCAAAATACGTGGCGTGTTTTCGTCGATTGGTAACTCGGTCATACTTCTCTCTGTAAATCCCGTTCCAGCGGTAACTCTACTGTAATGCTTACCCCGCCAAAAGGCGAATGAGCGGCAACAATGCGACCATTATGTGCTTCAACAATGTTAAGACAAATCGCCAGCCCCAGGCCGGAACCGCCGCTGGCACGGTTGCGGGAACCTTCGGTGCGATAAAAACGCTCAAACAATTTTTGCAGTTGATCGTCACTAACGCCCGGTGCACTGTCGGCAAAGGTCAGACGCACCGTTTTGTCATGTTGCTCGGCAGAGATATGCAGGCTGCCGCCGCTGTCGGTATAGCGCAGGCTGTTTTCCAGTAAGTTATTGAACAACTGCATTAAACGATCGCGATCGCCAAATACGGTAATGCTGTCTGGCAGGGAAAATTGCAGTTTCAGCCCGCGGCTGGCGAAACGCTCACGAAATGCGCCACCCGCGACTTCCAGTAGCGGGATCAGATCCACCGACGATTTCTGGTAGGCGAGAGCGCCTTCATCAGACATCGACAATTGATGAAGATCATCCACCAGTTTGGTCAGTGTACCGACCTCTGCCTGTAAAGAAGCCACCGTCTCCGGGGTGAATTTACGCACGCCATCCTGAATAGCTTCCAGTTCGCCGCGCAGTACCGCTAAAGGTGTGCGCAGCTCGTGGGAGATATCGGCCATAAAATCGCGGCGCATCTGTTGGTTTTTCTCCAGCGTGCTGGCGAGCTGGTTGAAGTCTTGCGCCAGTTTGCCCAATTCATCTTCACTGGTGGGCGTCACGCGAGTAGTGAAATCGCCCGCTGCCAGTTTGTGTGTACCGTCCACCAGTCGTTTGACCGGAGCCAGCAAACCGCGCGCCAGTGGGAATGTCGCCAGCGCCGCTAACAAGGTAGATAAAGCGACAATCAGCCAACTGGTTTGCCTCTGTTGTCTGTCAAAATTGATATCGGTATTGCGGGTCAGTCGTTCAACAGGGGAGGCGATCACCGCACCCACTTCCGCCCCATTGACCATAATGGGCCGCCGTGTGCCGTCTGGTGGAATCGGTGCTCGCGGGCCAACCAGCACTTTGTTGTTTTGATCAACCACCCAGAATTGCGTGCGCCAACCGTGTGGCGGCATACCGGGGCCGGGCTTATCTTCGTTGTTATCATGCTCCAGCGAACGTAGGATCTGAAATACAAAGCGATCGTTATTACGCAGGAAGCGCCAGTTCCCGTGCTGGGCGTACTGCTCACCAAGCGCATCGCCGAGCATTTGCAGCCGTTGTTCATTACCATGCTTGATGTAATCGATAAAGCCGCGCTCAAAACTGATACGTACCGCCCAGTGCATCGTGATCAATAAGACAATGCAGGTGGCGAAAATCGCCAGAAACAGTTTGCCGGTAATACCGGGTCGCCAGAACTTCATTGCGCGCTCCTTTTTCGCCGTGAAATAGCGACATTTTGATGCGTATCGTTTGGCACTCTGGCAAAGACAAACGCCGGAAGGGCGATGATAAACGCCATGCTAAGCCAGGTGTACATAAAGACGGTTTGTGTGGTGCTGCTGTCTACGCTGACATGCTGTGAACCAAAAAGCCCCAGCAACAGCCCGGCGATGGTGACACCGATACTCATTGATAATTGCATAATCATCGACAGCAGGCTGTTGCCGCTGCTCGCCAGATTGTCTGGTAGATCTTTCAGCGTCAGGGTGTTCATGGAGGAGAAACGTGTCGAGTTGACCATTCCTTGTAAAAACAGGACGAACGGCAAAACGTAGTACCAGCCCAGCAGAGCGGTAGTCATAAACAGCAGGGTGACCAGCGACAGGCCCAGTGTGGTCGCCACCAGTACCCGACGGTAGCCAAAGCGATTCACCACCTGCACTACAATTCGCTTCATTCCCATGCTGCCGAGCACCATCGGGATCATCATCAGTCCGGCATGGAACGGCGAGAAACCGAGGCCAATCTGTAAGAAAACCGGTGTCATAAAGGGCAACATGCCACTGCCGATACGTCCGGCAAAGCTCCCCGCCAGGCCCAGCGAAAAGGTACGAGTGCGGAACAGTTTCAGACTGAACAGGGCGCGGTTGTTGTTTCTGGCGTGCAGCAGATAAAGCACCAGTGCCACCACGCCAATCGCTGCCAGTCCGGCAATCGCCAGCGGTGAAAGTCCCGTGCCTTTACTGCCATCCAGCGCCAGCGTTAATACCGCCATGCCGACCGCCAGCAACAAAAAACCGGAGAGATCGAAACGCCGCGTCTGCATGGTGTAGTTTGGCATTAACATCAGCGTGGCGATCGCACCGATAATCCCTACCGGAATGTTGATCAAAAAGATCCAGTGCCAGGACGCGTATTCCACCAGCAGGCCGCCGAGCGCCGGACCAAGCAGCGGACCGACTTGCCCGGGCAGCGTAACAAAGGTCATCGCCGCCATATATTGCTCGCGCGGTACAATTTTCATCACCGTCAACCTGCCGACCGGCACCATCATCGCGCCGCCAACGCCCTGTAACGCGCGTGCCAGCAACAGTTCGTTCAGCGTGCCGGAAAGCGCGCAAAACAGTGAACCGAGAGTAAACAGCACGATGGCGGTAAAGAAAATATTGCGCACGCCGACTTTGTCCGCCAGCCAGCCGCTGGCGGGCAGCATCACCGCCACGGTCAGTACATAAGAGACAATGACCATGTGCATATGCAACGGACTTTCCCCAAGGCTTTGCGCCATTGAGGGAAGGGCGGTGTTTACGATGGTGGTGTCCAGCGACTGCATAAAGAAGCCGAAAGCCACAATCCACAATTGCCAGCGGGTGCTGTCGGGAAGATCTGTCATTTACTCGGTTACCGTTTGTTTAGGTTTACGCGAAAAACGCAGCCGCAGACGGTCGAAGAAGAGATACACCACTGGCGTGGTATACAGCGTCAGGAGCTGGCTCATTACCAGACCGCCGACAATGGTGATCCCCAGGGGTTGGCGCAGCTCCGAGCCGTCACCGCCCGACAACACCAGTGGCAGCGCACCAAACAGCGCCGCCAGGGTAGTCATCATAATCGGGCGAAAACGCAGCAGACAGGCCTGGAAAATAGCTTCCTGCGGCGTCAGGTTACCGTGCCGTTGGGCTTCGAGCGCAAAATCGACCATCATAATGGCGTTTTTCTTCACGATGCCGATTAATAGCATGATCCCTATCAGGGCGATTAGGCTGAACGGGGCATTGAATAGCTCCAGCGCCAGCAGCGCCCCAACGCCCGCCGAGGGCAGGGTGGAGAGAATCGTCAGTGGATGCACGTAACTCTCGTAAAGGATACCCAGCACGATATACACCGTGGCGATGGCTGCGATAATCAGGATTACCTGCGAGTTCATCGTCTCCTGGAATACCTGCGCTGTTCCGGCAAAACTGCCACGCACCGTCGAAGGCACACCAAGCTGGGTCATTGCGCGGTCGATCGCCGCACTGGCGTCCGAGAGCGATTTCCCGGTCGGCAGGTTAAACGAGATGGTCGAGGCCGCCGATAATCCCTGATGATTCACCGACAGCGGGGCATTCGCCGGTTGCCATTTAGCGAAATATGACAGAGGGATCGCTTTTCCTTCGTTATTAATGACGAACATTTTTTCCAGTGCACTGATGTCCTGGGTATAGCGCGGATCCACTTCCATCACCACTTTATACTGGTTCATCGGCTGGTAAATGGTCGAGATTTGCCGCTGCCCGAAGGCGTTATTCAACAGGCTGTTGGCGGCCTGCACGTCGATTCCCAGTCGTGCCATAGTGTCGCGGTCGTAAACCAGATTCATCTCCGCGCCGTTATCCTGCTGGTCGGAATTCACGTCCGCCAGTTCCGGTAACGTTGCCAGTTTTTTGCGGATTTTCGGCTCCCATTCGCGCAGCGCCGCCAGGTCGTCGGATAACAACGTGTACTGATAGCTGGCGTTCGACTGACGTCCGCCAACGCGAATATCCTGTACCGCCATCAGGAACAGATTCGCCCCCGGTTCTTTCGCCAGCTTCACCCGCAGACGGTCGATAATTTGCTGCGCCGTTTCGCTGCGCTCGTCGCGTGGTTTGAGAGTGATAAACATCATCCCACTGTTCACCCGCGAGCCACCGGTAAAGCCGGTGACATTATCCACTGCCGGATCGTCACGGATAATTTTCATAAAATCCTGCAACTTACCGCGCATCGCCTGAAACGAAATACTCTGATCCGCCTGTATCCCGCCCATCAACACGCCGGTGTCCTGCTCCGGGAAGAAGGTTTTCGGGATCGAGATATACAGCCAGATATTCAAAGCAATGGTGCCAAGCAGCACCACGCCCACCAGACGGGTATGATTGAGCACCCATTTCAGCGACTTGCCGTAGCCTTGTTGCAGAGCAACCAACATGCGACCAAAACCACGCAGTCGCTTTTGCTCGCGCGGCTTGCTGGCTTTTAGCATCCAGCCGCACATCATCGGCGTTAACGTCAGAGAAACCAGCAACGAAATACCAATGGCGACAGAAAGCGTCACGGCAAATTCGCGTAACAGGCGTCCTGGCAATCCGCCCATCAGCAGCAGCGGCAGGAACACCGCCACCAGTGACAGACTCATCGACAGCACTGTAAAGCCGACTTCGCGGGTACCTTGCAGTGCGGCTTGCAACGGTTTCATTCCCGCTTCCAGATGACGGGCAATGTTTTCCAGCACCACGATGGCGTCATCCACCACAAAGCCTGTAGCGATGGTCAGCGCCATTAACGAAAGATTATTGAGACTGAAACCACACAGATACATCGCCGCAAACGTACCAATCAGCGAAACCGGCACCGCAACGGCGGGAATAATGGTGGCGCGACCCGAGCGCAGGAATAAAAACACCACCAGAATTACCAGCGCCACCGAGATAATCAGCGTTTGCTCGACTTCTTCCAGCGAGGCGCGAATGGTGGGAGAACGATCCTGGGCAATTTGCAGATCAATCGCCGCCGGAATGGTCTCCTGTAGCTCCGGTAATTTCGCCCGGATGCTGTCTACCGTCTGGATAATATTGGCTTCCGGCAGTTTGCGGATCATCAACAAAATAGCCGGTTTAGCGTTGGTCATCCCGGCGTTGCGCACATCCTGCACTGAGTCGGTCACCGTCGCTACATCGCCCAGACGAACCGCGCCGCCGTTGTTGTAATGAATAATCAGCGGCTGATATTCAGCGGCGGTTTTCAGTTCATCGTTAGTCTGGATCTGCCAGCGGTGAGTGCCATCTTCCAGCGCCCCCTGCGGTTTACGCACGTTGGCATTGCTGATGGCAGTGCGCACATCGTCCAGCGAGACGCCCTGATTAAACAGCGCCTGCGGATTCAGCCCGACGCGCACGGCGGGCAGTGAGCTGCCGCCAACATCGACATCACCGACACCGTCGATTTGCGAAATCGTCGGAGCCAACTGCGTCGAGGCAAAATCGTACAGTTCACCCTGCGAATAAGTATCGGATGTCAGCGTGAGGATCATAATTGGCGCATCCGACGGGTTCGCTTTGCGATAGGTCGGACGGCTGGGCATCCCACTGGGCAGCAAACTTTGTGCAGCGTTGATCGCCGCCTGCACATCGCGCGCTGCGCCGTTGATATCCCGATCAAAATCAAACTGCAAAATAATACGCGTGCTGCCGAGCGAACTGCTGGAGGTCATTTCACTGACCCCGGCGATGCGCCCAAGTGAGCGCTCCAGCGGCGTGGCGACGGAAGACGCCATTGTCTCCGGTGATGCACCGGGCAGCGAGGCGCTGACCATAATCACCGGAAAATCGACCTGCGGCAGCGGGGCGACCGGCAGCATACGGAAACCCAGTATGCCGCACAGGGTAATGGCGACCGACAGTAAAATCGTCGCCACCGGGCGGTAAATGAAGAGGGCAAAAAACTTCACTTACGCCTCCTCTTCATGACGGACAAAGCGACTTTTGGTCCACAATGCCAGGCGGTCGAACAGCAGATAAATCACCGGCGTGGTGAACAGCGTCAGCACCTGGCTAACAATCAGGCCGCCGACCATGCCGATGCCTAACGGACGACGTAGTTCCGCGCCGACTCCGGTGCTCAACATCAGCGGCAGCGCGCCAAGCAGTGCCGCCAGAGTGGTCATCAGGATCGGACGAAAACGCAGCAAACAGGCCTGGTAAATTGCATCGCGCGGCGACATGCCTTGCTCGCGCTCGGCAGCCAGCGCGAAGTCGATCATCATGATGGCGTTTTTCTTCACAATACCGATCAGCAAAATAATGCCGATGATGGCGATCACATCCAGTTCGCTACCGGCAATCAGCAACGCCAGCAGTGCGCCAACACCTGCCGTTGGCAACGTCGAGAGAATGGTGATCGGGTGAATAAAGCTCTCGTACAGAATGCCGAGCACGATGTACATCGCCACCACTGCCGCGACAATCAGCCAGACAGTGCTGCCCAATGCCGACTGGAAGGCGAGGGTGCTACCCTGGAACTGCGTGGTGATATCCACCGGCAGATTCAGCGTCTTTTCGGTGTCCATAATCGCCTGCACCGCATCGCCCAGCGAATAGTTATCTGGCACGTTAAAGGAGATGGTCGTTACCGGGAACTGATCCAGATGGTTGATGGAGAGCGGCGCAAAACGCTGCTCAATTTTGGCAATTGAGCTTAACGGCACCACGCCACCGTCGCTGCTGGTCAGGCGAATGGTATCCAGCGCCGCAAGCCCTGGGGTATTTTCGGTATTGTGCTCCAGCACCACGCGATACTGGTTAGCCTGAGTATAAATGGTGGAAATCAGTCGCTGACCAAACGCGTTGTACAGGGCGTTATCGACGTCCGCCATGCTGATCCCCAGACGGCTGGCGCTGTCGCGATCAACATTGACATACGCCACCAGCCCTTTGTCCTGCCAGTCACTGGAGACATCAGAAAGCTGTGGCAGCTGCTGGAGTTTTTCCACGAGTTGCGGCACCCAGGTGCTGAGCGCATCCAGCGATGTGGCCTGCAAGGTAAACTGGTACTGGGTGCGGCTGACCTGAGTATCGATAGTCAGATCCTGCGTTGGTTGAAGGAAGAGATCGACACCCGGCACTTTATCGACCGCCGATTGTAGACGGGAGATAACTTTTTGCACCCGGTCATCACGTTCATCCAGCGGTTTGAGGTTGATTTGTAAACGCGCACTGTTCAGTGATGGGTTAGTGCCATCAACGCCAACAAATGAGGTCAGACTTTGCACTGCCGGATCCTGCAAAATCACATCCGCGACCTGGCGTTGCCGCTGGGCCATATTGGCAAAGGAGCTGGACTGCGGTGCCTGCAAAGTGCCCTGAATAATGCCGTTGTCCTGTACAGGGAAGAAACCTTTCGGAATGAACACCCATAAGAGAACGCTCAGCAGCAGCGTGCTGAGCGCTACGCTTAAAGTCAGCCACGGATGATTCAGCACTTTCGTAAGTCCACGACCATAGGCGGCAATTATCCTGTCGAACATTTTTTCCGAGGCCCGGGAGAAGCGGTTCTGTTTACGCAGCGACTCCTGGCTGAGCATCCGCGCGCACATCATCGGTGTCAGGGTCAGAGACACCACGGCTGAGATCAAAATCGCGACGGCCAGAGTAATAGCAAATTCGCGGAACAGTCGCCCGACGATATCGCCCATAAACAGCAGTGGGATCAACACCGCAATCAGTGAGAAGGTCAGCGAGATAATGGTAAAGCCGATTTCACCCGCGCCCTTGAGCGCCGCCGCCAACGGTTTTTCGCCTTTTTCGATATAGCGGGAAATGTTTTCGATCACCACGATGGCGTCATCGACCACGAATCCGGTGGCGATAGTTAACGCCATCAGCGTCAGGTTATTGATTGAAAAATCGAGAAACACCATAACCGCAAAGGTGCCAATTAACGACAGCGGCACGGCGACACCAGGAATGATAGTCGCCGGAATATTGCGCAAAAACAGGTAGATAATCATGACTACCAGCGCGATAGCCATCATCAATTCAAACTGGGTATCGTTGACCGATGCGCGGATATTGGTAGTGCGATCGGAAAGTACCGTCACTTTTACCGATTTCGGCAGACTCTCGGTGAGCTGTGGCAGCATCTGCCGGATGCTGTCGGCGGTGGAGATAATGTTAGCACCAGGCTGGCGCTGAACATTCATCACAATGGCCTGTTCTTTGTTCGCCCATGCGCCAAGCCAACTGTTTTCTGCGCCTTGTTCAACGGTTGCGACATCACCAAGACGAATCGGCGCGCCGTTCTGGTAGGCAATAATTAGCTGGCGATACTCTTCGGCGGATTGCATCTGGTCGTTCGCGGAAAGGGTGACCGCGCGGGAAGGGCCGTCGAGGCTACCTTTAGCCGAGTTAACGTTAGCACCGGTAATGGCGGTGCGCACGGTTTCGCTGGTCAGGCCGAGGGCGGCAATCGCCTGGGCGTTAAGTTTGACGCGAACAGCCGGACGCTGACCGCCGGAAAGCGTCACCAGCCCGACGCCGGAAATCTGCGAGATCTTCTGCGCGACGCGGGTTTCCACCATATCTTCCACTTGCGTCATCGGCATGGCGGTTGATGTGACGGCAAGCGTCATGATCGGCGGATCTGCCGGATTCACTTTGCTGTATACCGGAGGGTTAGGCAGATCGCTCGGCAACAGGTTAGTGGCGGCGTTAATCGCGGCCTGCACTTCCTGCTCGGCGACATCCAGCGGTAATGTTAGCTGGAACTGCAAAGTGATAACTGACGCGCCGCCGGAACTTTGCGACGACATCTGTTTCAGGCCGGACATCTGCCCGAACTGGCGTTCGAGCGGTGCGGTAACGGCAGAGGTCATGACATCCGGGCTGGCGCCAGGGTAGAGCGTGACCACCTGAATGGTCGGATAGTCCACTTCCGGTAGCGCCGAAACGGGCAGGGCGCGATATCCGATAATCCCGGCGAGTAAGATCGCCACCATCAGCAGCGTGGTGGCAACAGGACGCATAATAAACAGGCGCGACGGACCGCCTGTGCTGCTCGGGGGTAACACCTGCATCAGGAACGCGCTCCTTTTTTCGCGTATTCGCGGCTGGTGGCTTTCTCTTCCGGTGCAGTGGCGCTCTGAGCTTCCACCACTTCCACTTTCGCCCCTTCAGTCAGGCGATCAATGCCGTCTGTCACTACGCGATCGCCCGCGGAAATCCCCGCGCGGATCACCACTTTCTGACTGTCCTGAATACCCGGCGTCACCAGATGTTTGCTGACTTTGTTTTCGCTATTCAGTACCCAGACAAAATGGCCTTCGTTGCCCATTTGTAGGGCGGCGGTGGGGATCACCACGGCATTTTGTTCGGTGTCGACTAACATACGCGCGTTAACAAACTGATTGGGAAACAGCGCATCATCCTGATTATTAAAGCGTGCTTTCACTTTAATCGTACCGGTAGTGGCATCGATTTGGTTATCGAGACTTAACAGCGTGCCTTCACTTAATTTCTTCGAGTTGGTGCGATCCCAGGCTTCAACCACCAACGGTTTTCCGGCTTTTTGCGCCTGTACTACGGTAGTGATATCGCTTTCCGGCAGGGTAAAGAGCAAATCGATAGGATGCGTCTGGGTGATCACCACAATCCCGGTGGTATCACCACTGGAGATTTGGTTACCAACATCAACCTGCTTGAGACCAACGCGACCATCGACTGGTGCGGTGATGCGGCTCCAGTCGAGTTGCAGCTGCGCACTGGCGACGCTCGCTTCATCAGCCTTAATGGTACCTTCGGTTTCACTGACCAGCGCCTGTTGGGCATCCAGTTCCTGACGGGAGACGAGATTGGTTTTTGCCAGTTGCTGATAACGCGCTAAATCACGGCGGGCGTTGGCTAGTGTGGCTTTATCTTTTGCCAGTTGCCCCTGAGCTTGTGCTAATGCAACTTTGAACTGGCTGGGGTCAATTTCTGCCAGTAAATCGCCTGCTTTGACCTGCTGACCCTCCTGGAAATGTAATGCCATCAGTTGACCATCTACGCGACTGCGCACCGTAACGGTGTTAGCAGCGGTAATCGTACCAAGCCCGGAGAGGTAACGCGGAACCGCCTGTTCCACGGCAGTTGCTGCCTGAACCGGGGCCAATGGGCCGGAACGCATACCACGGCGGCCACCGGCTGGCGACTGCTGTGCTTGCTTCGTCGCACCTGGCGCTGCGCTCTGGGATTCATTGCGGCCTTGCCAGAACCAGAAAGCGGCGATGGCGGCGATAACCACCACGATTACGATTACCCAACGGGATTTATAACTGCCTTTCATCGTTAAGAGTTTCTCTTCCTGAAACGTTTCGCGGAATGATACTAGTGTAGCCAGCCAATAAGGGAGAAAAATGGAGGAATTATGAAACACTGTCGGGAATCGTCTGAATGACGGGCACTTTTGCGAGCACGCATCCAGTAATAACACAGGAAACTATTTTATCTACGCGTTAGCGATAGACTGCATTAAGGGCAAAAGGAGGTAGGCCGACGATTTCAGCGGGACGCTGAAACGGGAAAGCCCCTCCCGAGGAAGGGGCCTTAAATAAGGAAAGGGTCATGATGAAGATACTCATCATCGTGGTGCTCTTAGTCGTTAGCTACCCAGCTTACTAAGACTACCAGGGCGGGGGAAACCCCGCTCTACCCTCACTCCTGAAAATATGCCTTCACGGTCAGAATGTCAATCCGCAGGCTTTGCAGTCTGCGATCCTGCTAGCAAATATTCTTTGCGAGTCGTTACGCAATAATCACAGATGAAACTATTTTATCTACGCGTTAGCGATAGACTGCATTCAGGGCGAAAGGAGGTAAGCCGACGATTTCAGTGGGACGCTGAAACGGGAAAGCCCCTCCCGAGGAAGGGGCCTTAAATAAGGAAAGGGTCATGATGAAGATACTCATCATCGTGGTGCTCTTAGTCATTAGCTTACCGGCTTACTAAGACTACCAGGGCGGGGGAAACCCCGCTCTACCCTCACTCCTGAAAGTATGCCTTCACAATCAGATTGTCAATCCGCAGGCTTTGTAGTCTGCGATCCTGCCAGCAAATATTCTTTGCGAGACGTTACGCAATAATCACATGTGAAACTATTTTATCTGCAAGTTAGCGATAGACTGCTTGCATGGCGAAAGGAGGTAGGCCGCCGATTTCAGCGGGACGCTGAAACGGGAAAGCCCCTCCCGAGGAAGGGGCCTTAAATAAGGAAAGGGTCATGATGAAGCTACTCATCATCGTGGTGCTCTTAGTTATTAGCTGGCCAGCTTACTAAGACTACCAGGGCGGGGGAAACCCCCATAAGCGCTAACTTAAGGGTTGTGGTATTACGCCTGATATGATTTAACGTGCCGATGAATTACTCTCACGATAACTGGTCAGCAATTCTGGCCCATATTGGTAAGCCCGAAGAACTGGATACTTCGGCACGTAATGCCGGGGCTCTAACCCGCCGCCGCGAAATTCGTGATGCTGCAACTCTGCTACGTCTGGGGCTGGCTTACGGCCCCGGGGGGATGTCATTACGTGAAGTCACTGCATGGGCTCAGCTCCATGACGTTGCAACATTATCTGACGTGGCTCTCCTGAAGCGGCTGCGGAATGCCGCCGACTGGTTTGGCATACTTGCCGCACAAACACTTGCTGTACGCGCCGCAGTTACGGGTTGTACAAGCGGAAAGAGATTGCGTCTTGTCGATGGAACAGCAATCAGTGCGCCCGGGGGCGGCAGCGCTGAATGGCGACTACATATGGGATATGATCCTCATACCTGTCAGTTCACTGATTTTGAGCTAACCGACAGCAGAGACGCTGAACGGCTGGACCGATTTGCGCAAACGGCAGACGAGATACGCATTGCTGACCGGGGATTCGGTTCGCGTCCCGAATGTATCCGCTCACTTGCTTTTGGAGAAGCTGATTATATCGTCCGGGTTCACTGGCGAGGATTGCGCTGGTTAACTGCAGAAGGAATGCGCTTTGACATGATGGGTTTTCTGCGCGGGCTGGATTGCGGTAAGAACGGTGAAACCACTGTAATGATAGGCAATTCAGGTAATAAAAAAGCCGGAGCTCCCTTTCCGGCACGTCTCATTGCCGTATCACTTCCTCCCGAAAAAGCATTAATCAGTAAAACCCGACTGCTCAGCGAGAATCGTCGAAAAGGACGAGTAGTTCAGGCGGAAACGCTGGAAGCAGCGGGCCATGTGCTATTGCTAACATCATTACCGGAAGATGAATATTCAGCAGAGCAAGTGGCTGATTGTTACCGTCTGCGATGGCAAATTGAACTGGCTTTTAAGCGGCTCAAAAGTTTGCTGCACCTGGATGCTTTGCGTGCAAAGGAACCTGAACTCGCGAAAGCGTGGATATTTGCTAATCTACTCGCCGCATTTTTAATTGACGACATAATCCAGCCATCGCTGGATTTCCCCCCCAGAAGTGCCGGATCCGAAAAGAAGAACTAACTCGTTGTGGAGAATAACAAAAATGGTCATCTGGAGCTTACAGGTGGCCATTCGTGGGACAGTATCCCTGACAGCCTACAAAACGCAATTGAAGAACGCGAGGCATCGTCTTAACGAGGCACCGAGGCGTCGCATTCTTCAGATGGTTCAACCCTTAAGTTAGCGCTTATGGGGAAACCCCGCTCTACCCTCACTCCTGAAGTTATGTTACTCCACCCTTATTGTCAATCTGTAAGTCCACGTTCTTGCGGAGCGAATAGCAAAACCCTCTGTGCTTATGGGCCGAATTCTGAAAGTTGCTTTGCCTGCTCTTATTTCATTATTGCAGTCGGTATGATACCGGACCTCAATAATTCTCTAAGAAAGGATTTCTTATGAGCGAACAAATCACGTTTGCCACCAGCGATTTTGCCAGTAACCCGGAACCACGTTGCCCCTGCATTTTGCTGTTGGATGTTTCTGGTTCGATGAGTGGTAGACCTATTAATGAACTTAACGCCGGATTGGTTACCTTTCGCGATGAGCTGCTTGCCGATTCGCTGGCCTTAAAAAGAGTGGAACTCGGTATTGTGACGTTCGGCCCGGTGCATGTGGAACAACCATTTACCAGCGCCGCTAATTTTTTCCCGCCCATCCTGTTTGCCCAGGGCGATACACCAATGGGGGCCGCCATTACCAAAGCCCTGGATATGGTTGAGGAGCGCAAACGTGAGTATCGAGCCAATGGTATTTCCTATTATCGTCCGTGGATTTTCCTGATTACCGATGGCGCACCAACCGATGAGTGGCAGGCTGCTGCCAACAAGGTGTTTCAGGGGGAAGAAGATAAGAAGTTTGCCTTCTTTTCCATCGGTGTTCAGGGGGCGGATATGAAGACGCTGGCCCAAATCAGCGTTCGTCAGCCTTTGCCTCTTCAAGGATTACAATTCCGCGAACTGTTTAGCTGGTTATCCAGTTCGCTGCGTTCGGTTTCCCGCTCCACGCCGGGAACGGAAGTTGTACTGGAAGCGCCAAAAGGCTGGACGTCAGTGTGAGCTGGCGTCTGGTTTATGCATCAGCCGTTGGAACGTCGCACATCAGCGCTGACTTGTCTTGCCAGGATGCCTGCCAGATGCAGGTTGCCTGGCTAGAAGACCAGCAGCCATTATTGTCGGTATTTGTCGCTGATGGCGCAGGCAGCGTCTCGCAGGGAGGCGAAGGTGCGAAGCTTGCCGTCAATGAAGCGATGGCTTATATATCGCAAAAAGTGCAGGGTGGGGAATTGGAGCTTAATGATGTCCTCGCCACGGATATTGTACTGACTATTCGTCAGCGACTTTTTGCCGAGGCAGAGGCCAAAGAATTAGCGGTTCGTGATTTTGCCTGCACATTTCTGGGACTGATTTCATCACCTAACGGCACATTGATTATGCAGATTGGCGATGGTGGCGTGGTGGTAGATTTGGGTCACGGTCTGCAATTGCCGCTCACGCCGATGGTGGGTGAATATGCCAACATGACGCATTTCATTACCGATGAAGATGCCGTTTCCAGACTGGAAACTTTCACCAGCACTGAGCGTGCGCATAGAGTTGCAGCATTTACGGATGGTATTCAGAGACTGGCGTTAAATATGCTGGATAATTCTCCGCATGTGCCTTTCTTTACCCCGTTTTTCAATGGACTGGCGTCAGCAACGCAGGAACAACTCGATTTATTACCTGAATTGTTAAAGCAGTTTTTGTCCAGCCCAGCGGTAAACGAGCGTACCGATGATGATAAAACGTTAGCACTGGCTATGTGGACAGAATGAACATCGCATGGCGGTTGAAGACAACGGTTCAACCGCCAGTTTAAGCAATCAATATAATGGCTGGCTAGCGAACTAATTTTGCTCTTAGCTCGTCGGCTTCTTCTTTTGGATAGGTGACCAATAAAGGATCAATGGTATAACCACCGTAAATTTTATCCCCGCGCGTATACATCCAGTCTGAAATATCTTCTTTCTTGATTTTCCACTCCTGGCCATATTCTACGTTTGTAACAATACCAGGGTCATTGCTTATTATACCAATAAACATGCCGTTAGAATAAGTGACATCCGTGAGCCAGAAATGCTCGGTTTCTCCGCGATCGGTTATCGGGGCTTTGACTGCGAAAGTATCAGCATCTTTTTTATTCATAACTTCGATGAATTGATCGGTTTCTTTCCGCGCATGTTGAATGGCGTCAGACATCGCCTTTTTATCATAACCTCCTGTCACTAACGTATCCGAAATCTCACAATAGCTTGCGGTAGTAAAAAATAGCAGACTCAACATAAGTAATATCTTTTTCATTTTTTCTCCAGAATCCCTGTGTAGTAAAAGTTAGCAAAAAACCTGTGGAAGTGAATCATTATCAGGTTGGAATTGAATTGTATCCTGATGAAATTGCATTATCATTTTTATTCTTGAGTGGGACTCTTCCAATATAGAAATAATTATAATGGACAGTGTTATTATTCATAGAAATATAATATAACTGCCCTTGAAACATTATGAAGACAAATATAAAAGTATTTACATCGACAGGTGAATTGACCACTCTCGGGCGTGAACTGGGCAAAGGCGGCGAAGGCGCGGTTTATGATATCGAGGAGTTTGTCGATAGCGTTGCCAAGATTTATCACACGCCGCCACCCGCCTTAAAACAGGACAAACTTGCCTTTATGGCTGCGACAGCTGACGCGCAGTTGCTGAATTATGTCGCCTGGCCGCAGGCAACGCTTCATAGTGGACGAGGTGGGAAGGTTATCGGTTTTATGATGCCGAAGGTTTCAGGTAAAGAACCAATTCATATGATCTATAGCCCGGCACATCGTCGTCAGAGTTACCCTCATTGCGCGTGGGATTTTCTACTCTATGTTGCGCGCAATATTGCTTCATCTTTTGCTACGGTTCACGAGCACGGGCACGTCGTGGGCGACGTAAACCAGAACAGCTTTATGGTAGGCCGCGACAGCAAAGTGGTGTTGATCGATAGTGACTCCTTTCAGATTAACGCCAATGGCACACTGCATTTATGCGAAGTCGGCGTGTCGCATTTTACGCCGCCAGAGCTGCAAACCTTGTCGTCATTTGTTGGCTTTGAACGCACAGAAAATCACGATAATTTTGGCCTTGCATTGCTGATTTTTCACGTCTTGTTTGGTGGGCGGCATCCTTATTCTGGTGTGCCGCTTATCTCTGATGCGGGTAATGCGCTGGAGACGGATATTGCCCATTTTCGTTATGCCTACGCGTCAGACAATCAGAGACGTGGTTTAAAACCGCCGCCACGATCTATTCCGCTGTCGATGTTACCGGGCGATGTTGAAGCCATGTTTCAGCAGGCATTCACGGAAAGTGGCGTGGCAACTGGGCGTCCGACGGCAAAAGCGTGGGTTGCGGCACTTGATTTACTACGCCAACAGTTAAAGAAATGTACCGTTTCGGCAATGCATGTTTACCCTGGTCATTTAACCGACTGCCCGTGGTGTACACTGGATAATCAAGGCGTTATCTATTTTATTGATCTTGGCGAAGAGGTGATTACCACCGTCGGTGATTTTGTGCTGGCGAAAGTCTGGGCGATGGTGATGGCGTCAGTAGCACCGCCAGCACTACAGTTACCATTACCCGATCATTTCCAACCAGCTGGCAGGCCGCTTCCTTTAGGCCTGTTACGGCGTGAATACATTATTCTGATTGAGATCACACTGTCAGCGTTATCGCTGTTGCTTTGCGGTCTTCAGGCAGAACCGCGTTATATTATTTTGGTGCCTGTGCTGGCGGCTATCTGGATTATTGGCAGCCTGACAAGCAAAGCGTACAAAGCAGAAATCCAGCAACGCCGTGAGGCGTTTAATCGCGCAAAAATGGACTATGACCATTTAGTCAGCCAGATCCAACAGTTGGGCGGGCTGGAAGGTTTTATCGCCAAACGGACGATGCTCGAAAAAATGAAGGACGAAATTCTTGGTTTACCGGAAGAAGAAAAGCGCGATCTGGCAGCACTTCAGGACAACGCAAGGGAACGGCAGAAGCAGAAGTTTCTGGAGGGATTTTTTATTGATGTTGCCTCTATTCCCGGCGTTGGCCCTGCGCGTAAAGCGGCGTTACGGTCCTTTGGTATTGAAACGGCGGCAGACGTTACCCGACGGAGCGTTAAGCAAGTTAAAGGTTTTGGTGATCATCTGACCCAGGCGGTTATCGACTGGAAAGCGAGTTGCGAACGCCGTTTTGTGTTCAGGCCGAATGAAGCGATAACGCCAGCAGACAGACAAGCGGTAATGGCGAAAATGACCGCCAAACGACATCGGCTGGAATCGGCGTTGACTGTCGGTGCGACAGAGTTGCAGCGATTCCGCCTTCATGCTCCAGCACGGACCATGCCGTTGATGGAACCATTACGTCAGGCAGCGGAGAAACTGGCTCAGGCTCAGGCTGATTTAAGCCGCTGCTGAGCCATTTTTCAATTAACGAAACACCACTTCTGCCCAACGTGCCAGCCCGGCGGTAACCGACCCAAAGTCATCGCCGCCTGCAATCGGAATGCCCGGCAACTGTTCTGCCAGCGCTTTTTTAATCAGCGGCGATCGGGCGCTACCACCAGTCAGATAGATGACATCCGGTTTTTCCTGGGCGTTATCCAGCGCCAGTTGCACCTGTTCCAGAATTCGCGCCAGCGGCTGACTGAGGGCGTTTTCCAGCCCTTGTTGGCTAATCAGCGTTGCCAGTTCATCGCTGATAAATGGCAGCGATGCGCGGGTTTCCGCTGCGCTGGAAAGGGCGATTTTGCTCTCTTCCGCGCTGCGTACCAGCCGATAACTTAAACGCTGACGCCAGACTTTCTGTAACAGGGACACTTTCTCCGGTTCGCGGGCGTCGCGTACCAGGTCGTTAAGCAGACGACCGTTAGCACTACTGTAGAAATCACTCTGCGCTGGTACATCGTTGATGGCAACCGCATTCCACCACGGCAGGATCGGCAGGGCGATGCCTTTTTCAGTTTCGCCACCCATGCCCAGTAATGGCATCAGATTTTTAAACGCCAGTGCGATATCCAGATCGTTACCGCCAATACGGCAACCACTGTGACCCAGCAGGCTGGCTTCACGATCGAGGCGCGAACGCCACTGTGGCCCCATTAGCAGTAAAGAACAGTCAGTCGTACCACCACCAATATCTACCACCAGCACCCGTTTTTCTTCCTGCAAGGTGGCTTCGTAATCCAGCCCAGCCGCCACCGGCTCGTACTGGAATACCACATCCTTAAACCCGGCACGCTTTGCTGCGCGCTCCAGAATCCCTTGTGCCTGGGCGTTTGCTTCATCGCCGCCCAGCCCCTGGAAGTTGATCGGGCGACCAATCACCGCCTGGGTAATCGCTTCTGGCAATTGCGCCTGCGCCTGTTGGCGAATATGCAGCATCATTGCGCAGACCAGATCCTCAAACAGCGCCACCTGCTGCGGTTTTAAGCCGCTGGCACCGAGGAACGATTTTGGTGATTTCACAAACCACACTTCTTCCGGATCATCAATGTACTGCGCCAGTGAGGAAAGACCGAACTGCACGCTTTTCGCCGTGACATCGATATCTTCTTCGCGGTTATAACGAATCGCCCGACGTAACAGCGCCTGCGTTTCATTGTCGTCTGCCGGAACATCATGATGGCGGTACAGCCATTCGCTTACCGCTTCACGCGTTGGCGCGCAAAGCATTGAAGGCAGCAGCGTGCTGTCGTTTTCCATTTTTAGCAAATGCGGTTTACCGTCACGCATGACCGCCACTGAACAGTTTGCTGTACCGTAATCAAAACCAATAAACACGAAATAATCCCCATGCCGGTGAAGAAGGGGCGTGACTTTAGCGAAATGTTGCCGTCGCGACAACCGGAATATGAAAGCAAAGCGCAGCGTCTGAATAACGTTTATGCTGAAAGCGGATAAACAAGGAGAAGCGATGTATACCCTGAACTGGCAGCCGCCATATGACTGGTCGTGGATGTTGGGATTTCTCGCCGCCCGTGCGGTGAGCGGTGTTGAAACGGTTGCGGACGATTATTATGCCCGTAGTCTGGCGGTGGGCGAATATCGCGGCGTGGTGACTGCTATTCCGGATATAGCCAGCCTTACTCTGCACATAAATTTAAGTGCAGGTTTAGAACCTGTTGCCGCTGAGTGTCTGGTGAAAATGAGCCGCCTGTTTGATCTGCAATGTAACCCGCAGATTGTTAATGGGGCGTTGGGCGAATTAGGCGCAGCGCGGCCCGGATTGCGTTTACCTGGTTGTGTTGATGCTTTTGAGCAGGGCGTGCGGGCGATTTTAGGCCAACTGGTGAGCGTGGCGATGGCGGCAAAATTGACCGCCAGAGTGGCACAGCTTTATGGCGAACGGCTGGATGATTTTCCTGATTATGTCTGCTTCCCCACGCCTCAGCGGCTGGCTGCAGCCGACCCGCAGGCATTAAAAGCGTTAGGTATGCCGTTGAAACGGGCAGAGGCACTGATTCATCTGGCAAATGCGGCGCTGGAGGGCACCTTACCAATGACAATACCGAGCGACGTAGAACAAGCGATGAAAACGCTGCAAACTTTTCCGGGTATCGGGCGCTGGACGGCGAATTATTTCGCCTTACGTGGTTGGCAGGCGAAAGATGTTTTCCTGCCGGATGATTATCTGATTAAACAGCGATTTCCGGGAATGACACCGGCACAAATCCGCCGTTATGCCGAACGCTGGAAGCCCTGGCGTTCTTATGCGCTGTTGCATATCTGGTATACGGAAGGCTGGCAACCAGACGAAGCATGACGTTGGTCGCCGGATGCGGTGCGAGCGCCTTATCCGGCCTGGGGAATGAGCGATTTGTAGGCATGATAAGACGCGTTAGCGTCGCATCAGGCAATGGGCAAACGCTCCCTCAGTTAATCGCGAAATAACTGCTATTCACCAGCAAATCCAGCGGTTGGGCATCGGCAATCACATCGCCATAAATCAGATCGACGCCGATGCCAGAAAGCGTATCCATCACTAAGGGTAAAACAACTGGCCCGGCGATAGTCTTCACCCCGAGTCGCTGAGCGTGCCCCTGAATAATCGTAATCAGCATCTCATCCATCAAATTACCCTGCACGCTGGCGCATAGCTCACCGTCAAGTAGCAGGTAATCTGCCATATTCGCTTTCAGCGTGTTGAAAATTTGCAGATCGCGACCCACCTGGCTGAGTACGATCCTGCAACCGGCCAGCCGCAGTTTTTGCACGCTTTCTGCGTGATCGATAACCGCTTCTGCCGGAATAATCAGATGTAATAACCGTGGTGGTAGAGGGCTATTTTCCAGCTGCTCAAGCAGTTCATTCACCAGCGAGGCGCTACTCAAACCGGCAACAGAAAGGGGGAGGGCGATGCTTAAGCCTTTACTGGCAATCGCTTTTGCGGTCTGCTGGAAAAATTCATGGAGTACCCGGCGGTCAAGAGCATGGTTAAGCGCCGCATCACCGAAGCTACGACGAAATGTTTGTTCATCAAAAATCTCGCCTTCGCAACCCCAGAGTTTTAGTGATATCAACCACAAATTACGCGCTTCCGGGATCCGTGGCGAAGCGACGCCGTGGGCGATCATCATCAACTGATTCTCTTTAATCATCCGCCACTGTTCATCAATCGACATCGCCGCCCGTTCGATATGTGCGTCAGCTTGCTGCGGTTCGTAAACTGTCACCCGGCCGCGGCCACCATTTTTGGAGGCATAACAGGCGATGTCAGCCTGCGACATCACTTCAACCGCCTGATGATTGTTGTCATCAATCAAGGTAATCCCGGCACTGGCACCTACCCGATGTACACGTCCTTCCCATATAAAGTGATAGTCATTCACGGCGCTGATAATGCGTGTAGCGATAAAACGCGCACTTTCGACATTACAATCTGGCAGCAGCAGACCAAATTCATCGCCACCGAGTCGCGCCAGCACGTCGCTGGAGCGCAGCATACTCAGCATCAATGACGCCAGTTCGCGCAACAAAGCGTCGCCAGCGGCGTGTCCGGCGCTGTCATTCACCGCTTTAAAGCGATCAAGATCGATAAACACCAGGGCATGTCGCTGATGTGTACTGTTTACCGTTTGCAGCAGGATGCGTAGTTGCTTCTCAAAACTGGCGCGATTGGCGAGATGCGTCAGTGCATCATGGGAGGCGCTGTAGCTCAGCTGGCGCAGCATTTTGCGTGATTCGGTGACGTCCTGAATCACCAGAACCGAGCCTATATTGCTGCCGTCCAGAGTACTTAACGGCGTAATACTGTAATGCACGTCGTAGCTGCCGCCGCTCCGGCAGTGCAACACCACATCTTGTTCAATCGCAGAACGTGAGGTGTCGGCACTGTAAATGTTCTCCATTAATGGCCCGTTGTCGCCAAAAGTAATATGCAACACCGTCAGGAGCGGAACACCTAACGCTTCTTCCTGCGTCCAGCCGCTCATCTTCTCCGCCACCGGATTCATAAAGGTAATTTTCATCGCCATGTCAATACAGACCACGGCTTCGCCGATGGAATCCAGCGTAATGTGCAGGCGCTCTTTTTCCTGAAACAATGCCTCGTTAAGCTGTTTCACTTCGGTCATATCCATATTAATGCCGAGCAGGCGTTCGACTTCGCCTTCTTTATTCAGTACCCGGTTGGCGAGGGCGCGGATATGGCGAATACCGTCTTTCACGGTAATGCGAAATTCCAGTTTAAAGGGAGAGCGCGATTGCAATGAATCGCGAATCACTTTTTCGGCGTGCTGGCGATCTTCCGGCAGCACGCACTCGTACCACACCTGCCAGTTCGGTTTGATATGCGGAGGAATTTCATACAGCTCGAACATCCGCTTATCCCAGCTAAAAATATTCGGCTTTAGCTCCCACTCCCAGATGCCAATCCCGCCCGCTTCGTTAGCCAGCGTGATGCGCTCCATCAGTTGCTGGTTCACCTGTTCGGTGCGTTTTAGCTCGTTAATGTCTTCAATCTGAGCGATAAAATAGAGCGGCGTACCATCGGTGTGGCGCACTAGTGAGACGGCAAGCAACGCCCAGACAACATCGCCATTGCGGTTGTAGTAGCGTTTTTCCATTGAATAGGTGTTTATTTCACCGCTTATCAGCTTTTCAACCTGTTGCAGATCTTTATTGAGATCCTCCGGCCAGGTCAGTTGCTGAAAGGTAAGTCCGCGCAGTTCTTCCTGACTGTAACCGAGAAACTGGCAGAGCGCTTTGTTGGATTGCAGCCATTGCCCCTCGGTGCCCACTAATGCCATGCCGATGGCGGAATATTCCATCGCGTTCCGAAAGCGGGTTTCGCTTTCGGAAATGTGTTTGCGTTCCGCACGAAAGGCATACATCACCATCGTCATGATGTTGGCGGGCAGCAGGATCAGCAAAAACGGTAGCCACGGCATATGGCTCATCAGGTATGTACGCGGCGTAGCAAGCAGGGAGGGATCAGCGGCCATCATCAGTGACACCATCATCACCGTGGTAAGGAAGATCAAAAAGGCTTCCATTCGTGGCAGGCGCACGGCGCTCCACATCAACAGCACAATAATGAAAGTAAAAGGCCACGGCAGATACAGCATCGAAAGCCAGCTTAACGTCAGTGTGATGGCTAACGTGAGCAGCGACTCAAAAAGCAACCTTGGGTTGCGATGGCGCAGCAGATAGTGTGGTTTAAATAACAATCCCAGCGGCACCAGTGCCAGGGCGCCGATGGATTCTGACAGTACCCATATCAAAAATGCCCTGAGAGGATCGTCTCCGGGCGTCAGCAGGACAACCAGAACACCCCCTAACAGAGGTGGAACAATGGCGCTGCCGAATGCCAGACGCAGCCAGTCAGCCAGATTTTGCAATGGGTTATACCACGGCAGCAATTTACGCAGTAGCACTGCCCCGACCACGGCTTCAACAATATTGATGGTCGTCCAGGTCATGTTCAGCGAGCTGGTGGAAAAAAGCAGGATGGATGCGGCGATATTTCCCAGCGAGCAGCTCAGCGCTATTCCCGGCCACATGCGCCCGGCATGGCGATAAAACGCCACCATCATGATGGACGTCGGGAACCACAGTGGGGCGAGTTGGGTGCCAAACTGCGAAAGCTCAAGCGAGAAAAGGGTAAAGATAAACGAGACTAAACCTAAACTGACCAGGTGAAGCAGCGGGTGGGGCAGGGCAATTAATACATGCTGTGATTGTTTGCTCATTACCGCTTTATCCGCAAGGCCTGGTCGCCAGTATTCGTTTCTGTGTTTATGCTAGTACAAAAGTTTTACATTTTATATGCGAATTGCTCATAAAGTGACGTAAAGGCGGATAATTTGCGCAACTGCGTATAACATTTTTTACCTTGTATAAAACTGATCAACGTAATTTGCCACCGGGAATTATTCGTCAACAATTAACTCTGAGCGCGCGGCAACGCTATTCGACTGGTATCAGGCGGATGAAATCCCTATAATTGCCGCGTTTGGCGCTTCGTCGCCCCCTTCCTAACATCCAGGTTAATCAGGTCGCTAAATATATGACTGATCAGTCTCATCAGTGCGTCATTATCGGTATCGCTGGCGCATCGGCTTCCGGCAAGAGTCTTATTGCCAGTACCCTTTATCGTGAATTACGTGAGCAAGTCGGTGATGAACACATCGGCGTAATTCCCGAAGACTGCTATTACAAAGATCAAAGCCATCTGTCGATGGAAGAACGTGTTAAGACCAACTACGACCATCCCAGCGCGATGGATCACAGCCTGCTGCTTGAGCATTTACAAGCATTGAAACGCGGCTCGGCAATTGACCTGCCGGTTTACAGCTATGTTGAACATACGCGTATGAAAGAAACGGTAAAGGTTGAGCCGAAGAAGGTCATCATTCTCGAAGGCATTTTGCTGCTGACGGATGCGCGTTTGCGTGATGAACTTAACTTCTCAATTTTCGTTGATACCCCGCTGGATATCTGCTTGATGCGCCGCATCAAGCGTGATGTTAACGAGCGTGGGCGTTCAATGGATTCCGTGATGGCGCAATATCAAAAAACTGTGCGCCCGATGTTCCTGCAATTCATTGAGCCTTCTAAACAATATGCGGACATTATCGTGCCGCGCGGCGGGAAAAACCGCATCGCCATCGATATATTGAAAGCGAAAATAAGTCAGTTCTTTGAATAAGCTTGATAAATTGTGTACCGTTCAGTGATAACCTGGTATGCCCTTGACGTAATTGGCGTTAAGGGAGTGATGCGCGAAAGGAGAAAATGCCATGCGTCTGTGTGACCGAGATATTGAAGCCTGGCTTGATGAAGGCCGTTTGTCGATCAACCCACGTCCGCCAGTGGAGCGTATTAATGGCGCGACGGTGGATGTGCGCCTGGGCAATAAATTTCGTACCTTCCGTGGTCACACGGCAGCGTTTATCGATCTGAGCGGTCCCAAAGATGAAGTGAGCGCCGCGCTTGACCGCGTGATGAGCGATGAGATCGTACTCGATGAAAGCGAGGCGTTTTATCTTCACCCAGGAGAGCTGGCGCTGGCGGTGACGCTGGAGTCGGTGACGCTGCCAGCCGATCTGGTGGGATGGCTGGACGGTCGTTCCTCACTGGCGCGTCTGGGGCTTATGGTGCACGTCACCGCGCACCGTATCGATCCGGGCTGGTCTGGCTGCATTGTGCTGGAGTTCTACAACTCCGGTAAGCTGCCGCTGGCGCTGCGTCCGGGCATGTTAATTGGTGCGCTGAGCTTTGAGCCGCTTTCCGGCCCGGCGGCGCGACCTTACAACCGCCGTGAAGATGCGAAATATCGCAACCAGCAGGGCGCGGTAGCCAGCCGAATCGATAAAGACTAATTCAGGCCCATTGAGGATACCATGAGACGATTTCTGACGACGCTGATGATACTCCTGGTCGTGCTGGTGGCCGGGTTATCTGCGTTAGTGTTGCTGGTGAATCCGAATGATTTCCGCGACTATATGGTCAAGCAAGTTGCTGCACGTAGCGGTTATCAATTGCAGCTCGACGGGCCACTGCGTTGGCACGTCTGGCCGCAACTTAGTATCCTCTCCGGGCGAATGTCTCTCACTGCCCAGGGCGCGAGCCAGCCACTGGTTCGCGCAGACAACATGCGTCTGGACGTGGCGCTTTTACCACTGCTGAGTCATCAACTGAGCGTTAAGCAGGTGATGCTAAAAGGGGCAGTGATCCAACTGACGCCGCAGACGGAAGCGGTACGCAGCGAAGATGCCCCGGTTGCACCGCGCGACAATACCTTGCCGGATCTGTCAGACGATCGCGGATGGTCGTTTGATATATCCAGTCTTAAGGTGGCGGACAGCGTGCTGGTGTTCCAGCATGAAGATGACGAGCAGGTGACAATCCGTAATATCCGCCTGCAAATGGAACAAGATCCCCAACATCGTGGTTCATTTGAGTTCTCCGGGCGGGTTAATCGCGATCAGCGCGATCTCACGATATCCCTTAACGGTACGGTAGATGCTTCTGATTATCCGCATGATTTAACGGCGGCTATTGAACAAATTAACTGGCAGTTGCAGGGTGCCGATTTACCAAAACAAGGTATTCAGGGGCAGGGGAGTTTCCAGGCCCAGTGGCAGGAGTCACATAAACGCCTTTCATTTAACCAAATTAGTTTGACCGCCAATGACAGTACGCTGAGCGGGCAAGCACAGGTCACGCTGACAGAGAAACCGGAATGGCAGCTGAGACTGCAATTCCCGCAACTGAATCTTGACAACCTCATCCCGCTTAAAGAAACAGCGAACGGTGAAAACGGTGCCGCGCAGCAGGGGCAGAGCCAATCCACGTTGCCGCGCCCGGTCATTTCTTCGCGTATTGATGAACCGGCCTATCAGGGATTGCAAGGCTTTACGGCTGATATTTTGTTGCAGGCCAGTAACGTGCGCTGGCGCGGAATGAATTTTACAGACGTTGCCACGCAAATGACCAACAAGTCGGGTTTGCTGGAAATTACTCAACTGCAGGGCAAGCTTAACGGTGGACAGGTTTCACTGCCGGGCACGCTGGATGCAACATCAACAAATCCGCGGATAAACTTCCAGCCACGGCTGGAAAACGTTGAGATTGGCACCATTCTGAAGGCGTTTAACTATCCGATTTCGTTGACCGGAAAGATGTCACTGGCTGGTGATTTCTCCGGTGCTGACATAGATGCCGACGCATTCCGCCACAACTGGCAAGGACAGGCGCATGTCGAAATGACGGACACACGCATGGAAGGGATGAACTTCCAGCAGATGATCCAGCAAGCGGTAGAGCGTAATGGTGGTGATGTGAAGGCCGCTGAAAACTTCGATAACGTGACGCGTCTTGACCGCTTTACCACCGATTTGACGTTGAAGGATGGCGTCGTGACGTTAAACGACATGCAAGGTCAATCGCCTGTGCTGGCGCTGACAGGAGAAGGCATGTTGAATTTGGCAGATCAAACCTGCGACACCCAGTTTGATATTCGGGTCGTGGGTGGCTGGAACGGGGAAAGCAAACTGATTGATTTCCTCAAAGAAACGCCAGTACCGCTGCGGGTTTATGGCAACTGGCAGCAACTTAATTACAGCCTGCAAGTGGACCAGCTGCTACGCAAACATCTACAGGACGAAGCGAAACGTCGCCTGAATGACTGGGCCGAGCGGAATAAAGATTCCCGCAATGGCAAAGATGTGAAGAAGTTGCTGGAGAAGATGTAAGTCATCCAGATGACATATGCTGTAGATACTGTTATGGCCTGCAATTTTTTTTCTACCCCGGTTTCCCAGATTGCAGGCATGCCAGACACAGCGCCGTCAGGCGCTGTTTTTTTCATCCCTTCCGCGATTTTTACGCCGCTACCGGATTATGCCGTGACGCATCGAACGGGACCCCTGACTTCAGCACGCCATACGCCACCTGTGCCAGCTTGCGCATCATCGCGCCGAGAATCACCTTTCCTTTCTTGCCATTAGCCGCCAGACGGTCGCGGAACGCCCGTCCCCACTCAGTCTTACTGGTGGCTACCATTGCAGGCATATACAACGCCCTGCGAAGCGACACATGTCCGGCTTTACTCAACCGGCTTGCCCCTCTCACACTACTGCCTGATTCATAACGCCGTGGTGTCAGACCCGCAAAAGCGGCGAACTGTCTGGCATGGGCGAAGCGGTCCTTCAGACCGATATAAGCCAGCAATACCGCAGATGTTTTCTCTCCGATACCCGGGATACTTTCCAGCAGTTTTCTGCGGTGTTTCATATCCGGATCATCGTCTGTCAGGTCTTTTATCTGCTTCTCAAGACGCTTCAGCTCTGCTTCAAGCCACAGAAGATGAGCATCAATGCTCGGCCTCTGGACTTCCCGCGCCGTTTCAGTGCGGTTCAGTTCCTGCGTGTGCATATCTGTCAGCGCCTGGTGGCGTACTACCAGGGCACGCAACGCGCGTTCAAGCGGGTGAGGCGCTTCCCAGGCTGCAGGGCGCTTCTGACGACAGAACTCTGCCAGCATGCGCGCATCCACGGTATCAGTCTTGTTACGCAGTCCTTCACTCTGAGCGAAAGCTTTACCCAACGCAGGATTAATGACTGACACTATGTAACCTGCATCGTAAAGGCACTCTGCGACAGGTTCCATATAGGTGCCGGTCGCTTCGATGCAGATATGCGCATGGTCAATCTTGTGACCCTTCAGCCAGCTCACCAGCTCATCGTGCCCTTTAGTGGTGTTAGCGAATTTTTTGGTGCGATGACGACCATCAGGACGCAACACATCGACATCCAGTTTCTCTTTAGCGGTGTCGATACCGATATAATGAAGTTCATGTTCCATAGTGAAACCAACCTTGCAAATACGGATTACCGGGAAAACCGGTCCATGATACTGTCCGGTTTATCACTTTGGGAGAAAGGCAGTCCGCTGCATAAATCTACGCAACAGGTTGAAAACCTAAGGCCCGATACGGCATGCGGACTGCAGGCAGAGAAAACTGGCCGATTTTCTCTGCACAGGAGGGATAATACAAGGCCTGATAAGACGCGTAAGCGTCGCATCAGGCAATCACGTAGATTACTTTCAGCAAAGATGAATCATCTGTATAAGTAAGATACTTCAGCGAGGGTGTTGGTCCGGCTGTAAATCGCCGAATCGTTTCCTGTAGGCCGGGGCAGCCCACATGGATGTGGGCTGAGGGCGCGTTTTACAGGGATGTTACCTCGCGCCCGTACCCGATAGCCGAAAGGAATAAGATGAGGGGACCGCGCTAGCGGCGATTTACCGCCGGGAGCCCGGGTTGCCAGGGTGGTGGCGATTGAGCCACCCTGGCACGTTCACCGGCTTGAGCGTTCCAAAGTAGCGAGGAACATAAAGTGAACGGAACAGCCTCTAATGTCACATACTCTCCCGGTTGAATGAAACGCCTGATGCGACGCTTACGCGTCTTATCAGGCCTACATGCCATCACACCTCGTACTCCATCTCGCCATCCTTATGCAGCGGAATAATCTGCACCTTCTGCACGCGATGGCTTTCCACCTGCAACGTTTTAAGCAAATAATCCCCCACCTGAACTTCTTCGCCAGGTTTTGGAATACGCTGTAAATATTCCATCAACAGCCCGGCAATGGTGTGATATTCACGTTTTTCATCCAGCGGCAGCGGCACATATTGCACCAGATCTTCCAGCGGCATATGACCATTCGCCGTCCAGGAACCGTCGGCATTCTTCTGAATATCATGGCGGGCGTCGATCTCTTCCACTTCGTTCGGTAAGTTACCGGCAATGGTTTCAGTGACGTCACTTAATGTCACAATCCCTTCCACCGAGCCAAACTCATCCACCACAAAAGCAAAGTGTGTGCGGGCATTACGGAACTGCTCCAGGGCAGGTAACAACGGTAAAGTTTCCGGGAACACCAGCGGCTGGCGGATCAACACCCGCAGGTTGAGCGGTTCGCCGCGCAGTGACTGTTGTAACAGGTCGATAACGTGAACAACACCGAGCAAATCTTCTGCATCATCGCCGTCGGTAACGACCAGACGCGTGTGCTGATTTCGCTCCAGCAGCTGGCGGATCTCCTCTTCCGGCGCGTTGAGATCGATATGCTCAATATCGTGGCGCGACGTCATAATGCTGCTGACAGTACGCTGGTTAAGATTAAGTACCCGCTCAATCATCCGCCGTTCCTGCGGATTAAAGATCTGCTGGTTACCATGATCCACCAGCATGGACGCGGTTTCGGCATCCAGTTCCGCATCTTCTTTTTGCCCGCTTAACAAGCGCATTACCGCTTCGGTAGTCCGCTGGCGCAGCGTCTGGTTAGCGGAAAGAAAACGTCGCCGGTTAAAGATAGCCAGCTGATTGAGCGCCTCGATCATCACCGAGAAACCAATGGCAGCGTACAGGTAGCCTTTCGGAATGACGAAGCCGAAACCTTCCGCCACCAGGCTAAAGCCAATCATCAACAGGAAACTTAAGCAGAGTATGACGATGGTCGGGTGGCTATTAACGAACTGGGTTAACGGCTTGCTTGCCATCAGCATCAGGCTGATCGCGATAACCACGGCGGCCATCATGACCAGTAAATGGTCGACCATCCCGACGGCGGTAATCACCGAGTCAAGTGAGAAGATGGCGTCCAGCACCACAATTTGCGTCACCACGCCCCAGAACTTCGCACCTTTGCGTTGTGTGGGGTTATTGCTGTCTTTCCCCTCCAGCCGTTCGTTCAACTCCATCGTGGCTTTGAACAGCAGGAAGAAACCACCAAACAGCATGATTAAGTCGCGGGCACTAAAGGTAAACGAGCGGAAGCTGAACAGCGGTTGAGTCAGGGTGACCAGCCAGGAGATTGACGCCAGCAGTAACAGGCGCATTAACATCGCCAGCAGCAGCCCGGTAACCCGTGCGCGGTCGCGCTGCTTCGGCGGTAGTTTTTCGGCGAGGATGGCAATAAAGACCAGGTTATCAATGCCGAGGACCAGTTCGATCACAATCAGCGTGATTAACCCGGCCCAGATAGACGGATCGGCAATCCATTCCATAGTAAGTACAAAACCTATTCGTTGTATGACAAATGTCACAATTCGATCATGGATAAATCGGGGCAAAAATGCAATGTTGCAGCACTATTTATCTCATATAATTTGAGGGTTATAACCTCACATTATCCCTGAATTAAAAGTGGCAATAATAAAACATTATTTAAGAAATATCGCATATGGAGACACTATATTAATTATTGTCAACCTAAAGAAAGTCCTAAAAAACATATTGATTGACACTTAATATAATTCTTAAAAATAGCCAATTGCCGAATTGTTACCTTGCCTGCTATTCCGTTAGCTGTAACACTTCCTCCTGCATTATTGGAAGCCAATATTCAATTACCATAATGCCACCTTATATCTGGAAAATTAATTCACGGAATAACGCTTTTTCATAATCGACTGCATGATGAAAGAGTTGGAAAATCTAAACTAAATCAGTGTATTGGTAGCTAAAAAGCCAGGGGCGGTAGCGTGTCTGGACGCCTGAAAGACCAGTCTGAATTATTCTGTCAATAGCCTGCGGATGAAATCAATTTTTTTAGGACTGATGCCAGTTAAATTTTTATTCAATTAACTGCAAGGTAAATGTGCATGGCGACATTGCTATTAATAGTGCACAGGATAATTACTCTGCCAAAGTGATAAATAAACAATGATGAAATCCAAAATGAAATTGATGCCATTATTGGTGTCAGTAACCTTGATAAGCGGTTGCACAGTACTTCCGGGCAGCAATATGTCGACGATGGGTAAAGACGTCATCAAACAGCAGGATGCTGATTTCGATCTCGACAAAATGGTGAATGTTTATCCGCTGACCCCGCGCCTGATTGATCAATTACGCCCACGCCCGAACGTCGCGCGCCCCAATATGACGCTGGAAAGCGAGATTGCCAATTATCAATATCGTGTCGGGCCGGGCGACGTTCTTAATGTCACCGTCTGGGATCACCCGGAACTCACCACGCCAGCTGGTCAGTACCGCAGCTCCAGCGACACCGGCAACTGGGTACAGCCTGACGGCACCATGTTCTACCCGTATATCGGCAAGGTTCACGTAGTGGGGAAAACGCTCGCTGAAATCCGCAGTGATATTACCGGGCGCTTAGCGACGTACATCGCTGACCCGCAGGTGGACGTTAATATCGCCGCCTTCCGCTCGCAAAAAGCGTATATCTCAGGTCAGGTGAATAAATCCGGTCAACAGGCGATCACCAACGTACCATTGACCATTCTCGACGCCATTAACGCCGCAGGTGGCCTGACCGACACCGCTGACTGGCGCAACGTGGTGCTAACACACAATGGTCGTGAAGAACGCATTTCTTTGCAGGCGCTGATGCAAAACGGTGACCTCAATCAGAATCGACTGCTTTACCCCGGCGATATCCTCTACGTGCCGCGTAATGATGATCTGAAAGTATTTGTGATGGGTGAAGTGAAGAAACAGAGCACCCTGAAAATGGACTTTAGCGGCATGACCTTGACTGAAGCCCTGGGCAATGCCGAAGGTATCGACATGACCACCTCCAACGCCAGCGGCATCTTTGTCATTCGTCCGCTGAAAGGCGAGGGCGGGCGTAACGGCAAGATCGCCAATATCTACCAACTGGATATGTCCGATGCCACGTCGCTGGTGATGGCGACAGAATTCCGCCTGCAGCCTTATGACGTGGTGTATGTCACCACCGCCCCGGTTTCCCGCTGGAACCGTCTGATCAATCAGTTGCTGCCAACTATTAGCGGTGTCCGTTACATGACGGATACAGCCAGCGACATTCATAACTGGTAATCGTCATGTTTAACAACATCTTAGTTGTCTGTGTCGGCAATATTTGCCGTTCCCCGACGGCGGAACGCTTACTGCAACGTTATCACCCTGAGCTGAAAGTAGAATCCGCTGGTCTCGGCGCACTGGTCGGTAAAGGGGCTGATCCTACTGCCATCAGTGTTGCTGCAGAACATCAACTGTCTCTGGAAGGTCACTGTGCCCGTCAAATCAGCCGCAGCCTGTGTCGCAACTACGACCTGATTTTGACCATGGAAAAGCGCCATATCGAACGCTTATGCGAGATGGCACCTGAGATGCGCGGCAAAGTGATGCTGTTTGGTCACTGGGATAACGAATGTGAAATCCCCGATCCGTATCGCAAAAGCCGGGAAACGTTTGCAGCGGTGTACACATTACTTGAACGGTCTGCCCGCCAGTGGGCGCAGGCATTGAACGCAGAGCAGGTATAACAATGACAGAAAAAGTAAAACAACATGCCGCTCCGGTAACGGGCAGTGATGAAATCGATATTGGTCGCCTGGTCGGCACCGTCATTGAAGCGCGCTGGTGGGTAATTGGCATCACCGCCGTATTCGCCCTCTGTGCCGTGATTTACACCTTCTTCGCTACGCCGATATACAGCGCCGACGCACTGGTACAAATCGAGCAAAGCAGCGGCAATTCGTTAGTGCAGGATATCGGCTCTGCGTTAGCCAACAAGCCGCCAGCATCGGACGCTGAGATCCAGTTGATTCGCTCGCGTCTGGTGCTCGGTAAAACGGTGGACGATCTCGACCTCGATATTGCGGTGAGCAAAAACACGTTCCCGATTTTCGGTGCGGGCTGGGATCGCCTGATGGGACGTCAGAACGAGACCGTAAAAGTGACCACCTTTAACCGACCAAAAGAGATGGTGGATCAGGTGTTTACGCTTAATGTGCTGGACGATAAAAACTACACTTTGAGCAGCGACGGCGGCTTTAGCGCTCGTGGGCAAGCGGGTCAGATGCTGAAAAAAGAAGGCGTCACGCTGATGGTTGAAGCCATTCACGCCAGCCCGGGCAGTGAGTTTACCGTCACTAAATACTCAACGCTGGGGATGATCAATCAACTGCAAAACAGCCTGACGGTAACAGAGAATGGCAAAGACGCTGGCGTACTAAGCCTGACTTATACCGGTGAAGATCGCGAACAGATCCGCGACATTCTTAACAGTATCGCCCGTAACTATCAGGAACAAAATATTGAGCGCAAATCGGCGGAAGCGTCGAAAAGCCTCGCTTTCCTCGCGCAACAGTTACCGGAAGTACGTAGCCGCCTTGATGTTGCCGAAAACAAACTGAATGCCTTCCGTCAGGATAAAGATTCTGTTGATCTTCCGCTGGAAGCGAAAGCGGTGCTTGATTCAATGGTGAACATCGACGCGCAGCTGAACGAACTGACCTTTAAAGAGGCGGAAATCTCCAAGCTGTACACCAAAGTTCACCCGGCGTACCGCACGCTGCTGGAGAAACGTCAGGCGCTGGAAGAAGAGAAGGCCAAACTTAACGGTCGCGTAACGGCGATGCCGAAAACCCAGCAGGAGATTGTGCGTCTGACGCGCGATGTCGAGTCTGGGCAGCAGGTCTATATGCAACTGTTGAATAAAGAGCAGGAGCTGAAAATTACCGAGGCCAGCACCGTCGGCGATGTGCGTATTGTTGACCCGGCAATCACCCAGCCTGGCGTGCTGAAACCGAAGAAAGGGCTGATTATTCTCGGCGCAATCATCCTCGGCCTGATGCTTTCTATCGTGGGTGTGCTGCTGCGCTCGTTGTTCAATCGCGGCATTGAAAGCCCGCAGGTGCTGGAAGAACACGGCATCAGCGTCTATGCCAGCATCCCGCTGTCGGAATGGCAAAAAGCGCGCGATAGCGTCAAAACCATCAAAGGGGTTAAACGCTATAAACAGAGCCAGCTACTGGCTGTGGGGAATCCAACCGATCTGGCGATTGAAGCCATCCGTAGTCTGCGTACCAGTTTGCACTTCGCGATGATGCAGGCGCAGAACAATGTGTTGATGATGACCGGGGTTAGCCCGTCAATCGGTAAAACCTTTGTCTGCGCTAACCTGGCGGCGGTCATTAGCCAGACCAATAAACGGGTGTTGTTGATCGACTGTGATATGCGCAAAGGCTACACCCACGAGCTGTTGGGCACCAATAATGTCAATGGCCTGTCGGAAATTCTGATTGGTCAGGGCGACATTACTACCGCTGCTAAACCCACTTCGATTGCCAAATTTGACCTGATCCCGCGCGGCCAGGTGCCGCCAAATCCTTCTGAACTGTTGATGAGCGAACGCTTTGCGGAACTGGTGAACTGGGCGAGTAAAAACTACGACCTGGTGTTAATTGATACGCCGCCGATTCTGGCAGTGACCGATGCGGCAATTGTTGGTCGTCATGTCGGAACCACATTAATGGTGGCGCGTTATGCGGTCAACACCTTGAAAGAAGTGGAAACCAGTCTGAGCCGCTTTGAGCAAAACGGAATTCCGGTGAAAGGGGTGATTCTGAACTCCATCTTCCGCCGCGCCAGCGCGTATCAGGATTATGGCTATTACGAATACGAATATAAGTCGGACGCGAAATAACGAGATCCGCTGTCGGATGCGATGCTGACGCATCTTATCCGACCTACGTTCACGCCGCATCAGGCAAGCAAACCCGCTCCGTAGGCCGGATAAGGCATTCACGCCGCATCCGGCAACAGAACCTGTAAACCAGCTTATAAACCGGCAGAACATCTCGATACTCCGGGAGAACAACCTATGAAAGACAATCCGCTGATCTCAATCTATATGCCGACCTGGAACCGCCAACAACTGGCGATTCGGGCGATAAAATCGGTCCTGCGCCAGGACTACAGCAACTGGGAGATGATTATCGTGGATGATTGCTCCACCTCCTGGGAACAGTTGCAACAGTACGTCACCGCCCTCAACGATTCGCGCATTACGTACATTCACAACGACATTAACAGCGGGGCGTGCGCGGTACGTAACCAGGCGATTATGCTGGCACAAGGGGAATACATCACCGGGATCGATGACGACGATGAATGGACACCCAACCGCCTGAGCGTCTTCCTCGCCCATAAACAGCAACTGGTCACACACGCCTTTTTGTACGCTAACGACTACGTTTGCCAGGGCGAAGTCTATTCCCAACCGGCAAGCTTGCCGCTGTATCCCAAATCGCCGTATTCACGCCGCCTGTTCTACAAACGCAATATCATTGGTAATCAGGTGTTTAGCTGGGCGTGGCGTTTCAAAGAGTGCTTGTTCGATACCGAACTGAAAGCGGCACAGGATTACGACATCTTCCTGCGAATGGTGGTGGAGTACGGCGAACCGTGGAAAGTGGAAGAGGCGACGCAGATCCTGCATATCAATCACGGCGAAATGCAGATCACCTCGTCACCGAAAAAATTCTCCGGGTACTTCCACTTTTATCGTAAGCACAAAGACAAATTCGACCGCGCCAGCAAAAAATATCAGTTGTTTACCCTCTACCAGATCCGCAATAAACGCATGACCTGGCGCACCTTGTTGACGCTGCTGTCGGTGCGTAACGGCAAACGTCTGGCTGATGGAATTCGGGGGCGCTAAAGATGCTGGAAGATCTGCGCGCCAACAGCTGGAGTTTACGCCCGTGCTGCATGGTTCTTGCCTATCGCGTTGCTCATTTTTGTTCAGTGTGGCGCAAAAAGAACCTCCTCAACAATCTGTGGGCGGCCCCGCTGCTGGTGTTGTATCGCATTATCACCGAATGCTTTTTCGGTTATGAAATCCAGGCCGCCGCGACCATTGGCCGACGCTTTACTATCCATCACGGCTATGCCGTAGTGATCAATAAAAACGTGGTCGCGGGGGATGATTTCACCATTCGCCACGGCGTCACTATCGGCAATCGTGGTGCCGATAACATGGCATGTCCACACATTGGCAACGGCGTCGAGCTTGGTGCCAACGTCATTATTCTCGGCGATATCACGATTGGTAACAACGTTACCGTGGGGGCGGGCAGCGTGGTGCTCGACGCAATCCCGGACAACGCGCTGGTGGTGGGAGAAAAAGCGCGAGTGAAGGTAATTAAATGAATATTCTGCAATTTAATGTGCGACTGGCGGAAGGCGGGGCGGCAGGTGTGGCGTTAGATCTCCACCAGCGCGCGCTGCAACAGGGGCTGGCGTCACATTTTGTCTACGGCTACGGCAAAGGCGGCAAAGAGAGCGTCAGCCATCAGAACTATCCGCAGGTCATCAAACATACGCCGCGGATGACCGCGATGGCGAACATTGCCCTGTTTCGTCTGTTTAATCGCGATCTGTTCGGCAATTTCAATGAGTTATATCGCACCATTACTCGCACACCGGGACCGGTAGTCCTGCATTTTCATGTGCTGCACAGCTACTGGTTGAATCTTAAGAGCGTGGTGCGCTTTTGCGAAAAGGTGAAAAACCACAAACCGGATGTCACTTTGGTCTGGACACTGCACGATCACTGGAGCGTTACCGGACGCTGTGCTTTTACCGACGGTTGCGAAGGCTGGAAAACGGGCTGCCAGAAATGCCCGACCTTAAATAACTATCCGCCGGTGAAGATTGATCGCGCACACCAGCTGGTGGCGGGCAAACGCCAGTTATTCCGCGAGATGCTGGCGCTGGGCTGTCAGTTTATTTCCCCCAGCCAGCATGTGGCTGATGCTTTCAATAGCCTGTACGGTCCAGGGCGTTGCCGGATTATCAATAATGGCATTGATATGGCAACCGAAGCGATTCTGGCGGACCTGCCTCCGGTGCGCGAAACCCAGGGTAAGCCGAAAATCGCGGTGGTGGCGCATGACCTGCGTTACGACGGCAAAACTAACCAGCAACTGGTGCGCGAGATGATGGCGCTGGGTGACAAAATAGAACTGCATACCTTTGGTAAGTTTTCGCCGTTCACCGCTGGTAACGTGGTTAATCACGGCTTTGAAACTGACAAGCGCAAGTTGATGAGCGCGCTCAATCAGATGGATGCGCTGGTATTCAGTTCTCGCGTCGATAACTACCCGCTGATTTTGTGTGAGGCGCTATCGATTGGTGTGCCGGTGATCGCCACCCATAGCGATGCGGCGCGGGAAGTGTTGCAAAAATCCGGCGGTAAAACCGTCAGCGAAGAAGAGGTGCTGCAACTGGTGCAGTTAAGCAAACCGGAAATCGCGCAGGCGATATTTGGTACCACGTTGGCCGGGTTCAGCCAGCGCAGCCGCGCCGCCTACAGTGGACAACAGATGCTGGAGGAGTATGTCAACTTCTATCAGAATCTGTAGCTACCTGCTGCTGCCGCTGATCTACCTGCTGGTTAACGTCAAAATCGCCCAGCTTGGCGAAAGTTTCCCCATCACCATCGTCACTTTTTTACCTGTCTTGTTACTGCTGTTTTTAGAGCGCATCAGCGTTAAAAAATTGATGATTGCCTTAGGGATTGGTGCGGGACTCACGGCGTTTAACTACCTGTTTGGTCAGTCGCTGGATGCCAGTAAATACGTCACTTCAACTATGCTGTTTGTCTATATTGTGATCATTATTGGCATGGTGTGGAGTATTCGTTTTAAAACAATTTCGCCACACAACTATCGCAAGATATTACGTTTCTTTTATCTGGTGGTGGGGCTGGTGGTGGCGCTGGCGGCGGTGGAGATGGCGCAAATTATCCTCACTGGCGGCAGCAGTATTATGGAGTCGATTTCGAAATATCTGATTTACAGCAACAGTTATGTGCTGAATTTCATTAAATTCGGCGGCAAGCGCACGACAGCACTTTATTTCGAACCGGCATTTTTCGCTCTGGCATTAATCTCAATTTGGCTCAGCATCAAACAGTTTGGTATCAAAACGCCTAAAACCGATGCTATGATTCTCGCAGGGATAATATTATCCGGATCGTTTTCAGGGGTTATGACCTTTATCCTGTTTTATTTGTTGGAGTGGGCGTTTCAATATCTGAACAAAGAGGCGATTAAGAAAAAGTTACCGTTAGCATTGATTTCTCTGGCTGTATTCCTGGTTGGTGTGGTAATCGCGTTTCCTTATATTTCCACCCGCTTGGGCGATTTAGGTACGGAAGGATCGTCATCGTATTATCGTATTGTCGGTCCACTGGTGATGGTCGGTTATTCTTTGAGCCATATTGACGGTGTAGTCAGATTTGGCTCACTTTATGAATATGTCGCATCATTCGGAATATTTAACGGTGCGGATGTCGGAAAAACCATAGACAATGGTTTGTATCTGCTGATTATTTATTTTTCCTGGTTCGCAGTGCTTTTATCACTGTGGTACATGGGGAAAGTGATAAAAATGATGATCAACGCTTTTGGTGATAATCGCAATTTTCGTGTGCAGCTCTATCTTTTTACTCCGGTGTCGCTGTTTTTTACCGGTTCGATATTTAGCCCGGAATATGCATTTTTAATCGTCTGTCCATTTATTTTGCGAAAAGCGTTAAATATACACCCTAAATAATTCGAGTTGCAGGAAGTGGGTGACGCAGCGAATCCCCAGGAGCGTACACGAGTACGTGACTGGGGTGAGCGAGGAAAACCAACGCACATGCAGCTTGAAGTATGACGGGTATTACGAGGTAAGAACATGTTGCTTAGCATAATCACCGTTGCGTTTCGTAACCTCGAAGGGATAGTCAAAACACACGCCTCGCTGGCGCATCTGGCGCAGGCTGACGATATCAGCTTCGAATGGATTGTTGTCGATGGCGGTTCCAATGACGGCACCCGTGAGTATCTGGAAAATCTCAATGGTATCTATAACCTACGCTTTGTCAGTGAACCAGATAAGGGCATCTACGACGCCATGAACAAAGGCATTGCGATGGCACAAGGCAAGTTTGCGCTGTTTCTCAACTCGGGCGATATTTTTCATCAGGATGCCGCAAATTTTGTCCGTAGATTAAAAATGCAAAAAGATAACGTGATGATCACCGGCGATGCACTGCTGGATTTTGGCGACGGGCATAAAATTAAACGTCGCGCTAAACCGGGTTGGTATATTTATCACAGCCTGCCCGCCAGCCATCAGGCGATATTTTTTCCGGTATCCGGTTTGAAAAAATGGCGTTATGACCTGGAATATAAAGTTTCTTCCGATTATGCGCTGGCGGCCAAAATGTATAAAGCCGGTTATGCATTTAAAAATCTCAATGGCCTGGTGTCTGAATTTTCTATGGGTGGGGTATCTACCACCAATAATATGGAATTGTGTGCTGACGCGAAAAAAGTCCAACGGCAAATATTACATGTACCTGGCTTCTGGGCTGAATTATCCTGGCATTTACGCCAGCGCACGACGGGTAAGACTAAAGCCTTATATAACAAAGTCTGAATATAAGGAATACCAATGCAAGATTTAAGCGGTTTCTCGGTGCCGAAAGGGTTCCGGGGCGGCAACGCTATTAAAGTGCAATTGTGGTGGGCAGTACAGGCAACATTATTTGCCTGGTCGCCACAAGTATTGTATCGCTGGCGGGCATTTTTATTACGTTTATTCGGCGCAAAAATAGGAAAAAACGTAGTTATTCGTCCGTCAGTAAAAATTACCTATCCGTGGAAATTAACCTTAGGTGATTACGCGTGGGTCGGTGATGAGGTCAATTTATATACCCTCGGTGAAATAACCATTGGCGCACATTCGGTGATATCGCAAAAAAGTTATTTATGCACCGGGAGCCACGACCATGCAAGCCGACATTTCACCATAAACGCCACGCCCATTGTGATTGGCGAGAAATGCTGGCTGGCAACCGATGTTTTTGTTGCTCCTGGCGTCACGATCGGCGACGGCACCGTCGTGGGTGCGCGAAGCAGTGTTTTTAAATCGCTTCCGGCAAATAGAGTTTGCCGGGGGAATCCCGCAGTGGTGATACGCGAACGCGTTGAAACTGAATAAATTCAAAAAATACAGAGGAATAAGACATGTCAAAAGTCGCTCTCATCACCGGTGTAACCGGACAAGACGGTTCTTACCTGGCAGAGTTTCTGCTGGAAAAAGGTTACGAGGTGCATGGTATTAAGCGTCGTGCATCGTCATTCAACACCGAGCGCGTGGATCATATTTATCAGGATCCGCATACCTGTAACCCGAAATTCCATCTGCATTATGGCGACCTGAGTGATACCTCCAACCTGACGCGTATTTTGCGTGAAGTGCAGCCGGATGAAGTGTACAACCTGGGCGCAATGAGCCACGTTGCGGTTTCTTTTGAGTCACCGGAATATACCGCAGACGTTGATGCGATGGGCACACTGCGTCTGCTGGAGGCGATCCGCTTCCTTGGTCTGGAAAAGAAAACCCGTTTCTATCAGGCTTCCACTTCTGAACTGTACGGTCTGGTGCAGGAAATTCCGCAGAAAGAAACCACGCCGTTCTATCCGCGATCTCCATATGCGGTCGCCAAACTTTACGCCTACTGGATCACCGTTAACTACCGCGAATCCTACGGCATGTACGCCTGTAACGGCATTCTCTTCAACCATGAATCCCCGCGCCGTGGCGAAACCTTCGTGACCCGCAAAATCACCCGCGCAATCGCCAATATCGCTCAAGGGCTGGAGTCGTGCCTGTACCTCGGCAATATGGATTCCCTGCGTGACTGGGGCCACGCCAAAGACTACGTAAAAATGCAGTGGATGATGCTGCAACAGGAACAGCCAGAAGATTTCGTTATTGCCACCGGCGTTCAGTACTCCGTGCGTCAGTTCGTGGAAATGGCGGCAGCACAGCTGGGCATCAAACTGCGCTTTGAAGGCACGGGCGTTGAAGAGAAGGGCATTGTGGTTTCCGTCACCGGGCATGACGCGCCGGGCGTTAAACCGGGTGATGTGATTATCGCCGTTGACCCGCGCTACTTCCGTCCGGCTGAAGTTGAAACGCTGCTCGGTGACCCGACCAAAGCGCACGAAAAACTGGGCTGGAAACCGGAAATCACCCTCAGAGAGATGGTGTCTGAAATGGTGGCTAATGACCTCGAAGCGGCGAAAAAACACTCTCTGCTGAAATCTCACGGCTACGACGTGGCGATCGCGCTGGAGTCATAAGCATGAGTAAACAACGTATTTTTATCGCTGGCCATCGCGGGATGGTCGGTTCTGCCATCAAGCGACAGCTCGAACAGCGCGGTGATGTGGAACTGGTATTACGCACCCGCGACGAACTGAACCTGCTGGACAGCCGCGCGGTGCATGATTTCTTTGCCAGCGAGCGCATTGACCAGGTCTATCTGGCGGCGGCGAAAGTGGGCGGGATTGTCGCCAACAACACGTATCCGGCGGATTTCATCTACCAGAATATGATGATTGAGAGCAACATCATTCACGCTGCGCATCAGAACGACGTGAACAAACTGCTGTTTCTCGGATCGTCCTGCATCTACCCAAAACTGGCAAAACAGCCGATGGCAGAAGGCGAGCTGTTACAGGGCACGCTGGAGCCGACCAACGAGCCATACGCCATTGCCAAAATCGCCGGGATCAAACTGTGCGAATCTTACAACCGCCAGTATGGACGCGATTACCGCTCTGTCATGCCGACCAACCTGTACGGGCCGCACGACAACTTCCATCCGAATAATTCGCATGTGATCCCCGCATTGCTGCGCCGCTTCCACGAGGCGACGGCACAGAATGCACCGGACGTGGTGGTGTGGGGCAGCGGTACGCCGATGCGCGAATTTCTGCATGTCGATGATATGGCGGCGGCAAGCATTCATGTCATGGAGCTGGCGCATGAAGTCTGGCTGGAGAACACCCAGCCGATGCTGTCGCACATTAACGTCGGCACGGGTGTTGACTGCACTATCCGCGAGCTGGCGCAAACCATCGCCAAAGTGGTGGGTTACAAAGGCCGGGTGGTTTTCGATGCCAGTAAACCGGATGGCACACCGCGCAAACTGCTGGATGTGACGCGCCTGCATCAGCTTGGCTGGTATCACGAAATCTCACTGGAAGCGGGGCTTGCCAGCACTTACCAGTGGTTCCTTGAGAATCAAGACCGCTTTCGGGGGTAATGATGTTTTTACGTCAGGAAGACTTTGCCACGGTAGTGCGCTCCACTCCGCTTGTCTCTCTCGACTTTATTGTCGAGAACAGCCGCGGCGAGTTTCTGCTTGGCAAAAGAACCAACCGCCCGGCACAGGGTTACTGGTTTGTGCCGGGAGGGCGCGTGCAGAAGGACGAAACGCTGGAAGCCGCATTTGAGCGGCTGACGATGGCGGAACTGGGGCTGCGTCTGCCGATGACAGCGGGCCAGTTTTACGGTGTCTGGCAGCACTTTTATGACGATAACTTCTCCGGCACGGATTTCACCACGCACTATGTAGTGCTCGGTTTTCGCTTCAGAGTCGCGGAAGAGGAACTATTACTGCCGGATGAGCAGCATGACGATTACCGCTGGCTGACGCCGGACGCGCTGCTCGCCAGTGACGATGTTCACGCTAACAGCCGCGCCTATTTTCTCGCTGAGAAGCGTGCCGGAGTACCCGGATTATGAAAATACTGGTCTACGGCATTAACTACTCGCCGGAGTTAACCGGCATCGGCAAATACACCGGCGAGATGGTGGAATGGCTGGCAGCACAAGGTCATGAGGTGCGGGTCATTACCGCACCGCCGTACTACCCGCAGTGGCAGGTGGGCGAGAACTATTCCGCCTGGCGGTACAAACGAGAAGAGGGGGCCGCCACGGTGTGGCGCTGCCCGCTGTATGTGCCAAAACAGCCGAGCACCCTGAAACGCCTGTTACATCTCGGCAGCTTTGCCGCCAGCAGTTTTTTTCCCCTGATGGCGCAACGTCGCTGGAAGCCGGATCGCATTATCGGCGTAGTACCAACGCTGTTTTGCACGCCGGGAATGCGCCTGCTGGCGAAACTCTCTGGTGCGCGTACCGTGCTGCATATTCAGGATTACGAAGTAGATGCCATGCTGGGGCTGGGCCTTGCCGGAAAAGGTAAAGGCGGCAAAGTGGCACAGCTGGCGACAGCCTTCGAACGTAGCGGACTGCATAACGTCGATAACGTCTCCACGATTTCGCGTTCGATGATGAATAAAGCCGTTGAAAAAGGCGTGGCGGCGGAAAACGTCATTTTCTTCCCCAACTGGTCGGAAATCGCCCGTTTTCAGCATGTCGCAGACGCCGATGTTGCTGCACTTCGTAACCAACTTGGCCTGCCGGATAACAAAAAAATCATTCTTTACTCCGGCAATATTGGTGAAAAGCAGGGGCTGGAAAACGTTATTGAAGCTGCCGATCGCCTGCGCGATGAACCGCTGATTTTTGCCATTGTCGGGCAGGGCGGCGGCAAAGCGCGGCTGGAAAAAATGGCGCAGCAGCGCGGACTGCGCAATATGCAATTTTTCCCGCTGCAATCGTATGACGCTTTACCCGCACTGCTGAAGATGGGCGATTGCCATCTGGTGGTGCAAAAACGCGGTGCGGCAGATGCCGTATTGCCGTCGAAACTGACCAATATTCTGGCGGTAGGCGGTAACGCGGTGATTACCGCAGAAGCCCACACAGAACTGGGGCAGCTTTGCGAAACCTTCCCAGGAATTGCGGTTTGCGTAGAACCAGAATCGGTCGAGGCGCTGGTGGCGGGGATCCGTCAGGCGCTCCTGCTGCCCAAACACAACACGGTGGCACGTGAATATGCTGAACGCACGCTCGATAAAGAGAACGTGTTACGTCAATTTATACATGATATTCGGGGATAATTATGTCGCAGTCGAAACTCTATCCAGTTGTGATGGCAGGTGGCTCCGGTAGCCGCTTATGGCCGCTTTCCCGCGTACTTTATCCCAAGCAGTTTTTATGCCTGAAAGGCGATCTTACCATGCTGCAAACCACCATCTGCCGCCTGAACGGCGTGGAGTGCGAAAGCCCGGTGGTGATTTGCAATGAGCAGCACCGCTTTATTGTCGCGGAACAGCTGCGTCAACTGAACAAACTCACCGAGAACATTATTCTCGAACCGGCAGGGCGTAACACTGCACCTGCCATTGCGTTGGCGGCGCTGGCGGCAAAACGTCATAGTCCGGACAGCGATCCGTTAATGTTGGTCCTGGCGGCAGATCATGTGATTGCCGACGAAGACGCGTTCCGCGCCGCCGTGCGTAATGCCATGCCGTATGCCGAAGCGGGCAAGCTGGTGACCTTCGGCATTGTGCCGGATCTACCAGAAACCGGTTATGGCTATATTCGTCGCGGTGAAGTGTCTGCGGGCGAGCAGGATACGGTGGCCTTTGAAGTGGCGCAGTTTGTCGAAAAACCGAATCTGGAAACCGCCCAGGCCTATGTGGCAAGCGGTGAATATTACTGGAACAGCGGCATGTTCCTGTTCCGCGCCGGACGCTATCTCGAAGAACTGAAAAAATACCGCCCGGATATTCTCGACGCCTGCGAAAAAGCGATGAGCGCCGTCGATCCGGATCTTGATTTTATTCGTGTGGATGAAGAGGCGTTTCTTGCCTGCCCGGAAGAGTCGGTGGATTACGCGGTTATGGAACGTACGGCAGATGCCGTTGTGGTGCCGATGGATGCGGGCTGGAGCGATGTCGGTTCCTGGTCCTCTTTATGGGAGATCAGCGCCCACACCGCGGAAGGCAACGTTTGCCACGGCGATGTGATTAATCACAAAACCGAAAACAGCTACGTGTATGCCGAATCTGGCCTGGTCACCACCGTCGGGGTGAAAGATCTGGTAGTGGTGCAGACCAAAGACGCGGTGCTGATTGCAGACCGTAACGCGGTGCAGGATGTGAAAAAAGTGGTCGAGCAGATCAAAGCCGATGGTCGCCATGAGCATCGGGTGCATCGCGAAGTGTATCGCCCGTGGGGCAAATATGACTCTATCGACGCGGGCGACCGCTACCAGGTAAAACGCATCACAGTGAAACCGGGCGAGGGCTTGTCGGTACAGATGCACCATCACCGCGCGGAACACTGGGTAGTGGTCGCGGGAACGGCAAAAGTCACCATTGACGGTGATATCAAACTGCTTGGTGAAAACGAGTCCATTTATATTCCGCTGGGGGCAAAACACTACCTGGAAAACCCGGGGAAAATTCCCATAAGCGCTAACTTAAGGGTTGTGGTATTACGCCTGATATGATTTAACGTGCCGATGAATTACTCTCACGATAACTGGTCAGCAATTCTGGCCCATATTGGTAAGCCCGAAGAACTGGATACTTCGGCACGTAATGCCGGGGCTCTAACCCGCCGCCGCGAAATTCGTGATGCTGCAACTCTGCTACGTCTGGGGCTGGCTTACGGCCCCGGGGGGATGTCATTACGTGAAGTCACTGCATGGGCTCAGCTCCATGACGTTGCAACATTATCTGACGTGGCTCTCCTGAAGCGGCTGCGGAATGCCGCCGACTGGTTTGGCATACTTGCCGCACAAACACTTGCTGTACGCGCCGCAGTTACGGGTTGTACAAGCGGAAAGAGATTGCGTCTTGTCGATGGAACAGCAATCAGTGCGCCCGGGGGCGGCAGCGCTGAATGGCGACTACATATGGGATATGATCCTCATACCTGTCAGTTCACTGATTTTGAGCTAACCGACAGCAGAGACGCTGAACGGCTGGACCGATTTGCGCAAACGGCAGACGAGATACGCATTGCTGACCGGGGATTCGGTTCGCGTCCCGAATGTATCCGCTCACTTGCTTTTGGAGAAGCTGATTATATCGTCCGGGTTCACTGGCGAGGATTGCGCTGGTTAACTGCAGAAGGAATGCGCTTTGACATGATGGGTTTTCTGCGCGGGCTGGATTGCGGTAAGAACGGTGAAACCACTGTAATGATAGGCAATTCAGGTAATAAAAAAGCCGGAGCTCCCTTTCCGGCACGTCTCATTGCCGTATCACTTCCTCCCGAAAAAGCATTAATCAGTAAAACCCGACTGCTCAGCGAGAATCGTCGAAAAGGACGAGTAGTTCAGGCGGAAACGCTGGAAGCAGCGGGCCATGTGCTATTGCTAACATCATTACCGGAAGATGAATATTCAGCAGAGCAAGTGGCTGATTGTTACCGTCTGCGATGGCAAATTGAACTGGCTTTTAAGCGGCTCAAAAGTTTGCTGCACCTGGATGCTTTGCGTGCAAAGGAACCTGAACTCGCGAAAGCGTGGATATTTGCTAATCTACTCGCCGCATTTTTAATTGACGACATAATCCAGCCATCGCTGGATTTCCCCCCCAGAAGTGCCGGATCCGAAAAGAAGAACTAACTCGTTGTGGAGAATAACAAAAATGGTCATCTGGAGCTTACAGGTGGCCATTCGTGGGACAGTATCCCTGACAGCCTACAAAACGCAATTGAAGAACGCGAGGCATCGTCTTAACGAGGCACCGAGGCGTCGCATTCTTCAGATGGTTCAACCCTTAAGTTAGCGCTTATGGGAAAATTCCCCTCGATTTAATTGAAGTGCGCTCCGGCTCTTATCTCGAAGAGGATGATGTGGTGCGCTTCGCGGATCGCTACGGACGGGTGTAGTAGTTGAATAATCAACCGGAATAAATCTCCGGTAAATAACGACAAAAACAAAATTGGCCGCTTCGGTCAGGGCTAACTATTGCCTGAAAAAGGGTAACGATATGAAAAAATTAACCTGCTTTAAAGCCTATGATATTCGCGGAAAATTAGGCGAAGAACTGAATGAAGATATCGCCTGGCGTATTGGGCGTGCCTATGGCGAATTTCTCAAACCGAAAACCATTGTTTTAGGCGGTGATGTCCGTCTAACCAGCGAAACCTTAAAACTGGCGCTGGCAAAAGGGTTACAGGATGCGGGCGTTGACGTGCTGGATATCGGCATGTCCGGCACCGAAGAGATCTATTTCGCCACGTTCCATCTCGGCGTGGATGGCGGCATCGAAGTTACCGCCAGCCATAATCCGATGGATTACAACGGCATGAAACTGGTGCGCGAAGGGGCTCGCCCGATCAGCGGTGATACCGGACTGCGCGACGTCCAGCGTCTGGCAGAAGCCAACGATTTTCCTCCCGTCGATGAAACCAAACGCGGTCGCTATCAGCAAATCAACCTGCGCGACGCTTACGTTGATCATCTGTTCGGTTATATCAACGTCAAAAACCTTACGCCGCTCAAGCTGGTGATCAACTCCGGGAACGGTGCGGCGGGTCCGGTGGTGGACGCCATCGAAGCCCGCTTTAAAGCCCTCGGCGCACCCGTGGAATTGATCAAAGTGCACAACACGCCGGACGGCAATTTCCCCAACGGTATTCCTAACCCGCTGCTGCCGGAATGCCGCGACGACACCCGCAATGCGGTCATCAAACACGGCGCGGATATGGGCATTGCCTTTGACGGTGATTTTGATCGCTGCTTCCTGTTTGACGAAAAAGGGCAGTTTATTGAGGGCTACTACATTGTCGGTTTGCTGGCAGAAACGTTCCTCGAAAAAAATCCCGGCGCGAAGATCATCCACGATCCGCGTCTTTCCTGGAACACCGTTGATGTAGTGACTGCCGCAGGCGGCACCCCGGTGATGTCGAAAACCGGACACGCCTTTATTAAAGAACGTATGCGCAAGGAAGACGCCATCTACGGTGGCGAAATGAGCGCCCACCATTACTTCCGTGATTTCGCTTACTGCGACAGCGGCATGATCCCGTGGCTGCTGGTCGTCGAACTGGTGTGCATGAAAGGGAAAACGCTGGGCGAACTGGTGCGCGACCGCATGGCGGCATTCCCGGCAAGCGGTGAGATCAACAGCAAACTGGCGCAACCCGTTGAGGCGATTAATCGCGTCGAACAGCATTTTAGCCGCGAGGCGCTGGCGGTGGATCGCACCGATGGCATCAGCATGACCTTTGCTGACTGGCGCTTTAATCTGCGCTCTTCCAACACCGAACCGGTGGTACGCCTGAATGTGGAATCGCGCGGTGATGTGCCGCTGATGGAAGCGCGAACGCGAACTCTGCTGACGTTGCTGAACGAGTAATGTCGGATCTTCCCTTACCCTACTGCGGGTAAGGGGCTAATAACAGGAACAACGATGACAAATCTAAAAAAGCGCGAGCGAGCGAAAACCAATGCATCGTTAATCTCTATGGTGCAACGCTTTTCAGATATCACCATCATGTTTGCCGGGCTATGGCTGGTTTGCGAAGTCAGCGGACTGTCATTCCTCTACATGCACCTGTTGGTGGCGCTGATTACGCTGGTGGTGTTCCAGATGTTGGGCGGCATCACCGATTTTTATCGCTCATGGCGTGGTGTTCGGGCAACGACAGAATTTGCCCTGCTGCTGCAAAACTGGACCTTAAGCGTGATTTTTAGCGCCGGACTGGTGGCGTTCAACAATGATTTCGACACGCAACTGAAAATCTGGCTGGCGTGGTATGGGCTGACCAGCATCGGGTTGGTGGCGTGTCGTTCGTGTATTCGCATTGGTGCGGGCTGGTTGCGTAATCATGGCTATAACAAGCGTATGGTTGCCGTGGCGGGGGATTTAGCTGCCGGGCAAATGCTGATGGAGAGCTTCCGTAATCAGCCGTGGTTAGGGTTTGAAGTGGTGGGCGTTTACCACGACCCAAAACCGGGCGGCGTTTCTAACGACTGGGCGGGCAATCTGCAACAGCTGGTCGAGGATGCAAAAGCGGGCAAGATTCACAACGTCTATATCGCGATGCAAATGTGCGACGGCGCACGAGTGAAAAAACTGGTCCATCAACTGGCGGACACCACCTGTTCGGTGCTGCTGATCCCCGACGTCTTTACCTTCAACATTCTCCATTCACGCCTCGAAGAGATGAACGGCGTTCCGGTGGTGCCGCTGTACGACACGCCACTTTCCGGGGTTAACCGCCTGATAAAACGTGCGGAAGACATTGTGCTGGCAACGCTGATCTTGCTGCTGATCTCCCCGGTGCTGTGCTGTATTGCGCTGGCAGTGAAACTCAGTTCACCAGGGCCGGTTATTTTCCGCCAGACTCGCTACGGCATGGATGGCAAGCCGATCAAAGTGTGGAAGTTCCGTTCCATGAAAGTGATGGAGAACGACAAAGTCGTGACTCAGGCGACGCAGAACGATCCGCGCGTCACCAAAGTGGGGAACTTTCTGCGCCGCACCTCGCTGGATGAATTGCCGCAGTTTATCAATGTGCTGACCGGGGGGATGTCGATTGTGGGGCCACGTCCGCACGCGGTGGCGCATAACGAACAATATCGCCAGCTCATTGAAGGCTACATGCTGCGCCACAAAGTGAAACCGGGCATTACCGGTTGGGCGCAGATTAACGGCTGGCGCGGCGAAACCGACACGCTGGAGAAAATGGAAAAACGCGTCGAGTTCGACCTTGAGTACATCCGTGAATGGAGCGTTTGGTTCGATATCAAAATCGTTTTCCTGACGGTATTCAAAGGCTTCGTTAACAAAGCGGCATATTGATATGAGCTTACGTGAAAAAACCATCAGCGGCGCGAAGTGGTCGGCGATTGCTACGGTGATCATCATCGGCCTCGGGCTAGTGCAGATGACCGTGCTGGCGCGGATTATCGACAACCACCAGTTCGGTTTGCTTACCGTTTCGCTGGTGATTATCGCGCTGGCAGACACGCTTTCTGACTTCGGTATCGCTAACTCGATTATTCAGCGAAAAGAAATCAGCCACCTTGAACTCACTACGCTGTACTGGCTGAACGTCGGGCTGGGGATCGTGGTGTGCGTGGCGGTGTTTTTGTTGAGTGATGCCATTGGTGACGTGCTGAATAACCCGGATCTGGCGCCGTTGATGAAAACATTGTCGCTGGCGTTTGTGGTGATCCCCCACGGGCAACAGTTTCGCGCGTTGATGCAAAAGGAGCTGGAGTTCAACAAAATCGGCATGATCGAAACCAGCGCGGTGCTGGCGGGCTTCACTTTTACGGTGGTTAGCGCCCATTTCTGGCCGCTGGCGATGACCGCGATCCTCGGTTATCTGGTCAATAGTGCGGTAAGAACGCTGCTGTTTGGCTACTTTGGTCGAAAAATTTATCGCCCCGGTCTGCATTTCTCGCTGGCGTCGGTGGCACCAAACTTACGTTTTGGTGCCTGGCTGACGGCGGACAGCATCATCAACTATCTCAATACCAACCTTTCAACGCTGGTGCTGGCGCGTATTCTCGGCGCGGGCGTGGCAGGGGGATACAACCTGGCGTACAACGTGGCCGTTGTGCCGCCGATGAAACTGAACCCGATCATCACCCGCGTGTTGTTTCCGGCGTTTGCCAAAATTCAGGACGACACCGAAAAGCTACGCGTTAACTTCTACAAGCTGCTGTCGGTGGTGGGGATTATCAATTTTCCGGCGCTGCTGGGGCTGATGGTGGTGTCGAATAACTTTGTACCGCTGGTCTTTGGCGAAAAGTGGAACAGCATTATTCCGGTGCTGCAATTGCTGTGTATTGTGGGGCTACTGCGCTCAGTGGGTAACCCGATTGGCTCGCTGCTGATGGCGAAAGCGCGGGTGGATATCAGCTTTAAATTCAACGTATTCAAAACCTTTCTGTTTATTCCGGCGATTGTTATTGGCGGACAGATGGCGGGTGCAATCGGCGTCACGCTTGGTTTCCTGCTGGTACAGATTATCAACACCATTCTGAGTTACTTCGTGATGATTAAACCGGTGCTCGGTTCCAGTTATCGCCAGTACATCCTGAGTTTATGGCTGCCGTTTTATCTCTCGCTGCCAACGCTGGTGGTTAGTTATGCGCTGGGCATTGTGCTGAAAGGGCAACTGGTGCTGGGGATGTTACTGGCGGTGCAAATTATCGCAGGCGTGCTGGCGTTTGTGGTGATGATCGTGTTGTCGCGCCATCCGCTGGTGGTGGAAGTGAAGCGTCAGTTTTGTCGCAGCGAAAAAATGAAAATGCTTTTGCGGGCCGGGTGAATGGTTGTTTTCGGTTCCGGCAACGAACACAACAAACACAGCCTCACCTGGCATCAAATTTATGAGGAAAAAATGAAATTACTGATTCTGGGCAACCACACTTGCGGCAATCGCGGCGACAGCGCCATCTTGCGCGGCCTACTTGATGCCATCAACATCCTCAACCCTCACGCCGAAGTGGACGTAATGAGCCGCTATCCGGTCAGTTCTTCCTGGCTGCTCAACCGCCCGGTAATGGGCGATCCGCTGTTCCTGCAAATGAAACAACACAACAGCGCGGCGGGCGTTGTCGGGCGCGTTAAAAAAGTCCTCCGTCGCCGCTATCAACACCAGGTACTGCTCTCACGCGTCACCGACACCGGCAAGCTGCGTAATATCGCCATTGCCCAGGGATTCACTGACTTTGTGCGCCTGCTGTCAGGTTACGACGCCATTATTCAGGTCGGCGGATCGTTTTTTGTCGATCTCTACGGCGTGCCGCAGTTTGAACATGCGCTTTGCACGTTTATGGCGAAAAAGCCGCTGTTTATGATTGGTCACAGCGTCGGCCCGTTCCAGGATGAGCAATTTAACCAACTGGCAAACTACGTATTCGGGCACTGCGACGCGCTGATCCTACGCGAATCGGTCAGCCTGGATCTAATGAAACGCAGCAATATCACTACCGCAAAAGTTGAACATGGCGTCGATACCGCGTGGCTGGTCGATCACCACACCGAAGACTTCACCGCCAGCTATGCTGTTCAACACTGGCTGGACGTAGCCGCACAGCAGAAAACGGTGGCAATTACCCTGCGCGAACTGGCACCGTTCGACAAACGTCTCGGCACCACTCAACAAGCGTATGAAAAAGCCTTTGCCGGGGTGGTCAATCGCATTCTCGATGAAGGGTATCAGGTGATTGCGCTCTCCACCTGTACGGGCATCGACAGCTATAACAAAGACGACCGCATGGTGGCGCTCAACCTGCGTCAGCACATCAGCGATCCTGCCCGTTATCACGTGGTGATGGATGAGCTCAATGATCTGGAAATGGGCAAAATCCTCGGTGCCTGTGAACTCACCGTCGGTACGCGCCTGCACTCTGCCATTATCTCGATGAATTTCTCCACTCCGGCAATTGCCATCAACTACGAACACAAATCCGCCGGGATTATGCAGCAGCTTGGGCTACCAGAGATGGCGATTGATATCCGTCATTTATTAGACGGCAGCCTGCAAGCGATGGTTGCAGATACATTAGGCCAGCTTCCGGAGCTGAATACACGACTTAACGAAGCCGTCAGTCGCGAACGCCAGGCAGGAATGCAGATGGTGCAATCTGTGCTCGAGCGCATCGGGGAGGCGAAATGAAGGTCGGCTTCTTTTTACTTAAATTTCCGCTGTCGTCGGAAACCTTCGTTCTCAACCAAATCACTGCGTTTATTGATATGGGCTTTGAGGTGGAGATTGTCGCGCTGCAAAAAGGCGATACGCAAAACACCCACGCGGCATGGACGAAATATAACCTTGCCGCCAGAACTCGCTGGTTACAGGACGAACCACAAGGCAAAGTGGCGAAACTGCGCCACCGCGCCAGCCAGACCTTACGCGGCATTCATCGTAAAAATACCTGGCAGGCGCTCAACCTCAAACGCTATGGTGCTGAGTCGCGGAACCTGATTTTGTCTGCCATTTGCGGCCAGGTCGCAACACCATTTTATGCCGATGTCTTTATCGCTCATTTTGGCCCGGCGGGGGTAACCGCAGCAAAACTACGCGAACTGGGTGTCATTCGCGGCAAAATCGCCACTATCTTCCACGGTATTGATATCTCCAGTCGGGAAGTGCTCAACCATTACACTCCCGAATATCAACAACTGTTCCGCCGCGGCGATCTGATGCTACCAATAAGCGATCTGTGGGCCGGAAGGCTGCAAAAAATGGGCTGCCCGAGGGAAAAAATTGCCGTATCACGCATGGGTGTAGACATGACGCGCTTTAGCCCGCGTCCGGTGAAAGCGCCCGCAACACCGCTGGAGATTATTTCCGTCGCACGCTTAACCGAGAAAAAAGGCCTGCATGTGGCGATCGAAGCCTGCCGTCAGTTGAAAGAGCAGGGCGTGGCATTTCGCTATCGCATCCTCGGCATTGGCCCGTGGGAACGACGCCTGCGCACCCTCATCGAACAATATCAACTGGAAGATGTGGTAGAGATGCCGGGCTTTAAACCGAGCCACGAAGTGAAGGCGATGCTCGACGACGCGGATGTCTTCCTGTTGCCTTCGGTAACGGGTGCTGACGGTGATATGGAAGGTATTCCGGTGGCGCTAATGGAAGCGATGGCAGTCGGCATTCCGGTGGTTTCTACTCTGCATAGCGGAATTCCGGAACTGGTGGAGGCCGATAAATCCGGCTGGCTGGTGCCTGAGAACGATGCTCGCGCACTGGCGCAGCGACTGGTGGCGTTTAGCCAACTGGATACCGACGAACTTACTACGGTTGTCAAACGTGCGCGCGAAAAAGTCGAACACGATTTTAACCAGCAGGTGATTAACCGAGAACTCGCCAGCTTGCTGCAGGCTTTATAGAGGAGAACGTATGCCATTTAAAAAACTCTCCCGACGCACCTTCCTGACGGCAAGCTCGGCGCTTGCCTTCCTCCATACCCCTTTCGCTCGCGCACTTCCCGCACGACAACGCGTTAATATTAACGACTACAACCCACACGACTGGATCGCCTCATTTAAACAAGCCTTCAGCGAAGGGCAAACGGTCGTCGTGCCTGCTGGATTGGTTTGTGACAATATCAATACCGGCATCTTCATCCCCCCTGGCAAAACGTTACACATCCTGGGAAGCCTGCGCGGCAACGGCAGAGGGCGATTTGTCTTACAGGACGGCAGCCAGGTGACAGGGGAGAAGGGCGGCAGTATGCATAACATCACCCTGGATGTGCGCGGCTCTGACTGCACCATTAAAGGGCTGGCCATGAGCGGCTTTGGCCCGGTAACGCAGATTTATATTGGCGGCAAAAACAAACGGGTCATGCGCAACCTGACCATCGATAACCTCACCGTTAGCCATGCTAATTACGCCATCTTACGGCAGGGATTTCATAATCAGATTATTGGTGCCAACATCACCAACTGTAAGTTCAGCGACTTACAGGGCGACGCTATTGAATGGAACGTGGCGATTAACGACAGTGATATTTTGATATCCGACCATCTCATTGAGCGCATTAACTGTACCAACGGCAAAATCAACTGGGGCATCGGCATAGGCCTTGCGGGGAGTACTTACGATAATAACTACCCGGAAGACCAGGCAGTGAAAAACTTTGTCGTGGCGAATATCACGGGATCGGATTGTCGGCAGTTGATCCATGTTGAAAATGGTAAACATTTTGTTATTCGTAATATCAAAGCCCGCAATATCACGCCGGATTTCAGTAAGAAAGCAGGTATTGATAACGCGACAGTCGCTATTTACGGTTGTGACAATTTCGTGATTGATAATATTGAAATGATTAATAGCGCCGGGATGTTAATCGGTTATGGGGTAATTAAAGGCAAATATCTCTCGATACCGCAAAATTTCCGAGTGAATAATATTCAACTGGATAATACTCATCTTGCTTATAAATTGCGCGGCATCCAAATCTCCGCCGGGAATGCCGTCTCCTTTGTGGCACTGACTAACATTGAGATGAAGCGTGCCTCGCTGGAGCTTCACAATAAACCGCAACATCTTTTTATGCGTAATATCAAGGTGATGCAGGAATCCTCTGTTGGACCCGCATTGAGCATGAACTTCGACATGCGCAAAGACATTCGTGGCGTCTTTATGGCGAAAAAAGAAACACTGCTGTCTCTTGCAAATGTACATGCGGTGAATGAAAGAGGGCAAAGCTCCGTCGATATCGACAGGATAAATCACCATATTGTTAATGTGGAAAAGATTAACTTTAGATTGCCGGAACGGAGGGAGTAGATTTGCGACCATTCCTGGAAAAATGGAGCCATACTTAGGAACAATGCTACTGCAATCCACAACGAAGCGGCGTAACATCACAAGTAATTCAGTAATCAATTCAGGGTAATTGATGCTGGCGAAAAAAATCGAACAAGCTATAATTCAGCAACCATTTTACAGGTGGATGAAATAATGACGAATTTAAAAGCAGTTATTCCTGTAGCGGGTCTTGGGATGCATATGTTGCCTGCCACTAAGGCGATTCCCAAAGAGATGCTACCGATCGTCGACAAGCCAATGATTCAGTACATTGTTGACGAGATTGTGGCTGCAGGGATCAAAGAAATCCTCCTGGTGACTCATGCGTCCAAGAACGCGGTCGAAAACCACTTCGATACCTCTTATGAATTAGAATCTCTCCTTGAACTGCGCGTGAAGCGTCAGCTGCTGGCGGAAGTACAGTCCATCTGTCCGCCGGGCGTGACCATTATGAACGTGCGTCAGGGCGAACCTTTAGGTTTGGGCCATTCCATTTTATGTGCACGACCCGCCATTGGTGACAATCCATTTGTCGTGGTACTGCCAGACGTTGTGATTGACGACGCCAGCGCCGACCCGCTGCGCTACAACCTTGCTGCCATGATTGCGCGCTTCAACGAAACGGGCCGCAGCCAGGTGCTGGCAAAACGTATGCCGGGTGACCTCTCTGAATACTCCGTCATTCAGACTAAAGAGCCGCTGGACCGTGAGGGTAAAGTCAGCCGCATTGTTGAATTTATCGAAAAACCGGATCAGCCGCAGACGCTGGACTCAGACATCATGGCCGTGGGCCGTTATGTGCTTTCTGCTGATATTTGGCCGGAACTGGAACGCACTCAGCCTGGTGCATGGGGACGTATTCAGCTGACTGATGCCATTGCTGAACAGGCGAAAAAACAGTCCGTTGATGCCATGCTGATGACAGGTGATAGCTACGACTGCGGTAAAAAAATGGGTTATATGCAGGCGTTCGTGAAGTATGGATTACGCAACCTGAAAGAAGGGGCGAAGTTCCGCAAAGGCATTGAGAAGTTGTTAAGCGAATAATGAAAATCTGACCGGATGTAACGGTTGATAAGAAAATTATAACGGCAGTGAAGATTCGTGGCGAAAGTAATTTGTCGCGAATATTCCTGCCGTTGTTTTATATAAACAATCAGAATAACAACGAGTTAGCAATAGGATTTTAGTCAAAGTTTTCCAGGATTTTCCTTGTTTCCAGAGCGGATTGGTAAGACAATTAGCGTTTGAATTTTTCGGGTTTAGCGCGAGTGGGTAACGCTCGTCACATCGTAGGCATGCATGCAGTGCTCTGGTAGCTGTAAAGCCAGGGGCGGTAGCGTGCTGAAATTATAAAGTCATTCTTATAGAACATCGCATTTCAATAATATAATTACACCTAAATGAATAGGATACAACGTGTGCATAATTATTTAAGACTTAAAGATAAAATAAAAAACGTATTTTTAGGGTTGTATATATTGCAGTTATTTAATTATATCGCACCATTGGTAATTATCCCTATCCTGATAAAATATATTGGGTTGGGGGAATATGGGGAATTAGTCTATATTACATCTATTTATCAAATAGTGGCTTTGATAATTGATTTTGGCTTTACTTACACAGGACCTGTGGTTGCTGCGAGACATAAATGTGAGATCCAAAATTTACAGCGCTATTACTCAATAGTTGTTCTTTTAAAATCATTGCTTTTTATAATTGCATTAACATGTGTATTTTTATTGTGCAGATTAAATATAGTCCACTTGTCATTTTTGGGGTTTTTGTCAATTTTTCTATGCTCTATTGGTAATATAGTATCGCCCAATTGGTTTTTGCAGGGGATTGGTGATTTTAAAAAACTTTCATACTCTCAAGTAATAGTGAGAATAACATTGTTTATCATGCTTCTAGTTTATGTCTGTAGTGGCGGAGATAATGTTTTTATCTTAAGTTTTTTACAAAATGCAACATTACTCATATGCTGTATATACTTATGGCCAAATATTCATATTAGCCATATTGTTCATCTTAAACCTAATGAATGCATTGTGGAATTTAAGAAGGCAGGAAATGTTTTTATTGGCGTAATAGGTACGATTGGTTACAATGGTCTAATTCCTGTGTTAATTGGAAACCTTTGCGGTAATACGAGTCTTGGTGTTTTTTCAATCGTTCAAAAAATGACAACAGCATGTCAAAGTCTAATTAATCCAATATCACAGTATATGTTATCACAAGTTTCAGAAATTAAACCTCAAGATGAACTGTTTTATTATAGAATTAAAAAAAGTTTTTTTGTGCATTTAACAATTAGCATAATTGCATGTTTATGTTATATGGGATTAGGGCAATATGTGGCGACTTTTATAGGTAAAGTTGACGTTTCATTTGTTATTATTTTATATGCGTCAGTAATTACAATTTTTTCATCTTTAAATAATGTCCTTGGTATACAGTTTCTTATACCGACAGATAATGTAAAAATACTGCGAAGTATAAATGTTATAGCGGGAATTATTGTTGTTAGTTTGTCTTGGCTGTTAATATCACGCTTTGACATTCTGGGGGGGGTTTTATTAAACCTAATTGGTGAGTTTCTTGTATTCAGTATGCTAGCTTTTATTGCCCATCGTAAGTGGAGAGCGAGAGTATAATGAAAGTGAAGGCGGTTCCTGCTATTACATTCTATTTAAGTTTAATGCTGACAATTTTAGTGTTACTGTTTGGTAATGAACCAAATAAATCACAATATATTCTTGTTATAGCAACGATAACAGTTTTTTATATCGCGTATATCACTAATAAAATAACTTCTCCGGCCAGCCTTCTCGTTATATCATCTTTTGTGTTTTTAGGTTGTCGACCTTTATTATCTTTGTTTGCAAACTATGATTACAGGATTGCCGATTGGTTTATTGAAGGATATATGGATGACGATGTGATTTTGGCTAACTATGCTATAACATTAATGTATTATGGTTATACATTGGGACTAATTCTATGCAGAAATACTGAAAAAATTTATCCGCATGGTCCATATCCAGAGAAACAATTGCTAAAAATAAAGTTTCTTTTGACTTTATTTTTTCTGGGTTCGATAGGTATGGTTGTGAAAGGGATATTCTTTTTTAACTTTATAGAATCTAATAGTTATGTTGATATATATCAATCAAATATAACAACGCCAATAGGTTATGATTTTCTGTCTTATTTGTTTTATTGTTCTTTTTTCCTTATATGTGCGTTTCATATACAGTTCAGAACAAATAAAAAATTTCTTTTTATTGCGATATGCATTGCTGCATTTAGCACCTTGAAGGGTAGTCGTAGTGAAGCTATAACGTTTCTTTTAACGGTTACATGTATATATTTTAATGAAGTAAAGACAAGAAACTTACGTTTGCTGATTACAATGATTTTTGTTTTTAGCGTCATTTTTGTGATTAGTGAATTTATCTCAATGTGGCGCACTGGAGGGAGTTTTATTCAATTAATGCAGGGTAATAATCCTGTTATAAACTTTGTATACGGCATGGGAGTATCATATCTTTCCATTTATCAATCAGTAAAACTACAACTATTGTCAGGGGGGTATAATGTTACCTATCTATTCAGCCAGTTAATAATAACTTGCTCGTCAATATTTAATGTTAAATTGAGCTTGCCGGAAATAAGCTATAGCCATTTGGCCTCATACACAGCAAACCCAGAATTATATAATCTTGGGTTCGGACTTGGGGGAAGTTATTTAGCAGAATCGTTTTTAGCATTTGGTCTTATTGGGTGTTTCATAATACCCTTTTTTCTTTTACTTAATTTAAATGTATTGGAAAAATACACAAAAAACAAACCAATCATATATTTTGTTTATTATAGTGTGTTGCCACCTATATTATTCACACCTAGAGAGACTTTGTTCTATTTCTTCCCCTATCTTGTCAAAAGTATATTTGTTGCTTGTTTAGTAACATTATACATCCAGTATAAAAAGGATTGACGAAATGTCAGAAAAAAATGTCAGCATAATAATCCCAAGTTATAACAGGGCTCATATTCTTAAGGAGGTCATACCAAGTTATTTTCAGGATGAGACTTTAGAGGTAATAGTTATCAATGATGGATCAACAGATAATACAAATAGTGTATTAGCTGAACTGAAGGAAAAATATTCTCAATTAGTTATTTTAGAAAATGATACGAACAAAAAACAGATGTATTCTAAAAACCGAGGGATTGAAATAGCCAAAGGGAAATATATTTTTTTTGGTGATGATGACTCTTACCTCTTACCCGGTGTTATATCTCGGTTATTGGCTACAAAATATGAGACAGGCGCTGATGTAATCGGCGCAAGAATACTCTATATGAATAATAACGAGAAAACAATTGAAGATTGCATCAATCGACATAAAACAGAGGGGCGTTTTGTTAGTGATCTAAATAGATTGGATTTTAGTTATACATGTGATTTGGACCATCCGATTGAATGTTTTTATGCACAGTCTATTATTCTAGCTGAAAGGGAACTAATATCGAATTATCGATTTGATATATCTTATACGGGAAACTGCTATCGTGAGGAAACTGATTTCATGTTATCTCTTTTTATAAAAAATAAAAAATTTATATATGATTCAAAGGCTCTGTTAATAAATTTACCTCCACGAAAAGCGACGGGAGGGGCAAGAACAGCTAATCGATTAAAATATCATTATGAAAGTTGCATAAATAATTATAGATTTTTAAAAAAATATAATGATAATTTGAATCTTCTTTCAGGACAAAAACATGCTATATTTTATCGACAGTGTCAATTCGTTCTGCTAAAAATTAAGTCGTTTATCGGGAAGTTTTTAAAATGATTGTATATATTGCCGCGTATAATGGTTCAGGAGGGCAAGGTGGGGTGGAAAGGGTTGTTGCCCAACAATGTAACATTCTTAAAAATTTGGGGGTTAAAGTCATTATACTTGATAAATCATACTTCAAAATTTCTAACAAAATTCGTAACAAAAAAATACAAGTAGCACTTTATCCAATATTAGTTTCTCTTTATTTAACCTTACAAAAATTACGTGGCGTGACGTTTAAAGTTATTGCGCATGGCTATTGTTCTCCTTTTTATAGGAATGACATCTTAATAGCTCATGGCAATATGAAATGTTATTTTCAAACAGTCATGAAAAAAAAACCTAATCGATTGTCCGGCAGTGGTCTTTTATCTATCTATGAGCGTTTGGCTGGATCATTCTCAAAAAATATCTGGGCTGTTTCAAATAAGGTTAAAAGTGAATGGAATGAGCTTTACAATATTAATTCACATAAAATTAAAGTTGTTCGAAATTTTATAAATCTTGAACAATTTGATTGCACTGATGTTAATGAAGCACAATATATGACATTTGTCGGGCGATTGGAAAAAGGAAAAGGAATAGATGATCTGTATTACATATGTAAAAATCTGCCAGATACTTCCTTCCATTTAGTTTCAAGTATTCCCGCCCCACAAAATTTTGCTTCGCTAAATAATGTTCTGACCAGCATTGCTGTCCCCTATGCGAAAATGCCAGAAATATTTAAGAAATCCAGAGTACTTATTTTACCGTCCTATTATGAAGGATATGAGCTGGTTACTATTGAGGCGCTATGCTGTGGTTGCCCTGTGATAGGCTATAACGTTGGTGCAATTAGAGAGTTGTATGCTGAAAGTTTTCCTGGCGTGTTTATTGCTAATAATAAAGAAGATTTAGCACAAGTAGCCTACGAACTAATTAGTCTTGATAATGAAAAATATTATCATTTGAGACAAACTATTTATAGCAAGCGTGAGCTTTTTTCTGAAGAGAGATATGCGGAAATTTTAACGGCGGCATTTAATGAAAAAAAATAAGAAACTATGTCTCATTTCAATTAACTCATATAATGAACTTACCGGAGGAGGAGTATATTTACGTACGCTTGTTAGTTTTCTACAAAAACAGAATGTTAATTTAACACTTATTGATAAAAAAGCTTCAGGTAAACTATTCGAAGACAATACTTTTCAACATATATCATTTATTAAAGGTAAACGTCAGGATATAATATCCAGGCTTTTTTTTATACCATCATTTTATGTCCCTTATATTTTCTCAATAATTAAAATTTTACGGAAGCAAGATATTCTAGCTTTTCACAACTCTCGACTTGGATTGTTATGTCTGCTTTTTAGAATACTCATGCCCCACAAAAAGATCATATTGTTTACGGATAACTTCGAATATGATTTAATAAGGCAAAAAGATAAAAACATAACTACTTTTGTTGAAAAAATAATTGTTTATCTCAATGAATTTATCGGGCTTAAGAATTCAGATTTAGTTAGCTATATTACCCGGCAAGATAAAAATGCAATGGATAAATTTTATGGGTTAAAAAAAAGCAGAAATTTAATTCTCCCTGTGATATTTAGTAGAGAAAAGCCAACTGATGTATTATCAGCTAACTTTATTAATGAGTATAATCGATTGAATAATGATAATAGGAAAAAAGTAGTATTTACTGCATCTTTTGATTTTTTTCCAAATATAGATGCTGCCAACTATGTTTTAAATGCAGCAAAGTCGAATAATGATTATTGCTATATTTTGGCAGGTAGGAAAAGTACTACTTTGAATCTTCCTGATTTGGATAATTTATTTTTTTTCGATAATCTATCTAATAGTGAAATGTCATATTTATTATCTGCTTGTGATATTTTTTATTCTCCTATAGTTTTAGGAAGTGGAATGAAAACAAAAATTGCAGAAGCGCTATCATATGGATTATATATTTATGCGACAGAGCATTCCTTAATCGGCTATGATGAAATTATAAACAATAAGGAGTGTGTTAAAAAAATCTCACATTTGGATGAGGAATTTCCTAAAGATTTCAAGGTGAAAAGTATCAATAAACAGCTAATAATGTCTTATCAGCAAAAATATTATTCACATTATCGGTTTAATGGCCATGAACTTGATATGATAAATATTGACGATTAGTTAGTGGAGATATAATATGAACATATTAGTAACTGGTGGTGCTGGATATATCGGATCTCATACGGCTATTGAATTACTGAATGCAGGTCATGAGATTATCGTTCTGGACAATTTCAGTAATGCTTCATACAAGTGTATCGAAAAAATAAAAGAAATTACTCGACGTGATTTTATAACAATTACTGGAGATGCTGGGTGTAGGAAGACACTCTCCGCTATTTTCGAGAAACACGCCATAGATATAGTTATTCATTTTGCTGGCTTTAAATCTGTTTCAGAGTCTAAAAGTGAACCCTTAAAGTATTACCAAAATAATGTTGGAGTGACCATTACTTTATTACAGGTAATGGAAGAGTACAAAATTAAAAAATTTATCTTTAGTTCATCTGCGACAGTCTATGGTGAACCAGAGATAATTCCAATTCCAGAAACAGCTAAAATTGGAGGAACTACGAATCCATATGGCACATCGAAATATTTTGTTGAAAAAATTCTAGAGGATGTTAGTTCCACGGGAAAACTGGATATAATTTGCTTGAGATATTTTAATCCTGTCGGTGCTCATTCTAGTGGTAAAATAGGTGAGGCTCCATCTGGTATCCCTAATAATCTTGTCCCTTATTTATTGGATGTTGCAAGTGGTAAACGTGATAAATTATTTATTTATGGCAATGATTACCCTACTAATGATGGAACAGGTGTAAGGGATTTTATTCATGTTGTTGACTTAGCGAAAGGTCATTTGGCTGCAATGAATTATTTAAGTATCAATTCGGGATATAATATCTTTAATCTTGGTACAGGAAAAGGTTATTCAGTGCTTGAATTAATCACTTCATTTGAAAAATTAACAAACATTAAGGTCAATAAATCTTTTATAGAGAGAAGGGCAGGGGATGTTGCGTCTTGTTGGGCTGATGCAGATAAAGCTAATTCTTTATTGGACTGGAAAGCCGAAGAAACTCTAGAACAGATGTTATTGGACTCGTGGCGTTGGAAAAAAAATTATCCAGACGGATTCTGAATAAAAAAGGTTTCAGTTTTATGAATCAATCAGAGCAGAGAAAAAAAATACTGGTTCTTACACCTCGCTTTCCCTACCCTGTCATTGGAGGGGATAGATTAAGAGTCTATATGTTATGTAAAGAACTTTCCAAAAAATATGATCTTATTCTTCTGAGCTTATGTGATCAACCACTAGAACTTGAAATAAATATAAATGACTCGGTCTTCAAAGAAATTCATCGTGTCTATCTACCAAAATATAAATCATATTATAATGTATTTAAAGCTTTGGTTACGCAAAAACCGTTGCAAATTGCTTATTATCAATCGGACACATTTAAGAATAAATACAATAAATTAATTAAACAATGCGATGCAGTATTTTGTCATCTGATAAGAGTTGCTGATTATGTTAAGGATACAGACAAGTTCAAAATTCTTGATATGACAGATGCAATATCTTTGAATTACAGTCGCGTTAAAAAATTAGCAAGTAAAAAAAGTTTGCGTGCAATTATTTATTCTCTGGAACAAAAAAGATTAGAATCATATGAGCGTTCTGTGGCGAATTTTTTTGATTTGACCACTTTTATTTCATCCGTAGACCGTGACTATCTCTACCCTAATCCGGGCAGTAATATCCATATAGTCAATAATGGGGTTGATACATCAGCCTTGAGATATATAAAAAGAGAAATAAAAATCGATAAGCCGGTGGAACTTATATTTATCGGAAATATGTATTCTTTACAAAATATGGATGCTGCAAAAAATTTTGCTAAGAATATTTTACCTTGCTTGTATGATGAGTTTAATATTATTTTTAAAGTGATTGGTAAGATCTCAGAAACTAATAAAAATATATTAAATTCATTTAAAAATACAATTGCTTTAGGTACTGTTGATGATATCAATTCTTCCGCTTCTACAGGGCATATAGGTATATGTCCTGTTCGTCTTGGAGCAGGCGTACAAAATAAAATTCTTGAATACATGGCTTTAGGTTTACCATGTATTACATCTAGCATTGGTTATGAAGGTATTAATGCAAAATCTGGTAGCGAAATTTTTGTTGCAGATACAGTAGAGCAATATAAAAACGTACTAAGAGAAATAATTTACGATTATAATCGTTATACTGAAGTGGCTGAAAATGCCCGTAGTTTTGTAGAAAATAATTTTTCTTGGGAATCAAAAGTTGCCAATTTAATGAATACATTAGATGAGAAATTATATGAACAATAATAAAATTATTACACCTATCATTATGGCCGGTGGTTCAGGCAGTCGGTTGTGGCCACTATCAAGAATTCTCTATCCGAAACAATTTCTTAGCCTAAACGGTAGTCATACCATGCTTCAAACAACGGCTAATCGTCTGGATGGTTTGGATTGTACCAACCCTTATGTCATTTGTAATGAACAACACCGCTTTATAGTTGCTGAACAGCTTAGAAAAATCGATAGATTGACTTCAAAGAATATCATCCTTGAGCCTGTTGGGCGTAACACTGCCCCTGCAATTGCATTAGCGGCGTTGCTGATGTCTAAGTCTGATAAAAGTGCAGATGATCTTATGCTCGTACTGGCTGCAGATCACGTTATATTAGATGAAGAAAAATTTTGTAACGCTGTTAGATCGGCAATTCCATACGCTGCTGATGGGAAATTGGTAACATTTGGTATAATTCCAGACAAAGCAGAAACTGGTTATGGTTATATACATCGAGGACAATATATTAATCAGGAAGATTCGGATGCATTTATAGTGTCATCATTTGTTGAAAAGCCAAATCATGAGACAGCCACTAAATATCTTGCTTCCGGTGAGTATTATTGGAATAGCGGTATGTTTTTGTTTAGTGCAAATCGTTATATAGAGGAACTTAAACAATTTCGGCCTGATATTTTATCCGCTTGTGAAAAAGCAATTGCTTCAGCGAACTTTGACCTTGATTTTGTGCGTTTAGATGAAAGTTCTTTCTCTAAGTGTCCTGAAGAGTCAATTGATTACGCTGTGATGGAAAAAACAAAAGACGCAATTGTTATTCCAATGGATGCTGGCTGGAGTGATGTCGGTTCATGGTCTTCTCTTTGGGAAATTAATGATAAAGACTCAGACGGCAACGTAATAGTTGGGGATATTTTCTCTCATGAAACAAAGAATTCTTTCATATATGCCGAATCGGGAATTGTTGCTACAGTGGGAGTGGAAAATTTAGTTGTTGTCCAAACAAAGGATGCCGTTCTTGTCTCAGAGAGAAATAAAGTTCAGGATGTAAAGAAAATAGTCGAACAAATTAAAAATTCAGGTCGTAGCGAGCATTATGTTCATCGCGAAGTATATCGTCCTTGGGGTAAATATGATTCCATTGACACAGGGGAGCGTTATCAGGTCAAACGTATAACAGTAAATCCTGGCGAAGGACTTTCTTTACAAATGCACCATCATAGGGCAGAACATTGGATCATAGTTTCTGGAACTGCAAAGGTGACTATAGGTTCTGAAACTAAGATTCTTAGCGAAAATGAATCTGTTTACATACCTCTTGGTGTAATACACTGCTTGGAAAATCCAGGGAAAATTCCTCTTGATTTAATTGAAGTTCGTTCTGGATCTTATTTAGAAGAAGACGATGTTATCCGTTTTCAGGACCGATATGGTCGTAGCTAAATTTTTGATAATGTAACGTTAGTAGAAGAACGCTAATATTTTTAGTTAATCTGTAATAAGTATTATTTGTTTAAGGTATATCATGTCGAGTTTAACCTGCTTTAAAGCCTATGATATTCGCGGGAAATTAGGCGAAGAACTGAATGAAGATATTGCCTGGCGCATTGGTCGCGCCTATGGCGAATTTCTCAAACCGAAAACCATTGTTTTAGGCGGTGATGTCCGTCTCACCAGCGAAACCTTAAAACTGGCGCTGGCGAAGGGGTTACAGGACGCGGGCGTTGACGTGCTGGATATTGGCATGTCCGGCACTGAAGAGATCTATTTCGCCACGTTCCATCTCGGTGTGGATGGCGGCATCGAAGTTACCGCCAGCCATAACCCGATGGATTATAACGGCATGAAGCTGGTGCGCGAAAGGGCTCGCCCGATCAGCGGTGATACCGGACTGCGCGACGTCCAGCGTCTGGCTGAAGCCAACGACTTTCCTCCCGTCGATGAAACCAAACGCGGTCGCTATCAGCAAATCAACCTGCGCGACGCTTACGTTGGTCATCTGTTCGGTTATATCAACGTCAAAAACCTTACGCCGCTCAAGCTGGTGATCAACTCCGGGAACGGTGCGGCGGGTCCGGTGGTGGACGCCATCGAAGCCCGCTTTAAAGCCCTCGGCGCACCCGTGGAATTGATCAAAGTACACAACACGCCGGACGGCAATTTCCCCAACGGTATTCCTAATCCATTGCTGCCGGAATGCCGCGACGATACCCGCAATGCGGTCATTAAACACGGCGCGGATATGGGTATTGCTTTTGATGGCGATTTTGACCGCTGTTTCCTGTTTGATGAAAAAGGACAGTTTATCGAGGGCTACTACATTGTCGGCCTGCTGGCAGAAGCATTCCTCGAAAAAAATCCCGGCGCGAAGATCATCCACGATCCGCGTCTCTCCTGGAACACCGTTGATGTAGTGACTGCCGCAGGCGGCACCCCGGTGATTTCGAAAACCGGACACGCCTTTATTAAAGAACGTATGCGCAAGGAAGACGCCATCTACGGTGGCGAAATGAGCGCCCACCATTACTTCCGTGATTTCGCTTACTGCGACAGCGGCATGATCCCGTGGCTGCTGGTCGCCGAACTGGTGTGCATGAAAGGGAAAACGCTGGGCGAACTGGTGCGCAACCGCATGGCGGCATTCCCGGCAAGCGGTGAGATCAACAGCAAACTGGCGCAACCCGTTGAGGCGATTAATCGCGTCGAACAGCATTTTAGCCGCGAGGCGTTGGCGGTGGATCGCACCGATGGCATCAGCATGACCTTTGCTGACTGGCGCTTTAATCTGCGCTCCTCCAACACCGAACCGGTGGTACGCCTGAATGTGGAATCGCGCGGTGATGTACCGCTGATGGAAGAAAAGACAAAACTTATCCTTGAGTTACTGAACAAGTAATTCAGTAATTTCATATAAATGGGTTTTAAAAAACGGAAAAGATGAGATATCCGGTGTGGTATAGCCAAGGTAATGCTATTCAGTATCTCTATGAGTGAGTTAACATCTATACCACATTTAAGCCGCACACTTCGCGGTGACCACCCCCTGACAGGAGTAAACAATGTCAAAGCAACAGATCGGCGTCGTCGGTATGGCAGTGATGGGGCGCAACCTTGCGCTCAACATCGAAAGCCGTGGTTATACCGTCTCTATTTTCAACCGTTCCCGTGAAAAGACGGAAGAAGTGATTGCCGAAAATCCAGGCAAGAAACTGGTTCCTTACTATACGGTGAAAGAGTTTGTTGAATCTCTGGAAACGCCTCGTCGCATCCTGTTAATGGTGAAAGCAGGTGCAGGCACGGATGCTGCTATTGATTCCCTCAAACCATATCTCGATAAAGGCGACATCATCATCGATGGTGGTAACACCTTCTTCCAGGACACCATTCGTCGTAACCGTGAGCTTTCTGCCGAAGGCTTTAACTTTATCGGTACCGGTGTTTCTGGTGGTGAAGAAGGTGCGCTGAAAGGGCCTTCCATTATGCCTGGTGGCCAGAAAGAAGCCTATGAACTGGTTGCACCGATCCTGACCAAAATCGCCGCAGTGGCTGAAGACGGTGAGCCATGCGTGACCTATATAGGTGCCGATGGCGCAGGTCACTATGTGAAGATGGTTCACAACGGTATTGAATATGGTGATATGCAGCTGATTGCAGAAGCCTATTCTCTCCTGAAAGGCGGTCTGAATCTCTCTAACGAAGAACTGGCACAGACCTTTACCGAGTGGAATAACGGTGAACTGAGTAGCTACCTGATCGACATCACCAAAGACATCTTCACCAAAAAAGATGAAGACGGTAACTACCTGGTTGATGTGATCCTGGATGAAGCGGCTAACAAAGGTACCGGTAAATGGACCAGCCAGAGCGCGCTTGATCTCGGAGAACCGCTGTCGCTGATTACCGAGTCTGTGTTTGCACGTTATATCTCTTCTCTGAAAGAGCAGCGTGTTGCCGCATCTAAAGTTCTCTCTGGCCCGCAAGCGCAGCCAGCTGGCGACAAAGCTGAGTTCATCGAAAAAGTTCGTCGTGCTCTGTATCTGGGCAAAATCGTTTCTTACGCTCAGGGCTTCTCTCAGCTGCGTGCGGCGTCTGAAGAGTACAACTGGGATCTGAACTACGGCGAAATCGCGAAAATTTTCCGTGCTGGCTGCATCATCCGTGCGCAGTTCCTGCAGAAAATCACCGATGCTTATGCCGAATATCCGCAGATCGCTAACCTGCTGCTGGCTCCGTACTTCAAGCAAATTGCCGATGACTACCAGCAGGCGCTGCGTGATGTCGTTGCTTATGCAGTACAGAACGGTATCCCAGTTCCGACCTTCGCCGCTGCGGTTGCCTATTACGATAGCTACCGTGCCGCTGTTCTGCCTGCGAACCTGATCCAGGCACAGCGTGACTATTTCGGTGCACATACTTATAAGCGCATTGATAAAGAAGGTGTGTTCCATACTGAATGGCTGGATTAATCTGATTTAACCAACAATAAAATTGAGGCCCGGCGTATATTGCACCGGGCTTTTTTTTTGCCAATTATCTTATAGACTAAATTTTACTGCTTAATATTAACTTAATAAATATCAGCTATTCTTATAAAGAAAATCTGAATTGTTTTTCGTTGCGTTGACCATCGAACAACGTAGCGTTAAAACTTTTAGCTCTTATCAGGATGCTAAAAACATCATGATTCACAGTTAAGTTAATTCTGAGAGCATGAAATGAAAATCACCATTTCCGGTACTGGCTATGTAGGCTTGTCAAACGGGCTTCTAATCGCACAAAATCATGAGGTTGTGGCATTAGATATTTTACCGTCACGCGTTGCTATGCTGAATGATCGGATATCTCCTATAGTTGATAAGGAAATTCAGCAGTTTTTGCAATCAGATAAAATACACTTTAATGCCACATTAGATAAAAATGAAGCCTACCGGGATGCTGATTATGTCATCATTGCCACTCCAACCGACTATGATCCTAAAACTAATTATTTCAATACATCGAGTGTAGAATCAGTAATTAAGGACGTAGTAGAGATAAATCCTTATGCGGTTATGGTCATCAAATCAACGGTACCCGTTGGCTTTACCGCAGCGATGCATAAGAAATATCGTACTGAAAATATTATTTTCTCTCCGGAATTTCTCCGTGAGGGTAAAGCCCTTTACGATAATCTCCATCCTTCACGTATTGTCATCGGTGAGCGTTCAGAACGCGCAGAACGTTTTGCTGCTCTGTTACAGGAAGGCGCGATTAAGCAAAATATCCCGACCCTGTTCACCGATTCAACCGAAGCAGAAGCGATTAAACTGTTTGCTAATACCTATCTGGCGATGCGCGTAGCATACTTTAACGAGCTGGATAGCTATGCAGAAAGTTTAGGTCTGAATACTCGTCAGATTATCGAAGGTGTTTGTCTCGATCCGCGTATTGGCAATCATTACAACAATCCGTCGTTTGGCTATGGTGGTTATTGTCTGCCAAAAGATACGAAACAGTTACTGGCGAACTACCAGTCTGTGCCGAATAACCTGATCTCAGCAATTGTCGATGCTAACCGCACGCGTAAAGATTTTATTGCCGATGCCATTTTGTCACGCAAGCCGCAAGTGGTGGGTATTTATCGTCTGATTATGAAGAGCGGATCAGATAACTTCCGTGCGTCTTCCATTCAGGGGATTATGAAACGTATCAAGGCGAAAGGCGTTGAAGTGATCATCTACGAACCGGTGATGAAAGAAGATTCATTCTTCAACTCTCGGCTGGAAAGTGATCTCGCCACCTTCAAACAACAAGCCGACGTCATTATCTCTAACCGTATGGCAGAAGAGCTTAAGGATGTGGCAGATAAGGTCTACACCCGCGATCTCTTTGGCAGTGACTAACATCCTGTTATCAGGACGATTTTCGCCCTGATTCTCTCATGTTCCCTTTGTAATAATTCATTATTTTTATCATTTATCCTATAGCATTCATGGCGATTATCGCTAACCTATGGCGACTTAAAATTATTTCGTCCGTTAGGGTAATGATGAGAGTAGAAAATAATAATGTTTCTGGGCAAAACCATGACCCGGAACAGATTGATTTGATTGATTTACTGGTCCAACTATGGCGTGGCAAGATGACTATCATCATTTCTGTCATTGTTGCTATTGCCCTGGCGATAGGGTATCTGGCCGTTGCCAAAGAAAAGTGGACTTCCACAGCTATCGTTACTCAACCTGATATGGGACAAATCGCTGGTTATAACAATGCCATAAATGTGATTTATGGTTCGGCAGCGCCGAAAGTGTCTGAGATCCAGTCGATGTTAATTGGTCGTTTCAGCACGACATTTTCTGCATTAGCAGAAACGCTGGATAATCTCGAAGAACCTGAAAAACTGACCATTGAGCCTACCGTTAAAAATCAGTCATTACCTTTAGCGGTTTCTTATGTGGGTGAAACACCTGAAGGTGCGCAGAAACAGCTGGCGCAGTATATCCAGCAAGTTGACGACCAGGTAAATGAAGAACTGGAACAAGACCTGAAAGACAACATCGCGCTGCAAATGAAAAACTTGCAGGATTCGCTGAAGACGCAGGAAGTAGTCGCTCAAGAACAGAAAGATCTGCGTATCCGTCAGATTCAGGAAGCGTTGCAGTATGCGAATCAGGCGCAGGTGACAAAGCCGCAGATTCAGCAGACACAGGACGTAACCCAAGATACTATGTTCCTTTTGGGTAGCGAAGCGCTGGAGTCGATGATTAAGCACGAGGCGACTCGTCCGTTGGTGTTCTCGCCAAACTACTATCAGACTCGTCAAAACCTGCTGGATATCGACAATCTTGACGTTGATAAACTTGATATTCATGCTTACCGCTATGTGATGAAACCGACGTTACCTATTCGTCGCGATAGCCCGAAAAAGGCAATTACCTTGATTTTGGCGGTGCTGCTGGGCGGCATGGTTGGCGCGGGGATTGTGCTGGGGCGTAACGCTTTACGTAATTACAACGCGAAGTAATCTTTTCGGTTTTAAAGAAAATGGGCAGGGTGGTGACACCTTGCCCGTTTTTTTTGCCGGATGCGATGTATCCAGCTTACGTGTGCAGAGAGAATAGTCGGCCCGATAAGCTTGCGCATCGGGCTATGGCTCCGGATGCGACAACAACATCGCATCCGCTTACCCCGCAACTCACTGATGCCGTTTACGCAGGTTCTCAATTACCGTCGTTAAATCCAGATCCTGATCCTGCAACAATACCAGCAGGTGATACATCAAATCAGATGCCTCGTTGGTCAGCTCAAAGCGGTCATGTACCGTTGCTGCCAGTGCGGTTTCCACGCCTTCTTCGCCCACTTTCTGCGCAATGCGTTTGGTGCCGCTGGCATACAGTTTGGCAGTGTAGGAGGTTTCCGGGTCGGCAGATTTACGTTCGGCGAGCAGTTGTTCCAGTTGATACAGGAACAGCCACTGGTGAGCGGTGTCGCCGAAGCAGCTGCTGGTGCCTTTGTGGCAGGTTGGCCCGATGGGATTCGCCAGCACCAGTAACGTGTCGTTGTCGCAGTCCGGGGCAATACTCACCACATTGAGAAAATTGCCCGATGTTTCGCCTTTGGTCCACAGTCGCTGTTTAGTGCGCGAGAAGAAGGTGACTTTGCCGCTTTCGATGGTTTTGTCTAAGGCTTCCGGGTTCATATAGCCCAGCATTAACACTTCGCCGGATACCGCGTGTTGCACAATCACCGGCATCAGTCCGTCGGTTTTTTCCCAGTCCAGTTCGCGACATTGTTGTTCTGTTAACATATCCTGATCTCCACGCCCTGTGTTGCCAGGTACGCTTTTAATTCACCAATATTGATTATTTGTTTGTGGAATACGGAAGCTGCCAGCGCGCCGTCAACGTCGGCATCGCGGAAGGCTTCGAGGAAGTGTTCCATGGTGCCTGCGCCACCGGAGGCAATCAGCGGGACGTGGCAAACTTCACGCACTTTTTTCAGTTGTTCGAGGTCGTAACCGTTACGAACGCCGTCCTGATTCATCATGTTGAGGACGATTTCTCCGGCACCGCGTTTTTGCACTTCCTGTACCCAGTCGAGCGTTTCCCACTGAGTGACGCGGGTGCGGCTTACATCGCCGGTATATTGATTCACATGATATTTACCGGTTTCGGCGTCGTACCAGGTATCAATACCGACCACAATACACTGCACTCCAAAGCGATCGGCCAGGCGAGTGATTAACGTCGGGTCCGCCAGCGCAGGAGAGTTGATGGAGATTTTATCTGCACCAAAGGAAAGTATTTTCGCGGCGTCATCCAGCGACTTAATCCCACCCGCCACGCAGAACGGGATGTCGATCACTTCCGCCACGCGGGATACCCAGCTTTTATCTACCACGCGTCCATCACTGGAGGCTGTGATATCGTAGAACACCAGTTCGTCAGCGCCTTCTTCGGCGTAGCGTTTTGCCAGCGGCACGATATCGCCTATGATTTCATGGTTACGAAACTGTACGCCTTTCACCACCTGACCATCACGAACGTCGAGACATGGGATTATGCGTTTTGCCAGCATGCGATGGCCTCCTTCACGGTGAATTTACCTTCCAGTAATGCCCGACCAACTATTACGCCGCGCACGCCAGTACCACGTAGAGCAGCAACATCATCAATGTCGCCAATACCGCCGGAGGACTGAAATGCCACCTGCGGATATCTGGCGCAGACTTCTTCATATAAAGAGACGTTAGAACCTGCCAGCGTGCCGTCGCGCGAGATATCTGTACACAGCACATGTTTCAGTCCGACGGGCAGATAGGTTTCCACCAGTTGTTCCAACGAAACGCCCGAGTTTTCTTGCCAACCGCTGACTGCCACCTGCTTGTTGCCTTGCTCGTCAATACGGACATCCAGCGCCAGCACTAAGGCATCGGCACCAAAACGTTCAAACCAGCCTTTCACCATTTCTGGTGATTTCACCGCGGTGGAGCCAACCACCACACGCGCAACGCCTGCTTCCAGTAACGCCGCCACGTCTTCTTCGCTACGCACGCCGCCGCCAACCTGCACTGGAACGTTAACACCCGCGACCAGGGTTTTAATCAGCGGGATTTGACGTTTAGCCGGATCTTTTGCCCCGGTCAGATCCACCAGGTGCAGTACTTCGGCACCTTGTGCGGCGTAATCCTGTAAGCGCGGCAGCGGGTCGTTACCGTAATCGCGCTGTTTGCCGTAATCGCCCTGATGGAGACGCACCACGGTGCCGTCGATTAAATCTAATGCCGGAATAATCATCACATCTCCAGGAAATTTTTCAGCAACTTAGCGCCAGCGGCACCAGAACGCTCCGGGTGGAACTGCACGCCGTAGAAGTTATCTTTTTGTACCGCCGCGGTGAACGGTTCGCCGTAGTTACACTGGGCGATGGTCCACGGATTGACCGGCATTGCGTAGCTGTGAACAAAGTAAAAGTACGCACCGTCTTCAATCCCCTGAAACAGGCGGTTGCCTGCCTGCGGGTAAACACGATTCCAGCCCATATGCGGCAGCGGCAAACCAAAGTCGGTCATTTTCGGCACGTCTTCGTCGATGATGCCCAGCAAATCGACACCGTTGCTCTCTTCGCTGCGCCGCCCCAGCAGTTGCATCCCTAAGCAGATGCCCAGCACCGGTTGGGTACAGGCTTTGATGAGATCAAACAACTCGCGCTCACGCACCTGGTCCATCGCCGCTTGCGCGGTGCCAACGCCGGGTAAAAACAGTTTATCGGCCAGCAACACGACGTCCGGGTCACGGCTAACTTTGGGTTCATAACCGTGACGCGCAATGGCAGACTTCACCGAGTTCAAATTGGCGCAGCCGGTATCAAGGATCACCACGTTCATTACAGCACTCCTTTCGACGAGGGTAGGGTGTCGCCTTCCACGCGGATAGCCTGGCGCAGGGTGCGACCAAAAGCTTTGAACAGGCTCTCTACACGGTGGTGATCATTTTTACCTTTGGTTTTCAGGTGCAGGGTCACGCCCATGGTGTATGAGAGCGAACGGAAGAAGTGCTCGATCATCTCGGTGCTGAGATCGCCTACACGCTGGTAGGTAAACTCGGCTTTATATTCCAGGTGCGGGCGACCAGAGATATCCAGCGCGCAGCGGGCAAGGCATTCGTCCATCGGCAGCACAAAACCGAAGCGGCAAATACCGCGTTTGTCACCGAGGGCAATTTTTAATGCTTCGCCCAGCGCCAGGCCGGTATCTTCGACGGTGTGGTGATCGTCGATATAGAGGTCGCCTTTGACGTTGATTTCCATGCGGAAACCGCCGTGGGTGGCGATCTGATCCAGCATATGATCAAAGAAGCCAACGCCGGTGTTAATCTTGCTGCCACCTTCGCGATCCAGCCACACCTGGACGTCAATTTGCGTCTCTTTGGTGTTGCGCACTACATGGGCGTAACGGTCTCGTTTAGTGAGCTGCTCGACAATCATTGGCCAGTTCAGGGTTTCGCGGTCGTAGCGTAAACCATTAATGCCCATGTTTTCCGCCAGTTGAATATCGGTCGCGCGATCGCCAATTACATAACTGTTAGCGCGATCCATCGCTTGCTCAGCCAGATAACGCTCCACCAGTTTTACTTTCGGCTTACGGCAGTCGCACTCATCGGCGGGCAGGTGTGGGCAAATCAGCACTTCATCAAACTGCACGCCTTGCGAGGTGAAGATCTGCATCATCAGGTTGTGCGGGCCATCGAAATCCGCCTGCGGGAAACTTTGTGTTCCCAGACCATCCTGATTAGTGATCATCACCAGCTTATATCCCGCTTTTTGCAGCTTCAGCAGCTCCGGGATCACGCCCGGTTCAAAGGCGAGTTTGTCAAAACGGTCCACCTGAAAATCACTCGGCGGTTCGCTAATCAGGGTTCCATCGCGATCGATAAAAAGATACTTCTGACTCATCAAACTTGCTCCGCACGTAAGGCGTCAATGACGCGCTGGCTTTCTTCACGGGTTCCGACGGTAATTCGCAGGCAGCCGCTTAAAGAGGGTTGTTTATTCTGATCACGTAAGATAATGCCCTGATCCCACAAAGATTTAAACACTGCACTGGAGGCTTTAAAGCGCGCCAGAATGTAGTTGGTTTCAGAGTCAAAAACCTGCTCCACGCAGGGGATCTCTTTCAGTGCGCCAATCAGGTATTCGCGTTCAGCAATAATTTGCACTACCCGTTCACGCATGGCGAGGATTCCTTGCGGACTTAACGCCTGAGCTGCAATGTCGGCGACAGGTGTCGAGAGCGGGTAGGGGGCGATCACTTTCATCAGCAGGTTGATGACTTCTTCGTTTGCCAGCGTAAATCCGCAACGAAGCCCCGCCAGAGCAAAAGCTTTCGACAGTGTGCGCAAAATAGCCAGGTGCGGATATTCCGCCAGCCAGCCGGCCAGCGATGCCTGCGGGCAAAACTCGATATAGGCTTCATCGGCAACCACAATCGCCTTACCGCGGGTTAACTCCAGCAGGGTGCGAAAATCCTGCGGATTGATCAGTTGCCCGGTCGGGTTGTTGGGGCTGCAAACATAGACCACTTTTACCCCGTCCAGCTTGTCGGAAATGCCCTGTAAGTCCAGTTGCCAGTTGTCCAGCGTCGGTACTGTGCGGCACTCGACGCCAATGGTTTCAGCGCTGACGCTGTACATGCCGTACGTTGGCGGACAGTAGAGGATGGCGTCTTTACCTGGTTCGCAAAAAGCGCGGATCAGCAGTTCAATACCTTCGTCCGCGCCACGGCTGACCAGCACCTGCTCCGGTTTTACGCCTGCATATTGCGCGTAATTTTCAATCACAGCTTTCGGCTGACATTCCGGGTAGCGGTTGAGCGTTTGCTGAGTAAGCTGAAACTCCACGGCGGTGGGATATTCGTTGGCGTTCAGCCAGACGTCGCCGTTACCGCCCAGACGACGCGCCGACTGATACGGCGTCAGGTTGCGGACGTTTTCACGCGCTAAATCGGTAATAGTCACGGTGCTCATGCTTGCTCCTTAAGGGCGTTAACACGCAAAGTAACGGCATTTTTGTGGGCAGTCAGGCGCTCGGCGGCGGCCAGTGTTTCAATGGTCGAAGCCAGCGCGGAAAAGCCTTCTTTCGACAGTTCCTGTACGGTCATGCGTTTCTGGAAATCTGCCAGCCCGAGGCTGGAACAGGTGGCGGTATAACCGTAAGTCGGCAGCACGTGGTTGGTGCCGGAGGCGTAATCACCTGCCGATTCCGGTGACCAGTCACCGAGAAATACCGAACCGGCGCTGGTGATGCCATCGACCAGATCGCGGGCGTTGCGGGTCTGAATGATCAGATGCTCCGGGCCGTACTGGTTGGAGATCTCCACGCACTGCGCTAAATCGTTGGTTACGATCAGGCGGCTGGCGCTCAGTGCCTGACGGGCGGTTTCGGCTCGCGGCAGTTCTACCAGCTGGCGTTCGACGGCTTCGGCAACGCGACGCGCCATATCAGCATCAGGAGTCAGCAAAATCACCTGTGAATCCGGGCCGTGTTCAGCCTGAGAAAGCAAATCAGAAGCCACGAAATCCGGCGTAGCGCCGCTGTCAGCAATCACCAGCACTTCCGATGGGCCTGCGGGCATATCGATCGCCGCACCGTCCAGACGCTGGCTCACCTGACGTTTTGCCTCGGTGACAAAGGCGTTGCCAGGCCCGAAGATTTTGTCCACTTTCGGCACGGATTCTGTACCAAACGCCAGTGCGGCAATGGCCTGTGCGCCGCCGACGTTAAACACGTCCTGCACGCCGCACAGCTGCGCCGCGTAAAGAATTTCATCGGCAATCGGCGGTGGTGAGCACAACACTACTTTTTTACAGCCTGCTATACGCGCCGGAGTTGCCAGCATTAATACCGTTGAGAAGAGCGGTGCGGAGCCGCCAGGAATATACAAACCCACTGAAGCCACCGGGCGCGTGACTTGCTGGCAACGAACGCCTGGCTGAGTTTCTACATCTACCGGCGGCAGTTTTTGCGCAGTGTGGAAGGTTTCAATATTCTTTACTGCCACCGCCATCGCCTGTTTTAGCTCGTCGCTCAGGCGTTCGCTGGCGGCGGCGATCTCATCCGCAGATACCTTCAGCGCGGTAACCGTGGTTTTATCAAACTTCGCGCTGTATTCCCGCAAGGCCTCATCGCCACGCGTTTTCACGTTATCGAGAATATCGTTAACAGTGCGGGTAATGCTTTCAGAGGCGGAGATCGCCGGGCGCATTAACAGCTGGCGTTGTTGCTCCGCAGTACAGCTATTCCAGTCAATGATTGTGTTAAAGCTCATGGCGATCACTCCATCATCTTCTCAATCGGCAGGACCAGGATTGAACTGGCACCCAGCGCTTTCAGTTTTTCCATCGTTTCCCAGAACAGGGTTTCGCTGCTGACCATGTGCATCGCTACGCGTTGTTGATCACCCGCCAGCGGTAGAATAGTTGGGCGTTCGGCACCTGGCAGCAGGGCGATGACTTCATCCAGACGTTCGGTCGGTGCGTGCATCATGATGTATTTTGATTCGCGCGCCTGGATCACACCCTGAATACGCGTCAGCAGTTTGTCGATCAGTTGCTGTTTGGATTCTTCCATTTCGCCATCGCGTTGGATCAGGCAGGCTTTCGAGCGGTAGATAACTTCGACTTCGCGCAGGCCGTTAGCTTCCAGCGTGGCACCGGTGGAAACCAGATCGCAAATCGCATCCGCCAGTCCGGCGCGCGGCGCAACTTCAACAGAACCGTTCAGTAAGCAGGATTTAAAAGAGATGCCTTTCTGGTCGAGATAACGCTTGAGCAGGTGAGGATAAGAGGTGGCGATACGTTTACCGTTTAAGGAGAGCGGGCCGTCCCAGGCTTCATCAACCGGCGTTGCCAGCGAAAGGCGACAGCCGCCGAAATCCAGACGACGCAGGGTAAAGTAGCGTGGATCCTCACCCTGGGCGCGGCGGTTAAGCAGCTCTTCTTCCAGCACGTTTTCGCCGATAATCCCAAGGTCAACCACGCCGTCCATTACCAGACCGGGAATGTCGTCGTCACGCACGCGCAGAATATCAATCGGCATGTTTTCTGCCATCGCGATCAGGCGCTGGGTGTGAAGATTAATTTTAATGCCACAGCGCGCCAGCAATTCGCGTGAGTCATCACTTAAACGGCCGGATTTCTGCATAGCTATGCGTAAACGAGTGTTATCTGTCATTTTCTTATTCCTCTTTAAACCTGTCTGAACCGTTATCAACCGCGCAATAAAAAAGCCCCCGGAAGGTGATCTTCCGGGGGCTTTCTCATGCGTTCATGCACCACTGGAAGATCTGAATGTCTTCCAGCACACATCGCCTGAAAGACTAGTCAGGATGATGGTGATGATGGTGGTGTTTAAATTGAACGCGTGTCATAAAAGTCTCTGTGAATGTTTATTCAACTGATGTCTTTTAACCTAAACCACTTTCACGTTAGAAAGCAAGGGCTTTTTTATATATTTTATGGCGATGGATTTGTTTAATGAATGAGCGGGGAAAGGAGAGGGCCAGGAGTGGCTACGTTAAAAAAGTAATCGTGAAAATATGTCTTTAAAACCCTCAAGAACATTGTGTTCTGTAACTAAAGTGGGCTTTGTTCCTGCCGGATGCGGCGTGAATACCTTATCTGGTCTACAAATGTTGCCTAAATTCAATATATTGATGTTTTTGTAGGACTGATAAGCGGAGCGCATCAGGCAATTGTATATTTGCTAACAGTTTCGATTTCATTCATAGAATGAATTGTCAGTTTTGATACGCTAGCGTAGCCTTATAGATCTAAGGTGTATCAGGAGATAACGGATGAAAAAGGTCGCAATTGTCGGGTTAGGGTGGTTAGGCATGCCGCTGGCGATGTCACTTTCAGCGCGAGGCTGGCAAGTCACCGGGAGTAAAACCACACAAGATGGCGTCGAAGCGGCCCGAATGAGTGGCATTGATAGTTATCTGCTTCGCATGGAACCTGAGTTAGTTTGCGATTCTGACGATCTGGATGCCCTGATGGATGCTGATGCGCTGGTCATCACGCTTCCGGCACGTCGTAGCGGCCCCGGCGATGAGTTCTATTTACAAGCGGTACAAGAGTTAGTGGATAGTGCGCTGGCTCATCATATTCCCCGCATTATTTTTACCAGCTCAACGTCTGTCTATGGCGACGCACAAGGCACCGTTAAAGAAACGACCCCGCGTAATCCGGTGACCAACAGTGGACGAGTATTAAAAGAACTTGAAGACTGGCTGCACAATTTACCCGGTACTTCAGTCGATATTCTGCGTCTTGCGGGCCTGGTCGGGCCGGAACGTCATCCTGGTCGCTTTTTTGCCGGAAAAACCGCGCCTGATGGTGAACATGGTGTTAATTTAGTCCATTTAGAAGATGTTATTGGCGCTATCACCCTGTTGTTACAGGCACCTAAAGGCGGACACATCTATAATATATGTGCGCCAGCTCACCCTGCGCGTAATGTTTTTTATCCGCAAATGGCCCGTTTACTGGGGCTTGAACCTCCGCAGTTCAGAAATAGTCTGGATAGCGGCAAAGGTAAGATTATTGATGGCAGCCGGATTTGTAATGAACTGGGATTTGAATACCAGTATCCCGATCCGCTGGTAATGCCGCTGGAGTAAACGATCACGCCAGCAGGACGCCGCATGCACTGCAAGGGGGCGTGTATGAAACCACTGCTGGATGTGTTGATGATCCTCGATGCCTTAGAAAAAGAAGGCAGTTTTGCGGCGGCGTCGGCCAAACTCTATAAGACGCCGTCCGCTCTGAGTTACACCGTTCACAAGCTGGAAAGCGACCTTAACATTCAATTGCTTGATCGTAGCGGTCACCGCGCTAAATTTACCCGCACCGGAAAAATGTTATTAGAGAAGGGGCGGGAAGTTCTGCATACCGTGCGAGAACTGGAAAAGCAGGCGATAAAACTGCATGAAGGCTGGGAAAACGAGCTGGTGATTGGCGTGGACGACACCTTCCCTTTTTCTCTTCTCGCGCCACTTATTGAAGCTTTTTATCAACATCATAGCGTGACGCGCCTGAAGTTTATCAATGGCGTGCTCGGTGGTTCCTGGGATGCCCTGACTCAGGGACGAGCGGATATTATTGTTGGTGCGATGCATGAGCCACCATCTTCCAGTGAGTTTGGTTTTTCACGGTTGGGCGATCTTGAACAAGTCTTTGCGGTCGCGCCCCATCATCCGTTAGCCCAGGAAGAAGAACCGTTAAACCGTCGTATCATTAAGCGATATAGGGCGATTGTGGTAGGGGATACTGCGCAGGCAGGCGCTTCTACGGCCTCGCAACTTCTCGACGAACAAGAAGCCATTACCGTTTTCGATTTTAAAACCAAGCTGGAGCTGCAAATTAGCGGCCTCGGCTGCGGCTATTTACCCCGTTATCTGGCACAACGTTTTCTCGATAGTGGCGCGTTAATCGAGAAGAAAGTGGTCGCCCAAACTCTCTTTGAACCTGTCTGGATTGGCTGGAACGAACAGACCGCAGGACTCGCCAGCGCCTGGTGGCGAGACGAGATTTTAGCAAATAGTGCGATCGCCGGTGTTTATGCAAAATCTGATGACGGAAAATCAGCCATTTAAAGAAAAATTATTATGACAAGCCTCTCATTCTCTTGTCATTTCCCCCCCATTTAGGCACAATGCGCCGCTGTCAAAAAATGACTAAAAACCGACGTTTAATTAGCGTCGGTTATTTTTTGCTTCAAACCAATCATTCATACCAAGAGGCCGGGCTTCGTACCGGATAGATATTTACTAAAAATCGACAGTTGTTGTCGCTGAGGAATCCAAAAAAATGGGGCAATTTTTTGCTTACGCGACGGTTATTACCGTAAAGGAGAATGACCATGTCGCATAACGTTACTCCAAACACCTCTCGCGTGGAATTGCGTAAAACGCTTACGTTAGTTCCGGTTGTAATGATGGGTCTTGCCTATATGCAGCCGATGACGCTGTTTGATACATTTGGTATCGTTTCAGGCCTCACGGATGGTCATGTGCCGACAGCCTATGCGTTCGCATTGATTGCGATCCTGTTTACGGCTCTGAGCTACGGGAAGCTGGTTCGCCGCTATCCTTCTGCTGGCTCTGCATACACTTACGCCCAGAAATCCATTAGCCCGACCGTCGGCTTTATGGTGGGTTGGTCTTCTCTGCTCGACTATCTGTTCGCGCCGATGATCAACATTCTGCTGGCGAAAATCTATTTTGAAGCTCTGGTGCCTTCCATCCCATCGTGGATGTTTGTGGTGGCGCTGGTGGCCTTTATGACCGCCTTTAACCTGCGTAGTCTGAAATCCGTAGCGAACTTCAACACTGTAATCGTCGTGTTGCAGGTAGTGCTGATCGCGGTGATTCTGGGCATGGTTGTTTATGGCGTATTTGAAGGTGAAGGCGCTGGTACGCTGGCGAGCACTCGTCCTTTCTGGTCTGGCGATGCGCATGTTATCCCGATGATTACCGGGGCGACAATCCTGTGCTTCTCCTTTACCGGCTTTGACGGCATCAGCAACCTGTCGGAAGAAACCAAAGATGCAGAGCGCGTGATCCCACGTGCGATTTTCCTGACCGCGCTGATCGGCGGCATGATCTTCATCTTTGCAACTTACTTCCTGCAACTGTATTTCCCGGATATCTCTCGCTTTAAAGATCCGGATGCGTCACAGCCTGAAATCATGCTGTACGTTGCGGGTAAAGCGTTCCAGGTTGGCGCGCTGATCTTCTCCACCATTACCGTACTGGCGTCCGGTATGGCGGCGCACGCAGGCGTGGCGCGTCTGATGTACGTAATGGGTCGTGACGGCGTGTTCCCGAAAAGCTTCTTCGGTTATGTACACCCGAAATGGCGTACTCCGGCGATGAATATCATCCTGGTTGGCGCGATTGCCCTGCTGGCAATCAACTTTGACCTGGTAATGGCAACGGCGCTGATTAACTTTGGTGCGCTGGTGGCGTTCACCTTCGTTAACCTGTCGGTTATCTCGCAGTTCTGGATCCGTGAGAAGCGTAACAAGACGCTGAAAGATCACTTCCAGTATCTGTTCCTGCCGATGTGTGGTGCGCTGACTGTAGGTGCGCTGTGGGTTAACCTGGAAGAAAGCTCAATGGTTCTGGGTCTGATCTGGGCGGCAATCGGCCTGATTTACCTGGCTTGTGTCACCAAGAGCTTCCGTAATCCGGTTCCGCAGTACGAAGACGTTGCATAATCTTACAAGCCGGATGACATAATCATCCGGTAAATCTCAAAAAGCCGGAGTTTGTCGCTCCGGCTTTTTTGTTTCAGACGATCTCTTCCGCGTACTGCCAAAGCGCTTTTAACAGCGCCACTTTCTCTTTGTCATCGGCATATTGTTGTGCCAGCATCTGCAATTCATCAGCATAGCCCTGCAAAAACTCTGGCGTGAAAACCTGGCGGCGGTGCTCCAGCCAGCGTTGCTGCTCGGCATAATCCAGCGTCCCCGGGAAGTTGCGCGCCCGATAATTGAACAACAGCTTTTCAATCCGTTTATCAACAAAAGTGATATCCAGTGCCGGTAAGTTACGCGGCTCGGTTTCCAGCACAATTTTCATTGCTGCACGATCGGCGTCACTGAAAAAGCCATTATAAAGCTGTGCATCCACGTTATCTGAAGGCGTAAACGGTTCGGCTTCGGCGAATATCGCCACCACTTTTTCACGCACTTGCGGATTTTCACGCAGAATTTTCAGGTTATCGAGGCAATGCTGACGATTAATTCCCAGTCGGTCGGCATCTTCCGGGCGTAGCGTATTCGCCTGGGCCAGCACCGGACATTTATTGATATGCACCAGTTTAACCGGAACGGCGGCGTTATCGCCAAGATCGGCTTTTGCGGTATATAGACGCTCGCGCAATGTGTCGCTATCCAGTTCCAGTAATGGCGAAATGTCTCCTGCCAAATCCACCATAATTACGGCATTGCGATTTTCAGGATGCCACGCCAGCGGTGCCACCCAGCTGGTATTGCCACGCCATGCCCCAAACATTCCGGAAACGTGAACCAGGGGTTTCATCTGCGGAACATCAATCAACGCCATCAGTTTGTGTTTATTACGATGGGTAAAGAGATAATCAAACAGGCGTGGCTGACGCGTTTTTACCAGTTTCGCCATCGCAATAGTGGCGTACACATCAGCCATCGCATCGTGGGCGTTGCTATGTTCAATACCATTCGCTTTGGTTAAATGCTCAAGGCGAAAGCTCGGTAGACCGTCATCATTTTCAGGCCAGTTTATTCCTTCCGGGCGCAGGGCATAACAGGCACGCATAACATCCAGTAAATCCCAGCGCGAGTTATCATGCTGCCAGCTCCAGGCGTAAGGATCGTAGAAATTACGATAAAAAACGTTGCGTGTGACTTCGTCGTCGAAACGCACATTGTTGTAGCCCAGAATACAGGTCTTCGGTACGGTAAAAAGCGAGTGAATACGGGCGGCAAACGCGGCTTCGTTTTCTCCTTTCGCCCGTGCCTCCTGCGGGGTAATACCGGTAATTAATACTGCTCCAGGCTGGGGTAAATAGTCATCCGCGGGCTTGCAGTAAAAAACTTCGGGTTCGCCGATGACGTTAAATTCGTTATCAGTGCGAATGGCTGCGAACTGTGCAGGGCGATCTAACGCGGGGTGCGTTCCAAAGGTTTCGTAATCGTGAAACAAAAAGGTAGATTGTTGCTTACCGTCATTCATCATTAGGTTAAATCCGTTATTTCTGCTGTCTGCCAGAGTATCAAATATCACCGTGCTAATCAGCTTTAGCGCGACAATTTGGCAGCGAGTGGCAACAGATCATGTCAGATAAAAATGAGATAGTAGTCACATTTTCTTGCACTTTATTCCAGCCAGTTCATAAGTATTTCCGTAAAAAGAACAGCTATTTGAAACACCTGAGGGTTTGCTGTTGAAACGCCGTCTTATTATTGCTGCTTCTTTGTTCGTTTTTAATTTATCGTCTGGTTTTGCGGCGGAAAACATTCCTTTTTCACCTCAGCCTCCAGAGATTCATGCCGGGTCCTGGGTATTGATGGATTACACCACCGGTCAGATTCTCACCGCGGGTAATGAGCATCAACAGCGCAATCCCGCCAGCCTGACAAAGCTGATGACGGGCTATGTCGTGGATCGCGCTATCGATAGTCATCGCATTACGCCAGACGATATTGTCACCGTGGGGCGTGATGCGTGGGCGAAAGATAATCCGGTGTTTGTCGGTTCTTCACTGATGTTTTTGAAAGAGGGCGATCGCGTATCGGTACGTGATTTAAGCCGTGGTTTAATTGTGGATTCCGGAAATGACGCTTGTGTTGCACTGGCTGACTATATTGCCGGTGGGCAACGGCAGTTTGTTGAAATGATGAACAACTATGCCGAGAAGCTGCATCTCAAGGATACGCATTTTGAAACAGTGCATGGTCTGGATGCACCTGGCCAGCATAGCTCGGCTTATGATTTAGCTGTGCTTTCTCGCGCTATCATCCACGGCGAGCCCGAGTTTTATCATATGTACAGTGAGAAAAGCCTCACCTGGAACGGTATTACCCAGCAAAACCGTAACGGGTTATTGTGGGATAAAACCATGAATGTTGACGGCCTGAAAACGGGTCATACTTCTGGTGCCGGGTTTAATCTCATTGCTTCGGCTGTAGACGGGCAGCGTCGCCTCATTGCAGTGGTAATGGGTGCTGACAGCGCAAAAGGTCGTGAGGACGAGGCAAGAAAATTACTGCGTTGGGGGCAACAAAACTTTACTACGGTGCAAATTTTGCACCGTGGGAAAAAGGTCGGTACGGAACGCATCTGGTATGGTGATAAAGAAAATATCGCCCTCGGAACGGAACAAGAGTTCTGGATGGTGCTACCGAAAGCCGAAATTCCACATATCAAAGCCAAATATACCCTTGATGGTAAAGAACTCACCGCGCCAATTAGCGCCCATCAGCGGGTAGGGGAAATTGAACTTTACGACCGTGATAAACAGGTGGCGCACTGGCCGCTGGTTACCCTGGAATCTGTCGGGGAAGGCAGCATGTTTTCCCGCCTGAGTGATTATTTCCACCATAAGGCCTGACCTTTCTTTTGCAGCAGACTGGCAGGAGTGCGAGTCTGCTCGCATAATCAACACTCATTCCTTGTGGTTTTAATATTGCAACTATACTGTATATAAAAACAGTATTAATGGAGGCGTCATGAACTACGAGATTAAGCAGGAAGATAAACGTACCGTTGCAGGTTTCCATCTCGTTGGCCCGTGGGAACAGACGGTAAAGAAAGGCTTTGAGCAGTTGATGATGTGGGTAGATAGCAAAAATATTGTGCCGAAGGAGTGGGTTGCTGTCTATTACGACAATCCAGATGAAACACCCGCCGAAAAATTACGCTGCGACACCGTCGTGACGGTGCCGAATAACTTTACGCTCCCTGAAAACAGTGAGGGCGTCATTCTGACAGAAATTTCAGGTGGTCAGTATGCGGTGGCGGTGGCTCGTGTAGTCGGTGATGATTTTGCTAAACCCTGGTATCAGTTCTTTAATAGCCTCTTGCAGGACAGTGCTTATGAAATGTTACCAAAGCCCTGCTTTGAGGTTTATTTGAACAATGGCGCGGAAGAGGGGTACTGGGATATCGAAATGTATGTTGCGGTGCAGCCAAAACATCACTAATTCATCTCAGGGCGGTGTGTTGACGCGAAGACCACTCTTTTTTTGAAAGCGAAAAGAGTAAGATGCGCCTTTCAAATTTTTCGCTCCTGCCGGGAAATTACACTGTTCCCGGTATGTCCGTCGGATAATTCAGAGGCGCGCCTTCTGGCCGACAGATGTGTTATGAGCGCTTTTAATCTTCATTAACGGAGTTTCTGCGTGCGTGCCGATAAGTCATTAAGCCCGTTTGAAATCCGGGTATACCGCCATTACCGCATTGTGCATGGTACTCGGGTCGCGCTGGCATTCCTGCTCACTTTTCTCATTATCCGCCTGTTTACTATCCCGGAAAGCACCTGGCCGCTGGTCACCATGGTGGTGATTATGGGGCCAATCTCGTTCTGGGGTAACGTTGTCCCTCGCGCATTCGAACGTATTGGCGGTACGGTGTTGGGGTCGATTTTAGGTCTTATCGCTCTGCAACTGGAGTTAATCTCGTTACCGCTGATGTTAGTCTGGTGCGCGGCGGCTATGTTTCTTTGCGGTTGGCTGGCGCTGGGCAAGAAACCGTATCAAGGTTTATTGATTGGGGTGACGCTGGCAATTGTTGTTGGTTCCCCGACAGGTGAAATTGATACGGCGTTATGGCGAAGCGGCGATGTGATCCTCGGCTCTTTACTGGCAATGTTGTTTACCGGTATCTGGCCACAACGGGCGTTCATCCACTGGCGCATTCAACTGGCGAAAAGTCTGACCGAGTATAATCGGGTCTATCAATCTGCATTCTCACCGAACTTACTCGAACGCCCACGTCTGGAAAGCCATCTACAAAAACTCCTGACCGATGCCGTGAAAATGCGTGGGCTGATTGCGCCCGCCAGCAAAGAAACCCGTATTCCAAAATCGATATATGAAGGTATCCAGACCATTAATCGCAATCTGGTTTGTATGCTGGAGTTGCAAATCAATGCATACTGGGCCACGCGCCCCAGCCATTTCGTGTTATTGAATGCGCAAAAACTTCGTGATACCCAGCACATGATGCAGCAAATACTGCTGAGCCTTGTTCATGCGCTGTACGAAGGTAATCCGCAGCCGGTTTTTGCCAATACGGAAAAATTGAACGATGCTGTGGAAGAGCTGCGTCAGTTGCTCGATAACCACCATGACCTGAAGGTCGTGGAAACACCAATCTATGGCTATGTGTGGCTGAACATGGAAACAGCGCATCAGCTTGAATTGCTATCGAATCTGATTTGCCGGGCCTTGCGCAAATAATTCCTGAACTTCAGAATCATCTTGCTGCTGCTTCGATTCAGCAAGGATAAAGGGTATGATAGTGAAAAGGGATAAAAGCATTGTCATCTGCGGCAGCTATGAGTAATGTTGGCCCTAACGAATAGCGGTTGCTTAAACGAATCCGACTCTCACATTATCAGGGGTATAAAAATGGAAACTACCAAGCCTTCATTCCAGGATGTACTGGAATTTGTTCGTCTGTTCCGTCGTAAGAACAAACTGCAACGTGAAATTCAGGACGTTGAGAAAAAGATCCGTGACAACCAGAAGCGCGTCCTGCTGCTGGACAACCTGAGTGATTACATCAAGCCGGGGATGAGCGTTGAAGCAATCCAGGGCATCATCGCCAGCATGAAAGGTGACTATGAAGATCGCGTTGACGATTACATCATCAAAAATGCCGAGCTCTCCAAAGAACGCCGCGATATCTCCAAAAAGCTGAAAGCTATGGGCGAAATGAAAAACGGCGAAGCGAAGTAATTCCTGTTTTATTCAATGAGGGTTGCCCGGTAACCCTCATTGCTCATTGCTCATTGCTCATTGCTCATTGCTCATTGTTTCTTTTCTGTGTATCACCGTCATCATTCCCATCTGATAACCTATTGAAATTAGCGACAGCCTTCTTCTGTATGCAGCAAGACAAAAAGTTCTGCAACTCCATTGTTATTAACCGCACTGGTTACTAACACATTGTGCGCTCCAGCTTCCCGTAACCAACTTTTCACCAAAGATATTTGTTCCATACTGGCTAAATCTGCTTTGGTTACTACTCCAATGACCGGGCGATTCATTGACGAGGTAAAGCCTGGCGAAAAAGGTGACCACGGTGCGTCCGCATTAAGCACCAGGGCGATAATGTCCGCTTCGCAGGCGCTGACTAACAGAGCACTGTAGAGGCTGCGGTTTTATCGGTGAGGACTGGCAGCAAGATTTCCAGCCTTTTGACGGTGGGCCTGTGCAATCGTTATCAGATTCGTATAGCGATTATTCAGTGCTGCTATTGATAGCAGCTGAAAGCGAGATATCCGTACCAGAATGGCTCCCTCATTCTGAGGGAACGACGGTAATTTTGATTGCAGAACACAATGCCCGTTTGCTGACTGGTCCGGTTGGTGGGGCTGTAGCATTGATCCATTATCTGAATGAAATCTGTCATTCCAGAGAAACCGCTGTCAATGACGCATTTTGTCGGACGTTAACACGAGGAAGTCTGGCTATTCCGCAATGCCATCTTCTTTCGTAATGGATTGAGAATGCTGGATTTTTAATTATATTACGCGCAGTATTAATCGCGTAAATGTTTTGCGGTCAGCAACAGTGGGGGAACCATTGTTCTGTTCAATGAATACCATCATACAATTGAATCAGGAGTCGGTATGATGATTTTGGTGACAGGTGGAGCACGGAGCGGGAAGAGTCGCCACGCAGAGGCGCTTATTGGGGACTCTTCACAGGTTCTGTATATCGCCACCTCGCAAATCCTTGATGATGAGATGGCGGCACGGATAGAACATCATCGGCAAGGCCGCCCGGCTCACTGGCGCACAGTGGAGCGCTGGCAACATCTTGATGAATTAATTCATGCAGACATTAACCCGAATGAGGCTGTGTTGCTGGAATGCGTTACCACAATGGTGACTAATCTGTTGTTTGATTATGGCGGCGATAAAGACCCTGATGAATGGGATTATCAGGCGATGGAACAGGCGATTAATGTTGAGATTCAGTCGTTGATTGCTGCCTGCCAACGTTGCCCCGCAAAGGTTGTATTAGTGACTAACGAAGTGGGAATGGGGATTGTGCCGGAGAGTCGTCTGGCACGACATTTTCGTGATATTGCCGGGCGGGTAAATCAGCAGCTGGCCGCTGCGGCAAATGAAGTATGGCTGGTGGTTTCGGGTATTGGAGTAAAAATCAAATGAGTAAATTATTTTGGGCGATGCTCTCATTTATTACGCGTCTGCCTGTACCGCGTCGCTGGTCCCAGGGACTGGATTTCGAGCATTATTCTCGCGGTATTATTACTTTTCCTTTAATTGGATTATTGCTTGGCGCGATTAGCGGGCTGGTCTTCATTGTGCTGCAGGCATGGTGTGGCGTACCACTGGCGGCATTGTTTAGCGTACTTGTGCTGGCGCTGATGACCGGGGGATTCCACCTGGACGGCCTCGCTGATACCTGTGATGGCGTATTTTCTGCACGTAGCCGCGATCGCATGTTGGAAATCATGCGTGATAGCCGTTTAGGCACCCACGGCGGTCTGGCATTGATTTTTGTTGTACTGGCAAAGATTCTGGTGTTAAGCGAGCTGGCTTTGCGTGGCGAACCGATCCTTGCATCGCTGGCGGCAGCATGCGCGGTCAGCCGCGGGACTGCCGCATTATTGATGTATCGTCATCGTTATGCCCGGGAAGAAGGGCTTGGCAATGTGTTCATTGGCAAAATTGATGGGCGACAAACCTGCGTCACACTCGGTTTAGCCGCTATTTTTGCTGCCGTATTATTGCCAGGTATGCATGGTGTGGCTGCTATGGTGGTGACGATGGTGGCGATTTTCATCCTCGGTCAGCTTCTCAAACGTACGCTGGGCGGGCAAACCGGCGATACGCTGGGAGCAGCCATAGAGCTTGGTGAACTGGTCTTCCTGCTGGCACTGCTATAAAGAGACGTGACATGCAAACACTTGCCAATTTACTGAATACGATCCCTGCCATCGATCCTGCCGCTATGTCGCGTGCACAACGGCATATTGACGGGTTACTCAAACCTGTTGGTAGCCTGGGAAGGCTGGAGGCGCTTGGCGTACAACTGGCGGGAATGCCGGGGTTGAATGGCATACCGCATGTGGGCAAAAAAGCGGTACTGGTTATGTGTGCCGATCACGGCGTCTGGGAGGAAGGGGTCGCTATTTCCCCAAAAGAAGTGACAGCCATTCAGGCTGAAAATATGACCCGCGGAACAACCGGCGTGTGTGTGCTGGCAGCACAAGCGGGCGCTAACGTCCACGTAATTGATGTTGGTATTGATACTGCTGAGCCTATCCCCGGGCTTATCAACATGCGTGTCGCACGAGGTAGCGGCAATATTGCTTCAGCTCCGGCAATGAGTCGCCGCCAGGCTGAAACGTTGCTTTTGGACGTCATATGCTATACGCGGGAGCTGGCAAAAAACGGTGTCACGCTGTTTGGTGTAGGTGAACTGGGGATGGCAAACACGACACCGGCAGCGGCGATAGTGAGCACAATCACTGGCCGGGATCCTGAAGAAGTGGTTGGGATTGGCGCAAACCTGCCGACAGATAAACTGGCTAATAAAATTGATGTTGTGCGACGGGCGATTACGTTGAATCAACCAAATCCGCAGGATGGCGTTGATGTCCTGGCAAAAGTGGGTGGATTTGATTTGGTCGGAATGGCTGCCGTGATGTTAGGCGCTGCGTCCTGCGGTTTACCGGTGTTGCTGGATGGATTTCTTTCTTATGCTGCCGCGCTAGCAGCCTGCCAGATGTCTCCTGCAATCAAACCGTATCTCATTCCTTCTCACCTGTCGGCAGAAAAAGGGGCGCGTATAGCGCTGTCGCATTTGGGGCTGGAGCCTTATCTCAATATGGATATGCGTTTAGGTGAGGGAAGTGGCGCAGCTCTGGCGATGCCCATCATCGAAGCTGCCTGTGCGATATACAACAGCATGGGCGAACTTGCTGCCAGTAATATTGTTCTACCGGGGAATACGACTTCTGATTTGAACAGTTAAAAACGAAAAGTCTGATAAAAGCTATACTTATCGGATAGTATTCGCGACTTAGGAAAGGGACATGATGCGTCGTGTAAATATTTTTTGCTCATTTGCTCTACTTTTTGCCAGCCATAATAGCCTGGCGGTAACTTATCCATTACCTCCAGAGGGTAGCCGTTTAGTGGGACAGTCGCTTACTGTAACTGTTCCTGATCACAATACCCAGCCGCTGGAGACTTTTGCCGCACAATACGGGCAAGGGTTAAGTAACATGCTGGAAGCGAATCCGGGGGCTGATGTCTTCTTACCGAAGTCTGGCTCGCAACTCACCATTCCGCAGCAACTAATTTTGCCCGCCACTGTTCGTAAAGGGATTGTGATTAACGTCGCTGAAATGCGTCTTTATTACTACCCTCCAGACAGTAATACTGTGGAAGTCTTTCCTATTGGTATCGGCCAGGCTGGGCGAGAAACCCCGCGTAACTGGGTGACTACCGTTGAACGTAAACAAGAAGCACCAACCTGGACACCAACGCCGAACACCCGGCGCGAATATGCGAAACGAGGGGAGAGTTTGCCCGCATTTGTTCCTGCGGGGCCTGATAATCCCATGGGGCTGTACGCGATTTATATTGGCAGGCTATATGCCATCCACGGTACCAATGCCAATTTTGGTATTGGGCTCCGGGTAAGTCAGGGCTGTATTCGTCTGCGCAATGACGATATCAAATATCTGTTTGATAATGTTCCTGTAGGTACTCGTGTACAAATTATTGATCAGCCAGTGAAATACACAACGGAACCGGATGGATCAAAGTGGCTGGAAGTTCATGAGCCGCTGTCGCGCAACCGTGCGGAATATGAGTCAGACCGAAAAGTGCCTTTGCCAGTAACGCCATCTTTGCGGGCGTTTATCAACGGGCAAGAAGTTGATGTGAATCGCGCAAATGCTGCATTGCAGCGCCGATCAGGAATGCCTGTGCAAATTAGTTCTGGTTCAAGACAGATATTTTAAGAGCGTTGTTAATTAGAAAGCAAAAAGCCTGCTCGAAAGCAGGCTTTTTTGAATTTGGCTCCTCTGACTGGGATCGCCCAAGCCAATAACTGGCTAATAAATAAGCTAAACCTTGTTGCTCTTCCTGTCAAGACCACCATAATGACCACCAATTTCGAATGAGTGTGCGACAAAGCGTAGATGCGATGCTTATTACTACAGTAAAGTAGAACAGGCTGAGGCGTCGTTATGATTGGATGGTAACCCTGCGTATGAAACTTGGATGGCTAGCACTTTATCCGCCTACTGAGTGGCGGGATGCTTGCTTGTTAAGCATAGGAAAAACTCTGCATTTACTGTCTTGAAAAAATCAATGTACATAGGACGTGCCCCACAGACATCTCAGGGCAATGTTGATGCCGTCCGCTCTTACACAAATCGTTCAGAGTTGGAGTATGCATTTCATGTCGGATATCCTGTGTGAATGGCGATGTTTTTTGGCACTGAATTTAGTGAATATTTTAGCGGGCGTGTTGGTAGCTCTACGATTTTTGGATAACCTCTTTTCGGGAGCTTTTTAGACATTTACACTTTTAAAGCCTTCTAATGATAAGTTTTTGTCTGTTTTATCTCTTTGTGGTAGAATATAATGCTTATTATTTGGTGGTTTACTGAGACTCATCGCCGATAGGACATTATGAATACTGTTACTAATTGAGCTATTTTTACTAAAAAACATATAGTTATGTCATGGTGCAGCCAAAATGGGCTGGTAAGTTGCCACTTTAAGAAAGGAAAATGTTCTGAAAAAAGAGTAAACTGCCAGCCACAAAGCACCTCAATAGAGACTGAACCGAGAACCCAGCCACATGCTACAAAACAACCCTGACCTTCAAAGCGCGATCAAACGCCTCTGGGATAAATTCTGGAGTAGCGGCATTAGCAATCCGCTCACAGCCATTGAACAGATTACCTACCTGTTGTTTATGAAACGGCTAGATGAACTCGATCATAAAAGGCAAGACGAAGGTGAAACGAGTGGTGAGAAATACATTTCTAAGTTTGCTGGTACTTGGATTCCACCAGAGGAAAGAAACCGCCCTGTTGCGGAACAACACCCTATAGATAAACGCACGCTTCGCTGGAGCGAGTTCAAGAAATTGCAGCCCGAAGAGATGCTGCAACATGTGCGAGACAAAGTTTTTCCTTTTCTGAAAGATCTGAATGGTGCTGAATCTAACTTCACTCATCACATGAAAAACGCAGTATTCATTATCCCAAAGTCAGCATTGTTGGTGGAGGCAGTGAAGGCCATTGACGAAATCTTCGAGATGATGAAAAGGGATTCTCAAGAAAAAGGCCAAGCTTTTCAAGACATTCAAGGAGATGTATATGAATTCCTGCTGTCGGAAATCGCCACCGCAGGCAAGAACGGCCAATTTCGCACACCACGCCACATTATTAAATTGATGGCAGATCTGGTCCAGCCGCAACTGGGACAACGTATTGCCGACCCTGCCTGCGGTACGGGGGGGTTTCTGTTAGGTGCCTACCAGTACATCCTTACTCAGTTGTCTTTATCTCAAAACTTAAAAAGAGATAATTCAAAAGGATCTACTCATGATGAAGATGGGTTCTTTCGCACTTCTGTGACTGCCGCTCTGACCAAAAAGGCCCGGATTCTTTTGCAAGAGAGTCTGTATGGTTATGACATTGACGCTACTATGGTGCGTTTAGGCCTAATGAACTTAATGATGCATGGAATTGATGAGCCGCATATTGATTATCAGGACACACTAAGCAAGAGCTATAGTGAAGAAACCAAATATGACATAGTGCTAGCAAACCCGCCTTTTACTGGCAGTATAGACAGGGGGGATATTAATGAGAATTTGAAACTCTCAACCACTAAAACCGAACTTTTGTTTGTTGAGAACATCTATCGTTTGCTGAAAAAGGGCGGTACCGCCTGTGTGATTGTGCCTCAAGGAGTATTGTTTGGCTCGGGCAAGGCATTCAAAGAACTACGGCAAACTTTAGTTGAGCGCTGCGACCTCAAGGCTGTCATTACTCTGCCCAGTGGAGTGTTTAAACCCTACGCTGGAGTAAGTACTGCCATTTTATTGTTCTCCAAAGTTTTCGGGCCGGGGGATAAAATTTCCAAACCTGCTACCGATTATGTCTGGTTTTATGAGATGTCTTCCGATGGTTACTCATTGGATGACAAACGAAATAAGCTTGAAGGCTACGGCGACCTGCAAGACATCATTCAAAAATACCATTCCCGTGATGAGGCGTCTGACACAGATCGTACAGCTAAGTGTTTTATGGTGCCAAGAATAGATATTGAAGCGGAGAATTACGATCTTTCGCTGTCTCGCTATAAGGAAGAAATATTTGAAGAAGTGCAGTACGAACAGCCTGAAGCTATTCTGGAACGACTAATTCAAGCAGAAGTGGGGAATGTGGATAAGAAAGTGCTTAATAAAGTACAAAGTGGCATCTTGTACGAGCTACTAGAGTTAAAGGGGATGATAGTATGAATAGAATGACTATTCCCCTTGGTGACATATTAACTCAATCCGGTCACCACCGTGCAGGCAATCGAGAGCTTCCGGTCCTATCAATAACCATGAAAAATGGTTTGGTTGACCAATCAGACAAATTCAAGAAGCGGATTGCCAGTTCAGACACGTCTAAATATCGTATTGTATACAAGAATGAACTTGTTGTTGGGTTTCCTATTGACGAGGGAGTTCTTGGATTCCAGACAAAATATCCGGTAGGAATCGTTAGCCCAGCTTATGGTATCTGGAAACTCAAGGATGAATCGGTATGCCATATCCCTTACCTTGAGCGTTATCTGCGCTCCTCCGAGGCAAGGCGACTCTATGCATCTCGTATGCAAGGGGTTGTTGCACGTAGACGTAGCTTGACGAAGTCTGATTTTCTTAGTTTGGAAGTACCTTTTCCTCCCATCAATGATCAGGCTCGTATAGCTAATTTATTGGCCAAGGTAGAAGGGCTAATTGAACAGCGTAAACAACTTTTGCAATACCTGGATGACCTACTAAAGAGCGTATTCGTCGATATGTTTAGTGATCCGGTAAAAAATGCAAAAGGATGGGAACTAACAACAATAGGTGAGTTAGCTGTCGATGTAAGATACGGGACAAGTGTATCAGCGCAAGGTGGAAAATATAAATACATACGGATGAATAACATTACTCCGGATGGTTACTGGGATTTTGAGAATCTTAAATATATCGATGTAGATAATAAGGATCTGGATAAATATTCTCTTCAGAAAGGAGATCTCGTTTTCAACCGGACCAATTCAAAAGAATTGGTTGGTAAAACGGCGGTTTACGATCGAGATGAAACTGTTATTATTGCTGGCTATCTCATTCGTGTTAGGTTCGATCAACAAACTAACCCTTGGTTTGTATGGGGGCACCTGAACTCAAAGTTTGGAAAAGCAAAATTATTTAATCTTTGTCGTAATATTATTGGTATGGCTAACATTAATGCCCAAGAGTTAAGGGCCATCCCTATTCTTAAGCCTCCACTGGAGTTACAAAATAAATTCGCTACTATTGTAGAGAAAGCGCATGCTATTAAATTTCGCTATCAGCAAAGTCTTGCTGATCTTGAGACCCTGTATGATGTTGTTAGCCAAAAGGCTTTCAAGGGGGAATTAGAACTTTCGCGTGTGCCTATTCCGACACAGATATTTTTCCCGGTATCAGGTGAAGAACCTGAACACGGGGATGCCGTACAACATATAGCAGTGGGTAATTATCTGCCCGTAACTAATAGCTTACCATCCGCGTTGGATAATGCAGAGGCTCGCAAGTCACTGATCGAGGAATGGCTAGAGGCCTATATAGCGCAATTGGGCAACTCATCGTTTTCAGTACATGAGTTCATGATGACGGCGCAGGCACGGCTGGCGGAATTATATCCGGACGTTGATTCTAAGTTTGGTGAAAGTGACTATGAGCATATCAAAGCTTGGGTGTTCAAAGCTCTGGCTATTGGTACACTGAAGCAGGTATTCAATGACGCTGACAATTGCATTGAACTTAAGGCGGTTTTGGTATGAAGCTATTACGCCTAAAAATCTCTGATCCGTCCGGCTTCCGTAGTCTGCCCTGTGGTTTTGAACACTATTTTAGAACCGAATGGGATTTACAGGAAGAATTGAATCAACATGAAGGCTTTGCGCCTTTTGTGTGTGCTGGTCCCAACGGCAGTGGTAAATCCAATCTGCTTGAAGCATTAGCAGCTATCTTCTTTCAGTTGGAAATTTTGCGGGTCCGTCGAAGTTTTTTGCCTGAGGTATTGCAAAGTACCGATCATGATTTATCACCAATCTCATTTGAGCTGGATTATCTAATTCGAGTACCAGAAGAGTTTCGAATCTCTGGCGGACAAGAATGGGCAAAAGTCTCCGTGTGGAAAAACAACGGGGAATCTGTGCGTTTCCATTGGGTAAATCAGAGTGACTTTGACACAAATGCTGATGAAGTTTTCAAGGGAAGCCATGCCGATATTCTATTGCCTCAGTATGTGTTGGGCTACTCGTCTGGCGAGAATGAAATTCTCAGTCTACCGTTTTTCAAAATGCGCTTTGTACAGTTCGACGAGTACTGGAATGCCTTGACTCGACAACTGAGCTACTCTGGCCATCCGGAGTCGAGGTTGGCCTATCTTGACAGTGGTTTCAGCCAAGCTATTTTACTTTGTAATCTGCTTTTTCAAAACGAAACTGCGCTTCAACCTTTCCGTGAGGATGTTGGTATAGAGGCGTTGCGGGAGTTTCGTATTATTATCCGTCGCAGTATTCCTCTTGCGCCGGAGCAGTTGACCTCGTTTGCCAGCGAGGATAAAAACCAGCACCAATCACTTGATGACATTTTGAATAGTAACCCTGCTCTGCATGTGGATATGGATGAAGAAAGTGGTCAAAGTTACCATTTAAACCTGATGCAGCTGCTGGAAGGGGATGACAAATCCTCCTTGGTAGTCAGCGCGCTTAAACGCTGCGCTAGCTTGTATTACGAGGACGAGTGTAACGACACTCTAATTCTGGACTACTGGGTTAATGATGCTACTCGACAGGCTTTTCGCGAGAATTTTAATGGTTCGGCACTGGCTCTATTCCAGGCGTTCCAAGTATTGCTGACACTCAATTTGTATAAGGTGAGTGATAATCTCAAAACTGATCTGTATCGCTCAACAAGTCACTATGTCAGTGAAACGGTACCAACGTTGGCGTCCGACGAACGAATTATGCGCTTCAAGTTTGTGCGTTTTACTAAACAAGGAGTGGAAGAGCCAATGATGCTCAAGGAACTCTCGGACGGTGAACACCAATTGCTTCATAGCCTAGGTCTATGTTTACTGTTTAGAGAAACCAACAGCCTGTTTCTGTTAGACGAACCGGAGACTCATTTCAACCCACATTGGCGTGCCAGTTTTATCACTCGGATGCGCCAATGTTTATGTAACACTGAGAATGTGGAGCAGGAAATGTTGATCACTACTCATACACCTTTCCTTATCTCAGATAGTAAACCCGAAAAAGTACTGGTTTTTTCTAAGGATAAATATAGCGGTGCGGTCACAATAAGCATACCTAAATACAACACACTTGGTGCATCAATCAATAAAATTACTATGAATACCTTCGGCAAACGTGAAACTATCGGTGGCCATGCGCAAGCAGTACTGGATGATTTACGCAGACGTTTTAACGAAGGCATTGAAGACAAGGAAACTCTGATCACAGAAATTGATGAACAATTGGGTGACTCGGTGGAAAAAGTATTACTCCTCAAGGCTATTTTTGATAGCGACAATCCAACGAATGACGAGGTTTAGCACTGATGCTGTTTTCATATACCTATGTGCCACACAAAATGGAAAAGATGCAGGCATTCATTGATTTTATTTTTTATGAGGTATGGTGCAAAGCGCGGGTAAGAGGGCCTTTTTGTCTTAAACTGTTTGAAGCTAACGCAGAATTGTATGAAGTGATGGAGGATTTTTCTTCCTCGGATACACAAGGTGCTGTTTTCTTTTATAACCATGTAGAGAAAATTTATGGCTTGTTTTCGTCACTGACTGAGGTACAAATCGATCAGTTTAAACAGTGGTATCAAGGGAATAATGATCTGGAAAAAATATGTGCTAATGACCCTTCAATACAAGTTGTCCGTTATTCCGATATTGCCATTCACCACAAAGATATAGCAGAACAACTTGCTGTTTTCTTTAAGGGCTTATACTCACAGTCACTGCTTGATCTCGCTGTACTGCGTGCCAAGATCGGTGATATACACGATCACTATCAATCTTTTGCAGCAGTGAACAAGGCGGGTAAATGTCCTTTTTGTGGTATTGGAGATATAAAGGGTGGGAACCATAGCAAGCGCGAGGCCTATGACCATTATTTGCCCAAAGCTTTATATCCATTTAATTCGATAAATTTCCATAATCTTGCTCCGGCCTGTCATGAGTGCAATAGCACATATAAGTTATCCAAAGATCCTATTCAGAGCGGCGCTCTTCGTCGTAAGGCCTTCAATCCATTTGCCTCAGTGGATCATGTAATTCAATTACAGATTACTCTACAACATGCAAATATCGATGCGCTTGAGCCTGCTGATATTATTATACAGTTCGGTCCCGATACGCTGGAGGAGGAACTAGAAACATGGAAAGACTTGTACGGTATAGAAGAACGTTATAAAGCCAAAGTTTGTGCAGAAAATGACGGTAAATACTGGCTTACTCAGGTGCTAGATGAGTGGAAGGAGGAGGGGTTGAGTCCTACCGAATTCATGAGAACATTAGCACGTCAAGCGAAAAAGAAGCCTTATGCTGAATGCAATTTCCTTAAAGAACCTTTTCTTAAAGCTTGCCATCGAATAGGTGTTTTTTGAGGCTCAATACATATCAAGCTATCAATTTGTTTATAACTTACTGTTATAAAAAAACATCAAACGGTGGCTTTGCCCTGCTCCCGATTGATTAACATACACCGATGTTAGTAACGTCTTCATTAGTCACATGAGGACATCATAATGAAGAAGCGTTTTTCCGACGAACAGATCATCAGTATCCTCCGCGAAGCTGAATCTGGAGTTTTTGCCCGGGAGCTTTGCCGCAAGCACGCTATCTCTGATGCTGCGTACTACACTTGGCGCAAGAAGTTTGATGGCATGGAAATGCCTGAGGTGAAACGTCTTAAGTCATTTGAAGAAGAGAACGCCCACCTCAAGGAGTTGCTTGCAGAAGTCATGATGGATAAAGAAGCGTTGCAGGTGGCCCTGAACCGAAAGTTCTGACGACAGACCAGAAGCGGGAAGCTGTGGAAGTCATGTGTGAGGCAACGGGTCTGTCGCAACGTCACGCCAGTAGGCTGGCAGGTCTCTCCCTGTCAACATAATACAGGGGGAATGTCAGTTTGCATGGGCGCATACTGATAGAGGGGCACTGAGAATAAGACAGATCGCCACTACGGCATATGATGCCCGCGGTTACGGCGCTGTGGCCTGTTTCACTAAATCGCTCACTATGGGTGGTAGTGAATAAACTGTACGCGGCGCTCAATAAGGGGACGGCAGGGACTCGGTAGTGATTGATGCCGGAACGAGGCATTTTAAGAACAAAACGCCCCTGGTTAGCAGTATCACCTCGTCCGGCAGGAAAGCATGCTAACATCAACAAGAACCTCCTGTTAATGCCATTTCCCGACTCATTACCACCAATCTAATTTCACCGCTGCGAAGTAAGGGGCGTTAAGCCCGGCTATGCAGGGGCAGGTTTTCTCTCCCGTGCGCTTTTCCGTTCTTCATATCTGCTTCCGGTTAATCGTTTCCCAACACAACCCGTCCCGCAAGGGTAAAATTGCACGCATACTGCGCCCTTGCAGGACAGAACGATGCCGGGAAAGCGAACCGTCAGGCGATACGAAGACGAAAATCACACACTGACGGAGAAAAAAACATGACGATTTCCCTTTATACCTCCCGGACAAGCGCCCCTAACACCGCAGCGGCGACCAGCGTATCCTCGCTGGAGCAGTCAGGCTCCTCAAAAACGAAATTTTCTAAAACCAGAACGGATATTTATCAGACCGTTACCGACAGCATCATTGCAGCGCTGGAAGCCGGTGTAAAACCGTGGTCCTGCCCGTGGCTGCGTGTATCCGGCATGTCTGGACTGCCATCCAATTACGCCACTGGCACGGCTTACAGCGGAATGAATATCATGTTGCTGTGGTGCAGCGCATCTAAACAGGGTTTCAGCGATTCCCGCTGGATGACTTACAAACAGGCACAGGCAGCAGGTGGACAGGTTCGCAAGGGTGAACATGGCACAACAGCCATTTTCTATACGACCCTGGAAAAGGAAAACGACGCCGGAGAGGTTGAACAAATTCCGATGCTGAAAACTTTCACCGTGTTTAACGTTCAGCAAATCGACGGTTTGCCCCTGACAACTGAAACAGTCAGCCCGGAAGCTACATTTAACCCGTTGCCGCAGGCTGAGAACCTGTTACGGAAGAGTGGCGCAAACATCATCGAGAAAGGACAAAACGCCTTTTTCAGCCCATCAACTGATGAAGTCTGGTTACCGGAGCGCCATTTGTTTTCGGATGCGGCTAACTTCTACGCTACCGGTCTGCATGAGCTGGTTCACTGGAGCGGGGGTAAAAAACGCCTGAACCGTGAAATGAAAGGGAAGTTTGGCAGTGCGGATTATGCAGAGGAAGAACTTGTCGCGGAGCTGGGAAGTGCCTTTCTGATGGCTGATCTTGGCATTGAGGGAGAGGTACAACATGAAAGCTATATTGCTTCCTGGCTGAAAGCGCTGAAAAACGACAAGCGTTATATTTTCAAAGCGGTCAGCGCCGCCTCTAAAGCGCATTCTTATCTGATGGATAAACTCTGAGGACGGAGCCAGACAACCGCAAGGGAATGCGGTTACATGGTTTTTAACCGGCAACGCTGCAGGGCGCAGACTGAGGCGGAACGCAGCATAGCGAGTACCGAACAGTCTGCGCCTCGCAGTGGAATAAAAATATACCGGGCTGGCGGTATTACCGCCAGCCCGGTGAGACCATCACGATGGCCTGAGTAAAAGCTTACGTATAGCTGTCTAATGACAAGCGCTTTAATTCATCAAGGGTATAAATGCGAAATACCCGACGGTGGCGTTCTTCCAGCGGGACGTGCTGATGGTTGATGATGACATGTCTGATGCTGTCAAATAGGAGCTCAAGTGCCCGTTTTTTCTGTGGGTCAGGAATGACATAAAAAACATGAATCCACAGTTTGCGGGTACGGGCCAGCAGGTGGCTGGCAATAATCGACTGGTAGCGGGCTCGGGTTTTCAGGCGACGCTCGGTTTCAATGGCGATCACGGTGCTGCCAGGCAAGATGATCAACCCGTCCGGGCGATGTTTTACCTGATACTGGCTGAGAAAGGTGGCCCGGTCGCCGTTAATCCATCCCGACGCGCCTTTCTTCTCCAGAATAAGCCTGGCGGCCTGATTATCAAGATGGTGTTCCAGCGTCCAGCCGGTGATTTTTGATGGTTCAAACCGAGGAGGAAAGATTTTATCATCCGGGGTTAACACCACCGCCAGCCCGTCGCTGGTGATCCCCCATAATGAAATCTTCATTGTTCGTGATTCAAGCACATGCTTCTGGATTAACCCCATTCGCTCTGTTTTTGCCAGTAGCGAATAAAGCGACTTATGATCCCGGAAACCAAATAACAGCATCAGAGTTTTAAAATCACTGTAAGTTTCTTCTTTCAGGAAGTTCAGCAGTTGTTTTATTTTTTCGTTGTTACGCGTCTGGCGCTCGTGAAATGATGAAATCAGCATAAGCGCTCCTTAAAAATCCAGCGGGGACAGGTGTTCTTCATCATCAGGTTTCGGCTTTACCGGTTTGACTTCGCTTTCGTCGAAGAAAAGAGCCGGGTGTGTTGTCATCACATCCGACATGGCGGGTTTATCATCCTCGCAAAAATCCAGCATGATCTTCACGGGGGCTACCGTTGCGGCAATATCAGGGGAAACCGAAAAAGTTTTTAGCTGGCGCTTTCTGACCTTTATCGGCGAGATCAGTGAAGCAGAAGGTAGCGTTTTTGTCGTAAAGATAAAGCTGACAAAATCGGGCAGGTTCAGGATCATATTGCTGTCAATAAAGAAACGTTCGGCCTGGCGGATTGTGCGCTCACTGTCGATGGTCTCCGTGAGCATATTATCTGTTTTAGCCTTACGGAGTTCGTCATCCACCAGAATAGTGCCTGACATTCTCGCTACCCATTCCGCTGTATCCGGGTCCATAACCCGGTAAACCAGTTTGAATTTGGCATTTTCAACGACCGCACCGACAACGGCGTCACCTTTCAAATCTGCCGGGCAGTCTTTTAAATCGGCAATGGACTGGTGGTCCATAATAATATGCACGCCTTTATCACGCGCTGCCCCTAATCCCTCCAGTGCTGACCTGGATAAATGGTATTTCAGTTCGGAAAGATAAACAGCAATGGGGCGGGGGACGTCTATTACTCGATCGCGCTTTTCTGCCAGCTGGTAAAGGCGAACCAGTAGCATGCGCTGGGCGGTAATAATTTTGCTGTTTCGCATGGAGCCGACAACATAACAGCAGCCGCCCTCATCAAATATGTGCTTAAGCGAAAAGCCTTCTGGTGAGTTAATGGCATTGAGTAATGCCAGTTCCTCAATTTTTCCGAAAAAGGCTTTGATCTTTTCGGCAATACTCTGAACGTAATCACCGTTATAAACATCCCGGATTGTTGTCGATGGATTATCGCTGACAAATTGTGCGGCTATACGGGCGGCTTTTCGGTCATCAATGCGATAAAAATCAGATTCCTGCCCTTTTTCTGCCAGGCTGAAACCTGCAACAAACAATTCTTCCAGCTCATCGGGCGTGATATCTTCAATCAGATTTAACTGGTATTGCTGTTTTCGCAGGTCAATTAAGGCAAAAGGCTTGCCTGCATCCTCGCAGGCTTTGCGGTAAAGATGCGGTGCCCATTCATCGTCTTTGGGGTCCATAACAAAAACACCTTCACCGGCCAGAATACTTTGATAAAGTAATATGCCGGCGGCTACCCCTTTACCGGCCCCTGTGGTGCCGATAATATCCGCGTGTTGTTTCTGCCAGTCTTTTAACGGGAGATACATTGGTTCATTTTCCCTGCCCATGCCGGTAAAAATGCCTTTATTCAGGTCGATATAATCCAGCGGGTTATAATGCAGTGTTTCCGGCAGCAGGGACTTTACGGTGCGGACATCGGTGCGCAATTCCCGTTCAAGGGTGGTCTTTTTAACAAGGCGTTTCTTTATTTTGTCCAGTTCCGGTGTGAATATCCGGCGAAGCATAATATGAAAAATAATCCCGGTTACAGTGAAAGCAATCCGTACTGACCACGCCAGTACCGTATTATCACTGGTGGGTCTGATCTTATACAGCCACTGAAAGGATCCGATAACGACCGGAGCCAGTGTGCCGGAGAGAAAACACAGCAGGGAAAAAGCAATAATCAGCTTTTTCCAGAGCGGCGCTTTCTGCCGTTCATCGCTTTTCATTGATGCAAAAAACGGCATCGTCAGCCCCGCTAATAATGCCAGCACCAGTTGTTTCTGTTGCACAAAAGCCAGCACCGCCAGCATCCCGTTCACTATCGGGGACAGTGAAGCGGTAAGCTTATTTAAAATCATCATGCCTCCTTCGTCAGCGATTCGCCCCATGACATCGCCCCATCAATTCGCCCCACGGTGTCGGGCGAAAAGACGGGGCGAGCGTATGGGGTAAAGAAGGTAACCGCTGTGCGGCCATGTACCGGAAAGCATGCTTCCCTGCACGAAACGGCGTGCGCCAGTACATGCGGGCTGGACGCCCTTATTGCCTGTCGCATGGGGGTAATGTCGCGGCTGGACGCCACGCCAAAACCCCCAGGGTCAAAGGCGGCACACCGTCGCACGCTACGCGCGACCAACCCCTTTAAGACGCGCGTTTAGCCTATTTTTTCTTCGCAAGCTCGAAAAAATGGGAACGCTGCTTTAAAGGGGTTGGTCGCGCCTAATCGGCATATTCCCCGCCGGGGCGGGAAATATAGCCTGGCTGCGACGGTGTGCGGGGCAAGCCCCCCACAAAAACCGGCACGTGGGCGTGCCTTTTTGCTCGCTGGGGCGGCAAAATTTTTGCGGCTCCCCCCGGCCCGCTTCAATTCGCTGGGGCGAATGTTCGCGGGTGGACGTGGATCCTGAAAATTAGCAATTTCTCCGAAATTGAATTTTCTGTCCACGTTCCACTTCATTATTTTTCGTCTTAACAATTTCTTCGAAATTGAAGCCAAAAATAATGAAGCCTTAAAATCCCGTCGCCTGTTAGTCTCTGTATTGTACAATACACTTTTGTTTTGTGTGATTACATTTGCTCGCGGTATATTTCAGCCCTGCACTCCCTTTCAGCTTCCAGTGCTTCACTGTAGGACGCATCATCAATTTTCGTACCTTTACTCTCGGCATAGCGTCTTAATCTATTTGCGTCAGCTTCATTAAGTTCTGAAAGATGATCGCGCAAAAGACCGATAAAACAGCTTTCGTATATTTCGTAATACAGCCCACAACCTCTGTGGGCTTCTTTTGATAACGTGTCATATACCATGGCTACAGATATTCTGTCCTGATTTTTTGAGTGTATATTCTTAATGAATAAATCTTCGTTTATCATTTCGAACCTCTCATATCAAAATGGATATGTCAGTTATCCTTTCACTCTGCCAAATTTTGAAAGGATTTTACTTATTGATTCAGGGTCTGCGGCTTTGCACTCCCCTAAAAATTCTTTTCGCATATCGAATGTTTTACCCGGATTGAAACGATGGTGTTTTTTAAATGCGTTGATTTTAAAAAATGCGCGTTCTGCTGAACTGCATTCACTCCCACCACTATTACCTGTAGCTTTTCCGTACATGCAAAGAACAACTTCGCACGGGTCAGCGGCAAAGGAATAAATCGGCGTTCCTGCGGTCAGGCATAATACCGTCGCCGCGATAACGGTTTTTTTCATGATAAATCCTTATTAGATTGTGTTGCTTAAATGGATTAGCGAGAGAAATAAATAGTGGTTTCTCTGCACGTCAGGCAATTAAAGACAGGCTGGTATTCAATAACGCCTTTTGCGCCATTCTGGCGAAGCCAGTTTTTGGCATTAAAGAAATCAGTGCCGGATTGTGCAGTGACGACAATTCGTGTTGAATGGGCGACTGCGTAAAATACTGCTGGAGTCCATATTGTATCGTAGAAACTTTGTGCGCTGATTGATGATGTCCATTTACCGTTAACTGTCGGGGAAGGGACTATAACGTTATTGTCACTCCATTGCGATAAACTGGTATTTAATGGGGCAGCGGCTTTATCCCACTCCACAGGAACGGGAGGCGGCGGCGATGAACATCCGGTAACTATTGCTGCCAACATGATGACTTTAAGTTTCTTTATCATGCTTTCATTTCCTCAAAATACTGGTTTCGATGAATTGGACGGAAATAGATGTCATTCATACGGCGAACATTTCCGTCTAAATCAATGCTCACAATCACGTCCAGGCTATCCAGAACCTTACGTAACATAAATGTATAGGGGAGCTGGGCGCACTGTGGATTTTCATAGCAACGGGTAATAAACCCATATATAGCTTCTTTCGCTGATCCTGCATGAATGGAGGTCATACTCCCTTCATGGCCGGAACCTGTTATTTTAAGGAAGTCCCAGGCTTCCGCACCGCGAACCTCTGTTAATAAAATGCGGTCAGGGTTCATACGGTAATTCCAGCGTAAAAGGCTCGCCGGGGTAACGATAGAACCTTTTTCATCTGATGATTCTGACGGATAAAAAAGATGGACGTAGTTTTTATGGATAAAGAACGTGATTTCCGGGTTGTCCTCAATGGTTGATATCCGAAGATGTACAGGAATATACCCTATCAACATTTTCATATAGGTGGTTTTCCCGGTGCTTGTTTCCCCGGCGACCGCGAGAGTTTTACCGTACTCGACGCATTTCTCCATAAACAGAGGAATATTTTTTGTATTGTACAATGCAATTAATTCCTCGTCGTGCGTCTCCGTTTTTTCCTCGCCTGTTACCCGGTTATAAAATCCCGCATCGATGTATGACTGATGCGGGATTTGTACCTTCGATGGCTTACGGATGGTGATAGACACCGTATCGCGCTCACAGGCCGGGGGAACAATCACCTGGCACCGTTCGCCAGATTCCAGCGTGGCTGACAGCCCCGGCTTAATATCTTCGATATTGTCGCCGTGGTGCTTTGCCAGGCACCGGGCAAAGTTGTAGCAATCCTCATAGGACAAAGGAACGGCGTGCTGCTCCCATACGCCGTTGATTTTGGTATACAGCTCACCTGGACGATTGACGGCGATCTCCGTCAGGCCGGGAAGCTCTAGAAAGTCGCCAAAGAAACGCTGTTTATAGCGGTCGAGGGAAATATTCTTAGCGGTCATTTTTCAACCTCAGTGTATAGATGTTGGAAAAATCAATATCCTCGCCTGTGATTAGGTTGATGATCTCGCCCTGATTCTTATAGAGCGTTGGGGGAATATTGATGCTGTTCTCTAGCGTGGTACGTGCCATATCTGCCATAGCCTGGCGGCTGTTTTCCGTATAGTCCGTATTGCGGTCTTTTTTGCCCGCGCTGTTGGATGCCCATGCGCCAATATCGGGGATCATGCCGACCATTAACGCGCCGCCGAACCGTTCCCAGAAGTGCGAATCTATCCAGCCATCAACGCCAGCCTCGCCCAGCTCGCCAGCCGCGCTGGTATCAACCAACGGGATATCGAGATAAGGCGGCTGGCGGGTGCGTAGCTTCGTCGCAATGATGAATGCCCGCCCTTGCCCGTGCTTCATACCTTCTTCCGCTATGGCGCGGTAAAGTAATGATGCGGTGGTGCCTTTCTCTATCAGCTTCGTGTTGCCGCTGGCGCTCCAGATGTCAGTAGTGACCGTGCAGCGAAGTTTCCCCGCCCGGTCAGATACAAAGCGGCGATCCAGTGAGCAGGGGATCGAGGTATTTTCCGGGATGTACAGGTCAGGGTTATAGGGTATGCGGCGCAGTGGTGCGGGGCTTTGTCCCGGCGGCGGTGCGGCGGTATTTGTGGCCGCGCTGCTGTCCTGTTGTCCGGTGGTCGTTGCCGATGTCAGCGTCATTTCCTGCTGCCGGGTTTTTACCGGGTTCTGTGTGGTGGCCGAACCATCACGGCGAATAAGGAAGCTGGCTTTGTTGAGTTCTGGCGGGGCGGCCGGAGCCACCTGCCCTGTTCCCCCCGTGCTGCTCTGGCCGTTATCCTGTTGCTCTGGCTCTTCTTCGGCTGTATCGGTGGACATACCGAGATCGTTACGCTGCCGGTAATCGGTTTTGTTCGTCTGCGGGGCTGTGTCCTGTTTCTTTTCTTCCGTAGGCTGCCACAGGATATTGCGATAAACCCAGTTACCACCCCATGCCAGGAAGATAAGCGTGACCGCGACAATGGCAAGAAAGGCGGTTGCTTTGCCCCGTTTGCGCTTTTTCAGCTTGTTAACGGCGGGTTGTACCGGGTCTTTCTCTTCGTCGTCCTGCGCATTGAGAAGCTCGGCCTCCCTTTTAGCGCGGGCTTCCCGCTCAAGCGTGGCAATATCATCCTCAGCGTGTGCCGGGAATGCCTGCGCTTCATCCGGCACAGGCATTTTGTTTTCGTCGTTCATATGCACGTTTCCTTTTATAAAAATATTTTTATAGGTTAATTGGATTCCGGTTTTTCCACTCTTTCCACCTGCCGGGATACGGTGGAACCATCGGCGGCGTGTACCTTGCCAAATCCGCTATTTTCCAGACCCACAACGGCATTACCGGAACGCAGTACTAGGCGTGGCGTCACCTCCTGAATCACCAGTACGGTGAAATCGCCTTTCTTCTGGATACTGCTGTTAACCACATGCTCTTTGCCGTTCAGCTCTTTGGTGACGGAAGGAATGGACTTAGACGGGGAGAAGCCCACGAACGTAAAGCGGCCATCGTCGTAAGCAAAATCGGGAACAATGTTGAAACTGCCTTTGCCCGGATATTTGGTGTAACTCCAGTTGCGGGGCGTCTGCGCCGAGTTCAGCGCTTTCTGGACGCTGGCCTGTTGCTGTTTCTGCTCCCACTCGCGCTGTCTGGCCGTCGCCTCCCGGCTCGCTTTGTCCCGTTCTTCGCCCGGATAGCGATAGCTCACCTGGAAAGCGGGTTGTTGTGCCGATTTATCATCGATGACGTTCAGCTCGACGTTGTACAGGCGCTTACTGGTGACAACCAGCATATTGGTATGCCAGTCCCGGCTGTTCGGGGGGATCACGACCTGCGTTGTGTTGCCATCTTCTCCGGGCGCTCCCTGCGTGAGCGCGACCGGGCGAACGTTGACCCGGTTTGCATCCGGCGTGGCTTCCCACGCCTCATCAAAGCCAGGTTTGGCGCTTATGACCGCCTCATCGTTATCAAAGACTAGCGTTGTCATAAAGCCGGGTTTGGTGTTAACGACAGTGACGTTCTGCGGGTTATAGATAACCTGCTGCACGCGGGAGTCATAGCGGCTTGCCTGCGGTATGGCCGCAGCCCATGCCGCGCCGCACATCATCAGTGCCAGTGCGGTAAACGTTAACTTTTTCATCATTCACCTCCCCGGATTTCGCGGTCGGTCTGCCAACTGGTGACGGTAAAGCCGAAGTAGTTGATCTCGCGTTCCGCATCGCTCATTTCCTTGTCAGGGTTAGAATGGAACGTGAACCGGGCATCCCAATATTCGTTGCGGGTGCTGTTATCAGCCAGACGGCGGATAATCTTCTTGTAGCGGATGGTGGCGACCCTATCAGGGGCTGTCGCATCGGTGATCTGGTTGGACAAGATCTCCACTTTCACGGTGTGCGCCCCGTTCTTATAAACCTTGTCTGGGGCGTTTTTTCCGGCGTAAAGCGCCAGATAGTCATCGTTTACCTGGGGAGCGTTGTAGACCTGTACCGTCTCGTAGTCGTCCTGCAAAGAGGGATAGACATACCGCTCACGCACTTTGACGTAGTTTGCGGCCATCGCCTTTTGATAGGCTTCTGTTGCGGTCAGGCTGGTTTTCGATGTCCGGGTAACGTGTTCCACCCGTCCTGTGTGGTTATCCAAGGTATACAGCTCAACGTCCGTCTGTTTCAGCGGCAACATCACGACCACGGCGACGAGCGCCAGTACCGCAATCAGCAGACCCATACCGCCAACAACAAAACCGGCTTTTGTGGCGCGTTTATCCCGCTCAATCATTTGCTGCTCAAAAGTGCGGGATTCAGCTATTAATTTCTGTTCACTCATGACTGTTTAACTCCGCCATAATTTGAGGGGTGTTTACGGGTTCTCCCTTACCGCTAAAGGCAGAGGGAGGCGTGTTCTGGGCGCAGCCAGAAAGCGCGCACAGCAAAGCCAGCGCAATCAAGCGTTTCATCAATGATTTCCTCAACTAAATTAGATATATGAAAATATAATTATATTTTCATATGATGATATTTCGGGGGGATGGACGGGAGACGTCTGGCCTAGCTGTTGAACTTCTTAACCGCGGATTCTCTCGACTGTGCCAGCCTCCGCGCTTCGTTCCGGGCTATCATCTGCTCAATCGCGTACTTCCGCGCTTTAGATGCGTTATAGCCTAACTCACCTCCGGGCTTGCCGGGCTTACCTGCATTCGCATCCTTCCAGCCCTGAATGTTGTCCTGGGCGGAACGTTTGGTTTCTTTAACTGCACCCCCGGCTAGCTTCCCGGCACCAAAAGCAGCCGCACCGATACCTACAGCGGCCAGCCCCTGCATGGATACGGTAGCGCTTGCCCCGGCCAGAGCTGCGGCTACCTTAGCGGAAATATACACCAGTATTGCAGCGAAAATACCTGCAAGGCAGACTTGAGCACCAAGTTCAACAATTGTTGAACTGTCTGCTACCTTCGTCGCCTTATTAAGAACGAGATTCAAGTAATTCACTACAATTCTCAATGAGAGAGCGGTAAATAGAATTGTTAATATTCCTGCAAATATATTTTGCAACCAGTTATTGAACATGGGGCGGAGGAAACCATACATAAGGCAGAATATGAAAATAGGTGCAGTTATTCCTAATAGTAGAATCATTACTTCGGCAACCATTGAAACAAATCCCGCTAGAATCATAAGTGCGAATATTCCAAGCCATACACAAAATTGAGCAGTCATTCCCTCATCTTTTACATATGTAGAATTATCCATGTCATGTAGCGTTTTCCCTAACACTTTAGCCTTATTCCATAGGGTGTCTAATAACTGCCATATATTATCACTACCAGAAAAACCCTCCTTTATTCCGTTTATGGCATCAATAACGCCATCGAGGTAGCCGCCTAAATTAGCCACGAAGGACAGGATGATCGCCATCCTCATGATGTCCCACATCGTGTCTTCCATAGGCGTAGATAGCTTACCAGCCAAAGTCTGGTATCCACGCCACATGATGTAGATGGTAGCTGACGCTGCTGCCAACCCCATCATCATAGAAGAGTACGACATCATCAATCTCTTTGTGGCGTCTGTAATTCCTCCTATCAGGTATTTCTCAACCCCAACAAAAAGACCGCCACTCATATATTACTCCTCTAAATTATTTAAGTCTGGAGTTGGTGCGTTTAGCTGCTTGATTTGATAGTGGGCTTCATTTGCATTCTTGCAATTATCAGAAGCGTCACCACTCTTTTGGCACTTTTCATAAGCTAGTTTTAATTCGTCAGGGTGATCCCTATACCATTTTGTTGTTTTAGCTTCCTCTTTGCATCCAACAATAGAAAAGCACAGGGTGATCGTCGAAATTAAAATAATTTTTTTTGATAACATAAATACCTCATAAATTATTAAGGTCAGCAGTTGGCGCGTTTAACTGCTGCTGATTCCACTGCTTAACACGCTCCGCTTCTAGCGCATTTTCGCGCTTCTCTGCTGCTTTCACGCTCATTTCCCATTGGGTGGTAAGCGTGTTCAGCATGACAGATTTTAGCTGAATACTGTTTGCAAGGTCTTGAGATTCTTTCGAATCTTTGGCTAACGCTACCCTGTTGGAGAGACTGTTTATTTCCCCCAGGGTCTGGCTTACCTGGTTCTGAACCTCGTCGGTTTGCTCAAGCTGGATAGCCTTGTTGATGACCTGCTGCTTGCATACGTTGGCATAACTCCCCGATTGCGCAGTGTTGCAGGTGTCGAAAATTTTATACTTCTCGTACAACGCATCGAACTGCCCGGAGGAACCGCCGGAGAGAAGCAGGTCATTCAGTGCCTGTCCGGGCTTACGCAGCTTTTCAAGGTCAGCTTTCAGGCCTTTGGCCTGGTCAACAAAATCAGCAATATCACGAACGCCAGTGGCCGTCGCCAGTTGGTCTTTATATGCCTGTATTTGTGACTGGTAGTGTCTGGCCGTTTCCATCCAGCGTTTTAACTCCTGCGCCCACTGCACGTCCCGCATAGGGTCAGCATCAACAGCGACGGGAATACCAGCATGAGCCAGTGGGCTTGCAATGACGCAAGCCAGAATAAGAGTACGAAAGCGAGTTTTCATCGTATATCTCCTTTGGGTCAGAGCGCTTTAGCCAGGTAGGTATCGAGCCATTCATGAGGCTGCATTCCTTCCCGGTAAATCGATTCGAATATTTCGAGGTTGGGGGCATCGCCGCTCATGACTTTGGTGTATCTGCCGATACCCGACAGGTCGAGCGTGACACGAGCGGCAAAACGTTTGGTATCGCCGCGCTTGAACTGATTTTTCACCACAACATACTGGCGGGCTTGCGGGTCAAGCCCTTTCACCACGTCGAACACTTCCGGTTCAAACTTCATACCGTCAACATAGTGTGCGCGGTCGGCGTTGGGGTTCGCCGCCAGAATCTGTGTCCCGCACTGCTCAATCACTGCCGGGGCGATATCATCTTTGATGATCTCTGCCGGGGATTGAGTACCGACGACCAGCATCCCGTTCAGCTTACGGATGGTTTTCAGCTTGTTATAAGCAAAGTCCTTAAACACCGGGTCGCGTAACCACTTCCAGAATTCATCCATGAAAATGACCAGGCGTCGCCCGTCAAGCAGGCTGGTAATGCGGTACAGCAGATAAAACGAGATTGGCGCACATACGCTTGCATCGTCCAGGAACTCCGTTCCGTCGATGCCGAAGTTATCGCAGTTGCTGATATCGAACGTGTCAGACTCGTTATCAAACACCCAGCCGAACTCACCGCCCTGCGCCCACTGTGACAACCGAATGCTAAGGCCGTTTTCCTGGGCTTCTTTCGTAGCCGGCTCAGGCAAATTTTCCAGCATTCGGGTAATGCCGTAGACGCGATATTGCGGCTCGTCATTCATCACAGCATTGACCGCATCACTCAGACGGCGTTCATCGCGTGGGGAGATCGTCGAGCCGTTACGGGTACAAAGGATTTTCATCAGTTGCTTGATGAAATTGATATTGCGTTTGGTTGCTGGCAACGAGAACGGGTTCCACCCTGTAGACTCACCACTGATAACCCGATAGTAACGGCCACCCAGCGCCCGGATGTTCATCTCTGCGCCCCGGTCTTTATCGAGGTAAACGGTTGTCAGCCGTTTGGTTTTGGCATCCGGGGAGAAGCTATCCTCGCGCCCGTATTTCTGCTGCATGATCTCAAAGAACGTCATCAACATGGTTTTACCCGAACCGTTCGTACCGAGGATGCAGGTACTGGCCGGGTTCTTCTCGTTGAATTCGTCCTTATCTGCCAGTGTGTTATGCAGGTTGATATAGTAGCCATCGCCTGACGGGGTGCGCAGTAAAGCCATCGCATCCCCCCAGGGGGCTTTATCGCGCTTGCCCGGATAGAAATTATGGAGCGCGGCCAGCTCCACAAAGTTCTGGCTACTCAGCTCCCCTTTACGTGGCCTCAGGTTGTAGTTGCCTGGCAGTTGCGCCATATACGCCGCTGAAAGCGATATTTCTGCCGGAACAGGCGTTATCCCTATGTTGTTCAGCGCGTTACTGATTTCATTCGTATCAGCAACCAGGCTTTCCAGCGACGGGGAATACACCATGATGGAAAAATGGTGCTTGCCGTAAGCGATTTTCCCCGATGTCAGCAGGTCAAGCGCCACATCCAGATCCAGCCGCTGGGAAACAGCATCGTCGTCGGCACTCATCAAAAGGCGGCGGGTACGCTTAATGGCTTTCTTCGCTTCCTCGCGTGACATGCATGTATAGGACTGCGTGATCACGTAATCGCAGGGGGCGTAAAGAAGGGAGTCCATCATCCCCGTGGCGGTCTCTTCGGCGAACTCTTTAACCTCCAGCCCCCGGAAATATTGCGTACCGTTGGCGTGGTTTATCTGCCCGGATTCAGCCGAAAAGAACAACGCCGCCGCCCCCATCACGTCATAGGCCGGGGTACGGGTGACGCGCACTTTTCGCCACTGGTGCGTTAGCAGATATTCATAGAAAGCCAGTTGCGACGAAAACACCGCGTTTCCTTCGGTAAACGTACCGAGAGGTCGCGCACCATAGCGCGACAGCGCGGTATCGAGCGTGCTTTTTATTTCCAGCATTTCCAGCAAAGCACCGTCCAGCTCCTTTAGTTTCTGGCTGTCTTTCATCCGTTTGCGTTCTGCTTTTTCAAGGCTGACAAACGGGCGATAGCAGACCGTCAGGAACAGGCGGTTGCGCCGGAACAGACCGACAGAAGCGTAGTAAAGACGGCTAACTTCATCGGCATACGGGTTGCCGGAATCTTTATGAAGATTGTCGGTAAACGTATTGCGGTCGTTATGGATATAGAAAGTAACTGGCATACCTTCGAATGAGCGGATTAGCCCGTGTAACTGGTTCGTCCCGAACTGGAGCGACTCGTCAGACTCGCAGTCGAACGGCGTTCCCATCAATTCCCAGGTGCAGTACAGATCGCTCTTAGGGGAACGAACCACATGCTGATGAATGTGCGATGAGTACGGGATGTACTTCTTGATGGTGGCACACTGATTTAGTTTCATGGCGTCGAGAAACTCCTTGATATCAACATCATCATGCTCAACGGGCATAAATGTTGTTGCGCCAAATAAACGGTTTGCTACCGGCTTTCCCTTCGCTCTCAGCCATACGGCAATCAGATTGAACCGCATCGGTTCATTTCTGGTAAGGGACTTCATCACCAGAAATTGCACAGGAAGTAAGAACAGGAGAGCGACGGAAGTCCAGATAGCAACGATGATGGTTACACCCGTGACAGCCAGCAGGGGCACCATTGGCACCCCCCACAGCGCCGCCGGGCGTTTCATTGCCTTGAGCAGCTTTGCCATATGTTCAGCCTCTTAGCTCATCAGCAGAGCGCCGATTTCACTGCCTCCGCCAATTAAAATGCCGCCAATGATGATGTAGCCGCACTGCGACAGGCTCTCGCCTTTCCACAGGGTCTTATAGCCAATCCAGATCACGGCCACGGTGATCGTGATTGCCGCCAGACCATGCAGCCCGGTTGACACTTTTTGCATGACAGTATTTGCCCGCTGAAATCCGTCGGCCAGTGCCGGGGTTGCAGAAAAAGTCGTCAGCGTACAGGCCGAAACGGGGGGGACCACAGCTTTTAGCTTGCGGAAAAGTATCATTATTCCTCCTCCTCACGGGGTGACAGGGAGAAACTCCGGCGCACTGACGGCGCGGAGAAAGGTGCGATGAAGATTTTTTCTTGGCGGAGTTTCGCAGGGACGCCACGGACGACGACTCCGGGCCAGAACACGTGGTGACGGGATGAGTCACTGGCAGGGGCGGTTTTCAGGGGAACGGCAACTGATGATTTGTCCTCACGGGTTCCGGGGACCGCATAGCGGGATGATCCCGGCGGATAACCGATTCGCTGGATATAGCTCGTTCCGGAAAACGCCGTTTCAGGTTGTTGCCCGGTACTGAAATTGCCGGAATAATAACAACTCAGCGCCCTTTTCAGCGTGCCGCCGCGCCGGTAGCAGTCTCTGAGAATGTGTTCGAAGACGGACAGATTGGTACAGGGATCAAGTAGCTCTGTGGCGGACACACCATAATGGCGGAAATTGGTGCTGGTGATTTGCATCAGCCCGACAGAGTAACGGCGATCCTGTGCTGACAGGCGACGGAGAATATGCTCTGCATCTCCCCGGCTGGCTGGCAGGTGAGAAATAATGTGTTGATCGCCGAAAGAGGGGCCGGCCTTCGGGACAATCTCAGCGATGGCATAAGGGTTAAAACCGGATTCCACCCGTGCCACGTCGAATGCCGTGGACGGATGAATGCTGGCGGCGCACTGCATGGCTATCGCCAGAAAGGCTGTGGTGGAAAGCATGGTGACCTCAGTAAACAAGTGACATGCAGGGTCTGCTGATACTGCATGCCGTGGGAACAGAATTAAGGGTGGTTACGACACGGTTTCGATGGGGCCCGTATTCTGTGGTGGATTATTTTCCTCCCGGGGCTCAAGCAGGACCAGTTTGCCGGAAACGGCAATACCGGGCGTCAGGACAATATTCAGACCGGATTTACCGTGGTGGGGAAAGGCGACTCCGACCTTTGTCCACCAGGTATTTTTCTCACCCTGAGAGTCCGGATGACTTTCCTGGGCAACATACGCGTAATAAACAGGCTTTCTCATAGTGTCCTCGTTTAATTAAAATTGTTGAAGATGATTTCTTCGATCACATTCCGATCCTGCATTCCGGTTTTAACGGGTCAGCGAGAACATTCAGCGGCACCCTGAATTATGGTTGTGTGACAGCCCGCTCCATATTGTTAAAGAGCATGGTCAGGATGCAGGAGGGGTAATGAAATTTTAACGGGAAAATAAATACCGGAAGGAATGATAAAAAAGTATGTGAAATTAACGTATTACTGGCACGGTGTGTGTGTGCATGAATGATGACGGGCGGGCTGATAATAATATTTGTTGATTATTATCAGGTTAAATTAAACATCCGGAGGAAGACTTTCTTTATATTTCAGATGGGGTTGTATGCTGTCTCTGTGGCTGAATTTGGTAACGACAATAATGTGTAAGGCGTGAAAGACAGGAATACAGTAGTCCCTTTTGTTGTAAGGGACGGTCTTTAATCTGGTTAAACGTTTCCTGGCCACTTAGGCCGATACTTACCGGGCCGGGTGGTGAAATTCGTTTTCATGCCGCAGTGGTATCCGTCTGTACCTGTTGCATAAAAAACACAGAGTTATCTGACATATTTCCAGGCATTACCGGGAACCTTATCAAAGTACTGGTTCATTACAATCTCTGCGCGGCGATAATCTGCTGCGGCATAAAGCATTTCAAGCTCATTCCCTGTGAGCTTTTCTTCCATATGCCCGACAACCTTTTCCAGCAGGCTGCCGTCATTTATTTACCGCAGTTTTCTGACGAATTCCATCTTGTTTGCCGGTTTGTTCATGTCTGACCTCTGGTGTACTGACTGTAAAAAAGGATTGCCACAGCAGGAGATGTGAGCAGGTTATTCATCCATGACATGGAGGCACGGGAACCTGAAAACAAGCCGGCTGGTGCATATTAAAATGTGCGGAGCTATTCTCCTCCGCACATACAGATTTAACGTCTGCGTTTCTCCAGTATCGACTGACAGTCAGTACAGGTTGTTACACCCGGCAGCGTCTGACGGCGTTTTTCCGGAATAGCCTTGCCGCATAATCGACAGTGCTGCAGGGAAGGTGTCGGTGTGGGTCTTAACCGGCTTTGTTCAATCAGTGCTTCTAGGCACCGTTCATTAAACGCCTGATCGCGATCGATTTCATCTGGCACGTTGTATTCTCCTTACCGTGTTCTTTCTTTCGCAATGCGTGATGCAGTTCCAGACAACGGTCAGCGAGGGGGCAGTACACGATGAAAGGTTTTCTGTAACCAGCATCATGGCGTCCAGCGCCTCCGGGGAATCAATGTTTTCGACCCGATATTTTTGCCACTGATGCCAGATTGCAGCATCGGTTTCTTCATCCGGAATGGGTGTTCTCCCGTTTGGAACGGAGACACCGAGTAACCGGCGGCGTGCACAGGTTTCTCTGGAGCCAACCCCGAAATAACGGTTCATCAGTGCGATTGAGCCCCCCAGCCTGACAGCTCTGTTCAGTTGTTCCTGACGCCTGTTTTCCTCGTGGGATGATGCCAGTAATTTTTGCAGGACATCATGGCGGATAGTAATATCGACAAGCGGTAAAGGTGCCTGACTGAGGGTGATAAGATCGTTTATTGATAAGCAACCGAGCAAATTCATTTCATCGTAAGTGAATCCCATAGTTTCGCAGTGATGAATATTTCCTTCCCGTAGCGCCTGAAGAGCAACGGTTAATATAATATGATTCAGGGATGGAAGCATGAAATTGACTCCTTAACTGAATAAGTACTCAGTAATTCAGCTGAATATTCAGTGAATGGTATAGTGTCATATAGCACAATACCGGGCAGGTCTGAAATATACATGCAGGTGCTTTTTTTTATACCTGCAGGATCGAAGTTTATGAGTGCCGGGATATTAATGTTCATCATCTTCTCCTCATTGCGTCTTTATCGGTCAGATAACTTTTTGTTGATCCACTCGTCAATCTCAGACTCGAGCCAGGCAACACTAGCAGGGCCTATTTTTATTGAACGGGGAAATGCACCCTCTTTCATATAAAGGTATATCTGTGAACGCTTCAGCCCTGTTTTTTGCTCAACCTGTCTGAGGCGTAGTAACTGATAAGATGTCATATATCCTCCTGTGACTGAAATAAACGGTGGCCGGAGAATAAAAAAACACAGTGGAAGCCTGAGAGAAAGCTGGTGAGCCCTAAATAAGGGATGCAAAACCCTTATTTAGGGTTGTCGGCCATTACAAATGGGGATGGTATTAGCCGGATAAGGATGTCGAAGATGGCGAACCACGCTTCAGCGCATTTTTCAGTGTTTCAGCGTCCAGTTTTTCCCCGATGCCATCGCCTGATGCCCATTGTTCAAAAATAGAAAGGAGCTTATAGGGATGATTCAGCAGTGGGCTGATAATATCATTGTGCTTGCAGGCCAGCCAAAACAGGCGTGATAACGGTGTTGTCATACGGGAAGGTGAAATGGGATGACTCTCCCTTTTTTTGTATAAATTAATTAGTCTTTCGACTTCGGTGTGGCGAATAACAAAACAGGCATCAGGCGGTAATGTATAAAGAGGAAAACACCCATTGTGATTATATTTTATGGTCGTCACTTCTGTTAGTTTTTTTATGACATCTAATGCTGTGTTTTTAGGTAGTCTGGAAATTTGTTTTTCTACGCGTTCTTTCCAACTCATCGTTTCGAAAATTTGAAAAAGCTCCTCTGAAAATCTTACTATAATACCATGGTTAGTTTTTCTTGCCCCCACAATTGGGGAGGGGAATTTAAGTTCACGTGCCAGTATGCGCTGAATCAAAACATATTCATAGCCTATCAGGGGGGTATCTATAATTTGTTGCACAGGACAAACATATCTGGCTTCTGTACAGAGTCTTAAATTTTGACCATAAATAAAACCGTCCCTGTCAAGCATGCATAGTTTATCAAGTAGGTCTCCCTCAAACTGCCTGAATTTTATTTTTCCATTAAAAGTTTGTATCTTCTTAAGTATCACAGGAGACTGGAAATAGACCGATAGTAGGATGTTGCCACTCAAGGCATGACGATAAATATCGCTAGGAGTAATTTTTTGTTTTATGGCTTTGGTAGTGATCTCAACTGCTTCCGTTATAGTGACCCATGTTGACATATAATGAGTTATAAGCAATGGCTGATATTTTTTTGACATAATATTATCTCCTTCTACACAACAATTCGTTCCGTTAAGGAAAAAGATTGGTGTCACAAGTATTTATTTATGATTAATCAGAGGGTTTGTGACAGAGAAAAGGATGTATATTTCTGAGTAAACATGTACAGGCCTATGGGGTGACTATTTAATGAGTAAATGCCGAATGATTTTCGGGGTGATGATTATAACTTGAGGAAAAATCCCAGCGTGGTTTGAGTAGTGTACCTGAGTGATATTTGTGTTATGTATGCATTGATTGCAGAAGAATAAATATAGTTCAGGCTAGTATAGTTTGTGGTAGCTATGAGAATATATAATCTATTTTACCTATAAAATAATTTATATGTATGGGGTGGTTTTTTTTGTGGCGAATTGGTTTTACTGAACCCTAACTTTTGATTTTTAAGTTTGCACTTATTGATATGTTAATATGATAAATGCTTTATATCAGTTTTACTCTACAGAATTTCAAAAAATATATGTGTTAATGACTGTTTTTGCCGATGAAATCTTTGAGTTTTCGAAATTGTTTTGAGTTGAGGGTGTGTAATTGTAAAGGTTTTATTAATTCGGGTTGTTTTTTTAGGTTGTTTGTCTGTGCTTTTATATTCTGGAGATGTGCCTTGTATATAGGATTGTTTGTTGGTTGTGTTTTTAATGTTGCACTGTTGTGAATTTTTATTTTGATATGATTATTTCTTTAGTATAAGGAGAGAAAGGAACGAGAAAGTTAAATCTATTTGTCCTAATCGCAATTTCATTGTTTAAATAATCACTATGGATTAATATTTTTTGCGACTCTGCTGAGTTACTGGTTTTAACTAGTGGTGTAAAAGGGATACCTTTTCGGTATCCCTTTTACAATAATCAGAAGAAATCAATTCGCGTATTGATACCGACGGTGCGACCCATATTGACCTGCGCGACGGCGCTGCTGCCGTTCATGTAGCCATAGGTACGGTAACGACGGTCGAACAGGTTATCGACATAGACGGAAATGTTCATCCGTTCAGTCGCCTGCCAGCCCAGGCTGCTGTCCAGGGTGGCATAGGTGCCTTGCCGCAACTGGTTGTCGCCATCGAAATAATGCGGCCCGACCAGATTAACCGCCAGTCGGGGCATCAGTGCGCCATAGCGCGTATCAATCACGCCGTTCACGCTGCTTCCCGCGCCATAACGTGGTACGAACGGCACCCGGTTACCGTGATACAACTCACTGTCATTGGTGAATTCGGAACGGATCACGTTGCCATTGATATCCCATGACCAGCCTGGCGCAAACCGCCACTTCGCTTCAAGCTCAACGCCGGTGGCGTCGGCTTTACCCGCATTGCTTAATGTCTGCATCCCGACCGGGCCAGAGTAAAGCTGCATGTCTTTGGTGTGGGTATAAAACGTCGCGGCTTGCAGCGTGACGTCAGCGGTTTCGTAGCGGGTGCCAAGTTCATAGTTGATGGATTTCTCGGCGACGAACGGTTTGGCATCAAGACCCGCAGTAGGCACGATGTTGTACCCGGAAGGTTTATATCCCTGGGCTACACGGGTATACACTCTCCAGTCATCGGTCAGCATATAGCCTGCGGATAGCTGCCCGAGCACCTGATCGTCATTGCTCTTACCCTGGTCGCCAAACGGGTTGCCGAGCATGCTGCCGTGATATTGTGTACTGGATTTATCATGCGAGAAGCGCACGCCGCCGCCGATATCAAAACGATCGGTTAAATGCCAGGTCAGGTCACTGTATGCGGCCAGCGTTTCAGCGGTGGTATAGCCGGTACTGCTTAAATAAGGCATTGTCGGCATGTCGTAGGCTGAATTTAACTTCTCGCGGGTGTTCTGCCGGTACAGCCCAAACACCATATCAACGGTACGCGCATCGCCCAGGGTTGCGGCGCGCAGCTCCTGCACATCCTGATTCCAGCGCTGAGGCATATTGACGATTAACGAACCGGAAGGGAAGGTGCGCGAATAATGCTGCTGCTGCCAGGCGCTGATCAGGTTGAAAACCCAGTCATCGGTGGTGTATTTCCCACTCAGGGTCTGGCTGTCAGTGCAGCGCCGCATGTACGGGTCTGGTGAACCATCGCTGATCGACAGCTTACGGCCCTTAATATCATTCCATCCCACATAGGCGTCCTGGGTGGCGCGGGTACATTCGCGTGAGGCGGCAAAGCCCATTTCCCAGGGCTGATCGTCCGGCGCCAGACGCAGTTTCACATTCCCTATGCTGGCGCGGGTGCCGCCTAAGTCATCGCTTCCCGTCGCGGGGTTAATCATGTCGCCGTCATCAACCTGGCGTAACAGGGTGACGCTGCCGTACAGCAGGCCATCCTGAATGGGGCCGCTCAGGTTGAACTTACTTCGATAACTGTCGCGGCTACTGACGCCGCCTTCAATATAGCCGCGCGGCGTGCTGTCCGGCTGCTGGGTGACGATGTTGATGATCCCGCCCTGAGCGCTTTTGCCATATAACGTTCCCTGTGGGCCTCGCAGCAACTCCACGCTTTGCACATCGGTAAGCGCCTGGATGGTGTTGGTGGAAAGCTGAGGGACGCCATCGACATACAGGGTGACGGCGGGGTTATAGAAGTCCTGCGCTGAAGAGACGCCGCGTAGCGAGATCGTCGAAAAAAGCATGTTGCCGCTATTTTCAATATTGAGCCCGGGCAAGACTCTGGGGAGTTTGTCGCTGGCGGTGACGCCGGCGTCGCTTAATTCCGGCGCGCTGACAACAGTAGACGAGACGTTGTTGGCTGATGCCGAGCGGGAAGATTGTTTACTGGCGGTAACCACCAGCGTGCTTTCGTCTTGCTGTGAAGTCTGGGCATTAGCAATGGCGGGGAGCAATAATCCCCCCAAGGCCAGAGGATAAAGCCGTGTCATTTTCATTGTTGTGAGTCCCTGTAAGACGGCGAAACGCCAAAAATACCGACAATGGTGAATTGAAAATGATAACTATTTCTAATAGTGGTGCTACCCGAAACGGGTTTATTTCAACCTGTTTCGGGTCGGTTTGCGCTTATTGGGCAGAATGGCGATAATGGTCGACGGCGAGAGCCGTCAGGCGTTTTTTGTCTATCTTGCCGACGGCGGTGAGCGGCCAGTGGTCCAGAAACTCGATTTGGTCAGGAATTTTCCACGCGCTGAGCCCCATACGGGTCAGTTGTTGACGCAACTGCTGATAGTCAGTTGGCACCTGCTGCGCGATGATAAACGCGCAAATCCGCTCGCCAAGCAGCGTGTCCGGCGCGGCGACCACCGCGCAATCTTGCACTTCCGCTAAACGCAGCAGTGCCGATTCCACTTCAGCCGCGGCTATTTTTTCTCCGGCGCGGTTGATCTGCTCTTTTATGCGTCCCTCAACGTGCAGGTTCCCTACCTCATCCAGCCTGACATTGTCGCCTGTGCGGTAAAACCCTTGCGCGGTAAAGGCCTGCGCGTTGTGGGCAGGGGCGCGGTAATAGCCCGAAATGGTATAAGGGCCGCGCGTTAACAATTGCCCGGTTTCGCCCGGCGCGACGTCGTTCTCGTCTTGATCAACGATGCGGATTTCATCCAGAGGGGACAACGGGCGCCCCTGGCTGTGGAGAATGGTGGCATGCGGATCGTCCAGCCGGGTAAAACAGAGCAGGCCTTCCGCCATACCGAAAACCTGTTGCAGGGTACAGTCAAAGGTGGCGATAACCTGCTCAGCAAGCGTCGGGTCGAGCCGGGCGCCGCCTGCCTGAATGACGCGCAGCGACGAAAGGTCGCTGTCTTCCCACTCCCTGGCCTGCACCCATAATTGCGCCAGCGCCGGAACCAGGGCGACGTGAGTCACTCTTTCCTGCGCGATTAAAGGCATCACCTCATCACAGCTGGCGCTGTCGGTCAGCACCACTTTTCCGCCGCAGGCAAGCGTTCCCAGAATACCGGGGCAGGCCAGCGGAAAGTTATGCGCCACCGGGAGGACGGCGAGATACACGCTCTGTTGGCTGATGCCGCACAGTTCAGCAGAAGCGCTGAAGTTATAGCTATAGTCGGCATGTCGGCGCGGGATGAGTTTGGGCGTGCCGGTTGTGCCGCCTGAGAGCAACAACAACGCGGTGGCGGAAACATCAGGCTGCGGCCATGCCTGTCGCTCACCGTGAAGGGAGAAGAGCGGCGTAAAATCGTCGCTCACGGTCTCTCCAGCGACCAGAACATGACGCAAGCAGGCGTGTTTGTGCGCCATCTGTCGGGCCAGCTCTGCGTGGTTTTCCCCGTGAATAACGTAAGCGACGGGTTGCGCCAGCTCAATCAGCGCGTCGATATCCAGCGGCCGTTGCGAGGGCATCGCCAGCACGGGGATAACGCCCAGTCTTAACAAGGAGAACAGCAGGGTAACAAACGCGTTGTCGTTGGGAAGCTGCACAATTACATGCTCCCCCGAACGCAAACCCAGTGATGACAGACCTGCGGCAAGTTCGTCAACTTGTGCATCAAGCGCGCTGTAGGTTAACGACCCCTTTGCATCAACGACGGCAATTCGCGAGGCATAACGGGCCGCCCAGTGGCGCAACTGTTCGGCAATGGGTAAGGGATACTGTTCAATCAGAGATTTAAAGGAAGAATTCATGCGTCACCTTTCTGAAGTACTGGGCTGTTTTTGCAACGCGGTCATTGCAGAAAATGCGTGGGGAAAATGGCGGACAATCTGCGTAAAAAAGGACCGGGCTTGTTGAATGGGATAGAAATGATTGCCGTCAATCACCACCGGGCCTGTAACGTGGCTCAGCCACTGACGCCAGGCATCGACCTGCTGCCAGGAGGCTTCGCGATCGTGGCTGCCGCACAATAACAGCGCAGGCGTGCGCAGCGGCGGACAGACGTCGGGCGAGTCGTAGTGATAGCTCTCGGTGGCGTAAAAATCAGCGCGCAGAAGAGGAAGAAACAGCGACATTAATTCCTGGTTTTCCTGCAGTTCAGGAGAACATCCGCCAATGTCTATCAGCTCAGCGATAAAGTCGGCATCATCGCGATGGCTGAGCTGGCGTTCAGAATGCAGATGCGGGGCATGGCACCCGGAAATAATCAGTCCTTGTGGCGCAAGCCCCCGTTGCTCCAGAAGTCGGCAGGTTTCAAACGCCACCTGCGCCCCCATGCTGTGCCCGGCGAGTAAAAGCGGCGTGTCAGGCGATACGGATGCTTCCAGCTCGTTCGCCAGCAGTGCCGCCAGTTGTGTAATGCTTCTGAGCGGTTCCAGATGGCGAAGGCGATCGCGCCCCGGCCAGGTCACCAGAGAAAGCGCGCAATCAGCCAGTTGCTCAGCTTGCCAGTGGCGAAACGCGCTACTGCTGCCGCCAGCGAAAGGGCACATGACCAGATGCGCAGTATTGCCGTTCCGGGCGGGCCACAGCGGGATGCACATTGCAGATTGCGTCACAGCGCCTCCTTATCATCATCGTTGTAGAAACCGGCTAACCGGTCGTGGTGCGGCGGTGTCAGGCGTCTGATCTCCGCATTGCCGGTCTTACGTAAAATCTGCTGCCATAAACGTGATAACGCGATCTGATGTACGCTTTGGCAGGCCGCTGGTGGATGTTCGCCCGCCAGATGGCTGCGCAACTGGTGTAGCAACCAGCTGACGCCCTCCGGCCCGACGGTTTCGCAGCAGTCGCGCCAGCTCAGGGGCGCCGCGCTGCGCGTCAGACCCAGCAGATCGCGCAGGATCTCCGGTCTGCGGTAGAGGCTGTGGGCGTTCTCCTGATGGTCTGCGACAAACAGGCTGGATGACCAGATGACGGGGCCGTAGCTCGCCTCCAGCGAAAGATGACCTTCCGGCCAGCCCAGCAGCAGGCGGTGCATGATAAGGCTATGCATATCTGGATCGTCAGGATCGAGATAGCGCTGAAGCAGCAGGCAGGCTTCTCCCTCCGGCCAGAAGAGTCTCAGACAGTGAAAATCGCTAAAGCTGCCAACCACGTCGCACTCCACGGCGGCGGCATCAACGCCCAGAGCCAGCAACAACAAATCCAGAGTGGAGTTGAGCAACTGTCGGCTGGTGGTGGCGTGGACTACCGGCGGCGTCTTAGCCAGGCAGCGACGCAGCTGCTGAGCATCGCGAAGCCATGTGCGTCCCGCGCGCGTATGCGGATAAAACGTGTTTACCCAATAGCAGCAGCCCTGTTCCTGCGCCAGCGTTTGTAAGGAACTGATGTCATCCGGGTGGAGGGGATGCTCCTGAATGACGTGTACGCCGCGCGTCAGAAAGTGTCTGGCAAGCTGCGTACCGGTTCCTCCGGCGACGGTCGAACGCACGACAATACAGGCGATATCCGGCATCCTGGTTATCTGTTCCGGCGAGGTATACAGCGGAATGCCAAACGCATGAGCCAGCTCTCTTGAACGGGCGCTTCCCTGCGCCAGCAGGCCGACCAGTTCCAGCCCCTCCGGGGGCTGCATAAAGGCATTCAGGTACATTTCGCCAAATTTGGCGCCCACAATCAGTACGCGTTGTTTTGGGGAGGCGGACGGCATCATAACGTGTTCTCCGGTTGCGTTGAGGTTGCGCAAAGCCAGCGCGTAATGTGTTGCGCACAAGCCTGAACGTGGGGGGCTTCCATCATGATTTGCCAGTGGCTGGCTTCAATCACAGCGTCGTCGGCGTTGTTTATCCAGCCCTGCCACTCGGTTTCTGCTGGCGTCCAGCGCGCGGGTCTCCCGGCGGCATACACCATGAGACAGGGGACCGGAACGCTTTCGCCCGGCGTATGCTCAGTCAGTAAACGCAGCAGATGCGCGATGTTGTCGAGCCACGTTTCTGCCGCTTGCAGCGTCAGGTTTTGCGACACCATACCGGCCGTTTTAGCGAGGCTGATAAAGTCGGCAAGCTGGCTGTCGGGCGTCTGCTGGTCGAAATGTTCGGGCAGTGCCAGAGGCGTTTGTCCTTCGGCTAACAGGCGCAGCAGGGCCGCCCGGTTTTCGCAACAGAAATCCTGTCGGCACACGGGATCGATTAACACCATCCGAACCTGCTCGCCTTTGGCGTACAGGCGCTGTGCGGCGCCCGCCGCAAGAAACGCGCCATACGACCAACCCGCCAGCACATAAGGGCCGTGAGGCTGCTGACGACGGATGCACCCGACATACTCATCGATCATCTGGTCGAGCGTGGCAAAGCGCTGCGGCGATTTTGCTTTCAGGCCGAAAACGCGCCTGTTCAACGCGCTAGCGAGCGGCAGCCAGGCGCTGATATCGCCGTCTGAAGCGTGGAAGACAAACAGGGTTTCCTCACCGTCGCCCTGGCAAAGGGGTATCGGGTTGTCCTCTCCTGACGTAGCCGCCTGTAGATGGGCGCAGAAGTCGCTCAGCGTCGAATGGCTGAACAGATCCTGAAGGTTAGCCCTAGCAATCCCTCTCCGGTTTAGCTGCGCGACCATCCTTGTCGCCATCAGGCTGTCGCCACCCAGTTCGAAAAAGTCGTGATGCCTTGCCACGGGGCGAGACAGCAGCGATTGCCAGAGTTCAGCCACCTGTCTTTCCAGCGCCGGATTCCCCCCGGCAACTGGCGTGGGTTTGGCTGGCTCAGTCGGCGTATCAGACGGGGCATGCAGCGGCGTAAATAACGCTTCTCTTTGCCGGATCTGTAAAATGGGCAGACCGGTGCCAAAGCGCTGCTGTAAATAGCGGCTCACGGCTTTTTTATCCGGGCGATTTACGCCAGGCGAACGCGCCACCAGCAGATGCTGGCGCAGCGGCGACGATTCCTGCGCGGGCCACGCCAGCTCGTTTGCAAACCCGGCCTGAACGAGAACCTCCTGCCATGCGGAGCGGGTGAGCATCGGTTTCTCATCCCGGCGGCGGAAATCGCGGTATCCGCTTAATCCCTCAATAAAGCCCACGCTCGCCAGCTGGAATACGCTGTTTCGCTCCGTCGCTTCAACGATCAGCAAACGTCCGCCGGCTTTCAGCAACAGTTTTAATCTGCGCAACGTCTGGACGACATGGCTGGCGTCGTGGAGCACATTGACGGCAACGATCAGGTCGTAACCCGCCTCCGGGTGGGCGGTGAAATCCAGCGGCTGGTTGATGTCGAACAAGGCATAAGACACCTGCGATTCATCATGGAAACGGGCTCTGGCGTCATTGAGGAACTGCGCGGAGACGTCCGTGAAGTGGTACGACTGCCGCGTGTTCCGCGTGGCCTTCAGCACCGGCGCGGTAGTGGCTGCGGTTCCGGCGCCAATCTCCAGAATCCGTTCTGCGCTGCACAAGGCGGCAATCTGCGCGGTATAGCGATTCAGACAGGCGCTGGCGGGGTTGTCGCGATACAGCGCGTCGGTAACGCGATGCTGCTCGTTGAACAGCAATTCCAGCGGAGAACACCGCCCGGAGAAGAGGGCGTCGTGCCGGGCGATGCAGGTTTCCAGATACTGCGCCAGCGCCTGGCTCCATTGGCTTTGCGGGCACGCTTCCTGAGGCTCAGGAATCTCGCTGAGCGGAATGCGGCAGCGCCAGCTTTCACCTTCGCGGATTAACCACTCTCTTTCCGTCAGACACTGTAGCCACTGGCGCAGCAGACGCTGGTGAGACGCTTGCGCGGACAGCGCCTGTACTATTGCGCTAAAGCGATGGGCGATCTCCGGCGTGGTAAACAGGCCGTGACGATTTAGCGTAGCCGCGATCCCCTGTAGCGCACGCGCCTCCAGCCAGCGCCAGGTCGCCTCCAGCTCATCAAGCTGCGCCTGCTCAGGCAACGGCAGCGCCAGTTGGGTAAGTTCGTGCTCATCAGGCATCGCCGCTGATGGCGACGGATCGTCGGCCATCACGATATCCAGCGTCAACGCGCCCTGTTCGGTTATTTCCGCTCTGGCCTGCCGGATGCCGGGGTATTCGAGCGTCGCCTGCTCAATATCCCGCAGGTCGTAGTCCGCCTGCGCGTTCAGCGGCCAGCGTCGGCGGGGAATGTGCCCGGCGATGCCGCTGGCGAGAGTCTTCAGGCTTTCAGGGGCGGCGATGACGGCTTGCAGGATGGCGCAATAGTCATTAAACATCGCCTCGGCAGCGCCGGGTTCCAGCACGTTGTCCATGCAGTACCAGCTAAACATCAACTCGCCGTCGCTCTCCATGACCTGATGATCCAGCCAGACCTGCGGCGTTTGCGTGAATACATAGCAGGGTTCGCCGAACAGATGGCTCATCGCCTGATCGATAGTCATGCCTTCCAGCGTCATCCCCAGCATACTGGTAAACACTACCGGCATCAGCGGTTGACGTTGTGATCCGCGCAGGCGGCCCAGCTCACGGATCACCTCAACACCGTTCATTTCACTGTGCGCCATGTTTTGCCAGAGGCGCTGTTGGGTCTGTTGCATCTGCTCTTGCAACGTCACCGGCGCTGAGAAGTTAAAATCAACCAGCGTGACGGAGGTAAAATCACCAATCAACTGGTTGATTTGCGGATGGATCGGCTGGCGATTGAAGAACGTCAGGTTCAGCGTAAATGTTGTGGTACGGCTCCAGCGCTCAAGGGTGGCGGCAAACAGCGTGAGCAGCGCGGCAGACGGTGTGACGCCTTGCTGCTGCCAGCGCTGTTTCACGGCCTGCCATTCTGTCTTGCCGATCGTCGATTTGAAGGTGGTGAAGTGTGGCGTTTCCGGGGGCGTCTCAACCACCGGCAGCTCTGGCGCTAAGGGCAGTTGCGGCAGTTTTTCCTGCCAGTAATCCCAGGCATCGTGCCATGCCGATGTCTGTCGGCGCGCCTGTTCAGCCATCACATAATCACGGAAGGTAATAGCGAGCGGCGCCAGCGTTTCACCGCGCCAGACCTGCGCCAGGTCGTCCATCATGACTTTAAAACTCTGCACATCAAACTGCAAAAGGTCGAGGTTCATATGCAGACGGTAATGGCAATCGTCGATTTCGCTGACCACCAGCTCAAAAAGAGGCCACTGGTCGGCAGGCAAAACGCGATAGCTCAGTTCATGCCGCCGTTTTTCCAGCGCGATGCGCTGTTCTTCCGGGGAAAGCGCGCGCAGATCGTCACGCGGGATGTGATACTCCGGCGTTGTCGCCAGGATTCGCTGCTGCCCGTCGGCATCAACCACCATACGCAACATATCGTGGCGTGCGATGAGCTGGTTCCATGCTTTCTCCAGTATGGCGAGATTGAACTCATCGTGGCGTTTATCCCACTCAAACAGGACGTGACAGGCGACGCCGCCATAGCCAATGAGGTGGGTTCGCCCCAGCCAGTAGGCGTGCTGAATGGGCGTCAAAGGGAAGGGCGCATAACGCTCGTCGGCGTCGTGCCGCAACACTTCCGGCTGCGAAGCGGCAGGCGTCGCCTCTGGCTTAGAACAGATAAGCTGCGTGAGTCCATGAGGAGACAGATCCTGCCACGCCCGTTCCGCATTGATGCGTACGCCCAGGAAGTGCTGAATATCGCTACTGAGTTCAAGGAAGAGCAGCGAGTCCATGCCGAGTTGCAACAGATCCTGGTTTGGATGCAGTGACGCCGGATCGCTCAGCCTTAGCTGAACCGCAATCCGCTTTTTCAGCCATGCCATCACCGCTGTTTCATCGCTCAGGCTGCCGTTAAAGGCGTTGTCATCAGCAGGAGGAATGACCGGCGTTGCGGCTTTTTCTGTGGCGCTGATGTTAAACAGAGCCTGTTGTAACGGGGGCATTTTGTCGGTAAAAACGCGCATCGCCAGTCGCCACGGGGCGCCGCGCATCACCGCCTGTTCCAGGTGCCAGCAGCCTTCGGCATCGCTTAACGCGCCCATACCTCGGCTGGCGAGCGTCGCCAGCATTTCCGGCGTGGCCGCCCGACCGCTTTCTCCCCATGCGCCCCAGGCGACAGAGAGCGTTTTCGGCGCATCAAGGGTGGAAAACTGCTGGGCCAGCCCGTCCAGGTAGCCGCAGGCCAGCGCATGGGCGCTCTGACCCGGCGCGCCGAGGGTGGCGGCAGCGGAAGAGTAGAGAATAAGATAGCGTCCGTCGTGGTTGCGCAGGGTTTGCAACAGCTGGCTTGCCGCCTGCGCTTTTACCGCGAAAACGGCAGCCAGCTGGTGGTCATCAAGCTCCTGCAAGGGCGCGTCAGCCAATACGCCAGCGGCATGAATCGCTCCGGCAATGCCGCCGTTGGCCGCCAGATCGTCAAGAACCGTGGCCAGTTGCCCGGCATCGCCCACATCACAACGGCAGACGCGCGTCTGCCCGCCCTCCACGTCGCGTAGCCATGACTCATCCACGCGCGGCGCCAGCAGGGCGATGCGTCGCGCCCCTTTTTCTCTGAGCCAGTTCACGGCAAGGCGGCCTAATCCGCCAAACGCTCCGGTCACCAGATGCCAGCGGCTATCGCCGGTAAACACGTTTGCCGGTAATTCAGCGGCGCATCCCGTATTGGGCGCCAGTGAAGGGAGCCAAAGGGTGTCACCCCGTGCGGCGAGCCAGCGCTGTGATAGTGAGACTGCGCTCAACCCTTGATGCAGCGTTTCCCACGGGGTGTTTTCGGCGAGATCGATGGCGGCAAGCAACCGTTCCGGCTGTTCGTTGGCCGCGACTCGAAGCAAGGCCCATAGCGCGTGATGGGATGCAGAGAGTGCTTCATTTTCCTCGACTCGCCACGCGCGGCGAGTAACCACAATCAATCCGGCTGCGCTGGCGGTGAGCGCTGCTATCACTTTCTCCGCTAAGGCCAGCGTATCCTCGCTCTCCTCAACAATCATCAGTCGCGAAGAGGCGTGCGGATCGTGAATGATGCCGTATTGCGCCAGCTCGTCGCTGCGCGCAAGCGTACCGGCGCTGAAGCTAAAGGTAAGCGGTTGGTCAATGCTGGCGACGTTGAGGGGCGTCCAGCGCCATTGATAATGCGTCTGCGGCGCAGGAAGAGGCGCGGCGGGCGATAGCGGCAGCCACTCGCCAGCAGGATGACGGGCTTCAACGCGCATCTGACCGCGGGAAAAGGCTTCGTTTTGCCAGCTTAAGCGAACCTTCCCCAGCCACTCCGGGGCGGCGACGGGGGGCGGTTCCACAGGCAGAGCGTCGCCATGACGCTGTGAAAGCAGACGCCAGGCCTCCTGCCAGCGGGCGTTAAACCGTTCGGGCTGACCTGCGCAATCAGACCAGTCGGCGAGATAATCACCGTTATCCGTCAGCGCCTGCCCCAACACGGGTTCTGATGGCGCGGTGAATGTTACGGCGCTAACCGCCTGACCGGGCAGCGTGGCGAGAATGATATGTTCGCTCATCCCGGCGGTCGGGCTGCCATCCTGCGGTAGCCACGCCACTTTGCTGAATCCGGCGTGGCGGCACTGTTGTTGCCACTGAGCGGTGGTGAGGAATAACTCACCTTCGCGGGCGTCGAGATCCTGTAGCGGAAGAACCAGCGGGCCGAAAACGAAGTCAAACAGACGCATTGGCTGGGTGATTTCGCGCATCAGCAGGCGCCCGCCCGGCTTGAGCAGGGGGCGCAGATTATCGAGCGTGCGGCCAATATGGCGGGTGGCGTGAATCACGTTCGCTGCCACGATAAGATCGTAAGACTGTGCCTGGAAACCCTGAGACTGCGCCTCTTTTTCGAGATCCAGCTCGCTATACTTCACAAAATCATAGTCGGCGAATTTCTGCTGGGCGCGACGGGTGAACAGCGCCGAGATATCGGTGAAATGGTACTCCAGTGCCGGAACGCCGTTGAGTTCCGGCAGCAGCCACGCGGTGGTGCCGCCGGTTCCGCCGCCAACTTCAAGAATACGCAACGGCTGGCGGGGCTGACGCGTCTGGACAATGCCGCGTAATACCCCGGCGGCGATTTGGTTGAAATAGCGGCCAAAGCTGAATTCCTGATACAGCACTTCCACGCCGTCGGAGGCGCTTTGCGGGAAGATAATCGCCACCGGTTCTTCCGCGCCGCTCATCATTTCATATAACCGATCGCCGGCACGGGCGATGGTGTCGGGAATAGCCTGAAAACCTTCACAATAACCGGCAAGTTCCGTCAGCAGTGATTCCCGCTGTTGATGTTCAATGGGGCGGGCGCGGACGTATCGCCCGTCGGTGCAGCGGTAATCGCCGTCGACCACGCAGTTATTCAGCAGGCGCTGGAGTAGCTGCTGGTAGCGGGGCAGCAGACGTCCACGGCGCATGATGGTCATGGCGTCCACGCCGTTCTCAATGGCATCGCCGGTACAGCGTTGTACCAGTTGATCGACGTAGATGGCGTGCAGTCGCGTGGCGCACTGTTTAAGCGCTTCCAGGCGAGGGAGATCGAGCGCTGTCGCGGCGCGACTCGCCACCTCCAGCCCGGCAGACAGCGCTGCGTCGGCAGGCTCGCAGGCCGGGGAGACGCGCTCTTTCCAGTAACGCTCAGTATCAAACGGATAACATGGCGCAGCGATACGTTGTCCATCGCCCGCCAGCAGGTCGGCCCACGGTAGGGCGACGCCGGCAGCGTAAAGCTGGAGCAGGGCCTGATTGAGGACATCGCTCGCCTCTTTGTTACGCCGGGCGCTGGCTATCCAGTATGCGTTATCGCGGTATTCGCGCTGCCCGCAAGCAACCAACTGGGCATCGGGCCCCATCTCCAGAAAAACGCGGGCGCCGAGCTGATGCGCCACCTGAATACTCTGGATAAAACGCACCGGCTGGCGCATGTGTCGGCGCCAGTAATCCGCCTGGTTGAGCGTTGACTCATCAATGACGTCGGCGGTGAGCGTGGAAATAATCGGTATTTGCCCCGGCTCCGCGTGCAGTCCCGCGCAGGCGTCCTGGAACCGATCGAGTATCGGCTCCAGTAAAGCGGAGTGCGCCGCACCGGTTACGCTCAGGCGACGATAGTTAATGTCATGCTGCGAGAGCGTGGCGCAAAATACTGCGAGACGGGCTTCCGGTCCGGAAAATACCGTATGTTGCGTACCGTTATTGGCGGCGAGATCCAGCTCAAACTGGCGAGCCAGCGGCATCAGCGTGTCTTCGTCTGCAAATACCGCCACCATCGCGCCGCTTGCGCACTGCTGCATTAGCGCGCCGCGCCGACAAACCAGTGGCATGACCTGTTCAATCGTATAGTGTCCGCAGACAACAGCAGCGGCAAATTCACCGACGGAATGCCCAATGGCGAAGTCTGGCTTCAGTCCTTCAGCACGCCAGTGCGCCGCCATCGCGATTTCAAACGCGACAATCGCCGGCTGCGCCCAGGCCATATTGTCCAGTTGCGCCGAATCGGGGTTAAACATCGCTTCGCGCAGTGACGGCGTGAGCATTTCGCTACAGGCGGAAAAACAGCGATCCAGCGTGTCGGCAAACGCCGTTGAGTGCTGGTACATCGTTTGACCCATAGTGCGCCAGTGCGAGCCCTGGCCGGTAAACAGCCACACCTGCTTGCCGCTGGCGCCGTGGCCGCTGTAAACCAGCGCCCCCGATTTCTCACCGGCCCAGGCGCTGAGCGCCTCGGCGGTTTCACGGTTTAATGGCGCCGCCAGGCGGAAGGGGAGATCGAGACGGCGCGCGTGCAGGGCTGTGAAGGCCAGAGAGCTGGCATCCGCATTCTCTCTCAGCGCCCCGGCATAATCCGTCGCCAGCCGCCGCAACGCGCTGTCGCTGGCTGCGCTGAGCAGCAGCGCGGTACTTTTTCTGCCGCTATCCGTATTGGGGAGGCGCGCGTTGAGCGCGTCGGGCAGCGAGGCGACGATCATATGGCAGTTGGTGCCGCCAATACCAAAGGAGGAGACGCCCGCATAGCGCATTTCGTCCTGCCATGCCTGTGCCGACACCGGTATGGTAAAGGGGCTCTCTTCAAGTTTCAGCGCCGGGTTGGGGGTGTGAAAATTCAGTAAGGGAGGAATTTGCCCGCGACTGACTGCCAGAACGGTTTTCAGCAGTCCGGCAATGCCCGCCGCGGTATCCAGATGGCCCATGTTACTTTTCACGGAACCGAGCGCACAGCGCTGATCCTGCGGGCGAGGCGCATAGACGTTGCGTAACGCTTCAATTTCAATCGCGTCGCCCAGCGGTGTGCCGGTGCCGTGGGTTTCAATGTAACCTACCTGCCTGTCGTCGATGGCCGCCAGCATTAACGCCTCTTCGATGACTGCCTGTTGCCCTGCGACGGAAGGGGCGGTATAGCCGACCTTTCTGTTGCCGTCGTTGTTGACCGCGCTGGAGAGGATCACCGAGATAATCGGATCGCCTGACAGCAGCGCGTCTCTCAGGCGACGCAGCACCACGCAGCCGAGACCGTTACCGGCCCAGGTGCCCTCAGCCGAGGCGTCAAAGGGACGACAGTGACCATCAGGAGAGAAAATCATTCCGGGCTGGTAGCGGTAGCCTGCCTGCTGGGGGAAAGAGAGCGCCACGCCGCCGGCAACCGCCATATCGGATTCGCCTGCGCGCAGGCTTTCACAGGCCAGATGCACGGCAACCAGCGAGCTGGAGCAGGCGGTCTGTACCGATAACGCCGGGCCGTGCAGGTTGAGTTTGTACGCGGCGCGGGTGGCAATATAGTCTTTATCATTGCCCATCAGAGATTGCAGACCTTTTACCTGCGCGACTTCTGTCACGTTCAATGCTTCGCGACCGGGGTAGGTACTCATCCGGGAAGAGGCGAAAACGCCGGTCTTATGGGGGACGGCGCCGGGGGCATAACCGGCATGTTCCAGCGCATGCCAGACCGCCTGCAAAAATAGGCGCTGCTGCGGGTCCATCGACTCCGCTTCCTGTCGCGAATAGCCAAACAGGGTGGCGTCGAAGCAGTCGGCGTTGTCTAACACCGTACCGATATTGACATAATGAGGATCGTCAATGATGGCGGCATCCAGACCGACGGCCAGAAGCTCTTCGCGCGTAAAGCGTCGGCTGCATTCACGACCTTCCAGCAGATTTTGCCAGAACGTTTCGCCATCCGGCGATTCAGGAAAATGGCAGGCGTAGCCGATAACCGCGACAGGTTCGCAGTCCGGGTAGTGTTGAGCGATCGATGCATCAATGGAATCTGCTGTCGGCGCAGAAGAGAAGCGCAAGTTATCCATAATCGGTCCCGTTTCCTAAGATTCACAAAGTCAATGGAACGCCATGCGTTCGCGATGGCGTTCCGGGGAAAATCAGTTTGCTTCGCGCTATATCCGCCGCTGACGACGGCGAACAGGGCGAGGTCGTTTTGTTTTCTCCACCGTGGTGACGCCGGCCAGATAATCGGCCAGGGTAGCAGGAGAAGGGTGGGTGAAGAGGTCAAGCAACGTCAGGGTGGAAAATTCGTGACGTTGTAACAAAACGTGCAGTTGCACCAGATTCAGCGACGTTGCGCCCGCCTCAAAGAAGTTTTCTGCGGGCGTGACAGACTCGCCAACCACCTCGCGGAAGGCGTCGCAAATCAGGCTGACGGTGCTCTCGTCCGCCGCAATGTGTGGCTGAGATTGCTCAGGGCATACGCGCGGTGAGCGCTCTGCGCATTGCCCTGCGTGTTTAACGGGAGGCACCAGCGCGGCGAGCGGCAGTTGCCAGCCGCTTTCATCCTCGGCCATTCGGTTTAGCAATGCGCAATACTGTTCAAACTGGCGCTCCACCTGCCCGGCAGGAAACAGCGCGGCGACAAAATCCCAGTTAAAGCGCAGTTCGCCTTCGGATTCATAAATCTGGTGATCGAACCAGACCTGCGGCGTCTGGGAGATGCCCCAGACCGGTTTGAGCAGATTACGCCGGGCGAGGAAGTTATCCTGCTCAAAGCCCAGCGCGCTGGTAAAGACGACGGGCATCGGAACGGCAGGCACGTTTTGCTGTTGCGCCAGTTGACGCATCACGCGGATGGCTGACACATCGCGGTGGTTGAGGTTCTGGCTCAGCCGCTGCTGTAGTGACTGCGCGCTGTGCAGCCAGCTTTCGCCGGGATGCCAGCTCAGCAGCATCAGCGAGGTGAAATCGCCCAGAATCTGGTTGATTTGCGGGTGCAGCGGTCGCCTGTCGAAAAGCGTAAGGTTAAGCGTGAACTCAGGCTGTGCACTCCATGCAGAGAGAACCGTTGACCACACCGACAACAGTACGGCCGACGGGGTGAGATGGGCGTCAGCCGCCCGTTTTTTCAGCCGATGCCAGCGCGTGCTGTCCAGCGCGCCGTTCAGGCGGGCGAAGCGCGGTGTTTCAACCTCCTGAGGCAAGCAGCGCAGCGGCAACGCAGGCGCCGGAGGAATATCATCAAGCTGCGCCTGCCACCATGCCAGAGAATCTGGATTGGGCGACTGTAGCGAGGGTTGTTGCAGATAATCCCTGAAGGTGACGGGCAGCGGCGGAAGCAGCTGTTGCGGGTAGCGGTAGCCGTGCTCCAGCTCCGCCAGCAGGATCTGCATGCTGAGACCGTCAAGCAACAGGTTATCCAGACACAGCCACAGGCGGGCAGGCATCCCGTCCACGTATCCGACCTGGAGATCGAATACCGGCCACACTTCGGGGTTGAGTACCTGATGCGCCAGTTTTTCGCGCACCCGCAACGCCTCTTCAGGCGTATGGAGGGTGTGTGCGGGTATCACCCAGGGGGGCGTCTGTTCGAGCACCTGTTGCTGTCCATCACGCACGATGGCGCGCAGCATATCGTGGCGGGCGATTAATCGGTTCCAGACCGTCTCCAGCCGGGTGAGGTCCAGATCGGCAATTTCAAATTCAACAAAGAAATGTGAGCCGACGCCGCCCAGGGCAAAGCCCGGCTGACGCCCCACCAGGTAAGCCTGCTGCACGTCGGTAAGCGCAAAGGGCTGGTAGCGATCTTCAGGGGAGTGGACGAATGGTTGTTCGACCGGGACGTCGGTTTTCCGCAGTGTGGCGGCAAAATCCGCCAGCCGGGGATGATTAAACAGGTCGCTTAATTGCGCTTCATAACCTGCCTGATGAAGTTGCCCGGTCAGACGGGTCGCCAGCAGGCTATCGCCGCCTTGCTGGAAGAAGTCGGTTTCTCTGGTGACATTGCCAGTTGATAAGAGTTGCTGCCAGAGGGCGGCAACCTGTTTTTCAATGTCGCCCTGGGGTAAATCCGCTTCGGCCGGGTTTTCCGCTTCAGGGGTATGACGACGCTTCAGCGCCTGGTAGTCAATTTTCCCGTTAGCCGTCAGCGGTAAGGCGTCGAGGAAGACGATCCGTTGCGGCACCATCCACCCCGGCAGACGTCCAGCGAGGGCGGCCTGAAGTTGACGGGGATCGCGGCGCACCTGCCTGTCAGGACATTGTACGAGGAAGCGTTGTAACCCCGCGACCTCATCGCCATGCTGACAGTTGAAGGCGGCCGCGCTAAATAATGCCGCCCAGTCGGCGCTGTTATGCAGCAAGGCCTCCGGCTGCCCATTGGTTAACAGGAGCGTGCTGAGCAGGGCGGACGGCGTTAACTGGCGAAACTCCATCACGTAGAGCAGCGCGCCGGGAACGGCAAGCTGTTGTAATGTCGCAAGGAGCCCGGGATCTTCCGGCAGCAGACGATGCAGGGCGTTATTAAGCCAGATAATGTCCGCCGAGTGAGCGTGCGTCGCAAGCGTGTCTGCATTCCAGAGGGACAGACGGGCGCCAGGCCAGGGGGCGAGCCTCTGCCGGGCGCTCAGCAGCATCTCCTGGCTCTGCTCAAGCCCGACATACTCAATCTGTCCGGCGTTGAGCTGTGCTAACAGCGATTCTGCGGCGCGGCCAGTGCGGGTTCCCACCTCAAGCAGGCGTATCGGGCGCTGTAAGCGCTGTGCAAGCTGTTGGCAAATTGTCGCCAGTTCCTGAATATACGGGGCGCTGGCCGGATGGTTAAAGGCCAGGCTTTCCGGCGACCACTGCGCGTCGTTCAGTAACGACAGTTCGTTACGGGCACCGCGAAGAATTTGCGATAACGTTAAATCATGTCCGCTGAAGTGCGGGTGCTCATCCTCGCGTTCTTCACCAGCGCAGACCTGATAACCTTCAGCAGCGGGCTTCAGTCGCCGTTGTGTCACCAGAAATGCTAACCAGCGTTCCACCACGGCCTGCCAGCGCGGCTGGATAGCGAGTGAGTTCATCAGGGGGAGAGGATCGGCGCCAGCGGTGTGACCCGGCTTCAGTTTTAGCAGGCGATGCTGAAGGAAATCGGCTACCTGTTCTGCGGAGATCTCTGGCGAGATGGCGCAACAGGGCAACGTTCCCGCAAGCGTGTGCCACGCCTGCGGCAGTGCCGGGTTCCGATGATCGGTAATGCAAAAAGCCTCGCCTTGAGGAACAACGTATGCCGCCAGCGTTTTTTCTTTTTCGCCGATCGCCAGAACGGTTGCTTGTTTCACCCCCGCCAGCTGGCTGAGCGCGCTTTCGATTTCGCCCAGCTCGATGCGATATCCTCCGACTTTGACCTGCTTGTCGCGACGACCGAGGAACTCGATTGTGCCATCTGGCCAGTAGCAGCCGAGATCGCCGGTGCGATACCAGCGCTCGTCCGGGAGCGTCAAAAATTGCTGCTCGCTACGCAGGGGATCGTTGAAATAGCCTTCCGCGACCCCAATGCCGCCAATCCATAATTCACCCGGCACCCAGTCAGGGCAGTCCCGGCCCTGTTCATCCACCACCCGGTAGCGTTGGTTGGTTAGCGGAAAACCGTAAGGGATGGAGCGCCAGTGGGCGGGGACGTCGTGAATTTCGCAGGCGTTAGACCAGATAGACGCCTCGGTGGCGCCGCCCATCGCGATAAATTGTCCTTGTGGCCGGAAGGCCCGATAACGGGCGGGGAGGTCAAGCCCGATCCAGTCGCCGGAAAGCATCACTGCGCGCAGGTTTTCCGGCGTGGCGTCGGCGAAACCTTCACACCAGGTCAGCAGCATATCGAACAGCGCCGGGACGCTGTTCCAGAGCGTGACCTGATGGCGCTGGATCAGCTCACACCATGCGTGAGGATCGCGCCGTTGATTTTCCATCACCATCACCAGCGCGCCGCCCGCGCGCAGTACGCCAAAAATGTCGTAAACCGATAAATCAAAATGTAGGGCGGAGAGGGCCAGCACCCTGTCATGCGGGCCAACCTGATAGCGGGTATTGATATCGCAACAGGTGTTAAGCGCTCCCCGGTGAGAAATGACTACCCCTTTCGGCGTACCGGTAGAGCCGGAGGTGTAGATAATGTAGGCCGGTTGCGTGGGGGCGCGTACTACCGGGTTGGCGATCGGCTCCGCCTCAATGGCCTGCTGCCAGGCAAGGACGGGAATATCGTCTGACCCGGCGCTGGCGTCGTGCTGACAAATGAGCACCAGCCGGACGCTGGCGTCAGCGTAGATTTTCTCGCGCCGTGCGGCAGGCTGATCCAGCGAAACCGGAACGTAAACCGCCCCGGCCAGCAGGACGGCCAGAACCGCAACAAGTTGTCCTGCGCCTTTCGACATCGTGATAGCCACATTATCGCCGGGCTGAACCCCGCACTCGATTAACCTGCCCGCGCAACGGCGGGCATAGTCTGTCAGCTCATGATAATTCCACTGATAACGCATGTCCGTTACCGCCAGCGCCTGCGGCTGTTGCAGAGCGATACGGAAAATGCCTTCATGCAGCAAGCCTTCGGGAATGGGGGCGCCGGTGGCGTTGACCCGTTCGCGTATCGCGCGCTGGCTGGCGGGCATCATATCTGCGAACGGCTTTTGCCAGGCGCTTTCGTCATCGCAGAGTTGGTTAATCAACTGGCAGTAGGCGTCGAACAATGTTTCGACTAACGCCGGAGGGAACAGCGCGTCGTTGCTGTCCCATTGTAGCCAGACCTCGCCGTGATGCTCGAACGCCAGATGATCTATCCAGACCTGCGGCGTTTGCGAGATGCCCCATTCCGGCTCGCCCAACGGCGATTCTGCGCGGCTGCTGTAGAGGGAACGCCCCAGATTGCTGGTAAATACCACCGGGGCGCCGTGGGGGTAGCGCTGCTGGCGTTTGAGTTCACGGAGTAATTCGACGCCGGACCAGTGGCGATGCTCCCAGTCCTCCGTAAACGTGAGCTGGTTTTTACGCGCCAGGTTGCTGACGGTATCGCCATCGCAGGCGGTATCCAGCAGAAGAATATTGGTGAAGTCGGCAAGCATCGCGCCAACCGCCGGGTGCAGCGGCTGGCGGTCGAATAAGGTGATGTTAAGCAGCAGTCGCGTCAGGCCGCCCCAGCGAGCCAGCACGGCAGAAAAACAGGTCGCCAGCGCCATTGTCGGCGTCACGCCATACTCGCCGGCCCGGTTGCTAAAGGCGTGCCAGCGTGTTGCCGGGACAATCATGCGGCGTCGGGTATTACGGACTTCACGTAGCGTGGCGGGTTCGCAGGCCAGCGGCAAGACGGGCGCGGGGGGAAGCGTCGATGCTTTCGCCAGCCAGTAAGCGCGCGCGTCGTCTCTCAGTGGTTGATTGATCTTCTGCTGGTGCAGCAAATACGAGCGGAAATCATAGCGGGTGTCGATAGCCGGCAGCGATTCTCCGGCCAGCAGGGCGTTAAGCTCATCGAAGAAAAGCGTAAAGCTGGAGGCATCCATAATCAGCAGGTCAATATTGACATGGAGGCGGTGGCGATTGTCCGGCAAGAGCGTCAGCTGAAAATCAAACGTTTCGCCGATTTCCACGCGTAAAAGACGGTGGCTCAGGCGCTGGCGCAGTGCGTCCAGATAGGCCTGGCGGCTTTCAGCGTCGTTATGGCGTAAATCATGAACGGTGACGCCGTTCCAGTAAGGTTGCGGTAGCCAGACCTGCTGCCCGTCGGGGCGAAAGGCGATATGCAGCATTGGGTGGCGTTGCAGCAAGGTCGTGATGGCCTGCTCCAGCTGCGACGCCGTCAGACAATGGCCTTCAAACTCCTGATACAGGTGGCAACCCACGCCGCCAAGCGTCTGCCCCGGCATGCGGCCCGTCAGGTAGGCGTGCTGTACTGGCGTCAATGGGAAGGGGGTACTTTCGGTCATGTTCGGCCAGGATGATTCGTCGGGCGGCGTTTCTTCTTCCGCGTTCTCAGGCGACCGGCTGAGCATTAACTGGTTCCATGCCGCCAGCGTGGGGGCGGCATACAGCTCGCGAAGGGTAAGGCGGTAGCCATTTTTACGAAACCAGTGTAACCATCTCATCAATCTTATGGAATCCAGGCCGGCCTGGATCAGGTTGCTCTCTTCATGTAACTGCTGCGGCGTTAAATTCAGTTCCTGTATGAGCCGCTCGCGTAATTGTTGGTAATCAGCCGCGTGGCGGTTGTCTGGTAACAGCGAATCCTGAGATGGTGCGCCAGAAATCATTCTTCCTCCTGATGGCACGTCTTACCGAAAAGCATTGCTCATATGAGAATAATAATTATTAACAATTGGATGCTACCCTAAACGGGTTTATTTATGCCCGTTTCGGGTTGGTAACAGGCGGAAAGAACAGAGGCCCGGATGGGGTATCCGGGCCTCTGTCAGGGAGGAGTTTAGGGGGGCGCGACCCCGGTTACATCACGCGTTTAAAGGTCGAAGGGGTTACGCCAAACTGTTTCTGGAAGGCGGCAGAGAAATGGCTGGCGTTGGCATAGCCCAGATCGGCCGCCACCGTCATGACGGAGGTATTGCCGTTGGCCAGGCGTCTTCTGGCTTCCTGCATTCGTTCAGCCTGAAACAGGCCATAGACGCTGTTGTTGAACAGAACGCGGAAGCCTCGCTTAATTTTGAGAACGCTCAGACCGGACTCTCTGGCCAGCTCCGCGACGCCCGGCGCTTGCGTCAGATCAGCCAGCAGCAGATCCTTCGCCCGCAGCAGTTTCTGGCGTTCCATCGGGTTGAAGTGGCAGGAGAGGCAACTGGCGTCTTCGCGATGTTCATCCAGCACCAGACTGAGCATGACCAGACTTTGCCCCTGCAACCATAGCGTCGACGGCTTTTGTTCATGACTGAAGCCGCCGTGCATGCGCATCAGCGCGTGACGCAAGGCCTGAGCCGTTAAGTGGGTTTCAGCATTACAACGCTGCTGCTGGCAACAGCAGTGGGAGTCGATCTTATTCTTAATGTCCGCGCTAATATCCGGCACCCACAGCGCGAGGGTTGCAGGGCTGAAGGAGAGGGTAATGCTCTCGAATCGGCCACAATAGGAGGCGCTGCCGCGACAGTCTGGCGTATGGGTAATGTAATGGCGATTGCGCGCAAGCTCCCAGTCGGTGTGGCGCCGGAGTCCCTGAATCGCAAAGCGCGATGTGCCTTCCAGGATGCACGAGAAGTTAATCCTGCCCAGATCGTCGTGTAGCTGCAACGTCTCAGGCCGCGCAAAATGGCCCCTCCAGAGCAAAATATCCATACCTTCCTGCAACGAACAGCGCAGCAGTTCACACTGAGCAGGAATATTGCCATCGTTTGCAGGTTTCCCGACCACCAACTGGTGAATAGAGATTTCAGATTGCGTTTGCGGTGACTCCGTCATGACCTGGTTATCTCCCTGTGGCTTAGACCAATGCGGGTATAAATAGAACCGAATGGGGTAGATGAGTTATTGATAATGGTTATTATTCACATTAATTCTCAGAACGCCACCCTGAATTGTCGTTTTTGGCGTCCGTAAAAATTCATCAGGAAATTCAGTTACTCCCATGTCATCTCAATCATCCAATACTGAATCGCTGTCCCGATTTCCTCTCTGGCAGGTGATTACACCGGTTCGCAGGAAGGTTATTTTAGCTATGGCGCTGGCGGGGCTGGCGGCATTAACCAGCCTGGGGGCGCTCCTTTTTCTAGCGTGGAGCCTGCGTGACATTCGCGCGACGCCTGACGCTATTCCGGCCTGGCCGCTGGGCGGTGTGATCGGCTGCGTGGTCTTAACTTTTGTTCTGCGCTTACAGGCGTTCAACACCTCTCATTACGCGGCTTTTCATCTGGAGAACATTCTGCGCAGCAGGTTAGCCCGTAAAGCATTGCAGCTTCCGCCTGGCGTGTTACAGCAAATGGGCAGCGGGTCAGTGGCGAAAGTGATGCTGGATGACGTGAAGTCGTTACATATTTTTGTGGCCGACAGCACGCCGCTCTATGCCCGCGCGATCATCATGCCGCTGGCGACAATCGTTATCTTGTTCTGGCTGGACTGGCGGCTGGCAATCGCGACGCTGGGGGTACTGGCGTTTGGATCGGTTGTTCTCGTGCTCGCCCGCCAGCGTTCGGAAGATATGGCTCAGCGTTATCATAAGGCGCGCGAGCAGGTTAGCGCGGCGGTGATTGAGTTCGTGCAGGCCATGCCCGTGGTGAGAACGTTTGATAGCGGCAGCACCAGTTTTTTGCGCTATCAACGAGCCCTCGAAGAGTGGGTCGATGTGCTCAAAACCTGGTATCGCAAAGCCGGTTTTTCAGCGCGTTTTTCCTTCTCGATTCTGAATCCTCTCCCGACCCTGTTTGTCCTGATCTGGTCGGGATACGGCCTGCTGCACTATGGCAGTTTCGATTTTATCGCGTGGGTGGCCGTTTTACTGCTGGGCAGCGGAATGGCCGAAGCCGTAATGCCAATGATGATGCTCAATAACCTGGTCGCGCAAACGCGTTTAAGCATTCAGCGTATTTATCAGGTTCTCGCGATGCCGGAGTTATCGCTGCCGCAGTCTGACCAGCAGCCGCAAGAGGCGAGCATTACCTTTGAGCAGGTGAGCTTTCATTATCCGCAAGCGCGTACTGGCGCCGCGTTGCAGGAGGTGAGCTTTCATGTGCCTGCCGGGCAAATTGTGGCGCTGGTCGGGCCAAGCGGCGCCGGAAAAAGCACCGTGGCGCGCTTGCTGCTGCGTTACGCCGACCCGGACAAAGGCCATATCCGTATTGGAGGCGTGGATCTGCGTGATATGCAGACGGACACCCTGATGAAGCAACTCTCGTTTGTGTCTCAGGACAACTTCCTTTTTGCCGACACGATAGCCAATAACATTCGTCTGGGCGCGCCGGATACGCCGCTGGAGGCGGTAATAGCGGCGGCCAGAGTGGCGCAGGCCCATGATTTTATTAGCGCTCTGCCAGAAGGTTACAACACACGAGTCGGGGAACGTGGGGTATTTCTCTCCGGCGGCCAGCGGCAGCGCATTACTATCGCCCGGGCGCTTTTGCAGGATCGCCCCATCCTGGTGCTCGATGAGGCGACGGCGTTTGCTGACCCGGAAAACGAAGCGGCGCTTATCAAGGCGCTCGCGGCGGCCATGCGTGGCCGGACGGTCATCATGGTCGCGCATCGTCTCTCAATGGTGACTCAGGCCGATGTGATATTGCTGTTTTCCGACGGACAGCTCAGGGAAATGGGGAACCATATGCAACTGTTGGCGCAGGGCGGCCTGTATCAACGGCTCTGGCAACACTATCAGCAGGCGCAGCATTGGGTGCCGGGTGGAACACAGGAAGAGGTGGTGGAAAATGAAAGACAATAATCCTGCGGATAACCTGGCCTGGCGCGTCAACTGGCGCCAGCTTATCTCCAGCGTTGGCAGTCAGGCCAGGATGCTGCGACGCAGTATGCTGGCGCTGTTGCTGGCGGCATTCATGCAGGGGATCGCCTTTGCCTGTCTTTATCCGATCATTGATGCGCTGTTACGGGGAGACGCGCCGCAACTTCTTAACTGGGCTATGGCCTTCAGCGTCGCCGCAATTGTGACGCTGGTGCTACGCTGGTATGGCCTGGGCTTTGAATACCGTGGTCATCTGGCGCAGGCCACCCATGAGTTGCGCCTGCGACTTGGCGAGCAGTTACGCCGCGTGCCGCTGGAGAAGCTCCAGCGCGGCAGGGCGGGTGAAATGAACGCCTTGCTGCTGGGCAGCGTGGATGAAAACCTCAATTATGTTATTGCGATAGCCAATATTTTGCTGCTCACCATTGTCACGCCGCTGACGGCGTCGCTGGCGACATTGTGGATAGACTGGCGGCTGGGGCTGGTGATGTTGCTGATCTTCCCTCTGCTGGTGCCGTTTTATTACTGGCGCCGCCCGGCGATGCGGCGACAAATGCAGACGCTGGGGGAAGCGCACCAGCGTCTGAGCGGCGATATCGTTGAATTTGCTCAGGGGATGATGGTATTGCGCACCTGCGGCAGCGATGCCGATAAAAGCCGGGCGCTGCTGGCGCATTTCAATGCGCTGGAAAACTTACAGACCCGCACTCACCGTCAGGGCGCTGGCGCGACGATGCTGATCGCCAGCGTCGTGGAGTTGGGCCTACAGGTGGTGGTGTTATCCGGGATCGTCTGGGTAGTGACGGGCACTCTGAACCTCGCCTTTTTGATTGCCGCCGTCGCGATGATTATGCGCTTCGCAGAACCGATGGCGATGTTTATCAGCTACACCTCGGTTGTGGAACTGATCGCCAGCGCCCTGCAACGGATTGAGCGGTTTATGGCGATAGCACCGCTTCCCGTCGCAGAGCAAAGCGAGATGCCGGAACGTTACGATATCCGCTTTGACAACGTCAGCTATCGCTACGAAGAAGGCGACGGCCACGCGCTTAATCATGTTTCTTTGACGTTCCCGGCAGCCAGTATGAGCGCGCTGGTGGGTGCCTCCGGCGCAGGCAAAACTACGGTCACCAAACTGTTAATGCGCTATGCCGATCCGCAGCAAGGGCAGATTTCTATTGGCGGCGTCGATATTCGCCGCCTGACGCCGGAACAGCTCAATAGCCTGATTTCTGTTGTTTTCCAGGATGTCTGGCTGTTTGATGACACGCTGCTGGCGAATATCCGTATCGCGCGCCCACAGGCGACGCGGCAGGAGGTAGAAGAGGCCGCCCGCGCGGCGCAGTGCCTTGAGTTTATTTCCCGTCTTCCGCAAGGCTGGCTGACGCCAATGGGAGAGATGGGCGGCCAGCTATCGGGCGGCGAGCGCCAGCGGATTTCCATTGCCAGAGCGTTATTGAAAAACGCGCCGGTCGTCATTCTCGATGAACCGACTGCCGCGCTGGATATTGAAAGCGAGCTGGCGGTGCAAAAAGCGATCGATAACCTGGTTCACAACCGGACGGTGATTATCATCGCTCACCGTTTATCCACCATCGCCGGGGCCGGAAACATTCTGGTGATGGAAGAGGGACAGGTGGTTGAGCAGGGTACTCATGCACAATTGCTCTCACATCATGGACGTTATCAGGCGCTGTGGCAGGCGCAAATGGCCGCGCGCGTGTGGCGCGACGACGGGGTTTCCGCGTCTGGAGAGTGGGTGCATGAGTGATGTTCAGTCGAATGTGAAACCGCTGACGTTGACGACCGGGCGGGTGATTTTTGCTATTGCCGGCGTCTATGTGACGCAGAGTCTGGTATCGGCGCTGTCTATGCAGTCCTTACCCGCGCTGGTGCGCGCTGCTGGCGGATCGCTGGCGCTTGCCGGTGCGACAACCCTGTTCATGCTGCCCTGGGCGCTGAAGTTTATTTGGGCGCCGTGGATCGAACGCTGGCGGCTTCCGCCCGGTAGCCAGGAACGCCGTTCGCGGATGTTAATCCTGCGTGGTCAGGTCGCGCTAGCGGCGATCCTGATGATTGCCGCAGCGATTGGCTGGTTTGGGCGAGAAGGAGGATTTCCCGATACGCAAATCGTCGCGTTATTTGTTCTGTTTATGGTGGCAGGCACGGTCGCTTCCACCATTGATATCGCCAGCGACGGCTTTTGCGTCGATCAACTGACTCGCGCGGGTTACGGCTGGGGAAACAGCGTGCAGGTCGGCGGCAGCTATCTGGGAATGATGTGCGGCGGCGGGGTGTTCCTAATGTTGTCGGCAGCATCCGGCTGGCCTGTCGCCATGCTGATGATGGCGATGCTGATTATGGCGCTGTCATTCCCGCTGTGGCGCATTACGGAGCCGACGCGAACAGCGCCTATCCCGCATGTTCCGGCGTTAGGTTATGCGCTAAGGAGGAAGCAGGCGCGCCTGGGCTTACTGCTGGTATTAATGCTGAATTCAGGTATGCGGTTTGTGCTGCCTCTTCTGGCGCCGCTGTTGTTGGATCATGGGTTGAGCATGTCTGCGTTGGGCGCGCTGTTCAGCGGCGGCAATATTGCAGCGGGCATAGCAGGAACGCTGGCCGGCGGATTACTGATGAAATACACCTCACCCGGCAGAGCGCTGTTGACGGCTTATGGCGTCCAGGGGATCGCGCTGCTGGCGGTGGTGATGACGTTCATGATGGCGCCGGGTCATCTGTTGCTGCCGATTCTCCAGTGTCTGGTCATTGTCCAGTCCATTTCGCTGGCCTGCGCGCTGGTCTGTCTTTACGCCACGCTGATGTCGCTTTCATCGCCTTTGCAGGCCGGTGTCGACTTCACCCTCTTTCAATGTACTGACGCGGCAATCGCCATCCTGGCTGGTGTTATCGGCGGCGTTGTTGCTCAACATTTTGGCTATGCGGCCTGCTTCCTGTTTGCCGGGGTATTCACGTTGCTGGCGGCGTGGGTTGCTTATATCCGGCTGCATTCGGCAAGAGAACTGATGACAAGCGCAATTGATTGATCCGGGAATAACACAGAGAGGTAAGGGATGAAAATCAGTGAATTTTTACACCTGGCGTTACCAGAGGAACAATGGCTGCCGACGATTTCTGGCGTTTTACGCCAGTTCGCAGAAGAAGAGTGTTATGTCTATGAGCGTCAACCCTGTTGGTATTTAGGCAAAGGGTGCCTGGCACGGTTGCACATTAATGCCGACGGAACGCAGGCGACATTTATTGATGATGCCGGGGAGCAACAATGGGCGGTGGATTCCATTACCGACTGCGCGCGTCGTTTTATGGCACATCCTCAGGTGAAAGGACGTCGGGTTTATGGACAGGTTGGGTTCAACTTTGCGGCGCATGCGCGGGGGATTGCCTTTAACGCCGGGGAGTGGCCGCTGCTGACGTTAACCGTTCCCCGTGAAGAACTTATTTTTGAAAAGGGAAATGTCACCGTTTATGCGGACTCCGCCGACGGGGGCCGACGTTTGTGTGAGTGGGTAAAAGAGGCCAGTACAACGACGCAGAACGCACCACTGGCGGTGGATACCGCCCTCAATGGCGAGGCGTATAAACAACAGGTTGCACGCGCCGTTGCGGAGATCCGCCGTGGCGAGTATGTCAAAGTGATTGTCTCGCGCGCTATTCCCCTGCCATCGCGGATTGATATGCCCGCCACGCTGTTATACGGGCGGCAGGCAAATACACCTGTGCGCTCGTTTATGTTCCGTCAGGAAGGACGCGAAGCGCTGGGCTTTAGCCCGGAACTGGTGATGTCAGTGACGGGCAATAAAGTGGTCACTGAACCGCTTGCGGGCACCCGCGATCGCATGGGAAACCCGGAGCATAATAAGGCGAAAGAGGCAGAACTGCTGCACGACAGTAAAGAGGTGCTTGAGCATATCCTTTCTGTCAAAGAAGCGATTGCTGAACTGGAGGCCGTTTGCCTGCCGGGCAGCGTGGTGGTTGAAGATTTAATGTCGGTTCGCCAGCGCGGCAGCGTTCAGCATCTGGGGTCCGGCGTGAGCGGTCAGCTTGCGGAAAACAAGGATGCCTGGGATGCGTTTACCGTGCTGTTTCCGTCGATTACCGCCTCAGGTATCCCTAAAAACGCTGCCCTGAACGCGATTATGCAAATTGAGAAGACGCCGCGAGAGCTCTATTCCGGCGCAATTCTGCTGCTGGACGATATGCGCTTCGATGCGGCGCTAGTTCTGCGTTCCGTATTTCAGGACAGCCAGCGCTGCTGGATACAAGCGGGGGCGGGAATCATCGCGCAATCTACACCGGAACGCGAACTGACGGAAACCCGGGAGAAATTAGCGAGCATTGCGCCCTATTTAATGGTGTAGGAGTAACTGTTTTCTAACCTCACAACCAGACTGTCCAAAGACAATTGAGTCGCTCTTTGATTCCTCTGTGACTCTATTGTCTTCTTTTTGGATAAAATAGGTGTTTTTCGTCATGAAGTTGATAAAAGTCTATATAGAACCACCTCCTGTAGAGGTGGTGGTAATTTGCCAGAGTGTGGGATTCGTTAGTATACTATGGGATAAACTTATTTTTACCAATTGTATAAGGCGGTGCATAAGATTCTCGGCATGCTTCCAGATAATCCGACCACCACTGCATCATCGCTTTGCGGGCTTCTAGGTGCTCTGCCTTATGAATATAAGCCATGCGCACGGTATTGCGCTCCTGATGACTCATCTGGCGTTCTACTGCGTCCTTTGCCCATAAACCCGATTCCATCAGCGCACTGCATGCCATTGCCCGGAAGCCGTGACCGCAGATATCCTTTTTCGTGTCGTAGCCCATCACCCGCAGTGCCTTATTGACCGTGTTTTCACACATTGGCTTATACGGGTTATGGTCGCCGGGGAAGATCAGTTCATTATTACCGGTGATATCCTTAATCTGTTTCAGAATGGCGATGGACTGTTCTGAGAGGGGGACGATATGCGACATTCGCATTTTGGCCCCGCGGCCGGAATAACGCACTCCAATAATGGGTTCTCGCGTCGCGGGTATCGTCCAGACTCGGTTTGTGAAATCAATCTCTGACCAGCGGGCGAAACGCAGTTCACTGGAGCGAATGAACACATGCAGCATCAGCAGGACGGCCAACCGCGTCAGTTCACGACCCTGATGATATGCCCCAATACGTTCAAGCAGTTCAGGCAGCCGCTCCAGTGGCAGGGCAGGATAGTGCCGTCTGACAGGAGGTGTGGTCACGCCGCCAAGATTTGCTGCCGGGTTCGTATCGATTAACCCCTGATGAACCGCATGGCGCATTATGTTACTCAGGTGCTGCCGCGTGCGGGACGCAACTTCCAGCAGACCTTTTTCCTCGATCCTTTTCAGCAGGTCAATGAAATGACGGGGTTTAAGTTCTGATACAGGCAGGTTGCCAATGACCGGAAAGATGTGATTGTTCAGGCTGGCAAGCAGACGGTCAGCGGTGTTCTGCGACCATTTCCGGTTACTTTTATGCCACGCCAGCGCCACGTTTTTAAAAACTTTATCCGGTGTTCGTGAGCCACGTTCAGCAGCCCGCTGCTGTACCGGGTTGATATTCAGCGCCAGCATTTTACGGACACCTTCACGCTGCTGTCGCGCATCAGAGAGGGAGACGGCAGGATAGGCACCCAGCGCAATGCGCGATTCTTTACCGTTAATACGGTACTTGAGATACCAGTGACGTGAGCCACCCGGCTTGACCAGCAGATACAGACCGTGGGAATCGGAGACTTTAAAGGGTTTATCAGAAGGTTTGAGAGTGCGGATTTTCGCGTCGGTAAGGGACATATGGGGGTCGCTCCATTATCGAACTAACCTGACCCCAGATTTGACCACCAATTTTTCCCGATGCGGAGGGTAAAATCAAAATGCACCGGGAAGAGTTTTCACGCTAACCTGTTGAACCAACATCATATAATGATTCGCAAGGATGCATGAAAACAGCAAATTGGCTCCTCTGACTGGACTCGAACCAGTGACATACGGATTAACAGTCCGCCGTTCTACCGACTGAACTACAGAGGAATCGTGAGAACGGGGCGCATATTAATGGCAGTGCATGGTGATGTCAAAGGGTGAAATGCATTTTTTTGTTTGTTTGCTGTCAATTTCAACAAAGTGGTGAGCTTTCAATCTTATTGGGTAATGAACCATCGTGGTGCATACCCTCCTTTTATAGGGCAGGGGAACGCGACAGCTGATTAAAGGAGCCAATGACGAATCTATCATAATCTCTTATTTGACAGTTGCTTAGCTTGTACATCAACGCCAAAATAAAACTGGCAAGCATCTTGCAATCTGGTTGTAAGTAATGGCGGCACTTGGGCCGATTCTTATAAACCGGAGGCAACATGAACTTCAGACGCCTGAAATACTTCGTAAAAATTGTAGATATTGGTAGCCTGACCCAGGCTGCTGAAGTGTTGCATATCGCGCAACCCGCGCTCAGCCAGCAGGTTGCCACGCTGGAAGGTGAGTTGAATCAACAACTATTGATTCGCACAAAACGGGGCGTTACGCCAACAGACGCCGGAAAAATTCTCTATACCCATGCGCGGGCCATTTTACGCCAGTGTGAACAGGCCCAACTGGCGGTGCATAATGTTGGTCAGGCATTATCTGGGCAAGTCTCGATTGGCTTTGCACCAGGAACAGCGGCCTCATCTATCACCATGCCTTTATTGCAGGCGGTTCGCGCTGAATTCCCGGAAATTGTTATTTATCTCCATGAAAATAGCGGTGCTGTGCTCAACGAAAAACTGATAAGCCACCAACTCGATATGGCAGTGATTTATGAGCATTCTCCTGTGGCTGGTGTTTCCAGTCAGGCTTTGCTGAAAGAAGATCTTTTCCTGGTAGGAACGCAAGATTGCCCGGGGCAAAGCGTTGATGTTAATGCTATTGCGCAAATGAACCTCTTTCTCCCCAGTGATTACAGTGCTATTAGACTTCGTGTTGATGAGGCTTTTTCCCTACGGCGACTCACGGCAAAAGTCATTGGTGAAATTGAGTCTATTGCCACGCTTACCGCAGCGATTGCCAGCGGCATGGGCGTTGCAGTATTACCCGAATCGGCCGCGCGTTCGTTATGTGGCGCAGTAAACGGATGGATGTCACGCATTACCACACCTTCAATGAGTCTCTCTTTGTCATTAAATTTACCCGCCAGAGCGAACTTATCACCACAGGCGCAAGCAGTGAAAGAGTTGTTAATGTCAGTGATGAGTTCTCCAGTGATGGAAAAAAGGCAGTGGCAATTGGTGAGCTAAGCGTTATATCGGGATGGAATAAGATGCGGGTTTTTATTATTTGTTATGCCGGGCATTAGACTTTAACAATAACGTGATATCTGAACTGCCCGGAGTTTACCGTGAATTTCCAACAACTAAAGATAATCCGCGAGGCTGCACGTCAGGATTACAACCTGACAGAGGTTGCGAATATGCTTTTTACCTCACAGTCAGGCGTCAGCCGTCACATTCGGGAACTGGAGGATGAACTTGGCATCGAAATATTTGTTCGACGAGGTAAGCGACTGCTGGGCATGACTGAACCGGGCAAAGCATTACTGGTCATTGCAGAACGTATTCTGAATGAAGCCAGTAATGTTCGTCGGCTTGCAGACCTGTTTACCAACGATACGTCTGGCGTTCTCACTATTGCAACGACGCATACTCAGGCACGTTATAGCTTGCCTGAGGTCATTAAAGCTTTTCGCGAACTTTTCCCGGAGGTTCGGCTGGAGCTAATCCAGGGTACACCACAGGAAATTGCGACGTTGTTGCAAAATGGCGAAGCTGATATTGGTATCGCCAGCGAGCGTTTAAGTAATGACCCGCAGCTCGTCGCCTTCCCGTGGTTTCGTTGGCACCATAGTTTGCTTGTTCCACTCGATCATCCCTTGACGCAAATTATACCGTTGACGCTGGAATCAATAGCGAAGTGGCCGTTAATCACTTACCGACAGGGGATTACGGGGCGCTCACGTATTGATGACGCATTTGTCCGCAAAGGTTTGCTGGCAGATATTGTATTAAGTGCGCAGGATTCTGATGTCATTAAAACCTATGTTGCACTCGGGCTGGGGATTGGATTAGTTGCCGAACAATCCAGCGGTGAACAAGAGGAAAAGAATTTAATCCGTCTGGATACGCGGCATCTTTTCGATGCTAATACTGTCTGGTTGGGACTCAAGCGAGGACAACTTCAGCGTAACTATGTCTGGCGCTTTCTGGAACTTTGTAATGCAGGACTGTCAGTTGAGGATATCAAGCGCCAGGTGATGGAGAACAGTGAAGAGGAAATTGATTATCAGATATAGCAAAAAGCCCGCTATAAAAGCGGGCTTTTCAGAAATTTGGCTCCTCTGACTGGACTCGAACCAGTGACATACGGATTAACAGTCCGCCGTTCTACCGACTGAACTACAGAGGAATCGCTGTTGAGGCACATCTTAACGGCGAAAAATTTTTTGTCAAACCCGATTTTTAAATTCCTCAACTGTTTGCCGTTTCTATCAACAGTTTGTTGCATTTGCAGACAATTTGTCGGCGAAAATCTTTGCAGCTTTGCTGATTCTCCCTCATTATTTGAAATGTGGTTTCACTTTCTGCAATTAAGGTCGGCTTTGAATATCTCCTCTGCTTTACGCCAGGTTGTTCACGGCACTCGCTGGCACGCCAAACGCAAGAGTTACAAAGTGTTGTTCTGGCGCGAGATAACCCCGCTTGCTGTTCCTATCTTCATGGAGAACGCCTGTGTCCTGTTGATGGGTGTCCTGAGCACTTTTCTGGTCAGCTGGCTGGGAAAAGATGCGATGGCCGGCGTGGGATTGGCGGACAGCTTCAATATGGTCATTATGGCTTTTTTTGCAGCTATCGATCTTGGTACTACTGTCGTTGTGGCATTTAGTCTCGGTAAGCGGGATCGACGACGAGCGAGGGTGGCGACGCGGCAGTCATTGGTGATCATGACGTTGTTTGCCGTACTGTTGGCAACGCTTATTCATCATTTTGGCGAACAAATTATTGATTTCGTCGCAGGTGATGCCACGACAGAAGTTAAAGCACTGGCGTTGACTTATCTGGAGCTGACGGTACTCAGTTATCCAGCAGCTGCCATCACTTTGATTGGTAGCGGGGCACTTCGTGGTGCAGGGAATACGAAAATACCGCTACTGATTAACGGTAGCCTGAATATTCTTAATATTATTATTAGCGGCATATTGATTTACGGCCTTTTCTCCTGGCCGGGACTGGGATTTATCGGGGCTGGGTTGGGGTTAACCATTTCTCGTTATATTGGCGCAGTGGCAATTTTGTGGGTGCTGGCGATTGGTTTTAATCCTGCGCTAAGGATTTCGTTAAAGAGCTATTTTAAACCGCTGAATTTTAGCATTATCTGGGAAGTCATGGGGATTGGTATTCCAGCGAGTGTCGAATCAGTGTTATTTACCAGTGGTCGGTTATTAACCCAAATGTTCGTTGCCGGGATGGGGACCAGTGTTATTGCCGGGAATTTTATCGCGTTTTCAATTGCGGCTCTTATCAACTTACCCGGAAGTGCGCTCGGCTCTGCTTCTACGATCATTACAGGCCGAAGGTTGGGGGTAGGGCAGATAGCGCAAGCAGAGATTCAGTTGCGGCATGTGTTCTGGCTGTCCACTCTTGGATTAACGGCCATCGCCTGGCTAACGGCTCCCTTTGCTGGGGTTATGGCATCGTTTTACACCCAGGATCCACAGGTTAAACATGTCGTTGTGATTCTGATTTGGCTAAATGCTTTATTTATGCCTATTTGGTCTGCCTCATGGGTGCTACCCGCTGGATTTAAGGGTGCTCGCGATGCACGTTACGCCATGTGGGTTTCTATGTTGAGCATGTGGGGTTGCCGGGTTGTCGTCGGTTATGTGCTGGGAATCATGCTTGGCTGGGGTGTGGTTGGTGTCTGGATGGGAATGTTTGCCGACTGGGCTGTGCGGGCCGTGCTGTTTTACTGGCGAATGGTTACTGGACGTTGGCTGTGGAAATATCCTCGACCTGAGCCGCAAAAGTGTGAAAAAAAGCCAGTTGTGTCGGAATAAACGACAAAGTGCAGATTATTTCAGCAAACGATTTCAAATTTAAAAAACAGGCTTTGACATTGTGGATGGGCATCGCTAATATTCGCCTCGTTCTCACGATTCCTCTGTAGTTCAGTCGGTAGAACGGCGGACTGTTAATCCGTATGTCACTGGTTCGAGTCCAGTCAGAGGAGCCAAATTTTAGTTTTGAGGCAACTTCATGAGTCTCAAGGCAGCTAAAAATAGAAATTATTTTTACCCGACCACCTAAAAAAGGTGGTCGGGTTTTTTGATGCCTGTATCTCGTGCCCTTAACCGAGCCTGATGGTTCAATGAGCAAATTGCCCCCAGTGGACATCACGGTTAGTAAGGTCATACCAACGGCTTAAAAGTCTGTTCTATACAGCACCGAACAAAGGTAAAGAGAAAAATACTTTATGCGGGATGTCGCTGTCTTGCCCTTATCGGGAAACTATACGTAATTGCGGCTTTGTCTTCTGTAATCAGGAAAAGACGACCTGGAATATCAATTAATGTCATTTCTCTGCGGGCGGGGATTTTTATAATCAATATAATAGGTTGACCATTATATTTTTCATGCGAATTATATGAGATTAAAGAAATCTGCCATAAAGACAGATTTCTTTAAAATATAATTAGAGATTTGCGACGTTATGATAAACTTTTTGAACATCGTCGTCATCTTCAAGGGCATCAACAAGCCCTTCAAAGATTTCTAAATCTTCTGGGGAAAGCTCAACTTCAGATTGAGCAATCATTTCTAATTCTGTTGTTGAGAACTCAGTGATTCCAGCTGCTTTTAGAGCCGCGATTCCTTTATGAAGGTCAGTAGGTTCAGTATAAATAACAATATTACCTTCTTCTTCAGTTACATCACGAACATCAACTTCAGCTTCAAGTAAAATTTCAAAAATATGGTCAGGGTCTGTACCTTTAAATACAATCACACCCGTATTGTCAAACATATAGCTGACAGAACCTGCCGCTCCGATATTGCCGCCTTTTTTATTGAAAATTGTGCGAACGTTAGCAATCGTACGGTTAACATTTGAAGTCAAGGTTTCAGCGATAATCATTGAGCCATTAGGACCAAAGCCTTCATAACGGCCCTGCACGAACGTTTCATCTCCACCGCCTTTGGCTTTATCAATTGCTTTATCAATAACATGCTTTGGAACTTGTGCCTGCTTTGCTCGTTCAATAACGAATTTTAAAGATGTGTTTAATTCTGGATCGGGTTCACCTTGTTTGGCAGCAGCATAGATTTCTACACCGAATTTTGCATAAATTTTAGACGTCGCACCGTCTTTAGCCGTTTTTTTAGCAACAATATTGGCCCATTTACGTCCCACTGGAATGATCTCCTCGAAAATTTATTTACATTACTGGTAAATCGTTAACATGCGTTAATTCGGCATATTATATCATAACAGGAAAAATCTCGTCTATTAGAAATAAAAATATTCTAAATCCATAATCTTATATTTAATCTCATAAAAACTAATGTTGTTGGCGGATTTTTTTATAATTGTGTTTTGAGAGCATACTTGCTTTTAATATATAGAAATCATTAAGGCTATAATAAAACTCGTATCCGCCCCAGGAAGCAAACAGCCTGCTTTATTGCAGGCTATTTGCTGGATGACTTACTAAATCCTTCACATCTATTCCTGATAAAAAGGAACAGAACTTATTACCGGAACGGCGGCTCATTAAAGGTTCGTAATTTACGTGAATGCAGTCGGTCGCCTTCTGCGCGCAGCAAATCGATCGCCCGAATGCCAATTTGCAGGTGTTCGGAAATAGCGCCTTCATAAAAACGGTTAGCCTGACCGGGAAGTTTAATCTCACCATGCAAAGGTTTATCTGAAACACACAGTAGTGTCCCGTATGGCACGCGGAAACGATATCCTTGTGCGGCAATGGTTGCACTTTCCATATCAATTGCCACGGCACGGCTTAAGTTAAAACGAAGTGCAGAAGCTGAATAACGTAATTCCCAGTTCCTGTCATCTGTGGTTACCACAGTGCCAGTACGTAGCCGCTGTTTAACTTCCTCTCCGGGCCTGCCGCTGACTAACTTGGTAGCGTCATAAAGCGCACGTTGCACTTCAGCAATGCTCGGAATAGGAATATCGGGCGGCAGTACCGCATCAAGAACGTGGTCATCGCGTAAATAAGCGTGTGCAAGTACATAATCTCCAATGGCCTGGCTTTCACGTAAGCCACCACAGTGACCAATCATCAACCAGACATCCGGGCGCAGCACCGCCAGATGATCGCAGATGGTTTTAGCATTTGACGGTCCCACGCCAATATTCACCAGAGTAATACCCTGACCATCGGCGGTAATTAAATGCCATGCTGGCATCTGGTGTTTTTTCCATGCAAGGTCGGAAATGGCTTCTTCTGGCGCTTCGGTTTCGGCGGTGATCCAGTTCCCGCCAGCACAAGAAAGGGCAATGTAGGGGCTATCAGGGTCGAGGATCTGGCTGCATCCCCAACGAACGAATTCATCCACATAACGTGTGTAGTTGGTAAACAAGACGAACGGCTGGAAATGTTCAACTGGCGTACCGGTATAATGGCGCAACCGCGCGAGGGAAAAATCGACGCGGCGCGCATCAAAATGCGATAGCGGGGAGAATTCCGTTGGATGATAAATGCCGTCTGCAGTTTCATCGCCAATTTGCGCCAGTTCTGTTGTCGGGAAGTAGCGAGTTAACCCAGCGCTCATTGAGCGATCAAGTGTCAATTCAGAGCCATCGATGACATAAGGATAAGGGATTTCATGCTGCGAGGGTTGCACCGAGATATGCGCACCATAATCCTGATAAAGCAACGTTAGTTGCTCATTCAGATACGAACGAAAGAGAGTAGGGCGAGTAATCGTGGTGGTGTAGCTGCCTGCGTGAGTAAAACGACCAAATGCGCGCGTTTTGGGGGGATTTGTTGTGCTACCGTCCCAGGTTACGGTCAGTGATGGATAGACAAAAAGACCTTCTTTACGGGCATTTTCATCAGGTAATTCGCCACTTTTAATATAGTTGCCAATGGCGTTGCGTAAAGCGACTACAGATTGCTCATACAGCGTGTCGAGTTTATCCAGTGCCTGAGCTGGGGTCAGACCGGAGCCCTTATTATTCATGTGTGTCTCCTGTTCCATACAATTACCGCACTTCCGATAGTATGTCACAGGAATGTGAAACAAAAGTGTAAGGCGAAGATCGGATGATCTTCGCCAGGCTATTAAGCGCGTTGATTGTCTTTCATCAACAAAGCGGTTATTGCAGAAATCAGGCATCCAGCCAGCAAATAAATGGCGACGCTATGCCAGTTTCCAGCAAAATAAGTGATGAGTGCAGCAGCAATAAAAGGTGTAAATCCACCGCCGACCACACTGGCAACCTGATATCCGACTCCAGCTCCACTATAGCGATAACTGGCACCAAACATTTCGGTAAACATCGGTTGTTGCACGCACACCACCATGTCATGCGCAATGTTTGCCAGCATTATGGAGAAGAAAACTATCCAGAAAATAGATTGTGCTTCAAGCGCTATAAAGAAAGGAAATGCGCTCAACGTTCCGATTAACGCGCCTGTGATATACACCCTGCGGCGACCAAAACGATCGGCAAGCCAGGCAAAACAGGGAATTGTCAGACAGCTTAGTCCACCTACCAGCAAACCGATATTAAGGAAAAGTTCGCGCGGTAACCCCATATTTTGGGTTGAATAGTTAAGCGCAAAGGCGGTAACGATGTACATCGTCAGCAACTCGCACAGTCGTAGCGCAATAATCTTCAGAAAAGCACCGGGATGTCGTAACAGTGCTTCGATAACCGGGATGCGTTTTTGCGCTGCCGCTTGATTATGTTGCTGTTGTTCAAATTCCGCGGACTCCTCCATGCCATTACGCACCCACAATGCTCCCAGCACCAGTACGATGCTAAACAGGAAAGGAATACGCCAGCCCCAGCTTAGAAACTGTTCGTCAGTCGTCATCATACTGATCAATGAAACCAGTCCGGTCGAAAGCAGTAAACCTACTCCGTAGCCAACTTGTACACCGCTACTGTAAAAGGCTTTTTTATTTTTCGGTGCACTTTCAACGGAAAGTAACGCCGCGCCTCCCCATTCGCCGCCGACGGCAAATCCCTGAATGGCACGCAGCGTCACCAGTAAAATGGGGGCCCACCACCCAATAGTCGAGAAGGAAGGAAGAATGCCAATCAAGGCTGTCGCGATGCCCATCATCCAGACGGTCAGCATTAACATGCGCTTACGTCCCAGTCGGTCGCCAAAGTGACCGAAAATGACACCGCCAAGTGGACGGAAAAGGAAGCCGACACCAAAGGTGGCAAATGCGGCGAGCGTTCCCATTGCCGGGCTGACTTGCGGGAAAAACTCGCGATTAAACACCAGTGCGGCGGTAATGCCATAGAGTAAAAAGTCATACCAGTCGACGACAGCTCCGGCGAAACTGCCAAACGCAGCTCGTCGGGCGCGACTTAACGAAAGCGTCCCATCATCGGGACGAGTGGAGATGAGCGTGGTGTCCATAATGATCCTGTTTGTACTGTCTTTTTATAATTAGTATGGAAAAGGTAACTCACATTGCCGTCGATCTATAAACGAACCTTATGAGACTACCTCGACAGAGCGCATCTGCAAATGATTTTATGGCTGATTAACGGCAACATGAAAAATTCGATGGAAGATGAAATCGCAGGAGTTGCATAAGGATTGAGCAGAGCACCTACAGCTTTGAGATATGAAACATAAAAGTCCGCATATGCACAAAATTGCACCCTGATGATTCTGATAGACTGCATTGCATTATAACCAGTAGGGAGGCGAGGTTAGGTATGTTTTTAGCATCATTGTTGAGACGTATTGCATTTAGTTACTACGATTATAAAGCTAATAATTTCAATATTGGAAAAACAGACTTTGTTGTTATCCACATTCCCGATCAAATTGGCGATGCTATGGCCATCTTTCCAGTTATTCGGGCGCTTGAATTGCATAAAATTAAGCATCTTTTAATTGTTACTTCGACTATTAATTTAGAAGTCTTTAATGCGCTCAAACTTGAACAGACTAAATTAACATTAGTAACAATGACTATGCAGGATCACGCAACATTAAAAGAAATAAAAGATTTAGCGAAGAACATAACACAGCGATACGGTACGCCGGATCTTTGTATAGAGGCGATGCGTAAAAAGAACCTGAAAACGATGTTATTTATCAGTCAGTTGAAAGCAAAAACGAATTTTCAGGTTGTCGGTTTAACCATGAAGTGCTATTCCCCTTTGTGTAAGAACGCCTCCCGGATGGATCAGAATCTCAGGGCTCCCGTACCCATGACATGGGCGTTTATGATGCGTGAAGCGGGTTTTCCTGCAGTCAGGCCAATATATGAATTGCCATTAAGCGAGCAGGTAATAAATGAAGTACGTGAGGAATTGTGCACTTTAGGATCTTACATTGCGCTTAATTTAGTTGGCAGCGTGCAGGAACGCACATTTTCGTTATCAGTAGCTGAGAAACTCATCGCCAAAATTCAAAGTGATAATGATATGCCAATAGTCATTGTTCATGGACCAAAAGGGGAAGATAAAGCCCGGAAATTAGCGGGTTGTTATAATAATGTCTACCGGCTATCCTTATCACCCTCGATTAAACGTTCAGCAGCAATCATAAAAGATGCTTATATCGCAATAACCCCTGATACCTCAATATTACATATGGCAAGTGCCTATAATACCCCCGTCGTTGCAATTTATGCTGATTACAAAACGCGGTGGCCTGCGATGGCAGATATCTCGGAGTCAGTGGTCGTTGGGCAAAAAATTGATCATATAAGTTTGGATGAATTCGGAAAGGCGCTAAAAAGTGCTTTGGAGAGAGTATGTGTCAGTACTTACGTATAGAGGGTAATGCCGATCTGTGCTGAACAGGGGACATTAATACCCTGAGGTTGGTCAATCACCACAAAAAAAGCCTTTGAATCAAAGCAATACTCACCGAATAATAAGGCAACCTGAACTTAAATCCCCGTTAACTGGCATACATTATTATGACTTGCACTGATGTAATTAGCTAAATATTATCGTGATTTGACTAAATAGCAAAAATGATAGCTATCAAAAATAGCTCATATACTTTGTTTCCCGCTGCCGTAGAATAGATGGTCCTTCCATGTTTCAAGCATTTATTCAAAAAAAAGGGGCTCGACTGTCTTACGATAAACAGAGAGGGATTGTTAAGTCGAGTGCCCCTAATGGAGCACTCTATAAAAAATCAACAATCAAATGTTTTTATAACATGTCACATGAGCAAATCCAAGTTTTGCCATTACGCTTTGCTCACCTGTTGCCAGGGAAATTTCGTATTGTTCATTGGAGTTTGCGGGACTAGATGACCAATACATATTTGAATAAAAATCGGCTTCATTCATATAATGCCCCATATCTCCCCATTCACTGTACAATGTCCCTATACCTCGGGAACGACCCTGGCTTAAAAGGCTTGCACGGGGAAGCATGTAGCCATTGCTACTGCAAAAATTTTCAGCAAGGCTGTATATCATGACAGAATCGCCGGAGTTTACCCACCAACTCTTCACCCGGATTTCGTATATATAGCCAGGGCCTCCTGATTTTGGCGTCGCTGTAATCGTTACCCAACTGCTTCCGACATTTTTAAATGTCACTTTACCGGTAGCGTCAACATCGACCCAGGAGGCAGAGCTTGAAAACTCATAATCAGCCGCCGTTTTTCCTGGGGCAAAGTTGTCATTATTCAACTGATAATACGCCCCAGTGAACCCCTGCGAAGGGAATGTAGTTGTCGGTAGGTTAGCACCATTGACTAACACGGTACCGCTCATTATTTTGTCTTCTGCGCGAGTGAATTGTATTGTGGTACTCAGACCCGCTTGATGAACACCATTCAATACAGGGATCAGCGTTGCGATACCCTCTCCGCCTCCTGTAACAGTGGCTTTGTAATCACCGTTGATATTTTGACTGTAATCAATTGCGCTAATTTTCACATAGGGCACGTTAGTACCTGATTGCACAAATTCCATCCCTTCAGAAACTTTGATCGTATTGCCTGATATATCGTGCAAAACAAGATGTAGCTCAGCACTATCGGTATAGTCCCCTTTTAGTGATGACCGATTGTTCTTAAGGACGGACTGCGAGGCGTCTGCCGGGCCTGCCACCAACGTTATATTAGCTGTTTGCGTTGCACCTGTGCTCGTTCCTGCACTAACAGTTACGCTCCCAGTTCGCGCACTTTTCACGGTGGTTGTCGCAAATCCGTGTTGATCGGTCACCGCTGTTAATGACCCTAATGTGGCAGAGCCACTTTTTAATGCGAAGTTCACATTGACGCCTTCGACTTGGTTACCACTGCCGTCCTCAACAGTAGCCTTCAGCGTGCTGATATCGCTGTCGTTGGCAGTGATAGTTGACGGATCAGCGCTCAGGCTGACCACATGGGCTGTGCTTTGGTTGCCAGTAACTTTCACGATTGTCTGCGCCTGAATAATTACGCCACTAGTGATAGATGCTGTAACCGTATACGTACCGACTTTATTGCTGGTCAGAACGACTTGTGCCTCCCCGGAAGGATTGGTTTTCATTGTTCCGCTACTTAACGTTGCATCTTCTGGCGTTACGCTAAAGGTAACGAGTTCATTGTTCACTGGGGCCCCATTTGGATTGGTTAGCCTTACTGTCAGAGTTGAACCTAATGGGTCATTGATGCCGATAAGTGGACTTGATGCTGTGAGTGTCAGTTTTAAATCGATTACCACCAGGTCCTTCTCATAAGAGGAGCCATTCGCCAGGGATGCTTGCACAGTATACGAACCGTATCTATTGGGCGTCATGGTGACCTCGGCTATACCCTGTGTATTCGTAGAGACCGTATCCTGACTAATGACCATGTTAAAAAATGACGGCTCTGCACTGAATGTCACAAGCTGTTCAGAAACTGGATTGCCAAACTGGTCGTCGACGTGCGCTTTAACCGCCAGGGGGGTTGCGACCATAACCTGACCTTCAGGCATTTCCAGACTGGTGATCGTCGCAGAATCAGCATCTGCTTTGACAGTCAACGTTTGCATGATGGTATCTGTAGGTGCATTTGCCAGATTAGCCACAACAATTTTCGTCCCTGCAATGGTGCTTGTTACAAGAATTTCTGCCTTACCCTGAGCATCTGTTTCAGCGGTGGTGTTACTCAGCGTGGCGGATAAGCCGCGGAAATTGACCTTGATGCCTTCTAATGGATTGTCATAAGCGTCAGTGACACTTGCCGTCAGGGTCGCACCCTCGGTTGCGCTGGCGATTAATGAGCTTGATGATGCGGTAAAATCAGCCAGTTTAGCGGTACTCGCATCGGCAAGCAAAGTCACCGGCCTCGTATCGCTGACACCATAACTGTCCACGCTGACCGTCACGGGATAGGTGCCGGACTTCGTACCGCTTAGTGTAACTTCCGCCTTGCCGTTGATGTCAGTAATGGCGGAACCGCCTTCTCCAAGAGTGAAGCTTGCACTCACATCTGCCGGTAGTGTGAATGTCACCGGCTCATTGGCTAACGGGTTGCCGTGTCCATCAGTCACCGTTGCCTGAAGTTGGGTCATCCCAACGTTATTGGCGATAAAGTTGTTCTCGGTAACGTTCAGATTAACCTGCGCTGTGAGCGTATCCGCAATAAAATTCACCACCAATTGCTCACTCTTACCGCCAGCCATCGCTGCTGTCACGGTATGTGCTCCTGCTTTTGTACCTTTCAGTGTGACTTTCGCTTTGCCTTCAGCATCAGTAACCGCTTTACCGCCATCGCTCAGCGTGAAGTTTGCCCTCACATCTTCCGGGAGAGTAAATGTTACTTCAGTGTTGGCTATCGCATTGCCCTCTGTATCTGCGACTGTTGCTGTTAATGTCGTGAGATCGTTATTGTCGGCAATCACCGGATCTTTTGAGGCTCCCAGCGTGATTTCAGCATTCGCCACGTTCGGCACATAGGTCACTGTTTGTTGCATCGAATCGCCATTGTCGAGCGTTGCCGTCACTTGATAAACCCCGGCTTTTGTAGCGGTAAAGCTTGCGTAAAAATGGCCGTAGGAGTTGGTGGTATATATAGCGTTATTACTGGGGGTCACACCTTCACTTGGCGAAACGCTGATGGTCACCTTATGTTGGGGTACACCGTTTCCGTAATTATCGTTTACCACAACATACAGATCGGTTGTGTTGCCTGCGGAGACTGTATCAGTAAGTGCTTGTAACAAAGTGATATGTGCCGTAGACGCATCAGCGTTGACATTAATTGATGTGCTAAGCGTGGAGCTACCATTTTCCAGACTGGCCTCAACAGTATCCGGCCTCCCTCCTGATTCTGTCGAGGAACGGGTATTGGTATAAGTGACGGTTGCCTTACCCTGTTCGTTCGTTACGGCTTGGCCGCCATTCGTCATTTCAGCAGAGTTTGTACTGCTGGTGAAACTCACAGTTACACCTTTCACCGGAAAGCTATTATTATCAACGACTGTCGCGGTGATGACGCTGCCGGTGCTATTCTGCGGGGTACCAGCGATTATGCTGTTTGGGACAGACGTCAACCCAATAATTTTTGCCGCAGCTGTGTCGCCAATAAAGTGCACAGTTTTGTGGTCGCTGGCACCATTATTAGCAAGTGATACAGTGACCGTCTGCTCACCAAAGGCAACGCCTACGAGAGTGGCCTGCGCGATGCCAGACTCATTGGTATTACTCTCCCCTGGGGTGAGGGTGAGGCCTGAAGAGGCTGAGCTGAATGTTACCGGAAGATTGTTCACCTCATTGTCGAACTGGTCTTTAACCGTTGCAGTTAACGTTGCACTATCGACGCCATTACCCGTGATCTCATCTTTTGACATCTGCAGGGCAACCTGAGCCGAGGTTTTATCTGCCACAAATGTTACCGGCTGCGAATCACTGGCATTGTTATTAATCAGCGTCGCGGTAACTGTATGCGTGCCCGCTTTTTTACCTTTGAGGGTGACATGCGCTTCCCCATTGGCCTGGGTGACGGTAATACCGTTATTTTCAAGGGTAAAGTTTGCCGCGACGTCTTGTGGCATGGTGAAATTCACCGCTATCCCCGCCACCGGATGATTCGACGGATCTTTCACTGTAGCTGTCAGCTGCACACTGTCGCTGTTATTCGTCACCACCTGGTGAGCAGGGATGTTCAGCGTGAGCCGTGCGTTGCTGGCATCGGGAGCAATATTGACTGTCTTCGTATCGTTGTTGCCGTTAGGCAGTGTGGCTTCGGCTGTATGAACACCCAAAACCGTGCCCTTAAGGGTAACTTCAGCAACACCACTGTCGTTAGTGTTGCTCGTGCTCTGACTAAGTTGAGTATCAGCCGGATCGGTACTGAAGGTGACCGGTAGATCTTTTACTACGTTATCAAAAGGATCTTTCACTGTTGCTGTCAGTGTCGTCTCATCCACGCCATTCCCAATGATTTCCACTTTCGATGTTTGCAGAACGACAACTGCGCTGTCCTTATCCGCCACGAATGTGACTGGCTGCGCATCGCTGGCATTATTGTTACCCAGCGTTGCAGTAACCGTATGCGTGCCCGCTTTTTTGCCTTTGAGCGTGACATGCGCTTCGCCATTGGCCTGAGTGATGGCAATACCGTTATTTTCGAGGGTAAAGTTTGCCGCTACGTCCTGTGGCATGGTGAAGTTCACCGTTATTCCCGCCACCGGATGATTCGACGGATCTTTCACCGTCGCCGTCAGCTGCACGCTGTCACTGTTATTCGTCACCACCTGTTGAGCAGGGATATTCAGCGTGACTAGCGCGTTGCTGGCATCGGGCGCAATATTGACTGTCTTCGTATCTCTGTTGCCGTTAAGCAGTATGGCTTCGGCTGTATGAATACCCAAAACCGTGCCCTTAAGGGTAACTTCAGCAATACCGTTCTCATTAGTATTACGCGCGTTCAGGCTCAGTTGTGTGTCTGCGGGGGAGGTGCGGAAGGCTACTGACAGATTTTTAACTACGTTATCAAAAGGATCTTTCACTGTTGCTGTCAGCGTCGTCTCATCCACGCCATTCCCAATGATTTCCGCTTTCGATGTTTGTAGAACGACAACCGCTCTGTCTTTATCCGCCACAAACGTCATTGGCTGAGCATCGCTGACATTGCTGTTAGCCAGACGAGCCGTGATCATATGCGTGCCCGCTAACGTGCCGGTCAGGGAGGCGATTGCAACCCCGTTACTATCCGTCATGCCTTTTCCGCCGTTGCTAATCGAGAACCGACTTGCGACGTCGTTTGGCACAGTGAAGGTGATTTCTTTATCTTTTAGTGGGTTGCCATTTTTATCCTGCAAGGTTGCAGTCATATGTTGCGGAGCTGTGTTGGTGACGGTGATATCACCTGAAGGCACACTGAGGGTCAGGGCAGCAGTACTTTGATCACCGATAAAATTCACCTGTTGACTAGCCTGGGAACCAGAGCTGACAGAGGCCGTAACCGTGTAATCACCATTTTTCAAACTGGTCAGCGTGGCTGTGGCGATCCCGTCGTGGCTATTCACTTCGGTTTGGCTCAGTTTCGCCTCTGCTGAATTAACATTGAAGGTGACCTTGACGTCATTGAGCAGGTTGCCTTTTGCATCCCGGACTGTCGCGGTCATGGTGGCGCTGTCATTGCCGTCAGCGACCACTTCATTTTTCGACTTCTGTAGATCAACCTGCGCGGTACTCGAGTCACCGACAAAACTGACGATTAACGTTTGTTTCACGCCATTTTCAAGGGTGACTTCAACCGTGTTGTCTTCCTGCTTGCTGCTTTTCAGATCAAAAGTCGCCAGACCATTAACATCCGTTTTTGCGGTGTTTTGATTGTTGAAGGAAGTTGCCGATCCGTTTAATACCGCAAACGTGACGGTATGATCATTGATTGGGTTGCTTCCTTCATCAGCGACATTGACCGAGACGGTATTTGCTGCATTCTCATTGGCGAGCACACCATTATTGCTGGCAGATAATGTCGCAATTTTCGCTGACTGCGGGTTGGCGTCGATGATAAATCCAGCGGTATGCAAATCTTCATTCCAGTTTTGCATTAACAGCTTCGCAGTAAGTCCACTGCCTTTGGTATAGGCGGTATAGGTTGCCTTATAGACGCCATCTGCGGTTTCTTTCCAGTCTGTAGTGACTCCTGGTTTCACGTTGTCGATGCTGACTGCAGTATTCAGTTGCTGTTTTTGCTCCTTAACAGGTTTGTCATTTTCATCTCTCAGTTCTACCGTCACCTCGATAGGATTGCCGGAGAGATAACGGTCCTTATCAATCTTAATTGACGAGTGAGTTCGGGATGACGAAACAGAAATGATATTCACCACGGCGGGGGCTTTAGCCGCATCCACACCGTTCAGCTGTGGCATCAGCGTCAGCGTGCCAGACATCGCTCCTGTGGTCAGGACTTGGGTATAGCTTCCGTCACCATTATCTTTCCAGTCAGAAAGGGTAATGTCCTGAACACCTTCATGACGCGTCGAGAGCACCAGCCCGATAACAGGATTACCAGCTGCATCATGAGCAATAAAAGTCAGTGTGGCGGTTGAATGGGAATCCGCACTCAATGTTTGGGTACTTAACGATACCGAGGAATCTTTCTGGCTTAGCGCAGGTGCCTGAACGACCACCATGCTTTGTTCACGATTCGACAAATTGCCTTTGACGTCTTCAGCGGTAACTTCAATCGGCCAGGTGTTATCGGTTTCTGGCGAACTGGTGAACCGGTAACCCGGCAGGGTAACCAGAATATCTTTACCCGTTGTGACCACTTTACCACCGGCAGCTTCCAGAGCGGTGGCTTCGACGTTATAGCCTTTCAGGGCATATTTGGTTTGTAGCGACGAAACCAGTGATTTCACTTCTCCTGACTTCCCTGTCACGGGGTCTGTCAGGGTCAGGCGAACCAGTTCTTTTTTGCGATATTCCAGAACGATGTTGTTGTTGCGATCCACCAGATCATAACGGCTGCCTGCAAGGCTACGCCGTGCAGCGACTTCGTTCGGGTCAAGCTGTTTCTGCATTGCGCTGCCAGGTTGCCAGGTAAAATCGACGGCAAAACGGGTGTCATTTTCGCCCTGTTTACCCTGGCGTTGCTCCGCGCTGAAGGTCATCAGCGGGAAGGGGGTATAGTTAAGTCCAGCGGTTATGGCATGAGGATTACTTTGCCGATCGTCTTTATCGAACAGGGCCACTTCATCGCCATAATACTGTTCATAGACCAGTTTACCGCCAAGGTGCGGCCAGGCGGGTAACCAGCCTTCTGCGCGTACATCCCAGCCATTGGCCGGGCGTGCTTCATAATCGTTGTCCAGTTCAGGTGCGCTGCGCCAGTTGGTCAGTCGCAAATAGCCGTTACTGCTTAATTTAAGATAGTCGCGCCAGTACTCCGCGCCAATGCCGGCGCGGGAGTGGTAACGGCTAAGATCGTGGTCGAAAAAGAAGTTGATGCCCGACATCCATGTGGGAGTGAAATGACGCCAACCCAAGCCGTTGTTAATCTGCGTACGCTCGTCAGTACGGTGGAGAGTATGCTGGCTGAAAAAGAGATTATCAGGCGTTTCATACCATGGATGGAGAAAATCGAACTGGGAATTCTTCAGGCTAAAATCTTCATCCACGCCCAGCGTGATTCTTGCGGTGCCGAAGCGGCTTAACCAGTCTGTCATTGCGCCAGATGCCTGAGAAGAGGCCCATCCACGCGCCATATTGGCCGCTTGCTCGCTGTTCATATCTTCGGCGAGCAGAGACCCGATTTGCTGTGAAGTACTGGCTATCTGTTGCTCAAGGTTGTCACTGCTATTACGCGGCGACGGGGTTAAATTTTTTTCACTAACTTGTGCCGGGACATCCAGTTCATCACCCTGGCGGACATTATCAAAACCTCGAGCAAACGTACGAAACTGGTTGAGTTTGCGTAACTCAGCCAACGAAATACCGAAACGTTCGGCAACGCTTTGGGCCGATTCGAGCGCTCCAAGGGTGTAGGGCACCGTATTGGTATTTGCAATGGCGATTTGTGCAGGAACTGGTTGTTGGGTTGCGGCGTTTACCACACCTTGTGCTGCCGCAGTCATAGGGAACACAAGTTGAGTTGCCAGGCAGATACCCGCAGTTAAGCGGCGTAGTTTAATACCCATCCCGCATAAGATTTGTCGGTCATTTATTTCTTCTCCACTTCTCTTCTTCGTAGCCATGCTTACCTTCCCTGAACGAGCTAACATAAATGCGCCCTTTCTAGCACAGCGAAAAAATATAAATCCTGATAGCAATATGATTGAAAATTAATAACTTTTCGTTAAGCAGTTTTGGGTGTGAGTTGCAAGAGGGGAGACTACTGAATTACTCAAGTTTTATAATCGAGGGGAAAATGGTGATGGTGTCCATAGCAAAACGCCCTCAACCATAAAGATCGAGGGCGCTTAAGATGTCAAAAACCCGCTATCCGTTAAAAAGCAATGCTCAACTAAGGTCAGTGACATTGCGCTATAAAGCGAATTTTTAGAATTTGGCTCCTCTGACTGGACTCGAACCAGTGACATACGGATTAACAGTCCGCCGTTCTACCGACTGAACTACAGAGGAATCGTGTGAACAGGGCGCATGTTACTTAGCGGTACCTTGTCTGTCAACACTAAATTTCATAAGTCATTTCAATTGGTTAATTAATCTGCAAAGTTGTTAATTAATGAACATTCGTCGCCGAAAACGAGTCTGTATCATTAGCGTGATGCAGTCTCTGCAAAGGATCTTGTTGATAAAATTGGCAGAAACGTTGCCACAATGAAGGGAAACGAGGAGCAAAAAGTTCTGGGGCGCTAAAGAAATATTCAGAAAGTACAGCAAAACACTCAGCAGGATCACTGGCAGCATAAGCATCAATGCTCGCCGCATTCTCGCCAACCAATTCGATCTCTTCCTGAATGTTGTTCATTGCAGCATGAAGATCGTGTTCCCAGCCAGCAACCTCACGCAACGGAATAAAGGGAACTCCGCTGGCGCGATCGCCATTACGGGTGTCCAGCTTATGAGCGACTTCATGAATAATCAGGTTAAAACCAGAAGCATCAAACGAATCTTGTATATCCAACCAGTTCAAAACGATTGGCCCTTGCTGCCAGCTCTGACCTGACTGAACAATACGTTGGTTATGCACTAAACCGATATCGTCTTCCCACTCATCATCGACTACAAATGGCGCAGGGTAAATTAAGACTTCATGAAAACCATCCAGCCATTCTAGCCCTAACTCCAGAACGGGCAGGCAAAATAGAAGGGCTATCCGGCAGCTTCTTAATGAATCCAGCTCAAAGCCCTGTAAGGGAACAAGCCGTTTTTGCTGTAAAAAACGTTCGGCAAGAGTGACTAATTTGCTTTGTTCCTGTTCCGTCAGACACGTTAAAAGGGGAATCGATAGTGCTTCCTGCCAGGGAAGGGCAGTTTGATGTGCTGATTCTTGTACTTTCCAGGGCCACTTAATCATCGTTTTGCTCGCAAACTCGTCACTTGAACAAAATTGCACGGACAGGGACTGTTAAAATGCCAAATTTCCTGGCATCATGGCAACCATCTGAACGGAGAGATGCCGGAGCGGCTGAACGGACCGGTCTCGAAAACCGGAGTGGGGGCAACTCCACCGGGGGTTCAAATCCCCCTCTCTCCGCCAAAATTCAATCAATTACACATCATTAAGTCAGTGACAAAAATCACACTTGGAATTACTTGGAATATTTTCTTGGAATATTTTCAGGTAACGGGACATCAAGTGTTGGTGAAACTTTAACCTTCCTGTCATAGATTAGCACTTGCCCTTCGGTTTTGTGACCAGAGAAAAGTTGCTTATCCCGGCTGCTTCCTTCATAGTCTGAAATTCCTTTCGCCTTCAGATCATGAAAGGTGAAGTCGGTTAAAATACCTGAAATTTTGCCTGCGCGATTTCTTGCTTCTACCCACATTTCGTTAAAGCCTTTGTACATATATCGGTTGCCGTATTGATTGCTGATTACATAGGCGGATGTTGGTAACTGTTTTGCTTTTTCGATCGCCGCCTGTAATCGTGGACTCCATGCTTTTATCTGTTTTTTCCCTGTTTTCCCTTGCTGGATAAAGATCCCGTCGTTTCCAATCTGCTCCCATTTCAGCGATAACACATCGGAAACCCTCGCTGCACACAGATAGGCAATTTCCATTGCGATAAAAACAGGAAGAGGTGCAACGCTTAATACTGCCTGGTATTCTTTGTCGGTTACATATCGTTCGCGGTTTTTGGCCTTGAATTTACTTACACCTGCACATGGGTTAGCCTTCACGTATCCTCGCTCATACCCCCAACTGTAAACGCGGGACATACTGCTTTTTTCATGGTTGGCTTGCGTTTTACTCTGTTCCCCTCTCTTGTCCATGTATCGACGGATGTGTTCTGGTTTTATGGAATCTGCCGGCACCTTACCGAATACGGCAAGCAACTTTTTTTGATGTTGCAGATAATCTTTTTGTGTTCTTGGACTGAGGTCACTGTAACAGGCGCTGGCGAGGAATTTTTCCCACAAGCGACCGAATGTCATTGCACGATCGCGATTATTTACAGTTTCCTCATACTTTTTCCATAAAGCAGCTAAACCATCCTTGATGGCGGTTAGTGTTACAGATTCTCTGGATGTTGGTTTCCATACATAACTATATTTATTTGGGTATACATTTGGAGGTAATTTTTCGTGTTCAGGATTTTTCCTTCGTCTTCCCATCAGATCGCACCAAAATTCGGCTCTACCTCGCGTGGTGGTAAAGTTTTATTGCAGGTAAATAGATCCCGGCTGACAATCGGTTTGCCACTACGATTGGTATAGAACGGAAGCCCGTTTTCCATTAACCATTTTCGCTGGTGACTTGCATATTTGCAGCCCGTTAATATTAGCAATTCATCTTCGGTTAAAAATAAGCTGCTCATAGCTATATCTCATAACCGCCGCTAACTATATACGGTTAGCGGCAATTAGGGTTGAACATTAAAAATCAGCCTGACTCGGGATCAGTTTTTGCCAGATAACTGAAACGTATTTTGCCTGGTAACGGGCGTCATCAAGTGCATTATGGCGCTCACCTTCGAATGGAATAGCCGTTCTGGCATCGAAGTCTATGGATTTCCCCAGCTCAACGATTGTGCGTACATCGCGATCGTTGTAGTAACGCCACGGGCAGGGGATCCCCTGCCGTTCGTATGAACGGCGCAAAATCGTGTTGTCGAAGTTGGCTCCATTTCCCCAGACCTGAACAAAAAATTCACCGGAGTTTTCGTCGATAAATTCCCGCAATTGTAACAGTGCATCATCTAACGGGATTTCATCGGTCATAATGGCAGATTGCGCTTCGCGTGATTGCTTAAGCCACCATTTAATGGTGTCCCGATCAATGACTCCGCCAGCAGTTTCCAGATCGATAGTCTTACTAAATTCAGGTCCCATATCTCCGGTTTGCGGATCGAAAAATATTGCACCTATTGAGATGATCGGGGCATCAGGATTTTTTCCCATGGTTTCAAGGTCGATCATTAGATGGTCACACGTCCTGCTGGTGGATGTGATTTCGTGATGACCGTTCACCTTAATTGAGTGATCTGCCGTCTCGCCAGTTTCATTATCGCTATCGTGATGCTGATTGCCGCCAGTGTTCTCCTTGTGTGGATGTTCAGCGCCTTCCATTTCCTCCGGATCATCTTCCTGAACTTCAACCTGATACTCTTCATCGAATGTTTCCTGGTATGTTGCGTCGCCCATCACCGCGCCACAATCAGGGCAGTTGCCGCCGCCGGTCTGACCGCAGGCGGTGCAGACTTTTTCCACTTCCTGTTGCGCCACTGGTTCAGGCTGTTTCGTTTCTGGCTCGTTTTGTAACGCATTTGGACTGTTTTGTTCCGCTTTTTGGTCGTTCCGTTCCGATTCATGCTGGTTCTGGTTCACAGAATCGCTAGTCTGGATCCCTTTAACCCATTTCGGATCATTCGGGTCACTAATCCCTTCAACAAATTCACCACGTGATGCAGCAAGCAACTTATCGGCGTCAGGCTGGCTGATATTGGCTGCCTGCATAATTTTGTTTACTTCGTCAGCGGTAACTTTTATCGGCTCTGGTTGTTCTGAATCTTCAGCGGTATCTACATTTTGCGGTAAGCCCGTGTATGTGCCATTTTTTCGGGCAAAATATTCTTCTTTTGTGATTTCAGTGGCGCCAGCAGCCAGTGCCTTATCCAGACCAGAAAGTTTGTTTGCGCGACCGTATTTTTCTCCGTCCTTATCTGCGAAGAGGAAATAGAACGGCCCCTCACGCTCTACAGATGGTTCAGCTTCCGGCGCGGTTTCATTTTTTGGGATATCAGATACCTCAGTTTCCACTGCATCAGTTTGTGTTTCTGATGACTGGAGAACATCAACAGTGACCAGGTCTGTTTCTTCATTCTCAAACACGCCCTTTGTCGTCAGGTATTCGCAGATATATTTGTTCAGTGCTACGGGATCTTTGTGAATGTCGATCGGACGCTCACGGACAAGGCCAAAAATAGTTTGGCGGTCGTAGCGAAGGGCATCAGGCTGTTTGCGCATTGATGCCGAGATACGCTTCCAGTCTTCGCGGTCGTTGTCGATAACTTCATTTTTTGCCCAGCGATGGATGCTGCCGTCAATGTTTCCGGCATCCACATCACCAGGCCAGAGAGCGTAGGCCAGTTCGTCATCCAGTGTTTTCCATGTCTGCTTGTATTCGCGATGAATGGCAGCAATGACCGGGCTGATTTTTCCTGTTGAATTTTCAGTGTACTGTTGATTGACTCTGGCGCGGGCGAGATCAACAACAGACGTGTATTTTCCGGTTTCCTTGCGTTCACCTTCGCGACGTTTTTTCCAGATGCGCATCTCTGCCTGAATTTCGGGCCATTTAGCACCAGGAATACATTTATGCTTAACCCACCCAATGGCGTGCAACTTAAGCTCCGGATACATGGCGTTAACTTCTGGCATTTTCATCAACGCTTCAACGATATGTCCGTCGAATGTTGCCATGCCTTCCTGCAACAATTCCTGTGCGCTAATAACCATATCAACGGTGATGTTTTCACATGTGTCGAACTTAACCATGACAGCGTTCTGTACTTCAGGGGCCAGCTTGTCAAAAGTGACGTTCATCGGATCGGATTCAGTCTCAACCGGGACAAAAGAAGCAGACTCCTCATCCCAGCGGTTTTCCTGCATATATTCAGCATCCCATGAATCGAGGGCAGGGCGGGGTATGCCAGGTTTATCCTCGCAGACAATAAATTTATAAGCGCAGTCCTGAGCAGCCGGATAATGTTCCAGGAACTGCCAGTGAAATTTTGCTCGAGCACGGCGTTCGTCGCCAGCTTCAATGGCTGTGGCTACAGCCACAGCGCCTTCTTCCCTTGTTGCCAGTTCGTCAGGAATAGCGGCGCAAATAAAGACTTTACTCATTTTGTTTTAACCTCATGACAGATTTAAGGATGAACAAATCCCTGCCATTGCTGGCATATAAGAATGAAACCGGATATTTATTACGGAACTGTTTTAAAGACCTTCCGGGATTTCGATATTATCCTGGTGAATAACTTTATCGACCGGGTAACAGTTACCGGGAATTTTCTGTTCGGTTGCTGCAGTCATACACTCCTGCATTGTCCTGTGAACACTGACTGCAATATCAACTGGCTCTCCGGAAACAAGAAAAACTGTCAGAACAAGCGCAAATGCTGAATTTATTGTGCACATCCTTTTGGCATCAGACGTAAACGAGCCAGCATTGAAACAATGCATATTTTATTTAATAGCTCCCGTTCTTGTTTTCTCTTGTTAATGGCATCTTCAGTAAATACAGGGTTACTGATAGTGACACCAATTTCAAAACAACCTTCAGACGTATTAACGTTTGGTAATAACGTTTTCATTATCGCGTCCTCAACAATGAATTTTGTGATGCAGTGCCTGGTGCCTCCAGGTGGCGTTAACCAGTTAACAATTAACGCCGGATACAGAGAATCCATCCATAACACTGTTTTTGGTTTTAACTGTTCCGCGTGCGCTTAGCCGCATTCACCGCATCACAAAATTCACTTTAAAAACGGAGGCAGAGCAGTCACGGAGTAAAACTGATACCGCCAAACGTCACCAGAAAATTGATAACAGAGGGCGTTGCAGCGGGGTTGTCACTTAAGCGTATGGTCAACCTGACAACTCGGTGTCCTCAACGGGGAAGGAATAACCCCGCCATACTTACCGCCGCGCCATTTCGCGGGTTGCCACAACCGGAAGCGCACGGTCGACGAAAATTTAACGACAGGCTATCTATGAACCAGCTACCTCGCCGTGCGCTTTCGCGTTATGCCCTGACTTTTCAGGGATATATCCTTTCAGTAAACTGCCGGTGCCGGATGCTCACCCGTGTCCGGCGCACGCACTCCACCTCACCCGTGGAGAACTCCTTAATTACCAACCTTAGCTTCGTTGGTTAGCTATTAACGCGGGTATGTAATCATTCTGGCAATGCTTAATGCCGCTGCTTTTTCCAGCTTGGTGATATCCTGCTCCAGAGCGGACAGATTTTCAGCCTGCTTAGCCCTGGCTTCATTGGCCCATTTCAGATCCTGCGCTGCATTAATTTTCTGGCGCATCCACTCATAAAGTTCATCATCGGTATAGTCTGGCGCGATGATGACGGGTTCTCGTTTCTGCATACTGGTTCCTCGCGGTGCTGTTTCGCTTATCAGCCGTTAGATTTTGCCAAACTGGAAAGCGCCTGTTTAAACTCACTGAAGCTGAGAGCTTCTTCGCCTTCGGCAAGGCCTTCGAAGTATTCTTCGTAAGCCTTTTCCATAATTGTGTCGAAATCCATATCACTCACCTGAGTTTCTTTCCAGCCATCGACGGGCACCATTTTTGGTTTTAAACGTTTTGCTTTTGGTATACGTCATCGCGGTGAATGTGCCGTCCTGGTTGGGAAACACGCCGTATACCAGAGATTCGTTGTTGCCAAGATCGATAGTATCCATGCTGACCTCATTTCCCCTTAACGCCGGGGTAGCGGAACTGTTTGCTGAGAACACCGTGCGGTGTCTTGATGTAAGTAAGATTAGCTATAACTAACAGAATGGTCAAGTATTTTGTTTGTTATGACTAACGTTTTTGGCAACCCAAAAGATAACGCATTGATTGCGTTATCTTTTATTTGTTCGTTGACGGGCTTTTAATAACTCTTCAAAGAGTTTGTTGAAATTTTTTACTCGGGCGCGCATCTCGGTGAGTTGAGCATCCTGTTCTGATTCAGGCAATGCATTAAAAAGCTCAAGGAGCTCATGTTCTTTGGGGGATAGAGCAACTGGCTCCTCAATAGGTGGTGATGGCTGCTTGTCTTCATCGCCAAATAGAATCCATGTTGGCGAGCACTGCAGTACGTTGCTGAGGGCAAAAAGATTCTTCCCTGTAGGTTCGCTATCATCCCGTTCCCATTGTGAAACCGATACATGAGAAATTTTCAGGGCTTTAGCAAGAGACCTTTGGGTGTATTTGAGGTTTTTTCGGCGATATCTAATGCGTTCGCCAATGGTTAAATTTTTTGTATCCATAGTTAGCTAATGCTAAATCTTATTGACTATGTTTTTGTTAACATCTATTTTGTTAGTCATGACTAACAATTAGGTGCTTTAAATGCTTAAAACTGACGCACTTTTGTATTTCGGTTCAAAAACAAAACTTGCACAAGCTGCTGGTATTCGTTTGGCTTCGCTTTATAGCTGGAAAGGGGAGCTAGTTCCTGAAGGTCGCGCGATGCGCCTGCAAGAGGCATCCGGCGGGGAACTTCAGTACGACCCCAAAGTTTATGACGAATATCGTAAGGCAAAGCGGGCGGGGCGGTTGAACAATGAAAATCACCCCTGAACAGGTTTGTGAGGCTCTGGATGCCTGGGTATGCCGACCAGGAATGACACAGGAGCAGGCGACGATATTAATCACGGAAGCATTCTGGGCTCTGAAAGAACGCCCGAACATCGATGTTCAACGCGTCACGTTTAATGATGGCGAGGTTGATCAACGGGCGCTGGGCGTTAACCGGGTGAAGATATTCGAACGCTGGAAAGCTATCGACACCAGGGATAAGCGTGAAAAATTCACGGCACTGATTCCGGCAATTATGGAGGCTATCCGGATCAGTGATTTCAGGTTGTATTGTGAAATTACTGACGGAAAAAGCATTACGTACATGATCGCCGGGTTAAACAAAGAATATGGTGATGTGGTGGAGTCCGGGCTGCTTTTTGCGGATCCAGCTGTTGTGGAACGTGAGACTGACGAGCTTATAGAAAAAGCTATTGCTTTCAAGCATGCGTATCGTCAGCAATACCAATATTACTTTGCAGATAAACAAATATCTGTCTGGGGTTCGTATGAGTATCGATGCACTACGATGGGCTAAAAAGGTGAAAACCGGCAGTTCATCCAGTAAGTCAGTATTAACCTGGCTTGCTGATATGTGCGGTGCCGATTTGTGTGCATACCCGTCTGTATCTGCACTGGCAGAAGTAACGGAACTGAACAAAAAGACTGTGCAGGACAGCTTACGACACCTGATGGAGATTGGGTTAATTGTTGATACCGGTGAGAGAAAAGGCCGAACAAAGCAGATCGTAGTGTACCGACTTATCGGTGTTGAAGAAAGTGTTACCGAGGCTGAATACACCCAAAAACGGGAGTCTTTAAAGGTGGGTAAAATTGGTACTGTTAATAAAAACAGTACCGAAAATGGCTATGTTTCAGCACAAAACAGACCCAAAAACGGAACTCTTAGCTGCATGGAAAATAACCAAAGACACCCAAATTTTCCATCAAAGACACCCAAAAATGGATCACGGAACCCAAAGGAACCCAAAGATCTAAACCCCACACATAACACACGCGAGAGTGCTCCGACCAGTGAGCAGGAAGTTTTGTCGTTACAGGCAGCACCCCCTGTATTCCTGGATGGCCTGAGCGAACCCATCGGAAAATTTCCGATGACCGATAGCTGGTATCCGTCACGGGATTTTCGACGACGGGCTGCGTTGTGGGGGATGGCTTTGCCGGAGACAGAATTTACACCTGCTGAACTTGCCGCCTTCCGGGACTACTGGACAGCGGAGGGGAAAGTGTTTACGCAGATTCAGTGGGAGCAGAAATTCGCCCGTCACGTAAATCACGTCAGGGCGCAGGTTAAACCAGTCAGCAAGGGGGTAAACCATGCAGCAGCACCAGGTGGCACCGCATCACGGGCAGTTCAGGAAATTCGGGCAGCACGTGAGCAGTGGGAACGTGAAAACGGATTTATCAGCGACGGAAACGGCCTGGAAGCTGTGGGAGCTCATGGGGGAGGTTTATTCGAACCGCTGGACCCAGAAGAATGGGGCCGCACCTTCGAAGCTCTGGATTGCACAGATTGGCGCGATGACTGAGCAGCAAATCCGACAGGTCTGCCGCCAGTGCATGGACCGCTGCCGGGCGGGTGAAACATGGCCTCCGGACCTGGCTGAGTTTGTGGCGTTGATTTCAGAAAGTGGGGCTAACCCATTTGGTCTGACGGTGGATGCTGTGATGGAGGAGTACCGCCTCTGGCGCAATGAATCCTGGCAATACGACGGAAGTGATAAGTACCCGTGGTCTCAGCCTGTGCTGTATCACATTTGCCTCGAGATGCGTTCAAAGGGGATTGAGCGCCAGATGACCGAAGGGGAATTAAAACGGCTTGCAGAACGGCAGCTGACGAAATGGGCAAAGCATGTTAGTAACGGCCTGAGTGTTCCGCCTGTCCGGCGACAACTGGCAGCACCCAAACGTCCTGCGGGACCAACGCCAATTGAGTTGCTGAAACAGGAATATGAACGCCGGAAAGCGGCTGGGTTTGTCTGATTTGAGAAGTAATTTTTACCGTGAGGAAATTTATGGAGACTGTTTTTGACGCACTGAAAGCGATGGGAAAAGCCACGTCGGTAGAGCTGGCTGCGCGACTTGATATCAGTCGTGAAGAAGTGCTGAACGAGCTGTGGGAACTCAAAAGAAATGGCGTCGTTGATAAAACTGGTCACACCTGGTTTCTGGCTGGCGAAGGTGAATCCGGGGTAACCGAAGAGCAGGCAGCGCAATCTGAAGCATCGGATGCGCTAACCAGGGAAGTCGAACGAAAAGTTACCGCTGATATGATAATTGAGTTTATCGGTCAGGAGGGAGCTAAAACGTGTGAGGAACTGGCGGGTAGTTCAGTGTCAGCACTCGCAAGGTTGCTTCCACGCTGGCGGTAGCAACCGCAACGGGGCGGCTGGCACGCGTAAACCAGAACGGTAAATTTCGCTACTGCATGCCGGGTGATAGTTTACCAGCAGAGCCGAAAGCTGCATCGGTAACGGAAACTGATGGTAAAGCCTTTCCTCAGCCAGCCGGTGTTGCGTTACCAGTACAGAAAGCGGCAACACAGGAAGATATTAAAACAGAAACTGTGGCTGATATTGTGCAATCGTTGCCATCGTTTACTGAAACGCGAGCGGATGACCTGGTTTTACCATCGCTGCATATGGCAAACCGCGAATTGCGTCGGGCGAAAAATCATGTTCAGAAGTGGGAGAGAGTCTGCGCCTTGCTGAGGGAGCTGAACAAGCACCGGGATATTGTTCGACAGATTACTGATTCTTCCCGCCGTGTTGTATCGGAAAAGTGATTGCCGGAGGCGCTTATGGCAAAAGTATTTACACAAGAAGAGCGAGAAAAAATTAAAGGGCAGGTTGTTGAACTAGTACGCCGGAGTGGGCGCGAGACGTTACGGCAACTGGAAGCCAAGACAGGTGCGACAAGATATCTGATGAGCGTTCTCGCCAGAGAGCTGGTTGCCAGTGGCGATGTATACAACTCTGGTTACGGGTTATTCTCGTCTGAACAGGCTCGTAAGGACTGGCAAAATGCCCGCAAAAAACTCACTAGGGCAAGGGCGAAGAAACCCGCTGTGGTTGATCCGGGCCTTATCTGGTCATTAGATGACGGAGAAATACGTCGCTACGACAGGCGTCATAATATAATTTGTAATGAGTGCCGTAACAGTGAAGTGATGCAGAGAGTTTTGATATTTTACACAGGAGTAATGATGGAGCAGTGAAAACAATATGAAATCTTTAGCTTCTGGTATTGTAACAGATGGGAAAAGTGTAGATATATGGAAATTGCATAGCAATAATTCGCAGCATGGATGCTATTCGTATGTTGATAAAGTGGTCCCAGTATGCGAGTGTAAGAGTTGAACCAGTTCCAACTAAGAAATTGGGGGGATAATATAGAAGGTGGCTAAGTGAATGTGGTTATGATTATCTGAAAAACAAATGGAATATTTTAATGGGTCTAAGAACACAGCAATGCACAAATTAGGGGTTATCTTTTACTGTGCTTATTAATATGCTCAATGACCCATTAGGATTGGTGTCAGTTATGTTAGCCAGAGTGATAAAGTGATTATATCTCTGCTGTTATATGCTGAAATGAATAATACTATTCCAGAGTGCAGCAGCGAAAGTCTCCTGATGATTGAGTTCTGGAAATTGTACGACAGAAAAATTACTATATTTTTCTGCTAAAATATTTTTCAAAACAGATTCTGCTTTAATGGCTTCAGGATATAAAGATGTGGAGTAATCAAGGCTAAGATCTCCGCTAAGTAAGCATATACTTTTAGTATGCTTTGATTCTGGCATGTCATTTTTTATGATCTTGATGATTCTTTCATCCTGCCATAGAAGTGATGGTGCTGAGATATAATAATAGTTAAAACATGAATTGTTTTTTAAACAATCAAGAACAAAAATAGCACCTAGTGAGTGTCCCCATATACCGAGTTTTGAGGATGTCGGAACAATGGTGCTGACCCAGGGCATGATCTGAGTTAGCAATAATTCTCGGAAACTCTGACTTCCTCCACCAGTGAAGTAGATCCATGCTGGTTTGGAGTTATCAATAATAGCATTTTCACCACCAGGAGTGTAATCGTAAGCACGGCGGTGAATATTAAGCTTATCCCAAGATTCGTAACTCAGTGTAACTAACACTGGTGGATTGGGTAGTGCATCAATAACAGGAAGAATATCAGAAATGTTATTGTTGGCGCTATTTCCATCAAGTATATAAAGAGTTGTATTATTTTTTTTAATGTTTTTTGGAGTAAAAACGCATATTTTATATTTTGTGTCATAGTTAATTGAGTTAAATATGCGTGTTTGACAATGAATGTCCATGTGTTTAGTCATACGTTCTCCCCATGAGCATTAAAGGATTATTAAGATATACTATGTCACTGATGAACAATTTGTTGTATGAATCTAGGTTTTTTATCTACCTCCATTATGATTTAATCGCTGATATATGTTATCAGCAAAGGTACATCGTTACTGTTTTACTTGTCAATACATTTGATATTGATTCTCGTTCGCATCGTTTGTTCAGGGATTTGAAGACAGATAACTGCTATGTCAATGAACCAACCCACAGTCCAACGTACTTCAGCAAAATATGGCGTCGGGATATAGCACCCTGATATTCACCACGGCAAACACACGCCGAGAGTGTGTTTTTATCGTCGTATGTACGTGCACATCTGAATAATGGCAGGCGAATGTGATAGCCGAAAAGCTCACCGTGCGGTGATCCGGTAGTTTCACCCTGTACGTCTCATAACCCGATGATTGAGACCTTAAGCAAAACAATAACAAGGGAGCGTCATTATGACCACTCAAACTGATTTCATATTGGTGATGTAATGGGAAGTTAAGTAGAATGGCTGCGGGTGCTTGAGGCTATCTGCCTCGGGCATGAACACCAACGGCAGATAGAGAAAAGCCCCAGTTAACATCACGCGTCCGGCAAGACGCTTAACATTAATCTGAGGCTCAATCCATACTGAACACATGTAGGTTAGCCTCTTACGTGCCGAAAGGCAAGGAGAAGCAGGCTATGAAGCAGCAAAAGGCGATGTTAATCGCCCTGATCGTCATCTGTTTAACCATCATAGTGACGGCACTGGTAACGAGGAAAGACCTCTGCGAGGTGCGAATCCGAACCGGCCAGACGGAGGTCGCTGTCTTCACAGCTTACGAACCTGAGGAGTAAGAGACCAGGCGGGGGAGAAATCCCTCGCCACCTCTGATGTGTCAGGCATCCTCAACGCACCCGCACTTAACCCGCTTCGGCGGGTTTTTGTTTTTATTTTCAACGCGTTTGAAGTTCTTGACGGTGCCGGAATAGAATCAAAAATACTTAAGTAGCGCGCAGGGATAAGAGGGATGGTCCCTTAACGGGGAGAGCTAATTATCCGGAAGGATTCTGATGATGAACATCGAAGAACTGCGTAAAATTTTTTGTGAAGATGGCCTCTATGCTGTGTGCGTTGAAAATGGAAACATTGTTAGTCATTACCGCATTCTGTGTTTGCGAAAGAATGGGGCTGCGTTAATTAATTTTGTGGATGCTCGGGTCACGGACGGATTTATCTTGCGCGAAGGTGAGTTTGTCACTTCATTACAGGCATTGAAAGAGATCGGAATAAAAGCTGGCTTTTCTGCTTTTTCAGAAGAATAAACTCATCTACAATCTTGCGCGGGGCTGAACTCCCGCTGAGTAACACCGTGCCACCGGAGAAAACCGATGGCACGCAACGCAAAATATTACAATTCTGATAATTCGCCCGTTCTTGCCTGCACGCACGGGCGGTATTCTCACGCATTCAAGTCTGAATGGTTCCAGCACCCTCCATGCACTGCAGAGCAGGCCGAATGGCTTATTCATTCTTACCGCAGGCGCGGGTTCGAGGTTAAGAAAGCTCTCAGTCTCGACTATCGGCACTGGATAATCTCTGTCAGGCTGCCTTATTCCGAACGCCCACCACGTGCGTCCCGCACTTTCCAGCAACGGATCTGGAGGTAACGTGCGGGTATTACTTAGACCTGTTCTGGTGCCTGAGCTTGGGCTGGTGGTCCTTAAGCCGGGCCGTGAATCCATACAGATATTTCACAATCCTCGAGTGCTGGTGGAGCCGGAACCGAAAAGCATGTGCGGCCTGCCATCCGGAGTCGTCCCTGCCGTTCACCAGCCGCTGGCGGAGGATAAATCATTACTGCCATTTTTCAGCGATGAGCGGGTGATTCGTGCTGCTGGCGGCGCTGGGGCACTGTCTGACTGGCTGTTGCGTCATGTCAAATCCTGCCAGTGGCCTCATGGTGACTATCATCACAGTGAAATCGTCATACATCGTTACGGTACCGGCGCGATGGTGTTGTGCTGGCACTGCGACAACCAGCTGCGTGACCAGACATCCGAATTACTCGGGCAACTTGCTCATCAAAACCTGTCAGCATGGATGATTGACGTCATACGCCATGCAATGAATGGCACGCAGGAGAGGGAGTTATCGCTGGCTGAATTATCCTGGTGGGCGGTCTGCAATCAAGTGGCGGACGCGCTTCCGGAGGCAGTATTACGTCGTTCTCTGGGGTTACGTGTGGAAAAAATCCGCGCGGTGTACCGCGAAAGCGACATCGTACCGGGAGAGCAGACCGCCACCAGCATACTGAAGCAGCGCACAAAAAATCTTGCGCCGTTGCCTCACTCCCACCAGCAACAGAACCCACCACTGGAAAAGACGGTGGTATGCATCACCGTTGATCCGGAGTCTCCGGAATCTTTCATGAGGCGACCTAAACGTCGCCGTTGGGTAAATGAGAAATATACGCGCTGGGTGAAGACACAGCCGTGTGCGTGTTGTGGTCAACCAGCCAACGATCCCCATCACCTGATTGGTCACGGTCAGGGAGGGATGGGAACAAAGGCCCACGATATTTTCACGTTACCGTTGTGCCGGGAACATCACAACGAACTTCATGCGGATCCGCTGGCGTTCGAAGAAAAGCATGGTTCTCAGGTTGATTTAATTTTTCGTTTTCTTGATCACGCCTTTGCAATCGGCGTGCTTGGGTAAAAGAGGTTACTGATGCGTATAGAGTTTGTTTTGCCTTATCCGCCGACGGTGAATACTTACTGGCGACGTCGTGGCAACACATATTTTGTATCAAAAGTCGGTGAGCGTTATCGCCGTGATGTGGCGCTAATTGTTCGCCAGCAGCGGCTGAAATTAAACCTGTCCGGAAGGCTGGCGATAAAGATTATTGCAGAGCCACCGGATAAGCGCCGTCGTGACCTGGACAATATCCTGAAAGCACCACTGGATGCGCTGACGCATGCCGGACTTCTCATAGACGACGAGCAGTTTGATGAAATCAATATTGTACGCGGTCAGCTCGTTCCCGGTGGGCGGCTGGGGATAAAAATAACAGAACTGGAGTGCGCATGAATAACCAGTATTTACAGTTTGTGCGTGAGCAGCTCATTATCGCCACCGCCGATTTGAGTGGGGCAACAAAAGGTCAGCTTGAAGCCTGGCAGGAGAATGCCATGTTCGATACAGGGCGTTACAGGCGAAAAAAAATCCGGTACCGCGATGAAGTGACTGGAAAAATGATAACGCGGGATAATCCACCAATCCCGGGAAAGCAATCGCTGGCGAAGGGGACGTCAATTCCTCTGGTAAGTCCGGTTGAGTTTTCGACATCATCATGGCGGCGGGCTGTTATGTCTCTTGAAGAACATCATAAAGCCTGGCTGTTGTGGTGCTACGGCGGAAATATTTGCTGGGAGCACCATATCGCGATAACACAGTGGGCGTGGAATGAATTTAATACTCAATCCGGTACCAGAAAAATTGCAGGGAAAACGCAGGAACGCCTGAAAAAATTAATCTGGCTGGCGGCGCAGGCAGTAAAAGCAGAACTTTTTGGTGGGGAAGGTTATGAATACCAGGATCTGGCATTACTGGCGGGAGTGACAACTAAAAACTGGTCCAAAACATTTACTCGTCACTGGGTTGCAATGAAACACATTTTTCAACGACTGGATAGTGAGGCTTTATTGTTTGTAATGAGAACACGTTCAAAACAAAAGGCGGCATTTTCAAAGCAAAGTGTTGCAAAAGTAGATTGAAAGGCATATATTTCATGCAAATCTGATATTTTGCCGATTTTGTACGTGATGGCAAAAGCAAACAAAACCCGCCCACAAGCGGGTTTTTTTTGTGCCACTTATCTCGGATAGACATGGTGAATGCGCTGGTGGAGGAAGTAAGGGTGATTTTTAACCAGGTGATTCTTGAATGCTTGCAACATTGATTTCGTAACGTTATTATCCTGCGCCCGGCCCTTTAGCTCAGTGGTGAGAGCGAGCGACTCATAATCGCCAGGTCGCTGGTTCAAATCCAGCAAGGGCCACCAACCGCCACCAGTTCATCAGGAAAGAGCGTCAACCCTTTAAGTTGAGTGTGCGAGGTTCGAGTCCCCGGTGGCGGTCCAGTGCCGATTTAGCTCAGTAGGTAGAGCAACTGACTTGTAATCAGTAGGTCACCAGTTCGATTCCGGTAGTCGGCACCATATGCGGGCATCGTATAATGGCTATTACCTCAGCCTTCCAAGCTGATGATGCGGGTTCGATTCCCGCTACCCGCTCCAGTTAGAGTCTTTCAGTCTGCGATGATGGGAAATCCCGGAGTGACTGAAAGACGTTTAAGTTATGAATGATCGCTTTTTTTTGCAAAATTGCTGTGCAGAAATACTAACCTTCGGGCAGGCGATCATTCATAAGCACTCTGCTTTTATTCCGATTAACTGTGGGTGGTTTGTTGGATAGAGTGCTTTCCTTACTGTATATATCGTTTCGCCCGCTTTTGCGTTTTTTTCTTTTCAAATCCCTTTCATTTCTCAGTGTAAAACTACGCCATCCGTTATTTGCGGAGGTGAGGCTATGAAATCCATGGACAAAATTTCAACGGGCATTGCCTACGGCACCTCCGCAGGCAGTGCTGGCTACTGGTTTTTACAGTGGCTTGATCAGGTCAGTCCGTCACAGTGGGCTGCGATTGGTGTACTGGGGAGTCTGGTTCTGGGCTTCCTGACTTATCTGACAAATCTGTACTTCAAAATCAGAGAAGACAAGCGTAAGGCTGCACGGGGAGAGTAATTCAATGACTCAAAACTATGAACTGATTGTGAAAGGGATCCGCAATTTTGAGAATAAAGTTACGGTAACTTTAGCGTTACGGGACAAAAAACGCTTTGACGGTGAAATTTTTGACCTGGACATCTCGCTGGACCGTGTTGAAGGTGCCGCGCTGGAGTTTTATGAGGCAGCAGCCAGAAGGAGCATCAGACAGGTCTTCCTGGATGTTGCTGCCGGGTTATGTGAAGGGGACGAGCTGTTGCCAGAAACGCGCCCCTGTTCAGAGGCGCGGTATACCATAAAAATTAACAGTTCTGATAACTCGATTACAGGTTGTTAGCTTTTTGCAGTTGGATTTCCAGTATCTTTCATTGGTAGCATCCTGATAAATATCCATGAGCGCAAAAATCAAATACGGCCTGTCAGCTGCTGTTCTGGCGCTGATTGCTGCAGGCGCGTCTGCTCCTCAAATACTTGACCAGTTTCTGGATGAAAAAGAGGGTAACCACACTACGGCATACCGCGATGGTTCCGGTATATGGACAATCTGTCGTGGTGCCACAATGGTGGATGGTAAGCCCGTCATACCGGGAATGAAGCTGTCGAAGGAAAAATGCGACCAGGTTAACGCTATTGAACGTGATAAGGCGCTGGCATGGGTGGAGCGCAATATTAAAGTACCACTGACCGAACCACAGAAAGCGGGTATAGCGTCATTCTGTCCCTATAACATTGGCCCCGGTAAGTGTTTCCCGTCGACGTTTTATAAGCGGCTGAATGCCGGTGATCGTAAGGGCGCATGCGAGGCGATTCGCTGGTGGATAAAAGATGGTGGGCGCGATTGCCGCATACGTTCAAATAACTGCTATGGACAGGTTATTCGTCGTGACCAGGAAAGCGCATTAGCCTGTTGGGGGATAGATCAGTGAGCAGAGTCGCAGCGATTATTTATACTCTGGTTATCTGCATCATCGTCTGCCTGTCATGGGCTGTTAATCATTACCGTGATAACGCCATGACCTACAAAGAACAGCGCGACAAAGCCACATCCATCATCGCTGACATGCAGAAGCGTCAACGTGACGTAGCAGAACTCGATGCCAGATATACAAAGGAGCTTGCTGATGCTAACGCGACTATCGAAAGTCTCCGTGATGATGTTTCTGCTGGGCGTAAGCGGCTGCAAGTCGCCGCCTCCTGTGCAAAGTCAAAGACCGGAGCCAGCAGCATGGGCGATGGAGAAAGCCCAGGACTTACAGCAGATGCTGAACTCAATTATTACCGTCTCCGAAGTGGAATCGACAGGATAACCGCGCAGGTTAACTACCTGCAGGAGTACATCAGGACGCAATGCCTGAAATAATTTTTTTTGCAAATCACAAAGTCCATTTAATGAGCCTCGCGATGCGGGGCTTTTTTGCAATAAATGCGTACCGCAACGCATGTTTTTTTACACCGAACCTGCCCCTTTGGAATGGGCCTTTGAGGATACCAGTTAGTGCTGGCGAGCCTCGGTGGGCTGGTTTCCTGTGCGGCAAAGGTTCATTTCAAAGAGTAGGTACACGCTATGAAATCATTAACCCTCTTCAATCAACCAATTCGTATCGGTGAAGATGGCATGATCTGCCTCACTGATATGTGGAAAGCCAGTGGTAAAAGTGAATCTGAATCTCCGTACCACTACCTGCGAAACAAGCAGACCAAAGAGTTCTTAGCCGAGCTGGAGAAAAACCACGAATCTGTGGTTTTTACTGAGCGCGGTGTACACGGTGGAACATATGGCGGGAAGTTTGTTGCTTATGATTATGCAGCATGGCTAAACCCCGGATTTAAATATGCAGCCTATAAAGTCCTGGATGACTACTTCACCGGAGAACTTCAGCATCGCAACAGCTTAAGTGCGCAGCTCAATATGAAGTGTCATGAGTTTGATCAGAAAAAAGATATGGCGAGCTTCTGCGGACAAGGGCTGGCGGCATGGCGCTATACGAAGCCAGTGTTGGTCGCTGAGATTAACTCCCTGGCTAACCAGCTGCAGATTACGATCCCCAGGCTTCCGGGATGAGTGATCGTGTCATTGAATCCGCCTCCAGAGCGGGGCGTGACTTCTCAGAGTTCATGAAAGGCGAGAAGGGCATGATGGAAGCATTGGCCTCGGTGGATGAGTTTGGCGAGCAGCTGTGCCTCAACGGCTGTGTCAATCATCACTTTGTTAGCTACATGATGCGGAACTCGATCATGCAGGCATTCATGGACATGGCAAAAGCCGAGAGGAAAGAAGAGCGCCGGCGTAAGCGAGCGGAAGCAAAAGCGAAGTAGCCATTATAAAGCCTATCTACGGGTGGGCTTGATAATGGCTTATACCCTGCACGGGATAACTTAACTGATATCCCTTTTAACGGATAAAGGCATTCAAGCCTGACACATCATGCGCTGTATCGTCGCCGTATTCCCGCATTAACCATGACCGTAGCCCGACGGGGAATTCCTTCTGCGTGAGTGTGCGGGAATAATCAAAAACGATGCACACCGAGTTTTTACCGCGTTTATGGTTCGCGGGTTTGTCTCTCATGCTCCCCGTTCTGCTGCTTGGTTCTTCACGTTACGTGGTTGTCTCCTTTACCCGGAAGATCTGGAGCGCGTTACGCAGATTATTAATGGTGGGAAAAACGGCATTAAAGACCGCCGTGAACGTTACGTCAAAGCTAAAGCCGCATTGGTGTGAGGTCTCTGTGGGAATTGAAATGATTGTCGGCCTGATTGCTGCCTTGCTGGCAGTAATAGCCGGTGCTTTTGGTCTGGGTAAATCTCGCGGTACAAGTATCGCTGAGACAAAAGCGAACCAGCAACGCACTAAAGAACGTGCAACTGCTACTGAAGCCGTTGCAATACGCCGGGTAGAAACAACAAAAGGAGCCTGGGATGTACAGCAGATTGTTAATCATCTTCCTGATGGCGATGTTGACCGTGAGTTGCGCGAAAGATTTACCCGAAAAAACTGCAGTAACAGACACGGCTTGTGACTGGGTGAACATCATCTACCTCACTGAGCACGATATTACCGTGCAGGATAAGCAGACGAAGCGGGACATATTGGCGCATAACAAATCAGTGCAGGCTAACTGTAGAATGTATTGAAACTAATGCTTTTGTAAGCGAATGTGTGTAAGTGCGACATGGTTGTGTGTTTTATCTAAGAATTGTTTTACCGTAAAAGAGCATTTTGTGGTTGTAAAAAATGTGGGGAACTCGCTATAGTTCAGCCATAGAAAGCAGCTTTTCATTTTTTTTAAGCCTCATTTGAGGCTTTTTGCACATTTAGAAATTGAGTAAATGGCACATATAGTGTTTTCAGTGTTAAAAAGACACTATATGTAGCACTACAATAGGAGATTCCACTATGAGCCCGGCTGAGTTCTACGATTTCTATGGCATTAAACCTGCAGAGATGATGACTGGAGAAACTGTTAACAACTTTGCTTCCAGGGTACTTGCTCAACAAACGAGTACGAGTGGTAGTACCGGCGTTTGGTACTCTCAAGGTACTGCAGCGCAGGCTAAGCAAAATCAAAGTACACATCATCAACTTTACACCTACTAAACACCATGCCTAATTGGAGTGACGTACTGGGCGAGATGACGGCTCTCGCCCAGAAGAGTCCGATGGATGAGGTTCGCCGTAAATATTTATTACAACTGTCTAATCACACTGGAAGAAATGTAATTACATATTATTCCGGATGGTTGCAACATGGTGGTGCAGAAGTCCGACATCTCACCCAGATGACAGATGATGATAAAAATGGATTAATGACTGTTATTAATGGTTTAGATGTTACAAAGGGGGTGGATTTAATATTACATACCCCTGGAGGTGATATCGCTGCCTTAGAGTCTATTGGTCATTATCTGCGTTCTAAGTTTGGGACTGATATCAGAGCTATCGTTCCTATGATTTCAATGTCATGTGGTACCATGCTTGCGTGCTGTGCTAATGAAATCATAATGGGTAAACAGTCCAATATTGGCCCGATTGACCCTCAGTTTAATGGATTTTCTACACATGCTATTATTGAGGAATGGAATAGAGCTCAGGCGGAAATTTTTAACAATCCAGCAGCTGTGCAAATGTGGCAGTTTATACTTCAGAAACTCAACCCCACTATTATCGGAGAGTGTGAAAAAGCTATCCAATGGGCGAATGAGATTGTCAAGCACTGGCTTATGACGGGTATGTTTGCAAATGATCCGGAGTCAGAAACAAAAGCAACTCATGTATGCTCAGAGCTGAACAATCATCATACAACTTACACTCATTCGAGACATATCCATTTCGATAAAGCTCAGAAAATTGGATTGAATGTTACAGAACTGGAAAGTGATCAAGTCCTCCAGGATTTGGTTTTGACCATACATCACAGTTACATGCACTCGTTTGGTGGAGCCCCGATCGCAAAGATCATAGAAAACCATAATGGGAATGCTATGATTTGGAATATGCAATCGTAAGAACCTATTTACACACCATATTAGCCTCGCAGTAGCGGGGCTTTTTTATGCGCATCGCACGCGCACATCAAAGAGAGTCTTTCAGTAATGATTCTGGATATCATAGCTATAAATACAATTGATAGTTATTTTCATTTTGGCGGGTCCTTTCCGGCGATCCGACAGGCTACGGGGCGGCGACCTCGCGGGTTTTCGCTATTTATGAAAATTTTCCGGTTTAAGGTGTTTCCGTTCTTCTTCGTCGTAACTTAATGTTTTTATTTAAAATACCCCCTGAAAAGAAAGGAAACGACAGGTGCTGAAAACGGGCTTTTTGGCCTTTGTCGTTTCCTTTCTCTGTTTTTGTCCGTGGAATGAACAATGGAAGTCAACAAAAAGCAGCTGGCTGACATTTTCGGTGCGAGTATCCGTACCATTCAGAACTGGCAGGAACAGGGAATGCCCGTTCTGCGAGGCGGTGGCAAGGGTAATGAGGTGCTTTATGACTCTGCCGCCGTTATAAAATGGTATGCCGAAAGGGATGCTGAAATTGAGAACGAAAAGCTGCGCCGGGAAGTTGAAGAACTGCGGCAGGCCAGCGAGACAGATCTCCAGCCAGGGACTATTGAGTACGAACGCCATCGACTTACGCGTGCGCAGGCCGACGCACAGGAACTGAAGAATGCCAGAGACTCAGCTGAAGTGGTGGAAACCGCATTCTGTACTTTCGTGCTGTCGCGGATCGCAGGTGAAATTGCCAGTATTCTCGACGGGATCCCCCTGTCGGTGCAGCGGCGTTTTCCGGAACTGGAAAACCGACATGTTGATTTCCTGAAACGGGATATCATCAAAGCCATGAACAAAGCAGCCGCACTGGATGAACTGATACCGGGGTTGCTGAGTGAATATATCGAACAGTCAGGTTAACAGGCTGCGGCATTTTGTCCGCGCCGGGCTTCGCTCACTGTTCAGGCCGGAGCCACAGACCGCCGTTGAATGGGCGGATGCCAGTTACTATCTCCCGAAAGAATCCGCATACCAGGAAGGGCGCTGGGAAACACTGCCCTTTCAGCGGGCCATCATGAATGCGATGGGCAGCGACTACATCCGCGAGGTGAATGTGGTGAAGTCTGCCCGTGTTGGTTATTCCAAAATGCTGCTGGGTGTTTATGCCTACTTCATAGAGCATAAGCAGCGTAACACCCTTATCTGGTTGCCGACGGATGGCGATGCCGAAAACTTTATGAAAACTCACGTTGAGCCGACTATCCGTGATATTCCGTCGCTGCTGGCGCTGGCACCGTGGTATGGCAAAAAGCACCGGGATAACACGCTCACCATGAAGCGTTTTACCAATGGTCGTGGCTTCTGGTGCCTGGGCGGTAAAGCGGCAAAAAACTACCGTGAAAAGTCGGTGGATGTGGCGGGTTATGATGAACTTGCTGCCTTTGATGATGATATTGAACAGGAAGGCTCTCCGACGTTCCTGGGCGATAAGCGTATTGAAGGCTCGGTCTGGCCAAAGTCCATCCGTGGCTCCACGCCCAAAGTGAGAGGCACCTGCCAGATTGAGCGTGCTGCCAGTGAATCCCCGCATTTTATGCGTTTTCATGTTGCCTGCCCGCACTGCGGGGAGGAGCAGTATCTTAAATTTGGCGACAAAGAGACGCCGTTTGGCCTCAAATGGACGCCGGATGACCCCTCCAGCGTGTTTTATCTCTGCGAGCATAATGCCTGCGTCATCCGCCAGCAGGAGCTGGACTTTACTGATGCCCGTTATATCTGCGAAAAGACCGGGATCTGGACCCGTGATGGCATTCTCTGGTTTTCGTCATCCGGTGAAGAGATTGAGCCGCCGGACAGTGTGACCTTTCACATCTGGACGGCGTACAGCCCGTTCACCACCTGGGTGCAGATTGTCAAAGACTGGATGAAGACGAAAGGGGATACGGGAAAACGTAAAACCTTCGTGAACACCACGCTCGGTGAGACATGGGAAGCGAAAATCGGCGAACGTCCGGATGCTGAGGTGATGGCGGAGCGGAAAGAGCATTATTCAGCGCCCGTTCCTGACCGTGTGGCTTACCTGACCGCCGGTATCGACTCCCAGCTGGACCGCTACGAAATGCGCGTATGGGGATGGGGGCCGGGTGAGGAAAGCTGGCTGATTGACCGGCAGATTATTATGGGCCGCCACGACGATGAACAGACGCTGCTGCGTGTGGATGAGGCCATCAATAAAACCTATACCCGCCGGAATGGTGCAGAAATGTCGGTATCCCGTATCTGCTGGGATACTGGCGGGATTGACCCGACCATTGTGTATGAACGCTCGAAAAAGCATGGGCTGTTCCGGGTGATCCCCATTAAAGGGGCATCCGTCTACGGAAAGCCGGTGGCCAGCATGCCACGTAAGCGAAACAAAAACGGGGTTTACCTTACCGAAATCGGTACGGATACCGCGAAAGAGCAGATTTATAACCGCTTCACACTGACGCCGGAAGGGGATGAACCGCTTCCCGGTGCCGTTCACTTCCCGAATAACCCGGATATTTTTGATCTGACCGAAGCGCAGCAGCTGACTGCTGAAGAGCAGGTCGAAAAATGGGTGGATGGCAGGAAAAAAATACTGTGGGACAGCAAAAAGCGACGCAATGAGGCGCTCGACTGCTTCGTCTATGCGCTGGCGGCGCTGCGCATCAGTATTTCCCGCTGGCAGCTGGATCTCAGTGCACTGCTGGCGAGCCTGCAGGAAGAGGATGGTGCAGCAACCAACAAGAAAACACTGGCAGATTACGCCCGTGCCTTATCCGGAGAGGATGAATGACGCGACAGGAAGAACTTGCCGCTGCCCGTGCGGCACTGCATGACCTGATGACAGGAAAACGGGTGGCAACGGTACAGAAAGACGGACGGAGAGTGGAGTTTACGGCCACTTCCGTGTCTGACCTGAAAAAATACATTGCGGAGCTGGAAGTGCAGACCGGCATGACACAGCGACGCAGGGGACCTGCAGGATTTTATGTATGAAAACGTCCACCATTCCCACCCTTCTGGGGCCGGACGGCATGACATCGCTGCGTGAATATGCCGGTTATCACGGCGGTGGCAGCGGATTTGGTGGGCAGTTGCGGGCGTGGAACCCACCGAGTGAAAGTGTGGATGCAGCCCTGCTGCCCAACTTTACCCGTGGCAATGCCCGCGCAGACGATCTGGTACGCAATAACGGCTATGCCGCCAACGCCATCCAGCTGCATCAGGATCATATCGTCGGGTCTTTTTTCCGACTCAGTCATCGCCCAAGCTGGCGCTATCTGGGCATCGGGGAGGAAGAAGCCCGTGCCTTTTCCCGCGAGGTTGAAACGGCATGGAAAGAGTTTGCCGAGGATGACTGCTGCTGCATTGACGTTGAGCGAAAACGCACGTTTACCATGATGATTCGGGAAGGTGTGGCAATGCACGCCTTTAACGGTGAGCTGTTCGTTCAGGCCACCTGGGATACCAGTTCGTCGCGGCTTTTCCGGACACAGTTCCGGATGGTCAGCCCGAAGCGCATCAGCAACCCGAACAATACCGGAGACAGCCGGAACTGCCGTGCCGGTGTGCAGATTAATGACAGCGGTGCGGCGCTGGGATATTACGTCAGCGAGGACGGGTATCCTGGCTGGATGCCGCAGAAATGGACATGGATACCCCGTGAGTTACCCGGCGGGCGCGCCTCGTTCATTCACGTTTTTGAACCCGTGGAGGACGGGCAGACTCGCGGTGCAAATGTGTTTTACAGCGTGATGGAGCAGATGAAGATGCTCGACACGCTGCAGAACACGCAGCTGCAGAGCGCCATTGTGAAGGCGATGTATGCCGCCACCATTGAGAGTGAGCTGGATACGCAGTCAGCGATGGATTTTATTCTGGGCGCGAACAGTCAGGAGCAGCGGGACAAGCTGACCGGCTGGATTGGTGAAATTGCCGCGTATTACGCCGCAGCACCGGTCCGGCTGGGAGGCGCAAAAGTGCCGCACCTGATGCCGGGTGACTCACTGAACCTGCAGACGGCTCAGGATACGGATAACGGCTACTCCGTGTTTGAGCAGTCACTGTTGCGGTATATCGCTGCCGGGCTGGGTGTCTCGTATGAGCAGCTTTCCCGGAATTACGCCCAGATGAGCTACTCCACGGCACGGGCCAGTGCGAACGAGTCGTGGGCGTACTTTATGGGGCGGCGAAAATTCGTCGCATCCCGTCAGGCGAGCCAGATGTTTCTGTGCTGGCTGGAAGAGGCCATCGTTCGCCGCGTGGTGACGTTACCTTCAAAAGCGCGTTTCAGCTTTCAGGAAGCCCGCAGCGCCTGGGGGAACTGTGACTGGATAGGCTCCGGTCGTATGGCCATCGATGGTCTGAAAGAAGTACAGGAAGCGGTGATGCTGATAGAAGCCGGACTGAGTACCTACGAGAAAGAGTGCGCAAAACGCGGTGACGACTATCAGGAAATTTTTGCCCAGCAGGTCCGTGAAACGATGGAGCGCCGTGCAGCCGGTCTTAAACCGCCCGCCTGGGCGGCTGCGGCATTTGAATCCGGGCTGCGACAATCAACAGAGGAGGAGAAGAGTGACAGCAGAGCTGCGTAATCTCCCGCATATTGCCAGCATGGCTTTTAATGAGCCGCTGATGCTTGAACCCGCCTATGCGCGGGTTTTCTTTTGTGCGCTTGCAGGCCAGCTTGGGATCAGCCGCCTGACGGATGCAGTATCCGGCGACAGCCTGACTGCCGGAGAGGCACCCGCGGCGCTGGCGTTATCCGGTGATGATGACGGACCACGACAGGCCCGCAGTTATCAGGTCATGAACGGCATCGCCGTGCTGCCGGTGTCCGGTACGCTGGTCAGTCGGACGCGGGCGCTGCAGCCGTATTCGGGAATGACCGGTTACAACGGCATTATCGCCCGTCTGCAACAGGCTGCCAGTGACCCGATGGTGGACGGCATTCTGCTCGATATGGATACGCCAGGCGGAATGGTGGCGGGGGCATTTGACTGCGCTGACATCATCGCCCGTGTGCGTGACATAAAGCCGGTATGGGCGCTGGCCAATGACATGAACTGCAGCGCAGGTCAGCTGCTTGCCAGTGCCGCCTCCCGGCGTCTGGTCACGCAGACCGCCCGGACAGGCTCCATCGGCGTCATGATGGCTCACAGTAATTACGGCGCTGCGCTGGAGAAACAGGGCGTGGAAATCACGCTGATTTACAGCGGCAGCCATAAGGTGGATGGCAACCCCTACAGCCATCTACCGGATGATGTCCGGGAAACACTGCAGTCCCGGATGGATGCAACCCGCCGGATGTTTGCACAGAAGGTGTCGGCATATACCGGCCTGTCTGTGCAGGCTGTGCTGGATACCGAGGCTGCAGTGTACAGCGGTCAGGAGGCCATTGATGCCGGACTGGCTGATGAACTTGTTAACAGTACCGATGCGATCACCGTCATGCGTGATGCACTGGATGCACGTAAATCCCGTCTCTCAGGAGGGCGAATGACCAAAGAGACTCAATCAACAACTGTTTCAGCCACTGCTTCGCAGGCTGACGTTACTGGCGTGGTGCCAGCGACAGAGGGCGAGAACGCCAGCGCGGCGCAGCCGGACGTAAACGCGCAGATCACCGCAGCGGTTGCGGCAGAAAACAGTCGCATTATGGGGATCCTCAACTGTGAGGAGGCTCACGGACGTGAAGAACAGGCACGCGTGCTGGCCGAAACCCCCGGTATGACCGTGGAAACGGCCCGCCGCATTCTGGCAGCTGCACCACAGAGTGCACAGGCGCGCAGTGACACTGCGCTGGATCGTCTGATGCAGGGGGCACCGGCACCGCTGGCTGCAGGTAACCCGGCATCTGATGCCGTTAACGATTTGCTGAACACACCAGTGTAAGGGATGTTTATGACGAGCAAAGAAACCTTTACCCATTACCAGCCGCTGGGCAACAGTGACCCGGCACATACGGCAACCGCGCCCGGCAGATTGAGTGCGAAAGCGCCTGCAATGACCCCGCTGATGCTGGATACCTCCACCCGTAAGCTGGTTGCGTGGGATGGCACCACCGACGGTGCTGCCGTTGGCATTCTGGCGGTTGATGCTGACCAGACCAGCACCACGCTGACGTACTACAAGTCCGGCACGTTCCGTTATGAGGATGTGCTCTGGCCGGAGGCTGCCAGCGACGAGACGAAAAAACGGACCGCGTTTGCCGGAACGGCAATCAGCATCGTTTAACCTTACCCTTCATCACTAAAGGCCGCCTGTGCGGCTTTTTTTACGGGATTTTTTTATGTCGATGTACACAACCGCCCAGCTGCTGGCGGCAAATGAGAAGAAATTTAAGTTTGATCCGCTGTTTCTGCGTCTCTTTTTCCGTGAGAGCTATCCCTTCACCACGGAGAAAGTCTATCTCTCACAAATTCCGGGACTGGTAAACATGGCGCTGTACGTTTCGCCGATTGTTTCCGGTGAGGTTATCCGCTCCCGTGGCGGCTCCACCTCTGAATTTACACCGGGATATGTCAAACCCAAGCATGAGGTGAATCCGCAGATGACCCTGCGTCGCCTGCCGGATGAAGATCCACAGAATCTGGCGGACCCGGCTTACCGCCGCCGTCGCATCATCCTGCAGAACATGCGAGACGAAGAGCTGGCCATTGCTCAGGTCGAAGAGATGCAGGCAGTTTCTGCCGTGCTTAAGGGCAAATACACCATGACCGGTGAAGCCTTCGATCCGGTTGAAGTGGATATGGGCCGCAGTGTGGCGAACAACATCACGCAGTCCGGCGGTACGGAGTGGAGCAAGCGTGACAAGTCCACGTATGACCCGACCGACGATATCGAAGCCTACGCGCTGAACGCCAGCGGTGTGGTGAATATCATCGTGTTTGATCCGAAAGGCTGGGCGCTGTTCCGTTCCTTCAAAGCCGTCAAGGAGAAGCTGGATACCCGTCGCGGCTCTAATTCCGAGCTGGAGACAGCGGTAAAAGACCTGGGCGAAGCGGTGTCCTATAAGGGGATGTATGGCGATACGGCGATCGTCGTGTATTCCGGACAGTATGTGGAAAACGACGTCAAAAAGAACTTCCTTCCGGACAACACGATGGTGCTGGGGAACACTCAGGCACGCGGTCTGCGCACCTATGGCTGCATTCAGGATGCGGACGCACAGCGCGAAGGTATTAACGCCTCTGCCCGCTACCCGAAAAACTGGGTGACCACCGGCGATCCGGCGCGTGAGTTCACCATGATTCAGTCAGCACCGCTGATGCTGCTGGCTGACCCTGATGCGTTCGTGTCCGTACAACTGGCGTAATCATGGCCCTTCGGGGCCATTTTCTCTCTGTGGAGGAGTCCATGACGAAAGATGAACTGATTGCCCGTCTTCAGGTGCTGGGTGAGCAACTGAACCGTGATGTCAGCCTGACGGGGACGAAAGAAGAACTGGCGCTCCGTGTGGCAGAGCTGGAAGAGGAGCTTGATGACACTGCCGATCAGGATACCCCTCTCAGCCCGGAAAATGCGCTGACCGGGCATGAAAATGAGGTGGTATCAGCGCAGCCGGATACCGTGACTGATACGGCTGCTCTGGTCACGGTCGTGGCACTGGTGACGCTGCATACTGATGCACTTCACGCCACGCGGGATGAGCCTGTGGCATTTGTGCTGCCGGGAACGGCGTTTCGTGTCTCTGCCGGTGTGGCAGCCGAAATGACAGAACATGGCCTGGCCAGAATGCAATAACGGGAGGCGCTGTGGCTGATTCCGATAACCTGTTCGATGCTGCCATTGCCCGCGCCGATGAAACGATACGCGGGTACATGGGAACGTCAGCCACCATGACATCCGGTGAGCTGTCCGGTGCTGTGATACGTGGTGTTTTTGATGACCCTGAAAATATCAGCTATGCCGGACAGGGGGTGCGCGTTGAAGGCTCCAGCCCGTCCCTGTTTGTCCGGACTGATGATGTGCGGCAGCTGCGGCGTGGAGACACACTGACCATCGGCGAGGAAAACTTCTGGGTGGACCGGATTTCGCCGGATGATGGCGGAAGCTGTCATCTCTGGCTTGGGCGGGGCGTACCGCCTGCCGTTAACCGTCGCCGCTGAAAGGGGGATGTATGGCCATAAAAGGTCTTGAGCAGGCCGTTGAAAACCTCAGCCGTATCAGCAGAACGGCGGTGCCCGGTGCCGCCGCAATGGCCATTAACCGCGTTGCTTCATCCGCGATATCGCAGTCGGCGTCACAGGTTGCCCGTGAGACAAAGGTACGCCGGAAACTGGTAAAGGAAAGGGCCAGGCTGAAAAGGGCCACGGTCAAAAATCCGCAGGCCAGAATCAAGGTTAACCGGGGGGATTTGCCCGTAATAAAGCTGGGTAACGCGCGGATTGTCCTGTCCCGACGCAGGCGTCGTAAAAAGGGGCAGCGTTCAGCCCTGAAAGGTGGCGGCAGCGTGCTTGTGGTGGGAAACCGTCGTATTCCCGGCGCGTTTATTCAGCAACTGAAAAATGGCCGGTGGCATGTCATGCAGCGTGTGGCCGGGAAAAACCGTTACCCCATTGATGTGGTGAAAATCCCGATGGCGGTGCCGCTGACCACGGCGTTTAAACAAAATATTGAGCGGATACGGCGTGAACGTCTTCCGAAAGAGCTGGGCTATGCGCTGCAGCATCAACTGAGGATGGTAATAAAGCGATGAAACATACTGAACTCCGTGCAGCCGTACTGGATGCACTGGAGAAGCATGACACCGGGGCGACGTTTTTTGATGGTCGCCCCGCTGTTTTTGATGAGGCGGATTTTCCGGCAGTTGCCGTTTATCTCACCGGCGCTGAATACACGGGCGAAGAGCTGGACAGCGATACCTGGCAGGCGGAGCTGCATATCGAAGTTTTCCTGCCTGCTCAGGTGCCGGATTCAGAGCTGGATGCGTGGATGGAGTCCCGGATTTATCCGGTGATGAGCGATATCCCGGCACTGTCAGATTTGATCACCAGTATGGTGGCCAGCGGCTATGACTACCGGCGCGACGATGATGCGGGCCTGTGGAGTTCAGCCGATCTGACTTATGTCATTACCTATGAAATGTGAGGACGATATGCCTGTACCAAATCCAGCAATACCGGTGAAAGGTGCCGGAACCACCCTGTGGGTTTATAACGGGAGCGGCGACCCTTATGCGAACCCGCTTTCAGACGTTGACTGGTCGCGTCTGGCAAAAGTTAAAGACCTGACGCCCGGCGAACTGACCGCTGAGTCCTATGACGACAGTTATCTCGATGATGAAGATGCGGACTGGACCGCGACCGGGCAGGGGCAGAAATCTGCCGGAGATACCAGCTTCACGCTGGCGTGGATGCCCGGAGAGCAGGGGCAGCAGGCGCTGCTGGCGTGGTTTAATGAAGGCGATACCCGTGCCTATAAAATCCGCTTCCCGAACGGCACGGTCGATGTGTTCCGTGGCTGGGTCAGCAGTATCGGTAAGGCGGTGACGGCGAAGGAAGTGATCACCCGCACGGTGAAAGTCACCAATGTGGGACGTCCGTCGATGGCAGAAGATCGCAGCACGGTAACAGCGGCAACCGGCATGACCGTGACGCCTGCCAGCACCTCGGTGGTGAAAGGGCAGAGCACCACGCTGACCGTGGCCTTCCAGCCGGAGGGCGTAACCGACAAGAGCTTTCGTGCGGTGTCTGCGGATAAAACAAAAGCCACCGTGTCGGTCAGTGGTATGACCATCACCGTGAACGGCGTTGCTGCAGGCAAGGTCAACATTCCGGTTGTATCCGGTAATGGTGAGTTTGCTGCGGTTGCAGAAATTACCGTCACCGCCAGTTAATCCGGAGAGTCAGCGATGTTCCTGAAAACCGAATCATTTGAACATAACGGTGTGACCGTCACGCTTTCTGAACTGTCAGCCCTGCAGCGCATTGAGCATCTCGCCCTGATGAAACGGCAGGCAGAACAGGCGGAGTCAGACAGCAACCGGAAGTTTACTGTGGAAGACGCCATCAGAACCGGCGCGTTTCTGGTGGCGATGTCCCTGTGGCATAACCATCCGCAGAAGACGCAGATGCCGTCCATGAATGAAGCCGTTAAACAGATTGAGCAGGAAGTGCTTACCACCTGGCCCACGGAGGCAATTTCTCATGCTGAAAACGTGGTGTACCGGCTGTCTGGTATGTATGAGTTTGTGGTGAATAATGCCCCTGAACAGACAGAGGACGCCGGGCCCGCAGAGCCTGTTTCTGCGGGAAAGTGTTCGACGGTGAGCTGAGTTTTGCCCTGAAACTGGCGCGTGAGATGGGGCGACCCGACTGGCGTGCCATGCTTGCCGGGATGTCATCCACGGAGTATGCCGACTGGCACCGCTTTTACAGTACCCATTATTTTCATGATGTTCTGCTGGATATGCACTTTTCCGGGCTGACGTACACCGTGCTCAGCCTGTTTTTCAGCGATCCGGATATGCATCCGCTGGATTTCAGTCTGCTGAACCGGCGCGAGGCTGACGAAGAGCCTGAAGATGATGTGCTGATGCAGAAAGCGGCAGGGCTTGCCGGAGGTGTCCGCTTTGGCCCGGACGGGAATGAAGTTATCCCCGCTTCCCCGGATGTGGCGGACATGACGGAGGATGACGTAATGCTGATGACAGTATCAGAAGGGATCGCAGGAGGAGTCCGGTATGGCTGAACCGGTAGGCGATCTGGTCGTTGATTTGAGTCTGGATGCGGCCAGATTTGACGAGCAGATGGCCAGAGTCAGGCGTCATTTTTCCGGTACGGAAAGTGATGCGAAAAAAACAGCGGCAGTCGTTGAACAGTCGCTGAGCCGACAGGCGCTGGCTGCACAGAAAGCGGGGATTTCCGTCGGGCAGTATAAAGCCGCCATGCGTATGCTGCCTGCACAGTTCACCGACGTGGCCACGCAGCTTGCAGGCGGGCAAAGTCCGTGGCTGATCCTGCTGCAACAGGGGGGGCAGGTGAAGGACTCCTTCGGCGGGATGATCCCCATGTTCAGGGGGCTTGCCGGTGCGATCACCCTGCCGATGGTGGGGGCCACCTCGCTGGCGGTGGCGACCGGTGCGCTGGCGTATGCCTGGTATCAGGGCAACTCAACCCTGTCCGATTTCAACAAAACGCTGGTCCTTTCCGGCAATCAGGCGGGACTGACGGCAGATCGTATGCTGGTCCTGTCCAGAGCCGGGCAGGCGGCAGGGCTGACGTTTAACCAGACCAGCGAGTCACTCAGCGCACTGGTTAAGGCGGGGGTAAGCGGTGAGGCTCAGATTGCGTCCATCAGCCAGAGTGTGGCGCGTTTCTCCTCTGCATCCGGCGTGGAGGTGGACAAGGTCGCTGAAGCCTTCGGGAAGCTGACCACAGACCCGACGTCGGGGCTGACGGCGATGGCACGCCAGTTCCATAACGTGACGGCGGAGCAGATTGCGTATGTTGCTCAGTTGCAGCGTTCCGGCGATGAAGCCGGGGCATTGCAGGCGGCGAACGAGGCCGCGACGAAAGGGTTTGATGACCAGACCCGCCGCCTGAAAGAGAACATGGGTACGCTGGAGACCTGGGCAGACAGGACAGCGCGGGCATTCAAATCCATGTGGGATGCGGTGCTGGATATTGGTCGTCCTGATACCGCGCAGGAGATGCTGATTAAGGCAGAGGCTGCGTTTAAGAAAGCGGACGACATCTGGAGTCTGCGCAAGGATGATTATTTTGTTAACGATGAAGCGCGGGCGCGTTACTGGGATGATCGTGAAAAGGCCCGTCTTGCGCTTGAAGCCGCGAGAAAGAAGGCTGAACAGCAGAGTCAACAGGACAAAAATGCGCAGCAGCAGAGCGATACTGAAGCGTCACGGCTGAAATATACCGAAGAGGCGCAGAAGGCTTACGAACGGCTGCAGACGCCGCTGGAGAAATATACCGCCCGTCAGGAAGAACTGAACAAGGCACTGAAGGACGGGAAAATTCTGCAGGCAGATTACAACACGCTGATGGCGGCGGCGAAAAAGGACTATGAAGCGACGCTGAAAAAGCCGAAACAGTCCGGCGTGAAGGTGTCTGCGGGCGATCGTCAGGAAGACAGTGCTCATGCTGCCCTGCTGACGCTTCAGGCTGAACTCCGGACGCTGGAGAAGCATGCCGGAGCAAATGAGAAAATCAGCCAGCAGCGCCGGGATTTGTGGAAGGCGGAGAGTCAGTTCGCGGTACTGGAGGAGGCGGCACAACGTCGCCAGCTGTCTGCACAGGAGAAATCCCTGCTGGCGCATAAAGATGAGACGCTGGAGTACAAACGCCAGCTGGCTGCACTTGGCGACAAGGTTACGTATCAGGAGCGCCTGAACGCGCTGGCGCAGCAGGCGGATAAATTCGCACAGCAGCAACGGGCAAAACGGGCCGCCATTGATGCGAAAAGCCGGGGGCTGACTGACCGGCAGGCAGAACGGGAAGCCACGGAACAGCGCCTGAAGGAACAGTATGGCGATAATCCGCTGGCGCTGAATAACGTCATGTCAGAGCAGAAAAAGACCTGGGCGGCTGAAGACCAGCTTCGCGGGAACTGGATGGCAGGCCTGAAGTCCGGCTGGAGTGAGTGGGAAGAGAGCGCCACGGACAGTATGTCGCAGGTAAAAAGTGCAGCCACGCAGACCTTTGATGGTATTGCACAGAATATGGCGGCGATGCTGACCGGCAGTGAGCAGAACTGGCGCAGCTTCACCCGTTCCGTGCTGTCCATGATGACAGAAATTCTGCTTAAGCAGGCAATGGTGGGGATTGTCGGAAGTATAGGCAGCGCCATTGGCGGCGGCGCATCAGCGTCAGGCGGTACAGCCATTCAGGCAGCTGCGGCGAAATTCCATTTTGCGACCGGAGGGTTTACGGGAACCGGCGGCAAATATGAGCCAGCGGGGATTGTTCACCGTGGTGAGTTTGTCTTCACGAAGGAGGCAACCAGCCGGATTGGCGTGGGGAATCTTTACCGGCTGATGCGCGGCTATGCGGAAGGTGGTTATGTGGGCGGTGCCGGAAGTCCGGCGCAGATGCGGCGGGCTGAAGGCATTAATTTTAATCAGAACAATCACGTGGTGATTCAGAACGACGGTACGAATGGTCTGCCAGGTCCACAGATGATGAAGGCAGTGTATGACATGGCCCGCAAGGGTGCCCGTGATGAAATTCAGACACAGATGCGTGATGGTGGCCTGTTCTCCGGAGGTGGACGATGAAAACCTTCCGCTGGAAAGTGAAACCCGGTATGGATGTGGCTTCGGCCCCTTCCGTAAGAAAGGTGCGCTTTGGTGATGGCTATTCCCAGCGAGCGCCTGCCGGGCTGAATGCCGACCTGAAAACGTACAGCGTGACGCTTTCTGTTCCCCGTTGGGAGGCCACGGCGCTTGAGTCGTTTCTGGCTGAGCACGGGGGCTGGAAATCCTTTCTGTGGACGCCGCCTTATGAGTGGCGGCAGATAAAGGTGACCTGCGCAAAATGGTCGTCGCGGGTCAGTATGCTGCGTGTTGAGTTCAGCGCAGAGTTTGAACAGGTGGTGAACTGATGCAGGATATCCGGCAGGAAACACTGAATGAATGCACCCGTGCGGAGCAGTCGGCCAGCGTGGTGCTCTGGGAAATCGATCTGACAGAGGTCGGTGGAGAACGTTATTTTTTCTGTAATGAGCAGAACGAAAAAGGTGAGCCGGTCACCTGGCAGGGGCGACAGTATCAGCCATATCCCATTCAGGGGAGTGGTCTTGAACTGAATGGCAAAGGCACCAGTACGCGCCCCACGCTGACGGTTTCTAACCTGTACGGTATGGTCACCGGGATGGCGGAAGATCTGCAGAGTTTGGTCGGCGGAACGGTGGTCCGGCGTAAGGTTTACGCCCGTTTTCTGGATGCGGTGAACTTCGTCAACGGAAACAGCGACGCCGATCCGGAGCAGGAGGTGATCAGCCGCTGGCGCATCGAGCAGTGCAGCGAACTGAGCGCGGTGAGTGCCTCCTTTGTACTGTCCACGCCGACGGAAACGGATGGCGCTGTTTTTCCGGGACGTATCATGCTGGCCAACACCTGCACCTGGACCTATCGCGGCGATGAGTGCGGTTATCACGGTCCGGCGGTCGCGGATGAATATGACCAGCCAACGTCCGATATCACGAAGGATAAATGCAGCAAATGCCTGAGCGGTTGTAAGTTCCGCAATAACGTCGGCAACTTTGGCGGCTTCCTTTCCATTAACAAACTTTCGCAGTAAATCCCATGACACAGACAGAATCAGCGATTCTGGCGCACGCCCGGCGATGTGCGCCAGCGGAGTCGTGCGGCTTCGTGGTAAGCACGCCGGAGGGGGAAAGATATTTCCCCTGCGTGAATATCTCCGGTGAGCCGGAGGCGTATTTCCGTATGTCGCCGGAAGACTGGCTGCAGGCAGAAATGCAGGGTGAGATTGTGGCGCTGGTCCACAGCCACCCCGGTGGTCAGCCCTGGCTGAGTGAGGCCGACAGGCGGCTGCAGGTGCAGAGTGATTTGCCGTGGTGGCTGGTCTGCCGGGGGGCGATTCACAAGTTCCGCTGTGTGCCGCATCTCACCGGGCGGCGCTTTGAGCACGGGGTGACGGACTGTTACACGCTGTTCCGGGATGCTTATCATCTGGCGGGGATTGAGATGCCGGATTTTCATCGCGGGGATGACTGGTGGCGTAACGGTCAGAATCTCTATCTTGACAATATGGAGGCGACTGGTTTTTACCGTGTCGCACTGACAGAGGCGCAGCCTGGCGACGTGCTGCTGTGCTGCTTTGGTTCATCGGTGCCGAATCATGCCGCCATTTACTGTGGTGACGGCGAGCTGCTGCACCATATTCCTGAACAACTGAGCAAACGAGAGAGGTATACCGACAAATGGCAGCGACGCACACACTCCCTCTGGCGTCACCGGGCATGGCGCGCATCTGCCTTTACGGGGATTTACAACGATTTGGCCGCCGCATCGATCTGCGTGTGAAAACGGGGGCCGAAGCCATCCGGGCGCTGGCCATGCAGATCCCGGCGTTTCGTCAGAAGCTGAGCGACGGCTGGTATCAGGTACGCATTGCCGGGCGTGATACAGGTGAAACGGAATTATCAGCCCGTCTTAATGAACCGCTGGCAAATGGTGCTGTGATCCATATCGTGCCGCGTCTGGCGGGAGCCAAAAGTGGCGGTGTGTTTCAGGCTGTGCTGGGGGCGGCTGTTATGGCGGTTGCTATATGGATGCCGGGGGTAGGAATTATGGCGAGTAATCTGCTGTTTTCTCTCGGTGCCAGTATGACGCTTGGCGGTGTTGCACAGATGCTGGCCCCTAAACCCAAAACCCCCCGCACACAGACAACGGATAACGGCAAACAGAACACCTATTTTTCTTCACTGGATAATATGGTTGCCCAGGGCAATGTCCTGCCCGTTCTGTACGGTGAAATGCGTGTGGGGTCACGTGTGGTTTCTCAGGAGATCAGCACGGCAGACGAAGGGGACGGTGGTCAGGTTGTGGTGATTGGTCGCTGATGCAAAACATTTTATGTGAAACCGCCTGCGGGCGGTTTTGTCGTTTATGGAGCATGACGAATGGGTAAAGGCAGCAGTAAGGGGCATACCCCGCGCGAAGCGAAGGACAACCTGAAGTCCACGCAGTTGCTGAGTGTGATCGATGCCATCAGCGAAGGGCCGGTTGAAGGTCCGGTGGATGGCTTAAAAAGCGTGCTGCTGAACAGTACGCCGGTGCTGGACACTGAGGGGAATACCAACATCTCCGGTGTCACGGTGGTGTTCCGGGCCGGTGAGCAGGAGCAGTCACCGCCGGAGGGATTTGAATCCTCCGGCTCCGAGACGGTGCTGGGTACGGAAGTGAAATATGACACGCCGATCACCCGGACCATCACGTCGGCAAACATTGACCGTCTGCGTTTTACTTTCGGCGTGCAGGCACTGGTGGAAACCACCTCAAAGGGGGACAGGAATCCATCGGAAGTCCGCCTGCTGGTTCAGATACAACGTAACGGTGGCTGGGTGACGGAAAAAGACATCACCATTAAGGGTAAAACCTCTTCACAGTATCTGGCCTCGGTGGTGGTGGATAACCTGCCGCCGCGCCCGTTTAATATCCGGATGCGCAGGATGACGCCGGACAGCACCACAGACCAGCTGCAGAACAAAACGCTCTGGTCGTCATACACCGAAATTATCGATGTGAAACAGTGCTACCCGAACACGGCACTGGTCGGCGTGCAGGTGGACTCGGAGCAGTTCGGCAGCCAGAAGGTGAGCCGTAATTATCATCTGCGCGGGCGTATTCTGCAGGTGCCGTCGAATTATAACCCGCAGACGCGGCAATACAGCGGTATCTGGGACGGAACGTTTAAACCGGCATACAGCAACAACATGGCCTGGTGTCTGTGGGATATGCTGACCCATCCGCGCTACGGCATGGGGAAACGTCTTGGTGCGGCGGATGTGGATAAATGGGCGCTGTATGTCATCGGCCAGTACTGCGACCAGTCAGTGCCGGACGGCTTTGGCGGCACAGAGCCGCGCATCACCTGTAATGCCTACCTGACCACACAGCGTAAGGCGTGGGATGTTCTCAGCGATTTCTGCTCGGCGATGCGCTGTATGCCGGTATGGAACGGGCAGACGCTGACGTTCGTGCAGGACCGACCGTCGGATAAGGTGTGGACCTATAACCGCAGTAATGTGGTGATGCCGGATGATGGCGCGCCGTTCCGCTACAGCTTCAGCGCCCTCAAGGACCGCCATAATGCCGTTGAGGTGAACTGGATTGACCCGGATAACGGCTGGGAGACGGCGACAGAGCTTGTGGAGGACACGCAGGCCATTCTCCGTTACGGTCGTAACGTCACGAAGATGGATGCCTTTGGCTGTACCAGCCGGGGGCAGGCACACCGCGCCGGGCTGTGGCTGATTAAAACGGAGCTGCTGGAGACGCAGACCGTGGATTTCAGCGTGGGTGCCGAAGGGCTTCGCCATGTGCCGGGTGATGTTATTGAAATCTGCGATGATGACTATGCGGGGATCAGCATCGGCGGGCGCGTGCTGGCGGTGAACAGCCAGACCCGGACGCTGACGCTCGACCGTGAAATCACGCTGCCATCCTCCGGTACCACGCTGATAAGCCTGGTTGACGGAAGTGGCAATCCGGTCAGCGTGGAGGTCCAGTCCGTCACCGACGGCGTGAAGGTAAAAGTGAGCCGTGTTCCTGACGGCGTTGCCGGATACAGCGTATGGGGGCTGAAGTTGCCGACGTTGCGCCAGCGCCTGTTCCGCTGCGTGAGTATCCGTGAGAACGACGACGGCACGTATGCCATCACCGCCGTGCAGCATGTACCCGAAAAAGAAGCCATCGTGGATAACGGGGCGCACTTTGACGGCGACCTGAGCGGCACGGTGAATGGCGTCACGCCGCCCGCGGTGCAGCACCTGACTGCCGAAGTCACCGCAGACAGCGGGGAATATCAGGTGCTGGCGCGCTGGGACACGCCGAAGGTGGTGAAGGGGGTGAGCTTCCTGCTTCGCCTGACCGTGGCAGCGGACGATGGCAGTGAGCGGCTGGTCAGTACGGCCAGGACGACGGAAACCACATACCGCTTCACGCAACTGGCGCCAGGAAACTACAGGCTGACGGTCCGGGCGGTAAATGCGTGGGGACAGCAGGGCGATCCGGCATCGGTATCGTTCCGGATTGCCGCACCGGCAGCGCCGTCTCGGATTGAGCTGACACCGGGCTATTTTCAGATAACCGCCACGCCGCATCTTGCGGTTTATGATCCGACGGTACAATTTGAGTTCTGGTTCTCGGAAACGCGGATTACCGATATCAGGCAGGTTGAAACCACAGCCCGCTACCTTGGCACGGGGCTGTACTGGATAGCCGCCAGTATCAATATCAAACCGGGCCATGATTATTACTTTTATATCCGCAGTGTGAACACCGTTGGCAAATCGGCATTCGTGGAGGCCGTCGGTCGGGCGAGCGATGATGCATCCGGCTATCTGGATTTTTTCAAAGGCAAGATAACCGAATCCCATCTTGGTAAAGAGCTGCTGGAAAAAGTCGACCTGACGGAGGATAACGCCAGCAAACTGGAGCAGTTTTCGAAAGAGTGGAAGGATGCTAACGATAAGTGGAATGCCATGTGGGGCGTCAAAATTGAGCAGACCAAAGACGGCAAACATTATGTCGCGGGTATTGGCCTCAGCATGGAGGACACGGAGGAAGGCAAACTGAGCCAGTTTCTGGTTGCCGCCAATCGTATCGCGTTTATTGACCCGGCAAACGGGAATGAAACGCCGATGTTTGTGGCGCAGGGCAACCAGATATTCATGAACGACGTGTTCCTGAAGCGCCTGACGGCCCCCACCATTACCAGCGGTGGAAATCCACCGGCATTTTCCCTGACACCGGACGGAAAGCTGACTGCTAAAAATGCGGATATCAGTGGCAGTGTGAATGCGAACTCCGGGACGCTCAACAACGTCACGATTAATGAGAACTGTCAGATTAAGGGGAAACTGTCAGCCAATCAGATTGAAGGCGATATTGTCAAAACGGTCAGCAAGTCTTTCCCCCGCACGAACAGTTATGCCAGTGGCACCATCACGGTAAGAATCAGTGATGATCAGAAATTTGACCGGCAGGTCATGATACCGCCAGTGTTATTCCGCGGTGGTAAGCATGAGAATTTCAACAGTAATAACCAACAGTCATACTGGTATTCAACCTGCCGGTTAAGAGTGACCCGCAATGGTCAGGAGATTTTTAATCAGTCCACGACGGATGCTCAGGGCGTATTTTCCTCAGTTATAGATATGACTGCCGGACAGGGGACGCTGACACTGACATTCACCGTATCTTCATCAGGAGCGAATAACTGGACACCAACAACCAGTATCAGCGATCTGCTGGTTGTGGTGATGAAAAAATCCACAGCAGGTATCAGTATCAGCTGAATTTTATAACCCAGAACGGGCGTCAGAAATGACGCCTTTTTTATTGCAGAAAAGCGAGAGGTAATTATGCGTAAACTTTATGCCGCCATTTTGTCCGCAGCCATTTGTCTGGCCGTATCCGGTGCGCCTGCATGGGCGTCTGAACATCAGTCCACGCTGAGCGCGGGGTATCTTCATGCCCGGACGAACGTTCCCGGCAGTGATGATCTGAACGGGATTAACGTGAAATACCGTTATGAGTTTACGGACACACTGGGGATGGTGACGTCGTTCAGCTATGCAGGAGACAAGAATCGCCAGCTCACCCATTACAGCGATACCCGCTGGCATGAAGATTCCGTGCGTAACCGCTGGTTCAGCGTGATGGCGGGGCCGTCTGTACGCGTGAATGAATGGTTCAGCGCGTATGCGATGGCAGGCGTGGCTTACAGCCGTGTGTCGACTTTTTCCGGGGATTATCTCCGCGTAACTGACAACAAGGGAAAAAGGCACGACGTGCTGACCGGAAGTGATGACGCTCGCCACAGTAACACCTCTCTGGCGTGGGGAGCTGGCGTGCAGTTTAACCCGACCGAATCCGTGGCCGTTGATGTCGCTTATGAAGGCTCCGGCAGTGGCGACTGGCGCACTGACGGGTTCATCGTTGGTGTCGGTTATAAGTTCTGATTAGCCAGGTAACACAGTGTTATGACAGCCCGCCGGTTCAGGCGGGCTTTTTTGTGGGGTGAATATGGCAGTAAAGATTTCAGGTGTACTGAAAGACGGCACAGGAAAACCGGTACAGAACTGCACAATCCAGCTGAAAGCAAAACGTAACAGCACCACGGTGGTGGTGAACACGCTGGCCTCAGAAAATCCGGATGAAGCCGGGCGTTACAGCATGGACGTTGAGTACGGTCAGTACAGCGTTATTCTGTTGGTGGAAGGATTCCCGCCGTCACATGCCGGGACCATCACCGTGTATGAAGATTCCCGACCCGGTACGCTGAATGATTTTCTCGGTGCAATGACGGAGGATGATGCCCGTCCGGAGGCTCTGCGCCGTTTTGAACTGATGGTGGAAGAGGTGGCGCGTAACGCGTCCGCGGTGGTACAGAACACGGCAGCCGCGAAAAAGTCAGCCGGCGATGCCGGCACATCAGCCCGTGAGGCGGCAACCCATGCGACTGATGCTGCAGATTCAGCACGCGCAGCCAGCACGTCAGCCGGACAGGCCGCGTCGTCGGCTCAGTCAGCGTCTTCCAGCGAAGGAACGGCATCAGCAAAGGCCACTGAAGCGGAAAAAAGTGCTGCCGCTGCAGAGTCCTCAAAAAGCGCGGCGGCCACCAGTGCCGGTGCGGCGAAAACATCAGAAACGAATGCCGAAGCCAGTGCCACCGCCGCCGGAAAATCGGCAGAAAGTGCTGCTTCGTCTGCTTCAACAGCTACAACGAAGGCCGGCGAAGCCACTGAACAGGCAACTGCAGCAGCGAGGTCTGCTTCTGCCGCGAAGACATCCGAGACGAACGCGAAAGCGTCGGAAACCCGTGCAGAATCCTCAGAAACGGCAGCTGCATCGTCCGCCAGTTCGGCGGCATCATCGGCATCATCTGCGTCTGCTTCAAAAGATGAGGCGACCAGACAGGCGTCAGCAGCGAGGGGCAGCGCCACGACGGCATCCACGAAGGCGACAGAGGCAGCTGGTAGTGCGACAGCGGCAGCTCAGAGCAAGAGTACGGCGGAATCTGCAGCAACGCGCGCCGAGACAGCGGCAAAACGGGCAGAGGATATTGCATCCGCCGTGGCGCTTGAAGATGCGAGTACGACGAGAAAGGGGATAGTGCAGCTCAGCAGTGCGACCGACAGTACATCTGAAACACTTGCTGCGACCCCATGCGCCGTTAAGGCCGTCATGGATGAGACGAACAAAAAAGCGCCGGCTGAAAGTCCGAATCTGACAGGAACGCCGACCGCGCCGACGGCATCACAGGGCACAAACAATACGCAGATTGCTACGACTGCTTACGTACGGGCTGCTATATCCGCATTGGCCGGTTCATCACCAGAAGCCCTTGATACCCTTAATGAGCTTGCGGCAGCACTTGGCAATGACCCTAACTTTGCGACAACAATGATAAATGCGCTGGCCGGGAAACAGCCTCTTGACGCAACGTTAACTGCGCTGGCAGGGCTTACCACGGCGAAAAATAAATTACCGTATTTTACGGAAAATGATGCCGCCAGCCTGACAGAACTGACTCAGACTGGCAGGGATATTCTGGCAAAAAACTCAGCTGCAGAAGTTCGTGAATACCTCGGGCTGGAAGAGAGTTCGCCCTTTCCTGCAGGAGCTCCCGTTCCGTGGCCATCAGATACCGTTCCGTCTGGTTATGCTCTGATGCAGGGGCAGACTTTTGACAAATCTGCATACCCGAAACTTGCAGTCGCTTATCCGTCAGGCGTGATCCCTGATATGCGTGGCTGGACGATTAAGGGCAAACCTGCCAGTGGTCGGGCCGTATTGTCTCAGGAACAGGACGGCATTAAATCGCACACCCACAGCGCCAGCGCATCCAGTACGGATTTGGGGACGAAAACCACATCGTCGTTTGATTACGGCACTAAATCCACGAATAACACCGGGGCGCATACGCACAGTGTGAGCGGTACAGCCGCAAGTGCCGGAAACCATACTCATAGTGTCACAGGTGCATCAGCAGTCACCCAGTGGTCACAAAATGGGTCTGTACATAAGGTAGTGTCTGCGGCCAGTGTGAATACAAGTGCTGCAGGAGCGCACACTCATAGTGTCAGCGGCACAGCTGCATCTGCAGGTGCTCACGCACATACTGTCGGTATTGGTGCACACACGCACTCCGTTGCGATTGGTTCACATGGACACACCATCACCGTTAACGCTGCGGGTAACGCGGAAAACACCGTCAAAAACATCGCATTTAACTATATTGTGAGGCTTGCATGATTACGCTCATTCTTTCTGCACCAGTAACAGAAATGGCTGAAGCATTTAATCGGGTATTTGCAAACGCAGATAATGTGAATATTGTCGGAAAGCCATTTGAAACAATCAGAGAATTTGACTGCATGGTAAGTGCGGCAAATAGTTTCGGCCTGATGGATGGCGGTGTTGATGCCGCCATTACCGCATTCTTCGGTACTCAGTTACAGTCCCGCGTTCAGAATCATATTCTTCGTGAATATTTAGGCGAACAGCCTGTAGGTTCTGCATTTGTTATTGAAACGGGGAATAATCATCACCCCTGGCTGGTACACGCGCCAACCATGCGTGTTCCACTGACAATTGACGGAACAGACGCTGTATATAACGCCACGTGGGCCGCTTTACTTGCCATCTTTCAGCACAATAAAAATGCAACGACAGACAGGAAAATAAAGACGGTGGTATTCCCTGCAATGGGGGCCGGATGTGGTCAGGTGCCGTTTGAAAGCGTTGCCCGGCAAATGAAGCAGGCATGGGATAACTTTAATAAGAAAACAGAATCAATTAACTGGGAATACGCACACTCCCGCCAGTCGGCAGTATTTGGCACATATGCATACTGTCCGGGTAATTCTGTTTGCCGTTATGCGGATACTAAATATATTGGATGCGGCGATTACCGGACGTATTGCTCACGTTCCGGGCAGGTCTGTATTAGCCATGTGCATCAGGCTGATGACGTGCTGACTAATAATCGCTCTCGCCCTGATTCGCATACACACCGGTTTAATCCAGAAAATCCCGTAGGCAATCTCACCTCTGGCGCACACAGCCACGGAAGCAGCATCGTTATTGGTGCTCACACCCATACGCTCAATAAACAATATTCTGTCTCTGATATTAAGTAGAGGTGAAAACATGGATTTCAGAATGAGTGAACAACCACGGACCATAACAATTTATAATCTGCTGGCCGGAACTAATGAATTTATTGGTGAAGGTGATGCATACATTCCACCTCATACAGGTCTGCCAGCAAACAGTACCGATATTGCACCGCCAGATATTCCGGCTGGCTTTGTGGCTGTTTTCAACAGTGATGAGGCATCGTGGCATCTCGTTGAAGACCATCGGGGTAAAACCGTCTATGACGTGGCTTCCGGCGACGCGTTATTTATTTCTGAACTTGGCCCATTACCGGAAAATGTTACCTGGTTGTCGCCGGAAGGGGAATATCAGAAGTGGAACGGCACAGCCTGGGTGAAAGATGCAGAAGCAGAAAAACTGTTCCGGATCCGGGAGGCGGAAGAAACAAAAAACAGCCTGATGCAGGTAGCCAGTGAGCATATTGCGCCGCTTCAGGATGCTGCAGATCTGGAAATCGCAACGGAGGAAGAGACCTCGTTGCTGGAAGCCTGGAAAAAGTATCGGGTGTTGCTGAACCGTGTTGATACATCAACTGCACCTGATATTGAGTGGCCTACGAACCCTGTCAGGGAGTAATCATTGGGATTATGCCGCAGCACGTCGTATGCAAGAACGTGCTGCGGTTGGATGCTATTTTTTCCCTGAAGCGGAAAACATTACTACAGTACCTTGAACCTTGGTTTTAACATTCTCGAAATGCTCTGAGAGTATATGTGTTAAGCCTTCTTCGGAATCTTTTGTATTTGAAAAGATGCCTTTCTGATTGTAAATGCGCATCAGTTTTTGACCGAAGCTATTGTGCACAACTCCATCGCCAAGAATTGTGGCTCCGTATAGAGTTCCATCGTCAGTTAAGGCCTGCGCCGCATTGCGTATTACACAGCTTTTTGTAGATATATTTCCAGGCAGGCAGTGAAGAAGGTAAAACATGGAAATGGAATCAAATTGACCATGTAACGCCGCGGGATAAGGTTCAAAAACATCATGGCTAATTTTATGTTTAATTTTTGATTCCCCAGCCCTTGTAGATGCCGCGTTCAGGCTAGCTTCGTTCAAATCCATTAAAGATATCAGACTACTCTCAGGTACGTGAGTAAGGTAAAACCCAGTTCCAACACCAATATCCAGATGGTTGTTACCTAAATGTTCCAGAAAGTGTGGAAGAAGGTGTTCCTTTGTAGGACATCCCCATGCAAGCCGATTTGATACTCCCAAAACCCACCAGTCATAAAGCTTTAGGGTAAGTGGTGTGTAAATTTTAGCCCCATCATCTGTGTTTTTTTTCATTAATTTCACCATGTTATAGTTTTATTTGTGAATTAAATCAATTATGGCGATGAATTACAAGGGGTTAAATGCTGCCGCAGCATAGCGATATTGAAATAGCCTGGTATGCTTCGATACAGCAGGAGCCGAATGGCTGGAAGACCGTCACCACACAGTTCTACATCCAGGAATTCAGTGAGCATATTGCGCCGCTTCAGGATGCTGCAGATCTGGAAATCGCAACGGAGGAAGAGACCTCGTTGCTGGAAGCCTGGAAAAAGTATCGGGTGTTGCTGAACCGTGTTGATACATCAACTGCACCTGATATTGAGTGGCCGACTTAACCTGCAGAGTAATCAACAGCACAGGGATGATATTTTGTGCTTGAAGTGCCTCCCCGACCATTCAGATAGTCGGGGAGGGGGGTATTGGGATTATACGCAATCAGTTTTAGTTAAAGACCGAAGCTCTCGAAAAATCTTTCTCCAAAACCAGAATGCAATTGATTGATTTTGATAGGATCTATAACGCCGTTACCTTAAACGGCAAAATCACTCAAAAACAAACCTAATATATTGAATAAAAAGGATTAATCATCTAATTCGCTCACCTTCTGCGAAATAATATAGTCATTTATACCAGGCTGGTCTTATGCATACACCTAAATAGGTATATTACGTAATGAAACAGACAGGCGAGTATCTACTGAACCGTAGATGTTATGGTCATATTGCATAGTTTTTGGGGAATGTAAAGAATTATATTTGAGTATGCTGTTAGCAACCTGATAAATAATAACGGGCGTTATAATAAACTTGTTTTTTGTTCTGGTTTTACATTTTCTCATTAATCTTGTTAGTAATATTTTCGTTGCTTTGTTGTTTCTATTTTTTTATAAAGAAGAGGTGGTGCAGAGGAGGAAATACAGTGGATAAAAAACTAATTGCATTTTTGTGCACACTTATAATTACTGGTTGCTCGAATGGGATCGGAGATTCACCTTCCCCTCCGGGAAAAAATGTAGAATTGGTTGGAATCCCTGGACAAGGTATTGCAGTGACTTCAAACGGTGCAACTCCAACACTTGGAGCCAACAACACTGATTTTCCTGAAGTTTCAATAATGAGCACTGGTGGAGCGCTGCTTACTATTTGGGCCAGACCTGTTCGTAACTGGCTTTGGGGGTATACTCCTTTTGATTCAGTAAATTTTGGTGAGAATCGGAACTGGAAGGTTGTGGATGGTAAAGATGCCGGCACAGTGAAATTTGTTAATGTTGCCCAGGGGACTTGCATGGAGGCTTTTAAAAACGGGGTGATACATAATACCTGTGATGATAACTCGTTATCTCAGGAGTTTCAGTTACTGCCTTCTACTAATGGTAATGTGCTTATAAGAAGTAGTGCCTTGCAGACGTGTATAAGAGCAGACTATTTAAGCAGAACTATACTGTCACCGTTTGCTTTTACAATCACCCTTGAGAAATGCCCTGGTGCAAAAGAAGAAACGCAAGAAATGCTATGGGCAATAAGTCCACCTGTCAGAGCGGCAAAACCAAATCTGATTAAGCCAGAGTTAAGACCATTCAGACCATTACCAATTCCACCTCACGACAAACCTGATGGAATGGAGGGAGTATGAAAAAATTATTATTCCTGTTAATGATTTTGCCGGGTATTTCTTTTGCAGATTTAAGCGATTTTAAAGTTGCAACCTGGAATTTGCAAGGTTCAAATGCACCGACAGAAAATAAATGGAACACACATGTCCGACAACTTGTTACGGGAAGTGGTGCTGTTGATATCCTGATGGTTCAGGAGGCAGGGGCAGTACCAGCTTCTGCAACGTTGACTGAGCGAGAATTTAGCACTCCCGGTATTCCAATGAATGAGTATATCTGGAATACCGGAACCAATAGTCGTCCACAGGAGTTGTTTATATATTTCTCACGTGTTGATGCATTCGCTAACAGAGTAAATCTTGCGATTGTTTCAAACAGAAGAGCTGATGAGGTGATTGTATTACCTCCTCCAACTGTTGTATCACGACCGATCATCGGCATTAGAATTGGTAATGATGTTTTCTTCTCAACCCATGCATTGGCGAATCGAGGCGTGGATTCAGGAGCAATTGTAAATAGTGTTTTTGAGTTCTTCAACAGACAAACGGATCCTATAAGACAGGCCGCTAACTGGATGATTGCAGGAGATTTTAACCGTTCACCGGCTACACTATTTTCAACTCTTGAACCAGGGATTCGTAATCATGTAAATATTATTGCTCCACCAGATCCAACGCAAGCCAGTGGTGGTGTTCTTGATTATGCGGTAGTTGGAAATTCAGTGAGCTTTGTACTTCCTCTGTTGAGGGCCTCGTTGTTATTCGGATTATTAAGAGGGCAAATTGCCTCTGATCACTTTCCGGTTGGCTTTATTCCTGGAAGAGGAGCAAGAAGATGAAAACAGTTATTGTGCTTTTTGTTTTACTGCTGACAGGTTGTGCTTCTGAACCTGCAAATCAGCGTAATCTTCTTACTCAGTTTGTCGGCAACAATACCCCTGTAGACCCTGAACCCAGTCCAGTATTGGTTAATATCAGAAACGTTCTTACAGGGGGGATAATCCGAAATCCTGTTGGCAGTGACTTTAATGTAAATAATTGGGTTATATCTGAAGTAAAGACTAATGATTTGGATTTGATATCGGCACCGGGAGGGCATGTTCAGATTAAAAATCCTGATGGCAATGAATGCTTTGCTATTCTAAACGGGCAATTGGCAGTGGCTAAGCAGTGCTCTGAAAGTGACCGTAACGCATTGTTTACATTTATAACCAGTGATACTGGGGCTGTGCAAATCAAGTCAATAGGAAGCGGTCAATGCCTAGGGAATGGAGAGAGCATTACAGATTTCAGATTAAAAAAATGTGTTGATGATCTTGGGCGTCCTTTTGATACGGTGCCGCCGGGGTTACTCTGGATGCTGAATCCACCATTATCTCCGGCAATAATGTCTCCATTAACGAGCTGATCTGGAAAACGCGGCACGTTGTATGCAACTTGCCGCGGTTGGCTGGTAAGCTTTTCGATAGTGCGAGTATTGAATGATTTCCAGCCGTTACCGATTTTATATAACTGCAGTGGAATTATTCAACACACAGGCAAAACGGAATAAGCTGAGAAAAAAGCGTGCTTTCCCAATCTGTGGCAAATCACGTCTGAATGACACCTGAAAACAGGTGGTGGACTCAAGAAGGCTTGGAATATTCTTCTTTAATGGTATGTAATTCATTGATTTTTCGTGTACGATTTTAAGACATTTATTCCAAGGAAAATTTTTAACTCTTTGATTTTTCGACTCTGTATCATTGGTCTCGAAAACCGGAGTAGGGGCAACTCTACCGGGGGTTCAAATCCCCCTCTCTCCGCCACTTTATCAATGACTTATCTCCTAACTTCCCGCCTTGCTTTTTCTTAACAGAACAATCGTAGAATATTCTTGAAGGTTTAGATCGTCACTGTTTTCTGTTCGATACTGTGACATTCAGCACTTGATTAGCTATTGATCTGACATGAGGGTTTCGAGCGTAAATCTGCAGTTATTCAGTCGTTTTCTTTTTGGTCCTCATTATTCTTCTCATCTTATGCTTTAGACATTGATCCTATGAAACCGATGTTACGTTAGTGGCGGGAACTGAAGTTACGAAGAAAAAGGGTTAATAATTGAGCCAAAAAAGGAACGCGGCCGTCAGATTAAAGCCGCGGGACAAAGTCCATAATTTCCAAGAGTTGTTGAATTTCCCAGCTTTTTTGAAAGCCTTTGTATCATACTAACAAGTAAAAAAGGTTTAAATACCAAAATTAACCTGTATTTTTGATAAGTCTTACCATCGTATGATTTACACACTTTCTGCTCCCCTGGGTTGATAGTGGAAAGAGTGCGTTATGCCGTTCCGTATAGATTTATGATGTGTTGGGGCTCATGGTTCACATTTCTTTTGTCAGGAGAGCGACTTATTTGTGGCGGGGCATCATTCGTAACAGAGTATTATCTTTCTGAATGTAATGATGAAAGAGTGCTGCGCCAGCATGGACTGCTATTAAAAAGTAACCTATGTTCGCCCAGGTTTCGTGAATATTTTTTATCAGTACTTTAATTTCACTGTTTGGGGTAACAAAAGGCGGCACATTGAAACCAAGGAAACTCCACGATTTTCCACTATAAGCCATTAAAGCAATCCCCAACAGTGGAAGCGCAAGGAAGGTTATATAAAGCATGATGTGCATTAGCGAAGCCGCTTTCATTTGCCAGGCAGGTGGCGGTGGCACAATAGAGGGATCACTATAACGGTGTTTTATTATAAGGCGTGAAAACATTAACACCCAAACGAAGATACCCGCATTGTAATGTGTTTCACGCATCAACAGATAAGTATTACTACCTTTGGGAAACCAGCCACGGAGTTCCATTGCGGCATAAGTGATTGCAATGAAAAGCAGCGTTATCCAGTGTAAATAAATTTGAGTTTTTGTGAATCGATTCATTTTTATAGCTCCTGTAATTTTCACAGTCAAGCTATCCCACGAACCTTAAAAATACCTTATACAGATGTGGTTTTAAGAATTTGTTATTTAAAAAATTGAAAAGGGTAAATTGTGAACAGTCAATATAAGCAATTGCCTGCGCCCAGTTATCTTACGCTGTTGGCAGTATTGTATATGGAGTCCGTTATTAATTAACCCTATGAGGGCTTGCTTATTAAGATGCAGACACGTCATAGCGATGAGCGTGTCTGCAGCTACCTTGCATTCAGTGGCGTTTGTGGATGGACCCGTGGCTGCTATGATAACTTAATAAAAACGGCATCGAGACGCTATTCATGGAAGACTCAATGAGATATCATCTCCTCGACCACTTCTTCGCTACTCAACTGATATGGATAATATGTTGGCCAGTTTTCCATTTCATTCAATAAAGATTGCTGCGAATCATTGCCCATAAAAATGTGAAAATGAGATGATTTTCGTGGTGCAATTATATGATCGCTAAACTGTATATATTTAGGAGCTTTGCTTTTAGGATCTTTACATTCGAATAAGTAACGAACGCCTTTCTTGCCTGATTTATAGGTGAGTATTTTGTATCCATCGTAATCATATTTACAGGATGTAGTTTCGTTATTTCTATGGAATTCAATAATGCCGTCCTCAATACCAATCATTTCGATATCTGTCGCGTAGCCTTTCTGATAATAATCTTTAACTTCTGCGAATGTTTTGGTTTTATCTGCATTCGCTTTCTTTCGAAAGACGGGGTTAAGCTTGCCATTTTGCAGTAAGGGATAAACGGATTGCCAGACTCCATCCCAGTCACTGAGCGTTCGGTTTTGTACATTGGCATCATCAAAAACACCGTTAGCCGCTTTTTGTTCGACCTCTGTTAAGGGTTTGCCGTGTGAGTGATGACCATGCGAAAAGGCAGGAGCGCTAACAATAAAGACACCTAAAGCAATAGCCAGTTTATTAAGACGAATCGCCAAAACAGTTTCCTCCAGAGTTATTGTACATGATGTGTTATGTTATATTGTAACATATGACGAAATGCAATAACTCTTAGGAAACAAGAGCATAGTTTTCTCAGGTGTATTTACCTATCTTATTGAAATGAAATAAATTATGTCGATGATTTGAGGTTGATGACAAACGAAACATAACTTGATGCGATCTGTGTGGGCCGGATAAGGCGCTCACGCCGCATCCGGCAGGGATAACGCGTACTTTGTCGGCAATATGAAGTTATAGAGATAATTTGTTGTGAACCTGCTTGCGTAGCCGGTTGAAAAGGGAAAGCAACTTCTTATACCGTAAGACTAAAAGCAGTACAGCCAGCCCAGCGTAGATGAGTGGCTGCGGTGAAATAATCTTCACTGACCACAGATAATGTATTGGGGCCAGGATCGCGACAAGATAGACGAAGTTATGCAACTGTTGCCAGTGTTTACCGAGTTTTCGCTGCATCGCCTGGTTTGAAGTGAACGCTAACGCAAGCAAAATTACCCAGCTGATAATACCTAACGTTAAATAAGGCCGGGTAATTAACTCCTTACCTAATAACGCCAGATTATTCACGCCCAGCTCCAGCAATGCGTAACTGGTTAAATGCATTGTCGCCCAGGCAAAGCACCATAAGCCTAACAGGCGGCGAGTGCGTATCAATAACGGCTGTTTTGCGTAGCGTGCCAGAGGTGTAACTAACAAGGTCACCAGCAAAAATTTCAGTGCAGTGCGTCCGGTAAAATGCTGAATATCTTTCACCGGATCGGCTCCTAGTCCACCGTGATTGATCGCCCAGGCAAGCCAGAGCAACGGCAACAATCCGGCAAGATGCAGGCAAAGTTTTAGCCATGTCACCTGTTTTGCTGTCAGACGCATTTAGAAATTCTCCCGCAAATTCAGGCCGCGATACAGCGATGCCACCTTGTCGGCGTAACCATTAAACAGTAGCGTTGGCTGGCGCTGTACATCGAGGATGCCGCCTGAACCAATAAATCGCTCAGTAGCCTGTGACCAGCGGGGGTGATCAACATGCGGATTAACGTTGGCGTAAAAACCGTATTCATCAGGCGCTGCCAGATTCCAGGTGGTTGGCGGACGCTCGCGGGTCAGCTTAATACTGACGATCGATTTAATCCCTTTAAAGCCATATTTCCACGGCACAATCAGTCGCACCGGCGCGCCATTTTGTGGCGGTAACGCCTTGCCATAAACACCTACGGTCATCAGTGTGAGCGGATGCATTGCTTCGTCGAGACGTAATCCCTCGACATAAGGATATTTAAGCCCGCCGCCAATAAAGCGATCCTGCTGGCCTGGCATCTGTTCCGGCGCATAAATCGTTTCGAAAGCAACATACTTTGCATTGCTGGTGGGTTCTGCAAGCGCCAGCAATTTATGCAACGGAAAACCAATCCACGGCACCACCATCGACCACGCTTCCACGCAGCGCATACGATAAATACGCTCTTCCAGCGGAAAGCGACGAGTTAAATCATCGTGATCGAGTGTTAATGGTTTTGCCACTTCGCCACTGATTTTCAGTGTCCATGGATCGGTTTTCAGGCTACCAGCATTAGCGGCGGGATCGGCTTTATCTAGCCCGAATTCATAGAAGTTGTTATAGCCGGAAACTTTATCTTCTGGCGTCAGCGGTAGGTTATTTTGCCAGGCGGCAGGCTTGCTGAACTCCAGCGGTTTCCCTGCGGGGGCGGGCGGACGATCGTTCCCTTTAAACCAGCTAAGCAGATCAGCATGTGCGGCGTGAGGCAAAGAAAGTGCAGCTGCACTGATGCCCAGTGCTTTTAACACCTGCCGACGCTGCATAAAGAATACCGACTCGGCAGTAATATCAGATTCTTTTAAAAATTGATTCTTTTTCATAAGCCATCACACTGTTTTGTCGTTAACCAGTAAGAGATTGTTAATCTGTCAGGGAGTCTCCTCCCTAACAGTAGCAGAGATCTGCTTTTACATATTTACGCATTAACTGCCACGATAGGTTGAATACCCATATTGGCTAAGTAACAAAGGTACATGATAATGCTCGTTCACTTTATTAATTTGAAACTCAACAGGGATCTCAGGGAAGAAACTTTCAAGATTTTGTTTCTTAAAATATTCTCCAGTTTTAAATACAACACGGTAATCGCCCGTGGTTGCAGTTTGCTCGGGCCACAGTGCCTTGATTCGTCCATCCTTATCTGTTTTGGCGGTATTAAGTTGTAACCAGCCGTTATCCGCTTTCTTTTCCAGAGTGACTGTCACGTCGGCAGCGGGTTTTCCTGTTTGCTGGTTCAAAATGTGCACGCTAAGAATGTTTTGTTGTGCGGCATAAACCAAAGAAGGTAATGAAAATGCAGCCGTTGCAACCGAGAGTAGTAAATAACGCTTTAACATGTTTATATCCTTGTCATGTGAATGAGTTTTGAGGATAGCGAAAAAACGTCTGTGATAACCTTACAGAAGCATTACAATTTTGTAATGAACCAAGCTGTTTCTATAACATATGATTTATGGCATATTATTTTCATGAAGATTCTACTTATTGAAGATAATCAAAGGACCCAGGAATGGGTAACGCAGGGGCTTTCCGAAGCGGGTTATGTCATTGATGCCGTTTCTGATGGCAGAGATGGGCTTTATCTTGCGCTGAAGGATGATTATGCATTGATCATTCTGGATATTATGCTTCCGGGTATGGATGGCTGGCAGATCTTACAAACGTTACGAACGGCAAAGCAAACCCCCGTTATTTGCCTTACAGCAAGGGATTCTGTCGATGACAGAGTCAGAGGGCTGGACAGTGGGGCAAATGATTATCTGGTAAAACCTTTTTCATTTTCTGAGTTGCTGGCGAGGGTTCGGGCACAATTAAGGCAACATCATGTGCTGAATTCAACATTAGAAATCAGCGGATTAAGAATGGACTCTGTCAGCCAAAGTGTGAGCAGGGACAATATCAGTATTACACTGACGCGGAAGGAGTTTCAATTACTTTGGCTACTGGCCTCCAGAGCTGGCGAAATTATACCCAGAACGGTTATTGCGAGTGAAATTTGGGGAATCAATTTCGATAGTGATACTAATACGGTGGATGTCGCTATTCGCAGGCTCCGCGCAAAAGTTGATGATCCTTTTCCTGAAAAGCTAATCGCTACAATCCGGGGAATGGGGTATTCATTTGTAGCGGTAAAAAAATAATGAAAAGATTATCTATAACCGTCCGTTTAACCTTGCTTTTTATATTGCTACTGTCTGTCGCTGGCGCTGGAATTGTCTGGACTCTCTATAATGGCCTGGCAAGTGAGTTGAAATGGCGCGATGATACAACACTCATTAACCGGACTGCACAGATCAAGCAGTTACTAATTGATGGGGTAAATCCAGATACTTTACCTGTCTATTTTAACCGGATGATGGATGTTAGTCAGGATATTTTGATCATTCATGGTCATGGCATCAATAAAATTGTTAACCGAACCAATGTCAGTGATGATATGTTAAATAACATACCTACGACTGAGGCAATCAGTGCAGCTGGCATTTACAGAAGCATTATTAATGACACAGAGATAGATGCTTTACGAATTAACATTGATGAAATTTCGCCATCATTAACGGTTACTGTGGCTAAATTGGCTTCAGCCAGACATAACATGCTTGAACAGTATAAAATTAATAGCATTATAATTTGCATCGTCGCCATTATACTGTGCTCAGTATTAAGTCCGCTGTTAATCAGAACGGGATTACGAGAGATCAAAAAGTTGAGTGGGGTAACGGAAGCATTAAATTATAACGACACCCGAGAGCCTGTTGAGGTTATCGCACTACCGAGTGAATTAAAACCTCTTGGTCAGGCGTTGAATAAAATGCACCATGCTTTAGTAAAAGATTTTGAGCGCCTTAGCCAATTTGCTGACGATCTCGCTCATGAACTTAGAACGCCAATTAATGCATTACTGGGTCAGAATCAGGTGACGCTCAGTCAAACCCGAAGTATCAGTGAATATCAAAAAACAATTGCCGGAAATATTGAAGAGCTGGAAAATATTTCGCGGTTAACAGAGAATATACTGTTTCTTGCCAGAGCAGATAAAAGCAATGTTTTGGTGAAACTGGATTCGCTCTCTCTTAACAAGGAAATTGGGAATTTGTTAGACTATCTGGAATACCTTTCAGAAGAGAAAGAGATTCGTTTTCAGGTCGAGTGCAATCAGCAAATCTTTGCGGATGAAATTTTACTTCAACGAATGTTATCGAATCTTATTGTTAACGCCATTCGATATTCACCAGAAAAATCGTGCATTCATATAACCAGTTTTCTTGATGCCAACGGCTCTCTTAATATTGATATCGCCAGCCCTGGATCGAAAATTAATGAGCCGGAAAAACTCTTCCGTAGATTTTGGCGGGGAGATAATTCGCGTCATTCTGCAGGTCAGGGGCTTGGCCTTTCTTTAGTCAAAGCAATTGCCGAATTGCATGGGGGAAGTGCTACGTATCACTATTTAAATCAACATAATGTGTTCCGTATTACGTTACCGCAAAGAAATTAACCTAGGGCTTCAGTACGCCACAGGTTAACCGTGAAAAAACGCAGCCACGTCGTGAGTACTCACGTGGCTGCGATTGATTATGCGCTTATATTACAATGTAACAGGGATTAACCCACGTAAGCTGCCAGCATTTCCTGTGCTGCCAGTTTACCCAACGCATTCGCTGCGAAAGGACTGTCGCCGGTGAGCAGTTTACGGTCTTTATGAACTCGCCCGGTGATGTCGTCATTAATAATGTTCATGCCCATTTTCTTCAGCTCTTCGCCGAAGTACCAGGTGAGATGACCCGGCATATAGCCAATATCTGGCGTTTGTTTGTCTGCGGCGTCTGGGAATGCGCAAATGGAATAACCGTTCAGTGGGTTATCGCTGTGGCGAAGCGCCAGAAATGCCGCCGGGCCGTGGCAAAGGGAGATAACAAAACGGTCATTTTTGATTGCCCACTGTAAAGCGGCAGCTACGTCCTGGCTTTCTGGTAAACCAATAAGTGCGCCATGACCACCAGGAACAAAGATTGCTGCATATTCGCTGTCAGCATTGAGGCTGGCGACAATATCCGCGAGTTTCTTCGGATTGCGGAACAACGATTTATGCTGCTCAAAGAACGGCATTACTTTTTCATCTTTGTGTGGCATAGCCCAGTATTCAAACTTGGTCATCAGACCGGAAATGGTCGCCACTTCGAATTCGAAACCTGCCGCATGGAGATGATACAACGGCAGCAACGTTTCAATCGGATGGTTACCGGTCGAGAACAGTTTTCCGTTATCGGTCGGCAAATAACGTTCGTCCGCGGCGATCACCAGAATTTTATGTTTACCGCGATACGGTTTTGGATAGTCCACGCCATCAAGATCAGAGACGGGACTGGTATATTGGCTAAGCGAATATTCTGAAGGGAAGAATGCATTATCTTCAGCAGTATCGACCTGCGGATCTTTACTTTTTTGAACAGTCATAGTGTATTCCTTGTTGTTGCTTAGTTAGGTTAGTCACTATATTTGCGACTGAGCTGGTCGCTATTTTTAACCAGGCTGGAAAAATGAGTCAATATATCGAAAGCGGTAGGCGACGAGGGAAAATATGTAATGATGATGCTGCACTGATGTTGAATGTTTCTCACGCCAAATTTTCCTTTTTGAGTCATGTGGTCACAAGTGACTTCAATGATTTTAGACCATTATCAGAGATCTGGGACGACGATGAGAGATTTAGTGCTATGGAATATTGCTATTCTGTTGAATATTTATATCCCGAACTGCTGTAGAAAAGGCTTTTTTCATGCACTATTTTTGCAAATATTTTTATATGGGAGGTGGTTTTGTTGCGGATTAATTCATAAAGAAATGCATTTGGGGTGGCTGGAAGAGTCGCTGGTAGATGTTATTGTGCCAGGAGGGGCAGGGTAAGGTGCTGTATCGATATGTTTGGCAATTGCGTGTGCCGTAGATGGAGATGAAATGATCTTACCCAGTAATAGTGGACACTCGGCTAAGTGAGTAAACTCTCAGTCAGAGGTGACTCACATGACAAAATCTGTATCAACCAGCAAAAAAGCACGTAAACAACATTCGCCTGAATTTCGCAGTGAAGCCCTGAAACTTGCTGAACGCATCGGTGTGCTGCCGCAGCCCGTGAACTCAGCCTGTATGAATCACAGCTCTACAACTGGCGCAGTAAACAGCAACATCAGCAGACGTTCTTCTGAACGTGAGCTGGAGATGCCCACCGGGGTTGCACGTCTCAAACGCCAGCTGGCAGAGCGGGATGAAGAGCTGGCCATCCTCCAAAAGGCCGCGACATACTTCGCGAAGCACCTGAAATGAAGTATGTCTTTATTGAAAAACATCAGGCGGAGTTCAGCATCAAAGCAATGTGCCGTGTGCTCCGGGTGGCCCGCAGCGGCTGGTATACATGGTGTCAGCGGCGTACAAGGATAAGCAAGCGTCAGCAGTTCCGCCATCAGGTGTGTGCGCTGCTAATGTCATACTCACAGACCAGCCTTGAACGATGACCATGACGTTACAGGACTGAGAAATGGGTAACGTTGAGCAGCCAGAAGAAGTCTGTCAGTCCTATCAGGTAAATATTTCAGCAGATCAAAACCTTCAGTGTGAAGTTGTGGATGTATCCGGCACGGCGTGTTTCGGCCTCATTCTTGAGATCGACCGGGGTGTACCGACGCTGCATATCGACACAGGGAGTGATTCACTGCTGCATATTCACGCAGCTCACAACGGACTGGTACTAATACCGGATTCACCAAGCCATGGATTTGAAAATGCCCCAGTAGATCGTTTTCCGTATAACAGCCCGTCCCTGTGGGTGCCAGGGGTGTAACAAGGTATTAAACCCAGCGGCATAGAAGCCAAGGGTAATTAAACAAACAACTAAATAGCTCAGGGGATTACTGATGAGCGATTTTTGATAGTTCCGTTCAGATATATAAGGTGAAAATGTGCCAGAGATCATCTCAGGCACAATTTATTAGCCCAGGACGTTAATTTAAGTCGCTGCACTGGTAACTTGGGTGTTGATAGTTAGGGCTAAGATATTCAGCGATGGTGTTAAATTCGGATTGTTGTGTATAAATTAATAGTTCATCGTGAGGAATAGCGAGGTTACTATGGTTAGTGTGACGAGTAATATATATCCAAATAAAACAGAGAATGATAATAGCCAGTTACAAAATCAGAATCTAAGGGAGAGTATCGAAAAAAGCCTCGAGAGTAATATTTCTAAGTTAAATGCGATGGAACAAAGTGGCCTGCTCGATAATTATAGGGCAAGGTCTCACGATGACAGTTTTCGTGAAGTTTTTCGCAGTTTATTATTATACATTTTAGATTCTTTTCATATCTATCGGCATGATATTAGTGATAAATTGGTTCCTTATTTTCATGTTACACCTGAATCGGAGAATGAGAATTATAAGACATGGATTGCCGTTACAGGCATGGATAGTTATACAAAAATTGAGCAGACCGGAAGTAATAAATTTAAAGTCACTGATATGTATCGTGAGCTCAATAACAAAAAAAAATGTTTTGATCAAAAGAGTAGGGAACAGGATTTTAGTGGTCGAAATGTAAAAGAGTTTATAAGGTTATTATCAGATCACGATCAATTTGAAAAACATCAACTCTCAGAATTAACAGTTGCTGCAAATGCTCTTAAGCTGGAAGTTGCTAAAAATAACTATAACATGTCCTCGTGTACTGATAAGCAAACCGAATGCCGAATGATCGAGCTTCTAAAGGAACAAAAAGATTTAATTCCAGAACAGTATTTACATCAATCAGGTATGGAAAACCTTACGCTTGGAGAGGCGGAATTTAGCTCACTCCTTGCAGATGCAGAAAGACAAGTTCTGGAGGGAAGTTCATTTGTTTTATGTTGTGGTGAAAAAATAAACAGCACTATAAGAGACTTACTTCGCGAAAAATTTCATGCCTACGAATCTTTCACTCGCTCTGGATCTCTTTCTCATGATGTTTATGAGAAAATATTCGAGGAATTTATTTTCAAATCTGATGAATGTCATCTGGTGAGAGAGTCTTTAAAGCAGGATCGCATAACGCCAGAAAAAAGAGAAGAAATTATTTCTTGTTTATCCAGTCCTACCGGGATTGGAAATTTGTTTTATGCTTGTTCACAAGCATTTCATGTTGCTAATGATAACGCTGCACATGATGTGCGTAGCGCCGCTCTAGCTGTTAGCGATAAATTAATTGATTGTCCGAGTTTTGTTGCTTTGAATGGTAGACATAACCATTTTCATGCCGATTTCTCAGCAAACGGATTCACACAAACCCTTTACGTTTTAAGAGCAGTCGTAAATAGCGAGAATAACACCTTTGATATTGCTAATTATATCTATACCACTAAAGGCGAAAGTATCATCCATAACAACGCTAAAGATGATAATCGGTCAAGGGATAATGATATCCGCAATATAAGGAGAAATTTCTCTGGCAATATTACGATTGCAACTTACAAATAATTCGCTTTTTTCAGTAATACGCGCAAAACGCTTACCTCTCAGGTAAGCGTTTTGACGATAAACCCAACATCATTAGGCCAATACATACCCCATATCTACTTGAACAACATCGCGCTTATCGTTAAGGTATGCGCGTTTTTATCCGCCAGAATCCAATCATGATCACCGTTGCCCTTACATACCCTTACCCACAAGTTTTCTGGGATATTTCTATGTCATTAATTGACAACATTAATCGTGTTAATCCTGACTATATTGCTTTTGGGCCTGGTGGCGAATCATTTTTTCTTGCCAGATATCCTCCAGGTCTCGCCAACATTACTGTTGCTGTTTTTATATCAGGAGGATTTTTCGGAGGTGCTGTATTTTCAACAAGAAGCCAGAGGTATTTCCACTCATCTCCGGGGGAAATAAATTTGCTAGATATTTCTGGCATAGTTTTATACAATGAGGTTATATACATGATTCGCCAGTCTATTATTAAATATAGCGCGAGACTGTTCCGGGTTCTTTCAAACGTTTCAAGCTGTAATGTCTCAACCTGACATCCACTTTTTAATACTTAAAAAAAACTTCAATTTGCCAGTGTTGTAAATACCACTGAATAAGTTGTGCTGGTTCCGTTAAATCTTCAACAGGAATACTACTCATTAACTACCAGATAAGAGGTTGGGTCCCTTTCGGTGGGTTTCTTTCTTTTGCAAGCAAAACTGTTACGGTTACCGGAATACAACGAAGCTTTCCTCTACGTCCGGTGGGGGATGCAGTGTCAGTCTGGCCTGGCGCAATTCCTGTGTCACTGTTCTGGCTGGCTGCCCCCGCCCATCTGGTATAGCGAATTGAACCAGTTGCTGCGGTGTAATCTCCATGATTCTTTCGTGCAACAACCTATGATCCCGTTTTCCATTGATATTCAGCGTGGCTCTGTTATTAAATTTCATTCTGACAAGCCAGTCAGCTTTTATTGCGGGAGTCTGTTCTGCGTGTTCAAACAGATCATAAAAATCGCCTTCGCGCTCAGAAATTGACAACACATGGGTAGCAGGGCATTGGCGGGCCAGTTCTGTTGCTTTATTATATCCTTCAACCCAACGCCAGGTTTCTTTTTCACTGACATGTTTTTATGAAGTAAATCATTGCAGATTTCTTATCGGGTATTTTTACTGGTCTTTAATTCATCCCTGAACCACTGATAGTCATCATAAACCCCAAGGCAAACACCTGACTCACTGATGACGAGTTGAGGATGAAGAAATAAGTTTCTTTCATCTTTATATTTTTTAGGACCAACTCCCTGTTTTTCATTCAGACCAGAATAATTAAGTTCAATTGTATCCTGTAAAACTAAAACTCTTTTAAACTGCTGAGCTCTTTCAATGATGTTTTCTTTGTGAGGAGCCATGATTTTATTAGGCTGTGTCCCGTAATAGTTTGAGCTATAGTAACGGTCTGTTTCCACAACATATTGAACCATAGCTCGCTACGACCTCCCCGATGAAGCATGGACCATCATCAAGCCCTTGTTGCCCCCTGAACCTGCCACACGACGGGCCGGGCGCCCATGTGCAGAGCATCGTAAAATCATCAACGGCATGTTCTGGGTATTGTGTTCCGGCGCACCATGGCGCGATTTACCCGAACGATTTGGGCCATGGAAAACCGTTTATAACCGCTTTAACAGGTAGTCAAAGTCAGGCGTGATTAACATCATTTTCAACAGATTGCTTTCACTACTTGATGCGAACGGCTTTGTTGACTGGTCTGCCACAGCGCTGGATGGCAGTAATATCCGGGCACTAAAATGCGCCGCCGGAGCTCAAAAAAAATTCCGATATCGACGGAGATAATGGGCTGGGTCGCTCTCGAAGCGGTTTGGGCACCAAAATCCATCTGGCAACAGACGGAAGCGGCCTCCCGTTAAATATCGTGCTAAGCCCCGGGCAGTCTCATGAAAGCCAGTTCGCGCAACGACTTCTGGACGGCATTGGCGTTCATCGTCAGAACGGTTGCATGAAACGCCGTGGTCATGTTGTGCTGGCCGCCAAAGCGTACTCCGGACTCACATTGCGCAACCAGCTGAAAAATAAAGGCATAAAGGCAGTCATCCCCCGAAAATCAAATGAAAAAATGGCATCGGATGGACGAGCACGGCTTGATCGCGATGCATATCGCAATCGCAACGTCGTTGAACGGTGCTTTGGTCGCCTGAAAGAATACCGCCGCATCGCTACGCGTTACGACAAAACGGCGAGAAATTATCTGGCGATGGTGAAACTGGCTGCATCCGACTCTTTTATCAACGGTTGCGTAATTAAGGGACACAGCCTAGTGTTATGTTTTACAGTAACACGCCGAGGCGTGTTGGCTGATTAGAACTGGTAGACTAAGCCCACAGCAACGATATCATCGGTAGCGATGCCGTTTGCTTCGTAGAAGTCATCATCGTTGTCCAGCAGGTTAATTTTGTAATCAACATAGGTGGACATATTTTTGTTGAAGTAGTAGGTCGCACCGACTTCAACGTATTTAACCAGATCTTTGTTTGCGTAGTGATGATTACCCTGGCTATCAAAGTTATCACCATTCAATCCGCCTAAATCCTTACCTTTAGATTGCAGGTAAGCGATGGACGGGCGCAGACCGAAGTCGAACTGATACTGAGCAACAACTTCAAAGTTTTGGGTTTTGTTAGCGATGGCATCAGCATCACCGTAACCAGTCATGTTACGGGTTTCAGCATACATAGCTGCTAAGTAAACGTTATTAGCGTCGTATTTAGCACCAACGGTCCATGCTTCTGCTGTTTCACCGCCAGCAGTTGCATCGAAGCGATCTCCATAACGAGTGTTATGCAAACCTTTGTGAACCTGATTGTCAGTACGGTCAGAATTAGAATATGCAGCACCCAGACTTAAACCAAAGTCAAAGTCATAGGAAGTGGACATACCGTAACCGTCGCCGTTCTCTTTAGCAAGTTTACGGCCATTCCCGTTACCTGAACCTTCTTGATCAAATAATCCGCTTTTCTCGTTGTTACCTTGATACTGGAGTGCAAAGTTCAGACCATCAACTTGACCAAAGAAACCATTGTTACGATATGTTGCTACGCTGTTAGCACGACCGTTCATGAAGTTGTCGGCACCAGCATAGGTATCGCCACCAAATTCTGGCAGCATATCGGTCCATGCTTCGATGTCATATACGACACCGTAGTTACGACCATAGTCGAAAGTACCATTCTGACCAAAGCCTAAACCTGCAAATGCCAGACGCGTTGCGGTATTACCTTTGTCGCTTTCAGGACCGTTTGCGCCAATGTTAAATTCCCACTGACCGTAACCAGTGAATTGGTCAGCGATCTGAGTTTCACCTTTGAAACCGATACGGGCATATGACATGTCACCATCGCTGCCAGCATCATCAGAGAAGTAGTGCAGGCCCGCTACTTTTCCGTACAAATCCAGTTTATTACCATCTTTATTATAGACTTCAGCCGCATTTGCTGCGCCAGCAACTAATAACGCCGGGACCAGCATTGCCAGAACTTTTCTTTTCATTATGTATTCCCTTGTGATTATAATCTTCATGAATATATCAATAAGTGCCGTTATCCAAAAAAAAGCACATTTGGATACTATTCTATGAAGTTCATTTTATTTTAAGGATTACATGTAACAAATGTATTTAAAAGATTTCAAAATGTTTCCAATCTATTTAATATAATTCAGAATTATGAATTCTAGATATATACATTCATGAAAATTATGAATATATATCAATATATTATGAGTTGATTGGAAAAATAGGAAGTGTCAATGATTTTTGCGCCAGACGGCCTATGTGATCGCGCGCACATTAATGAAGGCATAAAAAAAGCCGGCTTCATGCCGGCCCAAAAATATAAACAAGACGATAAAAGGCTAATAACGGGGTTATCATGACACAGAAATCTAAAAAGGTATAATTGTATTCAGTGCTAATGTATTGTTTGGGTGAATTAATAAAACCATTATCCAAGATAAAAATAAATCTTTATTGCTGTTTTTCCGGTAATTATTACCGTTGCGCAAAAACTATCTATTTGCTCAAAAAATGATTGAGTCTTGACTGACTCATCCAATGTGGAAAAATGTGACTTTTATCACATAATAGTACTAAGTCTGAATTTTCCGGGTTATCTCAAAATGGAATACGGTTCGACAAAGATGGAAGAGAGACTCTCTCGCAGCCCTGGCGGCAAATTGGCTTTGTGGGCTTTCTATACATGGTGTGGCTATTTCGTCTGGGCAATGGCGCGATACATCTGGGTGATGAGCCGGATCCCCGATGCCCCCGTGTCGGGATTTGAAAGTGATTTAGGATCTACTGCGGGGAAGTGGTTAGGAGCATTGGTCGGATTTCTGTTTATGGCCCTGGTTGGTGCCTTGCTAGGCGGCATTGCCTGGTACACCCGACCTCGTCCCGCACGTAGCAGACGCTATGAATAAAAACTGCTAAGGTTGCGATTCTTTGGCAACGGAGCGCGTATGGATTTACAACACTGGCAGGCACAGTTCGAAAACTGGTTGAAAAACCATCATCAACATCAGGACGCGGCACATGACCTGTGTCATTTTCGCCGCGTCTGGGCTACGGCACAGAAACTAGCGGCAGATGACGACGTTGATATGCTGGTGATTTTAACCGCATGTTATTTTCACGATATCGTGAGCCTGGCGAAAAATCATCCGCAACGGCAGCGTTCTTCAATACTGGCAGCAGAAGAGACGCGTCGCCTGCTGCGTGAAGAATTCGCGCAATTTCCAGCGGAAAAAATCGAGGCTGTTTGCCATGCCATTGCCGCACACAGTTTTAGCGCGCAAATCGCCCCTTTAACGGCGGAAGCTAAAATCGTTCAGGATGCGGATCGGCTGGAAGCTCTGGGGGCGATTGGCCTGGCGCGTGTGTTTGCCGTTTCGGGGGCGTTGGGCGTGGCATTGTTTGATGGCGAAGATCCGTTCGCGCAGCATCGCCCACTTGATGATAAACGTTACGCGCTGGATCATTTTCAGACTAAGTTGCTGAAGCTACCGCACACCATGCAAACCACAAAAGGCAAACAACTGGCGCAGTACAACGCGCAATTTTTAGTCGAGTTTATGGCGAAGCTCAGTGCTGAGTTGGCGGGGGAGAATGAAGGTATCGATCACAAGGTGATTGATACGTTTTCACCGGTTGGCTGAGCACGTGGCCCTAAATGATGGTAATTATGTTAACCTGTCGGCCATCTCAGATGGCCGGTTAAATCTATGCAGGAAAATATATCAGTAACCGATTCATACAGCACCGGGAATGCCGCACAGGCAATGCTGGAGCAACTGCTGCAAATTTATGATGTCAAAACGCTGGTGGCGCATCTTAATAGTGTGGGTGAGAATCACTGGAGCGCGGCAATTTTAAAACGTGCGCTGGCGAATGACTCAGCATGGCACCGTTTAAGTGAGAAAGAGTTCGCCCAGCTGCAAACGTTGTTACCCATTCCACCGGCACATCATCCGCATTATGCGTTTCGCTTTATCGATCTATTTGCCGGGATTGGTGGTATTCGTCGCGGTTTTGAATCGATTGGTGGGCAGTGCGTGTTTACCAGCGAATGGAACAAACATGCTGTACGCACTTATAAAGCCAACTATTATTGCGACCCGGCGGTGCATCACTTTAATGAAGATATTCGCGACATCACTCTCAGCCACAAAGAGGGTATAGGTGATGACGCGGCGGCGGAACATATCCGTCAACATATTCCTGAGCACGATGTTTTACTGGCCGGTTTTCCTTGTCAGCCGTTTTCTCTGGCTGGCGTATCGAAAAAGAACTCACTCGGACGAGCGCACGGTTTTGCCTGTGATACCCAGGGCACGCTGTTCTTCGATGTGGTGCGTATTATCGACGCGCGTCGCCCGGCGATTTTTGTGCTCGAAAACGTCAAAAACCTGAAAAGCCACGACCAGGGGAAAACGTTCCGTATCATCATGCAGACGTTGGATGAACTGGGCTATGACGTGGCAGATGCAGAAGATAATGGCCCGGACGATCCGAAAATCATTGACGGTAAACATTTCCTTCCGCAGCACCGTGAACGCATCGTGCTGGTGGGTTTTCGTCGCGACCTGAATCTGAAAGCCGATTTTACCCTGCGTGAGATCAGCGAATGTTTCCCTGCACAGCGAGTGACACTGGCGCAGTTGCTGGACCCGATGGTTGAGGCGAAATATATCCTGACGCCGGTGCTGTGGAAGTACCTTTATCGTTATGCGAAAAAACATCAGGCGCGCGGTAACGGCTTCGGTTATGGAATGGTTTATCCGAACAATCCGCAAAGCGTCACGCGTACGCTTTCTGCTCGTTATTACAAAGATGGCGCGGAAATTTTAATTGATCGCGGCTGGGATATAGCTACGGGTGAGAAAGACTTTGACGATCCGCAGAACCAGCAACACCGCCCACGTCGGTTAACGCCTCGTGAATGTGCGCGCTTAATGGGCTTTGAAGCACCAGGAGAAGCGAAATTTCGCATTCCGGTTTCGGACACTCAGGCCTATCGCCAGTTCGGTAACTCGGTGGTCGTGCCGGTCTTTGCCGCGGTGGCAAAACTGCTTGAGCCAAAAATCAAACAGGCAGTGGCGTTGCGTCAGCAAGAAGCAAAACATGGCCGACGTTCACGATAAGGCTACACGCAGCAAAAATATGCGCGCAATTGCCACGCGCGATACGGCGATTGAGAAGCGCCTCGCCAGTTTGTTAACCAGGCAGGGACTGGCGTTTCGCGTTCAGGACGCCAGTTTGCCCGGACGCCCGGATTTTGTTCTTGATGAATATCGCTGCGTGATATTTGCCCACGGCTGCTTCTGGCACCATCATCACTGCTATCTGTTTAAAGTGCCTGCGACTCGAACCGAGTTCTGGCTGGAGAAGATAGGTAAAAATGTTGAGCGCGATCGCCGCGATATCAGTCGCTTGCAGGCGCTCGGCTGGCGCGTACTGATTGTCTGGGAGTGTGCGTTACGTGGGCGCGAGAAGCTGACGGATGAAGCGCTTAGCGAGCGTCTGGAAGAGTGGATCTGCGGCGAAGGTGCCAGCGCGCAGATCGACACGCAGGGGATTCATTTACTCGCTTGATGCGTCCTGAATAACTGGCGCAACTACGGGTTTTGCCGGGAAGAGATATTTTCCCAACGTGACCAGTACCACCGCGAAGACAATCACGCCGAGCGCCAGCCATTCAATCTTCGACAGCGTCTCTCCGCCCAGTCCTGTACCCAGCAAGACCGCGACCACCGGGTTAACGTAGGCGTAGCTGGTGGCGAGAGCTGGACTGACATTACGGATTAAATACATATAAGCGTTGATGGCGATAATCGAACCAAACAGCGCCAGATAACCGACTGCAAGGAAGCCTGAAAGGGAAGGGAGCGCCGTCAGTTTTTCACCCGCAATCATCGACGCAATCATTAACACCACGCCAGCCGCAAGCATCTCAATCGCACCCGCCATCATCCCTACAGGTAAGGTAATGCGCGAACCGTAAACCGAGCCAAACGCCCAGCTAATCGAGCCGATTAAAATCAGAATCGCGCCCCACGGATTGCCGCTTAAATTACCCCCGCTATTGAGCATGATGATTCCGGCAAGCCCAATGGCGATACCCACCCATTCCAGTTTGCGCGTTTTAATGCCAAACAGGCGGCTGAAGCACAGGGTAAAGAGGGGCACGGTTGCAACCACTACGGCGGCGATGCCGGATGGAACATTTTGATGTTCGGCAACTGTCACCATGCCATTACCGACAGCCAGCAATAACAGGCCAATCAGCGCGGCATTGAGCAGCGGACGTAGCGGGGGGAGTTTGTGTCCGCGCAGTAGCAAAAATGCCATCAATAAAATACCGGCTGCCAGGAATCGAACGCCCGCCATCATTAACGGAGGCCAGCTTTCCACGCCAATCCGAATGACAAAATAGGTTGAGCCCCAAATGATATACAACGCAAACAGCGCGCCAAAAAGCGGTAACAACTGGCGAAAACGCATAATCCCTCACGGTGAAAATAAAAAGGTGGTTCATAGTAAACGTGAAAATCATTCTGCTGGCGAGAGATATAATTGCACTTGATTGTTAAAAAAATGTTGACCTATGAAGCAAGTATCAGAGCTGCCGTTTTTGCTTCATACTTACTCCCTTCAACAATAAAAATGAGAGGGAATGCTTTTGGCCGGGAGTAGTTTACTGACGTTGCTCGATGATATCGCCACACTGCTGGACGATATCTCCGTGATGGGCAAACTGGCGGCGAAGAAAACCGCCGGTGTACTAGGGGATGATTTATCGCTCAATGCACAACAAGTTTCAGGTGTGCGTGCCAACCGGGAACTTCCCGTGGTCTGGGGAGTGGCGAAAGGATCGCTGATCAATAAAGTGATTCTGGTGCCGCTGGCGCTGATCATCAGTGCATTTATCCCGTGGGCGATTACGCCTTTGTTGATGATTGGCGGCGCGTTTCTCTGCTTTGAAGGGGTAGAGAAAGTGCTGCATATGCTGGAGGCGCGTAAACACAAAGAAGATCCGGCGCAGAGTCAGCAGCGTCTGGAGAAGCTGGCGGCGCAGGATCCGCTGAAGTTTGAAAAGGACAAAATAAAAGGGGCGATTCGTACTGATTTTATTTTGTCTGCGGAAATCGTCGCCATCACGCTGGGGATTGTGGCAGAAGCGCCGTTGCTTAATCAGGTGCTGGTGCTTTCAGGCATCGCACTGGTAGTGACCGTGGGCGTCTACGGGCTGGTAGGGGTTATTGTTAAGATTGATGACCTGGGGTATTGGCTGGCGGAAAAATCCAGCGCGCTGATGCAGGCATTGGGTAAAGGGTTATTGATTATCGCGCCCTGGCTGATGAAAGCGTTATCGATTGTCGGCACGTTGGCGATGTTCCTCGTCGGTGGCGGGATTGTGGTTCATGGTATTGCGCCGCTACATCACGCCATTGAACATTTCGCCGGGCAGCAAAGTGCAGTGGTGGCGATGATATTACCGACTGTTTTAAATCTGATACTTGGTTTTATCATCGGCGGCATTGTGGTACTTGGAGTGAAAGCGGTAGCGAAAATGCGCGGTCAGGCACATTAATACTCGCACTGGCTATTATGCAAAATTCGCCATCTTCAACTAAGGTGAACAAGTTTCACTCGAAAAAAGGAGGCGAGTATGAGCTTTATGATTAGTGAGGAAGTTACGGTTAAAGAGGGCGGCCCGCGGATGATTGTCACCGGCTATTCCAGCGGTATGGTTGAGTGTCGTTGGTATGACGGTTATGGGGTCAAGCGGGAAGCTTTTCATGAAACCGAGCTTGTTCCGGGGGAGGGGAGTCGTCCTGCGGAAGAAGTTTGAAAGAGTATCATTAACATCAGGCCGGATCACATCCGGCCTGATGTGCCAATGCCTGCAATGAATGATTGTCGCGTCTTGTTATGTCACCATTATAAAATTATGACTGTTTTGCGGTACGCTATCGCCAGGTTATGCCAGAATCATAAAAAAGCAGGTTGGGAGTCGTCAGGGTGCAGCACGAGACAAAAATGGAAAACCAGAGCTGGTTGAAAAAACTTGCGCGCCGCCTGGGGCCTGGTCATGTCGTTAATCTCTGCTTTATCGTAGTGCTGCTTTTTTCCACCTTGCTCACCTGGCGTGAAGTGGTGGTTCTGGAAGATGCCTATATCTCCAGCCAGCGTAATCATCTGGAAAACGTAGCTAACGCGCTCGATAAGCATCTGCAGTATAACGTCGACAAACTGATCTTTTTGCGTAATGGCATGCGCGAAGCTCTCGTAGCGCCACTGGATTTTACCTCTTTGCGTAATGCCGTAACGGAGTTCGAACAGCGTCGCGACGATCACGCCTGGCAAATCGAACTCAACCGACGACGCACCCTGCCAGTCAATGGCGTTTCGGATGCATTAGTCAGCGAGGGAAATCTCCTGTCTCGCGAAAATGAAAGCCTCGACAATGAAGTTACTGCTGCGTTGGAGGTTGGTTACTTGCTACGACTGGCGCACAATTCCTCGTCGATGGTCGAACAAGCTATGTATGTCTCGCGTGCCGGATTTTACGTTTCGACGCAGCCGACCTTGTTTACGCGCAATGTACCAACGCGTTATTACGGCTATGTCACCCAACCCTGGTTTATCGGTCATTCTCAACGAGAAAATCGTCAACGCGCGGTACGTTGGTTCACCTCGCAGTCAGAACACGCCAGCAATACTGAACCTCAGGTTACCGTCAGTGTTCCGGTAGACAGTAATAACTACTGGTATGGCGTGCTGGGGATGAATATTCCTGTACGTACCATGCAACAATTTCTACAAAACGCCATCGATAAAAACCTCGACGGTGAGTATCAGCTCTATGACAGTAAGCTGAGATTATTGACCTCTTCCAATCCTGACCATTCAACAGGGAATATTTTTGATCCTCGTGAACTGGCCTTGCTGGCGCAGGCAATGGAACATGACACGCGGGGCGGCATTCGTATGAACAGTCGCTATGTTAGCTGGGAACGGCTGGATCACTTTGACGGTGTGCTGGTGCGCGTCCATACGCTAAGCGAAGGGGTGCGCGGCGATTTCGGCAGCATCAGCATTGCATTAACCCTGCTGTGGGCGCTCTTTACCTCCATGTTACTCATCTCCTGGTATGTGATTCGCCGGATGGTCAGCAACATGTATGTTCTGCAAAGCTCGTTGCAGTGGCAGGCGTGGCACGACACCTTAACCCATTTATATAACCGTGGCGCCCTGTTCGAAAAAGCCCGTCAGCTCGCTAAATTGTGTCAGACACACCAACATCCTTTTTCTGTCATTCAGGTCGACCTTGACCATTTTAAAGCGATTAATGACCGCTTTGGTCATCAGGCGGGCGACCGTGTGCTTTCTCATGCTGCCGGGTTAATTAGCAGTTCCTTGCGTGCTCTGGATGTTGCCGGGCGGGTCGGTGGCGAGGAATTTTGTGTGATTCTGCCAGGGGCGAATCTGGCGCAGGCCGCGGAAGTTGCAGAACGTATTCGCCTGAAGTTAAATGAAAAAGAGATGTTGATCGCCAAGAGTACGACGATACGCATTAGTGCCTCGCTGGGGGTAAGCAGCAGCGAGGAAACAGGTGATTATGATTTTGAACAACTCCAGTCACTGGCTGACCGTCGGCTTTATCTCGCTAAACAGGCAGGGCGCAATCGGGTGTTCGCGAGCGACAACGCTTAACGGGCAGAGAGAAAATGGTCCAGGCCTTCACGCCAGCCTTCCGGTCCTTCTCGCTGCGTTCGCCAGACGCGGGCCGGATCCTCATGATGCAGATGCACCCCTTGACGATTTAGCCCTTTCACAATCACCGCGTAATCCATTACCTCCAGTAAGGGCGCATCGTTTGGCCCATCGCCCAGACCAAGCGTGGTTGGTCGTTTGCCTAACGATTGTTGATAGGTCGCGATGATCCAGTTTGCGGCCTGATCTTTTCCGGCAGAGGCATCCAGTACGTGCCAGAAGCGCGCCCCCTGCATAAACTGCAAGCCCAGCTCGTTCAGACGGGCGGTAAATTGCGCCATCCGCTCGTCACTGTCGCGCCAGATAAGCGTTACAGATGCCTCATGTAACTGCGTCAGTGCCGCCTGGCTACGGCTTAATCCCGTCCATTCGGCGATGGTTTCATCGTCGACGTCATCAAAAGTTGTGAATTTAAAATGCTCTTTCTCACGCAGCGTATTTAATACCTGGCTGATTTCGCCATGGCTAATACCTGAGATGATGCGTGGAAAACCGTCTATATCCTGCCATTGCTCAGCAAGCTGGATCACTGCGCCATTTTCGGCAATCAGCGGTAAACCTTGTAGCCCCAACGTTTTTTGCAAGTACAGCATTTCCGCTGATGTCTTACTGCTACAGAGAATGACGGGAACATTCGCTTCGCGTAAACGGCTGAGCCAGGGGGCAGCTGGTTGCCAGTCATAACTATGACTGTCCAGCAGGGTGCCATCAAGATCGCTAAAAACCAGTAGTGGTTGTTGAATTGAAAGCATGGTTGCGCAGTACTCCCCTTACCAGGATGATTCTCAAAACAGCACAAATTATCAAAGATGATTTTTTCGGGAGCGATCCCGTTGACGCCAGAGCCACCAAGGGGTGATGCGCGTCACATTTCTATTCATAAGTAGCGTTAATCATTCATATCACGAATATTTTCTTGTCAGCGAAAAAAATTGCGGATAAGGTGATGAACACATCAGATTTCCTGGTGTAACGAATTTTTTAAGTGCTTCTTGCTTAAGCAAGTTTAATCCCGACCCCCTCAGGGTCGGGATTTTTTTATTGTGCATTCAACGATTCACTTCAGAGACGCTGAAGTCATGAATATCCAGTTCGAAGGCATCCGCCAATTCACGCCATGTATGATATTCACGTCCATCGACACTAACGTGTTCAGGATCGTGCTGGCTGCGATGAACTTCGCTTTCGCTAATTTCATTGATCGCCGCCAGCAGGGCATCGACATCGACACTGACCTCACGTTTTGCGGTATCGCTGTACTCTTTTGCGGTTTTCATCATCTTTCCTCGCAACCGTTACTCTGTTGTTGCCGCCAGTCGTTAAGTCCGCTGGCATCTCTTAAGTATAGACCGTCGAGAAAATCAGCACTCGCGCGCGCCCGGCGCTGCCAGAAAAACGAAATTGTTCTACACTGGCACAAAGCCACAGGAGGAAAATGATGAAGGTGAATGATCGGGTAACAGTCAAAACGGATGGCGGTCCGCGTCGTCCTGGCGTGGTACTGGCAGTTGAGGAGTTTAGTGAAGGCACAATGTACCTGGTTTCGCTGGAAGACTACCCGCTCGGCATCTGGTTCTTTAATGAAGCAGGGCATCAGGACGGTATCTTTGTGGAGAAAGCAGAGTAATCTAATTCAGCCTGACTGGTGGGAAACCACCAGTCAGAATGTGTTAGCGCATGTTGACAAAAATACCATTAGTCACATTATCCGTCAGTCGGACGACATGGTAGATAACCTGTTTATTATGCGTTTTGATCTTACGTTTAATATTACCTTTATGCGATGAAACGGTCTTGGCTTTGATATTCATTTGGTCGGAGATTTGAATGGTTCCCTGACCTGCCATCCACATTCGCAACATACTCGATTCGGTTCGGCTCAATGATAACGTCGGCATATTTAAAAACGAGGTTATCGTTGTCTCTTTTTTCAGAATATCGCCAAGGATATCGTCGAGAGATTCCGGTTTAATCGATTTAGAACTGATCAATAAATTTTTTCTGACCAATAGATATTCATCAAAATGAACATTGGCAATTGCCATAAAAACGATAAATAACGTATTGGGATGTTGATTAATGATGAGCTTGATACGCTGACTGTTAGAAGCATCGTGGATGAAACAGTCCTCATTAATAAACACCACTGAAGGGCGCTGTGAATCACAAGCTATGGCAAGGTCATCAACGGTTTCAATGTCGTTGATTTCTCTTTTTTTAACCCCTCTGCTCAACAGATACCCGGTTAAACCTAGTCGGGTGTAACTACATAAATCCATAATAATCGTTGACATGGCATACCCTCACTCAATGCGTAACGATAATTCCCCTTACCTGAATATTTCATCATGACTAAACGGAACAACATGGGTCACCTAATGCGCCACTCTCGCGATTTTTCAGGCGGACTTACTATCCCGTAAAGTGTTGTATAATTTGCCTGGAATTGTCTTAAAGTAAAGTAAATGTTGCGATATGTGAGTGAGGTTAAAACAAATATTTCGCCACAGGAGTATCCTGGAAGATGTTCGTGGGTATTATTTTTCAGATAATCCTTAGGATAACAAGATAAACATTAGGGAATCATATTACAGGTAATTCGCTGATAATATCTGCCAGCAAATTAAAAATTTCACTGAATAAATGTTCGCAAAAAGGCGCAATTAACGGCATTAATGCCGCCATTAATGAGATACCGACAGTCAGAGTTAATGGAAATCCAATAACAAAAATGGATAATTGCGGGGCCATACGATTCAGTAAACCTAATGCCAGATTCAGTGTCAGCAGCAGAGTAATGAGCGGTAACGCCAGCATCAGTCCATTGAGGAAAATCAAACTCCCTGCTTTGGTGAGTGCCAGAAACGCATTGCTATTTAGCGGCTCGCCACCAATAGGCAGGGTGTGAAAGGTATCCACCAGCAGTGAAATCAGCCATAAATGACCGTTAAATGTCAGGAACAGCAGTAACGCCAGCATATCCATGATGCGCGCTAAAACGGGCATATTGAGATGGCTGCCCGGATCGACAAACGTCGCAAATGACAGTCCCATTTGCAGACCGATAATTTCGCCAGCGGTTCGCACAGCGGCAAAAGCAAACTGCATGGTAAAACCAAGCGCAATGCCGATCAGGATCTGCTGCACGGCCAGCCACAGAGCAAAGAACGAAAAAACAGGAACATCGTTGGCAGGTAAGGATGGGGCAATGGCGAACGTGATCATCATTGCGAGACCCAGTTTGACCCGTTTCGGCACGCTACGTTCGCTCAGAATTGGCGCGGTAGAAATGAGCGCCAGCACGCGCAGTAACGGCCAGAAGTACAGGCTCAACCAGGAAAGCCATTGATCGCTTGTCACCTGCAACATTATACGGGCTACCCGATGATATACGGCAGGTTAGTGAACAAGGTACGGACGTAATCCAGCAACAGATTGAGCATCCACGGTCCGGCAATAATAATGGCGATAAATACGGCGATGATTTTCGGAATAAACGACAGCGTCATTTCATTAATCTGCGTGGCGGCCTGCAAAATACTGATGATAAGGCCCGTGACCAACGCCACCAGCAACAGCGGGGCAGCCAGCGCCAGCGCGACTTTCATCGCTTCAGTCCCCATCATCATGACCGATTCAGGTGTCATTTTGCCTCTCTAGCTGTAAAAGCTCTGCGCCAGCGAACCGACCAGCAATTGCCAGCCATCCACCAGTACAAACAGCATCAGTTTAAAGGGCAGAGCAATGGTGGCAGGGGGGACCATCATCATCCCCAATGCCATCAGCACGCTGGCAATCACCAGGTCGATAATCAAAAAAGGAATGAAAATCGTGAAGCCTATCTGAAATGCGGTTTTCAGCTCGCTGGTCACGTAGGCCGGGAGCAAAATGCGCATTGGCACGGCTTCAGGTCCCTGCAACGGGCCGGTATTCGCCAGTCTGGCAAACAACCCTAAATCTGCCTCGCGGGTCTGACGCAGCATAAACTCACGCAGCGGCTGCGCCCCTTTTTCCAGCGCCTCCTGCATTGAGATTTTCTCTTCGCTGAACGGCTGGTATGCATCGACATAAATTTTGTCGATCACCGGTGACATTATAAAAAAGGTCAAAAACAGTGCCAGCCCCAGCAATACCTGGTTGGGTGGTGCGGAGGGCGTGCCCAGCGCGTTTCGCAATAATCCAAAAACAATGATGATACGGGTGAAACTGGTCATCATCAGTAAAATCGCTGGAATAAACGTCAACGAGGTAATGAACACCAGCGTCTGCACCGGGAGGGACCAACTTTGTCCACCGCCAGGCAGCGGCTGGCTGGTGATACCCGGCAGTTGCGCGAAGGCGAGGGGCGTAACCAGCCAGAGAAGGACAGGTGCGACAGACAACAAACGACGCATCAGGATCTCCCGCTACGCTTAAGCAAGTTTTTCATGACCGACTGAAAATCGGTCTGCGGTATCTCTTCCGTTGGCGCAGAAGGGGGAAGTTTATGCAGCAGATTGATTTGCCCTGCGGTAACGCCGAGCACCAACCGTGCATCTTCCACATCGACTACCACGACCCTTTCACGCGCGCCCAGCGAAGCACTGGCGCTAATTTTCAGACCGTTAACGCCAGTTCGTTTGGGGGCAAATCCCAGCCGTTTTACCAGCCAGGCAGCAGCGAGGATCAGGGCAATAATGGCGATCAGTGCGCCGCTCACCTGCAGCAGCGGTGCAGCAGAAACCGGCGCGGACGGTTGCACAGTAGCGTGGTTATTCATCGCTAACGGCTCAGGCGGCGCATTCGCTCAGACGGAGTAATGATATCGGTGATCCGCACGCCATATTTATCGGCAACGACCACCACTTCGCCCTGGGCGATTAAATAACCGTTGATCAGAATATCCAGCGGTTCGCCTGCCAGGCCGTCCAGCGCTACGACTGACCCTTGTGTCAGGCGCAACAGCTCTTTGATGGTCATCCGCGTGCGGCCCAGTTCGACGGTCAGCTTAACCGGAATATCCATAATCAGGTCGATATCCTGCAACGTTCCGCTGACATCACCGCCGCCAAATTGCTGGAATACCGCGTCTGCAGCGCTTTTACTGCTGGTTGATTTTTGTTCGCTCAACGCTTCAGCCCACAGATCGTCCATTGCGCCGTTGTTATCATCGGCCGGATTATTCAAGTCACTCATTTGGGCTGTTCCTCGTTCAGAGAATTCAAAATCGGGTTAATCAAATGTTCAATCCGTAACGCATACTGGCCGTTGAGGGTGCCGTACTGGCTGGTCAGCACCGGAACGCCGTCAACATGGGCGATGATGCGATCGGGTTTTTCTATCGGCAGGACGTCGCCGGGTTTCAGTTTTAAAATTTGCGACAGACGCAGCGATATATCGGCAAAGTTAGCGACCAGCTCCAGCTGTGAGTGCTGCACCTGACGCACCAGGTTATCGCGCCAGTTCTGATCTTCATTTCGTGAGTTTTCCAGCGGCGGGTTAACCAACAATTCCCGTAGCGGCTCGATCATGCTGAATGGCAGGCAGATATTAAATTCGCCGGTCAGGTTGCCAATCTCCACATGGAACGGTGTGTTAACCACGATGTCGTTCGGCGAGGTGGTGATATTGGTAAATTTCACCTGCATTTCCGAACGCACGTACTCTACATCCAGCGGATTAATTGCCTTCCAAGCGTCGCTATAGCCTTCCAGCGCCAGCTTCAACATACGGTTGATGACGCGCTGTTCAGTATGGGTAAACTCGCGACCTTCCACTTTGGTTGGGAAGCGTCCATCGCCGCCAAACAGGTTATCCACGGCGATAAACACCAGACTCGGCGAGAACACCACCAGCCCTGTGCCGCGTAGCGGTTTCAGGTGGATTAGGTTCAGGTTGGTCGGCACCGGCAGGTTGCGGGCAAATTCATGGTACGGCTGAATGCGGATGGCCCCGACGGTAATGTCCGGGCTACGGCGCAATAGGTTGAACAGCCCCATACGGAAATGGCGGGCAAAACGCTCATTAATGATTTCCAGCGCCTGCAAACGTTCGCGTACAACCCGTCGTTGGGTATTCGGATCGTACGGACGAATGTCACTATCGCTGTTAACACTGGCCGTCGGTTCGTCTTTGACTTCGCTGTCACCATTCAACAGCGCATCAATTTCAGCTTGAGAAAGAATACTATCGCCCATGTCGTTATCGCAGAATAAAAGCGGTATACAGCACGTCGGTGACATCCTGTTTCGGTTGCCCGGCAACAAGCGGGGTGGAAAGTGTGGCTTTAATCTCAGCAATCAGGCTTTTCTTGCCTTCTTCTGTCGCCAGTACGGCAGCATCCTGACGCGAAAACAGTAACAGCAAACGGCTACGGACTTCCGGCAAATACTCACTTAGCCGCGAGCGGGTAGCTTCATCTTTTAGCCGCAGAGTTATGCCGATATAAAGTACGCGATCCGCATCACCCAAATTGACCGTAAAGGTATCCAGCGCATAGAAGACCGGGGAGGGCACGACGCGCTGCTGCGCTTTGTCGTCAGCGGCAACCTGATGCGAATGCCAGTAGCTGTAACCTGCGCTGGCACAGGCCGCGAGGGTAATGAATACCAGAATCGGGATCCAAAGCGATCGCTTGCTTTTCTTGCTTATCGCGTAATCAGTCATGTGTTGCGGTCTTCCTGTGTCGCTACTGCTTATCGGCTAATTATCCTGCGTCTTGAACGCAACAAAGCGGGGAAAAGACGCGGATTACGGTGCTACCTCTGACGTTAGGCGAAAATATCAACGCCACTGTTGTCTGTTACGCGCCCTTGTAAAGAGACGGGAACGGGTAGCGCATCGTCGTCTTCACCCGCCAGAGGTTCATGATTTGCTGTGCGCTGGCTTTGCTGTTGCTGTGAAGCGGCCTGTTGCTGACCACTAAAGCTTTCGCCACTGATGTTGCTTTGCCCTAACTGAATGCCACTTTCTGCCAGCTGCGTACGCAGTACCGGTAGCGCAGCTTCCAGCGCGGCGCGTACGTGCTGATGCGGTGACACCATCTGGATTTGCGCCTGGCTATCATCCACTTTAAGGGAGATTTGTACTTCACCTAAATCCTGCGGGTGCAGACGTAACTCTGCGCTTTGTTGCCCCTGGCGGGTAAACAGCGAAATATGCTGGCTTAATGATTGTTGCCATTCGTGAGAACCCAGCGGCGCACTCAAAACAGGTGCTGCGACGGTGGGCAGCGGCTGTGTCTGGTGCGGAGTGATGAGCGGGCTGACGGCAGCGGTCACCGGCGAAGGTGTGCTGATGACTTCCGCTTTACTCTGGGCCTCTGCTACCAGCGGTGTTACTGGCTGAGCTTGCGCGTCGGGGGCGTCATCGGGCTGTGCGGTTGTGAATTGCGCCGTAGTCAGTTTTGTGTAGAGAGTTGGTTTCTCTGTCGGTAACACGGTTGACGGCGCATCAGCCACTTTGGGCGTATTGTCAAAACCCGGTAACATCGCAAAAAGGGCGCTCAGGCTTGCGGTGACGTCTTCATTAAGCTCATCTGCTTTTTCGTCTTTTGTCGTATTTTTGTCAGCCACCGCAGCCAACGTCATCGTCTGAGCGGTGGTTAACGGTGTTGATGTGGATTGTTCGTCGTTGATGACAGGCGGTATTTCATCCTCAGGGATCAGTAAATCCGCTTGTTGCACATCGGAAAGAATATCGCTAACCAGCGGCTCACCTTTTGTTGTGGGTTTATCTGTTGCCACCAGCAACTGAGGGGCCGCTTTGTCGGTTGTTGTTTCACCTGCTATTGCTCCACTCAACAATGCGAGAAAATCTTGTGCAGCATCGCTGGCTTTACCGCCGGGCAATATGGCGGTGTCAACGTCAGCGGTAATCACGGGCGCTAAGCGAATCATTCGGGTTTCCTCATGGTGGCGCGTTGGGCGAACTCATCCATCTTTTTCTGATCGAGACGGTTTTCTGCAAGCAGTGCCGCCGTGGATTGCCGTTCCTGCAGTGTCTGCCAGGCCTGCAAACGTTGTTTCTTTTCTCGCCAGCTGTTCAGGGCAATGTCTACTTTCTGCGTCCACTGATTAAGTTGCTGGCGATGCTGAGTAATGGCTTTTTCCAGCGTCTGGATAAACTGCTGATAGTTGATCCAGCGGTTACTGGTCATCCCGGCACTCATATCGCTGTTGAGGTTATTGCGATATTCATTCTGATAATCGATCAGCATTTTGAGTTGTTCCTCTGCCTGCTGGCATCCGCGACGCATTTCACCCAGCAGGCGCGCGGCATCTTCTACCTCTTTTTCTGCCAGATCTTTCAGGGTCGCCAGCGCGCCATGTTCTGCCATCTGCCGTTATCTCCTGCGTTTTCACACTGTCGGGAATATGCGCTCCAGTCCCTGGAGAGACTCTTCCCAGTCCGCGCGTTCAAAAATGCCTTGTTGCAAATAGCCCTCCAGCTGCGGCCACAGAGCGATTGCTTTATCGAGCATTGGATCGCTGCCTTTGGCATACGCGCCGACGCTAACCAGATCGCGGTTACGCTGAAAACTCGACAACAGCTGTTTGAAGGTGCGCACTCGCGCGTAATGTTGCTCGCTGATCAACGCCGTCATTGCACGGCTGATCGACGCTTCAATATCAATCGCCGGATAGTGTCCGGCTTCCGCCAGACGACGAGAAAGTACAATGTGACCGTCGAGGATCGCCCGTGCGGAGTCGGCAATCGGGTCCTGCTGGTCATCGCCTTCGGTGAGCACGGTATAAAACGCCGTAATTGAGCCGCCGCCGCTGATACCGTTACCGGCACGCTCGACCAGCGCCGGTAATTTGGCGAATACCGACGGTGGATAACCTTTGGTGGCAGGCGGTTCGCCAATCGCCAGCGCAATCTCACGCTGGGCCATCGCGTAGCGGGTGAGGGAGTCCATAATCAGCAACACATGCTGACCACGATCGCGAAAATCTTCGGCAATGCGCGTGGCATAGGCGGCACCTTGCATTCGCAGGAGCGGAGAAACATCCGCTGGAGCGGCAATCACCACGGAGCGTGCACGCCCTTCGGCACCGAGGATATTCTCAATAAAATCTTTTACTTCGCGCCCACGTTCACCAATCAAACCCACGACAATGACATCGGCGCGGGTGTAACGTGCCATCATCCCCAGCAGCACACTTTTACCGACACCAGAACCAGCAAATAGCCCCATACGCTGCCCGCGCCCAACGGTAAGCAGGGCATTGATTGGGCGCACTCCGGTGTCCAGCACATGCTCAATTGGGGTACGTTGCAACGGGTTAAATGGCGGGGTAATCAGCGCTCCGGTTTCGGTCGTATCGGGGGAGGGCAGGCCATCAAGCGGTTTACCGCTGCCATCCAGAACGCGACCTAATAACGCCGGACCGAGTGGCAACTGCTTGCCGCTTTGCAGCCCTTCAGCCGAAATGTGTTTGGCATAAACGCGCGCGCCGGGCAGGACACCTTCCACTTCTTCCAGCGGCATTAAAAACAGCCGTTGACCGTTAAAACCAACCACTTCGCTTTCTACTTCATGCGTTTCCGACCCGTTCTGGCGCTCAATCACACAGGTTGCGCCGAGCGGCAATTGTAATCCGGTAGCCTCCAGCACCAGCCCGGTGGCGCGGGTTAATCGCCCGTAGCGACGTACCGCAGGCAACTGCGCCATTTTGGCTTCGAAGTTATCCAGCGTGGTTAGCCAGCGAGTCAGGCGCGTGGTCATTACACCACTCCTGGCGCTGCCAGACGGCAGAGCTCTTGCCAGCGAGTGGCGACACTGGCATCGAGATCGCCTTCATCGGCGGAGACTTTGCAGCCGCCTGGATGGAGCGTGGGATCGCCCCGTAAGCGCCAGCCATGCAAACTTAAGGTTGCGCCCAGCATATCATCAACACGTTGCAGATCATCCGGGTGCACGCGCAGCTGCGGTTTGCCGCTGAATAACGGTTCTTGCTGCAACAACTGTTGGATCTGTTTGATCAGCGCCGAGTTGTCCACCGTTGGTGTTTGACCGATGACCTGGCGCGCCGCCTCCAGCGCCATCTGCATCAGGCGCGACGCTATCACACTATCAAGTGCATCAAGGGTAGTTTGAAATTCGCTGACCAGTTGCTGCATCCGGGCATGAATTGGCGCTTGCTGGGATTTTGCCTGTGCCAGCCCTTGTTCCAGCCCCTGGGCCAGACCTTCCTGATAGCCCTGTTCGTGACCTTGCTGACGGCCTTCAGTAATCCCCGCTTGATAACCTTGCTCATGGGCCTGCATTTGCAGTTGTCCCAGTTGCTGCTCAAGGCTGGGTTCAGTCTCTTCAATGATGGTTTCTTCTGGCTCGTCCATTGGCACAAACTCTGCCTGTGGTGGCGCGAGATCGTCTGGCGTCCAGGTTTTCCACGGCAAATTATCAGACATAGGTATCCTCGCCGCTACCAATCACCATCTCGCCAGTTTCGGCAAGGCGGCGCACAATCAGCAGAATCGCTTTCTGTTCGTTTTCCACCTGCGACAGACGCACCGGACCACGGTTGGCGAGATCGTCGCGCAGAATATCGGCGGCACGCTGCGACATATTGCGCAGGAACTTCTCGCGCAGTGGTTGCTCGGCCCCTTTCAGCGCGATCAACAGCGATTCGGAATCCACTTCCTGCAACAGACGCTGGATGCTGCGATCGTCGACATCCACCAGATTTTCGAACAGGAACATCTCGTCGATAATTTTTTGTGCCAGCTCGCCGTCGAATTCACGCACGGCGGTAATAACGGCTTCTTCCTGCTGCGTTTTCATCAGGTTGATAATTTCGGCTGCAGTTCTCACGCCGCCCATTTTGCTGCGCTTGAGATTCTGACCGTCGAGCAAGCCATTCAGTACTTCGGTCAGTTCCGCCAGCGCGGCTGGCTGCACGCCGCCAAAGGTGGCGATACGCAACATCACGTCATGGCGCAGACGTTCATCGAACAACGCCAGAATATCGGCGGCTTGCGCACGCTTCAGATGCACCAGAATGGTGGCGATAATCTGCGGATGCTCATCGCGAATCAGATCGGCGGCGCTCTGCGGCTCCATAAAGTTGAGCGTTTCAATACCGCTGGCGGTATCGCGGGTTTCGAGAATATCTTCCAGTAGGCTGGCGGCACGTTCTTCACCGAGGGCTTTGACCAGCACCGAACGCAGATAATCGTTGGCGTTGATATTCAGTGCGGCAAACTGTTCAGCTTCTTGCTCAAACTCCGCCAGCACATCGGTTAGCTGCTTGTTGGAGATCTGCGTGACGTTCGCCATTGCTGCACTCAGGGTTTGCACTTCGCGCTGGGAGAGGTGCTTGAACACCTCTGCCGCCCGGTCTTCGCCAATGGTCATCAGCAGGATGACGCTTTTATCGGTGCCTGTCAGGTTACTCATGATCGTTATTTATCCACTGGCGAATGACCAGCGCCACCACGCGCGGATCGTTATCAGACATTTCACGGATACGCTGGCTCATGACCTCTGCCCCCAGACGTTGGTTCGCGCGTCGTTGTTGGAGTTGTTCATCTTTGCTCAGGCGGACTTCCACCGCATCTTCCACTTCCTCGCGGGCCTGCGCCTGTTGCTGCACAGCTTTCATCGCCTCAGCGCGACGAGTTAGCTGTGGACGTACCGCTTTACGCCACAGTAGCCACGCCACCAGCAGTACCAGCAACCAGCGTCCGGCGCTCAGCAACTGATCGATAAATACCTGTTGTTGCCAGAACGGCAGTTCTCCACCGCTTTCGTCGCTGCTATTGAACGGCGAGTTAACGACATTGAGTGAGTCACCGCGTTTTTCAGAAAAGCCCATCGCCTCGCGGGTCAGATCTTCAATTTGCTTCATCTGTTCGTTGCTGAGAGGCAACGGTTTGCCATCTGGCAAGGTTTTGTAATTCACCACTACCGCGACTGACAGACGTTGCACATCGCCCACGTTCATTTTGGTATGACGAATGGTGCGATCGACCTCGTAGTTACTGGTTTCATTACGCTGTGTGCTACGCGGCCCATTATTGCTGGTAGTACTTGCCTGCTGCTGGCGATTATTTTGATTTGCCGGAGGCGTGCTGATCGGCGCGTTATTTGCGGGTGCTGGTTGATTCGACAACGCACCCGGTACGCCGCCTGGATAACCGGAACCGCTTTGCTCGCTCTCATTAAGCTGGCGTGAGCGGAGCGCCGCCTGAGATTTATCACCGTTAGGGCGATACTGCTCTTCGGTTTGCTCCTTACTGGCGAAGTCCAGTTGCGCCGTAACCTGGGCGTGAATATTGCCGTTGCCGACAATAGGCGACAGAATCGCTTCAATACGCCGCTGAATTCGGCCTTCGACATCACTGGCATATTTCAACTGAGCATCATTAAGATCGCGCCCGCTGGTGTTGGATTGGGTTAACAGATGTCCGCCCTGATCCACCAACGTGACGTTCCCCGGCGGCAGACCAGCAACTGCGCTGGAAACCAGATGCACAATGGCGCTAATTTGCCCTTCATCGAGTGCGCGGCCGGGTAACAGATTTACCGTCACCGATGCAGAAGGGGATTTTTGCTCACGGACAAATAAAGAGGGTTTTGGCAATGCCAAATGGACACGCGCCCCTTTTACCGGGCCGATAGTTTCGATGGTACGAGAAAGCTCGCCTTCCAGCGCCCGCTGATAATTCACCTGTTCGCTGAACTGGCTAATGCCAAACTTTTCCTGATCGAGCAGTTCGAAACCGACCGCGCCGCCTTTGGGCAAACCTTGTTGCGCCAGGCGCAGACGCAGTTCGTGAACTTTTTCTGCCGGAACTTCAATCGCGCCGCTGGCTTCGCTAAAGCGGTAAGGAATATTCATTTGCGTCAGTTGGCTGACGATTGCGCCACCATCCTGATCGGACAGATTGCTGAATAATGTGCGGTAGTCGGGGGCTTTCGCCCACAGGATCAGTGCGACCATGACCGCCACTGCCGCGGAACCGGCAACAATCAATGGAATTTTCGGATTCGCACGCAGGCGATTAAGCCACTCAAGAGATTTTGTCTGGGCTGCAGTCGCATTCATCGCGCACCTCGTGGCTGATTATGGACGGCGTTATTGGCAAAGTGGAACAAGACTCACTCCCGGGTCAGCAAACTCGAAAAATTGACGCTCTCATTATTTGTGCTTTCGTTTTTTTCTATCCGCCAATAAACCCGTTTTTTTGTTGCTATTTAGCGCCTTTGTCTTATTGACTTACTGGTAGGCTTTGCTACCAGAAATTATCCGGGAGATGAAAATGTCAGCGATACAGGGGATTGAAGGGGTTATTAGCCAGTTACAGGCTACGGCGATGAGTGCGCGTGCGCAGGAATCACTACCGCAACCGACCATTAGTTTTGCCGGGCAGCTGCATGCCGCGCTCGATCGCATAAGCGATACACAAACCGCCGCCCGCACGCAGGCAGAAAAATTCACCCTCGGCGAACCCGGCGTGGCGTTAAACGATGTGATGACCGATATGCAAAAAGCCTCAGTTTCAATGCAAATGGGGATTCAGGTGCGTAATAAGTTGGTGGCGGCGTATCAGGAAGTGATGAGCATGCAGGTGTAGGTTGTGTAACCTGTTGTTGATTACATCCGATCTCACCGCGTGGGGCATGGATGGGGTAAACTCACTCGTTTTCTGGTTTGAAATGGATACCTGATCCTGAAAGTTTTCTGCCATCCACGATCTGTAAACGCGATAACCCCCCTGAACATCAGAGTGTCTCCTTTAACACGCATCACCAGGTCGGTTGTTGTTACAACCACAGACGCAATAGTAACGTTTGGATAATTTAATCTTTGTTGATGTTTTTATTCATATTCCGGGCTAGGGAAATAATCAGGCGTGATTGTGTCACTGGAATAGAGGTTTCTTGTGGCGTATGTGGAAGGGGCGTCTAGAGACAAGGCGTTTCCGGCTGGTGATAAATAAAGGCGCAGCACGTCGAATGCAAGAATGTGCTGCGTCTGGCTCATGGCAATTCATTATTTTCGCATAGCGTCAATGACAAAAATCGACTGTGTGGATCAAGTTGATAATCAGCAAACGGTTCGCAATCAACGAAACCATGCTTCAAATAAAGTTGATGGCAGGCCGTAAATCCAGCCTGTGTACCCGTTTCTAAGCTCAGGCGATGAAGGCATCTGTCATGGGCGACCTGCAAAATGTGGCGTAAAATCAGACTGGCGACACCCCGACGTAAATAATTTGGCGCGGTACGCATTGATTTCAGTTCGCCATGTTTATCATCCAGCAACTTCAGCGCACCAATTCCTGCGAGTTGTTCGCCTTCCCATACTGACCAGAATGTCACTGTCGGGTTACGTAATTTTTGCACATCTAAAGCATGACTGCTTTCGGGGGGAGACTGCTGCAGCATGCCGGAAATATGGTAAGCCACTAATGCTTGCACTGCTGGATGGGTGAGATCATCTGTTTTAATCGTGAACATGACGATTCCGTATTGGTGTTATTTTTGCAATATGCCAACAGGTAATGAAATCTTTGTCTAATAGAGATTTCTTATGACGCAGTATTGTTGAACAATAATATCCAGGCTTATCAAACAGGGTGAATTAACGCTGCGCCCTGGTTTTTGACATTACCCACCGCGCGCGACACAGGGTGCCAGGTGAACTGGTTTGCTGACACACACCCCCTGGCAGCGATTTCAGAGGCTTCTTTACCGCTAATCTCTTGCCGCATCCATTCCCGCGCAGCTTCTGGCGACAGTACCAGCGGGCGGCGGTCATGAATATCCACCAGATCCTGGTCTGCTGCTGCAGTGACAATCAAAAATCCTTCGGCTTCGTCACCACGCTCAAACGGTGTGCTACCTATCGCGGCTATAAAAACAGGTTGTCCATCAGCGCGATAGATAAAATAAGGCTGTTTTTTGTCGCTTTCTTTTTTCCACTCAAACCAGCCATCGGCAAAACAGATTGCCCGACCATGTTGCCAGAGCGGTTTAAACATACGACTGGTTGCCGCAGTTTCTACGCGGGCGTTAATCAGCGGCGGTTTATCCCACCATCCGGGAGCATATCCCCAGAAAACCGGATCCAGATGAAGGTGTTCATCACGTTCACTGAGCAGAAGAACTTTGGTTCCCGGCGCGACGTTGTATCTGCCAATGGGTTCGGGATCGTAGGGAATATCGCGTTCAATATCTTCCGCGAGAAGCGCAAGGTAATCTTCACGCGTTTGGGATTGGGCAAAGCGTCCACACATAGAAACCTCCTGAGATCCCCCTGAAAAGAATAGGAGAGGGGGCGGGTAAAATCTATGTGCCAGAGGCAACGATGTTCCCGCTGTGGGACACAGCGGGAAGGAGGGATTACTTCTGAATTAAATAACGAATGGTCGGCCCGTCTTGCTGAATATCCAGCACCGTATAGCCGTGATTACGCGCATCCAGTGGAATATTATTGATCGACTGCGGACAGTCGCTCACCACTTCCAGGATCTCACCTTTTTTTAACTGCGGCATCGCCTCAAGGGTTGCAACTGCCGGATAAGGGCAGGGTTCACCCACCATATCAAGGCGGTAATCAGGAACGATATTTTTCATGCGATCTCCTTAGCTGTCTGCGGTGCCGCACGGCGGAAGAAGCGTTTTTCCCAGCCGATAATCAACATCAGCGCAGCAAACAGCAGCAAATATGTCACCAGCAGGCCACCCATCGGGCCAAAGGTTTTCAGGAGGTTGATTTTGTCCCAGTCGGTGGCCAGCGCCGGAGCGAAATCATCCCAGTAATACGCCAGAATCGTTGAGCCGATCACGTTGCCCAGACCGACCCACCAGTAGTGCACCTGGCCTTCTACCGCGCGGTACATCCAGCCGGTTTCGCAACCGCCTGCCAGCACGATGCCAAATCCAAACAGCAAGCCACCAATTACCGCGTTTGGTCCTGCCCACATGATTTTGGGTTCAACGCCTAACTGTACGTAACTGAAGATCCCGATGGCACTCACCGCCATACCGATAATGATTGCTTTCGCCATATGGGTACGTCCGGTGATCCACATATCGCGGAACGCCGAAGTAAAGCAGATTTGCGCACGTTCAATCAGTAAACCAAAGCCGACGCCAAACAGCATTGCCAGCCCCAGTTTTGGTTGGTTCATCGCCGTCAGCAGCGCCCAGCCCAGCATGCCGAAAAAGACCAGCATCCCGAGACGAAAACGACGCCGCGCCTGATCCGGTTTTTGCGTCAGCGGTGAGGCGGCAGAAACTTTCTGCATTTTCACGGGAATACGGAAGATGGGCAGCAGGGTAAAGCGCGCGCCAAACCATGAACCAATGGCAGTGGCGATGGCAAAGAACCAGGCATGCAGCGAGAACTGAGGAATGCCGGTAAAGAACGCCGCCAGGTTACAGCCCATTGCCAGACGCGCGCCAAAACCGGCGATAATGCCGCCAATGATGGCCTGCATAATGCGGATACGGCTGCGCGGCATGCGTAGTTTGACATTGTTGGCCCACAGCGCTGCAGCAAAGCAGCCGCCAAACATACCGAGGATCATCATGCCGTCGATGCGGGTTAATGGCGATCCTTCCAGATGGATAATTTTAAAATACCCCCACTCTTCAGCATGGACGCCGAACAGCTGCAGGAGCTGACCGCCCCAACGGGTAAATTCACCCGTGACAGCCCAAAAGGTGCCAGTGATGCCAAAGTAGTAAGTGGAGAGAATACCCGCCGCGATGACCGCAGGGATGGGGGCCCAGAATTTAATCAACCAGGCGTGTTTGAATTGCTGCCATGACATGTATGTAGCCTCTGAACTCAGAAGGTTTGAAACAAGAGTCGCGAATCATACATCAAGCAAATTTATTTTCGGGGTAATAATTCACAAAAATAATAGTTAGATCAAATTTCTCTCTGAACCTGGAAAGGCTGGCGACATCAGGGCTTTAATGCCACAATCCTCTTTTCTTCTCATGCAGGACGAATGATGAAAAAACTCGCAATTGCAGGCGCGCTCATGTTGCTGGCGGGCTGTGCCGAAGTCGAAAACTATAACAATGTCGTTAAAACCCCCGCGCCGGACTGGCTGGCGGGCTACTGGCAGACCAAAGGGCCGCAAAGTGCGCTGGTCAGTCCGGAAGCGATAGGCAGCCTGATTGTCACTAAAGAGGGCGATACCCTGGATTGCCGTCAGTGGCAGCGGGTGATTGCTGTGCCGGGTAAGTTGACATTGATGTCTGATGATCTCACTAACGTTACCGTAAAACGTGAGCTGTACGAGGTTGAGCGTGAAGGTAACACCATTGAGTACGATGGAATGACAATGGAGCGTGTGGATCGCCCGACGGCAGAGTGTGCCGCTGCGCTGGATAAAGCGCCGTTACCGACGCCACTGCCGTAATGAAATCTCCCCGGCTTGCCGCCGGGGATGAATTTAAATCACCTCTTCGATAACCCACACGCTAACGCTGCCGCCGTTGCAAAAGAAGGTCGCTTCGCCGTTTTCGTCGGTTACTACACTTTCTTGCCGGTTCCCCAGAAAATCACGCCAGGTTTTATTGCCGTAATTCTCTCCTAAATGAATGGTTTTTTCGCCATCATCTCCGTTCGACATGACCACCACGCAGCCGGGATATTCGTCGGTGCCACTGCGGCTAAAGGCAATGCAGTTCGGATGGTCGAAAAATAACGTCTGTACACCGTGGGCGAAACGCTGACGGGCGAGAATTAACTCATCAAGTTGTTCGATTATTGGCATATCTATCGGATAGGTTTGCCCGTCACCACCGACATCTTCGTAATGTGCACCGTAGAGATCCGGATAGAACACCGAAGGAACGCCATTTTCCCGCAACAAAATTAGGGCGTACGCCAGCGGTTTAAACCACGGTTCGACCGGCGCTTCGAGGGCTTGCAACGGTTGGGTGTCGTGGTTGGCAACGAGGGTTACGGCGTGAAAAGGATCGGCTTCCACCAACGTCCCAGTGAAAATCTGCGTCATGTCGTAGTCGCGCCCCATGCGCGATGCTTCATGGAATTTCATTTGCAGCGGCGCATCAAACAACATGGTTTTGCCTTCCACCTGATCTATATACGTTTGCAGTTTATCGACTTCATGCGACCAGTATTCCGCCACAATAAACAGCGGCTTTGGCGCAACTTCTTGTACGTGTTCGATCCACTCTTTATAAAACCACGCCGGAATATGTTTGACCGCATCAAGACGAAAACCGTCGCATTGTGTTTGTTCCATCACCCAGCGCGCCCAGTATTTAATCTCTTCCGTCACGGCATGATTGCGAAAATCGATATTCTCGCCCATCAGGTAATCGAAATTACCGAGTTCATCATCAACCTGATCGTTCCAGCCTTCGCCGGTGTAGTCGTTAACAATTTTAAATATGCCATCTTCATCAGGATTTTCGATATGGTCGATACCGCTAAAACATTTGAAATCCCAGATAAACTGCGAGTATTGCCCGGCACGGGCGGGGAAGGTGTAACGCGTCCAGCCTTCGCACTCAATGATTTCTTCGTCAATTTGCGTACGGTCATCAGCATTTACACGCTGCACGCGAATAGCTTCTTTTTCATCTGCGCCCATTTTGTGGTTGACTACCACGTCCAACAGCACCGCAATGTCATTACGTTTCAGGGCGTCAATGGCGGCCAGCAGTTGTGCTTTATCGCCATATTTAGTAGGGATGCTGCCTTTCTGATCAAACTCGCCTAAATCAAATAAATCATAGGAGTCGTAGCCGACCGAGTACCCGCCCGATGCGCCTTTATAGGCTGGCGGTAACCAGACCATATTGATACCAATATCATTAAAACCGTCGGCGCGCTCGGCCAGTTCAGGCCAGAGCTTACCGCCTTCCGGGTAATACCAGTGAAAACATTGTAACAGCGTGGGATTACGCATTCTTCGACTCCATTCAAGGGGAACATTAGAAGCGTAGCCGTAATCGGATTATTCGCGAGCCATCGGCTCGTTAAGATTCAAAAGAGGTTATCCTGCGGAGCCAGCACAAAGCCGCCCTGATCGCCATAGGCACTTAACACCGATTTTTGCACCGATGACTGACCGACCAGTTTCGCCAGTTCATCCATCCGAATCTGCAATAACTGCTTTACCCTGCTTTCGTTGTCGAGAATCAGGCGCAGCATCGGGCGGAGTTGCTCCTGCATCGTGGTGGACGGATCAATCTCTTCAGTCAGATGTGCAATCTCCTGCACCGCATTCACATACGCCATTTCGCTGGCGATGAGTTCGTCCCATTGTTCTTCTGTCGCCAGGCGTAACATGAGCTGGCTTTTTTCGACGAGTTGTTGCCAGGCGAAATACAAATGCGGTGCATTGTTCATCAGACTGGGTCCTGAATCAAAGAAGGGGAGAGTAACGACTCTTTCCAGGCATCGGCAATGTTACGCATTAATGCTTCCACTTCTTCGACTGCGGAGACATCGTTGCGTAAATTGGCTTGCAGCAAGCGCCTGACCATATAGCTATAAAGAGCAATCAAGTTTTGGGTTAGTTCGTCTTTGCTCTCTTCATCAAGACTCACCCGCAGCCCGTTCTCAATGATGTTGATCGCTTTTGACAAAGAGACGCCTTTGCCTTGCTGATTGTTGTCCTGCATAAACAGGCGCGCTCTAACCAGTGCGCTCAGCACTCCATCAAATAGCATGGTGACCAGCTGCTGCTGGCTGGCGCTCATTACGGCGCTTTCGACGCCAATTTGTGCATAGGCCTGGGTGCCTTTTGCCGCGTACATGACCTGTCTCCCGATGAATATTGATTACTTGGAATTACTGTTGTTTTCGAACTGCTGCGTTAAGTAGCTGCTGGTGCTGTTTAACGAGGTCATTAAAACGTCCAGTTGGGTAAATTGTTCTTTGTAGCGAGCGACCTGCGCATCAATGCGATCGCTGGCGGCGTTGTAGTCTTTAGTTAACTTATTCAGGGTCTTACTAACGCCATCGGTAGCGGCTTTAATAATGCCCGTTGTCGAAAGCCAACTGGTCAGGTTGCTGCCGATGGTGGTCGTGATGCCGGTTTTTTTACCATCGCCAACAATCAATGCACCTACGCCGCTGGCATCTTTTTTCAGTGCAGCGGTGAGTTTGTCGGCATCCAGTTCCAGTTTGCCATCGCTGGGATCGGTCGTGATACCAATCTGCGCCAACGTTTTATAGTTGGAAGAACTAACGGTATTACTCAGCATCGATTTCAACTGCGTCTGAATCGTCCGCAACGTGGAGTCGCCGAGCAGTGCGCCATTGCTAGAACTCTGGCTATCAGCCCCCGCATCTACGGCGGTGTATTTGGTCAGGTTGCTGAAGGTATCTATTAGCGAGTTATAGGCATTCACCCAGTCTTTAATCGCCGTTTGCGCTTTGGAGGTGTCCTGAGTGATGGTTAGCGTCTGGTTGCCCGTGGTGACATCGTTCAGGTTCAGGGTGATGTTTTCCAGCGCGTCGCTGATGGTGTTGCTGCTGTTCTCAATGGCGACGTTGTTGACCGTCAGCTGCGCATTCTGGGCGGCGACCGAGACCTCCATACCGTTGCTGCTGGCACTGGCGTCATAGCCCATAAAACTTTGTAGCGCATCATCACCGCTGACCGAGAGTGTCATCGCATTATCAAGGCCGGTGTCATTTGATGTGACTGACAGACGATATTCACCATTACCCACGTTAATGATGCTTGCGCTTACGCCTACTTTTGCGTTGTTGATAGCATCACGGATCCCGCTTAACGACGAGTTAGCTGCGCTGATATCAATGGTAATCGGATCTTTGTCGCCGCCTTGTTGAATGGTGATTTTACTGTCGCTGGTGGCGATCGCCGTTTTCGTATCATCTCTGGTGGTGCGCGTGGTCAGGGTTTGCGCCTGCGCCAGATGGGTGACGCTGATGGTGTATTTCCCGGCGATGGCGTTACCAGCGGTGGTGGCACTGAACGCGGTGGTGCTGCTGGTAGTGCTGGTGGCGGAAAAAAGATCGGCTTTAGACAATGCAGTATTGGCGGTCTGGAAAGTCGTCAACGCGCTTTTCAGCGTACCGTAGGCGCTAAGTTTAGCGGTAAACGACGATTGCTGATTTGAAATAGGGGTTAGCGTCGCTTTTTGCGTGGCGGTGAGGCTATCAAGGATTGAACTTAAATCCAGACCTGACCCGACTCCCAGCGATGAAATACTTGCCATACGATTTCCTTTTATCTTTCGACACGTAAAACGAATACCGGGGTTATCGGCCTGAATTGCGCAAAGTTTACGTTTAATTGTTTTTTTTAATAGCGGGAATAAGGGGCAGAGAAAAGAGTATTTCGGCGACTAACAAAAAATGGCTGTTTGTGAAAAAAATTCTAAAGGTTGTTTTACGACAGACGATAACAGGGTTGACGGCGATTGAGCCGACGGGTGGAAACCCAATACGTAATCAACGACTTGCAATATAGGATAACGAATCATGGCACAAGTCATTAATACCAACAGCCTCTCGCTGATCACTCAAAATAATATCAACAAGAACCAGTCTGCGCTGTCGACTTCTATCGAGCGTCTTTCTTCTGGTCTGCGTATTAACAGCGCGAAAGATGACGCCGCAGGTCAGGCGATTGCAAACCGCTTCACTTCTAACATTAAAGGTCTGACTCAGGCCGCACGTAACGCTAACGATGGTATCTCTCTGGCGCAGACCACTGAAGGCGCACTGTCTGAGATTAACAACAACTTACAACGTGTGCGTGAGTTGACTGTACAGGCGACCACCGGTACTAACTCTGATTCTGACCTGGCTTCTATTCAGGACGAAATCAAATCCCGTTTGTCTGAAATTGACCGCGTATCCGGGCAGACCCAGTTCAACGGCGTGAACGTATTGTCTAAAGATGGCTCCCTGAAAATTCAGGTTGGCGCAAATGATGGTCAGACTATCTCTATCGACCTGAAGAAAATTGACTCTGATACTCTGGGTTTGAATGGTTTCAACGTTAATGGTTCTGGTACCATTGCAAACAAAGCGGCCACAATCAGTGACTTGACTGCTCAGAAAGCCGTTGACAACGGTGATGGTACTTATAAAGTTACAACTAGCAACGCTGCACTTACTGCATCTCAGGCATTAAGTAAGCTGAGTGATGGCGATACTGTAGATATTGCAACCTATGCTGGTGGTACAAGTTCAACAGTTAGTTATAAATACGACGCAGATGCAGGTAACTTCAGTTATAACAATACTGCAAACAAAACAAGTGCTGCGGCTGGAACTCTGGCAGATACTCTTCTCCCGGCAGCTGGCCAGACTAAAACCGGTACTTACAAGGCTGCTACTGGTGATGTTAACTTTAATGTTGACGCAACTGGTAATCTGACAATTGGCGGACAGCAAGCCTACCTGACTACTGATGGTAACCTTACAACAAACAACTCCGGTGGTGCGGCTGCTGCAACTCTTAAAGAGCTGTTTACTCTTGCTGGCGATGGTAAATCTCTGGGGAACGACGGTACTGCTACCGTTACTCTGGATAATACTACGTATAATTTCAAAGCTGCTGCGGACGTTACTGATGGTCCTGGTGTCATCGCTGCTGCTGGTGTAACTTATACAGCCACTGTTTCTAAAGATGTCATTCTGGCACAACTGCAATCTGCAAGTCAGGCAGCAGCAACCGCTACCGACGGTGATACTGTCGCAACGATCAACTATAAATCTGGTGTCATGATCGGTTCCGCTACCTTTACCAATGGTAAAGGTACTGCCGATGGTATGACTTCTGGTACAACTCCAGTCGTAGCTACAGGTGCTAAAGCTGTATATGTTGATGGCAACAATGAACTGACTTCCACTGCATCTTACGATACGACTTACTCTGTCAACGCAGATACAGGCGCAGTAAAAGTGGTATCAGGTACTGGTACTGGTAAATTTGAAGCTGTTGCTGGTGCGGATGCTTATGTAAGCAAAGATGGCAAATTAACGACAGAAACCACCAGTGCAGGCACTGCAACCAAAGATCCTCTGGCTGCCCTGGATGCTGCTATCAGCTCCATCGACAAATTCCGTTCATCCCTGGGTGCTATCCAGAACCGTCTGGATTCCGCCGTCACCAACCTGAACAACACCACTACCAACCTGTCTGAAGCGCAGTCCCGTATTCAGGACGCCGACTATGCGACCGAAGTGTCCAACATGTCGAAAGCGCAGATCATCCAGCAGGCCGGTAACTCCGTGCTGGCAAAAGCCAACCAGGTACCGCAGCAGGTTCTGTCTCTGCTGCAGGGTTAATCGTCGTAACCTGATTAACTGAGACTGACGGCAACGCCAAATTGCCTGATGCGCTGCGCTTATCAGGCCTACAAGGTGAATTGCAATTTATTGAATTTGCATATTTTTGTAGGCCAGATAAGGCGTTCACGCCGCATCCGGCAACATGAAGCGTAATTTGTCAGCAACGTGTTCCCCGCCACCGGCGGGGTTTTTTCTGTCCGCAATTTACCGGTAACCCCCAAATAACCCCTCATTTCACCCACTAATCGTCCGATTAAAAACCCTGCAGAAACGGATAATCATGCCGATAACTCATATAACGCAGGGCTGTTTATCGTGAATTCACTCTATACCGCTGAAGGTGTAATGGATAAACACTCGCTGTGGCAGCGTTATGTCCCGCTGGTGCGTCACGAAGCATTGCGCCTGCAGGTTCGACTGCCCGCGAGCGTGGAACTTGACGATCTGCTACAGGCGGGCGGCATTGGGTTACTTAATGCCGTCGAACGCTATGACGCCCTACAAGGAACGGCATTTACAACTTACGCAGTGCAGCGTATCCGTGGCGCTATGCTGGATGAACTTCGCAGCCGTGACTGGGTGCCGCGCAGCGTGCGACGCAACGCGCGTGAAGTGGCACAGGCAATAGGGCAACTGGAGCAGGAACTTGGCCGCAATGCCACGGAAACTGAGGTTGCGGAACGTTTAGGGATCGATATTGCCGACTATCGCCAAATGTTGCTCGACACCAATAACAGCCAGCTCTTCTCCTACGATGAGTGGCGCGAAGAGCACGGCGATAGCATTGAACTGGTTACTGATGATCATCAGCGAGAAAACCCGCTACAACAACTGCTGGACAGTAATCTGCGCCAGCGGGTGATGGAAGCCATCGAAATGTTGCCGGAGCGCGAAAAACTGGTATTAACCCTCTATTACCAGGAAGAGCTGAATCTCAAAGAGATTGGCGCGGTGCTGGAGGTCGGGGAATCGCGGGTCAGTCAGTTACACAGCCAGGCCATTAAACGGTTACGCACTAAACTGGGTAAGTTATAACGTCAGTAAATGCCGCACTTTAATTTTGACTACCAGGAGTTCTTAATGATGGTGCAGCACCTGAAAAGACGGCCATTAAGCCGCTATCTTAAAGACTTTAAACACAGCCAGACCCATTGCGCGCATTGCCGTAAATTACTCGATCGCATTACCCTCGTTCGCGACGGCAAAATAGTGAATAAAATCGAGATTTCCCGCCTGGACACGCTGCTTGATGAAAATGGCTGGCAAGTGGAACAAAAATCATGGGCGGCATTGTGCCGATTCTGCGGTGATTTACATTGCAAAACACAGAGTGATTTTTTCGATATTATCGGCTTTAAGCAATTTCTTTTTGAGCAAACTGAAATGAGCCCAGGTACGGTGCGTGAATATGTCGTTCGTCTGCGCCGTTTGGGTAATCATCTTCACGAGCAAAATATTTCCCTCGATCAGCTGCAGGACGGTTTCCTTGATGAAATCCTCGCCCCGTGGCTGCCCACTACCAGCACCAACAATTACCGCATCGCGTTACGGAAGTATCAACACTATCAGCGTCAAACGTGTACCGGACTTGTGCAGAAATCCTCCAGCCTGCCTGCTTCTGATATATATTAAATAAGAATAAGATGTAGCGGAGTTGTTTTTGTGTTTACAAACAATGGCTCTACACTGCAAACAGACATAACAACATTCGGGGTGAATATGAAATTAGCACATCTGGGACGTCAGGCATTGATGGGTGTGATGGCCGTGGCGCTGGTTGCGGGCATGAGCGTTAAAAGTTTTGCAGATGAAGGTCTGCTTAATAAAGTTAAAGAGCGCGGTACGCTGCTCGTAGGGCTGGAAGGAACTTATCCGCCGTTCAGTTTTCAGGGGGATGACGGCAAATTAACCGGTTTTGAAGTGGAATTCGCCCAACAGCTGGCAAAACATCTTGGCGTTGAGGCGTCACTAAAACCGACCAAATGGGACGGTATGCTGGCGTCGCTGGACTCTAAACGCATTGATGTGGTGATTAACCAGGTCACCATTTCTGACGAGCGCAAGAAAAAATACGATTTCTCTACCCCGTACACCATTTCCGGTATTCAGGCGCTGGTGAAAAAAGGTAACGAAGGCAGCATTAAAACGGCTGATGATCTGAAAGGCAAAAAAGTGGGTGTCGGTCTGGGCACCAACTATGAAGAGTGGCTGCGCCAAAATGTTCAGGGCGTCGATGTGCGTACCTATGATGATGACCCGACCAAATATCAGGATCTGCGCGTAGGCCGTATTGATGCGATCCTCGTTGACCGTCTGGCTGCGCTGGATCTGGTGAAGAAAACCAACGATACGCTGGCAGTAACCGGTGAAGCATTCTCCCGTCAGGAGTCTGGCGTAGCGCTGCGTAAAGGAAATGAAGACCTGCTGAAAGCGGTGAATGATGCAATTGCGGAAATGCAAAAAGATGGCACTCTGCAAGCCCTTTCTGAAAAATGGTTTGGTGCTGATGTGACCAAATAATCAGCATAATGACAAAAAAGGGCGCTTTCACTAGCGCCTTTTTTATTTACGCGTTTTCAGCGTGCATAATAAGAAAATCACAACAACACACATCGGAGGCTGTTATGCCACTGCATAATTTAACCCGTTTTCCACGGCTGGAATTTATCGGCGCGCCAACGCCGCTCGAATATCTGCCACGCTTTTCTGATTATCTTGGACGGGAAATTTTCATCAAACGGGATGACGTCACCCCCATGGCAATGGGCGGCAATAAATTACGTAAGCTGGAATTTCTTGCGGCAGATGCTCTGCGCGAAGGTGCCGATACGCTGATTACTGCCGGGGCGATCCAGTCTAACCATGTGCGCCAGACTGCCGCAGTCGCTGCGAAACTCGGTCTGCACTGCGTGGCGCTGCTGGAAAATCCTATTGGCACAACCGCAGAAAACTATTTAACCAACGGCAATCGTTTGTTGCTGGATCTGTTCAATACCCAGATTGAAATGTGCGACGCACTGACCGATCCCAATGCCCAACTGGAAGAGCTGGCGACGCGAGTCGAAGCACAAGGCTTTCGCCCGTATGTCATTCCGGTTGGCGGTTCTAATGCTTTGGGGGCGCTGGGTTATGTGGAGAGTGCGCTGGAAATCGCGCAACAGTGTGAAGGGGCGGTTAATATTTCGTCGGTGGTGGTCGCGTCGGGCAGTGCCGGAACTCACGCCGGACTGGCTGTTGGGCTGGAACACCTGATGCCTGAAAGCGAACTGATTGGCGTGACCGTGTCGCGTTCCGTTGCCGATCAATTGCCGAAAGTGGTTAACCTCCAACAGGCGATTGCGAAAGAACTGGAGCTGACCGCATCAGCGGAAATTTTACTCTGGGATGACTATTTTGCACCTGGCTACGGCGTGCCGAACGACGAAGGCATGGAAGCAGTGAAATTGCTGGCGCGGCTGGAAGGCATTCTGCTTGATCCTGTGTATACCGGAAAAGCGATGGCGGGGCTGATTGACGGTATCAGTCAGAAACGCTTCAAAGATGAAGGGCCGATTCTGTTTATTCATACCGGCGGCGCGCCTGCGCTGTTCGCCTATCATCCCCACGTTTAGCTCCGGAAACGCTCATGCAAGAAAGTATACAACTGGTTATTGATTCCTTGCCGTTCCTGCTGAAAGGGGCTGGGTATACGCTGCAACTCAGTATCGGCGGCATGTTTTTTGGCTTACTGCTAGGGTTTATTCTCGCGCTGATGCGCCTTTCGCCAATCTGGCCCGTGCGCTGGCTGGCGCGTTTTTATATCTCTATTTTTCGTGGTACGCCACTCATCGCACAACTGTTTATGATCTATTACGGCTTGCCGCAGTTTGGCATCGAACTAGATCCCATTCCGTCAGCAATGATTGGTCTGTCGCTAAACACTGCCGCCTATGCTGCCGAAACGCTGCGCGCCGCCATTTCTTCTATTGATAAAGGTCAGTGGGAAGCTGCTGCCAGTATTGGTATGACGCCGTGGCAGACCATGCGTCGCGCGATTTTGCCACAGGCGGCGCGAGTGGCGTTGCCGCCGCTGTCGAACAGCTTTATCAGCCTGGTAAAAGATACGTCGCTGGCCGCGACAATCCAGGTGCCGGAGCTGTTCCGTCAGGCGCAGTTGATTACCTCGCGTACGCTGGAGGTGTTCACCATGTATCTGGCGGCTTCGCTCATCTACTGGATCATGGCGACAGTGTTATCGACGTTGCAGAACCATTTTGAGAATCAACTTAATCGCCAGGAGAGAGAACCAAAATGAGTGCCATTGAAGTTAAGAACCTGGTGAAAAAATTCCACGGTCAGACGGTGCTGCACGGTATCGACCTTGAGGTGAAGCCTGGCGAAGTAGTGGCAATTATCGGTCCGAGTGGTTCCGGCAAAACCACGTTGCTACGCAGCATAAATCTGCTGGAACAACCGGAAGCGGGAACCATTACCGTTGGCGATATCACCATTGATACTGCACGTTCATTAAGTCAGCAAAAATCGCTGATTCGCCAGTTGCGTCAGCACGTCGGGTTTGTCTTCCAGAACTTTAATTTGTTTCCGCATCGTACGGTGCTGGAAAACATTATTGAAGGGCCGGTGATCGTCAAAGGCGAACCGAAAGAAGAGGCCACGGCGCGCGCTCGCGAGCTGTTGGCGAAAGTTGGGCTGGCAGGTAAAGAAACCAGCTATCCACGTCGTTTGTCTGGCGGTCAACAGCAGCGTGTCGCGATTGCGCGAGCGCTGGCTATGCGTCCTGAGGTGATTTTGTTTGACGAGCCAACGTCGGCGCTGGATCCAGAGCTGGTGGGCGAAGTCCTGAACACCATCCGTCAGCTGGCGCAGGAAAAGCGCACGATGGTGATTGTGACGCACGAAATGAGCTTTGCCCGGGATGTTGCGGACCGGGCGATCTTTATGGACCAGGGGCGGATAGTCGAGCAGGGGGCCGCAAAAGCGTTATTTGCCGATCCTCAGCTGCCTCGCACCCGCCAGTTCCTCGAGAAGTTTCTGCTGCAATAATAAGAAAAAATCAGCCCCGACGATTTACCAGTCGGGGCGGGACGCCACTTCAAACGTGATAAAACTGCTTAACAAATCAGCATAACTCATTAATAACATAAGAGAATGCGATGGCTTGCAAAAGTAATTCATTGTCTGAATAATATAAATTATATATAAATCTTATTTATGTGATAGTTTAAATTATCATTATAAATGATACTCACTCTCAGGGGCGTTGCGGTTTACTATGCAGGATACGGATTTTTTCAGCTGGCGTCGCACGATGCTGTTGCGTTTTCAGAGGATGGAGGCCGCAGAAGAGGTCTACCATGAAATAGAGCTTCAGGCTCAGCAGCTGGAGTACGATTACTATTCGTTATGTGTTCGCCACCCGGTACCATTCACGCGACCTAAAGTAGCTTTCTACACCAATTACCCTGAGTCGTGGGTGAGTTATTATCAGGCAAAAAACTTTCTCGCAATTGATCCTGTGCTGAACCCTGAAAACTTTAGTCAGGGCCATTTAATGTGGAATGATGACTTATTCAGCGAAGCACAGCCATTATGGGAAGCCGCGCGCGCACATGGTTTACGCCGCGGTGTCACTCAGTATTTAATGCTGCCAAATCGGGCGCTGGGCTTTTTGTCCTTTTCCCGTTGCAGCACGCGCGAAATACCCATTCTTAGTGATGAACTGCAATTAAAAATGCAGTTACTGGTGCGCGAAAGTCTGATGGCTCTGATGCGTTTAAATGATGAAATAGTGATGACGCCAGAGATGAATTTCAGCAAGCGCGAAAAAGAAATTCTGAAATGGACGGCGGAAGGGAAGACATCAGCAGAGATAGCGATGATTTTGTCAATCTCTGAGAATACGGTCAATTTCCATCAGAAAAACATGCAGAAAAAAATCAATGCACCGAATAAGACCCAGGTGGCCTGTTACGCGGCCGCTACTGGCTTAATTTGATCGCTTTTCTTTCTGCGTGCCAGATGCAAAAACCGGCTGAAAGGCATGCTCTCAGCCGGTTTTATATTACTGACGGTAGGCTTGTTTAATTTGCTTAACCGTTTTGGAAAATACTGCAGCCTGGGTTTCGTCTTCGATCAGCGCAAGCTGTTTTTCCATCTTTAACATCACGCGGCCCGCGTCAGCTTGTCCCATCGCCTGCAGCATCAGCGTCAGCATCGCTTTCAGGCAGGAGACTTCATTTGCCAGTTCTTGATTATTCTCGGCAGTAGAAAAATCAGGCGTACTCATTTATTTTCCTCGTCATGTTGCAATGAAAATTTGCGGTGAAAAATGTTAAGGCGGCGGAGTATACCATAAGCTTTGCTAAAAATAGCAGTGGTTGTTTTTTGAGCGCGCCGTCAACGGTGCTATTAAATGCGTTAATATAATGACCAATAAATATTTTTATCATGAATGTTTTTTGCCCGTATTGTTCGGGTTAATTAATGTTACATATTTAGCGGGCTGATTTTCATTTTTGCTGAATAAAGGTAATTTTTGTCACATTTCGTCGCAGGGCTTACTGTGAAACGATCCGGTAAGCCGTTGGTGACGGGCGTGACCATAACTGTGGACAATCGAATTGACTAAAACGAGAGAAAAATCGAATACCCACCATTTTTAACGTTTCAAAGTTGCAATAAAAACCGCTAATATACGAATGACTAACTATCAGTAGCGTTATCCCTATTTCTGGAGATATTCCTTTGATCAACGTTCTACTTGTTGATGACCACGAACTGGTGCGCGCAGGGATACGACGCATTCTGGAAGATATAAAGGGTATAAAAGTCGTCGGTGAGGCATCGTGCGGTGAAGACGCCGTTAAGTGGTGCCGGGCAAATGCCGTTGACGTGGTGCTAATGGACATGAGTATGCCGGGCATTGGCGGTCTTGAGGCGACGCGTAAAATCGCGCGTTCCACAGCTGATGTAAAAATCATCATGCTTACGGTCCATACAGAAAACCCTTTACCAGCGAAAGTCATGCAGGCCGGTGCTGCGGGCTACCTCAGCAAAGGCGCGGCTCCGCAGGAAGTCGTGAGTGCGATTCGTTCTGTCTATTCAGGGCAGCGTTACATTGCTTCTGACATCGCTCAACAAATGGCGTTAAGCCAGATCGAACCAGAAAAAACAGAAAGCCCATTTGCCAGTTTGTCTGAACGTGAATTGCAGATTATGCTGATGATCACCAAGGGCCAGAAGGTCAATGAGATCTCAGAACAGCTCAATCTCAGTCCGAAAACGGTGAACAGCTACCGCTATCGTATGTTCAGTAAACTAAACATTCATGGCGATGTTGAGCTGACTCACCTGGCAATTCGCCATGGTCTGTGTAATGCGGAGACATTATCAAGTCAGTGAGTGATCAGTTTGACGCAAAAGCGTTTTTAAAAACCGTAACCAGCCAGCCAGGCGTTTATCGCATGTACGATGCTGGTGGTACGGTTATCTATGTCGGCAAAGCGAAAGACCTGAAAAAACGGCTTTCCAGCTATTTCCGTAGCAACCTCGCTTCGCGCAAAACCGAAGCGCTGGTCGCCCAGATCCAGCAAATTGATGTAACGGTTACTCATACAGAAACCGAAGCGCTGTTGCTGGAACACAACTACATCAAACTCTATCAGCCGCGTTACAACGTTTTGCTACGCGATGATAAATCTTATCCTTTTATCTTCCTGAGTGGCGATACCCACCCGCGTCTGGCGATGCATCGTGGTGCGAAGCATGCCAAAGGTGAATATTTCGGCCCGTTCCCGAATGGCTATGCCGTACGTGAAACACTGGCGTTACTGCAAAAGATATTCCCCATTCGCCAGTGCGAAAATAGTGTTTATCGCAATCGCTCGCGTCCGTGTCTGCAATATCAGATAGGGCGCTGTCTGGGACCGTGCGTTGAAGGACTGGTGAGTGAAGAAGAATACGCTCAGCAGGTCGAGTATGTGCGCCTGTTTTTGTCTGGCAAAGATGATCAGGTGCTTACGCAACTCATTAGCCGTATGGAAACTGCCAGCCAGAATCTGGAGTTTGAAGAAGCGGCACGTATTCGCGACCAAATTCAGGCGGTGCGACGCGTCACCGAAAAACAGTTTGTGTCCAATACCGGCGACGACCTTGACGTTATTGGTGTGGCGTTCGATGCGGGCATGGCTTGTGTCCACGTATTGTTCATTCGTCAGGGTAAAGTGCTCGGCAGCCGCAGCTATTTCCCGAAAGTGCCGGGCGGTACGGAACTGAGCGAGGTGGTGGAAACCTTCGTAGGTCAGTTCTATTTACAAGGCAGCCAGATGCGCACCTTACCGGGTGAGATCCTGCTCGATTTTAATCTTAGCGATAAAACGCTGCTCGCCGATTCCCTTTCAGAACTGGCGGGACGCAAGATTAATGTTCAAACCAAACCTCGCGGCGATCGGGCGCGTTATCTGAAACTCGCGCGCACCAATGCGGCGACGGCCTTAACCAGCAAACTCTCGCAGCAATCTACCGTTCACCAGCGACTGACCGCGCTTGCCAGCGTGTTGAAATTGCCGGAAGTGAAGCGGATGGAGTGCTTTGACATCAGCCATACCATGGGTGAACAAACCGTCGCCTCCTGTGTGGTATTTGATGCTAACGGCCCGCTGCGTGCGGAGTATCGGCGCTATAACATTACTGGCATTACGCCGGGCGATGATTATGCGGCGATGAATCAGGTGCTGCGTCGGCGTTATGGTAAAGCCATCGACGACAGTAAGATCCCGGATGTGATCCTTATCGACGGCGGCAAAGGCCAGCTTGCACAGGCGAAAAATGTCTTCGCCGAACTGGATGTCTCATGGGATAAAAATCATCCGCTGCTACTTGGTGTTGCCAAAGGAGCAGATAGGAAGGCTGGGTTGGAAACGCTGTTCTTTGAGCCGGAAGGTGAGGGATTCAGTTTGCCGCCAGATTCTCCCGCGCTGCATGTTATCCAACATATTCGCGACGAATCACACGATCACGCGATTGGCGGGCACCGCAAAAAACGGGCGAAGGTCAAAAATACCAGTTCCCTGGAAACCATTGAAGGCGTCGGGCCAAAACGTCGGCAAATGTTGTTGAAATATATGGGCGGTTTGCAAGGTTTACGTAACGCCAGCGTCGAGGAAATTGCAAAAGTACCGGGTATTTCGCAAGGTCTGGCAGAAAAGATCTTCTGGTCGTTGAAACATTGATGTCTCTGTAGCAACATAGGGGTAATCTTACTGACAACAGATAGTTACCCGTCATTATGCAATTTAATATTCCTACGTTGCTTACACTGTTCCGTGTCATCCTTATCCCATTCTTTGTATTGGTCTTTTATCTACCTGTCACCTGGTCGCCGTTTGCCGCCGCGCTCATTTTCTGCGTCGCGGCGGTGACTGACTGGTTCGATGGTTTTCTGGCACGCCGCTGGAACCAGAGTACCCGGTTTGGTGCTTTCCTTGACCCTGTAGCAGATAAAGTTCTCGTGGCTATCGCCATGGTGCTGGTAACCGAGCATTATCACAGCTGGTGGGTGACATTACCGGCGGCAACGATGATCGCCCGTGAAATTATTATTTCTGCGCTACGCGAATGGATGGCAGAGTTGGGTAAACGCAGTAGCGTGGCTGTCTCCTGGATTGGGAAAGTGAAAACCACTGCCCAGATGGTAGCGCTGGCCTGGCTGCTGTGGCGTCCGAACATTTGGGTTGAGTACGCCGGTATTGCACTTTTCTTTGTGGCTGCGGTACTGACTCTGTGGTCAATGTTGCAATATTTGAGCGCTGCGCGTGCAGATTTGCTTGATCAGTGATCGTTTCGGCGCAATTTTCAGCAAACGATCAAAAGTGGTGAAAAATATCGTTGACTCATCGCGCCAGGTAAGTAGAATGCAACGCATCGAACGGCGGCACTGATTGCCAGACGATAATAAAATCAAGTGATTAACTGATTGCTTGATGAATGCGGGAATAGCTCAGTTGGTAGAGCACGACCTTGCCAAGGTCGGGGTCGCGAGTTCGAGTCTCGTTTCCCGCTCCAGTTTAAAAGACATCGGCTTCAGCGGATGTCCGGCTGAAAGGCCTGAAGAATTTGGCGCGTTAACAAAGCGGTTATGTAGCGGATTGCAAATCCGTCTAGTCCGGTTCGACTCCGGAACGCGCCTCCACTTTCTTCCCGAGCCCGGATGGTGGAATCGGTAGACACAAGGGATTTAAAATCCCTCGGCGTTCGCGCTGTGCGGGTTCAAGTCCCGCTCCGGGTACCATGGGAAAGATAAGAATAAAATCAAAGCAATAAGCAGTGTCGTGAAACCACCTTCGGGTGGTTTTTTTGTACCTGCAACTTGTCGTTACACCCTCCTTAATTTTTAATCACCGGCAAAGCCACTCAAAAAGTATCTCTGATACGGACCGACATGTAAGATAGGTGTTGGCGAGTTGAGATCCACAAGGAAAAGCGTATGAAAACGGGACCGTTAAACGAAAGTGAGTTGGAATGGCTGGACGATATTCTGACCAAATACAACACTGACCACGCCATTCTTGATGTGGCGGAGCTGGACGGTTTATTGACGGCGGTGTTGAGTTCTCCGCAAGAGATTGAACCGGCACAGTGGCTGGTTGCCGTATGGGGTGGGGCTGACTATGTGCCACGCTGGGCGTCAGAGAAAGAGATGACGCGCTTTATGAACCTGGCTTTTCAGCATATGGCCGATACCGCAGAGCGTCTGAACGAATTCCCGGAGCAGTTTGAGCCGTTATTCGGCTTGCGAGAAGTCGATGGCAGCGAGCTGACGATTGTTGAGGAGTGGTGCTTTGGCTATATGCGGGGCGTGGCACTTTCTGACTGGTCAACGTTGCCCGATTCGTTAAAACCGGCGCTGGAGGCGATTGCGCTGCACGGTACTGAGGAAAACTTCGAGCGGGTAGAGAAGATGTCGCCAGAAGCGTTTGAAGAGAGCGTAGATGCCATTCGACTGGCGGCGCTTGATTTACATGCATACTGGATGGCGCATCCGCAGGAAAAAGCTGTTCAGCAACCGATCAAAGCAGAAGAGAAACCGGGTCGTAACGATCCTTGTCCGTGCGGCAGTGGTAAGAAATTTAAGCAGTGCTGCCTGCATTAAGAGGTCAAATTGGGTGTCAGCGTTAATTCTGGCACCCAATAAGATCTAATCATCCCACTTCTGGTAACAAGCCTGCCGCAATCAAAAATTGCACGCCAATCACAGCAATACCACAGAGAAACACCACCACCAGCGCCGGACGACCACCTTTCACCCGGTAACCCGCCTGAGGATTGTGCTTTCTGCTTTGCCAGGTCAACAGCGAAGGGATAATCAATGCCAGTACCGCCAGCGCCACACCGGCGTAACCCAGCGCCATTACAAATCCTCGTGGATAAAACAGTGCAAACGCTAACGGCGGCAGAAAGGTAATTGCACCAGTTTGCAATCGTCCACCAACGGTATTTGAACGCTGAAACAAATCTGCCAGATAATCAAATAAACCTAACGCAACGCCGAGGAATGACGTGGCGAGGGCTAAATCAGCAAATAAATGCACCGCCAGCTCAACATGCGGAGAGGCCACCATTTCGCGTAACGCCTGTAACAGCCCGTTTAATCCGGCATGATTAGCCAGCAATCCCATAAAGGTTGTTGAATCAATGCTGCCAAGCGTCGCCAGCTGCCAGAAAATATATGCCACCAGGGGGATCGCACTACCGGTTATAAACACCCAGCGTAGCTTACGAATATTGCCATCCATATAACTGACAATGCTCGGCACGCTACCGTGAAAACCAAACGACGTAAAAATCACTGGGATTGCAGACAGTGCCAACCCCTGTTGCAACGGCAGGGTTAATAGATTCACTTTGTGAATATGCGGTAGCAGCAGTACCAGCATTACCACCAGAAAAATAATTTTGGCGCTGAACAGAAAACGGTTAAATAAATCGACCAGCGAAGTTCCGACACAAACCACGCCACCGGCAACAAAAGTGAACAACAGCACGCCAGCGGTTGCCGACATTGAAATACCTGTCCAGTCGCTGATGCTGGAAGCCAACAATTCACCAGCACCGCTGATGTATGCCGCAGTCAGAGCATACATTAAGAACATCATACTGAAGCCCGTCAGCCACTGACCGTAGCGTCCCAGATAGCGTTTTGCCAGCGTGCCCAGACCGGTATCTGCCGGGACATGCTGGTACACCTCCAGTAGTAATAGCGCCGTGTAGCACATCAACGCCCAAAGCCCAATCAACAAGATTAACGTGATGCTAAAACCAACACCTGCCGCAGCCAGCGGCATTGCCAGCATGCCTGCGCCAATTGTGGTTCCCGCCACGATAAAAACACTTCCCAGAGTTCTGTTTTTCACGCTTTCTTCTGTCCTGACGATCTTTATGAGTGATATCTGCGGCGCAGGTTAAGGCATAACGGCTGCTTCGTCAAACCGGCGTTACATATGGTGTAAATTTAAATGTACAATAAAATGCGTTCAGTCCTGCGCTGGCGCAAAGTCTTCATAAGCGGCAATCGCTACGCTAGGCTTTTTTTTGAGGAGGAACGATGGACTCTATTCACGGTCATGAAGTGTTAAATATGATGATTGAATCAGGTGAGCAATATACGCATGCCAGTCTGGAAGCTGCGATTAAAGCGCGTTTTGGTGAACAGGCACGTTTTCACACCTGCTCGGCAGAAGGGATGACAGCGGGAGAGCTGGTAGCGTTTCTGGCAGCAAAAGGCAAATTTATACCTTCGGAAGACGGTTTTTCAACCGATCAGAGTAAGATTTGCCGTCACTGATTTGAAACGGCGGCAGAAAACCTGCCGCCGGAGAGCATTAGTTTTGTGTGTCGAGGGTAGAGAGTTCTTTGTCGATAAAATACAAACCTTCGCCGCTTTTGCCTGCAAGGCTTAATTTATCAATAATCGATTTGAACAGTTTCTCTTCTTCATGCTGCTCAGAAACATACCATTGCAGGAAATTAAATGTTGGGTAGTCCTGATTGGTCATTGCAGCATGAGCCAGTTCGTTAATTTTCTGCGTGATTAATTGTTCGTGTTTATAGGTTTCCTGGAATAATTCATCAAGTGAAGAATATTCAGCAAACGGAGATTCAACGGTATTAATACGCGGTAAGTTGCCGGTATCAGTCAGATAATCAAACAGACGCTGCATATGCGTCATCTCTTCCTGGGCGTGGCGGCGCAGGAACGCGGCAGCACCTTCGAAGGTATGATAGCTGCACCAGGCGCTCATTTGCTGATAAAGCAGTGAAGAGTACAGTTCCAGGTTCATCTGCTCATTAAGTTTTTCAATCATTTCTGGTTTCAGCATGATAGTGCTCCACAAAGGTTATATTTGTTGCTGTGGCGTCACTATAATTTGTTATTTTATTATTTGCAAAAGGTAAAATATAAACATCATTTATTAAAAATACGAATGGGAATAAAACGCATTACCGCTATTTATTTAATCAGCGAAGATCCCCCTCGCTGATTAAAACGTTTAGAGAAAGACAGGGAAGGCGGAATGATGGCACTGATATGACAAAGTGAATTCCGTATTCAAACATAAGGAACCCGCAAAGAGGCTACAGTTGCCTACTGGCTGACCAAAGGGGATAGCGTGGGTATAGCCTTCCTGCTGGCATGCGCGATCGGCGATCCCGCGACTGATATAACGATCGGTACGGGCATGCTGCAAAAAAGCCTGATCATAAACCAACCGAACAATACCTGTTGCCGCGTCAACTTCGCCCACATGAGCCTGGCGAGTAACTGTGCACCCCGCCAGCGTTATTAATGAAAGAGTCAGAATCAGAAGTCTCATGGTCCAGCCAGAAGAGTAAAAGAAAGCAGTATTTTACGCGTTACAGCGCTGCGACAATGGCCGGAAAAGACGCCTGGCAGGCGCTATTTCTCGCCATCTGTATGTGTCAGAAATGGGGGTGCTGCCTTTTGATTATCATTTTTATAACATTAAAGGGGTATTTATGTGATTTGCATCACATAAAGATTGATTTTTGTGATGGTTGTCATATTATAAGTGCAAAGACAATAACACCTGCATAACAAATAGTCGGAGTGCCGCGATGAAACTGCGCAAGATCCTGAAAAGTATGTTCAATAACTATTGCAAGACGTTCAAAGACGTACCGCCAGGCAATATGTTCCGATAACAAAAAACCTGCTCCGGCAGGTTTTTTTGTGTCCTGATGACGGTGTATGTGACTATCGCTGAAGATGTGAAGCCGCTACTATAACGGCTTTCAAAATGCTATCAGGAGTTTACGATGTCCCAGCCGCTGAATGCCGATCAGGAACTGGTTTCTGATGTGGTTGCTTGCCAGTTGGTTATCAAACAAATTCTCGACGTTCTGGATGTAATCGCACCCGTTGAAGTTCGCGAAAAAATGTCCAGCCAGCTGAAGAATATCGACTTTACTCACCATCCCGCCGCCGCAGACCCGGTCACCATGCGGGCAATCCAAAAAGCCATCGCGCTGATTGAACTCAAGTTTACCCCACAGGGCGAATCCCATTAAAAAACCGCTGCTTCAAAAAGATGAGGCAGCGGTTTCTCAAAAACTTCATCGGCGCAATGCATTAGCGCCGATGATGATCAATGCAGCTGATGCGACACGACATTCAGAACATGTTGGTCGGTCTGCACAGGGCACATACCAGCAAGTTTCGCACTGCGCACTTCATCAAGAATGGTTTGCAGCAACAGGCCATCATGCTGCTGCTCTTTTTCCAGATCGCGCAGGAAATTGACGGTTGAATCATCATTCAGTTCTTTAGCTTCATCGGCTAACTGTGCCAGCGTGCTTGAACGTTGCTCGTATTCTTCCATCGTTTTTTGGAAAAGTTCTTCCAGTGAGTTCAGTTTTTCACCGGGAACATCAATGGCTTTAACGATGGGAGTAGCGCCGACACTCTTCATAAAGTTAAACATGCGCATCATTTGGGTCACGTTACTCTGTGCCTGTGCGCGAAGGAAAGTGGCGGTGCCGTTCAGACTCTGTTCAGAACACCAGTTACTCAGGTGAAGGTAGAGATTGGATGCGTAAAACTCGCGGTTCATTTGAGAGTTGAGTTTGAGAAGCATTCCAGCGGTTGCCATACCTAATATCCTTATATCCAGAAGTGGAGAGGTGCAAGATAAATCAAAACACCATAATTACTGTTTGCAGAATAATTCCTTTCTGCCGGTCCGAAATGTGATCGTGGAGTCAATTCTGACGATGATCTGAAATAAGAATAACGTCTGAACGGGTATAAGAAAATGCTTAAATCATCAAGTTTATATATTTTTACATTTCATTGATGAAATCAATGTAACTGCAATGAATTTTAATGATGATGCTTTTTGTATCTTGTTGATATTAATAGGGGGATTTGAATTCATGATGAAGCAATGATTTTTTAAAACGTTTTTTCATTTTTGCGATATGGCTCTCAGTATACGTGTTCTGTTAATTAATGAGCACGGTGATAATTAATGGCGAAATGAATGACGCTCATTTTCCACATCTTTGAGTTGCGGTTATTACACCATTTCAAAAACTCAACGCCAGGTAATGCAGCCTATTGACTGGTTAAAAAGAAGACATCCCGCATGGGTACCAAAGACAACAAGGATTTCCAGGCTAATCTTATGGATTAATCTGCTGCGCGCTCGGTGATTTGTCTGACAAATAAGCTTTTCCTTATGTCTTTTCCCGCTAAATTTATGCACGTTCTCACTGTAATTCTGCGATGTGATATTGCTCTCCTATGGAGAATTAATTTCTCGCTAAAACTATGTCAACACGGTCACTTATCTTTTAGTTAAAAGGTAATGCTTTGTTTTCCGATTAATTTAACGAAAGTCATTCGTTTTTGCCCTACACAAAACGACACTAAAGCTGGAGAGAACCATGCACAAATTTACTAAAGCCCTGGCAGCCATTGGTCTGGCAGCCGTTATGTCACAATCCGCTATGGCGGAGAACCTGAAGCTCGGTTTCCTGGTGAAGCAACCGGAAGAGCCGTGGTTCCAGACCGAATGGAAGTTTGCCGATAAAGCCGGGAAGGATTTAGGGTTTGAAGTTATTAAGATTGCCGTGCCGGATGGCGAAAAAACATTGAACGCTATCGACAGCCTGGCTGCCAGTGGCGCGAAAGGTTTCGTTATTTGTACTCCGGACCCGAAACTCGGCTCTGCCATCGTGGCGAAAGCGCGTGGCTACGATATGAAAGTCATTGCCGTGGATGACCAGTTTGTTAACGCCAAAGGCAAGCCAATGGATACCGTTCCGCTGGTGATGATGGCAGCGACCAAAATTGGCGAACGTCAGGGCCAGGAACTGTATAAAGAGATGCAGAAACGTGGCTGGGGTGTCAAAGAAAGCGCGGTGATGGCGATTACCTCCAACGAACTGGATACGGCTCGTCGCCGTACTACGGGTTCTATGGATGCGCTGAAAGCTGCAGGATTCCCGGAAAAACAAATTTATCAGGTACCTACCAAATCTAACGACATCCCGGGGGCATTTGACGCTGCCAACTCAATGCTGGTTCAACATCCGGAAGTTAAACATTGGCTGATCGTCGGTATGAACGACAGCACCGTGCTGGGCGGCGTACGCGCGACGGAAGGTCAGGGCTTTAAAGCGGCCGATATTATCGGTATCGGTATTAACGGTGTAGATGCGGTGAGCGAACTGTCTAAGGCACAGGCAACCGGCTTCTACGGATCACTGCTGCCAAGCCCGGACGTACATGGTTATAAGTCCAGCGAAATGCTTTACAACTGGGTCGCAAAAGGTGTCGAACCGACCAAATTCACCGAAGTTACCGACGTGGTGCTGATCACGCGTGACAACTTTAAAGAAGAACTGGAGAAAAAAGGGTTAGGCGGTAAGTAATCTGCCGAAAAAATTCCCCTCTGCATGATGCAGAGGGGGTGTGAACGACCAGTGATTCACGGAGACGTTATGCAACAGTCTACCCCGTATCTCTCATTTCGCGGCATCGGTAAAACGTTTCCCGGCGTTAAGGCGCTGACGGATATTAGTTTTGACTGCTATGCCGGTCAGGTTCATGCGTTGATGGGTGAAAATGGCGCAGGAAAATCAACTCTCTTAAAAATCCTCAGCGGCAACTATGCGCCAACCACGGGTTCTGTAGTGATTAATGGGCAGGAAATGTCCTTTTCCGACACGACCGCAGCACTTAACGCGGGTGTGGCGATTATTTACCAGGAACTGCATCTCGTGCCGGAAATGACCGTCGCGGAAAACATCTATCTCGGCCAGCTGCCGCATAAAGGCGGCATTGTGAATCGCTCATTGCTGAATTATGAGGCGGGTTTACAACTTAAACATCTTGGTATGGATATTGACCCGGACACGCCGCTGAAATATCTCTCCATTGGTCAGTGGCAGATGGTTGAAATTGCCAAAGCGCTGGCGCGTAACGCCAAAATTATCGCCTTTGATGAGCCAACCAGCTCCCTCTCTGCCCGTGAAATCGACAATCTTTTCCGCGTTATTCGTGAACTGCGAAAAGAGGGGCGGGTGATCTTATACGTTTCTCACCGTATGGAAGAAATATTTGCCCTCAGCGATGCCATCACCGTCTTTAAAGATGGGCGTTATGTCAAAACCTTTACTGATATGCAGCAGGTTGACCACGACGCCCTGGTGCAGGCGATGGTCGGGCGCGACATCGGCGATATCTACGGTTGGCAACCGCGTAGTTATGGCGAGGAGCGGCTGCGTCTTGATGCTGTGAAAGCACCAGGCGTGCGTACGCCAATAAGTCTGGCGGTTCGCAGTGGAGAAATTGTCGGTCTGTTTGGTCTGGTCGGGGCAGGGCGTAGCGAATTAATGAAAGGCATGTTTGGCGGTACGCAAATCACCGCCGGTCAGGTTTATATCGACCAACGGCCGATTGATATTCGTAAACCGAGCCACGCTATTGCCGCAGGCATGATGCTCTGCCCGGAAGATCGCAAAGCGGAAGGCATTATTCCTGTGCACTCCGTTCGCGACAATATCAACATCAGTGCCAGACGCAAACATGTGCTCGGCGGTTGTGTAATCAACAACGGTTGGGAAGAAAACAATGCCGATCACCACATTCGTTCGCTCAACATCAAAACGCCGGGCGCAGAGCAACTGATCATGAATCTTTCAGGCGGAAATCAGCAAAAAGCCATTCTGGGCCGCTGGTTATCGGAAGAGATGAAGGTCATTTTGCTGGATGAACCTACGCGCGGCATTGATGTTGGTGCTAAGCATGAAATTTACAACGTGATTTATGCGCTGGCAGCGCAGGGCGTGGCGGTGCTGTTTGCCTCCAGCGACTTACCCGAAGTCCTCGGAGTTGCCGACCGGATTGTGGTGATGCGCGAAGGCGAAATCGCCGGTGAATTGTTACACGAGCAGGCAGATGAGCGTCAGGCATTAAGCCTTGCGATGCCTAAAGTCAGCCAGGCAGTTGCCTGAGTAAGGAGAGTATGATGTCTTCTGTTTCTACATCGGGTTCTGGCGCACCTAAGTCGTCTTTCAGCTTTGGGCGTATCTGGGATCAGTACGGCATGCTGGTGGTGTTTGCGGTGCTTTTTATCGCCTGTGCCATTTTTGTCCCAAATTTTGCCACCTTCATTAATATGAAAGGGTTGGGCCTGGCAATTTCTATGTCGGGGATGGTGGCGTGTGGCATGTTGTTCTGCCTTGCTTCCGGTGACTTTGACCTTTCTGTCGCCTCCGTAATTGCCTGTGCGGGTGTCACCACGGCGGTGGTTATCAACCTGACTGAAAGCCTGTGGATTGGCGTGGCAGCGGGTTTGTTGCTGGGCGTTCTCTGTGGTCTGGTCAATGGCTTTGTTATCGCCAAACTGAAAATAAATGCCCTGATCACGACACTGGCAACGATGCAGATTGTTCGAGGTCTGGCGTACATCATTTCTGACGGTAAAGCGGTAGGTATCGAAGATGAAAGCTTCTTTGCCCTTGGTTATGCCAACTGGTTCGGTCTGCCTGCGCCAATCTGGCTTACCGTCGCGTGTCTGATTGTCTTTGGTTTGCTGTTGAATAAAACCACCTTTGGGCGTAACACCCTGGCGATTGGCGGGAACGAAGAGGCCGCGCGTCTGGCAGGTGTACCGGTTGTTCGCACCAAAATTATTATCTTTGTTCTCTCTGGACTGGTATCAGCGATAGCCGGAATTATTCTGGCTTCACGTATGACCAGTGGGCAGCCAATGACGTCGATTGGCTATGAGCTGATTGTTATCTCCGCCTGCGTTTTAGGTGGCGTTTCTCTGAAAGGTGGCATCGGAAAAATCTCATATGTGGTGGCGGGTATCTTAATTTTAGGTACCGTGGAAAACGCCATGAACCTGCTTAATATTTCTCCTTTCGCGCAGTACGTTGTTCGCGGTTTAATCCTGCTGGCAGCGGTGATCTTCGACCGTTACAAGCAAAAAGCGAAACGCACTGTTTGATGCTTTTTTCTGCAACAATTTAGCGTTTTTTCCCACCACAGCCAGCCGCCACAACGGTTGGCTGTTCTTCGTTACAAATGGCGACCCCCGTCACACTGTCTATACTTACATGTCTGTAAAGCGCGTTCTGCGCAACACAATAAGAAAAGAGAAGGAGGAGAACCGGGTGACAGAACCGTTAACCGAAACCCCTGAACTATCCGCGAAATATGCCTGGTTTTTTGATCTCGATGGAACGCTGGCGGAAATTAAACCGCATCCCGATCAGGTGGTCGTGCCTGACAATATTCTGCAAGGACTTCAGCTACTGGCAACCGCAAGTGATGGTGCATTGGCATTGATATCAGGGCGCTCAATGGTAGAGCTTGACGCTTTGGCAAAACCTTATCGCTTCCCGTTAGCGGGCGTGCATGGGGCGGAGCGCCGTGACATCAATGGTAAAACGCATATCGTTCATCTGCCGGATGCGATTGCGCGTGATATTAGCGTGCAACTGCATACGGCTATCGCCCAGCTTCCCGGCGCGGAGCTGGAGACGAAAGGGATGGCCTTTGCGCTGCATTATCGTCAGGCTCCGCAGCATGAAGACGCATTAATGACATTAGCGCAACGTATTACCCAGATCTGGCCACAAATGGCGTTACAGCAGGGAAAGTGTGTTGTCGAGATCAAGCCGCGAGGCACCAGTAAAGGTGAGGCGATTGCTGCCTTTATGCAGGAAGCTCCCTTTATCGGGCGAACGCCGGTATTTCTGGGCGATGATTTAACCGATGAATCTGGCTTCGCTGTCGTTAACCGGCAGGGCGGAATGTCAGTAAAAATTGGCACAGGCGCAACTCAGGCATCATGGCGACTGGCGGGCGTGCCGGATGTCTGGAGCTGGCTTGAAATGATAACCACCGCATTACAACAAAAAAGAGAAAATAACAGGAGTGATGACTATGAGTCGTTTAGTCGTAGTATCTAACCGGATTGCACCACCAGATGAGCACGCCGCCAGTGCCGGTGGCCTTGCCGTTGGCATACTGGGGGCACTGAAAGCCGCAGGTGGACTGTGGTTTGGCTGGAGTGGCGAAACAGGAAATGAGGATCAGCCACTAAAAAAGGTGAAAAAGGGTAACATTACGTGGGCCTCTTTTAACCTCAGCGAACAGGACCTTGACGAATACTACAACCAATTCTCCAATGCCGTTCTCTGGCCTGCTTTTCATTATCGCCTCGATCTGGTGCAATTTCAGCGTCCTGCCTGGGATGGCTACCTACGCGTAAATGCAATGCTGGCAGATAAATTATTGCCGCTCCTGCAAGACGATGACATTATCTGGATCCACGATTATCACCTGTTGCCCTTTGCGCATGAATTACGCAAAAGAGGGGTGAATAATCGCATTGGTTTCTTTTTGCATATTCCATTCCCGACGCCGGAAATCTTCAACGCGCTGCCGACATATGACACCTTGCTTGAACAGCTTTGTGATTATGATTTGCTGGGTTTCCAGACAGAAAACGATCGTCTGGCGTTCCTGGATTGCCTTTCTAACCTGACCCGTGTCACGACGCGTAGCGCAAAAAGCCATACGGCGTGGGGCAAAGCGTTTCGAACAGAAGTTTACCCGATCGGCATTGAACCGAAAGAAATAGCGAAACAGGCTGCCGGACCACTGCCGCCAAAACTGGCGCAACTCAAAGCGGAACTGAAAAACGTACAGAACATCTTTTCTGTTGAACGACTGGATTATTCCAAAGGTTTGCCGGAGCGTTTTCTCGCCTATGAAGCGTTACTGGAAAAATATCCGCAACATCACGGTAAAATTCGTTATACCCAGATCGCGCCAACGTCGCGTGGTGATGTGCAAGCCTATCAGGATATTCGTCATCAGCTCGAAAATGAAGCCGGACGAATTAATGGTAAATATGGGCAATTAGGCTGGACGCCGCTTTATTATTTGAATCAGCATTTTGACCGTAAATTACTGATGAAAATATTCCGCTACTCTGACGTGGGCTTAGTGACGCCACTGCGTGACGGGATGAACCTGGTGGCAAAAGAGTATGTTGCCGCTCAGGACCCAGCCAACCCGGGCGTACTTGTTCTTTCGCAATTTGCGGGAGCGGCAAACGAGTTAACGTCGGCGTTAATTGTTAATCCCTACGATCGTGACGAAGTTGCAGCTGCGCTGGATCGTGCATTGACTATGTCGCTGGCGGAACGTATTTCCCGTCATGCAGAAATGCTGGACGTTATCGTGAAAAACGATATTAACCACTGGCAGGAGTGCTTCATTAGCGACCTAAAGCAGATAGTTCCGCGAAGCGCGGAAAGCCAGCAGCGCGATAAAGTTGCTACCTTTCCTAAGCTTGCGTAAGTGCGGTTAATCTCCCGTAAGTGGAACTAACAGCACATCGACCTCACTTGAGGCAATCACTCTTTTCGCCGAGCAGGATGCTCGCGAAAAGAAACTGTGATTGTGATTACCGCAAATCACCAAATCGAAATGATGTTTGCGACAAACCTCCAGAATATGTTCGCTTAACTCACCGTAGGCAATAAACGTCTCGTCAACGGGATACCCCGCATCCTGAATTAACTTATCAAGAAAGCTTTGCGTTTCTTCCTGCATCACGCTGCGTAAATCTTCAAGCATCGGCGCGGCTAATTGATTGTACATTTCCGGGTCGGAAGCGAGAGTAATTAAACTGATGTGTCCCTTTACTGGCCTGGCGATAGATACCGCTTTTGCTAGCAGTTGCTGACTTTCCGGTGTAACCGCAACGGCGACAAGAATATTGCTATAGCTCATAACCTGTTCCTTATTCTGTGAACTTCAGGTGACATTAAAGCTTTACTCCTAATGGAGGAAGGACGCAATTCGAACTCAGTCAAACAGGTAAATATTAGCCTGGTTATTAGTAAAAACAATTAATCAATGACGCCCAGCAATCATATAATTTCAATTGTTATTATAAGGAAAAAATGTACTAATTCCCCATATTAAACAAATGGGTAATATATATAAAACATTTCGTTAATATTAAGTGGGTTGTTGCCTGTCTTTGCCTTAAATCAGTATATTGTGTTGTAAGTGCCTGTTTGTAAATAGATTAACTGATTTTGCATTTGACCAATTATTTATAGCAGATGATTATTTACGGTGAGTTATTTTAACTGTGCGAAACATCTCATTTCGATTATTACGGTTTCACTTTTGCTTACCATCGGTGTGAAAAACTTTTTAACAGATTGAAATACACCCAAAACAAAAGTATGACTTATACATTTATGTTAAGTAATTGAGTGTTTTATGTGATCTGTATCACACATTATTGAAAATCGCAGTACCCCTCCGTTGTATGTGCGTGTAGTGACGAGTACAGTTGCGTCGATTTAGGAAAAATCTTAGATAAGTGTAAAGTACCCCCTCTATTTGTAAGGACCTATTAAACCCAATAAGGTGGGGCTGTTTTATTGCAGCTTATCGCAACTATTCTAATGCTAATTACTTTTTACCGGGGCTTCCCGGCGACATCACGGGGTGCGGTGATACCGCATAAAAATAAAGTTGGTTATTCTGGGTGGGAATAATGCATACCTCCGAGTTGCTGAAACACATTTATGACATCAACTTGTCATATTTACTACTTGCACAGCGTCTGATTGTTCAGGACAAAGCGTCCGCAATGTTTCGTCTCGGCATAAATGAAGAAATGGCGACAACGTTAGCGGCACTGACTCTTCCGCAAATGGTTAAGCTGGCAGAAACCAATCAACTGGTTTGTCACTTTCGTTTTGACAGCCACCAGACGATTACTCAGTTGACGCAAGATTCCCGCGTTGACGATCTCCAGCAAATTCATACCGGCATCATGCTCTCGACACGCTTGCTGAATGATGTTAATCAGCCTGAAGAAGCGCTGCGCAAGAAAAGGGCGTGATCATGAGTGAAAAAAGCATTGTTCAGGAAGCGCGGGATATTCAGCTGGCAATGGAATTGATCACCCTGGGCGCTCGTTTGCAGATGCTGGAAAGCGAAACACAGTTAAGTCGCGGACGCCTGATAAAACTCTATAAAGAACTGCGCGGAAGCCCACCGCCGAAAGGCATGCTGCCATTCTCAACCGACTGGTTTATGACCTGGGAACAAAACGTTCATGCTTCGATGTTCTGTAACGCATGGCAGTTTTTACTGAAAACCGGCTTGTGTAATGGCGTCGATGCGGTAATCAAAGCCTACCGTTTATACCTTGAACAGTGCCCGCAAGCAGAAGAAGGACCGCTACTGGCATTAACCCGTGCCTGGACATTGGTACGGTTTGTTGAAAGTGGATTACTGCAACTTTCCAGCTGCAACTGCTGCGGCGGCAATTTTATTACCCACGCTCACCAGCCTGTTGGCAGCTTTGCCTGCAGCTTATGTCAGCCGCCATCCCGGGCAGTAAAAAGACGTAAACTTTCCCAGAATCCTGCCGATATTATCCCACAACTGCTGGATGAACAGAGAGTACAGGCTGTTTAACTGATACGGTGTGGCGAAACATTCCAGCAGCGGTAACGACGTACCGCTGCTTTTTTTTGCCCCAATCGCGCGTTAACGTCTGACGACTGAACATCCTGTCATGGTCAACAGTGGAAGGATGATGTCGTGCTTATCTTATTAGGTTACCTGGTTGTTCTCGGTACAGTTTTCGGCGGTTATCTGATGACCGGTGGAAGCCTTGGAGCACTCTATCAACCCGCTGAACTGGTGATTATTGCCGGTGCAGGGATTGGGTCGTTTATCGTCGGCAATAATGGCAAAGCGATTAAAGGCACGCTGAAGGCGCTGCCGTTGCTATTTCGTCGCTCCAAATATACCAAAGCAATGTATATGGATCTGCTGGCTCTGCTTTATCGGTTGATGGCGAAATCGCGGCAGATGGGGATGTTTTCGCTGGAACGCGATATTGAAAATCCCCGTGAGAGCGAGATCTTCGCCAGCTACCCACGCATCCTTGCGGATAGCGTCATGCTTGATTTTATCGTCGATTATCTGCGCCTGATTATCAGCGGTCACATGAATACCTTCGAAATTGAAGCCCTGATGGATGAAGAGATTGAGACGCACGAAAGCGAAGCAGAAGTCCCGGCGAACAGTCTGGCATTGGTCGGGGACTCACTTCCGGCGTTTGGTATTGTCGCGGCTGTGATGGGGGTCGTTCACGCGTTAGGTTCAGCCGATCGCCCTGCCGCCGAGCTGGGGGCGCTTATCGCACATGCGATGGTGGGGACTTTCCTCGGTATTTTATTGGCTTACGGATTTATTTCCCCATTAGCGAGTGTTTTACGTCAGAAAAGCGCCGAAACCAGCAAAATGATGCAATGCGTGAAAGTCACACTGCTTTCTAATCTGAACGGTTACGCACCGCCTATCGCCGTTGAGTTTGGTCGCAAAACGCTCTATTCCAGCGAACGTCCGTCGTTTATTGAACTGGAAGAGCATGTGCGTGCAGTGAAAAATCCGCAACAACAGACGACAACCGAGGAAGCATGAAGAATCAAGCGCATCCGATTATTGTCGTCAAACGACGCAAAGCCAAAAGCCACGGGGCAGCACATGGATCGTGGAAGATTGCTTATGCCGACTTTATGACCGCGATGATGGCCTTTTTTCTGGTGATGTGGCTAATCTCCATCTCCAGCCCAAAAGAGCTGATTCAGATTGCGGAGTACTTCCGGACTCCACTGGCGACTGCGGTTACGGGCGGCGATCGCATTTCTAATAGTGAAAGCCCAATTCCCGGTGGGGGTGATGATTACACCCAAAGCCAGGGGGAAGTGAATAAGCAGCCGAACATCGAAGAGCTGAAAAAACGCATGGAGCAAAGTCGATTGCGGAAATTGCGTGGCGATCTCGACCAGTTGATTGAATCCGATCCGAAACTGCGGGCGTTACGTCCACATCTCAAAATCGATCTGGTCCAGGAAGGTCTACGTATTCAGATCATCGATAGCCAGAATCGCCCGATGTTCAGAACCGGCAGTGCCGACGTCGAACCCTATATGCGCGACATTCTGCGCGCCATCGCGCCCGTTCTGAATGGTATTCCCAACCGTATTAGCCTTTCGGGTCATACCGATGATTTCCCTTACGCCAGTGGTGAGAAAGGATATAGCAACTGGGAGCTTTCTGCCGATCGGGCCAATGCATCCCGCCGCGAACTGATGGTTGGCGGATTGGATGGCGGCAAAGTGTTACGTGTTGTCGGCATGGCGGCAACGATGCGCTTAAGCGATCGCGGTCCTGATGATGCTGTCAACCGTCGTATCAGCCTGCTGGTACTGAACAAACAAGCCGAACAGGCCATTTTGCATGAAAACGCCGAAAGCCAGAATGAGCCAGTAAGCGCCCTGGAAAAACCTGAGGTTGCACCACAGGTCAGTGTTCCCACAATGCCATCAGCCGAACCGAGGTGACAGCGTGAGCATGGATATAAGCGATTTTTATCAGACATTTTTTGATGAAGCGGACGAACTGTTGGCTGACATGGAGCAGCATCTGCTGGTTTTGCAGCCGGAAGCGCCAGATGCCGAACAATTGAATGCCATCTTTCGGGCTGCCCACTCGATCAAAGGAGGGGCAGGAACCTTTGGCTTCAGCGTTTTGCAGGAAACCACGCATCTGATGGAAAACCTGCTCGACGAAGCCAGACGAGGTGAGATGCAACTCAACACCGACATTATCAATCTGTTTTTGGAAACGAAGGACATCATGCAAGAACAGCTCGACGCTTATAAACAGTCGCAAGAGCCGGATGCCGCCAGCTTCGATTATATCTGCCAGGCCTTGCGTCAACTGGCATTAGAAGCGAAAGGCGAAACGCCATCCGCAGTGACCCGATTAAGTGTGGTTGCCAAAAGTGAACCGCAAGATGAGCAGAGTCGCTGTCAGTCACCGCGTCGAATTATCCTCTCGCGCCTGAAGGCCGGGGAAGTCGACCTGCTGGAAGAAGAGCTGGGACATCTGACAACCCTAACTGACGTGGTAAAGGGGGCGGATTCTCTCTCGGCAATATTACCGGGCGACATTGCCGAAGATGACATCACAGCGGTACTCTGTTTTGTGATCGAGGCCGATCAGATTACCTTTGAAACAGTAGAAGTCGCGCCAAAAATATCCCCCCCACCAGTGCTTAAACTGGCAGCCGAACAAGCGCCAACCGGTCGCGTGGAGCGGGAAAAAACGACGCGCAGCAGTGAATCCACCAGCATCCGTGTAGCGGTAGAAAAGGTTGATCAATTAATTAACCTCGTCGGCGAGCTGGTCATCACCCAGTCCATGCTTGCCCAGCGTTCCAGCGAACTGGACCCGGTTAATCATGGTGATTTGATTACCAGCATGGGGCAGTTACAACGTAACGCTCGTGATTTGCAGGAATCAGTGATGTCGATTCGCATGATGCCGATGGAATATGTCTTTAGTCGCTATCCCCGGTTGGTGCGTGATCTGGCGGGAAAACTCGGCAAGCAGGTAGAACTGACGCTGGTGGGCAGTTCCACTGAACTCGACAAGAGCCTGATAGAACGCATTATCGATCCGCTGACCCACCTGGTACGCAATAGCCTCGATCACGGTATTGAACTGCCAGAAAAACGGCTCGCCGCAGGTAAAAACAGTGTCGGAAATTTAATTCTGTCTGCCGAACATCAGGGCGGCAACATTTGCATTGAAGTGACCGATGATGGTGCGGGGCTAAACCGTGAGCGAATTCTGGCAAAAGCGGCCTCGCAAGGTTTGACTGTCAGCGAAAACATGAGCGACGACGAAGTCGCGATGCTGATATTTGCGCCTGGCTTCTCCACTGCGGAACAGGTCACCGACGTCTCCGGGCGCGGCGTCGGTATGGATGTCGTTAAACGTAATATCCAGGAGATGGGGGGGCATGTCGAAATCCAGTCGAAGCAGGGCACAGGTACTACCATCCGCATTTTACTGCCGCTGACGCTGGCCATCCTCGACGGCATGTCCGTACGCGTTGCGGATGAAGTTTTCATTCTGCCGCTGAATGCGGTCATGGAATCACTGCAACCCCGTGAAGCTGATCTCCATCCACTGGCAGGCGGCGAGCGGGTGCTGGAAGTGCGTGGTGAATATCTGCCCATCGTTGAATTGTGGAAAGTATTCAACGTCGCGGGCGCGAAAACCGAAGCCACCCAGGGAATTGTGGTGATCCTGCAAAGTGGCGGTCGCCGCTACGCCTTGCTGGTGGATCAACTAATCGGTCAACACCAGGTTGTGGTTAAAAACCTTGAAAGTAACTATCGCAAAGTCCCCGGCATTTCTGCTGCGACCATTCTTGGCGACGGCAGCGTGGCACTGATTGTTGATGTCTCCGCCTTGCAGGCGATAAACCGCGAACAACGTATGGCGAACACCGCCGCCTGAATGAGTAAAAAGGTAACAATATGACCGGTATGACGAATGTAACAAAGCTGGCCAGCGAGCCGTCAGGCCAGGAATTCCTGGTATTTACCCTTGGTGACGAAGAATACGGTATTGATATTCTGAAAGTGCAGGAGATCCGTGGTTACGATCAGGTGACACGGATTGCAAACACGCCAGCGTTTATCAAAGGTGTCACTAATCTGCGCGGTGTTATTGTGCCGATTGTCGACTTACGAATTAAGTTCAGCCAGGTGGATGTGGACTATAACGACAACACGGTAGTTATCGTCCTGAATCTCGGACAGCGGGTGGTCGGCATCGTGGTTGACGGCGTCTCAGATGTGCTTTCATTGACGGCGGAGCAAATTCGTCCGGCACCGGAATTTGCCGTGACGCTTTCAACAGAATATCTCACTGGACTGGGCGCACTGGGCGACCGCATGTTGATTCTGGTGAACATCGAAAAACTGCTGAACAGCGAAGAGATGGCGCTGTTAGATAGCGCGGCGTCAGAAGTGGCGTAATTCTCCTGATTTCCTCAATTGCAATGAACCCGATGACCTGCGCATCGGGTTTTTTATTTCAGTTTCGCGGCGGGTGGCATCAGCAATAAAGTTTCCCTCCTTCTTGCCGATAACGAGATCAACTTGTTTTCAGGAAGGTGCCTTATGATTAACCGTATCCGCGTAGTCACGCTGTTGGTAATGGTGCTGGGGGTATTCGCACTGTTACAGCTTATTTCCGGCAGTCTGTTTTTTTCCTCCCTTCACCATAGCCAGAAGAGCTTTGTGGTTTCCAATCAATTACGGGAACAGCAGGGCGAGCTGACGTCAACCTGGGATTTAATGCTGCAAACGCGCATTAACCTGAGTCGATCAGCGGTGCGGATGATGATGGATTCCTCCAATCAACAAAGTAACGCCAAAGTTGAATTGCTCGATAGCGCCAGGAAAACTTTGGCCCAGGCCGCGACACATTATAAAAAATTCAAAAGCATGGCGCCGTTACCTGAAATGGTCGCTACCAGTCGTAATATTGATGAAAAATATAAAAACTATCACACAGCATTAACTGAACTGATTGATTATCTTGATTATGGCAATACTGGAGCTTATTTCGCTCAGCCAACCCAGGGAATGCAAAATGCAATGGGCGAAGCGTTTGCTCAGTACGCCCTCAGCAGTGAAAAAATGTATCGCGATATCGTCACTGACAACGCAGATGATTATCGATTTGCCCAGTGGCAACTGGCGGTTATTGCGCTGGTGGTGGTATTGATTCTGCTGGTGGCGTGGTACGGCATTCGCCGTATGTTGCTTACACCGCTGGCAAAAATTATTGCTCACATTCGCGAAATCGCCAGTGGTAACCTGGCGAATACCCTGACCATTGACGGGCGCAGTGAAATGGGCGACCTGGCGCAGAGCGTTTCACATATGCAACGCTCTTTGACTGACACCGTCACTCATGTGCGCGAAGGCTCTGATGCCATCTATGCTGGCACCCGTGAAATTGCGGCGGGCAATACCGATCTTTCTTCCCGTACTGAACAGCAAGCATCCGCGCTGGAAGAAACTGCTGCCAGCATGGAGCAACTCACCGCGACGGTGAAGCAAAATGCCGATAACGCCCGCCAGGCCTCACAACTGGCGCAAAGTGCCTCCGACACCGCCCAGCATGGCGGCAAAGTAGTGGATGGCGTAGTGAAAACGATGCATGAGATTGCCGATAGTTCGAAGAAAATCGCCGACATTATCAGCGTTATCGATGGTATTGCCTTCCAGACCAATATCCTGGCGCTGAATGCCGCTGTTGAAGCCGCGCGTGCGGGTGAACAGGGCCGTGGTTTTGCCGTGGTGGCGGGCGAAGTGCGCAATCTTGCCAGTCGCAGCGCCCAGGCGGCAAAAGAGATCAAAGCACTTATTGAAGACTCCGTCTCACGCGTTGATACCGGTTCGGTGCTGGTCGAAAGCGCCGGGGAAACAATGAACAATATCGTCAATGCTGTCACTCGCGTGACTGACATTATGGGCGAAATTGCATCGGCATCAGATGAACAGAGCCGCGGCATCGATCAAGTCGCATTGGCGGTTTCGGAAATGGATCGCGTCACGCAACAGAACGCATCGCTGGTGCAGGAATCAGCTGCTGCCGCCGCTGCGCTGGAAGAACAGGCCAGTCGTTTAACACAAGCGGTTTCTGCGTTCCATCTGGCAGCCAGCCCACTCACCAATAAAACGCAAACATCATCCCGTCCTGCCAGTGAGCAACCACCGGCACAGCCACGACTGCGAATTGCTGAACAAGATCCAAACTGGGAAACATTTTAACGAGCATTGACTAACGCGGTCATTGCCGCCTGATGGGGAGCGTTGATGTTTAATCGTATTCGAATTTCGACCACGCTGTTTTTAATTTTGATTCTCTGCGGGATCTTGCAGATTGGCAGTAACGGCATGTCTTTTTGGGCATTTCGCGATGATTTGCAACGATTGAATCAGGTCGAGCAGAGCAATCAGCAACGTGCGGCATTAGCGCAAACTCGGGCGGTGATGTTACAGGCCAGCACCGCGCTGAATAAAGCGGGCACTCTGACGGCGCTTAGCTATCCGGCAGATGACATTAAAACGTTGATGACGACGGCGCGCGCCAGTCTGACGCAATCCTCTACGTTATTTAAAAGTTTTATGGCGATGACTGCGGGCAACGAGCACGTCAGGGCGTTGCAAAAAGAGACGGAGAAAAGTTTTGCCCGCTGGCACAACGATCTCGAACATCAGGCGACCTGGCTTGAAAGTAATCAACTTTCGGATTTCCTCACTGCGCCGGTGCAGGAATCACAGAATGCGTTTGACGTTAACTTTGAGGCCTGGCAGCAGGAGATCAACCATGTGCTGGAAGCCGCCAGTGCGCAAAGCCAGCGTAACTATCAGATTTCGGCGCTGGTGTTTATCAGCATGATTATTGTTGCAGCGCTCTACATCAGCAGTGCGCTGTGGTGGACGCGCAAGATGATTGTTCAACCACTGGCCATCATCGGTAGCCATTTTGACAGCATTGCTGCGGGTAATCTGGCGCGTCCGATTGCGGTATATGGTCGCAATGAGATCACCGCCATTTTTGCCAGCCTGAAGACCATGCAGCAGGCTTTACGTGGGACGGTGAGTGATGTGCGTAAGGGAAGCCAGGAGATGCACATTGGTATCGCGGAGATTGTCGCAGGCAATAACGATCTCTCAAGTCGTACCGAACAGCAGGCGGCATCGTTGTCACAAACGGCCGCCAGTATGGAGCAATTAACCGCCACGGTAGGGCAAAACGCCGATAACGCGCGACAGGCGTCGGAACTGGCAAAAAAAGCCGCCACAACGGCGCAGGCGGGGGGTGTCCAGGTCAGTACCATGACTCACACCATGCAGGAAATCGCCACCAGCTCGCAAAAAATTGGCGACATTATCAGCGTTATCGACGGCATTGCTTTCCAGACCAATATTCTGGCCCTGAATGCGGCAGTGGAAGCGGCTCGCGCCGGAGAGCAGGGGCGTGGTTTTGCGGTAGTGGCAGGTGAAGTGCGCAATCTTGCCAGCCGTAGCGCCCAGGCGGCAAAAGAGATCAAAGGACTGATCGAAGAGTCTGTCAATCGTGTCCAGCAGGGTTCGAAACTGGTGAATAACGCCGCCGGGACCATGACCGATATTGTCAGTTCGGTGACCCGCGTGAACGACATTATGGGAGAAATTGCCTCTGCGTCGGAAGAACAACGGCGTGGGATTGAACAAGTTGCACAGGCTGTCAGCCAGATGGATCAGGTGACTCAGCAGAACGCCTCGCTGGTAGAAGAAGCGGCGGCGGCAACGGAACAACTGGCGAACCAGGCTGACCATCTTTCGTCGCGTGTGGCGGTATTTACCCTTGAAGAACATGAAGTAGCACGACATGAGTCGGCGCAGTTACAGATTGCGCCAGTGGTATCCTGAAGTGATTGAGAAGGCGCTATGACTTCATCTCTGCCCTGTGGGCAAACGTCTTTATTGTTACAGATGACCGAGCGCCTGGCGCTTTCCGACGCGCATTTTCGGCGGATAGGTCAATTGATCTATCAACGAGCCGGGATCGTCCTGGCCGACCATAAACGCGACATGGTTTACAACCGACTGGTTCGTCGTTTGCGTTCGCTGGGACTGACGGATTTCGGCCATTACTTGAACTTGCTGGAATCTAATCAGCACAGCGGTGAGTGGCAGGCGTTTATCAATTCGCTGACCACGAATCTGACGGCTTTTTACCGTGAGGCGCATCATTTTCCTCTGCTCGCGGATCACGCCCGGCGTCGTTCTGGCGAGTATCGCGTATGGAGCGCGGCGGCTTCGACCGGCGAAGAACCGTACAGCATTGCGATGACACTGGCTGACACATTGGGCACCGCGCCTGGACGCTGGAAAGTGTTTGCCAGCGATATCGACACCGAGGTGCTGGAAAAAGCCAGAAGCGGTATTTATCGCCATGAAGAGCTGAAAAATCTGACGCCGCAGCAACTGCAGCGGTACTTCATGCGGGGGACGGGACCGCATGAAGGATTGGTGCGTGTGCGTCAGGAGCTGGCGAACTATGTTGATTTTGCCCCGCTGAATTTACTGGCGAAACAATACACCGTGCCGGGGCCGTTTGATGCGATCTTCTGTCGTAACGTCATGATCTACTTCGATCAAACTACCCAGCAGGAGATTTTGCGCCGCTTTGTTCCGCTCCTTAAACCCGACGGATTGCTGTTTGCGGGTCACTCTGAAAACTTTAGCCACCTTGAGCGCCGCTTCACGCTGCGTGGTCAGACGGTGTATGCGCTAAATAAGGATTAACGATGAGCAAAATCAGGGTGTTATCTGTCGATGATTCGGCACTAATGCGCCAGATCATGACAGAAATCATCAACAGCCATAGCGACATGGAAATGGTGGCGACCGCCCCTGATCCGCTGGTTGCGCGTGATTTGATTAAGAAATTCAATCCCGATGTATTGACGCTGGATGTTGAAATGCCGCGGATGGACGGACTGGATTTTCTCGAAAAATTAATGCGTTTGCGTCCAATGCCCGTTGTGATGGTTTCTTCCCTGACCGGCAAAGGGTCAGAAGTTACGCTGCGCGCGCTGGAGCTGGGGGCGATAGATTTTGTCACCAAACCGCAGCTGGGTATTCGCGAAGGAATGCTGGCGTATAGCGAAATGATTGCTGAAAAGGTGCGTACAGCAGCAAAGGCGAGCCTTGCAGCACATAAACCATTGTCGGCACCGACAACGCTGAAAGCGGGGCCGTTGTTGAGTTCTGAAAAACTGATTGCGATTGGTGCTTCAACGGGTGGAACTGAGGCAATTCGTCACGTCCTGCAACCGTTGCCGCTTTCCAGCCCGGCACTGTTAATTACCCAGCATATGCCGCCCGGTTTCACCCGCTCTTTTGCCGACAGACTTAATAAGCTTTGCCAGATCGGGGTTAAAGAAGCCGAAGACGGAGAACGTGTCTTGCCGGGGCATGCCTATATTGCGCCGGGCGATCGGCATATGGAGCTGGCGCGTAGTGGCGCAAATTATCAAATCAAAATTCACGACGGCCCGGCGGTTAACCGTCATCGGCCTTCGGTAGATGTGTTGTTCCATTCTGTCGCCAAACAGGCGGGGCGTAATGCGGTTGGGGTGATCCTGACCGGTATGGGCAACGACGGCGCGGCGGGAATGTTGGCGATGCGTCAGGCGGGAGCATGGACCCTTGCACAAAACGAAGCAAGTTGCGTGGTGTTCGGCATGCCGCGCGAGGCCATCAATATGGGTGGTGTTTGCGAAGTGGTCGATCTTAGCCAGGTAAGCCAGCAAATGCTGGCGAAAATCAGTGCCGGACAGGCGATACGTATTTAAATCAGGAGTGTGAAATGGCGGATAAAGAACTTAAATTTTTGGTTGTGGATGACTTTTCCACCATGCGACGCATTGTGCGTAACCTGCTGAAAGAGCTGGGATTCAATAATGTTGAGGAAGCGGAAGATGGCGTCGACGCCCTCAATAAGTTGCAGGCAGGCGGTTATGGATTTGTTATCTCCGACTGGAACATGCCCAACATGGATGGCCTGGAATTGCTGAAAACGATTCGTGCGGATGGCGCGATGTCGGCATTGCCGGTGTTAATGGTGACTGCAGAAGCGAAGAAAGAGAACATCATTGCTGCGGCGCAAGCGGGGGCCAGTGGCTATGTGGTGAAGCCATTTACCGCCGCGACGCTGGAGGAAAAACTCAACAAAATCTTTGAGAAACTGGGCATGTGAGGATGCGACTATGATGCAACCATCAATCAAACCTGCTGACGAGCATTCAGCTGGCGATATCATTGCGCGCATCGGCAGCCTGACGCGTATGTTGCGCGACAGTTTGCGCGAGCTGGGGCTGGATCAGGCAATTGCCGAAGCGGCGGAAGCCATCCCCGATGCCCGCGATCGTTTGTACTATGTTGTGCAGATGACTGCCCAGGCTGCAGAGCGGGCGCTGAACAGTGTTGAAGCGTCACAACCACATCAGGATCAAATGGAGAAATCAGCAAAAGCATTAACCCAACGTTGGGATGACTGGTTTGCCGATCCGATTGACCTTGCCGATGCCCGTGAACTGGTGACAGATACGCGGCAATTTCTGGCAGATGTCCCCGCGCATACCAGCTTTACTAACGCGCAACTGCTGGAAATCATGATGGCGCAGGATTTTCAGGACCTCACCGGACAGGTCATTAAGCGGATGATGGATGTCATTCAGGAGATCGAACGTCAATTGCTGATGGTGCTGTTGGAAAACATCCCGGAACAGGAGTCGCGTCCAAAACGTGAAAACCAGAGTTTGCTTAATGGACCTCAGGTTGATACCAGCAAAGCCGGTGTGGTAGCCAGTCAGGATCAGGTGGACGATTTGTTGGATAGTCTTGGATTTTGATTTGTATTGCCTGATGTGGCGTAACCGCGTCATATCAGGCGATGACGCCGCATCCGACAAACGCACACCATGCTTGATGTGTGCAGCAAAAGCCCTAAATCCCCCCTGTTTTGCCCCTTACTCAGACCATTGAACGCTTTTCGCTCTGGTATCATTCACGCTTAATACTCTTTCCAGGATTGGCGACGTGTCTGACGAGAGCGACGACAAAACAGAAGCCCCCACACCCCACCGACTTGAAAAAGCGCGGGAGGAGGGGCAGATCCCGCGTTCCCGTGAACTGACCTCACTGCTGATTTTGTTGGTGGGCGTCTGTGTTATCTGGTTTGGCGGTGTGTCGCTGGCCCGTCGATTGTCGGGCATGCTCTCCGCTGGGCTGCATTTTGATCACAATATTATCAATGACCCGAATCTGATCCTCGGGCAGATTATTCTGCTGATCAGAGAAGCCATGTTGGGGCTGCTGCCGCTGATTAGCGGCGTGGTGCTGGTGGCGCTCATTTCTCCGGTCATGCTGGGGGGGCTGGTATTTAGCGGCAAATCCTTGCAGCCAAAGTTTTCCAAACTCAACCCACTACCGGGAATTAAACGGATGTTCTCGGCACAGACTGGCGCGGAGTTGCTTAAAGCGATTTTGAAAACCATCCTGGTTGGCAGCGTGACGGGGTTTTATCTCTGGCATCACTGGCCGCAGATGATGCGCTTAATGGCTGAGTCTCCGATTACTGCCATGGGTAATGCGATGGATCTGGTTGGGCTATGCGCACTGCTGGTGGTGCTTGGTGTTATTCCGATGGTGGGATTTGACGTTTTTTTCCAAATTTTTAGCCACCTGAAAAAACTGCGTATGTCGCGGCAGGATATTCGTGATGAGTTTAAACAAAGCGAAGGCGACCCTCATGTTAAGGGGCGGATCCGTCAGATGCAGCGAGCTGCTGCACGGCGTCGGATGATGAACGATGTGCCGAAAGCGGATGTCATTGTCAATAACCCGACCCACTATTCGGTAGCGTTGCAGTATGACGAAAACAAAATGAGCGCACCGAAAGTGGTCGCTAAAGGTGCAGGGCTGGTCGCACTGCGCATTCGTGAAATTGGCGCTGAAAATAACGTCCCGACGCTTGAAGCGCCGCCGCTGGCGCGAGCGCTGTATCGACATGCGGAGATCGGTCAACAAATCCCAGGCCAACTGTACGCCGCGGTGGCGGAGGTGCTGGCCTGGGTCTGGCAACTGAAACGCTGGCGTCTGGCTGGCGGACAGCGCCCTGTTCAACCTACTCATCTTCCGGTGCCGGAAGCCCTGGATTTTATTAACGAGAAACCGACCCATGAGTAATCTGGCCGCGATGCTGCGCCTGCCCGCAAACCTGAAATCGACACAATGGCAGATCCTTGCCGGACCGATTTTGATCCTGTTGATCTTGTCGATGATGGTGCTGCCCCTGCCCGCATTCATACTCGACCTGCTGTTCACCTTCAATATTGCCTTGTCGATAATGGTGTTGCTGGTCGCGATGTTTACCCAGCGCACGCTTGAGTTTGCTGCGTTTCCGACCATTCTGTTGTTTACCACGCTGTTACGTCTGGCACTTAACGTGGCTTCAACCCGTATCATTTTGATGGAAGGGCATACTGGCGCGGCGGCGGCAGGGAAGGTGGTCGAAGCGTTCGGTCACTTCCTCGTTGGTGGCAATTTCGCTATCGGTATCGTGGTGTTCGTCATTCTCGTGATCATCAACTTTATGGTTATTACCAAAGGTGCCGGGCGTATCGCAGAAGTAGGCGCGCGCTTTGTTCTCGATGGTATGCCAGGAAAGCAGATGGCGATTGATGCCGACCTTAACGCCGGACTGATTGGTGAAGATGAGGCGAAAAAACGCCGCAGTGAAGTCACTCAGGAAGCCGATTTTTACGGCTCAATGGACGGGGCAAGTAAGTTTGTTCGCGGCGATGCCATCGCCGGGATCCTCATCATGGTCATTAACGTTGTCGGCGGATTGCTGGTCGGTGTGCTGCAACATGGCATGAGCATGGGACATGCGGCGGAAAGTTATACGCTATTGACCATTGGTGACGGTCTGGTAGCACAAATTCCGGCGCTGGTGATTTCTACCGCCGCGGGGGTTATCGTTACGCGCGTCAGCACCGATCAGGATGTTGGCGAACAGATGGTGAATCAGCTTTTCAGTAACCCGAGCGTTATGTTGTTAAGCGCCGCCGTGCTCGGTTTACTCGGCCTGGTGCCTGGAATGCCGAACCTGGTATTTTTGCTGTTCACTGCCGGATTGCTGGGGCTGGCCTGGTGGATCCGCGGACGCGAACAAAAAGCGCCTGCCGAACCAAAACCGGTAAAAATGGCAGAGAATAATGCCGTTGTCGAAGCAACGTGGAACGATGTTCAACTGGAAGATTCTCTGGGAATGGAAGTGGGTTATCGACTGATCCCGATGGTCGATTTTCAGCAGGATGGTGAACTACTGGGTCGTATTCGCAGTATTCGCAAGAAATTTGCTCAGGAAATGGGCTTTCTGCCGCCGGTAGTACACATTCGCGACAATATGGATCTGCAACCTGCCCGCTACCGTATTTTGATGAAAGGCGTGGAGATAGGCAGTGGTGATGCATATCCGGGGCGCTGGTTGGCAATAAACCCAGGTACCGCAGCTGGAACGTTACCTGGAGAGGCGACCGTCGATCCGGCATTTGGTCTGAATGCTATCTGGATTGAAAGTGCGCTAAAAGAACAGGCGCAGATTCAAGGGTATACCGTGGTTGAGGCCAGCACGGTGGTGGCTACGCATCTTAACCACCTCATAAGCCAGCATGCCGCAGAGCTGTTTGGTCGTCAGGAGGCGCAACAGCTGCTGGATCGTGTCGCTCAGGAGATGCCAAAGCTGACGGAAGATCTCGTTCCTGGCGTCGTCACGCTCACCACACTGCATAAAGTGCTGCAAAATCTGCTCGATGAAAAAGTCCCGATTCGCGATATGCGCACCATTCTCGAAACGCTGGCGGAACATGCGCCCATCCAAAGCGATCCACATGAATTAACCGCCGTCGTGCGCGTGGCGTTAGGACGGGCTATAACCCAGCAGTGGTTTCCTGGCAAAGATGAAGTCCATGTTATTGGCCTCGATACACCGCTGGAACGTTTGTTACTACAGGCCTTGCAGGGTGGGGGCGGACTGGAGCCTGGGCTGGCGGATCGTTTACTGGCACAAACTCAGGAAGCGCTATCCCGTCAGGAGATGCTGGGTGCGCCGCCAGTATTATTGGTGAACCACGCGCTGCGACCATTATTGTCTCGCTTCCTGCGTCGCAGCCTGCCGCAGTTAGTGGTGCTGTCGAATCTGGAACTATCAGATAACCGACATATCCGTATGACGGCGACGATTGGCGGCAAATAATGAGAGCCTTATTAGCAATATTATTGTTTCCGCTGCTGGCGCAAGCCGCCGGGGAGGGGATGTGGCAGGCGAGCAGTGTGGGCGTTACGTTGAATCACCGTGGTGAATCGATGTCGTCAGCGCCTCTTTCTTCGCGACAACCTGCATCAGGATTGATGACGCTGGTTGCGTGGCGTTATCAGCTTATCGGCCCAACTCCCGTAGGGCTGCGGGTTCGCTTGTGTTCACAATCTCGTTGTGTCGAATTAGAGGGGCAGAGCGGAACCACCGTGGCCTTTTCCGGTATACCGGCGGCAGAACCGTTGCGATTTATCTGGGAAGTGCCTGGCGGCGGGCGGTTAATTCCGCCGCTAAAAGTACAACGTAATGAAGTGATTGTGAATTATCGCTGAAGGACAAATAAAAATTACGCGCTCGCGGCATGTTTAATAACTCAGTGAAAAAGGCTCGATGTTTTGTTGCAATTATTTATCAGGAATAGCTTGCAACAAAACATGCCAAAAATATGTGAATTATCCTCTTGTCAAAGGGCTTGGATAAAAATCTTCAGAGTTACGGTATAACTGCAACTGGCGAGTTCGCGTATTGGTCTGTATGATCATACATGAGAGCCATTCTGATTCAGAATAAGGGGCACTTAAATCCTGAACGTCTTCATTTGAAAGGATTAATTCACATTCTTTGTCCCTAAAATCCAGCCAGGCTCGTTGTGATTTTTTAAGCAAGTTAAGTTGTTCGGTATCAGGTTTTTTGACACCTGTGCGTGGTACTTGTTCTATATAACGATAAGCTTCACCATAAGCTTTATTTAATTGCGCATCGACGAGATTGTATTCTTGTCGCAGGCATGATTTGATCACGTTAATGTCAGTATCATCATCTGAATTTTTTTGCCAACAATCTTTGATGGCTGAAATGTCATGGTCATTGACTATAACCGTATCTTCTGCGTAAGCCTGGCAAGAGATAATGCCTAATGTTAATACAAGAAATTTAAACACTGCGGTATTCCTTAAATTCAACCGTTATCGTTTCCCTGGGGCCGGATATTACGCTTCTGGCCTCTTATCCAACAGTGAGAAAACAGTGGCATGTCCATTTTCAGAATACATTTAGATGGCAATAAAAAAGCCTGATCAGGTAACCCTGATCAGGCTTCACTCTCACGAAAAATCGATTACATACGCTCTACTGTCTCAATACCCAGCGTATCCAGGCCCAGCTTCAGCGTCTTCGCCGTCAGTTGTGCCAGTTTCAGACGACTGTTACGCACTTCTTCGTTTTCTGCGCTGAGGATCGGGCAGTGCTCGTAGAAGCCAGAGAACAGACCGGCCAGATCGTACAGGTAAGCACACATTACATGCGGCGTGCCTTCACGGGCAACCACGGTGAGGGTTTCTTCAAACTGCAGCAGGCGAGCTGCCAGTTGTGCCTCACGATCTTCACGGATGATTACCGGGGCTGCAGCCAGTTGCTCTTCGTTAATTTCTGCTTTACGGAACACGGACAATACACGCGTGTAAGCATACTGCATGTATGGCGCGGTATTACCCTCAAACGCCAGCATGTTGTCCCAGTCGAAGATGTAGTCAGTGGTACGGTTTTTGGATAGATCTGCGTATTTAACCGCACCAATACCAACCGCATTAGCCAGTTTTTCCAGCTCATCGGCTGGCATATCCGGGTTCTTCTCTGCCACCAGACGGCGTGCGCGTTCCAGGGCTTCATCCAGCAGATCGGCCAGTTTCACCGTACCGCCAGCACGCGTTTTGAACGGTTTGCCGTCTTTGCCCAGCATCATGCCGAACATATGGTGTTCCAGCGGTACGGATTCCGGCACATAGCCTGCTTTACGGACGATCGCCCACGCCTGCATCAGGTGTTGATGCTGACGGGAGTCGATGTAATACAGCACGCGATCGGCATGCAATGTTTCATAACGATATTTCGCACAGGCGATATCAGTGGTGGTGTAGAGATAGCCACCATCTTTCTTCTGAATGATCACGCCCATCGGTTCGCCTTCCTTGTTTTTGAACTCATCAAGGAATACGACGGTTGCGCCTTCGCTTTCTACAGCCAGACCTTTGGCTTTGAGATCAGCCACGATACCCGGCAGCATCGGGTTGTACAGGCTTTCGCCCATCACGTCATCACGAGTCAGCGTCACGTTCAGACGATCGTAGGTGATCTGGTTCTGCGTCATGGTGATGTCGACTAGTTTGCGCCACATCTCACGGAAGTATTCGTCACCGCTTTGCAGTTTTACCACGTAGTTACGTGCACGCTCAGCGAACGCTTCATCTTCATCGTAATGCTTTTTCGCATCGCGGTAGAAACCTTCAAGATCAGCCAGCTCCATTTCACCGGCATTTTCCTGCTGCTGCTTTTCCAGCCATGCAATCAGCATACCGAACTGAGTGCCCCAGTCGCCGACGTGGTTTGCGCGAATCACTTTGTGACCGAGGAACTCCAGAGTACGAACTGCTGCGTCACCAATAATGGTAGAGCGCAGGTGACCAACGTGCATCTCTTTCGCCACGTTTGGCGCAGAGTAGTCAACCACAATGGTCTGTTTTTCTGGCGTAGCAACACCGAGACGATCGGACGCCAGCGCCTGCTGAACATGTTCAGCCAGGAATGCCGGATCAAGGAAAATGTTGATAAAGCCTGGTCCGGCGATCTCAACCTTGCTGGCGATACCGTTAAGATCCAGATGAGTCAGCACCTGCTCTGCTAATTGTCGCGGTGCCATACCCAGTTTTTTAGCAACTGCCATCATGCCGTTAGCCTGATAGTCGCCGAACTGAACTTTTGCTGACTGACGAACCTGCGGTTCGCAATCCGCAGGCGCGCCTGCCGCAATCATGGCCTGACGGACTTTTTCTGAGAGAAGAGCCTGAATATTCACCGGAATACCTTACATTGATGAAGCGAGCAAAAATTGCCCGCACCAGTTAAAGAAATTAGGGCGGGAGTATACTGCAAATGGCTGTTTTCGTCAGCAACATGCGCGTGGTGTATTGCCGTTTTCACTATTGCATCAGAAGCGGCGTGAAATCAGCGGTTGGTTGGCGCAGGGCAACAGGGTAAATTAACGCTTTTACTGAAAGACGAAGAGTGATTATGGCGAACTGGCAATCTATCGACGAGCTGCAGGATATTGCATTGGATTTACCGCGATTTACCCACGCATTAGATGAACTTTCTCGCCGTCTTGGGTTGGATATCACTCCACTGACTGCCGATCACATTTCTTTGCGTTGCCATCAAAACGTCACCGCTGAACGCTGGCGTCGCGGGTTTGAACAGTGCGGCGAGCTTTTGTCAGAAAATATGATCAATGGCAGGCCGATTTGTCTGTTTAAATTGCATGAACCGGTACAGGTTGCGCACTGGCAGTTTTCCATTGTGGAGCTACCGTGGCCCGGGGAAAAACGTTACCCGCACGAAGGTTGGGAACATATTGAAATCGTTCTGCCGGGCGATCCAGAAACGCTGAATTCCCGTGCGCTGGCATTGCTTTCTGATGAAGGACTCAGCCTGCCGGGGATCTCAGTTAAAACCAGTTCGCCAAAAGGTGAGCATGAGCGATTACCGAACCCGACGCTGGCGGTCACCGATGGCAAAACGACCATTAAATTTCATCCGTGGTCCATTGAAGAGATCGTTGCCAGCGAGCAGTCGGCGTAATTAAGGAGCAAAAATGGCATTACTGGAAATTTGCTGTTACAGCATGGAATGCGCGCTAATGGCGCAGCAAAACGGCGCAGACAGAGTTGAATTATGCGCAGCCCCAAAAGAGGGGGGCTTAACGCCGTCGTTGGGGGTATTGAAATCCGTGCGCCAGCGGGTGACGATCCCTGTGCATCCAATTATTCGCCCACGCGGTGGTGATTTTTGCTACAGCGACGGTGAGTTTGCCGCCATTCTTGAGGATGTGCGCACAGTCCGCGAATTAGGTTTTCCTGGACTGGTGACGGGCGTTCTCGATGTTGACGGGAATGTCGATATGCCACGAATGGAAAAAATAATGGCTGTTGCCGGTCCGCTGGCAGTGACTTTTCATCGCGCCTTCGATATGTGCGCTAACCCTTTAAAAACACTCAATAATCTTGCGGAATTGGGCGTTGCTCGGGTACTGACATCAGGGCAAAAATCAGACGCACTGCAAGGTTTATCAAAAATTATGGAACTTATTGCCCATGGTGATGCTCCAATCATTATGGCCGGAGCAGGAGTCCGTGCAGAAAACCTGCACCACTTCCTCGATGCCGGAGTGCTGGAAGTCCATAGCTCCGCGGGAGCTTGGCAAGCCTCACCAATGCGTTATCGTAATCAAGGATTGTCCATGTCATCAGATGCACACGCGGACGAGTATTCGCGTTATGTCGTAGACGGGGCGGCGGTTGCAGAAATGAAAGGAATCATTGAACGCCGTCAGGCCAAATGATTTTTACCGTTGCATCATGTCGCCCAATATGATGCTTGCTCGTACCAGGCCCCTGCAATTTCAACAGGGGCCTTTTTTTATCCCCGAGAAGTATAAAAAACGAACGATTTCTGTGATCAGTTGAGCGCGTGACAGTGCGCATAGCGTTGTGCTAAAAATTTTTATATATTCATATTAATTATGTAATTTAAATTACTAAAACTGACAAATATATATTCTAAATAACAACTGGGTTATTCCTTAGCAATTAATGATTACATTGTAATAAATCATATTCTTTATCGATTATTTCAGGCAGTGTTGTGCCGAATTATGCAAGCGGTCAATTCGTTGTATATTTAATTATACAATGATTTCGGTGTTCTGGAATTAATTAGAGGAATCTATGCGAGGGAAAAAACGCATTGGGTTATTATTTTTGCTGATAACGGTTGTGGTTGGTGGCGGCGGGTTATTACTGGCGCAAAAAGCCTTACATAAAACGTCGGATACCGCATTTTGCCTTTCCTGCCACTCGATGAGTAAACCTTTTGAGGAATATCAGGGAACTGTCCATTTTTCTAACCAGAAAGGGATACGTGCGGAATGTGCCGATTGCCATATTCCAAAGTCAGGGGTGGATTATTTATTTGCTAAATTAAAAGCTTCTAAAGATATTTATCATGAATTTGTTAGCGGCAAAATAGACAGTGACGATAAGTTCGAAGCGCATCGTCAGGAAATGGCCGAAACAGTATGGAAAGAATTAAAAGCAACTGATTCTGCAACGTGTCGTAGTTGCCATTCTTTTGATGCCATGGATATTGCCTCGCAAAGTGAATCTGCGCAGAAAATGCATAACAAAGCGCAAAAGGACGGCGAAACCTGTATCGATTGTCATAAAGGCATTGCCCATTTTCCACCAGAAATAAAAATGGATGACAACGCGGCGCATGAGCTGGAAAGTCAGGCCGCTACTTCAGTTACCAATGGCGCACATATTTATCCTTTCAAAACTTCTCGCATAGGCGAGCTGGCTACCGTGAATCCTGGTACCGATCTCACCGTCGTTGATGCCAGTGGCAAACAGCCGATCGTTCTGTTGCAGGGTTATCAAATGCAGGGCAGTGAAAACACGCTCTACCTGGCGGCAGGTCAACGGCTGGCGCTAGCCACATTAAGTGAAGAAGGTATCAAGGCGTTAACGGTAAACGGGGAATGGCAGGCTGACGAATACGGCAATCAATGGCGTCAGGCGTCTTTACAGGGTGTGCTTACCGATCCCGCATTAGCGGACCGTAAACCGCTATGGCAATACGCTGAAAAACTTGACGATACCTATTGCGCTGGTTGCCATGCCCCTATTGCCTCCGACCATTACACCGTCAATGCATGGCCGTCCATTGCCAAAGGAATGGGTGCGCGAACCAGCATGAGCGAAAACGAACTGGACATTTTGACGCGGTACTTCCAGTACAACGCCAAAGATATTACCGAGAAACAGTGATCCTCGTTGATCAGGGAGGAAGTTATGACATTAACAAGACGTGAATTTATTAAACACAGCGGTATTGCCGCTGGGGCGCTGGTGGTGACATCGGCTGCACCGTTACCTGCATGGGCAGAAGAGAAGGGCGGCAAAATCCTCACCGCAGGCCGTTGGGGAGCGATGAACGTAGAAGTGAAGGACGGGAAGATTGTTTCTTCAACAGGCGCGCTGGCGAAAACCATACCAAACTCCTTACAGTCTACAGCGGTGGATCAGGTACACACCACGGCGCGTATTCAGCATCCGATGGTGAGAAAAAGCTTTCTTGATAATCCACTGCAACCGGCGAAAGGTCGTGGCGAAGATACTTATGTACAGGTGAGCTGGGAACAAGCATTAAAACTTATTCATGAGCAACACGATCGCATTCGCAAAGCTAACGGACCATCGGCCATTTTTGCCGGATCTTACGGCTGGCGCTCTTCTGGCGTGTTACATAAAGCTCAAACCTTACTGCAACGTTATATGAATCTTGCGGGCGGTTATTCAGGGCATAGCGGCGATTATTCAACCGGGGCGGCACAGGTAATCATGCCGCACGTGGTGGGTTCCGTGGAGGTGTATGAACAGCAGACCTCCTGGCCACTGATTCTGGAAAACAGTCAGGTGGTGGTGTTGTGGGGGATGAACCCGCTGAATACCTTAAAAATTGCCTGGAGCAGTACCGATGAGCAAGGGCTGGAATACTTCCATCAGCTGAAAAAATCTGGCAAACCAGTGATTGCTATCGACCCTATTCGTTCCGAAACTATTGAGTTCTTTGGCGACAATGCTACCTGGATCGCGCCAAATATGGGCACCGACGTGGCGCTGATGTTGGGGATTGCGCATACCCTGATGACACAAGGCAAACACGACAAAGTGTTCCTTGAAAAATACACCACCGGATATCCGCAATTTGAAGAGTACCTCACAGGTAAGAGCGATAATACGCCGAAGAACGCGGCCTGGGCGGCGGAAATTACTGGCGTAGCGGAAGCGCAGATAGTCAAACTCGCCGAACTGATGGCGGCGAATCGCACAATGCTGATGGCAGGCTGGGGAATTCAACGCCAGCAATATGGTGAACAGAAACACTGGATGCTGGTGACGCTGGCGGCGATGTTAGGGCAGATTGGTACACCGGGCGGCGGGTTTGGTTTCTCTTATCATTACTCAAACGGTGGCAACCCGACGCGTGTTGGCGGCGTGCTGCCGGAAATGTCTGCGGCGATTGCCGGACAGGCCAGCGAGGAAGCTGATGATGGCGGAATGACGGCGATTCCTGTCGCCCGTATTGTTGATGCGCTGGAAAATCCTGGCGGCAAATATCAGCATAACGGTAAAGAACAAACGTATCCGAATATCAAAATGATCTGGTGGGCGGGTGGCGGTAACTTTACCCATCACCAGGATACCAATCGTCTGATTAAAGCATGGCAGAAACCGGAGATGATCGTCGTTTCTGAATGCTACTGGACCGCAGCTGCTAAACATGCAGATATCGTATTACCGATCACTACATCGTTTGAGCGCAATGACTTGACGATGACCGGTGATTACAGCAACCAGCATATTGTACCGATGAAGCAGGCTGTCGCTCCGCAATTTGAAGCGCGTAACGATTTTGATGTGTTTGCCGATCTTGCTGAATTACTCAAACCTGGCGGAAAAGAGATCTATACCGAAGGTAGAGATGAAATGGCGTGGCTGAAATTTTTCTATGATGCCGCTCAGAAAGGTGCGCGTGCGCAACGCGTGACTATGCCGATGTTTAATGCTTTCTGGCAGCAAAATAAACTGATCGAAATGCGCCGCAGCGAGAAGAACGAACAGTACGTTCGTTATGCTGATTTCCGCGCCGATCCGGTGAAAAATGCGCTGGGTACGCCAAGCGGCAAAATTGAGATTTACTCCAAAACGCTGGAAAAATTTGGCTATAAGGATTGCCCGGCACACCCAACTTGGCTTGCGCCTGATGAGTGGAAAGGTTCCGCCGACGAGAAGCAGTTGCAGCTTCTGACCGCACATCCGGCACACCGTTTACACAGTCAGCTTAACTATGCGGAACTGCGTAAAAAATATGCGGTTGCCGATCGTGAACCGATCACTATTCACACCGAAGATGCTGCTCGCTTTGGTATTGCGAATGGCGATCTGGTGCGTGTCTGGAACAAACGTGGTCAGATTCTGACAGGCGCGGTGGTGACTGACGGGATCAAAAAAGGCGTGGTATGCGTGCATGAAGGTGCATGGCCAGATCTGGAAAATGGCTTGTGTAAAAACGGCAGTGCGAACGTGTTAACGGCGGATATCCCCAGCTCTCAGCTGGCAAATGCCTGTGCCGGTAACTCTGCGCTGGTGTATATCGAAAAATATACAGGCAATGCACCGAAGTTAACGGCGTTTGATCAGCCAGCTGTTCAGGCATAAGACGTGAAAAGCGCCCGGAAACGGGCGCTGAGGTTATGCAAACGTAAAACTGCCTGATGCGCTATGCTTATCAGACCTACATAGTCCCTGCAACATATTGAATTAAAAAGGCTTTGTAGGCCGGATAAGGCGTTCACGCCGCATCTGGCAGTAATACCAGACCTTTACGGCTTACGCGCAATCAACACCGCGCGTTTAGGTGCCGGATAACCTTCTACCGTCTTACCCGGATCATGCGGGTCGAGAAAATCGGCCAGCGATTCAGTAACCATCCATTCGGTGCGTCGCTGCTCTTCGGTCGTGGTAACGCTCACATCCGCAATGCGGATATCAACAAAACCACACTTCTTCAGCCAGTTTTTCAACGCCAGGGCTGACGGGATGAAATAAACATTACGCATTTGCGCGTAACGATCGCCTGGCACCAGGACGGTATTTTCATCGCCATCAATAACCAGTGTTTCCAGCACCAGTTCACCTTCATTCACCAGTTGATCTTTTAACTGCCAGAGATGCTCCAGCGGTGAACGACGATGGTAAAGCACGCCCATCGAAAAGACGGTATCAAAGGCTTTCAGTGCCGGAAGTTGTTCAATACCTAACGGCAGCAGATGCGCGCGCTGATCGTTACCCAGCAGTTTACGCACCGCTTCAAACTGGCAAAGAAACAGTTGCGTAGGGTCGATCCCCACCGCGAGGTGCGCACCTGCGCCAATCATGCGCCACATGTGATAACCGCTGCCGCAGCCGACATCAAGAATGGTGCGCCCGGTTAAATCAGAAAGATGGGGCAGAACACGATCCCATTTCCAGTCAGAACGCCATTCGGTATCGATGTTCACGCCATACAGTGAAAACGGCCCTTTGCGCCACGGCATGAGGTTGCGCATCAGTGTTTCAATGCGCTTAATCTGCCCTGCGCTCAGTGGCTCTTCGCTTTCTGCCGTCACGCTATGTAGTAAATCAAGACGATACGGTTTAATTTCAGGCAGAAACTCCACCGCATTGGACCACTGTTTAAACAGACCGTGCTGCTGTTCGCGCTGCCAGCTGGCAATCTGCGCGGGCAGCGTTTCCAGCCAGTGTGAAAGATGATTTTTGGCAATCAGAGAATAAAAGTTACCAAAGTCGATCATGCAGCGTCCTCTGCTTTTAAAGCCACCAGTGAACCAAAGTTAAAGCACTGGAACCACAGCTCGCTATGTTCAAAACCGGCTTGATGCAGGCGAGCTTTATGGGTTTCCACAGAATCGGTTAGCATCACGTTTTCCAGCATGCTGCGCTTCTGGCTGATCTCCAGTTCGCTGTAACCGTTGGCACGTTTAAAGTCGTGGTGCATGTTGAACAGCAGTTCACCAACTTTGGCATCTTCGAAACTGAATTTTTCTGAAAGCACCAGCGCGCCGCCCGGATTCAGCCCTTGATAAATTTTATCCAGTAACGCCTGACGCTCTGAAGGTTCCAGGAATTGCAGGGTAAAATTCAGCACAACCATCGATGCGTTTTCAATGGTGATATCGCGAATATCACCTTCAATAACGTCTACTGGCGTAGGGGCTTTATAAGCGTCAATATGACGACGGCAGCGTTCAATCATTGCCGGAGAGTTGTCGATGGCGATAATTTTGCAATTATCATGATGAATATTGCGACGCACTGAGAGCGTCGCCGCGCCCAGAGAACAACCCAGATCGTAAACCTGCGTACCAGGTTGAACGAAGCGTTCGGCTAACATACCAATCATGGAAATAATATTGGAGTAGCCGGGAACGGAACGCTGGATCATATCCGGGAAGACTTCGGCTACCCGTTCATCAAAGGTCCAGTCGCCCAGTCTGGCGATAGGGGCAGAAAATAGCGTGTCGCGGTGAGACATAACGTAAAAATCCGGGAAAAAGAAAGTGGCGTATTGTGCGCTAACGCAGGGAGAAAACCAACTCCCAGGGCATATACCAAAGATTCGCCAGCACCATCAGCAACAGCGCACACCAGGTGGCGCTCATGCCAGAACGTCGCCAGCGGAACAGACGGTGATGAAAACCGTAATAATGCATCAGACGACCAGCAAGCAAAACGATGCCGCAAATATGCACCATCCAGGTTTCGGCGCCATTCATTTCCATAAACAGCATCAACACAATCGCGATGGGAATATACTCCACCGCGTTACCATGAATGCGAATAGCGCTTTGCAGTTCGCTAAAACCGCCGTCACCATAGGCAACGCGGTACTGCATACGCAGGCGAACGACATCAAAAGAGAACTTCATTAATAACAACGCACTTAAAACGGCATACAGCGCGCTTACCATACAAACTCCCTTTAAAATGGCCGATGGCACCTGTCTATGATAGGTGGCAAATTCAGAAAAGAGAAGATTGCTGTGGAATAGCCGGAACTGCTCCGATCTCTGGAAGCGTTTTACGTAAGTCTTCCCACAGGGTATGTACCAGTTCCGGGGCCTGGGCAATATCTGGCGTATGTAAAAAAAGATAAGGCGTAGTGGTCTGATGCCACTGCGCTAATTTTTGTAACCAAACCTGAAACAACTCTCGGTTTTGCGTCATATCATCACTACCGATAAAACGGATCAGCGGATTTGTCGCCGTCAGCACAGCATGTACGGGAACTTTAGGTTTTTTCCGTTGAGCGTCGCGAATAGCTTCACTGTGTGGGCGTGCTGCATGAACCGGGCGGCTGTCTAAAATCACCCGATTAACGCTGCGCTGATGTAAACCGCGATTAAGTGTTTGTTCCTCTTCCCCTTTGGCGAAAAACTGTGGATGGCGGACTTCCACACCATAATTAAACTCGCCGGGAAGAGAGTCGAGAAAATGCCAAAGCGCAGGCAGATCCCGTGGGCCAAATGTGGCAGGCAGTTGCAGCCAGTATTGCCCAATGCGCGGCGCTAACGGTGACAAGCGAGTCAAAAATTCAGTTACTAAATCATCGCAATGCCGTAATGCTGCCTGATGCGAAATGGTCGCCGGAAACTTAAAACAGAAGCGAAAATTATCTGTGGTCTGCTCACGCCAGCGCAGGACAACCTCGGGTTTCGGCAGAGCGTATAGCGTGGTGTTGCCCTCCACACAGTTAAAGTGGCGGGCATATTCTTCCAGGCTGGTTATCCCCAGACGCACCCAATTAGGATGCGACCATTGTGGCAGACCGATGTAAATCATAACGCGTGGAGGATCTCTTCCACGCTGCGCACACGGGCGATGCGTGGGTAGATATGGTTGATGCTGTTATTGTGTTGTTCCGCACTGGCGGCGCTACAGGCGTCTTCGGCAATCACCAGATTAAAACCGAGTTCCCAGGCATTGCGGGCGGTGGATTCAACACCGATATTGGTCGAGATCCCACATAACACTATTGTATCGATACCCCGGCGGCGTAATTGCAACTCCAGATCCGTACCGTAAAACGCACCCCATTGACGTTTGATGATTTCGATATCGCTGTCGGTTGCACCTAATGCAGCAGGATGTTGCCACCAGTTTTCGGGTAACACTTTAGCGGGGGAGGGGGCATCAACCGGCTGTTTTAATGCTTCGGCATAATCGGCAGACCAGCCAACGCGCACCAGAAACACGGGCTGACCGCTCGCGCGAAATTTCGCCGCCAGCTTCCCGGCGCGATTAACCACCTCATCGGCAGTATGCGGGCCACCGGCAAAAGGTAAGATGCCTTCTTGTAAATCAATCACCACCAGCGCAGTGGTTTTAGCATTAAGTTCAAGCATGATGACTCCTGACAAAACAAAATCGTGCCTCTCACCTTAATGCGATTAGCCGATGGCGGAACGACAAATTTTGTTAATTTTTATGAGTTCGGGCAACACCTTTATAGCAAACTGGCGTAGAGTCTGATTTCAGGCCCGATATAAAGTGGTAACGAGGCGTTCCAGCGCGGGCCAGGCTCTTACGGTGCGGCAGAATTTCCAGTATAATAGCCGCCTTTTTTCATTCAGTTGTGACATACAGCTAACGCTGCGACTTGGTCACCTGCGCAGCAGGGGGCATCCGCCGGCAGCTAAGTTAAGGGATATCTCATGCGTACAGAATATTGTGGACAGCTCCGTTTGTCCCACGTGGGGCAGCAGGTGACTCTGTGTGGTTGGGTCAACCGTCGTCGTGATCTTGGTAGCCTGATCTTCATCGATATGCGCGACCGCGAAGGTATCGTGCAGGTATTTTTCGATCCGGATCGTGCGGACGCGTTAAAGCTGGCCTCTGAACTGCGTAATGAGTTCTGCATTCAGGTCACGGGCACCGTACGTGCGCGTGACGAAAAAAATATCAACCGCGATATGGCGACCGGCGAAATCGAAGTGCTGGCCTCCTCGCTGACCATCATCAACCGCGCAGACGTTCTGCCGCTTGACTCTAACCACGTCAACACCGAAGAAGCGCGTCTGAAATACCGCTACCTCGACCTGCGTCGCCCGGAAATGGCTCAGCGCCTGAAAACCCGCGCTAAAATCACCAGCCTGGTGCGCCGTTTTATGGATGACCACGGCTTCCTCGACATCGAAACTCCGATGCTGACCAAAGCCACGCCGGAAGGCGCGCGTGACTACCTGGTGCCTTCTCGTGTGCACAAAGGGAAATTCTACGCACTGCCGCAGTCTCCGCAGCTGTTCAAACAGCTGCTGATGATGTCTGGTTTTGACCGCTACTATCAGATTGTAAAATGCTTTCGTGACGAAGACCTGCGTGCTGATCGTCAGCCTGAATTCACCCAGATCGATGTGGAAACCTCTTTCATGACCGCGCCGCAAGTGCGTGAAGTGATGGAAGCGCTGGTACGCCATTTGTGGCTGGAAGTGAAGGGCGTGGATCTCGGTGATTTCCCTGTAATGACCTTTGCGGAAGCAGAACGCCGTTATGGTTCTGATAAACCGGATCTGCGTAACCCGATGGAACTGACTGACGTTGCTGATCTGCTGAAATCCGTTGAGTTCGCGGTATTCGCAGGTCCGGCGAACGATCCGAAAGGCCGCGTTGCTGCTCTGCGTGTTCCGGGGGGCGCATCGCTGACCCGTAAGCAGATCGACGAATACGGTAACTTCGTTAAAATCTACGGCGCGAAAGGTCTGGCGTACATCAAAGTTAACGAACGTGCGAAAGGTCTGGAAGGTATCAACAGCCCGGTAGCGAAGTTCCTCAACGCTGAAATCATCGAAGCCATCCTGGATCGTACTGCCGCGCAAGATGGCGATATGATTTTCTTCGGTGCTGATAACAAGAAAATTGTTGCCGACGCGATGGGCGCATTGCGTCTGAAAGTGGGTAAAGACCTTGGTCTGACCGACGAAAGCAAATGGGCACCGCTATGGGTTATCGACTTCCCGATGTTTGAAGACGACGGTGAAGGCGGCCTGACGGCAATGCACCATCCGTTCACCTCACCGAAAGATATGACGGCGGCAGAGTTGAAAGCTGCACCGGAAAATGCGGTGGCGAACGCTTACGATATGGTCATCAATGGTTACGAAGTGGGCGGTGGTTCTGTGCGTATCCATAATGGGGATATGCAGCAGACGGTGTTTGGTATTCTGGGGATCAACGAAGAGGAACAGCGCGAGAAATTCGGCTTCCTGCTAGACGCCCTGAAATACGGTACTCCGCCGCACGCAGGTCTGGCATTCGGTCTTGACCGTCTGACCATGCTGCTGACCGGTACCGACAACATCCGTGACGTTATCGCCTTCCCGAAAACCACGGCGGCAGCGTGTCTGATGACCGAAGCGCCAAGCTTTGCTAACCCGACTGCTCTGTCCGAGCTGAGCATTCAGGTTGTGAAGAAGGCAGAGAATAATTGATATGACTTATAAGCGTCCCGTTTCTATTCTGGTGGTTATTTATGCGCAAGATACGAAACGGGTGCTGATGTTACAGCGGCGTGATGATCCCGATTTCTGGCAGTCGGTAACCGGCAGTGTGGAAGAGGGTGAAACCGCGCCGCAAGCCGCCATGCGCGAAGTAAAGGAAGAGGTCACCATTGATGTTGTCGCTGAACAACTGACCTTAATTGACTGTCAGCGCACGGTGGAGTTTGAAATTTTTTCACATTTACGTCATCGCTATGCGCCGGGCGTAACGCGTAATACGGAATCCTGGTTCTGTCTTGCACTCCCGCACGAGCGCCAGATCGTTTTCACTGAACATCTGGCCTACAAATGGCTTGATGCGCATGCTGCGGCGGCGCTCACAAAGTCATGGAGCAACCGGCAGGCGATTGAACAGTTTGTAATTAACGCTGCCTGAACAGGCAGGGCTACCTGGAGATATTTTTATGGCAGGTCATAGTAAATGGGCCAACACCAGACATCGTAAAGCTGCGCAGGATGCTAAGCGCGGTAAAATCTTCACTAAAATCATTCGTGAACTGGTAACCGCGGCGAAGCTGGGCGGTGGAGATCCGGATGCTAACCCGCGTCTGCGAGCAGCCATTGATAAAGCACTGTCTAACAACATGACTCGTGACACCCTGAACCGCGCAATTGCACGTGGTGTGGGCGGTGATGATGATGCAAACATGGAAACCATCATCTACGAAGGTTACGGTCCTGGCGGCACGGCAATCATGATTGAATGTCTGTCTGATAACCGCAACCGTACCGTTGCTGAAGTGCGTCACGCATTCAGCAAATGTGGCGGTAACCTCGGTACTGATGGTTCCGTAGCCTATCTGTTCAGCAAAAAAGGCGTGATCTCCTTCGAGAAAGGCGATGAAGACACCATCATGGAAGCAGCTCTGGAAGCTGGTGCTGAAGATGTTGTGACCTATGATGATGGCGCGATTGACGTCTACACTGCATGGGAGGAAATGGGCAAAGTACGCGACGCTCTGGAAGCGGCAGGTCTGAAAGCAGACAGCGCGGAAGTTTCCATGATCCCGTCCACCAAAGCTGATATGGATGCAGAAACCGCACCGAAACTGATGCGTCTGATCGATATGCTGGAAGATTGCGACGACGTGCAGGAAGTCTACCATAACGGTGAAATCTCTGATGAGGTTGCAGCGACTCTCTGATGAGGCCTGCTAAACAGCAAAACGGAGACGCGTGATGGCTATTATTCTCGGCATTGACCCGGGTTCGCGCGTGACCGGCTATGGCGTCATCCGCCAGGTGGGCAGGCAGCTGTCCTACCTGGGTAGCGGATGTATACGCACCAAAGTAGATGATTTACCGTCTCGTCTTAAGCTCATCTATGCGGGCGTGACGGAAATCATCACCCAGTTCCAGCCTGATTATTTCGCCATTGAACAAGTCTTTATGGCTAAAAATGCCGACTCGGCCCTGAAGCTGGGGCAGGCGCGTGGCGTGGCGATTGTGGCGGCGGTGAATCAGGAATTACCGGTATTTGAATACGCGGCACGTCAGGTAAAGCAAACGGTGGTAGGTATTGGTAGTGCCGAAAAAAGCCAGGTGCAGCATATGGTTCGCACCTTGCTGAAACTCCCCGCTAATCCTCAGGCGGATGCCGCTGATGCGCTGGCAATTGCCATCACCCACTGCCACGTTAGTCAGAATGCGATGCAAATGAGCGAATCGCGGCTGAACCTGGCGAGAGGGCGACTGCGTTAAGTTATACCGCCTCGGTCAATTCAGGCTGAGGCGTTTCTACTCCCTCCGCATGAATCAACACCAAACCCGGATGATGCCACAAACTGGCTGGCGTGACGGTTTTACGCTCCCACGGAATAGAACCTAAAAACCAGAATTTCCAGAAAGTGAGTTTTGCATTCGGATTGCTATTTAACAGTTCTTCAAACGTCTCAATTTCACCCACCGGGATACATAGCGCCTCTTTATAAATATCAAAAACGAATTTTGAACAGAACTGGCGGGAAGATTCGTATTTAAAACCGGTGTGGTAGAACTTATGCAACCGGGCAGGGACCTTTTCGACAAGAGCAAGTTTCTGCTCTGCGGTTAAACCTCCTGCCAGGCGGCGAACACCGTAGCGTTGATCGGTCGACCGTTCAATAAATCGTGACAAAGTTGTGATTGTGGAGAGCGGAACTCGACTCTCCGCAACCAGGTAATCATCACCGTCATGTCCGATGATTATCCCCACATGGTTGCTCCAGCATTTCGAGGCTGCAGAGATTTGCCCAAACAGGCGAGCACCGATGCAGGTAAAAACAATATCACCGGTTTCATATTTAGCTGGGTAATTTATTTTCACTATATCAATCCATTATTTATATATAAAACAGCATCTATCTTTCGTGATGGTAAAGCATTAGCATTGTATTGTAATCATGACAAGGAATGTTTTATGCGGTTATTTATTAATGTGATAATTATAGTTTCGATCAGTCAATGCGTGAATGTATTTGCTCAAGATAATGTCATCCGCTATCCCTGGCGATATGGACGTATTTCTTTAAATGAGAATAATGAGTTTGTGCCTCAAATTATTCATATGCGTGATGATATCTACGGCGTGGGTGAAGCTGGTGCAAGCCTTAACGATGCGCGAATGGCGCAAAGTGGTGTCACCGTGAGGCTTAGCGTTATACAGCAGGGGCAGGTGGTGAATGCTTTACTGGATTTCTACAATAGCAATACTCAACCTGCTTATATCTTTGAAGGTGGTTTGATGCCTTGCAATAAAGCCTTTGACATCACAACAAGCAACATTGTCCTTGATGGGATGTGTGGAATTTATGATGGGGTCGATGGCTGGCAAGTTATTCCTGCGGGTGATCATTATAAAGAATCATTTTCACTCACTCAGGCTTTTGAATTTCTGCCGGGAAAACATCATTATAAAATTAATGCCGGAAGTTTTATCATCAGAGTGGGGGATGATATTTTTGCAAGAGAGGACGCCGAAAGCATTCTTTTTGATTTGATTAACTGGCGATATGGCTATGTGCTAAAAAGTTATGAAAGGGTGTCGAAGGGGGATTTGATGGCAGGATATTATGCTCTGTATGAATACTCAGGCGCTGACATAATTGATGAGTATGATATTTACTCAAACCAGGTCTCGATTGATCTTAATGGTGACGAGTTAGCGCATACGGAGTCATATCAGTGGCGTATTGATAGTGGAATGATCCCGCAAAAATTCAGCGTTCAGGGACTCGCTGAATGATTAGTCCTCTACCTGCTTGCCAGATACAGAGGCGCGGATGAATTTATCAAGCGTATTCAATCAGCTTTTAATCTCATTTGCTCTTGCCGGGACGTTGATATTAAGCATCTATCTCATGGAAGCTCACTACCCACGTTTCAGGAAGCCAATTGCGCTCTTTTACTTCTTTTTAGCGATTTATACCAGTTATGCTGCCGTTCAGGAGTATGAGTACCACCGCAATAGCTTGACTACGCTCGCAAAAGTTTCTTCGGTTCGTTATACCAGTAATTTTGAGCGTAGCGCCTCGCACTCCTGCAATTTACTGCGGGGAGGAAGGATTGATTGCACGGGGCTGTATGCCTATGACCTGACCTGGCAGATTGACGGTAAGACCTGGAATTTGCATGTTGAGGACAAGCGTATAAAACCAGGAATCACCATGTGCGTGAAGGTTTTAAAAGATCGCCCCGCCATCGGGAAACCCTGTGAAAACGTGTTTTTCAATATCAGCCCTTTGCCGATTCTGATAGCTATATGGGCAATAAGCGCATTTATATTTGCGGTCTTACTCCTTCACCAACTAAAAAAATGCCGCGAATGGAAGCACGCCAGCAAGGAACGTGGAAAAATTGGCCATTAGAAGTCAAAGAAAGAGTGCGATGTAAGGTGATTCATAGAAAATTTCAGATACCGTGAGCCAAAGGATTATCAGTTCTGAAATGATTTAATATCATCCCTCGCTGGATATCTATCCAGCATTTTTTTATCATACAGCATTATCTTTGATTCATTACGCAGGAGCGTCATGTGATAGGCAGACTCAGAGGCGTCATCATTGAAAAACAACCCCCGCTGGTATTAATTGAAGTGGGCGGCGTAGGCTATGAAGTGCATATGCCGATGACCTGTTTTTATGAACTCCCTGAAGCGGGTCAGGAAGCGATCGTTTTCACCCACTTTGTGGTGCGTGAAGACGCGCAACTGCTGTACGGTTTTAACAATAAACAAGAGCGCACGTTGTTCAAAGAGTTGATCAAAACCAACGGCGTTGGGCCTAAACTGGCATTGGCAATCCTCTCTGGAATGTCAGCGCAGCAGTTCGTTAATGCCGTTGAGCGTGAAGAAGTCGGGGCGCTGGTGAAACTGCCGGGTATTGGCAAAAAAACCGCCGAACGCTTGATTGTTGAAATGAAAGACCGATTTAAAGGTTTGCATGGCGATCTCTTTACGCCAGCTGCCGACCTGGTACTCACGTCACCTGCTAGCCCGACGACCGACGATGCTGAACAGGAAGCGGTTGCCGCGCTGGTGGCGCTGGGCTATAAACCACAAGAAGCAAGCCGCATGGTGAGCAAAATCGCTCGCCCTGACGCCAGCAGTGAAACATTAATTCGCGAAGCCCTACGCGCCGCGTTATGAGGTAAAGGATGATTGAAGCAGACCGTCTGATTTCTGCCGGTACCACTTTGCCGGAAGATGTGGCAGATCGCGCCATTCGCCCCAAATTACTGGAAGAGTATGTTGGTCAGCCGCAGGTTCGTTCACAGATGGAGATTTTCATCAAAGCAGCGAAACTGCGCGGCGATGCCCTCGATCATCTGTTGATTTTTGGTCCTCCGGGTTTAGGTAAAACTACGCTTGCCAACATTGTCGCCAATGAAATGGGCGTGAATTTACGCACGACTTCCGGTCCAGTACTGGAAAAGGCGGGCGATCTGGCAGCGATGCTCACTAACCTTGAACCGCATGACGTGCTGTTTATTGATGAGATCCACCGTCTTTCACCAGTGGTGGAAGAGGTGTTGTATCCGGCAATGGAAGACTACCAACTGGATATTATGATTGGTGAAGGTCCGGCGGCACGCTCCATTAAAATTGACTTGCCGCCGTTTACTCTGATTGGTGCAACCACGCGCGCAGGTTCGCTGACATCACCGCTGCGTGATCGTTTTGGTATTGTGCAACGTCTGGAGTTTTATCAGGTGCCGGATCTGCAATATATTGTCAGTCGCAGCGCACGCTTTATGGGGCTTGAGATGAGTGACGATGGCGCGTTGGAAGTTGCTCGTCGCGCTCGCGGTACTCCACGTATTGCCAACCGTCTGCTGCGTCGAGTGCGTGACTTCGCCGAAGTGAAGCACGATGGCACCATCTCGGCGGATATCGCTGCTCAGGCGCTGGATATGCTGAATGTCGATGCCGAAGGTTTCGATTATATGGACCGCAAATTGTTGCTGGCGGTAATCGATAAGTTCTTTGGTGGGCCGGTAGGTCTGGATAACCTGGCGGCTGCCATTGGCGAAGAGCGTGAAACCATTGAGGATGTGCTGGAACCTTATTTGATTCAGCAAGGCTTTTTGCAGCGTACACCGCGCGGGCGTATGGCGACAGTGCGGGCGTGGAACCACTTCGGCATCACGCCACCAGAAATGCCTTAAGTTGAATAAGGTATTCAAGCCGCTTCCGACATTGGCGATAAGCCTGATGCGACGCTGTTCGCGTCTTATCAGGCCTACCAGAAGTAGCGAACCGTAGGTCGGATAAGGCGCTCGCGCCGCATCCGACAAATGTGTTCAGCGACAGATTAGCTGGCCTGCTTTTTCATCATACTGATAATAAATAACAGTGCCGCACATAGCACTACCGACGGACCCGCCGGCGTATCGTAAAATGCGGAAAAGGTTAAACCGCCAGTTACTGCCACCATTCCCACCAAAACAGCGACACCGGCCATCTGTTCCGGCGTGCGGGCAAAGCGACGCGCTGTAGCTGCAGGAATAATCAGCAGCGAAGTAATAATCAACGCGCCGACAAATTTCATCGCTACACCAATCGTCAATGCTGTCACCAGCATCAACAACAATTTCACGCGCTGTAATTTCACACCATCAACAAACGCCAGATCAGGGCTAATCGTCATTGACAGCAAATTGCGCCATTGCCAGAACAGAATCGCCACCACGATGACCACGCCAATCGCAATAGAGATGAGATCTTCTGGCGTCACTGCCAGCAAATCACCGAACAGGTAAGCCATCAAATCAACACGAATGTTAGACATCAGACTAACGACCACCAGGCCCAGCGACAGGGCACTGTGCGCCATAATCCCTAATAACGTGTCGATCGCCAGCTGTGGGCGCTTCTCCAGCCATACCAGACCGCCCGCCAGCAGCAGCGTAACGGCAATTACCGCATAGAATGGATTCACGTCCAGCAACAAACCAAACGCGACGCCAAGTAATGAGGCATGAGCCAGTGTATCACCGAAATAAGACATACGACGCCAGACCACAAACGAACCCAGCGGACCCGCGGCACAGGCGAGCATGATCCCGGCTAACCAACCAGGAAATAATAATTCAATCATGAGCGATCATTTCCCCGACGCAAAACAATTCGTCCCTGTAAATCGTGACGATGATTATGATGATGGCGATAGATACCCAGTTGTTCAGCACCACGAGGACCAAACATAGAAATAAACTCCGGATGCAGGGAAACAACTTCCGGTGTGCCGGAACAACAAATGTGGTGATTCAGGCAAAGCACTTCATCGGTTTTTGCCATTACCAAATGCAGATCGTGAGAGACCATTAAAACGCCACAATCCAGTTCGCGACGCAACTGGTCAATAAGGTCATATAACGCCACCTGACCATTCACATCCACGCCCTGAGTGGGTTCATCCAGCACTAATAATTGCGGTCGATTTAACAATGCTCGCGCTAACAATACACGCTGTGTTTCGCCACCCGAGAGCTTTTGCATCGGTGCGTTAATCAGATGCCCGGCCTGGACACGTTTCAGTGCAGGCAAAATATCTTCTTTATGTGTGCCAGGGCGTAAGCGTAAAAAACGGTTTACGGTCAGTGGCAAAGTGGTGTCGAGATACAGCTTCTGCGGTACATAGCCGATGCGCAGTTTTCCGTTGCGCTTGATAACCCCTTCATCGGGTGTTACCAGCCCGAGCACTACCCGTACCAGTGTCGACTTACCTGCGCCATTTGGCCCAAGTAAAGTCAAAATTTTTCCAGGTTTAAGTTCCAGCGACACATCAGAGAGGACGCGGCGTTGGCCAAAAGAAACCGAGATATTTTCCAGGGAAACCAGACTTGTCATGTTAATTTTAGTCTTGCAGTAGTCATGAAATGTTATAATATCACACTTCTCATATTCATTACGATGATTGGTCGCATTATGTTACATAAAAAAACGCTTCTTTTCGCAGCATTATCCGCCGCTCTCTGGGGTGGTGCAACACAGGCCGCAGATGCTGCCGTTGTCGCTTCGCTTAAACCCGTTGGGTTCATCGCTTCTGCCATTGCTGATGGGGTAACAGAAACGGAGGTTTTACTACCTGACGGCGCTTCAGAACATGATTATTCACTGCGTCCATCAGATGTAAAACGCTTACAGAACGCGGACTTAGTCGTTTGGGTTGGCCCGGAGATGGAAGCGTTCATGCAAAAACCGGTAAGTAAATTACCTGAAGCGAAACAGGTAACGATTGCGCAGCTAGAGAATGTGAAACCGCTGCTGATGAAAAGTATTCACGGCGATGATGATGATCACGACCACGCGGAAAAAAGTGACGAAGATCACCATCACGGCGATTTCAACATGCATCTTTGGCTTTCCCCAGAGATAGCGCGGGCTACAGCGGTTGCAATCCATGGAAAATTAGTGGAACTTATGCCGCAAAGTCGAGCCAAACTTGACGCCAACCTGAAGGATTTTGAGGCACAATTAGCCTCAACCGAAAAGCAGGTTGGTAACGAGCTCGCGCCGCTCAAGGGGAAAGGTTATTTCGTTTTTCACGATGCTTACGGCTATTTCGAAAAACAGTTCGGACTGACACCGCTTGGTCATTTTACCGTTAACCCTGAGATTCAACCTGGCGCGCAGCGTTTACATGAAATAAGAACACAGTTGGTTGAGCAAAAAGCAACCTGCGTTTTTGCTGAGCCACAGTTCAGGCCAGCGGTCGTTGAGAGCGTCGCTCGAGGGACATCCGTTCGTATGGGAACGTTGGATCCCCTGGGGACGAATATCAAACTGGGTAAAACAAGCTATTCAGAATTCCTGAATCAATTAGCCAACCAGTATGCGAGCTGCCTGAAAGGAGATTAATGAGGAAGTGATTACGTGCAACAGATAGCCCGCTCTGTCGCCCTGGCGTTTAATAATTTACCGCGACCACACCGCGTTATGTTGGGGTTGCTCACCGTTCTTACTCTGGCCGTCGCTGTCTGGCGGCCCTATGTTTATCACCGCGATGCCACGCCAATTGTCAAAACCATTGAGCTGGAACAGAACGAAATTCGTTCGCTCTTACCTGAAGCCAGTGAGCCGATTGATCAAGCTGCACAAGAAGATGAAGCCATTCCCCAGGATGAACTGGATGACAAAATCGCCGGTGAAGCGGGCGTGCATGAATATGTTGTTTCCACTGGCGATACGCTAAGCAGCATTCTCAATCAGTATGGTATTGATATGGGTGATATCACCCAACTGGCTGCTGCTGACAAAGAATTGCGTAACCTGAAAATCGGTCAACAACTTTCCTGGACATTAACCGCGGACGGCGAATTGCAGCGCCTTACCTGGGAAGTATCTCGTCGGGAAACCCGAACCTATGACCGCACTGCCGCTAACGGTTTTAAAATGACCAGCGAAATGCAGCAAGGGGAATGGGTCAACAATCTGCTGAAAGGTACCGTCGGAGGAAGTTTTGTTGCCAGCGCCAGAAACGCCGGTTTAACCAGCGCCGAAGTGAGCGCAGTGATTAAAGCCATGCAGTGGCAAATGGATTTCCGCAAACTGAAAAAAGGCGATGAATTTGCGGTGTTAATGTCACGAGAAATGCTTGATGGTAAACGTGAGCAAAGCCAACTGCTGGGCGTACGTTTGCGTTCAGAAGGTAAAGATTATTACGCAATCCGCGCTGAAGATGGCAAATTCTACGACCGTAACGGCACTGGTCTGGCGAAAGGATTCTTGCGATTCCCGACGGCGAAACAATTCCGTATCTCTTCTAACTTTAACCCGCGTCGTACTAACCCGGTGACTGGTCGCGTTGCACCGCACAGAGGTGTTGATTTCGCCATGCCACAGGGTACGCCAGTGCTTTCAGTGGGTGACGGTGAAGTGGTGGTTGCCAAACGCAGTGGCGCAGCAGGTTATTATGTGGCTATTCGTCATGGTCGTAGCTACACCACGCGTTATATGCACTTGCGTAAGATTCTGGTGAAACCAGGACAGAAAGTGAAACGTGGCGACCGTATCGCGCTTTCCGGTAATACTGGGCGTTCAACCGGGCCGCATTTGCACTATGAAGTCTGGATCAACCAGCAGGCCGTAAACCCATTGACGGCAAAACTGCCGCGTACCGAAGGACTGACTGGATCCGATCGTCGCGAATTCCTGGCGCAGGCCAAAGAGATTGTGCCGCAGCTACGGTTTGATTAATTAACATCCATTCGCAGCCGGTACGCAGTCAGTACCGGCTTTTTTTATTTGGTGCGGGGCAAGTTGCGCCGCTACACTATCACCAGATTGATTTTTGCCTTATCCGAAACTGGAAAAGCATGGAAACGAAAAAAAATAATAGCGAATACATTCCTGAGTTTGATAAATCCTTTCGCCATCCTCGCTACTGGGGAGCATGGCTGGGCGTAGCAGCGATGGCGGGTATCGCTTTAACACCGCCAAAGTTCCGCGATCCCATTCTGGCACGGCTGGGACGTTTTGCCGGACGACTGGGAAAAAGCTCACGCCGTCGTGCGTTAATCAATCTGTCGCTCTGCTTTCCAGAACGTAGTGAAGCCGAGCGCGAAGCGATTGTTGATGAGATGTTTGCCACCGCGCCGCAAGCGATGGCAATGATGGCTGAGTTGGCAATACGCGGGCCGGAGAAAATTCAGCCGCGCGTTGACTGGCAAGGGCTGGAGATCATCGAAGAGATGCGGCGTAATAACGAGAAAGTGATTTTTCTGGTGCCGCACGGTTGGGCCGTCGATATCCCGGCCATGCTGATGGCCTCGCAAGGGCAGAAAATGGCAGCGATGTTCCATAATCAGGGCAACCCGGTTTTTGATTATGTCTGGAACACGGTGCGTCGTCGCTTTGGCGGTCGTCTGCATGCGAGAAATGATGGTATTAAACCATTCATCCAGTCGATACGTCAGGGCTACTGGGGATATTATTTACCCGATCAGGATCATGGCCCCGAGCACAGCGAATTTGTTGATTTCTTTGCCACCTATAAAGCGACGTTGCCCGCGATTGGTCGTTTGATGAAAGTGTGCCGTGCGCGCGTTGTACCGCTGTTTCCGATTTATGATGGCAAGACGCATCGTCTGACGATTCAGGTGCGCCCACCGATGGATGATCTGTTAGAGGCGGATGACCATACGATTGCGCGGCGGATGAATGAAGAAGTCGAGATTTTTGTTGGTCCGCGACCAGAACAATACACTTGGATATTAAAATTGCTGAAAACTCGCAAACCGGGCGAAATCCAACCGTATAAGCGCAAAGATCTTTATCCCATCAAATAAAAAAAGCCTCTCGCGAGGAGAGGCTTCCGCCGTGTGATAAGTTCAAGTTTGCTTCAGAAGATTCGAAATCTGTTGAACTATCATTGAACTGTAGGCCGGATGTGGAGTTTTCGCCGCATCCGGCAACGTACTTACTCTACCGTTAAAATACGCGTGGTATTAGTAGAACCCACGGTACTCATCACGTCGCCCTGGGTGACAATCACCAGGTCACCAGACATCAAGTAACCTTTATCGCGCAGCAGATTAACCGCTTCGCTGGCAGCTGCGACGCCGTCATTGGCGCTATCAAAGTGCACCGGCGTAACGCCACGATAGAGAGCAGTCAGATTCAGCGTACGTTCATGGCGCGACATAGCGAAAATCGGCAGACCGGAGCTGATACGGGAGGTCATCAGAGCGGTACGACCCGATTCGGTCATAGTGATGATCGCCGTAACGCCTTTCAGGTGGTTAGCCGCGTACATTGCTGACATGGCGATAGCTTCTTCCACATTGTCGAACTGAACGTCCAGACGGTGTTTAGAAACGTTGATGCTCGGGATTTTTTCCGCACCCAGGCAAACACGCGCCATGGCTGCAACGGTTTCTGAAGGATACTGACCAGCAGCAGTTTCTGCAGACAGCATCACAGCGTCAGTACCATCCAGAACGGCGTTTGCTACGTCCATGACTTCTGCACGCGTCGGCATCGGGTTAGTAATCATTGACTCCATCATCTGGGTCGCAGTGATTACCGCGCGGTTTAGTTGACGTGCACGACGGATCAACGCTTTCTGAATGCCGACCAGTTCCGGATCGCCAATTTCCACACCGAGGTCGCCGCGAGCAACCATTACCACGTCAGAGGCGAGGATGATGTCATCCATTGCATCCTGGCTGCAAACGGCTTCCGCACGTTCAACTTTGGCGACAATTTTTGCATCACAACCTGCGTCGCGAGCCAGGCGGCGTGCATAGTTCAGATCTTCGCCGCAGCGCGGGAAGGAAACAGCCAGGTAATCTACGCCAATCAACGCCGCAGTCTTAATGTCTGCTTTGTCTTTTTCGGTCAGCGCTTCAGCCGACAAACCACCGCCGAGTTTGTTGATACCTTTATTGTTGGAGAGCGGACCGCCGACGGTCACTTCGGTGAATACTTTCATGCCTTGAACTTCCAGTACTTTTAACTGGACGCGACCATCGTCCAGCAGCAGGATGTCACCAGGCACGACGTCAGCAGGCAGGCCTTTGTAGTCGATACCGACTTTTTCTTTATCGCCTTCACCTTTACCCAGGTTGGCGTCGAGCAGGAATTTATCCCCAATATTGAGGAAAACTTTGCCTTCTTTAAAGGTGGATACACGGATTTTGGGCCCCTGGAGGTCACCCAGAATAGCCACATGACGCCCCAGTTTTGCGGCAATCTCACGAACTTTATCCGCGCGCATTTTGTGATCTTCAGGAGAGCCGTGAGAAAAGTTCATCCGTACAACGTTTGCACCCGCAGCGATAACTTTCTCAAGGTTATTATCGCGATCTGTTGCTGGGCCTAACGTGGTAACGATTTTTGTTCTGCGAAGCCTTCTGGACATGTAATACTCCGTTGACTGAAACAACCAGGTGTTGCTTGAACATGAAATCCGAATGAAATAACGCCGTTATGGCGATAAAGTAATCTCATTCGGATGTCGTATAAGATTAGAACAGTGACAGTCGTTTTTAGCGATCGTCACTTAAATTAAGTAACTGCTTATCAAAACGCGATTCCTTCAGCGCTTCCTTGACCCGCTTCAAGTTATCTCTGAATTTTGCACCGCGTCGCAAAGTAAATCCTGTCGCCAGCACATCTATCACGGTCAGCTGCGCAAGTCGAGAAACCATGGGCATATAAATGTCAGTATCTTCCGGTACGTCGAGGGTAATTGCCAGCGTTGCTTCCCGGGCGAGCGGGGTACCCGCAGAGGTGAGGGCAATCACCATGGCGTCGTTTTCGCGTGCCAGCTGCGCCAGCTCGACCAGATTTTTTGTTCTTCCCGTGTGAGAAATCAGCACCACCACGTCTCCGTCGCTACAATTCATACAACTCATGCGTTGCAGCACGATATCATCGGAGTACACCACCGGAACATTAAAACGAAAGAACTTATTCATTGCATCGTGGGCAACGGCGGCTGAAGAGCCTAATCCGAAAAAGGCGATTTTTTTTGCCTGAGTGAGCAAGTCGACGGCGCGGTTGATGGCAGATTTATCCAGTGAATGACGGACATGATCGAGCGTTGCCATTGCCGACTCAAATATTTTCCCCGTGTATGATTCAACGCTGTCATCTTCATTGACGTTGCGATTAACATAGGGAGTGCCATTCGCCAGACTTTGTGCCAGATGCAGTTTAAAATCAGGAAAACCGCGCGTGTCCATGCTGCGACAGAAACGATTCACCGTCGGTTCGCTAACATTGGCTTCCAGCGCCAAAGCAGCAATACTCGAATGGATCGCGTTATCGGGCGAAGCCAGAATGACCTCGGCAACTTTGCGCTCTGATTTGCTCAAATGTTCCAGCTGAGACTGGATTTTTTCCAGCATATTCATGATGTAAAGAGACTCACGGGTAATGACGATTTCCGCACTGAAAGAAATCGAAATGCAGTTTTGTCAGATATTACGCCTGTGTGCTGTGTTAATGACAAAAGCAGATAAAAAAGTTGTTATTTTTTTTCATAACATGATCAGTGTCAGATTTTTACCCAATGGGAAACGATGATTTTTTTATCAGTTTTGCCGCACTTTGCGCGCTTTTACCGTAATCGCACGGGTGGATAAGCGTTTACAGTTTTCGCAAGCTCGTAAAAGCAGTACAGTGCACCGTAAGAAAATTACAAGTATACCCTGGCTTAAGTACCGGGTTAGTTAACTTAAGGAGAATGACATGGCGGTAACGCAAACAGCCCAGGCCTGTGACCTGGTCATTTTCGGCGCGAAAGGCGACCTTGCGCGTCGTAAATTGCTGCCTTCCCTGTATCAACTGGAAAAAGCCGGTCAGCTCAACCCGGACACCCGGATTATCGGCGTAGGGCGTGCTGACTGGGATAAAGCGGCATATACCAAAGTTGTCCGCGAGGCACTCGAAACTTTCATGAAAGAAACCATTGATGAAGGTTTATGGGACACCCTGAGTGCACGTCTGGATTTTTGTAATCTCGATGTCAATGACACAGCTGCATTCAGCCGTCTCGGCGCGATGCTGGATCAAAAAAATCGTATCACCATTAACTACTTTGCCATGCCGCCCAGCACTTTTGGTGCAATCTGCAAAGGGCTTGGCGAGGCAAAACTGAATGCTAAACCGGCACGCGTAGTTATGGAGAAACCGCTGGGGACGTCGCTGGCGACCTCGCGGGAAATCAACGATCAAGTTGGTGAATATTTTGAGGAGTGCCAGGTATACCGTATCGACCATTACCTTGGTAAAGAAACGGTGCTGAACCTGTTGGCGCTGCGTTTTGCTAACTCCCTGTTTGTGAATAACTGGGACAATCGCACTATTGATCATGTTGAGATTACCGTGGCAGAAGAAGTGGGGATCGAAGGGCGCTGGGGCTATTTTGATAAAGCCGGTCAGATGCGCGATATGATCCAAAACCACCTGCTGCAAATTCTTTGCATGATTGCGATGTCTCCGCCGTCTGATTTGAGTGCAGACAGCATCCGCGATGAAAAAGTCAAAGTACTGAAGTCTCTGCGCCGCATTGACCGCTCCAACGTGCGCGAAAAAACCGTACGCGGGCAATATACTGCGGGCTTCGCCCAGGGCAAAAAAGTGCCGGGCTATCTGGAAGAAGAGGGCGCGAACAAGAGCAGCAATACAGAAACCTTCGTGGCGATCCGCGTCGACATTGATAACTGGCGCTGGGCCGGTGTGCCATTCTACCTGCGTACTGGTAAACGTCTACCGACCAAATGTTCTGAAGTCGTGGTCTATTTCAAAACACCTGAACTGAATCTGTTTAAAGAGTCGTGGCAGGATCTGCCGCAGAATAAACTGACTATCCGTCTGCAACCTGATGAAGGCGTGGATATCCAGGTACTGAATAAAGTTCCTGGCCTTGACCACAAACATAACCTGCAAATCACCAAGCTGGACTTGAGCTATTCAGAAACCTTTAATCAGACGCATTTAGCAGATGCCTATGAACGTCTGCTGCTGGAAACCATGCGCGGTATTCAGGCACTGTTTGTACGTCGTGATGAAGTAGAAGAAGCCTGGAAATGGGTGGACTCCATTACTGAAGCGTGGGCGATGGACAATGATGCGCCGAAACCGTATCAGGCCGGAACCTGGGGACCGGTTGCCTCGGTGGCGATGATTACCCGTGACGGTCGTTCCTGGAATGAGTTTGAGTAATATCTGCACTCATCCTTTATGGTTATTTTACCGGTAACATGATCTTGCACAGATTGTAGAACAATTTTTACACTTTCAGGCCTCGTGTGGATTCACCCACGAGGCTTTTTTTATTACACTGACTGAAACGTTTTTGCCCTATGAGCTCCGGTTACAGGCGTTTCAGTCATAAATCCTCTGAATGAAACGCGTTGTGAATCATCCTGCTCTGACAACTCAATTTCAGGAGCCTTTATGAATCCACAATTGTTACGCGTAACAAATCGAATCATTGAACGTTCGCGCGAGACTCGCTCTGCTTACCTCGCCCGGATAGAACAAGCGAAAACTTCGACCGTTCATCGTTCGCAGTTGGCATGTGGTAACCTGGCACACGGTTTCGCTGCATGCCAGCCAGAAGACAAAGCCTCTTTGAAAAGCATGTTGCGTAACAATATCGCCATCATCACCTCCTATAACGACATGCTCTCCGCGCACCAGCCTTATGAACACTATCCAGAAATCATTCGTAAAGCCCTGCATGAAGCAAATGCGGTTGGTCAGGTTGCAGGCGGTGTTCCGGCGATGTGTGATGGTGTCACCCAGGGGCAGGATGGAATGGAATTGTCGCTGTTAAGCCGCGAAGTGATTGCGATGTCTGCGGCGGTGGGGCTGTCCCATAACATGTTTGATGGTGCGCTGTTCCTCGGTGTGTGCGACAAGATTGTCCCGGGTCTGACGATGGCAGCCCTGTCGTTTGGGCATTTGCCTGCGGTGTTTGTGCCGTCTGGACCGATGGCAAGCGGTTTGCCAAATAAAGAAAAAGTGCGTATTCGCCAGCTTTATGCTGAAGGTAAAGTGGACCGCATGGCGCTGCTGGAGTCAGAAGCTGCGTCTTATCATGCGCCGGGAACATGTACTTTCTACGGTACCGCCAATACGAATCAGATGGTGGTGGAGTTTATGGGGATGCAGTTGCCGGGCTCTTCTTTTGTTCATCCGGACTCCCCGCTGCGCGATGCTTTGACCGCTGCCGCTGCGCGCCAGGTTACACGCATGACCGGCAATGGTAATGAATGGATGCCGATCGGTAAGATGATAGATGAGAAAGTGGTGGTGAACGGTATCGTTGCACTGCTGGCGACCGGTGGTTCCACTAACCACACCATGCACCTGGTGGCGATGGCGCGCGCGGCCGGTATTCAGATTAACTGGGATGACTTCTCTGACCTTTCTGATGTTGTACCGCTGATGGCGCGTCTCTACCCGAACGGTCCGGCTGATATTAACCACTTCCAGGCGGCGGGTGGCGTCCCTGTTCTGGTGCGTGAGCTGCTCAAGGCGGGTCTGTTGCATGAAGATGTCAATACGGTGGCGGGCTTTGGTCTTTCTCGCTACACCCTCGAACCATGGCTGAATAATGGTGAACTGGACTGGCGGGAAGGGGCGGAAAAATCACTCGACAGCAATGTGATCGCTTCCTTCGAACAACCTTTCTCTCATCATGGTGGGACAAAAGTGTTAAGCGGTAACCTGGGCCGCGCGGTTATGAAAACCTCTGCCGTGCCGGTTGAGAACCAGGTGATTGAAGCGCCTGCGGTTGTTTTTGAAAGCCAGCATGACGTTATGCCGGCCTTTGAAGCGGGTTTGCTGGACCGCGATTGTGTCGTTGTTGTCCGTCATCAGGGGCCAAAAGCGAACGGAATGCCAGAATTACATAAACTCATGCCGCCACTTGGTGTATTATTGGACCGGTGTTTCAAAATTGCGTTAGTTACCGATGGACGACTCTCCGGCGCTTCAGGTAAAGTGCCGTCAGCTATCCACGTAACACCAGAAGCCTACGATGGCGGGCTGCTGGCAAAAGTGCGCGACGGGGACATCATTCGTGTGAATGGACAGACAGGCGAACTGACGCTGCTGGTAGACGAAGCGGAACTGGCTGCTCGCGAACCACACATTCCTGACCTGAGCGCGTCACGCGTGGGAACAGGACGTGAATTATTCAGCGCCTTGCGCGAAAAACTGTCCGGTGCCGAACAGGGCGCAACCTGTATCACTTTTTAAGACGACAAATTTGTAATCAGGCGAGAGAAAACTCTGATGAAAAACTGGAAAACAAGTGCAGAATCAATCCTCACCACCGGCCCGGTTGTACCGGTTATCGTGGTAAAAAAACTGGAACACGCGGTGCCGATGGCAAAAGCGTTGGTTGCTGGTGGGGTGCGCGTTCTGGAAGTGACTCTGCGTACCGAGTGTGCAGTTGACGCTATCCGTGCTATCGCCAAAGAAGTGCCTGAAGCAATTGTGGGTGCCGGTACGGTGCTGAATCCACAGCAGCTTGCAGAAGTCACCGAAGCGGGTGCACAGTTCGCAATTAGCCCGGGTCTGACCGAGCAGCTGCTGAAAGCTGCTACCGAAGGGACTATTCCTCTGATTCCGGGGATCAGCACTGTTTCCGAACTGATGCTGGGTATGGACTACGGTTTGAAAGAGTTCAAATTCTTCCCGGCTGAAGCTAACGGCGGCGTGAAAGCCCTGCAGGCGATCGCGGGTCCGTTCTCCCAGGTCCGTTTCTGCCCGACAGGTGGTATTTCTCCGGCTAACTACCGTGACTACCTGGCGCTGAAAAGCGTGCTCTGCATCGGTGGTTCCTGGCTGGTTCCGGCAGATGCGCTGGAAGCGGGCGATTACGACCGCATTACTAAGCTTGCGCGTGAAGCTGTAGAAGGCGCTAAGCTATAAAAGTCAAAATGCCCGATCGTGAATCGGGCATTTTTGTAGCGTTTTTCGCCGGGGTTAAGCTTGTACTTTTACCTGTGCTGCGGCGTGCTTTGCGCGCTCAATCGCTTCATCAACGCTCTCAGCGGTCGCCAGCGCTACACCCAGACGACGGCTGCCATCAATTTCCGGCTTACCAAATAAACGAATCTGCAAACCTGCCCCTACGGCATTCTGCACATTATCAAACGTGACATTCTGACTGGTCAGTTGTGGCAGGATAACGGCAGAAGCTGCAGGACCATACTGACGGATCCCGCCAACCGGAAGTCCGAGAAAGGCTCGCACATGCAGGGCAAACTCCGAGAGATCCTGAGAAATTAACGTCACCATCCCGGTATCATGTGGGCGAGGGGAGACCTCACTGAAAATCACCTCATCACCACAGACAAACAGCTCGACACCAAACAGCCCATAACCGCCCAGTGCCAGCACCACTTTACGGGCAATCTCTTGCGCACGTTCCAAAGCCAGCTGGCTCATTTGCTGTGGTTGCCAGGATTCACGATAGTCGCCATCTTCCTGGCGATGACCTACCGGTGCACAGAAATGGACGCCATCCACCGCGCTGACGGTTAGCAGGGTAATTTCAAAATCAAACTTAACGACGCCTTCAACAATTACGCGGCCCGCTCCGGCGCGTCCACCTTGCTGAGCGTATTCCCACGCATGTGTAAGCTGCTCGGCGGAACGAATAAACGTCTGCCCTTTGCCGGAAGAGCTCATTACCGGTTTAACTATGCAGGGATAGCCAATAGCGGCAACTGCTTCGCGGAAAAGACTTTCACTATCGGCAAAACGATAAGTTGAAGTGGGTAGCTGCAGTTCTTCTGCCGCCAGGCGACGGATACCCTCGCGATTCATCGTTAATTTCGTTGCGCGAGCGCAGGGGACAACATTCCGTCCTTCCTTTTCAAGCTGGATCAGCATATCGGTGGCAATAGCTTCGATCTCCGGCACGATATAATGTGGTTTTTCCAGTTCAACCACACGGCGTAATGCATCACCATCAAGCATATTAATGACATGGGAGCGATGCGCGACATGCATGGCTGGTGCGTCGGCATAGCGATCGACGGCAATCACCTCTACGCCGAGACGCTGACACTCGATTGCCACTTCTTTACCCAGTTCACCGGAGCCTAATAACATCACGCGAGTTGCTGCCGGACGCAGCGCAGTGCCTAATAACGTCATAACGAATATCCCCTGATTAATTCCGCGCGCAGTATAAACGAAAACGTTTGCGCGTGTCTTTATTGTTGATGTTGATTTCCCAATCGAGAAGAAATATACTGTATAAAATCACAGTTATTATGAGAGGCTGCAAATGGCGGTTGAAGTTAAATACGTAGTCATTCGTGAGGGCGAAGAGAAAATGTCGTTTACCAGCAAAAAGGAAGCCGATGCTTATGACAAAATGCTTGATACGGCGGATCTGCTTGACACCTGGCTGACAAATTCTCCAGTGCAAATGGAAGACGAGCAACGTGAAGCCCTTTCGCTATGGCTGGCAGAACAAAAAGATGTGCTGAGCACCATTCTGAAAACCGGCAAATTACCGTCCCCACAGGTCGTCGGTGCTGAATCCGAAGAGGAAGATGCCTCACACGCGGCCTGAAGCAACTTGCGCTCCTGACAATTTGTACCATGCTTTCTCCTGAATCATTGTGCTATGGAGAAAAACATGAAAAAAAGAGGGGCGTTTTTAGGGCTGTTGTTGGTTTCTGCCTGCGCATCAGTTTTCGCTGCCAATAATGAAACCAGCAAGTCGGTCACTTTCCCAAAGTGTGAAGGTCTGGATGCTGCCGGAATTGCCGCGAGCGTAAAACGTGATTATCAACAAAATCGCGTGGCGCGCTGGGCAGATGATCAAAAAATTGTCGGTCAGGCCGATCCTGTGGCATGGGTCAGTTTGCAGGACATTCAGGGTAAAGATGATAAATGGTCAGTACCGCTAACCGTGCGTGGTAAAAGTGCCGATATTCATTACCAGGTCAGCGTGGACTGCAAAGCGGGAATGGCGGAATATCAGCGGCGTTAATGGCCTCTGATAATTCGATTGACCGTCGGCGGATGCGGCGCGAGTGCCTGGTCCGCCCTACAAGGCACCTCAATCGTAGGCCTGGGAAGACGCAACAGCGTCGCATCGGGCAATCAGCATCAAACAATGCCACTCAAAACGTCAAATTACGTTCACCTAAAATACCCTTATCACCTGATATACAGTGAACACCTTACCTGGCGCGAATTTCTTTGAATAACGGCCTGCCGACCCGCTTATTTGCGCATCTTTTGTCTCGATATACATTTTCTGACATCCTCATCCGCTATGCTACAGGCACTAAAAATGGTTATTGAGGAGCAAATATGGCTAACTGGTTAAATCAACTGCAATCCCTGCTTGGGCAAAGCAGTTCTTCTACCTCCTCGTCTGCGGATCAGGGATTGGGCAAACTTTTAGTGCCTGGCGCATTAGGCGGACTGGCTGGGCTGCTGGTCGCAAATAAATCAGCACGTAAACTTCTTACGAAATATGGCACCAACGCGTTGCTGCTTGGCGGCGGAGCGGTAGCGGGTACGGTGCTGTGGAATAAATACAAAGATAAAATTCGCGCGGCGCATCAGGACGAACCGCAGTTTGGCGCGCAAAGTACGCCGCTGGATGAGCGTACGGCACGTTTGATCCTTGCGCTGGTCTTTGCCGCTAAAAGTGATGGTCATATTGATGCCAAAGAACGTGCGGCAATCGACCAGCAATTGCGTGAAGCCGGCGTGGAAGAGCAGGGGCGTGTACTCATTGAGCAGGCAATAGAACAACCGCTGGATCCACAACGCCTGGCTACCGGGGTCCGCAATGAAGAAGAGGCGCTGGAAATCTATTTCCTGAGCTGCGCGGCTATTGATATTGACCATTTTATGGAACGCAGTTACCTGAATGCACTGGGTGACGCGCTGAAAATCCCCCAGGACGTTCGTGAAGGTATTGAACGCGATCTCGAACAGCAAAAACGTACTTTGGCGGAATAATTCCGCTCTCTGGATAGCCTGAAGTTGACTATTTCGGGCTATCCAGAACCGCACAGCCATTTGAACAGGCTGATCTTCTCTGTCTGCATAACATTCGAAATCCGCGCCATTACCTGTCATCATCTAAGCAATGACTCCCCTGTTTCGCTTGCATCCCCGGTGAGTTTTGCCACCCTTATAAGATGTTTCAACCAGAAAGAACAATAACATGCTACCAAAAGCCGCTCGCATTCCCCGCGCCATGACGCTTCATGGCGATACGCGCATCGATAATTACTACTGGCTGCGGGACGATACGCGTTCTCAGCCGGAAGTGCTGGACTACCTGCAGCAAGAAAATAGTTACGGTCATCGGGTGATGGCCTCGCAACAAGCCTTACAGGATCGCATCTTAAAGGAAATCATCGACCGTATTCCGCAAAGAGAAGTTTCTGCGCCCTACATTAAAAATGGTTACCGCTACCGGCATATTTATGAACCAGGCTGTGAATATGCTATCTACCAGCGTCAATCGGCGTTCAGCGAAGAGTGGGATGAGTGGGAAACATTGCTCGATGCCAACAAGCGCGCGGCGCACAGTGAGTTTTATTCGATGGGCGGAATGGCGATTACGCCCGATAACACCATTATGGCTCTGGCAGAAGATTTTCTTTCCCGACGCCAGTACGGAATTCGTTTTCGTAATCTGGAAACAGGTAACTGGTATCCGGAACTGCTGGATAACGTTGAACCCAGCTTTGTCTGGGCAAATGATTCCTGGACTTTCTACTATGTTCGCAAGCATCCGGTGACGCTGCTTCCTTATCAGGTCTGGCGTCACGCCATCGGTACGCCAGCATCGCAGGATAAACTGATCTACGAAGAAAAAGACGATACCTATTACGTCAGCCTGCATAAAACGACCTCGAAGCACTATGTAGTCATCCATCTGGCCAGCGCCACCACCAGTGAAGTTCGCCTGCTGGACGCGGAAATGGCCGATGCCGAGCCGTTTGTTTTTCTGCCGCGACGCAAAGATCACGAATACAGCCTTGATCACTACCAGCATCGGTTTTATCTGCGTTCCAACCGCCACGGCAAAAACTTTGGCTTATACCGTACCCGTATGCGTGATGAGCAACGGTGGGAAGAGTTAATTCCGCCACGCGATAACATTATGCTGGAAGGGTTTACGCTGTTTACCGACTGGCTGGTGGTTGAAGAGCGTCAGCGCGGGTTAACCAGTTTGCGCCAAATCAACCGCAAGACCCGGGAAGTCATTGGCATTGCCTTTGATGATCCGGCCTATGTGACCTGGATTGCCTACAATCCAGAACCTGAAACCGCGCGATTGCGTTATGGTTATTCTTCCATGACCACACCAGATACTTTGTTTGAACTGGATATGGATACCGGTGAGCGTCGTGTATTAAAACAAACGGAAGTTCCCGGTTTTGATGCGGCGAATTACCGCAGTGAACACCTGTGGATAGTCGCCCGTGATGGCGTCGAAGTCCCGGTTTCGCTGGTTTATCATCGCAAACATTTTCGCAAAGGACACAACCCGCTACTGGTGTATGGCTACGGTTCTTACGGCGCAAGTATTGATGCCGATTTCAGTTTTAGCCGCTTGAGTTTGTTGGATCGTGGATTTGTCTACGCCATTGTCCATGTTCGCGGCGGTGGTGAGCTGGGGCAACAATGGTACGAAGACGGAAAATTTCTGAAGAAGAAAAATACGTTTAATGATTATCTTGATGCCTGCGATGCATTGTTAAAACTGGGCTATGGCTCTCCTTCGCTCTGTTATGCGATGGGCGGGAGTGCGGGGGGCATGTTGATGGGCGTTGCAATTAATCAACGCCCGGAATTGTTCCACGGCGTTATCGCCCAGGTACCATTTGTTGATGTTGTAACAACGATGCTTGATGAATCAATTCCTCTTACCACTGGTGAGTTTGAAGAGTGGGGGAATCCGCAGGATCCGCAATATTACGAGTACATGAAAAGCTACAGCCCGTATGACAACGTTACCTCCCAGGCTTATCCGCATTTGCTGGTAACGACCGGTTTGCACGATTCTCAGGTGCAATATTGGGAACCGGCAAAATGGGTCGCTAAATTGCGCGAGCTGAAAACCGATAACCATCTTTTATTGCTCTGTACCGACATGGACTCAGGCCATGGCGGTAAATCTGGTCGCTTTAAATCGTATGAAGGCGTAGCGATGGAATATGCTTTTCTGGTCGCGCTGGCACAGGGAACATTACCCGCTAAGCCAGTAGATTAAGTATTTTCCAGATAATGTTTCAGTGTTAAACGCAGCTCCGGGCTCATGCTGTCCAGGTTATTAAATAACCAGCGCAGATAGCCCGGATCGCGTTCGGCAACGTCGGAAACCGCTTTGCCACGGTATTTGCCAAAGGTGAAGGTCGTCATCAACGATGGACGTCCGGTGATATCGGCCATCTGTTCTGCCGTCCAGCCGGAGGTGTTCATAATATCGATAAGCAACGCAGCGGTGATATAACAGTCATACAACGCGCGGTGATGATGCAGGCCCGGCGGCGTCTGTACATTGAGCTTCCGTGTTTTATATAACGCCATATTGCTGTACTTGATCCCTGGCCACAGACGACGGGCCAGTTTCATAGTGCAAATCCACTCACCGGGCATCTCAGGCAGTACGCGGCGGTCAAAGCTGGCGTTGTGCGCGACATACCATTCACTACCGTAATAGTGCGGGATCACATCTTCAATCCACGGTTTATCGGCGACCATGGCTTCGGTGATGCGATGAATCGCCATCGCCTGTGGACTAATAGGACGATCGGGGCGCACCAGGTGGCTCATGGGGTTGACGATTTTTCCGTCAATGACATCAACAGAGGCAATCTCAACGATCCCTCCCTGCAAACCGCAGGTTTCTGTATCGATAATGCGCAACATGGCATGCTCCAGGCCGAAAAAGCCTAGCGTAATGGAATGATATCGCCTTGCCAACCCTGTGATGAACGCTGACCGACTAACAATAATGAACCACGATCGGCGCGAACGATGAGACGACCATGTTCATCCCATAGTGCACTGTTACCACGGGCATTTGCCATCAGCACGGCAATTGAGTACTGATGTGAAAAAAATTGTAAGCGGCGGGTCGACGCCAGCAGGTCGGGTTCCCCCAGACATTGCCCTGTCGTAAATAGTGAACAGGTCGGATCCATATCCATACCTTGCGGTTGTTCATCGACCACCGTGATGGTTCTGGAACGACGGCCCAGACATGCACCATGACTCTGATGGTAGATCCCTGGCGTTTTTCGCCACGGTGCGAACACCGCAATTCCACGAATAAAGCGATCGTTATATTCAACGGGAAGGCCGGCAATGATGGTCATTCGCCAGGTCGTTGCAGCATAACAAAGCGGGTCTAACAGCGAGAGATCGGGGGGGGCAGGAAGGGCACGTCGCGAATAATCACACCCCAGTAAAGAAAGCGATGGAAAAACTAACAGCTGACATTGTTGCCTGGCGGCGGCCCTCACAAACTCCAGATGATGAGCTACCTGTTCGGTCAGTGAGGTTTTACGAGGCTCATATTGCGCTGCTGCAACTTTCCAGAACGACATAATGACTTCCTTTTCAAAATGACTGCAAATTATGGGTGCGGTTTAGAAAATACTCATAATTTAGCAGGCGTTATGTAAGAAAGTGTAACTCTGTATAAGTTTTATTTAAGTTTGGGCTCGTAAGGTAAACGTGACAGATTGACCGAAGCCAAACGGTGGGCGATAAGCCGCTCGCGAAACCAGCTGCGCAAATGTTCAGGCTGTTCACGTTCAACCGCTTCAGCGATCACCGGCATATTGTAGCGTTCTTTAAATGCCACCCCGGCTGCCGCCAAATCGACATTCACTTTATCCATTTCTGTTTGATCCAGTTTAGCCAGATTCTTCAGCATTCTTAATCTCCTCATCATTCGCGGGCAAAAGTTACTAAGAGTGAGCCTGGATGGCAAGCCGGAATTGATGATCCTCGACTCAGACATTAGACAAGGTTATGCTCTGTAAAAAAGTTATTACAAAAAGGAATAGATAATATGACTTCAACTGCACGCTCCCTTCGCTACGCGCTGGCAATCCTGACCACTACGTTGGTGACACCTTCCGTCTGGGCACATGCGCATTTAACGCATCAGTATCCTGCGGCAAACGCGCAAGTGACAGCTGCCCCGCAGGCAATCACTTTAAACTTCTCGGAAGGCGTTGAAACAGGATTCAGTGGTGCAAAAATCACGGGGCCAAAAAACGAAAATATTAAAACATTACCGGCGAAGCGGAATGAGCAGGACCAAAAGCAACTGATTGTTCCACTGGCCGATTCGCTGAAACCCGGAACCTACACCGTTGACTGGCATGTTGTTTCGGTGGACGGGCATAAAACGAAAGGACACTATACCTTTAGCGTGAAATAAATCATGCTGGCGTTTACCTGGATCGCGCTGCGATTTATCCATTTCACCTCGCTGATGCTGGTTTTTGGCTTCGCAATGTACGGTGCCTGGCTGGCCCCCTTAACGATTCGTCGCTTGCTGACGAAGCGTTTTCTGCGTTTACAACAGCACGCTGCCGTCTGGAGTTTGAGCAGTGCCACTGCAATGCTCGCAGTTCAGGGCGGGTTGATGGGAACGGGATGGTCAGATGTATTTTCGCCAAACATTTGGCAGGCTGTTTTGCAAACGCAGTTTGGTGGCGTCTGGTTATGGCAAATTGTTCTCGCCCTCGTAACGTTGATCGTCGCCCTTATGCAACCGCGGAATATGCCACGTTTGCTGTTTATGCTCACTACCGCGCAATTTATTCTGCTGGCGGGAGTCGGGCATGCGACGCTGAATGAAGGGGTAACGGCGAAAATCCATCAGACTAATCACGCGATTCACCTGATCTGTGCGGCGGCGTGGTTTGGAGGATTACTTCCGGTGCTCTGGTGTATGCAACTCATCAAAGGCCGTTGGCGACACCAGGCTATTCAGGCGCTGATGCGTTTTTCCTGGTGCGGGCATTTTGCGGTGATCGGCGTACTGGCAAGCGGCGTGCTTAATGCATTGTTGATTACCAGATTTCCCCCCACGCTTACGACTTACTGGGGCCAACTCTTATTGCTCAAAGCCATCCTGGTGATGATTATGGTGGTCATCGCGCTGGCTAATCGTTATGTTCTTGTACCGCGCATGAGGCAGGATGAAGATCGTGCGGCTCCCTGGTTTGTGTGGATGACTAAACTCGAATGGGCGATAGGTGCGGTAGTGCTGGTGATCATCAGCCTGCTTGCGACTCTCGAACCTTTTTGATGGATTACGAAAATGATGAAAAAAAGTATTCTGGCGTTTCTGTTACTCACCAGTTCTGCAGCGGCGCTGGCGGCACCGCAGGTGATTACCGTCAGTCGTTTTGAAGTGGGTAAAGACAAATGGGCATTTAACCGCGAAGAGGTGATGCTGACATGCCGACCGGGCCATGCGTTGTATGTTATTAATCCGAGTACCCTCGTGCAGTATCCTTTGAACGATATCGCACAAAAGGAAGTCGCCAGCGGGAAGACCAATGCCCAGCCCATTTCGGTGATTCAGATTGATGATCCTAACAATCCAGGTGAAAAAATGAGTCTGGCACCGTTTATAGAGCGAGCTGAAAAACTCTGTTAATTACCTAAAATAGCCTTTTGATTTCCAATAAAAAACCGCCTCAGTTCTTTCACCAGAACAGGCGGTTTTTAACATTTAAGCTGATGACCACCACGCTTTTTATTGACCATTTTGCACGCAAACTGGAAAACCTGGCGTCGTCATCTATTCTTAAAGGGCAAGGCAACTAAGCCTGCATTAATGCCAACTTTTAGCGCACGGCTCTCTCCCAAGAGCCATTTCCCTGGACCGAATACAGGAATCGTGTTCGGTCTCTTTTTATCTGTTAAAAGCCAGAAGCATTCCCTTCGCTGACTTTATAGTCAACCATAACACACACTCTACTGTCTGAGTCCAGCGTTTTTTAACATTCTTGTTAAGATTATGTGATCTTTAGCGCGGGAGGAAAATATTGATGAAACAGCCTGCGCCCGTTTATCAGAGAATTGCGGGTCATCAATGGCGACATATCTGGCTTTCAGGCGATATACACGGTTGTCTTGAGCAGTTGCGCCGCAAATTATGGCATTGTCGTTTTGATCCGTGGCGAGATTTACTTATCTCAGTGGGAGACGTTATCGATCGTGGGCCGCAAAGTTTACGCTGTCTGCAGTTACTGGAGCAACGTTGGGTTCGTGCGGTAAGAGGCAATCATGAACAGATGGCGATGGATGCGCTGGCATCCCAGCAGATGTCTTTGTGGTTGATGAATGGCGGCGACTGGTTTATTGCGCTGGCAGATAATCAACAGAAACAAGCGAAAACGGCGCTGGAAAAATGTCAGTATTTGCCCTTTATTCTTGAAGTACACAGTCGCACCGGCAAACATGTTATTGCCCATGCCGATTATCCGGATGATGTTTATGAATGGCAAAAGGACGTCGATTTGCATCAGGTCTTGTGGAGCCGCTCACGATTACGTGAAGGCCAAAAAGGGCAGGGAATTACAGGTGCTGATCATTTCTGGTTTGGTCATACACCGTTGCGCCATCGCGTGAATATTGGCAACCTGCATTATATTGATACCGGTGCTGTCTTTGGGGGAGAATTGACTCTTGTGCAATTGCAATAATTAAAAATCACCGTACTCCTGTGCAGGTCGCCAGAAACCATCTATAAAATCCTCAATCGGAAAACAACCGCCATGGCGGATCCGTTGATCGCTCATAGAATAAAGACACTGTTGTTCCGTGTTGTAGACATCCACAACAATATCTTCACAACCGCCATCCAGGTAGCAAACAAAAAGTACCAGCGCGAACATTTCATCCCCGAAGTGTGGTGCCGTACCGTTAAGTTTAGGAGAGATTTTACAACGGGGGAATAACCAGGACAAATAACCCGCCATGCCGACGGGTTCTTTTTGGATCAGGCAAGACGCATAATCCAGGCATCAGATTGTTGATCGTAACGGGTACGGTAAAGGACAGAGTGTTCGCCATTTAGCAGGGCAGGGATACTGGTTTCAGCATCCCAGGCATCCAGTTGCATACATAAATCGGGGTCTGATTTACAAGGAATGGTTAACGTTCGATCACCCGGCGATTCGCCGTGTAATTCGCCGTCGTCGATTTCAAAAGCGCCTATGCGCACACTGGTTTTCATCTTCGTGCTCTCCATTTAGCTGCCGGTTGTGGTACGACCAGTCCGATCGCACCATTTTTCAGCCTAGTTGAGGCAGCCGAATGTGCCAGTCAAAAAGTGCGCTTTTTTTGTGCGCTGTCAGGCGTTACCTGTAAAAAGTTTCCCGTCCCGCACCAGTTCACGCGGGTAGCTGTTTTTCAGTCGCGAACCAATCCGTTTGGCTAAACCAATCGGCTGATGCTGGAAAGTAACCAATACATCATCCGCTACTGGCGCGGCTTGCGGGTAAACATCGCGCCCGCGATACCACTCTTCCGCTTCCTGCGGTGTCAGTTCAAAAGCGTTCACATTGTCGGGGGAGGCAAGGGCAATAACCGCTTCATGCTGCCAGCGATAACCTTTGTTATGTGTTTCGGCAAGTTTAATCCCCAACCGAGAAAATCGGACTTTACCGATCAAGGCTTCAATGCCCACCGGGAACAACCACAGTTCTTTGTCGCGTTGCCAGAGTCGCAGGTTTCCATCCCAGTTTAAGCCAACACTTGCAGCCGCCTGACGAATTTGACCGGCTTCGCGATCTTTCACCGGGCTAAACGGGAAATTGCCCACTTTGTATTTTGGGGCGGGTAAGACGGGGATCGCCTGAGTTTTACGCAGACGAGCAACGAAGAAGCCTTCGCAGTCGTAAATTTGTGGGAAAACATGCAAAAAGCCTTCTTCGGTCAGCGCCTTATTTGCACCAGGGAAGAGATCGCCAAGCGGTAAAAACTCTACTGCGTCGGGGTAAGTCTCTTTCAGCCACCGGCAGACGGCTTCATTTTCTTCCTGGTTTAAGGTACAGGTCGAGTAAACCAGCGTACCGCCAGGGCGTAATGCATGAAAGGCGCTGTCGATCAGTTCCCGTTGGGTAGCTGCGATTTCCTGATTGCTTTCTGGTGACCAGTTTTTTAGCGCATCGGGATCTTTACGCACCACGCCTTCGCCGGAGCAGGGAGCGTCCAGCAAAATGGCATCGAACATTTCTGGCACTCCCGCACCAAATACACGGCCATCAAAATGCGTGAGCGCAACATTACGGATGCCACAGCGGCTGATATTGGCATGTAACACTTTTACCCGACTGGCGGAAAACTCATTGGCAAGGATCGCCCCTTCGTTATTCATCCGCGCGGCAATTTGCGTCGTTTTGGAGCCGGGCGCGGCAGCGACATCCATCACCCGCTGTGGTGCATTACCGTCAGCAAACAAGGCGGCGACGGGCAACATTGAACTGGCTTCCTGAATATAAAACAGGCCACTTAAATGCTCGGCGGTACTACCCAATGGCAAGGCATCTTCATCGTTGCGTTCAATCCAGAAACCTTCTTCACACCACGGAATTGGCGTAAGCGTCCAGCCATAAGGGGCGGTTAATTGCAGGAAATCAGCAACGGAGGTTTTAAGCGTATTAATGCGAATGCTGCGGCGCAACGGGCGCTGACAGGCGGCAAGAAAATCATCAAAAGAGAGCGTCGAAGGCATCGCTTCGCGCATTTGTGTCAGAAAGGCGTCCGGGAAATAAACGGTGTGTTGGGCCACGAGCATGTACCACTGGCAAAAAAACAGGCGCGCAGTTTAGCATAAACGCTCCGGCGCAGGCACGCCGGAGCAGTGGGCATTATTTGGGAAGCGCTGTTCCCCATTCACGCCACTCTTTCGGTTCACTTTCCTGCAACAGGAAGTGCTTGCCTTCCTGGGCTTTCGGTGCCAGCGGCGTACCCGGAGGCGTAGCGAAGGCGATGCCGCCACGGATAAACTGGTTAAAGGTGCCGGTTTTCACGACGCCGCCCGTCAGACCAAAGTCCAGACTGTAACCCGATGCCAACCAGAAGACGGAATTGTTACGCACCAGGTGTTGATAGCGTTTACTGATGCGCATCGCAATCATCACGCGATCTGACAATGTCCCCAGCGTCATTCCGGTAACCGTACCGACTTCCAGACCACGGAACAGCACAGGCGTACCGATGCCTAACGAACCGGCTTCCGGCGCTTCAACAATAATGCTTAAGCCATCCAGGTAACGCGAATCAGTTATGGTGGCCTCTTGTAATTCAAAGTCACGGCGAGGATTGCCCCGACCAGGCTCGACGTTGATATACGGCTGGAGGATAGTATCAAGATGCTCAACGCCAGCTGCCGAAATTTGCGGTGTGACCACTGAGAAGCGTGTACCACCGCGTGCAAAGGTCTGGACATATTCCGGATAGAGCACCGCCTTTGCCTGTACTTCATTGCGCGCGGTAATCAGATCCAGCGTCTGAATTTGCCCGATATCAATACCGAGATAGCGAATTGGCATCCCGACTGCCAGTTTTCCGGCATCGAAAGCGTGGAGCGTAATCTGTCCGCCAACCGCACGGGCCGCTGTTTCGGAAGCATACAGAATTCGCTTGTCACCTTTACGTTGGCTGGCGCTGGCACCGCTGAGGTTATCGAAGCTAATAGCCCCCTTTAATGCTCTGGAGAGCGGGGATGCCTGTACAGTCAGACCACTACCATTTAGCTGAACTTTCGCCCCACCTTCTGCCCAGAACACGCTGTTGCTGGTCAGAAGGTTGCGATACTCCGGCTTAATATGCAGATCGATATCAAACGCGTTAGCTCGCGGACGCACAGTAATAACTTCACCAACTTCAAATTTACGGTACAGCACTACCGATCCTGCCTGCACATCCGGCAGCGTCTCTGCACTCAAACTCACGGTTGTGGTGGGTAAATCGCTAAGGCTGTTCTCCAGCGCTTTTTCCAGATTGGCATACAGTGGATAGCTGGCTTTCATCTCGCCTTTATCGCCTGGCAGAATACGTATCCCGCCGTTAATCCATTCTGAGGCGCTGGCACCGAGAAATTCAACGCCATCCAGCCCCACCTTCACGTCGACACGGCTGTTGACGACAAATTTGCTATCGCCTTTTACCAGTTCGCGATGCTGAGGCTCGATGGCGACGGTAAAGGTGACGCCTTTGCTGGTGAGTTTACGATCGATAACCTGGCCTACCTGCACGCCGTGAAGAATGAGCGGCTGACCAGCATCAATGCCGTAACTTTCTGGTGCTGTCAGGGTCAGCGTCAGAACATCTGGCTCATGGAGCAGGGCTTTTTCGCCAGGAACAACAATAAACTCTTTACGTGGCTCACCGTCGCCCGGCACCAACTCGAAGGTTTTGCCGGTCAGCAGGGCACTGAGATTAGCATCGCTAAGGGATAATTTTGGATTACGTAATTCGATGCGGGTATTTTCCCGTAACAGCGTGACGACGCTGGGATCAACGGTCATTTCCCCAGTGACTTTACCACCAGGATTTAAATCCAGTTTAGTCAGCTGTCCGACTTCCAGCCCCTGATACATTAACGGCGTCGAGTCGGCGGTTAATCCGGCCCCACTCGGCAGTTCCAGTTTTATTATTACGCCACGCTGGCTGTGGGCGAGATCTTCATAAAGACCAAAGGTATCTTCCGCCTCGGCAGGTTTCGACTCTTCAGGTGAATCGAAGGCAATCGCACCGTTAACCAGTGCCGCCAGACTTTCCAGTTTCACCTTCGCACCACTGATACTGACGTTGGCATCAACGCCAGAAACGTTCCAGAAACGGCTACCTTTTTTCACCAGATCGGTAAAACGCCGCTCGATCAGGACATCTATCACCACACCTTGTTTATTGGGATTGATGGCATAGTCGTAGACTTTACCCACCGGGATCTTGCGGAAATAGACCAGTGAACCACTGTTCAGTGAACCGAGATCGGGGGCTTGCAGGTGGATCATCAGATCGCCATTATCCAGCCGATATTTCGGTTGGGTATCGAGTGCGACAAAGTGATCCTGCTCTTTACCTTTACCCGGCATCATGCCGATATAGTTACCCCCGACGAGGGCGTCCAGCCCGGAGACACCTGCCAACGAGGCTTTTGGCGTCACCAGCCAGAACTGTGTCTCCTCGCGCAGCGCATCTTTCATATCAGACTTGATGCTGACTTTGACTTCAATCTTACGAAGATCGTCGCTCAGGCTGATATCCTGCACTGTTCCGACCTCAACGCCCTGATAACGAACAGGTGTGCGGCCCGGGACGATACCGTCCGCCGACATAAAGTCGATGGTGACGGTATTACCCCGATCCTGATAACTGTCCCAAATCAGCCAACCGGCAATCATAAGCGCGATGAACGGCAGCAGCCAGAAAGGTGAGATACGGCGTTTATTTTTAATCTGCGCTTCAGTCGTCGAAGCGGGCGTTTCCTGACTCATGTGCATCCCAAAGTAAGCGGCTGTCCAGCCATTCCACAGCAAGAATAGTCAAAATTACCGCTGCGCCGAAATAAAACGCAGCCGGTCCCATAGTAAAAGCGAGTATCTGATCGCGATTAATTAGCGACATGGTTAAAGATATGACAAACAGGTCGAGCATCGACCAGCGACCGATCCAGGTCACCATCCGCAGTAACAGAATCCGTGTGCGTAAACCTTGCTGGCATTTAAAATGAATGCTCAACAGTAAAGTGAACATGACGATCACTTTGGTAAATGGCACCAGAATACTGGCGATAAACACGATGCCGGCGACCGCAATGTTGCTACTTGCCAGCGACATAATCCCGGAAAGAATCGTATCTTCCTGCCGCCCACCATTCAGATAAATGATAGAAATAGGTAACAGGTTGGCAGGTAACAACAACACGATTGATGCTAACAGCGCCGCCCAGCACTTTTGCAGACTATGACGGCGACGCAGGCGTAGCGGGATATGGCAACGCGGGCAGCGACCACGCTGATCGGGATAGCCGGTAAAATGGCATCCCAGGCAGACACGAAGTTTCTCGTCCCTACGCGTAGCGGGGCGCTGTGGATAAAATCGCGCCCACAGTTCCTCTACATTAAGATGTGACAACGTCACCGTGGTCAATATCACTAATGCAACAAAAGAGAACAGACCAATACCCGCCTGAATGTGCGCATAATCCTGCACCTTTATAGAAGCAACGCCAATACCGACCAGATAGATGTCCAGCATCACCCACTCTTTCAATCGCTCAAGCATCAGCAGTACCGGGCGTAGATTCATTCCCAGTCGGTTACCAAACCATAAATAAGCTATGGAGGTCACCAGAATAAGAGGGGCACCAATAACGCAAAAAAAGACCATCGCCCCCGTTATTGCATCGCCCTGTTTGGTCATTTGCCAGATGCCTTGCATGACATTGGCGTCAATACGAATACCTAACAGCCAGATATGCAACAGCGGTTCGCCCCAGGCAAACGGCATCAGCAACAGCATGGTGAATGCCATTGCTGCCAGGCGCGTTAGCGACCAGTCGCGCCCGTCACGAATTTTTGCCTGACAGCGCGGACAATAGGCACTTTGATGAGAGTTTATCTCGGGTAGGCTAAACAGCATGTCACATTGCGGGCAACGTTGGTAATCACCACGCGGCAGTTCCTCGCCAATTGCCCTCACTGTTATCTTTTTTGTCGGCGTAATTTGTGGTGTGTTAAGAGCCATGACGTGCCAAATGTAATAAGAATTAACATTAATCTTAACCCATGATGGGAATGATCTTGAGCATTAACGCATTTAATGCTTATTTTAATAGGCTGGCAGTTCCAGGTAAGACAACCAAGTGATTATATAATGAACAAAACAGAATTTTACGCGGATTTAAATCGCGACTTTAACGCGCTGATGGCGGGAGAAACCAGTTTTCTGGCAACGCTGGCAAACACCAGTGCGTTGTTATATGAGCGTCTCACTGACGTAAACTGGGCAGGTTTTTATTTACTTGAGGACGAGACGTTGGTTCTCGGACCGTTTCAGGGCAAAATTGCTTGTGTACGCATCCCCGTCGGGCGCGGTGTGTGTGGCACTGCAGTTGCCCGTAATGAAGTGCAGCGAATCGAGGATGTTCACGCTTTTGACGGACATATTGCCTGTGATGCAGCAAGTAATTCTGAAATTGTCCTGCCGCTGGTGGTGAAAAATCAGATTATTGGTGTTCTCGATATCGACAGTACCGTCTTCGGTCGCTTTACAGACGAGGACGAGCAGGGCTTACGTCAGCTTGTGGCACAGCTTGAAAAGGTGCTTGCAATGACGGATTACAAAAAATTCTTTGCGAGCGTCGCAGGATAATCAACGGATAACGTAGCATTTACTGATGGCGTCATTATAATGACGCCTGTTCATGCCTGCGCTTGTTGGCTACGTCCGTTGTAATCAGGAAATTTCATGGAAAATCAACCTAAGTTGAATAGCAGTAAAGAAGTAATCGCGTTTCTGGCCGAACGTTTTCCCCACTGTTTCAGTGCGGAAGGTGAAGCGCGTCCGCTGAAAATCGGTATTTTTCAGGATTTGGTCGATCGTGTTGCCGGGGAAATGAACCTGAGCAAAACGCAATTGCGATCCGCTTTACGTCTCTATACCTCGAGCTGGCGTTACCTTTACGGTGTTAAACCCGGCGCAACGCGTGTCGATCTTGACGGCAACCCATGCGGTGAGCTGGACGAGCAACATGTGGAGCATGCTCGCAAGCAGCTTGAAGAAGCGAAAGCACGTGTTCAGGCACAGCGTGCTGAGCAGCAAGCGAAAAAACGCGAAGCTGCCGCAGCTGCTGGTGAGAAAGAAGACGCACCGCGCCGTGAACGCAAGCCACGTCCGACCACGCCACGCCGCAAAGAAGGCGCTGAGCGTAAACCACGTGCGCAAAAGTCGGTAGAGAAAGCGCCAAAAACAGCAAAAGCACCTCGCGAAGAACAGCACACCCCAGTTTCTGACATTTCAGCTCTGACTGTCGGACAAGCCCTGAAGGTGAAAGCGGGTCAAAACGCGATGGATGCCACCGTATTAGAAATCACCAAAGACGGCGTCCGCGTCCAACTGAATTCGGGTATGTCTTTGATTGTGCGCGCAGAACACCTGGTGTTCTGAAACGGAGGCCGGGCCAGGCATGAACATGTTTTTTAGGCTTACCGCGTTAGCTGGCTTGCTTGCAATAGCAGGCCAGACCTTCGCTGTAGAAGATATCACGCGTGCTGATCAAATTCCGGTGTTAAAGGAAGAGACGCAGCATGCGACGGTGAGTGAGCGCGTAACGTCGCGCTTCACCCGTTCTCATTATCGCCAGTTCGACCTCGATCAGGCATTTTCGGCTAAAATCTTTGACCGCTACCTGAATCTGCTCGATTACAGCCACAACGTGCTGCTGGCAAGCGATGTTGAACAGTTCGCAAAAAAGAAAACCGAGTTAGGCGATGAACTGCGTTCAGGCAAACTCGATGTTTTCTACGATCTCTACAATTTGGCGCAAAAGCGCCGTTTTGAACGTTACCAGTACGCTTTGTCGGTACTGGAAAAGCCGATGGATTTTACCGGCAACGACACTTATAACCTTGACCGCAGCAAAGCTCCATGGCCGAAAAACGAGGCTGAGTTGAACGCGCTGTGGGACAGTAAAGTCAAATTCGACGAGTTAAGCCTGAAGCTGACAGGAAAAACGGATAAAGAAATTCGTGAAACCCTGACTCGCCGCTACAAATTTGCCATTCGTCGTCTGGCGCAAACCAACAGCGAAGATGTTTTCTCGCTGGCAATGACGGCGTTTGCTCGTGAAATAGACCCGCATACCAACTATCTTTCCCCGCGTAATACCGAACAGTTCAACACTGAAATGAGTTTGTCGCTGGAAGGTATTGGCGCAGTGCTGCAAATGGATGATGACTACACCGTTATCAATTCGATGGTGGCAGGTGGCCCGGCAGCGAAGAGTAAAGCTATCAGCGTTGGTGACAAAATTGTCGGTGTTGGTCAAACAGGCAAGCCGATGGTTGACGTGATTGGCTGGCGTCTTGATGACGTGGTTGCCTTAATTAAAGGGCCGAAGGGCAGTAAAGTTCGTCTGGAAATTTTACCTGCTGGTAAAGGGACCAAGACCCGTACTGTAACGTTGACCCGTGAACGTATTCGCCTCGAAGACCGCGCGGTTAAAATGTCGGTGAAGACCGTCGGTAAAGAGAAAGTTGGCGTGCTGGATATTCCTGGCTTCTATGTGGGTTTGACAGATGATGTCAAAGTACAACTGCAGAAACTGGAAAAACAGAATGTCAGCAGTGTGATCATCGACCTGCGTAGCAATGGCGGTGGGGCGTTGACCGAGGCAGTATCGCTTTCAGGCCTGTTTATTCCTGCAGGTCCGATTGTTCAGGTTCGTGATAACAACGGTAAAGTTCGTGAAGACAGCGATACCGACGGTCAGGTCTTCTATAAAGGCCCGCTGGTGGTGCTGGTTGACCGCTTCAGTGCTTCGGCTTCAGAAATCTTTGCCGCGGCAATGCAGGATTACGGTCGTGCGCTGGTTGTGGGTGAACCGACATTTGGTAAAGGCACTGTCCAGCAGTACCGTTCATTGAACCGTATTTACGATCAGATGTTACGTCCTGAATGGCCAGCTTTGGGTTCTGTTCAATACACGATCCAGAAATTCTATCGCGTTAACGGCGGCAGTACGCAACGTAAGGGCGTAACGCCAGACATCATCATGCCGACAGGTAATGAAGAAACGGAAACGGGAGAGAAATTTGAAGATAACGCGCTGCCGTGGGATAGCATTGATGCTGCAACCTATGTGAAATCAGGCGATTTAACGGCCTTTGAACCGGAGTTGCTGAAGGCGCATAATGCGCGTATCGCGAAAGATCCTGAGTTCCAGAACATCATGAAGGATATCGCGCGCTTCAACGCCATGAAGGACAAGCGCAATATCGTTTCTCTGAATTACGCGGTGCGTGAGAAAGAGAATAATGAAGATGATGCGACGCGTCTGGCGCGTTTGAACGAACGCTTTAAACGCGAAGGTAAACCGGAGTTGAAGAAGCTGGATGATTTACCGAAAGATTACCAGGAACCGGATCCTTATCTGGATGAGACGGTGAATATCGCACTCGATTTGGCGAAGCTTGAAAAAGCCAGACCCGCGGAACAACCCGCTCCCGTCAAGTAACATCAATCAGGCACAAGAAATTGTGCCTGATTTTTTAACAGCGGCAAGATGCCGTAAATCAGATGCTACAAAATGTAAAGTTGTGTCTTTCTGGTGACTTACGCACTATCCAGACTTGAAAATAGTCGCGTAACCCATACGATGTGGGTATCGCATATTGCGTTTTGTTAAACTGAGGTAAAAAGAAAATTATGATGCGAATCGCGCTCTTCCTGCTAACGAACCTGGCCGTAATGGTCGTTTTCGGGCTGGTACTGAGCCTGACAGGGATACAGTCGAGCAGCGTTCAGGGGCTGATGATCATGGCCTTGCTGTTCGGTTTTGGTGGTTCCTTCGTTTCGCTTCTGATGTCCAAATGGATGGCATTACGATCTGTTGGCGGGGAAGTGATCGAGCAACCGCGTAACGAAAGGGAACGTTGGCTGGTCAATACTGTAGCAACCCAGGCTCGTCAGGCGGGGATCGCTATGCCGCAAGTGGCTATCTACCATGCGCCGGACATCAACGCTTTTGCAACCGGTGCGCGCCGTGATGCCTCTCTGGTAGCTGTCAGCACCGGTTTGCTGCAGAACATGAGCCCGGATGAAGCTGAGGCGGTAATTGCTCACGAAATCAGTCACATCGCCAATGGTGATATGGTCACCATGACGCTGATTCAGGGCGTGGTGAACACCTTCGTTATCTTTATTTCACGTATTCTGGCGCAGCTGGCTGCTGGCTTCATGGGCGGTAACCGTGACGAAGGTGAAGAGAGCAACGGCAACCCACTGATCTACTTTGCCGTCGCGACGGTGCTGGAACTGGTGTTTGGTATTCTGGCGAGCATTATCACCATGTGGTTCTCGCGTCACCGTGAATTCCACGCCGATGCGGGTTCAGCAAAACTGGTTGGTCGTGAGAAAATGATTGCCGCGCTGCAACGCCTGAAAACCAGCTATGAACCACAAGAAGCAACCAGCATGATGGCTTTCTGTATTAACGGGAAGTCGAAATCGCTCAGTGAGTTGTTCATGACTCACCCGCCGCTGGATAAACGTATTGAAGCTCTGCGTACGGGTGAATACCTGAAGTAATATGAAGTAAATACTAAAAAGCGCGTCCTGATCGACGCGCTTTTTTTATGCCCTGGATCGTGGCTGGGTAATACGTAAGCCACTGACACAGGCAGCAATCACTGCCAGAATAGCCGCAGCCATCAGCGAGACGTGTGTACCATTATCACCAAACTGATTTAGCATCAGCGCCACCAGCGCCGCGCCACTACTCTGACCCAATAGACGAGCCGTCCCTAACATGCCACTGGCCCCACCGCTACGTTCGCGCGGAGCGGAGGTAATAATGGTGTGGTTATTGGGTGACTGGAATAAGCCAAATCCAGCGCCACATAAGATCATCGGCCAGATAATATTGATATCCGCAGGTGACGCGGGCAGCAGAACCAGGGAAAAAAGCCCCGCAGCCATGATGAACAACCCTAAAGCACCCAGCAATCCTGCATGTACGCGTTCAATTAAATAGCCTGCCAGCGGAGCCATCACCATTGTTGCTAACGGCCACGGTGTCAGAAGTAAACCTGTTTCAACTTCACTACGCCCGAGCACGGTTTGCAGGTAAAAGGGCAGGGAAACCATTGCCAGCATTTGTGCGCAGAAAGAGCAAACAGATGTGCAAATAGAAAGTGAAAACAGCGGGATACGCAGTAAATCCACCGGTAGCAGCGGTACGGGAAGAGAAAGCTGGCGGCGAATAAAGAAAATACCAACGACAACCATTACCACCAGTTCCGCGCCAATCAACGTCAGCGATTGCCCCTGAGCGAAACCACTCAATGCAGTAATAAGCAGGCCGAAGGTTAACGCGTTCATCACGGCGCTGGGCAGGTCGAAACGGGGTTTACTGGCACGAGAGCCATTGGGTGGCAGAAAACGCATGGCCAGAAGCAGGGCGATAATACCCAACGGTACGTTGATTAAAAATAACCATTTCCAGGATGCGATGGAGAGGATTGCTGCAGCAATTGTCGGCCCGGCAGCAGAAGAGACGGCAACAATAAACGAGTTTACGCCCATCCCTCTACCCAGAAAACGTTGTGGATAGATCAGGCGGATAAGTGCGGTATTAACGCTCATCAACGCTGCACCGCCGAAACCTTGTATGACACGCGCAAGGGTGAGCATTTGTAGCGAATCAGAAAGGGCGCAGAACAGTGAAGACAACAGAAAAACGACCAGACCGCATTTATAAATACGTCGATAGCCAAACATATCGCCCAGAAACGAAAACGAGAGCAGGGAGATGACAATGGCGATTTGATAGGCGTTCACTACCCAGATGGAACTGGCCGGTGTGGCATGAAGGTCTGTGGCGATTGTTGGCAAGGCGACGTTGGCGATTGCGCCGTCAAGCACAGCCATCGAAATACCAATCACAATGGTTAATATCGCACCGTATCGCTGGGGCAACGGCAGGCCGTCGGCCTGAACTTTTGGCATAGGAATTTTATATCTTTGGTGAATAATCAACAGGGGTAAGATTCTAGCACTGATATTCACGGTGGATGTCGCAGAATTGTAACTAACCGGCAAAAGATGGATTGCGACCACCCAGGTGCGAAATTATAATAAAAAACAGTTCTGATTTTTATAAAACACTCGCAATGAGGTGATAAATGGCTAACGCAGATCTGGATAAACAGCCTGATTCTGTATCTTCCGTGCTGAAAGTTTTTGGCATTTTGCAGGCGCTGGGTGAAGAGCGCGAAATAGGGATAACCGAGCTGTCGCAGCGCGTCATGATGTCAAAAAGCACCGTTTATCGCTTTTTACAGACCATGAAAACCCTGGGTTATGTGGCGCAGGAAGGGGAGTCGGAGAAATATTCGCTGACCCTGAAATTGTTTGAACTGGGCGCTCGCGCGTTACAAAACGTCGATTTAATTCGTAGCGCAGATATCCAGATGCGTGAGATCTCCCGCCTGACGAAAGAAACTATCCACCTCGGCGCACTGGACGAAGACAGTATTGTTTACATCCACAAAATTGACTCTATGTACAATTTGCGCATGTATTCACGGATTGGGCGTCGTAATCCGCTGTACAGCACCGCGATTGGTAAGGTACTGCTGGCATGGCGCGATCGCGATGAAGTGAAGCAAATTCTCGAGGGCGTGGAGTATAAACGCAGTACCGAACGGACCATCACCAGTACAGAAGCGTTATTACCCGTTCTGGACCAGGTGCGCGAGCAGGGGTATGGCGAAGATAACGAAGAGCAGGAAGAAGGACTGCGTTGCATTGCGGTTCCGGTATTTGATCGCTTTGGCGTGGTCATTGCCGGTCTGAGCATCTCCTTCCCGACGTTGCGTTTCTCTGAAGAGCGTTTACAGGAATATGTCGCAATGTTGCATACCGCGGCGCGCAAAATTTCTGCCCAAATGGGTTATCACGACTATCCGTTCTGATGAGAGTAAGAACCTGTCTGAATATCAAACAGACAGGTTCTTTATTTAGCATGAGAAAAATAAAGTTGAAGGTGGCGTTATATTAAACGCACTTGCGATAAGAATATTTTACTTATGAGTGAGAATCTGGTTATTTATTACCCTTAACCATTATCGACCACAATATTGCTTTTACGTAACAACGGGCAATCTGTTATCCCCAGAAAACCACTTTTAGTGTGCAGGTATTGTACCGTGCTGGTGCCTCTGGCGGTCAGATAGGTACATTGCAAACCTAATCCCGCGGCATTCTCTTTGCTTCCAATCAAAACGCCATATCCGCTGAGTAATAATCCTATCCATACCAGTGCTATCAGCATAACTGTGCGAATGATGAATCGCATTACAACCTCTTCTCTTTTTATGTTCGCTTAATCGTAGCGGCAATATGCGCTGAAGCAAGCGACTCATTCTGAAAAAGCACGAATATCGACATAGTTAGGCGCTGTTTAACTAACACATGCTAGTTTAATGACATAAGGTAGGTGAAACGGAGATTGGAGTGAAAAAGTTTCGATGGGTCGTTCTGGTTGTCGTGGTGTTGGCTTGCTTGCTGCTTTGGGCGCAGGTATTCAACATGATGTGCGATCAGGATGTACAATTTTTCAGCGGAATTTGTGCCATTAACCAGTTTATCCCGTGGTGATATCATTTTTTCAGCACTAGATTTTCTTCCTCTCCAGCAGTGGTAGAATAGCGCCTCTACTCAGAGGTGGTGAAATGAACGAAGTTGTAAATTCAGGCGTGATGAACATTGCGTCTTTGGTTGTATCGGTGGTGGTTCTTCTTATCGGGCTCATCTTGTGGTTTTTTATCAATCGTGCCAGTTCACGAACTAACGAACAGATTGAACTGCTTGAGGCGTTGCTGGATCAGCAAAAACGTCAAAATGCACTGTTACGTCGTTTGTGCGAAGCAAACGAACCTGAGAAAGAAGATAAAAAGACCGTTGAGAGTCAAAAATCGGTTGAAGACGAAGATATTATTCGTCTGGTCGCCGAACGGTAATCCTTCCTCAATCTTGAGTAACCCCGTCGTTGAAGGGTTACTCAATTCATCCTGATTATACGCACTGTCATGGTGCAACTGCTTCAAATTAAAACTCTGGTCTGACTTCAAATAATTATCATATTATTTATTTGCGTAACGGGATATCAGAAAAAGATATTTAGCCCATTAATTTATTAGGATGTTTACATCGGATTTGTGATTAAGCGTGTTATTATTTATTAGCGAAACGTTTCTCTCTTGATTTTTTTGCGCATTCATCAATTTTTCTTATTTTAAATTTACAATACCTTTGGCGATTGACTTCTCTTTGGGGTGATTGATAGCCGTTAACTGACTGTTTTATGAGAAAAAGTGATATAACTTTTTATTCACTGCATAGCAGAAAATGTGATATTGCACGCACTATGTAATAACTTCTCCCATTGGCCTGGAACAACTGAACTTATTGAACTATGTTAGAAAATACGTCAGTTTAAGTATCTGCCTGAACTGGCAAGGTTAAGCACAATGATATATCGGCGCGTATTCCGTTGCATAAGTGTGCAAAAAAAGTGGAAGACGTATCGAGATTTGTGCGTCTGATCGAGACATGTTTAAAAATGGCTTGCCATAATTAACGTTGTATGTGATAACAGATTTCGGGTTAAACGAGGTACAGTTCTGTTTATGTGTGGCATTTTCAGTAAAGAAGTCCTGAGTAAACACGTTGACGTTGAATACCGCTTCTCTGCCGAGCCTTATATTGGTGCCTCATGCAGTAATGTGTCAGTTTTATCTATGTTATGCCTGCGGGCGAAGAAAACAATCTAAGGAATTTTTCAAATGGCAAAGATTAAAGGTCAGGTTAAGTGGTTCAACGAGTCTAAAGGTTTTGGCTTCATTACTCCGGCTGATGGCAGCAAAGACGTGTTCGTACACTTCTCCGCTATCCAGGGTAATGGCTTCAAAACTCTGGCTGAAGGTCAGAACGTTGAGTTCGAAATTCAGGACGGCCAGAAAGGTCCGGCAGCTGTTAACGTAACAGCTATCTGATCGAATCCACTGATCTGAAGTGTGAAGACACTTCAATCTCGCTATAAAGCCTCGTCGAATGCGAGGCTTTTTACTTTGCTTTATCTTCGCTCCTGGCATTCGGATATTTGCCCGCCGCGTGATTCGCGTTACACTTGCGGCCTTTAGTATCCTGCCGGAGTTGTCATGTCGTTTTCCTGTCCACTTTGCCATCAGCCTCTTTCGCGTGAAAAAAACAGCTATATCTGTCCCCAGCGACATCAGTTTGATATGGCGAAAGAAGGGTATGTCAATCTGCTGCCCGTTCAGCATAAACGGTCTCGTGATCCGGGCGACAGCGCGGAAATGATGCAAGCACGCCGCGCATTCTTAGATGCCGGACATTATCAGCCGCTGCGTGATGCAATTGTCGCCCAACTGCGGGAACGGCTTGATGAAAAGGCCACGGCGGTGCTGGATATTGGCTGTGGTGAAGGGTATTACACACACGCATTTGCCGATGCGCTGCCCGAAATCACCACGTTTGGCCTGGATGTCTCGAAGGTAGCGATAAAAGCGGCGGCGAAACGCTATCCGCAGGTCACTTTTTGTGTCGCTTCCAGTCACCGTTTGCCGTTTGCCGATGCCAGCATGAACGCCATTATTCGCATCTATGCGCCGTGTAAAGCAGAAGAATTAGCGCGCGTAGTGAAGCCCGGCGGTTGGGTCATTACAGCTACGCCGGGACCGCGACATTTGATGGAGCTGAAGGGGCTGATTTACAATGAAGTACATCTTCATGCACCTCATGCAGAACAACTGGAAGGTTTTACATTACAGCAGAGTGCTGAGTTGTGTTATCCGATGCGTCTTCGCGGTGATGAAGCCGTCGCATTATTGCAGATGACGCCGTTTGCCTGGCGTGCGAAGCCAGAAGTCTGGCAAACACTGGCAGCAAAAGAAGTGTTCGACTGCCAGACGGACTTTAATATTCACCTCTGGCAGCGTTCTTATTAACCGTGGAAGTGCGTCCAGAGGATCTGGACGCCGATGCCGATCAGCACCAACCCGCCGAGAATTTCTGCTTTTTTCCCAATAATTGAGCCAATAAAGCGACCAACCATCATCCCTAATGTCGACATAATCAAGGTTGCACAACCAATGGCCAATGCGGTCGCGATAATGTTGACCTGCAGGAAGGCGAGACCAACACCCACAGCCATGGCATCCAGGCTGGTGGCAATCGCGGTGGTTACCAGTAGCCAGAAACCGTGTCGACGGCGCGGTTCTTCATCTTCATCATCTGCGCCACGAAAACCCTCAATAATCATTCGCCCGCCGAGGAATATCAGCAGCACAAACGCAATCCAGTGGTTCCATTCAAGGACAAACCGGCTGGCTAACATGCCCATTCCCCAGCCGATCAGCGGCGTCAGGGTTTCGACGGCACCAAAAATAAGGCCGGTTCGCAACGCTTCAGAAAATTTCGGTTTATGGAGGGTGGCACCTTTACCGATTGATGCAGCAAATGCATCCATCGACATACCAAACGCAAGAAGAACAGTAGCAGTGATATTCATGACAACGTCCTGACCGGGGTATCCATAAAACACATCATCGCCCCCAGCAAACATGCATACATGAACAACAAACCGCGATGGTTTTCGCGTTCATGCAGGCATAGCGATTGATGTGCATATGGTCTCGCCTGACTGAAAGTGTTCAGTCCGTACGTGCCACGTTTTGCAACGAGTATGTTGACACGTACATTTCCGGAATCTGGAAATCGGCTACTCCCCAAATGAGGGCGCAACATTAACATATTTTTAGAATATAAAACAATTGTTGGGATATATTATTTCAGCAGTTAATTGATAACGATTTTCATTTAGATTTATATATCAATGAAACGTTAAAATAAATAACAAATAAGGGATGGGATAATATAGCCTAAGCTATGTCTGATTATTTAAAATACAGCAAACATAGCTTTGGCTAAATTCATAACTTATTGAGTGGAAACAAGAAGTTTATAAATTTTCTCCAGGTCGTCGATATTTCGAACGCGGATTAACAGCCGGCGCTGTTCTAATTGCATCACCAACACGCCATCTTCAGACAAGTTCATCGCTTTAATTCGACTATATTCAATCCAGACATTGGCGAAGAAAAAACCTTTTTGTTTAAAGATGATCTTCGGAACGCGGATCCAGAAAATATAAAACCCCATTAGAGCCAGTGCACTTAATAACCATGTCGTTATTTGCGCGCCATGATTCGTGACGTTGTTATAGATAAGAATGACAATCAGTCCTACGAAGATAACGCTGTCGATGCGGCCACGTCGGAGCAAAGGAATTGCCAGCAGGGTGGGGCCGTTACGGCGGGGCATGATGAACTGATCGTAGATCGCGAAGGCCAGGAGTGCGGCGATGAAAAGAATCAGTACCAGGTCCGTGATTGTCATTAATCCTCCAGATAAAAAAACGGGGCCAAAAGGCCCCGGTAGTGTACAACAGTCTTACAGTCCCAGCAGGCCGCAAGCATACCCCGCGATACCGATGACGAAGAAGCCAACGATGATCCACAGCGGATTAACTTTTTTGCGCAGCAGCCACATACAAGCAAAGGTCAGCAGTAGCGGTACCAGGCCCGGCATTAACTGGTCAAGAATAGTCTGGACAGTGGTAACGTGTTCTTTGCCCGTCTGGTCAGTAATGCGAGAGACAACCAGCGGGATGTTGACATGTGTCCACTTGTTAACCAATGCCCCCATGACAAACAGGCCGAGAATAGACGCCCCTTCCGTCAGTTTTTGCAGGAAGCCGCCACCCATATCTTTAACGATATCGATACCTTTGGAGTAACCATACGCTACGCCGTAGTAACGGGTTGCCAGACGCACCAGGTTAAACAGGATGAAGAACAGAAGCGGACCTAACAGGCTGCCGCTCATCGCGATACCGGCACCCAGCGCTGCAAATACCGGACGTACCGTTCCCCAGAAGATCGGGTCGCCTACACCAGCCAGCGGCCCCATCAAACCGACTTTGATACCGTTGATAGCACCGTCATCGATCTCTGCGCCATTAGCACGCTGTTCTTCCAGCGCCAGGGTTACGCCGAGAATCGGCGCAGCCACGAACGGCTGGGTGTTAAAGAACTCCAGGTGACGGCGAATAGCTTGTTTACGAGCTTCGTTGTTCTCAGGGTAGAGGCGACGAATTGCCGGTACCATAGAGAAGCAGAAACCCAGTGCCTGCATACGTTCGAAGTTCCATGAACCCTGGAAGAGGTTAGAACGCAGGAAGACGCCACGAATATCACTTTGAGTGAGTTTTTTCTCGGTGGTAGTTTGAGTTGTATCAACCATTTCGCTCACCTGTTAGTCCAGTTCGTTATCGAGATCGTTGTTACCAGCTGCCTGAGCAGGCGCACCGGCTACGCGGTTGTATTTCGGGCTAAGTTGGATGTAGAGCACTGCCATAACAGTACCAATCACACCCAGAGCAACCAGGTTAAAGTTGGTGAATGCTGCGGTTACGAAGCCGAGGTAGAAGAACGGCATCAGGTAGCCAGCACGCATCATGTTGATAACCATCGCATAACCAACCACCACGATCATGCCACCGGCGATATTCAGACCATTGGTTACCACTTCCGGAATCGCATTCAGCATGTTCTGTACTTCGCTGGTACCAACAGACAGCGCAACGATGACGGCTGGAATAGCCACACGCATTGCTTGCAGGAACAGAGAAGAAACGTGGATCCAGGAAATCGCTGTCAGGTTGCCGTTATCTGCAGCCTTATCCGCAGCGTGCTGGAAAGCAACGGTAATAGTACGAACGATGATGGTCAGTACCTGACCTGCAGCAGCCAGAGGGATTGCCAGTGCGATACCCGCACCAATGCTCTGATGACCTGCAATAACCAGAATGGTAGAAATGATAGAAGCCAGAGCGGCGTCAGGCGCAACTGCAGCACCGATGTTCATCCAGCCCAGCGCGATCATTTCCAGCGTACCACCGATAATAATACCGGTTTTCATATCGCCAAGAACGATACCCACCAGGGTACACGCGATTAGCGGACGGTGAAACTGAAATTCATCGAGGATTGATCCCATACCTGCGATACAGGCTACGATAAATACCAGCACAATTTGAAGAGTGGTAATCTCCATTGTACTTCTCCTGTTTACGTAAGACTTAAGTGTGAAAACTGATTGATAATCAACACAATACGTTACTTATCGATTTTGCTGATCAGATCCATCATTTTCAGTTTCGGATCGGTGGAAACCTTACGGACTTCCAGCTCAATACCGCGCGCATTCAGTTTCTTGAACGCCTCGATATCTTTTTCATCAACCGAAACCGCGTTATTCACCTGGGTTTTACCCTGACGGAATGCCATACCACCAACGTTAACAGAGGTGATTTTCACGCCGCCTTCAACGAGACGCTCTACATCTGTAGGGTTGGTAAATAACAGCATTACGCGTTCGCCAGCATATTTCGGGTTGTTGTAGACGCGAATCATTTTGGCGACATCAACCACGTGCGCTGTTACGCCCGGAGGTGCAACCTGGGTGAGCAGTGTCTTACGAACGGTATCCGCAGCCACTTCATCACTAACAACAATAATACGGGAGACATTGGTTTCTTTAGTCCAGCGGGTGGCGACCTGACCGTGAATCAGACGGTCGTCGATACGCGCAAGGCCAATAACCATGTAGTCGTTTGGTCCCATTGGTTTTGCCGGAGTTGGAGCCGCTTTTGGTGCTGCGGCAACGGGTGCTGGCGCGGCTTTTTCAACCGGTTTGGCTTTCAGTGCTTTCACGCCTTCACGGCCTGTTTCTACTGCCAGAGCCACCAGTTCATCAAAGCTTGGGTCATCATCACGGGCCATTAACGTTTCCACGAGCATTGGAATGTTAACGCCTGCAATGACTTCATAATGCTCTTTGTCGACGACAATGCGGCTGGCAGCGTTGAACGGGCTGCCTCCCCATGTATCAACGAGAAACAGCACGCCTTTAGTGGTGTCGAGTTTTGCCAACTGAGCGTTGTATTTTTCAATTAGCGTTTCGGCATTTTCACCTGGAACGAAATCGATCCAGCCGACGTTTTCCTGCTCGCCTAACAGCATTTCTGCCGTTTTAAGCAACTGCTCTGCAGCCCAACCATGTGTGCCTATAACAATAGCAATGGTCACTTGCTACCTCCTTTATTATCGTTAACACCTCAACGTGCCAGATGTATTTTTGAATCGTCGTCCACAATCGAATCGATTCAGATAAGGGCTACAACCAAAAACCCCTGCGTTTCGCGATTTATTTTAGATATCGAAAAAATTATTTTATGTGATGAAGATCCGTAATTTAACTTTCGATTAGCAGAAATTTCGAAAGGTAAAATATCCTTGTCACATTCGTTTGCAAAGGAAGGTAAATCTTTGCCAAATCAGATGTGTCTCTGATATGTTTAACTCCCGTTTAACAACCATGGAGTATAGGGCAGTAGCCCGCAGTATGGATCGTCACCGACGTCATTTCAGCATCAGGCCTTTTAACGCCTGCTTTTCTGGCACTTTATGCCGCACCTTTCGTTTGCCTTTTGTCGTTACGCCTGCATTATTTCTGGCGCCGAATAGCTATTCCTTAAGCAGGAGCTTGTCATGGAATTCTTAATGGACCCCTCAATTTGGGCGGGGCTACTCACGCTTGTTGTTCTCGAAATTGTGCTGGGTATCGATAACCTGGTCTTCATCGCCATTCTTGCTGACAAACTGCCGCCAAAACAACGTGATAAAGCGCGTTTGCTGGGATTATCACTGGCGCTGATTATGCGTCTGGGGCTGCTGTCGCTGATTTCATGGATGGTCACGCTGACCAAACCGCTATTTACCGTCATGGATTTCTCCTTCTCCGGACGCGACCTGATTATGTTGTTCGGGGGGATATTCTTGCTGTTTAAAGCGACAACCGAACTGCATGAACGGCTGGAAAACCGCGATCATGATTCCGGCCACGGTAAAGGCTACGCCAGTTTCTGGGTGGTCGTCACACAGATCGTCATCCTTGACGCCGTCTTCTCGTTGGATGCGGTAATTACGGCAGTAGGGATGGTTAACCATCTGCCAGTGATGATGGCTGCGGTGGTGATTGCGATGGCGGTCATGTTGCTGGCATCGAAACCGCTGACGCGATTTGTTAATCAGCATCCAACGGTAGTGGTGCTCTGTCTGAGCTTCCTGTTAATGATTGGTCTGAGTCTGGTGGCAGAAGGTTTCGGTTTCCACATTCCGAAAGGTTACCTGTATGCCGCGATTGGCTTCTCGATCATCATCGAAGTGTTTAACCAGATTGCGCGTCGCAACTTTATTCGTCACCAGTCGACTTTGCCGCTGCGTGCGCGTACTGCCGATGCCATCCTGCGTTTGATGGGGGGGAAACGTCAGGCCAATGTTCAGCACGATGCCGATAACCCGATGCCTATCCCGGTACCGGAAGGTGCGTTTGCCGAAGAAGAACGTTACATGATTAACGGTGTATTGACGCTGGCGTCGCGTTCTCTGCGCGGGATCATGACGCCGCGCGGTGAAATAAGCTGGGTTGACGCTAATCTCGGGGTCGATGAAATCCGTGAGCAGCTGCTCTCCTCACCGCACAGTCTGTTCCCGGTATGTCGCGGTGAACTGGATGAAATCATCGGTATCGTACGTGCTAAAGAACTGCTGGTGGCGCTCGAAGAAGGTGTTGATGTGGCGGCGATTGCTTCGGCGTCTCCGGCGATTATCGTCCCTGAAACCCTTGACCCGATCAACCTACTGGGCGTGCTGCGTCGTGCTCGCGGGAGCTTCGTTATCGTGACCAACGAGTTTGGTGTGGTACAAGGCCTGGTCACGCCGCTGGATGTGCTGGAAGCCATTGCGGGTGAATTCCCGGACGCTGACGAAACGCCGGAAATCATTACCGATGGTGACGGCTGGCTGGTAAAAGGCGGTACAGATTTGCATGCCTTGCAGCAGGCGCTTGATGTTGAGCACCTTGCCGATGACGATGATATCGCGACGGTCGCGGGCCTCGTGATCTCGGCAAATGGTCACATTCCCCGTGTGGGCGATGTGATTGATGTAGGGCCACTGCATATCACCATCATTGAAGCCAATGATTATCGTGTTGATCTGGTTCGCATTGTTAAAGAGCAACCGGCGCACGATGAAGATGAGTAAGCGTTAACGTAACGGCATAACGGGCGTGATATGTCCATTATGCCGGGCGGGCGGCGGTTGGCTGCCCGCCAGCCATTTGGGAAAATCACGTAGCGGCATCGGCTGTGCGTACAAATACCCTTGCAAAATATGCACGCCATGACGGCGCAAATACTTCGCCTGTTCTTGTGTTTCCACACCCTCCGCCACCAGTTCAATATTCAGTCTTTGCCCCAGTGCGATGATGATATCGGTCACCGTCGAGTTAACCGCGTCAGAACCTATAGCTGCGGTAAATGACTTATCAATTTTCAGCACGTCAGGACGTAATGTTTCAAGCCAGGAAAATGAACTGTTGCCGGTGCCGAAGTCATCAATCGCCAGTTTGACGTTTTTACGATGCAGCTCGCGGGCAATCCGATAATCAACATCCAGTAAGGCATCGCGTTCGGTGATTTCGAGGATCAGTTGCTGAATCGGGTGAGCGCTAAACCAGTACTGATTGAGATCTTTTATCAGCACACCACGGCGAAAATGGCTGGGTGCGACGTTAATGCCAACATGAAACTGACTACTCATTGGGAAAACATGCCGCTGACGGATGGTTTCTGCCATCACATAGCGGGTCAGTGGCACAATTAAATGATGTTCTTCCGCGATAGGAATAAACACATCCGGTGAAATCCAGCCCTGACGTGGATTGTTCCAGCGCAGCAAAATCTCTACACCAATACATTGCTGGCTGCGCGCATTAAGCAAAGGCTGGCAGAACAATTCGAACTCATGTTGCGCCAGGCCCAGATTGATTTCACGGGAAAAACTCATCCGGTAAGCGGTCGCCAGCCAGGCGATATAGCCCACAAGTAAACTTAGCAGCACCGCCAGCGGTAATTGTGTTGGAAGATAGTGCCATGCCAGCGCCGTAGCCCCCGGACCATTAACGTTAATGGTAAAAGGAAAGCGTTGCGAAGAAACATGATAGTTTTCATTGTCTTCAGGTTGCGGAAGGGAATCTACCAGCCCATTACCATAGAGCAAATGCCGATCGTCCACCGTCAGGCTGGCGCTACTGATTTGCGGCAGTTGTGGCTCAAGCAGCATTGCCGCCAGTAAGTCGATGTTGATCATCTCCATGACCCCAGCATTGCTACTGCCCGCTGCAGGCGTCCATTGAATCAAAACCGGACTGCCTTTAATCAGGGCATGGTCGGTCGTCAGTCGTAAAAGTGGTTGCGGTGCAGGAAGTTCAGCCAGAATGTCCACGACGGGCACATTGCGATAACCAAAAATGCTGGAGCAATAAAGTGTGCCGTCTTGCACCAGGCCAATGGATCGCACAGTTTGGAGTTTTGCCGCCTGTTTACGTAATGGCAAATGGGCGACAGAGCAGGGCAGACCAATTAGCGGAAGTAAGACTTCGCTACCTGCCTGTAGGGGAAGCAGTACTTTATCTAATTCCTCTACAGCGTGATTGGCGAATTGTACTACCCGTTGTTGATTTAAGTTACGCTGTGAAATAAATCGCACGCTCAGGGTCGAAGCGAGCGTAACGAGTGCGCAAATCGTACAAACAATCATTCGATTACGGCGATAGGTTTTAATGATCCGTTGTGCTTTTTGCATGCGGGCCACCCTGTAAGCGTATGGCGACAAACGCCTGACGCAACAGTGGAAGTGTAGTGGGGAAAATTACAGCAGACGAGAAAGCAGGGATAAATTCGCCCATCCGTTGCAGATGGGCGAGGATAAAGTATTAGTCACACTGGACTTTAATTGCCAGACCACCACGAGACGTTTCGCGGTACTTGGCGTTCATGTCTTTACCGGTTTCGTACATCGTTTCGATAACTTTATCCAGCGAGACGCGCGGCGCGCTGGTGCGACGCAGGGCCATCCGCGCGGCGTTAATCGCCTTGACTGACGCAATGGCGTTACGTTCAATGCACGGCACCTGAACTTGCCCTGCAACAGGGTCACAGGTCAGACCGAGGTTGTGCTCCATGCCAATTTCCGCTGCCACACAAACCTGTTCCGGGCTACCGCCCAACAGCTCGGCAAGGCCCGCAGCAGCCATTGAACAGGCAACACCCACTTCGCCCTGGCAACCGACTTCCGCACCGGAAATAGAGGCGTTCATTTTATACAGTGCACCAATCGCGCCCGCAGCCATAAAGTAACGGGTATAGATGTCCGGGCTAACCGATTCAATAAAGTGGTCATAATAAGCCAGCACTGCCGGAACAATGCCACAAGCACCGTTAGTTGGCGCAGTTACCACACGACCACCGGCGGCGTTTTCTTCGTTAACTGCCAGCGCAAACATGTTTACCCAGTCAATGACATTCATCGGATCGTTAGACAGTTTATCGCTGGAAACCAGCATCCGGCGCAGGGCCGACGCACGACGCGGCACGCGCAGCGGGCCTGGCAGTACGCCTTCGGTGTTCATCCCGCGATCGATACATGCCTGCATGGTTTGCCAGACATGCGCGAAATACTCGTCGATCTCTTTCTTGCTGTGCAGCGCCAGTTCGTTCTGCATAGCGAGACCAGACAGCGAATAGCCGGTTTCATTACAGTACGCGAGCAGTTCGGTGGCAGATTTGAACGGATACGGCACGCTCACTTCGTTGGCGGCATCCTGACCAAAGTGTTCTTCATCGACGATAAAACCGCCGCCGATGGAATAATAAGTTTTGCTGTAGACGACTTCATCGCCGTTATAGGCGTGGATTTGCATACCGTTTTCATGCAGCGGCAGGTTGCCGTTATGAAAACGCATCCCGTTGTCGCGCGGGAAATCCACTTCATGCCGTCCCTGTGCCAGCAGCAGACGTTCGCGCTCTTCTACGTCGCGAATAAAACCGGGAATACTGTCGATATCCACGGTGGCAGGTTCGTTACCTGCAAGACCCATAATAATGGCGATATCGGTGTGGTGGCCTTTACCCGTCAGCGACAGTGAACCATAAACGTCCACGGCAACGCGAGTAACGCTATCCAGTAAGCCTTTTTCGACCAGATCATCGACGAACTGTTTACCCGCCTTCATAGGCCCTACGGTATGGGAAGATGAGGGACCAATCCCCACCTTAAACATGTCGAATAGACTAATCACGATAATACTCCTGACAAGGTGACTGGACTTCCAGTAACGAACGAATAACAGCGCATAGTGTAAGAGGGAACGCGGCGACTGGCTTAACTATTCACATGAATTAAACTAATCAAAAACCGCGATTTAACTAATATTGCGATGATTGTCTCAAGTAGTGTTTTGTAGATGTAAAGATAAGTATAGTCAGGGTTTCACACCAATTTGCAGCGCCAGCTCACGAATTATGCCTGCGGTCATTCCCCATACAAAATACTGTTCATACCAGGACAGCCATACCCGATGTGAATCGCCACGGCGGTAGATATCTAACGGGTGATAACGGCCTAAATGCAGCGCCTGGGCGAGGGGCATTTCAAACACCGCCGAGACTTCATCTTCACTGGCGCGATACGGCAGATCGGGCGGGATAATGCCGACCACTGGCGTTACCTGGTAGCCAGTGACGCTATCGACGGGCGGCAGCACGCCGATAACTTCGACGGCGGAAGGTGGTATAGCAACCTCTTCTTCAGCTTCGCGCAGCGCAGCGGCGATAACTGACGCGTCCGTGTCATCGACTGCACCTCCAGGGAATGCCACTTGTCCGGCGTGTTTACGCAGATGAATCGAACGCTGAGTCAGCAACAACCCCGGTTGCGGTCGACGGACGATGGGGATTAACACGGCAGCCTGACGATGATTTAGGGTTTCCCGGTTAATTTGCGGGCGCAAAAGTTGAAAACGCGATAAAAAATCATCAAGCGTCAGGCTACGGTATTCCACGTCTTACTTCTCCAGTTGGCGTAATATCTTATTAACTTTATCAAAAGTTTCCTGATATTCCGCTTCTTCCTGGCTATCGGCGACAATTCCACCGCCCGCAGAGCAGTATATTTGTCCGTTAATGGCAGTCAGCGTGCGGATAGTAATGCTGGTATCCATGTTGCCGCAAAAGCTCAAATAGCCAATGCTGCCGCACCAGGCATTGCGTCGCTGCGGTTCCAGTTCGTCGATAATTTCCATAGCCCGTACTTTCGGTGCTCCAGTTATTGAGCCACCAGGAAAAGCTGCGCGCAGCAGATCGCTGGTGTGTAACTGTTCTGGTAGTTGCGCCGTTATGGTGCTGACCAGATGATGCACGGCAGGGAAGGGTTCCACCACGAACAGCTCTGGTACTTTTACCGAACCTGCTACGGCAACACGACCGATATCATTACGCATTAAATCGACAATCATCAGATTTTCGGCACGATCTTTCGCTGAGTTCGCCAGTTTTTCTGCTTGTTTGCTATCTTCCTGAGGATCGGGCAGGCGTGGTAGCGTGCCTTTAATCGGGCGGGTCTGGATTTCACTATTATCACAAAGAATAAACCGCTCTGGCGAAAGGCTTAAAATCGCGCCCTGTTCAAGACGTAAAAAAGCGCTAAATGGCGCGCGGTTGGCCTGATTAAGCTGAAGGAATGCCTGCCATTCATCGCCAGAATAGGTCGCATGGAAACGCTGGGCGAGATTCACCTGATAGCAATCACCGCTTTGCAGATATTCCTGTACCTGGCGAAATTTTTCGCCGTACAGCTCGCGGGTCATATTGGATTGCCAGTCGGAAGTGAGCGTGAAATCTTCCTGCGGCGAGAATTGCTGGCTTTCCAGCCAGGCCCGACGGGCATTGACATCATTATGACTCAGCAAAGAAACTGTTTGACGCTGGTGGTCGACAATGAGCGCCCAGTCGTAGATACCCACAGCCATATCCGGCAGAACGATATCTTGCTGCGCAATTTCTGGCAGTGACTCAAAACGGCGGCCCAGATCGTAGCCAAACAACCCCAGCGCGCCGCCCTGAAATGGCAAATCTTCGTTATGCGCTGGGCGAATGTCTGCGCGATCCAGCACCTGCTGGAGCACCTGTAGCGGGTCATCAGTGGTCGTTGTGCGTTTTTCGCTTTCACTAACAACGGTTTCTTTACCGAAAGTGGTTAAAGTGCAAATCGGCTCGGCGACCACAATATCAAAGCGGCTATATGGATGATCGGCATAGCCGGAGTGTAAAAGCATCGCCCACGGCAGGTGACTTAAGCGGGAGAAATAAAATTCAGCGGCGTCCTGACGCCAGGGTAAAGTAATCACAGCGGGAGATAACGTCTTCATCAGTCCTGACTCTACTGGCTATGTGCCGGGTAGCATGAAATAATTAGCGCCAACAATTTAGCAGGAGTTAACAATGTTTGCAGGTTTACCTTCACTCACCCATGAACAGCAGCAAAAAGCCGTTGAGCGGATCCAGGAACTGATGGCACAGGGGATGAGCAGCGGCCAGGCAATCGCGCTGGTGGCAGAAGAGTTGCGTGCTAACCATTCCGGTGAGCGGATTGTGGCGCGATTTGAGGATGAAGACGAGTAACACAAAATGATCCGTATCGATTTCGTCACGGATGACGCCCTGTATCTTGATACGGATAGCCTCATCGGCTGGGATTTTTCCGGCATGAACTTACATCGTGCCATTTTTGACGGTATGTGCCTGGACGGCGCGCGGTTTAATCATGCGCATCTGCGTAATATCAGTTTTATCAACGCGTCCCTGATTGGGGCCGACCTCTCGTCCAGCGCACTGATGTGTGCCTGGTTAAACAGCGCCGATCTGACCAATTGTAATTTTGCTCAGTCACGACCCATTGATGCTGATTTTAGGCATGCACGACTTTGTGGGGCAGATTTTACCGACACCGATTTAAGAGGTGCTAATTTTTCATCGACACATCTTCAGAATGTTTGTTTTAACGGGGCGCATTATGACAAACGAACTGTCTGGCCCGCAGAGTTTTATCCAAGGATTAACGGGGCTGTGTTGGTTGATTGAATTTGGCGGGGTTTATGATGGCAAGAAAAAGACGCTTTTATGTGGTCAACAAAAGCGCCCTGGTCAATTTTTGCTGATAGAGAATTAACTCAAACCAGTGCTTTGAGTTCTTCCTGCATGTACGACGAAAAGTATTCTGGGTTTTTAATCACAATACGTTCACCAGACTCCATTTTTTTTGCCCATCCCACCATTTTTTCCGTGAATCCAGGATTCCAGCCTTCCTGATCGGCTCGCGCAGTAATATCGGCGGAACTGGCGGGTACACCCAGGTCATGCAAATATTTAAATATTCCCTTCGCCGTACTTTCATTCATAGAACTTGGTGTTGATGCTGATACATCCATGGCACCAATAAAATCCAGAGCTTTATCTATTACTGCAGGCATATTCTTTTCCTTAAAATTAACCATGTGAACAATAAGGCTATATATGACCTTAAATTGCGTCCAATATCAAAGGGATTATAACGATATCTCATTAGTTAACCTATTGACATTCAGGTGTTTTAAAGGTAGCAGGTCATAGTCTGTTATGTAGTGATGTACCGCAAATTAACTGTAAGTAGAAACGCTTCAGCCCAGGTTTTCAAGCAAGAAAGATAGCAAGAAGAAAACCAAAGTAGGCTAATCAGGGAGTTAGCATAATAATTTGATTTTGCTGATTAATATCAATTGTGTATAAATAACAACGAATCGATAAAAATGAAGAATAAATGACCTGAAGGGGTATTACACATCTAAAACACTGACCGTTTTATTCAAAGTCGGCCAGTGTTTTCGATAAATTATTGTGCGACTTTTGCCGTGACAGAATTCTTTTTCTGAAATTAAACCGCCGCGATAATCTTAATTTCAACCTTGTACTTCGGGTTCATCAAACCCGCTTGTACCGTGCAGCGCACCGGCGCATGACCCGCGACAACCCAGGCATCCCACGCTTTATTCATCGCCGCGAAGTCGTTTTTATCAGCCAGGAAAATGGTGGCATCCAGAATGCTCGATTTATTGCTGCCCTGTTTTTCCAGCACGGCGTCAATCTGCGCCAGCGTGTTGGCGGTTTGCTCAAAGGCATTGGCGTCGAGGTTTTCCGGTACACCAGTGTAGTAGAGCGTGTTGTTGTGGATTACTACATCAGACCAGCGGGCTTCAGCATCGATACGAACGATAGTCATCATTTTGTCCTCATTATCCTTCCATTTTCGTGCTGCAAAGACTGCCACAATGTGAGGTCGCCGTCACCACTTCAACTGGCGAAAGCGCCCTCATCCTGACATAATCCCTGTTCAAATCAACAGGGGGTAGTGTGACAGACGATTTTGCACCAGACGGCCAACTGGCAAAAGCGATACCAGGCTTTAAGCCGCGTGAACCACAGCGACAGATGGCGGTAGCCGTCACCCAGGCGATAGAAAAAAGCCAGCCGCTGGTGGTGGAAGCAGGAACCGGTACGGGCAAAACCTACGCTTACCTGGCCCCTGCGCTGCGGGCGAAAAAGAAAGTCATTATCTCGACCGGCTCAAAAGCGTTGCAGGATCAGCTCTACAGCCGCGATTTGCCAACGGTTTCAAAGGCGTTGAAATACACGGGCAACGTGGCGTTGCTGAAAGGGCGCTCAAACTACCTCTGCCTCGAACGTCTCGAACAGCAGGCGCTGGCGGGCGGCGATTTGCCAGTACAAACCTTAAGTGATGTGATCCTCCTGCGCTCCTGGTCTAATCAAACAGTGGATGGTGATATCAGCACCTGTGTCAGCGTGGCGGAAGATTCACAGGCGTGGCCGCTGGTCACCAGCACCAACGACAACTGCCTTGGCAGCGACTGCCCGATGTATAAAGATTGCTTTGTGGTCAAAGCACGCAAAAAAGCGATGGACGCCGATGTGGTGGTGGTAAACCATCATCTCTTTCTGGCGGATATGGTGGTGAAAGAGAGTGGATTTGGCGAACTGATCCCGGAAGCTGACGTGATGATCTTCGACGAAGCCCACCAACTGCCTGACATTGCCAGCCAGTATTTTGGTCAGTCACTCTCCAGTCGACAACTGCTCGACCTGGCAAAAGACATCACCATCGCCTACCGCACCGAATTAAAAGACACCCAGCAGTTACAAAAGTGCGCCGACCGCCTTGCCCAGAGCGCGCAGGATTTTCGCCTGCAATTAGGTGAGCCAGGTTATCGTGGCAACCTGCGCGAACTGTTAGCTAATCCGCAAATTCAGCGGGCATTTTTACTGCTCGATGACACCCTTGAACTCTGTTATGACGTAGCGAAATTGTCGCTGGGGCGTTCCGCCTTGCTGGATGCAGCATTTGAACGCGCCACACTTTATCGTACGCGGCTTAAACGGCTGAAAGAGATTAACCAGCCGGGTTACAGCTACTGGTATGAATGCACTTCGCGCCATTTTACTCTGGCGCTCACGCCGCTCAGCGTGGCGGATAAATTCAAAGAGTTAATGGCGCAAAAACCAGGTAGCTGGATCTTTACCTCAGCAACGCTGTCGGTGAATGACGATCTGCATCATTTTACCTCGCGGCTTGGCATTGAACAGGCAGAGTCGTTGCTGTTACCCAGCCCGTTTGATTACAGCCGCCAGGCGTTACTCTGTGTGCCGCGCAACCTGCCGCAAACCAATCAACCGGGCTCCGCACGGCAACTGGCGGCAATGTTGCGACCGATCATCGAGGCTAACAACGGTCGTTGTTTTATGCTTTGTACCTCGCACGCCATGATGCGCGATCTGGCCGAGCAGTTCCGCGCTACCATGACGCTTCCCGTTTTGTTGCAGGGGGAAACCAGCAAAGGGCAACTGTTGCAGCAATTTGTCAGCGCCGGTAACGCGCTTCTTGTGGCAACCAGCAGCTTCTGGGAAGGGGTGGATGTGCGTGGCGATACATTGTCATTGGTGATTATCGACAAGTTGCCGTTTACCTCACCGGATGATCCACTATTAAAAGCGCGCATGGAAGATTGCCGTTTGCGCGGAGGCGACCCGTTCGATGAAGTACAGCTGCCGGATGCGGTCATTACTCTCAAGCAGGGGGTAGGGCGACTGATTCGCGATGCCGACGATCGAGGGGTTTTGGTGATTTGCGACAATCGGCTGGTGATGCGCCCTTACGGCGCGACGTTTCTCGCCAGTCTGCCGCCCGCGCCGCGCACCCGTGACATTGCCCGTGCGGTTCGTTTCCTTGCGATACCATCCTCCAGGTAATTTGTGATGGAGTATGGTATGATGCGCGCCTTTTTATTGATCTAAGCACGAAGACCCATGCGAATTCTGGCTATCGATACCGCGACAGAGGCCTGCTCTGTCGCCCTGTGGAACGACGGCACTGTCAACGCTCATTTTGAGCTTTGCCCTCGTGAACATACTCAACGAATCTTACCGATGGTGCAGGATATCCTGACCACCAGCGGAACTTCCCTGACTGATATTAACGCTCTGGCTTACGGGCGCGGCCCCGGTAGCTTTACCGGCGTGCGCATTGGTATTGGTATTGCGCAGGGGCTGGCGCTTGGCGCGGATCTGCCGATGATTGGCGTTTCCACGCTCATGACCATGGCGCAAGGGGCGTGGCGCAAAAACGGCGCAACCCGCGTGCTGGCAGCCATTGACGCGCGAATGGGGGAAGTTTACTGGGCCGAATATCAGCGCGATGAAAACGGCGTCTGGCACGGCGAAGAAACAGAAGCCGTACTGAAACCAGAACTCGTTCATGAACGGTTGCAACAGCTTTCCGGCGAATGGGTAACCGTGGGTACGGGCTGGCAAGCCTGGCCGGATCTCGGTAAAGAGAGCGGGTTGGCCCTGCGCGATGGCGATGTGTTACTGCCCGCTGCAGAAGATATGCTGCCGATTGCTTGTCAGATGTTTGCCGAGGGTAAAACGGTGGCGGTGGAACATGCCGAACCGGTTTATTTACGTAACAACGTCGCATGGAAGAAACTTCCGGGCAAAGAATGAATCTTAAGAGTATGCCCTGAGAAAAAAAGGAGTCGCATCATGGCGGTTCAAAAGAATGTTATCAAAGGCATACTGGCAGGTACGTTTGCGCTAATGCTGAGCGGTTGTGTCACTGTGCCGGACGCCATTAAAGGCAACAGTCCCACGCCGCAACAAGATTTAGTTCGGGTGATGAGTGCGCCGCAGCTGTACGTTGGTCAGGAGGCTCGCTTTGGTGGCAAAGTGGTTGCGGTACAAAACCAGCAAGGGAAAACCCGCCTGGAAATTGCTACCGTACCGCTCGACAGCGGAGCCAGACCAACTTTGGGAGAACCTTCACGCGGGCGCATTTATGCCGATGTGAACGGTTTTCTTGATCCGGTGGATTTCCGTGGACAACTGGTTACGGTAGTCGGGCCAATCACCGGTGCGGTTGACGGCAAAATCGGCAACACGCCCTATAAATTTATGGTGATGCAGGTAACGGGTTACAAACGTTGGCATTTAACCCAGCAGGTGATTATGCCGCCTCAGCCGATTGATCCATGGTTTTATGGCGGTCGTGGCTGGCCCTATGGCTACGGTGGATGGGGCTGGTATAATCCCGGCCCCGCGAGAGTACAAACTGTTGTAACTGAATAATTGCTTGTTTTTAAAGAAAAAGAAACAGCGGCTGGTCCGCTGTTTCTGCATTCTTACGGTAAAGATAAAAATAAATAGTGACGCGCTTCGCAACCTTTTCGTTGGGTAATTATCAAGCTGGTATGATGAGTTAATATTATGTTAACGGCATGTATATCATTTGGGGTTGCGATGACGACGAACACGCATTTTAGAGGTGAAGAATTGAAGAAGGTTTGGCTTAACCGTTATCCCGCGGACGTTCCGACGGAGATCAACCCTGACCGTTATCAATCTCTGGTAGATATGTTTGAGCAGTCGGTCGCGCGCTACGCCGATCAACCCGCGTTTGTGAATATGGGGGAGGTGATGACCTTCCGCAAACTGGAAGAACGCAGTCGCGCGTTTGCCGCTTATTTGCAACAAGGGTTGGGACTGAAGAAAGGCGATCGCGTTGCGTTGATGATGCCTAATTTATTGCAATATCCGGTGGCGCTGTTTGGCATTTTGCGTGCCGGGATGATTGTCGTAAACGTTAACCCGTTGTATACCCCGCGTGAACTTGAGCATCAGCTTAACGATAGCGGCGCATCGGCGATTGTTATCGTGTCTAACTTTGCCCACACTCTGGAAAAAGTGGTTGATAAAACCGCCGTTCAGCACGTAATTCTGACCCGTATGGGCGATCAGCTATCTACGGCAAAAGGCACGGTAGTCAACTTCGTTGTTAAATACATCAAGCGTCTGGTGCCGAAATACCATCTGCCAGATGCCATTTCATTTCGTAGCGCCCTGCACAACGGCTACCGGATGCAGTACGTCAAACCCGAACTGGTGCCGGAAGATTTAGCTTTCCTGCAATACACCGGCGGTACCACTGGTGTGGCGAAAGGCGCGATGCTGACTCACCGCAATATGCTGGCGAACCTGGAACAGGTTAACGCGACCTATGGTCCGCTGTTGCATCCGGGCAAAGAGCTGGTGGTGACGGCGCTGCCGCTGTATCACATTTTTGCACTGACCATTAACTGCCTGCTGTTTATCGAACTGGGTGGGCAGAACCTGCTTATCACTAACCCGCGCGATATTCCAGGGTTGGTAAAAGAGTTAGCGAAATATCCGTTTACCGCGATAACCGGCGTTAACACCTTGTTCAATGCGTTGCTGAACAATAAAGAGTTCCAGCAGCTGGATTTCTCCAGTCTGCATCTTTCTGCAGGCGGTGGTATGCCTGTTCAACAAGTGGTGGCAGAACGTTGGGTGAAACTGACCGGACAGTATCTGCTGGAAGGTTATGGCCTGACCGAGTGTGCGCCGCTGGTCAGCGTTAACCCGTATGATATTGATTATCATAGTGGTAGCATCGGTTTGCCGGTGCCGTCGACGGAAGCCAAACTGGTGGATGATGATGATAATGAAGTACCACCGGGTCAACCGGGTGAGCTTTGTGTCAAAGGACCGCAGGTGATGCTGGGTTACTGGCAGCGTCCGGATGCTACCGATGAAATCATCAAAAACGGTTGGCTACACACTGGCGACATTGCCGTAATGGACGAAGAAGGTTTCTTACGCATCGTTGATCGCAAAAAAGACATGATTCTGGTTTCCGGTTTTAACGTCTATCCCAACGAGATTGAAGATGTCGTCATGCAGCATCCTGGCGTACAGGAAGTCGCGGCTGTTGGCGTACCTTCCGGCTCAAGTGGTGAAGCGGTGAAAATCTTCGTTGTGAAAAAAGATCCATCGCTTACCGAAGAGTCACTGGTGACTTTTTGCCGCCGTCAGCTCACGGGCTACAAAGTACCGAAGCTGGTGGAGTTTCGTGATGAGTTACCGAAATCTAACGTCGGAAAAATTTTGCGACGAGAATTACGTGACGAAGCGCGCGGCAAAGTGGACAATAAAGCCTGAGCGTTAAGTCAGTCGTCAGACGCCGGTTAATCCGGCGTTTTTTTTGACGCCCACTAAAGAGAATACAATTTGAATTACCAAATGATTACCACGGACGATGCGCTGGCTTCTTTGTGTGAAGCTGTCCGTGCCTTTCCGGCGATAGCCCTGGATACTGAATTTGTTCGTACGCGCACCTATTACCCGCAGCTGGGTCTAATTCAACTTTTCGATGGCGAGCATCTGGCGCTAATTGATCCTCTCGGGATCACCGACTGGTCACCGCTGAAAGCGATCCTGCGCGATCCGTCCATCACAAAATTTCTCCATGCAGGCAGTGAAGATCTGGAAGTGTTCCTCAATGTCTTTGGCGAATTACCACAACCCCTGATTGACACGCAAATCCTTGCTGCCTTCTGCGGACGCCCGATGTCATGGGGTTTTGCTTCCATGGTGGAAGAGTATTCCGGCGTTACGCTGGACAAGAGTGAATCGCGCACCGACTGGCTGGCCAGACCGCTGACTGAACGTCAGTGTGAATACGCAGCGGCGGATGTCTGGTATCTGTTACCGATCACCGCAAAGCTTATGGTAGAAACGGAGGCCTCCGGCTGGCTACCTGCGGCGCTGGATGAATGCCGCCTGATGCAAATGCGTCGTCAGGAAGTCGTTGCGCCGGAAGATGCCTGGCGTGATATCACCAATGCCTGGCAGTTACGCACACGCCAACTGGCCTGTCTGCAACTGTTAGCCGATTGGCGACTGCGTAAGGCGCGGGAGCGCGATCTGGCGGTGAACTTTGTCGTGCGTGAAGAGCATTTGTGGTCGGTAGCGCGTTATATGCCGGGAAGTTTAGGCGAACTGGACAGCCTGGGCTTATCCGGTAGCGAAATCCGCTTTCACGGTAAAACGCTGCTGGCGCTGGTGGAAAAAGCGCAGACATTGCCGGAAGAGGCCTTACCGCAGCCGATGCTTAACCTGATGGACATGCCGGGTTATCGTAAAGCGTTTAAAGCGATTAAGTCGCTGATTACTGACGTGAGCGAAACACACAAGATCAGCGCCGAATTGCTGGCATCGCGTCGGCAAATCAACCAGCTGCTGAACTGGCACTGGAAACTGAAACCGCAGAACAATTTGCCGGAGCTGATTTCCGGCTGGCGTGGTGAGCTGATGGCGGAAGCATTACACAATTTATTGCAGGAATATCCACAGTAAAATCTTCCGAAGCCGGACTGGGTGCGCTCAGCGCCACATCCGGCTTCGGCAAACTACAAATCCAACACCAGGCGTTTACCCTTCGCGCGTGAACAACAGATCAACATACTTTGCTGGCTGGCACGCTCTTCATCGCTAAAATACTGATCCCGATGGTCAGCTTCACCTTCCAGTATTGCCGTTTCGCAGGTTCCGCATACCCCTTCACGACATAAACATTCCACTTTCGCTGCTTTACTATTTTCAATAACCTGCAAAATAGTCATCTCTTCCGGCACCACAAACTCTTTTCCGGAACGGGCAAGCACCAGCGTAAATGCATCGCCGGTTTTGTCTTCGATAGCAAATTGCTCAAAGTGCAGCGTATCGGTGGCGATGTCCAGACGCGCAGCTTCACTTCTTACCGCCTCATTTAGCGCCTCGGGGCCACAGGTATAAACATGTGTGCCAGGTTCGATATCCGCCAATAATCGCGCTAATTCCAGTCGTGTTCCGGTTGATGAATGATGCAAATGGACTTTCTCGGCATGCGGATGCTGGACTAGCTCATCACGAAATGCGCAACTTTCTGGATTTCGCGAGCAGTAATGTAACTGCCAGTCGACGTCGCTGTATTGCAACTCTGCCATGTGCGACAGGAAAGGAGTAATACCAATACCGCCCGCGATAAACAGATGCTTTCTGGCCGAGGGAATTAGCGCAAACAGATTATTAGGCGTCGAAATGGTCAACCGATCGCCTGCTTTCACCTGCTGATGCAAAAAGCGCGAACCACCGCGCGAGTTTTCTTCCAGTCGAACGGCAATCTGATAATGAGTTGTATCGAGCGGCGAACTCAGCAGTGAATACGCATTGCTGTACTGGTTATCACCATCGCTCATCTGCACAATGACGTGACTTCCTCCGGTAAATGCAGGTAATGGTTTGCCATCGGTTGCCACCAGCGTGAAGCGTTTCACCTGTTCGGTAAGCGGTTCAATTTGGCTCACCTGAACTTCAAACATTTGGTAGTTTGACATTGCTGTACTCCATCAAAAATCAGCCCAGCGGCGGAAAATACCGCCGCCGATGTCATTAGTCCTTAAACACCTGCGCCAGCAGATTATGGAAATGGGCGATACCGTGTTCGGAAATTCCGCTACCGCTACTGTCGGCCATGATGCGCCCCTGACCACGATAGCCACGCGATTTCAGCCCTTTCTGTACGCTTTCAACCAGACGTAAATCTTCCGGACGGAACACGTCGCGATACCACTCAATCAGTGATTTTTGCTCGTCGGTTAACTCTTCATTGGTGAAGTAAATATCGTAGTTTTGCAGGGTAGTTTCAGAATCCACCGGGAATTCATAAATGACCGTCATCATGCCTTTGATCGGGGTGACGTTCAGCATCGTGCACGGCCACAGCCAGAAACCATGGAATGCCGCATCCGTGCCCTCTTTGAATTTGAAAGACTGTTCGGACGGTTTGGCGAAACCGTACTGCAGCGTCCAGTTACCGTGCATGGTGTGCCAGTAACGATCAACCTGAACGGAGTCGGAGAAACCTGGATGCGCCGGACCACAGTGATAGCACTCGAGATAGTTATCGACAATGTTCTTCCAGTTGGCAGGCGTGCAGGTGGTAAAGCGGGCCGCCAGTTTCAGGTCATGGACTTCCGGGCAGGCTTCCAGCACTTTCGCCCCCAGACCGGGTAACTGATCTTCTACGCTGGTGGCGTTGGGGTCCATGTTGATGAAGACGAATCCGGCATATTCTTCCAGACGTACTGGAACCAGTTGCGCTTTGTCGCTATCGAAATTGGCGACGTTTTCGCAGTTACGCGCATGGGCCAGGTTGCCATCGAGTTTGAATGCCCAGGCGTGATACGGGCAGGTAATCACATTTTTCGCTTTCCCTTCGCCGCTCAATAACTGATGACCACGGTGCGGGCAAACGTTATAGAACGCGCGCAAAACCTTATCACGACCGCGTACCAGCACGATGCTTTCGCCAATGATCTCACGCGTCACATAATCATTGGCATTCGCCAGTTCGCTGCTGTGAGCGACGCAAATCCAGCTTTTGGCGAAGACGTTCTCTTTTTCGTGTTCAAACGCGTTCTGATCGGTATAAAAACGGGCAGGAATGGTCCACGCCTCTTGTGGGTTAGCGCAAAAATTTTCGGGTAGTACAAAGTCAGGTCTCAGATTGCTCATAGGGATACCTTTATCGTTAGGATGATGGCGCTCAGTTGTCGCCTTTGAATACGGTTCCCGCAGGGAGCACTGGCGTTTTTTCCAGGGCTTCAACCGGTGTCTGCGGGAGATAATGTTCAACTTGATGAGCCGGAATGTCGGCGTAATCCTGTTTCAGCCAGCGAACAAATCCGCCGACTTTCACCAGTAAAATGGCGAGGAAGGGAAGGGCAGTGAGGACGACGGTAGTTTTCATTGTTTCCAGCGAAGCACCGGTAAACAAGATGGAAAGCGGGATCAGGGTGATCACCACGCACCAGAATAGGCGAAGACCACGGTCAGGGTCGTCACCTTCCTGAAGATTTCGCGTACTGGTCGCCGCCATAGTGTAGGCCACCGCATCCATATGCGAGGCAAGGAAAATAATCATCACGCCCAGGTATGCGGCGAGGAATAATTTACCGGCTGGCAATGACATCAGAACTTGTTGAACGGCAGTTTCACCGCCCAACGTTTCCAGCACCTGTGGGACGTTGATTACGCCATTGATAAACTGATGAATGGCATAGCTTTCCATTACGCCGAAGAAGAACCAGCAACCGACGGTGCTGCCGAGGATCAGTCCCCAGATAACTTCTTTAATCTTACGACCGCGCGAAACTCGGGTGACAAACATTGCTACGCCAGGGGTGTATGAGATCCACCACAGCCAGTAGAAAACGGTCCAGTTGCGGGTAAATGAACCATCGCCAAGCGGATCGGTGAATAAGCTCATTTGCAGGAAGTTTTGCGTGGTCAGGCCGATGGCATTGATGATGCTGTTGGTAATAAATTCGGTTGGACCGACAATCAGCACCAGTAATGGCAGCAGGAACGCGCCCCAGCCAACCATTTTGCTTAGACGTTGCAAACCGTTGTTGATACCAATCCACGAGCTTAGGCAAAAAATGCCGCCGGAAAGCAGAATCACAAATGCCTGTACGGTAAAGTTATCGGGTAAACCGGTCAGCGCGGAAAGCCCACGGGTAAAGGTTGCTGCGGTGACAACAAGGGAAATGGTCAGTGCGCCGACAGTGGCGATCAGGAACATCAAATCGACCAGTTTCCCCCACGGGCCTTGCGGGCGAACGCCGGTAATAGCAGCAATAATGCCGGAAAGGCTCAGCCCTTTATTTTTCCGCACATGAAAGTGATAAGCCATGATTAATGAGGCCAGCGTATAAGTTGCCCAGGCGCTGATGCCCCAGTGGAAGAAGGAGTAGGGAACGCTAAATTCGAGTGCCTGTTGTGAACGCGGTGCGATATTTAATCCAGGCGTTTGATAATAATAGGCCCATTCAGCAACCCCCCAATAAAGCGTAGAAGAACCTAAACCGGCACAAATAAACATAAACAGCCAGGAGAGCGTGCTGTATTCCGGTTTTCCTTCGCCAAGACGAATATTGCCGTATTTACTGGTGGCTAAATAAATCACCAGTCCCATTGCCAGCAAAACCAATACCTGTACGGCGGAACCTAACGTACGCGTAACAAAAGTGTATATTGCGTTGGCCGCGTCGGCCGATTGTTGTGGGAAAAGGCTTAATGCAGCTGCGATGAAAAGAATGGCCACCAGGCTGATGCTTATCAACGGCACATCTTTTTTCTTAACATTGCTCATCATGAGTCATCTCCTGGGCATAAAAGCCCGCCTCTGGCTTTTGCCAGTTGTAATTATTTGCAGGGTATGAGTTGTATGTTGTGTTTAACAAATTGATTATTTACATGTTACATAAATTAAACAATTAAGAATACGGAAAGCCATAAAACACGAAACGGAAACAATAAAAGGTGAAATGACGCAGGTTATTTACTGCAAAGAACGAATAAAAAAACCGCGTCAGTGACGCGGTTCAAATAAACTGGTTTGACCTTAACGCAAAATAATTTTGCAAATCGCGTCGGCAACCTGTGGCGTGGTGGCATTGCCTTTCATATCAGGTGTTTTCGGCCCGTGAGCAATCACTTCTTCAATCGCGGCCAGAATACCGTTATGCGCTTGCTGGAAACGCTCATCGCCATTGCCGAGAAAATCGAGCATCATTGCACCGGCCCAAATCGTGGCGATAGGGTTAGCAATATTTTTCCCGTAGATATCCGGCGCGGAACCGTGGACTGGCTCGAAGAGCGACGGGAAAGTGCGTTCCGGATTCAGGTTGGCGGATGGGGCAATGCCAATGGTGCCGGTGCAGGCCGGGCCAAGATCGGAAAGGATATCGCCAAACAAATTGGACGCCACTACCACATCGAAGCGTTCCGGCTGCATCACAAAACGTGCGCAGAGAATGTCAATATGCTGCTTGTCCCAGCGGATCTCCGGGTAATTCTCAGCCATTGCTTCCACTCGCTCATCCCAGTACGGCATGCTGATGGCTAAACCGTTCGATTTAGTGGCAGAAGTTAGCGTCTTACGTGGGCGGCTTTGCGCAAGTTCAAAGGCATAGCGCAAAATACGATCGACACCACGACGAGTAAATACCGATTCCTGAATGACGACTTCATGCTCTGTACCTTCATTCACTCTACCGCCGAGCGAGGAATATTCGCCTTCGGTGTTTTCCCTGACCACGTAAAAATCGATGTCGCCAGGCTGTTTTCCCGCCAGCGGGCAGGGAACGCCAGGAAAGAGACGAACCGGGCGCAGGTTGACGTACTGGTCGAACTCACGACGAAATTTCAGCAGCGAACCCCACAACGAAATATGGTCCGGAACGGTATCCGGCCAGCCGACGGCACCAAAATAGATGGCGTCGAAACGGCTAAGTTGCTCATGCCAGTCGTCCGGCATCATTTTACCGTGATGGCTGTAATACTCGCAGCTCGCCCACTCCATTTGCTCAAAACTCAAGGCGAAGCCCCAGCGCTCAGCGGCAGCCTGTAACACGCGAATCCCTTCAGGAAGGACTTCTTTGCCAATCCCGTCTCCCGGGATCGCAGCAATACGCATCGTTTTCATCATTGGGTTCTCACTTCCTGACCATCAAAATTGACAATACCCTCATCCTATAATTGACTGAAAAGGAATTAATCCCCGTAACTGGTGAAACATAAAACACGAATCATGAATAATTTACCGCTGCTGAACGATTTGCGCGTCTTTATGCTGGTGGCTCGCCGGGCTGGTTTTGCTTCCGTGGCAGAAGAATTGGGCGTTTCACCGGCGTTCGTCAGCAAGCGCATCGCCTTGCTGGAGCAAACGCTAAACGTGGTGTTGTTACACCGTACCACCCGCCGCGTCACCATTACCGAAGAAGGAGAGCGGATTTATGAATGGGCGCAGCGGATTTTGCAGGATGTCGGTCAAATGATGGACGAACTTTCTGACGTGCGTCAGGTGCCGCAGGGGATGCTGCGTATTATCAGCAGCTTTGGTTTTGGACGACAGGTAGTGGCTCCGGCGTTATCAGCGCTTGCGAAAGCGTATCCGCAACTGGAATTACGTTTTGATGTGGAAGACCGGTTGGTCGATTTGGTCAATGAAGGCGTCGATCTCGATATTCGCATTGGCGATGACATCGCCCCTAATTTAATCGCCCGCAAACTGGCGACCAATTACCGCATTCTCTGCGCGTCGCCGGAATTTATTGCGCAACATGGCGCGCCGAAACATTTAACCGATCTTTCTGCATTGCCGTGCCTGGTCATTAAAGAGCGCGATCATCCTTTTGGTGTCTGGCAATTACGCAATAAAGAAGGCCACCATGCGATTAAAGTTACCGGCCCACTGTCGTCTAATCATGGAGAAATTGTCCATCAGTGGTGTCTCGATGGGCAGGGGATTGCTCTGCGCTCCTGGTGGGATGTTAGCGAAAACATTGCCAGTGGTCATTTAGTACAAGTGCTACCGGAATATTACCAGCCAGCAAATGTCTGGGCCGTTTATGTTTCAAGGCTGGCGACGTCAGCGAAAGTGCGGATAACGGTAGAATTTTTACGCCAGTATTTTGCCGAGCACTACCCGAATTTTTCACTGGACCACGCCTGATTAATGATTCAATTATCGGGTTGATATCAGGTTAAACCCTGATTTTCTCCTTTCTAAGCCGCTAGAGATTGGTTAGCATATTCACCTTTAATCGCGCATGATCGATAGATAATTAAAGAGGTTAATGTGTTCGCTGAATACGGGGTACTGAATTACTGGACCTATCTGGTTGGAGCCATTTTTATTGTGTTGGTGCCAGGGCCAAATACCCTGTTTGTACTCAAAAATAGCGTCAGTAGCGGTATCAAAGGCGGCTATCTTGCGGCCTGTGGCGTATTTATTGGCGATGCAGTATTGATGTTTCTGGCATGGGCCGGAGTGGCGACATTAATTAAAACCACCCCGATATTATTCAACATTGTACGTTATCTTGGTGCGTTTTATTTGCTCTACCTGGGGAGTAAAATTCTCTACGCGACCCTGAAGGGTAAAAATAGCGAGGTCAAATCCGACGAGCCCCAATACGGAGCCATCTTTAAGCGCGCGTTAATTTTGAGCCTGACTAATCCGAAAGCCATTTTGTTCTATGTGTCGTTTTTTGTACAGTTTATCGATGTTAATGCTCCACATACGGGAATTTCATTCTTTATTCTGGCGACGACGCTGGAACTGGTGAGTTTCTGCTATTTGAGCTTCCTGATTATTTCTGGTGCTTTTGTCACGCAGTACATACGTACCAAAAAGAAACTGGCTAAAGTGGGCAACTCACTGATTGGTTTGATGTTTGTGGGTTTCGCCGCCCGACTGGCGACGCTCCAGTCCTGATGCATTCAGCCCGCGTTGTCGCGGGCTTCCCACCTGTAATCCTCCCTGATTCTTCTCTGATACGGTGCTAAAAAGTAATCAATAAATGGTATTTAAAATGCAAATTATCAGGCGTACCCTGAAACGGCTGAAATAAACTGTTTTCAGCACATTCATCGAAGGAGGGAAAAGGATGCTGCAAATCCCACAGAATTATATTCATACGCGCTCAACGCCTTTCTGGAATAAACAAACTGCGCCTGCCGGAATATTCGAACGTCATCTTGATAAAGGAACGCGCCCAGGGGTATACCCACGCCTTTCCGTTATGCATGGGGCGGTCAAATATCTCGGCTACGCTGATGAACACAGTGCAGAGCCTGATCAGGTGATCCTTATCGAAGCGGGGCAGTTTGCGGTGTTTCCGCCAGAAAAGTGGCACAACATTGAAGCCATGACTGACGACACTTATTTCAACATTGACTTCTTCGTTGCTCCTGAAGTCCTGATGGAAGGCGCGCAACAACGAAAAGTCATTCATAACGGGAAATGAATCATGGGCAAAGCAACGTATACCGTGACCGTCACCAATAACAGTAATGGCGTTTCTGTCGATTATGAAACAGAGACGCCGATGACTTTGCTGGTGCCAGAAGTGGCGGCTGAAGTGATAAAAGATCTGGTGAATACCGTGCGTTCTTATGACACGGAAAACGAACATGATGTTTGTGGTTGGTAATTATCACTGATCGTAGATGGCGCAATTTCTGCGCCATTGCAAAAAAATCCTCCGTGATGCTTGTCACAAATCTTGCCCTCCTGATGTTGTGCTATGCTTTTTATCAGCGACTAACCCGCTAATGCAAAACAGATAAGTGAGGAAACAATGGGCATTCTGTCATGGATTATTTTTGGGCTTATTGCCGGTATTCTGGCGAAGTGGATCATGCCAGGTAAAGATGGTGGTGGATTCTTTATGACTATCCTGCTGGGGATAGTCGGTGCCGTAGTCGGCGGATGGATCAGCACGCTGTTTGGCTTTGGTAAAGTCGATGGCTTCAATTTTGGCAGCTTCGTGGTTGCCGTTATTGGCGCGATTGTCGTGCTGTTTATCTACAGAAAGATTAAAAGTTAACGCTTAAATTGCACAAAGGCTGCACACAGGCAGCCTTTGCTATTTTCTAGATGTGACGTTACCACCATCCCAGCTCAGTGCCGAGTACGACAATAATCGCCACACCCATCATAATAATCGTTGTTTTTTTCATCTTTATGCTCCCGGGGCAGCATAGCCGCCAATAAAAAACCATGCTAAAAATACGACCGCTGTAATAAAGATTACAACCGGAAAAATAATACCGATTCGCATGTTATCACCAATCAAAAGGATGTGAATACGCCTCAGGAATGTAGCGCTGGATGCGCGACAAAAGGGGTTTTCTGTTTGTGTTTTTTCTCCTGATACATCGCGATATCGGCAGCATGCAGGGCGCTGTCTGCATCGGTCGTTTCAGGATCGACTTCTACTATGCCAAGACTGGCACCAGGATAATACAAATCAACATCACCTAAGTGATATTCTCCGCGTATTTGCTGTTGAATACGTTCTCGCAGCGATGGAATATCTGCATTCTCATTGTTCAGTGAAACAACCAAAAACTCATCACCGCCGAGACGACCAATAACTTCGCCATTTTGCTGGAGCGTATTAAGGCGCTCGCCAACCTGAATAAGAAACAGATCGCCACTATTATGACCAAAACGATCATTGATTAATTTGAAGTTATCCAGATCGATAAATGCGATCATTATCTTATGGTTAAGATGCCTCGCAAGAGAAAACAGCGTCGTCAGGTTTTCAAAAATCGCCCGCCGATTCGGTAGCCCGGTTAACGAGTCGGTATACGATTGCGCAATCAGTGCGGCATTGGCTTCGCGCAGCTGTTCAACCAGCGCCTCTTTTTGAATATATTGTGCAATCAGTCCGGCGAATAACTGCAAAACCTGTTCCGCGCGTTCACTCCACTGGCGCTTCTCACTGCTGGCGGCGCAAAGCGTGCCATAGAATGATCCATCCGGTAAGTGAATTGGCGTGCTCAGAAATGTGGTGATGCCAAGATTTCGTGCCGCAATACAGTCGCCCCAACGGTCGGGGACTTCATCGCTGAAAAAGCAGTTTTCATCAATGGCGCGTTTGCATAACGAGTAATCCCACGAGACGGTAAAATTCTCCGGGATGTGCATTTTCTGGCTGTTACGGGCAAACATTATATGCTGCAGGCGCGCTTCGACATCCACTTTGGTCAGGTAGGTTGATTCCATATCAGTGACCATTTCCAGCATCTCCAGAAGCTGTCGGACCAGGCTTTCCAGTGACTGTTCTTTGGCAAGGGATTGCGAGACGCGGGCGATAATCTGATCTGACACGAAACAACTCCAGGATACGGCGGGTAAATGCTGATTATTTAATCTTTGCAGGCATGATAAAACATCAACAACAAAGATGAAACAAGGCGTAATATGATTTGAGTGAATGTAATAAAAATAGTGCTGCAAAACAAAACGATACCGCGATACTCTAAGCTTGGATAAATATGTGAGATCAATAAATGAAAATTATCAGTTTTGTTCTGCCTTGCTTGCTGGTCCTGGCTGGTTGTTCAACCCCTTCTCAGCCAGAAGCACCTAAACCGCCGCAGATTGGTATGGCAAATCCGGCGTCGGTCTATTGCCAGCAGAAGGGCGGGACGCTCATTCCTGTGCAGACAGCGCAAGGGGTCAGCAACAATTGCAAATTACCGGGCGGTGAAACGATTGATGAATGGGCATTGTGGCGACGGGACCATCCGGCTGGTGAAAAATAACCGCCGGATGCTGCACTAAAATCACAAGCTACGTAGCCAGTCGGCCAGCACCAGTGCATGGTTCTGCGTGGTGTTTTTTGCTGAGTAGAGCAGGGTTAGCGGCTGTTTTTTGGCGATGTCTGCCAGCCGCTTTCCTTCTTGCTCGTGTTGCGTCAGTTCTGCAAGATATTGCTCGCGAAAGGTTGCAAAATCGACGACTTCGCCGTGAAAGGCTTTGCGCAGTTCCGTTGACGGCGTGATTTCTTTATCCCACTCATCAAGGGCTAAATCGGTTTTTTTGATACCGCGTGGCCAGAGGCGGTCGACCAGTACGCGATAACCATCGCTCTGTTCAGCCGGATCATAAACGCGTTTGCACTGAATATTCATCGTATTTGTTCTCCCTTTCACGCATGATTTGTCACGTCACTATAGCACCGGATATTAGCGAATTTCTTTGTCTCTCCCGGCGCAAAGTCCGAAAATCGCCATCAGTAGTGAAAGTATTGCAACACCCATCAGTGGTACGGACCAGTCACCGTTAGCATCGTGTATTTTACCCATCAGTGGCGGCCCACAGGCTGCCAGCAAATACCCGACGGATTGTGCCATCCCCGAGAGTGCCGCCGCCTGATGCGCAGAACTTGCCCGCAGACCAATGAACGTCAACCCCAGTATCATTGTTGCGCCGGAACCAAAACCGAAAAGCAGAGTCCAGGTGATCGCGTGTGCTGGCATAAAGCAGAGCCCAACCGCGCCCACTGCGCACATCAAGGCAACGAACGCTGCAATACCACGCTGATCTTTCACATGATGTAAGAAAAGTGGGATCAGCAAACCGGGAGCTGCTGTGGCTAGTTGCAGCAAACCATGCAGTGAACCCGCCTGTGCTTCGCTATAGCCGTGACTGATGAGGATCGCCGGAAGCCAGCCAATAATCACGTAATAGACGAGTGAGTTGATCCCAAGAAACAATGTTACCTGCCAGGCAAGCGGCGAACGCCAGATACCCCGAGTATGTAAGGCGCGTGAGGTACTCAAATTTGCATGTTGTTGACTTCGCCACTGTGGCAGCCATAAAAAAAGAGCCAGCAGAGGAAAACACATCAGCATGAGCAACGCGCCTTGCCAGCCAAAACCGTTCAAAGCCAGCGGCACGACCATAGCCGATCCCAGTGCCGCCGCAGCTCCCATTGTCAGGGAATATGCGCCGGTAAGTCTGGCGACGGAATGAGGGAAATCGCGTTTAATTAATCCTGGCAGTAAGACATTGCCTAATGCAATCCCACCGCCAATGACCGCTGTACCGCCAAATAATAAGTAAGGCGAAGGGAGAGAGCGAATTGCAATACCAGCACAGATCAAAAGTAACGCGGCAAACAGGCTACGTTCCATACCAAAACGTCGCGCCACCGGGGCAGCCAGCGGTGAGATTAGCGCAAAGGCTAATAATGGCAGGGTGGTCAATAAGCCGGTTTGCGCCGTGGTCAGCGAGTAAGCGGAACGAATCGTATCCAGTAACGGTGCTGCGCCGGTAAAGGTGACGCGTAATGTTGTGGCAATCATCAGAATGCCAGCGATAAGGACAATCCTGTTTTTGCCGCTTAATGAAGTTGAACAGGTCATATGCTTCTCATTGTTACAAACGAGGCTGTACCTTACCGTTTTTATTGTTATGTTGAATCAAGCTAAAATGACAAATTATCGCTAAATTCGGACAAAATGATGCACAGGTTGAATCTCAATGGCTATGAACCCGACCGACACCATGAAGCCGCGGTCGCATTTTGTATTCACGCCGGAACGGATGAGTTAACCAGTCCTGTACATCAGCACCGCAAAGGGCAGCTGATACTGGCGCTACATGGTGCAATTACCTGTACGGTGGAAAATGCTTTGTGGATGGTGCCGCCGCAATATGCGGTTTGGATACCGGGAGGGGTGGAACATAGCAATCAAGTGACAGCTAACGCTGAACTCTGTTTTTTGTTTATAGAGCCCAGCGCAGTGACAATGCCGACAACATGTTGCACATTGAAAATATCGCCCTTATGCCGGGAATTAATTTTAACCCTGGCAAACAGGACGACGACTCAGCGTGCTGAGCCGATGACCCGCAGATTAATTCAGGTCCTGTTTGATGAACTCCCTCAGCAGCCACAACAACAGCTGCACCTGCCCGTTTCTTCTCATCCTAAAATCCGCACGATGGTGGAGATGATGGCGAAAGAGCCCGTCGAGTGGGGCTCATTGGGGCAATGGGCTGGCTTTTTTGCGATGAGTGAACGCAATCTTGCCCGGCTGATAGTGAAAGAGACGGGGTTGAGTTTTCGCCAGTGGCGTCAGCAGTTACAGCTGATTATGGCGCTTCAGGGATTAGTGAAAGGCGATACTGTACAGAAAGTTGCTCATACGCTGGGGTATGATTCAACAACGGCCTTTATTACTATGTTTAAGAAAGGCCTGGGGCAAACGCCAGGCCGATATATTGCGGGATTAACTACTGTTTCCCCACAATCAGCGAAACCAGACCCGCGGCAATAAGCGGGCCAACCGGTACGCCGCGAAATAGCGCCACGCCCAAAACAGTGCCCACCAGCAGCCCGGCGACCAGTTGCGGCTGGCTGCCCATTAACGTCACGCCGCGCCCACCTAGCCAGGAGACAATAACGCCTACTGCAATTGCCACCAGCGATTTCCAGTTCAGAAACGAGTGAATCAGGGTTGAGGGCGGTAGCGTCCCGCTGGCGATGGGGGCCATAACGCCAATAGTCAGAATGATTATCCCGATACTTAGCCCCTGTTTTTCAATCCACGGGAAAAAGGTGCTTAACGGTGTGACGCGGACAATGATCAACACCAGAATTGAAACGGCGACAGTGGTGTTATGACTGATAAAGCCCAGCGCAGCTAACCCGAGCAGGATCAGCAAAGTGACATCAAACATCGTGGTTTCCTTGCCAAAAAATAATAAGCCTGCTTACTTTACGCTTGCTGCAGGAAGGAAGTAGAAAATCTTTACGTTTTTTGCATAAAAAATCAGGCGAACTGTCATCAAACTGCCATTTGGGCACGCTAACAATAACGTGAAAACAGCTATCTCCCCGGGGCATACTATGAACGATCAAATGTTTGTCGAGACACTGATTATCACGTCATCGTTTTTTGCCATTGCTGTTGTGCTGGTTTTGTCCGTTCTGCTTATTGAACGGACAGGCTAGTTACGCAGTGCGGCGGAAATTGACCAGTTCTGGTTGCGCAATGCGCAAATAATCCGCGGTTTTCAAAATAACGGATTTATCCAGCATGCCTGCATTGAAGGCGATTTCATCAAATCGTTCGAAGAGTAGGGGATCGGCAACCAGTTTGAGTTTTGGATGGAAGCTGAAAGGGGGGATCGCGCCAAAGACACAGCCTGTCAGTTCATCGACTTCCGCAGGACTGGCCAACGAAGCGCGTAATCCGCCTATATGACTGGCGAGTTGGCTCAGATCGGCCTGTTGATCGGCAGCGAGGATCGCCAGAACATGTTGATTCACGCCATTGCCTTTGACTTTACATACCAGTGCCTTAGCCCCCTGGCCTAAAGCGGTGCCACGAATTTCTGACACCGCTTCGCATTTACCTACCGCCTCATGGGTAACGACGCGGAAGTCAGCTCCTTCTTGTGATAATAAAGCGATTAACCGCTGATGCGTCACGCTTCCTTTAGCCATTTCAGTCATTTCATGCTCCTGAGATTACAAGCAAACAACCACAGAAGATTATCATGAACGGCTGTTTTTGTTCTGCTTATTGACATATAAACGCTCATCGGAAGCTTTATACGCATCATGTAACGTATCGTTTTCTTTCATCGCGTAAATACCGGAAGAGAAGCCGATCTCTTTCTGCGGCGCGATATGTTGCAGACGTTTTTCGATACGTTCAGGCAGTTGTGCTGCAATTTGCGGCGTCGAATCGACAAGAATGATGCAGAATTCATCGCCACCGAGTCGGATGGCATAATCACTTTTACGAATCGACTGTTTAATCGCCTGAGCTAATAACGTAATCGCTAAATCCCCCTCCTGATGACCGAGGGTGTCATTTATTTGCTTTAACTTGTCCATGTCAATTGCAATAAACATCACCGAAGAACCGGATTGCACCAGCTTCTGCAACCGCTGCTCCAGTTCAGGGGTTAAAATTTTGCGATTATACAGTCCAGTCATCGCATCACTAATATTTTCTCGCGACACGTTTTGGTATAAACGGAAGTGCATCCGCACCATATTCAGCAAAATTAACGCCGTCAAAATCCAGAACAGAACGCTTTTCCACGAAGATGTGATAAAGTAAAGAATATCAATGGATAACGATACACGAATGCCGCCCGGTAAGTCATGGACGTAACTGACATACTGGAACAGATTATCTTCGCTCTGGTTGATGATAATGTCGCGCCCAGAATCTGTATCGGTTAGCGTGACATTGAGAAAACGCCAGAGGAGAGGGCGGTCATGCGTGTAAAAGATATTCCGCAGATTGTTTTTGTTAATATCCAGCAGCACAATTCCTTTTAGCTGCCCTGCAACATATACCGGCGTCAGCAAACTCATCACGTTCTGTTTAGTACGCTGATCCTGGTAAATGCTCGATAATACGGTACGCCCGGTAAATACCTTTTCAATATCTTTGCGATCGATGCCAATACTTCCTGACTGCAGGAAAGACCAGTTATTCATCGCAAAGTACTCAACATTAACCGGCTCATAAAAATAGACATAGCGGTCATTGAGATCGAGATAATAGTGAAATTTCTCTTCGGCCATCCCAAGACCTGAACCGTAATCATCCTGGTGGCGGTTGCCTTCCACTGCCTGATCAAAAGCGGGTAATAGTGCTGCAGCTTCCACAATTGTGTCGCAGTCAGTGGATGCGGTTTGTAGTGTGCCGCGTAAGCCCGGGTATTTATGGGCAGTCAGGTTTAAGCCATGGGTATTATTGGCAGACTCAAAAGCCTCGCAGATGGCGCGCCGCTGTTCTGGCGACACTTCCGACTGCTCAGCAGCGAGAGCGCGCATCACATGCGCGGCAATACTCTGATTCTGATACTTATCATAAAGAAAGGAGGAATCTGCTCTCTGCACGATATAGCGCAGATAGGCACTCATTGCTCTGTCGCTGGCGACAAGTTCAAAAATAAGGAAGGAAGATGTCAGCACAATGACACTTGCGGCGATAAAATGCCGGAGCATTCTATGGTGCAATTTCATGATAAATGGCACTCCTTCGGTTAGTGAAACGAGAAAACCAGATAAAGTTCGATTGCGGCCTGGCACAGGGGCGCTAATTATACTCATCTCTGCGCCGCTGGGGAGGGGAAATTTAGGGGTAATAGTAATAAATTGTATGCAAAAGCCACGCAAAAAGCATGGCTCTGAATATTTTTGCACTTAAATATGATGAATAATCACTTTGTTGCCCCCCTCGCTTTTCGCTTCGCGTAAGGCTTTATCTGCTTCCGTCATGACAAGCGAGATATTACGCGTGTCACCCGTTGAAAAAACCGTGCCAATACTGATGGTCATTTGTTCAGGAACATCATATCTGTTACTAAAACCGGTCAGGAGTTCGACATTTTTACGCATACGTTCCGCAATGATTTTTGCCTGGGCACTATTGAGTTCGGTAAATAGCAAGCCAAACACCTCACCCTCCAGTCGCGCTAAAATATCATCGGAGCGGATGCTTTGCTGGATAATATCGACAATTGAAACCAGCACTTTATCACCCACACGATGTCCCCATTGGGCATTGATGCGCTTGAACTGATTAATATCAACCAGCATGACACAAAAGTCCTTAACAACAGGTCGCGACAATAATGACTCTACGCTGTTGAAAAAGTAGCGCCGATTATAAATATTGGTCAGTACATCATGAACTGCCAGTTTGCTGGAGAGTTGCAGTTCCTGAAAAATGTTATAAATCAGAAAAGACACAACAAACAGTTTACTGGAAACTTCAATCCCGCGACTGATATACCAGATGGTGTAATTATACTCATCCAGAGTCAGTAGAAGTAAGTTGCAGCATAGCGATGCCAGACATAATAATGCTATTAACGGCCATAGTTCGCTGGCTAATCGTGTACGCATGATAATAAAGAACAGTAAAAATGCCCACAAACAAACCAATATTTTTGTATAGTTGATTCCCCAGGTCGCAGTATGGTTGTCCGGACAGTAATCGACGACATACAAAGAATAGTCAGCGTTATAACTGCTCAGATTGTGTGCCAGAAGGGGAAAAACTAAAAAAGGAATCAGCGCCAGCAACAGAATGCCAGTTTTTTTCTTATTGTTGTCAAGGATGTTGTCTTTCCCATAACAAAAGAGCGCCAGCGAGGTTAAACAAATGAAACTGAGTTGGCGGAAAATATAGAAAATAGAAACATCATTCGACTTTGTCTGGATCAGTGTACTGCCGTTGATTGGTTTATGGATAATTACAATGGTTTCAACTAAATAGATAAGGCCACTTAAAAATGCAAGGCTTAAAATGAGTGTTGGTAAAATTTGTTTGTTAGTGAAATACTTCATTAACATGAAAAGAAAAATGACGGCGTTAAGGAAAAACAAAGCCACAACAACCATCAGGTAATTCATCTGTGGGATGAGTTTTACATTCGTGTTTTCGTTATATAAGGTAGTAATGCAAAATAAAATTAACGTCAGCAATAAGCTGAAAATAAAAAAGCCTTGAGCTTTTAATTTTTGTGTACCCATAGAAGCCATAAAAAGGAGAGCAATGTGAGTGCTGGATTTTATTGATGACAGAGATATATGGTTTTGACCAGGATCAATTTTCGTTGACGATAAAAAATAATTAAAGAATAACCCCAGGGAAATACGTGTTGACCGAATCATTTTTCCGAATGATTGTTTTCTGAAACTAAATTGTGTAAAGGTTATGCTGTCATATTTAAAGCGATTGTAAGCTAATGTATGTAATAAATGAGATAATTTACAGTGAGCTAAAAATCAGCCAGGCGATAATGACCCGGCTGACAGTTTTAGTCTTTAGCTGTTGCATTTTGTTTATGAAACAGTTCACGGAACACCGGATAAATATCATCCTGGTCGCGGATATGCTGCATCGCAAAATTGTCGAAAGTAGATTGCAGATGTTCATATTCTCGCCACAGTGTCTGATGAGCGCGACGGGTAATTTCGATATAGCTGTAATAACGAACAACGGGCAATAATTTTTTCGCCAGGATTTCATGGCAAAGTGGAGAGTCATCGGCCCAGTTATCGCCGTCCGATGCTTGTGCCGCGTAAATATTCCATTGCGCCGGGTTATAACGCTCTTTCACCACCTCATCCATCAGTTTCAGGGCGCTGGAAACAATGGTACCGCCAGTTTCCTGTGAGTAGAAAAACTCATGTTCATCGACTTCTTTCGCCTGGGTATGGTGCCGGATGTAAACGACTTCCACGTTCTTATACGTTCTGCTAAGGAACAGATACAGCAGAATATAAAAACGCTTAGCCATATCTTTAGTGGACTGATCCATTGAACCCGAAACGTCCATCAGGCAAAACATCACTGCCTGGCTGGAGGGATCGGGTCGTTTTTCGTAGTTCTTGTAACGTAAATCGAAGGTGTCAATAAAAGGGACGCGTTCAATTTTGGCACGTAATTCTGCAATTTCTTTGCGCAGACGTTCCTCTTCCAGCAGTTGCGCAGGCTCACTGTTGCTGATGATGGCCAAATTCTCTTCCAGCGCATGAAGTTCCCGCCGCTTGCCCGCCGTCATGGCTGTGCGTCGCGCCAGTGAGTTCTGCAATGAACGCACAACGCTGATATTGGCAGGAACGCCGTTAGCGGTATAACCCGCCCGATGCGTTTTATATTCGGTCAGCTGGCGTTGTTGGTTTTGTTTCAGATTCGGTAAGGCCAAATCTTCAAAGAGCAGATCAAGATACTCATCTTTCGAAATCTGAAAGACAAATTCATCCTGACCTTCACCATCCTGGCTGGCCTGGCCCTGACCACTGCCGGAACCACCGCCGCCGCCCTGGGGGCGTTCAATGCGGTCGTTCTGGACGAAATGGTCATTGCCCGGATGAACGCGGTGGCGCAGGCCGCCACGTCCCTGATGAAACATCGGTTCGCTAATATCTTCCGTTGGAATGGATACGGACTCGCCGCTGTCGACGTCAGTCACCGAACGCTTATTAATGGCCTCGGAGATCGACTGTTTAATTTGCGCTTTATAACGGCGTAAAAAACGCTGGCGATTCACCATGCTTTTGTTTTTGCCGTTCAGACGCCGGTCAATAAACCAGGTCATATGCCCCCCGTACTACATTTGCCAACTGTTTGCTACGCCTGTGTTGCCGCTTCTCTGGCCCACGGTTCGCTGTCGTTGTAGGCCCGGTAGCATGCGTACCGGGCCATGGTTGTTAAGACGATTTACGTACGCGCAAATACCATTCGCACAGTAAACGCACCTGTTTACGGGTGTAGCCTTTTTCCATCATACGGTCGACAAAATCGTCGTGTTTCTTCTGCTCGTCGGTTGACGTTTTGGCGTTAAACGAAATAACTGGCAACAGCTCCTCGGTATTAGAGAACATTTTCTTCTCAATAACCGTGCGCAGTTTTTCATAGCTGGTCCAGTTCGGATTGCGTCCGCTGTTATTCGCTCTGGCGCGCAGTACGAAGTTGACAATCTCGTTGCGGAAATCTTTTGGATTACTGATCCCCGCCGGTTTCTCAATTTTCTCCAGCTCAGCGTTGAGAGATTCGCGGTCAAATAGCTGCCCGGTATCCGGGTCGCGATACTCCTGATCCTGAATCCAGAAATCTGCATACGTGACATAACGGTCAAAAATGTTTTGTCCATATTCAGAATAGGATTCAAGATACGCAGTCTGAATCTCTTTACCGATAAACTCGGCATATTTCGGAATCAAGTAACCTTTCAGGAACTCGAGATAACGCTCAGCCTGCTCCTGAGGGAACTGCTCGCGCTCGATCTGCTGTTCCAGGACGTAGAACAGATGAACAGGGTTTGCTGCCACTTCCACGTGGTCGAAGTTGAACACGCGAGAGAGGATCTTAAACGCAAAACGCGTGGACAGACCGTTCATCCCTTCATCAACGCCTGCGTAGTCACGATATTCCTGATACGACTTGGCTTTCGGATCGGTGTCTTTCAGACTTTCGCCATCATAAACCCGCATCTTCGAATAAATGCTGGAGTTTTCCGGCTCTTTCAGACGCGAAAGAATGGAAAAACGAGACAGCGTTTCCAGCGTGCCAGGTGCGCATGGGGCGTGAGTCAGTTCACTGTGATTAAGCAATTTCTCGTAGATTTTGATCTCTTCGGAAATACGCAAGCAATATGGCACCTTCACGATATAAACACGATCGAGGAAGGCTTCGTTGTTCTTGTTATTACGGAAAGTGACCCATTCGGATTCGTTCGAATGGGCGAGAATAATCCCGTTAAACGGCAGGGCGGAGATACCTTCCGTCCCGTTGTAGTTACCTTCCTGAGTGGCGGTTAACAGGGGATGCAGCACTTTAATCGGTGCTTTAAACATCTCGACAAACTCCATGATCCCCTGGTTGGCGCGGCATAGTGCACCAGAATATCCGTAGGCGTCCGGATCGTTCTGCGCGTAGTGTTCGAGTTTACGGATATCGACTTTCCCTACCAGCGCTGAGATGTCCTGGTTGTTCTCATCGCCAGGTTCCGTTTTGGCGATAGCAATTTGTTGCAGAATTGACGGCCAGACCTTTACCACCCGGAACTTAGTAATATCGCCACCAAATTCATGCAGGCGTTTTGCTGCCCACGGCGACATGATGGTGCCAAGATAGCGTCGAGGAATGCCATACTCTTTTTCCAGAATCTGCGCATCTTCTTGCGGATTGAAAAGACAGAACGGATGATCGTTGACCGGGCTCCGCTCACCGTTAGCGCTTAATACATAGATCGGCACGAGCTGCATTAATGATTTCAGTCGCTCAGCAAGCGATGATTTACCCCCACCCACAGGCCCCAGCAGATACAGGATTTGTTTCTTCTCCTCCAGCCCCTGAGCCGCGTGTTTCAGATAAGAGACAATCTGTTCAATCGCGTCTTCCATGCCGTAAAACTCTTCAAAGGCCGGGTAACGTGCAATGACCCGGTTAGAAAAGAGTCGAGAAAGTCTGGGTTCCTGGGCTGTATCGACCATGACAGGCTCACCGATAGCCATCAATAGCCGCTCAGCCGCGTTGGCATAAGCACTGCGATCTTGCCGACAAGTGGTAAGAAACTCCTGCAGTGTGAACTCTTCGTCCTTGGCAGCTTCATATCGCTGGCGATAGTGATCGAATATATTCATGGTATGCCGTCCTTTCGTTTTTTAGCACAGGTTAAGAGCCGTTCATATGAATAGTAGAGGCTCCCGGAAGAGGTAAACTGAACGACGTCTCTTGCTAAAACACAGCAACTCTCATGCCATTTTATCGACGATGAGAACAACGTGCCCGGTGATACACCTTCAAAATTAAGCGTAGATGGCAAATGGAAAACTTGCCTGCACGGCTTTCTTAATTTCAATGGCATATCAACAACTCATCCATAAAATTTGCATAATTAATGTAAAGACCAGGGTCGCCAGTAACGCATAATTCATTTGGCTGTAAGCGTGGTGTCATCTGCGTCAGGAAAATTAAACAGTTACTTTAAAAAATGAAAACGTAAAAAGGTTGGGTTTCGATGTATTGACGGGTAAACTTTGTCGCCCGCTAAACATTTGTTTAAGGAATGATTAATTGTGACCAAACTCAAACTTCTGGCACTTGGAGTGCTTATCGCAACGTCTGCAGGCGTAGCGCACGCTGAAGGTAAATTTTCCCTGGGCGCAGGCGTAGGTGTCGTTGAACACCCATATAAAGATTACGATACCGATGTTTACCCAGTACCGGTAATCAACTATGAAGGCGATAACTTCTGGTTCCGTGGCTTAGGTGGTGGTTACTACCTGTGGAATGACGCAACGGATAAACTTTCAATTACCGCTTACTGGTCGCCGCTTTACTTCAAAGCTAAAGACAGTGGCGATCACCAAATGCGTCACCTGGATGACCGTAAGAGCACCATGATGGCTGGTCTGTCTTATGCTCACTTTACCCAGTACGGTTACCTGCGTACCACCCTGGCTGGCGATACCCTGGATAACAGCAACGGCATCATCTGGGATATGGCCTGGTTGTATCGTTACACCAACGGCGGCCTGACCGTAACCCCGGGTATCGGTGTGCAGTGGAACAGCGAAAACCAGAACGAATACTATTATGGCGTATCGCGTAAAGAGTCTGCGCGCAGCGGTCTGCGCGGCTATAACCCGAATGACAGCTGGAGCCCTTACCTGGAGCTGAGTGCCAGCTACAACTTCCTCGGTGACTGGAGTGTTTACGGTACCGCGCGCTACACCCGTCTGTCTGATGAAGTTACTGACAGCCCAATGGTGGATAAATCCTGGACTGGCCTGATTTCTACCGGGATCACCTACAAATTCTGATAATGCATCTTTCCAGGGCATTTTGTGCATAAAAACAGGGCGTAACGCCCTGTTTTGCATTACGGTGGTGCAATACCTGGGAGGAAACAATGCAACAAAAAATGATTCAATTTAGTGGCGATGTCTCACTGCCAGCCATAGGGCAGGGAACATGGTATATGGGCGAAGATGCCAGTCAGCGTAAAACAGAAGTTGCTGCACTACGCGCGGGCATTGAACTCGGTTTAACCCTCATTGATACCGCCGAAATGTATGCCGATGGCGGTGCCGAAAAAGTGGTTGGGGAAGCATTAATCGGTCTGCGTGAGAACGTCTTTCTCGTCTCTAAAGTCTATCCGTGGAATGCTGGCGGGCAAAAAGCGGTAAATGCATGCGAAGCCAGTTTACGCCGTCTCAATACTGATTATCTCGATCTCTACTTATTACACTGGTCTGGCAGTTTCGCTCTCGAAGAGACTGTCGCAGCGATGGAAAAATTGATCGCCCAGGGAAAAGTCCGCCGCTGGGGCGTTTCTAACCTTGATTATGCCGATATGCAGGAACTCTGGCAGCTGCCGGGGGGAAATCAGTGTGCCACTAATCAGGTGCTTTACCATCTCGGTTCACGAGGGATTGAGTACGATCTACTTCCCTGGTGCCAGAAACAGCAGATGCCGGTGATGGCTTACAGTCCATTAGCCCAGGCCGGGCGGTTGCGCAATGGACTGTTAAAAAATGCGGTAGTCAACGAAATTGCACATGCTCACAATATCAGTGCGGCACAAGTATTGTTGGCGTGGGTAATCAGCCATCAGGGTGTGATGGCGATTCCAAAAGCGGCAACTGTCGCACATGTCCAACAAAATGCGGCTGTGCTTGAGGTTGAACTTTCGTCAGCGGAATTAGTTATGCTGGATAAAGCGTATCCGGCACCAAAAGGAAAAACTGCGCTGGATATGGTGTGATGTTAATACGTGCCGGATGCATCGCACCCGGCACACAATATTAACGCAAATTAACGTTTCGCAACGCGAATGGATTGCGCCAGATGTGCAGGTTTCTCTTTGGTGACTTTTTGCGTTTCTGAAGCGTATGCCGTTTCTACACAAACAAAGGTCTTGTAGCCATCATCCGGCATATCGCCCATGCTAACTGAAAGCGCCGGTCCTGGGTTCCAGCCTACAACGTTCAGATGATGCTGGTGGCCTACGGCGATAATACGATTCAGCGCTTCGTCATTAATTACGCTGCAATCTTGCGGATTCAGATACACGCGATCGGTACGGTCAGGGAAGGTCTGAATACCGTCGGTCAGTACATCTTCTTTCGCGTCATTTACTTTATCAATGAAGCGATCGCCTAGTCCACTGACGCTTACCTTAGCGATATCACCCACGTTAAAGTAGGTATGCAGAGCAGAGGTAGTTTCAAATTCGCCGTGTGCTTCAAGATCGATTTCACAGGCTTTACCTACGCGGAAATGCGCTAACAGCGTAAAGTCGTGCGGCCAGAATTTTTTCGTCTCTTCGCTTTGTGTCAATTCAAAAGTCAGCGCTACACCATCAGCATCTTCACGATGTGATTTCAGCGTCCACGGCAGGTTGCGGGCAAAACCGTGCGCAGGCAGACCTTGTTGTACAGCCGGACCAAACCACGGCCAGCAAACCGGTATGCCACCGCGAATGGCGACGCCATTTTTGAACGGTGTGTTGTTACTCAACCACAGAACTTCTTCTTCACCCGCAGGTTTCCACGAGAGAAGGTGTGCGCCCTGTAATGCAAAAGAGGCTTTTACCTGGGGATGATCGACCACAATGAGGTCCAGTTCATCCAGTTTACGACGGGAGAGGACAGGGGAGATTTGTTCGATGACCGGAAGGGCAAAAATTTTCTTAATCATGACGCAGTCCTTTAACTTCATTTTATCAGGTAAAAAAAAGAGCGACCGAAGTCGCTCTTTTTAGATCACAGAGTCATCTCAACTTATTTGGAGATGTGAGCGATCAGGTCCAGAACTTTGTTGGAGTAACCGGTTTCGTTGTCGTACCAGGATACCAGTTTCACGAAGTTGTCGTTCAGAGCGATACCCGCTTTAGCATCGAACACGGAAGTGCAAACTTCGCCGTTGAAATCGGTAGATACTACGTCATCTTCGGTGTAGCCCAGAACGCCTTTCATTTCGCCTTCAGCAGCAGCTTTAACGGCAGCTTTGATCTGCTCGTAAGTTGCAGCTTTTTCCAGACGAACGGTCAGGTCAACTACGGATACGTTCGGGGTCGGAACGCGGAACGCCATACCAGTCAGTTTGCCATTCAGTTCTGGCAGTACTTTACCTACAGCTTTAGCAGCACCGGTAGAGGACGGGATGATGTTCTGGGAAGCACCACGGCCGCCGCGCCAGTCTTTGTGAGACGGGCCGTCAACGGTTTTCTGAGTAGCGGTAGTAGCGTGAACGGTGGTCATCAGACCTTCGATGATGCCGAAGTTATCGTTGATAACTTTAGCCAGCGGAGCCAGGCAGTTGGTGGTGCAGGAAGCGTTAGAAACGATGTCCTGACCAGCATATTTGTCGAAGTTAGCGCCTTTAACGAACATCGGAGTGTTGTCTTTAGACGGACCAGTCATAACCACTTTTTTCGCACCAGCGGTGATGTGTTTACGAGCAGTTTCGTCAGTCAGGAACAGACCAGTTGCTTCAGCGACAACGTCAACACCAACTTCGTCCCATTTCAGGTTAGCCGGATCACGTTCAGCGGTAACACGGATTTTTTTACCGTTAACGATCAGATGACCGTCTTTCACTTCAACGGTACCGTCGAAACGGCCGTGAGTGGAGTCATATTTCAGCATGTATGCCATGTAATCAGCGTCTAACAGGTCGTTGATTGCAACGATCTCGATGTCAGAACGTTTCTGAGCAGCACGGAAAACAATGCGACCGATACGGCCAAAACCGTTGATACCTACTTTGATAGTCATATATTCCACCAGCTATTTGTTAGTGAATAAAAGGTTGCCTGTAAAATTACAAAAACCTTACGCAGCGTCAAGCGGAATCGTGTCAATCATTGCGACAAATCAATCCTGTGCCTAAGCATTATGCGACTGACTCGCCTCACTCTTCCTTTGGGCTTGAGACCACATGGGGTCGGCGCCCCGAATTTTAAAGGGCAATTACGATAAAAATGTGATTTTCATCACGATTTAGGTGCAGCCATTTCGTCGAGATCAAGTTTAGGACAAAATTTTGCCAGTTGGTGTTAATGTTTTGTTAGAATCAGTCACGTAATGTGAGCACGATTAAAGTGAGATGTGAGCAAATGGCTAATAAACCTTCGGCAGAAGAACTGAAAAAAAATTTGTCCGAGATGCAGTTCTACGTGACGCAGAATCATGGGACAGAGCCGCCATTTACGGGTCGTTTACTGCATAACAAGCGTGACGGCGTATATCACTGTTTGATCTGCGATGCCCCGCTGTTTCATTCCCAAACCAAGTATGATTCCGGCTGTGGCTGGCCCAGTTTCTACGAACCGGTGAGTGAAGAATCCATTCGTTATATCAAAGACTTGTCACATGGAATGCAGCGCATAGAAATTCGTTGCGGTAACTGTGATGCCCATCTGGGGCATGTCTTCCCCGACGGGCCACAGCCAACGGGTGAACGTTATTGTGTTAACTCAGCCTCTTTACGCTTTACCGATGGCGAAAACGGCGAAGAAATCAACGGTTGAAAAAACGATTCAGCAACTTATTCCACAGGAGCGGAAAAATTATGAATCTTGATGACATTATCAACAGCATGACGCCTGAGGTATACCAGCGTTTGTCGACTGCTGTTGAACTGGGAAAATGGCCCGATGGTGTTGCGCTGACCGAGGAACAAAAAGAGAACTGCCTGCAATTGGTGATGCTTTGGCAAGCCCGCCATAATACCGAAGCTCAGCATATGACAATTGACACAAATGGTCAGATGGTTATGAAGAGCAAACAACAGTTAAAAGAAGATTTTGGTATCTCAGCAAAGCCTATTGCCATGTTTAAGTAAGTGGTTTGTCCCCTTTTTGCCGCGGTTATAAAGGGGATAGCCAACAATAACCCCACGACTCATCTCAATTATCTCGCCCCGACCTGGCTAAGTCCCAGCCCGGTCTCTTGCAGTCGCGTTCACGCCTGAATGACTTCTCCTGAACTTAAGTCTCAGACCTATTTGGCCGGTAATCCCTCTCAAATTTGCTCATTTTGCGTTCCACCTTCCATCACCCTGTAACAGACCCAGCCATTTTCTGCGTAATTGTGATCTGACTTGTAAAACGCAGATTATTATCTGTGTTTTAAAGATTTAATGTTGACCTCAAAAATCATGTGGGTAAGTATGATGGCCATCTAAGCAAAACAAAACACAGAGGATGACGCAATGAAAGCACTGGCTCGGTTTGGCAAAGCCTTTGGCGGCTACAAGATGATCGATGTCCCACAACCCATTTGTGGCCCGGAAGATGTGGTGATTGAAATTAAAGCTGCGGCAATCTGCGGCGCAGACATGAAGCACTACAATGTCGATAGCGGTTCTGATGAGTTTAACTCTATCCGCGGCCATGAGTTCGCAGGTTGTATTGCGCAGGTTGGTGAAAAAGTCAAAGACTGGAAAGTGGGGCAACGCGTCGTGTCGGATAACAGCGGTCACGTTTGCGGCGTTTGTCCGGCCTGTGAACAAGGTGATTTTCTGTGTTGTACAGAAAAAGTAAACCTTGGTCTGGATAACAATACGTGGGGCGGTGGTTTTTCCAAATATTGTCTGGTTCCTGGTGAAATTCTCAAAATTCATCGTCATGCGTTGTGGGAAATCCCTGATGGTGTTGATTATGAGGACGCAGCCGTACTTGACCCTATCTGCAATGCCTACAAATCCATCGCGCAGCAATCGAAATTCCTCCCTGGTCAGGATGTAGTCGTCATCGGCACTGGCCCACTCGGGCTGTTCTCCGTACAAATGGCGCGGATTATGGGGGCGGTAAATATCGTCGTCGTTGGTCTACAAGAAGATGTGGCGGTCCGCTTCCCGGTTGCAAAAGAACTGGGTGCGACGGCTGTAGTAAATGGTTCTACCGAAGATGTGGTGGCGCGCTGCCAGCAAATTTGTGGCAAAGACAATCTGGGACTGGTGATTGAATGCTCCGGTGCCAATATCGCATTGAAACAAGCCATCGAAATGCTCCGCCCGAATGGGGAAGTGGTACGCGTTGGCATGGGCTTCAAACCTCTTGATTTCTCGATTAATGACATTACCGCCTGGAACAAAAGCATCATTGGGCATATGGCCTATGACTCCACCTCATGGCGTAACGCTATCAGGCTATTAGCCAGCGGCGCTATCAAAGTCAAACCGATGATCACGCATCGTATCGGCCTGTCGCAATGGCGCGAAGGGTTTGATGCGATGGTCGATAAAACTGCAATCAAAGTGATCATGACTTACGACTTTGATGAATAACTACTCTCCTGAAGGAACGTTATCGCATGGAACAGATAACAAAACCGCATTGTGGTGCACGCCTGGATCGCTTACCGGATTGCCGCTGGCATTCGTCAATGTTTGCCATCGTCGCGTTTGGCTTGCTTGTCTGCTGGAGTAATGCCGTTGGTGGCTTGATCCTCGCGCAGCTGAAAGAGTTGGGCTGGACAGATAATTCCACCACTGCCACATTCTCAGCAATCACGACCGCCGGAATGTTTCTCGGTGCGCTGGTTGGCGGCATCATCGGTGACAAAACCGGTCGCAGAAATGCGTTCATCCTCTATGAGGCCATTCATATTGCCTCGATGGTTGTCGGTGCTTTTTCACCGAATATGGATTTCCTTATTGCCTGCCGTTTTGTGATGGGCGTTGGGCTGGGAGCTTTACTGGTGACGCTGTTTGCTGGTTTCACCGAATATATGCCCGGTAGAAATCGCGGAACATGGTCCAGTCGGGTTTCCTTTATTGGCAACTGGTCATATCCGCTCTGTTCATTGATTGCGATGGGACTCACGCCGCTGATTAGTGCAGAGTGGAACTGGCGAGTACAACTGCTTATCCCTGCAATATTGTCGCTTATCGCTACGGCGCTGGCCTGGCGCTACTTTCCTGAATCCCCGCGCTGGCTGGAATCGCGCGGACGGTATCAGGAAGCCGAGAAAGTCATGCGGAGTATAGAAGAAGGCGTCATACGCCAGACGGGTAAACCTTTGCCGCCCGTGGTTATTGCTGATGACGGTAAAGCGCCACAAGCGGTGCCGTATTCAGCCTTACTGACAGGAGTATTACTGAAACGCGTGATATTAGGTTCTTGTGTGCTGATTGCCATGAACGTTGTGCAGTACACACTAATAAACTGGTTGCCAACGATATTCATGACCCAGGGGATTAATTTAAAAGACTCGATTGTTTTAAATACCATGAGTATGTTTGGCGCGCCATTTGGTATTTTTATTGCCATGCTGGTGATGGATAAAATTCCGCGTAAAACAATGGGTGTGGGGCTATTAATCCTGATTGCGGTGCTCGGATATATCTATTCACTGCAAACCAGTATGTTGCTCATAACGCTGATTGGTTTCTTCCTGATTACTTTCGTCTATATGTACGTTTGCTATGCCTCGGCAGTGTATGTCCCTGAGATCTGGCCGACAGAGGCCAAATTACGTGGCTCCGGTCTGGCGAATGCAGTAGGGCGAATCAGTGGTATTGCCGCACCTTATGCCGTTGCAGTGCTGCTCAGTAGTTATGGCGTAACGGGAGTCTTTATTCTTCTGGGGGCGGTTTCAATTATTGTCGCAATTGCTATCGCCACCATTGGAATAGAAACCAAAGGTGTCTCCGTTGAAAGTTTAAGTATTGATGCAGTAGTCAATAAATAATACTGGTGGATTCAAAATGAAAAATTCAAAAGCAATATTGCAGGTGCCGGGCACAATGAAAATTATTTCAGCAGAAATACCTGTGCCTAAAGAAGATGAAGTTTTGATTAAAGTAGAATATGTCGGTATTTGTGGTTCAGATGTACATGGTTTTGAATCAGGCCCGTTTATTCCGCCTAAAGACCCAAATCAAGAAATTGGCCTGGGTCATGAATGCGCCGGGACGGTTGTGGCTGTGGGAAGCCGTGTGCGCAAATTTAAAGCGGGGGATCGGGTAAATATCGAACCTGGCGTTCCTTGCGGTCACTGTCGTTACTGTCTGGAAGGCAAATATAACATCTGTCCGGACGTTGATTTTATGGCGACACAACCCAACTACCGCGGCGCATTAACGCACTATCTGTGTCATCCGGAGAGCTTTACTTACAAACTGCCCGACAATATGGACACGATGGAAGGGGCGCTGGTGGAGCCTGCCGCAGTCGGGATGCATGCCGCGATGCTGGCAGATGTTAAACCGGGTAAGAAGATAATTATTCTGGGAGCGGGTTGTATTGGTTTGATGACGTTGCAAGCATGCAAATGCCTGGGAGCTACGGATATTGCCGTCGTTGATGTACTGGAAAAACGTCTGACAATGGCGGAACAGCTCGGCGCGACAGTGGTTATTAACGGCGCAAAAGAAGACACTATTGCACGCTGTCAGCAATTTACCGAAGAAATGGGCGCAGATATTGTTTTCGAAACAGCGGGTTCTGCGGTCACCGTTAAACAGGCACCTTATCTGGTAATGCGCGGCGGTAAAATTATGATTGTTGGTACTGTACCGGGCGATTCGGCAATCAATTTCCTCAAAATCAATCGCGAAGTCACTATCCAGACAGTATTCCGCTATGCCAATCGTTATCCGGTCACGATTGAAGCTATTTCCTCAGGGCGATTCGATGTGAAATCGATGGTGACACATATTTACGATTATCAGGATGTACAACAGGCATTTGAAGAGTCGGTTAACAACAAACGCGACATTATTAAAGGCGTTATTAAAATTAGCGATTAATTAATACGGGAGAACAGAATATGCTCGCAGATATCAGATATTGGGAAAACGATGCCACAAATAAACATTATGCAATTGCCCATTTTAACGTATGGAATGCAGAAATGTTGATGGGCGTTATCGACGCAGCCGAAGAAGCGAAATCACCGGTTATTATTTCTTTTGGTACAGGTTTTGTCGGGAACACCTCATTTGAAGATTTCTCTCACATGATGGTATCAATGGCAAAAAAAGCAACGGTGCCGGTAATAACTCATTGGGATCATGGTCGGAGTATGGAAATTATTCATAACGCCTGGACTCATGGTATGAATTCATTAATGCGTGATGCTTCCGCATTTGATTTCGAAGAAAATATTCGTTTAACCAAAGAGGCTGTTGATTTCTTCCATCCGCTGGGTATTCCGGTAGAGGCAGAATTAGGGCATGTCGGTAATGAAACCGTTTATGAAGAAGCGCTGGCGGGCTATCACTATACCGATCCTGACCAGGCGGCTGAATTTGTTGAACGTACGGGCTGTGACTCATTGGCTGTCGCCATCGGCAACCAGCATGGGGTTTATACGTCAGAGCCACAATTGAACTTTGAGGTCGTCAAACGCGTACGCGATGCCGTTTCTGTTCCGCTGGTTTTGCACGGCGCATCGGGGATCAGTGATACCGACATTAAAACTGCAATTTCGTTGGGTATCGCGAAAATCAACATTCATACGGAGCTCTGTCAGGCCGCAATGGTAGCAGTGAAAGAAAACCAGGATCAGCCTTTCCTGCATTTAGAACGTGAAGTACGTAAAGCTGTAAAAGAACGGGCATTGGAAAAAATTAAACTGTTCGGTTCTGATGGCAAAGCGGAATAATGATATGGATAATCTCGACGTTATTTGTATAGGTGCCGCTATTGTTGATATTCCATTGCAACCGGTCAGTAAAAATATCTTTGATGTGGATTCTTATCCTCTTGAAAGAATCGCAATGACCACCGGGGGTGATGCAATAAATGAAGCAACAATTATTTCTCGTCTGGGCCATCGCACAGCATTAATGAGTCGTATTGGTAAAGATGCCGCCGGGCAATTTATTCTCGACCATTGCCGCAAAGAGAATATTGATATTCAAAGCCTGAAGCAGGACGTCAGCATAGATACCTCTATTAACGTTGGACTGGTGACGGAGGATGGCGAGCGGACGTTTGTCACAAACCGTAACGGCAGTCTGTGGAAATTGAATATTGACGATGTTGATTTTTCGCGGTTTTCTCAGGCGAAATTATTATCTCTGGCCAGTATTTTCAACAGTCCTCTATTGGATGGTAAAGCGCTAACAGAAATTTTTACGCAAGCTAAAGCCCGGCAGATGATTATCTGTGCCGATATGATCAAACCGCGGTTGAATGAAACGCTGGATGATATTTGCGAAGCATTGAGTTATGTCGATTATCTGTTTCCTAATTTTGCCGAGGCAAAATTACTCACTGGGAAAGAGACACTGGATGAAATTGCTGACTGCTTTCTTGCGTGCGGCGTAAAAACGGTGGTGATTAAAACGGGTAAAGACGGCTGCTTTATCAAGCGTGGTGACATGACGATGAAGGTGCCGGCGGTCGCAGGAATAACCGCCATCGACACTATTGGCGCCGGCGATAACTTTGCTTCTGGCTTTATAGCGGCTCTGTTAGAAGACAAAAATCTGCGTGAATGCGCACGCTTTGCCAATGCAACGGCGGCTATCTCGGTTCTAAGCGTCGGTGCCACCACCGGTGTAAAAAACAGAAAGCTGGTCGAACAATTGCTGGAAGAATACGAAGGATAATGAAGGCAAATGAAAAAGATACCTTTAGGCACAACGGATATAACGCTTTCGCGAATGGGGTTGGGGACATGGGCCATTGGCGGCGGTCCTGCATGGAATGGCGATCTCGATCGACAAATATGTATTGATACGATTCTTGAAGCCCATCGTTGCGGCATTAACCTGATTGATACTGCGCCAGGATATAACTTTGGCAATAGTGAAGTTATCGTCGGTCAGGCGTTAAAAAAACTGCCCCGTGAACAGGTTGTAGTAGAAACCAAATGCGGCATTGTCTGGGAACGAAAAGGGAGTTTATTCAACAAAGTTGGCGATCGGCAGTTGTATAAAAACCTTTCCCCGGAATCTATCCGCGAAGAGGTAGAAGCCAGCTTGCAACGTCTGGGTATTGATTACATCGATATCTACATGACGCACTGGCAGTCGGTGCCGCCATTTTTTACGCCGATCGCTGAAACTGTCGCAGTGCTCAATGAGTTAAAGGCCGAAGGGAAAATTCGCGCTATAGGCGCTGCTAACGTCGATGCTGACCATATCCGCGAGTATCTGCAATATGGTGAACTGGATATTATTCAGGCGAAATACAGTATCCTCGACCGGGCAATGGAAAGCGAACTGCTGCCGCTATGTCGTGATAATGGCATTGTGGTACAGGTTTATTCCCCGCTAGAGCAGGGATTGTTGACCGGTACCATCACTCGTGATTACGTTCCGGGCGGCGCTCGGGCAAATAAAGTCTGGTTCCAGCGTGAAAACATGCTGAAAGTGATTGATATGCTTGAACAGTGGCAGCCACTCTGTGCTCGTTATCAGTGCACAATTCCCACTCTGGCACTGGCGTGGATATTAAAACAGAGTGATTTAATCTCCATTCTTAGTGGGGCTACTGCGCCGGAACAGGTACGTGAAAATGTCGCGGCACTGAATATCAACTTATCGGATGCAGACGCAACATTGATGAGGGAAATGGCAGAGGCTCTGGAGCGTTAAATACTCAACACGATTCACCTCTGTTTCTGTGAAAACAGTGATGAAAATCTGTGATTCAAACAGGTTATTTTGAAAGTAAACATCGGTTATGCGATAATCGCGCTAATGTGATGTAAAAAGATACAGGGGTGTAATCGTGGCGGCAAAAGACAGGATTCAGGCAATTAAGCAAATGGTTGCCAACGATAAAAAGGTGACAGTCTCAAATTTGAGTGGGATTTTTCAGGTAACCGAAGAAACCATTCGCCGCGATCTTGAGAAGCTGGAAGATGAAGGCTTTTTGACCAGAACCTATGGTGGTGCTGTTTTAAATACAGCGATGTTGACGGAGAATATCCATTTTTATAAGCGCGCTTCATCGTTTTATGAAGAGAAGCAGCTTATTGCACGCAAGGCACTACCCTTTATCGACAATAAAACCACTATGGCAGCCGATTCCAGTAGTACCGTTATGGAATTGCTCAAATTGTTGCAGGACCGTAGTGACCTGACGTTGCTAACTAACTCGGCGGAAGCGATTCATGTTCTGGCTCAATCAGAAATTAAAGTCGTTTCAACGGGGGGGGAACTAAACAAAAATACACTTTCCCTGCAAGGAAGAATTACTAAAGAGATCATCAGCCGCTACCATGTCGATATCATGGTAATGAGTTGTAAAGGTCTTGATATTAACAGCGGCGCGCTGGACTCTAACGAAGCGGAAGCTGAAATCAAAAAGACAATGATCCGTCAGGCGACAGAAGTTGCGTTATTGGTTGATCACTCTAAGTTTGATCGCAAAGCTTTTGTCCAGTTAGCTGACTTTAGTCATATTAATTACATAATAACTGATAAATCACCGGGTGCAGAGTGGATAGCATTTTGCAAAGACAATAATATCCAGCTGGTATGGTAATTTAAGCACACGTTGTCAATATTATTTGTTCCTGCGCCTGGAAAATAAAATGATGATAAAGATGCGGCAAGTGAATTTGCCGCAATTGCTACCTTTTTAGCAAATCCGAGGCACCTAATGGAACAATATGATCAAATTGGCGCAAGACTGGACCGCTTGCCTTTGGCCCGGTTTCATTATCGTATATTTGGAATTATAAGCTTTAGTCTGTTATTAACGGGTTTTTTGAGTTATTCAGGCAATGTTGTTTTAGCAAAGCTGGTAAGCAATGGATGGTCAAATAATTTCCTCAATGCCGCCTTTACCTCGGCATTAATGTTTGGTTATTTCATCGGCTCTCTTACCGGTGGGTTCATCGGTGATTATTTTGGGCGGCGCAGGGCTTTTCGCATAAATCTTCTCATCGTCGGTATTGCGGCAACAGGGGCCGCTTTTGTCCCTGATATGTACTGGCTCATTTTCTTTCGCTTCCTGATGGGCACAGGAATGGGGGCGCTGATTATGGTTGGCTATGCTTCGTTTACGGAGTTTATCCCCGCGACGGTGCGTGGAAAATGGTCCGCACGGCTCTCATTTGTTGGTAACTGGTCGCCCATGCTGTCTGCGGCGATAGGCGTGGTGGTTATCGCTTTTTTTAGTTGGCGGATAATGTTTCTGCTGGGTGGTATTGGCATACTGTTAGCCTGGTTTCTCTCAGGTAAATACTTTATTGAGTCGCCTCGATGGTTGGCGGGGAAAGGACAAATCGCAGGTGCAGAAAGCCAACTTCGTGAAGTAGAGCAGCAAATTGAAAGAGAGAAGAGTGTTCGTTTACCCCCGCTTACTTTGAATCAGAGCAACAGCAAGGCTAACGTAATCAATGGTACTTTCTGGCTGCTGTTTAAAGGGGAAATGTTACGACGTACATTAGTCGCGATTACTGTTTTAATTGCAATGAACATTTCACTTTATACCATCACCGTATGGATACCGACCATATTTGTTAACTCCGGCATTGATGTTGATAAATCAATATTAATGACTGCTGTTATTATGATTGGCGCTCCGGTAGGTATATTTATTGCGGCATTAATTATTGATTATTTTCCTCGTCGATTATTTGGCTCCGCCTTACTTATTATTATTGCCGTGTTAGGCTATATCTATTCAATTCAGACTACAGAGTGGGCGATTTTAATCTATGGCCTGGTGATGATCTTCTTTTTGTACATGTATGTTTGCTTCGCGTCGGCGGTTTATATACCGGAACTTTGGCCAACGCATTTACGCTTGCGTGGTTCGGGTTTCGTTAATGCCGTCGGACGGATCGTCGCAGTCTTCACGCCCTATGGCGTTGCGGCATTATTAACACATTATGGGTCAATCACGGTGTTTATTGTGCTTGGTGTGATGTTAGTGCTCTGCGCGCTGGTTCTCTCCATTTTTGGCATCGAAACGCGGAAGGTGTCGCTGGAAGAGATTTCTGAGGTGAATTAAATCTTTCGTTGATGGTGTCAATTGCCAGATGTACCACTGACGTGTTTTATCTGGCCTACAATGGCAGTACAGAATTGTAGGCCAGCATAAAATTACTCCTGCGTCTCTTCCCAGTCTGCCAGCGTATATAGCGTTGCCCCAGCTGCTGACATCTCCATAAACGCGTGCGCACTGTCCTGTGGCTGGATATTCACGCCACGACAACCATCGGTAATCACATTAACCTTATAACCTAACTGTAACGCGTCCAGCACGGTAAACTTCACGCAATAGTCAGTAGCCAGGCCCATAATGATCAATTCATCGATTTCATGATCGCGTAACCAGTCATCGAGCGTGGTTTTCTGCCGACGGCCGTTATCAAAAAAGGCACTGTAACTGTCAACTAAAGGATTTTCGCCTTTATGGAACACCGCTGCGATCGCTTTTTGGTTCAGTAACGGATGTAATTGTGCGCCTTCACTGTTCCGCACACAGTGATCTGGCCAGAAGGTTTGTGGCAAACCGTCGAGTTGGCCTGGCGTATAAGGCTCTACACCGTGCTGACTGGCAAAACTGCCGTGATTCGCCGGGTGCCAGTCTTGACTGGCGATAACCGCTTCACCGCGCGACTGGCACCAGTCAATCAGGCGGTTAGCGACATCCACCGTACTGTCACCTTCCGGCACGGCGAGCGCGCCACCAGCACAGAAATCATTTTGTAAATCGACCAGTAACAGGGCGCGAGGGGGCATTGCAGTCTCCTTAATCATCCGGCGTCAGTTCGCCGCGCAGGTTTTGGCTCATGGCCTTGCGAATGGTTTCAGTATCCAGTTCCTGGCTAAGCAGGTAATGCAGTTTGGTTAGCGTCGCTTCTACAGTCATATCTGCACCGCCAATAACGCCGGCATGGGCGAGGGCGTTACCGGTGGCATAACCCCCCATGTTCACTTTACCGGACATACATTGTGTCAGGTTGACTACCACAATTCCGCGATCGCTGGCTTCTTGTAATTCTTGCAGGAAGGCTTTGTTTTGTGGCGCATTACCCACGCCATATGAGCGCAGAATCAATGCTTTCACCGGTTGGCGCAGAAAATTGCGCACGACGTCAGCAGAAATCCCCGGATAAATCGTCACTACGCCAATTGGTTGTGGGGTGATTGGATGAACGATCAATTCCCCTTCACCGTGCGGGGCGGGGGGCGTATTCAAACGACGAATATGGATACCTGCTTCCAGTAACGGAGGAAGGTTTGGAGAGGCAAACGCATCAAAACCATCGGCATGGGCTTTGGTGGTACGGTTGCCACGATAAAGTCGATTATTAAAAAAGAGAGTTACTTCGTTGATAGGATAATTCGCCGCAACGTACAACGCATTCAGCAGATTAATTTGTCCGTCAGAGCGTAACTCAGCCAGCGGGATTTGTGACCCTGTCACAATGACCGGTTTACCGAGATTCTCGAGCATGAACGACAGCGCAGAGGCGGTATACGCCATCGTGTCGGTGCCGTGCAGAATGACAAAACCATCATAGTCGTCATAATGCGCTTTAATATCTTCAGCAATATGCTGCCAGTCTTCTGGCGTCATATCTGAAGAGTCCATCAGCGGCGTATATTCATGAATGGTGAAATCTGGCATCTCCGGGCGATGGAATTCCGGCATCAGCGCCAGTTGGCGTTGTAGATGACCTGACACCGGAATATAACCCTGCTCGGAACGCTGCATCCCGATGGTCCCGCCCGTGTAGGCGACGTAAATTGATTTCTTTTGCATGATATTGATATGAATGATATCGAAAGAGCAAAAGTATATACGTGAGGGGCAGCGAGCGCACCTGGATACTCTGTGGATATGAGAAAAGTCCGGCAGAACGGAGGGATTAGTGTCCCGCCGGAGAAAAGTGGTTAATCCTGCAACGCATAGGTTACGGTGGTGACTACGCGTACCGTTTTATTAATCGCCGTAGGATCATCTTCATCACTGCCACTGGCGAAGATCTGGAACACGCCTTGTGAGGCATCGCTAATTGACCCCACCTGGCTACCTGAGTCCGTTGCAAATTGTAATGCTGCGTTGCGTGCATCTTTGGTGGCGGCGGCAATCATCTCAGCGCGCAGTGCGCCAATACCATTAAAGCGATAGGCGACTTTGCTCTCAGCGATAGCGCCCTCCGTAGCGACTTGCAGTTCGTTTAATTTCGCGACGACTTTTTCGACAGCAGCAACATTATGGGTTTTTATCGTCACTGACCCGTCTGCGTTATAGCGTGGCATTGTGGGATCATCTTTCAGATAAAAGGAATCTGTTCGCTTGCTTGTCCATTGGCCCAGGGTTATCTCTTTCTCGTTAATCCCCTGAGCATTGAGTTCGGCAACAATTTTTTTCTGCGCGTCTTCCAGTTTCGGGAACAGTTCGCCGGGAATATTACCCTTAAAGTTAATCGCAATTGTTAATTCTGCCGTATCTGCGCGAACTTCTTTTTCAGAAAGCCCACGCACATTTACATAACGGTTATTGGTTTTTAAATGTTTAACACCATCGCCAACAAAATAACCACAGGCGCTAATCCCCAGTCCGAGGACGATAGCGGCAATTAAAGAGGGGGCCTTATTCACTGATGACTCCATATCAGATGCTAAATGAGCAAGGGAATGTAGTGGAGAGAGGGAGTGAAAGACAGTCCGATTCAGGAGTGTGGCCGACAGCATATCGGCCACATTTTTGCAGGATTTAACGCACGTTGGCGCAGGTCAGGCAAAACGCATAGCGGTTTTGTGGGTCGTTAAACGCTGCCAGCTTGTCGCTTTCACTTTTAACGGTAGAGGCTACCGAGGCCAGCGGTGCAGGTAACATGGCCTGGAACGCATCTGGCAACATTGCCCGGACAGAACCAGACATATTGTCCATCACTTTGTCGAAGAAGGTCGGTTCATCAACGTAGTATTCCAGATGCCACTGTTTCACTTTTGCCAGCTCTGCTGCTTTGGCAACCGCATCATCGAAATCTCCGAGACTATCGACCAGCCCGTTAGCTTTTGCATCCTGACCGGTCCAGACGTGGCCCTGGGCGATTTTATCAATCTGCTCCGGCGTCGAATGACGCGCATCAGCAACCAGCGTGATAAAGCGTTTATAGCCATTCTCAATGCTTAACTGCATCATCTGCTGCGCTTCCAGCGGCAGTGCCTTGGTGATAGAAACATCCGCCAGCGGTGAAGTTGAGACGCCATCGGTATGAACACCAATCAAATCCAAACTATTTTCTACGGTAGTGATCACGCCGAAGATACCGATAGAACCGGTCAGGGTGCTGGGGTTAGCCACAATGTAATTAGCTGGCGTGGAAATCCAGTAACCACCAGATGCCGCCATGCCGCCCATCGATACAACCACAGGCTTACCCGCTGCCCTGGCAGCTGCCAGTTCAGCGCGAATCACTTCAGAGGCGGTAACGCTGCCGCCAGGGCTATTAACACGCAGAACAATCGCTTTCACTTTCGGGTCAAGGCGAGCGTCGCGGATTTGTGCCGCAGTGGTATCACCGCCAACATTCCCCTGAGTTTCCTCGCCATCCATAATTGCGCCATTCGCGAAGACGACACCGATGCTGTCACCGGTATCTGCCGGCGTTTTCAATGCGTAATCGTAATAACTGATGGCGCGATAATTTTTATCAGTCTTACTCCAGCCGAACTCTTTGGTCAGAGCTTTTTCGATTTCGGCACTTGATGCCAGTGCATCGACCAGCTTGTTTTCCAGCGCATATTTCGCGGTATCGCCACCGGTTTTGGTTAAACCCTCAAGCAACCCTTGCGCACCAGGGAATACCTGCTGAGCAGGGATCTGCCGGTTAGCGGCAACAGTATTCAGATAGTTTTGCCACAGCTCACCGATCCAGCGGCTGTCAGCTTCGCGGGCTGCCGGTGACATATCATCACGAATAAACGGTTCAACGGCAGATTTATACGTACCCACGCGGAACACATGGGTGGAAACTTTCAGCTTATCCAGTAACGATTTGTAGTACAGACCGTTGGTAGCAAAACCGTGCAGATCCACCACGCCTTGTGGAGATAGCCAAATTTTGTTGGCGAAACTGGCGAGATAATATTGCCCCTGGCTGTAGTTCTCGCCTAAGGCATAAACTGGTTTCCCGCTGTCACGAAACTCTTTCAGGGCTTTGCCGATGTACTGCATAGACGGCTGGTCGCCGCCTGCGAAGTTTTTCAGATCCATCACGATACCGGTGATATTGCGGTCATCCTTCGCCTGGCGAATGGTGTTGACGATATCAAACAGTGAGTTTTCCTGCAGACGATCGGAACTGGCACCAAGGAGCTGGCGGCTTAGCTTACTAAACCGCTGAGAACTGTCGGGTTTATCGACGATTACACCAGATATGTCCAGCAGCAGCGCGCCACGACTGGCCGTTTCTTTCGAATCACCACCACTGACCTGCATCCAGATCCCCACACCAACCAGTACGAGAAAAATAAAGAACAGGTTAAGTACCATTTCACGGACGAAATTCAGCAGACGCCACGTCCATTTAAAAAATCCGGCAATAAATCGCCAAAGGGTTCGCATGTATTCTCCCAAATTAAGGTCACACCTGTCACAGGCGCAATAGATGTGGTTATCGTAATGACCCAACCGGCACTTGTCAGCAGGAATTGCGGACTGTGCTGTAACAAAATCCACTCTCGTGTTAATTTTGTGAATAAATATCATGACAGGAGTTAATCAAATGGATGCACTCGAACTATTGATCAATCGCCGTAGCGCCTCCCGCCTGGCTGAACCCGCGCCAACGGGTGAACAACTGCAAAAGATCCTGCGTGCGGGTATGCGTGCGCCGGACCATAAGTCCATGCAACCGTGGCATTTTTTTGTGATTGAAGGGGAAGGACGCGAGCGTTTCAGCGCATTATTGGAACAGGGGGCGATTGCTGCCGGTAGTGATGACAAAGCTATCGACAAAGCGCGTAATGCGCCGTTCCGCGCACCGCTCATCATAACGGTGGTGGCAAAATGCGAAGAAAATCATAAAGTCCCGCGCTGGGAACAGGAAATGTCTGCGGGATGTGCGGTCATGGCGATGCAAATGGCAGCAGTTGCCCAGGGGTTTGGCGGCATCTGGCGCAGTGGCGCATTAACTGAAAGTCCGGTAGTGCGTGAAGCATTCGGTTGCCGTGAGCAGGATAAAATTGTCGGTTTTCTCTACCTTGGTACGCCGCAGTTGAAAGCATCTACATCGATAAACGTTCCGGACCCGACGCCGTTTGTGACTTATTTCTGATAATTGTCGCGAAACTGTCTGGATTGTGAGCAAAGGCGCAGGAATTCAGACACTCTCACTTATCACTTCATGGAATGAGGGTTACCATACCCGGATTGCATTGACAGGAGATGTCCATGAGCGAGAACTCGATTCGTTTGACCCAATACAGCCACGGTGCAGGTTGCGGCTGTAAAATTTCCCCAAAAGTGTTGGAAACCATCCTGCACAGTGAGCAGGCGAAGTTTGTTGATCCGAATTTGCTTGTGGGTAATGAAACCCGCGACGATGCGGCGGTGTACGATCTGGGCAATGGCACCAGCGTTATCAGTACCACCGACTTCTTTATGCCGATCGTTGATAATCCTTTCGATTTTGGCCGCATTGCGGCGACTAACGCCATCAGCGATATCTTCGCGATGGGTGGCAAACCGATTATGGCGATTGCGATCCTCGGCTGGCCTATTAACAAACTTTCCCCTGAAATTGCCCGCGAAGTAACCGAAGGTGGACGCTATGCATGCCGTCAGGCGGGTATTGCGCTGGCTGGCGGTCACTCCATCGATGCGCCGGAGCCGATTTTTGGTCTGGCGGTAACGGGGATCGTACCGACCGAGCGGGTGAAGAAAAACAGTACTGCACAAGCCGGATGCAAACTGTTCCTGACGAAACCGCTGGGAATTGGCGTTCTTACTACGGCTGAGAAAAAATCACTGCTGAAACCAGAACATCAGGGACTAGCGACGGAAGTGATGTGCCGGATGAACATCGCAGGCGCGTCCTTTGCCAACATCGAAGGCGTAAAAGCGATGACTGACGTGACTGGTTTTGGTCTGCTGGGGCATTTGAGCGAAATGTGTCAGGGTGCTGGTGTGCAGGCGCGAGTCGACTATGAAGCGATCCCGAAACTGCCGGGGGTTGAAGAGTACATTAAGTTGGGCGCAGTGCCTGGCGGCACCGAACGTAACTTTGCCAGCTATGGGCATCTGATGGGTGAAATGCCGCGTGAAGTGCGCGATCTGCTGTGCGATCCGCAAACTTCTGGCGGTCTGCTGCTGGCGGTCATGCCGGAAGCAGAAAATGAGGTCAAAGCTACAGCCGCCGAGTTTGGCATTGAACTGACGGCGATTGGCGAACTGGTGCCAGCGCGCGGCGGTCGTGCCATGGTTGAGATCCGTTAATTCAATGCGGTTGTTTATTGCCGAAAAACCGAGTCTGGCGCGCGCCATTGCTGATGTCCTGCCCAAACCGCACCGGAAAGGCGATGGCTTTATCGAGTGCGGTAATGGCCAGGTGGTGACCTGGTGTATCGGTCACCTGCTTGAGCAGGCGCAGCCAGACGCCTACGACAGTCGCTATGCGCGCTGGAACCTGGCCGATCTCCCCATTGTCCCGGAAAAGTGGCAATTACAGCCACGGCCCTCCGTGACCAAACAACTGAACGTCATCAAACGCTTCCTGCATGAAGCCAGCGAAATCGTTCACGCCGGGGACCCGGACCGCGAAGGGCAATTGCTGGTGGATGAAGTGCTGGACTACCTACAACTGGCACCGGAAAAGCGCCAGCAGGTACAGCGTTGTTTGATAAACGACCTGAACCCGCAGGCGGTTGAGCGGGCGATCGATCGTCTTCGCTCCAATAGCGAGTTTGTACCACTGTGCGTTTCTGCGCTGGCGCGAGCGCGTGCCGACTGGCTGTACGGCATCAATATGACCCGTGCGTATACTATTCTCGGTCGCAATGCCGGTTATCAGGGCGTGCTTTCCGTGGGCCGCGTGCAGACGCCCGTGCTCGGGCTGGTAGTGCGCCGCGACGAAGAGATTGAAAACTTCGTGGCGAAAGACTTCTTTGAAGTCAAAGCGCATATCGTGACACCTGCCGATGAGCGGTTTACCGCTATCTGGCAACCGAGCGAAGCGTGTGAACCTTATCAGGATGAAGAAGGGCGCTTGTTACATCGTCCGCTGGCGGAGCATGTGGTCAACCGCATCAGCGGCCAACCGGCTATTGTCACCAGCTATAACGATAAACGGGAATCAGAATCCGCACCGCTGCCGTTTTCGCTTTCGGCGTTGCAGATTGAAGCGGCTAAACGCTTTGGTCTGAGCGCGCAGAATGTGCTTGATATTTGCCAGAAGCTGTACGAAACGCACAAGTTAATCACTTATCCGCGTTCCGATTGTCGCTATTTGCCAGAAGAACATTTTGCCGGACGCCACGCGGTGATGAATGCTATCAGCGTCCATGCGCCGGATCTGTTGCCGCAACCAGTGGTAGATCCAGATATACGCAACCGCTGCTGGGATGACAAAAAGGTCGATGCGCACCACGCCATCATCCCGACCGCACGGAGTTCTGCGATCAACCTGACGGAGAACGAAGCGAAGGTCTATAACCTGATTGCCCGTCAGTATTTGATGCAGTTCTGCCCAGATGCGGTGTTCCGCAAGTGTGTTATCGAACTGGACATTGCCAAAGGCAAATTTGTCGCTAAAGCCCGTTTTCTTGCTGAAGCAGGCTGGCGCACACTGTTAGGCAGCAAAGAGCGCGATGAAGAAAACGACGGCACGCCACTGCCTGTGGTGGCGAAAAGCGATGAGTTACTGTGTGAAAAAGGTGAGGTGGTAGAGCGACAAACGCAGCCGCCGCGCCATTTTACCGATGCAACACTGCTTTCGGCGATGACCGGGATCGCGCGCTTTGTGCAGGACAAAGATCTGAAAAAGATCCTTCGTGCCACCGATGGTCTGGGGACAGAAGCAACCCGTGCCGGGATTATTGAACTGTTGTTCAAGCGTGGCTTTCTGACCAAAAAAGGGCGCTATATCCACTCCACCGACGCCGGAAAAGCGTTATTCCATTCGCTGCCAGAAATGGCTACGCGACCGGACATGACCGCGCACTGGGAATCGGTGCTGACGCAAATCAGCGAAAAGCAGTGCCGCTATCAGGACTTTATGCAACCGTTGGTGGGGACGCTGTATCAGTTGATTGATCAGGCCAAACGTACGCCGGTGCGGCAGTTTCGAGGCATAGTGGCTCCAGATGGCGGAGAAGGAAATAAGAAGACTTCACCCCGTAAGCGAGCAGCGAAAAAAAGCCCGCCATCAGCAGAGGCGGCAGTGGAGTGATAATGTAATGCTCTGATGCAGTCAGTTTTCGTAGGCCAGATAAGGCGTTCACGCCGCATCTGGCATAAACGCCTGAAACGGCGCTAATGACTTAAATCACCCCCTGCGCCAGCATCGCATCCGCAACCTTCACAAAACCGGCAATGTTCGCGCCCTGCACGTAGTTGGTTTGCTCACCTTCACCACCATGCTCAACACAGGCATGGTGGATATCCAGCATGATGTGATGCAAACGTGCGTCAACTTTCTCGGCTTTCCAGCCCAGGCGCGCAGCGTTTTGCGCCATTTCCAGGCCGGATGTAGCTACGCCACCAGCATTAGCCGCTTTACCCGGTGCAAACAGTACGCCTGCCTGCTGGAACAGTTCAGTCGCTTCGATGGTGGTCGGCATATTTGCCCCTTCGGCGACGGCTTTAACGCCATTGGCGATAAGCTGATGCGCGGCGTCTACATCCAGTTCGTTCTGGGTGGCGCAAGGCAGGGCGATATCAACTGGTACAGACCACGGCTGTTGGCCTTCGAGATAGACCAGACCAAATTCTTTGGCGTAATCTGCCACACGACCATCGCGGCTGGCTTTGATTTCGATAAGACGCGCCAGTTTCTCTTTCGTGAATCCGCTTTCATCAACGACAGTGCCACTGGAGTCTGACGCAGTGATCACACGAGCACCAAATTCCATCGCTTTTTCGATAGCGTACTGAGCGACGTTGCCGGAGCCAGAAACGGAAACGCGCATCCCTTCAAAACCCATACCGTGGCGTTTTAGCATTGCTTCTGTGAAATAAACCAGACCGTAGCCGGTTGCTTCCGGGCGAATAAGACTGCCGCCAAAAGAAAGCCCCTTACCGGTGAAGACGCAGGCGGTATTGTTGGAGAGCTTTTTCATCATCCCCGCCATAAAGCCGACTTCACGACCACCAACGCCGATATCGCCCGCCGGAACGTCGGTATCTGCGCCCAGGTGGCGATACAGTTCAGTCATTAGCGCCTGGCAGAACCGCATCACTTCGCCTTCGCTTTTCCCTTTCGGGTCGAAATCGCTGCCGCCTTTACCACCGCCCATCGGCAGAGTTGTCAGGGCATTTTTGAAGGTTTGTTCAAAGCCGAGGAATTTGAGAATGGAGAGGTTTACCGACGGATGGAAGCGCATACCACCTTTGTACGGGCCGATGGCGGAGCTGAACTGCACGCGCCATGCACGGTTGACCTGCACCTGGTTGCGATCGTCAACCCATACCACGCGAAACTGGATCACGCGCTCCGGCTCAACCAAGCGCTCCAGTAATGACATTTGGCGATATTTTGGATTTTGTTCAAGAAAAGGCCAGAGTGTGGTCATTACTTCACGAACGGCTTGCGCGAACTCGGTTTGATTCGGGTCGCGCTTTTGGACATGGTTGAGGAATGACTCCAGAGAATATGTCTGATCCATAGATATAAAACCCTTATATATTAATACGATTATGCTTATGTTGTTTATGTCATGTGCTTTTGCAGTTTTCGACTATACCATCAAGAATGTGACGGTAAGCAAGAAAAAAATGACTCACGAAAGCAAATTAATAACGGGAGAAATCTCATAACCATAAGCGATAACTCAGACGCTAAAGTTTTGCCGCCAGGCTACCGTTATCAGTAGCAGAGACAAAAACGTTAAGGAGTTCCCTGTGAGTCGAGCATTGTTCGCCCTAGCATTGGCATTTCCATTAATTGCACTGGCTAACCCGCATTATCGTCCGGACGTGGAGGTGAACGTACCGCCAGAAGTGTTCAGTTCAGGCGGGCAGTCAGCGCAGCCCTGTACTCAGTGCTGCGTTTATCAGGATAAAAATTATTCTGAAGGGGCGGTAATTAAAGCCGAAGGAATACTGCTGCAATGCCAGCGGGATGACAAAACTCTTAGCACTAATCCGCTGGTCTGGCGGCGCGTAAAGCCATAAACGCCTTTAATAGTGGAATGTCAGCAGGGGCCAGCGGATATTGCAGAGCCTCTTCAGGTGAGCACCAGACCAGCGCCTGATGTTCATGTGCCTGTAACGTCCCGTGGAAGTGGGGTACGTACCAGGCATGAAGATGGATAATCCGCCCCGACACTTCTCGCTGATGGCTGGCAACATACTCACCCACAGTTGCTTCGATGCCCAATTCTTCGCGTAACTCACGCACTAGCGCCTGCCGCTGGCTTTCATCCGGCTCGACTTTACCACCGGCAAACTCCCATAATCCCGCCTGATCGCTATGGGCGGGGCGTTGAGCGAGTAAAATTTTGCCATCACGTTCGATGATGGCGGCAACAACTTCAATCATATTCATAAATTACACACGGGCAGATAAGCGAAAAATGCCATAATATCCGCACTGTTGCTCAATCAGAAAGGCTTTATATTTAAGGAGTGCCTGTGTTAGACCGCCATCTTCATCCCCGAATTAAACCTTTGTTGCATCAGTGTGTGAAGGTGCTGGATAAACCCGGCATTACGCCAGATGGTTTAACATTAGTGGGATTTGCCATCGGCGTGCTGGCACTGCCGTTTCTGGCGCTGGGCTGGTATCTGGCGGCGCTAATCGTCATTTTGTTGAACAGGCTGCTTGATGGTCTGGACGGCGCGTTGGCGCGGCGAAGAGGACTTACCGACGCGGGTGGCTTTCTCGATATTTCTCTCGATTTTCTTTTTTACGCACTGGTGCCTTTTGGGTTTATCCTCGCCGCACCGGAGCAAAACGCGCTGGCAGGCGGCTGGCTGCTGTTTGCGTTTATTGGCACGGGAAGCAGTTTTCTCGCATTTGCTGCGCTGGCGGCGAAACATCAGATTGATAATCCCGGTTATGCGCATAAATCGTTTTATTATCTGGGCGGGTTAACCGAAGGCAGCGAGACGATTTTGCTGTTTGTTCTGAGTTGCCTCTTGCCAGCTTATTTTCCGTGGTTTGCGTGGGTATTTGGTGCGTTGTGCTGGATGACGACCTTTACGCGGGTGTGGAGTGGGTATCTGACGCTGAAGTCGCTCCAGCGCCAGTAATTGCAATGTTATTTGCTGCTGTCCGGGCCGCGCTCACCGGTTGCTACGGGATTTTTCGGATCGCTGCTCCATTCGTACCAGCCGCCGTCGTAAACGGAGACGTTATTCCAGCCCATTGCTCGTGCGTACATAAAGGTTTCGGACGCGCGCCAGCCGGTGCCGCAGTAGAATGAAACTTGCTGATCTGGTTTGATATTCCATGCTTTCCACATAGCGGCAATATCATCGGCGCTACGCATGGTGCCATCCGGGTTATGGAAATCCTCCATATGCGTCGAGTCGCTACCAGCGTGTCCCCAACGGGCTCCGGCTATTTCACCTTTTGGCTTAATATAGCTGTAACCACTGGTCGTACCGATAAATTCTGGCCACGAACGAATGCTGACCAGCGATGCATCCTGGCGATGCAGCAGCCCACGGGCCTGTTCCATATCAAGCATCAACTGCGGTTGCGCCGGGATCTTCACGCCGAAATCCGGTTCAGCTTTCACTTTCGGTGGCGTTCCGCGCTCAACAGGCAGTCCCGCGTCGGACCAGGTTTGCCAGCCGCCGTCCAGCAGGCGCACATCTTTCACCCCTGCATAGAGCATAATCTGTGCTACACGCGCTGCTGCGTATACATCGCGACCATATAGAATCACCGTGGTGTCATGACGAATGCCATGCTTTGCCAGCATCGCTTTCAGTTGCTCATCAGAGACTTTATTCCACAGCGGTTCGCTTTCCACTTCATTGGTATCGATGTAATCCGCGCCGGGAATATGGCTGATAAGGTAAAGCTTAGGAGCGCCCCAGGCCGCTTCAATGACTTTCCAGTCACCGGCAGGTTTCGCTGTAACGTCTTTTCCTTGTTGCAGGTCATGCAGCCATTGTGGATAAACCAGCTGCTCAAAGTGCGGAAGTTTTTGCAGACGGGAAGGTTCGCTTAGCGCGTCACTCAAAATGGAGATATGCGTAAAGCCTGCTTTTTGCAGACGCGTTTTGACGGCGTTGACATCTTTGTCATTACCGTACAGCGCCACCGGAGCATCGGTTTTCAGGTTATGTAGCTTGATCCACGCGTTGAGCTGTTCGGTGCTCATTTTGTCGAGCCAGCTAGCAGAAAGGTTTAAGGCGGCAGGTTCATGACCGGAAGGGCCATTTAAGGTTTGTGGCCAGCCGTTATAAAACGCGCTGGGGCGAGTATCTATCGCTTTGCCATTTTGTTGTTGAAGCTGGTCAAGAGCAAGAGGCTTCGCCAGTTCAGCGGCCCACGAAGAAGCGCAAGCCAGCCCTAAAGCCATTGCCAGCGCGGTCATTTGAGAAACACGTTTCATCGAAAATCCCGACATTGTAGTTTTGAGTGCGCCATTCTGAACTGACGCATTGGGAAAAACTTTGCGTTATCGCAGTTTGTTGTAATTTTCTGACCACTGCGCCATATCCAGAACAGAACTATCAGCAGGAACATCCTGGAGATCGTGCGTTACCTGAACGACGGGGATCGCCAGTTCGCGAACTTCTCTGAACACCCACTGGCGAAAATTATCGCGCAGAGCCACATCAAGACGGCTGAACGGCTCATCCAGTAGCAACGCTTTTGGCTGGGCGAGAAGGGCGCGTAGCAGAGCAACGCGCGCTCGCTGACCGCCAGACAAAGTGGCAGGATCCTGATGGAAAGCTCCGTCAAGGCCTGAACGCTCAAGTGCATCATTCACGGCATTACGTCGGGCATTCCCCTTAAGTGTCTCCGGTAGCGCCAGCAGTAAATTTTGCCCGACGCTGAACTGGTCAAATAACAGTGCATCCTGGAAAAGAATGCCAATCTGACGCTGTGCGGTGGGTAGCATGTCAATCCGTTGCTCATTGAGCCATAGCTCACCTGCACAAGAAAACTGTCCGGCCAGCGCACCAATCATCCATGAAAACAGTGTAGATTTTCCACAGCCAGACGGCCCCATTAACGTGACAATGTCACCTTTATCCACCGTAAAGTTAACGTTTGTCAGCAAGCGGCTTTCTGGTAAACGTAGCGAAACATTTTTCACGCAGAGCATTAGCGGAGTCCTTGTCTGACATAACCTACCCATTTTGCGACTAACGCGGTCAGGGCAAAAATAATAAGCGGCAACAGTAGTTGCCATAAAGCCTGGGCGGCGAGAATGCCGTTGCTGCCGCCGCTGCTTAATGCCACCGCTTCAGTGGTGAGCGTCGGAAAACGCCCCGCGCCCAGCCACAGAGTCGGCATATACTGCGCAATACTGACTGAAAATCCTACCGCGAAGGCAATCAGCGCAGGGCGCAACATGAGTGGGCATTTCACGTAAAAGAAGATTTTGGCCCGCGACCAGCCCAGTGTTTGCGCAATCAAAATTAACCGTGAATCAATGCGCTGCCAGGCGGGTTGCAGGATAAACAGCATCCACGGCATTACCCACAGCAGATGCCCCCAGACCACCGCTGTCCAGCTCCCATCTATGTTCAGCCATAGCGCCAGCATGTACTGGCCCGCCACGAGCGGCAGAGCGGGTAATAAAATGGGCAACCAGAGCCACAACTGGCGACGCTTTGCCCCCCATTCCAGCCACAGCAGTAACAGGACCAAAGCGATAAACGTCGCCACCAGCCCCATTGTCAGGCTGTTGATGAGCGCTTCACTATTGATCGTCGACTGATCCGCGAGGATCGCCAGCAGAACCACACACAGCACACCGGTTAAGGGTAAAAAACTCGCCAGTGTATTGCCGGGTAATAAAGGCGTGGCGGGCTTACGAACGCCATCTACGCGGGGAATGGTGCACTGCCAGGCGCGCCAAAGTAAATAGCCCAGCAAAACGTAGACGGCGAGTAACAGCATCAGCAGCAGGCTGGCGAGTGCGCCTTTCATCTGTTGATCGGCGTCGCCTTGGGTTAACCACTGCCAGCTAATTACCGCCAGCGTCGGTGGATTACCCGGCCCGAGAATAATTGCCACATCCACGACCGACAACGACCATGCCACAATAGCCAGCATCGCCATTGCCAGTGCAGGCGCGACGGAGGGCAACAACAACCAGTTCAGACATTGCCAGCGGCTGTAGCCCAGCGAATCCAGTACAATAACCTGCTGCAACAGCCGTTTCTCGCTCAATACTGCCGCTAAGATCCACAGCAGAAATGCGCTTTCTTTCACCGCCAGGGTAAGACCCAGCCCAATACCCAATTTATCCATCGGCGGAGTGAGAAAAGGAAAAATCTGATAAACCAGGCCACCTTCAGCAAACAGCAGCAGAGCACTCGCGGCAAAAGCCACGTGTGGGATGGCGAGCAGCCACGGCAGACGGGCGCACATACGCGGCCATTTCGGCCCCGGCCACAGCGCGACTATCACCAGCAGGGCAATAAACAAAGCGCCGACCGCCGCGATGGTTGTCGATACCAGCGTCGCCAGTAAGGCCTGCGGTAACTGCGGATCGGCAAATAACGCCTGCCAGTGTGCCAACGACAAAGCAGGCGATATCAGCGTGAACGCCGCCGGGATCAGCGGTGCATAAATCACCACCACCATCGCCCACAGCAACAAGATTAATGCGTACCGTAACGGCGTAGCCATTCTTGTTCCAGCGCATTTACCCAGCCAGCATGCGGTTCCGCCAGTACCGGCGGCAGATCCTGCGGCATTCTTGATTGCAATGTTTCACGCTGCCCGTCAGGCAGTTTTTGTGGATCGAGAACCGATGGATCGCCCCAGACAGCAGGATCTGCCTTACGCAGCTGTGCATCAGGTGAGAGCAGGAAATTGGCAACCACCTTCGCCGCAGCACTGGCATTCGCGTTGACCGGAACGGTGACAAAATGCACGTTGCCAATCATCCCCTCGTTAAAACCAAAACTGTAACTGCTTGCCGGCAAATCGCCACTGGCGATTTTTTGCTGGGCATGTGCAGGATTAAAGGTCAGCGACAGGCGCAATGTGCCAGTTTTCAGCAGAGCATCCATCCGCGCGGGCGAAGGTGGGAAATCCTTTCCTTCGCGCCATAGATACGGATGCAGCGCATCAAGATATTGCCACAAGGGCGCAGTGATACGGGCGAAAGTCGCATCGTTCGGCGCTTCTTTTAATGCTGCGGGATCTGGCGTCAGCATAATCAGTAACTGTTCAAGAAATGCGGTGCCAGTAAAGTCTGGCGGGCGCGGATAGGTAACCGTGCCAGGATTGGCTTTAGCGAATTCCAGTAAGGCTTGCGGTGTTTGTGGTGGCAGTGGCGTAACATCGCGGCGGGCGATAAACGTCAGTTGTGCGCCGCCCCAGGGCGATTCAGCCCCTTCTGTAGGCACTGAAAAATCTTCCCGCACCGGCAGCTGTGTGTCGACATAGCGCCAGTTTGGCAGAGTCTCAGCCCAGCCGGTTTGCAGTAAATTGGCCTCTTTTAAGGTGCGGAAGTTTTCGCCGTTCACCCAGAGCAGATCCACCGAACCGCCTGTCTCGCGCCCGGCTGCGGCTTCGGTCTGAATGCGCTTCACCGCGTCTGCGGCATCCGCCAGGCGGACAATCTTCAGGTTTATATCATAATGGGTTTTCATCTCGCCGCTAACCCAGTCGAGATAGCGGTTAATTGCGGTATCGCCGCCCCAGGCGTTAAACCAGACGGTTTGCCCTTTGGCCTCATTTTTAACTTCCTGCCAGTCACTGGCATGTGTTGCCAGAGAAAACAGCGATAACAATCCCAGCAACCACCCACAATGGCGCATCATCTCTCCTTAAGAACGTTTTTCAGGAATACGGCACAGCCCCTGAGCGGGAATGTCCATGGCAGAATTAAAACGGGCTGACAGGTTTTGCAGGCCGATCAATGCCGTCAGTTCGGTGAGCGCCTGGGCGTCAAAATGCGCAGCCAGTCGGGTACGCAGGGCATCATCGACCGTTGGCGGCGTTACGCTGGCGGCTTCGGCGTACTCCAGCGCCAGCCGTTCTTCATCGCTAAAGAGCGGGCTTTGCCGCCAGTCAGCCACTGCCAGCAGTTTATCGGTGCTGCCAGTGCGCTCGGCGACTTTCATACTGGTGATATCCACGCAAAACTCACACAGGCACATTTGCGCAATGCGCGCGCTGACAAGCGATCGCACTACCGGATCGAGCGGTGAGCGTTTACGCTCCAGCCAACCGACAAACATCGACACCAGATAAAAGATAAACGGGATCCGCCCCCACCAGCGAATGGGGCTTAGCACCTCGCCGTAATGGCGACGATGCAGCCACGCCTGCGGACGTAAAATGAAAGGAATTTTGCTAAGCGGCGGTAAACCCATCAGGCATTCCTCTTCTGGCGTTCAAGCCATATTTTTTTCGCCATAAAAATCACCACGGTCAGGGCAAACAGAATAAACAGTCCGGTGACAAACCAGAAGGTACCGCCCGTTAACATACTGCCCGCCCAGGAATAAACAATAGTCGCCGGTAACTGACCAAGCCCGGTGGCGATAAAAAACGAGCGAAAATGTATTGACGTCAAACCTGCAGCATAGCTGATTGGATCGAAAGGGACAAAAGGCAATAACCGGCATACCAGGATAGTGTGTTTGCCGTAGCGAGTGAAAAAGCCGTCCATACTGTCAAGCACGGTTTTACCGGTTAATTTTTCCACCACTTCGCGGCCCATCACTCTGGCGATAAAAAAGCATAGCGCCGCGCCTGCCATCGAACTGGTCCACGACAGCAAGCCACCCCAGAACGCACCGAACAGCGAGGCATTGGCAAAGGTAATTAAAAACGCAGGCAGCGGTGCAGCAATGGCCTGTAAGATCATTAAAAAGAATGAGACCAGTGCAGCCTGCGTGCCGTAAGACGCAATAAAGCGTTCAATGCCTTGTTGATCCACGGCGGCAAAGGCTACAAGGCTGCTGTTAATAAACTCACGGACGCCGGGAATCAGCGCCCATGCGAGCAGCGCAACAATTAACAAGATGATAATGACGCCACGCCAGAGCCACATTTTACGGTTTTTATCTCTCATCTTTCATCTTTGTTGTTCGGTTAAAGAGGTTTTATCAGAAGTGGTCAGTGCCACTTGTTTATAACGGGCGTAGCATTTAGCAAGCTGAATAAGAATAAACAGTATTAGCCCTGCCAGACAAAGTTTGAAAATAAATGATAATGTTATGCCTTCAGTAACAAGGTCGCTGGCCATAAAAGTATAAATAAAGATCCCCGGCAGAGTCGTGAATGCCGAAATAAAGGTATATGGCCAAAAGGCAATGGCGGTTAATCCGTAGGCGTAATTTTGAATATTGTAAGGAAATAGCGGAATTAAGCGGGTAAGAATAAGAAAATCGATACCGTTACGTGCAATTCCTTTCTCTATAGACTGAAAGACGGTGGTATCCCCAACATATTTCAGCACCAGTTCTCGCCCCATCCAGCGAGCAATCAAAAAGGAAACCGACGAAGCGAGCGTTGCTGCAACTAACGAAAGCAGAGTCCCCAAGAATGGACCAAAAATAATGCCACTGCCAATGACCAGGACACTACCGGGCAGCAGCAGAAGAGTGGCAATAACAAATAACAGAATATAAAGGCTGTAACCGAAAATACCACTCTGGCGAATAAGTGCCTGCAAGTGAGGAAGATCGCTAATGAAATTGAATATGCCTGAAGCATAAACAAGATAAATTGCCAGAGCAAAAGTCAGGCTACCAACAACGAACTTACACTCAGCTTTCATCGTGGAGATTTCCTATATCAAGCCTTGATAATAGAGAAGTGAAAAACGCGATGACGGTATAACAAACCTAAGCTGGTCACAAATCCTTACTGCCAGTTTCTTGATTATCCTCAAGAATCGGCCTCCTGACCTGGAGGATGTCAGGAGGCTGCGTCATTAGCGGCGGAAAGTCGCCCAGACAGGCGCGTGATCGGACGGTTTTTCCATGCTGCGGATTTCATAGTCGATGCCGGTTTCTACGCAACAGTCTGCCAGCGGTTGGCTGGCGAGCAGCAGGTCGATACGCAGACCACGGTTATCGTCAAAACCTTTTGAGCGGTAATCAAACCATGAGAAACGATCTGCTGTTTCCGGATTCGCATGGCGGAAGGTATCCACCAGCCCCCAACTTATCAGCCTGTCCATCCATTCACGTTCTTCAGGCAGGAAAGAACATTTACCAGTACGCAGCCAGCGTTTGCGGTTCTCTTCGCCAATGCCGATATCCAGGTCGGTGGGGCTGATATTCATATCGCCCATAATCAGCACCGGATTTTCGCGCTTAAGTTCGGTTTCGAGATAGTTTTGCAGGTTCTGATAAAACTGCGCTTTCGCCGGGAATTTAATCGGATGGTCGCGACTTTCGCCCTGTGGGAAGTAACCGTTGATCACGGTGACATTACCCAGCGGCGAGGGGATTTCCGCCATAATAATTCGCCGTTGTGCCTCTTCGCCGTCGTCAGGGAAGCCGCGACGCACAGCAATCGGCGTCTCTTTGGTCAACAATGCCACGCCGTAATGGCCTTTCTGCCCGTGATAAAACACGTTGTAGCCGAGCTTTGCCACCTCTTCGAGCGGAAACATATCGTCATGAACTTTTGTCTCCTGCAGGCCAATCACATCCGGCTGGTGCTTTTCGACAATGGCTTCAAGCTGGTGAGGTCTGGCGCGCAGGCCGTTGATATTAAAAGAGACAAATTTCATAGTCGCTGCCATTTATTCAGATAAAGAGTGCGTGGATGGTAGCAGAATTTCGCTTTGCTTACCGCCTGTTGTTAAGTGATTTGATCGATGGTTGTTAATGATGTCAACGATGGCGCAAAAATTGCCCGCTTTTGGTGCGCGCTGCGTCAGAATGGCGCAGTAATTTCCAGTAAATTTCGTCAATGATCACAATTCCAGAATTATATTTTACTTTTGCATAATATTGCGTTTTTTATTCTTTCTATTCACCATCATCGCAAACATATTCACTTTTTATGCACTTTAAATGCATAGCGTACAGTTATAACTCCTTGATTATCAGTTAATCGCCCCCTTTTATGCACTTTTATCACTGGCTGGCACGAACCCTGCAATCTACATTTACAGCGCAAACATTACTTATTATTAACATATAAATAACGAATCATTTACTGTAGAGGTCGCTATGTCTCAGCCAATTACGCGTGAAAACTTTGATGAATGGATGATACCTGTTTACGCTCCGGCACCATTTATTCCGGTACGTGGCGAAGGTTCGCGCTTGTGGGATCAGCAGGGGAAAGAGTATATCGACTTCGCGGGTGGCATTGCGGTGAACGCACTGGGCCATGCGCACCCGGAACTGCGCGAGGCGCTGAACGAACAGGCGAGTAAGTTCTGGCATACCGGTAATGGTTACACCAACGAGCCGGTACTGCGACTGGCGAAAAAATTGATCGACGCCACTTTTGCCGATCGCGTGTTCTTCTGTAACTCTGGTGCGGAAGCCAATGAAGCGGCGCTCAAACTGGCACGTAAATTCGCTCACGACCGCTTCGGCAGCCATAAGAGCGGCATCGTGGCGTTTAAAAATGCGTTCCACGGGCGCACGCTGTTTACCGTCAGCGCGGGCGGGCAGCCAGCCTATTCACAGGATTTTGCGCCACTGCCGCCGGATATTCGTCATGCTGCATATAACGATATTAACTCTGCCAGTGCGCTGATTGACGACTCCACCTGTGCGGTGATTGTCGAACCCATCCAGGGAGAAGGTGGTGTGGTGCCTGCCAGCAACGCATTTTTACAGGAGCTTCGCGAACTGTGTGACCGCCACAACGCATTGCTGATTTTTGATGAAGTACAAACGGGCGTCGGGCGTACCGGGGAACTGTATGCCTATATGCACTACGGCGTGACGCCCGATCTGTTAACTACCGCAAAAGCACTGGGCGGCGGTTTCCCCGTTGGCGCTCTGTTGGCAACCGAAGAATGCGCCAGCGTGATGACCGTGGGCACTCATGGCACCACTTATGGCGGTAATCTGCTGGCCTCGGCGGTGGCAGGCAAAGTGCTGGATCTCATCAACACGCCAGAGATGCTTATTGGCGTTAAACAGCGTCACGACTGGTTTGTTGAGCGTCTTAATACCATTAATCACCGCTATGGTTTGTTCAGTGAAGTTCGCGGCTTAGGTCTTTTAATTGGCTGTGTACTGAATGCTGATTACGCCGGGCAAGCGAAACAAATTTCTCAGGAAGCGGCGAAAGCAGGCGTGATGGTACTGATTGCGGGTGGCAACGTGGTGCGTTTTGCACCAGCGCTCAATGTCAGCGAAGAAGAGGTGACGACCGGACTGGATCGCTTTGCAGCTGCTTGCGAACACTTTGTTAGCCGAGGTTCATCATGATGGTCATCCGTCCCGTTGAGCGCTCAGATGTCTCGGCGCTGATGCAGCTTGCCAGCAAAACGGGCGGCGGCCTGACGTCGCTTCCCGCCAATGAAGCCACGCTTTCGGCGCGTATCGAAAGGGCAATCAAAACCTGGCAAGGCGAACTGCCCAAAAGTGAGCAGGGCTATGTGTTTGTACTGGAGGATAGTGAGACAGGCACTGTGGCGGGAATTTGCGCTATAGAGGTAGCGGTTGGTCTGAATGATCCCTGGTATAACTATCGCGTCGGCACGCTGGTTCACGCCTCAAAAGAGCTAAATGTCTATAACGCGTTACCGACGCTGTTTCTCAGTAACGATCACACCGGCAGCAGCGAGTTGTGCACGCTATTTCTCGATCCGGAGTGGCGCAAAGAGGGCAACGGCTATTTGCTGTCGAAATCGCGCTTTATGTTTATGGCGGCTTTTCGCGACAAGTTTAATGACAAAGTGGTCGCCGAAATGCGCGGGGTGATAGACGAACACGGCTATTCACCGTTCTGGCAAAGCCTCGGTAAACGCTTCTTTTCGATGGATTTTAGCCGCGCCGATTTTCTCTGCGGCACCGGGCAAAAGGCGTTTATTGCAGAACTGATGCCGAAACATCCGATCTATACCCACTTTTTATCCCAGGAAGCGCAGGACGTCATCGGTCAGGTACATCCGCAGACCGCGCCTGCCCGCGCGGTGCTGGAGAAAGAAGGTTTTCGCTACCGTAACTATATCGACATTTTTGACGGCGGACCGACGCTTGAGTGTGACATCGACCGCGTGCGCGCCATTCGCAAAAGTCGGCTGGTGGAAGTGGCAGAAGGTCAGCCTGCGCAGGGCGAATTCCCGGCCTGCCTGGTCGCCAATGAAAATTATCACCATTTCCGCGTGGTGCTGGTGCGTACCGATCCAGCGACCGAGCGTTTGATTTTAACCGCCGCACAACTGGATGCCCTCAAATGCCACGCAGGGGATCGCGTTCGTCTGGTGCGCCTGTGCGCAGAGGAGAAAACAGCATGACTTTATGGATCAACGGTGACTGGGTGACCGGCCAGGGTGCATTGCGTGTGAAGCGTAATCCGGTATCGGGCGAGGTGTTATGGCAGGGCAATGATGCCGATGCCGCTCAGGTCGGGCAGGCTTGTCGGGCAGCCCGTGCGGCGTTTCCGCGCTGGGCGCGTCTTTCATTTGCTGATCGTCAGGCAGTTGTCGAACGCTTTGCCGGATTGCTGGAAAGCAATAAAGCCGAATTAACCGCGATTATTGCCAGAGAAACCGGTAAGCCGCGATGGGAAGCGGCAACCGAAGTGACGGCGATGATCAATAAAATCGCGATATCAATTAAGGCGTATCACGTTCGTACCGGCGAGCAGCGTAGTGAAATGCCGGACGGCGCGGCGAGCCTGCGACATCGCCCGCACGGCGTGCTGGCGGTGTTTGGGCCGTATAATTTCCCTGGTCATTTGCCGAACGGACATATCGTTCCGGCATTGCTGGCAGGTAACACCATTATCTTTAAACCCAGCGAACTGACACCGTGGAGTGGCGAAGCGGTAATGCGTTTATGGCAGCAGGCTGGCTTGCCGCCGGGCGTGCTGAACCTGGTGCAGGGCGGGCGTGAAACGGGTCAGGCGCTGAGTGCGCTGGAGGATCTCGACGGCTTGCTGTTTACCGGTAGCGCCAATACTGGCTACCAGTTGCATCGTCAGCTTTCCGGTCAGCCGGAGAAAATTCTCGCCCTCGAAATGGGCGGCAATAACCCGCTAATAATCGATGACGTGGCGGATATCGACGCGGCTGTCCATCTGACCATTCAGTCGGCGTTTGTCACAGCCGGGCAACGCTGCACCTGCGCCCGCCGTTTATTGTTGAAAAGTGGAGCGCAGGGCGATGCATTTCTTGCTCGCCTGGTTGCCGTCAGCCAGCGATTAACGCCGGGCAACTGGGACGATGAACCGCAACCGTTTATTGGCGGGCTGATATCAGAGCAGGCCGCACAGCAGGTGGTTACTGCCTGGCAAGAACTGGAAGCGATGGGCGGACGAACCCTGCTTGCGCCACGTTTACTGCGTGCAGGAACATCATTGCTTACGCCGGGGATCGTTGAAATGACGGGTGTTGCTGGCGTGCCGGATGAAGAAGTGTTCGGGCCGCTATTGCGCGTCTGGCGTTATGACACTTTCGATGAAGCAATTCGAATGGCGAATAACACCCGCTTTGGCCTCTCTTGTGGGCTGGTTTCACCGAAACGGGAAAAGTTCGAGCAACTGTTACTGGAAGCGCGGGCAGGGATTGTTAACTGGAACAAACCGCTTACCGGAGCCGCCAGTACCGCACCCTTCGGCGGCGTTGGCGCTTCCGGCAACCATCGCCCCAGCGCCTGGTATGCCGCCGATTACTGCGCCTGGCCGATGGCAAGCCTGGAGTCAGACTCGTTAACGTTGCCCGCCACGCTTAACCCAGGTCTGGATTTTTCCGAGGAGGTGGAGCGATGAACGCCTGGGAAGTCAATTTCGACGGACTGGTGGGGCTGACGCATCATTACGCGGGCCTGTCGTTTGGTAATGAAGCCTCTACCCGTCATCGTTTTCAGGTCTCTAACCCGCGACTGGCGGCGAAACAGGGCTTACTGAAAATGAAAGCCCTTGCCGATTTGGGATTTCCCCAGGCGGTTATCCCACCGCACGAGCGCCCGTTTATTCCGGTTTTACGTCAGTTGGGATTCAGTGGTAGCGATGAGCAGGTACTGGAAAAGGTTGCACGTCAGGCACCGCATTGGCTTTCCAGCGTCAGTTCCGCATCTCCAATGTGGGTAGCCAATGCGGCAACGGTCGCGCCATCCGCCGATACGCTGGATGGCAAAGTGCATCTCACCGTTGCCAACCTGAACAATAAATTTCACCGCTCGCTGGAAGCGTCTGTGACCGAATCGCTGTTAAAAGCGATTTTCAACGAGGAGAAAAAATTCGCTATCCATTCGGCGTTGCCACAGGTGGCCTTGCTCGGTGACGAGGGGGCGGCAAACCACAATCGTCTGGGCGGCCATTATGGTGAACCGGGTATTCAGCTTTTTGTCTACGGGCGAGAAGAGGGCAATGTTTCCCGACCTTCCCGCTATCCGGCGCGGCAGACCCGCGAAGCCAGCGAAGCGGTGGCAAGGCTGAATCAGGTGAATCCCCAACAGGTGATTTTCGCCCAGCAAAACCCGGACGTTATCGACCAGGGCGTTTTTCATAATGATGTGATTGCCGTAAGTAACCGTCAGGTGCTGTTTTGCCATCAGCAGGCGTTCGCTCGCCAGGCGCAATTACTGGCAAATCTGCGTGCGCGGGTAAACGGTTTTATGGCGATAGAAGTTCCGGCGGCACAGGTTTCCGTGTCGGATGCGGTGTCTACGTATCTGTTTAACAGCCAGTTACTGAGTCGCGATGATGGTTCCATGATGTTGGTGCTGCCTCAGGAGTGTCAGGAACACGCAGGAGTATGGCGTTATCTCAATGAACTCCTTGCCGCTGACAACCCGATTAGCGAACTAAAAGTTTTTGATTTACGTGAAAGTATGGCAAACGGCGGCGGCCCGGCGTGCCTGCGGTTGCGCGTGGTGTTGACAGAAGAAGAACGCCGGGCGGTGAATCCGGCAGTGATGATGAACGATACGCTGTTTAATGCGCTCAATGACTGGGTGGAGCGTTACTACCGCGATCGTCTTACTGCGGCGGATCTGGCTGATCCGCAATTGCTGCGCGAAGGGCGGGAAGCACTGGATGTATTGAGCCAATTACTGAATCTCGGTTCGGTTTATCCGTTCCAGCGCGAGGGAGGGGGCAATGGATAATTTTCTTGCTCTGACCTTAACGGGTAAAAAACCGGTTATCACCGAGCGAGAAATCAACGGCGTTCGCTGGCGCTGGTTGGGCGATGGCGTGCTGGAACTGACGCCATTAACGCCACCGCAAGGTGCGCTGGTGATTTCAGCGGGAATACACGGTAATGAGACGGCACCTGTGGAGATGCTGGACGCGTTGCTTGGCGCGATATCTCATGGCGAGATCCCGTTACGTTGGCGGCTGCTGGTGATCCTCGGGAATCCTCCTGCGCTGAAGCAAGGGAAACGTTATTGCCATAGCGATATGAACCGAATGTTTGGCGGACGTTGGCAGCTATTTGCTGAAAGCGGGGAAACTAGCCGAGCGCGCGAACTGGAACAGTGCCTGGAAGATTTTTATGACCAGGGCAAAGAATCTGTGCGCTGGCACCTTGATCTACATACCGCAATTCGTGGCTCCTTGCATCCGCAGTTCGGTGTATTACCGCAACGCGACATTCCCTGGGACGAGAAATTTCTGACGTGGCTGGGGACGGCGGGGCTGGAGGCACTGGTGTTCCATCAGGCGCCTGGTGGTACATTTACCCATTTCAGCGCCAGACATTTTGGCGCGCTGGCCTGTACGCTGGAACTTGGCAAAGCGTTACCCTTTGGGCAAAACGATCTTCGCCAGTTTGCAGTCACTGCCAGCGCAATTGCTGCGCTGCTATCTGGTGAGAGTGTCGGTATCGTGAGAACGCCGCCACTACGTTATCGGGTGGTTTCGCAAATTACTCGCCACTCGCCGTCCTTCGAAATGCATATGGCAAGTGACACGCTGAATTTTATGCCGTTTAAGAAAGGAACGTTGCTGGCGCAGGACGGTGAGGAACGTTTTACCGTAACCCATGATGTAGAGTATGTGTTATTCCCTAATCCGTTGGTAGCGTTGGGATTACGCGCGGGATTAATGCTCGAAAAAATAAGCTAATACTTACCCGCAGAAATCATTCTGCGGGTATTAAGTTACTTTCTTATAAATTAATACAGATTAATCCTGGTTATTTGCTTTATTTATCACCAGTCATCCGGTATAGTTCTTCATAATCTCTGCAAAATCATCATGTTGTAATATTCTCTCATCACTCTCCATCAAATTTTCTTTTTTTCTCCATAATTGGCGCAAAAGTGTTTTTTACACTTTCATTGTTTTACCGTTGCTCTGATTAATTGACGCTAAAATCAGTAAAGTTAATCTCGTCAACACGGCACGCTACTTAAGAAAGCCGTAATAAATAACTGAAAGGAAGGATATAGAATATGCGTAAATTAACTGCACTGTTTGTTGCCTCTACCCTGGCTCTTGGCGCGGCTAACCTGGCCCATGCCGCAGACACCACTACCGCAGCACCGGCTGACGCGAAGCCGATGATGCACCACAAAGGCAAGTTCGGTCCGCATCAAGACATGATGTTCAAAGACCTGAACCTGACCGACGCGCAGAAACAGCAGATTCGCGAAATCATGAAAGGCCAGAGTGACCAGATGAAACGTCCGCCGCTGGAAGAACGTCGCGCAATGCATGACATCATTGCCAGCGATACCTTCGATAAAGCAAAAGCTGAAGCGCAGATCGCAAAAATGGAAGAACAGCGCAAAGCTAATATGCTGGCGCACATGGAAACCCAGAACAAAATTTACAACATCCTGACGCCGGAACAGAAAAAGCAATTTAATGCTAATTTTGAGAAGCGTCTGACAGAACGTCCAGCGGCAAAAGGTAAAATGCCTGCAACTGCTGAATAATCTTTCAGCCAAAAAACTTAAGACCGCCGGTCTTGTCCACTACCTTGCAGTAATGCGGTGGACAGGATCGGCGGTTTTCTTTTCTCTTCTCAAACAGATGCAAAAAAAGCCTGATCGCCACTAACGTAAATCACCCGAGTTGCCGATAACCATCCACGGTTACCTGAACGATAACAATGAAAAGAACGGGCCGGGAGCGAGTATGGAATACTTTGATATGCGTAAAATGTCGGTGAATTTGTGGCGAAACGCTGCCGGTGAAACCCGCGAAATCTGTACTTTTCCACCGGCAAAACGTGATTTTTACTGGCGAGCCAGCATTGCATCCATCGCGGCGAATGGGGAGTTTTCTTTGTTTCCAGGTATGGAAAGGATAGTGACGTTGCTGGAAGGCGGCGAGATGTTCCTTGAAAGTGCAGACCGCTTTAAACATACCTTAAAACCGTTACAGCCTTTTGCCTTTGCGGCGGACCAGGTGGTTAAAGCGAAACTGACGGCAGGGCAGATGTCGCTGGATTTCAACATCATGACACGTCTGGATATCTGTAAGGCGAAAGTCAGAATTGCCGAACGTACGTTTACTACCTTTGGCTCACGCGGCGGGGTAGTGTTTGTCATTAACGGGGCGTGGCAACTGGGTGACAAACTGCTCACTACTGACCAGGGAGCGTGCTGGTATGATGGCAAACACACCCTGCGGCTTTTACAACCGCAAGGTAAACTGTTATTCAGTGAAATAAACTGGCTTTCGGGTCATTCACCGGATCAAGTTCGGTAATTTCATAGTTACCAGAAAGCAAAGGTTTACAGAGAATTTTATAACCGTCGTGATCAAACCCGGCGGGTGTCCGAATTAACGTTGTCGCTTCTTCCAGCGAATTAACCGCCCCCAGCCACAGCCAGTTTTGAACAATATGATATTGAGTCATTTCCGGGTGCTGTTCTTTCAGTGCCACCGCACCTTGCCAAGGCCAACACACCACCCGCAAACGCGCCAGAGCCTGGCGCAAGCGTAGCGCATGTTCCTCAGGGCTCTCTTTACCGCAACACGCCCCGGCGCAACGTTTTAATGCAGAACGAAAACATGCACGCCCGCGGCTTAACGGTTCCAGTCCCAACAGGCCATAACAAAGTTTTTGTTCATCAGCGATGGTCTGCAATGCTTGTAAAGCCGCACGGCGATTGGCAAACAGGCCAAACAGGTTGGGGGCTCGTGAAAAATCCACCTCTTTGGCATACACCACATCAACACGCTTTTCATTCAGCTGCAGGGCGCAGAGCTGGCGATTGCGGCGCAACCGTTTATTAAATAGCGGCTGCTGCTCTTTGATTAATCGCGCTTCAAGGAGTAGAGCGCCGATTTCGCCTGCGGTGCAGATCCAGCAAATTCGCCGGGATTGCCGTAGCATGGCGGCTTCATCCGGGGTGCGTAAATGAGAAAGCACCCGACTGCGGATATTAACGCTTTTGCCGATATAGAGCGGCATGGTGTCACTTTCGCCATGAAACAGATACACCCCTGGTCGGGTGGGTAAGTCATTAAGGAATGATCGTAAATGTTCGGGATATTCATAAATTGCCGCAGCTTCAAATTCGAGCCGCGGAGAAGTTAAACGCCGTACCACTGTTGACTCCGAGTGCTGGTTATCTATCCAGTGTAACAGGTGGGGAGCGATTAAAAAAGAGGCGGGTCGATGACAAAGGTTACACCATGAGACGTGCTACGCCTGTCAGGCCTATTCGACTCCTGCAATGTATTGAATTTGCATAGTTTTGTAGGTCGAATAAGGCGTTCACGCCGCATCCGGCGTGAACAAAGGGCTCTTTTTCGCACAAGCCAATATGTGCAAATTATTACTTTTTCCAGAAATCATCGAAAACGGTAATTGGCGGACGGCGTTTATGTTCAGTTTTCAGATACCAGTTCTCTATTGTTCTGGCGACCTGTTCAGGTACGTTTTTCCCTTCCAGATAGTCGTCGATATTGTCATAGGTCACGCCGAGTGCCACTTCATCTGGCAGAGAAGGGCGATCATCTTCCAGATCGGCCGTTGGGGCTTTCTTATAAAGATGTTCCGGACAACCTAATGCCGCCAGTAACTGTTTACCCTGACGTTTGTTGAGGCGATACAGCGGATTAATGTCCGTACCGCCGTCACCATATTTAGTGAAGAATCCGGTAATGGCTTCTGCTGCATGATCGGTGCCCACCACGACACCGCTGGTCATACCCGCAATGCTATATTGTGCTTTCATCCGCTCACGCGCTTTTTCATTGCCACGGACAAAATCACTTAATTCAATACCCGCTTCGCGCAGCGCCTGTTCGCTGGCCAATACCGCGCCCTTGATATTAACGGTTAATACACGATCCGGTTGAATAAAGGCAATGGCATCCTGACAATCTTGTTCGTCGGCCTGAACACCATAGGGCAGGCGTACGGCAATAAATTGCAGCGATTCGTTGCCGGTTTCCTGGCGCAGCTCATTAATCGCCATCTGGCACAGCTTACCGGCAAGCGTGGAGTCCTGACCGCCGCTGATCCCGAGCACCAGTGATTTAATGAACGGATAAGTTTGCAGGTAGCTTTTCAGAAAATCGACACTACGACGAATTTCCTCTTCAGCATTAATCTGCGGTTTTGCGCCCAGCGCCTTTATTATTTGTTGTTGCAATGTCATTGAACCCCTCCAGACAGAAAAGACAAAACTTCCTTAAAGCTAACCCGTTGCTACTGAAACGACAAGCGACAGCGGGCTGAATGGTGGTTAAAACGTCATACAGGAATCCTCTGAAAGCGGAGCCGTTTCGTTCACGGGCTTGAAAAAGCGCCCAATGTATTCCAGGCTTATCTAACACGCTGATAAACAAGAGGACGGAATATGAACAAGAATATGGCAGGAATTCTGAGTGCAGCGGCGGTATTAACCATGCTGGCGGGTTGTACGGCTTATGATCGTACCAAAGACCAGTTTGTACAGCCTGTGGTGAAAGACGTCAAAAAAGGCATGAGCCGGGCGCAGGTTGCACAAATTGCGGGTAAACCTTCGTCTGAAGTGAGCATGATTCATGCTCGTGGTACTTGCCAGACCTACATCCTGGGTCAACGTGATGGTAAAGCAGAAACCTACTTTGTCGCGTTAGATGATACCGGACATGTCATCAACTCCGGTTATCAGACCTGTGCTGAATACGACACTGATCCACAGGCTGCGAAGTAATCACTTCGTCTGAAAGCTTGAGTAACAACGGAAACCGGCCATTGCGCCGGTTTTTTTTGGCCTGTGTTCTTAATTATCTTCGCGAATTATTTGCCCGAAATGTGAAGAGGGTCATAACCACAGGTCAAGGAGAGACAATTTATAAGGTCAAAGAAATACTATTGCTCAGGTCTATACCGTATACTCCTTTCAGCCACAAAAAAAGTCATGTTGGTTTCGCAAGTTACCCAGAGCATGGAAGCAGGTTAAGGCTTGCGGAGTGTCTGGCTGACAGATAATCGTCGATGAGGGCAGTTTTATGGAAAAGAAACACATTTATCTGTTTTGTTCTGCGGGCATGTCTACCTCTTTACTGGTATCAAAAATGCGCGCACAGGCAGAAAAATATGAAGTTCCGGTCATTATTGAAGCATTTCCGGAAACACTGGCTGGTGAAAAAGGTCAGAATGCCGATGTCGTGTTATTAGGGCCGCAGATTGCTTATATGTTGCCCGAAATCCAGCGTTTGTTACCCAACAAACCGGTTGAAGTAATTGACTCGCTGCTTTATGGCAAAGTCGATGGTTTAGGCGTGCTTAAGGCTGCGGTTGCAGCGATTAAAAAAGCCGCAGCAAATTAATTTATTTTAAATTTTCCCGTCAAAGAGTTATTTCATAAATCAATACCGCAATATTTAAATTGCGGTTTTTAAGGGTATTTTTCTATGAGTAATGTTATTGCATCGCTTGAAAAGGTACTCCTCCCTTTTGCAGTTAAAATAGGAAAGCAGCCACACGTTAATGCAATCAAAAATGGCTTTATTCGCTTAATGCCGTTAACCCTTGCGGGGGCCATGTTTGTATTAATTAACAACGTTTTTCTAAGCTTTGGGGAGGGGTCGTTTTTTTATTCCTTAGGTATTCGCCTGGATGCCTCAACCATTGAAACACTTAATGGTCTGAAAGGTATTGGCGGCAACGTATATAACGGAACATTAGGGATAATGTCTTTAATGGCACCGTTCTTTATTGGCATGGCGCTGGCAGAAGAGCGTAAAGTCGATGCGCTGGCGGCTGGGTTGTTATCCGTTGCAGCATTTATGACCGTCACCCCATATAGTGTCGGTGAGGCCTATGCGGTTGGCGCAAACTGGTTAGGTGGGGCGAATATCATCTCCGGGATTATTATTGGCCTGGTGGTGGCAGAAATGTTTACCTTTATTGTCCGCCGCAATTGGGTCATTAAATTGCCCGACAGCGTACCTGCTTCAGTATCGCGTTCCTTCTCGGCATTAATTCCCGGCTTTATTATTCTTTCCGTGATGGGGATTATTGCCTGGGCGTTGAATACCTGGGGCACCAACTTCCATCAGATCATTATGGATACCATCTCAACCCCACTGGCATCGTTGGGTAGCGTGGTGGGCTGGGCCTATGTGATCTTTGTTCCACTGCTCTGGTTCTTCGGTATTCATGGTGCGCTGGCGCTGACCGCACTGGACAACGGCATTATGACGCCGTGGGCGCTGGAAAATATCGCGACCTATCAGCAATATGGTTCCGTCGAAGCGGCGCTGGCAGCCGGTAAGACCTTCCATATCTGGGCCAAGCCGATGCTGGACTCCTTTATTTTCCTTGGGGGCAGTGGTGCGACTTTAGGCCTGATCCTGGCTATCTTTATCGCCTCTCGCCGTGCTGATTATCGTCAGGTGGCAAAACTGGCGCTGCCGTCCGGCATCTTCCAGATTAACGAACCGATTCTGTTTGGTTTGCCAATTATCATGAACCCGGTGATGTTTATCCCGTTTGTACTGGTGCAACCGATTCTGGCGGCAATCACTCTGGCAGCGTACTACATGGGCATTATTCCTCCGGTGACCAATATTGCACCGTGGACCATGCCAACCGGTCTGGGGGCCTTCTTTAACACCAACGGTAGCGTCGCCGCATTGCTGGTCGCACTCTTCAACCTTGGTATCGCAACGTTAATTTATCTGCCCTTTGTTGTGGTCGCTAACAAAGCACAAAACACGATTGATAAAGAAGAGAGCGAAGAAGATATCGCTAATGCCCTGAAATTTTAATCGATGCCGGTAGGAGTAATCGTGCCGGCAAGAAAAGAGAGGAACGATGTATGATGGATCTCGATAACATTCCCGATACGCAAACAGAAGCTGAAGAGCTGGAAGAAGTGGTGATGGGACTTATCATCAACTCCGGACAAGCGCGCAGCCTGGCGTATGCCGCACTGAAACAGGCGAAGCAGGGCGATTTTGCCGCAGCAAAAGCCATGATGGATCAGTCACGGATGGCATTGAATGAAGCGCATCTGGTACAGACGAAACTGATTGAAGGCGATGCGGGCGAAGGTAAGATGAAAGTGAGTCTGGTGCTGGTCCACGCTCAGGATCATTTAATGACGTCCATGCTTGCGCGTGAACTGATTACTGAATTAATTGAGCTTCATGAAAAACTGAAGGCATAAGGAGTTGATGATGCAGCCAGTGATTAACGCGCCGGAAATTGCCACTGCCCGAGAACAGCAGTTGTTTAATGGCAAAAACTTCCATGTGTTTATCTACAACAAAACTGAGAGTATCAGCGGACTGCATCAGCACGACTATTATGAATTTACTCTGGTATTAACCGGGCGTTACTTCCAGGAGATTAATGGTAAGCGCGTGTTACTGGAACGGGGCGATTTTGTTTTTATTCCGTTAGGTTCGCACCATCAAAGTTTTTATGAGTTTGGTGCCACGCGCATATTGAACGTTGGGATCAGTAAACGCTTTTTTGAGCAGCATTACCTGCCGTTGTTGCCTTATTGCTTTGTCGCTTCGCAGGTATACCGGACCAATAACGCTTTTCTCACCTATGTGGAAACAGTGATTTCTTCATTGAATTTCCGCGAAACAGGGCTGGAAGAGTTTGTTGAGATGGTGACTTTTTATGTCATTAACCGTTTGCGTCATTACCGCGAAGAACAGGTGATTGATGATGTACCGCAGTGGCTGAAAAGTACGGTAGAAAAGATGCATGATAAAGAGCAGTTTAGTGAATCGGCGCTGGAGAATATGGTGACGTTGTCAGCCAAATCACAGGAATATTTGACGCGAGCGACTCAACGATATTATGGCAAAACACCAATGCAGATTATTAATGAGATCCGTATTAATTTTGCCAAAAAACAACTGGAAATGACCAACTATTCCGTGACGGATATTGCGTTTGAGGCCGGTTATAGTAGCCCGAGCTTGTTTATTAAAACGTTTAAGAAATTAACGTCCTTTACGCCTAAGAGCTATCGTAAGAAATTGACTGAATTTAATCAGTAAGTCGTTATACCTGACAATTAACATATCTGTCCTGTTGCTGGATTATTTATGTCCGGGGGCAGATATGCCAGATATCAGTATTCTGTACTGAAGGGAGAAATTATGAGCCAGAAATTAAAAGTCGTCACTATTGGTGGCGGGAGCAGCTATACCCCGGAATTACTGGAAGGATTTATTAAGCGTTATCACGAATTGCCGGTCAGCGAATTATGGCTGGTGGATGTCGAAGATGGTAAAGAGAAACTGGATATTATTTTTGATCTCTGCCAACGGATGATTGATAACGCTGGCGTCCCGATGAAGCTTTATAAAACGCTGGATCGCCGCGAAGCATTGAAAGATGCTGATTTCGTTACTACCCAACTGCGCGTAGGCCAATTACCGGCGCGCGAACTGGATGAACGTATTCCATTAAGTCATGGTTATCTTGGTCAGGAAACTAACGGCGCGGGCGGTTTGTTTAAAGGTCTGCGTACCATTCCGGTGATTTTTGACATCGTAAAAGATGTCGAAGAACTTTGTCCGAATGCATGGGTGATTAACTTCACTAACCCGGCGGGAATGGTCACTGAAGCCGTTTATCGTCATACCGGATTTAAACGCTTTATCGGCGTGTGTAATATTCCGATCGGCATGAAGATGTTTATTCGCGATGTTCTGATGCTGAAAGACAGCGATGATTTATCTATCGATTTGTTCGGCCTCAACCATATGGTGTTCATTAAGGATGTGCTGGTAAATGGCAAATCACGCTTTGCCGAATTGCTTGATGGTGTGGCATCCGGGCAGTTAAAAGCATCTGGCGTTAAAAATATTTTCGATCTGCCATTTAGCGAAGGCTTAATTCGTTCTCTGAATCTGTTGCCGTGTTCTTATTTGCTTTATTACTTCAAGCAAAAAGAGATGCTGGCTATTGAAATGGGCGAATACTACAAAGGCGGCGCACGTGCGCAGGTAGTACAGAAAGTCGAGAAACAACTTTTTGAGCTATATAAAAACCCGGAGTTGAAAGTTAAGCCGAAAGAACTGGAACAGCGCGGTGGGGCTTATTACTCTGATGCAGCGTGCGAAGTGATCAACGCTATCTACAACGATAAGCAAGCAGAACATTACGTTAATATCCCGCATCATGGGCATATTGATAATATTCCGGCAGACTGGGCGGTAGAAATGACCTGTACGCTGGGGCGCGATGGCGCGACGCCACATCCGCGCATTACGCATTTCGATGATAAAGTGATGGGGCTGATTCACACCATCAAAGGCTTCGAGATTGCTGCCAGCAACGCCGCACTTAGCGGGGAATTTAACGATGTGTTACTGGCGCTAAACCTTAGTCCGTTGGTGCATTCCGATCGCGATGCTGAGCTGCTGGCACGCGAGATGATTCTGGCGCACGAGAAATGGCTGCCAAATTTTGCCGACTGCATCGCAGAGCTTAAAAAAGCACATTAACCGAGGCTGATTATGGAACGCTTACTGATTGTTAATGCCGATGATTTTGGCTTAAGCAAAGGTCAGAACTACGGCATTATCGAGGCCTGTCGCAATGGGATTGTCACGTCGACGACGGTGCTGGTGAATGGGCAGGCTATTGACCATGCAGTGCAGTTGAGTCGTGATGAACCGAGTCTGGCCATAGGGATGCACTTTGTCCTTACTATGGGCAAGGCACTGACAGCTATGCCGGGGTTAACCCGCGATGGTGTGCTGGGAAAATGGATCTGGCAGTTGGCAGAAGAAGATGCTTTACCGCTGGAAGAAATTACTCAGGAGCTCGCCAGTCAGTATTTGCGTTTCATTGAGCTATTTGGACACAAACCTACGCATCTTGATAGCCATCATCATGTGCATATGTTCCCGCAGATTTTCCCGATTGTTGCCAGGTTTGCGGCTGAAGAGGGGATAGCGTTGCGCATCGACCGTCAGCCGCTATCTAACGTTGGTGATTTACCGGCTAATCTGCGCAGTTCGCAGGGATTCAGTAGCGCGTTTTATGGTGAAGAGATTAGCGAGACACTGTTCCTGCAAGTGCTTGATGACTCCAGTCATCGCGGCGAGCGCTCTCTGGAAGTGATGTGCCACCCGGCGTTTATCGATAATACGATTCGCCAGAGTGCTTATTGCTTCCCTCGGTTAACGGAACTGGATGTGCTGACTTCAGCGTCGTTGAAATATGCGATTGCTGAGCGTGGTTATCGGTTGGGGAGTTATCTTGATGTGTAAGTAAGGTGGTAAGGTCACTCCCCAGGGGGCGTGACCTTATCCATATTTACGCCGGGATTTTGTCAATCTTAGGAATGCGTGACCACACGCGGTGTGCTGCCATCAGCGTTAACAGTTCATCCATAAAACTACCATCGGCGCTGTCAGCTTCCACAATCCCTTCTTCACCCTGGTCAGCGACCTTGATTGTTGCTTTAAACTTGCGCGCGTCTCCCGCCAGCGCAATCGGTTTAAGGTGTTTGTAGGCTTCCATCAGGTAGTAGTTGGCATCGCCGTTGTCAGCGATATCCGCGATATTGCCGCAAGGGACAATAACCGCATCGACCGTCAGCGAAGGCGCTCCGGCAAATGTAGCGGCTATAGGCAGCACCGTACCGTCATCCGCAGTCACTTCACCCATTCGGGAGTAGAGCAGTTTGGCATGAACGCCTTTGGCCTTCAGCGCCTTGAGAATGGCCAGAAGGTCTGCCGATCTCACTTCATCATTAAGCAAAATCGCTACCACGCGACCTTTTACATCACCGTCAGGAATGGCGTACAGACTTAAGGATGGATCCTTTTTCAGACCGTTGACGTCCGGAGGCGGGGTGATATTCAGCTGGTCGTCAGTCAGTTCGATACCGAGATTTTTCGCCACCGCCTGGGCCAGAGTGAGATCAATATGCGCCAGCTGGTCAACAACGCGCTCACGAATATACGGACGAACTACTTTGCTTAACTCAAAACTGAAACCATCGACAATATGGCGCTGCTCGAATGGCGTCTGACTTAGCCAGAACAGACGCGGATGGGAATAATATTCGCCAAACGATGGGCTGCGCTCGCGAACTTTATTGCCTTCCACGCGCTCCTGGTATGATTCAAAACCGCCGCGTTTCGGCCCCGGCGGTGTTTCGCGCGGCCAGTTATCGTTGATCGAGTTCGGTTCGTAATTCGCCGGGTTAGTGTCGATCCCCATACGATGCATGCCGTCACGCTGGAAATTATGGTAAGGGCAGGTCGGGCGGTTAATCGGAATCTCATGGAAATTGGGTCCGCCAAGACGACTGATTTGTGTATCGGTATAAGAGAACAAACGCCCCTGCAACAGCGGATCGTTGGTGAAATCCAGACCGGGGACAATATGCCCAGGATGGAAAGCCGCCTGTTCGTTTTCGGCAAAGAAGTTATCCGGGTTGCGATTGAGCACCATTTTGCCAACCCGCTGAACGGGTACCAGTTCTTCCGGGATGAGTTTGGTTGGATCGAGAAGATCGAAGTCAAACTTGAATTCATCTTCTTCAGGAATCAACTGGAAGCCCAGTTCGTATTCCGGAAAATCGCCTGCTTCGATGGCTTCCCACAACTCGCGGCGGTGGAAGTCCGGGTCACGTCCGGTTAGTTTTTGTGCTTCATCCCAAACGAGTGAGGCTTTACCTGCCAGTGGTTTCCAGTGGAAACGTACGAACGTTGCCTTCCCTTCAGCATTAATCAGGCGGAAGGTGTGAATACCGAAGCCTTCCATGGTGCGGTAACTGCGCGGGATCCCGCGATCCGACATCGCCCACATCACGTTGTGCAGAGTTTCAGGTTGCAGAGAAACATAATCCCAGAAAGTATCGTGGGCGCTTTGCCCTTGTGGGATTGCCCAGTGCGGTTCTGGTTTTACCGCATGAACAAAATCGGGGAATTTATGCGCATCCTGGATAAAGAAGATTGGCGTGTTATTGCCAACAAGGTCAAAAATACCCTCTTCGGTATAGAATTTGGTGGCAAAGCCACGGATATCACGCACCGTATCCGCCGAGCCAGCACCACCCTGAACGGTAGAGAAACGTACAAATACTGGGGTGATTTTGTTGGGGTCTGACAGAAAATCCGCTTTGGTGATATCGCTTAAGCTTTTATATGGCTGGAAATAACCGTGAGCGGCTGAGCCGCGCGCATGAACAATTCGTTCCGGGATGCGCTCATGGTCAAAGTGAGTGATTTTCTCGCGCAGAATAAAATCTTCCAGCAGTGTTGGGCCACGGCTACCGGCGCGTAGGGAGTTTTGATCATCGGCGATGCGTACACCCTGGTTGGTGGTAAGTGCATAATTTTCACTGCCTTTACGCACGTCCTCCAGGGAGTTCAGCTTTTCATTACGTGTATCAGGGGCTTTCAGACTCCCTGGCGCGGTTGGCTGCGCTCCCGGTGGCGTCGGTTCAGCCGCTGGACGATGGGAACCGTCCTCAGGTGCCAGTGAGTCCATCCCCGGTTTCGCTTCGCTGGAATCGTGTAGTGGTGACTGGTGCTGATGTGGGTTCTTTTCGTTATGTTGCGACATTGAACTCGTCTCCTTAATGTATTACTGAAAGGGCCGCTGTTTTGGTCAAAAAACTCTCTAACTATAGACCACCAGCCAGATCCCGCTTCGGAGACTATTCTGGAAACGGTGTTATGAAATACACGCAAAGCGGGACGTACAGGGGCTAAATCGGCTAAACTACAGTTTTTCTGATTTTTAATATGCGTTTAGTGAAGCCAGTAATGAAGAAACCGCTCCGTCAGCAAAACCGCCAGATTATTAGCTATGTCCCACGCACGGAACCCGCGCCGCCAGAACATGCGATAAAGATGGATTCGTTTCGTGATGTCTGGATGCTGCGTGGCAAATATGTTGCGTTTGTACTGATGGGAGAGTCATTTCTGCGCTCACCGGTGTTTACTGTGCCTGAATCCGCCCAGCGTTGGGCAAATCAGATCCGCCAGGAAGGGGAAGTGACTGAGTAAGGATTACGTACCTCCCGGTTTTGCCGGGAGTTACATGGCCTGAAATTTTGTATTTCATTGCTACATTCATTCAAACCACCTGTAACAAAAAGCTGCCTTTGACGATCTATTGCTATAAATAAGTGATCTTTTTTCTTTAATTGTTTATTTATTTTAAAATGGTTAAGTTTTGCTAATCATGATGAGCTATTTTTGATAGTTCATCCTGTGGCGTCGCTCTTAAACTTATATTGTAAATGACTTAGATTTAAATGAGATAATAATTTTGTTAACAATATGAGGCGGGAGATGTTTTCTACAAACTTAATACAGAGTAATTATGGTGATTTAAATATTAAAAGCCTGGCTTTCGACTCTTTTAAAGAAAGGCTGCAGTCTACTATGACAGCACTCACTTTCTTTATATCAACGGGGCAATGTGACTGCGATGAAATAGCAGAATCAAACTTTAATTATATGATTGCCTATATGTCTAACATTAACTATGATGCCTCAAAGCCAGGAGCGCCAGCACTTAGTTTTGATACATATCTGCAGGACAATGTTAAATATAGAGTAATAATTAATAATCTTTATGGTAGTGAAATTCGGATAAGAGGTATAAATAAAGATTTTATTGGAATGGATGTCGCTTCTGTATTTCGCCCAGAAAAGATGACCAATTTGATCAATATAAAAAACAGGTTGGTTATTCACTATTTAAGGACTATATACTATGAACAAAATTATATACATCCTGCCGAGAGTATTTTTTCTGCAATTCAAAAAAATGAGAGTCTCCTAAAGTTTCCTTCGGTAATATCAATGCTTAATGTCAATCTTCTTTTTAATCCACTGAATCTTCCGGGAATGGGAAGTGGTGTGCTTGAAGAGATTATGAGTATTTCAGATAGTTCACTTAGAAAACGTCTTGGGTATGAGGTTTTAAGCTTCTCGCTACAAGCACATTCATTGAGTCAGGAATGTATTGATAAGTTAGCCATTTTTTTCGCTGACGATCTGTTTAAATATGAGTCAGTATGCATCGCCGCGATGGAACATTTAAAAAGTAAGGCAACGGCCCCTATACAAAACGGACCGTTGCCAGCATAAGAATTAACGGTGTGCCAGTTCGGCGTCGTCTTCGCTATCCAGAATGGCTTTATCGGTTTGCTTCAGCCACTGGCTGGTCAGCGTGCCAGCGGTCATCGAGCCACTAACGTTTAGCGCCGTACGGCCCATGTCGATAAGCGGTTCAACGGAGATTAACAATGCCACCAGCGTTACAGGCAGGCCCATCGCAGGCAGCACAATCAGTGCGGCGAAAGTTGCGCCACCACCGACACCGGCAACGCCTGCGGAACTAACGGTAACAATACCGACCAGCGTCGCAATCCACATCGGGTCCAGCGGGTTAATGCCAACCGTAGGCGCAACCATCACCGCCAGCATTGCCGGATACAAACCGGCACAGCCGTTCTGACCAATGGTCGCACCGAAAGAGGCGGCGAAACTGGCGATGGATTCAGGAACACCGAGTCGACGCGTTTGTGCTTCCACATTAAGCGGGATAGACGCAGCACTGGAACGGCTGGTAAAGGCAAACGTCAGTACTGGCCATACCTTACGGAAGTACTTCAGCGGGCTCACGCCATTAATGCCCAGCAGAAGGCCATGCACTGCAAACATAATCAGAAGACCGAGGTAGGACGCGACAACGAAACTACCCAGTTTGATGATGTCTTGCAGGTTAGAACCTGCAACCACTTTGGTCATCAGCGCCAGAACGCCGTAAGGGGTCAGCTGCATGACCAGGCGAACCAGTTTCATCACCCAGCTTTGCAGGGTATCGATAGCGGTTAAGACGCGTTCACCTTTCGGCGCATCATCCTTCAGCAGCTTCAGCGCAGCTACGCCGAGGAATGCGGCAAAAATTACCACGCTGATAATTGACGTCGGATTGGCTCCGGTCAGATCGGCAAACGGGTTTTTCGGGATAAAGGACAAGACCAGCTGCGGAACGCTCAGGTCAGAGACTTTACCAACATAGTTACTTTCGATGGCGTTCAAACGTGCAGTTTCTGCACCACCCTGAACCAGACCTTCAGCCGTCAAACCAAACAGGTTGGTGACCAGCACACCGACCAGCGCCGCAATCAGCGTGGTAAACAAAAGCGTTCCGATGGTCAGAAAACTGATTTTGCCTAACTGTGATGCGTTATGCAGACGGGCAACCGCGCTCAAAATAGAGGCGAAGACTAACGGCATAACGATCATTTGCAGCAGTTGAACATAGCCATTACCAACGATGTTAAACCACTGTACAGAATCTTTAAGTACCTGGCTGTCAGAACCATAAATGGTATGCAGGGCGAGGCCAAAAACCACACCCATCACCAGACCCACCAGCACTTTTTTCGCCAGACTCCACTGTTTATGGCGGGTCTGAGCCAGCGCAAACAGCAGTACAACGAACACCACGATGTTCGCAATTAATGGAAAGTTCATCCCCGTTCTCCTGATCTTATTATTTCTATCACTGCGTAGCAGTCATAGTGTTGGCGCAAGATTAACAGAACTGTGAGCTGGCTCTTATATTCAAATGGAATTGCTTATTCCAGAAAGGCGATTTTTGCCTTTTTAGTATTCAACCTGATGCTTAATAAGCCGATGAAACTGGATCTGCAAGGTATTGATCATTTGCGATGACCAACGAACAGCGCTGTTTTCGGGTAATGAATGGGGCATCCATACCGACCAGACAAATAATGCCATGCAGATAAAACGTTCCAGTTGGTTGCCCTTTTGGGGAACCAGGATAGGCAAGCGGAAACGCCAGCGGCATGGCCAGAGCAGGGGAACACCGGCGGGTGTCAGCATATCGGCAAGTATGTGGCTCAAATAACCCAGCACCATGCCCTGCAATGCATCAGCCGGAATGAACCAGCTTTCAGGAACCTTAAGGTAAAAGGTTGCCAGCAGCGCAAATACCGCCAGCAGACTGTGGGTAAAACCACGATGCCCAAAAGCGCGGGCGATCGGTTTTGATATCCACTTTAATCGCTGCCCAAGAAACGACTTTGGGTGATCGATGTCCGGTAACAAACACGTCAGGATTGCGGAAGGGACAATATGCCACCAGTCACCCTGTGCCAGCACGGGCGTCAGCTCGGCATTTTTGGCAAATACCGCACAAGCAATAGAAAAGAGAAGGTGACCTTCCGCCGTCATGATAAAACTCACTAAACTGTCGATACGTACAGTATAGGATTTTTATACAGTGCGCGGAAGTGGTGACGGTGTAACTCTTTCTCTTAAATTGACGATTAATCCGTCAGTTGAATGCAAATTCAGATAAAGAACCAGGAGCAGCGTGATCACTGCCCCTGGTCATTAACCGAGAAGGTCTTTTGCGGTGAGTTCTGTCAGCGATGAGAGTTTGACGTTTGCTAATACAAAACGTGGATCATTTTGCGCTTCTGGCGCAGGAACGACGATGGAACGCATGCGGGCTGCTTTAGAAGCGATCATGCCATTTACCGAGTCTTCCAGCGCCACGCAGGTCAGTGGGTCAACGCCCAGTTTTGCTGCGCAGTCGAGATATACTTGCGGATGCGGCTTGCTGTAAGGCAATTTTTCAGCCGAGGCGAGGGCATCGAAACTGTCGCGTAAGTCAAACATGGTCAACACTTTTTCCAGCATATGTAGTGGTGACGCGGAGGCCAGTCCCACCAATAAACCTTGTTCTTTGCATAACGCAACGGCTTCACGCACGCCTGGCAATAATGGGTGTGTCTCTTCAACCAGTGAAATGGCACGAGCAATAACCCGTTCTACTACTTCCTGACGGCTTGGACCATTCCAGGGTTGCCGGGCGTACCAAAGATCGACCACCATATCGATGCGTAAACCTAAGGTGTCCGGCAGCTCGTTACGACGGGAGATATCCACCCCCAGGCTTGCCATCACATCCAGTTCGGCCCGATCCCATAAAGGTTCTGAGTCGATAAGTAATCCATCCATATCAAAAATTGCAGCAAGAATCTGACGCGGGGTTGACATTACAACCTCTCCTTTAGAGCATTATGTGTAAGGTATTAAGCCGTGCTTATGATTAAGCGCCTATCATATCGCCTTTAAAGAATGGGCGAAAACAGATATCTACAGGTAAACTAAGTGAAACGACGCGTCTTAATCAAGGAGAACTCATGACGTATCAACAAGCTGGACGCATTGCTGTTTTGAAAAGGATTTTAGGTTGGGTGATTTTTATACCTGCATTGATCTCTACATTGATTTCTTTGCTGAAATTTATGAATACCCGGCAGGAAAACCAGGAAGGCATTAATGCGGTCATGCTCGACTTTACTCATGTCATGATCGATATGATGCAGGCGAATACGCCTTTTTTGAATCTGTTCTGGTATAACTCCCCGACGCCCAATTTTAATGGTGGCGTGAACGTTATGTTCTGGGTGATTTTCATCCTGATTTTTGTCGGACTGGCGTTGCAGGATTCCGGTGCCCGGATGAGTCGCCAGGCGCGCTTCTTGCGGGAAGGTGTTGAAGATCAACTCATTCTGGAAAAAGCCAAAGGGGAAGAGGGGCTAACACGCGAACAGATTGAGTCACGTATTGTTGTCCCGCACCATACTATTTTCCTGCAGTTTTTCTCGCTGTATATCCTGCCGGTTATTTGTATTGCTGCAGGTTATGTGTTCTTTTCTCTGCTGGGGTTTATTTAATCAAAAGGCCGCACGGAGCGGCCATTATCCTCACCCCATATTATGCTGCTAATAATCTATCCAGTGACTGCTGAGCAATAACCAAATGCTGACCGCCAAATAACCTTGCACGATTTAACAGCGTGTAGAGTTGGTAAACCGGTTGACGTTCAAGGAAATCGGCAGGTAGCGGGGATACTGACTGATAGCCGTCATAGATTTGTGGCGGCTGTTCAGTATGCAGCGGTAACATCGCCAGGTCGCACTCTCGGTCACCCCAGTAGCAGGCCGGGTCGAAAATGTACGGGCCATCCGGACCCAGCGCACAGTTGCCGGACCATAAATCGCCGTGCAACAGAGAAGGCTGCGGTTGATGCGAGGCCAGACGCTGCTGAATATGCTCGACGATGGCATCGATATTGCCGAAAGCGATCCCTTTTTCTGCCGCCAGTTCCAGCTGCCAGCCAATCCGTTGTTCAGCAAAAAAAGTTGACCAGCGACGTTGCCAGGTGTTGGGCTGGGGAGTTGTGGAGAGCGCGTTATCGAAATCGAGGCCAAATTGCGGTTGGTCGCTCCATTGATGTAAACGCGCAATTTGCTGACCAAGAATAAATGCGCTATGCGCATCCAGCGGGCGAGGTGGGAGATAATCCATCACCAGAAAACTGTAGTCACGGTCAGCGCCAACTGCCCAAACCTTAGGCACGGTGACGGTTTTACTACGCGACAGTAACTCCAGTTGGTCGGCTTCGGCGGTAAAACCGGGAAGCAGTTCCCTTTCATCACATTTGACGAAAAAGTCACGTCCTGCATAGCGCAAATGCCATGCGGCATGGACTTCTCCGCCAGGCAGTTCATTACGCAGTTCGATTTCGCCTTCACCTAACTGCTCGCTCAAAAGACGACTGATTGCCTGCCACATGATGTCTCTCCCATGTTGTCTGCCAGATCATAAGGTTAGCGCAAGAATGCGGTGTAAAAACACGAGCTAACGCACACCACAGACTGATTATTGCCCAAAAACCATTTATTTTTTGTTGCTATTCCATTCCTCCCAGGTCGTGATGGTGATTTCAGGATCTTTGCCGGTTGCACTTTGGGTAAGCCCCGAAACCAGTTCTCTAATTTCTTCTTCACTTTGGGTACTGATAAGTCCAAAAGTGTTAGTCCCCAGCTCATGGATATTTCCATCATCATCCGTCATGGTGAGCAAAAAACCGTCGCGAGTCAGGTAATTATTCAACTCGTTAATTTCAGTCAATGTATCCTCGTGCAACATGACGGTTATGACATAACGGACAAGATCGCCACTGGCCATAGTTCACCCCTTTGTTATCACATGACTTTTGAGCATAGTCGGAGAAACGCGTTGCCGACAGGTTGGTGGTGATTCCCCCAATGCAGGGGGAATGTTTCAGTTAGCGGGAAAGGTAAGCGTAAATTTTTTGTGTATCGTCATGGGAGCACAGGCGTGTTCCCTGATTGAGTGTGGCTGCACTCCCCGCAGCTACGCCAAAACGGACCATCTCTTCAAGAGAGGCATTTTCTGCCAGTTTCAGTGTCATCGCGCCGACCATGCTGTCACCAGCGCCAACGGTGCTCTGGCTTTTCACCGGTGGTGGCACAACCTGAATGCAGTTTTCACTATCAACGCCCAGCGCCCCTTGTGGACCCAGGGAAACGACAACTCGTTTGGCCTTGCCGCTATTAACGATTTCCTGCGCGGCTTTGCGGACATCGTCTGGCTGGGTGAGTTCGCGATTCACCAGCGCACTGAGTTCTTTTTGGTTAGGCTTAACCAACTCGATGTTACCAATCGCCAGTGCTGCACTTAACGCTTCGCCAGAACTGTCGACGATACAGCGGATCCCTTGGTTTTGCGCAGCGGAAATCAGTTGGGTTAATTTTTCTAGCTTCACACCTGGCGGCAGGCTTCCGCTTATGACCAGGATAGCACCGGATTCAATTTCCAGAACTTGCTCTTCAAGCTGGCGAAACTCATCTTCACTTAATGCCGCGCCTGGCATGACAAAACGATACTGCTCACCGCTTGCTTCCACATGTACGTGTAAATTCTGCCGGGTCCAGTCTTTGGCTTCTACAGTAGCGACGGGGACATTTTCATCTGCCAACAGTGAAACCAGATGTTCGCCGGTCGCACCACCCGCCGGGAAGATCGCTGTGGCACTGCCTCCAAGATGGGCAATGGCGCGGGCGACGTTGATGCCGCCGCCTCCGGGTTCGAATACCGGTGCGGTACAGCGCAGCTTTCCTTCGGGATAAATTTGCGGGGTAATTGTTGCGCTATCGAGAGAGGGCGCAAGTGTCAACGTATAGATACGTACCATCATTTCCTCCTATAGGCTGATTTCAGTCTGGCACCGAATCAGCGGAAAGTGAAGAAATTAACAATATGATTTATTAGAGCTTTATTTAAAATTTTGCAGATAAATATATATAAATAAAAATCTGTTTTCGCCACATGCTTATTCAAAAAATGAAATAAGAATACATTGCTAAGTTATTCGCGCCTTTTTATAATTCGTTACCTTTCCAGGGACGCTAATCTTTGATCCTTAAGAAAGTTTCCGGGACCGCGAAGGTCTCTTTTTTTGTTGTACGGACTCTTGATAAATGAAGCTTTTGAAGACAGTTCCTGCCATCGTTATGTTGGCGGGGGGCATGTTTGCGTCACTGAATGCAGCTGCCGATGATTCCGTTTTTACTGTCATGGACGATCCTGCCAGCGCTAAAAAACCTTTCGAAGGTAATCTGAATGCAGGATATCTTGCACAATCAGGCAATACGAAAAGCTCCTCACTTACGGCTGACACTACCATGACCTGGTATGGACATACCACTGCCTGGTCGCTGTGGGGGAACGCCAGTAATACCTCTTCTAATGATGAGCGTTCTTCAGAAAAATATGCGGCGGGCGGGCGTAGCCGTTTTAATTTAACTGATTATGACTATTTATTTGGGCAGGCAAGCTGGCTGACAGACCGTTATAACGGCTATCGAGAGCGCGATGTGTTGACCGCGGGTTATGGTCGCCAGTTTTTGAATGGCCCGGTACACAGTTTCCGCTTTGAATTCGGTCCAGGTGTGCGTTACGACAAATATACCGACAATGCCAGTGAAACCCAGCCGCTGGGTTATGCCTCCGGGGCTTATGCATGGCAGTTGACTGACAACGCTAAATTTACGCAGGGTGTTTCAGTCTTTGGCGCGGAAGACACAACGCTGAACTCTGAAAGCGCATTAAATGTTGCTATTAATGAACATTTTGGACTGAAGGTGGCTTACAACGTCACATGGAACTCTGAACCTCCAGAGTCTGCACCGGAACATACCGATCGTCGGACAACCTTATCGCTGGGCTACAGCATGTAACATTATCTGCCGGACCGTAGTATGCGGTCTGGCTGTTTTCGTTTGTCACTGCTCAGCCCCAAATCATTGCTGCCCAACGTAGCAACAACATAGCGCCACAGATTGCCAGTAGCACCACCACCATCTTCCAGTGTTTTTTATCAAAGCGTTTAGTCGGCATACCAGTGTCCTGCATATCTCTTGTGCGTGATAACGGAGTGTAACAAAAGGGACAGGCAACAAGGGATTTTTTGCAATTGCAGCCGTCGGGTGGCGTTGTGCACCCGGTCACTGTTATTGAGTTTAAAGTATATGTATCAACATATACATCGTAAATATTTAGTTATAAATACGCCTGTAGTTCATCTGGACTAAAGCTCAGGCTTTGGCTGATTACATTTATAGCTGCATAATATGTTTCTACCGTTTTATAATGATTATGATGAATGGCTATATGAACAGCTGATATGTTGTCATAATTTTTAGCGGCCAACAGTGTGAATAACTGATGTTGACTAAAAGAATATTTTTTTGCAAAAGTACACAGCGTCGATATATAAGATAGCACGACGTCTTCATTACCCTTGCTCATGGCGATGTATAAAGCAGGGGTTCCATGTGCTGTTGCGCCTTTTAATAAATCCATGATGTTAATTTTACTGAGGTTATATTTAAAGGCGATTCCATAAATTTTTGAGAGGAACCGTGTGACACACAAAGGGTGATTATTTTCCATTGCAGCGAATAATCCTGGTTCACCGTCGTGTATTTTCATTGCTAAAATATCCATTACCAGCTTTTTGTTTAAAAGCTCTTGTGCTATTGGAGTGGTTAATGTATTAAGGAAGATATTGATTATTTCATCGAATCCATACAACATGGTAATGTAGAGTCCAGGTGTGTCATTGGCACTTTTAGTTTGCAGTAACTTAACTAGATTACTTTTATGAATGATGCGACTATTTACCAGTGACTGAATTTCTTGCATAAATATTTTTACGTTGTCAGTATGTCCGTTCATCATAGCCAGAAATAAAGCAGGAGTACCAACGCTATTCTGCGCAGTTATTATTTTAATGATTTCTTTTTCAGGGAGTATGCGCAACTGTTTGAATAATGTAATAAGCTGTTGAGTCTGTCCTGTGGCCATTATTAACAACATTGCCGATGGATGTATAGGGGCAAATGGCATTCGTGTCGCAATACCCGCGAAAATAGCCGCTGGAACTCCCTCAGGTAATAGAGGGAGAATTGCAATTGCACAGTTGCGAACATACATATCAGCCCAGGTCTGAGCATCGGGACCTGAACTGATGAACTTATCAAGCGAGAGAAAGCCCCGTGCTGTCCTGTGGGTGCCTCTGACGGCAACATTGGTGTCGTTCGGATCGTAAACGGACACAACATAATTTAACTGTCCATCCGCTGCCAGCTTTATTCGTAGCCTTACTGATAAAGTATGATTGTCTATATATAAAATCGCGGACATATGACTGACATTGTTTGCCATCATCCGACAGAAGAAAATATCTAAAGCGAAGCCAAAATCCTTACTCGCGATAACGCGACTCCCTGCAGGAGGATGGCGAAGTAATGCTCTGAACTCCGCGTCCCGGACAATAGGGACATGCTGCTGTATGGATTCAACGGAGGAGTAATGTTTAATCAGATTGACTTTGCCTTTTCCATTTCCCAATGAATCAAGGGCGTATTGTAATGACAGATGGCGGCAAAAAATAGCGTCAGAAGGAGATTGCAAAAAAAATGCACTACCATTGAGATTTACTGTTGGTTGTATAGTTTTTTCTCTATGGATTTTTTTTGAGAGCTTCATGCAATGGTTACGTTTTTCGGCAGTTGACTGTTCCTGTTCAATATAATCCAGTATGCTTCGCAAATGGTTAGCTTTAATGGGCGTGGTTTCCAGAAGTAAGGAAATGATTTCTTTTTTATAGTGTAATGTAATGAGTATATTTTCTGCATGGATGGGGGAAGTGGCAAAGTTAATGATAAAAAGGGCAGTGGAATAACAATTTTGTGATATTTTTCGACAGCTTGCGGTAAATTCCTGAGTAACACAGTATGACAGCGTCGAACTTAAATCAGAGGTATCAAGTAGGGTGATGAGCTGGCGCGCAAATTGATTAATAGGCTCTGCTGAAGGCGTTGGTATGTCGCTATCGATGTGCACTCTATGAGGAGACTTATAATGAGTTCTGATAATGATATCGTTTTCACTCATAATCTATTCGCCTTATATATGTCTGGAGGTTTTGAGTATGATGATTAATTATTATCGCCAGAACGAAATGTGCACGAAAAATTGCTATAAGAATTGTGTCACTTTTATCATTGCGATATGACCAGTTCGTCATTAATCTCATGATCGTTTAAATACCACCGCCAAATAGCGCAACGAACTTTGCTGGATTCAGTTTATATGCGTAAATCCGCTCGCAGTAAACCTTTCAGACGCTGCGTGATGTTATGAGTGGTTCTTTAAGCGTTTTGCTGGTGTACTCACTACAAACGAATTGCGAATCGAATCAATGTGAAACGGAAAGGTACAATCTCCCTTTTTTTAGTGTTAACATCGTTCAACCGGGTGGAAGGTGAGAGGTTAATGTCTTTCATTTGTGTACCTGATTGCGAACCAATTTAGCATTTGTTGGCTAGATGGTTTCGCAATGAACTGTTAATAAACAAATTTTTCTTTGTATGTGATCTTTCGTGTGGGTCACCACTGCAAATAAGGATATAAAATGCCTGTTATAACTCTTCCTGATGGCAGCCAACGCCATTACGACCACGCTGTAAGCCCCATGGATGTTGCGCTGGACATTGGTCCAGGTCTGGCGAAAGCCTGTATCGCAGGGCGCGTTAATGGTGAACTGGTTGATGCTTGCGATCTGATTGAAAACGACGCACAACTGTCGATCATTACCGCCAAAGACGAAGAAGGTCTGGAGATCATTCGTCACTCCTGTGCGCACCTGTTAGGGCACGCGATTAAACAACTTTGGCCGCATACCAAAATGGCAATCGGCCCGGTTATTGACAACGGTTTTTATTACGACGTTGATCTTGACCGCACGTTAACCCAGGAAGATGTCGAAGCACTCGAGAAGCGGATGCATGAGCTTGCTGAGAAAAACTACGACGTCATTAAAAAGAAAGTCAGCTGGCACGAAGCGCGTGAAACTTTCGCCAACCGTGGGGAGAGCTACAAAGTCTCCATTCTTGACGAAAACATCGCCCATGATGACAAGCCAGGTCTGTACTTCCATGAAGAATATGTCGACATGTGCCGCGGTCCGCACGTACCGAACATGCGTTTCTGCCATCATTTCAAACTGATGAAAACGGCAGGGGCTTACTGGCGTGGCGACAGCAACAACAAAATGTTGCAACGTATTTACGGTACGGCGTGGGCAGACAAAAAAGCGCTAAACGCTTACCTGCAGCGCCTGGAAGAAGCCGCGAAACGCGACCACCGTAAAATTGGTAAACAGCTCGACCTGTACCATATGCAGGAAGAAGCGCCGGGTATGGTCTTCTGGCACAACGACGGTTGGACCATCTTCCGTGAACTGGAAGTGTTTGTTCGTTCTAAACTGAAAGAGTACCAGTATCAGGAAGTTAAAGGTCCGTTCATGATGGACCGTGTTCTGTGGGAAAAAACCGGTCACTGGGACAACTACAAAGATGCAATGTTCACCACGTCTTCTGAGAACCGTGAATACTGCATTAAGCCGATGAACTGCCCGGGTCACGTACAAATTTTCAACCAGGGGCTGAAGTCTTATCGCGATCTGCCGCTGCGTATGGCCGAGTTTGGTAGCTGCCACCGTAACGAGCCGTCAGGTTCGCTGCATGGCCTGATGCGTGTACGTGGTTTTACCCAGGATGACGCGCATATCTTCTGTACTGAAGAACAAATTCGCGATGAAGTTAACGGATGTATCCGTTTAGTCTATGATATGTACAGCACTTTTGGCTTCGAGAAGATCGTCGTCAAACTCTCCACTCGTCCTGAAAAACGTATTGGCAGCGACGAAATGTGGGATCGTGCTGAGGCGGACCTGGCAGTTGCGCTGGAAGAAAACAACATCCCGTTTGAATATCAACTGGGTGAAGGCGCTTTCTACGGTCCGAAAATTGAATTTACCCTGTATGACTGCCTCGATCGTGCATGGCAGTGCGGTACAGTACAGCTGGACTTCTCCTTGCCGTCTCGTCTGAGCGCCTCCTATGTGGGTGAAGACAACGAGCGTAAGGTACCGGTAATGATTCACCGCGCAATTCTGGGGTCGATGGAACGTTTCATCGGTATCCTGACCGAAGAATTCGCTGGTTTCTTCCCGACCTGGCTTGCGCCGGTTCAGGTTGTTATCATGAATATTACCGATTCACAGTCTGAATACGTTAACGAATTGACGCAAAAACTATCAAATGCGGGCATTCGTGTTAAAGCAGACTTGAGAAATGAGAAGATTGGCTTTAAAATCCGCGAGCACACTTTGCGTCGCGTCCCATATATGCTGGTCTGTGGTGATAAAGAGGTGGAATCAGGCAAAGTTGCCGTTCGCACCCGCCGTGGTAAAGACCTGGGTAGCATGGACGTAAATGAAGTGATCGAGAAGCTGCAACAAGAGATTCGCAGCCGCAGTCTTAAACAATTGGAGGAATAAGGTATTAAAGGCGGAAAACGAGTTCAAACGGCGCGCCCTAACCGTATCAATGGCGAAATTCGCGCCCAGGAAGTTCGCTTAACAGGTCTGGAAGGCGAGCAGCTTGGTATTGTGAGTCTGAGAGAAGCTCTGGAGAAAGCAGAAGAAGCCGGAGTAGACTTAGTCGAGATCAGCCCTAACGCCGAGCCGCCGGTTTGTCGTATAATGGATTACGGCAAATTCCTCTATGAAAAGAGCAAGTCTTCTAAGGAACAGAAGAAAAAGCAAAAAGTTATCCAGGTTAAGGAAATTAAATTCCGTCCTGGTACAGATGAAGGCGACTATCAGGTAAAACTCCGCAGCCTGATTCGCTTTCTCGAAGAGGGTGATAAAGCCAAAATCACGCTGCGTTTCCGCGGTCGTGAGATGGCGCACCAGCAAATCGGTATGGAAGTGCTTAATCGCGTGAAAGACGATTTGCAAGAACTGGCAGTGGTCGAATCCTTCCCAACGAAGATCGAAGGCCGCCAGATGATCATGGTGCTCGCTCCTAAGAAGAAACAGTAAGGCCTTCAAGTAGCACTGTCTGTGGAGCCTTTGGGCTTCACAGGCATTGTTCGCCTTTGTTTCGTTTATTAACAATGCGAAGTGGAAGTTATTAAAATGCCAAAAATTAAGACCGTACGCGGTGCTGCTAAGCGCTTCAAAAAAACCGGTAAAGGTGGTTTTAAGCACAAGCACGCTAACCTGCGTCACATTCTGACCAAAAAAGCGACCAAACGTAAACGTCACCTGCGTCCGAAAGCCATGGTTTCCAAAGGCGATCTGGGCCTGGTAATCGCGTGCCTGCCGTACGCATAAGCCGTTAACGTTTTTTAACTTTTTAATTAGAATATAGATACAGGAGAGCACATATGGCTCGCGTAAAACGTGGTGTTATTGCACGCGCACGTCACAAGAAAATTTTGAAACAAGCTAAAGGCTACTACGGTGCGCGTTCTCGCGTATACCGCGTTGCCTTCCAGGCTGTTATCAAAGCTGGTCAGTATGCTTACCGTGACCGTCGTCAACGTAAGCGTCAGTTCCGTCAACTGTGGATTGCGCGTATCAACGCAGCAGCACGTCAGAACGGTATTTCTTACAGCAAATTCATCAATGGCCTGAAAAAAGCCTCTGTTGAAATCGACCGTAAGATCCTGGCTGATATCGCAGTATTCGACAAAGTAGCGTTCACCGCTCTGGTTGAAAAAGCGAAAGCAGCTCTGGCATAAGCCAGTTGAAAGAGGGAGCTAGTCTCCCTCTTTTCGTTTCAACGCCATCAAAACATTGACTTTTATCGCCGTAGCCTTTTCAATAAAGGTCTTTTGAAAAGTACCAAAAGGTAACGCAAGCAATGAATGCTGCTATTTTCCGCTTCTTTTTTTACTTTAGCACCTGACTCCAGGAGGCTAGCGCGTGAGAAGAGAAACGGAAAACAGCGCCTGAAAGCCTCCCAGTGGAGGCTTTTTTTGTATGCGCGTTTTGAAAAATAAAAAGCCTGTCTCATCAGGCGTAATTGTCGCAGCCAGTCTGGGCACGGCCAGCGCGGAGAAACCGGAGCGTACTTAAGTACGTGAGGATTTCGAGCACTGCCCGGGTCCAAAATGGCAAGTAAAATAGCCTGATGGGATAGGCTCTAAGTCCAACGAACCAGTGTCACCACTGACACAATGAGGAAAACCATGTCACATCTCGCAGAACTGGTTGCCAGTGCGAAGGCGGCCATTAGCCAGGCGTCAGATGTTGCCGCGTTAGACAATGTGCGCGTCGAATATTTGGGTAAAAAAGGGCACTTAACCCTTCAGATGACGACCCTGCGTGAGCTGCCGCCAGAAGAACGCCCGGCAGCCGGTGCGGTTATCAACGAAGCGAAAGAGCAGGTTCAGCAGGCGCTGAATGCACGTAAAGCGGAACTGGAAAGCGCAGCGCTGAATGCGCGTCTGGCTGCGGAAACGATTGATGTCTCCCTGCCGGGTCGTCGTATTGAAAACGGCGGTCTGCATCCGGTGACCCGTACCATCGACCGTATCGAAAGTTTCTTCGGTGAGCTTGGCTTTACCGTGGCAACCGGGCCGGAAATCGAAGACGATTATCATAACTTCGATGCTCTGAACATTCCTGGTCACCACCCGGCGCGCGCTGACCACGACACTTTCTGGTTTGACGCTACCCGCCTGCTGCGTACCCAGACCTCTGGCGTACAGATCCGCACCATGAAAGCTCAGCAGCCACCGATTCGTATCATCGCGCCTGGCCGCGTTTATCGTAACGACTACGACCAGACTCACACGCCGATGTTCCATCAGATGGAAGGTCTGATTGTTGATACCAACATCAGCTTTACCAACCTGAAAGGCACGCTGCACGACTTCCTGCGTAACTTCTTTGAGGAAGATTTGCAGATCCGCTTCCGTCCTTCCTACTTCCCGTTTACCGAACCTTCTGCAGAAGTGGACGTCATGGGTAAAAACGGTAAATGGCTGGAAGTACTGGGCTGCGGGATGGTGCATCCGAACGTGCTGCGTAATGTTGGCATCGATCCGGAAGTTTACTCTGGTTTCGCCTTCGGGATGGGGATGGAGCGTCTGACTATGTTGCGTTACGGCGTCACCGACCTGCGTTCATTCTTCGAAAACGATCTGCGTTTCCTCAAACAGTTTAAATAAGGCAGGAATAGATTATGAAATTCAGTGAACTGTGGTTACGCGAATGGGTGAACCCGGCGATTGATAGTGATGCGTTGGCAAATCAAATCACCATGGCTGGCCTGGAAGTTGACGGTGTAGAACCGGTTGCCGGTAGCTTCCACGGCGTGGTTGTGGGTGAAGTGGTTGAGTGTGCGCAGCATCCGAACGCTGACAAACTGCGAGTGACAAAAGTGAATGTCGGCGGCGATCGCCTGCTGGACATTGTCTGCGGTGCGCCAAACTGCCGTCAGGGCCTGCGTGTGGCGGTAGCGACCATTGGTGCTGTTCTGCCGGGTGATTTCAAAATTAAAGCGGCAAAACTGCGCGGCGAACCGTCTGAAGGGATGCTGTGCTCCTTTTCTGAGCTGGGAATTTCTGACGATCACAGCGGCATTATCGAACTGCCAGCGGATGCGCCGATTGGCACCGACATCCGCGAATACCTGAAACTCGATGACAACACCATCGAAATCAGCGTAACGCCAAACCGTGCCGATTGCTTAGGCATTATCGGCGTGGCGCGTGATGTTGCCGTGCTGAACCAGCTGCCGCTGGTTGAACCGGAAATCGTTCCGGTTGGTGCGACCATCGACGACACGCTGCCGATTGCAGTAGAAGCGCCGGAAGCCTGCCCGCGTTATCTTGGCCGTGTGGTAAAAGGCATTAACGTTAAAGCGCCAACTCCGCTGTGGATGAAAGAAAAACTGCGTCGTTGCGGGATCCGTTCTATCGATGCAGTTGTTGACGTCACCAACTATGTGCTGCTCGAACTGGGCCAGCCGATGCACGCTTTCGATAAAGATCGCATTGAAGGCGGCATTGTGGTGCGGATGGCGAAAGAGGGCGAAACGCTGGTACTGCTCGACGGTACCGAAGCGAAGCTGAACGCTGACACCCTGGTCATCGCCGACCACAACAAGGCGCTGGCGATGGGCGGCATCTTTGGTGGCGAACACTCTGGCGTGAATGACGAAACGCAAAACGTCCTGTTGGAATGCGCTTTCTTCAGCCCGCTGTCTATCACCGGTCGTGCTCGTCGTCATGGCCTGCATACTGATGCGTCTCACCGTTATGAGCGTGGCGTTGATCCGGCACTGCAGCACAAAGCGATGGAACGTGCGACCCGTCTGCTGATCGACATCTGCGGTGGTGAGGCTGGTCCGGTAATTGATATCACCAACGAAGCAACGCTGCCGAAGCGTGCAACCATCACTTTGCGTCGCAGCAAACTGGATCGCCTGATTGGTCATCATATTGCCGATGAGCAGGTCACTGACATTCTGCGTCGTCTCGGCTGCGAAGTGACCGAAGGCAAAGACGAGTGGCAGGCAGTTGCGCCGAGCTGGCGTTTCGACATGGAGATTGAAGAAGATCTGGTCGAAGAAGTCGCGCGTGTTTACGGCTACAACAACATCCCTGATGAGCCGGTGCAGGCAAACCTGATTATGGGTACTCACCGCGAAGCCGATCTGTCGCTCAAGCGCGTGAAAACGCTGCTCAACGACAAAGGCTATCAGGAAGTGATCACCTACAGCTTCGTTGATCCGAAAGTGCAGCAGATGATCCATCCAGGCGTTGAAGCCTTACTGCTGCCAAGCCCTATTTCCGTTGAAATGTCAGCAATGCGTCTTTCCCTGTGGACCGGCCTGCTGGCAACCGTGGTGTACAACCAGAACCGTCAGCAGAACCGTGTGCGCATTTTCGAAAGTGGTCTGCGTTTCGTGCCAGATACTCAGGCACCGTTGGGCATTCGTCAGGATTTGATGTTAGCCGGTGTGATTTGCGGTAACCGTTACGAAGAGCACTGGAACCTGGCAAAAGAGACCGTTGATTTCTATGATTTGAAAGGCGATCTTGAATCCGTTCTCGACCTGACCGGTAAACTGAATGAGGTTGAGTTCCGTGCAGAAGCGAATCCGGCACTGCATCCGGGGCAATCCGCAGCGATTTATCTGAAAGGTGAACGTATTGGTTTTGTTGGGGTTGTTCATCCTGAACTGGAACGTAAACTGGATCTTAACGGTCGCACTCTGGTGTTCGAACTGGAGTGGAACAAGCTCGCAGACCGCGTGGTGCCTCAGGCGCGCGAGATTTCTCGCTTCCCGGCGAACCGTCGTGACATCGCGGTGGTGGTCGCAGAAAACGTTCCCGCAGCGGATATTTTATCCGAATGTAAGAAAGTTGGCGTAAATCAGGTAGTTGGCGTAAACTTATTTGACGTGTACCGCGGTAAGGGTGTTGCGGAGGGGTATAAGAGCCTCGCCATAAGCCTGATCCTGCAAGATACCAGCCGTACACTCGAAGAAGAGGAGATTGCCGCTACCGTCGCCAAATGTGTAGAGGCATTAAAAGAGCGATTCCAGGCATCATTGAGGGATTGAACCTATGGCGCTTACAAAAGCTGAAATGTCAGAATATCTGTTTGATAAGCTTGGGCTTAGCAAGCGGGATGCCAAAGAACTGGTTGAACTGTTTTTCGAAGAGATCCGTCGAGCTCTGGAAAACGGCGAACAGGTGAAACTCTCTGGTTTTGGTAACTTCGATCTGCGTGATAAGAATCAACGCCCGGGACGTAACCCGAAAACGGGCGAGGATATTCCCATTACAGCACGGCGCGTGGTGACCTTCAGACCCGGGCAGAAGTTAAAAAGCCGGGTCGAAAACGCTTCGCCCAAAGACGAGTAATCTGATCTAACTAAAAAGGCCGCTCTGCGGCCTTTTTTCTTTTCACTGTCGAAGAGTCACCGTAAAATCAACGCCATGACACTTCAGCAGAACGGATACCATGCTGACACTTGCCCGCCAACAACAGCGACAAAATATTCGCTGGTTATTATGCCTGTCAGTTTTGATGCTGCTGGCGCTTCTCTTAAGCCTTTGCGCCGGTGAACAATGGATTTCGCCAGGTGACTGGTTTACTCCTCGTGGCGAACTGTTCGTCTGGCAAATTCGCCTGCCACGTACGCTGGCTGTATTGCTGGTTGGTGCGGCGCTGGCTATATCCGGCGCTGTAATGCAGGCATTGTTTGAAAATCCTCTGGCAGAACCTGGACTACTTGGCGTCTCTAACGGCGCAGGCGTAGGGCTTATCGCCGCGGTATTGCTTGGGCAAGGGCAACTCCCAAACTGGGCACTAGGGCTGTGTGCGATTGCTGGCGCGCTTATCATCACTTTAATACTCTTACGTTTTGCCCGTCGTCATCTTTCGACCAGTCGGTTATTGCTGGCTGGTGTTGCATTAGGGATTATCTGTAGCGCACTAATGACGTGGGCTATCTATTTTTCCACCTCTGTTGATTTACGTCAGCTGATGTACTGGATGATGGGCGGTTTTGGCGGCGTAGACTGGCGGCAAAGTTGGCTGATGCTGGCATTGATCCCCGTGTTGTTGTGGATCTGTTGTCAGTCCAGACCGATGAATATGTTAGCACTTGGCGAGATCTCGGCGCGGCAACTGGGTTTACCCCTGTGGTTCTGGCGCAATGTGCTGGTGGCAGCGACCGGCTGGATGGTTGGCGTCAGTGTGGCGTTGGCGGGTGCTATCGGCTTTATTGGTCTGGTGATCCCACATATTCTCCGGTTATGTGGTTTGACCGATCATCGCGTATTACTTCCCGGCTGCGCGCTGGCAGGGGCGAGCGCATTACTGCTGGCCGATGTTGTAGCGCGCCTGGCATTAGCTGCCGCAGAGCTGCCTATTGGCGTGGTCACCGCAACGTTGGGTGCGCCGGTGTTTATCTGGTTATTGTTAAAAGCAGGACGTTAGCCGCAAAAAGACGGTCTATGATTAAAAGCTAAGATTTTTACTGACCACCCAGGAGAGACGATGCAAGATTCCATTCTGACGACCGTAGTGAAAGATATCGACGGTGAAGTGACCACGCTGGAGAAGTACGCCGGTAATGTGCTGTTGATTGTCAATGTCGCCTCAAAGTGTGGCTTAACGCCGCAATATGAGCAGTTGGAGAATATTCAGAAAGCCTGGGCCGATCGTGGTTTTGTGGTGCTGGGATTCCCGTGCAACCAGTTTCTGGAGCAAGAACCGGGCAGCGATGAAGAGATTAAAACTTACTGCACCACTACCTGGGGGGTGACGTTCCCGATGTTCAGTAAGATTGAAGTTAATGGCGAAGGACGCCATCCGCTGTATCAAAAATTGATTGCCGCAGCGCCGACGGCAGTCGCGCCGGAAGAGAGCGGATTCTATGCCCGTATGGTCAGCAAAGGTCGTGCACCGCTGTACCCTGATGATATTTTATGGAATTTTGAGAAATTTTTAGTTGGCAGGGACGGATTGGTCATCCAGCGTTTTTCCCCGGATATGACGCCGGAAGATCCCATTGTGATGGAAAGCATTAAACTGGCGTTGGCGAAATAATGTCTATTGTGATGCAGCTACAGGATGTTGCGGAATCAACCCGCCTTGGGCCGCTTTCTGGCGAGGTTCGGGCTGGGGAGATCCTGCATCTGGTGGGGCCGAATGGCGCGGGTAAGAGTACCTTACTGGCGCGAATGGCCGGAATGACCAGCGGTAAGGGAAGCATTCAGTTCGCGGGGCAACCACTGGAAGCATGGTCCGCAACAAAACTCGCGCTGCATCGCGCCTATCTTTCACAACAACAGACGCCACCGTTTGCAATGCCGGTCTGGCACTACCTGACACTGCATCAGCACGATAAAACGCGTACCGAACTGCTGAATGATGTCGCAGGGGCGCTGGCTCTTGATGACAAACTCGGACGTAGCACCAATCAACTTTCCGGCGGCGAATGGCAACGCGTACGTCTTGCTGCGGTGGTGCTGCAAATCACACCACAAGCCAATCCCGCAGGCCAATTACTACTTCTTGATGAGCCTATGAACAGTCTTGATGTTGCGCAACAAAGTGCGTTAGACAAAATTCTGAGCGCGCTGTGTCAGCAAGGACTGGCGATTGTTATGAGCAGTCACGATCTCAACCACACCTTGCGTCATGCGCATCGGGCGTGGTTGCTAAAAGGTGGAAAAATGCTGGCCAGTGGACGCAGAGAAGAGGTGCTCACGCCGCCAAATCTGGCGCAGGCCTATGGGATGAATTTTCGCCGTCTGGATATCGAAGGTCACAGAATGCTGATTTCGACCATCTGATTTCATTAGTATCTTGAAAATCGGGTAATTACGACGCTAAATTAATGCAAGAATAAAAAACAGAGGAACCGTACGGAATGCGTTTCTGCCTTATTTTGATCACAGCACTGTTTCTGGCCGGGTGTAGCCACCATAAAGCACCGCCGCCAAATGCCAGACTTTCTGATTCGATTACCGTTATTGCCGGTTTGAACGACCAGCTACAGAGCTGGCATGGCACGCCGTATCGTTATGGTGGCATGACGCGGCGCGGTGTGGACTGTTCGGGGTTTGTGGTTGTGACGATGCGCGATCGTTTCGATTTGCAGCTGCCCCGTGAAACCAAACAACAAGCCTCTATCGGCACGCAAATTGATAAAGACGAGTTGCTGCCTGGTGACCTGGTCTTTTTCAAAACGGGCTCCGGACAAAATGGTTTGCATGTAGGTATTTACGATACCAACAACCAATTTATCCACGCCTCTACCAGCAAGGGAGTGATGCGTTCCTCACTCGATAATGTCTATTGGCAGAAAAATTTCTGGCAGGCGAGACGAATCTAGTATGTCGAAAAATGGACGGCGATGATACATCTCCGTCCATTTACTCCTGAATACAGTAGTATTTTACAGACAAAAATACCGTATATGGATTATTCGTTTATAATCAGGATAATCTAATAAAAGGACCCCTGAAAAAGTGGTTAACATGGAACAAATGAAAGTTACTCCTTCTGTAATTGTTATGTCTTATGGCCTCATCCCTTTTAGCCGGATACTGAAAAACATCCTTCGAGAGGGACGGTTACCATGAAGATTTTTTTGGAGAATCTTTATCATTCTGATTGCTATTTCCTGCCGATAAGAGATAACCAGCAAGACCTTGTCGGCGTTGAGTTAATTACCCATTTCTCCAGTGAAGATGGTACGGTTCGTATACCGACGAGTCGGGTTATAGCGCAACTTACCGAGGAGCAACATTGGCAATTATTTTCTGAGCAGTTGGAATTGCTAAAATCATGCCAACACTTTTTTATTCAACATAAACTCTTTGCCTGGCTTAATTTAACCCCACAAGTGGCTACTTTATTATTAGACAGGGATAATTACGCGGGCGAACTATTAAAATATCCGTTTATTGAACTGTTGATTAATGAGAATTACCCGCATCTCGATGAAGGAAAAGATAATCGCGATCTTTTGTCCTTATCGCAAATGTATCCCCTTGTGTTAGGTAATTTGGGCGCAGGCAATAGCACAATGAAAGCGGTTTTTGATGGTCTTTTCACCCGCGTCATGCTGGATAAAAGTTTTATTCAGCAACAAATCACGCATCGCTCCTTCGAACCGTTTATTCGTGCGATCCAGGCGCAAATTTCCCCATGTTGCAATTGCATCATCGCGGGGGGCATTGATACGCCAGAAATAATGGCACAGATTACCCCCTTTGATTTCCATGCTCTCCAGGGATGCCTGTGGCCTGCCGTTCCTGTAAATCAGATAACGACGTTGGTTCAGCGATAACCCTCCTGTTTGCTGGTGTTTAAGACGAGAGTAACCGTCTACACTATCAAACAGGAGGATCTATGACCCTGTCTTTTATTACCCGTTGGCGCGATGAATTGCCAGCAACCTATACAACACTTTCCCCTACGCCTTTAAATAATGCCCGGCTGATTTGGCATAATGCCGAACTGGCTAACACGCTGGGTATTCCATCGTCACTGTTTAAAAATGGCGCAGGTGTCTGGGGTGGCGAAACCCTACTGCCTGGTATGTCACCACTGGCGCAGGTTTACAGTGGTCATCAGTTCGGCGTCTGGGCGGGCCAACTGGGTGATGGGCGCGGCATTTTACTCGGCGAACAACGGCTTGCTGATGGCACTACAATGGACTGGCATCTGAAAGGTGCTGGTCTGACGCCTTATTCGCGAATGGGTGATGGACGGGCTGTTTTACGTTCGACGATACGAGAAAGTCTCGCCAGTGAGGCGATGCATTATCTGGGTATTCCGACGACCCGCGCGTTAAGTATCGTCACCAGCGATTCGCCAGTGTATCGGGAAACGGTGGAGCCAGGCGCGATGCTGATGCGTGTGGCACCAAGCCATCTGCGCTTTGGTCATTTCGAACATTTTTACTATCGCCGCGAGCCGGAAAAGGTTCGTCAGTTAGCTGAATTTGCTATTCGTCATTACTGGTCACATCTTGCAGATGATGAGGACAAATACCGTCTCTGGTTTACCGATGTTGTCGCACGTACCGCATCGTTAATTGCCCAATGGCAGACGGTCGGCTTTGCTCATGGGGTGATGAATACCGACAACATGTCGCTGCTGGGGCTGACGCTTGATTACGGGCCGTTTGGTTTTCTTGATGATTACGAACCCGGTTTTATTTGTAATCACTCGGATCACCAAGGGCGTTACAGCTTTGATAATCAACCTGCCGTCGCGTTGTGGAATTTACAGCGTCTGGCGCAGACATTGTCACCATTTGTTGCCGTAGATGCCCTGAATGAGGCCCTGGACAGCTATCAGCAGGTTTTGTTGACGCATTATGGACAACGGATGCGGCAGAAACTGGGCTTCATGACGGAGCAAAAAGAGGATAACGCGCTACTGAATGAATTATTCAGTCTGATGGCGCGAGAGCGCAGCGATTATACCCGAACATTCCGCATGCTGAGTCTGACCGAGCAGTACAGCGCGGCGTCACCGCTACGTGATGAGTTTATCGATCGTGCGGCATTTGATGACTGGTTTGCCCGTTATCGGGTACGTTTGCAACAAGACGAGGTTACCGATAGTGAGCGTCAGCAGCTGATGCAAAGCGTTAACCCAGCTCTGGTGTTGCGCAACTGGTTGGCGCAACGGGCGATTGAAGCGGCAGAAAAGGGTGATATGACGGAATTGCACCGCCTGCATGAGGGGTTGCGAAATCCTTTCAGCGACAGGGATGATGACTATGTCAGTCGTCCACCTGACTGGGGTAAACGGCTTCAAGTCAGCTGCTCGAGTTAAAGGCTACTTGGTCAACAGCAGCTTGCCAGCCTGAGTTTTACGAAGCAGATATTCTTGCCCGTCATGATCGATAATCAGTTTGCCATCCGGACCTAACAGTGTCTGGCTGGTAATTCGCCGAATGGGCTGCGGGGAAGCGGTCTTGTGATTGGCATCCGTTTCAGGCGTGAGTTTTCTGCTATCCGTATAACGCATAAAAATTAATAATAATTGATATAACAATGATTCTTATTATCAATATTCTGGCGGGCCAGAGCAAGCAGTAATGTGTTGAGAAGACAACAAGTTGCGCAGAAATGCCCATTCCGTCAGGAATGGGCACGCATTCAGAAGCGGGTATCAACCGCAGAGGCGAGTTTTTCGACCAGGCGTTCGGTATCTTCCCAGCCCAGACACGGGTCGGTAATCGATTGACCGTAAGTGAGCGGCTGACCGCCGACGATTTTTTGCGTTCCTTCGCGCAGGAAACTTTCCGCCATAATTCCAGCAATCGCCGTAGAGCCATTGCGGATTTGCTGACAAATATCCTCACAAACTTCTAACTGGCGACGGTGCTGCTTCTGGCAGTTACCGTGGCTGAAATCCACCACCAGATGTTCAGGTAAATCAAACTCGTGCAGCGTATCGCAGGCTGCGGCGATATCATCGGCATGGTAATTCGGTTTTTTGCCGCCACGCATAATAATATGGCCATACGGGTTGCCACTGGTCTGATAGATGGTCATCTGACCGTTTTTGTCTGGCGAGAGGAACATATGGCTGGCGCGGGCTGCGCGGATAGCATCCACGGCAATCCGCGTGTTGCCATCGGTACCATTTTTAAAACCTACCGGACAGGAGAGTGCCGAAGCCATTTCACGGTGGATCTGACTTTCGGTAGTACGTGCGCCAATCGCGCCCCAACTGATTAAATCAGCAATAAACTGACCGGTCACCATATCGAGGAACTCAGTCGCGGTAGGGACGCCCAGCTCATTTACCTGTAAAAGTAATTTGCGCGCCAGCTCCAGACCGTGATTTACCCGATAGCTGCCGTTTAAATCCGGATCGGAGATTAGCCCTTTCCAGCCGACAACAGTTCGTGGTTTTTCAAAATAGGTGCGCATTACGATTTCCAGCCGTGACTGGTACTGGTTGCGCAGCGACTGCAGACGGGTGGCGTACTCCATTGCAGCGGTGAGATCGTGGATCGAGCAGGGGCCAATGATGACCAACAGTCGCTTATCTTCACCATTCAGTATTTTTTCAATTCTGCGGCGGGAGTCGGTGACATGGGTGGCGACGCCAGGCGTTACGGGATACCGTAGCGCGAGTTCGGCGGGCGTTACCAGGCTCTCAATACGCGCAGTACGGAGTTCGTCAGTTCTGTTCATTACAAGTCTCAGAAATTTGTTGCTTCTACGGCAGGACTACCGGGAAGTGATGCGCATCACGATAAACCAATCGCAGCTGATTTCAAGTGCGAGGTGTGACACACCTCGCCGGGTGGTTAGCATGATAACAAAAAAACAAGTTAATGCACTAGTTCTCTAGTACATTCGACGACTAAGGCCCATGATATCAAGGATCTTGGTGGCAATCTCTTCTACCGAATAATTGGTACTGTTAATCCACGGGATCTGATTTTTACGGTACAACGCTTCCACTTCCGCGACTTCCATCCTGCACTGACGAAGCGAGGCATAGCGACTGTTCTCCCGACGTTCCTCGCGAATCGCCGCCAGACGTTCCGGGTCGATAGTCAGGCCGAACAATTTATGCTGAAGCGGTTTGAGCGACGCGGGTAGCACCAGATTATCCATATCGTCGGCAATAAAGGGGTAGTTTGCCGCGCGGATACCAAATTGCATTGCCAGATACAGACTGGTGGGGGTTTTACCACAGCGAGAAACGCCGAGCAGGATCACCTGAGCCTGGTCCAGATTGCGCAACGAAATGCCGTCGTCATGGGCAAGGGTGTAATCAATCGCCGCAATGCGCGCATCGTATTTATTGAGATTATTAGGGTTAAGGCCATGGGTACGATGAGCAATCGGCGTTGGATCCAGTTTCATCTCTTGTTGTAGCGGGGCAACCAGCGCCTGAACGATATCCTGGCAAAAGCCTTCACTTTGCAAGATGATGGCGCGAATCTCCGGCAACACGATGGAGTAGAAGACCAGTGGGCGCACACCTGTCTGGTGATAAATTGCGTCAATCTGATCCTTCACTGCCCGTGCACGGCTCTCATTTTCGACAAACGGCAGCGTAATGCTGCTGATAGTGACGGGAAATTGTGACATTACTGCGTGTCCTAATACCTCCGCAGTTATTGCCGTACCATCAGAAATATAAAAAACGTGGCGATCAACAGCATTATCCATTTTGTTCTTCCCGTAATGCAGACATAATTCTATGAAAGCATAAATTAAAAACGCACAGAAGCGTAGAACGTTATGTCTGGTTTATAAAATGAACCTTCAATTTTATTTTTTATGAAAACAGCATTTCATTTTTACGGTTTCGTTTATACCGATGGTTTATGTGGAAATTGTCGAAGAGAGCAGATTTGCGCAACGCTGGGATCAGTCTTAAAAAGTAAAAAAATATATTTGCTTGAACGATTCACCGTTTTTTTCATCCGGTTAAATATGCAAAGATAAATGCGCAGAAATGTGTTTCTCAAACCGTTCATTTATCACAAAAGGATTGTTCGATGTCCAACAATGGCTCGTCACCGCTGGTGCTTTGGTATAACCAACTCGGCATGAATGATGTAGACAGGGTTGGGGGCAAAAATGCCTCCCTGGGTGAAATGATTACTAACCTTTCCGGAATGGGTGTTTCCGTTCCGAATGGTTTCGCCACAACCGCCGACGCGTTTAACCAGTTTCTGGACCAAAGCGGCGTAAACCAGCGCATTTATGAACTGCTGGATAAAACGGATATTGACGATGTTACCCAGCTTGCGAAAGCGGGCGCGCAAATCCGCCAGTGGATTATCGACACTCCCTTCCAGCCTGAGCTGGAAAACGCCATCCGCGAAGCCTATGCACAGCTTTCCGCCGATGACGAAAACGCCTCTTTTGCGGTGCGTTCCTCCGCTACTGCAGAAGATATGCCGGACGCTTCCTTTGCCGGTCAGCAGGAAACTTTCCTCAACGTTCAGGGTTTTGACGCCGTTCTCGTGGCAGTGAAACATGTATTTGCTTCTCTGTTTAACGATCGCGCCATCTCTTATCGTGTGCACCAGGGTTACGATCACCGTGGCGTGGCGCTCTCCGCCGGTGTTCAGCGGATGGTGCGCTCCGACCTCGCATCTTCTGGCGTGATGTTCTCCATTGATACCGAATCCGGCTTTGACCAGGTGGTGTTTATCACTTCCGCATGGGGCCTTGGTGAAATGGTCGTGCAGGGTGCGGTTAACCCGGATGAGTTTTACGTGCACAAACCGACACTGGCGGCGAATCGCCCGGCTATCGTGCGCCGCACCATGGGGTCAAAAAAAATCCGCATGGTTTACGCGCCGACCCAGGAGCACGGCAAGCAGGTTAAAATCGAAGACGTACCGCAGGAACAGCGTGACATCTTCTCGCTGACCAACGAAGAAGTGCAGGAACTGGCAAAACAGGCCGTACAAATTGAGAAACACTACGGTCGCCCAATGGATATTGAGTGGGCGAAAGATGGCCACACCGGCAAACTGTTCATTGTGCAGGCGCGTCCGGAAACCGTGCGCTCACGCGGTCAGGTCATGGAGCGTTATACGTTGCATTCACAGGGTAAGATTATCGCCGAAGGCCGTGCTATCGGTCATCGCATCGGCGCGGGTCCGGTGAAAGTCATCCATGACATCAGCGAAATGAACCGCATCGAACCTGGTGATGTGCTGGTTACTGACATGACCGACCCGGATTGGGAACCGATCATGAAGAAAGCATCGGCCATCGTCACCAACCGTGGCGGTCGTACCTGTCACGCGGCGATTATCGCTCGTGAACTGGGCATTCCGGCGGTAGTGGGCTGTGGTGATGCAACAGAACGGATGAAAGACGGTGAGAACGTCACTGTTTCTTGTGCAGAGGGTGATACCGGTTACGTCTATGCTGAGTTGCTGGAATTTAGCGTGAAAAGCTCCAGCGTAGAAACGATGCCGGATCTGCCGTTGAAAGTGATGATGAACGTCGGTAACCCGGACCGTGCTTTCGATTTCGCCTGCCTGCCGAACGAAGGCGTGGGCCTTGCGCGTCTGGAATTTATCATCAACCGTATGATTGGCGTCCACCCACGCGCACTGCTTGAGTTTGACGATCAGGAACCGCAGTTGCAAAACGAAATCCGCGAGATGATGAAAGGTTTTGATTCTCCGCGTGAGTTTTACGTTGGTCGTCTGACTGAAGGGATCGCGACGTTGGGTGCTGCGTTTTATCCGAAGCGTGTCATTGTCCGTCTCTCTGATTTTAAATCGAACGAATACGCCAACCTGGTCGGTGGTGAACGTTACGAGCCAGATGAAGAGAACCCAATGCTCGGCTTCCGTGGCGCGGGACGTTATGTTTCCGACAGCTTCCGCGACTGCTTCGCACTGGAGTGTGAAGCGGTGAAACGTGTGCGCAACGACATGGGACTGACCAACGTTGAGATCATGATCCCGTTCGTGCGTACCGTAGATCAGGCGAAAGCGGTGGTTGAAGAACTGGCGCGCCAGGGGCTGAAACGTGGTGAAAACGGGCTGAAGATCATCATGATGTGTGAAATTCCGTCCAACGCCTTACTGGCAGAGCAGTTCCTCGAATATTTCGACGGCTTCTCAATTGGCTCAAACGATATGACGCAGCTTGCGCTTGGTCTGGACCGAGACTCTGGCGTGGTGTCTGAACTGTTCGATGAGCGCAACGATGCAGTGAAAGCACTGCTGTCCATGGCGATTCGTGCCGCGAAGAAGCAGGGCAAATATGTCGGGATTTGCGGTCAGGGTCCGTCCGACCATGAAGACTTTGCCGCCTGGCTGATGGAAGAGGGGATCGATAGCCTGTCTCTGAACCCGGACACCGTGGTGCAAACCTGGTTAAGCCTGGCTGAACTGAAGAAATAAAATAAATACCCGGCGGCGTTTTGTCGCCGGGTTTACGTGATCCCCGAGTATGAAACTTATTCAACCTCTTCGCAGATATCCTGAGTTAATCGCCGCATAATATCTTTCCTTAACAAAAACTTTTGTATTTTACCGGAGGCCGTGCGCGGTAGTTTTTCGATTACCACAATATGTTCAGGATATTTATATTTTGCTACCCGTTTACGGCTAAAAAAAGCCACTATGTCTTCCAGCGATATTGAATGATGTGGCGCTTTCAGCACGACATAAGCGCATGAACGTTCACCTAAGCGTTCATCGGGCATTGCCACAACACAAGCATCATGAATTTTAGGATGCTGTAATAAAATATCTTCCACTTCACGACTGCTAATATTTTCCCCGCCGCGGACAATAATATCTTTCTTGCGCCCGGTTATTTTTATATAGCCAGCTTCATCCATTCGGCAGAGATCGCCGCTGTAATACCAGCCTTCTTCATCCAGCGCACGGTCGGTTAATTCCGGTTCATCAAAATACCCCATAAACACATTGGGGCCACGCGAAGCCTCTTCACCTACACAACCAGGCGGTAAGGTCTTGCGTGCATCATCGACCGCTTTAATCTCTACGCCTGCGGCAGCGTAACCATCGGTGTTCATAAAGCGCGACAAAGGATCGTCGAGATTTACCACCGCATGCGGCGAACTTTCTGTGGAACCATAAACACTTAATAATTTAATGCCGCGTTGTTGGCATTCACGCGCCACCTTTTTGGGGATCGTGGTGCCGCCGCAAAGAAAGAAGCGCAGCGCTGAAAGGTCTGCGGGCTGTTTCTCCAGTAAATTCAAAAGGTCATAGACAAACGGTGTTGCGCCGAGCATACAGGTGCAACGCTGCTGCTCAAGCAGCGCGAGACACGCATCAGGAGTGAAAATATCTAACAACACGCTGCGAGCACCAATCAAAAAAGGTGCTGTTACGCCATGCAGAAAGCCCGTTGCGTGACCAAGTGGCGCAGGCATCATAAAGACATCCTGCCAGGTCAGATTCAGCCGCGCGCAATAAGCCCGCTCACTGGCGAGAATATTGTTATGCGTTAGCATCACGCCCTTTGGCAGACCCTCGGTTCCGGAGGTAAATAGCACAGCGGCTAATTCATCGCCGTGGGTCGTTATCGCCGTAGTCAGTGGGGTATTGTCGGCGAGAATCTGACTTAATGAGAGGGAAGAGGTGGCGGGAGCCAGTTTGTCCACGCCGACAATTTGTTGTAGTTGTGGAAGCTGATTTTGCAGCGGCAGGATTAAATCTACCGGACGCGTTTGTTTAAACAACGTCGGTGCAAAGAACATTTTTGCCTGACACTTATTGAGCACCCACACCAGTTCAGCCTCCCGCCAGGAAGGCAACAGCGGCACGGAAACCGCACCGGTTTTCAGGCAGGCAAGATAGATAACGGTAAATTCACACCAGCCAGGCAGTTGAAAAGCAATGCGATCCCCTGATTCAATACCCTTCGCCAGCATCCAGTTTGCCAGACACCTCGCGGCATGATCGAGCGCGCTATAGGTGTACGATGCACCATGATTATCGACCACGGCAATTTTATCTGGCATCGAACGAGCGGTCTGCTGCCAGTAATCGGCCAGCGAAGCATCGCCCCATAATCCTTGCTGACGATACGCCGCACGACGTTGTTCGTTGAACGTTAATGTCACTTTCATTTTGGACTCTCGAAACAGAACATCAGGCCCGAGATGCGGGCCTGTGGGATGCATGATTAGCCGTAGCGAAAATCAATACCGAAGGTGCCTGCGAGATATTGCCACTGTTCGAGAATAGTGTTGCCGCACAGCACCCGACAGGTGCCGCACTCCAGACAACCGGCGGAATCGAAATGAATGTTTCCAGCGTCATCCTGCTTATAAAGTCCGGCAGGGCAAGCTTTCATTAATTTACGGAATTCATTGATATCGGGATTTGCCGCCAAAATGATATGCGGGTGGCCCTCATCAACATGGAATTTATTGACGCCTAATTTGATGTCGACGTTAACCGTAGCGTTCTGGCTCATAGCGCGGTTGCTCCTTTAATGCCATCTTTCAGCAAGTTGATCAGCCCAATTTTCTTCGCGTGTCCCATGATCATTTTGCGTACCGGCTGGTTTGGTTTGCCGTCGATGGTGAACATATCGTTCATGATGTCGGCGACCATTCGTGGGTATTGGCTAAACAGGCGCGGGTTTTCCATCAGCGCCGGGATCTTGCGAAAATGCTGCATATCACGCATGACGCAGCTTTGTTCCAGCTCACGTTTGTATTGCGCCAGGCTGCTGGCGGAGAAGTCAGCGCGTTCTTTAGCGGCAATCACTGTTGTGGCTGCAGCCTGGGCCGATGCGATGGCTAAATCCATTCCGCGAACCGTAAAGCCCAGATTGAGGCAGAAACCTGCGGCATCACCGACGATCATCACGCCCTCATTAACCAGCTGCGGCACCATCGCCAGACCGCCTTCCGGCACCATGTGCGCGGAATATTCAAGCAGTTTGCCGCCGCTAATCAGTGGGCGAATGGCAGGGTGTTGTTTAAAATCTTCCAGCATTTGCGGCACGCTTTTTTTTGCATGGGCGATATCACCCAATCCACAAACCAGCCCCAACGATACGGAATCCTTGTTGGTATAGAGGAATCCGCCGCCCATCAGGCCGTCAGAAGGGGAACCGGCAAACAGCCAGGCGGTACCTTCCTCGCCCATAACATTAAAGCGATCGTTGATTTGCTCTGGTGTAAGACCAATAACCTCTTTAACACCAACTGCGTAATGATGCGGATCGGAAGCGGGAACCATTCCCAGCGAGCGGCCAAGCATCGAGTTAACGCCATCAGCCAGAATCACCACATTCGCTTCAAGAACATCATCCCCGGCCTGAACGCCAGTGACCTTATTTCCTTCACGAACCAGCGCATCGACACGAACGCCCGGGATAAACTGCGCGCCAGCCTGTTCGGCTTGTTCCATCAACCACGGGTCCAGACGATTACGCAATACGGTATAAGACTCGTGTTGCGGAACATCTGGTTGCTCGCGGTGAAAATCGAGGGTAACGGCACTCTCTTCGGTTAAGAAGGAGATTTTCTCGCGTGTGACCTTGCGTTCTACCGGCGCTGATGCTGCAAAGCCTGGAATAATCGCTTCAAGTGTGTGGGCATAAAGACGCCCGCCGGTCATATTTTTGCATCCGGCACTGTCGCCGCGTTCTATCACCAGGACATCCAGCCCGGCTCGCGCCATGACCAGTGCGGCAACGCTACCGGCAACGCCCGCACCGACCACAATGGCATCAAATTTGTCATCCGACATGCGTTGTGCTCCCTTCCCGCTGCATTTACAGCGGGAGATGTGGTTGAAAGGGGAATTAGCGGCTCAACTGGCTAATCAGGGCAGGGACGACTTTGTAAATATCGCCCACCAGACCGTAGTCGGCATAGTTGAAGATTGGCGCATTTTTATCTTTATTAATGGCGACAATCACTTTTGCACCGTTGCCGCCAACCATATGCTGGATCTGCCCGGAGATCCCCAGCGTCAGGTAGAGATCGGATTTCAGCAACACGCCGGAGACACCGATATAACGTTCACGCTCCATCCAGTTCTCGCCTTCGGCAATTGGACGTGAACAGCCGACTTCAGCATTCAGCACCGCCGCCAGTTCGTGGACCATTTTCAGGTCATCCTGCGCCGCCAGACCACGACCGACGCCAACCACACGTTTTGCTTTGCTCAGGTCCACGCTGCTTGCCGCTTTCGCACGGCGTTCGCGACAGAGAATTTCATGACGCAGGGCAACATAAGGTACCGTTTCTGTCGGGCACTGATGAGAGATATCACTGGTGCACGGTTCCTGAACACCGGGTGCAAGGGTAATGATCGCCAGCGGGCTGTTGATCTTTTCCTGAGCGAACGCTAACCCGCCATACATCCGGTGTTCGGCGCAAATGTGACCATCGACAATATCCACCGCCGTGGCATCGTTCACCAGCGCCGCATTCAGTTGCACACTTAACCGTGCTGCCAGAGCTTTACCACGTTTCGTCGCGGCCAACAGCAACATAGCGGGGTGTTTATCTTTCAGCAGGGCAGCAATGCTTTCGGCGTAATTTTCAGTACGTTGCAGCGCGTCGTTTTGCTCAAGAACATAAATACATTTTGGCCCATAAGGCATAACTGCCTGCGCCTGGTCGGTATTTTGTACAATGGCATACACCTGTTGGCCCCATTGCTGAGCGCCGCCAAACAGTTCAGCATAACGTTCAGGATTATCGCTAAAGACCCAGACGCTGTTTAATTGACTCATCGTTTCTTCTCCGTAGGCTTCAGTTCAGGGCTTTCTTCAGATGTTCCGCCAGCTCGGCAATGGCCTCCGGCGAATCGTTATCGAGAATGATGTGCTTACGTTCTGTTTGCGGCGGTACGCGAATGCCGGTCAGTTCAGCAAGTGGTGTGCTCTGGCTCCAGCCAATATCACTTGCCTGCCACTGATTTACCGGTTTTTTACCCGCGCCGAGAATGGCTTTCATCGAAGGAATGCGTGGCATGTTAATATCGGAGGTGACGCAGAGCACGGCTGGAACAGAGAGCTCAATAACTTCAACATCATCTTCAAGCGTGCGTTCAATCACCAGTGTATTACCCTGACGCTGAATAGCACTCACTGCATTAATCACCGGAAGTTGCAGAATTTCTCCGACCAGCAAGCCAACCTGCTGGGCATAAAGGTCGCCGGAACTTTCACCAAAGATCAGTAAATCGAAGCCGATCTTTTCAACTGCTGCCGCCAGCGCCTTTGCGGTATCGAGAGGCAGTGCATGTTCAAGTTGCGCCTCCTGCACCAAATACAGGCTATGCGGCCCGCGGGATAGCACGTCTTTGCGCACTTTCGAGTTCTGCAACAATGAGCCGCCAATGGTCAGCGCGGCTATCTCATCGTCATCTGTTGCAATCTGGCTTGCAGCTTCAATGGCATTGAGATCGAACTGGCTGATTTTGGCGTCGGCATTGTCGAAATTCAGGGTATATTCTGGAGTGACAACAATGTCCTGTTCTTCAGGCACCAGCTTAAAGCAGGTTATTATTTTCATGATTTCTCCTGTGAGTCGCATACGGAACCATCTCCGATGGAAGGTAAAAATGGCCTGAAAATAGTGTGCGATAGCGGTGCGGGGTTTTCGACGGAGCAAGCTGTTTTCCTTGCCAACAATCTTGCAAAAAAAATGCGATCGCTAAAACAAAAGTGCAATTTGCGGCAATGTTGTTATTCCATGACCGTACAATCTTGCATTCAGTGTAAATAATCTTGTTTAGCTCTCGCTAAACGCGGTTGTATAACCGCAATACACGCCGTATTTTATCCGGCATATATTGTTTTTGCTTGCTCATGGAATAGGGAGGTTGTCATGTATCAACGCTGTTTTGATAACGCCAGCGAAACGCTGTTTGTCGCCGGTAAAACGCCACGGCTTTCACGTTTTGCATTTAGCGATGATCCAAAATGGGAGTCCGGACATCACGTTCATGACAATGAAACCGAGCTGATTTACGTCAAGAAAGGGGTAGCAAGGTTTACCATCGATTCTTCGTTATATGTCGCGCATGCCGATGACATTGTGGTGATAGAACGTGGCAGGTTGCATGCGGTGGCCTCTGACGTTAACGATCCAGCAACGACGTGTACCTGTGCGCTGTACGGCTTTCAGTTTCAGGGGGCTGAGGAAAATCAGCTACTGCAACCGCATTCTTGCCCGGTAATTGCCGCAGGGCAGGGAAAAGAAGTCATTAAAACCTTATTTAATGAGCTAAGTGTGATTTTGCCGCAAAGTAAAAATAGCCAAACATCTTCGTTATGGGACGCATTTGCCTATACGTTAGCAATTCTTTACTACGAAAACTTTAAAAATGCTTATCGTTCGGAGCAGGGGTATATTAAAAAAGATGTTCTGATAAAAGATATTCTTTTCTATCTGAATAATAATTATCGCGAAAAAATCACTTTAGAGCAGTTATCGAAAAAATTTCGTGCCAGCGTCAGTTATATTTGCCATGAATTTACCAAAGAGTATCGTATTTCCCCTATTAACTATGTTATTCAACGGCGTATGACGGAAGCGAAATGGTCACTCACCAATACTGAATTATCACAGGCAGAGATCTCCTGGCGTGTGGGTTATGAAAATGTCGATCACTTTGCCAAACTGTTTTTGCGCCATGTCGGCTGTTCGCCCAGCGATTACCGCAGGCAATTTAAAAACTGTTTTGCGGAACAAGAAATCCTATCTGAATTTCCTCAACCGGTAAGTCTTGCCGGATAAATCTGGCGGCGCAGTTTGTTAAGAAGCTGCGCCGCCTGCAGATTATTTGTTCTGATAATCTTTCAGGATCTGCCGACCCGCTACGTAAATCATAATTTCGTCTGTACCGCCGCCGATACGTTCACAACGGACATCACGCCAGAAGCGAGAGACGCGCGCCTCATCGGTATAGCCCAGACCGCCCATGATTTGAATCGCATCATCAATGACTTCCATTGCGGTACGTGCGCAGTACAGTTTTGCCAGCGCCGCGCTGGTGCGCAGTGACTGATGCTGATCGGCTTGCCATGCCACTTTCAACACCATGTTGCGCATGTTGTCGATCTTAATCGCCATCAGCGCCAGTTTTTCCTGGATCATCTGGTTATGACCAATGGGCTTACCAAAAGCGATACGCTGGTTGGCATAGCGGGCGGCATCTTCAAAGGCACACTCGGCAAAGCCGGTGCTGCGCGCGGCATTGATCAGGCGTTCCATCTCAAAGTTATACATCACATTGAGGAAACCCATTCCTTCTTCGCCCACCATGTCGCTCTCTTCAACTTCCACGTTGTCGAGATAGACTTCGCAGGTGCTGAGCATATGCCAGCCGATTTTATGCAACGGGTTAATCTTAATGCCGGGCTTACTGGAGTCGACCCACCACAGGGTGAAGGCTTTTTTGGGATCTTTCGGTTCTGGATCGCGCGCCAGCACCAGCATATACGGGTACTCTTTCGCGCCGGTAATAAAGGTTTTCTGGCCGTTGATGTAAACCTTGCCATTTTTACGCGTGTAAGTGGTAGTGGCACTGTTATTGTCTGAGCCTGCGCCTGGTTCCGTCAACGCCAGGGCATAGGCGGGATCACCCGTTTCCAGGGTGCTCTCTGCCGTTTTACGTAGCTGCTCAGCAGAACCGAAACGGCGCATGCTGTGAATACATTGACCGTTGGTAATCAAAAATGCCGGAGCACCGCATTTTGACACTTCCATCAGCGCCAACATCTGGGTGACGTAATCCGCAGGGATGCCACCAAATTCTTCCGGCACGCCAAGCATAGAAATGCCGTTATCCGCCAGTGCCCGCATAAACTCACGCGGGTATGTCCCGTTTTGATCGCAGGTGCGGAAATACTCTTCCGGGAAGTTGGTCGTAATCAACTCGCGAATACTGGCCAGCAGCAATTCTTGTTCTTCAGTTAAAGAAAAATCCATCATTATACTCCTGTTAATGAGCCGCTTCAGGCAGGACAAAACCCATCGCCGCATCGATAAATAATCTTTCGTCCATCAGTTTGAGTTCTGGCGAAATCACTGGGGTGAAATCCATTTTGTCGAGAATATCTTTTTGTAAATCGACGCCAGGGGCGATTTCGATTAAATGCAGGCCGTCTTCTTTCAGCGTGAATACTGCGCGCTCAGTGATATAACGAACATCCAGCCCTCGCTCGAGAGCGATTTTTCCGCTGAAAGTAATTTCCGGTAGTTCCCGAATAAATTTCTTCACCCGTCCTTCCTGGACGATATTTAATTTGCCGTCGGTAATTTCTGTTTTTAAACTGCCCGCAGTTAATGTGCCGCAGAAAACGATTTTCTTCGAAGTGGCACTGATATCAATAAATCCACCGGTGCCCATGATTTTACCATTGAATTTATGCACGCCGACGTTACCGTGCTGGTCGACTTCAGCAAAACTCAAATAACAAACATCCAGACCGCCACCGTGATAAAAATCAAACTGGGACGTCATATCCAGAATGGCACGGGTATTCACGTTCGCGCCAAAGGCTATCCCCTGTGAAGTAATACCGCCAATCGGACCTGTTTCTACCGTCAGAATAAAGTCATCAGCACAACCTTCTTCCCGGGCGACCAGGCCAATGCCGTCAGCAATACCGACGCCGACATTCCCCACCGCGCCTTTACGCATTTCGAATAATGCGCGCCGCGCAACTAATTTACGTTGGTTTAGGGGCAGGCTAAGTTTGGTACTGTCATCAAGGGTGAAGTCACCAGAAATAAAGCGGTTAACCGGCGCACCGCCATACAGTTGGGTTTGATCCGGATCGACCACCACAATATCCACCAGATAACCCGGAATACGGACAGATTTAGGATGCAGCGTGGCTTTCTTAACCATTTTCTGCACCTGCATCATCACAATACCGCCGTTATTGTGCACCGCCTGAGCAATAACCAATGCGTCGAGATACATCACCTCATCTTCAAAGGTGGCGTACCCTTCGCTGTCGCAGGTGGTGGCGCGAATAAAGGCGATATCCGGCGCAATCGCTTTGTAATAGAGATATTCTTTGTTATCAAACTCGACCAGTTTAATCAGGTCTTCTTTAGTGACTTCATTCAGTTTGCCGCCTTGCTGGCGTGGATCGACAAATGTTCCGATGCCAATATCACTAATAATACCAGGCTGGTGGGCTGCGGCGGCGCGTAAGGTTTGTGTAAGTACACCTTGTGGATAGTTATAAGCAATAATTTTATTTTTTTCTGCGAGATCAGAAATACGCGGCGATTGTCCCCAGTGACCGCATAATGCCCATTTCACCAGACCTTCTTGCGCCAGCGGACTAATACCACGGTCGGCGCGATCGCCAAGCCCTGTTGGACTAATAATCGATAAATTACGTGGTGTTTGAGTCTGTTTATATTTATCAGCAAGAGCAGTAATTAACGTGGTGGCTTCCAGAATACCGCCGCCAGCGCCTAACACACAAAGTGTTGCTTCGTCGGGAATATAATTCACCGCTTCCTGTGCCGACAGGACCGGCACTCGTCCATTAATACGAGGTGGTTTTACAGGTTTCATTGTTAATTCCTGATTCAGGTGTAATTTTCCCTACGCCAGATGGAGAATTAGAGCGCAGAGACTCACGAAATATTTTTATTAAATACGGTTGAATATATTTTTTTAGTTCGGCGGGGGAGGGTATTCCCGCCGAAATATTATTGCTTATGCCTGATGTAAAATAGTTAATACCGTGCGCAAATCATTTACCGAGATTTGCCCTGGCGCAGAGGCTTTTTTTACCGCACCAAAAGTTGCCGCCGACCCAAATACTTCACCAGCCAGACGAGAAATTACGCCAGTTTTTGCCATCGACATCGTGATGATTGGACGATCGGCATACTGCTCCTGCATCTCCAGGGTCGCGGCAAGCAACGTCAGCACATCGCTGGTACTTTGCGGCATCAGCGCAATCTTAGGAATATCGGCGTCGAAGGACTGCATTTTACGCAGACGGGCAATGATTTCTTCGGCTTCCGGCGTTTTATGGAAGTCATGGTTGGACATGACAACTTTCACATCATGCGCGTGGGCGTAGGCGACGGTTTCTTTAACTTGATCATCACCGGTAAATAACTCCAGATCGATCATATCAACCAGGCCGCTGTCGATGGCTGCACGATTGAGTGCAATATAAGCCTCGGTGGAAATCGCCTGCTCGCCGCCTTCTTTGGCACTGCGGAAGGTAAACAGCAGCGGTTTTTCTGGCATGGTTTCACGGAGAATTTTTGCCGCTGCCATGACAGACTCCACATTGGAGAGGTCGGCATAGTGGTCAACACGCCATTCCAGAATATCAAAGTCCGCTTCACGATAGGCGAGAGCTTCGGATTTCACGCTGGCGATATCTTTCGCCATCAGCGAGACGATGATTTTAGGTGCGCCCGTACCAATGACGAGATCTTTTACAGTTACGGTTTTCATTTTTTACCCTTTCTGCACGCGGTCAGCCTGTCAGGCACCGAACCCCATGACCTGTTTAACATATTCCAGAGGGAAATCTTTGCCAGTCCATAACGTGAACTGTTCAGCCCCTTGCCACAACAACATGCCGTATCCATCAATCGTTTTGCAACCAGCTTGTTGCGCCTGCTGCAATAACTTCGTCATATGCGGGTTATACACGCATTCAGTGACCAGAAGTCCCGGATGTAACAGACTGATATCATTAACCAATGATTCATTCTCAAGGGGTTTCATACCCACTTTTGTGCCATTGGTTAAAATGTCGGCGGAAGCCAGGGCTTCAGCAAAGGCTTGCTGATCGGCGAGATCGGTGACTGTCACGACGCAATCGGTGTTTTCGTTAACCCGCTGCGCGAAGGCGAGGGCTTTATCGAAGAACTCATCCCGACGGTTAAAGAGTTTAATTTCTTTTAAACCTTCAATTGCCCCCTGCGCGCCAATCGCCGTTGAGGCACCTCCGGCCCCTAACAGCACCATCGTTTTGCCTTTGATATCAAAACCGCTCTCTTTAATGGCGCGAATATGGCCCGTGCCGTCGGTGTTATAGCCACGCAGATAGCCATCATCATTAACGATGGTGTTGATGGCACCCACCAGTTTGGCCGCTGGCGTTAATTCATCAACATATTCACACGCCAGTTGTTTGTTCGGCATTGATACACCAGTTCCGCGCATTTTGAGGGCTTTTAATCCTTCAATTGCTCCGGGAAAGCTATCGTTATCCACTTCGAAGGCCATATAGGTAAATGGCAATCCCGCTTTTTCTAAGGCTTTATTCTGCATTTCGGGCGATAAACTGTGGCGGATAGGATAGGCCATCAACCCAATCAATTCGTATTTTGCGGTAACATCCATAATTAACTCCTTTAACCTCTATGCTTAATTGTGTTTAACCGGGTGCTAAATTTACGCTCGCCAAACCGCACATCATTTTCAGGAATAATGAAAACGCGGTAATAGCGGATAAAAACAATAATTGCGGTAATCAGGGCCAGCAGCGCGAAAGTAAAATCGAGAACGATGATATATTGCAGGCCGATGTTCGACAGATAACCGGTAATCAGCGGAATAACAAAGTTAGCCAGTCCACCCATCATCATATAAATACTGGTGACTTTGGCTTTGCTTTTGGGAAAAAACTCTGACATGACCGAAACGCCGAGCTGTAAAATGCCGCCAGCCGCTGAGAAACCGATAACAAAGGCTCCGGCATTACACACCAGTGGAGAAGGGTACAGGTAGATAATGGCTGATGTTATTGTTGCCAGTGCAGAGTTAAATACATTAGCCCAGATGGGCCGGACCATTTTTTTCAGTAGTGCGGCAAAAATAAAGACACAGACCAACGAGCCCATACTGTAATAAGAGATGGTTTTTAATGCCTCAGCTTCTGACATACCAGCAAAAGCCATCGCATATTTGGGCATCCACACCACAATCACATAAAAGGTCGAGAATGCAGCTACACCGAACAGTACCGATGAAACACCTTCCAGCCAGACTAACGGTTTGCTGTTCATTTGCGGTAATTCATTAGCTACGCTGGCGTCCACCAACTGGTTGGGGAATTTGCTTTTCAATAGCATCAGCGTGATCAGTACAAACAGAATACCCGGAATAATCAGCCCATAGCCGTACCAGATGTTATTGAGCAACATATAGCTCACCAGCATTGGGTAGAACATTTGTCCGAATGACACCATCGCTTTAACCAGTATGACCGCCGAACCAGAGGCTTTCGGAAAGCATTCCATGAGCGCAGGGTAGCCACCCGTATCAAGCGCTGAGTTAGCGATACCTACGCACACTGCCAGACAGTAGGCGAGAGTTAAATTTGGGCAAGCGGGAATACCAAAGAAGAATAGCAGATACATTATTACTGCCATTAATATCACCGCCCGACGACCAAACTTATCGGAGATCACACCGAAGAATAAAATACTGATCAATCGGCCCAAACCGATACCGGAAATTAAATAGGCAATGCCCGCGTTGTCAGTGGAAAACTTTTCTGCCAGAGATGACATATTTTGGGCAAGCGTAATAACACTAATGCCGTGCAGAAAATAGCTGAAGTAAATACAAAGAACAGCCAGGATAAATGGCGTGCTGAAAGCCTTATTTTGAGACATTTTCACAGCTCCTTGCTGAAAGATAATTTCGTTACCGTACGTATTGTTCTCCGACGGTTTACATAATTACTATACTGAAGATGATTTTCCCTGGGTACATGGCATAAAGTTTATGTTTCCAGGAATATTGCATGTCATAGTTTGTTTTTTATCGCGATTTTCCTTAGTTGGCGCAGAAAGAGTTATTTATCCGTAAGATCTTGCATGACCTGAAAAGAATATTGCATTACCCACCCGGAGCGACATTTTCCTTTAGCGAGTGATGCCACGTTTCTTTGCGGCTGCGTAAGCCGATAAACAGTGCCAGTAAAAAGCCGATGGCAGCGATGGCGGTATCGAACCACATAATATCGGCAATACTTCTTTGGGACAGATGAGCCGTAATCAACGGAATAGTAAAGGTCGCAATACTGCCCGCACTGTAATAGATCCCTGTAGCTTTACCCTTAGCGTAGGGGAAACGTTCAGCCATTAATGTCAGGCCAATTTGCACAACACCTCCAGCAGAGGTAAAACCAATGACAAAAGCAAATATTATCACCACATAAAATGTGGGATGCAGACAGACGGTAAACAGAGCAATAAATGAGATAAAGGTGTACAGCATCAGTAATGTTGTTGGGCGAACGGTATTACGAATGAGTGGAGCGGTAATAAATACACAAAGCAGCGAACCCACGGTGTAAATACTGAGTAGTTTGATCGACATAGTGTATGACATGCCTGCAACAAATTGTCCGTACTGTGCCAGCCACTGGCTAACCAGATAAAAGGTTGCCATTGAGATATATCCATATAAGGTATAACTGGCTAAATCGATAATTGAACAGCGATGTTCCGTAGAGTTGGTGGCTTTCTCTATGACAGGTAAGCGACGACCCGGATGGGGTGGGAACGTACAACGGTATAAAAACAGAGCGTTAATAAACATAATGCCTGCGGCAATCATAAAGGACCAGCCGAACCACAGTTCAGCCCACACTAACAGGCTGATGATTAGCGGTAATAAAAATTGCCCGCTGGAAACAAATGCTTTAATTAAAATATTAGCTGTACCCGGTGAACGTGGAAAAGCTTCCATCAAACTGGGATAGGTGCCTGCATCGAGAAAACTGTTTGCCATTCCCGCCAGAAAGCCCAACCCATAAGCGATAATGATGTTATTGGTGTGCAGGATGCCAAAAAAGAAGGCCATATAGCAGCACATCCCGAGCATGATAAAAGGGCGGCGACCAAAGCGATCGGATAATAATCCTGCAAAAAGCAAGACACTTAATCGACCAATACCCAGCGATGATATAACTATTGAGACGCCTGCGGCATTGGTCTGCCAAAGCGTCTCCAGCGAGGCCATATTCAGGCTCATCAAAATGACGCCCATACCATGCACCAGGTAATTAAAATACAACCCAAGTGCGGTAGGGAAATAGGGATTTTTCATAGGTTCTACTTAGCAAAGGTGCTTTAAAAAGTGAAGCGATGTTGTGTCAGCATCCGTTCATTATTGTTGTAACAACGACAATTCCTTTCTTTGGAAAATTAACAAAGGCGCTCCAGATCGTGTGCATATAATTCAGCGGCTACCGATTGATAGATCTTCCAGTCAATAAAATTGCCATCAGGGTAGACACGTTGAAACGCGGTTAAGTCAGGGAAAAAACGCATGGTGTTGTTGCCGATGCGGTTATTTATTTTCTCTATGATGGCATGAAGATGTTTTTTTCGTTGCTGTCGCATAGCCAACAGTTGCTCGACCACACGATCAGGAATGGCGCATTTGCCATTTTCCCACTGATGCCAGCTTTCACTGTCACCGGTCTGGGCAATCCAGGTCGCGCATTCATCAATAGTCATGGCAAAAATATGGCGGAGTGCCTGGAGTTCATAAGCGTTCATCGTGTAATGGCTGCATGAAATAAACAATAAAATATAAATAACATTATCAGCCTGCCGACGGCTTGAAGAGAGTCACAGTATCTTGTGCAACATTATTGGAAAGAATGAGGGGGCGAGGTAGCGAAGCGGAAAAATGTTAAAAAAAAGCCCATCGTGGGAGATGGGCAAAGACTACACACAGCAATTCGTTGTTTCACTCAGGGGATTTCCATGCTTATAAATCAATATGTTGATTTATAACCGTGAGCTAATAGTAGGCATACGGACTTTTTGCGTCGATCAGATTCGTCTCATTAGTTTAAAAACTGTAAAGAATTTGCGACAGGTACTACCAGCTGAATGGCGGTAAGCAGGAAAATATAGTGAAGAGCAAGCAAATATCAATTAGCGGTGGTTAACAATCAGGCGGCAGAACCGCCTGATGAGAAATTACTTATTCGGTTTCTCGATTTCGCCAAGTTCTTCGAGAACTTCTTCCGGTTGGTCAGTCGGCGGTGGGACTTCTTCCACCCACGCGGCAAAAAGACGCCAGGAAACGGCTAACAGAACCGGACCAATAAACAGACCGATCATCCCGAAAGCAATCAAACCACCAATAACACCAGAGAGGATTAGGATCAGCGGTAAATCGGCACCCATGCGAATTAACATTGGGCGGATGACGTTATCCAGCGTGCCAACCACACCACTCCATACCAGTAATACCGTGCCCCAGGTGGTATCGCCGGTCCAGTAAAGCCAGATGATCGCCGGAATCAGCACCGGCAGCGGGCCAAGTTGGACAAGGCAGGAGAGGATCATTAACACCGTGAGCAAAGTTGCATAAGGTACGCCGGATACCGCGAGGCCGATACCGCCAAGCACTGCCTGTACTAACGCTGTCACCACAACACCCAGCGCCACTGCGCGGATAGCTTGTGCCGCCAGCAGCACGGCGGCATCTCCACGAACGCCTGCCAGACGGGTAGCAAAATGGCGAATGCCTTGCGCCACTTGTTCACCGCGCCAGTACAGCAGGGCGCTGAAGAGAAGCATCAGCGCACAATGCACCATAAAGCGCCCGATATGCGCCGCCTGCCCAACGAACCAGGTGGTGGTGGTGCCAATATAAGGACGGACTTTGGCCATGATCGCCGTGCCTCCCATATCCAGCAAGTTGTGCCAGCCTGCATACAGCTTCGCGCCAATCACCGGAATGGTATTAAGCCACGCCAGATCGGGTAACGTCATGTCACCGCTGGAAATGGCTTTAATCAGTGGACCGCTGCCATCGACAATACTGTTAACCAGCAAAGCAATAGGGATGATAAACACCATCACTAATAACAGCGTCATCACCAGAACGGCGAGAGAGCGGCGGCCAAACATGATCTTTTGCAAACGTAACAATACCGGCCAGGTGGCGATAACCACCGTACCGGCCCATGCGAAGCCGAGAATAAAGGGTTGAACAATCCACAGACATGCCACAATCATGATGGCTAAAAACAGCACCGAAAGCAGAATTTGTGCGACATCCCTGGGCTGACGAACATTTACCATAACTACTTTTCACCTTTTTTGTGCGTCAAATCGTCGACGCGACGTGAACACGCGAAACTCACCTGCATAATGATGAGCAATTTCAGCGGTTTTTAACAGGCCGATTCTGCCCTTAATTCTGATGGGCGTGTTAGAAAAAAATGTGGTACAACAACTCAGGCAACACGCAAACGATTTACTCGTCGTATTTCAAATTGCATGTGCTGCGGCTACGTTCGTTCACCCCAGTCACTTACTTTGTAAGCTCCTGGAGTTCACTCGCTTGCCGCCTTCCTGCAACTCGAAATCCATAGAGTAAACAAACATCACCTTTCAGTGCGCTATTAGCAGCCTGAAAGAACAGTGTATCGTTCTACATCACAGACCGCAGGAAAGGGTCAATATAATGATTCCACAGATTTCCCAGGCACCCGGCGTCGTTCAATTGGTGCTTAATTTTTTGCAAGAGCTGGAGCAACAGGGTTTTACTGGCGATACGGCGACAAGTTATGCCGATCGTCTGACAATGTCGACCGACAACAGTATTTACCAACTTCTCCCCGATGCAGTGGTATTTCCGCGTTCGACCGCAGATGTGGCGCTGATCGCCCGTCTTGCCGCGCAGGAACGCTATTCATCGCTGATCTTTACCCCGCGAGGTGGTGGCACCGGCACTAACGGTCAGGCGCTCAACCAGGGGATTATTGTTGATATGTCCCGCCATATGAACCGCATCATCGAAATTAACCCTGAAGAGGGGTGGGTGCGCGTGGAAGCTGGGGTGATAAAAGATCAACTCAATCAGTATTTGAAACCATTCGGCTACTTTTTTGCGCCAGAACTTTCGACCAGCAATCGCGCAACGCTCGGCGGGATGATCAATACCGATGCATCCGGGCAGGGATCGCTGGTCTATGGGAAAACATCAGATCACGTGCTTGGCGTACGCGCGGTGTTGTTGGGAGGCGATATTCTCGATACCCAGCCTTTGCCTGTTGAACTGGCGGAAACGCTGGGTAAATCCAATACTACAATCGGGCGAATTTATAACACGGTTTATCAACGTTGCCGTCAGCAACGCCAGTTAATTATCGATAAATTCCCCAAACTTAACCGTTTTCTGACGGGTTACGATCTGCGTCATGTCTTTAACGATGAGATGACTGAGTTCGACCTGACGCGCATTCTGACGGGTTCAGAAGGGACGCTGGCCTTTATTACCGAAGCGCGGCTGGATATTACGCGCTTGCCTAAAGTGCGCCGTCTGGTGAACGTCAAATATGATTCTTTTGACTCCGCCCTGCGTAACGCACCGTTTATGGTCGAAGCGCGCGCGCTTTCGGTAGAGACGGTAGACTCAAAAGTGCTGAATTTGGCGCGGGAAGATATCGTCTGGCATTCCGTCAGTGAGCTGATTACCGATGTACCTGACAAACAGATGCTCGGGCTGAACATTGTTGAATTTGCCGGAGACGATGAAGCACTTATCGATCAGCAGGTGAATGCGCTCTGTGCGCGGCTGGATGAACTTATCGCCAGCCAGCAAGCAGGTGTGATCGGCTGGCAGGTGTGCCGTGAGCTGGCTGGCGTTGAACGTATCTATGCAATGCGCAAAAAAGCCGTTGGCCTGCTTGGCAATGCTAAAGGTGCCGCCAAGCCAATTCCATTTGCTGAAGATACCTGCGTACCGCCGGAACATCTGGCGGATTATATTGCTGAATTCCGCGCACTGCTCGACAGCCACGGCTTAAGCTACGGTATGTTCGGTCATGTCGACGCAGGCGTCTTACACGTCCGTCCGGCGCTGGATATGTGCGATCCACAACAAGAGATTTTGATGAAGCAAATCTCTGATGATGTAGTGGCGTTGACTGCGAAATACGGTGGTTTGTTGTGGGGCGAACATGGTAAAGGTTTTCGTGCCGAATACAGCCCGGCGTTTTTTGGAGAGGAACTTTACGGCGAATTACGTAAAGTCAAAGCGGCATTTGATCCACAAAACCGGCTCAACCCAGGGAAAATTTGCCCACCGGAAGGTATCGACGCGCCGATGATGAAAGTGGACGCGGTGAAGCGTGGCACATATGACCGGCAGATCCCCATCGCGGTACGCCAGCAGTGGCGTGGTGCAATGGAGTGTAACGGCAACGGTTTATGCTTCAACTTTGATGCCCGCAGTCCGATGTGCCCGTCGATGAAGATTACCCAGAACCGGATTCATTCACCGAAAGGGCGCGCAACGCTGGTGCGTGAATGGCTGCGTTTGTTGGCCGATCGCGGCGTTGACCCACTCAAACTGGAACAGGAACTGCCTGAATCCGGTGTCAGTCTGCGGACGTTAATTGCCCGTACGCGTAATAGCTGGCATGCGAATAAAGGCGAATATGATTTCTCGCACGAAGTGAAAGAGGCGATGTCGGGCTGCCTGGCCTGTAAAGCGTGTTCGACTCAGTGCCCCATCAAAATTGATGTGCCGGAGTTTCGCTCTCGTTTTCTGCAGCTCTATCACACCCGTTATTTACGCCCGCTGCGCGACCACCTCGTCGCCACGGTCGAGAGCTACGCACCGCTGATGGCTCGTGCACCGAAGACTTTTAACTTCTTCATTAACCAGCCGCTGGTGCGCAAACTCTCGGAAAAACATATCGGCATGGTTGATTTGCCACTGCTGTCGGTTCCCTCGCTACAACAACAAATGGTGGGACATCGCTCGGCAAACATGACGCTGGAACAGCTTGAAGCTCTCAATGCAGAGCAGAAAGCGCGCACGGTGTTGGTGGTGCAGGACCCCTTTACCAGCTATTACGATGCGCAAGTGGTGGCGGATTTTGTCCGTCTGGTCGAAAAATTAGGTTTCCAGCCCGTGTTACTGCCATTTTCGCCGAATGGCAAAGCCCAGCATATCAAAGGCTTTCTTAATCGTTTTGCGAAGACGGCGAAAAAAACGGCGGATTTTCTCAACCGAATGGCGAAATTGGGAATGCCAATGGTGGGCGTCGATCCAGCGCTGGTACTTTGTTATCGCGATGAATATAAACTGGCGCTGGGCGAGGAACGTGGCGAGTTTAAGGTCTTACTGGCGAATGAATGGCTGGCAAGCGCACTTGAGTCACATCCAGTGGCTACAGTCAGCGGTGAATCATGGTATTTCTTTGGTCACTGTACCGAGGTTACCGCCTTGCCGGGCGCGCCAGCACAATGGGCGGCGATATTTGCCCGTTTTGGCGCGAAACTTGAAAATGTCAGCGTGGGTTGCTGCGGCATGGCAGGGACTTACGGACATGAAGCGAAAAATCATAAAAACTCGCTCGGGATCTATGAGTTATCCTGGCATCAGGCGATGCAGCGACTGCCGCGTAACCGCTGTCTGGCGACCGGATATTCCTGTCGCAGCCAGGTAAAACGGGTTGAAGGCACGGGGGTACGCCATCCTGTGCAGGCTTTACTGGAGATTATTAAATGATATGGAAACGAAAAATCACCCTGGAAGCACTGAATGCAATGGGTGAAGGAAACATGGTGGGGTTGCTGGATATTCGCTTTGAACATATTGGTGATGACACCCTTGAAGCGACAATGCCAGTAGACTCGCGGACAAAGCAGCCTTTCGGGTTGCTGCATGGAGGGGCGTCCGTGGTATTGGCCGAAAGTATCGGTTCCGTTGCCGGTTATTTATGTACCGAAGGTGAGCAAAAGGTGGTTGGTCTGGAAATCAATGCTAATCATGTTCGCTCGGCACGAGAAGGGCGGGTACGCGGCGTATGTAAACCGTTGCATCTCGGTTCACGTCATCAGGTTTGGCAGATAGAAATCTTCGATGAGAAAGGGCGTTTGTGCTGTTCGTCACGATTGACGACCGCTATTTTGTGACGTTGTCACCAGAAAAGTGTGACGCATATTGCTTTTGGTCATTATCTGCACAGTAAACGGTGGTATACTGTGCAGGTCTTGTCTAAAAGCGAGGATGCTATGTCTACTCAACTTGATCCCACCCAGCTGGCCATTGAATTTTTACGTCGTGACCAGAGCAATCTTTCACCTGCCCAATATCTCAAACGTCTGAAACAATTAGAACTTGAATTCGCTGACTTGCTTACTCTCTCTTCTGCTGAATTAAAAGAAGAAATCTACTTTGCCTGGCGTTTGGGCGTGCATTGATCCTGACGTAATGTCGCGACTTCGCCAAATCGGCCTGGATTAATCTTCGTCCAGGTTCGAGGGCCTTCTTAATACTGCTTATCTACCCGCCTGATAACGTTCAAAAATAATACAAATCGCAGTTTGTGCTAAAACAGCGGCTTAGCTTTATGAGACTATTCTTATCGCCCCTTCAAGAGCTAAGCCACTGTGAGTGCCGGAGATAAGCGCCGGATGGGGTAGAAACCCTTAAGCCTGTGATGCACAGACTTAAGGGTTTTCTTATTTCTGAACGCTGCACTTTTTTACCTATCTCTTAAATAGTCATTTTCAATACAACTTTTTCTTTTTCATCACAGCCTTAATGCTCCTAAGATAATAATCATTATCTAACAATGAGATACCTAATTCTTAGCGTGCCTGTTAACCCACACATCAGGGTCTATGCTTATTAAAAGCAGGCAAAAAGCATGTTTTACGGTAAAGCCCCTGCGTTTGCTGGGTTGAACTGATAATCATTATCACTAACATGCTGTTATACGCTGAAAGCGATGAAGTGAGGTAAATCGATGGACATGCATTCAGGAACCTTTAATCCACAGGATTTCGCCTGGCAGGGCTTAACGCTGACACCCGCTGCCGTGGTCCACATCCGTGAGCTGGTGGCAAAGCAGCCGGGTATGGTCGGCGTGCGCTTAGGCGTGAAGCAAACGGGCTGCGCGGGCTTTGGCTATATGCTCGACAGTGTTAGCGAGCCGGACAAAGACGATCTGCTGTTTGAACACGACGGCGCGAAGCTGTTTGTCCCGCTGCAAGCGATGCCGTTTATTGATGGCACGGAAGTCGATTTCGTTCGTGAAGGACTTAATCAGATATTCAAATTTCACAACCCGAAAGCCCAGAATGAATGTGGCTGTGGCGAAAGCTTTGGGGTATAGGCGGTACTATGTCTCGTAATACTGAAGCAACTGACGATGTCAAAACCTGGACCGGCGGCCCGCTGAATTATAAAGAAGGATTCTTCACCCAGTTAGCCACTGATGAACTGGCAAAGGGGATAAACGAAGAGGTGGTGCGCGCAATATCGGCGAAGCGTAATGAGCCGGAGTGGATGCTGGAGTTTCGTCTCAATGCCTATCGCGCATGGCTGGAGATGGAAGAGCCGCACTGGCTGAAAGCGCACTACGACAAGCTGAATTATCAGGATTACAGCTACTACTCAGCACCATCGTGCGGTAATTGTGACGACAACTGCGCGTCTGAACCCGGCGCGGTGCAGCAAACTGGCGCGAACGCCTTTTTAAGTAAAGAGGTGGAGGCGGCGTTTGAGCAGTTGGGCGTTCCCGTGCGGGAAGGCAAAGAAGTGGCAGTGGATGCCATTTTCGACTCTGTTTCGGTTGCCACCACTTATCGCGAAAAACTGGCGGAGCAGGGAATTATTTTCTGTTCCTTTGGCGAGGCGATCCACGATCACCCGGAACTGGTGCGTAAATATCTCGGCACCGTGGTGCCGGGGAATGACAACTTCTTTGCCGCGCTTAATGCGGCGGTGGCCTCTGACGGTACGTTTATTTATGTGCCTAAAGGCGTGTGCTGCCCGATGGAACTTTCCACCTATTTTCGTATTAACGCGGAAAAAACCGGGCAGTTTGAGCGCACCATTCTGGTGGCCGACGAAGACAGCTACGTCAGCTACATTGAAGGCTGTTCCGCTCCGGTGCGTGACAGCTATCAGTTACACGCGGCGGTGGTGGAAGTCATCATCCATAAAAACGCCGAGGTGAAATATTCCACGGTACAAAACTGGTTCCCTGGCGATAACAACACCGGCGGTATTCTCAACTTCGTCACCAAGCGTGCTTTGTGCGAAGGCGAAAACAGCAAAATGTCATGGACGCAATCAGAAACCGGGTCAGCGATTACGTGGAAATATCCCAGTTGCATTTTGCGCGGCGATAACTCCATCGGTGAGTTTTACTCAGTGGCACTGACCAGCGGTCATCAGCAGGCGGATACCGGCACCAAGATGATCCATATTGGTAAAAACACCAAATCGACCATCATCTCTAAAGGGATCTCAGCCGGACACAGCCAGAACAGTTATCGCGGCTTAGTGAAAATCATGCCGACGGCAACCAATGCACGTAACTTCACCCAGTGCGACTCAATGCTGATAGGCGCTAATTGTGGGGCGCATACTTTCCCGTATGTCGAATGTCGCAATAACAGCGCGCAACTGGAGCACGAGGCAACGACATCACGTATTGGTGAAGATCAACTGTTTTACTGCCTGCAACGCGGGATCAGCGAAGAAGACGCCATCTCGATGATTGTTAACGGTTTCTGCAAAGACGTGTTCTCAGAACTGCCGCTGGAATTTGCCGTTGAAGCACAAAAACTCCTCGCCATCAGTCTTGAACACAGCGTCGGATAAGGAATAAACATGTTAAGTATTAAAGATTTACACGTCAGCGTGGAAGATAAAGCTATCCTGCGTGGGTTAAGCCTCGACGTTCGTCCCGGCGAAGTTCACGCCATTATGGGGCCAAACGGTTCTGGCAAAAGTACCTTATCGGCAACGCTTGCTGGGCGAGAAGATTATGAGGTGACGGGCGGCACGGTTGAGTTCAAAGGCAAAGATTTGCTTGCGCTGTCGCCGGAAGATCGTGCAGGTGAAGGCATCTTTATGGCCTTCCAGTATCCGGTGGAAATTCCCGGCGTCAGTAACCAGTTTTTCCTGCAAACGGCACTTAATGCGGTGCGCAGCTATCGCGGCCAGGAAACGCTCGACCGCTTTGATTTTCAGGATTTGATGGAAGAGAAAATCGCTCTCCTGAAAATGCCGGAGGATTTATTAACCCGTTCGGTAAATGTTGGTTTTTCCGGCGGCGAGAAAAAGCGCAACGATATTTTGCAAATGGCGGTGCTGGAACCGGAGTTATGCATTCTTGATGAGTCGGACTCCGGGCTGGATATTGACGCATTAAAAGTGGTTGCCGATGGCGTGAACTCGCTGCGTGACGGCAAGCGTTCATTCATCATTGTTACGCACTACCAACGCATTCTCGACTACATCAAGCCTGATTACGTCCATGTGCTGTATCAGGGACGAATTGTGAAATCCGGCGATTTCACGTTGGTCAAACAACTGGAGGAGCAGGGTTATGGCTGGCTTACCGAACAGCAGTAACGTGCTGCAACAGTGGCATCATTTGTTTGAAGCCGAGGGTGCAAAACGCTCCCTGCAAGCACAGCAGCATTTACAACAATTGCTGCGTACCGGACTGCCGACACGCAAACATGAGCACTGGAAATATACGCCGCTGGAAGGGCTGACCAATAGCCAGTTTGTCAGCATTGCGGGAGAGATATCCCCACAGCAGCGAGATGCCTTAGCGTTAACGTTAGACGCTGTGCGGCTGGTGTTTGTCGATGGACGTTACGTGCCCGCGCTGAGCGATGCAACTGAAGGCAGCGGATATGAAGTGAGCATTAACGATGACCGCCAGGGGTTACCCGACGCTATTCAGACGGAAGTGTTTCTGCATTTGACGGAAAGCCTGGCGCAAAGCGTGACGCATATCGCCGTGAAGCGCGGTCAACGACCGGCAAAGCCATTGCTGCTAATGCATATTACCCAGGGCGTGGCAGGTGAAGAGGTGAACACTGCCCATTACCGACATCATCTGGATCTGGCGGAAGGTGCCGAAGCGACGGTGATCGAACATTTTGTCAGCCTTAATGATGCTCGTCATTTCACCGGAGCGCGCTTTACCATCAATGTCGCAGCGAACGCCCACTTGCAGCATATCAAGCTGGCGTTTGAAAACCCGGTCAGTCACCACTTTGCCCATAACGATTTGTTGCTGGCTGACGATGCCACTGCATTTAGCCACAGTTTCCTGCTGGGTGGCGCAGTGTTACGACACAACACCAGTACGCAACTCAATGGCGAAAACAGCACGCTGCGGATCAATAGTCTGGTGATGCCGGTGAAAAACGAGGTGTGTGATACCCGTACCTGGCTGGAACACAATAAAGGTTTTTGTAACAGCCGACAGTTGCACAAAACTATCGTCAGCGACAAAGGCCGCGCGGTATTTAACGGTTTGATCAACGTCGCGCAGCACGCCATCAAAACGGATGGTCAGATGACCAACAATAATTTGCTGATGGGAAAACTGGCGGAAGTGGATACTAAACCGCAGCTGGAAATCTATGCAGATGATGTGAAATGCAGCCACGGCGCGACGGTGGGGCGTATTGATGATGAACAGATGTTCTATCTGCGCTCGCGCGGGATCAATCAGCAGGATGCCCAGCAGATGATCATTTACGCCTTTGCTGCCGAACTGACGGAAGCACTGCGTGATGAAGGGCTTAAACAGCAGGTGCTGGCCCGAATCGGTCAACGACTGCCAGGAGGTGCAAGATGACTTTTTCCGTCGACAAAGTGCGGGCCGACTTTCCGGTGCTTTCTCGTGAGGTAAACGGTTTGCCGCTGGCTTATCTCGACAGCGCCGCCAGTGCGCAGAAACCAAGCCAGGTGATTGACGCCGAGGCCGAGTTTTATCGTCATGGCTACGCGGCGGTGCATCGCGGTATTCATACCTTAAGCGCCCAGGCGACCGAGAAAATGGAGAACGTGCGCAAGCGGGCATCGTTGTTTATCAATGCCCGTTCCGCGGAAGAATTGGTGTTTGTCCGCGGCACCACGGAAGGCATTAACCTGGTCGCCAATAGCTGGGGCAACAGCAACGTGCGAGCGGGCGATAACATCATCATCAGCCAGATGGAGCACCACGCTAACATTGTTCCCTGGCAAATGCTTTGCGCGCGAGTGGGTGCAGAGCTGCGTGTGATTCCTCTCAACCCCGACGGTACGTTGCAGCGGGAGACACTGCCTAATCTGTTCGATGAGAAAACTCGCCTGCTGGCAATTACCCATGTCTCCAACGTGCTTGGGACAGAAAATCCGCTGGCCGAGATGATCACCCTTGCACACCAACATGGCGCAAAAGTACTGGTGGATGGCGCTCAGGCGGTGATGCATCATCCGGTGGACGTTCAGGCGCTGGATTGCGATTTTTACGTGTTCTCCGGGCATAAACTGTATGGCCCCACTGGAATTGGCATTCTTTATGTCAAAGAAGCCTTGTTGCAGGAGATGCCGCCGTGGGAAGGGGGCGGTTCTATGATCGCCACCGTCAGCCTGAGTGAAGGCACTACCTGGACCAAAGCACCTTGGCGGTTTGAAGCCGGCACACCCAATACCGGAGGCATCATTGGTCTTGGCGCGGCGCTGGAGTATGTGTCGGCGCTGGGGCTTAATAATATAGCCGAGTATGAACAGAATCTGATGCACTACGCGCTATCACAGCTGGAATCTGTACCGGATCTCACTCTCTATGGTCCCCAGAACAGACTTGGCGTTATTGCTTTTAATCTTGGTAAACACCACGCCTATGATGTTGGCAGTTTTCTCGATAATTACGGCATTGCTGTGCGTACCGGACATCACTGCGCTATGCCATTAATGGCCTATTACAACGTTCCTGCCATGTGTCGGGCGTCGCTGGCTATGTATAACACCCATGAAGAAGTGGATCGTCTGGTGACCGGCCTGCAACGTATTCACCGTCTGCTGGGATAACAGGGAGGCACTATGGCTGTATTGCCGGATAAAGAAAAATTGCTGCGTAATTTTTTACGCTGCGCCAATTGGGAAGAGAAATATCTCTACATTATTGAGCTGGGCCAACGTCTGCCAGAATTACGCGACGAAGACAGAAGCCCACAAAATAGCATTCAGGGCTGCCAGAGTCAGGTGTGGATTGTCATGCGCCAGAATGCGCAGGGAATTATTGAATTGCAGGGCGACAGCGATGCGGCGATTGTGAAAGGGCTTATTGCGGTGGTCTTTATACTCTACGATCAGATGACGCCGCAGGATATTGTCAATTTCGATGTGCGTCCGTGGTTTGAAAAAATGGCGCTCACCCAACATCTCACCCCATCTCGTTCACAAGGTCTGGAAGCGATGATTCGCGCAATTCGCGCCAAAGCCGCTGCACTTAGCTAAACTAAAGGGACAGCTTTCATCCGGTTGGCTCACATTGCCGGGTGGTCAATGTTTACACTGGCCTGCACAGGAGTGTTTTGGTTTCAGGTGAACATAAGCGCCATCCGACGTTTCAGCGTGAGTCTCCGGCAAATACAGGAGGTTTACAATGAAACGCGCGTCTTTGCTTACACTCACGCTTATCGGCGCTTTTAGCGCCATTCAGGCTGCCTGGGCGGTTGATTATCCGCTACCACCAACCGGAAGCCGACTGGTTGGGCAAAATCAAACGTATACGGTGCAAGAAGGGGATAAAAACCTTCAGGCCATCGCCCGACGTTTTGATACTGCGGCAATGTTGATCCTTGAAGCCAATAACACTATCGCCCCGGTGCCAAAACCTGGTACGACGATAACTATTCCTTCGCAACTGTTATTGCCTGATGCGCCGCGTCAGGGGATTATCGTTAACCTTGCAGAGCTGCGCCTTTATTATTATCCGCCGGGAGAAAATATCGTGCAGGTCTATCCGATAGGTATTGGTTTGCAGGGGCTGGAAACGCCAGTGATGGAAACGCGTGTGGGGCAGAAAATCCCTAACCCAACCTGGACGCCTACGGCGGGCATTCGTCAGCGTTCGCTGGAGCGTGGCATTAAATTACCGCCCGTCGTTCCTGCCGGGCCAAATAACCCGCTAGGACGTTACGCACTGCGCCTCGCGCATGGTAATGGCGAATACCTCATTCATGGCACCAGTGCGCCGGACAGCGTCGGTTTGCGCGTCAGTTCAGGGTGTATTCGCATGAATGCACCGGATATTAAAGCCTTGTTCTCCAGCGTGCGGACGGGAACGCCGGTGAAAGTGATCAACGAACCGGTGAAATATTCCGTGGAACCGAACGGGATGCGTTATGTTGAAGTACATCGACCACTATCAGCAGAAGAACAGCAGAACGTTCAGACAATGCCATACACACTACCAGCAGGCTTTACGCAATTTAAAGACAATAAGGGTGTAGATCAGAAATTAGTCGATAAAGCGTTGTATCGTCGGGCAGGGTATCCGGTTGCGGTGAGCAGTGGAGCAACTCCCGCAGCCAGCAATGCGCCTTCAGTAGAGTCAGCGCAGAATGGTGAACCAGAGCAAGGGAATATGTTACGCGCGACGCAGTAGCGGTAAATGGCAGGCAAAAAAAATGGCGCACAATGTGCGCCATTTTTCACTTCACAGGTACTATTACTTGCGGTATTTAGTAGCCATGTTGTCCAGACGCTGGTTAGCACGAGCTGCGTCATCTTTAGCAGCCTGAACGTCGGAACGCATTGCGTTCACGTCGTTGCTCAGCTGGTCAACTTTAGCGTTCAGAGTCTGAACGTCAGAAGACAGCTGATCGATTTTAGCGTTGCTGGAGCAACCTGCCAGCAGAGTAGAACCCAGGATTACCGCGCCCAGTACCAGTTTAGTAGCTTTCATTATTAATACCCTCTAGATTGAGTTAATCTCCATGTAGCGTTACAAGTATTACACAAAGTTTTTTATGTTGAGAATATTTTTTTGATGGGAAGGCACTTATTTTTGATCGTTCGCTCAAAGAAGCATCGAACGCTGGGTTTTAGATAAAAAAATTGAGAGAAAACAGGACGCTTCCATCGGATTCATCTTAGATAAAGTGGGATTATATAGTGAAATCCGATTTGATTTTTTATTGCTTCTGGTTATCGATTAAATAAAAAAAGCGCCCATCAGGGCGCTTCGATATACAAATTAATTCACAAAAGCAATATTACAGGACGTGAACAGATGCGGTGTTAGTAGTGCCGCTCGGTACCAGTGCACCAGAAACCATAACTACGACGTCGCCTTTGTGTGCCAGACCGCTCTGCAGAGCCAGTTCTTTACCCAGACGGTAGAAATCATCAGTAGAAGTGATTTCTTTAACCAGCTGCGGCACAACGCCTTTGCTCAGTACCAACTGATGAGCCGTTTTTTCGTTGGTGGTCAGTGCCAGGATGGTGGCATCCGGGAAGTATTTACGTACTGCGCGAGCAGATTTACCGCCCTGGGTAGCAACCACGATCAGCGGGGCATCCAGTTTTTCAGCAGTTTCAACGGCACCACGGCATACCGCTTCGGTAATGCGCAGTTTACGGTTGTCATTGTTGAACTCGAGACGGCTGTTCATCACGCGGTCGGTACGTTCGCAGATGGTCGCCATGATAGAAACCGCTTCCAGCGGGTATTTACCTTTTGCGGATTCACCAGACAGCATCACTGCGTCAGTACCGTCGAGGATGGCGTTTGCAACGTCACCTGCTTCTGCGCGAGTCGGGCGTGGGTTTTTGATCATGGAATCCAGCATCTGGGTCGCAGTGATAACGACTTTACGTGCACGGATACATTTTTCGATCATCATCTTCTGGGCGAAGATAACTTCTTCTACCGGGATTTCTACACCCAGGTCGCCACGCGCAACCATGATGCCGTCAGAGGCTTCGAGGATTTCGTCGAAGTTGTTGAGGCCTTCCTGGTTTTCGATTTTGGAGATGATTTGGATGTTTTCGCCGCCGTGCGCTTTCAGGTGCTCACGGATTTCGATAACGTCAGAACGCTTACGAATAAAGGAAGCAGCAACAAAGTCTACGCCTTGTTCGCAACCAAAGATCAGGTCCTGTTTGTCTTTTTCAGCCAGTGCTGGCAGGGCAATGGAAACGCCTGGCAGGTTCACACCTTTGTTTTCGCCCAGGTCGCCGTTGTTCAGCACTTTACAGATAACTTTGTTACCTTCAATGGCGGTAACTTCCATACCGATCAAACCATCGTCAACCAGTACGGTGTTGCCAACAGACAGGTCGGTCGTGAAACCTTCATACGTTACCGCAACCATTTCGCTGTTGCCGATAACAGATTTATCAGTGGTGAAAGTAAAGGTCTGACCGGCTTTCAGAGAAACGTCGTTACCGCCTTCCAGTTTCATAGTGCGGATTTCTGGACCTTTGGTATCAAGCAGGATAGCGGCAGTTTTACCGGTTTTGCTCATCACGTTGCGCAGATTCTGAATGCGCTGACCGTGTTCTGCATAGTCACCATGAGAGAAGTTCAGACGCATAACGTTCATGCCAGCGTCCAGCATTTTAGCTAACATCTCTTCAGATTCGGTTTTCGGTCCGATGGTGCAAACAATTTTGGTCTTTTTCATGACAGTCTTAGTCTTTAAGTTGAGAAGGATGGGAGAAACTTGCTTTCTGGTCGCACTGCCGGAAAGCGAATTCGGTATTACGAAAGTGGTGGTGCCTCGCTCTAAGGATAGGTGACAGCGAAAAAGCGTGCAGAGGAATGTGTGCTTGTGTCTCAGCCCAACGTGAGTGCCTGTTTTTGAGTCGTTGAGTTCTACAGTCCAAAGTGCTGAAACCATTCAAGAGTCAATTGGCGCGCATTATACGCTGAAATTAATCCAAAAGGAAAACAAAAACAGCGTTTCAAAAAATATACAACTCGTTAGACAATAAATTGTTATCAAAGATTTAACGTTCCAGGGAAAACGTTACGCAAAAACTTCGCTGTTTGCGCAACGTCTGGAGTCAGCTTTGTCAGTGTGATGACGAGTGAAAATTCATTAGGTGTACAAATACATCATCGCTAAATTGCTTCAGTGAAAATAATTTATCGCGTTATTTGTCTGATTTTGTTTGGTTTTTGTTTAATTGGTTAGATTGATATATGCTGATAGTTGGCATGATAAATAGGTATAAAGAATGGGAAACCGGACAAAAGAGGATGAACTGTACCGAGAAATGTGCAGAGTTGTCGGTAAAGTTGTGCTGGAAATGCGCGATCTGGGGCAGGAACCAAAGCATATTGTTATCGCAGGCGTATTACGTACAGCATTAGCCAATAAACGCATTCAGCGCAGTGAGCTGGAAAAGCAGGCGATGGAAACCGTCATTAACGCACTGGTTAAATGACCATTCAGGATGAGGCGGCAAGCTTCATCCTGATATTTTGAGTTCAGTTGCAGTCCAGTTAATCATTCTAAATAACAACTGCTGAAATTATACAAATTTCGGTATGTATTTTAATTTATAGCGCTAATGTTATTTTTATTTTCTGTAATGAAAGTCACAAATAATTGTCGCTTAAGTTAATTTTATTTCAAATGATAATAAATATCAGTTCACTTATAATTTCTTGCTTTGTGATTTTAATTGATAACGATCAATGTTAAGAGCTCAGAATAATCACATTATTTTTCCTCCTAACCATAAAGGATTAGTTTATCAGCGTTAAATCTTTTCTCATACACTATCGGGTTAGGGAAAATATCTGGTGTTGGGGACAGAGTCAGCAGCGTATTAGTTGAATGCTTAATATCAGGCTGCTGAATTGTCAGCACTGTGTTTGCGAAGAGGATGCGAAATAAATGAACCCGGTTGATCGTCCACTATTAGATATTGGCTTAACGCGATTAGAATTCTTGCGTATATCAGGAAAAGGCCTTGCTGGTCTGACAATTGCCCCTGCGTTACTGTCACTTTTGGGTTGCAAACAGGAAGATATTGATAGCGGCACAGTAGGGTTGATAAATACACCCAAAGGGGTGCTGGTGACCCAACGTGCGCGATGCACGGGTTGCCACCGCTGTGAAATCTCTTGTACCAACTTCAACGATGGCTCAGTAGGGACATTCTTCTCCCGTATCAAAATCCATCGCAATTATTTCTTTGGCGATAACGGGGTTGGCTCTGGTGGCGGCCTGTATGGCGATCTCAACTATACCGCGGACACCTGCCGTCAATGCAAAGAACCGCAATGCATGAATGTCTGCCCGATTGGTGCGATTACCTGGCAACAGGAAGAAGGCTGTATTACCGTCGATCATAAACGTTGTATTGGTTGTAGCGCCTGTACGACGGCATGCCCGTGGATGATGGCCACCGTAAATACCGAAAGTAAAAAATCCTCGAAATGTGTGTTATGCGGTGAATGCGCAAACGCCTGCCCAACAGGGGCGTTAAAAATTATCGAGTGGAAAGATATTACTGTGTGAATCTTGCAAAGGAAAAAATCATGGCTAACGGTTGGACAGGTAATATATTAAGAGTCAATCTCACGACAGGAAATATTACCCTCGAAGATTCCAGTAAGTTTAAAAGTTTTGTCGGTGGCATGGGCTTCGGCTACAAAATTATGTATGACGAAGTACCGCCAGGCACGAAACCTTTCGATGAAGCGAATAAATTAGTCTTTGCTACCGGCCCATTAACTGGATCTGGTGCCCCCTGCAGTTCTCGCGTAAATATCACCTCACTTTCTACTTTTACCAAAGGAAATTTAGTCGTCGATGCCCATATGGGGGGCTTTTTTGCAGCGCAAATGAAATTCGCTGGATACGACGTCATTATTATCGAAGGGAAAGCGAAATCACCGGTATGGCTGAATATTAAAGATGACAAAGTTAGCCTGGAAAAAGCCGATTTCTTATGGGGAAAAGGGACGCGCGCAACTACGGAAGAGATTTGTCGATTGACCAGCCCTGAAACCTGTGTGGCGGCTATTGGTCAGGCTGGGGAAAACCTTGTTCCTCTCTCTGGCATGTTGAATAGCCGTAACCACAGCGGTGGTGCGGGAACTGGCGCAATAATGGGTTCGAAAAACCTGAAAGCGATTGCGGTTGAAGGGACGAAAGGGGTCAACATTGCCGATCGTCAGGAGATGAAGCGTCTCAACGATTACATGATGACCGAGCTTATCGGTGCGAATAATAACCATGTCGTGCCAAGTACGCCGCAATCGTGGGCAGAGTACTCAGATCCCAAATCACGTTGGACAGCTCGTAAAGGGCTGTTTTGGGGCGCGGCAGAAGGCGGTCCGATTGAAACGGGTGAAATTCCGCCAGGTAATCAGAACACGGTCGGCTTTCGTACCTATAAATCCGTTTTTGATTTAGGTCCGGCGGCAGAGAAATACACAGTAAAAATGAGCGGCTGCCACTCTTGCCCGATCCGTTGTATGACCCAAATGAATATTCCTCGGGTGAAAGAGTTTGGCGTGCCCAGCACAGGTGGTAACACTTGTGTTGCAAACTTTGTCCATACCACCATCTTCCCGAACGGTCCGAAAGATTTTGAAGATAAAGACGATGGTCGTGTGATTGGTAACCTGGTTGGTTTGAATCTGTTCGATGACTACGGCCTATGGTGTAACTATGGTCAGCTGCATCGCGACTTTACCTATTGTTACAGCAAAGGGGTGTTCAAGCGTGTTCTGCCTGCTGAAGAGTATGCGGAAATTCGCTGGGATCAACTGGAAGCGGGTGACGTTAACTTCATTAAAGATTTTTACTACCGTCTGGCGCATCGTGTGGGTGAGCTGAGTCACCTGGCTGATGGTTCATATGCTATCGCAGAACGCTGGAATTTGGGTGAAGAGTACTGGAGCTACGCGAAAAATAAACTCTGGTCGCCGTTTGGCTATCCAGTTCACCACGCCAATGAAGCGTCAGCGCAGGTCGGCTCCATTGTTAACTGTATGTTCAACCGTGACTGCATGACGCATACCCATATCAACTTCATTGGTTCCGGTTTGCCATTGAAACTGCAACGTGAAGTGGCGAAAGAGCTTTTTGGTTCTGAAGATGCTTACGATGAAACCAAAAACTACACGCCAATCAATGACGCAAAAATTAAATATGCTAAGTGGTCGCTGTTGCGGGTCTGTTTGCATAACGCCGTCACCCTGTGCAACTGGGTCTGGCCAATGACCGTTTCGCCGCTGAAAAGCCGTAATTATCGGGGCGATCTGGCGCTTGAAGCCAAATTCTTCAAAGCGATCACTGGCGAAGATATGACTCAGGAAAAATTAGATTTAGCTGCAGAGCGTATCTTTACGTTGCATCGCGCCTACACGGTAAAACTGATGCAAACCAAAGATATGCGTAATGAACACGATCTTATCTGTTCCTGGGTATTCGACAAGGATCCGCAGATCCCGGTCTTTACTGAAGGTACTGACAAAATGGAGCGTGACGATATGCATGCTTCGCTCACGATGTTCTACAAAGAAATGGGCTGGGACCCACAGCTTGGTTGTCCGACCCGCGAAACATTGCAGCGTCTGGGGCTGGAAGATATTGCCGCCGATCTGGCAGCACACAATCTACTGCCTGCGTAAGGAATGGGTGAGATGAACCATCAGGATGTCTTGCCGTTAGCGGAAGTCAGCGAAATTGACGAGGCGAAGCGGCAATGGTTGCAGGGGATGCGCCACCCCGTTGATACGGTAAGTGAAGACATCACAGAACCAGAACCTGCTGAAATCCTGGCCGAGTTCATTCGCCAGCATTCTGCGGCTGGGCAGCTGGTGGCGCGCGCCGTGTTTCTCTCGCCACCCTATTCGGTTGCAGAAGAGGAACTGTCAGTTTTGCTGGAAAACATTAAGCAGAACGGAGACTGCGCGGATATCGCGTGTATGACGGGAAGCCAGGATGATTACTATTACTCAACGCAGGCCATGAGTGAAAACTACGCGGCGATGTCTTTGCAAGTTGTGGAGCAGGACATTTGTCGCGCTATTGCACACGCCGTTCGTTTTGAGTGCCAGACGTATCCTCGTCCTTACAAAGTCGCCATGCTGATGCAAGCGCCATATTACTTCCTGGAAGCGCAGATTGAAGCCGCGATCGCCGCGATGGATGTTGCACCTGAATATGCCGATATACGGCAGGTGGAGTCATCGACGGCGGTGTTGTACTTGTTTAGCGAGCGATTTATGACCTATGGCAAGGCGTATGGCTTATGCGAATGGTTCGAGGTAGAGCAGTTTCAGAACCCCTGAAATTTCAGGGAGATGTCATGGATAGGGTGGACAGTAGCAGCCACTGCATTAGGGGATAATCAGATGTCCTTCACTCGACGCAAATTTGTTCTGGGGATGGGAACAGTAATCTTTTTTACTGGTTCTGCGTCTTCTCTGTTAGCGAACACGAGGCAAGAAAAGGAAGTTCGGTATGCCATGATTCATGACGAGTCACGGTGCAATGGCTGTAATATTTGCGCCCGCGCATGCCGTAAAACTAACCACGTCCCCGCTCAGGGAAGCCGTTTATCGATAGCACACATTCCAGTCACCGATAACGACAACGAAACGCAGTATCACTTTTTTCGCCAGTCATGCCAGCACTGTGAAGATGCTCCTTGCATCGACGTTTGCCCGACAGGGGCGTCGTGGCGTGATGAGCAGGGGATCGTGCGGGTAGAAAAATCGCAGTGCATCGGCTGCAGTTATTGCATTGGCGCTTGCCCGTACCAGGTTCGCTACCTTAATCCTGTCACTAAAGTGGCAGATAAATGTGATTTCTGCGCTGAGTCCCGACTAGCAAAAGGCTTTCCGCCCATTTGCGTTAGCGCCTGCCCGGAACATGCATTGATCTTTGGTCGCGAAGATAGCCCAGAAATTCAAGCGTGGTTGCAAGAAAATAAATATTATCAATATCAGCTACCTGGTGCCGGGAAACCGCATCTGTATCGCCGATTCGGTCAACATTTGATTAAAAAGGAAAATGTATGAACCCGTCGCAACATGCTGAACAGTTTCAGAGCCAGTTGGCGAACTATGTGCCACAGTTCACTCCCGAATTTTGGCCGGTGTGGTTGATCATTGCCGGGCTATTGCTGGTTGGGATGTGGTTGGTGCTGGGGCTGCATGCCTTGCTTCGTGCTCGTGGCGTGAAGAAATCAGCCACCGATCATGGTGAGAAGATTTATCTTTACAGCAAAGCGGTCAGATTATGGCACTGGTCGAATGCGTTACTCTTTGTATTGTTGCTGGCAAGTGGGCTGATAAATCACTTTGCGCTGGTGGGAGCAACTGCGGTTAAAAGTCTGGTTGCGGTGCATGAAGTTTGCGGATTTTTGTTACTGGCATGCTGGCTCGGCTTTGTTCTGATCAATGCCTTTGGGGGTAATGGTCACCACTATCGCATTCGTCGTCAGGGTTGGCTGGAGCGAGCGGCAAAACAAACGCGATTTTATTTGTTTGGCATTATGCAGGGGGAAGAACATCCTTTCCCGGCAACAACACAGTCTAAATTTAATCCCTTACAGCAGGTCGCCTATGTTGGTGTCATGTATGGATTGCTGCCGTTGTTACTATTGACGGGGCTGCTGTGTCTCTATCCGCAAGCCGTGGGAGATGTGTTTCCTGGCGTAAGATACTGGTTATTGCAGGCGCATTTTGCTCTGGCATTTATAAGCCTCTTTTTTATCTTCGGTCATCTTTATCTTTGCACCACGGGGCGTACGCCACACGAAACCTTTAAAAGCATGGTCGATGGCTATCACCGGCACTAACGAATGATCATTACACGAGCAGACCTGCGAGAATGGCGTATCGGAGCGGTGATGTATCGCTGGTTCCTGCGCCATTTCCCACGCGGCGGTAGTTATGCCGATATTCATCATGCACTTATTGAGGAAGGATATACGGACTGGGCGGAGAGTCTGGTTGAGTATGCGTGGAAAAAATGGCTGGCGGATGAAAACTTCGCGCATCAGGAAGTTTCTTCTATGCAAAAACTGGCCATAGATCCCGGAGAGAGACCATTTTGCAGTCAGTTTGCCCGCAGCGACGATCATGCTCGCATCGGCTGTTGTGAGGATAATGCCAGAATCGCAACTGCTGGGTATGCCGCGCAAATTGCCAGTATGGGTTATAGCGTGCGGATTGGAAGTGTCGGCTTTAACAGTCACATTGGCAGCTCCGGTGAACGCGCACGGGTTGCTGTAACCGGTAATTCTTCGCGGATAAGCAGCGCTGGAGATAGTAGTCGGATTGCGAATACCGGAATGCGAGCACGCGTTTGCACATTGGGTGAACGGTGTCATGTCGCCAGTAATGGTGACCTGGTGCAAATCGCCAGCTTTGGCGCAAACGCCAGAATTGCCAACAGCGGCGACAATGTACACATCATTGCCAGCGGTGAAGATTCAACAATAGTGAGCACGGGCGTGGTCGACTCAATTATTCTCGGGCCAGGGGGAAGCGCCGCACTGGCATATCATGACGGCGAAAGAGTTCGCTTCGCCGTCGCCATTGAAGGTGAAAACAATATTCGAGCCGGAGTCCGCTATCGCCTTAATGAACAGCATCAGTTTGTTGAGTGCTGATAGTTTTACATTTGATCAAACGAAAGACGCCGACGAGCACGGGATGCAGGCTTTACGACCGCCTGAGCCATCGCCTCACCAATTTCTGCACATGCCGTAAGTCCCTGTACGAATGGCCGGTCGTGCATCAACCAGGGCAACGCGCCGAACGCTACGCGCCCACGAATTTCTTCGGGTTGCTGTAGCGTATAATCTTCGCCAACATCAGGGATTTCATCCCCTGTTTTCTGTAATTGTTCGCGTAGTCCAGGGAAAGGAATATCTTTCACTTTAAGCGGACGCTGCCCGCGGGCATCAATAAAAACGTCAAACGAGTAGCTATCGTCTTCCGTTTTCAGGACGGTGCGCGACTCATTAATTTCCATTTCGTAGTCTTCACCGAGGGCGAGAATATGAATGATTCCCGCTTCACGTAAGGCCAGTAGTCGACGAATAGACTCTGAAGGGATTGCCGCATAATTATCGATGAAAACCCGGGCAAGGCCTTTACTGAACCGTTTATGGTCGTGTTCATTCAGATGAGGAACAATTTCCTGTACGGCTTCATGCAGGCGCAGAATGACATAACGCCAGGGAACAGTATGTTTTTCTCGTTTATTGCGTTCGACTTCCTGGAGATTTTTTTCTGCCCAGTCGAATGGGTCGCGTTGTTTGCGCTCGGCAAACCAGGCTTGAGCAAAGGAATCGACATTCAGGCTCTCTAAGGCTATGCGTTGGCTCCAGTCTGGATCAGCAAATTTGATTTCCTCTACTATTAATTCGAATACTCGATCCAAAAGGCCCTCTTCGCCTTTTTGAATCTCCGCATTTAATGCCTGTTCAGTGACGATGTGTAAGGGCTCGTAGGGAATAGGGCAATAGAAATCGGCTTCCGGTAAAATACCCGTGCGTGACATTAGCGTAATACTTAGCTTTTCACTTGTGTTATTGAGTTGATAAATAACATGTTGTTTATCATCTTCAATAAATGAACCATGTTGAATAGCCACTGCCATTGCCGCATCCAGTCCGCTCAAGGATGTTCCCATAATACCCACGTTACACGCATCAACCTTTGCTTCCATCAGGCCTGACCACGGGCTGGGAAAATACGTTCTGGTTGCTTCTTCTTCATCAGGCCAGACGTGACCCGTCGCGATCACCGCTAAATCAAACGTCTCGATGGGTAAATCCTGATTTGTAGCGAGCATGACGCCAGCATTTATAATTTTCAGATCGGTAACCTGGCATGATTCATAAACAGCCACTGCAAATTTTTGCTGTCGTGCCTGGTCTACTAATCGTAAAAATTGATCGCGGAAATATTCGCCCAGCAGAATTCGCGGTAAAAACTGGCGATCGTGCAAGGTTTCTTTTTTAACGCCATAACGCTGGAGATGGCTGGCTTCTTGCTTTTGTAGCCATTCGAGATATGTACAATAAATCGGCGGTATTTCAATACTGGCAATATTTGCCAGCATCAGTTTTGAGTTTTCCTCATCACTGTATGGCATCCCGACACCGGCTTCGTCAGCCTGCTCGAAGATAGAAATAGAAAGTGGAGTTTGTTGCTGTAGAAGCGAGAATAAGGTGTAGATCCCCGTAGGCCCGGCACCCACAATAGCAATTTTTTTCATTGTTACTTACCTGTACGCATTCTTTCGAATTTAGTGTTATCAGATAAGTTTGGTTGAAATTTTTAGAATTTGAGAAATTTCAGACAGGGATGAAAAGGGCGCTAACCGCCCTTGGTTAAAATCTGTCAGGCGAGTTTTGCCTGATTGATTTGACTCAGTGGCTCATTGACATCGAAAACTTTGGCGACAACTTCCTCAACGCCGAGATTTTTCAGTCGGGCAGTATGTTTTTCCAGATAGGCAAGGGCGCTTTTTTCATCAGTGAAAAGGTAGATCCCACCGGCTTCGTGGTTCTTTTCACTTTCTGTCCATACCTTCCACAGAAAACCAGGTTCCTGATTAATCGACTCAGCAAGCGGTTTAAGCTGCTCAGCCATTGCGTCGCCAAATGGGCCATTAAAAGCAAAATGAAGTTGTAACAAAGTTGCCATAGCGATTCTCCTTCTGATAACGCATACGAAGACAGTGTAAATCTTTTAACGTATTGGATACAGAGAAGAAACAGAGGGAAAAAGGAGAAGACCAGATTAAGAAAATCTGGTGCGTCCGAGTGGACTCGAACCACCGACCCCCACCATGTCAAGGTGGTGCTCTAACCAACTGAGCTACGGACGCAGGATGGTGCGTTCAATTGGACTCGAACCAACGACCCCCACCATGTCAAGGTGGTGCTCTAACCAACTGAGCTATGAACGCAACGTTGTAGGTGACAACGGGGACGAATATTAGCGGCAGAGTGGGAAGGTGGCAAGAGGCAAAACGTAATTTTCTGCGGTATTTCGACCGTTTGCAGAGCTTTTAAGCAAATTGGCTATATTTTGTTGATTTGCAAGGGCGATTTTTATTCAGGATCGCATTTACATCTGACACAACCCAATAATCTGTGTATCAGAGTTTAAACAGAGTTGTTTGCCACCATCTCAAAATCTGTCGTGGATAAATCCTCCGTAGCCTTTACACTTATGTAGCAATAAAGGCACACAGATGCAGCAAAGGAATAAATCATGGGATCTGATGCGAAAAACTTGATGAGCGACGGGAACGTGCAAATTGTTAAGACCGGCGAGGTCATTGGCGCGACGCAACTTACTGAAGGTGAGTTAATTGTTGAAGCTGGCGCAAGAGCCGAAAATACCGTGGTCACGGGGGCCGGTTGGTTGAAAGTGGCAACCGGTGGGATCGCCAAATGCACACAGTACGGCAACAATGGCACGCTATCGGTCAGTGACGGTGCCATTGCCACAGACATTGTTCAGTCCGAGGGAGGCGCAATTAGTCTCTCTACGCTCGCTACGGTTAATGGCCGCCATCCAGAAGGTAAATTTAGCGTTGATCAGGGTTATGCCTGCGGTTTGTTGCTGGAAAATGGCGGTAACCTGCGTGTACTGGAAGGCCATCGCGCGGAAAAAATCATTCTCGATCAAGAGGGCGGCCTGTTGGTCAACGGGACGACCTCAGCGGTCGTGGTAGATGAAGGTGGTGAATTGTTGGTGTATCCAGGTGGGGAAGCCAGCAATTGTGAGATTAATCAGGGCGGCGTTTTTATGCTGGCGGGGAAAGCCAGTGATACATTGCTTGCTGGCGGCACCATGAATAATCTCGGTGGTGAAGACTCTGACACTATTGTTGAGAATGGATCCACTTATCGTCTGGGGACGGATGGCCTTCAGCTCTATAGTTCCGGTAAGACGCAAAACCTGTCCGTTAATGTGGGTGGTCGGGCTGAAGTGCATGCTGGTACGCTGGAAAACGCGGTAATACAAGGTGGGACAGTGATCTTGTTGTCACCCACCAGCGCGGACGAAAATTTTGTCGTAGAGGAAGATCGCGCACCGGTTGAACTGACCGGGAGTGTTGCATTACTGGACGGCGCTTCAATGATTATTGGCTATGGCGCAGATCTGCAACAATCATCGATTACTGTACAGCAGGGCGGTGTGTTGATTTTCGATGGCAGTACGGTAAAAGGTGACAGTGTCACTTTCAATATTGGTAACATCAATCTGAATGGTGGAAAACTGTGGCTGATCACTGATGCGGCAACGCATGTGCAACTGAAAGTGAAACACCTGCGCGGAGAGGGAGCGATTTGCCTGCAAACCAGTGCGAAAGAGATTTCACCTGACTTCATCAATGTTAAAGGGGATGTTAACGGTGATATACACGTTGAGATAACAGATGCCAGTCGGCAAACTTTGTGTAACGCACTGAAATTACAGCCAGACGAAGACGGGATTGGCGCAACGCTCCAGCCTGCGTAAAAACACAGGCGCAACCCGTGAAGGTTGCGCCTTATCTTTACTAGCGAGCTGCTCGTTGCAGAATGATGGTTGATGGCAGACGTTGCAGGAAACGCATTCGCAGCATCATCATAATAGCTGCCGATGTCAGGCCGATAATAAACCCTATCCAGAAGCCTGCTGGCCCCATAGGCTCAACAACCAGATCGGTCAGTGCCAGAATATAGCCGCTTGGCAAGCCCAGCACCCAGTAAGCCGTAAAGGTGATATAGAAAATGGAGCGCGTATCTTTATAACCACGCAAAATCCCACTGCCAATGACCTGGATTGAGTCAGAAATCTGATATACTGCCGCCAGCAACATCAAATGCGCAGCCAGCGTTACAACCTCGGGATTGTCGTTATACAAGAGGGCGATTTGCTCCCGCAGTGAAACTGTGAATATGGCCGTCAGAGTCGCCATACAGACACCCACCATAAGGCCGGTCCGCGCTGCTGTTTGTGCATCCAGCGTTGAACCCTGACCCAGACGATAACCTACGCGGATAGTTACCGCTGCCGCCAGCGACATGGGAAGCACGAACATCAGTGAACTAAAGTTCAGGGCAATCTGATGTCCTGCGACATCAACAATACCGAGCGGAGACACTAACAGAGCCACGACGGCAAACAGCGTTACTTCAAAGAACAGTGCCAGTGCAATCGGCAAACCGAGTTGAATCAGTCGTTTCATAACCGCAGGATCGGGTTTCGCGGTGCCTTTTTCGTTACGGATATCGCGCATCGAGCGGGCGCGTTTAATGTAAGAAACCATGGCAAGGAACATGACCCAATACACCGCTGCTGTAGCTACGCCACAACCAACGCCACCGAGCTCTGGCATACCGAAATGACCATAAATAAAGATATAGTTCACCGGAATGTTCACCAGCAGGCCGATAAAGCCCATCACCATACCCGGCTTGGTTTTTGCCAGACCTTCACACTGGTTACGGGTAACCTGGAAGAACAGATAGCCCGGTGCGCCCCACAGCAATGCACGCAAATAACCCACGGCTTTGTCCGCCAGAGCCGGGTCGATATTTTCCATAGATCGGATAATGTAACCCGCATTCCACAGCACCAGCATAATAAGAACGGAAACAAAACCTGCCAGCCAGAACCCTTGTCGCACCTGATGCGCAATGCGCTCACGTCGACCGGAACCATTTAATTGCGCGATAACCGGCGTTAATGCCAGCAGCAGCCCGTGACCAAAGAGGATCGCCGGAAGCCAGATAGAAGTACCGATAGCGACCGCCGCCATGTCGGTGGCACTATAGCCGCCCGCCATCACGGTATCGACAAAACCCATCGCAGTTTGGGCGATTTGCGCGAGAATCACCGGGATTGCTAATGCTAATAACAGACGCGCTTCACTGATATACTTCTGCACGTGAACACCTTTTATTTGTAGTTATATGAGAGACTAAAAAGCCGCCTGAATGGGCAGCAAAAAGAAGAAGCAGGGGAAATTCAGTCTATTGTAGCGAGGATTTATTAATTCTCCAGTGAAAAAATAGCCATTCTTACCCCTTCACTGGTAAGGGCGTTTTCCACCTGCTATTGTGCTGAACAGAATGTCTTAACTGATTTCAGGAGTTGTGAGTATGTTTACGGGGATTGTACAGGGCACCGCAAAACTGGTGTCGATTGACGAGAAACCAAATTTTCGCACACATGTGGTTGAGTTACCTGACTACATGCTGGACGGTCTGGAAACCGGTGCGTCCGTGGCGCATAACGGTTGCTGCCTGACCGTGACGGAGATTAACGGCAACCATGTCAGTTTTGACCTGATGAAAGAAACGTTACGTATTACCAATCTTGGCGATTTAAACGTGGGGGATTGGGTAAATGTTGAGCGGGCGGCGAAATTTAGCGATGAAATTGGCGGACACTTAATGTCAGGTCATATTATGACCACCGCTGAAGTGGCTAAAATATTAACCTCGGAAAATAATCGCCAGATCTGGTTTAAAGTCCAGGATAGTCAGCTGATGAAATATATCCTGTACAAAGGATTTATTGGCATCGACGGTATTAGCCTGACCGTCGGCGAAGTCACGCCAACGCGTTTTTGCGTCCATTTAATTCCGGAAACACTGGAACGCACGACTCTTGGGAAGAAAAAACTCGGCGCACGCGTCAACATTGAAATCGATCCACAAACTCAGGCAGTGGTAGATACGGTAGAACGTGTGCTGGCGGCACGAGAAAATGCCATGAATCAACCAGGTACAGAAGCCTGATCTGAAATCGCCCCCGGAGCGGGGGCGATAGAATAGCCTCTAGCGAGCGACTCGAAGGCCGTTTTCGACTCCGCGAGAGAACACCACCTGCCAGAGCTGAATATCACGGGCGCGGAAAGCACCTGCACAGGCATTCAGATAATAGGTAAACATCCGTTTAAAGCGTTCACTGTAATTATCCGCAATTTCTGGCCATGCGGCGAGGAATCGTTCATACCACGCCATCAACGTAGTATCGTAATCAGCACCGAAGTTATGCCAGTCTTCCATCACAAAGTGGGGTTCGCTGGACTGAGCAATCTGGCGCACAGAGGGCAGGCAACCGTTCGGGAAAATATATTTATTAATCCAGGGATCAACATTCAGATCGGTTTTTTTCGAACCGATAGTATGGAGCAGGAATATGCCTTCCGGTTTCAAATTACGATCCACCACCGCAAAATAGGTATCGTAATTTTTCGGTCCGACGTGCTCGAACATCCCCACAGAAACAATACGATCAAACTGGTCGTTCAGGTCACGATAATCTTGCAGCAAAATGGTGACATCCAGGCCTTTACAGCGTTCCTGAGCCATTTTTTGCTGTTCAGCAGAAATGGTGACGCCCACCACGCTTACGTCATAGTTAGACGCCATGTAATGCGCCAGTCCGCCCCAACCACAGCCAATATCCAGTACGCGCATCCCTGGTTTTAACTGCAATTTTTCACAAATCATTTTGAGCTTCGCCTGCTGGGCAGATTCCAGATTATCGGCATCTTTCCAGTAAGCGCAGGAATATTGCATGAAGGGATCAAGCATGCGGCTGAACAAGTCATTACCCAAATCGTAATGCTCTTTGCCGACTATCCAGGCACGTTTTTTACTCTGCAGATTGAAGAGACGAGCGCCGGCAATACGCAGCGTGTCTTTGAAATGATGGGGGAGTTGGTTCTCGAGACCTGCGCGTAAGACTTTGCTAAAAAACATATCCAGTCGGTCACATTCCCACCAGCCATCCATATAACTTTCGCCTAACCCCAAAGAGCCTTCCTGCAGAACGCGTTTAAAAAAATCGGGGTTTTTGACACGAATATCCGCCGGGGCAGAACCGTTAATGGCTATACCGGCACGGCTAAGTAATTCGTTGGCGATACGGTACCAGTTGTCATCCGGTACACTGACTTCTTCTATACACGATGAACTCATAGTTTCTCCATCACTGGTCGGTGATCAGAACCTTAAAACAGCGTAGACGCTTTTTGGGCTTTGTGAGAAATCTCGCAGAAAAAACCGCGAGTCTATAATCCGACGTAGAACAGAGGGAAAGGAGGAACCCTTGCCGAAATGACCATCCATAGTGAGTCGGGAACGATCCTGTCCCCGTAAAAACATAATATTTATCGTAGCTTTAACAACTCGAAATTAGTATAGGCCGCTAATTTCAATCATACAACAAAATTTTGTTAGCAGCCTAAGTATAAGCATATCGATATAGATCAGTGTGATTCGCTATGAGCGACTTCGGCATTGCCATGATTCTGGCAGTCTACTTCTTCACAACGTTGCATCTTGTAACCCAGAGCGACCAGCACTACTGTTGATAACATCACGCTGGTGGTGGTGAGCAATGGCGTGCTGATACTGATAAGCCAGGAAACTACCAGACTTGCGAGGAAGCACAGACCCAGTTGTAGAGTGTTCTGCAACGCTGCGGCGCGACCAGTTGCATGTGGGAAAGGACGCAGTGCCTGGGCGACAACAATCGGGTAGATCGCGCCGTTGGCAATCGCCATCACACAGAATGGGATCAGGATTTCGGCCAGCGACACATGGCTAATGAAGCCCGCAGCCCAGGTCGCAATGACGCTGACAGCAAACAGCACCAGCAACCACGGTAATAACTGCTTGCCTTGCCATTTTTGTAGTGCGGCGCGACAGCCATAGCCACCAATCAGAAACGCGATAGTTTGCGGGACATAACTTAAACCAATCACTGCCGGGCTGTAACCCATTTCGCTAAGGATGAACGGTGAACCGGTCAGCCATGCAAAAAAACTGGCTGAACAGGCCGCGTAAATCAGCACATTGCCACGATAGGTTTTTGAACGCAGTAAGTCGGTAAAGGTCAACGCATCCTGACTATTGTTACGGGCCTTCGTCGTGGGTTTAAGCCAGAAAATAGGCAAAATCAGTACCACGGTAATGGCAAACAGTGTGGCGAAAATCGCCTGCCAGGAAAAATGGACCAGAAGCCAACTTCCTAAAAGAGGAGCCAGTGCCGGAGATAGACCCACTAGCGGCATGATGGTCGCAAAAATACGGTTAACTTTCTGTGAAGGATAATAATCCGTCACTAACGCTTGCCAGATAACCGCCGCCGCGCAGACACCCACAGCCTGTACAAAACGCAATACCAGCAGCGTGGCGGCGTTTTCAACCCACAGCATCCCCAGACTACCTAACGCAAAAATTGTCAGGCCGATAAATAACACCGGTTTACGACCATAACGGTCGGAGAGCGGCCCCCACAGAAGCTGGGCTGCGGCAAATCCGGCAAGGAACAGACTAAGGCTGGCACTGACAGCAGACGCAGGCGTTTGCAGGTCGGCCTGTATGGCGGCGAAAGCAGGCAGATACATATCGGTTGCCAGAAAACCGAGTACGCTCAAACCTGCCAGCCAGACTAAAAATCTTTTCCCAGGTTGCATGTATATTCTCTAAATCTCTCAATTAAACACCGCCGCAAAGTGTAGGGAGTGAAATTAGTGTTGTGAAACGGTAATATTTGATGACTGGTTTCAAAAATTTTGCAGGCAGACTATGTGGTCAGAATATTCACTCGAAGTTGTTGATGCGGTAGCGCGTAATGGTAGTTTTAGCGCTGCAGCCCAGGAGTTGCATCGCGTTCCTTCTGCGGTCAGCTATACCGTGCGTCAGCTGGAAGAGTGGCTGGCGGTGCCTCTGTTTGAACGACGTCACCGTGATGTGGAACTGACCGCTGCCGGGGCGTGGTTTCTCAAAGAAGGGCGCTCTGTTGTCAAAAAAATGCAGATCACTCGGCAGCAATGTCAGCAGATAGCGAACGGCTGGCGCGGTCAGTTAGCTATCGCAGTGGATAATATTGTCAGGCCAGAACGTACACGGCAGATGATCGTTGATTTTTATCGCCATTTTGATGATGTCGAACTTCTTGTCTTTCAGGAAGTGTTCAACGGTGTCTGGGATGCGCTTTCCGACGGGCGCGTGGAACTGGCGATTGGCGCAACACGCGCGATTCCGGTAGGCGGTCGTTATGCCTTCCGGGATATGGGGATGCTAAGCTGGAGTTGCGTTGTTGCCAGCCACCACCCGCTGGCGTTGATGGATGGCCCGTTCAGCGATGATACGTTGCGCAACTGGCCGTCATTGGTGCGCGAAGACACCTCGCGAACGCTACCTAAACGTATTACCTGGTTGCTGGATAACCAAAAAAGACTTGTCGTGCCTGACTGGGAATCATCGGCAACCTGTATCTCGGCAGGATTATGCATAGGGATGGTGCCAACACATTTCGCCAAACCGTGGCTTAATGAGGGGAAGTGGGTAGCATTAGAACTGGAAAACCCCTTTCCGGATTCGGCATGTTGTCTGACATGGCAGCAAAATGATATGTCGCCTGCGTTAACCTGGTTGCTTGAGTATCTCGGCGATAGTGAGACGCTGAATAAGGAGTGGCTGCGGGAGCCGGAAGAGACTCCCGCAACGGGTGATTAACGACGATAGTCTCGGAACGGGCCGTCAGCCACGGAGCGGCGTTCAATCAAGCGCGGATGCACTTCAATGGACTGCGGTTCTTCACGTTTGTTGACGATACGATCCAACAGCATGTTGAACGCTGTTTCACCCAGCGAATCTTTTGGCTGATGGATCGTGGTCAGCGCCGGCGTAAAATAGCGGGCGTTGCGCACGTTATCATAACCGATCAGCGAAACATCCTGTGGGACGCGCAGACCCATTTCATCAGCAGCACAAAGTGCGCCCATTGCCATGATATCGCCACCACAGAAGACGGCAGTAGGGCGATGCGGCTGCGACAGTATTTGCTGCATGGCGCGATAACCGGATTCAGGTTCAAAGTCACCCTGTACAATCCAGCTTTCCGGCACCTTGATCATCGCTTCTTCCATCGCCTTCATAAAACCGGCAAGGCGGCCTGCGCCAGTGTTACGTTCCAGCGGGCCGGGGATAACGCCGATTTCGCGGTGACCGCGTTCAATCAGATAACGCCCGGCCATGTAGCCGCCTTCGAACGCGTTATCAATGACCGCATCGGTGAAGTCTGCCTTTGCTTCACCCCAGTCCATCACCACCATTGGGATATGGCGATACTCTTCCAGCATCGCCAGCAGCGGCTCTGGGTACTCAGAACACATCACCAGCAGACCATCGACGCGTTTTTGCGCCATCATCGACAGATAAGCCCGCTGTTTCTCAAGATTATTCCACGCATTGCCCAGAATCAGGGTGTAACCTTTCTGGAAGCAATTTTTTTCAACCGCTTCAATTATCTCGGCAAAATAGGCCGCTTCGCTGCTGGTCGCCAGCAAACCGATAGACTTGGTGTGGTTAACCTTCAGGCTACGCGCCACCGCGCTAGGGGAGTAGTGTAATTCTTTGATCGCTGCCCACACGGCGTTGCGCGTTTCTTCAGCGACGAAACGTGTTTTGTTGATTACGTGTGACACAGTTGTAGTGGAAACGTTTGCTCGTTTCGCTACATCTTTTATTGTTGCCATTCCATTTCACTCCAGACCCTAACTTCAGCTCCTGCAAAATCGCAAGGTAAACGTTTGCCTTTACACACCTTACGCACAACAAAAGTGTTGCGGTACGCCGGAAAAACGACACGGAGCGTCAGGAAGGGGTCAATGGCCAGTACGCAAATAGTGTAAGCGTGGAATTTTGGCCGATCTTGACGAAAAGGGGAAGTGGTAAAAACACTTATCATTATAAATGACGGGAGATTTTTTCATCACAGTGTGTAAAAATGCGTAATATCACTTTTTGTGTGGTAATAAAAAAGGAGAAAACTTGATGAGCACCGACCTTAAATTTTCACTGGTAACAACGATTATCGTCCTCGGTTTGATCGTGGCCGTGGGTTTGACTGCCGCGCTGCACTGATTTCCTCTCGAGGGAGCGCGTTCTCCCTCGCATCTCCTTCCTGTTTGTTAGCAAAATGGCAAAAGTGTTTTCTCTTTTTGTTATTTTCATTTTTTTGTGATTGCTGTCATGCTTTCGCCACTTTAATGAATATCGCGTAATGACGCGAAGAGGTGGAGATAAGGCATGAAAATTAACTATCCGTTGCTGGCGCTGGCGATTGGCGCGTTTGGTATCGGGACAACGGAGTTCTCGCCAATGGGCTTGTTGCCCGTCATTGCGCGCGGTGTGGATGTCTCGATTCCCGCTGCCGGAATGTTAATCAGTGCCTATGCAGTTGGCGTAATGGTGGGCGCGCCGCTGATGACGCTTCTACTTTCTCATCGTGCCCGCCGCAGTGCGTTGATTTTCCTGATGGCGATTTTCACGCTTGGCAACGTACTTTCCGCCATCGCGCCGGATTATATGACCCTGATGCTTTCACGCATTTTGACCAGCCTGAATCACGGAGCATTTTTTGGTTTGGGTTCAGTTGTGGCCGCAAGCGTGGTGCCAAAACATAAACAGGCCAGCGCAGTTGCCACTATGTTTATGGGGTTAACCCTGGCAAATATCGGTGGTGTTCCGGCGGCGACCTGGTTGGGTGAAACCATCGGCTGGCGGATGTCATTTCTGGCAACGGCGGGGCTGGGCGTGATTTCAATAGTAAGTCTGTTCTTCTCATTACCTAAAGGTGGCGCAGGGGCGCGACCTGAAGTGAAAAAAGAGCTGGCGGTATTAATGCGTCCGCAGGTGCTGTCTGCATTGCTGACGACGGTGCTGGGAGCTGGCGCAATGTTTACCCTCTACACCTATATCTCTCCGGTACTGCAAAGTATTACCCACGCAACACCGGTGTTCGTCACGGCAATGCTGGTGCTGATTGGTGTCGGGTTCTCTATTGGGAACTATCTCGGCGGCAAACTGGCAGATCGTTCAGTTAACGGCACGTTGAAAGGCTTTTTGTTGCTGCTGATGGTGATTATGCTGGCAATCCCGTTCCTGGCCCGCAATGAGTTCGGCGCAGCTATTAGCATGGTGGTGTGGGGAGCTGCAACCTTTGCGGTCGTACCGCCGTTACAGATGCGCGTGATGCGTGTCGCCAGTGAAGCGCCTGGTCTGTCTTCATCAGTCAATATTGGTGCCTTTAATCTTGGAAATGCGCTGGGAGCAGTGGCTGGTGGTGCGGTAATTTCCGCTGGGCTGGGATACAGTTTTGTGCCGGTGATGGGGGCGATTGTCGCGGGACTGGCATTATTGCTGGTGTTTATGTCAGCCAGAAAACAACCTGAGGCAGTTTGCGTTGCCAACAGCTAATTAAACAAAAACGCAGAAGGATAACCTTCTGCGTTACAGTTGCTGGCAACGTGCGATTTATCTTGCCGGATGCGGTGTTAACGCTTCATCCGAGTTGGCATGGTAAGCGAAGCGCATCAGGCAATGTTGCATTTGCCATCAGTTATTATGCAGCGAGATTTTTTGCTACGAATTCCCAGTTCACCAGCGCCCAGAAGTGCTCCAGATAGCCAGGACGTGCATTGCGATAGTCGATGTAATAAGCGTGTTCCCAGACATCAACGGTCAGCAGTGGAGTCGCATCGGTGGTCAGCGGAGTACCCGCGTTAGAGGTTGAAACGATAGCCAGCTTGCCATCGCTGTTTTTCACCAGCCAGGTCCAGCCAGAACCAAAGTTTTTGATTGCTGCATCAGTAAACTGTGCTTTGAAATCGGCAAAGCTGCCAAAAGATGCGGCGATAGCTTCAGCGACTTTTCCAGTCGGTTCGCCACCCGCGTTCGGTGCCAGGCAGTTCCAGTAGAAGGTATGGTTCCAGACCTGAGCTGCGTTGTTGAATACGCCACCTTCAGAGCTGCGAATAATCTCTTCCAGTGATTTACCTTCAAACGCGGTACCTTTAATCAGGTTGTTCAGGTTAGTGACATAAGTCTGATGATGCTTGCCGTAGTGATACTCGATGGTTTCCGCAGAAATGTGCGGTGCCAGAGCATCTTTAGCATATGGTAGTGCAGGTAATTCGAATGACATTGCTACTCTCCTTTATTATTAATTTGCATACGTACAATAGCCTTATTGTGCGTATGGATAGGGTAGCAAATTAAAAGGTGAGACAAAAGATGAACTTACCCTGTTGCCGTAACAACAGGGTAAAGTTTTAGCGAAGTGTTTTTGGGGTCATTACCCGGCGAGCGCCAACATAGTGGCGCTGCCAGTAGTCTTCACTGAGAGAAGTGATTTGAATTTCCTGACCCGTACGCGGTGACTGAATAAATTTGCCGTTGCCGACATACACGCCGACATGATCGGCTGTACCGCGTCCCTGAGTACGGAAGAAGACCAGGTCGCCGTTTTTCAGTTCACTTCGTTCGATAGGGGCTGCATCACGCAGGTGATACATTTCATTCGCCGTACGCGGAATACGAATTTTCACCAAATCTTTATAAGCGTAATAAACCAGGCCGCTGCAATCAAAACCGGTACGCGGTGAGCTGCCACCCCAACGATATGGCTTACCAATTTGCTGCATCAGTTTATTCATTGCCACTTTTGTGGCTTTTTGCACCTTCGCTTTGTGTGCGTCGGCAAGGGTTCCTGACGCGGCATTTTTGACTTTCACACAATGCGATTTATAGCCCTTACGTTTGGTACACTTTTCGGTAAAGCTGGCTGAGGCCGTTTTATTGACGACGTGTTTGCTGCGAGTTTTGGCGTTTTTAGAAGCAGTAATGGAAGATTTTTTAACGGAAGAAGCGGTTTTGCTTTTGGTCGTACTTTTACTGGCGGCTTTTTTCGCTGTTTTCTGGCTGGCTTTCTGGGTCTTTTTGGTGGTTGCCGTGCTTTTCTTTTTATCTGCTTTTTTGGTGATATGAGTGGTAGCAGAACTCTCCCTGGCTTGCTTTGAAGCATGGGCCATAGGCGTTAAAGGCAGGGTGGTAAAAAGTAAAGCACAGAGCGTGATCGAAATACGGTTTATCCGCGCCACTGAGCGTCCCTCTGTTAAGGCAGGTCTATCATGCCTGCGTCTGATTTACAAAACTTGATGATTCTAATGCATAGAAGAAGAGAAAGTTAATAGCTTTTATTGTTAAAAAATACGTTTCGTCGGCGAGCGCAAAAAAATGCAGCAGTGGAAGCTAAAAATGGTTATAAATACGCCAGTTTGCCGTGCATAAGAGAAGAAACGAATATTTGAAATGCAACAAATAGAACAAAGGGATAAAATAGCAAAAGCGTGATGAAAATGTTATTTTCCGATGCCGCACTGACCCGCTACAATGTCAGATTACTGCCGTAAAGAAGTTTGAGGAAGCAAGACAATGAGCACCACTATCGAAAAAATCCAACGCCAGATTGCTGAAAACCCGATCCTGCTGTACATGAAAGGTTCACCGAAACTGCCGAGCTGCGGTTTCTCTGCCCAGGCAGTCCAGGCGCTTGCCGCATGTGGCGAACGTTTTGCCTATGTTGATATCCTGCAGAATCCGGACATTCGTGCGGAACTGCCGAAATATGCTAACTGGCCGACCTTCCCGCAACTGTGGGTTGACGGCGAGCTGGTCGGCGGTTGTGATATTGTGATCGAAATGTATCAGCGTGGCGAACTGCAGCAGCTGATCAAAGAAACTGCCGCTAAATACAAGTCTGAAGAGCCGGACGCTGAATAGTCCGTCCTGCAATACTGACGGATGCGAACGGGCATCCGTCAGTCCTTTCTCTATCCCCAATCCAGTCCTTGTGGCGAACTTGAAAATCCCGCCTCACGCAGCAGCGTAAACATCGGCGTTTGCCGGACCGGTAGGTCATTCACTTCTGTTAGCGTAAAGCGCAGCCGTGGTTCGCGACGCAGTGCGGTAGTCAGCGCGTGGAAAATCTCTGGGGCGAGTAATTCCTCTTTTTCCTGCCAGACCAGCATTTTTTTGCCACCTTGCGCCAGATAGAGTAACAATTTGCCGCCAGAAACAACCACCAGCGCACCCGCCCGACGCGTTGGTATCAGCGTCGCCGGATGTGCAGGCCAGGGCAGAAGATTTCCCCATGCATTAGCCGGATCGTTGGCAGAGAGCGCCACTGGTGTATAGTGGCGCGTTTGCGTGGCTTGTGTCGCCAGATCGCGCAATCGGTCAATAGTCAGACGTTCAGCGAATTGCGCGCCACCCAGACCTTCTACAAAACGACCTCGCATAATTCGCCCGGAGTCTTCCATACTTCGACAAAGCGTTTGCATCGATGGAAACCCGCCAGGGATATTTTCGGTTATCACCGCCTGACGACTGATGATGCCGTAGCGGTCGAGCATATTTTCCGCCAGCGCCAGCATCCTTTCGGTATCGTTTAGTGGCTCCACCTGCAATAACGACCAGCGTCCAGCCAGATTTGGTGTGTTGTAAGATAGCAGCGGCGAGACGGGTTGCGCATAGACAGGACGTCCACGACGAGCCCGGTGGCTGCGACGAGTTGAGGTGCGTGTGTTGGTACTGCTGCGGGTGAGGGCGCGTAACGGTGCCCAAATGTCGCTGGTGATGACGCCTTGCCAGACCAGCGCCCATAACGCCTCTTGCAGGGCAGAGGGATCAACCGATTCGTCGATTTTATCGCGTATCCGTTGGCTGATTTGTTGTGCAAACCAGGCTCCACCGTCAGCCAGAACAGCGATTATCGCTTGCTGCAGCGCCGAACGATTCGCCTGATCTGCTTCGGCGGGAGTGAACGATTCTGCGGCATATTCCTGTAGATGCAGTGCCACCAGACCGTCATCTTCACCCAGTTTTTTTTGCCCCGACCAGATAACCGCACCGGTTGCCAGTAATTCATCGAGCATTTCTGGCGAATAGTCGCGTACGCGGGCAGGCAGGATCTGGCTTTCCCAGAGTGAGGCGGGTAAACCGACTCCGGCAAGCTGTTCGATCACCCGCATGACGCCATCCACGCCCTCATAAACGCCTGGCGATGTTGAGGCAAAGAGTGCCGGGCTACCATCGGTGGCGGGTAATACGCCCTGACGTTCCAGCAGCAATCGCGCATAGGTCGTGGCCGCAACGGGACGTGTCGCTTCTCTGGCGGCTTGCAGCGAGCGCAAACGCAGACGACGAAATACTTCATCGCTCACCCAGATGCCTTGTTGCAGATTCATCACCAGCCCCTGTTCGCGCAGTTGCTGAAGTTGCTCTTCGACAATGGCAATACCGAGACTAAACTCATGAGCCAGTTGTTCAGACGTGACCAGAGCATGAGCCCGGAGATAGCGCAGAAAGAGGTCGCGAAGCGGGTAACTGACTCGGTGCAAATAAATCTCTGGCAGTGACTCTGGTAGTCGTACGCCGAGGGCATCGCGCAGCCTGGCGGCATCATCCATACAGGCAAGACGCTCCTGCCCGCTAATCATCGTCGGGAAGATTCGTTTTACTGCAAGAAGATTTTCCAGATACGACGCAATCTCTTCACTGCTGCCTGTATGCCGTTGCGCCAGGTCATCAACGGTCATTGGCCCCAGTTCGCGCAGCAGGTCGAACATTCCCTCTTCACCTTTCGCTCTTCTGCCAGGTGCCAGCCGCTGTAACTCTTCTTCCACCTGACGAATGACTTGCGGGTCGAGTAACTCACCAGGATCAACCTGACCGAGTAGATTGCGCAGTAACTCGCTGTCCAGCGACAGTACGGATGCCCGGCGCTCTGCCAGCGGGGCGTCGCTCTGGTACATAAATTCCGCGACATAGCCGAACAATAAACTGGCGGCGAAAGGCGAAGGCGTAGTGGTCGTTACATCGGATATTTGAATTTCGCCACCGTTCAGGCGACGCATCAAACGCTCCAGAGCGGGAAGATCATAAACATCTTGCAGACATTCGCGTAGGGTTTCGAGAATGACCGGAAAATCCGGATATCCCTGAGCGATTTCCAGCAACTGACTGGCGCGCAGCCGTTGTTGCCAGAGCGGGGTGCGATGGCCCGGCGTGCGGCCCGGCATTAATAATGCCCGCGCGGCGCATTCGCGAAAACGGGCGGCGAAAAGTGCCGAGCTGCCTACCGCCTCGCGGACAATTTGCAGCAACTTTTCTGGTTCAAACAAAAAAATCGCGGCATCGGGCAATTTACCATCGGTGTCAGGAATGCGCGCAACAATGCCGTCATCACTGGCAACCACAGACGCGTCAGCGCCCCATAGTGCATGTATTCGCCCGGCAATCGCCAGCGCCCAGGGTTCATGCACCCGTCTTCCATAGGGAGAGTGCAAAATAATACGCCAGTCGCCAATTTCATCACGGCACCGTTCGAGGACCAGATGACGACTACCCGGAACGATGCCCGTCGCGTTGCGCTGCTCGTCAATCAACCCCTGAATATTGGCGATCGTATTTTCTTCTGCCAACCACGGGGGAATAGTCCCGGAAAAGAACGCGCCATCCGCCAGTAAATGGAGAAAATCGCCGATCATCTCGCCTAATTCTGCCGGACGTCCGTTACCTTCACCACGCCAGAAGGGAAGGCGGGCAGAACGACCTGGAGCAGGAGTCACAATCACCTGATCGCGGGTGATTTGCTGGATCCGCCATGAGGTAGCGCCGAGAGTGATAATGTCGTTCACCCGCGACTCATATACCATCTCCTCATCCAGTTCACCCACCCGCCGCGAACCGGCCTGTTCTTCACCTTCGGGTAATAACACGCTATACATGCCACGATCCGGAATGGTGCCACCGCTGGTAACCGCCAACAGCTGAGCGCCAGGTCGGGCGGTCAATATACCGGTCTCCCTGTTCCAGACCAGTTTTGGTCGAAAAGCAGAAAAATCGCCAGAGGGATAGCGCCCGGAAAGCATATCCAGCGTGGCGTCAAAAACACGTCTTGGCAGATCTTTCCACGGTGCGGCACGGCGTACGCGGGAGTACCATTCGTCTGCCTGTAATGCATCCATCGCCGCGGCGGCAACGGTCTGCTGCGCAAGGACGTCGAGTGGATTATGCGGTGGTGTCAGGTTTTCCAGCCTGCCTGCGAACATACACTCAACAATGACTGCGGAATCGACTAAGTCACGCCTGGTTCGGGGGAAAAAAAGCCCTTTGGAGATACCACCTACCTGGTGTCCGGCACGTCCAATGCGTTGTAACCCACTGGCAACAGAAAGCGGCGTTGCCACCTGAATTACCAGATCCACCGCGCCCATATCAATCCCCAGTTCGAGACTGGAGGTTGCGACCACGCAGCGTAATTCACCCGATTTCAGCGCCTGTTCGGTGATGGCTCGTTGTTCTTTAGACACGGAGCCGTGGTGTGAGCGGGCAATAAAAATGTCGCTACTTTGTACACGGTTAGAGGTTGCGCCGGAGGTCGACTCGAAATGGGCCGCATCAACGGCGATAGACGGGGAACGCTGTAAGCGTGCGGCGTAAAGCTCATTCAATCGTGCCGTCAGTTTTTCCGCCAGCCCGCGTGAATTAGTAAAGACAATGGTCGAGCGATGGCGCAAAACTTCATCAAGGATACCCGTTTCAATATATGGCCAGATGGAGCCTTCCCGGCCGGCATGGCTGTCTTCGCCGGTGCCGCTGGCGACCGATGAGACATCATCCATATTGGCGACCGGTACGACAATCCGTATCTGCGGATGGCGCATTGCGGGCGGGTTGACTACCGTAACCGGGCGATCGCCACCAAGAAATGCTGCCACATCGCTGGCTGAGCGTACAGTGGCAGAAAGGCCAATTCGCTGTGCTGAGGTGTGGAGCAGCGCATCGAGCCGCTCCAGACTTAACGCCAGATGCGCACCACGTTTACTGCCCGCTACCGCGTGGACTTCATCAATAATTACCGTTTCGACGCCGCGTAGCGTTTCGCGCGCGCGGGAGGTCAGCATCAGATAGAGTGATTCGGGTGTGGTGATCAGAATATCCGGCGGATTACGGGTGAGTTTGCTGCGTTCCTGTGCAGGCGTATCGCCAGTACGGATCCCCACGCGAAGATTGACTTCCGTTTCGCCGTGCCGCCGCCGTTCATCGGCAATACCCTGTAACGGGATCTGCAAGTTGCGCTGAACGTCGGTGCCCAGAGCTTTGATCGGTGAAATATAGAGAATGCGTGAGGTTTTACGCTTATGCGCCTCGCGGGTATCTTCGCCGCCTTCGCGGAAGAGCTGATCGAGGGCGTAGAGAAATGCTGCCAGCGTTTTCCCGGAGCCAGTCGGTGCAATCACCAGCGCATGTTCGCCTCGCGCCGCCACATGCCAGGTTTGCGACTGGACAGCGGTCGGCTGTTTAAAGGCGCGAAGAAACCAGTCGCGGGTCGCCGGTGAAAACACGTCCGGCAGGGGCGATGAAGGGTTTAGATTATCTGCCATTAACGCTATTCCCCGTGAATATCATGCATGATGCGTGGAATAGCCTCACTATAGATGCCTGAATCATTGCATGTCATCAGGCATCGACTCGATTACACCTCTTCGGCGGCAGGTAGCGGCCAGCCTCCCAGACGTTTCCAGCGGTTGACGATTTCACAAAACAGCACAGCAGTGCGTTCGGTGTCGTACAGCGCGGAGTGCGCCTGGGTGCTGTCGAAGTCCATGCCAGCGGTCTGGCAAGCCTTTGACAATACGGTTTGTCCGAGTGCCAGCCCGGCCAGTGCAGCAGTGTCAAAAGTGGCGAAAGGGTGGAACGGGTTACGTTTCAGTGAGGCGCGTTCTGCGGCGGCCATCATAAAGCTGTGATCGAAATTGGCGTTGTGCGCCACCATAATGGCGCGGTTACAGCCGCTCGCTTTAATGCCTTTACGTACAACTTTAAAAATTTCGTGCAGCGCCTCGTATTCGCTGACCGCGCCGCGATCGGGATCGTTCGGGTCAATGCCGTTGAAGGCGAGGGCCTCTGGCTGCAAATTTGCGCCGACAAATGGTTCGACGTGGAAATGTAATGTGGTGTCCGGCATCAGCCAGCCTTGTTCATCCATTTTCAGGGTGATGGCGGCAATCTCAAGCAGCGCATCGGTTTTGGCGTTAAATCCAGCTGTTTCAACATCGATCACAACAGGATAAAAACCACGAAAACGGTCGCACAGACCGGTAAGTTGAGCGTTATCGGACATCTGATTCTCTTAATACGGATAAATTGCAGCGCACATTATGACAAATATTACTTGTCGATGCAGTAAAGATGCGGGCGCGATGAGTTCACGCCCGGCAGGAGATTAGTTGCCCAGACCGCGACCGGCGTCTTTCTCTTCGATTAATTCAATTTTGTAACCGTCCGGATCTTCCACAAACGCGATAACCGTAGTGCCGCCTTTTACCGGACCCGCTTCACGGGTGACGTTACCGCCGTTCTGACGGATTTTTTCGCACGCTTCAGCGGCGTTATCTACGCTAAGCGCGATGTGACCATAAGCAGTGCCGAGTTCGTATTTATCCACGCCCCAGTTGTAGGTCAGTTCAATCACCGCTTCTTCGGTTTCCGGGCCATAGCCAACAAACGCCAGTGAGTATTTGTATTCCGGGTTTTCGCTGGTACGCAGCAGTTTCATGCCCAGTACTTTGGTATAAAAATCGATGGAGCGTTGCAGATCGCCAACGCGCAGCATGGTATGAAGAAGACGCATCTTTATATCCTCAAAATGGCTAACAGATTCAAAATGTTGTTTTAGTATAGCGGCGGCTTTGCGCCGCTCGCAATGTTGGATTACAGCGTCGGGTAATCGGTATAGCCTTCCGCGCCGCCACCGTAGAAACTTTCGGCACGCTGTGGGTTAAGCTCAGCTTTGCGCTGCAAGCGGGCAACCAAATCCGGGTTCGCAATCCAGTCACGACCAAATGCCACCGCATCAATCAATCCTTTGCCGATCAACGTTTCGGCTTTTTCTACCGTGTAGGCACCTGCGCCGATAATCGGACCGTGGAAACGGGCGCGTACTTTTTCGCGGAACGCGTCAGTATACGGTTGGCCTCCCGCCCAGTCCGGTTCGGACATATGCAGGTAAGCTATGCCACGTTTGCCCAGTTGTTCAATCAGATATAGTGCATCGGCTTCTTCATTTGGGCCATTATCCGTGTTCTGGAAAGTACCGATTGGCGAAACACGAATGCCAATGCGGTCGGCTCCCCATTCTTCAATCCCGGCATCGACCACTTCCAGCACCAGACGTGCGCGATTTTCCACGCTGCCGCCGTACTGATCGGTACGATGGTTTGAAGAAGGAGAAAGGAACTGATGCAGTAAATAACCGTGAGCAGAGTGTAGCTCCACCAGATCAAACCCAGCTTCACGGGCGTTAGCGATGGCCTGGCGGAAATCATTGACGATGCCCGGAATCTCTTCCCGTTCCAGTGCACGTGGCATGGATGTTTCAACGCGGATCGCCTGACCTTTTTCATCGCGCAGAGAAGTACGCGTTCCCGCGCTAAGTGCAGAAGGCGCTACCGGTGCCTGACCGCCAGGCTGCAGGCTGGCGTGAGAAATTCGCCCCGTGTGCCAAAGCTGCACGGCCATGTGACCATTTTCAGCATGGACTCCCGCGGTGATTTTTTTCCATGCGGCAATTTGCTCTGGGCTATGGATGCCAGGCGCACCGGCATATCCTTTTGCCTGGGCAGAAATTTGCGTGGCTTCGCTAATAATCAAACCGGCACTGGCTCGTTGGCGATAGTATTCCGCCATCAACGGGGTAGGGATGTCACCCGGTTCAATACTGCGCAGACGCGTCAGCGGTGCCATAAAAATACGGTTTGCCGCCGTGATCGCGCCCACTTTCAGTGGGGAATACAGTTTTTCAGATGACATAAAGGCTCCCGGTGGTCTGGTGATAAAAAATGCCTGCTAAACGGCAGGCGTCGCAATAATGGTTTTTACATGGGCCAGCGCGTTTTCCAGTGGCTCGAAACTGCGCGAAATTTTGGCCTGCAAATTCGCGCCAAGCCACAGTGCGTAAAGCACTTGTGCCTGTTGCAGCGGTTCGCCACAAAAGGTTAAACAATGGTTCTCACGGCCATTTTCCAGCGCCTGAGAGAGCAGGGCGATTACGCCGCGAGCCCCTTTATGCATCGCGCTGCGCATATCTTCTGACAGATCGCACACTTCGGCAGAGAGTTTTACTGTCAGGCAACCACTGATGGTTCCATGTTGGCAAAACTGGTTCAGTGTTTGCTGGTAATAAGCCAGTATGCGGTCGCGGTAGTTACCTTCGCCGGATTGCAGCAACTCCGTCAGTCGCTGGTGATATGCGGCGTAATGGCGCTCAAGCATGGCAACGCCAAACGCTTCTTTAGAGCGAAAGTAGTGATAGAAGGACCCTTTCGGCACTTCAGCCGTTTTTAGTAATTCGCTTAGCCCCATCCCGGTGAATCCACGTTGCAGGCAAAGTTGCTCGCCCGTCGCCAGGAGATGTTCGCGAGTATCATGTTCGGTGTGTTTGTTCATGTGTTGGAGTGTAGTAGACCAGTCGGTCTAGCGCAAGCAAAGTTGCTACTTTGGGCATTAACAGCTTCAATAGTGGTAATAATCTTATCTGAGGAGGGCGAAGTGGCGGAGCAATTAGAGTTCTTTCCCGTCCAGAGCCCGTGCCGGGGAATTTGCCAGTCTGACGAACGCGGATTTTGTCGCGGCTGCTTTCGCAGTCGGGATGAGCGTTTTAACTGGAATAAAATGAGCGATGGCGAAAAACAAGAGGTACTGCGCCTTTGTCGGCAGCGGTTAATGCGCAAATTACGTGCAAATAAGCCAGCGTCATCAGACGAACCGGAGCAACCATCACTCTTTTGAGCATAATCTTGCGTATACTCCTCTCATATCTGATAAGAGGAAGCGATTATGGTTCAGCGTATTACTATTGCGCCGCAAGGCCCGGAGTTTTCCCGTTTTGTGATGGGCTACTGGCGATTGATGGACTGGAATATGTCCGCCCGTCAGCTGGTCAGCTTTATTGAAGAGCATCTGGATCTCGGCGTAACTACCGTGGACCACGCTGATATTTATGGCGGCTATCAGTGCGAAGCAGCGTTTGGCGAGGCGCTGAAACTGGCACCTCATCTGCGTGAACGGATGGAAATTGTCAGCAAATGCGGTATCGCGACGACCGCGCGTGAAGAAAACGTCATTGGTCATTACATTACTGACCGCGATCACATCATTAAGAGCGCCGAACAGTCGCTAATTAATCTTGCGACCGATTATCTGGATCTACTGTTAATCCACCGACCAGACCCGTTAATGGATGCCGATGAAGTGGCGGACGCCTTTAAACATCTGCATCAGAGCGGCAAAGTTCGCCATTTTGGCGTATCGAACTTTACGCCTGCGCAATTTGCGCTGTTGCAATCACGCCTGCCGTTTACCCTTGCCACTAATCAGGTGGAAATATCCCCGGTGCATCAGCCGTTACTGCTGGATGGCACGCTCGACCAACTGCAACAACTGCGTGTTCGTCCGATGGCGTGGTCCTGCCTTGGTGGTGGTCGTCTGTTTAATGATGATTATTTCCAGCCTCTGCGTGATGAACTGGCTGTGGTGGCGGAGGAGTTAAACGCGGGCTCTATTGAACAGGTGGTTTACGCCTGGGTATTACGTTTACCGTCGCAGCCGCTGCCGATAATCGGCTCCGGTAAAATTGAGCGCGTGCGAGCAGCTGTTGAAGCAGAAACCCTGAAAATGACTCGCCAACAATGGTTCCGTATCCGTAAAGCGGCACTGGGTTACGACGTACCGTAAGCACTTTTAGGAATAGCCGCCGTTCAAAAATGTGTCACTGGTTTACACTTATTCAGGAATGCACAATGAACGGAGGTCCTATGAAACGTTTTAGTCTGGCTATTCTGGCGCTGGTTGTTGCTACCGGCGCGCAAGCTGCCAGTGAAAAAGTCGAGATGAACCTCGTCACGTCGCAAGGGGTTGGGCAGTCAATTGGTAGCGTCACCATTACTGAAACCGATAAAGGTCTGGAGTTTTCGCCCGATCTGAAAGCATTACCCCCCGGTGAACATGGCTTCCATATTCATGCCAAAGGAAGCTGCCAGCCAGCTACCAAAGATGGCAAAGCCACAGCGGCGGAATCCGCAGGCGGGCATCTTGATCCACAAAATACCGGTAAACATGAAGGGCCAGAAGGTGCCGGGCATTTAGGCGATCTGCCTGCGCTGGTTGTCAATAATGACGGGAAAGCTACCGATGCCGTCATCGCGCCTCGTCTGAAATCACTGGATCAAGTCAAAGATAAAGCGCTGATGATCCACGTTGGTGGCGATAATATGTCCGATCAACCTAAACCGCTGGGCGGTGGCGGTGAACGCTATGCCTGCGGTGTAATTAAGTAACTAAGAGGCCAGCGTACCTTGCGGCGGTGCTTGCTCAAGTTGCGAAAGCGAGCAGTACAGCCGCCAGACAATTGCCGCCAGCTCCTGGGCGGCAGGTTGATGATGACGGGCAAGGCTGTCGCAAATCCGCTGTAATTCTGCAAGTGTGGCCGCCAGTGATTTTTGCTGAACGCCACGCTCACTCATCACTCCACGTAACAATGAAATACAGTTATCCCGTACTCGCGATAACGGATCGGAACGCGATTCCCATTCGCGCAATTGCCAGACAACATGAGAACAGTTCAACAACACCACCCCCCAGCGTAATAACCAACGGCGAGCCAGCGCATCCTGGCTGTTACTTAACTGACTGACGTGATGATAAGTGAGTGATTCAAAATCGCTTTCACTCAGTGTTGGATGGCGGCTTAGTTGGTCGACAAAATCCCGGCGCAGTGCGCGAATATGACGACGGCTTTTACGAGCGTCAGACCCAGGTCGCAGAATGGCGAACGCTAGCCACGCCAGCGCTACGCCAACAATTTTTGCCAGATTATCATTAAGAAAATCAGCGAAATCATACACCGGAGGATTAGTGACAGCGATAAACGACCCCATAAATACAATCAGTTGTCCCCAAAGCGCGGCAAATTTGGGCATCTGCAATTTAAGAAGCTGCATTGTCGCCAGTAGTGGGAAGAGAAACAGTAAAAATTGCCACAGATCGCTAATCTGAACCATCAGGCCAAATTTGACCACAAAGCTAAATAGCGAAAGTAACACTAGCGTGCGCATTAGCAGTGACAAGGACTTAAACGGTGCCGTGACGGCGGAGTAGAGTACGCAGCTAATTGCGGCCAGTGTTAATGCATTGGCACCGGCATCCCATTGTGAAGCGATACTCCATGCGCCAATTATCATCAATGTACAAAATGTTCGTAGTCCGCTCCACATAGCTTCGGCGTTATCGGTATGACGTGCCAGGCCGGATGTCCGTGGGAGTCTGGCATGATCATCTACGCCGCTTTGCAGACGATGTAATTCCTGACTGCTTTGCAGATAAAGATGGCAAAAATAGCGTAGTCGCTGCCAGAAGGCGACGTGCCGGTAGTCGGCGACGTTGGTCGGGCGTAGCGGGGCAATAATACGTGCGACGGTGTAAACATCTGTTTGCGAACTGGCGAGCGCCGTCAGCAACTGTTCGAGAATTTCTCGTGTGGCACCTGGCGGTGAGGGCCAGTTGAGCAACATACGTCGCAGGCTGGAAATGACGCTGGTCATACGTAATTGCTGGTGGAGCAGCGCATTAAGGCGCGCGTTTTGCTGGCGAAAACGATAGTGACTCCAGAAAGCCTGGATTCGTAGCAAATTCATGGTCAGTATCTGCCCAATCACCCCTTCATGCGCTGTACGAATGGCATCGGTTGTTTCAGGTTGCCAGAGCAAACTGGCATGTTCCAGTAATCGGGCATGCATGTTTTTCAATGCGGTTAAAAGGGCCGTAGCATCGGAACTGCTCGGCAGGATCATCATCATCATGCCACCGCACAAAATACCGACTATCACCTCGCAAACGCGCGCCTGAGCAATATCCCACAGCTGGCTGGCCTCAGTAATATTGACCATCGGAAAGGCGATGATGGCAGCCGTGTAACCCGCCAGTTGAAATGCATACGCGACGTTATTCGTGAAGTGCGCACAGGCCCAGGTACAAAAGCCAATCCATGCTGACATACTCAATAGAAAAAACCACGGCTCGTTGAGCGTATGTCCGGCAAGAAGCAATGCCGCGATGGCTCCCAGCAAACTACCCGCGATGCGTCCGAGGCTTTTGCTGATCACACCGCCAACGGTGGGGAAGCTAACCACCGCTGCCGAGGTCATCGCCCAATAGGGCTCATCGAGATTTAAATAATAGGCAACTGTCAGCGCCAGACACATGGCAATGGTATTGCGTAACGCATAACGCCATTGCGCCAGCGTGGCCCTGAACCAGGGCAAATTGCGCAAGGACCATGACGATGCACTCATTATTGACCTACGGCAATGCTACAGGTGGTGCCCGACACCAGCGTGACATCGCCTGGGACTTTATCCAGCGCAAAGCGGACCGGAACACGTTGGGCGAGGCGAACCCAGGGGACGTTAGGTTTCACATCCGGAATAAGGCTTGAGTCACTTTCAACGCTCTGATCATAAATCGCCCGACCGATACTGGAAACGTGACCCTGTAACGTTTTGTTATCACTATAGAGGGTAATTTGTGCTGGTGCACCTTCGCGGATATGGCGCAACTTGGTTTCTTCAAAATAACCAATGACGTAAAACGAGTGGCTATCGACAAGAGCAAACAGCGGTTTCCCGGTGTCAGCGTAATCGCCGATGCGGGTAGTAAGATTAGTCACCCATCCGCTCACCGGGGCGCGAATTTCCGTTTGCGCCAGTTGCCATTGTGCCTGTTTCAACGTCGCCTGTGCGGCATCAACACTGGCCTGCATCGCTTTAACATTGAGGTTAGCGGTATCGAGTTCTTCGGCAGAAATAAAATTTTGTGAGAGATGACGACGACGATTCGCTTCGTTATTGGCTTTTGCGAGGTCAGATTGCGCTTTCGCCAGCTGAGCCTGTGCGTTCAGCTCGGCGATCTGAAAGGGCGTTTTATCGATCGTGAGCAGAAGATCCCCCGCGTTAACCAGCTGGTTGTCTTTTATATTCAGCTCAACAATACGTCCCGACACCTGTGGGGTGATAGAAACCTGTTCTGCGCGTATTTTCCCGTCGCGTGTCCACGGAGATTGCATGTAATAATTCCACAGCCACCATCCGGCAAGAACCGCAACTACCGCTACAATGATTGTTGAGAAATACTTAATTGTTTTAATTGACATAGTTACCACGCAATCATTATTGCCAGGGAAAGGCAAACGCAAATCGCAAACAGCGATAAATCCATTAACAAGGGATGCCAGATGTCACCGGCGTAGATCCAGCCACGAAGCAGGCGGTGTACGACAAGCCAGATGACGAATCCAAACGCGAAGGCTTTGAAAAACGGAGGAAAGTAGACGGACGCACCGAACACCAGATCTTGTAAGGGCAATCCTGTTGCATTGAGCATAAACTTCACAAAGTAGATTCCTTTACGACCGAATATATTGCGTTAGATTAATAAATATTCTTTAAGTGCGAAAAATTTACGCGCAATTTCTGAAAAATATGTCTGACGGTAACCAAATGCAGCAATACATTTGTTTTAGCAATACAATTGCTGCACACTATTCTAAAAGCCGCATAATATCTTAGCAAGCTAATTATAAGGAGATGAAATTGGAATCGCCACTAGGTTCTGATCTGGCACGGTTGGTGCGCATATGGCGTGCTCTGATAGACCATCGCCTGAAACCGCTGGAGTTAACACAAACCCATTGGGTTACGTTACACAATATCCATCAGTTACCTCCAGACCAGTCGCAAATTCAACTGGCAAAAGCGATTGGCATCGAGCAGCCATCACTGGTCCGTACTCTGGACCAACTGGAAGAAAAAGGGTTAATTTCGCGTCAAACTTGTGCCAGCGATCGTCGGGCTAAACGTATTAAACTGACGGAAAAGGCAGAGCCGCTGATCAGCGAAATGGAAGCTGTTATTAACAAAACCCGCGCGGAAATTTTACATGGCATCTCCGCAGAGGAACTGGAACAACTGATTAAGCTCATCGCAAAACTTGAGCATAATATCATTGAGTTACAGGCCAAAGGGTGAAATAAAGGGGGCGTGTGGTCAGTAACCTGACCACACGCAAACTTATTTAGCGCGGGGAAACGGTCACCTGACTGCCATTGCTGGCCAGTACGACACGTTGGCCCGGAGAGAAACGAGTGTTGCCTTGTTTCTGTACCACCATGATGGTATTACCATCGTCTTTACGAATTTCCAGCTCGACACCCTGCGTTTTGTTCATTGCACTCTGTACGCCCTGACCGGCTACGCCACCTGCAACAGCGCCTGCTGCAGTAGCCAGAGAACGCCCGGTTCCGCCACCAACAGTATTCCCCAGGAAACCACCAAGAACAGCACCGCCAATTGCGCCGATAACGTTGGAATCATCACCGCCCTGAATCTGTACCGGACGTACGTTAACGATGGTGCCATAGCTGACATTCTGTACTTGTTTCGCTTCAGAAGCGGTATAAACATCCCCTGACAGGGTGTCGTTATTAACACAACCGACAAGAGACAGACCTACCATTGAAACAACCAATACGCGTTTAATCATTGAAAAATCTCCTGTTCACCATGAAACGCCACGCAAGCATCCCTCATGGTCAAAGTATATGGCATATGTGAATCCATGGTTACATGTTCTACCAAATATGAGCAAATCATAATGAAAGTAGGATCAACCAATTATAAACAAAACATTCATGATGATTATTGATTTGAAGATAATGTTTTACTACCAACGGTAAAAATCGGTCATTCCGCATGGTATTCACGAAAAGTTTATGTTTGAGTGGTGCGCAAACGTCAGATTGAAAAAGGATGAACTATGAAATCGGGCCGCTTTATTGGCGTTATGTCAGGCACCAGCCTTGATGGTGTTGATGTTGTGTTGGCGACAATTGATGAACACCGGGTCGCACAGCTGGCAAGTTTGAGCTGGCCGATCCCGGTGTCTCTGAAACAGGCTGTACTGGATATTTGCCAGGGCCAGCAGCTTACACTTTCGCAGTTTGGACAGCTTGATACTCAACTCGGGCGACTTTTTGCTGATGCGGTCAATGCCTTGCTTAAGGAACAAAACCTGCAGGCGAGAGATATCGTTGCGATCGGCTGTCACGGTCAAACCGTCTGGCATGAACCGACGGGCGTGGCACCACACACTTTACAGATGGGCGATAACAATCAAATTGTGGCACGCACCGGAATTACGGTTGTCGGTGATTTTCGCCGTCGCGATATTGCCTTGGGAGGACAAGGCGCACCGCTGGTACCTGCGTTCCATCATGCGCTGCTGGCTCACCCAACCGAGCGACGAATGGTGCTCAATATTGGTGGCATTGCCAATCTGTCACTGCTCATTCCTGGGCAGCCGGTAGGGGGCTACGATACCGGCCCTGGTAACATGCTGATGGATGCCTGGATCTGGCGTCAGGCAGGTAAACCTTACGATAAAGATGCCGAGTGGGCACGGGCGGGTAAAGTCATTCTCCCTCTGCTGCAAAATATGCTCAGCGACCCGTATTTCTCGCAACCTGCACCGAAAAGCACCGGACGCGAATACTTTAACTACGGCTGGCTGGAGCGCCATTTGCGCCATTTTCCGGGTGTTGATCCCCGTGATGTACAGGCGACACTGGCAGAACTCACCGCCGTGACCATTTCTGAACAAGTTTTGTTAAGCGGTGGCTGCGAACGATTGATGGTATGTGGTGGAGGAAGTCGTAATCCGCTACTCATGGCGCGTCTGGCGGCATTACTGCCAGGCATAGAAGTCACCACCACCGATGCCGTTGGCATTAGTGGCGATGACATGGAAGCATTGGCTTTCGCCTGGCTTGCCTGGCGGACGCTGGCGGGATTACCAGGAAATCTGCCTTCCGTCACTGGCGCAAGCCGGGAGACGGTACTGGGGGCTATTTTCCCCGCTAACCCGTGATATCAGAGTTAACTGAATTTTTCTTACCGCGTCTGCCGTTACACTTGGAACGTTAGGGAGGGCGTATTGCCCTCCAGACCAGGAAAGTCTTCGGGATATGTCTATGAAAAAACTGTTACTGATCTGTTTGCCGGTCCTTCTCACCGGCTGTAGCGCGTTCAATCAACTGGTTGAGCGCATGCAAACCGATACGCTGGAATACCAGTGTGATGAAAAACCGTTGACGGTCAAACTGAATAATCCGCGCCAGGAAGTCAGTTTTGTTTACGATAATCAACTACTGCATCTCAAACAGGGCATTTCTGCGTCTGGTGCACGTTACACCGACGGGATCTATGTTTTCTGGTCGAAAGGGGAGGAAGCGACTGTCTATAAACGCGACCGCATCGTCTTGAATAACTGTCAGTTACAAAATCCACAGCGTTGAGATTTTTCCAGGGGCGGCGCACAATAGCGTCACCCACTGACAATCCGTAAAGAAAACCATGTCTGATAACGACGAATTGCAGCAAATCGCGCATCTGCGCCGTGAATACACCAAAGGCGGATTACGCCGCCGCGATCTTCCCGCCGCTCCATTAACCCTTTTTGAACGCTGGCTCTCTCAGGCGTGTGAAGCCAAACTGGCGGACCCTACCGCGATGGTGGTCGCTACCGTGGATGAACATGGTCAGCCTTATCAGCGCATCGTTTTACTCAAACATTACGACGAAAAAGGCATGGTGTTTTACACCAATCTCGGCAGCCGTAAAGCACATCAAATCGAAAATAATCCGCGCGTTAGCCTGCTGTTCCCGTGGCATACCCTTGAGCGCCAGGTGATGGTGATCGGTAAAGCGGAACGACTTTCGACTCTCGAAGTGATGAAATATTTTCATAGTCGCCCCCGTGATAGCCAGATTGGTGCATGGGTTTCGAAGCAGTCCAGTCGCATTTCTGCCCGTGGTATCCTTGAAAGTAAATTCCTGGAGCTGAAGCAGAAGTTTCAACAGGGCGAAGTGCCATTGCCGAGTTTTTGGGGCGGTTTTCGCGTCAGCCTTGAACAGATTGAGTTCTGGCAGGGCGGTGAGCATCGCCTGCATGACCGCTTTTTGTACCAGCGTGAAAATGATGCGTGGAAGATTGATCGTCTTGCACCCTGAAAAGATGCAAAAATCTTGCTTTAATCGCTGGTACTCCTGATTCTGGCACTTTATTCTATGTCTCTTTCGCATCTGGCGAAAAGTCGTGTACCGGCAAAGGTGCAGTCGTTATATACATGGAGATTTTGATGGCAAGCAGTAACTTGATTAAACAATTGCAAGAGCGGGGGCTGGTAGCCCAGGTGACGGACGAGGAAGCGTTAGCAGAGCGACTGGCGCAAGGCCCGATCGCGCTCTATTGCGGCTTCGATCCTACCGCTGACAGCTTGCATTTGGGGCATCTTGTTCCATTGTTATGCCTGAAACGCTTCCAGCAGGCGGGCCACAAGCCGGTTGCGCTGGTAGGCGGCGCGACGGGTCTGATTGGCGACCCGAGCTTCAAAGCTGCCGAGCGTAAGCTGAACACTGAAGAAACTGTTCAGGAGTGGGTGGACAAAATCCGCAAGCAGGTTGCCCCGTTCCTCGATTTCGACTGTGGAGAAAACTCTGCTATCGCGGCGAACAACTATGACTGGTTCGGCAATATGAATGTGTTGACCTTCCTGCGCGATATTGGCAAACACTTCTCCGTCAACCAGATGATCAACAAAGAAGCGGTTAAGCAGCGTCTCAACCGTGAAGATCAGGGGATTTCGTTCACTGAGTTTTCCTACAACCTGTTGCAGGGTTATGACTTCGCCTGTCTGAACAAACAGTTCGGTGTGGTGCTGCAAATTGGTGGTTCTGACCAGTGGGGTAACATTACTTCTGGTATCGACCTGACCCGTCGTCTGCATCAGAATCAGGTGTTTGGCCTGACCGTTCCGCTGATCACCAAAGCAGACGGCACCAAATTTGGTAAAACTGAAGGCGGCGCAGTCTGGTTAGATCCGAAGAAAACCAGCCCGTACAAATTCTACCAGTTCTGGATCAACACTGCGGATGCCGACGTTTACCGCTTCCTGAAGTTCTTCACCTTTATGAGCATTGAAGAGATCAACGCGCTGGAAGAAGAAGATAAAAACAGTGGTAAAGCACCGCGCGCCCAGTATGTACTGGCGGAACAGGTGACACGTCTGGTTCACGGTGAAGAAGGTTTGCAGGCGGCAAAACGTATTACCGAATGCCTGTTCAGCGGTTCCTTGAGTGCGCTGAGTGAAGCGGACTTCGAACAGCTGGCGCAGGACGGCGTACCGATGGTTGAGATGGAAAAAGGCGCAGACCTGATGCAGGCGCTGGTCGATTCTGAACTGCAACCTTCTCGTGGTCAGGCGCGTAAAACTATCGCCTCCAATGCCATCACCATTAACGGTGAAAAACAGTCCGATCCTGAATACTTCTTTAAAGAAGAAGATCGTCTGTTTGGTCGTTTTACCTTACTGCGTCGCGGCAAAAAGAATTACTGTCTGATTTGCTGGAAATAATGCATTAAGTGGAAAGGGGGAGTGAGAAATCACTCCCCCTGGTTTTTATACAGGGAACATGATGAAAAATATTCTCGCTATCCAGTCTCACGTTGTTTATGGTCATGCGGGTAACAGTGCGGCAGAGTTTCCGATGCGCCGCCTGGGCGCGAACGTCTGGCCGTTGAACACCGTTCAATTTTCTAATCACACCCAATACGGCAAATGGACTGGCTGCGTGATGCCGCCCAGCCATTTAACCGAAATTGTGCAAGGCATTGCCGCCATTGATAAATTACACACCTGTGATGCCGTATTAAGTGGCTATCTGGGTTCGGCGGAGCAGGGTGAACATATCCTCGGTATCGTTCGTCAGGTGAAAGCAGCGAATCCGCAGGCGAAATATTTTTGCGATCCGGTAATGGGTCATCCGGAAAAAGGCTGTATCGTTGCACCGGGTGTCGCAGAGTTTCATGTGCGTCACGGTTTGCCTGCCAGCGATATCATTGCGCCGAATCTGGTTGAGCTGGAGATACTCTGTGAGCATCCGGTAAATAACGTCGAAGAAGCGGTTCTGGCAGCGCGTGAACTCATTGCGCAAGGGCCACAAATTGTGTTGGTTAAACACCTGGCGCGGGCTGGCTACAGCCGTGACCGTTTTGAAATGCTGCTGGTTACCGCCGATGAAGCCTGGCATATCAGCCGTCCGCTGGTGGATTTTGGTATGCGCCAACCGGTAGGTGTCGGTGATGTGACGAGCGGTTTACTGCTGGTGAAACTGCTTCAGGGGGCAGCGCTGCAGGAGGCCCTGGAACATGTGACCGCTGCAGTATACGAAATCATGGTGACCACCAAAGCAATGCAGGAATATGAGCTGCAAGTGGTGGCTGCTCAGGATCGTATTGCCAAACCAGAACATTATTTCAGCGCAACAAAGCTCTGAAATATCTCATTTCGGCCCACAACGACCTGTGGGCCGATGGCTATTACTTTAAGCCTTCCGCTGACAGCGCGTCTTGTACTTCCGGACGTTCAGCCATACGTTGCATAAATGCCGCAATGTGCTCTAACCCTTCCAGATTCAGTTTCACCGCGTATGCCCAGCGCAGAACCGTAAACAGATAGGCATCAGCAATTGTAAATCGTTGCCCGCAGATCCAGTGCTCATCCTTCAGAGCATCGTTCACATATTGCAGCTTCTTCTCCAGCTGCGCGCGAACTGTTGGTTTGTACTCTTCCGGTGTATCAGGGCGAAACAGAGGTGTGAAGCCTTTATGCAGCTCGGTGGCGATGTAATTCAGCCATTCGATGGTTTTATAGCGGGAAATACTGTTTACCGGTGCCAGCAACTGGCGGTCGGGGACGCTGTCGGCAAGATACTGCATAATTGCTACGCCTTCCGTCAGCAAAGTACCATCGTCCAGCAGCAATGCAGGCACCTGTCCCTTAGGGTTAACGGCAAAGTAATCGTCACCGTTTTCGAGACGTTTTTTCATTAAATCCACACTGACGAGCGTAAAATCCTTTCCGCTCTCACGCAGGGTGATATGGGAAGCGAGAGAGCAGGCGCCCGGTTTGTAGAACAATTTCATCGGTAACTCCTTTTGTCTGTGGTTTAAAGTATGGTAGTGCGTTGCTGAACAAAAAAAAAGCCGCTAACGAAAAGTTAGCGGCTTGTAAAAGAGTTTCCCTGAATTTTACGCTACAGCAGCTTTCGCCGCTTTGTCTGCAGCGTCATCCTGCGTCATGCGGTGCAGTTTCGGCGCGGTCAGCAGCATCAGTACTGCAATAACGGCAGTAGCGACACCAATCTGCAAGAATACGCGACCATAGACTTCCAGTGACATCAGTGGATCGGTAACGTTATCCGGCACAGCCATCATACCCGCAACATAACCACCAATCAGGTTTGCACCGGCAGTGGTCAGGAACCAGCTACCCATAATGAAGCCCATCAGACGCTGCGGAACGAGTTGTGCAACCATTGCCAGACCCAGACCAGAGATCATAAGTTCCCCGATACTCTGCAGGCCATAGCTTGCGACCAGCCAGCTTACAGACACGATACCTGCGTCAGACGCGAATTTTGCACCTAGCGGCAGAATCAGGAACGCACCAGAACACATCACCATACCGATTGCAAACTTAGTTGGCATCGGCAGGGTATCGCCCATCTTGTTATAGATAGCGGCCAGAATCGGGCTACCAATGATGATCCAGAACGGGTTCAGTGCCTGATACTGCTCAGGTTCTACGGCCAGGCCCAGAATGGTGTGTTCAACGTTACGAATCGCAAAGAAGTTCAGTGACGTTGGCATCTGGCTGTACAGCACGAAGAAGATAATGGCTTCGAGCATCAGGATGAAGGCAACGATCATTTTACGACGCGCAGCACCTTTCATCGCGAAGGCTTCTTTACCGAAGATAACCACGATACCAAAGGCAACAACGCCCAGCGCCATACGCGCAACTTCCTGATTGTGCAGCAGCCAGGTGGCGATAGCGATCAGTGCCACAACACCAATAATGGTCAGCAGCAGGTTACGGTAGTTGATAGGCTCGAAGTCTGGTTTGGAACCGTACTGTTTAACCCAGCGTTGGCAGAAGGCGAAGTTAACGATAGTGATCAGCAGGCCTACAACGCTCAACGCAAACGCAACACTCCAGCCGTATTTCGCGGCCAGCCACGGGGTGGCGATCATAGAGAAGAAAGAGCCGATGTTGACGGACATGTAGTACATGGTGAATGCACCGTCCAGACGCGGGTCGTTTTTCTCATAGCATGTAGAAAGCAGAGAAGACGGGTTAGCTTTAAACAGGCCGTTACCGACCGCAATAGCCGCCATACCCATATAAACGATACCGGCGTCGTGACCAGACCAGGCAACCAGAGCATAACCAATCGCCAGCACAATAGCGCCAAGCATAATTACGCGTTTAGTACCCAGTACCTTGTCACCTAACCAGCCGCCGATAGCGACCAGACCATAAACCAGGGCACTAAAGGAAGAGAAAAGGGTGATTGAATCCGCTTCAGACATACCCAGTTGTTTAACCAGGTAAACAGCCATAATTCCTTGTAGGCCGTAATAACCAAAACGTTCCCATAACTCAATCGAGAAGATGAGATAGAACGCCTTCGGTTGTTTGAAAGCGTTCAAACTGACGCTTTCAGTTGGTTTTTGGTTTGCAGTGGACACTTTTACCTCTTTTTTTACATCCCATATTAACGGGGGTGCTTTCTCGCGTTATGCCTAAAAAACATACGCGCAATTGTTATAGTGGGAGGGGAAACGGCAGGTAATGTTCACTATCTTGCACTTTCAGACAAGTCCTTTGTAATAATCTGTTACATATAACTGAGGCGGGGAATTCAACCATTCCGGGAAATGTTATCCAGCGTTAAATTTTTCAAAAAACGTAACGGCAGATTTTTTCACTACCCTGAGAGGGGGATGATGGCTTAACGGCGATATGTTCTGCTATTTAGCGTTTTTCCTAGTGAGATAGTCCAGTTTATGAAAAATAGCCAGTGTAATGTTTTGTAGGTCAATATTTGTTGCGTGTGTAAATTTAAATGATTTTAACCTAGTTCTTGCAATGTTTTTACATTGCCACAGCATCGTGATCTTGATCACGAATGAATAGAAAATTTCGCTATTAAAAAAACAATTAACCTGCATTTTTGGTTATCCGCAAACGGATTACCTGATGATAACGCTAAGCAATGGCATCATTGACGTTAAAAAGATGTTTTAAAAGAGGATAAAGAAAGGTTATCAATGGGGTAATCGGTGTTACCCCTTTTCTTCAGATGTCAACTTTCTCTTTGTATTCACAAAGATCTTCAATAATACAAGAGCCACAGCGAGGCTTGCGGGCAATACATGTATAACGCCCGTGCAGGATCAACCAATGGTGGCAGTCGACTTTAAACTCTGCCGGAACCACTTTAAGTAGCTTTTCTTCTACCTGTTCGACGTTTTTCCCCGGCGCAAATTGAGTACGATTACAAACGCGGAAAATGTGCGTGTCGACAGCAATAGTCGGCCAGCCGAATGCAGTGTTTAATACGACGTTGGCTGTTTTACGACCTACACCAGGCAGGGCTTCAAGTGCAGCTCGATCTTCCGGAACCTCGCCGTTATGCTGTTCCAGTAAGATACGGCAGGTCTTAATGATATTTTCTGCTTTGCTGTTATAAAGGCCAATAGTTTTAATATAGCTTTTCACCCCTTCGACGCCCAGCTCAAGCATCGCTGCAGGCGTATTAGCCACCGGGTAGAGTTTCGCCGTCGCCTTATTAACACTGACATCGGTCGCCTGAGCGGAAAGCAGCACGGCAATCAGCAATTCAAAAGGCGAACTGAAATTAAGCTCGGTGGTGGGATGAGGATTGTTCTCACGCAGGCGAGTGAGGATTTCCAGGCGTTTTGCTTTGTTCATCAGACATTCCCTGTTTCACCGTTTGGCAATGCACGTTCGGCAGCTGCTTCAGCACGGCGCTTTTTCATTCTTTCATCAATCAGGTATTTCCCTGCCAGCATCAGTCCCAGGCCAATAAATGCACCTGGTGGCAACATCGCCAGCAGGAAAGGGGAGTCGGTGTGGAATATCTCCACGCGTAATACTTTTGCCCAGCTACCTAACAGCGCATCTGCACCGTCAAACAATGTGCCATTGCCGATAATTTCGCGTAGTGAACCCAGCACGAACATGGCGCAGGTTGCGCCCATACCAATTGAAAAGCCGTCCAGTGCCGAAAGTGCCGGACCTTTTTTAGCAGCGAAGGCTTCAGCGCGCCCCACAACAATACAGTTAGTGACAATCAGCGGAATAAAAATCCCTAACGATTGATACAGGCCAAAGGCGTAGGCGTTGATCAGCATCTGTACAGCGCTGACCACCGAGGCGATGATCATCACGTAAATGGGAATGCGGATCTCGGCTGGCGTCCAGTGACGCAGCGTCGAAATGGTCAGGTTGGTCAGCGTCAGTACCAGCGTAGTCGCAAGTCCTAAACCCAGGGCGTTGGTGGCAGTGGACGTGACCGCCAGCAGCGGACAAAGGCCGAGCAACTGGACCAGCGCAGAGTTGTTTTTCCACAACCCCTGAACAATAACGTCTTTAATTTCGCTCACGCTTTATTCTCCACAGGCAGGAAGTTGAGAAAGTTGTGCCGGTAACGTCTGAGCGTACAATCCGGCGCGTTTTACCGCATTTACCACCGCGCGCGGAGTAATCGTCGCGCCGGTGAACTGGTCGAAATCACCACCATCTTTCTTCACCGCCCAGTGCGCATCATCCGCACCACTGATTTTTTTACCCGCAAAATGGGTGATCCAGTCAGAAAGGCGCAGTTCGATTTTATCGCCAAGCCCTGGCGTTTCGTGGTGCTCTGTCACGCGCGTGCCTAGTACCGTGCCGTTAAAATCGGCTCCCACCAGCAGCTGAATCGCACCAGAATAGCCATCTGGCGCAGTTGCTTCCAGAACGGCGGCTACCGGTTTGTCATCCTGTTTGGCGATGTAAACCCGATGCTCACCTTTACCTAACTCTGGCGCAGTTACCAGATAGCAACTCTGTGCCAGCGCATTGTTATAGCGTTCGGCTGGCAGCACCTGATCAAATAACGCCTTTTGTTGCAGACTGGCCTGTTCAGCAATTGTCGTTTTGGTCATCTGATTGATGGCCGCAGTTAACCCTGTAGAACCCGCTGCAAATAGTGCCAGTGTAATGCCGTGTTTTCGGATAGTTTTCAGCATGGTTTACCCTTTGCGATGGCCGTAGACGCGCGGACGCGTGTAGTAATCGATCAGAGGAACCGTGATGTTCGCCAGCAGGACGGCAAAAGCCACGCCGTCAGGATAGCCGCCGAAACTGCGGATCAACCAGACTAATAAGCCCGCCAGCGCGCCGAAAATAAGACGACCACGATTGGTCGTAGAAGCGGTAACCGGGTCAGTCAAAATAAAGAATGCGCCGAGCATGGTCGCTCCAGACAGCAGATGAATTTGCGGTGCTGCCAGTGTTTCTGGTGAGAACAACCAGCCCAACGTTGCGCATAACGCCAGCGTTACTAAGAAGCTGAGGGGAATATGCCAGCGAATCGCTTTCTGCCACAGCAACCATACGCCGCCAGCCAGCCAGGCGAGATTTACCCATTGCCAACCAACGCCCGCCAGCATACCGCTGTAGATCGGATATTGCATAATCTGTTCAACCGAATGACCGGCACGGACAGAGGTTTTAAATGTATCCAGCGGTGTCGCCTGACTAATGCCATCAATACCTAAGCGTAGCGTGTTCATATCACCACCACTGGCGGTATGTCCGCTGAAAATAACCTGTATGGCGTCGATAAAACCAGGGATGTTGACCGCAATTTCATGCGGCGGTAACCAGCTGGTCATCTGCACCGGGAAGGAGATCAGTAAGACCACATAACCAATCATTGCCGGATTAAACGGGTTTTGCCCCAGACCGCCATACAACTGTTTAGCGATGATCACCGCAAACACCGTACCCAGCACGACCATCCACCACGGCGCGAGGGGGGGAATACTTACCGCCAGCAATAAGCCTGTCAGCAATGCTGAGTTATCTTTCAACGTTGCGGCTACCGACTGCTTGCGTAGTTTGAGTACGAGAGCTTCGGCTAATAGAGCACTGACCGACGCCAACAGGATCTGAACGAGAGTACCCCAGCCAAAAAACCACAGTTGCGCAGCGATTCCTGGCACGGCTGCGATCAGCACCAGTAGCATAATGCGCGATGTCTGGCGTTGGTTATGGGTATAAGGGGAGCTAGCTATTCTGAATACCATTTAGTCCTCGTTTACAACCTTTTGCTGGGCGGCTTTTTTGGCCTGAACGCGGGCAATAGCCGCGGCAACTGCCGCTTTGCGCGGATCGACAGGTTCTTCTGCCTCCGCATTAGCCTGCTGCTGTTCCCGCTTGCGTGCTTTGGCACGGGCAATCGCAGCTTCGACGGCGGCTTTGCGCGGATCGACCTGTTCTTCTGGTTCCGCATTAGCCTGTTGCTGTTCCAGCTTGCGTGCTTTGACGCGGGCAATAGCGGCTTCGACGGCGGCTTTGCGCGGATCGACCGTTTCGTCTGGTTCGGCATTAGCCTGTTGCTGTTCCAGCTTGCGTGCTTTGGCACGGGCAATCGCAGCTTCGACGGCGGCTTTGCGCGGATCGACCTGTTGTTCTGGTTCGGCATTAGCCTGTTGCTGTTCCAGCTTGCGTGCTTTGGCACGGGCAATCGCGGCTTCGACGGCGGATTTGCGCGGATCAACCTGTTCTTCTGGCTCCGCATTAGCCTGTTGCTGCTCCAGCTTGCGCGCTTTGGCGCGGGCGATAGCGGCTTCAACGGCAGTTTTACGTGGATCAGCAACGGTTGCTGCGTCGTTAGTTTGCTGCAGTTCTGCCTGTTTCGCTCTGGCTTGCGCTTTACGGGCTTCCCGTGCTGCAATAATTGCGCTGTTATCCGGGCGTTCGCCCGCTTTAATCACAATAGGCTGTGTAGCCTGGGCCTGTTTCTCTTTCACCCGCGCCAGAGCGGCAGCAATCGCATCTTTATCTTTGGCTGCAGGTTGAACGGCTGCGCTCTTATGTCGTTCAAGGCGAGCCGCTTTTTCGCGCTCCAGACGAGCCTGGCGCGCTTCGAAACGCGCTTTGGCTTCTGCGGCGCGCTTTTCTTCCTGACGAATAGCCGCAATTTCAGCTTTTTCCTGACGGAAATATTGCACCAGGGGAATATTGCTCGGGCAAACCCACGCGCAAGCCCCACATTCAATGCAGTCGGCAATGTTATGCGTGGTGGCTTTATCGTGTTGTTGACCTTTGCTGAACCAGTACAACTGTTGCGGCAAAAGATCCGCAGGGCAGGCGTCAGCACAGGCGCTACAACGGATGCAATTTTGTTCTTCCTGTGGTTCGCCAAGCTCATTGGCAGAGGGAGCCAACAGACAGTTGGTAATCTTTACGACCGGGACATCCAGCCATGGCAAGGTAAAGCCCATTAGCGGGCCGCCCATAATCACCATTTGATCGGCAGAGGGGCAGAATCTGGCATCATTCAATAAATGACGCACTGGCGTACCCAGCCGTGCCCAGACGTTGCCCGGGCGTGCGATTGCTTCGCCAGTCAGGGTCACGACACGCTCAGTAATCGGTTCGCCATCGATAACGGCACGTTTCACTGCATAAGCAGTGCCGACGTTTTGCATTAATACGCCGATATCGGATGAACGCCCGCCATGTGGAACCTGCTTCCCGGTCAGAATGTAGGTTAATTGTTTAGCACCGCCAGAAGGATATTTGGTTGGAATCACCCGCAGAGAAATATCGTGAGAGTCCGCCAGCACCGCGCGCAGCATGGAAATCGCCTGCGGTTTGTTATCTTCAATGCCGATAAGAATTTCGCGTGGCTGCAGAATATGCGCAAGAATGCGAATACCCTCTACGACCTGAGCCGCGCAATCCTGCATCAAACGGTCATCGGCGGTAATGTACGGCTCGCACTCAGCAGCGTTGATAATCAACGTTTCAATCTTATCTCCGCCGCCCTGCAATTTAACGCCTGTCGGGAATCCCGCACCACCCAGCCCGGCAACACCAAACTGATGAATGCGCTCGATTAACTCTTCGCGACTGCGAGAGCGATAATCGTCCCAGCCGTCGCGCGGGATCCAGCAGTCTTCGCCATCGGCATCAATAATCACGCTTAATTCAGCTAAAGCTGAAGGATGAGCCGTAGAGTGGGGCGCAATAGCCGTAACGGTACCCGAGGTGGGCGCGTGAACTGGCAGCATTTTGCCGCGTCCACGGGTAAGCGGCTGGCCGCGCAGTACTTTATCGCCGACACTAACGCACAACTCACCTTCAGCGCCAATATGCTGTTTCAGTGGAATAACAAAACGCTGCGCCAGTGGTACCTGGCGCAGGGGCGTACCGTTGGACTGGGTTTTCATCTCCGGTGGATGGATGCCGCCGTTGAAATCCCAGATTTTATTTTGTCTGAATGCAGAGAATAACTTAAGCATGGTGTTCCACGGGAATGATACGCACGGGAATGGTGTTCAGATCCCATTTCCAGGAGTCAGGTGTTTCTGCAACCGGTTGCAACGAGATGCAGTGCGTCGGGCACGGATCAACACATAAATTGCAGCCCGTACAGAGATCACTCATTACCGTATGCATGGCGCGGGTAGCACCAACGATGGCGTCTACCGGACACGCCTGAATACATTTAGTGCAGCCAATACAGTTATTTTCATCAATAACCGCCACCATCCGCGCAGGCGTTAGCTCTTGCGCTTCGCCATCCAGCGGCTGTGGCTCGACATTAAGCAACTCAGCAATTTTTAGCATCACAGCTTCGCCACCTGGGGCGCAGCGGTTAATTTTTTCACCGTTACAGCTGATGGCTTCCGCGTAGGGGCGACAGCCGGGATAACCGCATTGACCACACTGGCTCTGCGGTAAGATTTCGTCAATTTTCTCAACGACCGGATCGTCTTCCACCGCAAAACGGCGGGAGGCATAACCCAGAATGGCGCCAAACGCCAGGCCCAGCAGGCTCACGGCGGCAACGGCAATCCAGATAGCATTCATTACAACTTCACCAAACCACTAAAGCCCATAAAGGCCAGAGACATAAGACCTGCGGTAATTAACGCAATGGCATTACCGCGAAAAGGTGCCGGGACATCAGCCACAGCAAGGCGTTCGCGGATGGCGGCGAAGAGCACCATCACCAGCGAGAAACCGACAGCGGCGGAAAAACCGTACAGCGCCGACTGCAAGAAATTGTGCCCGAGATTGATATTCAGCAACGCCACGCCGAGCACTGCACAGTTGGTGGTGATAAGCGGCAAAAAAATCCCCAGCAGACGGTAAAGCACCGGGCTGGTTTTGCGCACCACCATCTCGGTGAACTGCACAACCACAGCAATCACCAGAATAAACGCCAGGGTGCGCAGGTAAATCAGATTAAGCGGGATCAAAATCCACGTATCGATAAGCCAGGCGCAAATAGACGCCAGCGTCATCACAAACGTTGTAGCCAGCCCCATGCCCATCGCGGTTTCCAGCTTTTTGGAAACCCCCATAAACGGACAGAGGCCGAGAAACTTGACCAGTACAAAGTTATTGACCAGTACAGTTCCGACAAACAGTAACAGGTAGTCAGTCATTTTTCGGCCTGAAATAAAAAAGCCGCCTATTATCCGTTAATCCAGAGCAGGCGACAACAGGTTAACTGTAAGGTTATTACGGATTCACAAACGTCGCTTTCACCCGCGACGAGCGTTTAAAATAGGGGACGATCAATGCGGTTGCCAACAAAGTAAACAGTAACTGGCGAACGGCTATGCCATCTTCCACGGGTGAAAAAGCGAACGCTTTTACTGCCAGCAATACGGAAATAAGCAGCCAGATAATATAGTGTTTAGGAACACAACGCCGACGTTTAAAGAAAGCGATGGTCAACCACAGTGTGTAATACCACATGGCGATAGCGGTAATAAAAGAAACGCCCCATAAGATTTGTGTCGTCAGTGCTTGTTCGCCGAGCGTTTGAAATGTTTGCGGAGAAGATAACGCAGCGGTATACAGCAACAACGCCAGCGTCGTACTTAACAGAGCGACTAAAAGCCAGGCCAATGGGCCAAGCAACCAGCCTCCAATACGTTGTGGCGTTGTGGTGGTCATAGGTTCTCCATAATAGCGACGCAAACAGGCAAATCTAATTTTAGGGGCGTTATTATAAGGCTTTTATAACCGATCGCTACTTTCTTTATTGGACATAGTGCCAGACGGACTTCGGTACCTGGCCGAGGTCAAACAAACGCCCGCCAGAAACCAGCTCTGCGCGACGGTGATCGGCAGCACGATACATATTGATCAGTTCCTGATCGTCCGTCAGGGTGTAATTAAGATGGTCGTAGAGTTTTTCCAGACTTTCGAGTGAACTGATTTTGCGAAATTTTAATAAGTAGTCCTGAACAGTCATAAAAGGTCCATAAAATAATTAATACCAAAGGGGTAGGTATTATTAGTGATGATAAAATTTCACCAAAAGTGAACGTTTGTATTATTACAATAATAAGAATGCGCTGATGGCAAATATTCAGGGATGAAAAACTGCTCTGGAAAGAGTAACGCGCTTTACTATCCCTGACAATCATCAACAACATCGAACAAGATAATAAATTCCTGGTTTAATATCCGACAAGTTAAAACATGCACCCGGTCGGGCAGCATGTCGCTCTACAAGAGTAGAGCTTACTTGTGTTGTACCGTAGCACTCTGTTCAGGTGGCTGATAGTTGTCAATGTGACTCGCCACGCCAAGAAGAATGACTGAAACGACAAGAACGATCCAACCTGTTAATTCAATAAGACGATTCATTACAGCCCACATCTCTGTTGATTGATCCATTAACTTCAGGGGGTAAATGTTACTTAGCAATAATAGCTCCAGCAAGATTTTTACTGAGGTTTTTGCGATATTTAGCTTTTGTCGTTGGAAAATTCGCTATTTTTTTGACTTAAGTTAAACAACATCCCTTATTGCTGGCAGGTTATTAAACTGTTGAGCGAGGGTAAAGGATAGTGTCAAATAGCCATCATACTTCAATGAGAGGCAATGACATGAGCGACAACATCCGTGTTGGGTTGATTGGGTATGGTTATGCGAGCAAAACCTTCCATGCGCCCCTGATTGCGGGCACGCCCGGGCTGGAACTGGCGGTAATCTCCAGCAGCGATGAAACAAAAGTAAAAGCCGACTGGCCAACGGTTACGGTTGTCTCTGAGCCGAAGCATCTGTTTAACGATCCCAACATAGACCTGATTGTCATCCCTACACCCAACGATACCCATTTCCCGTTAGCCAAAGCGGCGCTTGAGGCGGGTAAACATGTGGTCGTTGATAAACCCTTTACCGTGACACTGTCACAAGCGCGAGAGCTGGAAGCGCTGGCAAAAAGCCTGGGGCGTGTGCTGTCTGTATTCCATAACCGTCGCTGGGATAGCGATTTCTTGACGCTAAAAGGTTTGCTCGCGGAAGGCGTACTGGGTGAAGTTGCTTACTTTGAGTCTCATTTTGACCGCTTCCGTCCGCAGGTGCGCGATCGTTGGCGTGAACAGGGCGGCCCTGGCAGCGGTATCTGGTACGATTTAGCACCGCATCTTCTTGATCAGGCCATTACGCTATTTGGTTTACCGGTTAGCATGACGGTAGATTTGGCACAGTTACGGCCCGGAGCGCAGTCGACTGATTATTTCCACGCCATCTTGTCCTATCCGCAGCGGCGAGTCATTTTACACGGCACCATGCTGGCAGCCGCTGAGTCAGCACGTTATATCGTGCATGGATCCCGAGGCAGTTATGTGAAATATGGCCTCGATCCACAGGAAGAACGTCTGAAAAATGGCGAGCGTCTGCCGCAGGAAGACTGGGGCTACGATATGCGTGATGGCGTACTTACCCGCGTGGAAGGTGAGGAACGTGTCGAAGAAACGCTGTTGACGGTGCCGGGGAATTATCCGGCTTACTATGCGGCTATTCGTGATGCGTTAAATGGCGATGGTGAAAATCCGGTTCCGTCAAGTCAGGCAATCCAGGTAATGGAGTTGATTGAGCTGGGCATCGAATCCGCCAAACATCGCGCGACGCTGTGTCTGGCGTGAAAAGAGGATGGTGCAATTAGCACCATCCATTTTTGTTACTTCGCGGCGACTTTTTCTCGCAGTGCGCGTTTTTCCTCTGCGCTGAGGAAAGCCATTTCCAGACCATTAATCTGCGCCTGGCGGATTTGCTCGCGGGATAACCCAGCAGCCGGCGCGGCAACGGTATATTCGTGAATGATATCCACTCCCTGTACGCCGGGATCGTCAGTGTTAATGCTGGCACGAATGCCATGCTCAAGGAACGTTTTCAGCGGATGTGCCGCCAGCTCTGCCACGGTGCTGGTCTGAATATTGGAGGTCAGACAGGATTCAATACCAATTTCCTGCTCGGCGAGAAAATCCATCAGCGCCCGATCTTCAATGGCTTTTACGCCATGTCCAATACGCTCCGCCCCCAGTTCACGAATCGCCTGCCAGATGCTTTCCGGCCCGGCAGCTTCGCCTGCATGGACGGTAATATGCCAGCCCGCATCACGCGCGCGGTTGAAATGAGAAAGGAACAGACTTCCCGGGAAACCAAGTTCATCACCGGCTAAATCAAGTGCGGTAATCTGGTCACGGTGGGCTAAAAAGGCCTCCAGTTCTTGCTGACAGGCGGCTTCACCGAAGGTCCGGCTCATAATGCCGATAAGCTTCGCCTGCACACCAAAGGTGCGGCAACCTTCACGTACGCCATCGATCACCGCTTCGACAACACCCGCTACAGGCAGCTGATGTGCCATTGCCATGTAGCCCGGTGAAAAACGCAGCTCGACATAGTGCAGGCCGTTACGGGCTGCATCTTCAATGTTTTCAAATGCCACGCGGCGGCAAGCATCAAGAGAGGCGAGAACTTTAACGCCCCAGTCAAGTTTGGTCAGAAAGCTCACCAGATCGGGTTCGTTGGCAATGACCTGAACGTGGGGAATCAGTGTTTCCAGGGATTGTGCAGGAAGCGAGATATTATACTGGCGGCCAAGTTCAAGAATGGTCTGGGGACGAATGTTGCCATCAAGGTGGCGATGGATATCAGTTAATGGCAGGGTGGTATCAATCATGGTCGCACTCTTTTTCTGGATATAAAAGTGCGCACCATTATAAAAACAAAGCAGGGTAAAAATCCACGATTGCGCAACGATTTTTTACGTTGCGCAATTGGGGTTAACGAACAGCGCGGATGGCGTTAATTAATCCAGCAACACCTTTTTCCAGTTTCGAACGTGGGCAGCCGGCATTGAGACGGACAAAACCACGACCTTCTTCACCGTAGATATACCCCGGCATGATCGCGACCTTCTCATGCTCGATAAGCGCTTTTTGCAACGCGTTGTCGTCAATATTCAACGGACGTAGATCAAGCCAGGCCAGATAAGTGGATTGCGGGATCTGCCAATTGAGTTCAGGGAATGCGGCGTTCATTTTATCTGCGATATACGTCAGGTTATCTTTCAGATAGACGCGTAAGGCATCCAGCCACGGCGCGCCTTGCTCATAGGCGGCGATATGGGCAGTTAACGCCAGTACTGAAGGGGAAGAAAGGCCATCACGTCCTTTCAGTGCCGATAAATAGGCTTCACGGCTGCTGCTATTTTCTATTATCCCGTAAGCACCGGTCAGGGCGGGAATATTAAAGCTTTTCGAGCCCGACGTGAGTAACGCCCAGTCTCCGCGCGCCACATTACTCCAGGGAATATGCGGCTGCTCGCCCCAAACCATATCCATATGGATTTCATCGGAGATAACCCGCACACCATGACGCTCACACAGGTCAGCCATGATCTCCAGCTCATCGCACGTCCACACTTTCCCGGTAGGATTCTGTGGGCTACACAGGAGCATAATTTTACATTCTGGTTTCGCCAGCACGGCTTCCAGCTTGCCCATATCGCAAAACCAGCCGTCAGGCTGCTTCTCTAAAGCAACGGGCATTACTGTGCGCTGGTTACCTTCAATGGCCTTGTAAAATGCGTCATAGGCGGGTGTGTGGATCACCACGCCTTCACCTGTTTCAGACCACTGACGAATCAGTTCTGAAACCATATAGATAACAGAAGGGCCATACACCACCGACTGAGGATCGATGGCGGTGTAATGCTGGGTGGAAAACCAGTGGGCAATAGCCGCGAGAAACTCATCGTTTTTCCAGCGGCTGTAGCCAAACACGCCGTGCATCAGGCGCTGATTTAGCGCCTCGATAATGCAGGGGGCAGTGGCAAAATCCATGTCTGAAATCGTGAACGGTAACAGGTCAGCAGTGCCGAAACGGTCAGCGACATAATCCCACTGCGTACACCATGTGCCATGACGATCCACGACCTTTGAAAAATCGAACATATCTTATCCTTATGCCTGAACAGTATGCATCAGACCGGCCATTTCATCTTTTACTGACTGAACTTGTGGCCCGATAACAACCTGCAGGTTATGTTGATTGAGTTGTACTACGCCAATTGCCCGATTGTCCTTCAGTGCCTGCACATTAACAAGCGACATATCTTTCACAGACAAACGCAGACGGGTAATGCAGTTATCGAGGCTGACAATATTGTCGGCACCGCCTAAGGCTTCGAGGATTGCCGGAACGTTGTAACCTGATTTACCCGGTGCACCGGCAACGGCTTTTTCGATTGAGCTGGCAACTTCGCTATCGCGCCCCGGGGTTTTCAGATTGAAGCGGGTGATAGCGAAACGGAAGATGACGTAGTAAACGACAAACCAGATTGCCGCCACCACTGGCACCATGTACCACTTGGTTGACAGACCATGCAAAATACCGAACACCACGAAGTCGATGATATTGCCGTCGGTATTACCGATGGTGACGCCGAGCACAGACATGACGGTGAAGCCGAGGCCGGTTAACAGCGCGTGGATGACATACAGAACTGGCGCTACGAACAGGAACAGGAATTCCAGCGGTTCGGTCGTGCCGCCAACGACACAGGCGATCAGGCCAGAAATCAGCAGCCCTTTAATTTTATGGCGATTTTCCGGGCGCGCGCAGTGATACATAGCTAACGCTGCACCTGGCAGACCGCCGAGAAACGCAGGCATTTTGCCTTGCGAAAGGAAACGCGTGGCGCTTTCAGAAAAACCGTGAGTGGTCGGGCAACTCAATTGCGCCTGGAAGATGGTCAGTGCGCCGCTGACGGTTTGACCGCAGACTTCCTGCGTGCCGCCTGCGTCGGTAAAGCGAATTAATGCCACCAGAATGTGATGCAGACCAAACGGCAACAGCAGACGTTCACCGGTACCAAACAGCATCGGTCCGAAATCACCCGCGCTGTTTATCATATGGCCCAAGCCGCTAATACCCATGGCGAAAATCGGCCAGACTAATGGAATCACCAGACCGACAAGACCCATTACCAGTGAGGAGATGATTGGCACGAAGCGCGTACCGCCGAAGAATGCCAGCGCATCCGGCAGGCGGATATTATGGAAACGCTCATGCAGCATCCAGACGATAATACCGGCGATCACTGCACCGAGGATCCCGGTGTCGATCGACTGGATCCCAAGAATGCTCTGAATGTTATTGGCTTTCAGAACCGCGGCGTCCGTGGTTGGCAGAATGCCTTTATTGGTCAACCAGAAGTTTACCGCGAGATTCATTACCGCATAACCGACAAAGCCAGCAAATGCCGCTACACCTTTGTTTTCGCGTGCCAGGCCCAGCGGGATGGCGATACAGAACATGACTGGCAGGAAACTAAAAGCAAACGAGCCAATCTTACTCATCCAGGTAAAGATAGCCTGCAACACGGGGTTGCCCAGGACCGGGATCAGGGTGATGACATCATGGCTGCTAAGAGAACTACCAATGCCGAGCATAATGCCGCAGAACGACAATAATGCCACGGGTAACATGAAGGTTTTGCCTAACTGCTGGAAGAACTCCCACAGCGTGACTTTCGGTGCTGTTTTCGCCGTCATAAAACGACTCCTCGTAGAGAACAATCTGGATTCAGTAAATTGCGCGAGAAGATAAAACGTTTTATCAAATTTTAGTGAGGCACAAATCACATTACGCAACGATAATAGCGGGTATAAGATAAATAAAAGGTAAAACGTTTTATCTGTCACATAATCAGGGAGTAGGTCATCTGCATGGCTACCGCCAAAAAAATAACCATTCATGATGTTGCACTGGCTGCGGGTGTGTCGGTAAGCACCGTTTCGCTGGTGCTAAGTGGCAAAGGGCGAATCTCTACCGCCACAGGAGAACGCGTTAACGCCGCCATTGAAGAGCTGGGATTTGTGCGCAATCGTCAGGCGTCGGCGCTGCGCGGCGGGCAAAGCGGCGTCATTGGTTTGATCGTCCGTGATTTATCTGCGCCGTTTTACGCCGAATTAACGGCCGGATTGACGGAAGCTCTGGAAGCGCAGGGACGGATGGTTTTTTTGCTTCACGGCGGTAAAGACGGCGAGCAGCTGGCACAGCGGTTTTCACTGTTATTGAATCAGGGGGTCGATGGTGTGGTAATTGCCGGGGCTGCAGGAAGCAGCGATGACCTGCGACGGATGGCAGAAGAAAAAGCTATCCCGGTGATTTTCGCTTCCCGTGCCAGTTATCTTGATGATGTTGATACGGTTCGCCCGGATAACATGCAGGCTGCACAGTTGTTGACGGAGCATCTCATTCGCAATGGGCATCAGCGTATCGCCTGGCTGGGAGGGCAAAGTTCCTCATTAACCCGGGCAGAGCGGGTGGGGGGCTATTGTGCAACTCTACTAAAATTTGGCCTGCCGTTTCACAGCGATTGGGTGTTGGAGTGCACTTCCAGCCAGAAGCAAGCCGCGGAAGCTATCACGGCGCTTTTGCGTCATAACCCGACCATCAGTGCCGTGGTTTGCTACAACGAAACTATTGCGATGGGGGCCTGGTTTGGTTTGCTGAAAGCAGGGCGGCAAAGCGGGGAAAGCGGAGTCGATCGTTACTTTGAACAACAGGTTTCGTTGGCGGCATTTACCGATGCAACGCCAACCACACTTGATGACATACCTGTTACCTGGGCCAGCACGCCTGCGCGGGAACTTGGTACGACTCTTGCGGATCGCATGATGCAAAAAATCACCCACGAAGAGACGCATTCGCGCAATCTTATTATCCCCGCCCGGCTCATAGCGGCAAAATAATCCTCTCTTTATCTGCTATACCTGGTAGTGTCCTTTCCTCAAGGTTAATGATAAAAAATGTGGCACACAGGCGGTGCCTTTTATTTTTACTGAAGTTCACAGGAGGTTTATGTGTTTAATTCTGACAACCTAAGACTCGACGGAAAATGCGCCATCATCACAGGTGCGGGTGCAGGTATTGGTAAAGAAATCGCCATTACATTCGCGACAGCTGGCGCATCTGTGGTGGTCAGTGATATTAACGCCGATGCAGCTAATCATGTTGTAGATGAAATTCAACAACTGGGTGGTCAGGCATTTGCCTGGCGTTGTGATATTACTTCCGAACAGGAACTCTCTGCACTGGCAGACTTTGCCGTCAGTAAGCTGGGTAAAGTTGATATTCTGGTTAACAACGCCGGTGGCGGTGGTCCTAAACCGTTTGATATGCCAATGGCGGATTTTCGCCGTGCTTATGAACTGAATGTGTTTTCTTTTTTCCATCTGTCACAACTTGTTGCGCCAGAAATGGAAAAAAATGGCGGTGGCGTTATTCTGACCATCACTTCTATGGCGGCAGAAAATAAAAATATAAACATGACTTCCTATGCTTCATCTAAAGCTGCGGCCAGTCATCTGGTCAGAAATATGGCATTTGACCTGGGTGAAAAAAATATTCGGGTAAATGGCATTGCGCCGGGGGCAATATTAACCGATGCCCTGAAATCCGTTATTACACCAGAAATTGAACAAAAAATGTTACAGCACACGCCGATCAGACGTCTGGGCCAACCGCAAGATATTGCTAACGCGGCGCTATTCCTTTGCTCGCCTGCAGCCAGCTGGGTAAGCGGACAAATCCTCACGGTCTCCGGTGGGGGGGTACAGGAGCTCAATTAATACACTAACGGACCGGTAAACAACCGTCCGTGTTGTTTACCGGGATAAACTCATCAACGTCTCTGCTAAACAACTGGCAACCAAATCACGGATATTGGTTAACCAATTTACGAGTGAAAAGTATACGAATAGAGTGTGCCTTCGCACTATTCAACAGCAATGATAGGCGCTCACCTGACAACGCGGTAAACTAGTTATTCACGCTAACTATAATGGTTTAATGATGGATAACATGCAGACTGAAGCACAACCGACACGGACCCGGATCCTCAATGCTGCCAGAGAGATTTTTTCAGAAAATGGATTTCACAGTGCCTCGATGAAAGCCATCTGTAAATCTTGCGCCATTAGTCCCGGGACGCTCTATCACCATTTCATCTCCAAAGAAGCCTTGATTCAGGCGATTATCTTACAGGACCAGGAGAGGGCGCTGGCCCGTTTCCGGGAACCGATTGAAGGGATTCATTTCGTTGACTACATGGTCGAGTCTATTGTCTCTCTCACCCATGAGGCCTTTGGGCAACGGGCGCTGGTGGTCGAAATTATGGCGGAAGGGATGCGTAACCCACAGGTCGCCGCCATGCTTAAAAATAAGCATATGACGATCACGGAATTTGTTGCCCAGCGGATGCGTGATGCCCAGCAAAAAGGCGAGATAAGCCCAGACATCAACACGGCAATGACTTCACGTTTACTGCTGGATCTGACCTACGGTGTACTGGCCGATATCGAAGCGGAAGATCTGGCGCGTGAAGCGTCGTTTGCTCAGGGATTACGCGCGATGATTGGCGGTATATTAACCGCATCCTGATCCTCTCTCTTTCCGCGGGCTGGTGACAACTGAGCCCGCGTTTCATATCGTAATTTCTCTGTGCAAAAATTATCCTTCCCGGGTTCGGAGAATTCCCCCCAAAATATTCGTCGTAGCAATATATCATGAGAGTTTATCGTTTTTAAGATACTCGAACGAACGTTCGATTGCTTATTTTATGGCTTCTGTCAACGCTGTTTTAAAGATTAATGCGATCTATATCACGCTGTGGGTATTGCAGTTTTTGGTTTTTTGATCCCGGTGTCAGTTCTTTTTATTTCCATTTCTCTTCCATGGGTTTCTCACAGATAACTGTGTGCAACACATAATTGGTTAACTAATCAGATTAAAGGTTGACCAGTATTTTTATTTTAATGAGGAGTCCCTTATGTTACGTCCTGTAGAAACCCCAACCCGTGAAATCAAAAAACTCGACGGCCTGTGGGCATTCAGTCTGGATCGCGAAAACTGTGGAATTGATCAGCGTTGGTGGGAAAGCGCGTTACAAGAAAGCCGGGCAATTGCTGTGCCGGGCAGTTTTAACGATCAGTTCGCCGATGCAGATATTCGTAATTATGTGGGCAACGTCTGGTATCAGCGCGAAGTCTTTATACCGAAAGGTTGGGCGGGCCAGCGTATTGTACTGCGTTTCGATGCGGTCACTCATTACGGCAAAGTGTGGGTAAATAATCAGGAAGTGATGGAGCATCAGGGCGGCTATACGCCATTTGAAGCCGATGTCACACCGTACGTTATTGCCGGGAAAAGTGTACGTATCACTGTTTGTGTGAACAACGAACTGAACTGGCAGACTATCCCGCCGGGAATGGTGATTACCGACGAAAACGGCAAGAAAAAGCAGTCTTACTTTCATGATTTCTTTAACTACGCCGGGATCCATCGCAGCGTAATGCTCTACACCACGCCGAATACCTGGGTGGACGATATCACCGTGGTGACGCATGTCGCGCAAGACTGTAACCACGCGTCTGTTGACTGGCAGGTGGTGGCAAATGGTGATGTCAGCGTTGAACTGCGTGATGCGGATCAACAGGTGGTTGCAACTGGACAAGGCACCAGCGGGACTTTGCAAGTGGTGAATCCGCACCTCTGGCAACCGGGTGAAGGTTATCTCTATGAACTGTGCGTCACAGCCAAAAGCCAGACAGAGTGTGATATCTACCCGCTGCGCGTCGGCATCCGGTCAGTGGCAGTGAAGGGCGAGCAGTTCCTGATTAACCACAAACCGTTCTATTTTACTGGCTTTGGTCGTCATGAAGATGCGGATTTGCGTGGCAAAGGATTCGATAACGTGCTGATGGTGCACGATCACGCATTAATGGACTGGATTGGGGCCAACTCCTACCGTACCTCGCATTACCCTTACGCTGAAGAGATGCTCGACTGGGCAGATGAACATGGCATCGTGGTGATTGATGAAACTGCAGCTGTAGGCTTTAACCTCTCTTTAGGCATTGGTTTCGAAGCGGGCAACAAGCCGAAAGAACTGTACAGCGAAGAGGCAGTCAACGGAGAAACCCAGCAGGCGCACTTACAGGCGATTAAAGAGCTGATTGCGCGTGACAAAAACCACCCAAGCGTGGTGATGTGGAGTATTGCCAACGAACCGGATACCCGTCCGCAAGGTGCACGGGAATATTTCGCGCCACTGGCGGAAGCAACGCGTAAACTCGACCCGACGCGTCCGATCACCTGCGTCAATGTAATGTTCTGCGACGTTCACACCGATACCATCAGCGATCTCTTTGATGTGCTGTGTCTGAACCGTTATTACGGTTGGTATGTCCAAAGCGGCGATTTGGAAACGGCAGAGAAGGTACTGGAAAAAGAACTGCTGGCCTGGCAGGAGAAACTGCATCAGCCGATTATCATCACCGAATACGGCGTGGATACGTTAGCCGGGCTGCACTCAATGTACACCGACATGTGGAGTGAAGAGTATCAGTGTGCATGGCTGGATATGTATCACCGCGTCTTTGATCGAGTCAGCGCCGTCGTCGGTGAACAGGTATGGAATTTCGCCGATTTTGCGACCTCACAAGGCATATTGCGCGTTGGCGGTAACAAGAAAGGGATCTTCACCCGCGACCGCAAACCGAAGTCGGCGGCTTTTCTGCTGCAAAAACGCTGGACTGGCATGAACTTCGGTGAAAAACCGCAGCAGGGAGGCAAACAATGAATCAACAACTCTCCTGGCGCACCATCGTCGGCTACAGCCTCGGTGACGTCGCCAATAACTTCGCCTTCGCAATGGGGGCGCTCTTCCTGTTGAGTTACTACACCGACGTCGCTGGCGTCGGTGCCGCTGCGGCGGGCACCATGCTGTTACTGGTGCGGGTATTCGATGCCTTCGCCGACGTCTTTGCCGGACGAGTGGTGGACAGTGTGAATACCCGCTGGGGAAAATTCCGCCCGTTTTTACTCTTCGGTACTGCGCCGTTAATGATCTTCAGTGTGCTGGTATTCTGGGTGCCGACCGACTGGAGCCATAGCAGCAAAGTAGTGTATGCATATTTGACCTACATGGGCCTCGGGCTTTGCTACAGCCTGGTGAATATTCCTTATGGTTCACTTGCTACCGCGATGACCCAACAACCACAATCCCGCGCCCGTCTGGGCGCGGCTCGCGGGATTGCCGCTTCATTGACCTTTGTCTGTCTGGCATTTCTGATAGGACCGAGCATTAAGAACTCCAGTCCGGAAGAGATGGTGTCGGTATACCATTTCTGGACGATTGTGCTGGCGATTGCCGGAATGGTGCTTTACTTCATCTGCTTCAAATCGACGCGTGAGAATGTGGTACGTATCGTGGCGCAGCCGTCATTGAAGATCAGTCTGCAAACCCTGAAACGGAATCGCCCGCTGTTTATGTTGTGCATCGGTGCGCTGTGTGTGCTGATTTCGACCTTCGCGGTCAGCGCCTCGTCGTTGTTCTACGTGCGCTATGTGTTAAATGATACCGGGCTGTTCACTGTGCTGGTACTGGTGCAAAACCTGGTCGGTACTGTGGCATCGGCACCGCTGGTGCCGGGGATGGTCGCGAGGATTGGTAAAAAGAATACCTTCCTGATTGGCGCTTTGCTGGGAACCTGCGGTTATCTGCTGTTCTTCTGGGTTTCGGTCTGGTCACTGCCGGTGGCGTTGGTTGCGTTGGCCATCGCTTCAATTGGTCAGGGCGTTACCATGACCGTGATGTGGGCACTGGAAGCTGATACTGTAGAATACGGTGAATACCTGACCGGCGTGCGAATAGAAGGGCTCACCTATTCACTATTCTCATTTACCCGTAAATGCGGTCAGGCAATCGGAGGTTCAATTCCTGCCTTTATTTTGGGATTAAGCGGATATATTGCCAATCAGGTGCAAACGCCGGAAGTTATTATGGGCATCCGCACATCAATTGCCTTAGTACCTTGCGGATTTATGCTGCTGGCATTCGTCATTATCTGGTTTTATCCGCTCACGGATAAAAAATTCAAAGAAATCGTGGTTGAAATTGATAATCGTAAAAAAATGCAGCAGCAATTAATCAGCGATATCACTAATTAATATTCAATAAAAATAATCAGAACATCAAAGGTGCAACTATGAGAAAAATAGTGGCCATGGCCGTTATTTGCCTGACGGCTGCCTCTGGCCTTACCTCTGCTTACGCGGCGCAACTGGCTGACGATGAAGCGGGACTACGCATCAGACTGAAAAACGAATTGCGCAGGGCGGATAAGCCCAGTGCTGGCGCGGGAAGAGATATTTACGCATGGGTACAGGGAGGATTGCTCGATTTCAATAGTGGTTATTATTCCAATATTATTGGCGTTGAAGGCGGGGCGTATTATGTTTATAAATTAGGTGCTCGTGCTGATATGAGTACCCGGTGGTATCTTGATGGTGATAAAAGTTTTGGCTTTGCCCTGGGTGCAGTAAAAATAAAACCCAGTGAAAATAGCCTGCTTAAATTAGGTCGCTTCGGGACGGATTATAGTTATGGTAGCTTACCTTATCGTATTCCGTTAATGGCTGGCAGTTCGCAACGTACATTACCGACAGTTTCTGAAGGAGCATTAGGTTACTGGGCTTTAACGCCAAATATTGATCTGTGGGGAATGTGGCGGTCACGAGTATTTTTATGGACCGATTCAACAACCGGTATTCGTGATGAAGGGGTTTATAACAGCCAGACGGGAAAATACGATAAACATCGCGCACGTTCTTTTTTAGCCGCCAGTTGGCATGATGATACCAGTCGCTATTCTCTGGGGGCATCGGTACAGAAAGATGTTTCCAATCAGATACAAAGTATTCTCGAGAAAAGCATACCGCTCGACCCGAATTATACGTTGAAAGGGGAGTTGCTCGGCTTTTACGCGCAACTCGAAGGTTTAAGTCGTAATACCAGCCAGCCCAATGAAACGGCGTTGGTTAGTGGACAATTGACCTGGAATGCGCCGTGGGGAAGCGTATTTGGCAGTGGTGGTTATTTGCGCCATGCAATGAATGGTGCCGTGGTGGACACCGACATTGGCTATCCCTTTTCATTAAGTCTTGATCGTAACCGTGAAGGAATGCAGTCCTGGCAATTGGGCGTCAATTATCGTTTAACTCCGCAATTTACGCTGACATTTGCACCGATTGTGACTCGCGGCTATGAATCCAGTAAACGAGATGTGCGGATTGAAGGCGCGGGTATCTTAGGTGGTATGAACTATCGGGTCAGCGAAGGGCCGTTACAAGGGATGAATTTCTTTCTTGCTGCCGATAAAGGGCGGGAAAAGCGCGATGGCAGTGCGCTGGGCGATCACCTGAATTACTGGGATGTGAAAATGAGTATTCAGTATGACTTTATGCTGAAGTAAGAAAAAACGCCGGAGAGAAAAATCTCCGGCATTTTGGCTGTGAATTACTGCTGCGGAATAGCGGGTACAGCCGGAACGTTTAATGCCGGCATCGCAAACATGCCAACAAAATCTTCCAGTGGCATTTTCTGCCCGTTTAACGTGATCTGACCGTTAGCATATTGCAGGCTGGTGGTGATGGTATTGTCCTGCAAGGTGGTCAGACGGAACATCTGCCCCATTGCTGATGCACCTTCAACTTGCTGTTTCGCCAGTTTTTTCGCTTGATCTTCCTGATAACCTTCCAGCTTCGCTACCTGAGTCATCAACTCAGTTGCCATATCCACCGGAATGGTCAGTTTCGCATCCAGAGATTTAACCGAGCGGTCTACTTCCTGTGCCAGCGTTTGCGGCGCTTCTTTTGTCGTTGCCGGATCTTTCAGGAACAGCGACAGATTCAACGCACTTTCACCCTGACTATTTTTCCAGCTTAACGGCGCGATAGTAATCACCGGATCGCCTTTCAACATCAGCGGCAGGGCGCTAAAGAAGGCTTCCGTCACTTTCTCCTGATAAAGTTCGGGATTGTTGGCAATCTCTGGCTGTGCCAGAAGCGCCTGAGTTTGCGCGTTATATTGTTGACTAAACTGATGCCAGGCTTCGCCATCAATCTGGCCGACTTTTAAAGTCAGCTTGCCGCTGCCCAGATCCTGATTCTGTACCTTCAGGCTGTTTAGCGAGTAATCCAGTTGGCTATTGATCGTTTTACCGTCATTGACCAGATCCGATTTACCGCTGATCTCCATGCCTTCCAGCAGTGCCAGTTCTTTGCCTTCCACTGAAATGGTCATTTTCTCCAGCGACAGTTTTTGGTTTCCTACGCGCTCACCAAAACTTGCCAGCGTGCTGGAACCGTCGGTTTTCAGATTATTAAAGGTTAACTGCACTTTCTGGTTGTATTCGTTAACCGCGTCTACCCGACCACTTTGCGCCTCTCCGGAAAGGGAGATAGCTTTGCCGTCTTTGTCAGCATTTAACTGGAACTCGCCGCCGCTAAAGGCGACTTTTTCATCCTTTTGTTCGTAATTCAGTGGCTTGAGCGAAATATCGGAACTGGAATCTCCGCTGTAACCAATGCGGGAGTTAATCTCAAAAGGCGTTTCACCCTTTGCCATATCAAACAGTGGCTTGCTTACTTCGTTATTGACCAGCGTAGTTTGAATTGATGCCATAGACGGGATCAGGTTCAGTTTTTTAAGCTGGGCAAAGGGGAAGGGACCATGATCAACTGATTCGTTGAAGATGACGCTCTGACCACTTTTAATCCACGGATTTTCTTTTCCGGCAACGGGTTTCACCAACAGCTGCAACTGGCTGCTGAATACGCCGCGATGATAGTTTTGATAACTTACTTCCAGATTGGATTCAGGAGCTGTCAGTTTGAGTTGCGCGTTCGCCTGCGCGACCATGTCTTCGAGATGGGTTTCTATCTTCTTGCCTGTATACCATGCGCCGCCTGTCCAGACTACGCCTAGCGCAACAATGACGCCTACCGCTACCAGCGATTTATTCATAATGATTATCCATAAAATGAAATCAGGCGGACTGGCCGCCTGAAGGTGTTATAAGCCTTTAATAAGCTTAGCAAGAGATGTTAATTTTTTCAGTAAGCTCTTACAGCTTGTTGTAAACACGCGCTAAACGGCCGTGGCCTTTGACAGTCACCGGTGATTCGTTGGCGGCAATAAACGCTGATTCACCCGGTTTAAGCTGTAACTGCTGAGAACCTTTACACAGCGTTGCATCGCCTTCGACGCAGAACAAAATGGCGGCACTCTGCTGGCTGATGGTGGTTTCTTTATCACTAAGATCATGCAGCGAGAAGGCAAAATCATCCACCGGAATCGGGAAGTCCAGTTCTGCACCTTGTTTCACCGGCTGGGTCAACAACTGGTTAGCCGGTTTGGCTTCGAACTTCACATTGGCAACCAGTTCCGGAATATCAATGTATTTAGGCGTCAGACCCGCACGCAGCACGTTATCGGAGTTCGCCATCACTTCCAGCGCCACGCCTTGCAGGTAAGCGTGCGGTGTTTCAGCGAACAGGAACATCGCTTCGCCAGGATTCAATTTCACCACATTCAGCAACAGCGGGGAGAACAGACCGCTGTCTTCCGGGTAAAATTCAGAAATTAAACGAATCGTTTGCCATGGTTCACCCTGCTGGCTGTCGAGGGCCGATTTTAAAATCGCCAGCGCGCGGGATTTTTCTTCACCCTGCATATTCAACAGGCTGGCGAACAGTTCGCTTAAACGTTCGGCATCAGGCTGTTGTAAAAAGTGAGCAATCGCCGGATGTGCACCTGCGACTGGCTGGAGTAGGGAGACAATCTCGGAAAACTCACGAAACGCGTTCATCGCAAGGAAAGGCGTCAGCGCAAAAACCAGCTCCGGCTTGTGGTTAGGATCTTTATAGTTACGCTCAGCGGCATCCATCGGAATACCTGCAGCATTTTCTTTGGCAAAACCGATTTCAGAATTGCGTTTGTTTGGATGAACCTGAATGGAGAGCGGCTGTGCTGCGCACAATACTTTGAACAGGAAAGGCAGTTCGCCAAAGCGTTTGGCAACGGCCTCTCCGAGCAGAGTCGATTTATCACTCTCAATCACATCACGCAGTGAAACGATATCTCCGGCGGCATTCTGCACTCGTGAACTGCTTTTCGGATGTGCGCCCATCCACAGCTCGGCCATCGGCTGGCTGGACGGATTTTCCATACCATAAAGTTCAGTCAACGCCGTTTTGCTGCCCCAGGCATAGTTTTGCACTGAGTTAATGAGTTTTTGCATGATCAATCCCTGTTTTAATGTGGAAATTAATCCCGCTATTAAAGCAAGAATCCTACGGGAAGTAACCTGGAGCCGCAAAAAGTCGTACTAGTCTCAGTTTTTGTTAAAAAACTGTGTAGGATATTGTTACTCGCTTTTAACAGGGCAACGGAACACCCGCCCAGAGCATAACCAAACCAGGCAGTAAGTGAGAGAACAATGTCAAACAAACCCTTTCATTATCAGGCTCCTTTTCCACTCAAAAAAGATGATACTGAGTATTACCTGCTAACCAGCGAACACGTTAGCGTATCTGAATTTGAAGGGCAGGAGATTTTGAAAGTCGCACCCGAAGCGTTAACTCTGTTGGCGCGTCAGGCGTTTCATGATGCGTCATTTATGCTGCGTCCGGCTCACCAACAACAGGTGGCCGACATTCTGCGTGACCCGGAAGCCAGCGAAAATGATAAATATGTGGCGCTGCAATTCCTGCGTAACTCCGACATCGCGGCAAAAGGCGTTCTGCCAACCTGTCAGGATACCGGCACCGCGATTATTGTTGGTAAAAAAGGGCAGCGTGTATGGACCGGTGGCGGTGATGAAGCAGCGCTGGCGCGCGGTGTCTATAACACTTATATCGAGGATAATCTGCGCTACTCGCAAAACGCGCCGCTGGATATGTATAAAGAGGTGAATACCGGCACTAACTTACCAGCGCAGATCGATCTTTATGCCGTTGATGGTGACGAGTACAAATTCCTCTGTATCGCCAAAGGTGGCGGTTCGGCAAACAAGACGTATCTCTATCAGGAAACCAAAGCGTTACTGACGCCGGGAAAACTGAAAAATTACCTGGTTGAGAAGATGCGCACGCTGGGTACGGCGGCCTGTCCTCCGTATCATATTGCGTTCGTTATTGGTGGAACTTCTGCAGAAACGAATCTTAAAACGGTGAAACTGGCTTCCGCTAAATACTATGATGAACTGCCAACGGAAGGGAATGAGCACGGTCAGGCGTTCCGCGATGTGGAACTTGAAAAAGAATTGCTGATCGAAGCGCAAAATCTTGGTCTGGGTGCGCAGTTTGGTGGTAAATACTTCGCTCACGACATCCGCGTGATTCGCCTGCCACGTCACGGCGCATCCTGCCCGGTCGGTATGGGTGTCTCCTGTTCTGCTGACCGTAATATCAAAGCGAAGATCAACCGTCAGGGGATCTGGATCGAAAAACTGGAACATAATCCAGGCAAATATATCCCGGAAGAGCTGCGCAAAGCGGGAGAAGGCGAAGCGGTGCGCGTTGACCTTAACCGTCCGATGAAAGAGATCCTCGCACAGTTGTCGCAGTATCCCGTTTCTACACGCTTATCGCTGAATGGCACGATTATCGTCGGTCGTGATATTGCTCACGCCAAACTGAAAGAGCGGATGGATAACGGTGAAGGGCTGCCGCAGTACATCAAAGATCATCCGATTTACTATGCGGGTCCGGCCAAAACGCCGGAAGGTTATGCCTCCGGTTCTCTTGGCCCAACGACCGCCGGACGGATGGATTCTTATGTCGATCAACTGCAAGCGCAGGGCGGCAGTATGATCATGCTGGCGAAAGGCAACCGCAGCCAGCAGGTGACGGATGCCTGTAAAAAACACGGCGGTTTCTACCTCGGTAGTATCGGTGGTCCGGCAGCAGTATTGGCGCAGGGAAGTATTAAGAGCCTGGAATGTGTTGAATATCCGGAACTGGGAATGGAAGCCATCTGGAAAATTGAAGTAGAAGATTTCCCGGCGTTTATCCTTGTGGATGATAAAGGAAATGACTTCTTCCAGCAGATACAACTCACACAGTGCACCCGCTGTGTGAAATAAACAGAGCCGCCCTTCGGGGCGGTTTTTTTACATGGCACGAAAGACCAAACATTTGTTATCAAATAGTAAATAATGAGTGAGCTAAAAGTTGCTTAACGAAAGCAAAACAGAAAGAAAAAATTAATCAGGTGAGGAGCAGGCCATGAATACAGTACGCAGCGAAAAAGATTCGATGGGGGCGATTGATGTCCCGGCAGATAAGCTGTGGGGCGCACAAACTCAACGCTCGCTGGAGCATTTCCGCATTTCGACGGAGAAAATGCCCACCTCACTGATTCATGCGCTGGCGCTAACCAAGCGCGCAGCGGCAAAAGTTAATGAAGATTTAGGCTTGCTGTCTGAAGAGAAAGCGAGCGCCATTCGGCAGGCGGCGGATGAAGTATTGGCAGGACAGCATGACGACGAATTCCCGCTGGCAATCTGGCAGACCGGCTCCGGCACGCAAAGTAATATGAACATGAACGAAGTGCTGGCTAATCGGGCCAGTGAATTACTTGGCGGCGTGCGCGGGATGGAGCGTAAAGTTCACCCTAACGACGACGTGAACAAAAGCCAAAGTTCCAATGATGTCTTTCCGACGGCGATGCACGTTGCGGCGCTACTGGCGCTGCGCAAGCAACTCATTCCGCAGCTTAAAACCCTGACACAGACGCTGAATGAGAAATCGCGCGCATTTGCCGATATCGTCAAAATTGGTCGTACCCACTTGCAGGATGCCACGCCGCTAACACTGGGGCAGGAGATTTCCGGCTGGGTAGCGATGCTGGAGCATAATCTCAAACATATCGAATACAGCCTGCCGCATGTAGCGGAACTGGCTATGGGCGGTACAGCTGTGGGTACTGGACTAAATACCCATCCGGAGTATGCGCGTCGCGTGGCAGATGAACTGGCAGTCATTACCTGCGCACCGTTTGTTACCGCGCCGAACAAATTCGAAGCGCTGGCGACCTGTGATGCCCTGGTTCAGGCGCACGGCGCGTTGAAAGGGTTGGCTGCGTCACTGATGAAAATTGCCAATGATGTCCGCTGGCTGGCCTCAGGCCCGCGCTGCGGAATTGGTGAAATCTCAATCCCGGAAAATGAGCCGGGCAGCTCAATCATGCCGGGGAAAGTGAACCCAACCCAGTGTGAGGCATTAACCATGCTCTGCTGTCAGGTGATGGGGAACGACGTGGCGATCAACATGGGGGGCGCTTCCGGTAACTTTGAACTGAACGTCTTCCGTCCGATGGTGATCCACAATTTCCTGCAATCGGTGCGCTTGCTGGCAGATGGCATGGAAAGTTTCAACAAACACTGCGCAGTGGGCATTGAACCGAATCGTGAGCGAATCAATCAATTACTCAATGAATCGCTGATGCTGGTGACTGCGCTCAACACTCACATTGGTTATGACAAAGCCGCCGAGATCGCCAAAAAAGCGCATAAAGAAGGGCTGACCTTAAAAGCTGCGGCCCTTGCGCTGGGGTATCTTAGCGAAGCCGAGTTTGACAGCTGGGTACGGCCAGAACAGATGGTCGGCAGTATGAAAGCAGGGCGTTAATCTGCAACATACAGGTGCAGCCGGGGAATGATCAAACGAAGCGGCTGCGCCTGTGGTTTATAACGGTGTTGCACATTGTCGGCATCGTAATTTAACAACTCCCCAACGTCCGGCACGCCCGCGCCATTATCCCGATTAATCAGCGCAATAAGCGGCGTAGGGCAAGCGTGTTGTACTTGTTTTTGATCTCCCTTGTACCAGACGCGGGCAATCGGCTGCACCTTCACCGGACGTTTGATTTTTAACTTCGCGTCCTGTGGCAGGGTAGCAATATCCTGATACTCTCTCTCCAGTTTTCGTTGCCGCTCCTCGCGCGTCCACGGTGCGACACTGCGCGGTGATTTCAGGCTTTTTTCCAGCTGTGCCAGGACTTCATCACGATGCAAATTCTTAATGATATGTTTATTGGCCCAGCCAAAACGTAAAGTGGCGGGGTCGTGCAGAACAGTGAGCGTTCGGTAAGCATTAAGGGTGATCAGCCCCGGCAAATGACGATGCACCCATTCAAAACGCGCCGCTGTGGGGAGTTCTGACTCTACCGTGACGATATGTTCGAAAGTGGTTTTGAGTTGATTGATGCGCTGAATATGACTGACCAACGCTGCTTGCGAAAGGTTATCGACCTGGTAACACAACACGCCAGGCAGTCGAACAGCAGCCTTGCTGCTGCGATTTTCGGACTGTTGCTGAATAAACAAATGGCGGAAATGACGCAACGCCAGCGACTGCGCGTCGTTGCCCAGATGTTGCTTTACCTCAATACGATTAAGCGGGTTATGCTCATCCTCTTTTTTTACCTCCGGCAAAGAGAACACGCGGGCAACCAGCAATTTGTGCTGTTCTAGCTCAGCGGCAAATGCAGCCAGTTCTTGTTCCATCTGGCGAAAGGTAGTGTTGAGTCGGTCTACGAGATCGTAACGCGCCATAATATTAACCACTTTAGTTACAACATACTTTATTTTATAGCACAGTATCGACAGCCTGACCACCGTGCGCGTAATGTCAAGCAGAGGTAAATTGCGGGATGTTATGCCATAACGGCCAGCTAAACGAGAAGCGGGCACCACCCAGTTCGCTGGTGTCACAATTAACCGTACCGCCCATTGCTAGTGCTATAGAGTGGACAATCGCCAGCCCCAGCCCGCAGCCGCCGGTTGAGCGATCTCGGCTGGGATCGAGGCGAACAAAAGGTTCAAAGATGTGTTCGCGGTTTTCTGGGGCAATCCCTGGGCCATCATCCTCAACAATTAATGTCGCTCTGTTCCCCGACAGTAGCAGGCTGGTTTCAACCGTTGAATGGCAGTAACGCAGCGCGTTATTGAGTAAATTATCCAGCACGCGTTCCATTAAGCGCATATCCAACGCCGCATAATGGCCTTGCGTGAGCGTTTTAATCCGTACCGTTTTATCGGGCGTTACTGCCTGAATATCTGCCAGATGCGTTGACAGCCACAACGGCAGGTCTGGTTCGCTAAGATGAAGCTCATTTTGTGGGCGATCGAGTCGGGCATAAGTCAGCAACTCTTCAATTAAAGCTTCAAGTTGACTGATATCGCGATTCAACGCCTGGGATTCGGCGGCGCTCAGGTTATCGCTCATCTCCAGTCGATAACGCAGGCGCACTAACGGTGTTCGCAGTTCGTGAGCGATACCGTCAATAAGCTGTTTTTTGCTGGCAATCAAGGCGTTGATATTGTCCGCCATCTGGTTAAATGCGACGCCAAGTCGTTCAAAACTCGAACCTTCATCAAAGTGGATACGCTCACTGAGATGCCCATCGCCAAATCGTTGCGCCGCTGCTTCCAGTTTTAACATATCCTGCCAGTGCGGACGCATCCAGATAAACACCGGAAAGGCGAGGGAAATGGCAATAAAAGCGATCAGGGCGATATCCAGTAATCGCATCTGATGGAGGTAATAAAGATAAGGAACAGGACCAACTGCCAGCACGTAGTGGCTGCGCGGGATGCGTTGCAAAAAAGTGTACTGATCGTCCAGGGCGACAATTTCGCCGCCACGCAGCCGGTGCATGGAAATATCATCAAGATGATATTTACTCAGCGGCTCGACGCGCAGATCGAAAGAGAGATTTAAATCCATCTCCTTCAGCGTCTTACCCCAATCGTGTGGGGGGATCTCACGCAATTCGCTGCGCATCAGATACAGCGAACTGTTCATCAAATCATCCAGCGACTGTTTGCCTGCGCGTTCGGCGGTAAATTTGTACACCAGCCCGACCAGCAGAGACATTACAAGGAAGCAGACAAACAATAACAGGTAAAACTGGATAAACAGTTTTTTCATCGCTTATTCCCACGCATGAGGCGCAAAAAGATAGCCTTTGTTACGCACGGTTTTAATGCGGTAGGGTTCGGCAGCGTTATCGAGCAGTTTTTTTCTTAACCGCGAAATAGCCACGTCCACGCTACGATCCAGTCCGTCATAACTGACGCCGCGTAAATTCTTCAGCAGCGCATCGCGGTCCATGATTTGCCCGGCATGGGTGGCTAATTCCCATAACAATTCAAAATCAGCCGTCGAGAGTGAAATCTCATGGTTAGCAAGCGTCACTACGCGGTTGATGGGGTCGATAGTTAACGTACCGAAATGCAATGGTTTGTAAGGTGTCAGAGACGTTTCCTGAAGACCTTTGCTCAGTGTGGCTTGCTCATTCTGACGCAAATGCAAACGTAAACGCGCTAACAAAACAGCAGGGGGCGTCGTTTTGAGAATATAGTCGCAGGCACCCATTTCCAGTGCCAGGATGTGGTTCATATCGCTATCGAGAGAGGTTAGAAGAACAATCGGTCCGGACCACTTTGCGCGTAAATCACGACAAATGGTCATGCCGTCCTTGCCGGGCAGCATGATGTCCAGTAACACCAAATCCGGATTTTCTCGCAGAATAGTTTCTTCGGCCTGGTCGCCGCGCGGCTCTACGGTAACCTGCATATCATGTTTTGCCAGGTACGCGGCAATCAGTGAACCGACTTCCGCATCATCTTCCACAAATACGATGGTGTTCATATTATTCACGGTAGATATAAAAACGTCACAATACACTGCGCTGTTTTTACTTACTATCAATCGTTTCTAAACAAGTTTTCATCAGGTATTCTACTGATGACTTGTTATGGAAGTGTTAAGGTAAAAAGATGGGGCTGGTAATCAAAGCCGCGCTCGGTGCGCTGGTAGTGCTGTTGATTGGTGTATTAGCAAAAACGAAAAATTATTATATCGCCGGACTGATTCCGCTTTTTCCGACTTTTGCGCTCATCGCGCATTATATTGTTGCCAGCGAACGCGGCATTGAAGCCTTACGTGCAACAATCATTTTTAGTATGTGGTCGATAATTCCCTATTTTGTTTACCTGGCGTCGCTGTGGTATTTCACCGGAATGATGCGCTTGCCCGCCGCTTTTGTTGGTTCTGTTGCATGCTGGGGGATAAGCGCATGGGTGTTGATTATATGCTGGATTAAGCTGCATTAACGCAGATGACGACCGCCATCAAGAGGGAAACTGCGTCCGGTGACAAAGCAGCTGGTAAGTAAGTAATCGACCAGGTCGATCACTTCTTTCTCGCCAGGCGCGGTTTTCATCAGTGATTTATTCAGCGCCTGTTGTCGATATTCGGCATCATCATGCTCATTAAACAGGATCAGCGATGGCGCAATAGAATTTACTTTCACTTCAGGTGCCAGCTTGCGGGCAAACGAGCGGGTCATATTATCCAGTGCTGCTTTGCTTGCAGCATAGGCAATATGTTTGTCGCTACCGCGCTCCACCACATAATCGGTAAAGTGAATAATATCGCTGGCGGCGTGTCCGTGCCCGCGCAGTAATCTTTCCAGCGCGTGGTTAAGTAGGTATGGGGCATTAACGTGGATCTGCATCATGCAGGCCAGTACGTCGGTGAGTGGCATACCTGGTTTTTCTGCCATCCACGCACTGGCATTGTGCAACACCGCACGCAGGCCGTGGGTGCTTTTTAGCACTTCATCGGCAAACGCCATCACACCGTCGTTGGTCGAAAAATCAGCCTGAATACACAGCGCACCCGCATTCATCAGCCCATCAATGGCAGGATAGTGTGTCCGATAGCTGACTATCACCGGTTGCTTTTGATTAATGAAATGCCATGCGAGGGCGAGGCCGATGCGACGACCTCCGCCAGTAATTAATATTGGCAAGGGCTGGGCTTTACCCATCGTTATCTCCTTTGCTATCCAACGATGGGATGAACGTTATCCCACCAGCATCCAGGTCGCCGGAACTGAGGCAATTAACAGCATGCCAATCAGCACCATTTCCTGACGATTTAGTACATTATCATGTGTATGCGTTTTACGCGCGTACAGGAAGACCAGTAGCCCTGGCGCATACAGAACGACGGACAACAGCAGATGCATTGGACCAGAGGCGTACAATAACCATAAGCCATAAATGCAGGCACCGACACCTACCGCTTTATGCAGTGGACGGGTTGCGATTTTCAGCAAGAACGCGCCGACCAGGAAATAAGGCACCAGAATCATTTCTGAGGCGATGGTCAGCAACGTGTTGTAATCGGAACCGGTAAGCCAGATCAGTACCAGACAAATTTGCACGCAGATATTGGTCAGCCACAGTGAGGCGGATGGCGCGGCTTGTGCGTTCTGGCGCGCAAAAATGCGCGGGAATGCTTTATGGGTGGCTGCCAGGAACGGAACTTCTGCCGCCATGATGGTCCAGCTTAAGTACGCACCGCAAACGGAAACGATCAAACCGGCAGCGATGATGATTTCGCCCCACGGTCCCATCATTTCCACCATCAGACCGGCCATTGACGGGTTACGAATTTCAGCCAGTTCAGGACGTGCTACCACGCCCAGCGAAAGCAGCGTTACCAGCAAGTAAACGCCCAGAGCGGAGAGAACCGCCAGCAGTGTTGCTTTACCTACATCACGTTTATTACGCGCACGCGCCGAAACGACCACAGCACCTTCCACACCAATGAAAACCCACAGGGTGATCAGCATGGTGTTTTTCACCTGTTCCCATACCGGTACGCCAAGTGCAAGGCCAGTAAAGTCGAGCTTGAAGGTGTCCAGTTTGAACATCATCATCGCCAGCACAATAAACAGGCCCAGCGGCAACAATTTTGCCAGTGTCGCCACCAGGTTAATGCTGGCAGCGGTTTGTACCCCGCGCAGGATCAAAAAGTGAACAATCCACAATAAAGCCGAGGCACCGACGATCGATTGCCAGGTATTGCCATCGCCAAACAGACGCAATTCCGGCGTGTCCGTAAAAAAGCTTAACGCGGAAAAAACGATCACCAGATAGGAGACGTTGGCGATAACCGCGCACAGCCAGTACCCCCATGCGGAACAAAAGCCGATTAACTCACCAAACCCTTCGCGGGCATAGGTAAAGATGCCGCCGTCAAGCTCGGGGCGAATGCGTGTGAGGATCAGCATGGCAAAGGCCAGCAATAAAATGCCAGCACCAGTAATGCTCCAGCCGATGAGCAGTGCTGCCGGGCTGGCAACTGCCGCCATATTTTGCGGCAGACTGAAAACACCCGCGCCCAGCATTGAGCTTAATACCAGCGCGGTGAGTGCGCTCAGTCCCAGTTTCTTTTCCATCGATATCCAGTGGTTAAAACGTGATTAGAAGAATAAATATTAGGGCAAAACGCATAAAAATGGAGTTTGCCACTGAAGCGCGGGATTTTACGAAGAGATGTGTCTGCATGCAATGGTCGTGGGGAAATTTGTGACTAAAAATGCGAAAGGCGGCATTAAGCCGCCTTATAGTGGTAACTGAATAGTTATTTATACAGATCTGCGCTAACGGTGAGGTTATTACCACGTTCCTGCCACTGGCGGGTGATGTGGTAATACTTAGCGCCTTTCTTCGCGGCACGTTTCGCAACCTGATAGGAGACTTCGGTCATGTTGCCATAGTTGCCAGAGAATTTGATGCTGTCGAATGGAACCATCATCGCTGCTGTTACTTTGTTCAGTTCTTCGACTTTAGTACCATCAGGAAGCGTGACAGTGTAACGCCCGCCTTTTGATGACTGGGTTTCAAAGAAGCGACCAACTTCAGAACTTGGTGATGCGGTTGTCGCAACCCCTGGGATCTCTACTTTCTTCGCTGCTTCGCCACCCGCAGCCAGAGCTGCACGCCCCGCTTCGGAATCTGCCGGGATCACATCCGGGCTTTGTACGACGCGTTTCTTAGCATCTTTTTTATAGATGAACGCTGTAATGCGCTGGTTACCGCCCTGGTTAGCATCGATTTGACGAACAATGTAGAAAGCGTAAGCGCCTTTCGCTTTTGCCGCTTTGGTGATGGCGTCATTGACTTCAGGCTGGCTACGATAGAAGCCCTGAACGGTAACCGTATCAAACGGTTCAATCAGAACGGCCTGATCTTTTGGCAGTTCGACAACACCGTTGATAACGCGATTACTTGTTTCTTCGGCTTTTTCAGCATCGGCTTTATAGAGGTCAGCGACCACACGCCAGTTACCGCTGTTACCAAAATCAGAAGTGTCGACAACATAAAAAGAGGCGGCACCTTCTTTATCAGCGCGACGAGAAACGGCTTTCACCGCTTCGCCAATAGCATTAAAACGACCGGTAACCACTACACGGTCAAAAGGTTTAACCGCTGCCGCTTGCTCCGGTGTCAGTTCTGTTGCTGCGTTAACGGAAAAGGCCGTAGCAGAAAGCAGTGCCGACGCCAGGAGGGTGTTCTTAAGCTTCATAAAAATAATCCTTCGCCTTGCGCAAACCAGGTACTGGTATTGTTATTAACGAGAAACGTGGCTGATTATTGCATTTAAACGGTGTAACTGTCTGCGTCATTTTTCATATCACATTCCTTAAGCCAATTTTAATCCTGTTCAAATGACGGTCTATGCTTAAAAAACAGCCGTATCAGCATCAATACTACTGAAGCAACTGAATTGTATAAGTTAATTTAATGTTAAGTAATGATTCGTGCCGGGGCGATATCACGTTTTACCTGTCCACCGAAGATAATTATCAGTCTTTATCTAGCGTTCTAAGGTGTTTATCCCACTATCACGGCTGAATCGTTAATATTTTGCGAGTTCACGCCGAAATACTGATTTTTGGCGCTAGATCACAGGCATAATTTTCAGTACGTTATAGGGCGTTTGTTACTAATTTATTTTAACGGAGTAACATTTAGCTCGTACATGAGCGGCTTGTGTGGATCCTGACACAGGCAAACCATCATCAATAAAACCGATGGAAGGGAATATCATGCGAATTGGCATACCAAGAGAACGGTTAACCAATGAAACCCGTGTTGCAGCAACGCCAAAAACAGTGGAACAGCTGCTGAAACTGGGTTTTACCGTCGCGGTAGAGAGCGGCGCGGGTCAACTGGCAAGTTTTGACGATAAAGCGTTTGTGCAAGCGGGCGCCGAAATTGTAGAAGGGAATAACGTCTGGCAGTCAGAGATCATTCTGAAGGTCAATGCGCCGTTAGATGATGAAATTGCGTTACTGAATCCAGGGACAACGCTGGTGAGTTTTATCTGGCCTGCGCAGAATCCGGAATTAATGCAAAAACTTGCGGAACGTAACGTGACCGTGATGGCGATGGACTCTGTGCCGCGTATCTCACGCGCACAATCGCTGGACGCACTCAGTTCGATGGCGAACATCGCTGGTTATCGCGCCATTGTTGAAGCGGCACATGAATTTGGGCGCTTCTTTACCGGGCAAATCACGGCGGCAGGGAAAGTGCCACCGGCAAAAGTGATGGTGATTGGTGCGGGTGTTGCAGGTCTGGCCGCCATTGGCGCAGCCAATAGTCTCGGCGCGATTGTGCGTGCATTCGACACCCGCCCGGAAGTGAAAGAACAAGTTCAAAGTATGGGCGCGGAATTCCTCGAGCTGGACTTTAAAGAGGAAGCGGGCAGCGGCGATGGCTATGCCAAAGTGATGTCGGATGCGTTCATCAAAGCGGAAATGGAGCTCTTTGCCGCCCAGGCAAAAGAGGTCGATATCATTGTCACCACCGCGCTTATTCCAGGCAAACCAGCGCCGAAGCTGATTACCCGTGAAATGGTTGACTCCATGAAGTCGGGCAGTGTGATTGTCGACCTGGCAGCCCAAAACGGCGGCAACTGTGAATACACCGTACCGGGTGAAATTTTCACTACGGAAAATGGTGTCAAAGTGATTGGTTATACCGATCTTCCGGGCCGTCTGCCGACGCAATCCTCACAGCTTTACGGCACTAACCTCGTTAATCTGCTGAAACTGTTGTGCAAAGAGAAAGACGGCAACATCACGGTTGATTTTGATGATGTGGTGATTCGCGGTGTGACCGTGATCCGTGCTGGCGAAATTACCTGGCCGGCACCGCCGATTCAGGTATCAGCTCAGCCGCAGGCGGCACAAAAAGCGGCACCGGAAGTGAAAACTGAGGAAAAATGTACCTGCTCACCGTGGCGTAAATACGCGTTGATGGCGCTGGCAATTATCCTTTTCGGCTGGCTGGCAAGCGTTGCGCCGAAAGAGTTTCTTGGGCACTTCACCGTTTTCGCGCTGGCGTGCGTTGTCGGCTATTACGTGGTGTGGAATGTTTCGCACGCGCTGCATACACCGTTGATGTCGGTCACCAACGCGATTTCAGGGATTATTGTTGTCGGAGCACTGTTGCAGATTGGCCAGGGCGGCTGGGTTAGCTTCCTTAGTTTTATCGCGGTGCTTATAGCCAGCATTAATATTTTCGGTGGCTTCACCGTGACTCAGCGCATGCTGAAAATGTTCCGCAAAAATTAAGGGGTAACATATGTCTGGAGGATTAGTTACAGCTGCATACATTGTTGCCGCGATCCTGTTTATCTTCAGTCTGGCCGGGCTTTCGAAACATGAAACGTCTCGCCAGGGTAACAACTTCGGTATCGCCGGGATGGCGATTGCGTTAATCGCAACCATCTTTGGACCGGATACGGGTAATGTTGGCTGGATCTTGCTGGCGATGGTCATCGGTGGGGCAATTGGTATCCGCCTGGCGAAGAAAGTTGAAATGACCGAAATGCCAGAACTGGTGGCAATCCTGCATAGCTTCGTGGGTCTGGCAGCAGTACTGGTTGGTTTTAACAGCTATCTGCATCATGACGCGGGAATGGAACCGATTCTGGTCAATATTCACCTGACGGAAGTGTTCCTCGGTATCTTCATCGGGGCGGTAACGTTCACGGGGTCCGTGGTGGCGTTCGGCAAACTGTGTGGCAAGATTTCGTCTAAACCGTTGATGCTGCCAAACCGTCACAAAATGAACCTGGCGGCTCTGGTCGTTTCCTTCCTGCTGCTGATTGTATTTGTTCGCACGGACAGCGTAGGCCTGCAAGTGCTGGCATTGCTGATAATGACCGCCATTGCGCTGGTATTTGGCTGGCATTTAGTCGCCTCCATCGGTGGTGCAGATATGCCAGTCGTCGTGTCAATGCTGAACTCATACTCTGGTTGGGCGGCAGCGGCTGCGGGCTTTATGCTTAGCAACGACCTGCTGATCGTGACCGGCGCGCTGGTCGGTTCTTCGGGGGCAATCCTTTCTTACATTATGTGTAAGGCGATGAACCGTTCCTTTATCAGCGTTATTGCGGGTGGTTTCGGCACCGATGGCTCTTCTACTGGCGATGATCAGGAAGTGGGCGAGCACCGCGAAATCACCGCAGAAGAGACAGCGGAATTACTGAAAAACTCCCATTCAGTGATCATTACTCCGGGGTACGGCATGGCAGTCGCGCAGGCGCAATATCCTGTCGCTGAAATTACCGAGAAACTGCGCGCTCGTGGTATCAACGTGCGTTTCGGTATCCACCCGGTTGCGGGGCGTTTGCCTGGGCATATGAACGTATTGCTGGCTGAAGCAAAAGTACCGTATGACATCGTACTGGAAATGGACGAGATCAACGATGACTTCGCTGATACCGATACCGTACTGGTGATTGGTGCTAACGATACGGTTAACCCGGCGGCGCAGGATGATCCGAAGAGTCCGATTGCTGGTATGCCTGTGCTGGAAGTGTGGAAAGCGCAGAACGTGATTGTTTTTAAACGTTCGATGAACACTGGCTATGCTGGTGTGCAAAACCCGCTGTTCTTCAAGGAAAACACCCACATGCTGTTTGGTGACGCCAAAGCCAGCGTGGATGCAATCCTGAAAGCTCTGTAAACTTGACGGCCTCTGCGGAGGCCGTCACTCTTTATTGAGATCGCTTAACAGAACGGCGATGCTTTGACCTCCCGCTGATTGTTCAAGGGCAATTTTGACAATAATTGTCAACGGCACGGAAAGCAGCATACCCACCGGTCCTAACAACCATCCCCAAAAAATCAACGACAGAAATACCACCAATGTGGAAAGCCCCAGCCCACGCCCCATGATCCGCGGCTCCAGAATATTACCGAAGACCAGATTAATCAGCAGATATCCCGCCAGCACCAGCAACGCTTCGTAGAAGCCATTAAACACCAATACCTGAGCGATAGGGGGGATTGCCGCGAGGACTGAACCAATATTCGGGATGTAATTAAGCGCAAAGGCCAGCAATCCCCAGACAAAAGCGAAGCGAACATCGAGTGCGGCGAGCATCGCCCAGGCGACCAGGCCGGTGATGATGCTGATGGCTGTTTTCAGCACCAGATAATGAGACACACTGTCAATCGCACGCTGAATCGCCGCCATCCCTTCAACCGGACGCGCCATCATTTGCTGAAATTTTCCGGGCAATTGTGGCACTTCGAGCAGCATAAACAACACCGTCAGCAGCAATAAAAATATTGATGACATGGCATTAGATAACTGCGTCAGTAGATTGGTGAGCAAGGTCATCGCTGCGTTCGGGTCAATGTAATGCGCCAGTTGGTCAACTGAGACATCAATCCCTACGCGTTGCAACAACGGTTCAAGAGCTTGAAGTGGTGTCATAATGGAGTTGCGATATTGCGGCAACGTCCTCGTCAATTCATTGAGCGCGGACCCCAGATAAGCTAGCAGCAACACCATTGCCATCACGATGATGGTCATCAAAATCGACACCGCCAGTACACGCGGCACTCGCCAGCGGACCATGTGTTGCACCAGCGGGTTAAGAATAACAGCAATAAATAATGCGAGAATAAACGGCACGATGATCTCGGCGGCAAAACGGATACCACAGAGAATAATGACCAGCATTCCCAACATAATGACGATTTTTAGACCATTGAGCGTGATGATCGGCTTTGCCATGCTTGTCCCCGTTTTTTCTTTCTTTGCTAATAATAATGTCTTTTTCGTTCCGTCATCATAACGAAAATCAATCCGCTCGGGTAAAGAAGTGAAAATATTTTGAGTTAATTCTTAAGCTATGATACAAATCAGGCGTGTTCAACTACCGAGGACAATTATCATCCGCGATGATGAGAAGCAACACTGCGGATAATTGTAATATTATGGACAATTTGTTCAGGACGTTATTTTCTACATTTACCCATCTTCGTACCTCATCCACTATCTTGCTCGTAGGTGAGCAGCACTGGCGCAACGCGCTTTAGTCCTTTCTTCTGCCTAACCTTGCGCTATGCGCGGGGCTTGATCACTTTGCTCTGGTTTCGCTGAATTGAGCGAAAGATAAAATAATTCTCTTGCAGGAGAAGGACGATGTATATTTATTGGATTTTATTAGGTCTGGCTATTGCTACGGAAATTACCGGCACGCTGTCAATGAAATGGGCGAGCGTCAGTGAGGGTAATGGCGGTTTTATTTTAATGCTGGTGATGATTTCTCTGTCGTATATATTTCTCTCCTTCGCCGTTAAAAAAATCGCCTTAGGCGTAGCTTATGCGCTGTGGGAAGGTATCGGTATTTTATTGATTACCTTGTTTAGCGTTTTGTTATTCGATGAAAGTTTATCGCTGATGAAAATTGCCGGGTTAACGACCCTGGTGGCTGGGATTGTATTAATCAAATCAGGTACCCGTAAAGCGTGTAAACCTGAGCCGGAGGTGAACCATGGCGCAGTTTGAATGGGTACACGCCGTCTGGCTGGCATTGGCAATCGTGCTGGAAATCGTTGCTAATGTCTTTTTGAAATTTTCTGACGGCTTTCGTCGCAAAATCTATGGTTTGCTCTCCCTGGCGGCGGTGCTGGCTGCCTTTAGTGCGCTTTCTCAAGCCGTTAAAGGGATTGACTTGTCTGTAGCCTATGCATTGTGGGGCGGATTTGGTATTGCCGCCACGTTAGTCGCAGGTTGGGTTTTGTTTGGTCAACGTTTAAATCGCAAAGGCTGGATTGGTCTGGTCTTGCTGTTGGCTGGAATGATTATGGTGAAGTTTGCCTGATGAACACGCTGCCCGTGCTGTCGGGCAGCGTTTGAATGCTATTTTTGCAAAAGTTGGTCTAGCTTGTCGCGAAAACCAGTGACAGAAATGGCCCGGTTATCGGCACGCCAGCGATCTTTCGCGGCAGGAGCCGAACTTTGTACGCCAATTAACTGCCAGCCGTCATCGGTATGCAACATCAGTGGCGAACCGCTATCACCCGGCAAAGTATCGCACTGATGGGACATCACCGACGTTTGCGCCCAGCCAGTTACTTCGCAATTTTGATGACTGTATAGCGTATCGAGGTGATCTTCAGGATATCCCGCTTGAGTCACTTTTCGACCTGCCGCTTTTAATGCGGCGGTAAGTGCGGCTTTATCTCCCGCAAATAACGGCAACGGTGTAATGCCAGAAGGGGGATTACGTAGCACAATCAAACCGAAGTCCCACGGCGCAGCTGCGGGAGGAACAATCCAACCATCCCCATCTGCTTTTAACCGCTTTCCCAGTGTCGGGTCAACGCGGCCTTCTATGTCGTGGATCTCATAGCGCCAAAGCCCTTTATTTGACACAAAACGCAGCGCCACCGCTTTATCCGCTTTACCCTTTGGCGGCGTCAATAAACAGTGTCCTGCCGTTAATGCCAGATTGGGGGCAATCAGCGTCGCCGTACATAAATTGCCGCTGGCCGTTTCCAGTTGCCCAACCGCATCCCACGGTGATTGGGTCGTGTCATTCACGGGCACACGATCATCATGACCAAAAAACAGGGTGCTGACCTCATCGTTTGCCGATTTGGCAACGTCTGGTTTATCTGCAAACACAAAAGCAGACGTCAAACTAATTGCACCCAACACTACAGCAATGGTTGTACGCATATCACACTCTGGTGGGTAATTATGATTATTAAAAGCAAACCCTCATAAATACTATAGACGGGACGGGATGAAAGTGGGAGCAAAATCAGATAACTACGATCAGGAAAGATAAAAACGGGTGGCAATCAGTGCGCATAAAATAAGGATGATAAGAATGAACTCAAAGCGATAACGGCCCACCATACTACCCTCCGCTAAAGGCGGTGCCAAACGTTACCCGCTTAGCACCGTAATTTTCAGGCGCGAGGGGGCGCGCCAGCATTACTGTTGAAAACTTACGCTGCGGGTTGTGCAGCAGGTTTTGCCGGTTGCTGATGGCTGTGTTTCTTGGCGTGTTTCTTCGCTGCCTGCGCTTTTTGTTCAGGGGCTTTCTGTTCAGCTTTCGCATTTTTATGATGCTTTTTAGCCGCCTGCGCTTTCTGGGCAGGTGCTGCTTTATGCTGTTTTTTATGATGTGTAGTTTTCGCCGGCGCTGCTTTGGTGGTCGTCGCAGTCGGAGCAGGTGTGGTCGCAGTCTCTGCAGCAAAGGCGGCAGAAGACAGACCCATAGCAGCGGCAACAACCAGAGCTAATACTTTTTTCATTGTCATACCCTCAATTTGTTTTTTCATTTAACCCCACTGCGGGGCCGTTGAAATAACTATATCCCTGGGAATGGCAGACTTCCGTGAGTGGTTGGTTTCAGCGTGTAACGATATGTACAAACGTTAAATAAATTACAGCGTTGATAATAACGTATTGTGACTTAAGGGAAATTTAGCTACCAATAATAGTAGTCTTGATCGGGTTAACTATTTTACTACTTACAAAGCGGTAGAATAACTGCGCATCAGTAATAAATGACACACAGCAAAATGAATCCGTTTATTTGGGTACTTATAATCCTGATGACACTAGATGCGCTGCGGGAATTGGCTGGCGCTTCGTCTATTTTAGGATGGCTATTAACGTTGGTTTGAGCAGGCAATAAGTCCGGATGGGTATTTACCGCAGTCCGGACTTATTTTTAGGCGTGCAGACGACGATGCAAACGCGTCCCGACCAGCAGAGCAATGACCAGCATCAGAGCAATAAATGCGCCGACGCCGTTCCAGCCATAGTTATGCCAGAAAACACCACCCAGCGTCCCGGCAATACTCGACCCCAGATAGTAACTGAACAGATACAGCGAGGAGGCCTGGCCTTTAGCGCGTTTTGCGCGGGGGCCGATCCAGCTGCTGGCAACTGAGTGGGCTGCGAAGAATCCGGCTGAGAAGAGTAACATTCCGGCAAAGATTAGCCACAGCGAGCTGAATAAGGTCATCAGTAAACCAAACAGCATAACCCCCGTCGAAAACAACATCACCGGACCGCGCCCATAACGGGTGGTCATGGTTCCGGCTTTGGGTGAGCTCCATGTACCGGTCAAATAAGCCAGCGATAATAAGCCAACCACGGCCTGACTGACATGCCAGGGGGAGAGCATCAACCGATAGCCGATGTAATTAAACAGCGTGACGAACGACCCCATCAGCAAAAAGCCTTCTGCGAACAATAACGGCAATCCCCGGTCACGCCAGTGCAGACGAAAGTTGATAAATAACGTCTTTGGTCGCAGGGAAGTCGGGCGAAAATGGCGTGATTCCGGGAGGATTTTCCAGAACATCAACGCCGAGGCCAGCGCGAAACAGCCGATAGCCGCCAGAGCAATTCGCCAGTTGAAAAAGTCCGTGAAGACACCGCTAATTAAGCGTCCGCTCATGCCGCCAATTGAGTTGCCGCTGATATACAACCCCATCGAAAAGGCCACGAAACTGGGGTGGATTTCTTCGCTAAGATAAGTCATGCCAACAGCTGCCACGCCACTTAACGAAAGCCCAATCAAGGCGCGCATAATCAAAATGCCGTGCCAGCTGGTCATCATTGTCGAAAGTAACGTACAAATGGAGGCCAACAGTAGCGCCGTGACCATCACTGGTTTGCGACCAATGGCATCGGATAGCGGGCCAGTAAACAGCAAACCGATAGCCAACATCGCCGTTGAAATGGACAGTGAAATACTACTGTTCGCAGGCGTTAAGCCAAACTCCTGCGAAAGCACCGGAAGGATAGGTTGCACACAATAGAGAAGTGCGAAGGTTGCCAGTCCGGCAGAGAAAAGCGCCAGGGTGACGCGCATAAATTGCGGCGTACCGCGTTTAATAAATTGATTTGGCTGAGAAATGCTTTGCTTGTCATTGACGCTTGCCGGAGCGCCATCAACAGTTGTAGTACGGCTCACTTGAAATCCTTGCTAAATATGCCTGTGGATCAGGCTTATGAATAGATTAGGAAAATCGAATTGTTCTGTCTAATATATTAATAATCTCAAATAAGATGTTTTAAATATGAATATTGAACTTCGTCATCTGCGTTACTTTGTTGCTGTTGCGGAAGAGCTGCATTTCGGGCGCGCCGCTGCCCGCCTGAATATTTCGCAACCACCGCTAAGTCAGCAGATTCAGGCGCTGGAGCAACAAATTGGTGCCCGACTGCTGGCACGGACCAATCGCAGTGTATTGCTGACGGAAGCAGGAAAACAGTTTCTTGCAGATAGTAGGCAAATCCTGTCTATGGTGGATGACGCTGCCGCTCGCGCTGAAAGGCTGCATCAGGGCGAAGCGGGGGAGTTGCGCATTGGATTTACTTCGTCCGCTCCTTTTATTCGGGCGGTGTCTGATACGTTATCGCTGTTTCGCCGTGATTATCCCGATGTCCATTTACAAACCCGCGAAATGAACACTCGCGAGCAAATCGCTCCGCTCATTGAAGGAACGCTGGATATGGGATTGCTGCGTAACACAGCGTTACCGGAGACGCTTGAACACGCAGTAATCGTCCATGAACCGCTTATGGCGATGATCCCGCACGATCATCCCCTGGCAAATAACCCGAGTGTAACGCTGGCTGAACTGGCGAAAGAACCCTTTGTCTTTTTTGATCCGCACGTAGGGACAGGGCTGTATGACGATATTCTCGGGCTGATGAGACGTTACAATTTGACGCCCGTCATCACTCAGGAGGTGGGTGAGGCAATGACCATCATCGGTCTGGTTTCCGCTGGTCTGGGTGTTTCAATTTTGCCTGCGTCATTTAAACGTGTTCAGCTCAACGAAATGCGCTGGGTGCCGATTGCTGAAGAGGATGCGGTTTCTGAAATGTGGTTGGTCTGGCCGAAACACCATGAACAAAGTCCGGCTGCGCGTAACTTTCGTATTCATCTGCTGAATGCTCTCAGGTGAGGAAAATTTCAGCGAAAAAGCCCGAAAAATGTGCTGTTAATCACATGCCTAAGTAAAAATTTGACGACACGTATTGAAGTGCTTCACCATAGCCTACAGATTATTTCGGAGCGCGAAAATATAGGGAGTATGCGGTGGTTGCTGAAAACCAGCCTGGGCACATTGATCAAATAAAGCAGACCAACGCGGGCGCGGTTTATCGCCTGATTGATCAGCTTGGTCCAGTCTCGCGTATCGATCTTTCCCGTCTGGCGCAACTGGCTCCTGCCAGTATCACCAAAATTGTCCGTGAGATGCTCGAAGCACACCTGGTGCAAGAGCTGGAAATCAAAGAAGCGGGGAACCGTGGCCGTCCGGCGGTGGGGCTGGTGGTTGAAACTGAAGCCTGGCACTATCTTTCTCTGCGCATTAGTCGCGGGGAGATTTTCCTTGCTTTGCGCGATCTGAGCAGCAAACTGGTGGTGGAGGAGTCGCAGGAACTGGCGTTAAAAGATGACTCGCCATTGTTGGATCGTATCATTTCCCATATCGATCAGTTTTTTATCCGCCATCAGAAAAAACTTGAGCGTCTGACTTCTATTGCCATTACCTTGCCGGGAATTATTGATACGGAAAATGGTATTGTACATCGCATGCCGTTCTACGAGGATGTAAAAGAGATGCCGCTCGGCGAGGCGCTGGAGCAGCATACCGGCGTACCGGTTTATATTCAGCATGATATCAGCGCATGGACGATGGCTGAGGCCTTGTTTGGTGCCTCACGCGGGGCGCGCGATGTGATTCAGGTGGTTATCGATCACAACGTGGGGGCGGGCGTCATTACCGATGGTCATCTGCTACACGCAGGCAGCAGTAGCCTCGTGGAAATAGGTCACACGCAGGTCGACCCGTATGGGAAACGCTGTTATTGCGGGAATCACGGCTGCCTCGAAACCATCGCCAGTGTGGACAGTATTCTTGAGCTGGCACAGCTGCGTCTCAATCAATCCATGAGCTCGATGTTACATGGACAGCCGTTAACCGTGGACTCATTGTGTCAGGCGGCATTGCGCGGCGATCTGCTGGCAAAAGACATCATTACCGGGGTAGGCGCGCATGTCGGGCGCATTCTTGCCATCATGGTGAATTTATTTAACCCACAAAAAATACTGATTGGCTCACCGTTAAGTAAAGCGGCAGATATCCTCTTCCCGGTCATCTCGGACAGCATCCGTCAGCAGGCCCTTCCTGCGTATAGTCAGCACATTAGCGTTGAGAGTACTCAATTTTCTAACCAGGGTACGATGGCAGGGGCTGCGCTGGTAAAAGACGCGATGTATAACGGTTCTTTGTTGATTCGTCTGTTGCAGGGTTAACATTTTTTAACTGTTCTACCAAAATTTGCGCTATCTCAATTTGAGCCTGGAAAGCATAACTTAGACTTTCAAGGTTAATTATTTTCCTGGTTTATATTTGTGAAGCATAACGGTGGAGTTAGTGATGCTGAAGCGTTTCTTTATTACAGGTACAGACACTTCTGTAGGGAAAACGGTGGTTTCCCGCGCATTGCTACAAGCGTTAGCCTCCCAGGGAAAAACGGTTGCGGGATATAAACCCGTAGCGAAGGGGAGCAAAGAGACACCCGAAGGGCTGCGTAATAAAGATGCCCTGGTGTTGCAGAGTGTTTCAACTATTGAACTGCCTTATGAAGCAGTTAATCCTATTGCGTTAAGCGAAGAAGAAAGTAGCGTGGCGCACAGTTGCCCAATCAATTACACCCTCATTTCAAACGGCCTGGCAAACCTGACCGATAAAGTCGATCATGTGGTGGTCGAAGGTACTGGCGGTTGGCGCAGTCTGATGAATGATTTGCGTCCACTCTCTGAATGGGTGGTGCAGGAACAACTGCCGGTGTTGATGGTTGTCGGTATTCAGGAAGGTTGCATTAACCATGCACTGCTAACAGCTCAGGCGATTGCCAACGACGGGCTGCCGCTCATTGGCTGGGTGGCTAACCGAATCAACCCAGGACTGGCGCATTATGCGGAAATCATTGATGTGCTGGGTAAAAAACTTCCAGCACCGCTCATTGGTGAACTGCCTTATTTACCGCGCGCCGAACAGCGTGAACTGGGGCAATACATCCGCTTAGCTATGCTGCGCAGTGTGCTGGCGGTAGATAGAGTCACGGTGTAACGTCCGCGAAATTACCGACGCAATTACGCAGGCAATCAATAAACCGGGGAGTAGCTGATACTCCCCGGTCATTTCACATATCATCAACGTCGACATAATCGGCGCGTGCGTGGTCGCCGCCAACAGTGTCGCCATCCCGGTTAATCCGAGTAAGAGTGTCATTTCTTCGCCGTAAGGAAACCATAACCCCAGGCTACGTCCATACAACATGCCAATGGCAAGACCGATAAAGAGTGTCGGTGTAAAGACACCACCGGGCGCGCCAGAACCACTACTCGCCAGAACGGCAAACAGTTTGCAAAGGAAGATCCCGCCAATGATCATAAACAGTGGCGGGGCGGTTAAAAAGGATTGTACGGTGCTATAGCCGTTGCCCCACACGGCAGGGGTGAACAGAGAAAGCAGACCCACGATCAACCCGCCGAGTGCTAGTTGCCAGGGGGGCGCAAGTTTGAGAATAACAAATCCTCGATGACTGGCGTTCATTAACGTTAACAACACTGGTCCGCATAGACCTGCCAGCACACCAGTACTGATAATCAGCGCATAGTCACGAGCTTGAACCGTCACTGAGAGTTGCACGCTGTAGAGTAATGCATCGCTATGATTAATCAGATTGCTAATCAGCAACGCCACGACAGCAGAAATAACCACCGGTCCGAGAGAGGCCAACATCATAGTGCCAAACAGCACTTCGGCTATAAATAAACTGCCAGCAAGCGGGGCGCGGTAAGCCGCAGCCATTCCCGCCGCAGCTCCACAGGCAATCCATAATTTCCACTCCTGGCGTGGCGTAAAACGCTGAGCAAAACAGGAGGCGGCAAGGGCAGCTAAAAGAATCATCGCACCTTCGCGACCAATTGCGCTGCCGCTAGTTACTACCAGCAGAGAGGCAAGCGATTTGACCAGGCTTGCTGCGTAATCGAATTTACCATCGGTTTGCAACGCTTCCATGTAATCGGTCGGCGCATGAGGGCGTTGCTGGGTAAATTTCTGCCAGCCCATCAGCAACAAACCCGCCGCCAGTCCGCCGAGCGCCGGAGTTAGCAGCCGTCGCCACGGAGAAAGATTCGTCGCTGCATTGACCAGACTGCCGGAGTCATTATTGAGGAACAGCCATTCCAGTAGCAGCATCGCGTGACGAAACGCGGCAACGGCAAAGGCCGCAAGAATACCGACTATTGTTGCGATAAGCAGACGGCGAAACATAGTGCGCAGATCCGGAAAGCTGTGTAGATGGTGCATGAGCAGAAATGGACAATGAAACACGAGCGACTATTTTGCGGCAAAACAGGTTATCGGCAAAAGCAGTGCGTGCTTAAAGCGATAAAATACGTGACGTTGTAACGTATTATTGCCGAATGACGCGTGATTGTCGCCATCCGGCAACATTGCGGCAACTTTATCGAAACAGTGGTTTAACCGCGACAGGAATCAACAGTTGTGATTGCCATTGCGCCAGCGTTAAGCGAGCCAGTTCACCCAGCGCACGGTAGAAAGGGTGTTCTGCTTTTTCGATAAAAATGTCGAGAAAACGTGTTGACCACGGAAAAAGATGCCATGCCAGCAATTCTTCGCATTCTGTCTTGCGACCATTCTCCGCCAACCACGCAGCCATCAACAGCAGTGAACCAAAATGATCTTCCGGTTCGTTTTGCTTCATTTCGAACTGAATGCCTTTCTCGCGCATCCACTGACGAAGTGCCAATGTTGAATCGCCAAACAGCACAGATTCGCGATCCAGCCAGACCGACCCCCACGGCGGAGACGGCAGTGCCCACGGGCCGACAAACAAACGCTGCCAGGCCTGGGCGCGAGTCTCTTCACTCTGTGCCTGAAAAGCCGTCACCAGCGGCGCTAATGACGCTTCTGGTAGAGGCCACTGAGTTTCCCAGCCGTCACTGGTGAGTACCGCAACCAGAGGTGCGGCTTCCGCACTCTCTGGAGCGTAATAAAACAGCGCGCCCAACACGCGCGCCGCGACAGAAAAATTATCTTGCTGTGAAAAATGGGTCATTCCTAACATCCTGAAATGTGCGGGTTTCCCCGCACCAATTTGTTAACCTGCAATAGCCATTCCTACCGTCATGTGCAGGCCATAAAAGAGCGTACGCCCGATCATCTCACCGCCTAGTATGAGGATTAGCCCCAGAACAAGTCCGGCAACGTGAGGTTCACGGCGACGAATGAGCGGACAAAGCCAGCATCCAAGACCTGCGCATAACAATACCACACGCCAGACCTGTAAGGAGGCGTAATCTGGTACCAGTGCGCTGGCTTGTTGTACGGATGAGTGAATAGATGCCAGAGACAAACCTTGCAGCACAATCACCCCGGCACAAGCGATCAGCGCCAGAACGCTAATGATGGCAAATGGTGTGGTATTAAATGTAACGCGGGCTGCCCGCAGAATTGCGGCAGCAAGTATAGGACCGCTCAACAATACCGTCAGGAAGAACGCCAGTGTAGTGTAGCCGTTGTGCCAGGTTGGCACAGTGTCGATTTGATACACGCAGGTCATCATCCAGACGAAAATGACGCCGAGCACCATGCTAACAAGTAACCAGAGTTTCCCCAGCGCTTGCGGCATTTTACCAATGACCGCCACCAGCCACCATAATCCGCCAACGGCAAAAAATATTGAACCGGCAGCAATCTCGTTACTCAGGCCGGAAGCTCCGATTCGATTCAGCGAGTTAAACGCCCGCAGTGGCGATCCCAGGTGCATGACAGAGGCAATAAACCCGATGCCCATCAGCAGCCAGAGGAAAAACATGCCACGGACAATACGCTGACGGTCTGCGTCATTTTTGCTGGCGAACCAGCCGATTCCGCTAATAATCAGCGCGCCTACGACGCATTGGCCCAATACGGTAAAGATAACCAGTGGCCATTCGTGCCATCCATTTCCCATTTTACACTTCCTCCGGATTAGCCAGGTAACCAGTGGTATCGCCGGTCGGGCGGCTGTTGGCGTTAGGTTTGATTACGATATTAGGTTTTGTGAAATGCGCGCGCGGCAGTGGCGCGACGGCAGCCAGAGTACCGTGTTTCTGGCGCAGTTCTTCAATTGGACCGAATTCAAGTGCACGCAGCGGGCAGGATTCGACACATATGGGTTGTTTCCCCTCGGCGACGCGCGAATAACAACCATCGCACTTCGTCATGTGCCCTTTTTCAGCATTGTACTGTGGCGCGCCGTACGGACAAGCCATGTGGCAGTAGCGGCAGCCGATACAAACATCTTCATCAACCACCACAAAGCCATCTTCACGCTTATGCATTGCGCCGCTGGGGCAGACTTTTGTACATGCGGGGTCATCGCAATGGTTACAGGAGATGGAGAGATAATAAGCGAACACGTTCTGGTGCCAGACGCCATTATCTTCCTGCCAGTCGCCGCCAGCATATTCATAAACACGGCGGAAACTGACTTCCGGGCCAAGATCTTTAAAATCTTTGCACGCCAGTTCGCAGGTTTTACAGCCAGTACAGCGGCTGGAATCGATAAAAAATCCATATTGTGTGGTCATGGGCTACTCCTTAAACCTTTTCGATCTGGACGAGATTGCTGTGCGACGGGTTTCCCTTTGCCAGCGGTGAAGGGCGGTGAGAGGTCAGAATATTGATACTGCCGCCGTGATCGACCCGGTCACCAAACATATCCGCATTAAGCCACGCACCTTGCCCGATGGCGGTAACGCCAGGCAGAATACGCGGAGTCACTTTTGCGGCAATCAGCATTTCTCCATTATTGTTAAATACCCGCACGGTATCGCCATGACGGATACCGCGTGCCTGAGCATCAATGGGGTTGATCCACACCTCTTGTGGGCAGGCCTGCTGTAACACATCAATATTGCCGTAGCTGGAGTGGGTACGCGCTTTGTAGTGGAAGCCCGTTAACTGCAGTGGATAGGTTTTCCGCAGGGGATCGTCCCAGCCATCAAAACCTGGGGTATACGCAGGAAGGGGATGAATAATTTCATCTTTTTTCAATTCCCAGGTATCCGCAATCGTCGCCAGTCGTTCAGAATAAATTTCGATTTTCCCCGAAGGTGTTTTCAACGGGTTTGCCTGTGGATCTTCACGGAATGCGCGGAAAGCGACATAGTGTTCTTCCGGGCATTTTTTCTTAAAGATCCCGGTCATTTTCATCTCCTCGTAGTCCGGCATCTCAGGGTTACGTTCCTTCGTTTTCGCATGGAGATATTTTATCCATTCATGCTGACTGCGACCTTCAGTAAAGGTTTGATAAACGTCTGGTCCTAAGCGTTTGGCGACTTCACTCAGCATCCAGTAGATGGGTTTGCGTTCAAATTTTGCTGAGGTTGCGGGTTGGGCGAGGATCACATAGCCCATATTCCCTGCAGATTCATGAGAGATAAGGTCTTCTTGCTCTGTTGGCATCAGGTCGGGCAACAGGATATCGCAATACTTAGCCGAGGCCGTCATGAAGTGGTCAATGCCAACAATCATCTCGCACTTGCTGTCATCCTGAAGCACCTCATGGGTGTGATTGATGTCGCCATGTTGATTGATCAATGTGTTACTGGCGTAGCACCATAAAAACTTGATTGGCACATCCAGTTTTTCTTTTCCACGAACACCATCACGGGTCGCGGTCATTTCCGTACCATGGTCGATGGCATCTGTCCACGTAAAGACGGAAATCTGCGTTTTAACCGGATTCTCGAGCATCGGGAACCATTCTACCCCCAGATCCCAGCTACCTTCGCGTACCCCTGAGTTGCCGCCGTTTATGCCGACGTTACCGGTGAGAACGGAAAGCATGGCAATAGCGCGGGACGTTTGCTCGCCGTTGGAGTGTCGTTGTGGCCCCCAACCCTGACAAATATAAGCAGGTTTTGCTGAACCGATCTCTCGTGCCAACTGGATAATTTTTTCTTCCGGGATGCTGGTGATTTTTGCTGCCCATTCCGGCGTTTTAGCAATGCCGTCAGGCCCTTCGCCCAGAATATAGGCTTTATAATGTGCGTTACGTGGTGCGCTGGGGGGCAGCGTTTTTTCATCGTAACCAACACAATATTTGTCGAGAAATGGCTGATCGACCATGTTTTCCGTAATCAGTACCCAGGCAATCGCACAGGCCAGTGCGCCATCGGTGCCAGGGCGAATGGGCAGCCATTCATCTTCACGCCCGGCAGCTGTGTCGTTATAACGTGGATCAATGACGATCATGCGTGCGTTTGAACGTTCGCGGGCTTGCTCGACGTAGTAAGTGACACCACCGCCGCTCATCCGGGTTTCTGCCGGGTTATTTCCGAACATAACGACCAGCTTCGTATTGGCGATATCATCCGGGCTGTTGCCATCATTGGCACCGAACATATAACTCATTGCGGCACTGATCTGTGCGGTACTGTAGCTGCCATAGCGACTGAGAAAACCACCACAAGAGTTCATCAGACGGTACGGGACGTTTGAGTTGGTGATGTTTCCGCCATCTACGCCTGTTCCATAGAGAACATGTACAGCCTCATTGCCGTAATCTTTTAGGATCCGCCGAAGATTATCACTGATGGTCTCCAGGGCTTCGTCCCAACTTATCCGTTCAAATTTACCTTCACCGCGCTTGCCGACGCGCTTCATGGGATATTTCAACCTATCAGGATGATTCATCCGTCGGCGGATAGAGCGCCCGCGTAAACACGCGCGAACCTGATGATTACCGTAGACGTCGTCACCTGTCGTATCAGACTCCACCCAGTACACAGTGTCATCTTTCACATGCAAACGTAACAGACAGCGGCTCCCGCAGTTAACGGTGCAGGAACTCCAGACCGCTTTCTCTTCTACCGGTGCCTCTGCCGCTCGGACCATTTGGGAAAATGGCAGTGTGAAAGCACTGCTTGCTAGCGCGAGACTGCCAAGAGCGGAGGTTTTCACCAGACTTCTACGGCTGATTTCAGCCGACATGAGCGCCTCTGTGGTATGGATTTTCATCATTACTCACTTATTGCTTTTCAAACAAAATGTCATGTCAAAATTTATGGTCGTAGTGGGTTATATTTTTTCGATCTCGACCAGATTAGTGTGCTGCGGGTTTCCCTTCGCCAGTGGTGAAGGGCGCAGAGTGGTTAGCGTATTCACACAGCCGCCGTGGTCGATTTTATCGCCAGACATATCGGCTTCGTGCCAGGCTCCCTGGCCCATAGCGCTGACTCCTGGCAGAATGCGTGGTGTCACTTTGGCCGGTAACCGAACTTCGCCACGATGGTTAAACACCCGCACCATATCGCCGTTGGCAATCCCACGTTTCTGTGCATCTATAGGGTTGATCCACACTTCCTGACGGCAGGCTGCCTTCAGGACATCAATGTTGCCGTAGGTCGAGTGAGTACGGGATTTGTAATGGAAACCAAACAGTTGTAGCGGGAAGGTACTACGTTCAGGGGCGTCCCAGCCTTCGAAAGTTGAGGCATAAACCGGCAGTGGGCTTATTACTTCATCTTTTTCCAGTTCCCAGGTACGGGCAATTTCCGCCAGTTTGCTGGAATAAATTTCGATCTTACCGGAAGGCGTTTTAAGTGGATTTGTCTCGGGGTCGTCACGAAATGCTTTGTAGGCGACAAAATGACCATTGGGATCTTTACGCTTATAGATACCCATTTTTTTCAGTTCGTCGTAAGACGGTAACGCCGGATCTTTGGCAAGCATTTTGGCGTACAGATGTTGTAACCATTGTTCCTGGGTGCGACCTTCAGTGAACTTTTGATAGACGTCAGGTCCAAGACGTTTCGCGACTTCACTCAGGATCCAGTAAATCGGTTTGCGTTCGAATTTTTCGCTGGTGACTGGCTGAAGGAAAATGAGATATCCCATGTTACCGGCGTAGTCGTTAGGAATAATATCTTCCTGCTCAACGGTCATCAGGTCTGGCAGCAGAATGTCGGCATATTTTGCCGATGAGGTCATAAAGTTTTCGATGACCACAATCATTTCGCATTTCGATTCGTCCTGCAGAATTTCATGCGTTTTGTTAATGTCAGAATGCTGATTAACCAGGGTATTTCCCGCGTAGTTCCAGATGAACTTAATGGGCACATCCAGTTTATCTTTGCCGCGGACGCCGTCGCGGATTGCCGTCATTTGCGGGCCATGATCGATAGCATCCGTCCAGCTGAAGCAGGAGATTGATGTTTTGACCGGATTATCCAGCACCGGCAGGCGTTCTATGGTAATGGTATAGGTGGATTCACGCGCGCCACTATTTCCGCCGCTGATGCCGACATTGCCCGTCAGAATAGGCAACATCGCAATAGCGCGTGCGGTCAGCTCACCGTTTGCCTGGCGTTGCGGTCCCCAGCCCTGGCAGATATAAGCGGGTTTTGCTGTGCCGATTTCACGCGCCAGTTTGATGATACGGTCCACCGGGATACCGGTAATTTGCGAAGCCCACTGCGGCGTTTTTGCTGTTTTATCGTCACCATCACCAAGAATATAGGCTTTATAGTGGCCATTTTTTGGTGCATCTGCGGGTAAGGTTTTTTCGTCATAACCGACGCAGTATTTATCGAGAAAAGGTTGATCAACGAGATTTTCGTTAATCAATACCCAGGCAATGCCCGCTACCAGCGCGGCATCAGTGCCCGGGCGAATAGGAATCCATTCGTCTTCACGACCGGCAGCCGTGTCGGTATATCGCGGATCGATAACAATCATTTTTGCGTTCGATTTCTCGCGCGCTTTTTCAAGCAGATAAGTGATCCCACCGCCGCTCATGCGGGTTTCTGCCGGGTTGTTACCAAACATAACGACCAGCTTGCTGTTTTCAATATCCGTGGTGCTGTTGCCATCATTACTGCCGTAGGTGTAGGGCATGGCACAGGAAATTTGCGCAGTGCTGTAGGAGCCATACTGGTTGAGTGAACCGCCGTAGCAGTTCATCAGGCGTTTGACCGCCGAGGCTGATGGCGAAGAGCGGGTCATATTGCCGCCAACGATCCCCGAAGAGTACTGAATATATACAGCCTCATTGCCATATTGTTCGACGGTTTTCTTCAGGCTACTGGCGATAGTATCCAGGGCTTCATCCCAGCTAATCCGTTCGAATTTGCCTTCGCCGCGTTTGCCCACGCGTTTCATTGGATAATTCAAGCGATCGGGATGATTAATACGCCGACGGATGGACCGACCGCGCAAACAGGCGCGTACTTGATGATTGCCATACTCGTCGCTGCCGGTGTTGTCAGTTTCCACCCAGGTGACTTCATTATCTTTAACATGTAGACGAAGTGCACAGCGGCTACCACAGTTGACGGAACAGGCACCCCAGACCACTTTTTCGCTGGCCTGTTGTACCGCTGCCGCTGCACTGCGCAGGGTGAACGGTAAAGAAAAACCGCCTGCAGCCAGCGCCAGAGAACCTATCGCGGTAGATTTAACGAGTGTTCTGCGGCTGATGCCCACCATTTGTTCATTTTTGGACATAACTCACTCCCTGTTCTTTATCGTTATATAAAAGTTTATATATTGAATATTTAGCGCGCTAACAATAGAGGGGGTCTACCCATTTTGGGTTAAGAATTATTAATCCATATCAATAGAAGGGTATGAGTAATAAGGCGGGATTATGTTGTATGTTCATATCGCCGGACCTGTTGAATCCGGCGTTTAGTCAATAATGTGTTACTGCGGTTCGGCAGGCGCGCCATCCTGAGTAGACTGCGCGGGGGCAGAGACGTTACCGCTGGTGGTGCGGGTGTAAAGAATTTTATGCGTATCATTGGCGCAATGCCCGACGACCTGGGAATCAGGCTGATCAACCTGGTCATTGGGTACAATACTTAACGTGAAGCTGCTTTCAGGTACGCCATTATTGATAATACGCTGTGATATATCGCTCTTTATGCGCTCACAGGAAACCGGGACGGCGAGTACCGTGGGTGAGGCGAGGGCGAGCAGAAGCGCGGCACAGCAAGTTGAGAGTTTCATCATAAGCTCCTTACGCGAATATAACTTCTTTAAGCATAGCATTTAACGTGTAAAGTACTGTATTTGCTACTATGATTGAGAATCATCTCTACTGTCTGGTGACTGTTGTGAAATACAAATTACTACCATGCTTACTCGCGATATTACTCACAGGATGTGACCGCACAGAGGTAACACTTTCATTTACCCCTGAGATGGCCAGTTTCTCTAATGAATTCGATTTTGATCCGCTGCGTGGTCCGGTAAAAGATTTCACTCAGACATTAATGGATGAGCAAGGTGAAGTGACGAAACGTGTTTCGGGGACTTTGTCGGAAGAAGGCTGTTTTGATTCACTCGAATTACTGGATCTGGAAAATAATACCGTGGTTGCCCTGGTATTGGACGCCAATTATTACCGTGATGCCCAGACGCTGGAGAAAAGAGTACGTTTACAGGGAAAATGCCAGCTAGCAGAATTACCTTCTGCCGGGGTGAGTTGGGAAACCGATGATAATGGCTTTGTGATTAAAGCCAGCAGCAAACAGATGCAGATGGAATATCGCTATGATGAGCAGGGGTATCCGCTGGGTAAAACCACGAAAAGTAACGACAAAACATTATCTGTCAGCGCCACGCCATCAACGGATCCGATCAAAAAATTAGATTACACCGCGGTTACTTTACTGAATAATCAACGGGTAGGTAATGTAAAACAGAGCTGTGAATATGACAGTCACGCCAATCCGGTGGACTGTCAGCTAATCATTGTTGATGAAGGAGTAAAACCCGCCGTCGAACGGGTTTATACCATCAAAAATACTATCGATTATTATTAATGCTATTGTGCGGTCGGCTTCAGGAGAGTCTGCCCCGGTGTTTTGTGCTCTGCCAGATACTGATGCTGGAATATGCACATGCGAATGGCATTCCGATATTGACCATTAATAAAGAACTCATGCATCAATTCACCTTCAACCGTAAAGCCAAGCTTACGGTAAATGTGAATTGCTTTTTCGTTCTCTTTATCGACGATCAGATACAGCTTATAAAGATTGAGAACGGTGAAGCCATAGTCCATTGCTAATTTTGCGGCGCGGGTAGCCAGACCTTTCCCCTGATACTCCGGGGAGATAATTATCTGAAATTCTGCGCGGCGATGGACATGGTTAATTTCCACCAGCTCCACCAGACCGGCTTTTTCGCCGTCACATTCCACCACAAAGCGCCGCTCGCTCTGATCGTGAATATGCTTATCGTACAGATCAGAGAGTTCAACAAAGGCTTCGTAGGGTTCCTCAAACCAGTAACGCATCACACTGGCGTTATTGTCGAGTTGATGTACATAGCGTAAATCTTCACGCTCCAGCGGACGTAGCTTAACACTGTGGGCGCTTGGCATAACGTGTCCTTACATTCCTTAAATCAATAACAGGTTAGGGGGTAATAACGCGGCCAGTTCGACGGTCCAGGCAGCGCAATGTATTTGGCTCCCAGTAGGCATTGATGTTGGCACTTTGCTCGCATTTATCGCGGTTATCAAAAGCGGCGTCGGCTTTATCCCACTCTTTTTCAGTGCGTTTATTCACTTTCTGGCGCAGATTGCGCGTGTCATTCCATTGCTCTTTTTCCATAGCGGCGTGCTGGCGGCTTTGTGCACTGTCGCCAGACTCAATCACCAGTTTGTTAGTTTCGGCATGAACAGTTGTGCTCAATGCCAGTGTGCAAGGCAGCAGAAAAGCGAGCAGGCCGATTCGTTTGCTGAGAGTGACTTTCATAATTCATTCCTTGTGTGAATGATTAAAGGCGATTCTACACCATCCACTGTGAACGCAAAACGCACCGGGAGGATGTTTATATTGATGATATTATGTCGCCCTATAACTATACATGATGTCAATAAGTGACAAAGATGATTAAAACAACGTTACTGTTTTTTGCTACTGCGCTGTGTGAAATTATTGGATGCTTTCTGCCCTGGTTGTGGTTAAAACGAAACGCCAGTATCTGGCTGTTGCTTCCGGCGGGGATTTCTCTGGCACTGTTTGTCTGGTTGTTAACGTTGCATCCTGCGGCGAGTGGGCGTGTTTACGCGGCTTATGGTGGCGTTTATGTCTGCACGGCGTTGATTTGGCTGCGCGTTGTGGATGGCGTGAAACTGAGTCTTTATGACTGGACGGGGGCGTTGATTGCGCTTTGCGGCATGTTGATCATTGTTGCGGGCTGGGGGCGCGCGTAAGGACATAAATTCATTTTATCAATAAGATACAAGGAAGTGTCAGCTGACAAAAGGTATTCTATTTCATCTTTTGTCAACCATTCACGGCGCAAATATACGCCTTTTTTTGTGATCACTCCGGCTTTTTTCGTTTTTCATACTTGTATGGTAGTAGCTCAGTTGCGTAGATTTCATGCATCACGACAAGCGATGCAAGGAATCGAACATGAAGATCGTAAAGGCTGAAGTTTTTGTTACCTGTCCGGGGCGTAATTTCGTCACATTAAAAATCACCACTGAGGACGGTATTACGGGCCTTGGGGATGCCACCCTCAATGGACGTGAGCTTTCCGTGGCCTCTTATTTGCAGGATCACCTTTGTCCGCAGCTTATTGGTCGCGATGCACAGCGTATCGAAGATATCTGGCAGTTTTTCTATAAAGGTGCGTACTGGCGTCGCGGTCCGGTGACGATGTCGGCCATTTCAGCGGTTGATATGGCGCTGTGGGATATTAAAGCCAAAGCTGCCAACATGCCGCTTTACCAGTTACTCGGCGGCGCGTCTCGTGAAGGGGTGATGGTTTATTGCCATACCACCGGTCACAGTATTGATGAAGCTCTGGATGATTATGCCCGTCATCAGGAGCTGGGATTCAAAGCCATCCGCGTGCAGTGCGGAATCCCTGGTATGAAAACCACCTACGGCATGTCGAAAGGCAAAGGTCTGGCTTATGAACCCGCAACCAAAGGACAGTGGCCGGAAGAGCAGCTGTGGTCGACGGAGAAATACCTCGATTTCATGCCGAAATTGTTTGACGCGGTACGTAACAAGTTTGGTTTTAATGAACATTTGCTGCATGACATGCACCATCGCTTAACGCCTATTGAAGCGGCGCGCTTTGGTAAAAGCATTGAAGATTATCGCATGTTCTGGATGGAAGACCCGACGCCTGCGGAAAACCAGGAATGCTTCCGTCTCATTCGCCAACATACCGTCACACCCATCGCGGTGGGTGAAGTCTTCAACAGCATCTGGGACTGCAAGCAACTGATTGAAGAGCAACTTATCGATTATATCCGCACCACGCTGACCCATGCAGGCGGAATTACCGGTATGCGCCGGATTGCCGATTTTGCTTCGTTGTATCAGGTACGTACTGGCTCACACGGTCCTTCCGATTTGTCACCAGTCTGCATGGCTGCGGCGCTGCACTTTGATCTGTGGGTCCCCAATTTCGGTGTCCAGGAATACATGGGCTATTCCGAACAAATGCTCGAAGTCTTCCCGCACAACTGGATTTTCGATAACGGCTATATGCATCCGGGAGACAAACCGGGTCTTGGCATCGAATTCGATGAAAAGCTGGCGGCGAAATATCCCTATGAACCTGCTTATCTGCCAGTCGCACGTCTGGAAGATGGCACGCTGTGGAACTGGTAAGGAGTAAGATAATGAAAAGCATTTTAATTGAAAAACCGAATCAACTGGCAATTATCGAACGCGAAATACCCACCCCGTCAGCGGGTGAAGTACGAGTAAAAGTGAAACTTGCCGGAATTTGTGGTTCAGATAGCCATATTTATCGTGGGCATAATCCTTTTGCGAAATATCCGCGCGTCATTGGACATGAATTCTTTGGCGTCATTGATGCAGTGGGGGAAGGCGTGGAAAGCGCCAGAGTCGGTGAACGCGTTGCTGTCGATCCGGTGGTCAGCTGTGGGCATTGCTATCCGTGCTCTATAGGTAAGCCGAACGTTTGTACGACACTGGCTGTATTAGGTGTGCACGCTGACGGTGGTTTCAGTGAATATGCCGTGGTGCCGGCAAAAAATGCGTGGAAAATTCCTGAAGCAGTGGCCGATCAATATGCGGTGATGATCGAACCTTTTACCATTGCGGCTAACGTTACCGGTCATGGTCAACCGACTGAAAATGATACCGTTCTGGTTTACGGTGCAGGTCCAATCGGCCTGACGATCGTTCAGGTATTAAAAGGCGTCTATAACGTTAAGAGTGTGATTGTTGCCGATCGCATTGATGAACGACTGGAAAAAGCGAAAGAGAGCGGGGCAGACTGGGCGATTAATAACAGCCAGACACCGCTTGGCGAGATTTTTGCTGAAAAAGGCATAAAGCCGACATTAATTATCGATGCGGCTTGTCATCCTTCAATCCTGAAAGAAGCCGTAACGCTGGCTTCTCCAGCGGCACGTATTGTATTGATGGGCTTCTCCAGTGAACCGTCTGAAGTGATTCAGCAAGGAATTACCGGAAAAGAACTCTCTATTTTCTCTTCACGCTTAAATGCAAATAAATTCCCGGTCGTTATCGACTGGTTAAGTAAAGGGTTAATTAAACCAGGAAAACTAATTACCCATACGTTTGATTTCCAGCATGTTGCTGATGCCATTAGTTTATTTGAACAGGATCAAAAGCATTGCTGCAAAGTCTTACTCACTTTTTCTGAATAATACCAATAACGGCGAGTAAGTAGTACGCATCTTACCTCTTTTTTAGAGATAACCATTATGACAATAGAAAAACACGAAAGAAGCACTAAGGATTTGGTGAAAGCAGCAGTATCGGGATGGCTGGGCACTGCGCTTGAATTCATGGATTTCAAGAGTCATACGTGTCAACTATTTGATAAATATTAAATTAATTTTTCATTGCTTCGTTATGGGGCATGGTTGGGGCAAACTCGCTTAACTGTGTATTTAACAAAGCTACCTGTGCATTATTGTTTTCAGACATCCATTTTCCGTATACCTGAAATACCATTTGCGCATCTGCATGGCCCATCTGGTTTGCTATAAATGCCGGGTTAGCACCAGCAGTCAGCGACCAGCAGGCATAAGTATGTCTCGACTGATATGATTTTCGATGGCGGAGTCCGGCACGTTTTATCGCTGCGTCCCACATCTGCCTTATTGAGTCAACGGTAAAATGGTCACCATAATTTTTTACTCTCGCTGACACTTCAGGTTGAAAAACAAAGGTGCATTTATGTTTTTCTGTTCTGCCATACTCTCTGAGGTGAACATCAATGATATGCTCTTTGCTCAGTCTCGTTAATGTCATCTGACTCCGGAGAGCGTCGATTGCTGGCTTAATAAGATGAATGACCCGATTGGTTCCCGCCTGTGTTTTTGGTACCGTGAAACGGTCTTTTGCTAAATTTCTCCTGATCATCATTGTTCCATTTTTCAGATCTATGTCCTCCCATCCAAGTGCACACAGCTCACCAGGGCGAACGCCAGTATAAACAGAAACACACCATAAATTTTTGGCTTGCTGATTTCTGCACGCATCGATAAGACGGATGAATTCCTCCCGCGAAAGAGGATCCGGAATGGTTCTTGATTCCTTTAATGGCGAGATCCCCTTAAACGGGTTATCTGCCAGGTAACCGTTATCAACACCAAACTGGAACACGGCGTTAAGATTTGTCATGTAATTATTTACAGTTACAGCCGATCTCCCTGGTTGTGTAACAATATAGTTACTTTTGGGGATCTGGTATCCAGTCAGTAGCTCTTTACGAACCTCCAGTAATTTTTCTTTATTAATCGATGAGGCAAGATTTTTTTCACCGATTATGCTCAGGATATTTTTGATGACGGCACGGTATGTGTTGAGTGATGTTTTTGCGACTTCAGTTTCTTTCAGTGCCAGAAATTTTTCAGCCAGTTCTTTTATGGTTAAATCTTGTCGGGCCTCACCAAATTTTTCCAGATTGCGTGAGGAGGGAAACTGTTTTGCATAGTCGAAAACACCAGTTTTTATTGCGTAACAAACAGAGGCGCGTAGTTCACCTGCAACGCGCCTGTTTTTTGCTGTGTCAGGAACCCCCAGATTTTCCCTGACTCTTACGCCTTTATAAACAAACCAGATACGTAATTTCCCTCCATGGTTTTCCACGCCTGTCGGATATTTCATTTCAACTTCTCTCATTAGTTAGTGTGGCTTTTAGTCAAGTAAGATGACGTCTTGGTCTCGCTGATGCCTGGCGCTCAATCCAGCGATCAATTTCTTCCAGGTTGTAAAAGCATGGGCTGTTATCCCATGGCATACCGTCATGAGCGACATGCTTATATTCCCTTCCTTCCATAAACGATTTTTCCCGGGCCTTTTTTAACGTACCTTTTTTTATTCCTTTCAGCGCAATTAACTGCTCTTCGGATACCCATTTGCCGGGAGAGACAATCATGATTACTTCGCTCATCGATTTCTTTATCTCTTACATTAGACGAGCGCCGGTTGCAGAATACCAGTCACAACCGGCGACAGTTGAACATTAAGAATCAGCCTGACTCGGGATCAGTTTTTGCCAGATAACTGAAACGTATTTTGCCTGGTAACGGGCGTCATCAAGTGCATTATGGCGCTCACCTTCGAATGGAATAGCCGTTCTGGCATCGAAGTCTATGGCTTTCCCCAGCTCAACGATTGTGCGTACATCGCGATCGTTGTAGTAACGCCACGGGCAGGGGATCCCCTGCCGTTCGTATGAACGGCGCAAAATCGTGTTGTCGAAGTTGGCTCCATTTCCCCAGACATGAACAAAAAATTCACCGGAGTTTTCGTCGATAAATTCCCGCAATTGTAACAGTGCATCATCTAACGGGATTTCATCGGTCATAATGGCAGATTGCGCTTCGCGTGATTGCTTAAGCCACCATTTAATGGTGTCCCGATCAATGACTCCGCCAGCAGTTTCCAGATCGATAGTCTTACTAAATTCCGGTCCCATATCTCCGGTTTGCGGATCGAAAAATATTGCACCTATTGAGATGATCGGGGCATCAGGATTTTTTCCCATGGTTTCAAGGTCGATCATTAGATGGTCACACGTCCTGCTGGTGGATGTGATTTCGTGATGACCGTTCACCTTAATTGGGTGATCTGCCGTCTCGCCAGTTTCATTATCGCTATTGTGATGCTGATTGCCGCCAGTGTTCTCCTTGTGTGGATGTTCAGCGCCTTCCATTTCCTCCGGATCATCTTCCTGAACTTCAACCTGATACTCTTCATCGAATGTTTCTTGGTATGTTGCGTCGCCCATCACCGCGCCACAATCAGGGCAGTTGCCGCCGCCGGTCTGACCGCAAGCGGTGCAGGCTTTTTCCACTTCCTGTTGCGCCACTGGTTCAGGCTGTTTCGTTTCTGGCTCGTTTTGTAACGCATTTGGACTGTTTTGTTCCGCTTTTTGGTAGTTCCGTTCCGATTCATGCTGGTTCTGGTTCACAGAATCGCGGGTCTGGATCCCCTTAACCCATTTCGGATCATTCGGGTCACTAATCCCTTCAACAAATTCACCACGTGATGCAGCAAGCAACTTATCGGCGTCAGGCTGGCTGATATTGGCTGCCTGCATAATTTTGTTTACTTCGTCAGCGGTAACTTTTATCGGCTCTGGTTGTTCTGAATCTTCAGCGGTATCTACATTTTGCGGTAAGCCCGTGTATGTGCCATTTTTTCGGGCAAAATATTCTTCTTTTGTGATTTCAGTGGCGCCAGCAGCCAGTGCCTTATCCAGACCAGAAAGTTTGTTTGCGCGACCGTATTTTTCTCCGTCCTTATCTGCGAAGAGGAAATAGAACGGCCCCTCACGCGCTACAGATGGTTCAGCTTCCGGCGCGGTTTCATTTTTTGGGATATCAGATACCTCAGTTTCCACTGCATCAGTTTGTGTTTCTGATGACTGGAGAACATCAACAGTGCCCAGGTCTGTTTCTTCATTCTCAAACGCGCCCTTTGTCGTCAGGTATTCGCAGATATATTTGTTCAGTGCTACGGGATCTTTGTGAATGTCGATCGGACGCTCACGGACAAGGCCAAAAATAGTTTGGCGGTCGTAGCGAAGGGCATCAGGCTGTTTGCGCATTGATGCCGAGATACGCTTCCAGTCTTCGCGGTCGTTGTCGATAACTTCTTTTTTTGCCCAGCGATGGATGCTGCCGTCAATGTTTCCGGCACCCACATCACCAGGCCAGAGAGCGTAGGCCAGTTCGTCATCCAGTGTTTTCCATGTCTGCTTGTATTCGCGATGAATGGCAGCAATGACCGGGCAGATTTTTCCTGTTGAATTTTCAGTGTACTGTTGATTGGTTCTGGCGCGGGCGAGATCAACAACAGACGTGTATTTTCCGGTTTCCTTGCGTTCACCTTCGCGACGTTTTTTCCAGATGCGCATCTCTGCCTGAATTTCGGGCCATTTAGCACCAGGAATACATTTATGCTTAACCCACCCAATGGCGTGCAACTTAAGCTCCGGATACATGGCGTTAACTTCTGGCATTTTCATCAACGCTTCAACGATATGTCCGTCGAATGTTGCCATGTCTTCCTGCAACAATTCCTGCGCGCTAATAATCATATCAACGGTGATGTTTTCACATGTGTCGAACTTAACCATGACAGCGTTCTGTACTTCAGGGGCCAGCTTGTCAAAAGTGACGTTCATCGGATCGGATTCAGTCTCAACCGGAACAAAAGAAGCAGAATCCTCATCCCAGCGGTTTTCCTGCATATATTCAGCATCCCATGAATCGAGGGCTGGGCGGGGTATGCCAGGTTTATCCTCGCAGACAATAAATTTATAAGCGCAGTCCTGAGCAGCCGGATAATGTTCCAGGAATTGCCAGTGAAATTTTGCTCGAGCACGGCGTTCGTCGCCAGCTTCAATGGCTGTGGCTACAGCCACAGCGCCTTCTTCCCTTGTTGCCAGTTCGTCAGGAATAGCGGCGCAAATAAAGACTTTACTCATTTTATTTTAACCTCATGACAGATTTAAGGATGAATAAATCCCTGCCATTGCTGGCATATAAGAATGAAACCGGATATTTATTACGGAACTGTTTTAAAGACCTGCCGGGATTTCGATATTATCCTGGTGAATAACTTTATCGACCGGGTAACAGTTACCGGGAATTTTCTGTTCGGTTGCTGCAGTCATACACTCCTGCATTGTCCTGTGAACACTGACTGCAATATCAACTGGCTCTCCGGAAACAAGAAAAACTGTCAGAACAAGCGCAAATGCTGAATTCATTGTGCACATCTTTTTGGCATCAGACGTAAACGAGCCAGCATTGAAACAATGCATATTTTATTTAATAGCTCCCGTTCTTGTTTTCTCTTGTTAATGGCATCTTCAGTAAATACTGGGTTACTGATAGTGACACCAATTTCAAAACAACCTTCAGACGTATTAACGTTTGGTAATAACGTTTTCATTATCGCGTCCTCAACAATGAATTTTGTGATGCGGTGCCTGGTGCCTCCAGGTGACGTTAACCAGTTAACAATTAACGCCGGATACAGAGAGTCCACCCATAACACTGTTTTTGGTTTTAACTGTTCCGCGTGCGCTCAGCCGCATTCACCACATCACAAAATTCACTTTAAAAAGGGCGGCAGAGCAGTCACGGAGTAAAACTGATACCGCCAAACGTCACCAGAAAATTGATAACAGAGGGCGTTGCAGCGGGGTTGTCACTTAAGCGTATGGTCAACCTGACAACCCGGTGTCCTCAACGGGGGAAGGAATAACCCCGCCATACTTACCGCCGCGCCATTTCGCGGATTGCCACAACCGGAAGCGCACGGTCGACGAAAATTTAACGACAGGCTATCTATGAACCAGCTACCTCGCCGTGCGCTTTCGCGTTATGGTCTGACTTTTCAGGGAAATATCCTTTCAGTAAACTGTCAGTGCCGGATGCTCACCCGTGTCCGGCACACGCACTCCACCTCACCCGTGGAGAACTCCTTTATTACCAACCTGTAATCATTCTGGCAATGCTTAATGCTGCTGCTTTTTCCAGATTGGTGATATCCTGCTCCAGAGCGGACAGATTTTTAGCCTGCTTAGCCCTAGCTTCATTGGCCCATTTCAGATCCTGCGCTGCATTAATTTTCTGGTGCATCCACTCATAAAGTTCATCATCGGTATAGTCTGGCGCGATGATGACGGGTTCTCGTTTCTGCATACTGATTCCTCGCGGTGCTGTTTCTCTTATCAGCCGTTAGATTTTGCCGAACTGGAAAGCGCCTGTTTAAATTCGTTGAAGCTGAGAGCTTCTTCGCCTTCGGCAAGACCTTCGAAGTATTCTTCGTAAGCCTTTTCCATGATTGTGTCGAAATCCATATCACTCACCTGAGTTTCTTTCCAGCCAGCGACGGGCACCATTTTCGGTTTTAAACGTTTTGCTTTTGGTATACGTCATCGCGGTGAACGTACCGTCTTGGTTGGGGAACACGCCACATACCAGAGATTCGCTGTTGCCAAGATCGATAGTATCCATGCTGACCTCATTTCCCCTTAACGCCGGGGTAGCGGAACAAAAACCTGCTGCATAGTTATTAAAGTTGAACCCTGCCGTCATGTTCTTACGCCTCGGGCTGGCTACTTAACCCCTGACCACTGCCTGGTAACTCGAAGTATTGCCCTGCATTCTGTGGGGCGGGGTGGGTTGGTATGAAAAGAAGGATACCCATAGGTATTTAAAAAGTAAATACCCATGGGTAACTTTTTGCGGTGTCTTAACTGGTGACTAGTTGTTTGGTGAGCTATGATGCGTTTTGTGCTTTCTTTTTACGGATTTCTTCGTAGATCATATTGTAATACTGTTTTTTCTCTTCAAGAGTTTTTAATAAGTTATCCGCTTCACTTTCTGGCAGTTCGTCTAAGAGATCTAAAAAAATACGTTGTCGTGGCGTTAGAACCCTTGTTTCATAACTGGAGGCTGTGTTCGTTGATGATGAAACGATACCATCCATCCATCCCCGGGGTAACCCAAAGGACTCTTCGATAATCTCCACCATATCATCAGCGATCCGTTTTTTTCCCTTTTTCCCCTCTGGGTACAACATTCTTGATACATAAGAAGGCTCGCGCCCGATCTTTCTGGCCACGTTAACCGCTTTACCATCGCATTTCTCATCACGAATTTTGATGAGTTGCTGTCGTCTAAATTCATATTTGTCCATAGGTAAATAATAGATGCGATTACTGCAAGGTAAACAACCTGTGGGTATTGACTTTTGTTTACCTGTGGGTATTCTTTGCTGTGTTTACTAAGGAGTAGCTATGGAAGAATTAAGAATATTTCTCAATTCTCTTTCGTCAGATGAACAGCGTATGTTTGCATGCGAGTGTGGTACCAGCATCGGTTATCTAAGAAAGGCATTGAGTAAAGGTCAAGTGTTAGGGGCATCGTTATGTGTCCTTATTGAGCGAGCCAGTAATGGTGAAGTTACACGTCAGCAACTAAGGCCTTTTGATTGGATGAATATTTGGCCCGAGCTGGAAGATACCAAAATGTTAACACAACCACTTTCTAGGAGCTTGATTCATGAAAATCAAGCATGAACACATCCGCATGGCGATGAATGCCTGGGCGCATCCGGACGGTGAAAAAGTTCCGGCAGCTGAAATAACCAGGGCTTATTTTGAACTGGGTATGACGTTCCCAGAACTGTATGACGACAGCCATCCGGAAGCCCTGGCTCGCAATACCCAGAAAATTTTCCGCTGGGTAGAGAAAGACACCCCTGATGCAGTTGAAAAAATTCAGGCGTTGTTACCAGCTATCGAAAAAGCAATGCCACCTCTGCTGGTGGCCCGAATGCGCAGCCATAGCTCAGCCTATTTTCGGGAACTAGTGGAGACGCGGGAACGACTGGTGAGAGACGCTGATGATTTTGTCGCAGTGGCGATCGCTGGTTTCAACCAGATGAATCGTGGTGGCCCTGCAGGAAATATTGTGGCTGTGCATTGACTCGCAATATTCATAATTCATACCGGATCACTTCCGGCAATTTGTGAGTAAAAAGATTCGGTATCAAAAGAGGTGAGTATGGCTAACGCCTGGCTCAGATTATGGCATGACATGCCAAATGACCCTAAGTGGCGAACAATTGCCAGGGTGTCAGGGCAGCCAATTGCAACAGTGATGGCAGTGTATATCCACCTCCTGGTGAGCGCGTCACGAAATGTCACGCGAGGTCACATTGATGTCACGACAGAAGATTTGGCAAGTGCGCTCGACGTGACAGAAGAGGTAATTGATTCAATTTTGCAGACGATGCAGGGGCGGGTACTTGATGGTGATTTAATCACTGGATGGGAAAAACGCCAGGTGCTTAAAGAGGACAACGGCAATATTTCGCAAACCGCAAAATCTCCTGCAGAGCGCAAGAGGGCGCAGCGAGAGAGGGAAAGAAAGCGGGAACAAAATGGCGATTGTCACGGCGCGTCACGAAATGTCACGCACATGTCACGACGAGTCACGACAGATAAAGATACAGATAAAGATACAGATCAAGAAGATCAAAACACTATGGTCCATGGCGTAAAAAACGCCACGAACCAGGCAGGGGATGTTCAGACCGTCAATCTTGGTCAGCCAGCAGGCACGACACCGGAAGCCGATTCAGCGTATGCGCTGAAAGCCGATTCGGGCGCTGTGCAGCAGGTGATGACCGCAAGGGCGGAGCAATCACACCAACTGCAGCAGCCTGAAGCCGATTCCGCCATTCAGCGGGAAGCCGATCGGGTAGTCCCGGAAAACACCGGGCAGTCTGTGGGACGAGTGGATTATCCGGATGTGTTCGAACAGGTCTGGCGGGAGTACCCGTTGCGTGCTGGGGCAAACCCGAAGAAATCCGCTTTCAGTGCCTGGAAGGCCAGATTACGCGAGGGGGTGCCACCAGAGGCCATGCTGGATGGCGTGAGGCGTTACGCAAGATACTTGGCGGCTACCGGGAAAACGGGAACGGAATTTGTTCAGCGAGCGACGACGTTTTTTGGACCGGACCGGAATTTTGAGAACCCCTGGTTGCTCCCGGTAAGCGGCACGAACAACCAGCGTTGTGTGAATCATATTTCTGAACCGGATAACGAAATTCCGCCGGGCTTCAGGGGGTAAGTGTTAATTTCTGGTCATGAGGTAATTTTCAGGAGGGCTTGTGGCAAAAGTTTTTACACAAGAAGAGCGGGAAAAAATTAAAGGGCAGGTTCTTGAACTCGTACGCCAGAGTGGGCGCGAGACGTTACGACAACTGGAAGCTAAAACTGGGGCAACAAGATATCTGATGAGCGTTCTGGCCAGAGAGCTGGTTGCCAGTGGCGATGTATACAATTCTGGCTACGGGTTATTCCCGTCTGAACAGGCTCGTAAAGACTGGCAAAATGCCCGCAAAAAATTATCGAGGGCAAAGCTGAAGAAACCGGTTGTGGTTGATCCGGACCTTATCTGGTCATTACCTGACGGAGAAATACGTCGCTACGACAGTCGCCTAAACATAATCTGTCGCGAGTGCCGGAAGAGCGAAGTTATGCAGCGCATATTGTCGTTTTATCAGGGGGATGTTCGGTATTTATTGAAGTGACGAGATTAAAGTGCATTAGTTCAGATGCAAATTGACATTTTGTGGCACAGGGTAGAGCTAGCGTGGTTGTCCGCTTTGTGCCAAGAGCAGACGCTGGTAATTCGTGCCTAATATACTTCACTTAACTTATATCCCAGCTTTGATACAGATCATACAAATTAAATGCCCCAGTAATTGGCAGGCTGAGTAACTTAAAACTCCTTAGAATATAGGATGATTTGTATCGGCACTCATTCCACCATGCATTCCGATTAACCCCGCATAGCCAGTTGAACTTTGCTACTCTGTGAGAGGTAGTACCTTCTATCCAGTGCGGATTTAATTAATGGAATAAATGATTATGAGTGAAAATGATACAACCCCAAAGAAGTCTACAAGCCAGATTAACAAAGCGGTATTCTTTACATCTGCTTTGCTAATTTTCCTTCTTGTCGCCTTTGCCGCCGTATTCCCGGATGTCGCCGACAAAAATTTTAAACTACTTCAGCAACAAATCTTCACGAATGCCAGCTGGTTCTACATACTTGCTGTGGCCCTGATTTTACTGAGCGTCACGTTCCTTGGACTCTCACGTTACGGTGATATAAAGCTGGGCCCAGACCATGCGCAGCCTGATTTCAGCTACCACTCCTGGTTCGCGATGCTTTTTTCGGCAGGGATGGGGATCGGCCTGATGTTCTTTGGCGTTGCCGAACCTGTGATGCATTATCTTTCGCCACCTGTCGGCACTCCAGAGACCGTTGCGGCAGCGAAGGAAGCCATGCGCCTGACGTTCTTCCACTGGGGTCTGCACGCATGGGCAATTTATGCCATCGTGGCGCTGATTCTGGCCTTTTTCAGTTACCGTCACGGTCTGCCTTTAACGCTGCGTTCTGCGCTCTATCCCATTATCGGCGATCGCATTTACGGGCCTATAGGCCACGCGGTTGATATCTTCGCCGTGATAGGCACTGTCTTTGGCGTTGCAACATCACTGGGTTACGGTGTATTGCAGGTGAATGCCGGTTTGAACCATCTTTTCGGCGTGCCCATCAATGAAACGGTACAGGTCATTTTGATCGTGGTCATCACGGGGTTAGCGACGATTTCGGTGGTGTCCGGCCTGGACAAGGGAATACGCATCCTGTCTGAGCTTAATCTGGGCCTGGCGGTGTTGCTCCTGGCGCTGGTCTTGTGCCTGGGTCCCACTGTGCTTCTGCTGAAGTCATTTGTGGAAAATACGGGTGGTTATCTGTCGGAACTGGTGAGTAAAACGTTCAACCTTTACGCGTATGAACCCAAGTCGAGCAACTGGCTGGGGGGCTGGACATTATTATACTGGGGATGGTGGCTTTCATGGTCGCCGTTTGTAGGTATGTTCATTGCACGCGTTTCCCGCGGCAGGACAATTCGTGAGTTCGTGACTGGCGTGTTGTTTGTTCCCGCCGGCTTTACGCTCATGTGGATGACGGTGTTTGGAAACAGCGCCATCTATCTCATCATGAACCAGGGCGCCACTGACCTCGCCAATACCGTTCAGCAGGATGTTGCGCTTGCCCTGTTTAATTTCCTGGAGCATTTCCCGTTCTCTTCCGTGCTGTCATTCATTGCAATGGCGATGGTCATCGTCTTCTTTGTAACGTCTGCTGATTCGGGGGCAATGGTTGTGGATACTCTGGCATCAGGTGGGGTGGCAAACACGCCCGTCTGGCAGCGAATTTTCTGGGCATCGCTCATGGGCGTTGTTGCTATTGCCCTGCTGATCGCAGGGGGGCTGAGTGCGTTGCAAACCGTAACGATAGCGAGTGCATTGCCCTTCTCAGTTATCTTATTAATATCCATATACGGACTGTTAAAAGCCCTGCGTCGGGATTTGACCAAGCGTGAAAGCCTTAGCATGGCGACTATTGCTCCTACGGCTGCACGTAACCCAATTCCCTGGCAGAGAAGGTTACGCAATATCGCGTATTTGCCGAAGCGCTCTCTTGTGAAACGTTTTATGGACGACATTATCCAACCCGCCATGACGCTGGTTCAGGAGGAACTTAACAAGCAGGGAACGATAAGCCACATCAGTGACGCCGCCGAGGATCGTATTCGCCTTGAAGTCGATTTGGGCAACGAGCTGAATTATATATATGAAGTGAGGCTTCGCGGGTATAACTCACCGACCTTCGCGCTCGCTGCGCTGGATAATGATGAGCAGCAGAGTGAACAACATCGATATTATCGCGCTGAAGTCTATCTCCAAGAGGGCGGCCAAAATTATGATGTAATGGGCTGGAATCAGGAACAGCTGATTAATGACATACTGGACCAGTACGAAAAACACCTGCACTTCCTGCATCTGGTTCGTTAACAGCAACATGCCGCCACAGAGGCGGCATTTATTTATCCCGGCTGCAATATGAGGGAATGCAGAATGATTTCACGCTGGAAATGGATGCTGAAGCAGACATTTAAAAAACTATGGTTCAGGGCAACGTTATTCGCAATTGTCGCAATAATAACGGCCCTTTTATCAATTCTTTTTAAATCAATGATACCTGAGTCGGTTTCCGTGAAGGTTGGTGCGGAAGCAGTCGATAACATTCTGAACATACTGGCATCGAGTATGCTGGCAGTGACCACATTTTCGCTGAGCATCATGGTCACAGCCTACGGTTCAGCCACTACTAATGTGACTCCCAGAGCTACTCGTTTAGTTGTTGAAGACGTCACCACACAAAATGTACTGGCCACCTTCATCGGTTCTTTTCTCTTCAGTCTGGTAGGGATTATTGCCCTCAATATGGGAGCTTATGGAGAAAGGGGGAGAGTCATTTTATTCATTGTAACACTGGTTGTCATTGCCTTAATCCTCATCACATTGCTTCGCTGGATACAGCATTTGACCTCTCTGGGGAGGGTTGGTGAGACAACGGCAAAAGTAGAACAGGCGGCCATCGAAACATTTATTGCGAGAGCAAGAAATCCCTGTCTCGGCGGATATCCTTGGCTTGAGAACAATGAACAGCCGAAAGGAACGGTTGCAGTTTATCCGAAAAAGATTGGCTATGTTGAATATGTTGATATGGTGAAACTCAGCAAGCTGCTGACCAATGATCCCCGTCATGTATACCTCGTGGCGCAGCCGGGCAGTTTCATACATCCGTCCACGCCAGTTTTGTACCTGAGTCAGGGCCAGGAGTCATCAATCAGCACCGATTTACTTGAGACGATTATTGTCTCGGATGTACGTTCATTTGCTCAGGACCCCCGATTTTGTCTTAGCGTCATGGCCGAAATAGCCTGCCGAGCCCTTTCCCCCGCAGTGAACGATCCTGGAACCGCCATTGATGTCATTGGCAGAGGTGTACGTATACTTTCCGCTTACGCGCAGAATAAATCTGATGAAATAGAAGTGAAATATCCTTCTGTACATGTTGCACCACTTCAGAATAACGATCTACTTGAAGACTTTTTCTCACCTGTTGCGCGCGATGGTGCCAGTATGAGGGAAATTCAGATAAGGGTACTTAAAGGACTGTCGATGCTGAGTAAGGGTTGGCCTGGAATTTTTGCTGAAGCCGCACAAACCCTAGCATTTGAAACATTAGAGCATGCTACTCGTGCTGACCATATAGATTCTGACAGATATCTAATAAAATCAATTTATTATAATTTATTTAGTGGCGAAGGTTCTAATAAAAAACCATAGTTGCGGAGCAAGCGATACGGTTGTTGGCAAGTCAAGGGCAAAGCATTCGCGTGAGAGTGGGCGTCTGCTTTGTGCCAGAAGCGGACATACGTAACTTATGATACGCATCGCCAATCATCCGTTTCAAACATCAACGCGGAAACGTTTTAAGAATGTAATCCCGAACATAGGCGGTTCGGCTGTTATTAGCCGTCCTTTTGTTCCAGACCAGATAAAGATGATTAGTCGGAGCGAGGTCTGCAGGTGTCACTGAAATCAGGCGACCACTTTTCAGGTCATTGTCACAGTGATAATCCGGCAGCACTGTCCACCCGTGGCCGTCACAGACCAAGTCGCGGATAATACGTAAATCCGGAATGGTGAATGTAGCCTGCATCTCAGGGGCTCTCTGAAACATGGAGGCCCAGAGCGCTCTAATCAGTGGCAACTCTTCGTCATAAGCAATCAGCGGTAATGAGGCAAGCGTTTCAGCACCAGGTTCTGATCCGATGATCTCTGACATGGCGGGAGCATGAACAAGGAGCATGCGTTCAGTCAGTAGATGTGCATAGCCGTACAGACGGTCATCAGGCATAGATGCGGTAACAGCGAGATCGGCGCTCCCGTCATGCAAAAGGGAATAAATACGTTGCTTATTGCCGGTATGAAAGCGTAGGCGATACCCCTCCTTCATTAGTGGAGCCATTACTGTCCCAAGCCGGGAATGAATAAAATCTGGCGGTCCTGCCAGATTAATTGTTCCCCCGTGTACAGAGCCTGACCGGAAAGAGGACAGCTTTTCTTCCAGACCATCAATGAAGGGTGAAACTGAGCGGGCAAGCTCATCCGCAGCTTCGGTTGCCGTCACGCCTCTGGCCTGCCTGATAAACAGACGCTTACCAACCAGAGTCTCAAGAGACTGGATATGCTGTGACGCCGCGGGCTGAGTGATGCCCAGTAGTTCTGCCGCCTTTGAAAAGGAGCCAGAGCGATAGGCCTCAAGAAACGTTCGCAGATGGCTCAGATGGCTCATAGTGAAGCGCCTCGCTGATGAAGTTTATCGTTACAGGGAGCCTCATGCAGAGCAAGGGCCAGTTCACTCACGTAATCATCCCGTATTCCCAACGCACCCAGAGTGGCCTGCAGTTTCCATACATAATCTGCATTCGTGCCAATGTCTCCACGGGCAGATGCGATGCTCAACGCTACGGTCGCTGTAAGATTGTCCTGTTCATAATGCGGATGCAGTCTGTCTGATACGAAAGCCAGCGCCTGAATTTCCTCACCGTTTCCTAGCGAAACGTCTGCCCAGACCGGACGGTAAAGACCGGTTATCATCTCGCGCGTCCAGACAATTTCCAGCTCATTAATAAGAGTCGATTCCGGCAGTCTGAACGCAATACCTTCGGTAATTCCACCTTCGTCGAGCGATAACATCCTGCCGGGGACATCAGGAGTCGCTCGTCCGGATATCAAACGAATGCAGAAACTGCGCTGCCATCCTTTCAGACGGGCCCGTTGCATTTCTTCAATTGCCAGCACGGGATTCCACATCAATGACCCGTAGGCAAATATCCAGAAAGGAGCACCCGTCGGGCGCTCCTCCAGAGTAGAGTTCATTGATGCGCGTATTTTTTCAGCGTCCCAGAGCATATTCGCCGGGAGCAGCGCTTCATGCACCCTGACAAATGTGCCATTAAGCATATTTTCACGGGTAAGCATATAACCTCCCTTTACTGGCCTACGATTTTAACCTGTTGAAATTTACGACTGTGGCTGCGACGGATTTGTGCAAGCAGCAACAGCAGGCCGAGCAGAGAAACAATCGCACCGCTGATACCGGTATACACGATACCGGCGTGGCTTATAGTAATGCTGCCCAGTACTGATCCCAGCGCTATACCTGAGTTGAAGCCCGCAATATTCAGGCCGGCAGCAACACCATGCGCATGAGGAGCATGTTGCTCAGCGACACCAATCAGACGGGCCTGCAGTGCCGGCACTGCGGCAAATGTCACCATACCCAGCAGCGCAACCAGAATGCCCATGCTCACCGGTGAGGATGACAGCAGCCACATACCAAGCACGACAACAACAATGCCGCTAATGATGAGTATATTGGCACGATTAACCCCCATGCTGTCGGTAAGTTTCCCACCAAGAATATTACCTACCGCAGCTGTAATACCGTAAACCAGCATAAACAGACTCACCGTTGCTCCGGTAACCCCTGTCACCTGCGTCAGAATAGGTGCGATAAAGGTGTAAGCCGTAAACGAGCCTGCATACGCCAGCACCGTAACCAGCGCGCCGGCCAGCAACTTACGGTTAAACAGCATGCCGATATTCTGCATTGCTGAGTCACTATGTTCACCGGGCACGCTGCGTACGGGATCTTTCATACCGAACAACAGTCCAAGGAATCCGAACGCGCCAAAAGCGGCAATAGCGCCGAGAACTGGACGCCATGAGACCACCCCCCCCCAACCATGTACTCAGCGGTACGCCGATTGCCATCGCCAGAGTAAAGCCACCAAATACCACAGCCACCGCTCTGCCTGCTTTACCCGGTCCAGCAAGACGAGCTGCGGTACTGGATGCCGCAGCCAGAAACAGGCCGTGTCCCAGACCAGCAATGAACCGCGCTAACAGGAGCTGAGGTAATGTGGCTGCAAACGCGGCCGCCAGACTACCGGCAGTAAACACAACGGCAGTTGTAAGCATTACATTTTTCCGGCTCCAGCTTGCTGTCAGCGCAGACAGTACGGGTGCCGCGAACGTTGCCCCCAGTGCATAGGTTGTAACCGCTGCCCCGGTCTGCTCCACACCCACACACAACCCCTGAGCCATAACGTCTGTCAGCCCAATGGGGACAAATTCCGCGAGTCCGAGCGCAAAGGCACTGATAGTAAACACATAAATAACAAATGGCATGACTGGCTCCTGATTTAAGTAAGGAGTGCAGTCTGATTTAGAAAAACAGATAAATAAAATAATGTAAACTTCAGGCGGGATAAAATTATTTATATCTAATGCAAAGATTCAATATTCCCACAGCACACAGAAGTTTTCTGTCTTCAGGGAGAGGAGCTTCGAAAGTTCAGACGAAAAATTCCTGCGGCCCCTTTAAGAGTCAGTTGGCCGGGTTTGGTCCGCTCCTCGCTCAAAGCGGACTAGAAGGTTAGCTTGCGTCGGACTTGGCGTATTTAAAGAAGTGCTGGTGGTGACTGGTTGTTGTGTTCCATTTCTACAGAACAAAATCACAGAAACTATACCCAATAGTTATATTGAATCAATGATGAGACAGCCTCATATTTATCAGAACTGGTGTACGTCCAATATCGTCACTGGATAATCTCCGTCAGGCTTCCTTACTCCGAACGATCACCGCGTCCGTCCCGCACATTCCAGCAACGCATCTGGAGGTAACGTGCGAGTATTACTTCGACCTGTTCTGGTACCGGAACTCGGGCTGGTGATCGTTAAGCCGGGCCGTGAATCCATGCCGGTATTCCACAATACCCGGGTACTGGTGGAGCCGGAACCGAAAAGCATGCGTAATCTGCCGTCCGGGGGCGTTCCTGCCGTTCGCCAGCCGCTGGTGGAAGACAAAACATTGCTGCCGTTTTTCAGTAACGCACGGGTGATTCGTGCTGCTGGTGGTGCTGGTGCATTGTCTGACTGGCTGTTGCGCCATATTAAATCCTGCCAGTGGCCACACGGCGATTATCATCACAGCGAAACCGTCATTCACCGTTATGGTACCGGCGCAATGGTGTTGTGCTGGCACTGCGACAACCAGTTGCGTGACCAGACCTCCGAATCACTTGAGCAACTTGCTCACCAAAACTTGTCAGCATGGATGATTGACGTCATTCGTCACGCAATGAATGGCACACAGGAGCGGGAATTATCGCTGGCTGAATTATCCTGGTGGGCGGTCCGCAATCAGGTGGCGGACGCGCTACCGGAAGCGGTATTACGTCGTTCGCTGGGGTTGCGTGCGGAAAAAATCCGCTCAATGTACCGTGAAAGCGACATCGTACCGGGAGAGCAGACCGCCACCAGCATACTGAAACAGCGCACAAAAAATCTTGCGCCGCAGCCTCACGCCCACCAGCAACAGAACCCACCACAGGAAAAGACGGTGGTCAGCATTGCCGTTGATCCTGAGTCTCCGGAATCTTTCATGAAACGACCTAAACGTCGCCGCTGGGTTAACGAGAAATACACACGCTGGGTGAAGACACAGCCGTGTGCGTATTGTGGTAAGCCAGCCGACGATCCCCATCACCTGATTGGTCATGGTCAGGGCGGAATGGGGACAAAATCTCACGATATTTTCACGCTACCGCTGTGTCGGGAGCATCACAACGAGCTTCATGCGGATCCTCTGGCGTTCGAAGAAAAGCATGGTTCTCAGGTTGATTTAATTTTTCGTTTTCTTGATCACGCCTTTGCAACTGGCGTGCTTGGGTAAAAGAGGTGAGTGATGCTCATAGATTTGGTTTTACCTTACCCGCCGACGGTGAACACTTACTGGCGACGCCGTGGCAGCACATATTTTATCTCGGAGGAGGGAAAGCGTTATCGCCGGGCTGTGGCGCTTATTGTTCGCCAGCAGCGGCTGAAATTAAGCCTGTCCGGAAGGCTGGCGATAAAGGTGATTGCAGAGCCACCGGATAAGCGTCGTCGCGACCTGGACAATATCCTGAAAGCACCGCTGGATGCGCTGACGCATGCGGGAGTGTTAATGGACGATGAGCAGTTTGATGAAATCAATATCGTTCGTGGTCAGCCAGTATCTGGTGGACGTCTGGGGGTGAAGATTTACCCCATAATGCATGAAGAGCAGGTCAAAAAATGAAACTGGAAGATTTACCGAAATACTACTCCCCAAAATCCCCTTGCCTGACCGATGCATCGGCCTCAACGTCAAAAGATGCGCTGAGTATCACTGATGTGATGGCCGCGCAGGGCATGACACAGAATCGGGCTGAGATGGGGTTTTCTGCGTTCCTGGGGAAAATGGGCATCAGTATGAATGACAGGGCGCGGGCAACAGAATTACTGGCAGATTATGCACTCAGTCGGTGCGATCGTGTGGCGGCGTTGAGAAAACTTCCGGCAGAAATAAAACCGGTAGTGATGCGCATTATGGCTTCGTACGCTTTTGAGGATTATGCCCGCAGCGCAGCGAGTAAAAAGCAGTGCCCTTGTTGCTATGGGGAAAAATTTATTGAAAGCGTAGTTTTTACAAACAAGGTCCAGTATCCGGATGGTAAGCCGCCGGTATGGGCAAAGTGTACGAAAGGTGTGTATCCGTCTTACTGGGAAGAATGGAAAAAAGTCAGGGAGGTGGTAAAAGTTGCCTGTCCGGAGTGTGGCGGAAAGGGTGAGGTTTCCACCGCCTGTAAGGATTGCCGTGGGCGTGGTGTCGCCATTCACCGTGAAGAGTCGGTAAAACGTGGTATGCCTGTTATCAGAGACTGCCAGCGTTGTGGTGGTCGTGGCTATGAAAGACTACCATCAACGGAGGCATTTAATGCTATATGCGAGGTGACAAACCAGATAACACGCGCGTCATGGGAAAAAACAGTTAAGAAATTCTATGATGCGCTGGTGACCCGGTTTGATATTGAAGAAGGATGGGCTGAGCGGCAGTTAAAAAAGGTAACTAGGTAACAAGGTTGATTTTTCCGAAATCTGTGGTAAATTCATCATAACGATGGGCTTTTTATGCCTGACGTTAGAAGAGTTTCTACAACCCGCCGCCGAGCGGGTTTTTTATTGCGGAATTAATTACGGACCGTTATTATTCTGCTCCCGGCCCTTTAGCTCAGTGGTGAGAGCGAGCGACTCATAATCGCCAGGTCGCTGGTTCAAATCCAGCAAGGGCCACCATCACAAACCGCCATGAGCTTATCAGGAAGAGCAGACGACACGATAACAGGGTTGTTGGTGCGGGGGGGGGCGGGTCCCCGATAGCGGTCCATTATCGGTATTCAGCGTTGTTAGCTCAGCCGGACAGAGCAATTGCCTTCTAAGCAATCGGTTACTGGTTCGAATCCAGTACAGCGCGCCATATTCATTCTTCCAGATTCCTTCCGGCAGAGCCTTATACTGGAATATACCTGGCTCAGGATATTGTTGAAAATATTATATGTTTGTCAAAAATAAAAGTTCTGTTAAGTATTGATTGAGTGTTTGTTATACGGTCTAATGGTTTTTTCAGCATTAAATATTTATCATTCATATGGTGTGGGTAGAGTGAATATTGATGAGGCGTCGGGGTGTTTCATCCTTAGGCAGCGTATTGATATAGTCAATGCAGCACGAGCAAAGGCCTTCAGCCGTTTGACAGTTTTGTTCTGTACTCCTGATCGTCTTTCGGGAAGAGACGTTATTCTTCTGAATAGTGATGCTATACAGAGGGTTTGCGATGAGTTCATGGTTGCTAATTCAGAATTATTTGCTCTTGTTCAGGAGTACAACAGAATAGCCAGGACCTGTGGTATGGATGAACTTCGGATTACTCATCTGGGGTAGATACATATCTGGATTATCACCTGTTACGGTAAAAAGTGATTGCTTACTGTTTTTGTGAATGGCATTGCAGCAGCCGGATAATGTCAGTGCTGGCTGACGGTGTGCTGGTGGCGGGTGTGGTGGTTGTTGCTTTCCCGTTGCTGAAAAAGAAAACGCCAGACTGTTAGCCGGGTATCAGTTAGCGGGAGAAATTTTTAAATACTTCACAATTCAGGCGGTTGACTGTTCTCTGGTTTGCGGGGAGTTTGTTAAAAGAAACTGGCATGGTGAATCCCCCTGTGCGGAGGGGCAATCAGCGAGTAGGTATATGGGATAATCGCGGATTCAGGTGCTGGTACTGAATTCACCGGGAGGCACCCGGCACCATGCACTTCAATAGATTCTCTCCACATTATGGATATTCTTTCAGAATATCCCACGCAGACTTTGTGTAAATGTTAACAAATGTGCGTTTTATTTGATCTGATTCGCTGTTTGAGCGTCCAAAACAACGGTATATATAATCCTTTACTATATGACATATGTGAGGAAAAATGGGTTTTCGTAGCGCATCAATTCTTACGTTGATTATTAGTGGGATTATTATCGGGTGCACTGATGCTGTATCGACAAATTATCATGACCGTACATCATATTACTCCGATAAAGCAATAGAGACACAGTATGTGAGTTCATCTGAACGTACTTCTGATGTTAGTGAGAATATCCGTCTGTATGCCCATCAAATCAAGAGCGCCATCGAAAAACAGTTCGGGGATGCGAGTAAGTATTCAGGAAAAGAGTGCACACTGAGAATGCATATGGCCCCGAATGGCCTTCTACTGGAGGTTAAAAGAGAAAGTGGAGACCTCGATTTATGTCGTGAAGCGATGAATGCGATAAAGAATGCTGATATACCTGCCCCCCCTTCGCCGGAAGTATATAAAGTATTTCAAAATGGGGTGCTGGATTTTAAACCCTGATATTTATTGTTTTGTAATAAACGGTTTCGGCTTAGGTTTGTTCTGACACAGCTACGGCACTGAGCTAAATTTAGCGGATAGTCAGCTCTGAGCCAGTGGCGGACGTAACAACTACTATTGCTGAGATTTTAATGGATTGAGGAGCAAGAAGTGGGATTAAAGAAAATCGTTATGTTGACTTTTTGGGTCGGTTTTGTTGCGGGATGCACACCTTTACACCCTTCAGATTGCCACAAAACTACTGCTACAGGTAGTTGCAGTTCAGGACGCTGGGATGATCAGGATGAATGGGGGGCGCAAGCGCGGGGAATCAGAGCTGCAATTAATGCCAAACTTGATGAGCCGCATAACTGGAAAGGGAAAAAATGCAGGTTGCATATGGAATTCTCTCAGGATGGCACGGCGTTAAAAATATCTACCAGTAACGGTGATAAAGCCTATTGCGAAGCGATAAAGTCCGCAGCTCATAAAGCCAAATTTCCGGCCTTCAACAATCCGGAAGTCTACAGAGATTTTCAGAAATCTGGCTTTGACATGCGAGGTTAGCTCTTCAATTACTATATCTCATTCATAGCAAACTGACAGATTTGATGATGTTCTATATACGAAACCTGTGATGTCAAGTCTGAGCTAATACAAATAAACATAATATCAGAGAAATACATTTTATTAGCTCGCTATGGCGAGCTTTTTATATTGCATCGTCTCCAGCATATATATCAATTAAGGCTCTGATTGATGTGTCTGAAAGCCTACACATAATAACTATGCCATCCGTTCCGTGCGGAGGTGAGGCTATGAAATCCATGGACAAAATTTCAACAGGCATTGCCTACGGCACCTCCGCAGGCAGTGCTGGCTACTGGTTTTTACAGCTGCTCGATAAAGTCACGCCCTCACAGTGGGCAGCAATAGGTGTGCTGGGTAGCCTGGTATTTGGCCTGCTGACGTACCTGACAAACCTTTATTTCAAGATTAAAGAAGATAAGCGCAAGGCTGCGAGAGGTGAATAATGCCTCCATCATTACGAAAAGCCGTTGCTGCTGCTATTGGTGGCGGAGCAATTGCTATAGCATCAGTGTTAATTACTGGCCCAAGTGGTAACGATGGTCTGGAAGGTGTCAGCTACATACCATACAAAGATATTGTTGGTGTATGGACTGTATGTCACGGGCATACAGGAAAAGACATCATGCTCGGTAAAACGTATACCAAAGCAGAATGCAAAGCCCTCCTGAATAAAGACCTTGCCACGGTCGCCAGACAAATTAACCCGTACATCAAAGTTGATATACCGGAAACAACGCGCGGCGCTCTTTACTCGTTCGTTTACAACGTGGGCGCTGGCAATTTCAGAACATCGACGCTTCTTCGCAAAATAAACCAGGGCGATATCAAAGGCGCATGTGATCAGCTACGTCGCTGGACATATGCTGGCGGTAAGCAATGGAAAGGTCTCATGACTCGTCGTGAGATTGAGCGTGAAATCTGTTTGTGGGGTCAGCAATGAACAGAGTAACCGCGATTATCTCCGCTCTGGTTATCTGCATCATCGTCTGCCTGTCATGGGCTGTTAATCATTACCGTGATAACGCCATTACCTACAAAGCCCAGCGCGACAAAAATGCCAGAGAACTGAAGCTGGCGAACGCGGCAATTACTGACATGCAGATGCGCCAGCGTGATGTTGCTGCACTGGATGAAAAATACACGAAGGAGTTAGCTAATGCGAAAGCTGAAAATGATGCTCTGCGTGATGATGTTGCCGCTGGTCGTCGTCGGTTGCACATCAAAGCAGTCTGTCAGTCAGTGCGTGAAGCCACCACCGCCTCCGGCGTGGATAATGCAGCCTCCCCCCGACTGGCAGACACCGCTGAACGGGATTATTTCACCCTCAGAGAGAGGCTGATCACTATGCAAAAACAACTGGAAGGAACCCAGAAGTATATTAATGAGCAGTGCAGATAGAGCTGCCCATATCGATGGGCAACTCATGCAATTATTGTGAGCAATACACACGCGCTTCCAGCGGAGTATAAATGCCTAAAGTAATAAAACCGAGCAATCCATTTACGAATGTTTGCTGGGTTTCTGTTTTAACAACATTTTCTGCGCCGCCACAAATTTTGGCTGCATCAACAGTTTTCTCCTGTCCAATTCCCGAAACGAAGAAGTGATGGGTGATGGTTTCCTTTGGTGTTACTGCTGTCGGTTTGTTTCCAACAGTAAACGTCTGTTGAGCACATCCTGTAATAAGCATTGCCAGAGCGGCAGAAAACAACATTTTTTTCATCTTATTATCCTGCATTGTTAAAAACGGCGGAATCCTATGTGACAACAATTAAACGATAGTTAAATGGATTGATGAAAATTAAAACTATATCGGTGTACGCTCAGACTATTGGAGGAAGTTGGGGACACTCAGAATCCTGTGGAATGAAATAAACCGCTCTTTCTGTCTATTACCCTTTTAGCTGCGCTGTATCGTCGCCGTATTCCCGCATGAACCATGACCGTAGCCCGACGGGGAATTCCTTCTGCGTGAGTGTGCGGGAATAATCAAAAACGATGCACACCGGGTTTTACTGTGCTGACAGACGCAGGGTTACCCTCATAGTTGCTTTTCCGGTGCGATGGTGGAAGAAACCGGGATGTTTATTCATCATCACTTTGGATTGATGTATATGCTCTCTTTTCTGACGTTAGTCTCCGACGGCAGGCTTCAATGACCCAGGCTGAGAAATTCCCAGACCCTTTTTGATCAAGAGCGATGTTAATTTGTTCAATCATTGGGTTAGGAAAGCGGATGTTGCGGGTTGTTGTTCTGCGGGTTCTGTTCTTCGTTGACATGAGGTTGCCCTGTATTCAGTGTCACTGATTTGTATTGTCTGAAGTTGTTTTTACGTTAAGTTGATGCAGATCAATTAATACGATACCTGCGTCATAATTGATTATTTGACGTGGTTTGATGGCGTAGATGCACGTTGTGACATGTAGATGATAATTATTATCATTTTGCGGGTCCTTTCCGGCGATCCGACAGGTTACGGGGCGGCGACCTCGCGGGTTTTCGCTATTTATGAAAATTTTCCGGTTTAAGGCGTTTCCGTTCTTCTTCGCCGTAACTTAATGTTTTTATTTAAAACACCACCTGAAAAGAAAGGAAACGACAGATGCTGAAAACGGGCTTTTTGGCCTCTGTCGTTTCCTTTCTCTGTTTTTGTCCGTGGAATGAACAATGGAAGTCAACAAAAAGCAGCTGGCTGACATTTTCGGCGCGAGCATCCGTACCATTCAGAACTGGCAGGAGCAGGGAATGCCCGTTCTGCCAGCAAACAGTACCGATATTGCACCGCCAGATATTCCGGCTGGCTTTGTGGCTGTTTTCAACAGTGATGAGGCATCGTGGCATCTCGTTGAAGATCATCGGGGAAAAACCGTCTATGACGTGGCTTCCGGCGACGCGTTATTTATTTCTGAACTTGGCTCGTTACCGGAAAATGTCACCTGGTTATCGCCGGAAGGGGAATATCAGAAGTGGAACGGCACAGCCTGGGTGAAGGATACGGAAGCAGAAAAACTGTTCCGGATCCGGGAGGCGGAAGAAACAAAAAACAACCTGATGCAGGTAGCCAGTGAGCATATTGCGCCGCTTCAGGATGCTGCAGATCTGGAAATTGCAACGGAGGAAGAAATCTCGTTGCTGGAAGCCTGGAAGAAGTATCGGGTGTTGCTGAACCGTGTTAATACAACAACTGCACCGGATATTGAATGGCCAGTAGCACCTATAGGGTAAATTCGTAATGATTACCTAAATACGTTATTCTTTTGTTCAAAAAGTGATTTTTCTATAGGTAGGGAGTATGTTCTTGGATTAAGAATAAAAAATCGCCATGAAAGAGCTTCATGGCGAGTACATAAACGTACAAAATATGATGAAAGTAGAGTGGCGTAAGCCACTATATTAAGATATGACAATAGCGAAGAAAAGTAAATAACATTTTATGGGCGTTTAATTGTTAATTATAAAAACTAGAGTGCCCGATATTGTTTATCTTGCTTTAAAATAATGTACTCAAACCAAATTTTTGAGCTAAAAGCTCAAATAATATAAATGCAATGATAATGTTTAATAAGACAATTAGCTTGCTTTGTATTTTCATTTCGGAATACTGTTAAGTAACTTTGATGACACTAACAATAGATCGGAATTTTCTTAGAGTCAATGGTCACTGTTTTTGCTTGCAAAGCAAATCTTTTTGGTGGTTATAAGTTTTCTTAATATAGTCACCTATGCAACTTGTTCCGTGTGGAGATTAAAGGTTAAAATTTAATGCGAAGATGGAATTATAATATATTTTTTTATAATTAATTTAACCTTAACATCGTTGCTGGCGGCATGGAAGAAATATCGGGTCTTGCTGATGTCGTGTTGGCACTTCCTTAGTGCGGTTATCGAATGGCCAGCTGTACCTGTGGGGTAAAAACTTTATATGGGTGCTATTTTTATAATAGCTGGTAAAAACTGGCCGAACTGAAATTCACTGTTGATAAAAAAGATGTGTTTGAGTGTATGTCATTGTTTTCTTAATGGAATCCACTAGAATGCAGCGAATTTAAGAAGGTGGGTTTTTATTGGAATATAAACTACAATAATGCTCAACTCGTTCGTAGAATTGTTTTTTCTTATTTTTTGGAATGCTAACCATTATATGCATTATGGGGGCGATACTTCCTGATAATTTACATGATGCATACATTGAAGCAATAAATTCAATATCATTGTCATCAAAGTTAAAGCTTTCTCCGTCCATTTCAATTCCTTATGTGTTTGGCACAACTGATGCTGTATCCCATGAGAATTTATGCAAGTTGTTATGTTTGATTTGATATTGCAATGATAATTGTAGCTAATTGTTTTCAATTGAGTGAAAGTTTATTTCGAGTGATTAAGTCGAAAAAAAAGATTTCTCACGGTTAGTAAGCGTATTAGGTTACTATTCAGATATGAATGGTATTAATGACTAAATTTTCAATCATATATGGATTTTTATGCTGATGAAGATGTTTTATTTGGCGATTCGTCAAGCATCTTCACTTAAGTAATCGTATATTTTAAGAGTGCAAAAGAGAAAGGGACAACGTTGCTCGCACTCTGGATTAAATATAGGGTGTTGTTAAACTGCGTTGATACATAATTGTACCGGATATTGAGTGGTCTGAAGTCCCAGTCATTAAGTAATCGTTTCGTGATATGCCGCAGAAACGTTGTATGCAATAACGTTCTGCGGTTGGCTGATGCACTTTCGAGAGTGTATTGAATAATTTCAAGCCGTTATTGTTTTTACGCGTAACACCATGAAAAGATTGCTTATCTGTTGGGGTGTTTTTTGGGGCATATATGGGACAGAAATAGGCCACAGATAGATAGTAAGATCGAACTCAGGATGCTTTTGAAAAAATGTAACTATCTGAAAAAACCTAGAAAGCGCCAAGGAAACCACAGAATGAGAAAAAACATCTGTGAATCATGGATTTCCAGTTATATTCGCTCGGCGCAGCGTTAGTGTTTCATGAAATATTTTTTCCTGAATCATCAACGGCAATGGCGTTAATTCTGGCAATGGGAACCTACGGTGCAGGTTATGTGGCGCGTATTGTCGGAGCATTTATTTTCGGCAAAATGGGCGACAGAATCGGGCGTAAAAAAGTGCTCTTTATTACCATCACTATGATGGGGATCTGTACCACCTTAATTGGTGTGCTGCCGACCTATGCACAAATTGGTGTGTTTGCGCCAATTTTGCTGGTGACGCTGCGTATTATTCAGGGGCTGGGGGCAGGCGCGGAAATTTCCGGTGCCGGTACGATGCTGGCGGAATATGCGCCAAAAGGTAAGCGCGGAATTATCTCCTCATTTGTTGCTATGGGGACTAACTGCGGAACCTTGAGCGCAACGGCAATCTGGGCCTTTATGTTCTTCATTCTCAGTAAAGAGGAACTGTTGGCGTGGGGATGGCGTATACCGTTCCTGGCGAGCGTTGTCGTGATGGTCTTTGCTATCTGGTTGCGTATGAATCTGAAAGAAAGCCCGGTCTTTGAGAAGGTTAACGACAGCAACCAACCGACAGCAAAACCTGCACCTGCTGGTAGCATGTTCCAGAGCAAATCCTTCTGGCTGGCAACAGGGCTGCGTTTTGGTCAGGCGGGTAACTCCGGGTTAATTCAGACTTTCCTTGCAGGCTATTTAGTGCAGACGTTATTGTTTAACAAAGCAATTCCAACAGATGCATTGATGATCAGTTCGATTCTCGGCTTTATGACCATTCCGTTCCTTGGTTGGTTATCCGATAAAATTGGTCGCCGGATCCCGTATATTATTATGAATACCTCTGCGATTGTGCTGGCGTGGCCAATGCTTTCTATCATCGTAGATAAAAGCTATGCCCCGAGCACCATTATGGTTGCACTGATTGTGATTCATAACTGTGCGGTGCTGGGATTATTTGCTCTGGAAAACATTACCATGGCAGAAATGTTCGGCTGTAAAAACCGCTTTACCCGGATGGCTATTTCAAAAGAAATTGGTGGTCTTATCGCTTCCGGTTTTGGTCCTATCCTGGCGGGTATTTTCTGCACCATGACGGAATCCTGGTATCCGATCGCCATTATGATCATGGCATATTCAGTGATTGGTTTAATCTCTGCGCTGAAAATGCCAGAAGTGAAAGACCGTGATTTAAGTGCACTGGAAGATGCCGCGGAAGATCAACCGCGTGTTGTAACAGCTGCGTAACCTTCAAGAAGTCTGTAAATCCTCCATCCCTTCTCTTACCGGAGAGGGGATTTTTTATTCATATAACAAAACATGCAGCTTGCCATATTTAAATTTAAGGAATTGTTATGGGAAATAATTTGTTATCAGCAAAAGCGACGCTCCCTGTTTATGATCGTAATAACCTGGCCCCAAGAATTGTTCATTTAGGTTTTGGTGCATTTCACCGTGCGCATCAGGGCGTGTATGCCGATATTCTTGCTTCGGAACATTACAGTGACTGGGGATATTATGAGGTCAACTTAATCGGCGGCGAACAGCAAATTGCCGATTTACAACAGCAAGATAATCTTTATACCGTTGCGGAAATGTCGGCCGATGTGTGGACGGCTCGTGTCGTTGGCGTCGTTAAAAAAGCCTTGCACGTACAAATAGATGGCTTAGAAACCGTGCTGGCTGCGATGTGTGAACCGCAAATCGCGATTGTCTCTCTGACAATCACCGAAAAAGGGTATTTCCACTCTCCGGCGACCGGACAGTTAATGCTCGATCACCCGATGGTCGTTGCCGACGTGCAAAATCCCCACCAGCCGAAAACTGCAACAGGGGTGATTGTTGAGGTGCTGGCTCGCCGTAAAGCGGCAGGACTTCCCGCATTTACCGTCATGTCATGTGACAACATGCCAGAAAACGGTCATGTTATGCGTGACGTTGTCACTTCCTACGCGCAAGCTGTTGATGTAAAACTGGCACAATGGATCGAAGAAAACGTGACTTTCCCATCAACAATGGTGGACCGTATTGTGCCCGCAGTGACAGAGGATACGCTGGCGAAAATCGAACAACTTACCGGTGTGCGTGATCCTGCTGGCGTTGCCTGTGAACCTTTCCGCCAGTGGGTAATAGAAGATAACTTTGTTGCCGGACGTCCGGAATGGGAAAAAGCGGGAGCCGAACTGGTTAGTGATGTGCTGCCTTATGAAGAGATGAAGTTGCGCATGCTCAACGGCAGTCATTCATTCCTGGCGTATCTGGGTTATCTTGCCGGATATCAGCACATTAATGACTGCATGGAAGATGAACATTATCATCATGCAGCGTATGCCTTGATGTTGCAGGAACAAGCGCCGACGTTGAAAGTGCAGGGCGTTGATTTGCAAGATTACGCTAATCGATTAATTGAACGCTATAGCAACCCGGCGCTACGTCATCGAACCTGGCAGATTGCGATGGATGGCAGCCAGAAATTGCCACAGCGGATGTTGGATTCTGTTCGCTGGCATCTGGCGCATGACAGCAAGTTCGATCTGCTGGCGCTGGGCGTCGCGGGTTGGATGCGTTATGTCGGTGGTGTTGATGAACAGGGAAATCAGATAGAAATCAGTGACCCACTGTTACCTGTTATTCAGAAGGCAGTACAAAGTAGTGCTGAAGGGACAGCGCGCGTCCAGTCATTGCTGGCAATTAAGGCGATCTTTGGTGATGATTTACCAGGCAATAGTTTGTTTACGACAAAAGTAACGGAAGCGTACTTATCTTTATTAGCGCATGGCGCGAAAGCGACCGTGGCGAAATATTCCGTGAAGTAAAAAAAGCAATGCCGCCATCGGCGGCATTCACACGCTTAGTTCATGCCGAGACGAATCAGGTCCAGTGGTGCCAGTTTCTCTTCACAACCTTCAACAACTACGGTTTTTCCGCGGCGGATTTGCTCAGCGGTCAGACCTTCAGTATCAATCGACAGGATCTTGCCAGTGTGACCGGTGCCGCTAACCATAACACGGCTGCCAGTGGTGATTGCGTTACGGTTACGATCGTAGGTCGTCATAGGTGTTTTCTCCTTTCTGATTTACAGTCGAAGCCCACGTAACGGGCGCAATATAAATACTCCTGTCGAGTGAAATATTTTTTGTTTTTGATCAAGCTCACATCTTTTTTGATGCATGCATGAGCCAGATGACGGAGGGAAAAACTCTCACCCCGGATGGGATGAGAGGAAATGAATTACTCTTCGCTAAACCAGTCGCTGTTTTCCTGGCGGATCTGGCGCACGGATTCGCTGATTTCCTGCAAATGTTGCGTCATTGCACGTTCTACCGCATCGCCATCACGTTTTTGCAGGGCAGAGAAAATCTCAAGATGCTGGCGTAACAGCATTTCTGGTGGAGAAACGTGGTCGAAACTCATATAGCGCACGCGATCAACGGTCGCTTTCAGGTTCTCAATGGTATCCCACGCCAGTTGACAGTCGGCAATCTGCGTCAGGAGTTGATGGAAGTTGTCATCAAGTTCAAAAAAATCATCCAGTTGCTTGCGCTCAATGGCAATGCGTTGCTGGTGAAGATTTTGTTCCAGTTGGTAGCACTGGCTTTCGGTAATCATGCTCGCCGCCCGACGCGCCACCGCGCACTCAATGGCCTGACGGATAAAACTGCCGTTGTGCACCTGGGCCATGGAAATTTTGTTGACGTAGCTGCCACGCTGCGGACGAATTTGAATCAGGCCGTTTTCCGCCAGTTTAATAAAGGCTTCACGAACCGGCTGGCGTGACACATTGAAACGAACAGAAACTTCTTTTTCCGACAACGGTGTGCCTGGTGCAATCAGGCAATGGACAATGTCGCGGCGAAGAATACGATAAATCTGCTGATTGACAGGCTGTGTGGGATTAAGTTGCGTTTCGACGGTCATTCGTTCTTGCTTGTGAGTGAGTTAACTGCATGAGTCTACCACTTTTTTGTGACAAGCAATAACCCGGCAGTTACGCCGGGTATAAAAATTACTGACGGTGGACATTCAGTCCGGCATAGCTTTGGGTAACCGGCATCATTTCCAGGGTATTGATATTGACGTGAGCAGGCAGCGTTGACACCCACCAGACGGCTTCGCTGACATCTTCTGGCGTCAATGCAACTGTGTTTTGATAGGTTTTTTCGGCTTTACCGTCATCACCTTTAAAGCGGACATTAGAAAACTCGGTGCCACCCACCAGTCCCGGTTCGATGTCTGTGACACGTACTGCCGTACCGTGCAGATCTGTGCGTAGATTAAGGCTGAACTGACGAACAAACGCTTTCGTCGCACCATAAACGTTACCACCAGCATACGGCCAGCTGCCTGCCGTGGAGCCAATGTTAATGATATGACCATGATTACGTTCAACCATACCCGGTAAGACGGCCCGCGTCATATATACCAGGCCTTTGTTGTTGGTATCAATCATCGTTTCCCAGTCTTCAACGCTGGCTTTATGCGCAGGTTCCATGCCCAGCGCCAGACCGGCATTGTTTACCAGGATATCAATATTGCACCACTCGGCAGGAAGCGATGCCAGCATCTCTTCAATAGCGGCGCGATTACGAACGTCCAGTTGGGCGATATACAGATTATCACCCAGTTCGTCTTTTAACTCCTGCAACCGCTCCTGGCGACGGCCAGTGGCGATAACTTTATGCCCTTGTTGAATAAAACGACGAGTAATGCATTCACCAAAACCTGCCGTTGCTCCAGTTACTAAAACGATCATCTCACTGTTCCTCAACGCTTTTGTGTGTCAATAACATAGCACGTGATGCTTAAGAGCGGGTAATACTGGTTTGCAAGATTGCACTCCGTTATCAGTAAGCCTACGCTATGGAACACCTCGCGTTCAGGAGAAGAAAATGACAACAATGAATCCTTTCCTTGTGCAAAGCACACTGCCGTATCTGGCTCCCCATTTTGATCAAATTGCCAATCGTCACTATCGACCGGCATTTGATGAGGGAATGCAGCAAAAGCGGGCCGAAATTGCCGCCATTGCGCTCAACCCGCAAACACCTGATTTCAACAATACTATTCTGGCACTGGAGCAGAGTGGGGAACTGCTGACCCGCGTCACCAGCGTTTTTTTTGCGATGACTGCGGCGCATACCAATGATGAATTACAGCGTCTTGATGAGCAGTTTTCCGCTGAACTGGCAGAACTGGCTAATGATATCTATCTGAACGGTGAATTATTCGCGCGAGTAGATGCTGTCTGGCAGCGACGTGAATCCGAGGGGCTTGATAGTGAATCCATTCGCCTGGTGGAGGTTATTCATCAACGTTTTGTCCTTGCCGGAGCCAAACTTGCACAAGCTGATAAAGCAAAATTAAAAGTTCTTAATACAGAAGCTGCGACCCTGACCAGCCAGTTTAACCAGCGGTTACTGGCAGCAAATAAATCCGGCGGTCTGGTTCTGGACGATATTGCGCAACTGGCTGGGATGAGCGAACAGGAGATTGCGCTGGCGGCAGAGGCGGCTCGCGAGAAAGGTCTGGATAACAAATGGCTTATTCCGCTGCTGAATACCACCCAGCAACCGGCGCTTGCTGAACTTCGCGATCGCGCGACGCGTGAAAAACTATTCACTGCGGGCTGGACGCGGGCAGAAAAAAATGACGCTAACGATACCCGTGCCATTATTCAACGGCTTGTGGAGATCCGCGCGCAGCAGGCAAAACTGCTTGGCTTCCCTCATTATGCCCCATGGAAAATCGCCGATCAGATGGCAAAAACGCCAGAAGCAGCACTCAACTTTATGCGGGAAATTGTTCCAGCGGCGCGTCAACGTGCGAGCGATGAATTAGCCTCCATACAGGCGGTTATCGATAAGCAGCAGGGCGGGTTTAGCGCGCAGCCGTGGGACTGGGCATTTTATGCCGAGCAGGTAAGACGTGAGAAATTCGATCTCGATGAAGCGCAGCTCAAACCTTATTTCGAATTAAACACGGTGTTGAATGAAGGCGTATTCTGGACTGCGAATCAGCTCTTCGGTATTAAGTTTGTCGAACGTTTTGATATTCCTGTCTACCATCCTGACGTTCGTGTGTGGGAAATTTTTGATCATAATGGCGTGGGGCTGGCGTTATTTTACGGTGATTTCTTCGCCCGTGATTCAAAAAGCGGCGGTGCATGGATGGGCAATTTTGTTGAGCAATCAACGCTGAATGAAACGCATCCGGTAATTTATAACGTCTGCAATTATCAGAAACCCGCTGCCGGTGAACCTGCGTTGTTACTCTGGGATGATGTGATAACCTTATTCCATGAATTTGGTCATACGCTGCACGGCCTTTTTGCCCGCCAGCGTTATGCCACGCTTTCCGGTACCAACACGCCGCGTGATTTTGTCGAATTTCCGTCGCAAATCAACGAACACTGGGCAACGTATCCGCAGGTATTCGCTCGCTACGCCCGGCATTATCAGAGCGGGGCAGCAATGCCTGACGAACTGCAACAGAAAATGCGTAATGCCAGCCTGTTCAATAAAGGGTATGAGATGAGCGAACTGCTTAGCGCCGCGCTTCTCGATATGCGCTGGCATTGCCTGGAAGAAAACGAAGCAATGCAGGAGGTAGATGATTTCGAATTGCGGGCGCTGGTGGCGGAAAATATGGATCTTCCTGCTATACCGCCACGCTATCGCAGCAGTTATTTCGCCCATATTTTTGGGGGCGGATATGCCGCAGGTTATTACGCTTATCTGTGGACGCAAATGTTGGCCGATGATGGTTACCAGTGGTTTGTTGAGCAGGGCGGATTAACGCGTGAAAATGGGCTGCGTTTTCGCGAGGCGATCCTTTCCAGAGGTAACAGCGAAGATCTGGAACGCCTGTATCGACAATGGCGCGGTAAGGCACCTCAGATTATGCCGATGCTGCAACATCGTGGCTTGAACGTATAAACACAACCAATGGCTGGCCTGGATTTATCGCCAGACCAGCCTCGTTATAGCAGTAATTGCAGCAGCTGGGCGAGGGCAAACCTCACCGCTAAAGCTAATACCGTTTCGCAGTCGCCAGCAAAATGCATAACCGCAGTGTAGTTCTGGCCTTTAATATGCCACGCGAACCAGACGGTACCCGCTGGCGTACCATCTTCACCGCCCTCCGGTCCGCCGTAGCCGGTAATGGCAATACTGACATCAGCATCCGCACGCTCTATGGCACCGGTTGCCATTTCTGCTGCCACTTTCTCACTCACCGCAGAATATCGTTCAAGAGATTGCTGGCTTACGCTGAGGATTTTCATCTTTGCCTGATCGGTGAAAGTAACAAATCCTGCACCGTAAAATTTGGGTGTATCTTCAGCTGCACACAGGGCGCTAGCCAACTTACCGCCGGTGCATGATTCGGCGGTAGTTAAGCGTAATTGATCCGCGATAAGTCTTTGACTCAACGCGGATGTCAGGTTTTCAATAGTGTCGGTATCTGCGAGTTGTACAATTTTATCTTTATTAATGTTCACTGTTTTTTGTCCACGCTATTATATGTAAAGGTGATTTGCTTTTTCTGTATGCTCGTCCAATATAATAATTTTCAAACATATAAATCCGATTATTCTGAAAATATGTTTAAGACTCTTCAATCTTCTTAACTTTAGTGAGTTAAATTCTCTGAATATTTGACAGCTAGTTGGCTGATTTTAAATGCCTTATAACAATTGGCAGTATTCTTATTTGGCAATTATAAAAATAGCAACCAGACTTAATAAGTCAAACCAAACGCAATTAAGGAGTTAGTATGAAATTTCAGTCCATTGTATTAGCAAGTTTTCTTGTCATGCCTTATGCGTTGGCAGATGACCAGGGCGGTTTAAAACAGGATGCAGCGCCACCGCCGCCTCATGCAATAGAAGATGGCTATCGCGGAACCGATGATGCAAAAAAAATGACCGTTGATTTCGCAAAAACCATGCATGATGGCGCTTCGGTTTCACTACGCGGTAATTTGATTTCTCACAAAGGAGAGGACCGTTACGTTTTTCGCGATAAGAGCGGTGAAATTAATGTTGTTATTCCTGCGGCAGTCTTTGATGGACGAGAAGTTCAGCCGGACCAGATGATCAACATTAGCGGCAGTCTGGATAAGAAAAGCGCGCCGGCCGTCGTTCGGGTCACTCATTTGCAGAAATAAAAATAAATTAGCCTGATGGCCTGAACTACTGGGCCATTAGGGTATTGGGTTATGCTATTTGTCATCCTTTTAATTGCGATAATGCAGAGTTAATTTATAGAATTAAACACTTTTTTATCTGCTGATTTTGTTTTAAATCACAATGTTATCTCAGAGATGCTCATAACTTCGGATTTCTATGAAAATATTGACGTAATTTTGCTTTTCTCTCGTTAGAATAGCGCGCACAAGGAACTGTGAAAAAGGAGTGGCAATGATCAAGAAGACAACGGAAATTGATGCCATCTTGTTAAATCTCAATAAGGCTATCGATGCCCACTACCAGTGGCTGGTAAGTATGTTTCACAGCGTGGTCGCGAGAGATGCCAGTAAGCCAGAAATAACGGATAACCATTCTTATGGACTGTGCCAGTTTGGTCGGTGGATTGATCATCTGGGGCCACTCGATAACGATGAATTACCTTACGTTCGGCTAATGGATTCTGCCCATCAACATATGCATAACTGTGGTCGGGAATTAATGCTGGCTATTGTTGAAAATCACTGGCAGGACGCGCATTTCGACGCTTTTCAGGAAGGGTTACTTTCTTTTACTGCGGCATTAACCGATTACAAAATTTATTTACTGACGATCCGTAGCAATATGGATGTTTTGACGGGATTGCCGGGGCGTCGGGTTCTTGATGAATCCTTTGATCATCAGTTACGCAACGCTGAGCCTCTGAATCTTTATTTAATGTTGTTGGATATTGACCGATTTAAATTGGTTAATGATACCTACGGGCATTTAATCGGCGATGTAGTATTACGCACCCTGGCAACTTACTTAGCCAGTTGGACGCGTGATTACGAAACGGTTTATCGCTACGGGGGCGAAGAATTTATCATTATTGTCAAAGCGGCTAATGATGAAGAAGCATGTCGTGCAGGTGTCAGAATTTGCCAGTTAGTCGATAACCATGCCATCACACATTCTGAAGGGCATATCAACATTACCGTGACAGCAGGTGTGAGTCGCGCATTTCCTGAAGAGCCTCTGGATGTGGTCATTGGAAGAGCGGACCGGGCAATGTATGAGGGTAAGCAAACCGGAAGAAATCGCTGTATGTTTATTGACGAACAAAACGTGATTAACCGAGTTTAAGCTCCGTTTAACATTCATTGAGAAAACTGATGCTACTGTGTCAACGATCCGTTATCAGTGCAGGAAAATGCCTGTTAGCGTAAAAGCAAAACACAAATCTATCCATGCAAGCATTCACCGCCGGTTTACTGGCGGTTTTTTTTCGCCATCATAAAAATCAGGCCCCTTGTACACAACTGTAACAAGGGGCCGGTTAGGTGAGGGATTATCTCCGTTCATTAGTCATCCCATTTGTGGCTGAAATACGCGGCCAGAAAACCAGAAAATAAAATTATTCCCAGTACGGCCATAAAAACATTCATATTACCCAGCATTATTTGCCTCCGTTTATGGTGTGGTGTGTTTCCTCGCTTACCTTAATTTTCATCTCAATGAGAAAGATATTAGCAGAGGTAACCTAAACGAAGGCTGAATTAAATTTTTATTGTGTTCGACTTAAATCAACAAAGCGCGGGCTGCCCCCACGGTCTTGCACGAATTCCTTTTAACATCAGCACCCACGCAGCAACGATCACCAACGCTAAGATGATAAACAGCGAGAAAGGCGGCATACTGGTAAGCACTACGCCACTCACTAATGGGTTAATCGCCGCACCAAGCCAGCCTAAAGACTGGGCGGAAAAATAGCTGGCTTTCATTCCTGGCGGCGCAATATGGTCAATCAACATATACTCGCCCGGCGCATAAATGATTTCACCGACAGTAAATACCGCAGCTGACATACCCCACAATAGCAGGCTGTTGCCGGAAAAAATAAAACCGACCAGCCCAATGACGAAACAGAGGGTGCCTGCTGTCATCAGCGCGCGGATGTTAGCCGGGTTAAGGCGGCGGCCCACGGAATATTGCAACGTAACCACCATGGCAGCATTCACCGGAAGAACAACCGCGACCACCTTTTCGGCAAAATCCCCATCAGCAATCACCATCACATATTGTGAAATGCATGAAGCAAATGCGCCGCTAACAAAAGAAGCCAGAAAACCAGAGCAGGTAAACCACAACAGTGCTTTATCTTGTAATAAAACTTTCGGCGACCAGACACTGCCTGTTTCCGTGGCGATGATTTTCTCGCTGCGCTTTACCCAAATTTGAATGAAAAGCATGGGAAACGCGGAACAGATAGCTGCCAGCCAAAAGGGCAGATTGATGCTCTGCATCACCAACAGCGTGCCGAGCGGCGGACCGATTGTCCAGCCAATGTTGAGCATGGTGTAGTTGATTGAGAAGATTTTCGTTTTGCTGGTGGACGAAAGATTGTCGGCAAACCAGGCTTTCAGCACGGTAGCAAAAACGGAATAGGCGCAGTTAATAAGGGCAAAAAAGAGCACCACCAGCGTCACGTTATTCACTAAAGGAATGGCAATAAAACCGCTAGCGAAGGCGGTAATTGCCAGTAACATATAGCGTTTCTTGTCGAACTTATCCGCCAGGATACCAAAACCGAGGCTAAAAACGACGCCAATAGTGAGCGCAATTGTCATCGCATAACCGATTAGATCGACACTCAGGCTGTACTGGCGACTCAAGTAAATGGTCATAAATGGCAGCGTAGCGCCGCGTCCGATGGTTAATAACAACGACGAGGCAAGAAGGGCGCTGGTAGAGCGTCGTAGGGATAAGTTCATTTGTCTGTCCGGCAGTGCGTTTCGTTATGTTTTGTTTTAGAGATGTAAAGAAATAGCATGGCAAAAATCCGAAGTATAGCGACTTATTTGCGCATTAATGCCGTCGTAACCGGCGACTAACGAATCAACTGTTAAAGAAAAGTAAATTCAGCTAAGTTGATTGCTTACAAAAGATGAAATTCAGAGGCGGTAGAATGTCGCGAAAAGATGGGGTGTTGGCGCTACTGGTAGTGGTCGTATGGGGGCTAAATTTTGTGGTCATCAAAGTGGGGCTTCATAACATGCCACCGCTGATGCTGGCCGGTTTGCGCTTTATGCTGGTCGCTTTTCCGGCCATCTTTTTTGTCGCACGACCGAAAGTACCACTGAATTTGCTGCTGGGGTATGGATTAACCATCAGTTTTGCGCAGTTTGCCTTTCTGTTCTGTGCCATAAATTTTGGTATGCCTGCTGGGCTGGCCTCACTGGTATTACAGGCTCAGGCGTTTTTTACTATTGTGCTCGGTGCGTTTACTTTTGGCGAACGGCTGCACGGTAAGCAACTGGCGGGGATCGCGTTAGCGATTTTTGGCGTACTGGTGTTAATCGAAGATAGTTTTAACGGTCAGCATGTGGCGATGCTCGGCTTTATGTTGACCCTGGCGGCAGCATTTAGTTGGGCGTGCGGCAATATCTTCAATAAAAAAATCATGTCACACTCAACGCGTCCGGCAGTGATGTCGCTGGTCATCTGGAGCGCATTAATCCCGATCATTCCTTTCTTTGTTGCCTCGCTGATTCTCGATGGTTCCGCAACCATGATTCACAGCCTGGTCACTATCGATATGACCACCATCTTGTCTCTGATGTATCTGGCGTTTGTGGCGACAATTGTTGGTTATGGGATCTGGGGGACGTTACTGGGACGCTATGAAACCTGGCGGGTTGCACCGTTATCGTTACTGGTGCCCGTAGTAGGACTGGCAAGTGCGGCACTATTGCTGGATGAACGCTTAACGGGTCTGCAATTCTTTGGTGCGGTGCTCATTATGACCGGGCTATATATCAATGTGTTTGGTATGCGGTGGCGTAAAGCAGTGAAAGTGAGAGGCTAAAAAGCCCCGAGATGTCGGGGCCAGAATAAACTATATAGCGTGTTGATTATAATAGGGCACGCCAAGCGCATCCGATTTATCACTGCCTGTGCTCATGTGGTTAAAATCAAATGGTGATTGTTCCGGTGATGGAGGAATAACCACCACATTGCCACAGGAAGTAACAACCGGCTGCGTGGTTTGTTCCGCAAAGCTCTGCGCAGAGAAGAGAATAAGCGCGGTTACCATTGCGGATAAAAGTGGTTTCATGATTGCCTCAGTGACGTTGTCACGTTATCAACTAGCTGTTGTAATGATTTAATGGATGTAAAAAGCGCGATTCGCCCTGCATATTGGTCATCCGGTATTTATGTGGCGGAACATCAAAGTAATTTTTGAAGGTTCGGGTCAGAGTTTGTTGCGACTCGAAGCCATATCGTTCTGCCAGATAGAGTATCGGCTCGTTACTTTCCTTCAGCTTTTGCGCGATTTCCGTCATCTTACGGCTGCGGATGTATTGGCCTAATGAATGACCGGTTTCTTTTTTAAACATCCGTTGCAGGTGCCATTTGGAGTAACCCGAACGCTCTGACACTTTCTCCAGTGACAGTGGCGATTCCAGGTTATCCTCGATCCAGTCCAAAATGCTATGAATGGTAATAGCGTCAGTATTGCGTCTGGACATCGTCATACCTCTTTTTTTGTTTACGGCAGGACTTTCTTAAGCAAATGCTCAAGTGTTGCCACTTCGTCCGCCGTCAGGTTTTTTGTTAATTCTTGATGCAGGTCCTGGCCAACTAATTGATGGCATTGTTCACATATTGCCGCGCCGCTGGTGGTAAGTTTTACCAGTACGCCGCGCTTATCATTCGGGTTCGGCAACCTTTCCACCCAGCCTTTACAAACCAGGCGATCCAGCATACGGGTCAGCGCTCCCAGGTCGACCGACAACACTTTTTTCAGTTCAACCGGAGTAATACACGACGCGCAGCGGATAGAGCAGAGCACCTTAAACTGTGCCGCGGTAATATCCAGCGGAGACAGATACTCGTTAAGCAGGCGATCTTTCTTCTGATTAACCATATGGATTAAGCGACCCAATGGAATAATTTCATTGAACAGATCGCTGGTACTTTTCACATTAGTTGCCCTGGCAAGTAATTAGTTGCAGGGGATAATATTGCCCAGGCAAGTATAAGTCAAATGAATGAATTGACCGATGCCACGTTTTGCTAAATCGGTTCAAGTTTTGGTCAATGCGATTCAAGGCTAGCTAAAGAGTGACACTTTATCGTTGTTTACCCCTTATACTTTTCGCTGATAACCCAGATACACAGGATAACAACCACCAATGTTAGATTTATTTAAAGCAATTGGCCTGGGGCTGGTGGTGTTACTGCCGTTAGCTAACCCATTAACAACTGTCGCGTTATTTCTTGGCCTGGCAGGCAACATGAACAGTGCTGAACGTAATCGTCAGTCGTTGATGGCCTCGGTGTACGTATTTGCCATCATGATGGTGGCGTATTACGCCGGGCAACTGGTGATGGATACATTTGGCATTTCGATTCCCGGTCTGCGAATTGCAGGCGGCTTAATCGTCGCGTTTATCGGTTTTCGGATGCTCTTTCCGCAACAGAAAGCGATTGATTCACCGGAAGCGAAAAGCAAGTCGGAAGAGCTGGAAGATGAACCCAGCGCCAATATTGCCTTTGTACCTCTGGCAATGCCTAGTACCGCCGGTCCGGGAACCATTGCGATGATTATTAGCTCGGCGTCCACTGTGCGTCAGAGTTCAACCTTCGCTGATTGGGTACTGATGGCTGCGCCGCCGCTGATCTTTTTCCTGGTGGCGGTTATTTTGTGGGGAAGTCTACGCAGCTCTGGCGCAATTATGCGGCTGGTGGGCAAGGGGGGAATTGAAGCGATCTCCCGTCTGATGGGATTCCTGCTGGTATGTATGGGTGTGCAGTTTATTATTAACGGCATCCTGGAAATCATTAAAACGTATCATTAAAAAAGGCCCAAATGGGCCTTTCAACTATTGCGTCTGTTCTTCGAGTGTCACTGGCCAGCGGCGAAAAATGATGATTGACCATATTAACGCGGCAAAAGCAGGCACCGCGCCCACATAACCAATCATCGACATTGACCAGTGCAGACTGACCTGATTACCTACCAACGCGCCAGCGCCGATTCCAATATTAAATATTCCCGAGAATAGCGCCATCGCGACGTCGGTGGCATCTGGTGCCAGCGCCAGCACTTTAACCTGCATACCAAGCCCGATGATCATCATCGCGATCCCCCAGAAAATACTCAGCACCCCGAGGTGTATTTCACTGTTCGCCGCAGGTAGCAGTAATGCAAGGCAGACCAGCAACAGCGCAATCGCCGTACTCACCAACGTAGACGCATACTGATTACCCAGTTTACCGAAAATAACGCTGCCAATAATGCCTGCACCACCGAGTAATAACAGTAATGCCGTGGCAAAGTTGGCGCTGAATCCCGCAATGTTTTGCACAAAAGGCTCGATATAGCTGTATGCCGTGTAATGGGCGGTGACAACCACCACAGTTAACAAATAAATGCTCATCAATGCCGGGCGGCGGAACAATAGCGGAAGGCTTTTCAACGACCCTGAATGCTCGCTGGGGAGTAAGGGAAGTAACTTAATCAGGCACAGAAGGGTGATAAATGCCCCGATACCGATCGCGAAGAAGGTCATACGCCAACCGAAATACTGCCCCACAATGCGCCCGAGAGGTAAACCTAATACCATCGCCAGAGCTGTACCGGTGGCAATTAAACTCAATGCCTGTGCTCGCTTTCCGGCCGGAGCCATACGGATCGCCAGAGACGCCGTAATCGACCAGAAAATCGCATGTGCAAAAGCTACACCAATGCGACTGATCACCAGAACGGTAAAGCTCCACGACAAAAAAGACAGTACATGGCTGGCAATAAACACCACAAACAGGCAGATCAGTAATTTGCGGCGTTCAACCTGGCTTGTCATTAGCATAAAAGGCAATGACATTAGCGCCACTACCCATGCATAAATGGTTAACATGATACCGACTTGAGCGGTTTGCATATGGAAACTTTGTGCGATGTCAGAAAGCAGGCCAACAGGGACAAATTCGGTAGTATTGAAGATGAAAGCGGCGACTGCCAACGTAACGACCCGTAGCCACGCCACTTTGCGGGAAACAGTGTTTGTTGTCATAACAGATTATCGGGTGAGTTGCGAAAAGTAATGAAATGATCTTAAAACGGTTAATGATGTGAATACAATGCATTTGTGATCTGGATCGCGTTTTTCGTTTCTCTGACGCTGATTCTGTTCCGCGTCAGAGAGTCGGTAACATCACATTTTAATGACGATCAGGAAGGTCTGGCGTTTTGGTGGCTGATGGTAAAGATGGCCTCACAGGGGAACGAGGCCTGTTGTCCAGTAGTTCTTCGTTACTAATTTTGGGCGGAATTTCATTTTTTACAAAAAGTTTTAAAATCTTGCGTGCCATACGATGGATACTTTTATCTTCACTTAATAATGCCGGTATCAACACATCATTCAGGTCATTTTCATTAGGTTTCATAAAAATTTGAAAGTGCAATAACATATTTGTAAAAAATAAGAATAGACTCTGAAAGTGAGGTATTTCTTTGTTTGATAAAAGCGATAAAAAGCAGATACAAACTTCAGGTAGTACTTGTTTGTTAGAACCTAATGAATCCATGAGGTTTTGTAATAACTCCTCTTTTAATGGGCTATCCTGTATGTCGTAGATGGCGGTGATTAAGTTTGGGTTTTTATTCGCGAACCACCTGTGGACCTGCGGCTTATTCCATAGTCGGGGGAGTATGACAAAATTACCACGAGAGATAAAGTTCAGTACGAATAAATCAAACTGACGTAAGTAATCTGCAGCGGTATGATGCTCAGGAGGAAGAGGTTCAATATGTGGAGTATGAGACCTTTTGATGGGGACGCCGGGGCTGATCATTGGAAATTGTTCAATAAAGTCATTAAGAAACAGAAAGAGCACACGCTCGACGCCGGCCTGAAAGGCCCGACCCATAGTGACAGGCTTTGGGTCGGGAGCACAATAAATATTAATTTCCCCATCGTGGCGAAAATTATCTAAATAAATAGGGCTTAAATTTATTACTACCTGAAATTCAATGTTTTCTTTATGTCTTCCATTCTTAACAGGATAAGTGAGTTTAAATTGAACCTTTTCATTGTATAGCGTGTCGTTATCTCGGAAAGTTGTCCTCTGTATATAAGATAGGTTATCAAGATTATTGAATATCTTTTTGGTGTTTGAATTGATGTTTAAAGACGTACGCCACTCCTCATCACATATTATAATGCTGAGCGCATCAATAAAATCCTTCAAAACTTCTTTTACCTGAGGTGCAATATTGCGAACGGGAAAATCATCAGGAAGTGAGATGAAATTGCTGATGCTTACTGGCGTAACCATATTTGCCCCATATAGTCATAAGTCATCGGAACATCACTATATAGAGCATATGAGCTGCAAGAACTATCAAAAATAGCTCATTGGGAAGACTGTTTTGCTGAGTCAGGCACATCGAGCAGCTGAATAAACGCTTCAAGAGGACGCGTTTTCGCACCGCGACGCCAGACCAGCCAGGTTGTTAACCAACGCCATTGCTCAGCCAACGGCCACGCTTCAACCTGGTGATGCCCCGGCATACTTTCCAGCATTGAGCGTGGGATAAGTGCAATGCCCGCACCCGCAACCACACAGGCTAACATACCGTGATACGACTCCATTTCATGGATGGTCCCCGGCGCTGCACCGTCGGCATGAAACCAGCTTTCAAAGTGGCGACGATATGAACAATTGGCACGGAATGCATAAATGTTACAGCCATTAACCTGACTGGCGCGGGTTACTGGTGCATGTCCTTGTGGCGTGACAATCATCAACTCCTCGCGGTAGACCGGTATTCCATCAATAGCAGTATGGTTAATGGGCCCATCAATAAATGCCGCATTCAGTTTTCCCTCCAACACACCTTCCAGCATGGTGCCGGAAGGACCGGTGGAAAGCGAAAACTGAATTTTGGGATAACGACGGTTAAACTCCGCCAGCGTGGGCGGAATGCGCACTGCAGCGGTGCTTTCCAGCGAACCAAGAGAAAATAAACCCTGTGGCTCATCGCCAGCGACAACACTCCGCGCTTCATCCACTAACGCGAGAACGTGTTGGCTATAGCGTAAAAAGTTATGCCCGGCAGGCGAGAGACGTAAACGCTGATTCTCGCGAATAAACAGATCAACCCCCAGTTCTGTTTCCAGCTGGCGTAGACGGGTAGTGAGATTCGACGGGACGCGATGCACTTTTGCTGCAGCCTGGGTAATGCTGCCAGCTTCGGCAACCGCGTTGAACATCTCCAGTTGGGTCAGATCCATGGCATTCTCAATTCGTGAATAAGTGGCTTAATATTATTCATTTTCAAGCAAGAGTAAATCTGCGTATCTTTTTACCATAACCCATAAAGGAGATACCCCGATGACCATTACTCCGGCAACCCATGCAATTTCGATAAATCCTGCCACTGGTGAACAACTTTCTGTGCTGCCGTGGGCTGGCGCTGACGATATAGAAAACGCACTTCAGCTGGCGGCAGCAGGCTTTCGCGACTGGCGCGAGACAAATATAGATTATCGTGCTGAAAAACTGCGTGATATCGGTAAGGCTCTGCGCGCCCGTAGCGAAGAAATGGCGCAAATGATCACCCGTGAAATGGGCAAACCGATCAACCAGGCGCGTGCTGAAGTGGCGAAATCGGCGAATTTGTGTGACTGGTATGCAGAACATGGTCCGGCGATGCTGAAGGCGGAACCTACGCTGGTGGAAAATCAGCAGGCGGTTATTGAGTATCGACCGTTGGGGACGATTCTGGCGATTATGCCGTGGAATTTTCCGTTATGGCAGGTGATGCGTGGCGCTGTTCCCATCATTCTTGCAGGTAACGGCTACTTACTTAAACATGCGCCGAATGTGATGGGCTGTGCACAGCTCATTGCCCAGGTGTTTAAAGATGCGGGGATCCCGCAAGGCGTATATGGATGGCTGAATGCCGACAATGACGGTGTGAGTCAGATGATTAAAGATTCGCGCATTGCTGCAGTCACGGTGACCGGAAGTGTTCGTGCGGGAGCAGCTATTGGCGCACAGGCTGGAGCGGCACTGAAAAAATGCGTACTTGAACTGGGCGGTTCGGATCCGTTTATTGTACTTAACGATGCCGATCTGGAACTTGCGGTGAAAGCGGCGGTAGCCGGACGTTATCAGAATACTGGACAGGTTTGTGCAGCGGCAAAACGCTTTATTATCGAAGAGGGAATTGCTTCGGCATTTACCGAACGTTTTGTGGCAGCTGCGGCAGCCTTGAAAATGGGCGATCCCCGTGACGAAGAGAACGCTCTCGGACCAATGGCTCGTTTTGATTTACGTGATGAGCTGCATCATCAGGTAGAAAAAACTCTGGCTCAAGGTGCACGTTTGTTACTGGGCGGGGAAAAGCTGGCTGGGGCAGGTAACTACTATCCGCCAACGGTTCTGTCGAATGTCACACCAGAAATGACTGCTTTTCGGGAAGAGATGTTTGGCCCCGTTGCGGCAATCACTATTGCAAAGGATGCAGAACATGCGTTGGAACTGGCTAATGATAGCGAGTTCGGCCTTTCAGCGACCATTTTCAGCACCGACGAAACACGGGCCAGACAGATGGCGGCACGTCTGGAATGCGGTGGCGTGTTTATCAATGGTTATTGTGCCAGTGATGCGCGAGTTGCCTTTGGTGGCGTGAAGAAGAGTGGCTTTGGTCGTGAACTTTCCCATTTCGGTTTACATGAGTTCTGTAATATCCAGACGGTGTGGAAAGACCGGATCTGACGCTACATATTCAGCTCTGATATACTCGCAGGTCTTTTCAGACCTGCGATCCAGGAGTAGAAAGTGGCAGTCGCCATGGATAATGCAATTTTAGAAAACATCTTGCGGCAAGTGCGGCCGCTCATTGGTCAGGGTAAAGTCGCGGATTATATTCCGGCGTTGGCTACGGTAGACGGTTCCCGGCTGGGCATTGCTATCTGTACCGTTGACGGACAGCTTTTTCAGGCCGGAGACGCACAAGAACGTTTTTCCATTCAGTCTATTTCCAAAGTGCTGAGTCTCGTTGTCGCCATGCGTCATTACTCCGAAGAGGAAATCTGGCAACGCGTCGGCAAAGATCCGTCTGGATCACCGTTCAATTCTTTAGTGCAACTGGAAATGGAGCAGGGTATTCCGCGTAATCCGTTTATTAATGCCGGTGCGCTGGTGGTCTGCGATATGTTGCAAGGGCGATTAAGCGCTCCTCGGCAACGTATGCTGGAAGTCGTGCGCGGCTTAAGCGGTGTGTCTGATATTTCCTACGATACGGTGGTAGCGCGTTCCGAATTTGAACACTCCGCGCGAAATGCGGCTATCGCCTGGCTGATGAAGTCGTTTGGCAATTTCCATCATGACGTGACAACCGTTCTGCAAAACTACTTTCATTACTGCGCTCTGAAAATGAGCTGTATAGAGCTGGCCCGGACGTTTGTCTTTCTGGCTAATCAGGGGAAAGCTATTCATATTGATGAACCTGTGGTGACGCCAATGCAGGCGCGGCAAATTAACGCACTGATGGCGACCAGTGGTATGTACCAGAATGCGGGGGAGTTTGCCTGGCGGGTGGGACTACCGGCAAAATCTGGCGTTGGTGGCGGTATTGTGGCGATTGTTCCGCATGAAATGGCCATCGCAGTCTGGAGCCCGGAACTGGATGATGCCGGTAACTCGCTTGCGGGCATTGCTGTCCTTGAACAATTGACGAAACAATTAGGGCGTTCGGTTTATTAATGCAGTCTCTCGATCCACTCTTCGCGCGTTTATCCCGTTCAAAATTTCGCTCTCGCTTTCGTTTGGGTGTGAAAGAGCGTCAGTATTGTCTGGAGAAAGGCGCGCCAGTCATCGAACAACATGCGGCGGATTTTGTCTCTAAACGTCTTGCTCCGGCATTACCGGCTAACGACGGTAAGCAAACCCCCATGCGCGGGCATCCGGTGTTTATCGCTCAGCACGCCACTGCAACCTGTTGTCGCGGTTGTCTGGCTAAGTGGCATAACATTCCGCAGGGTGTTTCGTTAAGCGAGGAACAACAACGTTATATCGTGTCGGTAATCTATCACTGGTTGGTTATACAGATGAATCAGCCATGATAATTGCGGAAAACGATAAAATAGCATTCCCAGGATATCTTTATTTGCCGCCGCTGTCAGCGAACATGCTATCCTTTATGAGAATTTACTTATTACGTTGAGATAATTGCCACCCGCAATTGTATGGACAGATAATTAATGCATGTACAGCCCATTTCAACTTTCCGTTTGTTCCAGGAAGGTCATCTGCTACGTAATAGCATCGCTATTTTTGTGCTAACCACGCTGTTCTATTTTATTGGTGCAGAGTTACGGCTGGTTCACGAACTTTCTCTTTTCTGGCCGCTGAATGGCGTAATGGCGGGGGTGTTTGCCCGCTATGTCTGGCTTAATCGACTGCATTACTATGCGATCAGTTATGTGGCAATGCTGGTTTATGATGCCATAACCACCGAATGGGGGCTGGTTTCACTGGCTATCAATTTCTCCAATATGATGTTTATTGTTACCGTCGCCTTACTGGTCGCGCGGGATAAGCGTCTGGGGAAAAATAAGTACGAGCCAGTAAGTGCCTTACGGCTATTTAATTACTGTCTGATTGCCGCATTATTATGCGCTATTGTCGGGGCGATTGGTTCGGTCAGTATTGATAGTCTGGATTTCTGGCCTTTGCTTGCCGACTGGTTCAGTGAGCAATTCTCAACGGGCGTGTTGATCGTGCCTTGTATGCTGACGTTGGCAATTCCTGGAGTGCTGCCGCGCTTTAAAGCAGAACAGATGATGCCCGCTATCGCGCTTATTGTGTCGGTTGTTGCCTCGATAGTCATTGGCGGAGCGGGGAGTCTGGCGTTCCCGCTGCCTGCATTAATCTGGTGTGCGGTGCGTTATACGCCGCAGGTAACATGTCTGTTGACCTTTGTCACCGGTGCGGTGGAGATTGTACTGGTGGCAAATTCGGTGATTGATATCTCGGTCGGTTCGCCGTTCTCTATTCCAGAAATGTTCTCCGCACGTCTCGGTATTGCCACGATGGCGATATGCCCAATTATGGTTTCTTTTAGCGTGGCAGCGATCAATTCGCTAATGAAGCAAGTTGCGCTGCGAGCCGACTTTGATTTTCTGACTCAGGTTTACTCACGGTCCGGTCTTTATGAGGCGCTGAAAAGTCCATCGCTTAAACAGACACAACATCTGACTGTCATGCTGCTTGATATCGACTATTTCAAAAGCATTAACGATAACTATGGACATGAATGTGGCGATAAAGTGTTAAGCGTGTTTGCCCAGCATATTCAAAAGATTGTCGGTGATAAGGGGCTGGTGGCGCGAATGGGCGGCGAAGAATTTGCTGTTGCAGTGCCATCGGTGAATCCTGTCGATGGTCTGCTAATGGCGGAAAAAATCCGTAAAGGCGTTGAACTGCAACCGTTCACCTGGCAACAAAAAACGCTTTATCTCACGGTAAGTATTGGCGTCGGTAGTGGTTGCGCATCGTACCGAACGCTGACCGATGACTTTAATAAATTGATGGTCGAAGCCGATACATGTCTGTATCGCTCGAAGAAAGATGGGCGCAACCGTACCAGCACTATGCGTTACGGTGAGGAAGTTGTCTGACATCTTTATTCATGCAGAGTGATTTTAACGGAATGTGTTCTACCACTTTATTGAGCGAATAAAAGGCGTAGTTCCTCGATTAAACCATGATCCGCGCCACACTTTTCTCATAAAACTGCTCATTAATCATCAGGAGTTGATCAAAACAGGGGTTCGGCGTATTAAAGTTTGCTAACCTGTCGTACCAATTCAAACAGGTTGTATGACTAATCAGAAGGGAACCCATTGTGAAAACACTAAATCGTCGCGATTTTCCCGGTGCACAGTATCCAGAACGTATCATTCAGTTTGGTGAAGGTAACTTCCTGCGCGCCTTTGTTGACTGGCAAATCGATCTCCTGAATGAGCACACCGATCTGAATTCTGGCGTGGTCGTTGTTCGTCCGATTGAAACTTCATTCCCGCCGTCATTGAGCACGCAGGATGGTCTGTACACCACCATTATCCGTGGTTTGAATGAGAAGGGGGAGGCGGTCAGCGACGCGCGTCTGATTCGCTCGGTTAATCGTGAAATCAGCGTCTACAGTGAATACGATGAATTCCTGAAACTGGCGCACAACCCGGAAATGCGCTTTGTTTTCTCTAACACCACCGAAGCGGGTATCAGCTACCATGCGGGCGATAAATTCGATGACGCGCCAGCGGTAAGTTATCCGGCAAAACTGACCCGTCTGCTGTTCGAACGCTTTAGCCATTTCAACGGAGCGCAGGATAAAGGTTGGATCATCATCCCATGTGAACTGATCGAATATAACGGCGATGCACTGCGTGAACTGGTGCTGCGCTACGCGCAAGAGTGGGCACTACCAGAAGCATTTATTCAATGGCTGGATCAGGCTAACAGCTTCTGTTCTACGCTGGTGGACCGTATCGTTACCGGTTATCCGCGTGATGAAGTGGCTAAACTGGAAGAAGAACTGGGTTATCACGATGGTTTCCTCGACACCGCTGAACACTTTTACCTGTTTGTGATTCAGGGGCCGAAATCCTTAGCGACTGAGCTGCGTCTGGACAAATATCCGCTCAACGTGCTGATTGTTGACGATATTAAACCGTATAAAGAGCGCAAAGTGGCAATCCTCAACGGTGCACACACGGCGCTGGTGCCGGTGGCGTTCCAGGCAGGGCTGGATACTGTAGGTGAAGCGATGAACGATGCTGAAATTTGTGCATTCGTTGAAAAAGCCATCTACGAAGAGATTATTCCGGTACTGGATTTGCCTCGTGATGAACTGGAATCTTTCGCCAGTGCAGTCACCGGACGTTTCCGTAATCCGTACATCAAGCATCAGCTGCTGTCTATCGCGCTTAACGGTATGACCAAGTTCCGCACCCGTATCCTGCCGCAGCTGCTGGCAGGGCAGAAGGCAAACGGCACACTTCCGGCGCGCCTTACTTTCGCATTAGCGGCATTGATTGCGTTTTATCGCGGTGAGCGTAACGGAGAAACATATCCGGTACAGGACGATGCCCACTGGCTGGAACGTTATCAGCAACTCTGGAGCCAGCATCGTGACCGTGTTATCGGCACCCAGGAACTGGTTGCTATTGTGTTGGCTGAAAAAGACCACTGGGAGCAGGACCTGACGCAAGTGCCTGGTCTGGTCGAGCAGGTTGCTAATGACCTGGATGCGATTCTCGAAAAAGGAATGCGCGAAGCTGTACGTCCGTTGTGCTAATACTCTGAACCCGGTTTCGACCGGGTTTCTTATTTCACTATATTAGTTACAACATCCTATGTGCCTTTATCATTAACAGGTGCCACATGCAGCACCTGTTAATGTTGTAAGCTTGTAGGTAATTTGTAAGTAGTGTCTTGAGAATGTGATCGTAATCACGTTTAATAGGGCGACTTTTCCACGCCTGAAGATAACCATGATCGTTCGTCCACAACAACACTGGCTGCGCCGTATTTTTGTCTGGCACGGTTCAGTATTATCCAAGATATCCTCGCGCTTACTACTCAATTTTCTCTTTTCTATCGCTGTTATTTTCATGCTGCCCTGGTACACGCATCTGGGTATTAAATTTACCCTCGCACCATTCAGCATTCTCGGTGTCGCCATCGCCATTTTTCTTGGTTTTCGTAATAATGCCGGGTACGCCCGTTACGTTGAAGCGCGAAAACTTTGGGGGCAGTTGATGATTGCCTCTCGGTCGTTACTGCGCGAGGTAAAAACGACATTGCCGGATTCGGCAAGTGTAAGGGAGTTTGCACGGCTGCAAATCGCCTTCGCCCACTGTTTACGCATGACATTACGCAAACAACCACAGGCGGAAGTGCTGGCACATTATCTCAAGACTGAAGATCTTCAGCGTGTACTGGCTTCAAACACTCCAGCTAACCGTATTTTGTTGATAATGGGGGAGTGGTTGGCGGTTCAGCGACGCAATGGACAGCTTTCAGATATCCTGTTTATTAGCCTCAACGATCGGCTTAACGATATTTCAGCGGTTCTGGCAGGCTGCGAGCGCATTGCCTACACGCCAATTCCCTTTGCCTACACCCTGATTTTGCATCGTACCGTTTATCTGTTTTGTATCATGCTGCCGTTCGCGCTGGTTGTGGATCTGCATTACATGACGCCTTTTATCTCTGTGCTGATTTCCTACACTTTTATTTCGCTGGATTGTCTGGCGGAAGAGCTGGAAGATCCGTTCGGTACTGAAAACAATGATTTACCGCTGGATGCCATCTGCAACGCTATTGAAATTGACCTGTTACAGATGAACGATGAAGCAGAAATTCCAGCGAAAATTCTTCCCGATCGTCATTACCAGCTGACGTAATAATTACTCCGTACGCCGGGCAACAATAAACAGACGCGGAAATGCCAGCAGTATCTGTCCGTTCTCTTGCAGTGGATACTGCTCTTCCAGCATCTGATGGTAGCGCGTAAGAAAATGCTGCTGTTCGCTCTCGGTCAGATCCTGTAACCACGGACGCAATCCAGTGGCGGTCACCCAGTCAATAATCGCCTGGTGCGACGGCATCTGGTGATAGTAAGTGGTTCGCCAGATATCGACCTCACATCCGGCTTCGCTCAAAATATCGTAGTAAGCATGAACGCCAGCCAGCGGCTCACGCCCGCGATCCGGATAATTTTGTTCCCAGGCGACTTCGCGCATGAGCACATGGGTTGGCTCTAGCCAGTTATCTGGCATCTGTACTGCCAACACACCATGCGAATTAAGTAAAGAAACCAGATGAGGGAACAATTCGTAGTGGTCGGGCAGCCATTGCAGTGAGGCATTAGCAAAAATCAGATCGAGTGCCTGTTCCGGTTGCCAGTTGCGGATGTCTGCTTCCACGAACTGGCAGTCTGGCAAAGCACTGCGCGCTTCAGCAATCATCGCCGGAGACGAGTCGATGCCTGTTATCCAGGCCGCAGGCCAACGTTGATGCAGCAGGGCGGTGCTGTTACCTGGGCCACAGCCAAGATCGGCAACGTATTCGATATTCTCCAGCGGCACTCTGGCAAGCAGCTCCACCGCCGGACGCGATCGTTCAGCGGCAAAGTGCAGATATAAAGAGGGGTTCCAGTCAGACATATTTTTACTCCCGTCAGCGCGTTACCCCTAGTGTAGATAAAACTGTTGACATCCTCCACGCCCTGAAGGACGTGGATCCCTGCTACGTTCAGGCTGTCGCCTGAATCATTTCGGTGGGTTCCTGCTTCAACGGGCGGCCTGACTGCACCATCCCTCCACAGGCAAGAACGGCGTGCCCCGCCGCTAAAACGACATGCGCCTGCGAAGCGCCTCATTTCACGCTCCTGTTGACCACCGGGTCTTAACTGGAATTTAAATGCCTGTAGTCGTTTCACAGGTCAAATTATATTTTGGTCTGTGAAAAAAGAAACCGATATCCGGCGTGGAAGGCATTGTGTTTTCCTGATGCATGTTCACCTGGTCTTTGTCACCAAATACCGACGCCAGATTTTTGACCATGACGCGACAGAAAAACTACGCACTTACTTTTCAAATGTATGTGCTGATTTTGAAGCTGAACTGGTTGAAATGGATGGCGAACCAGATCACGTCCATTTGTTAATTAACTATCCTCCCAAACTGGCGATATCCAGTCTGGTAAACAGCCTCAAAGGCGTATCGGGTAGGTTACTGCGACGAGATCGACCAGATATTGCAGTCAGGTATTACTACAAAGGCGTTTTGTGGAGTCCAGGCTATTTTGCCAGTAGCTGCGGAGGTGCGCCAATATCCGTCATCCGCCAATACATTGAACAACAGCAAACACCTGGTCAGGTGGAAAACCGCGCCTTATATCCCCGCCCTGAAGGACGGGGTTTTACGGCGCACCGGATAAATTCGACTCACGGCATCAACCCATTGAACAGACGTTTTTTACGCGGCCCGGTCATTAAAGATTCCAGTTTTGCGACACAGGTTTTGTAGTGGGGCGTGGTTTTATGGAACGCCACTGCGTCTTCATCTTTATAGGCTTCGTAGATATAAAAGCGCGAATTCACTTCCGGGTCCTGTAAGACATCGAAGCGCAAATTGCCTTCTTCCTGTACCGAGCCCAGGTGGTTCTGGCGAAAAACTTCGATAAACTCGTCAACCTTGTCTTCATGAACGTTAATTTCAACCAGTGTGACGTGCATAATTCTTCTCCTTAAATCCGCAGTTACTGTTTTTCACTCAGATAGAGTTCATATGCCCGATCAACCGTTTCGTTATGGTGTACCACCCCCTGTACGGCTTTCATCATCGCCACCGGATGGTCAGACTGGAAAATATTACGCCCCATATCCACACCAGAAGCGCCCTGATCGATAGCCTGCCAGCACATTTCCAGCGCCTCGCGCTCCGGTAATTTTTTACCGCCAGCAATAACAATGGGTACCGGACATCCGGCAACAATCCGTTCAAAACCTTTATCGACATAATAAGTTTTGATAATCTGCGCCCCCATTTCAGCGGCGATTCGGGTAGCCAGCGAGAAATAACGCTGATCGCGCACCATATCTTTGCCCACGCCAGTGACTGCCATGGTCGGCATTCCCACTTTCATTCCGGCATCGACCAGTTGAATAATATTTTTAATCGACTGATGTTCATATTCACTGCCGATATAAACCTGCGCCGCCACCGCGCAACTGTTCAGGCGCACGGCGTCATCCATCGATAACGCCACGGCTTCATTACTTAATTCCGCCAGAATAGAGTTCGCACCAGACGCCCGCAGTACTACCGGCTTATTGGTCGCCGGGGGGACTACGCTGCGCAAAATGCCGCGCGTACACATTAATACATCGGCATGTTCAAACAGCGGGGCGATATTTATATCAATGCGTTCAAGTCCGGTAGTCGGCCCCTGAAAATAACCATGGTCAAAGGCCAGCATCACGGTTTTACCCGTTTTCGGATTAAATATCCGTGATAAGCGTGACTGCATTCCCCAATCCAGCGCACCGCAACCTTTCAGGGTAAAAGGGATATTTTGTTGCGGTTGATCGGTGCGAAAATCTTTACCATCTTTAATATCGTCTAAATCTGCCATAACGTACTCCGGTTAAGTAATGCACATCAGAAATCGTATTTGCCGATATTCTCTTTGTTGAATATCACGCGCTCCGGTAACAGTACGATGCCATTACCATCCGCTTCGTAGTCATAGCCCTGAACGCTGTTTGGCGAGACTTCAACCTGACCTACGCCCTGAATATTCAGCTTGTCGCCCGTTTTCATTGATCCTTTTTTCAATAATGCATCCGCGACATAAACTGAAATTTTGCCTTGCTGAACCACATCCCACAGGCCAAATTCTTTCACCGTGCCGCGCTCTACATACGGACGCATCACGTTTGGCGTACTGAATCCGACAATCGCAACTTTGTCATTTTTCAGGTTTTCTGCGGCTTGTGCGGCAGCGGGCAGGGCGTTGGCGTCCGGGGCGATAATGGCGTCGAGATCGCTATAGGCTTTTAATATTCCTTCTGCGGTTTGTAACGATTTAGTGGCATCGTTATAGCCAAACTGCGTAGTGACAATTTCCCAGCCTGGATGGTCTTTGGCGATTTTCGCTTTCGCCTCTTTCACCCACTGGTTTTGGTCCGTAACGGTGGGGCTTGAGTAGAAAAACGCGACTTTGGCTTTGTCTTTATTCACCTGACGCGCCGCCATATCCACCAACATACCACCCAACTGGGCGGGCGTTCCCTGATTAATGTAGTAAGAGCGGCACTCCGGTTTGGTATCAGAGTCCCAGGTCAGCACTCTCACGCCACGTTGCATGGCGCGTTTCAGTGCCGGACACAAGCCATCAGGCGAAACCGCAGAAACGATAATGGCGTTATACCCCTGATTGACAAAGTTATTAATCAACTGTACCTGACCAGAAACACTGGGTTCTGTCGGCCCGTCGTAGGTCACATCAACGCCCAGCTCTTTACCAGCTTGTTGTGCGCCGTTGCCACCGCTGGTAAAAAATCCCACGCCAACCAGTTTGGGAATAAAAGCAATACGCTCTGCGGCCTGTACATTCACAGAAATTGCGGCAATGCCAAGAGCGCTAAGTAAGGCGATTTTCTTAAAGCGATGAAGTGTCATGAAGATATCCTTTATGGCAATGGGTTATTGGCCCGACGCGCCAGCCACTCTTTAATTTGCTGGCGATGCAGGCTAACGGAACGACCTACGACAACGACGATAAGCAGCGCACCGGAAAGGGCGCTGGACACCTGATTTGGCACTCCTGCCATTTGCAAACCTTGTTGCAAATATCCCACTAGTAAAACCGCAATGGCGGTGCCGATAATGGAACCGGAACCACCATAAATATTGGCACCGCCAAGCACCACGGCGGTGATGGCGGGCATCAGAAACGACGCACCGAGATCGGAACGTGCTGAACCAAAATACGATACCAGCAGCACAGCGGCGACCGCAGACGCCAGCCCCGTCATGGCATAGAGCGCACATAAGGTGCGGTTAACTTTAATCGCGCTATAAAGCGCCACGCGCGGGCTTTGCCCAATCAAAAACACATTACGTCCGGCATGGGTTTTATGCAGCCAGAGCCAGAAAACGAGGAGACATATCAGAAAGATAATCAGCGGAACGGGGAGTCCCAGCACATCCAGGTTAGCGAAATCTGTAAACGCCATCGGGAATCCACCAATACCTTCGTACCCCGTCGCCCCAGCCATCCCGGAAAGCAGCAGGGCGCTTCCAGCAAACAGATACAGCGTGCCAAGCGTAATCACCAGCGGGTTAACTTTGGTATAGATAATTAATCCGGCGTTAATCAGACCGCACAATGCGCCGAGCAGTAACGTCAGGATAATCGCCAGCGGCATTGGCACGCCGCCTTGAAACAACACACCCAATGCGATGGCGCACAGGCCGATAGTCGAACCAAACGAAATATCGATCCCGCCACTGACAATCACCATCGTCAGCGGTAGGGCGATAATGCCAATGCAGATAAAGTCACTGGTGCTGAACAGCAACATATTGAGATCTAACATCCGCGGGTTAATTGCACCAAATGCGACAATCTCAATAACGAGCAGTGCGGCAAGAGCTAGTTCCCAACCGTAGCGAATACGCATTACGCGGCCTCCCGTTTTTTACCTGACGAAGCGGGTTTAACGGATGGCGGTGGCGTCATAAAGCGGGCATATTTTTGCCGCCGTAGATTACGTTCCAGCGCACAACGCAGGCGTCCATCAAACACCAGCACCGCCAGCAGAACCAGGCCCGCGATAAAATCATTCCACCATGCCGGAATGCGCAACAGCACCAGTACACTATCGATCTGCGTCAGGAACCATGCGCCGAGTACCGCACCGATGATCGCACCGGAACCGCCGAGCAAACTAATACCGCCCAGCACGCAGGCTGCAATCGCTTTCATCTCCAGCCCGGTACCGGTCTGGTTGGGAATAAAACCGATCTGCGAAGCAAACACAATCCCCGCCAGTGCCGCCATGCAGCCGTTCAACGAAAATGCCACAATCCTAATGGCTTCCGTACGAACGCCCAGTTGACGAGCGCCCTGCAAATTATCGCCCGTGGCATAAAAACTGCGTCCAAACGCCGTCTTCGCCAGCAGCCAGGCCATAAATGCCACCAGAATTATCGTCAACCAACCAATTGCTGAAACGCCAAACAGCAGCGGGGCGGAGAGTTGTTTCAGTTCGGCGGGTAACCCCTCAATCCATTTACCGCCAGTCCACAGCAACATGATGCCCCTGTACAATCCTAATGTACCGAGCGTGGCAACAATGGCAGGGATCTTTAGCCACGCGACCAGTACACCGTTGAAAAATCCCGCGAGCAAACCAAGCAGTAAAGTCGCGACACAAGCAACAGGTAGTGAATACCCCGCGTTCAGTAACATTCCCAACAGCACTGCGCACATTCCGGTAATCGAACCCACCGAAACATCGATATTGCGCGTGAGCATCACCAGCGTCGCGCCCATTGCCAGCAGGATCAGGATTTGCGCGCTGCTATAAACCATGGTCAGCGTTTGCATACTTAAATACTGGCGGTCGAGAAAACCGGGTAATACAAACAGCAACACCACCGCCAGCAGTGCCGTGATTTCACGGTTGTTCTGGATAAACTTCAGCATGATGCCTCCTGACGCTGACTATCGCCGAAGGCAACGCGCATAATGGTCTCGACATTAATATCGCGTCCGGTCAGTGCAGAGTGGGCAATTTCGCCCTGATGCATCACATATACGCGATCTGCCATCAGTTCGATCTCTTCCAGATCAGAGGAGATAAGCAGCACAGCCACATTTTGTGCGGCGATGCTGCGCAACAGCTGGTAGATATCATTACGGGCCGAGACATCCACGCCGCGCGTCGGCTCATCGACAATCAAAACTTGCGGCGAAGCTTCCAGACATTTGGCAATCAGGATTTTTTGCTGGTTGCCGCCGGATAAGGTCCGCGCAGCTTGTTCCGGTTGGTTAAATTTAATATTCAGAGCCCGACGATAACGTTCCAGTGTGGCGTTATCTTTCGCGGTTTTCGCCCAGAATCCACGAAGGTTATGAGTAAGGGCGCAGACATTCCAGGCCAGCGAAGCATCGAGATTCAGTCCGGATGACTGGCGATCTTCCGGCAGATAAACCAGACCGCGCAGTAAACGTTCTCCAGTGGATAATCTATTGATCTCTTTACCATTCAGCATAATGCGTCCGCCACGCAAAGTACGCAGACCATAGAGCGTCTCGGCCAGTTCTGTGCGTCCGGCCCCCACCAGCCCAGCCAGACCCAGAATTTCTCCGGCATTAAGCGTCAAGCTGACATTCATAAAACCTTCGCCGGTCAGGTTTTCCAGTGTCAGCACCGGCGTTCCGGCGGCATGTTGTGGACGGTTGCCAGGTAACTCCAGCCATAATTTTTGGCTGGCAGAGAGCGATTTTTCCCGTAGCGCTGGCGTGATGGCCTGAATAATGTCGTCGGTAGACAGTTCGCTGGTTTTGCCGCTTAAGGCGATGGTTCCGTCGCGCATCACGCTAATTCGATCGGCAATCTGGCGAATTTCCGGCAGCTTATGCGAGATAAAAACAATACCCACGCCAGTAGCAAGCAACTCTTGCAAGCGACTAAACAAACGTTCGGTTTCGGCGGGGGTAAGCGAGGCGGTAGGTTCATCGAGGATCAGAATCCGCGAGTCGCGCATCAGCCCGCGGAGGATTTCCACCATTTGGCGATCGGCGACATCCAGCGATCCTGCCAGACTATGCAGATCAAACTGGCAGCCCAGCGCCGCCAGCAAGTTCTTCAGTTTCTGCATGGAGAGCTGTTTTTTTGCCAGCCCAAACAGAATGTTTTCTTTTATCGACAGGCTTGGGAAAAGCAGCGGTTCCTGGGGAACGAGATAAATACCCAACTGATGAGCATGAACTGGCGTTAATCTGGTGTAGTTGTTGCCCCCAATCTCCAGCGTACCGCTATCAGCAGGGGTAATACCGGCAATGATCTTCATTAACGTCGATTTACCGGCACCATTGCCGCCAAGCAGGGCGTGGACTTCCCCCTGATGCAACGTAAAATCGATGCCTTTCAGGACATTAACCCCTGAATACTGTTTATAAACCGAGCGGGCGCAAAGTAGCGGTAACGCGCGGGTATCACTCGTTAGCATGTTTCCCCCGTTCAGTTTTGCAGGTGAGTTTTGAACAAATGTATTTCTGCTTTCAATTTGTTCATAAACCTTAGGTGGACATTGCACATATTTCCGACGAATAGATCACAATTTATGCTATTTTGATTTTCACGGTTGCGTTTGTTCATGCTCGTAGAGTCAAACTGTGGTTGCTATCACAGATATAAATGCGCAAGAACTGAACAATTGCATTAAAGATTTAAATATGTTCAAAGTGAAGAATGAATTATGACAATCAACGATTCGGCAATTTCAGAACAGGGAATGTGTGAAGAAGAACAGGTCGCGCGGATCGCGTGGTTTTACTATCACGACGGGCTGACCCAGAGCGAGATCAGCGAGCGTCTCGGGCTGACTCGCTTGAAAGTGTCGCGATTACTGGAAAAAGGGCATCAGTCCGGCATTATTCGCGTGCAGATTAATTCTCGCTTTGAAGGCTGTCTGGAATATGAAACTCAATTACGTTGTCAGTTTTCGCTGCAACATGTCCGGGTGATCCCTGGGCTTGCGGATGCTGATGTCGGCGGGCGACTAGGGATAGGCGCGGCGCATATGTTGATGAGTTTACTTCAACCACAACAGATGCTGGCGATTGGTTTTGGCGAGGCAACCATGAATACGCTGCAACGCTTAAGTGGTTTTATTTCGTCGCAGCAAATTCGCCTGGTCACGCTCTCCGGTGGCGTCGGTTCTTATATGACGGGTATCGGGCAGCTTAATGCGGCGTGCAGTGTGAATATTATTCCGGCTCCGCTGCGGGCATCCTCCGCTGACATTGCCCATACGCTAAAAAATGAAAATTGCGTCAAAGATGTTCTGTTAGCCGCACAAGCTGCGGATGTGGCGATTGTCGGCATTGGGGCCGTGAGTCAACAAGACGACGCGACGATCATTCGCTCCGGTTATATCAGTCAGGGCGAACAGTTAATGATTGGCCGAAAAGGGGCGGTTGGCGACATTTTAGGCTACTTTTTTGATGCAAAAGGTGACGTTGTCACGGATATTAAAATACATAACGAACTGATTGGCTTACCTTTAAGCGCGCTGAAGACCATTCCCGTCCGGGTTGGCGTGGCAGGGGGAGAAAATAAAGCCGAAGCCATTGCCGCTGCAATTAAAGGCGGCTATATCAACGCACTGGTTACCGATCAGGACACAGCAGCGGCGATTTTACGTAGTTAAATTTGCATGACCTTATTACCGGGAATGATGGAGAACGTATAGAGGAACAGACAGAACGCATAAGCCGAGGATAATCTAATGGCTCGACTCTTTACCCCTTCAGAATCAAAGTACTACCTGATGGTGCTGGATGCAGGCACCGGAAGTATTCGGGCTGTGATATTCGACCTGGAAGGCAATCAAATCGCGGTAGGACAAGCGGAGTGGCGGCATCTGGCAGTACCGGACGTTCCTGGTTCTATGGAATTTGATCTCAACAAAAACTGGCAACTGGCGTGTGAGTGTATGCGCCAGGCGCTGCATAATTCTGGTATCGCGCCGGAATACATTGCTGCCGTTTCGGCATGTTCGATGCGTGAAGGTATTGTTTTATATAACAATGAAGGAACACCGATCTGGGCCTGCGCCAATGTGGATGCCAGAGCGGCGCGGGAGGTCAGTGAACTAAAAGAACTGCATAACAATACCTTTGAAAACGAAGTGTATCGCGCGACCGGACAAACGCTGGCTTTAAGTGCCATCCCCAGATTACTTTGGCTGGCGCACCATCGTTCCGATATTTACCGTCAGGCATCAACCATCACCATGATCAGCGACTGGCTGGCCTATATGCTCAGCGGTGAACTGGCAGTCGATCCATCGAATGCGGGGACTACCGGGCTTCTCGACCTCTCCACCCGTAACTGGAAACCTGCATTGCTGGATATGGCCGGACTGCGGGCCGATATTCTTTCTCCTGTCAAAGAAACCGGCACATTGCTGGGCGTGGTAAGTTCACAAGCGGCGGAACTCTGCGGTCTGAAGGCGGGCACTCCGGTGGTCGTTGGAGGAGGCGACGTGCAACTTGGTTGCCTGGGGTTAGGCGTTGTCCGTCCGGCACAAACCGCTGTTCTTGGCGGTACATTCTGGCAGCAAGTTGTAAACTTAGCTGCGCCGGTGACAGACCCAGAAATGAACGTGCGCGTTAATCCTCATGTTATTCCTGGCATGGTACAAGCTGAATCTATAAGCTTTTTTACCGGACTCACCATGCGCTGGTTCCGCGATGCTTTCTGTGCCGAAGAAAAACTGATTGCCGAACGTTTAGGCATCGACACCTATACGTTGCTTGAAGAGATGGCAAGTCGTGTGCCGCCTGGGTCGTGGGGCGTAATGCCGATATTCTCCGACAGAATGCGCTTTAAAACCTGGTATCACGCTGCGCCTTCCTTTATTAATTTGTCTATTGATCCGGATAAATGTAACAAAGCGACATTGTTCCGTGCGCTGGAAGAAAATGCGGCGATTGTATCAGCGTGTAACTTGCAGCAAATCGCTGATTTCTCGAATATTCATCCTTCATCGTTAGTCTTTGCCGGCGGAGGTTCAAAAGGGAAATTATGGAGTCAAATTCTCGCTGATGTCTCGGGATTACCCGTCAATATTCCAGTGGTCAAAGAAGCCACCGCATTAGGATGTGCCATTGCAGCTGGCGTCGGTGCCGGAATTTTTTCATCAATGGCAGAAACCGGAGAACGCCTGGTTCGCTGGGAACGGACGCACACACCAGACCCGGAAAAGCATGAACTTTATCAGGATTCACGCGATAAGTGGCAGGCAGTTTATCAGGATCAGCTGGGGCTGGTTGATCATGGACTGACGACGTCGTTATGGAAAGCGCCTGGGTTATAGTTTCATTGACAGCCACATCATGATGACTGTGGCTGTTAGTTTTTGAGTATTGGTATTCTTATTTCCCTTCTTTAGAGCTGGCTTGTTAAATGCCAGCTTGCAGATTCATCGTTCCATCACCAGTACTAAATTCAAGGGAAAATTGCTATTTTTCTTAAAGCATTAAGCATAACCCTTATTTTATAGCGAATATTCCTAAAGGCATTAATGGATGAAAAAGGGTTTTAATAAACTTCTGTTTTTAGCAATTAGTGCTATTCTTTGTTAAATATGATGATGATAATCTTCTTATTGAAAGAAACAGTTTTCTTATTAAGCAACAATAACTCATGGTTCATTTTTAAATAAAATAAGAACTATGCGATTTTTAATCTATCGATTAGAAAGTATTAGCAAATTAGCCAAATTGACACCTTCCCACCTCCAACCAACACTCAATACAGACCTCTGACAACTTAATAAGTTTCATTTTTAACGTCTGATGACTCATCTCTTTCGTGGCTGTATTGTTTGTATATGGAGCGTTTATATGAATAGAATCTATCGCGTGATATGGAATTGCACCCTACAGGTATTTCAGGCCTGCTCGGAATTAACTCGCAGGGTAGGTAAAACATCAACGGTTAATTTGCGTAAATCCTCTGGATTGACAACGAAATTCAGTAGATTGACGCTGGGTGTTTTGCTGGCACTAAGCGGTTCAGCGTCTGGTGCGAGTCTGGAAGTTGATAATGGTCAGATTACCAATATTAATACTGATGTTGCTTACGATGCCTACCTGGTTGGGTGGTATGGCACTGGAGTGCTTAATATTTTGGCTGGCGGTAATGCCTCCTTAACCACTATTACTACCAGCGTCATTGGTGGTAATGAGGACTCAGAGGGCACCGTTAACGTTTTGGGTGGCACCTGGCGATTGTATGATAGCGGAAATAATGCAAGGCCTTTAAATGTGGGTCAATCCGGAACGGGGACGCTGAATATTAAACAGAAGGGTCACGTTGACGGAGGATATTTAAGGATAGGTTCTTCGACAGGAGGCGTCGGGACGGTCAATATTGAAGGAGAGGACTCGGTTCTGACGACCGAATTATTCGAAATAGGGAGTTACGGTACAGGCTCATTAAATATTACGGATAAGGGTTACGTCACGAGTTCAATAGTCGCCATTGTAGGATATCAGGCGAACAGTAATGGTAAGCTTGTCGTTGAAAAGGGTGGCGAGTGGCTAATAAAAAATAATGATTCCTCAATTGAATTTCAAATTGGTAATCAAGGGACGGGCGAAGCAACTATTCGCGATGGGGGGCTAATTACGGCTGAAAATACGATTATCGGTGGCAACCTCACCGGTATCGGAACCCTGAATGTGCAGGATCAAGACTCTGTCATCACGGTACGCAGACTCTATAATGGATATTTCGGTAATGGCACAGTCAATATTTCCAATAATGGACTGATTAATAATAAAGAATATTCATTGGTGGGCGTTCAGGACGGGTCCCACGGTGTCGTCAACGTGACCGATAAAGGGCATTGGAATTTCCTCGGAACGGGCGAAGCTTTCCGCTATATCTATATCGGTGATGCTGGCGACGGTGAACTTAATGTCTCGAGTGAAGGCAAAGTAGATTCGGGAATTATCACTGCGGGGATGAAAGAAACAGGCACAGGCAACATTACTGTTAAGGATAAGAACTCCGTTATCACTAATCTCGGAACTAATCTTGGTTATGACGGCCACGGCGAAATGAATATCAGTAATGAGGGGCTTGTTGTCAGCAACGGAGGAAGCTCACTCGGTTATGGAGAAACCGGCGTCGGGAAGGTTAGCATCACCACGGGGGGGATGTGGGAGGTCAATAAGAATGTCTATACCACTATTGGTGTTGCGGGCGTCGGAAACCTCAATATCAGCGATGGCGGTAAGTTCGTATCGCAAAATATTACTTTTTTGGGCGATAAAGCAAGCGGTATCGGCACACTGAACCTGATGGATGCGACATCATCGTTCGATACTGTAGGTATCAATGTCGGTAATTTTGGTAGCGGCATCGTAAATGTCAGTAATGGTGCCACCCTTAATTCAACGGGCTATGGATTTATCGGAGGAAATGCCTCCGGTAAGGGGATAGTTAATATTTCAACGGATAGTCTCTGGAATTTAAAAACGTCATCTACTAACGCCCAATTGCTACAGGTCGGTGTATTAGGCACGGGTGAACTGAATATTACCACCGGAGGTATAGTTAAAGCGCGTGATACACAGATAGCTCTCAATGACAAAAGTAAGGGCGACGTGCGGGTGGATGGGCAGAACTCTCTTCTTGAAACATTCAATATGAACGTAGGGACGACTGGCACAGGTACGTTAACCCTGACGAATAACGGCACGCTGAATGTCGAAGGTGGAGAAGTTTACTTAGGTGTTTTTGAGCCTGCTGTAGGAACGCTAAACATTGGTGCTGCTCACGGTGAGGTGGCGGCAGATGCCGGGTTTATCACCAATGCGACGAAAGTGGAGTTTGGTCTTGGCGAAGGCGTTTTTGTCTTTAATCATACCAATAACAGTGATGCCGGCTACCAGGTCGATATGCTGATTACGGGTGACGATAAAGACGGAAAAGTGATGCATGATGTAGGCCATACGGTGTTCAATGCAGGGAATACTTATAGCGGTAAAACGCTGGTCAATGACGGCCTCCTGACTATTGCGTCACATACGGCAGATGGGGTAACAGGCATGGGTTCGAGTGAAGTAACCATTGCAAGCCCCGGTACGCTCGACATTCTCGCATCAACGAACAGCGCAGGAGATTACACGCTGACCAATGCGCTCAAAGGCGATGGCTTGATGCGAGTGCAGCTGTCATCCTCCAACAAAATGTTTGGCTTTACCCATGCAACAGGAACTGAATTCGCCGGTGTTGCCCAACTGAAAGACAGTACCTTCACACTGGAACGCGACAACACCGCTGCGCTTACTCACGCGATGCTTCAGTCTGACAGTGAAAATACCACATCGGTAGAAGTGGGAGAGCAATCCATTGGTGGACTAGCCATGAATGGCGGTACGCTCACTTTCGATACGGATATACCTGCTGCGACGCTTGCGGAGGGATATATCAGCGTCGATACACTGGTTGTCGGCGCGGGTGACTACACCTGGAAAGGCCGTAACTATCAGGTAAACGGGACGGGCGACGTGCTTATCGACGTGCCTAAACCGTGGAATGATCCCATGGCGAATAACCCTCTGACTACGCTCAATTTGCTGGAACACGATGATAGCCATGTCGGCGTTCAACTGGTGAAGGCGCAAACGGTTATTGGGTCGGGTGGCTCATTAACGTTACGTGATTTACAGGGCGACGAGGTGGAAGCGGACAAAACGTTACACATTGCACAAAACGGAACAGTGGTCGCCGAGGGTGATTATGGATTCCGACTCACGACCGCACCTGGTGATGGTTTGTATGTTAACTATGGGCTGAAAGCGCTGAACATCCATGGTGGGCAAAAGCTGACGTTAGCCGAACATGGCGGAGCCTATGGCGCAACGGCCGATATGTCGGCAAAAATCGGTGGTGAAGGGGATCTGGCAATCAATACGGTGCGACAGGTTTCGCTTTCCAACGGTCAGAACGACTATCAGGGGGCAACCTATGTTCAGATGGGGACATTACGTACCGATGCGGATGGCGCGCTGGGCAATACTCGGGAACTGAACATCAGCAACGCGGCCATCGTCGATCTTAATGGATCGGAGCAGACGGTAGAGACATTCACCGGGCTGATGGGTTCGACTATTTTGTTCAAAGAAGGTTCGCTGACGGTGAATAAAGGTGGGATCAGTCAGGGCGAACTGACAGGTGGCGGAAACCTGAATGTTTCAGGGGGAACACTGGCTATCGAGGGGCTTAATGCACGCTACAATGCGTTAACCAGCATTAGCCCAAATGCGGAAGTCAGCCTCGACAATACGCAGGGGTTAGGCAGAGGAAATATTGCCAATGACGGTCTGTTAACGCTAAAAAACGTGACCGGCGAACTGCGCAATAGCATAAGCGGTAAAGGTATCGTGAGCGCAACCGCCAGCACAGACGTAGAGCTGGATGGCGATAATAGCCGCTTTGTGGGGCAATTCAACATCGATGCAGGCAGCGCGCTCAGCGTCAACGAGCAGAAAAACCTGGGTGATGCTTCCGTTATCAATAATGGCCTGCTCACCATCGCCACTGAGCGTAGCTGGGCGATGACGCACAGTATCACCGGTAGCGGCGATGTGACAAAACTGGGGACCGGGATCCTGACTCTTAACAACGATTCCGCGGCGTATCAGGGTACGACGGATATCGTGGGTGGTGAAATTGCTTTCGGTTCCGACTCTGCCATTAATATGGCAAGTCAGCACATTAATATCCATAACAGCGGTGTGATGTCGGGAAATGTCACCACTGCAGGTGATGTGAACGTTATGCCTGGGGGGACACTGCGTGTCGCCAAAACCACTATCGGCGGCAATCTGGAGAATGGTGGCACGGTTCAAATGAATAGCGAAGGGGGGAAACCGGGGAATGTACTGACCGTTAACGGCAACTATACCGGAAACAATGGCCTGATGACGTTCAACGCGACGCTGGGCGGCGATAATTCACCCACGGATAAAATGAACGTGAAAGGCGATACCCAAGGGAACACTCGCGTTCGGGTTGATAACATTGGCGGCGTCGGTGCACAAACGGTCAACGGTATTGAACTCATTGAGGTTGGCGGTAATTCTGCAGGCAACTTCGCGCTGACCACCGGAACTGTCGAAGCTGGGGCTTACGTCTACACACTGGCTAAAGGGAAGGGGAATGACGAGAAAAACTGGTATCTAACCAGTAAATGGGAAGGCGTAACGCCACCGGATACACCCGATCCCATCAATAATCCTCCTGCTGTGGATCCGGAAGGCCCATCAGTTTATCGCCCGGAGGCCGGAAGCTATATCAGCAACATTGCCGCAGCCAACTCGCTGTTTAGCCATCGTTTACACGACCGTCTGGGTGAGCCGCAGTATACAGATTCACTGCATTCTCAGGGTTCGGCAAGCAGTATGTGGATGCGTCATGTCGGAGGGCACGAACGTTCAAGGGCCGGTGACGGTCAGCTAAATACACAGGCTAACCGCTATGTATTGCAGCTAGGCGGCGATTTGGCGCAGTGGAGTAGCAACGCGCAGGATCGCTGGCATCTCGGCATCATGGCAGGCTATGCCAATCAGCACAGTAATACTCAGAGTAATCGTGTGGGTTATAAATCGGATGGGCGCATCAGCGGTTACAGCGCTGGGATGTACGCGACCTGGTATCAGAACGATGCGAATAAGACCGGCGCTTATGTTGACAGCTGGGCGCTGTATAACTGGTTTGATAACAGCGTCAGTTCCGATAACCGTTCTGCTGACGACTATGATTCTCGCGGTGTGACGGCCTCTGTTGAGGGTGGATATACCTTTGAAGCGGGAACATTTAGCGGCAGCGAAGGGACGCTGAATACCTGGTACGTCCAGCCACAGGTGCAAATCACCTGGATGGGTGTGAAAGATTCTGACCATACCCGGAAAGACGGAACACGCATTGAAACGGAAGGTGACGGAAACGTGCAAACTCGACTTGGGGTGAAAACCTACTTGAACAGTCATCACCAGCGCGACAATGGTAAACAGCGTGAGTTCCAGCCTTACATTGAAGCGAACTGGATCAACAACAGCAAAGTCTACGCCGTGAAGATGAATGGTCAAACCGTAAGCCGTGATGGTGCGCGTAATCTCGGTGAAGTACGTACCGGGGTTGAGGCGAAAGTAAATAACAACCTTAGCCTGTGGGGGAATGTTGGTGTGCAACTAGGTGATAAAGGCTATAGCGATACTCAGGGCATGCTGGGTGTGAAATATAGCTGGTAAACCGTATAAGCCGCATGTCGAAGATGGCATGCGGCTGCTTAATATTGCCGACTTCAAACGACTTTTAAATCCTCCTTTTTATCCGCGATCGCGGATAACACAGTGTTTATCCCGTAGAGCGGATAAGATGTGTTTCCTGATTGACTTTATCCCCACTAAAGGATAAAACTGATAATATCCCCTTGAGCGGATAAATATGCTGTGGACGTATGACATGATGAGCTTTCAGAAGATCTATAGCCCAACGCAATTAGCGAATGCAATGAAACTGGTTCGTCAGCAAAATGGCTGGACGCAGAGCGAGCTGGCAAAAAAAATCGGTATTAAGCAGGCGACAATTTCCAATTTCGAAAACAATCCTGACAATACCACGCTCACGACATTTTTTAAGATTTTACAGTCGCTTGAACTCTCAATGACGCTATGCGACACGAAAAATGCCTCGCCAGAATCAACAGAACAGCAAGATCTGGAGTGGTAATGCCTAAACTTGTCACTTGGATGAACAACCAGCGGGTAGGCGAGTTAACGAAGTTAGCCAATGGCGCGCACACCTTTAAGTATGCACCGGAGTGGTTAGCCAACCGTTATGCCAGACCGTTATCACTTTCGCTGCCATTGCAGAGGGGGAATATCACCTCTGATGCCGTATTTAACTTCTTCGATAACCTGTTACCCGATAGCCCGATTGTACGTGACCGGATCGTTAAACGTTATCATGCTAAATCCAAGCAACCGTTTGATTTATTGTCAGAAATAGGGCGAGATAGCGTTGGTGCCGTAACGTTATTACCCGAAAATGAAACCATAACGCGCCCGATAATGGCATGGGAACAGCTCACTGAAGCCAGGCTTGAAGAAGTATTAACGGCTTATAAAGCAGATATCCCTCTAGGCATGATTAGAGAAGAAAATGACTTTCGCATCTCGGTTGCTGGCGCGCAGGAGAAGACAGCGCTGCTCAGAATAGGCAATGACTGGTGCATTCCGAAAGGAATAACGCCGACGACGCACATCATTAAATTACCGATTGGCGAAATCAGGCAGCCCAATGCGACGCTCGATCTCAGCCAAAGCGTTGATAATGAGTATTACTGTCTGCTGCTGGCGAAAGAACTTGGGTTGAATGTGCCGGACGCAGAAATCATTAAAGCGGGAAATGTGCGCGCGTTAGCGGTCGAACGTTTTGACAGGCGTTGGAATGCTGAGCGAACGGTTTTACTTCGCTTGCCACAGGAGGATATGTGTCAGACATTCGGTTTACCTTCATCGGTGAAATATGAATCAGATGGAGGCCCAGGCATCGCGCGGATCATGGCTTTTTTGATGGGGTCCAGCGAGGCGCTGAAAGATCGCTATGATTTTATGAAGTTTCAGGTGTTCCAGTGGTTGATTGGCGCAACGGATGGCCATGCAAAAAACTTCTCCGTATTTATTCAGGCTGGCGGCAGTTATCGACTCACGCCATTTTACGACATCATTTCAGCATTTCCGGTATTGGGTGGCGCAGGAATACACATCAGCGATCTCAAACTGGCAATGGGGCTTAACGCATCCAAAGGCAAAAAAACGGCAATCGATAAAATTTATCCGCGACATTTTCTGGCGACAGCAAAGGTGCTGAAATTTCCGGAAGTGCAGATGCATGAAATCCTGAGTGACTTTGCCAGAATGATTCCGGCAGCACTGGATAACGTGAAGACTTCATTACCGACAGATTTTCCGGAGAACGTGGTGACGGCAGTTGAAACCAATGTGTTGAGGTTGCACCGTCGGTTAAGCCGAGAATACGGTATTAAGTAAGATATGGGGTTTGGACGTTGTTAATGAGCAGGACAATCATGACCGCCAACGACTGGATTCTGCCTTGGTTTATGTTGGTGCGCATAATGTATATTATGTTAAATAGCCTATGATGGTAAACAACTTCATATCTCTCCATTGCCTCTCACGAAAGGAACTGGACACACTGATCGAGCACGAATTACAACTGATACTGGCTGAAGGCTTTGACAAGTCCCCTATTTCCGCCAAGGCCCTGCATATTCGGCTCAAGGCAAAAGGTATCGTTAACGGTGGTTTAAGTACGCTGAGCAGCCTTGAGCGAAAACGCCTAATTGCTGCCTATGTTGATCAGCAACTTGGCCCGTTGAATCTACGCCCAAAAGAAAAACAGCAATACGTCAACCGCAAAACCCGTCAGGCCTTGCTGGCCAGAAACCAGCAGTTGCAGGCGGAAGTCAGTGAACTGCAAGACCAACTGGCGCAGAATACCCTATCGTTGATAGAAATTGTCAAAGCGGTAAAAATCAATACGGTTATTCCGGTGGAAAGTCTGTTGCCAAACATGTAATTCGGGAGTTACACAAGTCGTCATAATGCTGGTTATAATTTTCGGCAAAGGGCATGGACGATTTCTTTCCGTCATTCTGTATATTGCTTACCTTCCCAAATTTCTCCAACCGTTAGTTGGAGAAATTAGATGAGTCGTAAATCATGAATAAACCCCTTGCTCTATTCGAAAAATGAGCATGGCAACTTTCAACACCCCCTCTTCTGAGTCCATTATCTCAGAGGGCGTTTTCCACTGTAATGCTCTGTTTGGTTCATTGCACCAGTTTAATGCTGCACTTTCGTTACCTTCAAAAAGATCAATAGCCTTTTGAAGAACATCATTTTTTGTCAGCATGTTTTACACCTGAAGACGTTTTGAGTGCTTCGATAAGACTACTTCGCTCTTCCTCTGTCATCCGGGATATGAGCAATGCAAGTTCTGCTGTTGTCTGATCATCACAAAAAAAGTAACACAGTGGTGCAAACATTCAAATAAGAACTCTTATTGAAAAATACAGCAGTGAATTGGAAAAAGTGTCAGGAGCAAAAGAAATTTATGAAGAATTGATAATTCCCGTGCCGAGCAGAGAAAATGAATTCCGGAAACTTTCTCTTGAGCAAGATAAAAGACATATTAAGATAAATGAAAAAATAAAAACACTGATTAGGATTGGTAATAAAAATATTACAATAAGGCAATGAATTTTAAAAAGGATTTGAAGATTAATACAGTCATGAAAAAGAGAGGGCAAAGCCGACCCCGCCCTCTCCCTTCATGCACTGATAAGCCTCACTAATAGGAGTGTTAGCAGCGCGTACCACTGTATGCTAGACCTGAAAAATATAATCTCAGTCAGTCCCAGATGCAACCTTTAACACTTCAACGCAACAAATTAAACAACGAATAGCCACAAACGTGTAGACAGTGCACTGATACGGATAAAAGTAACGCTCCTGAATTGCTCAATCAATGATATATACCCTGTTTTACTGACATATCTGACAGCGGGTGGATTTCCTTCAATTATTGATATAACACCATACGCACTACATCTGTCTCCACCAGAATATGAGGTGAAATTGTTGCGCACCGGTTAATCCGGGTGTACTGGTCAAACTGTTTTTACGGTGCGCCTGTTTTATAGCCTTCAGTTGCGCAATGCGTCGACTTCGCATGGTTTTCCTCATGACTGCCGCTTTACCATTGCGCAATTCACCGATGTAGTCGGTGCCCCCCGGAAAATCAAACGGTTCTGGTTGTTCTCTGTACTGCTTCAGGGCGTATAGCCCGATACCTCAGCAGACGGGTTTTCCCTGGAGCGAGGCCTCTGGGGTTCATAATTAATCGTACAGCCAAAGTACCAAGCGTTCGGCCGGCTGGGCGGCAGGCTGGGCTTGCTGGTCAGATTGTTCCAACACACATTAAGCATCTCCAGTCCGCTGGGCAGGCGGTCCGGCAGGCTGGTCAGCTGGTTATTACTCACATCAAGCACCTTCAGCCTGACGGGCAGCACCGGCAGATGGATCAGCTGGTTATTACTCACATTAAGCGTCCTCATATAGCCGGGCAGCTCCGGCAGGCTGCTCATGAGGTTAAAACGCACATCAAGCGTCACCAGCCCGGCGGGCAGCGCCGGCAGGCCGGACAGCTGATTATTACTCACATCAAGCATCACCAACCCGGTGGGCAGCACCGGCAGGCTGCACAGCCGGTTTCTACTCACATCAAGCTTCTCCAGACTGGCGGGCAGCACCGGCAGGCTGCAAAGATGGTTTTTACACAAATAAAGATGCTTCAGCCCGGCGGGCAGGACCGGCAGGCTGTCCAGCCCGTTTCTTCTCACATCAAGCTCCTCCAGCCCGGTGGGCAGCTCCAGCCCGGTGGACATGAAGAGATTGTTTCCACCCACATTAAGGTGCTTCAGCCCGGCGGGCAGGACAGGCAGGCTGCACAGCCGGTTTCTACTCACATCAAGCTTCTTCAGCCCGGCGGGCAGGACCGGCAGGCTGTCCAGCAAGTTTCTTCTCACATAAAGCTCCTCCAGCCCGGTGGGCAGGACCGGCAGGCTGCACAGCTGGTTTCCACTCACATCAAGCTTCTCCAGCCCGGCGGGCAGCTCCGGCAGGCTGGTCAGCATCAGATTTGCCAGTTCTAGTTCCAGTGCCGAAGCACTATTGCATGCTCTATTGTATATATATGCCTTCACCCTACTAAGAGCTTCTGCCCTGTATTCCCCGGGAGCATTCACCTTGGCCCAGGCACGCCATGCCGTTATCTGGGCCACCCAGTCCGGGACTTTATCGATATACTTCCGGAGCAGTTTACAGTGTGGTTTATCGCCAGTCAGAGTTACAGACAACGCTACTTTTGGCATACCTGGTATGTACATTGTCATGATGGGCTCATCGACGACGGACAGGTTCAGTAAGAGCCCTATCGGCGGGTCTTCCTTTTTGGCCGGGATGGTGTAAATATTGGGATTGTCTGTGGACTCGAAGCTCAGGAACATATTTGTCAGCTGATCACTTTTGGTCAAACATTGATCGTGAAGGAGGGAACGACAAACCATGTGGATGAAAGTTTCTTCGGATGCGTTGTGTAATATGGTTGTATAATCTGATGAGGATAAATCATCCCAGTTTTCTATCTTGCTGGTCTTGCTGGTCTTGCTGGCTGCGATATCGTTTAATGAATTGTTTAATAAATCGGTTAATACATAGCCGATATGAAGACGGTTTGCTGTCTGGCTGGATTCATCGGGTGCCCAATATTCATTTTCATTGGGTTTAACATATACACCGGATGCACCGGATAAAGAAGTAGGCTGGAGCATGATACCTCACAAAAATGTGTTGATGAAAAGCCGGATTCTGTCCATATTCCCGTGAACCGGCTATCAAAATTCGCGCATTTTGCCAGGTATTCATGTGGTTAAAATTTATCTGGTGCGTTTCCGGTGGTTTTGCAGTTCACCAGCTACAATCGCTAGCAACGGCACATTTATACTCAACATAAGTTAAATCATATTGACTGTTAACTTACTTCATGAACCAAGATGCATCGTCAATGGCGGCTTAACATGGCGTCCTGTCTCATAATGATTCATACGACTGCTAACCGATGCAGGGTCAAAGCCAACAAGGAGACCCAGAGAGCGCTGTGATAATCCCGCCCTGCATCTCGCTTCCTTAAGTCGCTCTGGTATCGGATTTTTTTCAGACACTGATTCATCTTCATTTGCCTCGAATGCTTAGAACGAAGAATGGAATGAATCGTATCATCATGTGACCCCGTAAATTTCTCGTTCAAGTCAGTTGCAACTCGAATTCGAATATCGTGAGGCAGGTGCCCCAGGTGGGGTAACTTCTGAATGACAAAAGCATAAAAGAAATCATTTAAAATGAGCGATATTTGATAGTTTTTCTCCGGTTTTAAAATAGTATCAGGTGAATCTTTATCCCGGCATTATCCGGGATAATATTCAGATTTCTGTTAATGTCAGTAATGGGTTCGATAAATTAAAAGGTGATTATTATGATGTCCGTTAATGGTGATGTCCACACTATAATACTCAGATCTTCTACTACAAATACTACAAAAGACCTGTACTATGATGGAAACAAGATGCCACTGGCGGGTGTCAAAGCCATACTTGATACAAGTACCGGAGGATTTTCCAGTTGGGTCAAAAAGTTATTATATGCTATTGCTCATTTGTTAGGAAGCGAAAAAATTCCGAACAATGAGAATATGCGGGAAGGCATGGAATATCTTAAATTGATTTTTAAAAGCGCCATTCAGGAAGAGAAGTACAGATATGTCATCCGGGATGAGAGTGGCGAGGTTTATGTAGAAATAAACTTTGCCCCGGAAGCGAAACTGTTGTCCATCAGTTGTGCCGGGGGGAACGAATCAATATGTTGTACAGAAAAAGAGTTTACAAACGTTAAACAAAACCTCATAGAAAAATATTGTCCGAGAAATTACCAAACGTCCTATGATCTGGTTGCGAATAAGCTTTACAGGTATGACATTTTAGAAGAGCTGATGGCTTGCGACAACAGGGGTGAGAGCATTTTGTTCAGGGCTATGCGGGACGGGGATACAGATTTGATTGAAAGCCTTCACCTGTCCGAACTTACCAGTAAAGGCGAACTCACCTCCAGTAAGATGCTAAAATTACTGGAGGTGTCAAGCGAAGGGGGTACCCCGGGTTTGTATATGGCCATGAAGAACGGACGCTATGGCATGCTGTATACAATACTGGGCTTGCTCGCCAAACTGCCCGATAATTATAACATTAACAAAAATGATGTACTGAGGTTACTGAAAGCAAAAAACTCTGATCCGAGATCTAATTCGATTGAAGGGTTGGAAATTGCCATGACGGAAGGACATGATAAAATACTGATAACGATGTTGGAAATGCTTCCCGACGTGGTCGAGAGGTTTGGAATTACCAACGATGAGATGCGGGATTTAATCAATCCACGTAGGGGTGATGATCGCGCTTTGAGCAAAGCCATGCTTAATGGGAAAGAAAACATAGTAACCGCTATGCAACTGTTACTCCCCGACCATGCCGAGAAATTACAACTCAGCAAAGAGGATGTCTTTAATATACTGTCTTCATTCAACGATAAAACTTCCCAAACCCCCTCGGGTTTATTTAAGGTCATGTCACATGGGAAGGTAAATATGCTGAAGTTCATGCTGGATAATCTCTGCGCGCTACCGGAGGAGGTATTTACCAAAGAGGATATTCTGGGTTTCCTGGCTGTAAAAAATGCGAATGGCATGACGGGGATGGCGCATGCTATGTCTTATGGTCATGTGGAAATAGTGAAGGCCATGCTGGACCGTCTTTGCTCGATGAAGGGGGAGTTTAATATTACCAAAGACTATGTCCTCAATAATATACTGGCTTCAAAAAACGGCAACGGCTGGACAGGGATATCTTTAGCCATAGCGCACGGACATGTGGAAATACTGAAGACCATACTGGACGCGCTCCCCATGCTGAATGATAAGTTTGACATTACCGGCGCGGATATACAAAAGTTTCTGTTTGCAAAAATCGACGAAGACATCTCGGGTTGGACCAAAGGTATGGACAGAGGGAATAAGGACAAACTGATAAGCATGTACAAAATGCTGTTCGATAACATACTGATGGATAATAAGTCAGATATTCCTGTTGATTTGCTGAGGGAATTAAATATTGTCAGCCATATTGTATTGACAGAAACTGGAAAACCAAAAACAGACGAAATAGCAAGGCAGTCTGAAACCAGCCTCACCTACGGACAACTCCGGCAATGGAGTGATCTGAGTGTACGGCGGGCGGCCGGGAGTTTAGAGGAGTACTGTCAGAACCTAAACATTAATGTGGACACTGTCAAACCCTACCTGACCCCAGACGGGCTTACTCCCCTCGGCGTAGAGATGCGGGATGATGTAAAAGTGCCGGGGCTCACTGTTGTAGGGTAAGGCCCTGCACATCCCGTGGCCCCCTGCATGGCTATAGCATGGAAAGCGGAAGAAAAAGCGCAATGAGGTCGTAGGACGAACGGTTCGGGGAAGGCTGAAGAGTACGTTTCTGGTCCTGAAGACCGGATAAACCTTCATCGGTCCAACGTTTAAGCCACTTGTAGCTAGTGGCAGGAGAAATGCCGTAGTGACGGACCCTGTAAATAATTCTGTGTAACTGCCCACGATTAAAGGTGGCCGCTCAGGCGGTCACCGTATTCGATAATAAATTGTGTGATTCATAGACATCGTTTCAATTTTCTCAGCTCAAGTTCAAGCTGGTTATTCTGTTCCTGTATATGCTCCTCATTGGGCTGATAGTTTGCGTGAACGGCATCAGAGTATGGCGTTTTCTTAGCAAGTTCAAAGTAGCGCGCCATCGGAGTTATCAGCCACCCACAGCTGGTCAGGATGTTCTGCCACGAAATGACGATTCACACAGCCGCCTGCGGCAACGACTTTCCTGCTGACTGTAAACAGAACGACGGTCGGCGGTGAAATAACGGTCTTTGCCCTCACCTACGCCATGGCCCAGCGCCCGGCTCATGTCGTACATCACGTTAGTAGCCATCGCTTTCACGCGGGCATCCATTGCGGCGTCGTTCAAAACCATACCTCCCCAGCCGCAAATACCGGGTAACCTGATACTTCACAATAAGATTGGTGCGTGGATGATAGATTGCCAAATAATAATCCATCAAGAAATAATGACAACAAAAAACATCAAGCATTCCTAATGTTATTTGGCCATATAAAACATTAATAACTCTTGACCTTTCCTGACATTTTCCATATTCGCAATCATATTCTGTTTAGACGTTGTTTATAAACATCATGCATAATGAAATCGTCATGTTATTTGGCGATATAAAAAAGTCTTTGAAAATACTCTCTACAACAAGTGCAGTTATAAGCTTGTTGTGACTGAGCGTCCTTGTGATTTAAAGATATTATCGTTCTTCATCAGATGTAATAACTCAGGAAATTATATTTTCAGGGTGACAGGCTAATCAAGAATGATTCTTTTTTATAAGCAATAACCGAATGACTGAATTGTTATATTTCTTTATTCAGCTGCTTAAATATAAACTTTGGAGAATTATGAAACTCAAACATGTCGGAATGATTGTCGTTTCTGTGTTGGCGATGTCTTCGGCTGCGGTTAACGCAGCCGAAGGTGATGAGTCAGTTGCGACCACCGTAAATGGCGGTGTTATTCATTTTAAAGGTGAAGTGGTAAATGCAGCTTGTGCGATTGACTCAGAATCAATGAACCAAACGGTTGAGCTGGGTCAGGTCCGTTCTTCTCGCCTGGCTAAAGCGGGTGACCTCAGTAGCGCTGTAGGCTTCAATATCAAGCTGAATGATTGTGATACCAATGTTTCCAGTAATGCGGCTGTTGCATTCCTTGGGACTACTGTCACCAGTAATGACGATACGTTGGCGCTTCAGAGTTCAGCGGCAGGCTCTGCCCAGAATGTCGGTATCCAAATTTTGGACCGTACGGGGGAGGTATTAATACTGGATGGGGCAACTTTTAGCGCTAAAACTGACTTGATTGATGGCACGAATATACTGCCATTCCAGGCTCGTTATATTGCCCTCGGGCAGTCAGTGGCCGGTACTGCAAATGCAGATGCGACCTTCAAAGTCCAATACCTATAATTGAGTATTCAGGTGGCTATACGTCATCTGAAATTAAAACAGGGTGTGTGTGGCATGGCTACTCACACCCGAAAAAATTCATCAATGTTTATCTCATTATTACTAAGGAATGACTTATATTTTGGAACGATATGAAAAAATCATAGAGTATCTAAACGATTAATAAACAAGGCAGTTAAAATTACTGTGATTTTAAAAATCACTCTGAAGACAATTTTTTATTTCAATAGAGAACCAAGTTTTATTACCAGCGCATTAAGTCTGGAAACCCGGCCATCCGCCATAGCATTAGCAATATTTACCATTTTCTGATGTGACGGTTTCCCCCGCTTAGCCTATCAACACATGGAGAACACATCAGATGCAGACGACTCGTACGCCCTACTCTGTTTCTTTTATGGCGACAGTATTACTTTCATTGGTCTTTCTTTGCCATAGTACCATTGCCAATGCAGCGGTAGCTCTAGGTGCAACTCGTGTAATCTTTCCAGCAAATCAGAAACAGGTTTTATTGCCTGTCACGAATAATGATCCTGCCAGTGTCTATCTTATTCAGTCATGGATAGAAAATGCGGGTGACCAAAAAGATACCCAGTTTGTCATTACCCCACCGCTTTTTTCGATGCAAGGCAAAAAAGAGAATACGCTGCGGATTATCAACGCCACTAATCATCAGTTACCGAGCGACCGGGAAAGCCTGTTTTGGGTAAATGTCAAAGCTATTCCTGCTATGGAAAAAGATCAGAAAAATGCAAATACATTACAGCTCGCAATTATTAGCCGCATAAAAATGTTCTATCGCCCAACGAATTTGGCAATGGCACCTGACCAAGCTCCGGAAATGCTTCGTTTCCGCCGCAGTGGTAGCAAACTGACACTTATTAATCCGACCCCCTACTTCATTACCGTAACGAATATGAAAGCAGGAAATAGCGATCTCCCAAACACCATGGTGCCTCCAAAAGGTGAGATTTCTGTGGATTTCCCTCACGGTGCATCCGGGGATATCAGCTTTCAGACGATCAATGATTACGGTGCATTAACACCGCGTATTAAGGCAACCATGCAGTAACAACTGACCTAATTAATAAGCATAAACTCAATCGGAACTAATAATGACAGCCTTTCGTGCCGCATTTAAGGCATATCGTATGCATCATGTGTTACTACTGCCTCGCTTTGCACGGCTTACCTTTGCCCTTGGCTTAGCTACAGCGATTTTTCCCGTAGAAGCAGAGTATTATTTTAATCCACGGTTTTTAAGCAATGATCTTGCTGAGTCTGTTGATTTATCTGCCTTTGCTAAGGGACGCGAGGCACCACCTGGTACATATCGGGTCGATATTTATTTGAACGACGAATTTATGACCACTCGGGATGTTACTTTTGTTGCAGATGATAATAACGCAGATCTCACCCCATGTCTGAGTACAGACCTTCTTGTCAGTCTTGGCATAAAAAAATCAGCGCTATTAGCCAATAAGGGCCATTTGGCAGAAAAAAATGTGCCGGATAACAACGCATGTACACCACTTCAGGATCGTTTGGCCGACGCATCTACTGAGTTTGATGTTGGTCAGCAACATCTGTCGCTCTCCGTTCCGCAGATTTATGTCGGCAGAATGGCCCGTGGTTATGTCTCTCCTGACCTGTGGGAAGAAGGAATAAACGCAGGCCTACTGAACTATAGTTTTAACGGTAATGCTATTAATAATCGTAGTAACCATAATGCAGGAAAATCCAACTATGCATATTTGAATTTACAGAGTGGCATCAACATTGGCAGTTGGCGACTACGTGATAACTCAACGTGGAGTTATAACAGTGGGAGTAGCAATTCATCTGACAGCAATAAATGGCAGCATATCAATACGTCGGCTGAACGTGACATTATTCCCTTACGCTCACGGTTAACGGTGGGTGATAGTTATACCGATGGCGATATTTTTGAAAGTGTGAACTTTCGTGGCCTTAAAATAAACTCAACGGAAGCGATGTTGCCCGATAGCCAACATGGTTTTGCTCCGGTGATTCATGGTATAGCCCGTGGCACAGCCCAAGTCAGTGTTAAACAGAACGGATACGATGTTTATCAGACTACGGTCCCTCCCGGCCCTTTTACTATTGATGATATTAACTCTGCGGCTAATGGCGGTGATCTGCAAGTTACGATAAAAGAGGCAGACGGCAGTATTCAGACTTTATATGTCCCTTATTCATCTGTCCCGGTTCTCCAACGTGCTGGTTATACGCGTTATGCACTTGCCTTGGGAGAATATCGTAGTGGAAATAACCTGCAAAGCTCCCCCAAATTCATTCAGGGCAGCGTAATGCATGGTCTGGAGGGAAACTGGACACCTTATGGCGGGATGCAAATTGCAGAAGATTATCAAGCTTTCAACGTGGGTATTGGTAAAGATCTTGGCCTTTTAGGTGCCTTTTCTGTCGATATCACGCAAGCCAATACGACACTTGCGGATGATACTCGTCACAGCGGACAATCGGTAAAATCTGTTTACAGTAAATCTTTCTATCAGACGGGAACGAATATCCAGGTCGCAGGATATCGATATTCTACGCAAGGATTTTATAACTTATCTGACAGTGCATACAGTCGAATGAGTGGTTACACCGTCAAGCCTCCGACCGTAGACACCAATGAACAGATACAATTTATTGATTATTTTAATCTGTACTATAGTAAGCGTGGTCAGGAACAAATAAGTATTTCCCAGCAGCTTGGAAATTACGGTACGACCTTTTTCAGTGCCAGTCGCCAAAGTTACTGGAACACGTCACGCAGTGATCAGCAAATATCATTCGGGTTAAATGTACCGTTTGGCGACATTACGACTTCGCTGAATTACAGCTATTCCAGTAATATATGGCAAAACGATCGGGATCATTTACTCGCTTTTACACTTAATGTTCCCTTCAGTCATTGGATGCGTACAGACAGTCAGTCGGCATTTCGTAATTCAAACGCTAGTTATAGCATGTCAAACGATTTGAAAGGCGGTATGACCAATCTATCTGGGGTTTATGGCACACTGCTGCCGGATAATAACTTGAATTATAGTGTTCAGGTCGGTAATACCCGCGGAGGTAATGCTTCATCTGGCACCAGTGGTTACAGTTCTCTTAATTATCGAGGGGCTTACGGTAATACTAATGTCGGTTACAGTCGTAATGGAGATAGCAACCAGTTTTACTACGGAATGAGTGGTGGAATTATTGCTCATGCTGATGGTGTCACCTTTGGACAGCCGATGGGTGACACTATGGTTCTGGTTAAGGCTCCTGGCGCGGAGAATGTTAAAATAGAGAACCAGACAGGAATACATACAGACTGGCGTGGCTATGCAATATTACCATTTGCGACAGAATATAGAGAAAATCGTGTCGCTCTTAACGCTAATTCCCTTGCCGATAATGTTGAACTGGATGAAACCGTGGTCACGGTCATCCCTACTCATGGTGCTATTGCCAGAGCAACATTTAATGCACAAATCGGCGGTAAAGTATTAATGACTCTGAAATACGGCAATAAACCAGTTCCATTCGGTGCAATTGTGACTCACGGTGACAATAACAATGGCAGCATTGTTGCTGAAAATGGTCAGGTCTATCTGACAGGACTTCCACAATCAGGAAAATTACAGGTTTCATGGGGCAACAATGCAAACGCTAAATGTATTGTTAATTACAAGCTTCCTGAAGTCTCTCCTGGGAACTTACTGAGTCAGCAAACAGTAGCCTGTCGCTAAGGAACACTAGATTATGAAACACAATAGCATTATTTTCCTCGGTTTATGTCTGGGGTTAACCACCTATTCTGCTTTATCTGCAGATAGCGTTATTAAAATTAGCGGGCGCGTCCTGGATTATGGCTGCACAGTTTCATCTGATTCGCTTAATTTTACCGTAGACCTACAAAAACACAGTGCCAGGCAATTCCCAACGACTGGAAGCACAAGTCCAACCGTTCCTTTCCAGATTACGTTAAGTGAATGTAGCAAAGGGACAACAGGGGTTCGAGTTGCATTTAGCGGGATAGAGGATTTAGAAAATAATACTCTGCTGAAACTGGATGAAGGAAGCAATTCTGCTTCCGGTTTGGGTATTGAAATTCTGGACGGAAATATGCGCCCAGTAAAATTAAATGACCTTCATACCGGAATGCAGTGGATCCCTCTGACTCCTGATCAGGATAATATTTTGCCTTACTCGGCCCGTTTGAAGTCAACACAAAAGTCCGTCAATCCAGGACTGGTTAGCGCTTCGGCAACATTTACCCTTGAATTTCAATAATCAGAGTGAGATATGAATAGAACTTTCCAAAGATTTCTGTTGGCTACGCTCTGTGCGCTATTTTCAGCAACTCTCCAGGCCGCTGATGTCACTATCACTGTTAATGGTCGGGTAGTTGCTAAACCCTGCACTATTCAAACCAAAGAGGCTAGCGTTAATCTCGGGGATCTTTATACACGCAATCTGCAACAACCTGGTTCTGCATCTGGCTGGCACAATATTACTTTATCATTAACCGATTGTCCGATTGAAACAAGTGCAGTGACGGCAATCGTAACAGGTTCAACTGACAATACGGGTTATTACAAAAATGAAGGTAGTGCCGAAAATATTCAAATAGAGCTGAGGGATGATCAGGAGGCGACGTTAAAAAGTGGCGATAGCAAAACGGTTATTGTTGATGAGATCACACGTAATGCACAGTTTCCACTTAAGGCAAGAGCTATCACGGTGAATGGAAACGCAAGCCAGGGAACGATCGAGGCGCTAATCAATGTGATCTATACCTGGCAATAACATCGATTCGATTTTATAAGCCTCTTTTTTAAATCAATTTTTAACCTAAGGATTTATCATGGGAAAAAAAATTAGTATAAATGTCCTGTTCAGTATTTATTTTCTTTTGATGGCAGGTAAAGTCTTCGCCTTCAGTTGTAATGTTGATGGTGGGTCAAGTATTGGCGCAGGTACAACTTCTGTGTATGTTAATCTCGATCCTGTCATTCAACCAGGTCAGAATCTGGTTGTAGATTTGTCTCAGCATATAAGTTGCTGGAATGATTACGGCGGCTGGTACGACACAGATCATATTAACTTAGTACAAGGCTCAGCTTTCGCAGGCTCCCTACAGTCATATAAAGGATCGCTGTACTGGAATAATGTGACCTACCCCTTTCCGTTGACGACAAATACCAACGTGCTGGATATTGGTGATAAGACACCGATGCCCTTACCGTTAAAACTCTATATTACCCCTGTCGGGGCGGCCGGTGGCGTTGTCATAAACGCGGGAGAAGTTATTGCTCGCATTCATATGTATAAAATTGCAACGTTAGGAAGTGGAAATCCGCGTAACTTTACATGGAATATTATTTCAAATAACAGTGTTGTTATGCCAACGGGCGGCTGTACCGTTGATAGTCGTAATGTCACAGTGAGTCTCCCGGACTTTCCTGGAAGCGCAGAAATACCCTTGGGCGTATATTGCTCAAGTGAGCAAAAGCTCTCATTTTATCTTTCGGGCGCTACCACTGACAGTGCCCGACAAGTGTTTGCTAATACCGCACCTGACGCAACAAAAGCATCAGGAGTCGGTGTCTCCCTGATGCGTAATAGAAAAATACTGGCTACGGGAGAAAATGTCTCCCTGGGAACTGTAAATAAAAGCAAAGTACCCCTGGGCTTAAGTGCAACTTATGGACAGACAGGAAGCAAGGTCGCAGCTGGAGCAGTACAGTCAGTCATTGGCGTTACATTTATCTATGAATAATTGTGATGTTGACCCTGTTATACTTTAGGTTGTGCTTTCCATTCACTAAAATTACGCGGATAATTCTTTCCTGAAAGAAATTATCCTACACCTGTAAGAAAATCCGCGCACAATTGAAGTCAGAGTCTTATTTTATATATTGAAAAGTATGTTAACTTAAAGACTATGAGAGATGATGCTTAACTTATCGCATTTATACTATTCTGTTATGTGACGATAATGAGTTAAAAATAGAATGAGAGTAGCCCCCTACTCTCATATATCCAAATGGCCGATAAACCCATTATATATACTGCGCATCATCGCTATTACAAATCCTAATAATTCATTTCCACACAGGATAAGCTGATGAAGAAAAAAATTGAATCCTACCAGGGAGCTGCCGGTGGTTGGGGGGCTGTCAAATCTGTAGCGAATGCAGTCCGTAAGCAGATGGATATACGCCAGGAAGTGATTGCCATGTTTGACATGAATAAGCCAGAAGGCTTTGACTGTCCAGGATGTGCATGGCCAGATCCTAAGCACAGCGCGTCATTCGACATTTGTGAAAACGGCGCAAAAGCAATCGCCTGGGAAGTCACCGATAAGCAGGTGAATGCCTCTTTTTTCGCTGAGAATACGGTTCAATCATTACTTACCTGGGGAGATCACGAACTCGAGGCTGCGGGGCGTCTCATTCAACCTTTGAAATATGATGCCGTCAGCGACTGTTACCAGCCATTAAGCTGGCAACAAGCTTTCGACGAAATTGGCGCACGTCTTCAAAGTTATAGTGATCCAAATCAGGTTGAATTCTATACTTCGGGCCGCACTTCCAATGAAGCTGCCTTTCTTTATCAGCTTTTTGCCCGTGAATACGGTACCAATAACTTTCCCGACTGCTCAAACATGTGCCATGAACCGACCAGCGTGGGTTTGGCAGCGAGTATCGGCGTGGGTAAAGGGACCGTGTTACTGGAAGACTTTGAGAAATGCGATTTAGTCATTTGCATTGGGCATAACCCTGGTACAAACCACCCTCGCATGCTGACTTCGTTGCGCGCTTTAGTGAAACGGGGAGCGAAAATGATTGCCATCAATCCTCTGCAGGAGCGTGGCCTGGAGCGATTTACCGCACCACAGAACCCGTTTGAAATGCTGACGAACTCCGAGACTCAATTGGCTAGTGCTTACTATAATGTGCGCATTGGTGGCGATATGGCGTTGCTAAAGGGGATGATGCGCCTGTTAATTGAGCGCGATGATGCTGCAAGTGCTGCGGGTCGGCCCTCATTGCTGGATGACGAATTCATTCAAACGCATACCGTCGGCTTTGACGAGCTACGCCGTGACGTTCTCAATTCCGAGTGGAAAGATATCGAACGTATTTCTGGACTAAGTCAGACACAAATCGCCGAACTTGCTGATGCATATGCCGCTGCCGAACGAACCATTATCTGTTACGGAATGGGGATCACTCAGCACGAACATGGTACCCAGAACGTACAGCAACTTGTCAATCTGCTGTTGATGAAAGGTAACATTGGCAAGCCTGGTGCGGGTATCTGCCCACTACGTGGTCACTCTAATGTACAGGGCGACCGAACCGTCGGTATCACCGAGAAACCGTCTGCAGAGTTTCTGGCTCGCCTGGGTGAGCGCTATGGCTTCACCCCACCTCATGCACCTGGACATGCTGCAATTGCCAGCATGCAAGCAATATGTACGGGGCAGGCTCGAGCATTGATCTGCATGGGGGGCAACTTTGCACTGGCAATGCCAGATCGGGAAGCGAGCGCTGTACCGTTAACACAATTAGATCTGACGGTACACGTAGCCACTAAGCTTAACCGCTCTCATCTGCTGACCGCACGGCATAGCTATATTCTGCCGGTTCTGGGACGCAGCGAGATTGACATGCAAAAAAGCGGTGCGCAGGCGGTAACCGTTGAGGATTCAATGTCAATGATTCATGCCTCGCGTGGCGTGTTAAAACCCGCAGGTGTCATGCTGAAATCAGAGTGTGCTGTGGTCGCGGGAATCGCGCAGGCAGCGCTCCCTCAGAGCGTGGTGGCCTGGGAGCATCTGGTGGAAGATTATGATCGCATTCGCAATGACATTGAAGCTGTGCTGCCAGAGTTCGCCGACTATAACCAGCGCATCCGCCATCCTGGTGGTTTTCACCTCATAAACGCAGCTGCTGAAAGGCGCTGGCTGACGTCGTCAGGTAAGGCTAATTTCATTACCAGCAAAGGGCTGTTAGAAGATCCCTCTTCGGCGTTTAACAGTAAGCTGGTCATGGCGACAGTACGCAGTCACGATCAGTACAACACGACGATTTATGGTATGGATGATCGCTATCGAGGGGTATTCGGTCAACGAGATGTAGTCTTCATGAGTGCTAAACAAGCTAAAGTTTGCGGTGTAAAAAACGGCGAAAGAGTTAATCTTATTGCACTCACGCCAGAGGGTAAGCGTAGCTCACGCCGCATGGATAGATTAAAAGTGGTCATTTACCCCATGGCTGACCGCTCACTGGTGACCTATTTTCCAGAATCGAATCACATGCTAACACTTGATAACCACGATCCATTAAGTGGCATTCCTGGCTATAAAAGTATTCCGGTTGAATTAGAACCATCAAATTAATTCGCCTCCTCATTTCTTCTGCTGTCATCCGCACAGCAGAAGAATTCCTCATTGACCATTGTCGCGCAATTTACTCACATGTGCTAAATTAAACTGCTCGCTATAAGATTTATACCTCCGCCTACAGCTGTAAGAAACTCCGCTCAGTACTGAAGCACCAGTCCTATTTCCTCTTTTTTCCAGCCTGTTATATTAAGCATACTGATTAACGATTTTTAACGTTATCCGCTAAATAAACATATTTGAAATGCATGCGACCACAGTGAAAAACAAAATCACGCAAAGAGACAACTATAAAGAAATCATGTCTGTAATTGTGGTTGTCTTATTACTGACACTTACGTTGATAGCCATTTTTTCGGCAATTGATCAGCTGGGTATTTCAGAAATGGGTCGCATTGCAAGAGATCTTACACATTTCATTATCAATAGTTTGCAAGACTGAAAATAAACAGCAAATTATAAATATGAAATGTTAAAAAAGTATCGATAAAAACTTTATTGTTTTAAGGAGATAAAATGTCGCTCGTTTGTTCTGTTATATTTATTCATCATGCCTTCAACGCTAACATTTTAGATAAAGATTACGCCTTCTCTGACGGCGAGATCTTGATGGTAGATAACGCTGTTCGTACGCATTTTGAACCTTATGAGCGGCATTTCAAAGAAATTGGATTTAATGAAAACACCATTAAAAAATATCTACAATGCACTAATATTCAGACAGTGACTATGCCTGTTCCTGCGAAGTTTTTACGTGCTTCAAATGTACCAACTGGATTACTTAATGAAATGATTGCTTATCTCAACTCTGAAGAACGCAATCATCAGAATTTTTCTGAACTTTTGCTTTTTTCTTGCCTGTCTATTTTTGCTGCATGCAAAGGTTTCATTACATTATTAACTAACGGTGTGCTATCCGTATCAGGGAAAGTGAGAAACATTGTCAATATGAAGCTGGCACACCCATGGAAACTAAAAGATATTTGTGATTGCCTGTATATTAGTGAAAGCCTGCTGAAGAAAAAACTAAAGCAAGAGCAAACGACATTCTCACAAATTCTTTTAGATGCCAGAATGCAACACGCAAAAAATTTGATACGCGTAGAAGGTTCAGTCAATAAAATTGCCGAAAAATGTGGTTATGCCAGTACATCTTATTTTATTTATGCTTTCCGCAAACATTTCGGCAACAGTCCAAAGAGAGTTTCAAAGGAGTACCGTTGTCAAAGGCACACGAATATGAACACGGGCAACACGATGAATGCTTTGGCTAATTGATTATTCGCTCACAAATAGTCAACCACACGCTAAGTAAGAATTAAAGGGGCAGCTATTACCTGCCCCAATGTGTCATTACGAATTGTATTTTATGATGAGAATTGGTGATATACATCACATATTTATGAATCTAAATAATCTGTTTCATATTTATTTATGATCCCAATGCAATAAATTGCCATCAAAACACATAAATACACTAAATATCAATTAGTTAGATATTTATCATTGAGAAATTACTTGGCTCAACAGAAAGCAATGTCAACGCTTTTTAGACTGTTGTTTCTCTTTTTTTAGCCAAATCTGCTATCTCTTTATGTGACTCACTTCACTTACATCATCTTATTTCTCTTCGTAAAATTACTTTGGAATTAAGTACAATAAGAAGAGGAACATTTATGAAGTCTGCATTGAAGAAAAGTGTCGTAAGTACCTCGATATCTTTGATACTGGCATCTGGTATGGCTGCATTTACCGCTCATGCGGCAGATGATGTAAAGCTGAAAGCAACTAAAACAAACGTTGCTTTCTCAGACTTTACGCCGACTGAATACAGTACTAAAGGAAAGCCAAATATCATCGTACTGACCATGGATGATCTGGGTTATGGACAACTTCCTTTTGATAAGGGTTCTTTTGACCCAAAAACAATGGAAAATCGTGAAGTTGTCGATACCTACAAAATAGGGATAGATAAAGCCATTGAAGCTGCACAAAAATCAACGCCAACACTCCTTTCGTTAATGGATGAAGGTGTACGTTTTACTAACGGCTATGTGGCGCACGGTGTTTCCGGTCCCTCCCGCGCCGCAATAATGACCGGTCGAGCGCCCGCTCGTTTTGGTGTGTACTCCAATACTGATGCTCAGGATGGTATTCCGCTGACAGAAACTTTCTTGCCTGAATTATTCCAGAATCATGGTTATTACACTGCAGCAGTAGGTAAATGGCACTTGTCAAAAATCAGTAATGTGCCAGTACCAGAAGATAAACAAACGCGTGACTATCATGACAACTTCACCACATTTTCTGCGGAAGAATGGCAACCTCAAAACCGTGGTTTTGATTACTTTATGGGATTCCACGCTGCAGGAACGGCATATTATAACTCCCCTTCTCTGTTCAAAAATCGTGAGCGCGTCCCCGCAAAAGGTTATATCAGCGATCAGTTAACCGATGAGGCAATTGGCGTTGTTGATCGTGCTAAAACACTTGACCAGCCTTTTATGCTTTACCTGGCTTATAATGCTCCGCACCTGCCAAACGACAACCCTGCACCAGAGCAATATCAGAAGCAATTTAATACCGGTAGCCAAACAGCAGATAACTACTACGCTTCCGTTTATTCTGTTGATCAGGGCGTAAAACGCATTCTTGAACAACTAAAGAAAAACGGACAGTATGACAATACAATTATTCTATTTACCTCCGATAATGGTGCAGTTATCGATGGTCCTCTGCCGCTGAACGGAGCGCAAAAAGGCTATAAGAGCCAGACTTATCCTGGCGGTACCCATACACCAATGTTTATGTGGTGGAAAGGAAAACTTCAGCCCGGTAATTATGACAAGCTGATTTCCGCAATGGATTTCTACCCGACAGCTCTTGATGCAGCCGATATCAGCATTCCAAAAGAGCTAAAATTGGATGGTGTTTCATTGCTGCCCTGGTTGCAAGATAAGAAACAAGGTGAGCCACATAAAAATCTGACATGGATAACATCTTATTCTCACTGGTTTGATGAGGAAAATATTCCCTTCTGGGATAATTACCACAAATTTGTCCGCCATCAGTCAGACGATTACCCGCATAACCCCAACACCGAAGATTTAAGCCAATTCTCTTATACGGTGAGAAATAACGATTATTCGCTAGTCTATACAGTAGAAAACAATCAGTTAGGTCTATACAAACTGACAGATCTACAGCAAAAAGATAACCTTGCCGCCGCCAATCCGCAGGTCGTTAAAGAGATGCAAGGTGTGGTAAGAGAGTTTATCGACAAAAGCCAGCCACCGCTTAGCGAGGTAAATCAGGCGAAGTTTAACAATATCAAGAAAGCACTAAGCGAAGCGAAATAACTAAACCTTCATGCGGCGGATTTTTCCGCCGCCTTATTGAGCGAGATAGCGATGCACGTTACAGCCAAGCCCTCCAGTTTTCAATGTAATCTCAAATGTGATTACTGTTTTTACCTTGAAAAAGAGTCGCAGTTTACTCATGAAAAATGGATGGATGACAGCACTCTGAAAGAGTTCATCAAACAATATATCGCAGCGTCTGGCAATCAGGTCTATTTTACCTGGCAAGGCGGTGAACCCACTCTGGCTGGCCTGGATTTTTTCCGTAAAGTTATTCACTATCAACAACGCTATGCAGGCCAAAAACGTATTTTTAATGCATTACAAACGAATGGCATTTTATTGAATAATGAATGGTGTGCCTTTCTCAAAGAACATGAGTTTCTGGTTGGTATCTCGATCGATGGACCCCAGGAGCTACATGACCGTTACAGACGCAGTAATTCAGGTAACGGTACTTTTGCAAAAGTGATAGCAGCCATCGAGCGTCTGAAATCATATCAAGTAGAGTTTAATACGTTAACCGTCATTAATAACGTTAATGTCCATTACCCTCTTGAGGTTTATCATTTTTTAAAATCTATCGGCAGTAAACATATGCAATTTATCGAATTGCTCGAAACCGGGACGCCGAATATTGATTTCAGTGGTCATAGTGAGAACACATTCCGTATCATTGATTTTTCTGTGCCTCCCACGGCTTATGGCAAGTTTATGTCAACCATTTTTATGCAATGGGTTAAAAACGATGTGGGTGAAATTTTCATCCGTCAGTTTGAAAGCTTTGTCAGCCGTTTTTTGGGGAATGGGCATACCAGTTGTATTTTCCAGGAGTCCTGCAAGGATAATCTGGTTGTTGAAAGTAATGGAGACATTTACGAATGCGACCATTTTGTCTATCCACAGTACAAAATTGGAAACATTAATAAATCTGAACTCAAAACGATGAATAGTGTTCAACTGACAGCGCAAAAAAAACGGATTTCAGCGAAATGTCAGCAATGTGCATATAAACCTATCTGCAATGGTGGTTGCCCTAAACATCGTATTACTAAAGTAAACAATGAAACTGTTTCCTATTTTTGCGAAGGTTATAAAATCCTTTTTTCAACCATGGTGCCTTATATGAACGCCATGGTGGAGTTAGCTAAGAACAGAGTTCCGCTTTACCACATTATGGATGTTGCAAAACAAATGGAGAATAATTAATAACGCTCCCCCTTAGTTCCATTCTTAGCCTCCTTCTTATGACCTTAACAAGGCACCCGACATAAATACCTGTCGGGTGTTTCGTCTTCATCATCTTCCTTTGCGTAAATCCTGGCTTACGAGGTATGCGTCAGGGCATTAGCAATACTCTTGATTATCAATAGCATAACCATAACCACTGAAAATGAAATATTTCTTTATATTTCATATTGTTAAATGACACTTAAATAAATTTCATCAGTAAATCATTGCCATAGATAATCATTGGATGGCACAATCAATTTCCGCTAATGATAACCATTCCCATTACGTTTTGTATGTTGATAGCAAAGTATCTCTGTCTGCTGAAGCCCTTTTGGCTGCGTAAGAATAATAAAACTTCAGTGTTGTTAATCATTATTATCCTCGCCATGATCCTTGGCGTGGTTAAAATTCAGGTCTGGTTAAACGACTGGAATAATGATTTTTTCAATGCGCTAAGCCAGAAAGAAACTGATAAGCTTTGGCAGCTTATCCTTTGGTTCCCTGCCCTGCTGGGGATCTTTGTATTAATATCCGTAAACAAAACGTGGCTAATTAAACTACTGACTATTCGCTGGCGCGAATGGTTAACGGATTACTACCTTAATCGCTGGTTTGCAGATAAAAACTACTACTTCACGCAGATCTACGGCGAGCATAAAAATACAGATAACCCTGACCAACGTATCGCTGAAGACATTCTCTTACTGATCAGCAAAACGCTCAGCCTTTCATTTGGCTTCATCCAGTCACTTAGCATGCTGATCACCTTTACCGTTATTCTTTGGCAAAGCGCGGGTACGCTCTCATTCACTGTTGGTGGAACTGAATGGAGTATCCAGGGGTATATGGTCTATACCGTCGTGCTCATTGTGATCGGTGGAACTTTATTTACCCATAAGGTTGGTAAACGTATTCGTCCGCTTAATGTGGAAAAACAACGTAGCGAAGCGACATTTCGAACTAATCTTGTGCAGCATAATAAGCAGGCAGAACTGATTGCGCTAAGCAATGCTGAGTCTCTACAACGCCAGGAGTTGAGCGAAAATTTTCATACCATTAAAGAGAACTGGCATCGTTTAATGAATCGTCAGCGGTGGCTTGATTACTGGCAGAATATTTATTCGCGCTCGCTTAGCGTTCTTCCCTACTTTCTGTTATTGCCGCAGTTTATTAGCGGACAGATCAATCTGGGCGGACTGATGAAATCACGCCAGGCATTTATGCTGGTATCGAACAATTTAAGCTGGTTTATTTATAAATATGATGAACTTGCTGAACTGGCTGCGGTTATCGATCGCTTGTATGAGTTCCATCAACTCACCGAACAGCGCCCTACGAATAAGCCTAAAAATTGCCAACATGCGGTACAAGTGGCTGACGCGAGTATTCGTACTCCTGATAATAAGATCATATTAGAGAACCTGAACTTTCATGTTTCGCCAGGCAAATGGCTATTGCTGAAAGGTTACTCTGGTGCGGGAAAAACCACACTGCTTAAAACATTATCCCACTGCTGGCCGTGGTTTAAAGGTGATATTTCTTCTCCTGCTGACAGTTGGTATGTGTCACAAACACCGTTACTCAAAACCGGCTTACTGAAAGAGATTATTTGTAAAGCACTTCCCCTGTCCGTAGACGATAAATCGTTGAGCGAAGTACTGCATCAGGTTGGTCTGGGGAAATTGGCTGCGCGTATTCATGATCACGATCGCTGGGGAGATATTCTTTCCAGCGGCGAAAAACAACGTATCGCGCTGGCACGATTAATTTTACGACGTCCGAAATGGATATTTCTTGACGAAACTACCTCTCATCTTGAGGAACAAGAGGCTATCCGCTTACTGCGTTTAGTGCGTGAAAAACTACCCTCAAGCGGCGTCATTATGGTCACACATCAACCTGGTGTCTGGAGCCTGGCTGATGATATTTGCGACATTAGCGCGGTTTTATAAAAACAATAAAAGCCCTGCTGTACGGAGATAAAAATAAATGAAGCGAGTTCTTATTCCTGGCGTCATTTTATGTGGCGCTGATGTGGCGCAGGCCGTCGATGACAAAAATATGTACATGTCTGTTTTTGAAGAGATGACGGTCTATGCGCCTGTCCCTGTACCCGTAAACGGCAACACGCATTACACCAGTGAAAGCATCGAGCGTTTATCGACCGGGAATGGCAATATCAGCGATCTGCTGAGAACCAACCCTGCGGTACGCATGGATTCAACGCAAAGTACCTCATTGAACCAGGGAGATATTCGCCCGGAGAAAATCTCTATTCACGGTGCATCGCCCTATCAGAATGCCTATCTGATTGACGGTATAAGTGCAACTAACAACTTGAACCCGGCGAATGAGTCCGATGCCAGTAGTGCAACCAATATTAGCGGGATGTCACAGGGTTATTATCTGGATGTCAGCTTACTGGACAATGTGACACTTTATGACAGTTTTGTGCCGGTTGAATTTGGCCGCTTCAATGGCGGGGTAATTGACGCAAAGATCAAACGTTTCAATGCTGATGATAGTAGCGTGAAACTGGGTTATCGTACTACGCAGTCGGACTGGTTAACATCGCATCTCGATGAGAATAACAAAAGCGCATTTAATCAAGGTTCTTCAGGAAGTACTTATTACTCTCCAGATTTTAAAAAGAACTTTTATACTTTGGCGTTTAATCAGGAACTCGCCGATAACTTTGGCGTTACCGCCGGTTTATCCCGTCGCCAGTCTGATATTACCCGCGCGGATTATGTTTCGAATGACGGTATTGTCGCTGGTCGGGCACAGTATAAAAACGTTATCGATACTGCATTGAGCAAATTTACGTGGTTTGCCAGCGATCGTTTTACCCACGACTTAACCTTAAAATATACCGGCTCCAGTCGTGATTATAATACCAGCACCTTCCCGGAGTCTGATCGCGAAATGGGTAATAAATCCTATGGTCTGGCATGGGATATGGATACCCAGCTCGCATGGGCCAAACTGCGTACCACCGTTGGTTGGGATCATATTAGTGATTATACCCGTCACGATCATGACATCTGGTACACCGAACTTTCATGTACATATGGTGATATTTCAGGGCGTTGCACCCGTGGCGGATTAGGACACATTTCCCAGGCTGTAGATAATTACACCTTCAAAACACGCCTTGACTGGCAAAAATTCGCCGTGGGTAATGTTTCGCATCAACCCTACTTCGGCGCGGAATACATCTATTCCGATGCATGGACTGAACGCCATAACCAGTCTGAATCCTATGTGATTAATGCTGCCGGAAAGAAAACTAACCATACCATTTACCATAAAGGTAAAGGCAGCCTGGGAATAGACAATTACACGCTGTATATGGCGGATCGCATTAACTGGCGTAATGTGTCGTTAATGCCCGGCGTGCGGTATGACTATGATAACTATCTGTCAAACCACAATATCTCCCCGCGCTTTATGACGGAATGGGATATTTTTGCTGATCAAACCTCAATGATTACCGCAGGTTATAACCGTTACTATGGCGGGAATATTCTTGATATGGGATTACGTGATATCCGCAATAGCTGGACGGAATCGGTATCAGGCAATAAAACCCTGACGCGTTATCAGGATTTGAAAACGCCTTATAACGATGAACTGGCAATGGGATTGCAGCAAAAAATCGGTAAGAACGTTATTGCGCGCGCAAACTATGTTTACCGTGAAGCGCATGATCAAATCAGCAAAAGCAGTCGTACCGACAGCGCGACTAAAACCACCATTACTGAATATAACAACGACGGTAAAACCAAAACGCATTCGTTCAACCTCAGTTTTGAACTGGCCGAACCCCTGCATATCAGCCAGGTAGATATTAACCCACAAATTGTCTTTAGCTATATCAAGAGCAAGGGCAACTTGTCGTTAAACAATGGTTATGAGGAGAGCAATACCGGTGATAACCGGGTGGTTTATAACGGTAATCTGGTCTCTTACGATAGCGTTCCAGTGGCGGATTTTAATAATCCACTAAAGATCTCCTTTAACATGGATTTCACGCATCAACCGAGCGGGTTGGTGTGGGCGAATACGCTGACCTGGCAAGAAGCGCGTAAAGCTCGCATTATCCTGGGTAAGACGAATGCGCAATACATCAGCGAATATTCAGATTACAAGCAGTATGTTGACGAAAAACTGGATAGCAGCCTGACCTGGGACACCCGCTTGTCCTGGACGCCACAATTTCTTAAACAACAAAACCTGACGATTAGTGCCGATATTCTCAATGTACTGGATAGCAAAACCGCTGTTGATACAACGAATACCGGTGTGGCGACTTACGCCAGTGGCCGTACTTTCTGGCTCGATGTCAGCATGAAATTTTAATATTTCAGATTTTACTTAACCGGGTAAATTTGCCCGGTTTTTGCATGGAGATAATTATGAGACACCTCTGTTACTTACTGACGTTAGTGGCAACTCTGTTGTTCCCCGGAAAACTGTTTGCTGCCTTACCGCAGGATGAAAAGTTAATTACCGGGCAACTGGACAATGGCTTGCGATACATGATTTATCCGCATGCTCATCCAAAGGATCAGGTAAATTTATGGCTGCAAATTCATACCGGTTCATTGCAGGAAGAAGACAATGAGCGCGGTGTGGCTCATTTTGTTGAGCATATGATGTTTAATGGCACAAAAACATGGCCGGGTAATAAAGTCATCGAAACATTTGAGTCGATGGGCCTGCGTTTTGGTCGCGATGTTAATGCCTATACCAGCTATGACGAAACGGTGTACCAAGTAAGTTTGCCGACTACGCAGAAACAAAATCTGCAACAAGTGATGGCAATCTTCAGTGAATGGTGTAATGCCGCAACCTTTGAGAAACTTGAAGTAGACGCTGAACGCGGCGTAATTACTGAGGAATGGCGTGCCCATCAGGATGCGAAATGGCGTACATCTCAGGCGCGCCGCCCTTTTCTTTTGGCAAATACACGTAATTTAGACCGTGAACCTATCGGCCTGATGGATACTGTTGCCACAGTCACACCGGCACAATTGCGCCAATTTTATCAACGCTGGTATCAACCCAATAATATGACCTTTATTGTGGTCGGCGATATCGACAGTAAAGAAGCGCTGGCGCTGATAAAGGATAATTTAAGTAAGCTCCCGGCTAATAAAGCAGCTGAAAATCGCGTCTGGCCGACAAAAGCAGAAAACAATCTACGCTTTAATATTATTAATGATAAAGAAAACCGGGTGAACGGCATTGCACTCTATTATCGCCTGCCACTGGTACAAGTAAACGATGAGCAAAGCTTTATCGAACAAGCGGAATGGAGCATGTTGGTTCAGCTGTTCAATCAACGTCTGCAGGAACGTATACAGTCGGGCGAGTTGAAGACTATTTCTGGTGGCACTGCGCGCAGCGTTAAAATTGCACCCGATTATCAGTCGCTGTTTTTCCGTGTAAATGCACGTGACAATAATATGCAGGATGCTGCGAATGCATTAATGGCAGAGTTGGCAACCCTCGATCAACATGGTTTTTCTGCTGAAGAACTCGACGATGTTAAAACTACCCGCCTAACCTGGCTGAAAAATGCGGTTGATCAGCAAGCTGAACGCGATTTACGTATGCTGACCAGTCGCCTGGCGTCCAGCTCGTTAAATAATACGCCGTTCTTGTCGCCGGAAGAGACATACCAACTTTCGAAACGTCTGTGGTCGCAAATTACCGTGCAAAGTCTGGCGGAAAAATGGCAGCAGCTAAGAAAGAACCAGGACGCATTTTGGGAGCAAATGGTAAACAATGAAGTTGCCGCCAAAAAAGCATTGTCTCCTGCGGCTATCCTGGCGCTGGAAAAAGAGTACGCCAACAAAAAGCTGGCGGCTTACATCTTCCCAGGCAGAAATTTATCGTTAACAGTAGACGCTGACCCACAGGCGGAAATTAGCAGTAAAGAAACGCTGGCTGAGAATCTGACATCATTAACACTTTCTAATGGTGCCAGGGTTATTCTGGCAAAATCAGCGGGTGAAGAGCAAAAGCTACAAATTATTGCCGTATCTAATAAAGGTGATTTAAGTTTCCCTGCGGAGCAAAAATCACTTATCTCGCTGGCAAATAAAGCGGTGAGTGGCAGCGGCGTTGGTGATCTCTCCTCTTCCAGCCTGAAACGCTGGAGTGCGGAAAACTCGGTAACCATGAGCAGCAAAGTCAGTGGGCTGAATACGTTGCTCTCCGTGAGCGCGCGGGCTAATAATCCTGAACCTGGTTTCCAGTTGATTAACCAGCGAATCACTCACAGCACGATTAATGACAATATTTGGGCATCGCTACAAAATGCTCAAATTCTGGCGTTGAAAACGCTCGACCAACGTCCAGCAGAGAAATTCGCCCAGCAGATGTATGAGAAGCGCTATGCTGATGATCGTACGAAATTACTGCAAGAAAAACAGATTGCACAATTTACTGCCGCAGACGCGCTGGCAGCCGATCGCCAGTTATTTTCATCTCCAGCGGATATCACGTTTGTCGTTGTCGGTAATGTCGCAGAAGACAAACTTCTGCCGTTAATTACGCGTTACTTAGGATCAATAAAACACTCTGATTCGCCATTAGCCGCAGGTAAACCATTAACTCGCGCGACGGACAACGCATCGGTTACAGTAAAAGAACAAAATGAACCTGTGGCACAGGTTTCACAGTGGAATCGTTATGATTCCCGGACACCTGTAAATCTGGAGACGCGTATGGCGCTCGATGCTTTTAACGTCGCACTGGCAAAAGATCTACGCGTTAATATTCGTGAACAGGCATCTGGAGCATACAGCGTTTCTTCTCGCCTCTCGGTTGATCCTCAGGCCAAAGATATCAGTCATTTGCTGGCTTTTACTTGTCAACCAGAACGACATGATGAACTGTTAACGTTAGCGAATGAAGTGATGGTTAAGCGTCTGGCTAAAGGGATCAGTGAGCAAGAACTGAATGAATACCAGCAAAACGTTCAGCGCAGCCTCGATATCCAACAGCGTAGCGTTCAACAATTAGCGAACACCATTGTAAATAGTCTTATTCAATATGACGATCCTGCCGCATGGACTGCGCAGGAGCAATTATTGAAACAAATGACGGTAGATAATGTTAACACTACGGTTAAACAATATCTTTCTCATCCAGTGAATACCTTTACCGGAGTATTACTACCAAAATAATGACGTCCCCCGTCAACATATCGTTGGCGGGGGTTTTAGCAACAGACGTTATTTTATATAATAATTTTATGAATGCGTTCAAAATAACAACCGAGTACTAATAATGATATTTTAAGGGCTAATTTTTATGTGATAATTCACCAGAGTTAGAAAGCGCGTCAAAAATAATGACATACAACACCACACTACAACCCATTACACCCTACACTATTGTTTTTTAACGTAAATATATTTTTCCCATAATATCTCACGATAAATAACATTAGGATTTTGTTATTTAAACACAAGTCCTTTGCACTTGCTTACTTTATCGATAAATCCTACTTTTTTAATGCGATCCAATCATTTTAAGGAGTTTAAAATGGATAAGAAGCAAGTAACGGATTTAAGGTCGGAATTACTCGATTCACGTTTTGGTGCGAAGTCTATTTCCACTATTGCAGAATCAAAACGATTTCCGCTGCACGAAATGCGCGATGATGTCGCATTCCAGATTATCAATGATGAGTTATATCTTGATGGCAACGCTCGTCAGAATCTGGCAACGTTCTGCCAGACCTGGGACGACGAAAATGTCCATAAGTTGATGGATTTATCCATTAACAAAAACTGGATCGACAAAGAAGAATATCCGCAATCTGCAGCTATCGACCTGCGTTGCGTAAATATGGTTGCTGACTTGTGGCATGCGCCTGCGCCGAAAAATGGTCAGGCCGTTGGCACCAACACCATTGGCTCTTCCGAGGCCTGTATGCTCGGCGGGATGGCGATGAAATGGCGTTGGCGCAAGCGTATGGAAGCCGCAGGCAAGCCAACGGATAAACCTAATCTGGTGTGCGGCCCGGTACAAATCTGCTGGCATAAATTCGCCCGTTACTGGGATGTGGAGCTGCGTGAAATCCCTATGCGCCCCGGTCAGTTGTTTATGGATCCGAAACGCATGATTGAAGCCTGCGACGAAAACACCATCGGCGTGGTGCCGACTTTCGGCGTGACCTACACCGGTAACTATGAATTCCCGCAACCGCTGCACGATGCGCTGGATAAATTCCAGGCCGACACCGGTATCGACATCGACATGCACATCGACGCCGCCAGCGGTGGCTTCCTGGCACCGTTCGTCGCCCCGGACATCGTCTGGGACTTCCGCCTGCCGCGTGTGAAATCGATCAGTGCTTCAGGCCATAAATTCGGTCTGGCTCCGCTGGGCTGCGGCTGGGTTATCTGGCGTGATGAAGAAGCGCTGCCGCAGGAACTGGTGTTCAACGTTGACTACCTCGGTGGTCAGATTGGCACTTTCGCCATCAACTTCTCCCGCCCGGCGGGTCAGGTGATTGCACAATACTATGAATTCCTGCGCCTCGGTCGTGAAGGCTATACCAAAGTACAGAACGCTTCCTACCAGGTTGCCGCTTATCTGGCGGATGAAATCGCCAAACTGGGGCCGTATGAGTTCATCTGTACCGGTCGCCCGGACGAAGGCATCCCGGCGGTTTGCTTCAAACTGAAAGATGGTGAAGATCCGGGATACACCCTCTACGACCTCTCTGAACGTCTGCGCCTGCGCGGCTGGCAGGTTCCGGCCTTCACTCTCGGCGGTGAAGCGACCGACATCGTGGTGATGCGCATTATGTGTCGTCGCGGCTTCGAAATGGACTTTGCTGAACTGTTGCTGGAAGACTACAAAGCCTCCCTGAAATATCTCAGCGATCACCCGAAACTGCAGGGTATTGCCCAGCAGAACAGCTTTAAACATACCTGATAACGTTTAACGGTAACGGTGTCCCGAAACGAATCCGTTTCGGGACAATTTCCAAAGTCTGTTCACTGGCATTAGCAACGGAAAATATTGTTCTGAATGTGCTTCAGAACAAAACAGGTGCGGTTCCGACAGGAATACCGTTTTAGGGGGATAATATGGCTACATCAGTACAGACAGGTAAAGCTAAACAGCTCACATTACTCGGATTCTTTGCCATAACGGCGTCGATGGTAATGGCTGTTTATGAATACCCTACCTTCGCAACATCGGGCTTTTCATTAGTCTTCTTCCTGCTTTTAGGCGGGATTTTATGGTTTATTCCCGTGGGGCTTTGTGCTGCGGAAATGGCCACCGTCGACGGCTGGGAAGAAGGTGGTGTCTTCGCCTGGGTATCAAATACTCTGGGGCCGAGATGGGGGTTTGCAGCGATCTCATTTGGCTATCTGCAAATCGCCATCGGTTTTATTCCAATGCTCTATTTCGTGTTAGGGGCACTCTCCTACATTTTGAAATGGCCAGCGTTGAATGAAGACCCCATTACCAAAACTATTGCAGCACTCATCATTCTTTGGGCGCTGGCATTAACACAGTTTGGTGGCACGAAATACACGGCGCGAATTGCTAAAGTTGGCTTCTTCGCCGGTATCCTGTTACCTGCATTTATTTTGATCGCATTAGCGGCTATTTATCTGCACTCCGGTGCTCCCGTTGCTATCGAAATGGATGCGAAAACCTTCTTCCCTGATTTCTCTAAAGTCGGCACCCTGGTTGTGTTTGTTGCCTTCATTTTGAGTTATATGGGGGTAGAAGCTTCCGCAACCCACGTCAATGAAATGCGCAACCCCGGTCGCGATTATCCGCTGGCGATGTTACTGCTGATGGTGGCGGCAATCTGCTTAAGCTCTGTTGGCGGCTTGTCTATTGCGATGGTTATTCCGGGTAATGAAATCAACCTCTCAGCAGGGGTAATGCAAACCTTTACCGTTCTTATGTCCCATGTGGCACCGGAAATTGAGTGGACGGTTCGCGTGATCTCCGCACTGCTGTTGCTGGGTGTTCTGGCGGAAATCGCTTCCTGGATTGTTGGCCCTTCTCGCGGGATGTATGTCACCGCGCAGAAAAACCTGCTGCCAGCGGCGTTCGCTAAAATGAACAAAAATGGCGTACCGGTAACGCTGGTTATTTCGCAGCTGGTGATTACTACTATCGCGTTGATCATCCTCACCAATACTGGTGGCGGTAACAATATGTCCTTCCTGATCGCCCTGGCGCTGACGGTGGTGATTTATCTGTGTGCTTATTTCATGCTGTTTATTGGCTACATTGTGTTGGTTCTTAAACATCCTGACTTAAAACGCACATTTAATATCCCTGGTGGTAAAGGGGTGAAACTGGTCGTGGCAATTGTCGGTCTGCTGACTTCAATTATGGCGTTTATTGTTTCCTTCCTGCCGCCGGATAACATCCAGGGTGACTCTACCGATATGTATGTTGAATTACTGGTCGTTAGTTTCCTGGTGGTACTTGCCCTGCCCTTTATTCTCTATGCTGTTCATGATCGTAAAGGCAAAGCGAATACCGGCGTATCTCTGGAACCAATCAACAGCCAGAACGCTCCGAAAGGTCACTTCTTCCTGCACCCGCGTGCACGTTCACCACACTATATTGTGATGAATGACAAGAAACACTAACCATGTCTGAATGGTTATAAGACAAGGGAGCGATAATTCATCGCTCCCTTTTTCGTGCTCGCTGTCGTATTGACTTAACCGGGATAAGTACGAGAATGAGCGCACATCTGTTTACCGGAAACCAGCATATATGGATATCTGCTCCCGAAACGAGAAATTAGCGATTAGAAGACCAGCGGTACTGGTTGCACTGGCACTTTTACTGTGTAGTTGCAAAAGCACGCCCCCAGAGTCAATGGTGACACCACCAACAGGTTCGAAGCCACCAGCTACGACGCAACAATCGTCACAACCGATGCGTGGCATCTGGCTGGCCACAGTGTCTCGCCTCGACTGGCCACCGGTTTCCTCGGTTAACATTAGTAACCCCACCAGCCGGGCACGTGTACAACAACAGGCGATGATCGACAAACTGGATCATCTGCAACGTCTCGGCATAAACACGGTCTTTTTCCAGGTCAAGCCGGACGGTACCGCCCTGTGGCCATCGAAAATTTTGCCGTGGTCCGATCTTATGACCGGAAAGATTGGTGAAAATCCAGGTTACGATCCGCTGCAATTTATGCTCGACGAAGCCCACAAGCGTGGGATGAAAGTACACGCCTGGTTTAACCCTTACCGCGTATCGGTTAATACAAAGCCTGGTACTATCAGGGAACTGAATAGCACCCTGTCTCAACAACCGGCCAGCGTCTATGTGCAACACCGCGACTGGATCAGAACGTCCGGCGATCGCTTTGTCCTCGACCCTGGTATTCCTGAGGTTCAGGACTGGATCACATCAATAGTCGCGGAAGTAGTTTCCCGCTATCCGGTAGATGGCGTGCAGTTTGACGACTATTTCTATACTGAGTCACCAGCTTCACGGCTAAATGATAACGAAACGTACCGCAAATACGGAGGCGCATTTGCGTCAAAAGCAGACTGGCGGCGCAACAATACTCAGCAGTTAATTGCGAAGGTATCGCACACCATTAAAAGCATTAAGCCGGAAGTCGAATTTGGCGTTAGCCCGGCAGGCGTGTGGCGTAACCGATCACACGATCCGCTCGGTTCCGATACCCGAGGCGCGGCAGCCTATGACGAATCCTACGCTGACACGCGCCGATGGGTGGAACAAGGATTGCTGGATTACATTGCTCCCCAAATTTACTGGCCGTTCTCACGGAGTGCCGCACGTTATGACGTTTTGGCAAAATGGTGGGCGGATGTCGTTAAACCGACCAGGACCCGCCTGTATATCGGTATCGCCTTCTATAAAGTGGGTGAACCTTCAAAGATAGAGCCAGACTGGATGATTAACGGTGGCGTACCGGAACTGAAAAAGCAGCTCGATCTTAACGATGCTGTACCAGAAATCAGCGGCACAATCTTGTTCCGTGAGGACTATCTGAACAAACCTCAGACTCAACAAGCGGTCAGCTATTTGCAAAGTCGTTGGGGCAGTTAAACTTGTAACATGGCCGGTGCTTTACTCACCGGCTTGTTATCCTCTTGAAATATCCCACTAATAATCATGCTTATTTAAGCCAAATTAACCACGCAATTAACCACTCTTAGTTTAATAGCCATAAAACCCCTAATAAAAATGTATGAATATGAAAACCCTACGGTATTCGCTGTTTCCGAAAAATAATTACGATGGGCTATACTCTTCTGAAGAACAGTAGCGTAGATTGAAACTGTCCTAAGTCGCTTATTTGTTTTCAGTATATCTTCATATTTCAGGAGAATATGTGCAGTTAGTCGATCTCGCACGTTGCGTTTCGTTTTTGATTCCGTCTGCTTTCTCAGCCTTATAAGGGTGTGAATTATGGAGATGTATTTTAAAAGAATGAAAGATGAGTGGACCGGACTTGTCGAACAGGCAGATCCGCTCATTCGTGCCAAAGCCGCGGAAATTGCCGTTGCGCATGCCCATTACCTGAGCATTGAGTTTTATCGGATTGTCCGTATTGACCCGCATGCCGAAGAATTCTTGAGTAATGAACAAGTTGAGCGGCAGCTGAAAAGTGCGATGGAACGCTGGATTATTAATGTGCTTTCTGCCCAGGTTGACGATGTTGAAAGGCTAATACAAATCCAGCATACCGTCGCAGAAGTGCATGCCCGCATCGGCATTCCAGTAGAAATTGTCGAGATGGGGGTTCGGGTGCTGAAAAAAATCCTCTATCCGGTGATTTTCTCTTCGGATTATTCTGCCGCAGAAAAACTTCAGGTCTACCATTTCTCGATTAACAGTATTGATATCGCGATGGAAGTCATGACCCGCGCGTTTACCTTTAGTGACAGTAGTGCCTCAAAAGAAGATGAAAACTATCGTATCTTCTCGTTACTGGAAAACGCCGAAGAAGAAAAAGAACGCCAAATAGCCTCAATCCTTTCATGGGAAATTGACATTATCTATAAAGTTCTGCTGGATTCTGATTTAGGCAGTAGTTTGCCTTTAAGCCAGGCTGATTTTGGCCTGTGGTTTAACCATAAAGGTCGACATTATTTTAGCGGCATTGCCGAAGTGGGTCATATCTCCCGCCTGATTCAGGATTTCGACGGTATTTTTAATCAAACCATGCGTAATGCAAAAAATTTGAGCAACAAAACTCTGCGGGTGAGATTTTTATTACAGATAAGAAATACCGTATCGCAAATTATTACCTTGCTGCGTGAATTATTTGAAGAAGTATCTCGCCACGAAGTGGGTATGGATGTACTGACAAAATTACTTAACCGCCGCTTCCTGCCGACCATCTTTAAACGCGAAATTGCCCATGCCAACCGGACCGGAACCCCCCTGTCAGTGCTGATTATTGACGTTGATAAATTCAAAGAGATCAACGATACGTGGGGCCATAACACCGGTGATGAAATTTTGCGTAAAGTTTCTCAGGCCTTTTACGACAACGTCCGCAGTAGTGATTATGTTTTTCGTTACGGGGGAGATGAATTTATCATTGTTTTAACTGAAGCTTCGGAAAACGAAACGTTACGTACCGCAGAACGTATTCGCAGTCGGGTGGAGAAAACCAAACTGAAAGCCGCAAACGGCGAAGATATTGCCCTCTCACTTTCCATCGGTGCCGCCATGTTTAATGGTCATCCTGACTATGAGCGCCTCATTCAAATAGCCGATGAAGCTCTGTATATCGCCAAAAGACGAGGTAGAAACCGTGTTGAACTCTGGAAAGCCAGTCTTTAGATGCGCCAGGATGCAGAGGTAATCATGAAGCTAACCGATGCGGATAATGCCGCCGATGGCATTTTTTTCCCCGCCCTTGAGCAAAATATGATGGGCGCGGTGTTAATTAACGAAAATGATGAAGTGATGTTTTTCAACCCCGCCGCAGAGAAGCTCTGGGGATACAAACGTGAAGAAGTCATTGGCAATAACATTGATATGCTGATTCCGCGGGATTTGCGTCCTGCGCATCCTGAATATATCCGTCACAACCGTGAAGGCGGTAAAGCGCGCGTCGAGGGGATGAGTCGGGAGCTGCAGCTGGAGAAAAAAGACGGCAGTAAAATCTGGACCCGTTTTGCGCTATCGAAAGTGAGCGCCGAGGGTAAAATTTATTACCTGGCGCTGGTACGGGATGCCAGCGTAGAAATGGCGCAAAAAGAACAGACCCGACAATTGATTATTGCCGTTGACCATCTCGACCGACCGGTGATTGTCCTCGATCCGGAACGCCATATTGTGCAGTGCAATCGCGCATTTACCGAAATGTTTGGTTACTGCATTAGCGAAGCCAGCGGTATGCAGCCCGATACACTCCTGAACATTCCTGAATTCCCTGCCGATAACCGCATTCGTTTACAACAGTTGCTATGGAAAACCGCCCGCGATCAGGATGAATTTCTGCTGTTGACGCGCACCGGTGAAAAAATCTGGATTAAAGCCTCTATCAGCCCGGTCTATGATGTGCTCGCGCATCTGCAGAACCTGGTAATGACTTTCTCGGATATCACCGAAGAACGGCAAATCCGCCAGCTTGAAGGCAATATTCTCGCCGCCATGTGCAGCAGCCCGCCATTTCATGAAATGGGGGAAATCATTTGTCGTAACATCGAATCTGTTCTCAACGAATCGCATGTTTCGCTGTTCGCGCTGCGCAACGGTATGCCGATACACTGGGCGTCATCTTCGCACGGTACAGAAGTTCAAAATGCGCAAAGCTGGTCAGCGACCATTCGTCAGCGTGATGGCGCACCGGCGGGGATCCTGCAAATTAAAACCTCGTCAGGAGCAGAAACCAGCGCCTTTATCGAACGCGTGGCAGATATCAGCCAGCATATGGCCGCGCTGGCGCTGGAACAGGAAAAAAGCCGTCAGCATATTGAACAACTCATCCAATTTGATCCGATGACCGGTCTGCCAAATCGCAATAACCTGCACAATTACCTCGATGACCTGGTCGACAAAGCCGTCTCTCCGGTGGTGTATCTCATCGGTGTTGACCATATTCAGGATGTGATTGATAGCCTTGGCTATGCGTGGGCCGATCAGGCATTGCTGGAAGTGGTCAATCGCTTTCGTGAAAAACTCAAACCGGATCAGTATCTCTGTCGTATCGAAGGTACGCAGTTTGTCCTCGTGAGCCTGGAAAACGACGTCAGTAACATTACCCAAATCGCCGATGAGCTACGGAATGTGGTCAGCAAGCCGATAATGATTGACGATAAACCATTCCCGCTCACCTTGAGCATTGGCATCAGCTACGACGTGGGTAAAAACCGCGATTACCTGCTCTCCACTGCCCATAACGCGATGGATTATATTCGCAAGAATGGCGGTAACGGCTGGCAGTTCTTCAGCCCGGTGATGAACGAAATGGTGAAAGAACGATTGATATTAGGCGCAGCGCTGAAAGAAGCGATTAGCAATAACCAACTGAAACTGGTTTACCAGCCACAAATCTTCGCAGAAACGGGTGAACTGTACGGCATCGAAGCCCTTGCTCGCTGGCACGATCCTCTGCATGGTCATGTGCCCCCTTCACGGTTTATTCCTCTCGCAGAAGAGATTGGCGAAATCGAAAATATTGGGCGCTGGGTCATCGCGGAAGCTTGCCGTCAGTTAGCAGAATGGCGTAGCCAGAATATTCATATTCCAGCGTTATCCGTTAACTTGTCTGCGCTGCACTTCCGCAGTAATCAGCTGCCTAATCAGGTGTCTGATGCAATGCAAGTCTGGGGCATTGACGGCCACCAGCTAACGGTGGAAATCACCGAAAGCATGATGATGGAACACGATACGGAAATTTTTAAGCGCATCCAGATCCTGCGCGATATGGGCGTGGGTTTATCGGTAGATGATTTTGGCACGGGCTTTTCCGGATTATCCCGCTTAGTCAGTCTTCCGGTAACGGAAATCAAAATTGACAAAAGTTTTGTTGATCGTTGTCTGACGGAAAAACGCATCCTTGCCTTACTTGAAGCCATTACCAGCATTGGGCAAAGCCTCAATTTAACCGTCGTAGCGGAAGGCGTCGAAACCAAAGAGCAATTTGAGATGCTACGTAAGATCCACTGTCGCGTTATTCAGGGATATTTCTTTTCCCGGCCCCTTCCCGCCGAAGAAATTCCAGGCTGGATGAGCAGCGTGTTACCGCTGAAAATCTGACAAATTCCTCTCGCCCGCACTCGCGGGTTTTCATTTAACGTGACACTGTCACTTAAATACTGTGATTTCAGCTACGATTCCGGGAGATTCCTTCCTTAACTTCCCCTCTTGCACCAAAACTGCACTACGCTGCACAAATGTTGATCAAAAGTTAAAAAATATAACTTTAAGCCAGCATTCTGGCGCTTATCCCGGCATGGCATGAGATCTGCTTAAGCGGAAAGCGCAGCAATTTTTGTCTTATACAGGAACCGTTTATGTCGGATACCACCGAACTGGTTGATTTAGCCGTGATCTTCCCTGATCTGGAGATCGAATTGAAATACGCCTGCGCTGATAACATCACAGGTAAAGCTATTTATCAGCAAGCGCGTTGTCTGTTACACAAGGATGCGATTACCGCGCTGGCGAAAAGTATCAGTATCGCCCAGCTGTCAGGCTTACAACTGGTGATTTACGATGCGTATCGCCCACAACAAGCACAGGCGATGTTGTGGCAAACCTGCCCAGACCCGCAATATGTTGTTGATGTGACGGTCGGTTCTAATCACAGCCGTGGCACCGCGATCGACCTGACGCTTCGTGATGAGCACGGGAACATCCTCGATATGGGCGCAGAGTTCGATGAAATGCACGAACGTTCCCATGCTTACCATCCTTCTGTCCCGCCCGCCGCTCAGCGCAATCGCCTGTTGCTGAATGCGATTATGACTGGCGGTGGCTTTGTCGGTATCCCGAGCGAATGGTGGCACTTCGAATTACCCCTGGCAGCAAGTTACCCACTACTCGCTGATCAATTCACCTGTTTTATATCCCCTGGCACACAGCACGCCAGTTAATCAGGAAACTGTCATGAAGAGATCGATTTCGTTTCGTCCTACATTGCTCGCGATCGTCCTTGCCACAACAATGCCGGTTGCGCACGCCGCCGTACCGAAAGATATGCTGGTGATCGGTAAAGCTGCCGACCCACAAACCCTCGACCCGGCGGTGACAATTGATAATTACGACTGGACAGTGACCTACCCGTCTTATCAGCGACTGGTTCAGTACAAAACGGACGGTGATAAAGGCTCAACCGACGTTGAAGGCGATCTGGCGAGTAGCTGGAAAGCGTCTGACGATCAAAAAGAGTGGACGTTCACCCTGAAGGACAATGCTAAATTTGCCGATGGCACACCCGTCACTGCCGAAGCAGTAAAACTCTCTTTTGAGCGGTTACTAAAAATCGGTCAGGGGCCAGCAGAAGCATTTCCCAAAGATTTAAAGATTGATGCTCCCGACGAACATACGGTGAGGTTTACCCTTAGCCAGCCATTCGCACCGTTCCTCTACACGCTGGCGAACGACGGTGCATCCATTATCAATCCGGCGGTCTTAAAAGAACATGCGGCCGATGATGCCCGTGGTTTCCTCGCGCAAAATACCGCTGGCTCCGGACCGTTTATGCTGAAAAGCTGGCAAAAAGGTCAGCAATTAGTTCTGGTGCCAAATCCGCATTACCCCGGCAATAAACCGAACTTCAAACGGGTATCGGTAAAAATTATCGGTGAAAGTGCCTCCCGTCGCCTGCAGCTCTCCCGTGGCGACATTGACATTGCCGATGCGCTGCCGGTGGATCAACTCAACGCCCTGAAGCAGGAAAACAAAGTCAACGTGGCAGAGTATCCGTCACTGCGCGTCACCTATCTGTATCTCAATAACAGCAAAGCGCCACTTAATCAGGCGGATCTGCGTCGGGCCATTTCCTGGTCTACCGATTATCAGGGTATGGTTAACGGCATTCTGAGTGGTAACGGAAAACAAATGCGCGGCCCGATTCCGGAAGGCATGTGGGGATACGATGCGACGGCAATGCAATACAACCATGACGAAACGAAAGCCAAAGCCGAATGGGATAAAGTGACGAGCAAACCCACCAGCCTGACGTTTCTCTACTCCGATAACGACCCGAACTGGGAACCTATTGCTCTGGCAACACAATCCAGCCTCAACAAGCTGGGCATCAATGTGAAGCTGGAAAAGCTGGCGAACGCCACCATGCGCGACAGAGTGGGTAAAGGTGATTACGACATCGCGATTGGCAACTGGAGTCCGGATTTTGCCGACCCGTATATGTTTATGAATTACTGGTTTGAGTCAGACAAAAAAGGTCTGCCGGGTAACCGCTCGTTCTATGAAAACAGTGAGGTCGATAAGCTACTGCGCAATGCGCTAGCGACCACCGACCAGACGCAGCGTACCCGGGACTACCAGCAGGCACAGAAAATCGTCATTGATGACGCTGCTTATGTGTACCTGTTCCAGAAAAACTACCAACTGGCGATGAACAAAGAGGTGAAAGGCTTTGTGTTCAATCCCATGCTGGAACAGGTCTTCAATATCAATACCATGAGTAAATAACGTGACCTTCTGGAGTATTTTACGCCAACGCTGCTGGGGGCTGGTGCTCGTGGTGGCGGGCGTCTGCGTGATTACGTTTATTATCTCGCACTTGATCCCCGGCGATCCGGCGCGGTTACTGGCGGGTGACCGCGCCAGCGATGCTATCGTGGATAATATTCGCCAGCAACTGGGACTGGACCAGCCACTGTACGTACAGTTTTACCGCTACGTCAGCGACCTGTTTCAGGGTGACCTGGGAACATCCATTCGTACCGGGCGTCCGGTGCTGGAAGAGTTGCGCATATTTTTCCCGGCGACGCTGGAACTGGCATTTTGCGCCCTGCTGCTGGCACTCCTGGTTGGTATCCCGCTGGGCATACTCTCTGCAGTCTGGCGAAATCGCTGGCTGGATCATCTGGTGCGAATAATGGCCATTACCGGAATCTCCACACCTGCGTTCTGGCTTGGGCTGGGCGTCATTATGCTGTTTTATGGTCATCTGCAAATTCTTCCCGGCGGCGGAAGGCTTGATGACTGGCTGGATCCACCAACGCACGTTACCGGCTTTTATCTGCTCGATGCGCTGCTTGAAGGCAACGGTGAAGTCTTCTTCAATGCGCTGCAACATCTCATCTTACCGGCATTAACGCTGGCGTTCGTTCACCTGGGGATTGTCGCTCGCCAGATCCGCTCAGCTATGCTGGAACAATTGAGTGAAGACTACATTCGTACCGCCCGGGCCAGCGGCTTGCCCGGCTGGTATATCGTTTTATGTTATGCGCTACCCAATGCGTTGATCCCCTCGATTACCGTATTGGGGCTGGCGCTGGGCGATTTGTTGTATGGCGCAGTGCTCACCGAAACCGTTTTTGCCTGGCCCGGAATGGGTGCATGGGTAGTAACATCAATACAAGCGCTCGACTTCCCGGCAGTGATGGGCTTTGCCGTCGTGGTTTCATTTGCTTATGTGCTGGTCAACCTGGTGGTGGATTTGCTCTATTTGTGGATTGATCCGCGTATCGGACGTGGAGGTGATGAATGATGCTAAGCGAGGAAACGTCCGTCGTACGCCCACCAAAACAAACGCGATTTAACGGTGCAAAACTGGTATGGATGCTGAAAGGCAGTCCGCTCACCGTGACCGGCGCAGTCATCATTGTATTAATGCTACTGATGATGATTTTTTCACCGTGGCTGGCGACGCATGATCCCAACGCCATTGATTTAACTGCCCGCCTTTTGCCGCCTTCTGCGGCGCACTGGTTTGGCACCGATGAAGTGGGACGCGATCTGTTTAGCCGCGTACTGGTCGGCAGTCAGCAATCAATTCTCGCCGGATTAGTGGTGGTCGCCATTGCGGGTATGATGGGTTCGCTACTCGGGTGTCTGTCCGGTGTGCTTGGCGGACGCGCAGACGCGATCATCATGCGCATCATGGACATTATGCTGTCGATTCCTTCGCTGGTGCTGACAATGGCGCTGGCTGCCGCACTTGGACCGAGTTTGTTTAACGCCATGCTGGCGATTGCTATCGTGCGAATCCCGTTTTATGTGCGCCTGGCGCGGGGGCAAACATTAGTTGTCCGCCAGTACACTTACGTTCAGGCGGCGAAAACCTTTGGTGCGTCACGCTGGCATCTGATCAACTGGCATATTTTACGTAACTCCCTGCCGCCGCTGATTGTGCAGGCATCGCTGGATATTGGTAGCGCGATTTTAATGACCGCCACGTTGGGATTTATTGGCCTGGGTGCTCAACAACCGAGTGCTGAATGGGGGGCGATGGTGGCGAATGGTCGCAACTATGTGCTCGATCAATGGTGGTATTGCGCATTTCCGGGGGCAGCGATTTTGCTTACCGCCGTCGGGTTCAATCTCTTTGGTGATGGTATTCGCGATCTGCTTGACCCGAAAGCAGGAGGAAAGCAGTCATGACCCAACCCGTTCTGGACATTCAACAGCTGCATTTGAGTTTCTCCGGTTTTAACGGCGACGTTCACGCGCTCAACAATGTGTCATTGAAAATCAACCGCGGTGAAATTGTCGGTCTGGTGGGAGAATCCGGCTCGGGTAAATCAGTCACTGCAATGTTGATTATGCGTCTGTTACCGACGGGCAGTTATTGCGTACATCGGGGACATATTTCACTGCTGGGAGAAGATGCTCTTAACGCTCGGGAAAAACAGCTTCGTCAGTGGCGCGGCACACGAGTGGCGATGATCTTTCAGGAACCGATGACCGCCCTAAATCCGACACGTCGAATAGGTCTTCAGATGATGGACGTGATCCGCCATCATCAACCAATAAGTCGTCGGGAAGCCAGAGCTAAAGCGATTGCCCTGCTGGAAGAGATGCAAATCCCGGATGCCGTGGAAGTTATGTCGCGCTATCCGTTTGAGCTTTCAGGTGGTATGCGCCAGCGGGTAATGATTGCGCTGGCATTCTCCTGCGAGCCGCAATTGATTATTGCCGACGAACCGACTACGGCGCTGGACGTCACGGTACAGTTGCAGGTACTGCGTCTGCTTAAACATAAAGCCCGCGCCAGTGGAACTGCGGTACTGTTCATCAGCCATGATATGGCCGTGGTGTCGCAACTGTGCGATAGCGTTTACGTGATGTATGCCGGAAGCGTGATCGAGAGCGGTATGACGGCAGACGTTATCCATCATCCCCGGCATCCGTATACCATTGGTTTGCTGCAATGCGCACCGGAACATGGAATACCACGCCAGCCATTACCCGCCATTCCAGGGACGGTACCAAACCTCACCCATTTGCCTGATGGCTGCGCTTTTCGCGATCGTTGCTATGCGGCAGGTACACAGTGTGAAAACGTCCCGGCGCTGACAGCGTGTGGTGACAACAACCACCGCTGCGCCTGTTGGTATCCTCAGCAGGAGGTCATTAGTGTCTGACACGTTATTAACGTTACGCGACGTCCATATCAATTTCCCGGCCCGAAAAAACTGGCTTGGTAAAACTACGGAACATGTTCATGCCATCAATGGTATTGATTTACAGATCCGTCGTGGTGAAACCTTAGGGATCGTCGGTGAGTCAGGCTGCGGCAAAAGCACCCTCGCACAGCTTTTAATGGGTATGCTGCAACCGAGCCACGGGCAGTACATCCGTTCAGGATCACAACGCATTATGCAGATGGTGTTTCAGGACCCGCTCTCTTCGCTTAATCCGCGCTTACCGGTGTGGCGCATCATCACGGAACCGCTCTGGATTGCTAAGCGTAGTAGTGAACAACAGCGGCGAGCGTTGGCAGAGGAGCTGGCTGTGCAGGTGGGTATTCGTCCGGAGTATCTCGACCGCTTGCCTCATGCGTTCTCAGGCGGGCAGCGGCAACGTATCGCCATTGCCAGAGCACTCTCTTCGCAGCCTGACGTGATTGTGCTTGATGAGCCCACCTCGGCGCTGGATATCTCCGTCCAGGCGCAGATCCTCAATTTACTGGTAACGCTACAGGAAAATCGCGGGCTGACTTATGTGCTGATTTCACACAATGTCTCGGTGATACGTCATATGAGCGATCGGGTGGCGGTGATGTATCTCGGACAGATTGTGGAACTAGGAGACGCGCAACAGGTGCTGACAGCTCCGGCACATCCATACACCCGATTATTGCTGGATTCCCTCCCCGCCATTGATAAACCGCTGGAGGAAGAATGGGCATTGCGTAAAACGGAACTACCAGGAAACCGCACGTTGCCGCCGGGCTGTTTTTTCCGCGAACGTTGCCCCCTGGCAACCAGCGGATGTGAAGTCCGGCAATCATTAACAATAAGGGAGGACGGACGTGAGATCAGGTGCTGGCGGGCGCTGTAGAGACGCTAACAACGCATCAGGCAATCACGCGCCTGACGCGTCATACGGCAACGCTTTATGATTTCAACTGGTAATCAAGCGTAATTTCAGCTTTCAGTACCTGAGAAACCGGGCATCCTGCTTTTGCTTTCTGGATAATGCCGTCAAAAGTAGAGGCATCAATACCCGGCACGGCAACTTCGCTCTTCAGGGCGATTTTAGTAATCGCAAACCCGGCATCCACTTTATCCAGCGACACATCGGCGGTGGTATCAATCGATGATGGCGTGAATCCCGCTTCCCCCAGCATTAATGAAAGCGCCATTGAGAAACATGCTGCATGCGCCGCGCCAATCAGTTCTTCAGGGTTAGTTCCTTTTTCGCCTTCAAAACGCGTATTAAATCCATACGGCTGTTGGTTCAGCACGCCGCTCTCGGTGGATACGGTTCCCTTCCCGCGTTTGATATCGCCTTCCCAGTGTGCCTGACCTTTCTTATGGATTGTCATTGTTGCTCTCCTGTGGGCTTAAAAAGGAAATTATAGACTACGTGAGAAACAGTATGAGGATAAGCAGGATATTCCGAATAGAATCCGGCGAAATATTATCTATGTACTTAAATAAAATTCCCACAATAGATAACCGGGAATATATAACTCAAGAGATATTGCATCAATATCAATCAACTCACACCAGCAATATTCCCATTAATATCATGGGGTTAAAATATAAAAATCATCAACCAGGACTAATCTTAACAACGAAGCGGCAAATATTTGCCATGCTGAATGTGCTTTATAAATCTGCGATCCGTAGCAGACACCATAAATACACAGACACGGAGAATCACTATGTTTACTTATTATCAGGCAGAAAATTCAACAGCAGAACCCGCTCTGGTTAATGCCATTGAGCAAGGCCTTCGGGCAGAACACGGTGTTGTCACTGAAGATGACATTCTCATGGAGCTGACCAAATGGGTAGAAGCTTCTGATAACGACATCCTCAGTGATATCTACCAACAAACGATCAATTATGTGGTCAGTGGCCAGCACCCTACGCTTTAAGGTGCTATGCTTGATCGGCAACCTAATTTAGGGGTTTAGCACGTGTTTCTTCGCTACGGCGATATTGTCCTTAAAACTAGCAACAGGATTGAGGAGTTAAAATGAAATCGAACCGTCAGGCACGTCATATTCTTGGACTGGACCATAAAATTTCTAACCAGCGCAAAATAGTTACCGAAGGTGATAAATCCAGCGTGGTGAATAACCCAACCGGCAGAAAACGTCCCGCTGAAAAGTAATCTTTAACAATCAGTCCTCAATGACGATTAAACACCATTGCCTGCGCAATGGTGTTTTTGTTTTTAACTGCTTTATACTTGGAGCCGATGCCCTGGCGGTAAAGCAAAGACGATAAAAGCACCCCAGGGATGGATATTCAAAAAAGAGTGAGTGACATGGAACCAAAAACAAAAAAACAGCGTTCGCTTTATATTCCTTACGCTGGCCCTGTACTGCTGGAATTTCCGTTGTTGAATAAAGGCAGCGCCTTCAGCATGGAAGAACGCCGTAACTTCAACCTGCTGGGGTTACTGCCGGAAGTGGTCGAAACCATCGAAGAACAAGCGGAACGCGCATGGATCCAGTATCAGGGATTCAAAACCGAAATCGACAAACACATCTACCTGCGTAACATCCAGGACACCAACGAAACCCTCTTCTACCGTCTGGTAAACAATCATCTTGATGAGATGATGCCTGTTATTTATACCCCAACCGTCGGCGCAGCCTGTGAGCGTTTTTCTGAGATCTACCGTCGTTCCCGCGGCGTGTTTATCTCATACCAGAACCGCCACAATATGGACGATATTCTGCAAAACGTACCGAACCACAATATCAAAGTGATTGTGGTGACGGACGGCGAACGTATTCTGGGGCTTGGTGACCAGGGCATCGGTGGGATGGGTATTCCGATCGGTAAACTGTCGCTCTATACCGCCTGCGGTGGCATCAGCCCGGCGTATACACTGCCGGTGGTGCTGGATGTCGGGACGAACAACCAGCAGTTGCTTAACGACCCGCTGTATATGGGCTGGCGTAATCCACGTATCACTGACGACGAATACTATGAATTCGTGGATGAATTTATCCAGGCTGTGAAACAACGCTGGCCGGACGTGCTGTTGCAGTTTGAAGACTTCGCACAAAAAAATACGATGCCGTTACTTAACCGCTATCGCAATGAAATTTGTTCTTTTAACGATGATATTCAGGGCACCGCGGCGGTAACAGTCGGCACACTGATCGCAGCCAGCCGTGCGGCGGGCGGTCAGTTAAGCGAGAAAAAAATCGTCTTCCTCGGCGCAGGTTCAGCAGGATGCGGCATTGCTGAGATGATCATCGCCCAGACCCAGCGTGAAGGATTAAGCGAAGAAGCGGCGCGGCAGAAAGTCTTTATGGTCGATCGCTTTGGTCTGCTGACCGACAAGATGCCGAACCTGCTGCCTTTCCAGACCAAACTGGTACAGAAGCGCGAAAATCTCAGTGACTGGGATACTGACAGCGATGTGCTTTCATTGCTTGATGTGGTGCGCAATGTCAAACCGGATATTCTGATTGGCGTCTCAGGACAGACCGGGCTGTTTACGGAAGAGATCATCCGTGAGATGCACAAACACTGTCCGCGTCCGATCGTGATGCCGCTGTCTAACCCGACTTCACGTGTGGAAGCCACACCGCAGGACATTATCGCCTGGACCGAAGGTAACGCGCTGGTCGCCACCGGCAGTCCGTTTAATCCGGTGGTATGGAAAGATAAAATCTACCCTATCGCGCAATGCAACAACGCTTTTATCTTCCCGGGCATTGGGCTGGGCGTTATTGCTTCCGGCGCGTCACGTATCACCGATGAGATGCTGATGTCGGCAAGCGAAACGCTTGCTCAGTATTCGCCGCTGGTCCTGAACGGCGAAGGTCTGGTATTACCGGAACTGAAAGATATTCAGAAAGTCTCCCGCGCAATTGCGTTTGCGGTTGGCAAAATGGCGCAGCAGCAAGGCGTGGCGGTGAAAACCTCTGCCGAAGCCCTGCAACAGGCCATTGATGATAACTTCTGGCAAGCCGAATACCGCGACTACCGCCGTACCTCCATTTAAGTCTCAGCCCGGTAGTGACTGCTACCGGGCAATTTTCCTCTTCCTTTTTCAGATCTCATCCATACTGGGTAGTGGCGAATAAATCTCATTTGCCTCACCTGCTATGCAGAACATCATCCGAAAAGGAGGAAACTATGAAGGCTGCAGTTGTTACGAAGGATCATCATGTTGACGTTACGGATAAAACACTGCGCTCACTGAAACATGGCGAAGCCCTGCTGAAAATGGAGTGTTGTGGCGTATGTCATACCGATCTTCATGTTAAGAATGGCGATTTTGGTGATAAAACCGGCGTGATTCTGGGCCATGAAGGCATCGGTGTGGTGGCAGAAGTTGGCCCCGGCGTTACCTCATTAAAACCAGGCGATCGCGCCAGCGTGGCGTGGTTTTACGAAGGTTGCGGTCATTGCGAATACTGTAACAGCGGTAACGAAACGCTCTGCCGTTCAGTAAAAAATGCCGGATACAGCGTTGATGGCGGCATGGCTGAAGAATGCATCGTGGTCGCCGATTACGCGGTAAAAGTGCCCGATGGCCTGGACTCGGCGGCGGCTAGCAGCATTACCTGCGCGGGTGTCACCACCTACAAAGCAGTAAAACTGTCAAAAATTCGTCCAGGACAGTGGATTGCTATCTACGGTCTTGGCGGTCTGGGCAACCTCGCCCTGCAATACGCGAAAAATGTCTTTAATGCCAAAGTGATCGCCATTGATGTCAATGATGAGCAGTTGAAACTGGCAACCGAAATGGGTGCTGATTTAGCGATTAACTCACGCACCGAAGACGCCGCCAAAATTGTGCAGGAGAAAACCGGTGGCGCTCACGCAGCGGTGGTGACAGCGGTAGCTAAAGCTGCGTTTAACTCAGCGGTCGATGCCGTTCGTGCAGGCGGTCGTGTTGTGGCTGTCGGTCTGCCGCCGGAGTCTATGAGCCTGGATATCCCACGCCTTGTGCTGGATGGTATTGAAGTGGTCGGTTCGCTGGTCGGCACGCGCCAGGATCTCACCGAAGCCTTCCAGTTTGCCGCCGAAGGTAAAGTGGTGCCGAAAGTTGCCCTGCGTCCGTTAGCGGACATCAACACCATCTTTACTGAGATGGAAGAAGGCAAAATCCGTGGCCGTATGGTGATTGATTTCCGCCGCTAAGAGGCCTTTGCTGCGACTGCCATGTTCGGGTCGCAGCCTGTTTTGCGAGACGCTTTCCGCAATTTCACTCTTCTTCTTTTCCTCCCCCATCTTTCCTCTCACAATTCACGAAAACGTAGCGAAATTTGTTGCGCTGCACGGAACAATAGTGATAGTGTTCCTTTCGAAGGAACAAGGATGAAGAGATGATAATGAATTTCAGACACAAGGGATTGCGTGACTTGTTTCTTCTCGGCAAAACCTCCGGCGTTATACCGAGTCAATGGCGATGCATACATACTGGATTACGAGGACTATCACTGATGAAAATGGCCAATCATCCCCGCCCGGGGGACATTATTCAGGAATCACTGGACGAGCTGAACGTCAGCCTGCGCGAGTTTGCCAGAGCAATGGAAATTGCGCCCTCAACGGCAAGCCGATTGCTGACCGGAAAAGCCGCGTTGACGCCAGAAATGGCGATTAAACTTTCTGTGGTGATCGGCAGTTCGCCGCAAATGTGGCTGAATCTACAAAACGCCTGGAGTCTGGCTGAGGCAGAAAAAACGGTAGATGTGTCGCGACTACGCCGTCTGATTACGCAATAAAAAAATGGCGCTTTTTACAGCGCCATTTTCAGCTTAAAGTTCAAAAGAGATTATATCCCTTCTTCACTCTCTTTTTTCGCTTCTGCCTTCTCGATTTCACGATACCAGCGTGGATGGTGTTTCTTCGCCCAACGACGGCTCACCTTCCCTTCGATCATCCCTTTAATCGACCCTTTCACCCAGAATGCCATATACATATGGATCAGGATGGCGTGGATCAGGATGATACCCGCAGCCGCGTGAATAAACAGGCTATAACGGACAACCTGTATCGGGAAGTACTGCGCAAAGTACGGACGCCAGATAATCACCCCGGTCACCAGCAGCACGAAAATCATGCTCATGATCGACCAGAACATCATCTTTTGCCCGGCGTTGTACTTACCAACATCCGCCACTTTGTGTTCATTGCCTTTTAATACTTCGACAATGTTCAACAGCCACGGAATATCTTTCTTATCCGGGATGTTGTGATGCACAAAACGCACAAACATAAACATCAGCGCGACGAAAATCGCAATGCCGAAGAACGGGTGCAAAATGCGTCCCATCTGCGGCGTACCGAAGGTTTGTGTCAGCCATTGCAGCGTCGGGAAGAAGAACGAAATCCCGGACAGCGCTACCAGGAAGAAGCAAATCACCACGGTCCAGTGACAGGCGCGATCAATAAACTTGGTGCGCACAATCATTTTCGACTTACTCATGATGATCCTCCTCGTCATCGTCCACTTCCTTATTCGGGCCAATACCGATGTAGTGGAAAATTAACCCGGCAAAAGTGGCGATAAAGCCAGCCGCTGCCAGCGGTTTCAACGCGCCTTTCCACAGATTTACCGATGTATCGATCTTCGGTTCTTTCGGCAGACCGTGATACAGCTCCGGCTGATCGGCGTGATGCAGCACGTACATGACGTGCGTACCACCGACCCCTTCCGGGTTGTAGACGCCAGCATGTTCGTAACCACGCGCTTTCAGTTTCGCCACGCGCTGTTCCGCCAGCTCCAGCATCTCCTTCTTGGTGCCGAAGTGGATAGCCCCGGTCGGACAAGTTTTCACACAAGCCGGTTCCTGACCAACGCTGACGCGATCGACGCAGAGTGTGCATTTATATACCCGGTTATCCTCTTTGTTGAGGCGTGGAATATTAAACGGACACCCGGCAATGCAGTAACCACAGCCGATGCAGTTTTCCGACTGGAAATCGACAATCCCGTTAGCGTACTGAATGATTGCACCAGCAGACGGGCACGCCTTCAGGCAGCCCGGATCTTCACAGTGCATACAACCGTCTTTACGGATCAGCCACTCCAGCTTGCCGTTCTGTTCGGTTTCGCTAAAGCGCATCACCGTCCAGGACTTGGCGCTCAGATCGGCGGGGTTATCATAAACCCCGACGCAGTGCCCCACTTCATCACGGATATCGTTCCACTCCGAACACGCCACCTGACAGGCTTTACAGCCGATACAGGTGGAAACGTCGATAAGTTTCGCGACTTCTGCTTTGTAATCACGCACCTGAGAAGGCGGCGTGATGGAGTTAGTTGCGGACCTTTTGATAATGTCCTGCGTTTCCATAGCCATCTGTTCGCCCCCTTACGCCTTCTCGATGTTGACTAAGAACGCTTTATATTCCGGCGTTTGCGAGTTTGCATCACCGACATTCGGCGTCAGAGTGTTAGCGATATAACCTTTACGCGCGACACCCTCAAAGCCCCAGTGGATTGGAATACCCACCGTTTCAACCTGCTGACCGTTTACATTCAGTGGTTTCAGACGGCGCGTTACCACAGCCACCGCGCGGATAAAGCCACGCTTGCTGGAGACAGTGACACGATCGCCATTGGCAATGCCTTTCGCCGCCGCCAGCGTTTCGCTGATTTCCACAAACTGTTCCGGCTGAGCAATTGCGTTGAGCAACGCGTGCTTGGTCCAGGTGTGGAAGTGCTCGGTCAGACGATAGGTCGTACCCACATACGGGAACTGCTCTTTTTTACCCATCCGCAGCGCGTCTTGTTCATACAGACGAACCACCGGGTTAGACACCACGTTCGGATGCAGCGGGTTAGTGCCCAGCGGCGTTTCAATTGGCTCGTAGTGTTCCGGGAACGGACCTTCCGCCATTTTGTTGATGGCAAACAGGCGTCCCATCCCTTCCGGCTGCATGATAAACGGTCCGGTTGGCGTACCCGGTGCGGCATTGCCGAAGTCCGGAATATCGTTCCCCGTCCACTTGCTGCCGTTCCACTGGATCAGCATCCGTTTCGGATCCCACGGTTTACCGTTGATATCCGCCGAAGCACGGTTGTAGAGTACGCGACGGTTGAGCGGCCACGCCCAGGCCCATCCCAGCGTATTCCCCAGACCGGACGGGTCTGAGTTATCGCGGTTAGCCATCTGGTTGCCTTGCTCTGTCCAGCTACCGGTGTAGATCCAGCAAGACGATGCGGTTGTACCGTCATCACGCAGATGCGCAAAGCTACTCAGTAACTGACCTTTCTTCGCAATCAGCACGCCATTGGCGTCATAGAGATCTTCCAGCGCATAGCCGTTGTTCTCTTTTGCCACTTCGTCAGACTGCGGCTCGTGCGGCTGCTTGTAGTTCCAGCTCATCTTCATCAGCGGTTCTACACCTTTACCACCTTCGGCTTTGTACAACTCGCGAAGATGATGGTAGATACCCGCCAGAATTTCGCCGTCGTTACGTGCTTCGCCTGGCGCGTCCTGACCTTTCCAGTGCCACTGCAACCAGCGACCGGAGTTAGCGATAGAACCATCTTCCTCAGCAAAGCAGGTCGAAGGCAGACGGAATACCTCTGTCTGAATAGACGCCGGATCGACATCGTTCGACTCGCCGTGGTTCTGCCAGAAAGTAGAGGTTTCAGTCACCAGCGGATCGATAACCACCATGTACTTCAGCTTGCTCAGGCAGCTCACCACTTTGTTTTTGTCCGGGAAGGACGCAACCGGGTTAAAGCCCTGGCAGAAATAACCAGTGACTTTGCCTTCGTCCATCATGTTGAAATACTTGATGACGTCGTAGGTCTGGTCCCACTTCGGCAGCCAGTCGTAGCCCCAGTTATTCTCTTTCTGTGCGGCATCGCCGTAGAAAGATTTCATCAGGCTAACGAAGAACTTCGGATAGTTGCTCCAGTAGTTCACCTGATCAGCCAGCGTCGCTTTCGGCGTGTTCGCTTCCAGATACGACTGCAAATCAACCTGTTTTTCTGACGGCAGCGTCAGATAACCCGGCAGGCTGGTAGAGAGCAGACCTAAGTCAGTCAGGCCCTGAATGTTGGAGTGACCACGCAATGCGTTCACGCCGCCACCGGCCATACCCATGTTACCGAGCAGCAACTGGATCATCGCCATAGTACGGATGTTCTGCGCACCCACGGTGTGTTGGGTCCAGCCCAGTGCGTACAGGAAGGTGGTTGTGCGATCCGGCGCGCTGGTGGAGGCCAGCACTTCACACACTTTCAGGAAGTCAGCTTTTGGCGTACCGCAGATGTTTTCTACTACGTCCGGCGTGTAACGGGAAACGTGCGCTTTCAGCAAGTTCCACACACAGCGCGGATGAGTCAGTGTTTCATCGCGTTTCGCATAGCCGTTTTCATCGAACTGATAGTTCCAGGACGACTTATCGTACTGACGTTTTTCAGCGTCGTAACCGCTGAACAGACCGTCTTCGAACGCAAAATCATCACGCACCAGCAGGCTGGCGTTGGTGTAATGCTTAACGTATTCGGCGTTGATCTTGTTGTTTTCGATCAGGTAGCGCAAAACGCCAGACAGGAACGTAATGTCCGTACCGGAACGAATAGGTGCGTAGATATCCGCCACAGAAGCGGTACGCGTAAAACGGGGATCGACAACGATCAAGGTTGCATCGTTGTTGTTTTTCGCTTCCATCGCCCAGCGAAAACCGACGGGATGCGCTTCAGCAGCGTTACCGCCCATCACCATTACGACGTTAGCGTTTTTGATATCCACCCAGTGGTTGGTCATCGCACCGCGACCAAATGTTGGAGCAAGACTTGCTACCGTTGGTCCGTGTCAGACGCGCGCCTGGTTGTCTACCGCCAGCATCCCGAGGGAGCGGGCAAATTTCTGTGTCAGCATCCCGGTTTCGTTGCTGGCACCGGAAGCACACAGCATACCGGTAGAAAGCCAACGGTTTACCGTTACGCCCTGCTCATTCTTTTCAATAAAGTTAGCGTCACGGTCTGCCTTCATCAGCTTCGCAATGCGGGAGAATGCTTTTTCCCAGCTAATGCGCTGCCATTTGTCAGAACCTGGCGCACGATATTCCGGGTAGCGCAGACGGTTTTCGCTGTTCACGTAATCCAGCAATCCGGCCCCTTTCGGGCACAGCGCACCACGGCTTACCGGATGATCCGGGTCACCTTCAATGTGATAAATCGCTTCTCTGGCGTTTTTCGCGCCATCACCCAGGCTATACATCAATAGCCCGCAACCTACGGAACAGTATGTACAAGTGTTACGGATCTCTTTCGCGCGTAATAATTTGTAGTTTCGCGCCTGAGCCAGTGCTTGCTTCGGGGCAAAACCCAATGCCGCGACTGTTGTTCCCGCCATACCGCCCGCGCAGATTTTAAAAAATTGTCTGCGACTGACGTCCATTGCTTTCCTCTTTTTTCAGGGGTATTACTGCGCGAGGAAACTAACAGTAAAATTCTGAATCTTTTTGCGCGAAATCAAAAAGAACAGCTGTTTGCCACAAAATAATCCGCCTGCGCAAATTGACCTACCTCAATAGCGGTAGAAAAACGCACCACTGCCTGACAGGCCAGTTAAAAAAATGCTATAAAATTCAGCTTAATTTTTAACGGCAAGAGAGACAAAACAGCGAGCATGACACGACAAAAAGCAACGCTCATAGGGCTAATAGCGATCGTCCTGTGGAGCACAATGGTAGGATTGATTCGCGGTGTCAGTGAGGGGCTCGGCCCGGTCGGCGGCGCAGCTGCTATCTATTCATTAAGCGGGCTGCTGTTAATCTTCACGGTTGGATTTCCGCGAATTCGGCAGATCCCGAAAGGCTATTTGCTCGCCGGGAGTCTGTTATTCGTCAGCTATGAAATCTGTCTGGCGCTTTCCTTAGGGTATGCGGCGAGCCGTCATCAGGCGATTGAAGTAGGTATGGTGAACTATCTATGGCCCAGTCTGACAATTCTCTTTGCCATTCTGTTTAATGGTCAGAAAACCAACTGGCTGATTGTACCTGGATTATTATTAGCCCTGGTCGGTGTCTGTTGGGTGTTAGGCGGTGACAATGGGTTACACTATGATGAAATCATCAATAATATTACCACCAGTCCATTAAGTTATTTCCTGGCGTTCATTGGCGCTTTTATCTGGGCAGCTTATTGTACAGTAACGAATAAATACGCACGCGGATTTAATGGAATAACCGTTTTTGTCCTGCTGACAGGAGCAAGTCTGTGGGTTTACTATTTTCTCACGCCACAACCAGAAATGGTATTTAGCGCACCCGTCATGATTAAACTCATCTCTGCGGCATTTACCTTAGGATTTGCTTACGCTGCGTGGAACGTTGGCATTTTACATGGCAACGTCACCATTATGGCAGTAGGTTCGTATTTTACGCCCGTACTTTCGTCGGCGCTTGCTGCGGTACTGCTTAGTGCTCCGCTATCGTTCTCATTCTGGCAAGGCGCACTGATGGTCTGCGGCGGTTCCCTGCTCTGCTGGCTGGCGACACGTCGTGGATAAAATTATTGTCGGGTCATAGCACCCGGCAGTTAACCCGCTAAATTACGACAATAATAAAAAATAAATTTCAAATACCAGTAATTCACCTTATATCTCATTTCGACTTCGATCACATATCGACAAATAATATTATTTCATCTAGTATTCTCATTGTTTTTAATCACCATTCTATTTTAAAAACAGTATGTCATTTGTAAATGACGCCGTTTAAAATTCGTTTAGAAAATAGGTTTAACGATAATTAAAAGGATACTGTTAAATGAAATTAAAAATAGTTGCGGTGGTTGTAACTGGTTTGTTAGCTGCGAACGTAGCACATGCTGCCGAAGTATATAACAAGGATGGTAATAAACTCGACCTTTATGGCAAGGTTACCGCTCTACGTTATTTTACTGATGATAAGCGTGACGATGGTGATAAAACTTATGCCCGTCTCGGTTTTAAAGGAGAAACGCAAATCAATGATCAAATGATTGGTTTTGGTCACTGGGAATATGATTTTAAAGGCTATAACGATGAAGCCAACGGCTCGCGCGGCAACAAAACCCGTCTTGCCTATGCAGGTTTAAAAATTAGTGAATTTGGCTCTCTGGACTATGGTCGTAACTACGGTGTCGGTTATGACATTGGTTCATGGACCGATATGTTGCCAGAATTTGGTGGCGATACCTGGAGCCAGAAAGATGTCTTCATGACATATCGTACCACTGGTGTGGCAACCTATCGCAACTACGATTTCTTTGGCTTAATTGAAGGGCTGAACTTTGCCGCACAATATCAAGGCAAAAATGAACGCTCTGATAACGCTCATCTTTATGGTGCTGACTATACGCGTGCCAATGGTGACGGTTTCGGTATCTCCTCAACTTATGTTTATGATGGCTTTGGGATCGGTGCTGTGTATACCAAATCTGATCGGACAAATGCGCAGGAAAGAGCAGCGGCTAATCCTCTCAATGCCTCCGGTAAGAATGCAGAACTGTGGGCAACAGGTATAAAATATGATGCCAACAACATTTACTTTGCAGCTAATTACGCTGAAACATTAAACATGACCACCTATGGTGATGGTTATATCTCTAACAAAGCACAAAGTTTCGAAGTGGTGGCCCAATATCAATTCGACTTCGGCTTGCGCCCATCACTCGCTTACCTGAAATCAAAAGGCAGAGATCTGGGGCGTTACGGCGATCAGGACATGATTGAGTATATCGACGTTGGTGCAACGTATTTCTTCAACAAAAATATGTCGACCTATGTTGATTATAAAATCAACCTGATCGATGAAAGCGACTTTACCCGTGCCGTAGATATTCGCACCGATAACATCGTCGCAACGGGCATTACCTATCAGTTCTAACATCCTCTCCTGACCAGCCCTTCTCTGGGCTGGTTTTTGATTTAAGTGCTGCTGTATGACTCCTTAAGTAAAAATGAGCAATTTTTGATATTTCTGGTCATTCACCTCAATTAATATTCTTCCATACCCTCCGGGGACATCTTAGTATAATATTTATTGATGAGTGATTATGACCAATATTAATACAGCTTGTGTAAAAAATAATGCCAGTTATCAAGTGAATAACGCATTACCTAACAGAGAAACCATCGCCAGCAATTTTTTTGAACAACTGGCACAATGGGGTGAGAAATCGCTTAATAATGGCGTAGAAAAAAGAACTATTCTAGAGCGAATTAATGAAGCTTACAACTCAAACATGGAATCTCTTAATTTGTCATATCTTGATTTGAGTGAGTTACCGCCTATCCCCCCTACAGTTAAAGCATTGAATTTGGAGGGGAATTGTCTAACTTTCCTTGACTTTAGCGACAATGCTAGTCTTATCAATATCAACCTCACCTTGAATAATATTGAAACGATAACCTTTCCAAATGAATCAAAACTGGAAAATATTTATATCGATTGCAACAAGCTGGAAAGTTTAGATTTAAAAAATCAGCATTCATTGGTTAATCTGGAAGCGCAAAATAATAATCTAAAAGAAATTAATATTTCTGACAGTTATAAACTGAAATTTCTTAACCTTGATAATAACCAGCTAACATCGCTGGATGTTTCTCAACAAGAATCTCTGATTGAGTTAAGTGCTCGTCACAATATGATCAATGATCTTAAATTACACTATCACCCCATGGTGAAAAAAATCGCTTTAAACGACAACCATATTGCAAATTTAAACGCTAAAAGCACTGCGATACTAGAATATTTAGACTTAAGTAATAACAATTTATTACCAACAGATAACATTAATGAGTTAATATCATCAAAACATCTTTGGTATTTATCAGTTAACGGTATTAACAATGATCCTATTGCACAAATGCAGTACTGGAATGCAATAATGGATTTAGTTGATAATATTGATGAAGTGACCATTAAGATATCTTATGATCTAGCAATTAAAAATATCGATACTAGTAATAAGCATCTTGTAGAAGTAAGCAAAAATACTGAAGGTGATAATAAAGAAAACAATGATTCAATGTCGATTCGTTACCGTTCAAAACCTTATTTCAGCAATTTAACTTTAACAGAACAAGAAACAACACTTTCTGAAGAAGAATTAAAAGCTATTCTGCCTATGTATCGCGCGTGTCGGTTTGATAACGACACTCCCCTATCCTCATCCTCATCCTCATCCTCAGAACTCAAGGACGCAACAGGCACCCCTATCTGTTATTACATTTATGATGAGAATAAAACTTCCTTAGGTTATGGACCAACATTTCATAATTGGTTAAGCCAATCCTTTACCACAGAGTTATAAAAAATATCCTGATTTATCAAGGATAATAAATCAAAAAATATATTATTGCCATGGAGTAGTTATGAAGTTTCCTTTAATCTTTTTTAAAACAAAGCAGTCCCTACAGCGACTCCCAGAACAGAATTTATATAGCTGGATGCATGAATTGAATAAATGGAAAGAAGAATGCATAGTCACAGGTGAACTTCATCGTCAAGAATGCCGAAAAGAAGCGGCAGAAAGGATAAACCGTGCTTTTTTATCGAAGCAGAATGACATTGATTTATCTGGACTTAATTTAACCACCCAACCACCAGGACTGCAAAACTTCACATCTATCAATCTTGATGAGAACCAACTCAAACATTTTGATGCAACCAACTACGATAAACTCATCAACCTTAGTCTGAATAGTAATGCTCTTGAGTCTATAAATTTTCCTCAAGGCAGAAATGTAAGCATTAAACATATATCTGTGAATAATAATGCTCTCAGAAATATTGATATAGATGGGCTTTCATCAGTTACTTATTTTAGTGCGGCACATAATCAACTAGAGTTTGTGCAATTAGAATGTTGCGAAAGGCTGCAGTACCTGAATCTCAGCCACAATCAATTAACTGATATTGCTACAGGAAATAAAGATGAACTCTTACTTCTGGATCTATCCCATAATAAACTAACAAGTTTACATAATGCCTTATTTCCCAACTTGAATACGTTACTTATCAACAACAACTTGCTTTCTGAAATTAAAATATTCTTTAGCAACTTCTGCAATGTACAGACATTAAACGCTGCGAACAATCAGTTGAAAAAAATAAACCTTCATTTCCTGACTTATCTTTCATCTATCAAAAGTTTAAGGCTGGACAATAATAAAATAACCCGCATTGACACTAAGAATACATCCGATATTGGAACTTTATTCCCCATAATAAAACAGAGCAAAAACTTAAATTTTTTAAATGTTTCTGGGAAGAACAATTGCCCTACCATGCAGCTCATGTTATTTAATTTGTTTTCCCCAGCACTTAAGCTTAATACTGGCCTGGCAATTCTTTCGCCTGGTGCATTTGAAGTTCACTCTGACGGAGTAGATGTGGATAACGAATTGTTTCACTATACTTTTAAAGAAGCATACACCCCATATAATATACACACTTATAAAACAGAAGAAGTTGTAAATCAGATGAATATAAAAATTAAAAATATGACCTTAGATGAAATAAACAATACTTACTGTAATAACGATTATTACAATGAGGCGATAAGAGAGGAACCGATAGACTTTCTGGACAGATCGTTTTCCTCCAGCTCATGGCCTTTTTAGTGAATAAATCATCACTAATTCTATAAGTGTCTGGTCTTATTAAGAATATAGTTAATATGCAACCCTTTAGATTCACGATCTGAAGGGTTGAAACATGGCATACGTTCAAAGATTAACCCCCGTTTGAAGGTTAGCCTGTTAGTTACATTTAGTAACACATATCTGTCTGCTTAATCCCCATTCTGCCCCCGCGGTTACGCTTTCTTATCTATTCTTTCAATCAGCACTTCACCTAATTCATCCTTAATTCTAATAACTGGCTATTGCGCCTTACCTCCTGTTTTGTCTTTTTTTCATTACCAATGTGTACATGTGAGGAACAATATGGCACTGCAAAATGAGAAAAATAGTCGTTATCTTTTGCGCGACTGGAAACCAGAAAACCCGGCCTTCTGGGAAAATAAAGGAAAGCATATTGCACGAAGAAACCTCTGGATATCAGTCAGTTGTCTACTTCTTGCCTTCTGTGTCTGGATGCTATTTAGCGCAGTTACTGTTAATCTCAATAAAATCGGTTTTAATTTCACTACCGATCAACTCTTTTTATTAACCGCATTACCCTCCGTTTCTGGCGCATTATTGCGTGTCCCCTACTCCTTTATGGTGCCTATATTTGGTGGACGCCGATGGACGGTTTTTAGTACTGCAATCCTGATTATTCCTTGCGTCTGGCTCGGAATTGCCGTGCAGAATCCGAATACTCCTTTTGGGATATTTATCGTTATCGCTTTGCTATGCGGTTTTGCAGGGGCGAACTTTGCTTCGAGCATGGGCAATATCAGTTTCTTCTTCCCAAAAGCCAAACAAGGGAGCGCACTTGGGATTAATGGTGGATTAGGAAACTTAGGCGTAAGCGTGATGCAGCTGGTTGCGCCGCTGGTGATTTTTATCCCCGTATTTGCCTTTCTCGGTGTCAATGGCGTACCACAGGCCGACGGTTCGGTGATGTCGCTGGCGAATGCCGCATGGATTTGGGTGCCATTACTGGCGATTGCCACTATTGCCGCCTGGTTAGGGATGAATGATATCGCCAGTTCACGCGCGTCAATCGCCGATCAATTGCCTGTATTACAACGTCTGCATCTCTGGCTGCTCAGTCTTCTCTATCTCGCCACCTTCGGTTCGTTTATCGGTTTTTCTGCGGGTTTTGCCATGCTGGCGAAAACCCAGTTCCCGGATGTGAATATTCTGCGTCTGGCGTTCTTTGGCCCATTTATCGGTGCCATCGCGCGGTCGGTTGGTGGTGCTATTTCCGATAAATTTGGCGGCGTGCGGGTGACGTTGATCAACTTCATTTTTATGGCGATTTTCAGTGCACTGCTCTTCCTTACCTTACCGGGCACAGGCTCTGGTAATTTCATCGCATTTTACGCCGTCTTTATGGGGCTGTTTCTGACCGCGGGTCTGGGAAGTGGTTCTACTTTCCAGATGATCGCTGTCATCTTTCGCCAGATAACGATTTATCGCGTCAAGATGAAAGGCGGCAGCGATGAACAGGCTCAGCGGGAAGCGGTCACCGAAACGGCGGCAGCATTGGGCTTTATCTCAGCGATTGGCGCAGTTGGCGGCTTTTTTATTCCGCAGGCGTTTGGCATGTCGCTCAATATGACCGGCTCGCCGGTAGGTGCGATGAAAGTGTTTTTGATCTTCTACATCGTTTGTGTGCTGCTGACCTGGCTGGTTTATGGTCGGCGGAAGTTCAGCCAAAAATAAGAAATCGATGCCTGACACGTCTTATCAGGCTACAACCGTGTCGCATCCGACAAGGCATCAGATCCCAATTCATTCCTGGAGCAGGAGTTATGTCATGAGTAAACTTTTGGATCGCTTTCGCTACTTCAAACAAAAGGGCGAAACCTTTGCCGATGGTCACGGACAGGTGATGCATAGCAACCGCGACTGGGAGGACAGCTATCGCCAGCGTTGGCAGTTCGACAAAATCGTGCGTTCCACCCACGGCGTTAACTGTACAGGCTCCTGTAGCTGGAAAATCTACGTTAAAAATGGTCTGGTGACCTGGGAAATCCAACAGACCGACTACCCGCGCACTCGCCCTGACCTGCCCAATCATGAACCTCGCGGCTGCCCGCGTGGCGCAAGTTACTCCTGGTATCTTTACAGCGCTAACCGCCTGAAATACCCGCTCATTCGTAAACGACTGATTGAACTGTGGCGCGAAGCCCTCAAGCAACACAGCGATCCGGTACTGGCGTGGGCATCGATTATGAACGATCCGCAAAAGTGCCTGAGCTACAAACAAGTGCGTGGGCGTGGCGGCTTTATCCGCTCCAACTGGCAGGAGCTAAACCAGTTGATTGCCGCCGCTAACGTCTGGACCATCAAAACTTACGGTCCTGATCGCGTTGCCGGTTTCTCGCCGATTCCGGCGATGTCGATGGTTTCTTACGCCGCCGGAACACGCTATCTGTCGCTGTTAGGTGGCACCTGTTTAAGTTTCTATGACTGGTATTGCGACCTGCCGCCTGCCTCGCCGATGACCTGGGGCGAGCAAACCGACGTGCCAGAATCTGCCGACTGGTATAACTCCAGCTATATCATCGCCTGGGGTTCTAACGTACCGCAAACGCGCACACCAGACGCCCACTTCTTTACCGAAGTACGTTACAAAGGTACCAAAACTATCGCCATTACCCCGGACTACTCTGAAGTAGCCAAATTGTGCGACCAGTGGCTGGCACCGAAACAAGGCACTGATAGCGCCCTGGCAATGGCAATGGGCCATGTGATTTTAAAAGAGTTCCATCTCGATAATCCCAGCGACTACTTTATCAATTACTGCCGCCGCTACAGCGACATGCCGATGCTGGTAATGCTGGAACCGCGCGACGATGGCAGCTACGTTCCCGGACGGATGATCCGTGCATCTGACCTGGTGGATGGGTTGGGCGAAAGCAACAATCCGCAGTGGAAAACCGTGGCAGTTAATACTACGGGTGAACTGGTGGTGCCTAACGGTTCGATTGGTTTTCGTTGGGGCGAAAAAGGCAAATGGAACCTGGAATCTATCGCCGCCGGAACAGAAACTGAGTTAGCGTTAACCTTGCTCGGTCAACACGACACTGTTGCAGGCGTGGCCTTCCCCTACTTTGGCGGCATTGAAAATCCACACTTTCGCAGCGTAAAACATGATCCCATACTGGTGCGCCAGCTTCCGGTGAAAAATCTGACGCTCGCCGATGGAAGCACTTGTCCGGTGGTTAGCGTTTATGATCTGGTACTGGCAAATTACGGCCTCGATCGCGGGCTGGAAGATGAAAACAGCGCGAAAGATTACGCTGAAATCAAACCTTACACCCCAGCCTGGGGCGAGCAAATTACCGGCGTACCGCGCCAGTATATTGAAACCATCGCCCGCGAATTTGCCGATACCGCCCATAAAACGCATGGGCGATCGATGATTATCCTCGGTGCTGGCGTCAACCATTGGTATCACATGGACATGAACTACCGTGGGATGATCAACATGCTGATCTTCTGCGGTTGTGTCGGGCAAAGCGGTGGCGGCTGGGCACACTATGTCGGTCAGGAAAAACTGCGCCCGCAAACCGGCTGGTTGCCGCTGGCCTTTGCGCTCGACTGGAACCGACCACCGCGCCAGATGAACAGCACCTCGTTTTTCTACAATCATTCCAGCCAATGGCGCTATGAAAAAGTCTCTGCTCAGGAGTTACTTTCACCGCTCGCCGATGCCAGTAAGTACAGCGGTCATCTGATTGATTTCAACGTTCGCGCCGAACGTATGGGCTGGCTACCTTCTGCGCCGCAGCTGGGGCGTAACCCGCTCGGGATTAAAGCTGAAGCCGACAAGGCCGGATTATCCCCCACAGAATTTACCGCCCAGGCGCTGAAATCGGGCGATTTACGCATGGCCTGCGAACAACCAGATAGCGGCAGCAATCATCCGCGTAATTTGTTTGTCTGGCGTTCTAACCTGCTTGGCTCCTCCGGCAAAGGCCACGAATATATGCAGAAGTATCTGCTGGGAACCGAAAGTGGGATTCAGGGTGAGGAACTCGGTGCCAGCGACGGGATCAAACCAGAAGAAGTCGAGTGGCAAACTGCGGCGATTGAAGGCAAGCTCGACCTGCTGGTGACGCTCGACTTCCGTATGTCCAGTACCTGCCTGTTCTCCGATATCGTTCTGCCCACCGCCACCTGGTACGAAAAAGACGATATGAACACCTCGGATATGCATCCGTTTATTCATCCGCTTTCTGCGGCGGTCGATCCGGCGTGGGAATCACGCAGCGACTGGGAAATCTACAAAGGTATTGCCAAAGCATTTTCGCAAGTGTGCGTAGGGCATCTTGGCAAAGAAACCGACGTGGTATTACAACCCTTACTGCATGACTCTCCGGCAGAACTCTCCCAGCCGTGTGAAGTGCTCGACTGGCGCAAAGGCGAATGCGATCTGATCCCGGGTAAAACCGCGCCCAATATTGTAGCGGTGGAACGCGACTACCCTGCTACCTATGATCGCTTTACCTCGCTCGGGCCATTGATGGACAAACTTGGCAACGGCGGTAAAGGGATTTCGTGGAATACCCAGGATGAAATCGATTTCCTCGGCAAACTCAATTACACCAAGCGTGATGGCCCGGCACAGGGGCGACCGCTGATTGACACCGCCATTGATGCATCAGAAGTGATACTGGCGCTGGCACCGGAAACCAACGGGCATGTGGCGGTCAAAGCGTGGCAAGCGCTGGGCGAAATCACCGGACGCGAACATACCCATCTGGCGCTGCACAAAGAGGACGAGAAGATCCGCTTTCGCGATATTCAGGCGCAGCCACGTAAAATTATCTCCAGCCCCACATGGTCTGGTCTGGAAAGCGATCACGTCTCCTACAACGCCGGATACACCAACGTTCATGAGTTAATTCCGTGGCGCACGCTGTCGGGACGCCAGCAGGTCTATCAGGATCATCCGTGGATGCGTGCCTTTGGTGAAAGCCTGGTGGCTTATCGTCCGCCTATCGACACCCGTAGCGTCAGTGAAATGCGCCAGATACCGCCAAACGGCTTCCCGGAAAGAGCACTTAACTTCCTGACGCCGCATCAGAAATGGGGCATTCACTCAACCTACAGTGAAAACCTGCTAATGCTGACGCTCTCTCGCGGTGGACCGATTGTCTGGATCAGCGAAACCGATGCCCGTGAATTGACCATTGTCGATAACGACTGGGTGGAAGTGTTTAACGCCAACGGCGCGCTGACTGCCCGCGCGGTGGTCAGCCAACGTGTACCGCCGGGTATGACCATGATGTATCACGCTCAGGAACGCATTATGAATATTCCTGGTTCGGAAGTAACCGGCATGCGCGGCGGCATTCATAACTCGGTCACCCGCGTTTGCCCAAAACCAACGCATATGATTGGCGGTTACGCGCAGCTGGCCTGGGGCTTTAACTACTACGGCACCGTCGGCTCGAACCGCGACGAATTTATCATGATCCGCAAGATGAAGAACGTTAACTGGCTGGATGATGAAGGTCGCGATCAGGTACAGGAGGCGAAAAAATGAAAATACGTTCGCAAGTCGGCATGGTGCTTAACCTCGATAAATGTATCGGCTGCCATACCTGTTCGGTGACCTGTAAAAACGTCTGGACCGGACGCGAAGGCATGGAGTACGCATGGTTTAACAACGTCGAAACCAAACCGGGCATTGGTTATCCGAAAAACTGGGAAGATCAGGAAGAGTGGCAAGGCGGCTGGGTCCGCGATGTCAACGGTAAGATCCGCCCGCGTCTGGGCAGCAAGATGGGGGTGATTACCAAAATCTTCGCCAACCCGGTGGTGCCGCAGATTGACGATTACTACGAACCTTTCACCTTCGACTACGAACATTTGCATAGCGCGCCAGAAGGTAAACACATTCCTACTGCCCGCCCACGTTCGCTGATTGACGGCAAACGGATGGACAAAGTGATCTGGGGGCCAAACTGGGAAGAACTGCTGGGCGGTGAGTTCGAAAAACGCGCTCGCGACCGCAACTTTGACGCCATGCAAAAGGAGATGTACGGTCAGTTTGAAAACACGTTCATGATGTACCTGCCGCGCCTGTGCGAACACTGCCTCAACCCCAGCTGTGTGGCGACCTGCCCCAGCGGCGCGATCTACAAACGCGAAGAAGACGGTATTGTGCTGATCGATCAGGACAAATGCCGTGGCTGGCGTTTGTGCATTAGCGGTTGTCCGTACAAAAAAATCTACTTCAACTGGAAAAGCGGTAAGTCAGAAAAATGCATCTTCTGTTATCCGCGAATTGAGTCCGGTCAACCGACCGTTTGCTCAGAAACCTGCGTGGGTCGTATTCGCTATCTTGGCGTGCTGCTTTACGACGCCGACCGCATCGAGGAAGCGGCGCGCACCGAGCGCGAAGTTGACCTCTATGAACGCCAGTGCGAAGTGTTCCTCGATCCGCACGATCCCTCAGTGATCGAAGAAGCCCTGAAACAAGGTATTCCACAAAACGTGATTGAAGCTGCCCAGCGTTCGCCAGTCTACAAAATGGCGATGGACTGGAAACTGGCGTTACCGCTGCACCCTGAATACCGCACCCTGCCGATGGTCTGGTACGTTCCTCCGCTGTCACCGATTCAGTCTTACGCTGATGCGGGCGGCTTGCCGAAAAGCGAAGGCGTGCTGCCCGCCATCGAAAGCCTGCGTATTCCGGTGCAATATCTCGCCAATATGTTGAGTGCCGGTGATACCGGTCCGGTACTGCGGGCGCTGAAACGGATGATGGCGATGCGCCACTATATGCGTTCACAAACCGTGGAAGGCGTTACCGATACCCGCGCCATTGACGAAGTAGGCCTGAGCGTCGCCCAGGTCGAAGAGATGTATCGCTACCTCGCCATTGCCAACTATGAAGACCGTTTTGTCATTCCAACCAGTCATCGGGAAATGGCGGGCGATGCCTTCGCAGAACGCAATGGCTGCGGTTTTACCTTTGGCGACGGTTGCCACGGCTCGGACAGCAAATTCAACCTGTTCAACAGTAGCCGTATCGATGCCATCAACATCACCGAAGTGCGCGACAAAGCGGAGGGCGAATAATGCAGATCCTCAAAGTGATCGGCCTGTTGATGGAGTATCCGGACGAGCTGTTGTGGGAATGTAAGGAGGACGCGCTGGCGTTGATCCGCCGCGACGCACCGATGCTCACCGATTTTGCACTCGACCTGCTCAACGCGCCGCTGCTGGATAAACAGGCCGAATGGTGTGAAGTGTTCGACCGCGGGCGCACCACGTCGCTGCTGCTGTTCGAACATGTTCATGCCGAATCCCGCGATCGAGGCCAGGCAATGGTGGACCTGCTGGCGGAGTATGAAAAGGTCGGTCTGCAACTGGATTGTCGGGAACTGCCCGATTATCTGCCGCTATACCTGGAGTACTTAAGTGTGCTGCCGGACGATCAGGCAAAAGAAGGATTACTCAACGTTGCGCCGATCCTCGCCCTGCTTGGCGGACGCTTAAAACAACGCGAGACACCGTGGTACGCGTTATTTGACGCCCTTTTGCAACTGGCAGGAAGTCCCCTGTCAAGTGACAGTGTCACAAAACAAATTCGTAGTGAAGAGCGTGACGACACCCGCCAGGCACTGGATGCGGTGTGGGAAGAAGAACAGGTGAAGTTTATTGAAGATAACGCCACGGCGTGTGACAGCTCGCCGCTTAATCAATATCAGCGACGCTTTAGCCAGGATGTCGCGCCGCAGTACGTCGACATCAGTGCGGGAGGTGGGAAATGATTCAGTATCTGAACGTCTTTTTTTACGATATCTACCCATACATTTGTGCGACGGTGTTTTTCCTTGGCAGCTGGCTGCGCTATGACTACGGGCAGTACACCTGGCGCGCCTCCTCGAGCCAGATGCTCGATAAACGCGGGATGGTGATATGGTCGAATCTGTTCCATATCGGCATTCTGGGGATCTTCTTCGGTCATCTGTTCGGCATGTTAACACCGCACTGGATGTACGCGTGGTTTTTACCAGTGGCAGCGAAACAACTGATGGCGATGGTGCTCGGCGGTATTTGCGGCGTGTTGACGTTGATTGGCGGTGCAGGACTGCTGTGGCGCAGGCTGACAAATCAGCGTGTGCGTGCTACTTCCACCACGCCGGATATTATCATCATGAGCATTTTGCTGATCCAGTGTCTGCTGGGGCTAAGTACCATACCGTTTTCAGCACAGTATCCTGATGGTAGCGAAATGATGAAGCTGGTGGGTTGGGCGCAAAGCATTGTCACTTTCCGTGGTGGATCGTCAGAAATGCTTAACGGCGTAGCGTTCGTTTTCCGCCTGCATCTGGTATTGGGAATGACCATCTTCCTGCTCTTTCCGTTCACCAGATTGGTGCATGTGTGGAGCGCGCCTTTTGAGTACTTTACTCGTCGGTACCAGATTGTGCGCTCGCGGCGATAATTCTGCTTTTAAAAACCGCCTGTGTTTCTCGCTATACGTTGACAGAAAACCAGGCGGTTTCAACCTTAATGATTATCTTCAAACTCTTCCAAAACATATTGAGCATGGAATTGAATACAGGGCCAGGATGAAGCTAAGCCAGCGCGAGCAGTGGGTACTTCATTGGCGGTGATGGTGCAAAAGCCTCTTCCAGGTGCCATTTCTTTTGCTATGGCTTCAACCAACTCTGGATGATGACTAAGGACAAACTCTAACGGGGTATAATCTAAGGGTAAATGACGTCCATGGTTTCGAAATGCCAGATATGGAGCTGTTACTCCACGAACAAAAATTTCTACAGGGAGTTGGGAAATGTGTTCTGCCAATAAATTCATATGCCCAAGCCGCGCTATGGCCGCAGCAGCCCAACAGCGGTTACTCCCATCGGCAGTTTGATCGTCCAGCAGGCTTGTCAGAACAGCAATCACATTCTCATTAGATTCATTAATTTCTGCAATCAATTTACAGGCATTCCATGCTTTGTCTGCATTTTTAACTTCTTGCAGCAAAGCAGGTAACGCCAGTTGACCTAGTTGTTTGAGTAATACTTCGTAATCGTCTAAAAGTAGACCCGGGGGTTTTCTGCCAAATATTTGCGCGATTAATTCTGCTATCCGTGCTTGTAAAGGCAAACTTTTCAGATATTGCCTCTCCTGTTTAGCCTGAGAATATTCAGGGAAATATTGTAATATTTGTTTTTTTGTCAGACTTAACGGGATCAACTCTCCAACCTCATCAGAGGCTATGGCGATAAAGTTTTTCTCCACTACCCCTTCACGTAAGAGTTGTAATCGTGCTTTTTTGGCCGCTTTCGGAAAAACACGCAAAAATTGCTCATACACCTCATTCCAGGCATCAAATGTTCCATTAATTGCAGCGAATTCATGGCATTCATTAGCCCATTGCTCGCATACTCTGTTAGGTTCATCATTGTGCTTCTGGTCTGCAGGCGACCAGCGTAAGTCCTGTGTGAGTTTTTCGACGGTTTGTGTAAATCCATTTTGCTGATAAACAGTAACAATAGAGGCCAAGCTTTCCTCGGTGCCAACTGCCAGACAAGGCCAGTCAATGACGTCCCCATCCCCATAGAAACAATGAAACATAGCGCCGTAGATATGTTCGCTTGGGTGTTCCTGATGTACATGTTTCACGGAAGCCACCATATAATTAATGGCCGCCGTTTCTATCCCTTGCCAGTCAAATTGTACTTGCTTCATAAAGCTATCCCTGTGAGGCAATATATAAAGTTAACCATTTTATCCTGATAGTTATTTCAACATGGCTTGCCAGGGATTAATTCAGAAAAGTGCCCTAAACAGGCTATGATAGTTCTCCAGCCACAGGAGAACGTTAATGAAACCGCAGGTTTATCACGTCGATGCTTTTACCGCTCAACCGTTTCGCGGCAATTCTGCCGGTGTTGTTTTCCCCGCCGATAATCTCAGTGAAGCGCAAATGCAGCTTATCGCCCGCGAATTAGGTCATTCGGAAACTGCTTTTCTGCTGCACAGCGACGACAGCGATGTGCGCATCCGCTACTTTACGCCAACGGTTGAAGTGCCGATTTGTGGTCACGCGACAGTAGCTGCGCACTATGTACGTGCAAAGGTGTTAGGTTTAGGAAATTGCATGGTCTGGCAAACGTCACTGGCAGGAAAACACCGCGTGACTATCGAAAAGCATAACGATGATTATCGTATTTCGCTGGAACAAGGTACGCCGGGCTTTGAGCCACCGCTGGAAGGTGAAACACGGGCGGCAATTCTCAACGCATTGCATCTTACCGAAGACAATATTCTGCCGGGTTTGCCGATCCAGGTGGCAACCACAGGACACTCAAAAGTAATGATCCCACTGAAACCAGAAGTGGATATCGACGCCCTTTCGCCTGATCTTGCTGCGCTGACCGCTATCAGCAAACAGATTGGCTGCAATGGTTTTTTCCCGTTCCAGATCCGCCCTGGCAAAAATGAAACCGATGGTCGTATGTTCTCACCAGCGATAGGTATTGTGGAAGATCCGGTGACCGGGAATGCCAATGGCCCGATGGGCGCATGGTTGGTACATCACAACTTACTACCCCACGATGGCAGCGTGTTGCGTGTTAAAGGCCATCAGGGGCGCGCACTGGGGCGTGACGGCGTGATTGATGTGACGGTGACAATTCGAGATAACCAACCGGAGAAAGTTACCATTTCCGGCACGGCGGTGATTCTTTTCCATGCTGAATGGGCCATTGATTTTTGATACCGTTGCCTGATGCGCTTCGCTTATCAGGCCTACAACCGGGCTAATGTGGGCCGGTTGTAGGCGTTTACGCCGCATCCGGCCCCTGGCACAAACTATTTCCCCGCCTCCGGATGCGTATCAAACGCCGCCATCACCAACGCCAGTTCATCCACAGTAAAGCCATGCTTTGCGTCATCTACGCCCAGACCAAACTGCTCCTGCATCACGGCATATAACGACGCCACATCCGCTAGATTTCGCTGCTCCACCGCGTGCCCATTTTCATAATGGGTAAAATGAAAATTGGTCAGTGTCAGTTTGCCACCGTCCGGCAAATGGCGGCACAACAGCAAATGATGGCGAAAATGCGATTGCGGCCAGTGCGCAGACCAGAAATTCCCCATCACATAATCACTTTGTTGTTGTTCACAGAGATCAAAACGGTACATCGACTGCCAGTGCTGATGATGATTAAACTGCAACACCCAATCATCACCCTCCTGTAACAACCGATACTCTCCGTGTGGCGTGATCTGCACGAGATCGGGAACTAAACGAATCGGCGCGGTTAGCGTCTGTCCACCGAAACCGACATCAGCAATCCATTTTTCCCCTTCCAGTTCCACCAACAACAAACGATGGGTGCGCGGCGGTAATGCTGGCGGATTAGATAACACTACGCGCCCTAACAGACTGCGTACCTGAAAACCCAGCTCGCGTAACACCCGCTCAAACACGCCATTCTGCTCAAAGCAGTAACCACCACGCCGGGCGAGCACCAATTTCTCTTCCAGCGATTGATCATCAAGCTGCATTTCTCTCGGCAGCAAAACATCGAGATTTTCAAATGGAATGGTGCAATTGTGTTTCAGGTGTAATGCGCGCAGCGTTTCGATATTGACCGCAGCCGCTCCCGACCAGTTAATGCGGGTAAAATAGTGATTCAGAATGGGCGTCATCAGGCGTTTCCGTTTGTGGTTTTCTCAATTTATAACCTGGAATAGACGCCGCACCGGCTATTTTGTGCGATCGCGGACATGCATCACGTTCGCAAATCGCCAATCCCGTTAATTTCGTTACTTATTGCGTTACGAGCTACGCTTTTAAAACACCCTTCTTAGCGAGGCGATACCGTGAGCCGATTCATCCCTGTCGAATTACACCATGCCAGCCGTCTGTTAAATCATGGCCCCACAGTTTTGATAACCAGTTTCGATGATAAATCTCAGCGACGTAATGTGATGGCTGCGGCCTGGTCGATGCCGGTAGAGTTTGAACCGCCACGTGTGGCGATTGTGGTAGATAAATCGACATGGACCAGGGAGTTGATTGAGCGTAACGGTAAATTTGGCATCGTTATCCCGGGCGTTGCGGCGACTAACTGGACGTGGGCGGTGGGAAGTGTGTCGGGTCGTGAAGAAGATAAATTTAATTGCTATGGCATTCCGGTTGTGAAAGGTCCGGTGCTTGGATTGCCGCTGGTTGAAGAGAAATGTCTGGCGTGGATGGAGTGTCGATTGCTACCAGCGACTTCTGCGCAAGAAAAATACGATACGCTATTTGGCGAAGTGGTATCGGCAGCGGCAGACGCACGAGTATTTGTCGAAGGCCGCTGGCAGTTTGATGATGACAAACTCAATACACTACATCATTTAGGTGCTGGCACGTTTGTTACCAGCGGGAAGCGAGTTACGGCGGGCTAAAGAATCATATGCAGCAACCAAGTTGCTTAAGCAATTTTCCATATGAGTTAAAAACATATTTTATCTCACGATTGCATATTTTTAGTGAAGATTAATTTATCCTCACCAACATCATAGTAATTGCGTATTATCGCCTCATTGATAAAGCCCTGTTTTGTATAAAATGCGCGGGCGGCACTAAAATCGATATGGCTAGAGATCTCTACTAAAAGTAGTCTTGCGTGATTGGGACAGATCAAGAAAAAGCAGTTTTGCAGTTTTTTATTTCAGGGCACAGTTGCGAAAATTGAATACCGTATGGACTAATGTGAGAAAATTCCGAGGTATGACTGTTTTGATATAGTGGACAATCAAGCGTCTCGAATTAACAATGAATTTCAGGTGCCAAGCCTTACAATTTGTAGCATGACGGATATAGGACAACATTAGGAAATCGGACAGAAAATTCATTATAATAAAATGACAACTTATCTCTTTCTCTCACGTTCTGTGAAATTTCACAAAAGTATAAACTGAGCCAATATGCCTTTATATATAAAAAATACTCATGTTTATTATTATCGGAAAAAGCCAAGATTTGATTAAGGCCATCAAAAATATCTTTCTCATGATCTATATGTACTCTTGATGATTTTACAATATCTTTTAATTCGCGGTAAATCTTATTAAATAGCGCAACCGATTCACTGTTATTGAATCCATAGTTGATAAAAAGACATGATTTAACATCCGATATTAGTAAGTCGTCATAATCTATCTCAATTCCACACAATTTCACGATATACTCAGCTATAGTATTACTTTGCAAGGACTCAACAACTGACAGTAAAACAGATGGATGCAATAATATTTCAAGAAGACTTCTGTCGATATTTTTATACACATTTATTGCAAATTCATCACTCGTCCCATCGATGATGTCAGATATTAAAAAAAATACATACTCGGGGAGTTCATACCACATATTAATTTTAATAATATCACGACACATATCTTCTAACTGTTGTAATCTATTACCTTTATTCATAACAACCTTAATATTATATGGAATCTTTGGCGGAATCTTCTTACTCCGCGGAATTTTACTAAAGCTTTGTTAGATAAAATATGCGTATCACTGACAGCATGTTATTAATTCACTCTGGTGTTATTTGACAAAAATACCCCCTCCTGTTTTCACCTCTTTGTATTTATGATAATTAAGGGGAGTGCTAATTTAATATAAATACCCAGGGCAAGATTACGAAAGCCCGCTCCCCGCAAGGACTGACGCCAGGTAGTTTCTGTCCATGGCTGCTTTTCGCATCTTACGCCTTAACCCTGCCCTGGATACCTTATCATTCGTCAAAATATTAATAGCGATATGCCGTATCCCTGAAAATAATTCTGCTGCATTTCCTCTTCTTATTTTGCAGTCGTCTTCATTCATTACCACGTCCAGACGACGCCAGTGCAGCTTATTCTCCACGTGCCAGTGGTTTCGGATTGCTGTGGCGAACTTCTCTGCGGTTAAATCAGCAGAACTGATATAATATCTGACCGTCATTTCTGGCTCTTTCTTTTGTTCTGCTATTATTGACCGAAAGGAGACTGCCACGCATAATTTCTTCAGACCTTTCCATTCAAACGTGAACTCAATAAGTTCATCAGGGACATCGCAAACAATGTGAAGACGGATTTCTTCTCTGCCGTGACTCTTTTCACTAATTGCGTAACTGTCATGCTCTGGATTATTTAATTCTTTCAGCGGAAATTTTTCCCCGAAGGCTTTATTTAGCCGCCCCTGGTTTCCTTTTACCGCGAATAAATAATCACCTCCCTGTTTTTGTATCTTCTCTGCAATATCTTTCTGGCAACCCATCGCATCAGTTGTGATGATTTTTCCTTTAATATCCAGCATGTTAAGAAGTTCAGGGATAGCTGTAATTTCATTGGATTTCTCATCCGTCCTGATCTGTCCGATGACCAGACTGTGCATTGTTGAGAACGCACTAATGACATGAATCGCTCCCCTGCGGCGACTCTTGTCATAAGAATGCCGGAGTGTTTTTCCATCAATTGCGATGACGTCTTTATCATCTGAAGAATGGCAGTCACGCATCCAGTTAATAAAGCACTCGTGAAATTTTGCAGGACTGATACAGGATACAACTCTGGCGATGGTATCGTGAACAGGAATACCATTTTCAAAATCACCGTATTGTTTTAAAAAATCGAGATGTGTTTCCCCAAAATCCTCTATATCTTCCCAACCTTCTGCACCCGAAATAACGGCGCAAATAGTCAACAGTAGAATATCCGATAATTTATGTTCCACTTTCCAGGCTTGTCTGTAATCGGGGATAACAGAAATATGTTCCATCAATTTTTTAAGTACCATTTTGTTCTCCTTAATTATGTAAGGAGTATTTGATCATGTATAAGCAATAAAAAACAGCTTCAGGTAATGAGGAATATCTCAATTTTTAAACATAAAATGCGAATTATTTAGTACAAAAAGTGAACTTCTGATGATCTTTCCCTGCCGGCCTGCCGCGTCATAGCTGTAGTCTGTGTTTCCGGTCTGTTTCAGCCGGTGGCCGCGCTGATACATGTCAGTATCTGCGCTTATCCGGTGCCTGCCCGCTGATTGTGCCTTCAGATGCAACCGCATCGCACACGGATATTTCGACATCAACCTCGAATTGGTATGGGACACCGTACAAACAGCGCTGCCTGAGTTGCTCAGACAACTATCGGTTTTGCGCCGGGAAGAACAATCCTGAATGCTGCGCGCCGACTCCATATAGCCAAAAGGGCGTTATACGTCCTTTATCATCAATAACTAAAACCGTTTATTCGCCAAAAGCTGGCTATACCACTTGATTTCAGCCTCCATTTGCAACCACGCCTCGCACGCACCAGCCTCTCGTTCAGGCAAATAAATTCGACGCTGTGCATTACCATTTTCATTCAATAAAACCGGATAGCGGCTGGTTTCATTTGACAGCAACGGGCGGACATAATCGATCATGACATAATCCTCAGGTAAACCATGCTTTTCAGCAATCTGGGCTAATTTGATAAGTTCAGGGGTAAAAAACATTGCATGCTCCTTTGTTCAATTTTTGGCAATGCTATGAGAAATACCGCGCACAAGTATTTGCCGAAAAAAACCGGGGTAGATACCCCGGCAGGTTAAATCAGCACTGAAACAGAAATGACAATCAATGGTTATCATCGAAAATACTTTTCGACATATTTTCAACGTCACAGTGATAACGCTCGTTAATCCGGTCGTAGCCTGTACAGCGCACCCTAATATCATTCGATGCGAGGACAACTGTATTAAATTCGTCTTCAATCCATGGCGGCAGAGTAAACCCGCCCAATGATATAAAACGGTCTTTGCTCATGCCAGATTGCCAGATGTCCCGTGCCGGAATGTCTATCACGCGAGTGAAGTAATGTCCTGGTTGTAACCAGTCATACATATCATCATCAGGCCGAACGCCCTCCGAATTACCCTGTTCATTCGGCGGTTTTTGAGGGTAGCCGTCAAAATAGTTAAAATTCTCATCTTTTCCGGCTGTTAAACTAAGCAACTGTTCTGACACAAAAGTACCTTCCAGTGGGTATGCCCATGGATAATGCGATGGATTATTGACAGTCAGTGTCACCCGAATGATGTTACCCACCATAACCGCAGACAACTTGGCAGATAACGGACTTTTCCGTAGCGTAATGTCATGTTCAATTCCTCCTTTGCCCAGCACAGGCAAAAGGGGAATCACTGCTTTCATTGACGAAAAATCATTTGCCATGGCTGTCCCCTGTAAGCAAAAAATAACGATAAGAAACTTAATAATTCGAATTGTATGTAAACGAATCCGCATTCAATGTAAGCGCCCCGTGTAAGACGTAGGATAAGGTTTAGTTTACAGGCAGGATGACGTTCCGATGACGTTCCAGGGCAACAGCTCTTTCACGCGATTGGCAGGCCAAGTCAGGGAAAGATTACGAAAGCCCGCTCCCAGCAAGGACTGACGCCAGATAGTTTCTGTCCATGGCTGCTTTTCGCATCTTACGTCTTAACCCTGCCTTGAATACCTTATCATTCGTCAAAATATTAATAGCGATGTGCCGTATCCCTGAAAATAATTCTGCTGCATTTCCTCTTCTTATTTTGCAGTCGTCTTCATTCATTACCACGTCCAGACGACGCCAGTGCAGCTTATTCTCCACGTGCCAGTGGTTTCGGATTGCTGTGGCGAACTTCTCTGCGGTTAAATCAGCAGAACTGATATAATATCTGACCGTCATTTCTGGCTCTTTCTTTTGTTCTGCTATTATTGACCGAAAGGAGACTGCCACGCATAATTTCTTCAGACCTTTCCATTCAAACGTGAAATCAATAAGTTCATCAGGGACATCGCAAACAATGTGAAGACGGATTTCTTCTCTGCCGTGACTCTTTTCACTAATTGCGTAACTGTCATGCTCTGGATTATTTAATTCTTTCAGCGGAAATTTTTCCCCGAAGGCTTTATTTAGCCGCCCCTGGTTTCCTTTTACAGCGAATAAATAATCACCGCCCTGTTTTTGTATCTTCTCTGCAATATCTTTCTGGCAACCCACCGCATCAGTTGTGATGATTTTTCCTTTAATATCCAGCATGTTAAGAAGTTCTGGGATAGCTGTAATCTCATTGGATTTCTCATCCGTCTTGATCTGTCCGATGACCAGACTGTGCATTGTTGAGAACGCACTAATGACATGAATCGCTCCCCTGCGGCGACTCTTGTCATAAGAGTGCCGGAGCGTTTTTCCATCAATTGCAATGACGCCTTTATCATCTGAAGAATGGCAGTCACGCATCCAGTTAATAAAGCACTCGTGAAATTTTGCAGGACTGATACAGGATACAACTCTGGCAATGGTATCGTGAACAGGAATACCATTTTCAAAATCACCATATTGCTTCAAAAAATCGAGATGTGTTTCCCCAAAATCCTCTATATCTTCCCAACCTTCTGCACCCGAAATAACGGCGCAAATAGTCAACAGTAGAATGTCCGATAATTTATGTTCCACTTTCCAGGCTTGTCTGTAATCGGGAATAATAGAAATATGTTCCATCAATTTTTTAAGTACCATTTTGTTCTCCTTAATTATGTAAGGAGTATTTGATCATGTATAAGCAATAAAAAACAGCTTCAGGTAATGAGGAATATCTCAATTTTTAAACATAAAATGCGAATTATTTAGTACAAAAAAGCAGCGTTAAGTGAGTAGGCCACCGGAACCTCCCCGACAGCCTCTCGCAGAACCGTACGTGAAACTCTCGCTTCATACGGCTCCCGTCAGGCAAACGCGCTTCCTGGTCCTTCTTTCCAGTGGGCAAACAACTCCGGCTTCTCTTTTGACAGCCTTTCCATTAGCTGACACGCCTTCGTCTTTCTATACCGCAGGGTTTTATATTTCTTTCTCGCCCACGCAATCAGCGTCAGATTAATATATCTGCATACTTTCTTCATCGCTGATTTGTGGTATCTCGCGTAATAATTCAGCCACCCCGATATTATCGGATTCAGCCACTTCGCAATATCTTCGAGACTCATCTCCACCCTGCGTCTGATCCACAGTTTCCTGAGTTTTCCAATCATGCCTTTCTGCGCACGGTTACTCGCCGCCGGACTGAAACTCGTAAAGAGGTTTCCCCGCCGGTGGTTACGTGCTCTTCGCGCTCTGAACGTATACCCCAGAAAATCAAACTGCACTGTTTCATGGTTCGCCTGTCATTCGCTGTCTATGCAGTAAACTATTTTCGTTTTCTCCGGATGTAATTCCAGTCCACATTCCTGAAAACGTTTTGCCAGCTTATTCAGTAATTTCTCTGCCTGTTGTTTACTGCCACAATGAATTAATCCATCATCTGCATAACGGTACCAGGGAATTTCCGGATAATGTAACGTCAGCCATTTATCAAACACATAGTGCAGAAATAAATTCGCCAGTACCGGGCTGATGACTCCACCCTGTGGCGTACCTTTATTTCTTTCCTTCAGTGTTCCATCCGGCATCTGCACCGGCGCTGTCAGCCACCGGCGAATAGACAGTCTTACCCATTTATCCGCACAATGTTTATCTACTGCCCTGAGTAATAAATCGTGGGGGATATTATCGAATAACCCTTTAATATCAAACTCAAGACACCAGTCGTATTGCCAGCAACGTTTTCTGGTGACTGCTATTGCATCCAGCGCTGATTTTCCATGCCGGTATCCGTATGAATCATTCAGGAAATAACGCTCCACTAATGGTTCAAACGTTACCAGCACCGTCATCTGCGCTATTCGATCGCTTACTGTCGGTATTCCTAAAAGTCTTTTGCTGCCATCCTTCTTCGGAATTTCCACCGCACGCACTGGCGGCGGCATCCAGCTTCCCGACGATAACCTGTTCCAGATTTTGTACAGATTTCCTTTCAGATCCCGCTCAAAATCTTTCAGCGTCTGGTTATCCACTCCGGCAGCTCCGGCATTCGCCTTTATCCGCCGGTACGCTTCCACCACATGCAATTTACTGACCTGAAACGGTTTTGTCTGTTCACACACAGCCTCCTCCTGCCTACAGTTGGGCTGTGATGCAGACTGCCCGACGCTGTCCCTTCGCTCCACGTTCATTACAAACGCTTCCTCACTACTACGAACAGCTCTGCCCCGGTTTCGCACATCGATACTCTCATACTCATAATTTCGGTTATTTGTATTTCTCTCTTGACATTGCGACGACCGGTTCCCGTAGTTCCTGCAAAGAGCCCGATACAGCGTCATGCCTGCTATACACCGGACACCATTCACGCAGCATTCGGAATTCACCCGTAAATTAATCCCGGCGGTATCACGAAACCTCCGGTTTTGATGTCACTTAGGACTAACGACGTTTCAACACAGGTTCGGGTTTACTCATCTCACTGTATCTCACATAGGATCAGATCTCGTCTGATCGTTCCCCCTGCGCTCACTACCATGGCTCTTTACCACAGCAGCCGGGGTTGTTTGGGACCGACTTCCGACAGCAGATCCCGGTGGGCCTGCCACCATCTTTTCACAAGCTTATGCTTATTACATGCAAAACGTCCCGTTTTGCATCTTTGTGCCTACGGCACACCGTGATCTTTCCCTGGGCGGACATGCGCCTCATAACGGAACATACTGACACACTCTGTCTCCGCTCCTGCCGATGTGTCCGGGTTAAACAGAAGCTCTCCCGCCTGTGACAGCCCCGCCACATCGTCGCACAGCGTCAGCTTCTGCTCCGGACTGTCCGCCGCAAACCGCTCAAAGAAGAAAATTCCCTCCTCTAAATATTCCCACTAAGATGAATGTTCATTTTGCTTTCATAAGCCATACGCTTGCCCTGCTGCAAGGACTAATCGAAAGTGGAACATTATTTCACGCAGTCACTTACATACGATGGCAAACCGTTTTTATTTGATTGCATCTCCCTAATCAAATACATATTTATTTCTCTATTACTAACTAGTTCAGCCAGTTATCACATCGCATTTGAGCATTATAATTCCCCAAAAACATTCATCTATTAATGGCGAATGAAATAAATAATGAATTAAAATAATCATCCAGTAAAAATTGCATGATACCTGGATCATAAGCCCGCATAACAGAATGTTCTGTTTCTAATAATGGGATAATGGTATCCACTCGAGGAACTACAGCACCTAAAAATATAATATCATTATTTTTTTGGACTAATAAAACAGGAAGAGTATCAAGATCTACCTCTGAAACCATATCAGAATGCCGTTCAATATCCATCCAGATAAAAAAATCGTTTGGATATTTTTCCGATAATGCAATGAATTGATTTTTCCAGTCATTACAATTATTGCACCAATCCGCACACAAACAAACAACTAGTTTATTATCATTATTAGTGGAAATAAACTCTCCAATCTGTCGAACATTATCCTCAGGGTAATATATCATTTCTTTTCCTTTTAATAATTAAGCAAATTATCCTTTGGTAAAGTATTTTTGTCCAAATGAAATAGATGCCATGAAGCAATCCAGCGAACAAGTTGGCTTCCGTCAGAAAAATTAGTATTACACCACGATGTAGTCACTAATTTTCCCAGGAACAGTCGTTCCTCATTACGATACTGCTGACACACTGATGTTATTTTATGGATATCAGGCATTCCTATGCCGGTTCCAAACATATTTAACCGGGAGGTAATCTCAGGTAACTTTTCATCCTTTGCCGGTAATAGATATTCCTTATCATCTATATCAATGCCAGTTATCAGACTTACAGCAACAAACGCAATACGAGAAAGTTCTTCTTTTTCCATTAATGAAAGTAATAGAGGTAGAGTTTTTGTATTTGCATAATGGGCATAAAAAATGATTTGTAAATACTCAGGCAAACCAGAAATAAATGCAAAAGGGTAAGTCAGTTCAGAACAACATTGCCCAAGAAGTCGAACTAACATCTCAGTTTGCTGGTTTTTCCTGATACCTTCAATGCCTCTAAGAGGCGGCAGGGTTAAATAATCATCAATCAACAGACATAATGGATTAATCATCATTGACTTATCTGATGAAAGCCAACATGCAGCACTAACTGCTGAAAATCTGACTGATAATTCATTGCTACCAAAATATACCGTTAACGCAGGAAGATAGCTCTGTAATCCAAGTTTGCGAATATAATCCAGCACAGCTACCTTTTCTTGTATATTTCCGGTATCTAGTTTTTTTATCAAAAAATCTTCTGATAAGTGTAATTTGCTCTGAGAACAAATATTTAATGCTATCTGAACCTCGGAAGGTATAGAGGAAAGTAAGAATTCATTAACAGTATCATAAACATGTTCTTTAGCTGAATGTGATAACGCAGAGACATACCCATTCAACGTTGTATCTGCATATTTAGATACATACGACCAGGTTGCTTTCATCCAGGCAGGATTCTGACACTGATTCGCCAGAAAACCGCAAACAAACGCTTCTCCCTGAGAGTGCCAGCGTCTCAGTGCCGCATAGCTCTCCGCCCATCCATCATCACCAGCAACATGTAGCCCCTCCAGATTAGCATCAATATATTGATTAAATTGCCTGAGATCGGCGCTTTTAACTAATGGCGAAAATCTGCTTTCTTCTTTCTGAAGCCAGTAAAATGCCGCATTCGCGGCATGCTGACGAATAATCGGTTGTATTACCTGATGATTCATACTAGTCTTCTGCCTCATTATCAGTCTCATCATCTGACTGCCATTCAACAGAGTTAAAAAGTAAGTGCCATTCCTGGCCGTCGTGCCATGCAGCACCATACATTCCGGCCATTAGCATCACACCATCACCCACCGATAAATGCCCTACCGCTACAGCTATTTCAGAAGGAAGATCCACAGGAATTAATGTATCACCATCCAGACACCATAAACCGTAATCAGATGTACACCACACTTTTCCGGCATGCCAGACTATATCTTCGAAGGGAAGACTATACCCCCCCGCAGAGACTTTTCCCCATTTATTCCCACGGCCTTTAAATAATATACCAGATTGACCACCAATGTAGATATAACCATCCCCTGCACAGCACACTGTTTCCAGATAGATGTTTGAGGGAAAATTAATTTGCTCCCATTCTGTTCCAGAAAAATGCCAGACATTTCCCTTATCGCCGACCACATACAAATCATCATGGGAAAAACCATCTATATCTCTTAGTTTAAATTCATCGCCAAATCTACCTTTTTCTTTTGAGTAATCAAAAACAGGGAGATTCAAACAGAGTGACTGCCAGCCATTAACTCCGTCTCTGTATCCCACAGAGTTATTGTACCCAACAATATACAGTCTCCCTGAGATATTTTTAATTTTCGTTATTATATTTCTTAGAGGACCATCAATTCCGAAAGGAATTTTCCTCTCTATTCCATCATATTTACAACCACTATTACGGGCATAAACATGCCCCTCCTCGTCAACACATACAACTTCATCATAGCCATCATATGATGCACTACCTATATACATTTGCCCCATATTCTTAAATGTTTGATATGATATACAATCATCAGGATTTCTGTGTAAATATATACCAACCTCACCTTTTGTGACATTGTTTTCAGCAATGGCACTCGCTTTACGACTCTCTTTAGTATTACGGACGGAAAAATGGAAAAAATCCTTATTTCTTACAGTACAATCCTTAATATACCATTTTTTAAAAATTGCAATATTCTTATCAGTAACTTTCATATAAATATTACCTCTTGTTACCTGTAGGTGTTCCAGTATTCTGAGAATCGACTGACCTGAAACGGTTTTGTCCGTTCACACACAGCCTCTTCCTGCCTACAGTTGGGCTGTGATGCAGACTGCCCGACGCTGTCCCTTCGCTCCACGTTCATTACAAACGCTTCCTCACTACTACGAACAACTCTGCCCCGGTTTCGCACATCGATACTCTCATACTCATAATTTCAGTTATTTGTATTTCTCTCTTGACATTGCGACGACCGGTTCCCGTAGTTCCTGCAAAGAGCCTGATACAGCGTCATGCCTGCTATACGCCGGACACCATTCACGCAGCATTCGGAATTTACCCGTAAATTAATCCCGGCGGTATCATCATGCCTCCGGTTTTGATGTCACTTAGGACTAACGACGTTTCAACACAGGTTCGGGTTTACTCATCTCACTGTATCTCACACAGGATCAGATCTCGTCTGATCGTTCCCCCTGCGCTCACTACCATGGCTCTTTACCACAGCAGCCGGGGTTGTTTGGGACCGACTTCCGACAGCAGATCCCGGTGGGCCTGCCACCATATCTTCACAAGCTTATGCTTATTACATGCAAAACGTCCCGTTTTGCATCTTTGTGCCTACGGCACACCATGATCTTTCCCTGGCCGTCCGATGCTTTAGAGCTTGCTTCTCGGTTATTGATATAAACATGAGTTTCCTTAAATATTATATCAGCCTAAGCATTAATTGAGCCTGCCAGCGGTGATTTAGTCATACAGCCATCCATCGATAACCATGACCACTCAATGACATTCAGTTGCTCGCAGGCCAGTAATCCTTTCTGCCAGAAACGCTCAAAAACCCCGGCATCACGCCATTCCTGAAAGCGGCGATAGGCTGAACTTGATGAGCATATTTGGGTGGCATTAAAGGCATTCCATTAGCACCCCGTTCTCAAAACGTTTACGATAACTGCTCAGAGGGTGATTTGTTTTATGCTCCGGGATTAAGGGCGCTATTTTTTCCCAGAGTTCATCGCTCATCCGCCACTGACTTGCCTCCATTTTTTACCCTGATACCCAGACAATTACTATTGGGATAGGTTCTAATAATCACTCTTATTCATGATCATATTGATCAGCATCATCAGTATAGTCATCTTCATCCTGAATACTTCTCACGTCAAATAAAATATGCCAATCTTTACCATCGTGAAAAGCCGCACTATATAGCCCCGCCAATAACATAACGCCATCAGCTACAGAGAGATTCCCACTACATATGGTAATTTCCGCTGGAGCATTAGCAGTGACAATTTTATTATTTTCAATATTCCATAAACCATAGTCAGATGTACACCAAATTTTATTAGCATGCCATACAATATCCTTGAATGGTAAACTATAACTACCATCATGAATTTTAACCCACTTATCTCCTCTACCTTTAAAGATAACTCCTGATTGTCCACCAATATACACAAACCCATCACCAGCACAACAAACTGATTTCAAATAGATGTTTGAAGGAAACGCTACCTTAATCCATTCTTTTCCATCAAAATGCCATACATGACCTTTACATCCAACTAGATATAGATCGTCAAACGAAAAACCATCTATATCTTCTAATTCAAGATCATCCATCATTTCATCTGCTTCATTTTCATCTCTTGGAGCTGGAAGATTCATACAAAGTGATTGCCATTCATTTGGTCCAATACGATAACCTACACCATGGTAATAGCTGATGAAATATAACCTCCCATTAATTCTGCGAATACGGGTTATCGTTCCACGACTAGGTCCATCAGCGGTACAAGGGATATTTTTTTCTCTTCCAATATGGCGTAGATCAGTTGCTCGAGCATAAACCCTCCCCTCATCATCAACACATACAACTTCATCCCAACCATCACCAACAGAAGAACCATGATCCTACCCACGTAATATGGACACAGGCCTAAGCGAGGTTCTTGTTTTCAAATTGTTCCGGACTGAGGCCGCCACACCAACTGTGCCGCCGCCACCGATTGTAATCACATTCGATATAATTAAACACCGTTGCCCGCATTATTTCCCGGCTGATAAAGTGTTCTCCATGGATACATTCCACTTTCAGCGAATGAAAGAAGCTTTCCACGCAGGCATTATCGTAGCAGCAACCTTTTGCGCTCATACTTCCACGCAGATTATGCCGCTTCAGTTGCGCCTGATAATCTGCTGAACAGTACTGGCCTCCACGGTCCGTGTGAACGATAACGTTCCGGGGCCTCTTACGCCGCCACAGCGCCATCTGCAGGGCATCGCAGGCCAGTTGCGCCGTCATGCGTGGCGACATTGACCAGCCAATAACGGCACGTGACCACAGGTCAATGACCACTGCCAGATACAGCCAGCCTTCATCTGTACGTAAGTACGTGATGTCTCCTGCCCACTTCTGGTTCGGGCCACTGGCGTAAAAATCCTGCTCCAACAGATTTTCTGACACAGGCAGGCCGTGTGCGCGGTAGCTGACCGGGCTGAACTTCCGGGAGGCCTTTGCCCTCAGTCCCTGACGGCGCAGGCTTGCCGCCACGGTTTTTACGTTAAAGGGGTAACCCTGAGCACGCAGTTCATCCGTCAGGCGTGGGGCACCGTAACGCTGTTTTGACCGGGTAAAAGCCGCGAGGACAACGCTGTCGCAGTGTTGGCGGAACTGCTGACGCGTGCTTATCCTTGTCCGCCGCTGACACCACGTATACCAGCCGCTGCGGGCCACCCGGAGCACGCGGCACATTGCTTTGATGCTGAACTCAGCCTGATGTTTTTCAATAAAGACATACTTCATTTCAGGCGCTTCGCGAAGTATGTCGCGGCCTTTTGGAGGATAGCCAGCTCTTCATCCCGTTCTGCCAGCTGGCGTTTGAGACGTGCAATCTCGGTAGACATCTCCAGTTCACGTTCAGAAGACGTCTGCTGATTTTGCTGTTTACTGCGCCAGTTGTAGAGCTGTGATTCATACAGGCTGAGTTCACGGGCTGCGGCAGTAACACCGATGCGTTCAGCAAGCTTCAGGGCTTCACTGCGAAATTCAGGCGAATGCTGTTTACGGGGTTTTTTACTGGTTGATACTGTTTTTGTCATGTGAGTCACCTCTGACTGAGAGTTTACTCACTTAGCCGCGTGTCCACTATTGCTGGGTAAGATCACCAATGAATACCTGCTCCCAATTTTTAACTGTAGCGAATGACAATGCCTTTTCTGGTTCTTTGTCAAAATACACGCCGACTTCTGCTTTTCTAACTGTATGCTCAGATATAACACTAGCCTTTCGGCTTTCTTTTGTATTTCGCATAGAAAAATGAAAATAGTTTCTATTCCTCACCACACAATCAGAAATGTACCAGCCTTTAAGCTGAAGTAAATCTTTTTGACTTATATTCATATTGACACCTATCCTACATTTGGGGTTGTATCATAACTATCACTATCTTCAGTAAATGCTTTTCCTGCAACAGCAGGCATATCAGATGAACATTTTTTATAATAAGCATCCATCTGAGCTTCGAGACATTTTCTGTCACAGAATGATTCAGGGAATACTCTATAAAAAGAATCAAGTGCTATTTTTTTTGCTGTATCATAATCTAATGTCTTTTTTTCACCAAACCACCCTTTCCTTCGATATTTCTTTATTTGTGCAATCATAGCATCATGCATTGCGCCATGTGTTCCATTCCCGTTATTTGCACCTTCCACACATACAGTTGGCGCAGTTCCCTTTTCATAACCCTCACAATTTCCCTTAGTCATTTCGTCCGGTAAAAGATGGTGACCAGTTTGCCCAGGACAGCAACCCTCACCAGTTCGAATACTACCTTTGGTTCCTGTTTTGCTATATTGTGATAGTAGGCAACGTTTTGCCCGGACACATGGATTTAATTTTGCTAACCCAGCCATTCCCGTGGCCATTATATCAGTAGGAGTGGTTGCTTTTATTGCTGATTCTAACTCATCGGCAGCTCTCTTTGCTAGTTTACCTAATTCTTTAATTTCTTTTATTTTTCTATACGCCTCCGTACCGGCCTGAACCGAGTCATATATTGTCACTGCTGCATCACAAATATTCCATATGGTAGCTACTGCCTCCGTTACAACACCGCCAACACCACCGGCTGCAACGCCTGCTGCCGCAATTCCCCATTTTGCGCCTGCACGTACAGCTAACTTTTCGGCTTGATGAATAGCAACTTTTTTCGCTCTTTGCTCTACATCTGCAATTAATTCATCAAGGAATGGCTTGAGTAATTTCTCAATGTTATTAGTTAAATCATCTGATAACTCTTTAACAAGTTTGTTAAAGTCATCGAGACCTGGGGTCTTACCACTTATAGGCTTAATCCATAAACCTTTACAATGTGAAAATATCCATTTATTATTACTGTTTTCAAACTTTGAAAACCTATCTTTGACTTTTTTATCAACCTCTTCAAGTTTAATTACTATCTTATCTCCCATTAGTTTCATCAAATTTTGTTTTTTTAGATGTGTTTTTGTTTTTTCTTTTTCACCATCATCTTCATTTTCAGTCTCAGGTTTGCAAAGTTTGTCAACTCTGTCTAACTCATGTTGGCATGCTTTTCTTGTTATCAACGTATCTTGGTAAATATAAGTGGAAGTATTACCTGGTTCGGAACCATGATTATGTGACATTAAATCTTCATGGCGAGCAACACATTTACCTTCGAATTTTACGTTTGGTGACCATGACTTAAAATATGCTTTTCCTTTTATGACGCCAGTGATGACACCTTTTGGTTGCGTCTGTGTGGCGGGTTCATCGCCAGTGCTGGTCGAAAAAAAGGAAATATCTTCCTTTGCCACCATCGAATTGCATATAAATACGGTTGTGGTTCCGTCCTTCATTGTTGAGGCATATGCTGTATTGGGATAAGGCACTACAATCGGGCCAGCCGGAGGCGGAGGTGGTGTCCAGCACGGATCGGGAAAGGCCGCTTTTGACACGCCATCCGATGCTTTGGAACTTGCCTCCCGGTTATTGATATAAACTTGAGTTTCCATAAATATTATATAAGTCTAAGCATTGAAGGAGAATAAATCTTAATAAGATATATTTTTATTGCGATATCAGGAATATGTAAAAATGGTTAAAAAGGTTTCATAATGGATTTCCATTCCTTTCCATCATAAAGATCAATAGTATACCCACCTGCAACAACCAAAATTCCATCTCTTGCATCTATATGGCCGGATAGTACTACGGGTTTATCCCCATCCATTGGCCTTTCCAGTGTTTTCCCATCCCACACTTTTAGCATATAATCTGAGGCCAGCCATAATTCCCCCTCAAACCAACGCATTTCATTCCATAATATCGTTGCATGACCTTCATACACTCTCCGCCAAGTATCATTTCTTCCAACCCAAATATTACCTCCTTCTCCACCTATATATACATTACCATCAGGTGCACAAACCACGGTGCTGAGTTGCTCATTTGACGGAAATCCACACATATTCCATTGATGACCATCATATCTCCATATATCTCCGGAACCACCGATGGTGTACATGTCATCTTCGCTGAATGCATCAATATCGTTGAATCCCCATTCGCCTTCCTTTATATCCTGTGGAAATCCGTCCATCACAGGCACCCATTGTCCTATAGCTGTACGTTTGTAAATTCTGCGCCCCTCCCCCACAGACCATGTCTGATTGAACAGACATTTTAATTTCTGTGTCGATGGCCATCGCCCATCTTTGCATATTTCTTCCATTGGCCAGTTGTCGCCACTACCTACGACAAAAACATCACCATTTTCATCGCATGATGATAAAATTGCTTGCTCTTTAGGTGAAAGTGCTATACCAATTCTGGGATTATTAAACCCCTTAACTCCTGCATGACCGTATGGATTTTCCGGTTTATGCAAATATATAGCAACAATACGAGTTGGAATCTCGCTATCCCACATAGATGATAACCTTTTAGCTGACAACTCCTTACGCACACAAAAATAGAGAATATTAGAATTTCTTATCGCACATTCTGTTACAATCCATCCTTTAAATCGTTCACGCCAGATATTTTCATTAATTAATGTCATATATTATTCCTTTATAAATATTTATTCAGATATATCAACATTGTCTTCATGCTGTTTTCCATTCTTGTTTGTTGTTTTTGGTCGTGCATAAGGGCAGACCTGTTTGTAATATGCTCTTAACTGTTTTCGGATACACTCTGTCGAACATCGGGCATATGGAAATGCTTTTTCGTGTGATTTAACTGCCGCTTCAATCGCCTGATCCATACTCATACTACCGTTGGCTGTTTCTCCTTGCCTTACCAGTTTGCGAACTTCACTATCCATCGCCGTATGTATACGGGCATGACTCCCTTTATGCCATGACGTCCCCTCTACACATACTACTGGAGCCAGACCTTTGTTATACCCGGGACAAACTTCTTTTACCATTGAATCATAAATTAAATGGTGTCCTGTTTGTCCACGACAACATCCACCTTATCTGATGCCTCAACCTTCGATTCTCTATTGCCAGTCAATGCATTATTTAAATCATAAGGAACAAGATTACATTTCCTTGCACGAGTACATGCGTTCATAATTGCAAGAATATCCTGAATTTCAGCCTGTAATTCTAATGCCATTTTTTTCTGTTCTTCAAATGAAAGATTTTCGAAGTCTTTTATTTTTTTTGCTAGTGCCTTCAATTCATTGATTTTATCTTTTAATAGTTTAATTTGTTCAAGACCTTCTTCTGCGGCAGATTTAATTTCAGCCACATCGCCAATAGAGATAGCTATATCAATGGCTGTCCATATTCCCATAACGACATTTCCAGCCCCCGGAATAACTGAACCAGCAACTTGCTTTGCCGCTGCCTTGGCGGCAACCTTTACCGCAGCCTTGCTTGCTGCATTGATGACCATATCTTTAAGAGCATTTTCAAGCTCATGGATCATGTTAAGCTCATTGGTCAGACTATTTACAGCCTCTTTAATCTCATCAATATATTGTTGAGCGGCCTCGTCATCAGGGATACTGATATTTAAACCATCGCAATGATCATCTGTCCAATGCCATTTTTTTTATTACTTTTATTTTTGGAATTTTCTTTCTCTCTTATTTTTTTAATAATTGCAAAAATTTACTTTTGGAATGAATCGCTTTTTTTGTGTCAGATTTATCTTTTTCAGGTTCACACGCCTTTTCTATCCGGTTTTCTTCTTTGGAACAATCATGGCCGAATATTCCTCTTGATACATATGGAAAAACGGGAGTATTGGAAGGGAATGAACCATGATTGTGCGACATTAGATCTTCGTGGCGTGCCACACACTTCCCTTCAAATTTTACATTTGGCGACCATGAATTAAAGTAGGCTTTTCCTTTAATTACCCCGGTCATTACACCTTTTGGTTGGGATTGTGTGGCGGGTTCATCGCCAGTGCTGGTCGAAAAACAGGAAATATCTTCCTTTGCCACCATCGAGTTACAAACAAATACGGTCGTTGTACCGTCTTTCAACGTTGAGGCATAGGCTGTGTTAGGATAAGGCACCACGATGGGACCCGCTGGAGGAGATGGTGGCGTCCAGCAAGGATCATCAGGAAATGCAGCTTTGGATACGCCATCAGATGCTTTTGAACAAACCTCACGGTTGTTGATATAAACACGCGTATCCATATTTTAATCCTCTGTAATACTCTGCAACCAGCGCAACCCGAAGTCCACTGTCACCACTAAAATGAACCAGTGCTCTTTCTCCCGTATCATGGAATCGGCGCATCATTTCATTCAGATAGGCCAGTGTCAGTGGCCCGGATGCCGCCCCGGTCTCTCCCAGATTGCTGGCAAGCTGGTAATGAGGGTATTGTTTTTTTTTCTTTTCCAGACACCGGGTGATTGCCAGAGCAGTTTCACGGAAATACCATGACTCACCAGTGACGCCACTAATATGAAAGTCTGTTTCTGCTAATAAAATCCCTGCATCATGAATTGCTTTCCGGATTGCAACAGATAATCCTCTAGCCATATTAGCTTTATCATTTTGTAGGATATGAGCATCTTCGTTGCTGACACCGACACCGGTAATACAAATGCCCTGAATACAACTATCTGGTTTACAAAACACAATAGCCCCGGCACCTTCCCCCGGAATAAAACCATCCCTGTTGCTGGTGCATAATACACGTTCATGAGTAAGAAGATAATTTATTCTTGCTGGTGAAAAATAACTATCCACACCGACCACAAGAGCATATGAAGCAAGTCCTGAATATAGAATACTCTGAGCTTCTGTAATCGCAGAACCAATCCCTGTCTTGCCTCCCTGTATACATTTAGAAGATTCATGCCAGGTTGTTTTTACTCTACTAAAAAGAAACTCATTTCCTGATGAGCCATAACGTTGCTCTGCACCTTCTGATAAAAGAAAAATCAGACATGTATTTTCTTTTGTCATTCCAGGTGTTTTTAAAATACACTCAGCCACTACATTTTCAAACATCCAAAGTAGCCGTTCATCACCCCAGGTATCATTCTTATATAATTGAGCACCAATAAGTGGTTTCCCATTTAAGTCATAAAAAGTTGTTTCAGCAAAATGATCCAGACCCGAGCGAATGGCCGCTGATGCAGAAGGAACTGAATATCCTATACTGCAACACATTCCGGCTGCTGCAATGCATAATGGTGATGCCATAATAACTACGCTCCTGTTTCTGTTACCAGTTCATCTGTTAATTCTGAATTATCGTTTTTTTCTCCGCATCCACCACAGGTTTCTCCGCCTCCCGCAGCTCGTTGCTGCCACCAGGTTTTACCCACAGGGCCTATTGCAACAGTGTGAATTTCCTGAATCCGTCGCTTCAGAGGTATACTTGTACGCCAGACTACACTAAAACGCTCCTCATCGGGTTCAAAATAAAGCGTATCAACAACCGGCATTAATTCATGAGCTTCATAATCCATCGTTAAAATTCTAACGGGCATTTGGTTTATATGAGGTAGCTGAAATTCAATGACTGAGCGTTCTTTATGCATATTTATCAGCATAACTTTTTCACCACCCTGCGGATATGCGGTCTGTTGATCAGGTGGTGCGCTCTGAAAATAACGCTCATCAAAATCCTCCGGTAGAAAGGGGGAGACTTCTGCACGCCATCGTTCGTCATATGTTCCGGCATACTGTAAACGTAACGGATGGTTTCTTGGCCGGGCGGAAAATGCTCCCGGCTCCGGATGTGATTCTGGACGTGTCACGCTATCCTGTGGTAGTTCAACCAATGGCAGACGTGAGTTAATGAATACGGTTTCATCCCGATGATTGCCATAACCGATTCCAACAATATTGCTGGAAAATATTTCCCGATGCTCATTTCCCTGTACATCTTTCCAGACATACTCGCCACCAAAGGCATTACCATAATGTAATGAGACTGACTGTATGAACTCTGTATCAGATATGCTCCAATCTGACGTCTTTTTTTGCCAGTAGCGCGTACCAAATACCTTTAGACACTTATCGACTTGACCTACAATTGCTCTTGATTCTGTCTGATAATTATTCCCCTCGCTTACAAAATAGGTTGTTGCGTTAAATAAAACATCACATTTCTCTTTATACCTGACATAATCGGCCTCATATAATACAGCAGAGAATCCAGGTTCACCCACATATATATCACTTTCCACCAATGGCTGAGGTGGTAATAGTGGGCGAGGGCGTCGATTGTTTACGGGGATCTGATAAGTTGCTTTAATTACAACTACAAGATAATCTTTCCCATTTTTATCTGTTGCAGTAAAAACATCAGCTATCGTGTGTTTTGCAGCATTAAAAATTTCCATTTTAATATAACCTCAGTTTACCTGCACCGACCCACCTTTTAACCTGTGTGTTGCCTGCGCCTGACTGTCAATATAAAGCGCGCGTATCTGAAGCAGTCCATCAGCCGATAAAATAATTTTTGACTCGCCGCACTGAAGCACTAATTCTTGTTTCGCTGTCAAAACAACTCGCTCTGTATTTAGTTCGTCTTCAGTACATTGTTTCGTCTCTGACTGATATCTTTCTGTTAAATTCTCCGGAAGTATTCCGGTCACTACCGGATGAGAATAATTGCCAGAGAGAAACTGCACAGTGCATAACCGTCCGTTATACTCCGTAGTTACAGTTCCCAAACCCAAAGCTTCAACAGGTTTATCTTCATGAGGACACTGAATCAATATTTCTCCAGAGTCTTTGACACTGACAATTCTGCCGACAATCAGCACAGGGATATCACTGACATGCTCCTGGGATTTACTAGCCTGATGAGATAAAATATTTTCCAGCAAATGTGTTGTACTGGTCAGCTCATCTTCTGGCTGTGGGACGTATATATCATGCAGTTCCTTTATCATTAGTTCTCCAGAATTTTCTTCCCTTTCATATTCATATCACCATCAGCTTTATAAAACTGATCACCTGTTGTTCCCAACGACAATTCATGTCCATTTATAGTGATGTAGCCATCTTTATCCATGCGCAAAGAACTCTTACCACATACAAACTCGATGGAATCGCCTACTGTCACTGTAAGAGTTTCCCCTACAGTAACAGACTGGGATTTATCCACAGCCTCGGTATCATTCCCTGTTACCTTGCTATCCTGATCATTACCTACGCTCTTGCTACGATTGTTCGTGACAGTCAGAGATTGATCATTTCCTACGCTTACATTTTGATCGTGAGTTACAGTGACGGTCTGATCATGTCCCCCGGAATTCTCCTTACCTACCGTCACCATCTGACCCAGTCCAACCGTGATTTTCTGGTCGTTACCGATGGTTTCCGTATGGTCATGTTTCACATCCGTTGTCCGGTCGTTGAGCACCTCCGTATCCATGTTCTTCTGGGCATGGATATACACCTGCTCATTACTGGTGGCGTCTTCAAACCGCAGCTCGTTAAATCCGCTTCCTTTATAGGTTTTTGACCGGATGGTCATCTGCGTCTTCGTTCCCGGCAGGTCTCCCGGCGAACGGTTATCTTCATGGTATGTCCGGCCCATGATTATCGGCTGGTCCGGGTCTCCGTTCAGGAAGTCAACAATCACCTCCTGACCCACCCGCGGTATCGCCAGGTTACCAAACCCCGGCCCCGCCCACGCCTGCGATACCCTAACCCAGCACGAACTCGCCTCCGTTGCCGGGTTATACCTGTCCCAGTGAAACTTCACCCGTACCCGGCCATGTTCATCACAGAAGATTTCCTCGCCCGCAGGCCCGGTGACAATGGCGCTCTGTGGCCCGTCCACCTTCGGTTTGCTCTGCAGCCGTGGACGCCACGTCCGGTCTGCCGGTATCACCTCTAACTGATTGCCCAGCGTGGTTCCTCTCCCCTGGCTGCCGTGCAGCGCCTGCGGCTGGCTTCCTGACAGTATGCTCTGTACCACCTGCCATTCACGGTTCAGCATCTTCTGCGGATGCCCCGTCAGCGTAAACCGCGTTCCCGGCCACAGCCGCGGCGAATTACTCTGCCCTGTGGCCTTTTCCGCATCACTGCGCAGGCTGTCCATCTGGTACAGCGTGAAATCCTTGCCGTGCTGCTCGTCCTTGAACCTTCCCGGATAATCAAATATCTCATACTGCGCCAGCTGTCCGTTCAGGCTCTCACCCTGCTGCTCATACATACCCGGCCAGTCCGGCACCTTAAACGTGTAATCCTGGCTCTGCACCGACGACGGGCGGACATGCGCCTCATAACGGAACATACTGACACACTCCGTCTCCGCTCCTGCCGATGTGTCCGGGTTAAACGGAAACGCCCCCGCCTGTGACAGCCCCGCCACATCGTCGCACAGCGTCAGCTTCTGCTCCGGACTGTCCGCCGCAAACCGCTCAAAGAAGAAAATTCCCTCCTCCGCCCACAACCGGGACAGAAACGTCAGGTCGCTTTCCCCGTACTGGACACAGAATTCCCGCGCCGGATGGTCCTCATAAAACAGCGGCGTCCACTCCGTGACGCCGTTCTCGTTCAGTAACGTGGCCGATATCGTCCGGATATCCTGCTGCTGGAAGATACGGAAGTTCCGCCGCAGCCCGCACCGCCATAACGGCGGCTCAATACGCAGGTGATAACGCATCTGCCAGCCGTTATTCTCCTGCATGCCAAAACCCGCCACCACGCCGGTGACATAACGCAGCGGGATGACGCCCTGCCAGATGGTCAGTGTCGCCTTCTTCTCCAGCAGCATCTCCGCCGTCTGCATAAAAGAGTCGCTGGCAACATCCACACTCATCACAAACGGATATGACTGGTTCTGGATTAACCGGAAGCTCACCACCGCAAAGGTGTCCGGTTCCTGGCCGTCAACCTCCAGTGTAAAGCGAAGACCTTTTAAGGACATAAATACCTCTCAGACATATCAGCCTATATTTACCGTACCGCCACCAATAACCACGCCGCCGCAGTCAACAGCATCACCGGTTCTGGCGGCGGGCAGGCCGTCAATAAAGACGGTTGAAGAACCTCTGGCGATTTTACGGGGATGAGGGGGATGCTTCGGTTTAGCATGCGGCGTCAGCGGATCTCCCTGGCGGGCTGCGGGGAGACCATCGATAAAAACGGTGGATGACCCGGCGGTGATGACGGTCTCGTAATTACCGTCGTGCTGGGTGCCTTTGTCGGTAAGTTTGGCTGCTAAAGGCATAATTCCTCCTGTTCAGAATTTCTACAGCAGCAGGTTTCAAAAATCCGGAGAAATATTCAACGAAATATTAATCACTTCACCGGATATTCTGATACGTACCTTCACTGGTCTATTTAAGTAATACAAATTGTTGGCGTGTATTAAGTTCCATTTTGTTCTCCTTAATTATGTAAGGAGTATTTGATCATGTATAAGCAATAAAAACAGCTTCAGGAAATAAGGAATATCGCAATTTTTAAACATAAAATGCGAATCGTTCAATACAAAAAAGCAGCGTTGCGTAATCTTTCCCTGATTAAATACGCTACCGCCCTACCCTGATGACATGATCTGCACTGCACTATCATATCGACATGTTTCTCTACATGCGAAAAGATGTTTTATTTTCGGATTATATTAAATTGATATTTCATATAAAAAACGAAATTACATCAATCATATAAATAGTTGTGCCAACTTTAATTACTATTCATAGCAAACAAATGGATATCCAGTTAACTACGCCAGTGATTCATTAACATTAATCTCCGGCATTGTTGTTAAATAATGGCATTCCTTTTTAGTACTTCTTGTAACTTTGGTATCTGACATACAGCATCAGCAATCGCACTGATATTCGTGGCATTATCCTGAAACCATTCATGCCCAGGCCCCCATGTGCGCATTGTGCAAAGATAACAGTCCACCAGCGTTAGTTGCTCACCAAACGCATAAGGTTCAGCGGTCAGTTGTGAATTCAGCCAGATATAAAGCGATTTGCGATATTCAATAACATTCTTCTTTAACTGTTCAGGCGCGTCAGGAGCCCAACGCTCAGGGTAATCGGCGAAAGTGAACGTTGGATAGACATTAGCAACCAGCCAGACCAATAGCCGTTGAAACTGCTGACGTTCGGCGCGCCTAACCGGTGGCGCAAGGTCCGGGCGACGATCGAGAACCATCAATGCAATCGCCGCTGTCTCCGTCATAATCTCGTCATTTTCCAGCGCCAATGTCGGAATCTGACACAACGGGTTCAGGGTTTTCAATAACTCGCGTGAAGTTCCCTCGTGGTCAAAACCACTGACATCAACGAACTGATAAGGAATATCAGCCAGTGATAGCATCAGCTCACTGATTGTAGAGCCCCATCCGGGTACGCCATACACCTTAATCATATGCCCCTCACAATCTTTTAAAGATTAAGTGTAGGACAGTACACAGGTTAACCAGCAAAAGGATTTGTCATTTTTTCGTCAGTTGTATTATTCCCCTTCAGGATTGTAAGGGGATGTTTTGCATCGTTTATCGATAACGGGTAGGATGCTGCGCCGATAGTTTTATACCCATAAAGAATAATGGTGATAACTATCATCGCCAGGATGAATAAACATTGTTCATGGCAACTTATATGATTTTTTCATTAAAGCAATCAGGGAGAGCAATGAGTAAACACGACACCGACACTTCAGATCAGCACGCCGCGAAACGCCGCTGGCTTAATGCCCACGAAGAGGGGTATCACAAAGCGATGGGCAATCGCCAGGTACAGATGATCGCCATCGGCGGCGCGATTGGCACCGGCTTGTTTTTAGGCGCTGGAGCCCGACTGCAAATGGCGGGGCCAGCACTGGCACTGGTCTATTTAATCTGCGGCCTGTTTTCATTTTTTATTCTGCGTGCATTGGGTGAGCTGGTGCTACACCGCCCTTCCAGTGGCAGTTTTGTCTCTTATGCCCGCGAGTTTTTAGGAGAGAAAGCCGCTTACGTTGCAGGCTGGATGTACTTCATCAACTGGGCGATGACGGGGATTGTCGATATTACCGCCGTCGCTCTGTATATGCATTACTGGGGTGCGTTTGGCGGCGTGCCGCAGTGGGTCTTTGCGCTCGCTGCGCTGACCATCGTTGGCACCATGAATATGATTGGTGTGAAATGGTTTGCGGAGATGGAGTTCTGGTTTGCGCTTATTAAAGTGCTCGCCATCGTGACCTTTTTGGTCGTGGGTACAGTGTTCCTCGGTAGCGGTCAGCCGCTGGATGGCAACACCACTGGCTTTCATTTAATTACCGATAATGGCGGTTTCTTTCCCCACGGTTTACTGCCTGCTTTGGTGTTGATTCAGGGTGTAGTGTTTGCTTTTGCCTCCATTGAAATGGTGGGTACAGCTGCCGGAGAATGTAAAGATCCGCAGACCATGGTGCCTAAAGCCATTAACAGTGTGATTTGGCGTATTGGCCTGTTTTACGTCGGCTCCGTGGTGTTGCTGGTTATGTTATTGCCGTGGAGCGCGTATCAGGCGGGGCAAAGTCCGTTCGTGACGTTTTTCTCTAAACTGGGTGTGCCGTACATCGGCAGCATTATGAACATTGTGGTGCTGACCGCTGCCCTCTCCAGCCTGAACTCAGGTCTGTACTGCACCGGACGTATTCTGCGCTCGATGGCGATGGGCGGTTCCGCACCGAGTTTTATGGCGAAAATGAGTCGTCAGCATGTGCCGTATGCCGGGATTCTGGCGACACTGGTTGTGTATGTCGTCGGCGTATTCCTCAACTATCTGGTGCCGTCTCGCGTATTTGAGATTGTCCTGAACTTCGCGTCGCTGGGAATCATCGCTTCATGGGCGTTTATCATCGTGTGCCAGATGCGCCTGCGTAAAGCAATTAAAGAAGGCAAAGCAGCGGATGTCAGTTTTAAACTGCCTGGCGCGCCCTTCACTTCCTGGCTGACATTACTGTTTTTGCTGAGCGTCCTGGTGCTGATGGCGTTCGATTACCCGAACGGAACTTATACCATTGCGGCGCTGCCGATTATCGGTATTCTGCTGGTTATAGGCTGGTTTGGTGTGCGCAAACGCGTTGCTGAAATTCACAGCACTGCGCCAGTCGTCGAGGAAGATGAAGAACAACAGGAAATTGTGTTTAAGCCTGAAACGGCGAGTTAATTGCAAAATTGCCCGGCTACGTGCCGGGCAAATTCAAATTACTGACGAAGGTGCCGGATACGGCTTGATAAAAGTCAGGCAAGTCTCTCCGTTTTCACCCTCGCCATACCTATTACAGCGCAATACGAATCACATCATCCGGCTGGGTAGCTTCCTGCTGTTTAGTGGATTTTTGTTTCACACTGACATACAGCGTTTTACCATCGGCAGACAGCGCCAGGCTGTTCGGATGAGTCGGCATATCGAACGTTTTCACCACTTTATAGCTTTTCGCGTCAATCACACTGACTTTACCTGCCTGACGATGCGTTACGTAGGCTTCATTACGCGCTGGGTTAAACAGCACAGCCAGTGATTCCGGTGCCGCAACCTTCGCCAGAATATTGCCATTACGGGTATCGACCACTAACACTTCTGCGGCTTTAGAATCGGTGATAAATGCACGCTGCCTGGCGGTATCAAGGCTGATGTTGATAAAGAAGTGATCTTTGCCGTCATCCAGCAGCTTTTTACGGCTGAGGATTTTATTGTCGGCGGTGTCGATGGTAATCAATTCACCATCGGCATTAGTGGTGTAAAGACGTTTGCCTTTGCTATCCAGCGCCAGACCGGTACTCATTTTACCGGTGTTCTGGATGGCGGTTTTCAGTTTGATATTCTCGCCATCAACGACCCAAATCACGCTCTCTTTACCAATACCACTGATGTAAACGGTGTTCGTGGCATCATCAGCTACCAGCTCACGCGGTTGCAGCGGGCGCACCTCTTCCGTGCGCTTACGATCATCCAGCACCAGACGGCCTTTCACTTCGCCCGTTTTGGCATCTATCGCCGTGACCGCGCTGTTTACGGTGTTACCAAACCACAACGTCTGAGTCGTGTTATTGATGGTGGCACCAAACGGCTTGAGATCGTTATGGATCGCCTGCGTCACTTCCAGAGTGACCGGATCAAGACGATAAACCACGCCACCTTTATCCAGTTTGCGGCTTTGCGAAGTGGCGAGCCACAGCGCGTTTTCTTGCTGGCTATAAGCCATTTCGTAGGCACCTTTACCTACCGCTTTACGCAGCATTTCTTCTGCGGCCTGCGTACTGAATGATGAAGCAACAAGCAATGAACCTAACAGTAATGAACTACGCAGGCGCGATGAAAACAGATGACGTAAATGCATGACGACTCCCTTTGATGAACCGATATTTTTGCTGCTTCACAATGCTTCGCTAAGCGTAATCATCGTTACGCTCTTGTTATAAATGGGAATGGTAATCATTATTTTCTCAAATGTGGAGCATTTCTTGCCGTTACGACTACAATTTTCTCAATTACTTAACGTATTGTGCCGTTTCATTTTCCATAAATTTACAATTTCATTACCATGACGGCGTTTTCCCATTCTTAACCTGGCTTTTTTCATGAAGATTTTTTCCGTCCGACAGACCGTTTTGCCCGCACTGCTTGTCCTTTCCCCCGTTGTTTTTGCCGCTGATGAACAGACTATGATTGTCAGTGCCGCACCGCAGGTGGTTTCAGAACTGGATACCCCAGCAGCAGTAAGCGTGGTGGATGGCGAGGAGATGCGCCTGGCAACACCGCGCATTAACTTGTCCGAATCACTGACCGGCGTGCCTGGTTTGCAGGTACAAAACCGGCAGAACTATGCGCAAGATTTACAGCTGTCGATTCGCGGATTTGGCTCCCGCTCCACTTACGGTATTCGCGGTATTCGCCTGTATGTGGACGGTATTCCCGCCACCATGCCCGACGGGCAAGGGCAAACATCCAACATCGATTTAAGCAGTGTGCAAAATGTGGAAGTGCTGCGTGGCCCCTTCTCTGCCCTGTATGGCAACGCGTCTGGCGGTGTAATGAATGTCATCACCCAGACCGGACAACAGCCACCAACCATTGAAGCCAGTAGTTACTACGGCAGTTTTGGCAGCTGGCGCTATGGGCTGAAAGCAACGGGCGCAACGGGAGACGGCACACAGCCCGGTGATGTCGATTACACCGTCTCAACCACGCGTTTTACGACCCACGGCTATCGTGATCATAGTGGCGCACAGAAAAATTTAGCCAATGCCAAACTGGGCGTTCGCATTGATGACGCCAGCAAATTAAGCCTGATTTTCAATAGTGTGGATATCAAAGCAGATGACCCAGGTGGGCTAACCGAAGCAGAATGGAAGGCGAATCCGCAACAAGCGCCACGCGCTGAACAGTACGACACGCGAAAAACCATCAAGCAAACTCAGGCTGGGTTGCGCTATGAACGTAGCCTAAGTTCGCAGGATGATATGAGTGTGATGATGTATGCCGGAGAACGAGAAACGACCCAGTACCAGTCAATCCCAATGGCCCCCCAACTTAACCCATCGCATGCGGGTAGTGTGATTACTCTACAACGTCATTACCAGGGGATAGACAGCCGCTGGACACACCGTGGCGAACTGGGTGTTCCGGTCACGTTCACTACCGGCCTGAACTACGAAAACATGAGTGAAAACCGTAAAGGCTACAACAACTTCCGCCTGAACAGCGGTGTGCCGGAGTACGGACAAAAAGGTGAGTTGCGCCGCGACGAACACAATCTGATGTGGAACGTCGATCCTTATTTACAAACGCAGTGGCAGCTGAGCGAAAAACTGTCGCTGGATGCTGGCGTGCGCTACAGCTCCGTATGGTTTGATTCCAACGATCATTACATTACTCCGGGTAACGGCGATGACAGTGGTGATGCCAGTTATCACAAATGGCTACCAGCCGGATCGTTAAAATATGCAATGACCGATGCCTGGAATATCTATCTGGCAGCCGGGCGTGGTTTTGAAACGCCGACGATTAATGAGCTGTCTTATCGTGCTGACGGTCAAAGCGGTATGAACTTTGGTTTAAAACCATCCACCAACGATACAATTGAGATCGGCAGTAAAACGCGTATTGGTGATGGGCTGCTTAGTCTCGCATTGTTCCAGACCGACACCGATGATGAAATTGTTGTCGATAGCAGTAGCGGTGGACGTACGACTTATAAAAATGCCGGAAAGACCCGTCGTCAAGGTGCTGAGCTGGCATGGGATCAACGTTTCGCGGGAGATTTTCGCATAAAAGCGTCCTGGACCTGGCTTGATGCGACCTATCGCAGCAATGTTTGCAATGATCAAGATTGTAACGGTAACCGGATGCCGGGGATCGCCCGTAATATGGGCTTTGCGTCGATAGGTTATGTACCGGAAGATGGCTGGTATGCAGGTACGGAAGCGCGTTATATGGGCGATATTATGGCCGATGATGAAAATACGGCCAAAGCGCCGTCTTATACTCTCGTCGGCTTATTCTACGGGTATAAATACAATTACCACAATTTAACTGTGGATTTATTTGGTCGTGTCGATAATTTATTCGATAAAGAATACGTTGGTTCTGTCATTGTCAATGAGTCGAACGGGCGATATTACGAACCTGCGCCCGGGCGAAATTATGGTATCGGCGTGAATGTTGCGTGGCAATTTGAGTGATTATCTTGATGCCCGGTATTTGCCGGGCATTTAATTTAACGATTATATTGCTGGTATAACATAGCAACATTTTGTTGCATAATTTCAGCAAGACAATGTCTGCATCGCTCTTTGTCTTTTACTTTCAACGCGGCGAGTAGTTCATGATAGCTTTCTATACGATCCTGTAATTCCGCTGGATTGATCGCTTCATAAAGATAATGTAAACCAGGTCCCATCCTGACCCACAGTTGCTCAATCATCTCACACAGGATGGGCATATTTGAACGATGATAAATCGCTAAGCGAAATAACCTGTTCGCATTAATGATTTGTTCCATGTCGCCCTTTTCTTGCGCCTGCTGTAATTTCTCGAGCAATTCCTCTAGTTCCGCCAGGTCTTGCGGGGTGAGGTATTCAACAGCCAGAGTAACTGCCATTAATTCCAGCTCGTAGCGGATCCGATTGATTTCGTCTAATTGACGTTTCCCCACTTCCGGAACTGTAAATGCTTGCGCTGGTGCGACAGAGAGCGCATTCACCGAAACCAGACGTAATAATGCTTCACGCACAGGTGTAATACTCATACCTAATTGCTCCGCCAGATTTTTAGTAATCAGGCGTGCGCCAGGTTTTAGTGCGCCAATACTTAGTTGATGTTTCAGGTCGTTCTCAACCTGCATAGTCAAACTGACATGTTTCATTTTTTCCGTTCCAGGCATTTTACTTCCTTCGCGTGTTTTCTTTCCGACCCTGCCTGCATAGCAGAAGGCGTTCACCTGGTGTGTTAAAATGAATAATCATAAGCCACTCACCTTTGTAGTTATTAGCAGCAGAACAATGATGTGGTCAGTTAATTAAAGCTGAAAATAAGCTTTTTGCCTGGATTTTTATGGCGGCCTTACGCCGCCGTTGAAACTTTAATCATCATCCGCCACGCGGATCACCACTTTGCCAAAGTTTTTACCCTTCAGCAGGCCGATAAACGTCTGTGGGGCGTTCTCCAAACCGTTGGTAATTTGTTCACGATAGTGAATTTTCCCCTCTTTCACCCATTGTCCCATCTCCTGCTGAAACTCATGGATACGGTGACCATAATCCTGACCAATCATAAACCCTTGCAAGCGAATGCGTTTTTTCAGCACCGTTGCCATCAACAGGGGTAAACGATCCGGACCGGGTGGTAGCTCTGTAGCGTTATAGCTGCTCACTAAGCCGCAGACGGGAATGCGCGCGGATGTATTGAGTAACGGTAGCACCGCATCAAATACCTTACCGCCAACGTTTTCATAATAAATATCGATACCTTTTGGGCACGCTTTCGCCAGTTGCTCGGCAAAATCATCCGCGTGATGGTCAAGGCAGACATCGAAGCCCAACACCTCGGTAGCATGGCGGCATTTTTCCGCGCCACCAGCTACCCCACCACTCTGCAACCTTTAAGTTTGCCGATTTGCCCCACCGTCGCCCCCACTGGTCCTGTCGCTGCAGCTACCACCAACGTTTCGCCTTCTTTGGGCTGACCGATATCCAGCAGGCCCATATAAGCGGTAAAGCCTGGCATCCCCAGCACACCCAGCGACCACGATGGATTTTGCGGATGATCGCCAAGTTTCACCAAATCATCACCACTGGATATGTCATAGTCCTGCCATCCACTGTAGCCCAGCACCCAGTCACCAGGCTGGTAATCAGGATGATTAGACTCCACAACACGGCTCACCGTACCGCCGACCATCACGCCGTCAATGTCAACCGGCGGTGAATAAGATGGCTCATCGCTCATACGTCCACGCATATACGGGTCCAGTGACAAATAAACTGTGCGCAGTAATACCTGTCCTTCACCCGGTGTGGCGACATCATCTTCTTCAAGACGAAAATTCTCCGGAACCGGCGCGCCATGCGGACGCGAGGCCAGAACCCAACGGCGGTTACGCTGCTTTTGTTGCCCCATAATGCTCTCCTGTGCTTTTGGCATGAATCCATCAATAGTAGCAGGCTCGCAGGATTGGTTTTGTTTGCAGTCGTCACATCCCCTCTGCAACACGCAATAATTTCATCGAGGAATCCGTTGCTTCGGGCTGTTTTCGATAGTATTGATAACGTCATTATCATTATTTTATCGAGGCCAGACATGTCCATCCGTTTTGCCCGCAAAGCCGACTGTGCTGCCATTGCGGAAATTTATAACCACGCCGTGTTGTATACGGCGGCTATCTGGAATGACCAAACGGTGGATGCAGATAACCGCATTGCCTGGTTTGAAGCGCGGACCATAGCAGGTTATCCGGTGCTGGTGAGTGAAGAAGATGGCGTAGTGACGGGATATGCCTCGTTTGGCGACTGGCGTAGTTTCGATGGTTTTCGCCATACCGTGGAGCATTCGGTTTATGTCCATCCCGATCATCAGGGCAAAGGTCTTGGGCGTAAATTGTTAAGCCGATTGATTGATGAAGCGCGGGATTGCGGGAAGCATGTCATGGTCGCCGGGATCGAATCGCAAAATCAGGCTTCGCTGCATCTCCACCAGTCGCTGGGATTTGTCATCACCGCACAAATGCCGCAGGTGGGCACTAAATTTGGGCGCTGGCTGGATCTGACATTTATGCAGTTGCAACTCGACGAACGCAGTGAACCGGACGCAATCTGATGAATCAGTCGCTTACCCTTGCCTTTTTGATTGCCGCAGGGATTGGTCTGGTCGTCCAGAACACGCTAATGGTGCGCATCACCCAGACCTCCTCTACCATTATCATCGCCATGTTGCTGAACTCACTGGTAGGGATTGTGCTCTTTGTTTCTATTTTATGGTTTAAACAAGGCATGGCGGGGTTTGGCGAACTGGTGTCCAGCGTACGCTGGTGGACACTTATACCCGGCTTGCTTGGATCTTTTTTTGTCTTCGCCAGTATCAGCGGATATCAGAATTTGGGAGCGGCGACAACTATTGCAGTACTGGTCGCCAGCCAGCTAATTGGCGGTCTGGTGCTGGATATCTTCCGCAGCCAGGGCGTACCACTACGGGCGTTGATCGGCCCAATTTGTGGCGCAATTTTACTTGTGGTTGGCGCCTGGCTGGTGGCCAGACGCGCATTTTAATCAGAGGATGGTGCCGCCTTTGGTTAACTGTTCGTGGCGCGCTTCCATATCTTCTGTATGCTTGCGACCGTGATGGGCGATCGCTGTGCGCAGACGTTGCTGCTGGGTGTAGCGATCTTCCCGACTTAACTCCGCGTCATCGCTCAGGGCGATTAATAATTCGTTCATATGGGCAATGACGCTCTCTTCAATCGCGGCATCCACGCGCGTGATGACTTCATCCAGATGCGACATACTTTCTCCTTAGCCACTTGTGAAATTTATCGATTCATCCAAATGATATAAGTCTGCGTGGTGCCGTCAAGCCAGTGCGTAAGATTTAAAACAGTGAAAACAACAGCGCCACCGGGAAACTCATCGGCCATGTTGCCCCCACCAGAAAGGCGCTTAAGAAACGGATGCGTTTCTTATCGTGAGAAAGAAACCAGGTGATAAGAAATGCGATTGCTGCCATAACCGCATAAAAAACAAGCATGTGTTGATAGAGAGACATGTACGGGCGTCCAGCCAGATGAATAAAACGCGCGCAAATATGCGTCATTTTTTGACGTGCATCAAGTTTTTTCACCAGTTTGAGAAAAAATCATCAAACAGCAACTTGCCCTTATCCATCTTCAGAATGAGTATTATTGCGGATTTTCTTAACCCGTACTATACACATAGGGGCAATGATAAAAGGTGGCAAAAATGAATGTTTCCAGTAGAACTGTAGTACTGATAAATGTCTTTGCTGCTGTTGGTTTGTTTACTCTTATCTCTATGAGATTTGGCTGGTTTATTTGATGTAGTGATTTTGCACGCAGCACGTACTGTCAGAGAAATCAGTGCTCTGACAGTACGCAAGATCATCTCATACTCTCCAGGTTTACAACATTATCCTTAATATTTACTTCTTTTTGCTGACATCTACATTGAAATAAGTAGAAAACATCCCCCTCCTATCGTCCTTACAGACAGCTTACTGATTCAAAGGGAACTTTGTTTTCACATTTTTCTATCATCATTACTTTAGACGCGCGGGGTCTATAAAAGCTTTATACTTTCAGGGAATAAAGTAAATATAAAAAGATGGCATAAAGTATATGCATGGCAGGATGTTTGCAACCTCCTTGAGAACGCTGTCCCATTGAAATTGCAAACCCCGCACTGGTTATCTGCCCATTTATCATGTAAAACAGACAATTATAGGTCTCTGAATATCTCAGAAAGATTGAATTTTTTATAGTCCCTCTCTTGAATATTTCCATTTGATATCAATCGATTCATCTCTTCAACAAAATAATTTATATCATCACATTTGTTATTATCCGGAAGATCTGAGTAATTATAATTCCACCACTTTATTCTCAACAATTCATCAATAATATTTGAATCAAATCTAAATCTGATTATTTTTGCAGGAACTCCTGCAACTATGGCATATGGTGGCACATCTTTGGTAACAACGGAATTGGCAGCAATAACAGCACCATCACCTATTGCGATGCCACCTTTCAATACAACATCATTTCCTATCCAGACATCATTTCCTATAATCGGATTTTCAGGTTTGGTAATGAATGGTTTCAATGTCCAGCTACGTTCAAACTCACTCATAGCAAACTTATCAAATTCACCGTTATAAGTCATCATGTGAGTAGTAAAACGATTCATAGGATGATTTCCACCCATTATTTTTACATTTGATGCTATACTACAAAATCGTCCTATATGTATATTCCCTGAAAAATGACAAGTTGGAAATGAAAATGCACCTACATTGGAAAAATTTTTTACAGGCATTGTTGAATATTCTTCAGCAATAACATTCTCTTCAATTGATATTTTGTCACCTTTTGAGAAAAGAAATAAATTTCTTTCTTTGTAAGACTTCTTCCCTTTATGATTTAAAAATATTTTATTATCCATGCAAAATTCAAAGTGTTTTTTCGTCCACCTAAAGGTAATGTTTTTATTTTTATCTTCCGTGAATTTATATAACTGTACGTTCATACTAAAGATTTCTACATTTACTTATAAATTATTAGTTGAATAACGATACTCTAAAGTCTTCTATGAATCAACAATGACTGGATGAAAAATCACCATCATACCTTTAGCGCATAATAGTCGTCTAACTTTTCCACTCGTTTTAATGTATTCATTCTTATTAATCGCCAATGACTCAAAACTTCAAACGATAGTGGCCATCATATAATTTCATATAACAGCCACTAGCATTTAACTTAATGTTTAACCATGACATGGCGGACGACGGTGTAATCCTCCAGCCCATAAAGTGACATATCCTTGCCGTAACCAGAAAGTTTCTGTCCACCGTGCGGCATTTCACTTACCAGCATGAAATGGGTATTGACCCAGGTACAGCCATATTGCAGCCGTGCACTGACACGATGCGCCCTGCCCACATCTTTAGTCCATACCGAAGATGCAAGCCCGTACTGGCTGTCATTCGCCCAGTTCACCACCTGTTCTTCATTGTCAAAGGCCGTCACGCTCACCACCGGACCAAATACCTCTTTTTGCACGATGGCATCGTCCTGTAACGCGCCAGCCAGCAGCGTAGGCGCATAGTAATAACCATTACCCTTGCGCTTTTCACCACCGGTGATCACTTTGATGTGCCCTGTCTCTTTCGCCTCTTCTACCGCCTTGCTGACACGTTCGAGATGTGCCAGCGAACTTAACGGTCCAAGCTCTGTGGACTCGTCATCCGGCGCACCAGATTTTAACGTTGCCACTGCAGCACCGAGTTTTTCCACCAGCGTATCGTAAATACCTTTTTGCGCGTAGATCCGACAAGCCGCAGTACAATCCTGTCCGGCATTGTAATAGCCAAAAGTACGAACACCTTCGACCACTGCTTCAATATCAGCATCATCAAAAACAATCACTGGCGCTTTGCCACCAAGTTCCATATGAGTACGCTTAATAGACGGCGCTGTATGGCTGATGATGTGCTCGCCGGTGGCGATAGAGCCCGTCAGCGACACCATCCGCACTTTGGGATGTACGGTCAGCGGATCGCCCACTGTTTTGCCTCTGCCAAACAGCACATTAATCACGCCAGCCGGGAAGATATCTTTCGCCAGTTCAGCCAGCTTCAACGCTGTCAGCGGGGTAATTTCTGATGGTTTAAGCACTACGCAGTTCCCTGCCGCCAGCGCCGGAGCCAGTTTCCACGCGGCCATCATCAGCGGATAATTCCACGGTGCGATAGAAGCCACGACCCCCAACGGATCCCGACGGATCATTGAAGTATGACCTTCAAGGTATTCGCCGGCCGCCAGACCATTGAGGCAGCGCGCCGCGCCGGCGAAAAAGCGAAAGACATCGACAATCGCCGGAATTTCATCATTGAACGCACTATGCAGCGGTTTGCCACAATTACGGGACTCCAGTTCGGCAAAAACCTGACCATTTTCTTCAATAACATCGGCCAGTTTCAGCAGGCATTCCGCACGCGCTTTCGGCGTGGTTTGCCCCCATTCGGCAAATGCTGCATCTGCCGCGCGAACAGCAGCATCCACCTGCTCTGCGGATGCCTCGGCAATCTCCAGTAAAACGTCCCCCGTTGCCGGATTATAGACAGGCTGTTTTTCCCCTTCGCCGCTAACCAGTTCTCCGTTAATCAGTAACTTATGTTGCATAGCATATTCCTGTATCAGTGGTTATTGACCATTGTCGCCTTCGCGGGTTAGCCACCAGGCCCCCAGGATCGGCAAGGTTGTTACCAACATAACCAGCAGTGCCACCACGTTGGTTACCGGTACATCACGTGGTCGCCCAAGCTGATTGAGCAACCACAACGGTAACGTTCGTTCATGACCTGCCGTAAAGGTCGTAACGATGATTTCATCGAACGACAAGGCAAACGCCAGCATTCCTCCTGCCAGTAGCGCCGAACTGAGATTCGGCAACACCACGTAGCGGAAGGTTTGCCAGCCATTGGCCCCAAGATCCATTGACGCCTCAACCAGACTCCAGGAGGTGCGGCGAAAACGGGCGATGACATTGTTAAACACCACCACTACGCAAAAAGTCGCATGACCGACCACGATGGTGAAAAATCCCGGCTCCAGATTGATGGTTTTAAAAGCAGTTAATAGCGCCAGACCAGTGACAATGCCCGGCAGCGCAATGGGCAGCAGCAGTAACAGCGAAATGGCGCTTTTACCGAAAAAGTCCCGACGCCACAGCGCAGCAGCGGCCAGTGTCCCTAATACCAGCGCAATTAATGTCGCCAGCGCCGCCACTTTAAGTGACAGTGTCACAGCATCAAGAATATCACTACGCTGTGCTGCCACGCTAAACCAGCGCAGCGTCAGGCCTTGCGGTGGAAAGCTAAACGCCGCATCTTCAGTGTTAAACGCATAGGCGGCGATAATCAGGATGGGAAAATGTAGGAAAACCACGCCGCTCCAGGCCGCCAGTTTAAGGAAAAACGGTGCGCGTTCAGAGTGCATCGAATGCTCCCAGACGTTTCACGAACGCCAGGTACAGTGCGATGAGAACAATTGGCACCAGAGTAAAAGCCGCCGCCATCGGCATATTGCCAATCGCCCCTTGCTGAGAGTAGACCATATTGCCAATAAAATACCCCGGAGGGCCAACCAGTTGTGGGACGATAAAATCGCCCAGTGTGAGTGAAAAGGTAAAGATAGAGCCAGCGGCAATACCCGGGATCGCCAGCGGCAACACTACATAGCGGAAAGTTTGTCGAGGACGAGCGCCAAGATCAGCCGACGCCTGCAACAGTGACGGCGGCAAACGCTCAAGCGCCGCCTGCACGGGCAGGATCATGAATGGCAACCAGATATAGAGGAACACGAGAAAGCGTCCCAGTCCTGACGTTGACAGCGTATTGCCTCCCACCGCGGGTAACGTAAGGAACGCCGTGAGTAGCGGCTCCAACCCCAGATGTTGTAAAAACCACTGCGCCACGCCATCTTTTGCCAGCAATAAGGTCCAGGCATAGGCTTTTACGATATAACTCGCCCACATTGGCAGCATCACCGCAATATAAAAGAACGCTTTCATTTTCCCGCTGGTATAGCGCGCCATATACCACGCCATCGGAAAAGCCAGAATGGCGCTGGCGATAGTGACAGCCACAGCCATGGTTAGCGTGCGGAGGATGATGTCGTAATTCGCCGGATTAAACAGCGCACGGATATTCGCCAGCGTCAGTTCTGGCGTTACCGACATGGTGAAATCGTCAAAGGTATAAAAGCCCTGCCATAACAACGTCAGGAGTGAACCAAAATAGACAATGCCAAACCACATCAGCGGACCAAGCAGCAGCAAAAACAGCCCCAGTCCCGGTTTCCGCCAGAAGAAACCTGACACCTTACCCAATCCTGGGCGCGCAGGTGATTGCAATACGTTCATCGCCATTCACCTCTCCTCAACCAGCGGCACCATCACATCGCGCGACCAGGAAACCATCACCTGTTGTCCGGGCGTGAGCGTGGCAGGCAGTTCTTCGCCTGTCATATTGGCCTGACTCACCAGCAGTTTTTCACCGCCATTCAGTCTCAGTTCAAAACGGGTCGCCGCGCCCTGATACTGCACCGCCTGGATCGTGCCATTAACTTGCACTTCGCCGGGGGTGTTGAGGCGGATATGTTCCGGTCTCAGGGCAAAACTGCCTATCATGCCGCAAAGATTATCGGCCATTAGCGGCTCAAAAACGTTGGATGTCCCGACGAATCCGGCAACAAACGGCGTGCGCGGGCGCATATAGAGATCGCGCGGGGAATCGACCTGCTCAATGCGACCGTTATTGAATACCGCAACACGATCGGACATCGATAATGCCTCGCCCTGATCGTGGGTGACGAAAATAAAGGTGATGCCAAGAGACTGTTGTAGTTTTTTCAGTTCCAGTTGCATCTGCTCACGCAGCTTAAGATCCAGTGCGCCGAGCGGTTCATCCAACAGCAATACGCGCGGTTCATTCACTAACGCTCTGGCAATGGCAACCCGCTGACGCTGACCACCAGAAAGTTGTGACGGTTTACGTTGCTGTACAAACCCCAACGCCACTTTCTCCAGCGCCTCTTGCGCCATTACGTGTCGCTGTTTTTTATCCACCCCTTTGACCATCAGCCCATAGGCCACGTTGTCAAGAATCGACATATGCGGAAAAAGCGCGTAGTCCTGGAAAACGGTATTCACGTCCCGCTCCCACGGTGGCAGATTGCTGGCGGGTTTACCAAAGATAGATATAGTCCCGCCGGAAAGCTGTTCGAATCCAGCAATCAGGCGCAGGCAGGTGGTTTTGCCGGAGCCAGACGGCCCCAGCATTGAGAAAAACTCACCATCTTTTATCGCAATACTGACACCATCTACCGCGCGCACATCACCATACAGTCGCGATACGTTGTCAAACTCCACTGCGTACGTCATAAAACACCCCAGCGAAGTTAGCGGCCGCCCATAATGGCAATATAATCCTGCGTCCAGCGACTGTAGGGAACAAACTTGCCCCCTTCTGCTATAGGCGTTTTCCAGAAGGCGATTTTATCGAAATAGTTAAAACCGTTTGTTTCACAACCTTTTTCGCCTAATAACGGACTGGCTTTACACCCTTCCGGCACTACCGGTAACGAGCCAAACCAGGCCGCCACATCGCCCTGCACTTTTGGCGTTAATGACCAGTTCATCCATTTGTAGGCGCAAACCGGATGTTTCGCTTCGCTATGTAGCATGGTGGTGTCAGCCCAACCGGTAACGCCCTCCTTCGGGAAAACGGTAGCGACAGGCTGGCCTTCGGCTTTCAGGGCGTTGGCCTGATAGGGCCATGCACTGGAGGCAACCACACCCTCGTTTTTGAAATCGCTCATTTGCACGGTAGTGTCATGCCAGTAGCGATGGATCAAACTATGTTGATCGCGCAGCACTTTCAGCACCGCCTGGTACTGTTCTTCGGTGAGTTGATACGGATCGCTGATGCCCAACTGCGGCTGAGTGGCTTTAACGAACAACGCAGCATCCGCAATATAAATAGGGCCATCATAAGCCTGAACGCGGCCTTTATTGCTCTTACCGTCCGGCAGATTCTGCGCAACAAAAACCACTTGCCAGCTATCCGGCGGCGTCGGGAAGGTTTTCGTGTTGTACATCAACAGGTTCGGACCCCATTGGTAAGGTGTGCCATAAACTTTGCCACTAACGTTAAACCAGTCGCCTTTAACCACGCGCGGATCGAGCGTTTTCCAGTTGGGAATCAATGCGGTATTAATCGGCTGCACGCGTTTACCCATAATCAGGCGCAGCGAGGCATCGCCGGACGCCGTAACCAGATCGTAACCCCCTTTGGTCATCAGACTGACCATTTCATCGGACGTCGCGGCGGTTTTTACATTCACCGCGCAACCTGTCTCTTTTTCGAATTGCGTTACCCAGTCGTATTGTTTATCGGTTTGTCCGCGTTCGATGTATCCCGGCCAGGCGATAATATCCAGTCGCCCTTCCGGTTTATCTAAATTGGTAGGCGGTTCGGCGGCGTGAGCGGTCATTATTGTCATGGTGAGCGCGCACAGGCTGCTGCGGGCAAATGTCTTGCTCATAAGGTCTTACTCCTGTCGAAATTAATTGTTCAGCCGCCGTGCCGTAAAAATATCTCCTTGTTTAACCATAGACGGCGGCTTGCAGGCACACCTTCGCCCCTGAGAAAATTTAATCAGGTTGTGAGCTACCGCGCATTATGCCGTCTGTGAGGTTATCTTCTGGAGTATAGACACGGGGTTAGGAAATATGACTGTTATTCGAAATTCATATTACCCAACCTAAGAGGAATTAAATTAAACGCTATTACAGCCGTTCTTGAATAAGTTTGCCTAATTGTTTAACCGCCTGTTCTTCGCGCTCGCCCCACTGCCATGCAGTATTAAAACGAAAAAAACGTGACCAGTTTTCACCGGTAGAAAACATTTTACCCGGCGCAATACTGATATGATGCGTCAGTGCTGCCAGGCTTAATTCGCCCGCATCTAACGGCGCGGGGAGTTCCAGCCAGAGAAAATAACCGCTGTCATTATGATGAATTTTCACTTCCGCAGGCAGATAACGCAGCAGTGCCTGCCAGGCACGTTGTTTACGTTCCGCAAGCTGGCGACGCAGGCGACGAAGATGGGCGTCGTATCGGCGCGTGGAAAGGTAATCCACCAGCGCAAGCTGCATCGGAGAGCTGGTGGAAAGCGTACTCATCAACTGCAAGCGTTGAATTTTACGTGCATGTTTTCCGGCGGCGACCCAACCAATACGAAAACCAGGCACCAGACATTTCGAAAAAGAAGAGCAATGCAAAACACCATCGTGGCGATCCCACGCTTTCGTAGGCAGCGGTTTTTCCCGTCCAAAATAAAGTTCGCTGTACACGTCATCTTCAATCAGCGTTACGTTGTACTGATTGAGCAACGCTACCAGCCGCGCTTTTTTCTGCGGCGTTAAGGTAAATCCGAGTGGATTCTGGCTATTAGTCATCAGCCAGCACGCTTTCACCGGATACTCCTGCAACGCCAGTTCCAGCGCCTGAAGATCGATCCCTTCGTTAACGTCCGTCGCCACCGATAACGCCTTCAGCCGTAACCGCTCCAGCGCCTGCAACGCGCCGTAGAAACAAGGATTCTCTACTATCACCCAATCGCCTGGTTCCGTTACCGCTTGTAAACTGAGGTTTAATGCCTCTAACGCCCCGGCGGTAATGACAATTTCATCAGGAGAAATAGTGATGCCCTGTAAGGCATAGCGACGAGCAATAGCCTGACGCAGTTCTGCGTTTCCTGGCGGTAAGTTTTCAATCACGCTCATCGCCGTGGCGGTTTTGCTTACCTGCGCCAGCGAGCGGTTTAGTTGTTGGAGGGGGAAAAGTCGCGGGTCGGGAAAGGCCGAGGCAAACGGAACTACCGACGGATCGCGACTGGCCTGCAACATATCAAAAATATAGGTGTTGATATCGACTGCTTCATCTCGAGTGACTGGAATGACTGGCGCTTTCGGCATTTTTATTGCCTGTGGCGCAACGTAATAACCCGACTGCGGTCGCGCGATAATATGTCCCTGACTTTCGAGCAACTGATAGGCATGGCTGACAGTCATAAAGCTCATGCCAGAAAGCGCCACCTGGTCACGCAACGAAGGCAAACGATCTCCGGGTTGCCAGATCCCCGACGCAATCTGCTCGCGTAATTGTTCTGCAAGCTGCTGGTATTTTTTCATTATCGAATCGTTATTATGTGCAGGTGATTCGGCAGTCTATATCAGTTGTTAAAAATGACAACTTTTCATTAACTGTTATCAAACCATCACCAGCGATAACTCTTTGCCAAGCGCCTTAGCCGCAAGCTGGACGGCGTCGATTTTTGTCGCATGGTGCAAGTTAAATAAGCGAGTAATTTCCTGTTTAGGTTTGCCAATTCGCCTGGCTAACTCTTGCTGAGTGATTTCTGACTGTAAAAAAGCATTTAACAGCAATACCTTAGAGGCGACGCTCAAAGGCACTTCAATAAAGTGATCGTGACTATTTAATGGCGAAGTTTACCTCCGTGTGTAATGTGCTCGAAAATAGCACTAAATCGCCGCAACGGCAGAATGCAATGCAAAATCAGGAAGGAAGATTCCAGAATTTCTTTGCGCTAATTTGCAAAACTGAATAATAACCTCAAGAAACGATCGGCATCATAGCGGCAAAAGGTCAGAAAAAGGTGGCGAGATGTTTTCGAAGGCGTTATCGGTTGTCTTATTAACGTGTGCACTGTTCTCAGGACAACTCATGGCAGGGCACAAAGGACATGAATTTATGTGGGTAAAGAATGTGGATCATCAGCTGCGTCATGAAGCGGACAGCGATGAATTGCGTGCTGTGGCGGAAGAGTCGGCGGAAGGTTTGCGCGAGCATTTTTACTGGCAAAAATCGCGCAAACCAGAAGCGGGACAGCGTTGAGTCATTTGTTGCCGGATGCGGCATAACGCCTTACCCGGCCGACAAGATCATGCAGATTCAATAAGTTGTGAGTAACCAGAAAACTGGCGTTTTACCCTTTTCGCTTCGGCAATGTTTTCAGCAGCTCATCCGGACTAACGGATGCCACTACGCTTCCCGGTAACGGCATTTTCAGTATGTGATTTTTGATTTTGCCAATGACGTGCATCTCACATGGGCGACAATCGAACTTTAGCGTTAATACTTCATCGCCATTAACCAGTTGCATTGGCGTCGCCTTCCAGCTTTTGATGTTACCTTTTGCCTGTTTCGGACACAGATTGAAGGCAAAGCGCAGACAATGCTTGGTGATCATTACCGGCACTTCCCCCTTCTCTTCATGCGCTTCATACGCCGCATCAATCAGTTGCACACCATAGCGATGATAAAATTCACGCGCTTTGTGGTTGTAAACGTTCGCGAGGAAACTCAAATGCGTTTGCGGATAAACCGGCGCAGGGTCAGCAACCGGTTTACGACTGCCGCGCTGATAACTGGCAAGACGCGCAGCATCCAGCATTTCGGCGGCCTCACGGCGGAACTGATTTAACAGACTGTTCGGTACAAACAGCGCACCAGGCAAATTAATTTGCACATCGCGGGCGTAATAGAGGGTTTGCCCCAGCTTAGCCAGACCATCTTTCAGGTTATTAAGCGCTTTTTCGGCGTTATTAGCTTCGTCGAATTGTCCATCCAGCGTATGCGTGACGCTGACGCCCTCTTCACTGGTCAGGGTCAGAATCAGTTGTTCCTGCCAGCCGCCCAGTTCAATGTCTACCGCTACGCGACGTTCGCTGGATGTTTTGGTCAACGCCTGCTGCCAGTTATGGTCCAGATTACGATTAAGCGGATGATGCGGACGAATTTTATGCAAATCCGCAGGCATCTCATTTGGCCAGACGCGGTACTGATTTTGCCCGGTTTTTTCGACTGTATTGGCGCGAAAGCCAACCACTTCACGTTTAATCATCACATTCAGACCATCGCCATTTGCTAACGGCTCGGTGACGGCAACATCGAGATGATCCTTCGCCACTTTTAATACTTCACCGACCGGCAGGCCGATAAACTTGGGGGAGTCGAACGCGCCGATATCCCCTTTACGGGCGTTAACAAAGTAGTCGGTACTGCCACGATGGAAGGTTTTTTCCGTCGACGGTACGAAGAAATGCTCGGTACGACCGGATGAAGCACGCGCCAGATCGCCACGTTCATCAATAATGGCGTCAAGCATTTGGCGATAATGCGCGGTGATATTCTTCACGTAGCTCATATCTTTGTAACGCCCTTCAATCTTGAAGGAGCGCACGCCAGCATCAATCAGCGCGCCAAGGTTAGCAGTCTGATCGTTATCTTTCATCGACAGCAGATGTTTTTCATAGGAAACCACCCGCCCCTGATCGTCTTTCAATGTGTATGGCAAACGGCATGCCTGCGAGCAATCGCCACGGTTGGCGCTACGCCCTGTTTGCGCATGAGAAATGTAGCACTGACCAGAATAGGCCACGCACAATGCACCATGAATAAAGAATTCAATGGTCGCGTCCGTGGCCTGGTGAATCGCGCGGATCTGCTCAAGATTCAGCTCTCGCGCCAGCACAATCTGCGTAAAGCCAACATCAGAGAGGAACTTCGCTTTTTCTACTGTGCGAATATCGCACTGCGTACTGGCGTGCAGTTCAATCGGCGGAATATCAAGTTCCAGAATCCCCATATCCTGAACAATCAGCGCATCGACGCCGGTCTGGTAGAGGTCGGTAATCAGCCGTTGCGCAGGTTCCAGCTCATCATCATGCAAAATGGTGTTAAGCGTGACGAAAATTTTTGCACCATAACGATGGGCAAACGGCACTAGTTCGGCAATATCTTTCAGGCTATTACTGGCATTATGACGGGCACCAAAACCAGGGCCGCCGATATAAACAGCATCGGCACCGTGCAAAATAGCTTCGCGGGCAATGGCGGCATCGCGTGCCGGGCTTAACAGTTCAAGTCGATGAGAAGATACGGTCACATTCTTATCCAGTAGCTGAAAAATGGCGGCTATTTTAGCCACAAGCGCGACGTTGCGAAATAGTTTTCCCGCTTAACTGCGTGGGTAATGGATGAGGGAATGAAAATGTACGATTTGCTCCCCACCATTACGATAGACATGCGTAACGTCTGCAGCAAATCGAGCGCCTTTTCCATAATTAAGGCTCTGCCATTCACCATCAACGCACAGATCAAGTTGCCCATCAATGACGACAACATGTTCGATTACTCCCTTCTCATGGGGCGTCGATTCACTTATTGCACCAGGTGCCATCTGAATGGAGAAGTGTTCAAAGCAGAGTTGTGGATCATAAGGAAACAGCGAAGTGATCACCATCGCCTGCTGTTGCGGATCATAAACTGAAGGCGTAGCGGACTGCGGCGGAGAAATAAATGTCGAAAATGGCACATTCAACCCGGTGGCAATTTTCCATAATGTCGCGACCGTCGGGCTGGACTCATTACGCTCAATCTGCCCTAACATCGCTTTAGAAACCCCCGTCGCTTCTGCCAGTCGCGAAAGACTCCAGCCGCGCTGCTGACGTAGTTGTTTAAGTGTGGTGGATAAAAAGCGAGTGAGATTTTCCATGTGACTCCTCCGGCAAAGCGGAAGTTTATCACTTGTGCGTTATAACGGACAAATGCTACGGTACCTGTACGCTATAACGCACGAGGTGACCATGCGTCTGTTTTCTATTCCTCCACCCACGCTACTGGCGGGGTTTCTGGCGGTATTAATTGGCTACGCCAGTTCAGCGGCAATAATCTGGCAAGCAGCGATTGTCGCCGGAGCCACCACTGCACAAATCTCTGGCTGGATGACGGCGCTGGGATTGGCAATGGGCGTCAGTACGCTGGCTCTGACATTGTGGTACCGTGTGCCTGTTCTCACTGCATGGTCAACGCCGGGCGCAGCTTTGCTGGTTACCGGATTGCAGGGACTGACACTTAACCAAGCCATCGGTGTTTTTATTGTCACCAACGCGTTAATAGTCCTCTGTGGTATGACGGGATTATTCGCCCGTCTGATGCGTATTATTCCGCACTCGCTGGCAGCGGCGATGCTGGCCGGAATTTTGTTACGCTTTGGTTTACAGGCGTTTGCAAGTCTGGATGGTCAGTTTACGTTATGTGGCAGTATGTTGCTGGTATGGCTGGCAACAAGGGCCGTTGCGCCGCGCTATGCGGTAATTGCCGCGATGATTATTGGGATCGTGATCGTTATCGCGCAAGGTGACATTGTCACAAATGATGTTGTCTTTAAACCCGTTCTCCCCGCTTATATTGCCCCTGAATTTTCGTTTGCTCACAGTCTGAGCGTTGCGCTCCCCCTTTTTCTGGTGACGATGGCATCGCAAAACGCACCGGGTATTGCGGCAATGAAAGCGGCCGGGTATTCGGCTCCTGTTTCGCCGTTGATTGTATTTACTGGATTGCTGGCGCTGGTATTTTCCCCTTTCGGGGTTTATTCCGTCGGTATTGCTGCAATCACCGCAGCTATTTGTCAAAGCCCGGAAGCGCATCCGGATAAAGATCAACGTTGGCTGGCAGCTGCCGTTGCAGGCATTTTTTATTTGCTCGCAGGTCTTTTTGGTAGTGCTATTACCGGGATGATGGCTGCCCTGCCCGTAAGTTGGATCCAGATGCTGGCAGGTCTGGCGCTGTTAAGTACCATTGGCGGCAGTTTGTATCAGGCGCTGCATAATGAGCGTGAGCGAGACGCGGCGGTGGTGGCATTTCTGGTAACGGCAAGTGGATTGACGCTGGTCGGGATTGGTTCTGCGTTCTGGGGATTAATTGCCGGAGGCGTTTGTTACGTGGTGTTGAATTTAATCGCTGACAGAAACCGATAATAAAAAGCGCCATCTTACGATGGCGCGGCTGGAATTACTTTTTGTTAACGTCAAACATAGTGGCATCGGTCGCCATGTCATCAATAACTTGCTTAATATTCTCGAAAGCCATTGGCGTACTTTCATTATTCAGGTCTTTACCTTCGCCCTGACGAACGACTTTGATAACCGGTTTATTAGTAGCTGCATCAATCAGCTCACCTTCAAAATACAGGCGAGTATCCATGGTACGGTGGCCCGTCGCCATTTGCGTCCCCGCGACCACTAATGCGACAGGAACCACTTCATAGAATTGCAGCCCTTCTTTGCTGGTATCTACACCGGTAATGGCCCCACGGAAAATCAGACTACGCGGCCCAGCGGTGGTAACCAGTGGTTTACGCTGCGCAATCGCTTCTTTCATTTCGGTGTTGGTATAACTCAAAATTTTATCCAGAACTTTCTGCCCTACCTGGGTAGATGGTTTCGGTACCGGATAATAAGTGATTGGGTTCCAGACGATGCTGTCATATTTACTTTGATCAAAACTCGGGTCTACCCAACGTAAAACAGGTTTACCTGTTGCTGAGGTTGTTTCTTTTAAATCAGAGTAATTGTTTAAAAAACCAGAATATTTATCTGGCTGGGTGATTTTAGAGGCACAACCAGACAGAGCCAACAAGCCGCATAAAGCTGCAACTTTCGCAATTGATGTGGTACGCATGAATAGTTTCCTGAGATGATTATATTACTTTCTAAGTTATAGCAAAAAGCGCCGCTTCGTGTTGTGGCAAAAAAAGTGTTGGTGAAAATAAATTTTTCAGCCCCTTTTCAGACGACATAGTCAATGCCGAAAAAGGGGCTAAGTCAATCATCAGTAGTTAAATATCAGTGCGTTAAGCTGATGAAAAACTTCGACTACCGTGATTAATTTCACATCCTTTTGATTAAAAATATGCTTACCGAAAAGAACAACGGTTAACCATCTCAACGCGGGGCATTTTCACGCGCCTTGTTCTACCGGGTCATTTTTTACGTGCCAGCATCGTGGCGAAACGCAGTTTAATCCGATCACCGTTGGCGTCGGTGCGGTGCAGCTCGCCGACGTCTTCATTGTATTTCACCATCTCCCAGCCTTCGTAATATCGACGTAATTCTCCCTCTTTGAAGGCAAACGGGAAGCCGACGGTACATGGATAATCAGCGGTATCCATCGCCGCCACAATCAGGTTGTAACCGCCAGGTTTAGTGCAACGTTGCATATTGGCAATCAGCCCAGGGATGGTTTTAGCCTCAAGGAACATCAGCACCACAGTCGAAAGAATAAAATCGTATTGCCCATCAAACGTGAGGTTATTCAGATCAACGACCCGGGTATGTAAATTATCCAGATTTTCAATGGATTTAATGCGCTCGACGTTGGCGATACTCATGGCATTTTTATCCCATGCGTCAACTTCATAACCATTGGCTGCCAGGTAAAGACTGTTACGACCATTGCCACAGCCCAGATCCAGCGTTTTACCGGGTTTAACCACTTTCACCGCTTCCAGTACTTCAGAGTGTGTGCGGGTTAATTCATACTTATCAGTAAAATAGTTTTCGTCACGAATGATCATTCTTTGTCCTCAGCTTTCATTAAAACGGCGCGCTCGGTTCTGATTAACAATTTCCCCTGCATCAGAAGCGCGAAAGTTCGGATGAGCAGTATTGCAATTATAAAATTGGTAAAGATAAACAGCGGCACCGCCAGGGTATGGAAAAATCCATTATCGCTGCCACTCCCCAGATGCAAACCGGTGGTTGCCAGTGCGGAAACGCCGAACGAGAAACTCCAGAATGAAGCATTAAATGGCTGGGAGAGATACCATGGCATCAGACGTAGCATAAACAGCAGTTGCAGCAGCCCATAACCGAAAAGCATTTTCGCCAGCGTGTCACCCTCGCCGCCGTTGACGCTCAGCCAGGCACTACAGGCCACCAGCGCAGGAGCGAGCTGAATGCCGAGTGATGTCCGCAGCGCCGTGGGTAATTCTCCCGAACTGCGCAGACGCTGCAAGATCACCGGTTCCAGGCTTAACCATGAGAAAACGCCTGCGCCTAAAAACACCAGACCGGCGTCGGTGTAGCCCAATGCACCACAGGCCATTGCGCTGATAAAGTTGTTGGCAACTGTCGGCAGATACAGTCCAGGCGTGGTAGCTTCTTCAGGATGAGATCCGCGCCATAATCCCGCAGTTTGCCAGGCGGCATAAGCCAACTGAACCACGACACCAAAACTGAACAGGCATACCGCCAGTGGGCGAAACCACGGAACAAAACCAATCGCTACCAGCATCGTCGTTGCAGGAAACAAACTCACAAAACTGCTCATCACTGGATGGCGCACTTCCGCCAGCACGCTATGCGGAAAGCGTATGAGTCTGGTAATAAATGCGCTAGTCAATAATCCCCAGATGATCATCGCCAGAATTACCAGCCCATCCCCTAACCAGTGGCTGACCTGCCAAACCTGGCTGGCATAGCGCCAGGCAAATCCCATCCCTATCGTCCCCAACACAATGCCAAAATAACCTGCCGGTAAATTGAGCACTTTATCGCTCTGCATCTTCTTACTCATTTTGTTTAATTTATAAAGTATATTTGAAATACATTTTATGGAATTTTCTCGAGCATAGCCAGAGCCGCAGAATTTGCTACGGTTATAGTAAGTCACCTGTGGGAAAACGCTATGCGCAAATATCGTCTAAGTGAAGAACAGCGAGCCTTTAGTTATCAGGATGATGGCACTAAAAAAAGTGTGTTATTACGGCAAATTATCGCCATGAGCGATTTTAACGATGTGATAGCAGGAACCGCTGGCGGCTGGATCGATCGCGAAACGGTGTTAGCACAGGAAGGAAATTGCTGGATTTACGACCAGAATGCTATTGCGTTCGGCGGAACGGTGATTTCCGGTAATACGCGTATCACCGGCACCAGCGTCCTTTGGGGAGAGGTTTACGCAACGGATAACGTCTGGATCGATAATAGTGAAGTCAGTCAGGGTGCATACATAAGTGACAGTGTCACCATTCGTGACTCATTAGTTTGCGGTCAATGTAGAATATTTGGTCACGCCTTAATTGATCAACATTCTATGCTCGTCGCCGCGCAAGGCTTAACCTCCGACCATCAACTCCTGCTACAAATTTATGATCGCGCAAGGGTTAGCGCCTCGCGTATTGTCCACCAGGCACAAATTTATGGCGATGCCGTCGTCCGGTATGCTTTTATTGAACATCGCGCCGAAGTTTTTGATTTTGCCAGTATTGAAGGTAATGAAGAGAACAACGTCTGGCTATGCGATTGCGCTAAAGTCTACGGTCACGCGCAGGTGAAAGCTGGCATAGAAGAAGATGCCATTCCGACAATTCATTACAGTTCGCAGGTAGCGGAATATGCCATTGTGGAAGGTAATTGTGTGTTAAAACATCATGTCTTGATTGGCGGAAAGGCAGTGGTACGTGGCGGACCGATTCTGCTCGACGAGCACGTTGTAATACAAGGTGAGAGCCGTATTACAGGTGCGGTGATAATTGAAAACCATGTGGAGTTGACCGACCACGCCGTCGTTGAAGCCTTTGATGGCGACACGGTTCATGTCCGTGGTCCAAAAGTCATTAACGGCGAAGAGCGCATTACGCGAACGCCGCTGGCAGGGTTATTGTGAATCGATAATACGCGCGTATAAGTTCACATCATCATAGGCATCATTCAGAAACTCAGCCTGTTTCAGGCAACCTTCAAGGATAAAACCATTGCGCAAAGCGACCTGGTTGCTTTGCGCATTATCCACCCGACATTTGATCACGAAGCGTCTAAGTTCACCAGACTGAGCGTAATGATGAATCAATGCCTGCAGCGCCTGAGAAATGATCCCCTGCCCCTGATGAGATTCGTCCAGCCAGTAGCCGATTTCAGCGGTTTTATTCAGTGGTTCAATACGATTAAACGAGATAACGCCGATAAGTTGATCTTCTTTGAAAATCATGAACATTTTGGCATAGCCGCGTTGATGCAACATTACATTGCCCTGCACCGTTTTTCGCGTGTCCTCTTCACTTTGAACAAACTGCGGCCAGTTTAGCGACTGCTGTAACCAGGTTCTATTTTTACAGATTAACTGATAAAGAGGTGTGACATGACTTTCTGCAACAGCATGTAATTCAAGTGATTCACTTACTTTTATCGTTTCAGCCATCTTATCTCCAGTCAATCCATGCAGTTGTTAAAAAAGCCGCCTGGCTGGCGGCTTAGGAAAGTTTACACCTCTTTGACGCTCTCCTGCTGCAGGATTTTGAGCATCTCATCTTTTAACTGTAGCTTTTGTTTTTTCATGCGGACCACTTCCGCATTGTACCCTCGACCGTCGGAACCTTCCTTTCTGGCAATTTCATGATCAAGTTTATTGTGTTTATCGAACAAGGACATAAAGCGAGGATTTTCGTTTTTCAGACGGGATATTAAATCTCGGTATTCTGGAAACATACGCACTCCCTGTTAGTGGCTGACAAGGTGTATCTGAAATACACACCATCAGATTACTCATTTAACTTAGGGAAAAATGCGAGCGGGATCGTGTTTAACCAGACGGCACCTCCCGAAGAAGGTGCCGAAGAAAAAACGATTAACTCATCACGCGGTCGTCAACATACTGACGTTTATCCGGCGCTGGCGGGAAATACTGATACAGCCATGTTTCACTGATAGCGTCGCCCTGACAACGCAGATACATCCGCATATCGACCGGATCAGTGGAGTCCGAAGTCGGATACCAGTCAAACTGAATACGATAACCATCAATGGGTTCAATATAGAGAATTTCGATTTGCTTCGCTTCCCCACTGGAAAGCGTAATCACCGGCTCAATGCCTTTTGGTGCGGCAGCTTTCAGATCACCACCAACGAAATCGACGGCAAAACGACGCGCCCATTTTTCGGGATAGTGTTCACCAGGCGCCCAACCTTCCGGGAAACCGCCCATGCCGGTACGCGTTGCCATAACGCGCGCTAATGGGCAATGAACAGGCGGTTGCGCACTCCAGTACAGACGATACTGGAATGCAAACTCATCACCCGCTTTTACAGCTTTTTCTGGCTGCCAGAAGCAGACAATGTTATCCAGCGTTTCGCCCGTTGTTGGGATTTCCATCAGGCCGATGGTGCCCTTACCCCACTTGTTACGCGGTTCCACCCACAGACTTGGGCGTTTGTTATACCAGCCCATAATGTCCTGATAATGAGAGAAATCACGATCCAGTTGCAATAAACCAAACCCTTTCGGATTGTTGTCGGTGTAAGCATTGAACTGCAATTTTTGCGGATTATTCAGCGGACGGCAAATCCACTCGCCGTTGCCCCGCCACATGGACAGACGATCAGAGTCATGGATTTGCGGATGAATGGTGTCGCACATCCGACGTTCATTAGTGCCGCAGCTGAACATGCTGGTCATCGGCGCAATGCCCAGCTGTTTAATGTCTTTGCGCGCATACAGGTGATTTTCCACATCCATAATCACCTGACTTTTCTCACAATGGATAGTGAACTTATAGGCACCAGTAATGCTGGCGCTATCGAGCAACGCATAAACGGTAAAGGTGGTTGCCCCCGGTTTTACCGTATCAAACCAGAAGGCGGTAAAGTCGGGGAACTCTTCTTTACTGTCGGTGTAAGTGTCGATCGCCAGGCCGCGAGCCGACAAACCGTATTGATATGTATCATCAACCGCGCGGAAATAACTCGCACCGAGGAATGATACGACATCACGGCGCGCCAGTTCGGGGGCTTTAAACACGCGAAAACCGGCAAAACCGAGATCGCTTTGCCCTTCTAATTGTTTGGTATCAACACCCGCATCGTTGTATTTGAACAACTCCGGGCGAAAGTGAATTTCACGCGCCAGATGTGTTGCGGGATCAACAGAAAACATACGAACGCGGCGACGGAATCCCATTCCCATATGGAAGAACTGAGCGTCCAGTTGACGGTTCTCAACGTTATGCCAGAGCGATTTTTCGGCGTCGTATTGAATACTGTTATAAGCCTGCGGCGTCATTGTCGCCAGAGTGTCAGGTAACGGACGCGGCGCACCACGCCACGCGGTTTGCGCTAAGTCGTGCGCCATTGACTGTAGAATGGAGAAGTCAAAACGCTGGGTTTGCCCGTCGGCAATATCAGAATCTGCCGCGAATGCCGCCTGAGAAAAAAGAGAAGCAATGCCGCTGGTACCGCACACGGCGGCCATAGCCATTGAACCTTTAATAAATCGTCTACGATCCATACCTGAAAGTGAGTCCTTCTGGTGTTGTGAATGGTCCCGCGCTGGTCGTTTTCAGCGGCAAGAAAGTGCTTATTTATGACCGCTCACTCTAGACAATATTTATTAATAATCCAATTGCTGAACTCAGAGAATATGCATTAATCGGCAATTTTTTTATGTCGATGGGATGAGCCTGATTCGTTTGTAAAATCAGGCAAATTTTTGCAAAGGCGGATGGTCAGAATTTAAAGCAAACCACAGCGACGTTTACTGCGTTCTTCCGCTTCCTGATAAAGCTGGAACTCATCCAAAACCGGGCAGCCCAACGCCTGCTCAAATGCTTCGCGACTGGCATTACCGTGACAGCGTGCCTGCGTTTCATTACCCAGATTTGACTGGAAGATCCCCGCCGCGCTAACGGGCAAGAAATCTTCATAGGTAATGGGTTGCGCCACTATCCAACCACGTTCAATTAAGGGCTGTGGATCGTCTCCGGGATGAATCGCCTGACGATGCGCCTCACCTGAAGGCGTCAGACGGTACCGGAACCATGCCAACCCTTGCTGACGCATTAAAAACTCACTGTCAGGAAAAGTGCGGAAGGTTTCCTGTAAATGCATTTGGTGAGTGAGATTATCCTGCCCGGTTCCAGCGTTCCGCAGTAGATCATCATACAGTTGTCGTCCTTTCGGCGTTAATGCCACGCCACGCTGCTCTATTTCACCAAAGCGCGCGGTATGCGTGCCCTGTTTCTGCCCTGCAAACAACACCGTCTCTTCCAGTGCTTTAAAGCTGGTCTGGCGTAGTAAAATCGGTACCTCGCGGCGCGGCGGTCCCTCGATCAGAATTTTGGGTTCAATTCCGCATTCAGGCATCATCGACTGCACCCGGTCAATATCCAGCGTACGTGGCGTCAGGTGGTTGATATGGCATCCAGGAAAACAGACCACATCAGCAATCAGCCGATGTTCGTTGTGCAAGGCGCGATAGGTTACTTCATCCACCGTTGCTGACTGGTGCCAGCGAAACGTTTCCAGGGCTTCCTGCACAAACTCCTGTGCCTGTGTTTCGTTAAAACCGCCCCGCTGCTCATACTCCTCTAACAGTTGTCGACAACGTGGGGTGAAGATATCGCGCTGACGCAGAATCTCCGCCGCTTTCTGGCGCAAAAATTCGTTCTCGATAAGCTCCAGGCGGAGTAATGAGGTAAAAACGCGGAAGGGATTACGCGCCAGAGAAGCATCATCAATGGGCCGAAATGCTGTGGAATGTACCGGCACGCCCGCCTGCGAGAGATCATAATAGCTCACCGGGTACATCCCCATAATGGCAAACATCCGCCGAAGAGTAGCAAGCTCTTGGGCAGTCCCAACGCGAATTGCCCCATGACGTTCAACATTCAGTCGCGCCAGCTCGTCTGCATTTACCATTTTTTCGTGCAGTTGAGGATTGTTTTCCAGCACAGCCAGATTCACATCAGCTACCAGTTCCAGCAGCGTGCCGTACTGCGGAACTTCTTGCTGGTACATGGCTGACATTGCCTGCGAAAACTGTTCCCGAATCTCATCCGCCGTGATGCTGTTCGCCATAATGTCTGCCTCCAGTGGTCAGTAATCTGGAGTGTAGGTAACCACATTCACTCTGGCGGGAAGAATTTACAAACTGTGATCTCGCCGCGAAAACATCAATATTATCCATTTTCCTGTAACACAATTGCTTTAATTGTTAATAATATTTTGCAATCAAGTTATCATAATCAAACAACTTCACTTGTCAGCGACACTGCTTCGTTTTTAACATCGCTTATGGAAAAAAATAGTCTGTTTAGTCAGCGCATCCGTTTGCGCCACCTTCATACATTCGTAGCTGTTGCACAACAAGGAACTTTGGGGCGCGCAGCTGAAACCCTTAATTTGAGTCAACCTGCGCTCTCCAAGACATTGAATGAACTAGAGCAATTGACAGGTGCTCGCTTGTTTGAGCGTGGTCGTCAGGGGGCGCAACTTACCTTACCCGGCGAACAATTTTTAACTCATGCAGTCAGAGTTCTTGACGCTATTAACACTGCCGGACAGTCGCTTCATCGTAAAGAAGGTCTTAACAATGATGTCGTCAGGGTAGGTGCATTACCTACCGCGGCGCTGGGGATATTACCTTCAGTTATAGGTCAGTTTCATCAGCAACAAAAAGAGACGACCTTGCAAGTTGCGACAATGAGTAACCCTATGATTCTGGCAGGTTTGAAGACCGGCGAAATCGATATCGGGATTAGTCGAATGTCAGATCCCGAACTGATGACCGGGCTTAATTATGAATTGCTGTTTCTTGAATCGCTGAAGTTGGTCGTTCGTCCCAATCACCCACTGCTTCAAGAGAACGTAACGCTAAGTCGGGTGCTGGAATGGCCGGTCGTTGTATCACCAGAAGGTACTGCACCACGCCAGCATTCAGATGCATTAGTGCAGAGCCAGGGCTGTAAAATTCCTTCGGGCTGTATCGAAACGCTGTCTGCTTCGCTATCTCGCCAGCTTACGGTTGAATACGACTACGTGTGGTTTGTTCCATCTGGCGCTGTAAAAGACGACCTGCGTCATGCCACGCTGGTGGCCCTGCCTGTTCCGGGGCATGGTGCAGGCGAACCGATCGGAATATTGACCCGCGTAGATGCGACGTTCTCTTCCGGTTGCCAATTGATGATTAACGCTATTCGAAAATCAATGCCGTTCTGAAAAGTAAGGGATCTTTCGATCCCTTCTTTGATATTTTCACGCTGTTGCGAAACTAACAGACTCACCAGCTCCGCGTGGTTCTGCCAACACAGAATGTTTGTTCAGGCGGAAAACGTCTACCGCCTCAGTTAATCGTGCAGCCTGTTCTTCAAGGGATAGCGCCGCCGCAGAAGCCTCTTCTACCAGAGAAGCATTCTGTTGCGTCACCTTATCCATTTCGGAAATCGCCTGGCTCACCTGCGTTATGCCTCTACTTTGTTCATCCGAGGCGGCGGCAATCTCCTGCATGATATGTGTGACACTCGCGACGGCATCAACAATCGTGCTCATGGTTTTCCCTGCCGTTGCCACTTCAACCGACCCCAGATCAATTAACCTGACTGATTCACTGATCAAGCCTTCAATCTCTTTCGCCGCCTGGGCGCTGCGACTTGCGAGTGTCCGTACTTCGCTGGCGACAACGGCAAATCCACGTCCTTGCTCACCCGCTCGCGCGGCTTCAACGGCAGCATTCAGCGCTAGAATATTTGTCTGGAAAGCAATGCTGTTGATGACGGCGGTGATCTCGGAAATTTTCTTTGAACTCGTGGAGATTGCTCCCATCGTTCTAACTACACCGGAAACCGTCTCCCCGCCATCGCTGGCTTTAATGGAAGCCTCTTGCGCCAGTTTGCTGGCATGATGCGCGTTATCCGCATTCTGTTTCACCGTCGCAGTGAGTTGCTCCATGCTAGCGGCAGTTTGTTCGATTGCCGCCGCTTGTTCTTCGGTGCGAGATGAAAGGTCCGCATTGCCAGCGGAAATTTCGCTGGTGCCACGATAAATCTCTTCCGCGCCCTGTCGAACAGTCCCGACTGTCATCCCCAGTGAATGCTGCATTTGCTGTAAATGATGACTTAAGCGACCGATTTCATTACGACCCGCCGGTTCATCATTCATCGTCAGATCGCCACTGGCAATTTTTTCAATCCGTTGTGCGGCATGTTGCAGTGGACGAATGACGATCCGACGTAGCACCATAAATGTTATCAGCGTCATGACCACGGCAAGCACAAACGCGCCAATCATAAACATCACACCCAGGCGGGTACGCTGATGGGCCTGTTCCGCCAGTTGGTTGGCTCTGGTGCTACGTATCTTAACGGCTTTGTTCAAAATATCGGTATAAGCATTATCCAGCGGTCGGATCTGCTCACTTTCATGATTGATAATCGCTTCAAACATGCCATTTTTGGCATATTTCAACATAGGTTGCATACCCGTGATATAAGCCTGGAAACGTTGATTTAATTCAGCGTCGAGAGCTTCATCAGCAGGTGTTTTCACCGGCCGACTCTGGTAAGCCCGATAACCTTGCTGCGACTGTTTAATCTCCGATTCGGCTTGCGCAATATTTCGCTTCATTGCTTCCATTTCCGCAATACGACTCGCCGCCCCGGCCTGAATCATATTGATCCGGGCCGAACGCAAAAAATCTGAGCTGTTCGCTAACCCGGTCCGAATCTCAATCTCCGCAGTCACATCACGCTGATCGCGATCGGCCTGCCAGAGGAAATAGCCAGCCAGGGCTGAACTCAAGGCAAACAGAAGTAAGATACCGCCAAGAATGCAGGCAAATAACGGAACCAGCCTGATGTGATGCAAAAAACTTAATCGCTGTGAGGGAGTTGTATTCATTACCGTTGTCTCTCGTCCAGGTTTACTCCTGATAGAAAGTCATCGGCACTTGACGGTAATTACTTATGACCAAAAACCTCTTTGCGTCACATTTTTACAACAATTATGGCAGAGAAGAATAATGCCATTGGAATGAAGAGAGTAACGAACGGCTAAACCGAATGACGAAAAATTCTGGAAAACAGCACGCAATTTCGTCAAGTGATTATTTTCGTCCCTAAGGAAACCTCATAGGATGCCTGCGGGTGCCTGAGACTTTCTGTTTTCAGGCTAACCGGGAATCAGAAAGACGAAGGCCCCGACCGATATTTCTATCAACCGAGGCCAACGAATGAACCAAGCAATTCAGATGTTAGCCTCTTACCCGCCATCCGGCAAGGAGAAAGGCTATGAAGCGCAACCCTCTGGTGGTGTGTCTGCTCATTATCTGCATTACGATTCTGACATTCACACTCCTGACCCGACAAACGCTCTACGAACTGCGGTTCCGGGACGGTGATAAGGAGGTTGCTGCGCTCATGGCCTGCACGTCCAGGTAAGGGCAAGCGCGGGGATTTTCCCCGCGCATCTGACTAGCAGATTCATTTTCTCATGGCACCCCTTTTATACTTCAGTTAGTGCATGTTTTTTTCGATGCACTAATAGAACCATCATTACAGACAAATTTGCCGCCTGCTGTACAGTGAGAGATCCCCCCTTTCGAACCAGAACAGGGTTTGCGCCCGGCATCGGCATAAAAGGAAACAAGCGTTCCCATAAACAAGATAAGTGCCAGTTTTTTCATATAACCTCCATGATTTATCGAATCTTATGTTCGATTTGAACATTATACGCTGGTTTATTTTGATACCGTGATGAGATCAAAGATCGGGTGAATTGATTAAAGATAAGCCAGATGGACGTATGGACAAGGATTATGGTTTTATTTGTCATACAAATAAATATAATAGGCGCTTCCGATGTAGGCCCGTACTCTTCGCCTGTACCGCGGGTCGGTTTTAGTACAGGCGTTTTCTTTAAAGATCCTTCAGGAACGTTTACGCGGCATCATGCGTAGAAGTGTGTTGTCCTTCCAGAAATAGTGGTGTGCCAGTGCAGCTGCAGCGTGCAACCCGATGACAAAATATCCCAGATTCGCCAGCGTCTCATGCCACCACTTTAAGCTATCAACCCGTTCGAAATTGGCCTCTGCTGCGTAAGGCATTGTCATACCAAACGCAAACCACGGGTTGCCCCGGTTATACATCATGACCAAACCAATCACTGGCAGCGCAATAAACAGGAGATAGATCACCAAATGTCCCAAATGTGCCAGTCCCGTCATCATCGGTTTTGGTTTAGGTACAATCGGCGGAGTCGGGTTTTTAAGCCTTAACAAAAGACGAACAACCATCAGCACGAGAATTGAGATGCCACAGGAAACATGAATCATGTTGATGAGCGGCCGATCGCTACGTGGGAAGAAACCACGAAACTCCATTGCGCAATACGCTGCGATAACCAACAAAAAGACCAGCCAGTGAATGCTGATTTGTAACCTTGAGTATTTATTTTCCATAACATTTCCTGCTTTAAAACAATTTGCCGTTAACATAACGAGCTTTTCTTAAAATTTCATTAAATATTGTTCACCCGTTTTCAGTACGTTACGTTCCACGGCAAGAATGTAGATTGCCCATCCCGCCATCCTGGTCTAAGCCTGGAAAGGATCAATTTTCATCCGAACGTTCCTGACAGGAGAAGACCATGAGTAAAGTTGGTATTAACGGTTTTGGTCGTATCGGTCGACTGGTGTTGCGTCGATTACTTGAAGTCAAAAGTAACATAGACATTGTCGCTATTAATGATCTCACTTCCCCAAAAATTCTCGCCTACCTGCTGAAACATGATTCAAACTACGGACCGTTCCCCTGGAGCGTTGATTTTACGGAAGATTCACTTATCGTTGATGGAAAAAGTATCGCGGTTTACGCCGAAAAAGAGGCTAAAAATATTCCATGGAAAGCGAAAGGCGCAGAAATCATTGTCGAATGTACTGGCTTTTATACCTCCGCCGAGAAATCGCAGGCGCACCTTGATGCTGGTGCGAAGAAGGTGTTGATTTCCGCCCCTGCCGGTGAAATGAAAACCATCGTTTATAACGTCAATGACGACACACTGGATAGCAACGACACCATTGTTTCCGTGGCGTCATGCACCACTAACTGTCTTGCACCGATGGCCAAAGCCTTGCACGACAGTTTCGGAATAGAAGTCGGCACGATGACGACCATTCATGCCTATACTGGCACCCAGTCACTGGTGGATGGCCCGCGAGGTAAAGATCTACGAGCTTCACGTGCAGCGGCAGAAAATATCATTCCCCACACTACAGGCGCGGCAAAAGCCATTGGTCTGGTGATCCCAGAACTGAGCGGCAAACTGAAAGGTCATGCGCAACGCGTACCCGTGAAAACAGGTTCGGTCACTGAGCTGGTTTCCATTCTCGGAAAAAAAGTGACTGCCGAAGAGGTGAACAGCGCGCTTAAAAAGGCGACAAATAATAACGAGTCATTTGGTTATACCGATGAAGAAATAGTTTCTTCCGATATCATTGGCAGCCATTTCGGTTCGGTGTTTGATGCCACGCAAACGGAAATTACCGCCGTGGGCGATTTACAACTGGTGAAAACGGTCGCCTGGTACGATAACGAATATGGCTTCGTCACACAGCTTATTCGCACCCTCGAAAAATTCGCTAAACTCTGACGCGCACAGGCGGAGGAAAATACCTCCGCCTCTTTCTCTCATTACGACTGTAAATAAACCACCTGGGTTTGCAAATATTCATGTAAGCCATGTTTACCATCTGCTCCGCCAATACCGGATTTACGCCATCCGGCGTGGAAGCCTTGCATAGCTTCAAAGTTTTCACGGTTGATGTAAGTTTCACCAAACTTCAGCCCTTTAATGGCTTTCATCGCGACGTTCAGATTTTGGGTATAGAGTGATGAGGTCAGGCCGTAATCACTGTCATTAGCCATTGCGATAGCCTCTTCCAGCGTGTCAAATGCGACCACTGGCAGCACCGGGCCAAAGGTTTCCTCGTGCATAATCGACATTTCCTGACGAACATCCAGTAGCAATGTCGGCGGATAATAATATCCTTTCCCCTCTACTGCCTTGCCCCCCAACGCCACTCTCGCCCCCTCTTCGACTGCGCGCGCCACTTTTTGCTCGACCCTTTCCAGCGCCGCGGCGTTAATCAACGGCCCCATCGCAATGTCGTTGCGTTCAGCGGGATTACCAAATTGAACCGCCTGCATCGCTTCACCCAGCCGATTGACGAACTGATCATAAATGCCTTTCTGTACATAAACACGTTCTGCACAGTTACACACTTGCCCACTATTAATGACGCGTGAATCAACGATGGCTTTGACTGCCAGTTCAAGATCGGCATCGTCCATTACGATAGCTGGTGCTTTACCACCCAATTCCAGACACACTTTTGTGATATTTTTTGCTGCAGTCGCCATGATCTTTTCACCTGCAGAGACGCTGCCTGTCATACTGACCATTGCGACCTTTGGGTTACCCGCCAGTTCTTGCCCAACAGTTTCACCACGCCCCAGCACAAGGTTAAACACACCGCGTGGAAGGCCTATTTCATCGACAATTTTGGCAAAAGCAATCGCATTGTTTGGCGTAAATTCACTGGGTTTAATGACGATGGTATTACCGGTCAAAAGAGCGGGAGCCATTTTGCGGGCAATGAGGAAGAACGGGAAGTTCCACGGCAGAATGCCGGTAGTCACGCCAAGTGCACGTTTAAACAGAAGAATATTTTCTCCTGGACGATCGCTTTGAATAATCTCGCCTTCATAACGCCGTGCCCACTCCGCCATGTAATCGATATAGTCCGCAGTAAAAGCCACTTCGACTTCAGACAGCTGCTGAATCTTGCCCCCTTCTTCAACAATCAGCGCACTGATTTCACCGGCTCGTTCGCGGATCCCGGCGGAGATTTTGCGCAACCAACTGGCGCGTTCAATGGCAGGCAACGCTTCCCATTCTGGTTGTGCACGTTCTGCTGCATCGATTGCCTTACGGGCATCTTCAGCCTGACCATCGGGAATGCGGGAAATGACCGCCTCTGTTGCGGGGTTAACCACATCAATCCATGCGTCTCCACGCCAGGTAACAAACTGTCCATCGATATACATAGGATGTTGAACGGGTACTGACATGGGAGACTCCTGTGATTTATATGTTTGTTTTTGGTAAATGCATTGTTAATTAACATCAATCATCATAGAGACGGCATCGTGAAAGGACAATTCTGTGAAGGGCTTCATAAAAACAAGTGTAAAAGGAATAAAAGGCAGAAATAAACGTCAGGAGTCATGCCCGTTTGCAAACAAATGGTTAACAAACGGGCAATTTTTAACGTAACGAGCGACTTTCCATCGCCTCGATGAGCACCGCATCGTGTTTCAGCGTTTGCCATGCCTGGATGACTTCTGCCGGAAAATCAACGTGAACGATAAAATCTCGCCCGCGTGGACCGTAGCCATCGCTATCATCGCGTAAACGTGGCAGCTCACCAGTGAGTAGTGAGAGATAACGCTCAACCGGCCATAATCCTTCTAACTGGTTAATAAAGATTACACTGTCTTCGTTATTTCCCAACTGAGGAACGAATCCGGGATAACTTAACCAACGAGGTGCGTCTGGATTGTCACCGGTAATACGACGGAACGTCGCCATTGTGCGCCGCTGCATGGTGGGATCCTGTACAACAATAGCGGTGTGAACTCGTTCTACGGCCTGATTCAGTAGAGCAATGCTAAAGCGTGCGTTTTCACCGCAGTTTGTTGACTGGTCTTCAATCCAGATTTTTTCATGCGGAATGTGCCAGAACTGATGAGCGATATCCGCCAGGATGGTAGCTTCTGCTCTGCCAGTGGTGCGGATAGTGTTGTAGTGCGGATGCTGTGCGATGGCGCTATACAAAAAAGTTGTCGAGTGACCGATACCACCACTAATCAGTAGAGGAATTTGCTGATCGCGGGCAATCTTACATGCCGCATCGATAGTCGGTATAACCGCATTGCCTGCAAGGATCACGCAATCGGCCTGATACGGCACCTCACCGGAGAAATCATCCTGCGCCAGCCACTGACCGATAACATTTATGGCATCTATGGTTGCAGTCGAAAGTTTGGGAAACGGGGTAATGTTCATGGTTCCTCCTTATCGTTCCCTTAAGAATACTGCGTGAGATAATAATGAGAAGCGGAGCACTCTGAAAGGAAGATGATGCTTTTTCTATCGCGCCATCGCGAACCAGACACTGGTTTTAGTCATACTGTATTTGCGGAGAAACTGTTGATAAAACATCAATAACATAATGTTCTATCATTTTTAAATGACAGATAATCTGGTGTGATATTTATATAATATTCATTCTTATATTTCTCAATCAAGGGAACATTTGGTATCCAGTGTATCATCCTCATCAACCAGATGTGTTATAAGCACTTTACCTCGTTAATTTTAATATTACGAGTTACAGGACAAAACATCACTCGCATTTAGTCCAGTAACTCGTAGTAGCCAGAGTATACATACCCATTGATAAAATGCCTGGCAATAAATTAACCCGCTATACTCGCACTCGTCGGCCCTGTTTCAATACTACCCACAATATCAATAATGTGACCCCAGAACATATCATCATCGTTATAATATAATGAATAATCTCCATTATAATCCATAGCCAACTCAACAAGATTTATTCTGCTAACAAACATATCTTCTGTAATTTCTTCATCTTCTTCATCTTGAAGCCAGTCATTGGCCAATTCAGTTAATTGTTCTGCAGCATATTGGCGGAACTCCTGATCTTTTTGTTGCATATGACTACATAAAAATCGCAGATTTTCAAAAGCCTGTTGCCAGGTATATCTATCATTCTTATCTACTTCCATAGATACAGAAATATTCTGATCATTCCATTTCACTTCCCCGCTAAAACAGGAGTAGTCTTTATTAAGCACGAAAGTCCCCAATTGCTGATCTTCAACAACAACTGGTTTGCGATATTCTTTCTGAATATTGAGCAGTTCCTCACACTGAACATGACTTTCAAGAACCTCAAGAACATAAAACCGATTATAAAACTCGGCTAACTTTCCTTCCGGCACGGTCCTGTCAATCAAATCTCGTACTCTCAGGCGATATATACCACCAGACTGCATATTAAACGGCCACGCACAGCCTTGAGTTTTCTCATTTTCTTCTGTTATCAACCAGTTGAGTCGTCCATCTCCAACGTGAATTTCTCCCGTAGTCAGACTCTTCCAGGCGAGTAAGTGTTCAACCGCTGTCCAGTAATTATCACCGTTACTCTTACCCACGCCACCGCCAGTATCACTAAGAAGAACGATAATTTCTTCTTCTGTATCTTTAAATGTATGACTAAATTTTTTGTATTCTTCAGAATTTAAGTCCATTTTTGCCCCGGTGAAAAATAAATTTGATCAATAACATTGAGTGCCGCAGTAAAGAATGTGTTATCGATAATTCAAAAATGACTGCGTACGCCACAAGCCTACTCCCCACGCGACGTAAGGAGTACCGCCCTTGCTATTTTTCAGAATTCATAAAGAAAAAACCCGGCGCTAAATGCTGACCGGGTTTTAGATTTATCAGGTAAATAGCAGGATTAACCGCTAATCTGCTCCATCGCCTGCAAAATACGCTTATCCGAAATCGGATAAGGCGTACCAAGTTGTTGAGCGAAGTAGCTGACGCGCAGCTCTTCTATCATCCAGCGGATCTCTTTCACGTCTTCATCCTCACGACGTGCAGGCGGCAGTTTGTTGATCCATTGCTGCCACGCCTGCTGGACGTTTTCAACTTTCAGCATCTGAGCACGGTCACGGTGCGGGTCAACCGCCAGTTTTTCCAGACGCTTTTCAATCGCCTGCAAATAACGCAGCGTGTCGCCCAGCCGTTTGAAGCCATTACCAGTGACAAAACCGCGATACACCAGCCCACCCATCTGCGCTTTAATGTCAGAAAGCCCCAGCGCCATGGTCATATCCACCCGTCCTTTCAGGCGTTTGTTGATATTGAACACTGCCGTAAGGATTTGCTCGACCTGCTTCGCAATATCCACCACCGTGTCGTTCAGTTCAGCGCGGACTTTTTCATGAAGCGCAGCAAAGCCTTCTTCCGTCCAGACCGGGCCGCCCGCCTCATCAATCAATTTATCAACACCGCAGGAGATGCAGTCGTCAATAAGATCCAGCACTTTACCGTACGGGTTAAAGTAGAGACCCAGCTTTGCTTTATTCGGCAGTTTCTCATGCAGATATTTAATTGGCGACGGAATGTTCAGCAGCAGCAAGCGACGCAAACCACGCCACATAGCCTGCTGTTGTTCCTGCGGGTTATCAAAAAGCTTAATCGCTACGCTGTCACGCTCATCCACCAGCGCAGGCCAGGCCTTCACTTTGTAGTTGCCACGTTTCTGCTCGTAGTGATCCGGTAAATTACCGAAGCTCCAGATATGTAACCCGCTTTGCTCAATACCATCATCGGCAACGGCGGAAAGCGTTTCCTGCACTTTGCCTTTCAGGGCGTCTTTCAGATCCTGTAATGAGCGCCCTTCTTTTAGCTTCTTATTTTTGTCATCCACCACACGGAAGGTGATTTTCAGGTGATCGGGCACCTGATCCCAGTGCCAGTCTTCGCGGTCAACGGTAACGCCGGTCATCCGCCGTAGCTCGCGCTCAAGGCTGTCGAGCAACGGCAGTTCCAGCGGCGTGACGCGACCTAAAAACGCTTCGGCGTAGTTTGGCGCGGGCACAAAATTACGCCGTACCGGTTTCGGCAACGATTTGATTAGAGCAATCACCAGTTCACGGCGCAGGCCGGGGATCTGCCACTCAAACCCGCTTTCCTCAACCTGGTTAAGTAACGGCAGCGGAATATGCACGGTCACACCGTCAGCATCCGCCCCCGGCTCAAACTGATAGCTTAAACGCAGCTTGAGATTACCCTGATGCCAAAAGTTCGGGTAATCCAGCTTGCTGATTTTTTCCGCCCCTTCTTTGATCAACATGCTCTTTTCAAAGTTGAGCAAATCAGGTGTTTCGCGGCTGACTTTTTTCCACCAACTATCAAAGTGACGTGCAGAGATCACATCATGGCTGATGCGCTGGTCGTAGAACTCAAACAACGTTTCGTCATCCACCAGAATATCGCGGCGACGTGATTTGTGTTCCAGTTCTTCCACTTCTGCCCGTAGTTTCAGGTTTTCACGGAAGAATGCGTGACGCGTCTGCCAGTCACCTTCCACCAGCGCGTGGCGAATAAAAAGTTCACGGCACAACGCAGGATCAATCTGGCTGTAGTTGACCTTACGCGCAGCAACAATCGGCAACCCGTAAACGGTGACTTTTTCCGTTGCCATCACCGCGCCCTGCGCCCGTTCCCAGTGCGGTTCGCTGTAGGAGCGTTTAATCAAATGCTGGGCAACTGGCTCTACCCATTCCGGATCGATACGTGCCGCAATGCGCCCCCACAGGCGGCTGGTTTCTACCAGTTCCGCCACCATTGCCCATTTCGGCGGCTTCTTGAATAAACCAGAACCGGGGAAGATGGAGAAACGCGCGTTACGTGCGCCGGTATATTCCTGTTTATCGGCATCTTTCATGCCGATATGCGAAAGCAAACCTGTCAGTAAGGCGATGTGAATTTCGCGATACTCCGCCGGTTCGCTGTTAACCGGAATGCCAAGTTCTTTCACCACCTGGCGCAACTGGGTGTAGATATCCTGCCATTCGCGCACGCGCAGATAGTTAAGGTAATCGGTACGGCACAGGCGACGGAAGGCGTTTGAAGAGAGCGCCTTTTGCTGCTCGCCGAGATAATTCCACAGATTTACAAACGCCAGGAAGTCGGATTCTTTATCGTGGAAGCGACGATGTTTTTCGTCCGATGCCTGCTGCTTGTCCATTGGCCGCTCACGCGGGTCCTGAATAGAGAGCGCGGACGTGATAATCATCGCCTCACGCACGCAGCCATGTTTCTGCGCTTCCAGCACCATTCGCGCCAGACGTGGGTCGACAGGCAGTTGCGAGAGCTGGCGACCGAGCGGCGTCAGTTTATAGGCGCTGGCCTGTTCATCAGTGGTGATCGCGCCCAGCTCTTCGAGCAGACGCACGCCATCCTGGATATTGCGTTTATCCGGCGCTTCGACAAACGGGAACGCGGCGATATCGCCCAGCCCCAGCGCGGTCATCTGCAAAATAACCGAGGCCAGGTTGGTACGCAGAATCTCCGGATCGGTAAACTCCGGGCGCGAGAGGAAATCGTCTTCGGAATAAAGACGAATGCAGATCCCTTCTGACACACGACCACAGCGGCCTTTACGCTGATTAGCTGAAGCCTGCGAAATGGGCTCAATCGGCAAACGCTGCACTTTGGTGCGATAGCTGTAGCGGCTGATACGCGCCGTACCTGGGTCGATAACGTATTTAATCCCCGGCACGGTCAGCGACGTTTCAGCGACGTTAGTCGCCAGCACAATGCGCCGTCCGCTGTGCGACTGGAAGACGCGGTTCTGCTCGCTGTTCGAAAGCCGTGCATAAAGCGGAAGAATTTCCGTATGGCGTAAGTTCAGCTTGTTCAGCGCATCGGCGGTATCGCGAATTTCTCGCTCGCCGCTCATAAAAATCAGAATGTCGCCAGGGCTTTCCTGGCTCAGTTCATCTACGGCATCGAAAATCGCCTGCAACTGGTCGCGCTCGGTGTCATCAGCTTCTTCAACAATCGGGCGATAGCGCACCTCCACCGGATAGGTCCGACCGGAGACTTCGATAATCGGCGCATTATTAAAGTGGCGCGAAAAGCGTTCCGGGTCGATAGTCGCGGAAGTGATAATGATTTTTAGGTCAGGACGCCGCGGCAGCAACTCTTTCAAATAGCCGAGCAGAAAATCGATATTCAGGCTGCGTTCGTGCGCTTCGTCAATAATGATGGTGTCGTACTGCATCAGCAGGCGGTCTTGCTGGATCTCCGCCAGCAGGATACCGTCGGTCATCAGCTTGACCATCGTGTTATCACTTACGTGATCGCTGAAACGCACTTTATACCCGATGCAACCGCCCGGCTCCGTTTTCAGCTCTTCCGCAATACGGTTCGCCACCGTTCGTGCCGCCAGACGACGCGGCTGGGTATGGCCGATCAGCCCTTTAATCCCGCGGCCCAGCTCCATACAGATTTTCGGTAGCTGAGTCGTTTTACCGGAACCCGTTTCCCCGGCGACGATCACCACCTGGTGATCACGGATTGCTTCGAGAATGTCCTGCTTTTTCTGACTAACCGGCAAATTGTCTGGATAAGTGATTTCCGGTCGTACTGCTTCACGCAGCAGGACTTTCCCTGCCGCCTGGTCAATCTCTTTCGCCATCTCCTGGAAAATGGCCTGTTGTGCATCAGGATTTTTAACCTTCTTCACGCCGTGCAGACGGCGGGAAAAACGCAGTCTGTCACGCAGCATCAGCGAATCCAACCGTTGCTGCAAGGCCGTAAAGGTCAATTTTTGTTGTTCTGTCATAACGTTAGTGGGCAGTAGGCTGCCTGATTAATTTTCTTTTAAATGATAGATATAGAGTACCACATCGCGGCTTTCTATGCGTTGTTCAATAAATTCGAACATAGGCTTCGATTTATTGCGCTATCTCTGTGGCAGGATTGTGAATAAAGTGTCAACAAGCAACGGGGCATCGCCCATTCAAACATCTATAAGGAAACACCATGAGCAAGGTATTAGTTCTTAAATCCAGCATCCTGGCAGGGTACTCTCAGTCTAATCAGTTGTCCGATTATTTTGTTGAACAATGGCGCGAAAAGCACTCCGCTGATGAAATCACCGTGCGTGACCTGGCTGCAAATCCGATTCCGGTACTGGATGGCGAACTGGTTGGTGCACTGCGTCCGAGCGATGCGCCGCTGACTCCGCGTCAGCAGGAAGCTCTGGCGCTTTCCGATGAGCTGATTGCCGAGCTGAAAGCCCACGACGTTATCGTTATTGCGGCACCGATGTATAACTTCAACATCTCAACTCAGTTGAAAAACTATTTTGACCTGGTGGCACGTGCAGGCGTTACTTTCCGCTATACCGAGAACGGTCCGGAAGGTCTGGTAACGGGTAAAAAAGCCATCGTGATTACCAGCCGCGGTGGGATCCATAAAGATGGCCCAACGGATCTGGTAACGCCGTATCTGTCCACATTCCTGGGCTTTATCGGCATTACCGATGTGAAATTTGTCTTCGCCGAAGGGATCGCGTACGGCCCGGAAATGGCAGCGAAAGCGCAGTCTGACGCGAAAGCAGCCATCGACAGTATTGTTGCTGCATAACCGGACACTATTTTGATGTGGACTGTAGATATTCAGTCCACATCTCAATCCACTTACCTGTTTTCCCACAATCTCAGCATCGCTTTGTGCTCGTCTGTCAGCACAATCTGCGGGCGTCTGACGCGAATATAGTTAATCGCTTCATCAACGGTTTTACAGTGTCCGTAACATAACAGCCATGCGGCCACCACCAGCGCACTGCGCGATAATCCCAACGCGCAATGGACCAGAATGCTGCCTTGCTCTTTGCGTAATGTTTCCAGCATCGCCACGGCCTGTCGGAGCTCCCCCTCTTCCGGAACCACCAGATCCAACATCGGTACACAAAAATAGAGTCGATCTTTTGTCGCGCGTCCGCGAGGGAATTCAAAGGTGACGTCCAGAACTGCATTCTGTGCCGGAATATGTCGTGGAAACGTCCCTAAATAAACACCCGCAGTAATTTCGCTCACCGGCTCCAGCCGACGACAAAACCAGTGCATCGATATCCACATACCGATGCGCCAGGGCAACGTCAGCCAGTAAACGGCAGGCGGGAGTTTCCCCTGACTATCTTTCCCTGTTGTTATCGCGCCAAGCCCACCGTACCCACGGCCAATAATGAGTAGCGATAATACTGGCCAACATAACCAGACTGACCACCGTAACTGATTCATCATCATTAGCGTCATCAATACTATGCACGAACACGCGCCTACGACATATGGCAGTGCTATTTTGATTCGACGTTGATCAGGTATCTGATAATTCCAGCGACGGTCGACGGGCACCATCCAGTCAATCAACATACCTACCGCCAGCCCTGTGATGACATCAATAAAATGATGCTGCCAGGTCGTCAGCGTAGAAATAGCGATGAGTAAAAACCATCCGCCACAGACTTTACGCCACCTCACAGCCAGATGCTGACGATAGTGACGCCAAATTAGCCAGCAGAGAATAATATGCAGCGAAGGGGACTGGTTATAAGGCAGATCAAACAGTTCAAGTTGCAAAAATAGCCATCCCGTCACCCCACTCACTTCAGGGCGGATAAAACTAAACTTCAGCGGATAGAGCAAAAAACCGCAACAGGCCATTACCGTTGCCAGAATAAGCCGGTGGACCAGTCGGCGCTGTTCGAATGTCGAGCGACAAACGAACAGCGAAAATCCATATAAAAGATCCAGACTCCAGTAAGGAACAATAGTCCAGGGAAGAAAAGGGATCGCCGTTTCCCAACCGAATACCTGACTGGGGATATCATGATTGTTAAGATCCTGAAACGCGGTGAACTGATTAAGAAATCCATATGTGAAGAAGAAAAACGGGGCCAGCACCAATAACCAGCCAGCTCCTTGTAGCAATACGCTCCGGCGTTCAGTTATCACGACGCACCGCCATCGAAACCGTAAAAATACCCCACTCATCAATCCGTTGTGTGCATTTATCAAATCCTGCATTACGCACGAGCGAATCCATCTCCCCTTGCGAACGCACGCGCATTACCCACGGTTTACCATCTTTATGACTGGTTAACACCCCGGCAATCAGCTCCAGTTGTGGGTGCCACGGCTGCCCGGTGTAGATAAGAATGCCACCCGGTTCGATGGCATTGGCAAGACCAGCGAGGGAGTTTTTTACCTGCTCGTTTTCGGGAAAAAGCTCATACAGGCCAGAGACAATCGCCAACGTAGGCCGCGGAGTTAACGCGCTGAGTTCTGCCGTATTAAACGCATCGCCCTGTTCAAAACGCGCCCGCCCAGACATTCCCTTTTGGGCAATCATCTCTTGCCCCTGTGCAACATTTAACTCACTGTAATCACGTAACAAAATATCGCTTACGGCAGGCTCGTTTGCCAGCGCATCCAGTACATAGCGCCCATGCCCTGCGGCAATGTCAACCACGCGGACGGCTAAACCTTTGGCGTGGAGATCGGCAACGGCTTGTTTAATCAGCATTTGTAAATGGGCTTTGCGCTGGCGAATACCGCGCCAGCCAACACTGTTCAGGTAGATTTTGTCGATAAAACGCCCGAATGCGTTACTGCCTTGCGGTTGATTTTGATAAACATAATCCAGCGAACTGCCTGAATCAAAGCCGGTGCTCATTCCGAGATGCAGGCCCGCAGATTGCGCCCCGAACAGTTTCATCGCCTTTCGCATAAAGCGATACGCCAAATCAACTGGCGATAATTGCACGGGTCCACCAGAAAGGAGCCGCCATCGATCCGCAGATGGTCCTGTGCGGTCTTCATGCTGATAATCAAATTTTTGCGACTTGTTAGCATATAAACGGCTGATAAAACTTTGCATTTTTTCAAATGCCTGCGCCCTGTTCTCTTCACCCAACGTGTCGTGATAAAAGCCCGGCAGCAGATGCAGCTCTTTCAGAGGGCTACGTAATCTCTGATAAAAATCAATCTGCGGTTGGCGATGTACCACATAGTCATCGCCCGATATCAATAGTTGCGTGGGGAGCGTAATCGCCGCCGCATCGCTAACAATACGTTCAGACGTTTTATAGAGATCGAGCAAGATATTGACGGCAATCGCCCGTGTGATCAGCGGATCATTATTGAAACTCGCTACCCGTTCCCAATCGTGGGTCAAATAGCATCCTTTCACATAGGAATTAATAAAAAACAGACCACGCAGACGATGCCATAACGCCAGCGCAGGACGTGCCAGCGGCACATACAATTTAACCTTAAAGGCAGGAGAAGCCAGCACCAGCCCGCGAATTGCAGGCGCATAATCATGAACCCATGTGGCAACCAGCACTGCGCCGACACTTTGCGCGATCACAACCACCTCTTCCAGTCCAACCTGGCTGTCGCTGGCAGCAAAACGGACAAATTCATCGACATCCTGCACAGAGCGCATAAGAGATGGGCTATAACCACGCGGCCCCGAAGTTTGTCCATGCCCTCGGGCATCCCATGCATAAAAAGCAGTATCTGGCATCGCCAGTTCATCAACGATATGTTGTAGACGACCAGAATGTTCATGACCGCGATGAAATAAGACGATGACCTTTTTCACCCCTGGCTGTAAAGCGGGCCAGTGCCGATAAAACAACGCTGTATTATCACTGGTGGTAAAAAAATGTTCCCCAGGGATGCGTGAATTTTCCATTTTCTCTATTTTCCTTCAGTAACAGCAGTAGCGAATAAAATAAAAAAATACCGGAGCGGTGAAAATTAATGAGTCAATCCTGTCAAGGAGTCCGCCATGTCCTGGTAATAGTTTTCCACTATCTTTAACACCAATATCTCGTTTGATGGCTGACATCACTACATCGCCGCAAAAACCACTAATACCAATTAACAAACCCGCTAATAATGCCTGTAATGTATCTAGCGGTGTCAGCAACGGTCCAATAATCAGTGACGCAATCATGGTGGTGATTACGCCGCCCATCAGACCTTCCAATGTTTTTCCCGGGCTGATTTTAGGGACCACTTTTCTTCTGCCGCAGGATTTTCCCCATAAATACTGTGCAATATCGTTTGACTCGGTTAATGCCAAAAGAAATAACACCAGTAACGCCCCGCCCTGGATATTTGTGGTTGGCAACATTAATAACCAGGCGGCATGACTCAAGGCGAAAACGGTCATTATCCAGCCACAAAAAATGGCGCTCACGGTATGCAGAAAACCGGAGGGGTCACCCACAAAAACTCGCCAGGTGGCTAATATCAGAAACCCAGCCAAAGGTATAAATAACAGAAACAGCTCAAAGCAATTAAAACCGATAAGCAAATAGTTAAGAGGAATAACCCAATATAACCAACGCGGAAAATGTACGAATACAAGCGTACAATATTCTTTCAATGCCATAAAACTTATCAGCGCAAAAAACGTCAATGTCATCAAGCGTGGACCTGAAATCACTAGTGAAAAACAAATAACGATGCTCCACCAGGTACGAATACGTAATGTAACTTCATCTCCTTTTCTCTCCGGTAACCGCCATACCAGAAAACGGTTTATCAGCGTTGCTAAAATTAACAACACGAAAAGTATTGCCAGAGATTTTTCCAGCATTACTTTTCAGCGCTCATAAGGAGCACGCTTCGACAACGATTAATCGCAGTCCAGAGAAGCAGAATTGAAGCAATGCTCCATAAAAGATTATTCCATTGCATCCACTGTGGATAAATGGCAACGGCCAGCCCCCACAAACCAAATATTAACGCACGATCGCTTTTGCCAAATGGACCGGCATAACTGCGAATACCGTTAATCGTCTGCGCGAGTAAACCGCAAAACTCAGTCAATAGGGTGCAAAATAACATGAGTATTACGAGTGATGCGTTACTTTCCGGTAAAAATAAAAACGGTAAATAGAGCGCAATATCGGAAATAACATCGCCAGTTTTATTCAAAATCGCCCCAAGACGTGTTTGCTGATTGCACTCACGCGCCAACATGCCATCCAGCGCATTGAGCGCCATACGGATAAAAAGCACGATGGGCAATAGCATAAAGAGGATGGGTTGTGACACCAACATCAACAGTAAACCGGTAAGAAGAGAAAGCGCCAGTGCAGCAAGAGTGATGTGATTCGCTGTAACGTGGTGCTTATAAAGCCAAAACATCGTCGGCCTTAACAGCGACTGAAAGAGCGGTTTTATCTGGTAGAGCGTCATTATCAATCCTTGATAATTCGGTTTGCGCTATGGTGCATCAATTCCCCTGACGGAGATATCGCAACACGCCGCTTCATTAAAAATTCAGAATATATCAAGGTATTGGGGACTCACTGTCAGGAATGATTATCCCCAATAAATCAAGTGGTTAAAAATTATTACGCTGTTATTCAATACAACTCATCAAGTTTACTCATCGCTTGTTCCCGTATTGCGCGCGTCTTACCGTTAAGCGCCAGCTGGCGAACTAAATCCAGTTCAGGGTTAACAAGCTCTAACGCCAGCAAAGGATTACGTTTCAGCCTCGCCTTCAATACATCAACTGGAAAGCGGGGATTATTCATCGCCACAATCCACCACTCGGGATCAATTTCTGCCGCCAGTGCCGCAGGGGGGGTGTGGCGGTTGCTAAGTGCGCCGAACTTGAAAAATGTGAGATTGCTTTTCGCCAGTGTACTCCACCATATACGATCCGGTTGTTTTGCCAGTACATCCAGTTGTGCTAACGCATCGGGGTCGAGTGCATAATAAACACGTAACGCTTCGTTAACCTGCGCACGGGAACTGTTTTCCTGCCTCAGAAAAAACTTCGCCCAAATATCATTGCGTGGCGTGTTTTGCTGTAATTCCTTGAGAACAACAGCGGGTAAATTATCCCAACTAATTAATGCACTCTCTAAAAAGTCCCAGTCGTCCGAACGTATCAGAGAGGTGGCATTTAATAGCATCTGGTCATCAACTTCACCGTAGCTGATAAGCTCAGACAAAATCATATCAGCGCTGGTTTCATATGCATCTGAATCTGCTTTAGGATTATTTTTCCGATGCGATAAAGCACGTTGCCAAATTTTTTGTTTCATCGACGTGCTCAGATACTGATTTTTCGCCAGATTACTCCACCCCTCAGGATCGTTGAAACGTGTCAATAACCGTTGTAGAGCAGCGTCAGAGTGAATTACCTGCATATCCCGACAGCAAAAGTAGGCAGGGGATTTTTTCTCCATCCTTTTAACAAAATTAAACTGTAAGTTATCTGGCAATGCTAAAAATAACACACGTATTAGATCATCGTCATTCTCGAATTTTTGGTATAAATATACTGCAACTTTGTCACTCTCTTGTGGCGTCATCCGCAACAATTGACCATGGTGTTTCATCTCTGCCAGCTTTGACGCTAAGCTTGTGACAACATCGTTTGATGAATCGTTCGCCAACTGCATTGCCTGATTGTAGGTGAGTTGTCCTCCAGCACCGACCTGACGAATAGAGGGATCATCACTGCGGATATAGCCATCAATAATGGATTCGGGCAATAACCACGCATCTTTATAAAGCTCCTGAATGATCATATCCCAATCTCTTTTCGCCAGAGTCATGACGATATCCAGAGGGAGATTTTCACGTAGCGCAAGATTCAACGGACCGACACCATCAGGTAGATGACTCATTCGCGTCATTATTTCGACAGAGAGCGGTTCACGGTCGAGCAACCCCAGAACAACAGGCTGGTAACCCAATTGCTGATCGGTCAACTCCAGAATCTCATTGTCAGGCATATATCTCGCCATACTTTCAATCGTTTGTCCATCATTGCTATTAACAAGTTGTTTGCGTAGGTTAGCTGAAATTCCTTTAATCCTTGGGAGAGTTCGCATTATGGCAAGATCAAATGTCGCAATATCTCGTCCTTCAAATGCAGCAACGTTGCCTTCATCCAGCATTTGCAATTCCTGCACTAACTCAGGAGAAGGCTTAGGGCGAAACAGCGCTTCTTTTTTCATCAGACTACAGATATTCCCTGCCATGCGAATATTGCTTCGCTTAAAAATTTCTTTCAGAGCATCTTCATCATTTATTAGACCCCAATAATATGCATCAGGATTTATTATCATCAGCGCTTTTTTGACATTTTCAGTGTCATTTTTGTCACTCGCACGGACCATGAATTCACTATTTGTCGAAGACGCAACAACAGGTGCAATTATGTCATTGATAAATATCCCTCGCGCATTAATACTCCCCTTAATCGTAGACGGATTATCGTAATATGAGTCGATAAATACCAGTCCACTTGCATTTATCGAACCGGTAATTAACAGTGGCGAATCTGTAACCATATTCGTTGCCGTCACGTTACCGAGAATAACCCATGGATTAGAAAGAGATAAAGTGGAAATATTACCTTTGACTGTCAAATTGCCAAGAACAATCAATTTTTGATTACTCTCTATATTACCGTCTACCACTAAATCGCCACGATGCACTTTCCAGTCCGATGCAGATAAACCGAAGGGGACAAGGTTCACGCTACTGTTGATAGCTTGTTCAACTTGTTGTTTATCTTCAGCGGTAGCCGCAGAAAAAAATGGTTCAATATCAACTGCATTTGCAACACATCGAAGGTCCGCCTGTACTGGAAGACTCAGCATAAACAGGGGAAGTAAACCTATCCAGCTGCAAATCCTGGGCTTAAACATATGCACTCCATGCCATTAAAAAAGAAACAAAAGGGAAATGCATCTTTCCCTTTTGTATATTCGTTATTCTCGCGAAATACCGTCCAACGTAGACAACACGTCCGCAGAAAGATGCAATTTTTCTGAGGCCATATTCTCCCGTAAATGAGCAACAGAAGACGTTCCTGGGATCAGCAAAATATTCGGTGAACGTTGTAACAGCCACGCCAGCGCCACCTGCATTGGTGTTGCACCCAGGCTCGCAGCAACATCGGAAAGCGTGGAGGATTGCAGCGGCGTAAAGCCCCCGAGCGGAAAGAACGGCACGTAGGCAATGCCGTCACGAGCCAAAGCATCAATCATTGCGTCATCAGCACGATGAGCAATGTTGTATTCGTTCTGCACACAGACGATTTCGGTAATCTTACGCGCCTCTGCAACCTGCGTCGGTGTGACGTTGCTCAGGCCAATATGTTTTACCAGGCCTTGTTGTCGCATCTCTGCCAGCACGGTCAGGCTGGCTTCAATCGATCCTTCCGCTGGGCCATGATCATCCCCCATCATAACGCGCAGGTTAACCACATCCAGTACGTCCAGTCCGAGATTACGTAGATTATCGTGTACCGCTTTTTGCAACTCTGCCGGAGAAAATGCGGGCAACCAGGAGGCGTCCTCTCCACGCCGCGCCCCAATTTTAGTAACAATGGTCAGGTCGTCAGAGTAAGGATAAAGCGCTTCGCGGATAATCTGATTGGTGACGTGCGGACCATAAAAGTCACTGGTATCAATGTGATTGACGCCCAATGCTAGCGCCTCGCGCAGAACGGTTATAGCGACGTGGCGATCTCTGGGCGGGCCGAAAACCCCAGGACCTGCCAGTTGCATCGCGCCATAACCAAGACGGTTAACGGATTTTGTACCGAGAGTAAATGTGTTGCTGCTCATCGCACCCTGCCCTGTAATAAAACGAATTCAGAAAAATCAGTATAGAAATGAAAAGAGATAAATAATGCGAAGGCGTAAACAAGATTACTGGATGAGTTCCTCTATTGTCCTGAAAAACACCAAAACAAAACGCGTCAAGCGCCGCATCCGGCAATAAAAAACCGCAACCTGTATCAGCGTTGCGGTTTATGCATCACATACTAAAAATTAGAACGTTTTCTTGAAATTGAGCATCACGCCTTTATCGCTGACGCCGTCTTCTTTCCAGTGATAGGCATCCAGATTCAGCGAGCTCTCTTTGCTGCTGTACTTCACGCCGACGCTTGCCAGGCTGTTGATACCGCCGCCCTTCTGCCCATCATCGACCTTAAAGTGCTGGCTGCCTGCGCCTGCCAGGCTTGCCGTGCGCTGGCTCTTCGTGTAGCTCAGGTTCGGCCCACCTTCCAGCGCGGCGTTCGCACTCCAGCCGTCTTTCCCTGCGTAGTCCAGCTTCAGCCCGACGATGCTGTCCACCGCCGTTTCGCTGCCGCTGTTCATGCTCAGGTTAAAGTCTCCGGCGTTACGCTCCTGATAACCGCCTTCCAGCGTATGACGCAGTTTGACACCCGCATACGGCGTGACTTTCAGCCCTTCGCGCGGCTCAAAGGTTTTCGCCCCTTCGCTGCGGAACGCCAGGTACTGTTGTTTCACATTCGTGTCTGCCGTCTTACTGATGTCGCCGTAAGCCACCGAACGGCTGCTGTCCAGTTGGTGGATATCGTAACGCAGCGCGTTATTCCAGCTCATACCGTTGTCAAAGGACATCTGATGCTTCAGGCCAAAGAACTGGCTGTAGCCGCCTGTAACACCATTATCACCCGCTTTCTGCGCACCGTCGCCGTCCAGACGGGCGATACCGTACTCCAGGCTCATGGTCTGGTTTTCGCTCAGGTCGAGGGTTTTACGCAGCGCCAGCATGTCGTACTCGGTATTGTTACCCAGCTCAGCACGCGGATCGCCTTTCGCCACCACGTTAAATGCCAGACCGTTGCCCATCTTCGGTGCTGCGTCCGCCAACATGCTGAAGCGGTTACTTAACACGCGCGCCTCACGGAATACCGTGGTAGCCTGGCTCCCGCTGACTTGTTTTAGCGCGCTGTTCAGCTCTGCAGTGGTGCCGACGTTCAGACTGGTATACAGCTCGTTGTTGGTGTAACCCGCATCCAGCGCTTTTGCCACGTCATTCACTGAGGCATCCGTCGCCACATCGGTGTAGGCGTTTTTGCTCATGGTCACATCAACGTTGCCGCTGGCGTCGGTACTGCCTGTCGCCTGCCAGACAACAGATGTCGAAGTGATCGCTTGCGCATCGGTCAGGTTGCTGCCTTGCACCACATCATCAAAGCTGACGGTTTTGTCCGCCGTTCCCGCCGCAAAAGCGGTGTTGATCTCCACGCCTTTCATACTGGCGTTGTTGACCATCAGCTTACCGGCGCTACCGTCGGCGTTCGTTCCCACCACGTAACCATTGAGGTTGTTCATGCCATCGTTACGGCTAACGGAAGAAGAATGGCTGCCGTCGTATGGCGTAATGGTGGGTTCTTCCGGCGCGGTAAAGTCGACATAGTGTACTTCCGTACCGTCTCCCCCTTCGCCACTGCCCTCTATCGCCGTGCCAGATTGTTTAATCAATCCGGAACCATTCACGCTGTCGTCAATATAAACAGTGCCGTTGTTAACAATGTGACCATTGCTCCCGAGCTTGCTGAAAGCCCAGGAGTTATTGGCGTAGATATTAATCGTACCGTTGTTTTCAACCACACCATCCGCTTTGGCGTCCGATGCTAATTGCATCCCAATCATGCCTGTTTGTGTCGTGCCTTCGCTGCCGACATTGATGGTGCCATTGTTAACCATTTTTGCGCTGCCGTGCGCATTCATGGCGATGGTATTATTTTTATCAATATTGATAGTGCCATCGTTAATTGCCCGGCTACCGGCGTTATTATTTGACGTCGTAACCTGGCCGTTAATCACACCTGTCGTACCGTTATACAACGTATGCCCATTACCGCCGGTAGCGATATCAGCATCACCATTCACTGTACCCCAGTTGTTGAAATGCCCAGCCCAAAGTCCGTTATCAAGAAGATCGACAACACCACCGTCCAGGTTATTGAATGTCGCGTTTTTATCAACCGAACCACTGTGAACCGTTCCTGCGTTATTGAAGGTGGCTGCGGCAGAAAAATTCACTTTATTGACCGTTCCATCCGCTTCGTTATTCATCACGGTAGAAGCAGAGGCCCCTTTCCAGGCGGTTACCGTCCCGGCGTTATAAAATGTACTGGCCCATTGTTCAACAGTGTTGATAGTGCCGGAGTTGTTGATAACAGAACCCGCAACGGTTGTACCTACCTGCCCGGTCACTACACCTTCGTTAGTAAACACGCCGCCATCCACAGAAACGGTTTTTGTCGTGCCCTGGTTGGTGTATTCCCCACCCGTTGCAATATCAACCTCGTTTATACTGCCCGTGGTTTCATTGACCAGATGACCAAAGCCAGCCACGGTGACAGGCCCCCCGGTAACCGTACCCGCGTTGGTTACCAGGGTTTCGGCTGTTGCCGTGATATCAGTAGTACCGCCATATGAAGACAGGTTAAGCGTTTCCCCCTCGACCGTAATGATATCGCCGTTTCTCCAGCTTAATGAAACAAACCCATCAGTCGGGTTATAGGCGTTTTGATCCTGGCATATACCAAAAGTACAGATAGTTCCGTAGTTAACAATAGTCCCGGTGCCATCGTTATAGAACGCCTGCCCGTTTTCAGCATTGATATTGATGATGCCTGTCTGGTCATTAACTGCGGTACCGCCATTATAAACTGCCATACCGACGAGTTTATTCGCCCCCAGGCTGTCATCAAAGTTCTCATTCTTCTCGAGGTTGATGGTACCCTGATTAACCACGGTGTTATCGGTACCGTATGCCGCCATCCCGGCCCCGGCATTGTAGATAGTGATCGTGCCTGGCTGCTGATTAAACGCGGTGGCATTTTTCCTTGCCCCATCATAACTGTCCGTTCCTACCGCCATGCCGACACCATACTTTCTCGCATTGCCGCTGCCGATATCGTTGCGTAAGGTAGTGGTGTCGTTTTCATCTACCCAGAGCGTATCCAGGGTAATCTGGCCCGCATTATTTACAGTTGAATTATTAATCGCCAGCATGCCGACATTACCCCGGCCATACATATCAATTACGCCATTCGCACCATTCAGTGCTGAACCATCATCCTGAGCAGTCATGCCCGTCATACTAATAGCGCTATTATTAAAAACTGAGGGGTCGCTCAATGACAAAGCATTGAACATATTCAAAACGCTATACTGTTCCATCACTTTAGCCGTGATGGTACCGTTATTCACCGCAGTTCCGCCTACGTAGCTAAAAAAGGCCCTACTGGAGGATTCCGGCGATACATCGATTTCGGATGAGTAATCATATTGTTCAAGTAAAACAGTGCCGTTATTCGTCGCAACGGATCCCGTACCCGATATTTCGGCAAACCCAATATTCCAGAGTTCAACAAACCCGTTATTGATGACTTGCGATCCTGAACTGGCGCTAAGTATTGCTGATGTCGAATTGTTATAATGCGCATAAACATCAATGTCCTTCATACTGAAGGTCGCATCATCCGTGATTTCAAGAAAGGCATTATTGCTTGTCTGAATAATATCGGTATAGCCCACAGGAAATTCACCGCTGATTACGGAGTCTCCCCCCAGATAAACCGACGAATGACCATCAATCTGAATGAGCGGAATATCACCATAGCCCGTACGACTGGCTGCAGGGACTGAACCGTCCGTCATGGACGATGCTTCACCAATCAGTTGAATACCACCCCGTAAGGTAACGCTATTGTCATCCCCTGAAACCACCAACCCACTGATGTTTTCCTGACTACCACTGAAATTACCATAGGCGTGTTGCGCAAGTTCGCTATCAACCTTCAAAGTTAACTGACCATCAAGCATCAGGTCATTACTGTTTCCCGAAACACGAATGCCCACGGAAGGGTCGAAAAAGTGATCTGCTGCATTATCAGCCGTCTGATCTTTATCCACCAGAATATTTCCGGTAATGTCGATATTATTACCATCACCCGAAATATTTACTCCGGTAGACATATTGCCGGTCACATTAAGCTCATTCGTCGCCAGCGTCATGGCGTTATTATTTCCAGATACATCCAGACCGGTTGAATAATTCCCTACATCCATACGGCCAGCCAGAGAAATCTGACCGTCATCTCCAGCGACGCGAATCCCGGTACTGAAATTATTCGAAATAATGTCACCCACATTGATAAGGGTAGAATGATTGCCCTCAATCAGAATCCCTGTCGCATTGGCCTCTGAACTGCCATTACTAACAGATATATCCCCCATATTAATAAACGTCGACGCATCGCCGCTAAGAGAAACGCCGGTCGATTTTTCATCAACCACCGTTATATTGCCTTTGTTGCTGACGACTGCGCCATTGCCCTCAACATCAATACCCCGTGCAGCATTGCTAACGTATAAATCCCCTTCCTGTTTAACCGTCGCATTATTACCAACGATTTTGCTGCCCGTTGAATTTTGCCCATCAACCGTCATATGGCCTTTATTATCGGTCCTGACATCATTACCGATAATAAGGGCCCCTGTTCCACCATTAATGACAGTGGAGTCGCCGGTGTTATTTAAGATTGTACGATCGCCATTGACGATAACCGCCGTGCCACCATCGACAACCGTCTCACCGTTATTATTAATGGTTATATTATCGCCGGTCAGGATACCGACCACCGAATCTTCACCGACAGCCTCTGTTTTACCCTCGTTTGTCAGCGCAATGTTGTCACCATTAATCATCATCACCGTACCGCCATTCAGGGCCGTGTTGCCGCCCTGGTCAGTGATAATTGCATCATTAACGGTAATTATTCTGCCCGTTGTTCCATCAGACACGACGCTGGCTAACTGTGTGACGTGGAGTTTACCTTCGTCATCGTAGCGCCATTCCGTATCACCAGTGGTACTCACTCCACTAAAGATGGCGGTATGAGTCTCTTCATGGTTTTCCCACTCTGTCACAATGGTTTTTCGGCCATCTTTTGCCGTAAGCGTGTAGCTACCATCTTCATTCTGGGTATAAGTGAACGTCGCCCCGCGAATCTTCAGGGTTTGCGCGTCCTTGTCCCATGTCACATTGTTATCAAAGACAACGGGTTCTGTTCTCGGGGGGTCAACATCATCATCGCTATTGTCGGGTGGAGTAACATCACCGCCTTTATCTGGGGGGGTAACATCATCGGCGTTATCTGGCTTTACAGGTATATCTGAATCTTCATCACTGGGAAGGGGTGGCGGTAGAGGGCCATTATCATCTGGCTGTATGGGCTGGGAAAAAGAAGAGTGAGCAGAATGCTCATTGTCATGAGACAATTCAATCACTGCGAGTGTTGTCAGTACCGCCGTGGCACCTAATGCCAGTAACGAGCTGAAACCATTATTTGTAACAACAGCACATTTTTCTGGCACTGTTTTCAACTTCGTTGACGGTCGGGCGTGCCCTTCTGACTGACATGTCATTTGAGAGCTTCTGCGCATACTGTCTGCACTCTCGCCTTCTGTTATTTCCGCCCCCCAGCTTTGGCCACTTAACGCTATAGCGATACACGCTGATAATAACGTTTTCTTTTGCATGAGAAATCCTTTTCAATGAATGACATTTCAAATAATAAAATATGAGTAACAGATAAGAAATAGCCACAGGCTGTGTCATGATTTAATGTCTGCTCTTGAAATTTTATTTAGCAATCCCAGAATATTCAACTTAATTAGTATTTCGAAACCTCAATATAGACACATAAAAAACAAATTATTCGATTACTTAGGCTATTTGTTGCATTAATACACATCCTCTAACAATAATCAGACAAAAAGCAATGTCAGCGTCAAATTGGGTAGCTGATTCATATTACTGATCACTCCGTAAATTCATTCATCGTGAAAATATTAACATTTCAACCATGTTCCATTTAATCAACCCACTGAAAATCTGGAGGTTATATACTGCGGTTTGTTGTTGACTGCCCCTGACAGGTTTACCTGGCGTTGACAGAAGATGAGGCTTGCAAAATGCTAAAAACAATGTGGTGTTACAAGCAATCCCATAAACCTCGTAACTTCACTTAAATGAGCGATGCCGTCCATATTTGGGTTGACTATAAAAACCCTTAATATTGAGGTTGATGATGATATTCATGATGGCGTTGGAAAAATAGGACACCCATAAAATATCTATACAGCCTTTAAATTAAATCATTGAAATATCGCTGTTGCATAGTGCTTATTTTTGCAACCATTTCCCGTTAATTCCCTGCACATATTCCCCCGGTTTGGCCCGAGCTACAAGCTTTTGTCCGGCAAGCTTCGCGATATCATCTACCGATACATTATTTTGCTTTGCCAGTTGTTGATAACTCACTTTACGTGCGGCATTAATCTCGGTTACTAATTTCTCTGTTTCAGCATCCGTTTTCAACGCAACCAAATAACCATAAAATGTTTCACCTACCCGCCCCTGAGTTCTGGCTTCATCCAGAGTCAATGCCATTACATTGCTGCTTACCAGCCCAACAAGAAACGCACAAAGAAGTAATGTTTTCTTCATCATCGCCTCAGAAAAGATCGCTACGAGTTTCAAGCAGCTCTTCGACATCTTTGTCTGCCTTGATGATGATCTCATGCTCAATTTTAACGTTCATATTGATAGTGATCGGTTCCTTAGGTGCAGCGACTTCAATGCGAGGCGTACAGCCAACCAGCATAAAAGATGACGTCAACGCAGCCAGTAAAATTTTCATTGTTTTTCCTCACACCCTTTTCCTTGCGGACAGCCATTTTCCGGCAGACGCGCGTTCTGCTCCAACCATGCCTGGAGATTATCGCCAAAGCGTAAACTGCGCCACAGCGTAAAAATATTCTCTTCATGATGGTAATTAAGGTTTACCGTACCGCTTTTACCATCAACGCGACTGGTACCTGTAATGTTGGCCTGCATGGTTAATAAACCGAGATTATTTAAATTAATTTTTGTCGATGAACGGCTAATTTCCATATAGCGCAACCAGTTAATTGCTGAACCCGCGGTCATATTGTCTTTCACTACCGCATCTGCGGTGTCTTTATCCAGTCGCAAGGTCATTGGTCCACTATTTGCCAGCCAGCCATCTTTCACAATCCATTTTTCGTTGTTTAGCCATAACGGCAATGCACCACTAAATGCCCCGGACATGGCGAATTGTTTCGGATTGACGGCGCTAACCAGTTCGCTGGATGAGAGATTATTCAGCCGCAACAGCGCCGGGTCATGTTGCGGCATGCGTAATTGTTTCATCAGCACGTTACCGCCTAACACATCGACGCTAACATCGGTCAACAACAATGGTTCGTCTTCACTCCACGGATAACGCCCTTGCAAGTCAGCCGTAATATTTTTCGCTGTCACCAGATTAATCACTTCGGCAATTCGCAACGTAACGGGGCCGCGAGTCCCCAGATGCCAGGCTCCATCGGAAAAGCGAAATGGCAAAACAAAATCGACACCGTTGACCTGATTATCTGGCATCCAGGCACTACCGCCTTTCAACACACCGTGCCCTCCCGCGCGGAATCCTTGTTCAGGCGCAGCAGAAAATGCGACCTGGGCATATAGTTCGCCATCGCGTAAGTTCATCTTCCAGTCGGGTGGCACCAGCGGCTGGAATACGGTCAGTGATTGTTTAGGCCACCAGGCGTTACCGCGCAGGCGAATGCCGTCCCAGCGTCCATTTACCTGCACCGGCCCAATCTCACCAGCATGTAAATCCCCTTTGAAGAGGAAATACGTCGGATCGCGTCCATCGACGCTAAATTTTAAGGTTGATGGCGGTAACACACTGCCGCCAGTGAACAGCGTTTGCCCGGCGTCCAGTGACAGCGCGCCGCTAAAGGAGGGATGCTGTGCGTCACGTACCCAGACGACGGGCTTGTCGAGAATTAATCGCGGCTTTTCTACCGTCATCGTACCGTATTGTAACTGGTCGAAACCGGTTGAGAGATCGGTCAGCGTAATCGTGCTGTCATGCCACTCACCTTTTCCTGCGACATCCCAGGTGGCATTCATCGGTGTAAAACTCCCTTTTCCCCAGTAGCGCCACTGCCAGCGGCCAGCGTCAGGGAGAAAATCATTCGCCAGCCCATCCATATGCAGTACGAAATCGCCCAGTTCATTTTCATGCGCCTGCAAAATGGCCTGCAAACGTCCGTCAACACCACGTTGGGTGACTTTTACACCCGCTAAAGGCCAGCGGATTTCATCGATGTCCAGCGAATCGATGACTCTTCCCTTCGAACGTAATAACGCGCCTGGCTCAAAGGCCAGCGTTGGGTCAGTCAGACTTCCGCTTAGCTGCGCAGGTAAACGGGCATATAAAATGAGGTCCGCCTGTTTCGCTTCACCGGTCAGCTGCAAAGGCAGCTGGCTGTTATCCATACTTAATTTTCCTGGGCCAAAATTAAGCACCGCGTTGCCCTTACCCGCTTGCCCCTGGGTCAGCACACTCAGTCGTCCGCTGACCAGAGCGTTCTCAAGCCCTGCCTGCCAGTTGTCGACTTTGACACCCAGTCGTCCACTCAAAGGAAAACCTGCATACGGCCAGCTCCAGCGACCATCGCTTACGGTCAATTGTTGGCGAGTAATTTGCCACGGCAGATCGAGCAACGGATCGCCGTTATCCCGTGCCAGCACAATCAATTGCCCGCTATTTTCCTGCCAGTCCAGCTCGGCATCCACCAGTGAAGGCTCCTGCGGCAAGTTTAACGTCGCAGTAGCATGACCCCTTACAGGAAGTCCATCCGGCACTAGCGGCATAGTAAATTCCCCCACCAGTTTAACCGGCGGCTGATTTTCAAACGCAGCGACATCCAGTTCGCTGACTGTAAGTTGTTGCCCTTTCAGCTGGCCTTGAAATTTAACTTTTTCGCCCTGATAACGCAGTTGCTGGATATCGGAGTTTAATGCGAGAGAGAGTTTTCCCTGCCATTCCTGCCAGGGAGAAAAAATCAGTTTATCGATATTGATCCAGGTGTTAGGCAACATGGCCTGCCACTGCGCGAGGGTTTTTGGAGCGGCTGGCGATTGCTCCGTCTGCGGCAATTTCGCCAGACAAGCAGAATCAAGTTCTACCGTGCCGACGTTCAATAACCAGCGGCTGGGATGTGAAAGGCTGGCGTTGGTGATATGCGCAAGCTGACAATCGCCCACCAGATAACGGAGATCGGGAATGATTAAACCTTTACGCGTAATGCGTGGGCTTTCATCTAATGCAATACGTGTCCCGAGCGGTAGCCAGATGCCCGCCAGCGTGGGAACCCACAAGCCGAGCGTCATCAGCAGCGTCAACGGCACAAGAATAATCAGTAATAACAGCGCGAGAACGGCTTTATATTTACCCAGCATGGGTAGTTAATATCCTGATTTAGCGAAAAATTAAGCATTCAATACGGGTATTGTGGCATGTTTAACCGTTCAGTTGAAGGTTGCGCCTACACTAAGCATAGTTGTTGATGAATTTTTCAATATCGCCATAGCTTTCAATTATATTTGAAATTTTGTAAAATATTTTTAGTAGCTTAAATGTGATTCAACATCACTGGAGAAAGTCTTATGAAACTCGCCGTTTATAGCACAAAACAGTACGACAAGAAGTACCTGCAACAGGTGAACGAGTCCTTTGGCTTTGAGCTGGAATTTTTTGACTTTCTGCTGACGGAAAAAACCGCTAAAACTGCCAATGGCTGCGAAGCAGTATGTATTTTCGTAAACGATGACGGCAGCCGCCCGGTGCTGGAAGAACTGAAAAAGCACGGCGTTAAATATATCGCCCTGCGCTGTGCCGGTTTCAATAACGTCGACCTTGACGCAGCAAAAGAACTGGGGCTGAAAGTAGTCCGTGTTCCAGCCTATGATCCAGAAGCTGTTGCTGAACACGCCATCGGTATGATGATGACGCTGAACCGCCGTATCCATCGCGCGTATCAGCGTACTCGTGACGCCAACTTCTCTCTGGAAGGTCTGACCGGCTTTACTATGTATGGCAAAACGGCAGGCGTTATCGGTACTGGTAAAATCGGTGTGGCGATGCTGCGCATTCTCAAAGGTTTTGGTATGCGTCTGCTGGCGTTCGATCCGTACCCAAGTGCGGCGGCGCTGGAGCTCGGCGTGGAGTATGTCGATCTGCCAACCCTCTTCTCTGAATCAGACGTTATCTCTCTGCACTGCCCGCTGACACCGGAAAACTACCATCTGTTGAACGAGGCCGCCTTCGATCAGATGAAAAATGGCGTGATGATCGTCAATACCAGTCGCGGTGCATTGATTGATTCTCAGGCGGCAATTGAAGCGCTGAAAAACCAGAAAATTGGTTCGTTGGGTATGGACGTGTATGAAAACGAACGCGATCTGTTCTTTGAAGATAAATCCAACGACGTGATCCAGGATGATGTCTTCCGTCGACTGTCTGCCTGCCACAACGTGCTGTTTACCGGGCACCAGGCATTCCTGACAGCAGAAGCTCTGACCAGTATTTCCCAAACTACCCTGCAAAACTTAAGCAATCTGGAAAAAGGCGAAACCTGCCCGAACGAACTGGTTTAATCTTGCCGCTCCCCTGTACGCCAGGGGAGCTTATTCAGATAATCCCCAAAGATATTTCATCCTCTATTCTTAAAATATTCCTCAGTCAGAAACCGTAATTGAGAACCACAATGAAGAAAGTAGCCGCGCTTGTTGCGCTAAGCCTGCTGATGGCGGGATGTGTAAGTAATGACAAAATTGCTGTAACCCCAGAACAGCTACAGCATCATCGCTTTGTGCTGGAAAGCGTAAACGGTAAGCCCGTGACCAGCGATAAAAACCCGCCAGAAATCAGCTTTGGTGAAAAGATGATGATTTCCGGCAGCATGTGTAACCGCTTTAGCGGTGAAGGCAAACTGTCTAATGGTGAACTGACAGCCAAAGGGCTAGCAATGACCCGTATGATGTGCGCTAACCCGCAGCTTAATGAACTCGATAACACCATTAGCGAAATGCTGAAAGAAGGTGCACAAGTGGATCTGACCGCGAACCAGTTAACGCTGGCGACCGCGAAACAGACATTAACTTATAAGCTGGCGGATTTAATGAATTAATAGCTGCCACAGCTCCCGGCGGCAAGTGACTGTTCGCTACAGCGTTTGCCGTTGGGTAATGCACACATCCCAATCGCCGTACCATCCAGTTGACGGGCAACAGAAAGCGAACCGCCGATCATTGCACAATTTGCTTCTCCACCACTGGACATCGACGCTTTTAAACCTGGCGCTACGTGCGCCGCAGTCGCCTGCTGAACAGGTTCACTACTACACGCCGACAATAATAAAGCGGCACACCCTACCCAAAACGCTGCTCGCATCTTTTCTTCCTCTGATCTTCAAGCCAAACGACACCGCCATAAATAATAGGCAGCACAGAGGGCGACGTCGAGAGCTGTCCTGCGCGTTGCCCCGCATTTTTACTTTTTTATGGCTATTTTTTTGCCCTCTGTTTGATCAAAACATTCATTACGCTGATGTGGGGGACACAAAAGCGAAAATGCAGAAGAAAGCCATTTGCTAAAATTGAAAGATAACTACTGGGCGCGCAGCAATTTCGTGCGCCCCTCATTTGCGCAATGTAAGGGTGTCATATGATTACTATTGACGGTAATGGCGCGGTTGCTTCGGTGGCGTTTCGCACCAGTGAAGTTATCGCCATCTACCCTATTACCCCCAGTTCCACGATGGCAGAACAGGCTGATGCATGGGCCGGAAACGGCTTGAAAAACGTTTGGGGAGACACACCACGCGTGGTTGAAATGCAGTCGGAAGCGGGTGCTATCGCTACCGTGCATGGTGCTTTGCAAACTGGCGCCCTCTCAACATCGTTTACGTCATCGCAGGGTTTGCTGCTGATGATCCCAACGCTGTACAAACTGGCAGGCCAACTGACGCCGTTTGTCCTGCATGTTGCGGCTCGTACCGTTGCCACACATGCACTCTCTATTTTTGGCGATCATTCCGACGTTATGGCGGTGCGCCAGACGGGTTGCGCGATGTTGTGTGCGGCAAACGTCCAGGAAGCGCAAGACTTTGCTCTCATTTCGCACATCGCGACGCTGAAAAGTCGCGTGCCATTTATTCATTTCTTTGATGGTTTCCGCACGTCCCACGAAATCAATAAAATTGTCCCGCTGGCCGATGACACTATTCTTGAACTGATGCCGCAGGCAGAAATTGATGCTCATCGCGCCCGTGCACTCAACCCGGAACATCCGGTGATCCGCGGTACGTCCGCCAATCCTGACACTTATTTCCAGTCTCGCGAAGCCACCAACCCATGGTACAACGCAGTCTATGACCATGTTGAACAGGCAATGAATGATTTCGCTGCCGCGACAGGTCGCCAGTATCAGCCGTTTGAGTATTACGGGCATCCACAAGCGGAACGGGTGATTATCCTGATGGGCTCTGCCATCGGCACCTGTGAAGAAGTGGTTGACGAATTGCTGACCCGAGGCGAAAAAGTGGGCGTGCTAAAAGTTCGCCTGTACCGCCCATTCTCTGCCAAACACTTACTGCAAGCATTGCCGGACTCTGTTCGGACAGTGGCGGTGCTGGATCGCACCAAAGAGCCAGGTGCGCAAGCGGAACCCCTGTACCTGGATGTAATGACCACACTGGCTGAAGCCTTTAATAATGGCGAGCGCGAAACCCTGCCCCGTGTCATCGGCGGGCGCTATGGTCTTTCATCAAAAGAATTTGGCCCGGACTGTGTTCTGGCAGTATTTGCCGAACTCACTGCGGCTAAACCGAAAGCGCGCTTTACGGTTGGTATTTACGATGATGTGACCAATCTGTCACTGCCGTTGCCGGAAAACACCCTGCCAAACTCGGCGAAACTGGAAGCCTTGTTTTATGGTCTTGGTAGTGATGGCAGCGTTTCGGCGACCAAAAACAATATCAAAATTATCGGTAATTCCACGCCGTGGTACGCACAGGGCTATTTTGTTTACGACTCCAAAAAGGCAGGCGGCCTGACGGTTTCTCACCTTCGCGTGAGCGAGCAGCCGATTCGTTCCGCTTATCTCATTTCCCAGGCTGATTTTGTTGGCTGTCACCAGTTGCAGTTTATCGACAAATATCAGATGGCTGAACGTTTGAAACCTGGCGGCATTTTCCTGCTCAACACGCCGTACAGCGCAGAGGAAGTGTGGTCGCGCTTACCGCAGGAAGTTCAGGCCGTGCTAAACCAGAAAAAAGCGCGTTTCTATGTGATTAACGCGGCGAAAATCGCCCGTGAATGTGGCCTGGCGGCCCGTATTAATACCGTCATGCAGATGGCTTTTTTCCATCTGACGCAAATTCTGCCTGGCGACAGCGCCCTGGCCGAATTGCAGGGCGCGATTGCCAAAAGCTACAGCAGCAAAGGCCAGGATCTGGTGGAACGCAACTGGCAGGCTCTGGCACTGGCGCGTGAATCGGTAGAAGAAGTTCCGCTGCAGCCGGTTAATCCGCACAGCGCCAATCGACCGCCTGTGGTTTCCGATGCTGCTCCTGATTTCGTGAAAACCGTTACCGCTGCGATGCTCGCCGGACTTGGCGATGCTCTCCCCGTTTCGGCGCTGCCGCCAGACGGCACCTGGCCGATGGGTACCACCCGCTGGGAAAAACGCAATATTGCCGAAGAGATCCCCATCTGGAAAGAGGAACTCTGTACCCAATGTAACCACTGCGTTGCCGCTTGCCCACACTCAGCTATTCGCGCCAAAGTGGTGCCGCCTGAAGCAATGGAAAATGCCCCTGCCAGCCTGCATTCGCTGGATGTAAAATCGCGTGATATGCGCGGGCAGAAATATGTCTTGCAGGTAGCTCCGGAAGATTGCACCGGCTGTAACCTGTGCGTCGAAGTTTGCCCGGCGAAAGACCGTCAGGATCCAGAGATTAAAGCCATCAATATGATGTCGCGCCTGGAACATGTCGAGGAAGAGAAAATCAATTACGACTTCTTCCTGAATTTACCAGAAATCGATCGCAGCAAACTGGAACGTATTGATATTCGTACATCGCAACTGATTACACCGCTGTTTGAATATTCAGGTGCTTGCTCTGGTTGTGGCGAGACGCCGTATATTAAATTGCTGACTCAGCTCTATGGCGATCGGATGTTGATCGCTAACGCTACGGGTTGTTCTTCAATTTATGGTGGTAACCTGCCCTCCACACCATATACCACTGATGCCAACGGTCGTGGACCGGCATGGGCGAACTCGCTGTTTGAAGATAACGCCGAATTCGGCCTTGGTTTCCGCCTGACGGTCGATCAACACCGTGTCCGCGTGCTGCGTCTGCTGGATCAATTTGCCGATAAAATCCCGGCGGAATTACTGACTGCGTTGAAATCAGACGCCACGCCAGAGGTTCGTCGTGAACAGGTTGCAGCTTTACGTCAGCAACTCAACGATGTTGCCGAAGCACATGAACTGCTACGTGATGCAGATGCACTGGTGGAAAAATCGATCTGGCTGATTGGTGGCGATGGCTGGGCTTACGATATCGGCTTTGGCGGTTTGGATCATGTATTGAGTTTGACGGAAAACGTCAACATTCTGGTGCTGGATACGCAATGCTATTCCAATACCGGTGGTCAGGCGTCAAAAGCCACGCCGCTTGGCGCGGTGACTAAGTTTGGCGAGCACGGCAAACGTAAAGCGCGTAAAGATCTTGGCGTCAGTATGATGATGTACGGTCATGTTTATGTGGCGCAGATTTCTCTCGGCGCGCAGCTCAACCAGACGGTGAAAGCGATTCAGGAAGCGGAAGCGTATCCGGGGCCATCGCTGATCATCGCTTATAGCCCGTGTGAAGAGCATGGTTACGATCTGGCACTCAGTCACGACCAGATGCGCCAACTCACTGCTACCGGCTTCTGGCCGCTATATCGCTTTGATCCGCGTCGTGCCGATGAAGGCAAACTGCCGCTGGCGCTGGATTCACGACCGCCGTCAGAAGCACTGGAAGAAACGTTACTTCACGAGCAGCGTTTCCGTCGTCTGAATTCGCAGCAGCCAGAAGTGGCAGAACAGTTATGGAAAGATGCCGCAGCTGATTTGCAAAAACGCTATGACTTCCTGGCACAAATGGCCGGAAAAGCGGAAAAAAGCAACACCGATTAAATGCTCTGGATAAGGATTATCCAATTCTAAAAAAAAGCCCGAACGACTGTTCGGGCTTGTCTTCTTATATGTTGGAAAATCAGTGGCAATGCAATGGCCCAACAGAAAATAAAATCTGTGACAATAAAGGCATATAACCCGCGCAGAATAACGTATAGCAAATTAAAAGTATAATTTTTATTTTGTATGTATTATCTTCGATACATTCACCAGACTTATTATCATTTCAGAGGAATTATTTGATTAAGGTTTTACTTAAGGCGTAACAAATGATATTTATCGTCTAACTGAACTTCTCCTTTAGGATGTTTTCACTCCCCAAAACGGGGATAAAAGGCAAATAAAATAACTAAAGGATTTATTCAATGAAAAGCAAAGTACTGGCACTTTTAATTCCTGCCCTGCTCGCCGCAGGTGCTGCACATGCAGCCGAAGTTTATAATAAAGACGGCAACAAATTAGATCTGTATGGCAAAGTTGATGGCCTGCATTATTTTTCTGATAATTCAGCGAAAGATGGCGACCAGAGCTATGCGCGTCTGGGTTTTAAAGGCGAAACTCAAATTAACGATCAACTTACTGGCTACGGTCAATGGGAATACAATATTCAGGCAAACAACACTGAATCTTCAAAAAACCAGTCATGGACCCGTCTGGCATTTGCCGGATTGAAATTTGCAGATTATGGTTCTTTCGATTACGGGCGTAATTATGGTGTAATGTACGACATCGAAGGCTGGACCGATATGCTGCCGGAATTTGGTGGTGATTCTTATACTAATGCCGACAACTTTATGACCGGCCGCGCCAATGGCGTCGCGACTTATCGTAACACTGATTTCTTCGGTCTGGTTAATGGTCTGAACTTCGCGGTGCAGTATCAGGGTAACAACGAAGGTGCCAGTAATGGTCAGGAAGGCACCAACAACGGACGTGATATTCGCCATGAAAACGGTGACGGTTGGGGTCTTTCCACAACATATGATTTAGGCATGGGCTTTAGTGCTGGTGCGGCATACACCTCTTCTGACCGAACGAATGAACAGGTTGACCATACTGCGGCGGGTGGTGATAAAGCAGACGCGTGGACTGCTGGGCTAAAATACGATGCTAACAATATTTACCTGGCAACCATGTATTCAGAAACGCGTAATATGACCCCGTTTGGCGACAGCGATTATGCTGTTGCAAACAAAACCCAGAACTTTGAAGTCACTGCACAGTACCAGTTTGATTTTGGTCTGCGTCCGGCAGTCTCTTTCCTGATGTCTAAAGGCCGTGACCTGCACGCTGCCGGTGGTGCAGACAACCCGGCAGGTGTTGATGACAAAGATCTGGTTAAATACGCCGATGTTGGCGCGACTTACTATTTCAACAAAAATATGTCCACCTACGTTGACTATAAAATCAACCTGTTGGATGAAGATGACAGCTTCTACGCTGCCAACGGCATCTCTACCGATGATATTGTCGCTTTAGGTCTGGTTTATCAGTTCTAAATCCTCCTGCCCGCTGTTATGGCGGGCTTTTTCTGCTTATTCTTCCTCCTTTGATCTAAATTAAAAATGTGAACTCCGTCATTACACAAAAAGTGTCATCTGGCGTTACACTTTATGCGGATACTAAAACAGGAGGTTTTATGAACAGAACGATTCTTGTCCCTATCGATATTTCCGATTCAGAATTAACTCAACGCGTGATTAGCCACGTTGAGGCAGAGGCAAAGATTGATGATGCAGAGGTTCATTTCCTGACGGTAATACCTTCACTGCCCTACTATGCCTCTCTGGGTTTAGCGTATTCCGCAGAATTACCGGCAATGGATGACCTGAAAGCGGAAGCCAAATCGCAACTGGAAGAGATCATTAAAAAATTTAAACTGCCAACCGACAGAGTGCATGTTCATGTTGAGGAAGGCTCGCCCAAAGACCGCATTCTGGAATTGGCGAAGAAGATCCCCGCTCATATGATCATCATTGCTTCCCATCGACCGGATATCACCACTTATCTGCTCGGTTCTAACGCCGCAGCTGTCGTGCGTCACGCAGAGTGCTCCGTGCTGGTTGTGCGCTGACACTAACGCCCGCACATTGCTGCGGGCTTTTTGATTCATTTCGCAAATGTGCTGACATTTTCCCCTCTAATCCGTACCATACACGCCACAGTTTTTATATCAGATTTCTTATGCTGGGCGTTCCGGCATGACGCATACTCTTCTGATGCCATATAACGAATTGAGTCGCTTTTAAATGTCGCAAAATCAAGAAATTAGTAAGAAAGAACAATACAATCTGAACAAATTACAAAAACGTCTGCGTCGTAACGTGGGCGAAGCCATTGCTGACTTCAATATGATTGAAGAAGGCGATCGCATCATGGTTTGCCTCTCCGGGGGTAAAGACAGCTATACCATGCTGGAGATTCTGCGCAATTTGCAGCAAAGCGCGCCAATCAATTTTTCGCTGGTGGCTGTTAACCTCGATCAAAAGCAACCGGGCTTCCCGGAACACGTTCTGCCCGAGTATCTTGAAAAGCTGGGCATTGAGTACAAGATTGTGGAAGAGAACACTTACGGTATCGTGAAAGAGAAGATTCCGGAGGGCAAAACCACTTGCTCACTGTGTTCTCGTCTTCGTCGCGGAATTCTTTACCGTACCGCAACGGAACTGGGAGCGACGAAGATCGCGCTGGGTCACCATCGTGACGATATCCTGCAAACGTTGTTCTTAAATATGTTCTACGGCGGCAAGATGAAAGGTATGCCTCCGAAACTGATGAGCGATGATGGCAAACATATTGTGATTCGTCCGCTGGCCTACTGCCGCGAGAAAGATATTCAGCGCTTTGCCGATGCAAAAGCGTTCCCGATTATTCCGTGCAACCTGTGCGGTTCACAACCTAACCTGCAACGTCAGGTGATTGCTGACATGTTGCGTGACTGGGATAAACGTTATCCGGGGCGTATCGAGACGATGTTCAGCGCGATGCAGAATGTGGTGCCGTCGCATCTGTGCGATACCAACCTGTTCGATTTCAAAGGCATTACCCACGGTTCTGAAGTGGTTAACGGGGGTGATCTGGCGTTTGATCGCGAAGAGATCCCTCTACAACCGGCGGGTTGGCAGCCTGAAGAAGATGAAAATCAGTTGGATGAGTTACGACTGAATGTGGTTGAAGTGAAATAACCCGGATAGCGCCCGATGCGCAAGCTTATCGGGCTACTCTTATGGAGGCCGGATAAGACGCGGCCAGCGTCGCATCCGGCAATCCCGAAGAAGATGTTTACTCTTGCACCCTGCGATTCAACATTTCATTATTTTAATAACCGCACCCGGCACGTTTTTCCTTTAATCTTCCCGCCCTGTAACTGTTTCCATGCTTTATGAGCAACAGCCTGACGCACCGCGACATAGACATGCGCCGGATGCACGGCGATTTTGCCAATATCTGCGCCATCAAGCCCGATATCTCCTGTCAGCGCACCTAATACATCACCCGGGCGCATTTTGGCTTTTTTCCCGCCATCGATACACAACGTTGCCATTTCTGCTTCCAGCGGCACAATGGAACTATTAACTGGCGGCGTTTGCCAGTTAAGTTTTATCTGCAACATGTCAGAAATGATATTGGCCCGCTGTGCTTCTTCCGGGGCACAGAAACTGATCGCCAGACCGCTATTTCCTGCACGCGCTGTACGACCGATGCGATGTACATGAACTTCAGGATCCCACGCCAGTTCAAAGTTCACTACCAGCTCAAGCGATTTAATATCAAGACCACGCGCAGCAACATCCGTCGCGACCAGCACACGAGCGCTACCGTTAGCAAAACGTACCAGGGTCTGATCGCGGTCACGTTGCTCCAGATCGCCATGTAACGACAATGCACTTTGCCCTATGTCATTCAGCGCGTCGCAGACAGCCTGACAATCTTTTTTGGTATTGCAAAACACCACGCAAGAGGATGGCTGATGCAAACTTAATAACCGTTGCAACAGCGGAATTTTGCCTTTGCTGGATGTCTCATAAAATTGTTGTTCAATGGGAGGCAGAGCATCTGTTGAGTCAATTTCAATCGCCAATGGATCGCGTTGAACTCGTCCGCTGATTGCGGTGATGGCTTCCGGCCAGGTTGCCGAAAACAGAAGCGTCTGTCGAGATGCTGGCGCAAAACGGATAACATCATCAATGGCATCGCTAAATCCCATATCCAGCATGCGATCGGCTTCATCCATCACCAGCATATTCAACGCATCCAGTGATACCGTGCCTTTTTGCAGATGGTCCAGCAAACGCCCCGGGGTTGCCACGATAATATGCGGCGCATGTTGCAACGAATCACGCTGCATACCGAACGGTTGACCACCGCACAAAGTCAAAATTTTGGTATTTGGCAGAAAACGCGCCAGCCGACGCAATTCACCTGCCACCTGATCCGCCAGTTCACGCGTAGGGCACAGCACTAAAGCCTGGGTCTGAAATAGCGACGCATCAATTTTCTGTAGCAGCCCGAGGCCAAAAGCCGCCGTTTTGCCGCTGCCGGTTTTCGCCTGCACGCGAACATCTTTTCCGGCAAGGATCGCCGGAAGCGCGGCAGCCTGCACCGGCGTCATAGTTAAATAACCCAACTCATTAAGGTTCGTGAGTTGGGCGGGAGGCAAAACATTCAGGGTAGAAAAAGCGGTCACAATCTGTTCTCGTGGTCATCGACGCAAAAATTAGCAAGCGCGTATCCTCGCAGATCTACGCTCACGATGCGACAATTTAATCGGTTCTTCATCGGGTGGTGGGTCAGGCATGGGTTGCGGGCGAGGGATTGGATCGGGCACGGGAACAGGATCGCCAGGAATCGGTTCAGGGACAGGAATTTGCAAATAAATGAGTGTCGTCATATTTCCCTCCGGTCATTGGGTGGACTCTTAAAGGGTAGACGCTGATATATAACAGGCAAAAAAAAGCCGACTCATCAAAGTCGGCGTCGTACGAATCAATTGTGCTATGCAGTAATTCAAAAAAGGAAGTAAGACAATATGGAGCGCAACGCCCATCGCTTGACGTTGCATTCACCTGCAAGAGAGATATTGCCCTGAATGGGTAGAGAGTTTATTGACTTCGCTCAAACTTTGCGGCGTTTTTGTATACAGATAGTAGGGAAAATTGCTGTTGTTACAACCATTTACTACGATGCAACCATAAAGCAACACCACCAATAAGAACGACTAACAGAATACAAAAAATTGAAAATCCGAATTGCCACCCGCCACCTGGGATCCCACCAAGGTTGACACCAAATAACCCGGTCAGAAACGTACTGGGTAAAAAGACCATTGCCATTAATGACATTGTATAGGTGCGACGGGCTAAATTTTCCTGCATCACCTGAGCGATTTCATCCGCCATCACGCCAGTCCGTGCTATACAGGCGTCAATTTCGTCCAGGCCGCGCCCAAGGCGATCGGCAATATCCTGCATTCGGCGGCGTTGATCATCATTCATCCACGGCAGACGCTCACTGGCAAGACGAGCATAAACATCACGTTGCGGTGCCATATAGCGACGCATCACAATTAATTGTTTGCGCAGCAGCGCCAGAAATCCACGCGGTGGAATTTGTTGATCGAGGAGATTATCTTCAAGGTCGATAATTTTATCGTGCAGCTGCTCAATAAATTCACTGGAATGATCGGTCAACGCATCGCACACATCCACCAGCCATCCCCCGCAATCGGTCGGACCAGTACCTTCTTCCAGATCGCTTACCACATCGTCCAGCGCCAGCACTTTGCGTTGTCGGGTCGAAACAATTAACCGCCCGTCCATATATACACGCATGGCGACCAGTTGGTCGGGGCGTTCATCGGTGCTGCCGTTTATACAGCGCAATGTAATCAGCGTACCTTCACCGAGACGGCTGACTCGGGGCCGTGTGCTCTCGCCCGCCAGCGCATCACGTACGTTATTGGGAAGCAGCGGTGTTGTCGCCAGCCATTGGGCGCTATCATGGTGTACATAATTAAGGTGGAGCCAGCAGGGATGCGCTTCATCAATCACATCTGTATTTTCCAGCGGTTTAACGCCGCCTCTACCATCCAGCATCCAGGCAAATACTGCATCCGGGACATTAACGTCCGATCCCTTAATCGCTTCCACAGTGCCTCCATCATCAACGCATTATTTTGTAGTCTAGCCTTCTGGCCCTGTTACGCAACATCTCATCACCCCATTACCCTGAAATGATTAATAAAATTCTGTCTAAATTGAATACAAAAAGCAAAATGCTTTTCCATATACAAACCGTGTGAAGTGTTAAATAGCGTCTATCATTATCAGAATTATCTGATCATATGACGTGGCTTTATTGCGATCGGATAGCAACAAAAATTGATAAAAATAACGGGATCTCAATGATTACGCACAACTTCAATACCCTGGACTTACTCACCAGTCCTGTCTGGATCGTTTCGCCCTTTGAGGAACAGTTAATTTATGCCAACAGCGCGGCGCGACTGTTGATGCAAGACCTCACGTTTAGTCAGCTACGAACCGGTCCCTATTCCGTCTCCTCACAAAAAGAACTGCCGAAATACCTCTCCGATCTGCAAAACCAACACGATATTATCGAAATCCTCACCGTTCAACGTAAAGAAGAGGAAACAGCATTAAGCTGTCGGCTTGTTTTGCGAGAGCTGACAGAAGCAGAACCGGTGATTATTTTCGAAGGTATCGAAGCACCGGCAACGCTGGGTTTAAAAGCCAGTCGCTCGGCAAATTATCAGCGCAAAAAACAAGGTTTTTATGCGCGCTTTTTTCTGACTAACTCTGCACCAATGTTGTTGATTGACCCCTCACGAGATGGCCAAATCGTCGATGCTAACCTCGCCGCGCTCAATTTCTATGGTTATAACCATGAAACGATGTGCCAGAAACATACCTGGGAAATTAATATGCTCGGGCGTCGCGTCATGCCTATCATGCATGAAATCTCGCATTTACCCGGTGGTCATAAGCCTTTGAATTTTATTCATAAACTGGCGGATGGTTCGACTCGTCATGTGCAGACCTATGCTGGGCCGATTGAAATTTATGGCGACAAGCTCATGTTATGTATTGTGCATGATATTACGGAGCAAAAACGGCTGGAGGAGCAGCTGGAACATGCTGCCCACCATGACGCGATGACCGGATTACTGAATCGGCGCCAGTTTTATCACATTACCGAGCCAGGCCAAATGCAGCACCTCGCCATCACTCAGGATTACAGCTTATTGCTCATCGACACCGATCGTTTTAAACACATTAACGATCTCTATGGGCATTCTAAAGGTGATGAGGTGTTATGCGCCCTCGCCCGCACTCTCGAAAGTTGCGCTCGCAAAGGCGATTTGGTGTTTCGTTGGGGAGGCGAAGAGTTTGTCTTATTGCTACCAAGAACCCCACTGGATACCGCGCTTTCGCTGGCTGAAACTATCCGCGTAAGCGTGACAAAAGTGAGTATTTCGGGCTTACCACGCTTTACCGTCAGCATTGGTGTGGCGCATCACGAAGGAAATGAAAGCATCGATGAACTGTTTAAACGCGTTGATGATGCTTTGTATCGGGCGAAAAATGATGGACGCAACCGCGTGCTGGCGGCATAAGCCGCGGATGCGTCTCGAGATCAACGACTGCGCTTAGCGTGGCGCTCCCAGTTTTCTTGCTTTGCCTGCGCCGTTTTACGTAGTGCGACGTAACACGCCCCGCTGCCGCCATGATGCGGTAGCGCGGTACAATATGCCTGGACATCATCAAATTCGGTCAACCAGCGCGCCACATAGCTGCGGACAATATTGGCATGCGATTTATCTTCCCGCCCTTTACCATGAATAATCAGCACATTACGCAAACCATCCGCCAGGGCTTGTTGAATGAAACTGAACACCATTTTGCGGCACTCTTCCACCGGCTGGCGCAAAAGATTCAGGCTCGCCTGTTGCGGATATTTACCACTGCGCAGCTTATCCAGCACCCCATGTTGCAACCCTTCCCGCCGAAACTCCAGCGGCTGGCTTAGCGGGATGATGTCGAGAAATCCGGTGGTGAGGAAATTATCAAGTTGCAGCGTGTCGATACGCTGCGGCGCACGTTGGTTACGCGTTGGATGCCAGTGGACATCTGTAGCACGTTTCAGCGGCTGGACATCTTCCATGGCGTCAAGAAACAGCGATTTGTCGTCAAGGTTCATGTTACATCCTCCCGCAATTAAGAGCGCGATATGATAACCAGACCGGGTCGGTCCAACAACGTATTACCCAAAATTCCAGTAATAAGTTCCAAATATTGCCGATATTTTAAGCAAAATGCTTATGCATGATTATTCATTCACGATATTAATAATGTAACTTATATTTTCGTGAAATCTGTCACTGAAGAAAATTGGCAACTAAAGGTTAAAACCGTTATAACACAGTCACCGGCGCAGAGGAGACAATGCCGGATTTAAGACGCGGATGCACTGCTGTGTGTACTGTAGAGTCTGGCGGATGTCGACAGACTCTATTTTTTTATGCAGTTTTAACTTTGCAGATAGCCGCATTCTCGCCGAAATTGCGTGATTAATGACGCGGTCAGTGGTGTCTGGCGACTATCACGCCGCTGAATCAAATAATAGGCCGCTTTCGGTAAAATTTCGCTAACCGGCAACATCACCAGCCCCTGTCCGTGCAAGGGATCGCAGCCCATTTCTTCAGGTAGTATGCTGAGAAAATCGCTTTTTGCCACCAGACTGATACAGGCTGAAAACGTCTCGCAGACTACGCCGACCTGTGGCGTTTGCGCCTGATCGTCAAGCAATTCACTCAACTGTTTGTAGTAGCTGCCGTGTGGCGTCGGCATTGTCCAGCTGTAGTCCAGTAACTGTTTGATCGAACGGGCACCAATGGCGGGATGTCCCGGGCGGCAAAAGATCGCGAATTGCTTTTCCAGTAATTTCTCAAAAGTAAATTCGTGGTCGTAGGGTCCCTGATAATAGGTATTGATGGTGAAATCCAGTTCTCCCTGGCGCAATTCATTAATCATCGACACCAGTTGCCCTTCCATAATGCGTACTTTTACCTGCGGATGCTGCTGATGAAAACGAGATATGACAGCTGGCATCAGACTGCGGGAAATACTGGCCCCCATGCCGATATTAATTTGCCCTGCCAGTTGCCCTTGTCGTTGGCGAATATCCTCTTGCGCTGCGCGCAGCTCTTCAAGAATAAGACTGGCGTGCTGATAAAAACTTTCGCCGGCATCAGTTAACGTCACGCCTTTACTACGGCGAAAAAAGAGTTGCGCCGCTAACCCTTCTTCCAGCTCCTGAATAGATTTACTCAGTGCCGGTTGCGACATATTCAACATGCGGCTCGCTCCGCGAATGCTGCCCTGACGAGCCACTTCAACAAAAGCCCGAATTTGATGAATTTTTACCTGAAAAGCCATGACGCCACCGATAACCGTTATTTATCAGACCAAAGAAACTGGCATCTACTTTAATGCAGATGATTATGTCAGGGTAATTTATGAACGGTTAAAACTGTGAGAAATCAGTTAGTGATAAGTAAAAACTATCGCTACGTGAACCGGGTCACACTTTTTACTGATGACGGGAAAGGTTATGGAGTCTTTGAATCAATTTATTAATTCGCTTGCCCCAAAATTATCGCACTGGCGACGTGATTTTCACCACTATGCAGAGTCTGGCTGGGTGGAATTCCGCACTGCCACCCTTGTTGCGGAAGAATTGCACCAGCTCGGTTATTCACTGGCGCTGGGCCGCGAAGTCGTTAATGAAAGTAGCCGGATGGGATTACCTGATGAATTCACTCTACAACGCGAATTCGAGCGCGCTCGTCAACAGGGGGCGCTAGAACAATGGATTGCGGCTTTTGAAGGCGGTTTCACTGGCATCGTCGCTACCCTGGATACCGGTCGCCCCGGTCCGGTGATGGCTTTCCGTGTCGATATGGACGCGCTGGATCTCAGTGAAGAACGGGATGTCAGCCATCGCCCCTATCGCGACGGTTTTGCGTCATGTAACGCCGGAATGATGCATGCCTGTGGTCATGATGGACATACCGCTATTGGGCTTGGGCTGGCGCACACCCTTAAACAGTTCGAGTCCGGACTTCACGGCGTCATCAAGCTGATTTTTCAGCCTGCAGAGGAAGGTACGCGTGGCGCGCGGGCGATGGTCGATGCAGGTGTAGTGGATGATGTTGATTATTTTACTGCTGTGCACATTGGCACTGGTGTACCTGCGGGCACAGTAGTGTGCGGCAGTGATAATTTTATGGCAACCACCAAATTTGACGCGCACTTCACCGGGACCGCCGCTCACGCAGGCGCAAAACCACAAGACGGTCACAATGCCTTACTGGCGGCAGCACAAGCAACTCTTGCGCTGCATGGAATCGCCCCGCACAGCGAAGGGGCTTCCAGAGTAAACGTGGGCGTTATGCAGGCAGGAAGCGGTCGTAATGTGGTTCCTGCCTCGGCGTTGCTGAAAGTTGAAACTCGAGGGGTCAGCGACGTCATCAATCAATATGTTTTTGACCGTGCACAACAAGCGATTCAGGGCGCAGCAGCCATGTATGGTGTCGGCGTTGAAACTCGGCTGATGGGTGCAGCTACCGCCAGTTCTCCTTCGCCGCAATGGGTCGCATGGTTACAAAGCCAGGCGGCTCAGGTCGCGGGGGTCAATCAGGCCATTGAACGTGTTGAAGCGCCTGCGGGTTCCGAAGATGCCACATTAATGATGGCCCGCGTGCAGCGACATCAAGGGCAAGCCTCCTATATGGTGTTTGGCACACAGCTGGCGGCAGGTCATCACAACGAAAAATTCGATTTTGACGAGCAGGTTCTCGCTATTGCCGTCGAAACGCTGGCGCGCACCGCGCTCAATTTTCCCTGGACGCGAGGTATCTGATGCAGGAAATCTATCGTTTTATCGACGATGCGATTGAAGCCGATCGCCAACGTTATACCGATATTGCTGATCAAATCTGGGATCATCCAGAAACACGTTTTGAAGAGTTCTGGTCAGCGGAGCATCTGGCTTCGGCGCTGGAATCTGCAGGCTTCACCGTGACTCGCAACGTAGGCAATATCCCAAATGCCTTTATTGCTTCGTTTGGTCAAGACAAACCGGTTATCGCCTTGCTGGGGGAATATGACGCCCTGGCAGGTTTAAGTCAGCAAGCAGGTTGCGCGCAGCCTACATCCACGACGCCCGGTGAAAATGGTCACGGTTGCGGACACAATTTGCTGGGAACCGCCGCTTTTGCCGCAGCAATAGCCGTCAAGAAATGGCTGGAACAATATGGGCAAGGCGGCACGGTGCGCTTTTATGGTTGTCCTGGCGAAGAAGGCGGCTCGGGTAAAACGTTCATGGTCCGCGAGGGGGTATTTGATGATGTGGATGCGGCACTCACCTGGCACCCGGAAGCCTTTGCCGGTATGTTCAATACCCGCACGCTGGCAAACATTCAGGCATCATGGCGCTTTAAAGGGATCGCAGCACATGCCGCGAACTCCCCTCATTTGGGACGCAGCGCCCTTGATGCCGTAACGTTGATGACCACTGGCACCAACTTCCTCAACGAACATATTATTGAAAAAGCGCGCGTACACTATGCCATCACAGATAGCGGCGGGATCTCGCCCAACGTGGTCCAGGCGCAGGCAGAAGTGCTTTATCTTATCCGCGCCCCCGAAATGACCGATGTGCAGCATATTTATGATCGGGTCGCCAAAATCGCCGAAGGTGCGGCATTGATGACCGAAACCACGGTTGAATGCCGCTTTGACAAAGCCTGTTCCAGTTATCTCCCGAATCGCACCTTAGAAAATGCCATGTACCAGGCCCTATCCCATTTTGGTACTCCGGAATGGAACTGCGAAGAACTGGCTTTTGCGAAACAAATTCAGGCTACGCTCACCCCCAACGATCGGCAAAACAGTCTGAATAATATCGCCGCAACCGGTGGCGAAAACGGCAAGGCTTTTGCACTACGTCATCGTGAAACGGTACTGGCGAATGAAGTCGCTCCATATGCCGCCACCGATAACGTGCTTGCGGCATCAACTGATGTCGGCGACGTCAGTTGGAAACTGCCTGTTGCCCAGTGTTTCAGCCCCTGTTTCGCCGTCGGTACACCGCTACATACGTGGCAACTGGTTAGCCAGGGGCGAACGTCTATTGCTCATAAAGGAATGCTGCTGGCGGCGAAAACTATAGCAGCAACCACACTTAATCTCTTCATTGATTCAGGGCTATTGCAAGAATGCCAACAAGAGCATCAGCAAGTTACGGACACGCAACCGTATCACTGCCCTATCCCGAAAAACGTGACGCCGTCACCTTTAAAATAACAACAACAACGCAAACACAACAATCGAGGAATGCCCATGAGTATGTCATCCATACCGTCGTCCTCCCAATCCGGGAAGCTCTATGGCTGGGTCGAAAGAATTGGTAACAAGGTTCCCCATCCTTTTTTGCTCTTTATCTATTTGATTATCGTACTCATGGTTACGACGGCAATTTTGTCGGCCTTTGGCGTCAGTGCGAAAAACCCGACCGATGGTACGCCAGTGGTCGTGAAAAACCTGCTCAGTGTGGAAGGATTACACTGGTTTTTACCCAATGTGATTAAAAACTTTAGCGGTTTTGCCCCACTAGGCGCAATCCTGGCGCTGGTTTTAGGTGCTGGTCTGGCGGAACGCGTCGGCTTACTGCCAGCGCTAATGGTTAAAATGGCATCGCATGTTAATGCCCGCTATGCCAGTTATATGGTGTTGTTTATTGCTTTTTTTAGCCATATATCATCCGATGCGGCGTTAGTTATCATGCCACCGATGGGCGCATTGATTTTTCTGGCGGTGGGCAGGCATCCAGTGGCAGGTTTACTGGCCGCCATTGCAGGCGTCGGTTGCGGCTTTACGGCTAATTTACTGATTGTCACAACCGACGTGTTGCTGTCGGGGATCAGCACGGAGGCTGCGGCTGCGTTCAATCCGCAAATGCACGTCAGTGTAATTGATAACTGGTATTTTATGGCCAGCTCCGTAGTCGTACTGACGTTTGTTGGCGGCCTGATAACCGACAAAATCATTGAGCCACGGTTAGGTCAATGGCAGGGAAACAGCGATGAGAAACTGCAGACATTGACCGAAAGTCAGCGTTTTGGTTTACGCATATCAGGTGTCGTATCGCTACTTTTTATTGCCGCAATTGCGCTGATGGTGATCCCGGAAAATGGGATATTGCGCGATCCGATTAATCACACCGTGATGCCATCCCCCTTTATTAAAGGTATCGTGCCACTGATCATTCTTTTTTTCTTTGTGGTCTCGCTGGCTTATGGCATCGCTACCCGCACAATTCGACGTCAGGCAGATTTACCGCATTTAATGATTGAACCGATGAAAGAGATGGCGGGATTTATCGTGATGGTTTTTCCCCTCGCCCAGTTTGTCGCCATGTTTAACTGGAGCAACATGGGGAAATTCATCGCGGTGGGGCTGACCGATATACTCGAAAGTTCAGGGCTTAGCGGCATCCCGGCGTTTGTCGGTCTGGCGTTGCTTTCCTCTTTCTTATGCATGTTTATCGCCAGCGGTTCCGCAATCTGGTCGATTCTGGCCCCCATTTTCGTACCAATGTTTATGCTACTTGGCTTTCACCCGGCATTTGCGCAAATCCTCTTTCGTATTGCCGACTCATCCGTATTGCCTTTAGCTCCGGTATCTCCTTTTGTTCCACTGTTTCTTGGATTCCTGCAACGCTACAAACCAGACGCGAAACTGGGTACTTACTATTCGTTAGTTTTGCCCTATCCACTTATCTTTTTGGTGGTATGGCTGCTGATGTTGCTGGCGTGGTATCTTGTCGGTCTGCCGATAGGTCCGGGGATTTACCCTCGTTTGTCTTAAGAGAGAACGGATGCTGAGATTACTTGAAGAAAAAATTGCCACGCCACTGGGTCCACTGTGGGTGATTTGCGATGAGCAATTTCACTTGCGGGCGGTTGAATGGGAAGAGTACAGCGAACGCATGGTGCAGCTGCTGGACATCCATTACCGCAAAGAAGGCTATGAACGTATTTCTGCCACCAACCCAGGTGGTTTAAGCGACAAGCTTCGTGAATATTTTGCCGGTAATCTTAGCATTATTGATACGCTTCCCACTGCCACGGGGGGGACGCCATTTCAGCGCGAAGTCTGGAAAACATTACGCACAATCCCCTGCGGGCAGGTAATGCATTACGGCCAACTGGCTGAACAATTGGGCCGCCCCGGCGCGGCGCGTGCCGTAGGTGCGGCAAATGGATCGAATCCCATCAGCATTGTTGTGCCTTGTCATCGGGTCATTGGCAGAAACGGTACCATGACCGGATATGCAGGCGGAGTTCAGCGAAAAGAGTGGTTATTACGCCACGAAGGTTATCTTTTGCTGTAAACCTTATACAATTTGTGCCAGCTTGTTCACACTTTTATGTAAAGTTACCCTTAACAACTTAAGGGTTTTCAAATAGATAGACATATATTTACATCTAATATCGGAATTCTCTGCTGTTAAGGTTTGCTTAGACTTACTTGCTCCCTAAAAAGATGTTAAAATTGACAAATATCAATTACGGCTTGAGCAGACCTATGATCCCGGAAAAGCGAATTATACGGCGCATTCAGTCTGGCGGTTGTGCTATCCATTGCCAGGATTGCAGCATCAGCCAGCTTTGCATCCCGTTCACACTCAACGAACATGAGCTTGATCAGCTTGATAATATCATTGAGCGAAAGAAGCCTATTCAGAAAGGCCAGACGCTGTTTAAGGCTGGTGATGAACTTAAATCGCTTTATGCCATCCGCTCCGGTACGATTAAAAGTTATACCATTACTGAGCAAGGCGACGAGCAAATCACTGGTTTCCATTTAGCTGGTGACCTGGTGGGATTTGATGCCATCGGCAGCGGTCATCACCCGAGCTTCGCGCAGGCGCTGGAAACCTCGATGGTATGTGAAATTCCGTTCGAAACGCTGGACGATTTGTCCGGTAAAATGCCGAATTTGCGTCAGCAGATGATGCGTCTGATGAGCGGTGAAATCAAAGGCGATCAGGACATGATCCTGCTGTTGTCGAAGAAAAATGCCGAGGAACGTCTGGCTGCATTCATCTACAACCTGTCCCGTCGTTTTGCCCAACGCGGCTTCTCCCCTCGTGAATTCCGCCTGACGATGACTCGTGGCGATATCGGTAACTATCTGGGCCTGACGGTAGAAACCATCAGCCGTCTGCTGGGTCGCTTCCAGAAAAGCGGCATGCTGGCAGTCAAAGGTAAATACATCACCATCGAAAATAACGATGCGCTGGCCCAGCTTGCTGGTCACACGCGTAACGTTGCCTGATTTTTCCGCATCACTCACTATCCTTCTGTCATATCATTAAATTTTTCTGATTTATTGATCTGGCAGAAGGTTCATCACTGTTTCATTCACCAGATATGGGTTAATCTTTTAATTACAAACTGCGTTGACAGTTGTTGTAAGGAGACCCTGTATGGCTATGTATCAGAACATGCTCGTTGTTATCGATCCTAACCAGGACGACCAACCAGCATTGCGGCGAGCTGTTTATTTACATCAACGGATTGGTGGCAAAATTAAAGCCTTTTTGCCGATCTATGACTTCTCATACGAAATGACCACCCTGCTCTCCCCGGACGAACGTACCGCTATGCGTCAGGGCGTCATCAGCCAGCGAACAGCCTGGATCCACGAGCAGGCAAAATATTATCTCAATGCTGGCGTTCCCATTGAAATTAAAGTGGTCTGGCATAACCGTCCATTCGAAGCCATCATTCAGGAAGTGATCAGCGGCGGACACGATTTGGTGCTAAAAATGGCGCACCAACATGACCGTCTGGAAGCGGTGATTTTTACGCCAACGGACTGGCATCTGTTACGCAAATGCCCAAGCCCGGTGTGGATGGTGAAAGACCAGCCGTGGCCGGAAGGGGGTAAGGCGCTGGTGGCGGTGAATCTCGCCAGTGAAGAGCCGTACCATAATGCGCTCAATGAAAAACTGGTTAAAGAGACGATCGAACTGGCGGAACAAGTCAACCATACCGAAGTTCATCTGGTTGGCGCTTATCCGGTAACGCCAATTAATATCGCAATTGAACTGCCGGAATTTGACCCGAGCGTTTATAACGATGCCATTCGTGGGCAACATTTGCTGGCAATGAAAGCCCTACGGCAGAAATTCGGCATTAATGAAAACATGACACACGTTGAAAAAGGTCTACCAGAAGAGGTGATTCCTGATTTGGCGGAGCACTTACAGGCGGGGATTGTGGTTCTGGGAACGGTCGGACGCACCGGTATTTCAGCAGCATTCCTCGGCAACACGGCGGAACAGGTGATTGATCATCTTCGCTGCGACCTGCTGGTCATTAAACCTGACCAGTATCAGACCCCCGTTGAACTGGATGACGAAGAAGACGATTAACGACTCTTCAATAACTGACAAGGCCCGAGTTAACGGGCCTATTTTTTACTTACTGCTCTTCGCCGCCAAGGAAATAAATTCCCAACGGGATTGCCAGCAACACAGTAAAGACCAGGCTATAAACAAAAATCATTGATGACTGAATCACATACATTGATGTCGTCCACTCAGACAGCGGAATATTGTACTGTTCTATCACGCCGCCGATGGTCGCGCGAGTCACAACCGACGCCGCAATAATGAAAACCGCCAACAAACCAAAGAGAAATTTCTTCCCTTTCGCTGACTTCAGTTTCGCCATAATCATGATGTAATCCTTGTGCAGACAAATTTCTTGTTACCTAACAGTAACAATACCATGACATTTCACCGTTGTCTGCTCTGAAAACCTCACCTCTTAGCTGGATTTACAATCAACGCATTGATTAGTTAGCTAATGTTGCTACTTCCTTCCCTGACTATTGATGATCTGAATGAATTGTCGCGGTAAAATAGCCCCGCCAGGGGTTTCCGGCATGACGACAATTATCTGGAGGAGCCTGATAAAACAATGATCGCTGAACTGTTTACAAATAATGCGCTTAATCTGGTCATTATTTTCGGTAGCTGCGCAGCATTGATTCTGATGAGCTTTTGGTTTCGCCGCGGAAATCGTAAAAGAAAAGGATTTTTATTCCATGCGGTGCAATTTTTAATCTACACCATAATTATCAGTGCTGTTGGTAGCATCATTAATTATGTTATAGAAAACTACAAACTCCAATTTATCACTCCAGGCGTTATCGATTTTATCTGTACGTCCCTGATTGCGGTTATTCTGACGATTAAGTTATTTCTGCTGATTAATCAGTTTGAAAAACAGCAGATTAAAAAAGGTCGCGATATCACCAGTGCGCGGATTATGTCGCGTATCATCAAAATCACCATTATTGTGGTACTTGTTTTGCTTTATGGCGAACATTTCGGTATGAGCCTTTCTGGCTTGTTGACCTTTGGTGGTATTGGTGGTCTGGCTGTCGGTATGGCCGGTAAAGATATTTTGAGTAACTTCTTTTCCGGGATTATGCTCTATTTCGACCGTCCTTTTAGTATTGGCGACTGGATCCGTTCACCGGACAGAAATATCGAAGGTACAGTAGCGGAAATTGGCTGGCGAATTACCAAAATTACGACCTTTGATAATCGTCCGTTATACGTCCCGAACTCGCTGTTTTCGTCTATCAGCGTAGAAAACCCTGGGCGAATGACCAACCGACGTATTACCACGACAATCGGTTTACGTTATGAGGATGCGGCAAAAGTGGGAGCCATTGTCGAAGCCGTACGTGAGATGCTTAAAAATCACCCAGCCATCGACCAGCGACAAACCTTACTGGTTTATTTCAACCAGTTTGCTGACTCGTCATTGAATATTATGGTTTATTGCTTTACCAAAACCACAGTATGGGCTGAATGGCTTGCCGCCCAGCAGGATGTTTATTTGAAGATTATCGATATTGTACAGTCACACGGCGCGGATTTCGCGTTCCCAAGCCAGACGCTGTATATGGATAACATTACACCACCAGACCAGGGTCGTTAATTCAGACATCACTGGCGTTACCCACAAGGGTAACGCCAGTTCACATCAATGTTTCACAATATACATAGTCCGGCTATACGCCACATCTTCCGGGTTATTAATGGGATAACCTTTCAGCCACGGCTTGATTAATCGTCCATTGGTATATTGATAAATTGGTGCAATCGGTGCTTGCTCCATGAGGATTTTTTCTGCCGCGTTGTAATCGGCATTACGCGCTTTAACGGTATTTTCCGTCGATGCCTGGGCCAAAACTTTGTCGTAGGCCGGGTTGTTAAAACGTGAAATGTTCCCTGAATGCGTTGACGTTAATAATGTCAGGAAGGTGGAGGGTTCATTATAATCCCCCACCCACGAGGCGCGGATAACATCAAAATTACCTGTATTACGACTATCGATATAGGTTTTCCATTCCTGATTTTGCAGTTTGACATCTACACCAAGGTTCTTTTTCCACATCGATGCCACAGCAATCGCAATTTTTTGATGGTTTTCTGAAGTATTATACAAAAGCGTCAGCTTCAGCGGTTTTTGCGGACCATAACCGGCTGCGCTCAACAAAGTTTTTGCCTGCGCATTCAGTTCTTCCTGACTCATTTGTTCAAACGGCGAAGGCTCCGGCGTGAATCCGGCAGTAACATCTGGCGTAAAATGCCACGCTGGTTTTTCGCCCGTCCCCAACACTTTTTCGGTCATCAGGCGGCGATCTATCGTCATACTTAATGCCAGACGAACGCGCTGATCTGCCGTCGGCCCTTTTTGCGTGTTAAACGCATAATAATAGGTCCCGAGCTGCGGCGGTGTATAAACCTGCCCCGGAATATCCTTCAACAGCTTCTGATACATATTTTTGGGGAAGGATTCGGTGATATCAATATCCCCCGCGAGATAACGCTTAGTGGCTGCGGATTCCTGATTAATTGGCAGGAAGGTCACTTTTTGCAACACCGTTTTGGCGTTATCCCAATAATGAGTATTTGGCACCACGACCAGTTTTTCATTGACTACACGCTCTTTAAGAACATAAGCGCCATTGCCGACCAGATTTCCGGGTTTCGTCCACTCTTTCCCGCTTTCTACGTTAGCTTTTTGCACCGGGAAGAAGGCAAAATTGGCTGTTAAATTCACAAACCACGGCAACGGTTTATCAAGCTGGATTTTCAAAGTACGGGCATCAACCGCGGTGACGCCTAGCTGATCAGGCGTAGCTTTACCATCAATAATCGCCTGTGCGTTGTTGATTCCCGCCAGCGCGGCAAACCAGGCAAACGGCGACAACGTTTTTGGGTCAACCAGACGTTGCCAGCTGTAGACAAAATCCTGTGCCGTTACCGGTGTGCCATCCGCCCATTTTGCGTTATCGCGCAGGGTGAAAGTCCAGATACGGTTGTCATTACTTTTCCACTGAGTCGCAACGCCGGGGACAATCTCCCCTTTCTCGTTCTGATTCACCAGTCCTTCAAAAAGATCGCGAATGACCTGAATCTCTGGCAGACCCACGGCTTTAGCGGGATCCAGCGACGCAGGCTCATCTTTAATATGGCGCACCAGCTCCTGCTTCTCTGCCAGTACTGTGCCGCTCGGAACTTCTGCAGCATACGAAAGAGAAATGCTGCTGACCAACAGCGCACAACACGTGACTGAAACAGAGTGCTTCATAAGTTACCCTCAAACCTGCGTTAATAATCATGCGTAATTATTTGTTTCGCCTTAAAGAAATGCAAACAACTTCCGGCAAAAAAGTGATACAAGATCGATAACATAGCGTTGAAGAAAAGGATTTGATAATCCGCAAAATTTGCACAACACTGCCTGTAATACTTCCTGAACCAGAGACGATCATGACCGTAACTCGCCCACGCGCCGAACGCGGCGCATTTCCGCCCGGTACAGAACATTACGGACGTTCATTATTGGGCGCGCCTTTGATCTGGTTTCCGGCCCCAGCCGCCAGTCACGAAAGTGGTTTGATTCTGGCTGGCACCCACGGTGATGAAAACTCTTCGGTCGTGACCCTCTCCTGTGCTTTGCGGACATTGACACCTTCTTTGCGCCGCCATCATGTGGTGCTGTGTGTGAATCCTGACGGCTGCCAGTTAGGGTTACGGGCCAATGCTAATGGCGTGGATTTAAATAGAAACTTTCCGGCAGCAAACTGGAAGGAAGGTGAAACGGTTTATCGCTGGAACAGCGCCGCTGAAGAACGTGATGTCGTTTTACTGACAGGTGACAAACCTGGCTCCGAACCTGAAACTCAGGCGCTGTGCCAGCTTATACATCGCATTCAACCTGCCTGGGTGGTCTCATTCCACGATCCACTGGCCTGTATTGAAGACCCCAGACACAGCGAATTAGGTGAATGGCTGGCCCAGGCGTTTGAATTGCCACTGGTCACCAGCGTCGGTTATGAAACGCCTGGCTCTTTCGGCAGTTGGTGTGCAGATCTGAACTTGCATTGCATCACCGCAGAGTTTCCCCCCATCTCCTCCGACGAAGCCAGCGAAAAATACCTCTTTGCGATGGCTAACTTGCTGCGCTGGCATCCTAAAGATGCAATGCGCCCGTCGTGAATTGAAGCGCCGGTTCCACATCTACCGCCAGCCAGGTCGGTCCGTCAAGATCAGCAAAACTGACCTGCGGCACCAGCGGTAAAGCGGCGCTAATGGCACGAGAGGTACACAACATGCAGCCCAGCATCAGACTGAAACCTTGTGCACGCGCTTCGGTCGCCAGCGCCAGCGCCTCCGTCAGGCCACCCGTTTTATCGAGCTTGATGTTAACCATCTCATAGCGCCCTTGCAGCGCCTTCAGATTGCTACGGGTATGACAACTTTCATCAGCACAAATCGGTAACGGATGAATAAAATTCTCCAGTGCCGCATCGTCCTGCGCAGGAAGCGGTTGTTCAAGCATCGCAACGCCTAAATCCGCGAGCAGTTGGCAACGCGCCGCCAACCCTTCTGCACGCCAGGATTCATTTGCATCAACGATAAGCGTCGCGTCGGGCACAGCCGTGCGAATTGCTACCATCCGCTCACTGATAAGATGGTTATCCAGCTTCACTTTCAGCAATTTCGCGCCTGCCTGCCACAGTGTTGATGCACTATTGGCCATCTGATCAGGCGTACCGATGACTACCGTCTGTGCTGTAATGACTGTCTCGGGAAGCGTTATGCCAATCAAATCAGCCAGCGATCGCTGCTGTTTACGCGCCGCCAGATCCCACAAAGCACAATCCAGCGCATTACGTGCCGCTCCAGCAGGGAGAATTTTTTGTAATTCCTCCCGTGTCAGCCCTTTTTCTAATTGCGGCAGGACGCTCATAATTTGCGCCATTACCGAGGCATCACTTTCACCATAGCGCGGATACGGCGTGCATTCGCCAGTACTTTTAATGCCCTCTTCTTCTAACTCCACCACCACCACGCGCGCTTCACTACGACTTCCCCGAGCAATCACAAACGGGGTATGTAAGGGCCAGGCTTCCTCAAATACCTTAACGGTTCTCATCTTTACTCCTTGTTGTCGCGGTGGTCTGCGGATTAAGCGCAAATAGCGTTTGCTGTGTTATTGACAGTTAGCATAAACTAGGTGTGACGTTAACTATATGTAAACAGGAAAGATAATCATGTCACAAACCGTTCATTTCCAGGGCAACCCGGTTACAGTCGCCAATTCCATCCCGCTGGCGGGTAGCAAAGCGCAGACTTTTACTCTCGTGGCAAAAGATCTGTCTGACGTCACCCTCGGTCAGTTTGCGGGTAAACGCAAAGTGCTGAACATTTTCCCGAGTATTGATACCGGTGTTTGCGCCGCATCAGTACGTAAGTTTAACCAACTGGCAACCGAGATCGACAACACCGTTGTGCTGTGTATCTCTGCCGATCTGCCGTTCGCCCAGTCTCGTTTCTGCGGCGCAGAAGGTCTGAACAACGTTATCACCCTCTCCACTTTCCGTAACGCTGAATTCCTGCAAGCCTACGGTGTGGCAATTGCTGATGGCCCACTGAAAGGTCTGGCAGCGCGTGCCGTTGTGGTTATTGATGAAAATGACAATGTGATTTTCAGCCAGCTGGTGGATGAAATCACCACCGAGCCGGATTACGAAGCAGCTCTGGCTGTACTGCGCTAAACAACTGTGCCGTTCACTGAATCACCACCGGTGAACGGCAGTTTTTGATCTACCAGTCCCACTATTTTCCAGAGTTCCTGCCACTATTCCCCCTAACCGTTGTGCATTAAGATTGCTCTTTGCCATTATTAGCCCAGCGGAGTGATGACTATTATGGATGATAAACAAATTACGGTCTGGCTTAAACACAATTGCTGTTCAACGGACATTCCTGCCATTGCCGAGGCACTAACGAACCATGCAGAATGGCTTTTAGAGCTAGCGCCAGATCCTATTGATCAAGGTAGTTCATGCTTACCGCCGGCAGCTGCAGCTGGTATTTTTCTTGGCGCAGCGGCGATGGTTCACTGCGGCGAGGCTAGTGGTGCAGAAACCTGGCTCGAAGCAGCCATTACTGATTACCATTTCTTTAATCCAAACGGATATAGTTCATGGAGAGGTAGTACGCCTGTTTTTACAGCATTATCGCGTTACCCGGCATTAAGAATGGTGTTATTTAACGCCGCTTGCGCAATGGAAGACTGGAATAAAGCATCCGCTGTTCTTGAATCGCTTTTCCATGCCAGCGATGTCCCGGAAGATAACCCTGTCGCCCCAAATTTTACCCCTTATGCGCTGAAAGCGTTTATCGCGGATTACCACCCGTTAGGGCCTGCTTATTATGATGAAACCTGGTTGCTGGCAAAACAAGCGTGGTTAATTAATGCGGGCGTTCTGGATGAGCGAACCTGCAATACCTGGAAGCAATATACCCGCCACTTGCGCCATTTGATCCACAATGCACAGTTTGCCGATGCGCTCTCTTTTGTACGCAGTAAAAAAGAACCATTAAATCATATCCATACCTACTCAGACTTTTATCTCTATGCGATTGGTTTATTTTCTTCTACTGATCAGCTAAGTGAAGCGCTAACCTGGGTAAAACAATTAATCCGCAACAATGATGGTCATTTCCATGATCTTTTCGTTTCAACTGGCGCAAAGCGCCGAATAAAGCCTGAACTTAGTACCTTGCTGAATAATCTCTTGCACAGCGCAGAGTTTCAGGCGTTGCAGGATAAATATCTCACCGTCGGACATGATGTTGTGCATTCTGGTCCCTTCATGTCAGTTTATGAAAAGGTTCTTGGCGGAAAGTCCCGAAAGCGCTGCGCGATTAGTCGAAAATTAATCTCGCCCGGCGAAGCGGTTTATGAATATCGTCAGCTGGATAGTGTGGAATATATTGCAGCGAAAGCGGCCTTTCAGACATCTGAGCTAAATAATATCGCCCACCGGCATCATAATGATAGTTATCAGTGGCATGAATTTGCCGCCCAATGGCCTCGTCGGGGTTCACTTTCTCACCCAGATATTGCCCGTTATTTGTTTGAGCGCCAGGAAGGAAAATGCTTTGATGCCGCAGAGTTTATACAACTGATTGCGGAACCGTTTGTTTTTCCGATGCGTTTCATATGGGTTGCCGGGTTGTCCTTTGAATTACATCAGTATCCGGATGCCTATTTCGTAAATGACAATATGGCGGGTGAATTTGTTAATCTCTGCTGGATGGCTATGAAATGCGGACATGCTGGCGACATTTTCAAACAACTGGCCCACGAGCCGCATGACGTTGCTGACCCTATTTACGCCATGCTCGCCACGTTTGACCGCGCTGATTGCCGTAGCGCGGCCGCCGCGCACTTTGGACAACCGGAACTACCGGAAATAATGGCACTGGCTTTCAGTTCGAGGTTATCGCTCGACAGCGTCCTTACCATCGCTGAGTTTGGTAAAAATCAGCCGCGATTTTCACATGCGCTAGCAACGGCCCTCCTGCGTTACAACCTGCACATCTACTCAAACTATATGCCGCAGGTTAACTGGTTCCTTCAGGGGCTGGAAAACTATGCTTTGGCAAAAGGCGGTCAACTTTTAAATTTCTTTGTGCATATTCCAGAACAAATTCCCGTTCTGGCGACCATGCTGGAACATGGCGTATTAGTGCGTGGGATCGGTGAAGGTGCCTATGATGGTTATGATAATTCAGCAAATTCATTTCATCATGCCGCCGTGATGCACTGCCTCACGCACGCGCCGGAAAAAGTCCGCTACTGGATGGAAACACCCTGGATTCAGAACTATTTAGTGAATGCGCCGCTGCGTCAAACGGCGCGCCATGTGGAAGCCTGGCATAAAAAGTTTGGCATCAAATGAACGTTGCCGCTGCGCCTGAACGGCGCAGCCAGCACAATCACTCTTCGCTTTTCTTCTGGTTTAAGCCATATTCCCGCAACTTATTGGCAATCGCGGTATGCGAAACGCCGAGACGTTTTGCCAGTTTGCGCGTGCTGGGATAATTGCGATAAAGCTGAGTTAATACCGAGCGTTCAAAACGGCTGGTAATTTCGTCCAGCGAACCTTCCATCGCATCTTCGCCCACGGCTACCGTTGCGGCGTCATAATCCGGCAACAAAATATCCTGAGGACGCAGCTCATAGCCGTCCAGTTGTGTCAGTGCGCGATAGATAGCGTTCTTTAACTGCCGCACATTTCCCGGCCACGCATAACGCGTAAGTACAGTATTCAGGTCAGCGGCCAGTTTCGGACGCGGCACGCCCTGCTCGTCGGCAAAGCGGGCGACGAACAGCTCGGTTAACGGCATGATGTCCTGCGGACAGTCACGTAGCGGCGGCAGATTGAGCGTCAACACGTTCAGACGATAATAGAGATCTTCACGGAACACGCCTTTTTGCACCAGTTCGACCAAATTCTTCTGCGTAGCACAAATAACCCTTACATCGACATGCACTTCATGATCTTCACCAACTCGACGGAAAGTACCATCATTAAGGAAACGCAGTAATTTCGCCTGCATCCTTGGCGACATCTCGCCTATCTCATCTAACAGCACCGAACCACCGTTCGCCTGCTCAAAGAACCCTTTTTTACCTTCCGGAGCATGACCAAACAGTTCACTCTCGACCGCATCTTCCGGTATAGACGCGCAGTTCAGCGCCAGGTAAGGTTTGCTCGCTCTGGGGCTTGCCTGATGGCAGGCGTAGGCAAAGAGATCTTTACCTGTACCGGTGTCACCCGTAATCAGCAACGGCGCGCTTAGCATCGCCAGTTTCTGCGCCTGTTCGACAACATGCTTCATTTTCGGGCTGACGGCGACAATTTGACTGAAGGCACTGACGTCCTGTGCAGCGACATTCTGCAACTGACGGCCCATACGAATCGTCGAGCGCAACATCACCACCGCACCGGTCAGAACGTGTTGATCATTTTCATCCTGAAGATAAACAGGCGTAATCTCCATCAGGAAATTCTGCCCATTAATAACGACATGCTCGTTATGCGAGTCTTGCGGTTCGCTTTCCAGCCAGCGTAAAAAATTAAAGCCGTTAATTAATTGCGCGGCGGTATGGTTGCGCAGGCGATCCAATTTTTGCCCAAAAAGCTGACAGCTCGCCGGGTTCGCCATATCCACTTTGCTTTTCATATCAACAGAAAGCACAGGCTCAGGCAACGCCTCCAGTAACGCGCTCAACGCCAGATGCTCACGTTCGGAAGGCATCCACGGAACAGTGCGCACATCGGTAACACCTGCAATACGGCGTATTTCGGCCATCAGACTGCTGAAACTTTCAAATTCCAGTTCGGCAAAATTGAGGTAGATTCGCCCAATGGGGTCAATCTCAATACCGCGTAAATCAATACCTCTTAGCACGAGTAGATCGAGTAATTCGCGGGTCAGACCGAGTCGGTCTTCACAAAAGACTTCCAGACGCATGGGAACCTTCACCTGAAAAAAGAACAATTAATATGATGATATGACACTATTTGGATAGCAGGAAGGTTTCTGTCAACAATCATTGACACAAAGACGGAAAAACGGGCACTTCGGCGTAAAGATATCCGGTCAGCACCCGATATTGCATTATTTTTCGGCAGGAGTTTTGCCTTTTTGCAGCGTCTCTTTCACCTGACCAATAAGCTGGCGACGGAAATCCCCGAGGCGAGGTTTGTCATCGTCAATCCACGGCAGAGGGCGGCAAAGCTCCATAGCTTTAATCCCCAGTCGTGCCGTCAGAAGTCCAGCACCAATCCCCTGAGCTGCCCGGGTAGACAAACGCGCAGCGAGATCTTGCGACATCCAGTCCATCCCCACTTCGCGCACCAGTTCGCTGGCTCCGGCGAAAGCGATATTCAGCAATACCAGCTTAAACAGGCGCAAACGGCTGTAATATCCCAGTTCAATGCCATACAGCGTGGCGATGCGATTGATCAAACGCAGATTGCGCCAGGCGATAAATGCCATATCCACCAGCGCCAGCGGGCTAACGGCGATCATTAACGTTGATTCCGCCGCTGAGCGACTGATTTCGCGCCGCGCCTGGGCATCTAAAACCGGCTGGACCAGATGAGCATACAGGCTGACCACTTCACGATCGTTCTGCGTTTCATGGATTGAGGCATACCAGCGTTGCAGTGCCGGATGCGACTGGTCGATGCCCGCCTGCTGCGCCAGTTTTTCGCAGAATGCACGGCCTTTACCCGTGCCGTGACTGTGCAACAAATCGCGCGCTTCGTCGCGTTCATGGGCGCGCTGTCGCAAGCGCCATAAGCGCCGCCACTCTGTTACCACAGAACCTACGCCAGCGCCGATAATCAATGCCCCAGCGGCACATCCACCCAGCGCTACCCAATCCTGAGTTTGCCAGGCATTCATCGTCCACTGCACGCCCTGCCCGACAACGCTTGCACCAAACAGAGCCAACCCGCCCATCACCATTTTGCGCCACAGGCTGCGTTTCGGACGTAACGCTGCGTCCATCACCGCTTCAACTTGCCCCTCTTCTTCCTGCGCTTCGTCGAGCGTGGCCGGGGCAAAATTTTGCGCCTGATTTTCGTCAAAGGTTTGCTGCGCCCTGAATTTTGGATTCTGATCGACCTCCAGTGGACCGTCGAAATCAATACGTGGTTTTAACGGTTCGGTCATCGCAATTTATCTCCTATTAAAAATTCCAGCGCAGCATCAAGGCGAATATGCGGCAACGGTTTGTCGACATCCATTACCTGCGGGCGAAACGCCTCAAACTGGAAGCCTTGTTTATCCCAGAACGCCTGACCAGGCAAACGTGCGGGAACTTCGCCAGGATAAACAGTGAGCGGTGCGCCATCACTGAGTCGATTTCCGCGCAGCGCCGGGATTTTCTCACCGTTAACATCAATAATGCCGCTGGTGGTCGCCTGAACTGACGCCAGCCCCAGGCAGTCCATACTGATCCCTTCGAACGCCGCATTTTGCCAGGCATCCTGAATCAGTTGTTGCAGTAATGAAACCATATTGGCGTGCTGATCGATGGTCACATGATCCGCTTTAGTGGCAGCAAACAATAGCTTATCGATAACCGGCGAAAACAAGCGCCGGAACAAGGTACGCTGCCCGTAGTGGAAGCTTTGCATCAGCTGCGTCAGCGCCAGACGCATATCATTAAATGCCTGTGGCCCACTGTTGAGCGGTTGCAGGCAGTCCACCAGCACAATCTGCCGATCAAAACGCAGGAAGTGATTTTTATAGAACCCCTTCACCACTTTCTCGCAGTAATAATTAAACCGTTCGCGCAGCATTCCGGCATTGGTGTGCTTGTCGGCCTGTGCAAGTTTTGATTCGCCCCAGGCATCGACATCTGGCCACGGGAAGAATTGCAACGCGGGCGCACCTGCCATATCGCCCGGCAAGACAAAACGCCCAGGCTGAATAAAGTGCAGCCCCTGCTGTTTGCAGTGGTGGAGATAATCGGTCCATGCGGCAGCAATGTCTGCAAGACGGTTTTCGTCGGCAGGTGCTAGTGGGTCCAGCCCTTCGCACATCATTCGCCATTTTGCCGACCATTCGCCGCGCTGACCATTGAGTAAGCCCGTCATCTGGCGCGACCAGCTTAAATAGTCCTGCGCCAACATCGGCAAGTCGAGTAACCATTCGCCGGGATAATCCACTATCTCCAGATATAACGTGGAAGTGTCTTTGAAGTGACGCAACAGCGAATCGTTCGATTTATAGCGTAGCGCCAGGCGAATCTCACTGACGCCGCGTGTTGGGGTCGGCCAGGCGGGAGGCTCGCCATATAACTGCGCCAGCCCTTCATCGTAGGTGAAGCGCGGAATGCCAAAGTCACGCTGGGGAATGCGTTTTACGCCCAGCAGGCGCTCTTCACGCACCGCACTTAATAGCGGCAAGCGTGCTCCGGCATGAATATTGAGCAACTGATTGACCATCGCAGTGATAAACGCGGTTTTGCCGCTGCGGCTAAGTCCGGTTACAGCGAGGCGCAGATGTCTGTCGACACCCCGATTCACCAGCGCATTAAGTTCATTTTTAAGTCGCTTCATTGCTGTCCTGTGCTGCTCTGAAGACCAGAAAAAAATCATTCGTAAGGATATGAATGTGGGGGCCATGCCATTGATTATCAACTGCCCGTGTTGTCATCTTGAGGCGAACTCCATAAGATGTGCAGCATTCACGTTCGGACGGAGTTCCTGACCTATGTCCCCTACTATTTATGATATTGCCAGGGTTGCCGGCGTATCAAAATCCACCGTATCACGCGTGCTGAATAAGCAAACCAATATCTCCCCGGAAGCGCGCGAAAAAGTGTTACGGGCCATTGAAGAATTACAGTATCAGCCAAATAAACTGGCCCGCGCACTGACCTCTTCGGGCTTTGATGCCATTATGGTGATTTCTACCCGTTCGACCAAAACGACGGCGGGTAACCCGTTTTTCTCCGAAGTTTTGCATGCCATTACCGCCAAAGCGGAAGATGAGGGTTTCGACGTGATATTGCAGACGTCGCACAACCCGGCTGAAGACTTACAAAAATGTGAAAGCAAAATTAAGCAGAAAATGATTAAAGGCATTATTATGCTAAGTTCGCCAGCAGATGAGTCTTTTTTTGCCCAACTCGATAAATACGATATTCCGGTGGTAGTAATTGGCAAAGTTGAAGGTGAATACGCCCATGTTTATTCTGTCGACACCGATAATTTTGGCGACAGTATTGCGCTGACCGATGCATTAATTGAAAGTGGACATGAAAATATTGCCTGCCTACATGCTCCGCTTGATGTCCATGTTTCGGTTGACCGCGTTAATGGTTATAAGCAAAGTCTGGAAGATCATAATATTGCAGTGCGCAATGAGTGGATCGTTGACGGCGGTTATACCCATGAGACAGCACTGCAAGCCGCGCGGGAATTATTAAGCCAGTCACCGTTGCCTGAGGCAGTGTTTGCTACTGACAGCCTGAAATTAATGAGCATTTATCGTGCGGCGGCAGAGAAAAACATTGCTATTCCGCAGCAGTTAGCGGTGGTGGGTTATAGTAATGAAACGCTGTCGTTTATATTAACGCCTGCACCGGGCGGCATCGATGTTCCGACGCAGGAGTTAGGTCAACAAAGCTGCGAGTTATTATTCCGCTTAATTGCCGGAAAACCGTCACCACAAAATATTACCGTTGCCACGCATATGTCGTTGAAATAAATGCCAGCTACGTTGCCTGAATGCCGGATGCGATGCTGGCGCATCTTATCCGGCCTACATTTATAAACCGGATAAAGTACTCGCGCCGCATCCGGCAATTTAGCACATTATCAGAACGCGTAATTCACACCGACACCTGCATAATGGAATTTATCGCTATCGCCTTCGTCGTGATCCTGCCACTCAAACGCATATTCCAGCGAAACGGAAAGACCATTCTGGAAATCATAACCGTAAAACAAACCAAGACGGTTAAAATCATGGCCTTCACGTTCGATATCATCCTGCCAGTCCCAGTTACTCCAGCGATCCAACCCAATGCGCGTATACGGTGTTACCGAGTGATTGCCGAGCGTCAGCGGTAAATAGGCGCGAATTTCTTGCGTGGAGAATTCACCGTTATTGCGGCTGTCGTCCATATTGAAGCCGCGCTCGAGATAATAGTTCACTCGCAAGGCAACCGTTTCGTTGAATGTATATTGCAGACCCGTTTCCGTTTCGACACGGGTATCAGCATAACCGGTTGTATTCAGATCGTTGGCAAATTTATACATCGACAGCCATCCGTTGAAACGTAAATCGTCAGTCAGTTTCACATCCCAGTCTGGCGCGATTTTCCAGCGCTGCATATTTGCCGTGTCTTTACCCGGTTCATCAACGTAGTGATAACCATAGTTACGGAAACCACCGGTCAGGCCGAAACTGAAATCATCGCTTTCGAGAAACTGATAATGCACTTCGAGTTCCGGGCGATCAAACCAGGTTCCACGTGTACCCGCGCTATAATCTACCGGCCCTTCCTGGTAATAAGCCAGCGATATTCTCCACGGCCCATTGGCAGCATTAAAATAGACGGAAGGCTCCGCCAGCCCGTCCATATCTTCGCCATAACCCTCGACGTTTTCTATTTCGTACATCGCGCCGATATTAAAGTGCCAGTCGTTTTTTTCCTCAGCCTGTGCGCAGGCCATTCCCGCACACATCACCAGTGCGGTACAGGGTAATAACTTTTTCATTATTGTTCCTTGTATTATCCTGGGGGAATGCCTTCCCCCTGTATTTAGCGAATTGCTATTTCCGTTTCTGCATCAAAGAAATGACATTTGGTCATATCGAAATGAATAGTGACGTTTTCTCCTGCATGATAATCATTTAACGCACCGGCACGGACCACCAGCTCGTGCCCCCCAACCGTGGTGTAGAGCATAAATTCCGCACCGGTTAATTCCGCCACGCTAATTTTGGCGGAAATGTTATTTTCCTCTTGCGCATCCGGATGAATATCTTCCGGGCGTATTCCCATCACGATGGGCTTATGCAAACTTTCCTGCGTTTTCAGAACCGCTAATTTATCTTCGGGAATGGTTAATTTAAGCGTTTCCGTAACGAATTTATCACCATCGATCGTGCCGCGAATAAAATTCATTGCTGGTGACCCAATAAATCCGGCAACAAACATATTCGCCGGTTGGTTATAGACCGTTTTCGGCGCACCGACCTGCTGAACAATCCCATCCTTCATAATGACAATCCGCGTCGCCATGGTCATCGCTTCGGTCTGATCGTGGGTCACGTAGATCATGGTGGTGTTCAGTTTCTGATGCAGCTTGCTGATTTCCGCGCGCATTTGTACGCGCAGCTTGGCATCCAGGTTAGAGAGCGGTTCATCCATCAAAAACACGCCCGCTTCGCGCACAATCGCCCGTCCGAGCGCCACACGCTGGCGTTGCCCGCCGGAAAGCGCACCCGGCTTGCGTTTCAGGTACTCACGCAGGCCAAGGATTTGCGCCGCCCAGTTAACCCGCTCATCAATCACCTCTTTGGCGATTTTTTGCATCTTCAGGCCAAACGCCATGTTGTCGTAGACCGTCATATGCGGATACAGCGCGTAGTTCTGGAACACCATCGCGATATTGCGTGCTTTGGCCGGAACGTCATTCATTCGTTTACCGTCGATCAACAGATCGCCGCCGCTGATCTCCTCAAGCCCGGCAATCATACGCAGGGTGGTCGATTTACCGCAGCCCGACGGACCGACAAACACGATGAACTCTTTATCGGCAATCTCCAGGTTGAAGTCCTTCACCACATGCACCTGGTTATCGTAGATCTTTTGAATATGTTGTAACGAAAGCTGTGCCATGTTGATTCCTTTGCTATACGTTTTGCCAGAAGGCCGATAACCGCGGCCAGGTCAGGGACTCCGTTGAGGGCAACAGTAATTGCGCCCCAGTTAAGCCCGCGCCGATCCCCACCGAGCGCATACCGCTGGCGTTAATGGCGTCAATGCCCGCCTGCGCATCTTCAATGCCGATACATGCCTGCGGCGGCACGCCCAGCCCGGCACAGGCGGCGAGAAAGATTTCCGGGTCCGGTTTCGAGTGTTTAAGTTGGGAAGCGTCCGCGCAGAAGGTGAAAAACTCGCGCAGCTCCAGCGCCGCTAAAATTGTTGGGGCATTCAGAGAGACGGAGGCCAGCCCTACCGGGATGCCTTGCGCCCGAAGATCTGCCAGCAAAGGCCGAATTCCCGGCAGAACAGCGTTAACCGTCAGTTCGCGCAGTGAGTGGACGTAGAGCAGATTTTTGCGATACGCCAGTTGCGCCCGCTCTTGCACGTTAAAGTCGCCCTCTTTGCCCCCGTGTTGCAGAATGCGTCGCAGGGACTCATCGCGGCTGATCCCTTTTAACGTCTCGTTAAATTGCGCATCGATGCTGATGCCGATTTCGGCGGCAATCTGCTGCCATGCCTGGAAGTGCAGATGTGCGGTGTCGGTGATCACGCCATCCAGATCGAAAATTACCCCTTGTAGTTTCATTCATCCTCCTGATGCGTGGTAGCGGTCCCATTGAAGGGCAAAATAAAATCACCCAAACAGAAAACAGATTCTTCAGTCACGGAAATAAGCTGACCGTTCAACCGCAGTGCAACGGGCGCAGAAGTTCGAATCGCAATACGCTGCGCGTCGAGAGTGACCTGTAATTCGCAGCCCTGCCAGAACAAAGGGAAAGATAACTGTTGCCACTGCTCAGGTAACACTGGGTTCAGATGTAATTCGCCGTCGCGCACGCTGACTCCGGCAAAACCCTGAATCGCCCCCAGCCAGATAGCGCCAGTTGCGGCGGCATGGATACCGTCATCGCAGCTATGCGGATCAGCACCAAGATCGATTTCACTCCCCTCGCGCCAGAACGGGTAACTCTGCGCAAGCAAGCCACAACGCGCGGCAACAATGCCGTGGATCGCTTTACTCAATGACGAGTCGTGAATGGTGCGCGGTTCATAAAATTGCAGATTGGCGAGACAAGAGGCCGCTGAAAATTGTTCTGGTAGCATGTAATTGAGCATCACCACATCGGCCTGCTTGAGGATCTGCATCTCGTTCACTTCTGCGCGTGAATAATCCAGCAGAATGGTTTGTTTGCCTGCCGCCGCTTTGTATTTCGCCAGATCTATCGCCGGTTTCGCCATAAACGAATCATCCTGCGGCAAAACGCCGTCGGGCTGAATTTCTGGCATCCACAGCTCTTTGAGGAACATGTCGGCACGATGAATAAACGCATCGTCGCTACAGCCAAACTGGCGAGCAATATTCAGTGCCTGTTGGACGTTGTAGCAGGCCATATAACTGGTGTATGCGTTATTATTGACGTGTTCGGTATATTCGTCTGGCCCAATAACATCATGAATTTCCAGACGATCGTTAACCCTTACCGCACGGCTAATCCAGAACTTTGCGGTCTCCAGCAGTAGCGCCATGCCTTCGTGAGCAATGAAGCTTTCATCCCCCGTTACATGCCAGTATTGAATAACCGCCCAGGCGATATCGGCAACCAGATGATGTTCTGCCTGCGCTGAGGCCACTTTTTGCCGCAGCCCGGTACGAATGTTAATGGCGGCAAATTCCGGCGTTTCTTCTTCCCCGCTACGTGCGCTCTCCCACGGAAACTGCGCGCCCTGCCAGCCATTGCGTCGCGCTTTCTCCTGCGCGCCAGGCAAGTTGTGCCAGCGATAGCGCAGTAAACTTCGGGCAATCGTCGGTTCGCTAAACAGATGGAACGGCAGCAGGAACACTTCCGTATCCCAGAAAACGTGGCCTTTGTAGCCTTCGCCGGTTAAGGCTTTTGCCGCAATGCTGCTACGCTCGTCATGGGCGGGCGTCATAATACGCAAATGATAAAGCGCATAGTCTAACGCCCGCTGATCGTGCGCATCGCAACTGTTTACCGTGATACGACGTTTCTGCCACCATTGCTGCCAGTTTTCTGTCGATGCTGCAAGAAGTTGGTCATAACTCTGTTGTGTACACATTTCGAGCTGGCGAAGCGACACACTGCCCCACTCGTCTAAAGCAGCTTGTCGGTCGTCCCGCCAGTCAATCCACACCCGCTTTTGCAGGGTCAGTGTTTCACCTGTGCGAAGTTGCGCGCTGGTATGTTGCAGCAAACGGCGCTCTTTTGCGGTATAGCACTGCTGAACGTCACCACTCGCCTGACAGTGACAGCTGATGGCCACATCACTGCGCCCATCCTGGGTGGTGTAGATCCCCTGCATCAGGTGCTGGCCAAACACGCGCACCTGGGTTTCATCAAGATGCTGGCGACCATGGTTAGTTTGCGTGGCGTCAATGCCTGTTGAGATCAGCACTGATGCCTCGGCGTCCAGCGGGGTAATACTGATTTCCAGCGCGATCAGCGGCAGTTGATCTGTCGAAACAAAACGACGGCTTTCAATGGTGAACCCTGCGCCGTCGCTGGTGCGCCAGATAACACTGCGGCGTAATTCTCCACTGGCAAAGTCAAGCTCACGCTGCCACGCTTCGCGGGATAACGAAAAAATCTCCCCGTTTAGGGTAATTTCCATTCCCACCACGTCTGGCAGATTCACCAGTTCGTTGATTTCACCTTTCCCGGCTCGATGATAAAGCCCTGCCAGATACATGCCGCGCGTCTGCCGCGTGTAATCTTCTTCATGGCTGGCACGAAGCCCAAGATAGCCGTTTCCCTGCGCCATTAATGAGGCATATTTATTCAGGGTATGCTGGCTGAAATGGGGTTCCGTTAATGTTACTGGCCTGGTCATAATTCCACACGCGTCCCTGTTTCTGCGGATTGATACAGCGCCGCCACCAGTTGCTGGATGATGTACCCTTGTTCGGCGTCGGCAATCATCACTGGCTTGCCCTGTACGTGATTGATAAAGGCTTCCATGCTGCGCAAATGACGGTTGTCGTCGGCCAGTTCCCGTTGCATCAGCGTCATTAATTCACCGTTGTTATCGGTATAGATATGCGCCGGAAACAGCGTGGCTCCGGCTTTATCACCGCAAAAGCTGACGTTCATAATCGACTGTTCGCGGATGTTGAGTGCAAATGATGTCTCCAGCCAAAGAATGCCGCCGTTATGAAATTCAATGGTGCCAAACAGCGAATCTTCGACGCTGTAGGTTGCCGGGTCCCACTCACCAAATTGACCACAGCTCTTTTGCGGGCCGATCTTTTGAAAGCTGTGCGCATTCACGCTTTTCACCGCCGGAAAGCCCAGCACATACATCGCGGCATCCAGCATATGAATGCCGATGTCGATCAGCGGGCCGCCACCCTGAAGTTCTTTATTGGTAAAGACACCCCAACCGGGAACGCCGCAGCGACGCAGGGCGCGGGCGGTCGTGACGTAAATCTCCCCCAAAACGCCGTTGGTCACCTGTTCACGCAGTTGTTGCGTATCAAGGGCAAAACGATGGTGAAAGTCGTAGGCCAGCACCTTGCCCTGTTTACGCGCGGTATCACACATCTCCCGCGCCTGTTCCGGCGTCATGGCGGGCGGTTTCTCGCACATCACATGGCAGCCTGCCTCCAGCGCCATCAGGGTATGCTCGTAATGAAAACGGTTAGGTGAACAGACGCTTACCACGTCAGGTTTTACCGCCAGCAGCATGGCCTGCGGATCGTCCCACACGGATGCGTTCCCGTATTTCTCTGCCAACGCCTGCGCCTGGGAAAGGCGGCTGTCACAGACAGCCACCAGTTCCAGATCGTTGCGGGTGCAGTAGTACGAAGCATGAACCTTATCCGCCACCTGGCCCGCGCCTATTATCGCGACCCGCAGCGGAGAGCTTGTCATTGCACTTTTCACAAAGACCTCTTAGCAGGTGCGCAACCAGGCCAAAGAATCACGGTACGCCTGAGCAGGATCTTCTGCCCGAATGCGCCCTTCATACACCACATAGCCCTGATAGTTATCGGCGCGCAGCTGTTCAAACAGCGCGTGGAAATCGAGGGTGCCGCTGCCCGGCTGATAGCGATGGTTATCGGCAATATGCACATGACCAAGCAGGTCACGGTTGTCATGCAGCGCCTGCGCCAGGTTATCCTCTTCGATGTTCATGTGATAGAAATCGCCGATAATCTGCACATGTTTAAAGTTGTTTTCGACGATGTAACGACGAGCATCGGCGAGCGTGTTGATCATGTGGTCCTGATAGCGGTTTAGTGGTTCGAGATACACCACCGTCCCGGTACGCGCGGCCACCTTTTCCAGGAAACGAAGGGAATCGCTCACCATTTGACGATCGCCGTCCAGGCTGCGCGGCGAGGTCATCGGCGGTAAGCGAAAGGTAAACATGCCCCACGCTGCTGGAACGACAATACCTTTGCCGCCCACTTCCGCCAGCGCCTCAAGAATGCGCTCGATCTGCTTTAAACCATTAAGACGACGCTCTTCGATAAAGTCGCCAATCCAGCCGTCATAGCCGCCGCAGGCGGTGGTCACCGGTAAACCGGTTTCTTTGATCGCTGCTTTGACTTCTTCGATATTGTTAACCAGCAGTTTGCCGTCAATCTCAAAGCCATCAAAACCCATCTCTTTGATATAACGAAATTTCTCCAGAATATTTTCCGGAAAGAACGCCTGATTCTGTGTACCGATTTTCATTTTTCCGTCCTTAGAATTAAAAAGTTACGCCCATTTTGATGCTCTGTTCCGGATGCTGGTCGACATACTGCATGTAGCTTTCCGGGCTGTTAGCAAAGGTCACCACCGGGTCGATTAAATCTTCACAATTGAGATAACCGTTCATCAGCAGTTCCCAGCAGGTTTCTTCAATACGCTTGCGGCTCCAGCGCGGATAATCCGGGTTCGGTTCACTGCACGCACGAGAGAAGACAATTTTGGCGTTGTTGAAATGCGCTTCACGTCCGAGGTTGAAACCTTCGGCAAATGGTTTGGCAAACGCAACATAGGAGATGGTGCCGCCATAAGCCAGGCCGCGCAGTGCCGATTGCAGCGCGTCGGCGTAGCCGCTGGTTTCGATAATCACATCGGCACCCTGCTTGCCGGTCAGCGTTTTAATCTCTTTGCCTACATCCGTGCCAATGGGGTTAAGGCAGAAATCCGCCCCGTGGCGACGGGCAATATCACAGCGATGAGCGATAGGATCGACACCAATCACCACCGACGCGCCAGCGCGTTTTGCCAGTTGAATGGCAATTTGACCAATCGCGCCAAGCCCTACCACCACCACAAAATCGCCCACGCGCACGTTGGCATCGCGCACGCCGCTCATGGCAAACTGCGCCGGGTCGTAACAGACGGCGTTTTTCCACGAGCTACCTTGCGGCATTTTGCGCAGTTTGTAGTTATTCACCGCGTTAATGATGACCGTTTCGGAAAGCGGGCCGTAGCCGCATACGCTGTCACCCACCGCGTAGTCGGTAACGTCGCTGCCGCACTCGATAATGTCGCCAACCACCATGTTGCCAAGCTGGAACTTGCCAAACTCAATGCCGCGCGGCGCATCTGCCGGACGGGGGGTGAACATCTGCCATTCGCCATTAAAGTCTTCATCGATAAACGGGCTGGCGGCGCGGAAATCGACCACTTCCGTCCCGTGTTTCGGCGCGCCGAAACGCACGCGGATCTTCACTTCATTGGCTGAAATCGCCCTGTCTTCATACTCCACCAACGCGGCAACGCGCGGTGCTGTGGCTACTAACTTTTTCATGTAAAACTCCTTGTCAAGAAACTGGCCGCTTTAGCCCTTCACGCCACCGGCGGTCAAACCACTCTTAATAAAACGTTCCGAAAGTGCATACATAATCACCACCGGCAATGCGGTCACCAGCGAGGCCGCCATCATTCGGCCCCAGATGTAATCAGGGGTACTGAACAGCGCGTTCAGGCCTACCGGTAAAGTGAAATTGCTGGCGCTGGAGAGGAAAATCGAGGCAAACAGATAGTCGTTCCATGCCACCATAAAGCAGTAGACGAACACGGATATCAGCCCGGACATCGCCAGCGGTACCGTGATGCGGAAGATGATTTGCAGCCGGTTGAGGCCATCCATCATCGCCGCTTCTTCGATTTCATCGGGGATGGTGTCGAAGTAGCTTTTCAGCATAAACACGGCGGTAGGCAGGGTTTGCGTCACCATGGTGATGATCAGCGCCATCTCGGTGTCGTAAACGCCAAGCGCGGTGATGATTTTGAACAGCGGCACCACCAGCAAAATGCCGGAGAACATGTACACCGTGTAGAAGCTGGCGTTGATGGTCATTCGCCCTTTAAAGCGCAGGCGGGAAAGCGCGTAAGCCCCGAGAATGCCGAGAAATACTGCTATCACGGATGAAACTACCGACACCACCAGGCTGTTACGGAAATAATCGACAAACGGGAAAATCACCGGATTAAAAATGTCGACGTAATGCTCCAGCGTCCACTGCTGTGGCAGCAGCGTAGGATGCAGCGAGATCGCCTCTTTCGCGCTTTTGAACGAGGTCATCAGCATCACAAAAAAGGGAAACAGCGTGATGATGAGAAACAGCGCCAGCCCGCAGTAAAAACCGATGCGACTGAGTGTGCGTTTATTTGTTGCCATTGAGGTTCACCCGTTTTCTGGTCAGCAGAATGACAGCGAAAATAATGATGAAGAGCACCACTGAGATCGCCGCCGCTTTCCCTAAGTCATTAAAGGCAAAGGCGGTTTTGTAGAGATAGACGCCGAGAATATCGACCTTGGTCGTCAGCAAATAAACGTCAGCGAACATGTAGAACATCCAGATGGTACGCAGAGTCACCACCGTCGCCAGGACCGGCATAATCGCGGGCAGCGTGACGATGCGAAACCGTTGCCAGGCATTCGCGCCGTCCATCTCTGCCGCTTCGTACAGCGATTTATCAATAGTCTGCAAAATCGCCAGAAACGAGATAAAGGCATAAGGGAAGTAGCGCCAGATGGCGAACAGCACCACCAGCACAAAACTACTGCCCGGGTTATCGAACCACAGCGGCGCCTGCTCATAGAGATGCAGAAGATCGACGCCGAGGTAGTTCACAATGCCGTAGCCGTTGTTGAACATGTATTTCCAGGCGAACACCAGCGAAATGGACGGCGTTACGTAGGAGAGGATCACCAACGAACGCGCGGTTTTGCGCAGGCGAAACTCGCGGTTGAAAAACATCGCCACCGCCAGGCCGAGCACGGTGCTACCTGCCACCACCAGCGCGGTATACCAGACCGTCATCCACAGCGAGTGCCAGAAGCCGGGATCGGAGAGAATACGCACATAGTTGCTCACCCCAACAAACGTTGACTCGATGTTGGGATTAAGCGGCAGACGTAAAAAACTGATTTCGATATTCGACACCATTGGCCACGCCACCAGACCGCCCAGCAGTAATAAGCTGGGCGCGAGAAGCAGCAGCGCAAAGGGCATATCGGAACGACCTGAAAAAAGCCTGTTCATTGCGGATTCCTGTCCTGGGATTAGTGCTGTTCGATCAGTTCATCCAGCTTTTTCTGGCTCGCTTGCAGCGTGGTTGAGAGATCGGCTTTCCCCACGGTGACGTTATGCACCATTGAACTCACCACACCAGACCCCGTGACATCGCCCATGCGGGTAAAGTTTTTGTCCCCTACCGCACCAAAGACCTGAATGTTTGGCAGTTCGCTAATCAACTGATTCGGCAAGTCTCCCAGCGCCTTAATCACGTCGTTATCTTTCCAGGTGGCAGTCGTCACAACCGCTTTGTTCACCGGCAGCGCCGCGCCTGGCGACATCATCACCCAGTCGGCAATGTTGTCCGCCTGCTCCATAAAGGTGACAAATTTTTCCGCCGCTTCCGTCTCTTCGCTTTTTTGCCCGGCGGTAATGGTCAGCGATGTCAACATGCCGTAGACCGCCGAGTTTTTCTCGGTTGGCACCACGAAACCGACATTTTTCGGGTCGCCTTCTTTAATCACAGCCGGAAGGATGTAGGTGGAGTAAATCGCCATCGGCGCGGTGCCGTTCATAAAGGCGTCTTTCACTTCCATAATGTCGTTAGAACCCGGCATGGTGTTGGCAGCAAGGTCGCGGTAATAGGTCAGCGCCTGCATCATCTCCGGCGTATCAAGGGTGATTTTGCCTTCGGCGTTAAAAACGTTGGCCTGATTGGATAACGCAAACTGGGAGAACGATTGTTCCGTCAGTACGCTTTCTGCCGTCGGCAGTGCAATACCGTATTTTTTATTCGCCGGATCGTTCAGTTTCTGTGCGACATCCAGCAACTGTTGCCAGTTTTTCGGCTCATCCAGCCCGGCTTTTGCCAGGACATCTTTGCGATACCAGATACCGCCAATCCATGCGCTGACAGGAACACCGGTCCAGGCGCTACCATCTTCGGTGCGCACAATCCGCAGAACGCCGTCATAAAACGCGCCTTCACCGACATTACTGATGACCGTAGCAACCGCTTTGCGATCGATAAGCTGTTCTTTGTCCATCACTTTCGCGTAGTCATGGCTGGTTTCGATCACTTCCGGCAGCGAGCCGCTACGGGAAAGGGTGATGACTTTGGTGTTATAGGCATCTTCTTCCACCGGCACTTGTTTAACAGTGATGCCTGGGTTTTCTTTTTCAAAACGCGCAATTAACTGACTAATTACCGCCTGGCGTTCCTGTTCCACCGAAGAATGCATAAACTCGATGGAAACATTCGTTTTATTTTCTTCTTTACAACCTGAAATCAGGGCGCAGGAAACCAGTGCTGATAACAGCACGATTTTTGATTTAATCATGAGATGTTCCTTTTTATTTAATCCACATAACCTGCCAGGGGCGCAGCGTTATATCATTACCCACTATATCAACTTCACTAATCAGATCCCGACCGTGCAGATCAGTAATATTTATATGCTGAATATTTTCACTGACATTAAACAATCCTGTCAGACAATTACTATCCGCGTTGCTTCTTTGAATACGCATTACGGATGAATTAACCGTATCGATGGTAAAATCATTATCCGGATGAAACTCGTTATGACTGCAACGAAGTGTAATTAAATGCGACAACTGATGATATACCGCATGCCTTAATGTATCTTCATCGTTCAGTTCTCGCGTTATCTCTTCATTGTGATATTTTTTACGGTTAATCGCACGGTTATATCCCAGTTTTTCGACACCTGCGTAATCATTACGCGAGCCAAGAATACTTTGAATATATATCGCTGGCACACCGGGGAAACTTAACAAAATCGCATGGGCAAGGATAAACCTGGCACACCGCTCTTCATCGCTACTCTCGCGGCGGCTTAACGCATCCATATAGGTGACATTTATTTCATAGGGACTGCGCGTACCATCGGGATTATTTTTCCAGTTTACTAATGCCCCTTCCTGCTGTAATGCCTCGACCAGCGCTAATATTTCGCTTTCGGGTAGCAAGCCACGCAGTGGGTTAAGTCCAATACCATCATGAGACGCGAGGAAGTTAAACCAGGTGGTTTTGCTGGAAGGCAACGTCAGACTTTGCGCCCACTGGCACAGCGCCTGGACGTTCTGTTTTTGCACCGCATGTAACACCAGCGGCGGCAGTGAGAACTGGTACACCATATGCGCTTCGTCATCGCCGTTGCCAAAGTAAGCAATGTTGTCTTTATGCGGGACATTGGTCTCAGTAATGATGACTGTCCCCGGCGCGACGCTATCAGTAATGGCGCGTAACAGTTTGATAATTTGATGTGTTTTATCCAGGTGGATGCAACTCGTTCCCGGCTCTTTCCACATAAAGCCAACGGCATCCAGACGGACATACTCTGCGCCTTTTTCCAGGTAACACAACAGCACATCTACCATCGCCAGTAATACATCTGGGCTGCGATAATTGAGGTCAATTTGATCGTCGCTAAATGTTGTCCATAAATGGCGCGTTGAATTATCGTTCATTTGAAACGGCGTTAATAAGGGTAACGCGCGTGGGCGAGTGACGGCGCTAAGATCGGTTTGCGGGTCAACGGCAATAAAAAAATCTTCAAAGCCTGGCTTTTGTTGTAAATAGTTTTTAAACCATTCACTTTTAGCCGACATATGGTTGCAGACAAAATCAAACATCAAATGGCTGCATTCACCGAGCTGCTGAATATCCTGCCACTCCCCCGCTTCACTGGCGACCTGATGATAATCAATTACCGAAAAGCCATCATCAGATGACCATGGATAAAACGGCAACAAATGAACATGTGAAAAAATGCTTTGCAGCCAGTGATGGTAAAACTGATTAAATGTGGGTAGTGGTTTTAAATCATTACTGTGAAATTGATCGGCATAGGTAATTAACACGACATCACTTTCATCCCAGTGTTTTTTACGTCGCTGTGTAATTAATCTTTTCGCACTCTCAAGACGCGTTACAAGTTTCTGTAAATGAGTCGCGGTAAATGTTCCACCGTAGATTTCGTCCAGGTAATCCGTAATTTTCTGTTTCATGTTGCCTTTCCGTGGTAGCGGTCCCATGAAACGAGAGACTACTCCGCAGAAAATAAACTGTCAATTGAGCACAAGGGTTTTAGTCACGCAGGAAATCATTTTTTACCAGGGAAAAAGCGTATTTGTGAGCTGACGCAAATAATCTATGGGGATGTAAATAAGGTGTGACAGAAAAAGTAAACGGCGCATAAGCGCCGCTTAGGGTGGATTCTTTTAACCTTTGACCTTCGGCATTGCGATGTCTTTCAGGCCGCCAGCGTTCTCAACGTGGGTATATCCCATCTCGCTAAGGATCTCTTTTGCCTGCCCTGACTGGCGTCCGGCATTGCAATACACTTTCACGGTGTCGTTTTTATCCGGAACGGCGGTGGCAATGCGCTCTTTCACTTCCTTCAGGGGAATATTGATGGCTCCCTGAACGTGCTCTTGCTGATACTGCTCTGGAACACGAACATCGATCCAGTGTTCAGCGGCGAAAACGGGCAGTGAAAACACCAGTGTCAGAGCAAGTAAGCCTTTTTTAAACATGTAAGCGTCCTTCTATGGATGAAAATTGCCATCCATAATACGCCTTAGCTTTAACAATTTTTGCGAAACTCCCCTCACCTTTTATAACGCTGCGCCAGTTTATTGGCAGCCCGACTTAACAGCGGTTCCAGCGCCACGGCCAGCAACATTTTCAGCGGTCGGCGAGCAACTGATTTTATCGCCCAACCAGCTACACCCGCCGGGCCATAGCGCAGTGCGGTAAGAAGTACCAGCTTGCCTGCTAATTTGAAAACAGGCTTCACCTTTTGCCCGGCCTGTTGCCAGCGAGTATTCATAACTTTCCTCACAGTTGACGGAAACGGCTACGTAACGTGAAAGTATCGGAAGTGACATAACGTTCCATCTCGCGTAAACGCGTTTCACTTGCCGCCAGTTCACGGTCGACATCATCCAGCAATTCGCTGCTGGAAGGTAGCTGCTCACCAAAGGCCATGTTGTCCGGCATTGGATCAAGCGCAAATGACAAAATGATGTAAGCAACCAGGGTAAACAGCGCCAGACCGAAGAAAATCGACAGCACCACCAGGATACGCACCAGTTTTACCGGTACATCAAAATAGTTGGCAATCCCGGCGCAGACGCCGCGTACCATGCCCCGCTGTGGAATACGCCATAATTTTTTATTGAGATTAATGCCCGCCATTAGCGATCCCTCCAGTTCGGATGTTCTGCATCAAGAATGGATTCCAGCGCCTGAATACGTTCGCGCATCCGTTTTGCTTCATCAGCCAGTTGCGCTAATCGCTGCTGCTCACTTTGCGACAATTCACTGCGACCAGAACGATTACTGTAATGCAGCCATAACCAGATCGGTAAAACAAACAGCACAAAAATGGTTAACGGAATAGCCAGAAATAGCGCGCTCATAAGGACTCCTTAGACGATGAGCGGCGGCGCGTTCGGACGCCGCCTGGATGTTATTATTGATTGTCTTGCTTCATTTTGGCTTTTAATTGTGCCAGTTGCTCGCTGATTGCATCATCGGCTTTCAGTTCGGCAAACTGATCGTCCAGCGATTTTTGTTTACCGAAGCTGTGGCTTTCTGCTTCCGCTTCCATCTGGTCAATTCGACGTTCGAAAGATTCGAAACGAGCCATTGCTTCATCCAGTTTGCCACTGTCCAGCTGACGACGCACATCGCGAGACGAGTTTGCGGCCTGATGGCGTAACATCAATGCCTGCTGGCGAGCGCGTGTTTCGCTCAATTTGTTTTCCAGCTCGCCAATCTCTTTCTTCATGCGTGCCAGCGTATCGTCCACCAGCGTCACTTCATGTTCCAGGCTCTTAATCAGATCGGTCAGTTTCTGTTTTTCAATTAACGCCGCACGCGCCAGGTCTTCTCTCTCTTTCAGCAGTGCCAGTTCGGCTTTTTCCTGCCATTCAACTTCACGCGCCGACGCTTGTTCAATACGGCGAGTCAGCTGTTTCTTTTCTGCCAGCGCACGCGCCGAAGTAGAACGTACTTCAACCAGTGTATCTTCCATCTCCTGGATCATCAGACGCACCAGTTTCTGTGGATCTTCCGCTTTCTCTAACAGAGCGTTGATGTTGGCATTCACGATGTCGGCAAAGCGAGAAAAAATACCCATAATGTTGTCCTCTTGATTTCTGCGTTCAGGATTGTCCTGCTGAACTATTAATACAATTTGCGTGCCAATTTTTTATCTTTTTGATTTATAAAGATCTGATTGAAGAATCAACAGCAACATGCCAGGATGAGTTAGCGAATTACACTAACAAGTGGCGAATTTCATCATGGCAGAATACAAAGATAATTTACTCGGTGAGGCGAACAGCTTTCTCGAAGTGCTGGAACAGGTTTCGCATCTCGCACCGCTGGACAAACCGGTGCTCATCATCGGCGAGCGCGGCACAGGTAAAGAGCTGATTGCCAGCCGTCTGCATTATCTCTCCTCCCGTTGGCAGGGGCCGTTTATTTCCCTTAACTGCGCGGCGTTAAATGAAAATCTGCTGGATTCCGAACTGTTTGGTCACGAAGCGGGCGCGTTTACCGGTGCGCAAAAACGTCATCCAGGGAGATTTGAACGTGCCGACGGCGGTACGCTATTTCTTGATGAACTCGCTACGGCACCGATGATGGTACAGGAGAAATTATTGCGCGTGATTGAGTACGGTGAACTGGAGCGCGTTGGCGGCAGCCAGCCATTACAGGTGAATGTGCGGTTGGTATGCGCGACGAATGCCGATCTCCCGGCGATGGTCAATGAAGGTACTTTTCGCGCTGACCTGCTCGACCGGCTGGCTTTCGATGTAGTGCAACTGCCGCCCCTGCGCGAGCGCGAAAGCGACATTATGCTGATGGCAGAACACTTTGCCATTCAGATGTGTCGGGAAATCAAGCTGCCTCTGTTCCCGGGTTTTACGGAGCGCGCCAGAGAAACATTGCTGAATTATCGCTGGCCGGGAAATATTCGTGAATTGAAAAACGTGGTGGAACGTTCGGTGTATCGCCACGGCACCAGCGATTATCCGCTTGATGACATTATTATTGATCCCTTTAAACGGCGTCCGCCTGAAGACGCTATCGCCGTTTCAGAAACCACCTCGCTTCCAACGCTGCCGCTGGATTTACGTGAGTTTCAGATGCAGCAGGAAAAAGAGTTGCTGCAACTCAGTTTGCAACAAGGGAAATATAACCAGAAGCGCGCGGCTGAATTACTGGGGTTAACCTATCATCAGTTCCGCGCGTTGTTGAAAAAGCACCAGATTTAGCGAAGTTGGGCAATACAACTTGCCGGATGCGGCGTGAACGCCTTATCCGGCATACATAATCAATACGTCGTTTGCAGGCCTGATAAGCGCAGCGCATCAGACATTATTGCGTTGGGCTATTAATCGCTCAGCGCATCCTGCAATATTTTCATTGCCGCATCGAATTGCGCATCCGGGATGGTCAGCGGATACAGGAAGCGAATCACGTTGCCGTATGCGCCACAGGTCAGCAGGAGCAGCCCCTGCGCCAGCGCGCGTTGCTGGATTTTCTGTGCAATCGCCGCTGACGGCTCGCCCGTTTGCGGATCGTTAAACTCTGCCGCAATCATCGACCCCAGACCGCGTACCGCCGCGATGGCCGGAACGCTTTCTTTGGCATCAATCAACGTATTTGTCAGACGCTGGCCCAGTTGATTAGCGCGTTCACAGAGTGATTCTTTGTCGATAATGTTGAGCACCGCGTGCGCGGCAGCCACCGCCAGCGGGTTCCCGGCGTAGGTACCACCAAGCCCGCCCGGCGCGGGCGCGTCCATAATATTCGCGTTACCGACCACGCCCGAAAGCGGCATCCCGCCCGCGAGGCTTTTCGCCATCGTCATTAAGTCCGGCTTATCGGCGTAGTGATCCATGGCAAACAGTTTACCGGTACGCGCAAAGCCGCTTTGCACTTCATCGGCAATCATCACAATACCGTGCTCGTCGCACAGGCGGCGAATGGCGGCAACCAGCTCTTTTGGCGCAACGTTGAAACCGCCTTCGCCCTGCACCGGTTCGAAAATAATCGCCGCCACCTGCTTCGCTTCAATGTCCGATTTAAACAAGCGTTCGATGGCATCGAGGGAGTCCTGCGTTGAAACGCCATGTAAATCTGACGGATAAGGTACGTGATACACCGAACCGGGGAACGGGCCGAAGCCGATTTTGTACGGCGCGACCTTTCCGGTCAGCGCCATGGTCATATATGTACGACCGTGGAAGCCGCCGCTAAACGCAATCACGCCAGGGCGTCCGGTATGGGCGCGGGCGATTTTCACCGCGTTCTCCACCGCTTCCGCACCGGTGGTGAAGAACGCAGTTTTAGCCTGCCCGCTCACCGGGGCAAGGGCGTTGATTTTCTCCGCCAGGGTGACGTAGCTTTCGTACGGCACAATCTGATACGCCGTGTGGGTAAACTGTTGCAATTGCTGCTCCACCGCCGCGACCAGATCAGGGTGGCGATGCCCGGTATTCAGCACCGCAATGCCTGCGGCGAAATCGATATATTCGTTGCCCTCTACATCCTTCAGCGTGGCGTTTTCTGCCGACTGGGCGAAGAAGTTACACATCACGCCAACCCCGCGTGGGGTAGCAGAAAGACGACGCTGATGGAATTCATTGTTGCTCATGTTTCACACCTTTTGACTCTTCACTGTTAATCGGAAATTAAACGCCCAGACGATCGCGCAGGCTGTAATAAGCCGCGCCCATCGCGGTAAATGGCACGCGCAGCGTGCGCCCGCCGGGGAACGGGTAATGCGGCAGATTGGCGAAGGCGTCGAAGCGTTCGGCGTCACCGCGCAGCAGTTCAGCAATCAAACGCCCGGCAAGATGGGTACAGGTGACGCCGTGGCCGCTGTAACCCTGCATGTAATAGATGTTGGTATCAAGGCGACCGAACTGCGGCATGCGCGACAAGGTCAGCAGGAAGTTGCCCGTCCAGCGGTAATCAATTTTCACGCCCTTCAGCTGCGGGAAGGTTTTCAGCAGTTTCGGCACAACAAGACGCTCAACGTCATCCGGGTCGCGCGCGCCGTAGACCACGCCCCCGCCGTACAGCAGGCGGTTATCGGCAGTCAGGCGGTAGTAATCAAGAAGATAGTTACAGTCTTCCACACAGTAGTTTTTCGGGATCAGCGAACGGGCTAAATCTTCCGACAGCCGCTCGGTGGTGATCACCTGCGTGCCGCACGGCATGCTGCGTTTCGCCAGTTCCGGCTCTACTTTATCGCCCAGATACGCATTCCCGGCGACAATCACATACTTCGCCGTCACCTGACCATTGGCAGTCCGCACCACGGCTGGCGTGGTGTGCTGGATCTGCGTCACGGCGGAAAGCTCATACACGCGCCCGCCGTTCAGGCGGATGGCATCGGCTTCACCAATGGCGAGGTTTAGCGGATGAATATGCCCACCGCTGTGATCCAGCAGCGCACCAGTGTAGCGATCGCTGGCGACCTCGCGGCGAATAGCGTTGGCGTCCAGCAGCTCCAGCTGTTTATTGCCGTAGCGTTCCCAGTTCTCTTTCTGCTCTTCGAGTGTGGCGAGTTGTTTATCATTCATCGCCACAAACAGGCCGCCGGGGCGATAGTCGCAGTCAATCTGATAACGTTTGATACGTTCGCGGATGATCTCGCCACCCTCGAACATCATGCTGCCGAGCATACGGGCGGTATCCATGCCGTAGCTTTTTTCGATAACGTCGATGTCGCGGCTGTAGGAGTTCACAAGCTGCCCGCCGTTGCGTCCGCTTGCGCCGAAGCCGATGCGTGAGGCTTCAAGAACCACCACGTCAAAGCCCGCTTCCGCCAGATGCAGCGCGGAGGAAAGCCCGGTATAGCCGCCGCCGACCACGCAAACGTCGCAGGAAATCGACTCATTCAGCGTGTCGAATGGCGCGTATTTATTCGCACTGGCGGCGTAATAACTGCTGGTATGTTCGGTCATTTCAGGCCTCCAGGCTTATCCAGATGGTTTTCAGTTCGGTGAATTTTTCAAGGGCGTGCAGGGATTTGTCGCGACCGTTGCCGCTCTGCTTATAGCCGCCAAACGGCACGGTCATATCACCGTCGTTGTAGTTATTGACGAAGACGGAACCGGCTTTCAGGCGGCGACTCATGCGGTGCGCGCGGGAGAGGTCGCGTGTCCATACCGCCGCGCCAAGTCCGTACTGGCTGTCGTTGGCAAGCTGTAGCGCCTGTTCTTCTGATGTGAAACGCGTGACCACCAGCACCGGACCGAAAATCTCTTCGCGGCTTAAGGACGCATTCGGGTCTACATCCACAAAGATGGTCGGGCCGATGGCGGCAGCCAGCTCGGCGTTACGGCCATCCAGCAGCAGTTGCCCTTTGCTTTCGCCTTCCCGAATAAAGCTATGGACCGAGTCGGCGTGGGCGCAGTCGATTAAGGTGCCCATAGTGGTTGCGGGATCAAGCGGATGCCCCGGCTGCCAGTTTTGCGCCTGCTGTTTTAACAGGTCTAAGAATTCATCGGCGATGCTCTCTTCCAGCAACAGGCGCGTTCCGGCGATACACACCTGCCCCTGGTTGTAGAAGATGCCTGCTGCGGTGGCGCTTGCCGCCTGTTGCAAATCCGGGCAGTCGGCGAAAACGATGTTGGCGCTTTTGCCGCCCGCTTCCAGCCAGACGCGTTTCATGTTGCTGTCGCCCCCGTCCTTCAGCAGCTGTTTCCCGGTGCGGGTTGAGCCAGTAAAGGCAATGGCATCGATATCGTTATGGCGCGAAAGCGCCTGCCCGGCTTCATGACCAAAACCCGTCACCACGTTCAACACACCATCCGGCAGACCTGCTTCTTTCGCCAGCCCGGCGAGACGAATCGCACTGAGCGGTGATTTTTCAGACGGTTTTAGAATCACGCTGTTTCCCGCCGCCAGCGCCGGGCCGAGTTTCCAGCAGGTCAGCAGCAGCGGGAAGTTCCACGGCACAATGGCGGCAATCACGCCGACCGGTTCACGCACGATCATCGCCAGCTCATGGCTACTGGTGGTCGCCACTTCGCCATACACTTTGTCGATTGCTTCGGCGTACCAGCGAATGGCGCGCGCCGCGCCGGGAATATCATCACGCAGACTGTGACGAATCGGTTTGCCGGTGTCGAGAGTTTCCAGCAGTGCCAGCTCTTCAGCGTGGGCTTCCATTAAATCAGCGAGTTTATTCAGCACCGCTTTACGTTTTGCCGGGGCAGCCTGCGACCAATCGCCGCGTTCAAATACGTTGCGTGCTGCGCTCACCGCACGGTCGATATCGACGCTCTTGCCGCGGGCAATTTTCGCCAGCGGTGCCTGGGTGACCGGATCAACGGTTTCAAAAATTTCATTTTCCGCCGCAGCAGTATATTCACCGTTAATAAATAAGCGGGTTTCAATGGCGAGACTTAACGCTTTATCCTGCCAGTAAGCCAGATGATGAAAATTCATTATGACTCCTGTTTCACGTGTATCAGATATATGCAGTTTGTGAACGTCAGGGCGCAGAGATCCCCGGGCCGCATGCCCGTTTATTTCTGGCGACATTCTTTATGGATTGCCGGGCGCATTGCGCTTACCCGGCTTACAGAACAAAAAGATTAAAACGTGGTGGGCGTATGGGCGCTGATAATTCGGCAAATACCTGCCGACGTATTACTGAAACTGTGCGGGATGCCGGTATTAATGGCATAACTTTGCCCCGCGACGAGGTGGTAATCCTGACCATTAATCGTCAGAACAATTTCACCTTCCAGTACAGTGCCTATTTCCTCACCCTGATGCTTAATTCTTTCCCCAGTGGTTGTGCCCGGCTGGTAAGTTTCAAAGATCATCGCCAGCGTGCGATTCGGGTTACCGTTATGAACCAGCTTCATTGACACACCCTGACTGCCCATCTCAATTAAGTCGTCCTGATTAATGACGACCTGTGGCTCATCAGGTTTTTCCGGCTCGGAAAAGAATTCCGAGAGTGACAGACCATACACCTTCAGCAGCTTTTGTAGCGTACTGATGGCAGGGCTGACTTTATCCTGTTCTATCGTACTGATAGCACTGTGAGTCAGCCCGGAGAGTTCGGCGGCACGACGTTGTGAAAGCCCCTGCTGCTGGCGGATTTCCGACAAGCGTTTTCCTGGCGCCAGTCCCTCATCACTCATATTTGCATTTCCTTAAACTGTAGTGGTCAGAGTCGCTGTTTTTCAGCGATATGGTGCTGACAAGCGGTGATAAAGCCCTCGAACAATATACGCGAAAGCGCGTACTCGCTACTGTTCCATTCCGGGTGCCACTGTACGCCCAGCGCAAAAGGATGATTGATGACGCTAACCGCCTCAACTAAGCCATCCGGCGAGCGAGCTTCAACACGCAACCGTGGGCTAACGACCTTCGCCCCTTGTCCATGCAGAGAGTTTACCCAAAAGTTGCTACATTCAGGTAACAACGCAGACAGCAATCCCCCCTCTTCAACCTGAACTTCATGCGACGGTGCATATTGCTGTTCCACCGGCAGTTCGGGATCTTCCCGATGTTCCAGCAATTCAGGCTGTTCACACAGCTTGCGATGCAACGAACCACCGGTTGCCACCACCAGTTCCTGTAAACCCCGGCAGATGGCGAAAATGGGGATGCGCCTTTCGAGTGCGGCATTAATTAACGCCATGCTCAGAAGATCACGCCCGGGATCGGCGTCAGGCTCATCGCCGTTTTCACCATATAGGTGCGGCTGCACATTGCTGGGACTACCAGGAAGATAAATACCATCGAGTTTCGGCAAAAGTTGTTCAAGTAATGACGGTTCCGCCAGCGCATGTGGCAGCGCAATGGGCAAGCCGCCTGCGTGGATGATGGCATTCAGGTACTTTTCTTGCAGAGTCTGGGTCGCATGACCCTTAAGCCTGTTCCTGCACATTACGACACCGATAACCGGATTGTTCATTATATTTTCCATGCTCAATCTCACAAAGTGGACTAAATTATCGCCATTACTGCGCTTTAAATGACCTTTATGTTCAATATTTTTTCAATCTAGCAGCGGGTTTTCATTTTTGCAAACTCAATTTAACATTTGACAAACATTTAGTTTGCATACAGATTCGAATGGTGGTCATTATATTTTACGCTTTGATAACGAGCGGAAAACAAACCAAAGGCGAAGAATCATGGAAACCAATATCGTTGAAGTAGAAAACTTTGTTCAGCAGTCAGAAGAGAGGCGGGGTAGCGCCTTTACGCAGGAAGTGAAACGCTACCTGGAGCGCTACCCAAATACGCAATATGTTGATGTTTTACTTACCGATCTGAATGGTTGTTTTCGTGGGAAACGTATTCCTGTTTCAAGCCTGAAGAAGCTCGAGAAAGGGTGTTATTTCCCGGCCTCGGTGTTTGCAATGGATATTCTGGGCAACGTAGTAGAAGAAGCGGGCCTGGGTCAGGAAATGGGCGAGCCGGATCGTACCTGTGTTCCTGTTCTCGGTTCCTTAACCCCTTCTGCTGCAGATCCTGAGTTTATCGGTCAGATGCTCCTGACCATGGTCGATGAAGATGGCGCTCCCTTTGACGTTGAGCCGCGGAACGTTCTCAACCGCCTGTGGCAGCAGCTACGCCAGCGCGGCTTGTTCCCGGTCGTAGCGGTAGAGCTGGAGTTCTATTTACTGGATCGCCAGCGCGACGCTGAAGGGTATCTGCAACCGCCCTGCGCGCCCGGCACCGATGACCGCAATACACAAAGTCAGGTTTACTCCGTTGATAACCTCAACCACTTCGCCGACGTGCTCAATGATATTGATGAGCTGGCGCAGTTACAGCTGATTCCGGCAGATGGCGCGGTCGCCGAGGCCTCGCCAGGTCAGTTTGAAATCAATCTTTACCATACCGATAACGTGCTGGAAGCTTGCGATGATGCGCTGGCACTAAAACGCCTGGTGCGTCTGATGGCAGAAAAGCATAAGATGCACGCCACTTTTATGGCGAAGCCGTATGAAGAGCACGCGGGCAGCGGGATGCATATCCATATCAGTATGCAAAATAATCGTGGCGAGAACGTGCTTTCTGACGCGGAAGGCGAAGATTCGCCGCTGCTGAAAAAGATGCTCGCCGGGATGATTGACCTGATGCCGTCATCAATGGCGTTGCTGGCACCAAACGTGAACTCGTATCGCCGCTTCCAGCCGGGGATGTATGTACCGACGCAGGCGTCGTGGGGCCATAACAACCGCACCGTCGCCCTGCGTATTCCCTGCGGCGATCGCCATAATCACCGCGTGGAATATCGCGTGGCGGGTGCCGATGCCAACCCGTATTTGGTGATGGCAGCGATTTTTGCCGGTATTTTGCATGGCCTTGATAACGAACTGCCATTACAGGAAGAAGTCGAAGGCAACGGGCTGGAACAGGAAGGCTTACCCTTCCCGATTCGCCAGAGCGATGCCCTGGGTGAGTTTATCGAGAACGATCATCTACGCCGCTATTTAGGTGATCGCTTCTGCCATGTGTATCACGCCTGTAAAAATGATGAGCTGTTGCAGTTTGAGCGCCTCATCACAGAAACAGAAATTGAGTGGATGCTCAAAAACGCGTAATACCCCTTACGGGGTTGTTTCATCGGCCTGAGCGGAGCCAGGCCTGACATTTGCTGGTAATCCAGACATTTCCCGGATGTCGCGTTATGGAGCGCAGGCGGCAACGGGCTTCCGTTAACGATTAAGACTGTGACGAGGAAATGAGATGATGCCGATGATTAAATCCCCGCATGGCGAGGGAGGCTGCGTATGCGCCCCTCCTGCGACTGACTGGACTCCGCCCCCTTTGCTTCCCTTGCTAAACAGGTTTGATTTCAGGTCGACACGACCGCAAACCTTATTACGCAGGGGAGGCAGCAATTATGGCTATTAATTCACCACTGAATATTGCTGCGCAACCCGGCAAAACCCGTCTGCGAAAATCACTGAAATTGTGGCAGGTGGTGATGATGGGTCTGGCCTATCTCACGCCGATGACTGTGTTCGATACCTTTGGCATTGTTTCCGGCATTAGCGACGGTCACGTTCCGGCGTCCTATTTGCTGGCACTGGCGGGTGTGCTGTTTACCGCGATCAGCTACGGCAAACTGGTTCGCCAGTTTCCGGAGGCCGGTTCGGCCTATACCTACGCGCAAAAGTCGATTAACCCGCACGTCGGATTTATGGTCGGCTGGTCATCGCTGCTGGATTATCTCTTTTTGCCGATGATCAACGTTTTGTTGGCGAAAATCTATCTCTCCGCCCTCTTCCCGGAAGTGCCGCCGTGGGTGTGGGTGGTAACCTTCGTCGCCATTTTAACCGCCGCGAATCTGAAGAGCGTCAACCTGGTCGCTAACTTCAATACCTTGTTTGTACTGGTGCAAATCTCCATCATGGTGGTGTTTATCTTCCTGGTGGTTCAGGGACTACATAAAGGAGAAGGCGTTGGCACCGTCTGGTCACTTCAGCCGTTTATCAGCGAGAACGCGCACCTGATCCCGATTATTACCGGGGCGACGATTGTCTGTTTCTCGTTCCTCGGTTTTGATGCGGTGACCACGCTTTCAGAAGAGACGCCGGACGCCGCACGCGTGATCCCGAAAGCCATCTTCCTGACGGCGGTGTACGGCGGCGTTATCTTTATCGCCGCGTCGTTCTTTATGCAGCTGTTCTTCCCGGATATCAGCCGCTTTAAAGATCCGGACGCCGCACTGCCGGAAATCGCACTGTACGTTGGCGGCAAGTTGTTCCAGTCGATTTTCCTCTGCACGACGTTTGTGAACACGTTAGCGTCTGGCCTGGCGTCACATGCCAGCGTGTCGCGTCTGCTGTATGTGATGGGGCGCGACAATGTGTTTCCGGAACGCGTGTTTGGCTATGTGCACCCGAAATGGCGGACTCCGGCACTGAATGTCATTATGGTCGGGATTGTCGCGTTGTCAGCGCTGTTCTTTGATTTAGTCACCGCGACAGCATTGATTAACTTCGGTGCTCTGGTGGCGTTTACCTTCGTTAACCTGTCGGTGTTTAATCATTTCTGGCGGCGTAAAGGAATGAATAAAAGCTGGAAGGATCACTTCCACTATTTGCTGATGCCGCTGGTTGGCGCGCTGACGGTGGGTGTGCTGTGGGTTAACCTCGAGTCAACGTCACTGACACTCGGTCTGGTATGGGCTTCATTAGGCGGCGCATATTTGTGGTATCTGATCCGCCGCTATCGCAAAGTGCCGTTGTATGATGGTGACAGAACGCCGGTGAGCGAAACGTAATAGTCGGATGCGCGGCGCATTATCCTGCCTGAGGGTAATGCGCCGCGCCATTAACTATAAAAAGATGTATGACCCGGATCACGAGTGCTATCATCCGCCCTTATGCTTAGCGCATTAACCCCAGGGGCAAATAATGAACCACGATATCCCGCTAAAATATTTTGATATTGCCGATGAGTACGCGACCGAATGCGCAGAGCCTGTCGCAGACGCTGAACGCACACCGCTGGCCCACTACTTCCAGTTACTGCTCACCCGTTTGATGAACAATGAAGAGATCAGCGAAGAAGCCCAACATGAAATGGCTGCTGAAGCGGGGATTAATCCCGTACGCATTGATGAGATCGCAGAGTTTTTGAATCAATGGGGTAATGAGTAATTATTTCATTGCAGACGCTCGGTCAGTATCGTTGCCCGGATAAAGCGTTCACGCCGCATCCGGCTAAAAATGACACGCACTGCAGCGTGCTTTAATGGGTTTCTCACGATCGTACCGCTCTGCTCCTCGCTAAGTTGTTCTGTGAGTTATAGTTATAGAGAAATCACGGGTACGAATGTTGAACAGATGGCGACGTCACCTGTTCAACGACCAACCACACGGCCCTCATTACGACCCCTGAACACAAACGGTAATGGCAAATGTCATTAAATATTAGTAAGATAGCCTCTTTACATAAAATCCCTTAATATTATGCGCCAGGTATTATCGTCTCTTTTGGTGATTGCTGGACTTGTGAGTGGTCAGGCAATCGCCGCGCCTGAATCCCCCCCGCATGCTGATATCCGCGACAGCGGTTTTGTCTATTGCGTCAGCGGGCAAGTCAACACCTTTAACCCATCCAAAGCGAGCAGTGGGTTAATTGTCGATACCCTTGCCGCCCAGTTTTATGATCGACTCCTGGATGTCGATCCCTATACCTATCGCCTGATGCCGGAACTTGCCGAAAGCTGGGAAGTGCTCGACAACGGCGCGACCTATCGCTTCCACCTGCGTCGCGATGTTCCGTTTCAAAAAACCGACTGGTTTACTCCCACTCGTAAAATGAATGCCGACGATGTGGTGTTTACCTTCCAGCGAATTTTTGACCGTAACAACCCGTGGCATAACGTCAACGGCAGCAACTTTCCCTACTTCGACAGCCTGCAATTTGCCGATAACGTTAAAAGCGTCCGCAAACTGGATAATCATACCGTTGAGTTCCGACTCGCCCAGCCAGATGCTTCTTTTTTGTGGCACCTGGCGACCCATTATGCTTCGGTCATGTCGGCAGAATATGCCCAGAAGTTAGAGAAAGAAGATCGCCAGGAACAACTCGACCGTCAGCCGGTCGGCACTGGACCGTATCAGTTATCGGAATACCGCGCCGGGCAATTTATTCGCCTACAACGTCATGATGACTTCTGGCGCGGCAAACCGTTAATGCCGCAGGTGGTGGTGGATTTAGGCTCCGGCGGCACCGGACGTCTTTCGAAACTTCTGACAGGTGAATGCGACGTTCTGGCCTGGCCTGCTGCCAGTCAGCTATCCATTTTGCGTGACGACCCACGCTTGCGTTTAACGCTGCGCCCGGGGATGAATGTCGCCTATCTGGCATTTAACACTGCTAAACCGCCGCTAAATAATCCCGCTGTCCGCCATGCGCTGGCACTGGCGATCAATAACCAGCGTCTGATGCAATCCATCTATTATGGTACGGCTGAAACGGCAGCCTCTATTTTACCGCGCGCCTCGTGGGCCTATGACAACGAGGCTAAAATTACTGAATACAATCCGGCGAAATCGCGCGAACAGTTGAAGGCGTTGGGGCTGGAAAACTTAACGCTGAAACTGTGGGTGCCAACACGTTCGCAGGCGTGGAACCCCAGTCCACTGAAAACCGCCGAACTGATTCAGGCGGATATGGCGCAGGTTGGCGTAAAAGTGGTGATTGTGCCGGTAGAAGGTCGTTTTCAGGAGGCGCGGTTGATGGATATGAGCCATGATCTGACGTTATCCGGTTGGGCGACAGACAGTAACGATCCGGACAGTTTCTTTCGTCCGCTACTGAGCTGCGCAGCAATACATTCCCAGACCAACCTCGCACACTGGTGCGATCCGAAATTCGACAGCGTGTTGCGTAAGGCGCTCTCCTCGCAGCAGCTAGCGGCGCGTATTGAAGCCTATGACGAAGCGCAAAGTATTCTGGCGCAGGAATTGCCCATTTTGCCGCTGGCGTCGTCATTGCGCTTGCAAGCCTACCGTTACGATATCAAAGGGCTGGTTCTTAGCCCGTTTGGTAACGCCTCCTTTGCTGGTGTGTATCGCGAGAAACAGGATGAGGTGAAAAAACCATGATTATCTTCACCTTACGCCGCATTTTGTTATTGATTGTCACCTTGTTCCTGCTGACGTTCGTTGGCTTTAGCTTGAGCTATTTCACCCCACATGCGCCGTTACAAGGCGCTTCACTGTGGAATGCCTGGGTGTTCTGGTTTAACGGCCTGATCCATTGGGATTTTGGTGTTTCCAGCATTAACGGTCAGCCGATTGCCGAACAGTTAAAAGAAGTCTTTCCGGCAACAATGGAGTTGTGCATCCTCGCTTTCGGATTTGCGTTGATTGTCGGGATCCCCGTGGGGATGATTGCCGGGATTACGCGCCATAAGTGGCAGGATAACTTGATCAACGCCATCGCCTTACTGGGTTTTTCCATCCCGGTGTTCTGGCTGGCGCTTCTGTTGACGCTGTTTTGTTCACTCACGCTAGGTTGGTTGCCCGTTTCAGGGCGTTTCGATCTGCTCTACGAAGTGAAACCGATTACCGGTTTTGCGTTGATTGATGCCTGGCTTTCGGACTCACCGTGGCGGGATGAAATGATCATTAGCGCAATCCGTCATATGGTATTGCCCGTGATCACCCTGTCGGTTGCGCCAACAACTGAAGTGATCCGACTAATGCGTATCAGCACTATCGAAGTGTATGACCAGAATTATGTAAAAGCGGCGGCGACCCGCGGTTTGTCACGCTTTACTATTTTGCGTCGCCACGTTCTGCATAACGCGTTACCTCCGGTTATTCCTCGCCTGGGCTTACAGTTTTCCACCATGCTGACGCTGGCAATGATCACCGAAATGGTCTTTAGCTGGCCGGGTTTAGGGCGCTGGTTAATTAACGCCATCCGCCAGCAAGATTACGCGGCCATTTCCGCCGGAGTGATGGTGTGTGGCTCACTGGTCATTATTGTTAACGTGATTTCTGATATTTTGGGTGCCATGGCTAACCCTCTGAAACATAAGGAATGGTATGCCTTACGATAGCGTATACAGCGAAAAGCGCCCGCCGGGCACGCTGCGTACCGCCTGGCGCAAATTTTATAGTGATGCCTCTGCGATGGTCGGTCTGTACGGCTGCGCGGGACTGGCTGTACTGTGTATTTTTGGCGGCTGGTTTGCGCCTTACGGAATCGATCAGCAATTTCTCGGCTATCAATTATTGCCGCCTTCATGGTCACGCTATGGCGAAGTTTCTTTCTTCCTGGGGACTGACGACCTCGGACGCGATGTTTTAAGTCGTTTACTGAGTGGAGCTGCACCAACCGTGGGGGGGGCATTTGTGGTGACGCTTGCCGCGACGATCTGTGGCCTGGTACTTGGCACCTTTGCCGGGTCGACGCACGGTCTACGCTCAGCGGTGCTTAACCATATTCTGGATACCTTACTGGCGATCCCTTCCCTACTGCTGGCAATTATCGTTGTAGCGTTTGCCGGACCGAGTTTGTCGCACGCCATGTTTGCCGTCTGGCTGGCGCTGCTGCCTCGTATGGTACGTTCGATTTACAGCATGGTGCATGACGAACTGGAAAAAGAGTACGTTATCGCCGCCCGTCTGGATGGCGCATCAACGCTGAATATTCTCTGGTTTGCTGTGATGCCAAACATCACCGCCGGGCTGGTCACCGAGATCACCCGCGCACTGTCGATGGCAATTCTCGATATCGCCGCGCTGGGCTTTCTCGATCTCGGCGCACAACTCCCCTCGCCTGAATGGGGAGCGATGCTCGGTGATGCGCTGGAACTGATTTATGTCGCCCCGTGGACTGTCATGCTGCCAGGTGCGGCAATTATGATTAGCGTGCTGTTGGTTAACCTCCTTGGCGACGGTGTTCGTCGTGCAATTATTGCGGGGGTGGAATAATGCCATTACTCGATATTCGTAACCTGACCATTGAATTTAAAACCGGTGATGAGTGGGTTAAAGCCGTCGACCGCGTAAGTATGACCTTAACCGAAGGTGAAATCCGCGGTCTTGTTGGCGAATCCGGTTCCGGCAAAAGTTTGATTGCAAAAGCAATTTGTGGGGTGAATAAAGATAACTGGCGTGTTACTGCTGACCGTATGCGTTTTGATGATATCGATTTGCTGCGTCTCTCCGCACGCGAACGGCGCAAGCTGGTTGGTCACAACGTGTCGATGATTTTCCAGGAACCGCAGTCGTGTCTTGACCCTTCAGAACGTGTGGGTCGCCAGTTGATGCAAAACATCCCAGCCTGGACCTATAAAGGCCGTTGGTGGCAGCGTTTTGGCTGGCGCAAACGCCGTGCCATTGAACTGCTGCACCGCGTGGGGATTAAAGATCATAAAGATGCGATGCGCAGTTTTCCCTATGAGTTGACCGAAGGTGAATGTCAGAAAGTGATGATAGCCATTGCACTGGCGAATCAACCGCGTCTGCTGATTGCTGACGAACCGACAAACTCAATGGAGCCAACAACCCAGGCGCAAATCTTTCGCCTGCTGACGCGTCTCAACCAAAACAGCAATACCACTATTTTGCTTATCAGCCATGACTTACAAATGCTTAGCCAATGGGCGGATAAAATTAACGTGCTTTACTGCGGTCAAACGGTGGAAACCGCGCCAAGTAAGGAGTTGGTGACAATGCCACATCATCCTTATACCCAGGCGCTGATCCGCGCGATACCAGACTTCGGCAGCGCGATGCCGCATAAAAGTCGCCTCAATACGCTGCCCGGCGCTATCCCACTGCTGGAACAGTTACCGATTGGGTGTCGGCTGGGGCCGCGTTGCCCGTATGCACAACGAGAATGCATTGTGACGCCACGTTTGATGGGGGCGAAAAATCATCTCTATGCCTGTCATTTCCCACTGAACATGGAGAAAGAATGAGATGATCGAAACGCTACTTGAAGTGCGTAATTTAAGTAAAACGTTCCGCTACCGGACCGGCTGGTTTCGTCGTCAGACCGTAGAAGCGGTAAAACCTTTGAGCTTTACGCTACGTGAAGGCCAGACACTGGCGATTATTGGTGAGAATGGGTCGGGTAAATCCACACTGGCGAAAATGCTGGCGGGAATGATAGAACCGACCAGCGGCGAGTTATTGATTGACGATCATCCGCTGCATTTTGGCGATTATTCCTTCCGTAGTCAGCGTATTCGCATGATTTTTCAGGATCCTTCGACCTCGTTGAATCCCCGTCAACGTATCTCGCAGATTCTTGATTTTCCACTGCGTCTGAACACCGATCTGGAACCTGAACAGCGTCGCAAACAGATTATTGAAACGATGCGGATGGTTGGGCTGCTACCGGATCACGTCAGTTACTATCCGCATATGTTGGCGCCCGGACAAAAACAACGTCTGGGTCTGGCACGCGCGCTGATATTGCGTCCAAAAGTGATTATTGCCGATGAAGCCCTCGCCTCACTGGATATGTCGATGCGTTCGCAGTTGATTAATCTGATGCTGGAATTACAGGAAAAACAGGGCATTTCGTATATTTATGTCACCCAGCATATTGGGATGATGAAGCACATTAGCGACCAGGTACTGGTGATGCATCAGGGCGAGGTTGTCGAGCGAGGTAGTACTGCGGATGTGCTCGCCTCTCCGCTGCACGACCTCACTAAACGACTGATTGCCGGTCATTTTGGCGAGGCATTGACGGCGGATGCGTGGCGTAAGGACCGTTAATTTTCTGAATCAAGCTTGCAGAATATTCACCTCATTCTGACAGGGAAATTCATCCTGTCAGAATGAAGGGATGGATAAAATAAAAGCAAATGCCCGCGATTTAAGACGCAACCTCACCCCGCAGGAGCGAAAGTTCTGGCGATATCTTCGCAGCCGACGTTTTGCTGATTTCAAATTTCGCCGTCAACATCCGGTGGGGAATTACATTCTCGATTTTGCCTGTTGCTCTGCACGTTTAGCGGTAGAGCTTGATGGTGGGCAACATGATTCAGCTATCGCGTATGATACCAGGCGCACGCGCTGGCTTGAGTCCCAGGGCTGGACCGTGCTACGTTTCTGGAATAACGAGATCGATCATAATGAAGAGGCGGTTCTGGGGGAGATTCTGCAGGAACTGAGCCGCCGGTCACCCTCACCCCAACCCTCTCCCTGAAAGGGCGAGGGGGCTGTATGTGCCTGTTTGTTGCTGGGGTGACAACGCGCACAATCGGTCCCCTCGCCCCTCTGGGGAGAGGGTTAGGGTGAGGGGAAAAGCGCCCACCCTGCCCGCGCCCTGCTCCGGTCAGACCTGGCAACTATAGCCACCCACAGCCAGGTTGATTATAATAACCGTTTATCTGTTCGTACTGTTTACTAAAACGACGAATCGCCTGATTTTCAGGCACAACAAGCATCAACAATAAGGATTAAAGCTATGGGTTTTCTTTCCGGTAAGCGCATTCTGGTAACCGGTGTTGCCAGCAAACTGTCCATCGCCTACGGTATCGCTCAGGCGATGCACCGCGAAGGAGCTGAACTGGCATTCACCTACCAGAACGACAAACTGAAAGGCCGCGTAGAAGAATTTGCCGCTCAATTGGGTTCTGACATCGTTCTGCAGTGCGATGTTGCCGAAGATGCCAGCATCGACACCATGTTCGCTGAACTGGGGAAAGTTTGGCCGAAATTTGACGGTTTCGTACACTCTATTGGTTTTGCACCTGGCGATCAGCTGGATGGTGACTATGTTAACGCCGTCACCCGTGAAGGCTTCAAAATTGCCCACGACATCAGCTCCTACAGCTTCGTTGCAATGGCAAAAGCTTGCCGCTCCATGCTGAATCCGGGTTCTGCCCTGCTGACCCTTTCCTACCTTGGCGCTGAGCGCGCTATCCCGAACTACAACGTTATGGGTCTGGCAAAAGCGTCTCTGGAAGCGAACGTGCGCTATATGGCGAACGCGATGGGTCCGGAAGGTGTGCGTGTTAACGCCATCTCTGCTGGTCCGATCCGTACTCTGGCGGCTTCCGGTATCAAAGATTTCCGCAAAATGCTGGCTCATTGCGAAGCCGTTACCCCGATTCGCCGTACCGTTACTATTGAAGATGTGGGTAACTCTGCGGCATTCCTGTGCTCCGATCTCTCTGCCGGTATCTCCGGTGAAGTGGTCCACGTTGACGGCGGTTTCAGCATCGCTGCAATGAACGAACTCGAACTGAAATAATCGTTCTGTTGGTCAAGATGGGCGGCGTTCTGCCGCCCGTTATCTCTGTTATACCTTTCTGATATTTGTTATCGCCGATCCGTCTTTCTCCCCTTCCCGCCTTGCGTCAGGATAACGATTTCCTTTACGACCAAGGAGCGCCCATGGAACAACGCCACATCACCGGCAAAAGCCACTGGTATCATGAAACGCAATCCAGTACTGCGGAGAATGACGTTCTGCCTCTGGTCCCGGAAGCCGCAAAGGTTCGCGATCCCTTTCTGCTCGACGTGATCCTTGATGAAGAAACGCTGGCCCCCTTCCTTTCATGGATGGTCCCGGCGCGCATTCTTGCAGCGGAGTTGTTCCCTGACCAGCTTACTGTGACCCGTTCACAGACCTTCACCGCTTATGAACGTTTGTCGACGGCCCTGACGGTTGCTCAGGTTTGCGGCGTCCAGCGGTTGTGCAACTACTATTCGGCGCGACTTACACCGCTCCCCGGACCTGATTCCTCCAGGGAAAGCAATCATCGGTTGGCACAAATCACGCAATATGCCCGCCAACTGGCCAGCTCGCCTTCTATTATCGACAACCGATCGCGCCAACATCTGAATGACGTCGGTCTTACTGCCTGGGACTGTGTGATAATCAACCAAATAATTGGTTTTATTGGCTTTCAGGCGCGGACAATTGCGACATTTCAGGCTTATCTCGGGCATTCGGTACGCTGGTTACCCGGTCTGGAGATACAAAACTACGCCGACGCGTCACTGTTTGCTGATGAATCAATACGCTGGCGAAGCAGCTATGAGGTGGAAAAACTACCTGAAGAGCACACAAAAAGTTCTAATGCAGAACTTTGCCAACTGACCGAAACACTCTCTCTCCACCCTATTTCACTTTCCCTTCTCGAAAAGTTGTTAAACAGCACACGGGTCAATACACAGCCGGATAATAAGCTTGCGGCGTTGTTATGCGCGCGTATTAATGGCAGTCCTGCTTGTTTTGCTGCCTGTATGAATTCATCAAATGAATATAAAAAAATCAGCCCCCTTCTGCGCAAGGGCGAAAATGAAATTAACCAATGGGCTGACCGTGATTCTGTTGAGCGCGCTACCGTTCAGGCGATACAATGGCTGACCCGAGCACCCGATCGCTTTAGCGCCGCCCAGTTCAGCCCATTACTCGAACACGAAAAATCATCAACGCAGATTATTAATCTGCTGGTATGGAGCGGGCTGTGTGGCTGGATAAATCGCTTAAAAATCGCGTTGGGTGAGACATATTAACCTTGCTGCGTCAGACAGATTCGCGTAAAACTGTCAGCCGCTCTAATGGCCACCAAAATAGACAATTATGTTTCAGGACAACCCGCTGCTAGCGCAGCTTAAACAGCAACTGCATTCCCAGACGCCACGCGCTGAAGGGGTGGTAAAAGCCACAGAAAAAGGCTTTGGCTTCCTGGAAGTCGACGCGCAAAAAAGTTATTTCATTCCGCCGCCGCAGATGAAAAAAGTCATGCATGGCGACCGAATTATCGCAGTGATCCACAGTGAAAAAGATCGTGAATCCGCAGAGCCAGAAGAACTGGTTGAACCGTTTCTGACTCGTTTCGTGGGTAAAGTTCAGGGCAAAAATGACCGTCTGGCCATCGTTCCTGATCATCCACTCTTAAAAGACGCCATTCCTTGCCGCGCAGCCCGTGGCCTGAACCACGAGTTTAAAGAAGGCGACTGGGCGGTTGCCGAAATGCGCCGTCATCCGCTGAAAGGCGATCGTTCTTTCTATGCTGAACTAACACAATACATCACTTTTGGTGACGACCACTTTGTACCGTGGTGGGTTACCCTGGCGCGCCATAACCTGGAAAAAGAAGCACCAGACGGCGTCGCTACCGAAATGCTCGATGAAGGTCTGGTTCGTGAAGATCTGACAGCGCTGGATTTTGTCACCATCGACAGTGCCAGCACAGAAGATATGGATGACGCCCTTTTCGCTAAGGCGTTGCCGGATGACAAACTTCAGCTGATTGTGGCGATTGCCGATCCAACCGCGTGGATTGCTGAAGGCAGCAAGCTGGACAAAGCCGCGAAAATTCGCGCATTCACCAACTATCTGCCTGGCTTCAACATCCCTATGCTGCCTCGCGAGCTTTCTGACGATCTCTGCTCACTGCGCGCCAATGAAGTCCGCCCGGTACTGGCATGCCGCATGACGCTCTCCGCTGATGGCACCATTGAAGATAATATCGAATTCTTTGCCGCCACCATCGAATCCAAAGCGAAGCTGGTGTATGACCAGGTCTCTGACTGGCTGGAAAATACCGGTGACTGGCAGCCTGAAAGTGAAGCAATTGCCGAACAAGTCCGTTTGTTAGCGCAAATTTGCCAACGCCGTGGCGAGTGGCGTAATAACCACGCACTGGTATTTAAAGATCGCCCGGATTACCGCTTTATTCTCGGTGAAAAAGGTGAAGTGCTGGATATCGTCGCCGAGCCTCGTCGCATTGCCAATCGTATCGTCGAAGAAGCGATGATTGCCGCTAACATTTGTGCGGCCCGCGTACTGCGCGATAAGCTCGGTTTTGGCATCTATAACGTGCATATGGGCTTTGATCCGGCGAATGCCGACGCGCTGGCGGCGTTGCTGAAAACCCACGGTCTGCATGTCGATGCCGAAGAAGTGCTCACGCTGGACGGTTTCTGCAAACTGCGTCGTGAACTGGATGCGCAACCAACTGGTTTCCTCGACAGCCGCATTCGTCGCTTCCAGTCATTTGCTGAAATTAGCACTGAACCCGGTCCTCACTTTGGCCTCGGTCTGGAAGCATACGCCACCTGGACTTCGCCAATCCGTAAATATGGCGACATGATCAACCACCGTCTGCTGAAAGCGGTTATCAAAGGCGAAACTGCGACGCGTCCGCAGGATGAAATCACTGTCCAAATGGCCGAGCGTCGCCGTCTCAACCGAATGGCAGAACGTGATGTTGGCGACTGGTTATACGCACGCTTCCTGAAAGACAAAGCCGGGACCGACACCCGTTTCGCGGCGGAAATTGTCGATATCAGCCGTGGCGGCATGCGTGTGCGTTTGGTTGATAACGGCGCTATCGCCTTTATTCCAGCACCTTTCTTACACGCTGTGCGCGATGAACTGGTTTGCAGCCAGGAAAACGGCACTGTACAAATTAAAGGTGAAACGGCTTACAAAGTGACCGACGTTATTGACGTCACCATTGCCGAAGTCCGCATGGAAACCCGCAGCATTATTGCACGCCCGGTCGCGTAATCTCCTTTCACGGCCCATTCCTCATGAATGGGCCGTTTATTTCCCCGCTCCACCTTCGCCATATCCCGGCAGATTTTTAACTAACTTTCGTTTGAAAACTGGCGTTTTTCCAAAACTGGATTACAAATAAATAGATAAAAAAAACAATGCGTTTAGCCGCCGTTAATTTCATGTAAGTCATGTTGTTCCTTTTATTTAACCGCGGACTCCGCTGTTAACCGGAGGATATGCATCATGAAAACCGTTAGGGAGTCCACAACGTTGTACAACTTTCTCGGATCGCACAATCCATACTGGCGGTTGACGGAAAGCAGCGATGTTTTGCGCTTTTCTACCACCGAAACCACAGTACCTGAACGTACGTTGCAGTTATCTGCCGAACAGGCTGCTCGCATCAGGGAAATGACGGTCATCACTTCCAGCCTGATGATGAGTCTGACCGTCGATGAAAGCGATCTTTCTGTGCATCTGGTAGGACGAAAAATCAATAAACGGGAATGGGCTGGCAACGCTTCGGCATGGCATGACACACCGGCGGTTGCTCGTGATTTATCACACGGGCTTTCCTTTGCTGAGCAGGTAGTTTCTGAAGCACATTCCGCAATAGTGATTCTCGACAGTCGGAGGAATATCCAACGCTTCAATCGGTTATGTGAAGATTACACAGGGTTGAAAGAACACGACGTCATTGGGCAAAGCGTGTTTAAACTGTTTATGAGCCGTCGTGAAGCTGCGGCATCCAGGCGCAATAACCGTGTATTTTTTCGAAGCGGCAATGCATATGAAGTCGAACTGTGGATACCAACACGTAAAGGCCAGCGGCTGTTTCTGTTTCGCAATAAATTTGTCCACAGCGGCAGTGGCAAGAACGAGATTTTTTTAATCTGTTCCGGCACCGACATTACCGAAGAGCGCCGCGCTCAGGAGCGACTGCGTATTCTGGCAAATACCGACAGTATCACCGGACTGCCGAATCGTAACGCAATGCAGGAGTTAATCGATCACGCCATTAATCAGGCAGATAACAATAAAGTTGGGGTTGTGTATCTTGATTTGGATAATTTTAAAAAGGTCAACGACGCTTATGGGCATTTGTTTGGTGACCAGCTATTACGCGAAGTGTCATTGGCCATTTTAAGCTGTCTCGAACATGATCAGGTGTTGGCGCGTCCAGGTGGCGATGAGTTTCTGGTACTGGCATCCAATACCTCACAAAGCGCGCTGGAAGCAATGGCATCACGAATTTTGACCCGCTTACGACTCCCCTTCCGCATTGGTTTAATTGAAGTTTATACCAGCTGTTCAGTGGGTATTTCACTCTCTCCCGAACATGGTTCGGACAGCGCGGCTATTATTCGTCACGCCGACACAGCAATGTACACAGCGAAGGAAGGCGGACGAGGACAATTTTGCGTTTTTACCCCAGAAATGAATCAGCGGGTATTTGAATATCTCTGGCTGGATACCAACTTGCGTAAAGCACTGGAAAACGATCAGTTGGTTATTCACTATCAACCGAAAATCACCTGGCGTGGCGAAGTACGCAGTCTGGAAGCTTTAGTACGTTGGCAGTCACCTGAACGTGGGTTGATTCCACCGTTGGACTTTATTTCCTACGCCGAAGAGTCAGGGCTAATCGTGCCTTTAGGCCGTTGGGTGATTCTCGATGTCGTACGCCAGGTGGCGAAGTGGCGGGATAAAGGCATTAACCTGCGAGTGGCGGTAAACATTTCTGCACGTCAGCTCGCCGATCAAACCATTTTCACCGCCCTGAAACAGGTTCTCCAGGAACTCAATTTTGAATACTGCCCTATTGATGTTGAACTGACGGAGAGCTGCCTGATTGAGAATGATGAACTGGCACTGTCTGTTATTCAACAATTTAGCCAACTAGGTGCGCAAGTGCATCTGGACGATTTTGGTACCGGCTACTCTTCACTTTCGCAACTGGCGCGCTTTCCGATCGATGCGATTAAACTTGACCAGGTTTTTGTTCGAGATATTCACAAACAACCTGTATCGCAGTCGCTGGTCCGGGCGATCGTCGCTGTGGCCCAGGCATTGAATCTTCAGGTGATCGCTGAAGGAGTGGAGAGTAAAAAGGAAGATGCTTTTTTAACCAAGAACGGGATCAATGAGCGGCAAGGATTTTTGTTTGCCAAACCGATGCCCGCCGTCGCCTTCGAACGTTGGTATAAACGCTATCTGAAGCGCACATAAGTAGATGAATATATATACTTAGCGATATATTCTGTAATTATATATCGTATTCCCGGATGATAATTAACCGTTGCTGTTAAACACTTCTCTTTTAGCGGCAATTTTTGCATTATTCATTTTCTCCCTTTTGCTATTAGGATGTCCTTGATGTCTGAATTTGATGCCCAGCGCGTTGCCGAACGTATTGATATTGTGTTAGATATCCTTGTGGCAGGCGATTACCACTCTGCGATCCATAATCTCGAGATACTTAAAGCAGAACTCTTGCGCCAGGTTGCTGAATCTACGCCAGACATCCCGAAGGCACCGTGGGAGATTTAACAATCGTGCCTTCAGGTTTTCCTATTTGAGGATGCCCGGCGCGTCAGTATTTTTTTATTAAGTATTATAACGTTATAAGAATTACAGCGATGAATTCCCGACAACAAACTATTCTACAGATGGTCATTGACCAGGGTCAGGTTAGCGTAACCGATCTGGCAAAAGCCACTGGAGTTTCTGAAGTTACCATTCGCCAGGATCTCAACACCCTCGAAAAACTGAGTTACCTCCGCCGTGCACATGGCTTTGCAGTTTCGCTTGATAGTGATGACGTCGAAACCCGTATGATGAGCAACTATACACTGAAGCGTGAACTCGCCGAGTTTGCCGCGTCACTGGTTCAACCGGGCGAAACTATCTTTATCGAAAATGGCAGCAGCAATGCCCTACTCGCCCGGACTCTGGGCGAGCAGAAGAAAAATGTCACTATCATCACGGTCAGCAGCTATATTGCACATTTGCTGAAAGACGCGCCTTGTGAAGTCATTTTACTCGGTGGCGTGTACCAGAAAAAAAGCGAAAGTATGGTTGGTCCTTTGACACGCCAGTGCATCCAACAGGTGCATTTCAGCAAGGCATTTATTGGTATTGATGGCTGGCAGCCTGAAACTGGGTTTACCGGTCGCGATATGATGCGTACCGATGTGGTCAATGCCGTGCTGGAAAAAGAGTGCGAAGCGATAGTCCTGACTGACAGTTCGAAATTTGGTGCTGTACATTCATACTCCATCGGCCCCGTTGAGCGATTCAATCGCGTGATTACCGATTCGAAAATACGCGCCAGCGATCTGATGCATCTTGAGCACAGTAAACTCACCGTTCACGTCGTTGACATTTAACCATTTCCCTTCTCTACGGATGATTTGCTGTTTTGCAAATCATCCGCTCTAAGATGATTCCTGGTTGATAATTAAGACTATTTACCTGTTATTAACACTCTCAAGATATAAAATTATTATCAGCGATATAACAGGAAGTCATTATCACCTGCGTGATATAACCCTGCGCGCGAGCGGATTTCACGGAATAATTTCACCAGGCTTATTCTTAGCTATTATAGTTATAGAGAGCTTACTTCCGTGAATCATAAATTCAGGAGAGAGTATTATGTTTGTAACGAGCAAAAAAATGACCGCGGCTGTTCTGGCAATTACCCTGGCAATGTCTCTGAGTGCCTGTTCTAACTGGTCTAAACGAGACCGTAACACCGCAATTGGCGCGGGCGCAGGTGCATTAGGCGGTGCAGTACTGACCGATGGCAGTACGCTGGGTACATTAGGTGGTGCAGCCGTCGGTGGTGTTATTGGTCACCAGGTCGGTAAATAATCGTAAATAAATGTCGATTATCGACTCGCAATTATAATACGCTTGATTCTGTTCAGTACGAAATAACTGAATAATACACACAGTAAAATATTCTAAAGCCACGGATATATCCGTGGCTTTTTATGTTAACCGCCGGCGAGTTTTACCTTCATCCCTTTCGCTTCAAGCAGTGATTTTAATAAATCGCGCTTATCACCCTGGATTTCAATAATTCCATCTTTAACTGCCCCGCCGCAGCCGCATTTTTTCTTCAGTTCCGCTGCCAGTTTTGTCAGTTCGGCATCATCGAGATCGACACCGGTAATCAAGCAAACGCCCTTACCTTTACGTCCACTGGTCTGACGCTGAATACGCACCACACCGTCGCCTTTAGGGCGTACAGGGGCCGCTTTTGGCTCATCAATACGTCCGGTTTCCGTTGAGTAGACCAGACGGCTGTTGGAATCACTCATCATGCACTCCGCTGTAAAGAGGCGTTGATCGCTTTCAGCGTTTGCGCTGGATCTACCGATTGCGTTACCGGGCGACCAATCACCATATAATCAACACCAGCCGCCAACGCCTGTTCTGGCGTCATAATGCGGCGCTGGTCACCAGCTTCACTCCCCTGCGGACGAATGCCCGGCGTAACCAGTTTGAACTCCTGACCGAATACCTGTTTAAAGCGCACAGCTTCCTGAGCAGAACACACCACACCATCAAGGCCACATTTTTGCGTCAGTGCCGCCAGACGTTCTGCATAATCTGCAGGTGACAGCGTCACGCCAAGATCGGCCAGGTCGCTGGCTTCCATGCTCGTCAACACCGTCACAGCAATCAAAAGCGGTGCATCTTTGCCAAACGGGACGAGTGCCTCACGCGCTGCGGTCATCATACGCGCCCCACCGGAGGCGTGAACATTCACCATCCACACGCCTAAGTCAGCTGCAGCAGCGACAGCGTGCGCTGCAGTGTTGGGAATATCGTGAAATTTCAGGTCGAGGAAGATATCAAAACCACGCTGTTGAAGTTCGCGTACAAATTGAGGTCCAAACAGCGTAAACATCTCTTTGCCGACTTTCAGACGACAATCGCGTGGGTCGATCTTGTCGACAAAGGCCAGCGCGGCATCACGATTATGATAATCAAGGGCAACAACCACAGGAGAATTCGTAACAGCGCGGGAAGAAGATGAAGCAGTTAACGTCATGACCAGACCTTCTTGATGATGGGCACCGGAAGTGGCGCGAAACAGGTAAACGGCGAGCATTCTACCCGTGGAAATAAAAAATTAACAGTTGCGATTTCTCCCCTGGTAGGCTTTTCTGCGCCCGAGTTACCGGAGCACAATGGAATATTAATAACTAGTATGTTGTAACTAAAGTCGGATTTTTTTAAAAATTACAGGCCATCAAGACCGCGAATCGGTTTAATGGTTGACCAGGCCCGACAAGATGGACAATGCCAGTAGAGGGTGTATGCGGTAAAACCACATTTCTGGCAGCGATAACGAGGCTTACTACGCACCTTCTCGCCAACCATGTCACGCAGCACCATCAGACTCTCTTTGGCACGCCCTTCTTCCGCTTCATTTAAGTGGTAATCCATTAGCTTATGGAACACACGCATGGTCGGATGACGCTGAAGCTGACGCGTAATATAGACCTGTGCGGCCTCACTACCGTCGCGCGCTTCGATGATGTCCGCAAGCATTAGTTCAGCATCGGCACCGGTGTTCTCTTCCACCGCGCGCTGCAGGAACTCAGCCCATTCGGCAGTTTTACCCAACTGCTGGTAGCAGGTTTGCAGCATTTCCAGCGTTTCGCTGACCAGTTCTCTGTCCTGGGATATCACGCGTTGCAAACTTTCAACGGCTTTGGCGTATTCTCCTTTCGCCATAAATACGCGTCCCATCATGATGGATACGCGGGCGCTGTTTTTATCTGCCGCTGCACCTTTTTTTAACAAGGCCATGGCACGATCGAGATCGTCGCTGGCCATATGCTGTAGGGCTAACTCGCAGTAGAAATGAGCAATTTCGACGCGCTGCTTATCTTTACCCAGCTTCACCAGGCGTTCGGCAACATCAATTGCTTTCTGCCACTCGCTGGTAGCCTGGTAGATTTGTAGCAACTGTTGCAGCGCGCCAATGCGGAAGTCAGTTTCATCGGTCAGTTGATTGAACATGTCTTCCGCGCGGTCGTATAACCCGGCGGCCATGTAATCACGCCCCAGTTGTTGAATCGCCAACAGACGCTGTTCATAGGTCAGCGAGGCGCTTTCCATTAGGGTCTGATGGATGCGAATAGCGCGATCAACTTCGCCACGCGAACGGAACAGGTTTCCGAGCGTAAGGTGGGCTTCAACGGTACCCGTATCCTCTTTAAGCATATCGAGAAACAGGTCTACCGCTTTATCCTGTTGATTACTAAGCAGAAAGTTAACCCCCGCTACGTAATCACGCGACAAGCGGTTGGCTTCATCTTGCTTGTTTTGTTGCGCACTTCTGCGGCCCATATACCAGCCATAGGCAGCGGCTACAGGCAAAAGCAGAAACAACAACTCCAGCATAGAAAGTTATTCCTTCGCCGCTGACGAATGCGGCGCTACAGCCACGTCAGTCGCGGGTGAAAGCTGGTTTTCCAGTCGCTTTATTTTACGTTCAGCGCGCGCCAGGGAAACACGAACTCGCAGCCAGAACAGGCCGCAAATCAGCCAACCGATAGCAAACCCCGCAGCAAACAATACCGCCAGCAATGTGGAAATACGGTACTCCCCTTGCGCTAACAGATAATTAAACGTCACCTGTTGATCGTTCTGCGCACCCAACGTGACCGAAATCACGAAGATCGCTAACACCAGTAAGAAAATGAGTAAATATTTCACATTACTTCCCGTTATGTGGTTAGAGCGAATAAATTATGGTCAACTTACCGCAATAGCCCTTTAAAGTACCATTTTCGCGCCGTCTGCGAAATGGCAACCACGCGCATTGTTGATGATTTAAGGGCTAAATTCAGAAAATCAACCAGCGTTAACTTTCTTGTTCTCGTTGCGCAATTTCGCGATTTTCTTCCGCAGGTGGTGTTAATGGCCCACAAATTCGTTGTGCAAGCCACGTTGCTATCGCCACCAGCGCCCACGAAATCAACGTAGCTACCACCAGATCGCGCGGCCAATGCATCCCGAGTAGCAGGCGGCTTCCCATGACTCCGGTTGCCCAGACCAGCAAGATAGCAATGGTTAACGTTCGCCGACGCGGCCACAGCAACCCAACGGCCAACAGCGCCCAACTGGCAGCAAACATCGTGTGACCGGACGGAAAGGCAAACCCCGTCTCTTTCTGCCAGTGTGAACGCAAATATTGCGGGATATTTTTCTCTTCAGCCAACTGTTCTTTCACTATATTTCCGCGTTCTGCTCGCTTTAAAGTGTAGAACTCATCAACCGGAATATGATGTGTTTTTTCCAGCCAGATTACAAAAGGTCGTGGTTCCTGGACTTTGTCTTTGATCCAGGATTTAACACCTTGTCCCACAAGGATTGCCGCCGCCAGAATGGCAAATAACATAATGGCAGCCTTAATGCGAAAACGCAGACACCAGAGAAACCAGCCGAATAAAATCAAATGTGTAATGACGCCCCATGGCTGAGTGACAGTTTCAGTAACCCAAAAAGCCGCTTTTAGTAGCCAACTTTGTTCTCCAGGTTGCCAACGCCAGCCAGAAATCCATACGGCTACCGGCATAACAAGCAATAGTGCAGCTCCCACTGCGGTACGTCTGGCAATCGAACGCATGGCATCTCCTTTTTGATAAGTCCCACAATCATAACTGAAAATGCCAGTTCCAGGAAAAATTGACAGGTTTGTGCCATTCCGTGAACGATCGACGCGTCGTGATTAGGTGAACCCCTTCTCGTTATGGCAAAATAAGCCAATACAGAACCAGCATTATCTGGAGAATTTCATGCAGCTTAAACGTGTGGCAGAAGCCAAACTGCCAACCCCATGGGGCGATTTCCTGATGGTGGGATTTGAAGAACTGGCAACCGGACACGATCATGTCGCGCTAGTCTATGGCGATATTTCCGGGCATACCCCGGTACTTGCGCGCGTCCATTCCGAATGTCTGACCGGTGACGCCCTGTTCAGCTTGCGCTGCGATTGTGGCTTCCAGCTCGAAGCGGCACTGACGCAAATTGCCGAAGAAGGCCGTGGTATTTTGCTGTATCACCGTCAGGAAGGTCGTAACATTGGTCTGCTGAATAAAATCCGCGCTTATGCACTGCAGGATCAAGGTTACGATACTGTAGAGGCTAACCACCAGTTAGGCTTCGCCGCTGATGAGCGCGACTTCACTCTTTGCGCTGATATGTTCAAACTCCTTGGCGTCAATGAAGTCCGCTTGTTAACCAACAACCCGAAAAAAGTCGAAATTCTGACCGAAGCAGGGATTAATATTGTTGAACGCGTACCGTTGATTGTAGGTCGTAACCCCAATAACGAACATTATCTCGATACCAAAGCCGAGAAAATGGGTCATTTGCTGAACAAATAACCCTCTTGCATTGTGTAATTCATTTGCTTGCCGGAAGCAAAATAACCGGCAAGCAAATACTCGTTACTTCAACATATTACGAATGACATAATGCAAAATGCCGTCGTTCTGGTAGTAGGTCAACTCCGTCGCGGTGTCGATACGACAACGGCAGGGTACGACTTCCTGGCTACCATCCGCGCGCGTAAACGTCACCGGAACCGTCGCACCGGGTTGTAGACTTTGCAGATCGACAATATCAATCTTCTCTTCCCCGATTAGCCCTAACGTTTTACGCGTCACGCCTTGCGGAAATTCCAGCGGCAGGATGCCCATGCCAATTAAATTCGAGCGGTGAATTCGTTCAAACGATTCGGCAATCACAACACGAATGCCAAGCAGACGCGGACCTTTTGCTGCCCAGTCACGGCTGGAGCCTGATCCATACTCTTTCCCGGCAATCACCGCCAGCGGCGTTTGTTCCTGCTTATAGCGCATCGCGGCATCATAAATAGAGATGACCTCGCTGTCAGGTAAATGCCGCGTCATCCCCCCTTCAACGCCAGGCACCATTTCATTACGGATGCGAATATTGGCGAAGGTGCCGCGCATCATCACTTCATGGTTACCACGCCGCGAACCGTAGGAGTTAAAGTCTTTGCGCTCAACACCCCGACCTTGTAGATATCGCCCCGCCGGGCTATCGGGCTTAATGCTGCCCGCCGGAGAAATGTGGTCAGTGGTAACCGAATCCCCCAGCATTGCGAGGATCCGCGCACCGTGAATATCTTCCACAGGTGCTGGTGTTGCCTGCATTTCATCAAAGAAAGGCGATAAGCGAATATAGGTTGAATCCTCCTGCCAACCGTAGGTATCGGATCGCGCAACGTTAATCTCTTTCCATTCCGCCGTGCCTTCAAAAACTTCTGCGTACTCTTTGCGGAACATTTCTGTGGAGACTTGTTCTACCGCACGGGCAATTTCTTGTGCCGATGGCCAGATATCTTTCAGATATACCGGATCGCCTTTACGATCGTGACCAATAGGCTCAGAAGCGAGGTTAATATTCATATTTCCCGCCAGCGCATAGGCAACCACCAGCGGCGGCGAGGCCAGCCAGTTAGTTTTAACCAGCGGATGGATACGGCCTTCAAAGTTACGGTTGCCGGACAGCACCGCACCGACGGTTAAATCGCCTTTTTTGATTGCCGTTTCGATAGGATCGGGCAATGGACCAGAGTTACCAATACAGGTGGTACAACCGTATCCCACAAGGTTAAATCCCAGTTCATCCAGATACGGTGTCAGTTTCGCTTTTGCCAGATAATCAGAAACGACTTTCGAGCCTGGTGCCAGCGACGCTTTGACCCACGGTTGCCGCTTGAGGCCCAGAGTTACAGCTTTTTTCGCCAGCAAACCTGCGGCCATCAGCACACTTGGGTTAGAGGTGTTGGTGCACGACGTTATCGCAGCAATGACCACCGCGCCATCAGGTAACTGATACGGATGTCCGTTCATAACATAATCGACCGGCTGGCGATCTTTATGCGTGGCATTTACTTCCAGTTCGTTACTGGCGGCAAATGCTTTTGGTACATCGGGCAGTGCAACGCGATCCTGTGGGCGTTTTGGCCCTGCCAGGCTCGCTTCAACGTCATTCATATCCAGTTCTAACGTACTGGTAAAAATCGGTTCATCGCCCGGGTTTCGCCACATGCCCTGCGCTTTGGCATATTTTTCGACCAACTCGACCTGATCTTCGCTGCGCCCGCTTAAACGCATGTAATCGAGGGTGACAGCATCGATTGGGAAGAAGCCACAGGTGGCACCATATTCTGGCGACATATTGGCAATGGTGGCGCGATCCGCCAGCGGTAGTGAATCCAGCCCATCACCATAAAATTCGACGAATTTCCCCACCACGCCATGTTTGCGCAGCATTTGGGTAACGGTGAGTACCAGGTCTGTGGCGGTAATACCTTCACGTAATTTTCCGGTGAGTTTAAAGCCCACTACGTCAGGGATAAGCATGGAAACCGGCTGGCCTAACATTGCGGCTTCGGCTTCGATCCCACCAACGCCCCACCCCAGCACGCCGAGGCCGTTTATCATGGTGGTGTGCGAGTCAGTACCAACGAGTGTATCCGGATAAGCAATCCATTCACCGTCCTGCAATTCGCTCCACACTGCTTTGCCGAGATATTCGAGGTTAACCTGATGGCAAATGCCTGTGCCTGGCGGCACGACGCTAAAACGACTGAACGCCTGCTTTCCCCATTTCAGGAACACATAACGTTCGTGGTTGCGCTCCATTTCCAGGCGCACGTTTTCTTCAAATGCCTCATCATCACCAAAACGATCGACGGTCACCGAGTGGTCAATGACCAGGTCGACCGGTGAGAGCGGGTTAACCTTTGCAGTATCGCCGCCGAGGCGTTTAACCGCTTCGCGCATTGCCGCCAGATCAACAACGGCAGGTACGCCGGTAAAGTCCTGCATCAGCACCCTTGCCGGGCGGTAGGCAATTTCACGGTCAGCATGGGCATTTTTCAGCCATCCCACCAGCGCGTAGATATCCTCTTCGGTAACCGAGTTACCATCCTGCCAGCGCAGCAGGTTTTCGAGCAAAACTTTGAGTGACTTAGGCAGACGGGTGATATCGCCCAGTGATTTGGCAGCAAGCGGCAGGCTGTAGTAGTGGTAAGTTTTATCTTTGGCCTGCAACGTGTCCTTACTGGCTTCTCGTAGGGTTGACGACATAGCTCCTCCTTAATGACAGGGTTGCGAAGCCCTGATTCTCTTCAGGGTGAATATTAAAGATAACACAAACATTGCGTAACGATTTGATAACAACCCAAATTGATAAAAGAGGAGAAACCTTGTGGCAAAGCAAATGAAAACCCCGCCGCAGCGGGGTCAGGAATCAGTGAGTAATGATCCAGAGGAGTTCGGCCCAGAAGAGCATCGACAGAGAAAATGCGCCCATCCAGGACCAATATTTCATATTTGTGTTGATCATAGGCTACACCCTTAACGGTTATTACTTTGTGTTGAGATAACTCAACCTGTTATTGCTGCGGTGTATTAAAAGCCCTTTAATTCATTAAAAATGGGTAATAAGAATGATGATAATTATTGTTTCGGCTGATCATCTTCAGCAAACAGTTCTATAAAGGCTTGCTGCTGCGTTGTTAGTTGCCAGTCGTCTGGAATAACGACGGAACATTCCCGTTTCGTTACTGGTTCATTGTCACTATGCTGACATAATGGTGACGACTCCAGTTGCTCCTGACCGACCATAGTTATCCCCACACTTTCCAAATCAGCAGTGCGACAACCACCCAGAAAAGTGCAGAACCAAGAAATACCGCTAGCCAGGCTTTGCGTTTTAATTCAGGGTCCCGGCGGGGTTCCTGATTTCCAGAAGGCATTGCTAACCTCATATAATCGCCATCACTTATCAGCAAGACGTTGAACGATTGGTGTAATTAATCATACGATGAGACAAATCCTAAAGAAACTTTAGTCAAAAATCCAGCGAATTTACGAATCGTCTCCAGTGAATAATTCAATCTTTTGACCTGAAATAGATATTTGAAAACTGGAGTTTGCGAGGCGGGTAATTAGACACTACTTTACAGGTAATTTACCCTATAAATATGAGGGATAAAAATATTGTGCACGGTATACAAATAAGCAACAAAAGAGAATATATTCCGGCACCTTCGCTACATAAAAGGTGCCGAAAATAACGCAAGAAATTATTTTTCCGGCAGTTTTATATCTTTAAACATGACCTCAATTTCTTCATTAGAGCGCAATGCGACAGCCGCATCAACGACATCACGCGTTAAATGCGGTGCAAAACGCTGAATGAAATCATACATATAACTGCGCAAAAAAGTACTACGGCGAAAACCAATTTTGGTTGTACTGTGGCTGAAGATATCGTGAGCATCAACGCGCACCAGGTCGGGATCGGCGACCGGATCCACCGCCATGCTGGCAATAACCCCTACCCCCAACCCTAACCGGACGTAAGTTTTAATGACGTCAGCATCCGTTGCCGTGAAGACGATACGCGGCGTTAACCCTGCGCGGTTAAAGGCAGTATCCAGTTCTGAGCGTCCGGTAAAGCCGAAGGTATATGTCACCAACGGATATTGCGCCAGTTCTTCAATGGTAATGGCTTTTTTGCCTGCCAGAGGATGATCCGGGGTTACCACAATAGCCCGGTTCCAGTGGTAGCACGGTAACATCACTAAATCTTCATACAGATGCAGCGCTTCTGTGGCGATAGCGAAATCGGCATTGCCTTTAGAGACAGCATCAGCAATTTGTGTCGGCGAGCCCTGGTGCATATGCAAAGAAACGCGAGGATAACGCTCAATAAAGCCTTTGATGACGTTTGGTAACGCATAGCGTGCCTGGGTATGCGTGGTGGCGATATACAGCGAGCCTTTATCCGGCCAGGTGTGCTCTCCGGCGACCGATTTTATGGCATCGACTTTCGACAGGACTTCACGAGCGATACGAATTATTTCTTGTCCTGCTGGCGTTACCTGCGTCAGGTGCTTGCCGCTTCGGGAAAAAATTTGAATGCCTAGCTCGTCTTCCAGCATTCTGACTTGTTTACTGATCCCGGGTTGTGATGTGTAAAGTCCTTCCGCCGTTGATGAGACATTCAGGTTATGATTGACCACCTCAACAATATAGCGAAGTTGTTGTAATTTCATGTTAAACCATCCACTTAGACGCCATCAGAACATCGTTTTTTCGTCACACCTGGCGGGTGACTAATACGATTTAATAATAAAAAAGGTGCTAACTATAACCACTATATCATTTATAGCCTTAGTGTATAGGTGTGAAGAAAAAATAATATGCAATAAAAAAGGGCCGCTTTCGCGACCCTTTGTTTATAATAACCTGACAGAATTAAAGGTTATTTTTTCCCTTCAACCCATTTGCCATCAACATAAAATGCTGACCAGCCAGTCGCCTTTCCGTCTTTTTCCGAAGAGACATATTGCTGTTTGGTTTTACGGCTAAAGCGAACCATGGTCTTATTACCTTCCGGATCCTGCTGTGGCGCATCGGCCAGATAACGCAGTTTTTCCGGCAGACGGTCGCGGAAGCGATAAAGCTCTTCCACCAGTGGCGCACGTGTTTCACGCGATTTCGGGAAGGTATTGGCCGCCAGGAACACACCGGCAGCACCGTCACGCAGCACGAAATGAGCATCTGATTTTTCGCACGGCAGCTCCGGTAATGGCACCGGATCTTCCTTCGGTGGTGCCACTTCGCCGTTACGTAAAATCTTACGTGTGTTTTTACACTCTTCGTTAGTGCAGGCCATGTATTTACCGAAACGCCCCATTTTCAGGTGCATTTCAGATCCACATTTTTCACACTCAACTATCGGGCCGTCATAACCTTTAATGCGGAATTCGCCCTCTTCGATCTCGTAACCGTCGCAGGTTGGGTTATTACCACAGACATGCAACTTACGTTTCGGATCGATGAGATAGCTGTCCATCGCCGTGCCGCATTTCGGGCAACGACGTTTTGCGCGCAGCGCGTTGGTTTCAGCGTCTTCACCTTCCAGCACGTTCAGCACTTCGTTTTCCGGCACCAGGTTGATGGTGGTTTTGCAACGCTCTTTCGGTGGCAGAGCGTAGCCGGAACAGCCAAGGAATACCCCGGTGCTCGCTGTGCGAATACCCATTTTGCGACCACAGGTCGGGCAGTCGATGCTGGTCAGAACCATCTGGTTCGGGCGCATACCCCCCTCTTCGGGATCTTTTTCAGCTTTATCTAACTGCTGGGTGAAATCCGAGAAGAAGTGATCCAGTACAGCTTTCCACTCTGCTTCGTGATTTGCCACCTGGTCGAGGCTGTTTTCCATCTGTGCGGTGAAGTCGTAGTTCATTAACTCACGGAAATTCTCTTCCAGGCGATCGGTGACGATTTCGCCCATTTTTTCCGCATAGAAACGACGATTTTCTACTCGCACATAGCCACGATCCTGAATGGTCGAAATGATCGACGCGTAGGTAGACGGACGACCGATACCGCGTTTTTCCAGCTCTTTAACCAGCGATGCTTCACTGAAACGGGCTGGCGGCTTGGTAAAGTGCTGGGCTGGTGTCAGTTCAACGAGCGTCAGAGCATCGCCTTTATCGACTGCCGGTAAGATACGATCTTCATCGCCTTTACGCAGTGCAGGCATCACTTTCGTCCAGCCATCAAAGCGCAAAATACGACCGCGTGCTTTCAGGCGGAAATCGCCCGCACCAACGGTCAGCGTCGTGGAGTCATATTTCGCTGGGGTCATCTGGCAGGCAACGAACTGACGCCAGATTAACTGGTACAGTTTCTGCGCATCTGCTTCCATATCCTTCAGCGATTCCGCCATCACATTGACGTCAGAAGGACGAATCGCTTCGTGCGCTTCCTGTGAGTTTTCTTTGCTGGCGTACTGATTCGGACTTTCCGGCAGATATTTCTTACCAAAATTATCGCTGATATAACCGCGAACCATATTTACTGCGTCCTGACTCAGGTTGGTGGAGTCGGTACGCATGTAAGTGATATAGCCTGCTTCATACAAACGCTGCGCCATCATCATGGTTTTTTTCACGCCAAAACCAAGACGGGTGCTGGCAGCTTGTTGCAGCGTAGAGGTAATAAAAGGAGCGCCAGGTTTACTGGTTGTCGGTTTGTCTTCACGTTCCAGCACGCTGTAGCGCGCTTTTTCCAGCAGACTTACCGCAGCCTGAGTTTGTTCTTTGTTGACCGGGCGGAACGGTTTGTCGTTCTGATGAGTCACCTGCAACGCCAACGCATCACCAGATGGCGTGGTCGTGCTGGCATCGACTTCCCAGAACTCTTCCGGTACGAACGCTTTAATTTCACGCTCACGCTCGACCACCAGGCGGACCGCCACCGACTGCACACGACCTGCAGACAGACCACGAGCGATCTTTTTCCACAGCAGCGGCGAAACCATATATCCCACCACGCGGTCCATAAAGCGACGCGCCTGCTGGGCATTAACACGATCAATATTCAGCTCACCTGGTTTGTTAAATGCCTGGCGGATCGCGTTTTTAGTAATTTCGTTAAACACCACTCGGCTATAGCGCGCATCATCACCACCAATCACTTCCCGCAGGTGCCATGCAATGGCTTCCCCTTCGCGGTCAAGGTCGGTTGCGAGATAGATGTGGTCGGCTTTTTCAGCCAGTTGTTTCAGTTCAGAGACGACCTTCTCTTTACCAGGCAACACTTCATAGTGCGCCTCCCAATTGTGCCACGGGTCAACCCCCATACGGTTGACGAGAGCGCCACGTTCATCCTTTTTAGGCTTTTTAGCCGTCTTGGTGGAGGTAGAGTCGGCACTCTTTTTGGCAGCTGAGCCACTGGTCGGCAAATCGCGGATGTGACCGACGCTGGATTTCACCACGTAGTCACTACCCAGATACTTGTTGATCGTTTTGGCTTTTGCCGGGGACTCAACGATGACAAGAGCTTTACCCATATTCACCTTACCTAATTTGATTCTTCCAGGAATGCGTCGCACGTTGATAAACCTTCCACTGGCAACGAGTTACCGATATGGACTCGTTCTCTGCGGATATCAACCCCTTGTCGTGACTCTGTTCACGAAAATTCAGGTGACTGAGTTAACAGGTCTTGGCCTACAGGCGCTATAGCACGACGGAATTTTGGTCGAATGTCAAGCAAATCTATTGCCAGATTGACGAAAGCGTCACACTGTACCTGATAAAATCCGATACGCAACTTTATTAGCATGCAAAATCCAAAGTTGCCAGTAAGGCGCTCTTGCCACCAGCGTGGTATATTTGTCTGCAAGCCATGCCTGGCGTAGACTAATGTCCTTGTTTAAGGAGTAAATAATGAACAAAGAGACACAACCCATCGACCGCGAAACGCTGTTGAAAGAGGCCAATAAAATCATTCGTGAGCATGAGGATACGCTCGCAGGGATTGAAGCCACCGGCGTCTCGCAGCGTAATGGCGTGCTGGTCTTTACCGGCGACTACTTTTTAGATGAACAAGGATTGCCAACAGCCAAAAGCACTGCGGTGTTTAATATGTTCAAACACCTGGCCCATGTGCTTTCAGAAAAATATCACCTGGTTGATTAAAGCAAAACGCGAGGTCTTACCCTCGCGTTTATCTTTTACATCAATGGCTTTTGCCCCCGCTGCCACCAGCGTAGCAACAATCGATCGGCGCTCTCTGCCGCGCTGCCGGTGAATCGGTCAATGAGTCTTTTACGCTGCATATAGCGTACATTGACCACTTCACGGCCTTCCATCAGGCTAAGAATAACCTCATCACTGGTGTTGATTTCATCAACCAGGCCTTTCTCTACCGCCTGTTGTCCGTACCAGTGTTCACCCGTTGCCACCTGTTCAATATCCAGAGACGGACGCATACGCTTCACAAAATCTTTAAATAACTGATGCGTTTCGTTCAGCTCTTCGCGGAATTTCTCCCGCCCTTCTTCGGTGTTTTCACCCAGCAAGGTCAGCGTGCGCTTATACTGCCCGGCGGTGTGCAGTTCGATATCAATATCTTTGCTTTTCAGGAAGCGGTTAAAGTTGGGCATTTGCGCCACCACCCCAATGGAACCCACAATAGCAAACGGTGCGGAAACAATTTTGTCCGCCACACAGGCCATCATGTAACCGCCGCTGGCAGCAACTTTGTCTACCGTAACAGTTAAAGGAATGTTTTTATCACGCAGACGCTGCAGCTGCGAAGCCGCCAGCCCGTAACCATGCACCATGCCACCAGGGCTTTCCAGACGTAGCACAACCTGATCCTGCGGTTTAAATGCTGCGAGTACCGCCGTTATCTCTTCACGTAGCGAGTTCACTTCATGGGCGTCCATGCTGCCTTTAAAATCCAGCACCCAGACGCGAGGTTTACTGTCAGTTGCCACCTCGCCCAGTTTGGCTTTCGCTTTTGCGGCTTTCGCTTCTTGCTTGTGCTTTTTCTTCTGCGCTTTATGCCACTGTTTTTGCTGATGAGTGTCCATCAGCGCCGCGGCCAGTTCTTCTTTCATCTCCTTATACTGTTCGCTGAGATTGTTGACCCGTAACTCGCCACGCTGGCGTTTATTACGTTGAGCAACATTGACAATAATGGCGGCAATCGCCGCAATCGCTAGCACAACGGTAACGATTTTCGCCAAAAACAAACCATATTCAGACAACAATTCCACGAGTCCCCACCTTGGTTAAACAACGCTTTGGCTCACAGTTTACAACAGGCATGTTAAGCCGTCTCGCAGAGATGTTATTGCAGCGAAAGTATGACAAAGTATCCATTTTGCGGTGTTATCGCCCCAGGCTGATTGAAATGCCCTTCTGTTTCAGGCATAAAGCCCCAAAGTCTTAAAGTACACTGGCAGCGCGACAGACAACGTCGTTGAGGAGTAGCCATGCATTACCAGCCAAAACAAGATTTACTCAATGATCGCATTATCCTGGTGACGGGAGCCAGCAATGGTATTGGTCGTGAAGCCGCGATGACGTATGCACGCTATGGTGCGACAGTGATTCTGTTGGGCCGTAATGAAGAAAAATTACGTCAGGTAGCCAGCCACATAAACGAAGAAACTGGGCGTCAGCCACAGTGGTTTATTCTCGATTTGCTGACCTGCACGTCCGAAGATTGCCAACAACTGGCACAGCGCATTGCCGTTAATTATCCGCGTCTGGATGGTGTTTTGCATAATGCCGGATTGCTCGGCGATGTTTGCCCAATGAGCGAGCAAAACCCGCAGGTCTGGCAGGACGTCATGCAGGTCAACGTTAATGCCACCTTTATGCTCACCCAGGCACTGCTTCCTTTATTACTCAAATCGGACGCCGGTTCACTGGTCTTTACTTCGTCAAGCGTTGGACGTCAGGGGCGTGCAAACTGGGGCGCTTATGCAGCGTCGAAATTTGCCACCGAAGGGATGATGCAGGTACTGGCCGATGAATATCAGCAGCGCCTGCGCGTCAACTGCATTAACCCAGGCGGTACGCGCACCGCTATGCGGGCCAGTGCCTTCCCGACCGAAGATCCACAGAAACTTAAAACCCCCGCTGATATCATGCCGCTCTACCTCTGGCTGATGGGCGATGACAGCCGCCGTAAAACCGGCATGACCTTTGACGCCCAACCGGGCCGTAAACCAGGAATATCCCAATGAGTGATGAACGCTACCAACAGCGTCAGCAGCGTGTAAAAGATAAAGTGGATGCCCGTGTGGCCCAGGCCCAGGATGAACGAGGTATTATCATCGTCTTTACCGGCAATGGAAAAGGCAAAACCACCGCAGCATTTGGTACGGCAACACGCGCAGTTGGTCACGGAAAAAAAGTGGGCGTCGTGCAGTTTATTAAAGGCACCTGGCCTAATGGCGAACGAAATCTGCTGGAACCACACGGCGTTGAATTTCAGGTGATGGCAACGGGCTTTACCTGGGATACGCAAAACCGCGAATCTGATACCGCGGCCTGCCGTGAAGTCTGGCAACATGCCAAACGAATGCTGGCAGATGCTTCACTGGATATGGTTTTGCTCGATGAGCTGACTTATATGGTGGCGTATGACTATTTGCCACTGGAAGAAGTGGTGCAGGCGTTAAATGAACGTCCACATCAACAGACGGTGATTATCACGGGGCGTGGTTGTCATCGGGATATTCTTGAACTGGCGGATACGGTAAGTGAATTACGCCCCGTCAAACATGCGTTTGATGCTGGTGTTAAGGCGCAAATCGGGATTGATTATTAAGTGAAAGCACCTCAAAAGTTCGCCTCTTGAGGTGCTAATTTTAGATACTGAATGGCTTAATTAGCCACGGCAAAATTAAGAAGAGCTTGAATTTTATTCAAGTGTGCGGGATATTCCATGTCATTATCCGCATTGACGTCTTCAATAAACAGTATTAATTCAGTGATCAAATCATTAGCATCTTCATAACTAATACCAGTCAGTTCTGGTGACGTTTGCGAGCCATAATTAATTGTCAGATTATTCATTACCGACAAAACCAGAATAAAATATTTGTGACATATATCGCAAGTTGTTCGGTTTCCTAAGGCATAGTACAGCATATTGAGCAATGCCAGTATTCGTCGATTTTGCACATCGTTCATAATGACCTCCTATAACATAACTCCGCTGGCAATAAGAAGTTTTGCCAGCTCCTCTGACGCCTGTAGACCACTAATAACTTGAGAACGCAGGATCTCATTCCTACGCTCTAAATCCGCTTTAGAAAGAGATTTATTAGAGTATAAATCTTGTAGATGATTTCCTTTATCCATGAAGGCATTAATAGCTTGTATTGCTGGAGCCGCCGGATCAGATGAACGCAATCTGCTTTCATTAAGATTAATTACTGCACTCAAAAATTCCTGTCTACTCTTTAATGTTTTAAATTCTATGTTTTTAGTATTTGCTCGGGCCTTATTATAGTAATAAAAATTATTGCTGATGTTCGCAAAATTATTCCAATCCATTTGCTGCTGTTTCGTTGCTATATCATCGAGTAAATCTTGTAAATTTCTTTGAAGTCGTGGCCAGTCACTACCTACCGTTTTACCAACATTTTCTGATTTAATCTTCTCTTTATATAATCCATTGAAATATTGAACTAAATCTTTAACAGCTACAGCTGACTTAGTCAGTTCTTCACCTTCTGAAAGGCCAAGTAGTTTTTGGGCGTTGTTTGCATGATCGAGCGCCTGATTAAGTAATATAATTTGTTTACTATCGTCAACATCCATATCCACCGTCAACAACTCCACATAGGAGCTCATACTGTTAACGACCTCAAGTGAAGCCAGTAGCTTTTGTTTTTCTGTGGTTGCCAATTGAACTTTAGTAACGTCTTTATACGATGTTTTGTCCCCTTTCTCTGATTGCATACATAAGGACTCTTTATTAGTATTATTTTCCATAATCGTTTCATAATCAGGTCGCAATGCACAATCCGGATTAGTCGCATAAAAATTAACAAGAAAGTTTTCACGAGAAGCATAGTATTGTTTAAAGAAACTTGCATTCGCCGCAACCGCCTTGTTACCCGCAGTAATAACAGTTTCAGCTTGTTCATTTTTCAATGCTTCAGTTGCACAACCTGAAAGCATTAACAGCGATAGAAATAATCCACTATATCTAATCATAACCCACCTCTTGACGTTGAGTTTATCTCAGATAATTAAATAGTAATGTGGCTATTCCCTGGCATTATTCATAAGCAAGTATGAAATTAAATTAAAATACTGCGACTATTTATCATGCTTCAAATGAAGAAAAGGCCCCGCAGGGCCTTTATTTAATACTTAACTTAAATTAACCGTTATTATTACGTCCACCAGAACGACGACCGCCGCTGACCTGGCTGTGACGTTTCACCGCACGACGAATTTGATTCGCCTTCATACGACGACGGTCTTTTTCTACAGCAACTTTAGAGCTGGTTTCTGGCGGTAGTTCCACCAGCTCACGCAGATAGTTAGTCTGGGCAAGATCCAGCTCAGTCCAGCCACCGCGTGGCAGACCTTTCGGCAGTGGGATATCACCGTAACGCACGCGGATCAGACGGCTCACCTGCACACCAACAGCTTCCCAAAGACGACGAACTTCACGGTTACGGCCTTCGGTCAGAGTAACGTTGTACCACTGGTTGATCCCTTCGCCGCCGCTGAACTTAATGGTTTTAAAGGCTGCCGGACCATCTTCCAGCTGCACGCCACGACTCAAATCACGCAGTTTCGCGTCGTCAACCTGACCAAATACACGCACGGCATATTCACGTTCAACTTCACGGCTTGGATGCATTAAACGGTTTGCCAGTTCACCATCGGTGGTGAACAGCAGCAGACCACAGGTGTTAACGTCCAGACGACCTACGGCAATCCAGCGTGCGCCACGCAGCTTTGGCAGACGGTCAAATACCGTTGGACGCCCTTCCGGATCGTTACGGGTACACAACTCACCTTCCGGTTTGTAATAGGCCAGAACGCGACAAATTTGTTCAGCGGACTCACGTACCGAAATCAGGTGACCATCGATACGGATTTTCAGTCCAGGGGTAATTTCAACACGATCGCCGAGTTTAGCAATTTTGCCATCTACACTCACACGACCGGCTTCAATAATAGATTCGATTTCACGGCGAGAACCGTGGCCGGCACGCGCCAGCACTTTCTGTAGCTTTTCGCTCATAGAGCTTCCTTTTGGTGTCGCCTTCCCAGGCGTCGAACAGGAGAATCAATGGCGCAGTAGAGCGCCATTTTAAGGCCGCGTAGTATACAGAGTTAAGCACTTATAAAAAAGGCTTCACATCACCTACGCCTTCACGCAATACGACTGGCGTATCATCGGTGAGATCAATAACCGTTGTTGGTTTCTGCCCGAGATAGCCGCCGTGAATAATCAAATCCACCTGTTTTTCCAGACGGTCTTTAATTTCTTCCGGATCAGACTCGGTAAATTCGCTGCCTGGTAGCATCAACGAAGTGGAAAGCATCGGTTCGCCCAATGCTTCAAGCAACGCCTGCGCAATCGGGTTAGAAGGCACACGCATACCGATGGTTTTGCGTTTTTCCTGCAACAGACGGCGTGGCACTTCCTTCGTCCCCTTCAGGATGAAAGTGTAGTTACCCGGCGTGTTGTTTTTCATCAAACGAAACGCAACGTTATCGACAAATGAATAGGTCGAGAGTTCAGAAAGATCGCGACACATCAGGGTAAAGTTGTGACCGTCCGGCAGCTGGCGAATACGACAAATACGCTCCATGGCGTTTTTATCTTCAATTTTACAGCCGAGCGCATAGCCGGAATCAGTTGGATAAACAATCACCCCCCCTTTACGCACGATCTCCACCGCCTGGTTGATCAGACGTTGCTGCGGGTTATCAGGATGAATATAAAAAAACTGGCTCATAATTCCCTCTCTGTGGTGTTCTGCGGCTGTTCCCATAGCTGCCAGACGCCTTCAACGCCTGCGGGCAGCCAGAGTTTACGACCCAGTTCGATCCACGGGCATGGCTGATGAAAATCAGATCCTTGTGATGCCCATAAATGATGCTGGCGAGCAAGCGTCGCCAGTTGGGTGCGTTCATTGGGCGATTGCTGGCACTGCGCGACTTCCATCGCGTCGCCGTGGTGTTCGGCAAAATGCGCAACCAATCTTTTCAGCCATTTAGCACTAAGATTGTACCGCCCAGGATGAGCTAGCACCGCCTTACCGCCGGAATGATGAATGACATCAATAGCTTGTTCTATTGTACACCACTGTGGCGGAACGTATCCGGTTTTCCCGCGTGCCAGATATTTTTTAAAGACATCCGCTATTGAACTGGCTTTGCCACATTCAACCAAGAAACGAGCAAAATGACCGCGCGTCACCGCACCGCCCTGCGCCAGTCGTTGCGCGCCTTCCAGCGCCCCAGGTATTTGCGCTTTTTCCAGTCTTTCAGCAATTAACTTCGCCCGCTGATTGCGCCGTTCTGTCTGCTGCGCGAGGAACTCACACATTAGCGGATGAGTAATATCAATATTCAGCCCGACAATATGAATTTCATGATTTTCCCAGACGGTGGATATTTCCACGCCAGGAATAAGATTCAGTGCCAGTCCTGAACGTGAAATTTCTTCTCTTGCTGGCGCGATTGCCGCTGTGGTGTCATGGTCGGTGATCGCCAGGGTGCCGACGCGCATCTCGACTGCACGGTGCACCAATGCTTCTGGCGTCAGGCAGCCATCGGAAGCTGTGGTATGGCTGTGCAGGTCATAAATCACTGCGTAATTCGTGTCGCTCAAGGCGCACTCCCGTTTTGGATAATGTTTTTGCGCCGACATCATAACGGTTCTGGCAAATATTCTGAAATGAGCTGTTGACAATTAATCATCGAACTAGTTAACTAGTACGCAAGTTCACGTAAAAAGGGTATCGACAATGAAAGCGATTTTCGTACTGAAAGGTTGGTGGCGCACTTCCTGAAACGGGCAGTGTATTCACCATGCGTAAAGCAATCAGATACCCAGCCCGCCTAATGAGCGGGCTTTTTTTTGAACAAAATTAGAGAATAACAATGCAAACACAAAAACCGACTCTCGAACTGTTAACCGGCGAAGGTGCTTATCGCGATAATCCGACCGCGCTTTTTCATCAGTTGTGTGGGGATCGTCCGGCAACGCTGCTGCTGGAATCCGCAGATATCGACAGCAAAGATGATTTAAAAAGTCTATTGCTAGTGGACACTGCGCTGCGCATTACAGCATTAGGTGACATTGTCACTATTCAGGCACTTTCCGGCAATGGCGAAGCTCTGCTGGCATTACTGGATAACGCCCTGCCTGCTGGGGTCGATAATGAGCAATCGCCACAATGCCGCGTACTGCGCTTCCCCCCGGTCAGTCCACTGTTGGATGAAGACGCCCGCTTATGCTCCCTTTCGGTTTTTGACGCTTTCCGCTTATTACAGAATCTGTTGAATGTACCGAAGGAAGAACGGGAAGCGATGTTCTTTGGCGGCCTGTTCTCTTATGACCTTGTGGCGGGGTTTGAAGATTTACCGCAACTGGCAGCGGAAAATAACTGCCCTGATTTCTGTTTTTATCTCGCTGAAACGCTGATGGTTATCGATCATCAGAAAAAAAGCACCCGCATTCAGGCCAGCCTGTTTACTCCAAATGAAGAAGAAAAACAACGTCTCACTGCTCGCCTGAACGAACTTCGCCAGCAACTGACCGAAACCGCGCCACCGCTGCCGGTAGTTTCCGTGCCGCATATGCGTTGTGAATGTAATCAGAGCGATGAAGAGTTCGGTGGCGTAGTGCGTTCGTTGCAAAAAGCGATTCGCGCCGGAGAAATTTTCCAGGTCGTGCCATCTCGCCGTTTCTCGCTGCCCTGCCCGTCACCGCTGGCGGCCTATTACGTGCTGAAAAAGAGTAATCCCAGCCCGTACATGTTTTTTATGCAGGATAATGATTTCACCCTGTTCGGTGCGTCGCCAGAAAGTTCGCTCAAGTTTGACGCCTCCAGCCGCCAGATTGAGATCTACCCGATTGCCGGAACACGTCCACGCGGTCGTCGTGCCGATGGTTCACTGGACAAAGACCTCGACAGCCGCATCGAACTGGAAATGCGTACCGACCATAAAGAACTTTCAGAACATCTGATGCTGGTGGATCTCGCCCGTAATGATCTGGCACGCATTTGCACTCCTGGCAGCCGCTACGTAGCCGATCTCACCAAAGTTGACCGTTACTCTTACGTGATGCATCTCGTCTCCCGCGTGGTCGGTGAGCTGCGCCACGATCTTGACGCCCTGCACGCTTACCGCGCCTGTATGAACATGGGTACGTTAAGCGGTGCCCCAAAAGTGCGCGCCATGCAGTTAATTGCCGAAGCGGAAGGTCGTCGACGCGGCAGCTACGGCGGTGCGGTAGGTTATTTCACCGCACATGGCGATCTCGACACCTGCATTGTGATCCGCTCTGCGCTGGTGGAAAACGGCGTCGCCACCGTGCAGGCCGGTGCTGGCGTGGTCCTTGATTCTGTTCCGCAGTCGGAAGCCGACGAAACCCGTAATAAAGCCCGCGCTGTACTGCGCGCTATCGCCACCGCGCATCATGCACAGGAGACTTTCTGATGGCTGACATTCTGCTGCTCGATAATATCGACTCTTTTACTTATAACCTGGCAGATCAGTTGCGCAGCAATGGGCATAACGTGGTGATTTACCGCAACCATATTCCGGCGCAAACCTTAATTGAACGTCTTGCGACCATGAGCAATCCGGTGCTGATGCTTTCTCCTGGCCCCGGAGTGCCGAGTGAAGCGGGTTGTATGCCGGAACTCCTCACCCGTTTGCGTGGCAAGCTGCCAATTATTGGCATTTGCCTCGGACATCAGGCGATTGTCGAAGCTTACGGGGGCTATGTCGGTCAGGCGGGCGAAATTCTTCACGGTAAAGCGTCGAGCATTGAACATGACGGTCAGGCGATGTTTGCCGGATTAACAAACCCATTGCCGGTGGCGCGTTATCATTCGCTGGTTGGCAGTAATATTCCGGCAGGTTTAACCATCAACGCCCATTTTAATGGCATGGTGATGGCGGTGCGTCATGATGCGGATCGCGTTTGTGGATTCCAGTTCCATCCGGAATCCATTCTCACCACCCAGGGCGCTCGCCTGCTGGAACAAACGCTGGCCTGGGCGCAACAGAAGCTGCAGCCGACCAACACACTGCAACCAATTCTGGAAAAACTGTATCAGGCGCAGACGCTTAGCCAACAAGAAAGCCACCAGCTGTTTTCAGCGGTGGTGCGTGGCGAGCTGAAACCGGAACAACTGGCGGCTGCATTGGTCAGCATGAAAATTCGCGGCGAGCACCCGAACGAAATCGCCGGAGCAGCAACGGCGCTACTGGAAAACGCCGCGCCGTTCCCGCGCCCGGATTATCTGTTTGCTGATATCGTCGGCACAGGTGGTGACGGCAGCAACAGCATCAACATTTCTACTGCCAGTGCTTTTGTCGCTGCGGCCTGTGGACTGAAAGTGGCGAAACACGGTAACCGCAGCGTCTCCAGTAAATCTGGCTCGTCAGATCTGCTGGCTGCGTTCGGTATCAACCTGGATATGAATGCCGATAAATCGCGCCAGGCGCTCGACGAGTTAGGCGTCTGCTTTCTCTTTGCACCGAAATACCACACCGGATTTCGCCACGCGATGCCCGTTCGCCAGCAACTGAAAACCCGCACCCTGTTCAACGTGCTGGGGCCACTGATTAACCCGGCGCATCCGCCGCTGGCGCTAATTGGTGTCTACAGCCCGGAACTGGTGCTGCCAATTGCCGAAACCTTGCGCGTGCTGGGGTATCAACGCGCAGCGGTGGTGCACAGCGGGGGGATGGATGAAGTTTCATTACACGCGCCGACAATCGTTGCCGAACTGCATGACGGCGAAATTAAGAGCTATCAGTTGACCGCTGAAGATTTTGGCCTGACACCCTACCATCAGGAGCAACTGGCAGGCGGAACACCGGAAGAAAACCGTGACATTTTAACACGCTTGTTACAAGGTAAAGGCGACGCCGCCCATGAAGCAGCCGTCGCGGCGAATGTCGCCATGTTAATGCGCCTGCATGGCCAGGAAGATCTGCAAACCAATGCGCAAACCGTTCTTGAGGTACTGCGCAGTGGTTCCGCTTACGACAGAGTCACCGCACTGGCGGCACGAGGGTAAATGATGCAAACCGTTTTAGCGAAAATCGTCGCAGACAAGGCGATTTGGGTAGAAGCCCGCAAACAGCAGCAACCGCTGGCCAGTTTTCAGAATGAGGTTCAGCCGAGCACGCGACATTTTTATGATGCACTGCAAGGCGCACGCACGGCGTTTATTCTGGAATGCAAAAAAGCGTCGCCGTCAAAAGGCGTGATCCGTGATGATTTCGATCCGGCACGCATTGCCGCCATTTATAAACATTACGCTTCGGCAATTTCGGTGCTGACTGATGAGAAATATTTTCAGGGGAGCTTTGATTTCCTCCCCATCATCAGCCAAATCGCCCCGCAGCCGATTTTGTGTAAAGACTTTATTATCGACCCTTACCAGATCTATCTGGCGCGCTATTACCAGGCCGATGCCTGTTTATTAATGCTGTCGGTGCTGGACGACGATCAGTATCGCCAGCTCGCTGCTGTAGCCCACAGTCTGGAGATGGGCGTGCTGACCGAAGTCAGTAATGAAGAGGAGCTGGAGCGCGCCGTTGCATTGGGAGTAAAAGTCGTTGGCATTAACAACCGCGATCTGCGTGATTTGTCGATTGATCTTAACCGTACCCGCGAGCTTGCGCCGAAACTGGGGCACAACGTGACGGTAATCAGCGAATCCGGCATCAATACTTACGCCCAGGTGCGTGAGTTAAGCCACTTCGCTAACGGCTTTCTGATTGGTTCGGCGCTAATGGCCCATGATGATTTGAACGCCGCCGTGCGCCGGGTGTTGCTGGGTGAGAATAAAGTGTGTGGTCTGACGCGTGGGCAAGATGCTAAAGCAGCTCATGACGCGGGCGCGATTTACGGTGGATTGATATTTGTTACAACGTCACCCCGTTGCGTCAGCGTTGAACAGGCGCAGGAAGTGATGGCTGCGGCACCGTTGCAATACGTTGGCGTGTTCCGCAATCACGATATTGCCGATGTGGTGGACAAAGCTAAGGTGTTATCGCTGGCGGCAGTGCAACTGCATGGTAATGAAGATCAGCTGTATATCGACACTCTGCGTGAGGCTCTGCCAGCAAACGTCGCCATCTGGAAGGCTTTAAGTGTCGGTGAAACTCTTCCCGCGCGCGATTTTCAGCACATCGATAAATATGTATTCGACAACGGTCAGGGCGGGAGCGGACAACGTTTCGACTGGTCACTGTTAAACGGTCAATCGCTTGGCAACGTTCTGCTGGCGGGTGGCTTAGGCGCAGATAACTGCGTGGAAGCGGCACAAACCGGCTGCGCCGGGCTTGATTTTAATTCTGCTGTAGAGTCGCAACCGGGCATCAAAGACGCACGTCTTTTGGCCTCGGTTTTCCAGACGCTGCGCGCATATTAAGGAAAGGAACAATGACAACATTACTTAACCCGTATTTTGGTGAGTTTGGCGGCATGTACGTGCCACAAATCCTGATGCCTGCTCTGCGCCAGCTGGAAGAAGCTTTTGTCAGCGCGCAAAAAGATCCTGAATTTCAGGCCCAGTTTAACGACCTGCTGAAAAACTATGCTGGTCGCCCAACCGCGTTGACCAAATGCCAGAACATTACAGCCGGCACTAACACCACGCTGTATCTGAAGCGTGAAGATTTACTGCACGGTGGCGCGCATAAAACTAACCAGGTGCTCGGTCAAGCTTTACTGGCGAAGCGGATGGGTAAAACTGAAATCATTGCCGAAACCGGTGCAGGTCAGCATGGCGTGGCTTCTGCACTTGCAAGCGCCCTGCTCGGCCTGAAATGCCGTATTTATATGGGTGCCAAAGACGTTGAACGCCAGTCGCCTAACGTTTTTCGTATGCGTTTGATGGGTGCGGAAGTGATCCCGGTGCATAGCGGTTCCGCGACGCTGAAAGATGCCTGTAATGAGGCGCTACGCGACTGGTCCGGCAGTTATGAAACCGCGCACTATATGCTGGGCACTGCAGCTGGCCCGCATCCTTACCCGACCATTGTGCGTGAGTTTCAGCGGATGATTGGCGAAGAAACGAAAGCGCAGATTCTGGAAAGAGAAGGTCGTCTGCCGGATGCCGTTATTGCCTGTGTTGGCGGCGGTTCGAATGCCATCGGCATGTTTGCTGATTTCATCAACGAAACCGACGTCGGCCTGATTGGTGTAGAGCCCGGCGGTCATGGTATCGAAACTGGCGAGCACGGCGCACCGTTAAAACATGGTCGCGTGGGCATCTATTTCGGTATGAAAGCGCCAATGATGCAAACCGAAGACGGGCAGATTGAAGAATCTTACTCGATTTCTGCCGGACTGGATTTCCCGTCTGTCGGCCCACAACACGCTTATCTCAACAGCATTGGACGCGCTGATTACGTGTCAATCACCGATGATGAAGCTCTGGAAGCCTTCAAAACGCTGTGCCTGCACGAAGGGATTATCCCGGCGCTGGAATCCTCACATGCGCTGGCCCACGCACTGAAAATGATGCGCGAAAACCCGGAAAAAGAGCAGTTGCTGGTGGTTAACCTTTCCGGTCGCGGCGATAAAGACATCTTCACCGTTCACGATATTTTGAAAGCTCGAGGGGAAATCTGATGGAACGCTATGAAACTCTGTTTGCCCAGTTGAAGGAACGCAAAGAAGGCGCATTTGTTCCTTTCGTCACCCTCGGTGATCCGGGCGTAGAGCAGTCGCTGAAAATTATCGATGCTTTGATCGAAGCTGGTGCCGACGCGCTGGAGTTAGGCATCCCCTTCTCCGACCCACTGGCAGATGGCCCGACGATTCAAAACGCCACACTGCGTGCCTTTGCGGCAGGTGTGACCCCGGCGCAGTGCTTTGAGATGCTGGCACTCATTCGCCAGAAGCACCCGACCATTCCCATCGGCCTTTTGATGTATGCCAACCTGGTGTTTAACAAAGGCATTGATGAGTTTTATGCCGAGTGCGAGAAAGTCGGCGTCGATTCGGTGCTGGTTGCCGATGTGCCCGTGGAAGAGTCTGCGCCCTTCCGCCAGGCCGCGTTGCGCCATAACGTTGCACCTATCTTCATCTGCCCGCCGAATGCTGATGATGATTTACTGCGCCAGATTGCCTCTTACGGTCGTGGTTACACCTATTTATTGTCGCGTGCGGGCGTGACCGGAGCTGAAAACCGCGCCGCGTTACCTCTCAATCATCTGGTTGCGAAGCTGAAGGAGTATAACGCGGCGCCTCCACTGCAAGGATTTGGTATTTCCGCCCCGGATCAGGTAAAAGCAGCGATTGATGCAGGAGCTGCGGGCGCGATTTCTGGTTCGGCAATTGTTAAAATCATCGAGCAACATATTAATGAGCCAGAGAAAATGCTGGCGGTACTGAAAGCTTTTGTACAACCGATGAAAGCAGCGACGCGCAGTTAATCCCACAGCCGCCAGTTCCGCTGGCGGCATTTTAACTATCTTTAATGAAGCAGGAAAAATCCTAAATTCATTTATTATTTATCTTTTTACCGTTTCGCTTACCCCTGACGTACGTCAACTTACGTCATTTTTCCGCCCAAAAGTAATATAATCAAACAAATTAATCCCGCAACAAAACACTACTAAAATCAATAATTTTCTCTAACCCACTTATTTCTTGGGTCTTTATGAATATATCGAAAGTCTTTTTCAAAATATATTTTTCACATTCCTTCTCACTTTGCTCAATTTGACTAATTCTCATTACCGACTAATTTTAATGAGTGTCGACACACAACACTCATATTAATGAAACAATGCAACGCAACGGGAGAAATAACATGGCCGAACATCGTGGTGGTTCAGGAAATTTCGCCGAAGACCGTGAGAAGGCATCCGACGCAGGCCGTAAAGGCGGTCAACACAGCGGCGGTAATTTTAAAAATGATCCGCAACGCGCATCCGAAGCGGGTAAAAAAGGCGGTCAGCACAGCGGTGGAAATAAATCAGGAAAATCCTGACCCGCCGTTAATTATTAATATCAGCTGAAGTTGATAAAGATAATTGCTTCTGCGGGCCGTATGGCTCGCAGTGATTTTACTGGAGTAAAAATATGAATATGAAGTCCATTGAAGATGTATTTATTCACCTGCTTTCAGACACCTACAGTGCAGAAAAACAATTAACACGGGCACTGGCAAAACTCGCCAGAGCAACATCAAACGAAAAATTAAGTCAGGCTTTTCATGCACACCTCGAGGAAACTCATGGACAGATTGAACGTATTGATCAAGTTGTGGAATCTGAACCGAACCTGAAAATTAAGCGCATGAAATGTGTGGCAATGGAAGGTCTCATTGAAGAAGCTAATGAGGTCATCGAAAGTACCGAGAAAAACGAAGTACGTGATGCCGCACTGATTGCCGCTGCACAGAAAGTTGAGCACTATGAGATCGCCAGTTATGGGACATTAGCGACACTGGCTGAGCAATTAGGTTATCGTAAAGCAGCGAAGCTTCTGAAAGAAACCCTGGAAGAAGAAAAGGCCACCGACATCAAATTGACTGATCTGGCCCTTAATAACGTAAATAAGAAAGCAGAAAATAAAGCCTGAAATATGAACTTTAACTTTTAGTCATTTTATAAAGAGGACATTTTCATGAATCGTATTGAACATTATCATGACTGGTTACGTGACGCCCACGCAATGGAAAAGCAAGCCGAATCTATGCTTGAATCCATGGCCAGTCGTATAGATAATTATCCTGAACTACGCGCTCGTATTGAACAACATCTTAGTGAAACCAAAAACCAGATTGTTCAACTGGAAACTATTCTTGACCGTAATGACATTTCACGTTCAGTCATTAAAGATTCCATGAGTAAAATGGCTGCGCTTGGGCAGTCAATCGGTGGTATATTCCCTTCTGATGAAATAGTCAAAGGCTCTATTAGCGGATATGTCTTCGAGCAATTTGAAATCGCCTGTTACACCTCACTATTAGCAGCAGCAAAAAATGCCGGTGATACAGCTTCAATTCCAACCATTGAAGCGATTTTAAATGAGGAAAAAGAAATGGCCGAGTGGCTGATTCAGCATATTCCGCAAACAACTGAGAAATTTTTAATACGCTCTGAAACTGATGGCGTAGAAGCGAAGAAATAATACCCTTTATACCATGTCCTTATTGACCCCGTACATTACGGGGTCGTTTTTATGCGGAATTAAAAACGATATCCTGCTGAGAACATAAACACCCACGGATCGAGGCGTACGCTATCGTGTTGCTGTGCACCGCCCAGTTTATAATTGGCGGTGGTATCGATATCCATGTACCACACTGACATGTTAACCAACCAGTCACGGTTAATCAGATAATCAACCCCCACCTGCCCGGCAGCTCCCCAGGAATCTTTCAGACTGAGATCGGAAAGCCCCGCCTCTTTGCCATGATCGTTAAATCCATTATCAAAGAAGGTGGTGTAGTTAATACCTGCCCCGACGTAAGGACGGAATTTGCTGCTGGCATCACCAAAATACCACTGCGCCATCAGTGTTGGTGGCAGATGATGAACGGTTGCAATATCGCCGGTCGCCCGGGTGCCGATTTTATGGCGGAACGGCGTCGCTGCCAGTAATTCCACACCAATGTTGTCGGTCGCCATATAAGTAAACGTCAGGCCCAGTTGCGTGTTATTGGTCACGCTGAATCCACCCAGACTTCCTAACGTACCACCAGCACCTTCTGTTGGACGTACGGTTGCAGAACCTGCACGCATAAAAAATTCGCCTGCTTCATGCGCAAAGGCACTGCCAGAGAGAAGAGTTGTTACTGCCAAAGCCGCCACTGTTAACTTTTTCATATCCGCTCCGTCGTTATGGTTATAAAAACGTGACGAATATACCCACATTGGAGTAACAAATGATCCTACATAGATCACATTACATATGATAATTCACCATTTATTGATCTGGATTAATTTAGAAGTTGCACTGGAAATCCTGGTTAATGTGATTTAAATCAATTTTTAAATATTTTCGCTACGCAAATATTAACTCGCTCGCCACTTGCAGCGGTTTGCCCACGCCTGAAGGCCAGCAATTACCTCCGCTTTACAAAGATATGCTTTTCCATACAAGACCTGATGCTGCCACCCGAGGCTTAACCAGGGTACAATTGCCCGCTAATTAACACCTGCATAAAACTCAAGGAGAGTGCATGTCTATCACGGCGCAGTCCGTATACCGTGACACCGGAAATTTCTTCCGTAATCAATTTATGACCATTCTGTTGGTATCGTTGCTATGTGCGTTTATCACAGTGGTGTTAGGGCATGTTTTCTCACCCAGTGATGCACAGCTTGCTCAGCTCAATGACGGCGTGCCCGTTAGCGGCAGTAGTGGATTGTTCGACCTGGTTCAGAATATGTCACCTGAACAGCAACAAATTTTGCTGCAGGCTTCAGCGGCGTCCACTTTTTCAGGATTAATCGGTAACGCCATTCTCGCCGGAGGCGTAATATTAATTATCCAACTGGTGTCTGCGGGTCAGAGAGTCAGTGCGCTTCGAGCTATTGGTGCCAGTGCGCCGATATTGCCAAAGTTATTTATTCTGATTTTTCTGACTACCCTTTTAGTACAGATTGGCATCATGCTGGTGGTCGTTCCGGGAATTATCATGGCCATTTTACTGGCTCTGGCACCGGTGATGTTGGTACAGGACAAAATGGGCATTTTTGCCTCGATGCGTAGCAGTATGCGGCTGACATGGGCGAATATGCGTCTGGTGGCACCCGCAGTACTGAGCTGGTTGCTGGCAAAAACACTGTTGCTGCTTTTTGCCTCTTCTTTTGCCGCATTAACCCCGGAAATTGGTGCCGTACTGGCGAACACTTTGAGCAACATGATTTCAGCCGTACTGCTCATCTATCTGTTCCGCCTGTATATGTTGATTCGCCAATAACCTTAAGCATTTGATTACGGAATCGTAAAATGAAGCAGTTTCTTGATTTTTTACCGCTGGTTGTCTTTTTCGCGTTTTACAAGATTTATGACATCTATGCGGCTACTGCGGCGCTGATCGTCGCTACGGCGATTGTGCTTATATATAGCTGGGTTCGCTTTCGTAAGGTTGAGAAGATGGCCCTGATCACTTTTGTTCTGGTGGTCGTCTTCGGTGGCTTGACGCTGTTCTTCCACAATGATGAGTTTATTAAATGGAAGGTCACTGTCATTTATGCCCTGTTTGCAGGTGCCCTGTTAGTCAGCCAATGGGTGATGAAAAAGCCGCTAATTCAGCGGATGCTGGGTAAAGAACTCACGCTGCCGCAACCGGTATGGTCGAAGCTGAATCTGGCCTGGGCTGTTTTCTTTATCCTTTGCGGTCTGGCAAACATCTACATCGCATTCTGGCTGCCGCAAAATATTTGGGTCAACTTTAAAGTGTTTGGCCTGACCGCTCTTACCTTAATCTTCACATTGTTAAGCGGTATCTATATCTACCGCCACATGCCGCAGGAAGATAAATCCTAACCAGACTGCCAGTCCTTCGGGGCTGGCACTGTATCTCCTCTGTTCTCCTCAGGAAAATCATAGTAGCATCGCGCCTGTGATTTTCCTTTTAAGTCGGTTTTACCATGTCTACAACACATAACGTCCCTCAGGGCGATCTTGTTTTACGTACTTTAGCCATGCCCGCCGATACCAATGCCAATGGTGACATCTTTGGTGGTTGGTTAATGTCACAAATGGATATTGGCGGCGCTATTCTGGCGAAAGAAATTGCGCACGGTCGCGTAGTGACCGTGCGGGTTGAAGGAATGACTTTCTTACGACCGGTTGCGGTCGGCGATGTGGTGTGCTGCTATGCACGCTGTGTCCAGAAAGGGACGACATCGGTCAGCATTAATATTGAAGTGTGGGTGAAAAAAGTCGCGTCTGAACCCATCGGGCAACGCTATAAAGCGACAGAAGCATTATTTAAGTATGTCGCGGTTGATCCTGAAGGAAAACCTCGCGCCTTACCTGTTGAGTAATAGTCAAAAGCCTCCGGTCGGAGGCTTTTGACTTTCTGCTTACTGGATTTCGGTGGTGCCGTTAATTTTAAACAGGATATTCACCACAATCCCACTGCCTGGCTTACCCGGCTCATAACGCCATCTGCGCATCGCATTTTTCACCTCACGCTCAAACATGTTCGCAGGCTTGGCTGAGAGGATTTGCACGTTATCCACGCGACCATCCGGCGTGACATCAAATTTAACTTTAACCTGCCCTTCAATGCGCAATGCCTGTGCTCGTGCCGGATACTGCGGCTGATTGCGACTTAATGCGCGTGGTCCTGAAGCCACACTTGTAACCGGCTTGCTGGTTGCAGCCGTCGCCGTACTTGATGTCGGGCGCGCGGGTGCCGTATTTTCAAACGGTGATGCCGGACGCGACTCTACGGGTTTGACATCGCGTTTTGGCTGCTCCTGTACCTTTTTCACCGGCTTCGGTTTTGGCTTAGGTTTCGGCTTAGGCTTTTCAATGACCACCGGTGCTTCTTTTGGCGGTTCAGGGATCGGCTCAGGTTCCGGTTCTGGCTCTACCACCGGCTCCGGTGGCGGCTGAACGGCTTGTGGCGGTTCGAGATCCGCAGGCGCAACCATCGTGACAGAAATTGGCTGCGCAGGCGCAGGTAGTTCAATAACCTGATGTACCGAGGTATAGAGCAGACCCGCCACAACAGCACCATGAATGCAGACCGAAAGTAACGTCGGCCAGGGGAAGCGGCGAGGTAAATCAAGGGTCATTGAAGTCATAATCATTTCAGTAGAAAAACCAGGCCTCGATTTTAAATGCAAATAGCAATCATATTCAATAAGGCAAGACGATCAGGATCAGTGAAAATGTCATTTTTGGCGTAATTGACCTTACTTTATGCATGGTCTTAACAAAGACATCATCTTTCCGTTGCAGATCTTCGCCCTTTCAAATAACGTACTTTACAACTTTCCCGAACAAGGAGTTGTGCCCGTGTTGTATGTTATTTACGCTCAAGACAAAGCTGATAGCCTCGAAAAACGCCTTTCCGTTCGTCCGGCACATTTAGCACGTTTACAGTTACTGCATGATGAAGGTCGATTGTTGACCGCCGGTCCAATGCCAGCAGTAGACAGTAACGATCCAGGGGCTGCGGGATTTACTGGCTCAACCGTTATTGCTGAATTTGAATCGCTGGAAGCAGCTCAGGCCTGGGCCGATGCTGACCCGTACGTAGCGGCAGGAGTCTATGAACACGTTTCAGTGAAACCATTTAAGAAAGTGTTCTGAATAGAGATTCAATATTTAAGGGCACGGTTTTAGCAACCGTGTTCTAGTTTGGCCTTTCCTTATAGGTCGGTCAGTGCATTCACCCCCACAAGCAGATAATAACTTTATCTGTATTTCTTTATATGATGTGAGCATATTCAGGAAAAATGCCCTTTCCTGACGCAGAGTTGCTCACTCAAAACCTTTGATTACTTCAGATAAAGTCATCTACTATTGTTTAACACATTCACGTGCTGCATGTATGTTCAGAAAATGTGCACGTTGAGATAATTAAACAAAATTGTGGTTACAGAGGTATCAGTGAGTCACTGGACTACATTCAAACAAACAGCAACAAATTTATGGGTGACCCTACGGCACGACATTCTCGCGCTGGCCGTCTTTTTAAATGGATTGCTTATTTTTAAAACAATCTATGGTATGTCGGTCAATTTGCTTGATATTTTCCATATAAAAGCCTTTTCAGAGTTAGATCTCTCCTTGCTGGCAAATGCCCCACTCTTTATGCTCGGCGTCTTTCTTGTCCTGAACTCCATTGGCTTACTGTTCCGGGCAAAGCTCGCATGGGCAATCAGTATCATTTTGTTGTTGATAGCGCTAATTTACACCCTGCATTTTTATCCCTGGCTGAAATTTAGTATTGGATTTTGCATTTTTACGCTGGTGTTTTTGCTGATACTGCGCAAAGACTTCTCCCACAGTAGCGCCGCAGCCGGGACAATTTTCGCATTTATTAGTTTCACGACGTTACTGTTTTACTCCACCTACGGTGCGCTTTATTTAAGCGAAGGTTTTAATCCGCGAATAGAAAGTTTGATGACCGCGTTCTATTTTTCGATAGAAACCATGTCAACCGTCGGCTATGGCGATATTGTCCCTGTTTCTGAATCAGCACGATTATTCACTATTTCGGTCATTATTTCCGGCATTACCGTTTTTGCCACCTCCATGACTTCAATTTTTGGTCCGCTTATCCGCGGGGGATTCAACAAACTTGTAAAAGGAAACAATCATACAATGCATCGTAAAGATCATTTTATTGTTTGCGGGCATTCGATTCTCGCCATCAATACGATTCTGCAACTGAATCAACGCGGACAAAATGTAACGGTTATCAGCAACTTGCCTGAAGATGATATCAAGCAACTTGAGCAACGCTTAGGTGATAACGCTGATGTTATCCCCGGTGACAGTAATGACAGTTCAGTATTAAAGAAAGCGGGAATCGATCGATGCCGGGCCATTCTGGCGCTGAGTGATAACGATGCTGATAACGCGTTTGTTGTACTATCGGCAAAAGATATGAGCAGTGATGTCAAAACAGTTCTCGCCGTCAGTGATAGCAAAAACCTGAATAAGATTAAGATGGTACATCCGGATATCATTCTCTCGCCGCAACTGTTTGGCAGCGAAATTCTGGCGCGGGTCTTAAATGGTGAAGAGATTAATAATGATATGCTCGTTTCAATGTTGTTGAACTCCGGTCATGGCATTTTCAGCGATAACGATGAACAAGAAACGAAAACTGACAGCAAAGAATCGGCGCAAAAATAGAGTTTGAAGACGAAAGGGCAAACTTATTGGGCACCGCAATGGTGCCCAGAACATTTAGATATTGTAGATCGCAAACAATAACGAGTTACGCTGTTTGTTTAGAATGCACTTCCTGATGCTGTGGATACGCATATTTCGGCGCGACTGCCCCTCAAGCCAACGCGATTTACGTCGGCTAGCCTGACGCTGCATGCGCCAGCGCCCCACTTCCGTTCTACTCCGCTTCATGTTAACTACTCTATGCAATAACAGAATGGTCATTATACCCCCGACCCCGACGCTGACCAGTGCTTTTCCCGCGTTTTTATTTGCCAGATGAATCCATATGCGTAAACTCATAACAATGCGCTTTCAAAAGGATTTCTAATCTATGACAACCGTTTATACGTTGGTGAGTTGGTTGGCCATTCTGGGATACTGGTTGCTCATTGCAGGCGTAACTTTACGCATTCTAATGAAACGACGCGCAGTTCCCTCCGCGATGGCCTGGCTGTTGATCATTTACATTCTGCCCTTAGTCGGAATTATTGCCTATCTTGCCGTTGGCGAGCTCCATTTAGGCAAACGCCGCGCTGAGCGCGCCAGAGCGATGTGGCCTTCCACCGCAAAATGGCTTAACGACCTTAAAGCCTGTAAGCATATCTTCGCCGAAGAAAATAGCAGTGTCGCTGCGCCACTATTCAAGCTATGTGAGCGTCGTCAGGGGATCGCTGGGGTCAAAGGGAATCAGCTGCAACTGATGACCGAGTCAGATGATGTGATGCAGGCGTTAATCCGCGACATCCAGCTCGCTCGCCATAATATCGAGATGGTGTTTTATATCTGGCAGCCCGGCGGCATGGCGGACCAGGTGGCTGAATCATTAATGGCCGCTGCGCGACGCGGCATTCATTGCCGATTGATGCTTGACTCCGCCGGCAGTGTGGCTTTTTTCCGCAGCCCGTGGCCCGAGCTAATGCGTAATGCCGGTATTGAAGTGGTCGAAGCCTTAAAGGTCAATCTGATGCGTGTGTTTTTACGCCGTATGGATCTGCGCCAACATCGCAAGATGATCATGATCGATAATTACATCGCGTACACCGGCAGCATGAATATGGTCGACCCTCGCTACTTCAAACAGGATGCGGGTGTAGGGCAATGGATTGATCTGATGGCGCGTATGGAAGGTCCCATCGCCACCGCGATGGGGATTATATATTCCTGCGACTGGGAGATTGAAACCGGGAAACGTATTCTGCCGCCACCACCAGATGTCAATATTATGCCGTTTGAGCAGGCCAGCGGTCACACCATTCACACAATTGCTTCTGGCCCCGGCTTTCCGGAAGATCTCATTCACCAGGCATTACTGACTGCGGCTTATTCGGCACGTGAATATTTGATCATGACGACGCCCTACTTTGTGCCCAGCGATGATTTACTTCATGCGATTTGCACGGCGGCGCAGCGCGGGGTGGATGTCAGTATTATCCTTCCGCGAAAAAATGATTCAATGCTGGTTGGCTGGGCCAGTCGCGCGTTCTTTACGGAACTGCTGGCTGCTGGTGTTAAAATTTATCAGTTTGAAGGCGGGTTATTGCATACCAAGAGCGTGCTGGTCGATGGCGAATTAAGTCTGGTTGGTACCGTTAACCTTGATATGCGTAGTCTGTGGCTGAATTTCGAGATTACCCTGGCAATCGACGATAAAGGGTTTGGTGCTGACCTCGCCGCCGTTCAGGACGATTATATTTCGCGTTCTCGTCTGCTCGATGCCCGTTTATGGCTAAAACGCCCATTATGGCAACGTGTCGCCGAGCGACTGTTTTACTTCTTCAGCCCGTTGCTGTAAAACGTCGCCAACAGAGGTTAAACAGGTAGTGACTATGGATATGGATCTAAACAATCGCCTGACTGAAGATGAAACGCTTGAGCAGGCCTACGATATTTTTCTCGAACTGGCTGCCGACAATCTCGATCCAGCTGATGTTCTGCTGTTCAATCTTCAGTTTGAAGAGCGCGGCGGCGCGGAGTTATTCGATCCGGCAGAAGACTGGCAGGAACATGTTGATTTCGATTTGAACCCAGACTTTTTTGCCGAAGTGGTGATTGGTCTGGCGGACAGTGAAGATGGTGAAATCAACGATGTTTTCGCCCGCATTCTGTTATGCCGCGAAAAAGATCACAAACTGTGCCATATCATCTGGCGGGAATAAATAATCGCTTTCGGCGTGAAAAAGGGCTGACAACTGTCAGCCCTTATTTTGTTTAAAGCGGATCGACTTTCAGGCAAGACACGGCGTGTCTGAAACTCCCCTCCAGCACAGGACGTGTTTTGGCACACTCTGGACCGGCTATCGGGCAACGGGTACGGAAAACACAACCGGAAGGCGGGTTGATCGGCGACGGTAATTCCCCTTCCAGTAACTGGATAGTTTTGTTCTTCTCCAGATCCGGATCAGGTATGGGGACTGCCGACATCAATGCCCTGGTGTAAGGATGTAGCGGATTGTGGTAGACCTCATCATAGGTCCCCAGTTCTACCGCATGGCCGAGATACATCACCAGCACACGATCGGAAATGTGTTTTACCACGGCCAGGTCGTGAGCGATAAAAATTAATGACAATCCCATCTCGCGTTGCAGCTGCTGGAGCAGGTTGACCACCTGCGCCTGAATTGACACGTCCAGCGCCGACACCGGCTCATCACAGATAATCAGCTTCGGTTCAAGAATAAGAGCACGAGCAATCCCGATACGCTGGCACTGCCCACCAGAGAACTCATGCGGATAGCGGTTAATCAGGTTAGGCAATAACCCGACTTTCAGCATCATCGCCTTCACGCGCTCGCGAACTTCCTGGCGTGACATTTTCGGATGATAAGTACGCAGTGGTTCAGCGATGATCTCGCCGATGGTCATACGCGGGTTAAGCGATGCCAATGGATCCTGGAAAATCATCTGAATATCACTGCGAACGGCACGCCATTCATCGGGCTTCATGCCCAGCAACTCTTTACCTAACCAGGCAACATGACCGTCGGTCGCTTTAACCAGGCCAATGATGGCGCGAGCAAAGGTGGACTTACCGCATCCCGACTCCCCTACCACACCTAATGTTTCCCCTTCATACAGGCGAAGAGTTACACCATCTACGGCTTTGAGCGTTTTCGGCGGTTGCCAGAACCACTGTTTGCCATCTTTGATTTCAAAGTGCACTTTCAGATCGGCGATTTCGAGGAGGACTTTTCTTCCTTCGGTTACAGCATTCATAACAGTTCCTCCACCGGTTTAAAGCAAGCACGCAGACGGCCAGGCGTAAACTCTTCCAGCGGCGGTGCGCTACTACAAATTTCCATCGCATGCGGACAACGTGGCTGGAACGGGCAACCTTTCGGTAATCGCAACAGGTTTGGCGGATTACCCGGGATAGTCAACATTGTTTCACCTTCCGCATCGAGACGCGGCACCGCGTTGAGTAAACCGATAGAATAAGGATGAACGGGTTGATAAAAGACATCGCGCGCGTTGCCATATTCCATCGTGCGCCCGGCGTACATTACCAGCACTTTGTCGCAGATCCCTGCCACCACGCCAAGATCGTGGGTGATCATAATGATGGCGGTATTAAATTCCCGCTTCAGTTCATTCAATAGCGTCATGATCTGCGCCTGTACGGTGACGTCCAGCGCAGTAGTGGGTTCATCAGCAATCAGTAGCTTAGGTCGACATAGCAATGCCATCGCAATCATGACTCGCTGACGCATGCCACCAGAAAATTCATGCGGGTACATTTTCATGCGTTTACGTGCTTCCGGCATTTTTACCGCATCGAGCATCCGCACCGACTCTTCAAACGCTTCGGCCTTGCCCATGCCTTTATGCAGCATCAGCACTTCCATCAACTGCTCACCGACGCGCATATAGGGATTCAACGAAGTCATCGGATCCTGAAAAATCATTGAGATTTGTTCAGCACGCAGTTTATTGAGTTCACGCTCTGGCAAATTGAGGATTTCACGCCCATTGAAGGTTGCCGATCCGCCAATACGCCCATTGGCAGCCAGCAGGCCCATCAACGCAAATGCAGTTTGCGATTTACCCGAACCAGACTCACCGACAATGCCCAGCGTTTCCCCGGCACGTAGAGAAAAATTCAAATCATTGACCGCCGTGACGTCGCCATCCGGGGTACTAAAGGTGACACGCAAATCTTTCACGTTCAGCAGTGCGTCAGCCTGTTGTTGTGCGAGCGGCACAGTTGCAGTTTCAATTACGCTCATGGCTGCACTCCTTAACGATCTTTCGGGTCGAGGGCATCACGCAAGCCATCGCCGATAAAGTTGAAACAAAATAGCGTCACCACGAGGAATCCCGCTGGGAACAACAGTAACCATGGAGAGACTTCCATCGAGTTCGCGCCATCACTCAGCAATGCGCCCCAGCTGCTTAACGGCTCTTGCGTCCCCAACCCCAGGAAGCTAAGGAAAGATTCAAAGAGGATCATGCTGGGCACCAGTAGCGATGCGTAGACCACCACCACACCGAGTACGTTCGGTACAATGTGGCGAATAACAATGCCCGGCGTCGATACACCGCCAACTTGTGCCGCCTCAATAAACTCTTTACGCTTCAGACTCAGGGTTTGCCCACGCACAATACGAGCCATATCCAGCCAGGAAACCATGCCAATCGCCACGAAAATCAGCAGGATGTTTTGACCGAAAAAGGTCACCAGCAAAATGACGAAGAACATGAATGGGAAGGAGTTGAGGATTTCCAGCAGACGCATCATTACCGAATCCACTTTACCGCCCAGATAACCGGAAAGCGAACCATAAAGTGTCCCCACGACCACTGCCACCAGTGCCGCAGCAACACCGACCATGAGTGAGATACGCCCGCCAATCGCAACACGCACAAGCAGGTCGCGACCGGATGAGTCAGTACCAAAGTAGTGACCGGACTCCATATCTGGGGCGCTGGACATCATCGCCCAGTCAGTATCGTCATAGGCAAACTGCGAAAGCATCGGTGCCAGGATTACAAATAACGCGATTAGCACCAGCACTATCAGACTGGCAACCGCCGCACGGTTATGCATAAAACGTCGACGTGCGTCCTGCCACAAGCTGCGCCCTTCGACCTCCAGCTTTTCACTGAAATTTTCCAGCGTCTCGCTGTTTTTCTTACTTAACATCATCGCGAGCTCCAGTATCAGTAACGGATTTTCGGGTCGATAACCGCATATAGCACATCGACAATGGCATTAAACAAAATGGTTAACGCGCCAACCAGAATGGTCAGACTTAACACTAAGGAATAGTCACGATTCAATGCGCCATTAACGAACAATTGCCCAATCCCCGGTAAACCATAAATGGTTTCGATGACCATAGAACCGGTAATAATGCCGACAAATGCAGGGCCCATATAGGAGAGCACGGGTAACAGAGCAGGTTTTAATGCGTGGCGTAAAATGATCCGCCGCATAGGTAACCCTTTCGCCCGGGCAGTACGAATAAAGTTGGAGTGTAATACTTCAATCATAGAGCCACGGGTAATACGCGCAATACTGGCGATATAGGCGAGTGACAACGCCACCATTGGCAGTATCATGAATTTAAGCGCACCACCATTCCAGCCACCGCCCGGCAGCCAATGCAAAATGATCGCAAATATCATGACTAATAATGGCGCAACCACAAAACTGGGGATAACAACCCCGGTCATTGCCAGCCCCATCACGGTATAGTCCCATTTGGTGTTTTGTTTTAATGCAGCAATAACGCCAGCACTAACACCCAGTACTACCGCAAGGAAAAATGCAGCGGCTCCCAGTTTTGCTGAAACCGGAAAGCTGGAGGCTACCAGGTCATTGACCGAATAATCTTTATATTTAAAAGACGGACCGAAATCGCCATGCGCCAGTTGTTTCAGGTAGCTGAAATACTGTGTCATGATCGGATCATTAAGATGATATTTCGCTTCGATATTGGCCATCACTTCTGGCGGTAAAGTACGTTCGCCGGTAAAAGGGCTTCCTGGCGCGAGGCGCATCATGAAGAACGAAATAGTAATAAGAATAAATAGCGTCGGAATCGCTTCCAGACAGCGACGTAGAATAAATTTTAACATTGCCCTACCTTCTGGCCTGTGCCTTCTGTAATGCGATAAAAATCAGACACCGTGGAGCAGGACACTCCTGCCCCACGTATTGCCATTAGTGCTTCACAATGTACATATTCCGCGTGTAGGTATTATCCAGCGGATCTTTGCCGGTATAGCCACCAACCCACGGTTTCACCAGACGCGCATTCACGTAGTAATAAACAGGAACAATGGCCGAATCCTTATCCAGCTGTTGTTCTGCTTTAGTGTACAGAGCTGTGCGCTGCGCCTCGTCAGTCGCTTTCAGCGTTTCCGCCATAATGCTGTCAAAGGCCGGGCTCTTATAATGCGCGGTATTCATCGAGCTGTTCGACAGCATGGTGTTCAGGAAGGAAGTTGGTTCGTTGTAGTCTGCACACCAGCCTGCACGGGCCACATCAAAAGTGCCCTGGTGACGGGTGTCGAGGAACGTTTTCCACTCCTGGTTAACCAGTTTGACGTTTACACCAATGTTTTTCTTCCACAATGAAGAGGCAGCAATCGCCAGCTTTTTATGCAGATCGGAGGTGTTATACAACAGGTTGATGGTCAACGGTTTGTCTGCGGTATAACCCGCTTCAGCCAGCAGTTTTTTCGCTTCTTCGTTACGTTTTTCCTGGCTCCAGCCAAACCATTCCGGCTGAGTCAATTTTGCGCCATCAGTATACGGTGGAGTGTAACCATAGGCGGGCATGTCGCCCTGCGCTTTCACTTTATTAACAATGATATCGCGGTCCATACCCAGTTTCAGTGCGGTACGCACACGTACATCGTTGAATGGCGGTTTCTGGTTGTTAATTTCGTAATAATAAGTGCACAGGTACGGATCAACGTGAACTTCGTCCGGGATCTCTTTTTTCAGCTTCTGGAACAATTCGATCGGCATGTTGTTATAAGTCATGTCGATTTCACCACTACGGTAGCGGTTGACATCGGTAACTTCAGAAGCAATAGGCAAATAGGTTACCTGGTTAATAACGGTTTTCGCGTTGTTCCAGTAGGTTGGGCTGCGTTCAAGAACGATTCGTTCGTTTACGACCCAATCTTTTAAGGTATAGGCACCGTTGGTGATGATATTACCAGGCTGGGTCCATTTTTCGCCGAATTTCTCGATAGCGGCTTTTGGCACCGGTGAAGTTGATGGGTGAACAAGTAATTTATAGAAGTACGGAACAGGTTCACTTAAGGTGACTTCTAATGTGTGATCATCAATAGCTTTCACGCCGAGATCGGTAATCGGTTTTTTCCCTTCAAGAATTTCATCAATACCGGCGATATGCCCATATTGCAGATAACTGGCATACGGAGAAGCGGTGTTTGGATCAACAGAACGTTGCCAGCTATACACAAAGTCTTGTGCTGTGACTGGTGTGCCATCAGACCATTTCGCATCTTTACGCAAATGGAAGGTCCAGACTTTCGCGTCTTTATTATCCCAGGATTCAGCGACGCCAGGTGCCGGATGACCGTCAAGATCGCTGACCAGTAAGCCTTCAAACAGGTCTCGGCTGATATTAGACTCCGGAACACCTTCAATTTTATGCGGATCTAATGACTGAACTTCTGAACCATTGTTACGTACCAGCGTTTGTTTTTCCGCCAGTGTGACGCCTGCGGGTACATCAGCTGCCAGCGCGACATTCCCTGCCATAAGCGCAGCCAGAACGCCAGCTGCTACTAAACTTCTCTTGGTGATGTTGGTCATTGTTTTTTGGACTCCCTCATTATAATTACTGGTATTAACCAGCATGTGTAATCCCGGATTGGGACCCTGCACAGGCTCGGAGACTTTCTGCTGTCAGGTTACTTTATCGTTACGGATTGCTATCACCGACTTTATTTATTCTGGTGATTCAGACGATCACCTTATGTCGATTCGTACTGTGTCTCCCCTGTCGAGACACATTATTCTTTTGCGACGCTCTTTAATTGTTAATTATTCTCATTACCAATAAAAATCGCCTGGCGGTTGGTCGGAAAGTACCAAATGCGCTTCTTACTCGCCAATACATTTTGCAAAATTGTTAAGCAATTCTCTTTTATTGACAATGTCAGAATCTACAGCGCGCGTCCATGATTTAACAAACATCTTTCAATTCAATCAAATAGAGAACTGTTAAGCATGTCTATCTTTTCTGGCTATAGATTAAGTCGTGAAATACACAATAATTTAACAAATGATTATTATTTAGCACTTTCCTCTACCAAAGGCAGTGGAATTACTAATATCATTTCAATTATTCTTCAGCAAGCCCAGGATTATGATGTGGCGAAAATAACATGATGGTGAGGCGAAGCAGTTAAGGAAATCCTTATAAATAACTGTAATTTCAGAGGAATATTCTTACCTATTCCTTTTGCTTTTGATAACTGCGCGGGAACAAAGTAAAAATAATGACGAAAAAACGGAGCATGTCAGCTCCGTTTCATTTGAAAGGAATTAATTAAGCAGGCCGGGGAAAATCCCCTTAATACCAGTAACGATAAATTCAATCCCCAACGCCATCAGCAATAGCCCCATAATACGCGTAATCACGTTGATGCCGGTCTGGCGTAAAACCCGTACCAGCCACGGTGCCATGCGGAACAATCCCCAGCAGCATAAAGCAAACAATGCAATAGCCACAAAGAAACCAAATAGATAGCTAATACTGTGATAACGCGTACCCCAGACGATGGTGGAACTAATCGCCCCTGGCCCCGCCATCAACGGCAACGCCAATGGCACTACACCAATGCTTTCACGTACCGCGGTTTCTGATTTTTCTTGCTTGTTCTGTTTATCCTCGCCGAGCTTGCCGCTGATCATCGACATCGCAATCGTCACCACCAGGATGCCACCGGCGATACGGAACGAATCAATTGATATACCAAAAAGCTGTAGAATCGTGTCGCCGAGAAAAAGCGAGATCCACAAGATAATGGCCACAGACAAGTTGGCTGTAAGGTTCGTTTTGTTTCGCGCTGCCGCTGTCTGATAACTGGTCATGCTGATAAAGACGGGAATAATCCCAACCGGGTTGACCAGCGCAAATAACCCGATGAAAAATTTGAAGTAAACGGGAAAATCAAAAAGGGTCTGAATCACGGTTAGCTCCGAAGCAAAAGCCGGATAATGTTAGCCATAAAAAGGTTAAAAAGACGCGCTGACAATACGCCTTTTAACCGCATTTTTCACCTCCTAACTACTTAAAATTGCTATCATTCGTTATTGTTATCTAGTTGTACAAAACATGCTAATGTAACCAACAAACCATACTACAATTTATTAACTGTTAGCTATAATGGCGAAAAGCGATGCTGAAAGGTGTCAGCTTCGCAAAAATTTGATTTGGATCACGTAATCAGTACCCAGAAGTGAGTAATCTTGCTTACGCCACCTGGAAGTGACGCATTAGAGATAAATAGCTCTAATGTTTAAACTCTTTTAGTAAATCACAGTGAGTGTGAGCGCGAGTAAGCTTTTGATTTTCATCGGTTAAGCAAATCATCACCGCACTGACTATACTCTCGTATTCGAGCAGATGATTTACTAAAAAAGTTTAACATTATCAGGAGAGCATTATGGCTGTTACTAATGTCGCTGAACTTAACGCACTCGTAGAGCGTGTAAAAAAAGCCCAGCGTGAATATGCCAGTTTCACTCAAGAGCAAGTAGACAAAATCTTCCGCGCCGCCGCCCTGGCAGCTGCAGATGCTCGAATCCCACTCGCGAAAATGGCCGTTGCCGAATCCGGCATGGGTATCGTCGAAGATAAAGTAATCAAAAACCACTTTGCTTCTGAATATATCTACAACGCCTATAAAGATGAAAAAACCTGTGGTGTTCTGTCTGAAGACGACACTTTTGGTACCATCACTATCGCTGAACCAATCGGTATTATTTGCGGTATCGTTCCGACTACTAACCCGACTTCAACGGCTATCTTCAAATCGCTGATCAGCTTGAAGACCCGTAACGCCATTATCTTCTCCCCGCACCCGCGTGCTAAAGATGCAACCAACAAAGCTGCAGATATTGTTCTGCAGGCTGCTATCGCTGCTGGTGCGCCGAAAGACCTGATTGGCTGGATCGATCAACCTTCTGTTGAACTGTCTAACGCGCTGATGCACCACCCAGACATCAACCTGATCCTCGCGACCGGTGGTCCGGGTATGGTTAAAGCCGCATACAGCTCCGGTAAACCAGCTATCGGCGTAGGCGCGGGTAACACTCCAGTCGTTATCGATGAAACTGCTGATATCAAACGTGCAGTTGCATCTGTACTGATGTCTAAAACCTTCGACAACGGCGTAATCTGTGCTTCTGAACAATCTGTTGTTGTAGTTGACTCTGTTTATGACGCGGTACGTGAGCGTTTCGCTACCCACGGCGGTTACATACTGCAGGGCAAAGAGCTGAAAGCAGTTCAGGACGTTATCCTGAAAAACGGCGCACTGAACGCAGCTATCGTTGGTCAGCCAGCCTATAAAATTGCTGAACTGGCAGGCTTTTCTGTACCAGAAAATACCAAGATTCTGATCGGTGAAGTGACCGTTGTTGATGAAAGCGAACCGTTCGCACATGAAAAACTGTCCCCGACTCTGGCAATGTACCGTGCTAAAGATTTCGAAGACGCGGTAGAAAAAGCAGAGAAACTGGTTGCTATGGGCGGCATCGGTCATACCTCTTGCCTGTACACTGACCAGGATAACCAACCGGCTCGCGTTGCCTACTTCGGTCAGAAAATGAAAACGGCCCGTATTCTGATCAACACCCCGGCGTCTCAGGGTGGTATCGGTGACCTGTATAACTTCAAACTCGCACCTTCCCTGACTCTGGGTTGTGGTTCCTGGGGTGGTAACTCCATCTCTGAAAACGTTGGTCCGAAACACCTGATCAACAAGAAAACCGTTGCTAAGCGAGCTGAAAACATGTTGTGGCACAAACTTCCGAAATCTATCTACTTCCGCCGTGGCTCTCTGCCAATCGCGCTGGATGAAGTGATTACTGATGGCCACAAACGTGCGCTCATCGTGACTGACCGCTTCCTGTTCAACAATGGTTATGCTGATCAGATCACTTCCGTACTGAAAGCAGCAGGCGTTGAAACTGAAGTCTTCTTCGAAGTAGAAGCTGACCCGACCCTGAGCATCGTTCGTAAAGGTGCAGAACTGGCAAACTCCTTCAAACCAGACGTGATTATCGCGCTGGGTGGTGGTTCCCCGATGGATGCCGCGAAGATCATGTGGGTCATGTACGAGCATCCAGAAACTCACTTCGAAGAACTGGCGCTGCGCTTTATGGATATCCGTAAACGTATCTACAAGTTCCCGAAAATGGGCGTGAAAGCGAAAATGATCGCTGTCACCACCACTTCTGGTACAGGTTCTGAAGTCACTCCGTTTGCGGTTGTAACTGACGACGCTACTGGTCAGAAATATCCGCTGGCAGACTATGCGCTGACCCCGGATATGGCGATTGTCGATGCCAACCTGGTTATGGACATGCCGAAGTCCCTGTGTGCTTTCGGTGGTCTGGACGCAGTAACTCACGCCATGGAAGCTTATGTTTCTGTACTGGCATCTGAGTTCTCTGATGGTCAGGCACTGCAGGCACTGAAACTGCTGAAAGAATATCTGCCAGCGTCCTACCACGAAGGATCTAAAAATCCGGTAGCGCGTGAACGTGTTCACAGTGCAGCAACTATCGCGGGTATCGCGTTTGCGAACGCCTTCCTGGGTGTATGTCACTCAATGGCGCACAAACTGGGTTCCCAGTTCCATATTCCGCACGGTCTGGCAAACGCCCTGCTGATTTGTAACGTTATTCGCTACAACGCGAATGACAACCCGACCAAGCAGACTGCATTCAGCCAGTATGACCGTCCGCAGGCTCGCCGTCGTTATGCTGAAATTGCTGACCACCTGGGTCTGAGCGCACCGGGCGACCGTACTGCTGCTAAGATCGAGAAACTGCTGGCATGGCTGGAAACGCTGAAAGCTGAACTGGGTATTCCGAAATCTATCCGTGAAGCTGGCGTTCAGGAAGCAGACTTCCTGGCGAATGTGGATAAACTGTCTGAAGATGCATTCGATGACCAGTGCACCGGCGCTAACCCGCGTTACCCACTGATCTCCGAGCTGAAACAGATTCTGCTGGATACCTACTACGGTCGTGATTATGTAGAAGGTGAAACTGCAGCGAAAAAAGAAGCCGCTCCGGCTAAAGCTGAGAAAAAAGCGAAGAAATCCGCTTAATAAGTAGCGCTGTCTGGCAACATAAACGGTCCCTTCTGGGGCCGTTTTTTTGTTTTACCCAAAGCAATTTTCCCATAAACCGACAGCATTTGCCTTCATCATATTTACGGCGATGTATAACGCCTACACACAGCGATATTGTACTTTACAGGTCACAAGTCAACGTCACTGTAAAAGCGATCTGTGAGGGGTATAGTGGCGTTAAAGAACTGTCGAGAAGGGTATATACACCGGATGAAGTGCGTAAAATGAACTGACAGGATAAAAGCGCCCTGCTCACCCTGTCAGTAAAGAAATTCTTATTAATCGTGGCGATGCCTTTCCTGAATAGCCGTTAATGAGCCGACTTCTAACGCCTCTTTATAGTGTTTGCGGCATACAGAAACGTAGCGTTCATTACCACCAATAACCACCTGCTCACCTTCGTTATAAGGTCTGCCTGCTTGATCAAGACGCAGCACCATGCTTGCTTTACGGCCACAAAAACAGATGGTTTTTAATTCAACCAGTTTGTCGGACCATGCCAGTAAGTATTGGCTGCCAATAAATAATTCACCTCGAAAATCGGTACGTAAACCATAACAAAGTACGGGTATATCGAGTTGATCTACAACCTCCGATAATTCATATACTTGTTGTCTGGTTAAAAACTGGCATTCATCAACCAGTACGCAATGAATTGCCTGCTGTTCATGTTCCGCACGAATCTCATCAAATAATGATGAATTTTGGTTAAATAATTTTGCAGGCGATGACAAACCTATACGCGAGCTGACTTTCCCGGCACCAAAGCGATCATCAATTTCTGCCGTATATACGACAGTGCGCATGCCGCGTTCCTGGTAATTGTATGAAGATTGCAACAATGCTGTAGACTTACCCGCATTCATTGCGGAATAGTAGAAATATAGCTGTGCCATCAGCCACAGGCCCTCAATGATATGAAATAAAGTTGGCTGGAGTTTATCATAATTCGTCAGTTTTTCAGCTCAACAGTATGCATAGAAGTGGTATATGCGTTCTCCCTTACGAAGCCTTGCATAATCCTTCTGAGCTATCATTACAACTGCCTCGCTTGTTATAAGCGGGTAAATGACTGCTGGTAACTATTCACAATCTTTAACCTGTTGCGCAAGTAATAGCCCTCTGTTGACCTCCTGGAGATAGTGCAATACTAAGTCCCTGCTCTTATTGCGACTGTTCTACTTTTCATCATTCGCTTAATAGGGAATTCTCGTAAACACGACTAATACAGAAGACTGAAAGGTCGTCAGCCTACGATAATCTCCCCATAAAATGTGACATGAATCAGGAAGTTTTAACCTCACGTGCTGCGAAATCATCGGCGCAAATAGGGCTATATGCCGCGTCTTTTCTGGCTAATTTTATGAAAAGATATTTATTGGCGGCACAAAATAAAGAACAATTTTGAATTCCTTACATTCCTGGCTATTGCACAACTGAATTTAAGGCTCTATTATTACCTCAACAAACCACCCCAATATAAGTTTGAGATTACTACAATGAGCGAAGCACTTAAAATTCTGAACAACATCCGTACTCTTCGTGCGCAGGCAAGAGAATGTACACTTGAAACGCTGGAAGAAATGCTGGAAAAATTAGAAGTTGTTGTTAACGAACGTCGCGAAGAAGAAAGCGCGGCTGCTGCTGAAGTTGAAGAGCGCACTCGTAAACTGCAACAATATCGCGAAATGCTGATCGCTGACGGTATTGACCCGAACGAACTGCTGAATAGCCTTGCTGCCGTTAAATCTGGCACCAAAGCTAAACGCGCTCAGCGTCCGGCAAAATACAGCTACGTTGACGAAAACGGCGAAACTAAAACCTGGACTGGCCAGGGTCGTACTCCAGCTGTAATCAAAAAAGCAATGGATGAGCAAGGTAAATCCCTCGACGATTTCCTGATCAAGCAATAATCTTTTGTAGATGACACTTGCTTAAAATCCCGCCATTGGCGGGATTTTTTATTGTCCGGTTTAAGACAATTTAATAAGAATAAGCTATAAAAAAACGGCGTCGATTGCTCAACGCCGTTTCGTGGATAACACCGATACGGAAGTTACTTCTTAATGCCCATCTCTTCTTCAAGCCAGGCTTTAAATTCCGTGCCAAGGGTGTTATGACGAATACCGTATTCAACGAAGGCCTGCATGTAACCTAATTTATTACCGCAGTCATGGCTCTTCCCTTTCATATGATAGGCTTCCACCGTTTCTTTTTCGATCAGCATATCAATTGCGTCGGTGAGCTGAATTTCATCACCAGCACCCGGAGGGGTTTTTGCCAGCAACGGCCAAATATCCGCGCTAAGAACGTAACGACCCACAATAGCGAGATTAGACGGCGCAACATCCGCTTTTGGTTTTTCAACCACGCCAACCATCGGTACGCTTTCACCCGGCGCTAATTCAACGCCTTTGCAATCCACAACGCCATATGCGGTCACATCAGCAACCGGTTCAACCATGATCTGGCTATGACCCGTTTCATCAAAGCGGCGGATCATCTCTGCCAGGTTATCCTGTGACAAATCGGATTCATATTCGTCCAGAATAACGTCAGGCAAAATAACAGCCACAGGTTCATCACCCACTACCGGGTGAGCACACAATACCGCGTGTCCCAGGCCTTTCGCCAGCCCCTGACGAACTTGCATAATAGTCACGTGCGGCGGACAAATAGACTGCACTTCATCAAGCAGTTGACGTTTTACACGTTTTTCCAGCATTGCTTCCAGTTCAAAACTGGTATCAAAGTGGTTTTCAATAGAGTTTTTAGATGAGTGAGTAACCAGCACAATTTCAGTAATGCCAGCCGCAATACATTCATTCACGACGTATTGAATTAATGGCTTATCGACAAGTGGCAGCATCTCTTTCGGGATGGCTTTCGTCGCCGGCAACATCCTGGTTCCTAATCCCGCAACGGGGATAACGGCTTTTTTGACTTTCGTATTAATGGCAGCCATTTAAATTCTCCTGGACTGTTCGTGTTTTGAACGTGTTCATATTTCTGTATCGCATCCCAGTATATCAGCACCCCGAAGGGGCTAAGTTCTGAAAAGGAGGCGAGTTAGCATAATTAAGACAATTACTTATACGAATGGCGACGATAGTACCACCAGCCGACATTAGCAGGTAATGCAAATTTAGCCCGCGTTATCGTTTGCTCATTCTGCAGACAACATCAAGCGAAGCCGACCACCGGTTCCCCATATTTGGCATTGCCAGGCATCGCATCGCTGGCTCAATTGATTCAAATAAGCGTTACCTAAAGTGCCTAACGGAACACCATTACTGATTTGCACCTGGTGTTCGCCAGTATTTAACGTCGCATTCAGACCCGCAGAAACCAGAATGAGATTTTTCAGTTCGCGATGATAATAGCCAACTAATAGCGGAAACTGCCCCGGCAGATTGGCCTGACGGAGTAAATGGTTTACCTGCTTCAATAACGCGCCCAACTCTGGCAACCGTTGATTTTGATGTGCAAGCTGTTCCTGTAATAATCCGTTAAACAATGCGCGTAATAACAAGGCAGCAAGTACGCCATTATGTCCAGCTCTGGTGACATCAAGGCAATAAAATGCCAGATCGTTTTCCGAAAGTGCGGCAATATCAAGCACCAGGCCGGGTTTGTCCGCGGCAACCAATTGACGATAATTAACCCGGCAATGGGAAATCACCTGCTGAACCGGCGGTTGCAATTCCTGTAATAATTTCGCCGCTGCGGCAGGGTTATCAACCATTGCATCCCAGTCGCGAAAAAGCCTCTCCTCTTCCTCAACGCGGGAATTAAACATGCTGGGATAGAGACAGGCAAAAACCATCTCGCGCAAGCGATTCAGATCTTTAACTGGTTTCAGCAAAACATCTTCAACGCCCAGACGTAACGCTTTGGCAATATCTGCCATATTTTCAGTGGCAGATATCACCAGAACCGGTGTCTGGTCACCTCTGTTGCGTATATGTTCCAGCAGTTTGAGCCCGTTCATTCGTGGCATCGCGATATCACATATCATCAGGTCTGGAGTGAAACCTCCCAGCAACTCAAGGGCATCCACCCCATCAGCCGCCAGTACCGTTGTCGCTCCCAATGAGGAAAACCACGAATCCAGAAGCGAGCGAAATACCTGCTCATCTTCAACAATGAGAATCTGTTTTCCGACCAATGGCTGCGTCATGTTCTCTCCCCTGACTGGCTTTACTCAATAGTGGCATGCTATTGCCACCTGCGCCTGTCAGAATTAACTTAAGTGTAGATAAAAATTCTGGTCAAATGTTGGTGCGTACCAACGGCAAAAGTTCGTCCATTTTCTTTTCCACTGCCAGCTGCCCAGCCGCAATGGCAGCGTGCGCGCGATGGAAATCAAGCGTAGATATTTGCGGGCAAACAGGTTGAATCAGAATATCGGGCGGATCACCTGCCATGCGGTTTCTTTTAAGGCGGTTCTCCAGCACCTGGATAGAAGTGGTCATAATCTCTGTTGCCGTTGGCGCTGTCACCGCCCGACGTGTCGTTATGCTGCCCAACCTTTCTTTCAGACGCGCATGCCACGGCAGAGAATCACCATTCTCGCTATTTTCTTCACTGACATTAAAGGAGAGCAGATCTTGTTGCATCAAATGAGCATCGTGCTGCAGGTCGACCGCTATCACAATATCAGCACCCAATGCACGCGTGAGCGAAATAGGAATTGGGTTAACTACTGCCCCATCAACCAGCCAGTAGCCGTTATGCGCAACGGGTGCCATTAGTCCTGGAATACTGCATGATGCACGAATAGCAAGATGGAGATCGCCTTCAGTAAACCATAATTCGCGCCCAGTACTTAAATTGGTGGCAACAGCCGCGAAGCGACGGGAACAATTTTCGATCTCTGTTTCCGGCATTATTTCGCGATATTGATTGAAGACACGCTCGCCGCGCAGTAACCCACCGCGCTGCCAGGAGAGATCCATCAGGCGTAAAACATCCCAATAACTGAAAGAGGTTACCCAATCTTCCAGCGCAGATAATCGATCGCATGCATAGGCCGCGCCCACCAGCGAACCAATTGAGCATCCTGCAACGATATCAATTTCAATACCCACTTTTTTTAGCGCATTAATAACGCCAATATGCGACCAACCTCTCGCCGCGCCAGATCCCAGCGCCAGCCCTATTTTTATCTTTCTCATTATTCCCGCAAGATTCCCCTGGAATGCAATCGTAGCAACATCGCTACTGCTCGGTTAACATAGTGCTACTCAGGCGGTTAATACGCCGTTATTGTTTCCAGGGAGATTATTTGTGTCTCAGCTTTGTCCCTGTGGTAGTGCTGTCGAGTATAGCCTATGTTGCCACCCTTATGTGTCTGGTGAAAAGGTTGCACCTGATCCAGAACATCTCATGCGTTCGCGTTACTGCGCTTTTGTGATGCAAGACGCAGATTATTTAATAAAGACCTGGCATCCATCTTGTGGAGCGGCGGCGTTACGTGCCGAATTGATTGCCGGATTTGCGCATACTGAATGGTTGGGATTGACCGTATTTGAACATTGTTGGCAGGACGGCGACAATATCGGATTTGTCAGTTTTGTTGCTCGATTTACCGAAGGTGGCAAAACAGGCGCAATAATTGAACGTTCACGATTTTTGAAAGAAAACGGTCAATGGTACTATATTGACGGTACACGTCCGCAGTTTGGCCGCAACGATCCCTGCCCTTGTGGTTCAGGTAAAAAATTTAAAAAGTGCTGCGGCCAATAATGGTTGACGGTACGGTTAAGCAAACACTCTCAACAAGGTTTTTCCAGCAATGCATTCACTCCAACGTAAAGTTCTGCGTACTATTTGTCCGGACCAAAAAGGTCTGATCGCCCGTATTACTAATATTTGCTATAAGCACGAGTTAAATATCGTGCAGAACAATGAATTTGTTGATCACCGTACCGGGCGCTTTTTTATGCGCACGGAGCTGGAAGGCATTTTTAATGATTCAACCCTGCTGGCGGATCTCGATAGCGCATTGCCAGAAGGCTCCGTGCGTGAGCTGAATCCCGCCGGTCGTCGCCGGATAGTAATTCTGGTGACTAAAGAAGCGCATTGCCTTGGCGATCTGCTGATGAAAGCCAATTACGGTGGACTGGATGTCGAAATCGCGGCGGTTATTGGTAACCACGAGACTTTACGTTCCCTGGTCGAGCGTTTTGATATTCCGTTTGAACTCGTAAGCCACGAAGGGTTAAGCCGCAACGAGCACGATCAAAAAATGGCGGATGCCATTGACGCTTATCAGCCTGACTACGTGGTGCTGGCGAAGTATATGCGCGTATTAACGCCAGAATTTGTGGCACGCTTCCCGAATAAGATCATCAATATTCACCATTCATTCCTGCCAGCGTTTATCGGCGCACGTCCTTATCACCAGGCCTATGAACGTGGCGTGAAGATTATTGGCGCAACCGCTCACTATGTGAATGACAATCTGGACGAAGGTCCAATCATTATGCAGGACGTTATTCATGTAGATCACACTTACACTGCCGAAGATATGATGCGTGCGGGTCGTGATGTCGAGAAAAACGTATTAAGCCGCGCGCTTTACCAGGTTTTGGCGCAGCGTGTATTTGTTTACGGTAACCGGACGATTATTCTTTAATCGCTGGCAAAATAGAACTGGTTGCCTTTAATCCGTTACGGATGAAAATTACGCAACCAGTTCATTTTTCTCAACGTAACCCTTTACAGCGGCGTGTCATTTGATATGATGCGCCCCGCTTCCCCACAAGGGAGCAGGCCAGTAAAAAGCATTACCCCGTGGTGGGGTTCCCGAGCGGCCAAAGGGAGCAGACTGTAAATCTGCCGTCATCGACTTCGAAGGTTCGAATCCTTCCCCCACCACCATCTCAAGCATTACATCAAAATTTGAATTATCCCTGGTGGGGTTCCCGAGCGGCCAAAGGGAGCAGACTGTAAATCTGCCGTCATCGACTTCGAAGGTTCGAATCCTTCCCCCACCACCATCACTTTCAAAAACCCCTGTATTCTCCAACGAATCCGTAACTGAATATTCTGCCCATGCGGGGAAGGATGAGAAGCTTCGACTAAGGTTCGACTCGAGCGCCAGCGAGAGAGCATTGCCGCAGGCAACGACCCGTAGGGCGAAGCGCGCAGCGCTGAGTAATCCTTCCCCACCACCATCACACCCTTAAATACTCAAAACCTGTTACTTCAAGCTAATTTGCCCCGTGGCACCGCGTTTACCGGACCTACAATATCCTCCCCTGTAGGTCAGATAGGCGAATCACTCCGCACCGTGCCCATAAAAAAACCCCGCCGAAGCAGGGTCTATGTGAACTAAAATTCGCTTAGTGACGAGCGCGCACCAGCTGGTACTTACGTGTCAGATACTCCACCGGTACGCTCCAGATGTGCACCAGACGCGAGAACGGGAACAGCAGGAATAACGTCATCCCCAGCACCAGGTGCAGACGGAAGATAAACGCCACACCATCAAGGTGTTGAGAAGCGCCACCGTGGAAGGTCACCACCGACTGCGCCCAGCCAACCAGTTTCATCATCTCGCTACCGTCCATATGTTGGGCAGAAAATGGAATAGTCAGCAGACCCAACGCGCACTGGATAACGAGCAGCGACAGGATCAGGATGTCCGCCCCGGTAGTCGTTGCACGCACACGCGGGCTGAACAGGCGGCGTTTCAGCAACAGCACGCCGCCAATCAGACACAGCACGCCGCTGGCACCACCAGCAATCATCGCCATTTTCTGTTTCACTTCAATTGGCAACCACGCTTCATACATCCAGTGCGGCGTCAGCATACCGAAGAAGTGGCCGACAAAAATCCCCAGAATTCCGATATGGAACAGGTTCGACGCCAGGTTCATCCCTTTGCGATCCAGCATCTGGCTGGATGCCGCGCGCCAGGTGTACTGCCCGTAGTCATAGCGCAGCCAGCTACCAATCAGGAAGACGGCCCCGGCTATGTACGGGTAGATATCAAAGAAGAACATATTCAGGAATTGCATTAGTGCTGTCCTCCGGTGGTGATATTCAGATATTGCGGCGCGACGGCACCGGCAAAGCGACGCTGATGAGCAGTGATTGCTGAATCACCGCAGCCTTTGTCAGCAAAGAATTTAACCTGCTCTTCTTCCCAGACGGCATCCAGCGCCTGTGGCGTATCGTCGCGCGCTTCATCAGCAATTTTTTCCGCCACTTTGTCGCTGTCGATAGCGGTATTCGCCAGTTTCAGCAGCAGATCAAACAGCACGGCATAACGGCTTTCACGTTGTTGCAGACGCGCGCTCAGCAACGCCAGAATCGGCGCGATATCTTTCAAACCTTCCACGGCTTCGCTTTGCGGCAGCTGCGCCAGATACTCCAGATACAGCGGCAGATGATCCGGTAATTCACGACTGTTCAATTGCAAACCGTGCTGCTCATACTGTGCCAACAAGTCAACCATTGCCTGGCCGCGATCGCGGGATTCACCGTGAACATGCTCAAACAGCAGCAACGACGTGGCGCGACCACGGTCGAACAGTTCGCTGTACTGGGCCTGAGCATCCAGCGGATCCAGCGCTGTTAAATCGCGCAGGAAAATGCCCAGCGCATGGGCATCCTCTTTCGACAGATTTTCCGACGCAGCAATCGCCTCAAACATCTCTTGTTGATGCTGCCATAAGGCAGCATCCGGATATTCAAGGAGACGCGATACAATCACGAGTTCGATCATGGGTGCGGCTCCGTTTTACTGGTCACGTCGATGGCATCGATACGGCGGCTGTTGAACAGATTGAATTTGGTATCTGAACCGTGGCAGCCGTCACCAAAGGTAAAGCCGCAGCCATTTTTCTCCGGGAAGGCTTCCCGCGCCAGTTCACGGTGACTGCTCGGCACCACAAAGCGATCTTCGTAGTTGGCAATTGCCAGATAACGGTACATTTCCTGTGCCTGAGCTTCGGTCAGACCGACCTCTTCCAGCGCACGGGTATCAACTTTACCGTCAACGGTTTCAGCACGTTTGTAATGACGCATCGCCAGCATACGTTTCAGCGCGCGCAGTACCGGTTTGGTATCACCGGCGGTCAGCAGATTCGCCAGATACTGTACCGGGATACGCAGGCTTTCGACGTCTGGCAAAATACCGTTGCTGCCCAGCTCGCCCGCATCTGCCGCAGACTGAATCGGCGACAGAGGCGGCACGTACCAGACCATCGGCAGTGTGCGATATTCCGGATGCAGCGGCAGCGCCAGTTTCCATTCCATCGCCATTTTATAAACCGGCGACTGCTGTGCGGCTTCAATAACGCTCAGCGGAATACCGTCCTTAATCGCCTGCTCGATGACTTTCGGATCGTTCGGATCGAGGAACACGTCCAGCTGACGCTGGTAGAGATCTTTCTCGTTCTCGGTGCTTGCTGCACGTTCAATCGCGTCGGCATCGTACAGCAGCACGCCAAGATAACGGATACGACCGACACAGGTTTCAGAGCACACCGTCGGCTGACCCGCTTCAATACGCGGATAGCAGAAGATGCACTTCTCAGACTTACCGCTCTTCCAGTTGAAGTAGATTTTTTTGTACGGGCATCCGGTGATGCACATACGCCAGCCGCGGCATTTGTCCTGGTCGATCAGGACGATGCCATCTTCTTCACGCTTGTAAATCGCACCGCTCGGGCAGGTCGCCACACATGCCGGGTTCAGGCAGTGTTCGCACAGGCGTGGCAAATACATCATGAAGGTGTTTTCGAACTGGCTATACATCGCCTTCTGGATGTTGTCGAAGTTCTTGTCTTTCGCCAGTTTGTCAAACTCACCGCCCAGGTCATCTTCCCAGTTTGGCCCTTTTTCGATTTTCGCCATCCGTTCGCCGGTAATCAGCGAACGTGGACGGGCAATCGGCTGCGATTTGCTGCCTTCCGGCGCGGTATGCAGGTTCTGATAGTCAAAATCGAACGGCTCGTAATAATCGTCGATCCCCGGCAGATGCGGGTTAGCGAAAATTTTACCCAGCAGCATGGCGCGGTTACCCATACGCGGCTGAAGTTTGCCGTTGATTTTTCGGATCCAGCCGCCTTTGTATTTTTCCTGGTTTTCCCAGTCGGTCGGGAAGCCCTGGCCCGGCTTGGTTTCCACGTTGTTGAACCACGCGTATTCCACGCCTTCACGGCTGGTCCAGACGTTTTTACAGGTCACTGAACAGGTGTGGCAACCGATGCACTTATCCAGATTCAGCACCATGCCGACTTGTGAACGAATTTTCATTTTACGCTCTCCTGTACCTGGTCATTGCCTTCGCCATCTAACCAGTCAATGTTCTTCATCTTACGCACTACAACAAATTCATCGCGGTTAGAACCTACAGTGCCGTAGTAGTTAAAGCCGTATGCCAGATGGGCATAGCCGCCGATCATATGCGTCGGTTTCGGCGTGATACGGGTGACCGAGTTATGAATACCGCCGCGCTGACTGGTGATTTCTGAACCAGGCAGGTTAACGATACGTTCCTGCGCGTGGTACATCATGGTCATCCCTGCCGGAACACGCTGGCTGACAACCGCACGAGCAGTCAGTGCACCGTTGCTGTTGAAGACTTCAATCCAGTCGTTATCGGCGATACCCAGCTCTTTGGCATCGGCTTCACTCAACCAGACCACCGGACCACCGCGACCTAAAGTCAGCATCAGCAGGTTGTCGCTGTAGGTGGAGTGGATACCCCATTTCTGGTGCGGTGTCAGGAAGTTGAGCGCTTTTTCCGGATTACCGTTAGATTTCTGGCCCATCACTTCTTTCACCGAACGGGTATCGATCGGCGGACGATAAACCAGCAGGCTTTCACCGAAATCACGCATCCACTGATGATCCTGATACAGCTGCTGACGGCCAGAGAGCGTACGCCACGGGATCAGCTCGTGAACGTTGGTGTAACCGGCGTTGTAAGAAACATGTTCATCTTCAAGGCCAGACCAGGTCGGGCTGGAGATGATTTTGCGCGGCTGCGCCTGAATGTCACGGAAGCGGATCTTCTCGTCTTCTTTATTCAGCGCCAGATGCGTATGGTCACGACCGGTAAACTCGCTCAATGCCGCCCAGGCTTTCACGGCCACCTGGCCGTTGGTTTCTGGTGCCAGCGTCAGGATCATCTCTGCCGCATCAATTGCGGTGTTCAGCATCGGCTGGCCTTTCGCCGGACCTTCCGCTTTGGTGTAGTTGAGCTTACGCAGCAGATCCATCTCGCTCTGGGTGTTCCAGGCAATCCCTTTACCGCCGTTACCGATTTTCTCCATCAGCGGGCCGATAGAGGTAAAGCGTTCGTAAGTCGCCGGATAATCGCGCTCTACGACCATAATGTGCGGTGCAGTTTTACCTGGGATCAGGTCGCATTCGCCTTTTTTCCAGTCTTTCACATCCAGCGGCTGCGCCAGTTCAGCGGCAGAGTCGTGCTGGATCGGCAGCGTGACGATGTCGGTTTCTTTGCCCAGATGACCAACGCACACTTCGGAGAATTTCTTCGCGATGGCTTTGTAGATTTCCCAGTCGCTTTTCGCTTCCCAGGCCGGATCGACTGCCGCAGACAGCGGGTGAATAAACGGATGCATATCCGAAGTATTCATGTCGTCTTTTTCATACCAGGTCGCCGTCGGCAAAATGATGTCGGAATAGAGACAGGTGCTCGACAGACGGAAGTCCAGCGTCACCACCAGATCCAACTTGCCTTCCAGACCGTTGTCCTGCCAGTCCACTTCTTCCGGCTTCACGCCGCCCTGCTGACCCAGGTCTTTACCCTGGATACCGTGCTCCGTCCCCAGCAGGTACTTGAGCATAAACTCATGACCTTTACCGGAAGAACCGAGCAGGTTAGAACGCCAGATGAACAGGTTACGCGGGTGGTTTTTACCGTTTTCTGGTTGTTCTGCCGCAAAACGGATAGAACCCTCTTTCAGGGATTTCACGGTGTAATCCACCGGATTCATGCCCGCTTTTTCCGCTTCGCGAGCGATAGTCAGCGGGTTAGTGCCTAACTGCGGCGCAGACGGCAGCCAGCCCATACGTTCTGCACGGACGTTAAAGTCGATCAGATGTCCGGTATAACGGGATTTATCCGCCATCGGCGACAACAACTCTTCTGCGGTCACGGTTTCATAACGCCACTGGCTGGAGTGGTTATAGAAATAAGAGGTGCTGTTCATGTGACGCGCCGGACGCTGCCAGTCAAGAGCAAACGCCAGCGGCTGCCAGCCGGTTTGCGGACGCAGTTTTTCCTGACCTACATAGTGCGCCCAGCCGCCACCGCTCTGACCTACACAGCCGCAGAAAATCAGCATGTTGATCAGACCACGATAGTTCATATCGAGGTGATACCAGTGGTTCAGACCTGCACCAACGATGATCATTGAACGACCGTGGGTCTTATCAGCGTTGTCAGCAAATTCACGGGCAATGCGGATAATCTGGCTGCGAGAAACGCCGGTAATCTGCTCGGCCCACGCAGGGGTGTAAGCTTTCACATCGTCATAGCTGGTTGCACAGTTAACGTCGTTCAGGCCACGTTCCAGACCATAGTTTGCCAGCGTCAGATCATAAACGGTGGTCACCAGTGCGGTGCTGCCATCAGCCAGTTGCAAGCGTTTCACCGGCAGCTTGTGCAGCAGCACGTTTTCCAGTTCCACTTTGTTGAAGTGTTCCGTGCCGTCGCCACCAAAGTATGGGAAGCCCACCTCAGCGATCTCATCCTGGCTACCCAGCAGGCTCAGTTGCAGCTCGGTTTCTTCGCCAGTTTTGCCGTCGCGCTGCTCAAGATTCCATTTGCCCTTCTCGCCCCAGCGGAAGCCAATAGAACCGTTCGGCGCAACCATTTCTCCATTGGTATTAAAGGCGACAGTTTTCCATTCCGGATTGTTTTCCTGGCCCAGCGCATCAACCAGATCAGCAGCGCGCAGCATACGACCTGCGGCGTAGTAACCGTCGCGTTCTTCCAGCATCACCAGCATCGGCATGTCGGTGTAGCGACGCACATAGTCGGTGAAATACTGGCTTGGGTTGTCGAGGTGGAATTCACGCAGCATTACGTGGCCCATCGCCAGCGCCATTGCCGCATCGGTGCCCTGTTTCGGTGCCAGCCACAGATCGCACAGTTTGGCGATTTCAGCATAGTCCGGTGTGACGGCAACAGTTTTGGTGCCTTTGTAGCGCACTTCAGTAAAGAAGTGAGCATCCGGAGTACGGGTCTGCGGCACGTTTGACCCCCAGGCGATGATGTAGCTGGAGTTGTACCAGTCAGCAGATTCCGGTACGTCAGTTTGCTCGCCCCAGGTTTGTGGAGACGCAGGAGGCAGATCGCAGTACCAGTCGTAGAAGCTTAAGCAAGTACCGCCAAGCAGCGAGAGATAACGCGCACCCGACGCGTAAGAAACCATCGACATTGCCGGAATTGGCGAGAAGCCAGCGACGCGGTCCGGGCCGTAGTTTTTGATGGTGTAAACGTTAGATGCGGCGATCAGTTCGTTCACTTCCTGCCAGGAAGAACGAACAAAACCACCGCGTCCACGCGCTTGTTTAAAGCTTTTCGCTTTATCGGCGTCTTCAATGATAGAAGCCCATGCCTCAACCGGATCGCTATGCAGCGCCTTCGCTTCACGCCACATTTTCATCAGGCGTTTGCGCATCATCGGGTATTTCAGACGGTTGGCGCTGTAAAGATACCAGGAGTAGCTGGCACCGCGCGGGCAGCCGCGAGGTTCATGGTTTGGCAGATCCGGGCGAGTACGCGGATAGTCAGTCTGCTGGGTTTCCCAGGTAACCAGACCGTTTTTAACGTAGATTTTCCAGCTGCAGGAGCCGGTGCAGTTTACCCCATGGGTAGAGCGGACGATTTTGTCATGCTGCCAACGCTGGCGATATCCATCCTCCCAGTCACGGTTGGTATTGAGAAGCTGGCCATGCCCATCGGCAAAGGTTTCGCCCTTCTGTTTGAAGTAGCGAAACCGGTCCAGGAATTTACTCATCGGTTTTCTCCTGTGGGAGCCTGTCGGCCCTCTGATAAATCGACATTGCTAATGTTTAAGGGCAAGGTAACGCTCTGAAACAGCGTGGGAATTGATAACGATCAAGAGTGATGGGGATGAAAAATAAAGTAAATTCCTAAGATACCCCTTTAGGATAATTAACAGTTACAGCATAAAAGACTGTAAATTAAGGCATTTTATACCTGTAGTTATTTAAACTATTAAGAATTTTATGCAGATGGGTATTAAGGAGTATTCCCCATGGGTAACATATTAATGGCTCTTAATGAAATCCGGAGAAATAAGCCATATAACATTAGTATGTTGTAACTAAATGATGCATAAAAAAAGCGCGACATCATGCCGCGCAAAGGATAATCAAATATTAAGATTTATTTTTTAGAATGCCGACCATATACCGCCCAGGTAATCACTACGCAGGCGATATAGAAAATCAAAAATACTTTCATTGCGCCGACTGGCGAACCCGTTAATGCCAGCGAGCTACCGAACGCTTTCGGGATAAAGAAGCCACCAATCGCGCCAATCGCAGAGATGAAACCCAGCGCCGCCGCCGTGTCGGTTGCCGCTTCACGCATCGCACGTTCGTCAGAACCCCCTTCTGCTTTCACGCGATCCATTGTCAGTTTACGGAAGATCACGGAAATCATCTGGAAAGTGGAACCACTACCCAGCCCAGCGGTCAGGAACAGCGCCAGGAAGACGGCGAAGAACGCCATGAAGCTTCCGCCCTGTCCGTCAGTCGGTAAGGTCAGGAACAGCAGGCCGCTGAAAATCGCCATCAGGATAAAGTTCACCAGTGTGACACGAGTTCCGCCCAGACGGTCAGATAATGCACCACCTGCAGAACGCGCCAGCGCACCAATAAACGGCCCGAAGAAAGCGTATTGCAGAATCTGAACATCCGGGAACTGCGTTTTTGACAGCATCGCAAAGCCCGCGGAGAAGCCGATGAAGGAGCCGAAGGTTGCCAGATACAGCAGGCTCATAATCCACAGATGACCCCGTTTGAGTACCGGCAACTGCTCCTTGATGGAGGCTTTCGAGGTAGCAAGATCGTTCATGCCAAACCACGCCGCAATGGTGAAGATGGCAAGGAACGGCACCCATACCCAGGACGCATTCGCCAGATACAGCTCAGTCCCATCCGGCTGTTTGACACCCTGGCTACCAAATACTGCGAAAATCGACAGTGATACCACCAGCGGAGCAACCAACTGCATGACGCTGACGCCCATGTTGCCCAGACCACCATTCAGACCCAGCGCGCCACCCTGCTTCTGTTTCGGAAAGAAGAAGCTGATGTTTGCCATACTGGATGCGAAGTTCGCGCCAGCAAAGCCGCACAGCAGAGAGATGATGATGAAGACGCTATAAGGCGTGGAGGTATCCTGCACGGCAAAACCCAGCCAGACGCAAGGAATAATCAGAATACCAGTGCTGAACGCCGTCCAGCGACGACCACCGAAGATAGGAACCATAAAGGAGTATGGAACACGTAACAACGCGCCAGAAACCGAAGGCAGCGCCGTCAACATAAATAGCTGATCGGTCGTAAAATTAAAACCGACTTTCGGTAAGTTCACCGCAACAGCACTGAATAACATCCATACGCAAAACGCCAGCAGCAGACAGGGAACGGAAATCCACAGGTTGCGGCTGGCAATACGTTGACCGCGTTGTTGCCAGAACGCAGGATCTTCCGGTCGCCAATCTGTAATGACAGCTCCAGTAGCCCTTTCGGGGGCGGATGAGTGACTCATAGACACCTCTGATACTCGTTTCGATGTCTGCCACCTTAGTGTCTGTAGCTAAAGGCAATTTGATGTAAATCAAACGATAAGATAACTTTATCTATCATTGATATTTATCATTACCCATAGTGAGTACAGTGATTTCATAAAAATTATGAGATTTTTCACGGTGCTGTAAAATCCCTACCCTTACCGATGTAAAGCGACTAACCACACGGCAAATAAGGAGTAACTCTTTCCGGGTATGGGTATACTTCAGCCAATAGCCGAGAATACTGCCATTCCAGAATGTATCGTCACATTCATTAAGGTTATTGCTCATTTAAAGCCTGAAGGAAGAGGTTTGCATGCTTAAACGTTGTCTCTCTCCGCTCACCCTGGTTAATCAGGTTGCGCTTATTGTGTTGCTTTCTACTGCTATTGGACTGGCAGGGATGGCAGTTTCTGGCTGGCTGGTGCAAGGCGTTCAGGGCAGCGCCCATGCGATCAACAAAGCGGGATCGCTGCGCATGCAAAGTTACCGTCTGTTGGCAGCAGTGCCATTAAGCGAGAAAGACAAGCCCTTAATTAAAGAGATGGAACAAACGGCATTTAGCGCCGAGTTAACCCGAGCAGCAGAACGAGACGGACAACTGGCGCAACTACAGGGTTTACAAGATTACTGGCGTAATGAACTGATCCCTGCGTTGCTGCGTGCACAAAACCGCAAAACGGTGTCAGCGGATGTCAGCCAGTTTGTTGCCGGGCTTGATCAACTGGTATCTGGTTTTGACCGCACCACGGAAATGCGCATTGAGACAGTGGTGCTGGTCCATCGGGTAATGGCGGTATTTATGGCACTTTTACTGGTGTTCACTATTATCTGGTTGCGGGCGCGACTGCTACAACCGTGGCGGCAGTTGTTGGCAATGGCAAGTGCCGTCAGCCATCGCGATTTTACCCAACGCGCGAACATCAGCGGGCGCAACGAAATGGCTATGCTTGGAACTGCGTTGAACAATATGTCTGCAGAACTGGCGGAAAGTTACGCCGTACTTGAGCAGCGGGTTCAGGAGAAAACCGCCGGGCTGGAACATAAAAATCAGATCCTCTCTTTTTTATGGCAGGCCAACCGCCGTTTGCATTCCCGCGCCCCGCTGTGTGAACGCCTGTCACCTGTACTCAACGGCTTACAGAATTTAACCCTGCTACGTGATATCGAACTGCGGGTGTATGACACTGATGATGAAGAGAATCATCAGGAGTTTACCTGCCAGCCAGATATGACCTGCGATGATAAAGGCTGTCAGCTGTGCCCGCGCGGTGTACTCCCCGTTGGCGATCGCGGCACAACCCTGAAGTGGCGGCTGGCTGACTCTCATACGCAGTACGGTATTTTGCTGGCAACCCTGCCGCAGGGGCGTCATCTTAGTCATGATCAACAACAACTGGTGGATACCCTGGTTGAACAACTCACCGCCACGCTGGCGCTGGATCGCCATCAGGAACGTCAGCAACAGTTGATCGTGATGGAAGAGCGTGCCACCATTGCGCGCGAACTGCATGATTCTATTGCCCAATCTCTCTCTTGCATGAAGATGCAGGTGAGTTGTTTACAGATGCAGGGCGATGCGCTGCCAGAAAGCAGCCGCGAACTGTTAAGTCAGATCCGTAACGAACTGAATGCATCCTGGGCGCAGTTGCGTGAATTGCTCACCACATTCCGCTTGCAGCTCACCGAGCCTGGATTACGTCCGGCGCTGGAGGCGAGTTGCGAAGAGTACAGCGCCAGGTTTGGCTTCCCGGTGAAGCTGGATTATCAATTGCCGCCTCGTCTGGTGCCTTCGCATCAGGCAATCCATCTGTTGCAAATTGCCCGTGAGGCATTAAGTAACGCCCTCAAACATTCGCAAGCGAGTGAGGTCGTGGTGACAGTGGCGCAAAACGATAATCAGGTCAAACTGACCGTCCAGGATAACGGCTGCGGCGTGCCTGAAAATGCCATCCGCAGCAATCACTACGGCATGATAATAATGCGCGACCGTGCGCAAAGTTTACGGGGCGATTGCCGCGTCCGCCGTCGTGAATCAGGTGGCACCGAAGTGGTGGTCACCTTTATTCCCGAAAAAACTTTCACAGACGTCCAAGGAGATACCCATGAGTAATCAGGAACCGGCTACTATCCTGCTGATTGACGATCACCCGATGCTGCGAACTGGCGTAAAACAGCTTATCAGTATGGCACCAGATATCACCGTGGTTGGCGAAGCGAGTAATGGCGAACAGGGTATTGAACTGGCGGAGTCTCTTGATCCCGATTTGATCTTGTTAGATCTCAATATGCCCGGCATGAACGGTCTGGAAACGCTGGATAAACTGCGCGAAAAGTCCCTCTCCGGGCGCATTGTGGTATTCAGCGTCTCCAACCATGAAGAAGATGTGGTCACCGCACTGAAACGCGGCGCGGATGGCTATCTGTTAAAAGATATGGAACCGGAAGATCTGCTGAAAGCATTGCATCAGGCAGCTGCTGGCGAAATGGTATTAAGCGAAGCATTAACGCCTGTTCTGGCCGCCAGCTTGCGCGCTAACCGTGCCACTACTGAACGCGATGTTAACCAGTTAACCCCACGCGAGCGCGACATTCTCAAGCTGATTGCCCAGGGTTTGCCGAACAAGATGATTGCCCGCCGCCTGGACATCACCGAAAGCACAGTAAAAGTGCACGTCAAGCACATGCTGAAGAAAATGAAGCTCAAGTCTCGCGTGGAAGCAGCAGTATGGGTGCATCAGGAGCGCATTTTCTGATTACGGTTCCCAGCGCAGTTCGTCGTTTGACAATGCGTCGAACGGTTCGACAAGCGTTAGCGTGATCTCATTGGAGGAGACACGCTGCCCCTGGTTATCTTCCACCACCACCGACAATCGCCAGTGATTGCTTGCCCCTTCCCCGTTTTGCCAGTCAGGCATGATCAGCGTCCAGCCCTCCGCGCTGTTGGCTTGTGCGCCCGGCGTCAAACTTAATATCTGCGTATCGCCCTGCCAAATCAGTTGCCGAATACCATAACGACTGCGGATTTGTAATTTCAGCGGCACTGTTTCGCCAGGTTTTAGATCCCACGGCGGTGTCGCCAGAAACACCGTTAACGTTTTTCGCTGTCGGTACTCAAGAGTCGGTAGATTATTTCGCTGCGGATTATCATAGCGACTACCACGTAACGACTGACTTTCGGCAACCTCGCCCGCAGAAAGTTGTTTTTTGAGTGGTACACCAAAACGGTAGTTAAGATTCAGCCCGAGGTTATTTTGATTCTCGCCGCTTTCACCCTGTTTATGCTGGGCCGTCACCGTGACTAAGGGCACAGGGGTGTAATTTAATCCCAGACTCAATGCGACGGGATTGTGATAACCCGTACCAGAGTTAAATAAATCAACGCGATCACCAAAATACTGTTCTACGCTGACGCTGGTATTGAGGTGTTGATAGAACGGCATGCGCATCCGGGCCGTCAGATCGTACCCGCGCGCCATCCTTTGTTCTTGTATGGCTGTCTGTTCATGCCATGTAGCAAACGGCTGATAATAGTTTGCTGATAGCCGCAAATATTCGCCCGACGCTTCGGCGCCAAGGCCTGCTCGCTGAAGATTTTCGTCCAGCAAGTTGTCATAAAAGGTGTTATACCCCACCAGCCAGTTGCCGCGCGCCCAGCGTTGCCCAACTCCAAGATTGCTCACCAGCCCATCATCCTGCTGAGTAAGACCCAGCTGGCTCCAGGTGAGATAACGATCATTATCCTGTAAAGGCACAAACCAACTTCCGCGACTGCCGGTGAAATGACCTTCGTTATCTACTTTGACGTCAACACTGGCATTTCCCCACGGTGATAGCCAGGACTCTACGTGCTGATTAACCTGTTGACTAAGCGCGTCGCGGACTTTTCCCAATGCGAAAGCTTTTGCCTGCTCGCCAGTATCCAGCCCGTTATCATTCATACTGGTTTCGCCGAAATCTTTCACAATTTCAGCAAAGTGTTTTTCCCCATCATGATTTTCGGGAGCCATGCCTAAATCCGGCAGACCATCATTGTTATTATCAAAGGGATTTGCCGCTTTTTGCTCGAAGGTAGATTGTGCGTTAGCTGTACCGCCTGCCGCCAGCAAGAGTAAATAAAACGGAATAATGCGAGGAACGAAACGGCTCAAAACGTCGGTAACTTCCGGTAAAAAATGAAAAACCATAGCCTTAAAGAATAACGATTACTGGCAACTTTTGTCGTATTTTCTCGCGCTTTCAGGAAAATCCTTAAAAATGTGACCGATTGGTCAGACGCTGCAGAAGCAGTAAGATAGAAGATCAGTGTCTAATTCCCTGAATACAGGAGTAAATAATGCAAAAAATCGTGATCGTTGCCAATGGCGCACCTTACGGGAGCGAATCCTTGTTTAACAGCTTGCGGCTGGCCATTGCGTTACGAGAGCAGGAGAACAATCTGGATCTGCGTCTGTTCCTGATGTCTGATGCGGTCACAGCCGGGTTGCGCGGGCAAAAACCAGGGGAAGGCTACAACATTCAGCAAATGCTGGAGATCCTTACCGCTCAGAATGTACCGGTGAAATTGTGCAAAACCTGTACCGACGGGCGCGGGATTAGTACACTTCCTCTGATTGATGGGGTGGAAATCGGTACTCTTGTGGAACTGGCGCAATGGACGCTGTCAGCCGATAAAGTGCTCACATTTTAATGTTTGAGGGGGCGTCTGACGCCCCACTAGAGGGAAGTTTACTCAGGCGAATCCCGGCCGTAACACACCATCCGGATAATTCTCCGCCAGCAGTTTTTTTACCGATACCAGCAAATCATTCAGCCCATCGTCCTGCATTCCCAGTTTGATAAGCTCCTGTTCCAGTGAAAACAGGTATTGTGCATTGGTTCCCAGTGGACCGCTCGCCGCCGCAATCAACGGCGCGATGACCTGAGCGCGAGTGTCAGATTCATATTCTGGATGTCGCGGGTCCATAATAAACACAATGGCGTTTACTGTGCGTCCATCATCAAGATCAAGCTGACACCAGGTTGGCAGATAACAGCCGGTAATCATCTCGCGCTTCCACAACAGTGTTAGTTCCTGCTCCAGCGTCTCTTCTGGCAGTCGATAGGCGACGCCTGTGGTGCGTCCGCCCTCTTTCAGTGCAAGCATCCGTCCCGGCTGGTGCGCAGTCCCGCGCCCGGCGGTCAGGCGCAGGCAAAACGCGCGATGCCATCCAACCAGTGTACCGGTGCACGACTCGGTAAACTCCAGTGCTGGATTCCACATCAACGATCCATAACCGAAGATCCACACCGGTCCCTCATCAGGTCGACAAGCCAGCGTCGCCGCCAGCGAAGCCGCCCGTTGCTCTGCTGACCATAAGAGTGATTCTTCAATGGCACCAAATGCCGTTTTACAATCGGCATTCATCAAGAAATCACGCGTTATCACCTTACACCTCCGCCACTGCATACTTCCCTGCGACAACTTTTTGGTGTCTTCCGGACATTTTTACTGCTCATTTTGAAACCATTAACGGGACAATATGCAATCCACGGACCTCTTGCAAGGCAACACCGCACGAATAGCTTTAACTAAGCTACCAGTTTTACGATTTTTTATGCCATTTATCATCATCCCCTTTGGCATATTCATGCTTCACAGCAGCCCAGGCCACTTTATGCGCGGTTTCTTCGCGACTGGCGTCATCACGCCGATCTTCTTTATCTTTATATTGATCCCATGCGCTGTTGAACGCTTCTTTATAGATATCCTGAGCATGAGACGGTAGCACGTGCTTTACGCTTTCCGGCAGATCGCTTTTCGTTTTATACGGCATCGTTGACTCCTTTTACAAAGTTGAACATTAAGTGTGGTCAACAATATCCACTCTTGCCAAAACATAAGAATTTTCATGTCAGACTCTTCTTAAGAAACGCTAAAACAAACATTGTCTAAACGCATTGCTTATTTTTATGGCCCGATGAGTAAAAAATCGACAGCGGGGTAAAAATTCGTAAAATGTTACCGATATCCAGACACTTTCTGTTATTTTTCCTACCTATTTTTTACATTTTCGATAAATTCATCTGCAAAGGGATAACCATAATGTCAAATGCTCAAGAGGCGGTAAAAACCCGCCACAAGGAGACTTCGCTTATTTTCCCGGTTCTGGCGCTGGTAGTGCTGTTCCTGTGGGGAAGCAGCCAGACACTACCAGTGGTCATTGCCATCAACCTTCTTGCTCTTATTGGTATTTTAAGTAGCGCCTTTAGTGTTGTCCGTCATGCGGACGTATTAGCCCATCGCCTGGGAGAACCTTACGGTTCGCTTATTCTTAGCCTTTCAGTGGTTATTCTTGAAGTCAGTTTGATTTCAGCTTTAATGGCAACCGGCGACGCCGCGCCAACGCTAATGCGTGATACGCTCTATTCAATCATTATGATTGTTACCGGTGGGCTAGTTGGCTTTTCATTATTGTTGGGCGGACGCAAGTTTGCCACCCAATATATGAATCTGTTTGGTATCAAGCAGTATTTAATTGCGCTGTTCCCCCTGGCGATAATCGTACTGGTATTTCCAATGGCTCTGCCTGTGGCGAATTTTTCAACCGGTCAGGCGTTACTGGTAGCATTAATTTCTGCGGCAATGTATGGCGTATTTTTGCTGATCCAGACCAAAACGCATCAAAGTTTATTTGTCTACGAGCACGAAGATGACAGTGATGATGACGACCCGCACCACGGTAAACCGTCTGCCCATAGCAGCCTGTGGCATGCTATCTGGTTGATTGTCCATCTGATTGCCGTTATTGCAGTCACCAAAATGAACGCCAGCCCGCTGGAGACATTGCTCGACAGCATGAATGCCCCTGTCGCCTTTACTGGCTTCCTGGTGGCTCTGTTGATTCTGTCGCCGGAAGGTTTAGGTGCGTTAAAAGCAGTGTTGAACAACCAGGTCCAGCGCGCGATGAATCTGTTCTTTGGTTCAGTGTTAGCAACCATTTCGCTTACCGTACCTGTCGTCACGCTAATTGCCTTTATGACGGGTAACGAATTGCAGTTTGCACTTGGTGCGCCAGAAATGGTGGTGATGGTGGCCTCTTTAGTGCTGTGCCATATCTCCTTCTCCACCGGACGTACTAACGTGCTCAATGGCGCAGCGCATCTGGCACTGTTTGCCGCCTATTTGATGACGATATTTGCCTGACAGTTATATCTCCTCCGATGACAGAAATCGGGGGAGATAATATAAATTCCTGCTTATTGTATTTCTTCATACTACCTGAACAGGTCGTTAATCAGAATTGCGAGCCTGTACCACAACCTGCACGAAACCACTGCAACAGCTGTTGAAAAGCCGGAATGTACTCATTATTGCAAACATTTCAGGGATGAAGTGAAGATGAATTGAGACGTAATATCCACACCAAGCCGGCGTTATCCGGTGAGGCGCAATGTTGCGGGGGCTTTATCCCTGGTGGCATTGGTTGCTGGAAAGAGAAAACCCCCGCACGTTGAGAGGTAAAACCTGACAACAGAACGGGGGCTAATCTTGAACCATCAACAATTCAAGAATAGCCGCAAAATGTTGTCATTACAACAAGGCGGCTATATGACGCTCGCGCAGTTTGCCATGATTTTCTGGCACGACCTGGCGGCACCGATCCTGGCGGGGATTATTACCGCAGTGATTGTCAGCTGGTGGCGTAACCGGAAGTAAGGTGAAAACGGGCGTCAGGCTGCCGTGATGGCAATATGCGCCCGAAACCGGCCGCAGGGGTAACAGCCTGCGGCCCTTTTTGTCTTTATCTCTTCTGCAAGTAAATATTGGCAACCCGAGCTGGAAGCATCATCCAGAGCACTCATGAAACGACTGTAACAGCTGTTGAAAAACCGGAATGCACTCTTCATTGCAAACATTTCAGGGATGAAGTGAAGATGAATTGAGACGTAGTATCCACACCAAGCCGGAGTTATCCGGTGAGGCGCAATGTTGCGGGGGCTCTATCCCTGGTGGCATTGGTTGCTGGAAAGAGAAAACCCCCGCACGTTGAGAGGTACAACCTGACAACAGAACGGGGGCTAATCTTGAAACCAGACACTTCAAGAATAGCCGCAAAATGTTGTCATTACAACAAGGCGGCTATATGACGCTCGCGCAGTTTGCCATGACTTTCTGGCACGACCTGGCAGCACCGATCCTGGCGGGAATTATTACCGCAGCGATTGTCAGCTGGTGGCGTAACCGGAAGTAAGGTAAAAACGGGCGTCAGGCTGCCGTGATGGCAATATGCGCCCGCAACCGGCCGCAGGGGTAACAGCCTGCGGCCTTTTTTGTATCCGGCCCCATGAAAAAAGCCTTAACGCAGAACGCTAAGGCTTTAGTTTTCAGGCAAAAAAGATTACTTGCTGGTATCCAGTTCTTCGAAACCTTTCACCAGGTCATCAATCGCTTTCATCTGCTTGAGGAACGGTTCCAGTTTAGCCAGCGGCAGCGCGGATGGACCATCACATTTCGCATGTTCCGGATCCGGATGCGCTTCAATAAACAGCCCCGCCAGACCTACCGCCATACCGGCACGTGCCAGCTCAGCCACCTGAGCACGACGACCGCCGGAAGCTGCGCCAAACGGATCGCGGCATTGCAGTGCGTGGGTCACGTCGAAAATCACCGGTGAATTACCAGACACTTTCTTCATGATGCTGAAGCCCAGCATATCAACAACCAGGTTGTCATAGCCGAAGTTAGCACCGCGATCGCAAAGAATCACTTTTTCGTTGCCGCCTTCTTTGAATTTATCAACGATATTACCCATTTGGCCTGGGCTGACAAACTGCGGTTTCTTGACGTTAATTACCGCACCGGTTTTCGCCATGGCTTCAACCAGGTCAGTCTGGCGAGCAAGAAACGCCGGCAACTGAATCACATCCACAACATCAGCAACGGGCTGAGCCTGGCTTGGTTCGTGAACGTCGGTGATAATTTTCACGCCAAAAGTCTGCTTCAACTCCTGGAAGATTTTCATCCCTTCTTCCAGACCTGGTCCACGATAAGAGTGGATGGAGGAGCGGTTGGCTTTGTCAAAAGAGGCTTTGAACACGTAAGGGATACCCAGTTTCTGGGTCACGGTTACGTAGTGCTCGCAAATGCGCATCGCCAGATCGCGAGATTCCAGCACGTTCATACCGCCAAACAGCACGAACGGCAGATCATTTGCTACGTTGATGTCGCCAATGCTAACCACTTTTTGTTTCATAGGATCGCCTTAATCTTGAGTAAAATGTCGATTAATTAATGCAGCACAATATGTTTATGCGCGATGTTATTTATTTGCGCACGGATCATTTCGCTGATCGGGTCTTCCGGACACTGTTCAACGAAATAACTTAAATCGTTCAACGCAACGTGTTCGCAATCCAGTTGCGCATAAATCAACCCGCGATCGCGAATTTCATAGGGATCTTCCGGGTTAAATTGTAATAATGCTTCGCTGGTACGTAGCGCCAGCTCCATCTGATTTTCTTCCATCAACGAAGCTTTGAGTGTATCCAGCAATTTGCGGATTACCTCAATGTTATCAGCTTCATCAAGGTCTTCATAAAACAGTTCCGCCGACGGGCTGATATTTCCCTTTAACCATACGTCCAGCATATGTTCGCTTAACGATTCACCGTTAAAAGGATTAATCAGCCAAATTTCGCCATCCGGACATTCAATGCGCAATATCAGCTGCGTAGGGAAAATCACCGGCAGCAGCGGCAAATCGAGACGATTCGCGACCCATAATAAAACCGCACCTAATGATACGGCACTGCCCTGTCGATTCTTTAACACCTGGTCCAGCCATAATGCATCGGAAAGACGATAAACGCCGCGTGAGGCTTTAAATCCCCAGTCGCCGTAAAACAGCGCGATCAGTTTTTCCAGCTGCTCTTCTAAAGGCAGAAGCTGGCTGATTTCTTCCTTCGCCAGACTAACGAGACGCTCCAGTTCGTCGTAAACATCTTGCGAGGGAAAATCGCGGCGGATTGCTTCGCAAGCCAGGATCATGGCTTCGCACAATGGCGCTTTATTAAATTCGAAATCAGCTAACGATCTCATGACTTACCCCAGTAACGGTACTTTTGTGGTGGCGAGTTTAATGATGATGTACAGCACCACCAACGCCAGCGGGAAGGCAATAATGCGCGCCTGCTGACTGTGCATACGACGATAATCGAGTGCAATAAAACCCAAAACGATATAAATGATAACTCCAAACAGCTTTTCAGTCAGCCACTGTGCCTGCCCGGAAAATGGCAGGATGTGCGCTTTAGCCATCAACGCAATGCCGCTTAACAATAACACCGTATCGACAACCGGCGGCACAATGCGCGTCCAACGAGCAAATGCCTGTGGATGCTTCTGATAACGTAGCCAGAAACGTAAGGTTAATAGCCCTACAGAAAGCGCAATGCTAATGAGATGAACGCTAAGCAGTGTAGAAAAACTTGTCATTGATAATAGCGGCCGAGCGTTACGCGCTCGTTATCACCATAGTCCCGACAGGTTTCGACGTCATGATATCCCGCGTGGATAAATGCCTGTCGCACCGCTTCGCCCTGCTGCCAGCCATGTTCCAGAAGCAGAAAGCCGCCGGATACCAGCGCGTTACGCGACTGTTCGATGATATGCACGATGTCTGCCATTCCACTGTCTGCCGCAACCAGCGCAGTGAGCGGCTCAAAGCGGACATCGCCTTGTTGAAGATGTGGGTCCTGCTCGTCAATATACGGCGGATTACTGACAATCATCGCAAACTGCTGCCCGGCTAGCGCGCTAAACCAGTCGCTTTGCAAAATATGGATATTTTTGATCGCCAGATGCTGGGCATTACGTTGTGCCAGAGAGACAGCATCTGGCATACGATCTACAGCGGTAATTTCACAGTCCGGGCGCTCGCTAGCCAGCGCCAGCGCAATCGCCCCGGTACCCGTCCCGAGATCGAGAATACGGCAAGGCTGTTCAGGCAACCGCGCCAGTGCCTGCTCCACCAGACACTCCGTATCCGGGCGCGGAATTAAGGTCGCTGGCGAAACAAATAACGGCAGCGACCAGAATTCTCGCACCCCGGTTAAATGAGCAATAGGTTCACCATCGCGACGACGCGTCAGTAGCGCATCAAGTTGCTGACATTGTTCGTCAGTCAGCTGCGTTTCACCAAAGGCGAGAATAAAAGTACGCCCTTTGCCGGTAACATGCTCCAGCAGGATTTCAGCATCACGCCGCGGGCTTTCGCTCGCCTGAAGTTGGCTTATTGCTTCACGTAACCAGTGTTGATATTCCATTATTCCTGCTCGGACAACGCCGCCAGTTGGTCGGCCTGATGTTCCTGGATAATCGGTTCAATTAGCATATCCAGCTTACCTTCCATCACTTCATCCAGACGGTAGAGCGTCAGGTTGATGCGGTGATCGGTAACGCGCCCCTGCGGGAAATTGTAAGTACGGTTACGATCGCTGCGATCGCCACTCCCCAGCAGGTTACGACGGGTAGACGCTTCGGCCTGTTGCCGTTTTGCCATTTCTGCAGCGTGGATGCGAGCACCAAGTACAGAAAGTGCTTTAGCTTTGTTTTTATGTTGTGAACGTTCGTCCTGACATTCAACAACAATCCCGGTCGGCAAGTGAGTAATACGAATTGCCGAATCGGTGGTGTTAACGTGCTGACCACCCGCCCCTGACGAGCGGAAAGTATCAATGCGCAAATCTGCTGGGTTGATGTCCGGCAGTTCTGCGTCAGGCAGTTCTGGCATTACCGCAACGGTACAAGCAGAAGTATGAATTCGACCCTGCGATTCCGTAGCAGGCACACGCTGCACGCGATGACCGCCAGATTCGAATTTCAAACGACCATATACACCATCACCGCTAATTTTGGCGATGATCTCTTTATAGCCACCATGTTCACCCTCGCTGGCGCTCATGATTTCTACACGCCAGCGGCGGGCTTCGGCGTAACGGCTGTACATACGGAACAGATCGCCAGCGAAGAGCGCCGCTTCGTCGCCGCCGGTTCCGGCACGGACTTCGAGGAAGGCGTTACGTTCGTCATCAGGATCTTTTGGTAGTAACAGAACCTGTAATTGCTGTTCCAGTTGCTCGCTTTTTTCTTTAGCTTCGCGCAGTTCATCCTGCGCCATCTCACGCATTTCAGGATCGTCGAGCATCATCTGTGCGGTTTCGATATCTTCCTGAACCTGTTGCCAGTCGGTAAAACAGCGCGAAACATCACTTAACTGCGCATATTCGCGTGATAATGCGCGAAAACGTTCCTGGTCGGCGATAGTTTGCGCGTCACCCAGCAATGCCTGAACTTCTTCATGGCGTTCATGCAGGGCTTCCAGTTTGGCAACGATAGAAGGCTTCATAGGCGTAAATGCACCCTGTAAAAAAAGAAAATGATGTACTGCTACTCCAGCCCGAGGCTGTCGCGCAGAATATTCAGGCGTTCGTTATCCCCGTCACGGGCAGCCTGTTGAAGTGATTTCGTTGGCGCATGGATCAGGCGGTTAGTCAGTTTCCATGCCAGATCCTGCATAATGGCTTGCGCGTCGCCGCCCTGCTCAAGGGCTGCTAACGCTTTGGCGGTTAACTCATCGCGAACTTGCTCTGCCTGGCTGCGATACTCGCGAATGGTTTCGCTGGCACTTTGTGCACGCAGCCACGCCATAAATTCGCTGGTTTCCTGGGCGACAATAGTTTCCGCCTCAATTGCTGCGGCTTTACGCTGCGCCAGGTTATGCGAAATGATGCTTTGCAGATCGTCAACGCTATAAAGATAAGCATTCGCCAGTTTACCTACTTCCGGCTCAACATCGCGTGGAACGGCAATATCCACCAGCAGCATCGGTTGGTTGCGACGACTTTTTAATGCGCGCTCCACCATGCCTTTTCCGATAATCGGTAACGGGCTGGCGGTGGAACTGATGATGATATCGGCTTCGCGCAGACGTTCGTCAATATCGCTCAAGGCAATCACTTCTGCGCCGACTTCATCTGCCAGAATTTGGGCGCGTTCGCGAGTACGGTTGGCGATAATCATCTTCTGTACTTTGTGTTCACGTAGATGACGCGCCACCAGCTCGATGGTTTCGCCCGCACCCACCAGCAGTACCGTCACCGTAGAGAGCGATTCAAAGATCTGACGCGCCAGCGTACAAGCCGCAAAAGCGACAGACACAGCGCTGGCACCGATATCGGTTTCAGTACGAACGCGTTTTGCGACTGAGAAAGATTTCTGGAACATGCGTTCCAGTTCGCTGGCCTTCATATGGCCTTTTTGCGAATCGGCAAACGCCTTTTTAACCTGACCGAGGATCTGCGGTTCCCCCAGAACCAGTGAATCCAGGCCGCTGGCAACACGCATTAAATGGCTAACTGCATCGTTATCCTGATGCCAGTAGAGGCTTTTACGCAGATCGTCTTCATTGAGATTATGGTAATCGCAAAGCCAACGAATTAACGCCTCTTGCAGGTTATCCTGCTCTTCAACGCTAAGATAAAGTTCTGTGCGGTTACACGTCGACAGTACCACGCCGCCCTGCACCATCGGCTGCGCAAGCAGGCTGTCAAGCGCCTGATCGAGCTTATCCGGCGAAAACGATACACGTTCTCGCAGCGATACAGGAGCCGTTTTATGGTTGATACCGAGTGCTAAAAGGGTCATGTCTGCGGGAAATAATACCAACGTTGATAGGGTTAGTCTGCTCGCATCATACAGGATGCGCGAGATCAATAAAAGAGAGAGCCCCCTTTTGGAGTAATTGCCGAAAGCCGTTAGATTCTGGCAATTAAGACAACTTGAACATAGACGATAGCGGACGGTAACGCTAGCATTAAGGGTTATAACTGCAACGTATCTCAAGGACTTGTCATCATTATGCCCCTGCCCGATTTTCGTCTTATCCGTCTGCTACCACTGGCTGCTCTCGTGCTTACTGCCTGTTCCGTTACCACGCCGAAAGGTCCTGGCAAAAGCCCGGATTCGCCACAATGGCGTCAGCATCAGCAAGACGTGCGTAATCTTAATCAGTATCAGACTCGCGGCGCGTTCGCTTATATTTCTGATCAACAAAAAGTCTACGCCCGCTTTTTCTGGCAACAAACCGGCCAGGATCGCTATCGTCTGCTACTGACTAACCCATTGGGCAGCACCGAACTGGAGCTGAATGCTCAGCCGGGTAACGTGCAGTTAGTCGACAATAAAGGGCAGCGTTACACCGCCGATGACGCCGAAGAGATGATTGGCAAATTGACCGGAATGCCGATTCCGCTCAACAGTTTGCGTCAGTGGATTTTAGGTTTACCGGGTGATGCAACCGACTACAAACTGGACGATCAATATCGCCTCAGCGAAATCACCTACAGCCAAAACGGTAAAAACTGGAAAGTTGTTTACGGTGGTTATGACACCAAAACGCAACCTGCGATGCCAGCCAATATGGAACTCACCGATGGTGGTCAGCGCATCAAGTTAAAAATGGATAACTGGATAGTGAAATAATGCGGACACAGTGGCCCTCTCCGGCAAAACTTAATCTGTTTTTATACATTACCGGTCAGCGTGCGGACGGTTACCACACGCTGCAAACGCTGTTTCAGTTCCTGGATTACGGCGACACCATCAGCATTGAGCTTCGTGACGATGGGGATATTCGTCTGTTAACACCCGTTGAAGGCGTGGAACATGAAGATAACCTGATCGTTCGCGCAGCACGGTTGCTGATGAAAACAGCAGCCGCCAGCGGGCGTCTTCCTACGGGAAGCGGTGCAGAAATCAGTATTGACAAGCTTTTGCCGATGGGCGGCGGTCTGGGTGGTGGTTCATCCAATGCCGCGACGGTGCTGGTGGCATTAAACCATCTCTGGCAATGCGGGCTAAGCATTGATGAGCTGGCGGAAATGGGGCTGACGCTGGGCGCAGATGTTCCTGTCTTTGTTCGGGGTCATGCCGCGTTTGCTGAAGGCGTTGGTGAAATACTAACGCCGGTGGATCCGCCAGAGAAGTGGTACTTGGTGGCGCACCCTGGTGTAAGTATTCCGACACCGGTGATTTTTAAAGATCCTGAACTCCCGCGCAATACGCCAAAAAGGTCAATAGAAACGTTGCTAAAATGTGAATTCAGCAATGATTGCGAGGTTATCGCAAGAAAACGTTTTCGCGAGGTTGATGCGGTGCTTTCCTGGCTGTTAGAATACGCCCCGTCGCGCCTGACTGGGACAGGGGCCTGTGTCTTTGCTGAATTTGATACAGAGTCTGAAGCCCGCCAGGTGCTAGAGCAAGCCCCGGAATGGCTCAATGGCTTTGTGGCGAAAGGCGTTAATCTTTCCCCATTGCACAGAGCCATGCTTTAAGCCGGGCAAGCTGAGTTTCGGTGACAACGTCACCTTGTTCCAGACGTTGCATCGCGCTCTTTAATACACCGCCTGGAAAGAATCATGCCTGGCCCGCACAGTTTTCGGCAGATTCTTTCCACCAATGGACGCATGCCTGAGGTTCTTCTCGTGCCTGATATGAAGCTTTTTGCTGGTAACGCCACCCCGGAACTAGCACAACGTATTGCCAACCGCCTGTACACTTCACTCGGCGACGCCGCTGTAGGTCGCTTTAGCGACGGCGAAGTCAGCGTACAAATTAACGAAAATGTACGCGGTGGTGATATTTTCATCATCCAGTCCACTTGTGCCCCTACTAACGACAACCTGATGGAATTAGTCGTTATGGTTGATGCCCTGCGTCGTGCTTCCGCAGGTCGTATCACCGCTGTTATCCCCTACTTTGGCTATGCGCGCCAGGACCGTCGCGTCCGTTCCGCTCGTGTACCAATCACTGCGAAAGTGGTTGCAGACTTCCTCTCCAGCGTCGGTGTTGACCGTGTGCTGACAGTGGATCTGCACGCTGAACAGATTCAGGGTTTCTTCGACGTTCCGGTTGATAACGTATTTGGTAGCCCGATCCTGCTGGAAGACATGCTGCAGCTGAATCTGGATAACCCGATTGTGGTTTCTCCGGATATCGGCGGCGTTGTGCGTGCCCGCGCTATCGCTAAGCTGCTGAACGATACCGATATGGCAATCATCGACAAACGTCGTCCGCGTGCGAACGTTTCCCAGGTGATGCATATCATCGGTGACGTTGCAGGTCGTGACTGCGTACTGGTCGATGATATGATCGACACTGGCGGTACGCTGTGTAAAGCTGCAGAAGCGCTGAAAGAACGTGGTGCTAAACGTGTATTTGCGTACGCGACTCACCCGATCTTCTCCGGCAACGCGGCGAACAACCTGCGTAACTCTGTAATTGATGAAGTCGTTGTCTGCGATACCATTCCGCTGAGCGATGAAATCAAATCACTGCCGAACGTGCGTACTCTGACCCTGTCAGGTATGCTGGCCGAAGCGATTCGTCGTATCAGCAACGAAGAATCGATCTCTGCCATGTTCGAACACTAATCGAACCCGGCTCAAAGACCCGCTGCGGCGGGTTTTTTTGTCTGTAATATCCATTTGTATGACCTATGCCTCCTTCACCTGCCATTTAGTTGACAGATGATGCGCTCACGGATGAAACATTATTGTGAACAAAATATTTTCCTCACATGTGATGCCTTTCCGCGCTCTGATCGACGCTTGCTGGAAAGAAAAATATACTGCCGCACGGTTTACCCGTGACCTGATTGCCGGGATAACCGTCGGGATTATTGCTATCCCGCTGGCAATGGCGTTGGCTATTGGTAGTGGTGTGGCACCCCAGTACGGTTTATATACCGCAGCTGTTGCGGGGATTGTCATTGCTCTGACGGGTGGGTCACGCTTTAGCGTTTCCGGTCCGACTGCGGCATTTGTGGTAATTCTCTATCCCGTTTCGCAACAGTTTGGACTGGCAGGACTGCTGGTCGCGACACTCATGTCAGGTGTCTTTTTGATCCTGATGGGGCTGGCACGTTTTGGACGCTTGATTGAATATATTCCGGTTTCCGTGACCTTAGGTTTCACCTCGGGTATCGGGATCACCATCGGTACCATGCAGATTAAAGATTTTCTCGGTCTGCAAATGGCCCATGTCCCGGAGCATTATCTACAAAAAGTCGGCGCATTATTTATGGCGTTGCCGACCATTAATGTGGGTGATGCTGCCATTGGCATTGTGACGCTTGGCATTCTGGTTTTCTGGCCGCGTCTGGGCATTCGTTTGCCTGGTCACCTTCCGGCCTTGCTGGCTGGTTGCGCGGTGATGGGGATTGTTAACCTGCTCGGCGGACATGTTGCTACCATCGGTTCGCAATTCCACTACGTCCTGGCCGATGGTACTCAGGGTAACGGTATTCCGCAACTGCTGCCACAGCTGGTACTGCCGTGGGACCTGCCTAATTCAGAATTCACGCTAACCTGGGATTCTATTCGCACACTGCTGCCTGCGGCATTCTCAATGGCAATGCTCGGCGCAATCGAATCTCTGCTCTGCGCCGTGGTACTGGATGGTATGACCGGAACGAAACACAAAGCGAACAGCGAACTGGTTGGACAGGGACTGGGGAATATCATCGCCCCGTTCTTTGGTGGTATTACCGCTACAGCTGCCATCGCGCGTTCTGCCGCTAACGTCCGTGCCGGGGCAACTTCCCCTATCTCGGCGGTGATCCACTCTATTCTGGTTATTCTTGCCCTGCTGGTACTGGCACCGCTGCTCTCCTGGCTGCCGCTTTCCGCCATGGCTGCCCTGCTGTTGATGGTGGCGTGGAACATGAGTGAAGCGCACAAAGTGGTCGACTTGCTGCGTCATGCGCCGAAAGATGACATCATCGTCATGCTGCTGTGCATGTCGCTGACCGTGCTGTTTGATATGGTTATTGCCATCAGTGTGGGGATCGTGTTGGCATCGCTGCTGTTTATGCGTCGTATCGCGCGTATGACTCGCCTGGCCCCAGTAGTCGTAGACGTTCCAGACGATGTCCTGGTTCTGCGCGTTATTGGCCCGCTGTTCTTTGCTGCCGCTGAAGGCCTGTTCACGGACCTCGAGTCACGCCTTGAAGGCAAGCGGATTGTCATTCTGAAGTGGGATGCCGTTCCGGTGCTTGATGCTGGTGGCCTTGATGCGTTCCAGCGTTTTGTGAAGCGTCTGCCCGAAGGATGTGAACTGCGCGTGTGCAACGTGGAATTCCAGCCACTGCGCACTATGGCTCGCGCAGGCATTCAACCGATCCCGGGCCGCCTTGCTTTCTTCCCGAATCGTCGCGCGGCGATGGCGGATTTATAAGTACGCGATTGACCAGTCAGCGCAAACTGACTGGTCAGCAAACTGCATTATTTGTTAGCTATGACGGCGATTATCGCTACGGCGGCAACGTTTGTCATAGTGGCGAACCCACCAGTAACGGTCGCACACCTGTTCATGCCCGCCAACACGGGCACCCGCCAGCCAGAGAATGGCACCGACGAAAATACTTAGCACTGCACCATGTGCGAAATACTGGGGCATATTAAACTGTGGTAACTGGTTGAGGATTGAATACCCCACGCCGACCACCATTACCACCAGACCCAACCCCATGAGCACGTTACCGAGTAACGAAGCGTTTTTGCGTTTCATATGTCACCTCCGGAACTTTCTGGGTTGTAACAGGGAATACCCCTCTTCCTTATGTGTAAAGTATAGACAACACCCTATGGGTTATGTGCGGGCGTGATCACAATTACAACCCTTATTTCAACAAAACTTTACAAATAAATGCCTGAACACCTTGACTTTCTAATAGTCCACTTAGGCAATTATTGCGTTATCTGCATTTGATACGCAGTTTTTTGTCAAGCGGGGCCGCAACCAGTAAACTACGCGCCAGTTATGTACACACTCAGGACAAAAAAACGTGACGATTAAATTGATTGTCGGTCTGGCGAACCCCGGCGCTGAATACGCCGCAACGCGACATAATGCTGGCGCCTGGTTCGTTGACTTACTGGCTGAGCGTTTGCGCGCTCCGCTGCGCGAAGAGGCTAAATTCTTTGGTTATACTTCGCGAGTCACCCTTGGAGGCGAAGATGTCCGCCTGTTAGTCCCGACTACATTTATGAATCTCAGCGGCAAAGCCGTTGCGGCGATGGCCAGTTTTTTCCGCATTAATCCGGACGAAATTCTGGTTGCCCACGACGAACTGGATCTGCCACCTGGCGTCGCCAAATTTAAGTTGGGCGGTGGCCATGGTGGTCACAATGGACTGAAAGACATCATCAGTAAATTGGGTAATAACCCTAACTTTCACCGTTTACGCATCGGAATTGGTCATCCGGGCGATAAAAATAAAGTTGTCGGTTTTGTGTTAGGCAAACCGCCTGTTAGTGAACAGAAGTTAATTGATGAAGCCATCGACGAAGCGGCACGTTGTACTGAAATGTGGTTTACAGAGGGCTTGACCAAAGCAACGAACCGATTGCACGCCTTTAAAGCGCAATAAGTCGTTGTCTGCGGCATTTTTGCCGAGTGCCGTGTATAATAGGCAAAGTTATTTCCATTTCTGCAATCTGTTAGCAATAACAGGTTGATTATTAAGATATTAAGGTGATTTAAATCATGGGATTCAAATGCGGTATCGTCGGTTTGCCCAACGTCGGGAAATCTACCCTGTTCAACGCGCTGACCAAAGCCGGTATTGAAGCGGCCAACTTTCCATTCTGCACCATCGAGCCGAACACAGGCGTCGTACCAATGCCTGACCCTCGCCTGGATCAACTGGCTGAAATCGTAAAACCGCAGCGTACGCTTCCCACGACCATGGAATTTGTCGATATCGCCGGTCTGGTAAAAGGCGCATCGAAAGGCGAAGGTCTGGGTAACCAGTTCCTGACCAACATCCGTGAAACCGAAGCGATCGGTCACGTTGTTCGCTGCTTTGAAAACGACAACATCATTCACGTTTCCGGCAAAGTTAACCCGGCGGATGATATTGAAGTTATCAACACAGAACTGGCGCTGGCAGACCTCGACACCTGCGAACGTGCGATTCATCGCGTACAGAAGAAAGCCAAAGGCGGCGATAAAGACGCGAAAGCCGAGCTGGCGGTACTGGAAAAATGCCTGCCACAGCTGGAAAACGCAGGTATGCTGCGCGCGCTGGATTTAAGCGCTGAAGAGAAAGCGGCTATTCGTTACCTGAGCTTCCTGACGCTGAAACCAACAATGTACATCGCCAACGTCAACGAAGACGGTTTTGAAAACAACCCGTATCTTGACCAGGTGCGTGAAATCGCGGCGAAAGAAGGTTCTGTTGTGGTTCCGGTTTGTGCTGCTGTTGAAGCAGACATTGCCGAACTGGACGACGAAGAACGTGACGAGTTTATGCAGGAGCTTGGGCTGGAAGAGCCGGGCCTGAACCGCGTGATCCGTGCCGGTTATAAGCTGCTGAACCTGCAAACTTACTTCACCGCTGGGGTGAAAGAAGTGCGTGCATGGACCATTCCGGTTGGTGCAACCGCGCCGCAGGCCGCTGGCAAAATCCATACTGATTTTGAAAAAGGCTTTATCCGTGCACAAACTATTTCGTTCGAAGATTTCATCACTTACAAAGGTGAACAAGGCGCGAAAGAAGCAGGCAAAATGCGTGCAGAAGGTAAAGATTACATCGTTAAAGATGGCGATGTAATGAACTTCCTGTTCAATGTCTAATTAATTTGTTGTCTCATGAGGTTTCGCTAAATCTCATGAAGAGCGCAAAAGTATATAAAATCCACGCAATTGCGTGGATTTTTCATTTCACCGAGTCCTAACCATTCTTATAACATCCTACACTTTTGTGCTTATTGCCTATAGTGAACCACGAGAATAATTAAAGACATAAGTGTTCAGATGAGGGATATCTCATTAGCAATGAGATCACGTAAGTTTGTGTTCCACTGCACATCAGACACCTTTTACAGCTGATCAATATTGATCACGCTCCAATATGCTGGCGAGAAAAGGACTTGCCTGAAGGGCAATATCCAGCAGATAAAGCCCCCGAATAACGTGATTACGTGCGATCCTGGCAAGATGAAAATGATAACCAGTATCACGATAATAACGATATGCCAGAAAATCCATTGATCAAAAATGAATATCGATGTTTTTTGCTTTTTCTTATTAGTAATGCAAAAATGGCTCATATTGTTTTTGTTATGCAGATACATCAAGCGAAAATCCCATAACTAATTAGGATTATTACCAAAAATATTCACCAAATTATTTAACCGCTGTTTGTTGTAATGTTTTTGTCATATTCATAGTAACGAATTGGAATAAGTAACGACAACTTAGGGAATAACTCGATCTAAACTCACCTTTGTAAAGGGGATGTTAAATATATATTAATTCCTGTGTTCCTGATTTTGCCCGGTAATAGAGAATTATTCTCAGAGCAGCTCATCATGATTGCACCATACAAATATCATGATGATAAGAGGATATTATTCATTGACTTAAACAAAATGACAAAATCCATAGACCCATAGCTTGGGTACTATATAGGAGTGGTATGGGCATCAAACAACACAATGGGAATACCAAAGCCGATCGTCTCGCTGAATTAAAAATCCGTTCGCCCTCCATTCAACTGATAAAATATGGCGCTATTGGTTTGAATGCAATTATCTTTTCCCCCCTGCTGATAGCTGCTGATTTAGGAAGTCAAAATGGCACCAATATTACTATTAATGATGGTGACAGAATTACAGGAGATACCGCCGATCCATCAGGAAACCTCTATGGTGTAATGACCCCAGCAGGAAACACGCCTGGCAATATCAACCTGGGTGATGATGTCACCGTCAATGTCAACGACGCCTCTGGATATGCAAAGGGAATCATTATTCAGGGCAAGAACAGCTCTCTGACAGCTAACCGACTTACAGTAGATGTTGTTGGTCAAACCTCTGCCATCGGCATTAATTTAATTGGTGACTATACACATGCTGACTTAGGCACAGGCAGCACCATTAAGAGTAACGATGACGGCATCATTATTGGGCATAGCTCAACACTAACAGCCTCTCAATTCACCATTGAAAACTCGAACGGTATAGGCCTAACCATCAATGACTATGGCACCAGTGTCGATCTTGGAAGCGGTAGTAAAATCAAGACCGATGGAAGTACAGGTGTTTATATCGGTGGTCTCAACGGCAATAACGCCAACGGTGCTGCGCGTTTTACGGCGACAGACCTGACAATCGATGTTCAGGGCTACAGCGCCATGGGAATAAACGTACAGAAAAACTCTGTTGTCGATCTCGGAACAAACAGTACCATTAAAACCAATGGCGATAATGCACACGGCCTCTGGAGCTTTGGCCAGGTGAGCGCGAATGCACTCACTGTTGATGTAACTGGAGCCGCTGCCAATGGCGTCGAAGTTCGTGGTGGTACAACCACTATCGGTGCTGATAGCCATATTTCTTCCGCGCAGGGCGGTGGCCTCGTAACCAGTGGTTCAGACGCGACAATCAATTTTTCTGGCACGGCAGCGCAACGAAACAGCATCTTTTCCAGCGGTTCTTATGGTGCCTCAGCCCAGACGGCAACGGCTGTTATCAACATGCAAAATACCGATATTACGGTTGATCGTAATGGCAGTCTGGCGCTGGGTTTGTGGGCGCTCAGCGGCGGTAGAATAACAGGAGACAGTTTGGCTATCACCGGCGCGGCAGGAGCCAGGGGGATTTATGCCATGACCAACAGCCAGATCGATCTCACGAGCGATCTGGTCATTGATATGAGTACACCCGACCAGATGGCCATCGCAACGCAACATGACGATGGTTATGCCGCCAGCCGCATCAACGCCTCGGGTCGTATGCTTATCAACGGTAGCGTTCTTTCTAAAGGTGGGCTAATCAATCTGGATATGCACCCTGGGTCGGTTTGGACAGGTTCTTCCCTCAGCGATAATGTCAATGGCGGGAAACTGGACGTTGCAATGAATAACAGCGTCTGGAACGTAACAAGTAATTCTAATCTCGACACGCTGGCGCTGAGCCATTCAACTGTCGATTTTGCCAGCCACGCGTCAACTGCCGGCACATTTACCACATTAAACGTAGAGAACCTTAGCGGTAACAGTACCTTTATTATGCGTGCTGATGTTGTTGGCGAGGGTAATGGCGTTAATAATAAAGGAGATTTATTGAATATCTGCGGGAGTAGTGCTGGTAATCACGTATTGGCTATCCGTAACCAGGGCAGCGAGGCCACAACGGGAAATGAAGTTCTGACAGTGGTAAAAACCACTGACGGCGCGGCCTCGTTCAGCGCGTCTTCTCAGGTTGAGTTGGGGGGATATCTGTATGATGTGCGTAAAAATGGCACTAACTGGGAGCTTTATGCTTCCGGGACAATTCCGGAGCCGACTCCTAATCCAGAGCCCACACCAGCTCCCGCTCAGCCCCCCATAGTCAACCCAGATCCTACGCCTGCCCCCGCTCCCACGCCTAAACCCACCACGACCGCAGATGCTGGCGGCAATTATCTCAATGTCGGTTACTTATTGAACTATGTTGAAAACCGTACGCTGATGCAACGGATGGGTGACCTGCGAAATCAGGGTAAAGACGGTAATATCTGGTTGCGCAGTTATGGGGGAAGCCTGGACTCCTTTGCCAGTGGCAAACTGAGCGGCTTTGACATGGGTTACAGCGGTATCCAGTTTGGTGGGGATAAACGTCTCTCTGATGAAATGCCGTTGTATGTCGGTCTGTATATTGGCTCAACACATGCATCGCCGGACTATAGCGGAGGCGACGGTACCGCACGTTCAGACTACATGGGAATGTACGCCAGTTACATGGCACACAACGGTTTTTACAGCGATCTCGTTGTAAAAGCATCGCACCAGAAAAATAGTTTCCACGTACTGGACAGTCAGAACAACGGCGTTAACGCCAACGGCACTGCGAATGGATTGAGCATCTCCCTGGAAGCCGGGCAGAGGTTCAACCTGACCCCTACTGGTTATGGGTTCTATATAGAGCCGCAAACCCAGCTCACATACAGCCACCAGAATGGGATGGCTATGAAGGCGAGTAATGGTCTCAATATACATCTGAATCACTACGAATCGCTGCTGGGGCGTGCCAGCATGATACTGGGATATGACATCACCGCAGGCAACAGCCAGCTGAATGTCTATGTGAAGACTGGCGCTATCCGCGAGTTTTCAGGGGATACCGAATATCTGTTGAACAACTCCCGGGAGAAGTACAGTTTCAAAGGTAATGGCTGGAATAACGGCGTGGGAGTCAGTGCACAGTATAACAAACAGCACACATTCTATCTCGAAGCGGATTACACGCAGGGTAACCTCTTTGATCAGAAGCAAGTCAACGGAGGATATCGCTTCAGCTTTTAAGTGCGGGATAGACAAGCCCTTAAACGATGCTGAAAATTGTTAGCGTGCGCCGGAATGAAATACAGATCACTCAGATGTATCAGAAATCGTCTCTGTCTTTCATACCCGGCGCTTAAACTGCCCTGCATCAATGCCATGTTGCTTCATTTTCCGCCACAGCGTAGTGCGGCCGATTCCAAGTAAAGCCGACATTTCCTGAATGCGACCGCCTGTGACCTGGGCTGCGTTAATAATTGCCTCTTTTTCAACTTCCGCAAATGACAGACTGGTGGAAAGGCGAGTGGCGCTGACATCATCTGTCGCCTGCTCGGTAAACAGATGTTCAGGCAAATCACTGACGCGAATGCGCCCGTTATCACTACTCAGAGCAAGATTCTCGATGACGCTGTAAAGTTCAAAATCGTTGCCTGGCCATGCACAAGAAACCAGGCGAGCGAGGGCATCGTCATCAATTTTCAGACGCGTAGAGAAGCGTTTTTCAAGACTGCGTAATTTGTTATTCACCAGCGCCGGAATGCTGCCACGCCGCATACGCAGAGGCGGGATGGTAATTTCAAATGCATGCAGCGCGTAATACAGCTGGCGACTAAAGCGATTTTGTTCCACCAGCATTGCCAGGTCCGCGGTCGTTGTGGCAATCACTTTGACATCAATTGGTATTAAACGCCGCGCATCCAGTCGCGTGATAACACCCTGCTTGATAACCTGAAGCAAAGCAGACTGTAACTCCACCGCCAGATATTCAATCTTTTCAAGAAACAGCGTGCCGCCGTGCGCCAGTTCCAGTCGACTCAGACGACCATTTTCATTGTCCGTGCGATCGCCGCCAATAAATTCTTCCGCCAGCGCCGCATCACCATATAACTCACAATTGACGGCGATATAAGGCCCCGCTGCACGCTCACTTTCATTATGAATTGCCTGACTTAGCAGTGCCTTGCCTACGCCCTCTTCGCCACAAAGCAAAACAGGAAAGCTACTACGCGCCGCCTGGCGGCCAAAATGAATCAAGCGGCGAGTTTGCGGATCGTCCTGTGGCATATGAGCGAAGGTATGGCTGACTTTTCCCAATTGACTGGTCATCAACTGCCGCATCTGTTCCACGGGATGGAGCAACAAAATAAAGCTGGTTCCCTGCGTTTCTATTATCGGTTTAAGGGTTATCACCGCATCAATAAACTGGTGCTGACTTTCAAAGGTTGCTTCTACGTGTTTGAGCGGATGTGCCTGTTTTATTGCTTGTTGCAATACAGCGGGTAACGTTAAGAGTTCAGTGATCGCCCTTCCCTGACTTGCCGTCGCGTCAAGGCGCAAGACTCGCGCCGCCTGGGCATTGATAAATTGCAAATTACCCTGCTCGTCCCAGCTAATCACGCCATCATCCATACTTTCTAACAGGGCATTAAGTTGATTTAAATGACGGTTAGTTTCAGCGAGCAAACTGTCCGTCAGCAGTAAATTTCCGACCTCGCGTGCGATTGCCAACGTCAACGGCAAATCAGCTGCGGTAGTTTGCTCAACCGGACACGCCAGCGCTATTGTTCCCGTCAATCGGCCCTTGCTGTCAAACAACGGTGTTGCACAAAAGGCCCAGTTCCAGAGTGCCTGTTTGAAATGTTGATCGGCCATCGTTTTCACTGCCTGACCAGAAATAGCCGCTAACGATAGCGCACAGGTACCAATAATTCCCTCTGCGCAATACGTGCCGTCATTGAATCCCAGGACACTAAGCTGGTGCAGCGTTTGTGGATCACCAAAACGACTAAGGATGCAGGCGGTTTCATCAAGGATGAACAGTCCGCACGCCCGCGATTCCATATATTCCCAGGCATCTTCCAGCGCAGCCTGCCCGAGCGTCAGCATCGCTTTCTTACGCCGATAGATAGAAGCAAATGTCACGCCCTGGGCCTGGTGCGGTACGCGCCATGTCTCCCGTTTCATCAGTTTATTGCATCGCTCCCAGGAGGCTGCAATTAAGGGAGATATGCCCCGTTCATCGTTGTTAAAAGCGCCACTCATATCCCGCATCCTTTGTGACAAAAGGTGTTCCGGCTCGCAATTTTTAGTATTAAAACGCGTAAAAGTTTCAATATGGAACATTCATTAAAACATATGTTTCACCATGAAACATAATTTGGGCTAATTTTCTTTTCCCTTACCTGATGCACAATGGATTTATCGGCAGTCAGTGGTCGCCGTGTCGTTGAACATCATCCATGCCCTACCGTAATTGCTGGAGCAAGATAATGAAAAAATTGATCAATGATGTGCAAGACGTTCTGGACGAACAACTGGCGGGTCTGGCGAAAGCACATTCATCGCTGACACTGCATCAGGATCCGGTGTATGTCACCCGAGCTGATGCCCCCGTTGCAGGAAAAGTCGCCCTGCTGTCGGGCGGCGGCAGCGGACACGAACCGATGCACTGCGGTTATATCGGTCAGGGGATGCTTTCGGGGGCCTGTCCGGGCGAAATATTCACCTCACCGACGCCCGATAAAATTTTTGAATGCGCCATGCAAGTTGATGGCGGCGAAGGTGTACTGCTGATTATCAAAAATTACACCGGCGATATTCTTAACTTTGAAACAGCAACAGAATTACTGCACGATAGCGGCGTAAAAGTGACCACCGTGGTCATTGATGACGACGTTGCAGTAAAAGACAGTCTTTATACCGCTGGGCGGCGCGGCGTTGCCAACACCGTATTAATCGAAAAACTCGTAGGCGCAGCGGCAGAACGTGGCGACTCGCTGGAGGCTTGTGCACAACTGGGGCGTAAGTTGAACAATCAGGGCCATTCTATTGGTATCGCCCTCAATGCCTGTACCGTTCCTGCCGCGGGAAAACCTTCTTTTACGCTGGCAGATAATGAGATGGAGTTTGGCGTCGGCATTCATGGTGAGCCGGGTATTGACCGCCGCCCCTTCTCCTCCCTTGACCAAACAGTTGATCAAATGTTCGACACCCTGCTGGAAAATGGCACATACCACCGCACGCTCCGCTTCTGGGATTATCGACAAGGTAGCTGGCAGGAAGAGACGCAAACTAAACAACCGCTTCAGTCTGGCGATCGAGTAATTGCACTCGTCAACAATCTTGGTGCAACTCCGCTTTCTGAACTGTATGGCGTCTATAACCGCCTGGCCACGCGTTGCCAGCAAGCGGGCTTGACTATCGAGCGCAATTTAATCGGCGCGTATTGTACCTCACTGGACATGACCGGTTTTTCCATCACCTTACTGAAAGTTGATGACGAAACGCTGGCGTTATGGGACGCCCCGGTCCACACCCCGGCGCTTAACTGGGGTAAATAAGGAGATAACCATGTCACTGAGCAGAACTCAAATTGTTAACTGGCTCACTCGCTGTGGAGAAATTTTCAGCAAAGAGAGCGAGTATCTTACCGGACTGGATCGCGAAATTGGCGACGCTGACCACGGGCTAAATATGAACCGTGGCTTTAGCAAGGTGGTAGAAAAACTCCCTGCTATCGCAGATAAAGATATCGGTTTCATTCTCAAGAATACCGGCATGACGCTGCTTTCCAGCGTCGGTGGTGCCAGTGGTCCGCTGTTCGGTACTTTCTTTATCCGCGCCGCACAGGCGACACAGGCACGGCAAAGCCTGACGCTGGAAGAACTGTATCAGATGTTCCGCGATGGTGTAGACGGCGTAATCAGTCGCGGGAAAGCCGAACCTGGCGATAAAACTATGTGTGATGTCTGGGTGCCGGTGGTGGAATCGTTACGTCAGTCCAGCGAGCAAAATCTCTCTGTTCCGGTGGCGCTCGAAGCCGCCAGTAGCGTCGCTGAATCCTCTGCACAAAGTACGATTACGATGCAAGCCCGCAAAGGCCGCGCCAGTTATCTCGGTGAACGCAGTATTGGTCACCAGGATCCCGGCGCGACCTCCGTGATGTTTATGATGCAAATGCTGGCGTTAGCCGCAAAAGAGTAAGGAAATGGTGATGGTAAACCTGGTCATAGTTTCACATAGCGCCCGACTGGGAGAAGGTGTCGGTGAATTAGCCCGTCAGATGTTAATGAGTGATAGCTGTAAAATCGCCATTGCCGCGGGAATTGACGATCCCCAAAATCCCATTGGTACCGATGCCGTCAAAGTGATGGAGGCCATCGAGTCCGTTGCCGATGCCGACCATGTGCTGGTGATGATGGATATGGGTAGCGCATTATTGAGTGCTGAAACTGCGCTGGAATTGCTAGCTCCCGAGATCGCCGCAAAAGTACGTTTGTGTGCGGCACCGTTAGTCGAAGGTACACTGGCAGCAACGGTCAGCGCGGCCTCGGGGGCGGATATCGACAAAGTGATCTTTGACGCCATGCATGCGCTGGAAGCCAAACGTGAACAACTGGGTTTACCGTCCTCCGACGCTGAAATCTCTGACACATGTCCTCCGTACGATGAAGAAGCCCGTTCTCTGGCCGTGATCATTAAAAACCGTAACGGCCTTCATGTACGTCCGGCCTCCCGGCTGGTTTATACCTTATCGACATTTAATGCCGATATGTTGCTGGAGAAAAACGGCAAATGCGTCACACCGGAGAGTATTAACCAGATCGCGCTACTACAAGTCCGCTATAACGATACGCTGCGCCTGATTGCGAAAGGGCCAGAAGCTGAAGAGGCGCTGGTTGCTTTCCGTCAGCTGGCTGAAGATAACTTTGGTGAAACGGACGAAGTTGCTCCGCCTACTCAGCGGCCCATTCCGCCTGTTTCGGGTAAAGCCTTTTATTATCAACCAGTTTTATGTACGGTACAGGCAAAATCAACTCTGACCGTGGAAGAAGAACAAGAACGATTACGCCAGGCAATTGACTTCACGTTATTAGATCTGATGACGTTAACAGCGAAAGCAGAAGCGAGCGGGCTTGACGATATTGCCGCAATCTTTTCTGGTCACCATACACTGTTAGATGATCCAGAACTGCTGGCGGCGGCAAACGAATTTCTTCAGCATGAGCATTGCACAGCAGAATATGCCTGGCAGCACGTTCTTAAAGAACTAAGCCAGCAATACCAACAACTGGATGATGAATATTTACAGGCTCGCTATATCGATGTGGACGATCTTCTACATCGCACCCTAATCCACCTGACGCAAACGAAAGAAGAACTCCCGCAATTTAACTCGCCAACCATTTTACTGGCGGAGAACATTTATCCGTCCACGGTTCTGCAACTGGATCCGGCGGTTGTAAAAGGGATCTGCCTTAGCGCCGGAAGTCCGGTATCCCACAGCGCCCTAATCGCCCACGAACTGGGGATTGGCTGGATTTGCCAGCAGGGTGAGAAACTGTATGCGATACAACCTGAAGAAACGTTAACGCTGGACGTTAAAACGCAACGTTTCAGCCATCAGGGATAAACCACCGTTCGGATGGCATCGTTCTGATGCCATCCGGCAATTTACTCTGCTCTGATATTTTTTAACTACCTGTTATATTTTTTACCAAATCATGATGATTTTTTCTGCGCTAATCGCAAACCAAACGTCGCTGGCTGGCTAATAAACAGACTTTATTTAATTACTCTATTTCACCCTTATTTATCCCTTTAATCTCCTTTTCCAAAATGCCTGACAGTTCGCAGAATGAGATTTCGATCATGCAGTTAGTGCGATCCTGAACTAAGGTTTTCTGATACTTGAATACCGTTTTGTTCGGTTTCGCCCAAGGAGAATGATTGATGAAAGCCACCGCCCCTCCTCGCCCGCAAAAAATAGCGTTAATTCCCGCCTGCGTTTTGTTGTGTTTCGCTGCGCTAGCGGTGCAGGCAGAAGAAACGCCAGTAACGCCACAGCCGCCTGATATTTTGTTAGGGCCGCTGTTTAACGATGTGCAAAACGCCAAACTTTTTCCGGACCAAAAGACCTTTGCTGATGCCGTGCCGAACAGCGATCCGCTAATGATCCTTGCAGATTATCGAATGCAGCAAAACCAGAGCGGCTTTGATCTGCGCCATTTCGTTAACGTCAATTTCACTCTGCCGAAAGAGGGAGAGAAATATGTTCCGCCAGAAGGGCAGTCGCTGCGCGAACATATTGACGGACTTTGGCCGGTATTAACGCGTTCTACCGAAAATACCGAAAAATGGGATTCTCTGTTACCGCTGCCGGAACCTTATGTCGTGCCGGGCGGACGTTTTCGTGAGGTATATTACTGGGACAGTTACTTCACCATGTTAGGGCTTGCCGAAAGCGGTCACTGGGATAAAGTCGCGGATATGGTGGCCAATTTTGCTCATGAAATAGACACTTACGGGCATATTCCCAACGGCAACCGCAGTTACTATTTAAGCCGCTCGCAACCGCCATTCTTTGCCCTGATGGTAGAGTTACTGGCGCAGCATGAAGGCGATGCCGCGTTGAAGCAATACCTGCCGCAAATGCAAAAAGAATATGCTTACTGGATGGACGGTGTTGAAAACCTGCAAGCCGGACAACAGGAAAAACGCGTTGTAAAACTTCAGGATGGTACCCTTCTCAACCGCTACTGGGACGATCGCGATACGCCACGACCAGAGTCATGGGTGGAAGATATTGCCACCGCCAAAAGCAATCCGAATCGACCTGCCACTGAAATTTACCGCGACCTGCGCTCTGCCGCTGCGTCTGGCTGGGATTTCAGCTCGCGCTGGATGGACAATCCGCAGCAGTTAAATACCTTACGCACCACCAGCATCGTACCGGTCGATCTGAACAGCCTGATGTTTAAAATGGAAAAAATCCTCGCCCGCGCCAGCAAAGCTGCCGGAGATAACGCGATGGCAAACCAGTACGAAACGCTGGCGAATGCCCGTCAAAAAGGGATCGAAAAATACCTGTGGAACGATCAACAAGGCTGGTATGCCGATTACGACCTGAAAAGTCATAAAGTGCGCAATCAGTTAACCGCTGCCGCCCTGTTCCCGCTGTACGTCAATGCGGCAGCGAAAGATCGCGCCAACAAAATGGCGACGGCGACGAAAACACATCTGCTGCAACCAGGCGGCCTGAACACCACGTCGGTGAAAAGTGGGCAACAATGGGATGCGCCAAACGGCTGGGCACCGTTGCAGTGGGTCGCGACAGAAGGATTACAAAACTACGGGCAAAAAGAGGTGGCGATGGACATTAGCTGGCACTTCCTGACCAATGTTCAGCACACCTATGACCGGGAGAAAAAGCTGGTGGAAAAATATGATGTCAGCACCACCGGAACAGGGGGCGGCGGTGGCGAATATCCATTACAGGATGGCTTTGGCTGGACCAATGGCGTGACGCTGAAAATGCTGGATTTGATCTGCCCGAAAGAGCAACCGTGTGACAATGTTCCGGCGACGCGTCCACTCAGTGAATCAACAACACAGCCGGTAAAACAAAAAGAGGCGGAACCTACGCCTTAACTTTACTGTATATCGAGCAATGCCATTACGTGCATAAAATTGGCATTGCTCTTTCTTCATCACGAAATACCACTCTTTCTACAGTCTATGCCTTTATTTTCTTTTATTAGGGAAGATTTTAATTTTATTTTATCAACTTGTTAATCATTACACCTCTATTTATATTTTCCCCCACTCCCCATTCTCCCTGACAATTTTCTTGTGGAACAAAGTGTTATTTAAGAAACAAGCAAATCATTCTGTCTCTTTAGACAAATTTTGACATCAAACATGATCTTTTTCGCTATATATGTAAGTATATAACGGTTTTAATTATCAGGATATTACTTATGTCACTAACCAGACGGAGGTTTACACAGATTCTTGCGTCGACATTGTTCCTGCATCATCTGCCGTCCTTTGCACAATCAGTCAAATTCTGGGCCTCACTGACGCTTCCCGAAGCCCAAAACATTACACGCATCGTCAGCGCAGGCGCGCCCGCCGATTTACTATTGCTGGCTGTCGCGCCAGAAAAAATGGTCGGTTTTTCCTCTTTTGATTTTGCCCGTCAGGCATTAATTCCATTGCCAGAGCACATTCGCCAGTTCCCCAGGCTGGGACGACTCGCCGGGCGCGCCAGCACACTCTCGCTGGAAGGGCTTATGGCATTACATCCCGATTTGGTCGTTGATTGCGGCAATACGGATGAAACCTGGATCTCCCAGGCACGGCAGGTTAGCGAACAGACACAAATACCCTGGTTATTGCTTAACGGGAAACTGGAACAATCAGCAGAACAGTTAACAACGCTTGGCAAAACGTTAGGCGAAGAGCACCGCGCCGCAGAACAAGCCAATCTCGCCAGCCGCTTCGTTGGTGAAGCTAAGGCATTCGCCACCTCACCCGCCGCTAACCTCAGCTTTTATGCTGCGCGCGGTCCTCGAGGGCTGGAAACGGGCTTACAGGGTTCGTTGCATACCGAGGCGGCGGAATTATTAGGTTTGCACAACGTCGCGCAAATAGCCGATCGCCACGGTCTGACACAGGTTTCCATGGAAAATCTCCTGCGCTGGCAGCCGGATATTATTCTGGTTCAGGAGGCCGTTACTGCAGATTTTATTCGTCGTGATCCTCTCTGGCAGGGCGTGAAAGCGGTTGCGGAACAACGCATCTTATTTTTAAGTGGCCTGCCCTTTGGCTGGCTGGATGCCCCGCCGGGAATCAACCGTCTTCTGGGATTACGCAGACTTCACGCCTGGCTGGATCCCGCCATCAATCGCCAGTTTAAAAGTGACATGCAGCATTACGCCCAACTGTTCTGGCATTGCCCATTAAGTGACGCCGACTATCAAAAATTGGTGGCGAGCTAATGAGAACCGTAAACGGATGTATTTTGCTGCTGGCAGCTATCAGTATCACTTTTGCCGCCGTAAGTGGGGCTTATCATCTCGATATACAGCAACTGCTGGCGCTCATTCTGCGTCAAGAAAATGTTCCTGTGCAGGAACAAATTGTCTTCTGGCAAATCCGCGTGCCGCGTATTCTTGCTGCGCTGTTTCTGGGCGCGGCGCTGGCAGGGGCCGGAACCACCTATCAGGGAATGTTCCGTAATCCCTTAGTGTCACCGGATATTTTAGGCGTCTCCGCCGGTGCCGGACTTGGTGCCTGCGCGGCAATCCTGTGGGGATTATCCATTGTTTACATCCAGCTGTACGCATTTTGCGGCGGGCTGATGGTGGTCGCGGGCGTCTGGTTGATTACGCGTCGGGTGACCCGCCACGATCCGATCTTAACCCTGGTGCTGGTAGGCATTGCGTTAGGAACGTTGTGCGGAGCGGGGATATCGCTAATAAAAACGCTGGCCGATCCTTACACCCAGTTACCGTCAATTACCTTCTGGTTGCTGGGGGGGCTGTCCACCGTGACCTTACGCGATCTCTGCTATGCTGCACCGATCATTCTCATAGGCTCCTTGCCCCTGTTTTTTCTCCGCTGGCGCATGAATTTACTCACGCTTTCCGACGACGAAGCCCATTCGCTGGGACTGAACGTGACACGTCTGCGCTTTGGATTAATTGTCTGCGCCACACTAATCACCGCCAGCACGGTAGCAATAGCGGGCATAATTGGTTGGGTCGGCCTGGTCGTTCCGCACATTGCCCGCTTGTTGACCGGTCATAACCATCAGCAGCTGTTGCCCATGGCAATGTGTACTGGCGCGATTCTGCTCCTGCTTACCGATACGCTGGCACGCAGCATTGGAACAACAGAAATCCCACTTGGCATTCTGACCGCTTTTGTTGGTGCACCGTTTTTCCTGTTTTTGTTGTTACGCGGAGGTCGCCAGTGACTTTGCTTGCCGTCCGTCATGCGTCTCTGGGTTACTCCCGCCATCCGGTGCTACGCGACGTGTCCTTCACCCTGTCGCAAGGAACAATTTGTTGTCTGTTAGGAGCCAATGGTTGCGGCAAAACCACACTCATGCGCTCCATTCTTGGCGTTATACCGTTATTAAAAGGCGAGATCTTACTGGATAGCCTCCCTGTGCAGACACTCAGCCATCGCCAGCGCGCGCAGGCCATTGCCTGGGTGCCGCAGGCGCACGACGGCATTTTTGCTTTTAGTGTGCTGGATATGGTGTTGATGGGCCTGGCCCCCACCATAGGCGCTTTTTCCGTTCCCGGTAAGCAAGAACGCCTGAAAGCAACGGAGCAACTGGAAAAGCTGGGCATTTTGCATCTGGCGACACGACGCTGGAATACACTTAGCGGCGGTGAACGTCAGCTGGCTTTAATCGCCCGTGCACTCGTCCAGCAACCGCGCTTGTTATTACTGGATGAGCCTGCCTCCAGCCTCGATTTCGGTCATCAGATCCAACTACTGGACACGCTGGCGCAGCTCAAAAATAACGGCATGACAATGCTAATGTCGACTCATCATCCGCTCCATGCCAACGCCATTGCCGACAGCATTATCCAGGTAGAGCCAGATGGACGAGTAACACAAGGCTTACCGACCGAACAGTTAACAACGAACAAACTGGCTGCCCTGTATCGGGTTTCTGCCGACCAGATTCATCATCACCTCTCTGCAATTAGCCACTAAGGAACAATCATGCTCATTGATGATATTGATTTTGCGGACCTTTACCTGCAGCAACTCAAGCTGGCCCACCGCACAGAAAAAACGCCGGATCACTGGGATCAACGGGCGGAAAAAATGGCGGAAAATTGCGCCTCGCCTACGGACAGCTACCTGCAACAACTGACCGCTAAAATTGATCTGCAAGGCGCGCAGACCTTATTCGATATGGGCTGCGGACCGGGTACCGTATCGCTGGCGCTGGCTGACAAACTCACGACGATTTATGGCGTTGATTACAGTCAGGGGATGCTGAAGGTTGCCGCCCGTCGCGCCGCCGCGCTAAAGGCAGACAATGTCCACTGGATCCAGCGCGCCTGGGAAGAGGACTGGAGTGACCTGCCACGCTGCGATATTGCCGTGGCTTCCCGCTCCACTCTGGTGGCTGATATGCGCCAGGCAATGAGCAAACTGAATAATCAGGCACGGCTTCGCGTCTATACGACTCATCTGGTCAGCACCTCGTTCGTCTCTCCAGCCATTCAGCGGGCGGCTGGTCGGGAAGTGATCGAATTACCCAACTATATCTTTGCGCTCAACGTCCTGTATCAGATGGGAATTTATGCTCACGTTGATTTTATCCGTGGACAAAATTGCCAACAGGATAACAGCACCTGGGAACGTTTTGAGCAGAACGTCAGCTGGAGTCTGGGCGCGCTTAACGACGATGAGCGTGAGCGGTTATATCGCTGGTATCAACAACAAGATGCTCGTGCCCTCGCCCCTGCCAGCCGCGACTGGGCGCTCATCTGGTGGGATAGCGTACCGCAAGAGGCACTGCGATGATTTTCCTTTCTCAGGCACAAATCGATGCGTTACTGCTGGAAGATATCCAGGGCGGTGACCTGACCACGCGAGCATTAAATATTGGACACCAGCATGGCTATATAGAGTTTTTTCTCCGTCAGGGCGGCTGCGTCAGCGGCATTTCTGTCGCGTGTAAGATGTTAACTACGCTGGGATTAACTATTGATGACGCGGTCAGCGACGGTTCACAAGCGAACGCGGGTCAGCGGCTAATCCGTGCGCAAGGTAATGCCGCAGCACTTCATCAGGGATGGAAGGCAGTCCAGAATGTGCTGGAGTGGAGTTGCGGTGTTTCTGATTATCTCGCTCAAATGCTGGCGTTACTTCGTGAACGTTACCCTGATGGCAATATCGCCTGCACCCGAAAAGCAATTCCGGGTACCCGCTTACTGGCCTCGCAGGCAATTCTGGCTGCCGGAGGACTGATTCATCGTGCCGGATGTGCGGAAACCATATTATTGTTTGCCAACCACCGCCATTTTCTTCATGACAATCAGGACTGGTCAGGCGCAATCAATCAGTTACGTCGCCACGCACCCGAGAAGAAAATAGTTGTTGAAGCCGACACGCCGAAAGAGGCAATCGCCGCGTTACGCGCGCAACCAGACGTACTTCCGCTCGACAAATTTAATCCGCAACAGGCAACTGAAATTGCGCAAATAGCACCGTCGCTGGCTCCCCACTGCACGCTGGCTCTGACCGGCGGAATTAATCTGACAACACTCAAAAATTACCTCGACTGCGGCATTCGCCTTTTTATTACCTCCGCGCCTTACTACGCGGCACCTGCTGACATTAAAGTCAGTCTGCAACCCGCAGCCTCTATTTAATTCTTTGTTAAACGGAATTTATTCTATGAGACTCAAAAAACGTTATCTCTGCACAGTATTATCACTTGCCTTTACCCAGCAGGCCGTAGCAGCTCAGGAGAGCGACACGCTGACCGTATGGTCCAGTCCGGTATCATCAACGACGACCACCGTTCTCGATCAACCCACCATGAAGGCCCTGGATAAACAGAATGTCGCTCAGGCATTAAGTGTCGTCCCCGGCGTGGTACTGCAAAAGTCAGGTAGCCGCAACGAAGAACAGGTCAAAGTTCGTGGCTTTGATAGTCGTCAGGTGCCGGTCTATTTCGACGGTGTGCCCATTTATGTTCCCTATGACGGCAACCTCGATCTGGCGCGGATTCTGACCAACAATTTGGGGGCAGTTGAAGTTTCCAAAGGGTATTCGTCGCTGCTTCAGGGGCCTAATCAGATGGGCGGAGCCATTAATATCACCACCCAGAAGCCAACAAAACCTCTGGAAGCAAGTCTGGGATATCGCCAGGGATGGAGCCGTAGCCAGGACAATGCCTACGATATGCATGCTTCATTTGCCGCCAGCAGCGATCTGGGGTATTTGCAAGTCAGCGGTAGCCAGCTAAAGCAGGATTTTCTCGGCCTGCCGCATGGTGTAAATAATGATATTGCAGGCAAACACGGCAAGATGATTAATTCATCGGCTGATGATAAACGCGGCATTGTGAAGCTCGGTTTTACACCACGCGAAAACGAGGAATACACATTGACTTACATTAAGCAGGATGGTGAAAAAGATAACCCGCCATACAGTGGAAATAGTGGTCAGAAATCACGCTACTGGCAGTGGCCAGAGTATGACAAAGAAAGTTTTTATTATCAGGGAACGACCCAACTAAACGATCGTTTTACCCTGAAAAGTCGGCTGTATCGCGACACCTTTGAAAATACGCTAATGATGTACAACTCGCTGGCTGATTTGAAAAATAAAAAAGGCAGCTACAGCCATTATTCCGATTACAGCGACGGTGCCGGGTTACAACTGGCAGCCGATGTGCGTGAAAACGATCTGCTGTCGTTTGCCGTTAACTGGAAAGATGACGTACACCGGGAAAAAGGTGCGCCGCACGCCGCTTACGATCGCTATGAAGATCGTACCTGGTCGCTCGCCAGTGAATATCAATGGGCTGCTGCCGATAATGTCGATGTCGTGGCTGGAATCAGCTATGACTGGCGCGATAGCGTAGAAGCGAAAAAACATGAGAAAGATGGCAGTATCACCCATTATGACGACAACAATCAGTCAGCTTTTAACTGGCAGGTGATGGGGAAATACCACTTTGCCAATGAAGACACGCTGGCGCTTTCGTACTATGACCGCACACGCTTTCCGACGCTGAAAGAACGCTATACCACGTCCAAACCTGCGTATAACCAGATAGCGATTGTTAACCCGCAGCTCAAGCCGGAACGCGCGCGCGGGGTGGATTTAACCTGGAATGGTGCCTTCACGCACGACTGGGGATTTGAGGTCAGCGTTTACTATAACCGGGTGAGTGATGCCATCCTCTCGCACAATATCGATGCCGATACCATTCAAAATCAGAACAGCGGCACGGTGGATTACAGCGGTCTGGATGCCGGTATTAAGGGGAAAATCAGCAATATACTGGATGTAGGATTGAGCTACGCCCTGATCCACGCTGATGCCAAACGTAAAGACATCGGCAAGATAACCGATCTGCCAACGCAGACAATGACCGCATGGATGACTCTCAAACCGTGGGAGCCGTTAAGCGTAACGCTGTCGGAAGAGGCGCGTTCCTCCAGCTACAGCAACAGTGACGGTTCACAAAAAGCCGCCGGTTTTGCGGTGACCCACATTCGAGCCGATTACACCTTAGGTCATGGCTTCAGCGTTAATGCGTCGGTCAATAACCTGTTTGATACCAAATATGCCTACAGTGAAGGGTTTATTGAAGAAGGTCGCAATTTCTGGGCTGGTATCGAGTATACGTTCTGATGTGAAAGCGGATAGCGGCATCTGTATCGCTATCCGCCTTATGAAAATCTTATTCTCTTCGCAGGAGGCGGAATACGCCCAGCACCAGGATAGCGCCCACTACCGCCACCAGGAAGCTGTGCAGATTAAAACCACTGATGGAGCCGCCAATGCCAAACATGGTCGCCAGCCAGCCGCCGACCACCGCACCGATTATCCCGAGAATACAGGTCAGGAAAAATCCACCACCATCACGCCCCGGCATGATTAGCTTGGCGATAATGCCGGCTATCAGGCCAAAAATAATCCAGGCAATAATTCCCATGTTCAGGCCCTCGTTTCGATGAATCGGACGCAAGAAATGCTTACGTCAACGCTCTAAGTATAGGCAAGGGCGGGATCGATGCTGGGCGTTTGTCGGCTGATTTAAGAACAACATGTAAAAAATATTCACGCATTTGTATTAAGTTTTGTTAACTGTGACCGATAAACCAAAGACAGTTTGTCAGTCAGGAGTTTTTCCGCGTGAGTCATTACCATGAGCAGTTCCTGAAACAAAATCCGTTAGCCGTCCTGGGCGTGTTACGCGATTTGCACAAAGCCGCAATTCCTTTGCGTATCAGTTGGAATGGCGGGCAGCTGATCAGCAAAATACTGGCAATAACCCCGGATAAACTGGTGCTGGATTTCGGCAGTCAAGCCGAAGATAACAACGCTGTGTTAAAGGCGCAGCACATTACCATTACCGCCGAAACCCAGGGCGCGAAAGTCGAATTTACTGTTGAACAACTACAGCAGAGTGAATACTTGCAGCTTCCGGCATTTATTACCGTACCGCCTCCCACCTTGTGGTTTGTACAACGACGCCGATATTTCCGCATCTCCGCCCCACTCCATCCGCCTTATTTTTGCCAGACCAAACTGGCGGATAACAGTACGTTACGTTTCCGCCTGTATGATTTGTCGTTAGGCGGCATGGGCGCATTACTGGAAACGGCAAAGCCTGCCGGATTGCACGAAGGCATGCGCTTCGCTCAGATTGAAGTCAACATGGGGCAATGGGGTGTTTTTCACTTTGACGCCCAGTTAATCTCAATCAGCGAGCGCAAAGTGATTGATGGCAAGAATGAAACCATCACCACTCCCCGTCTGAGCTTCCGTTTTCTTAACGTCAGCCCGACGGTGGAGCGGCAATTACAGCGGATTATTTTCTCTCTCGAGCGGGAAGCCCGGGAGAAAGCGGCCAAAGTGCGCGACTGATTTACATCGCGTCCAGTGCCTGCTCAAGTTTGTAGATATAGCGCGGAGCCTGCGGTGCAGGATGATTTCGCGCTACGTGATCGAGGAACTCGTCTGCATCCAGATCGTTGATTTTGCTGATCGCCTTTTTCCGATCTGACGAGAAAGTCCGTAGCAGCGCACCTGCCCCGTTAGCATATGACACCACCAGCGCATATTGCAGTACCTTCGGATCTTCAATGCCTGCCAGCGGGCCGGTTTCCAGAATATTCAGGTAAGCCGCCCCCATTGAAATATTACGTTCTGGATTCTTCAGCTCACTGGTCGTCGGCTCACCGCTCCAGCCCATACGGCGATAAACATCACGTCCGGAGGTTGAAGCTTTTAACTGCATCAAACCAATGGCATTCGATTTACTCACCGCGTTCGGATTACCACCCGATTCGATAGCGATAATCGCCGTGATCAATTGTGGATCGACGCCCCAGGCTGCACCGGCTTTCTGGCTTATGGGCATCCACTGCATCGCACGTTGCACCGGAACTTTCGCGTTCCACGGCGGGTTCGTGTAGTCATGCTTTGATGAACAACCCGCTAATAACACAATCAAAAAGGCAAACCATCTTAATTTCACTTCTTCTATCCTTATAGCCTGGAATCGCCGTTGAGGTGACAACGGCACACCTAAGCGGCATGATATACATTTCGTTTCTGTTGTCAGCAAGGAATTGCCATGTCTCTGTTTCACTTAATTGCCCCATCGGGTTACTGCATAAAACAACACGATGCGCTGCGTGGTATCCAGCGCCTTACCGACGCGGGTCATCAGGTCAATAATATCGAGGTTATTGCCCGTCGTTGTGAGCGCTTTGCGGGTACGGAAACGGAGCGTCTGGAAGATATCAATTCCCTTACCAAACTGACTACCCCCAACACCATCGTGCTGGCAGTACGTGGCGGTTACGGTGCCAGTCGTTTACTGGCGGATATTGACTGGCAGGCACTGGTGGCTCGCCAACAACATGACCCGTTGCTCATTTGCGGACATAGCGATTTTACCGCCATTCAGTGCGGTCTTCTGGCGCAAGGCAATGTCATCACTTTTAGCGGCCCCATGCTGGTAGCAAACTTTGGCGCGGATGAACTAAACGCCTTTACCGAGCACCATTTCTGGCTGGCGTTACGCAATGAAACCTTCACCATTGAGTGGCAAGGGGAAGGCCCGACATGTCAGACCGAAGGCACGTTATGGGGAGGCAATCTCGCGATGCTGATTTCACTGATTGGTACACCGTGGATGCCGCAAATCGAAAACGGTATTCTGGTGCTGGAAGATATTAATGAGCATCCTTTCCGCGTCGAACGTATGCTGTTGCAGCTCTATCATGCTGGAATTTTGCCACGTCAGAAGGCGATTATTCTCGGTAGCTTTAGCGGCAGCACGCCCAATGATTATGACGCAGGTTACAACCTGGAGTCTGTGTACGCGTTTTTGCGTTCCCGCCTGTCGATTCCACTTATCACCGGCCTCGATTTTGGTCATGAACAACGCACGGTTACGCTGCCATTGGGCGCACATGCCATACTTAATAACACCCAGGAAGGCACTCAGTTGACGATTAGCGGTCATCCTGTTCTTAAAATGTAAAAAAATCACGCTTCAGGGCTAAGTAAAACGCTGTCTCTGCCGCTAATATGGTAGGGTTTATATAAGAGACAGCGTAATCAGGAGTAACCGACCGTTGGATGCCACAACAATAATTAGCCTTTTCATCTTAGGATCCATCCTTGTCACCAGCAGTATTTTACTTAGTTCATTTTCTTCCCGTCTTGGCATTCCTATTCTGGTTATTTTCCTGGCGATCGGCATGCTGGCGGGAGTCGATGGCGTCGGCGGTATCCCGTTTGATAATTACCCCTTCGCCTACATGGTAAGTAACCTGGCGCTGGCGATTATTTTGCTCGACGGCGGGATGCGCACTCAGGCCAGCTCCTTTCGCGTAGCGCTAGGACCGGCGCTGTCACTGGCGACGCTGGGCGTACTTATCACCTCCGGTTTAACCGGCATGATGGCGGCGTGGCTGTTTAATCTTGATTTGATTGAAGGCTTATTAATCGGCGCTATCGTCGGCTCCACCGATGCTGCGGCGGTATTTTCTCTGCTGGGTGGTAAGGGGCTTAACGAACGCGTTGGCTCGACGCTGGAAATTGAATCCGGCAGTAATGATCCAATGGCGGTCTTTCTGACGATTACCCTGATTGCGATGATCCAGCAGCATGAAAGCAGTGTCAGCTGGATGTTCGTGGTCGATATTCTGCAGCAATTTGGCCTCGGGATTGTCATCGGTCTTGGCGGTGGTTATTTACTGCTGCAAATGATTAATCGCATCGCCCTGCCCGCCGGTTTATATCCATTGCTGGCATTAAGTGGCGGTATTTTAATTTTTGCTTTAACCACGGCGCTGGAAGGCAGCGGTATTCTGGCTGTTTATCTGTGCGGTTTTCTGCTGGGTAATCGGCCAATTCGCAACCGCTACGGCATTCTGCAAAATTTCGACGGCCTTGCCTGGCTGGCACAAATCGCCATGTTCCTGGTGCTGGGGCTGTTGGTTAACCCAAGCGATCTACTGCCTATTGCCATTCCGGCGCTCATTTTGTCCGCATGGATGATATTCTTCGCTCGTCCTCTTTCGGTATTTGCCGGATTGCTACCGTTCCGCGGTTTTAATCTACGTGAGCGCGTGTTTATCAGTTGGGTGGGATTACGCGGCGCGGTGCCAATCATCCTGGCCGTATTCCCGATGATGGCAGGGCTGGAGAATGCGCGACTGTTCTTTAATGTCGCCTTCTTTGTGGTTCTGGTTTCACTGCTATTGCAGGGAACATCACTCTCGTGGGCGGCGAAAAAGGCCAAAGTGGTGGTTCCGCCCGTCGGACGTCCGGTGTCGCGCGTTGGCCTGGATATTCACCCGGAAAATCCGTGGGAGCAGTTTGTTTATCAGTTGAGTGCCGATAAATGGTGTGTAGGTGCGGCACTGCGCGATCTGCATATGCCAAAAGAGACACGTATTGCGGCACTGTTTCGTGATAATCAATTGCTTCATCCCACCGGCAGCACCCGACTACGCGAAGGTGATGTGTTGTGTGTAATTGGTCGGGAACGCGATCTCCCGGCACTCGGTAAACTGTTTAGCCAGTCGCCGCCGGTCGCGTTGGATCAACGCTTCTTTGGTGACTTCATTCTCGAAGCCAGTGCCAAATATGCTGATGTGGCGCTGATATATGGCCTGGAAGATGGGCGAGAATATCGCGATAAGCAGCAAACGCTGGGTGAAATTGTCCAGCAGTTGTTAGGCGCGGCACCGGTTGTCGGTGACCAGGTAGAGTTTGCCGGGATGATCTGGACGGTGGCCGAGAAAGAAGATAATGAAGTGTTGAAGATTGGCGTACGGGTGGCTGAAGAGGAAGCTGAATCTTAAATTTAATGCAGCATCTATCCCCGGATGCGATGCTTTGCACAACGCAGCCTGAGCCTGCATATAAACTTGTCATTTCCTGATTTTGATATGCTCATACCAACATCAGAAGAAGGTTAAATTATGGATGACAAACCATTGCAGGCTCTGGCTAATAAATTCAAAACACCGGCTCAAGAAAGTCAGCGTAAGGGCTTCTTCTGACTGCAACAGGTGAAGAATAACCAGCCCCGCATTACCGGTATACCCGTCAACCATCAGGGGCCCCTGCCTGACATCGCCCGAACATATTCCCCCACGCAACCTGCCGCGCTGACGTAGCCCACAGAATACGCGTTTCAGGCTGCCCTGTATCTGCAGTGGCGTTTCATCCGCCTGTAGCACCGGATGCATGAGCGATTTCTTATAGTTATTACTTTGCTTAATAACGATTATTTCCGGGTCGTTCGCTTTCGTATTTTCACTAATACGTCAGAGCTGCCTGGGCCGTAATAAAACTGATTCAGGTCTGTTACGCATGTACCAGACCCGACACGGCATTTCTGACCAGGGAAAAAGTCAACGATGAGTCGTTATATCAGCGCAAATGACGTTTTGTGGCACCTTTGCGGTGACCACATTCACGTCTCCGGCGCTGCCAGAGGATATTTATTTCAAGGATACGTAGCATTATGGCCAGCATTAAAGACATACGCCTATTCGCCCCATCTTCCTATAACACAGGCGTACACCCGTCAGGGCGGCGCTTACTGACGGTGGAATTCAAGAATCATCTTTTGCGGAACATGCAGTATCTCGGCCCGCAAAAATTTCGCTGGGGTGATGCCCCCCAGAGGATCATTGACCTCAGTAACGCGGACAAAGTGAAAATACAGATGGAAAACAATATTACCATCACGTTGGAGGCCCCTCCGGATCCGCAATATAACGAGTTCAGGTTGGTCGCCGAATGGTGCACATGGGCTATACAGCAAGATGGTCTGCAAGAAAACCTGCACGAAACTCTGAAAGAAACCCAGCAAGAAATCCTGCAAAAAAAAGTGCCAGAAATATCACAAGAAGACGTGAAAGAAATCCTGAAAAATATCCTGGAAGAAAACCTGCCAGCAATCCGAACTGAAAACCGGGCAGAGGCATTGCGCAGAATGAAGGAATGTCTCATAAATAGACAAATTATGCTCAATCTTAGCGACCTTGGATTGACCTCACTCCCTGAAAATTTGCCTCCACTTTTGATGAAATTTTACTGCAATAATAACGTGTTGTCCGCGTTACCGAAGATGTTGCCGAAGGAACTGAGGGTGCTTGAGTGTATGGATAACGTTTTGATCTTGTTACCAAAGGTGCAGCCCCCGAAACTGATGATACTGAAGTGCTGTGAAAACTATATTATCTGGCTACCTGAGCTGTCGCCTAACCTGAGAGTGATTGACTGTTCTGAAAACTTCTTGCAATTTTTACCGCCGTCGATGCCTCAGTACCTGTATACACTGCGCTGTGCTGACAACTGTATTAGCTTCATACCTGATGAGATGCTGGAGAGCCTGACTCGCCTGAAAGTATTTGACTGTTCTTGTAACGATTTGCTCTCTTCACCACGGCTGCCGCCCAAGCTAATAATATACTACTGTGGTCACAACCAGTTTAAAACGATACCGGTGCCGCAGCCCCGTAGCCTGAAGTTGTTTGACTGTAACAGTAACCCTTGGGACACAGACAATTTGCCGACGCTGCTCAAAGCCGTTGAGGGCCTGAAAAAACAGGAAGGCCTGTCGGACCTTTTAGACTTTTTGCGCAAGGAAGGCCAGTTTGACCTGGAGGGACTCGAGGAGCTGGAGGACCTGATGGCTCTGGAGCACCTGGAGGATCCGGTACTCCTGGAGCGCGTGAAGGTACAGGAGGACCTGGAGCTCCTGGATCAGCAGTTGGGCCTGTTGAGTCTGGAAAGACAACAGGACTCGCAGCCTGTTAATCAACATTCTGAACATGAACCCGAATCTGCATTAAGGGTAAAGCGTGATTTATCTGAAGTCGAGTTCGAGTCAACAATGAAGCGTAAGCGTTTTATGTAGAACGCCTGTGCGGTGAGCTCAGGTTCCGGGGAAATAGTGTCCATCATTTTAATGGGCACTATCATGGAAAATGGCTCTGTCACATTAACAGCGAAAGTTGCTGACCAGCCGGATGGATGATTTTTTTGCAACCAGAAGACACTGCCTCCAATCCGGCTTACAACAAGTTACACCGTCACAACCGGGACCCGTAACGCCAGCGCGCACATCAACTCATAACCCACGGTTCCGGCAGCGGCGGCAACATCATCAATTTTGATCTCCTTGCCCCACAGCTCAACCGGTGTACCAATACCCGCCTGCGGGCAAGGCGTTAAATCGACCGCCAGCATATCCATCGAGACTGTCCCCACCGTCATGGTACGCACGCCGTCGACTAAAACAGGTGTACCGGTAGGCGCGTGGCGCGGATAACCGTCGGCGTATCCTGCGGCAACAATGCCGATTCGTTGCTCATCGCGCGCAGTATAGCGACCGCCATAGCCCACACGCTCACCCGCTTTTAGCGTCTGGACACCAATAATCTCACTGCTTAGCGTCATTACCGGACGTAATCCGGTATTGGCGATATCGCGCCACTGACCCGACGGCGAAGCACCATACAAAATAATGCCAGGCCGAACCCAGTCAAAATGCGCTTCCGGATGCCACAGAGTCGCCGCCGAATTGGACAATGAACGCCGACATTCCAGCCCTTCCGCCGCCTGCTCAATACGCGCCATTGCGCCGGCAATCCCCTCAGGATGCTCCGCCTCGGCAAAATGCGACATCAGAGTCATTTCGCCAACATTCGCCATCGCCCGCAGCTGCTGCCAGACGGTAAGCACACGATCGGGCTGGAAGCCCAACCGATTCATCCCACTGTTCACTTTAAGATAAATATCCAACGGCGCTTTTAACCGCGCATTTTGCAGTGCTTTGAGCTGCCAGTTGCTGTGGACGCAGGTGGTCAGGCGGTACTGGTCATAAATCTCCAGATCCTGTGCATGGAAAAAACCCTCCAGCATCAGGATCGGTCCTTTCCAGCCGCGCTCACGTAACGTTATTGCCTCTTCCAGATTAAGTAATGCAAAGCCATCGGTAGCCCCTAGCGCGCTCCAGATACGCTCAATACCGTGCCCGTAAGCATTCGCTTTTACCACCGACCAGACACGCGCGTGCGGCGCGGCCTGCCGGACAATGGAAAGATTCTGTTTTAATGCCTGCAGATCGAGGCTGGCCTGTATCGGACGGGTCATCTCGTTTCCTTAGCTGTGCGCGCCATGTAAATGGCCCGGGCGTGATGGCGTAAATCCACGGCTGTAGCGTGCTACGCTTAAATCCTCATACGGGATCGCTGGCGTACGGCCAGAAAGCAGATCGCTTAGCAACTGACCGGAACCGCAAGCCATCGTCCAGCCGAGCGTACCGTGACCGGTATTCAGCCACAGATTTTTAAAACGTGTACGCCCCACAACCGGCGTACCGTCTGGCGTCATCGGGCGCAGACCAGTCCAGAATGTCGCCTGCTCGACATGACCGCCGCGTGGATAGAGATCGCGAACCACCATCTCCAGCGTTTCACGACGCGGTTGCAACAGCTCGGTGTTAAAGCCAACAATTTCCGCCATTCCACCAACACGAATGCGGTTATCGAAACGAGTAATGGCGATTTTATAGGTTTCATCAAGAATGGTGGACACCGGCGCGCCATCTTCTTGCGCAATCGGAATGGTCAGCGAGTAGCCTTTCAGCGGATAGACCGGAATATCAACAATGCCTTTAAGCATCGCCGTCGAATAAGAACCAAACGCCATCACATACGCATCGGCCTTAATCACTTCATCACCACACTTCACGCCATAGATCTGCTCGCCGTCGCAAAGCAGTTGGTCAACAGGCGTATTAAAGCGGAATTTAACCCCCGCCTGCTCTGCCATCCGCGCCAGATTCTGGGTAAACAGCTGGCAGTCTCCGGTTTCGTCATTGGGTAACTGCAGGCCGCCCGTCAGTTTGTGCGCCACTTCCGCCAACGCAGGTTCCACTTCCGCCAGGCGGCTGGATTCCAGCAGTTGATACGGTACGCCTGCATCCTCCAGCACGGCGATATCGCGAGTGGCATTTTCATACTGTTGTTCGGTACGGAACAGTTGCAGCGTCCCACCCTGACGCCCTTCATACTGAATATTGGTTTCGGCGCGCAATGCTTTCAGGCAATCACGGCTGTATTCCGCCAGACGCACCATCCGCCCTTTGTTTTCCATGTAGTGGCTGGTGTCGCAGTTACGTAACATTTGCCACATCCATTTCAACTGGAACTGCGTACCGTCGAGACGAACCGCCAGCGGTGCATGGCGCTGGAACATCCATTTAATCGCTTTTAAAGGTACACCTGGCGCTGCCCACGGCGCAGCATAGCCGGGGGAAATTTGCCCGGCATTCGCAGCACTGGTTTCCAGGGCGGCTCCTGACTCCCGATCAATGACGGTGACCTCATGTCCTGCCTGATTTAAGTACCAGGCGCTGGCAACGCCTACCACACCACTTCCCAGTATGACAACTCGCATAGCCACTCCGATAACGGTAGATACAGTAAAAGAATAATAATCTAATTACATCTTGATAACTCAGTTGAAAATATTATTCAACATACAGCTTTTTTATGGTGAGCTGGCTCACATCTCCCTGACTCTGCAGCAATATGGCATCTTTAGTATCTCCTGCTGAACACCCTTTTTAACCAGCATAAAATTCCGCTCAGAAGCGAATTACTGGCACTCTGATAATAAGAAATCGCAAAGAAAAAAATTCTTCGGCGACGCGGTTTTTAACAGGTGTTCTATGCTTGAAATGAGGTGTTCCACACAGAGAGCACCGACAACAATGAGGTGCGCGTATGGCGACGATCGATTCTATGAATAAGGACACCACACGTTTGAGCGATGGACCCGACTGGACGTTTGACCTGCTGGATGTTTATCTGGCAGAGATAGACCGGGTAGCGAAACTCTATCGGCTGGATACCTACCCGCACCAGATTGAAGTGATCACCTCAGAACAGATGATGGATGCCTACTCCAGCGTCGGCATGCCAATTAACTATCCACACTGGTCATTCGGTAAAAAGTTTATCGAGACTGAACGGCTGTATAAGCACGGTCAGCAAGGACTGGCCTATGAAATCGTCATTAACTCTAACCCGTGTATCGCTTACCTGATGGAAGAGAACACTATCACCATGCAGGCACTTGTGATGGCCCACGCCTGCTATGGGCATAACTCTTTCTTCAAAAACAATTACTTATTCCGTAGCTGGACCGACGCCAGTTCGATTGTCGATTATCTGATTTTTGCCCGTAAATATATTACCGAGTGCGAAGAACGTTATGGCGTAGATGAAGTCGAGCGGCTTCTTGACTCCTGTCATGCGCTGATGAACTACGGTGTGGATCGGTACAAACGCCCGCAAAAAATCTCGCTGCAAGAAGAAAAAGCCCGGCAGAAAAGTCGCGAAGAGTATCTGCAAAGTCAGGTCAATATGCTCTGGCGTACCCTGCCGAAGCGCGAGGAAGAGAAAACAGTTGCTGAAGCGCGCCGCTATCCGCCCGAGCCACAAGAAAACCTGCTCTATTTTATGGAGAAAAATGCACCCCTACTGGAATCATGGCAGCGTGAAATTCTGCGTATTGTGCGTAAGGTGAGCCAGTATTTTTATCCGCAAAAACAGACTCAGGTAATGAACGAAGGCTGGGCGACCTTCTGGCACTACACCATCCTTAACCATCTGTATGATGAAGGGAAAGTGACGGAACGTTTTATGCTGGAGTTTTTGCACAGCCACACCAATGTGGTTTTCCAGCCGCCCTATAACAGCCCGTGGTACAGCGGAATAAACCCGTATGCGCTTGGTTTCGCCATGTTCCAGGATATTAAACGGATTTGTCAGTCGCCAACGGAAGAAGACAAATACTGGTTCCCGGATATCGCCGGTTCTGACTGGCTGGACACATTGCATTTTGCGATGCGTGATTTCAAAGATGAGAGCTTTATCAGTCAGTTCCTGTCACCGAAAGTGATGCGTGATTTCCGCTTCTTCACCGTGCTGGACGACGATCGGCATAATTATCTGGAGATTTCCGCTATTCATAATGAAGAAGGTTATCGGGAGATCCGTAACCGGTTATCGTCGCAATATAATTTAAGTAATCTGGAGCCGAATATTCAGATCTGGAACGTGGATTTGCGCGGCGACCGTTCGCTGACGCTGCGTTACATTCCACATAATCGCGCACCGCTGGATCGGGGGCGCAAAGAAGTGCTGAAGCATGTGCATCGCCTGTGGGGATTTGATGTGATGCTGGAACAGCAAAACGAAGACGGCAGCGTCGAGTTGCTGGAACGTTGCCCGCCGAGAATGGGAAATCTGTAAAAACAACAAAAAACCCCTCGTTTGAGGGGTTTGCTTTTTAAACGGAAGGGATTATCGGCCCTGAATGGCTAAATCACCCGGCAGATTTTTCTGCATCCGGTGCCAAATTTCACCACTCTCATGTCCATAGCGACGCACTGTTTCGTATACCTGATCGTGTGCGCCTTCACTGCACAACGCCGACAGTTTGTGGTAGAAGCCCAGCGCCAGACTGCGCGCTTCCGGATTGGCGAAATAGTGACGACCAATGCGCGTATACAGCCCTTTCATCCCATTAAGGATCAGACCGTAAATCGGGTTGCCGGAAGCAAACGCCAGACCGCGGAATATGTTGTAATCCAACTCGGCAAAGGCATCGGCGTGATCGGCCACTTCATTAGCGGTAGCCAGCACTTCCTGCGCTTTATCGGGATGCTGACGAAACGCGGTGCGAATAAAAATAGTGGAAATATTGGTACGCACCGACAGCAAATTATCAATAAGCTGCGGCACACTTTCGTGATCCAGTCGCGCCAGTGTTTCAAGGATATTTAAACCGGAAGTTTCCCAGAAATTATTCACCTTCGTCGGCTTGCCATGTTGAATGGTCAACCAGCCATCTCGTGCCAGACGCTGTAACACTTCACGTAACGTAGTACGCGTTACGCCAATTAATTCTGAAAGTTCACGTTCTGCGGGCAAAATAGTCCCGGGAGGGAAGCGGTTATTCCAGATACTTTCAATAATGTACTCTTCCGCGAAACCCGCCGGGCTTTGCGCCTTAATGACCATAGTGAGATTTCCATAACACAGCAAAACAAAGTTGGACTCATCATACCAGAGGGCTATCTACGCTGATAGCAGACAAAAAGAAGAAAAAAGGGATCAAGGCTTCATTTTCTACATCTCTTTTCTCCAGACCATCAACACTTGCCTCGATCCCCTCCTGACCGTTAAGCTTTGCGTTCTAAGATAAAAACATCATTGATTATTTCTAAGGTAAGGGAAACCATCATGGAGATCTCCTGGGGCCGTGCCCTATGGCGCAACTTTTTGGGCCAGTCCCCCGACTGGTACAAACTCGCCCTCATTATTTTCTTAATTCTTAATCCGTTAATTTTCATCATCAGCCCCTTTGTTGCCGGTTGGCTGCTGGTGGCGGAATTTATTTTCACTCTGGCGATGGCCCTCAAATGCTATCCGCTGCTCCCCGGTGGTCTGTTGGCTATCGAAGCGGTATTCATCGGCATGACCAGCGCGGAACATGTTCGTGAAGAGGTGGCGGCAAATCTTGAAGTCTTGCTGTTACTGATGTTTATGGTGGCGGGTATCTATTTTATGAAACAGCTGTTGCTGTTCATATTTACCCGTTTGCTGCTAAGCATTCGCTCCAAAATGCTGCTGTCGCTCTCTTTTTGCATGGCGGCGGCGTTCCTCTCCGCGTTCCTCGATGCCTTAACCGTCGTGGCGGTGGTGATCAGCGTCGCAGTCGGTTTTTATGGTATTTATCATCGCGTTGCCTCTTCCCGTACCGAAGATACCGACCTGCAAGACGATAGTCATATCGACAAGCATTACAAAGTGGTTCTGGAACAGTTCCGTGGCTTTCTGCGCAGCCTGATGATGCATGCAGGTGTCGGCACCGCATTAGGCGGCGTGATGACCATGGTGGGCGAACCACAGAACTTGATCATCGCTAAAGCGGCTGGCTGGCATTTTGGCGATTTCTTCCTGCGCATGTCGCCGGTGACCGTTCCAGTTCTGATTTGTGGCCTGTTGACCTGCCTGCTGGTGGAGAAGCTACGTTGGTTTGGCTACGGCGAAACGCTGCCGGAGAAAGTCCGCGAAGTGCTGCAACAGTTTGACGATCAAAGTCGCCACCAGCGTACCCGTCAGGATAAAATTCGTCTGATTGTCCAGGCGATTATTGGCGTCTGGCTGGTGACTGCGCTGGCGTTGCATCTGGCGGAAGTTGGCCTGATTGGTTTGTCGGTCATTATTCTGGCGACATCATTGACTGGTGTCACTGATGAACATGCTATCGGTAAAGCCTTCACCGAATCTCTGCCATTCACCGCACTGTTGACTGTCTTTTTCTCGGTCGTCGCGGTAATTATTGATCAGCAACTGTTCTCACCAATTATTCATTTTGTCCTACAGGCATCGGAGCACGCCCAGCTGTCGTTGTTCTATATTTTTAACGGCCTGCTGTCATCTATTTCGGATAATGTCTTCGTGGGAACGATCTATATCAACGAAGCAAAGGCAGCCATGGAGAGTGGCGTTATCACACTGAAGCAATATGAACTTCTGGCCGTCGCCATTAACACCGGGACCAACCTCCCCTCCGTCGCGACGCCGAATGGCCAGGCGGCGTTCTTGTTCCTGCTGACCTCCGCACTCGCGCCATTGATTCGTCTCTCTTATGGTCGCATGGTATGGATGGCTCTTCCCTACACCCTCGTACTAACGGTTGTCGGGTTACTCTGTGTTGAGTTTACGCTTGCCCCTGTAACCGAATGGTTTATGCAAATGGGCTGGATAGCAACGCTTTGATAACAACTTACCGGGCATATAAATGCCCGGTTTGCCTTTTCGCCCGATAATTGTCCAATTACCTCCTATTTTTGCTGCCTCCTGGTGGCGCAGCGAATGAATTGGTTTAAACTGCGCACTCTATGCATATTGCAGGGAAATGATTATGTTGCGATTTTTGAATCAATGTTCACAAGGTCGGGGCGCGTGGCTGTTGATGGCGTTTACCGCTCTGGCACTGGAACTGACGGCGCTGTGGTTCCAGCATGTGATGTTACTGAAACCTTGCGTGCTCTGTATTTATGAACGCTGCGCATTATTCGGCATTCTGGGTGCTGCGCTGATTGGCGCGATCGCCCCGAAAACTCCGCTGCGTTATGTAGCGATGATTATCTGGTTGTATAGTGCGTTCCGCGGTGTGCAGTTAACTTACGAGCACACCATGCTTCAGCTCTATCCTTCGCCGTTTGCGACCTGTGATTTTATGGTTCGTTTCCCTGACTGGCTGCCGCTGGATAAATGGGTGCCGCAAGTGTTTGTCGCCTCTGGCGATTGCGCCGAGCGTCAGTGGGAATTTTTAGGTCTGGAAATGCCGCAGTGGCTGCTCGGTATTTTTATCGCTTACCTGATTGTCGCGGTGCTGGTGGTGATTTCCCAGCCGTTTAAAGCGAAAAAACGTGACCTGTTCGGTCGCTAATCCATTTGGCGCTCCTGCGGGAGCGCTTTTTGCTACCGCTATGTTCATTTGACCCGCAGTAAATCCGTACTTCGTGTTGTATAACGTGGTGAAAGCATGGCACGCTTCATCTGCCATTGTTGCTGGATCCCCTGCCCGGCAAAATAGAGTGTTCCTCTGCCCTCTTTAGCATTTAGCGTATCCATTACCGCCATCAATTGCTCACTCCCGGGGCGCGGTGCGTTGTCATCGAATAAATTGAGCTGCGCGACTCCCTGACTGAAGAAATCCCCCAGCATCACGCCCGCTTTTTGGTAGCGATGGCCCGCTTGCCAGATGGCATCCAGAGATCGCGTAGCGGCGTTAATGATATCCCTGCTGTCCTGAGTGGGCGTCAGCAGTTTTACCGACGCGCTATTGCCGTAATAAGGTTCATTGAGCGCAAATGGTGACGTCTTAATAAACGTGGAAATAAACCGACAATATTGATGCTCACTGCGAAGTTTTTCCGCCGCCCGGGCAGCGTAACTACAAATGGCCTGCCGCATCGACGTATAATCCGTGATGCGTTCACCAAACGAACGGGAACAGATAATTTCCTGCTTTGTCGGTGCAAACTCTTCCAGTTGCAAACAGGGTTCACCGCGCAGTTCACGCACCGTTCTTTCGAGCACGACATTAAAATGTTTACGGATAAACCGGATATCTGTATCCGCCAAATCGAGAACGGTTTTGATCCCCATCGCGTCCAGTTTTTTGCTGATCCGCCGTCCAATCCCCCAGACTTCATCCACGGGGAGAGCAGACATTAATTTACGCTGGCGTTCCAGATTTGATAAATCCACCACCCCACCCGTCTGCCGCTGCCATTTTTTTGCCGCATGATTGGCAAGCTTAGCCAGCGTTTTGGTCTGGGCGATCCCCACACCAACAGTAAGATGGGTACGTTGTAGCACCGTTGCGCGAATTTCTCTGCCAAAATCAGTCAGATCGCGACAATTACGCACACCGGTCAGATCGCAGAATGCCTCATCAATACTGTAAATCTCGACGCGGGGCGATAGCTCTTCCAGCGTCGACATCACCCGATTGCTCATATCGGCGTAAAGCTCATAGTTACTGCTAAAGCAAACCACGCCACAGCGGCGAAACAGATCTTTTTGTTTGAACCAGGGATCGCCCATTTTAACGCCCAGCGCCTTTGCCTCAGCGTTTCGGGCGATAACGCAACCGTCATTATTCGATAGCACAACCACCGGTTTACCCCATAAATCAGGGCGAAACACCGTCTCACAGCTGGCATAAAAAGCGTTTACATCACAGAGGGCAAACATCAGCGCATCGCCTTAACGACGTGGATCACCACACCAAAGACATCCAGCGTATCTTCGCTACTGATGGTAATGGGTGAATATGCACTGTTCATGGGAATAAGCTGCACAGTCGGGCGTAGTTGCAATTTTTTCACCGTAAACTCGCCGTCAACAGCAGCGATGACAATATCACCATGGCTGGCGGTAATAGCGCTATCGACAATCAGTAAATCACCGTCACTAATCCCACCGTCAATCATAGAATCACCACTTGCTTTGACGAAGTAAGTCGCGCTGGGATGCTGGATCAACAGTTGATTCAGATCGATGCGCTGTTCAACGTAATCTGCGGCCGGTGAAGGAAAGCCACACTGAACAAGATCGCTAAATAGCGGAAAAGTCACAATTTCGCGGAGATCCGCAGGCTTGATAAACAACATAATAATCTGCCTGAAGTCATACTGTTTTTATATACAGTAGTCTGTTCTTGCCAGCAGATCAATACTGATTCAGGCTATCAATATTTGTCGCTGCATAGACTGCTGATTTTTCGTTCTCTTATCCTGTGCTCACGCGGCCTTCTGGCGACGACGCTCATCCAGCAGAAATGAAAAATATCACCCGGCTAAAAATAGAATAGAAGCATTCGCCATAATGACATTAAACATTGTTTGATATTTATCATATTAATAGAAATAAAGACATTGACGCATCTCGCCCGGCTAACTATGAATTAGATGAAGTAAAATTCATTAATAGTTGTAAAACAGGAGTTTCATTACAATTTATATATTTAAAGAGGCGAATGATTATGACTGAAATCGTTGCAGATAAAACGGTAGAGGTAGTTAAAAACGCAATCGAAACCGCAGATGGAGCATTAGACCTTTATAATAAATATCTCGATCAGGTCATCCCCTGGCAGACCTTCGATGAAACCATAAAAGAGCTAAGTCGCTTTAAACAGGAGTATTCACAGGCAGCCTCCGTTTTAGTTGGCGATATTAAAACCTTACTTATGGATAGCCAGGATAAGTATTTTGAAGCAACCCAAACGGTGTATGAATGGTGTGGTGTTGCGACGCAATTGCTCGCAGCATATATTTTGCTATTTGATGAGTACAATGAGAAGAAAGCATCCGCCCAGAAAGACATTCTCATTAAGGTACTGGATGACGGCATCACGAAGCTGAATGAAGCGCAAAAATCTCTGCTGGTAAGCTCACAAAGTTTCAACAACGCTTCCGGAAAACTGCTGGCGTTAGATAGCCAGTTAACCAATGATTTTTCAGAAAAAAGCAGCTATTTCCAGTCACAGGTAGATAAAATCAGGAAGGAAGCGTATGCCGGTGCCGCAGCCGGTGTCGTCGCCGGTCCATTTGGATTAATCATTTCCTATTCTATTGCTGCGGGCGTAGTTGAAGGGAAACTGATTCCAGAATTGAAGAACAAGTTAAAATCTGTGCAGAGTTTCTTTACCACCCTGTCTAACACGGTTAAACAAGCGAATAAAGATATCGATGCTGCCAAATTGAAATTAACCACCGAAATAGCCGCCATCGGGGAGATAAAAACGGAAACTGAAACAACCAGATTCTACGTTGATTATGATGATTTAATGCTTTCTTTGCTAAAAGAAGCGGCAAAAAAAATGATTAACACCTGTAATGAGTATCAGAAAAGACACGGTAAGAAGACACTCTTTGAGGTACCTGAAGTCTGATAAGCGATTATTCTCTCCATGTACTCAAGGTATAAAGTTTATCACATTTAAAAATACAGACGTTTTTTAAAGATTGAGAGTTACCTGTTAATAATAAGGTATCGGGTAACTCTCATTATGACAGAGCGCTTTCAAAAACAGGGCTACGAAATGGCGAGCATCCAGACGTATATTAAGAAAGCCCCCATCAACATCTATTAAATTTATCACTGCGCCCAGTCAGGTTTATTTAAGATATGATCCTGCCAGTCAATCACTTCTGATTCTTTCACTGCGATATGACGCACAGAGATACGTTCGCCATGCATTGCCGCTTTCGAACCAGTAAGCAGCGGATGCCACGCAGGTAAATCTTTACCTTCCGCCAGCAAGCGATAAGCGCAGGTCATTGGCAACCATTCGAATGTTGGCAGATTTTCACGGGTTAGTTTAATGCAGTCGGGTTCAAACTCGAAACGACGCTCGTAGTTCCGACATTGACAGGTTTTAATATTGAGCTGGCGACAGGCGACGTTAGTGAAGTAGATTTCGTCGGTGTCTTCGTCCATTAGTTTATGCAGACAACACTGACCGCAACCATCACACAACGACTCCCATTCCGCATCGCTCATTTCGTCCAGGGTTTTACTTTGCCAGAAAGGTACATCGCTCATCAGGTGTTCCGCCATTACGTTAAAACGCACCTTATAACCAGTCTGGCACAGCGATGCAAGTTTTGCCGCCGCTTTCAGGCGGCAAAAAGTATTACAAAACGCGAGTTGTCAAAGAATGTCCATCGAAAGTAACCGTCAGCTCATCACCGCTTTGCAAGGGGCCGACGCCATCAGGCGTGCCTGTCAGCACAACGTCACCGGCCTTGAGGGTAAAAAACTTGCTCATATAAGCGATCAGCGGAACGATTTTATGGATCATGTCCGCAGTCGTACCTTGCTGGCGTTGTTCGCCGTTGACGCTCAGGCCCAGCACTGTATTTTGCGGATCGCCGGTGAATTCCGCCGCTGGAATAAACCCGGATAGCGGACAAGAGTTATCAAACGCTTTGGCCTTTTCCCACGGCTGCCCGGCTTTCTTCATTTTTCCCTGAACATCACGCAATGTCAGATCGAGCGCCACGCCGTAACCGGCAATGGCTTTGCGGACATGCTCTTCCGTAGCCTGACGTAGCGTCGCGCCAATCAACACCGCCAGTTCGACTTCATGATGAACTGAACCGAAATCGGATGGGATCGCCAATGGCTGCCGCAGATCGCACAGTGCCGTCTCTGGTTTAATAAACAGCACTGGCTCTTCGGGCACTGCACTGCCCATCTCTTTAATATGTTTGGCATAGTTACTGCCAACACAGACTACTTTACTCACCGGATAATCCAGCAGCGCACCTTGCCAGTTGTGATGTTGATACATAATGTTCCCCTCACTTATCGTGGATATGAAAACCCGCGCCGACAAAGATAATGCCACCGCCGGATATCGGTTATTTGTTAGTGTCGTCTGTTTTCTGCCCCATTACGGAAAGATGTTGCTTCAGCAAATCTTCGGGGGGTGGCGGTAACTGCAGATAGTAACCTTGCTCGGTTAATGCCAGTTTAACCTTCTCAATATCGGCATTGACCAATTTCTTCCGCCCATCCAGCGGCAGAATCATCGCTAACTGAGGCTGACCAAAACCTTTCATCAGTTCCTCAGGAACACGCGAAAAATCGTCTTTTTTTTGGACATATAAATAGGTCTGGTCACGCTTGCTGCTTCGATAAATCACACAAAACATACATTTACTCTTTAAAATGCCAGTTTTGGCATAAGCTAACATCAATGAAACCCGCGCCACAAGCCAGCCAGCTGTAGATTTCTGCGGTTTGTTCAATCCATGCGCCCTTTATAAGTAATCCCCGGCAAGAATACCGCACCAGGATTTTACCGAATACAGGAAAGCCACTGGAATTCCCCCGTAAGGAATTGTTATATTATAACAGTTAATCGTACTCATTCTGAACAGGAGACTACCTATGAAAATCAAGGGCATCAGTAAGGGTGTATTGCTGCTTGCACTGCTAACCTCTACGAGCTTTGCTGCAGGTAAGAATGTCAATGTTGAGTTCAGAAAAGGTCATAGCAGCGCTCAGTACTCCGGCGAAATAAAGGGATATGATTACGATACATATACCTTCTATGCCAAAAAAGGCCAGAAAGTGCATGTGAGTATCTCTAATGAAGGCGCTGATACTTACCTCTTCGGACCAGGGATCGATGATTCTGTTGATTTATCCAGATATTCCCCAGAACTCGATAGTCACGGACAATACGCACTCCCTGCTTCTGGCAAATATGAGCTGCGAGTGCTGCAAACCCGAAACGACGCCCGTAAAAACAAAACTAAAAAATATAACGTCGATATTCAAATTAAGTAAATGTCAATCGACGGGGACTCTCCCCGTCATAAACGTTAACGCCCCACTCCTCTCTGTCGCTTAAGAGGTTAATGACGAATAGAACATAATGTAAACAAGACATCACTCACGACACATAAATAACATCTTTGTGGTGGTTTGATTGATTTTTCCACTCCGCTTACCATTCACACCAAAATAACGATCATCACGACATAATTTTTCTTTAACATCGCAAAATACACCGTTAGCGAATGTAAATTCGCTGGGATCGTAGCCTTGTAATGATTGTAAGTTTTCAGCGGCTTTTTCGCCGAGATGTTTCCTTGTTAACTCTGGGGAAATGCCATCTGAGTTCACACAAATATACGGGTCGCAAACAACGCCGCACGCCGGAGATTGAAGTCCGCCAGCGTCATTTCCAGACGCCATTGATGAGAACATCATCCCCACACCTGACAATCCGATATAAAAAATACGCATCATATTCATAGCACATCCTGATAATCCAACCGTACAACACTTATGCTCATTTCATCATCAATCCGTAATCAAAACCGCTGACCTGGACGAGTTACGATGACCTGACAGAAGTATCAGACGTCTTCTGCGGTTTCTATGATAGAGCAATTCTGTGGCGGATATTAAGATAACGGGTATCTGTTCTTTAATGATGCTGCAAAAAATGGAAAGTTAAGAAAGCCTGGCGTGGTGAAAAAATACACTCGTCTCAATACTGGATATTTAAACAGGTCTGAAGATGCTGTCACGATTAGGGTGCGGAAAAAGGAAGCGTAAATAAGAACAATCAAAAGTACGACGGCAATAGGTTGATTGACAAGGGTATTTTTTAAGCTATGAATCAGCGCCATTTATCACAGAATAGACTTTTACTCTGAATAAATGGGAGGGTGACTTGCCTCAATATAATCCAGACTATAACATGCCTTATAGTCTTCGGAACATCATCGCGCGCTGGCGATGATTAATAGCTAATTGAGTAAGGCCAGGATGTCAAACACGCCAATCGAGCTTAAAGGCAGTAGCTTCACTTTATCTGTGGTTCATCTGCATGAGGCAGAACCTAAGGTTATTCATCAGGCGCTGGAAGACAAAATCGCTCAGGCCCCCGCATTTTTAAAACATGCCCCTGTTGTACTCAACGTCAGTGCACTTGAAGACCCGGTAAACTGGTCAGCGATGCATAAGGCTGTTTCGGCAACCGGTTTGCGGGTTATTGGCGTAAGTGGCTGCAAAGATGCGCAACTTAAAGCCGAAATTGAAAAGATGGGGCTGCCTATCCTGACGGAAGGAAAGGAAAAAGCGCCGCGTCCAGCTCCCGCACCGCAGGCTCCAGCGCAAAATACAACGCCGGTCACAAAAACGCGTTTAATAGATACCCCGGTGCGTTCCGGTCAGCGTATTTATGCTCCACAATGTGATCTGATTGTTACAAGCCACGTTAGCGCTGGGGCCGAATTGATTGCCGATGGTAACATTCATGTTTATGGCATGATGCGCGGTCGTGCGCTGGCAGGGGCAAGTGGTGACCGGGAAACGCAAATATTTTGTACGAACCTGATGGCGGAACTGGTGTCCATCGCAGGTGAATACTGGCTGAGTGATCAAATCCCAGCAGAATTTTATGGCAAAGCAGCGCGACTACAGTTAGTCGAAAACGCTTTGACCGTTCAACCGTTAAATTGATCCCTTTTTAACAAGGAATTTCTATGGCACGCATTATTGTTGTTACTTCGGGCAAAGGGGGTGTTGGAAAGACAACCTCCAGCGCGGCCATCGCCACTGGTTTGGCCCAGAAGGGAAAGAAAACTGTCGTGATAGATTTTGATATCGGCCTGCGTAATCTCGACCTGATTATGGGTTGTGAACGCCGGGTCGTTTACGATTTCGTCAACGTCATTCAGGGCGATGCAACGCTAAATCAGGCGTTAATTAAAGATAAGCGTACTGAAAATCTCTATATTCTTCCGGCATCGCAAACACGCGATAAAGATGCCCTTACCCGTGAAGGGGTCGCCAAAGTTCTTGATGATCTGAAAGCGATGGACTTTGAATTTATCGTTTGTGACTCCCCGGCAGGGATTGAAACCGGTGCGTTAATGGCACTCTATTTTGCAGACGAAGCCATTATTACCACCAACCCGGAAGTCTCCTCAGTACGCGACTCTGACCGTATTTTAGGCATTCTGGCGTCGAAATCACGCCGCGCAGAAAATGGCGAAGAGCCTATTAAAGAGCATCTGCTGTTAACGCGCTATAACCCAGGCCGCGTGAGCAGAGGTGACATGTTGAGCATGGAAGATGTGCTGGAGATCCTGCGCATCAAACTCGTCGGCGTGATTCCTGAGGATCAATCAGTATTGCGCGCCTCTAACCAGGGTGAACCGGTCATTCTCGACATTAACGCCGATGCGGGTAAAGCCTACGCAGATACCGTAGAACGTCTGTTGGGAGAAGAACGTCCTTTCCGCTTCATTGAAGAAGAGAAGAAAGGCTTCCTCAAACGCTTGTTCGGAGGATAAGTTATGGCATTACTCGATTTCTTTCTCTCGCGGAAGAAAAACACGGCCAACATTGCAAAAGAACGGCTGCAGATTATTGTTGCTGAACGCCGTCGCAGCGATGCTGAACCGCATTATCTACCGCAGTTGCGTAAAGATATTCTTGAGGTCATTTGTAAATACGTACAAATTGATCCTGAGATGGTAACCGTACAGCTTGAGCAAAAAGATGGCGATATTTCTATTCTTGAGCTGAACGTGACTTTACCGGAAGCTGAAGAGCTGAAATAAACCCGCTGTAAAAGCGTATTTATCTTTAAGGCAGAGCCATCTCTGCCTTGAATTTTTCATTCCTCTCATCCACGTTTAGTAAGCGCGGCGAGCATTCTTGCTGATGCGACGCATTGCTATTTCTCCCTCCCCCTTTACACCTTAATGCTGTTCCCATATACAGAACAAAATGTTTATGCCTGGTTGAGTAGATAACCTTATTGTTAGCATGGGTATACTGGGCGATGATAACCCCGCAATTTCATTATTCATTGTTCTCCCATAGGATGAGGTTTCCCGCCGTAACTGGCGGGCTTTTTTTGCCTCAGCATTTTCCCTTGTAACACCCTGTAAATGAAAACTGCGCCGAAGCGCAGTTTAATTACTGATTGTCAGAACGACCAGTTCACACCAGCCACCGCGTTCCACGGGGATTCCACACCGGCACCATGGCTATACCCCACCCCGAGATGCCCGCTTAACGAACTGCTGAATGAGGCTTTAATACCTGCCTGGTATATTCCACGTCTGCCCGACAAATCATTGACAAAATTACCGTCATTATTCACTTTCACCCGGTTATCATCGACAAATTCTTTGCGCACAGCCGCCTTCAGCCACGGCTCAACTTCCATGCCGTTCCCCAGACGCATGTTGTAACTCAGCGTTGCGCCCAGTTCACGATATATACTGCGGGTATCGACTGATTTCGATTCCATACCATTGGATAAATGATATTCGGGGTTATCAGCGGTGAACCCCGTTAACGATGCATACGGCGTCAGGTTCCAGTTACCATCGGTAAATCGCATCCCGGTTTCAATGTGACCGCCCAGCCCGTTGCTGCGATAACTGCCGTTGGCGGCTCCACCGCTGCTCATTTTACCGGCTACGTTACTTTCAAAGCGGTTCAGCTTCACGATACCGTCCAGATAGAAACCACTTTCATGTTCCCAGCTGACATAGCCCCCCAGAGAATAACTGCCCACACTGCCATGTCCTCCACGATCAAAACCGATATGTGAATGGGAATAACCCATAAAAGCGCCCAGCGTCGCAATCCCCTCAGGAATATCATTACGGCTATCGATCCCCACCGTCATTCCGGTCAGCGTCTGCTCAAACCCGGCACCCGCATCGGTGGTGACATTATTACGGATGTTATACGTCGTCCCCCAGACATTATTGTTGTGTGGACTCGCTTTCATTATGTTCAACCGCTCGCGAATACTGTTTAGCTCAGCATCAAAGACCAACGGTAATGTTGCTGCCATATTGAGTACGGCTGCCGTAGAAGGCGTGATGCGTTTCTCCGGGACGGGTGTCGGCGTTGGCTCGGGAGTCGGGTCTGGTTTCGGATCCGGTTTTGGGTCTGGTTTTGGATCCGGTTTCGGATTTGGGTTGGGGTCCGGGTTGGGTTTGACATCATTGGTCAGGTTCCAGTTGCTGTTGCCGTCGCTTTTCAGGACATACTCATAGGTCCCAAGATCAACGAAACCGCCGGTATTACCCAGCGTAAACGAAGCATCCCCTCCCCCTGTTTTCACCAGCGTCATCGCGTCGTCAGACTGAGGGCTGACGCCGGTATCCTGAACAAAGATTTTAAAATTGCCAGTGGCGTTGTTGTTGACGACCAGTTGATCGCCCCGGGAGCCTGCAACGTTGGTATGCAGGTAGAAATTACCGCTGCCGGAAAGTTCACTGGTGGTCAGCGTATTGTAGATACCGTTAGTTGTGGCAGGCGCTGCTGTTTGTGCTGATAAATAAACATCACCGTCGTTGAGGAGCAAACTGTTTACTCTATATTCGCAGTTGCTGGTGCCTGCACAGGAATTATTGCTGTTAAGCCAGACACTGCCCCGGCTGGCAGCCGTCAGGTCGGCAAGCGTCGTATCGACGCCATTTCCGATAGTTAATGTCGCGCTATCGGTAATCCGGACCACCCCTTCAAGTTTAACTGGCGTAACATTATCCCGTGGCGCCATTAACGACAGGCTTCCTGTCGCTCCACTGACCGATGCATCCGCCAGCGTACCTGCGTAGACGATTGCCGTCCCGCCAGCGACCTGTAGATCTTCTGCCCGGGCCAGAGCCTGAAACTCATCTTTTGACCGACCAAGGGTATATTGCCCACCGGAATTAACCTTTGTGGCGAAGTCCTGACCCAGGTTTTGCATTGCCCCACCGTTGCCAACCGTGGAATCGCGAGCTTCGGTACCTGCTAATACCAATAAATTACCGCCATTTTCCAGCAGCACATTGGTCGCTAAATTTCCGGCAATGGAAAAGGTGCCGTACTGGTGAGTACCGCTGATTTCAATACCGTTAGCCGTGCTCGTCTGGAGAGCGGCACCGCTGTTCTGGATGATATCTGTCGCTTTGCCATTATCGTTGACTGTCAGCGTACCGCCTTCATTAATCGTTGTTTTTACTGCCTCACCGTTAGCCGAAACTGTTTGTATTCCGCCGTCGTTAATCGTTGTCTCATTCGCCACACCCTCGACGATTTGTTCACCGCCGGTAAGCATCGTGCCAGTCGCAGTGGCTTTTGTTTTGACGATCTCCCGTCCGCCCGCATTGACCTGTGTTTTGGCGGAAGTGGTGTCTGACTCCACGGTTAACACGCCGCCATTTGCCAGCAGGATATTGTTCGCCGCATCCTGCTCGATGCTGAACGCGACGCCATCAGCGCGTGTCCCTGTGACCCGCGTCGCCCTGGTGGTTGCCACCAACGCGCCCTGGCTACTCTGCTGTATCCCCGTAGCGCTGCCTTTCTCCCGCACATCGAGTGTGCCGCCGTCATTAAGTACCGAGTTTTCAGCCAGACCGCCCTCATTAACTACCTGTGAACCGCCATTAATAATGGAACCTTCCGCTGTCCCGTTTGCCATAATTTGTTGTAGGCCAGAGACGATATCGGTATTGATCGCCTTACCATAATTCTGAACGGTTTGCGTGCCGCCATTGATATGCGCTTTATCTGTTGACCCACCATCAACAATTTGTTCACCACTTTCGATATTTGCCTCAGTGGCTAAACCATATACCGTTTGCCTGCCACCTTTGATATTTGCTTTATCAGAAGTGGCACTGGCATATATTGTTTGGGTGCCCGCACTATTGAGTACAGTGCCAACATCTTTTCCATAAACATCCATTTTGCCGTTGGCATTAATAATCGTATCAACTGCCCGGGAACCAGTAACGACTGTTAATGAGCCAGCGTTTTCCAGCACTACATTTTTAGCTTCTGAATTCCTGATGTAGAAAGCATCACCATAACTGTTGGTTCCTTCGATAAGTGTTCCGGAAGTCGTGGAAGCAATTAATGCGCCGCCGGATTGTTGCTCAACATGCTTAGCCTCACCACCGTCCTGAACCTCCAGAACGCCACCATTATTAAGTCTGGTGGTATCTGTTTTAGCCTCCTTCTGGACAATCAGCTTACCGCCAGCATCAACGGTAGTATTTTTCGCCGTGGTTTTAGCCACTACCGTCAGTTCGCCGGTATTTTCCAGCACAACATAATTAGCCTCCCCTCCGGTAATAGTGAAGTGAGAGAGCTTGTTGTATCCTTCAATATCAGTCCCTGCGCCCGTGTTGGCAACTAAAGCACTGCCCGTCTCCTGGTTAACCCCATGTGCGATACCACCGGTATAGACAATCAGCGAGCCTCCGGCGCTAATATTGCTGCCAGTTGCCGTACCATCTTTCTCAACAACCTGCCGGCTCCCGGAGGAGATATTTGTCGTGTCAGCTTTCCCGCCGCTCTTGATATTTTGTGTTCCGCTGTTGATATTGGTTCCCGTGGCAATACCATGATTATTTATATTCTGTGTGCCACCATTAATTATGGTATTGGTCGCGTTTCCGGCAACATCCATAACGCCGCCATTATCTATTCGGGTCGCATCAGCTTTAGCATTCGTTAAAACTGACATTGTTCCTTTATCTTTAATAATCGTCTTATTTGCCGAACCATATACGTCTAAATGACCACCGTTTTCCAGCAACACATTGTCTGCCACGTTATTGTGAATAGAGAATGCCCCTTCACTATTCGTACCGCTCACCGTCGACCTGTCAGTCATTGCTTTTAAAGCCGCGCCATCGTGCTGGGTAACATTCGTTGCCGTGCCCTCTCTAACATCAAGCACGCCACCGGAATATATTTCAATAACATTCGAGGTGCTCCTGCTATCAACAATTTGCGTCCCACCAGAATAGATCGTGGTAGTGTGCGCCGTTGACGTGTTTTGCAGCGTCTGCATTCCTCCATTTTTAATGGTGGTTATTTGTGCAGTGCTTGAATCAACATCCTGTCGACCACCATCTATTGTGGTGTCCAGCGCATGGCTCTTAATTGTTCTTTGGTCACCTCCATTTTTAATGATAGTGTTTTCTACAATACTCGAATCTACATACTGTCGGCCCCCATCTATTGTTGTGTTCGTTGCCAGACTTCCTTGTGTGATGTTCTGAGAACCAGATGTATTTATCGTCGTACCGTCAACATGCCCCTGAGCTGTTACTGTTTGTTTACCACCATCAATGACAGTCCCGTTTGCTCTCCCTCCTTCGACGTATGAATTACCATTCTTAATTATCGTGCCATTGCTGGTACCATCCTTATAAATGTACTGATTGCCACTCTCGATTAACGTGCCATTGCTGGTACCACCGTTATAAACTTGCTGATTGCCACTCGCGATTATCGTACCGCTAGAATTCCCACCATTATAAATTATCTGTGTACCCCCATGAAGGATTGTATTATTAGCTTGCCCCTGATAATTGTTATGGTTTGCTACATCTTGTTGTCCACCCATTTCAATAATACTTCCATTAGCCACCCCACCAAATACAGTCTGGTGGCCGTGATTAATGATATGAGTATCATTAGTTGTCCCCCGTTCATCTACTATTTGCTCGCCATCCACAGTTTCACCATTTACGATACCAGTAACGATTGATGTGAAAGCAGCCTCTCCAGGCTGGGCATATATCAAGGCAGATATCAATAAGGAAAGTACTGAACGGCGAAAATAATAGCGACTGGTCCTGTTCATAAATTTCATCCTCTGAAAAGTGAATACTGAGTAGCGGATAAGCGACCTTAGCTCTGCTGCAACATCGGCCCACAGGCACCAGACCAGGGGATTCATCCTTAAGAGACAGCGCAAGTGTATTGTGTTCACCGCTCATCAAAGACATCATGATGAAATGATGATATTCCGCATAAGAAAGAGGCATTTTTAGACGCATCGCGCTGAAGTGTGGTTGAATAAAAATCAATCTTTTCAGATAAGACTGTCGTACGCTTATTCTGCGAAAATAAGGCCGTCGGCAAAGTAAAATGACTCACATAATTGTTTCTGATGAATATCTTCTGCTCACATGAATATTACACAATAATATGGATGCATCAGATTATCTTACCTTTACAACATCACGTTAACAGCCAATGACACTTCTTGAATAAAAATATTGTCAATCAAAGAGTTATTTTTTATTTAAGATTATTCTCATTCAAGTAAAAGACATAATTCCTATCATCACAGCCACGCTCATTTTGAATTATCTGAATAATAGCGAGCGTTCTTTAGTTAAGCAGGTCTTAATTGAAGACGAAATTATTGTGTGTGCAACTTACTTAATACCGGACATCTAAGTTGAAGAAAAAAATACTCGCCTTCGGGCTTATCTCAGCATTGCTCTGCTCCGCGCCAGCGATGGCGGATATGAATCGCACCACAAAAGGTGCACTACTTGGTGCAGGCGTTGGTTTACTTACTGGCAATGGCGTTAATGGCGTACTGAAAGGTGCAGCTGTTGGCGCTGGCGTTGGTGCAGTAACAGAAAAAGGCCGCGACGGCAAAAATGCGCGCAAAGGTGCAAAAGTGGGTGCCGCCGTTGGTGCTGTCACTGGCGTTCTGACCGGCAATGGCCTTGAAGGGGCGATTAAAGGTGCCGTAATTGGCGGTACGGGTGGTGCAATTCTGGGTAAAATGAAATAAGGAATGATGATGAAAAAATTTGCTTTACTGGCGGGTCTGTTTGTTTTCGCACCAATGACCTGGGCGCAGGACTACAATATTAAGAACGGTTTGCCGTCAGAAACCTATATTACTTGCGCAGAAGCCAACGAAATGGCAAAAACTGACAGCGCACAAGTTGCAGAAATTGTTGCGGTAATGGGTAATGCCAGCGTTGCCAGCCGTGATTTAAAAATTGAGCAATCTCCGGAACTGAGCGCCAAAGTGGTAGAAAAACTGAACCAGGTTTGCGCTAAAGACCCGCAAATGCTGTTGATCACGGCAATTGATGACACCATGCGTGCTATCGGCAAAAAATAATATTTCGTCTGTTACCGCGTCGATTGATTCGACGCGGTGGTTGTATATAGTTCTACAATGAAACATCACACCCGCCAATACGCCCTCACAACAACAAGCAAAGCAATTTAATCGGCATTAAACCACAAATACAACAATACTTATTACTATATAGCGGCTATAGCATAAAGAAAGATTAGTGCTGATCCCTGTGGCTAACGAGTTTTTCCCTTACTCGATTAACCAGATTGATCGCCAGCCAAACAAGGGCATTCAGCAAATTTATCGTCACAAGCACTTCTCCAAGCCCAGTACTGGGTTTTGCGATAAGGATGACCAGCAAGGTGATCAGCATAAATGCAATGGAAAAGATGATATAGAGAGTGAAATAATCCAGATTATTACTATTGTTCATGCTACTAATGGCAATCCTGTCAAAACTTTCAAACAATTATAGCAAACAAAATAATGAACAATAGTAACAAGACGCAACGAGCTAATTAGCTGTCTATAATTACACCGCACCATGGTCTTAATGATCAATTTTTACTCAATCATAACCTTCACCTTCGGTTTAGAAAGGATAATTTTAACCAGGTCGATGTAGGTTACCGGTTTATAGAAATAATAACCCTGCTGAAATGTGATGTTGTTTTGATTCAGATAATCAAGCTGTTCTTTTGTTTCGACACCTTCAGCGACGATACTGATCGAAAGTTTACGCGCCAGATCCAGTACACAATCCAGAATCCTGGTTGATTCCGGGTCTGCATTGACACGACCAACAAAACTGTGATCAATTTTGATATAATCAATATGCAGATCATGCAGATAAGAAAGCCCTGAATAGCCAGTACCAAAATCATCCAGTGCGATGACAAAACCATTTTCATGCAGAATGTTCAACCGCTGAACCAGACTCTCATCAACATTTAATGGCTCACGCTCGGTAACTTCCAGAACGAGGTTTAAATCGCGACGGGTAAAACTGTCACGGTAATTTAAGCACTCGTCGACAAATGTCGGCGAAATAATATGCGAGGCACTAAAATTAATTCCGATATGAAAACCTTCCGGCAATTTACTCGCGATAGCGTTCATCTGTGTGACAACCTGATTCATCAGACTTTGTGTAAGCGGAACAATTAATCCAGATTTTTCAGCAAGTGGAATAAATGCCGCGGGTGAGATATATTTGCCGTGAGGTTGTTTCCAGCGGGCTAATACCTCAACTCCCCGCAATGTCCCTTCCCGACCATTTACCACAGGTTGGTAAAAAGGGACAATCTCACCATTACTTATTGCCCGTCGCAGGACCTCTTCAGGCGTTGCGCTTTTATTAAAATACTTATCAAGCAGGTAGGCTGCGGCGCAGGCAATTAACAGAATGAATATCAAAACCCCTACGCCATTATCGATAAGTCTGTAGAAGCTAAAGAATGGTGGTGGGTTAAAGATAATAGTGAAATGATATCTTGTGGAGTGAACCTTCTCAGTATAAGGATAGTGTCCATTAAGCGTCATCACGTCACCGGTAGGTCCAATAATGTCATCCGCTACGTGTAATGCATACCTTACCCCTTTCAAGGGCACATTAAGCGCTCCACGAATATGCTGATCACTTATCGTGACCAAAATACGCGTGTCTGCAAATTGGCTCTGATAGAGCAGGATAGGCAATCTATTGACGGTGTCGATTGCCGGAGCCAACAATAAATTACTGTCAGGGAAAGCAGGAATACGAGACAGCAGGACTCGATTCCCCGGCAAGGATGTACACCAGACCATTCCGCGTTTGAGAATGATGATTGTGCGCAAGTGAGGTTTCAGAGCTGCTTCAGTGCCAAGCTGATATTGCTCCTCGAGGTCGCATTCCTTCCCGGCAATGTTAACCGCCGCTTGAGTCGCCTGTGACGCTTCTTCAAGTATGTGATTGATATTGTTGACAGCATATCTCGCTCCCGCCATATATGCTGCTTTTGCGGAATACCAGAGCTGGATATTCAAAATAGCGACACCGGTTATAAACAAGCATATCGCAACGAGGATGGGTATGAGTGTATTGCGCATTCGCTTGTCCCGGACTAAGGATTTTAATACATGAAAATGATGTTCATTCGCTCGTGCTGGCGTCTAAAGAGAGCATGGTAGAGAGCATAAGAAATATCCACGCCGAAGATAAAATTTTCTCCATCGTCATCTAACCTATTAATTACTATGCTTAATGTGGGTAAAATTAAGCAAATCTGGCAGGATGTCAGACGTCAAGAATGGAGAACAATAGTTCTCCATTCTTGTTTAAACCCTGATATTCCGGATATATTAAGAAACATAACGGCTTAAATTATTACTTTGCACCAGCATATGATACAGCTGATGGTAATTTTAAAACCTTACTCAGTTCTAAGAGAGCACGGATTCCCTGTCATTAATAATGACATCCGTTAGTGTTGCCTTATGCAATTCAATGTACTGCAAAATTTGCAGGTAGAGATCAGAAAGAATCACACTCGTTTCATCTTTTAAACGCAAGCGTAAAGCCTGATCAATAATATGACTATTAACATACCCATGCGCCATGAACACCTCCCTCTCGAGATTTTTAAATAAAGCACATTGAAAAATAAATCTCTCGGGAATTGAATTATTCATGTCAGCCTCGTAAAAATATCAATCCAATAGAATTATGCTGTGTATAGTCTAAGCGACAGACAAAAATAAGATGAATGAGTTTTCTATAAACTTATGCTAGTTATACTAAACAATAAAAAGTCACATATCATCAGCTGTGTATCGCAACACGATTTCCAGTGTTTTTCTAATCACATCAGCTTTGAGAATATCATTCGTTGTTTCCAGAGAGTGTATCAGACTTAAGATAATATTTTTATTATTAACATTATCCCCTGAAAGCATTAAATTGGTCACCGCCTGCCCTAATACAGCAGACTCTTCTTCTAACAAATTCCCCGAACTGCGAAAGTAACTTGATAACGCCTTATCAGTTATTGCGTTATGAATAGTAGTATCTTCAAGCATGGTAACCTCTCATCTTACTTATGAAATTTTAATGTATTCTGTTTATTTTCTTACCATTGAATATACTTTTATTGTCAGCTATTGCTGCTCTTCTGTTAGGCCCTCCTGTATCACTATTGCTAAAATCACGAATTATGCTATCAATTAAATCTCGTCGGAAGGCATTTTGTTCAACAGATTTCATTACGAGTAATTGCTTAATAAGAGTCTGCAACGAAAAATTTATCTTCATGCGTAATATCTGGAGCACCGCCTGGCCAGTAATTTCATGTTTTATACTTTCATTATCAGATGTCTTCATAACGACTTCATAGTTAATCTGTCAAATAATCAGGCTGTCACATTATTCAAAAAGCAACCCAATTAGTGAATTGTAGTGTTTCTGTTCCTCTTCCCCTGTCGCTTGCTCCAGTCGACAAAGAAGTTTGGTACAAAGCGACTTTCGACTCAGATTACGTCCATCTTTCAAAATTTCAGTCACAATTTCCCCGAGGGTTTCCTGCTGAGTAGGCAAGTTAGCTTTTGCAAAGTAACGAGTAATTGCCCCCGCAGAATCTGAAATCACTGAATTTTGCTGCATGCTACGCCTCTATTAAAAATGTTAAACGTTGTTAAGTGCAGTAACAATAGCAAACTTGTACGAAATATGTGTACAGAATGATAAATTATTTTTTTGCAATTAGTGCTAATACCTATAAAACAATGAGATACGTAAAAATTATTTGCATCATTTGACTGACAACCTATACAAGATTCCAAACGAACTCATCTTCAAATTTTTCCATTTTTTATCAGTGTAAATAAATAGTTATGTTTTAGTATTAAAAGCAAGACACCAGAAGATATGTCTGTTACCGTCATACTCTCGCCTCGCCCATTACCCTGGACTATTAATGCTTACTACCCTTATTTATCGTAGCCATATACGTGACGACGAACCTGTCAAAAAAATCGAAGAAATGGTTTCGATAGCAAATCGCAGAAACATGCGGTCTGACGTAACAGGGATTTTACTGTTTAATGGTTCACATTTTTTTCAACTTCTTGAAGGTCCGGAAGAACAGGTTCAAATGATTTATCGGGCCATATGCCAGGATCCACGGCACTATAATATCGTTGAACTGCTGTGCGATTACGCACCTGCTCGCCGTTTTGGCAAAGCAGGAATGGAATTATTTGATTTGCGCCTCCACGAGCGCAATGACGTTTTACAGGCCGTACTCGACAAAGGCACCTCAAAATTTCAGCTAACTTATGATGACAGAGCGCTGCAATTTTTTCGTACTTTTGTTCTTTCAACTGAAAAATCAACCTATTTCGAGATTCCTGCCGAAGACTCCTGGCGTTTTATCGCTGACGGACCTGATAAAGAACTTGATTCCTGTACCCTTTCACCAAATATAAACGACCACTTTGCCTTTCATCCTATTGTCGATCCTTTATCGCGGCGGATAATCGCTTTTGAAGCAATTGTTAAAAATAGGGAAGACAGCCCATCAGCCAGAGTGGTTGGGCAAAGCAATGACGGGGAAATCTACACAGCGGATCTCAAAAGTAAGGCACTTGCATTCGCGATGGCACACGCACTTGAGCTCGGTGATAAAATGATTTCAATCAATCTATTACCTATGACCCTGGTTAACGAGCCTGACGCGGTCTCTTTTTTACTTGATGAAATAAAGGCCAATGGTTTGGTGCCTGAACAAATTATCGTGGAATTTACTGAAAGTGAGGTCATATCTCGGTTTGATGAATTTGCCGATGCTGTTAAATCACTTAAGGCTACCGGTATGAGTGTAGCAATTGACCATTTTGGCACAGGTTTTGCCGGTTTGTTACTCCTGTCACGCTTCCAGCCTGACAGAATTAAAATCAGTCAGGAATTGATTACCAATGTTCATAAAAGCGGGCCTCGGCAGGCAATTATTCAGGCGATCATAAAATGCTGTACATCACTTGAAATTCAAGTCTCTGCTATGGGTGTGGCAACACCAGAAGAGTGGATGTGGCTTGAATCTGCAGGAATTGAGATGTTTCAGGGAGATCTGTTTGCCAAAGCTAAATTGAATGGTATCCCTTCAGTTGCGTGGCCGGAGAAAAAATAATTTTCAGCACATTATTTCACATGATTTCTGGAAATCATCGTGAAAATGAATACGTTATGTTTTAATTTAATCCACATTAAAAATAATGTTTTATCCAATTTAGCTGAAATCTTATTTATACTTTGTACAATTTTAGCGTATATTGTACAAAGTATTATTGGGTCGTGTACAGGCGACGGAGATTTATGAGCGCAAGGAGGAATTGTGGCTTATTACAGCATTGGTGATGTTGCTGAACGTTGCGGGATTAATCCTGTCACTCTCCGGGCCTGGCAACGCCGCTACGGTTTGTTAAAACCACAGCGCAGTGAAGGCGGACACCGACTCTTTGATGAAGAAGACATACAACGCATCGAAGAGATCAAGCGTTGGATAAGTAATGGCGTCCCTGTAGGCAAAGTTAAAGCATTACTGGAAACCACCAGCCAGGATACGGAAGATGACTGGAGCCGACTGCAAGAAGAGATGATGTCAATTCTTCGTATGGCTAATCCTGCCAAACTACGCGCGAGAATTATTTCACTGGGTCGAGAGTACCCAGTAGATCAATTGATTAATCATGTTTACCTTCCTGTTCGCCAGCGTCTCGTGCTTGATCACAACACCTCCCGCATTATGAGCAGTATGTTTGACGGCGCATTAATTGAGTACGCAGCAGCCTCGCTTTTCGAAATGCGCCGTAAGCCCGGTAAAGAAGCCATTCTGATGGCGTGGAATGTTGAAGAGAGAGCACGATTGTGGCTGGAAGCATGGCGTTTATCATTGTCAGGATGGCATATTTCTGTCCTTGCTGATCCCATTGAATCGCCGCGCCCGGAACTGTTCCCAACGCAAACGTTGATTGTCTGGACAGGCATGGCACCAACTAGAAGGCAAAACGAACTTTTACAACACTGGGTTGAGCAAGGTTATAAAGTCATCTTTCATGCCCCCTAATTTCACCTTTATCCCGCCCCTTAGACAGAATGTTATAATCTGAACCCACAACAGCGTTTGCACCGGAGCTGTTCCATTGCAAAATGCTCACCGCACAATTCAGCCAATCCCCCTTTCACACTTTGTATATATCACAGCCAAAGGACAGACCAGATTGAAGTGGTAAAACCGATCGTGCACACTATGCAGTCTCACAACTAACAAGAGGTTATTATCCTGATGGATCAGGTCGTTGTTTTTCAAAAGATGTTTGAAAAAGTGAGAAAAGAGCAAAACTTTTCCTGGTTTTATTCAGAGTTAAAACATCACCGTATTGTGCATTACATTTATTATCTGGCTACGGATAACATCAGAATTATTACTCACGATGAAACAGTTTTGTTATTAAGAGGAAACCGTAGCCTGTTAAAAGTCAGTACAACCAAAAACCCAGGAAAAATTAAAGAGGCGGCATTGCTTCATATTTCTGGGAACTCTACATTTTGGGAGTATTGTACAACACTGGCAAGTGCTGGCGTTTTCCGCTGGGTAACCGATGTTAATAACAATAAACGCGGCTACTACGCTATTGATAATACGCTGTTGTATGTTGAAGATGTGGAAAATAACAAGCCATTAATCTAGCAAAGTTTTAACACATAAGAGATCTATCATAATTCAGTAAAATAACAAAAAAGAGGACTTTCTATGACTTATCAGAACTCCCTTTTTATTGTTATCCATAATTGTTCAGCCGACCAATACTATAAATCTGACATTTGACATGCCCCCCTTGCCGTTCTGATACGTTACTTGTATTACAGTTATCAAACCCACAAATACAACGGGCGTGTTATATGCCCGTTCAATACTTAATAGGTATAGAGTTAACATATTCTTGATAGCATGTATTGCTACCTCCTGCCTTAGAGTTATCTCCGGCTAACTCCACCAAACATGGCTGCACACAGCCAGATAAAAACGCTTGCGCGCATCTGGATATCATACCGCTGCTGGAACTGTTTCTTAATCATCCTACCTTATTAGACCTATTTGATACTGGCTATTATGAAGGATGCAAAGTAAGCGCTTTTTATGCGTTTTTGCTGAGTTATCATCACGTTACCTTAATATTATCAGGAACGAGTTAACGCTGCTCATAACGGTCAAACCGATACTATAAAGCCCAATAATTGAAACCTTTTCATCATGTCAGGAAGATAGTCATCCTTATGATCTTTATATAAAAAAGCCAACCATGGGGTTGGCAAAGTGGCACAAACCAGCATAAAAGCTATGCTTTGTTTACAAATCTTCTTTGAATTAAATATATATCGTCCTGACTAAACAGAACTAAAACGGAATGAATTATTTAATCATGTTACTAAATTTCATTTTGTTTAGCCTCTGTTGAGATCCCTTGTTTTAAATTTCATTTGGATAAAATTCTTAATAAAATCCTTGGGAGTCAATTATGTCTATGCAAAGTCAAGGAATGAACTTTGAAATGAACCTATACGCATATTTGAATAAATATGATAGTCGGCTTTCAGAAGAAAAACTTGCAATTGATAAGGCAGTTAGAGATTTATATCTTTGCAACGAACACGTGGATAACAAGAGCATTATACTGAAATTGCTCTCATTTTTATCATCTGCTGATGACATTGTTGAAAAAGATATTATCAGGAATGCTTTGGAAGTAGTGCTTCTTTTTACATTAGATGATATTTAAGTCATCTCAGGAGTTTTAATACACGAAGAGTGCCCGGATACTAGCGATTATATTCATATTTAATTATTAGTGCGGGGAAAGAGATTATGCATTGGCATATTTCTCTAACGTCCGTGATAGAAAATAACTTTAAATATAAATAAAGAACAAACCACCTTTGCATTCAACCTCATCTGAGCTGACTATAGTACAAATTATATTGATATTCTTTATCAACATCATTGGAACAGAAGAATAAGGCGAAGAAATGAAGTGTATAGTAATTGATACTGTAATACAACCTTCGTGTGGTATATATTTTTCAGTCATATGGAGCGATATGAAAATGATCATTTGGTATCGTTCAAATATATTTCTCCCACCTGGCAGCATATTTACAGTTATTAAGTCAGGTATTATACTTGAGGATAAAGAATATCCGATCAGTATTTTTAACGTGGCGCTATTCAACAAAAATTTATGGAATTTAATCAAAAATAGTCAAGAGTGTCCTACAGAATCAAACAAAATTACGAATAAATGCCTGCATAAGCATTGCATTATGCAAATATGTCCACATGGTCTCAAGTAATGGGGGGTATTTAACCTTCCCTATATGCTATAGATAAATCTACCAAAAACTGCCCCTTCGTAGAGGGGCTCTATGATTTTGTTTTATTTGAAGGCATGGTGCTGAATGTATTCGTTGAATCCAGATTCAACACCTGAAGCTGCACTTAACCCATAATACTTGTTTCTGGTTCCTCTACCGAGTGGTCAAACAATGATATGTATGTGACGTCAGAGTTTATTTTTTTTAGTGTTTAATGCTATTAATTTAACGTAGTTACCTATCTTTTTTCTACCTTCTGAACTAACCTTAGGTTTCAACGTAACCGGCAGGAGGGGCTATCCCCAATCTTAAATTTTGCTGCCCGATTTGCTCAAGCCAAAGTTTTAATTTTACAACCTATAAACCTTAGTTAAATCAACCTCATGGTGCTGTCTGTTCCCGCTGTGGAACAAGACTCACTGCAACATCTTGCATTCCTAAACTTCGCAGAAGGCGATGGGCAAAAACTGTACTGTAATGTTATTTCGATGTCTCTTATGGTAAATAGGAGGCGTCGAGGCTAAGTGAGTAGCCTGCTTGCTTCTCAATCCTGATACTATCAGCATTCACGTCAGATGAAATGATGATATTTCGCGTAAGAAAGAGGCATTTTTTTATCAACTTCACATCGGAGATGGTAATAATCCTATGGGTCCAGTCCAAATGAGGGGGTCAACATACTATAAAATTCACAATAATAAATTAACTATATATCAAGAACGCCAAAAAAATCCTGAAAATAGTATAATAACAGGGTAAATTTCAAGTCGACCAAGAATCATAGCAATACACATGAGATATTTTGCAATATCATTAAGAACACCGAATGAGGATGCGGTAGCCCCAAAACCCAGCCCCATATTATTAATGCATGCAGCGACTGTCGCAAATGATGTAAGGAAATCATATCCCATACCATTTAGCACCAGTATAAAAAACACTGTAAAGAAAGTATAAAGAAAAAAGAAACTCCATACAGACCTCATTACGCGGTCTGTAACAATCTTCCCTCCTACATTTACACTAAGCAATGCTCTGGGATGAGAAAGCTGATTTATTTCGTGTTTACTTTGTTTAAAAAGTATAAGAAATCTAAGTGATTTAATTCCGCCGCACGTTGAGCCTATACATCCCCCAAAAAAACTTGACAGCAGCAAAAAAACTATCGTATGTGTGGGCCAGTTTGAATAATCCTGCGTAGCTAAACCATTATCAGTGAGCATGGAGCTAGCAAGAAAAAACGAATGAACAACACTTCCAGTTAAGTCATACATACCTATATGCCAGACCTGGAAAGAGGTAACAATAATAACACCTGAAGCTATTAACAAAAAGAAACGAAGTTCAACATCTCTGAGTAAGGGTTTTATTGTTTTCCTGCTTATAACAACATACCAAAGAGTAAAGTTGAAAGCCGATAACAGAGAAAAAGAGCCCGCCACCAGTTCAATCAAATAATTATTGAAATAGCCGATACTCTCACTATGAGTTGAAAAACCGCCAAGAGAAACTGTAGAAAGTCCATGACAAATAGCATCAAACAAAGGCATTCCTGCAAGTCGATAACAAACAATACAAGCAATGCCTAATAAAGAATAAGTTATCCAAAGTGTCCGCGACGTATCAGCCAAGCGTGGAGTTAGTTTGTCATCCTTAAATGGCCCTGGCATTTCTGACTGATAAAGTTTTGCACCACCAATACCCAATAATGGCAACACAGCAACTGCCAGAACAATTACCCCTAAACCGCCTATAAAATTTAATTGTGACCGGTAGAACAAATATGCCCGAGATAATGAACTGACATCATCAATTACTGTTGCTCCTGTTGTTGTTATTCCGGAAACCCCTTCAAACAGCGCGTCAGCAAACGTTAAATTAAGCTCTGAATCAATCCATAATGGAAATGCGCTAATAATAGAAAATAAAATCCAAAACATTACAATTATAATAAACCCATCACGGGTGCGTAATTGAATGCCAGATTTTTTAGTGGTATACCACGCTCCGCCACCAAAACAAAAAAATATAACAAAAGTAATAAAAAAAACGAACAAGCTTTTTTCTTTATAAAACAATGCTACAACCATTGGTGGTAACATTGAAAGACTATAGAGCCAGACCAAGAACCCACACATATGAGTTACAACTCTTACATGAGATGTATTCATATCCAAATGTTCTTTCAATTATAACCACCTTACTGCAATATCATGATTATACTGTATAAATTTTAACTCTTCTTAGATCTTACTTCACTGGTCCTTATGAAACAATCAGCAAAATGAATCTTATTATAACACTGTTCGGTTATGTATTGTTGAGCCTTCCCGCTGGGCCTGCATCATTACAAGTCGCTCCCTATGGGGCTTTGTCGAATAAATAATTTTCGGTAATATCCCCTGAGCAGGTTGTATCTTCAGGCAGTATGAACACTTTCTGGCATACCTACCTTCATCATTATGTTCAGCGTATGCACCATGACCAAAGCCTCTGCAACCGGCCTATCATAATCTAGCAGCATCAGAGAACCTCAGAATAACTGTTTTACCCTGTACATTGCCGTTTCCGCTATTGAGCGACGATTGTAATCTTTTGTCCATTTTCACCGGGAATTACCCTCGGTCAATCGCTGATACGCGACTGCACAGTTACGGTCGGCATACTCACCGGGCCAGTAACCCGCTCCTTTTTGGGGTGGGATGAGCGCGCTGATTTTCACACGGCGCAGCTGCTCGTAACAGAGCCGAGAGGCGTAAACTCCGTCTGCTGCTGTCCTGATTTTTTGATGGGTTTGCCGGATTAATCCGGCTACACCTCTACATCCGTTACGCTGAATGCTGAGGTCGCCCTTGGGAAGAAGGCATTGCTGACTTATACCAATCCGAAATCACCTCCTCGTGCAACCAGACAGGGAGGGGCCTCGGTTGATAAGAGCTCTGTTATTGATGTGCCAGTTGGTGATTCAAACTTTTGCTTTGTAACGGGACGAGCCGTGTTGGCAGATGATGTGTGGTCTGATCCTTAAACTCAGTAAAAGTACGATTTATTCAAAAAAGCCCCTCCACTATGATTTCGATTTAAGGGGCTGATGATTATGTAACGCGAATTTACCGGATCCTTACGAACCTTTCTTTATCCTGCTCTTGCCCCTTTCGGTAAGCCCATTCTCTGTCATGTATTTTCTGGCAGTGAATATATTAATGCTGTGGTCAGTACAAAACCCCTTAACACCCTTGATCTTTTCCCGCTGAACCTGGGGCATCTTCGACCATTCCCGGACGAGATTTTTGGTAACTCTGTTCCATTTCTCTGGTTTGTTCAGCTTCGCTCGGCCCACCCAGGTTAATCCGTCCTTGCTCAAATTCAGGTAATGACGTGCTGTGCACGGCCGGATGTTGTGGCTCTCACACCACTTATTGAAATCGACGTTGCGCCGCTCATCCGAGGTCATCATCGACCATTTCCGGATAACCTCGTAGGGAATGGGGAGCTTTATGGCAACTTTCGACCTTACCCTGACGCGACGTTGCGGGACTGTCTCATGTTTCGCACTCAGGTTTTCTTCCGACAGTGCGGAGAGGGAGGACCTGAAATCAAGTGATTCTGGCTGGTTATGTGACAACAGTGTCGCGGCAATGGCGTGAAATCGGGTACTATCCACACTTCCACAGACCTTCACACTGCCATCACTGACATCAATATTCACTAATTTGCTATTACTAATAGTTTTCGTGAAGGTGATGGTGTGGCCGGAAAAACAGAAACTAAACTTGAACGGCTCAGTGAAAAGCTTAGTGAGTTGCGGGTCAGCCCCCACCTCCGCCCGGTACGTAAACAGTGCATTCGTCATGGCAACTACCAGTTCGTTAGCCTCGTCCGTATTCTCGATGATTAAATTTTTCATCTGATTCAGAATTTTCTCGCTGCTCTGGAGCAGCAGCAGGGGCCGGGGCAATGTCGCGCCCATGGCGAGGTTGGAGTAGCATGGCGTTAGCATGTAATTCACTCCTTCCCGTTGTTTTTCTTCTGTGATAGAAGGGCTGAAATCATCTATTCCGGGCTGGCGAATGCGTGAGACCAGTGTTGTGACAAAGGCGTTAAACAGATAACAATCAGCATAGCCACAGGCACTCCTCCCATCCTTGCTGACCATAATATTCACGCAATTGTCCCCATTAAAATCCATATGCGTGTTGGTGAAGGTAATGGTGTGGTCGGAAAAACTAAAACTGAACGACTCAGGAATTTGCAGACCACGCGCCCTAGGCATGTCTGGATTATCCGGCAGTTTAGCCATCTGATTTGGCTGCAGTGCGGTCGCCATGACATCCGCCAGTTCGTTAATCTGGTCAGAACTCATCGTGCTACAGTCCGTATTTCTGTGAATTAAATTTATCATCTCCCGCAGATGAGTCCTGCAACTTTCCTGGCTCTGCAGGAGCTGGGACAGTGTCACAGCCGCGTTAATGCGGCATGGTGTTACCATATAATACAATCCTTTTTCTCAGGGGGGTTGATATTCCGGATCGTGCCGTGTTTGCCCACGGCTCCCCCTGGAAAGCTGCAGACCTGTTTATTTAACTCGCACAGCGCCGGGGCCTGTCAGCAAACAGGGAGCATAACCGTCGTGCCATTAAACGCCAGACGGGAGATCATTATTATTTTATTAATACAGATCCGTTGCATTCCGGTCTTTACCGCAGTTTAAAAGAAAAGAGAATAGGGACTTAGGCAGTAGAGCAGTCATTGGACAGACCACACTACCCCAAACTAGCAGGGGAGTTTTGATAAAATTTTGATAACCGTTAGCATGCTAACAAAAAACAACGGGCGTGTTATACGCCCGTTTCAATATTTAACACATGTAGTGATTACATATTCTTGATGATCGCGTCACCAAACTCTGAACATTTCAGCAGTTTAGCGCCTTCCATCAGACGCTCGAAGTCATAGGTTACGGTCTTCGCGTTAATCGCGCCTTCCATACCTTTAACAATCAGATCTGCGGCTTCAGTCCAGCCCATATGGCGCAGCATCATCTCAGCGGAGAGGATGATAGAGCCTGGGTTAACTTTGTCCTGACCAGCATACTTCGGCGCAGTACCGTGGGTGGCTTCAAACAGCGCGCATTCGTCACCGATGTTTGCGCCTGGGGCGATACCGATACCGCCAACCTGCGCTGCCAGAGCATCAGAAATGTAGTCACCGTTGAGGTTCATACAGGCGATAACGTCGTATTCAGCCGGACGCAGCAGGATCTGTTGCAGGAATGCGTCAGCAATCACGTCTTTAATGACGATCTCTTTGCCGGTGTTCGGGTTTTTGACTTTCAGCCACGGGCCGCCGTCGATCAGTTCACCGCCAAACTCTTCACGCGCCAGCTGGTACCCCCAGTCTTTAAACGCGCCTTCGGTGAACTTCATGATGTTACCTTTGTGCACCAGGGTCACAGAGTCACGGTCGTTAGCAATTGCGTATTCGATCGCGGCACGAACCAGACGTTTGGTGCCCTCTTCAGAACACGGCTTAATACCGATACCGCAATGTTCCGGGAAGCGAATTTTCTTCACGCCCATCTCTTCACGCAGGAATTTAATCACTTTCTCAGCGTCGGCAGAATCAGCTTTCCATTCGATACCCGCATAAATGTCTTCCGAGTTTTCACGGAAGATAACCATATCGGTCAGTTCAGGATGTTTAACCGGGCTTGGGGTGCCCTGATAGTAACGTACCGGACGCAGGCAGATGTAGAGATCCAGTTCCTGGCGCAGAGCTACGTTGAGAGAACGAATACCGCCGCCAACCGGAGTGGTCAGAGGGCCTTTAATGGCAACGCGATATTCACGAATCAGATCAAGGGTTTCAGCAGGCAGCCAGACGTCCTGACCATAAACCTGTGTGGATTTTTCACCGGTGTAAATTTCCATCCAGGAGATTTTACGCTCGCCTTTATAGGCTTTCTCGACTGCAGCGTCGACCACTTTCAGCATGGCTGGGGTTACATCTACACCGATTCCATCACCTTCAATGTAAGGGATAATCGGATTTTCAGGAACGTTGAGTTTGCCGTTTTGCAGGGTGATCTTCTTGCCTTGTGCCGGAACAACTACTTTACTTTCCATTCACCTCTCCTTCGAGCGCTACTGGTTTGCTCGTCTGCCACCACGTTGCATATGCGTTTGCGTCCTGCGATACGGATGCTTTAGAGCAATTTTTTGTTAATGATTTGTAATTGGCTTGTCAATACTACCCTATTGTTTGCCGTCATGAAAGATGCGCGTTATTAGGCTATAATGCGGCAATTCATAATCTCTGAAAATACCATGCAAAAAACTTCTTTTAGAAATCACCAGGTTAAGCGATTCAGCTCGCAACGTTCTACCAGGCGAAAACCTGAAAACCAGCCCACGCGTGTGATCCTGTTCAATAAACCCTACGATGTTCTTCCGCAGTTCACCGATGAAGCCGGACGCAAAACATTAAAAGAATTCATCCCGGTTCAGGGAGTGTATGCGGCAGGTCGTCTCGACCGCGACAGCGAAGGGTTACTGGTGCTGACCAATAACGGCGCTTTGCAGGCGCGTTTAACCCAGCCGGGTAAACGTACCGGGAAAATCTATTATGTACAGGTAGAAGGTATTCCCACGGAAGACGCCCTTGAAGGGTTGCGCAATGGCGTAACCTTAAATGATGGCCCTACCCTGCCCGCAGGTGCGGAGATGGTTGAGGAGCCGGAATGGTTATGGCCGCGGAATCCGCCAATTCGTGAACGAAAAAGTATTCCCACCAGCTGGCTTAAGATCACCTTATATGAAGGACGTAATCGCCAGGTGCGCCGCATGACCGCCCATGTTGGTTTTCCCACGCTGCGACTGATTCGCTATGCGATGGGTGATTACTCTTTGGATAATCTTGCCAATGGCGAATGGCGAGAAGCGACAGATTAAGGACGCAAAATGTTTAAACCGCACGTTACCGTTGCCTGCGTGGTGCACGCAGAAGGCAAATTTTTAGTCGTTGAAGAGACGATTAATGGTAAAGCGTTATGGAACCAGCCCGCCGGGCATCTGGAAGCCGATGAAACCTTAGTGGAAGCCGCCGCCCGTGAGCTGTGGGAAGAGACGGGCATCAGCGCGCAACCGCAACATTTTATCCGCATGCATCAGTGGATTGCGCCGGATAAAACGCCGTTTTTGCGCTTCCTGTTTGCCATTGAGCTTGAGCAAATATGTCCAACCCAGCCCCATGACAGCGATATCGACTGCTGCCGTTGGGTCAGCGCCGATGAGATTTTACAGGCGTCAAATCTGCGCTCGCCGCTGGTGGCGGAAAGTATTCGTTGTTATCAAAGTGGGCAACGCTATCCGCTGGAGATGATTAGCGATTTTAACTGGCCTTTTACAAAGGGTGTCATCTAAAAGGCTGCGTGATAGAATACGCCGCCTTGAAGTTCAATGTCGTGAGTGATCCAATGTCTGAAACCGCAAAAAAAGTAATCGTCGGCATGTCCGGCGGTGTCGATTCCTCCGTTTCTGCCTGGCTGTTGCAACAACAGGGATATCAGGTCGAAGGCCTGTTTATGAAGAACTGGGAAGAAGACGACGGTGAGGAATATTGCACGGCGGCAGCGGATCTGGCTGATGCCCAGGCTGTCTGCGACAAGCTCGGCATTGAACTGCACACCGTCAACTTTGCTGCCGAGTACTGGGACAACGTCTTTGAACTGTTCCTTGCCGAATATAAAGCCGGTCGCACGCCGAACCCAGATATTCTGTGCAACAAAGAGATCAAATTTAAAGCCTTCCTCGAATTTGCCGCCGAAGATTTAGGTGCCGATTATATCGCTACCGGTCATTACGTTCGTCGTGCCGATGTCGATGGTAAGAGCCGCCTGCTGCGTGGTCTGGATAGCAATAAAGACCAGAGCTACTTCCTTTATACGCTCAGCCATGAGCAGATTGCGCAAAGTCTGTTCCCGGTCGGCGAACTGGAAAAGCCGCAGGTGCGCAAGATTGCAGAAGATCTCGGTCTGGTTACCGCGAAGAAAAAAGATTCTACCGGTATCTGTTTTATCGGCGAGCGTAAATTCCGCGAGTTCCTGGGCCGTTATCTCCCTGCGCAACCGGGCAAAATCATTACCGTCGATGGCGATGAAATCGGCGAGCACCAGGGGCTGATGTATCACACACTCGGTCAGCGTAAAGGTCTGGGTATCGGTGGCACCAAAGAAGGCACCGAAGAACCGTGGTATGTGGTCGATAAAGACGTCGAAAACAACATTCTGATTGTTGCGCAGGGCCATGAACACCCGCGTCTGATGTCTGTCGGTCTGATTGCCCAGCAGCTGCACTGGGTCGATCGCGAACCATTCACCGGCACTATGCGTTGCACGGTAAAAACCCGCTATCGCCAGACCGACATCCCTTGCACCGTCAAGGCGCTGGACGACGATCGCATTGAAGTGATTTTTGATGAGCCGGTTGCCGCCGTGACGCCGGGCCAGTCTGCCGTCTTCTATAACGGTGAAGTGTGCCTCGGTGGCGGTATTATTGAGCAGCGTCTGCCGCTGCCGGTCTGATTATTGTCTTTAATTACAACAAGGAAGCAGTGAACGTGGCAAAGAATTACTATGACATCACCCTCGCCCTGGCCGGAATTTGTCAGTCGGCACGCCTGGTGCAACAACTCGCTCACCAGGGGCATTGTGATGCCGATGCGCTACACGTCTCACTCAACAGTATTATCGATATGAACCCCAGCTCCACGCTGGCGGTTTTTGGTGGCAGCGAAGCTAACCTGCGCGTCGGGCTGGAAACATTGCTCGGCGTGCTCAACGCCAGCAGTCGCCAGGGCTTAAATGCTGAGTTAACCCGCTACACCCTTAGCCTGATGGTGCTTGAGCGCAAACTTTCCTCAGCGAAAGGTGCGCTCGACACTCTGGGCAACCGCATCAACGGCCTGCAACGTCAGCTCGAACACTTCGATCTACAGTCCGAAACGCTGATGAGCGCGATGGCCGCTATTTATGTTGATGTGATTAGCCCGCTAGGCCCGCGCATTCAGGTCACCGGATCTCCTGCTGTACTGCAAAGCCCACAGGTGCAGGCGAAAGTCCGCGCCACCCTGCTGGCAGGCATTCGCGCCGCCGTGCTCTGGCACCAGGTCGGCGGCGGACGTCTACAACTGATGTTTTCTCGTAATCGCCTGACCACTCAGGCAAAACAAATTCTTGCTCATTTAACCCCGGAGTTGTGATCTATGGAATTATCCTCACTGACCGCCGTTTCCCCTGTCGATGGACGCTACGGCGATAAAGTCAGCGCGCTGCGCGGGATTTTCAGCGAATATGGTTTGCTGAAATTCCGTGTACAAGTTGAAGTACGTTGGCTGCAAAAACTGGCCGCGCACGCAGCGATCAAGGAAGTTCCTGCTTTTGCTGCCGACGCAATCGGTTACCTTGATACAATTGTCGCCAGTTTCAGCGAAGAAGATGCAGCACGCATCAAAACCATCGAGCGTACCACTAACCACGACGTTAAAGCGGTTGAGTATTTCCTGAAAGAAAAAGTGGCCGATATCCCGGAACTGCACGCAGTTTCTGAATTCATCCACTTTGCCTGTACTTCGGAAGATATCAATAACCTCTCCCACGCGTTGATGCTGAAAACCGCGCGTGATGAAGTGATCCTGCCATACTGGCGTCAACTGATTGATGGCATTAAAGATCTCGCCGTTCAGTATCGCGATATCCCGCTGCTGTCCCGTACCCACGGTCAGCCAGCCACGCCGTCAACCATCGGTAAAGAGATGGCAAACGTTGCCTACCGCATGGAACGTCAGTACCGCCAGCTTAATCAGGTGGAGATCCTCGGCAAAATCAACGGCGCTGTCGGCAACTATAATGCCCACATCGCGGCTTACCCGGAAGTTGACTGGCATCAGTTCAGCGAAGAGTTCGTCACCTCGCTGGGTATTCAGTGGAACCCGTACACCACCCAGATCGAACCACACGACTATATTGCCGAACTGTTTGATTGCGTTGCGCGTTTCAACACCATTCTGATCGACTTCGACCGTGACGTCTGGGGTTATATCGCCCTTAACCACTTCAAACAGAAAACCATTGCTGGTGAGATTGGTTCTTCCACCATGCCGCATAAAGTTAACCCGATTGACTTCGAAAACTCCGAAGGTAACCTGGGGCTTTCCAACGCGGTGTTGCAGCACCTGGCAAGCAAACTGCCGGTTTCCCGCTGGCAGCGTGACCTGACCGACTCCACCGTGCTGCGTAACCTCGGCGTGGGTATCGGTTATGCGCTGATTGCGTATCAATCCACCCTGAAAGGCGTGAGCAAACTGGAAGTGAACCGTGACCATCTGCTGGAGGAACTGGATCACAACTGGGAAGTGCTGGCTGAGCCAATCCAGACAGTTATGCGTCGCTATGGCATCGAAAAACCGTACGAAAAGCTGAAAGAGCTGACTCGCGGTAAGCGCGTTGACGCCGAAGGCATGAAGCAATTTATCGACGGTCTGGCACTGCCAGAAGAAGAGAAAGCCCGCCTGAAAGCGATGACGCCGGCAAACTACATTGGCCGCGCCATCACCATGGTTGATGAGCTGAAATAAGCCTCAAATCAGTGCCGGATGGCGATGCTGTCCGGCCTGCTTATTAAGATTATCCGCTTTTTATTTTTTCTCTTTACCTCCCCTCCCCGCTGGTTTATTTAATGTTTACCCCCATAACGACATAATCGCGTTACACTATTTTAATAATTAAAACAGGGAGAATGAAAAATGCGCGTACTGGTTGTTGAAGACAATGCGTTGTTACGTCACCATCTTAAAGTTCAGATTCAGGATGCTGGTCATCAGGTCGATGACGCAGAAGATGCCAAAGAAGCCGATTATTATCTCAATGAGCATTTACCGGATATTGCGATTGTCGATCTCGGTTTGCCTGACGAGGACGGTCTGTCATTGATTCGCCGCTGGCGCAGCAATGATGTTTCACTGCCGATTCTGGTATTAACCGCCCGTGAAAGCTGGCAGGACAAAGTCGAAGTATTAAGTGCTGGCGCTGATGATTACGTGACTAAACCGTTTCATATTGAAGAGGTGATGGCGCGAATGCAGGCATTAATGCGGCGTAATAGCGGTCTGGCTTCCCAGGTAATTTCGCTGCCACCGTTTCAGGTTGATCTCTCCCGCCGTGAGTTATCCATTAATGACGAAGTGATCAAACTGACCGCGTTCGAATACACCATTATGGAAACGTTGATACGCAATAATGGCAAAGTGGTCAGTAAAGATTCGTTAATGCTACAACTCTACCCGGATGCGGAGCTGCGGGAAAGCCATACCATTGATGTACTGATGGGACGTCTGCGCAAAAAAATTCAGGCACAATATCCGCAAGAAGTGATTACCACCGTTCGCGGCCAGGGCTATCTGTTCGAATTGCGCTGATGAAAAAATTACTGCGTCTTTTTTTCCCGCTCTCGCTGCGGGTACGTTTTCTGTTAGCAACGGCAGCAGTAGTATTGGTGCTTTCGCTTGCCTACGGAATGGTTGCGCTGATCGGTTATAGCGTCAGTTTCGATAAAACCACGTTTCGGCTGTTACGTGGCGAGAGCAATCTGTTCTATACCCTTGCGAAGTGGGAAAACAATAAGTTGCATGTCGAGTTACCCGAAAATATCGACAAGCAAAGCCCCACTATGACGCTAATTTATGATGAGAACGGGCAGCTTTTATGGGCGCAACGTGACGTGCCCTGGCTGATGAAGATGATCCAGCCTGACTGGCTGAAATCGAATGGTTTTCATGAAATTGAAGCGGATGTTAACGATACCAGCCTCTTGCTGAGTGGAGATCATTCAATACAGCAACAGTTGCAAGAAGTGCGGGAAGATGATGACGACGCGGAGATGACCCACTCGGTGGCGGTAAACGTCTACCCGGCAACATCGCGGATGCCAAAGTTAACCATTGTGGTGGTGGATACCATTCCGGTGGAGCTAAAAAGTTCCTATATGGTCTGGAGCTGGTTTATCTATGTGCTCTCAGCCAATCTGCTGTTAGTGATCCCGCTGCTGTGGGTCGCCGCCTGGTGGAGTTTACGCCCCATCGAGGCCCTGGCAAAAGAAGTCCGCGAACTGGAAGAACATAACCGCGAATTGCTCAATCCAGCCACAACGCGAGAACTGACCAGTCTGGTACGAAACCTGAACCGACTGTTAAAAAGTGAACGCGAACGTTACGACAAATACCGCACTACGCTCACCGACCTGACCCATAGTCTGAAAACGCCACTGGCGGTGCTGCAAAGTACGCTGCGTTCTCTGCGTAGTGAGAAGATGAGCGTCAGTGATGCTGAGCCGGTGATGCTGGAGCAAATCAGCCGCATTTCACAGCAAATTGGCTACTACCTGCATCGTGCCAGTATGCGCGGTGGGACATTGCTTAGCCGCGAGCTGCATCCGGTCGCCCCTCTGTTGGACAATCTCACTTCGGCGCTGAATAAAGTGTATCAACGCAAAGGGGTCAATATCTCTCTCGATATTTCACCAGAGATCAGTTTTGTTGGTGAGCAGAACGATTTTGTCGAGGTGATGGGCAATGTGCTGGATAATGCCTGTAAATATTGCCTCGAGTTTGTCGAAATTTCTGCAAGGCAAACCGACGAGCATCTCTATATTGTGGTCGAGGATGATGGCCCCGGTATTCCATTAAGCAAGCGAGAGGTCATTTTCGACCGTGGTCAACGGGTTGATACTTTACGCCCTGGGCAAGGTGTAGGGCTGGCGGTAGCCCGCGAAATCACCGAGCAATATGAAGGTAAAATCGTCGCCGGAGAGAGCATGCTGGGCGGTGCGCGGATGGAAGTGATTTTTGGTCGCCAGCATTCTGCGCCGAAAGATGAATAAATATGTCCATACTTCACGCATTACGTTAAGCATCCGTTATAATCGGTTGCAGATACCAGCCTGTGGATGCTTAACATGGAATACCAACTCACTCTTAACTGGCCCGATTTTCTTGAACGTCACTGGCAGAAACGCCCTGTGGTGTTAAAACGCGGCTTTAATAATTTTATTGACCCGATCTCTCCAGACGAGTTGGCGGGTCTGGCGATGGAAAGCGAAGTCGACAGTCGACTGGTCAGTCACCAGGATGGCAAATGGCAGGTCAGCCACGGCCCGTTCGAAAGCTACGATCATCTTGGTGAAACTAACTGGTCATTGTTAGTGCAGGCAGTGAACCACTGGCATGAGCCGACCGCCGCACTGATGCGACCGTTCCGTGAACTGCCGGACTGGCGCATTGATGATTTGATGATCTCTTTTTCCGTACCTGGCGGCGGCGTCGGCCCGCATCTCGATCAGTACGACGTGTTTATCATTCAGGGTACTGGTCGCCGTCGCTGGCGAGTGGGCGAAAAGCTGCAAATGAAACAGCACTGCCCGCACCCGGATCTGTTACAGGTCGACCCGTTCGAAGCCATCATTGATGAAGAGCTGGAGCCAGGCGATATTCTTTATATTCCGCCAGGATTCCCCCATGAAGGCTACGCGCTGGAAAATGCGATGAACTATTCCGTGGGTTTTCGCGCGCCAAATACGCGGGAACTGATTAGCGGATTTGCCGATTATGTGCTGCAACGTGAACTGGGCGGCAACTACTACAGCGATCCGGATGTCCCACCTCGCGCTCATCCTGCGGACGTTCTACCGCAAGAGATGGATAAACTGCGTGAGATGATGCTTGAATTGATCAACCAGCCGGAACACTTTAAACAGTGGTTTGGGGAGTTTATATCCCAGTCACGCCATGAACTGGATATCGCGCCGCCAGAGCCGCCTTATCAGCCGGATGAAATCTACGATGCGCTGAAACAAGGTGATGTGCTGGTGCGCCTGGGTGGTCTGCGCGTATTGCGCATTGGCGACGACGTGTATGCCAATGGTGAGAAGATCGATTCCCCGCACCGTCCGGCACTGGATGCGCTCGCCAGCAACATTGCGCTGACCGCGGAGAATTTTGGCGATGCGCTGGAAGATCCGTCATTCCTCGCAATGCTCGCGGCGCTGGTCAATAGCGGATACTGGTTCTTCGAAGGGTAAGTTTAAATTCAAGTCGGATGCGGCATTACATGCCGCATCCTTTTCCGGTTACTTGCGTTGCGCCGTTAACTCGGCAATACGGACAATCACCTGCACTGCTTTTTCCATACCTTCCAGTGTCACAAACTCATGTTTACCATGATAGTTGTAACCGCCAGTGAACAGGTTCGGACACGGTAATCCCATAAACGACAACTGCGCGCCGTCGGTACCACCGCGGATCGGTTTCAGTTCCGGCTCAATATCGCAGTCACGCATCGCCTGCTGAGCGATATCGAGAATATGCGGATGCTCAACCACTTTCTCGCGCATATTGTAGTAACTGTCTTCAATCACCAGTTCAATGTAGCAATCAGGATGTAACCCTTTGCCCACTTTTTTGGCGATCTCCATCATTTTACGTTTACGCGCTTCAAACTGTTTACGGTCGAAATCACGGATGATGTAGTGCATATCGGCCCGTTCAACGGTGCCTTTCATGCTCGCCAGGTGATAGAAACCTTCATAGCCTTCTGTCATTTCCGGGCTTTCATTTGCCGGAACTTCCGCATGAATACGTGCCGCCAGCGAAAGCGCATTTACCATCACTCCTTTCGCCGTGCCCGGGTGAACATTGTTACCGACAATTTTGATATTGACCGACGCGGCGTTGAAGTTTTCAAACTCCAGTTCGCCTACGCCACCACCATCAACGGTGTAACCCCAGCGGGCATCGAAGGCGTCAACATCAAAATGCTTCGCCCCTTTGCCCACTTCTTCATCCGGGGTAAAGGCGACGCGAATATCACCATGCGGAATGTTTTTTTGTTGTAATACCGCCAGCGCGGTCATGATTTCTGCAATACCTGCTTTGTCATCGGCACCTAACAAGGTTTTACCATCGGTGGTAATCAGCGTCTGACCCAGTAGCTGATGCAGCACCGGGAACATAACCGGTGATAAAACTTCATCGCCGATACCCAGCGCAATATCGCCACCGCGATAGTTTTCAACAATTTGCGGATTCACATTTTTGCCGCTGCAATCCGGTGAGGTATCCACATGAGAAATAAAGCCAATCGCCGGGATATCGCCAGGGACGTTAGCCGGTAACGTCGCCATCAACGTGCCCTTCTCATTTAAGGTCACATTGATAAGCCCCATCTCTTCGAGCTGCTCTTTCAGCAGATGCAATAACTTCCATTGGCCTTCCGTGCTGGGAACCTGTCTCACCCCCGCTTTTGATTGGGTATCCAGAGACACGTAGTTCAAAAATCGCTCAAGTAGTTTATCCATGTAGTCACCCTCACTTTTTGTGACAACATTATTAAGAAGCAAGAAAAGACAAATATTGCGTCAGGTCACTTTTACCCCTGCAAGCGGGAATATTTATCAGCATTACCTTAATGAATATAAAGCTAAGCCAGTAATTCACAACAAAGATTGGCGATTCAAGCGGTTTGCCGTAGAATTACCGCCCTCATTAAGAGTCACCAAGGTGGTTAACCACAAACCCCGCATCGGTAAGCCATCCGTTGCGTTTACATGGGACAGAGTAAAAAATTGAATAAACAACCGAGTTCGCTTTCACCGCTGGTGCAATTGGCGGGAATTCGCAAATGCTTTGATGGTAAAGAGGTCATTCCCCAGCTGGATCTGACTATCAACAATGGCGAGTTCCTCACGCTGCTTGGCCCTTCTGGCTGCGGTAAAACAACCGTTCTTCGCCTGATTGCAGGTCTGGAAACTGTTGATTCCGGACGCATCATGCTGGATAACGAGGACATCACCCACGTTCCGGCGGAAAACCGCTATGTGAACACTGTTTTCCAAAGCTACGCACTTTTCCCCCACATGACCGTGTTCGAAAATGTGGCCTTTGGGTTGCGCATGCAAAAAACCCCCGCTGCTGAAATTACGCCCCGCGTGATGGAAGCCCTGCGGATGGTGCAGCTGGAAACCTTCGCTCAACGTAAACCGCATCAGCTTTCTGGTGGTCAACAGCAACGCGTCGCCATTGCTCGCGCGGTGGTTAACAAGCCTCGTCTGTTGTTGCTGGATGAGTCGCTCTCAGCGCTGGATTACAAACTGCGCAAACAGATGCAGAACGAGCTGAAAGCGCTACAGCGTAAGCTTGGCATTACATTCGTCTTCGTGACTCACGACCAGGAAGAAGCACTCACCATGTCGGACAGGATTGTGGTGATGCGCGATGGTCGCATTGAGCAAGACGGCACGCCGCGTGAAATCTACGAAGAGCCGAAAAACCTGTTTGTTGCTGGGTTTATCGGTGAAATCAATATGTTTAATGCCACGGTCATCGAACGTCTCGACGAGCAGCGCGTACGCGCCAACGTTGAAGGCCGCGAGTGTAATATCTACGTTAACTTCGGCGTTGAACCGGGGCAAAAACTGCATGTTCTGCTGCGCCCGGAAGACTTACGTGTTGAAGAGATTAACGACGACAACCACGCAGAAGGGCTGATTGGTTACGTTCGCGAGCGTAACTACAAAGGCATGACGCTGGAGTCGGTTGTTGAACTGGAAAATGGCAAGATGGTGATGGTCAGCGAATTCTTCAATGAAGACGATCCTGACTTTGACCACTCTCTCGACCAAAAAATGGCCATTAATTGGGTAGAAAGCTGGGAGGTCGTACTGGCTGATGAAGAACACAAGTAAGTTCCAGAATGTAGTGATTGTCACTATTGTCGGTTGGCTTGTGTTGTTTGTCTTTCTGCCCAACCTGATGATCATTGGCACCAGCTTTTTGACCCGCGACGACGCCAGTTTCGTCAAAATGGTCTTTACGCTGGATAACTACACGCGACTGCTCGATCCGCTCTATTTTGAAGTGCTATTGCACTCGTTGAATATGGCGCTGATCGCCACCCTCGCCTGCCTGGTGCTGGGCTACCCGTTTGCCTGGTTTCTGGCAAAGCTGCCACACAAGGTGCGTCCGCTGCTGCTGTTTCTGCTGATTGTTCCCTTCTGGACCAACTCATTGATTCGTATCTACGGGCTGAAAATTTTCCTCAGCACCAAAGGCTATCTCAACGAGTTTTTGCTCTGGCTGGGCGTTATCGATACACCAATTCGCATCATGTTCACGCCTAGTGCGGTGATTATCGGTCTGGTTTACATTCTGCTGCCGTTTATGGTGATGCCGCTGTACTCCAGTATCGAAAAACTGGATAAGCCGTTGCTTGAGGCGGCGCGCGATCTCGGTGCCAGCAAGTTGCAGACCTTTATCCGCATCATTATCCCACTGACGATGCCGGGAATTATTGCCGGATGTCTGCTGGTAATGCTGCCAGCGATGGGCCTGTTCTATGTGTCCGACCTGATGGGCGGTGCGAAAAACCTGCTGATCGGTAACGTCATCAAGGTACAGTTCCTCAATATTCGTGACTGGCCGTTTGGTGCAGCCACCAGCATTACGCTGACTATCGTAATGGGCCTGATGTTGCTGGTTTACTGGCGCGCTTCTCGTCTGCTGAATAAGAAGGTGGAACTCGAATGATCGGTCGACTGCTTCGCGGCGGTTTTATGACCGCTATCTACGCGTACCTGTATATCCCAATCATTATTTTGATTGTGAACTCTTTCAACAGCTCGCGCTTTGGCATCAACTGGCAGGGTTTTACCACCAAATGGTATAGCCTGCTGATGAACAACGACAGTCTGTTGCAGGCAGCTCAGCATTCACTGACGATGGCGGTGTTTTCGGCGACGTTTGCTACGCTTATCGGTTCACTGACGGCAGTTGCGTTGTACCGTTATCGCTTTCGTGGTAAGCCGTTCGTTAGCGGAATGCTATTTGTGGTGATGATGTCACCAGATATCGTAATGGCGATTTCGCTGCTGGTGCTGTTTATGCTGCTGGGTATTCAGCTTGGCTTCTGGTCGCTGCTGTTCTCGCATATCACCTTCTGCCTGCCGTTTGTGGTGGTGACAGTGTATTCGCGCCTGAAAGGTTTTGACGTGCGAATGCTGGAAGCGGCGAAAGATCTCGGTGCCAGCGAATTTACCATTCTGCGAAAAATCATTCTGCCACTGGCAATGCCAGCGGTAGCGGCGGGCTGGGTGTTAAGCTTTACCCTGTCGATGGACGACGTGGTGGTTTCTTCGTTTGTCACCGGGCCGAGTTATGAAATTCTGCCGTTAAAAATTTATTCGATGGTCAAAGTCGGCGTATCGCCGGAAGTTAACGCGCTGGCAACCATATTACTGGTGCTGTCGCTGGTGATGGTCATTGCCAGCCAGCTTATTGCTCGTGATAAAACGAAAGGTAACACAGGGGACGTTAAATGAAAAAATGGTCACGCCACCTGCTCGCGGCGGGTGCTCTGGCACTGGGCATGAGCGCCGCTCACGCCGATGACAACAACACGCTGTATTTCTACAACTGGACCGAGTACGTGCCGCCAGGACTGCTTGAACAGTTCACCAAAGAAACCGGTATTAAGGTTATCTATTCGACTTACGAGTCGAACGAAACCATGTACGCGAAGCTGAAAACGTACAAAGACGGTGCCTATGACCTGGTGGTTCCTTCAACCTATTACGTCGATAAAATGCGTAAAGAAGGGATGATCCAGAAGATCGACAAGTCGAAGTTAAGCAATTTCAGCAACCTCGATCCAGACATGCTCAACAAGCCGTTTGACCCGAATAACGACTATTCCATTCCGTATATCTGGGGTGCGACGGCGATTGGCGTTAACGGTGATGCGGTAGATCCGAAATCTGTCACCAGCTGGGCCGATCTGTGGAAACCTGAGTACAAAGGCAGCCTGCTGCTGACCGACGATGCCCGTGAAGTGTTCCAGATGGCGCTGCGTAAGCTGGGCTACTCCGGTAACACCACCGATCCGAAAGAGATTGAAGCTGCATACAACGAGCTGAAAAAACTGATGCCAAACGTCGCGGCGTTTAACTCCGATAACCCGGCGAACCCGTATATGGAAGGCGAAGTTAACCTCGGCATGATCTGGAACGGTTCTGCTTTCGTTGCACGCCAGGCGGGTACGCCAATTGACGTGGTGTGGCCGAAAGAAGGCGGCATTTTCTGGATGGACAGCCTGGCGATCCCGGCAAATGCCAAAAACAAAGAAGGCGCGCTGAAATTGATCAACTTCCTGCTGCGCCCGGATGTGGCAAAACAGGTTGCTGAAACTATCGGTTATCCAACGCCAAACCTCGCCGCGCGTAAGCTGTTAAGCCCGGAAATAGCGAACGACAAGACGCTCTACCCGGATGCTGAAACCATTAAAAATGGCGAATGGCAGAATGACGTTGGCGCAGCCAGCAGCATTTATGAAGAGTATTATCAGAAGCTGAAAGCAGGACGTTAATTCAGCAAACGGGCGGTGGTATTACCGCCCGTTTTTTATTTAGCAAGGATGTGGCTAAGGAGTCAGGACAGTAAAGTTTTATCCCGCTCTTTCGTCGGTATTGTGGTCCGCTCGTAGGCCTGATAAGCGTAGCGCATCAGGCAATTACTCCTGATTTATAATCCCTTCAGCAACTTTTCAACAAATTCTGGCACCACCTGGCTTGCCGGGCCGTAATATTTCTCGGCAAATTCATTACCAACCTGACTCGGTTCAAGATTCAGTTCCACGGTGTGCGCGCCATGCAGTTTCGCTTCGTGAACAAACCCAGCCGCCGGATAAACATGCCCTGATGTACCAATGGCAATGAAAATATCGGCCATTGACAACGCCATATAAATTTCATCCATGCCGAGTGGCATTTCGCCAAACCACACTACGTGCGGGCGCAAGGGTGCCGGGAACTGGCAACAATGGCATTTATCTTCTGGCGTAACGTCTCCGGTCCAGTCGAGAACCTGACCACTTTGCGAACAGCGAACTTTCAGCAGTTCCCCATGCATATGAATAACATTGGTATTACCTGCGCGTTCATGCAGGTTGTCGATATTCTGCGTCACCAGCAAAAAGCGATCGCCGAGAGCGTCTTGCAGTTTAGCTAGCGCAAGATGCGCGGCGTTAGGCTGAATTTCTGGCTGCTGTAGCTGTCGACGACGGGCGTTATAAAACGCTTGCACCAGTTCAGGATCGCGATCGAAACCTTCCGGCGTTGCCACATCTTCAACCCGATGTTCTTCCCACAGGCCATCTGCGGCGCGAAAGGTACGAATACCTGATTCCGCAGAAATCCCTGCCCCTGTCAGTACGAGTACTCTTGGTTTTTCCATTGCTTCCGGCACCACTTTATCTCTGAAAAAAATACGCTGACGCAAACGCTCGCGCAGGCGGCGTTTATTTTTACGAAAACGACTTAACCGATGACCCCGACGCGACAGCATAGCAACCTCTGTTGTTTAATCGGTTAGATGTAGGAAAGCCGCACCACGCATTCCTCCCGCATCACCGTGGCGCGCGCGTTCAATGCGCGGAACACGAGCGACAGGTAAGAGATGACGAGGCAGCCTGTCCGCCAGTTGCGTTGTGATTGCCGGGAAATTCGATAAGCCACCACCAATGACGACCAGGTCAGGGTCAACAATGGTCAGGATATTTCCCAGACAAACCGCTAATAAATCCAGATAACGCTCAACGTGCGCCCTTGCCTGCTCATCGCCTTGATCATAAAGCGCAATAATTTCGGGAGCCTGCAACGGTTGATGATAATAGTGTTGATACAGCCACGCAAAACCGCGACCAGACAGATAATTTTCAATGCAGCCATGCTGACCACAGCCGCAGCGGCGTAACGGGAAATCCAGCCCCATCATGGTTAACGCATCAACCGGCAGACGCATATGGCCAAACTCGCCGGTAATATAGCTTTTACCGGTAATTGGTTTACCGTTGAAAATCAACCCGCCGCCAACGCCGGTGCCGAGAATCAACCCCATCACCAGTGGATATTGAGTAAATTCATCATCCCAGGCTTCTGAAAGGGCAAAACAGTTGGCATCGTTATCAAGGCGGACATCGCGATCAAGACGTGCGCTCAGATCTGCACGCAGCGATTTACCGCTGGCAGCGGGGACATTGGCGGCATACAGCGTACCATCTTCTGTTTCCGGCATTCCCGGAATACCGATGCCGACAGAACCTTTACAGCCAAAACGCTTATCGGCTTCAGCCACCAGCTCGCACACTGCATCTAAAAATGCGTCATAGCTGTCACGCGGTGTCGGCAACCGCTTTTCCCACTGCAACTGCCGACCGCTATCAAACACGCCAAGCGCAATTTTTGTTCCACCAATATCAAACCCGTAATACATTGCCGCTCCTTGTTTTAATGTACTGCCTTTACTGGCCGCTAAGGACTCGCGCAGGGTCAATATTACTGGCGCGCCGCGCCGGATACCAACTTGCCAAAAGACTCAGCAACAATGCTGTGACCAGTACGTAGAAGACGTCCAGCCAGTGCAATTCCGATGGCAGGAAGTCAATAAAATAGATATCGCTGGAGAGGAACTGATGACCGATCAGCTTTTCAATCCACTCAATAATCGGGGTAAGTTGCAGTGAAACCACCACGCCGATAATCACCCCACACAGGCTGCCGAACAGCCCTGCCAGCAATCCATACCAGACAAAGATGGCGCGAATTAAACCATCTTTCGCCCCCAGCGTTCTTAATACTGCGATATCGCCACTCTTGTCTTTCACCGCCATCACTAAGGTGGAGACGATGTTGAAACAGGCCACGCCAATCACCAGTACCATCGCCAGATACATAATGGCGCGGATCATCTGGATATCGCGATACATATAGCCGTAAGTACCAATCCAGCTTTTAATATAAACATAGCTGTTGGTCACTTCACCCGCATCGCGTACCAGCTTATTGGCGTTGAAAACATCCGTCATTTTAAGGGCAATACCTGACACGCTGGAACCCATATCAAGATATTGTTGGGCATCTGCCAGCGGGATCATGGCAAAACTGTGATCGAGTTGGCCACTCAACTGCAAAATACCGGCAACGTGCAAACGCACACGTTTTGGCTGCATCAGTTTATGCTCGGGATTCGAATTTGGGATCATAATCGACACCCAATCGCCCTGCTTCACTTTCAGCGCATCCGCCACGCCTTTGCCGATGATAATTTGCTGTTCACCTGCTTTAAAATTGCTCCACGCATCGTCCTGGACAAACGAGGGTAATGCGCTCAAACGCTGTTCCTGTTGCGGGTTAACGCCCTTGACCTGAATTGCGCGCAGATTGGCACCACTTTCCACCAGCCCGGTGAAATTGATATACGGCGCGGCAGCGGCAATACCCGGCACTTTTTGCACGTTATCCAGGGCTTCTTGCCAGTTAGTCCACGGCTGATCCACCGCCTCAATTTCGCCATGCGGCACCACCGCCAGAATGCGGTTGTTCAGTTCGCGTTCAAAGCCGTTCATCGCGCTTAAGCCGACGATCAATACCGCCACGCCGAGGGCAATGCCAATGGTAGAAATGACGGAGATCAGCGATACCATGCCGCCGCGCCGCCGTCCGCGACTAAAACGCAGGCCAATCAATAACGATAAAGGCATCGCCATTACTCCGCCCCCATCAGGCTCAGTTCCGCCGTCAGACGTCCATCACGCATTTCCAGTTGGCGGCTCATACGTTTCGCCAGTTGCAGGTCGTGAGTAACCACCAGGAAGGCGGTACCCTGCAAACGATTCAACTCCCCAAGCAACTGGAAGATGCTGTCGGCGTTACGTGCATCGAGGTTACCTGTAGGTTCATCCGCCAGTACCAGCCGCGGGTTATTGACCAGCGCACGGGCAATCGCCACACGCTGGCGCTCACCGCCAGAAAGTTCAGATGGACGGTGATTCGCACGATGCTCCAGCCCCACCGCTTTTAACATCTCCAGCGCACGGCTGTTGATTTCAGCGGGCTTTTTCTTGCCAATCAGCAGTGGCATAGCCACGTTTTCCAGGGCGGTAAAATCCGGCAGCAGGTGGTGAAACTGATAAATAAAGCCCAGCTTCTGGTTGCGCAGCTCTGCTTTCGCCGCCGAAGACAGTTTGCTCATCGGTTGACCGTTAAAGATCACATCGCCGGAGGTTGGCGTATCCAGCCCGCCCAGCAGGTGCAGCAGGGTACTTTTACCAGAACCAGAGCTACCGACGATCGCCATCATTTCACCTTCGCCGACGCTGAAACTGACATTGTGCAGTACATCGGTTTGCACACTGCCTTCCTGATAGCGTTTGCACAGGTTGTCGCATTGCAACAGGATCTTATTCATAACGTAAAGCCTCAGCGGGTTGAGTGGCGGCAGCGCGCCATGAAGGGTAAAGCGTAGACAGCAGCGCGATAGCCATCGCCACCAGCGCAATAACAATGACCTGTAAAGGTTCGATAGCGACTGGCAGTGCCGCACCATCAAGCAGGACGCCGATTATCGGCATCAGATTATTCAACTGGCTGGCAAGCAGTGCGCCAAGCGCCGCTCCGAGGATCGCACCGATAATCCCGGCGCTTGCCCCTTGCACCATAAAGACCATCATGATTTGTCGCGGAGTTAAGCCTTGCGTTTGCAGGATCGCTACTTCGCCCTGCTTCTCCATCACCATCAGCCCTAGCGAGGTAATAATGTTAAACGCCGCTACGGCAACAATCAGGCTCAGCAGCAAGCCCATCATATTTTTTTCCATGCGTACGGCCTGGAACAGCTCGCCTTTACGGTCACGCCAGTCCTGCCATTTGCTGCCTTCAGGCAGTTTTTGCTGGCTTAAAGAATCAACTTTCAGCGGCTCATCCAGCCACAAACGCCAGCCAGTGATATTGCCTGCCGGATAACGCATCAGACGCGAGGCATCCTCAATATTCACCAGCATTTCATAGCCATCGACTTCACTGTTGGCGGCGAAAGTGCCAATCACATTGAACAGGCGCTGGCTTGGAATACGCCCCATCGGCGTGAACTGGCTGGCAGACGGCACCATCACGCGGATTTGATCACCGCGATTGACACCTAACTGTGAGGCAAGCTGTTCGCCGAGAATGACATTATATTTCCCCGGTTCGAGATCAGCTTGTTTCACATTGACAAGATACGGCGTTAGTGGATCTTTTTGTGCCGGGTCGATACCCAGCATCACCCCGACCGCCACGCTGCGTGCACTTTGCAGTACCACATCACCGGTAGTGACAGGTGCGATGCGATTAACGCCGTCCAGTTTGACTGCCGTTTCCGGGAGTTGCTGCGGGTTAAGAGAGCCATGCTCAGAAGAGAGAATTGCCTGTGGCATCAGGCCAAGGATGTTGTTTTGCAGCTCGCGCTCAAAGCCGTTCATCACTGACAATACTGTGACCAGCGCCATCACCCCGAGGGTAATGCCGATGGTAGAAAGCCAGGAGACGAAGCGACCGAAGCGATCCGCTGCACGCCCACGCATGTAACGCAGGCCAATAAATAGAGCGACAGGTTGGTACATGAAATCCGTCTGGTTGCTGTAGCAAAGACACGAGTATATAAGCGAAAGCAAGATGGGTAAACGTCTGAACTGTAAGTGATCGTCAGGGCTAATCTGAAAAGTCCCCGTAAATCAATCGGCTAAATTGCCATGTTTTATCATCAATCTTGCCGCCTGATCTTAATCTGAAAAATCATCCAATACAGACAGATACCCATTACACCTCGGGTCATAACCCGCAGGATCAACCGCATGTAAATTAAAAAAGAGCGTGTTGTCCTGATGAAACAAAAAGAGCTATGGATTAACCAGATCAAAGGGTTATGTATTTGTCTTGTAGTGATTTATCACTCGGTCATTACCTTTTATCCGCATCTGACCACTTTTCAGCATCCGTTATCGGAAGTCCTGAGCAAATGCTGGATCTATTTCAATCTTTACCTTGCCCCCTTTCGTATGCCGGTTTTTTTCTTTATTTCTGGCTATTTAATTCGCCGCTATATCGATAGCGTGCCATGGGGAAATTGTCTCGATAAACGCATCTGGAGCATCTTCTGGGTGCTGGCACTGTGGGGCGTAGTGCAGTGGCTGGCGATAAGTGCACTCAATCAGTGGCTGGCACCTGAGCGCAATTTAAGTAATGCCTCCAATGCCGCTTATGCCGATTCTACCGGTGAGTTCCTGCACGGAATGATCACCGCCAGCACCAGCTTGTGGTATCTGTATGCTTTAATTGTCTATTTCGTGATATGTAAACTTTTTAGCCGTCTGGCGCTGCCACTATTCGCCTTATTTGTGCTGCTGAGTGTCGCTGTTAATTTCGTTCCCACGCCGTGGTGGGGAATGAACAGCGTGATCCGCAATTTGCCTTATTACAGTCTTGGCGCATGGTTTGGCGCAACATTAATGACCTGTGTTAAAGCGGTGCCGTTGCGCCGCCATCTGCTGATGGCTTCTTTGTTGGCCGTTCTGGCGGTCGGTGCCTGGTTGTTTAATATCTCGCTGCTGTTGTCGCTGGTATCGATTGTGGTGATCATGAAGCTGTTTTATCAGTACGAGCAACGCTTCGGTATGCGCTCCTCCAGCCTGCTGAATGTGATTGGCTCCAACACCATTGCTATCTATACCACCCATCGCATACTGGTAGAAATATTCAGCTTAAGCCTGATTCCGCAAATGAACGCGGCACGCTGGTCGCCGCAAGTCGAACTGACGCTCCTGCTGGTTTACCCCTTTGTCAGTTTGTTGATTTGTACTGTTGCGGGCTTGCTGGTAAGAAAACTTTCACAGCGCGCATTCAGCGATCTGTTGTTCTCCCCGCCTTCTCTGCCCACAGCCGTCAGTTACTCCCGCTAAGCCATCGCCCCAGCCGGGGCGATTCAATTTGCTAAACCATGTCGATTACGGATAATGAACAGCATTGCTTATCAGAGATATGCCCCCATATGTTGAGGCATATCCTAACGAGAATCTGACAACCGTTATGCCTGAACAATATCGTTATACGCTGCCCGTCAAAGCGGGTGAGCAGCGTCTGCTGGGCGAGTTAACTGGCGCTGCCTGCGCGACGCTGGTAGCGGAAATTGCCGAACGTCACGCCGGTCCGGTGGTACTTATTGCACCAGATATGCAAAATGCCCTGCGTTTGCATGATGAAATCAGCCAGTTTACCGATCAGATGGTGATGAATCTGGCGGACTGGGAAACCCTCCCTTACGACAGTTTTTCGCCTCATCAGGACATTATCTCTTCGCGCCTTTCCACCCTTTACCAGCTACCGACGATGCAGCGTGGCGTACTGATTGTTCCGGTAAATACCCTTATGCAGCGTGTTTGCCCGCACAGTTTTCTCCACGGTCATGCGCTGGTGATGAAAAAAGGTCAGCGGTTATCTCGCGATGCCTTGCGTACGCAACTGGACAGCGCCGGTTATCGCCATGTTGATCAGGTGATGGAACACGGCGAATACGCCACGCGCGGCGCGTTGCTGGATCTTTTCCCGATGGGCAGCGACTTGCCTTATCGTCTTGATTTTTTTGATGATGAAATCGATAGCCTGCGCGTATTTGACGTTGACAGCCAGCGTACGCTGGAAGAAGTAGAAGCGATCAATCTGCTGCCCGCGCACGAATTTCCGACAGATAAAGCGGCAATTGAACTGTTCCGCAGTCAGTGGCGTGATACTTTCGAAGTGAAGCGCGATCCGGAACATATTTATCAGCAAGTGAGTAAAGGCACATTGCCTGCCGGGATCGAGTACTGGCAGCCGCTATTCTTCAGCGAACCGCTGCCGCCACTGTTCAGTTATTTCCCTGCCAATACGCTGTTGGTGAATACTGGCGATCTGGAAAACAGTGCCGAACGTTTCCAGGCTGACACGCTGGCGCGTTTTGAAAATCGCGGCGTCGATCCGATGCGTCCACTGTTGCCACCACAATCGCTCTGGCTGCGGGTAGACGAGTTCTTTTCAGAGCTGAAAAACTGGCCGCGCGTACAGCTAAAAACCGAACATTTACCGACAAAAGCAGCGAATACCAATTTAAGTTTTCAGAAGCTGCCAGATCTGGCCGTTCAGGCACAACAAAAAGCACCGCTGGATGCACTGCGTAAGTTCCTCGAGTCTTTCGACGGTCCGGTAGTGTTCTCGGTGGAAAGTGAAGGCCGCCGTGAAGCGCTGGGTGAATTGCTCGCGCGAATTAAAATTGCTCCGCAACGCATTATGCGTCTTGATGAAGCTAGCGACCGCGGGCGTTATCTGATGATTGGCGCTGCCGAACATGGCTTTATCGATACGGTACGTAATCTGGCGCTGATTTGCGAAAGCGATCTGCTCGGTGAACGCGTTGCCCGTCGTCGTCAGGATTCTCGCCGCGCCATCAACCCCGATACACTGATCCGTAACCTTGCGGAGCTGCATATTGGTCAGCCGGTGGTCCATCTGGAGCACGGCGTCGGGCGCTATGCCGGAATGACCACGCTGGAAGCCGGCGGCATTACCGGCGAGTATTTGATGCTCACCTATGCCAACGACGCCAAATTGTATGTTCCGGTGTCGTCGCTGCATCTGATTAGCCGTTACGCTGGTGGCGCGGAAGAAAACGCCCCGCTGCATAAACTTGGCGGCGATGCGTGGTCACGCGCGCGGCAGAAAGCGGCGGAAAAAGTGCGTGATGTGGCGGCGGAATTGCTGGATATCTACGCACAACGCGCCGCCAAAGAGGGCTTCGCGTTTAAACACGATCGTGAGCAGTATCAGTTGTTCTGCGACAGCTTCCCGTTTGAAACCACACCGGATCAGGCGCAGGCCATTAATGCGGTGCTTAGCGACATGTGTCAGCCGTTGGCAATGGATCGTCTGGTGTGCGGCGATGTTGGCTTTGGTAAAACTGAAGTCGCGATGCGCGCCGCTTTCCTGGCGGTAGATAACCACAAGCAGGTGGCGGTGCTGGTGCCTACCACCCTTCTCGCGCAGCAGCATTACGACAACTTCCGCGACCGTTTCGCCAACTGGCCGGTACGCATCGAAATGATCTCCCGTTTCCGCAGCGCCAAAGAGCAGACGCAAATCCTTGCGGAAGTGGCGGAAGGGAAAATCGATATTCTGATCGGTACGCACAAACTGCTGCAAAATGACGTCAAGTTTAAAGATTTAGGTCTGCTGATTGTCGATGAAGAACACCGCTTCGGGGTGCGTCATAAAGAGCGCATTAAAGCGATGCGGGCGAACGTGGATATTCTGACACTTACCGCAACGCCGATCCCACGTACGCTGAATATGGCAATGAGCGGAATGCGCGATCTGTCGATTATCGCTACGCCGCCTGCCCGTCGTCTGGCAGTTAAAACCTTTGTCCGTGAGTATGACAGTCTGGTGGTCCGGGAGGCGATCCTGCGTGAAATTTTGCGCGGGGGACAGGTTTATTATCTCTACAATGATGTGGAAAACATCCAGAAAGCCGCCGAACGACTGGCAGAACTGGTGCCAGAGGCGCGGATCGCCATCGGCCACGGGCAGATGCGTGAGCGCGAACTGGAACGGGTGATGAATGATTTCCATCATCAACGTTTCAACGTGCTGGTTTGTACCACCATTATCGAAACCGGGATCGATATCCCGACTGCCAACACCATTATCATCGAGCGGGCGGATCACTTCGGTCTGGCGCAGCTGCATCAGTTGCGCGGTCGAGTCGGACGTTCGCATCATCAGGCATATGCATGGCTGCTGACGCCGCATCCAAAAGCGATGACTACCGATGCGCAAAAACGTCTTGAAGCGATTGCCTCGCTGGAAGATCTCGGTGCAGGTTTTGCGCTGGCAACGCACGATCTGGAGATTCGCGGCGCGGGTGAACTGCTTGGCGAAGAACAAAGCGGCTCAATGGAAACTATCGGTTTCTCGCTGTATATGGAGTTGCTGGAAAACGCCGTCGATGCGCTGAAAGCCGGACGCGAGCCGTCGCTGGAAGATCTCACTAGCCAGCAAACAGAAGTCGAGCTGCGGATGCCGTCGCTATTACCAGATGATTTCATTCCTGACGTGAATACGCGTTTGTCGTTCTATAAACGTATTGCCAGCGCCAAAACGGAAAACGAACTGGAAGAGATCAAAGTCGAGCTTATCGATCGCTTCGGCCTGCTGCCGGATCCGGCGCGTACCCTGCTGGATATTGCCCGTCTGCGCCAGCAAGCGCAGAAACTGGGGATCAGGAAGCTGGAAGGTAATGAGAAAGGTGGGGTGATCGAATTTGCCGAGAAGAATCACGTTAATCCGGCCTGGTTGATTGGTTTGCTGCAAAAACAGCCACAGCATTACCGCCTTGATGGCCCGACGCGCCTGAAGTTTATTCAGGATTTGAGCGAGCGGAAAACGCGTATCGAATGGATTCGCCAGTTTATGCGTGAACTGGAAGAGAACGCGATCGCTTAATGGTAAATCGGGGGCGTTTCTGCGCCCCCATATCCAACATTTACAAATTATTTGCACTTCCCTGCACTATCCGACACTGTCACCATCCATAATTCAGGCTTATCTGTTTATTACAATAACCTTATATTTATTATGGATTTTTGGTGATGATCAAAACGCGTTTTTCTCGCTGGCTAACGTTTTTTACGTTCGCCGCTGCCGTGGCGCTGGCGCTACCGGTAAAAGCCAACACCTGGCCGCTGCCGCCAGCGGGCAGTCGTCTGGTTGGCGAAAACAAATTTCATGTGGTGGAAAATGACGGTGGTTCTCTGGAAGCCATCGCCAAAAAATATAATGTCGGCTTTCTCGCTCTGTTACAGGCTAACCCCGGCGTTGATCCTTACGTGCCGCGCGCGGGTAGCGTGTTAACGATCCCGTTGCAAACCCTACTTCCAGATGCGCCGCGCGAAGGCATTGTGATCAATATTGCGGAACTGCGTCTCTATTACTACCCGCCGGGTAAAAATTCGGTAACCGTGTATCCCATCGGCATTGGTCAGTTGGGTGGTGACACGCTGACACCGACAATGGTGACCACCGTTTCTGACAAGCGTGCAAACCCAACCTGGACGCCAACGGCAAACATTCGCGCGCGGTATAAGGCACAGGGAATTGAGTTGCCTGCGGTAGTTCCGGCTGGACCGGATAACCCAATGGGCCATCATGCGATTCGTCTGGCGGCCTATGGCGGTGTTTATTTGCTTCACGGTACGAACGCCGATTTCGGCATTGGCATGCGGGTAAGTTCTGGCTGTATTCGTCTGCGGGATGACGATATCAAAACACTCTTTAGCCAGGTCACCCCAGGTACCAAAGTGAATATCATCAACACCCCGATTAAAGTCTCTGCCGAACCAAACGGTGCGCGTCTGGTTGAAGTACATCAACCGCTGTCAGAGAAGATTGATGACGATCCACAACTGTTGCCAATTACGCTGAACAGCGCAATGCAATCATTTAAAGATGCAGCGCAAACTGACGCTGAAGTGATGCAGCATGTGATGGATGTCCGTTCCGGGATGCCGGTGGATGTCCGCCGTCATCAAGTGAGCCCACAAACTTTGTAAATCCTGATAAAAAAATCCCCGCGACACGGCATGTCGCGGGGAAAAAAATCAGCAGTAGCAGGCATTAATGAGGGTTAATGCTTATTTATAAATTACTGCTGTTCCATGGAGGGTATTCGGACCGGTTACAGAAGTAATACGGAAAGATTTTGCGCCCATCTCATCCGCTTTTTGCGCCAGCTGCTCTTCCAGCGATCCCAGATTTGTCCCCGCGTTAGCACTGATAGTACCGACTTTTTGTTGGCCTTCTGGCGTTGACTGAACTTCGACAGCCGCAAAGCTGGCAAATGACATTGAGCTTAAAATCGCCGCAGCGATGAGGGTTTTTACGTTTTTCATAATAGTGGCCTTATGCAGATGAATGACGTCGCAAGCAATTACTTAACGATCGATAACTAAATGATAGATGTGATCTGGATCACATACAAGATATTTTTTATAACAATCATTAATTAATTTAAAAATCTTTAAATTTCAGTTAAATAGAAAGCAATTATTTTTATGGTTTGTGGACTGGTGAACGGAGGTGATTATTTTTATAATAACCTTTCATTCACAGTCACCAGGTACAACGGCATCATGGCAACTGACTCAACACAATGTGTAAAAAAAAGCCGTGGCCGCCCAAAAGTGTTCGACAGGGATGCCGCGCTTGATAAGGCCATGAAATTGTTCTGGCAGCACGGTTATGAAGCGACTTCTCTTGCGGACCTCGTCGAAGCGACCGGAGCCAAAGCGCCCACGCTATACGCGGAATTTACCAACAAAGAGGGGTTATTCCGCGCCGTACTCGACCGCTATATCGATCGTTTTGCCGCTAAGCATGAAGCACAGCTGTTTTGTGAAGAGAAAAGCGTGGAGTCTGCGCTGGCTGACTATTTTGCTGCCATCGCCAACTGCTTTACCAGCAAAGACACCCCGGCTGGCTGCTTTATGATCAACAACTGCACCACCCTCTCCCCGGATTCCGGAGATATCGCCAATACGCTGAAATCACGCCATGCGATGCAAGAGCGCACTTTGCAGCAGTTTTTATGTCAACGACAAGCGCGCGGGGAAATCCCGACCCACTGTGATGTGACGCATCTGGCTGAATTCCTTAATTGTATTATTCAGGGGATGTCGATCAGCGCACGCGAAGGTGCATCGCTGGAAAAACTGATGCAGATTGCCCGAACGACTTTGCGTTTGTGGCCCGAACTGGTGAAATAAGGCGCAAAAAAAAGCCCCTCAGCCTGAGCGAATGGGGGGCTAAATTGCAGAATACAGCCTTGTTATACTTTGTTATTCAAAATCAGTTGCCCGTTGCCATCTAACGGGATCTGCGTACCCGGATCGCGGTCCATGCGGATTTTGCCCTGCTGATCGCCAATCTTATAGGTCACATCATAACCGAGCATTTTTTCTGACTTGTCATACACCGTTTTACAACGCTGTTGCGTAGTCGTGTAAGTATCGCTTTCCTGGAGAGAGCCCTGGATCTGGTTACCGGCATAGCCACCTCCCAGCGCCCCCACAACAGTGGCGACATCTTTACCGCGACCACCGCCAAACTGATGCCCTATCACGCCGCCAGCAACAGCGCCGAGCACCGACCCGGTAATGCGATTTTCATCCTGCACCGGTCGACGATGGGTCACTGTGACGTTGCGACACTCCTGACGCGGTGTTTTAACCGTTTCCTTGATTGGGGTTGCAGAAACAACCTGAGCGTATTGCGGGCCACGTTCAAACACGTTCAGACTGGCCACTGCCGCTACACCCAACGCAGCTGCGACACCAATCCCCATACCCGCCAACATTGATTTATTCACGGGAACACCTCCTTCTTTGCTGTTATGCCAATCATGCAAGTGAAGGAGAAAAGCAGCTATCAGACAGAAGATGAAAAGCGCGGGAATGGCTGGAAATACTTAGGGATTCGGAGGAGTCTGAAGGAATGCCTGATGCGACGCTTAACGCGTCATATCAGGCCTACCGCTCGTACCATTTGTCCAGGGCGGATAAGGCGTTTACGCCGCATCCGCCAGTACAAGCCGATTAATGCAACTTCAAACGTGGACGGATAACGCGGTTAATACTCCCCACCAGCATCATTAATCCGGTTTTAAAGTAACCATGCAGCGCAATCTGATGCATTCTGTATAGCGAGATGTATACAAAGCGCGCAATTCGTCCTTCAATCATCATTGAGCCGCGCGTCAGGTTACCCATCAGGCTACCGACGGTGGAGAAGTTCGACAGCGATACCAGAGAACCGTGATCTTTATACTGATAATTTTTCAGCGGCTTACCGTTCATCTGCGCCAGAATGTTGTTCATTGCGCAGGTTGCCATCTGGTGTGCGGCCTGCGCACGCGGCGGAACAAAGCCCCCTTCCGGACGCGGGCATGACGCGCAGTCGCCAATAGCGTATATGTCTGGATCGCGAGTGGTTTGCAGCGTCGGTTCCACCACCAGCTGGTTGATACGGTTGGTTTCAAGACCACCGATATCTTTCAGGAAGTCTGGCGCTTTGATCCCGGCTGCCCACACCATCAGATCAGCCTCAATATATTCGCCATCTTTAGTGTGCAGGCCGCCTTCATCAGCACTGGTGACCATGGTTTGCGTCAGCACGCGAACGCCAAGTTTCGTTAACTCATTGTGGGCCGCAGCAGAAATACGTGGCGGCAACGCAGGCAAAATACGTTCGCCCGCTTCTACCAGCGTTACGTTCAGGGCTTCGTTGGTCAGACCTTTATAACCGTAGCTGTGCAGTTGCTTGACCGCGTTGTGCAATTCTGCGGAGAGTTCTACACCCGTCGCGCCGCCGCCGACAATCGCAATGTTCACTTTACCATTCGCGCCCAGGTTGGCGGAGTATTTCAGGAACAGATTCAGCATCTCCTGGTGGAAACGACGCGCCTGATGCGGGTTATCGAGGAAAATGCAGTTCTCTTTGACTCCTGGCGTATTGAAATCGTTAGAGGTGCTGCCCAACGCCATTACCAGGGTGTCATAGGCGATTTTACGTTCCGGAACCAGCAGTTCACCTTTCTCGTCGCGCAGTTCTGCAATAGTGATTGTTTTCGCTTCACGATCAATATCAATGACGGAACCCAGCTGGAATTGGAAACCATGATTGCGCGCATGGGCCAGATAGCTCAACGCATCGACGCCTTCATCAAGCGAGCCAGTCGCCACTTCGTGCAGCAGCGGTTTCCACAAGTGGCTGTGGTTACGATCGACCAGCGTAATTTTGGCTTTTTTCTTGCGTCCCAGCTTATGTCCCAGCTGTGTCGCCATTTCCAGCCCACCAGCACCGCCGCCGACAATCACAATTTTTTTCAATGGCGTAGTCAACGTGACCCCCTTAAATTTATTAACCAATTGTTAACTAATGGTTATTAACATAGCTCTTAATTAACAACAGGTTACAGCAATGAAAATGTTCTTCGTTATTGAGAATAACATGAATGGTGCATTGGTCATACCAAAATTGATGTTAATCAAGTTTTGTTGCTGAAAAGATAGGCTGATTTACCGGATGAGATCAAAAAATACAGCTTATTGTTTATTATTTAAACGAATTCAGGAGGGTGAGACGTATATGGAGGGCGTTTGGTAGGCCTGATAAGACGCGAGCGGCGTCGCATCAGGCACATTGCCAGTGTCGGATGCGGCGTGAACGCCTTATCCGACCTACAGAATTTACAGAATCTGGAACGCATCAGGTATCAGCAAGGTTACCTGATGCGACGAGGGCATTTAACCGAGGGTTTTGAACGCTTTAATGCGCTGCAAATGCGGGGAGATATTCTTGAATTTGTGCGTCTGCTCTTCGTCCCAGACAATCTCGTAATAATGATGCAACTCTTCAGATGTCCGCTGGCTGTTAAGCGCTTCATCGTTACGCGACAAAATCACCAGACAACGATCGCGATTCTTCTCGCGGAAGTTGGTCACACACTTAGTGGCAATATCGGCATACTCTTCCGGGCGATCAATCTTGCCTTCCATGTTCTCATAAGGGAACAAATTAGGATTGAAGATCACCTGGCGGATATCGCAAAGAAAACCAATTCGCTCCGCCCAGTATCCGCCCAGACCAACGCCGCATATCAGCGGACGCTCATCGACGTTTAGTTGCAGCATTTTGTCCACTTCTTTGAGCAGATGCTGCATATCATGTTTCGGATGCCGCGTACTGTAGCTTATCAAGCGTACATCCGGGTCAATAAACTGCAATTGTAAGACTTTCTCGTGGTTACCCGGACTGTTAGAGTCAAAACCGTGTAAATAGATAATCATCGCTTCCTCACATAAGCCAGGGTTAGTGACCTGCTTTCTCTTCCTGCCAGCGTTCATGTAACTGATTCAGACGGGCGCTGATCTCTTTCCAGCGAGCCGAGTCCATCAGTTCCTGTCGCGAAAATGAACCTTTATGATACAAACGTGTAACACGTTCTGCCTTGATCGGTGACAGATTATCTAACACGCTGACGGCCCCTTTACGATTATTGCAGACCAGGATCATATCGCAACCCGCATCCAGTGATGCCTGCCCGCGTTCGGCATAACTGCCCATAATCGCGGCACCTTCCATCGATAAATCATCGGAGAAAATCACGCCGTCAAAACCCAGTTCCTGGCGTAAAACGGTTTTCAGCCAGTGGGGAGAACCACTCGCCGGACGCGGATCTACATCACTGTAGATCACATGCGCAGGCATAATGGCGTCGAGTTTATTTTCACGGATTAATGTGCTGAATACCGACATATCTTTGGCACGAATTTCCGCTCGTGGACGAGGGTCATGCGGCGTCTCTTTGTGTGAGTCTGCCGTTACTGCACCGTGTCCTGGGAAGTGTTTCCCGGTAGTTTTCATTCCGGCTTCATGCATACCATCAATAAACCGGCTGGCAATTGCCAGGGCTTTTTCGGGATCGGCATGATAAGAACGCTCACCAATCGCCGCGCTGATATGCCCGACGTCCAGCACTGGCGCAAAGCTGATATCAATATCCATAGCAATCATTTCGCTGGCCATTAACCAACCTGCCTCTTGCGCCAGTTTTCCGCCTTCTTCCATTCCCAACAGCGCAGCAAATGATTGTGCCGCTGGCAAGCGGGTAAAACCTTCACGAAAACGCTGCACGCGTCCACCTTCCTGATCAACCGCCACCACCAGATGATTGCGCGAAGCTGCGCGGATCTGGCGCACCAGTTCACGTAACTGGGCAGGATCATGATAGTTACGCGTAAAGAGAATCAGCCCTCCCACCAGCGGATGCGCCAGTATTTCACGCTCTTCCGCGTCCAGCTCGTAACCTTCGACATCCAACATTACTGGACCCACACTGCTCTCCTTATTGTTTTATTAATAGCTGCCGCCAGGTGTCATCGGCCAGCCTGATAAATTGTTGATCGCCGGTTTGTCGCCAGCGGTACTCAAACCACCCTGCTTTGAGCATCAGCAACCAGGGAAACCATCGCCTGACCTGACGCCATAATTGCGCCGGATAAATCTTCGCGCGAGTGGCATAGTCATTGACCAATTGCCGGTGCTGGTCAGTATTTTCCACCCACACCGCCGCCAGTTCCAGCGCGATATCACCATCTCCGGCATACTCCCAGTCGATGAGTTTTAACCCTGACGCGCTATGCACTAAATTTCCGGCGTGGACATCCATATGCAATGGACTTAAGCGTAAAGGCCGTGGTTCCCGCGCTTTGCGCAGACGTTTTAACCTTCGCAGCCAACCCACTGTCCGCCGCGCCGGATCGCTTTGCTGCCAGTACAGTTCCAGTAACGGCAACAGAGTTATTCGCCAGCCAAAACGCGGTTGTTGATGTAGATAATACAGCAAGCCTGCCAGTTCGTTGGGATCCGGCAAATACGTTTTTACCTCGCCGGGCAGATAGTCGACCACCATCCAGTCACGGAGATATAAATGCGACTTCGGTGCAATGCATGCGGGTAGTTGTGATAAAGCCCGATACTGGCGCAAGAACGCGAACCGCGGCGCATCAGGATCGTGCGGCTGACGCACAACAAAACGCTGGCCCTGATGTTCAATGAGAAAACTCCCGCCACTAAGCCCACTATTAAACGTCGTGACGGGATGAAATTGCGGGAAAAAGCGCGACAGCAATTCGTCGCGCGTGATGGGATTATTGCTGCGAAACGGCACCTTTACCTGACCAGATAATTTCACCCGTCTGCACCAGCATCAGCTGCATTTGTAGGGTCGGAGCGTTAACGTTGCCAGAGGCGCTGGAGTACAGCACGTAATGAGCGCCGACATTGCGGGCAATGCCTATGGCTTTACTACGGGTACCTAAACTGTCCTGCGGCGACAAACCTAACTGTTGCTTCGCCATCGACAGCTGCTGGGCGGAAACCAGGGTAAATTTACCGTTATTAGCCAGCGCATTGCGCAGCGTTTCGGTCGCTTCTGCGGCATTCAGCGAACCGTTAGTACGGTTGTTAACACTATCAACCAGCAGGACGCTACCCGCAGTCACACCGTCAGCCCCAAGCATTTTACTGACCATCGGCTGCATTGCGCCATTCCAGTCATAATGGCGAATATGCGGCGCAGGCGGTGCGGTTTGATCTTCATGCTCAATTGGCCCTGGCTGCTGCGGGATCGTCGGCACCGATGGCACCGTGGGCACAGGCTGTTGTGGCTCGGCAGGTTGTTCCGGCGCTGGTTTCACTTCTTCTACCGGTGCAGGTTCACGTTGCCCCACACACCCGGCGAGAAACATCGCCAGCGCGGCAATCAAAGCGTAGCGACTCATTTTTATCATCAAGATTCACCCCTTACAAATATAGATAAAGTCTGACTTTGTGCGCCCCCAGAAAATTGGCGCTGCCGTATAGCGTTACCGCCGAATGTGCGGGAATGGTAACGCTGCGTGGCCTTTCCAGAGGATGCATCTCAAGTCCTCTGGCGTCATACCAGAAAAAACGATAATGAACGGTAACGGGTTCTTGCCTTTCGTTATAAAGCGTTGAGGATGCTGAAGGTTGAATATCAGACGTCGAAAGGACGGGCTTTTCTGCACTGATGCCCGCAGCCAATAAATATGACTCCATCACCAGCGATTGCTCATCATTCACCGGAATTTCCGGATGTGAACGACAGCCCACCAGCACTAACAACGCCAGAGACACCAGCCCAAAGCATCCTTTTCTCATCGTTACAGACCTTTATGCGCCAGCATTGGTCCCAGCGGACGGCCACCCAACAAGTGCATATGGATGTGATACACCTCTTGTCCGCCATGGCGATTGGTGTTCATGATCAGACGATAGCCATCTTCGGCAATACCTTCTTGCTCAGCAATTTTTGCCGCTACGGTGATCATGCGTCCCAGCGCCTGCTCATGCTCAGCAGACACGTCGTTCACAGTCGGAATGAGGATATTTGGAATGATCAGAATATGCGTTGGCGCTTGCGGCGAAATATCGCGAAACGCCGTTACCAGATCATCCTGGTAGACGATATCGGAGGGGATCTCACGACGAATAATTTTGCTAAATATAGTTTCTTCTGCCACGACATTTTCCTTTTTCAAATAGCCATGCGTTGCGCCATGCTACGCCGCGCCATACTGCGAGTATAGAGTATGGTCGAGTTAAACCTGCTCTTTCAACCTTAACTCACGATTTCTTAAGCAAAAAATCGTTTTGCTGCCGTATATATCGCCATTATTCCCATTTCTGCCTGCGAATTCGCTGAAAAGACATTCTTTGTTTGGTTTACACGTCAAATATGAATGCGTATATTTCTCATTTGCATTTGCATGCAAAATTATTCGCACACTAAATATAACCGCTCATCATCCTCCTCCTGCATGAGCCTGACGACAACATAAACCAAGAGATTTCAAATGCTTTCAACACAATTTAACAGGGATAATCAACATCAAACCACCTCCAAACCGTCACTACTTGCCGGTTGCATAGCACTGGCACTCTTACCTTCCGCCGCTTTTGCTGCACCAGCCACTGAAGAAACGGTGATTGTTGAGGGTTCCGCCACTACTCCAGTTGATGACGAAAATGATTACAGCGTAACGTCTACCTCTGCGGGTACCAAAATGCAGATGACTCAACGTGATATTCCTCAGTCGGTCACTATTGTTAGTCAGCAGCGGATGGAAGATCAGCAGTTGCAAACGCTGGGCGAAGTGATGGAAAACACGCTGGGGATCAGCAAAAGTCAGGCGGATTCCGATCGTGCTCTTTATTATTCCCGCGGATTCCAGATCGATAACTATATGGTTGATGGTATCCCCACCTATTTTGAATCGCGCTGGAATCTGGGCGACGCACTTTCTGATATGGCACTGTTTGAACGCGTAGAAGTAGTGCGTGGCGCGACAGGACTCATGACCGGTACGGGTAATCCATCTGCGGCAATTAATATGGTTCGAAAACACGCGACCAGTCGTGAATTTAAAGGCGATGTCTCGGCAGAATACGGTAGCTGGAACAAAGAACGGTATGTGGCGGATTTACAAAGTCCACTCACCGAAGATGGTAAAATCCGCGCGCGAATTGTCGGCGGCTACCAGAATAACGACTCATGGCTGGACCGCTACAACAGTGAAAAGACCTTCTTCTCTGGCATTGTTGATGCTGATTTAGGCGATCTTACGACGCTTTCAGCCGGTTACGAATATCAGCGCATTGATGTTAATAGCCCAACGTGGGGCGGTTTACCGCGCTGGAATACTGATGGCAGCAGCAACAGTTACGATCGCGCACGCAGTACCGCACCTGACTGGGCGTACAACGATAAAGAGATCAACAAGGTCTTTATGACCCTGAAGCAGCGGTTTGCTGATACCTGGCAAGCGACACTGAATGCCACCCACTCCGAAGTCGAATTTGACAGCAAAATGATGTATGTCGACGCCTATGTAAACAAAGCGGATGGTATGCTGGTTGGGCCATACAGTAATTATGGACCTGGCTTTGATTATGTCGGCGGCACCGGTTGGAACAGCGGCAAACGTAAAGTTGATGCGCTGGATTTGTTCGCTGACGGTAGTTATGAATTGTTTGGTCGTCAGCACAATCTCATGTTTGGTGGCAGTTACAGCAAACAAAACAATCGTTACTTCAGTTCATGGGCCAACATCTTCCCGGATGAAATTGGCAGTTTCTACAACTTTAATGGCAATTTCCCACAAACCGACTGGTCACCACAGAGTCTGGCGCAGGACGATACCACACATATGAAATCGTTATATGCTGCCACTCGTGTCACCCTTGCCGATCCGCTGCATCTGATCCTCGGCGCACGTTATACCAACTGGCGGGTTGATACGCTGACTTACAGCATGGAGAAAAACCACACCACGCCTTATGCTGGTCTGGTGTTTGACATTAATGACAACTGGTCGACCTACGCCAGCTATACCTCTATTTTCCAGCCGCAAAATGATCGTGACAGTTCAGGCAAATATCTGGCTCCAATCACCGGTAACAACTACGAGCTGGGTCTGAAATCGGACTGGATGAATAGCCGTCTGACCACCACGTTAGCCATCTTCCGTATTGAGCAGGATAATGTCGCTCAGTCCACCGGTACACCTATCCCCGGCAGCAACGGCGAAACCGCCTATAAAGCGGTGGATGGGACAGTCAGTAAAGGTGTGGAATTTGAACTCAACGGCGCAATTACCGACAACTGGCAGCTGACGTTTGGCGCAACGCGCTATATTGCAGAAGATAACGAAGGAAACGCCGTTAATCCTAATCTGCCACGCACCACGGTTAAAATGTTCACCAGCTATCGGTTACCTGTCATGCCAGAGTTGACGGTCGGCGGTGGTGTTAACTGGCAAAATCGCGTGTATACCGACACCGTGACACCATATGGCACCTTCCGCGCCGAGCAAGGTAGCTACGCGCTGGTGGATCTCTTCACCCGCTACCAGGTGACGAAAAACTTCTCGTTACAGGGGAACGTCAATAACCTGTTCGACAAAACCTACGATACCAACGTGGAAGGTTCTATCGTCTACGGCGCACCGCGTAATTTCAGCATTACCGGCACGTATCAATTCTGAATAACACCTGTAAAAAAGGCAGCCATCTGGCTGCCTTAGTCTCCCCAACGTCTTACGGATTAGTGGTTACGGATGTACTCATCCATCTCGGTTTTCAGGTTATCGGATTTAGTACCGAAAATCGCCTGAACACCAGAACCAGCAACCACTACGCCCGCTGCGCCCAGTTTCTTCAGGCCAGCCTGATCCACTTTAGACACATCAGCAACGCTGACGCGCAGACGGGTAATACATGCGTCGAGGTTAGTGATGTTTTCTTTACCACCAAACGCAGCAACCAGAGCCGGTGCCATTTCGCTGGTACCTGTCGCTTTTGCATCATCAGTCGCGTCTTCACGACCCGGCGTTTTCAGATCCAGTGCTTTAATCAGCACGCGGAAGATGGTGTAGTAAACAATTGCATAACCGATACCGACGATCGGGAACAGCCACAGTTTGCTGCTGTTACCAGACAGAACGATGAAGTCGATCAGACCGTGCGAGAACGACGTACCGTCACGCATCCCCAGAAGAATACAGATAGGGAATGCCAGGCCTGCCAGAATCGCGTGGATGATGTACAGGATCGGCGCAACGAACATGAAGGAGAACTCGATCGGCTCGGTGATACCGGTCAGGAACGAGGTCAGCGCCGCGGAGATCATGATACCGCCCACTTTCGCGCGGTTTTCCGGTTTAGCAGAGTGCCAGATAGCAATTGCGGCAGCTGGCAGACCGTACATTTTGAACAGGAAGCCGCCAGACAGTTTACCCGCAGTCGGGTCACCCGCCATATAACGCGGAATGTCGCCGTGGAAAACCTGACCTGCAGCGTTGGTGTATTCACCAATCTGCATCTGGAAAGGTACGTTCCAGATGTGGTGCAGACCAAACGGTACCAGGCAACGTTCGATGAAACCGTAAATGCCAAACGCAACTACCGGGTTCTGGTAAGCAGCCCACTGAGAGAAGGTCTGGATTGCAGAACCAATAGGCGGCCAAATGAAGGACAGCACAACGCCAGTAAAGATGGCAGCCAGGCCTGAAATGATCGGCACAAAGCGTTTACCGGCAAAGAAGCCAAGATACTCAGGCAGCTTAATACGGTAGAAACGGTTAAACATGTACGCTGCGATCGCACCGGAGATGATCCCCCCGAGTACGCCAGTATCCGCCAGGTGTTTAGAGGCGATTTCTTCAGCAGGTAAATGCAGTACCAGTGGCGCAACCACGGCCATGGTTTTAACCATGATGCCATAGGCAACAACTGCGGCCAGCGCGGATACGCCATCGTTATTGGTAAAGCCGAGGGCGACACCGATCGCAAAAATCAGTGGCATGTTTGCAAAGACGGAACCGCCTGCTTCTGCCATAACATGCGATACAACGGCGGGCAGCCAGCTGAAATTCGCGGAACCGACGCCCAGCAGAATACCTGCGATAGGCAGTACGGATACCGGCAGCATCAGCGATTTACCGACCTTTTGCAGGTTAGCAAATGCATTCTTAAACATAATTGAGAGTGCTCCTGAGTATGGGTGCTTTTTTACGTTCTCACGCGTGGCAAGGGGGGAGAGCCTCGCCGTGTACAGGGCATCTAAGCGCCCTTTATTTATTACACAGAGTAAAATAATTCAGTGCCGATTTGTTTGACGGCTATCACGTTTCAACTTCAGATCATTGGAGAAGTTGCACATTTTGACAAAACATATGTCACAATATTTCAAACGTGGTTATTCACCGCCCAATTTTCGGCGGTGAACTTTACTCGTTTTAGCCATTAATTACGAGCTTTAAAAAAACTCATTCAACGGATGGATTGAAGGCGGGAAGCGTCGATGTGAAACAGACGGGCGAAGTTATCGGTGGTTACCTGCGCCAGTTCTTCAACGGCAACACCTTTCAACACAGCCATGTATTCTGCAACGTCACGAACCATCGCAGGTTGATTCTCTTTTCCTCGATGCGGAACCGGTGCAAGGTAAGGTGAGTCAGTTTCTACCAGTAACCGATCGAGGGGGACATAACGCGCGGCATCGCGCAGTTGCTCCGCATTACGGAAGGTCACAATGCCGGAAAAGGAGATGTAAAATCCGAGATCCAGTAATTTACCCGCCGTTTCTCTGTCCTCTGTAAAACAGTGTAGTACGCCACCGCAATCCGTCACTTTTTCTTCGCGCAGAATTGCCAGCGTATCGGCGCGGGCGTCACGGGTGTGGACGATAACCGGCTTGTTCAGTTCACGACCAATCTGGATATGATGGATGAAGGACTCTTGCTGCCGTACTTTAGTTTCCGGCGTGTAATAATAATCCAACCCGGTTTCACCCAGCGCAACAACGCCCTCTTCTGCCGCCAGACGGCGTAAATCTTCTGCATCGTAGGGATCATTCTGGTTGAGTGGATGCACGCCACAAGAAAATACGACGTTGTCACGTTCACCTACCAGATCCCGCATGTGTAAATAACCCGGTAATGTTGTGGCGACTGCCAGACAAAATTTCACATCGCGTGCGGCGGCTTTCGCCAGAACGTCATCCACGTCCTTATGCAAAGATTCATAATCCAGACCATCGAGATGGCAGTGTGAGTCGACTAAAAACATGATGTCTCTCTTAAAGATGAGGAACCGGTAGCACAACGCCCGGTTGCAGGTAATGCTCAATACGCAGTAAAAGATCGGTGATGAGAAGCTCGCGGTTAATACCTGTGACAGACATTAACTGTTCACGAATGTGGCAAACATCCCCCAGTATAGCCTGCAGACGCGAGGGAGAAAGATGGTTTGCCAGTTCGACGACCAGGCCCGGCACATCAACATTGGTAACCTGCGCAGCGCCATGATGGCGTTTTAGCGCATCCATCAGCAACGTTGCCAGCCAGTGTAAACGCGCTGGAGCTTGTTCATGATTAAGGGCCGCTAGCAGCGAATACCAGTCGCCCGATTGCACGCTATATGCCAGCGCCTGACACAATGTTTCACGAGCCTGCCAGATATCTCCCTGAAACAACGCCAGTGCCGCACCAGGCGAACCGGCGCTTAAGCGCAATGCGGCAAGTAATGCATCCTGTGACATTGTCACTTCGCGTGAAAGCCAGGTCACGGCGTACTGTTCCGGCGGCGGCGCAAGGTAATGTAACCGACAACGACTACGTAATGTTGCCAGTAAACGTTCAGGCTCGCGGGTAGCAAGGAAAAAACAGGTTTCTGCTGGCGGCTCTTCAAGCGTTTTCAGCAATGCGTTAGCCGCGGCGTCAGTCAGTAAGGCAGCATCGGTTACCCAGACAACTTTCGCACCACCTAAGCGTGCGTGCTCATTTAACTTTTCGGTGACTTCACGTACCGCATCAATGCCCAGCGCATTTTTCCCTTTTTCGGGAGCGAGGGTGTAATAATCGGGATGCGTGCCAGCCTGCATCAACTGACATCCACGACAGTGACCGCAACTTTTGTGGCCCTGCGGTTGTTGGCAGAGTAAATAACGGCTCAGGGCGTAGATTAAAGCATCCTCACCCATACCCGGTAACGCCTGAATGAGTAGCGCATGGTGACCTCTTCCGGCCTGATAGCTGGCTACCAGTTTTTCGAAATCAGGTCGTAACCATGGATACCATCTCATGCGTCCAACTCCTTCACCCAATTGGTCACGGTAGTGCGGATTGCATCCATCACGGACTCCAGCGGCTGGGTGGCATCAATGGTATGAATGCTTTTATCTTGTGCTGCCAGTTCCAGATAGCGGGCGCGGGTGCGATTAAAGAAATCGAAAGACTCTTGCTCAATACGATCCAGCTCGCCGCGCGCACGCGCGCGTTTTAAGCCAACTTCCGGGGTAACATCGAGATAGAGCGTTAAGTCGGGGCGAAAATTCCCGAGAACAGCATCACGCAATGTTGCCAGCATATGTTGGTCAATACCACGTCCGCCGCCCTGATACGCCTGAGTGGAGAGATCGTGGCGATCGCCAATCACCCAGGTGCCGTTAGTCAGCGCAGGTTTGATGACCGTTTCTACCAGTTGAACGCGCGCGGCATAAAACATCAGAACTTCGGCTTTATCGGTAATGACTTCATCGCCTACCGATTTGATATCCAGCACCAGGCTTCTTAACTTTTCGGCAAGTTGCGTACCGCCAGGTTCCCGAGTGAAAACCATGTCGCGGATACCCAGTTGCTCGAGCGTCTCAACCACCACGTTACGCGCGGTAGTTTTGCCTGCGCCTTCCAGCCCCTCAATGACGATATACTTACTGCGCATTTTTTTCCTTAAGCACTTTCAGATAATCCTGCACAGACTTGTTATGACTGGCAAGATTGGTATTAAACGTGTGACCACCTTTACCATCGGCCACAAAATAGAGATACGGCGTTTTTGCCGGATGCGCAGCAGCCTTCAGCGAATCCGCCCCCGGCGTCGCTATCGCACCTGGCGGCAAACCGGTAATGGTATAGGTGTTATACGCTGTCGGCGTTTCCAGGTCTGCACGAGAAAGTTTGCCATTATAACGCTCTCCCATCCCGTAAATCACGGTCGGGTCGGTCTGCAGGCGCATACCAATGCGTAAACGGTTGATAAATACCGAGGCAACCTGATCGCGTTCGCTGGAAACGGCGGTTTCTTTTTCGATAATTGATGCCATCGTCACCAACTGGTTTTTATCTTTATAAGGCAGACCGTCCGCACGCCCTTCCCAGGCGCTATCGACCGCTTTCACCATTTTCTTGTGCGCTCGCTTGAGTAACGCGACATCGGTGGTATTGGCGGTATACATCCAGGTGTCTGGCCAGAACCAACCTTCAATCCACTCCGGGTTTTCCAGTTCAAGTGCCTGCGCTACGGTGGCGTACTTATCGTCGCTCAGCGTGTGTTTGATATACGGGGCCTCACGCAATTGCTTGAGGTAATCGCTCAAACGCATCCCTTCTACCAGTCGCAGAGGGAACTGTGCTTCTTTACCGCTTTCCAGCAATTTCAGCATCTCACGTACGGTCATCTGCGGTGTAAAGCGGTAAGTCCCGGCTTTAAAGTGAGAAAGATCCGGTTCGATACGCAGCAGCCATTGAAAAACCCGTGGGCGATTGATGATCTTATCGGCGTAAAGCTGTTCACCGAGCGCCAGACGTCCGGTCCCTGGCTTCAGGGTAAATATCGTCTCTTCTTTGATAAGCAATTTGCTGTCGGCAAGATGGCGAACCTTCCAGACGCCCACACCAGCGGCGATACCCAGTACCACCAGCAATAACAAGATAATCAATAACACTTTTTTCATGACTAATTCGGGCGCTCACAAAGTGGGGCTAAATATTCATATAACGTTGCTGACGAAAAGGAGACATCGCCACAGGCACGTACGGGCATCACTGGCATTAACGCATTACAAATAACCATCTCATCTGCCTGCAACGCCTCTTCCAGAGTGGCTTGCACTTCGACAAGCTGATAAGAGGATTGTGCCAGTAAACGGATACAGAATTGTCGCATAATGCCGTTAACACCTGCCTGCTCCAGTCGCGGCGTATAAACTACATTGCCCTTCCGCCAGAACAAATTAGCCGCACAGCATTCCGTAACCCACCCTTCGCTGTCAAGGACCAACGCCTCATCGGCATTTGTCTGCTCAAGATGAGAGCGAATCAATACTTGTTCAAGCCGATTAAGATGTTTAATACCTGCAAGATGAGGATTGCGCCCCAGCCGCACCGGGCTTAGCGCCAACATCATCCCCTCGTTACGCAAACGATCGTAATGTGCAGGATAAGCCGTAACGGAGAGAATCCGCGTTGCCGGTCCGCTGTTCAATGTGCTGTACCCTCGCCCGCCACTACCGCGACTGATCACGACCTTCAGCACACCATTCTGCTGTTCTGCTGCCAGCGTTTTCATCTCTTGTTCAAGCTGAGGCCAGAAGTCACAGGAAATCATCAACCGCTGGCAAGCATCCTGTAGTCGCTGGATATGTGCCGATAACAAACTGACTTTACCGTCGATAACTCTGGCGGTGGTAAAACAACCATCACCAAACTGCGTTGCTCGATCGCTTACTGCCAGCGATTCCTGTTTATGACCGTTAATTAAGAACATACCGGCTCCTTATCAGAGAATTGTTAGTGTGGCAGCATGTTCACTACAGAACAAGTCGGAATAAAAGCTAAGAAAAAAGGCCCGCAAGCGGACCTTTTATAAGGGTGGGAAATGACAACTTAGATCTTTTTAAAGATCAAAGAACCATTAGTACCACCGAAGCCGAAGGAGTTACACAGCGTGTATTCCATTCCGCTAACCTGACGCGCTTCGTGCGGTACGAAATCCAGATCGCAACCTTCATCCGGATTATCCAGGTTGATGGTTGGCGGAACAGCCTGATCGCGCAGTGCCAGGATGGAGTAGATAGACTCTACTGCACCCGCCGCACCTAACAGGTGACCGGTCATAGATTTCGTGGAGCTCACCAACACACGGCTGGCAGCTTCACCGAAGATGCTTTTAACAGCCTGCGCTTCAGCTTTATCGCCAGCCGGTGTAGAAGTACCGTGCGCGTTAACGTAGCCAATCTGACTCGCTTCAATGCCTGCATCACGCAGAGCATTTGCCATTGCCAGAGCTGCGCCTGCGCCGTTTTCTGGCGGTGACGTCATATGGTAAGCATCGCTGCTCATACCAAAGCCAACGAGTTCAGCGTAAATTTTCGCCCCGCGTTTTTTCGCGTGTTCGTACTCTTCCAGTACCAGCATACCGGCACCATCGCCCAGTACGAAACCATCGCGCTCTTTATCCCACGGGCGGCTCGCCGCTTGCGGGTTATCATTGCGGGTAGATAATGCACGTGCCGCGCCAAAACCACCAACGCCCAGCGGCGTACTGGCTTTCTCTGCGCCACCTGCAACCATCACGTCAGCATCGCCATACGCGATAATACGCGCAGCATGACCGATGTTGTGCACGCCAGAAGTACAGGCAGTCGCGATAGAGATGCTTGGGCCACGCAGGCCATACATGATAGTCAGATGACCTGCCACCATGTTCACAATCGTTGACGGAACGAAGAATGGGCTGATCTTACGTGGGCCACCATTCATCAGAGATGTGTGGTTTTCTTCGATCAGTCCGAGGCCGCCAATCCCGGAGCCAATTGCGGCACCAATACGGGTTGCGTTCTCTTCCGTTATTTCAAGGCCAGAATCCTGCATGGCCTGAACGCCAGCGACAATTCCATATTGAATGAAGGCATCCATCTTGCGCTGTTCTTTGCGCGAGATAATGTCCTCACAGTTAAAATCCTTTACTAAGCCAGCAAATTTCGTTGCATAGGCGCTAGTATCGAAATGGTCGATTAGGCTGATGCCACTCTGACCGGCAAGCAGAGCTTTCCAGGTAGACTCTACGGTATTGCCGACAGGAGACAACATGCCCAGTCCGGTCACAACTACACGACGCTTAGACACGTTTGTCCTCCAGGGAGGGAAAAATGATTCTAGTGGGACAAAAAGATAAAACTCAGGCGGTCGAACGACCGCCTGGAGATGTTCACTTACGCCTGGTGGCCGTTGATGTAATCAATGGCAGCCTGAACGGTGGTGATTTTCTCAGCTTCTTCGTCCGGAATCTCAGTATCAAACTCTTCTTCCAGAGCCATTACCAGCTCAACGGTGTCAAGAGAATCCGCGCCCAGGTCTTCAACGAAAGAAGCATTGTTGGTAACTTCTTCCTGCTTAACGCCCAGCTGTTCGCCGATAATTTTCTTAACGCGTTCTTCGATAGTGCTCATACTCTTAAATTTCCTATCAAAACTCGCTTTCGCGATGGTTTTCGTAGTGTATAAAATGTTGAAAAATTTGCAACTAAATCCCGGCAGGTCTTACCACGATTTTACGTTATTTTGAGGCCTTACCCCCCAATAACGCAAATCATTTTGCACTAATTATTACTCATAACCACGCAGACTGCGCGCAACATGAGCATTTTGTGCAAATCGCGGTCAGACCATGTACATCCCGCCGTTCACATGCAAAGTTTCACCCGTGATGTAAGCTGCTTCGTCGGATGCCAGGAATGCAACCGCGTTGGCGATTTCCTGTGCACCGCCGAGGCGACCCGCAGGAACCTGCGCCAGGATACCCGCACGCTGGTCATCGCTCAGCGCACGTGTCATGTCCGTTTCAATAAAGCCCGGAGCAACAACGTTTACAGTAATACCGCGTGACGCAACTTCGCGCGCCAGTGATTTACTGAAGCCGATCAAGCCCGCTTTCGCCGCAGCGTAGTTGGCCTGACCGCCATTTCCCATGGTACCAACCACAGAACCGATAGTGATAATGCGACCATGACGCTTTTTCATCATAGCGCGCATTACCGCTTTTGACAGACGGAAAACAGATGAAAGGTTGGTTTCGATAATATCGTTCCACTCTTCATCTTTCATTCGCATTAACAGGTTATCACGAGTGATACCGGCATTATTGACCAGGATATCCACTTCACCAAATTCTGCGCGAATTTTTTCCAGAACAGATTCGATAGATGCTGGATCGGTCACATTCAACATCAGACCTTTGCCGTTGGCACCTAAATAATCACTGATCGCCTGAGCGCCATTTTCACTGGTCGCAGTGCCGATAACTTTCGCGCCACGGGCTGCGAGCGTTTCAGCAATTGCGCGGCCAATTCCGCGGCTTGCACCGGTTACCAGTGCGATTTTTCCTTCAAAATTCATGATTTTCCTCTTTTAAAGCTCGAGCGCCGCTGCCATCGCTGAAGGTTCGTTCAGCGCCGAGGCGGTCAGGGTGTCGACAATGCGTTTCGTCAGGCCAGTAAGCACTTTGCCCGGGCCGACTTCATAGAGATGTTCTACGCCTTGCGCTGCCATGTATTCAACAGACTTCGTCCACTGAACCGGGTTATACAACTGACGTACCAGTGCGTCACGGATGGCATCACCATTGGTTTCGCATTTCACATCAACGTTATTCACAACAGGAACTGTTGGTGCGTTAAAGGTGATTTTCGCTAATTCTACTGCCAGTTTGTCGGCTGCCGGTTTCATCAGCGCACAGTGAGACGGTACGCTCACTGGCAACGGCAGCGCGCGTTTTGCGCCTGCAGCTTTACAGGCAGCTCCAGCACGCTCAACGGCTTCTTTATGTCCCGCAATTACCACCTGGCCTGGAGAGTTGAAGTTTACCGGAGAAACCACCTGACCTTCTGCAGCTTCTTCACACGCTTTCGCAATAGACGCATCATCCAGACCGATGATTGCCGCCATAGCGCCCGTTCCTTCCGGTACGGCTTCTTGCATGAACTTGCCGCGCATCTCAACCAGACGCACCGCATCAGCGAAATCAATCACACCAGCGCAAACCAGCGCAGAGTATTCCCCGAGGCTGTGACCGGCCATCATCGCTGGTGCTTTACCGCCCTGCTGCTGCCATACGCGGTACAGCGCAACTGATGCAGTCAACAGCGCTGGCTGAGTTTGCCAGGTTTTATTAAGTTCTTCGGCTGGCCCCTGCTGAGTCAGCGCCCACAGGTCATAACCCAGCGCCGCAGAAGCTTCAGCAAACGTTTCTTCGACAATGGGATAGCTCGCCGCCATATCAGCCAGCATTCCAACGGTTTGAGAACCCTGTCCAGGGAACACAAATGCAAATTGCGTCATGTTTTAATCCTTATCCTAGAAACGAACCAGCGCGGAGCCCCAGGTGAATCCACCGCCAAAGGCTTCAAGCAGAACCAACTGCCCCGGCTTAATGCGCCCGTCACGTACAGCTTCATCCAGCGCGCACGGGACAGAGGCCGCAGAGGTATTACCGTGGCGATCCAGCGTCACCACGACATTGTCCATCGACATGCCGAGTTTTTTCGCCGTTGCACTGATAATACGCAGGTTAGCCTGATGCGGAACCAGCCAGTCCAGTTGAGAACGGTCAAGATTATTTGCCGCCAGCGTCTCATCAACGATGTGAGCCAGTTCCGTTACCGCAACCTTGAAGACTTCGTTGCCCGCCATCGTCAGATGAATTGAATTCTCTGGATTCACACGGTCAGCATTAGGCAGCGTCAGCAATTCACCATAGCTACCATCGGCGTGCAGATGGGTAGAGATGATTCCCGGCTCTTCAGAGGCAGCCAACACCGCAGCGCCCGCGCCATCGCCAAAAATAATAATAGTCCCGCGATCTGTTGGATCACAGGTGCGCGCCAGTACATCGGAACCGACGACCAGAGCATACTTCACCGCCCCAGATTTCACGTATTGATCGGCTACGCTTAACGCGTAGGTGAAACCTGCGCAAGCTGCTGCAACGTCAAATGCCGGGCAACCTTTAATACCCAACATGCTTTGAATCTGACATGCTGCGCTCGGGAAAGCGTGCGTAGCAGAAGTCGTTGCCACAACGATCAGGCCAATCTGGTCTTTATCAATGCCCGCCATCTCAATTGCGCGTGTCGCCGCTTCAAAGCCCATGGTTGAAACGGTTTCGTTTGGTGCAGCAATGTGGCGTTCGCGGATGCCGGTACGAGTGACAATCCACTCGTCAGAGGTATCCACCATTTTTTCCAAATCGGCGTTTGTCCGCACTTGTTCGGGCAGATAGCTGCCAGTACCAATAATCTTCGTATACATGTACGCTCAGTCACTTTTCGGTTATATACCGTCACTTGCAAACTGCGAGTTCGCTGGCAGCGTCCTGCTACCGCAGAGTTCCGCTTTTGCCACCGTCCAGCAGCTCAAAACCAGCTGGGTATACAGATTCCAGGCGAGCGGCAATTCGCTGAGGAACTTGTCGCTGCACCGCCTGCACTGCCTGTTCAATCGCGACCGCAAAAGCTCGCTGATTGGCCGCACCATGACTTTTTATCACCGTGCCGCGCAATCCTAACAGACAGGCGCCGTTATACTGGTCGGGGTTGAGGTGACTGAATCGCCTCGTCAGGCTCTTTTGTAGCCAACGCTTTAATAACAGTAGCCACCACGACCGTTTTTTCCCTTCACCCTGAGATTTCAGCAGAGAAAGGAACATCCTGACAACACCTTCCATCGTCTTTAATGTGACATTTCCTGTAAAGCCGTCACAAACCAGCACATCTGTCTTGCCAGTTAACAACTCATTGGCTTCAAGATAGCCGATATAATTGATAGAAGGGATTGTTTTAAGCACCGCTGAGGCATCCCGAATACTGTCGAGACCCTTTACTTCTTCTTCACCAATATTGAGCAACGCCACGCGAGGATTGGGAATTTCCACCACCTCTTCAGCCAGAACTGAGCCCATAATGGCAAATTGCACCAACATTGTACTGTCACTATCGACGTTGGCCCCTAAATCGAGGACCACCGTTTTGCCCTTTTGCTGATGCGGTAATACCGTCACCAGCGCCGGACGCTCAATCCCCTCCAGGGGCTTGAGTAATAATTTTGCCAGCCCCATCAGCGCCCCGGTATTACCGGCACTGACACAGGCTTGCGCTCGACCTTCTTTCACCAGCTCCAGGGCCACGCGCATTGAACTCCCACGACTGGCGCGGATAGCTTGCGAAGGCCGGGCATCACTGGCGATAACTGACTGCGCAGGAATAATCTGCAGACGCGAACGTTGTTCAAAGTCAGCTTTAGCAAGTAATGGCGTGATGGCGTCGGGATTGCCGACTAAAAGAAGAGTGAGTTGCGAATTAGAATTCAGTGCCTGCAATGCTGCAGGCACTGTCACGGAAGGGCCAAAATCCCCTCCCATGACATCTAACGCCAGGGTTAGACGTGTCAAGGTATCGTCGCCGCCCGGTTTGGTCTTTCCCCAGTTGCCTGGGGAAAATCCTCACTAAGCTTCATCACGCAGACGCGTGATTACTTAGCGATGACCTTGCGGCCGCGGTAGTAACCGTCGGCAGTGATGTGGTGACGCAGGTGTTTTTCACCAGAAGTTTTGTCTACAGACAGGCTGGTGACTGCGGTCAGCGCGTCATGGGAACGACGCATGCCACGTTTGGAACGGGTTGGTTTATTCTGTTGTACGGCCATGGACCTTACTCCTCAATTACGGTTTATCCCCGATCCAACGGGGAGCACCAATTACTTACGCTTTAAGCTGGCTAATACGGCAAATGGGTTTGGCTTTTGCGCTTCTTCAGGCAGTTCACCAAAGACCATGTCCGCTTCGGACACTTCACAGTGTTCAGAATCATGCACCGGAACTACCGGCAAGGCGAGGATGATTTCATCTTCAACCATTGCAAGCAGATCGATTTCACCGAATTCGTTAACCTCAATCGGTTCATACGCTTCCGGCAGTGCTTCAGCCTGTTCGTCTGAACGCACAGGACTAAAACAATACGTTGTGTAGACCTGATGAGTAAACGGCTTCCCGCAACGCTGACACTCGAGCGTTACCGTCACCTTCGCATCGCCGTTTAACACTGCGAGACGTTGGTTATCGATAGCGAACGACATGGAGCATTCCACATCACTGTCCACACTGACTACGGATTCGGCGACGCGCTCAACCTGATCAGGGGTATAGATACCCTGGTAATCAAGGCGTTTTTGAGCCGTACGAACCGGATCGAGAGTCAGGGGTAATTTTACCTTTTGCATAGGGCGCGCATATTAACTTTGTAACGTCATAGAGTCAAAGAAAAAGGCAGCCTGTGGTTGCCTTTTGCCAATAATTCGCACACATTGCGGGTTACTGCTTTATTTTCGTTCAGTGCTGATAACGAACATCAACCTGCAAAACGAAGCGCATAGTTTAAAATGGCTATCATCAATACGCTATATCTGATGGAAAAAAATATGCCTAAACTTATTTTAGCCTCCACCTCGCCCTGGCGTCGCGCTCTTCTGGAAAAACTGCAAATCTCTTTTGAATGTGCAGCACCCGAGGTCGACGAAACCCCACGCAGCGACGAATCACCGCGACAGTTGGTGCTTCGACTGGCACAAGAAAAAGCGCAATCTCTGGCGTCACGTTATCCGGATCATTTAATTATTGGTTCAGACCAGGTATGTGTTCTTGATGGCGAAATCACCGGTAAACCGTTAACGGAAGAAAATGCCCGTCTGCAATTACGCAAAGCCAGCGGCAATATCGTCACCTTCTATACTGGACTGGCGTTGTTTAATTCGGCGAATGGGCATCTGCAAACAGAAGTGGAGCCTTTTGACGTCCATTTCCGTCACCTGAGCGAGGCGGAGATTGATAATTACGTGCGTAAGGAGCATCCCCTGCACTGCGCGGGTAGCTTTAAGAGTGAAGGATTTGGCATTACGCTGTTTGAGCGTTTAGAAGGGCGTGACCCTAACACGCTGGTTGGTTTACCGCTAATCGCGCTGTGTCAGATGTTACGTCGGGAAGGGAAAAACCCGCTAATGGGATAGTTTTTTACGCCGGATGCAGGTATGTCGCATCCGGCAATCGGTGCTGGCGGCCTGATGCGGCGTAAACGCCTTATCAGGCCAACCGCCCATTATCAGGTTTATATGCTTGTATTAGCGCGCGTTACGCAGCTTTTGCAAACAACGCTTCAAACCTTCATCCATCGGCGCTTCGATACGCATCACCTCACCGGTTCCCGGATGGGTAAACTTCAACGCTGCGGCGTGCAGGAACAGACGATTTAATCCCGTGCCTGCTTCAGTGAGCTGTCTATCAAATTCACGGTCACCGTAGCGATCGTCAAAGGCAATCGGATGACCCGCATACTGTGTATGCACACGGATCTGATGAGTACGCCCAGTTACCGGGCTACAACGCACCAGGGTGGCAAATGCATAGCGTTCTTCCACTTTAAAGCGTGTTTCCGACGGTTTACCTTCCTGACTCACACGCACGATACGTTCGCCGCTTTGCAGAATATTTTTCAGCAACGGCGCTTGTACGCTCTTCACATGCGACTGCCACTGACCGCGCACCAGCGCCAGGTAATCTTTTTGCATCCCTTTTTCACGTAATTGCTCATGCAGAGAACGCAACGCCGAGCGTTTTTTCGCTACCAGCAACACACCGGAAGTGTCCCGGTCGAGACGATGAACCAGTTCAAGGAACCGCGCTTCCGGGCGCAACGCCCGCAAACCTTCGATAACGCCGAAGCTTAAACCACTGCCGCCATGTACCGCCGTACCGGAAGGTTTATTCAGCACCAGGATATGCTCATCTTCATATAAGATGACGTCCGCCAGCGCTGCCACCTTTTGCAGATGTGGCGAAACCGCCTCTTCTTCCCGCTCAGCAACGCGAACCGGTGGGATACGCACCTCATCACCCGCTTCGAGTTTATATTCAGGCTTAATACGTTTTTTGTTCACCCGCACTTCGCCTTTACGCAAAATACGGTAAATCATACTTTTTGGTACGCCTTTCAATTGGGTACGCAAAAAGTTATCGATACGTTGCCCCGCTTCGTCAGCGGTGATAGCAACAATTTTTACGGATGGAGTCTCTGTTTTCATGGTGGGCGATTCTAATTAGCCAACAGGATTCGCGCCACTCATTTTTCTATGCTTATATTTAGTTTTGCACCTTATTACTTCACTACGTCATCACTTTATTGATGGTTATTAAACCAATCACCATTAAGAAGTGAAAAAACTGTGAGTAAGCGGGTGATAAATGGTAAAAGTCATCTTGCTATAACAAGGCTTGCAGTGGAATAATGAGAACGTTTCCGTGTCCATCCTTGTTAAAACAAGAAATTTTACGGAATAACCCATTTTGCCCGACCGATCATCCACGCAGCAATGGCGTAAGACGTATTGATCTTTCAGGCAGTTAGCGGGCTGCGGGTTGCAGTCCTTACCGGTAGATGGAAATATTTCTGGAGAGTAATACCCAGTCTGTTTCTTTGATAATTGCGCTGTTTTTCCGCATGAAAAACGGGCAACCGACACTCTGCGCCTCTTTGAGCTGACGATAACCGTGAGGTTGGCGACGCGACTAGACACGAGGCCATCGGTTCACACCCGGAAAGGCGTTACTTTGCCCGCAGCTTAGTCGTCAATGTAAGAATAATGAGTAAGTTACGATGAAAAGAATGTTAATCAACGCAACTCAGCAGGAAGAGTTGCGCGTTGCCCTTGTAGATGGGCAGCGTCTGTATGACCTGGATATCGAAAGTCCAGGGCACGAACAGAAAAAGGCAAACATCTACAAAGGTAAAATCACCCGCATTGAACCGAGTCTGGAAGCTGCTTTTGTTGATTACGGCGCTGAACGTCACGGTTTCCTCCCACTTAAAGAAATTGCCCGCGAATATTTCCCTGCTAACTACAGTGCTCATGGCCGTCCCAACATTAAAGATGTGTTGCGTGAAGGTCAGGAAGTTATTGTTCAGATTGATAAAGAAGAGCGCGGTAACAAAGGCGCAGCACTGACCACCTTTATCAGCCTGGCAGGTAGCTATCTGGTTCTGATGCCGAACAACCCGCGCGCGGGTGGTATTTCTCGCCGTATTGAAGGCGACGACCGTACCGAATTAAAAGAAGCACTGGCAAGCCTTGAACTGCCGGAAGGCATGGGGCTTATCGTGCGCACCGCTGGCGTCGGCAAATCTGCAGAGGCGCTGCAATGGGATTTAAGCTTCCGCCTGAAACACTGGGAAGCTATTAAAAAAGCCGCTGAAAGCCGCCCTGCCCCGTTCCTGATCCATCAGGAGAGCAACGTCATCGTTCGCGCATTCCGCGATTACTTACGTCAGGACATCGGCGAAATCCTTATCGATAACCCGAAAGTGCTCGAACTGGCGCGTCAGCATATCGCTGCATTAGGTCGCCCGGATTTCAGCAGCAAAATCAAGCTGTACACTGGTGAAATTCCGCTGTTCAGCCACTACCAGATCGAGTCGCAGATCGAGTCCGCCTTCCAGCGTGAAGTCCGTCTGCCGTCTGGTGGTTCTATTGTTATCGACAGCACTGAAGCGTTAACTGCCATCGATATCAACTCCGCACGCGCAACCCGCGGCGGCGATATCGAAGAAACCGCGTTTAACACCAACCTCGAAGCTGCCGATGAGATTGCTCGTCAGCTGCGCCTGCGTGACCTCGGCGGCCTGATTGTTATCGACTTCATTGACATGACGCCAGTCCGCCACCAGCGTGCGGTAGAAAACCGTCTGCGTGAAGCGGTACGTCAGGACCGTGCACGTATTCAAATCAGCCATATTTCTCGCTTTGGTCTGCTGGAAATGTCCCGTCAGCGGCTGAGTCCATCGCTGGGTGAATCCAGCCATCACGTCTGCCCGCGCTGCTCCGGTACCGGCACCGTGCGTGACAACGAATCCCTGTCGCTCTCTATTCTGCGTCTGATTGAAGAAGAAGCGCTGAAAGAGAACACTCAGGAAGTGCATGCCATTGTTCCTGTACCAATCGCTTCTTACCTGCTGAACGAAAAACGCTCTGCGGTAAATGCCATTGAAACTCGTCAGGACGGCGTGCGCTGTGTGATTGTGCCAAACGATCAGATGGAAACCCCGCACTACCATGTGCTGCGCGTACGCAAAGGGGAAGAAACCCCAACCTTAAGCTACATGCTGCCGAAGCTGCATGAAGAAGCGATGGCGCTGCCGTCTGAAGAAGAGTTCGCTGAACGTAAGCGTCCGGAACAACCTGCGCTGGCAACGTTTGCCATGCCGGATGTGCCGCCAGCGCCAACGCCAGCTGAACCTGCCGCGCCTGTCGCAGCCCCAGCACCTAAAGCTGCACCGGCAACACCAGCAGCTCCTGCACAACCTGGGCTGTTGAGCCGTTTCTTCGGCGCACTGAAAGCGCTGTTCAGCGGTGGTGAAGAAACCAAACCGACCGAGCAACCAGCACCGAAAGCAGAAGCGAAACCGGAACGTCAACAGGATCGTCGCAAGCCTCGTCAGAACAACCGTCGTGACCGTAATGAACGCCGCGACACACGTAGCGAACGTAATGAAGGCAGCGATAATCGCGAAGAAAACCGCCGTAATCGTCGCCAGGCACAGCAGCAGACTGCCGAGACGCGTGAGAGCCGTCAGCAGGCTGAGGTAACGGAAAAAGCGCGTACCACCGACGAGCAGCAAGCGCCGCGTCGTGAACGTAGCCGCCGCCGTAATGATGATAAACGTCAGGCGCAACAAGAAGCGAAAGCGCTGAATGTTGAAGAGCAATCTGTTCAGGAAACCGAACAGGAAGAACGTGTACGTCCGGTTCAGCCGCGTCGTAAACAGCGCCAGCTGAATCAGAAAGTGCGTTACGAGCAAAGCGTAGCCGAAGAAGCGGTGGTCGCACCGGTGGTTGAAGAAACTGCCGCTGCCGAAACCATCGTTCAGGAAGCGCCTGCTCCGCGAACAGAACTGGCGAAAGTCCCGCTGCCAGTCGTAGCGCAAACTGCGCCGGAACAGCAGGAAGAGAACAATGCTGATAACCGTGATAACGGTGGCATGCCGCGTCGCTCTCGCCGCTCGCCTCGTCACCTGCGCGTGAGTGGTCAGCGTCGTCGTCGCTATCGTGACGAGCGTTATCCGACCCAGTCGCCAATGCCGTTAACCGTAGCGTGCGCGTCTCCGGAACTGGCCTCTGGCAAAGTCTGGATCCGCTATCCGATTGTACGTCCGCAAGATGTACAGGTTGAAGAGCAGCGCGAACAGGAAGAAGTACAAGTGCAACCGATGGTGACTGAGGTCCCTGTCGCCGCCGCTGTCGAACCTGTTGTTAGCGCGCCGGTTGTTGAAGAAGTGGCTGAAGTCGTAGAAGCCCCCGTTCAGGTTGCCGAACCGCAACCGGAAGTGGTTGAAACGACGCATCCTGAGGTGATTGCCGCCGCGGTAACTGAACAGCCGCAGGTGATTACCGAGTCTGATGTTGCCGTAGCCCAGGAAGTTGCAGAACACGCAGAACCGGTGGTTGAACCGCAGGAAGAGACGGCTGATATTGAAGAAGTTGCCGAAACTGCTGAGGTTGTGGTTGCTGAGCCTGAAGTTGTTGCTCAACCTGCCGCGCCAGTCGTCGCTGAAGTCGCAGCAGAAGTTGAAACGGTAGCTGCGGTTGAACCTGAGGTCACCGTTGAGCATAACCACGCTACCGCGCCAATGACGCGCGCTCCGGCACCGGAATATGTTCCGGAGGCACCGCGTCACAGTGACTGGCAGCGCCCTACTTTTGCCTTCGAAGGTAAAGGTGCTGCAGGTGGTCATACGGCAACGCATCATGCATCTGCCGCGCCTGCGCGTCCGCAACCTGTTGAGTAATAATTAGCTCAAGTAATCAAGCCCTGGTAACTGCCAGGGCTTTTTTATTTCATCTTTAAATCAACATATTAAAATTTATCGAATGGCATCCTTGCTAACCAACAATACAAAATAGGCAAAAAAATGCCCGCCCCGGCGATCCCAGAGCGGGCAGACAAAACATACCCAGTTTCATGATATGTTTTAAAGCGAGCTTATTTGTTGAGCTGGAACAGCGACAATCCCTGCATATCGGTAAATGCTTTATACGATGCCTGCAATGCCGTTTGCTGCATGATGTAAGATGAAATAGTTGCATTCCAGTCCACATCAACCAGATCGCTCATCTGCTGCGTTTGCCCTAAAGCGCGATCGCTACCTAATGAATCCAGCGACTCCAGTTCGTTCAGCTGCGTGCCTAATTCCGCGCGAACGGTCAGCACATTGTTCAGCGAGTTTTTCAGTCCGCGGTTGGTTTTATCCAGTGCCGCAGCGGCGGTTTCTTTATCCGCTTCGCTTTCCGCGACCGGCGTTTTCAGGGCTGCGATGGCGCTATCCAGCATGGCAAAAAGATTGGTTTCAGAAGCGCTACCGTCTGGTTCCGCTACCGCGTTGCTGGTAATACTGTCGAAAATTTTGTCACCCGTGTGCCCTATCACCATCGAACGCGAAGCATCGACCTGTTGTTTAATACTTTCTGCTCCGCCAACATATTCGCCGTCTGCCTCACTAAACGGCGCAGTTTCTGTTTTATAACCGGCAAAAATGTAGCGCCCGTTACCATCCGTAGTGTTCGCCAGATTCAGCAACTGGTCACGAATACCCTGGATATCGGTTGCCAACGACGCCCGGTCATCATCACTCAAGGTGCCATTGCTGGCGTAGACAATTTTTTCCTGAGCATTCTGGATAGCAGTGGTGACCTGGCTAAGCACACTCTCTTCCAGTGACACTTTTTGAGTGGCGAAAGTACGCGCCAGCGTGTACTGACTGTTTTGCGCCTGTGCCTGGGAGAGAACAACAGCTTGTGATGCAGCAATGGGATCATCTGAAGGGTTAACGACTCGCTTACCCGTCGACATCTGTTCGCCGTACTTCATCCATTCGGCCTGAGAATTGGTGATGCCACGCATGTTTTGCTGGTACATCATCTGGGTACTGAAACGCATTTTATCTCCCCTTAACGAATGTTAATCAGCGCATCAAAAATCGCGTTTGCCGTCTGCAGAACCTGCGCATTCGCCAGGTAATACTGCTGAAAACGTTGCAGATTTCCATACTCCTCATCGAGATTGACACCGGAAATCGACTGCTGCTGATTGGAAAGCTGCGTCACCACATTACCTTGCGTGGTGCTACTGGTTTTCAACGTCGCGGTTTTATTACCGATATCACTCACTAACGAGGCATAAGCGTCGTTAAAGGATTTCGCACCGCCCACCGTTTTACTGTTACTTTGCAGATCCAGCAGGGCCTGACCGTTGCGGTTGTCGCTATCACCCGCATCTTCTGCGCTCGCCATGGCGATTTTCGCTTCGTCGGTGATTAATACATCCATGTTGACGATGGCGTCACTTACCGGTTTCAGTGTGAAGCTGTCGTTAACGGCAGGCGTTCCTGTAAACGTCAACTCCAGACCATCAAATGCCACTTTACCGTTAGCATCCGGCGTCACCGTAAAAGTGGTATTGCTGGCAAGGCGGGTGACCTGCCACTGATTATTATCGAACGAGATTTTGTAATCTGTCGCCAGTACCGCGGAGGCATCGGTTACCGTGGCACCGATCGCAACGCCACCATTGTTGTTAGTATTTTGCAGAACCGCGGGCTTACCGATAGCAAAGAAATCCTCCCCTTCTTTACCATTGGCATCATCCCCCTTGTTATGTTGGGCATTGAAAGCCTCGGCAAATGCCAGCGCCAGTTGTCCGAGCGTATTACGCGTCTGGTCGAGATCCTGAGAACGAAATGTCAGAATACCGCCCAGTGACCCGGTATTCAGCAATTTCTCCGGGATCTCAAGATTGCCCGCAGTCCCATCAACATAAGCGACAGTCGTACGAGAAGGGTCGGCGCTGGAAGGAATTGCCGCAAGTTGCCGCGCCGTACTTCCCTGAACCAGTGAGTAGCCATTGGCCATCGTGATGTTATAAGTGCCACCATCCTGAACGCTGACTTCTACGCCAACAATCTGGTTTAATTCGCTCACCAGTTGATCGCGTTGATCCAGCAGATTGTTAGGTGACGCCCCTGCCCCCACGCCTGTCAGGCGGGAGATCTGATCGTTCAGGCTGGCGATTTGTTTAGCGTAATTGTTGATCTGATCAACGCTGGCACCTATCGCGATATTGACCTGTTTGTCCTGGTCGCGCAGATATTGATCGGTGGTTTTAAACTGATTCACCAACCCTTCTGATTTCCCAATCAGCGCCTGGCGCGCTGCCGGATCTTCCGCGTTACTCACCAGCGTTTGCAGGCTGGTGAAGAAATCCTGCATCTGTGTTGCCAGCGAAGAGGTACTGGTGGAGAGCATATTGTCGATTTTCGACATCTGCTCATAGCGGGCAGTCAGGCCGCTACTTTGCGTCTGAGCCGCACGTAACTGGTTGGTAATAAAAGCATCATACTCACGCTGCACACCGGAAACGTAGACACCATTGCCAACCCAGCCACCCGCGCCCAACGTGCTGTTGGCCTGCGCCATAATAGTGGTTTGGCGGGTATATCCGGCAACGTTATAGCTGGAGATATTATTACTTGCCGTATTTAACGCCGCCTGGGCCGCGTTCAGTCCGCTCATGGCGTTATTGATCAAGCTGGACATGGAGGTTCCTTATAAGCCTTCAATTACAGAGTATTATCGGCAGCGACCCGCCGGACTTGAGTTATTCAGAACAGATTATCAATGTTCATGCTGTAGGTTTTGCTCACCTTGTCGCTTATCGATTTCATCTGCTGAATCATGCTGGTGAGTTTGCGGGCATAGTGAGGATCGGTGGCATAGCCCGCGTCCTGTAGGGCCTGCGCCCCCTGCTCCGCACTCGCGGCGGTCGTCACGGCAGCGTAGCGCGGGTTACGTGTTAATAGCCCAACGTAATCCGACAATGCTTCCAGATACGAGCTGTAGACCCGAAACTTCGCTTTTACTTTCTTCGCTTCGCCATTTTCATATTCAGTCGTGGTGATTTCAGTGACTGGCCCTTTCCAGTTGCCAGAGGCTTTGACGCCAAACAGGTTATAGCTCGGCTCGCCGTTTTCACGGCGGATTTGCCGTTGTCCCCAGCCAGATTCCAGCGCCGCCTGAGCGAGGATCAAATGATGTGGCACACCGCTTTGCTGGCTTGCCAGTTGGGCGGGCAACGAGAGTTGCGCGAGGAATGCTTTACTGTCACCCGGCAGCGAATCATCGTAGTTACGTGGTACGGCCTTTTGCACCAGCTGCGAAAGCGTCTGATTTTGATAACGCACCACGGTTTCGAGCGGGAATTTCATCGGTGCTGCTGGCGTGGACTCATCTGGCAATGGTTGTTCTGGCGTCATCTGTTTAACCATCATCTCTGCCAGCCCCAGACCTTTGCCCGCCGTCATCTGTTGGGCAATCTGCTGGTCATACATACTGGTATACAGGCGAGTGTGCTCGCTGCTGAACAGGCCATCTTTTGGTAAAGCGTCGCGCATGCTTTTCAACATCATCTGCACGAACATCCCTTCCACCTGGCGGGCCACCGGACGGATATTTGCCGCCGGATCTTCGCCCGCTTTCGCCTTAAGTTCGTTGAGCGATTGTGCATCCCAGGCCGCACTTGCCAGTAGTTTGCTGTCGCTGATCATCAGATGATTTCCAGTTTTGCCCGCAGACATCCCGCACTTTGCATTGATTGCAGTATGGACATCAGATCCATCGGCGTAGCGCCCAGCGCATTGAGCGCACGCACCACGTTATTGAGGCTGGCGCTGGAACGTACGCTTTGCAGCGAACCGCCGCTCTGGCGTAAATCGATCTGCGTTTGTGGAGTAACCACAGTCTGCCCGCCACCAAACGGTGTATCTGGCTGGCTGACATTGGCCTGCCGATTTACCGTAACCGAGAGATTCCCCTGCGCTACCGCGCAGCTGTCGAGGGTCACTTCGCGATTCATCACCACCGAACCAGTGCGCGAGTTAATCACTACTTTAGCGTCCTGCGGGGTGACATTAACCTGCATATTCTGGATATCGGCAAGGAAACGGACCTGGGAACTGTTGCCACTCGGTACGCGCACCTGAATAGTCCGCGCATCTAACGCGGTGGCGCTGCCATATCCACGCACGCGGTTGATGGTGTCAGCGATTTGCTGCGCCATACTGAAATCTTCGTCGTTAAGTTGCAAATTAAGGGTATTCCCGACGCCAAACTGGCTGGGCAATTCACGTTCAATAACCGCACCATTGGTGATCCGTCCACCGTTCAGTTGGTTCACCTGAACACTGCTACCGCCAGCGGAGGCCCCTGCGCCGCCAACCAGAATATTGCCCTGTGCCAGCGCATACACCTGACTGTCAACGCCCTTAAGCGGTGTCATCAATAACGTACCGCCACGCAGACTTTTGGCATTTCCCATGGAAGAAACCACCACGTCAATGGTTTGCCCCTGACGTCCAAACGGTGGAAGTGACGCCGTCACCATTACCGCAGCGACGTTTTTTAGCTGCATATTAGTGCCCGTCGGAACGGTAATTCCCAGCTGTGAGAGCATGTTATTAAGCGTTTGTGTGGTAAACGGCGTCTGAGTTGTCTGGTCACCGGTGCCATCCAGCCCCACCACCAGGCCATAGCCAATCAGTGAGTTTTGCCTTACCCCCTGAACACTGGTGAGATCGCGAATACGCTCAGCCTGAGCTGCCGTGATAACCAGTAGAAGAATTAATGCAGAGAGAAATTTAATCACCACAGCCTCACTTACATTGGCGACAGGTTAAGGAAGAAACGCTGCAACCAGCCCATATTTTGCGCTTCGTTAATGTAGCCATTGCCTACGTATTCAATGCGCGCATCCGCCACCTGAGTAGACGGTACGGTATTACTGCCGCTGATGGTGCGAGGATTAACTACACCAGAGAAGCGAATAAATTCGGTACCCTGATTAATGGCGATCTGTTTTTCACCCACCACATGCAGGTTGCCGTTGACCAGTACCTGGTCAACCGTCACCGTCAACGTGCCGCTAAAGGTATTGCTGGCATTGGCCCCACCTTTTCCGTTGAACGTGTTGCCACCAGAGGCTTCGACATCGGCACGAGCGTTACCAAACAGCCCCTGCAAATAGCGCGGCACAGTATCAAAGCCAAAATTAGTTTTACCGTCACGGCTGGCATTCGCAGAGGAGCTTTTGCTGGCGCTGACGTTCTCCTGCAACACGATGGTCAGCGTATCGCCAATATTGCGTGGTCGACGATCTTCAAACAGCGGTTGATAGCCATAGTTAATCGGCTGAGCAGACTGGAAAATAGAACCGTTGGCGACGGGCGTCGGACCGGGAACCGGTTGTGCACTGGTCGCCCCCTGTACCAGCGGCGTGGAGGGTATCCAGGCGCAGCCGGTTAGTGAAAGCACCAACAAGCTGGAAATGGCATAAGTATGCGCAGCGTTTTTTTGCATGGCTATCATCTTCAAAAATCAGTAAACCGGTGAATCTGCCACCGGTTATGCCTTAGAGTTGCGTCAGTTTTTGCAGCATCTGATCGGTGGTGGATACCGCTTTACTGTTGATTTCGTAGGCGCGTTGCACCTGAATCATATTGACCAGTTCTTCCGCCACGTTGACGTTAGACGTTTCAACATACCCTTGATAAAGCAGTCCCGCGCCGTTCAGGCCCGGCGTGCTTTCGTTCGGTGCACCGGAGGATTGCGTTTCGGTGTAGAGGTTTTCGCCAATGCTCTCCAGTCCGGTATCATTCATAAAGGTGGTGAGATTGAGCTGCCCAACTTGAACCGGAGCTGCCTGGCCTTGTTGGGTTACGCTGACCACGCCATCACGACCGATGGTGATACTTAACGCATTCGCCGGAATGGTGATCGCTGGCTGCACCTGAAAACCACCAGCCGTCACCAGCTGCCCGTTCTGATCCACCTGGAAAGAGCCGTCACGGGTATAGGCTGATGACCCATCTGGCAACATCACCTGGAAAAAGCCCTGCCCTTTAATCGCGACGTCTTTACTGTTGTTGGTCTGCGACAGGTTGCCCTGGCTGTGTAAGCGTTCAGTGGCGACCGGACGTACCCCCGTGCCGATTTGCAACCCGGATGGCAAGGTGGTTTGTTCGGAAGACTGTGCCCCCGGCTGGCGGATGGTTTGGTAAAGCAGATCTTCAAAAACGGCCCGCTGGCGCTTAAAACCGTTGGTACTGACGTTTGCCAGGTTGTTGGCAATGACGTCCATATTGGTTTGCTGGGCGTCAAGGCCCGTTTTGGCGATCCATAATGAACTGATCATAAAATGTCCTGTGGTGGATTATTGACAAAATGCATATGTCTTCATGCCGGATGCGGCGTAAACGCCTTATCCGGCCTACAAGAGCTCGCGAAATCAATAAATTGCGATTGCCCCCATAGACCCGATAAACTTGCGCATCGGGCAACTTATACTTGTCATGTATCCGTTCAATTAACTCATCGACAGCAGTTGGTTGGCACGGCCTGCGTTATCATCGACGCTGCTGATCACCTTCATCTGCATTTCAAAACGCCGCGCGCTGGCAATCATGTCGCTCATTGCCGCAACGGCATTGACGTTACTGCCTTCCAGAACCCCCGACATCACACGTAAGGTTGGATCTGCCTGCAGTACCAGCCCACGCGTAGCCTGGCTTTCTGCGCTTAAACGAAAAATGCCGTCGTCACCGCGCTGCACTTCGCTGCCCGTGGCTTTCACCAGCTTCAGACGCCCCACTGGTGCAACCGTATTTGCCGGATCGCCCGGATTCAGCGCCGAGATTGTGCCATCGGCAGCAACAGTGATTTCCGCCCCTTCCGGCACAGCAATTGGCCCCGCCTCGCCGATCACCGGATGTCCCTGAATTGTCAGTTGCCCGGTGGGATCAACCTGAATGCTGCCATTACGCGTATATCCTTCGCTGCCGTCAGCGGTCTGCACGGCCAGCCAGCCGTCCTGCTGCAACGCGACGTCCAGCGGGCGTGAGGTGTAATCCATCTTACCGGGCGTCATGTCAGCACCCGGTGTTGACGCCGTAACCAGCGTGCGCGTGGGTAGTGAAAGCCCTTCCACCGGTACTGCACGCAAGGCGTTTAACTGTGCGCGAAAACCGGGCGTAGAGGCATTGGCCAGATTACTGGCGGTCACCGCCTGTTGATTCAGCGTCTGGCTGGCTGCCCCCATCGCGGTATAAATTGCGTGATCCATTGAGCTATCCCGTCAGCGATTAGCGTAAGTTAACCAGCGTGTTGAGGATCTGGTCCTGGGTTTTGATGGTCTGGGCGTTAGACTGATAGTTACGCTGGGCAACGATCATATTGACCAGTTCTTTGCTGAGATCGACATTGGACGCTTCCAGCGCACCGTTGGTCAGGGTGCCAAAGTTGCCCGTCCCGGCTGTCCCCAACAGCGCCACGCCAGAAGATTGCGTCGCAGACCAGACGTTGTCGCCTTCGGATGCCAGACCTTCGTTGTTGGCAAAGTTCGCCAGTACAATCTGCCCCAGCAGTTGGGTTTGTTCGTTGGAATAGTTGCCGACAACCGTACCGTCATCATTGATTTGATAACTCACCAGATCGCCCGGTTTATAGCCGTTCTGGGTGGTTGCCACAATGTTGTTAGCACCGGTATTTTGCTGCATGGAGTTGAGGAAACTCAGGCTAAACGTGGCGGGATCTGCGCCGTTAATTGCGCCGGTGGAAATATTCGCTGTTGGATCTGAGGTCAGAACGCCATTGGCATTAAACACCAGTGTTGTCGCTGTCTTCGCAATGCTGTTTGGATCACTACTATCCTGGGTGTAGACCTGCCAGTTATTATCCCCGGTCTTCACAAAGTAGACGCTCATGTCATGAGCATTACCCTGACTATCGAAAACAGTCACCGAACCTTTTTTGTTATAGCTATCCGCATTGCTGGCATCAAATGCGTTAACAGAGGGAAGCGGATCACTGGAATTCAGGTTGATCTGCATCGAAGCCGTGGTGGTAGTTTTCGCTGCCATCAGGGTATTCGGGATCGAAATATTGGTCGGATTCGCCCCTTCCTGAATAGTCGGCGGCGTACCGGTTGCCGGGTAACCCGTCAGCTGTAAACCTTGCAAATTCACCAGGTTACGGTTTTCATCCAGCTTAAATTGTCCGTTACGGCTGTAGAACACCGAACCGTTGCTGTCTACCAGACGGAAAAAACCGTTCTGGCTGATAGCAACGTCCAGACCTCGCCCGGTGTTGGTGGTCGTGCCATCGGTAAAGTCCTGAGTGATACCGGCAACTTTTACCCCCAGTCCCACTTTCGAACCGGCAAACATATCGGCAAAAGAGGCCGTGCCTGATTTAAAGCCGTAGGTGGCGGAGTTGGCGATATTGTTGCCAATAACATCGAGGTTGGTGGCGGCAGCGTTTAATCCGCTAACCGCTTGAGAAAAGGCCATGACTGACTCCTGAAATTTGAGGGCTTTAAATTATCTGCCGTACTTCGTCGAGGGTGGTGGTGCCGTAAGTGCCGAGATCCAGCGTATTACCGTTGTTGCCGCGGATCACCCCCTGCACCAGAGCAAACTGCAGCGGCTGGGCAACCAGTTGTGTACCACCGTTACTGGCGCTAATCGCTACATTGTAAGAACCGTTCGGCGCAGTGCTGCCGTCAGTCAACGTACCGTCCCAGGTGAAACTGTGGACTCCGGCAGTCAGTTCACCGATATCAATGGTACGGACAACCGCGCCGTTTTTATCGGTGATGGTGGCCGTAACTTTGTCTGCCGCCTGCTGCAACTCAACACCAAACGGTGTGGTCGTGGTCACAGCCCCTTCTTCACTGCCGGTTCCCGCAAGAACAGTGGTGCCTGGGATCATCACGCCGTGACCGATCAGGTTACTGGCCTGTAACGACTGGCTGTTATCAATCTGTCCGGAAATAGATCCGAGCGTGGTATTGAGTTTTTCAATCCCGCTGACCGTGCTGATTTGAGCCAATTGCGACGTCAGCTCGTTGTTTTCCATTGGATTGGTCGGGTCCTGGTTTTTCAGCTGCGCCACCAACAAAGTCAGAAAACTGCTTTGTAAATCTGCGGCGTTGCTGCCCGTGAGCGAACTACTACTGGTGGTGCTGACGCCGGTATTTGTCGGATCGGTGGTGGTTACCGCAATGGACATAGCTTTCTCCTTTATTGACCGAGCGTAAGGGTTTTCAGCATCATGCTTTTCACCGTGTTGAGCACTTCAACATTGGCCTGATAGCTGCGTGACGCCGACATGGTGTTAACCATCTCCCCGACGACATCAACGTTTGGCATTTTCACGTAGCCCTTTGCATCCGCCAGCGGATTACCCGGTTCATAAACCAGTTTGTCCGGGGCCTGACTTTCTATAACATCAGCCACCTTTACGCCGCCTGTCGCAGCACCTGGAGCAGCGTTAACCTGAAATACCACCTGTTTTGCCCGATATGGCTGTCCATCGGGACCGGTCACGCTATCAGCATTCGCCAGATTACTGGCCGCCACGTTCAGGCGCTGGGACTGAGCAGTTAACGCCGACCCGGCGATATCAAAAATATTCAGCAATGCCATCCGTTAATTTCCGCTCTGTAAAACGTTCATCATGCCTTTGATTTGCCCGCTCAACGCGCTAAGGCTCATCTGGTATTGCAGGCTGTTATCGGCAAACTGGGTGCGTTCGCGATCCATATCGACGGTATTACCATCCAGCGAGGGCTGGTCCGGAATACGGTATTGCAGTTCTGCGGTAGGAGGCGTCAGCGCCTGCGCCGGAATGTGTTGCGTTGAGGTCATCGTCAGTGCAACCACGCTTGTTGCATCCCGTCCACGTTGCATGACTTTTTTAAGTTCACTGGCAAAATCGATATCGCGAGCCTGATAACCAGGGGTATCGGCATTGGCGATGTTTGCTGCCAGCACTTCCTGACGCTGGGCGCGCAGATTGAGCGCCTCTTGTTGAAAACGTAAGGCGGCGTCGAGCTTATCGAGCATATCTCCTCCGCAGGTATCAAAATTCTGCCATCAGCTTAAATGCCTTTACGCGCGCGTTATCGGCGGAATAAACGCAAAATGGGTCGCTATTTATGCCGTTGATGGTCATTGCGGACAGGTACAATTCACGTTGTAGAAATGGCTGGGGGCGAAAATGCTGGCAATAAAACGTAGCGTGGCGATCATCGCGATACTATTCAGTCCGTTAAGTGCGGCGAGCAATCTCACATCGCAATTGCAAACCTTTTTTAGCGCCCAGCTCGCGGGGGTAAGTGATGAGGTTCGTGTTTCTATTCGTACAGCGCCCAATCTACTGCCGCCGTGCGAGCAGCCATTGCTTTCGATGAGCAATAATTCCCGCCTGTGGGGCAATGTGAATGTGCTGGCACGCTGCGGTAACGACAAACGATATTTGCAAGTCAATGTACAGGCCACAGGAAATTATGTGGTTGCCGCGATGCCCATTGTGCGGGGAGGAAAGCTGGAAGCTGGCAATGTAAAACTGAAACGCGGACGACTGGACACCTTGCCGCCGCGTACTGTGTTGGATATCAATCAACTTATTGATGCCGTTAGCCTGCGCGATCTATCACCCGAACAACCTATCCAATTAACCCAGTTGCGCCAGGCCTGGCGTGTAAAAGCGGGACAACGCGTCAACGTGATCGCCAGTGGTGATGGGTTTAGCGCCAACGCTGAAGGTCAGGCGCTGAACAATGCTGCCGTCGCACAGAATGCGCGGGTGCGCATGGTATCGGGACAGGTGGTCAGCGGCGTTGTCGATGCAGATGGGAATATTCTTATAAACCTGTAACCTGTTAAAGATTACCCGACCCATGCCGATAAATAAGCAACACATGATAAAAGCGCCCTCAATGAGGAATAAACCATGAGTATTGACCGCACTTCACCTCTGAAGCCCGTAAGCACCGTTCAACCGCGTGAAACCACTGACGCGCCGGTAACGAATACCCGGGCGGCAAAAACAACCGCCGCCACCAGCACCAGTGTGACGTTAAGCGACGCGCAAGCAAAACTAATGCAACCCGGCAGCAGTGATATCAATCTTGAACGTGTCGAAGCGTTAAAACTGGCGATTCGTAACGGTGAACTAAAAATGGACACCGGCAAAATTGCCGATGCGCTAATCAACGAAGCGCAGCAAGACTTGCAGAGTAACTGATCGTATGACGCGTCTTGCAGAGATCCTCGACCAGATGTCCGCAGTGCTTAACGATCTCAAAACGGTAATGGATCAAGAGCAGCAACATCTCTCAATGGGGCAGATCAACGGCAGCCAGTTGCAATGGATTACAGAACAAAAAAGCTCACTGCTGGCGACGTTGGATTACCTCGAACAGTTACGCAGAAAAGAACCCAATGCAGAAAATAGCGTTGATATTAGTCAACGTTGGCAGGAAATTACGGTGCAAACTCAGCAACTACGTCAAATGAATCAACATAATGGCTGGTTACTGGAAGGACAGATTGAGCGCAATCAACAGGCGCTGGAAATGTTAAAACCGCATCAGGAACCGACGCTGTACGGGGCGAACGGTCAGACATCAATACCCCATCGCGGCAGTAAAAAGATTTCGATCTGAAGATTATCTCCGGCCTGCAGTGCAGGCCGGAATGCATTGTTATACCGTCCGACGGGCAAACTCTTTAACTTTGAAGCCCAACACCGCCAGTGCAGCGAAGTACGCGGCAATTCCCGCCAGCACGACCGCCATTAAACGCAGTAAACGCCAGGGCATAGTACCCAGTGACCACTCAGGCATAATATGTAACATACCTAAAAGCACGCCAGACATCACCAGTACCGCCACCACCAGACGCAACAGAAACGGCATCCAGCCGGGTTGCGGGGTAAAGATTTTCTGCTTACGCAACTGCCAGTAAAGCAGAGAAGCATTCAGACACGCCGCCAGACCAATAGAAAGGGACAGCCCGGCATGTTTCAACGGGCCGATAAACGCCAGGTTCATCAATTGCGTTAAAATCAGCGTAACGATGGCAATTTTCACTGGCGTTTTAATGTCCTGGCGGGAATAAAAGCCAGGAGCCAACACTTTCACTACAATCAGGCCAATCAAACCCACCGAGTAGGCAATTAACGCCCGCTGGGTCATCAGCGCATCAAAGGCGGTAAATTTACCGTACTGGAACAGCGAAACGGTTAACGGACCTGAAAGAATGCCCAACGCAACCGCACTCGGCAGCGCCAACAGGAAACAAAGACGCAGCCCCCAGTCCATCAAACGGTTGTATTCATCATGATTGCCACTGGCAAAACTTTTCGACAGCGACGGCAGCAAAATGGTGCCAAGCGCCACGCCCAGTACACCGGACGGAAACTCCATTAGGCGGTCGGCGTAATACATCCACGACACCGAACCGGAAGCAAGAAACGAGGCAAAAATGGTGTTGATGATTAAAGAGATCTGGCTCACAGAGACGCCAAGGATCGCTGGTCCCATCTGTTTCACCACGCGCATTGCCCCGGCATCGTGGAAGTTAATGCGTGGCAAAACCAGCATGCCGATCTTCTTCAAATGCGGTAGCTGATACACCAGCTGTAGGATGCCGCCGACCGTAACAGCCCATGCCAGCGCCAGCACCGGAGGATTAAAGTACGGTGCGGCAAACAGCGCGAAGCCAATCATGCTGATGTTAAGCAGCGTTGGAGCAAATGCCGGAATCGAGAAGCGGTTCCAGGTATTCAGAATCGCACCCACCAGCGACGCCAGGGAAATCAGCAAGATATAAGGAAAGGTAATCTGTAATAACTGGGTAGTCAGGGCAAATTTGTCGGCCGTGTCAGCAAAACCCGGCGCGGTCACCATGATCACCCACGGCGCGGCGAGCATCCCGGCGACCGTCACAACCGCCAGCGCGAGTGTCAGCAGGCCAGAAACATACGAGACAAAGACCCGCGTGGCGTCTTCACCCTGCTTGCTTTTATATTCCGCCAGAATCGGTACAAATGCCTGGGAAAATGCCCCTTCGGCAAAAATACGGCGCAACAAGTTAGGAAGTTTAAAAGCGACGAAAAAGGCGTCGGTTGCCATCCCTGCGCCAAAGATTCTGGCGACAATTGCGTCACGTGCGAAGCCAAGCACACGCGAAAACATGGTCATCGAGCTGACGGCGGCCAGCGATTTTAATAAATTCATCGGTGTTCTAATCCAGACCCACGGGCAAAACGCCTGCAAAGCAGGCGCTGAAAGAGGCGAATAGTCTACCTGGATTATGGTGAATTGCTACCGCCAGATGTTACAGGGTTTATTCACTCATCGCATCGCGCCAGATCTTGTCAACGATGCGTTGCGCCAGTATTGCCTGTTCTCCGGCAGTTTGTGGAACTGTCTGATTTTGCACGCAATCAATGAAGTGACGGGCACAGCCAACAAATCCACGTTGCTCAAGAGTACTCTGCCAACCTGGAATAGGTTTATGCACCACGCCCTGCCCGCGCTCCTCACGCCATTCGCGCATATCCGTAATGTCGATGAGCGCACCGTCAGTCACGGCCTGCACGGTTTCACGCTGACTTCCGGCACGGCGATGCATACAGGTGGTGATCTGCAAAGGACCGGCCGAAAAATGGTGCTCGGCAAACAGCATTTCGCCAGCGTCATTAGTCAGTAGCGTACCGCCATCCAGAGAGGCTTTACCGCCCGACAACCACAGCGCGGTATCCACCACATGCAGATAATCATCCAGCAACGTGAAATAAAGGTCGTGTGGCCCGACGCTATTACTACGATGTTTATCCATTCTTAGCGAGGCGGCGGTGGCGAGTTGTGTTTTTAACTCAACGTAGAGTGGTGCGAAGCGACGGTTAAAACCGACCATCAACGTCAGTTTTTTCCGCGCCGCCAGTTCAACCAGCCGTTCAGCATCGCGCAGATTTTCTGCCAGCGGTTTATCGACACAGACATGTACTCCCGCATTGAGTAACGCACTGACCACGTCAAAGTGGCTGGCGGTGCTGGAATGCACAAAAACAGCGTCACAACAGGCAGCAAGGCTGGATAACGAATCGGCATAAGGAATGCGCCAGCTTTCACAAATTGGCAGGGCTTTCGCGCGCGTTGGCGACCACGCACCTTGTAACGTCCAGTCAGACGCTGCCGCCAGCACCGGTAACCACGCCTTTTGCGCGATGCCGCCTAACCCCACTACGCCGATACGTAATTTTTTCACTTTAATCTCCCAGATGGGCCAGCAACGAATCAAGACGCTGTTTCAGTTCTGCCACTTCGATTTCCAGAGCTTCGACGCGGGCCTGTAAATCACCGTCAACAGCGTTCGACGTATCCGTTACCGCCGGCTGATCTTCAACCTCACCACTGAAAAGATGCATGTAGCGGCTTTCGCGTTTACCCGGTTCGCGGGCCAGACGCACCACAAAAGGACCATCTTCGCGATTCGCCAGTTGTTCCAGCGTCGACTCCACTTCCGCCATATCGCTGAATTCATACATTCGCGCGGCGCGGCTGCGCAGTTCACCCGGCGTCTGGGCACCACGCAATAACAACGTGGTGATTAACGCCACTTCTGCGGCGCTCAGTTTCAGATCGCCAAATTCAGAATTACAAAAACGTTGCTCATATTTGGTGACCCGATTACCAAAACCGCTCACCGTGCGTAGATAATGACGTTTGACCAGATTATCCAGCTGTTCCTGCACTTCAGATTCACTCAGATTCATGACCGGTTCACGGTTCGTTTTCTGATTACAGGCCGTTACTACACCATTTACTGATAGCGGGTATTGCTCCGGCGTAGTCACCTGTTTTTCCAGCAAGCAGCCAATCACGCGGGCTTCCAGAGCAGTAAGTTGATATTTCATCAGATTCTCCTTAGCGGCCAGGCGTCCAGTCTGGGGTGGTTAATGCCGTCAGAACATGATCGCGCCATTGTCCATCAATCAACAGATAGTTTTTCGCATAGCCTTCTTTTTCAAAACCCAATCGCGCCAGTAAATCACCGCTGCGTTTATTGTGCGGCATATAGTTGGCCATAATGCGATGAATATGTTGGGTGCGCTGCATATAACGAATGGCTGCGGTCAGGGCTTCAAACATGAGTCCTTTGCCCTGCCATTTTTGCCCAATCGAATAACCGAGATAGCAGGCATGAAAAGAGCCGCGAACAACATTGGAAAAATTGGCAACGCCAATAATCTCTTTTTCGTCCGGGTCGAATAAGCCAAAGTAGAAAGCTGAACCTTGTTTATGAAATTCGTTAATCATCCCTAGCCTGGCCTGCCAGCCTGATGGATAACAGTGGCTTTCGTCGCGCACTGGCTCCCAGGGCTTGAGGAAATGGCGATTCTCTGCGTAATAATCCGCAAGACGCCAGGCATCACGATCATGCACCAGACGCACGACCAGTCGGTCAGTGGTTAAGCGCACTTTTGGCACGTTACTGCGATAGCCAAACATTCTATACCTACTCCTTCCCGTAACGTCTTTAATACGCTGTAAGTATTACTATACCTGCGCAACCAGACCCTGTGAAAAGTCCAGAATGCCATTTTCTGCATTATTCACATATTTGATAAAAACTCTCTATCAAAGCGACGTTTTGATAAAAAAATATTGTCCCCGAAGTGATGGGAAAAGTCTTAGCGGCAATGCAGAATAGAAAGTGCTCATCTTTTATTTCCCGGGAGGGGAAATGTCCCGCGTGTCGCAGGCGAGGAACCTGGGTAAATATTTCCTGCTCATCGATAATATGCTGGTCGTGCTGGGGTTCTTTGTTGTCTTCCCGCTGATCTCTATCCGCTTCGTTGATCAAATGGGCTGGGCCGCCGTCATGGTCGGTATTGCCCTCGGCCTACGCCAGTTTATTCAGCAAGGTCTGGGGATTTTCGGCGGCGCAATTGCCGACCGCTTTGGTGCCAAACCGATGATTGTCACCGGTATGCTGATGCGTGCCGCCGGATTCGCCACAATGGGTATCGCCCACGAACCGTGGCTACTGTGGTTTTCATGCCTGCTTTCGGGACTCGGCGGCACGTTGTTTGATCCTCCGCGTTCGGCGCTGGTGGTGAAACTAATCCGCCCGCAGCAGCGTGGCCGTTTTTTCTCACTATTAATGATGCAAGACAGCGCTGGTGCTGTTATTGGCGCATTGTTGGGAAGCTGGCTGTTGCAATACGACTTTCGCCTGGTCTGCGCCACAGGAGCCGTTTTGTTTGTGCTGTGTGCTGCGTTTAATGCCTGGTTGTTACCGGCATGGAAACTCTCCACCGTACGCACGCCCGTTCGCGAAGGCATGACCCGCGTGATGCGCGACAAGCGTTTTGTCACCTATGTACTGACGCTGGCGGGTTACTACATGCTGGCTGTACAAGTGATGCTGATGCTGCCGATCATGGTCAACGACGTCGCGGGCGCGCCGTCTGCCGTTAAATGGATGTATGCCATTGAGGCGTGTCTGTCGTTAACATTGCTCTACCCTATCGCCCGCTGGAGTGAAAAACATTTTCGTCTGGAACACCGATTGATGGCTGGACTATTAATAATGTCATTAAGCATGATGCCAGTGGGTATGGTCAGCGGGCTACAACAACTTTTCACTCTGATTTGTCTGTTTTATATCGGGTCGATCATTGCTGAGCCTGCGCGCGAAACCTTAAGTGCTTCGCTGGCAGATGCAAGAGCACGCGGCAGCTATATGGGGTTTAGCCGTCTGGGTCTGGCGATTGGCGGCGCGATTGGTTATATCGGTGGTGGCTGGCTATTTGACTTGGGTAAATCAGCGCACCAACCAGAGCTTCCGTGGATGATGCTGGGCATTATTGGCATCTTCACTTTCCTTGCGCTGGGTTGGCAGTTTAGCCAGAAACGCACCGCCCGTCGTTTGCTGGAACGCGACGCCTGATTTGATACTCCCCCCTGACTCCTCCATACTGAAAGTGAACTGACAGCCAAATGGAGGAGTCACGTGAAGCTATACATTTACGATCACTGCCCTTACTGCCTCAAAGCCCGCATGATTTTCGGCCTGAAAAATATCCCCGTCGAATTACATGTTCTGCTCAATGACGACGCAGAAACACCCACCCGGATGGTCGGTCAAAAACAGGTTCCCATTCTGCAAAAAGATGACAGCCGCTATATGCCAGAAAGCATGGACATCGTTCACTATGTCGATAAACTCGACGGCAAACCGTTACTGACCGGCAAACGTTCACCTGCCATTGAAGAATGGCTGCGCAAGGTCAACGGCTACGCCAACAAACTGCTGTTACCGCGTTTTGCCAAATCGGCATTTGATGAGTTTTCTACTCCCGCCGCGCGCAAATATTTTGTCGACAAGAAAGAAGCCAGCGCGGGTAATTTTGCCGACCTGCTGGCCCACTCTGACGGTCTGATTAAGAATATCAGCGATGATTTACGTGCGCTGGACAAACTTATCGTCAAACCGAACGCCGTGAATGGCGAACTTTCGGAAGACGATATTCAGCTATTTCCGCTCCTGCGTAATCTGACGCTGATAGCCGGAATCAACTGGCCAAGCCGCGTTGCTGATTACCGCGATAATATGGCGAAACAGACACAAATCAATTTGTTATCATCAATGGCGATTTAATCCTGACCCGCCGCGGCAGCCTGTATTCGCGGGTTGCCGCCGTTTTCAGTTTTTTCTGCTGGCGAGTTTATCGCTGGTGACACATGCTGCGTTGTGTCAGGATATTGACGCAGATTTCATGTCGAGGACTACCATGAACAAGTTTTTATTTGCCGCTGTATTGTTCGTCAGTGGCCTGCTCGTTGGCTGTAATCAACTCACCCAATACACCATCACCGAACAAGAAATTAACCAGTCGCTTGCGAAACATAATAATTTCTCAAAAGATATCGGTTTACCCGGCGTGGCTGACGCCCATATTGTTCTGACAAACCTGACCAGCCAAATTGGTCGCGAAGAGCCGAATAAGGTTACCCTAACCGGAGACGCCAATCTGGACATGAACTCCCTGTTCGGTAGCCAGAAAGCGACCATGAAACTGAAGCTGAAAGCGCTGCCTGTGTTTGATAAAGAAAAAGGCGCGATCTTCCTGAAAGAGATGGAAGTAGTCGATGCGACGGTACAACCGGAAAAAATGCAAACGGTGATGCAAACGTTGCTTCCCTATTTGAACCAGGCATTACGCAATTACTTTAACCAGCAACCTGCTTATGTCCTGCGCGAAGATGGCAGTAAGGGCGAAGCAATGGCGAAGAAACTGGCGAAAGGTATTGAAGTGAAGCCTGGTGAAATTGTCATTCCGTTTACTGATTAATCACGAGGGCGCATTTGCGCCCTTTATTTTTCGTGCAAAGGAAAACGTTTCCGCTTATCCTTTGTGTCCGGCAAAAACATCCCTTCAGCCGGAGCATAGAGATTAATGACTGCACCATCCCAGGTATTAAAGATCCGCCGCCCAGACGACTGGCACCTTCACCTCCGCGATGGCGACATGTTAAAAACTGTCGTGCCTTATACCAGCGAAATATATGGACGGGCTATCGTAATGCCCAATCTGGCTCCGCCCGTGACAACCGTTGAGGCTGCCGTGGCATATCGCCAGCGTATTCTCGACGCCGTACCTGCCGGGCACGATTTCACCCCGCTGATGACCTGTTATTTAACAGATTCGCTGGACCCTAATGAGCTGGAACGTGGATTTAACGAAGGCGTGTTCACCGCTGCAAAACTTTACCCCGCAAACGCAACCACTAACTCCAGCCACGGCGTGACGTCGGTTGATGCAATCATGCCGGTACTTGAGCGCATGGAAAAAATCGGTATGCCGCTACTGGTGCATGGCGAAGTGACACATGCAGATATCGACATTTTTGATCGTGAGGCGCGCTTTATAGAAAGCGTAATGGAACCGCTTCGCCAGCGCCTGACCGCGCTGAAAGTCGTTTTTGAGCACATCACCACCAAAGATGCTGCCGACTATGTCCGTAACGGAAATGAACGTCTGGCGGCCACCATCACGCCGCAGCATCTGATGTTTAACCGCAACCATATGCTGGTTGGTGGCGTGCGTCCACACCTGTATTGTCTACCCATCCTCAAACGCAATATTCACCAACAGGCACTGCGTGAACTGGTCGCCAGCGGTTTTAATCGCGTATTCCTCGGTACGGATTCTGCGCCGCATGCACGTCATCGCAAAGAGAGCAGCTGCGGCTGCGCGGGCTGCTTCAACGCCCCAACCGCGCTGGGCAGTTACGCTACCGTCTTTGAAGAGATGAATGCTCTGCAGCACTTTGAAGCATTCTGTTCTGTAAACGGCCCACAGTTCTATGGCTTGCCGGTCAACGACACATTCATCGAACTGGTCCGCGAAGAGCAACAGGTTGCTGAAAGCATCGCATTGACTGATGACACACTGGTGCCATTCCTCGCCGGGGAAACGGTACGCTGGTCCGTTAAACAATAAAAATCGTAGCTTCCTGTTGTCATTAGGTTATTTTAACTGTATAAATAACCAGTATATTCAACAGGGGGCTATTATGCGAATTGAAGTCACCATAGCGAAAACTTCTCCATTGCCAGCTGGGGCTATTGACGCCCTGGCTGGCGAACTTTCCCGCCGTATTCAGTATGCGTTTCCTGATAATGAAGGCCACGTATCGGTACGTTATGCCGCAGCGAATAATTTATCGGTTATTGGCGCAACAAAAGAAGATAAACAGCGCATTAGCGAAATTCTCCAGGAAACGTGGGAAAGCGCCGATGACTGGTTTGTCAGCGAATAATATGCAGTGATTTTTGTTTTTGCCGGGTCGCCCCGGCTTTTTTATTTTACTTACGAATTTCGAGTACAAAATTTCTACACTTCCTCAAAATAATTGCACAATATGCTAAAAAAATATGAATGACATGCTGTTTTATTGTTCATATAAATCTTAAAAGCAAAAATTTATCTGTTCCCCCCTTTAAAAATTCGGTGAATACCCTTACTTATTGGTATACTGAAGTTGCTTCAGATAAAAACGCATTGAACCTCGAATAACGTTGTCTAGTAACACGAATTAGGGGGCCATGATGGAAAAAAATAATGAAGTCATTCAGACTCATCCGCTCGTAGGGTGGGACATCAGCACCGTTGATAGCTATGATGCGCTGATGTTGCGTTTGCATTACCAGACCCCAAATAAGTCCGAGCAGGAAGGGACTGAAGTTGGTCAGACGCTCTGGTTAACCACTGATGTTGCCAGACAATTTATTTCGATATTAGAAGCAGGAATCGCCAAAATTGAATCCGGTGATTTCCCGGTAAACGAGTATCGGCGTCATTAACATGACATGACCATCCACCCAAAAGGCACCTCACCGGTGCCTTTACCATTTCTGGGTTGTATATCTGCATTCAGTTAATTACTCTGCTTAAACCATGAGAGCAGAGAGAAAAAAATGAAATACGATCTCATCATTATTGGCAGCGGTTCCGTAGGTGCTGCCGCCGGGTATTATGCAACCCGTGCCGGTTTAAACGTGCTAATGACCGACGCCCATATGCCACCGCATCAACACGGCAGCCACCACGGCGATACGCGATTAATTCGCCATGCTTATGGTGAAGGCGAAAAGTATGTCCCGCTGGTCCTCCGCGCGCAAACGCTGTGGGATGAACTCTCCCGCCACAACGAAGAAGATCCCATTTTTGTACGCTCGGGTGTCATTAACCTTGGCCCGGCTGATTCCGCATTTCTCGCCAACGTCGCCCACAGCGCTGAACAGTGGCAACTCAACGTTGAAAAGCTCGATGCGCAAGGGATTATGGCACGCTGGCCAGAAATACGCGTCCCGGACAACTACATCGGCTTATTTGAGACTGATTCCGGCTTTTTACGCAGCGAACTGGCGATTAAAACCTGGATCCAACTGGCGAAGGAAGCGGGTTGTGCGCAGTTGTTCAACTGCCCGGTCACCGCAATTCGTCATGACGATGATGGCGTAACTATTGAAACCGCTGACGGTGAGTATCAGGCGAAAAAAGCGATCGTCTGCGCGGGAACATGGGTAAAAGATCTGCTCCCGGAACTGCCTGTCCAGCCCGTACGCAAAGTATTTGCCTGGTATCAGGCCGATGGTCGCTATAGCGTGAAGAATAAATTCCCGGCGTTTACCGGTGAACTGCCCAATGGCGATCAATATTATGGTTTTCCGGCAGAAAACGACGCGTTGAAGATTGGCAAACATAACGGAGGCCAGCTTATCCATTCAGCGGATGAACGTGTTCCGTTTGCGGAAGTCATCAGCGATGGCTCGGAAGCCTTCCCGTTCTTGCGCAATGTGTTGCCGGGTATCGGTTGCTGTCTGTACGGAGCAGCCTGCACTTATGATAATTCGCCTGACGAAGATTTTATTATCGATACTCTACCCGGCCACGATAATACACTGCTCATTACCGGCCTGAGCGGGCACGGTTTTAAATTTGCGTCAGTTTTAGGAGAAATAGCTGCCGATTTTGCGCAAGACAAAAAAAGCGATTTTGATTTGACACCATTCAGGCTTTCCCGCTTCCAATAATCATCATTACGGCCTCCAGAATGAGGCCGTTTTTACAGGAGTATTTAATGCGTCGGCTGTTGCACTATCTCATCAATAATATTCGCGAGCATCTGATGCTTTATCTTTTTCTCTGGGGACTGTTGGCAATTATGGACCTGATCTACGTGTTTTATTTTTAGTTTTTCCGCACTGACATAAACTGACAAATATTTAATCTCCCTTTCATTTAGCGTGAAAAATTGAATGAGATTCTTCCTGCCTCTACAGCACTCACCAGACCTTCCAGATGCTGAACCCACTAAACTTATGAAGATTCTTTCATTATTAATTCAAAATTATTGAAATAAAAATAAATATCATTCAATTTGTTATTTTTGTGTTGCAATTCATTCTCCGACACGCCATTTTCTTTCTCTCGCAAATTCGTTTTGGATGCACTTATGTCATTCACAAATACCCCTGAACGCTATGGTGTTATATCTGCGGCCTTACATTGGCTAAGCGCAATTATTGTCTATGGCATGTTTGCTTTAGGTCTGTGGATGGTCACGCTCAGTTATTACGATGGCTGGTATCACCAGGCACCGGAACTGCATAAAAGCATCGGCATTTTGTTAATGATGGGGCTGGTTATTCGCGTTCTGTGGCGTGTCATATCTCCACCGCCGGGTCCGCTGCCGAGTTATTCGCCCATGACTCGTCTTGCAGCAAAAGCTGGACATCTCGCATTGTACCTATTGCTGTTCGCCATCGGCATCAGCGGCTATCTGATCTCAACTGCCGATGGTAAACCGATCAGCGTTTTTGGCTGGTTTGACGTCCCCGCGACCCTCGCCGACGCTGGCGCACAGGCTGACTTTGCCGGTGCCCTGCATTTTTGGCTCGCGTGGAGCGTCGTAGTACTGTCCGTTATGCACGGATTTATGGCCCTGAAGCATCATTTCATCGATAAAGACGACACTCTGAAGCGCATGCTGGGAAAGTCGTCATCTGACTATGGAGTATAAAAAATGAAAAAAAGCCTGCTTGGTTTAACCTTCGCTTCCTTGATGTTCTCTGCGGGTTCAGCGGTTGCCGCCGATTACAAAATTGACAAAGAAGGTCAGCACGCCTTTGTTAACTTCCGCATCCAGCATCTTGGCTATAGCTGGTTATATGGCACCTTTAAAGATTTCGACGGTACTTTTACCTTTGATGAAAAAAATCCAGCTGCCGATAAAGTGAATGTGACAATTAACACCACCAGCGTCGATACTAATCACGCCGAACGCGATAAACATCTTCGCAGTGCAGATTTCCTCAATACCGCAAAATATCCACAGGCAACATTCACCTCCACTAGCGTAAAGAAAGACGGTGATGAGCTGGATATTACCGGCGATCTGACGCTGAACGGGGTCACCAAACCCGTCACGCTGGAAGCGAAATTAATTGGTCAGGGCGACGACCCGTGGGGCGGTAAACGTGCAGGCTTTGAGGCCGAAGGCAAAATTAAGCTCAAAGACTTCAATATCAAGACAGATTTAGGTCCCGCTTCTCAGGAAGTGGATCTGATTATTTCAGTGGAAGGCGTACAGCAGAAGTAAGCGTGAAATGTTGCCGGATGGCTCGCATCCGGCAATGATATTTATTCTGTTGGATCAGGAATGCCCAGTGTTGTATTCAGACGTCCACGAGACTTATTAAAGATCTTATTGCCATTTTCACGTCCTGCCCGACGGCGTCGCTGTTCTTCTGGCGGTAACGCGCTTTCTTCGCAGCAAATCTCACTGCAACAACCTTTGTATTTTTCTGCACATACTGGACACTGAATAAACAGCAGGTGGCAGCCATCATTTTTACAGTTGGTATGGCTATCGCACGGCGCACCGCACTGGTGGCAATGCGCGATAATCTCATCAGATATACGTTCGCCCATCCGCTCGTCAAACACAAAATTTTTGCCAATAAAACGCACCGGTAAGCCCTGCTCGCGCGCCTTACGGGCGTATTCAATAATTCCGCCTTCGATATGCCAGACTTTATTGAATCCGTTATGTTTCATCCAGGCACTGGCCTTTTCACAACGAATGCCGCCGGTGCAGTACATAACGATTTTTTTATCTTTATGTTCCTGCATCATCTCGACTGCTTTTGGCAGCTGCTCACGGAAGGTATCTGCCGGAATTTCCAGCGCGTTTTCAAAGTGCCCCACTTCATACTCATAGTGGTTACGCATGTCGATAAACAATGCATCGGGATCGTCAAGCATGGCGTTCACTTCTGCCGCTTGCAGATACTCACCAACATTGCTGGCATCAAAGTGAGGATCGTCAATACCGTCGGCTACGATGCGATCGCGCACCTTCATGCGCAGTACCCAGAAGGATTTCCCGTCATCATCCAACGCGATGTTCAGACGTAAGCCATCTAAAGCCGGGTCGAAGCCGTATAGCTGTGCGCGAAATGTTTCAACATTGCTCGCAGGTACACTGATTTGCGCGTTAATCCCCTCATGCGCCAGATACACTCGCCCAAAAATATTCAGCGCAGTAAACAGCTGATATAAAGCGTCACGGGTCGCTTTCGGATCGGCGATGTGGAAATACTTATAAAACGAAATGGTGGTGCGCGGTTCGCGCTCAGCCAACATTTTGGCTTTCAGCGCGTCGTTGGAAATGCGGTTGTGTAACACTGGCATGGTGTACGGTTCCTGCGAGATGGGAAAGTAAAAATCCGCGGCATGATATAGCAATTATCGATAATTAACATCCACACATTTTACGCTACATTTGCACATTAAAAATTATTTATTATTTACAAGCGCGGTAATTTCGCCCAGTCTTCACCCACAAATTTTGGTTGCGGGCGAAAAAATGCGACAATACATACAATTGCCCGAATAGGTTGAAAAACAGGATTGATATGACGAATCTACCCAAGTTCTCCACCGCACTGCTTCATCCGCGTTATTGGTTAACCTGGTTGGGTATTGGCGTACTTTGGTTAGTCGTGCAATTGCCCTACCCGGTTATCTACCGCCTCGGTTGTGGATTAGGAAAACTGGCGTTACGTTTTATGAAACGACGCTCAAAAATTGTGCATCGCAACCTGGAACTGTGCTTCCCGGAAATGAGCGAACAAGAACGCCGTGAAATGGTGGTGAAGAATTTCGAATCTGTTGGTATGGGGCTGATGGAAACCGGCATGGCGTGGTTCTGGCCAGACCGCAGGATCGCCCGCTGGACGGAAGTGATCGGCATGGAACACATTCGTGACGTGCAGGCGCAACAACGCGGCATCCTGTTAGTTGGCATCCATTTTCTGACTCTGGAGCTGGGTGCGCGGCAATTTGGTATGCAGGAACCCGGGATTGGCGTTTACCGCCCGAACGATAACCCACTGATTGACTGGCTACAAACCTGGGGCCGTTTGCGCTCAAATAAATCAATGCTCGATCGCAAAGATTTAAAAGGCATGATTAAAGCCCTGAAAAAAGGCGAAGTGGTCTGGTACGCACCGGATCATGATTACGGCCCGCGCTCAAGCGTTTTCGTCCCGTTGTTTGCCGTTGAGCAGGCTGCGACCACAACCGGAACCTGGATGCTGGCACGGATGTCCGGCGCATGTCTGGTGCCCTTCGTTCCACGCCGTAAGCCAGATGGCAAAGGGTATCAGTTGATTATGCTACCGCCAGAGTGTTCTCCGCCGCTGGATGATGCCGAAACCACCGCCGCATGGATGAACAAAGTGGTCGAAAAATGCATCATGATGGCACCAGAGCAGTATATGTGGTTACACCGTCGCTTTAAAACACGTCCGGAAGGCGTTCCTTCACGCTATTAAATCTCCCAAGCCGGATGCTTCAAAATGGCATCCGGCATTACCACAGCAAATCCCCCTGATTTAGCGATAAAAGCTCTCTGGATTGCGCCCCCTGGAAGTCGGGCGCATAATTAGTGTGCTTATCTTTTCTTCTTATGTTCACCGCGCCTGGCGCACCAACAGCGGATTGCTATGTCACCCTGTGAAAATGACACCCCTATAAACTGGAAACGAAACCTGATCGTCGCCTGGCTAGGCTGTTTTCTTACCGGTGCCGCCTTCAGCCTGGTAATGCCCTTCTTACCCCTCTACGTTGAGCAGCTTGGCGTTACCGGCCACTCCGCCTTGAATATGTGGTCCGGTATTGTCTTCAGCATTACATTTTTATTTTCTGCCATCGCCTCACCGTTTTGGGGTGGACTCGCCGACCGTAAAGGACGAAAACTCATGCTATTACGCTCTGCCCTTGGGATGGGCATCGTGATGGTGTTAATGGGGATGGCACAAAATATCTGGCAGTTTTTGATCCTGCGGGCGCTGCTTGGTTTGCTTGGCGGATTTGTTCCCAACGCTAATGCTCTTATCGCCACACAAGTACCGCGTAATAAAAGCGGCTGGGCGCTGGGTACGCTCTCCACAGGCGGCGTTAGCGGCGCGTTGCTCGGCCCAATGGCTGGTGGTTTGCTTGCCGATAGCTACGGCTTACGTCCGGTATTCTTTATTACCGCCAGTGTGCTGATACTATGCTTTTTCGTCACCCTGTTTTGCATCCGAGAAAAATTCCAGCCAGTCAGCAAAAAAGAGATGCTGCATATGCGGGAAGTGGTGACATCACTTAAAAACCCGAAACTGGTACTCAGCCTGTTTGTCACCACGTTAATCATCCAGGTGGCGACGGGTTCAATTGCCCCTATTCTGACGCTGTATGTCCGCGAACTGGCGGGTAACGTCAGTAATGTCGCCTTTATCAGCGGCATGATCGCCTCGGTGCCAGGCGTGGCTGCTCTGCTGAGTGCACCACGACTCGGCAAACTTGGCGATCGAATCGGCCCCGAAAAGATCCTGATTACGGCGCTGATCTTTTCTGTACTGCTGTTGATCCCAATGTCTTATGTTCAGACGCCATTGCAACTTGGGATTTTACGTTTTTTGCTCGGTGCCGCGGATGGTGCACTACTCCCCGCCGTACAGACACTCTTAGTTTACAACTCGAGCAACCAAATCGCCGGGCGTATCTTCAGCTATAACCAATCGTTTCGTGATATTGGCAACGTTACCGGACCATTGATGGGAGCAGCGATTTCAGCGAACTACGGTTTCAGAGCGGTATTCCTCGTCACCGCTGGCGTAGTGTTATTCAACGCAGTCTATTCATGGAACAGTCTGCGCCGTCGTCGGATACCCCAGGTATCAAACTGATTTTTCGCCTTTCATACTTGCAATAGCGGAGAATCAGCTATCCTTTTCCCTGAAACCTCATCAACTCAAAGGGAGAATCGTGATGACCATGTACGCAACGCTTGAAGAAGCCATTGACGCTGCACGCGAAGAATTTCTTGCAGACAACCCCGGCATCGACGCCGAAAATGCGAATGTGCAACAGTTCAATGCCCAAAAATACGTTTTGCAGGACGGCGACATCATGTGGCAAGTTGAGTTTTTTGCCGACGAAGGGGAAGAAGGTGAATGTTTACCTATGCTTAGCGGTGAAGCCGCGCAAAGTGTTTTTGATGGCGACTATGATGAGATAGAGATCCGCCAGGAGTGGCAGGAAGAGAATACATTACATGAATGGGACGAGGGGGAATTTCAGCTTGAGCCACCGCTGGATACCGAGGAAGGACGGGCAGCGGCTGATGAGTGGGATGAACGTTAATTACTCATACGAGCCATGATGAATGTCGATCGGCAGCAGTAAAGTATCAAAAACCAGGGAGAATGGCAGATCAAGGATCGTGACGTAACGCCAGGCGGAGTCACGCACATCCCATTGCACACCGGGATAATATTGGTTGCCATGCCCCTGCCCCGGTATAGTGCGACTAATGATGCTGCCACAGCCACACAGCAAGGTCACCATGATGCTCACCATAATTAAACGCATTTGATACCCCTTCCGTAAAAAAATACCGGCATAACGCCGGTATTTTTATTGGCTCGTTGTTTTTGCCTAATGCGGCGTGAACGCCTTATCCGACCTACAAAATCTTGTAAAATCAACACATTGCAGGAGCAATGTAGGCCTGATAAGCGTAGCGCATCAGGCAACTACGTTTTTATTGCGAAGCCGTATCCGGTTTACGCAATGCCTGTGGATTGAGCTTTATCCCTTCGTAATAACTCACCCATGAAGAATATCTCTCAGGGGAATTCCAGACGCGGAAATGCAGACGGGCCATCGTCACCGGATCGCTTAGCAGCACCAGGCGACGATCGCGATTCAGCTTCTCTGGCGTCTCGTTCAGCGCCTGTTCAACGTGGCGGTCACGGGCGATTTCCAGCACCTTACTGGCGCGGTGACGCGCCGTCGCCATGGCGGTTGCCAGAGCGTTAAATGACGGGTTAAACACCGCATGCATAAAGCCATCGTCGAGGGAGCGTTGACGATTCATCTCGAGGAAACGATCGGTATCAAGCAGTACCTGCGGCGGTGAATACTCTTCCGGGATCAGGAAGAGTTTCCATCGTTTGGTACGCAGACCCACTGTAGTACGGCTGGAGATCACCGAAACAAACGGTGACAGGATCAACGAGAAAACAATCGGTGCCAGCCAGAACAGGAAACGCAGATCCAGCCACGCCATACCAACCGCCCACACTAACCCCAGCAGCAGCTGAGAGCCGTGGCGTTTGAATGCTTCGCCCCAGGAAGTGGAGTCATCATCACGCTGCGGTGAATTCCACACCACTTCCCAGCCAAGGAACGCGCTGACGACGAAGACCGTATGGAACAGCATGCGTACCGGAGCCAACAGCACGGAAAACAGCACTTCCAGCAGCAACGATAATGTAACGCGCCAGAAGCCGCCGTATTCTTTCGTTCCTTTGCACCAGATAAGCAAAATGCTCAATAACTTCGGCAGGAACAACAGCACCATGGTCGAAGCAAAAAGTGCAATCGCCAGCTCAGGACGCCACTGCGGCCACACCGGGAATAACTGCCGTGGTTGCAGGAAGTATTGCGGTTCGGTCAACGCATGCACTACCTGCAATGCAGTAGAGAGCGCGAGGAACATAAACCACAGCGGCGCGGAGAGATAAGACATCACGCCCGTCAGGAATACCGCACGGTGAACCGGGTGCATACCCTTAACCAGGAACAGGCGGAAGTTCATCAGGTTACCGTGGCACCAGCGGCGGTCACGTTTTAGCTCATCAAGCAAGTTAGGCGGCAATTCTTCATAAGAACCCGGGAGATCGTAAGCAATCCACACCCCCCAACCTGCACGGCGCATCAACGCCGCTTCCACGAAGTCATGTGACAGGATTGAACCGGCAAAGGAACCTTCGCCCGGCAGCGGAGCCAGTGCGCAGTGCTCGATAAACGGTTTCACGCGGATAATCGCGTTATGTCCCCAGTAGTGCGACTCGCCAAGTTGCCAGAAGTGCAAACCGGCTGTAAACAGTGGCCCATACACGCGGGTCGCGAACTGCTGACAGCGCGCATACAGCGTATCCATACCGGACGCTTTCGGCGACGACTGAATGATCCCGGCGTTCGGGTTGGCTTCCATCAGGCGCACCAGGCCGCACAAACAATCACCGGTCATTACCGAGTCAGCATCCAGCACCACCATGTAGCTGTACTGGCTGCCCCAGCGACGGCAGAAGTCATCGATATTACCGCTTTTACGCTTCACGCGACGACGGCGGCGGCGATAGAAAATCTGACCTTCGCCACCGACTTCAGCGATCAGCTCCATCCACGCTTTTTGCTCTGCGACGCAGATATCCGGGTTGTAACTATCACTCAAAATGTAGACATCAAAGTGTTTGGCATTCCCGGTGGCTTTTACTGATTCCCACGTTGCACGCAGGCCAGCAAAAACACGGTTCACGTCTTCGTTACAGATAGGCATGATCAACGCCGTGCGATGCTCCGGGTTTAATGGTTCATCGCCAACTGTCGACGCAGATATACTGTATTTATCGCGACCAATAAGCAGTTGCAGGAAGCCCATCAACGCCGTCCAGAATCCGGCGGACACCCAACAGAACAGCACCGCAAAGAGGATCAGGATACCGGTTTGCAGCATATAAGGCAGAAGCTGCATAAAGGAAACCCACAGATCCTGACCAACCATATCCATAGGATTAATCAGCGCCCACCCCTGATATGGAAGAATGGTCTTCATATACCAGGTCGCGACAACAGTTTGCGCGAGCGTCAGGATTAACAGAATGTAACGGCGGATGGTGCCGACGGTACGCCACTTTTGCTCGCTCTCCTGCTCTTCTTTGGTCAAACGAGCCAGATAGCGCGGCGTTACATCGCGTCCACGCAGGCGATCCCAGAAACGGCCTACCGGGTTGGTACGCCACGGGTCGGGAAACATCGAGGAGCGTTTTGCTTCTGGCATCGCCTTAAGCTGATCGCGCCCTTCATCGTCTTTAATTAACTGTCCATCAGCAAGTGAATCTGGCCAGGCTTGTTCCAGACGCGCCTTTACCGAGCCTTGCGGGGAGTCATCCTCCCGCGCCCAGGTGCGGTGTTCGGCATCCAGCGCCTGATGAACGGCGCGGATATCAGTCTTCGGCAATGCCGCTTTCTCGCTTGCGGCGATGGGCATTGCGTCAATGTACTCAGTTGTCTTATTCATTGGCAGGTAACTGGTAGCTCCAGGTTTCACTCAACGTCTGATCGGCATTCACCAGCGCAGCACGCATTTCAGTGGTTTTCTTGGCATCTTTCACTTTCACACGCATCACCAGACGCCAGCCTTTGGTAACCGGGTTATAGCGCACCGTGCTTTCAACTATCTCACCATTATCACCAATGCTGGTTTGCGCTGTGACCGGGGTATCCTCTGGCAGTTTTTTCATCTCTGCGCCGGTAAAATCGACCACAAAGGCGATAGTACCGTCAGGCTGGCGAATCAGGTTCGACTGCTTCACATCCCCCGTTGAACGACGCGTTTGTTGCACCCATGCGTTATCTGGTGCATGCAGTTTGTCTTCATCACGGCTAAAGGTGATGGTGTATTTAAAGTTCATCTCTTTACCCGGCTCCGGCAGCTGATCCGGCGTCCAGTAAGCGACGATGTTATCGTTGGTTTCATCGTTGGTTGGAATTTCCACCAGCTCAACGCTGCCTTTGCCCCAGTCCCCTTTCGGAGTCACCCATGCGCTTGGACGGAGGTCGTAACGATCATCGAGATCTTCGAAGCGGGAGAAATCACGACCGCGCTGCAACAGACCGAAGCCTTGCGGATTTTCCATCGAGAAGCTGCTGACCGCTAAATGTTTCGGGTTATTCAACGGACGCCAGATCCACTCACCATTACCGGCATGGATAGAGAGACCGTTAGAGTCGTGCAATTCCTGGCGATAGTTATTTGCAGGCGACGGTTGGTTCGGCCCAAACAGGAACATACTGGTTAACGGTGCAACCCCCAGTTTGCCGACTTTATCGCGCAGATAGATTTTCGACTGCACATCCACAACCGTGTCACGCCCTGGCATAACCACGAATTTGTAAGCACCTGTCGCACGCGGCGAGTCAAGCAATGCATAAATGGTTAAACGTTTATCAGTCGGTTTTGGACGCTCGATCCAGAACTCTTTGAAACGTGGAAATTCTTCACCCGATGGCAAGGCGGTATCAATTGCCAGGCCGCGGGCAGAAAGGCCATAAACCTGACCTGCGCCAATCACGCGGAAATAGCTGGCCCCGAGCATGCTGACGATTTCATCGTTTTTATCTTTGCTGTTGATCGGGTAAAGCACTTTAAAACCGGCAAAACCAAGGTCTTTTACCGTGTCTTTATCATGCTGAACATCGCCGAAAGTGAAATAATCCGGGCTGTATTTGATTCGTTTGACTGCGGTGGCAGTCACTTCATTTATTTTGACCGGGGTATCGAAGTACATACCCTGATGGTAGAACTCGAGTTTGAATGGGGTCTTCAGATTGTTCCAGTACGCTTTGTCATGATTAAACTGGATCTGCTGATAGTCCGCGTATTTCATGTCGCGGAAAACGGAGGGCAAGTTGCTTTTAGGCGCCTCATAGCCTTTCCCGGCTAAGGATTGAGCTTGCTTTGCGACATCATCAATACTGAAAGCCCAGCTTGAAGATGTATACAGGGTTAACATTACTGCAGCACTCAACCAACGCATTTTCATCATTTGTAGTTTATGTTTCATAATTAGTAAGCACTTCCCCCTTTGTGTGCTTATATCGATCCGATCTATTTTAATGGATAACCAGCCATTCCGACAACAGAATCCCGGTATCGTTCAGCACGCTGGCTCATGGATTAAGCACCTGATTGCAACCGTTTTCACTTTCCGTGCTTCTCCTAAAGACAGAAGCATCGACTTCGTGTAGGGTTTGCCAGCAAATTTATTTATCAACCGTCTTACAGACGCTTCCATTCTGGTTAGTGGTAGCGATGATGCTATGCATAAAAACCTTGAAGCCTGCGTCTGGCGCGGTCAGGTCGGTGTCGCTATGGCAACAAGCCTAAAGGCATAACCCGACAGGGATAAGACGAAAAATCCGAGATTAGTTAACCATATATGAACCCAGTACCCGCGCAACGTGAATATTTCCTCGACTCCATCCGCGCCTGGCTGATGTTGTTAGGGATCCCTTTTCATATTTCTTTAATCTATTCGAGCCATACATGGCATGTGAATAGCGCCGAACCGTCATTATGGCTGACCCTTTTTAATGACTTCATCCACTCGTTCCGCATGCAGGTATTTTTCGTTATATCCGGGTACTTTTCTTACATGCTTTTTTTACGCTATCCCTTGAAAAAATGGTGGAAAGTACGTGTCGAACGTGTAGGGATTCCGATGTTAACAGCCATCCCCCTACTGACATTGCCGCAATTTATTATGCTGCAATACGTCAAAGGGAAAGCGGAAAGTTGGCCTGGGCTGTCATTGTATGACAAATATAATACGTTGGCCTGGGAATTAATATCACACCTGTGGTTTTTACTGGTGTTAGTGGTCATGACGACGCTGTGCGTATGGATATTTAAACGCATCAGAAATAATTTAGAAAATTCTGATAAAACGAATAAAAAATTCTCGATGGTAAAATTATCGGTGATTTTTTTGTGCCTCGGCATCGGTTATGCGGTAATAAGAAGAACGATTTTTATTGTGTATCCACCCATTCTGAGTAACGGCATGTTCAATTTTATTGTCATGCAAACGTTATTTTATTTGCCGTTCTTTATCCTCGGCGCACTGGCTTTCATTTTCCCTCATCTTAAAGCCTTGTTTACCACGCCGTCTCGTGGCTGTACCCTTGCAGCAGCATTGGCATTTGTCGCTTACTTACTCAACCAGCGCTATGGCAGTGGCGATGCCTGGATGTACGAAACCGAGTCGGTGATCACGATGGTCCTCGGTCTGTGGATGGTGAATGTGGTCTTCTCCTTCGGCCACCGTTTGCTTAACTTCCAGTCAGCGCGGGTGACTTACTTTGTTAACGCATCGCTATTTATCTATCTGGTTCACCACCCGTTAACGCTGTTTTTCGGCGCGTACATTACACCGCACATCACCTCCAACTGGCTTGGTTTTCTCTGTGGCCTGATATTCGTAGTAGGGATTGCGATAATTCTGTATGAAATTCATTTACGCATCCCGTTACTGAAGTTTTTGTTCTCTGGTAAACCGGTTGTTAAGCGTGAGAACGATAAAGCACCAGCCCGTTAAGCCGCGTTTATAATAACCATTCCACAGGCAATATCGACGCCAGTCTGACCATAACCCGCTTCCAGAAACTGGTAGCGGGTTCTTTTTTGAGAACAATTTCTTTCTTTGCATGACGATCAACCCAGTTGATCCGCCCCCACCTGTCCAGACGGAGCTGCCAGGCCGCATCATACTGGCTCTGAATAAAGCGTTTATCAATTAACTGTGCCAGCGTTTCGCTCTCTATCACGAACCCCATTTCAGTATTGAGCAATGTCGAACGTGGATCGAAATTGAAAGAGCCAATAAACACCGTTTTACCATCGATGCTAAAGGTTTTAGCATGCAGGCTGGCACCGGAATTACCGGTTATGCCGCGATCGTGTAACGTACTACTTTGTTCACGCGTCGGCTTGAGTTCATATAATTCCACGCCGTAGCGGAGCAATTTTTTGCGCCAGCGCGCGTATCCGGCATGGACGACAGCAACATCGTTAGCGGCAAGAGAATTGGTTAGGATCGCAATCTTTACCCCTTTTCTCACCATCCGTAAGAGTTGCGCCACACCTGCGCGTGTCGGTACAAAATAGGAAGAGATAATATCGATGCGTTCACTGGGTGAGCCCATGATATCGAACAGGCGCTGCGGTAACAGTGAATGCCGTTTTGCCTTGCCTTCCCCTTTCGCCGGATCATCACTTAATAAACGTGTTTTCGCCCAGATAAGCGGCAACGTTCCATCAACCAGATGATTTATAAACGGGCTGGATTCCATTTTGCGTAAATAACGATGCGTCATGGCATCGTCATGCCAGGAGGCGGGTAACTCGATGCGATCCGCCATTTCACCTTCCGGGACATCCAGCACCTGCTGTAAGGGTGAAACCGATTTACAATACCAGTAGCGGGCGAAATCATCGGCAACGTCCTCTACAACTGGTCCTATTGCCATGACATCTAAATCCGAAAAAAGTGGCTCTTCCCCTGCACCAAAATAGGCATCACCAATATTTCGTCCCCCCACCAGAGTCACCACACCATCGACGGTGAAACTTTTATTGTGCATACGGCGATTGAGACGGGAAAAGTCGGTGATATAACCAAGCGGACGTAGCAGTCGAAACGAAAAAGGATTAAAAAGTCGGACTTCAATGCGGGGATGACTGTCAAGCAAGCGTAAAATGTCGTCAAGTCCGGGTGTATTGTTGTCGTCCAGCAACAAACGGACGCGAACGCCACGCTTTGCTGCGGCTAACAGGGCGGAAAACAGTAACCGACCCGACATATCGTCCTGCCAGATGTAATACTGAACATCCAGCGTATGCTCTGCCATTTCGGCCAGACGATACCGGGCGGCAAACGCATCCAGACTTTTCTCCAGAGGAAAAAGGCCACACTGACCGGGATGTTGCGAACACAGTGGCAGCACCGCGCTCGCCAGCCGGGGCAAATCATTCATCTCCTTGTTGGGTAAGGAGTCTTTCGTAGAGGTGGGCGTTTTCTTCATCATAACAGACAAAGTATACCTGTTCGGGTAAAGCGTGACGGGTAATAAATTCTGAAACGGTTTTTACTGCGATTTCAGCCGCTGCCGCGCGAGGGTAACCATAAACCCCAGTACTAATTGCAGGAAAAGCCACTGACGTATAGCTGTTTGCCGCCACCAGTCGTAGGCTATTGAGATAGGCATCCTGCAAAAGCTGGTCTTCGTTTTGTTCACCACCACGCCAGACTGGGCCGACGGTGTGCACTACGGCTTTCGCGGGAAGATCGCCTGCAAGCGTAATAACGGCATGCCCCGTAGGGCAATCGCCCTGCTGTTGCCTGACTTTTAAACAGGCATCCAGAAGGGCCGGACCCGCTGCGCGATGAATGGCTCCATCGACGCCGCCGCCTCCCATTAATGACGGATTAGCCGCATTCACAATCACATCAACGGCCAGTTTGGTAATATCACCCTGCACAACATGAATACGCGTTTTCATAACGCCTCCTTACACCTTCTTGTTTCTTAAGTGTACAGCAGGCTTTTTGGTTAAATCGCATTTTTCTGCTCAGCAAGGTGAGTTGTTCAGAAACTTAGTTATATTCGATGTTCATTACAGCCAGCTTTTTCTGTTTATCAAGATACTGCACTTTTACTGAGGCTATTTGCGCGTTTTTGACATTGCCGCTCATTAACGCTTTGCTGGAATAGGTTCTGCCCGGAACAGAGCCATTCTGTGGGCAGTTCATTTCTACGGGTGATGACTGGGTGCTGACGTCACATGCCGGTTCCACAATTTGGCCATAAAAATGGATCACGCCCCCTTGCGCGGTGCTTCCTGCGATGGCAATAAAAGGAAAAAACAAACTGCCGAGCATAAGAGAGTTTAAAAAAGGTCTGAACATTTATTCTATTTCCTCAATGATTAGTCATCCTTGAGGGTTGTGTTATCCATACTTTCAGGTTGGCTGATCCGCAGCAGACCATTCTCTCCAGATTCATCTTATGCTCGATATTTCAACAAATTAAGACTTTTCTGAAGAGGGCGGCCATTGTTGTGATAAATGAAGTGACTGTCCATCAGAAACAGTAACAACTATTTTCACCCGATCGTCCGGGGAAATATTTAAACTCAACTTCGTCAAAGCAATGGGTTGATTAGCAGGCAATGAGAGGGTCTTTTCTTGCTTCGTCTGACTTTGCCCTGAACTGCCTTCGCGCAGGGACAATATTTGTACTCTGCACAGACAAGATTGAGTAAGAGTGACTTCAGGAATAATGGTGTACATATCCCCTTGCTGGGTCGTATTAAAGGTTATCTGACTGGAAAGTGCCGCAAGGAGTAATAACGCATTCATATTCTTCTCCCGAAAAAAAACAGGGCTTGCGCCCTGTTTCTTTAATACAGTGGATGTATTAGTACTGATGAGCGGTCGCGTTGTTACCAAAGCCAACCTGAGTGACGTTAACGCTGGAGTTAGATGCAGTCTGGTCAACAGCAGCACCGTTACCGCCACCGAACTGTTTAACAGTCATAGTAGAATCTTTACCATTCCACTGATCAAGAGTGGCGCTGTTACCGAAGCCACGCTGAGTCAGATCGATTGAGCTGTCATCTGAGCCCTGACCAACATCTGCACCGTTACCACCACCGTGCTGGGTAATAGTCAAGTCAGAGTTACGGGCATCAGTTTGCAGAGCAAGTGCAGAGTTACCGCCACCGTACTGGTAAATGTTCAGCTCTGAATTTGGGCCGCTATTATTACCGCCACCGCCATGGTGACCGCCGCCGCCGTACTGAGGAACAACACCTGCCAGAGCGCTACCAGAGAATACGATTGCTGCAATTGCTGCTACTTTTAAAAGTTTCATGTAAAACCCCCATCGGATTGATTTAAAAGTCGAATGGAAATTAACGTTGTGTCACGCGAATAGCCATTTGCGACTGTCTCTGCACTACAATTGCCGTTTTTTGAGTACCATACTGTGTAATATTTGCTTTATTACCAGAACCTTTCTGGATAATCATCGCAGTATTACCATAAGCACCTTGCGAAATACTGGCATCGTTGGCATTGCCCGCCTGATCAATATATGCAAGGTTATAATCTCCTGTCTGGTCAATCTTTGCCCGGTTGCTACTACCTTCTTGCGCAACAACCGCCAAAAGTTTTGAGCCTCCCTGCCGTAACTGAGCACTATTATTAGTCCCAGCTTGACCAATTATGGCTGCCTGATTAAATGAAGACTTACTCAATTCATTTACCGCGAAGTTATATTCTGAATTAGCTAAATCATAACCTGCTGCGGCTGCAATCCCAGGCGCACCCAGTATTGTTAACATCATAAATAACAATTTGTTTTTCATGTTGTCACCCTGGACCTGGTCGTACATTTAAGAAATTAAATCATTTCAACTTGGTTGTTAACGCAACCTGTATTTTGTTAACGCTGCGTTACGATGGAAAGTATGTCTGCGGAAATATTTTTAATAACTCACCCGCGCGTTGTATTTTTCTTTTTTTGTTCATACCAAAGTATTAAAACCCACGTAAATACGCTGTTATCTACGCAAAAAAATATTTTGTTTTCTTTTAAATTTCGGTTTTCCGCAATCAAAAATCACCAGACAGTCATTCTTCTTGCCCGTCGCTGATTGCTGCGATATGTCTTGCGCACAAGCCGTGACAAACCTCGTCTTTTTGCAGTAAAAAATTGTCCACGGAGGTGTGGAGAAAAAACAAGAACGTTTTACATGACGAAAGGACTACACCGAAATATTTTTTATATGCATTATTAGCAAGTTAGCACCATTTGTATGATTTTTTAAAATTGTGCAAGAAAAACCAAATGTACAACTTTTCTATCATTTCTAAACTTAATAAAACCTTAAGATTAACATTTTAATATAACGAGTTACATTTAGTTACATGTTTAACACTTGATTTAAGATTTGTAATGGCTAGATTGAAATCAGATGTAATCCATTAGTTTTATATTTTACCCATTTAGGGCTGATTTATTACTACACACAGCAGTGCAACATCTGTCAGTACTTCTGGTGCTTCTATTTTAGAGGCAGCTGTCAGGTGTGCGATCAATAAAAAAAGCGGGGTTTCATCATGTTTAATGAAGTCCATAGTATCCATGGTCATACATTATTGTTGATCACTAAACCTTCTTTGCAGGCGACAGCTCTCTTGCAGCACCTTAAACAATCGCTGGCAATTACAGGAAAATTACATAATATTCAACGTTCTCTGGACGATATATCTTCAGGCTCTATTATTCTTCTGGATATGATGGAAGCGGATAAAAAGCTTATCCATTATTGGCAGGATACTTTGAGCAGGAAAAACAACAATATCAAAATATTGTTGCTAAATACGCCTGAAGATTACCCGTACCGCGACATTGAAAACTGGCCTCATATCAACGGCGTTTTTTATGCCATGGAGGATCAAGAACGTGTTGTCAATGGGTTGCAAGGCGTCCTGCGCGGCGAATGCTACTTTACGCAAAAGCTTGCCAGTTACCTGATTACGCATTCAGGTAACTATCGTTATAACAGCACGGAATCAGCCCTCCTTACTCATCGGGAAAAAGAGATCCTGAATAAGCTGCGTATCGGCGCGTCTAATAACGAGATCGCTCGTTCGTTGTTCATCAGCGAAAATACGGTTAAAACACATCTTTATAATCTTTTCAAGAAGATAGCCGTAAAAAACCGGACTCAAGCGGTTTCCTGGGCAAACGATAACCTCAGGCGATAAAGCCATGAAACGTTATTTACGCTGGATTGTGGCGGCAGAATTCCTGTTCGCCGCAGGGAATCTTCACGCCGTTGAGGTAGAAGTCCCGGGCTTGTTAACTGACCATACTGTTTCATCTATTGGCCATGATTTTTACCGAGCCTTTAGTGATAAATGGGAAAGTGACTATACGGGTAACTTAACGATTAATGAAAGGCCCAGTGCACGATGGGGAAGTTGGATCACAATAACGGTCAATCAGGACGTTATTTTCCAGACTTTTTTATTCCCGTTGAAAAGAGACTTCGAAAAAACTGTCGTCTTTGCACTGATTCAAACTGAAGAAGCACTAAATCGTCGCCAGATAAATCAGGCGTTATTGAGTACGGGCGATTTGGCGCATGATGAATTCTAAATAAAAAATTGTTCGGAGGCTGCAATGCGTGTCAAACATGCAGTAGTTCTACTCATGCTTATTTCGCCTTTAAGTTGGGCTGGAACCATGACTTTCCAGTTCCGTAATCCAAACTTTGGTGGTAACCCAAATAACGGTGCTTTTTTATTAAATAGCGCCCAGGCACAAAACTCTTATAAAGATCCGAGCTATAACGATGACTTTGGTATTGAAACGCCCTCAGCGTTAGATAACTTTACCCAGGCCATCCAGTCACAAATTTTAGGTGGGCTACTGTCGAATATTAATACCGGCAAGCCGGGCCGCATGGTGACCAACGATTATATTGTCGATATCGCTAACCGCGATGGTCAATTGCAGTTGAATGTGACGGATCGCAAAACCGGACAAACCTCGACCATCCAGGTTTCGGGTTTACAAAATAACTCAACCGATTTTTAAGCCCCAGCTTCATAAGGAAAATAATCATGCAGCGCTTATTTCTTTTGGTTGCCGTCATGTTACTGAGCGGATGCTTAACCGCCCCGCCTAAAGAAGCCGCCAGACCGACATTAATGCCTCGTGCTCAGAGCTACAAAGATTTGACCCATCTGCCAGCGCCGACGGGTAAGATCTTTGTTTCGGTATACAACATTCAGGACGAAACCGGGCAATTTAAACCCTACCCGGCAAGTAACTTCTCCACTGCTGTTCCGCAAAGCGCCACGGCAATGCTGGTCACGGCATTGAAAGATTCTCGCTGGTTTATACCGCTGGAGCGCCAGGGCTTACAAAACCTGCTTAACGAGCGCAAGATTATTCGTGCAGCACAAGAAAACGGCACGGTTGCCATTAATAACCGAATCCCGCTGCAATCTTTAACGGCGGCAAATATCATGGTTGAAGGTTCGATTATCGGTTATGAAAGCAACGTTAAATCGGGCGGTGTTGGGGCAAGATATTTTGGGATCGGTGCAGACACGCAATACCAGCTCGATCAGATTGCCGTGAACCTGCGTGTCGTCAATGTGAGTACCGGTGAGATCCTCTCCTCGGTGAACACCAGTAAGACGATACTTTCCTATGAAGTTCAGGCGGGGGTCTTCCGCTTTATTGACTACCAGCGCTTGCTGGAAGGGGAAGTAGGTTACACCTCGAACGAACCCGTTATGCTGTGCCTGATGTCGGCTATCGAAACAGGCGTCATTTTCCTGATTAATGATGGTATCGACCGCGGTCTTTGGGATTTGCAGAACAAAGCAGAACGGCAGAATGACATTCTGGTGAAATACCGCCATATGTCGGTTCCACCGGAATCCTGATAGATAAAAATGCCGGAATTATCATCCGGCATTTTACTGTTCAAGCGAAAGCGTGAGTGCCCCTCACGCTTTATTTTTGATTTGCTGCTCACGGTGAGCGGTCTTCGTACTACGCGCCGCCAGCCACAAGCCGCTGTTTTTCATTGCGTAACCAAATACCAGTCCAAGCGCCAGCGAAGGTAACACCAGTTTCCAGTCACCCTGCCCGGCAAACGTCGCGCATGCGCCTATAAACGTCCCCGGAACAAATGAAAGCAGCAGCTGTTTCGCCTGAATACACATCAGAAACGCGACAATACCAGTTATGACATAACCGAGAATTTCCAGATGTGGTGCCAGTGCACTACCGTAAATAATGACCATCGCCCACACCACGCCACTAAGCAGGGTTGCAGCGGAGATCGCCAGCCCTTTCAGCCCACCTTGCGGGCAGGCAAAGTAGGCCGTACAGCCCAGGAAGCCCGCCCAGCTTAGTAAGCCCAGGGAAACAGCCACCCATCCCCAGATACCGGAGAGAATGCCTGTTGTGATTGCAATAGAGAGAAGTATGTTCATGCCGCGCATGATAGCAGAAAACGCGGCCATGAATGAGATCGAGCACACATTTTATGCAACAACAAATTATCTGTTGCAGTTATGAGTGATGGAGATCACATTTACTCTTCAGAATCTTCTTCCAGCTCGTCCCACATTGCACTAATAGCATCGCGGGTTAGCGGTGCCATGGTGCGCCAGAAAGGCGTAGTTGCATGGGCCTCCACTTTGCCAAGGAACGCACCACACCAGGGTAACAGATACTCACTGAACAGTGTTTCCAGTGTTTCGCTCTCATCTTCCGTTGACTGATCTTCCAGCCAGGAAGCCGCGAGCAGCAATGTACCGATGTGATCGGCTGGCGTATCCGCTAATGGCATCCCTCGTTCGGAAAGAAAAGCGCGCACTTCCGCTTCCGTCGCGCCCTCAACCCATGCGCTACGATATGGCGGCACAGCACATTCATCGCCGATAAACAACGCATTGTAATCGGCAGAGACTTGCGCCATATCACAGCTTTTCTGTAAACGCGTCAGTAACTCATCCTGCTCCAGTGGCCAGTTCGCAGCCAGTTTCCCCTCACGAATCAGGGTAAACAGCGGCACCAGTAAAGGATCTTGCGGTTGGCGGTAATAGAGCGAACCCAGCACACGACAGAGGATAGAAAACTCATTCATTAATATATTTCCATGACTAGTAATTAAAGGTCTGCAAATTCCGCAATCGGTGCCATACCGCGAGATTCAAGGAAGTTCAGTAAGCGGCGCGGAGAAACATTCAAAATGCGCTCTGGCGGAAAATCTACCGCGTCGAGGATTTTAAGACACTCTTCAAATTCCCCCATGGTAAACGCAGTGTGAGAATCCGAGCCTAATGCCACCCAACCTCCAGCGTCACGTACCGCTGCGGCTACCGCACGACAGTTGTCTTCACTGCCCTTACGTGAGTGTAAAAATGAGGAATTATTGATTTCCAGCGCCACCTGATGTTTCGCCGCAGCTTCAGAAACAGCTTTAAAATCAATTGGATATCGTGGATTTCCGGGATGACTTATTATATGCACATTGCCGCTGGCGATAGTGGCGATCATCGCTTGCGTATTGGTCGCTTTATCATGTGGTGCAAAAACCGGTTCATGAAAGCCGGCAATAATTAGATCCAGCGAATCAAACATTTTGCCACTGCAGTCAATTTCACCATCAACATTTTTAATGTTAGCTTCGATACCACGCAGGATCCCTACCCCATCAACCATTCGCGGCCAGATACGCATGTTAATGAAGTGCCAGTGATGCGGCGCATCTTCCATGTCCGGGCCATGATCGGTGATCGCAAAAAGTTTAATGCCCTTTTGTTTGGCCTGGGCAATATAATCACTTAATGTGCTATATGCATGCGTGCTGGCAACGGTATGCATATGAAGGTCGACGGGATACATAACTCTCTCCTGTATTCAATTCCCGCCAAGGATAGCAGGAAACCTGATGCTTTATTAGTAGCCGCGTGCGCGGTCGACTTGCCCGCAGACCCTCTCCCCTTTTTCGAGCTGGGCAATGGTGCGAGAAATGTACTCCACAGCTTCAGCGGGACGGGTAATCGCGGCGACATGTGGTGTTATCGCCACGCGTGGATGTTGCCAGAGCGGACTTTCCGGCGGTAAAGGTTCGCGATTAAAAACATCCAGCATTGCACCTTTAACTTTGCCGCTATCCAGCACCGCGAGCAGGTCATCTACCACGACATGAACACCACGCGCCAGGTTGAGGAGATACGCGCCATCCGGTAATTTTTCGAGTAATTGTTGATTAATAATGCCGACGGTTTCAGGGGTATTCGGTAACAAATTAATCAATACCCGGCATTGGCTCAGAAATGCAGAGAGTTCTTCCCGTCCGGCAAAACTTTGCACGCCAGGCCACGATTTACGGGTTCGACTCCAGCAACGCAGCGGGAAGCGCCAGGTTTGCAGACTCTGTGCAACTTTACTGCCCAGTACGCCTGCGCCCAAAATGCCGATGGTAAAATCTTCCCGATGATATTCAGGCAGCGGTTGCCAATGCGAACTATTTTGCTGGATGCGGTAATCGTCAAAACGTCGAAACCAATGCAGCACCTGACTGACAGCATATTCCTGCATTTGCTCGCCCATACCGGTATCTTCCAGGCGAAAAAGTGGAACAGAAGGCTTCAGCATTTCAGGGTGTGCCTGTAGCTTGCTCAAAATAGAATCAACACCGGCCCCGAGTGCGAACACCGCTTTAAAATCGCGCCCTGCCAGCATTTCAACTGGAGGATGCCAGACTAAAGCATAATCAGCAGAGTCATTATCTCCGCTTTTCCATGCTCTGACTCTTGCCTGAGGAATAGCTTTGCGCAGTGCCTCAATCCACCATTGGGTATCGAACGTTGGGTGATAAAAGATGATGTCCATACTGACTCCCGAAAAGCGTTGCGCGAAATTTATTCGCACTTATCGTTATGATCTACAAAGGCCACCAGCATAACAAATCCGTGGTCGGTGGCAAAAAAAGCAGATTTCGCTTATTAAAACTGCATATTGATTGAAGTTTGAATAAACGCGCGATTTTTTAAAAAAGTTTGTTGACCTCAGGTCATGATTTCCCTAAATTAGCGCCCGTTCCAGCACGACAGGAACGACAATTTGGTGAGGTGTCCGAGTGGCTGAAGGAGCACGCCTGGAAAGTGTGTATACGGCAACGTATCGGGGGTTCGAATCCCCCCCTCACCGCCATCTTTAAAGAAGAGCTCGTACGAAAGTACGGGCTTTTTTTTCGTATATTGCACACACCGGGGGGATGAGAAGCCCCGACAGGGGTTCGACAACTGGCGACAGCCAGTTGGACAGACCGTGAACGCAGTGAGCGGGCTGCCCGCAGGGCGAGCGAAGCGAGTCAATCCCCCCTCACCGCCATCTTTAAAGAAGAGCTCGTACGAAGGTACGGGCTTTTTTTTTCGTATATTGCACACACCGGGGGGATGGGAAGCCCCGACAGGGGTTCGACAACTGGCGACAGCCAGTTGGACAGACCGTGAACGCAGTGAGCGGGCTGCCCGCAGGGCGAGCGAAGCGAGTCAATCCCCCCTCACCGCCATCTTTAAAGAAGAGCTCGTACGAAGGTACGGGCTTTTTTTTTCGTATATTGCACACACCGGGGGGATGGGAAGCCCCGACAGGGGTTCGACAACTGGCGACAGCCAGTTGGACAGACCGTGAACGCAGTGAGCGGGCTGCCCGCAGGGCGAGCGAAGCGAGTCAATCCCCCCTCACCGCCATCTTTAAAGAAGAGCTCGTACGAAGGTACGGGCTTTTTTTTCGTATATTGCACACACCGGGGGATGAAAAGCCCCGACCGGGGTTCGACAACTGGCGACAAACTCAATCATCATCCTTGCAGTTGATAAGAATTTCTGCCTCTTTTACAACTATCTTATTACGTCCGGTTTCTTTCGCTTTATATAGTGCATTATCAGCCATTCGATAGATTTCATTCGGATTTAACGCACTTCCCTGAGTCACCACAGCGCCAATGCTAATCGTCACTTTTTGCGGTATGGCGTATTCAGGATTATCGCCTGTCAAACGCTCTACATTTGCCCTTATCCTTTCGGCTAAAACTTTCGCGCTTTCAGTATCGGTCTCCGTCAGCAAGACGCCAAACTCTTCGCCGCCAACGCGTGCTAAAAGGTCATTTGGTCGTATGCTTTTCCCAATGATGCTCACCACTGTTTTTATCACCTGATCGCCAACCGGATGCCCCCACGTATCGTTAACTTTTTTAAAGTGATCGATATCCATAATCATGACACAATAAGACGTTTTTTGGGCTGATGCTGATTGAGCCTTCAGTTCATTGAAAAAATAATTCCTGTTAAATATATTAGTTAATGGATCGCGATGGGCAATGTTCTTTGTTACTCGTAGCGCACTGAAAATATGGCACATAAATATTACCATAACGGTTAATTTACTGACTACTTCAATAGTGCGGCTAATATACCAAGTGGACACACTATACCTGCTCATAAATAACAGAGAGATATTATACAGCACGGCACAGAAAGCAATCACTGATACTCCATTCCAGATATCACAGCGTAAACCATTAAAGTATAGATTAACCAAAAGCAAGATTAACCACATGAAAATCATTATGGTAACATATGAGGTTTTCCAGACTACCTGACCATTTTCATTTGTTAACTCGGCAATATGTAAACTGTAGTCATCATAATGACTACTTAGCATGTGAGCAACTGCCGCCCCCCCAAAAATAAAAAATAGGCTTATACACAATGTCATTTTTTTGGAAAAAAAACAGCGTTTCTTATTGTTTTCACTAACTTTATTCACCAGCGCTAGCAATATTAACATGCACAAACTCATCTGACGAAACAAATAATAAATTGCAATATCATTTTGTACAACGCTGCTTATCAAATGCCCCTCAATAAATTGCTGAATGATAATGACAGTTTTAACAAAGTAAATCAAACAACTCAGAAACGCTAAACTAAGTATGCAGTTTGAAAATTGCACACGATCATAAATGAAATACAATTGCATGAAAATAAATGCAACGGTATCGATAAAAAATAAAGCAATCATAACCATTAGATAGGTTGATCGTGGAACAACCTCCTCAACGGTTGGCTGATTAAACCAACTATTTACCAAAACGAATGCAAGCCCAAACAATAAGCTCACCAATACAGTACTACTAATTCCCAAATAGTCTTTTTCCATAAAGCTACACCAATCTGTAGGTTGTAGATCCCTTTCTGTCACTAATAGATATAAGAACTGTACTGTTGTCAATATAAAAATCCACCACAAACAATACCAATGATGATAGTTGCAGACCGCAATTATTATTACCTTAGTGCTTTATACATTCTTCGCGACAAGACAGGCTTGCAAATACATATAAATGGTTATAAGGAAATCCTTATAAAACATTAATTCATAGATATATTAGGAATAACAATTGAATCCGTGAGTACAGTAACGCTGCATTTCATCAGGACTTTCGAAAAATCCGATATCATGCATCGGAATTTACTGATTTAATTATTTTAATCCTAATTTATTTTGAAAAAGGCATTGGGATTTATGCCGTATTCCTGAAGTTCCTCATCATTGGAATGGATTTTCGGGCGAGAAAAGGATTTTATATGGATACTCTACTCATCATTTCTTCTTCTCATCATCAACAATTCACGTCTCTCTTCCGCGTTTAATAATGGATTATGATGTGCAAAAAAATATCTTTCGTTTCAGTTACCTGTAATTAGATACAGAGAGAGATTTCGGCAATACATGGAGTAATACAGGATGTATTCAAGTAGCAGAAAAAGGTGCCCGAAAACCAAATGGGCTTTGAAAATTCTTACTGCCGCATTTTTAGCAGCGAGTCCCGCGGCGAAGAGTGCTGTTAATAATGCCTATGATGCATTGATTATCGAAGCTCGCAAGGGAAATACTCAGCCAGCTTTGTTATGGTTTGCACAAAAATCAGCACTCAGTAATAACCAAATTGCTGACTGGTTACAGATTGCCTTATGGGCCGGGCAAGATAAACAGGTTATTACCGTTTACAACCGCTACCGTCATCAGCAATTACCAGCGCGTGGTTATGCAGCTGTCGCCGTCGCTTATCGTAACCTGCAACAATGGCAAAACTCGCTTACACTGTGGCAAAAGGCACTCTCTCTGGAGTCGCAAAATAAGGATTATCAACGGGGACAAATTTTAACCCTGGCAGATGCGGGTCACTATGATTCTGCGCTGGTTAAACTTAAGCAGCTTAACTCTGGAGCACCGGACAAAGCTAATTTACTCGCAGAAGCCTATATCTATAAACTGGCGGGGCGGCATGAGGATGAATTACGGGCGATGACAGGGTCATTACCTGAAAATGCCTTAACGCAACAATATCCCACAGAATACGTGCAGGCATTACGGAATAATCAACTTGCTGCCGCGATTGACGATGCCAATTTAACGCCAGATATTTGCGCTGATATTCATGCCGAACTGGTCAGACTGTCGTTTATGCCTACGCGCAGTGAAAGTGAACGTTATGCCATTGCCGATCGCGCCCTCGCCCAATACGCTGCATTAGAAATTCTGTGGCATGATAACCCTGACCGCACTGCCCAGTACCAGCGTATTCAGGTTGATCATCTTGGCGCGTTATTAACTCGCGATCGTTATAAAGACGTTATTTCTCACTATCAGCGTTTAAAAAAGACGGGGCAAATTATTCCGCCCTGGGCGCAATATTGGGTTGCGTCGGCTTATCTCAAAGAACATCAGCCAAAAAAAGCACAGTCAATAATGACAGAGCTCTTTTATCACAAGGAGACCATTGCCCCGGATTTATCCGATGAAGAACTTGCGGATCTCTTTTACAGCCACCTGGAGAGTGAAAATTATCCCGGCGCGCTAACTGTCACCCAACATACCATTAATACTTCGCCGCCTTTCCTTCGGTTAATGGGCACGCCTACGAGCATCCCGAATGATACCTGGTTACAGGGGCATTCGTTTCTCTCAACCGTAGCAAAATATAGTAATGATCTTCCTCAGGCTGAAATGACAGCCAGAGAGCTTGCTTATAACGCACCAGGAAATCAGGGACTGCGCATTGATTACGCGAGTGTGTTACAAGCCCGCGGTTGGCCTCGTGCGGCAGAAAATGAATTAAAAAAAGCAGAAGTGATCGAGCCACGTAATATTAATCTGGAGGTTGAACAAGCCTGGACAGCATTAACGTTACAAGAATGGCAGCAGACAGCGGTCTTAACGCACGATGTTGTCGAACGTGAACCGCAAGATCCCGGCGTTGTACGTTTAAAACGTGCGGTTGATGTACATAATCTTGCAGAGCTTCGTATCGCTGGTTCAACAGGAATTGATGCCGAAGGTCCGGATAGTGGCAAACATGATGTCGACTTAACCACCATCGTTTATTCACCACCGCTGAATGATAACTGGCGCGGTTTTGCTGGATTCGGTTATGCCGATGGACAATTTAGCGAAGGAAAAGGGATTATTCGCGACTGGCTTGCGGGTGTTGAGTGGCGGTCACGTAATATCTGGCTTGAGGCGGAGTACACCGAACGCTTTTTCAATCATGAGCATAAACCCGGCGCGCGCCTGTCTGGCTGGTATGATTTTAATGATAACTGGCGTATTGGTTCGCAACTGGAACGCCTCTCTCACCGCGTTCCATTACGGGCAATGAAAAATGGTGTTACAGGCAACAGTGCACAGGCTTATGTTCGCTGGTATCAAAATGAGCGGCGTAAGTACGGTGTCTCTTGGGCTTTCACTGATTTTTCTGACAGTAATCAGCGTCATGAAGTCTCACTTGAGGGTCAGGAACGCATCTGGTCTTCACCATATTTGATTGTCGATTTCCTCCCCAATCTGTATTACGAACAAAATACAGAACACGACACCCCATACTACAACCCTATAAAAATGTTCGATATTGTTCCGGCATTTGAGGCAAGTCATTTGTTATGGCGAAGCTATGAAAATAGCTGGGAGCAAATCTTCAGCGCAGGTGTTGGTGCCTCCTGGCAAAAACATTATGGCACGGATGTCGTCACCCAACTCGGCTACGGGCAACGCATTAGCTGGAATGACGTGATTGATGCTGGCGCAACGCTACGCTGGGAAAAACGACCTTATGACGGTGACAGAGAACACAACTTATACGTTGAATTCGATATGACATTCAGATTTTAAGGATAAATATGTTACGTAATGGAAATAAATATCTCCTGATGCTGGTGAGTATAATTATGCTCACTGCGTGCATTAGCCAGTCAAGAACATCATTTATACCGCCACAGGATCGCGAATCTTTACTCGCCGAGCAACCGTGGCCGCATAATGGTTTTGTGGCGATTTCATGGCATAACGTTGAAGACGAAGCTGCCGACCAGCGTTTTATGTCAGTGCGGACATCAGCACTGCGTGAACAATTTGCCTGGCTGCGCGAGAACGGTTATCAACCGGTCAGTATTGCTCAAATTCGTGAAGCACATCGAGGAGGAAAACCGCTACCGGAAAAAGCAGTAGTGCTGACTTTTGATGACGGCTACCAGAGTTTTTATACCCGCGTCTTCCCAATTCTTCAGGCCTTCCAGTGGCCTGCTGTATGGGCCCCCGTCGGCAGTTGGGTCGATACGCCAGCGGATGAACAAGTAAAATTTGGCGATGAGATGGTCGATCGAGAATATTTTGCCACGTGGCAACAAGTGCGAGAAGTTGCGCGTTCCCGGCTCGTTGAGCTCGCTTCTCATACATGGAATTCTCACTACGGTATTCAGGCTAATGCCACCGGCAGCTTATTGCCTGTATATGTAAATCGTGCATATTTTACTGACCACGCACGGTATGAAACCGCAGCAGAATACCGGGAAAGAATTCGTCTGGATGCTGTAAAAATGACGGAATACCTGCGTACAAAGGCTAAGGTAAATCCACACGTTTTTGTTTGGCCTTATGGCGAAGCGAATGGCATAGCGATAGAGGAATTAAAAAAACTCGGTTATGACATGTTCTTCACCCTTGAATCAGGTTTGGCAAATGCGTCACAATTGGATTCCATTCCGCGAGTATTAATCGCCAATAATCCCTCATTAAAAGAGTTTGCCCAGCAAATTATTACCGTACAGGAAAAATCATCACAACGGGTAATGCATATCGATCTTGATTACGTTTATGACGAAAACCGCCAGCAAATGGATCGCAATATTGATGTGCTAATTCAGCGGGTGAAAGATATGCAAATATCAACCGTGTATTTGCAGGCATTTGCTGATCCCGATGGTGATGGGCTGGTCAAAGAGGTCTGGTTTCCAAATCGTTTGCTACCAATGAAAGCAGATATTTTTAGTCGGGTTGCCTGGCAATTACGTACCCGCTCAGGTGTAAACATCTATGCGTGGATGCCGGTATTAAGCTGGGATTTAGATCCCACATTAACGCGAGTAAAATATTTACCAACAGGGGAGAAAAAAGCACAAATTCATCCTGAACAATATCGCCGTCTATCTCCTTTTGATGACAGGGTCAGAGCACAAGTTGGCATGTTATATGAAGATCTTGCCGGACATGCTGCTTTTGATGGCATATTGTTCCACGATGATGCTTTGCTTTCAGATTATGAAGATGCCAGTGCACCGGCTATCACGGCTTATCAGCAAGCAGGCTTTAGCGGGAGTCTGAGCGAAATTCGACAAAACCCGGAGCAATTTAAACAGTGGACCCGCTTTAAAAGTCGTGCGTTAACTGACTTCACTTTAGAACTTAGTGCGCGCGTAAAAGCCATTCGCGGTCCACATGTTAAAACTGCACGAAATATTTTTGCACTTCCGGTAATACAACCTGAAAGTGAAGCCTGGTTTGCACAGAATTATGCTGATTTCCTAAAAAGCTATGACTGGACCGCTATTATGGCTATGCCTTATATGGAAGGTGTCGCAGAAAAATCGGCTGACCAATGGTTAATACAATTGACCAATCAAATTAAAAACATCCCTCAGGCTAAAGACAAATCTATTTTAGAATTACAGGCACAAAACTGGCAGAAAAATGGTCAGCATCAGGCTATTTCTTCGCAACAACTCGCTCACTGGATGAGCCTATTACAACTGAATGGAATGAAAAACTATGGTTATTATCCCGACAATTTTCTGCATAACCAACCTGAAATAGACGTTATTCGTCCTGAGTTTTCAACAGCCTGGTATCCGAAAAATGATTAATCGCATCGTATCGTTTTTTATATTATGTCTGGTGTTATGCATACCCCTATGCGTAGCGTACTTTCACTCTGGTGAACTGATGATGAGGTTCGTTTTCTTCTGGCCGTTTTTTATGTCCATTATGTGGATTGTTGGCGGCGTCTATTTCTGGGTCTATCGTGAACGCCACTGGCCGTGGGGAGAAAACGCACCAGCTCCCCAGTTGAAAGATAATCCGTCTATCTCCATTATCATTCCCTGTTTTAATGAGGAGAAAAACGTTGAGGAAACCATACACGCCGCTTTAGCACAGCGTTATGATAACATTGAAGTTATTGCCGTAAATGACGGTTCAACAGACAAAACCCGTGCCATCCTGGATCGCATGGCTGCACAAATTCCCCACCTGCGGGTCATTCATCTGGCGCAAAACCAGGGGAAAGCCATTGCGCTTAAAACCGGAGCTGCCGCGGCGAAAAGTGAATATCTGGTGTGCATTGATGGCGATGCGTTATTAGACCGCGATGCGGCGGCATATATTGTGGAACCGATGTTGTACAACCCGCGTGTGGGTGCCGTAACCGGTAATCCTCGTATTCGAACACGTTCTACCCTGGTGGGTAAAATTCAGGTTGGCGAGTATTCCTCAATTATTGGTTTGATCAAGCGAACCCAGCGTATCTATGGAAACGTATTTACCGTTTCTGGTGTTATTGCCGCATTTCGTCGCAGCGCCCTGGCAGAAGTGGGTTACTGGAGTGACGATATGATCACCGAAGATATTGATATTAGCTGGAAGCTGCAGTTGAATCAGTGGACGATTTTTTACGAGCCACGGGCGCTGTGCTGGATATTAATGCCTGAAACGTTAAAAGGGCTGTGGAAACAGCGCCTGCGCTGGGCTCAGGGCGGTGCAGAAGTATTCCTCAAAAATATGACAAGGCTATGGCGCAAAGAAAACTTTCGAATGTGGCCACTGTTTTTTGAATACTGTCTGACGACAATATGGGCCTTTACCTGCCTGGTCGGTTTCATTATTTACGCAGTCCAACTTGCAGGTGTACCGTTAAATATTGAATTGACACATATCGCTGCGACACATACTGCCGGAATATTATTGTGTACGTTATGTTTACTGCAATTTATTGTCAGCCTGATGATCGAGAATCGCTATGAGCATAATCTGACTTCATCGCTTTTCTGGATTATTTGGTTCCCGGTTATCTTCTGGATGCTGAGCCTGGCAACGACATTGGTATCATTTACACGAGTCATGTTGATGCCTAAAAAGCAACGCGCCCGTTGGGTAAGTCCCGATCGAGGGATTCTGAGAGGTTAATATGAACAATTTAATTATTACGACCCGACAATCGCCAGTACGTTTAATGGTTGATTATGTTGCCACAACCATCTTATGGACATTATTTGCTTTGTTCATATTCTTATTCACCATGGATCTGCTGACGGGTTATTACTGGCAAAGCGAGGCCAGAAGCCGACTTCAGTTCTATTTTTTGCTGGCAGTGGCGAATGCCGTCGTGTTAATTGTCTGGGCGCTGTACAATAAGCTGCGTTTTCAAAAACAGCAGCATCATGCAGCCTACCAATATACGCCGCAAGAATATGCAGAGAGCTTAGCAATACCTGATGAGCTCTATCAGCAACTACAAAAAAGCCACAGGATGAGCGTACACTTCACCAGCCAGGGGCAAATAAAAATGGTTGTTTCAGAAAAAGCGCTAGTCCGGGCATAAACACCCAAAACAAAGCCCGGTTCGCCCGGGCTCTGCGCCGATAATACACTTAACTGTATGCATGTAGCGTACGTTGGCAAAGTGCCGAACGTACGCAATCCTCTTTACCGAATCGGACGATCCCGACCATTTCATCCTCTTCGAAACGTTCCAGCGCGTCACTTAATCCGGAGCGCACGCCGCGAGGCAAATCGCATTGCGTGATATCACCGTTGACGATAACCGTCACGTTCTCCCCGAGGCGGGTTAAAAACATTTTCATTTGCGCAGCAGTCACATTCTGCGCCTCGTCAAGAATGACGACTGCATTTTCAAAGGTACGTCCACGCATATAGGCGAACGGCGCAATTTCGACCTTCCCTATTTCCGGTCGCAGGCAATACTGCATAAAGGAAGCCCCTAAGCGCCGGACCAGCACGTCGTAGACCGGGCGAAAATAGGGAGCAAACTTTTCTGCGATATCTCCAGGTAAGAAGCCAAGATCTTCATCGGCTTGCAGAACTGGACGGGTGACAATAATCCTGTCGACATCCTTATGTATCAGGGCCTCTGCCGCTTTTGCTGCACTGATCCAGGTTTTTCCGCACCCGGCTTCGCCGGTGGCGAATATCAGCTGCTTACTCTCAATAGCCTTCAGATAGTGCAATTGCGCTTCATTTCGCGCGAGGATGGGCGAGGTATCGCGACTGTCGCGGGCCATACCAATGGCTTCTACGCCGCTCATCTGCACAAGCGAGGTGACCGATTCTTCTTCACGCTGCTTATGGCTGCGCGAATCCCGTCTCAGCACACGTTTTGCCTCGCGACGAGCTTTGATCACTGCTTTTTGTCTTCCCATGGAGAGCACCTTGAGTTGTTTGTATTCATCACACGCGCCGTTGGCAGCGCGATTATGCGCACGAACATCAGAGGGTTGGCTTCCTTGTAAGCCATAGTTTGCTGTTGGATAAAATGCCGAAAAACGGCTACGCACACCGTTTGCGGCGTCGGTAACACATGAAAAGTAAGGAAGAATTTGAAAATGCAAAGTGACGAGATGACTACCGGAGGAGAAATCTCCGCGAGTGGTGGAGCGTTGCTTAACAAAACATTGTCCAGTACAGGACGTTACCATCCGCGATCTCCATAGTGACTGACTATCACTGCCGGGAACTTCCGCTGCTACTTAATAATTACAACAGATCTCGCATTCATTGCAACAATATATTCACTTATATTTAACTATAAAACACCATTTCAGTGACATTAGTTTCTACTGGAAAGATGACAGAGTGATGACAGTGATGAAAAAAGCTGTGTGCTTTCAGCAGGATTCGCGTCAGGCATCAACGCACGAACGCCGGATGCGGCGTGAACGCCTTATCCTGCCTACCGAACCCGCACCGATTGTAGGCATGATAAGACGCGCAAACGTCGCATCAGGCATCAGCGCACGAACGCACGAACGCACGAACGCCTGGTACGGCGTAAACGCCTTATACGCCTAAAAACATTAAACCCGCAATAATGCGCTTCCGAGATAATCGTTCGCGTCCTTCACACCCGGCAGCGCAAAGAAATAGCCTCCACCGATAGGTTTGACATATTCCTCCAGCGCTTCGCCATTGAGCCTTTTTTGTACTGTCAGGAAGCCTTTTTCCAGATCGTGTTGATAGCAGACAAACAGTAGCCCCATATCCAGTTGCCCGGAGTTGGTGACGCCCAGTGAATAACTGTAGCCACGACGCAGCATCAGGCTGGACTCACTCTCCGCCGTGCGGGGATTCGCCAGCCGGATATGGCTGTCCAGCGCAATCACCTTCCCTTCCGGGTCGCTGGCGTAATTGGGAACATCATGCTCATGCTGCATTCCCAGCGGCGCACCGGTTTGCTTATCACGACCAAATATCGTCTGCTGCTCTTTCAGCGGCGTTCTGTCCCAAAATTCCACTCGAAACTGAATCAAGCGTACTGCCTGATAGCTGCCACCGATTGTCCACGCAGGCTCCTGCTGATCTGTCGTCACCCACACCACTTTTTGCATCAACTTCGCATTCTGGCTATCGGGATTGGCGGTGCCGTCTTTAAAGCCCAGCAAATTTATCGGCGTCTCTTTGCCTTTACTGCGCGCTGCGTGGTCGGAAATAAACCCTTCCCGCTTCCAGCGCACGCTGAGCAAATCCGGCGTGTGTTTAATGATATCGCGCAGTGCATGGATCACCGTGTCCTGGGTATTGGCGCAAATCTGTAGCAACACATCACCATGACATAACGCCGCATCAAGCGAGTCGTTAGGGAAACGTGTCATCTTCTGCAACTTTTTCGGCATCTGCTGCGCAAGGCCAAAACGCTCATCAAACAATGAGTAGCCCACCGATAACGTGATGGTGAGATTATCGGGCGCAATGTAGCCGCCAAGAATGCCGGAATCGCGTGGCGGCAGGCGTGGATTTGGCGTTTCTGGTGCTGCTCCGCCCTGAGTCAGAAAAGCAAAACGCTGAGTCAACAAGCGAAACAATCGCTCAAGATCAGCTTTATCGCTGGCAAGCACATCAAACGCCACCAGCATCATTGCCGCCTGCTGCGGCGTCAGAATACCCGCCTGATGTTCGCCATAAAACGGCTGCGCTTCACTGCGCGCATCCGGTGAAAGCGTCCCCGGCGCACTTAGTGGTTTTTGCGCATGCGCTACCGGGCAACTTCCCGCCAGTGCCAGCGCGCCAATCCCTTTCAGTAAACGTCGGCGTGACGGTTCATTCACGCCGTTTTCATCTTCATACTGCATAACGCTTAATCCAGTCCCAGCACACCACGAAGTTGCGCCAGATCTTCCGCCAGCGCAGTAATCGGCCCTTTCAGCGCATTACGATCGGCATCGGTCAATTTATCGTAGGTTTCAAAACCGTCTTTAGTACGGTATTTCGCCAGAATGGTATCGACCTTTTTGAAGTTAGCATCGACTTTTGCCAGCAGTTCCGGGTTGGCTTTTTGTAGTTGTGGACGCAGCAGATCGACAATTTTCTGCGAGCCTTCAACGTTAGCCTGGAAGTCCCACAGATCGGTGTGGCTGTAGCGATCTTCTTCACCGCTGATTTTGCTGGCTGCTACTTCCTCAATCAGTCCGGCTGCGCCGCCGACCACTTTTGAAGGTGGGAAAGCCAGTTCACTGATGCGTTTTTGCAAATCGACCACATCGGTATAAAGCTGGTCAGCGTACTGATCCATTCCTTTGGTAGTGTTGTCGCCAAACAAGGCTTTTTCCAGACGATGGAATCCGGTGAATTTCGGATCGGCGGCTTTTTGCTCGTAATCATCTTCACGGGCGTCAATGCTACCATCCAGATCAGAGAACAGCTCAGCAATCGGTTCAATGCGCTCATAGTGCTGGCGCGTCGGCGCATACAGTGCTTTCGCTTTTTCGATATCGCCTGCTTTGATGGCGTCGGTAAAGGCTTTAGTGTCGGTCACCAGCTGTGTGGTTTCCGCCATGACATACGCTTTATATGCAGTAATTGCACCACCAAGACTTAACAGCGCATCGCTCTGCGCCGCATCCGCCGTTGCCTCACCTTTGACGATCAACTTCCCTTTCGGGTTTGTCAGCAGACCGCAGGTCATATCGTATTCACCAGGCTGTAAATTTGCCGTCATTTTCTGGCTAAAACCAGGGGCGATATTTTCCCGCTCTTCCACCACCATCACGCCTTTGAGGATCTCCCACTCCAGCGCCTTCTGGCTATGGTTCTGAATAATGAACTGTGTTTTCCCGGCGTTAACCGTAATGGTCATCGGTTCGCACTGCTTATCTGTCACAGTGACGTTGACCTGCGGAATATCAGCGGCGTTAGCCATAAAAGCAGAAGAGCACAGCGCAGCCACGCTCAACTGCAATGCGTTACGGCGGAAGTTAATGGTCATGACGAGACTATCCCTTTAAAGTATGTTGTAACTAAGCAAGAGTTTGCGTCATTTTCGTTACGCGGAGCGAGACGCTGTCGCCCCTGCGCGCGGCGGCAGAGCAAATGCCACCAGCGCCGGGATGAGATAAATAAACCAGACGGCGACTTCGCTGACGCTCGGCGCTTCCTGATAACCAAAGATACCTTCCATCAGCGTACCGAACAGCGAGTGAGTTGAGAGCACCGCGCTCATATCGAAGGCGATTTCCTGAAAGTGGTTCCACAGCCCGGCTTCATGAAACGCGCGAATAGCACCTGCCGCCAACCCTGCGGCGACGAAGAGAATAAACAGGCTGGTCCATTTAAAAAACGCGCCAAGATTGAGGCGAATACCGCCCCAGTAGAGCAGGAAGCCGAGCACCACGGCTGTAGCAAGACCGAGCATTGCACCCAGCGGAGGCCAGATCCCGACATCTTGTTGAAACGCCGCCAGCAGGAAAAAGACCGACTCCAGCCCTTCCCTTGCAACGGCAAAAAAGACCATCATCACCAGCGCCCAGCCATGATGATTCCCACGCTGCAATGCGCTATCGACTGCCTGTTCCAGTTGCACTTTGACGTTGCGCGACACTTTACGCATCCAGAAAACCATCCAGGTGAGGATCACCACGGCAATCACCGCCACGATACCTTCGAACAATTCCTGCTCTTTTTGCGGAAATTCGCCGGTGGTTTCATTAATGAAGATACCCAGCCCCAGGCACAACGCAGCGGCTAGCAACACGCCAATCCACATGACACCAATCCATCGACCTCGCTGGGTACGCTTAAGATAGCTGGCAATCAGGCTGACAATCAGCGCGGCTTCAAGTCCTTCGCGCAACATAATGAGAAACGGAACAAACATGCCACCCACCCTTAAACGTTTTTCTGAGTCAATCTATGCAAAGAAAAGTAAATCGCAGTGATAGCGATTATCATTACGGTGAAGAAAAACACAAGCGGAATGTAGTGATAATGATGAGGAAATGTAAATTTTTTTGAGAGAAAATGCAGAGGGCAATCACTGATTGCCCTCTGCCTGCTTCTGATTATGACGTGGGATTTTCGGTAAAACGCCTTCCCTTACCCTTCCTGCAACCGTGACGGCGGCGCTGAATGATAGTGCGCATCGGCGTCAGCAAAGCGTTTTTGCATTGCCGCTGACGGTGCTTTACCCAGTAAACTAAACACCACAATCCCAATGCTACCGAAGATAAAGCCCGGAATAATTTCGTACAGTCCCAGCCAGCCGAACTGCTTCCAGACGATAACCGTCAGCGCGCCAATGATCATCCCCGCCAGCGCACCGTTGCGCGTCATGCGTGACCACATCACCGAGAACAGCACCACCGGACCAAACGCCGCGCCAAAGCCTGCCCACGCGTAGCTCACTAAGCCCAGCACGCGGTTTTCCGGGTTTGCCGCCAGCGCAATCGCCACCAGCGCCACCACCAACACCATCACACGCCCTACCCACACCAGCTCTTTCTGGCTGGCCTGTTTACGCAGAAACGCTTTGTATAAATCTTCGGTAATCGCGCTGGAACATACCAGCAGCTGGCAACTTAAGGTTGACATTACCGCCGCCAGAATCGCCGACAGCAAAATCCCGGCAATCCACGGGTTAAACAGAATTTGCGCCAGTTCGATAAACACGCGCTCGGCGTTCTGGTTTACCGCGCCTGCTACCGCCGGGTGCTCATTAAAGTAAGCAATACCAAAGAAGCCGACAGCCACCGCCCCTGCCAGGCAGAGGATCATCCAGGTCATACTGATACGACGCGCATGGACAATACTATAGTGAGAATCCGCCGCCATAAAACGCGCCAGAATATGCGGCTGACCGAAGTAACCCAGCCCCCAGCCCATCAGCGAGATAATGGCGACAAAATTCAATCCTTTGAGCATATCCACGTTTTCAATGCTCTTTTGTTTGATCACTTCCAGCGAGTCGCCAAACCCACCAACGCTAATGATTACGATAACCGGCGTCAGGATCAGGGCAAAAATCATCAGGCTGGCCTGTACAGTGTCAGTCCAGCTCACCGCAAGGAAGCCGCCAATAAAGGTGTAAAGGATCGTCGCCGCAGCTCCCGCCCACAGAGCCGTTTCGTAGCTCATGCCGAAGGTGCTTTCAAACAAACGCGCGCCAGCCACAATGCCCGAAGCACAATAAATGGTGAAGAACAGCAAAATTACCAGCGCGGAGATAATGCGCAAAATACGGCTTTTATCTTCAAAACGCCCGGTAAAATAATCCGGCAATGTTAAGGCGTTATTATTGTATTCGGTATGCACACGCAAGCGCCCGGCCACCAGCTTCCAGTTAATCCACGCGCCTAATGTCAGGCCAATGGCGATCCAGCTTTCGGAAATCCCGGAAAGAAAAACCGCGCCCGGCAACCCCATTAACAGCCAGCCGCTCATATCCGACGCACCTGCCGATAATGCCGTCACGAATGGCCCAAGGCTGCGACCGCCAAGAATATAGTCGTCGAAGTTTTTGGTTGATCGCCAGGCGATGAACCCAATCAATATCATGCCAAAAATATAGACACAGAATGTCACCAACATCGGTGTGCTAATAGCCATCTAAAGTCTCCAAAAAATTATTATCGGCAATGTCGAAACTTGCCGTTATATCTGCCACCGGAACGGGGTAACAGAGTTTATGTTTTCCCAGGGCGACCGTATCCTGCCGGAAGCGCTGGTTATTCACAATCGATTTAACACACCATTTACATTAAATTTTAGTGCTCAGCGATACTATTTTTCATCAGGTTGCACTCCCTCACATTTTTTGTGGTTGCACCTTTCAAAAATGTTAACTGCCGCAGAGAAAAAGTCTGAGTTATTTTTTTAATCCCTGTCATATCGATTTCTTTTATTAACATTTCATTCATTTTTAAGCTTGCTACGCAGGTCACATTTAACATGGTTGCACAAAGTTGCAACATCATGGATATTTCACGATAACGTTAAGTTGCACCTTTCAGAACAACAGGAGTAATGGCATGGGAACCACCACCATGGGGGTTAAGCTGGACGACGCGACGCGTGAACGCATTAAGTCTGCCGCGACACGTATCGATCGCACACCGCACTGGTTAATTAAGCAGGCGATTTTTTCTTATCTTGAACAACTGGAAAACAGCGATACTCTGCCAGAGCTACCTGCGCTGCTTTCTGGCGCGGCCAATGAGAGCGATGAAGTACCGAATCCGGCAGAGGAACCACACCAGCCATTTCTCGACTTTGCCGAGCAAATTTTGCCACAGTCGGTTTCCCGTGCGGCTATCACCGCCGCCTATCGCCGCCCGGAAACCGAAGCGGTTTCTATGCTGCTGGAACAAGCTCGCCTGCCGCAGCCGGTTGCTGAACAGGCTCATAAACTGGCGTATCAACTGGCCGATAAACTGCGTAATCAAAAAAATGCCAGTGGTCGCGCAGGCATGGTTCAGGGATTATTGCAGGAGTTTTCGCTGTCATCGCAGGAAGGCGTGGCGCTGATGTGTCTGGCGGAAGCGCTATTGCGTATTCCCGACAAAGCCACCCGTGATGCGTTAATACGCGACAAAATCAGCAACGGTAACTGGCAGTCACATATTGGTCGTAGCCCGTCGCTGTTTGTTAATGCCGCCACCTGGGGGCTTCTCTTTACCGGCAAACTGGTTTCTACCCATAACGAAGCCAGCCTCTCCCGTTCGCTGAATCGCATTATCGGTAAGAGTGGCGAACCGCTAATCCGCAAAGGTGTGGATATGGCGATGCGCCTGATGGGTGAGCAGTTCGTCACTGGTGAAACCATCGCGGAAGCGTTAGCCAATGCCCGCAAGCTGGAAGAGAAAGGTTTCCGTTACTCATACGATATGCTGGGCGAAGCCGCACTGACCGCAGCGGACGCGCAGGCATATATGGTTTCCTATCAGCAGGCGATTCACGCCATTGGTAAAGCCTCCAATGGTCGCGGCATTTATGAAGGTCCGGGCATTTCAATCAAGCTGTCGGCGCTGCATCCGCGCTACAGCCGCGCCCAGTATGACCGGGTAATGGAAGAGCTTTACCCACGTCTGAAATCACTAACCTTGCTGGCGCGTCAGTACGATATTGGTATTAACATTGATGCCGAAGAGGCCGATCGTCTGGAGATCTCCCTCGATCTGTTGGAAAAGCTTTGTTTCGAGCCTGAACTGGCAGGCTGGAACGGCATCGGTTTTGTTATTCAGGCTTATCAAAAACGCTGCCCGCTGGTGATCGATTACCTGATTGATCTCGCCACCCGCAGCCGTCGTCGTCTGATGATTCGCCTGGTGAAAGGCGCGTACTGGGATAGTGAAATCAAACGTGCGCAAATGGACGGCCTTGAAGGTTATCCGGTTTATACCCGCAAGGTGTATACCGATGTTTCTTATCTCGCTTGTGCGAAAAAGCTGCTGGCGGTGCCAAATCTCATTTACCCGCAGTTTGCAACGCACAACGCCCACACGCTGGCGGCAATTTATCAACTGGCGGGTCAAAACTACTATCCGGGTCAGTACGAGTTCCAGTGCCTGCATGGTATGGGCGAGCCACTGTATGAGCAGGTCACCGGGAAAGTTGCCGACGGTAAACTTAACCGACCGTGTCGTATTTATGCTCCGGTCGGTACCCATGAAACACTGCTGGCATATCTGGTGCGTCGCCTGCTGGAAAACGGTGCTAACACCTCGTTTGTTAACCGTATTGCTGATACCTCTTTACCACTGGATGAACTGGTTGCAGATCCAGTCACTGCAGTAGAAAAACTGGCGCAGCAGGAAGGGCAAACTGGATTACCCCATCCGAAAATTCCCCTGCCGCGCGATCTTTACGGTCACGGGCGCGACAACTCGGCAGGGCTGGATCTCGCCAATGAACACCGGCTGGCATCACTCTCCTCTGCCCTGCTCAACAGTGCACTGCAAAAATGGCAGGCCTTGCCAATGCTGGAACAACCGGTCGCGGCTGGTGAAATGTCACCCGTTATCAACCCGGCGGAACCGAAAGATATTGTGGGCTATGTGCGTGAAGCCACGCCGCGTGAAGTAGAACAGGCGCTGGAAAGTGCAGTTAATAACGCGCCAATCTGGTTTGCCACGCCTCCGGCCGAACGCGCGGCGATTTTGCATCGCGCTGCCGTACTGATGGAAAGTCAGATGCAACAACTGATTGGTATTCTGGTGCGTGAGGCCGGAAAAACCTTCAGTAACGCCATTGCCGAAGTGCGTGAAGCCGTCGATTTTCTCCACTACTACGCGGGACAGGTGCGGGATGATTTCGCTAACGAAACCCACCGTCCATTAGGGCCAGTGGTATGTATCAGCCCGTGGAACTTCCCGCTGGCGATTTTCACCGGGCAAATCGCTGCCGCACTGGCGGCAGGTAACAGCGTACTGGCAAAACCGGCAGAACAAACGCCGCTGATTGCCGCACAAGGGATTGCCATTTTGCTGGAAGCGGGTGTACCGCCAGGCGTGGTGCAGTTGTTGCCCGGTCAGGGTGAAACCGTAGGCGCGCAACTGACGGGTGATGATCGCGTGCGCGGGGTGATGTTTACCGGTTCAACCGAAGTCGCTACGTTACTGCAACGCAATATCGCCAGCCGCCTGGACGCTCAGGGCCGCCCAATTCCACTCATTGCGGAAACCGGCGGCATGAACGCGATGATTGTCGATTCCTCCGCCCTGACCGAACAGGTCGTCGTGGATGTACTGGCCTCGGCCTTCGACAGTGCAGGTCAGCGTTGTTCGGCGCTGCGCGTGCTGTGTCTGCAAGATGAAATTGCCGACCACACGTTAAAAATGCTGCGCGGTGCAATGGCCGAATGCCGGATGGGTAATCCGGGTCGCCTGACCACCGATATCGGTCCGGTGATTGATGGCGAAGCGAAGACCAATATTGAGCGCCATATTCAGACCATGCGTAGCAAAGGCCGTCCGGTGTTCCAGGCGGTGCGGGAAAACAGTGAAGATGCCCGTGAATGGCAAAGCGGCACCTTTGTCGCTCCGACGCTGATCGAACTGGATGACTTTGCCGAATTACAAAAAGAGGTCTTTGGTCCGGTGCTGCATGTGGTGCGTTACAACCGTAACCAGTTGCCGGAACTGATCGAACAGATTAACGCTTCCGGTTATGGTCTGACGCTCGGCGTCCATACGCGCATTGATGAAACTATTGCCCAGGTCACTGGCTCGGCCCATGTCGGTAATCTGTATGTTAACCGTAATATGGTGGGCGCAGTGGTTGGGGTGCAACCATTCGGCGGCGAAGGGTTGTCCGGCACCGGGCCGAAAGCAGGTGGTCCGCTCTATCTCTACCGTCTGCTGGCGAATCGCCCGGAAAGTGCGCTGGCGGTGACACTCGCGCGTCAGGATGCGGAGTATCCGGTCGATGCGCAGTTGAAAGCCGCATTGACTCAGCCGCTAAATGCACTGCGGGAATGGGCGGCAAACCGTCCAGAATTGCAGGCGTTATGTACGCAATATGGCGAGTTGGCGCAGGCAGGAACACAACGATTGTTGCCAGGGCCGACGGGTGAACGCAACACCTGGACGCTGCTGCCGCGTGAGCGCGTGTTGTGTATTGCGGATGATGAACAGGATGCGCTGACTCAGCTCGCCGCCGTGCTGGCGGTGGGCAGCCAGGTGCTGTGGCCGGATGATGCGCTGCATCGTCAGTTAGTGAAAGCATTACCATCGGCAGTCAGCGAACGTATTCAACTGGCGAAAGCGGAGAATATAACCGCTCAACCATTTGATGCGGTGATCTTCCACGGTGATTCGGATCAGCTTCGCGCATTGTGTGAAGCCGTTGCCGCGCGGGATGGTGCAATTGTTTCAGTGCAGGGTTTTGCCCGTGGCGAAAGCAATATCCTGCTGGAACGGTTGTATATCGAGCGTTCGCTGAGCGTGAATACCGCTGCCGCTGGCGGTAACGCCAGTTTAATGACGATCGGTTAAGCAGGTTGCCGGAGGATGCTATAACCTCCTCCGGCATCATTAACGTGGTCGAATCCCCTCAAGAATAATCCGCTGCACGTTTTCAACCGTTTGATTGAAAAACACTTCATCGCGCAACGTGGCACCTGTCACCGCCTCCACCTGAGGGGCGAAATCGGCGTAATGTTGAGTGGAAGCCCAGATCATAAAAATCAAATGCTGCGGATCAATCGGCGCGAGTTTGCCGCTTTTAACCCAACCGGCAATCAGCGCCGATTTCTCATCAATTAACGTTTTCAAATCGCCCGTTAGCTCATCCATTAATAACGGTGCGCCTGCCAGCATCTCCATACAGAACAGGCGCGAAGCCTGCGGATAATCGCGGGAGACTTCCAGCTTCAGACGGATGTACTCTTTAATCGCTGCCAGTGGGGCGAAATCTTCTCGAAACGCTTTTAACGGTGCCAGCCAGATATCGAGAATCTGCCGCAGTACGGCTATATACAGCGCCTCTTTTGACGGAAAGTAATACAGCAGATTGGTTTTTGAAACGCCCGCCAACTCTGCGATCTGCTCCAGCCTTGTGCCATGAAAACCGAATTGTGAAAAAGTGTCCAGTGCTGCGCTAAGAATCGCTTTTTTCTTCGCGCTCACTGCGCGCGAACGTTTACCCGTTGTTTTCACTGCGCCTTGCGTCATGCGCTCTCCCCTCTTGTAGATTGGCAACAGGATAGCAAAACCCCTGCCCGGCCTCGACCTTCTGCACTCTCATCGCGCACGGATGCATGTTTTATGTGCAACTGTTTTGACCGTTTAGTCCACTTTTTTCCAGACATTTTAGACAACTTAACATTAACACATTAATAACATTCACTTTTTAAAAACTGGCATCCGCTTTGCAAACAAACCATTACGCGGCTGAAAAGGATATGCAGGATGCAGCGCCCCGTCTGACTTTCACTTGACGAGACGAAGAGAGGTTGATGATGAAAATTGGCGTATTCGTACCTATTGGCAACAACGGTTGGCTCATTTCGACCCACGCGCCGCAGTACATGCCGACCTTTGAACTGAATAAAGCCATCGTGCAAAAAGCGGAGCACTACCATTTCGATTTCGCCCTGTCGATGATCAAACTGCGTGGTTTTGGCGGCAAAACTGAGTTCTGGGATCACAACCTGGAGTCGTTCACTTTGATGGCGGGGCTGGCAGCCGTGACCTCACGCATTCAGATTTACGCCACTGCCGCCACCTTAACGTTACCTCCGGCAATCGTCGCCCGTATGGCCGCAACCATTGACTCCATCTCTGGCGGGCGTTTTGGCGTAAACCTGGTGACTGGCTGGCAAAAACCCGAGTATGAGCAGATGGGCATCTGGCCTGGCGATGACTATTTTTCCCGTCGTTATGACTATCTCACCGAATATGTCCAGGTGCTGCGCGACCTGTGGGGAACGGGGAAAAGCGATTTTAAAGGCGATTTTTTCACCATGAACGATTGCCGCGTCAGTCCACAACCGAGCGTACCCATGAAAGTGATCTGTGCCGGGCAAAGCGACGCTGGCATGGCGTTCTCCGCCCAGTATGCCGATTTCAACTTCTGTTTCGGCAAAGGCGTAAATACACCCACGGCTTTCGCCCCGACCGCTGCGCGGATGAAACAGGCCGCAGCGCAAACCGGGCGCGACGTTGGCTCTTATGTGTTGTTTATGGTGATTGCCGACGAAACCGACGATGCCGCTCGTGCCAAATGGGAACACTATAAAGCGGGTGCCGATGAAGAGGCGTTAAGCTGGCTAACCGAACAAAGTCAGAAAGATACCCGCTCCGGTACTGACACCAACGTCCGTCAGATGGCCGATCCCACTTCGGCGGTAAACATCAATATGGGGACGTTAGTCGGTTCTTACGCCAGTGTCGCGCGCATGTTAGATGAAGTCGCAAGCGTACCTGGTGCCGAAGGCGTGCTGTTGACCTTCGATGATTTTCTGTCGGGAATCGAAACCTTCGGCGAGCGTATTCAACCACTGATGCAGTGCCGCGCCCATCTCCCTGCGCTAACTCAGGAGGTGGCATGATGACGACCTTAACCGCTCGACCAGAAGCCATTACCTTCGATCCGCAGCAAAGTGCGCTGATCGTGGTGGATATGCAAAACGCTTATGCCACGCCAGGTGGCTATTTAGATCTCGCCGGGTTTGATGTCTCAACCACTCGCCCGGTCATTGCCAATATTCAAACCGCCGTGACCGCGGCACGAGCGGCAGGGATGTTGATCATCTGGTTTCAAAATGGCTGGGATGAACAGTATGTCGAGGCTGGCGGTCCCGGCTCACCGAATTTTCATAAATCGAACGCCCTGAAGACCATGCGTAAGCAGCCGCAGTTGCAGGGAAAATTACTGGCGAAAGGCTCATGGGACTATCAACTGGTGGATGAGCTGGTGCCGCAGCCTGGCGATATTGTGCTGCCGAAGCCGCGCTATAGCGGTTTCTTCAATACGCCGCTGGACAGCATTTTGCGCAGCCGCGGAATTCGCCACCTGATTTTCACCGGTATCGCTACCAACGTCTGCGTCGAATCGACGCTGCGCGACGGCTTTTTTCTGGAGTATTTCGGCGTGGTGCTGGAAGACGCAACCCACCAGGCGGGGCCGGAGTTTGCGCAGAAAGCCGCGTTGTTCAATATCGAAACCTTTTTTGGCTGGGTGAGCGACGTCGAAACGTTCTGCGACGCGCTTTCTCCCACGTCCTTTGCCCGTATCGCTTAAGGAGTTTAATGATGCCGAAATCCGTAATTATTCCTGCTGGCAGCAGCGCACCGCTGGCCCCCTTCGTTCCCGGCACGCTGGCTGATGGCGTGGTGTATGTCTCCGGCACGCTGGCTTTTGATCAACATAATAACGTGCTGTTTGCCGATGACCCAAAGGCGCAAACCCGCCACGTTCTGGAGACCATCCGCAAGGTTATCGAGACGGCGGGTGGCACGATGGCGGACGTGACCTTCAACAGCATCTTTATTACCGACTGGAAAAATTACGCCGCGATTAACGAAATCTACGCCGAGTTTTTCCCGGGTGACAAACCGGCGCGATTCTGCATTCAGTGCGGACTGGTAAAGCCTGACGCGCTGGTGGAAATCGCCACGATTGCGCATATCGCTAAGTGAGGTGGCGATGAAACTTTCACTCTCACCTCCCCCTTATGCTGATGCGCCCGTAGTGGTATTGATTTCGGGTCTTGGCGGCAGCGGCAATTACTGGTTGCCGCAACTGGCGGTGCTGGAGCAGGAGTATCAGGTAGTCTGTTACGACCAGCGCGGTACCGGAAATAATCCAGATACGCTGGCGGAAGACTACAGTTTGGCGCAGATGGCAGAGGAACTGCATCAGGCGCTGATGAGTGTGGGGATTGAGCGTTATGCGGTGATCGGCCATGCGCTCGGGGCGCTGGTGGGAATGCAGCTGGCGCTAGATTATCCCGCATCGGTCACTGCACTGGTCAGCGTTAACGGCTGGCTACGAATAAACGCCCGTACCCGCCGCTGTTTTCAGGTTCGCGAACGATTACTGCATAGCGGCGGCGCGCAGGCATGGGTGGAAGCGCAGCCGTTGTTCCTCTACCCCGCCGACTGGATGGCGGCCCGCGCCCCTCGCCTTGAAGCGGAGGACGCGCTGGCACTGGCGCATTTTCAGGGCAAAAACAATTTACTGCGTCGACTTAACGCCCTCAAACGTGCTGACTTTAGTCGCCATACGGATCGCATCCGCTGCCCGGTGCAAATCATCTGCGCCAGTGATGATCTGCTCGTGCCATCAGCATGTTCCAGTGAACTTCATGCCGCCCTGCCCGATAGCCAGAAAATGGTGATGCGCTATGGCGGACACGCCTGCAACGTGACTGATCCCGAAACGTTTAATGCTCTGTTACTCAACGGGCTTGCCAGCCTGTTACATCATCGTGAAGCCGCCTGTAAGGAATTGCTATGAACGAAGCCGTTAGCCCTGGTGCGCTTAGCACCCTGTTTACCGACGCCCGAACTCACAACGGCTGGCGGGAGACACCCGTCAGCGATGAGACGTTACGGGAGATTTATGCCCTGATGAAATGGGGGCCAACGTCAGCCAACTGTTCTCCGGCGCGCATCGTATTTATCCGCACTGCAGAAGCAAAAGAACGTCTGCGCCCGGCGCTTTCCAGCGGCAATCTGCAAAAAACCCTGACCGCGCCCGTCACTGCTATCGTCGCCTGGGATAGCGAATTTTATGAACGGTTACCGCAACTGTTTCCCCACGGCGATGCCCGCAGTTGGTTTACCTCCAGCCCAAAACTTGCTGAAGAAACGGCGTTTCGCAACAGTTCCATGCAGGCGGCCTATCTGATCGTCGCCTGCCGGGCGCTGGGGCTGGATACCGGCCCGATGTCCGGCTTTGACCGTCAACACGTGGACGACGCCTTTTTTACGGGCAGCACGCTGAAGAGCAATCTGCTGATTAATATCGGCTATGGCGATAGCAGCAAGCTTCATGCGCGCCTGCCACGTCTGTCCTTTGAAGAAGCCTGCGGGCTGTTGTAAGGAGCAAACTATGAACATTGTCGATCAACAAACTTTTCGCGATGCGATGTCCTGCATGGGCGCGGCGGTCAATATCATCACCACGGACGGTCCAGCCGGGCGCGCCGGGTTCACCGCCAGCGCCGTCTGCAGCGTGACCGATACGCCGCCCACATTACTGGTGTGCCTGAATCGTGGGGCGTCCGTCTGGCCGGTATTCAATGAAAATCGAACGCTGTGTGTAAATACACTTAGCGCCGGGCAGGAGCCGCTTTCAAACCTTTTTGGCGGCAAAACGCCCATGGAACACCGCTTTGCCGCCGCCCGCTGGCAGACTGGTGTGACCGGATGCCCGCAACTGGAAGAAGCACTGGTTTCGTTTGACTGCCGTATCAGCCAGGTGGTGAGCGTCGGCACCCACGACATTCTGTTTTGCGCCATCGAAGCGATTCATCGTCACGCCACCCCCTACGGGCTGGTGTGGTTTGATCGCAGTTATCACGCGCTGATGCGCCCTGCTTGTTAACCTCCTTAAGGAGACAGCTGATGGCAATGTTCGGTTTTCCTCACTGGCAGTTAAAATCGACCTCTACAGAGAGCGGCGTGGTCGCGCCGGATGAACGATTGCCGTTTGCTCAGACGGCAATAATGGGCGTTCAACACGCGGTGGCGATGTTTGGCGCGACGGTGTTAATGCCGATTCTGATGGGGCTGGATCCCAACCTTTCCATTTTAATGTCGGGGATCGGCACGTTACTGTTTTTCTTTATTACCGGCGGGCGCGTCCCCAGTTATCTCGGTTCCAGCGCGGCTTTTGTCGGCGTGGTGATCGCCGCGACGGGCTTTAATGGTCAGGGAATTAATCCGAATATCAGCATCGCGCTGGGCGGGATTATCGCCTGTGGGCTGGTTTATACCGTCATTGGCCTGGTGGTGATGAAAATCGGTACGCGCTGGATTGAACGACTAATGCCGCCGGTTGTGACGGGTGCGGTGGTGATGGCGATTGGCCTGAACTTAGCGCCTATCGCAGTGAAAAATGTATCGGCTTCGGCCTTTGATAGCTGGATGGCGGTAATGACGGTGCTGTGTATTGGGCTGGTGGCGGTGTTTACCCGTGGCATGATCCAGCGGTTATTGATTCTCGTAGGCTTAATTGTCGCTTGTCTGATTTATGGTGTGATGACCAACGTTTTAGGGCTGGGAAAAGCCGTCGATTTTACACTCGTTAGCCATGCTGCCTGGTTCGGTCTGCCACATATCTCCACTCCTGGTTTTAATGGTCAGGCAATGATGCTGATTGCGCCCGTGGCGGTTATTCTGGTGGCGGAAAACTTAGGTCATCTCAAGGCGGTCGCCGGGATGACCGGACGCAATATGGATCCATATATGGGGCGGGCATTCGTAGGCGATGGGCTGGCAACAATGCTTTCGGGTTCTGTCGGCGGTAGCGGCGTAACCACCTATGCTGAAAATATCGGTGTAATGGCCGTGACCAAAGTCTACTCGACGCTGGTGTTTGTTGCTGCTGCCGTCATCGCCTTGCTGTTGGGCTTTTCGCCGAAATTTGGCGCGCTGATCCATACCATTCCTGCACCGGTGATTGGTGGTGCTTCAATTGTTGTGTTCGGGCTGATTGCCGTCGCAGGCGCACGGATCTGGGTACAAAACCGTGTGGATTTAAGCCAGAACGGTAATTTGATTATGGTCGCAGTAACCTTAGTGCTGGGTGCGGGTGATTTTGCTCTCACACTGGGCGGTTTTACGTTGGGAGGGATCGGTACAGCAACCTTTGGCGCGATTTTACTCAATGCTTTGTTAAGCAGAAGGTTGGTTGACGTTCCTCCGCCAGAAGTTGTTCATCAGGAACCATAAACAGAAAACCGCCGGGATTACCGGCGGTGCAGATTGTTGACAACGTGCGCATTGTTCATGCCGGATGCGGCGTAAACGCCTTATCCGGCCTACAAAACAGTGCAAATTCAATATATTGCAATCTTCTGGTAGGCCTGATAAGCATCGCGCATCAGGCAAGCTTACATTTGTCATCAGTATCAACCGCCGGGGTAACCGGCGGTGATGGCTTTTTGACGAGCGACAGACAAAAATGCATTCGTCATTGATTAGCCCGGCTAGTTGTCGCTTTTACCGTGACTGCTCTTGCCACCTTTTTTACCTGCTTCAGATGCGCGCTGCGGGTCATTTTTGAAATTACCCCCGCTGTGCTGTCCACCTTTTTTACCTGCTTCTGATGCTCTTTCGCGGTCTTCTGCAAAATTGCCGGAACCGCCTCGATGGTTTGCCATTACTGACCTCCGTCTGGGTATAGACATCATATTGCATAGAATTAACGCGGCGTATGGCGGCTGCCATATTTTCGCTACGTGGGACTAAGCTTAGTGAACTGACGCGGGCAGACCCGCGTTTGGTAATATCCTGCAACAGCTTCTTAGCGAGAATAGATATCATCTCCAATAATTATCTATAAGCCGCTCTTATGATTAAAAAAACGCGATGAGATAAAAATGTGTCATTTTGCGACAAAATTGCGTGCTTGTGAAAGTTGTTATAAATCAAATAAGTGGTTGTGAAATTTGCACTCTGAAAAGGACGTCTTATCTTTAAATAAGTGGTAGCGAATCGCTACGGAATAGAGATAACACGAGGAGTGGTTAGAAATGGCTAAAGTTCTGGTGCTTTATTATTCCATGTACGGACATATTGAAACGATGGCACGCGCAGTTGCTGAAGGTGCAAGCAAAGTGGATGGCGCAGAAGTTGTCGTTAAGCGTGTACCGGAAACCATGCCGCCGCAATTATTTGAAAAAGCAGGCGGTAAAACGCAAACTGCACCGGTTGCAACCCCGCAAGAACTGGCCGATTACGACGCCATTATTTTTGGTACACCTACCCGCTTTGGTAACATGTCCGGTCAAATGCGTACCTTCCTCGACCAGACGGGCGGCCTGTGGGCTTCCGGCGCACTATACGGAAAACTGGCGAGCGTCTTTAGTTCCACCGGTACTGGCGGCGGTCAGGAACAAACCATCACATCCACCTGGACGACCCTTGCGCATCACGGCATGGTGATTGTCCCCATTGGCTACGCAGCGCAGGAATTATTTGACGTTTCACAGGTTCGCGGCGGTACGCCGTACGGCGCAACCACCATCGCAGGCGGTGACGGTTCACGCCAGCCCAGCCAGGAAGAACTGTCTATTGCTCGTTATCAAGGGGAATATGTCGCAGGTCTGGCAGTTAAACTTAACGGCTAATCTTCAACAGGAGGATACGCATGCCAACTCAAGAAGCGAAAGCTCATCACGTCGGTGAATGGGCATCTCTGCGCAATACGTCGCCGGAAATAGCCGAGGCCATTTTCGAAGTCGCCGGGTACGACGAAAAAATGGCGGAAAAGATTTGGGAAGAAGGTAGCGATGAAGTGTTAGTCAAAGCCTTTGCTAAGACCGATAAAGATTCGCTTTTTTGGGGCGAACAGACCATCGAACGTAAAAACGTTTAACCAGCGACTCCCCCGCTTCACGCGGGGGAGTTTTCTGTTATTTCACCGCTTCATTCAATACGCTATCAAACTTATCCATTGGGCAGAAACCATCAGCGTCTATCGGGCAGCCGGTTAATTCCAGCGTCACGCGCTGAGCCGGAGCCTGCAACGTTAACGCATCAGCATTACGCAACTGTTCCGCACTCTGGTACACATATTCAATTTTCATCAAATCGCGATTAGCTTTGTTGTCATGCCAACGCTGGAAAACGATTTTGCCGCCGATGGGCGTGCGTTCGTTCTGGTCATGCAACTGATACGGTTTGAAATCCAGTGCCGTTAACAGAGAGGCAATGTTTGAGTCGTGCCCAACCAGCACCGTGATTTTCGGTGCACTGGCGCGATCTGTCACCAGCGCTTTGTCGATATAACTGACCAGTGGTTTCGCAACATTGCGCGCCACTTCCGGTGAGGTAAACAGGCTATCCTGGTAACCGTTTTTCAGCTTCGACAACACTTTCCACTGTTGGTCAGATTTGATTTCTCCCCACGCCACCTGATCCATCGGGAAACCTTCGTAGTATTGCAAAGTAAACGCATCTACCAGCGAGTTGCCGACTTTCAGCGGCCCGGAAACGCCCGGTTCTTGTTGATACTTCGCGCTAAAGGTGTTTTTTCCATCTACAAGCGAACACTGTTGCTTCTCTTTACAGGCAGGAGAATCTTTATAGTTAACGATTTTTTCCAGTAGCTTGTAGCTGTCGGTAAGCTGGAGTTTGCCGAGCTCTTTCTCCATTGCCGCCACCGCCTGTTCACTGAATGCGGCGGAATCATCGGTGATCACTGGGTTAAAGGTTGGGTCCATGGTGCCCATTTTTTCCTGGTGGTGGACTGGAATGTCACACCCAGGGAATGCGCCAGTAATAAAGAACTGCGCGGTTGCGACGGTACGTTGCAGGCTGTTGGCATAGGCATAAACGGTGTCCGGCGGCGGGCATTCCCCCGAATTCACCATCCCCTGCTCTGCCAGCCACTCACGCATATAGTGGCCCATATACACTTCCAGCACACCGCCTTTGGTGGTGAGCTGCCCACCGGGGACGTCCCATTCTGGCCATTTATTCGGTGTGGATTGTTCCAGCACACTGCCATTGTTCGCCAGCGGCGCACGTAAGTTATGGCGGCTCATCATGAGCACTTGCTGCAACTGATAGCCTTCCGGTACGGTTTGTGCCTGAGCATTTGAAGCGAGTAAAACTATCCCTGCCACAGCTGCGGCGATTAGCGTTTTGTTCATTCCTGGCACCTCTTTTGTTATCAATCACCAAAGAGTGTGACAGAAATATGACATTTTTCCGGGAACAGGTTCGCAAAATGGCTTGTTGAGTGCCTGTTATCTATATTTGTCATTAAAAAAAGGCAAGATTTGACGCAACCTATGCATGATTGGCCCCTGCCTCGTGTACGCCGTTGATGATTTCACCATGGGCTAGACAGAATATCACCGACGTTATCGATACAGGGGCAATATTTACTAGTAAAAAGAGAATGTGAGACTAATAAAAACTATTTTAGCACATGTCTTTATCATTAGATGGCATAACGATTTAAATAGTCCAGTTGCGCTTTCATTTCCTTATGGTTTAACTGGTATGACTGAGCAAAAAGTTCAGTAGGGAGGTAAACGTCATAATGATTGCCAGTATTCATTAAATAACCATACTCAAGATCTTCATCCGTTGAAAAGGATTCACTTCCCAAGGAGATTGATCCCACATTACAGGCAACAATAAACAATGAACAAATGCTATCTGAAAGCACAGCAAGGAAATTCTTCACCGCTTTAACCTTTTCCGGAGAGTCGGTATTTAAAACAAGCGAACCCTTGTTATCATTAAATATAAACTCGGGTAAATGCAATATGCATCTTTCGTCATTCAAGCAACTACCAATGAATTCTTTTTTAAACTTAATAAAATTCGACGCTAAAGAATTACCCATATCCTGAATTTGGTTGTCAGAATGCAGATCAACGCCAAATAATGTCTTAATATCTTCCCTGAGATTAAAGAATGCTGCATCAACAAAAGACTCAATCACTTGTTTATCAACAATTTTAATAAATTCGTCGTATACTTCTTTTTGCGTCTTTTGACTGCCAAGCGCCCATGAATAATCAACGTGTTTTATAACCAGTATGGCTCTTAACAGACAATATCCATCGCCATCTACAGGCGCGTATTTTAATTTATGTGCTTGATTAATTTCACTCTGAATAAAAGATATACCAGACAAATCAATACCAGTAACTGAATCATATATTCCCGGCGTATTTATCCGTTTTGGCTGGACACTCGTAATTTCATCATCATCAAAGCAATACTCAGAAAAAACATCATTACACTCATTTAAGATATCAACATATGCTATAAATTTATACCAACAGCTACTTTTAAAGCCTGCAATAGCCTGTGAAAACATACCCGGCAAGGATATATTAACAAGCTCTCTTTCTTGAAAATATTGTATAGTATAGGTAATGCCTCCTGAATCCCCTGAATAAGTGTTTGTATCATGAGTACGTAATGTTTTCATAAATGAAGATAAATCATTATCATTTTGCATTTCCTCTAATTCTGTTTCTAGTGATTCACACACCAGGCATGAAATATTTTCTTCTTTCCGCATGATTTCATTGTACAACCGCATAAAACACTCTAGTTTTTGTTCAAAAAGCGTGATTGAACATTTTTGATTTTCTTCGCGCCTGGTTTTTATATCGGCCCAGGCTGTTTTCAAATAATTATTAGCACTGCAACTTACTCCATGTATATTACTACCCATATATAGCGCCTATAAAATTTAATAAATAATGACGTCCTAGTTAAGCTTAAAGTGCCTGATTTAACTATCAAAAATCGCTCACTCTTTTACCTGTTTAAACTATGCTCAGCAATCCATCTTGACGCCACCTCCTCTCCACGATGATTTCAATAACATATTCTGTGTTGGCATATGAAATTTTGAGGATTACCCTACACTTATAGGAGTTACCTTACAGGGGTTCCTTCAATTTGTGTTGATTTACGCGAGATAACGCTATGGAACTAAAGGATTATTACGCCATCATGGGCGTGAAACCGACGGACGATCTCAAGACAATCAAGACCGCCTATCGTCGACTGGCCCGCAAATACCATCCTGATGTCAGCAAAGAACCGGATGCCGAAGCCCGCTTCAAAGAGGTCGCTGAAGCCTGGGAAGTGTTGAGTGATGAACAACGTCGCGCTGAGTATGATCAGATGTGGCAACATCGCAACGATCCGCAATTTAGCCGTCAGTTCCAGCATGGAGACGGTCAGAGTTTTAACGCCGAAGATTTTGACGATATCTTCTCGTCAATTTTCGGTCAGCATGCCCGCCAGAGCCGTCAACGTCCCGCCACCCGCGGCCACGATATTGAAATCGAAGTGGCGGTATTCCTGGAAGAAACGCTTACTGAGCACAAGCGTACCATCAGCTATAACCTGCCGGTTTATAACGCCTTTGGCATGATCGAACAGGAAATCCCGAAAACGCTGAATGTGAAGATCCCGGCGGGCGTCGGCAATGGTCAACGCATCCGCCTGAAAGGCCAGGGAACGCCGGGCGAAAATGGCGGCCCAAATGGCGATTTGTGGCTGGTGATTCATATTGCGCCGCATCCATTGTTTGATATTGTCGGCCAGGATCTGGAAATTGTGGTGCCGGTTAGCCCGTGGGAAGCGGCGCTGGGTGCTAAAGTCACCGTTCCAACACTGAAAGAAAGCATTTTGCTAACTATCCCGCCGGGCAGTCAGGCCGGACAACGATTACGCGTTAAAGGCAAAGGCCTGGTGAGCAAAAAACAGACCGGCGATCTGTATGCGGTACTGAAAATCGTGATGCCGCCGAAACCGGATGAAAATACGGCCGCGCTGTGGCAGCAACTGGCAGACGCCCAGTCGTCTTTTGATCCACGTAAAGATTGGGGGAAAGCATGATGGCTAATGTTACGGTGACTTTTACTATTACCGAATTTTGCCTACATACCGGCATCTCTGAAGAGGAATTGAATGAAATTGTCGGTTTGGGGGTGGTTGAACCGCGGGAGCGCCTGGAAACAACCTGGGTATTTGACGACCATGCCGCCATTGTGGTGCAACGTGCGGTACGCCTGCGTCATGAACTGGCTCTGGACTGGCCGGGGATCGCGGTGGCGCTGACGTTAATGGATGATATTGCGCACCTGAAGCAGGAAAACCGCTTGCTGCGCCAGCGGCTTTCCCGGTTTGTAGCTCATCCGTGAGTTTGTTGCCTGATGCGACGCTTAACGCGTCTTATCAGGCCTACAAAGCGCACTGTCCCCGTAGGCCGGATAAGGTTCATGCCGCATCCGACGGATCTGCCTTAATGTCTAATGCGACGCTCAACGCGTCTTATCTGGCCTACAAACGGCATTATCTGTTTTGGTTGTCGCACTCCACTAACGCCAGCAATAACTGGCTTAGTGCCGCGTAAAAACCAAAGCTATCATACTGATGGCAACGCGCCGCAAACTCCGGTAACCATTGCCGCAGCGCCGTCAGTGTTTTTTGCCGCAAACTGTCGATTCTTCGCGCAGGGATAGTTTCCTCACCCAGCGAAAAATACAGATGACTGAGCAATTCGAGATAGATCGCCAGATGATCTGCCGGTTCGTTGAAATTGCCGCTGGTTTCCATCCCTGCCTCAACTAACAAGCGTTTAATCTCTTGCTCGTCCTGTTTGTAGGCCGATGCATACGGCAACGCCGCTTGTTTGTCGGTCATCAGAAATAGGCCGCAAAAGTCAGCGGCCAGTTCCAGACGGGCGGCGTCACGCACTGTCAGAGCGGCAATTTTAGTTTCCAGCTCGTTTACCGCCGCTGTGAGCGGCGGTTCACTTTTCAGCAAAGAAAACCATTCAGCCATCTGCGCACTGGCGATTTGCGTCAGTTGTTCATCGTCCAGTTCACGGGAGAACAACTGCGCCAGCCAGGCGTAGACACAGGCAATCTGTTGTGCTGTCAGCATGGTCATGATTTCACCTGCGACGCGGGAACATATTCGCACTGCGCCACCATCTCAACGGGGCCATTAAACGCCGTCACTTGTTCCACTGTTCCGTTGTACTTCTCAATTTCCACCAGCGTGGTATGCGCACTGGTCGCCTGCGCCAGCTGCGAAGTACCGATGTCAATGGTCAACACGTTGGGGTTACCGTATTTGCACAGCGCACCAGGCTCACCGCCTTTATCTGGATCGTACCATGCCCCTTCGTGAATTCGTGCCACGCCGGGTGCATAGCGGTCAGAAACCACTGCTCCAGCCAACACCTGACCACGAGCGTTAAAGACGCGCACCACATCACCGTTACGAATACCGCGCGCACTGGCATCCTGCGGGCTAATAAATACTGGCTCTTTGCCCGCTACCGTATATTGCTGACGCAACGTTTCTGATTCACATAACTGCGAGTGAAGTCGGAAATCCGGATGCACAGATTGCAGATGCAACGGATACTTCTGCGAGCCGGGCCCGCCGTGGGAGCGTTCGATTTTCTCAAACCACATCGGATGCCCCTGACAATCGTCGTAGTTCATATCAGCGATGGTTTTCGAGTAGATCTCAATCAGGCCACTCGGCGTGCCCAGCGGTTCGAGATCCGGATCTTCGCGGAATGCCTGGTGGCGAACAAACATCTGCGGATGGTCAAACTCGACGTACTCTTTGTTATTCCAGAAGTCATCAAACGCTGGCAGATGAACGCCGCGTCCTTTGCCCTGTTGTACACCTTCCTGCCAGATGCGTTTCAGCCAGCCCATTTCGTCCAGCCCTTCGGTAAAGGCTTCTTCGCGATTAAAGCGGCGGCACAGCTCGCGGAAAATATCAAAGTCGTTGCGCGCCTCGAACTGCGGCGGCACGACCTGTTTCATGGCGATAATGCCACGGTTGGAGTGGTTGCCATACTGGTCGAGATCGTTACGCTCAAACTGCGTGGTCGCAGGCAGTACGATATCGGCAAAGCGGCAGGTTGAGGTCCACTGATTATCTATAGCGATAACCGTTTCCAGCTTGCGCCAGCCTTCGATAATGCGGTTAATCTGCTGATGACGATGTAACGGGTTAGTTCCGGCAAAAATACACATTTTCAGCGGCGGCAGTTTTACCGATTTACCATTCCAGTTGATCACTTTTCCCGGTTCGAGGATCGCATCGACAAAACGGGCAATCGGAATAGTGCTGCTATAGCCTTGGTAGTCGCTGTTGTCGTGAACAGGAGGAATCGACGTAGAGCCGGAGAAACCACTCAGAATAACGCCTTTACGCCCCGGCGTGCCTGCGCCGTTATAGTGCCAGCCAAAACCAAAGCCACCACCCGGCAGGCCAATTTGCCCCAGCATCGCCGCCAGAACCACAATCATCCACGCCCACTGTTCACCGTGCTGCATACGCTGTACGCACCAGCCAGCAATAATCTGCGTTCTGTTCGCCGCCATCTGCCGTGCCAGAGCACGAATGGTTTCGGCATCAATGCCGGTCAGTTTTTCAGCCCATGCGGCATCTTTCGGCTGACCGTCTTTCTCGCCCAGCAGATAGGGCAGAAACTGCTCAAAGCCCACGCAGTAGTTAGCGAGGAAGTTTTTGTCGTACAGGTTTTCGCTGTACAACGTATGCGCCAGCGCCAGTTGCAGCGGCACGTCAGTTTGCGGGTTAACCGCAATGTGTTTCACATGCTCGCGCCCCAGATACTCATGAGTGGATGTAACAACCGGATCGATGCTGATGACCTGAATTTCACCGGCGGCGACTTTCGCTTTCAACTGCGCGTAATATTCATAAACATCGTGATCCGGGCACCACCAGTTCGCTTGCTGGTTTTTCAGCAAATCGGAGCCCCACAGCACAATGGTTTTGCTGTTCTGCAATACCAGCGGCCAGGAGGTTTGCTGTTCATACACTTCCATTGAGCCAACTACACGCGGCAGGATCACCTGCGCAGCCCCGGTAGAGTAATCTCCGCCCGTACCCACGCTATTACCATGTAAGGCAATCGCTTTCGCCAGCATCCCCGAAGCGTTATGGAACATCCCCGTCGATTGCCAACCACTGGCGGTCAACAAGGCACTCGGCCCGTGAGTTTTCTGTACGCGTTCCAGTTCTTCATAGAACATGTCGAGGGCTTCATCCCAGCTCACGCGCACAAAACGGTTATCACCGCGCTGGGAGGTGTCGCTGAGATGGCGCTTACGTAGCCAGTCCACGCGTACCATCGGATAACGAATACGCGCCGCGTTGTGTACGTGGTCCGGCAATCCGGCGATCATTTTCGACGGATATTTATCCAGTTCGAACGGTTTTGCCGCCACAAAGCGACCATCCTTCACCGTCGCGCGGATAGCCCCCCAGTGCGACCCGGTCAGAATGCCCTCTTTCGAGGTGACAGCCTCAGTCGCCGCTTGCGCCGCTGTCGCACGGCGCGGCGTTAACAGTGACGGTCCCAGCATCCCGGCGACAGTTAAGCCGCCGAGTTGTGCCAGAAAACGTCGACGTGATGCCTGAAAGAGATCGTTATTGTTCATTATTTTTCTTCCTTCTTATCGCCGTGAGCCTTACCTGCGGTATCAGACGCATTCATTTGCAGATATTTCAGCAAGGTGCGTTCTTCACGTTTATCGAGGCTGGTAAAGCCAATCATGCCGTTGAGCGTGCCAATCCAACCATTAGCGTCAAAGTGGGCGATTTCCGGTGCGCCGTGGCATTGATTACAGGTGCCGTTGTACAGCGAATCCGCATAAGCCCAGATCGGTTTGATATCGTTCACCATGTCGCCTTTCTTCATCCACGCGGTGGCCTGCAATTTGCTCCACTCGGTATTGGTGTCGGCAACGGTGGTTTTCTCCAGCGTTTTCACCTGCTGCTGAACATCGCCACGAATCGAGGCAACAAAGATGCGTTTGCCAGGGAACTGGGTGAGTACACGCTGACGTCCTGCGCTTTCCGTCCAGCCAGTGATTTCAATTTGCAGCCAGTCGCCGTCACGTTTAAGGACTTTCACTTCCGAAGCAGGCAGCAGAGAACCAGACGCTTCTTTATCGCCTTTCGCCGCATAAATTGGCTTAATATCAATGGAGTACAGCGTATCACCACTATCATTTGCACTGCCGCGCAGCTCATCGAATTGCTTACGGAAGCCGCTACTCATATCCGGCAACTGGTGGGCAATACCTTTATGACAGTCGATGCAGGATTGATTATCTTTCGCTGCCACCTTCATCTGACGTGCCGCTTCAGGATGCTGCTTCGCATGATCCATCGCATCGTAGTTATGGCAGGAGCGACAGGTTGCCGAGTTGTTTTCTTTCATTCGCGCCCATTCACGCTCGGCAAGTTCCGCGCGTTTGGCTTCGAATTTCTCAGGTGTATCAATGGAGTGGGCAATAAAGGTCTGGTAGATGTCGTTGCTCGCTTCCAGTTTACGCTTCACCATGCCTGGAATATCCGGCGGGATATGGCAGTCATGGCATTCAGCTCGCACGCCGGAGGCGTTCTGGAAATGCACCGACTGTTTATATTCTTCATACACCGGTTGCATACTGTGGCAACTGACACAAAATTCGGTTGTGCTGGTGACTTTGATCCCCACGTGAGGTAACACAATCAGCGCAATGCCAATCACAATCCCAATAGCGACCAGCGCCAGTACCGACCAACGAGCACTGGGTCGGCGTAACGCGTTCCAGAGTTTCCGCATAATAGCCCCTGTAAAATTATGGTTTAGTGAAGCGATCTTAATGAGCAAATATGAACAGCGGCACTGGTCAGGATGAACGGCTTACGGCAGAATATGAACAGATATGAACAGAATGAGTAAAACTCTCTGATGCCACATCACATTGTTATTGTTGAAGATGAGCCGGTTACCCAAGCGCGATTACAAACCTACTTCACTCAGGAGGGGTATACGGTTTCCGTTACGGCGAGCGGTGCCGGGCTGCGTGAAATTATGCAAAACCAGCCAGTGGATTTAATTCTGCTGGATATCAATTTGCCCGATGAAAATGGCCTGATGTTAACCCGCGCCCTGCGGGAACGTTCGACGGTGGGTATTATTCTGGTTACCGGACGCAGCGATCGGATTGACCGTATTGTTGGGCTGGAAATGGGCGCAGACGATTACGTCACCAAACCGCTGGAACTGCGCGAACTGGTGGTACGGGTGAAAAATCTGCTCTGGCGAATCGACCTCGCGCGACAAGCTCAACCGCTCACTCAGGACAACTGCTATCGCTTTGCCGGTTATTGCCTGAATGTGTCGCGCCATACGCTGGAGATTGATGGCGAACCGATTAAACTAACCCGCGCAGAGTATGAAATGTTGGTGGCATTTGTGACCAATCCGGGCGAAATTCTCAGCCGTGAACGTCTGCTGCGTATGCTTTCTGCGCGCCGGGTGGAAAATCCCGACCTGCGCACCGTCGATGTGTTAATTCGTCGTTTACGTCATAAACTCAGCGCGGATTTACTGGTGACACAACATGGCGAAGGTTATTTCTTAGCCGCTGATGTGTGCTGATAAAAATAGACCGGACGAAATCCCCCTGGTGACAGCGAGCGGCGGATATGTTCGCGGTCGGCATTTTTCGGCGTCAGGACTAAAATCGGTGGGCTGACATTATCAGACACCGATTGCCCCTGTAATTGCCTGATGGCCTGTTCGACGGCCAGTTCCCCCTGCCAGACCATTTGATCGCTGGCAGCCATAATCACTCTTCCCCGCTTCAACCCGCGATACACCTGATGTGAAAGATAAAACGACACCACGGTAAGCGGCGTTTTCAGGTTACGCCCTTCACCCATTGCCGCCTCTGCCGCAATCGCCGTTCCGGCCACAACGTCGATTTCTGGATGGCGCTCCAACATCTCCTGCAACAGGTTACGCTGGATTTCAATATCGTTGTCGCCGAGCGCAATATCGACAATACGCACCGGGCTTCCGGCAATGGCGGCGCGGAAACCCTCTACCATCTCCTTACTGCCCCCGGCGTTATCGGGGCCGGGCATCAACAGCACGTTAAGTGGTTTTCCGTGGCTCCATTGCACCAGATATCGCCCTGGTTGATAGCCCATCTGAAACCACGGCACACCAACGCGGCTTTTCACTTGGGGAGCATCAATAGCATTTACCAGTTCGATCACCGGAAGACTTGCTACCTGCTTTTGCAGGTCGGGAAATGACGTCGTGCTACTTCCGAGCAAGATGGCCTCTGCGCCCCACTGTTTACACTGGTCGATTTGTGCTTGCTGGGTAGCCAACTGGCTGTAGCCGCCTGCCTCCAGCACTTTTAAATCCACACCGTAGCGGCGAGCAGCCTCCTGCATACCATAGTTCAACGATAACCAGTATGAATCTTTCAGGCTGGGATAAAGCGCGCACAGTTTCCATGAACGTTTGGCTTTAAGCGGTGTAGAGGGTTGCACCGAGAAATGCTGCGCATCATGCCAGCGCAACAAGTTATCAGCCGAAAATCCAGGCAACATGAAAAGGGAAAGAAGTAACAATAGCAGTACGCGCATGATAGCCTCATCAATAATAAGGCTTTATGCTAGATGCATTCCGCTTTGCGACTCAACCTTTTTCACCTAAAGGATGACAAAATCACATAAATAATTTAAAAATCATAGCATTAGATTACTTAATGATTAAATAATAGACTGCAAAACGCGACAAAACACAACATATCCAGTCACTATGAATCAACTACTTAGATGGTATTAGTGACCTGTAACAGAGCATTAGCGCAAGGTGATTTTTGTCTTCTTGCGCTAATTTTTTGTCATCGCATTGGGTTGGCTGAATTTACAACCATGCTCAGTATCTCGATAAGTGCAGAGAAATGATGCAATGGTGGGCGGACTGGCTTGATGAAAAGGTGGAGTGATCCACCTTAACAACTATCGGATAGTACAAAGCTTTGTGTGCCTCATGAAAGCAATTTACGATTATGAACATTAATGCATTCATTATGCAGATTTCAATAAATTGTACCAATGGCGTGATCTGATACACATACACTGTTATAATCCTCCAAATTTACGAAATCTAAACAATAGCAACTATTTATAGGTCATATAATGTTCGCTCTATCTGAGACACAGAAGACTACTTCTCGTTTTTATCAGCCTGATGTGGATGGGCTAAGAACGGTAGCTGTTTTATTGGTGCTTTTATTCCACGTTGGATTTTCTTCAATTAGTGGTGGTTTTGTTGGTGTAGATATATTTTTTGTCATTTCAGGGTACCTTATAACAGGAATACTAGTATCAGGAATGGAAAAAGGTACTTACAAATACACAACATTTATTTCTTCCCGCATTTCAAGACTGTACCCCACCCTACTTACTATTCTTATAATATGCCTTATATTTGGTTTTCTTATTTTTACACCCAATGACTATAAAGAGCTTGGAATATCTTCATTATATTCTGCATTATCTATTTCAAACTTTCATTTTATGCTTGGTGCTGGATATTTTGATACTTCATCAGAAGTCAACCCACTTCTTCACACATGGTCGTTATCGGTTGAACAACAATTTTATTTAATATGGCCGTTAATTATTTTTGCTGCAATGAAGTCAGGTAGAAAACTTGCAGTATCTTTGATCGTGATCGCTGGAGTTATGTCGTTATTTGCATCTCAAATGATGACTAAAATAAATCCAACCCAAAACTATTTCATGATGCCTTACCGCATCTTTGAGTTTGCAGCTGGCGGAATTCTATTTTTCATACCAAATGATAAGGCGAGAAACAAGTTAATTAGTACAATACTGTTTTTGATTGGCGTAGCATTAATATTTTACTCAGCATTTAATTTCGATAAGTCAACTCCATTTCCAGGGTTAAACGCAATGATTCCTGTAATTGGATCTTGCTTGTGCATATTGTTTTCTAAACATACGCCTGCAGGATACTTATTAAGAAATAAATTATTTGTTAGCATTGGCATAGTTTCATACTCTGTATATCTTATACATTGGCCTCTTTTAGTATTTTATAAATATTACATTTTCAGACCGATCAATACGCTCGAAAAAGCATCAATAGTATCCGTTTCTATTTTTCTGGCTTATGTGAGTTATTATTTTATTGAGAACAAGTTTAGACGTATTAATCTATCTTCAATCAACAAAATGGCAGTTTCTTTTTCAATCGTTTTTATTAGTGTTTTATCGGTATCTCATATTATATATAAAAATAATGGGTACTCCTTCCGAGTCAACGAGTACTTTAAACAAAAAATGAATAATTCAGGGGAGTTCCATCTGCAACAATATGGTGGAAATGGGTACTATGCTGGAGCGCATATAATTGGAGATAAGACGGCATCAAAAGTATCAGCTGTGCTTATGGGTGACAGCTTTGCAAGGCAATATGCCCATGCAATAGATGTAAATTCTCAAGGTCATAAATTCATCACATCATTGAATGATGGTTGTTTTTTCTCGCGTAATTATACAACGTTCTACGCAGGACTTCCTGATCCAAAGTGCCAGCAAAGACTGAACTTTGCTATTGATTATTCGAACAAATTTAATGTGCCTGTTATTTTTGGGATGCGGTGGATAGGATATGAAGGAATGGTAAGTGATCCGCAGGGTAACCAACAGAAATTCAATGATGAAAATGAATTTATTAATTTTAGCATCAATAATATTAAAAATAATATAGCTGCTTTAAATAATAAAAAAGTGGTAATCCTTGGGGCCCCTCCTGGCACAGATGGTGTTGGCGGTGTAGAAAAATGTGTCAATAGACCATCATACCTACCGCTAGTATGCACAAGATATTTGAGTACAGACGACAAAGATACATTCAACAAACGAATGAACTCAGCCATAAGAAGTGCACTAAATGGGTATAATAACGTTCTATTTATTGACCCATACGATTATCTTTGCAAAGATGGTAAATGCATAACGATGACTAATGATTATCAATTCATATACTCTGATGCAGTTCATCTATCGAAATCTGGTGCTGCTTTGGTGTGGGATAAAGCAAAAAACAAAATAATTAAATTTATTGAATAAATATAAGGCCCCGATTATGGGGCCATTTATTTATATTGCTACGGTTACAGAACCAAATGTTTTTGATGATGAATCAACGCACGTCCAGCAAAGTTTATTTTGATATATAGATGGCTCTCTATTATATACAATATCTCCAAGCTTACATTGTAGTTTAGAACCATACAAAGTTGATGGATTGTCTAATAGACCTTCGGTAATACCTAGATATCTAAACCCAGCAATATTGCAGTTATCTGGAAGTACAATAACATTGGTGAAATGAGATGCTGATACATTATTTTCTTTTGCAACTAATCCTGTAAATTCAGTGAAGTCTATGAGTGCTGGATAGCTATCCCCCAAAGAGTTAGCCCTAAATGCATTTTCTGTAACACTCATATCAATGACTGTATAACCAAGATCTCTCGCTCTTATTCTTACACCAATCAGTGTGTTATCTTTGATGACTGTATGCTGACCTCCTAATCTCAGATCAGGGAAATCTGTTGGTGCTACAAGGTAGTTGCCTATGAACTCAAGACCGATAAATGATTGGTTTGTAATTGCAGGAGGCTTACAGTCAACCATCTGATTGTTAATAATTCTGAATCCTGTTCGTAAAGAAACTCCAGTATTATATTCTCTGATGGACTCTCCTCCTCCTTGAAACATATTGTTAGAAATTAAAACGTTTGAATGTGGTGAGTTACCTATAGGCTGGTCATCGACTTCACCAACAAGAAGAATATGAGTAGTATCAGCCCTTTCACCAGTACTAATACTGGTGTTATTAGTGATAATAAGATTTGAGGTGCTACCATTCTCAATGAAAATTCCGTAATGCCGTTTGCAGAAGTTTCCACTGATCAATCCACTTTCGATATGTGGTCCTGGTGTTATGCATGCTTGCTGAGCAATCTGATCAGTAAATTTGTTGTCGCATATGCGAATATGCTTTGTTTGTGTTGTTGGCGCTGCTGCCTCACCAAACGTATGCCACTTTCTGCCTTGAAAAGAAACTTCATTCTTGTCAAAAACATACCACTCCAAAGCTCTTGAAAGAAAACAATAATTAACAACATATTTAAGTTTGTTTTCAATCAATTGAATATTTTTATTCTGAAGATTTGTTGATAGATTGATGTTATCAGCCAGCACGAAAACATGGCAGGCATTAACATTATTTTTCCTTACGCTATTATAAGAACAACCTTCAAACACAAAACCTTTCCAGTGTTCTTGTATCTTATGCTCAGTATCAGTAGGAGATATACTGTAGTCTGTAAAGTTACTATTCCAGTTAAATCCTTTAAATGTATTATTTTTCCCATTAAACACACCAAATACTACTCTTTCTCTGTAGACAGGATGATCAGTATTAAATTCAACATCATTATCCGCATAAACTGTAAGGCCATTAATGCCGTCAAGAACCACAGATGTTTGGACGTTTAGGTTGAACTTGTCATGGTATTGAGTGGGATGGGTAAACCCCCATTTAACAATGCTTCCAGGATCTATACGAAGACATCTACGAGTATTAGCGGCTAATATACACGCTGCTTTTATGATGTCATCAGCAACCTGGTTTCCAGTTATATCAAATCCAGCCCATGATGCCATGATGTCCCCCTTATTAGAGCGCATCCAACACCCTGTTCCACCACCATCAGTCTCACCAGTTCCAGAAAGGAACGCAGTCAGACCCGAATACGAACCATCCCACGGAACTGTGGGGCTGAATATGGTGATACCGTTGTGCTGAGATTTAGGCATGCTGGCATCCCAGTAAAACTGCCCGCCGCCAAAGTTGGTTCCTGGTACGTATCCAATTACATTTAATGTGTGATTCCCAGCAGGCTCGCTCATTAAGGTATGGATGTCAGGAACATTCTCCATTCGCTGGCTAAACTGATCGGGATCATACTTCAGCACATTGGGAAAATAGAACTGCTGCGAACCATACGCATCATAAACAGCCATAGAATGGCCTTGCACAGTTACGAACTTGGCAATCTGTCCGTTATATACCGGATATCCGGCAGCATTTATAACGATTGGTTGTGACACTTGAACATGAGTGCCGTCTTCTCGTTCCAGATATACTGGAATCTGGTTTTCAGGATTTACCGGATCAGTGTCAATTTTACCGATATAAATTTTTCCATTGGCTACGGCTTTAAAAGAACGCGCCATAGTGAAGAGTTGCGAAGGCATACTCACTACAACATTGGCTGTAATGTCTGTCATTTAATTTGCTCCAGATACAAGGAAACGTCGCTGAGTGGCTACGGTGAATTTTGGGCATAAAAAACCCAGCCGAAGCTGGGTCGTTGCGTTTGTTATCTTTCAGTGGTTATGTGCTTAGTTAATTATTTATTCTATTGTTCTGCTGTAATTTGGCTTGCAAGTATAGGACGTATAGCATTCGCAGCATTATTTAGCGCTCTTTCATAGGCTGGTGTTCCTGCTTTTGTGTTAGCCAAACGAAGAAGCATATCCCTTGCGGCTTTGGATTCATACAAGCGCATAATTGCACCAAAACCAGCCTCAAGCCCCATTGATACACCAAGAGTCGCAGTTGCTCCAATCGTCCTTAACGCCGAGATGCCGTATTGCGCATAGCTCATACAATCAATTTCGCCTTCGCAAAGTACAACCGCCCTCACGCCAGCGTCCAGAGCCTGCCATCCGAACAGACAAGGTTCGCAATCACCTTCTGCCATAATGACTTTCTTCCCGTCCGGGCGCTCAGTGCTGATTCGCTTGACCTGCAACAACTCACCATCGCGTTTGTACGGAATCACCAGAGCATCCAGTTCTCGTTCTCCATTCCACACCTTGCCGCTGACAACCTCGTAGCGCTTTACGACTTCTGGCGATATGCCACGCGATTGCAGGTACTCAAGATGGGATTCTGTTCTGGTAACGTAGCGGGCGATTTTCTTGCGATCAGGTCTGGAGAATTTCTTCTCACGTTTGGCATCGAAATGGTGATCGTCATCCTTGATACCGAGAAATGCTTTCGCTTCCTGCATAGCCTGATGCAGGTTAATTCCACGGCATGCCATCCACAAATCAAGCATGTCACCGCCGTCTCCCTCAGCGAAATCAGCCCATTTTTTCTTGCCGCTAAGGTTGACCTTAAGGCTGTTTCCCTTGTCACCGTTGACGTTACCGGCAACCCACTCATGCCCCTCTTTCTTGCCGTTTGGCAACAGGTGCGGAGCCACCCTGTCAACCTGCGCCCAAAGCAGGTCGCTAAGTTCACTTGGCGTCATGATTCCCTCAGATTGAGATTTTTAAACCAGAAATTGACAAACGAAATACTTAACCAGCCGTGGTTATAACCAGCGACCAGTAGCGATTTGATTTTTGATTTCATGGTTCACCTGTCGAAAAACACGTAGCCAGTTTTCGATACGGTGATTGCGGATGATGGTTTGGATTGTGGTTGAATAGTTTCTGGCTTCTCGTCGTTCCAGCGTTGACCGTTCAGATAGCTCGATGGTAACAACCTGTCGAATCCGAACTGCTTACCATTCCTGCATGCGATGTCTTCTGCCAGCATCGTGGCAAACTCGCTTGCCGTACCCCTGGTAGTTTTACGCCATTCCCTGAACTGTGTTCTGAATGCTGAAGCTGCGTTTTTCTTCCCGGCTTTCCGCATGCCTGCACACCAGAATATTTCCTCGAATGCCTTGTCGGTTTCTTCGTGACGGTCAGGTGATTTTTCACACTCAGTCCGAACACTTTCGGACATAGTGTTTTTATTATTTCTTTTTTCTTTTGTAATAGTTTCTTTTGTGTGTCCCTGTTTTGGTGACAGCGCTGTCACCGTTTTGGTGACACTTTTTGTCACCAATGTAGTGACATTATCACCAGAGTAGTGACACCCTTCGATTTGCCATTCCTCGATGTTCTTGTTAGGCCCGATTTGCTGGCCTTCGCGAAGGATAACCTTCATCGCGATAAGCTCATTCTTGGCCTTGTTTACCTTCTGTCTTGGCAGCCTGGTAATTTGAGCTAACTGACTATCAGAGATGCGATCCATCTTTTTACCGTAGCCGTATGTTTTACGGCATATGGCGTGGGCAACCTTGCTCTGATTTTTCGTTAAATCAGCGCCGATAAGCTCTTCATACAGGGCATTTGCAAGACGGGTATAACCATCTTCAACTTCTGCCACACGACGCTCCACAGGCCGTTGTGAAGGCCTTAAATGTGTTACGGTTGCAAGATTACTCATGACCTTTCTCCTTCCGCATCAGCTTCACTTTTTCCAACTCAGCCCGGAATCGACCAGGCTGCTTGAAGCTGGACAGGAAGCGATCACGTAGTATGTGTTTGTGAATTTTGTCCTGGTAAGGACTGAGTTGTTTTGTCATAATTACTCCTGTGGATTGATCCAGTAATTCCCTCAGAATTCCATCTGGATTTGTTCAGAACGCTCGGTTGCCGCCGGGCGTTTTTTATTGGTGAGTCCATCAAGCGCATACTTAAAAGCCCTGCTAATCGGACTGATGTCTGATGCCATTCCGAAAGCACACAAGACCGAAGCAATAAATCTCCAGTCCGTTCTGCTTATCTTCGATTCATGACAGCCAATCATCTTTGCCAGACCGCGCTGGGTAAGCGTTGACAGGTTGATGAGTAAATCAGTTTCAGCGCGATCAATTTCTCGCTGTGTTGGCTTGCTGTAGCTTGCTTGTGCCATTTGTTAATTTTCCTATATTGATATTGAGTTATAGCGGCACACCCAATGGATTTGCCGCTGATGTTTGCTCACCCGGTTAGAGGTGAAAGGCCAGAACTGTTAAAGAGCAATTTGCTTATGCCGCTTGGCGGTAAGCACTTTCTTGATACTTCAGGGCGCCAGCTGTAACGATTTCCAATCGATAGGCGTCTTTCTCTGGGATAACTTCTTTCCACTGAGAGACTGCTGCATCGCTAATGCCTAGTGCTTTAGCAACAGCACGCTGGGTTCCGAAGTGGTCAATAACATCTTTTTTGTACATAGACTCGCTCCGAAATTAAAGAACACTTAAATTATCCACCAAAGGAATCTTAAGTCAAGTTTATTTAAGATGTCTTAACTATGAATACACAACTGATGGGTGAGCGTATTCGCGCTCGCAGAAAAGAACTCAAGATTAGGCAGGCTGCCCTTGGCAAGATGGTTGGCGTGTCTAATGTTGCTATTTCCCAATGGGAGCGATCTGAAACTGAGCCCAATGGCGAAAACCTATTGGCCTTAGCCAAGGCTTTGCAGTGCTCCCCTGATTACCTGTTGAAAGGAGAGGATAGTCTTTCAAACATTGCCTATCACAGCAGGCATGATCCAAGAGGTTCGTATCCTCTAATTAGTTGGGTAAGCGCAGGATGTTGGATGGAAGCTGTAGAGCCATATCATAGGCGTGCAATAGATAACTGGTACGACACAACGGTAGATTGTTCTGAAGACTCTTTTTGGCTCGACGTTAAAGGCGATTCAATGACTGCCCCGGCAGGACTGAGTATTCCTGAGGGGATGATTATTCTCGTCGACCCAGAAGTCGAACCACGTAATGGAAAGCTGGTAGTCGCCAAACTTGAAGGGGAAAACGAGGCGACATTCAAAAAGTTAGTTATTGATGCCGGTAGAAAATTCCTGAAACCACTCAATCCACAATACCCAATGATTGAAATCAATGGGAACTGTAAAATCATTGGCGTTGTCGTTGATGCCAAGCTAGCAAACCTTCCTTAAGGGGCTTTCGCCCCTTTTTTATTTCCCGTTAAAAATCAAAGACAAACTAAATTCACGCCCATAAAATTAAGTTTTCTTCAAAAATGCACTTGACCAATAAATTAAGAAGTCTTAAATTTAAGCCATCAGCAGGACGCTGGAAGCCAAACGGAACAGATTGGCAGGCTCTTTAACATCGACGGACTCTCAACCTAACCGTTGAGACCAGAACTTGAGTGGTTTTGGGGATGGCGCGAATTGCAGCTGCAAGACAGCGATCGAGAAGATAAGCACCTCGACGCGTCATGCGCCAAAGCCACTTAAAGGAGACCATCATGGTAACCATTGTCTGGAAAGAATCCAAAGGTACGGCAAAAAGCCGCTACAAAGCTCGCAGAGCAGAACTTATTGCCGAGCGACGCAGTAATGAAGCACTGGCGCGAAAAATTGCGCTAAAGCTCTCTGGTTGCGTCAGGGCAGACAAAGCAGCATCACTCGGAAGCCTTCGCTGCAAGAAGGCAGATGAATGCAGTGGAAGTATTTGCCTGCCAAACGTAGCCATTTACGCGGCAGGCTACCGGAAATCAAAACAACTGACGGCGAGGTAATTATGGATATTTCATGTATTGAACAATTACTAATTGAGAAAACGAAAGAAATGCTTGATGTATTGGACATAAAAATATCTGAGTTAAAAGATACACCCGCTACACAACTTATTCTCGAACGTAGTCGAAATAAATTCTTAGAGTTAAGCCCTGACGTTCAAAATATAGCATCTAAACTGCTGGCTACATTGATTGAGAGAAATGCATTGTTATCGATGTCATCAGATGAACGAAAAAAACTGGCGAACGAAGATGCTGCAACCATCCGCCAGGCATTCGAAATTTTGTTTTCTTAATTACTTACTGTTTATTCTGATAATCTCATCAAGAATTTTTTCATAAACAACTGTGATTGGCTTTCCGTCAATGCCAGGGGCAAGATTACCGGCTCTGATAAGCTCAACAATAATCTGTTGAGCGGCTTCGTGTGGGTTGGTTTTAGGATTAACAATATCTGTCATAACAAAGCCCTTCTTTTGACTGTGGAAACAACAGTCTACCCATTTCCTTTGACTGTGGAAAGTGAAGGAACCACCGAGCCTGATGTGGTTAAAAGACAGGCACAATCTTTACTACCGCAAGCCACGCAGTGAAATGGGTGTGACTTGTGTTGGTCGCCAGAAAATGAAATTAGGCAGCAAACCACTTATTTGAGGTGAGATATGGAATTTCATGAAAGTGCGATTTATGATTTTCGCGCTAACGCAAATTCAGTAAAACCACAGCCAATTGCAGTTCTTTTTAAAACAATGGGTGCGTGGGCTGTTTTATGCTTCGCCGCTGATGACACTGACGCAAGAATGGCAATAGGCCAAGAGATGGAGATGGACCCGACAAACGATGAATTCATAATTTATGGCGCTCCATCTAATTACTTACTTGATACCTGCAACATTTACAACAAGGCTGCCTGATGGTGGCCTTTATTTTTGGCACAAACAACAGAATAAACACTGCACTGTGTATTCATTCCAACGAGTGAATACACGGAGCAATGTCGCTCGTAACTAAACAGGAGCCGACTTGTTCTGATTATTGGAAATCTTCTTTGCCCTCTTATGTGAGGGCGATTTTTTATCTATGAGGAAATGAATAGATGTCAAACATCAAAAAATACATCATTGATTACGACTGGAAAGCATCAATAGAAATTGAAATCGACCATGACGTAATGACAGAGGAAAAACTTCACCAGATTAATAATTTCTGGTCAGACTCTGAATACCGACTAAATAAACACGGCTCTTTATTAAATGCTGTATTAATCATGCTGGCGCAACATGCTCTGCTTATAGCAATTTCAAAAGACCTAAATGCATATGGTGTTGTTTGTGAGTTCGACTGGGATGATGGAAATGGTCAGGAAGGATGGCCTCCAATGGATGGTAGTGAAGGAATAAGAATTACCGATATCGATACATCAGGAATATTTGATTCAGATGATATGACTATCAAAGCCGCCTGAGCGCGGCTTTACCGCATACCAATAATGCTTCACGAGAGGTGTTTATTCATGAGCGTAAACGCTGATTAATGAACGCAGTTGATAGGATATAAAATGGCATTTATAAAGATTCTTGAATTAATTTCCCTAAGTGAGATTAATAATGTTGTCAAATATAACCCTATTTCTGGTGAGTTCACATGGCTAAAATCTTATGGAGCAAGAAAGATAGGTGGAACTGCCGGAACAATAACAACAAGCGGCTACTTAAGGATTTTCATTAACGGAAGACACTATGCTGCACATAGACTTGCATGGATTATCACTTTCGGTGTTGAGCCTGAAGGTATTATCGACCATATAAATGGCATAAAGACAGATAACAGAATTTGCAATCTGAGGCTTGCAACTTACTCACAGAATTCAATGAATAGTAAAATAAACACCCTCAACAAATCAGGTTGCAAAGGAGTCACATGGAAGAAGGAAAGTAGAAAGTGGGCTGCCTATGGGAAATTAAACGGGAAGAAAAAACATCTAGGGTACTTTAATGAATTAGAAGATGCCAAAAAAGCTTACTGCGACTTTGCCAGAAAGCATCACGGCGAATTCTACAGGAGCAAATAATGAATGAATATATTTTAGCTGGTAGCGGCGTCATGTCCGCTTTCTACCCGCACGAATCTGAATTATCACGCCGAGTTAAACAATTAATCAGAGCAGCAAAGAAACAACTGGAGGCGTTATGCGCAATGAAATAGCCATTAATCACCAGATGCTTCGTGCTGCACAGAACAAAGCAGTAATAGCCAGATTTATTGGTGATTCAAAAATGTGGCTTGAAGCAAATAAAGCGATGAAATCAGCTATCAACCTTCCGTGGTATCGCAGGAAATGAGTTTTACAGATAACTGGTCAGACGAAGAATTCATTCGTCAGATGAAAGAATTAATCGGTAACGAAGGAGATATTCATGTCACTTGCAACCACAGTGAAGGAGAGCAAGTTACAGAGACGCATGTACACGCAGAAAGCTCTCTGGTATCGCCATAATGGCGACCGCGAAGGAATGCGGGTATGTCTTAATTTGTCCCGAGTCGAAGTATTAAACCAGCGTTATTTCCTTGGGCCATGTCCATTCTGAGGTGAATTATGGATTTGAATAAATTCGATGAGCCATTCAGCCCTGAAGATATCGAATGGCGAATACAGCAAAGCGGTAAAACACGCGATGGCAAGGTGTGGGCTATGGTGCTGGCTTATGTCACGAACAGGGCAATCATGAAACGCCTGGACGATGTTTGCGGCAAAGCAGGATGGCGCAATGAATACCGCGATATTCCCAACAACGGAGGCGTTGAATGCGGCATATCAATCAGGATTGATTCCGAATGGGTAACCAAATGGGATGCTGCTGAAAACACGCAGGTAGAAGCCGTCAAAGGTGGTCGTTCCGGCGCAATGAAGCGCGCTGCCGTTCAGTGGGGAATCGGTCGGTATCTGTATAACCTTGAGGAAGGTTTCGCACAAACATCTCTCGATAAAAAGCAGGGGTGGCACAGGGCAAAACTGAAGGATGGAACAGGATTTTACTGGCTCCCTCCATCGCTGCCGGGATGGGCAATCCCAGCATCAGATAACAAACCATCATCAGAAAATACCAACCAGAAATCTCCATCGGTTGACTGCGAACAAATCCTGAAAGACTTCAGCGATTATGCATCAACAGAAACTGACAAGAAAAAACTCATCGAGCGTTATCAGCGTGACTGGCAATTAATGGCTGGCAACGAGGAGGCGCAGGCTAAATGCGTTCAGGTAATGAACATCAGAGTTAACGAACTAAAACAGGCGGCATAAATGGCAAGCAGAGGCGTAAATAAGGTGATTATCCTTGGTCGGGTAGGACAAGACCCGGAAGTTCGATACTCACCATCAGGAACAGCGTTCGCTAACCTGACAATAGCCACGTCAGAACAATGGCGAGATAAAAATACTGGCGAGCAAAAGGAATTGACTGAATGGCATCGTGTTGCTGTATCCGGGAAACTGGCTGAGGTCGTGGGGCAGTATGTGAAAAAAGGTGATCAGATTTATTTCGAGGGAATGCTGAGAACCAGAAAGTGGAAAGACCAGTCAGGGCAAGACCGTTACACAACCGAGGTTCATGTCGGAATTAATGGCGTGATGCAAATGCTTGGCGGCATTGGCGACAGCAAACAACAAGCAGCCAGCAGGCAATCACAGAAGCCACAGCAGCAATCATCACCAGCACAACACAACGAACCTCCGATGGATTTTGACGACGATATCCCCTTTGCACCAGTAACTCTCCCCTTCCCTCGTCACGCTATTCACGCAATTTAAGGACTTACATGAATCACTTGATGGTTGACCTTGAAACAATGGGCAACGGGCCATACGCGCCAGTTATTTCTATTGGGGCGGTATTCTTTGACCCGAATACTGGCGCACTATCTTCAACTGCAAGTCAATAACGATCAACCGCTGGATGTATCGCAACTCAATGAAGATGCTCAGTTGATGGGGACGGAGAAGATCCACGAATGGCTGACATTATTTAAACAACATGCCCTGCCGCTTCTCGATGACATCGACATTGCCCGCGCCAGTCAGGAAAGCGAGAAAATAAAGCGTGCCGCACATCAGCTAAAAAGCAGTTGCTCGAGTCTGGGAATGCGTAGCGCCAGCCAGCTATGCGCACAACTGGAGCAGCAGCCATTATCTGCCCCCCTTCCACACGAAGAAATTACACGCAGTGTTGCCGCTCTGGAAGCATGGTTGAATAAGAAAGACCTGAACGCGATTTGAATCAATATCAGCCAGTTAAGAACAACTAGAATAGTGGCATTTGGTATGCAACTTAACGGACTGGCAAAATCATGGCAGAGAAAAGAAGAACCCGCTGGCAGCGGCGGCCAGGCACGACGGGCGGCAAATTACCGTGGAATGACTGGCGCAATGCCACGACCTGGCGTAAAGCGACGCAATTATTACTGTTGGCAATTAATATTTATATTGCCATCACGTTCTGGTATTGGGTGCGCTATTACGAAACGGCAGGTAGTACGACATTTGTCGCCAGGCCAGGAGGCATCGAAGGCTGGCTACCGATTGCCGGTCTGATGAATCTGAAATATAGCCTTGCAACAGGCCAGTTACCGTCCGTCCACGCCGCCGCGATGCTGTTATTGGTCGCTTTTATCGTCATCAGTCTATTACTAAAAAAGGCCTTTTGTTCATGGTTATGCCCGGTTGGTACGCTTTCTGAATTAATCGGCGATCTCGGTAACAAACTGTTTGGTCGGCAATTTGTCCTTCCCCGCTGTCTGGATATTCCTCTGCGCGGCGTGAAGTATTTGCTGTTGAGTTTTTTTCTCTATATCGCGTTATTGATGCCCGCTCAGGCTATTCACTATTTTATGTTGTCGCCCTACAGCGTGGTGATGGACGTTAAAATGCTCGATTTCTTTCGTCATATGGGGACCGCGACATTAATCAGCGTGACCGTTTTGCTGATTGTCAGTCTGTTTATTCGCCATGCCTGGTGTCGTTATCTTTGCCCATATGGCGCGCTGATGGGCGTGGTTTCGCTATTGTCGCCGTTTAAGATTCGTCGCAATGCCGAAAGTTGTATCGACTGTGGCAAATGCGCAAAAAATTGCCCATCGCGGATCCCAGTCGATAAATTAATTCAGGTACGAACCGTGGAATGTACCGGTTGTATGACTTGCGTAGAGTCATGTCCGGTAGCCTCAACATTGACCTTTTCACTGCAAAAACCTGCGGCAAATAAAAAAGCCTTTGCGTTGTCTGGCTGGTTAATGACGCTACTGGTTCTGGGGATTATGTTTGCGGTGATTGGTTACGCAATGTATGCGGGAGTATGGCAAAGCCCGGTGCCGGAGGAATTGTACCGACGCTTAATTCCGCAAGCGCCAATGATTGGTCACTAAATTAGCAACAAGCGGAACATCACCTCGCACGGGGTGATGTTCACAAAATCACATTATTTTGATTTTGACATCATAGCTTTCAAGCCCGGTCATTTTTTCTCGTGCGGTGAAGCGAATTTCAGAGACTTCTTTCCCTGTATTCTTGTTCAGCTCGGCGATTTTTTGCGCGATAAAGTCAGCGATTTCCGTTTCGGCTTGTTTTTTTAACTCTTCAATATTCACTGTTAACCTCTTCTGGTCTTAAAAGACAGCAACACGCCAGTAAGGTGTTGGTTCCCGGTACCCTGGTCAGGTAAGAAATGTTATAAGCCATCTCCCCTAAAGATTCAATAATCAACAGGTTATCGCTTACTATACATACAGTGCTGAAGAAAAATAAGGCAGATATAAAAAAGGCTCCACGAGGGAGCCTGATCTTATTTTGTGAAATCCAGCGGCGCATGGTCAGTGCGTACCGGGATAACGATCAATACCGTTTCTACTCCACGTCCGTGGCGCTGTTCCCATGGCTGGAAGGCACCATTCGTTATACGGATGTGCGCACACGCAAATATAGCCAGTGGGAAGATTTCAGCGGCGATCAGTCATACAAAGACAAATCTTTCGATTTTAAACTTCGCCTGTGGGAAGAAGGTTACTGGCTACCGCAAGTGGCGTTTGGTAAACGTGATATTGCTGGTACGGGTCTGTTTGACGGTGAATATTTGGTGGCCAGCAAGCAAGCGGGGCCATTTGATTTCACCCTCGGGATGGCATGGGGCTACGCCGGTAATGCGGGCAATATTACCAACCCGTTTTGCCGGGTGAGCGATAAATATTGTCATCGTGCAGAGTCTCACGATGCGGGCGATATCAGCTTTAGCGATATCTTTCGTGGCCCGGCGTCCATCTTTGGCGGCATTGAGTATCAAACGCCGTGGAATCCCCTGCGTCTGAAACTCGAATACGACGGCAACAATTACCAGAATGATTTCGCTGGCAAACTGCCTCAGGCAAGCCATTTCAATTTCGGTGCTGTGTATCGTGCTGCCAGCTGGGCAGATCTCAACCTGAGTTATGAACGCGGTAACACGTTGATGTTTGGCTTCACGTTACGGACCAATTTCAACGATCTGCGCCTGCCCTGCGCGATACGCCAAAACTGGCATATCAACCTGCGCCGGAATCTGAAGGATTGCAGTACACCACAGTAGCGAACCAACTTACCGCGTTGAAGTATAACGCGGGCTTTGACGCGCCAGAAATTCAGCTGCGCGATAAGACGCTATATATGTCTGGTCAGCAATACAAATACCGTGACTCTCGTGAAGCGGTCGATCGTGCCAACCGGATTCTGGTGAATAACCTGCCGCAAGGCGTTGAGAAGATTAGCGTGACGCAAAAGCGCGAGCATATGGCGATGGTGACGACCGAAACCGACGTAGCCAGCCTGCGCAAACAGCTGGCCGGTACAGCGCCTGGTCAATCAGAGCCACTGCAACAACAACGTGTTGAAGCTGAAGATCTTTCTGCCTTTGGTCGGGGCTACCGTATTCGTGAAGATCGCTTTAGCTACTCTTTCAACCCAACACTTTCACAGTCGCTGGGCGGCCCGGAAGATTTCTATATGTTCCAGCTAGGGCTGATGTCCAGCGCCCGCTACTGGTTTACCGACCACCTGCTGCTTGATGGCGGTATTTTCACCAATATTTACAATAACTACGACAAGTTTAAGTCTTCGCTGTTACCCGCGGACTCTACCCTCCCCCGCGTGCGCACGCATATCCGTGATTACGTTCGCAATGACGTTTATCTCAACAACTTACAGGCGAACTATTTTGCCGACTTAGGCAACGGTTTCTATGGCCAGGTGTACGGCGGTTATCTGGAAACGATGTATGCCGGTGTTGGTTCCGAGCTGCTTTATCGCCCGCTCGATGCCAGCTGGGCGCTGGGGGTGGACGTTAACTACGTGAAGCAGCGTGACTGGGACAACATGATGCGCTTCACCGATTATTCCACGCCAACAGGTTTCGTGACGGCTTACTGGAACCCGCCGACGCTCAACGGCGTACTGATGAAACTCAGCGTTGGTCAATATCTGGCAAAAGATAAAGGGGCAACCATCGACGTCGCCAAACGCTTTGACAGCGGTGTGGCAGTAGGAGTATGGGCGGCAATCAGTAACGTATCTAAAGATGACTACGGCGAAGGCGGCTTTAGTAAAGGTTTTTATATCTCGATTCCGTTCGACTTGATGACCATTGGACCTAACCGCAACCGCGCGGTGGTTTCGTGGACACCATTGACGCGTGATGGTGGACAAATGCTGTCACGCAAATACCAGCTCTATCCAATGACGGCAGAGCGAGAAGTACCGGTTGGACAATAACCTGACGTAATTCATAACATTACAATGACTGATAAATATAAACCAATGAAAAAGAACATTTTTAAGTTTTCGGTACTGACATTGGCTGTTCTGTCTTTGACAGCATGTACCCTTGTTCCTGGTCAGAGTTTATCGACCAGTAACAAGGATGTCATTGAACTACCTGACAATCAGTATGACCTGGACAAAATGGTCAATATCTATCCCGTCACGCCAGGATTGATTGATCAGCTGCGCGCCAAACCGATTATGTCGCAGGCTAACCCGGAGCTGGAGCAGCAAATCGCGAACTATGAATATCGTATCGGCATTGGTGATGTGTTGATGGTGACGGTCTGGGATCACCCGGAACTAACCACACCCGCAGGGCAATATCGTAGCGCCAGTGATACTGGCAACTGGGTTAACGCTGATGGTGCAATTTTCTACCCTTATATTGGTCGCCTGAAAGTGGCCGGGAAAACGCTTACCCAAGTACGCAACGAGATTACAGCGCGTCTGGACTCAGTCATTGAAAGCCCGCAGGTCGATGTCAGCGTCGCGGCGTTCCGATCGCAAAAAGCGTACGTCACCGGCGAAGTCAGCAAATCGGGTCAGCAGCCGATTACCAATATTCCTCTGACCATCATGGATGCGATTAACGCCGCGGGCGGTCTGACCGCAGATGCAGACTGGCGCAACGTGGTGCTCACCCAGAATGGCGTAAAGACCAAAGTGAACCTCTATGCGCTGATGCAGCGTGGCGACTTGCGCCAGAACAAACTGCTGCACCCGGGCGATATTTTATTTATTCCGCGCAACGATGATCTGAAAGTCTTCGTGATGGGTGAAGTGGGTAAACAGAGCACGCTGAAAATGGACCGCAGCGGTATGACCCTGGCGGAAGCGCTGGGTAACGCTGAGGGTATGAATCAGGATGTCGCCGACGCGACGGGGATTTTTGTTATTCGTGCAACGCAAAACAAGCAGAATGGCAAAATCGCCAATATTTATCAGCTGAATGCGAAGGACGCATCGGCAATGATACTCGGAACGGAATTCCAGCTTGAACCTTACGACATTGTTTATGTCACTACCGCGCCGCTGGCTCGTTGGAACCGTGTGATTTCTCTGCTGGTACCGACGATTTCCGGGGTGCATGACCTGACAGAGACTTCACGGTGGATTCAAACATGGCCCAACTAAAATTTAACTCAATCCTGGTGGTTTGTACCGGCAACATTTGCCGTTCGCCCATTGGCGAGCGCTTGCTGCGTAAACGTCTGCCAGGCGTAAAAGTCAAATCGGCAGGTGTTCATGGTCTGGTAAAGCACCCTGCAGATGCAACAGCGGCAGATGTTGCCGCTAATCATGGCGTATCTCTTGAAGGACATGCCGGACGTAAGCTCACTGCTGAGATGGCACGAAATTACGATCTGATTCTGGCAATGGAGTCGGAACATATTGCTCAGGTTACGGCAATCGCTCCCGAGGTCCGCGGGAAGACAATGCTGTTTGGGCAATGGCTGGAACAGAAAGAGATCCCGGATCCCTATCGTAAAAGTCAGGACGCATTTGAGCATGTCTACGGTATGTTGGAGCGCGCCAGTCAGGAATGGGCGAAGCGCCTCAGCCGGTAATTTGAGTTTATAAAATACGATGACAACTAAAAATATGAATACGCCACCAGGCAGCACTCAGGAAAATGAGATCGATCTGCTTCGTCTGGTCGGCGAGTTATGGGATCACCGTAAGTTTATTATCAGCGTGACTGCGTTATTCACGCTGATCGCTGTCGCTTACTCGCTGTTAAGCACGCCAATTTATCAGGCAGATACGCTGGTCCAGGTTGAGCAGAAACAGGGCAACGCCATTCTCAGCGGCCTGAGCGATATGATCCCTAACTCATCGCCCGAGTCAGCACCGGAGATCCAACTACTGCAATCACGCATGATTCTCGGTAAAACCATTGCTGAACTGAATCTGCGCGACATAGTTGAGCAAAAGTATTTTCCGATTGTGGGTCGCGGCTGGGCGAGATTAACCAAAGAGAAACCAGGTGAGCTGGCGATCAGCTGGATGCACATCCCACAACTGAATGGTCAGGATCAGCAACTTACACTCACAGTTGGGGAAAATGGCCACTATACGCTGGAAGGTGAAGGGTTCACCGTCAATGGTATGGTCGGCCAGCGTCTGGAAAAAGACGGCGTTGCGCTGACTATCGCGGACATTAAGGCCAAACCAGGAACGCAGTTTGTCCTGAGCCAGCGTACCGAACTGGAAGCGATTAACGCGTTGCAGGAAACCTTTACCGTTAGCGAACGCAGTAAAGAAAGCGGGATGCTGGAACTTACCATGACCGGTGATGATCCCCAGTTGATTACTCGTATTCTGAACAGCATCGCTAACAACTATTTGCAACAGAATATCGCTCGCCAGGCGGCGCAGGATTCACAAAGCCTTGAATTCTTACAGCGCCAGTTGCCAGAAGTGCGCAGCGAGCTGGACCAGGCGGAAGAAAAACTCAACGTTTATCGCCAGCAGCGCGATTCGGTTGACCTTAACCTGGAAGCCAAAGCCGTTCTTGAGCAGATTGTTAACGTTGATAATCAACTCAATGAGCTGACCTTCCGCGAGGCAGAGATCTCCCAGCTGTATAAGAAAGATCACCCAACTTATCGTGCGCTGCTGGAAAAACGCCAGACGCTGGAGCAAGAACGCAAACGCCTGAATAAGCGGGTATCGGCAATGCCTTCCACTCAACAGGAAGTATTGCGTTTAAGCCGTGACGTAGAAGCGGGCCGTGCGGTATATCTGCAATTACTTAACCGCCAGCAGGAGTTGAGTATTTCGAAATCCAGTGCGATTGGTAACGTGCGGATTATCGACCCGGCAGTCACTCAGCCGCAGCCAGTGAAACCGAAAAAAGCGTTGAATGTGGTGCTTGGTTTTATTCTTGGCCTGTTTATTTCGGTGGGTGCCGTGCTGGCGCGTGCGATGTTGCGTCGTGGTGTAGAAGCACCGGAACAACTGGAAGAGCACGGCATCAGCGTTTATGCCACTATCCCGATGTCCGAGTGGCTGGATAAGCGTACCCGTCTACGTAAGAAAAATTTATTTTCTAATCAGCAGCGCCATCGTACTAAAAATATCCCCTTCCTGGCGGTGGATAACCCGGCGGATTCTGCTGTGGAAGCCGTACGTGCGCTACGAACCAGTCTGCACTTCGCTATGATGGAGACAGAGAATAACATTCTGATGATCACCGGTGCGACGCCAGACAGTGGTAAAACGTTCGTCAGTTCAACTCTGGCGGCGGTGATCGCCCAGTCCGATCAAAAAGTGTTATTTATTGATGCCGACTTACGTCGTGGTTATTCGCATAACCTGTTTACCGTGAGTAATGAACATGGCTTGTCGGAATATCTGGCAGGGAAAGATGAGCTCAACAAAGTGATCCAGCATTTTGGCAAAGGAGGCTTTGATGTGATTACTCGCGGTCAGGTGCCACCTAACCCGTCTGAACTGCTGATGCGCGATCGGATGCGTCAATTACTGGAATGGGCGAACGACCATTACGATCTGGTGATTGTCGATACGCCGCCGATGCTGGCGGTGAGCGATGCTGCGGTCGTGGGGCGCTCTGTCGGCACCAGCCTGCTGGTTGCGCGTTTTGGCTTGAACACCGCCAAAGAGGTGAGCTTGTCAATGCAGCGTCTGGAACAGGCTGGCGTTAATATTAAAGGCGCAATCCTCAATGGTGTGATTAAACGCGCCAGCACCGCTTACAGTTATGGCTATAACTATTACGGTTATAGTTACTCCGAGAAAGAGTAAAACTGAAGGTAAGGTGGCCGGATGCGGCGTGAACGCCTTTTCCGGCCTACGCATCAGACAGTTCTTCGTTTGTCATCAGCTTCAGAGCATTCAGGTAACTGAATGCTCTTTTTTTATGCATTACAAACTGCACGCCGGTATGCGTGCTTCATTCACGATTTGCGTAAAACCGGCCAACGAACACATGCCCTGCGCGTTTCGCTCTTCACATCCTGCCAGGGTCAGTTTCACCTCTCCGGGCGGCGTATTTAATGATAGCGGCGTTTTATCACGCATCTGCTGTAAAGTCTGGAAGACCAGCGAAACCTGAATCCAATGGCTGTTATCACTTAGCCTACGCCAGCGTTCAAACACCAGTTCACCACCTGGCGGTGTGTTATCCGGCTGACCTGGAAGCGTCCAGTTGAGCTCCAGTGCGCCGCCGAGATTTGCCAGATTAGTATCGTGTCCGGCGATAAACAGCACTGAAGTGGGTAATGTCACACCATACACCTGTTTTTGCGGTGGATGGGGCATCAACGCTGTCATGATCAAATCCAACAACGGGGTGGCACGACTGCGGGCAACCTCTGGCGTGCGTTGTAGCAAATAAAACTGCGCGTTATGCAGGCTTAGCAAGGTGTTCCACTGGTGTGAATCGGTGATCCTTCCCCACCCCGGCTCCGGCATTCCCTGTGCTTGTTGCAGGAGAAATATCTCCGTCAGCATTGACGCCAGGCTTACCGCACCGGTTAATGAGACATTGTCGGCGCTCACCTTGAGTTCCGATGGTAATACCTGCGTTAATGAACAGCTTTCGTCCTGTTTCTCACGGTTAAGGCACAAGTTTGATTGTGGGAAATTAAGCACCTGTTCCAGTTCGCGAAACGCCGTTTGCCGATGCCCGGTAAAGTCAGCAATTGACCCTCCTGCCCTGCTGAGGATCGCGTCAGTCACGTTCGCGTTATCCAGTTGGCAAATGCCAGTTTTTAGAGGATTAAATAACGGATCGGGACTGGACGTATCTGCCTGGGTATGTACGGTTATTGCACAGTCAGGTGCCAGCCCGGCGGCGAAGGCTTCGCCTGTTTTACGGGTACGCTCGTCGACATCAGCAATAATCGCGACCTGACCAGGCTGCGGGCACCCCTTTTTCGCCAGCAATCCGTCAGCCACCAGACGCTGGCGTTGGTAATGTCCGAGATAAGCGATTAGCTCACCACCGCGCGGTGTCAGCCACCCCAGTTTTACCGGCCATGTTGGCCATGCGTCTGGGGTGACATCCTGCATCAGTTGCGTGGCCTTGGTTGGGGCACGCACACCATGACGACTGACAATCACCACACTTTCCAGCTTCAGCTCCGGCTCACTCTGAGCGAATGCAGATTGCGGGGTGAACGGAATCAGAAGAGATAAGAATGGGATCAAGATCGCTTTCATCGATATGTTTCCGCTTTTCATATCCGACATTATTGATTGCCTGATGCGACGCTAATACGCCTCATCAGGCTTACGTTCGTTAACTTTTCAGACGCGGGTCCAGCCATACCAACACAAGGGTGGAGAGCGAACACATCAACAAAATGCCGACGAACCAAAGTAAATACCACATTGTTCCTGCTCCTTAGTACAGCTCGTTTTCGTTACGGCGGAGAGTTTCTGTTGTCATGCGCCCCCACATTTTGTAGTAGCTCCAGAGAGTGTAGAGCAACACAATGGGCAAAAATATCAGCACGATTACCAACATAATGCTCAGCGTCAACTGACTGGAAGTGCTGTCCCACAACGTCAGGCTGGAGATTGGACTCACGCTTGACGGCATGACAAAAGGAAACAGCGTAATACCTGCCGTGAAAATCACGCCAAATTGCATCAATGATGCCATCAAAAATCCCCAACCCGAGCGACCACGATAAATCGCCATCACCGTCAGCAATGGGCAGAAGAACCCCAGCAGCGGGAAGATCCACAGAACGGGCGATTCGACGAAATTATTCATCCAGGCACCAGGTAGCACTGCCACCAGTTTCATTAACGGATTGGAAGGACCGTTAGCATCCTGGGCGAGCAGTACAAAGCCATCAATACCGACCCACAGCCAGTAACCCGCCAGCAAAAAGCACAGCATCACCAACAGTGCAGCCCGTTTAGTCGCCAGCTGTGAACGCAGATGAATCACACCAACAGTTTTCAGTTGTAACCAGACGCCACCTTGCAAAATCACCATCCCAAGGCTGAGCAATCCGCACAATAAAGGGAATGGCGTCAGCAGTTGCCAGAAGCTGCCGAGATACTCCACGCGTAATTGCGGTGTAAAGGCAAACGGCACGCCGAGCAACAAGTTGCCGAAGGCGATACCGAAGACTACCGGCGGCACCAGACTGCCGATGACCAGTCCGGCATCCCACATTTTACGCCAGCGTGCATCGGCGATTTTTCCGCGATAATCAAAGGCCAGCGGGCGGAAGAACAGCGAGCACAGCACCAGAATCATCGCCACATAAAAGCCGGAAAACGCCGCTGCATACACTCTGGGCCAGGCGGCAAATAATGCCCCACCTGCGAGGATTAACCAGACCTGATTGCCTTCCCAGTGCGCGCCAACGCTGTTTATCACTATCCGGCGTTCATCATCATTACGCGCCACCAGCGGCAGCAGACAGCCGATCCCCATGTCAAATCCATCGGAGATCATAAAGACCACCAGGATCACGCCAATCAGCAGCCACCAGATGAAGCGCAATGTTTCATAATCAAACATGATTTTCTCCTTTACCCCTGTTGCTGCGTCGGTTGTTCACTCTGCATCGCGCTCGGCCCCAGACGGGCATATTTCTGCATCAGGTAGACTTCGGCGATTAAGAACAGGGTGTAAAGCCCTACGATCATGATCAGTGAGAAAGCCAGTTGTCCTGTGGTTAAAGCGGAGTGCGCGGAGTATGTCGGTAAGATGTCCTGTATCGCCCACGGCTGCCGACCAAACTCGGTCATAAACCACCCGGCTTCAATCGCAATCCACGGCAGCGGCAAACTCCAGAGCGCCATTTTCAGTACCCAGCGATGCTGGTCGATTTTGCCACGCAGCGTCTGGACAAGCGCAATCAGCATCACCAGTAGCAGCAGAGAACCACAGCCCACCATGATGCGGAAACTCCAGAATACCGGCGCAACCTGAGGTATCGCGCCACGCATCGCCGCCTGGTACTGTGCAGCTGTGACATGGTTCATATCCGGCGCATAGCGGGAGAGCAACATGCCGTAACCAAGGTCGCCTTCCAGCTCCCGGAATGCCTGCAACACATGCGGCTCACGATTGCCTTGCGATATTTCCTGCATTAACAGCCAGGCCATACGTCCGCGTTGCAAGCGTGGGTAGGTTTCAGCCATCAAATTCTTCAGACCCGGCACGGGTTTATCTAATGAGTGAGTGGCGAGGATCCCTAGCAGCGCAGGAATTTTGATGGCAAAGGCGTTACGCTCTTGATCCTGTTCCGGCCAGGCAACTACATGGAACGGTGCAGGTGCAGGTTCCGTTTGCCACTCCCCTTCCATTGCCGCCAGTTTTACCGGTTGTACTTGCGCGACTTCATACGCAGAACTGTCTCCGAGTTGCAGCGTACCGATAATCGCCAGAGTACCGAAGACGGAACCGATGGCAAACGAGCGTAATGCAACATCGCGCTCCCGTCCGCGCAGTAAATACCAGGCGCTGATCGCCATAATAAACATGGCCCCGGTCACGTAGCCCGCCATTACGGTGTGCACAAATTTCACCTGGCTGACCGGGTTAAAGACCAGCTCGCTGAAGCTGGTCATTTCCATACGAAGGGTGTCGATATCAAAATGCGCACCGGTCGGGTATTGCATCCAACCGTTGGCATTCAATATCCACAACGCAGAGAGATTTGAACCGAACGCCACCAGCCACGTCACCAGCAGGTGCTGGTATTTATTCAGCCGTTGCCAGCCGAAGAAGAACAGCCCGACAAAGGTGGATTCGAGGAAGAAGGCCATTAATGCTTCCATCGCCAGCGGTGCGCCAAAAATATCGCCCACATAGTTGGAATAGAATGACCAGTTAGTACCAAACTGAAACTCCATCGTCAGGCCGGTAGCCACGCCAAGAGCAAAGTTGATACCGAAGAGCTTACCCCAGAAGCGCGTCATATCGCGGTAGATTGTTTTGCCGGTGACCACGTAAATGGTTTCCATGATAGCCAGCAAAAAAATCAGCCCCAGGGTAAGGGGTACAAATAAAAAGTGATACAGCGCGGTCAGAGCAAACTGCCAGCGCGATAAATCAATGACATCCCACATGCGTACTCCTGTAGGCGAAGAGAGAAAAATAACCCGTTAATGGTAGATCTCCCTCTTTATCCTGAAACTCTACGACCAGAGGTATTCGCCGATTGCGATATTCATAAGCCTGAAAGCGATACTTACCGTCTTTTTACGTCGGTGCACCTTCCGCCAGCCACTGACATACCTCGCTAAGCCGCTGCGCAGAGTCGACCAAATCTTCTGGCGCTGCCAGCACCACTTCCGGTATTGGGCAGATTTCATAACTCTCAAGTAACGGGCCTTTTAAGGTGTCCGTACAGCGTAAATGCCAGACATGCCGCAGGCCGGTCGCGTTGATATAGCTCTCGCCGTAGCCAATGGTGCGAATCTGAATATTTCCCGGCCCACAGAGACGTGAGAGAAAAAGCCGATCAGCCTCGCTGATAGGTAATTGCGTCAGATTAATGCTGTGCGGCTGCGCGTCAGGATTACGTACATGTGCCAGTAATTCATGAGCCAGCGGTAGGCCATTCATCAGGCCATCAATGGGCGGCGGTAACAGAGAATCTGTCGGCAAGACGTTTTGCGTTGCCGCCTGCCACAATGCCAGCGGCGCGCAGCCAGCCTCCAGTTTGTCCTCCAGCAACTGTTCGCCGCAACGTCTGCGCACCCGCCATAATCCGCAGAAGATCGCCTCCTGTATTTCACTTTCACTGTCGTCAGCCTGCTGAATGCGCACTGACACTTCCCCTTCCCCGAGAAGCGTATTGATAAAGTGACGATCGTCGGCGTTGAGATTGAACAGATCGACTGCCAGCACCTCGCCCAGCGGCGGCTGGCGCTCGCTTAGTTGATGTTGCAACTCGTTTAATAGCGCAATCACCTGCGGGCTATGCACACACTGTTCCAGGGCAGCCATGCTCGGTTCATCATTCACCTGACAGGTAATCGGCAGTGGATTCATGCTAAAACTATCATCATCAGGCTGCGTTCCTGGCCCCAGCAGATGGAAAAAAGTTTCGCTCATGAGGCACGCTCCTGTTGCGGTTCGACAAGCCCGCGCATCAGGTTTATCAGTTCCGCCCACGGGTGAATACCATTCAGCACGCCGCGATAGCTACCACCGGTAAACACCAGTGTGGCGGGAAAACGAAATACGCCAAAACGATCACCGATGGCTTCGCTTTGCTCAAGGTCGGCAATCGCTACCTGCCATGTATAATCAGGAAACTCGCGCAGTAATTCGCCAATCATTACCGGATTATCGCTGACCTCTGGCGTGCGTTTCAGGTCACTGCTTAATAACACCACACCGTCTGGCGCTTGCGTAAGCCAGTCGTCAAGACGGGATTCACTGATCGGCGTCCAGCCGCGCGCCAGCATACGTTGCCACAACGCATCAAATGGCGTGTCGTTGCTCATTCCTGCTCCTCCAGCGTCATCCGGTACTGGCGCAAGCGAACGCCTTCGTAGTTTTCCATCGACAGACAGTCATAATTGAGACAGCGCGATTCATTAGCCGGTTGCGGCTCAATTCCCCACGCAGCCAGTTGCGCCAGCGCCCCCTGTTCCGCGGCGGGCAGTTGCTCCCGAGCCAGTTCGCTCAGGCTACCGCCGTAGTCGTCGAGCATCGCGGGTTGCAGGCCGACGAGGGCAATATGTGCTGGCAGATTTCCGCGGATATCTGCCAGCGCCAGTACTTCGGAGAAACTGTTCTGGTGCAGGCTCATTTTCTTCGCGCTGAGATAGGCCGGAATGCGTTCTCCGGCATACGTTCGTAGCGTTCCGGGTTCCAGCCCGTAATCAATGGCGTCGAGAATCAGCAAGTGGCTGGCGCTTTCGACATACCCCAGCAAGTTCAGTCCCTGAGTGCCGCCATCAACAATCTCGACTTCATCGGGCCAGTGGTAATGGGCATACAACCGTTCCGCCACCCGCACGCCGAAGCCTTCATCGGCCCACAGCAGATTGCCCAGCCCCATTACCACCACGCGTTGCTCGCTCATGAACGCTCCTTGTTACTTATTTTGCCAAATTTGTGGCTACGGTAGCCGTTGACCATGGTGGAGATCACTGTGTCGTCGGACATGATGTCTTCACGCAGCGCCATGTAGACATGACCGATAACAAACGCGCCAATCAGCCACATCCCCAGCCGATGCCAGCTGTGAATGTCCATTGAGTTGCCGCCCGTCCAGTAGAAAAATTCCACCACATAACGGAACGGCGCAAAAATAGCGTACTGACTATGTTCGCTGTACAGCGCAAAGCCGGTGACGATCATAAATACCGACATCAGGAAATAGCCGAACATCGCCGCCTGGGCGATGGGGTTATGACCTATATCGGCACTCGGACGTTTTGCCAGAAACAGATACCAACGGATTTCATACCACACGCCCTGCCACCAGCTTTTACGCCATACCGGCACGATAAACAGCTCGCGTGAGTAGCGATTGCCGACAAAAGCCCAGTAGATCCGCATCAGCAAGACCACGGTAAAAACCATCCCGGCGCTGAAGTGAATTAACCTGATGTAGCCCATATAAAACAGATACGTCGCCTCACCGCTGACCGAAGGCAGCGGCTTGCCGATAAAGTAACCGGTGACCATCAACACCGCCATGCATAACACCGTCAGCCAGTGCCATATCCGCACGGGTGCTTCAAAGACATAGTGACTGACAACGTTGTCGCTTTTCTGTTGCATGATGATTCTCCTTCGCTGTTAACGCACCTGCACGGAGATCAGCTCGCTACCGTCGTCGCCCAGCACGTGTGTTGAACAGGCGAGGCACGGGTCAAAGCTGTGCAGAGTACGCAGGATCTCCAGCGGTTGCTCGGGGATCGCCATTTTGGTGTTCATCAGCGCGGCTTCATAAGCGCCAATTTGCCCTTTGGGGTCGCGCGGGCTGGCGTTCCAGGTGGTCGGCACCACGCACTGGTAGAGATCTATCTTGCCATCGCGAATGGCAGCCCAGTGGCCTAACGCCCCGCGCGGCGCTTCGGTAAAACCGACACCACGGCACTCTGTCGGCCAGGTTGCAGGTTCCCATTTTTCAGTGGAGGCGGTGGCAAGATTGCCGTTTTTCAGGTTGGTCATCAGCTTGTCGAAGAAGTATTGCAACTTACCTGCGGCCCACTGCGCTTCGTGCGCGCGGCACAAAATGCGGCCCAACGTTGACTGGATGCCGGAAAGCGGCAGGTTCAACGCCGACATCATGCGATCGACCGACTCAACGGTCGCAGCATCGCCTTTGTGATAAGCGATCAATGTGCGTGCCAGCGGCCCCACTTCCATCGCGTTACCGCGCCAGCGTGGCGCTTTGATCCACGAGTAGCGTTCCTGTTCATTCAGCTGCTGAATGTTGGTATCGCTGCCTTTGACATCGCCGGGGTTGTACCACGGGTCGGTAATACCATCGAACGGATGACGCCCGACCTGATCGTTGGGATAACGATACCAGGCGTGATCGACAAATTCCTGCACTTGTTGCGGATCGACTAAATCCACTGGCAGCACATTTTTGAAGTCGCCGTTGATCACCGCGCCGCCAGGCATTAGCAGACTTTTCTCGCCAAAGTCGTTGGCAATATCCGGGAACGCCCCGTAACTGAGGACACATTTATCAGAAAGACCAGTGCCGATTTCGCTCCACGGTTTGTTGAATTGACCGATGGCTAAAGCGTCGGGGATCATCACGTTATTAATGAAATCCGCCGTGCGGGTAATGATCGACTGCACCAGATTCAGGCGCTCCATATTGACCGCCCCGACCGCGCCACTTTCGTCAATGTTGATAGCGCACGGCATCCCGCCAACAATCCAGTTTGGATGTGGGTTTTTACCACCAAAGACCGCGTGGATTTTGACAATTTCACGCTGGAAATCGAGAGCTTCAAGATAGTGAGCAAAGCCCATCAAGTTGGCTTCTGGCGGCAGTTTGTACTGCGGGTGCCCCCAGTAACCGTTACGGAAGATCCCCAACTGGCCGCCTTCAACGAATTTCTTCAGGCGGTTTTGTACGTCGAAGAAATAGCCAGGTGATGATTTCGGCCATGAGGAGAGACTTTGCGCCAGTTCGGAGGTTTTCCGCGGATCGGCTTTCAGCGCATCTAACACATCGATCCAGTCCATCCCGGCAAGCTGATAAAAGTGCACCAGATGATCGTGGCACCAGAGCGTCGCCAGCATAATGTTGCGGATGATATTAGCGTTGTCCGGCACTTTAATGCCGATAGCATCTTCGATGGCATAGACCGAAGCCAGAGCGTGTACGCCGGTACAGACGCCGCAGATACGTTCAACGAACGCCCACGCATCGCGTGGATCACGGCCTTGCAGGATGATCTCCAGCCCGCGAAACATTGTGCCGCAGGAGACGGCATTGGTGATCACATTCTGATCGTTAATATTCACTTCACAGCGCATGTGGCCTTCAATGCGCGTAATCGGGTCGACCACCAGGCGGCGTCCGGCATTATTGATGGTGTATCCTTGAGTTTCGTACTGAGTGCTCATGCCTGTTTATCCTCATTGCCTGGCTGTTGTTCGGTTTCTGTAGGTTGCTGGTTATGACGTCTGCGCTGGTCAACGGCGCTGGCGACTGCGTGCACACCAACAGCCGCTGCCACCACGCCAAGCGCGGTTAAACCGACGGTGTCGGCGGTGGAATGAGTTCCCATTTGCGGAATATCGACCACGCGACTGTAGAACGAACCGCGATCCCAGAAACCATTTTCCGCACAGCCCAGGCAGCCGTGACCAGACTGGATTGGGAAAGAAACGCCATCGTTCCAGCGTGTGGAGGAACAGGCGTTATAGGTGGTAGGCCCTTTGCAGCCCATTTTGTACAGACAGTAACCTTTACGGGCAGCGTCATCATCCCAGCTCTGCACGAACTCTCCGGCGTCGAAGTGGGCGCGGCGATAGCATTTATCGTGGATACGTTGACCATAGAACATCAGTGGACGGCCCATTCTGTCGACATCCGGCAAGCGATCAAAGGTCACCATGTAGGTAATGATGGCGCTCATCACATCCGGGATCGGCGGGCAGCCCGGCACTTTAATGATCGGTTTGTCGGTGATCACTTTGTCGATTGGTGTGGCCTGCGTTGGATTGGGCCGCGCGGCCTGCACGCAGCCCCAGGACGCGCAGGTTCCCCAGGCGATAATCGCACTGGCTCCGGCGGCGGCGCGTTTGAGTTTTTCAATAAACGGTCGACCACTGCTGATACAGAACATCCCCTGCTCGCCCAGCGGTGGATTACCTTCTACTGCGAGGATATATTTGCCATTGTATTGCGTGATGATGTCTTCAAAGACTTCTTCCGCCTGGGTTCCGGCAGCAGCCATCAAGGTATCGTCGTAATCGAGGGAAATCAGGGAAAGGATGACGTCCTTCGCCAGTGGGTGAGCGGAGCGGATAAAAGATTCGGTACAGCAGGTGCATTCAAGACCGTGGATCCACACCACAGGAATGCGCGGTTTATTCTCCAGCGCCCAGGCAATCTTCGGAGCCATTCCCGCGCCTAATCCCAGCGAGGTGGCAGCCAGACTGCAATATTTGAGAAAGCTGCGCCGGGTAACGCCCTGACGCCGCATGGCCTGGTAAAATGTTTCCTCATTATTCATATCGCACGTCTCTTCTCCTTGCGACACCGGCAGGACACCGGGCGCTTATGGTCGGCAAGCGACGTCCCTGTAGCAAGGCAAACCATCGCTTCACGTGAGATGCTGAAAACGAAAGCTCATCCTTCTGCACTGGCGCACGTCGCCAGAAAGTATCGTTAATAAAGCGTAGTGAAACTTTTGCACGAAACAATACAAACTGTGTGGATTTATCTTTTAGCGATAAAAATGGACCTATTTTTCTTTTTGCCGGGCAGTGGGGATGTTTAGCCGGTTGCTAAACGAGTAAAAGAGAAGGAATTCATGGTGATGAAATGATCAAACTGCTGTTATTTCACGCTATCAATGCGGTTTTGGCTGTTTTTCAGGCAAACGAACAAATTAGGGGTTTACACGCCGCATCGGGATGTTTATAGTGCGCGTCATTCCGGAAGTGTGGCCGAGCGGTTGAAGGCACCGGTCTTGAAAACCGGCGACCCGAAAGGGTTCCAGAGTTCGAATCTCTGCGCTTCCGCCAAATAAGATAAGGGGTTAGCTAAATGCTAACCCCTTTTTCTTTTGCCTGTCGAAATTCTCAGGGCGTTATATTTGCTTAATGACCTGATAATCCACTGTTAAACCTGTTCCAGATCAAATGCGTAAAGATGGGTAAAACTTCTGGGTGCCCTTACGCATTATCATTATGCTGCTTAATTAATTACATCTGTCATAGAGAGTGACTCAATGGATCGTATTGTTAGTTCTTCACATGACCGTACATCGCTGCTTAGCACCCATAAGGTGCTGCGTAATACCTATTTTCTGCTGAGCCTGACGCTGGCCTTTTCGGCGATTACCGCAACTGCCAGTACGGTGCTGATGCTGCCATCTCCGGGTCTGATTCTGACGCTGGTGGGTATGTATGGTTTGATGTTCCTGACCTATAAAACGGCGAATAAGCCGACCGGAATTATCTCCGCATTCGCCTTTACCGGTTTTCTGGGTTATATCCTCGGACCAATTCTGAATACCTATCTGTCTGCCGGAATGGGTGACGTAATCGCTATGGCACTGGGCGGAACGGCGTTAGTGTTCTTCTGCTGCTCTGCGTATGTGCTGACCACCCGCAAAGATATGTCGTTCCTTGGCGGTATGCTGATGGCGGGTATTGTGGTGGTGCTGATTGGTATGGTTGCTAATATCTTCCTGCAGCTGCCTGCCCTGCATCTGGCGATCAGCGCGGTCTTCATTCTGATCTCCTCTGGCGCTATCTTGTTTGAAACCAGCAACATCATTCATGGCGGTGAAACGAACTATATTCGTGCCACGGTTAGCCTGTATGTTTCGCTGTACAACATCTTCGTCAGCCTGCTGAGCATTCTGGGCTTCGCCAGCCGCGATTAATCTCACCCGCTAACACTTTCATAGCCTCGCTTTATGCGGGGCTTTGTTTTTTGTTACACTGCCGCCAGTCTGATTAAGGTAGTAATAATTATGCTGATCTTCGAAGGTAAAGAGATAGAAACGGATACCGAAGGCTATCTCAAAGAAAGCAGTCAGTGGAGTGAGCCGCTGGCAGTGGTGATTGCAGAGAACGAAGGGATTACGCTGTCACCAGAACACTGGGAAGTGGTGCGTTTTGTGCGTGATTTCTATCTGGAATTCAATACTTCTCCGGCGATTCGTATGCTGGTAAAAGCGATGGCGAATAAATTTGGCGAAGAAAAAGGTAACAGCCGCTATTTATACCGACTGTTTCCGAAAGGTCCGGCTAAGCAAGCCACCAAAATTGCTGGCCTGCCAAAACCGGTAAAATGTATCTAACGAATACGAAAATCGGTTAATTCCCCCGAGGGATTATGCGGCTCGCTGAGCACCCGTTCCACACGTGCAGAACGCGGGCCGCCACTCTTTAACCACTGCATTAATTTTTCCACCTGCCCTTCTTCACCGCAGGCAACCACTTCCACGCTGCCATCGTCAAGATTTTTGGCGTAGCCGCTTAACCCGAGTTTTTTCGCTTCGTACTGCGTGGTATAGCGAAATCCTACGCCCTGAACTCGCCCGTAAACCCAGGCAATTATGCAGACTTTCGACATTGCTGCTCTCCTTATCCTTAATGGACGCGTTGCAAATCCATGGAAAACTCCGGACAATGACGCCCATTTCTTTGCATCGACAGAAAAGTAAATTATGAGTGTACGTTTAGTGTTAGCCAAAGGGCGCGAAAAATCATTACTTCGTCGCCATCCGTGGGTCTTTTCCGGGGCCGTTGCCCGCATGGAAGGTAAAGCCAGCCTCGGTGAAACCATCGATATTGTTGATCATCAGGGAAAATGGTTAGCACGCGGCGCTTATTCGCCAGCTTCGCAAATCCGGGCGCGCGTCTGGACGTTTGACCCCTCTGAATCCATTGACATTGCTTTTTTTACCCGCCGTTTGCAACAAGCGCAAAAATGGCGTGACTGGCTGGCGCAAAAAGATGGCCTCGACAGCTATCGTTTAATCGCCGGAGAATCTGATGGCCTGCCGGGTATTACTATCGATCGTTTCGGTAATTTTCTGGTACTGCAACTGCTAAGCGCAGGCGCGGAATACCAGCGTGCGGCATTAATTAGCGCCCTGCAAACGCTCTACCCGGAATGTGCAATTTACGATCGCAGCGACGTTGCGGTACGTAAAAAAGAAGGGATGGAACTGACCCAGGGCCCCGTTACCGGAGAGCTACCGCCTGCCCTGCTGCCGATTGAAGAACACGGCATGAAGCTGCTGGTGGACATTCAGCACGGGCACAAAACGGGCTACTACCTGGACCAGCGTGACAGCCGCCTGGCTACCCGCCGCTACGTTGAAAATAAACGCGTACTGAACTGTTTTTCCTATACCGGTGGTTTCGCCGTATCGGCATTGATGGGCGGTTGCAGCCAGGTTGTCAGCGTTGATACCTCCCAGGAAGCGCTGGATATTGCACGGCAGAATGTTGAGCTGAACAAACTGGATCTGAGCAAGGCTGAGTTTGTCCGTGATGATGTCTTTAAATTGCTGCGTACTTATCGCGATCGCGGTGAAAAATTTGACGTTATCGTGATGGACCCGCCGAAGTTTGTTGAGAATAAAAGCCAGTTGATGGGTGCGTGTCGTGGCTATAAAGACATCAACATGCTGGCGATTCAGTTGCTGAATGAAGGCGGAGTTCTCCTGACTTTCTCCTGTTCCGGTCTGATGACCAGCGATTTATTTCAGAAAATCATCGCGGATGCCGCAATTGATGCCGGTCGTGATGTACAATTTATAGAGCAGTTCCGTCAGGCAGCCGATCATCCGGTGATCGCTACCTACCCGGAAGGGCTATATCTGAAAGGGTTTGCCTGTCGCGTCATGTAACTTGAAATGTGGAATTTTACCCTTATATCAAAGGTAAAGATTTCCCGGGAGGTGACTATGATTGCCAGCAAATTCGGTATCGGCCAGCAGGTCCGCCATTCCCTGTTAGGTTATCTCGGAGTGGTCGTGGATATCGACCCGGTTTATTCGCTCTCTGAACCGTCGCCTGATGAGCTGGCGGTGAATGACGAGCTTCGCGCCGCTCCGTGGTATCACGTGGTGATGGAGGACGATAACGGCCTACCGGTTCATACCTACCTGGCTGAAGCCCAGCTAAGTAGCGAATTGCAGGATGAACATCCTGAACAGCCATCCATGGATGAGCTGGCGCAGACCATCCGCAAACAACTTCAGGCCCCGCGTCTGCGTAACTAATCCCTGAACAAATCCCCGGAAGGTTTTGGCCTTCCGGGGATTTTTTATTTGGCCAGGCCCAGGCGAGGGATCTCAATAGCCGGGCAGCGATCCATCACCACATTTAACCCGGCATCCCGTGCCAGTACTGCCGCTTGCTCATTAATCACCCCCAGTTGCATCCAGAGGGTTTTCGCGCCAATGGCGATCGCTTCCTGCGCCACGCCCCACGCCGCTTCTGAATTACGGAAAACATCGACCATATCGACTTTTTCCGGAACTTCTGCCAGCGTGCCATATCCCTGCTGGCCCAGCAGCGTTTTGCCGGCAACTTTTGGTGAAACCGGAATGACGTGATACCCCTGGTCGAGTAGATATTTCATCACGCGATAGCTGGGACGATCGGGTTTGTCGCTTGCCCCCACCAGCGCAATGGTGTGAGTGGACGTTAAAATGCCTGCAATATCGGTTTCTTTCATTATTTCCTCCAGACTGTTTAACAAAGTGTACGACAAAGCCGACATGCCAACCATGCAGCTAATACGAATGAATGAGAGCAAAAGCGGGAATTATGTCTATATGTTAGTAAGTATGATTAAAGAAAAATTTTGACACATTATTATTCGGGCGGTCTTTTGACAGGAGCTACCTATGAAAACCGGCATCGTGACCACCTTGATTGCATTATGTTTGCCGGTATCCGTTTTTGCCACCACGCTGCGGCTTTCAACCGATGTCGATCTTCTGGTACTCGACGGCAAGAAGGTTTCCAGCTCTCTGCTGCGCGGTGCGGACAGCATTGAACTGGATAATGGACCACATCAGTTAGTGTTTCGCGTTGAGAAGACGATTCATCTTTCCAATAGTGAAGAACGGCTGTATATCTCCCCACCACTAGTGGTCAGTTTTAATACCCAGCTCATCAACCAGGTCAATTTTCGCCTGCCTCGCCTGGAGAATGAGCGGGAAGCTAACCATTTTGATGCCGCGCCGCGCCTTGAATTGTTGGATGGCGATGCGACGCCGATTCCGGTAAAGCTGGATATTCTCGCCATTACCTCAACGGCAAAAACGATTGATTATGAGGTCGAGGTTGAACGTTATAACAAATCCGCGAAACGCGCTTCACTACCGCAATTTGCCACGATGATGGCAGATGACAGCACGCTGCTTTCGGGTGTTTCCGAGCTGGATGCTATTCCACCGCAGTCTCAGGTGCTCACAGAACAGCGGCTGAAGTATTGGTTTAAACTGGCTGACCCACAAACGCGAAATACTTTTCTGCAATGGGCGGAAAAACAACCATCTTCCTGAGATTTTTGTGCCTGTGCGCAGGCTTTTTCGGTCTTTCTCTTGCAGCGATAAGTGCTTACAGTAATCTGTAGGAAAGTTAACTACGGATGTACATTATGGAACTGACGACACGTACTTTACCTGCGCGGAAACATATTGCGCTGGTGGCACACGATCACTGCAAACAAATGCTGATGAGCTGGGTGGAACGGCATCAACCGTTACTGGAACAACACGTACTGTATGCAACAGGCACTACCGGTAACTTAATTTCCCGCGCGACCGGCATGAACGTCAACGCGATGTTGAGTGGCCCAATGGGGGGGGACCAGCAGGTTGGCGCATTGATCTCAGAAGGTAAAATTGATGTATTGATTTTCTTCTGGGACCCACTAAATGCCGTGCCGCACGATCCTGACGTGAAAGCCTTGCTGCGTCTGGCGACGGTATGGAACATTCCGGTTGCCACCAACGTGGCAACGGCAGACTTCATTATCCAGTCACCGCATTTCAACGACGCGGTCGATATTCTGATCCCCGATTATCAGCGTTATCTCGCGGACCGTCTGAAGTAATATTACACAGGTGGCAAACGCCACCTGTTTCCTACGGTTTTCTCGCCACCGGCACATCCAGATTTTTCAGTATTTCGACAAAGGGAGAGGGATTCTCTTTGTTAAACAATGCCCATACCCGATGGCGTGCCCGGGTCAGCGCCACGTACATTAACCGCCGTTCTTCAGCGTCCGGAAAATCCTCAACCGGTGGCAGTAGCGCCTCTTCCATAATCGACTCCCGCGCCGCAGCCGGAAAACCATCACTCCCCTCCTGCAAGCCAACGATGATGACGTAATCCGCCTGTTGCCCTTTGCTGGCATGAATGGTCATAAAGTCGATTTGCAACTTCGGCCAGCGTGTTGCCGCTTTTTCCAGGCTGGCAGGCCTCATGTGATGGTAACGCGCCAGCATCAGAATGCGCTCTTCCGGTTTGGCATAACCAGAGAGCTTATCCAGCAAAGCATCAAGCTGGTTCTCATCCAATAACGTGACGGCCTTTTTATCACCAAGACTTAAACTGTTTAGCGGCTTTTTCAGCTGATTCGGGTTCTGTTGAATAAACCGGTTTGCCACCTCACCGATACGACTGTTAAAACGATAAGTCGTATCTAAATCACAGCGATCGCCTTCACCAAAGTTTTCATGGAAAGCGGTGGTGAGCGACATTTGCGCACCGCTGAAACGGTAAATCGCCTGCCAGTCATCGCCAACAGCGAACAACGTCGTTTGACTGTTTTGCTTGCGTAATGCCGCTAACAACGCTGCACGCTGCGGCGAGATATCCTGAAATTCATCAACCAGAATATGCTTCCACGGGCTGATAAAGCGACCTTTCTCCAGAATCACAATCGCCTGGTGAATAAGGCCGGAAAAATCGACAGCGTTTTCTGCCTTCAGCGCACCTTTCCAGGCTTTTAATAACGGGGCCATCAACTTGATACGTTTACTGAACAGATCGCGAATCTCTTCGGGCGCACTGGCAATCATTTCTGCCTGTGCACCGCCGTGCATTCGCATCAGACTTACCCAGCGATCGAGGCGAGAAGCAAGACGACGCTGTAATTGCTCATCATCCCAGAAGTTACCTTCTGGCACTGACCACTGCATTTCTTCCGTCAGCCATTGCCGCCAGCCCTTCGCCTGCGCTTTCTTTTCGCTACATTGCTTACGCCACTCAGCAATAAAGAGTTCATGACGGGCAGCGGTATCATTTTCTAGTTTGCTGACTGTCGGCACTTTTTTGCTGCCCTGCTGAATAATATACAGTGCCAACGAGTGAAACGTGCGCGCGGTAATGTCTTCGGTATGTAGCCGTTCGCGAATACGCTCATCCATTTCTTCAGCGGCTTTGCGACCAAAAGCCAGCAATAAAATTTGTTCAGGAGCAGCGTCACCTCGCGCCAGCAACCAGCCTGCACGGGCCACCAGCACCGACGTTTTTCCGCTTCCTGCACCTGCCAGCACTAACAGAGAATGCTCGCCGTTAACGACTGCCCGGGCCTGCGCCGGATTCAGCGGTGAAGATTCGACCTGGCGGAAAAAATCCACATACTCGGTAAGCATGGCTTCTGTATACGCCTGATTATGCTGCAACCGTGCGCCTTCAATATCTTTCAACCAGGCCTGACATTTACGCCACGCCTCACGGCAGTTATCGAATTCTTCCAGTCGGTTAACCGGCAACGGCAACGCCGACAAAGCCTGGCGGATTTGTTGCTGCACGCCAGAGGTTTGCTCACGCGTCAGCCATTTATTTTCTCCGGTACGCGTGGCAATCAAATCCAGTTGCTGGCGTAAAACACCAGCCGCAATTTCGCTCATCTCCCCACTCCACCGCCGCCAGTGAGCATCAAGATGATGGTAAAAACGCTGCGTCTCGCCCCATTCGGTGCCGTGCAGACGCACCACTTTTTCGTCCGGCAGCACAAATTCCAGCTCGCCCCATACCAGACCGCGCTTACAGTGAATTGCCAGTAATTGATTGAAAGGAATAAGGTATTCGTGGCGATCGCCGGAGACTTTAATCCCGGCATTGAGGATCACCGCCCGATCGTAAGGGTGCTGTGCCAGACGTTTTCCAAGCGTTGTCGCTTTCAGTTCCATGACTCTGTAGATCCACACGAAATGATTTCTTATCAGTGTAACCGTCAGAGAAAACGTGCTCCAGCCCAAAAAAACGTTACAATTGCCGCCCATTACTGAAAACCACAGTAAAGCGAGGTTTTATGCGTACCGTTTTGAACATTCTGAACTTTGTGCTTGGCGGATTTGCCACCACTCTGGGCTGGCTGTTGGCGACTCTGGTCAGTATTGTGCTAATTTTTACCTTACCGCTGACACGATCCTGCTGGGAGATCACTAAACTGTCTCTGGTGCCTTATGGCAATGAAGCTATTCATGTCGATGAACTGAACCCGGCTGGCAAAAATGTGCTGCTGAATACTGGCGGTACGGTATTGAATATTTTCTGGCTGATTTTCTTTGGCTGGTGGTTATGCCTGATGCACATTGCAACGGGCATCGCACAATGTATTTCCATCATTGGCATTCCTGTCGGCATTGCGAACTTTAAAATTGCCGCTATTGCACTATGGCCGGTCGGTCGTCGCGTGGTATCGGTAGAAACAGCGCAAGCTGCGCGTGAAGCCAATGCACGTCGTCGTTTTGAATAATCCACTAATATGGCCTTTATGCTAAGTCCTTTGCTCAAACGCTATACCTGGAACAGCGCCTGGCTGTATTACGCGCGTATTTTTATTGCGCTTTGTGGAACCACAGCGTTTCCGTGGTGGCTGGGTGATGTAAAACTGACGATTCCGCTGACGCTGGGGATGGTGGCAGCGGCGCTGACCGATCTCGATGACCGGCTGGCGGGACGTTTGCGTAACCTCATCATTACGCTGTTCTGCTTTTTTATCGCCTCGGCCTCAGTAGAATTGCTGTTTCCCTGGCCCTGGCTATTTGCAATTGGTTTAACGCTCTCTACCAGCGGCTTCATTTTGCTCGGCGGTCTGGGTCAACGCTATGCAACAATTGCCTTCGGTGCGTTACTGATCGCCATTTACACTATGTTGGGGACGTCACTGTATGAGCACTGGTATCAGCAGCCGATGTATCTGCTGGCCGGTGCCGTCTGGTACAACGTCCTGACACTTATTGGTCATCTACTGTTCCCGGTCCGCCCGCTGCAGGACAACCTGGCGCGTTGCTATGAACAACTGGCGCGTTACCTTGAGCTCAAGTCACGCATGTTTGATCCTGATATTGAAGATGAAAGCCAGGCACCGCTGTACGATTTGGCTCTCGCCAACGGTCAGCTGATGGCGACATTGAATCAGACGAAACTCTCGCTGCTGACCCGTTTACGTGGCGATCGTGGTCAACGGGGAACGCGTCGCACGCTGCATTATTACTTTGTCGCGCAGGATATTCACGAGCGTGCCAGCTCTTCTCATATTCAGTATCAAACATTGCGTGAACATTTTCGCCACAGCGACGTGCTGTTCCGTTTTCAGCGACTGATGTCGATGCAGGGCCAGGCGTGCCAGCAACTGTCACGCTGTATTTTGCTGCGTCAGCCTTATCAACATGATCCGCATTTTGAGCGCGCTTTTACGCATATTGATGCTGCGCTGGAGCGGATGCGCGATAACGGCGCGCCTGCCGATTTACTCAAAACACTGGGATTTTTGCTGAACAATTTACGCGCTATTGATGCCCAACTGGCAACAATTGAATCAGAACAGGCCCAGGCACTGCCCCATAATAATGACGAAAATGAGCTCGCTGATGACAGCCCGCACGGATTGAGTGATATCTGGCTGCGTCTTAGCCGTCACTTCACACCGGAATCCGCCCTCTTCCGTCATGCGGTAAGAATGTCGCTGGTGTTGTGCTTCGGCTACGCCATCATTCAGATAACCGGAATGCATCACGGGTATTGGATCTTGCTGACAAGTTTGTTTGTCTGCCAGCCAAACTATAACGCCACGCGCCACCGCCTGAAGTTAAGGATTATTGGTACGCTGGTAGGTATCGCCATTGGCATTCCTGTGCTGTGGTTTGTGCCGTCACTGGAAGGGCAGCTGGTGCTGCTGGTTATTACCGGCGTGCTCTTTTTTGCCTTCCGTAACGTGCAATATGCCCATGCAACGATGTTCATCACACTTTTAGTGCTACTGTGTTTTAACTTGCTGGGTGAAGGTTTTGAAGTGGCGTTACCTCGCGTAATCGATACGCTGATTGGTTGTGCCATTGCGTGGGCGGCGGTGAGCTACATCTGGCCTGACTGGAAGTTTCGCAATCTGCCGCGCATGCTCGAACGTGCCACCGAGGCCAACTGTCGCTATCTCGATGCCATACTGGAGCAATACCATCAGGGGCGTGATAACCGTCTGGCGTATCGTATTGCCCGCCGCGATGCACACAACCGTGATGCTGAACTGGCGTCGGTGGTATCAAATATGTCCAGCGAGCCGAACGTTACCCCGCAAATTCGCGAGGCCGCGTTTCGGTTGCTGTGCCTTAACCATACGTTTACCAGCTATATCTCAGCCCTCGGTGCTCACCGGGAGCAGTTAACTAATCCTGAAATTCTGGCGTTTCTTGATGACGCAGTTTGCTATGTTGATGACGCGCTACATCATCAACCTGCTGATGAAGAACGCGTCAATCAGGCATTAGCTGACCTGAAACAGCGGATGCAGCAACTTGAACCACGGGCAGACAGCAAAGAACCTCTGGTCGTACAACAAGTCGGGTTATTGATTGCATTACTGCCAGAGATTGGTCGTCTGCAACGCCAGATTACTCAAGTTCCGCAGGAAACTCCTGTTTCGGCGTAAGAGAGTCAGCCCATTCTGCAAGCTCCTGGCGGCGTGCCACCGGGAGCGCAGCTTCATGAATGCCGATAATGGCCCCTTCAAGCATAAACAGAATCTTTTCTGTCACCAGACTGTTTTGCTGCCGCAGTCGCAACCAACACATTTTTGCCCCAAGTATACGTAACGCCCGTACATCCTTAATCCCCACCTCCCCGAGTATCGCTTCCAGATGAAAAGACATATTGGGCAAATCTTTCAGTCTTTCCCGGGTATTGCGCGTGCTTTTCTCTTTCAGCGCTGCATCGAGAGAATATTTCGACAGACGCACCAGCTTCAGTTGATTTCGCCACAGACTTTCATCAACCCGATAGTAATTGAGGGTAACGGATCGGCCACACTTTTTATATGTCAGCCAGACAGGCGGATGTTTTACACAGTACTGTGCACTTTGCTCACAAGCCCGAAGATACAACTCACCATCAGAAACCATCGCAAACACCGTGTCGTCAACGGTCAGGCTGTAACTACCAAACAATGATCGGTATTCAATTGTGCCCAACGTTGCCAGGTATTCTTGTGATTTATAGATCCGCTTATAGGAGAGGCTTTTCATAAAATTCCTTTTAAAATCATAACATAAAAGAATGATTCACATTAACGGATCCGTTAACTACGAAAATAGGCAACTTATTCTTAAGGGGCAAGATTAATTTATGTTTTCCCGTCACTAACGACAAAATTTGCGAGGCTCTTTCCGAAAATAGGGTTGATCTTTGTCGTCACTGGATGTACTGTACATACATACAGTGACTCACAGGGGCTGGATTGATTATGTACACTTCAGGCTATGCACATCGTTCTTCGTCGTTCTCATCCGCAGCAAGTAAAATTGCGCGTGTCTCTACGGAAAACACTACAGCCGGGCTTATCAGTGAAGTTGTCTATCGCGAAGATCAGCCCATGATGACGCAACTTCTACTGTTGCCATTGTTACAGCAACTCGGTCAGCAATCGCGCTGGCAACTCTGGTTAACACCGCAACAAAAACTGAGTCGGGAATGGGTTCAGGCATCTGGGCTACCCTTAACGAAAGTGATGCAGATTAGCCAGCTCTCCCCTTGCCACACTGTGGAGTCAATGGTTCGCGCTTTACGCACGGGCAATTACAGTGTGGTGATCGGTTGGTTGGCAGATGATTTGACTGAAGAAGAGCATGCTGAACTTGTTGATGCGGCAAATGAAGGTAACGCTATGGGGTTTATTATGCGTCCGGTAAGCGCATCCTCTCACGCAACGAGACAACTTTCCGGGCTAAAAATTCACTCTAATTTGTATCATTAAGTAAATTTAGGATTAATCCTGGAACTTTTTTTGTCGCCCAGCCAATGCTTTCAGTCGTGACTAATTTTCCTTGCAGAGGCTTGTCTGAAGCGGTTTCCGCGATTTTCTTCTGTAAATTGTCGCTGACAAAAAAGATTAAACGTACCTTATACAAGACTTTTTTTTCATATGCCTGACGGAGTTCACACTTGTAAGTTTTCAACTACGTTGTAGACTTTACATCGCCAGGGGTGCTCGGCATAAGCCGAAGATATCGGTAGAGTTAATATTGAGCAGATCCCCCGGTGAAGGATTTAACCGTGTTATCTCGTTGGAGATATTCATGGCGTATTTTGGATGATAACGAGGCGCAAAAAATGAAAAAGACAGCTATCGCGATTGCAGTGGCACTGGCTGGTTTCGCTACCGTAGCGCAGGCCGCTCCGAAAGATAACACCTGGTACACTGGTGCTAAACTGGGCTGGTCCCAGTACCATGACACTGGTTTCATCAACAACAATGGTCCGACCCACGAAAACCAACTGGGTGCAGGTGCTTTTGGTGGTTACCAGGTTAACCCGTATGTTGGCTTTGAAATGGGTTATGACTGGTTAGGTCGTATGCCGTACAAAGGCGACAACATCAATGGCGCATATAAAGCTCAGGGCGTTCAACTGACCGCCAAACTGGGTTACCCAATCACTGACGATCTGGACGTTTACACTCGTCTGGGTGGTATGGTATGGCGTGCAGACACCAAGTCTAACGTACCTGGTGGCGCATCCACTAAAGACCACGACACCGGCGTTTCTCCGGTCTTCGCTGGCGGTGTTGAGTACGCGATCACTCCTGAAATCGCTACCCGTCTGGAATACCAGTGGACCAACAACATCGGTGACGCACACACCATCGGTACTCGTCCGGACAACGGCCTGCTGAGCCTGGGTGTTTCCTACCGTTTCGGTCAGGGCGAAGCAGCTCCAGTAGTTGCTCCGGCACCAGCTCCGGCACCGGAAGTACAGACCAAGCACTTCACTCTGAAGTCTGACGTTCTGTTCAACTTCAACAAAGCAACCCTGAAACCGGAAGGTCAGGCTGCTCTGGATCAGCTGTACAGCCAGCTGAGCAACCTGGATCCGAAAGACGGTTCCGTAGTTGTTCTGGGTTACACTGACCGCATCGGTTCTGACGCTTACAACCAGGGTCTGTCCGAGCGTCGTGCTCAGTCCGTTGTTGATTACCTGATCTCTAAAGGTATCCCGGCAGACAAAATCTCTGCACGTGGTATGGGTGAATCCAACCCGGTTACTGGCAACACCTGTGACAACGTGAAACAGCGTGCTGCGCTGATCGACTGCCTGGCTCCGGATCGTCGCGTAGAGATCGAAGTTAAAGGCATCAAAGACGTTGTAACTCAGCCGCAGGCTTAAGTTATCGTCTGATAGAAAAACCCCGCAGCTGCGGGGTTTTTTTTCGCCTTGCGTAAATTGAACTGACTTTCGACAGTTATTCCTTACCCAGCAATGCCTGCAGATCCTGCTTTAGAGAAGACATTTTATTCGCGTATTTCTCTTTGTTTTCCGCATCTTCAATCAGCTGAACAATCGTTTCAGAAAGCGTTTTACCGCGACGCTGCGCCAGACCTGCCAGACGTTGCCAGACAATAAATTCCAGATCGATCGATTTTTTGCGCGTATGCTGGTGTTCCGCATTAAAATGGCGCTTCCGTCTGGCCCGAATGGTTTGCTTCATGCGATTGACCAGTTCCGGATTCATATGCTTGTCAATCCAGCCATTTACCAGCACGGGTTCATTTTCCAGCGAGAGCAACACATCGACGGCTTCCTGGGCGGCACTGGCTTCTATGTAACGGGTGATTAACTCCCCTTCGCGGTGCTTCTTCACCAGATACTTCCATTTCCAACCGCTTTCAAGATTTTCAAGTTGTTGATATTTCATAGCGATCTCAATGTTACCGTGTAACTCTTTACAGAATATCAGCTTTTTAGGCCAGTGAAGAAAAGAATCTCCATCCTGTGAGCTTTAACGCCCATGCCAGGAGTATTGTCGGTGCTTTCTACGTGTGCTGCAGTGCCGGTTACGGTATAATCGCGGCTTTGACAACAGACTAAAAAACATCAACTTTGACCATTACGAAACTTGCATGGCGTGACCTGGTTCCTGATACCGATAGCTATCAGGAAATATATGCTCAGCCACATTTGATTGACGAAAACGATCCTTTATTCAGTGATACTCAACCGCGACTGCAATTTGCGCTGGAGCAGTTGCTGCATACGCGAGCATCCTCCTCTTTTATGCTGGCGAAGGCCCCGGAAGAGTCTGAGTATCTGAATCTTATTGCCGATGCCGCGCGTGCGCTACAAAGCGATGCAGGCCAACTGGTGGGCGGTCACTATGAGGTTTCCGGCCACACCATCCGCTTACGTAACGCAGTGAGTGCAGATGATAATTTTGCGACTTTAACGCAAGTTGTCACTGCCGACTGGGTAGAAGCGGAACAACTCTTTGGCTGTCTGCGCCAGTTTAATGGTGACATTACCCTGCAGCCAGGTCTGGTGCATCAGGCAAATGGCGGTATTCTCATCATCTCTTTGCGTACACTGCTGGCGCAACCTCTGCTGTGGATGCGGCTGAAAAATATCGTTAACCGCGAGCGTTTTGACTGGGTTGCGTTTGATGAGTCGCGCCCTCTCCCCGTCTCTGTGCCTTCGATGCCATTGAAGCTGAAAGTCATTCTGGTAGGCGAACGTGAATCATTGGCTGATTTCCAGGAGATGGAACCAGAGCTTTCAGAGCAGGCTATTTATAGCGAATTTGAAGACACTCTGCAGATTGTCGATGCGGAGTCAGTAAGCCAGTGGTGTCGCTGGGTGACATTGGCCGCCAGACATAATCACTTACCTGCACCGGGAGCGGATGCCTGGCCGGTACTTATCCGCGAAGCCGCACGCTACACCGGTGAACAAGAAACACTGCCGCTTAGCCCGCAGTGGATCCTCCGCCAGTGTAAAGAGGTCGCCTCACTGTGTGATGGCGACACCTTCTCCGGCGAGCAGCTAAACTTAATGTTACAGCAGCGTGAATGGCGCGAAGGTTTCCTCGCTGAACGCATGCAGGATGAGATCCTTCAGGAGCAAATCCTGATTGAAACCGAAGGCGAACGCATCGGGCAAATTAACGCCCTTTCGGTCATTGAATTTCCGGGTCATCCACGCGCTTTTGGCGAACCTTCTCGCATTAGCTGCGTTGTGCATATTGGCGATGGTGAATTCACCGACATCGAACGCAAAGCGGAGCTTGGCGGCAATATCCATGCGAAAGGGATGATGATCATGCAGGCGTTCCTGATGTCGGAACTACAGCTTGAGCAACAGATCCCCTTCTCAGCATCGCTGACATTTGAGCAGTCATACAGTGAAGTGGATGGCGATAGTGCCTCGATGGCTGAACTCTGCGCCCTGATAAGCGCCCTCGCCGATGTGCCGGTGAATCAGAGTATTGCTATCACAGGTTCAGTCGATCAATTCGGTCGCGCCCAGCCAGTCGGTGGTTTAAATGAGAAAATCGAAGGCTTCTTTGCTATTTGCCAGCAACGTGAGTTAACGGGGAAACAAGGTGTCATTATCCCCACTGCTAACGTTCGCCATTTAAGTCTTCACAGTGAACTGGTGAAAGCAGTAGAGGAAGGCAAATTCACCATCTGGGCAGTAGACGATGTGACTGAAGCACTGCCGTTATTATTAAATCTGGTGTGGGATGGCGAAGGCCAAACGACGCTGATGCAAACCATCCAGGAACGTATCGCGCAAGCATCGCAACAGGAAGGACGTCACCGTTTTCCATGGCCATTACGTTGGCTGAACTGGTTTATTCCGAACTGATCGGACTTGTTCAGCGTACACGTGTTAGCTATCCTGCGTGCTTCAATAGAATAAGGCTTACAGAGAACATGGTAGATAAACGCGAATCCTATACAAAAGAAGACCTTCTTGCCTCTGGTCGCGGTGAACTGTTTGGCGCTAAAGGCCCGCAATTGCCAGCACCGAACATGCTGATGATGGACCGTGTGGTCAAAATGACCGAAACGGGTGGTAACTTCGACAAAGGGTATGTTGAAGCAGAACTGGATATCAATCCGGATCTGTGGTTCTTCGGATGCCACTTCATTGGCGATCCGGTTATGCCGGGATGCCTGGGCCTGGACGCAATGTGGCAGCTGGTAGGGTTCTACCTCGGCTGGCTGGGCGGCGAAGGTAAAGGCCGCGCACTGGGTGTTGGCGAAGTGAAATTCACTGGTCAGGTTCTGCCGACAGCAAAAAAAGTGACCTACCGTATTCACTTTAAACGCATTGTTAATCGTCGTCTGATTATGGGTCTGGCAGATGGCGAAGTGCTGGTTGATGGTCGTCTGATCTATACCGCCAGCGACCTGAAAGTCGGTCTGTTCCAGGATACGTCTGCCTTCTGATTATAATCAGACAGAGTATCAAAAGGCGAAACCTCCGCAATGCGGAGGTTTCTTTTTAAAGAGACAGAATCAGGCCATTACTACCCTGTCCGCCATGGCTTCTCGCCAGCCTCCCAGCCATTGTGACCTTTGATTCAGCGTCTGATAGGGACACATTTCTTTTGAGCGTCCGGCGATGCCGGCCTGATAACCACGTTGATGTGCCCGTTCCAGGCGATCTCGTTTTTGTCTCTTCATGCCTCGTTTCCCTCATACTGGTTTCTGGTGGAAAAGAAAACAGTGATTACTAAATGTGCAATCACAGTTAAGCAATACCGCGAATCATAACTGCCGTCAATGCGCAAAATTCACGCCACTGTCATATTTGTGAGCTACACGGGCATGTCGGTTGTACAAAAAATGTGAAGAGGAACAACTTTTTCCGCACGTTAGAAACAAAAAAACCGCCTCAGGTTACATACCGGAGACGGTTATATTTACAAATCTTTATAATTAAGGTAGACGCTTTATCTCTTGCGCAATAGAAGCGGCTTCCTGACTCCAGACACTGGCCAACACTTTAACCATCTCATCGTAACCATCCTGAGTTTGCACCCCTTCCAGACGGAACGGACGTTTGATCAGTTGTCCCTGGTGGTTCAACAGCCACTCACCACTGACAATGACCTTGCCATCATAGCGACCGTTAAACTCCGTTACGGTAACATTGAGCGTGTCCTGGGCGCTTCCCAGAGGCTGGGAGGCAACCACCCAACCGGGCAGTTGCGTGCTCAGGTTGGCAACCAGGGTGTTGCGCAACTGTTGATCCAACGGGCTGGCCCACAAGTTGTTGTTGGCAATCACATACTTCACATCACTGGTTTGATAAACCACACCATTCCCCGCCAGATAGTCAGGAACAGCGACCTGCTCTACCCATAACAGGCGATTACCCTGGCTGGCGGTACTTTGTGTACCGCTCTGCACCACAGGTAACTGGTAATAGTTTTTATTGATCTCGCCGGAGCTGCATCCGGCCAGCCACAGTGCCGCAATCGTCACTAGCCACTTTTTCATTGTTTCGCCCTCTTCGGCTCTGGATCTTTTTTGTCCTTCGCTTCAAATACCAGCGCGTTACTCTTCTCGTTGAGCGTTTTCAGCACCGGCTGCAGTTCACGCAACACCTGATCAAGGCGCTGCATATCCGCCACCATCTTGTTGTAGGCTGCGGAGCCAGGCTGGAAGCCCTGCATACTGCGATTCAACTCACGTAATGTTGACTGCATATCGGTCGGCAACTGCTGCATCGACTGGCTGGCGAGGATCTTGTTCATGCTATCCAGTGTCGTTTGCAGGTTTTTCATGGTGCGCTGACTTTCAGAAAGCGTACTGGTCGCCTGCTCAATCATCGGATTCAATGGCAGTTTGTTGATCTTATCCAACGCTTCCATCAGACGCTGCTGGATTTGCGCCAGGCCACCGCTAACGGTCGGGATAATCTGATAACCATTAAACTCACGAATACCGGTAATAGCAGGGCTATTTGGATAGAAATCGAGATCAACATACAGTGCGCCAGTGACCAGATTTCCGGTCTTCAGCGATCCGCGTAAACCACGTTTCAACAATTCGCCAAGGTGCTCAACAACATCCGCATTTTCACCAAGCTGCATTTTCAGCCGCTCTGGTTCGATACGAATCAGTACCGGAATACGGTAATCATCGTTAAATGTCTGCCGCATATTCGGCGCAAAGAACGGTACTTTGCTTACGGTACCCAGGCGAATACCCCGGAATTCTACCGGAGCTCCCGGTTGCAGACCGCGTACCGAATCTTTAAAGAACATCAGATAATCAATGTGATCGGTGTACAACGAATCCTGGATGCTCTTCTGATCATCATACAAAACGAAAGCTGTTTTCGGTGCCACCGGCTGCCCTAAATCCAGACCTTCCGGCACATCAAAGCTGACACCGCCACTAAGCAGCGTTGTCAATGAGCCCATCTCCACACGCATTCCTGCTGACGTCAAATCAACCGCAATTCCACTATCTTTCCAGAAGCGAACATTGCTGGTCACCAGACGGTCATAAGGTGCATTGATGAACAGTTGATAGCTGATATTGCGTTTTTGCGTATCGAAGGTGCTGGTTTCAACCGAACCTACCCGATAGCCACGGAACAGCACGGGATCTCCTGGCGAGAGCTGCCCGGCTTTTTTGCTATCGAGAATCACACGGATACCTTTCGCATCAGGCGGGGCCAACGGTGGCGAGTCCAGCAAATCGTATTTATCCATTTTGCTGCCTTTCGCGCCTGGCTGCAGTTCGATATAAACCCCAGACAGCAGCGTTCCCAGGCCGCTAATCCCTTCTCGACCAATCTGCGGTTTCACCACCCAAAAGACGGTATCTTTATGCAGCAATTTTTCCATACCGGAATTCAGCCGCGCTTTGATTTCAACGTGCGTCAAATCATCAGCCAGTGTGGCGCTTTCAACCACGCCGACGTCAACGCTACGGCTTTTAATGGTGGTTTTACCACCTTCTATTCCTTCCGCATTCGCGGTGATCAGGGTCACTTCCGGCCCCTGATGGCTGTAATGATAAAAAAGAACCCAGGCCCCAATGAGCGCCGTGACGATAGGAAATATCCACACGGGAGACCAGTTCTTCACTTTCTGGATTTTGGCTTCCCCATTATTAGATTCCATACTGTCAGGACTCCTCATGCTCTGATTCAGGTTGACGATCCCACGACAAACGCGGGTCAAACGTCATAGCAGAAAACATTGTCATTATGACGACTAAAGCAAACATTAATGCACCCATTGCCGGATAAATACTCATTAAACCTCCCATACGCACCAGCGCCGAGAGCACCGCGATAACGAAAACGTCAATCATCGACCAGCGGCCTACAAACTCAACAACTTCATAAATCAAATGCATTCTTTCACTGTCGCGCTTGCCATGCCCTTTGGCATCCCAACACAACCACGCGATGGCGATCATCTTTAACGTTGGCACCATAATACTGGCCAGAAAGATAACCGCAGCGACGGGATAAGATCCTTCGCTCCATAACAGGATGACCCCAGCGAGAATCGTCGATGGCATCTTCGAGCCTAATAAATCCGTCACCATGATGGGCAAAATATTCGCCGGCAGATACAACATGATGGACGTAACAAGCAGTGCGAGTGTCCACTGCAGGCTGTTTCTACGACGAACATACCCTTTGGTACTACAGCGCGGGCACACAGGTTCATCAGCAGGAAGGATTGCCGTGCAACAGGAGCACGAACGCAGCCCCTGGCGTATCCCCGTGACGCCCGGTTTTAGCGGCTGGCGCAGTTCTGGCATTGGGGCGATATCGTCCCATAACCAGCGACGATCAACACACTGAAAGGCGCGCAGTTGCAGGACACAAAATAAACACCAGGGGAGAAAGCTACTGCCGACACCAATGCTGCCGTAGGCCATCAGTTTAACGAAACTCACCAGCACACCCGCGAGGAAAATCTCCGCCATTCCCCAGGTTTTGAGTTGAAAAAGCACCCGTGCCAGTTGCTCTTTTAAACGGACCGGTAATTGTGCGCGATTAACCAGTAACAGAATAGTTATCAGACAAAACGCGGGAACCAGTTGCACAAACAACAGGAAAAAGGTGCCGAGGCTGGCGTAGTCCTCAGAAAAAAGCACGCCGGGAATTTCCAGTAATGTAATTTCACTGGTGACTCCCGCAACGTTCATATTCACAAAAGGAAACAAGTTGGACAGCAACAGCATGAACAGTGCAGCCAACGCATAGGCGGTAGGACGCTGCCGAGGGGCATCCCACGCCACGGTTAACGTTGTGCCACACCGGGGACATGCCGCTTTCTGACCATGCTCAAGGCGCGGTAACGCCACCAGCATGTCACACTGCGAGCACAGGATGTGCTTCGCGGCATGATGATGTTCGCACATTGGTACTCCTTAATGATGCGCTATTTTACAGATGACTAACAAAGTGTTGGTTTTCATGCCTGATAAACCCAGTGCATCAGGCAATTTTACCGTTGTCAGCTGTCTCTGTTTAAATCGACTATTTTGCGATCAGCCACCATTTTTTAACGCTTCAAGATACTCCCAGCGTTCAAAGGCTTGCTCCAGCTCCTGCTCTGCAGCAGCCATATCGGCGAGCACTTTTTGTGTCTGCTCATGCGGCTGACTGAAGAAGGAAGCATCCGCCACCTGCGTCTGTAGGGCTTCCAGCTTCGCCTCCAGATCTTCGAGCAATTGCGGTAGCTGCTCCAGTTCGCGCTGCAATTTATAGCTTAGTTTGCTACTGCTGCGTTTTACAGTTTCTGCTTTTGGCACGGCGGTTTCTTCGGTTTTTTTCACCGCAGGCTGTTTGAGCGCCACATACTGTTCTTGCTGACCACGGGCGTCATGATAGCCGCCAACATAACGACCAATTTTACCGTCGCCTTCGAAGATCCAGCATTCTGTTACGGTATTATCGACAAACTGACGATCGTGACTCACCAGCAATACCGTGCCCTGGTAGCTGTCGATCAGTTCTTCCAGCAATTCCAGCGTTTCGACATCAAGGTCGTTGGTCGGTTCGTCAAGAATCAATAAGTTGCTTGGTTTGAGGAACAAACGCGCCAGCAGCAAGCGGTTACGCTCACCGCCAGATAGCGCACGTACCGGCGTCATCGCCCGTTTCGGATGGAACAGGAAGTCCTGCAAATAACCCAGTACATGGCGTGGTTTGCCGTTAACCATCACTTCTTGTTTGCCTTCGGCCAGGTTATCCATCACCGTTTTATCGGGATCCAGTTCCGCGCGGTGCTGATCGAAATAAGCCACTTCCAGTTTGGTGCCAACGTGAATACGCCCGCTGTCCGCCTGAAGCTGACCGAGCATCAGTTTCAGCAGCGTGGTTTTGCCGCATCCATTCGGACCAATCAGGGCAATTTTGTCGCCACGTAGAACCTGGGCAGAAAAATCTTTCACCAGTTGCTTACCGTCGACCTGGTAGCAAACGTCTTCCATTTCGAAAACGATCTTACCGGAGCGGCTGGCCTCTTCCACCTGCATCTTTGCAGTACCCATCACTTCGCGACGTTCGCCACGCTCGCGACGCATTGCTTTCAGGGCGCGTACGCGGCCTTCATTACGGGTACGGCGCGCTTTGATCCCCTGGCGGATCCACACTTCTTCCTGCGCAAGTTTGCGATCGAACTCGGCATTTTGTAGTTCTTCCACGCGCAGGGCTTCTTCTTTTTCCAGCAGGTACTGGTCGTAATTCCCAGGATAGGTCACAAGCTTGCCGCGATCGAGATCAACAATGCGCGTCGCCATATTGCGGATAAACGAACGGTCGTGGGAGATGAAAATTATCGTCCCATTGAAGGTTTTAAGGAATCCTTCCAGCCAGTCGATGGTTTCGATATCCAGGTGGTTAGTCGGTTCGTCGAGCAGCAATACGCGCGGATTGCTCACCAGCGCGCGTCCTAATGCCGCTTTACGCAACCAGCCGCCGGAAAGCGACGACAGCGCAACGTTAGGATCTAACCCCAGTTGCGCCAGCACTTCGTTAATGCGGTTTTCCAGCTGCCACAGGTTGTGGTGATCCAGCTGTTCCTGAACCTTCGCCAGTTCGTTGAGATTTTTCTCGCTCGGGTCGTTCATCACCAGGCGCGAAATATCGTGATAGCGTTTCAGGTATTCCGCTTGTTCTTCAATGCCTTCGGCAACGAAATCATAAACGCTACCCTCAACGTTACGCGGCGGATCCTGTTGCAGACGAGCTACAATCAAATCTTGCTCGTAAATAATGCGACCGTCATCCAGCCCTTGTTCACGGTTGAGGATTTTCATTAACGTCGATTTGCCTGCGCCGTTACGGCCTACCAGACAAACACGTTCGTTATCTTCGATATGCAGTTCTGCGTTATCGAGAAGCGGCGCGTCGCTGAACGACAGCCATGCGCCATGCATACTGATTAATGACATTACTATTCCTTTCAGGCTGCGGTAATCAGCCAGCAGTTGTGGATCTGGCGGTTACGGGCGAAATCCTGGGAGAGCGTTTTTTGCGTAATTTCTTGTGCTTTCAGTCCCAGTTTTGCCAGTCCGTCAAGATCCATACGGAATCCACGTTTGTTGTTCGAGAACATGATCGTCCCACCAGCACGCAGCAGACGTTTCAAATCTTTCATCAGCGCCAGATGATCGCGCTGAACATCAAACGCATCTTCCATTCGTTTTGAGTTAGAGAAGGTTGGCGGATCAATAAAGATCAGATCGAACTGTTCATTTGCCTCACGCAGCCATGCCAGGCAATCGGCCTGAATCAGGCGATGCGCTCGGCCAGTTAAGCCATTCAGACGCAGGTTGCGTTCTGCCCACTCCAGATAAGTACGCGACATATCCACGGTGGTGGTGCTGCGTGCACCGCCTAATCCCGCATGCACGGTGGCGCTGCCGGTATAAGAGAACAGGTTGAGGAAATCTTTGCCTTTGCTCATCTGACCGAGCATACGACGGGCGATACGGTGATCGAGGAACAGACCGGTATCGAGGTAATCCGTCAGGTTCACCCACAAGTGAGCGTTATATTCGGTAACTTCAAGAAACTCGCCCTTCTCGCCCAGTTTCTGGTACTGATTTTTGCCCTTCTGGCGTTCACGGGTTTTCAGCACCAGTTTGTTTGGCGCAATCCCCAGTACAGAAATGGTTGCAGCGATAATATCGAACAGACGCTGACGCGCTTTGTGCGCATCAATAGTTTTTGGCGGCGCATACTCCTGCACTACCACCCAGTCGGCATAACGGTCAACGGCAACGTTATACTCCGGCAGATCGGCATCATACAGGCGATAACATTCAATCCCTTCCTGACGTGCCCACTTCTCGAATTTTTTGAGGTTCTTACGCAGGCGGTTGGCGTAGTCTTCCGCTACCATTGCCGGTTTGCTGTCTGGTGTGCTTTCGGCAACGTGATAATTTTTCTGTACGCAGTCCAGCGGGCCGTTTTTCGCCTTGTACTGTTTGTCTGCACGCAGCTGCAGGCAGCTTAGCAGATCCGGCGAGGCACTAAACAAAGAGAGATTCCAGCCACCGAACTGGTTTTTCATAATTCGGCCCAGCAGGCTATGCAGCGCAATCAGCGCCGGTTCGCTGTCCAGACGTTCACCGTATGGCGGGTTGCTCAACACTGTACCGTACGGCCCTTTCGGCAGCGGATTGGTCAGTTGCGCAACATCTTTCACCTCAAAGGTGATCAGTTCACCAATCCCCGCAAGACGGGCGTTAGTGCGCGCACGTTGAATCACCCGTGCGTCGCTGTCCGAACCGTAAAAATGAGAGCTATACTCAGCCAGGCCTTTACGGGCGCGAGTTTGCGCTTCCGCTTTCACTTCCTGCCAGATAGCTTCATCATGCTGCGCCCAGCCGCTAAAGCCCCAACGCCCACGGTGCAAACCTGGTGCGCGATCGGTCGCCAGCATCGCAGCTTCAATCAGCAACGTACCAGAACCACACATTGGATCGAGCAGCGGTGTTCCCGGCTGCCAGCCGGATCGCATCACAATCGCGGCTGCCAGGGTTTCTTTGATCGGCGCAATACCAGCACGATCGCGATAGCCACGCAGATGTAAACCATCACCACTGAGATCAAGGGCGATACTGGCAGTTTCTTTATGCAGCCAGACGTTAACGCGGATATCCGGCGCATCGCGATCAACATTTGGACGCGGCAAATTTTTCCGCGTGAAAGCATCGACGATCGCGTCTTTCACTTTCATCGCGCCGTACTGGCTGTTGCGAATGGTGTCATTTAAACCACTGAAATGGACAGCGAAGGTCGCGCCAGGATTAAACATCTCTGTCCAGTTGATCGCCTGAACGCCGAGATAGAGGTCTAAATCACTGTAAACCTTACACTCGCCCAGCGGCAACATAATACGCGAGGCCAGGCGGCTCCACATCAGGCTCTGGTAAACAAGCCGTGTGTCGCCCTTAAAATGGACCCCACCCTGAACCACCTGGCATTCAACGGCCCCCAGGTTTTCCAGTTCAGTTTTTAACAGCTCTTCCAGCCCACGGGCCGTACTGGCAAACAGAGAATTCATATCGTCACTTTTACTCTAAGAAAATTGTTGCGCATTATAGCTAATAAGCGCGTCATGTCATAAAGTTGAGGGCTTATTTTCATTTGAGGACCGCACCGTGGCGACATTAACCCGGCTTTTTATTCATCCTGTTAAATCGATGCGCGGCATTGGTCTTACACATGCTCTGGCAGATGTCAGTGGTCTGGCCTTCGATCGCATCTTTATGATCACGGAACCTGACGGTACGTTTATTACCGCTCGCCAGTTTCCCCAGATGGTACGGTTTACTCCTTCACCTGTGCATGATGGCTTGCATCTCACCGCACCAGATGGCAGTAGCGCATATGTTCGTTTTGCTGATTTCGCCACACAAGACGCACCAACCGAAGTTTGGGGCACACATTTTACCGCGCGAATTGCGCCAGACGCGATCAACAAATGGTTAAGTGGATTTTTCTCCCGCGAAGTGCAATTGCGCTGGGTGGGGCCACAAATGACCCGGCGCGTGAAACGCCACAACACTGTACCTCTGTCATTTGCTGATGGCTATCCTTACCTTCTTGCTAACGAAGCCTCGTTACGTGATCTCCAACAACGTTGTCCGGCCAGTGTAAAAATGGAGCAATTCCGCCCCAATCTGGTGGTTTCCGGCGCGTCAGCCTGGGAAGAAGATAGCTGGAAAGTGATTCGTATTGGTGATGTGGTGTTTGATGTGGTTAAGCCTTGCAGCCGCTGTATTTTCACCACCGTCAGTCCGGAAAAAGGACAAAAGCATCCGGCAGGTGAACCATTAAAAACATTGCAATCTTTCCGAACAGCCCAGGATAACGGCGATGTCGATTTTGGTCAGAATTTAATTGCCCGTAATAGTGGCGTGATTCGCGTTGGCGACGAGGTGGAAATTCTTGCAACGGCTCCGGCGAAAGTTTACGGCGCAGCTGCCGTGGACGATACCGTCGACGCCGCACAGCAACCGGACGCAAATGTAGATATTGACTGGCAAGGGCAGGCATTTCGTGGAAATAACCAACAGGTTCTGCTGGAGCAATTAGAAAATCGGGGAATTCGTATCCCTTATTCTTGCCGCGCGGGCATTTGTGGAAGCTGCCGTGTTCAGCTTTTAGAAGGCGAAGTCACACCGCTCAAAAAATCGGCAATCAGCAATGATGGTACCATTCTTTGCTGTAGTTGTGTGCCGAAGACTGCGCTTAAACTAGCGCGTTAAACTGCCTGTTCGAGGCTGAAACTGTCAACATTAACCTGCGGTTTCAGCCTGTCATTCATGATTTTGATGGCGTCCCCCAACTGCATCGCGCGACCCGCAATAACAACGCAGGGTTGTGCCAGCAGGCATAGTGCGGCATTTTCGCCAGATTCAACGACCAGCAAATTGACTTGCTCGTGAGTGTCGCTCAACCAAACGCAGGCCGCATCGCCCGGCATGGGCACCCACATTTCACCATGGGAAACAAAATGCCAGCTTTTCGGCATTTGTGGTTTGAGATAACGAATTGCCACCAGTGCATTGAGCACAAGTTCGGCTTTTTGTTCTTTAGATAAATTAAAATCGCGGCATTTTTCTTCAAATGAGAAATAGAGCGCGGCGTCGTCAACGCAAAAGCCTGCGGGAGAAAAGGCATCTGGAGTCAACATTTTGCGCGCAAAACGTGAGCGAAATAGCATACCATTGGCTAAATCGAGCATCATTCGATCGTGCTCTTCATCGTAATACCAACGCCAGTTATCGTCTGGTTTAATTCGCATTTGCCTCTCCCCTACCCTATAAAACCGCAGCAACACAATCCATTGTCGCTTCGCTTAATAACCTCAACAATAAAAGTACAAAATGTCTAAATAAGCAACAGCGATGAATATAAAACAACCAGGGCTTAAAATAAAGCCCTGATTATCTTATAAAGAGGAATTCGAAGAAATAATTAGATATGGGTAACGATTTCTTTAATCAGCGGCGGACCTTTAAAAATAAAACCAGAATAAATTTGCACCAGTGAGGCCCCCGCAGCAATCTTTTCACGCGCAGCGATAACCGAGTCAATGCCGCCAACACCGATGATCGGTAAGCGACCGTTTAATTCCTGTGACAAGCGGCGAATAATTTCTGTGCTTTTTAACTGAAGCGGACGACCACTTAAGCCACCGGTTTGATCACAATTTTTCATTCCCTGAACCAGAGAACGATCGAGCGTGGTATTGGTTGCAATAACGCCATCAATATTATGGCGAACTAAACTATCGGCAACCTGGATCAATTCTTCTTCAGAAAGATCCGGCGCGATCTTCACTGCGATCGGCACATATTTATGGTGCATCGCTTGCAAATCATTTTGCTTATTTTTAATCGCGGTTAAGAGATCATCCAGCGCTTCGCCATATTGCAGTGTGCGTAATCCTGGGGTATTCGGCGATGAAATATTGATGGCGATATATCCCGCATAAGCATAGATTTTTTCCATACAAATCAGATAGTCATCTTTACCCTGCTCCACCGGCGTATCTTTATTTTTGCCGATGTTAATACCCAGGACGCCATCATAATGGGCTTTTTTTACGTTCTCTACGAGGTTATCAACGCCAAGATTATTAAAGCCCATACGGTTGATCAAACCTTCGGCATCTACCAGACGAAAGAGACGCGGCTTGTCATTACCTGGCTGTGGACGTGGCGTGACGGTACCGATCTCGATAGATCCAAACCCCATCGCGCCTAACGCGTCAATGCACTCCCCGTCTTTATCAAGACCGGCTGCCAGACCAAGCGGATTTTTAAACGTCAGGCCCATGCAGTTAACAGGTTTCGCAGGCACTTTCTGCCGCACCAGTGCTTCAAACGGCGTTCCTGTAATACGGCGTAATTGCTGAAAAGTAAACTCATGAGCGCGCTCTGGATCGAGCTGGAAAAGGGCTTTACGAACGAAGGGGTAGTACATGAACTCTCCTGGATTCCCGGTGTGCAAACCGGGGGCGTATTATGTGCGAGTTCGGACTAAAAGGGAATTGGCCTGTGGCAAAAAATAGCAAACGTTTTCTTATTGCGCTTTTTTTATGCTTTTTTTGGCTTTTCTTCCTCAGATAAATCATTTCGACTCGCGGGCCACCTCTGTCAGACTGACCGAATTGTTATCAATGTTAACAAAACAAGAACAATTGGTTATAAGGAGAGAGTATGCGTGTCATCACCCTGGCGGGTAGTCCTCGCTTTCCTTCTCGCTCCAGCTCCTTGCTGGAATATGCGCGGGAAAAACTGAATGGCCTGGATGTAGAGGTTTATCACTGGAATCTGCAAAACTTCGCCCCGGAAGATCTGCTCTATGCCCGTTTCGATAGTCCGGCGCTAAAAACCTTCACCGAACAATTGCAACAGGCCGATGGGTTGATTGTCGCCACGCCAGTGTATAAAGCCGCCTATTCCGGAGCGCTGAAAACCCTGCTCGACCTGCTGCCTGAACGCGCTTTGCAAGGCAAAGTGGTGCTGCCGCTGGCAACGGGCGGCACGGTGGCCCATCTGCTGGCAGTCGATTACGCCCTTAAACCGGTTTTAAGCGCACTGAAAGCCCAGGAGATCCTGCACGGCGTGTTTGCCGATGACTCACAAGTAATTGATTACCACCACAAACCCCAGTTCACGCCAAATCTGCAAACCCGTCTTGATACCGCGCTAGAAACTTTCTGGCAGGCACTTCACCGCCGTGATGTTCAGGTTCCTGACCTTCTTTCTCTGCGAGGTAATGCCCATGCGTAACATCATTAAACTGGCGCTTGCGGGATTGCTTAGCGTCTCGACACTCGCAGTTGCCGCGGAATCTTCGCCAGAAGCGTTAAGGATTGGCTATCAGAAAAGCAATATCAGTTCGGTACTGGCGAAAAATTACCAAATGCTGGAAAAACGCTATCCGCAAACAAAAATCTCGTGGGTGGAGTTTCCCGCGGGTCCGCAAATGTTGGAGGCGTTGAACGTTGGCAGTATTGATCTCGGCAGTACCGGGGATATTCCACCAATCTTTGCTCAGGCCGCCGGGGCTGATTTGGTGTACGTGGGCGTCGAGCCGCCGAAGCCCAAAGCCGAAGTGATTCTGGTGGCAGATAACAGCCCGATCAAAACCGTAGCCGATCTTAAAGGTCACAAAGTTGCTTTTCAGAAAGGTTCCAGTTCACACAACCTTTTACTGCGAGCCCTTCGCCAGGCCGGGCTTAAATTCACGGATATCCAGCCCACTTACCTGACGCCCGCCGATGCCCGCGCCGCGTTCCAGCAAGGTAACGTCGACGCCTGGGCTATCTGGGATCCCTACTATTCCGCCGCGTTATTACAGGGCGGCGTGCGGGTGCTAAAAGACGGCACCGATCTCAATCAAACTGGATCGTTTTATCTGGCTGCCCGTCCGTATGCAGAAAAAAACGGCGCATTTATTCAGGGTGTACTGGCAACCTTTAGTGAGGCCGATGCGTTAACCCGCAGCCAGCGCGAGCAAAGCATCGCTTTACTGGCAAAAACGATGGGCTTACCAACGCCGGTGATTGCCTCTTATTTAGATCATCGCCCCCCTACCACCATCAAACCGGTTAACGCCGAGGTTGCCGTCTTACAGCAGCAAACGGCAGATCTGTTTTATGAAAACCGTCTGGTGCCGAAAAAAGTCGATATTCGCCAGCGCATCTGGCAGCCCACTCAACTGGAAGGAAAACAATTATGAGTCTGAATATGTTCTGGTTTTTACCGACCCACGGTGACGGGCATTATCTGGGAACGGAAGAAGGTTCACGTCCGGTTGATCACGGTTATCTGCAACAAATTGCGCAAGCGGCGGATCGTCTGGGCTATACCGGTGTGCTCATCCCGACGGGGCGATCGTGTGAAGATGCGTGGCTGGTGGCAGCGTCGATGATCCCTGTGACGCAACGGTTGAAGTTTCTTGTTGCCCTGCGCCCCAGTGTGACATCGCCTACCGTTGCCGCCCGCCAGGCCGCCACGCTGGATCGTCTCTCTAACGGACGCGCGTTGTTTAATCTGGTCACAGGCAGCGATCCGCAAGAGCTGGCAGGCGACGGCGTATTCCTTGATCATAGCGAGCGTTACGAAGCCTCGTCTGAATTTACACAGGTCTGGCGGCGCTTATTGCAGGGCGAAACCGTCGATTTTAACGGTAAACATATTCATGTACGTGGAGCAAAACTGCTCTTCCCGCCGATTCAACAGCCTTATCCTCCGCTTTACTTTGGCGGATCGTCAGATGCTGCCCAGGATCTGGCCGCTGAACAGGTAGATCTTTATCTCACCTGGGGCGAACCGCCTAAACTGGTAAAAGAGAAGATCGCGCAAGTGCGGGCGAAAGCTGCCGCACATGGACGCAAAATTCGTTTCGGTATTCGCCTGCATGTGATTGTCCGCGAAACTAACGACGAAGCGTGGCAGGCCGCTGAGCGCTTAATCTCCCATCTTGATGATGAGACCATCGCTAAAGCACAAGCCGCGTTTGCCCGCACGGATTCCGTGGGGCAACAGCGAATGGCGGCGCTACATAACGGCAAGCGCGACAATCTGGAGATCAGCCCCAATTTATGGGCGGGCGTTGGCTTAGTGCGCGGCGGTGCCGGGACGGCGTTGGTGGGCGATGGTCCGACGGTCGCCGCGCGAATCAACGAATACGCTGCGCTTGGCATCGACAGCTTTGTGCTTTCTGGTTATCCGCATCTGGAAGAAGCGTATCGGGTCGGCGAGTTGTTGTTCCCACATCTGGATATTGCCATTCCGGAAATTCCCCAGCCACAACCGCTGAATCCGCAAGGCGAAGCGGTGGCGAATGATTTTATCCCCCGTAACGTCGCGCAAAGCTAAGGAACAAAATGATGGCAACGCCAGTGAAAAAGTGGTTATTGCGCGTTGCCCCCTGGTTTTTACCGGTGGGCATCGTGGCGGTGTGGCAACTGGCCTCCTCGGTTGGCTGGTTGTCGACGCGTATTTTGCCCTCACCGGAAGGGGTGGTGACGGCGTTCTGGTCGCTCTCAGCCAGCGGCGAATTGTGGCAACATCTGGCGATCAGCTCCTGGCGGGCGCTGATTGGTTTTTCAATTGGCGGATCGCTGGGCTTGATTCTGGGACTGATTAGCGGGCTGTCGCGCTGGGGAGAACGGCTGCTGGATACCTCAATTCAAATGTTGCGCAACGTGCCGCATCTGGCGCTGATCCCACTGGTGATTTTGTGGTTTGGCATTGATGAATCCGCGAAAATCTTTCTGGTGGCGCTCGGCACACTATTCCCCATTTATATCAACACCTGGCACGGCATCCGTAATATCGATCGCGGTCTGGTGGAAATGGCGCGTAGCTATGGATTATCCGGCATACCGCTGTTTATCCATGTGATCCTGCCTGGTGCCCTGCCCTCAATTATGGTCGGCGTACGTTTTGCGTTGGGCCTGATGTGGCTGACGCTGATTGTTGCCGAAACCATTTCTGCCAATTCCGGCATTGGTTATCTGGCGATGAATGCGCGGGAGTTTTTGCAAACGGATGTGGTGGTAGTCGCCATTATTCTCTACGCCCTGCTCGGCAAACTTGCTGACGTCAGCGCGCAGCTGTTAGAGCGCCTCTGGCTGCGCTGGAATCCGGCTTATCATTTGAAGGAGGCCACGGTATGAATACTGCTCGTCTGAACCAGGGCACACCCTTGTTACTCAATGCAGTAAGCAAACATTACGCGGAAAATATCGTCCTGAACCAACTGGATTTACATATTCCGGCAGGTCAGTTTGTGGCGGTGGTGGGCCGCAGCGGTGGTGGCAAAAGTACCCTGCTGCGCCTGCTGGCAGGTCTGGAAACGCCAACCGCAGGCGATGTGTTAGCGGGTACCACACCGCTGGCTGAGATTCAGGAAGACACGCGAATGATGTTTCAGGATGCGCGTCTGCTACCGTGGAAATCGGTGATTGATAACGTTGGGTTAGGCCTTAAAGGTCAGTGGCGCGATGCCGCGCGTCGGGCGCTGGCAGCGGTAGGGCTGGAGAATCGCGCGCGGGAATGGCCTGCCGCACTTTCTGGCGGGCAGAAACAGCGTGTGGCGCTGGCAAGAGCGTTGATTCATCGACCGGGTTTATTATTGCTTGATGAACCGCTCGGGGCGCTGGACGCCCTGACTCGGCTCGAGATGCAGGATTTGATTGTGTCACTTTGGCAGGAGCACGGCTTTACCGTACTGTTGGTGACGCATGATGTGAGCGAAGCGGTAGCAATGGCGGACCGGGTGTTGTTAATTGAAGAGGGAAAAATTGGTCTGGATTTGACGGTGGATATCCCCCGTCCGCGCCGGTTAGGGTCGGTGAGATTAGCGGAGCTGGAAGCGGAAGTGTTGCAACGGGTGATGCAGCGTGGTGAATCTGAAACTCGCCTGAGAAAACAGGGGTAAATTCCCCGAATGGCGGCGCTATTGCCGCCATTCGGTTATTTATCAAGCCAGTGCTTTAGTTATCTTCTCGTACAGATCGCCAGAGAGATTTTCCAGCCCTTTCAACTGCTCCAGCGCCGCGCGCATTTTCTCCTGACGTTTGGCATCGTAACGCTTCAGGCGAATCAGCGGTTCAATCAGACGTGAAGCCACCTGCGGGTTACGGCTGTTGAGGTCGGTAAGCATTTCCACCAGGAACTGGTAACCGCTGCCATCTTCGGCATGGAACGCTGCCGGGTTGCTGCCCGCAAACGCGCCAATCAACGAACGAATGCGGTTCGGGTTGCTCATGGTAAATGAGCGATGCTGCAACAGACCACGCACCGTCTCCAGCACATTCGCCGCCGGGCTGGTGGCTTGCAGGATAAACCATTTATCCATCACCAGACCATCCTGATGCCACTTGTCGTCGTACTCCTGCATCAGCGCGTCACGGCATGGCAACTGTGCAGCAACCGCCGCAGAAAGCGCGGCCAGCGCATCGGTCATATTGTTTGCTTCATGGAACTGCTTGCTTACCAGCACGTCAGCCAGATGCGTTTCACCAAAAGCGAGGAAGCGCAGGCAGGCATTTCGCAGAGTGCGTTTTGCAATATCTTCATGCTCAACGCGATACTCGCTCTGGTAATTCGCGTTGTAAATAGCCAGCAGCTCATCCGCCAGTTCAGTCGCCAGAGTACGGGTGAGTGCTTCACGCACTTCGGCAATAGCAATCGGATCGATGATATCGAACAGTTCTGCCATTTCATTTACCGAAGGCAGCGTCAGAATTTCTGCCGCCAGCGCCGGATCAATCTTCTCATCGAGCAGCACCGCGCGGAAAGCGTCAGCCACATGCACCGGCAGAGACAGCGGCTGCCCTTGCTGATGACGGGCGACGTTGAGCTTGATGTAGGTTGCCAGCAGGCTTTGCGCCGCATCCCAGCGGGAGAAATCATTACGCGCATGACGCATCAGGAAGGTCAGTTGCTGATCGCTCCACTTATATTCCAGTTTCACTGGCGCAGAGAATTCGCACAGCAGTGCGGGCACCGGCTGGAAGTAGACATTATCAAAGACAAAGGTCTGTTCCGCCTGGGTGACGTTCAGCACCGAATTCACCGGGTGACCGCCTTTCTGCAACGGGATCACTTTGCCTTCGTTGTCATACAGTTCGATGGCAAACGGAATATGCAGCGGCTGTTTTTCTGCCTGATCCGGCGTAGCAGGCGTGCGCTGGCTGATGGTCAGGGTGTACTGCTCGGTTTCCGGATTATAGTCGTCTTTGACGGTCACAACCGGCGTACCAGACTGGCTGTACCAACGGCGGAAATGGGAGAGATCGACATTCGACGCATCTTCCATCGCCTGAACAAAGTCGTCGCAGGTTGCCGCGCTGCCATCATGGCGCTCAAAATAGAGCTGCATCCCTTTCTGGAAGTTTTCTTCGCCCAGCAGAGTGTGGATCATGCGAATCACTTCCGCGCCCTTCTCATAAACGGTCAGGGTGTAGAAGTTGTTCATTTCAATAACCATATCCGGGCGGATCGGGTGCGCCATCGGGCTGGCGTCTTCCGCAAACTGCAATCCGCGCATGGTGCGCACGTTGTTGATACGGTTTACTGCGCGGGAACCAAGATCAGAGCTGAACTCCTGATCGCGGAACACGGTTAAGCCTTCTTTCAGGCTGAGCTGGAACCAGTCGCGACAGGTCACACGGTTACCGGTCCAGTTGTGGAAATATTCGTGACCAATAACGCGCTCAATATCGAGATAATCTTTATCGGTCGCGGTATCGGTGCGCGCCAGTACATACTTAGAGTTAAAGATGTTAAGACCTTTATTCTCCATTGCGCCCATATTGAAGAAATCCACCGCGACGATCATATAGATGTCGAGGTCATACTCCAGACCGAAGCGTTCTTCATCCCACTTCATGGAATTTTTCAGCGAGGTCATCGCCCACGGTGCACGGTCGAGATTACCACGATCAACATACAGCTCTAGCGCCACTTCGCGACCAGAACGCGTGGTGAAGGTGTCGCGCAGTACATCAAAGTCACCTGCCACCAGCGCAAACAGGTAGCACGGTTTCGGGAACGGGTCCTGCCATTGTACCCAGTGGCGTCCATTTTCCAGTTCGCCTTGCGCAACGCGGTTACCGTTGGAAAGCAGGAAGGGATATTTGGTTTTATCGGCAATAATTTTGGTGGTAAAACGCGCCAGCACGTCCGGGCGGTCGAGATAATACGTAATATGGCGGAAACCTTCGGCTTCACACTGGGTGCAAAGCGCATCGCCTGACTGATAAAGCCCTTCCAGCGCAGTATTCGCCGCCGGGCTTATTTCATTAACAATCTTGAGCGTAAAACGCTCCGGCAAATTACTGATGACCAGTGCGCCCTCTTCTTCTTTCCAGGCGGTCCACGGCTCATCATTAATATGAACAGAAACCAGTTTAAGATCTTCGCCATCAAGACGAAGCGGAGCATCTGATGCACCATGACGGACAGCCTGGCTGACCGCGGTAACGACCGTCTTTTGCGCGTCCAGGTCAAAGGTCAAGTCAATATCAGTAATCTGGTAATCCGGCGCACGATAATCGTGACGGTATTTGGCTTGTGGCTGTTGAGTCATAAATAACCTTTAGCATCTTTTATAGAGTCTGGTGTTCAGTCTATTCCTGTTGCGTAAATCGCGCTATGCAGAATCTTCATCTTTTCAGGTACAAACGCCTTTATTGCTACATTTTTATAACATACGCAGCGCAATACCATCGACCAGAAAGGTGACATATGGTGTGATCGGGGTTCAATAAATTACGAAACAAGGTATACTCCAGCAGTTCCTGAAGATGTTTATTGTACTAAACGCTCCTGTACGAGGACGCTACTGCGCACCTATGACACAATTCGCTTCTCCTGTTCTGCACTCGTTGCTGGATACAGATGCTTATAAGTTGCATATGCAGCAAGCCGTGTTTCATCACTATTACGATGTGCATGTCGCGGCGGAGTTTCGTTGCCGAGGTGACGATCTGCTGGGTATTTATGCCGATGCTATTCGTGAACAGGTTCAGGCGATGCAGCACCTGCGCCTGCAGGATGATGAATATCAATGGCTCTCAGCCCTGCCTTTCTTTAAAGCCGACTATCTTAACTGGCTACGCGAGTTCCGCTTTAACCCGGAACAAGTCACCGTGTCCAACGATAATGGCAAGCTGGATATTCGTTTAAGCGGCCCGTGGCGTGAAGTCATCCTCTGGGAAGTTCCTTTGCTGGCGGTTATCAGTGAAATGGTACATCGCTATCGCTCACCGCAGGCCGACGTTGCGCAAGCCCTCGACACGCTGGAAAGCAAATTAGCCGACTTCTCGGCATTAACCGCCGGTCTTGATATGTCGCGCTTCCATCTGATGGATTTTGGCACCCGCCGACGTTTTTCTCGTGAAGTACAAGAAACCATCGTGAAACGCCTGCAACAGGAATCCTGGTTCGTAGGCACCAGCAACTACGATCTGGCGCGTCGGCTTTCCCTCACGCCAATGGGAACACAAGCACACGAATGGTTCCAGGCGCATCAGCAAATCAGTCCGGATCTTGCCAACAGCCAGCGAGCTGCACTTGCAGCCTGGCTGGAAGAATATCCCGACCAACTTGGCATTGCGTTAACCGACTGTATTACCATGGATGCTTTCCTGCGAGATTTCGGCGTAGAATTTGCCAGCCGCTATCAGGGCTTGCGTCATGACTCCGGCGACCCGGTTGAATGGGGCGAAAAAGCCATTGCACATTATGAGAAGCTGGGAATTGATCCACAGAGTAAAACGCTGGTTTTCTCTGACAATCTAGATTTACGCAAAGCGGTTGAGCTATACCGCCATTTCTCTTCCCGCGTGCAATTAAGTTTTGGTATTGGGACTCGCCTGACCTGCGATATCCCCCAGGTAAAACCCCTGAATATTGTCATTAAGTTGGTTGAGTGTAACGGTAAACCGGTGGCGAAACTTTCTGACAGCCCTGGCAAAACTATCTGCCACGATAAAGCGTTTGTTCGGGCGCTGCGCAAAGCGTTCGACCTTCCGCATATTAAAAAAGCCAGTTAATATCATCAGGGAGCTAATCGGCTCCCTTTTTTTACCTTTAATTCCGAAATCTTTCGCTGCATTTGCGAATTCTGCTTGTCTGATTGCAGATGCCAGGTAACATAGGTATCCCCCCATTGAAGGGTGGACAAGTGTTTATTTTTTCCGACTATTAACAGAGAGAATATTATGAGCGTTGTGCCTGTAGCCGACGTACTCCAGGGCCGCGTAGCCGTTGACAGCGAAGTCACCGTGCGCGGATGGGTACGTACCCGCCGAGATTCAAAAGCTGGCATCTCCTTCCTCGCCGTTTATGACGGTTCCTGCTTTGATCCTGTACAGGCTGTCATCAATAATTCTCTGCCCAATTACAATGAAGACGTTCTGCGTCTGACCACCGGTTGCTCGGTCATTGTGACGGGTAAAGTCGTGGCGTCGCCAGGCCAGGGGCAACAATTTGAAATTCAGGCCAGCAAGGTTGAAGTTGCTGGTTGGGTTGAAGATCCAGACACTTACCCGATGGCGGCAAAACGCCACAGCATTGAGTATCTGCGTGAAGTCGCTCACCTGCGTCCGCGCACAAACCTGATTGGTGCCGTCGCGCGCGTTCGCCATACGCTGGCGCAGGCGCTGCATCGCTTCTTTAACGAGCAGGGATTCTTCTGGGTTTCAACGCCACTGATTACTGCGTCTGATACCGAAGGGGCTGGCGAAATGTTCCGCGTTTCTACGCTGGATCTGGAAAACCTGCCGCGTAACGATCAGGGCAAAGTGGATTTCGACAAAGACTTCTTTGGTAAAGAGTCTTTCCTGACCGTATCTGGCCAGTTGAATGGCGAAACCTACGCTTGCGCATTGTCCAAAATTTATACCTTCGGCCCGACTTTCCGTGCTGAAAACTCCAACACCAGCCGTCACCTGGCGGAATTCTGGATGCTGGAGCCGGAAGTGGCGTTTGCTAACCTGAACGATATCGCGGGTCTGGCTGAAGCCATGCTGAAATATGTCTTCAAAGCGGTTCTCGAAGAACGCGCTGACGACATGAAATTCTTCGCTGAACGCGTAGATAAAGATGCCGTTTCACGTCTGGAACGCTTTATTGAGGCCGATTTCGCGCAGGTGGATTACACCGACGCAGTGACCATTCTCGAAAACTGCGGCAGGAAGTTTGAAAACCCGGTTTACTGGGGCGTCGATCTCTCTTCTGAGCATGAGCGTTATCTGGCAGAAGAACACTTTAAAGCACCGGTAGTGGTTAAAAACTATCCGAAAGATATTAAAGCGTTCTATATGCGCCTTAACGAAGACGGTAAAACCGTTGCGGCTATGGATGTTCTGGCTCCGGGCATCGGTGAAATCATTGGTGGTTCTCAGCGTGAAGAGCGTCTGGACGTGCTGGACGAGCGTATGCTGGAAATGGGCCTGAATAAAGAAGATTACTGGTGGTATCGCGATCTGCGTCGCTACGGTACTGTTCCGCATTCCGGTTTCGGTCTTGGTTTTGAACGCCTGATTGCTTACGTAACTGGCGTGCAAAACGTGCGTGATGTGATTCCGTTCCCACGTACTCCGCGTAACGCCAGCTTCTAATTTAGCGTCTTCAAGAGCCAGCGCCCGCTGGCTCTTTTTTTATCCTTTCTGTCAAGTTATCTGTTTGTTAAGTCAAGCAATCTATTTGCAACCCCGCCATAACGATCATCCTGTTACGGAATATTACACTGCAACATTTGCGCACAAAAAATAATCCGCATTCTTATTGCGGATTAGTTTTTTCTTAGCTGATAGCACAATTTTCATACTATTTTTTGGCGTTCTGGATGTCTGAACGAGGATTTATTGCCAGGTCGATAAAGTTTCCATCAGAAACAAAATTTCCTTTTAGTTAATTTAAATATAAGGAAATCATATAAATAGATAAAAATTGCTGTAAATATCATCATGATTCAATAGAAATATGACGGCGTTCACAAAGTTCCTTAAATTTTACTTTTAGTTACATATTTTTTCTTTTTGAAACTATATCTTTATATTTGTAGCACTTTCACGGTAGCGAAACGTTAGTTTGAATGGAAAGATGCCTGCAGACACATAAAGACACCAAACTCTCATCAATAGTTCCGTAAATTTTTATTGACAGAACTTATTGACGGCAGTGGCAGGTGTCATAAAAAAACCATGAGGGTAATAAATAATGATGAAGCGCAATATTCTGGCAGTGATCGTCCCTGCTCTGTTAGTAGCAGGTACTGCAAACGCTGCAGAAATTTATAACAAAGATGGCAACAAAGTAGATCTGTACGGTAAAGCTGTCGGTCTGCATTATTTCTCCAAGGGTAACGGTGAAAACAGTTACGGTGGCAATGGCGACATGACCTATGCCCGTCTTGGTTTTAAAGGGGAAACTCAAATCAATTCCGATCTGACCGGTTATGGTCAGTGGGAATATAACTTCCAGGGTAACAACTCTGAAGGCGCTGACGCTCAAACTGGTAACAAAACGCGTCTGGCATTCGCGGGTCTTAAATACGCTGACGTTGGTTCTTTCGATTACGGCCGTAACTACGGTGTGGTTTATGATGCACTGGGTTACACCGATATGCTGCCAGAATTTGGTGGTGATACTGCATACAGCGATGACTTCTTCGTTGGTCGTGTTGGCGGCGTTGCTACCTATCGTAACTCCAACTTCTTTGGTCTGGTTGATGGCCTGAACTTCGCTGTTCAGTACCTGGGTAAAAACGAGCGTGACACTGCACGCCGCTCTAACGGCGACGGTGTTGGCGGTTCTATCAGCTACGAATACGAAGGCTTTGGTATCGTTGGTGCATATGGCGCCGCTGACCGTACCAACCTGCAAGAAGCTCAACCTCTTGGCAACGGTAAAAAAGCTGAACAGTGGGCTACTGGTCTGAAGTATGACGCGAACAACATCTACCTGGCAGCGAACTACGGTGAAACCCGTAACGCTACGCCGATCACTAATAAATTTACAAACATCAGCGGCTTCGCCAACAAAACGCAAGATGTTCTGTTAGTTGCGCAATACCAGTTCGATTTCGGTCTGCGTCCGTCCATCGCTTACACCAAATCTAAAGCGAAAGACGTAGAGGGTATCGGTGATGTTGATCTGGTGAACTACTTTGAAGTGGGCGCAACCTACTACTTCAACAAAAACATGTCCACCTATGTTGACTACATCATCAACCAGATCGATTCTGACAACAAACTGGGCGTAGGTTCAGACGACACCGTTGCTGTGGGTATCGTTTACCAGTTCTAATAGCACACCTCTTTGTTAAATGCCGAAAAAACAGGACTTTGGTCCTGTTTTTTTTATGCCTTCCAGAGCAATCTCACGTCTTGCAAAAACAGCCTGCGTTTTCATCAGTAATAGTTGGAATTTTGTAAATCTCCCGTTACCCTGATAGCGGACTTCCCTTCTGTAACCATAATGGAACCTCGTCATGTTTGAGAACATTACCGCCGCTCCTGCCGACCCGATTCTGGGCCTGGCCGATCTGTTTCGTGCCGATGAACGTCCCGGCAAAATTAACCTCGGGATTGGTGTCTATAAAGATGAGACGGGCAAAACCCCGGTACTGACCAGCGTGAAAAAGGCTGAACAGTATCTGCTCGAAAATGAAACCACCAAAAATTACCTCGGCATTGACGGCATCCCTGAATTTGGTCGCTGCACTCAGGAACTGCTGTTTGGTAAAGGTAGCGCCCTGATCAATGACAAACGTGCTCGCACGGCACAGACTCCGGGTGGCACTGGCGCACTACGCGTGGCTGCCGATTTCCTGGCAAAAAATACCAGCGTTAAGCGTGTGTGGGTGAGCAACCCAAGCTGGCCGAACCATAAGAGCGTCTTTAACTCTGCAGGTCTGGAAGTTCGTGAATACGCTTATTATGATGCGGAAAATCACACCCTTGACTTCGATGCACTGATTAATAGCCTGAACGAAGCTCAGGCTGGCGACGTAGTGCTGTTCCATGGCTGCTGCCATAACCCAACCGGTATCGACCCTACGCTGGAACAATGGCAGACACTGGCACAACTTTCCGTTGAGAAAGGCTGGTTACCGCTGTTTGACTTCGCTTACCAGGGGTTTGCCCGTGGTCTGGAAGAAGATGCTGAAGGACTGCGCGCTTTCGCGGCTATGCATAAAGAGCTGATTGTTGCCAGTTCCTACTCTAAAAACTTTGGCCTGTACAACGAGCGTGTTGGCGCTTGTACTCTGGTTGCTGCTGACAGTGAGACCGTTGATCGCGCATTCAGCCAAATGAAAGCGGCGATTCGCGCTAACTACTCTAACCCACCAGCACACGGCGCTTCTGTTGTTGCCACCATCCTGAGCAACGATGCGTTACGTGCGATTTGGGAACAAGAGCTGACTGATATGCGCCAGCGTATTCAGCGTATGCGTCAGTTGTTCGTCAATACGCTGCAGGAAAAAGGCGCAAACCGCGACTTCAGCTTTATCATCAAACAGAACGGCATGTTCTCCTTCAGTGGCCTGACAAAAGAACAAGTGCTGCGTCTGCGCGAAGAGTTTGGCGTGTATGCTGTTGCTTCTGGTCGCGTAAACGTGGCCGGGATGACACCAGATAATATGGCTCCGCTGTGCGAAGCGATTGTGGCAGTGCTGTAAGCGTTAAAAACAATGAAGCCCGCTGAAAAGCGGGCTTTTTTATGCGCCTTTACCAGACGGGCATTTCGTCTTGCAGGAAGGGATTATGCAGGCGCTCATAACCAAGTGTGGATAATGGTCCGTGACCCGGAATAAATGTCACATCATCCCCCAGTGGCAGCAATTTATCTTTGATTGAAGAAATCAGTTGATTATGATCGCCACGCGGGAAATCACTGCGCCCTACTCCGCCTTTGAAAATAACATCGCCAGAAATCAGCAGCCTTGCCCGCTCATCAAAAAACACGACATGACCCGGCGTATGCCCAGGGCAATGTAACACCTGTAAAGTCACATTCCCTATGCTGATGGTATCGCCTTCGTTCAGCCAACGATCTGGCGTCAGCGGCTGGCACTCTTCCAGACCAAACATACGACTTTGCGCAGGCAAGCCTTGCAGCCAGAACTCATCTTCTTTTTCCGGGCCAAAAACCGGCACGCCGTAATGTTGCGCCAGTTCCGCCGCTGCGCCAACGTGGTCCAGATGGCCATGAGTCAGCAGGATCTGCATCAGTGTCAGGCCGCTGGCATCAACTTCCTGTTTGATTTTTTCCGCATCGCCGCCAGGATCGACCAGTGCGGCCAGACGGGTTTGTTCACACCAGATCAATGAACAGTTCTGGGAGAATGCGGTGACCGGAATAATACGATAGTTCATACTGCCCCTGTTTCGTTAAGCGATTACTACCAGTGCCGTGCTGGCCCGGTATCAATATGCACAAAGTTACTACGTGGGTAATATCCTACACCACCTGCACGCATAGATAACGCGGCTTTGCGAATATTGCTTAACGCGATACCTTCAATGTGGAAATCCATCGCCTGGCCTTTAGTGTGATAGCTTTTCTTCGCTACTCCACGGCTGCGGGCGCGTAGTTCATTGTTGGTATCAATGGAACGATAACCGGAAATGAGTTGCACCGGTTTGCGGGTGCCTAACAACCCTTGCAGGCGATACAACTGGTCGAATAATCCTGGGTCGATGGACTTTATTTTGTTCGCGCGGTAATCGCGGAAAAAATGGTTAAGTTTTGCCAATTCTTCCTGAATATAGCCTCTGCCATCGAAAAACTCCGCTTTGATTGACTCTCCGGTATGGAGATTATTGAGTGTCAAAATACGCGGGCGTGGGGTAGAGAGTGTTGCAAACGCCGGGGTCGGCAGGATGGCGGCACCGAGTGCAACGCCACCAAGCGCCAGCAGTTTGCGGCGATTAGCGTCGAATTTGTCCATGATAATCAAGTCTACAGGTCAATGTTATCGTTTATATGCACTTCTGGCGCACAAGAGGCACCTTAACCGCCCGTAAAGCAGACGTCAAGATGACTCAACCCCAGCAGTGATGGGGGCTGCAGAGAAGCGCCCCCGATCATGCTAATTATTACGACAACTGATTTCCCCGAACTGCTTCATTTACCTGATTAATTGTTCCGCTTTCGATACGATTTGCGAGCTGGATCGCGCAGGCAGATCATAATTGTAAATATCTGTACGATACTGGGTACGACCATCTGCACCAACAAATGCCGTCAGATAGTAGAGATTCACCGGAATCGACTGCCGAATATTGACGTAACGCGTATCGCCCTGCTTCAGCGCATCAGAAATACGTTTGTCATTCCATCCTGCATCCTGCAACAGCATATTCGCCAGATCGGAAGCTTTATTCACTCGTACACAGCCTGAGCTCAATGCGCGTGTATCACGCTTGAACAGATTGTGGTTCGGCGTGTCATGCAAATAAATGGCCTCTGAACTCGGCATATTGAATTTATAGCGCCCCAGCGAGTTCCGTGGGCCTGGAGCCTGCTGGAAGCGAAACGGTAAATTCGAGGCCGTGATTGTAGACCAGTCAACCTGCCATGGGTCAATCGCTTCTCTGCTGTTCCAGCCGCGCATCACCGTATAGCCATGGCTTTCGAGATATCCCGGATCGTTGCGCACTTTCGGCAGAATATCTTTGCGTGCCAGAGTTGGTGGTACGTTCCACGGCGGGTTTACCACCACGTTGTTAAGGGCACTGCTCATCATCGGCGTTTTGCGATCGGGGCGACCGACAATGACTCTCGAATCCAGCACCTGATTGCCGTTCTGATAATAGACCAGCGAATAGGCCGGAATATTAACCATGATCCCGGTTGAAAGCTCAGTTGGCAGCAAGCGTAATCGCTGGATATTGAGTGCCAACACGCCAGCTCGCTGGGCGGGCGTTACGTTTAACCAGTCCCGTGTTGCCGGGCCAATAGCGCCATCTGCTCCTAATCCTTGCCATGCCTGAAAACGTTTAACGGCTTCTACCAATTCATTATTGTAGGCGGCACGAACGGCAGGCGCAGGTTTACTACGAGACGTAGTTTGCTGGTCCATCGCCTTAGTTTCTGCTGTTTCAGCAGTAACAGCGGATGGGCTGACCACCGCGTCAGTTGGCGTGTCATCGCCAGGCAGAGTTATTTTCGGCCCCCCGTCCAGCATGCCTGTACGTTGCAATATTTCGCGCAATGCCGGTATGTCGTTACTCCACTGCCCTGGACGCAATGTTGCTTTGCCAGTCAGTTGGGGCCACGGTTTGGTGTCACTGAGTAAGTTCAGTAACGATTCATGCATCGCCGCATATTGCGGATGCTGCGGTGCCAGTCCTGCAACAAACGTCGGCAATTGACCTTTATCCAGCGCCAGCTGCCATTGGTTAATCACCGAAAGCGGCGGCGTTGCAAGCGCATAAGGTTTACTGCTGTATAGCCAGCGAGTGCCTTTGACTGGAATATTTGCGATGAAATGGAGATAGCCCATCATCGCATCAGAGAGCACCACATCGCGTGCCATCCCGTTAATACCAGGATCGGTCAGTAACTCTACCCATTTATTAAACTGCGGCTGGAAACCGGCAATCGCCACTTCTGCCAGCTGTTGCTGGAAGGCTTTAACAGCATCACGGTTTTCCCACATGGGTTGCATATCGCGTGCGGCATACAACAGTTGAAGCTGGTTAAGATAAACCGGCTTATAGCCTGCAGGTAATTGAGATTCGATTTGCGTGCGAGCTTTTTCTGCCGCACCTTCAGGCAATGGCTGGATCCCCGCCATTATTGCCGTGGCCTGCGCCTGCGGCAGTGCCTCGCCCTGTTCGCTGACAGCCACCGGGCTGTCGCCAGGGATTACTTCAGGCTCATCGGCCTGAGCATTGAACAGTGGAGCGAATGTTACGGCCACGCACAAACTGATTGCCGACAGCCGACGACCACACATCATATTAAGCAACATCCCTTGCCCCCTGTTTTTATCATACTCTGAATAGCCAGGCTGTTATTTTACGACTTGCCTGTACAACGCCAATACTCACGAAAGTATGACGAGCAAGCCTGTTACTCATCAGGCTTATCTTCAGTATATAAACGCCGATACGTTTTTACATAACCTAATGTAAAGAAGTTTAAAGAAAAGCGCGCCAGAATGTGGCACTTTTTTAGTGCAGAAACGGAGTTTTCAGAAACAGGAAAGGCGGCATCGCTGCCGCCTCAATCTTAACTCGCCTGGGAAGGCGCTTCGTCAGTTCCTGAAAGCGTTTCAGGGAGTTGCGGTGCAAAACCACGCAGACCGACTACGTGAACGTGTTCGGTATTCTGGAAGACTTTACGCACCAGTTTATAGGTGGTGCCTTTTTCCGGGCTGATATTTTCCGGCGCTGCGATGATGAGCTGCATTTGCAAACGCTCACACAATTCAAACAGCGTGGCGATGGAACGGGCATCCAGTCGCGCTGCTTCATCAAGGAACAGCAGACGGCAAGGAGAGATATCTTTACCGCGCAAGCGGCGAGATTCATCTTCCCAACTCTGTACCACCATCACCAGAATCGACATACCGGTACCAATAGCCTCACCGGTCGACAATGCACCAGATTCCGCGCGCAACCAGCCATCGGAACCACGGTTAACCTCAACTTCCATTTCAAGATAGTTACGGTAATCCAGCAGTTCTTCACCGATGGTCTGCGGCGTGCGCTGCCCCATATCAATCTGCGGATTAAGGCGCTGATACAGTTTCGCCAGCGCTTCCGAGAAGGTCAGACGGTTGCTGTTAAACAGATCCTGATGTTGTTCGTGCTGTTCAGAGAGCACATCCAGCAGCATGGCGTGCGTTTCACGCACGTTCACGTTGAGGCGCACGCTGTTCACCTGACCGAACGATACGTTCTGCAAGCCCTGGTTGAGCATACGGATACGGTTCTGCTCGCGCTGAATAGTTTTACGGATGATGTTCGCCACGCTGCGGGAACTGATCGCCAGTTTCTGTTCGCGGGAGGTTAACTCTTCAGTCAGACGGCTAAGTTCGATCTCCATCTGCTCGATAGCTTCAACCGGATCATCGGTACGAATAATATCCTGACGAATACGCTCGCGCAGATGCTGATAAACCGCCACGAAGAACTGAATTTTACGTTCCGGACGTTTTGGATCTTCCGACATACGCAGCACGTCGCGCAGATGTTCGTTATCCGCTACCGCCAGACGCAACGCACCCAACGCCTTATCCGACATGGAACGCAAATCATCAGCGGAGAGATAAGCCAGCTCACGACGGTGTAAGCGGCGCTCAACACCGTTATCTTTCACCATGCGCATCACTGCACACCAGCCCGCTTTCGCGGTCACTACCTGCTCGCGCATCTCAAAGTAATCACGCTCCAGCTTGCGCAGTTTGCGGGTCAGGTTGTCCATCTCCGCTTCGCAGAAGGTAAGCGCTTTTTCCAGTTGGTTGCGACGTGAACGGTTATTGCTCAGCTGCGCATGTAACTCATCACGGCGAATACGCGCCCGCTCTTCTGCCCCGCTATCAGCACGCACGCCGATATCCTGCAATTCACGTTGCAGATCGTTGAGTAGCTCTTTTTTGGTGTCATACGAACTTTTCAGCGAAGCCAGTACCTGATTGTACTGACTTAACTGCGCGGCGTGTCCGCGCAACGCTTCACGAGCGCGGGTACGCTCCGCTTCCGCCTGTTCCAGACGTTCACGCAGTTTTTCGTTGAGATCGCTGTTACCGCTAAGCATTTCTGCCGAGTCAGAGTAGCTAAAGTGCGCACGACGCTGCACCACTTCCGTCAGGGCAAACGCCTGCTGACGGGCATCGCGCTGCATCTGCTGAGAGTACGCGTAATCTTCTTTTAACTGTTCGAACTGTTCCGGGTCGCTCTGCAATACCGAAACGATCGGTTCCAGTTTCGCCAGTTGATTGCCAAACTGCTGAACAAAACGCGCGGCTTCCTGGGCTTCATCCAGACGTTCGCGGATTTCATCGACGCGATCTGCCAGGCTGTCATCAGCCAGCAGGTTAAGACGCGGCAGAATGCGGTTCAGCGCCGTAACGCCCTCTTTCGCCTGCTCAAACTGAATACGCTGCTGCTGGTTATCATTTTCATGATTACTCAACGCCCGCTCCAGTTCGACGCGACGGCTGTTCAGTTGACGGATTTCTGCTTCCGGATCAGACTCAAACGCTACCGCCAGATGGCTACCAATAAAGCGGCTGAACGCCTGATGCAGACGCTGGGTTTTCTGTACATCAAAGGAGAGCGTGGCGAAGCGTTCGGAAAGCACTTCACGTTCCGCATGGAGGCTTTCAATACGGCTTTCACGCGCAGCACGACCAAACAGCGGCACTTCCGGGAAACGTGAATAACGCCACTGACGATCGGCGATTTTCACCACTACCGCTTTTTCCAGCTCATCAACGCTGAACACGCTGTCATCGAATGACTGCGGATCCCCTTCGATCAGATAGAGATCTTCCGGGCAATCGGTCAAGCCTTCCAGATGCTCGGTTACCTGTGACAGGTCCGGCACCACGATAGCGTGGCGTGACGGGCCGTACAACGCCGAGAAGTACGGCGCATCTTCCAGGCTAACGTCGTCATAAATTTCTGACAGCAACACGCCGCCAAAACGCTCCGCCAGCGCATTCAGACGCTGGTCTTCAGAGCCGCCTGGCTGGCTTAAACGTTCGATCTCTTCATCGACGGCGTTTTTGCGTGCGCCAACTTCGTCACGTTCAACAATCGCTTCGCGCTCACGCTCCAGCAACTGTTGCAGATATTCGGTGACGTCCTGGCTTGAGGAGAATTCTTCGCCGCACTGTTCGCTCAACTGGTTGAGACTGTTTTGCGCAGCCAGCCAAACCGGCGCACGCTGCATCAAACTCTGAATGCGAGACTGCAGCTGTTCCTGCTCCTGACGCAGTGCCATACGCTCTTCGCGGGCGTTAGAAACACTGTCGGAAAGAGAGGCAATGCGCGCTTCCAGCTCCTGATGCAGGGCTTCCAGTTCGTCGATATCAAAATTCTTGCCCTGACGTTTGCAGAAATCTGCCAACAGACGCTCAGCTTCTTGCTGCTCGCGCAGACGCTGTTCCAGTTCGCTTAAGCGCATCCGCAACGGCTGAACCTGCTCTGCCAGGTGACGCTGATCGACCCCTTCGCGCAATAGTTCGCGGGCGACATCCCACGCCTCGTTACGCGCCAGCGGGCCGTTGATTGCCACCACCAGCTGATAAGCCTGCTCAAACTGGCTGTGCGCGGTTTGCGCCATGCTCATTTTCTGCTCAAGAGAGAGCATTTTTTCAGTCGCTTCCAGCTCTTTCGCCTGGAAGGTTTCCAGCCATTCGGCAGCGCTGTCGGCGGTTAAGTCCGGCAGATGGCACAGTTCTTTGGCACGATTAAGCGCAGCAATCGCCTGGTTATACTGGATCGCGCGCGTTTGCTGGACGTCCAGCGCCTGCTGGTAGTCAGCAAGCTGGCTTTTCAGCTCGTCCACTTCCAGTTCGGCAGCTTCCGCACGAGCCTCGTTCTCTTCCTGGCGTTCGATGGCTTCTGCCACCACTTCGTTTTGCTCTTCCAGACGGATCTGCAGCTCATCGAGATCCGCTTCGTAGCGTTCAATCTTTTCCTGCTGACGCAGTGCGGTTTGCACCAGGTTCAGATGATCGCTGGCCGCCTGATAATCCGCCTCCAGATCGCCTTCGGCACCGTTGTGCTCTGCCAGCTCACGCGCCATATCGACATGTTTGTACTGCTCTGCCGCCAGTTGCTGACGCGAAGTGTGAAGCTCACGACGAAACTCCAGGGCCTTATCGAGATGAACACGGCGCTCGTTGGCGTGGCGCATGTAGTCCGCCGCCACGTAGTTAGTCGCTTCGCTGATCAGATGCTTGAACAAGTCACGGTCAGACTGGGTAACACGAATCGCTTCCAGCGTCATACGGTTTTCACGCAGCGCCGCTTCCATGTCCTGAAACGCTTTACGCACGCCGCTATTTTCTGGCAACAGGTAGTCGCGCAGAGAACGGGTGATGGCGCTGGAAATCCCGCCGTACAGCGAAGCTTCAATCAGACGATAGAATTTACTACGATCAGACGCTGAGCGCAGACGACGTGCGATGATGCCCAGATCGAACATCAGCGAGTGGTAATCGGTAATAGAGTTGAACTGCTTAAACTGCACGCCTTCCATCGCTTCGAGCTTGTCTTTCAGCTCGTTAAGCGTCAGTACACGCGCCTGACGTTCATTCAGAGTTTCGGTCACCAGTTGTGTCGGCTGCACCGACATCGGCAAGCCCTGAATGGCAAATGGTTTGATATCAACTTTACGATCGCGCCCGGCAACCTGTTGCAGACGCACGCCGACCACCACGCGCTGATGGCGCGAGTTAATGGTGTCGAGCATCGAATAGCAGACACCCGCTTTCAGCTTACCGTGCAGACCTTTATCGCGCGAACCGCTGGTGGCCCCGGCTTCCGTGGTGTTACGGAAATGCAGCAGGGTCAGGTCGGGGATCAGCGCCGTAACGAACGCCGCCATGGTAGTAGATTTACCCGCACCGTTACCACCGGAGAGCGTCGTAACCAGCTCATCGAGGTCAAAAGTTCGGGCAAAAAAGCCGTTCCAGTTAATCAGCGTCAGTGAGCGAAATTTACCGCGTTCAATCATTATTCTTCCTCTCCGCTATCTGGCTGATTCTCTTCGGTTTCATCGTTGAGTTGCAGATGATTTTCAATCGGCATTGCTTCGCCATCACGAATCAGGCGACGCTGTGCTTCACGGGGATCGTCGCCAGCACGCACATCGGCTCCGAAGCGGAACACCGATTCGGTAATGCGGAACTTGCTGCTGTCGTGGCCCATAAACCACACCATGCCTAAACGACGCAGACGGTTGAGCGAAGAACGTACTTTCTCCTGCAACTTCTGCCGGTCAACGTCTGAACCGGTTGAACGGTTGTTCACCAGTTTCAGCAGTTTCGCTTCATCGGCCAGGGTGAGCAGTTCATCGTACAGTTCCTGCTGGGTGAAAATCCCCTCATTCGCCAGCCGTTCCGGGCTGAGATAAAGATAACAGAGGATTTTCCCGACCATCATATCCAGTTCCGACAAGACGGAACGAGGGATAATAGTGGTGGAACGTGGACGTAAATAGAAGAACCCCTCCGGTGCGCGAATAAGCTCAACGTTATAACGCGCGTAAAACTCTTCCAGATATTCCTGAAAATCCATCAGGAATGCATGATTATCCAGTTCGTCGAGGCCAATATGGCGGCCTGAACGTAAGGCGCTATCCAGCGCCGGAAATAACGGATTCGCCAGCGCCTGCGCCAGCTTAACCGGCATCACTTGTTCAATATTTGTCGATGACATGCGCCTGTACCTTGGCTCCGTAATCATTAATCGGCTGCCATTTCGCTGGCAGTCCGGTGAAATCTGCTTGCGCTACGCCAAGACGTACCGCCTGATCAATAACAATGCGCGCAACGTCAAAGTGACGTGCACGCGGATACTGTGACAGATATTCGCGTACCACCAGACCAAGATCCAACGGCACTTGTCTGGTTTTGTACACGGCAAGTTGTTCTTCGATGATCGCCGCCAGCTGTTCGCGGATCTCGTTAAACTCTTCGTACTCCAGATCCTCAGGAAGTTCCCCAGTCACCTCTTCATCGCGCAGTGCCATCTCTTCGTCACGCATATCCAGCAGACGATCGGCATTGGCATAAGTTAGCGCCCACGGTTCATCAAAATAGGTTTGTACCGACTGACGTAACCGCTGAGCAAAGACGCGGTTTTTATCCATATCGATCGCAGTACGAATAAATTTGTGTACGTGGCGGTCGTAGCCAATCCACAAGTCGATGGATTGCTGGCCCCAGCTGATAATACGGTCAAGTTTGCTTTGCAGATCGAACACCAGACGATCGACGAAATGCAGATCATCATAAGTCATCGTCGCATCCTGAATGCGTAACAGATTAGCCTGCAATTTATCACCTGCCGCTTCCAGCGTATCCTGCAATTCACGCAGCGTTCCGGAAGTTTCTGAAAGCAACAATTCGCAGCTGGAGATCGCCGCCCGCCAGTCTTTGTTCAGCAACTGGGCGATATCGTCCTTCACCTGCTGCTGCTGTTCGTCCATCAGACGTTGCGTCAGGTCGATACTGTCAAAAATTTCTGCTACCGAATATTTCAGTGGCGCATAGACATTACGGTGCCAGTGAAATTCATCACCGCCCTCTTCGGCGGCATCTGCTGCTCGTTTGAGCTCACCCGCCACAATCGACAACTGCATAGAAAGGCGCAGCGTAGAAAACTCGCGCTGACGGATGTAGTAGTCAGTAATGCCGATGCCGAGCGGCGTCAGACGGTAAATTGCGTTCCCTTCCGCCTGCTCGCTGGTAAAGCGGTTCAGCAGACGTTGACGCACCATGTCGTTGATCGCGTTGTTGGCGCGCACGCCGATGGTTTCGCTGGTTTGCTCAAACGCATCACTCACATGGCGGAATGCATCCACCAGCTCGCCTTCACTCATCTCACCATCCAGACGCTCGCCGTTCAGCGTGGCAACCGCCAGCAGAAAAGAGAGTCGGTCTACCGGCAGCGAGATGGAGAAGTCATTTTTTCTGGCCCAGGCAACCAGTTCGGGGACTGTCTGGGAAAATTCACTCATACTTTATCCTTGCTCTGCGGTTTGCGCGCGGTGACATGAATATAACGCCCCAGGGTAATATACGGTTCCTGACGGCAATAACGCGTTTCTAATTCAAGTAATGCTTCATAGCAGTCGCGCTGCTGGTGCTTCTCGCGCAGATAATCATGAAACACGCGAACGCCTGTCTTACCCAGAATTTCCCAACCAGCTTCTTCCAGCCACAGATAAACCTGCGCCGGGTCGCGTGGATAATCTGGCGAAAGCGTCCGTTTTTTCTTTTTCGGCATTCCCGCCTGCACGTAATCAAAATTCCCGGCGACCATGTTATGCATCAACAAACCGTGCGCATTGTAGAACATTAACGACAACACACCGCCTGGACATAACACTGACCACAGGGTCTGCAATACGCTGCGGGGATCGGCCACCCACTCGAGCACCGCATGGAACAATATCAGATCAACGGGCGTTTCCAAATGCGAAGCAACATCCTGAGCGGCGCAATGTATAAATTGCATGTTGTCGCTCACACCTTTTGCTTCTGCCGCCTGTTTTGCGCGGTCGATCATCTGCGCTGAAAGATCGCATAAAATGACCTGATGCCCACGCTCGGCCATTTTGATTGCGGTCTGCCCTTCTCCACCGCCAGCATCCAGCACACGCAGTTTTTGCGAGCCCATTTCCGCCAGCACGCGATCGAGATCCTGCCACAGAATAGCCTGTCGAAGCTGCCCTTTGGTGGTGCCGTAAATGTTACGGGAAAACTTTTCCGCAATATCATCAAAATTGCGATCCTGCATTGCTTTCTCCACCGGTTGGCTAAGACGTTTTCTGATAAAGACGCTATTTTGTCACAGCCACGGCGAGAATGAACCCGTCTGGTGTAATATCGCTGGCGATCCCTTGCTATATGGTCAAAAAAGGAACCAGAAAGGATGCTTTTTACACTGAAAAAAGTGATTGGCAATATGTTGCTGCCACTTCCGCTGATGTTGCTGATTATTGGCGCTGGCCTGGCGCTGCTGTGGTTTAGCCGTTTTCAAAAAACCGGGAAGATTTTTATTAGCATTGGGTGGCTGGCGCTCTTGTTATTGAGTTTGCAACCGATAGCCGACCGCCTGCTGCGTCCCATCGAAAGCACCTATCCGACATGGAATAATTCGCAAAAAGTGGACTATATCGTGGTGCTCGGAGGTGGTTATACCTGGAACCCGCAGTGGGCACCGAGCTCTAATTTAATCAATAACAGTCTGCCACGCCTGAATGAAGGTATCCGCTTATGGCGCGAAAATCCGGGATCAAAACTGATCTTCACGGGAGGCGTAGCAAAAACCAATACGGTGAGTACAGCCGAAGTAGGTGCCCGAGTTGCGCAATCGCTGGGCGTGCCGCGCGAGCAAATTATCACTCTGGATTTGCCAAAAGATACCGAAGAAGAAGCTGCGGCAGTGAAACAGGCAATTGGTGACGCACCTTTCCTGCTGGTAACCTCCGCATCACATCTGCCGCGGGCGATGATCTTTTTTCAGCAGGAAGGGTTAAATCCGCTACCAGCCCCGGCGAATCAGTTGGCCATCGACTCGCCGCTTAATCCGTGGGAACGGGCAATCCCTTCTCCGGTTTGGTTGATGCATAGCGACCGCGTTGGCTATGAAACGCTTGGCCGGATCTGGCAGTGGCTGAAAGGTTCGTCAGGCGAGCCACGGCAAGAGTGATTTTGATGCCAGATCGAAGTTACGCCGACTAAATCGTCCGGTGTTGACCAGTTGCGCAACTTCATCCCATAACACATACAACCAACGCCGCCAGATGAACGACTCCGCCACTGGCGCGCGTTGCAGATAACTCCAGAGCAAATCTTCCGCCAGAGAATTATCCATTAGTCGGAACAGTTCGTATTCTCGCGGTGCCCAAAGCATTAGTCCCGGTCCGACCATCGCCAGTAACTGATCGCTGCGCGAATCTTTCAGCATGCTGCGTAAACAGAAGTTACCGTGAATCAGCACACAATTGTCGTTAAAGCCTTCAAATAATGCCGGGAGACATTCACGGGTGCGAAACAGGATCCGCTTATCTTGCATCGTTAGACCGGTGTTATTGAACTGATTGAGCGTAGTCCATAGCACTTCAACATGTTGCCGGTACCATGAGGGCCAGAAATTTTCCTGAGTATTGTCGACCGCGCCGACGCAACCACGACTGTCCTGACGGTGCCAGGCCAGTAAGGCTTCAACGATTTGGTCTTTGAGTTGTTCCCAGCGTTCTGGTGTTCGGGCTGGAGCCTCCACCGAAACACCACGCATCCGCTCCAGTAGCAGGACATCGGGGCCGGGGTGTTCTTCATGCGTCATCACACCATAAATAGTCGGCATACGGACAGTCCCACTTCTTGCCAGCATGGTGGTTTTCCATGCCAGTTGTCGGGCTTTTCCGGGCGTACTAAAGCTTCTTGCCATTAACGGCATTGGGTTTCCCTGGCTGTCATACAAAGCCCACAACGCCGTATCCGCTTTTTCATTGACGCACTCAATACGACTGAGTTTTTCGCCCAGTAAATGGCTTAATTCGGCACGCAGCTGTTCCATTCAGATTACCCTCATAAAAGCTACTGCTTTCATAATGAGCGCCAATATAAAAGATGTCACCTGAATGAGATCAATTGTTGAAAAGAAAAATTGAGGAAAATCGTAACGGTACGACACTCCTCCCAAAATTGGCTGGAGTGTCGCGAAGTGAAATTAGCGCATTTCAGCGCGAACGCGCTTGAGATCTTCAGGGGTATCCACACCTGTGCCAGGAACTTCCTGGGCGACAGCAACGTGGATTTTTTCGCCGTACCACAGAACACGAAGCTGCTCTAACATTTCGATATGTTCTAACGGACTTGGCTGCCAGGTAACATAACGACGGATAAAGCCTGCTCGGTAGCCATAAATACCAAGATGACGCAGGAAGTTATCGCCTACGGTTTCAAGGTCTTTTGCAAAACGATCACGATCCCACGGAATGGTGGCGCGAGAGAAGTACAGTGCGTACCCTTCGGCGTCGAGAACCACTTTCACCGCATTCGGGTTAAACGCTTCTTCCGCATTGTGGATTGGCACCGCCAGAGTCGCCATACCCACCTGACGCTGAGCGAGGTTATCAGCAACCTGACGAATGATTGTCGCAGGGATCATCGGTTCATCACCCTGCACATTAACGATCACCGTGTCGTCGCTGAATGCGCATTTTTCGACAACTTCCGCCAAACGTTCTGTACCTGACTGATGATCGGCGCGCGTCATACATACTTCGCCGCCAGCGGCTTCAACAGCGCGGGCAACATCCTCATGATCGGTTGCCACGATGATGCGCTCGGCACCTGATTCGCGCGCGCGTTCAAGAACATGAACAATCATGGGTTTGCCGTTAATATCAACCAATGGTTTACCGGGCAGACGCGTGGACGCGTAGCGCGCGGGAATAATGACCACAAAACTCATGATTTACTCTCATCAGCAGTCAGCACGCGGGCTTCCGTTTCCAGCAACACTGGAATGCCATCGCGCAGCGGGAAAGCCAGGTTGTCCAGTTTGCAAATAAGCTCTTGTTTTTCCTGGTTATACCAAAGTTTTCCGTTGCAAACCGGGCAGGCAATGATTTCAAGCAGACGATGATCCATAGTTCCTCCAGATGGATCGGGTTATGAATGCATAAATCTTATCATAATCATTTATGCGACGGGGTCTATTTCCCAGCCGGCGCGGCAATCAGTAAAGAGGCCTTGCGGGCAGCGTCGTAATGTCACCCGCGTTGCCTGCTGCCAGTTAGCGAAATCAGTAATCGCCTGACGTAACCCTTTTTGCAGCGTTGTCGTTGGTTTAATGCCTTCCTGTAACCACAGAGAGATAACTTCAAGGATGCCTGTCTGGCGATGCATTTTGGCATCCATTCGCCCAACTAATTGCCCACGATGTAATAACGGCAGAACAAAATAGCCATACTGGCGTTTCGGCGCTGGGGTATAGCACTCCAGCCGGTAGCTAAAATCAAAAAGCTGCTCCGCGCGTTTGCGATCCCAGACAACAGGATCAAAAGGCGAAAGTACCGCGCTGTGCGTTGCAGTGAGCTTTCCGGCGAGCGCGCGTTCGAGTAGCGGCAGCAAATCAGCATGCAGCCAAAGATTGCCCAATTTTTCAACATGCACAGCAATGATTTGCTGCTGTTCAGCCCTCGCTTCGCGCCAAGCCGCCAGTGCCGGACGTTTCAGCCGATAGTAATCTGCCAGCCACTGTTCGCGGAATATGCCCAGGCTACGCGCACTGTTATCCAGCATGATGATTTCTGCTTCTGTTTGCGAAACGAGATCGCGCTCATCATCCCAGTCAGGCATGACACGGTGGGTTAAATCATAAACGCGCTGGAAGTTGCGCCGTTCAATCACCATCACCTTTCCGGCAGTAAATAAACCTTCCAGATGTCGTTTATGCGGCTTCCACTCCCACCAGCCGCTTGCACCTTTACGAGGATGCTCAAAATCGGCTGAACGTACCGGCCCCTTATCATGAATATGTTGAATTAACTGTGCAATTTCTGCCGCATGTTCCTGCATCCAGGCGTCTTTGTATTTCCAGCCCATTTTTTCAGGTGCCAGCATGCGGTGGCGAATAAGACGAAAATCGCTACGTGGCATAAAGCAGGCTTCATGCGCCCAGTATTCCATTAATTCGCCACGCGCCAGAGACTCATCCAACCACTGCGCAGGATAATTTCCCAGACGACTGAAAAGCACCAGATATGGGCTACGGGCAACAATATTGATGGTATCAATTTGCAGCAAGGACATGCGGGAAATCGTTGCCAGAATATCTTCCAACGACGCTCGACGGCGGGGTTTGTTTAACAGGCCTTGCGCAGCAAGGTGAAGATTACGCGCATCAGCAAGGGAGAGGTGCGGCAGCGACATTCATGACTCCATCAATCGAACGCTGCCGCGGCGTAACTAGTTGCCAGAAGCCAGCGAGGTTAGTTGCGCAAGCAGTTTCGCTGGTTCATCGCCTGAAAGCTGTGCGTCAACAGGCAAATACCACCAATTTTCATCTGCAAAGGCCCGGCATTTCACCGCATCTTTTTCAGTCATTACTAGCGTTTGCCCGTCGCTTACCAACGCGCTGACATCCTTATAATTCAAAGACTGATGATCGGCCAGTGGTACACATTTTTCCGGTTGTACGCCGCACATCTTCAGCGTGGCAAAAAAGCGCGGCGGATGCCCAATCCCCGCCATCGCCACCACATGTTCAAGTTGAGCAACGTCACAACGCGTACCGGTACGTAAATTCACCGCCTGCCCCGGCAGCAGATGCATGGGGATTTCACCGCTGCGGGGGACACCGCCGTTGACGATTACCGCATCAACCGACTTTAAGCGCCCCGCTCGCTCACGCATTGGCCCCGCCGGCAACCACCAGCCATTGCCAAAGCGACGCACGCCATCAATAACGACGATTTCCACATCACGCGCCAGACGATAATGCTGTAAACCGTCGTCGGTTACGATGATCTGCACATCAGGGTGTTGCGCCAGAATGGCTTTTACCGCATCAGAACGCACGGGAGAAACCGCAACAGGCGCGCCAGTGCGTTGATAAATCAACACAGGTTCATCACCCGCCTGTGCTGTGGTGGTATCTGCCGACAATAACAGCGGATAAGATTCAGCCTTACCACCATATCCCCGCGATACGACCCCCACGCGAATACCGCGCTGTTGCAACTGTTCCACCAGCCAGACAACGACCGGAGTTTTTCCGTTGCCGCCTGCGGTGAGATTACCAACCACGACAACCGGTACGGGGGCACGCCAGGCGCGCTTCAGTTTTAGTTTATAGCAAAGACGGATCGCGCCACTCACCAGACCATACAACCAGGAGAGTGGCAGCAATAGCCGCCACAAAGGGGATTCACCAGACCAGATTTTTTCGATCATTGGCCAAACTGCATTTTGTGAAGTTGCGCGTAAACGCCACGGTGCTCAAGCAAATCGTTATGCGTACCGCGTTCCACAATGACACCATCCTCGACGACCACGATTTCGTCTGCCTTTTCAATGGTAGACAAGCGGTGGGCAATCACCAGAGAGGTACGGTTTTTCTGCAACTCATCCAGTGCCGCCTGAATCGCACGTTCAGATTCGGTATCCAGCGCCGAGGTAGCTTCGTCCAGAATCAGTATCGGGCTATCACGCAACAAGGCTCGAGCGATGGCAATACGCTGACGCTGACCGCCAGAGAGCAGCACGCCGTTTTCACCAATCACTGTATCGAGACCGTTATCCATCTTATTGATGAAGTCCATGGCGTAGGCCATACGCGCCGCTTCTTCAATTTGCTCACGGCTGTACTGTTCTGTCCGTGCGTAAGCAATGTTGTTGGCAACCGTATCGTTAAACAGATGGACATTCTGCGACACCAGAGCAACCTGGTTACGTAAAGACGCCAGGGTATACTCGCGCAGATCGTGACCATCCATCAGGATTTCGCCTTCATCAATATCGTAAAAACGTGTGATTAGGCTGGCGATGGTTGATTTACCTGAACCAGAGCGTCCAACCAGAGCGACCGTTTTTCCTGCCGGAATTTTCAGGTTGATGTTACGCAATGCGGGTACATCACGTCCCGGATAAGTAAAGGTGACATTGCGGAATTCTACGTCACCAGTCGCACGTTCGAGCACACGCTTACCTTCGTCTTTCTCCTGCTCACTGTCCAGAATGGTAAACAGCGTCTGACAAGCCGCCATACCGCGCTGGAATTGGGCGTTAACGTTGGTCAGCGACTTCAGCGGACGCATCAGCGCAATCATTGAAGAGAAAACAACGGTAATCGTACCGGCAGTCAGGCTATCCATGACGCTAGGGAAGCTCGCCGCATACAGAACAAACGCCAGCGCTAAAGAGGCGATCAACTGAATGATCGGATCAGAGATAGAAGAGGCTGAAACCATTTTCATCCCCTGAAGACGCATTCGGTTACTGACTTTGTCGAAGCGTTTGGTCTCCACCTCCTGACCACCGAAAATCAATACTTCTTTGTGGCCCTTCAGCATCTGTTCTGCGCTGGTGGTCACCTGACCCATGGTGTTCTGCATGTTTTTACTGATGTTGCGAAAACGCTTCGATACGACACGAATCGCAATCGAAACAATCGGTGCCAGCACAATTAAAATGATCGACAGTTGCCAGCTGTAATAGAACATCATGATGAACAGGCCGATGATCGACGCACCTTCACGCACAACAGTAATCAATGCGCCGGAAGAAGAAGAAGCAACCTGTTCGGAATCGTAGGTGATACGCGACAACAGCGTACCCGTTGACTGTTTGTCAAAGAATGAAACTGGCATTCCCATCATGTGACCAAACAGGCGGCGACGCATAGTCATTACCACCTTTCCTGATACCCAGGAGATACAGTAGCTGGAAACATAGCTGGTGATACCACGTAAAATCATCAGCCCGATCACCACCAGCGGCATCCACACCAGCACGGAGCGATCTGTTTTACCAAAGCCATCATCAAGAAGTGGCTTAAGGAGCGATAACATGAAGGTATCGCTGGCTGCGTTGAGGATTAACGCTACGCCCGCCACGATCAGACCCGCTTTAAAAGGCGCAATGGTTGGCCACAGTCGGCGGAATGTCTGCCACGTAGAGAGATCTTTGTCGTTATGCATTCAAAAAACCAGCATTTGTTGAAATAGCCGCATATTCTACCCGTTATCCACTGGCACGCCAAACCACTGATGATACCAACGAGGTAAAATTTGCTCCCTGAGGCTGCTAATCCGCCAGCCTTGTGCTGAAAAATCGACCGTTATTTGCCCCTGATGCGGGGTATCAAGCCACTTATAACCCTGTTGTTGATAGCGATGCTTAACTTTGTTTGAAGGCAGTCGCCATGCGTTATAGCGCGATGCCGATGCAAGTGCCAATGTTCCATTCACTCGCTGAATTAATGGCAACGATGATGAGGTATTACTGCCATGGTGAGGTACCTGAAGTAATGTTGCTTGTACTTGCTGCCAGTAACGGCTTAGCATCTTTTGTTCAGCGGGGGCTTCAATATCACCGGTTAGGAGAATGCTATTCGTCCCGTCATCAACCTTAACCACACAGGAATGGTTATTTCCTTTATCGATGCTACCTTGTAAAGGCCAGTGCACGCTGAAACGCAATCCTTGCCATTGCCACGCTTCGCCACGCACACAGGGCTGATGATGCTCCCAGCTTAAAGGGCTTCTGACCCATAACGTCGGCCAGGCACGTAATATCGAGTCCAGCCCTCCCCGATGATCCAGATGTTCATGACTAAGAATGACGCCTTCTGGTTCAAGATTATGCCAGCGTAGCCAGGGGATAATCAGTTGTTGCCCACTATCCCCCTCCGGCCAGGCCAGTCCGGTGTCATAGAGAATCGCTTTACCGTTTCTGGCTATCACCATTGCCAGCCCTTGCCCGACATCAAGCATGTACACCTGCCACGCGTCAGGTCGAGGTTTTTGCCACAGCGGCCAGCACATCAGCAAGCCTCCAGCCACACACATTGCCGGCAACGCTCGCCAGGCGTTTAATCGCCATACCACCAGTAAGAACCATGGGGAAAATGTTAGCCATTGCCAACGTTCAGCAATGTTGATCCACCCTTCTGGCAAACTCTTTAACCCCCAGAAAAGCAAAGCCAAAGACCGGTCGGCAAGAAACCATACTCCTTGCTCCACGATTAACGGCCCGCTTAAATGCATAACCATCGCTGCGAGGATCAACGGAACCGTGATAAATGTCACCAGGGGAATTGCAAATAGGTTTGCAATAAACGAGGTCAGACTAATGCCATGAAATATGACGATTTGCACAGGCATTAGCAGGAGGGTGATTCCAAGTTGTAGATGGATGAGGGAAACAACCGCGCGCAATACTGGCGGCAGTTGCCACTCCGGACAGGGAAACCACTGACACCAAAAAATCAGCGCCGCTACCGCAGCGGCAGAGAGCCATAAACTTTGCGAAAGAATGGCAACAGGATCCATCAGCAAAATTGCCGCCAGACAACATATCCATACATCCCAGCCAGTCCACTGTCGCCCACTTAACTTAAGCATTCCCCACATAGCAAGCGCCACCATGGTACGCAATGCAGGAGGTTGCATTCCCGTCAACCAGGCATAAAAAGCAGCACAGCAGATTCCACCAATTAATGGCATTTGCCAGTGGATCCAGCACCCAGGCAGAAAAACTTGCCCACCGCGAATGAGTCCTGCAGCCAGCAACGCCGCAAAAGCGATGTGCAATCCTGATATCGCCATTAAATGCGCCGTTCCAGTATCACGCATGATATTTTTGATTTCTTTGGGGACGGATAACCGTTCCCCCATACCTAATCCAAGAATAACCGCGTTCCACATATAGGGTTGCAGCGTTGTTTGTAGTGACGCCAGATACTGTGCACGCAGGCTACAATTCGGTTCAATGACACTTGCCTGCAGAAAACGGCCGGTGAGCGGTTGATGCTGGGCAATGGCATAACGCTGGCTATCAAAGCCGCCATCATTAAGTTGGCCATGAACTGCACGAACTTTGAGTTTCATTGACCATACTTGTCCGGCACAAACCGCTTGCGGAAGATATTCGCCATACAGTACGAGGCCTGGCGCAGGGAATATACGTCGACCTTGTAGATGAGTAATTTGACCGTAATGAGTGGTCATGCCGTCAGTAGCAGTGATCTCAACTATTGCATCCTGCGTCGCGCCAGTTAAGGTTTCTCCTGCCCACAAAATTTGCTTTGCTGCTAATATGCCCCAAACGAAAAACAGCAACGTCAGCGCGATATAACGGACGGTTTTAACAGGGATAAATGCCAGTACACAGGCGAAGATAGTCAGAAGCGCAAGGGTTACTGTCCCTGGCAATTGGGGCAAAATCAGCAACGGAAAAATTCCGCAAATTATGCATACTCCGACTGTCGTTATTTTCATGCACCCTCCCTGTTTATAGAAAGTGTGCAACTTTGTTGAATGGTTGTCTGGTGGGAGTTTTGCGTTCCCCGAGGCACGTTCAGAAGAATTTAACGACAGGGTGAAAACTGCTCAAAACTCTGCGAGGCAGCTTCCAGTTCCAGATTAGAGAAATGAAAAAAGCACCCGACAGGTGCTTTTCTCGCGTTCAAGTTTGAGTAAAAACTTAACCGTAAATATTGGCGCGATCGCGCAGTTCTTTACCTGGTTTAAAGTGAGGAACGTATTTTCCTTCCAGTTCTACTTTATCGCCAGTCTTCGGATTACGTCCGGTACGTGGTGCGCGGTAGTGCAAAGAGAAACTGCCGAAACCGCGGATTTCAATACGCTCGCCCTGCGCAAGAGTCGAGGCCATATGCTCCAGCATCTCTTTTACTGCATCTTCAACCGTCTTGGCGGGAATGTGCGATTGCTGGGTGGCAAGTCTTTCTATCAATTCTGACTTGGTCATGATTCCTCCGGTTCCTTAAAGGCAAATTTAGCGGCTGCTGTTGCTGCATTGATTAAGGGCGGCCGTAGCCGCCCTTAGTGCTTGATTACAGGACGAAACCTGCAATCTGTCAAGTAAACTCAACAAACTTCGGAATAAAAATCCCGAAGAGTCAGAGAATTACTCGCCTTTAGCTGCTTTGAAAGCTTCAGCCATTGCGTTGTTGGAGAAGTTTGCATCTTCCTGTTTGTTAACAGTTGCGATTGCATCTTTCTCGTCAGCTTCGTCTTTCGCACGAACAGACAGGCTGATTGCGCGGTTTTTACGATCAACACCGGTGAATTTAGCTTCAACTTCGTCGCCAACGCTCAGAACCAGGGTAGCGTCTTCAACGCGGTCACGGGATGCTTCAGAAGCACGCAGGTAACCTTCAACGCCGTCAGCCAGTTCTACGGTTGCGCCTTTAGCGTCAACTGCAGTTACTTTACCGGTTACGATAGCGCCTTTCTTGTTCAGAGCAACCCAGTTGTTGAACGGATCTTCTGCGAGCTGTTTAACGCCCAGGGAGATACGTTCACGTTCTGCGTCAACCTGCAGAACAACTGCAGCGATTTCGTCGCCTTTTTTGTATTCACGAACTGCTTCTTCGCCTGCAACGTTCCAGGAGATGTCAGACAGGTGAACCAGGCCGTCGATGCCGCCGTCCAGGCCGATGAAGATACCGAAGTCAGTGATAGACTTGATTTTACCTTCAACACGGTCACCCTTGTTGTGGGTTTCCGCGAACTGCTGCCACGGGTTAGCTTTGCACTGTTTCAGACCCAGGGAGATACGACGACGTTCTTCGTCGATATCCAGAACCATAACTTCCACGACATCGCCAACGTTAACAACTTTGGACGGGTGGATGTTTTTGTTGGTCCAATCCATTTCGGAAACGTGTACCAGGCCTTCAACGCCTTCTTCGATTTCAACGAAGCAGCCGTAGTCGGTCAGGTTGGTCACGCGACCAGTCAGTTTGGTACCTTCCGGATAACGTTTAGCGATAGCTACCCACGGATCTTCGCCCAGCTGTTTCAGGCCCAGGGATACACGGGTACGTTCGCGGTCGAACTTCAGCACTTTAACAGTGATTTCGTCGCCCACGTTGACGATTTCGCTCGGATGCTTAACGCGTTTCCAGGCCATATCAGTGATGTGCAGCAGGCCGTCAACGCCGCCCAGATCAACGAATGCACCGTAGTCAGTGAGGTTCTTAACGATACCTTTAACTTCCATGCCTTCCTGCAGGTTTTCCAGCAGCTGATCGCGCTCTGCGCTGTTTTCGGATTCGATAACGGCACGACGAGAAACAACAACGTTGTTGCGCTTCTGATCCAGCTTGATTACTTTGAATTCAAGCTCTTTGCCTTCCAGGTGCAGAGTGTCACGCACCGGACGAACGTCTACCAGAGAACCTGGCAGGAACGCACGAATACCGTTCAGCTCAACAGTGAAGCCGCCCTTAACTTTGCCGTTGATAACACCGGTAACAGTTTCAGCATCTTCGTAAGCTTTTTCCAGCGTGATCCAGGCTTCGTGACGTTTAGCTTTCTCACGGGACAGCAGAGTTTCACCGAAGCCGTCTTCTACTGCGTCCAGAGCAACGTCAACTTCGTCACCTACCTGGATTTCCAGCTCGCCCTGGGCGTTTTTGAACTGCTCAGCCGGGATGGCGGACTCAGATTTCAGACCAGCGTCAACCAGTACTACGTCTTTGTCGATAGCAACAACAACGCCACGAACGATAGAACCCGGGCGGGTTTCGATTTCTTTTAAGGACTCTTCAAAGAGTTGAGCAAAAGATTCAGTCATGTTTAATCTTCAGGTTTATATTTAACGTCCACCTGGCTCCATGCCGGATGGGGTTGTTTAACATACCCGCTGTCATTCCATTGCAACGGGGGTACTGCAAATTCGGTCGCTTATGCGAGAGCCAATTTCTGGCGCGCGTATTGTAGCGCTTTTTCAATCACTTGCTCAATGCTTAAGGTGGTGGAATCCAACACTAAAGCATCGGCTGCCGGAACCAGTGGCGCTACCGCTCGGTTACGATCGCGGTCGTCGCGTTCTTTGATCTCGGCCAAAAGGCGCTCAAAGTTAACACTAAAGCCCTTCTCCTGCAACTGTAGCATGCGGCGATGCGCACGTTCTTCCGAGGAGGCGTCAAGGAAAATTTTCACTGGCGCATCAGGGAATACCACCGTTCCCATATCGCGGCCATCGGCAATCAAGCCTGGTAATTCGCGAAACGCGCGTTGGCGACGCAATAATGCTTCACGAACGCGTGGGAATGCCGCGACTTGTGAAGCAGCATTCGCCACTTCCTGAGTACGAATTTCGCCGCTGACATCTTCCCCTTCGAGGATCACTTCCAGATTACCATTGGTCGACACAAAACGTACATCCAGATGGGATGCCAGCGGCACGAGCGCATCTTCCGATGCAACATCAACATGGTGATGTAATGCCGCCAGTGCCAGTACGCGATAAATTGCACCCGAGTCCAGCAGATGCCATTGCAACGCTTCCGCCATAGCCTTACACAAGGTGCCTTTCCCTGCACCGCTTGGGCCATCAATGGTAATAACCGGGGCAATTGCCGTCATCTTTATCTCCTTAAAACAGGCGTACCGTTAACATAACCGCGCGCATTATACGCGCCGACGCCACAAATCGTTAACGTTGTGTGCAAAAACCAGTTTTGTCTGTATTCAGATGGGGATTTATTGCGCAATTATAGCGGGCTGGCAGAAGACCAGCCCGAAAGATGACAATGATTTACTTACCAGAGGCGATACGATCACGGATGTGTTGCGCACGCTCTGTTGATGGTGGGTGAGAGTCAAACATGGACTGGGTACGGCCGCCATCCAGGCTGGCCAATTTTTCAAAGCTGCCAACCAGCCCCTGGGTGCTGATGCCACGTTTCTTCAACAGATCAAAGGAGAAATCATCTGCTTCGGACTCTTTATCGCGGGAGTATTTAGCATTGATCGCGCCTTCTGCGATATCACCTAATTGTGAGCGAGAAAGCTGGGAAGCCACACCGCTGGTAGCGGAAATCGCATCACGTGCGGCAACGATCGCATAAGAAGCTTTCATTTCAGCCAGCGAGTGACCCAACGCGACGTGGCCCAGTTCATGACCCAGAACGCCTTCAATTTCGTTGTCGTTCATCATGTCCATCAGGCCACTGTAGACACGAACACAGCCGTTCGCCATCGCCCATGCGTTGACGTCGCTGGTCATATAAACCTTATAGTTGACCGGCGTGCCATTAATATTGTTACCCAATGCTTTGGCGATTTTTGCCAGACGTTTACCGTACTTGCTGGATTTACTTGCGACTTGATTGCCGCTGTCCATTTCGGCACAGCCCTGATTGGCAATCGCTTTTGCATCAGCATCGCTTAACGTTGCTGCTTTATAGGCATTTAAACCTGAGCTGATAGCCATATTGGTATCAATACCGTGGGTATTCTGACACCCTGTCAGTAAAGCTGCAGAGGCCGCAATCGCCAGCAGTAATTTAGTATTCTTCATGTGAATCATCCGTTGATTAATCATATATAAATATTATGTATCAATAAGTTACATCGACAAACGACGCTACCATTAATCAAAATGACTCACAAGGTCCGAAAAAAAACGCCGGCAATGTGCCGACGTTTTGATAAAGAAAGATTTGGCTATTTATTGCACGTTGTTCATTCAGGCTGCCTGGCTAATCCGCGCCAGCTGCTCGAAATAATCCGGAAATGTTTTGGCCGTGCATTTGGGATCAAGAATCGTCACTGGTGTATCTGACAACGCCACCAGCGAGAAACACATCGCCATCCGGTGATCATTGTATGTTGCGATCTCGGCAAAGTTCAGTTTTTCCGGTGGAGTGATACGAATGTAATCGTGCCCCTCTTCTACTTCCGCACCAACTTTACGCAGTTCTGTTGCCATCGCAAACAGGCGATCGGTCTCTTTAACACGCCAGTTATAGATATTGCGCAGAGTGGTGGTGCCTTTTGCAAATAACGCCGCCGTGGCAATGGTCATCGCCGCATCAGGAATATGGTTCATATCCATATCAATAGCGTTCAGTTCACCCCGCGTGCAGGAAATATAATCATCGCCCCAGCAAATGGTCGCGCCCATTTTTTCCAGCACATCAGCAAAGCGAATATCACCCTGCATACTGTTGCGTCCAATGCCGGTCACTTTTACAGTGCCGCCTTTGATTGCTGCTGCTGCCAGGAAGTAAGAAGCCGAAGATGCATCGCCTTCGACCAAATAAGTACCCGGAGACTGATAAGACTGCCCGCCTTTTACGACAAATTGTTGATAGTGCTGATTTTCAATTTCAACACCAAACGTCTTCATCAGATTGAGTGTGATGTCGATATAAGGTTTAGAGACCAGATCGCCTTTAATACGAATCACCGTATCTTCCGGTGCAAGAGGCGCAGTCATTAACAGTGCGGTGAGGAACTGGCTGGAAACGGAGCCATCAACGTCAACGTTGCCGCCAGTAAAGCCGCCCTGTAAACGCAATGGTGGATAATTTTCTTGTTCCAGGTAAGTGATCTTCGCCCCGCCCAGGCGCAGCGCATCCACCAGATGACCAATGGGGCGTTCTTTCATACGCGGTTCACCGGTCAGCACAATATCATTGCTACCCAGACAAAGAGCTGCCGCCAGCGGACGCATTGCCGTTCCGGCGTTACCGAGGAACAACTCCAGGGCACTTTTTGCGTGTAATGGACCGCCGTTACCGATGATTTCGCAACGCGTACGATCGGCTGAAAGCGTATAGCTTACCCCTAACGCTGTTAATGCATTCAGCATATGGCGCACGTCATCGCTATCCAGCAGATTGGTTAATACTGTTTTGCCGTGTGCTAATGCCGCCAGCAATAAAGCGCGGTTAGAAACGCTCTTGGAACCGGGCAGATTAATGGTGCCATCGACACGAGCGATGGGTTGTAACGTCAGGGATTCCATGAACTCAACTCTCTACAACAGAAATAAAAACCCCACAGGCTGGCTGTGGGGATTAAGCAAAATTTCGGCATTAGCCGTGACGGCGTTCGAACTCAACCATGAAGTCTGTCAGCGCTTTAACGCCTTCCAGAGGCATTGCGTTATAAATTGACGCACGCATACCGCCGACCACACGATGCCCTTTCAGGGCATGCAGCCCCGCAGCAAAAGACTCTTCAAGGAACAATTTGTCAAGCGCACTGTCCGCCAACTGGAACGGCACGTTCATCCGCGAACGGTTAGCTTTCGCCACGTCATTGCGGTAGAAATCGCTGTTATCAATCACCCCATACAGCAGTTCTGCTTTTTGCTGATTGATTTTATCCATTGCAGCCACGCCGCCGTTCGCTTTCAGCCATTTGAATACCAGACCGGACAGGTACCAGGCAAATGTCGGCGGCGTGTTAAACATTGAGTCGTTATCGTTAAGGATGGAATAATCCAGAATCGACGGACACGCGATATTCGCTTTACCCAGTAAGTCTTCACGAACGATGACGATTGTCAGGCCCGCCGGGCCGATATTTTTCTGTGCGCCAGCATAAATCACACCGTAACGACTGACGTCAATTGGACGGGAAAGAATTGTTGAAGAGAAGTCGGCTGCAACCACCACTTCTTTACCAAAGTCTGGCGTTTCGTCGATGGCGATACCATCGATGGTCTCATTTGGGCAGTAATGCATATAAGCGGCATTATCAGAGAGCTGCCATTCACGCATTGGCTTAACCGCACGAAGACCATCAACAGTCACTTTGGCGTCAAAGACATTTGGCTTGCAGTATTTTTTCGCTTCTTTAATGGCACTTGCCGCCCAGTAACCGGCATCGACATAATCTGCAGTGGTTTTATCACCAAGAATATTCAGCGGAACAGCAGCAAACTGACCGCGACCACCGCCGTGGCAGAACAATACTTTATAGTTGGAGGGGATATTAAGAAGATCGCGAAAATGCTTCTCGGCTTCCTCTGCAACCTGAATGAACTCTTTACCACGGTGGCTCACTTCCATCACCGACGTACCAAGACCGTTCCAGTCGCGCAGTTCCTGTTGAGCCTGTTTAAGCACCTCTGCCGGTAGCATTGCCGGACCAGAACTAAAATTGAAGATTTGAGCCATTTCCCCTCACCACGTTGCGTTGCCATTAACCCACGGACAATCGATTGCGACCGCGGGTAATACATTATTCCTGTGGCTATCGGTTTTATCATTCAGTGGCGCGCATCGCAATGGGTAAAACAGTCGAGGGCAAAAATGCGGCACGCGTCACACAATAGAATCTCTCGGATTATTGTCCAAAAACCGATTTTTTTGCTGTCAGGTCACCCGTTTAGCCCGACTTGCCTTCGTCCATTCTGGATTTGCACAGCGCGGACATAATTGTTTTTCCCCTGCATTCATATGAATGATCTCACTGCAACGGATGCAAGCATAGTCCGCCGACTCAGGCACCACTTTGTAACGCTGAGTACAGTCACTGGGTAAAATAAGTAATCCCGGTTTGACCTTGTCATCTTCAAAGAAATAGACACTGATTTGCCCGTTGGTTTCGAGAATCGCCAGACGTACCTGCCCCAACTGCTCCACTCCACGCAGTCGCAGCTCCATAAAGAACTCAAATTCCGTCATGTTGGAGTTATTAAGTTTCGACCAGGCCAGCTCACCATCCTCAATAATGACAACCGGCTTGCCTTCCAGAAGATCCTCCAGTTTTTCACTGTGCGCCATCAACCACATTACCAGACGGTATAACAACGCCAGAGTAATAAAGACGATAAGCACCGGAACCATCGGCACATCATCATAAAACGCCACATCCCCCGCCGCTGACCCCAGCGTCAGAATGATTAACACTTCAAACAGCGACATCTGCCGCACACCGCGTCTGCCGGTCATTTTGAGGAACAAAAAAACCAGTACAAAGGTATAAAGACTACGTAGTGCAACTTCGCCAAGGAAATCAAAAGGCACTTTATCAAATGCCATACGGTGGAGATCGAACGCCTTCATTTTTATGCTCTTATCGTGGTTTATCCACTAAAAGCATAGTCAACAGTTCATCGGCATGGCGGCGGTGATAGCGCCTTTGAGATAAAACCCGTATTATTGCGCGCTTTCCGTACGACTAAAGTGATTTTCATGACGCAAACATTTATCCCCGGCAAAGATGCCGCTCTGGAAGATTCCATCGCTCGCTTCCAGCAAAAACTTTCAGACCTCGGTTTTCAGATTGAAGAGGCCTCCTGGCTGAATCCCGTGCCTAACGTCTGGTCTGTACATATTCGCGACAAAGAGTGCGCACTGTGTTTTACCAACGGTAAAGGCGCAACCAAAAAAGCGGCGCTGGCTTCTGCACTCGGTGAATATTTCGAGCGTCTGTCTACCAACTACTTTTTTGCTGACTTCTGGCTGGGCGAAACCATCGCCAACGGTCCATTCGTGCATTATCCCAACGAAAAATGGTTCCCACTGACCGAAAACGACGATGTACCAGAAGGGCTGCTCGATGACCGTCTGCGCGCATTTTACGATCCGGAGAATGAACTGACCGGCAGCATGCTGATTGACCTACAATCTGGTAACGAAGATCGTGGTATTTGCGGTCTACCGTTTACGCGCCAGTCCGACAATCAGATCGTTTATATTCCGATGAATATCATTGGTAACCTGTACGTTTCTAACGGTATGTCCGCTGGCAATACCCGAAACGAAGCACGCGTTCAGGGGTTGTCCGAAGTTTTCGAACGCTACGTGAAAAACCGGATTATTGCTGAAAGTATCAGCCTGCCAGAGATCCCGGCAGACGTGCTGGCGCGTTATCCAGCGGTGGTTGAAGCGATCGAAACACTGGAAGCGGAAGGTTTCCCGATCTTCGCTTATGATGCCTCGCTTGGCGGTCAATATCCGGTGATCTGCGTGGTACTGTTCAATCCAGCTAACGGTACCTGCTTTGCATCCTTCGGTGCACATCCTGATTTTGGCGTTGCACTGGAACGTACCGTGACCGAGTTGCTGCAAGGCCGCGGTCTGAAAGATTTGGATGTGTTTACTCCGCCAACCTTCGATGATGAAGAAGTCGCTGAACATACTAACCTCGAAACGCACTTTATCGATTCCAGCGGTTTAATCTCCTGGGACCTATTCAAGCAGGATGCTGATTATCCGTTTGTGGACTGGAGCTTCTCAGGCACCACGGAAGAAGAGTTTGCTACGCTGATGGCTATCTTCAACAAAGAAGATAAAGAAGTTTATATTGCCGATTACGAGCATCTGGGCGTTTATGCTTGCCGCATTATCGTGCCTGGCATGTCCGATATTTATCCGGCAGAAGATCTGTGGCTGGCGAATAACAGCATGGGCAGCCATTTACGTGAAACGATCCTTTCACTCCCAGGCAGCGAGTGGGAAAAAGAAGATTACCTGAACCTCATCGAGCAACTGGATGAAGAAGGTTTTGATGACTTTACCCGCGTGCGTGAGCTATTAGGTCTGGCAACCGGGCCGGATAACGGCTGGTACACTCTGCGTATCGGTGAATTAAAGGCTATGCTGGCGCTGGCTGGTGGCGATCTGGAACAGGCTCTGGTCTGGACTGAATTGACAATGGAATTTAACTCATCAGTGTTCAGTCCGGAACGCGCCAACTATTATCGCTGTCTGCAAACGTTGTTATTACTGGCACAGGAAGAAGACCGCCAACCGCTGCAATATCTGAATGCCTTCGTTCGTATGTATGGCGCAGATGCCGTAGAAGCCGCCAGTGCGGCAATGAGCGGTGAATCGGCGTTTTATGGCCTGCAACCCGTAGATAGCGATCTGCACGCATTTGCTGCACATCAATCGTTGCTGAAGGCCTACGAAAAGCTGCAGCGCGCCAAAGCGGCATACTGGGCAAAATAAAATCAAATAGCCTACGCAATGTAGGCTTAATGATTCGTCTGAGTTATATTACGGGGCGTTTTTTTAATGCCCCGCTTTACATATATTTGCATTAATAAAATAATTGTAATTATAAAGTTAAATATCGGTAATTTGTATTTAATAAATACGATCGATATTGTTACTTTATTCGCCTGGTGCTCCCTTTTAATTAACTGTTTTAGCGGAGGATGCGGAAAAAATTCAACTCATTTGTTAATTTTTAAAATTTATTTTTATTTGGATAATCAAATATTTACTCCGTATTTGCATAAAAACCATGCGAGTTACGGGCCTATAAGCCAGGCGAGATATGATCTATATCAATTTCTCATCTATAATGCTTTGTTAGTATCTCGTCGCCGACTTAATAAAGAGAGAGTTAGTGTGAAAGCTGACAACCCTTTTGATCTTTTACTTCCTGCAGCAATGGCCAAAGTGGCCGAAGAGGCAGGTGTCTATAAAGCAACGAAACATCCGCTTAAGACTTTCTATCTGGCGATTACCGCCGGTGTTTTCATCTCAATCGCATTCGTCTTCTATATCACAGCAACCACTGGCACAGGAACAATGCCCTTCGGCATGGCAAAACTGGTTGGCGGCATTTGCTTCTCTCTGGGGCTGATTCTTTGTGTTGTCTGCGGAGCCGATCTCTTTACTTCCACAGTGTTGATTGTTGTTGCTAAGGCGAGTGGGCGCATCACCTGGGGTCAGTTGGCGAAAAACTGGCTAAATGTCTATTTTGGCAACCTGGTCGGCGCACTGCTGTTTGTACTTTTAATGTGGCTTTCCGGCGAGTATATGACCGCGAATGGTCAATGGGGACTAAACGTCCTACAAACCGCCGACCACAAAGTGCACCATACTTTTATTGAGGCCGTCTGCCTTGGTATCCTGGCAAACCTGATGGTATGTCTGGCAGTATGGATGAGTTATTCTGGCCGCAGCCTGATGGATAAAGCGTTCATTATGGTGCTGCCGGTCGCGATGTTTGTTGCCAGCGGTTTTGAGCACAGTATCGCAAACATGTTTATGATCCCGATGGGTATTGTAATCCGCGACTTCGCATCTCCGGAATTCTGGACCGCTGTCGGTTCTGCACCGGAAAATTTTTCTCACCTGACCGTGATGAACTTCATCACTGATAACCTGATTCCGGTTACGATCGGTAATATTATCGGCGGTGGTTTGTTGGTTGGGTTGACATACTGGGTCATTTACCTGCGTGAAAACGATCACCATTAATGGTTGTCGAAGTACGCAGTAAATAAAAAATCCACTTAAGAAGGTAGGTGTTACATGTCCGAGCTTAATGAAAAGTTAGCCACAGCCTGGGAAGGTTTTACCAAAGGTGACTGGCAGAATGAAGTAAACGTCCGTGACTTCATTCAGAAAAACTACACTCCGTACGAGGGTGACGAGTCCTTCCTGGCTGGCGCTACTGAAGCGACCACCACCCTGTGGGACAAAGTAATGGAAGGCGTTAAACTGGAAAACCGCACTCACGCGCCAGTTGACTTTGACACCGCTGTTGCTTCCACCATCACCTCTCACGACGCTGGCTACATCAACAAAGCGTTGGAAAAAGTTGTTGGTCTGCAGACTGAAGCTCCGCTGAAACGTGCTCTTATCCCGTTCGGTGGTATCAAAATGATCGAAGGTTCCTGCAAAGCGTACAACCGCGAACTGGACCCGATGATCAAAAAAATCTTCACTGAATACCGTAAAACTCACAACCAGGGCGTGTTCGACGTTTACACTCCGGACATCCTGCGTTGCCGTAAATCCGGTGTTCTGACCGGTCTGCCAGATGCTTATGGCCGTGGTCGTATCATCGGTGACTACCGTCGCGTTGCGCTGTACGGTATCGACTACCTGATGAAAGACAAATACGCTCAGTTCACCTCTCTGCAGGCTGATCTGGAAAACGGCGTAAACCTGGAACAGACTATCCGTCTGCGCGAAGAAATCGCTGAACAGCACCGCGCTCTGGGTCAGATGAAAGAAATGGCTGCGAAATACGGCTACGACATCTCTGGTCCGGCTACCAACGCTCAGGAAGCTATCCAGTGGACTTACTTCGGCTACCTGGCTGCTGTTAAGTCTCAGAACGGTGCTGCAATGTCCTTCGGTCGTACCTCCACCTTCCTGGATGTGTACATCGAACGTGACCTGAAAGCTGGCAAGATCACCGAACAAGAAGCGCAGGAAATGGTTGACCACCTGGTCATGAAACTGCGTATGGTTCGCTTCCTGCGTACTCCGGAATACGATGAACTGTTCTCTGGCGACCCGATCTGGGCAACCGAATCTATCGGTGGTATGGGCCTCGACGGTCGTACCCTGGTTACCAAAAACAGCTTCCGTTTCCTGAACACCCTGTACACCATGGGTCCGTCTCCGGAACCGAACATGACCATTCTGTGGTCTGAAAAACTGCCGCTGAACTTCAAGAAATTCGCTGCTAAAGTGTCCATCGATACCTCTTCTCTGCAGTATGAGAACGATGACCTGATGCGTCCGGACTTCAACAACGATGACTACGCTATCGCTTGCTGCGTAAGCCCGATGATCGTTGGTAAACAAATGCAGTTCTTCGGTGCGCGTGCAAACCTGGCGAAAACCATGCTGTACGCAATCAACGGCGGCGTTGACGAAAAACTGAAAATGCAGGTTGGTCCGAAGTCTGAACCGATCAAAGGCGACGTCCTGAACTACGATGAAGTGATGGAGCGCATGGATCACTTCATGGACTGGCTGGCTAAACAGTACATCACTGCACTGAACATCATCCACTACATGCACGACAAGTACAGCTACGAAGCCTCTCTGATGGCGCTGCACGACCGTGACGTTATCCGCACCATGGCGTGTGGTATCGCTGGTCTGTCCGTTGCTGCTGACTCCCTGTCTGCAATCAAATATGCGAAAGTTAAACCGATTCGTGACGAAGACGGTCTGGCTATCGACTTCGAAATCGAAGGCGAATACCCGCAGTTTGGTAACAACGATCCGCGTGTAGATGACCTGGCTGTTGACCTGGTAGAACGTTTCATGAAGAAAATTCAGAAACTGCACACCTACCGTGACGCAATCCCGACTCAGTCTGTTCTGACCATCACTTCTAACGTTGTGTATGGTAAGAAAACTGGTAACACCCCAGACGGTCGTCGTGCTGGCGCGCCGTTCGGACCGGGTGCTAACCCGATGCACGGTCGTGACCAGAAAGGTGCTGTAGCATCTCTGACTTCCGTTGCTAAACTGCCGTTTGCTTACGCTAAAGATGGTATCTCCTACACCTTCTCTATCGTTCCGAACGCACTGGGTAAAGACGACGAAGTTCGTAAGACCAACCTGGCTGGTCTGATGGATGGTTACTTCCACCACGAAGCATCCATCGAAGGTGGTCAGCACCTGAACGTTAACGTGATGAACCGTGAAATGCTGCTCGACGCGATGGAAAACCCGGAAAAATATCCGCAGCTGACCATCCGTGTATCTGGCTACGCAGTACGTTTCAACTCGCTGACTAAAGAACAGCAGCAGGACGTTATTACTCGTACCTTCACTCAATCTATGTAATTAGTTTTGACTGAAATCGTACAGTAAAAAGCGTACAATAAAGGCTCCACGAAAGTGGGGCCTTTTTTAGCACGAGAGCCTTTTTTGTCAGCTATCTATACTTTAAGGTGACTGCCAAAACAGACTCGACGTAGCCTTCGAGCTGCGCACCAACACGGCCTCAGATGGGCCACATCTGGAGAAACACCGCAATGTCAGTTATTGGTCGCATTCACTCCTTTGAATCCTGTGGAACCGTAGACGGCCCGGGTATTCGCTTTATCACCTTTTTCCAGGGCTGCCTGATGCGCTGCCTGTATTGTCATAACCGCGACACCTGGGACACGCATGGCGGTAAAGAAGTTACCGTTGAAGATTTGATGAAGGAAGTGGTGACCTATCGCCACTTTATGAACGCTTCCGGCGGCGGCGTTACCGCATCCGGCGGTGAAGCAATCCTGCAAGCTGAGTTTGTTCGTGACTGGTTCCGCGCCTGCAAAAAAGAAGGCATTCATACCTGTCTGGATACCAACGGTTTTGTTCGTCGTTACGATCCGGTGATTGATGAACTGCTGGAAGTAACCGACCTGGTAATGCTCGATCTCAAACAGATGAACGACGAGATCCACCAAAATCTGGTTGGAGTTTCCAACCACCGCACGCTGGAGTTTGCTAAATATCTGGCGAATAAAAATGTGAAGGTGTGGATCCGCTACGTTGTTGTCCCAGGCTGGTCTGACGATGACGATTCAGCGCATCGCCTCGGTGAATTTACCCGTGATATGGGCAACGTTGAGAAAATCGAGCTTCTCCCCTACCACGAGCTGGGCAAACACAAATGGGTGGCGATGGGTGAAGAATACAAACTTGATGGTGTTAAACCACCGAAGAAAGAGACCATGGAACGCGTGAAAGGCATTCTTGAGCAGTACGGTCATAAGGTAATGTTCTAATTTCCCCGTAAAGCGGCAACTTTATTGAGTTGCCGCTTTGTTATTCCGCGCTTCATTCTGCTACAGCGTTTTTAACACATCTTATAGTGCATCTACCATATCCCGTACCTGAGATAATAACGACTGATAATAGCTCGCGTGAAGTTCTTCCCCATCGAATACCACTGTATTACACAAGAAAGTGACATCGGCATCTTCAATACCAAGATAACTGCACATATTTATCAAATAATCGCTTATATTTTTTTCCCAGCCCATCTGGACAAATGATTCTTTGTCTCCTCCAACCAGCGCCACCCAACGAACTTTATTGAATGGTAATTTGTGCCCATCTCCATAAGCCAGCCCATTATTCCATACTCTGTCAATATATCCTTTTAGCATTGCTGGGAAGCTGTACCACCAGAGAGGAAAAACCACCACTAACGTGTCATGTTCAAGCAGCTCTGAATAAAGCTGATGAACCTCTGGAGAATAACGTTTATCCATATTCTTCCAGTCTGGTTCATCTTCCGGCGTCATCACCGGGTTGAAATTACGCCGATATAAATCGAGTTCCGTCACCTGTATTTTCCGCTCCATTGCCCGCTGATGGATCGCATCAGCAATATGTGCGGTCAATGAATCATGACGAGGATGGGCCCATACCAAATAAATACGCTCAGACTGCATAATTTTACCTCCACGTTAAGTTCTGGAGCGCACTTTACGCAGGCGGCATCATCCTGTAAACGTGATGATTCAGGATGAGTTAATGAAGGATTTTCACTAATGCGGATGAATATGTCTGACTTTGCCACTTTCTTTGCCGTGGCCCGTAATCAAAGCTTTCGTGCAGCAGGCGATGAGTTAGGCTTATCTTCGTCCGCCATTAGCCATAGTATTAAAACACTGGAACAACGTCTTAAAATTCGCTTATTCAATCGGACAACCCGAAGCGTATCGTTAACGGAAGCGGGTTCTAATCTCTATGAACGATTGCGCCCAGCTTTCGACGAAATTCAGATCATGTTAGATGAGATGAATGATTTTCGTCTGACACCGACAGGTACGCTCAAAATCAATGCCGCCCGGGTAGCTGCACGTATATTTTTAATGCCTTTACTGGTTGGTTTCACACGTGAATATCCTGATATTAAAGTCGAGCTCACAACTGACGACTCTCTTGTTGATATCGTCCAGCAGGGCTTTGACGCTGGCGTTCGACTTAGTGGCATCGTCGAAAAAGATATGATCAGCGTGGCGATCGGCCCGCCAGTGAAATTATGTGTAGCAGCAACGCCAGAGTACTTTGCAAGATATGGCAAACCCCGCCATCCTCATGATCTGCTTAATCATCAATGTGTTGTTTTTCGTTATCCCAGCGGCAAACCTTTCCACTGGCAATTTGCAAAGGAGCTGGAAATTGCTGTCGCAGGAAATATCATTCTGGATGATGTTGATGCTGAACTGGATGCCGTTTTGATGGGTGCTGGTATCGGGTATCTGCTCTATGAACAGATCAAGGAGTACCTTGATACCGGTCGTTTAGAATGTGTACTGGAAGACTGGATCACAGAGCGTCCAGGCTTCCAGATCTATTACCCAAACCGCCAGTATATGTCCTGCGGCTTGCGCGCATTTCTCGATTATGTAAAAACGGGTCAGATCTGCCAGAGTCAGCGTCACCGACCACAATAATTATTTGCTATTCGCTTTACGCGCCAGCAGCGGGAATATCAGCCCTAATCCCACCAGCACAAACGGCGTTGCAACATTCAGCGCCAACTGGAATGTCCACTCTGCGGTGAAGGCTTCCATTTTCGGGAAAATACCAGTCAGGCAGGCAAAAGCGGTAAAGGCAAAACACCAAATTCCGACGGTCATTGCCAGCGGCTTATTACGAATAAAGACATATTCCGGCTTATATTTCTGCGCCAGGCGAACAACTGCAATAAATGCAACAAATACCCATAAATAACGCAGCGGCATCACTACCGAGTTAAGGTTCAACAGCCATTTATAGAGATTGTTCATATCACCGATGCCGAGAGTCGGCAGCATAATCAGGATCGCCACCAGCACCAGGGTCAGAAAATAGCCATTAACGGGCGTACCAGAAGCGTTGGTACGACATAAACTGGCTGGAATATATTTGCTGTCAGCATCGCCTAATAACACTTTAAGCGGCGCATCAATCGAGAATACCAGCGCAGCTACTTGTCCCAGGGTATTCGCAATGGCATAAATCACCATTAAAGTATTACCCATGTTGTAATATTCGCCCAGCTTCTGAAAGGCGTAATACTGACCGTTAGTCATTAAGTCATCCGGGATATTACGCGAGTCAAACATCATCCCCATCGCCAGTGAGCCCAGAATGGCACAAACCGCAACCATCACCGCCAGGCATAACATCCCTTTTGGAAATTCTTTTCCTGGGTTGCGCGTTTGATTAACGTAAGGAGAAATCTTCTCTGCTCCGCCAACCGCGAAAACCAGCATTGAAATAGTGGTAATGTAGGTAAAGTCGATATGAGGAATAAACGTTTCCCAGGTAATGTTTGTGGTCGCAATATGCACTTCAGTAATCGCAGGCGCGGTTACCGCCATCGCCACATACAGGAGCGACATAACAAACATCGCAATCCCTGCCACAGAACCGACGATTTTCAGCGATTTCATACCGCGTGAAGCAACCCACATAAAGAAGACAAACAGCACCAGCGTTAACCCCTGTAACGCTACGACTGAATATTCTTTGATTAGCGAACCGTCGCCTTTCATCGCCCAACCGAGCGCAATCAGTATTGCCTGGGGTTTTTGTGCCAGATAGGGAATATGCACTACCCAGTAGGTCCACGCGGCGAGGTAAGCCAGTCCGGGTCCCATCGTGTGTTTAATCCAGGTACTGACCCCGCCCTTCCCATCTTTGAAGGTCGAGCCTAACTGACCAACAATTAGCGCATAAGGTGTGAAATAGAGCGCAAAGATAAACACCCATGAAAAAACAACCACCAGCCCCTGGTTGGCGTAGTTATTAACAACGTTGCCAAAACCCCAGACAGTGATAAAAGACATCAGCGCAATGTTGTACCATCGCAGCTGTTTTTCCTGAACATTCCCAGCCATAGACAAATCCTTCGCCAAAATTAAAGGGGCATCTGTAAAACGAGGGATTATGCGCGGCAAATAAGAAGTGCGGAAATAGCGAAATGCAAAATTATAACCTGCTGCACATTTTATTTTGAAACGAATAAAATTTTGAAAAAAGCAAGTCAGAGAGAAGAAACAAAAAAGCAGAGTGTGAAACAGTAAGTTCACACTCTGCGTTAATTCATTTACACGTGAGCAACGGGTTTCGGCGTATGACCGGCGTTGCGAAGCAGCATCAGCAAATAGATAAACGATACGCTGGCGATCATGATAAACAATAAATTATCGGAGAAATTCTGCATTAGCATGGCAGTAAATGACGGGCCAAGCAGACTTCCCACAGTATAGCTCAACAGTAAGGCCTGGTTCATCGCCACCAGTTGATGATGTTCAACTTTCTCGCAAGCCCATGCCATCGCCACCGGATATAGCGTAAAGCCAGCGGCACCGAGGATGAATAACGCTGGGGCCATCGCCGCCTGGCTAAGCATCGCGATACTGCCGAGAATGACGACAAAGACCTGAACACGCAACACCAGCAGTCGACCAAACTTATCCGCCAGACGTCCAATCGGCCATTGTCCAAGGATACCCGCACTGACCAGTACCGCCATCCAGAAACCAATGCTGGCATTGCTCACCCCTTTGTGATTGAGGTACAGCGGCATCAGGCCATATAGAGATCCCAGAACGATTCCTGAGATAATGCAGCCATTCACGCCAAGCCGCGCCTGACGGAGTTTTAGCATTGACGTAATTGACGTCGAATCATGGTTTTCAGCCTGCTGATTCAGCACACGCGTAAACAACAGCGGTAAGATCCCTGCCAACGTCAAACCTGTAACCCACGGCAATACGGACATCAGCTCGGTTGAAACTTTGCTGACCAGTAACTGGCCTAAAAACGTTCCCACGTAATAAACCATCATATACGCAGCAAGCAAACGCCCACGGTTACGTGACGTCCCACTGCACATCAGCGCGCTCTCAACAACCACCCAAATCATGGCACAGCCGACGCCGGCGACAAAACGCCAAGCCAACCAGCTCCAGAATCCAATCATCAGGCCAAGGCCGGCACAGCCAGCGGCAAAAATGAAGGAGGCCAGATAATAGCTGCGGTTAAAGCCAATGCGCTTAATGACATACCCTGTCAGCAATGTACCGACCAGGTTGCCGGTAAAATAGGATGAGCTGACAACGCCTACCTGCCATGTGGACATATGTTCCTGGGCGAGCCAAAGTGGCACGAGTGTATTTAACACTGCGATCGCCAAAGTCAACAAAAGCAGGCCAGACAGCAAAAGCATGACAGGCCGGGTATACGTAGACATGAATTAAAACCGTGAGGAAGTTCAAATTTCATGCGCATCATGCCACCGCCAAAAACATTGTCAATGGGTGAAAATACGCGCATATCGCAGCTGAGGTATTATCGATTTATATTACTCATTCATAACGCTAATGCTGGAGAGACGATTAATCTCATCTGATTGTTTTTATTGATCTAACACAAATTTCATACGCTTCGTTCAGTCGAAAAATTTCATGGTCACAGCAAACTCATATTTCCCGTCTATGCTTTCAGAGCAATGCATCGCGTCTGACCGATTTCAGACGTACCGCTGACTCTCGAAAGGAGAAGAGGATGACCAAACCGTATGTTCGTCTCGATAAAAATGATGCTGCCGTTTTGCTTGTTGATCACCAGGCTGGTTTACTTTCCCTTGTACGGGATATCGAACCCGATAAGTTTAAAAATAACGTGCTGGCGCTGGGTGATCTGGCTAAGTATTTCAACTTACCTACTATTCTTACCACCAGTTTTGAAACCGGCCCTAACGGCCCATTAGTTCCGGAACTGAAAGCACAGTTCCCTGATGCACCTTACATTGCTCGCCCGGGAAATATTAACGCCTGGGATAACGAAGATTTTGTGAAAGCGGTAAAAGCGACAGGTAAAAAACAATTGATTATCGCTGGTGTGGTAACCGAAGTTTGCGTTGCGTTCCCGGCACTTTCGGCAATTGAAGAAGGGTTTGATGTCTTTGTCGTGACTGACGCGTCAGGAACCTTTAACGAAATTACCCGGCACTCGGCGTGGGATCGAATGTCGCAAGCGGGTGCGCAATTGATGACATGGTTCGGCGTGGCGTGCGAGCTGCATCGCGACTGGCGTAATGATATTGAAGGACTGGCGACGTTGTTCTCTAACCATATTCCTGATTATCGTAATTTGATGACCAGTTATGACACGTTAACGAAGCAGAAATAAAAGAGAACCGGGGCCGAAACCCCGGTTGTTACTCATTAACTTGCGACGACCATCCCCACGGTCATATGCAAACCATAGAATACGCCACGACCGATTAATTCCCCTGCCAGAAGCAGAATGAATGATACAGAAAGTAGCGGAACCGCAGGCTGATAACCTTTTAGCTGTGGGGCAATCCACAAGCACAGGGCAACAGCCAAAAGTACGATACGGCAGGACATCAGCGCACCATAGTCCGGCACCAGCGCTGCAGCCTGCTGCACAGAACTATGAATAGTCGCCAACTCTGCGCCCTGCATCACAGACATCACGCCACTCACTACCAGTGCCAGCACAGAAATTGCAGGTAGCAGACGCATCGCCCAGCCATCGACGCCAGCCAGACTCAACAACAGGTAACCCAGTAACGGGCCGCCCATGAACATTGTCAAGAAGAAGCCCATCGGTGTCCAGATGCTGTACCAGGTCGGGACAGTATCGATGCTGTTATAAACGCGCACCATCATCCAGACAAAGACTACGCCGAGAACCATCGTCACCACCAGCCACAGCGTACGCAGTGCTGGCGACAGCTTTTTCAGTATTGCCAGCACCCAACCGATGCCACCAACGGCAAAAAAGATCGAACCGCTGGCGATTTCGTTACTGAGTGCTGAAGCCCCTACCCGGTTGAGCGAGTTAAAAGCGCGCATCGGCGAACCAAGATGGAGCATAGAGGCGATAAAGCCAATACCCATCAGCACCCATAAGCCAAACATGCAGGCGATAACACGCTGCTGGGCTTCTGCTCGCAGGTCGCCTTTGAGCAGCGCCAAAGCCAGAACGATAAAACCACCTGCTACACATTGCCCGAAGACCGTGAAGATCATCAGCGGCCATTCATGCCATCCACTTCCCATCTCACACCTCCTTCGGGTTTGCCAGATAGCCAGTGGTATCCCCGGTTGGGCGGCTGTTGGCATTGGGTTTGATCACAATATTCGGTTTGGTAAAGTGAGCTCGCGGCAACGGCGCAACAGCCGCCAAATCGCCATGTTTTTTACGTAGCTCGTCGATAGGGCCGAAATCCAGCGCCCGCAGCGGGCAAGATTCAACACAGATCGGCTTCTTCCCCTCCGCAACACGGTCATAACAACCATCGCATTTGGTCATATGGCCTTTCGTTTCGTTATATTGCGGTGCGCCATACGGGCAAGCCATATGGCAGTAGCGGCAGCCAATGCACACATCTTCATCGACCACAACAAAACCATCTTCACGTTTATGCATCGCACCGCTCGGGCAGACTTTAGTACAAGCCGGATCTTCGCAGTGGTTACATGAAATCGACAGATAGTAGGCAAACACGTTCTGATGCCAGACACCGTTATCTTCCTGCCAGTCACCGCCAGCATATTCATAAATGCGGCGGAAGCTGACTTCCGGCGTCAGATCTTTATAGTCTTTACAGGCCAGCTCGCAGGTTTTGCAACCGGTGCAACGGCTGGAATCAATAAAAAATCCATACTGGGTTGTCATCGGTTACTCCTTACACCTTTTCAACCTGAACCAGGTTTGTATGTGACGGATTCCCCTTAGCGAGAGGAGACGGACGTTGAGTGGTCAGTACGTTAATACAACCGCCCTTATCGACACGTTTTGCATCCGGGTCATACCAGGCACCTTCACCCAGTGCGACCACACCCGGCATCATTCGTGGCGTCACTTTTGCCTCAATGTGAACCTCACCACGGTCGTTAAAGATCCTGACCTTATCGCCGTTGTTGATACCGCGTTTTTGTGCATCAAGCGGGTTGATCCACATTTCCTGGCGGCAAGCTGCTTTCAGCACATCAACGTTGCCGTAAGTTGAGTGAACGCGAGATTTGTAGTGGAAGCCAGTAAGCTGCAGCGGATATTGTTTGTTCAGCGGATCCTGATAACTTTCAAAGCCCGGCGTGTAGATCGGCAGTGGATCGATCACGTCGCCTTCTGGCAATTCCCAGGTCGCGGCAATGTCAGCCAGCGCCTGCGAATAAATCTCAATTTTACCCGATGGCGTGGTCAGCGGATTTGCCTGCGGATCTTCACGGAAAGCTTTATAAGCAACGTGATGCCCTTGTGGGTCGCGCTTTTTAAAGATCCCCTGCTTGCGGAACTCTTCAAACGTTGGCAGTTCAGGAATCGCTTCCCGCGACTGGGCATACAGATGCCGCATCCACTCTTCCTGTGTACGGCCTTCAGTAAACTGTTGCTCAACGCCAAGACGTTTTGCCAGTTCGCTGGTCATTTCATAGATGGTCTTACATTCAAAGCGCGGTTTAATCACCTGATCGTTGAAAATCACGTAAGACATATTCCCGCAGGATGCATCCAGTGCAAAGTCCATCTGTTCGGAAGCGGTGCAGTCAGGCAGCAGGATGTCAGCATATTTCGCTGATGAGGTCATGTGGCAGTCGATAACCACAATCAGCTCGCACTTCTTATCATCCTGAAGGATTTCATGGGTACGGTTGATTTCAGAATGCTGGTTAATCAGGCAGTTACCAGCATAGTTCCAGATCATTTTGATCGGCACATCCAGCTTATCTTTCCCGCGCACACCATCACGCAGCGCTGTCATTTCCGGGCCACGTTCAATGGCATCGGTCCACATAAACATCGAAATGCTGGTCTGGATCGGGTTTTCGAGGGTCGGCATACGGACAAAAGGTAAGCTGTATGAACCTTCACGCGCGCCGCTGTTGCCCCCGTTAATACCAACGTTACCGGTCAGAATCGCCAGCATCGAGATAGCACGGGTTGCGATTTCACCGTTAGCGTGACGCTGCGGGCCCCATCCCTGGCTGATAAACGCCGGTTTGGTACTACCGATTTCACGAGCCAATTTGATGATTTTGTCTGCCGGAACACCGGTGATTTGCGAGGCCCATTCCGGTGTTTTAGCCACGCCATCTGGCCCTTCCCCCAGAATATAAGCTTTATAGTGGCCATTTTTCGGTGCACTAGCTGGCAGGGTTTTCTCGTCGTAGCCAACGCAATATTTATCGAGGAATTCCTGATCAACCAGATTTTCGCTGATCATGACGTACGCCAGACCATTAACCAGTGCGGCATCTGTTCCCGGACGAATAGGGATCCACTCATCTTCGCGCCCGGCACCGGTGTCGGTATAGCGCGGATCGATAATGATCATACGAGCATTGGATTTCTGACGAGCCTGCTCAAGGTAATAAGTCACCCCACCACCGCTCATTCGCGTTTCGCCAGGGTTATTACCAAACAGTACCACCAGCTTACTGTTTTCAATATCTGACGGGCTGTTACCATCCGCCCAGCCGCCGTAGGTATAGTTCAAACCTTCCGCAATTTGCGCGGAAGAGTAGTCACCGTAATGGTTCAGATAACCGCCGCAGCAGTTCATCAGGCGAGCGACCAGGGTATTTCCCGGCGGCCAGGAGCGGGTCATGGTGCCGCCCAGCGTACCGGTACCATAGTTCAGATAGATAGACTCGTTGCCGTACTCTTTGATCAGGCGCTGCATATTGGTCGCGATGATGTCGTAGGCTTCTTCCCAGCTAATGCGCTCGAATTTGCCTTCACCGCGCGCCCCGACTCGTTTCATCGGATATTTCAGGCGGTCCGGATTGTAGACACGGCGACGCATGGAACGCCCACGCAGACAGGCGCGCACCTGGTGCAGGCCGTCATAGTTGTCATCGCCGGTATTATCCGTTTCAACATATTTAATTTCACCGTCCACAACGTGCATACGTAGCGGGCAGCGGCTACCACAGTTAACTGTACAGGCGCTCCAGATTACCTTTTCGTCTGACTTTGCCGGAAGGGCACTATCAACAGCGTGCGCAATCCGACTAAAAGGTAAGGTTAATGCGCTGCTGGCCATTGCCAAGCCGCCGATCGCTGTCGTTTTTACCAAACCACGGCGACTCACCTCAGCAGCCAATACCGCATCAGGGATTTTCGTTTTCATAATGGCTCACTCAAGCTTGCTCACGATTGATTCCAGTAACAAACCGTATTGTGTAATTATTTCTATAGCAGTTCGCTATATAGGCTTGTATACATCGAATGATTTGAAAATCAAAGAGATAGGCAGATTTTCACTCGAAAGTAGTATTACGTGTAAGTGAGGAGTAATTATTGTTCGGTATCAAAGGGAGACAAAAAAAGCGCCCGAAGGCGCTTTTTAGATTCAGAAAAATTGGGTATTAGCCAATATATTCCAGTCCGTTCATATACGGACGCAGAACTTCCGGTACTTCGATACGACCATCAGCCTGCTGATAGTTTTCCATTACCGCAACCAGCGTACGACCAACAGCCAGACCAGAACCGTTCAGGGTATGAACCAGACGGGTTTTCTTGTCCGACTTGCTACGGCAACGTGCCTGCATACGACGCGCCTGGAAATCCCAAACGTTGGAGCAGGAAGAGATCTCGCGGTAGGTGTTCTGTGCCGGGATCCATACTTCCAGGTCGTAAGTTTTGCAAGCGCCAAAGCCCATGTCGCCGGTGCAAAGAATGATTTTACGGTACGGCAGGCCCAGCAACTGCAGGACTTTTTCCGCATGACCGGTCATCTCTTCCAGTGCCGCCATTGAGTCTTCCGGGCGCACGATCTGCACCATTTCAACTTTGTCGAACTGGTGCATACGGATCAGACCACGGGTGTCACGACCATATGAACCTGCTTCAGAACGGAAACATGGGGTGTGGGCGGTCATCTTAATTGGCAGATCATCTTCATCGATGATTTCACCGCGTACCAGGTTGGTCAGCGGAACTTCTGCCGTTGGGATCAGTGCATAGTTACTGGTGTCTGCTTCTTCTTCCAGCGGACGAGTATGGAACAGATCGCCAGCAAATTTCGGCAGCTGACCCGTACCGTACAGCGTGTCCTGGTTAACCAGGTACGGAACATAGTTCTCACTGTAGCCATGCTGTTCGGTATGCAGATCCAGCATAAACTGCGACAGTGCGCGGTGCATGCGAGCAATCTGCCCTTTCATTACCACAAAGCGGGAACCAGTCAACTTAACTGCGGCTGCAAAGTCGAGGCCAGAGTGCATTTCACCCAGCGTCACATGGTCACGAACTTCAAAGTCAAACTCACGCGGGGTGCCCCAGCGGCTGACTTCAACGTTGTCATTTTCATCTTTACCTACCGGCACTTCATCTGCAGGCAAGTTAGGGATGGTTAGCGCGATATCGCGAATTTCAGCCTGTAAAGCATCCAGCTCGGCTTTTGCTGCATCCAGCTCTTCGCCCAGTTTGTTCACTTCCAGACGTAAAGGCTCGATATCTTCCCCGCGCGCTTTCGCCTGGCCAATGGATTTCGATCGGGAGTTACGCTCCGCTTGCAGGTTTTCCGTTTTGACCTGCAATACTTTACGACGCTCTTCAAGAGCGCCCAGCTTATCTACATCCAGCTTAAAGCCCCGGCGTGCCAGTTTTTCAGCGACTGCGTCTGGCTCATTACGCAGCAGATTGGGATCGAGCATGCTTATCCTGTGCTTATCGAATTAAATGGGAGATGTGGCCACAGCCTGCGACCACAGGGATACAGTAACAACATTACCGCAACGATAACATTAACGGTAGCGTTTTATGGGGCTATTTTGATCCTGTTCAGCCAGCCAGGCGAGCTTTTCGCCAATCTTGCCTTCAAGGCCCCTGTTTGTCGGGAAATAATAGCGTGTTTGTGCTATTTCCGGCGGGAAGTAAACCTCACCGGCAGCATAAGCGTTTGCTTCATCATGAGCATAACGATATTCCTGACCGTAGCCCATTTCCTTCATCAGTTTGGTCGGCGCATTGCGCAAATGAACCGGTACGTCATAATCCGGACGTTCGCGAGCATCGGCCAGCGCGGCTTTAAACGCAGTGTAGACAGCGTTGCTTTTTGGCGCGCAGGCCAGGTAAACAATCGCCTGAGCAATGGCACGTTCACCTTCTGCCGGACCAACTCGCGTAAAGCAATCCCAGGCCGCAATAGCCACCTGCATCGCCCGTGGGTCAGCATTACCCACATCTTCAGACGCAATCGCCAGGCAGCGACGCGCGACATATAACGGATCTCCACCGGCGGTAATAATTCGCGCATACCAGTACAGCGCCGCATCGGGTGCGCTCCCACGCACCGATTTATGCAGTGCAGAGATCAGATCGTAAAAGCGATCGCCTTTGTTATCAAAGCGGGCGCTACGCTCACCGGCGATTTCGGTCAGTAATTCAGGCTTCAGGACTCGCTTACCGCTATCATCGACTTCAGCCATATCCGCCATCATTTCCAGCGTATTTAACGCACGGCGCGCGTCGCCATTCACCAATTCAGCGATGGCGCGTCGTGTTTCACCTGGCAGAACGATATCCTGACCACCATAACCGCGGGTTTTGTCTTCCATGGCCTGAGTCAGTACTTGCTCAATATCCTCTGTACTCAAGGATTTCAGCAGATAGACACGGGCACGGGAAAGCAGTGCCGAGTTAAGTTCAAACGACGGGTTTTCAGTGGTTGCGCCAATAAAAGTGATGGTACCGTCTTCAATATGTGGCAGAAATGCATCCTGCTGGCTTTTGTTGAAACGGTGAACTTCGTCAACAAAAAGAATAGTGCGGCGACCAGCATTGCGGTTTTGCCGAGCGCGCTCGATCGCCTCGCGAATCTCTTTCACGCCAGAGGTAACGGCAGAAATACGTTCCACATCAGCGTTCGCATAGCGGGCAATCACTTCAGCGAGGGTTGTTTTGCCAGTACCCGGCGGCCCCCAGAGGATCATAGAATGCAAATGCCCGGCTTCGATAGCGCGCGGCAACGGCTTCCCCGCGGCCAGCAAATGTTGCTGGCCGATATACTGTGCTAAATTTTCTGGCCGCATACGCGCGGCCAGAGGTTGAAAAGTATTATCCGAAAAATCGAGCGACAGATTGCTCACTCAGGTGCCTCTACTTACGTTGATCATCTACCGTGACGCCTTGCGGCGGGGTGAAGGTAAATTTCGCTGCATCCACAGCCCCATTTTGCTGGGATTTCAGTTGATAACTGCTGCGCTGATCGTCCTGCTCCACCGCGCTAAACTGATGGATTGTGCCATCACGCCCCACGTTAATGGTGAACTGCTTCAAATTGCCATTGCTGGCTTTCGGCGTCAGGACAAAGTCATCGCCATTCTGTTTGATATTGTACTGCTGCCAGTCGCTGGACTGGTTGCGGGCAATCAGCATAAACGGCGTATTACCGGTGGCATCTTTCAGCCAGGTTGCCGTAGCTTGCTCAACGAACGGGTTATAGAACCACAGTGTTTTACCGTCAGAAACCAGAATGCTTTCATCAGGTTGAGTCATATGCCAGTTAAATAAGTTTGGACGTTTCACCCACAGATCGCCCTGACCTTCCTGCACCGCCGCGCCGCTACCGTCAGTCACTTTTTGTGTGAAGCTGGCGTGGAAGCTGCTGACTTTATCCAGACGGCTTTTCAGATCGCTTGCGGCATCAGCCCAAACACTGGACGCCACTAAACTTGAGAGTAATGCACAGGTGATGGCAATTTTTTTCATCATTGTTCCTCAAATTACGTCACTCCCGACCGGGAGCTCCCTCTACTCTCTATTCCAGGCTAATAATCAGCTTGAGGAAAGAAGAAAATACTGAATTTTCAGTTGATAGAGTGCCGGATGCGATGCTATCGCATCTTATCCGGCCTACGATACTCTAATTAGTCAAACGGAGGTGGGGCCAGCACTTCACGATTACCATTGTGCCCCTGTTCGCTGACAATCCCCTGCGCTTCCATCTGTTCGATAATCCGCGCCGCACGGTTATAACCAATGCGGAACTGACGCTGTACGCCTGAAATTGACGCTTTGCGTTTTTCAGTGACAAACTGCACTGCCTGATCGAACAACGGATCCAGTTCTTCAGCGCCATCGAAACCACCCGCACCACCTTCGCTTTCGCTGTCGGAGGTGATGCCATCAACATATTGTGGGCGACCACGCGCTTTCCAGTCCTGTACTACGGCATGAACTTCCTGATCGCGAACAAAAGCACCGTGGACACGTACTGGCAGCGTGGAGTTCGGCCCAGAGTAGAGCATATCCCCCATACCCAGCAGGGATTCCGCGCCAGCCTGATCAAGAATGGTACGTGAGTCAATCTTACTGGATACGGTAAAGGCGATACGGGTCGGAATATTCGCTTTAATCAGACCAGTAATAACATCAACCGATGGACGCTGCGTTGCCAGTACGAGGTGGATACCTGCAGCACGGGCTTTTTGCGCCAGACGTGCTATCAGCTCTTCCACTTTTTTACCTACCGTCATCATCAGGTCGGCAAATTCGTCCACCAACACCACAATGTACGGTTCTTTTTTCAGCACCGGATGCTGGGCATCCATACTGTCACCCGGCTTCCAGTACGGGTCTGGAATCGGACGCATCATGCGATCGGCTTCAGCAATTTTTTCGTTATAACCCGCCAGATTACGCACACCCAGCGCAGACATCAGTTTGTAACGACGCTCCATCTCGTTAACACACCAGCGCAGCGCGTTGGCGGCATCTTTCATATCGGTAACAACTTCCGTTAACAGGTGCGGAATGCCTTCATAAACCGAAAGCTCCAGCATTTTCGGGTCGATCATGATGAAACGCACATCTTCTGGCTGTGCTTTATAAAGCATGCTCAGGATCATCGCGTTCACACCGACAGATTTACCGGAACCGGTAGTCCCCGCAACCAACAAGTGCGGCATCTTCGCCAGATCGGCAACCACCGGCTCACCGGCGATATCTTTACCCAGCACCACAGTTAATGGTGACGGATTATCGCGGAACTTCGCATTATCAAGCACTTCGCGCAGATAAACGGTTTGTCGTTTTTTATTCGGTAACTCCAGACCTACATAAGGTTTGCCAGGAATAACTTCAACGACACGCACCGCCACCGTCGAAAGTGAACGGGCAAGGTCACGAGACAAGTTAGAAATGCGCGCCGCTTTTACGCCCGGTGCCAGATTCAATTCAAAGCGAGTGATAACCGGTCCCGGAGAGTAATTGACGACATCGGCTTTAATACGGAAATCAGCCAGACGCGCTTCCACCAGGCGCGCCATTTGTTCAAGCGCAAAGGTATCTACCGGTTCCACTTCGCTCGGTGGCGGTGTCAGCAAATCCAGAGAAGGCAGCGGCGTCGTCGGTTTATGCAACGGACGGCTGTCGCCATTGCGCATCAACAGTGGATGAAGCAGGGTATCCTGCGGCTGCGGCACAACCGGTTGTTGTGGCTGCTGATACTGCGGCTGCGGCGCAACTGGCTGTTGCGGCTGCTGATATTGCTGCTGTGGTGCAACCGGCTGTTGTGGCTGCTGATACTGCGGCTGTGGTGCAACCGGCTGTTGCGGCTGCTGATATTGCTGCTGCGGTGCAACCGGTTGTTGTGGCTGCTGGTATTGCTGCTGCGGCACTACCGGTTGTTGCGGCTGCTGTACAGGTTCAACAATTGGCGTAAACAGCGGTTCGTGTGGCCCATCATCCAGCAAAGCTTTCATTGGCGAAAATTCGAAATCATCCAGCGAGAACGGATTCGCCCCAGCCGGTTGTTCGCCGGAATAACGTTGTTGTTGAGTTTGAGCAAACTGACGAGCCAGTTCTGCCTCTGCCGCAGCATCTGCATCTTCTGTATTCACGGGCACATCATGTTGATACTGTTCGCCATAGCGTTGCTGCTGCGTCTGGGCGAACTGACGCGCCAGTTCATCCTGCTGCATCGCATCGATTTCATCATCGTTATAATGATCGCCGGAATCGTACTGATTGCGCTGGGCTTCACGGGCTTTTTCTTCTGCCGCACGCTGTGAGGGCAGCTTAATACCGTAAGACGCCAGTTCACGACGAGTTGGCACGCGGATGCGTTTCGGTCGTGGCAACTGCGGGCCAATCCCCTCTTTGACCTGCGGACGCGGTCCACCACTATTTGCCAGACTGAAAACTGTCGCGGCAACGGTTGCGGCAGCCCCCGTCGCCAGTGTCGCTTTTTTCACACCAGATGCCAGCGGAGAAACAGCGGCAGCGGCTTCTACTGGAGGTACTGCTGCAACAGAAGGTGCTTTCAGCGAAGATTTGATCGGTTCCGGTTCTTTAACCGGTTCTGGAATCGGTTGATACCAGGCCGCAAGTTGTTCACGTTCACGGGCTCGCTTCTCTTCCACTTCTTCAAAATAGTAAAGCGGCGGACGCGTGGGTTTTGTCTCTTCTACAACGGGTTCAGGCTCCACAACAGGCTGCTGTTCAACGGGTTGCGGCTGTTGGTACAACGGCTCCTGAGCGGCTGGCTGCTGATAAGTTTGCTCAGTCTGGTATGTAGACTGTGGAGCAAAAGTGGATTGCTGCTCTTCGGCTTGCCAGGCGTTACCTGCCACCGGTTGTTCTGGCGCAGGGGCGTAATACGGCTGTTGCGCAGACTGTTCCGCCGCAGTTGTGTAATACGGCTGCTGAACAGGTTGTTCCGCCGCAGGAGCGTAGTAAGGTTGTTGCACAGGTTGTTCCGCCGCAGGCGCATAATACGGCTGCTGTGGCTGTACAGGTTGTTGCAGCGGCTCATTATATTGCACTGCAGGCTGCGCATATTGTGGCTGCTGAGGGTAACCTTCCGGTGCAGGAGCAATAACCGGCTCTCCCGTTTGTGGCCCCGGTACAGGCTGCCAGGCTACTGTAGGTTGCGCAGGTGGAACATCAACAGAGGCAACTGGCGGCGTCTGAGTCACAGGTTCAACCGGTGCAGCCCAGCTTTGTGTCGCCGTGGTAGCAGCAGCTGCTACAGCAACAGGTTCGGTAATTGGCGCACCGTTTAATAATGGATCGTATTCGTCATATTCTGGCTGCGTTGCACGATTGCCCGAAAAGAGGACGTCGTCAGGGTCGGCAGCCACACCGCGTGCAGTGTAGGTAATCTCTTCTTCATCATCCATCCGCTTACCGGAGAACAACGCAGCATCTGTTTGCCGCCCCATCGGATTAATGAATTTTTCCGCCAGACGTTTACGACGCGCTAACGCGCCGCGAAGAATACGGGCACGGCGTGATTCATGCTGTTTGCCGTGATTTTCATCTTCATATTCTTCGTCGTCTTCATACTCATCTTCATCGACCCAGGTATCATCGCGACGGGTACGATTACTGGCGAAGGTGAGAATGTTTAAAATCCAGCCGCCGAGTTTTTCAGCAATGGTCACCCATGACCAACCGGTGAACAGCGTCAGGCCCGCTGCCCAAACGCAGAGCAGCGCAATAGTTCCCCCGCTACTGTGTAGCAGTGGTTGTAGCGTAGTGCTTAGTAAGCTGCCAATGACGCCACCGGAGGCAAAATACCAGATATCGTCAGCGTTGATTGCCGCCAGACCACAGGAGGTAAGGATGAGCGCCAAAACGCCAATGATGCGTAGCGAAACGGCAAAATAATCAATGTATTCGTCACTGGACTGATGACGCCAGGCAAACCAACAACCGCCGACGATAATGACGGGAATGGTGTAAGCCATCACGCCAAAAATAAAGAACAGCGTATCTGCCAGCCACGCACCGGGCATTCCACCTAAATTATGGATAGGCTCATGCCAGGCCGTTTGCGACCAGCTGGGGTCCGAAGGGTTAAAGCTTAGTAAGGCAACCATCAACCAGACGGCAAACAGGACAATAAGGATCAGCAACGCCTCCAGAAGTCGGCGGCCGCTACTTAACTTTGTCAATGTGACTTCTTTGTCTTCAGTGTATTCCTGGCTCAAGAAAGGCTCTCCAGGTTACAGGCTTTTCCTGCCCGATGCTAAAACGGACAACAGTACCAGGTTACCCTAGTACTGTTGCTGTATGGATTAACAGGAGTGTAATCAAAATACGCCGATTTTGCACCTGTTCCGTGTTAGCGCGTCTTAATAACCAGACGATTACTCTGCTTGACTTCTTCCATAACAACGTATGTCCGCGTGTCATTGACGCCAGGCAGACGCAGCAGGGTTTCCCCCAACAACTTACGGTAAGCCGACATATCCGGCACGCGTGTTTTCAACAGGTAGTCGAAATCACCGGATACTAAATGACACTCCTGAATTTCTTCAAGTTTTTGTACAGCGGTATTGAATTGTTCAAACACATCCGGTGCGCCACGATTCAGAGTAATCTCAACGAATACCAGAAGTGATGCATCCAGATAATGGGGGTTCAGCAGCGCTGTATAGCCCTGAATAAACCCTTGTCTTTCCAGCCGACGCACACGCTCAAGGCACGGCGTTGGGGAAAGTCCCACACGTTTAGAAAGCTCGACGTTAGAAATACGCCCATCCTTTTGCAACTCATTAAGAATGTTACGATCGATACGGTCGAGATCTTTGCCAGGGCGCTTCTTGCTATCTACCATTATTATTGTCTCTCTGTATTCCTTCCCTACTCCTGTCTGACCCTGAAACATCACTGTTCAGAGTCGCTACCCGTCACGATAGACCGAAATCATTAAGATTCACGGCGCGCAATGCCTGGTCTACGGTGAGAAGACCGTTGCCTGGTGGCAGCTATCGACATCACGAATGGCGTCTGTCCACGCCATACGTAGATTTCACTAGCACGGTAAACATGGTATTTACATGCATGGTTATGCGCATATAAGAATACTGTTTTTTTTCTTCCTCGAATGTTTTCGCAAAACACCAGGGGATTGTCAAAGCAAAACATCGATTTTTAGTACAACATGCCAGATATTCATTAACAGGGGCGTTTATTCATCATTTAATCGGCTTATAACGCGGGAAATTTAAGTAGCAGAGGTGATAATGACGGGAGAATTTGACCTGCTTATCGATACTGCCGATTGCACAAATTGTTAACAAAATCGTCATACTCTTTTTTTACGTCTGTAAATTCCCTACAATCCTGCCCATTGTCTGCCAACAACTATGGGGATCTCATGGGCACGACCAAACACAGTAAACTGCTTATCCTGGGTTCAGGCCCGGCGGGATACACCGCTGCTGTCTACGCGGCGCGCGCCAACCTGCAACCTGTGCTGATTACCGGCATGGAAAAAGGCGGCCAACTGACCACCACCACGGAAGTGGAAAACTGGCCTGGCGATCCAAACGATCTGACCGGTCCGTTATTAATGGAGCGTATGCACGAACATGCCACCAAATTTGAAACTGAAATCATCTTTGATCACATCAACAAAGTTGATTTGCAGAATCGTCCGTTCCGTCTGACTGGCGATAGCGGCGAATACACTTGCGACGCGCTGATTATTGCCACCGGAGCTTCTGCACGCTATCTCGGCCTGCCCTCTGAAGAAGCCTTTAAAGGGCGTGGAGTTTCTGCTTGTGCAACCTGCGACGGTTTCTTCTATCGTAACCAGAAAGTTGCGGTCATCGGCGGCGGCAATACCGCGGTTGAAGAGGCGCTGTATCTGTCTAACATCGCTTCGGAAGTTCATCTGATTCACCGCCGAGATGGTTTCCGCGCGGAAAAAATCCTCATTAAGCGTCTGATGGATAAAGTGGAGAACGGCAACATTATTCTGCACACCAACCGTACGCTGGAAGAAGTGACCGGCGATCAGATGGGCGTCACTGGCGTTCGTCTGCGCGATACGCAAAACACCGATAATATCGAGTCACTCGACGTTGCCGGTCTGTTTGTTGCTATCGGCCACAGCCCGAACACGGCTATTTTCGAAGGGCAGCTGGAACTGGAAAACGGCTACATCAAAGTGCAGTCGGGTATTCATGGTAATGCCACCCAGACCAGCATCCCTGGCGTCTTTGCCGCAGGCGACGTGATGGATCACATTTATCGCCAGGCCATTACATCTGCGGGTACAGGCTGCATGGCGGCACTTGATGCGGAACGCTACCTCGATGGTTTAGCTGACGCAAAATAATTTTACAAATCAGTAACAAAAGTAAAGAAGGCGACACCATGCGACTATGGGTCGCCTTTATTTTTTCCCCGTTGTAACATTGCTCTGCAAATAATTCTGATAACTCACCTGCTAAGCGTGCAATGAATAAATCCCGTCAAAAAGAGTTAACCCGCTGGTTAAAACAGCAAAGCGTCATCTCCCAACGTTGGCTGAATATTTCTCGTCTACTGGGCTTTGTGAGCGGCATATTGATCATTGCCCAGGCCTGGTTCATGGCGCGAATTCTGCAACATATGATTATGGAGAATATTCCCCGTGAAGCCCTGCTGCTTCCCTTTACGTTATTGGTTCTGACCTTTGTACTGCGCGCATGGGTGGTCTGGTTACGAGAACGGGTGGGTTATCACGCCGGGCAGCATATCCGCTTTGCCATCCGACGTCAGGTTCTCGACCGTCTGCAACAAGCAGGGCCAGCGTGGATTCAGGGTAAACCGGCGGGGAGCTGGGCGACGCTGGTACTCGAGCAAATTGACGATATGCATGATTACTATGCACGCTACCTGCCGCAAATGGCGCTGGCAGTGTCGGTGCCGTTGCTGATTGTGGTGGCGATCTTCCCCTCTAACTGGGCTGCGGCGCTCATTCTGCTGGGCACTGCTCCGTTAATTCCGTTATTTATGGCGCTGGTTGGAATGGGGGCTGCCGATGCTAACCGACGCAACTTTCTCGCTCTTGCTCGCTTAAGTGGACATTTCCTCGATCGCCTGCGCGGCATGGAAACATTGCGTATTTTTGGTCGTGGTGAAGCTGAAATTGAAAGTATTCGTTCTGCTTCGGAAGATTTCCGCCAACGGACAATGGAAGTGCTACGGCTGGCGTTTTTATCCTCCGGCATTCTCGAATTTTTTACCTCGCTGTCAATTGCTCTGGTGGCGGTCTACTTTGGTTTTTCCTATCTCGGTGAGCTGGATTTTGGGCACTACGATACTGGCGTGACGCTGGCTGCGGGGTTTCTGGCCCTGATCCTTGCGCCGGAGTTTTTCCAGCCATTGCGCGATCTGGGTACGTTTTATCATGCTAAAGCCCAGGCTGTTGGCGCGGCAGACAGTCTGAAAACGTTTATGGAAACCCCGCTCGCCCATCCGCAGCGCGGTGAGGCTGAATTAACGTCGGCCGATCCGGTGACCATTGAGGCCGAGGATCTGTTTATCACGTCGCCGGAAGGTAAAACGCTGGCAGGTCCGTTGAACTTTACTTTGCCAGCAGGCCAACGAGCGGTGTTGGTTGGTCGTAGCGGTTCAGGTAAAAGCTCACTACTGAATGCGCTTTCCGGTTTTCTTTCATATCAGGGATCGCTACGAATCAACGGAATAGAATTACGTGATTTATCACCAGAATCATGGCGTAAGCATCTCTCCTGGGTTGGTCAAAATCCACAATTACCAGCAGCAACACTACGAGATAACGTACTGCTGGCACGACCTGATGCCAGCGAACAAGAGTTACAAACAGCACTGGATAACGCGTGGGTCAGTGAGTTTCTACCGCTCCTGCCACAAGGAGTTGATACGCCTGTTGGCGACCAGGCTGCCCGCCTTTCCGTAGGCCAGGCACAACGTGTGGCGGTGGCGCGTGCATTACTGAATCCCTGTTCGCTATTACTGTTGGATGAACCCGCAGCAAGCCTTGATGCTCACAGTGAACAGCGCGTAATGGAGGCGCTGAATGCCGCCTCTCTGCGCCAGACAACGTTAATGGTCACCCACCAGTTAGAAGATCTTGCTGACTGGGATGTCATTTGGGTAATGCAGGATGGTCAGATTATCGAGCAAGGACGTTACGCGGAATTAAGCGTGGCTAACGGTCCTTTTGCCACATTGCTGGCCCATCGTCAGGAGGAGATTTAAATGCGCGCTTTGCTACCCTATCTGGCTCTGTATAAACGTCATAAATGGATGTTAAGCCTTGGTATTGTGCTGGCAATTGTCACACTGCTCGCCAGTATCGGTCTGTTGACACTTTCCGGCTGGTTCCTCTCCGCCTCAGCGGTGGCGGGCGTTGCAGGACTGTATAGCTTCAACTATATGCTACCCGCTGCAGGCGTGCGTGGCGCAGCAATCACCCGTACCGCCGGGCGTTATTTTGAACGTCTGGTGAGCCATGACGCGACTTTCCGCGTGTTGCAGCATCTGCGCATTTACACCTTCAGCAAATTGCTACCCCTCTCCCCTGCCGGACTGGCGCGCTATCGTCAGGGCGAATTGCTCAACCGCGTCGTGGCGGATGTTGATACGCTCGATCATCTTTACCTGCGCGTTATCTCGCCGCTGGTAGGCGCTTTTGTAGTGATTATGGTGGTGACTATCGGGTTAAGTTTTCTTGATTTCACCCTCGCCTTTACGCTGGGTGGCATTATGTTACTGACGCTTTTCCTGATGCCACCGCTGTTTTATCGTGCGGGAAAAAGCACCGGGCAAAATCTGACTCATCTTCGCGGGCAGTATCGCCAACAACTGACAGCCTGGCTGCAAGGGCAAGCTGAGCTGACCATTTTTGGTGCCAGCGATCGTTATCGCACGCAATTAGAGAATACTGAAATTCAGTGGCTGGAAGCGCAACGCCGTCAATCTGAACTGACAGCTTTGTCGCAAGCAATAATGCTGTTAATTGGCGCGTTAGCGGTGATCCTGATGCTGTGGATGGCGTCTGGCGGCGTTGGTGGCAATACTCAACCAGGCGCGTTAATTGCCCTGTTTGTCTTCTGTGCGTTAGCCGCGTTTGAAGCACTGGCACCAGTAACGGGTGCATTTCAGCATCTGGGGCAAGTCATTGCCTCTGCCGTACGGATCACCGATTTAACGGATCAAAAACCTGAAGTCACCTTCCCTGATACCCAAACTCGTGTTGCCGATTGCGTTTCGCTGACGTTACGGGATGTTCAGTTCACTTATCCGGAGCAGTCCCAACAGGCACTTAAAGGGATTTCTCTTCAGGTAAACGCCGGAGAACATATGGCGATTCTCGGGCGAACCGGATGCGGTAAATCAACATTGTTACAACTGCTGACCCGCGCATGGGACCCGCAACAGGGCGAAATTTTAATTAACGATAGCCCCATAGCCAGCCTGAACGAAGCAACTCTACGACAGACCATCAGCGTTGTGCCACAGCGAGTGCATCTGTTTAGCGCCACACTGCGTGATAATCTGTTACTCGCCTCGCCTGGCAGTAGTGATGAAGTTTTGGCGGAGATCTTGCGTCGAGTTGGTCTGGAGAAGCTGCTCGAGGATGCAGGTCTCAACAGTTGGTTAGGTGAAGGCGGACGCCAGCTCTCCGGTGGTGAACTGCGCCGTCTGGCTATCGCCCGTGCGCTGTTACATGATGCGCCACTGGTATTGCTGGATGAACCTACCGAAGGCTTAGATGCCACAACTGAAAGTCAGATCCTTGAATTACTTGCAGAAATGATGCGTGAGAAAACGGTGTTAATGGTCACCCATCGACTTCGCGGGCTCTCTCGTTTCCAGCAAATAATAGTGATGGACAACGGACACATTATTGAGCAAGGTACTCACGCAGAACTGCTTGCCCTACAGGGGCGTTATTACCAGTTTAAGCAGGGTTTGTAAGCTATTATTGAACGATCCGACTTGCGTGGAGTTTTGCGGTCATGCGCCTGGTTCAGCTTTCTCGCCATTCAATAGCCTTCCCTTCCCCGGAAGGCGCATTACGTGAGCCTAACGGCCTGCTGGCACTGGGGGGCGATCTTAGCCCTGCGCGCCTGTTAATGGCGTATCAGCGTGGTATTTTCCCGTGGTTTTCTCCAGGCGACCCCATCCTCTGGTGGTCGCCCGATCCCCGCGCGGTGCTATGGCCTGAATCATTACATATCAGCCGTAGTATGAAACGATTTCATAAACGCTCGCCCTATCGTGTCACGATGAATTACGCCTTTGGTCAGGTCATTGAAGGCTGTGCCAGCGATCGCGAAGAAGGAACCTGGATCACGCGTGGCGTGGTCGAAGCCTACCATCGTCTTCACGAACTCGGTCATGCCCACTCCATCGAAGTCTGGTGTGAAGATGAGCTTGTTGGCGGTATGTACGGCGTGGCCCAGGGAACGCTATTTTGTGGCGAGTCCATGTTCAGCCGGATGGAAAATGCGTCTAAAACGGCGCTTCTGGTATTCTGTGAGGAATTTATTGGTCATGGCGGTAAACTTATCGACTGCCAGGTACTTAACGATCACACAGCGTCGCTTGGTGCCTGCGAAATTCCCCGCCGGGATTATCTGAATTATCTCAACCAAATGCGCCTCGGACGATTGCCGAATAATTTCTGGGTACCACGATGCTTGTTTTCACCACAAGAATGAATGTTTTCGGCACATTTCTCCCCAGAGTGTTATAATTGCGGTCGCAGAGTTGGTTACGCTCATTACCCCGCTGCCGATAAGGAATTTTTCGCGTCAGGTAACGCCCATCGTTTATCTCACCGCTCCCTTATACGTTGCGCTTTTGGTGCGGCTTAGCCGTGTGTTTTCGGAGTAATGTGCCGAACCTGTTTGTTGCGATTTAGCGCGCAAATCTTTACTTATTTACAGAACTTCGGCATTATCTTGCCGGTTCAAATTACGGTAGTGATACCCCAGAGGATTAGATGGCCAAAGAAGACAATATTGAAATGCAAGGTACCGTTCTTGAAACGTTGCCTAACACCATGTTCCGCGTAGAGTTAGAAAACGGTCACGTGGTTACTGCACACATCTCCGGTAAAATGCGTAAAAACTACATCCGCATCCTGACGGGCGACAAAGTGAGTGTTGAGCTGACCCCGTACGACCTGAGCAAAGGCCGCATTGTCTTCCGTAGTCGCTGATTGTTTTACCGCCTGATGGGCGAAGAGAAAGAACGCGTAAAAGGTCGGTTTAACCGGCCTTTTTATTTTGTACGAAGAACGCTGGAAGTATAAGTACATAACTTGTCTCGATGTAGATATACTGCACAACTTGTTTACAGTATGAGCAAACGAGAATTGTCAGTAAAATTCTTCTTGACCGTTTTACTCCAACTCCCTATAGTAGCGCCCCGTTGCCCCCCATGAGGTCAGGCAGCAAAACAATTTGGTGAGGTGTCCGAGTGGCTGAAGGAGCACGCCTGGAAAGTGTGTATACGGCAACGTATCGGGGGTTCGAATCCCCCCCTCACCGCCATATTTGAAGAAGAGCTCGTACGAAAGTACGGGCTTTTTTTTTCGCATTTTATCTGCCTGTACGGCAGTGAACGGTATAAAAATCGAGTTTTTCTTTCGGTTGGCTTTCTAAGCTGCCTGTACGGCAGTGAACAAAATTACAAAGCATCAAAACCAGGGAATAGTTTTCTAAGCTGCCTGTACGGCAGTGAACTCAAATACTACACGTCTAGCCCGTTGTTAATAAAGCAAAACCATCTCATTTTCCTGCTGCCCCCCCCTTTTTTATCCTTACCTTTCAGCTGCACTACTTATCAACAACTTACCATCATCATCAAAAAAAGGGTCTGAACCTCCTCCACCCCATAAATAAAAAGTCCGTAACCTCTTTCGAGATTACGGACTTCACCAACCTACCTAACAATTAGATTAATGCGCTGCTTCCGCCTTGTGCTTTTGTGCACTCTGGAATCCGTAAGTCAGCTCATTTTTCTCTTTATCCAGCGCGACGGTGACCTGACCGCCGTCCACCAGCGAACCAAACAACAGTTCGTTGGCGAGCGGTTTTTTCAGGTTGTCCTGGATGACACGTGCCATCGGACGTGCGCCCATTGCCCGGTCGTAACCTTTCTCGGCCAGCCAGTTACGCGCTTCCTGGCTCACTTCCAGAGAAACACCTTTCTGATCCAACTGAACCTGCAACTCGACGATGAATTTATCCACTACCTGATGGATCACGTCGGTGGAGAGATGATCGAACCAGATAATGTTGTCGAGACGGTTACGGAATTCCGGTGTAAAGATCTTCTTGATCTCTTCCATCGCATCGGTGCTGTTATCCTGGTGGATAAGACCAATGGATTTACGCTCAGTTTCCCGTACCCCGGCATTAGTGGTCATCACCAGCACCACGTTACGGAAGTCCGCTTTGCGTCCGTTGTTATCGGTCAGCGTACCGTTGTCCATCACCTGCAACAGAATATTGAACACGTCCGGGTGCGCTTTCTCGATTTCGTCCAGCAGCAGCACCGCATGAGGATGCTTGATGACCGCATCAGTCAGCAAACCGCCCTGATCAAAACCAACGTATCCCGGAGGCGCACCAATCAGACGGCTGACGGTATGGCGTTCCATATACTCGGACATATCAAAGCGCAGAAGCTCAATGCCCAAAGCTTTCGAAAGCTGTACCGTCACCTCTGTTTTCCCGACCCCGGTAGGGCCGGCAAACAGGAACGAACCGACTGGTTTATGTTCGTGACCTAAACCTGCACGCGCCATCTTAATGGCTTCAGTCAGCGCCTCAATGGCTTTATCCTGACCGAAGACCAGCATTTTCAGGCGATCGCTGAGGTTTTTCAGGGTATCGCGGTCACTCTGAGAAACACTCTTCTCTGGAATGCGCGCAATACGGGCCACCACGGACTCAATATCCGCCACATTAACGGTTTTCTTGCGTTTGCTTACCGGCATCAGGCGTGCGCGAGCGCCCGCTTCGTCGATAACGTCAATGGCTTTATCCGGCAGATGACGATCGTTAATGTATTTCACCGCCAGCTCTACCGCTGCACGCACCGCTTTTGCGGTATAACGCACGTCATGGTGCGCTTCGTACTTCGGTTTCAGGCCGTTGATGATCTGTACGGTTTCTTCGATCGACGGTTCAGTAATATCAATTTTCTGGAAGCGACGCGCCAGAGCACGGTCTTTCTCGAAAATGTTGCTGAACTCCTGATAGGTTGTCGAACCAATTACGCGAATTTTACCGCTTGAGAGCAACGGTTTGATCAGGTTAGCCGCATCAACCTGACCACCAGAGGCTGCACCCGCACCGATAATGGTGTGGATCTCATCAATAAACAGGATGCTGTTAGTATCCTGCTCCAGTTGTTTGAGCAGCGCTTTGAAGCGTTTTTCAAAATCACCGCGATATTTGGTGCCCGCTAACAGAGAACCGATATCGAGAGAGTAAATCGTACAGTCAGCCATCACTTCCGGCACATCGCCCTGAACAATTCGCCAGGCAAGACCTTCCGCAATCGCGGTTTTGCCGACACCGGATTCCCCCACCAGCAGCGGGTTGTTTTTACGGCGACGGCAGAGAACCTGAATAGCACGCTCCAGCTCCTTCTCACGACCAATCAGTGGGTCGATTCCGCCCACACGCGCAAGCTGATTCAGGTTCGTCGTGAAATTCTCCATACGTTCCTCCCCACCAGCTTGTTCTTCGCTGTTTGGCTGGCTGCCAGGATCAGAAGACTGTGTCGGCTCGTCTTTACGCGTGCCATGAGAGATAAAGTTCACCACATCGAGACGGCTGACTTCATGTTTGCGCAACAGATATGCCGCCTGCGACTCCTGTTCGCTAAAGATAGCGACCAGAACGTTTGCACCGGTAACCTCATTGCGACCGGAGGACTGGACATGGAAGACCGCACGTTGCAGTACACGCTGAAAACTCAGCGTTGGCTGTGTGTCGCGCTCCTCTTCACTGGCAGGCAGAACGGGTGTGGTTTGTTCAATAAAGGCTTCCAGTTCCTGACGGAGCGCAACCAAATCCACAGAACACGCTTCCAGCGCCTCCCGGGCAGATGGGTTACTGAGCAGCGCCAGTAACAAGTGCTCGACGGTCATAAACTCATGACGGTGCTCGCGCGCTCTGGCGAAAGCCATATTTAAACTGAGTTCCAGTTCTTGATTGAGCATAGGCACCTCCCCCAATTTTTATGCCTGCATTCAGGCTTTTTCTAGCGTACACAGCAATGGATGCTCATTCTCCCTCGCGTACTTGTTCACCATCGCCACTTTGGTTTCTGCAACCTCGGCGGTAAAGACTCCGCAAATGGCCTTCCCCTGGTAGTGAACAGCGAGCATCAATTGCGTTGCACGTTCTACATCATAAGAAAAGAATTTTTGTAACACGTCAATAACAAACTCCATCGGAGTGTAATCATCATTGACTAATATCACTTTATACATAGATGGCGGTTTTAGCGCGTCGCGAACTTTTTCTTCCGCCAGTTGATCAAAGTCCAGCCAGTCGTTCGTTTTACCCATTGTCAGTTATCATCTTCGGTTACGGTTATCGGCAGAACGCCCTGCCGCTGACAAGAGCTTATTTGCCTGACCAATCTACTCCACATGATAGATAACTATCATCTATCGTTGGCATCAGCGACATCTGTCACATTCCTGTCAATAGCGTTAACTGCTTCAAATTTTTGATTCATACCTGCCCCCTGGCCCCTGTCAAATGCTTGACGGCTCGCCCTAATTCTCTAAATTGTATTTCTAGAGTTGGCGAGGTTTTGAACAGCCCCCTCTCTGACCCCGGTTTATTCCATCTTACTTGTATAAGATTTGCGAAGGATGTCGAAGCATGGAAAAGGGTACTGTTAAGTGGTTCAACAATGCCAAAGGGTTTGGTTTCATCTGCCCTGAAGGCGGCGGCGAAGATATTTTCGCTCATTATTCCACCATTCAGATGGATGGTTACAGAACGCTAAAAGCTGGACAATCCGTTCAGTTTGATGTCCACCAGGGGCCAAAAGGCAATCACGCCAGTGTTATTGTGCCCGTCGAAGTAGAAGCGGCAGTCGCATAGCTCTTCTGTCTCATTGTGTACATCCTAAAGGCAAAATGCCAGCCCGATCGGCTGGCATTTTTATCTCAAAAATTACTCTCGTGCCAGAGCATCTACTGGATCCAGTCGTGCCGCATTTCGTGCGGGTAACCAGCCAAATAAAATCCCGGTGACCGTCGAGCAGAGAAACGCCAGCAGCAGCGCCAACGGTGAAAAACCAATCTCCCAGCCGGGTAAGAAAAGCTGCAAGGTGAAAGCAATTAACAGTGACAGTGTTATTCCCAACGCGCCACCGACCAGGCAAACCAGTACGGCTTCGATCAGAAACTGTTGCAAAACATCGCTTGCTCGCGCACCTACCGCCATGCGAATGCCAATTTCCCGCGTCCGCTCGGTCACTGACACCAGCATAATATTCATTACACCAATACCGCCCACCACCAGCGAAATCACCGCCACCAGCGTCAGAAACAGTTGTAAAGTACGTGTGGTCTTTTCAACGGTTTTCAAGACGCCGTCCATGTTCCAGGTAAAGAAATCCTTCTTACCGTGGCGCAGTGAAAGTAAACGCGTGAGTTGCTGTTCTGCCTCGGCGCTGTCAAAGCCCTCTTTCACCCTGACAGTAATAGAGTTCAGCCACGACTGGCCCATAACTCGCCCGGACATCGTGCTGTAAGGTAACCACACGCGCAGCACTTTACTACTGCCAAACATCGACTGTTTTTCCTCTGCCACGCCGATGACTCTCGCTGGCATATTACCAACCAAGATAACCTCGCCAACCACATTTGCTTTATGGGGGAAAAGCTGACGGCGAGTATTACTGTCGAGAACCACGACTTGCGCACGGCCATTCAGCTGTTCCTGATTAAAGGTATTCCCTTCGCTGAAGGTCATGCCATAGACATTGAAATAATCGCCGCTCACGCCATTGGCACTGGCAGCCACATCAACATTGTTATAACGCAGGCGCAGGTTTTGCGAGACGGCAGGAGTGGCTGAGGCGACCCACGGTTGTTTCTGAATGGCAATTAAGTCGTCGTACTTTAGCGCCTGCTGATATTGCGGATCGTCATCGCCAAAATCTTTTCCGGGATAGACATCGATAGTATTCGTACCAATAGAACGGATATCCGCCAGCACCATTTGTTTAGCGGCATCGCCCACCACGACAATTGAAACCACCGACGCAATACCGATAATAATCCCCAGCATGGTCAGTAAAGTACGCATTTTATTCGCTGCCAGCGCCCGCCACGCCATCGTCAGCGCCTCGTTAAAACCGCTGACAAACTGCCGCCAGCCAGACGCCGTATTGATAACAGGCTCCGTCCCGCCAGCAACATTCACTTTTTCAATGGCGGGAGGATTGCGCACAATTTCGCCGTCGCGAATTTCGATCACCCGCTCGGCCTGAGCAGCGACCTGCGGATCGTGGGTAACGATAATCACCGTATGCCCGCGATCGCGCAGCTGATGCAGGATCGCCATCACCTCTTCGCCAGAATGACTGTCCAGTGCGCCGGTTGGTTCATCGGCAAGAATTACCTGACCGCCGTTCATCAATGCCCGCGCGATGCTGACGCGCTGTTGCTGACCACCCGAAAGCTGTGCCGGGTAATACTCTGTACGGTCTTCCAGCCCCAGTCGTTGCAGTAACTCCTGGGCGCGAAGCAACCGCTGTTTCCGCTCAAGACCGGCATAGACGGCGGGTACTTCAACGTTCTGCTCGGCGGTTAAATGTGAAAGCAAATGGTAACGCTGGAAAATAAAGCCGAAGTGTTCGCGACGCAGTTGCGCCAGCGCATCGGCGTCCAGCATGGCAACATCCTGACCGGCGACGCGATAGGTGCCGCTGGTGGCCTTATCCAGGCAGCCGAGAATATTCATCAGGGTCGATTTACCGGAACCCGAAGCGCCGACAATCGCCACCATCTCACCAGCATAAATATCGAGGCTGATGCCCTTCAGCACCTCAACCTGCTCATCACCGGCAGGATAGCTGCGACGAATATCCTTTAATTCGAGCAAGGGCGTCATTGTGCAGCTCCTGGTTTGGCCTCACCAATCACCACTTCATCGCCAGCTTCCAGCCCTTTGACAATCTCAACGTCGGTGTCGTTACGTGCACCAATCGTCACTTCACGTTCGCGTGTTTCACCATTACGCAACAATTTGACTTTATAACGATTATCACCGACTGGATCGCCTAACGCCGACAGAGGGATCGTCAGCACATTTTTCACATCGGTGAGCTGAATATGCACTTGCGCGGTCATATCCAGCCGCAGCAAACCATTGGGGTTGGGTACTTCAAAACGGGCGTAATAGAAAATAGCGTCGTTAACCTTTTCCGGCGTCGGTAGCACATCCTTGATTTGCCCCTCGTAGCGCGTCAGCGGATCGCCAAGCACCGTAAACCAGGCTTTTTGCCCCGGCTTCAGGTGGATTACATCCGCTTCAGAAACTTGCGCTTTTACCAGCATGGTACTCATATCTGCCAGCGTCAGAATGTTCGGTGCTTGTTGTGCGGCAATCACCGTCTGACCTTGCAGAGTGGTGATTTGCGTGACTTCCCCGGCCATCGGGGCAACGATGCGGGTGTAATCGAGATTGGTTTTAGCCGTATCGAGTGAGGCCTGATTGCGCTTGATTTGCGCGTCAATGGTGCCAATTTGCGCCTGTTTCACAGCCATCTCCGTCGCGGCGGTATCGAGATCCTGCTGTGAAACCGCCTGCGTTTGTGCAAGACGTTGCTGACGGGTATACGTCACCCGCGCCAGTTTCAGCTCCGCTTCCGCCTGCTGCCGCTGCGCGCGTAGCTCCATCAGCGTTGCTTCCACCTCCTTGATCTGGTTTTCAGCTTGTTCAGGATCAATAACCCCTAAAAGCTGGTCTTTTTTTACTTTATCGCCAATCGCCACCGACAGCGTTTTCAACTGACCGCTGACCTGCGCGCCCACATCAACCTTACGCAGCGCGTCCAGCTTTCCGGTCGCCAGCACGCTTTGCTGTAAATCACCGGGGCGCACAATCAGCGTCTGATAAGTCGGCACGGGTGCGTTAAGAATTCTCCATAACGCAATCAGTCCGGCAATGATTATCACCAGCGCAATAACGTAACGCTTCTTCACGGTTTTCCGCTTTTTCATAAATATTCTGAATACTCCATATGCCAATCCGGGTCATTAACTTCAACGAAATATCAACAAAACCCTAAAATTTACGTTAGTAATCACACTATTGATGTTTGGTTAAGATACGCCATGGTGAAATCGACGTTATGTATAACCATTGATTTCATGAATATGTCGCAGCTAACTGAACGGACCTTTACGCCATCTGAATCTCTCAGCAGCCTGTCACTTTTTCTTAGTCTGGCACGTGGACAGTGTCGGCCGGGTAAATTTTGGCATCGCCGTAGTTTTCGCCAGAAATTTTTGCTGCGCTCGTTGATTATGCCGCGTTTAAGCGTTGAGTGGATGAACGAACTTTCCCACTGGCCGAATCTCCATGTGTTGTTAACGCGCCAGCCGCGACTGCCTGTGCGTCTGCATCGCCCTTACCTTGCGGCGAATCTTAGCCGCAAGCAATTGCTGGAGGCGTTACGTTACCATTATGCATTGCTCCGTGCCTGCATGTCGGCAGAAGAATTCAGCTTATATTTGAATACTCCCGGGCTGCAACTGGCGAAGCTGGAAGGCAAAAATGGCGAGCAGTTCACGCTTGAGCTGACCATGATGATCTCAATGGATAAAGAAGGTGACAGCACAATCCTGTTCCGCAACAGCGAAGGTATTCCTCTGGCAGAGATCACCTTTACCCTGTGTGAATATCAGGGGAAAAGAACAATGTTTATTGGCGGACTGCAAGGTGCGAAATGGGAAATTCCACATCAGGAAATCCAGAATGCGACGAAAGCCTGCCACGGGCTATTTCCCAAACGTCTCGTGATGGAAGCGGCCTGTCTGTTTGCCCAACGTTTGCAGGTAGAGCAGATCATTGCCGTCAGCAATGAAACGCATATTTACCGCAGCCTGCGTTATCGCGATAAAGAAGGCAAAATCCATGCTGATTACAACGCGTTCTGGGAGTCGGTTGGCGGCGTATGTGATGCTGAACGCCATTACCGCCTTCCGGCACAGATAGCACGAAAAGAGATTGCCGAAATCGCCAGTAAAAAACGGGCTGAATACCGTCGGCGCTATGAGATGCTCGACGCTATTCAGCCACAAATGGCCACGATGTTTCGCGGTTAATCCGCGCGACCGCGCGCCAGCCACAGCACGCGTGAGAACATTTTTTTCAGCAGCGTCGGTACGGAATCCACACCACGACGTCCTGCCTCCATTGCCACTTCAATGGCAAGATCGGGTTTGGAAGAGCGATGGATCGCTTTCGAGATAATTTTGCGCAGATTCATCGGTACATTTTCCGGGATTTGCGCCACGCGGTGGAACACATCGGAAAATCCCTGGCGATACATAAAATGTTCCATATCCAGCGCCGGTAACGCCGTTAAATGTTCTCGTTCGGCTTCCCGATCGTTATTCAACAGGCTGCGTACCGTAGCGGCATATTTCTTCCCTGCTTCATCGCCATCGACCAGTACATGCCATTCAATCCCCATTCGGCGGGCAAATTTAACCAGTGGCTTTAGCCCGGACTGGGCAAACTCAATGACCTTGATCCCTTCGGCATCAAAATGATGTCCACACTGACGCGCCAGTTCATTGATAACCCAGGTTTCCGTTTCGCCTTCCACCAGCAGCCAGCAGCGTGCAAACAGCGATGACGGACGATTAAAACGAATGTGGAAAGAGATGCGTCGGCTATCTTCGGTACTCAAGCCACTCGGCCCCAGACGCCAGGCGGCAACGCGAGAGGACTCACGTACCAGTCGGCAAACATGCTCTACCGGCGTTAAAGAAAGCAGCTCGCCAGAGTTGGTGGTGGCAATGCGCTGCAATGGCAGAAGATTCAACAGATGCCAGGCAACTGAAAGCATAATGGGGTGTAAACGGGTTTCTGGATCTTCGATCAGCAACAATGGACGGGCGTCTTTATCCAGTCGCAATGTGCCTTTTGCCTGCAATAAAGTAGCAAACAGGCCGAGCAAAATAACCCGATACGAGCGCCCTCCTGGTCGGTCAATCATCCGGTTGATGATATCGAGATAACGCCAGCTTCGTTGCTCATTACTGGCCCGCCGCCGCATTAAACGATATCGCGCTTGTCCGGCCCCCTGTTCAGAGAAATAATGCTCAAGCAGCTGTACCATTGCGGAAAGTCCCTGACGAATCTGCCCATCAGAGAGATTTTGCGGATGTGAGGATAACTCACGGGCGAGGAAATCGAGTTGGCGCGCGGTGACTTCCACATTGGGGACATTTGGCACCGTGCCGCTACGAATACGGCGCATAAAGCGGGCATCACGCAAGCGCAGCACCGGCATTAAACGCACCAGATGGCGTGCCTGATCGTTAATATCCTCGACATCAATCGGATGTCCGTCTTTATCGAGAAAACTGCGGAGTGTCATCACACTGCCATCTTCCGCACTCTCCCCTTCCAGGCGATAAAAAATTCGATGATAACCATCGGTGCATGGCGTCCAGCATGCTTCCAACGGTCGATAGCGGCGTACCCGATGACGGCCTGGCAGCGATTCGCGGAAGGTCAAAATAATATGCAGATGATGTTCCCGCCCGTTGATATCTCCCGGCGGAAACCAGAAATCGTCGCGCTCAAAATGGTAGAGATCTGATTCTGGCGATAGCAGCAGGGTTAAGGCGTCCAGCAAGCTGGATTTACCCCACGCGTTCTCCCCAATCAGGACGTTGTTTTGTTCCAGCATCAACGATAAACGGTTGATACCGCGAAAACCCACAATTTCAACGCGCTCAAGAATCATATCCCCTCCAGAAATATGTGACTTATCCTTTACGCTGGCAGTATAACGGGAAAGGCCGTGCTAATACGTGATGACATCACATTTAAGCATGGCAAATGTCTGAAAAATGAGCGAATAATTGTTTTATACTCCCTCTTGCTGATAAACCAGCAAAAACAAACAAATCAAATAATTAGCATGGTAAATTATTTTTTATTCCGCCTAAAGGCTTAATTTTTTCGTTTGCACTACACTGTCAATCAGACAAATGACTATATGCGTCAACCCGCTGTTGCCCTAAATCAAATTTACTGGATTTATTTATCTGGTGAATGACTCGCCTTCGTTTTTAAAATAGCCGCGCATTATTTCCGTCGTCACTTTTTTACGACGACCCTATAAAACGACCATATTTTTCACAGGGTCAATTTTTAATTGAGGTGGATATGTTCAGAAAATTAGCAGCTGAATGTTTTGGTACTTTCTGGCTTGTTTTTGGTGGCTGTGGTAGTGCCGTACTGGCCGCAGGCTTCCCGGAATTAGGCATTGGTTTTACCGGCGTAGCGCTGGCATTCGGTTTAACCGTTCTGACGATGGCCTTCGCTGTTGGTCATATTTCTGGTGGTCATTTTAACCCGGCGGTCACTATTGGCTTATGGGCTGGCGGACGTTTTCCGGCAAAAGAAGTCGTTGGCTACGTAATTGCCCAGGTTGTCGGCGGTATTGTTGCAGCGGCGCTGCTGTATTTAATTGCCAGTGGTAAAACGGGATTTGACGCGGCAGCCAGCGGTTTTGCTTCTAACGGTTATGGCGAGCATTCACCAGGCGGTTATTCCATGCTTTCCGCGCTGGTAGTTGAACTGGTATTGAGTGCAGGTTTCTTGCTGGTGATCCACGGCGCAACCGACAAATTCGCTCCGGCGGGTTTTGCACCAATTGCCATTGGTCTGGCATTAACGCTGATTCACTTAATCAGTATTCCGGTGACTAACACTTCCGTTAACCCGGCGCGCAGTACTGCGGTTGCCATCTTCCAGGGCGGCTGGGCGTTAGAACAACTGTGGTTCTTCTGGGTAGTGCCAATTATCGGCGGTATTATCGGTGGTCTGATTTACCGGACTCTGCTGGAAAAACGTAATTAATTAACGCAGAAGGCCTGGCGCAATGTCAGGCCTTTTTTAAATATATTGATTCATCTTCCTGTTGCGCTCCTTGATGTGTTAAGCCACATATAGTCACTGGCGCAGGGAGCGCGCAGGGGGCGGCCAATCGCCGCCGCCCCCTGCACCCCCGGGCTCTGGCGAACAAAATCGCCGCTGCGCGGTGCCCTCGACTTATCCCTTGCGGCTACCGGGTCGGGCGCGAGGTAACATCCCGGTAAAACGCGCCCTCAGCCCACATCCATGTGGGCTGCCCCGGCCTTCAGGGAACGCCTCGGCGATTTTGACGCCACCAACACCGGTGCGGTTTGTAATTAAAGCGCAAGAATATCTTTAAATGAAAATGAATACCCTACCGATCCTTATGCATAACATTTCCTTTTAATTGCAACTTTACTCGTCCTTCCGCTTTCAGTAGTGTGTCATCGCGCATTTCGAATCTTCTTTGCAAGGACTGGGTTTTCATGTTTTCTGGGCTGTTAATCATTCTGGTTCCCCTGATTGTGGGTTACCTCATTCCGCTTCGCCAAAAAGCTGCATTAAAGGTTATTAATCAGCTATTAAGCTGGATGGTTTACCTTATTCTCTTTTTTATGGGTATCAGTCTGGCGTTTCTCGATAACCTCGCCAGTAACCTGTTGGCGATTCTGCATTATTCCGCCGTCAGTATTACCGTTATTTTACTGTGTAATATTGCCGCCCTGATGTGGCTGGAGCGAGGCCTACCGTGGCGCAACCACCACCAGCAAGAAAAACTCCCGTCGCGTATTGCGATGGCGCTGGAGTCGCTAAAACTGTGCGGCGTAGTAGTGATTGGTTTTGCCATTGGCCTGAGTGGACTGGCTTTCTTACAACACGCGACCGAAGCCAGTGAATACACCTTAATTCTGCTACTTTTCCTCGTCGGTATTCAGTTGCGCAATAATGGCATGACCTTAAAGCAGATTGTCCTTAATCGCCGGGGAATGATTGTCGCCGTGGTGGTGGTTGCCAGTTCATTAATTGGTGGTTTAATTAACGCCTTTATTCTTGATCTTCCCATCAATACCGCGCTGGCAATGGCCTCCGGTTTCGGCTGGTATTCTCTTTCCGGTATTTTATTGACCGAATCTTTTGGTCCGGTAATCGGGAGCGCGGCGTTTTTTAATGATCTGGCCCGTGAGCTGCTTGCTATTATGTTGATCCCTGGGCTGATTCGCCGTAGCCGCTCTACTGCACTGGGCTTATGCGGTGCGACGTCGATGGATTTCACCCTGCCCGTTCTTCAACGTACTGGCGGGCTGGATATGGTCCCGGCGGCGATTGTTCACGGTTTTATTCTTAGCCTGTTAGTGCCGATCCTCATCGCCTTTTTCTCTGCATAATACCTCTCTGGCGGTAGATCCCTGCCGCCAAAATTGCGCTAAATCAATCTCCCTTAAAGTTGCATGAAAAATCCCTTTTATCCCCGCGTTAAGCGTCTTAACCTTAAACATGCATATTAAATATAACTTTAAAAGGTGTGATCATGTTTTGTGTGCAATGTGAACAAACTATCCGTACTCCGGCAGGAAACGGCTGCTCATACGCGCAGGGGATGTGTGGTAAAACGGCGGAAACCTCTGACCTTCAGGATTTACTCATCGCGGCGCTGCAAGGGCTTTCGGCCTGGGCAGTAAAAGCGCGTGAATACGGCATCATCAACAATGACGTTGACAGCTTCGCGCCGCGCGCATTTTTCTCAACCCTGACCAACGTTAATTTCGATTCTCCGCGTATTGTCGGCTACGCTCGTGAAGCAATTGCCCTGCGCGAGGCACTGAAAGCACAGTGCCTGGCTGTAGATGCCAACGCCCGCGTCGATAACCCGATGGCTGACCTGCAACTGGTGAGTGACGATCTCGGCGAGCTGCAACGTCAGGCGGCGGAATATACTCCCAATAAAGATAAAGCGGCGATTGGCGAAAACATTCTCGGCCTGCGTCTGCTCTGCCTGTATGGCCTGAAAGGGGCGGCGGCCTATATGGAACACGCTCACGTTCTCGGTCAATACGACAACGATATTTACGCCCAGTACCATAAAATCATGGCATGGCTGGGTACCTGGCCTGCCGATATGAACGCACTTCTCGAGTGCTCCATGGAAATCGGCCAGATGAACTTCAAAGTGATGAGCATTCTGGACGCAGGCGAAACCGGTAAATACGGTCACCCGACGCCAACTCAGGTCAACGTCAAAGCAACAGCGGGTAAATGCATTCTGATTTCCGGTCACGATCTCAAAGATCTCTACAACTTGCTGGAACAGACCGAAGGCACGGGCGTTAATGTCTACACTCACGGCGAAATGCTGCCTGCCCACGGCTACCCGGAGCTGCGTAAATTCAAGCATCTGGTCGGTAACTACGGCAGCGGCTGGCAGAATCAGCAAGTAGAGTTCGCTCGCTTCCCTGGCCCTATCGTGATGACTTCGAACTGCATCATCGACCCAACCGTAGGGGCTTATGACGATCGTATCTGGACCCGCAGCATCGTTGGCTGGCCGGGTGTGCGTCATCTGGATGGTGATGATTTCTCAGCAGTTATTGCCCAGGCACAACAAATGGCGGGCTTCCCGTACAGCGAAATTCCGCACCTGATCACCGTGGGCTTTGGTCGTCAGACGCTGCTTGGCGCGGCGGATACGCTGATTGATCTGGTGAGCCGTGAAAAACTGCGTCATATCTTTCTGCTTGGTGGCTGTGACGGCGCACGCGGCGAGCGCCACTACTTCACCGATTTCGCCACCAGCGTACCGGATGACTGCCTGATCCTGACCCTCGCCTGCGGTAAATATCGCTTTAACAAACTTGAGTTCGGCGATATCGAAGGTCTGCCGCGTCTGGTAGATGCTGGTCAATGTAACGATGCTTACTCAGCGATTATTCTGGCTGTCACTTTGGCAGAAAAACTGGGCTGCGGTGTCAACGATCTGCCGTTGTCGCTGGTACTCTCCTGGTTCGAGCAAAAAGCGATTGTTATTCTGCTGACGCTGCTTTCTTTGGGCGTGAAAAATATCGTTACCGGCCCGACTGCACCTGGCTTCCTGACGCCAGACCTGCTGGCGGTACTGAACGAGAAATTCGGCCTGCGTTCTATCACCACTGTTGAAGAGGACATGAAGCAACTGTTGAGCGCGTAAGGAGTTTGTCGATGACGATGCCAACCAATCAATGCCCGTGGCGGATGCAGGTTCATCACATTACGCAAGAAACGCCGGATGTGTGGACGATTTCCCTGATTTGCCACGATTACTACCCGTATCGCGCCGGGCAATATGCGCTGGTCAGCGTGCGTAACTCAGCGGAAACGCTGCGTGCTTACACCATTTCCTCCACGCCAGGCGTGAGTGAATACATCACTCTGACCGTGCGGCGGATTGATGACGGTGTCGGTTCCCAGTGGCTGACCCACGATGTAAAACGCGGTGACTACCTCTGGCTTTCGGACGCGATGGGGGAATTTACCTGCGACGATAAAGCAGAAGATAAATTCCTGTTGCTGGCAGCCGGCTGCGGCGTCACACCGATTATGTCGATGCGTCGCTGGCTGGCGAAAAATCGCCCGCAGGCGGATGTGCAGGTGATCTACAACGTGCGTACGCCGCAGGATGTTATTTTCGCCGATGAATGGCGTGACTATCCGGTGACACTGGTGGCGGAAAATAACGTTACCGAGGGTTTCGTTGCCGGACGTCTGACACGTGAACTGCTGACAAGCGTTCCTGATTTAGCCTCGCGTACTGTGATGACCTGTGGCCCGGCTCCGTATATGGATTGGGTAGAGCAGGAAGTGAAAGCGCTCGGCGTGACGCGTTTCTTTAAAGAGAAGTTCTTTACGCCAGTGGCGGAAGCAGCAACCAGCGGTCTGAAATTCACCAAACTGCAACCGGCGCAAGAATTTTACGCACCTGTTGGCACGACACTGCTGGAGGCGCTGGAAAGCAATAAAGTTCCGGTTGTCGCCGCCTGCCGTGCGGGTGTTTGCGGCTGCTGTAAAACGAAGGTGGTTTCCGGTGAATATACGGTGAGCAGCACGATGACGCTGACCGACGCCGAAATCGCTGAAGGTTATGTACTGGCCTGCTCCTGCCATCCGCAGGGGGATTTGGTTCTCGCGTAATCGTATTATGCCCGATGATATACCTGTCATCGGGCAGTTTAACCGTTAGTGCCTCATTTTTCTCCCACCCCATCCCCCTCCGTCAGATGAACTAAACTTGTTACCGTTATCACATTCAGGAGATGGAGAACCATGAAACAAACGGTTGCAGCTTATATCGCCAAAACACTCGAATCAGCAGGGGTAAAACGCATTTGGGGAGTGACTGGCGACTCTCTGAACGGTCTTAGCGACAGTCTTAATCGCATGGGCACCATAGAGTGGATGTCCACCCGTCATGAAGAAGTGGCGGCCTTTGCCGCTGGCGCTGAAGCCCAACTTAGCGGAGAACTGGCGGTCTGCGCCGGATCATGCGGACCTGGCAACCTGCACTTAATCAACGGTTTGTTCGATTGTCACCGTAATCACGTTCCGGTACTGGCAATTGCCGCTCATATCCCTTCCAGCGAAATTGGCAGCGGCTATTTCCAGGAAACCCACCCCCAAGAGTTATTCCGCGAATGTAGCCATTATTGCGAGCTGGTTTCCAGCCCGGAGCAGATCCCACAAGTGCTGGCGATTGCTATGCGCAAAGCGGTATTAAATCGTGGCGTTTCGGTTGTCGTTTTACCGGGCGACGTGGCGCTAAAACCTGCGCCGGAAGGAGCAACCACACACTGGTATCACGCCCCCTTACCCGTTGTCACACCTGAAGAAGAAGAGTTACGCAAACTGGCGCAACTGCTGCGTTACTCAAGCAATATCGCCCTGATGTGCGGTAGCGGCTGCGCGGGGGCGCATAAAGAGCTCGTCGAGTTTGCCGGAAAAATTAAAGCGCCAATTGTTCATGCCCTGCGCGGTAAAGAACATGTCGAATACGATAATCCGTATGATGTCGGAATGACGGGATTAATCGGCTTCTCGTCAGGTTTTCATACCATGATGAACGCCGACACGTTAGTGCTGCTCGGCACCCAATTCCCCTACCGTGCGTTCTACCCGACCGATGCCAAAATTATTCAGATTGATATCAACCCGGCCAGCATCGGCGCGCACAGTAAGGTGGATATGGCACTGGTCGGTGATATCAAATCGACTCTGCGTGCATTGCTGCCTTTAGTGGAAGAAAAAACCGATCGCAAATTCCTTGATAAAGCGCTGGAAAATTACCGCGATGCCCGTAAAGGGCTGGACGATTTAGCCAAACCTAGCGAGAAAGCGATTCACCCGCAATATCTGGCGCAGCAAATTAGCCATTTTGCTGCCGATGACGCCATTTTCACCTGTGATGTCGGCACACCAACGGTATGGGCGGCGCGTTATCTGAAAATGAACGGCAAGCGCCGCCTGTTAGGTTCGTTTAACCACGGTTCAATGGCCAACGCCATGCCGCAGGCGCTGGGTGCTCAGGCGACAGAGCCAGAACGTCAAGTGGTCGCCATGTGCGGTGATGGTGGTTTCAGTATGTTGATGGGCGATTTTCTCTCAGTGGTACAAATGAAGCTGCCAGTGAAAATTATCGTCTTTAACAACAGCGTGCTGGGCTTTGTAGCGATGGAGATGAAAGCCGGAGGCTACCTGACTGACGGCACCGAACTGCACGACACCAACTTTGCCCGCATTGCTGAAGCGTGCGGTATTACGGGCATCCGCGTAGAAAAAGCCGCTGAAGTCGATGAAGCCTTGCAACGCGCCTTTTCCATCGACGGCCCGGTGCTGGTGGATGTGGTAGTCGCGAAAGAAGAGTTAGCCATTCCGCCGCAGATCAAACTCGAACAGGCCAAAGGATTTAGCCTGTATATGTTGCGCGCAATCATCAGCGGACGCGGTGACGAAGTGATCGAACTGGCGAAAACGAACTGGCTAAGGTAAAAAGGGTGGCATTTCCTGTCATAAATAAGGACATGCCATGATTGATTTACGCAGTGATACCGTTACCCGACCGAGCCGCGCCATGCTCGAAGCAATGATGGCCGCCCCGGTTGGGGACGACGTTTACGGAGACGACCCTACCGTTAATGCTCTGCAGGACTATGCGGCAGAGCTTTCCGGGAAAGAAGCCGCCATTTTTCTGCCTACCGGCACTCAGGCCAACCTGGTCGCTCTGCTCAGTCACTGCGAACGCGGCGAAGAGTATATTGTCGGTCAGGCCGCGCATAACTATCTGTTTGAAGCCGGTGGCGCAGCGGTGCTGGGCAGTATTCAGCCGCAACCCATCGATGCTGACGCCGACGGTACGCTACCGCTGGATAAAGTCGCCATGAAAATCAAACCCGACGATATCCATTTCGCCCGCACCAAATTACTCAGTCTGGAAAACACCCACAATGGAAAAGTGCTGCCGCGGGAATACCTGAAAGAAGCATGGGAATTTACTCGCGAGCGCAATCTGGCACTGCATGTTGACGGTGCGCGCATCTTTAATGCCGTGGTGGCTTACGGCTGCGAACTGAAAGAGATCACGCAATATTGTGATTCGTTCACCATTTGTCTGTCGAAAGGTCTTGGTACGCCAGTCGGTTCATTACTGGTCGGCAATCGTGATTACATTAAACGCGCCATCCGCTGGCGGAAAATGACTGGCGGCGGGATGCGTCAATCCGGCATTCTGGCTGCCGCAGGGATGTATGCGTTGAAAAATAACGTCGCACGCTTGCAGGAAGACCACGACAACGCAGCCTGGATGGCGGAGCAGTTGCGTGAAGCAGGCGCGGATGTGATGCGTCAGGACACCAATATGCTGTTTGTTCGCGTCGGACAAGAAAATGCTGCCGCGTTAGGCGAATACATGAAAGCGAGAAACATACTGATTAACGCCTCGCCGATTGTCCGCCTGGTAACCCATCTCGATGTCTCGCGTGAACAACTGGCAGAAGTCGCAGCCCACTGGCGCACTTTCCTGGCGCGTTAAGGAGCGAAACGTGCCGCAACGCATTTTAGTTCTCGGTGCCAGTGGCTACATTGGTCAGCATCTGGTGCACGCGCTTAGCCAACAAGGGCATCAGATCCTGGCGGCGGCACGTCACGTCGACAGGCTTGAAAAGCTGCAACTGGCAAACGTCAGTTGCCATAAAGTCGATCTCAGCTGGCCGGATAACCTTCCGGCCCTGTTGCAGAATATCGATACCGTCTATTTTCTGGTGCACAGCATGGGCGAAGGCGGCGATTTTATCGCTCAGGAGCGCCAGGTGGCTCTTAACGTCCGCGATGCGCTGCGCGAAGCACCGGTTAAACAATTAATCTTTCTCAGTTCATTGCAGGCCCCGCCTCACGAGCAGTCGGACCATCTGCGCGCCCGTCAGGCTACGGCGGATATTCTTCGTGAAGCGGGTGTCCCAGTGACCGAATTGCGCGCCGGAATTATCGTTGGTGCAGGTTCAGCAGCGTTCGAAGTCATGCGCGATATGGTCTACAACCTGCCAGTGTTAACACCGCCACGCTGGGTTCGTTCACGCACCACGCCCATCGCGCTGGAAAACTTGCTGCACTATCTGGTGGCGCTGTTAGATCATCCGGCCAGCGAACACCGCATCTTCGAAGCCGCCGGACCAGAGGTGCTCAGTTATCAACAACAGTTTGAACATTTTATGACGGTGAGCGGTAAGCGCCGCTGGTTAATCCCCATCCCCTTTCCCACCCGCTGGATTTCGGTGTGGTTTCTTAATGTGATTACCTCCGTACCGTCAACCACCGCCAAAGCGTTGATTCAGGGGCTGAAACATGATCTGCTGGCGGATGACACCGCGCTACGTGCACTCATTCCACAACAATTGATCGCTTTCGATGACGCGGTACGTCGCACCCTGAAAGAAGAAGAAAAACTGGTCAACTCCAGCGACTGGGGATACGACGCTCAGGCCTTTGCCCGCTGGCGACCGGAGTACGGTTATTTCGCCAAACAGGCGGGGTTTACCGTTAAAACGTCCGCCAGCCTTGCGGCTTTATGGCAGGTGGTGAATCAAATCGGCGGTAAAGAGCGTTATTTCTTTGGCAATATTTTGTGGCAAACCCGGGCGTTGATGGACCGCGCGATCGGTCATAAGCTGGCGAAAGGCCGCCCGGAGCGTGAATATTTGCAGACCGGAGATGCGGTGGATAGCTGGAAAGTGATTGTCGTTGAACCGGAAAAACAACTTACGCTGTTATTTGGCATGAAAGCGCCGGGGCTGGGACGACTGTGTTTTACCCTGGAAGATAAAGGTGACTATCGTACTATCGATGTTCGCGCATTCTGGCATCCGCACGGTATGCCGGGGCTGTTTTACTGGTTACTGATGATCCCCGCGCATCTGTTTATTTTTCGCGGAATGGCAAAACGAATCGCCAGACTGGCAGAACAAAGCACAGATTAATCGACAAAACCTGCGTTATTCTTTCACGTCTCCCATTGCATCAAGGGGGAAATCACGGAAGAATGCGCACGTCATTTTCTCAACAACAGTGGATTGATATGAAGGTACTGGTTACCGGCGCCACCAGCGGCTTAGGTCGAAACGCGGTAGAGTTTTTATGCCAGAAAGGCATCAGCGTGCGTGCGACCGGTCGCAACGAGGCAATGGGTAAATTGCTGGAAAAAATGGGCGCAGAGTTTGTTCCGGCGGATCTGACCGAGCTGGTCTCATCACAAGCTAAAGTGATGCTCGCAGGCATTGATACGTTGTGGCACTGCTCCAGCTTTACCTCTCCGTGGGGGACACAACAGGCTTTCGATCTGGCTAACGTTCGCGCCACTCGCCGTCTGGGTGAATGGGCTGTCGCCTGGGGAGTACGTAACTTTATTCATATCTCTTCCCCCTCCCTGTACTTCGATTATCACCACCATCGCGATATTAAAGAAGATTTTCGCCCTCACCGCTTCGCTAACGAGTTTGCCCGCAGCAAGGCGGCCAGCGAAGAAGTGATCAATATGCTTTCGCAGGCGAATCCACAAACACGCTTTACTATTTTACGCCCACAAAGTCTGTTCGGGCCGCACGATAAAGTCTTTATTCCCCGTCTGGCGCATATGATGCACCACTACGGCAGCATTCTGTTACCACACGGCGGCAGTGCGCTGGTCGATATGACGTACTATGAAAATGCCGTGCACGCCATGTGGCTGGCAAGTCAGGAAGCCTGCGATAAGCTGCCTTCCGGGCGAGCATATAACATTACCAACGGCGAGCATCGCACTCTACGCAGCATCGTGCAAAAACTGATCGACGAGTTGAATATTGATTGCCGTATTCGCTCGGTGCCTTACCCGATGCTGGACATGATCGCCCGCAGCATGGAGCGTTTAGGTCGCAAGTCAGCAAAAGAGCCGCCGCTGACCCACTACGGCGTCTCTAAGTTGAATTTTGACTTTACGCTGGATATGACGCGTGCACAGGAAGAATTAGGCTATCAGCCAGTCATCACTCTGGATGAAGGCATTGAGAAAACTGCTGCCTGGCTGCGCGACCACGGAAAACTGCCGCGCTAATCCTGCCCGTATTTCTCCAGCAACGCTTCGGCAATCGCCTGAGTTTCTGCATCCGCTTCGCCGTTGTATAACGTCGGGCGGAAATGCATCTGGAACGCCATAATCACGCGCCGCTGCTCGCGCGGTGTCATATCAGGTTTTACGTCATAACCATAGCGCGCCAACAGTTCCAGCAATGGCGCAGTATCTACTGGCGTGTGCGGCGCACGCCCGGCAAGGTAAAAGTTCACCCGCTGCGCATCTGGCCAGGCACCAATCCCCTGCTGCGCCAGTTGCTGCCAGGGGAATAACGGCCCCGGATCGTCTTTGCGCTGCGGCGCAATATCCGCATGCGCCACTACGTTTTCCGGCTTGATGTGATAACGGGCAATAATATCTTTCGCCAGCGGAATAAGCGCCTGAATCTGTGCCTGTTCAAACGGGGCAAAATATTTCACTCCGGATGATTTTTGCCAGCCTCGGTTTTCCAGCTCAATGCCAATAGAGGTGTCGTTAAGGCGTGTTGCCCCGCGCCAGGCGCTAATCCCCGCATGCCAGGCCAGTTCCTGTTCCGGCACCAGTTGCCAGATGCGCGGTTTACCGTTGTATCGCGGTGGCACAGCAGGAACCAGATAATGCGAGCTGACCTGTTTATCGGTCAGTGTCGCCAGCGAGCTATCAAAATCATCTGCGGTGTAGTGGATCACCAGCACTTTAATGCGCGGATACGCCGCCTGCGCCTGGCGTCGGGTATCAAGCTGATATCCCTCTTTCTCAACAATGCCTTTTTCGCCTGCACACCCTGCAAGTAACAAAGCAGCGGCGACCAACCAGAAGACTCTTCTCATCGACGTGTTTTCACCGCCGTTCCGCTGACGCTAACCATCAGCATACTGCCATTTTGCCCGACCGTTTCGTAGTCGATATCAATACCGACTACGGCATCGGCCCCCAACGCCCGCGCCTGCTCACCAAGTTCCTCAAAGGCAATCTCCCGCGCTTTACGCAATTCTTTTTCATAAGCCCCGGAGCGTCCGCCAACGATATCGCGGATACCGGCAAAGAAATCACGGAAAATATTGGCACCTAAAATCGCTTCGCCTGTCACCACACCGCAATATTCGACGATGGTCTGGCCTTCCAGAGTTGGGGTTGTAGAAAATTGCATGATCGATCTCCTTGTTTGCTAATCCTTCGATCTCAAAGCATTATCGGGCTGATATGCCATGTTGGGAAGAAGGTTTTGATCAGTTTAGGAAATCATCTCATTGTGTCAAAAACAAGCGCATATGCCTTTACGATTACCCGTCTCCTAACCCGATATTGGTTTCATTATGGGATAGCGCTGACCTGCTGTATTATGTTGTACCTGCAACATTAATGAATGGGAAGAGTCACCTTATATTGTAAATTATTCCAAAATTTTTCCGCATCTTGAGGCTGAGGAATATACCTCTGAATTCTTGTTTGATCGGTCTCCGCAAAACATGAAAGTAATGTAACCTCAAGACTTCTATCATTAATATAAGCAAAGATCATTTTTGCAAATTCGTAAATAAATGCCCGATCCTGAGCGCTTAATAGCTTAATACAATATTTATTCTTTAGAGAGTAAAGGATTTCAATGAAAGCATCCGCTGCAACCTTTACGTTATTCCCAACGGTCATATTAAATATATCCCTTACACAGATAGAGTACAGTGATAGTAAACAACCATACAAATAATCATTTATTAATTCTTTTGTCCATTTTACTGGTAACCATGGTTTTATCTTGACATCATGCATACTACACTCATGAAAAAGACATTTATAGAGATTAACTCTTATCATATCAACACTGTAAAAATGGCAATGGACAAATTTTGAAGAATGAGCATTTACATTATTAATTTTAGTCGCTCTAAACGTAAAGTTACTGAATACGTTTTTCGTTAAATTACTATTTGTTATCTTAACATCACCTAAACTGCCGTTCTCAAAACAACATCCCTTCAATATACTTTCATTTACAAGAGAATGTGATAAATACAGATGATTTAAGTTTTTCTTCATTAAACCCACAGCATCAAAATGACTATATTTAATAAAACAACCATCATTGAGTAGCGTTTTTAGATTGACTAAATTACTATCATGTTCACGTGCCATAGTTGTGATAGGGGTTGGAAGAGACATGAAAACCTCTTCATTGACCATCAAGTGAATCATGCATTGCTTGCCTCTTGTCATATCCACACTTACACTACAAATATCGTTGTAATGCGATGAATGCATTTCCGGACACAGATTCAATACAATATTTTGAAAGGAGTAAAATCGTGTTAATACTTCCGAATAAGTAATTGGATTAAACTTAAGATCGTCATTAGCAAAACCAAGTGTTATTGTATGTTCTACATTTAGGTCAGGTTCAGGTGAGTCTTCAAGAGCAATATCATCACTGAAAATTTCACCTGATGTATTATCACTGTTACAAAAGGTGCTCATCAATGCAATGGTATTTATAACGGACTCTTTGTCGATATCCTCACTCATTGTATATCGCCTGCTATAATCATAGAAATGAATAAATGCGTCTTTTATAATTGTTATATATTGTTCCTTATTAAATACAATTCGATTGTATACTTTTTCAAAGATCGCATTCGCGATCTTACAACCAAGGGTATACCTATATAACAATGGATAAGAATCAATAGTAAAATTCTTCTCCAGTTCACATTGCAGTTTATTTTCGTAATGCAGAGGAAAAAGAAATTCTTGTCTTTCCATTTTTCCGCTGACTTTATTTCGCACCCCAATGGTGATTCTTTCATTGCCAAATTTTATTTCAACTTCATTGTTTTGTGATGTACCAAGGTATGTTTTAGTACCAGTTTCGAAAGCACTACTAAAAAAAGAATTAAAATAATTATTTGCTGAATAAATAATGTTACCGAGCGACATATCATTTTTAATAGTTTCACTATCAGCATTTATTGCTAATACTAGATTCAAGTAGATGGTGTCCCATGTAGATAACTCATCCTTATGACTGGATTTTAATATGGTAAAAAATTCCCTCAGCGAGGCCATGAGATTATCACTTTGATTCGGTTGTGTGCTTAGAAATGATGACGATTGTTCAGAGACATTATTTATCATATAAAAATCACCCAAAAAACGATAACCCACTGTACTCCCTGTGCTTTATAAACATAAAGTCACAACACATTCTATATTCATATTAATTAATGGCGCATTGAAAAAAATTATATTATTCTTAACTCAAATCCATTAGCTAAATAAGCTTATATTCTTCACTCACAACCGTAACAAAAATAATATTATCGAAAGTTAAAGTTGGGACTATCAAATTTCGCTCATTTCAAACATACATTGTGATTTTTGCAATCATCTTAATCTTAGGGCCTATCATCATATGTTAAAATTTTGTCAATGATAGAAAAGAATCTTGGTCACCTATCATGCGTTATAAATGTGCAACTGGCTTCCTGCAGATGCTCTTAACTTCTACAGCAGGATTTATACCAGCGTTTCAGAACTATCATATTTACCTTAAATGATCATTTCAGTCTTATAACACGCTCAGCCCCACAAATGGTTTACACTGTCTATTGTTTGGGTAATTTAAGTAAGTCAGCTACGATCAACCTTGAATGGGGAGCCAGCAATGGACTTAAGCCTAATCGGGTCTTCAGATTGTTTCAGAATTGTATAAAAAACAATGTATTAAATAATCTGATTGTTTTTGGTCATAGTGTGACGCAGAAAGCAAGCCAATAAGGAAATGATTATGCGCTACCGTTCACTATCTCTACTTATTCCATGTGCACTGCTGCTGAGTGCCTGTACCACCGTCACGCCAGCTTATAAAGATAACGGCCCCCGCACCGGTTCCTGTGTCCAGGGTGGCCCTGACAGCGTGGCTCAACAATTCTATGACTACCGCATTCAACATCGCAGCAATGACATTACCGCTCTGCGCCCCTATTTGAGTGACAAACTGGCAACCCTACTTAGCGATGCCAGCCGCGATAATAGTCATCGTGAATTGTTAAGCAGCGATCCGTTCTCCAGTCGAACCACCTTGCCAGACAGCGCCCACGTTGCCAGTGCATCTACTATCCCTAATCGTGATGCCCGTAACATTCCTTTGCGCGTGGATCTCAAACAGGGTGACCAGGGCTGGCAGGATGAAGTGCTAATGATTCAGGAAGGCCAGTGTTGGGTGATTGACGATGTGCGCTACTTAGGCGGCAGCGTTCATGCCACAGCAGGTACACTCCGTCAGTCAATCGAGAATCGCTAACGCCTTGATCAACCAATAACCCCCGTAAATTGTCCGGCATTTCGCGAGGAATGCCGACATTTATGCTCGCCGCCCACCGCCCCCGTTATTTTGTGCTATGTTTAGTGAATAATGCGCTTTGCTTTTAACTTTTAAAGCAGAAATATTGCATAATTATTCTGTCAAAGGTACTATCTTCGACCTCAATAGCTATCAGACTGCCAGTATACGAGTGTCAATGAGTATTCAATTAAACGGCATTAATTGCTTTTACGGCGCGCATCAGGCGCTGTTCGATATCACGCTGGATTGCCCACAGGGCGAAACGCTGGTGTTACTTGGCCCCAGTGGCGCGGGTAAAAGCTCGCTGCTGCGTGTACTCAATCTGCTTGAGATGCCGCGCTCCGGTACGCTCAACATTGCAGGCAACCATTTCGATTTCACCAAAACGCCCTCAGACAAAGCGATTCGCGATCTGCGTCGTAACGTCGGTATGGTGTTTCAACAATACAACCTGTGGCCGCACCTCACCGTGCAGCAAAACCTGATTGAAGCGCCCTGCCGTGTACTGGGATTGAGTAAAGATCAGGCGCTGGCCCGTGCAGAAAAATTGCTGGAACGTCTGCGCCTGAAACCTTTCAGTGATCGCTATCCGCTGCATCTTTCTGGTGGTCAGCAGCAGCGTGTTGCTATTGCGCGTGCGTTGATGATGGAACCGCAGGTACTGCTGTTCGATGAACCGACCGCCGCGCTGGACCCGGAAATTACGGCACAAATCGTCAGCATCATTCGTGAGCTGGCAGAAACCAATATTACCCAGGTGATCGTCACCCACGAAGTAGAAGTGGCGCGTAAAACCGCCAGTCGTGTGGTGTATATGGAAAATGGTCACATCGTAGAACAAGGCGACGCGCGCTGCTTTACCGAGCCGCAAACCGAAGCATTTAAAAACTATCTCTCTCACTAAGATTCGGGATAACAACAATGAAAAAAGTTCTGATTGCCGCGTTAATTGCAGGTTTTAGTCTTTCCGCCACAGCTGCCGAAACTATTCGTTTTGCCACCGAAGCCTCCTATCCTCCGTTTGAATCAATGGATGCAAACAACCAGATCGTTGGTTTTGACGTCGACCTGGCGCAGGCATTGTGTAAAGAGATTGATGCGACCTGCACTTTCTCTAACCAGGCGTTTGACAGCCTGATCCCAAGCCTGAAATTCCGTCGCGTAGACGCAGTGATGGCTGGGATGGATATCACCCCGGAGCGTGAAAAGCAGGTGCTGTTTACCACGCCGTACTATGACAACTCTGCCCTGTTTGTGGGTCAACAAGGTAAATACACCAGCGTTGATCAGCTGAAAGGCAAAAAAGTCGGCGTTCAGAACGGGACGACGCACCAGAAATTCATTATGGATAAACATCCGGAAATCACCACGGTTCCTTATGATAGCTACCAGAACGCGAAACTCGATCTGCAAAACGGTCGTATCGACGGCGTTTTTGGTGACACCGCAGTGGTAACCGAATGGCTGAAAGATAACCCGAAACTGGCGGCTGTCGGCGACAAAGTGACCGATAAAGATTACTTCGGTACTGGCCTCGGCATCGCGGTACGTCAGGGCAACACTGAACTGCAGCAGAAATTCAACACTGCGCTGGAAAAAGTGAAGAAAGATGGCACTTACGAAACCATCTACAACAAATGGTTCCAGAAGTAATACCTGATGAATGAATTTTTTCCTTTAGCAAGCGCCGCCGGGATGACCGTCGGCCTTGCCGTTTGTGCATTGATTGTCGGACTGGCGCTGGCGATGTTCTTTGCGGTGTGGGAGTCAGCAAAATGGCGTCCTGTCGCGTGGGTAGGTTCAGCACTGGTGACGATTCTGCGCGGTCTGCCAGAAATTCTGGTGGTGCTGTTTATCTATTTTGGCTCCTCGCAGTTACTGCTGACGCTTTCGGATGGCTTCACCATCAATCTTGGGATCGTACAGATCCCGGTGCAGATGGACATTGAGAACTTCGACGTTAGCCCGTTCCTGTGTGGGGTTATCGCCCTGTCGCTACTGTATGCCGCCTATGCCTCGCAAACCCTGCGTGGCGCACTGAAAGCGGTGCCGGTGGGCCAGTGGGAATCCGGTCAGGCGCTGGGGCTGTCGAAATCGGCTATCTTTTTCCGCCTGGTGATGCCGCAGATGTGGCGTCATGCGCTGCCTGGTCTCGGTAACCAGTGGCTGGTACTGCTGAAAGATACCGCGCTGGTCAGTTTGATAAGTGTGAATGATTTAATGCTGCAAACTAAAAGCATTGCCACTCGTACTCAGGAGCCGTTTACCTGGTACATTGTGGCAGCAGCGATCTATCTGGTGATTACCCTGTTGAGTCAGTACATTCTCAAACGCATTGACCTGCGCGCGACACGTTTTGAGCGGAGGCCTGGCTGATGCTTGAGTATTTACCCGAACTAATGAAAGGGCTACATACCAGCCTGACGCTGACGATTGCCTCGCTGATTGTGGCGCTAATTCTGGCGTTGATTTTTACCATCATCCTGACGCTGAAAACGCCGGTACTGGTGTGGCTGGTGCGGGGCTATATCACGCTGTTTACCGGTACGCCGCTGCTGGTGCAGATCTTTCTGATTTACTACGGGCCGGGCCAGTTCCCGACGTTACAGGAATATCCGGCACTGTGGCATCTGTTATCAGAACCGTGGTTATGCGCGCTGATTGCATTGTCACTGAACAGTGCCGCGTATACTACGCAGCTGTTTTACGGTGCAATTCGTGCGATCCCGGAAGGCCAGTGGCAATCCTGTAGTGCCCTGGGGATGAGCAAAAAAGATACGCTGGCGATCCTGCTGCCGTATGCCTTTAAACGCTCACTCTCTTCTTATTCCAACGAAGTGGTGCTGGTGTTCAAAAGTACCTCTCTGGCTTACACCATTACGCTGATGGAAGTGATGGGATACAGCCAGTTGTTGTACGGGCGCACTTACGATGTCATGGTGTTCGGTGCGGCGGGGATTATTTACCTGGTCGTCAACGGCCTGCTGACACTGATGATGCGTTTGATCGAGCGCAAAGCGCTGGCGTTCGAGCGACGGAATTGACATGGCTGCATGCTGATGCCGGATGATTTGTAGGTCTGATAAGACGCGCCAGCGTCGCATCAGACACCAGCACGGTGCCTATGCCGGATGCGGCGTGTACGCCTTATCCGGCCTACATAGTGCATAGATTAATATAATAAAGACGGGCAACCCACTAAGTTGTCCGTCTTTTTTTATTCATTACGAATTATTTAATCATATTTATTGCATATAAATTCACTTAATGGCATTGTTATCTCATGCCGCAGACACGGCCAAAAATCATAAGATTGACAGACGGGAGTTCCATCATGAAAAAGTTAGTTCTTGCCGCTTTACTTTCATCCTGTGCATTCGGCGCTTCTGCCGCAGAGAAAATCAATTTCGGCGTATCAGCGACCTATCCTCCCTTTGAATCTATAGGTGCTAATAATGAGATTGTCGGCTTTGATATCGACCTGGCAAAAGCGTTATGCAAACAGATGCAGGCAGAATGTACTTTTACCAATCACGCTTTCGACAGCCTCATCCCGTCACTGAAATTCAGAAAATATGACGCCGTTATCTCCGGTATGGATATCACGCCGGAGCGTAGCAAGCAGGTATCATTTACCACGCCCTACTACGAAAACTCAGCTGTTGTGATTGCCAAAAAAGATACCTACAAAACGTTTGCCGACCTGAAAGGCAAACGCATTGGGATGGAAAACGGTACAACGCACCAGAAATATATTCAGGATCAACACCCGGAAGTAAAAACTGTCTCCTATGACAGTTATCAAAATGCCTTTATCGACCTGAAAAATGGTCGTATTGATGGGGTATTTGGTGACACAGCGGTGGTTAATGAATGGCTGAAAACCAATCCACAGCTGGGCGTTGCAACAGAGAAAGTAACCGACCCGCAGTACTTCGGCACCGGTCTGGGCATCGCTGTACGTCCGGATAATAAAGCCCTGCTGGAAAAACTGAATAACGCACTGGCAGCGATTAAAGCAGATGGTACGTATAAAAAAATCAATGACCAGTGGTTCCCACAGTAATCGGGACTGATGACAAAAGTAAGATTGCCTGATGCGCTACGCTTATCAGGCCTACATTTACCCTGCAATGCATTGATTTAGCACGATTTTGTAGGCCGAACAAGGCGCTCACGCCGCATCCGACATGAACAACGCGCACCTTATCAGCAATCTGAAGCCGCAGCCGCGGCTTTTTTATTGCTTCACCAACAGTGTCAGCACTTCATAGTGCGCGGTGTGCGGGAACATATCAAAAAGCTGTACCCGTTCAATACGATAACCTGACAATTCGCGGATATCTTTGGCCATCGTTTGGGCGTTACAGCTGGAGTAGATGATAAAACGCGGTGCCATCGTTGAAAGATAATCACACAGCGGTTTACCAATGCCGCGGCGCGGCGGGTTAACCAGCACCAGCTCCGGCACCTCCCCCTGAGCGGTGGCAAACTGAGTGGAATCCAGCGCCTGAAATTGCAAACGCGTTAAGCCCAGTTCAGCGGCTGACTGCTTCGCACAGGCAATGGCTTCTGGCGCAATTTCGATCCCGGTTAACTGCATGTCAGGCGTCGCGCAGTGTAAACCAAAGCCCCCCACGCCACAGAACAGATCCCACATATGTTTAACCGGCAACTGTTGTACCCAGTCGCGCGCAGTAGCGTACAGCTGGCTGGCGACCGCCGGATTAGTCTGGAAGAAACTTTGCGGACGGATCCACAGCGGCACATCGTTAAAACGCTCAGCCAGCGCCTGTTGTTCGCTCAGATAAATCTCCGTCTCCCCTTCCATAATCGCCATATGTACCGGCTGAATGTTGACGGTAATAACTTTCAGCTGCGGCAGTTGTGCCTGTAACCACGGTAGCGCCTTACGCAGTTGTGCCAGCTTGGTTTCGGAACGCAGTACAAAGCGCAGCATCATGCCACCATCGCTCTGGCTTTCAGTCAGCAGAATGTATTTCAGTTCGCCACGCTTACGCGCCACATTGTAGGGGGTTAGCCCCGCACGGGCGATAAACGGTTTTAGCGCCGCAAAAACGGGCGCAAATGAGGCAGGATAAAGCGGGCAATCGCAAAGGTCTTCTGGTGTGCCGTCGCGATGCAGCATACCGAGCAGTGGTTTTTCAACGCTACCACTCACCACCATTTTGGCTTTATTACGAAACCCTTGCTCCGGGCCTGACACCGGCTCGCACCATTCCTCAACCGAAAAGTCGGCGAGCAGATTTTTAAGATCGGCGGTTTTAGCGGAGAGTTGCTCTGGAATCGGCTGCGTTATCCACTGACAGGAACGACAGCGACCCGCGTCGTAAAGTGCGCACTGCATACATTGACCTTCACATCATCAGGGGCGACGATTATACACATTATTGCAACTGGAAGAACCGCCGACTGGTCGAGGGAACGAACAGCAGCATCAGGATGAGCATATCCGGCAACTTCTGCAGCATCAGGCTATGGAAGATTTCACGTTTTGATTCACCGGGAATGCTGAACAGCTCCGGATAACCATACCCCAGCGAAGCCGCCCACAAATAACTGGCGGCCGTGATTTGTGTCAACAGATACAGCCAGCGCGCCCAGCGACGCCCTTTCACCAGTGAAAACGCACACCAGATCTCAATGAAAACCAGCACCAGGCTGCTTAAAAAGACCAGTGTTAAACTCCAGGTTTGTACGCTGCGATGAATGAACTCGCCAATACCGCGCACGCCCAGCGTATTGAAAATCATCAGCACGTCGAGGCCACGGATCATAATAATGGCAAGCGCCGCCACCTGTACCAGCGCAGGCACATTCAGGCGAGCATGAGATGAAGATGTTTTCTTAAAAAATCCCAACGTTTCGTCTTCCATGAAAACAATGCCGCGACATGCGCGGCATTATGTAGCCAGGTTGGCAAATTTTAGTGTCTTCAGCCACGTCTTGCACGCTGGATATCGCGTATCCGCTGTTTTTCTGCGCGCGCCATCAGATACCAGGCGATAAATCCGACAATTCCGACTGCGCCGAGGATCAATGTTGCCAGGGCGTTGATTTCCGGATTCACCCCCATCCGCACGCTGGAGAAGACCAGCATCGGTAACGTGGTGGCTCCCGGCCCGGAAACAAAGCTGGCGATAACCAGATCATCAAGCGACAAAGTAAAAGCCAGTAACCAGCCAGAAATGATCGCGGGCATGATCATCGGTAGCGTAATGACGAAAAACACTTTCAGCGGCGTCGCACCGAGATCCATCGCTGCTTCTTCAATGGAACGGTCCAGCTCCCGCAGACGCGACGAAATAACGACTGCCACATAAGCCGTACAGAAAGTGACATGCGCCAGCCAGATGGTGAGCATGCCTCGCTCCGCAGGCCAGCCGATGGCATGTGCAAGTGCGACGAATAACAACAACAGCGACAAGCCCGTGATCACATCCGGCATTACCAATGGCGCAGTGATCATAAAGGCAAAGCCATTTGATCCGCGAAACCGACCAAAGCGTACCAGTACCACTGCCGCAATCGTCCCGAGGATCGCCGCCGCCGTTGCCGCACAGGCAGCTATTGTCAGGCTTAAACCAACCGCACTCATCATCGCGTCATCGCGCAATAATTCGCCATACCAGCGCGTTGACCAGCCGGCCCACACCGTCACCAGCTTCGAGCTGTTGAATGAATAGATCACCAGCATCAGCATTGGCGCGTAGAGAAAGGTGAAGCCCAGCAGCAAAATCACAATCCGCCAGGGCGAACGAACCACCGGTAAATTATTCATCCGTGTTCTCCCACGCTTTTTTGCTGATGCTTGTGGAACCACATTATCGGCACAATTAGCAGCAGCAACATGATGATCGCTACCGCCGAGGCCACCGGCCAGTCGCGGTTATTGAAAAACTCCTGCCACAGCACGCGCCCGATCATGATGCTGTCCGGGCCACCGAGCAGTTCAGGGATCACAAACTCGCCCACAGCCGGGATAAACACCAGCATCGATCCGGCAATAATCCCGCCTTTGGTCAGCGGCACGATCACAGTAAAGAACGTTTTCAGCGGTCGTGCACCGAGATCCAGTGCCGCTTCCACCAGCGAATAATCAATACGAATCAACGCGGTATAAATCGGCAGCACCATAAACGGCACGTAGGCGTAAACAATGCCGATATAAACGGCCAGGTTGGTATGCAGAATGGTCAGCGGCTGGTCGATAACCCCCAGCCATAGCAGAAAGTTATTCAGCACGCCGTTATTTTTTAATATTCCCATCCAGGCATAAACGCGGATCAGAAACGAGGTCCACGACGGCAGGATCACCAGCAGCAATAAGATATTGCGGGTCGAAGGCTTACTGTGCGCCACCGCCCACGCCAGCGGATAGCCGATCAGTAAACAGCAAATAGTCGAAATCGCCGCCACCTGTAACGACTGGAGATATGCATCGAAATAGAGCGGATCGTCAGTCAGTTGCAGGAAATTACCAAGATTGAGGGTGATGGAAAGTTGCCCGTCAGCCCACTCCATCAGTTCGGTATAAGGTGGAATAGCGCGCGCCATCTCCGCCAGACTTATTTTAAAGACGATCAGAAATGGCAGAAGAAACAGTAAGATCAACCAGATATACGGCAACGCAATGACCAGTTTTCTCCCATGCTTCATTTGCAGCTGCGACAACCACAGCTTAAATCCGCCCGGCGGTTTCGACTGGGCAGCAGGTTCAAGTGTACTCATCTTTGCTCCTTAAACCGTCAGCACCACACAACTGTCCACTTCCCAGCACAAGCGCACTTCATCGCCCCAGGTGGGTAATCCTTTACGATAGCGATGGGCGTTTTGTAGCTGGGCGCTGATCATCTGCCCGCTTTTCAGGCGAACGTGATAGACCGAAAGATCACCGAGATAGGCAATGTGCATCACCTCCCCCACCGCGAAGTTACAACCATTGGCGGGCGGTTCTTCACAAAGCATGATTTTTTCCGGACGCAGCGCCACGTGTACCGGCACGTTATCGACCACCGAAGCGTCCGCATCGACTTTCAGTGGATGCACCAGTCCCGGCGAATAAAGCACCAGGCCATCTTCCTGACGCTCTTTAAGTACACCTTCAAAGACGTTAACTGAACCGATAAATTCAGCACTGTAGCGCGTGGTCGGATGCTCGTAGATCTCTTCCGGCTCGCCAATCTGGACAAATTTCCCACGATTCATAATGGCGATACGCCCCGCCATCGTCATCGCCTCTTCCTGATCGTGGGTGACCATCACACAAGTCACACCAACGCGCTCCAGAATATCCACCACTTCAAGCTGCATCCGGTCACGCAGTTTTTTATCCAGCGCGCCCATCGGCTCGTCGAGCAGTAATAGTTTCGGACGTTTGGCGAGGCTTCGGGCCAGCGCCACACGCTGTCGCTGACCGCCGGAAAGCTGGTGCGGTTTGCGTTTGGCGAACTCCTGCATATGTACCAGGCCGAGCATCTCGTTGACCCGGCTGGCAATTTCTGCTTTCGGCAGTTTGTCCTGTTTCAGGCCAAAGGCGATGTTCTGCTCCACGGTCATATGCGGAAACAGCGCGTAAGATTGAAACATCATATTGATAGGGCGCAGGTAAGGCGGCACCTGTGACAAATCGACGCCATCAAGCATAATCTGCCCGACAGAAGGTTGTTCGAAACCTGCCAGCATACGCAGCAGCGTGGACTTGCCACAGCCGGATGCGCCCAGCAGCGCGAAGATTTCGCCTTTATAGATGGTCAGGCTGACATCATCGACCGCATGCTGACCATCGTAAGATTTAGTCAGATTACGGATTTCTAATAGCGGCGTCAGCGCCTTACGGGTTTTCGCCTGGGGGCGAGGGATAGCGTCATTCACGGCTGCTCTCCGGCATTGAATGTGTGCAAGCGCACCATGATGGTGCGAATTGCCGGCGGGTGTGGTGCGCCCGTCCGGCATCTACGGCTGCGGATTATTTTCCGCTCTTCACTTTGGTCCAGGCGCGGGTGCGCACACGGTCGATTTTCGGATCCTGTACTTTCAGAGTGAACAGTTTGGCGCGGACATCCGCAGGCGGGTAAATACCCGGATTATCACGCACTTCTGCACTCACCAGCGGCGTGGCTTCTTTATTAGCATTAGCATAGAACACATGGTCAGAGATATGTGCTACCACATCCGGGCGCAGCAGATAATTCAGGAACTGATAGGCTTCGTCTTTATTTTTGGCATCCGCAGGCATGGCGAAGACATCAAAGAATGCCATCGCCCCTTCTTTCGGAATCGAGAACGAGACATTCACGCCATTCTTCGCTTCTTTCGCGCGGTTTGACGCCTGCCAGACATCGCCCGCCCAGCCGATAGCGACGCAAATATCGCCGTTTGCCAGGTCGTTAATGTATTGAGATGAATGGAAATAACGAATGTTCGGGCGCAGCTTTAACAGCAGATCGGTTGCCGGCCCGGTGTAATCATCCGCTTTAGTGCTGTTGGGATCTTTACCGAGATAATTCAGCACGGTAGCAAAAACTTCTTCTGGCGCGTCGAGGAAAGAGACGCCGCAGCTTTTCAGTTTTTCCAGATTTTCAGGTTTGAGGATCAAGTCCCAGCTATCGACGGGCGCGTTTTCACCCAGTACCGCTTTGACTTTATCGACGTTATAGCCAATCCCGGTCGTCGCCCACATATAGGGCATAGCAAATTTATTGTCGGGATCGTGTTTGGCGACCAGCTTCAGCAGCTCCGGATCGAGATTCTTCCACTCCGGCAATTTGCTTTTATCCAGCGGCTGGAAAACTCCCGCTGTCAGCTGGCGCTCAAGAAAGCTTGCTGACGGCACCACCAGATCAAAGCCAGTGCTACCCGCCATTAATTTGCCTTCCAGTACTTCGTTAGAGTCGAAAACATCGTAGACGACTTTAATACCAGTTTCTTTTTCAAAATTGGCCACCGTGTCCGGGGCGATATAATCAGACCAGTTATAAATGTGGAGTGTTTTTTGTTCAGCCGCGAGCGTGCCGACAGAGACGGCCATCAGAGCACCCGCAACCAGACCCGATAGCCATTTTTTATTTAAGGCGGTCATATCTCTTTCCTTCTGAAAGTTCGTTAACAAACGAACAAAAGTTGTCACACTGAAAAATATGCAATATTCGTGCATATTTTTTATCGGCTCGGTGTAAGAAAAGAGAACTCTCTCCCGGCCAGCACTGCTCGCTATATAAAAGCATCGCAAGAATAACTTTAGCCAGGGTTTGAGACTATAGCTCGGATTAAAAAACGGTATTTAACAAATTTTTATGCGTATTTGCTCTATGTGATAAAGCCAAATCGGCACAAGAGAAGTGAAATAATCTTTAAGAAAAGGTTAAAAACAGCAGATAATTTTGCAGCACGCAGTCACTGCGGCAGCGACTGCGTGCTCGAAAGGAGTTATCAGTGGAGGAAATAGTTTTCGGTAACGTTGTTTTGCCCTTCATCGTCAGTCGGTAACAGCAGTTGATGGGCATTAGCTTCAAGAATGACCATCGAAATCTGCTCTTCGCTCTGACGCACGAACCATGCAAACTGCTCATAGGTTACGCCCTGCATAACGGATAAAGACTGGCAAACCACCAGCTTTGGCAGATTATCATCCTGCATATCAAGAAATGCTTTCACGGTCAGCGAACTGGCATTGATGGCTGATAAATCCGCCGCCAGCGGTAACACGGCTGAAGGTCGAACTTCCGCCATGGCAGAAAACAGGATCGTGTTATCGATCAGATCGATTTTGGCATCAAAGACACCGTCGAAATTCTGCATATGGGGCAGATGCAGAGCCAGACAGTTATCACATTCAAAAAAACTCATCCCCAGGTCATCGAGCCATTGACGCAACGTATCCAGACCAGGAACGACCAGCGATGTCATAATTTTGTACAACCTCTTTCGATAAAAAGACCGGCACAGCTTACGCAAAAAGCGCAGGCAAAACCATGATCAGTAATGTGATTGCGACTAACCACCCGTTTTCAGGCAATATTCGGTCGTAGCGTGGCGTTCGATCCAGCGGATCATTTTACCCGCGATGTCAATACCGGTGGTTTTTTCTATTCCTTCCAGCCCCGGCGACGCATTCACCTCCATCACCAATGGCCCGCGATTAGCACGCAGAATATCCACACCAGCAACGTCCAGCGCCATCGTTCGCGCGGCTTTTATCGCGATTTCACGCTCCTGTGGTGTGATACTGGCAACGCTTGCCGCGCCACCTCGATGCAAATTGGAACGAAAATCGCCCTCTTTCGCCCGCCGTTCAATCGCAGCGACCACTTCATCGCCAACAACCAGGCAGCGGATATCGCACCCTTGCGCCTCTTTGATATATTCCTGCACCAGAATATGCGCGTTCAGACCGCGAAAGGCGTCAATCACGCTTTCCGCCGCCTGACGCGTCTCCGCCAGCACGACACCAATTCCCTGCGTACCTTCAACCAGCTTAACCACCAGCGGCGCACCACCGACCATGTCGATTAAATCGCTGGTATCATCCGGCGAATGCGCAATGCCCGTGACAGGCAGGTCGATGCCCTGACGCGCCAGCAGTTGCATCGAACGCAATTTGTCACGCGCCCGGGCAATGGCGACCGACTCATTGAGCGGATAGCTCCCCAGCATCTCGAACTGGCGCAGTGCCGCCGTCCCATAAAAGGTAATGGCGGTGCCAATACGCGGGATCACAGCGTCAAAATGGGGTAACTTGCGGCCTTTGTAGTGAATAGAAGACGCCGCAGGATTTATGTTCATGTAGCAAGAAAGCGGATCAAGAATTTCAACCAGGTGACCACGCTGTATAGCGGCTTCACGCAGCCGCTTACACGAATAGAGCGTTCCATCCCGGGACAATATGGCAATTTTCACCCTGCACCTCTCTGTCAGACCTGGTCAAAAGCCCGCGTATCATACATCGATGTGGCGGTTTTAGCGCGTCGCCCAACCCTGTTTGTGCAAATAATCCAGAATAAATGGGCGGCTTTCTTTAATGATTGTTCGGCGGATATGATCGCTCCAGGTATCCCTGCGATTATTGCTGCCACGGGTGAGGTAATATTCCGCCAGTTGTTCGTCATACTGCGCCAGTGCGTCTTTATCCAGCGGTTGATAGCTGTTTTCATGCACCAAAATGGAAGCCGGTAAACGCGGCTTAAGATCTGGATTATCCGCAGGCCAGCCAAGGCACAGCCCAAACAGCGGCAGAACATGCTGCGGTAATTTCAGCAGTTCCGTCACCGCTTCAATATTATTGCGCAGGCCGCCGATATATACCCCGCCCAATCCCAGCGATTCCGCTGCGGTTAACGCATTCTGCGCCATCATTGCCGTATCAACGACACCGAGCAACAGTTGTTCCGCCAGGCCAAGTTGTGCATCCGGACAGATCTGTAAATGGCGGTTAAAGTCGGCACAGAACACCCAAAACTCCGCCGCTTTCGCTACGTGTTTTTGCCCGCCGGTCAGCGTCACCAGTTCATCACGTAACGCTTTGTCGGTAATGCGAATAATGCTACTGCACTGCAAAAAACTGGAACTGGACGTCGCACGGGCGCTGTTAATAATCGCCTCACGCTGCGCTTCGGAAATGGGTTCATCAGTGAAATGGCGAATGGAGCGATGGCCACAAATAAGTTCAATGGTTGGCGTCATTATCTTTTTCTCTTTCTGAACGTGAATATTGCGGTGGACGGTTCATCAACTGTGGTGCTATACGTTTTGCCACCTGAAGAGTAACCACCACCGCAGCGGGAAGCATGAGCAAAACACCGAGAAAAATCATCAGAATCTGCCCCTCTGGCCAAGAAAATGGCTCAGGCAGCGACAGGACGTCGCTTACCGACAGCAGCGCCACCGCCAGCAACATCATTCCGATAAATTCCAGTATCAACACGCTTTTAGGCAATTTACCGATCGCGCGCATACGCTTCCCTCTGCAAAGTGAGCCTTCAGTCTAAAACTTTTCACTGTACTGTGTTTAACAGTTATAGCTTTTAGCAATTAATGCAACAGGTTAAACCTACTTTCAGCGAATACATTTTAGCGTGATCATTACAGGCATAAGTCTATGAGGAGAGAAACAATGCAAACCGTTATTTTTGGTCGTCCGGGTTGCCCTTACTGTGTGCGCGCAAATGATCTGGCTGAGAAGTTGAGCAATGAACGCGATGATTTTCAGTATCAGTATATAGATATTCGTGCGGAAGGGATCACTAAAGAAGATCTACAACAAAAGGCAGGTAAACCCGTAGAAACCGTGCCGCAGATTTTTGTCGATCAGCAACATATCGGCGGCTATACCGATTTTGCTGCATGGGTGAAAGAGAATCTGGACGCCTGATCGTCTGATAAGCCCTCGTGTTGAGGGCTTCATTGATTTTTTCTGTGCTGTGATTTAAACAAACTGCTGATAAATAAGAAACACAATGCCCCCAACGCACACCAGAACACCGCACTTAATAACCATGCCAGCTCTTGCCAGAATGAGCGCGTTGGTGAAAAAAACAGCCGCATTATGAGCATCGAACAGGGTGCCGCCAGCATTGCGCCAAACAGAGGTTTCAGGACTTCTCTACGCTGTGAAAAGAAGCTGGCAACCGCTCCAGGAAGAATGAAAAACAGCAAACCAATTTCAGGATGCCCGGCAGCCCGAAAAGCGCCTTTCATGTGCGTCGCCAGAAAAAGGCACACCACAATGAAGAGGACAAAACAGCAGATTGCCCCCGCCCAACGTTGTTTATGTTTCACTCGTTCCTCCTGACACTGCGTCTATCGAACACATTTTTCGCCAGTGTGGCGTTCAGTAAGATAAAGCCGCTTCGCATTCCATGCTAATATAGGCCAACGCAATTCATATAGCCGTTGATACCTAATGTGATTACACTAGTAAAATATATTGTTACTTTACTATCGTTTAGGTGCGCTGAATGAATCTGCGCCCTGAATTCTGGTAAAAAACATTATCGTAAATTACCATTTCTTTCAACAGCTTACTAGTAAACAAGAAGTTAGCCTCCGTGAATATAAACGTCGCCGAATTGTTAAATGGGAATTACATTCTGTTATTATTTGTGGTCCTCGCGCTTGGGCTATGTCTCGGAAAATTACGGCTTGGTTCGATCCAACTGGGTAATTCCATTGGCGTTTTAGTCGTATCGCTGTTATTAGGCCAACAACATTTCAGCATTAACACTGACGCGCTTAATCTTGGCTTTATGCTGTTTATTTTCTGCGTCGGGGTCGAAGCCGGACCGAACTTTTTTTCCATTTTTTTTCGCGATGGGAAAAATTACTTAATGTTAGCACTGGTGATGGTTGGCAGTGCGCTGGTGATCGCCTTAGGGTTAGGTAAGCTGTTTGGCTGGGATATTGGCCTGACGGCCGGTATGTTAGCAGGCTCTATGACGTCAACACCGGTTTTGGTCGGTGCTGGCGATACACTGCGTCATTCCGGCATGGAAAGCAGGCAGCTCTCACTGGCACTGGATAATCTGAGCCTCGGGTATGCCTTAACCTATTTAATCGGTCTGGTGAGTTTGATTGTTGGTGCGCGTTACTTGCCGAAATTGCAGCATCAGGACTTACAGACCAGCGCCCAGCAAATCGCCCGCGAACGTGGCCTGGACACAGATGCCAACCGTAAGGTTTATTTGCCGGTGATCCGCGCCTACCGCGTCGGCCCGGAGCTGGTAGCCTGGACCGACGGCAAAAATCTGCGTGAACTGGGTATTTATCGACAAACTGGCTGTTACATTGAACGTATTCGGCGTAACGGGATTCTGGCAAATCCAGACGGTGATGCCGTACTACAAATGGGCGATGAAATAGCGTTGGTAGGCTATCCCGACGCCCACGCCCGACTCGATCCCAGTTTCCGTAATGGCAAAGAAGTTTTTGATCGCGACCTCCTCGACATGCGTATCGTCACTGAAGAAGTGGTCGTTAAAAACCATAACGCTGTTGGCAAACGTCTCGCACAACTGAAGTTGACCGATCACGGCTGCTTCCTCAACCGCGTCATTCGTAGTCAGATTGAGATGCCGATTGATGACAACGTCGTGCTTAACAAAGGTGACGTTTTACAAGTCAGCGGCGATGCCCGTCGCGTAAAAACCATCGCCGATCGCATCGGCTTTATCTCGATTCACAGCCAGGTCACTGACTTGCTGGCATTCTGCGCCTTCTTTGTTATTGGGCTGATGATCGGGATGATCACCTTCCAGTTCAGCACATTCAGTTTCGGCATGGGGAACGCTGCCGGGTTGTTATTCGCCGGGATTATGCTGGGCTTTATGCGCGCTAACCACCCGACCTTCGGTTACATTCCGCAGGGTGCATTAAGCATGGTGAAGGAGTTCGGCTTGATGGTGTTTATGGCAGGCGTTGGTCTGAGCGCTGGTAGCGGTATTAATAACGGCCTGGGCGCGATTGGCGGTCAGATGTTGATTGCCGGATTGATTGTCAGTCTGGTGCCAGTGGTTATCTGCTTCTTGTTCGGTGCTTATGTATTGCGAATGAACCGCGCACTGTTGTTCGGCGCAATGATGGGCGCACGCACCTGCGCGCCGGCAATGGAGATCATCAGTGATACAGCTCGCAGTAATATCCCGGCGCTGGGCTATGCGGGCACTTACGCAATCGCCAACGTCCTGCTGACGCTGGCAGGGACAATCATCGTCATGGTATGGCCAGGATTAGGATAAAACTGAAGTTGCCCTGAAAATGAAATTTTTTTGCACAACCGCAGAACTTTTCCGCAGGGCATCAGTCTTAATTAGTGCCACTGCTTTTCTTTGATGTCCCCATTTTGTGGAGCCCATCAACCCCGCCATTTTGGTTCAAGGTTGGTGGGTTTTTTGTTATCTAAAATTTATCTACTACCCTGCAACCCTCTCAACCATCCTCAAAATCTCCTCGCGCGATAGCGGCTTACGGTCGGTGACAAAATGCAGCGTCATCCCCTCAATAAACGCATCAAGCGCGCGGGCGGTTCCGGGTTCAAACCATTGTTCGAGCGTTTGCTGACTGCGCTGCATCCAGTTTTGCATTACCGTTTTTAATAGCGGTTTTCGGCTAGCCAGCGCGTAGAGCTGGTACATCAGCTCCATGTTATCCGGCGTTGCAACCTGTGAGCTGTAGATCATATCGGTGATAGCCTGGCATGCGCCCGGAGCATCACTAACATCGCTAAAAAATGCCTGATATTGCCGGGACATGATCTCAGTAAAACTGCTGAACGCCTCCAGCAACAACTCATCAATTCCTGAAAAATAGTAGGTCATCGACCCCAACGGTACCCCGGCAAGGGTAGCAATTTTGCGGTGCGTAACGGCATGTATTCCGTAAAGTTTCACCGCCTCCAGCGTGGCCAGGATAATTTTTTTTCGCCGTTGCGGATCGTTAGCGCGACGCATGTCATTTCCTCTCTCTGCAATTGTGTACAAATGTACACAACCTTGCTAATGTTGTCTTCCCTCTTCTTATTTTGACGTGATCTATGACCGTAAATTCTTCACGTAATGCATTGAAACGCCGAACCTGGGCGCTGTTTATGTTCTTCTTTTTGCCGGGCCTGTTAATGGCGTCCTGGGCAACTCGTACACCTGCTATCCGCGATATTCTTTCTGTTTCGATCGCTGAAATGGGCGGAGTCCTCTTTGGTCTGTCGATCGGTTCAATGAGCGGTATTCTCTGCTCGGCGTGGTTAGTGAAACGCTTTGGGACGCGTAATGTCATCCTGGTCACGATGTCCTGCGCATTGATCGGGATGATGATATTAAGTCTGGCACTCTGGCTGACATCGCCCCTGCTCTTTGCCGTTGGTCTCGGCGTCTTTGGTGCAAGTTTTGGTTCTGCGGAAGTGGCGATAAACGTTGAAGGTGCTGCCGTTGAGCGAGAAATGAATAAGACGGTTTTGCCGATGATGCACGGTTTTTATAGCCTGGGCACGCTGGCAGGCGCTGGTGTCGGGATGGCACTGACGGCCTTTGGCGTTCCGGCAACGGTGCACATTTTATTGGCGGCGCTGGTAGGCATCGCGCCTATTTATATCGCCATTCAGGCAATCCCTGACGGTACGGGCAAAAATGCTGCCGATGGCACCCAGCATGGTGAAAAAGGCGTACCTTTTTATCGGGATATCCAGTTGCTGCTGATTGGTGTTGTGGTACTGGCGATGGCCTTTGCCGAAGGTTCTGCCAACGACTGGTTACCCTTATTAATGGTTGACGGTCACGGTTTTAGCCCTACTTCCGGCTCGCTGATTTATGCCGGTTTTACCCTGGGGATGACTGTTGGACGCTTCACCGGCGGTTGGTTCATCGACCGTTACAGTCGCGTTGCCGTGGTACGGGCCAGTGCACTAATGGGAGCGTTGGGTATTGGGCTGATTATTTTTGTCGATAGCGCCTGGGTCGCTGGGGTCTCTGTTGTACTTTGGGGACTGGGTGCCTCGCTGGGCTTCCCGCTGACTATTTCTGCCGCCAGCGATACCGGACCCGATGCACCAACCCGCGTCAGCGTAGTGGCAACGACCGGTTATCTGGCTTTCCTCGTCGGGCCTCCGCTACTGGGCTATCTCGGCGAACATTATGGATTACGTAGTGCAATGCTGGTTGTACTGGCGCTGGTTATTCTCGCGGCTATTGTCGCGAAAGCCGTCGCCAAACCCGATACCCAAACGCAGACGGCGATGGAGAATAGTTGATGAGCATTAAATTAATTGCGGTTGACATGGATGGTACTTTCTTAAGCGATCAAAAAACCTATAACCGTGAGCGGTTTATGGCTCAGTATCAGCAGATGAAAGCACAAGGCATTCGCTTTGTGGTCGCCAGCGGGAATCAATATTATCAGTTGATCTCTTTCTTCCCTGAAATTGCTAATGAAATTGCCTTTGTGGCAGAAAACGGCGGTTGGGTTGTAAGCGAAGGCAAAGATGTTTTTAATGGCGAGCTGTCGAAGGATGCGTTTGCTACTGTGGTGGAACATTTACTGACGCGCCCGGAAGTGGAAATTATTGCCTGCGGAAAAAATAGCGCCTATACCCTCAAAAAATATGACGATGCCATGAAAACGGTGGCGGAAATGTATTATCACCGTCTGGAATACGTCGATAACTTTGATAATTTAGAAGATATCTTCTTTAAGTTTGGCCTGAATCTTTCCGATGAACTGATTCCACAAGTGCAAAAAGCATTACATGAGACCATCGGCGATATTATGGTGCCGGTCCACACCGGCAACGGCAGCATCGATCTGATTATCCCCGGCGTACATAAAGCGAATGGCCTGCGCCAACTTCAGAAATTATGGGGAATAGACGACAGCGAAGTGGTGGTCTTCGGCGATGGTGGTAACGATATTGAGATGCTGCGTCAGACAGGCTTTAGTTTTGCGATGGAAAATGCCGGCAGCGCGGTCGTTGCAGCGGCAAAATACCGGGCAGGCTCCAATAATCATGAAGGTGTACTGGATGTGATCGATAAAGTTCTTAAACACGAAGCGCCTTTTGATCAATAAAAACGGTAGCACGCCCGGCAACACAAAGCCTGAATGAAGGCTGCATAATTCGCAGAAATTAACCCGCTGCATTATTTCAGGCGAAATGATTATGAAAAATTGTCTACTGTTGGGCGCGCTTTTAATGGGCTTTACTGGTGTGGCGATGGCGCAAAGTGTCACCGTCGATGTGCCGAGTGGATACAAAGTGGTTGTGGTCCCTGATTCAGTCAGCGTTCCACAAGCAGTCAGCGTCGCGACTGTGCCGCAAACCGTCTATGTGGCTCCTGCGCCAGCTCCGGCTTACCGCCCGCATCCGTATGTTCGCCATCTTGCCAGCGTAGGTGAAGGGATGGTTATCGAACACCAGATTGATGACCATCACCATTAATTTGAAAATGCCTGATTGCTTTGCGCAACCAGGCATTTTTTTACCCTTCGTGCGAATTACCCATCTGTTTATCTTTTAAAAAGATAACCATCAGCAGCAGCCACAAAATCCCGTTGGCAAGGTTGAAGAGATTAAACAGGCCGTTGCCCCCATTCAGCCAGGCATGTTTGCTGATTTCAATACCGACGGTAAAAATAAGCATTTGCAACATTCCCATCGCCGCAGAAACCGTACCTTTACTCATATCGCTGGCAAACAGGGTCAATCGCACCAATCCCGCATTCGCCAGGCCAATACCGAAAGCATAAATACTTAACCCGGCGGTCATCCACAAATACGCGTGCGATGAGATAACCGTTGCCGCAGCAGCGACCAACAGGCCAATCATAATCGGCCAGCCGCCCAGAATAATCAATGAACGTACGGTGCGGCGCGAGGTCAGACGCGCTAGCAGCAAGTTACCCGCAATTAATGCCCCAAAAATAGGCACTTGCAGCAAGCCATATTCATAGCTACTCAACTGCTCGCCGGTAATGATGATAATCGGCGACTGGGCGATCCACGCCAGCAACGGCAGACTAACGAATCCCAGCGCCAGTGCCCCTGCCACAAAGCGACCGTTCTTCAGCACCAGCTTATAGTCACGACCGAGTTCTTTCAGCGACAGTTTCTCGCCTATACGCGTGGCGGTTTCAGGCATGGCGCGTTGCAGGCCAAAAAAGGAGATCGCTGCCAATGCGGCAAACAAGACAAACATCCCCTCCCAGGGCAGCACATGGATCCACGCCGCGCCCACCAGCGGACCGAGTAGCGGAGCAATCAGCGCCACGTTCGCCATCAGCGCGGTGATCTTGATACAAACCGCCTCTTCGAAGGACTCCTGAATTGCGGCGTAACCCACAGCGCCAATGAAACAGAGGCTTATGCCCTGCAAGAAGCGCAACAGCGTGAATTGTTCAATGTTTTGCGCCAGTAATATCGCCAGACAAGTGATGATAAACCACACTACTCCCGCCAGCATCACCGGACGGCGACCAATACGATCCGACAGTGGTCCCAGCAGCCACTGTAAAAACATCCCGCCCGCCAGATACGCGGTCATCGAAGTAGGAACCCAATCAATGCCCGCCTGATATTGTTCCACCACGGCCAACATACCGGGTTGAATCATATCGTTGCCGATATAGGTTGAAAATTCGTAAAGCACCAGACAGAGAGGGAAAAGTAACGCCTGACGTCCAAGCCTGGCACCGGAAGCTAATCTATTTTGCATGCAATTTCTTCGCCAATAATAATCGCGCAAAGTTTAATAAAAGCGCAGCTAACGAGAAAGCGAATTTTGTAGCTGAAACTTCGGTTAAGCACATTCTTACATTATTGCGAGTATAGCTACGCTTTCTTTAAGTTTTATTTAACCTATGCTCGTTACAATCAGCCACCGTAAACAGGGCCGCTTGAGGGAAATAAGACGATGCCGCTTTACCCAGTTTAACCTGCACTTTATTCTCAACGACTTGCCTGTATTGGCTCCCTTTTAATCACTTTGCGTCGGGAAGTTATGCTGGAAAATTTGAATCTCTCTCTATTCTCTCTTATTAACGCGACGCCAGACTCGGCTCCGTGGATGATCTCGTTGGCGATTTTTATTGCTAAAGATTTGATTACCGTGGTGCCGCTGCTGGCCTCAGTACTTTGGTTGTGGGGGCTTACAGCACAACGGCAACTGGTGATAAAAATCGCAATCGCGCTAGTCGTCAGCCTGTTAGTGTCCTGGACGATGGGGCATCTTTTCCCACACGACCGCCCCTTTGTCGAGAATATCGGCTATAACTTCCTGCATCATGCGGCGGATGACTCATTCCCGAGCGATCATGGTACGGTAATTTTCACCTTTGCACTGGCATTTTTATGCTGGCATCGCCTGTGGTCCGGTTCCCTTTTAATGGTACTGGCTGTTGTCATTGCCTGGTCGCGCGTTTATCTTGGCGTGCACTGGCCGCTGGATATGCTCGGTGGATTGCTGGCAGGTATGATTGGCTGCCTTAGCGCTCAGATTATCTGGCAAGCGATAGGGCATAAACTCTATCAACGTCTGCAATCATGGTATCGCTTCTGTTTTGCATTACCGATCCGCAAAGGCTGGGTGCGTGACTGATCTCTGCTAAAAAGTGTAGTATTGAGCGGCTCGCTTCAATAACTATTCAGAGGGATTATGGAAACACGTCGCGAAGAGCGTATCGGGCAACTGCTGCAAGAATTAAAACGCAGCGATAAGTTACATCTTAAAGACGCCGCCGCCCTGCTTGGGGTTTCGGAGATGACGATTCGTCGCGATCTGAACAACCACAGCGCCCCCGTCGTTTTGCTTGGCGGCTATATTGTTCTGGAACCGCGCAGCGCCAGCCATTATCTGTTAAGCGATCAAAAATCCCGTCTGGTAGAGGAAAAACGCCGGGCGGCAAAACTGGCTGCGACGCTGGTAGAACCCGATCAGACCCTCTTTTTTGACTGTGGCACCACCACACCGTGGATTATTGAAGCGATTGATAATGAAATCCCTTTTACCGCCATTTGTTATTCGCTAAATACCTTTCTGGCACTGAAAGAGAAACCTCATTGCCGCGCGTTTCTTTGCGGTGGTGAATTTCACGCCAGCAACGCCATTTTCAAACCCATCGATTTTCAGCAAACGCTGAATAATTTTTGCCCGGATATCGCTTTTTATTCCGCGGCGGGGGTGCATGTCAGTAAGGGCGCTACCTGTTTTAATCTTGAAGAGTTGCCGGTAAAACACTGGGCCATGTCGATGGCGCAAAAGCATGTGCTGGTTGTCGACCACAGTAAATTTGGCAAGGTGCGTCCGGCACGCATGGGTGACCTGAAACGCTTTGATATTGTAGTGAGCGATTGTTGCCCGGAAGATGAGTATGTGAAGTACGCGCAGACGCAGCGTATTAAGTTGATGTATTAACAACGAATAACCGGATGACGTTTCGCGCCATCCGGTTATCAGAAGATTAAGAGAACCAGCTGCCGAACCACTGATGGAATTTCATCATCACGAAATCCCACATCCGACCAAAGAATCCGCCCTCTTCCACATTTTCCATCACGATCAGCGGACGCTGCTCAATGGATTTACCGTTAAGCTGGAAATCAATGGTGCCGACAACCTGACCTTTTTTCAGCGGTGCGGTGAGCTGTGGTTCCGTTAACGTGTAGCTCGCCTTCAGGTTTTTCAACTGCCCTCGCGGTATGGTCACTGATCCCGCTTCGCCTGCCCCGAGATTCACTTCGCTCTTATCACCAAACCAGACGCGCAGAGTCACAAAGGTGGCATCAGGTTTAATTGGCGTCACGGTTTCAAAGAAGCGGAAACCCCAGGTCAATAATTTCTCAGACTCATTAAAACGGATACGGTCAGTTTTCGCCCCCAGCACTACGGAGATTAAACGCATATCGCCCTGGGTAGCAGAAGCAACCAGATTATATCCCGCGCCTGCCGTGGTTCCTGTCTTCATGCCATCAACATTCAGATTGCTGCTCCACAGCAGACGGTTACGGTTAGGCTGACGAATTTTGTTGAAGGTGAACTCTTTCTCTTTATGAATGGCGTACTCTTCTGGCACATCGTGAATCAGTGCTTTACCCAGCAATGCCATATCGCGTGCGGTACTGAACTGCCCCGGCGCATCCAGACCGTGCACCGTCTGGAAGGTCGTGTTGGTCAGCCCCAGTTTTTTGGCATAACCATTCATCAAACCAATAAATGACTCCTGGCTCCCGGCAACGTAATCAGCCAGCGCAATACAGGCGTCATTACCGGACTGGATAATCACGCCTTTGTTCAAGTCTGCCACCGAAACCTGATCGCCTGGTTTGAGGAACATTACCGACGAACCGCGCAGTGCCGGGTTTCCCGTCGCCCAGGCATCTTTACCGACCGTCACCATATCGGTGAGTTTAATCTTATCGGCCTTAAGCGCCTGCCCAACCACATAGCTGGTCATGATTTTAGTCAGGCTCGCGGGGTCCAGTTTCTCATCCGCATTGCCTTCTGCCAGCACTTTACCGCTGGCGTAATCCATTAAAATCCATGCACGCGCATCCACGCTCGGCGCTTCAACGGTTTGTTCCGCCGCGAATGCCGTTGGGGCAAAAAGGAATAAAAATGCAGAACCCGCTGCAAGACCACGAAGGAGAGAGGAGTATTGCGTCATAAATGCCACCCGAGTATCCATTCAAAAAAAATACGTTATATCGCCGTATGATAAGTTCGGTGATTAATAACGCACACACAAACTTAAAGAAACCGTAAGTTGGTAAAGTTTTTAAAGTTTATGCAATATCCTGCCGCTTCGCTGCTTCTGCCGTCATTTTTTTGCCAGCTGTTGCTTAAAAGTTAACTTTACTTCACCATCAAAGTCCTGTTCAGCCTGTGGCTGCCTGTCGGAAAAGGGGTAAGTATGATTACGCTGTGGGGTCGGAATAATTCAACCAACGTAAAAAAAGTATTGCTGACGCTCGAAGAACTGGAACTACCTTATGAGCAAATTCTCGCGGGCCGTGAGTTTGGGGTAAACCACGATGCTGATTTTCTGGCGATGAACCCTAACGGGCTGGTGCCGTTGTTGCGTGACGACGAAAGTGATCTCATCCTTTGGGAATCAAACGCCATTGTCCGCTATCTGGCGGCACAGTATGGGCAAAACCGCCTGTGGATCGACTCACCGGCACGCCGTGCAGAAGCGGAAAAATGGATGGACTGGGCAAACCAGACGCTCAGCAATGCCCATCGCGGGATCCTGATGGGATTAGTCAGAACACCACCGGAAGAGCGCGATCAGGCCGCCATTGATGCCAGTTGTAAAGAGTGCGACGCCCTGTTTGCCCTGCTCGATGCGGAACTGGCAAAAGTAAAATGGTTCTCCGGCGACGAGTTTGGTGTGGGCGATATCGCTATCGCACCGTTCGTCTACAATTTGTTTAACGTTGGCCTGACCTGGACACCGCGTCCAAATCTGCAACGCTGGTATCAGCAACTCACTGAACGCCCCGCAGTGCGCAAAGTGGTGATGATCCCCGTGAGCTAATTGCGTGGACTAACTTTGAGTAATTCCCCACTGGACTCGTCGGTGAGAACGTATAAATAACCGTCGGGTCCAGTACGAACATCACGAATTCGCTGCCCTCTGTCCGTTAAAATACGGCCATCTTCTGTCACTTTGTCGCCGTTGACGCTCATCACAATGACATCTTTATCTTTCAGCGCGCCAATAAATAATTTTTGCTGCCACTGGGGGAATTTATCGCTGTTATAGAAGGCCATGCCGCTCACGGCGGGCGAATCTTTCCAGTAAAAAATAGGTTGCTCGGTCCCGGCGACGATCTCCCCTTTCGCTTCCGGTATTTTAAAGCCTGAATAATTGATTCCCCAGGTTGCCAGCGGCCAGCCGTAGTTTTTGCCTTTTTGCGGGATATTAATTTCATCACCACCGCGGGGGCCATGTTCATTTAGCCACAGTGCATTACTCCACGGATTCATCGCCATTCCTTGCGGGTTACGAATACCATAAGACCAGATCTCGGCGCGTGCATCGGATCTCCTGGCAAAAGGATTATCATCCGGGATCTCGCCCTGGTCAGTAAGACGCACCAGTTTGCCCTGTAATTTATCCAGATCCTGCGCCGTCGGGCGCTGATTGTTTTCGCCCAGAGCAATAAAAAGATAACCTTTACCGTCGAATACCAGCCGCCCACCAAAATGGTTGCCGGTAGACAGTTTTGGCATCTGGCGAAAAATGGTGCGGAAGTCGGTCACTTTTGAGAGATCATCACTTAAACGACCATACCCCACGGCAGTTCCGGCTTTGCCATCATCGCCAACTTCGGAATAGCTTAACCAGATGCGGCGCGACTGGGCAAAATCAGGTGCTAAAGCCACATCCATTAAGCCGCCCTGCCCGTGCGCCCAAACGTCCGGCACTCCGGAAAGCGGCGCAGATAATCCTTTTCCTGCTTGCCAGCGACGCAACTCACCACCGCGCAGGGTGATTAACATGCCGTGATTATCGGGTAAAAAGGCCAGCGCCCAGGGGTGAGCGAGTTTGTCTTGCAGTACTTCGACATTTACCGTTGTAGGAGCTGCCCAGAGAGCAGAAGAAAGACAGATAAGGGGCACAAGGAAAAAGGATTGTCTCTGCATAACGCCTCCGGATTGACTCTGGCTTAAAGCGTAGTCAGTGGAGGAGATAACAAATTCATTTTTACAAAAACTTAAACATGAAGGGGGAGACGCTTTCTCCCCCTTAGTTTTCAGGCCTTCTCAAGCATGGCGTGTTTCTGCAGGCTCTGGATACTCAGCGTTAAGCTCATCAGACAATTTTCAAGCTTATCGGCGTTGACGGTAATAACAGTCGGGCAATCATGGTGCCCACTCATCAAACATACTGCGGCTGTCGCTAATGCTTCTTCAGCATGATGAAGAGCACTCCACTCTTCCTGATCCAGATGAAGATTCAACCGCAGCGATTTATCGTGCAGTTCGCGATTCAGTTTAAAAAAGTTATCTCGTAGATGATTGCTTTCGCTGACGGACATGTATCCTTTTGCCTTCCTCAGTTGCACGTATGCAGCGAGGTCAACGCGTGCGTCGATCAACCGGTTCAGCAGATCGATTCGCTGTCTGTCAACGAACATACTTCGATCCTCCTCTTTCCAGCCTTGTTGCAATTAAATAGTATGGCTATTTTTTGAGCAAAATGCTGTCCAGGATCAATTCTTCACGCCGAATTAACAAAATTTACATTTCCTTCGCCCCCGCCAGCGAATGAGATTGCGATACAAATTTTATCCAGAACTCTGTAGAATCCCTGCCCTGACCTTTCCTGTAACTGAATATTTTTTAAGCTATGAGCAAAGTAACTCCCCAGCCGAAAATCGGCTTTGTTTCCCTTGGCTGTCCGAAAAACCTTGTCGATTCAGAGCGTATTCTCACCGAACTACGCACCGAAGGTTATGACGTGGTACCGAGCTATGACGATGCGGACATGGTGATCGTCAATACCTGCGGCTTTATTGACAGCGCGGTACAAGAATCACTGGAAGCCATTGGCGAAGCGTTGAATGAAAACGGCAAGGTAATTGTGACCGGTTGTCTGGGGGCGAAAGAAGATCAGATCCGCGAAGTCCACCCGAAAGTGCTGGAAATCACCGGGCCTCATAGCTATGAGCAGGTTCTTGAGCACGTTCATCACTACGTACCAAAACCGAAACACAACCCATTCCTGAGCCTGGTGCCAGAACAAGGTGTGAAACTGACGCCGCGTCATTATGCCTATCTGAAAATTTCTGAAGGCTGTAACCACCGCTGCACCTTCTGCATTATTCCGTCTATGCGCGGCGATCTGGTGAGCCGTCCGATTGGCGAAGTGTTAAGTGAAGCGAAACGACTGGTTGATGTGGGCGTTAAAGAGATTCTGGTGATCTCGCAGGATACTTCCGCCTATGGCGTTGATGTTAAACATCGTACTGGCTTCCACAACGGCGAGCCGGTAAAAACCAGCATGGTCAGCCTGTGTGAACAGTTATCGAAACTGGGGATCTGGACACGTCTGCACTACGTTTACCCTTATCCACACGTGGACGACGTCATCCCACTGATGGCGGAAGGCAAAATCCTGCCGTATCTGGATATCCCGTTGCAACACGCCAGCCCGCGCATTCTCAAACTGATGAAGCGTCCGGGTTCTGTAGATCGCCAACTGGCGCGCATCAAACAGTGGCGCGAAATCTGCCCGGAACTGACCCTGCGCTCAACCTTTATTGTCGGCTTCCCTGGCGAGACGGAAGAAGATTTCCAGATGCTACTCGATTTCCTGAAAGAAGCACGTCTGGATCGCGTTGGCTGCTTTAAATACAGCCCGGTTGAAGGCGCAGACGCCAATGCCCTGCCTGACCAGGTTCCGGAAGAAGTGAAAGAAGAACGCTGGAACCGTTTCATGCAGCTGCAGCAGCAGATTTCCGCCGAGCGCCTGCAAGAGAAAGTGGGCCGTGAAATTCTGGTGATTATCGACGAAGTGGACGAAGAAGGCGCGATTGGTCGCAGCATGGCAGATGCACCGGAAATCGACGGCGCGGTTTATCTCAATGGTGAAACCAACGTTAAGCCGGGTGATATCCTGCGTGTGAAAGTCGAGCACGCCGATGAGTACGATTTGTGGGGTAGCCGGGTTTAATTAATTCAGGCCGGACAAAATCATTTGTCCGGCCTGCGAATAAAGATTACTGCCAGCTAATCTGCGCCCTGCCGTTTTTCTTACTCTTATACAGCCGCTCATCCGCCAGCATTTTCAAGCGTTCGACGGTAGTACATTCATTTGAATGCGCTACGCCGATACTGGTGCTCAAGTTAATACTCCCCACCTGGAAATGGACGATTTCTTTTAGAATCGATAGCAACTCCTCCAGCGTTCCGCCAGTATAAATCACCGCAAATTCGTCACCGCCGAAGCGGTAGACTTTACCTTTATCTACCGGAATTTGTGATTTAAGGATTTTCACCACTTTCATCAACACTTCATCGCCCAGCAAATGACCGAAGGTGTCGTTAATGTTTTTGAATTTATCGACATCAAAAAGACACAGATAGCCGCCTTTTTCCGGCAGGGCTTTTAAATCTTCATCAAAGGATTTTCTGCCCATTGCTTTGGTCAGGTCGTCCAGAAACGCCGAGTTATACATACTGTAGAGTTTTTTGACATCGGCAGCCGAGAAGAAAAGCCCACCGTCCAGGACGCGTTCAAAATGGTTATTAATAATGGCTTCTTTCTCCACAATGCCACGATTAATCACTCTGCGCACCAGATAAAGGCAGCTAGCACCCGATATCACTGCCACCAATGCAGCAAAGAAAATAATCAACATACATACCTGAAAATAAACGTCTTTTTTATACGAAAATACGTACAATCCGGTCGGCAAATAGGCGAAGTGCTCCATTGCTTCCGAAACGGTGAAGATGGCGTTTTTAGCATTATATTCATCACCGGTCACCGGTTTACCGTTCTTAAACAGAGAGAACATCAGGTTCTCGCTATCCATCGCCAGCGATTTTGACAGTAAAGAAAAACGCTCCAGACCAAGCAAAAATATCAGACTGCGATTGTGAGTTACCGGATAGAGGTAATAGACGAAGGTTTTACCGTCAAAAGAGATAAACCCTGTATTTTTGACATGTCGATACTTAACAACCTGCATAATATCTGCACAATAATTTTTCTCGAACTCCTTTACCTGAATACATTCGTCACTGGAAATCAGATAAGGACCGACATCGTACAAATAAGAGGGTGAAACCGAGTCGGCGTAAGCTGTGCGCAAGCCAACCAACAGCTGTTCCTCCGTGGGATTTAGCGTGTTGATGAGATCAATTGCCATGCTACGCCGATATTCAGCAATATTTGCCACCGCAAAAGCAGTATCAATAACGGACTGTTTCAGGCCATACACCCGTTCCTTTACCATTTGAGTGTAGATCCCGCAGGCAACTGCTGAAATCATGATAAAAATCAGCAGGCTGACTGTAAGTACGAACTTATTGATTCTGGACATACGTAAACTACTCTTTTACTAATTTTCCACTTTTATCCCAGGCGGAGAACGGCATGGGTTTCTGGTACAGATACCCCTGAGCCTGAACACATCCTAATTTGATTAATTCGCGCGCAACGTCTTCGCTCTCTACGCCTTCCGCAATCACCGGGATCCGGTTATAGCGTGCCAGATCGAAAATAATGCGCACAATTTTCCCCGCAGTACCGAAAATATCGCCGGTAAATTGCGAGTCCACTTTTATACTGTCTGGATTAATTTCATAAAAACGTTTCAGGTTTGACAAACCGGTGCCAAAGTCATCAATCGATATCCGTACCCCTTGTTTACGCAGTTGTTCAATATTGAGATAAAAATGTTCATTAATTCGCTCGATCACGGTTTCAGTGATCTCAACACAGAGGCTGTTCGCCTTCAGGCCATTTTCTTTCATGATGGTGGTAAAACGCTCATGAAAGTGTGGTTCGTTTAACTGCCAGGGCGAAACATTAATATGCAGTAAGAAACCGTCCTTCAGCGACGCACGCTGACTAAAATGTCTGAATTCACCCATTGCCGTTTTAATAATCTGATAACCCAGCTCATTGATAAACCCGATATCTTCAGCAATGGTAATGAACTTCAGCGGTGAAATGATCCCCCGCTCCGCAGACACCCAACGGCACAACGCCTCCGCGCCCAGAATGGCGTGGGTGTTAATATCAACAATCGGTTGATAGACCAGGAATAGTTCGCCAATTTCCATTGCATGGCGAATATTACGCGCAATCCAGATATTCTCTTCTATTTCGTTGAGTTTCGCGTCATCACAGAAAATAAACTCTGAGAACATATGGTCACGGATGCTGGAAATCGCCAGTTTCAGTTTTTCTGCGTAACTCCAGGCGTTTTCTCCCTGCAAAGGTTCACAAATAGCAGACTTATGGATGCGCAGATTGCGGTAGCCAAAGCTGCTGTCAAAATCGTTTATCATCGCTATTTTACGGGTAAATGTCTGTACATTTTCCCGGCACAGAAGTAAATAGAGATCGGCATTGAATGTCACGATATCGCAGCATTGCGCATATTTCTCGGCAATTCGCTGACACAATTTCCTGACGATTTTATTGCGTTCATCAACACCAAACACCGCTTCCACGGCTTCCAGACCACACAGTTTGATGATCCCCACAGCCAGGTACTGATTATTGTTGGACTCAATAATCGCCATATTTTTAATAAAACCGCTTTCCTGATCGTAAGAGATCAGTGAGAGCAATTTATTTGACCGTTCAATTTCGGCATCTTTCATTTCCGCGATCGAATTTTTGATGCTGATAATCTCTTTCGCATCGCCTTCGCGAATTTTCAGAGCCTCGATTTGATCCGTTGAGTCGGGCAAAAATGCCAGCGTATTAACCAGCTCGGTCATTTCAGAAAATTGCCTACGGAACACACGAGTGGTCATTAAATAAACCACCAGCAATACGATAATAATGAAAGCAAACGGCAGATAAAAAAGTTTATCTGATGCGTTCAATAAATTACCGCCAGGATAATAAAAATAGATTTCGAATAATGCGTTGTTTGGCACCGCTGATGTTTTTTCGATATATTCAGTATCGACAGAATCAATAATATTATAATTGCCTTCGCTATTATAAATAATCAGTTTTTCACGAGCGAGTTGATTCTTGGCAATGATCTCATGGCCTTGTTTCAAAAATAGAACTTCATCATTAGCGCTGATTTGATCAAGATACTCGTTCAGATATCGCCAGTTTAAATCGACATGAATTTTATCCACCACTAACAAATCGTGATCTTTGCCGTTGATGCGTAGCGTAAAAGAGATACATTTTTTACCCGGACGATCAAAGCAATTGTATGCCGGATTCCAGCTGTTGTTAGAGTCATCTGAAGCCACCGACCACGGTCGTTTCGATGGGTTAAAATCGGCAAAAATAACCCGCCCTGACTCGTCGACAAGCGGTCCATTTACTTGTTCCTGATGATAAACAGCGATTTTATCATTTGCCCTCCGCGAAAAGAGATAATATTTATTATCATCAAGTACCAGTCCCACCGAGTCTAAAAATGGCATCATTTCCATTTTAAGGATCACAGCGCGTTGAATCTCCTCTGTATTTTTTAATAAATACAGTGAGTCCTTTAATGTCAGGGCCGAACGTTCAATATCTTTAAAGAAATAGCCAACGTTTTTCTGAATAAGTTCAAAGCGGCTATCGGCACGTTTTACCGCGCGTTCCGATACCAGTTGATAGTTAATGATGAAAAAAAGGCCAATAAATGACAGTGCTGCCAATAAAAATAAAATTATCAGCCTTATCTTTATCTTTTCGTATAAACTCAGCATGTTAATACATTTAACAAAATAACTGTCTGAACGCTGTGCCGCTGCAAAAACAGTCCCTTGCTGCGGCTTTTTAACCAAATTACCCGATTCTACAAAATCAGCAGAAAGTTACAACACTTGCTTAGGGCAATAATTTCCTGTGAGGTGATTACCCTTTCAAGCAATATTCAAACGTAACTATCCTTTAATTTTCGGATCCAGCGCATCGCGTAAACCATCACCCAACAAATTGAACGCCAGTACGGTCAGAAAAATAGCCAGGGCCGGAAAAACAGCGACATGCGGCGCGATAACCATATCCGCTCGTGCCTCATTGAGCATTGCTCCCCACTCTGGTGTCGGCGGCTGCGCACCGAGGCCGAGAAATGACAGGCTGGCGGCAGAGATAATCGAGGTGCCGATGCGCATGGTGAAAAACACCACGATAGAAGAGACGGTCCCAGGCAGAATATGACGCAATAAAATGGTCATATCGCTGGCACCAATACTGCGTGCTGACTCAATAAAGGTTTGCTGTTTCAACACCAGCGTATTGCCGCGCACCAGTCGGGCAAACGCGGGGATGGAAAAAATGGCAACGGCGATAATCACGTTAGCGATGCCGCTTCCCAACACCGCAACAACAGCGATGGCCAGCAAAATACCCGGGAAGGCAAACAGCACATCGCAAATGCGCATGATCAGCCGATCCCACCAGCCTTCATAATATCCCGCCAGCAAGCCCAGCAACGTCCCGATCGCCGCACCGATAAACACGGCAAACACGCCCGCCGCCAGCGAGATTTGCGCACCAACCAGGACACGGCTGAAAATGTCGCGTCCCAGTGAATCGACGCCAAACCAGTGCTGCAAAGAAGGTCCGTTATTCAGATTGTCATAATCGAAAAAATTTTCGGCGTCATAGGGGGCGATCCAGCGTGCAAAAATGGCCACCACAATCAATAAAATGACGAATAATGCGGCGGCCATCGCCATATGCTGATGGCGAAATCGTCGCCAGAATTCATGCCACGGTGTGCGTACCTGGTCAGGTTTAACCAATGGCATGGCGTTTAACACCGCCTGACGTCGCCAGTTAAATATTCGCATCCTTACTTGTACCTGATAGCCGGGTTAATGGCGGCATAAAGCACATCCACCACTAAGTTGATAAGAATAAATTCCAGCGAGAAAAGCAGAATTTCCGCCTGAATCACCGGGTAATCGCGCATTTCTACGGAGTCGACGAGTAAGCGTCCAAGTCCGGGCCAGTTGAAGACTTTCTCCACCACAATGGAACCACCGAGTAAAAAGCCAAACTGTAAGCCCATCATGGTCACTACCGGGATCATCGCATTGCGTAACCCGTGTTTGAGGATGACCCAGGTTTCGCTCACCCCTTTCGCCCTCGCGGTACGCATATAATCTTCGCTTAAAACGTCGACAAACGATGCGCGGGTAAAGCGCGCCATCACGGCTGCCACTGCCGCGCCGAGCGTCAGGGAGGGTAAAATGTAGTGCTGCCAACTGTCTGCACCTACGGTGGGTAACCAGCCAAGTTCAACTGAGAAAACCTGAATCAACAGTATTCCTAACGCAAATGCCGGGAATGAAATCCCTGATACCGCGATAGTCATACTTAATCGATCCGGCCAACGGTTACGCCAGACAGCGGCGATAATACCAGCCCCCATGCCGAACAGCACCGCCCAGGTCATACTGGTAATAGTCAACCATAGAGTAGGCATGAAGCGGCTGGCAATCTCATTGGCAACGGGACGACGCGACACCATCGACAGGCCAAAATCGCCCTGTACGGCATTGGTGATATAGTGCCAGAACTGGTGATACAGTGGCTGATCCAACCCCAGTTGCTGACGCACCAGCTCGATGACCTGCGCATCGGCTTCTGGTCCGGCAATCAATCGCGCTGGATCGCCGGGGAGCATATGAACAAACAAAAATACCAGCACCGAGACGATAAACAGCGTCGGAATCAACCCCAGTAAGCGTTTGATAACGTAATTAAGCATTCCACTCCCTGCGTTGCTTATTGCAAATCCGCGTCTTCAAAGCTGAAACCGGTGTCTGGCATGATCCAAAAACCGGTCAGGTTTTTACTGTGTGCCGACACCAGTTTTTCTACCACCAGCGGGATCCACGGCGACTCTTGCCAGATGATATCCTGCGCCGCCTTATACAAGCGCGCCTTTTCCGCCGGATCGTTGGTTTTCAGCGCCTGGGCAAGCTCGTCATCCACCTGCTTATTGCTGTAAAACGCAGTATTAAACAGCGTCGGCGGCCAGTTCTGCGAGGCAAACAGCGGCGATAGCGCCCAGTCAGCTTCACCAGTCGAGGCCGACCAGCCAGTGTAGAACATTCTCACGCCGCTCTCTTTTTGCCCTTTACCTTCAACTTCTGCCGCCCGCTGCCCGGCATCCATCGCAGTCACCTGGGCTTTAATCCCGACCTGCGCTAACTGCTGCTGGGTAAATTGCAGCACTTTCTGCGCGGTGCTGTGGTTATGTGACGACCACAGCGTGGTGCTGAAACCGTTGGGATATCCCGCCTCTTTCAGTAATTCGCGCGCTTTCACTGGATCGTAAGGCCACGGTTTATAACTTTGCGCGTAGGCGATACTCGGCGGTACCACACCAGTAGCTGGCGTTGCATAGCCCGCGAAGGCTACTTTCACCAGCGCCGGGCGGTTAATGGCGTAATTCAGCGCCTCACGGACCTTCGGGTTATCGAACGGCTTTTGCGTCACGTTCATACTGATATAACGCTGCATAATTGACGGACTGGCCATCAACTCGATATTTTTGTTTTTCTCCAGCAGTGCGGCCTGCTCGTAGGGAATGGGGAAAGCAAACTGCGCTTCACCGGTTTGCAGCATTGCCGCGCGGGTGTTGTTATCCGCCACCGGACGCCAGGTTATGCTGTCCAGTTTGGGCAATCCTGGCTGCCAGTAACCCGCGAATTTTTTCACTTTCACAAAATCGGTCTGATTCCAGGTATCCAGTTCATACGGCCCGGTTCCCACCGGATGAAAACCAATATCCTTGCCATATTTTTCCAGCGCTGCCGGTGAAATCATCGCGGTCGCCGGATGGGCAAGAATATTAATAAACGCTGAAAACGGCTGTTTGAGGGTAATCTTTACCGTTGTCGGATCGATCGCTTCCGTTTTGGCAATATTCTTATACAGGTTATAGCGTTTAAGATGATTCGCCGGATCGCTGGCCCGGTCCAGATTCGCTTTTACCGCCGCTGCGTTGAAATCGGTGCCATCCTGGAATTTAATTCCTTCCCGCAGTTTCACGGTGTAAGTAAGGCCGTCATCGGAAACGGTATAACTCTCCGCCAGCACGTTTTTCAGTTTCATCTCTTTATCGAGACCGAACAGCCCCTGGTAAAACGATTTCGCTACGGCCTGAGATAACGTGTCATTCGCGTCATATGGATCGAGCGTGGTGAAGTTCGATCCTACCGCCACCACCACATCTTTGGCAGCGAATGCACAAGATGCCATCAACGCTGTCGCAATGCCCAGCGCCACTAACCCACTACGGTGTACAGCTCTTGCCATTTTATTCTCCGCCTGAATGTTATCTACGCATGAATGCGTATTCTGATTGTGGTTGTGCGACGTAATGCCCCGGCCCGACGCATTGCAACGAGACGACTGCAACCTCTTCGCCACGCAGATGAATATTGCTGGGAAGATCGTCCGACAGCAGTACACGCTGCGGTCGTTGTCGGGACGGTTCAGCGACCGGAACTGCCGCCAGTAATTTACGCGTATAAGGATGCTGCGGGTTTTCAAAGACCGCGCGCCGTGGACCAATTTCAACAATTTGTCCGAGATACATCACCGCCACACGATGACTAATCCGCTCTACCACGGCCATATCGTGGGAGATAAACAGATACGCAATGCCGAAATCACGCTGGAGATCGAGCAACAAGTTGATAATCTGCCCGCGAATAGATACATCCAGCGCTGATACGGCTTCGTCGGCAATGATCACTTTTGGATTCAATGCCAACGCGCGAGCAATGCAGATGCGCTGTCGCTGACCGCCGGAAAACTCATGCGGGTAACGCCACGCATGTTCAGGTAACAGACCCACGCGCTCCAGCAACCACGCAACGCGTGCAGCCGCTTCTTTACCTTGCAATAAACCGTGTACGCGCAACGGTTCGATAATCGAATCACCGATGGTCTGACGTGGGTCCAGCGAAGCGTAAGGGTCCTGAAAAATAAACTGAATATCGCGACGCAATGCCTGAAGTTTGCCGGGTGAAAGGGTATCGATTCGCTGACCGTTAAAGATAATTTCGCCGCCCTGCGATTCGACCAGGCGCAGCAACGCCCGCCCGGTAGTGGATTTACCGCTGCCAGACTCACCCACCAGCGATAGCGTTTCGCCAGGCCAGAGATCAAAACTGACTTTCTCAACGGCATGCACTTCCCGCGTTACGCGATTCAACAAACCGCTGCGCAAAGGGAAACGGGTGACCAGATTACGCACCCGTAAAACAGGTTCGCCATCCACCACCGTTTTCTGCTCGATGGGTGGCTCCTGTTTCGCTGGATGTTCAAGCGATATCAATGGGAAACGTCGTGGATAATCTAACCCTTTCATCGCACCAAGTTGCGGAACAGCAGCTAACAGCGCACGGGTATAAGGATGTTGCGGTGCATTAAAAATCTGTTCGACGCTACCCGTTTCCACCGCCTCGCCCTGATACATCACCAGTACCCGATCGGCAATCTCTGCCACCACACCCATATCGTGAGTGATAAAGATAACGCCCATCGACATCTCTTTTTGCAATACTTTGATTAATTGCAGGATCTGCGCCTGAATAGTGACATCCAGCGCGGTGGTTGGCTCATCGGCAATCAGCACCGCCGGGCGGCATGACAGTGCCATCGCAATCATCACTCGCTGGCGCATCCCGCCAGAGAGTTGATGCGGATAACGTGAAAGAATGGTTTGTGCCTCCGGAATGCGTACCTGGTCCAGCATCCGCTTCGCCTCGACCATTGCTTCTTCACGACTGGCGTTTTGATGCAGACGAATTGATTCGGCAATCTGTTCACCCACAGTAAATACCGGGTTCAGCGATGTCATCGGCTCCTGAAATATCATTGCCATATCCGCACCGCGCACATGGCGCATTTGTGCAGCGCTCTGCTCGCTAAGTTCAATCACCTCACGACTGCGCCGCCGCAACAGCATTTGATCGCACTGCACTAAACCGCCCGCCTGTTCCAACAGGCGCATCAATGCCAGCGCAGTCACTGACTTACCGGAGCCGGATTCGCCAACAATTGCCAGCGTCTCACCACGTTGTAGGCTAAAAGAGAGATTGCGGACCGCAGCTATTTTCTGCTGGTCCTGCCTAAAGGCAATATTCAGATTTTCAACCGCCAGCACATCACCGGCATCAAGTTCATCACTGTGTGGCAACGGTGTCCCCTTTTTCACGGTAGATACCGGTGGTTGGCGTATCGCCTGCGTAGCCCCAGGCGCGATACATTCCTTCGGTGTTAAACGGTAGCGCGACGTTACCTTCATGGTCGATAGCGATTAAGCCACCGCTACCGCCAAGTGCAGGGAGTTTTTCCATTACTACCCGCTCGCAGGCTTCCGCGAGACTTAATCCGCCGTAATCCATTAACGCGGCGATGTCATATGCCGCCAGCGCGCGGATGAAGACTTCGCCCGTGCCGGTACAAGAAACCGCCACACTGGCGTTATTGGCGTAGCATCCGGCGCCCACTAAGGGACTATCGCCAACTCGTCCGGGTAATTTATTGGTCATTCCGCCCGTGGACGTGGCTGCCGCCAGATTGCCGTTTAAATCCAGCGCCACGGCACCCACGGTGCCCATTTTCTGTTTTTCATCCAGTGGCGCACCGCTATGGTCGAGAACCGTTGCCCCTTCCTCGCGCGCTGCCAGGAGTTGTTCATAGCGCAAAGGAGTGGAGAAAATCTCCGGCGAGACGCGCTCCATGCCATGAGCAAACGCAAAATTTTCTGCCCCTTCGCCAATCATCATCACATGCGGGCTTTGCTCCATCACCAGCCGGGCAGCAAGAACCGGATTACGCAGATGACTCACGCCCGCCACCGCACCGGCTTTCAAGGTGTTACCATCCATCACACAGGCGTCGAGTTCATGCGTTTCATCTCGCGTAAAGACTGCGCCAATTCCGGCGTTAAACAGTGGACACTCTTCCAGTAGACGCACCGTTTCCGTCACCACATCCAGCGCACTTTCGCCCGCTTCCAGCATTTTCTGCCCGGTTTCAACAATGGCAGACAGCGCCTCGATGTAGCGTAATTCCTGTTGCAGACTCATCTGCGCGCGGCTAATTGCACCTGCGCCGCCATGAATTGCAATGACTGCTTTGCCCATAGTATTCGTCCATTAAGGGTGGCTCGCCACTTTTGCTATAAATATCAGAATTTTTATGAATTACTCATTCAATTTTTGAATATAGAAAGATGGATATGGCATGTAAAGGCAGGAGCCAGCGCTACGCCCGAGGTGGCATACAGTCTGTGGCGTTTTTCTGACATAATAGGCAAATTCGATTTTGCCTCCGCAGGAGTGTTTTCATGGAATTTACCACCGGATTGATGTCGCTCGACACCGCGCTTAATGAGATGCTTTCTCGCGTTACCCCACTGACCGCCCAGGAAACGCTGCCACTGGTACAGTGTTTTGGTCGTATTCTGGCGAGCGATGTCGTTTCGCCACTGGATGTCCCGGGGTTTGATAACTCCGCTATGGACGGCTACGCGGTGCGTTTAGCCGATATCGCCTCCGGGCAACCGCTGCCCGTTGCCGGTAAATCCTTTGCCGGTCAGCCGTACCATGGTGAATGGCCTGCGGGTACCTGCATTCGTATTATGACCGGTGCGCCGGTGCCGGAAGGCTGCGAAGCGGTGGTGATGCAGGAACAGACCGAACAGACTGACGCTGGCGTGCGTTTTACTGCTGAAGTGCGTAGCGGGCAAAATATTCGCCGTCGCGGTGAAGATATCTCTGCGGGTGCGGTTGTTTTCCCAGCGGGAACACGCCTGACTACCGCAGAGCTGCCAGTAATTGCTTCACTGGGGATTGCCGAAGTTCCGGTGATTCGTAAAGTGCGTGTAGCGCTGTTTTCTACCGGTGATGAACTCCAGTTGCCAGGCCAGCCGCTGGGCGACGGCCAAATCTACGATACCAACCGTCTCGCCGTACACCTGATGTTAGAACAGCTGGGATGCGAGGTAATCAACTTAGGGATTATCCGCGACGATCCCCATGCCCTGCGCGCCGCATTTATTGAAGCTGATAGCCAGGCAGATGTGGTGATCAGTTCCGGCGGTGTATCGGTTGGTGAAGCGGATTACACCAAAACCATTCTCGAAGAGTTGGGCGAAATCGCCTTCTGGAAGCTGGCGATCAAACCGGGTAAACCGTTCGCGTTCGGTAAACTCAGTAATAGCTGGTTCTGCGGCCTGCCGGGTAATCCGGTTTCAGCAACGCTGACCTTCTATCAACTGGTACAGCCGTTACTGGCAAAATTGAGCGGCAACACCGCCAGCGGCCTGCCAGTGCGTCAGCGCGTACGCACGGCTTCTCGCCTCAAGAAAACGCCTGGTCGCCTTGATTTCCAACGCGGTGTGCTGCAACGCAACGCCGACGGCGAGCTGGAAGTCACCACCACCGGGCATCAGGGCTCACATATATTTAGCTCCTTTAGCCTCGGCAACTGCTTTATCGTACTGGAACGCGAGCGCGGCAATGTAGAAGCGGGCGAATGGGTGGAAGTAGAACCGTTTAACGCGTTGTTCGGAGGCCTGTAATGGCAGAACTCAGCGATCAGGAGATGCTGCGCTACAACCGGCAAATCATTCTGCGTGGTTTTGATTTTGACGGTCAGGAAGCATTAAAAGATTCTCGCGTGCTGGTCGTCGGGCTGGGTGGGCTCGGCTGCGCGGCCTCGCAATATCTGGCAAGCGCCGGTGTCGGCAACCTGACGCTGCTCGACTTCGACGCGGTTTCGCTTTCAAATCTGCAACGCCAGACACTGCATAGTGATGCCACGGTCGGGCAACCGAAGGTGGAATCCGCCCGAGACGCACTGGCGCGGATCAATCCACATATCGCGATTACGCCGGTAAATGCGTTGCTTGATGACGCGGAGCTTGCTGCGTTGATTGCTGAACACAATCTGGTGCTCGACTGCACGGATAACGTTGCGGTACGCAATCAACTGAACGCAGGCTGTTTTGCCGCGAAGGTGCCGCTGGTTTCCGGCGCGGCAATTCGCATGGAAGGTCAAATCACGGTCTTCACTTATCAGGACGGCGAGCCTTGCTACCGCTGCCTTAGCCGTTTGTTTGGCGAGAACGCGTTAACCTGCGTAGAAGCAGGCGTGATGGCACCGTTGATCGGCGTAATTGGTTCGTTGCAGGCAATGGAAGCGATCAAACTGCTGGCAGGTTATGGCAAACCTGCCAGCGGCAAAATCATTATGTACGATGCGATGACTTGCCAGTTTCGCGAAATGAAACTGATGCGTAATCCGGGGTGCGAGGTGTGCGGGCAGTAATTGCCACCTCCAGGTCTGATAAGACGCGGCAAGCATCGGTGCACTCCGCCACGTCACCAGCAATTTATGAGGATGCAGAACGTCCGGTTAAATCGACGTTCTGCCAAACGCTCCCTGCCAGTCCTGCTCAAACTTCGCCACAGCGGCATCAACTGCCGGATAGCTAATCATCTGCTGCGCCACATCCAGTGGCAGCGTGATTGATTCACATCCTGCCAGTAAGCAGTCCAGCGCCTGACGCGGGGTTTTAAAACTCGCGGCTAACACTTTCGCCTGCGGCGCATGCATTTTCAATAACTGGTGTAAATCGGTCACAGTTTGAATACCGCTACCGCCCTGAGCATCTATTCGGTTGACGTAAGGTGCAACGTACTCCGCACCTGCCAGCGCCGACAGCAGCCCTTGTGCCGCGCCATACACTGCCGTACCCAGCGTCGGAATCCCTTCTGCTTTTAACATTTTAATAGCAGCCAGCCCCTCGGCAGTCACCGGGACTTTCACCACGATATCCGCAATGATAGAACGCAGTTTACGTGCATCATTCACCATCCCTTCGGCAGTGGTAGCCATCACCTGGGCAAACAGACGCCCCTGACCGCCCATCGCTTCGTGAAGCTCCGGAAGTACCACCTCCAGCGGTTTTTTACCCGCAGCGATAATACTTGGGTTAGTCGTCACACCCGCCAGCGGAAAAATACGTGACAGCGCCTTCACCGCAACAACGTCTGAAGTATCCAGATACAGTTCCATAACCATCCTCAAAATGTACTTTTTGTCTGAATGTAGACTATCACGGGAAAACTCTCTGAACAGTTGACGCACATCAATCAAACTTTCATTCGAAAGTATTTTAATGTTTGAACGAAACAGAGAGGCAACTATGATTTTCAATATTCAGCGCTACTCGACCCATGACGGCCCCGGTATCCGCACGGTCGTTTTTCTTAAAGGCTGTTCACTGGGCTGCCGCTGGTGTCAGAACCCAGAAAGCCGCGCCCGCACGCAGGATCTTCTGTATGACGCACGTCTGTGTCTGGAAGGCTGCGAGCTGTGCGCTAAGACCGCGCCGGAAGTGATTGAGCGCGCGCTGAATGGTTTGCTTATTCATCGGGAAAAGTTAACCCCGGAGCATCTGACGGCGTTAACCGACTGCTGCCCGACACAGGCGTTAACCGTGTGTGGTGAAGTGAAAAGCGTTGAGGAGATCATGGCGACCGTTCTGCGCGACAAACCGTTTTACGATCGCAGCGGCGGCGGCTTAACGCTTTCCGGTGGTGAGCCGTTTATGCAGCCGGAAATGGCGATGGGGCTACTGCAAACCAGCCACGAAGCCGGTATTCATACTGCGGTAGAAACCTGTCTGCATGTGCCGTGGAAATACATCGCCCCTTCTCTGCCGTATATCGATCTGTTTCTTGCCGATTTAAAACACGTTGCCGACGTGCCGTTTAAACAGTGGACCGACGGTAACGCCGCCAGAGTGCTGGATAACCTGAAAAAACTCGCAGCGGCGGGGAAAAAAATCATCATCCGCGTGCCGTTGATTCAGGGCTTTAATGCCGATGAAACCTCTGTGAAAGCCATTACCGATTTTGCCGCCGACGAGCTGCACGTCGGCGAAATTCATTTCCTGCCCTACCACACGCTGGGCATTAACAAATATCACTTACTTAATCTGCCCTATGACGCCCCGGAAAAACCGCTTGATGCGCCAGAACTGCTCGACTTTGCCCAGCAGTATGCCTGCCAGAAAGGGTTAACCGCGACCTTACGAGGATAACAACCATGACCACACTGAAACTGGACACGCTCAGCGACCGCATTAAAGCGCACAAAAATGCACTGGTGAATATTGTGAAACCGCCGGTCTGTACCGAGCGCGCGCAGCACTATACCGAGATGTATCAACAACATCTCGATAAGCCGATCCCGGTACGTCGCGCTCTGGCGCTGGCCCATCACCTGGCGAATCGCACTATTTGGATCAAGCACGATGAGTTGATCATCGGCAACCAGGCAAGCGAAGTTCGCGCCGCGCCGATCTTCCCGGAATATACCGTCTCCTGGATCGAAAAAGAGATTGATGATCTGGCGGATCGTCCGGGTGCAGGTTTTGCGGTGAGCGAAGAGAACAAACGCGTTCTGCATGAAGTGTGCCCGTGGTGGCGCGGTCAGACCGTACAGGATCGCTGCTATGGCATGTTTACCGATGAGCAAAAAGGCCTGCTGGCGACCGGTATCATTAAAGCGGAAGGTAATATGACCTCCGGCGATGCGCACCTGGCGGTCAATTTCCCGCTGTTGCTGGAAAAAGGGCTTGATGGTCTGCGCGAGAAAGTGGCGGAGCGCCGCTCGCGTATTAACCTGACCGTGCTGGAAGATCTGCACGGCGAGCAGTTCCTGAAAGCGATTGATATCGTGTTGGTGGCGGTCAGTGAACATATTGAACGTTTCGCTGCCCTGGCGCGTGAAATGGCCGCTACCGAACCCCGCGAAAGCCGTCGCGATGAACTGCTGGCGATGGCCGAAAACTGCGACCTTATCGCCCACCAGCCGCCGCAGACTTTCTGGCAGGCGCTGCAACTGTGCTACTTCATCCAGTTGATTTTGCAGATTGAATCTAACGGTCACTCGGTATCGTTTGGTCGTATGGACCAGTATCTCTACCCGTACTATCGCCGCGACGTTGAACTGAACCAGACGCTGGATCGCGAACACGCCATCGAGATGCTGCATAGCTGCTGGTTAAAATTGCTGGAAGTGAACAAGATCCGCTCCGGCTCACACTCAAAAGCCTCTGCGGGAAGTCCGCTGTATCAGAACGTCACCATTGGCGGGCAAAATCTGGTTGATGGTCAACCAATGGACGCGGTGAATCCACTCTCTTACGCGATCCTCGAATCCTGCGGTCGCCTGCGTTCCACTCAGCCTAACCTCAGCGTGCGTTACCATGCAGGAATGAGCAACGATTTCCTCGACGCCTGTGTGCAGGTGATCCGCTGCGGCTTCGGGATGCCGGCGTTCAACAACGACGAAATTGTCATCCCGGAATTTATTAAACTCGGTATTGAACCGCAGGACGCTTACGACTACGCAGCGATTGGTTGTATCGAAACCGCCGTCGGTGGCAAATGGGGCTATCGCTGCACCGGGATGAGCTTTATCAACTTCGCCCGCGTGATGCTGGCGGCGCTGGAAGGCGGTCGTGATGCCACCAGCGGCAAAGTGTTCCTGCCACAAGAAAAAGCGTTGTCAGCGGGTAACTTCAACAACTTCGATGAAGTGATGGACGCGTGGGACACGCAAATCCGTTACTACACCCGTAAATCAATCGAAATCGAATATGTCGTCGACACCATGCTGGAAGAGAACGTGCACGATATTCTCTGCTCGGCGCTGGTGGATGACTGTATTGAGCGAGCGAAAAGCATTAAACAAGGCGGCGCGAAGTATGACTGGGTTTCTGGCCTGCAGGTCGGCATTGCTAACCTCGGCAACAGCCTGGCGGCAGTGAAGAAACTGGTGTTTGAACAGGGCGCGATTGGTCAGCAACAACTGGCTGCCGCACTGGCGGATGACTTCGACGGCCTGACGCACGAGCAGTTGCGTCAGCGGCTGATTAACGGCGCGCCGAAGTACGGCAACGACGATGATACTGTCGATACGCTGCTGGCTCGCGCTTATCAAACCTATATCGACGAACTGAAGCAGTACCATAACCCGCGCTACGGTCGTGGTCCGATTGGCGGCAACTATTATGCGGGCACATCGTCTATCTCCGCTAACGTACCGTTTGGCGCGCAGACTATGGCAACGCCGGACGGACGTAAAGCACATACCCCGCTGGCAGAAGGCGCTAGTCCGGCCTCCGGTACTGACCATCTCGGCCCAACGGCGGTCATTGGCTCGGTGGGTAAACTGCCTACGGCAGCGATTCTCGGCGGCGTGTTGCTCAACCAGAAACTGAATCCGGCAACGCTGGAGAACGAATCTGACAAGCAGAAACTGATGATCCTGCTACGTACCTTCTTTGAGGTGCATAAAGGCTGGCATATTCAGTACAACATTGTTTCCCGCGAAACATTGCTGGAGGCGAAGAAACATCCGGATCAATACCGCGATCTGGTGGTACGCGTAGCGGGTTATTCCGCCTTCTTCACCGCGCTCTCTCCAGACGCACAGGACGATATCATCGCCCGTACCGAACACATGCTGTAATCCCCTCAGCCCGGCGGCGTCGTCGCCGGGCCAAATCATTCACATCATCAATTCCGCTCTCACTTTCATTCGAAATATAATTTGTGCTCTGCGTCACATTGTTATTACACTGTTACGGTTTCATTTTCGAGCCAGGAGCACACCTATGAGCGTAAAAGTTATCGTCACAGACATGGACGGTACTTTTCTTAACGACGCCAAAACGTACAACCAACCACGTTTTATGGCGCAGTATCAGGAACTTAAAAAGCGCGGCATTGAGTTCGTTGTCGCCAGCGGTAATCAGTATTACCAGCTTATTTCGTTCTTTCCTGAGCTAAAGGATGAGATCTCTTTTGTCGCGGAAAACGGCGCACTGGTTTACGAACATGGCAAGCAGTTGTTCCACGGCGAATTAACCCGACATGAATCGCGGATTGTTATTGGCGAATTGCTAAAAGATAAGCAACTCAATTTTGTCGCCTGCGGTCTGCAAAGTGCATATGTCAGCGAAAATGCCCCCGAAGCATTTGTCGCACTGATGGCAAAACACTACCATCGCCTGAAACCTGTAAAAGATTATCAGGAGATTGACGATGTGCTGTTTAAATTTTCGCTCAACCTGCCAGATGAGCAGATCCCCTTGGTCGTCGACAAACTGCACGTTGCGCTCGACGGCATTATGAAGCCGGTTACCAGTGGTTTTGGCTTTATCGACCTGATTATTCCTGGCCTGCATAAAGCGAATGGTATTTCGCGGTTACTGAAACGCTGGGATCTGTCACCGCAAAATGTGGTAGCGATTGGCGACAGCGGTAACGATGCGGAGATGCTGAAAATGGCGCGTTATTCCTTTGCGATGGGCAATGCTGCGGAAAACATTAAACAAATCTCCCGTTACGCTACCGATGATAATAATCATGAAGGCGCGCTGAATGTGATTCAGGCGGTGCTGGATAACACCGCTCCTTTCAATAAGTAACCTTTTCCCGGCCGGAGCAATCGTTCCGGCATCTCTCTTTTTTGCTCACTTTGTGCACTTACTCAAGATTTTCATCTTGCGTTAACTTATTTTTAACTTAAAGTATCAATCATAACTATTTTTACTTTCGAACGAAAGTTGTGAGGTTGATATGACTTTTACCTATGAGACACTGCCAACAGATGCGAAAACGGCTATCCGTAAGATGAAAACGGAGCTGCGACAACAGATCGGCGATGTACAACAGGTCTTCGATAAACTCTCTGCAAAAATCGAAGCACGTGTAGCAGAAATAGACGCCCTCAAAGGGCAAGGATTACCGGTTTGGCCGGAAGTCCCATATAGCGACGTTGCAGCAGGTACAGTGAGTGAAGCCACGCGCAATGAAATTAAACGTCGCGGCTGTGCAGTAATTAAAGGCCATTTCCCCCGCGAACAGGCACTGGCATGGGATCGCGCAATGCTTGACTATCTTGATGCCAATCATTTTGATGATGTTTATAAAGGTCCCGGCGACAGCTTCTTTGGATCGCTGGAGGCATCTCGTCCTGAAATCTACCCTATTTACTGGTCGCAGGCACAAATGCAGGCGCGACAAAGTGACAATATGGCGGCGGTGCAATCTTTCCTTAACCGCCTGTGGAAGTCTGAAAGCAACGGCAGGCAGTGGTTTGATCCCGATATTAGCGTGATCTATCCGGACAGGATCCGCCGCCGCCCACCAGGCACGACGTCTAAAGGTCTGGGTGCACACACTGATTCTGGGGCGCTGGAACGTTGGTTATTACCCGCTTATCAGCGTGTTTTTGCCCATGTTTTCAACGGTAATGTCGACGATTACGATCCGTGGGATGCTGCATACCGTACTGATGTTGAAGAGTACACGGTGGATAACACCACAAAATGTTCGGTGTTCCGCACTTTTCAAGGCTGGACGGCGCTTTCCGATATGTTACCAGGACAGGGATTATTGCATGTGGTGCCAATCCCGGAAGCGATGGCGTATGTTTTATTGCGCCCACTGCTGGATGACGTACCGGACGATGAGTTGTGTGGGGTCGCTCCTGGCAAAGTTCTGCCCATTTCAGAGAAATGGCATCCACTACTGATTAAAGCACTCACTTCCATTCCAGCTATTACAGCGGGGGATTCCGTCTGGTGGCACTGCGACGTGATCCACTCCGTCGCATCGGTAAATAATCAACAAGGCTGGGGGAATGTGATGTATATCCCTGCCGCGCCGATGTGTGAGAAAAACCGGGCTTATGCGCATAACGTCAGGAAAGCACTGGAAAAAGGGGCATCACCGGGCGATTTCCCTCGAGAAGATTATGAAGCAAACTGGGATGGCCGATTTACGCTGGATGATCTGAACATTCACGGTAAGCGCGCGCTGGGCATGGATGTTTGAGAGGTGATGGATTAGTAGAAGTGAATTGATGTGAGGTTAAGAAAGCAGGTTCGGTGTTGCTCTGATTGCTGACAAAGTGCGCTTTGTTCATGACGGATGCGGCGTTAACGCCTTATCCGGTCTACAAAGTCCTGAAAATTCAATATATTGTGGTACACTGTCAGGCCTGATAAGCGTAGCGCATCAGGCAATTTTGCATTTGTCATCAGTTTCAGTAGCCCTGACCCTATCAGGGCTACTGATAATAACTTACTCGATCCCTTTACTACGCAGGTAATCTTCGTAATTACCGCTAAAGTCGATCACGCGTTCCGGGGTGATTTCCAGAATGCGAGTCGCCAGCGAGCTTACAAACTCACGGTCGTGAGAAACAAAGATCAGCGTTCCCTGATACAATTCCAGCGCCATGTTCAGCGACTCGATAGATTCCATATCCAGGTGGTTGGTCGGTTCGTCCATGATCAGAATATTCGGCTTCTGCATCATTACCTTACCAAACAGCATCCGCCCTTTTTCTCCACCGGAAAGCACTTTCGCTGGCTTTTTGATGTCGTCCTGGCTGAACAGCAAACGACCGAGAATGCTGCGTACCGCCTGCTCGTCATCGCCTTCCTGCTTCCACTGACTCATCCATTCGAATACGGTCAGATCATTTTCGAACTCATATTCGTGGTCCTGGGCGTAGTAACCAATGCGCGCGTTTTCAGACCATTTTACGGTGCCGCTGTCCGGTTGCAGATCGCCCACCAGCGTTTTCAGCAGCGTTGATTTACCGACGCCGTTGGTACCCAGTACCGCCAGTTTTTCACCCACTTCCAGCAGCAGGTTGAGATTTTTAAACAGGGGACCGTTATCAAACCCTTTGGTCAGACCTTCCACTTCCAGCGCGTTACGGAACAGTTTCTTATCCTGTTCAAAACGGATGAACGGGTTCTGACGGCTGGAGGCTTTCACCTCTTCAAGTTTGATTTTATCAATCTGGCGTGCGCGCGAAGTTGCCTGGCGAGATTTCGAGGCGTTGGCACTAAAGCGGCTAACGAAAGATTGCAACTCAGCAATCTGCGCTTTCTTCTTGGCGTTATCAGCCAGCAGACGTTCACGCGCCTGAGTCGCCGCCGTCATGTACTCATCGTAGTTGCCCGGATAAACGCGCAGTTCACCGTAATCCAGATCCGCCATGTGGGTACAAACCATGTTAAGGAAGTGACGGTCGTGCGAGATGATGATCATGGTGCTGTCACGCTCGTTCAGCACCTGTTCCAGCCAACGAATGGTGTCGATGTCGAGGTTGTTGGTCGGTTCGTCGAGCAGGAGAATGTCCGGATCAGCAAACAGCGCCTGCGCCAGCAGCACACGCAGCTTCCAGCCAGGAGCAACTTCACTCATCGGGCCGTAGTGTTGTTCCACTGGAATTCCCACGCCAAGCAACAGTTCACCGGCGCGAGCTTCCGCAGAGTAACCGTCCATTTCGCCGTATTTCACTTCCAGATCGGCCACTTTATAGCCGTCTTCTTCACTCATTTCCGGCAAAGCATAGATGCGGTCGCGCTCCTGCTTCACTTCCCACAACTCTTTATGCCCCATGATCACCGTATCCAGCACGGTGAACTCTTCAAAGGCAAACTGATCCTGACGCAATTTACCAATGCGCTCGTTGGGATCGAGGGAAACGTTACCCAGCGTCGGCTCTAAGTCGCCGCCGAGGATCTTCATAAAGGTGGATTTACCACTACCGTTCGCGCCAATCAGGCCGTAACGGTTGCCGCCGCCAAACTTGACGGAAATGTTTTCAAACAACGGCTTACTGCCGAACTGCATGGTGACGTTACTGGAAACTAACACAGGCGTATCCTGAAAAGAGATATGACAAACCGCATATTATGCCATAAGTCTGAAAGAAGATCCCGTCCCCCGCTTAAGGTCTACACTCTTCCCAAAGGCAAAAAATGTGATTTCGTACACATCTGATTTCACTGTGAGCTGGAATGAACTTATAATGCGCTTCCAATACTCTAATATTCTCAACCCAATGGCCTGCCAGGCACTAAATCTCGCTTAACATGAATATGAAATTGAAAACATTATTCGCAGCGGCCTTCGCTGTTGTCGGCTTTTGCAGTACCGCCTCTGCGGTAACTTATCCTCTGCCAACCGACGGGAGTCGCCTGGTTGGTCAGAATCAGGTGATCACCATTCCTGAAGGTAACACTCAGCCGCTGGAGTATTTTGCCGCCGAGTACCAGATGGGTCTTTCCAACATGATGGAAGCTAACCCGGGTGTGGATACCTTCCTGCCGAAAGGCGGTACTGTACTGAACATTCCGCAGCAGCTGATCCTGCCGGATACCGTTCATGAAGGCATTGTCATTAACAGCGCAGAGATGCGTCTCTATTACTATCCGAAAGGCAGCAACACCGTTATCGTGCTGCCCATCGGCATTGGTCAGTTAGGCAAAGACACGCCTATCAACTGGACCACCAAAGTTGAGCGTAAAAAAGCAGGCCCTACCTGGACGCCGACCGCCAAAATGCACGCAGAGTACCGCGCTGCGGGCGAACCGCTTCCGGCTGTCGTTCCGGCAGGTCCGGATAACCCGATGGGGCTGTATGCACTCTACATCGGTCGCCTGTACGCTATCCATGGCACCAACGCCAACTTCGGTATCGGTCTGCGTGTAAGTCATGGCTGTGTGCGTCTACGTAACGAAGACATCAAATTCCTGTTCGAGAAAGTACCGGTCGGTACTCGCGTACAGTTTATTGATGAGCCGGTAAAAGCGACCACCGAGCCTGACGGCAGCCGTTATATTGAAGTCCATAACCCGCTGTCTACCACCGAAGCCCAGTTTGAAGGTCAGGAAATTGTGCCAATTACCCTGACCAAGAGCGTGCAGACAGTGACCGGTCAGCCAGATGTTGACCAGGTTGTTCTGGATGAAGCGATCAAAAATCGTTCCGGGATGCCGGTTCGTCTGAATTAATCGTCAAAACGTAAAACAGAGGCGGACTCATCATCCGCCTTTTTTATTTGCCAGACCCTACCAGGCCGGGAGCATAACGAATAAAACGTATCCCACCAGCGCCGCCCACAACAGCATCGGTATTGAATAGAGATGGAAACGCCACCAGATACGGCGATCGTTTGCCATCCGTAACGCAATCAAATTTGCCAGCGATCCGGGTAATAAACCAAAGCCACCCACGTTTACCGCCCATGCCAGTAATAAAGACGGTGGCACATAATTGAGCAGCAAAATCGTGCTCGGCACGTTACTGATCACCTGCGATAAACCAATCGCCGTTAACCATAATCCGGGTTCGGATAAATGACTCACGTTACTTAACACCCCATGCAAAGCTGGCAGTTGGGTCAGTAAATGGACGTCGATAAACATCGCCATAAATACCAGCAGCAGAGTCCAGTCCACGCTGATCACCACGCGACGAGCCAGCAGCGCAAAGCCCGCCGCTACAATCACCAGTCCCCACAGCTCTTGTTTTAACTCCAGCGCCGTCAGAAAGACGATATACAGCCCCAGACAACTCCACACCAGCCGCGGTTTCCACTCAGGTGTTTGCGCCCCCGTATGATATTGCAGCGCCTTTCCAGGGAAACAACACCAGCACAGTAGCAGGAGTGTCAGCATCATTGCGCCAGCCAGCGGTGCCATTTGGGCAATAAACCCGGCAAACGAAAGACCAGAACGACCCCAGATAAGAATATTTTGCGGGTTGCCAATCGGCGTCAGTAGCGAACCCGCATTGACTGCCAGCGCCTCAAAAATAATCAGTCGATTAACCGGGATCTCACACAGTCTTTTTAGTGTGATTGTCAGCGGAACAACAATAAACAGCGCGACATCGTTGGTCAGAAAGGTAGAAAGTAGCGCCGCCGCCAGCACCATAAACATCGCCAGCCGTCGCTCCGTAGCAAAGCGGCGCACCATTTTGCGCCCCAGCACATCAAAATAACCGCTTAACTCCACACCTTTGGTCAGCAGCATCAGACCGCTTAAGGTGATGATGGTGTGCCAGTCGATAGCAGCAAGCCAGGATTTCGGTGCAAAGGGAACGAAAAAACTTAATCCGATGCCAACAAGAATTAATAACTGAAAAAAGCGATCGCCTTGCAGCGTGCGTAAAAAAGGCAGGCTCATTTGGCACCGTGTTTCTGGGTAAACAAACGAAAGGCATCCAGCGTCTCTTCACTGACATGGTGCTCCATGCCTTCCGCGTCGCGACGAGCGATTTCCGGGCTGACGCCCAACACCAACAAGAAATTTTCGACTATCTGATGTCGCTCGCGGCTTTCCTGCGCCAGCTTCTCTCCTTCTGCCGTTAAAAACACGCCACGCCAGGGGATCATTTCAATCAGCCCCATGGTTGCCAGTCGCTTAAGCATTTTAGCCACCGTCGGTTGCGAAACGCCCAGACGAGCAGCCATGTCCACCTGACGAGCTTCCCCCACTTCCCTGATCAAGTCAGAAATCAGCTCAACGTAATCATCAATAAGCTCGCGCCGATGCGCCTCTCTGACCTGGCGGAACCCTTCAACGTGCTCTTCCACGTTCACTAACTGCGTCACTTTTTTTGCTGTTGGCGTACCTGCGCGACGACTCATTGTGCTTCCTCATTATGGTGACGCATACATAGCGTTCTCATTTCGTGCGCACATTGTAAACCAGAGTTGCGAAGGTACAAAAAATTAACGTTTTAGCAATAGCTATATAATATAGCCTGTGCTATATCTGTATGTAATGCAATCATCCCTCAAGGATCGACGGGATTAGCAAGTCAGGAGGTCTTATGAATGAGTTCAAGAGGTGTATGCGCGTGTTTAGTCATTCTCCCTTTAAAGTACGGTTAATGCTGCTCTCTATGTTGTGCGATATGGTCAACCACAAACCGCAGCAAGATAAACCTTCCGATAAATAGCGGCGTCGCGGTACGCCGCCTCACTCTTGTTTTCATACAGGTATAACGTGTTTGGCCTGAAAACCCCACTTTTTGTCGGATTTGCAATCCCCTTCGCAAAAGATTTGTTCGTCAGTAGTTGACCTTAACGGCTGCTCGCTCTATCTTCTTGCAGCCCTGCGTATATTGCGGCTCGCGGATGCGGACCCTTTTCCCCTCTTCACGCACTCTTGCAGGTATTGACCCTTGACGCCAGGGTAAGCACATGGCGTTTGTTACGATAGTGGCATATGAATTTAACCCTCAAAGAATCGCTTGTTACCCGTAGCCGGGTATTTAGCCCGTGGACTGCGTTCTACTTTTTACAGTCGCTATTAATTAACCTCGGCTTAGGTTACCCCTTCAGTTTGCTATACACCGCCGCATTTACGGCTATTTTGCTTTTGCTATGGCGAACATTGCCTCGCGTACAAAAAGTTCTGGTCGGTGTCAGTTCGCTGGTGGCAGCTTGTTATTTCCCTTTTGCTCAGGCCTACGGCGCGCCTAACTTCAATACATTGCTGGCATTGCACTCCACCAATATGGAAGAGTCGACCGAAATCCTGACGATTTTTCCGTGGTATAGCTACCTGGTCGGCTTATTTATTTTTGCACTCGGCGTAATAGCAATCAGGCGGAAAAAAGAGAGCGAAAAAGCGCGCTGGAATACCTTCGACAGCCTGTGTCTGGTATTCAGTGTGGCGACATTTTTTGTTGCTCCCATGCAAAACCTGGCCTGGGGCGGCGTATTTAAACTGAAAGATACTGGCTATCCGGTATTTCGTTTTGCTAAGGATGTCATCGTCAATAATAACGAGGTGATTGAAGAGCAAGAACGGATGGCAAAACTTTCCGGAATGAAAGATACCTGGACGGTCACTGCCGTTAAGCCGAAATATCAGACCTATGTGGTGGTGATCGGTGAAAGTGCGCGTCGCGATGCCCTCGGTGCCTTTGGCGGTCACTGGGATAATACCCCGTTTGCCAGCAGCGTTAACGGTTTGCTTTTTGCTGACTACATTGCTGCCAGTGGCTCCACGCAGAAATCGCTTGGCTTAACACTCAATCGCGTAGTCGATGGCAAACCACAGTTTCAGGATAACTTTGTCACCCTGGCAAATCGCGCGGGCTTTCAGACGTGGTGGTTTTCCAATCAGGGCCAAATCGGAGAATACGATACCGCCATCGCCAGCATCGCCAAACGGGCAGATGAAGTGTATTTCCTGAAAGACGGTAATTTTGAAGCAGATAAAAACACGAAAGACGAAGCGTTACTGGATATGACCGCTCAAGTGCTGGCGCAAGAACACTCGCAACCGCAACTGATTGTTTTACATCTGATGGGCTCACATCCGCAGGCCTGCGACCGGACACAAGGCAAATACGAAACCTTTGTGCAATCGAAAGAAACGTCATGCTATCTCTATACCATGACACAAACGGACGATTTGTTGCGTAAGCTGTACGACCAGTTACGCAATAGCGGCAGCAGCTTCTCGCTGGTTTACTTTGCGGACCACGGTCTGGCCTTTAAAGAACGCGGCAAAGACGTGCAATACCTTGCCCATGATGATAAGTATCAGCAAAATTTCCAGGTGCCTTTTATGGTCATTTCGAGCGACGATAAAGCGCATCGGGTGATTAAAGCCCGCCGTTCAGCCAATGACTTTTTAGGCTTTTTCTCGCAGTGGACGGGAATTAAAGCGAAGGAAATTAACATCAAATACCCGTTTATATCTGAGAAGAAAGCCGGGCCGATATACATCACCAACTTCCAGTTACAGAAGGTAGATTACAACCATCTCGCAACCGATATTTTCGACCCGAAACCTTAAAAACAAAAATCCGCCCCGAGAGGCGGATTTTTTATATCACCGAAGTGATTAGAAGCGGTAACCAACACCGGCAATCCAGGTGCCTACGTCAACGCTACGAATACGGCTCTGCTCGTAAGAGAAGTCCAGAGCAACGTTTTCCATCGGGTTAAACTGCAGACCTGCACCGTAGGAGAAACCGTAGTCGCTGGTGTCGTGTTTGTAGGTCGGGTATTCAGTGGTCTGGAATTTACCATAACCCACACCCACTACACCGTAGATGCTTGCCCAGTCGTTAATGCGGTAAGCCGGACCAGCAGTGATGCCGTAGTACTGGTTTTTGTTGTAGTCACCAGAGCTTGCAGTACGGCTTTTCTCGGTGTAAGTGAAAGAACCGATCACACCCAGCGGGCTGTTGTCTTCTTCATAGCGGTATTTCAGGTTGAAACCGCCCATTTTGTTCATTTGGCCCTGAGCGTCGCTCTGTGCGTAACCGCCAGTTACGGTAGAAGTCGCAGCTACGGAAGTACCTGCGGTGAAAGCTAGAACTGCGGCCAGTGCTGAAAGACATGCAATTTTTTTCATAACCACCTCAAATGTGATTCAAATAAGTCCTAAGTTTTAAATATATCAAAAATTAATGGGAAACTCTTCGCGATTTATGATGTCTAACGGGCCATTTCATGTAACAGAACGTTTCCATACACCGCTATCCATCTAAATTTAAATCACTTTTTCAGAGAACTGCGTAAGTATTACGCATGTATTCCCTGTCATTCATCCAGATTATTCCTAATCACCAGACTAATGATTCCATCAATCCTGGCGCATTTTAGTCAAAACGGGGGAAAATTTTTTCAACAAATGCTCAACCAGCATTGGGTATATCCAGTACACTCCACGCTTTACTTAGGTTTAGATATTTGTGGGAGAAAGGATGCCTGGTTCATTACGTAAAATGCCGGTCTGGTTACCAATAGTCATATTGCTCGTTGCCATGGCGTCTATTCAGGGTGGAGCCTCGTTAGCTAAGTCACTTTTTCCTCTGGTGGGCGCACCGGGTGTCACTGCGCTGCGTCTGGCATTAGGAACGCTGATCCTCATCGCGTTCTTTAAGCCATGGCGACTGCGCTTTGCCAAAGAGCAGCGGTTACCGCTGTTGTTTTACGGCGTTTCGCTGGGTGGGATGAATTATCTTTTTTATCTTTCTATTCAGACAGTACCGCTGGGTATTGCGGTGGCGCTGGAGTTCACCGGACCACTGGCGGTGGCGCTGTTCTCTTCTCGTCGCCCGGTAGATTTCGTCTGGGTTGTGCTGGCGGTTCTTGGTCTGTGGTTCCTGCTACCGCTGGGGCAAGACGTTTCCCATGTCGATTTAACCGGCTGTGCGCTGGCACTGGGAGCAGGGGCTTGTTGGGCTATTTACATTTTAAGTGGGCAACGCGCAGGAGCGGAACATGGCCCTGCGACGGTGGCAATTGGTTCGTTGATTGCAGCGTTAATTTTCGTGCCAATTGGAGCGCTTCAGGCTGGTGAAGCACTCTGGCACTGGTCGGTTATTCCATTGGGTCTGGCGGTCGCTATTCTCTCGACCGCTCTACCTTATTCGCTGGAAATGATTGCTCTCACCCGTTTGCCAACACGGACATTTGGTACGCTGATGAGCATGGAACCGGCGCTGGCTGCCGTTTCCGGGATGATTTTCCTCGGAGAAACACTGACACCCATACAGCTGCTGGCGCTCGGCGCTATCATCGCCGCTTCAATGGGTTCTACGCTGACAGTACGCAAAGAGAGCAAAATAAAAGAATTAGACATTAATTAAATTTACATTTCTGCATGGTTATGCATAACCATGCAGAATTTCTCGCTACTTTTCCTCCACACCGTCTTTATATATCGAATTATGCAAAAGCATATTTATTCCGAAAATTCCTGGCGAGCCAATAAATAAGAATTGTTCTTATCAATATATCTAACTCATTGAATTTTTATTAGTTTTGTTTTTCACGCTTGTTACCACTATTAGTGTGATAGGAACAGCCAGAATAGCGGAACACATAGCCGGTGCTATACTTAGTCTCGTTAATTACTGGGACATAACATCAAGAGGATATGAAATTATGAGTACCGCTAAATTAGTTAAATCAAAAGCGACCAATCTGCTTTATACCCGCAACGATGTCTCTGACAGCGAGAAAAAAGCAACAGTAGAGTTGCTGAATCGCCAGGTTATCCAGTTTATTGATCTTTCTTTGATTACCAAACAAGCGCACTGGAACATGCGCGGCGCTAACTTCATTGCCGTACATGAAATGCTGGATGGCTTCCGCACCGCACTGATCGATCATCTGGATACCATGGCAGAACGTGCAGTGCAGCTGGGCGGTGTAGCTCTGGGGACCACTCAAGTTATCAACAGCAAAACCCCGCTGAAAAGTTACCCGCTGGACATCCACAACGTTCAGGATCACCTGAAAGAACTGGCTGACCGTTACGCAATCGTCGCTAATGACGTACGCAAAGCGATTGGTGAAGCGAAAGATGACGACACCGCAGATATCCTGACCGCCGCGTCTCGCGACCTGGATAAATTCCTGTGGTTTATCGAGTCTAACATCGAATAAATCCATCGCTGATGGTGGAGAACTTTAGTACCCGATAAAAGCGGCTTCCTGACAGGAGGCCGTTTTGTTTTGCAGCCCACCTCAACGCACTTATTTAGTGCATCCATCTGCTATCTCCAGCTGATTAAGTAAATTTTTTGTATCCACATCATCACACAATCGTTACATAAAGATTGTTTTTTCATCAGGTTTTACGCTAAATAATCACTGTGTTGAGTGCACAATTTTAGCGCACCAGTTTGGTGCCCCAGAATGGTGCATCTTCAGGGTATTGCCCTATAAATCGTGCATCACGTTTTTACCGCATCTCGATAAATCAATGAGTTGCAAAACTGGCACGATTTTTTCATATATGTGAATGTCACGCAGGGGATCGTCCCGTGGATAGAAAAAAGGAAATGCTATGAAGTCTGTATTAAAAGTTTCACTGGCTGCACTGACCCTGGCTTTTGCGGTTTCTTCTCATGCCGCGGATAAAAAATTAGTTGTCGCGACGGATACCGCCTTCGTTCCGTTTGAATTTAAACAGGGCGATAAATACGTGGGCTTTGACGTTGATCTGTGGGCTGCCATCGCTAAAGAGCTGAAGCTGGATTACGAACTGAAGCCGATGGATTTCAGTGGGATCATTCCGGCACTGCAAACCAAAAACGTCGATCTGGCGCTGGCGGGCATCACCATTACCGACGAGCGTAAAAAAGCGATCGATTTTTCTGACGGCTACTACAAAAGCGGCCTGTTAGTGATGGTGAAAGCTAACAATAACGATGTGAAAAGCGTGAAAGATCTCGACGGGAAAGTGGTTGCTGTGAAGAGCGGCACTGGCTCCGTTGATTACGCGAAAGCAAACATCAAAACTAAAGATCTGCGTCAGTTCCCGAACATCGATAACGCCTATATGGAACTGGGCACCAACCGCGCAGATGCCGTTCTGCACGATACGCCAAACATTCTGTACTTCATCAAAACCGCCGGTAACGGTCAGTTCAAAGCGGTAGGTGACTCTCTGGAAGCACAGCAATACGGTATTGCGTTCCCGAAAGGTAGCGACGAGCTGCGTGACAAAGTCAACGGCGCATTGAAAACCCTGCGCGAGAACGGAACTTACAACGAAATCTACAAAAAATGGTTCGGTACTGAACCGAAATAATAATGCTACGCCTGTAAAGCGCACTGGCAGTTCCCTCTCCCCTCTGGGGAGAGGATTAGGGTGAGGGGCGCAAACCCGCTCCGGGGCCATTAATTACCCTGAATTTGATTATTTACACCACGGTAACAGGAACAACATATGCAGTTTGACTGGAGTGCCATCTGGCCTGCCATTCCGCTTCTGATTGAAGGTGCCAAAATGACCCTGTGGATTTCGGTCCTCGGTCTGGCTGGCGGCCTGGTGATCGGATTGCTGGCAGGTTTTGCACGCACCTTCGGTGGTTGGATAGCCAACCACGTCGCGCTGGTCTTTATTGAAGTGATCCGCGGCACACCTATCGTCGTCCAGGTGATGTTTATCTACTTTGCCCTGCCGATGGCGTTTAACGACTTACGCATCGACCCGTTTACTGCGGCGGTGGTCACCATCATGATCAACTCCGGCGCGTACATTGCAGAAATCACGCGTGGTGCGGTGCTGTCTATTCACAAAGGTTTTCGTGAAGCAGGACTGGCGCTCGGTCTTTCACGTTGGGAAACCATTCGCTACGTCATTTTACCGCTGGCACTGCGTCGTATGCTGCCGCCGCTGGGTAACCAGTGGATCATCAGCATTAAAGACACCTCGCTGTTTATTGTTATCGGCGTGGCGGAACTGACCCGTCAGGGGCAAGAAATTATTGCCGGTAACTTCCGCGCCCTTGAGATCTGGAGCGCCGTGGCGGTGTTCTATCTGATTATTACCCTGGTGCTGAGCTTTATTCTGCGTCGTCTGGAAAGAAGGATGAAAATCCTGTGATTGAATTTAAAAACGTCTCCAAGCATTTTGGTCCAACCCAGGTGCTGCACAATATCGATTTGAACATTGCCCAGGGCGAAGTCGTGGTGATTATCGGGCCGTCCGGTTCCGGTAAATCTACCCTGCTGCGTTGCATCAACAAACTGGAAGAAATCACCTCCGGCGATCTGATTGTCGATGGCCTGAAGGTTAACGATCCGAAAGTTGACGAGCGCCTGATTCGCCAGGAAGCGGGTATGGTGTTCCAGCAGTTTTACCTCTTCCCGCATCTGACGGCGCTGGAAAACGTGATGTTTGGTCCGCTACGCGTGCGTGGCGCGAACAAAGAAGAGGCGGAAAAACTGGCGCGTGAGCTGCTTGCGAAAGTCGGTCTGGCAGAACGTGCACATCACTACCCTTCCGAACTTTCTGGTGGTCAACAGCAGCGTGTGGCGATCGCCCGCGCGCTGGCGGTGAAGCCGAAAATGATGCTGTTTGATGAACCGACTTCCGCTCTTGACCCGGAACTGCGCCATGAAGTGCTGAAGGTTATGCAGGATCTGGCTGAAGAAGGGATGACGATGGTGATCGTGACCCACGAAATCGGTTTTGCCGAGAAAGTCGCTTCGCGCCTGATCTTTATCGACAAAGGCCGGATTGCGGAAGATGGCGACCCGCAGGTGTTGATCAAGAACCCGCCGAGCCAGCGCTTGCAGGAATTTTTGCAGCACGTCTCTTAACTTCTCAGCCTCCCTTTCCCCCGAAAGGGAGGCACACCAGATTCCTCTCATTTAAAATCGCCCCTCCCCCAGCATCTATACTTATCTTTTTGCTCTGTTTTCTCACTGGAGGAGTCATGCGGTGGATCCTGTTCATCCTCTTCTGCCTGCTGGGCGCACCTGCCCACGCGGTATCCATACCGGGCGTTACAACCACAACGACAACGGACTCAACGACTGAACCGGCCCCGGAACCGGATATCGAACAAAAAAAAGCGGCCTATGGCGCACTGGCGGATGTGCTGGATAATGACACCTCGCGTAAAGAGTTGATCGACCAGTTGCGCACCGTCGCCGCGACGCCCCCTGCGGAACCCGTACCGAAGATCGTGCCGCCGACGCTGGTTGAAGAGCAAACTGTGCTGCAAAAAGTCACCGAAGTCAGCCGCCATTATGGTGAAGCCCTTTCCGCCCGCTTCGGACAACTTTATCGCAATATCACCGGCTCCCCGCATAAGCCGTTTAATCCACAAACCTTCAGCAATGCGTTGACCCATTTTTCAATGTTAGCGGTATTAGTGTTTGGTTTTTACTGGCTGATTCGCCTGTGCGCACTTCCGCTGTATCGCAAAATGGGCCAGTGGGCGCGGCAAAAAAATCGTGAGCGCAGTAACTGGTTGCAGCTTCCGGCGATGATTATCGGGGCGTTTATTATCGACCTGCTGTTACTGGCACTGACATTATTTGTCGGTCAGGTTTTAAGCGATAACCTGAATGCGGGCAGTCGCACCATCGCTTTCCAACAAAGTTTGTTTCTCAACGCCTTTGCCCTGATTGAATTTTTCAAAGCCGTACTACGCCTGATTTTTTGCCCCAACGTGGCGGAGCTGCGCCCGTTCACGATTCAGGACGAAAGCGCCCGTTACTGGAGTCGTCGCCTGAGCTGGTTAAGCAGCCTGATTGGGTATGGTCTGATTGTGGCAGTGCCGATTATCTCTAATCAGGTGAATGTACAGATAGGTGCGCTGGCGAACGTCATCATTATGCTGTGCATGACGGTCTGGGCGTTGTACCTGATCTTTCGTAATAAAAAAGAGATTACCCAGCATTTGCTCAACTTCGCGGAGCATTCGCTGGCCTTTTTCAGCCTGTTTATTCGCGCTTTTGCGCTGGTGTGGCACTGGTTGGCAAGCGCCTATTTTATCGTGCTGTTTTTCTTTTCGTTGTTCGATCCGGGCAACAGCCTGAAATTTATGATGGGTGCAACGGTACGCAGCCTGGCGATTATTGGTATCGCCGCGTTTGTTTCCGGTATGTTTTCCCGCTGGCTGGCGAAAACCATCACTCTCTCGCCACATACTCAGCGTAATTATCCGGAACTGCAAAAACGGCTGAACGGCTGGCTGTCGGCGGCACTGAAAACGGCGCGTATTCTGACCGTCTGCGTGGCGGTGATGTTGCTGTTGAGCGCATGGGGATTGTTCGATTTCTGGAACTGGCTGCAAAACGGCGCGGGGCAGAAAACCGTAGATATCCTGATCCGTATCGCACTCATCCTTTTCTTCTCGGCGGTTGGCTGGACGGTGCTCGCCAGTTTGATCGAAAACCGGCTGGCTTCGGATATTCATGGCCGCCCGCTACCGAGCGCCCGCACGCGTACTCTGCTGACGCTGTTTCGCAACGCGCTGGCGGTGATTATCAGTACCATCACCATCATGATTGTGTTGTCAGAAATCGGCGTTAATATCGCGCCATTGCTGGCAGGTGCTGGTGCATTGGGGCTGGCTATCTCTTTTGGTTCGCAAACGCTGGTGAAAGATATTATCACCGGGGTATTTATTCAGTTTGAAAACGGCATGAACACTGGAGATTTGGTGACTATCGGGCCGCTGACCGGCACTGTGGAACGGATGTCGATTCGCTCCGTGGGCGTACGCCAGGATACCGGGGCGTATCACATCATTCCGTGGTCTTCGATTACCACCTTTGCTAACTTTGTCCGCGGCATTGGTTCGGTAGTGGCAAATTACGATGTTGATCGCCATGAAGATGCTGATAAAGCCAATCAGGCACTGAAAGATGCGGTAGCGGAATTAATGGAAAACGAAGAAATTCGCGGGCTGATTATTGGTGAACCGAATTTTGCCGGGATTGTCGGCTTAAGCAATACCGCGTTTACACTGCGTGTTTCGTTCACCACGCTGCCACTCAAACAGTGGACGGTACGCTTTGCCCTCGACAGCCAGGTGAAAAAACATTTCGACCTGGCGGGCGTTCGCGCGCCAGTGCAGACTTATCAGGTGCTGCCTGCTCCGGGCGCGACCCCGGCTGAACCGTTGCCGCCGGGGGAACCAACGCTTTAACGCTGGCGATTGACAAAACGGCGGCGCTGCTCGTCGTTCATAAAGGTCCAGGCAATAAAGCGACTCTGCTTTTGCCCCTGGGCCATCTCTTTTTTAACCACTTTCACCGCGCCCACGTCCGTCAGAGCACGATACAACGGCGGTAAGTTTTCGCCACGAGATACCAGTGAGGTAAACCACATCACCTGCTTCGCGAAGCCTTTGCTCTCTTCAATCATCTTTTTGATAAAAGCCACTTCACCGCCTTCACACCACAACTCCTGTTGCTGACCACCAAAGTTCAATGCATCGTCTTTGTTCAGCCCCAGATTACGCCGTTTACGCTCACTACCCGCCCGTGCCGCAGCGGCGGAATCGTGGAATGGCGGGTTACACAAGGTCGCGTCGTATTGCTCGTTTTTGTGGATAATACCGTTAAAAATCGCCCCGCTCTCTTTTTGCCGACGCAGACGAATGGCGCGATTAAGCCCCGGATTAGCGCTGATGATCGCCTGCGCGCTGCTTAACGCCTGGCTGCTGGTTTCACTACCGGTAAAACGCCAGCCATATTCATGTACGCCAATCAGCGGGTAAATACAGTTCGCACCAACGCCGATATCCAGAATGCTGGCATTAGCTGGAATTGTTCCGCTTGCTTCAGCCAGTAAATCGGCAAGGTGATGAATGTAATCTGCCCGACCTGGCACTGGCGGGCAGAGAAAACCGTCCGGGATATCCCAGTTCGCTACGGCGTAAAAATGGGCCAGCAACGCCTTATTGAGCGCCTTCACCGCCAGCGGATTGGCAAAGTCTACGCTTTGCTCCCCGGCAGGTGTAAGCGTGAGGAATTGCCTGAGTTCAGAATTGACCTGACAAAGCGTGGCAAGATCGTAGCGGCTGTGATGACGGTTGCGCGGATGCAACCCCGGTTTCTGGGCGGACATAGCATTCTCCTTTAAGCAGCGGCGTAAGATACCCGCATAACGCGACAGGGTAAATATCTGGCGTCGTGTATCATGCGCAAAATATGCCACTTATCTTGTTACCCCATCAATTCATCATAAAAATCAGCATCATGCATGTCATTGATTTGTCTTATTTTGTAAAAATATATCGTTCAAAAAACAAGCACATCTCTGTCAATTTTTTGCGTCATTTTCATCGTCCAGGCGACCTACACTTATCAGGCACTACCCGTTGTATTTATGAGGATGTCATTATGAAAAAGTGCCTCACACTACTGATTGCCACCGTCCTGAGCGGAATCTCTCTCACGGCTTATGCCGCACAACCAATGAGTAACCTGGACAGCGGTCAGCTACGGCCCGCCGGTACCGTTTCGGCAACTGGCGCATCAAATCTAAGCGATCTGGAGGATAAACTGGCAGAAAAAGCGCGCGAACAAGGCGCGAAAGGTTATGTCATTAATTCCGCAGGCGGAAATGACCAGATGTTCGGTACTGCAACCATCTACAAATAACCCCACCAACGTAACTGCATTCGCCTCTGGATGCAGTTTTCGCCTGTTTTGTAATCAAAAAACATCAAATATGAACGCAATGTAAATAAATGTATTTCTTTTTCGCGCAATGGGTGATAGAAAATCGCGCCAAGTGATAATGCTTATCAAAATTATTATCACTTGCACGAACACTATCACGGGATTAACAGTGGCATCGCATCCGCAGAGAGGCTTTCTCGTGACAGTGAAAATTTCAACATATAAGAAAAAGTCACCTGCAAAATGGAAAACAATCGCAATTTCCCTGCCAGACAATTTCATTCGCTCACGTTCTTTGCCGGTCTTTGTATTGGTATTACGCCTGTGGCACAGGCACTCGCCGCCGAAGGGCAAACTAACGCGGATGACACGCTGGTTGTCGAAGCATCAACGCCTTCGCTTTATGCACCACAACAATCTGCCGATCCGAAATTCTCGCGTCCGGTAGCGGATACGACCCGCACGATGACGGTGATTTCTGAACAAGTGATTAAAGATCAGGGCGCAACCAACCTTACCGATGCGCTCAAAAACGTCCCCGGAGTGGGTGCGTTTTTTGCTGGTGAGAACGGTAACTCCACCACTGGCGACGCCATTTATATGCGCGGTGCCGATACTTCTAACAGTATTTATATTGATGGGATTCGCGATATCGGCAGCGTCTCACGCGACACCTTCAATACCGAACAGGTCGAAGTGATTAAAGGGCCGTCCGGCACCGACTACGGGCGCAGCGCGCCGACGGGCTCGATCAATATGATCAGCAAGCAGCCGCGCAATGATTCAGGCATTGACGCTTCCGCCAGTATTGGCAGCGCCTGGTTCCGCCGCGGCACGCTGGACGTCAATCAGGTCATTGGTGATACCACCGCGGTGCGCCTGAATGTGATGGGTGAAAAAACGCACGATGCCGGACGCGACAAAGTTAAAAATGAGCGTTACGGCGTCGCCCCTTCTGTAGCTTTTGGCCTTGGCACAGCGAATCGTTTGTATCTTAATTATCTGCATGTCACCCAGCACAACACGCCAGACGGCGGCATTCCGACCATCGGTTTGCCGGGCTATTCTGCCCCATCTGCGGGAACGGCGGCCCTGAATCATTCCGGAAAAGTTGATACGCATAACTTTTACGGCACGGATTCCGATTACGACGATTCGACCACCGACACCGCTACCATGCGTTTTGAGCACGACATTAGCGAGAACACCACTATTCGCAACACTACGCGTTGGTCGCGCGTGAAGCAGGATTACCTGATGACGGCGATTATGGGCGGGGCGTCGAATATTACCCAGCCCACCAGCAATGTGGATAGCTGGACCTGGTCCCGTATTGCGAATACTAAAGATGTGAGTAATAAAATTCTCACCAACCAGACCAACCTGACCTCGACGTTCTATACCGGCTCTATCGGTCATGATGTCAGTACCGGCGTGGAATTTACCCGTGAAACACAAACCAACTACGGCGTTAATCCGCTGACGTTACCCGCGGTGAATATTTATCATCCTGACAGCAGCATTCATCCTGGCGGCCTGACGCGCAACGGCGCAAACGCCAATGGTCAGACGGACACCTTCGCAATTTATGCTTTCGATACGCTGCAAATCACCCGTGATTTTGAGTTGAACGGCGGGATCCGTCTGGATAATTATCATACTGAATATGACAGTGCCACCGCCTGCGGCGGCAGTGGCCGAGGTGCCGTTACCTGCCCAGCTGGCGTGGCGAAAGGTTCTCCGGTCACCACTGTTGACACCGCCAAGTCTGGCAATCTGGTGAACTGGAAAGCCGGGGCGCTGTATCACCTGACGGAAAACGGCAATGTCTATATTAACTATGCCGTTTCCCAACAGCCGCCGGGCGGAAACAACTTCGCCCTTGCGCAGTCTGGCAGCGGTAACAGTGCCAACCGTACCGATTTTAAACCGCAAAAAGCCAACACCAGCGAGATTGGCACCAAATGGCAGGTTCTGGATAAACGCCTGTTGCTCACCGCCGCGCTGTTCCGTACTGATATCGAAAATGAAGTTGAGCAAAATGATGACGGAACTTACTCGCAATACGGTAAGAAACGCGTCGAAGGCTATGAGATATCCGTGGCCGGGAATATCACTCCCGCGTGGCAGGTGATTGGCGGCTATACCCAGCAAAAAGCAACCATCAAAAACGGCAAAGATGTTGCCCAGGATGGCTCCTCATCGCTGCCGTATACCCCGGAGCACGCCTTTACCTTATGGAGCCAGTATCAGGCAACCGATGATATTTCCGTTGGTGCGGGCGCACGCTATATCGGCAGTATGCATAAAGGTTCTGACGGCGCGGTGGGAACGCCAGCGTTTACCGAAGGTTATTGGGTCGCCGACGCTAAACTGGGGTATCGGGTTAATCGCAATCTCGACTTCCAGCTAAACGTCTACAACCTGTTTGATACCGATTACGTCGCCTCAATCAACAAGAGCGGCTACCGTTATCACCCGGGCGAGCCAAGAACCTTCTTGCTCACGGCCAATATGCATTTCTGATTCAGATGTGGGGCGCAGGCCCCACTTTTTGGAGAACTTGTATGATGTACCACATTCCCGGCGTGCTATCGCCAAAGGACGTCGCCCGGTTTCGCGAACAACTGGAACAAGCCGAATGGGTGGATGGACGCGTCACCACCGGCGCACAAGGTGCGCAAGTTAAGAACAATCAACAGGTAGACACCCGCAGCACGTTATACGCCGCCCTGCAAAATGAGGTGCTGAACGCGGTTAACCAACATGCTTTGTTCTTTGCCGCGGCCTTGCCGCGTACCCTTTCCACGCCGCTGTTTAATCGCTATCAGAACAATGAAACCTATGGTTTCCATGTGGATGGCGCAGTACGCAGCCATCCACAAAACGGCTGGATGCGTACTGACCTTTCTGCCACACTGTTTTTAAGCGATCCACAAAGCTACGACGGCGGCGAACTGGTCGTTAATGACACCTTCGGGCAACATCGGGTAAAACTTCCGGCAGGCGATCTCGTGTTGTATCCCTCCAGCAGCTTGCACTGCGTGACACCCGTAACCCGCGGCGTACGAGTGGCATCATTTATGTGGATCCAGTCGATGATCCGTGATGATAAAAAGCGCGCCATGCTGTTTGAACTGGACAACAATATTCAGTCGCTGAAAAGCCGCTACGGCGAAAGTGAAGAGATCCTGTCGCTGCTCAATCTTTATCATAATCTGCTGCGGGAATGGTCGGAGATCTGACGCTTGAACTGCCCGAGTTCGCCCCTATATTAGCTACACTTAACTGTACAAGTATTGATATGGGGAGGACGATATGGCATCCGGTTGGGCTAACGATGACGCCGTCAACGAACAGATCAACAGTACAATTGAAGATGCGATTGCTCGTGCCCGGGGTGAAATTCCGCGTGGCGAAAGCCTGTATGAATGTGAAGAGTGCGGAGCCCCCATCCCGCAAGCCCGTCGGGAAGCCATTCCTGGTGTGCGCTTATGCATTCATTGTCAGCAGGAGAAAGATTTACAAAAACCAGCTTATACAGGATATAATCGCAGAGGTTCGAAAGACAGCCAGTTACGTTAACTGCAACTGGCGGGATGTATAGTGAGTATAATTTGTATTTTGCGTGGCATTTCGTGCCTTTAACGCTGCCGTGACTGCCACGCTGCATAAAACAAGTCCATAAGTACAACAAATAAATGGTTTATCAGTATGTTAGATATCAATCAATTTATTTGAACAAGGCGGTCAATTCTCTTCGATTTTATCTCTCGTAAAAAAACGTGATACTCATCACATCGACGAAACAACGTCACTTAAACAAAAATCACCTGCGAGAGATTAATTATGAAAACTATCAATACTGTTGTTGCTGCTATGGCTCTTTCAACTCTGTCCTTTGGCGTGTTCGCGGCGGAACCGGTAACGGCATCCCAGGCACAGAACATGAATAAAATCGGCGTGGTTTCTGCCGATGGTGCATCCACCCTCGATGCCCTGGAAGCGAAACTGGCTGAGAAAGCTGCGGCTGCTGGTGCTAGTGGATACAGCATCACTTCTGCCACCAACAACAATAAATTAAGCGGTACCGCGGTTATCTATAAGTAATTCGTAGGACGGATAAGGCGTTGACGCCGCATCCGGCAACAGGTGCCTGATGCGACGCTACCGCGTCTTATCAGGCCTACAAAATCCGAACCGTTGGACGGATCAGGCGTTTACGCTACGTCCAGCACAAGTATTTCCCTGTCTGTTTGCCGACAGACGCATATGCTCTAACCCTCATTGATCCTATGTTACCCTTGTTTGCCCGTCCGTCACTGGACGGGCTTTTTTTTAGTTGGCTAACTGCTGACAGAAAGCCTGCAACACCTCTTCCGGCATACCAATCTGCCGTGCCGCATCACAAATGGCCTGCCAGCTTCCCGCATCCAGTGGAATCCCCAACTCCTGCCGTTCGCGACGCGTGTTCACTTCCCACTCGCCCGGTAGCAAAATCGGCTTATCGTCATCATGCGGCGAGGCTTTCACCCACTGGGCAAAGGCTTCGGTCTGCGCACTACAATCCGGCGCGCCGAACAGTTCCGGGTTGATGATGATTGTGGTCATGCAGTTAATAATGGCATCGGGACTGGTTTGTAACGTTTCCTGATGCGTTGTTTTACCGCCGGAAAGCGCCCCGCCAAGAATTTCACACATCGCCGCGAGGGCGTAGCCTTTATGTTCGGCAAAGGTCAACAACGAACCCAACGGCGACTCCTGCATTACCGCCGGATTTGTCGTCGGTACGCCGTTAACGTCAATCAGACAGCCTGGCGGCACGGGTACGCCTTTATGCCAGGCGACGCGAGTTTTCCCAAATGCGATGGCGCTGGTGGCGTAATCGAGCAACAGAGGGAAATTATCTTTACGTGGGAAAACCACACAGAACGGGTTGGTGCCAAAGCGGCTGTCGCGGCCGTGGAACGGCGCGACCATTGGAATACCCACCACGCTAACAAAGTGGATAGAGACAAACCCCGCCGCCGCGCACTGTTCTGCCCAGTAACCAATACGACCGATGTGATGCGAGTTATGTAGCGCCACGGCGGCTATGCCGTGCTGATGCGCTTTCTCAATCCCCAGCGCCATCGCTTCGTGTGCCGCTACCTGACCAAATGCGCGATCGCCATCGAGCGTGACCACCGCCCCCGCCTCTTTAACGATTTTGGCATGGTGGTTAATTTGCAGATGCCCCTGACTCCAGGAGCGCACATAGCTTGGGATCATGCCAATACCATGTGAATCATGCCCTGCCAGGTTTGCCGCGATTAAATGATCGGCGACTAATTTCGCTTCCTGTTCCTCGCTACCCATCTGACGAAATACAGCCTGAATAAAACTGTGCAGCGTCTGAGCATCAAAGCGATGACCACTTTCCATGATTAACTCCTGTTTATGTTATGTGTTTGTTGTTTTTTTATGCTGCACGCCGGGCGCGGGAAGGTCAATAAAGATGCAGGAATTTCATATTGCGGTGGGGTAAAAGCCGGATGACATGGCTCATCCGGCTGAGATGAAAATTAAAATGCCTGATTAACGCGCGCCAGGCCATCGCTAATAGTTGCCGCCTCACCTGTTGCCACCAGGCAGCAAGCCATCTGGATTTTCAGCGATTCGGGAATCGGCTCGCTGCCAGCCAGGCAACGCTCAATCCACTGCGCCGTGGTTTCCGGGTCTTTTGCTTGTGGCAGTAACTCGCTACCAGCAGTGTCCTGTTTTTCATACAGCACCCGCACCCCTTCACGGTCAATGAGATTGATCTGCGGGCAGCGCTGCGGATTAGCATACACTTCACCTTCAGTACCATGCATTAGTAGCGCCCGCCCGCCGATATCGCTAAAGAACTTCGCGACGCGTCCAATGTATTCCGGATGCGAAACGCTGGAAAGACGCAGCGCCTCACCTTCGGCAAATGGCGTCGCCAGTTTCGCCAGGGTATGTGCACTGTTACGCACGCCCATCCGCCAGCGCATCGCCAGTTGTTTTTCCAGCGGCGGGCAAAACGCGCCGACTGGCATAAACACCGGTTGATGTTCGTCGAGCTTCGCCTGCGCCTGCCCGCCGTGCAACGTTGGCGTAATACCCATCAGTTCGAAAATGGTTTCTGTCAGCACGCGAGTTGGATCTTCGCTAACCCCGTGAACCACCACAGGAAAACCGAGTTTGTGCAGCAGAATCGCCAACAACGGCGTCAGGTTGGCCTGTTTACGCGCGCCGTTGTAACTAGGGATGACAATCGGCATCGGCTTGCCAACAGGCGGCGTCAGCTTGATGGTGTGATTTTGCATGGCTTCGTAAAAGCCGAGCATCTCTGCTTCCCCTTCCCCTTTGATACGCAGCGCAATCAATACGCCGCCCAACTCAAGGTCAGGGACTTCACCATTGAGCATATGAGCATACAGACCGCGCGCAGTATCCCGGTCTAAATCGCGCGCGTGGTTTTTCCCGCGCCCGATCTCTTTAATGATTTTGCGATAGTCCATTTACGACTCCTTACCTGACTCACATCATTAACGCCGCCGACGGCGTGGGGATTTCGTTTTTTCTTTCTTTTTAACTATACCTTCAGGGACTTCCGGTTGCTCTATCGGAAATACCGGTAATGCATCCAGTAGTCGCTTGCCATAATTTTTGGTCAGCAAGCGTTTGTCGTAGATAACCACTTCGCCCCAGCAACCGTGGCTTCGAATCAGTCGCCCAACCTGCTGAATCAGGTTAAACGAGGCGCTCGGCAGGCTTTGCACCTCAAACGGATAGCGGTTGAGGCTTTTCAGCCATTCCCCTTCGGTGATCACCACGGGGCTGTCGATGGGCGGAAAAGCGATTTTGTGGATATGCACCTGGCTTAACAGATCACCTTTCAAATCAAGCCCTTCGGCAAATGACTGTAAGCCCACCAGCACGCTGCGCTCACCGTTGGCAACGCGTTTGCGGTGCAGTTCAACTAAACGGTAACGCGGCTGATCGCCCTGCACCAGCAGCATCAGACGTAAATCCGTCACATAGTCGAGAAACCGCTGCATCGCCCGTCCGCTGGCAAACAGTACCAACATACCGAGATGTTTTTTGCTCTCCACCTGCTTACGGAAAAAGGCCGCCATCTCGGCAATGTGCTGCTCTTCGTTGTCGATGGAAGGCTCAAAGCGCATCCGGGGAATAACAATTTTGCCCTGTTCGCAGTGGTTAAAGGGCGAATCCAGCGCCACAAAGCGGTCACCCGCTTTCTCTTTCAGCCCGCTCATCTCCTGCAAACGCGAAAAACTGTTCAGCGAACGCAAGGTTGCGGAGGTAACAATAATGTGCGGAATACTGCGCCACAACAGCCTTTCCAGTTGGTCGCTAACACGAATACCCACACAGTGAAACCACAGATGTAGCTGCCCGTCGCGCTCTTCCCGCGTCGCCCATTTAGTGACGGGTGCACCGGAAGATTGCGCCAGAGAAGCCAGCCGCCAGAGTTTGCTTTGCGCCTCGAACATCCCCAACGCGCGGTTCATCTGCAAAATCAACCGATGCAGGCGTACAATGTCATGGCTGCCGGTTTTCTCACTTAAATCGTTGAGAAATAACTCCGCCAGACCACGCAGCATCTCGGTGAGCTTTGCCAGCCGCTGACAGATTTCCAGCACTTCCTCAGGCAGTTCCCCCATTGTAAAACGGTGCTCCGCCTCCTGACCGGCTGGCATGTAGAGATTGAGAATGTTGTTTAACGAAGCGATAAGCTCATACAACTCTTCACAATGCGCATTCAAACGTTCAGGGATTGCCAGCGGTGGGATCGTCTTCGGGCGAAACTGCTCCATACAGGTAGCAACAAGCTTCGTAAACAAGTCCAGCTGCAGCCGATACCACGGCGCGGTAATTTCGGCGCTCATCTCCAGCGCATCCCGTGCCACATCAGGCAGGTGATGGCCTTCGTCCAGCACCAGCAGTAAATTTTTCGGGTCAGGCAATACCGCTTCGCTTTCCATCGCCGCCATCACCAGCGCATGGTTTGCCACCACCACTTCCGCTTCCTGAATCTCCCGACGAGCAACAAAAAACGGGCATTCACGATAGTAGTAACAGTTGCGGTTGAGGCAGCTGGCTTTGTCGGTACTTAAACGACGCCAGAGATCATCATCAATGGCGATATCCGTATGATCGCGCAGACCATCCCATTTATAAGTGTCGAGATCGCCCTTCAACTTTGCACAACGTTTTTGCTCTTCCTGATTATTTGGCGTCAGTTCGTCGTCAAGAAACGCCAGCAGATCCTGTTGCGTGGGCTCAGTGCTGGCGAGCGCCGTCAGATTACGCGGGCAAACGTAGCGCCCACGCCCAAAAGCGGCAGTGAATTTAAGATCGGGAATGATCTTTTTCAGCAGCGGTAAATCTTTGCTGTAAATCTGATCCTGCAACGCCACGTTGGCGGTACTCACCACCAGCGTTTTTTGCTCTTCGCGGGCAATGGCGATGCCGGGGATCAAATAGGAGAGCGTTTTCCCAACGCCGGTGGGGGCTTCAATCGCCAGATGCCGCCCTTCTTCTCCGGCCAGCGTTTTGGCGACGTCCGCAATCATCTGCCGCTGCGGCGCACGGGGAATAAAGTCGGGGATCTGTTCCTGAAGCGCCTTATACCAGGCGGCAATTTGCGCTTTAAGCGCGGCGGTTAATGCCATGAGAAAACCTGAAATACTGTATAAACAGCCAATATTGTGGCATTTTTCGGTTTTCAGGGGTAATGGTTTTTCTGTTTCTGGAAAGCGGCTCGCAAACACGCCCTCACACAATATATTTGATTGAAAGTTCGACGGCACGGTGAGCGCCAGTCTTCAGGGCAGAAAACAGCAAGTGATACCGCATTTCGTGGTTACACTTGCCGCCGTCATCGCTTCGCAGGAACCGGTATTGCCCGCCCTGGCCTGAGCCAGGGCCATCAATGCCATTATCCTGTTGGGATCTTTACAGCCATGCGTCTGGCGTCCACTCGGATAAAACTTTAGAAAAACGATATTGTGCGTAGCGGACCATATCACGATATAACGAACTTATACGCAGCTGGTTGGCCTCTTCATTAGACAGATTATTGAAATCAAGCAATACCGCTTTGTATGTATTAAAAGTTTGACTGCTTATCATATTTTCATCTAAAGAGTAAGCTTTAGCCAATAAAGCAAATGCATAACGTTTTAAAATTTTTGACGCATCAGGAATACCGTAAAAGACATTACTGTGAGAAATATTTGCAAATACGGCAGACAGACAGAAAAATATTTTAGACTTATCACTTTCACTGGCCTCTTTGAGATCCAGCATCGTTAATAGATTAGTGTAATGTTTTTCTTTCAAAGTATGCTGTTGCCATTGGTCTGAATCGGTCATCAAAGAGGAAAATAATGATTTAAATTCTGTCGGTTGATTATCCGATTCTGGCACAAAGTCTGTTTTTCGCATTATTGCTGACATAAATACATCACGAATATAACCTTTCAATCCAAGAGCATTGAGAATCAATTGGTGTTTCTTATTTTTCTGCGCATATTCCCATCCTTTTGCAAATAAAGGAAATGCACGCGTACAAATCGTTTCTGGATCATCTCTGACAACTTCATGGGTATCCTGCAAAGATGGATAAATAGAGTAATTATTCCAGATGGTCTTTTTCTTAGCTTCTGGCTCAAGCATTGAGATTAACGCCTGGTGCGATAAGTGCATTACTCGCCCGGAGTTATCGGATGATAACAGGATATAACATTTATTATCTTTATCTAACAATCCTTGCAGCTGATTGAAATTCAACTTTATTTCTTCAGTAACGAATTGTTTTATTTCAGGTAATACCTGATAATTGTGATAAAGGTCAAATGCTAAGTTTTTCTCTTCCACACTTCCGTTTTCAAAAAGCAAATCAATAAATTGAATAAATCTATAATTTTCAGAAACCATCAACTCTGGTCTCTTTAAAAAGAGAGCATGGAAAAAGTTAATTATTTCCGTATCGTTACTCAGATTTTTATTTCTGAAGTAGCACAGATACGTATCCAATGCGCGCATAACAAGTTCATGATCGCTATTAAGTGGGGATTTTAATAGTTTTGCTATTATGGACGATGGGAATGCTACCATGTCCCGCAGCGTGAAGAGTTCCATGCCATCAGTTAATTGCGTTAGCAAATCTTTTACTGTTTTTATGTTATCAGTATTATCATTGAAAGATTCGTCTGCCAGAGACTCTAGTTTTTCTATCATCCCCCCGATTACAAATATATCTTTTTCGCTCTCCACGTCATGATTAGACATATCATCGACGATATCTTTAACTTTACTATCACTTTCATATAGTTTTTCTCTCACAATATTATTAGCGTTTACTGCAGAAGTCGCATCATAATAGGATGGCGGAATAATAACAGAGAATTCGTTAGTGAATATAGAATGATATGCAAGATTATCATCATTCAATTTCTCACCAACGTTAAGCGAATTAATATCCCTCAGAATATGCGTCTCAATCTGACTGTCAAAAAGACTTTTAGAAAAACCACTACCTTCAGTCAGTTCAATTTTCATCCTGAGTATTTTATTTTTGAGGTCAGAAAATGTATTTACATAAGGAATAAAAACATCTGATGAATTAGAGTTATTTTTCTTTCCATTAATATTATCTATTCTGACGGTGATCCCTTTCTCATCACGATGAATTGCATTATTCATATTTATAGAGATCACATTTTCATGTCTGGATTGCCCGGTTTTAATCGTCATATTGATATCATTTGCGCTGATCTCCGAAATCTCACTGACGAATTTTTTAAATGCATTATAGCGCTGGTGGCCAGCATTAAATTTGCCAAATGAAACATAATATGCGAAGTGTTCAAGGAAACCATGTAATTCCAGTAAATTAACCGGGTCAGAACCCTGCACCATATTTAATAACATCGTCGCATAACCATTGCATTTTGAACAATCCATACACCGCTCCTTTGCACATGAATGATCTGCGGATCATAAGCCTGGCAAAATAGGGAATCTTACAGAAATCGCTCATTTTTTAACTTTTCGCACAGTAAACTCAGGATAACCTGGTTATGAAATTTTGCTGCTGCACCGCTCTAAACAGACTGGCGATCAATCTTTCTATCAATAAGCAGAAATGAGCGATTTTTGATAGTTAATTTAAATTATTTCATAGTAATACTTTCATAATCTATAGCTTGCACATAATGATTACTTATTATTTTTATGAATTTTAATTTGACGTATTAAAGGAGTTAATATGCGTAATTTGTTTGAGCAGTGGCCATTATTTAAACCTAACACACCAGGCAACTCCAACTATTTCCCTGACAACTTATCCATTACAGATATGGTTTTCTGGTTTGACAATAATGCCAAAAAACTGCTAGATGTTATTAAAAAAACAAAGAACCATGAACAAAAGCAGATGTTCATTCAGCATTTAACATCAACCTTATATAATAATAAGGTATTAAACAACCCTTATCATTTAGAACCGCAAAAAATTTCTAATGAGCAAATAGCCTTACCAATAATTAATATTTTATATGATAATTCTGACGTATTTCATAAAGAAAGTATTTTGTTTTTTCACAATTATTTATAAAAAATATCAAACTTTTTGATATAAATAGTCCGGAAGATTTAATGACTTTTGATAGCCCCGATGCATCTTCTATTTTTGATACCCGGGGGTACCTCTCGACGTATCATGTTCAGCCAGATTTACTCGATTATAAGAACAAAATAATCATCCTTTTGGTTAAAATTCTTAATCATATTAATGACAAAAATAGCAAATACAACACTGAGGAAAAGAAAGTTTTCTATAACAAGTTATTGGCACCACTACGCCATATAAATAACGACGGAAATAAAATATTGATATTAAATTATCTTATAACGAACATCTTTACCTCCACAAATTCAAATCCTGATAGTTTGCTCTTTGATGCCATACTGGATATTGCACATAACTCTGTTCACAGAGGATATTTAAATCAACATAGTTTAATCAGGCATCGCTGCGTCCAACACGCACTGATTAACATCATCTCAAAACAAACAGACATTGACTTAAAAATAAAATGGATAAAAGATATAGTTTTAGTGTTGAAGTTACAACATGATGATTTATCGAAATGTATCAGCCCACTGATTTTCGCTATTGAATCGATAAAAACAACTAGCATTAGCGATGCGACAATTAAATCCTCTTCACAAATATTAAAATTGCATAATTATATGGAGATGTGTTATACACTTTTTGATAGCTATCCAAATTTAATAACTGAATATAATGATTTATTCACGGATTGTATTTCTATTGTTACACAATACGATCTGAGAGGATATTTCAGCAGACTGTTTGAGATGATAGAGATTACCGACAATGAAACTAAAAAGAATACAACTGCTTTTTTAATTAGCAGAATTGAATCGCGGCATTTATATCAACCTAAAATTGCCGCTCAATCTTTGAAATTGTTATTGAATACAGATATTCCTTATGCATATTCATCATTGCTAACATTACTTAATATTCTACAAAAAACAGTTTATGAACCGGGGCATCTGGAGTTACTCGATAAAGTGTTAAAGTTATGTGCCAAAAATATTCAGGCGTCAGAATTTGACAGTTTATTGGAACTGCTAAAGATATATGGTAATGAAACGACTGCACACTTTATTTTGCTTAGGGAGATAGTCGGATACACTATAGACAATGAAAATAATAAAATCAGGGACAGAATCAAGCTAATACTGAATCACATATCTCATAATACTTTTCCAGATGATGAACAAACACTTTATGCAATAGCATGTTTATTCCAGACTTTCCCAGAATTTGTTTATGAATATCAACCAATGTTATTAACAATAATTCAGATAGCAAGAAGAAATAATTTCATTGCCATTTTAAATACACTAGATAGATCATAAAGCAAATTTATTAAAAACAATAAAATCAGACATGACATGCATGTCTGACCGTGTTACCTGAATAATGGGCAAAAGCCTGTGATACTCTTTTGCCCTTACATGGTATTACTGCGCAGCGGCAGGTTTACGCGGACGGCGACGGCGTTGTTGCTCGCCTGCCGGTTTGGCATCGCCGAGACGACGAGATGGTTTTTCTGCAGGCTTCGCGCTCGCAGATTTTGCGCCACCTTCAGCGCGGCGTGGTTGCTGTTGACCGCGACCACCGCCTTGTCCACGACCGCCGCCACGTTGCTGGCGACCATTCTGTATCGGTTCGGCCTTGATTGACGGGTCCGGCTCATAACCCGGAATCGCAATGCGTGGAATCTCTTTTTTCAGCAGTTTTTCGATATCACGCAGAAGTTTGTGTTCATCAACACACACCAGCGACAACGCTTCACCGGTAGCTGCCGCGCGACCGGTACGCCCGATACGGTGAACATAATCTTCCGGTACGTTTGGCAGCTCGTAGTTGACGACGTGCGGCAACTCTTCGATATCCAGACCGCGTGCAGCGATGTCAGTTGCCACCAGAACACGAATATCGCCCGATTTAAAATCGGCCAGTGCACGAGTACGCGCACCTTGCGATTTATTACCGTGGATCGCCGCACTGCGGATACCATCTTTATTGAGCTGTTCAGCCAGATGGTTAGCACCGTGTTTGGTACGGGTAAACACCAGCACCTGCTGCCAGTTCCCTTTACCAATCATGTGCGACAGTAATTCGCGTTTACGTTTCTTATCGACAAAGTGAACGTGCTGGGTCACCTGATCAGACGCGGTATTGCGGCGTGCCACTTCAATTTCCAGCGGGTTGTGCAACAGTTTTTCCGCCAGAGCTTTAATATCGTCAGAGAAGGTCGCGGAGAACAACAGGTTCTGGCGCTTCGCTGGCAGTTTTGTTAACACGCGACGGATATCGTGGATAAAGCCCATGTCGAGCATACGGTCAGCTTCATCGAGGACGAGAATTTCAACCTGATCCAGCTTCACTGCATTCTGATGTTCCAGGTCCAGCAAACGCCCCGGCGTTGCCACCAGCACATCAACGCCACCGCGCAGCTTCATCATCTGCGGGTTAATGCTGACGCCGCCAAACACCACCAGCGAACGAATATTCAGGTATTTGCTGTAATCACGGACGTTTTCGCCAATCTGTGCAGCCAGTTCACGGGTTGGGGTAAGAATGAGCGCACGTACCGGACGACGCCCTTTGGCGTGCGGCTGGCGAGTGATCAGGTGTTGCAACAGCGGCAGCGTAAAGCCCGCTGTTTTGCCGGTACCGGTCTGGGCACTGGCCATCAGGTCGCGGCCTTCCAGCACCGCAGGGATCGCCTGCTGCTGAATAGGGGTGGGTTCACGGTAACCCTGCTCGGCAACGGCGCGCAGGATATCAGGGCTTAACCCCAAAGAATCGAAAGACATAACTACTCCGAACCGCCCCGACCGTTACCGGTGTAGTTTTCAGGGAGATACTGAAAAGGAAAATGACAAAAACCACAATGTCATGAGGGGGCGGAGTGTAGCAGTTTTTGTGACACAGCGCATAAATTATCCCTGTGACTGGCGTAGCTAAAATTCTTAGCCATACTGGACAACTCCCATATGGAGTCATAATCTTAATCAATCATTTGATTAAGAATGGACTGTGCGATGAATAATCCAGCCATGACAATCAAGGGTGAACAGGCGAAAAAACAGCTGATTGCTGCCGCACTGGCGCAGTTTGGTGAATATGGAATGAACGCCACCACCCGCGAGATAGCCGCCCAGGCCGGGCAGAATATCGCTGCCATCACCTACTACTTCGGTTCGAAAGAAGATTTGTATCTCGCCTGCGCCCAGTGGATTGCCGATTTTATTGGCGAGCAGTTCCGTCCGCACGCTGAAGAAGCCGAACGCTTGTTCGCACAACCACAGCCGGATCGCGCAGCTATTCGTGAACTGATCCTTCGCGCCTGCAGGAACATGATTAAGCTGCTCACCCAGGATGACACCGTCAACCTCAGCAAGTTTATCTCCCGTGAGCAACTCTCTCCTACGGCAGCCTACCACCTGGTGCATGAACAGGTGATTAGCCCGCTACACAGCCACCTTACACGCCTGATTGCCGCCTGGACCGGCTGCGACGCCAACGACACCCGCATGATCCTCCATACCCATGCGTTGATTGGTGAGATTCTGGCGTTTCGTCTTGGCAAAGAAACTATTTTGTTACGTACCGGCTGGACCGCGTTCGATGAAGAAAAGACCGAACTGATCAACCAGACGGTGACCTGTCATATCGACCTGATTTTGCAAGGATTATCGCAAAGGAGTTTGTAGTGATGAAAAAACCTGTCGTGATCGGACTGGCGGTAGTGGTACTTGCCGCCGTGGTTGCCGGAGGCTACTGGTGGTATCAAAGCCGCCAGGATAACGGCCTGACGCTGTATGGCAACGTGGATATTCGCACCGTGAATCTTAGCTTCCGTGTCGGTGGTCGCGTTGAATCGCTGGCCGTAGACGAAGGTGATGCGATTAAAGCGGGCCAGGTGCTGGGTGAACTGGATCATAAGCCGTATGAAATTGCCCTGATGCAGGCAAAAGCGGGTGTTTCGGTGGCACAGGCGCAGTATGACCTGATGCTTGCCGGGTATCGCGATGAAGAAATCGCTCAGGCCGCCGCCGCCGTAAAACAGGCGCAGGCCGCATATGACTATGCGCAGAACTTCTACAACCGCCAGCAAGGGTTGTGGAAAAGTCGCACTATTTCGGCAAACGACCTGGAAAATGCCCGCTCCTCGCGCGACCAGGCGCAGGCAACGCTGAAATCAGCACAGGATAAATTGCGTCAGTATCGCTCCGGTAATCGTGAACAGGACATCGCCCAGGCGAAAGCCAGTCTCGAACAGGCGCAGGCGCAACTGGCGCAGGCGGAGCTGAATTTACAGGACTCAACGTTAATAGCACCGTCTGATGGCACGCTGTTAACCCGCGCGGTAGAGCCTGGCACGGTGCTCAATGAAGGTGGCACAGTCTTTACCGTCTCACTGACACGTCCGGTGTGGGTGCGCGCTTATGTTGATGAACGTAATCTCGACCAGGCCCAGCCGGGGCGCAAAGTGCTGCTTTATACCGACGGTCGCCCGGACAAGCCGTATCACGGGCAGATTGGTTTCGTTTCACCGACTGCTGAATTTACCCCAAAAACCGTCGAAACGCCGGATCTGCGTACCGACCTCGTCTATCGCCTGCGTATTGTGGTGACCGACGCCGATGATGCCTTACGCCAGGGAATGCCAGTGACGGTGCAATTCGGTAACGAGGCAGGACATGAATGATGCCGTTATTACGCTGAACGGTCTGGAAAAACGCTTTCCGGGCATGGACAAGCCCGCCGCCGCGCCGCTCGACTGTACCATTCATGCTGGTTATGTAACGGGGCTGGTGGGGCCGGATGGCGCAGGTAAAACCACACTGATGCGGATGCTGGCGGGATTACTGAAACCCGATAGCGGCAGCGCCACGGTGATTGGCTTTGATCCGATCAAAAACGACGGCGCGCTGCACGCCGTTCTCGGCTATATGCCGCAGAAATTCGGCCTGTATGAAGATCTCACGGTGATGGAGAACCTCAATCTGTACGCGGATTTGCGCAGCGTCACTGGCGAGGCACGTAAGCAGACTTTTGCTCGCCTGCTGGAGTTTACGTCTCTCGGTCCGTTTACCGGACGCCTGGCGGGCAAGCTCTCTGGTGGGATGAAGCAAAAACTCGGCCTGGCCTGTACGCTGGTGGGCGAACCGAAAGTGTTGCTGCTCGATGAACCTGGCGTCGGCGTTGACCCTATCTCACGCCGCGAATTGTGGCAGATGGTGCATGAGCTGGCAGGCGAAGGGATGTTAATCCTCTGGAGTACCTCGTATCTTGACGAAGCCGAACAGTGCCGTGACGTGTTACTGATGAACGAAGGCGAGTTGCTGTATCAGGGAGAACCGACGGCCCTGACGCAAACCATGGCCGGACGTAGCTTTCTGATGACCAGCCCGCACGAGGGCAACCGCAAATTGTTGCAACGCGCCTTGAAACTGCCACAGGTGAGCGACGGCATGATTCAGGGGAAATCGGTACGTCTGATCCTCAAAAAAGAGGCCACACCAGACGATATTCGCCACGCCGACGGGATGCCAGAAATCGACATCAGCCAAACCACGCCCCGCTTTGAAGATGCGTTTATTGATTTGCTGGGCGGAGCTGGAACCTCGGAATCACCGCTGGGCGCAATATTGCATACGGTGGAAGGTACACCTGGCGAGACGGTGATCGAAGCGAAAGAGCTGACCAAAAAGTTTGGCGATTTTGCCGCCACCGATCACGTCAACTTTGCCGTCAAACGCGGTGAAATCTTTGGTTTGCTCGGGCCAAACGGCGCAGGGAAATCGACCACCTTTAAGATGATGTGCGGCTTGTTGGTACCGACCTCTGGCCAGGCGCTGGTGCTGGGTATGGATCTGAAAGAGAGTTCTGGCAAAGCGCGCCAGCATCTCGGCTATATGGCGCAAAAGTTTTCGCTCTATGGCAACCTGACGGTCGAACAGAATTTACGCTTTTTTTCTGGTGTGTATGGCTTACGCGGGCGGGCGCAGAACGAAAAAATCGCCCGTATGAGTGAGGCGTTCGGCCTGAAAAGTATCGCTTCCCACGCGACCGATGAACTGCCCTTAGGTTTTAAACAGCGTCTGGCGCTGGCCTGTTCGCTGATGCATGAACCGGACATTCTGTTTCTCGATGAACCGACGTCCGGCGTTGATCCCCTCACCCGCCGTGAATTTTGGTTGCATATCAACAGCATGGTAGAGAAAGGCGTCACGGTAATGGTCACCACCCACTTTATGGATGAAGCAGAATATTGTGACCGCATCGGCCTGGTGTATCGTGGGAAATTAATCGCCAGCGGCACGCCAGATGATTTGAAAGCGCAGTCGGCCAACGACGAGCAACCCGATCCCACAATGGAGCAGGCCTTTATTCAGTTGATCCACGACTGGGATAAGGAGCATGGCAATGAGTAATCCGATCCTGTCCTGGCGTCGCGTGCAGGCGCTGTGCGTCAAAGAGACACGGCAGATCGTTCGCGATCCGAGTAGCTGGCTGATTGCAGTGGTGATCCCACTGTTGCTGCTGTTTATATTTGGCTACGGCATTAACCTCGACTCCAGCAAGCTGCGGGTTGGGATTTTGCTGGAACAGCGTAGCGAAGCGGCGCTGGATTTCACCCATACCATGACCGGTTCGCCCTACATCGACGCCACCATCAGCGATAACCGTCAGGAATTAATCGCCAAAATGCAGGCGGGAAAAATTCGTGGCCTGGTGGTGATTCCGGTGGATTTCGCCGAACAGATGGAGCGCGCCAACGCTACCGCGCCGATTCAGGTGATCACCGACGGCAGTGAGCCGAATACCGCTAACTTTGTGCAAGGTTATGTCGAAGGGATCTGGCAGATCTGGCAAATGCAGCGGGCAGAGGACAACGGGCAGACTTTTGAACCACTTATCGACGTCCAGACTCGCTACTGGTTTAACCCGGCGGCGATTAGCCAGCACTTTATTATCCCCGGTGCGGTAACCATCATCATGACGGTTATCGGCGCGATTCTCACCTCGCTGGTGGTGGCGCGGGAGTGGGAACGCGGCACCATGGAGGCGTTACTCTCTACGGAGATAACCCGCACGGAACTGTTGCTGTGTAAGCTGATCCCTTATTACTTCCTCGGGATGCTGGCGATGCTGCTGTGTATGCTGGTGTCGGTGTTTATTCTCGGCGTGCCGTATCGCGGGTCACTGCTGATTCTGTTTTTTATCTCCAGCCTGTTTTTACTCAGTACCCTGGGGATGGGGCTACTAATTTCTACGATTACCCGCAACCAGTTCAATGCCGCTCAGGTCGCCCTGAACGCCGCGTTTCTGCCGTCGATTATGCTTTCCGGCTTTATTTTTCAGCTCGACAGTATGCCCGCGGTGATCCGCGCGGTGACGTACATTATTCCCGCACGTTATTTCGTCAGCACCCTGCAAAGCCTGTTCCTCGCCGGGAATATTCCAGTGGTGCTGGTGGTGAACGTGCTGTTTTTGATCGCTTCGGCGGTGATGTTTATCGGCCTGACGTGGCTAAAAACCAAACGTCGGCTGGATTAGGGAGAAGAGCATGTTTCATCGCTTATGGACGTTAATCCGCAAAGAGTTGCAGTCGCTGCTGCGCGAACCGCAAACCCGCGCGATTCTGATTTTGCCCGTGCTGATTCAGGTGATCCTGTTCCCGTTCGCCGCCACGCTGGAAGTGACTAACGCCACCATCGCCATCTACGATGAAGATAACGGCGAACATTCGGTAGAACTTACTCAACGTTTTGCCCGCGCCAGCGCCTTTACCCACGTGCTGCTGCTGAAAAGCCCACAGGAGATCCGCCCAACCATCGACACGCAAAAGGCGTTATTGTTGGTGCGTTTCCCGGCTGATTTCTCACGCAAATTGGATACCTTCCAGACCGCGCCATTGCAGTTGATCCTCGACGGACGCAACTCCAACAGTGCGCAAATTGCCGCCAACTACCTGCAACAGATCGTCAAAAATTATCAGCAGGAGCTGCTGGAAGGAAAACCGAAACCTAACAACAGCGAGCTGGTGGTACGCAACTGGTATAACCCGAATCTCGACTACAAATGGTTTGTGGTGCCGTCGCTGATCGCCATGATCACCACTATCGGCGTAATGATCGTCACTTCACTTTCCGTCGCCCGCGAACGTGAACAGGGTACGCTCGATCAGTTACTGGTTTCTCCCCTCACCACCTGGCAGATATTCATCGGCAAAGCCGTACCGGCATTAATTGTCGCCACCTTCCAGGCCACCATTGTGCTGGCGATTGGTATCTGGGCGTATCAAATCCCCTTCGCCGGATCGCTGGCGCTATTCTACTTTACGATGGTGATTTACGGTTTATCGCTGGTGGGATTCGGTCTGTTGATTTCGTCACTCTGTTCAACGCAACAGCAGGCGTTTATCGGCGTGTTTGTCTTTATGATGCCCGCCATTCTCCTTTCCGGTTACGTTTCGCCAGTGGAAAACATGCCAGTATGGCTGCAAAACCTGACGTGGATTAACCCTATTCGCCACTTTACGGACATTACCAAGCAGATTTATTTGAAGGATGCGAGTCTGGATATTGTGTGGAATAGTTTGTGGCCGCTACTGGTGATAACGGCCACGACAGGGTCAGCGGCGTACGCGATGTTTAGACGCAAGGTGATGTAACTTCTTATCTTTCGCCAGCAAAGACACTACCGCCGGGCCAGCAAGGATTGCCAGCCCTGCAATTGCCAGCAAAAAGTTGTTTTCCAGTACGCGGGACAACAGCCACAGCACAATCAGCGCTGCGCCAAAATACCAGGTCGTAGTCAGCTCTTCCAGCACGTCTGCCACCTCACGCCAGCGTTGCTCGGGGTGGCGCTGAAACACCAGCATCATCACTACCGTGACACAATACAGTGCGCATAATCCCACGCCGACGTGAACCAGAGTCTTACTCATCCAGCCCACCACCAGCAGCGCCACTACCAGTAAATGCAACATAATCTGCCAGCAACTTAGACCCGTTGCGACACGAACACGTTGTTGCCACTTCATGGCTTCTCTCCTGAAGAATTTATCTCTACTTACTCAGAGTACCGAACTTTACGGAAAATTCCGTAAGACCGCACCTTTTTGTGACGCCGACTACACTATTTCAATGAGATAAGAGGCAAAGACAGGAAAATTATGCCCGATCAAACACAACAATTTTCGTTCAAGGTGCTCACCATCAACATTCACAAAGGCTTTACCGCGTTTAACCGACGCTTCATTTTGCCGGAACTTCGCGACGCCGTGCGTACCGTCAGTGCCGATATTGTTTGCCTGCAAGAAGTGATGGGTGCGCACGAAGTTCATCCGCTGCATGTGGAAAACTGGCCCGATACCTCGCACTACGAGTTTCTCGCCGACACTATGTGGAGCGATTTTGCCTACGGTCGCAATGCGGTGTACCCGGAAGGGCATCATGGAAACGCCGTACTGTCACGCTATCCCATTGAACATTATGAGAATCGTGATGTTTCAATCGATGGTGCGGAAAAGCGCGGCGTGCTCTACTGCCGTATTGTGCCGCCGATGACCGGGAAAGCGATTCATGTGATGTGCGTACATCTGGGCCTGCGTGAAGCGCACCGTCAGGCGCAGCTTGCGATGCTCGCTGAATGGGTGAATGAGCTGCCGGACGGCGAACCGGTATTAGTGGCGGGTGATTTCAACGACTGGCGGCAAAAAGCCAATCATCCCTTAAAAGTGCAGGCCGGGCTGGATGAGATATTTACCCGCGCCCACGGACGCCCGGCGCGTACGTTTCCGGTGCAATTTCCTCTACTACGACTGGACAGGATCTACATCAAAAATGCCAGCGCCAGCGCGCCAACCGCGTTGCCGCTGCGGACATGGCGACACCTTTCTGATCATGCCCCTTTAAGTGCGGAGATTCATTTATGAAATGTAGCTGGCGCGAAGGCAATAAGATCCAGTTGCTGGAAAACGGCGAGCAATATTATCCCGCGGTGTTTAAGGCGATTGGCGAGGCGCAAGAACGCATCATCCTTGAAACGTTTATCTGGTTTGAGGATGACGTCGGCAAACAGCTGCATGCGGCGCTACTGTCAGCAGCGCAACGCGGGGTAAAAGCGGAAGTCTTGCTGGATGGCTACGGTTCACCGGATCTCAGCGATGAGTTTGTCAATGAACTGACGGCAGCTGGCGTGGTGTTCCGCTACTACGATCCCCGCCCTCGCCTTTTTGGTATGCGCACCAATGTGTTTCGCCGGATGCATCGCAAAATTGTGGTGATCGACGCACGTATCGCCTTTATTGGTGGGCTGAATTACTCCGCCGAGCATATGTCCAGCTACGGTCCAGAGGCTAAACAGGATTACGCAGTGCGCCTTGAAGGGCCGATTGTCGAAGATATTCTCCAGTTTGAACTGGAAAACCTGCCAGGACACAGCGCAGCACGACGCTGGTGGCGACGTCATCACAAAGCGGAAGAAAACCGCCAGCCGGGAGAAGCGCAGGTATTATTAGTTTGGCGCGATAACGAAGAACATCGCGATGATATCGAACGCCACTATCTGAAAATGCTCACTCAGGCGCGTCGGGAAGTGATTATCGCCAACGCCTACTTCTTTCCTGGCTATCGATTTTTGCACGCCTTACGTAAAGCGGCACGGCGCGGGGTGCGGATCAAACTGATCATTCAGGGCGAACCGGATATGCCCATTGTCAGAGTCGGCGCGCGTTTACTGTACAACTATCTGGTTAAAGGCGGCGTTCAGGTATTTGAGTACCGCCGTCGCCCGCTCCACGGTAAAGTGGCATTGATGGACGATCACTGGGCGACGGTAGGGTCCAGTAATCTCGATCCGCTCAGTTTGTCGCTAAATCTCGAAGCAAACGTCATCATTCACGATCGTAATTTTAACCAGACGCTACGCGATAATCTGAACGGCATCATCGCTGCCGACTGTCAACAAGTGGATGAATCCATGCTGCCGAAACGCACCTGGTGGAACCTGACCAAAAGCGTGCTGGCATTCCATTTTTTGCGCCACTTCCCGGCGCTGGTGGGCTGGCTTCCGGCGCACACGCCGCGTCTGGCGCAAGTTGATCCCCCCGCACAACCGACGATGGAAACTCAGGATCGGATAGAAACTGAAAATACGGGGGTGAAACCCTGATGAGTAAATCACGCCCGCGCTGGCGCTTAGCAAAGAAGATCCTCACCTGGCTGTTTTTTATCGCAGTGATTGTGTTGCTGGTGATCTACGCCAAAAAGGTAGACTGGGAAGAGGTCTGGAAGGTCATCCGCGATTACAATCGCGTTGCGTTGCTCAGTGCGATTGGGCTGGTGGTCGTCAGCTATCTGATATATGGCTGCTATGATCTGCTCGCCCGCTTCTACTGCGGTCATAAACTGGCAAAGCGCCAGGTGATGCTGGTGTCGTTTATCTGCTACGCCTTCAACCTGACGCTCAGTACCTGGGTCGGCGGCATTGGTATGCGCTATCGTTTGTACTCCCGGCTAGGGTTACCGGGCAGCACTATTACGCGGATTTTCTCGCTCAGTATTACCACCAACTGGCTGGGCTATATTTTGCTGGCCGGGATTATCTTTACCGCAGGCGTGGTGGAGCTGCCGGATCACTGGTATGTCGATCAAACTACGCTGCGTATTCTCGGCATCGGCTTACTGCTGATTATCGCGGTTTATTTGTGGTTTTGCGCTTTCGCGAAGCACCGCCATATGACCATCAAAGGGCAAAAGCTGGTGCTGCCTTCATGGAAATTCGCCCTCGCCCAGATGCTGATTTCCAGCGTTAACTGGATGGTAATGGGAGCGATTATCTGGCTGTTGCTGGGTCAAAACGTGAACTATTTCTTTGTACTGGGCGTGTTGCTGGTAAGCAGTATTGCCGGGGTAATTGTGCATATTCCAGCAGGAATTGGGGTGCTGGAAGCGGTGTTTATTGCGCTACTGGCAGGGGAACATACATCAAAAGGAACGATTATCGCCGCCCTGCTCGCTTACCGTGTTCTGTATTACTTTATCCCACTGCTGCTGGCGCTGATCTGTTACCTGTTACTGGAAAGCCAGGCGAAGAAGCTACGGGCGAAAAATGAAGCGGCGATGTGAAGTTTAGTTAAGTTCTTTTGGTTTAAGTTCGGGATGCTGTTTATAGATGGGGTTCATGATATCGATTAACATGCGCCCCATAATTTCCCCGACGGCGGAACGATAAATATTAAGCTCAGATTCATCGCAAGCTTGCTGAACATATAATACTGATGCATCTAATTGAGAACCAATATTGAGCATTAATGCGCTGATATCTGCTGCCAGAGTTTTATCTTTGAACATTTTATAAACCTTTTTAATCTCTAAACATAAAAGATACTGCATGTTCCATTTTATTACTCAAAGGATAACTATCTTTTATTGCATATGTAAAATCACTTGTTTTGATTATTAAGTTTTTTATAGCATCATCAAGATACTCAGGAACTAATGATTCAATATTTTCAAGATCACAACCAAGATCAATTATCTCTATTAGTTCTTTATCACAATCATTTTTGTGTAAAAGCCTGGAAATAAAAGGTCTGAAAACTAGTAGTTCAGATTCATCTATAGTTATCGTGCCTTCTTTCAAGGAATGTAACACTCCTGAAAGCAGTATAGCCATAAATTTATCCATATATTTATTATCGATGGTACAAACTAACTGCATGATATTCTCCACTATTGTATTTCAGATACTACATTTCTAAACGTAAGTCGAAAGTGCGTTAAATATGAAACCGCGTATGCCTTTGCCAGACAAGCGTTATCGCTATTGCTGCAAGAATCCCAAAGAAGCCGATAAAATAGTAATAGAGTGTTAATGCACCTGTAACAGCGCAACGAACCGGACTCCACAACTCTTCGCTATGGCATTTTCCTGCCAGTTCAAGGAGCTTATTTCGTCCATGCGAGATAATGCCTGACCATAACACAATCATTAAGCAACTTATTACCCAAACAGGCCGTTCACTCATTATGCGGTATTTACGCTGATCACCAGAGTCAACCCTGTCAACGTCATCATAATGATGAAACGGTGAGAACCAGGATCAACATTAAATAATAAACCGGCCTGCATACTGATTAAAAACATCGCGCCCGCAGTGCTGAACACAAGGATAATGGCAGATACAGGAGCTAAACTAGCAACGACAATCGCCACCAAAGAGATTAAAAACAGATACATTACGCCTGCGATGGCGGCATTTATCTTGTTGATATCTTTACTTAAGCCATACATACAAAGTAATAATAATCCTATGACAACATACATTAGTGGTGAATCATATTTGGTTGCCGTAATTTCGAGATAATTAGCTATCCAGGCCAGTCCTGCGGTTGCCGCCAAACCTAAAGCGGTAATGAGCCATATGCCGTTTAATATCCTGGCCTCGTACTGAAAATCATTAGTTATGTTTTTTGATGAGTACGATTTCATTATTTTTATATCCTTAAGTTGAAAATCAATATCTATTGCAATTAACGCAAAAAACTCATCAATTCACGCTACCACACTAAACCATTAATAAAGTCAAGAACCGTTACAGCAAGTCTAAAAAGGACGCTTAGGATACTGAAATAGAGTGTTATTGCCCCTGCAACAATACAGCGAAGAACACCTGAAAATTCAGAGTTGTCGGCAACACGGATCAAATCTTCCAGTGTTGTTGCTTCACAGGCAGCCGTAACGCCCCAGATAACGACAGTCAAAATACTCGCTAACCATACGGAAAAACTGCTGGTAAGAATCAGGTTAACAACAAAAGCAATACTCAAACCACAGAAGATATATAAACATAACTGTCTAACTGGTGGGATAACCCTATTAATACAACAGCATATTAGCGCCATAGCGGCAAACATCCCTCCCGTAATTCCCATTACCCTCGCTATGCTCGAAAAGGTAAAAAGTCTGGAGAAGAGAAAGCCATTAAGCAGGATTATTAGCAGATAGACCAGACATGCGCCTGATGCCTCGAGCCTTTTCAGGGCATCGTTTAACCAGAAACCAATTATTATCAGCGCAGATAAAGCGAAGACAAACGCGCCTGGAGATTCTAGTGAAGCAACCCAATGCAAGTGCTGAAATATCCAGGCACAGCCTGCCGTAGCCCATACTCCAGCAGCTGTTAACCACCAAATGAGGAACAGCATTTTGCTGAGCGAAGCGCTTTTTTGCTGTAATTGAGTAGCAGTGGATCGTCTGTTCAATTGCGTTATCTGCCCCTGAAATTGCGTAGTGGACATAGTCTGGCATTTGCAGCGACTGAGTTCTCATGTAAATGAGCGGAATAGTCTTTATAAAATCCGAAAAAAATCCCGACACATGGCCGGGATATTGATGGTGAAAAAGAATTAACGGCGGTTGCCGAAGATCCGCAGCAACATCAGGAACAGGTTGATGAAGTCCAGATATAAGGTTAACGCGCCAAGAATGGAATATTTGCGCAGGTTCGACGTGTCGCGGGTATCAATCTGCTCACCCATATTTTTCAGTTTCTGCGTGTCATACGCCGTCAATCCGACAAAGACAATCACGCCGATGTAGGTAACTGCCCACATCAATGCTTCGCTTTTCAGCCAGAAGTTCACCAGCGATGCCAGCACAATGCCGATCAACGCCATAAACAACATATTGCCGAAGCCACTTAAATCACGTTTGGTGGTGTAACCGTACAGGCTCATTGCGCCGAACATCCCGGCAGTAACGACGAAAGTACTGGCAATCGAGGCGGCGGTATAGACAATGAAAATACTGGAAAGCGTCAGACCCGTCAGCGCCGAATAAAGCATAAAGAGCATGGTCGTTACACTTGCGCTCAGCTTTTGAATCATCGCTGATAACACAATAACCAGTGCTAATTGAGCGATGATCAGACCGATTAAAAAAACACGGTTAGTGAACAATAGCTCCATCACGGCCGCAGAATTAGCCGCATACCAGGCAACAAATGCGGTCAGCAACAAGCCAACGGTCATCCAGCCATAGACTTGCGCCATATAAGTTTGCAAGCCAGCCCGGGGTTGTACAATTGAATCAGAACGTGGGAATCTGTCCATGACGATCTCCTGAAGATATAAGGAATATCTTAAGGATACTGCAAAATGATGAGGCTGTGCATCGACGCAGCGTAAACGCATATACTGAGCGGTGAAATTGCCGGACGCAGCGGTGCCTTATCCGGCTAACAAAAAACTACCAGCGTTTTGCCGCCTGCTGATCGCTCTCCCGAGCTTCGACCCAGCGGTCGCCTTCCGGCGTGGCTTCGCGCTTCCAGAACGGTGCGCGGGTTTTGAGATAATCCATAATAAACTGCCCGGCTTCAAACGCACTGCTGCGATGCGCACTGGTGACACCGACAAAAACGATTTCATCGCCCGGCCATAATTCCCCGATGCGGTGAATCACCGTGACGCGCCCCAGCGGCCAGCGGTTACGCGCTTCATCGACAATTTCTGCCAGTGCTTTTTCAGTCATCCCCGGATAGTGTTCGAGGGTTAATGCTTTGACGCTGTCGCCAAGGTTATGGTTGCGCACCTTACCGGTAAAGGTGACTACCGCACCGTCTTCGTCACGCTCAGCCAGCCACGGATACTCTTCTCCTACGCTGAACGGCTGCGGGCCGACAACAATTTTGGTTTCTGCCATCTTAACCTCCGGTTACCGGCGGGAAGAAAGCCACTTCGTCGCCGTCAGTCAGCGGATGGTCAAAACTCACCAGCGTCTGGTTGACGGCAGCCAGCAATTTGCCATCTTCCAGCGCCAGCGCCCAGCGATCGCTCTGCGCAGCCAGATGCTGGCGTAACGCTTCAACGGTTGGGAAATCCGCAGCCACTTCGCTTGCATCTGTTCCCACCAACTCGCGCACCTGGGCGAAAAAAAGAACTTTAATCATCCGCTTCCACCTTAAAGTCACCTGACTTGCCGCCGCTCTTCGCCAGCAAACGTACCGGACCAATCACCATATCTTTTTGCACCGCTTTACACATGTCATAAATGGTCAGCGCCGCCACGGAGGCCGCGGTTAACGCTTCCATTTCAACGCCGGTTTTCCCAGTCAGGCGGCATAAGGTTTCTATACGTACCCGATTGTGCTCCGGCTCGGCCTGCAAATTGACTTCAACTTTGCTGAGCATCAGCGGGTGACACAGCGGGATCAGATCCCATGTGCGTTTTGCCGCCTGAATACCGGCGATACGCGCAGTGGCAAATACGTCGCCTTTGTGGTGGCGACCATCAATGATCATCGCCAGCGTCTCGTTGCGCATGGTGACAAAGGCTTCGGCGCGCGCTTCACGCACGGTTTCTGCTTTGGCGGAGACATCCACCATGTGCGCTTCGCCAGCGGCGTTGATATGGGTCAGTTGCGACATACTTATTTCTTCAAATGTGGATGGAAATTACACGGACGCGTACGGGCATCCAGCTGCGGTGCGATGATATTTTCCCAGGCGGTACGGCACGCTTTGGTTGAACCGGGCATGGCGAAAATTAGCGTTTTGTTAGCCACACCCGCTACCGCACGAGATTGCAACGTTGAGGTGCCAATCTCTTCGAACGACAACATCCGGAACACTTCACCAAAACCTTCAACTTCACGGTCGAACAGCGGCAGCAGTGCTTCAGGGGCCTGATCGCCTTCGGTCAGGCCAGTACCACCCGTAATCAACACCACTTGTACATCGTCGCTGGCGATCCACGCAGATACCTGAGCACGAATCGCATAGCGGTTTTCTTTCACAATGGCTTTATCGACAACGTGATGACCCGCGTCCTGCGCCGAGTCGCGCAGATAGTGACCGGAGGTATCGTCTTCTTCGCCGCGACGATTAGAAACCGTAAGAATAGCAATACGGGTCGGGATAAATTCAGTGCTTACCTGACTCATCTGATCTCTCCTTTTGACGTTTTAGCCGCCAATGTACGATAAGTTTTGCGTAATACCGGTGTTATTTTGATGCAGGAAATGGGTCTGTTTTTTCTCCCGCAGCGCCGCTGAAATACGTGCTTCCAGCGCCTGTTGCTGGGTATCGTCTTCCAGTAAATCGCGCAGGTTAACGCCGCCTTCACCGAACAGGCAGAGATGGAGTTTACCAATGGAGGAGACGCGCAGGCGGTTGCAAGTGGCGCAGAAGTCTTTTTCATACGGCATGATAAGGCCAATTTCTCCGGCGTAATCCGGATGACAAAAGACTTGCGCGGGACCGTCGCTGCGTTGACGTAATTGGTGGATCCAACCGCGACGCAGTAGCTCGTCACGCAGAACCTGCCCAGAGATATGATGCTTGCGGAAAAGCTCGCTGCCCTCGCCCGTTTCCATCAGTTCGATGAAACGCAGCTGGATGGGGCGATGCTGGATCCAGTTCAGAAAGGTGTCGAGTTGGTGATGATTAACATCACGCATCAGTACGGTATTGACTTTGACCTTCTCAAAACCGGCCTCAAATGCAGCATCGATCCCTGCCATGACCTGATTGAATTTATCCTGTCCGGTAATAGCATGAAACTGGCGAGCGTCGAGGCTATCGACACTAACGTTGATACCAGTAAGACCAGCATCACGCCAGTTCGCTACATCGCGTTCCAGACGGTAACCATTGGTGGTGACCGCTATCTGGCGAATAGCGTCGTTTTCTCGCACAGCGGCGATGATATCGGTAAAGTCGCGACGCAAAGACGGCTCTCCGCCCGTCAGACGGACTTTTTCGGTGCCCAGACTGGCGAAGGCGCGCGTAACCCGGCGAATTTCATCGACGGTAAGAAAGCCTTTATTGGTGACGCCGCTCGGTTTGTAGCCATCCGGCAGGCAGTAGGTGCAACGGAAGTTACACACATCGGTAATCGACAGGCGCAAGTAGTAAAACTTACGCGCAAATGCATCAGTCAGTTGTGAAGCCATGTACACCTTTCCAGATACGGGAGGCGAAGTCATTTCTTCCTTCGCCCTGGTGGCAATCTTTGTAAGCATTGTCACGGCCAAAGCACCATATCAGTTGACCCAGGTGCAGAGGCTAGAGTGTTTAGTGGTTAAGCCGATACTAGCGTGTAAATGTGATTTTTACCATCCACACTTTCGTTATGTAATCATGTATATAGCGTCATGATCGTGCTATTTCGCTACAGAATAAGGGAAAATGGCGGTTTTACTTTGATATACATCATCAGGGAGGCATAGCGTGCATCGTCCTTTAGAGGTAGAAGAAAATAGTTTGTATCCTCAATATTGGCAGGTTAATTGCTGTTTCCCCGCAATTTGCGCTACTGTAGCGCGGAAAATCTGACTCCAGGAAACTATAATGCGCAATCGTACGTTGGCTGACCTTGATCGTGTCGTTGCTCTCGGCGGAGGGCATGGACTGGGACGCGTTCTCTCATCACTTTCGTCTTTGGGTTCTCGTTTAACGGGTATCGTGACCACCACGGATAACGGTGGTTCAACGGGGCGTATTCGCCGCTCAGAAGGTGGAATTGCCTGGGGCGATATGCGCAATTGCCTTAACCAGTTGATAACGGAACCCAGCGTCGCTTCCGCAATGTTTGAATATCGTTTCGGCGGTAATGGCGAACTTTCCGGGCACAACCTTGGAAACCTGATGTTGAAGGCACTGGATCACCTTAGCGTGCGGCCTCTTGAAGCGATTAATCTGATTCGCAATCTGTTGAAAGTGGACGCACATTTGATTCCGATGTCGGAGCATCCTGTTGATTTAATGGCGATTGACGATCAGGGGCATGAAGTATACGGCGAGGTCAATATTGACCAGCTCACTGCGCCGATACAGGAGCTACTCTTAACCCCCAACGTACCTGCCACACGTGAAGCGGTGCTGGCGATTAATGAGGCGGATCTGATCATTATTGGGCCAGGGAGTTTTTATACTAGTCTTATGCCCATTCTGCTGCTCAAGGAAATGGCTCAGGCATTACGCCGAACGCCTGCCCCGATGGTGTATATCGGTAATTTGGGGCGAGAATTAAGCCTGCCTGCTGCAAATCTCAAGCTGGAAAATAAGCTGGCGATTATGGAGCAGTATGTTGGTAAAAAAGTGATTGATGCGGTAGTTGTTGGACCGAAAGCTGATGTATCCGCAGTTAACAACAGAATTGTGATTCAGGAAGTACTGGAGGCCAGCGATATTCCTTATCGTCATGACCGCCAGTTGCTGCATAACGCACTGGAAAAGGCATTACAGGCACTAGGTTAAGCGCCTGTGCCGGGGGCAGAAAAATACGACTGTGACTATGGCGTTTTAAATTATAGAAGGCCATAGTCACCTTTTTTTGGCACAACCCCATTGTTAGCAGCTCATTTATCTTTCCACTTTCTGGAATTTAGTTTTGCTTCTTGATGTTTCTTGTGCCATGACTATTCTAAAAATGTTATAATCCCCATGCTTTGGGAGCCACCGAATCTAAATATTTATCAATATGATGAGAACGAGTATAATCTGCTATATTTTTTGATAAAATGGCCGTGCAATTTAAACCAGAGCCTAATCCCAGTAGTACCGTTAACCAGTTATCCAGAGCTTCAGATTCAACAATCGAGTTTTCCAGTTCATATGCTTTTAGTAAAAGAGCAGCAGAGTAAATTCTGAGGATTTGCGGAGAATTGTATTCCGTTCCTAAACTTGAAGCTGAAGAATATCTTGCGAACACGACAGCAAAACTTATCAGAAGCATTGCTTGTTCCGTTTTATTTGCATTTTCCATTCTGCAAGCCTTCATTAAATCTTTATAATGGTTTCCCTTAATATTTAAACAAGACTTATACTTCAATAGTTCGCTAACATTCTTTTTTTGTTTTATCTTTTTATTTTTACTTAACATTTCGTAACCCGCACCTTCTATAGTTTGCGCCTGCAATGAGTAATTATCTATGAGTTTCATAAGAGGCGCAAAAATTTCATTTAATTTTATTTGTTCATCAATACCATCCATTTTGGTTTGAGAACAACAACTTTGTGATGCAGTGACAAATGGTTCGTATAGATCACCAAGCTGAAGGATTTTGAGATAATTTTTTAATAAAATATTATGTTGTGACCGTTTCCATGGGTAGGAAAACACTGGGAATTCGGTCATCAATACGGTATTAAGATTAATATCTGCAAGCGAGCACACTTGTTCTGGTGCTGCATATAGATAAAAATGGTCCCAGTCCTTATTTTTAATAGTGGTATCCAACATTTTATTTAAGGCATTAGATGAAAGACGCATTGCACGATTATTTTGCTGTGCTGAAAACAATACGTACCAAGCATCATCATGATCTTGTTGTTTACGCCATTCCGAGAAGTCTGGATAATCATTTCCTTCAGTATAAGGTTTAACATCCTTATGTTGTAAATATGTTTTATAAATATTATATGCTTTTTCTGCCAATATATTATTTTTACTTTTTAGTGCCAGGTCAGTCATCATTACATATGCAGTACTAAATGATAACATTAATGTAGGTTGTTCTGTAAAGCGATCTAAATAATAATTAATCCTCTCTTCACTAAGATTAAACAAAAAAGAAGAAGAGATACAGCAATCAACTGTAATTAATGACAAAATAAAGTTATCAAATATATTTATATCATCATTTTGCAATATATCATTTAATCCCTCTGGTGGTCTGTTAGACGTATAGTATTTTGCTAAGCAATTAATTTCTGATACATCCTTTTTTAATTTTGCAAGGTCATAGATACAATTTTTTGTACTCAGTTCGTTGGCGAGGATTTTTTTTATTTCAGGCATTGAATCTTCAGAGATATCTTCAAAGATTTGATAAATTTTCTGGATATGTTCTTTTGCTTTACATATATCAACCCTGATTAAATCTTGTAATGGAGGAGTATCGTCAAAGAAAAATTTCCGCATAGATCCCGTATGCATTTTTATTATTTTCGCTTCACGCAACACTATATTTTTTAAAATACAAGTACTAAAGTCACCTCTCTCTATAGTTGCGTATTCAAAATTTACCCCCGACATATTCGTACCAGCAACATCACAGGAAAATAAAGTGGCATTCTTGAATGAACTATTTTCAAACTGTGCGCCATTCAATATGGCATACTCCATATAACATCCTGAAAAATCTGCACAACCCTTGGCTTCTGTTAGATCTGTCCTTACAAAACTAGCACCGCTCAATTTGCAATCCATGAGTGTTGCTCTCTTCATATTAGCATCATTAAAATTAACGTTAGAAAAATTTGATTCACCGAATTCAGTATCTTCAAAATTGAGCCTCGAAAAATCAAAGCGCCCATTGGGATCCTGCAAAATAATTAGTTGTCGAGTTCTGACTGGTTTATCTCCAATAAAATAAGTTGTTGTCATCACACTGTCTGAAAATTCTATCTTGCACTTAAAAAGCTCATGCATGTGCGGAGGACAAAAATTTTTCAGGGTCAAAAACTCATTACGTTCTTTATTATATTCTTTTTTTTCATCGGTAAGGTAAGGTGATAAAAACAATCCATAGCGAGAATGGATATCATTATACATTCTACTTAAAAAATCTTTTTTCGTTTCGAAACCCAAAATGAATCGCAGCACATCAAAAAGCCGCTCCCATTTACTCATATAAAAAGTATGGTCATTGTCAGCAAGAAGCAATTGCTCTGCGCGCTTTTCATCAATTTCAAAAGATGACTGTCGATGATTAACTGATAACATCATGCTGCCTCCATCAGATAAACAATTAATTGCTGCAGTCTTCCTGAATACAGTTTATTTACTATCAAAAATCGCTCATTTCAAATAGGCTTGTTCCCGATTACACAAATAAAAGCATATTATTTATTAACTTTTAAATAATTACACCTATAATTATAACAATTAATATATATGCATTATCATTATATTAAACTTAAGATAATTGAGATAAAGAGTATTGTCGTTAATATAAATTGAGTCCATTGGATAAACTTGACTCATGTTATGTCTTGCGTAGAAGGATCTAAACACACTTAACTTCGAACTTTCATTAACACATTAATTTTGTCCGACTAAATGAGCGATTTTTGATAGAAAAATATCTTTACTTGTTTAAAAAATTACTCAATTTGATAACAAACGATTGAGTAAGTAAGTACCCTCAAAAAGCAACGATTATCTTATTATGCGGCGAATTTAGTACTTTAACATTAAAAGGAAATAATTATGCACCCTAGATTGTTTACATCATGCACTCCCCGTCTTCCGGAAAGATTTCCAGAAAAATGCCCCCCAAAAGTTTTGCATTCATGGTTTGATAATGGCGCAAAAAAATTTAATGAGGAATTTGCACGCTGGAAAGAGCTCGGGCGTGAAAATGATTTCAATAATCAGCTTATAAGTTCATATATAAATAATAATATCAGCACCTACCAGAATATATCAAATGGTTTACATAATAATATTAATACAATACATGATTTATTAATTGAAAACACATCAAGAATGCCGCTTTCGGAAAGTTTAGACACATTATTAGTTATGGGACAGTTATTTGAAAGTGAATATAACAGAATATTCGCAAATATACCTTTGTTTGCAAACCTCTTTAAAGCAGCCCTAATACAATATATAACAAACAATAACACACTACTAATTGAAATATATAAAAACGCTCTAAATAAAATTCATAATAAAGAGGCCATAAGTTTCATTATTCAGAATATTTTTACTCAATCGATAGATGATCCCTGCTTTTACGAACCGTGCAATTTACATTTTTTACTTGATATCGCTAACAATTATGTCTTTTCTTTTAAAAAAGAGATGTTATTATCAGAACCACACTTACAAAACTCATTCCTGGAAATAATCAATCATTTTAATAATGATGAAGACAAAATAAGAGGTATTATTTTATTTATTTCTTATCTTGAAAATCTAGCTATTAAAATCAAGATTAACTTAAAGGATTTCCTGGAGAAGCTAAGATTTTCTAATATAAAAATTAAGATTGAACTCTATACCCATTTATTCAAAGCATTACCTGAAATAAAAGGGAGCGATATTATATCACTATATTTTACTATTGAATCAGCCTATAAAGAAGATATGCCAAAACAATTAACTGAACTATTAAATTTAGTTACAAACATTCCTGACATTGAAGATAAATTTCAATTCATAACTAAATTGGGTCATGCCTACTGCCTCTCCGGAATTAATCTTTCAGATTACTCAACCTTTCTTTTAAAATTATTTCAGGATACTAAAGTAAACAGATTATGTGATTATTATAAGTTAAGAGTTCCTGGTGAACCAGAGTATCAACTTAGAATACCTTTAGATGGGTTGACATTTCAAATGCTTAGTGAACTGTACAGAGTATCGCCAGAAAACGTTTTCATTTTCGATGAACTTTTTCGAGAAATGATTGATTTCAGCACATTCGAAGGACGAGTGAGTTATTACAACACCATACTTTATTTAATAAACCAGAATACCGAAAGCATCAATAAAATAAATCTATTTAGCCATTTGATTAAACGTCTTCCATTATGTAATTTCAAAACTCAAGACTTTGAAACAAGATTAATACTTGCATTGCCTGAGTTAACAATCGAGCATGTGAATAAAACCGTATTAGAATATTTAAACGAGCTTACTGATATGTACAAAAGAAAACCATATTTAATTCTCACTGACCATGATAAATATTTTAGCTTTATCAAATATGCATTTAACAATGGAAATATTAAGATATCAAATGCCTTGATTGACGTCATAGAGAAAATAAATACAGAAAATCCTACTTCCCAGAGAACAAAAAGAAATCTTTCTGTATTAACGCAACCATTCAAAACATGCCAAATTTTATGAATAACGTAAATAAGTAATGAGTTTAAGTTTAGCACATCAACGTACCAGAGCCGCTTGCAACTCTGGTACGCTTCCTTTTTCACCAGTGTAACTGCACTATGCATGTTAACTGCTTTTGAACATAACAAGCGAAACCGAGCATTTTCCCATCTCCAACATCACGAAGCCGCAATGAACAACTCACGTAGCTGATGCAACTGGTCACGAATTTGCGCCGCTTCTTCGAACTCCAGATTTTGCGCGTGTTGCATCATCAGCCCTTCCAGTTCATGGATTTTCTGCTGCAACGCCTTCGGCGACATATCCATCGGCACATTATCCGGCTCAACAATCGGTCGTGATTTTCCTCTGCCCTTCGCTTTGGTTTTGGCAATGTTCTGCCCCAGCGCCAGGATATCGACCACTTTCTTGTTTAATCCTTGTGGCGTAATGCCGTGCTCTTCGTTGTAGCGTTGCTGTTTCTCGCGGCGACGTTCGGTTTCGCCAATCGCTTTCGCCATTGATGGGGTGATCTTATCGCCGTAGAGAATCGCTTTACCGTTAACGTTACGTGCCGCACGACCAATGGTCTGGATCAACGAACGTTCAGAACGCAGGAAGCCTTCTTTGTCGGCGTCGAGGATCGCCACCAGCGAAACTTCCGGCATATCCAGACCTTCGCGCAGTAAGTTGATCCCTACCAGCACGTCGAACTCACCCAGACGCAAGTCGCGGATGATTTCCATGCGCTCGACGGTATCGATATCTGAGTGAAGATAACGCACACGCTCGCCGTGTTCTTCGAGATATTCCGTAAGATCTTCCGCCATCCGCTTAGTCAATGTTGTGACCAGTACACGCTCGTTAATTGCCGCTCGCTGGCGAATCTCCGAAAGAAGATCATCAACCTGTGTTGCCACCGGTCGCACTTCGATAATCGGGTCAAGCAATCCGGTTGGACGTACGACCTGATCCACCACATCACCACCGGATTTTTCCAGCTCGTAATTACCCGGCGTCGCCGAAACATAGATGGTTTGCGGCGCTAATGCTTCGAACTCTTCAAACTTCAGCGGACGGTTATCCAGCGCTGATGGCAGGCGGAAACCGTACTCCACCAGCGTCTCTTTACGCGCCCGGTCACCGCGATACATGCCGCCAATTTGTGGAATGGTGACGTGAGATTCATCGACGACCAACAGCCCATCGGCAGGCAGGTAATCAAACAGTGTCGGCGGTGGCTCACCTGGTCCACGGCCGGAGAGGAAGCGTGAGTAGTTTTCAATGCCCGAGCAATATCCCAGTTCGTTCATCATCTCCAGGTCAAACTGGGTACGCTGAGTCAGCCGCTGCTCTTCCAGAAGTTTGTTGTTCTCTAACAGCACCTTGCGTCTGGCGGCCAGTTCTTCTTTAATTTCTTCCATCGCCTGCACAATGCGCTCGCGCGGCGTGACGTAGTGCGTTTTCGGGTAGATGGTAAAACGTGGAATGGTGGAAACAATCTGCCCGGTTAGCGGATCAAATAACGACAATCGTTCCACTTCCTCGTCAAACAGTTCCACGCGAAGTGCAATGTCATCCGATTCTGCCGGGAAGATATCAATCACCTCACCACGAACGCGGAAAGTACCACGCTGGAATGCCTGATCATTACGAGCGTATTGCAGCTCCGCCAGTCGACGCAGGATCGCGCGCTGATCGATAATCATACCGACCGTAAGATGGAGCATCATCTTGAGATATAAATCAGGATCGCCCAGACCATAAATCGCGGAAACCGATGCCACCACAACCACATCACGCCGCTCCAGCATCGCTTTGGTGGCGGACAAACGCATCTGCTCGATATGTTCGTTTACCGAGGCATCTTTCTCAATGAAGGTGTCGGAACTCGGTACATAGGCTTCCGGCTGATAATAGTCGTAGTAGGAGACGAAATATTCCACCGCGTTTTCCGGGAAGAACTCTTTCATTTCGCCGTACAGTTGGGCCGCCAGCGTTTTGTTGGGCGCCAGTACCATGGTTGGGCGCTGAAGGTCAGCAATGACATTGGCGATGGTGAAGGTTTTCCCGGAGCCAGTTACACCGAGTAACGTCTGGTGCGCCAGGCCATCTTCCAGCCCCTCTTCGAGACGTCGAATCGCCTCTGGCTGATCGCCAGAAGGTTTAAAAGCGGAATTCAGTTTGAACGGTTTACTCATGAGTCGCTACCTGAAGGAGTTGGGCGGGCAGGTATGTAATTTTACTCGTCGTACTTAATTATGCCAACAAATTATACTGGATAAAAAAACAGTTCCCCACCATAATATTTCTGTTACAGCGTAAACTCCGCTGTCAATCATGAGCAAAATTTACTCTGTGGCGAGATAAAACTCCGGCCTTACGGGGTTATCCCCAAAGCAACGGCTTTTTTAACATTTGTCAAGATGAGTGATGACAGTTTTATGGCAAGAGATGCCTCTTCAGTGACTGCCATTGCAATTATCTAACCAGTTAAAAAATAAAAGATATTTCTTTGAGCCGTCTTTAACGCCAATTCGCGTGCAAGCCGCGTATTCTCTCGCTTGCCTCGTGTTTTCTAACTCTAATACACATGGTTATCCACAGGAATAGTGGATAACTGTCTGCAGCCCCTATCCCCCGCCGCCTGGGCAATTCCCACATTCACCGCATGATGCGGAAGTAAAATTTTTTTCGTGATTATTTTAGAATTTAATTGGTTAAATTGCAGTCAACCGAAGACGCGATCTCGCTCGCAATTTAACCAAATACAGGATGGCTACAACAAGGCAAGGTTTATGTACTTTCCGGTTGCCGCATTTTCTGGATTTTCTGCAAGCCAGGGAATTTCGCCCAGCAGCGGCGCGGGAATCATGCGGGTGAGCGTGGTCATATATTCAGCGTGACGTTTTCCAGGAGGCGTGACATCATTCGCCACCCAACCCGCCAGAGTCAGTCCGGCGTGTTGTATTGCCTGTGCCGTCAACATCGCGTGATTAATACAGCCGAGTTTCACACCAACTACCAGTATCACCGGCAGTTGTTCCTGTGTTACCCAATCCGCAAAAGTGAAAGTGTCAGAAAGCGGCGTAAACCAGCCGCCAGCACCTTCCACTAACACCCAGTCAGCCTGTTGTTCAAGCGCGCGTAATCCGGCGCTCATTACCAATGATTCTATCGGCCTGCCCTCTTGCGCGCTGATGATGTGCGGTGAAGTGGGTTCTGCGAAGGTGTAAGGATTTACCGTTGCGTAATCCAGCTGCAGGCTGCCGTTGTGCTGTAACGCCAGCGCGTCACTATTACGTAAGCCGTCCGGGGTCTTTTCGCTGCCAGAGGCGACCGGTTTATAACCTGCCGTCCGATAACCTGCTGCCTTCGCGGCTTGTAAAAGTGCACAACTGGCGACAGTTTTCCCCACTTCGGTATCCGTTCCGGTGACAAAATAACGTTTACTCACGAGCAATCACTCCCAAAAAAAGATGATACGTCAGAGGATATCGCCCCTGTTGTTGCGGCCAGGCCAGTTGCAATCGCTGCAACTGCGAACGCGTTAATATTCGTGGGTAGCGCCCTTCATGAAGATGCGTGGCACCGATGCCTTTCAGCGAACGCATGGCACTGAGCGCATCAGCAAACCACAGCGTGATGGGCTGAATATGATGTTGATAATGCACGCTGTTCAGCGACTGTTCGATTTCATCTGGCGGTAAAAAGCGATTAGCATGCGGGCGCTCGTCCACCGCCTGCCACGCCTGATGCAATTCAGGGAGCGATCCCTGCACCAGCGTGGTAAACGCGACCACGCCTCCGGGGCGCACCACGCGATACAGCTCGCGAAGTGCCGTGGATAAATTACCGCACCACTGCACCGCGAGATTGCTCCATGCAAGATCGAAGGTTGCAGTCGCTAACGGCAGGGATTCGATATCTCCCGCCAGATAATGGTCTGCGGCATCCTTCTGGCGTGCCTGAACAAGCATTGGCGGCGAGAGATCTAACGCTGTCACCTGCGCGTGACGTTCCCGCCAGTGGCGACTCATCCAGCCAGGTCCACAACCCGCATCCAGTACGTGGGTGTATTTACGCTGTGGGAGCATTGCCAGTAAGACGTCAGCACTCTGGCGCTGTAGATCCGCATGTTGCTCATAATGTGCGGCTGCCCGACCAAATGCCGCAGCAATGGCTTGTTTATTAACCGTTGCCATGCAGCACCTCCAGCAGACGGTCGATATCCTGCATTTCATGCGCGGCGGTTAGCGTTAAGCGCAGTCGCGCAGTACCAGCGGGTACGGTTGGCGGGCGAATCGCCGTGACCCAGCAGCCTTGCTGGCGCAGTTTTTCTGCCAGTTGTAACGCACGGCTGTTATCACCGACAATCAATGGCTGGATGGCGCTGTATGAATCAGCAAGCGTAAACGGCAAATCCTGTACTCCGGCACGAAAACGCGTAATGAGTGCCGCCAGTTTTTCGCGCCGTGCATCACCCTCATCACTGCGAATGACCGCCAGCGACGCACGTAATGCCTGCGCCTGAGCGGGCGGCATACTGGTGCTGTAAATAAGATGGCGGGCAAATTGCAGTAGATAATCCGCCACCGTATCGGAGCAAAGCACCGCTGCCCCGCTGACGCCAAATCCTTTGCCAAAAGTCACCACCAGAAGTTCCGGTTTCACCTGCTGTTGCCAGCAGCTACCGCGCCCCTGTTCACCGATCACGCCCGTGCCGTGGGCATCGTCGACCATCAACCAGCCGTTGTGCTGTTGCGTTACCTGCTGGATTTCCGCCAGTGGCGCACTATCGCCGTCCATGCTGAACACGCCTTCTGTCACCACCAGTTGCTGCCCCGGACAGGGGGAAGCAAGCAGTCGCGCCAGATGAGCGACATCGTTATGGGTAAAACGGCGAAGCTGCGACGGGCTTAAACTGGCAGCTTCCAGCAATGAGGCGTGACTCAGCCGATCGGCAACAATACGGTCCTCTTTCGCCGTCATCGCGGTAATGACTGCCTGGTTAGCGGCAAAACCAGAGATAAACAGCAGTGCCCGCGAATAGCCCAGCCACTCGGCCAGTTCTTCTTCCAGCGCCTGATGCGCCACGCTATAACCGCTGACGTGACCGGAACCGCCGCTACCGACGCCAAATTGCTCCGCACCCTGCTTCCATGCACGGATGATGTGCGGATGATGACTTAAACCTAAATAATCGTTACTGGAAAAGTTCAGATACTGGCATTCATCCGCCACCAGCCAGCGTCCGGCCCCTTGCGCCACCGGATAACGGCGACGCAGGGCATCGGCAGCACGCCGCGCATCGAGCGCCGCGTTGATTTTCTCCTGCCAGCTCATAGTGCTGCCGCGTTGTAATATTCGTCAGTGTCCGGGGTCATCAGCGCCTGTTCAAGACGTTGCTGTTGTTCGTTATCGCCCGCCAGCACTGCGGTTTGCTGCGGATTTAACCCCAGTTTGCGGAACAGTTGCAGGTCTTTATCTTCTTCCGGATTCGGCGTGGTCAGCAATTTGCAACCGTAGAAAATCGAGTTTGCGCCAGCCATAAAGCACATCGCCTGAGTCTGTTCGTTCATCTGCTCGCGTCCGGCAGAAAGGCGCACGTAAGAGGTCGGCATCATGATCCGCGCGACTGCAATAGTGCGAATAAAATCAAAGGCATCGACATCATCGTTATCTGCCAGTGGAGTGCCTTTCACCTTCACCAGCATGTTGATTGGTACGCTTTCCGGCGGCGTCGGCAGGTTTGCCAGTTGCAGCAATAATCCAGCGCGATCTTTTACCGTTTCGCCTAAACCTACAATGCCACCTGAACAGACTTTGATCCCGGCATCACGCACTTTTTCCAGCGTGTCGAGACGTTCCTGATAAGTGCGTGTGGTGATGATATTGCCGTAAAACTCCGGCGAGGTGTCGAGGTTGTGGTTGTAGTAATCCAGCCCGGCATTCGCAAGGCGCTGCGCCTGAGATTCACTCAACGTGCCCAGCGTCATACACGCCTCCAGGCCCATCGCTTTTACCCCCTGCACCATCTGTTCCAGGTACGGCATGTCGCGTTCGTGGGGATTCTTCCACGCCGCGCCCATACAGAAACGTGTCGATCCCGCCGCTTTCGCTTTTCGCGCCGACTCCAATACCTGTTCAACTTCCATCAACCGCTCAGCTTCCAGTCCGGTTTTATAACGCGAGCTTTGCGGGCAGTATTTGCAATCTTCCGGGCAAGCTCCGGTTTTAATTGACAGCAAAGTACTGACCTGCACCTGACGAGGATCGAAATGCTGACGATGCACCTGCTGCGCTTCAAACAGCAGATCCAGCAACGGTTTTTCAAATAATTCTGTGACTTGCGACAATGTCCAGCGTGGGCGGTGAGCCATGGGGCTTCTCCAAAACGTGTTTTTTGTTGTTAATTCGGTGTAGACTTGTAAACCTAAATCTTTTCAATTTGGTTTACAAGTCGATTATGACAACGGACGATCTTGCCTTTGACCAACGCCATATCTGGCACCCATACACATCCATGACCTCCCCTCTACCGGTTTATCCGGTGGCGAGCGCCGAAGGTTGCGAGCTGATTTTGTCTGACGGCAGACGCCTGATTGACGGTATGTCGTCCTGGTGGGCGGCAATCCACGGCTACAACCACCCGCTGCTTAATGCGGCGATGAAGTCGCAAATTGATGCCATGTCGCATGTGATGTTTGGCGGTATCACCCATGCGCCCGCCATCGAGCTGTGCCGCAAACTGGTGGCAATGACGCCGCAACCGCTGGAATGCGTTTTTCTCGCGGACTCCGGCTCCGTAGCGGTGGAAGTGGCGATGAAAATGGCGTTGCAGTACTGGCAAGCCAAAGGCGAAGCGCGCCAGCGTTTTCTGACCTTCCGCAATGGTTATCATGGCGATACTTTTGGCGCGATGTCGGTGTGCGATCCAGACAACTCAATGCACAGCCTGTGGAAAGGCTATCTGCCAGAAAACTTGTTTGCTCCGGCCCCGCAAAGCTGCATGGATGGCGAATGGGATGAACGCGATATGGTGGGCTTCGCACGTCTGATGGCGGCGCATCGTCATGAAATCGCGGCGGTGATCATTGAACCGATTGTTCAGGGCGCTGGCGGAATGCGCATCTACCATCCGGAATGGTTAAAACGAATCCGCAAAATGTGCGATCGTGAAGGTATCTTGCTGATTGCGGACGAGATAGCCACCGGTTTTGGTCGTACCGGCAAACTGTTTGCCTGCGAACATGCGGGGATCGCGCCGGACATTTTGTGCCTCGGTAAAGCCTTAACCGGCGGTACGATGACCCTTTCCGCCACGCTCACTACACGCGAGGTGGCTGAAACTATCAGCAACGGCGAAGCCGGATGCTTTATGCACGGGCCAACCTTTATGGGCAATCCACTGGCCTGCGCAGCAGCAAACGCCAGCCTGGCGATTCTCGAATCTGGCGACTGGCAGCATCAGGTGGCGGCTATTGAAGGGCAGCTACGCGAGCAACTTGCCCCCGCCCGTGACGCCGAAATGGTTGCCGATGTGCGCGTGCTGGGAGCGATTGGCGTGGTCGAAACCACTCGTCCGGTGAATATGGCAGCGCTGCAAAAATTCTTTGTCGAACAGGATGTCTGGATACGACCATTTGGCAAACTGATTTACCTGATGCCGCCCTATATTATTAGCCCGCAACAGTTGCTGCGCCTGACCACAGCGGTTAACCGCGCGGTACAGGATGAAACATTTTTTTGCCAATAACGGGAAGTCAACGTGAGGGTTTCTGGCTACACTTTCTGCAAAAAAGAAAGGAGGTTTCATGAAACTCATCAGTAATGATCTGCGCGATGGCGATAAATTGCCGCATCGTCATGTCTTTAACGGCATGGGTTACGATGGCGATAATATTTCGCCGCATCTGGCATGGGATGATGTTCCTGCGGGAACCAAAAGTTTTGTCGTCACCTGCTACGACCCGGATGCGCCAACTGGCTCCGGCTGGTGGCACTGGGTAGTTGTTAACTTACCCGCTGATACCCGCGTATTACCGCAAGGGTTTGGCTCTGGTCTGGTAGCAATGCCAGACGGCGTTTTGCAGACGCGAACTGACTTTGGTAAAACCGGGTACGATGGCGCAGCGCCGCCGAAAGGCGAAACCCATCGCTACATTTTTACCGTTCACGCGCTGGATGTAGAACGTATTGATGTCGATGAAGGTGCCAGCGGCGCGATGGTCGGGTTTAACGTTCATTTCCACTCTCTGGCAAGCGCCTCGATTACTGCGATGTTTAGTTAATCACTCTGCCAGATGGCGCAATGCCATCTGGTATCACTTAAAGGTATTAAAAACAACTTTTTGTCTTTTTACCTTCCCGTTTCGCTCAAGTTAGTATAAAAAAGCAGGCTTCAACGGATTCATTTTTCTATTTCATAGCCCGGAGCAACCTGTGAACACATTTTCAGTTTCCCGTCTGGCGCTGGCATTGGCTTTTGGCGTGACGCTGACCGCCTGTAGCTCAACACCGCCCGATCAACGTCCTTCTGATCAAACCGCGCCTGGTACCTCTTCTCGCCCGATTCTGTCGGCAAAAGAAGCGCAGAATTTCGATGCTCAACACTATTTTGCGTCCCTGACGCCAGGTGCTGCAGCGTGGAATCCTTCCCCGATTACTCTGCCTGCACAACCTGACTTTGTTGTCGGTCCGGCGGGTACTCCGGGTGTAACGCATACCACGATTCAGGCGGCGGTAGATGCGGCAATTATCAAGCGTACCAATAAGCGCCAGTATATTGCCGTGATGCCTGGTGAATATCAGGGAACGGTGTATGTCCCTGCCGCTCCGGGTGGAATTACCGTTTATGGTACAGGTGAAAAACCGATTGATGTGAAGATTGGGCTTTCCCTTGATGGGGGCATGAGCCCTGCCGACTGGCGTCACGATGTCAATCCGCGCGGCAAATACATGCCCGGTAAACCGGCGTGGTATATGTACGATAGCTGCCAGAGCAAACGCAGCGACAGTATCGGCGTTCTCTGCTCTGCGGTCTTCTGGTCACAAAACAATGGCCTGCAACTGCAAAACCTGACCATCGAAAACACGCTGGGTGATAGCGTAGATGCGGGTAACCATCCGGCGGTGGCACTGCGTACTGATGGCGATAAAGTGCAGATCAACAACGTCAACATTCTCGGTCGTCAGAATACCTTCTTTGTGACCAACAGCGGTGTACAGAACCGTCTGGAAACCAATCGTCAACCACGTACGCTGGTGACGAATAGCTATATTGAAGGGGATGTGGATATCGTTTCTGGTCGCGGCGCAGTGGTGTTCGATAATACCGAATTCCGCGTGGTGAACTCCCGTACCCAGCAAGAAGCGTATGTGTTTGCACCGGCTACGCTGTCTAACATCTATTACGGTTTCCTCGCCGTAAACAGCCGCTTCAATGCTTCCGGTGATGGCGTGGCGCAACTGGGCCGCTCGCTGGATGTTGATGCCAATACCAACGGTCAGGTGGTGATCCGTGATAGCGCCATCAACGAAGGTTTTAACACGGCTAAACCGTGGGCCGATGCGGTGATTTCCAATCGTCCGTTTGCGGGGAATACTGGCAACGTTGATGATAACGACGAAGTACAGCGTAATCTGAATGACACTAACTACAACCGCATGTGGGAATACAATAACCGCGGCGTGGGTAGCAAAGTGGTTGCAGAGGCGAAGAAGTAAAAAAGAAAACCCGATAGTCTGAACCATCGGGTTAATGAAACAGGGCGCTATATTTCATAGCGCCTTTTTTTACATCTGACGGTTTTTATTGAAGTTAATCAAACTACCCGCCTTGATAATCTCGCGCTCTTCAGCAGTCAGACTTTCCATATAGAGCGTAATCTCTGTTACCGGCGCATCTTCATGGATCACATAACCTTTAAACGTCGTCCCCGGATTATCCAGCGCCGCTTTAATGCCAGGGATGTAAATGTAATCGCCCACTTCAAAGTTCGGTGCTTCCGCCATTTGCAGCGGTAACATCCCCCAGTTGATGACGTTAGAACGGTAGCGTTTAGTCGCGTAGCCAGCGCCACATCCTGCGGCCCCACATACGGCGCAGGTTTTCCGGTCAAATGCACCGCAACAACTCCCGGATAGTCGATATCCCAGGTGTCATTAAGCAGCTGTTTTACCAACTCACCGCCACCCTCACCGACTGCCATTGTCCCTAATGCACCGTAACGGGTGTGGCTGTCTGACCCGAGGATCATTTTGCCGCCTCCTGCCATCATCTCACGCATATATTGATGGATGACCGCAATATGTGGAGGCACAAAAATACCGCCATAACGCTGCGCTGCCGATAAACCAAAAACATGGTCATCACCGTTAATGGTGCCGCCGACGGCGCAGAGTGAGTTATGGCAGTTGGTCAGCACATACGGCAGCGGGAAACGTTCCATACCGGACGCTTTAGCGGTCTGTACAATACCAACAAAGGTAATATCGTGAGAGGCTAATGAATCAAACTTAATTTTAAGTTTGTCCATATTTCCGGACGTATTATGAGAAGAGAGAATAGACCAGGCAATAGTGCCTTTTTTGGCTTCTTCTTTTTTAATTTCGCCGCTGAAATGTTCTTCGGCAATTATTTCGTTATTACTGGCGAGAAACACGCCTTTTTCAGATAACTTGATCATCAAATGCTCCAGATATCTGCGCACCGTTAAATGCGCAGAAAGATAATAAATGGATATACTCTAAATAATTCGAGTTTCAGGAAGGCGGCAAGCGAGTGAATCCCCAGGAGCTTACATAAGTAAGTGACTGGGGTGAGCGAACGCAGACGCAGCACATGCAACTTGAAGTATGACGAGTATATTTACAGCATGTTCCAGCCGATCAGCATATTCCACCACCACACGCCGAGGGTGATATGTACCAGGAAGGTTAATATCGTTAGTACCGCACCGACCAACCACCAGGATTTAATATCGTTATAGCCTACGCCGAAGATGACCGGACCTGCCGCACCGCCATAGTGAGTAACCATGCCGCCATAGGAGTTGGAGAAAAGCAGCGCCAGCGCAGTTAACATTAACGGTGCGCCGGAGACGTTCGCCAGCATGGCAAATACCGGTAACATGGCAACGATATAGGCACTACCGGAAGCAAAGAAATAACGCACGATGATGCTAAGGAAAATAATAACGAAGAAAGCTACGTTACCATGGCCGTCAAATGCCAGGTTATTTTTAAAGACTTCAGCTAACCATTCGAAGAATTTAACTTTCGATAATAAGGAGCTTAAGCCGATAATACCGCCGTACCAGATTAAGGTATTCCAGCCGCCTTTATTTTTCACCACGTCTTCCCAGGTAACGATCCCCAGCAGCAGCATGGTCGCCATAACAACGATTGCCACAGTGGATTCATCTACCCCGAGCGTTTTACTGAAAATCCAGCCCAACAGCGCCAGCACAAAGACACCGAGCAGCATTTTTTCGCGGATTTTCATCGGCCCCAGTTCAGCAAGGCCCGCTTTAGCGATGGTTTTGTTATCCACTTTCTTAATTTCTGGCGGATACATGGTGTAAATCACCAGCGGAGTGACCAGTAGCATAATGATGCCAGGCAATCCAGCAGCCAGCGCCCATCCACCCCAACTAATTTGCAGGTGCAGAATATCATTGATCATTTTCAGCGCCAGAATGTTCCCCGCCATTGCGGTAAAGAACATATAGCTGGTGGTTTTAGTGACCATGTAAATGGACATCATCAGGTAATGTCCAACACGACGTGGGCTTTTTTCAGGTTCTGACCCCAAAGCCACCGCCACGCTGTTGATGATCGGTAACACAATGCCGCCCGCACGCGCGGTGTTAGACGGTGTTGCCGGAGCCAGTACCAGATCGAGGAATACCGTAACGTAACCCAGCCCCAGGGTAGTGCTACCAATTTTGCCAATCAATAAATAGGCAATACGTTTACCTAACCCTGTGGTCACAAATGCGGCGCTTAAGGTAAACGCCGAGAACACCAGCCAGGTGGTACCTGAAGAGTAACCGCTTAATACGGCGGTGGTCTTAAACGCACCGTCGGATAAGTTACCGACCACCACCATGGAGGCAGCAACGGCAATTAACAGTACGACAGGTTCCGGGAAAGGCTTGATAACCAGCCCCACAATGGCCGCCAGGTAAATACCAAAAAGCACCCACGCCAGTTCGCTTAATCCTGCCGGAGCTGGCATAAAGCCAATAATACATGGGATCGCTAATATCAGAATTAGCTTCCATAACGATTTCTTATTCATTTAAAATCCTGTTCTTTCTGTATGACTCATACAGAAGTCCTTTGTTAATTGCCCTTATCACGACAACGACCTTTTCAGGGAAGATAAACTTCACCGGAAAATATTTTTCTGGTCGTCCGAATAACAGATGCGCGTAAGGTTGTGGCATCCTGACCTTCATTGCTTAAATGAACGTCGAGCGCACCACTGGGATGTTCAATATTGATATTGCCATATCCTACAGAAGGGACGATTTGTCGGGTGACGGTGCCTTCCAATGCACAGCTACTGGAAATGGCAATAGCACCGGTTATCGCCAGCGCGCGATGGCAAGAATGCGGCATAAAATAACGCACATTAATTGCCCCGCCTTTCTGTGCTGGAGAAATAAGCACAGGCTTAGGGATAACCATATTACTGACATCACCTAAGCCCATTGCTTTACCCGCTTGTAGGCGGATAGATTCAATGCGGGCTAATAATGTTTTGTCGGCATCCAGTTCCGCCGGTAATTCATAGCCTGTTTTACCCAAATAATCAGCCGGAATAATGACGACTGGCATCGCCATATCGATACAAGTCACTGGAACATCGTCAAAATAATCGATCTGATTATCAGTCGGAAAAACTTTTCCGGTTTTTGTTCCGGCGGCATTCAGGAAAGTGAGCGCAACTGGTGCGGCAGTACCCGGTACACCGTCAATTCTGGCGCTACCCTCGTACTCGACAACACCATTTGGCGTTTGCACATCAGCTTCGATGAATGTACCCGTATTGACGTTGCGGATACGTACGCGGGTAACTGGCGAAGTCGCTGCAATCAAACCATTTTCAATAGCAAATGCCCCAACGCCAGACAGCATATTGCCGCAGTTAGGCGTGGTATCGACACGTTGCTCATGGACGATAACTTGAGCAAACAGATAATCGACATCAGCACGCGGATCGCTGGAACGGCTAATTATGGCGACTTTACTGGTCAGTGGATTACCGCCGCCAATACCGTCAATTTCCAGATCGTTACCGGAACCCATAATTGCCATCAATATTTTATCGCGCTGCGTTTGATCTTCGGGTAGATGTTCCGCTAACAGGAACGCGCCCCTCGAGGTTCCACCTCGCATCATCACGCAGGGTATTTTTTTCATAATAATGCCCTCAATTTAAAAACATAACTTATTGCGATATGGTTACATTAAGGGCAAAGCATCTCTAATGACTTTAGCTCAACGATTAATAACATTTTTTCATTAATTTAAGTTGGCTAAATGCAGTTAAAATTTTTAACGGCCTGTCATCCAAAATCGTCGCATCCATTTTTCGGAGTAATAATGAAGCATGAATTATCAAGTATGAAGGCATTTGTCATACTGGCAGAGTCCAGTTCATTTAACAATGCTGCTAAATTACTCAATATTACGCAACCTGCATTAACGCGAAGAATAAAAAAGATGGAAGAGGATTTACATATTCAACTATTTGAGCGTACAACTCGCAAGGTTACGTTAACAAAAGCAGGAAAAAGGTTGCTCCCGGAGGCACGGGAATTAATAAAGAAATTCGATGAAACGCTTTTTAATATTCGTGATATGAATGCTTATCATCGTGGTATGGTGACGTTAGCGTGTATTCCGACCGCAGTATTTTATTTTTTACCACTGGCAATCGGTAAATTTAATGAGCTGTATCCCAATATTAAAGTGCGGATTCTGGAACAAGGCACGAATAATTGCATGGAATCGGTGCTGTGTAACGAATCAGACTTTGGCATAAACATGAACAACGTCACAAATTCATCCATTGATTTTACCCCACTGGTCAACGAGCCGTTTGTGCTGGCCTGTCGGCGTGACCACCCATTAGCCAAAAAGCAGCTTGTAGAATGGCAGGAGTTAGTAGGTTACAAAATGATTGGCGTACGCTCCTCCAGCGGCAACCGACTGCTGATAGAACAGCAACTGGCCGACAAGCCCTGGAAGCTGGATTGGTTTTACGAAGTGCGTCATCTTTCGACGTCGTTAGGACTGGTAGAGGCGGGACTGGGGATTTCAGCGCTTCCTGGTCTTGCAATGCCCCATGCGCCCTATTCTTCCATTATTGGTATCCCGCTGGTGGAACCCGTTATACGTCGGACATTGGGGATTATTCGCCGCAAAGATGCCGTACTTTCTCCGGCAGCAGAACGCTTTTTTGCCTTGCTGATTAATTTGTGGACTGACGATAAAGACAACTTGTGGACCAATATCGTCGAACGCCAAAGACATGCGTTACAGGAGATAGGTTAATACACCGGCGCAGGAGATACTGCGCCGGGTGAATCAGCGGTTAGTGTGCGTTCACCACTACCCACATTGGCCCCTGCCCGACCGCATAACGGCCTTTTTCATGCAGTAGCCCCTGCTCGCCAACAATTTCGTATACCGAGATGTGGTGAGATTTTTGCCCGGCGGCAATCAGATACTTGCCGCTGTGATCAACATTAAAGCCGCGCGGCTGGGTTTCAGTTGGCTGGAAGCCCTCTTTACTCAACACGCTGCCATCTTCCGAAACGCTGAAGACAGTAATCAGGCTGGCAGTACGGTCACAGGCATATAAGTGACGCCCATCCGGGGTGATATGAATATCAGCCGCCCAACGGGTGTCGGAGAAGTTTTCCGGCATCATATCCAGCGTCTGGACACATTCGATATTGCCGTGCGGATCTTTCAGTTCCCAGACATCCACTGAGCTGTTTAACTCATTGACGCAATACGCATATTGTTCGTTTGGATGGAATACCATATGACGCGGGCCGGCCCCTTCAACGGTAGTCACTTCCGCAGGGTCCTGCGCCACCAGATGACCATCATCGCTGACCGTAAACAGGCAAATGCGATCCTGCTTTAATGCCGGAACCCACAGCGTACGGTTATCCGGTGAGATATTGGCAGAATGGCAACCGTCCAGCCCCTCGACCACATCGACGACGCCCACTGGCAGGCCATCTTCCAGACGCGTTACGCTCACGTTACCCGCATTGTAAGAACCTACAAAGACAAACTGCCCCTGGTGATCGGTGGAAATATGCGTCGGACTACCCGGCAGCGCAGACTCTGCGGCAAAGGTCAGTGCGCCATCGTCCGGGGCGATACGATATGCCAGAACACGAAACTCAGGACGAACACCAACATAGAGATAACGTTTGTCCGGGCTGACCACCATCGGCTGCACCTGCCCCGGCACATCGACAACCTGTGTCAGCGTCAGTGCGCCTTCATGATTCAGGTTCCAGACGTGAATTTGCTGGCTCTCAGGGCTGGCGATATAAACTGTTTGCTTCATGAATGCTCCTTTGCATTTAGCAACTGACTGTAACAGCTAAAATTAGTCGCTTTTGGCGGTGAATGCTGAATTAAAACGCAGAATTTTGTCCGATAGTGGTATCGGTGTACCATTCGCGCAGACGAAAATTCTTAACCTTAATCTGGAATACGCCATGACCACACGCGTGATTGCACTCGACTTAGACGGCACCTTATTGACCCCGAAAAAAACCTTGCTTCCTTCATCGATAGAAGCCCTGGCCCGCGCTCGCGAAGCAGGCTATCAATTAATCATCGTCACGGGCCGCCATCACGTCGCTATTCATCCTTTTTATCAGGCGCTGGCGCTGGATACACCTGCTATTTGCTGTAATGGCACCTATTTGTATGATTATCATGCAAAAACAGTACTTGAAGCCGATCCAATGCCCGTTAATAAAGCCCTGCAACTCATTGAGATGCTGAATGAACACCACATTCACGGTCTGATGTATGTGGATGATGCAATGGTCTATGAGCACCCGACCGGGCATGTCATTCGCACGTCTAACTGGGCGCAAACCCTGCCGCCGGAACAGCGTCCGACCTTTACCCAGGTTGCTTCACTGGCCGAGACAGCGCAGGAAGTTAACGCAGTATGGAAGTTCGCCCTGACACACGATGACCTGCCGCAATTGCAGCATTTTGGTAAGCATGTTGAACATGAATTGGGACTGGAGTGTGAATGGTCCTGGCACGATCAGGTTGATATTGCCCGCGGTGGTAACAGCAAAGGTAAACGCCTGACGAAATGGGTTGAGGCGCAAGGCTGGTCGATGGAAAACGTCGTCGCATTCGGCGATAATTTTAATGATATCAGTATGCTGGAAGCCGCTGGTACAGGCGTGGCGATGGGCAACGCTGATGACGCAGTAAAAGCGCGTGCCAACATTGTGATTGGTGATAACACCACCGACAGCATTGCCCGGTTCATTTATAACCACCTGATTTAATCAGGCGGTTATCGAGACACTTTTAATTTGCGCGTATAGCCATAGGCCAGGTTTGATCGCCAGTTCATCCCTGGCCCACGGGCTTATTCGCGCCCACAGCGTTTTACCGCCGACTTCCAATTCCACTTCCACCTGACCGTTGTCGTCATAGCTATTGACGACTTTGGCGCGCAGCACATTGCGGATGCTGGTTTGTTGCGGCGGTTGTAAAACCAGAGAAACATCGGAAGCCTGGATGCGGATGCGTAGCGCGGCTTGCAGCGGTTCATCCAGCTTATTAACCCACAAATGCTGATCGCCCAGCGCCAGCGCGGTCATCGCGTAATGCGGATGATGTTCCAGTACCGTTACTTTCAGAATGCTGCTTTGTTGCTCTTTCGGCAACCATGGATTCATTACGCTACTGCCCCAGACTTCTTCCAGCGCACCGAACGCTTTCACCTGGCCGTTTTCCAGTACCATCACTCGGTCTGCCAGATGGAGGATCTCATCCAGCGAATGGCTGACATAGAGCATTGGAATGTTGATTTCCCGCGTCAACCGTTGCAGATAAGGCAATAGCTCGCGTTTTCGCGGAAGATCCAGCGAGGCCAGTGGTTCATCCAGCAACAGCAATTCCGGTGCTGTCAGCAAAGCCCGCCCAATCGCCACACGCTGTTTTTCGCCTCCGGACAGGCTGCCTGGTAAACGGTCAAGCAACGGTTCAATGCCTAAAAGCGCCACCAGCTTATCGAACTGATCGGCCATGCTTTTCGCCATGCCGTAGCGCAGATTTCCACGTACTTTGTAATGCGGAAACAGCCGCGCATCCTGAAACACATAACCAACGCGACGCTTTTCTGGCGAAAGGCAGATCCCTTTTTCGGCGTCATTTAGTACCCGACCATTGAGGACAATCCGCCCTTTTTGCGGACGTGTCAGCCCACTGATGGCATTAATCAGCGAGGTTTTTCCGGCACCAGAGACGCCAAAGATAGCGGTGATACCATTGGCGGGCAGCGTTTCATTAATGGCCAGGCAATGATTGCCCAACGTCTGGGAAAAATTCAGTTCCAGCATGATTAGCGCCCCGCCCGTTCACGGCTGATTCTGGCCAGCCATTCAGAAATCAACAGGGAGATCATCGCCAGCGCAATAGAGATAATGCACAGTCTCGCCGCGCCACTTTCCCCGCCGGGAGTCTGGATCAGGGTATACATGGCAGAAGGAATGGTTCGCGTTTCACCAGGAATGTTAGAAACAAAGGTGATCGTTGCCCCAAACTCACCAAGCGAACGAGCGAATGCCAGTACCGTACCGACGATAATTCCCGGTAAGGTCAGCGGTAACGTGATAGTAAAGAACACGCGCCAGCGCCCTGCCCCCAATGTTCTTGCGGCCTGTTCCAGTTTGACATCAACCCCTTCCAGCGCCAGACGAATTGCCCGCACCATCAACGGAAACGACATCACGGCGGCAGCGAGAACCGCGCCACGCCAGCTAAAGGCGAAGGTAATGCCAAACCAGTCATACAGACGTTCACCGATAAATCCGCGCCGTCCCATCGAAACTAATAACAAGTAACCGACGACCACGGGCGGTAACACCAGCGGTAGATGCAGTACGCTGTCGAGCAGAGCTTTGCCCGGAAATGTGCAACGCACCAGTAACCAGGCAAAAAAGATCCCAAACGGCAGGCTAAACAGCACAGCCAGGGAAGAAACTTTCAGGCTTAATAAAACCGCCTGCCATTCTGGATCGGTCAGTATCATTACTTGGTTGTAAATCCGTAGCGTTTAAAAATTTCCGCAGCCTGCGGTCCCTTCAGATAATCATAAAATGCTTTTACTGTCGCATTGTTATGTCCTTCCACAACAGCAACCGGATATTCCACTTTTTTATGTGAATCTTCCGGGAAGGTGGCAACCACTTTTACCCCTTTGCTGGCAACAGCGTCAGAACCGTAAACAATGCCCAGCGGTGCTTCATTGCGTTCGACCAGCGCCAGCGCGCCACGAACATCTTCCGCCGGAGCCAGTTTCGGGGAGAGCGTATCCCATGCGCCCAGTTTTTGCAGTGCTTCTTTGGCATAAATGCCAGCGGGAACATGTTCCGGATCACCAACCGCCAGGCGACCGCCATTCAGCAGCGAAGTCCAGTTGGTTTTGCTGTCAATGGTGAAATCTTTCTGCTCGCTGGCTTTCGGTGCTACAACAACCAGGCTATTACCGAGTAGAGTCTGACGCAAGGCCGTATCGATCGCTTTTTTATCAACCGCATAATCCATCCATTTCTGATCGGCAGAAATAAACAGATCCGCAGGCGCACCCGCTTCAATCTGACGGGCCAGGGTAGAAGACGAGGCGAAAGAAGAGACGACATCTACGCCTTTCTCTTTTTTATACTGCGTAGCGATGTCCTGCATTGCGTTAGTCAGTGATGCGGCGGCGAACACCGTGATTTTTCCTTCATCTGCCAGTACATTGCCAGCAACAGCGAAAGAGAATGCCGCTCCGGCAAACAAGTTCAACCATTTACGAGCCATTGGTAACCCCTTAATGTGACGTTATGTAGGCGACAATATAACGGCAAGTTCAGAATTTTCCCAGCAGTTATTGCTAACCTTTGTGAGGTTGATGAAAAAAATATCGGCAGGAAAAGCAGGAAGTTGAGAAAAAGAAAATGCCCGACTAAGCGGGCATTCAGAGAATCAATGATTTTGTCCGGGCTGGTCTTTTTTACCAACACCAGAAAAGATGTTGAATACTTCACCAAGACCGTAAATCAGACCCAGGATGATGGCCATCACGACAGGTACCATGATTACGGCGAATACCAGACTTTTTAATAACTCTAACATGGTCAACTCCAGATATAGTCATGAGACTATTCTAACCGCTAAGCACAGAAAAGCACTCCCCTTTTGTGCGGTCAGCTTTGCGTGGCGTTCGTTTTCCGTCACAATAAGACTTTTGCCAGGACATTGTTATGCAGGCCGAAATCCTTCTCACCCTTAAGCTCCAACAAAAATTATTCGCCGACCCGCGCCGCATTTCGTTACTAAAACACATTGCGCTTTCCGGTTCCATTAGCCAGGGAGCGAAAGATGCCGGTATCAGCTATAAAAGCGCCTGGGATGCCATTAACGAGATGAATCAGTTAAGTGAGCATATTCTGGTTGAGCGCGCAACAGGCGGTAAAGGTGGCGGCGGCGCAGTACTGACCCGCTATGGTCAGCGACTGATTCAGCTCTATGATTTACTGGCGCAAATCCAGCAAAAAGCCTTTGATGTGTTAAGTGACGATGACGCCTTGCCGCTGAACAGCCTGCTGGCCGCGATCTCACGTTTTTCACTGCAGACCAGTGCCCGTAACCAGTGGTTTGGCACCATCACCGCCCGCGATCATGATGACATTCAACAACATGTTGATGTCTTACTGGCCGATGGCAAAACACGCCTTAAAGTCGCGATTACCGCACAAAGTGGCGCACGTCTGGGACTGGATGAAGGCAAAGAAGTGTTGATTCTGCTGAAAGCGCCGTGGGTGAACATTACTCAGGATGACACTGTCGCCCAGGGTGCCGACAACCAATTGCCGGGCATTATTCGTCATATAGAGCGCGGTGCAGAACAGTGCGAAGTATTAATGGCTTTACCTGACGGGCAAACACTATGCGCCACGGTGCCGGTAAATGAAGCGACTACTCTTCAGCAAGGGCAGAATGTCACGGCCTACTTTAATGCCGACAGCGTGATTATCGCTACGCTTTGCTAAGCGTGTTGACAATTTGTTATGAAACACGTATCCCTGTCAGTAATCGCTGCAAAAAATGGGATATAAAATGTCATCGTTGCAAATTTTGCAAGGCACGTTTCGTCTTAGCGACACAAAAACGCTGCAATTGTCTCAGCTAACGTTAAACGCGGGTGATAGTTGGGCGTTTGTCGGTTCGAATGGAAGCGGGAAGTCGGCGCTGGCCCGCGCGCTGGCGGGGGAACTTCCGCTTTTGAAAGGTGAACGACAAAGTCAGTTTTCCCACATCACTCGTCTCTCCTTCGAGCAATTGCAAAAGCTCGTCAGCGACGAATGGCAACGGAATAACACCGATATGCTCGGCCCTGGCGAAGATGACACCGGACGCACTACGGCTGAAATCATTCAGGATGAAATTAAGGATGCACAGCGTTGTGCGCAGTTGGCGCAGCAGTTCGGCATTACCGCCCTTCTCGACCGACGCTTTAAATACCTTTCCACTGGCGAGACGCGAAAAACCCTGCTGTGTCAGGCGCTGATGTCGGAGCCAGACTTGTTGATTCTTGATGAGCCGTTCGATGGCCTTGATGTTGCCTCACGTCAGCAGCTGGCTGAGCGACTCGCCTCGTTACATCAGTCCGGTATTACTCTGGTACTGGTGCTCAATCGCTTCGATGAGATCCCGGAATTTGTCCAGTTTGCTGGCGTGCTGGCGGATTGCACGTTAGCGGAAACTGGCGCTAAAGAAGAACTGCTCCAACAAGCACTCGTTGCGCAACTGGCGCATAGCGAACTGCTTGAAGGTGTGCAAATGCCGGAGCCAGATGAACCTTCAGCACGTCACGCCTTACCCGCCAACGAACCGCGCATTGTGCTGAACAATGGCGTGGTTTCTTATAACGATCGCCCCATTCTTAATAACCTTAGCTGGCAGGTTAATCCTGGCGAGCACTGGCAAATTGTCGGGCCAAATGGCGCGGGAAAATCGACGCTATTAAGCCTGATTACTGGCGATCATCCGCAAGGTTACAGCAACGATTTGACGCTTTTCGGACGACGTCGCGGCAGCGGCGAAACCATCTGGGATATCAAAAAACATATCGGTTACGTTAGCAGTAGTTTGCATCTGGATTACCGGGTCAGCACTACTGTGCGTAATGTGATTCTTTCTGGCTATTTTGATTCGATTGGCATTTATCAGGCCGTTTCGGATCGCCAGCAAAAACTGGTGCAGCAGTGGCTGGATATTCTCGGCATTGATAAACGCACGGCTGACGCTCCCTTCCATAGTCTTTCCTGGGGACAGCAGCGTCTGGCGCTGATCGTTCGCGCACTGGTGAAACATCCGACGTTGCTTATTCTCGATGAACCACTACAGGGGCTTGATCCGCTCAATCGCCAGCTTATCCGCCGTTTTGTTGATGTGCTGATTAGCGAAGGTGAAACGCAATTATTGTTTGTTTCGCACCACGCTGAAGATGCGCCTGCCTGTATTACCCATCGTCTTGAGTTCGTGCCGGACGGTGACTTTTATCGCTATGCGCTGACAAAAATAAACTGAGTCGGTAATGCTGACTGTACCGGAGGCGGCCTTAGCGCCCTCTCCGGCCTAAAGTTCGACGCATCCAGGCATGAAACCGCGACTTTTTTCAGATAAAAAGCGCAATCATTCATAAACCCTCTGTTTTATAATCACTTAATCGTGCATAAAGAACGGCTAAATTCTTGTGTAAACGATTCCACTAATTTATTCCATGTCACACTTTTCGCATCTTTGTTATGCTATGGTTATTTCATACCATAAGCCTAATGGAGCGAATTATGAGAGTTCTGGTTACCGGTGGTAGCGGTTACATTGGAAGTCATACCTGTGTGCAATTACTGCAAAACGGTCATGATGTCATCATTCTTGATAACCTCTGTAACAGTAAGCGCAGCGTACTGCCTGTTATCGAGCGTTTAGGCGGCAAACATCCAACGTTTGTTGAAGGCGATATCCGTAACGAAGCGTTGATGACCGAGATCCTGCACGATCACGCTATCGACACCGTGATCCACTTCGCCGGGCTGAAAGCCGTTGGCGAATCGGTACAAAAACCGCTGGAATATTACGACAACAATGTCAACGGCACCCTGCGCCTGATTAGCGCCATGCGCGCCGCTAACGTCAAAAACTTTATCTTTAGCTCCTCCGCCACCGTTTATGGCGATCAGCCCAAAATTCCATATGTTGAAAGCTTCCCGACCGGCACACCGCAAAGCCCTTACGGCAAAAGCAAGCTGATGGTGGAACAGATCCTCACCGATCTGCAAAAAGCCCAGCCGGACTGGAGCATTGCCCTGCTGCGCTACTTCAACCCAGTTGGCGCGCATCCGTCGGGCGATATGGGCGAAGATCCGCAAGGCATTCCGAATAACCTGATGCCATACATCGCCCAGGTTGCTGTAGGCCGTCGCGACTCGCTGGCGATTTTTGGTAACGATTATCCGACCGAAGACGGTACTGGCGTGCGCGATTACATCCACGTAATGGATCTGGCGGACGGTCACGTCGTGGCGATGGAAAAACTGGCGAACAAGCCAGGCGTACACATCTACAACCTCGGCGCTGGCGTGGGCAGCAGCGTGCTGGACGTGGTGAATGCCTTCAGCAAAGCCTGCGGCAAACCGGTTAATTATCATTTTGCACCGCGTCGCGAGGGCGACCTTCCGGCCTACTGGGCGGACGCCAGCAAAGCCGACCGTGAACTGAACTGGCGCGTAACGCGCACACTCGATGAAATGGCGCAGGACACCTGGCACTGGCAGTCACGCCATCCACAGGGATATCCCGATTAAGGAACGACCATGACGCAATTTAATCCCGTTGATCATCCACATCGCCGCTACAACCCGCTCACCGGGCAATGGATTCTGGTTTCACCGCACCGCGCTAAGCGCCCCTGGCAGGGGGCGCAGGAAACGCCAGCCAAACAGGTGTTACCTGCGCACGATCCAGATTGCTTCCTCTGCGCAGGTAATGTGCGGGTGACAGGCGATAAAAACCCCGATTACACCGGGACTTACGTTTTCACTAATGACTTTGCGGCCTTGATGTCTGACACGCCAGATGCGCCAGAAAGCAACGATCCGCTGATGCGTTGTCAGAGCGCGCGCGGTACCAGCCGGGTGATCTGCTTTTCACCGGATCACAGTAAAACGCTGCCAGAACTGAGCGTTGCGGCATTGACGGAAATCGTCAAAACCTGGCAGGAGCAAACCGCAGAACTGGGGAAAACATACCCGTGGGTGCAGGTCTTTGAAAACAAAGGCGCGACGATGGGCTGCTCTAACCCGCATCCGCACGGACAGATCTGGGCAAATAGCTTCCTGCCTAACGAAGCTGAGCGCGAAGACCGCCTGCAAAAAGAATATTTCGCCGGGCAGAAATCACCAATGCTGGTGGATTATGTTCAGCGCGAGCTGGCAGACGGTAGCCGTACCGTTGTCGAAACCGAACACTGGTTAGCCGTTGTACCTTACTGGGCTGCCTGGCCGTTCGAAACGCTACTGCTGCCCAAAGCCCACGTTTTGCGGATCACCGATTTGACCGACGCCCAGCGCAGCGATTTGGCGCTGGCGTTGAAAAAGCTGACCAGTCGTTATGACAACCTCTTCCAGTGCTCCTTCCCCTATTCTATGGGCTGGCACGGCGCGCCATTTAATGGCGAAGAGAATCAACACTGGCAGCTGCACGCGCACTTTTATCCACCTCTGTTGCGCTCCGCCACCGTACGTAAATTTATGGTTGGTTATGAAATGCTGGCAGAGACCCAGCGAGACCTGACCGCAGAACAGGCAGCAGAGCGTTTGCGCGCAGTCAGCGATATCCATTTTCGCGAATCCGGAGTGTAAGAAATGAGTCTGAAAGAAAAAACACAATCTCTGTTTGCCAATGCATTTGGCTACCCTGCCACTCATACCATTCAGGCGCCTGGCCGCGTGAATCTTATTGGTGAACACACCGACTACAACGACGGTTTCGTTCTGCCCTGCGCGATTGATTATCAAACCGTGATCAGTTGTGCGCCACGCAATGACCGTAAAGTTCGCGTGATGGCAGCCGATTATGAAAATCAGCTTGACGAGTTTTCCCTTGATGCGCCTATTGTCGCACATGAAAACTATCAATGGGCTAACTACGTCCGTGGCGTAGTGAAACATCTGCAACTGCGTAACAACAACTTTGGCGGTGTGGACATGGTGATCAGCGGCAATGTGCCGCAGGGTGCAGGGTTAAGTTCTTCCGCTTCACTGGAAGTCGCGGTCGGAACCGTATTGCAGCAACTTTATCATCTGCCGCTGGACGGCGCACAAATCGCACTTAACGGCCAGGAAGCAGAAAACCAGTTTGTTGGCTGTAACTGTGGGATCATGGATCAGCTGATTTCCGCGCTCGGCAAAAAAGATCATGCCTTGCTGATCGATTGCCGCTCACTGGGCACCAAAGCGGTTTCCATGCCCAAAGGTGTGGCTATCGTCATCATCAACAGTAACTTCAAACGTACCCTGGTTGGCAGCGAATACAACACCCGTCGTGAACAGTGCGAAACCGGTGCGCGTTTCTTCCAGCAGCCGGCCCTGCGCGATGTCACCATTGAAGAGTTCAACGCTGTTGCGCATGAACTGGACCCGATCGTGGCGAAACGCGTGCGTCATATCCTGACTGAAAACGCCCGTACCGTTGAAGCAGCCAGCGCACTGGAGCAAGGCGACCTGAAACGTATGGGCGAGTTGATGGCGGAGTCTCATGCTTCTATGCGCGATGATTTCGAAATCACCGTGCCGCAAATTGACACTCTGGTAGAAATCGTCAAAGCTGTGATTGGCGACAAAGGTGGCGTACGCATGACCGGCGGCGGATTTGGCGGCTGTATCGTCGCACTGATCCCGGAAGAGCTGGTGCCTGCCGTACAGCAGGCTGTCGCTGAACAATATGAAGCAAAAACAGGTATTAAAGAGACTTTTTACGTTTGTAAACCATCACAAGGAGCAGGACAGTGCTGAACGAAACTCCCGCACTGGCACCCGATGGTCAGCCGTACCGACTGTTAACTTTGCGTAACAACGCAGGGATGGTAGTCACGCTGATGGACTGGGGTGCGACTTTACTTTCCGCCCGTATTCCGCTTTCCGATGGCAGCGTCCGCGAGGCGCTGCTCGGCTGCGCCAGCCCGGAATGCTATCAGGATCAGGCCGCGTTTCTGGGGGCCTCTATTGGTCGTTATGCCAACCGCATCGCCAATAGCCGTTATACCTTTGACGATGAAACCGTGACGCTTTCGCCAAGTCAGGGCGTTAACCAGCTGCACGGCGGCCCGGAAGGGTTCGACAAACGTCGCTGGCAGATTGTGAATCAGAACGATCGTCAGGTGCTGTTTGCCTTGAGTTCAGAAGATGGCGATCAGGGCTTTCCGGGGAATCTCGGCGCGACAGTGCAGTATCGTCTGACCGACGATAACCGTATCTCCATTACTTATCGCGCCACAGTTGATAAACCTTGCCCGGTGAATATGACTAATCACGTCTATTTCAACCTCGACGGCGAGCAGTCTGACGTGCGCAATCACAAGTTGCAGATTCTGGCGGACGAATATCTACCGGTTGATGAAGGCGGCATTCCGCACGACGGTCTGAAATCTGTCGCCGGAACATCTTTTGATTTCCGCAGCGCCAAAATCATCGCCAGTGAGTTTCTTGCCGACGACGATCAGCGCAAAGTGAAAGGTTACGATCATGCGTTCTTGTTACAGGCTAAAGGTGATGGCAAGAAAGTGGCGGCGCATGTCTGGTCAGCAGATGAAAAATTGCAACTGAAGGTCTACACCACCGCTCCGGCTCTGCAATTTTACTCCGGCAACTTCCTTGGTGGCACGCCGTCACGGGGAACTGAACCTTACGCCGACTGGCAGGGCCTGGCGCTGGAAAGCGAGTTCCTGCCGGACAGCCCAAACCACCCTGAATGGCCGCAACCGGACTGCTTCCTGCGTCCTGGCGAAGAGTATTCCAGCCTGACAGAATATCAGTTTATAGCTGAATAACTTTAAGCCCTCGCGATGAGGGCTTTCTCCTTATATTGCTCAAATCACCAGCAAACACCGACATATTTGCAACTCAATATTCACAACAACCTTACACTGCGACACTATTTTCGCTATGGTTATGCGTAAGCATTGCTGTTGCTTCGTCACGGCAATATAATGAGAATTATTATCATTAAAAGATGATTTGAGGAGTAAGTATATGGCTGTAACTAAGCTGGTTCTGGTTCGTCATGGCGAAAGTCAGTGGAACAAAGAAAACCGTTTCACCGGTTGGTACGACGTGGATCTGTCTGAGAAAGGCGTAAGCGAAGCAAAAGCAGCTGGTAAGCTGCTGAAAGAGGAAGGTTACAGCTTTGACTTTGCTTACACCTCTGTGCTGAAACGCGCTATCCATACCCTGTGGAATGTGCTGGACGAACTGGATCAGGCATGGCTGCCCGTTGAGAAATCCTGGAAACTGAACGAACGTCACTACGGTGCGTTGCAGGGTCTGAATAAAGCGGAAACCGCTGAAAAGTATGGCGACGAGCAGGTGAAACAGTGGCGTCGTGGTTTTGCAGTGACTCCGCCGGAACTGACTAAAGATGATGAGCGTTATCCGGGTCACGATCCACGTTACGCAAAGCTGAGCGAGAAAGAACTGCCACTGACGGAAAGCCTGGCGCTGACCATTGACCGCGTGATCCCTTACTGGAATGAAACCATTCTGCCGCGTATGAAGAGCGGTGAGCGCGTAATCATCGCCGCACACGGTAACTCGTTACGTGCGCTGGTGAAATATCTCGATAACATGAGCGAAGAAGAGATTCTTGAGCTGAATATCCCGACCGGCGTGCCACTGGTGTATGAGTTCGACGAGAATTTCAAACCGCTGAAACGCTATTATCTGGGTAATGCTGACGAGATCGCGGCGAAAGCAGCGGCCGTTGCTAACCAGGGTAAAGCGAAGTAAACGTCATTCGCTTAAAAATGAGAAAGCCGACTGCAAGTGAGTCGGCTTTTTTGTTGCTAACAATGGAGCACATTGCCTGATGCGACGCTGCGCGTCTTATCAGGCCTACGGTGATTCATCGGATAACCACTGTGACGGCGCATCCGACAATTAAACTTTACCCGCGACGCGCTTTTACTGCATTCGCCAGTTGACGTAACAGAGCATCGGTATCCTCCCAGCCAATGCAGGCATCGGTGATGCTCTTGCCATAGGCCAGCGGTTCCCCGCTCTCCAGGCTCTGATTGCCTTCCACCAGATGGCTTTCCACCATCACACCAATAATGGCTTTCTCGCCACCGGCAATCTGCTGGCAAACGTCAGCACAAACATCCATCTGCTTTTTGAACTGTTTGGACGAGTTGGCATGGCTGAAATCGATCATCACCTGCGCTGGCAGGCCTGCTTTGTTCAGCCCTTCTTTCACTTCTGCGACATGTTTCTCACTGTAATTAGGCTCTTTACCGCCGCGCAGAATGATATGGCAATCGCCGTTACCGCTGGTATTCACAATCGCCGAATGCCCCCATTTCGTTACGGACAGGAAGCAGTGCGGCGCACCGGCGGCATTAATAGCATCGATAGCCACTTTAATCGTACCGTCGGTGCCATTTTTGAAGCCGACCGGACAAGAAAGCCCTGATGCCAGTTCGCGGTGCACCTGCGATTCCGTGGTACGTGCGCCAATTGCGCCCCAGCTCATCAGGTCAGCGAGATATTGTGGGGTGATCATATCCAGGAATTCACCCGCCGCTGGCAGACCGCTGTCGTTAATATCGAGCAGCAATTTGCGGGCAATACGCAGACCGTCGTTGATCTGGAAGCTGTTATCCATATGCGGATCGTTAATCAGCCCTTTCCAGCCCACCGTGGTACGCGGCTTTTCAAAATAGACGCGCATCACGATTTCCAGCTCATCTTGCAGCTCTTCACGCAGCGCCAGCAAGCGAGTGGCATACTCTTTAGCCGCGACGGGATCATGAATAGAACACGGACCAATCACCACCAACAGGCGATCATCATTACCTTTCAGGATCTTATGGATCGCTTTTCGGGCATGGGCAACCGTATTCGCGGCATTTTCAGTAGCAGGGAATTTTTCCAGCAATGCGACAGGAGGAAGTAACTCTTTGATTTCTTTGATGCGTAAATCGTCGTTCTGATAATTCATGTCTGTTCCAGTGTTGCCATACTTATCTTAGTGAATGCAATACTTCCAATCTATATCTTCCGTCAGAATGTGTAAACGGGGTTTTACACTATGAACGGATTAATCCTGGAATTAGCAAGAAAAACGCCAGATTGTCGCGAAAAACGAGATCTCTCCTACAATTTCTAACTGTAACTCCTTTGTTTGTTAATTATTTCAAGATTCTCTGCTGCGTTTTATAACCTGGCTGAAATCTTAAACCATTGCCTTATATTCACCTGCAAATGCACTGTTGGAAGAGGTTATCCGACATAACGACCATAACAGGAGCATCCTATGAAAATGACAAAACTGGCCACACTATTTCTGACTGCCACTCTAAGCCTTGCCAGCGGAGCCGCACTGGCTGCCGATAGCGGAGCGCAAAGCAATAACGGCCAGGCAAACGCCGCAGCTGATGCGGGCCAGGTAGCCCCTGATGCCCGTGAAAATGTCGCGCCAAATAACGTCGACAATAACGGGGTAAATACCGGTTCTGGCGGCACAATGCTGCATCCGGATGGTTCTTCAATGAACAATGACGGCATGACCAAAGATGAAGAGCACAAGAACACCATGTGCAAAGATGGTCGCTGCCCGGATATCAATAAAAAAGTCCAAACCGGTGATGGCATCAACAATGATGTCGATACCAAAACCGACGGTACCACGCAGTAACCCTGCGAAATAGCCAATAATGGGAGAGCGGAGTCTCTCCCTTTTAATTTTTCCCTTCTAAAAGCAGTATGATGTCATAAAGTTAAGTGAGAATAATTAAGGGATGACTCGTCATGGCGCACTCACACTCACACACGTCCTCACACCTGCCAGAAGATAATAATGCTCGTCGCTTGTTGTATGCTTTCGGCGTGACTGCCGGGTTTATGCTGGTAGAAGTCATTGGTGGTTTTCTTTCTGGTTCTCTGGCTTTGCTGGCCGATGCGGGTCATATGTTGACCGATACTGCTGCCCTGCTTTTTGCCCTACTCGCCGTGCAATTTTCACGTCGTCCTCCCACCATTCGCCACACTTTCGGTTGGCTAAGATTGACCACGCTCGCGGCGTTTGTGAATGCCATCGCCCTGGTGGTGATTACTATTTTGATTGTCTGGGAGGCGATAGAACGCTTCCGCACTCCGCGTCCGGTCGAGGGCGGCATGATGATGGCAATTGCCGTGGCTGGGCTGCTGGCAAATATACTTTCTTTCTGGTTACTTCATCACGGCAGCGAAGAGAAAAACCTCAACGTGCGAGCAGCGGCACTGCATGTGCTCGGGGACCTGCTGGGTTCGGTTGGGGCTATTATTGCCGCGTTGATTATTATCTGGACCGGCTGGACACCTGCTGACCCCATTCTCTCAATACTGGTGTCGCTTCTGGTTCTGCGTAGCGCGTGGCGACTGTTGAAAGATAGCGTGAATGAATTACTTGAAGGTGCACCGGTATCGCTGGATATCGCCGAACTGAAGCGTCGTATGTGCCGGGAAATCCCGGAAGTCCGCAATGTGCACCATGTACATGTATGGATGGTAGGCGAGAAGCCGGTGATGACGCTGCATGTGCAGGTGATCCCGCCACACGATCACGATGCCTTGTTAGATCAGATCCAACACTACCTGATGGATCACTATCAGATTGAGCACGCCACTATTCAGATGGAATATCAACCTTGTCATGGGCCAGACTGCCACCTGAATGAAGGGGTGTCTGGCCATTCACATCATCATCATTAATGGGACAGCGCGCGTGAACCTCTTTCGCGTGCGCTGTTGATCCACATCCGGCTGCCGTTGAGGGCAATAAAGGTCAGGATGATGTACTCCAGAGACATGGCGTAAACGCCCTGAAGTGCAAAAATAACGACGCTAATCACGTTAATAATCACCCACAATAGCCAGTTTTCCACATACTTACGCGTCATCAGAATCATTGCCACGATAGATAACACCATCATGCATGAATCCCAGAACGGGAAAGCGTCCGGCTGTAGTTCAGGCATCGCAACCTGTAATCCTAATGCTTGCATGATCATGACTGCCACACGGGTCAAAAATGCAAACACCGGATTGATAAATACCGTCATCAGACCAATCGAAACAACGCAAACCGCCAACCAGCTGAGCGCCTTCGGCAATGGCAACCAGCGAATTTTCAACTCTGCCTCGTTCTGACTGGTTTGTCGCGACCACGCATACCAACCGTAAATATTCGCGGCAAAGAAAAACACCTGTAATAGCAGGCTGGCATACAGCTGAATCTGAAAGAAAATAATGCCAAACAAGGTGACGTTGATCAGGCCAAAGAAGTAGTTGCTGATCTTCTCCAGACTGGCAAGGCCAATACACAGCAACCCGGCGATCGTGCCTACCGCTTCGATCCATGAGAGATCATAACCGCCTGCTCCTATTGGTATATGTACCAGGATATTCTGCACACTAAAAAAATCCATCTTTCCCCCAAAGCGTAACGTGACGCCTTATTATTAGTTATCCACGTAGTGTAGCCGCAAAATCCAGCATACGATTGAGCGGCACCAGCGCCTTCTCTCGCAGCTTTTCCTCAACATGAACCTCGTGATTGCTTCCTTCCTGTTCTAATGCCTCTGCGATGGCCTGAAGGCCATTCATGGCCATCCACGGACAATGCGCGCAGCTGCGGCAGGTTGCGCCCTCACCCGCGGTTGGTGCTTCCAGTAACTCTTTATCTGGCACCGCCTGCTGCATTTTGTAGAAAATACCCCGATCGGTTGCCACGATAAGTCGCTGATGTGGCAATGTTTTCGCAGCAGCGATCAGTTGACTGGTGGAACCGACCGCATCCGCCATATCTACAATAGCTTGCGGTGATTCTGGATGCACCAGTATGGCAGCATCCGGGTATTCTTCTTGCAAGCGGGTTAACGCCTGAGTCTTAAACTCATCATGCACAATGCAGGCACCCTGCCAGCATAAAATGTCTGCTCCCGTCTGTTTTTGCACGTAACGCCCCAGATGTTTGTCGGGTGCCCAGATGATTTTTTCACCCAAACTATCCAGATGATCAATAAGTTCGACGGCAATGCTTGAAGTTACCACCCAATCTGCGCGCGCTTTTACCGCAGCAGAAGTGTTGGCGTAGACGACGACAGTACGATCGGGATGGGCATCGCAAAATGCGTTAAATTCTTCAACAGGGCAGCCGAGATCCAGTGAACATTCAGCCTGAAGTGTCGGCATCAGAATTGTTTTTTCCGGACTGAGAATTTTGGCGGTTTCTCCCATAAATCTCACCCCAGCGACTAACAACGTAGAAGCGGGATGCTTTGCACCGAAGCGCGCCATTTCCAGAGAATCAGAAATACAGCCACCGGTTTCTTCTGCCAGTTGTTGAATTTCGGGATCGGTATAGTAGTGGGCAACCATCACCGCATTACGTTCTTTTAGCAGACGTTTTATCTTCTCGCGGTAATACGCTTTTTCATCAATGCTTAACAGCGTCGGCTTCGGGGGGAAAGGATAAATCGCCGCTTCAGGATCAAACATCACGCTCATCTTACCATCTCGTTTTACAGGCTTAACATTAAAACCGACTTAAGCGTGACATTCGCTATTATCGGCATGATTTGTTTTATATGCTAAACAAGATAGTCGAATGGTGGGGAAAAGTCACTCGAAATACATATGAGATGACGAATGCCACACTTTGCGTCTTATTCCTCCGACGTAGAGTCGTTTACGCAGCAAGCGCGGAGTATGTCATCAGGGTCAAGAATTGAAATTGAGAGATGCCTGAATAGCAAAAAAGCGCCTTTAGGGCGCTTTTTTACATTGGTGGGTCGTGCAGGATGACTCGCTTCGCTCGCCCTTCGGGCCGTCGCCGCAAGCGGCTCCGTTGTTTCGCTGCGCTCAATTCGAACCTGCTGCAGGTTCGAATCTTTGAATATCCCAGATAGCAAAAAAGCGCCTTTAGGGCACTTTTTTACATTGGTGGGTCGTGCAGGATTCGAACCTGCGACCAATTGATTAAAAGTCAACTGCTCTACCAACTGAGCTAACGACCCCTTGCGGGATTATGCTGCTTTAATCATTCAGGATGGTGGGTCGTGCAGGATTCGAACCTGCGACCAATTGATTAAAAGTCAACTGCTCTACCAACTGAGCTAACGACCCCTTGCGGGATTATGCTGCTTTAATCATTCAGGATGGTGGGTCGTGCAGGATTCGAACCTGCGACCAATTGATTAAAAGTCAACTGCTCTACCAACTGAGCTAACGACCCATACGGGTGTTACCTGAATGATTTCTACTCGGGACCAATCTTTAATATTGGTGGATCGTGCAGGATGACTCGCTTCGCTCGCCCTACGGGCCGTTGCTGACGCAACGTTATCCTTCACGCTTAACATCTGAGTTTGATGTTAAAACTGGTGGGTCGTGCAGGATTCGAACCTGCGACCAATTGATTAAAAGTCAACTGCTCTACCAACTGAGCTAACGACCCGAGTGGTGGGTGATGACGGGATCGAACCGCCGACCCCCTCCTTGTAAGGGAGGTGCTCTCCCAGCTGAGCTAATCACCCGATACTGCGCTGGATACTACAAACTACTTCCACCGAACCCACCGCATTAGTGGTGGGTCGTGCAGGATTCGAACCTGCGACCAATTGATTAAAAGTCAACTGCTCTACCAACTGAGCTAACGACCCGGTGGTGGGTGATGACGGGATCGAACCGCCGACCCCCTCCTTGTAAGGGAGGTGCTCTCCCAGCTGAGCTAATCACCCGATACTACGCTGGATACTACAACTAACTAGGTTAGTGGTGGGTCGTGCAGGATTCGAACCTGCGACCAATTGATTAAAAGTCAACTGCTCTACCAACTGAGCTAACGACCCACTTTTTCGTTGCTTTCGGCTTGTTTGATATCCCGTGGCAACGGCGGCATATATTACTGATTTCAGACTTGAGCGCAACAAAAATTTCGATGTAGATCACTCAACTGCTTATGATTCGCACGACACGACCAGAAATAATGCGACTTCTGGTCGTGTGTTATGCATTACATCGCGTTCAGACGTTTTTGCGCCTGTTTTGCGCCATCAGTCCCAGGGTATTTACTGATAACCTGCTGATATACAGCTTTCGCTTTTGCGGTGTCACCTTTGTCCTGCATGATGACGCCGACTTTAAACATCGCATCTGCAGCCTTCGGTGACTTCGGATAGTTTTTCACTACCGAAGCAAAATAATACGCCGCATCATCTTTTTTACCCTTGTTGTAGTTTAACTGACCCAGCCAATAATTGGCGTTTGGCAGGTAAGTTGAATCAGGGTAATTTTTGATGAAATTCTGAAATGCCACCATTGCGTCATCCTGGCGGGATTTATCCTGCACCAGCGCAATAGCTGCATTGTAATCCGTGTTTGCATCACCGCTTTTCACCGGCGCGCCAGCATTCGCAGTACCAGCATCAGCTGTCGGCGTCGTTGATGCCGCCGCACCGCTTTGATCGCCGCTGGTTGATTGCGCCGCTGCACCACCGCTGCTGAGGCTATCGATCTGCAACAGGATCTGCTTTTGCCGCTCCACGACCTGATTCAGTTGATACTGATTTTCCTGAATCTGACCACGCAGGGAATCAATATCGGATTGATTATCAGAGAGTTGTTGCTGGAGTTGGGTTAAAAGCTGGCTGTGAGCATTAGAAATACGCTCAAGTTGAGTGACGCGGTCTTCGACCGAGCCTGAGCCGACACTACTGATTGGTGCCTGAGCAAAAGCGGCCCAGGGGGCCGCTATACCAACCAGTAACGACAGACTCAATAGTTGATGTCTGAAGTTACTGCTCATGCAATTCTCTTAGTAAACCAGTACCGCACGACGGTTTTTGGAGTATGCCGCTTCGTCATGACCCAGTACTGCAGGTTTTTCTTTACCGTAAGAAACGATGGAGATCTGGTCTGCAGAAACGCCTTTACCCTGCAGGTACATCTTAACGGCGTTCGCACGACGTTCACCCAGGGAGATGTTGTATTCCGGAGTACCACGTTCGTCCGCGTGACCTTCTACGGTGACTTTGTAAGACGGGTTGCTACGCAGGAAGTTTGCATGTGCATCCAGCATTTGAGCGAAGTCAGAACGGATATCGTACTTGTCCAGATCGAAGTAAACGATGTTGTTCTGCTGCAGCTGTTGCATTTGCAGACGAGCCTGCTCTTCGGAAGACATGTTGCCATTGCCGCCGTTCGCATCCATACCAGTGCCGGCACCCAGCATGCCTTCGCTGCCGTCATTGCTGGCGTTCTTGTTGGAAGAACATGCCGCAATTGCCATAACAGGCAGAGCAATCATCAGCCCTTTCAGCACTTTGTTCAGTTGCATTTCAATGATTCCTTTACTATTCAATTAATTATTATCACAGATACGGCGACCAGGCAGGGAATTTGACCTGTCCATCAGTTGCCGGAAGACGCGCTTTGAAACGCCCATCTGTAGAAACCAAATTCAGCACGGATCCCATCCCCTGAGAAGAGCTGTAGATTACCATAGTGCCGTTAGGTGCCAGACTTGGCGTTTCATCCAGGAACGTGGACGACAGAACTTGTACGCCTCCCGTTGCCAGATCTTGTTTGGCAATGTGCTGCTGCCCACCATTGGAGCTGACCATTACCATAAATTTACCGTCGCTGCTGACATCCGCATCCTGGTTCTGCGAACCTTCCCAGGTAATACGTTGTGGCGCACCGCCGTTGATATTCACTTTATAAACCTGCGGACGACCGGCCTGGTCAGAAGTAAATGCCAGGTTCTGGCTGTCCGGGAACCAGGTCGGTTCGGTATTGTTACTGCGACCATCAGTCACCTGGCGGATCTGACCAGAAGCCAAATCCATTACGTACAGGTTCAGGCTACCGGTTTTCGACAAGGCGAATGCCAGTTTGCTGCCGTCTGGCGAGAATGCAGGTGCACCGTTGTGACGCGGGAATGAAGCCACCTGACGTACAGCGCCATTTGCCAGCGTTTGGATGACCAGCGCGGAACGACCGCTTTCGAAGGTCACATAAGCCAGTTTAGAACCGTCTGGTGACCACGCCGGAGACATCAGCGGCTGCGGAGAACGGTGAACGACAAACTGGTTGTAACCGTCATAGTCAGATACGCGCAGTTCATACGGGAACTGACCGCCGTTGGTCTGAACAACGTAGGCAATACGGGTACGGAACGCACCTTTAATGCCGGTCAGTTTTTCAAACACTTCGTCACTGGCGGTATGACCAGCATAACGCAGCCACTGCTTGTTCACTTTGTACGAGTTCTGAGCAAGTACAGTACCCGGTGCGCCGCCAGTGTCCACAAGTTGATAAGCAACATTGTAAGAGCCGTCCGGATTCGGAGTGACCTGGCCGACAACCACAGCGTCAATACCCAGCGCAGACCATGCAGCTGGTTGAACTTCCTGCGCACTACCCGGCTGCTGTGGCAGACGAGCGCGATCTAATGGATTAAATTTACCGCTGTTACGCAAGTCAGCAGCAACGATGCCGCCAATATCTTCAGGTGCTGCACCAGGACCCGCCCACTGGAAAGGAACAACGCCAATAGGACGACCGGAATCTACACCGCTGTCGATCACAATGCGGACTTCAGCATGCAGAACTGATGCCCACAGTATGAGAAAACCAAATGCTACTCGTAATGCCTGCTTCATCATATCTCCCTTATCTGGACCGATGGCCCACGATAATTTAGCAGAATGTTAACAAACTAAAATACACAAAACTACCAGAACCCCGTGGCAACCGGTGTCTGATGTTGACCGTCGGAACAGTCAGCATCGCGATTACGGTTTGAAGTCCAATGGCGCGTTTTTGAACACTTCATATACTGCCTGGCTTGGTGGTTTCGGGATCTTCGCAAGTTTAGCTGCTGCCAACGCAGCCTGACAAAGTGCGGGATCGCCACCTTCAGGTTTGATATCCAGTAACATACCATCGGGTGCCAGTTTTATGCGCAGCGTACAGGTCTTGCCTGCATAGGACGATGCGTCATAGAACTTACTTTCGATAGCAGATTTAATCTGCCCGGCATAGTTATTGATATCGGCCCCTGATGCGCCATTGTTTTTAGTATTACCACTCCCGGCAGGCGAAGCATTGTTCCCTTTCGCCCCTCCCCCCGTTTTCGGTGCATTCTTACCAGAGCTTAGCTCACCGAAAATATCATCTGCCTCTGCGGCAGCTTTTGCTGCAGCGGCTTTTTCAGCTGCAGCTTTTGCTGCAGCGGCTTTTTCAGCTGCAGCTTTTGCCGCTGCCGCTTTTTTGTCTGCGGCGGCTTTTTCTGCCGCTGCTTTCTTATCAGCTGCTGCCTTTTCAGCAGCCGCTTTTTCTGCTGCTTTTTTGTCGGCTGCAGCTTTCTCTGCCGCTGCTTTCTTATCAGCTGCAGCCTTTTCAGCAGCCGCTTTCTTCTCAGCTTCTGCCTTGGTTTTTTCAGCAGCTTCAGTTGCCGCTTTTTTTCTTGCTTCAGCTGCAGCTGCTTCTGCCGCTTCCGCTTTCTTCTTCAGCGCCGCAGCGGCTGCTTCGGCTTTTTTCTGCGCTTCGGCTGCGGCTTTGGCGGCTTCTGCTTCTGCTTTTTTCTTCGCGTCTGCAGCCGCTTTCTTCGCTGCTTCTTCCGCAGCTTTTGCATCCGCTTCAGCCTTCGCTTTAGCATCTGCCGCCGCTTTCGCTGCCGCCTCTTCCGCTTGCTTCTGCTTTAACTCGGCCTGTTTTGCGGCTTCTTCAGCCTGCTTTTTCTGCTCCTGAGCCGCTAACCGCTCTTTCTCAAGTTGCTTCAGGCGTTCCTGTTCAGCCGCTTGTTTCTCACGCAGTTCTTCCGCAGCCTGCTGTTCCTTCATCTTGCGCTGCTCATCAGAACGCTTCGCGCTTGATTCCTGGCTTTGCATGCGTTTGTACTGCTCAACTACCGCACCTGAATCAACCATTACAGCGTCGATGGACGAACCACCGCCACCTCCGGCTGAAGCTTCTATATTCTCATCGAACGAACTCCAGATCAGCGCCGCAAATAAGATGACATGCAGCACTGCTGAAATAATTATCGCCCGCTTGAGCTTGTCGTTTTGTTCGGTTGCCTTTGACACTCTCGGTTTCCAAAAACTGTTCGCCTGTTACCCGCTCTCTTTCAAGCAAGGGAAACGCAGATGTTTAGATAGGCTGCGTCATTAAACCAACCGATTTCACACCTGCACTATGTAACAAGTTCAGTGCTTTAATTATTTCATCGTAAGGCACATCTTTTGCGCCACCGATCAGAAAGACCGTTTTCGGGTTGGCCTTGAAACGGCTGGACACTTCCGCCACCACCTGCTCTGGTGGTAAACGCTCCAGGCGATCTTTCTCAACCATCACGTTGTACTGACCAATACCAGACACTTCAACAATCACTGGCGGATTATCGTTACTGCTCACCGCCTGTGATTCAGTAGCGTCTGGCAGATCGACCTCCACGCTCTGGGTGATGATGGGCGCTGTCGCCATAAAGATCAGCAACAGCACCAGCAGTACGTCCAGCAACGGTACAATGTTGATTTCGGACTTGAGATCGCGACGACCTCGTCCACGCGCTCTGGCCATGGCTTACCCCTTGTTGCTCTCGCTAACGGTAAACGCCTGGCGGTGCAGAATCGCGGTAAACTCTTCCATAAAGTTGTCGTAATTCAGTTCCAGTTTGTTTACGCGCTGGTTGAGGCGGTTATAAGCCATTACCGCCGGAATTGCGGCGAACAGACCAATTGCCGTCGCAATCAACGCTTCTGCGATACCGGGCGCAACCATTTGCAGTGTTGCTTGTTTTACCGCCCCGAGGGCGATAAAGGCGTGCATGATCCCCCAGACCGTACCAAACAGACCAATATACGGGCTGATGGAGCCAACAGTACCGAGGAACGGAATGTGCGTTTCCAGATTTTCAAGTTCACGGTTCATGGAAATACGCATCGCTCGCGACGCCCCTTCCACTACGGCTTCCGGCGCATGGCTATTGGCACGATGCAGGCGCACAAACTCTTTGAACCCGCTGTAAAAGATTTGTTCCGAACCAGTGAGATTATCCCGTTTTCCCTGGCTCTCCTGATAGAGGCGAGAAAGTTCGATTCCGGACCAGAATTTATCTTCAAACGCTTCGGCTTCGCGCGCCGCTGCGTTAAGAATACGGGTCCGCTGGATAATAATGGCCCAGGATGCGATTGAAAAACCAATCAAAATCAACATGATAAGTTTAACCAGAAGGCTAGCCTTCAGGAACAAATCAAGGATATTCATGTCAGTCACTGCTTAAACTCCGCGACAATAGACTTGGGAAGCGCACGAGGCTTCATTTTGAGTGGGTCAACGCAAACAACCAGAACCTCTGCTTCATTCAGCAAAGTATTCTCGGCGTTGACAATACGTTGCGTGAAAACCAAAGAGGTGCCACGCATTGATGTTATTTCAGTCTGTATTTCGAGCATATCGTCGAGCCGCGCAGGTGCATAATATTCCACCGTCATTTTACGCACCACAAAGGCAACGCGTTCAGCCATCAGCGCCTGCTGACTGAAGTGATGATGACGCAGCATCTCTGTGCGTGCTCTTTCATAAAAAGCGACGTAACTGGCGTGGTACACCACACCACCGGCATCGGTATCTTCATAGTAGACGCGAACCGGCCATCGAAACAGCGTTGTATTCACTTTACATCCCGGTAATGCAACAAAAGTTAGAGCTTTTAAACGCTGCTACTATACGCGCGCGATTGAGGTTTGGGAATGAGGGCAAGTTAAGGGAGCGTAAAAATTTATGGGCCTGAAGCGGCCCATAAATTTTTAAAGAGAATTCTGATTTAAAAGAAGAAGAAAATCAGCCCGACAATGAGAACAATATCGGCAAGCAAAGGGCAAAAAATCCCTTGCCAGAGAACCTTCTGCGGACGAAAGCCCACGCCGTGAATAACACCAGCACAGACGGCCCACATCAGCAATAAACCATGCCAGATTTCCAGTTCACTGGTCTTCGCGGCGAAACGTGACGGGTCCCAAAACATACATCCTGCTAACAGAAGCGCCATCACGAAGGAAAGCGCCCGCAGGGGGCGCTTGTCCATTACCGCATACAAGGTTGCGATAATCTTACTCATCAGATGTCTTCTTGACCGGCTTTGCCTGATTCGACGTGCTCAAGCGCCAGCGCGGTGATTACCCCAAACGAACAGGCAAGAAGCGTTCCCAGAATCCATGCGAAATACCACATTTTTAGCTCCTTACTTAGTACAGAGAGTGGGTGTTACGTTCAATATCTTCTTTGGTGATACGACCGAACATTTTCCAGTAGCACCAGGCGGTGTAGAGCAGAATGATCGGTACCAGAACCACCGCAACCCAGGTCATGACGTTAAGCGTCAGCTGGCTGGAAGTTGCATCCCACATTGTCAGACTTGCGTTCATCATGGTGCTGGACGGCATCACAAACGGGAACATTGCAATACCGGCAGTCAGGATGATGCAGGCCAGCGTCAGGGAGGAGAACACAAACGCCCACGCCGCTTTATCCATACGTGCAGTCAGAATGGTCAGCAGAGGCAGAACCACACCCAGTACCGGAATAGCCCACAGAATCGGCGTATTGTTGAAGTTCACCAACCATGCGCCAGCTTCACGAACCACTTCTTTATTCAGCGGGTTAGATGCCGCGTAATGGTCCATTGTTGATTTCACAACATAACCATCGATACCGTACATCACCCATACGCCAGCCAGTGCGAAGCAGACCAGTGTCACCAGTGCCGCCACCTGAGCCGTTGCACGGGTACGCAGGTGCAGTTCGCCCACGGTACGCATCTGCAGATAGGTTGCGCCCTGAGTAATGATCATCCCTACGCTCACCACGCCAGCCAGCAGGCCGAACGGGTTAAGCAGCTGGAAGAAGTTACCGGTGTAGTACAGACGCAGATATTCATCCACGTTGAACGGTACGCCCTGCAACAGGTTACCAAACGCCACGCCAATCACCAGCGGCGGAACGAAGCTACCAATGAAGATGCCCCAGTCCCACATGTTACGCCAGCGGGTTTCTTCAATCTTGGAGCGGTAGTCAAAACCGACCGGACGGAAGAACAGAGACGCCAGCACGAGGATCATCGCGACATAGAAGCCGGAGAACGCAGCGGCATAGACCATCGGCCAGGCAGCAAACAGAGCGCCACCCGCAGTGATCAGCCATACCTGGTTACCGTCCCAGTGTGGTGCGATGGAGTTAATCATAATTCGACGCTCGGTGTCGTTACGACCGAGGAAACGGGTGAGCATGCCCACCCCCATGTCGAAACCGTCAGTGACTGCAAAACCAATCAGCAGAACGCCAACCAGCAGCCACCAGATAAAACGCAATACTTCATAATCGATCATTTGACGACTCCTGTCTTAGCGTGCCGGCTGAGTAGTCGTGGAAGACTGCTCAAAGTGATAGCGACCGGTTTTCAGGCTGCTTGGGCCGAGGCGTGCAAACTTGAACATTAAGAACAATTCTGCCACCAGGAACAGGGTATACAGGCCACAAATCAGCACCATCGAGAAGATGAGGTCGCCTGCGGTCAGTGACGAGTTCGCTACAGCTGTCGGCAGCACTTCACCGATAGCCCAAGGTTGGCGACCATATTCAGCCACGAACCAGCCCGCTTCTACAGCAATCCACGGCAGCGGAATACCGTACAGTGCGGCGCGCAGCAGCCATTTTTTCTCGCCAATACGGTTGCGGATGACACTCCAGAAAGAGAGCGCGATGATTGCCAGCAGCAGGAAGCCACACGCCACCATGATACGGAACGCGAAGTACAGCGGCGCTACACGTGGAATGGAGTCTTTGGTTGCCTGTTGAATCTGCGCTTCAGTCGCATCCGCCACGTTTGGCGTGTAGCGTTTCAGCAACAGACCGTAACCGAGGTCTTTCTTCATGCTATTGAACTGGTCACGAACCGCCTGGTCAGTAGAACCAGAACGCAGTTGCTCGAGCAGAGAGTACGCCTTCATCCCGTTACGGATGCGTTCTTCATGCTGCACCATCAGCTCTTTCAGGCCGATAACCGGGGTATCCACGGAACGCGTTGCAATGATGCCCAGCGCGTAAGGGATCTGGATAGCAAATTTGTTCGTCTCCTCTTCCTGATCAGGAATGCCGAACAGAGTAAAGGCAGCAGGTGCAGGTTGCGTTTCCCACTCGGCTTCAATAGCAGCCAGTTTGGTTTTCTGCACGTCGCCCATTTCATAACCGGATTCATCACCCAGAACAATAACAGACAGAACGGCAGCCATACCGAAGCTGGCAGCGATAGCAAAGGAGCGTTTAGCAAAGGCGAAGTCACGACCTTTCAACATATACCATGCGCTGATACCAAGGATGAACATCGCGCCAGTCACATAACCAGACGCTACAGTGTGAACGAATTTCACCTGAGCAACCGGGTTAAGCACCAGCTCGGAGAAGCTCACCATCTCCATACGCATAGTTTCAAAGTTGAAATCGGATGCGATTGGGTTTTGCATCCAGCCGTTCGCAACCAGAATCCACAGTGCGGACAGGTTTGAACCAAGCGCCACCAGCCAGGTGACACACATATGCTGAACTTTACCCAGACGATCCCAACCGAAGAAGAACAGACCTACAAAGGTGGATTCGAGGAAGAAGGCCATCAGACCTTCGATTGCCAGCGGCGCACCGAAGATATCCCCTACATAGTGGGAATAGTAAGACCAGTTAGTCCCGAACTGGAACTCCATGGTCAGACCGGTTGCCACCCCCAGAGCGAAGTTGATACCAAACAACTTGCCCCAGAACTTGGTCATATCTTTATAAATCTGTTTGCCGGAAAGGACGTAGACCGTTTCCATAATGGCCAGCAGGAACGCCATACCGAGCGTCAGTGGCACAAAAAGGAAGTGGTACATCGCGGTCAAGGCAAACTGTAAGCGCGACAGTTCGACTATATCTAACATCATGACTCCTTGCTCATCGCATGAAGACTCCGAGAGTGAACCCCGTTAGAAAGGGTCACACGCATGCCCCAATACAAAATTATTTGCTCGCCTCTATCGCTGCCTTTTCCTCAAAAGTGGAAAAGACAATGATAAAAAAGTTACAAATATGTTAATGAATAAACCAAATTGATCCCGTAATTATATTACGCCGCAAAATCCTTACAATAAACAGGTTTTTATTGAGCAAATTTGCATTTTTCGACAGTGATCAATTTATAGCGAAATTGTCACGACCTCACCAATTTGATCTACGACAATTTATCGTGTTTTGCAGATTTTTTTCAAGAATTAAAAATTGATTTATATCAAAACCAGTCAAATATGTTAATTATGTATAAACCATAGACCATTGGTAATTTTATTGTTAATTTATTGTGAAATATTTATGTAACACAATTATTACAATAAAAAGACATAGATAAAAAACCAGTGTTTTATTTAACAGAATCGCCTTATCAACTTTTTATAATACCAATTGATTAGAGTAGCCAATTTGTTGCTATTTTACATAACATATTTTTATCAAAGTTAATTGATTGTTGCCTTTATGAGCATCGCTGTAAGACCGCCATGTTATTGTTTCATTTGTAATAATCACCAATAAGTATCGATGAGAGAGATATCGCTTAACAGAGGCGACTGTGTCTGCATGAACACAGGCAACTTTCGCCTGATAAACGAAAAATGAGCGATTTTTGCAAGTTAGTTTTTCTATAGCCGGGTACGCTGAGCGCCTCGCTTGATTACAATGAGGTTGCTGCCATGGGTCTTGATAATATAGGTTCTGTTGTCAATCGCTTCTCTGGTTGGCCATCAAATGATCCTCTAAAAACAGATAACGAATCAATGACATCACCCGTGACTGTGCAGGTAATAAAGTTGATTGCCGCCATCCTTGACCCACATCGGATAGTCGTTGGTATCGATACACTTTATACAACGCAGCGCAAAACATTTACCTCAGAGGGTCAACAACTCATTGACTCAGCATTGAAAACACTTAATGTGATGAATTTAAATAACCTGGAAACAGATCGCGATGAGGAGGGTAACTATCTGGCTTTTGGATATAACGTTGACACTCCTGACAGAATAACCGTTTCTGCTTATAATGAAAAAAAACCTTTCTGTTATGGCCAATGCCTTTTAATACAGGATGAAGAACCAGATTTATTTAACCTGGTAAAAATTAAAACCTTTGAAGCCAGGCATAATTATGTTTCTAAATTGATGAGCGATCCGGAATTTATGTTTAAATTCAGTTATAGCGCCCAACAAAATAGATTAGAACCTCATCTTCTGGTTCCCACTTATTTCCCTCTGAAAACAAACCAACCGGTTACGCTAGAGGATGTACTGATACTTTATCGTTTCTTTAAAATGAATGGCGATTTTAATATATTAACATCAGATGAATACATGAGTATCATGACACCTCTGATGAAGTGTGAGCGTAGTGTCCACGACCATAACAGGTATGTGACGGGCAAAGATGCTCTTCTTCTGGACAATCCTCCGTCTGGTAACCAGATATATTTCCATATTTCCCCTGACGAATCAGCAACACTTGTCCTTTATTTTTCAGACAATAACCTTGAATCCTTCGTCTTTGAAAATGATATTCCGAGCCAGTATCGACATTTCAAAATGTTTACCAATTTAGCACTAGTTATTGATCAGTTAACCGACGCCAATCAAATACTTTAATTTTCTATATATCCCCTATGGTAAATATTACTAAACAATACCTGGGGATTAATTTTTATTACTCACGGAAAGATTTAAATAATGATACCATCTCAGCTCTCTTTTAATACTCTTCCTGTCAATGCAACATGCACTTCAGAGATAACAGTAAACACACAAAAATTCTCTGACATCCTCTACTCAGTGGGGTATTCCCTAAAGGATCTGGCATATCTGAGCAGATGTCTGGCATCATTACACCCGACACTCGCCAAAAACATTTATGAAACGGAAAATCTCAGCGATCAAAAATTACTTTATATAGATTGCCGTAGTACAAATGAAATCAAGATAAATATCTTTTTGGGTCAAAAAAGAGAAGAATTAATCGAAATTAGTTCTGATACAGTCATTTTTTCGATACTGTCTTCATTGATTGACTCAGCTATTTCTGACCATCGACATCAAATCACCGTTAATGATTCAAATAATTCTGAACTATTTTATGAGGATTATACTGATTAAATCCACTCTGTGCGAACCTGTCCTGCATTTATGCCAGAAGTATTAGAATCTTTGATTAACGTTACTCGTACTGGTAGCACCTTCATGTGCCTCTCTTTTTTACGAACAATCAAAAGAACTAACAAAGGGCATAATTCGTATAAATCATTAACCATTTGTTATATTCAACATTTTTTTTACATTAAGCAGAGATGAATTGCAGTGAAATTCAAGTTAAATTTTACAAAATGTATTACTCATGGCTAAAAATTCTCCCCAAAATGCAAATTAGAAGTTGATCACAATTATCTCAATACATCAAATCAAGTTAATTTTAAAAATTTAACATTCATGACATTAGTTGACATAACACGCTGAATTAAAATGAGAATTTAAAAACACACTTTAAACAATCATTTCCCGAAAGACATTTTGAAAATAGATCAATTGCAACATTACGACCAGATAAAGACACTCCTGTGATATTAAACCTGTGCCGTTATGGACGGCCATAAATACGACGTGTGTAACTTATTTTACTCTCTGTCTTACAAAGGATTACCCATGAAGAAAGCAACACTTGTGATTGGCGTTATTGGCGCGGACTGCCATGCAGTAGGCAATAAAGTTCTGGACCGCGTTTTTAGCAACCATGACTTCAGAGTCATTAATCTGGGCGTAATGGTCAGCCAGGACGAATATATTGATGCTGCCATTGAAACTGGCGCTGACGCAATTGTCGTCTCCTCTATCTATGGGCATGGCGATATCGACTGTCTGGGCATGCGCGAACGCTGCATTGAGCGTGGCTTGGGGGACATCCTGCTCTATGTGGGCGGCAACCTGGTGGTCGGAAAACATGACTTCGCTGACGTGGAAACCAAGTTCAAAGAGATGGGATTTGATCGCGTCTTTTCCCCAAGTCATGACTTAGAAGATGTTTGTCAGCTGATGGCCCACGATATCAACCAACGTCATGACGTTGATACTCGCATTCTTGAAGAGGCAATCTGATGCAAATCGTCTCTGTCGATATTGGATCGACGTGGACCAAAGCAGCCCTCTTCACCCGGGAGGGGGACGCGTTAACGTTGGTTAACCACGTTCTGACCCCAACCACCATCCATCATCTGGCAGAGGGATTTTTCTCCAGCCTTAACCAGGTGTTAAACGTAGATAATGCCCTCCCCCTGTTAAACCGTGGTGAGGTTGCATTGAAGTATTCCTCCTCTGCCAAAGGTGGGCTGGCGGTTGCCGCAATGGGATTGGTGCCTTCTATCACCCGGGAAACCGCGAAAGTAACCGCTCACTCTGCGGGTGCTAAAATTGCGCAATATTACGCCTACAAGCTGAACCGCCGTGATATCCAGGCACTAGAAGAAACGCAGCCCGATATTCTTTTGTTCACCGGCGGCACCGACGGCGGAGAAGAAAGTTACGGACTGAATAACGCCCGTGTGCTGGCAGAATCCAAACTCGACTGCGCCATTATTTATGCCGGAAACCGGGATATTCAGGACAAGGTGCAGGAGATCCTCGGGCATAAAGACCTGACCATCGTCGACAATGTTCTACCCGATCTTGACCATCCGAACCCTTTAGCTGCACGCCAGGCTATCTGCGACATATTCCTTAAACGCATCGTTAAAGGGAAAGGGCTGGATGTCATTGTTGATAAAACAGGCGAAGAACCAATGCCGACACCATGGACGGTCTTTGAACTGGTTAAGGCAATCAGTAACGTCGATCACAGCTGGAAAGAGTTCATGCTGATCGACATGGGCGGCGCAACCACCGATGTCTATTCCGCCTGTGCCAACACGCTCTCGCCCGACACTGTTTTACATGGCGTACCGGAACCCTTCGTAAAACGGACGGTGGAAGGCGATCTGGGAATGCGCGTCTCGGCAATGGTGGTTGGTGAAAGTGCGAAAGAGTTAGTCAGTGTGAATTTTGCTCAGCAACCCGCACAGTTGGACGCTTTTTATCATTACCTCCGTCATCTAGTCGCTCATCCCGACTACTTACCCGCGAATGCAGATGAAAAATATTTCGATACCGTCCTGGCCGGACTGTGTGTGGGTTATGCCACCGAAAGACATGCGGGCACCAAAAAAGAGGTCTGCACCTGCATCGGCAATGTCGATTTACAGATGGGACGTGACCTGACAACCGTGCGTAAAGTCGTTGGATCCGGCGGATGGCTCTCGCGTGCCGGTCAGTTCGATATGCATCGCTGGTTGAAATACCGCGAGTTAAACGACGACGGCAAACGCATTCTCTTACCGACCGAATTTGAATATTACCGCGATTCCCGGGGGCTATTACCACTGCTGGCAAACGTCGCCAGAGTCGATCCGCTGGCCGCCGCGCGCACCAGTATTCAATGCTTAACCCTATAACAATTAAGGCTGCAATCAATGGAACTTCGAAATAAGAAATTAACCCATGACGAATTCATGACCGAGCGGCAACAGGTATTGAAAACCTGGGAAACCGGCAAGGATGTTGAAAACTTTGAAGATGGCGTTAAATACCAACAAACCATTCCTGAGCATAAACGCTTCTCTCTTGCCCTGCTGAAAGCAGACAAGGAAGGTAAAACCCTTAGCCAACCGCGCGCAGGCGTGGCGCTGATGGACGAACACATCGAACTACTGAAAACACTACAAGAAGAGTGCGATCTGCTGCCGAGCACTATCGATGCATATACCCGTCTGAATCGGTACGAAGAAGCGGCTGTAGGGATTAAAAAATCCATCGAAGCCGGAACCTCTAAACTGAACGGTTTACCGGTAGTTAACCACGGCGTCGCAGCTTGCCGTCGCCTCACCGAAACTCTGCAAAAACCGCTACAGATCCGCCACGGCACGCCTGATGCGCGTCTGCTGGCTGAAATCTCGATGGCCAGCGGCTTTACCAGTTATGAAGGCGGCGGCATTTCCTACAACATCCCGTATGCCAAACGCGTAACGCTGGAAAAATCGATCCGCGACTGGCAGTACTGCGACCGTTTAATGGGGATGTATGAAGAACACGGGATCCGCATCAACCGCGAACCGTTTGGCCCACTAACGGGTACGCTAATCCCGCCGTTTATCTCGCACTCTATCGCAATAATCGAAGGCTTGCTGGCACTGGAACAGGGTGTGAAGTCTATCACCGTTGGTTATGGTCAGGTCGGCAGCCTGACGCAGGATGTCGCGGCGATCCAGTCTCTGCGGGAACTTGCACACGAATATTTTCAGAGCTATGGCTATACCGACTACGAATTAAGTACCGTGTTTCACCAGTGGATGGGAGGCTTTCCGGAGGACGAATCGAAAGCGTTCGCCATTATCTCCTGGGGTGCTGCCGTCGCGGGGATGTCTGGTGCTACCAAAGTCATCACCAAAAGTCCGCACGAAGCCTGGGGCATCCCGACTGCTGCTGCCAACATTCAGGGGCTAAAAGCCTCCCGCCAGATGCTCAACATGGTCAACGAGCAGAAATTCCCGCCGTGCCCGGCGGTTGAACTAGAAATTGAACTGATTAAGAGCGAGGTTCGCGCTGTACTGAACAAAGTGTTCGAACTGGGTAATGGTGATATTGCGCGCGGTACGGTGCTGGCATTTGAAGCGGGCGTACTGGATGTGCCGTTTGCACCAGCCGCCTGCAACGCGGGCAAAATTCTTCCGGTCCGTGACAACACCGGCGCGATACGCGTACTGGAAGCCGGAGCCGTTCCATTGCCAAAAGATATTCTCGACCTCCACCACGATTACGTTGCGGAACGCGCGCGCTTTGAAGGACGCCAACCGACATTCCAGATGGTTGTAGATGACATCAATGCTGTATCCCACAGTAAATTAATAGGAAGACCATAATGAAAATAAAACAGGCCCTTTTTACCGCTGGCTACTCCTCATTCTATTTCGATGATCAGCAGGCGATAAAAAACGGAGCGGGTCACGACGGCTTTTTCTACACCGGAGAGCCGGTAACACAGGGGTTTAACGCCGTACGTCAGGCCGGGGAGTGCGTTTCGGTTCAGTTGATTCTGGAAAACGGTGCGGTCGCCGTAGGCGACTGTGCTGCCGTACAGTATTCCGGGGCAGGCGGTCGCGATCCACTGTTCCTCGCAGAGCACTTTATTCCGTTCCTCAACGACCATATCAAGCCATTACTGGTAGGCCGCGATGTGGATGCTTTCCTGCCGAATGCCCGTTTCTTCGACAAATTGCGTATTGACGGCAACTTGCTGCATACCGCCGTACGTTACGGATTATCACAGGCGCTGCTTGATGCTACCGCGCTGGCAACCGGCCGTCTAAAAACTGAAGTGGTCTGTGATGAATGGCAGTTGCCACGCGTGGCGGAATCCATTCCATTATTTGGTCAGAGCGGAGACGATCGATATATCGCTGTCGATAAGATGATCCTTAAGGGCATCGACGTGCTACCTCATGCGCTGATTAATAACGTCGAAGAGAAACTGGGCTTTAAAGGAGAAAAACTGCGCGAATATGTCCGTTGGCTATCCGATCGGATTCTAAGCAAACGCACCAGCGCACGCTACCACCCTACCCTGCACATCGATGTATACGGCACTATTGGTCTGATCTTCGATATGGATCCGCTTCGCTGTGCGCAATACATCGCCAGTCTGGAAAAAGAGGCGCAAGGCCTGCCGCTCTACATTGAGGGGCCGGTCGATGCCGGTAACAAGCCCGATCAAATCCGCCTGCTGACCGCGATTACCAAAGAGCTGACGCGCCTCGGTTCCGGCGTGAAAATCGTGGCCGATGAATGGTGTAACACCTACCAGGATATTGTTGATTTCACTGATGCCGCCAGTTGCCACATGGTGCAAATCAAAACCCCGGATCTGGGCAGTATTCACAACATCGTCGATGCAGTTCTTTATTGCAACAGCCACAGCATGGAAGCGTACCAGGGCGGCACCTGCAATGAAACTGATGTCAGTGCCCGCACCTGTGTCCACGTCGCCCTTGCTGCTCGCCCCATGCGTATGCTGGTAAAACCAGGGATGGGCTTTGACGAAGGCCTCGATATCGTCTTCAACGAAATGAATCGTACTATCGCGCTGTTGCAGGCTAAGGATTAACAAATGGCTCGTTCTTTTAAAGTCTTATCGCCAACGGCAATCCTCGGGTATGGATTCCCGGAAGAGAGCTTCCGCAAAGCGATGGCAGAATCGCCCGATCTGATCGCCGCTGATGCAGGATCTTCCGATCCAGGTCCCCACTACCTCGGGGCAGGCAAACCGTTTACCGATCGCGCAGGAGTCAAGCGCGATCTGCGCTATATGATCACCGCAGGCGTGCAAAATAATATACCGGTGGTGATCGGAACGGCCGGCGGTTCTGGTGCCGCTCCACACCTGGAGTGGTGCCGAGAAATAATTCATGAGATTGCCCGGGAAGAGCGCCTCTCGTTCTCGATGGCGCTGATCCCGGCAGACGTTGACAAAGCCATCGTCCACCAGGCGCTGGATAACGGCAAAATCACGGCGCTGGATTTTGTCCCGCCGTTAACCCACGACGCGATTGACGAAAGTACGTATATCGTCGCGCAAATGGGCATCGAACCCTTCCAGCAGGCGCTGAAAGAAGGCGCGCAAGTGGTGCTGGGCGGGCGCGCTTACGACCCGGCCTGCTTTGCTGCGCTACCGATCATGCAAGGCTTTGATGAAGGTCTGGCGCTGCATTGTGGGAAAATCCTTGAATGCGCGGCAATCGCCGCAACGCCCGGCTCAGGCTCTGACTGTGCGATGGGCATCATTGATGACAACGGCTTTACGCTGAAGACATTTAATCCGAAGCGTAAATTTACCGAAACGTCAGCGGCTGCACACACACTGTATGAGAAATCCGATCCCTACTTCCTGCCAGGACCTGGCGGCGTGTTGAACCTGAAAGGCTGCACATTTAAAGCGGTCAATGACGGCGAAGTGTACGTCAGCGGTTCTAAGCATGAAGAAACGCCGTATGCCCTGAAACTGGAAGGTGCGCGACGGGTGGGCTTCCGCTGTCTGACCATCGCAGGAACGCGCGACCCGATCATGATCGCCGGGATCGATAAAATCATCGATGAAGTCAAAACCAGCGTTTCGCGTAACCTGTCGCTCGACGATGACAGCATTCGCATCAATTTCCACCTGTACGGCAAAAACGGGGTGATGGGCGACCATGAACCGATGCAAACTGCCGGGCATGAGCTGGGGATTGTCCTTGATGTAGTTGCACCGACCCAGGATATTGCCAATAGCGTTTGCTCGCTAGTGCGCTCTACCATGCTGCACTACGGCTATGAAAACCGCATCGCTACCGCAGGCAACCTGGCGTTCCCGTTCTCCCCTTCTGATATCCAGGGCGGGCCGGTATACGAATTTTCCATATATCACCTGATTGAAGCCAACGACGCTCTGCGTTTTGATTTCCATATTGAACAGGTGACGCCAGAAGGAGTTCAGGCATGAAACAGTCAATTGTCTCACTGGCGCAAGTCATTCGTTCGAAAAATGCCGGACCTTACGAACTGGTTTTAGATATTTTATTTAAAACGAAAGAAAACTATGAGCGAGTAAAATCATCAGGGCAATTAACCCCAGAACTGATTGCGCGCTTATATCATGTTGAACCTGACTTTATTCATCGTATTGTCTGGTTTGATCCTTCTAACGCAGTAAAAATTGTCATGCCACGAGATATTATCTCCGGGAATGTAGGTGACAATGATGTCTATGGCGCACAGCAACATGCACCTTTATTAAATATGAGTTTCGATTTGTAAAAATCCGAACACTTTTAGCCAACTGACATCCCGTCACTTATTGCAGTTCAACACTTCAGCTATTTGTAAGGTTGTAATAGCAGGTAGATGCCTGAATCTCTATTCGGGCATCTACTTCTCCTGATTCTGATTTATCGCCGTGCACCTGATGGAGGAAAAAATGAAGAAAATAAGTTTAACCACGATGATTCTTTTGGCGCTGGTACTTGGAATGATTATCGGCGTAGTGCTCAATAACACTGCTTCACCGGAAACAGCAAAACTCTATGCGCAAGAAATATCGATATTCACGACGATTTTCTTACGACTGATAAAAATGATTATCGCTCCGTTAGTAGTCTCTACCCTGGTGGTAGGTATTGCTAAAATGGGCGATGCCAAAGCCCTTGGTCGTATTTTTTCTAAAACACTCTTTTTATTTATTTGCGCCTCATTGCTGTCAATTGCCTTAGGCTTGATAACGGTAAATTTCTTCATGCCAGGCACAGGAATTAATTTTGTTGCACACGGTGCCGAAACCACCGGAGTGGTCGCGTCAGAACCCTTTACACTAAAAGTATTTATTTCGCATGCTTTCCCCACCAGCATTGTCGATGCCATGGCGCACAATGAAATTTTGCAAATCGTGGTGTTCTCAATTTTCCTCGGCTGTAGCCTGACGGCGATTGGTGAGAAAGGCAGCGCCATCGTTCACGCCTTAGATTCGCTGGCACATGCCATGTTAAAGCTCACTGGCTACGTCATGCTCTTCGCTCCCCTGACCGTATTCGCCGCTATTTCAGCATTGATTGCTGAACGAGGACTGGCAGTTATGGTGAGCGCCGGGATCTTTATGGGTGAATTTTATTTCACCATGTTATTACTTTGGGTGCTGCTTATCGGTCTGGCCATCGTTTATGTCGGCCCCTGCATCAGACGCCTGACCCGCGCCCTTTCAGAACCCGCCCTGCTGGCATTTACCACATCCAGTTCTGAAGCTGCTTTTCCGGGAACGCTTGAAAAACTGGAGCAATTTGGCGTTTCCCCCAAAATTGCCAGCTTTGTCTTACCCATTGGCTACTCATTTAATCTCGTTGGATCAATGGCCTACTGCTCCTTCGCCACAGTTTTCATCGCCCAGGCCTGCAATATCCATTTATCCATCGGTGAGCAAATCACCATGCTGTTGATCCTGATGTTGACCTCGAAAGGAATGGCTGGCGTACCACGCGCCTCAATGGTGGTTATCGCCGCCACGCTCAACCAGTTCAATATTCCGGAAGCGGGGCTGATCTTGCTGATGGGCGTTGATCCGTTCCTTGATATGGGGCGTTCCGCGACAAACGTCATGAGCAACGCAATGGGCGCTGCGATGGTGAGTCGGTGGGAAGGCGAACATTTCGGCGAGGGTTGTCGGGGTAAAGCATTAAAACCCAATGAATCGAACGTTGCTCTGCCCTGAGGGGGATCTTAAGCAATCAGAAGCCAATGACTACGCATTTTTATAAGCCGGATCATGAAGTTAGACGGCAATTAAGTAACACTAACGTTTAAGGTGAAAAGTGAAATATGTCCAAACCATTTATCTGGCAAGAACCGTTTCTACAAAATAAAGACGGTACAGAATATACATTAATTAGCGATCAACATATTACAGTAACGGAATTAGACGGCGAAGAAGTGATAAAAATCGCTCCTGAAGCATTAACGCTGCTTGCCCGGCAGGCATTTTATGAAGCCTCTTTTTTCTTACGTTCCGCTCATTTGCAACAGGTCGCCAGCATTCTTAACGATCCGCAGGCCAGTAGTAATGATAAATACGTTGCGTTGCAGTTATTACGTAATGCTGAAGTCTCAGCAAAAGGGGTATTACCCAACTGTCAGGATACCGGCACCGCAACTATTGTTGCCAGTAAAGGGCAACAGATATGGACGGGAGGTAACGACGCTGAAGCCTTAAGCAAAGGCATTTACAGTACTTTCCAGGAAAATAATCTGCGCTTTTCACAAAATGCGCCGCTGGATATGTATACCGAAGTCAATACGCAAACCAATCTACCGGCGCAGATTGATATCAGCGCCGTCGCTGGTGATGAGTACCATTTTCTCTGTATTAATAAAGGGGGCGGCTCCGCCAATAAAGCCGCGCTTTATCAGGAAACCAAATCCCTATTGCAACCAGAAAAACTGACCGCATTTTTAATCGAAAAAATGAAATCGCTGGGCACCGCTGCCTGCCCGCCTTACCACATCGCCTTTGTCGTCGGAGGGCTTTCAGCCGATCAAACCTTAAAAGTTGCCAAGCTGGCCTCAACGAAATATTACGACAATTTGCCCACCAGCGGAAACGAGCAAGGACAAGCATTCCGTGATATTGAGCTGGAAAAAGTATTGCTCGAGGCCAGTCAGCAATTTGGTATTGGTGCGCAATTTGGGGGTAAATATTTCGCTCATGATATTCGCGTCATTCGTCTGCCGCGTCACGGTGGCTCTTGCCCGATAGCTATGGCGCTCTCCTGTTCTGCCGATCGCAATATCAAAGCCAAAATTAACAAGCACGGTATCTGGCTGGAAAAACTCGAACACAATCCGGGGCAATATATTCCAGCCTCACTGCGGGAAGAAAATCACGCGCAACATGTACAGCTGGATCTAAACCGTCCGTTGCGTGACGTGATGCAGGATCTCGCCAGATTACCGGTAGGCACCCGCGTGTCGTTAAGTGGTCCCATCGTAGTGGCGCGCGATATCGCCCACGCCAAAATAAAAGCGCGGCTGGATAGCGGCGAATCGATGCCGGATTACCTGAAGCATCATATTGTCTATTACGCTGGCCCGGCGAAAACACCGGAGAACATGGCCTGCGGTTCACTGGGTCCAACCACGGGCGGTCGAATGGACGGTTATGTCGAAACCTTCCAGGCGGCTGGCGGCAGTCTGGTAATGTTATCGAAAGGTAACCGCAGCCAGCAGGTCACCGATGCCTGTCACAAACATGGCGGCTTCAATCTGGGAAGTATTGGCGGTGCAGCTGCGTTACTGGCGCAAGAATATGTCAAAAGTCTGCGTTGCCTGGAATACCCGGAGCTGGGTATGGAAGCGGTGTGGATGATGGAAGTGGAAAATCTGCCCGCATTCATCCTGGTCGATGATAAAGGCAATAATTTCTTTAGTCAGTTTGAGCAGCAACACCGCTGCGCCAGTTGCCCTGCGGGACATTAAGGAAAATGAATGGAAGCGCGAATTTCAACTGAACGGCATGTGCAGCGCCAGCAGAAATTGAAGGAACAGGTCGATACGCGCGTCGCGGCGGCGATAGAGAAAAAAGGGATCTTGATTGTTTTCACCGGCAACGGCAAAGGGAAATCCACTGCCGCGTTTGGTACTGTGACGCGCGCGGTGGGTCATGGCAAAACGGTGGGGGTTGCGCAGTACATCAAGGGGCAATGGGACAACGGCGAATACAACCTTCTCCAGCCGCTGGGGGTTGAGTTTCATATTATGGGAACCGGTTTTACCTGGGAGACTCAGAACCGGCAAGCGGATATCGACGCGGCGAAAGAGGTCTGGTCGGAAAGCAAACGGATGCTGGCTGACAAGCGTTACGACTTAGTGGTGCTTGATGAGCTGACCTATATGCTGGCTTACCATTATCTGGACACCGAAGAAGTGATCACTTCTCTGCAAAACCGCCCGGCACAACAAAGTGTCATTGTCACCGGACGCAGTTGCCACAGTCAGATATTAAAAATGGCGGATACGGTCAGCGAAATCCGCCCCGTCAAACATGCTTTTGATAACGGCATTCAGGCGCAGCCGGGTATCGACTGGTAATAACTGCGCCTGGCATCCCGCCAGGCGCAGGTTTTACATCTCCTGCGGTACGACCGATTTCGCCAGCAACCATTCACGAAATTGCTGCAAGTGCGGCGAGTCAGACTTCTCTTCCTGCCACGTCATAATAAAACGATTACCGGTACGAATAGGCACATCACAGGGAATCACCATATCGCCACTATCCAAATCATGTTGAATAGCGAACCGTGGTAACAGCGCCACGCCGAGATTAGAGCGCACGGCGGCAATCAGCATTGAAAGCAAATCGAAACGTGGTCCGTTATTGACCAGCGGACTGCTAACGCCAGATAGGGCAAACCACTCTTCCCAGCCAGTAATACGGGTGCTTTGATGCAGAAGTGGTAACTCAGTAAGCAGTTCTGCCACTGACAGTTTTTGATCGGACATTGCAAGCAAACTGCCGCTGCATACCGGCAAAATCTCCTCTTCAAAGAGATATTCTACTTCCGCCCAGGGCGCGCAAAAATTTTCGCGCATAATGACAGCATCGTACTCCCGATTAAGAAAATCGCCGTTATTAGCTAAAGAATGAATATTAACAATAATATCGGGATGTAACTTTGTGAATTCATGTAAATTTGGGATTAACCAGTGGGTACTAAACGTAGGATTAACGGCAAGTTCAATAACCTGAACCGTAGGCTGCCAGGTCATAATCGTATTGGTATCGCGTTCCAGCTTATTTAATGTTTCTTTTACTATCCCCAGGTAATACTTCCCTGCATCATTAAGAAAAATGCGTTTTTTAGAGTGTGAAAATAACGGAGTATATAAAAATTCCTCCAGCGCACTTACTTGTCTGAATACTGCACTTTGGGTTAACGCTAACTCCTCTGCCGCTCTGGTATAACTTTCATGACGTGCGACGACCTCAAAAGTCACCAGCAGTTCCGTTTTAGGTATTTTCCCTCGCATAATGCCTTCCGTGAAAAAATAACAATTCAAAAAATTATTTTATAAAAAAACAGTAGCACTAATGAATATCATAATTCAAATAAACAAACCAGTCAGCTATATGTCCAACCAGGAAAATAAAGTGACAATAATCCTAAAACAGGAATTTCACCTCAGTTATCCGCATGCAATGCTTTAAAGCCATTATTGCAAGAATATTATTCATATACATGAATATACTCTAAATAAGTCGAGTTGCAGGAAGGGAACAAATAATGAATTTCCAGAAGCTTACATAAGTAAGTGACCTGGGTGAGCGAACATCGATGCAGCACATGCAACTTGAATTATGACAAGTATACAAAGATAAATTTAGATACCCTATGTTATATATTATCTATGTCCGGTTAAATTGAATGAGTCATGGCCTTAAAAGACATCGCAAAAGATAATTTCTCTTTAACAATAAGCCAGATTTACCACTTGTAAAAATTGCTATCGCCACATACACTACGCGCGTTTTCTTTCCCTTTTGCTGGCTGCTGACCGGAAAGACAAAATTACCCTCGCAATACAGGGGGTTGATTAACGTCTATATTTCAGGACAGCGTTATGCATCATCTTTCAAGGCTTGATAAAGCCTTTCTGCGCAAAGGGATCCAACTTTCCCGCGCCAACAATATTGTTTCATTATGTCGTCCATCAGGAGCCAGTGCCCGCGTACTGCTGCCGGACGAACTGCCGCTGGAAGAAAAAGCAGTAACACAACTGCTTGATTTTGCAGAAGTGAAGCTACCAGACCACCCAGGTTATGTGCGCCAGACGTGCGCGACGCCAGATTTTCATCCCGGCAATGGCGTCCCCGTTGGCGCGGTGGTGGCCTCAACGCCGGATTTAGTCATTCCTGCGGCCATCGGCACCGATATTTCTTGTGGCATGCGGCTGCTGACGACCGGATTAACCCTTGAGCAAGCCGAAGCGAATAAAGAAATAATCACTCAGCGGTTAACACAAGTGTTACTGCAGAATGAGCGCGATGTTCCGTTATCCGCACGAGCGTTCACCGCGCTTTTTGATGGCGGACCGGCAGATTGCATGTCGGCCTTGCCATCAGCAGGTCTCTGGACACGCACGAATATCCTCCGAATGGTACAAGAGATTGACCGCTGCATTGGGCTTAACGAGCATAACAGTCATTCGCGTTATGCCCCACCCGCCCTGCTGGCAACGGACCGCGCATTACTCCGCGATCCTTGTCTGGGTACGCCGGGTTCAGGTAATCATTTTATTGAACTTCAGGTGGTTGATAGCGTGGTCGATCGCCATGTGGCCTGGCAACAAGGGCTGAAAACGGGCGATATCGTGGTGATGATCCACAGTGGATCGCGAGATGTCGGCTTTTACGTCGGACGACGCTGGATGGACCGTGCCCGTGCTGAATGGCCCGCCGGGCATAAACACCCACAAAGCGGGTTATATGGTCTGGCTGGTGGACTGGCGGAGGAATATCTACAAGCGATGGGAATGGCGGCACGTTACGCATGGTTAAATCGCGTGACCATTGCGGAAATGGTTCGCGTATGTTTTGCCGATTTATTTCATCAGGATGATTCACATCTGGTGGTGGATGTGCCGCATAACATCATCCTTCACGAGCATGATATGAATATTCATCGCAAAGGTGCAACACCGGCACGCGCGGGCGATCTGGCGTTAATCCCCGGTTCCATGGGTGATTATTCCTGGCTTGCGGTTGGTTGCGGCAACCCGAAGTGGCTGTGGTCTTGCAGTCACGGAGCAGGACGCAGCCAGCGTCGGCAGGCCATGCGCTCACGCGCGACTGAAGAGTCAACGCTGCCGTGCCAATGCGTCACATTGCGCGAAGAACGACGTCTTGAAGAAGCGCCAGCGGCTTATAAAGATATTGGTCCGGTTATCGAAGCTCAACAAGAAGCCGGATTAATTCAGCCAGCGGTTAGATTCCGACCGTGGTTAACATTTAAAGCATAAAAAAGGCCATCATACGATGGCCAACCATGTCGAAACCGACAGCCCTTCGCCATTCCTGTAGAGGGAAGCGGCGAGGGCTATTTCTTATTACAGATATTTATTTCAAAACAGTTTTCAGTGCTTCACCGATATCCGCCAGGCTGCGAACGGTTTTCACGCCTGCGGCTTCCAGAGCAGCAAATTTCTCATCCGCAGTCCCTTTCCCACCGGCAATGATCGCACCCGCGTGGCCCATACGTTTGCCTTTCGGCGCAGTTACACCAGCGATGTAACCTACAACTGGCTTGGTAACGTGCTCTTTGATGTACGCAGCCGCTTCTTCTTCAGCGCTACCGCCGATCTCACCGATCATCACGATCGCTTCGGTCTGCGGATCTTTTTCGAACATTTCGAGGATGTCGATAAAGTTAGAGCCAGGGATCGGGTCGCCGCCGATACCGACACAGGTCGACTGACCGAAACCGTAATCCGTGGTCTGTTTAACCGCTTCATAGGTCAGTGTACCGGAACGGGAAACGATACCCACTTTACCCGGTTTGTGAATGTGACCCGGCTGGATGCCGATTTTACATTCACCCGGAGTGATAACGCCTGGGCAGTTCGGGCCGATCATGCGTACGCCAGCTTCGTCCAGTTTCACTTTCACGGTCAGCATATCCAGCGTCGGGATGCCTTCAGTGATGGTGATAATCAGTTTGATGCCTGCATCGATGGCTTCCAGAATGGAGTCTTTGCAGAACGGTGCTGGTACGTAGATAACAGAAGCGGTAGCGCCAGTAGCAGCAACGGCTTCACGCACGGTGTTGAACACCGGCAGGCCGAGGTGGGTAGTACCGCCTTTACCTGGGGTTACGCCGCCAACCATTTTGGTGCCGTATGCAATGGCCTGTTCAGAGTGGAAAGTCCCCTGGCTACCAGTAAAGCCCTGGCAGATAACCTTGGTGTTTTTATCAATTAAAATGGACATTATTTCCCCTCCACTGCGGCAACAACCTGCTGAGCTGCATCAGTCAGACCTTTTGCTGCAATAATATTCAGGCCGCTGTCAGCCAGTTTCTTCGCGCCGAGTTCGGCGTTGTTACCTTCCAGACGTACCACGACCGGTACGTTAACACCCACTTCCGCTACCGCGCCGATGATACCGTCAGCGATCAGGTCGCAACGAACGATACCACCGAAGATGTTAACCAGAACGGCTTTCACTTTGTCGTCAGAGAGGATGATTTTGAACGCTTCGGTTACACGTTCTTTGGTTGCGCCACCGCCAACGTCCAGGAAGTTAGCTGGTTCGCCACCGTGCAGTTTAACGATGTCCATGGTACCCATCGCCAGACCTGCGCCGTTAACCATACAACCGATGTTACCGTCCAGCGCAACGTAGTTCAGTTCCCACTGTGCAGCCTGTGCTTCACGTGGATCTTCCTGCGACTGGTCTCGCATTTCGCGCAGATCAGGCTGGCGGAACAGTGCGTTGCCATCAGCACCCAGTTTACCGTCGAGGCAGATCAGATCGCCCTGTTTGGTAATAACCAGCGGGTTAATTTCGATAAGAGCAAGGTCGCGCTCAAGGAAAATGGTCGCCAGACCCATGAAAATTTTGGTGAACTGTTGAACCAGTTTACCTTCCAGGCCCAGTTTGAACGCCAGCTCGCGTCCCTGATACGGCATCGGGCCAGTCAGCGGATCAAGCGCAACTTTGTGGATCAGGTGCGGAGTTTCTTCCGCCACTTTTTCGATTTCCACGCCGCCTTCAGTGGAGGCCATAAAGACCACGCGACGGGAACTACGGTCTACAACGGCACCAAGATACAGCTCTTTAGCGATATCGGTCGCTGCTTCAACCAGAATCTGGTTAACCGGTTGGCCATTAGCATCTGTTTGATACGTTACCAGACGCTTGCCCAGCCAGTTTTCTGCAAAAGCACGGATGTCTTCTTTGCTGTTTACAACTTTCACACCGCCCGCTTTACCGCGGCCACCAGCGTGAACCTGACATTTCACTACCCACGGACCGGCACCGATTTTTGAAGCGGCTTCTTCTGCTTCGCGCGGAGTAGTACAGGCATAACCCACCGGTGCTGGTAAGCCATAGCGGGCAAACAGTTGTTTTGCCTGATATTCATGTAAGTTCATGTGTTCTGTCCATCCTTCAGTAATCGTTATCTTTTAAACCGTAGACCGAATATTTCGTATCGCTTCCGGGTATTGTCGGTCACCCGTAGGCCTGATAAGACGCGCAAGCGTCGCATCAGGCATCGCTTGTCGGATGCGGCGCGAGCGCCTTATCCGACCTACATTGATGGTCCCCGTAGGCCTGATAAGACGCGTCAGCGTCGCATCAGGCTTCAATTGCCGGAGAAAGCGATAATGCCTCATTCGGTCTACAGTGCAGGTGAAACTTAAACTACTACACGTCCAGCAGCAGACGCGTCGGATCTTCCAGCAACTCTTTGATCGTTACCAGGAAGCCCACGGACTCGCGACCATCGATCAGACGGTGATCGTAGGACAGCGCCAGGTACATCATCGGCAGGATCTCAACCTGACCATTCACTGCCATCGGACGATCTTTGATAGCGTGCATACCCAGAATTGCGCTCTGCGGCGGGTTGATGATAGGCGTAGACATCAGGGAACCGAACACACCACCGTTGGTGATGGTGAAGTTACCACCAGTCAGATCTTCAACCGTCAGCTTGCCGTCACGGCCTTTAACTGCCAGCTCTTTAATTTTCTTCTCGATATCTGCCATGCCGAGGGTATCGACATCACGCAGAACCGGCGTCACCAGGCCGCGCGGCGTAGATACCGCCATGCTGACGTCAAAATAGTTGTGGTAAACCACATCATCGCCGTCGATAGAAGCATTCACTTCCGGGTAACGTTTCAGGGCTTCAACCACCGCTTTCACGTAGAAGGACATAAAGCCCAGACGGATGCCGTGGCGTTTTTCAAACACTTCACCGTACTGCTTACGCAGATCCATAATCGGCTTCATGTTGACTTCGTTGAACGTGGTCAGCATGGCAGTAGAGTTTTTCGCTTCCAGCAGACGCTCTGCCACACGCTTACGCAGGCGAGTCATCGGGACACGTTTTTCGCTACGTGCAGCCAGAGCCGGTTGCGCCGCGGGAGCCGCAGCTGCTGGTGCAGACTCTTTCGCCGGGGCTTTCGCCAGATGTTTTTCCACATCTTCACGGGTCAGACGACCACCTACACCGGTGCCTTTAATGGCGCTGGCATCAAGATTGTGTTCAGCCAAAAGGCGACGGATCGCCGGGCTTAACGCATCGTTGTTTTGCTCTTCCAGAGACGCTTGTTGGCGTTGTGCCGGAGTGGACGCTTTCTCTTCAGCTTTAGCGCTGGTTTCTTTCCCGGCGCTGTTGCCTTCACGCAGGCGACCAAGGATCTGACGAGACGTTACGGTTGTACCTTCATCTTCCAGAACCGCATCCAGAATGCCGTCTGCTGATGCCGGTACTTCCAGTACCACTTTGTCAGTTTCGATTTCTACCAGCACTTCATCACGTACGACTGCGTCGCCGGGTTTTTTATGCCAGGTTGCGACGGTGGCATCGGCTACGGATTCAGGCAGGTCAGGGACCAGAATATCTACGCTACTCATTGTGTATCCTTTATTTATTCGACGTTCAGCGCGTCATTAACCAGATCTTGTTGCTGTTTCTGGTGAACGGACATATACCCTACCGCCGGAGAGGCGGAGGCCGGGCGGCCTGCATAACGCAGAGAAGCCCCAAACGGAATCACTTCACGGAAATGATGCTGGCTGCAGTACCATGCGCCCTGGTTGAGCGGCTCTTCCTGGCACCAGACAAAATCCTTGACGTGAGCAAACTGCTGCAACACTTCCTGCATCGCTTTATGCGGGAACGGATAGAGTTGCTCGATACGCACGATGGCGACATCGTGTTGATTGTTCTTACGGCGTTGTTCCAGCAGATCGTAATAAACCTTACCAGAACACATCACTACGCGCTTCACGCCCTTCGGATCAAGCTCGTCGATTTCACCGATGGCTGGCAGGAAGGTACCGTTCGCCAGTTCTTCGAGGCTGGAAACCGCCAGCGGATGACGCAGCAGGGATTTCGGCGACATCACCACCAGCGGACGACGCATCCCGCGCAGCGCCTGACGACGCAACATATGGTAAACCTGTGCCGGGGTAGACGGTACGCACACCTGCATGTTTTGTTCAGCACAAAGTTGCAGATAACGTTCCAGACGCGCGGAGGAGTGCTCCGGCCCCTGCCCTTCATACCCGTGCGGCAGCAGCATTACCAGACCACACATCCGGCCCCATTTTTGTTCGCCAGAGGAGATGAACTGGTCGATAACCACCTGCGCACCGTTGGCAAAGTCACCAAACTGCGCTTCCCAGATGGTCAGCGTGCGCGGCTCTGCGGTGGCATAACCGTATTCAAACGCCAGCACTGCTTCTTCAGACAGTACGGAGTCCCAGACGCGGAACGCGCCCTGACCATTATGGATATGTTGCAGGGGCGTGTAAGTGGAACCGTTGGACTGGTTGTGGATCACCGCATGGCGATGGAAGAAGGTACCGCGACCGGAGTCTTCACCCGACAGGCGGACCGGAATGCCTTCATCAACCAGCGTGGCGTAAGCGAGGTTTTCCGCGCCGCCCCAGTCGAACAGTTTCTCACCGGCAGCCATTGCCTGGCGATCGCCATAAATCTTGGCAACGCGAGACTGCATTTCAACCGCTTCCGGCACCGTACTGATACGTTTAGCCAATTCCTGCAGGCGCTTCATCTCAACTTTGTTCGGGTACTCTTCGTCCCATTCGTGGTTGAGGTACGGCGACCATGTGAAAGAGTGCATGTTCATCGGACGCCACTCTGCTACCACGCAATCGCCAGCATCCAGCGCATCGCGGTACAGGTTAACCATCTCGGTGGCATCTTCCAGCGTCGCCACTTTTTCCTGCTCCAGCTTGTCTGCGTAGATTTTGCGCGGCGTTGGATGTTTTTTGATTTTCTGATACATCAGCGGCTGGGTTGCGCTCGGCTCGTCGGCTTCGTTGTGGCCGTGACGGCGGTAGCACACCAGATCGATGAAGACATCACGTTTAAAGGTGTTACGGAAATCGAGCGCCAGACGGGTCACAAAGGCAACGGCTTCCGGATCATCCGCATTAACGTGGAAAATCGGTGCCTGTACCATCTTGCCGATATCAGTACAGTACGGCGTAGAACGGGCATCCAGCGGGTTAGAGGTGGTGAAGCCAACCTGGTTGTTGATAACGATACGTACCGTACCGCCAACTTCATAACCACGCGCTTTCGACATGTTCAGGGTTTCCTGAACCACGCCCTGCCCGGTCACTGCGGCGTCACCGTGGATGGTGATTGGCAGCACTTTGTTGCTGCTCGGCTCGTCGAGTCTGTCCAGACGGGCACGAACAGAACCGATAACTACCGGGCTTACAATCTCAAGGTGAGACGGGTTAAACGCCAGCGCCAGGTGAACCAGGCCGCCATCGGTCTGGAAGTCAGACGAGAAGCCCATGTGGTATTTCACGTCGCCCGTGCCGAGGTGTTCTTTATGTTTACCGGCAAATTCGTCGAACAAATCTTGCGGTTTTTTACCCAGCACGTTAACCAGCACGTTCAGACGACCACGGTGCGCCATCCCAAGAACCACTTCACGGGTGCCGCTATTGCCAGCATGGCGGATCATCTCTTTAAGCATCGGGATTAACGCGTCACCGCCTTCCAGCGAGAAGCGTTTTGCGCCAGGGAATTTTGCGCCGAGGTAACGTTCAAGGCCTTCAGCGGCGGTCAGTTCGCTTAAGAAGCGTTTTTTCTCTTCGCTATTGAAAGTCGCGCGACCAGACTCGATACGCTGTTGGATCCAGCGTTTTTCTTCGGTGCTGGTAATGTGCATGTACTCGGCACCAATCGGGCCGCAGTAGGTTTGCTTGAGGGCTTCCAGCAGCTCGCCGAGTTTCATGGTTTCTTTGCCGCTGGCAAATGAACCGACGTTGAAGGTCTCCTGGAAGTCTGCTTCGGTCAGATCGTGGAAAGACGGATCCAGATCGGCCACTTTATCTTGCTGCCACAGTCCCAGCGGATCGAGATTCGCATGCTGGTGACCGCGGAAGCGGTATGCGTTAATGAGCTGCAGGACTTTAACCTGCTTCACATTGGTGTCAGGGTCGGAGATCGTTGAAGAGTAACGTGAAGCGTCTTTCGCCAGGCGGCGGAAATATTCACGCGTTTGAGAGTGGAATTGATCCGGTTTGACTCCCGTACCAGGTAACTGCTGGAACGTCGAACGCCAGTTAGCGTCAACCGAGTCAGGATCGGTTAAGAAGTCTTCATAGAGCTGTTCTATCCAGCTCTGGTTTGCGCCAGAGAGGTAAGAAGAGTCCAACCAGGCTTTCAAAGCGCTGTTCTGCATCGTGATCCCTTAAGCATCTTTTTTATGCTTACTTCGCCGTGGATACTACCACGCACAGTGATGTGCGTGCCGGGGTTCACTTGCGAGCTCTTGTCTACGTAGTGGCTCGCGAAGGAACCTTTAAAAACTGTCTTAGTGTCAGGGGCAGTTTTTAAAGATTTCCTGCATTTCTTTTGTAGGCCGGATAAGGCATTCACGCCGCATCCGGCCCTGGTTGCCTGATGCGACGCTTGCGCGTCTTATCAGGCCTACGATTTCTGCATTTCTTTTGTAGGCCGGATAAGGCGTTCACGCCGCATCCGGCCCTGGTTGCCTGATGCGACGCTTGTGCGTCTTATCAGGCCTGGGTTTACGCATTACGTTGCAACAACATCGACTTGATATGGCCGATAGCGCGCGTCGGGTTCAGCCCTTTCGGACATACACTGACGCAGTTCATGATGCTGTGACAGCGGAATACACTGAATGCATCGCTCAAACCGTCGAGGCGGCTGTCAGTCTCGGTATCACGGCTATCGATCAGGAAACGATATGCCGCTAACAAGCCTGCCGGGCCGATAAACTTATCGGGATTCCACCAGAAAGACGGACAAGAGGTTGAACAACATGCGCAGAGAATACATTCATACAGCCCGTCGAGTTTTTCGCGCTGCTCTGGCATCTGTAAATGCTCACGAGCTGGCGGATTTTGTCCATTATTCAACAGGTAAGGCTTAATTTTCTCATATTGCGCATAGAATTGTCCCATGTCTACCACCAAATCGCGGATCACCGGTAAACCTGGCAGCGGGCGAATCACAATCTTCTTGCCCGGCTGGTTGAGTGCCGAAATCGGGGTAATACAGGCCAGACCATTCTTGCCATTCATGTTCAGACCGTCGGAACCGCACACACCTTCACGGCAGGAGCGGCGGAACGACAGGCTGGGATCTTTCTCTTTCAACTGGATAAGCGCATCCAGCAGCATCATGTCGCGACCTTCTTCCGCTTCCAGGGTGTAATCCTGCATACGCGGAGCATCATCAACATCCGGGTTATAGCGATAAATTGAAAACTCGAGTCTCATTTTCCTGTCTCCGCATTAGTAAGTACGAATCTTCGGCGGGAATGCCGGGCGCAGTTTCGGTTCCATGTTGACGCTTCGGCGCGTCATGGATTCCGACTCTGGCAGATACAGGGAGTGGCACAGCCAGTTTTCATCATCACGATCCGGGAAGTCGAAGCGGCTATGCGCGCCACGGCTTTCGGTACGGAAGTTGGCAGAAACAGCCGTTGCATACGCCGTTTCCATCAGGTTATCCAGTTCCAGGCATTCAACGCGCTGGGTGTTGAACTCGCTGGAAGTGTCATCCAGACGGGCATTTTTCAAACGCTCGCGGATCACTTTCAACTGCTCAAGCCCTTTTGCCATCGCATCACCTTCACGGAAGACCGAGAAGTTATGCTGCATACATTCTTGCAGTGCTTTACGAATCGCCACTGGATCTTCACCATTACGGTTGTTGTTCCAGCGATTCAGACGCTCCAGAGACGCTTCAACATCAGACTCGCTGGCATCGCGCAGTGCGCCCTGCTCGGCGATAGACTCTTGCAGATGCAAACCCGCTGCGCGACCAAATACCACCAGGTCCAGCAGCGAGTTGCCGCCAAGACGGTTAGCGCCGTGTACCGATACACAAGCGATTTCACCTACCGCGAACAGCCCCGGAACAACCACATCTTCGCCTTTCTCGTTCACCGTCAGCGCCTGACCGGTCACTTTGGTCGGAATACCGCCCATCATGTAGTGACAGGTTGGGATAACCGGAATCGGCTCTTTCACCGGATCGACGTGTGCGAAGGTACGGGAGAGTTCAAGGATACCCGGCAGACGGGATTCGAGAACTTCTTTACCCAGGTGGTCGAGTTTCAGTTTTGCATGTGGCCCCCACGGACCATCACAGCCGCGACCTTCACGGATTTCGATCATGATGGAACGCGCCACCACGTCACGGCCCGCCAGGTCTTTGGCGTTCGGCGCATAACGCTCCATAAAGCGTTCGCCATGTTTGTTCAGCAGATAACCGCCTTCACCACGGCAACCTTCGGTGACCAGTACGCCCGCACCTGCTATACCGGTCGGGTGGAACTGCCACATTTCCATATCCTGCACAGGTACACCTGCACGGATAGCCATACCGACGCCGTCGCCGGTGTTAATGTGCGCGTTGGTGGTGGACTGATAAATACGCCCTGCCCCGCCGGTTGCCAGCACAGTCGCACGGGCTTTGAAGTAAACCACTTCACCGGTTTCGATGCACAGTGCGGTACAACCAACTACCGCGCCATCCTGGTTCTTCACCAGATCCAGCGCATACCACTCGGAGAAAATGGTGGTGTGGTTTTTCAGGTTCTGCTGATAAAGCGTGTGCAACAGTGCGTGACCGGTACGGTCAGCTGCCGCCGCAGTACGTGCCGCTTGCTCGCCACCGAAGTTTTTCGACTGGCCGCCAAACGGACGTTGATAGATACGACCATCATCAAGACGCGAGAACGGTAGCCCCATGTGTTCCAGTTCCAGAATCGCTTCCGGCCCGGTTTTACACATATATTCAATCGCGTCCTGGTCACCGATATAGTCCGACCCTTTTACGGTGTCGTACATATGCCATTCCCAGTTATCTTCATGGGTATTACCCAGCGCAACGGTAATGCCGCCTTGCGCAGAAACGGTATGGGAACGGGTCGGGAAGACTTTGGAGAGCAGCGCACAGGTTTGGCCGCTCTGGGAAATTTGCAGCGCCGCGCGCATACCTGCGCCACCGGCACCAATCACAACTGCATCAAATTCTCTGACTGGCAATTTCATCACACACCCCACACCACAACGAATCCATAAATCACGTAAACCACCAGTGCAACGACAATCACCAGTTGCAGCATCAGGCGCAAGGCCAGCGGTTTAACGTAGTCGGTCAACACCTGCCACATGCCGATCCAGGCATGGATCAAGATAGAAAACAGCGCCAGCAGGGTGAACACTTTGGTGAACGCAGAGGCGAAGAAACCAATCCAGACTTCATATGTCAGCTCGCCACTGGTAGCGAAAAAACCGACCATATAAATGATGTAAAGCGTCAGGACGATAGCGGTAGCGCGAACGAGGATGAAATCATGTACGCCATTGCGTCCTAATGCGGAGGCGTTGCTTACCATACGAGGACTCCTGCGAGAAGTGAAAGCACGACAGTAATAACAAAGGAGATTTTGGCGGAGCGTTTACCCGCTTCGAATGTTTCTTCCAGATAGCCAAAATCCATCATCATGTGGCGAATACCTACGACGACGTGATACGCCAGAGCGGTAAGGATGCCCCACATGATAAATTTGACGAAGAAGCTGCCCATAATCGCGGAAGCTTGCTCGAAACCTTCAGGGGAAGAGAGGCTGGTACCCAGAAGCCACAGCAGGATGCCCACTGCAACAAAGGTGATCACACCGGAAACGCGATGGAGAATGGACGCTATCGCCGTGACGGGGAACCGGATGGTCTGTAGGTCCAGATTAACAGGTCTTTGTTTTTTCACATTTCTTATCATGAATAACGCCCACATGCTGTTCTTATTATTCCCTGGGGACTACGGGCACAGAGGTTAACTTTCTGTTACCTGGAGACGTCGGGATTTCCTTCCTCCGGTCTGCTTGCGGGTCAGACAGCGTCCTTTCTATAACTGCGCGTCATGCAAAACACTGCTTCCAGATGCGAAAACGACACGTTACAACGCTGGGTGGCTCGGGATTGCAGGGTGTTCCGGAGACCTGGCGGCAGTATAGGCCGTTCACAAAATCATTACAATTAACCTACATATAGTTTGTCGGGTTTTATCCCGAACAGTGATCTGGGTCACGATAACAACATTTATTTAATTTTTAATCATCTAATTTGACAATCATTCAACAAAGTTGTTACAAACATCACTAGGAAAAGCATATAATGCGTAAAAGTTATGAAGTCAGTATTTCACCTAAGATTAACTTATGTAACAGTGTGGAAGTATTGACCAATTCATTCGGGACAGTTATTAGTGGTAGACAAGTTTAATAATTCGGATTGCTAAGTACTTGATTCGCCATTTATTCGTCATCAATGGATCCTTTACCTGCAAGCGCCCAGAGCTCTGTACCCAGGTTTTCCCCTCTTCCGCAGAGCGGCGAGCCAAATAACAAACGGGTAAAGCCAGGTTGATGTGCGAAGGCAAATTTAAGTTCCGGCAGTCTTACGCAATAAGGCGCTAAGGAGACCTTAAATGGCTGATACAAAAGCAAAACTCACCCTCAACGGGGACACAGCTGTTGAACTGGATGTGCTGAAAGGCACGCTGGGTCAAGATGTTATTGATATCCGTACTCTCGGTTCAAAAGGTGTGTTCACCTTTGACCCAGGCTTCACTTCAACCGCATCCTGCGAATCTAAAATTACTTTTATTGATGGTGATGAAGGTATTTTGCTGCACCGCGGTTTCCCGATCGATCAGCTGGCGACCGATTCTAACTACCTGGAAGTTTGTTACATCCTGCTGAATGGTGAAAAACCAACTCAGGAACAGTATGACGAATTTAAAACTACGGTGACCCGTCATACCATGATCCACGAGCAGATTACCCGTCTGTTCCATGCTTTCCGTCGCGACTCGCATCCAATGGCAGTCATGTGTGGTATTACCGGCGCGCTGGCGGCGTTCTATCACGACTCTCTGGATGTTAACAATCCGCGCCATCGTGAAATTGCCGCGTTCCGCCTGCTGTCAAAAATGCCGACCATGGCCGCGATGTGTTACAAATACTCTATCGGCCAGCCGTTTGTTTACCCACGCAACGATCTCTCCTACGCCGGTAATTTCTTGAATATGATGTTCTCCACGCCGTGCGAACCGTATGAAGTCAACCCGATTCTGGAACGCGCGATGGACCGTATTCTGATCCTGCACGCTGACCATGAACAGAACGCCTCTACCTCCACCGTGCGTACCGCTGGCTCTTCGGGGGCGAACCCGTTTGCCTGTATCGCCGCAGGTATTGCTTCATTGTGGGGACCTGCGCACGGTGGTGCTAACGAAGCAGCGCTGAAAATGCTGGAAGAAATCAGCTCCGTTAAACACATTCCGGAATTTGTTCGTCGTGCGAAAGACAAGAATGACTCTTTCCGTCTGATGGGCTTCGGTCACCGCGTGTACAAAAACTACGACCCGCGCGCCACCGTCATGCGTGAAACCTGCCACGAAGTCCTGAAAGAGCTGGGCACGAAGGATGACCTGCTGGAAGTAGCTATGGAGCTGGAAAATATCGCGCTGAACGACCCGTACTTTATTGAGAAAAAACTGTACCCTAACGTCGATTTCTACTCTGGTATCATCCTGAAAGCGATGGGTATTCCGTCTTCCATGTTCACCGTCATATTCGCTATGGCACGTACAGTTGGCTGGATCGCCCACTGGAGCGAAATGCACAGTGACGGCATGAAGATTGCCCGTCCACGTCAGCTGTATACCGGCTATGAAAAACGCGATTTTAAAAGCGACATCAAACGTTAACTGCTGATTCCTAAGCAGTAAATTCTGTTAACCCGCCTTTAAAAGGCGGGTTAATTTTTATCTACCTGAACACAAAAAAATGTAAAAATAAAATTAATTAACCGGCTGACATTAATATTGCAAAATAATAGAATTGTTCATTTTATCGGCAAAATAATAAATTTTAATTAAGGTATCTGCTTTTAGTTACATTTATAACCTCATGAAAATGAGGTATATCTCTCTCATTCCCCCCGATAACATTCATTAAATTATTAATTCATCACATCAATTAGTTAACCTTGCATTTAATATAATTAATAATATTTTTAAGTAAAACTAAAAACATTCGACAATCAAATAAGATATTCTGATATCGCTATACTTTTTTCTATTTCTGTAAAGGACTCAGTTATGTTTAAAGGACAAAAAACATTGGCCGCATTGGCCGTATCTCTGTTATTCACTGCACCGGTTTATGCAGCTGATGAAGGTTCTGGTGAAATTCACTTTAAAGGTGAGGTTATAGAAGCACCATGTGAAATACATCATGATGATATTGATAAAGAAATTGAGCTAGGTCAGGTGACCACCAGCCACATTAATCAGTCTCATCACAGCGATGCGGTTGCTGTCGACCTGCGTTTAATCAACTGCGACCTGGAAAACTCTAATAACGGTTCCGGTGGTAAGATTTCCAAAGTTGCGGTCACCTTCGATAGCTCAGCGAAAACCACTGGCGCAGATCCGATACTCAACAATACCAGCACTGGCGAAGCCACCGGTGTCGGCGTGCGTTTAATGAATAAGGATCAAAGCAATATCATTTTAGGCACTGCTTCTCCGGATATCGACCTCGCACCAACGTCCAGTGAACAAACACTGAACTTCTTTGCCTGGATGGAACAAATTGATCAAGCGACACCAGTAACGGCAGGGGCTGTTACAGCGAATGCAACCTACGTACTGGATTATAAATAAGCGTTATTGGGCGGCATCACTGCCGCCTTTCTTAAAATATTTATCTGGTATGGACACCGTGAATATTTATCGACTCTCTTTTGTATCCTGCCTGGTCATGGCGATGCCTTCCGCCATGGCGGTTGAATTCAACCTGAATGTCCTCGACAAATCGATGCGTGAGCGCATTGATATTTCATTATTAAAGGAAAAAGGTGTCATTGCTCCCGGTGAATATTTTGTCAGCGTTGCGGTAAATAATAATCAAATCAGTAATGGGCAAAAAATTAACTGGCAAAAAAAGGGTGACACTACCATTCCGTGCATCAATGATTTATTGGTCGATAAGTTTGGCTTAAAACCCGAAGTCCGTCAGTCGTTACCTCTGATTAATCAGTGCGTCGATTTTAGCTCCCGACCAGAAATGCTCTTCAATTTTGATCAGGCCAGTCAGCAACTGAATATCACCATCCCACAGGCCCGGCTGGCGTGGCACTCAGATAACTGGACTCCACCCTCCACATGGAAAGAAGGTGTCCCCGGAGTCCTGATGGATTACAACTTGTTTGCCAGCAGCTACCGCCCACAGGATGGCAGCAGCAGCACTAATCTTAACGCCTACGGAACAGCCGGAATTAACGCGGGGGCATGGCGCTTACGCAGTGACTATCAGTTGAATCAAAATGATGGAGATGATAGCCATGAGCAGTCAGGCGAAATATCACGTACCTATCTTTTTCGCCCGCTACCGCAATTAGGTTCAAAATTAACCCTCGGCGAAACGGATTTTAGTTCCAATATTTTCGACGGTTTTTCTTATACCGGCGCGGCACTGGCGAGTGACGACCGGATGTTACCGTGGGAACTGCGCGGCTACGCTCCACAAATTAGCGGTATAGCACAAACCAATGCCACGGTGACGATCAGTCAATCAGGCCGCGTCATCTACCAGAAAAAAGTCCCGCCAGGCCCGTTTATCATTGATGACCTTAATCAGTCCGTCCAGGGGACGCTGGATGTCAAAGTGACGGAAGAAGATGGTCGGGTGAACAATTTCCAGGTTTCGGCAGCATCGACGCCTTTCCTTACGCGCCAGGGGCAGGTTCGCTATAAACTTGCTGCCGGTCAGCCGCGAACATCTATGTCTCATCAAACTGAAAATGAAACCTTTTTTAGCAATGAAGTTTCCTGGGGGATGCTGTCAAATACCTCGCTGTACGGCGGTCTGCTGATTTCGGGTGACGACTACCATTCTGCCGCAATGGGTATCGGGCAAAATATGCTCTGGCTTGGTGCATTGTCGTTTGATGTCACCTGGGCCAGTAGTCAGTTTGATACTCAGCAGGACGAGCGGGGCTTAAGTTACCGCTTTAATTACAGCAAACAAGTGGATGCCACTAACAGCACGATTTCGCTCGCCGCTTATCGCTTCTCAGATCGTCATTTTCACAGCTACGCCAACTATCTGGATCACAAATACAACGACAACGATGCGCAGGACGAAAAACAGACGATCAGCTTATCCGTGGGGCAACCGATTACCCCACTGAACCTCAATCTGTACGCCAACCTGCTGCATCAAACCTGGTGGAATGCAGACGCCTCCACGACCGCCAACATCACGGCGGGTTTTAATGTTGATATTGGTAACTGGAGAGATATCTCGATCTCGACGTCATTCAATACCACCCACTACGAAGATAAAGATCGCGACAATCAGATTTACCTGTCGATTTCGCTTCCCTTCGGTAACGGTGGTCGGGTCGGTTATGACATGCAAAACAGTAGCCACAGCACCACACACCGCATGTCGTGGAACGATACGCTGGATGAACGAAATAGCTGGGGGATGTCTGCTGGACTACAATCCGACCGTCCGGACAATGGAGCCCAGGTGAGCGGTAACTATCAGCACCTGAGTTCAGTGGGTGAGTGGGATCTTTCTGGTACTTATGCTGCCAATGACTACAGTTCTGTTAGCAGCAGCTGGAGTGGTTCTTTCACGGCGACGCAATATGGTGCAGCCTTCCATCGCCGCAGCTCCACCAATGAACCACGCCTGATGGTCAGCACCGATGGCGTGGCAGATATTCCGGTTCAGGGTAATCTCGACTACACCAACCATTTTGGCATTGCAGTGGTACCGCTGGTTTCCAGTTATCAACCTTCCACCGTGGCCGTGAACATGAACGACTTACCCGACGGCGTGACGGTGACAGAAAACGTCATCAAAGAAACGTGGATTGAAGGCGCAATAGGTTACAAATCACTGGCATCCCGTTCCGGTAAAGACATTAACGTCATCATTCGCAACGCCAGCGGTCAGTTCCCTCCCCTCGGTGCGGATATCCGTCAGGATGGCAGCAGCATTAGCGTGGGGATGGTTGGCGAGGAAGGACACGCCTGGTTAAGCGGAGTCGCTGAAAATCAAAAGTTTACCGTGGTCTGGGGTGATAGTCAGCGTTGCTCGATCCATCTTCCTGAACATATGGAAGACACCGCAAATCGCCTGATTTTACCTTGTCATTAATTAAGGAAATGAAAATGACATTTATGAAAGGACTTCCCCTTTTGTTGTTGGTTACCAGTCTGTGTAGCCACGCTGCACTACAACCCGACCGCACTCGCATTGTGTTTAACGCTAATGATAAAGCTACCAGTCTGCGAGTAGATAATCGTAGCGATAAACTCCCCTACCTCGCTTATTCCTGGCTCGAAAATGAAAAAGGGGAGAAAAGCGACGATCTTCTGGTCGCCCTACCACCGATACAACGTCTGGAACCGAAAGCAACAACGCAGGTGCGGATAGTCAAGCAAGCCTCGACCGCGAAATTACCGGGCGATCGCGAAACGCTATTTTTCTACAATATGCGTGAAATTCCTCCCGCCCCGGAAAAAAACAGCGACCATGCCGTTCTGCAAGTCGCCATCCAGAGCCGTATCAAGGTGTTCTGGCGACCGTCTGCATTACGCAAGAAAGCAGGAGAAAAGGTCGAACTGCAGTTACAGGTCAGCCAGCAGGGCAATCAGCTTAGCTTAAAAAACCCTACTGGCTATTATCTGACCATCGCGTATCTTGGGCGAAATGAGCAAAGCGTTCTCCCGGGCTTCAAAACTGTGATGATTGCGCCTTTTAGTACAGTAAGCACAACCACTGGAAATTATAGTGGCAGCCAGTTTTATCTCGGTTATATGGATGATTATGGCGCATTACGCATGACAACGCTCAACTGTAACGGGCAATGCCGTTTACAGGCTGTGGAGGCGAAGAAATGAGTGCTGGCAAGGGATTGTTGCTCATCATCTGTCTGTTATTTCTACCGTTAAAATCTGCGCTTGCCCTGAACTGTTACTTTGGTTCATCCGGTGGTTCGGTAGAAAAATCGGAATCTATTCAACCATTTGCTGTACCAGGGAATGCCAAACCCGGCGATAAGATCTGGGAGTCTGACGATATTAAAATTCCCGTCTATTGTGACAACAATACCAACGGCAACTTTGAGAGCGAGCATGTCTACGCCTGGGTTAACCCGTACCCGGGAATTCAGGATCGCTATTATCAACTCGGCGTAACTTACAATGGTGTTGATTATGATGCTAACCAGGGAAAAAGCCGCATCGACACTAACCAGTGCATCGACAGCAAAAACATTAATATTTATACCCCTGAGCAGATCATCGCGATGGGATGGCAGAACAAAATTTGCTCTGGTGATCCCAATAATATTCATATGTCGCGTACGTTTCTCGCTCGCATGCGGTTATACGTCAAGATACGAGAGATACCGCCGCATGATTATCAAAGCACGCTCAGCGATTACATTGTGGTGCAATTTGATGGCGAAGGAAGCGTTAATGAGGACCCTACCGCCCAAAACCTGAAATATCATATTACCGGTCTGGAAAACATTCGGGTATTGGATTGCAGCGTCAATTTTTCTATTACCCCAGCCAACCAGGTCATTGATTTTGGTAAATTTAATGTACTGGATATCCGGCGACACAACATGACAAAAACATTCGGTATTAAAACGACAAAATCACAAAACGATCAATGTACCGACGGATTCAAAGTCAGCTCTTCGTTTTATACCGAAGAAACATTGATTGAAGAGGATAAAGCACTGCTGATTGGTAATGGTCTGAAACTACGTTTGCTGGATGAAAATTCTTCACCCTATACTTTCAACAAATACAGCGAATATGCCGACTTCACCAGTGACATGCTGATCTACGAAAAAACCTATACGGCTGAACTTTCGTCTATTCCCGGCACTCCCATTGAGGCTGGCTCCTTCGATACCGTGGTGCTTTTTAAGATTAACTATAACTAATTTCCCATGATGCCCTTTGCAACCGAAAGGGCATCTCTTTCAGAAAATTGCTGATTTTCCCCTTTTCCTTGATTGCTGTTATTTTTTCCTGGCCCGGCTTTCTTTATGCTGTATCGATACACCAAAGAGAAAATAATGAGGAAGCGAAGGATGCCAGTTTTGCAGTGGGGAATGTTATGTGTGCTTTCACTTCTCCTTTCTATTGGCTTCCTCGCGGTACATCTTCCGGCGGCACTATTACTTGGGCCAATGATCGCCGGAATCATCTTTAGTATGCGCGGAATTACTCTGCAACTTCCCCGATCCGCTTTTCTTGCCGCCCAAGCCATTCTTGGCTGCATGATTGCGCAAAACCTGACCGGTTCGATCCTGACCACGCTAGCGGTGAACTGGCCGATTGTGTTAGCTATTTTACTGGTGACGTTACTTTCCAGCGCCATCGTGGGTTGGTTATTGGTGCGCTATAGCTCACTGCCTGGAAATACCGGTGCCTGGGGTTCTTCTCCTGGCGGCGCGGCGGCAATGGTCGCTATGGCGCAAGATTACGGCGCAGATATTCGCCTGGTGGCATTTATGCAATATCTGCGAGTGCTGTTCGTCGCGGGGGCCGCTGTTCTGGTCACCCGCATGATGCTGGGCGATAACGCTGAAGCGGTTAACCAGCAGATCGTCTGGTTCCCGCCAGTGAGCATTAATCTCCTGCTTACGATTTTGCTCGCGGTCGTTGCCGGTACGGCGGGATGCTTGCTACGTCTTCCTTCCGGCACGATGCTCATCCCGATGCTGGCGGGCGCGCTGCTCCAGTCTGGTGAGTACATAACCATCGAACTACCGGAATGGCTTCTGGCGATAGCCTATATGGCAATTGGCTGGCGGATTGGTCTTGGTTTCGATAAACAAATATTACTGCGAGCATTGCGTCCACTGCCACAAATCCTGCTGTCGATTTTTGCTCTGCTGGCTATTTGTGCGGGTATGGCGTGGGGGCTGACCCGGTTTATGCATATTGATTTTATGACTGCCTACCTCGCCACCAGTCCCGGCGGGCTTGATACCGTGGCGGTCATCGCCGCAGGGAGCAATGCCGATATGGCGCTTATTATGGCGATGCAAACCCTACGCCTGTTCAGTATTTTGCTGACGGGGCCAGCCATTGCGCGGTTTATTTCAACCTATGCGCCGAAGCGGTCGGCCTAGTGCTGGCAGCCTGGACACCAGTAAAACGGGCGCGAGGACAACGTGGTTTTCTCAATGATGCTGCCACAACGTTCGCACGGTTCGCCATCACGATGAAAAACCTTAAAGCGAAACAGCGCCCCATGATGTTTATTCTCATCCACCTGCCCCCGCGTAGCGTAAGAAAGTCGAGGAATCTCCAGTAACGCGTGTGCGAGTGCATCCAGTTGCGCCGCATTGAGATCTTTCGCTTTATGATTGCCGGTTAACCCCACCTGCCAGAGGATCTCCACCCGCAAATAATTGCCAAGCCCAGCCAGAAACGCCTGATCGAGTAGTAATCCAGCAAACTGACGGTTACGAAAGCGCGGCGACAATAACCGTTCTTTCGCCACCTCCGGCGTCAGTTTCGGATCCAGCACATCGGGGCCAACGCGTTGTAAAAACGGATGCGTGGTCAGTTGTTCCGGGGTCAACATCTCAATATCTGAGGCGCTATAAAGCAGAATGGTTTTGTAAGCCGTTTGCAGTTTTACCCGCAATACTCGCGTGGTCTGCGGCTCTTCGCCGGTATCAACCACGCGCCAGACGCCGTAAAGCTGATTATGGCTGTAGAGCGTTAACCCGTTGGAAAAATGAGTTAACAACGCCTTACCTCGCGTTTCCACATGGGTAACGTGTTGACCGATAAGTTGTGATTGATAAGGTTTTAACTGCGGGAAGGCAAACCAGACATCAGTTAGAGGTTTGCCTTTGATCGCCGCCTCCAGGTTATCCGCTGCACGGCGGATCTCCGGGCCTTCAGGCATGGTGATATCCTTTTTTCATTCTTTATTAAGCGGGGTTATGCTGCGACAACAATCCCCTTTTCGGCAAATGTAGAGCGTAGTCGTCGGGCGAACGCCAGTGCGTGCTCGCCGTCGCCATGCAGACAGACAGTCTGCGCCGTGACCGTTGCCCATTCGCCGTTGATACTTTTGACTCTGCCGTGTTGCACCATCTCCAACGTTTGCGCCAGCGCCTGTTCTTCGTTTTCAATCAACGCGCCTGGCTGGCTTCGCGGCACCAGCGAGCCGTCAGCCTGATAACTGCGATCGGCAAACACTTCCTCGCGCGTTGTCAGGCCATATTGCTTGCCTGCACGAATCAGCTCGCTTCCCGCCAGCCCAACGAGAATCAACGCCGGATCGCAAGCGTAAACTGCTCTGGCAATGGCGTCTGCCAGTTGTGCCTCTTTCGCCGCCTGGTTATACAACATGCCGTGCGGTTTGACATGACGCATTACGCCGCCTTGAGCACGGGCAATCGTTGCCAGCGCGCCAATTTGATACAGCGTCTGGGCGTAAACGGTTTCTGGCGGCAGCTGCATGGCGCTGCGACCAAAATTTTCCCTGTCGGGAAAACTCGGGTGAGCGCCAATCGCAACACCATTTTTTATTGCTTCACGCACGCAAGCCTGCATGGTTTGCGCATCGCCTGCATGAAATCCACAGGCAATATTGGCAGAGGAAACCAGCGTTAATAGCTCTGCGTCGCTGGCACAGCCTTCGCCCAGATCGGCGTTCAGGTCAATTTTCATTGTGCAGCCGCCACGCTAATTGTTCGAAATAACGTTGCTGATCTTGCCGTGCTTTCAGTGCCTCTTCCAGTGAACACTGGACAAAATGAATCGGCTGACCGAGCGGAATTTGCGCCAGATGGTACATATCAGCCTCAATGATACAGGCAATACGCGGATAACCACCGGTGGTCTGTGCGTCGTTCATCAATACAATCGGCTGGCCGTTATGCGGCACCTGCACCACGCCCGGCAACAAACCATGAGATAACAGTTCGCGATCGGTGGTGCGTTTTAAAATTTGCCCCTGTAAGCGATAACCCATACGGTTACTTTGCGGACTAAGCTGCCACGGCGAACGCCAGAATGCATCCTGCGAGGCGCGATCGAACTCATGATATTCCGGCCCCGGCAAGGCGCGAATGCGGTTGCCCCACAGCAGCTGTTTAACGCCCTGCGCTTCCATAAAATCACGCTTCGATTTACCCATCGGGAGTCGGTCACCATCCTTCAGTAAACGGCCTTCCAGCCCACCAATCCCCACTTTGAGATCGGTACTGCATGACCCCATTACCGGCGGAACATCAATACCACCCGCGACCGCCAGATAACTGCGCATCCCGTGCTGCGGGCGTTTAAGCGTTAAACGCTGGCCTGCTTTCATCGGCAATCGCCAGCCAGTCCAGACGGCATTATCATCCAGCCGCGCTTCGCAACCTGCCCCCGTCAGGGCAAACCAACCATCAGTTTCGAACTCTACCGTTAACTGACCGAGCGTTATCTCCAGCGCGGGGGCATTGGCGTCATTACCCACCAGCAGGTTAGCAATGCGTAACGCAGGCATATCCAGTGCGCCGCAGTGGCTGATACCCGACTGGCGAAAACCGTGACGACCCCCATCCTGCACAGTGGTATACATGCCCGCACGAATAATCTTCAGCATACTCCCTCCTTCTGCGGTACAAAGCGCACGCTGTCTCCCGGACGTAATAAGATGGGTTCGTCACGCGCCGGATCAAACAGGCTGAGTGAGGTATGACCAATCAACTGCCAGCCGCCCGGCGTTGCCAGCGGATAAACACCGGTCTGCGGCCCGCCGATCCCGACAGAACCTGCCGGAACGAGCAAGCGCGGTTCAGCGCGCCGTGGCGTGTGTAGTTGTTCCGGCAAACTCCCGAGATACGGGAAGCCCGGTTGAAAACCTAAAAACCAGACCACGTATTCCACAGAGGAGTGCAATTCAACAACCTGTTTTTCGCTCAATCCACAATGCGCCGCGACCACCGCCAAATCCGGTCCGCCTGCGCCACCGTAAACCACCGGAATTTCAATAAAACGAGACTCCGTCTCCAGCGCCTCACTATCCTCCCACCAGCGTTGCAAACGCTCTATGGCATCCAGCGCCAGCGACTCAGGATTACGTAAAATCACCGTGATATTGTTCATGCCGGGAATGGCTTCAACCACATTCGGCATATCCACCAGACGCTGCGCCAGTCGCCAGATCCGTTTCTGGCTAGCCAGCGTCACCGGCGGTTCCAGCTCCAGCACTACCGCCGTTTCACCTATCAGATAACAACGCGCTCGTTGCACTTTCGATCCCTCTGATTATTCGTTATGCAGGATTAGGAATATCAATAAAGGTCACATCAAGATCGGTATTTTCATTCAGCCACTCGCTCAATGCGCGAATACCACCGCGTTCAGTGGCATGGTGACCCGCAGCATAAAAATGCAATCCCTGCTCGCGGGCTGAATGAATGGTCTGTTCAGAAACTTCGCCAGTAATAAAAGCATCCACGCCAAAACGCGCGGCGCTATCGATAAAACTCTGCCCGCCGCCCGTGCACCAGGCGACGCGCTGAACCACCTCAGGTCCGGTATCGCCACACCATAACGGCTTACGTCCCAGACGCGCTTCAATCCAGGAAGCCAATTCCAGTCCCGGCACAGGCATAGTCAGTTCGCCCCACGGCACTAACGGCTCAATTTCACCCAAGACCGTAATCCCAAGTAACGCCGCCAGCTGTGCGTTATTGCCCAGCTCCGGATGTGCGTCAAGCGGCAAATGCCAGCCATACAGGTTGATATCATTCGCCAGCAACGTTTTTAAACGGTTACGCTTCATGCCGCGAATGACCGGGGATTCGCCTTTCCAGAAGTAGCCATGATGCACAATGACCGCATCCGCGCCCAGACGCACCGCTTCATCGAGCAAAGCCTGGCTGGCGGTGACACCGGTAACAATTTTTTGCACCGTCTCTTTGCCTTCCACCTGCAAACCATTCGGCGCGTAATCACTAATCGCCGCGCTGTTCAGTTTTTCGTTAATCAGTTGTTCCAGTTCGGTGTTTTTCATCTTCGCGCCTTCCGTATTCTGATAGCTACACCGTTAACATAGCGTTACCTCGCCTGTTCGTCGATAGCCAATCTTTTGACATATTAAGAAACAAACCCGACGCCAAAAGACGCAAATTGTTTATATCATCACGCTTCAGCTAATGTATATTTATGCAATCAGACAGCATATTGCATAAATAATCAGATCTGTATCAAAGTTTTAACTTTAAGGAAACACAAGCACGCCGCGCAACTATTACGTGACGTTGCAGTCAATTGTGGAATTATTATGAATAAACACGCATCACAACCGCGCGCTATTTACTATGTCGTTGCGCTGCAAATCTGGGAATATTTTAGCTTTTACGGCATGCGTGCCCTGCTGATTCTCTATCTCACCAATCAACTGAAATACAACGACACCCACGCGTACGAGTTATTTAGCGCCTACTGTTCGCTGGTGTATGTCACGCCAATCCTCGGCGGCTTTTTGGCGGATAAAGTTCTCGGCAATCGCATGGCGGTGATGCTGGGGGCGTTGTTGATGGCGATCGGGCATGTGGTGCTGGGTGCCAGTGAGATCCATCCGTCATTCCTCTATCTGTCCCTGGCGATTATCGTCTGCGGCTATGGTCTGTTTAAATCCAACGTCAGTTGCCTGCTCGGTGAGCTGTATGAGCCAACCGATCCACGTCGTGATGGCGGTTTCTCGCTGATGTATGCGGCGGGTAACGTGGGGTCTATTATCGCACCTATCGCCTGTGGCTACGCCCAGGAAGAGTACAGTTGGGCGATGGGCTTTGGCCTGGCGGCGGTTGGCATGATCGCGGGTCTGGTTATCTTCTTATGTGGCAATCGTCATTTTGCTCATACCCGTGGCGTTAACAAAGACGTACTGCGTGCGACAAACTTTCTCCTGCCTAACTGGGGATGGCTGCTGGTTCTGCTGGTGGCAACACCTGCGCTGATTACCGTACTGTTCTGGAAAGAGTGGTCGGTATACGCCTTGATTGTCGCGACTATCATTGGCCTTGGCGTTTTGGCAAAAATTTATCGCAAAGCAGAAAACCAGAAACAGCGTAAGGAGCTGGGGCTGATTGTGACGCTCACCTTCTTCAGCATGTTGTTCTGGGCCTTCGCACAACAGGGGGGTAGCTCGATTAGCCTTTATATCGACCGCTTTGTTAACCGCGATATGTTTGGTTATACGGTTCCGACCGCGATGTTCCAGTCGATTAATGCCTTCGCAGTTATGCTGTGCGGTGTGTTCCTGGCGTGGGTAGTTAAAGAGAGCATCGCAGGTAATCGTACCGTGCGCATCTGGGGAAAATTTGCTCTTGGTCTCGGCCTGATGAGCGCCGGATTCTGCATTCTGACCTTAAGCGCCCGCTGGTCCGCTATGTATGGTCACTCTTCTCTGCCACTGATGGTGTTAGGCCTGGCGGTGATGGGATTTGCGGAACTGTTTATCGACCCGGTTGCTATGTCGCAGATTACGCGCATTGAAATCCCCGGCGTGACCGGCGTATTAACCGGTATTTATATGCTGCTTTCCGGCGCGATTGCGAACTATCTGGCGGGCGTGATTGCCGATCAGACATCGCAAGCTTCGTTTGATGCTTCCGGAGCGATCAACTACTCCATCAATGCATATATTGAAGTGTTTGATCAAATCACCTGGGGTGCACTGGCGTGTGTAGGACTGGTACTGATGATTTGGCTGTATCAGGCGCTTAAGTTCAGAAACCGCGCGCTGGCGCTGGAGTCTTAACAGGCCAGCACCGATGCCTGATAAAACGCTTAATGCGTCTTATCAGGCCTGGATGTCCCTGCAATATATTGAATTTGCACTATTTGCCAGGCCGGAGAAGGCGTTCACGCAGTATCCGGCATCCGGGCAAGATTGCCTGACGCGTCTGTTATTTCCCCTTCCTCGCCGCCTCATACGCTGCCAACGTTCGTACTCTCGCTTCTTTGTGATCGACTATCGGTTGCGGATAATCCAGCGTCACACCTGATTTATCTGCCCACTTCCACGGTTCATGCACCGCTTTCCCTGGTACATCGCGCAACTCTGGTAGCCACCGGCGGATAAACTCACCTTCGTGGTCAAATTTCTCGCCCTGAGTTGTCGGATTGAAAATACGGAAATACGGTGCAGCATCGGTTCCAGTAGAAGCCGCCCACTGCCAGCCACCGTTATTGGCTGCCAAATCACCATCAATCAGCTGCGACATGAAATACCGCTCGCCTTCGCGCCAGTCGATCAACAAATCTTTCACCAAAAAGCTTGCTGTAATCATCCGTAGCCGGTTATGCATCCAGCCAGTGTTGTTAAGCTGACGCATGGCGGCATCGACAATCGGGTATCCGGTTTTACCTTCCTGCCAGGCCTTTAAATAAGTGGGATTGCTTTGCCACTGTACACGATCCGTCCAGGCAATAAATGGACGATGTTTACACAACGAAGGGTAATACGTCATCAGATGACGGTAGAACTCGCGCCAGATCAGCTCATTAAGCCAGACACTACCGGCCCCACCGTCCAGCGCCTGCGGCTGTTCCGCCAACAGGCGATGCAAACACTGGCGAGGCGATAACCCGCCCGTTGCCAGACTGGCGGACAAACGGCTGGTGCCTTCCACTGCAGGAAAATCTCGTTGTTGCTCATACTCTCCGGCACCGTTCTGGCAAAAATAGCGTAATTGCGCAATCGCTGCTTTTTCTTCCACCGGGAAATGCGCGGTATCGAAAGGCTGACGAGGGTAATTCAGCGTAATAGATGGCGCGGGATCTATCGATCCGCTACTCCGAACTTTTGGCGCAGCGACGCACTCCGGCATCCCTTCTCGCAGCCGTTTCAACCAGGCGTTTTTAAATGGCGTAAAGACTTTGTACATCTCATGATTGCCAGTCATCACCGCCCCCGGCGGCAGGATCACGCTGTCATCAAATCCTTCACACACCACGTTACGCAGCGTTCTCTCAACCTGCACATCCCGCGCCCGCTCATTCACCTCATACTGATAGTTATAAAACAGATGGGTAACACGATTTTCCGCGCACACCTGTTCAACTATTTCGACGCTGGCGGCAAAGTCATCCACTTCATGAAACAGCAAAGGAATGCCTTTTTCCGCCAGCGCTATTCGTAGCCCATTCAGTTGAGCATTGATAAGTTCAGCCTGACGCGGCGACATGTTATGCGCCGCCCACTGGCGTGGTGTAGCGATATACAACGCCAGCACGCGTGCAGACGAATTGCGGCAGGCGGCAGCCAGCGCGAGATTATCATGCAGACGTAAATCCTGGCGAAACCAGACTAGATGGGTAGTCATAAAACTCCTGCATGGCGCAAGTTAATCACACGCGGCCAAAGTTCGAAATAACGCTGCTCTGAAAGCCAGGCGTCAGGATAAAGCGCCATATAGTGTTTGATACGCATCAGCGGCGCAAGAAGCGGTTGCTCGCCACGGCGATAACTGTCGATAAGCGCCGCCAGTTGTAGACGTGCTGCGGAGTCAAGGTGTGGGCGAAAATAACCCTGAACGTGCATCAAAACGTTTGTATGATCGCGCCGATTGGCGGGGTGAGAAAGCAAAACAATGACGCGTTGGCGGTACTGGTTGTAATAATCATCCAGATTTTGCCACTGGTGAATATCTGCCACAAACGGGCCAAGTTTGCGGTATTCCGGCTGGGAATGGGCCAGAAAGACGAGTTTATAGCGGCTGTGATAATCGAGAAGCGCCCCGCGCGTTAAGCCTCGCTCTTTAAGACGGTGTAACTCATGCAAAGCAAAAATGCGGATAAGGGTGCTGTCATCAAAAAGTTGTTGATTCATTACTACTCCTGGGCGGTTTACAGGAGTAAGTGTAGACGGCGGTACTGAAAAAACGAAACGAATAAATGATAACAGTAAAAAATTCAATTATTCATAATAAATTTCATGGTGGCAAGAAATAGTTTTTTTCTTCATCGCTCATGGCAGCAACGTTTAACATGTTGTCATCAAAATTATTGATGATATTTTTTAATTTCAGTAACTGCAAAGGAGAAAAATAGTCACTCCCGATGAGATTACTCAATACCAGCAATAGCTCCCCATCATATAAATAGCCCACCATAAGATTAATCTCTATCATCTCAATTGCTTTTTGTACAGCAAGCGCCGGTAAGATATTCTGACGAAGCATTTTGGCAATATCATTTTCATCCAGTTCATCGGGTGTTTTATCTAATAAAGAATTATACCAGTTTATTAAACCACTTTTGAAAGCGAACGAATCATATTGCAGGTGATAAATCTGTTTTAGGGTTTCTTTATTTTTCAATTTATAGTGCCTTTGTTTGCTATAATTTTTCTGAAATAACATCAGCGAGTTTGCTCAGGTGCAGGGATGACCGAAATTGTCATGTATTTTTTCAGTCTGGCTTCTCGTTTCACACCTTTCGGATCTGAACCAAAAGGAAGCGTCAAGCATGGTGAGTCAACGGTTTGGATTGTCCAGAGAGAATCACCAATGAATCTGAAATTGATGCTATCCGCTGTAACGGATAATCCCTCAAAACTTCCCGTCGCATACTCATTACCCAAACGTACGGTCTCTTTAACTCCATCGTTAACATCGATAAGGACAATTGTCAGTGATTCCTCAAAAATAACGTCATCCGTCAGAAAAAGGATATAACGCTGGTCATTAACCTGAATTGCCGCTTCCAGTATTTGCCCTGGTACAATAATACCTGTGTTATTGCCATTGAGCACAACGTCAGACTGAGCCTGAGATAAATCAGTCGCTTTGTGAACCTTGACCAACGATATCGAATTAACCTGTTGCATAATCAATTCCACAAGCGCCCCATTTCCCATGCGGCAAGTGCACCGCCGACAAAGCCGCCAATAAGTACGCAAACAGGTGCACCTGGACCACACATCAATCCGGTCAACGCACCGCCTGCGACAGCACCGGCAATAATATTCATCCGGGTACGACTGCCAGTGGTTTTAACAGATTTGCGCTCACCGTTACGTATCCTGCCACCACTCAGGTTGCAGACGCGGCAGTCACAGCCTTGACGGTGTTGAAACTAAAGTTCAGGTGATAGTCTGATGTTCATAGTTTGAGCATTATCCCCTGACAGAATCAAATCAAGCAGTGTCAATGATCACGTGTATATATCATTTAAAGCATTATCAAGCCAATCTTCCATGTTTTTAATTTTAGCCCGCGCATATAAATCATTCATAACATCCTCATAACTCTGTCCATCATTGACCATACAATTAGCTGTATGAGGCAGAACATGTATAAAATCAGACAATATAAAACAAGCCTTTGAATTTCCAGAGTTAGCTGCAATTCTGATATCAATCAATCCTCTGGCAATCAATTTAAGAATAACATCTTGCATTTTAATTTCCATATCATCCAGTTAAATTTCAGTAGTAAATCGTCTATCAAAAAAAGATGAAATTAACATTCATAAATTTATTACAATATGAAAATCAAAAATATACATCATCAGCTTCTACCGAAAACTCCATGGCTCCTAAGGCACCTAAATCAATACTAAATATAGTATCACTTTCCTTAGCACTCCCAACATAGATAAAATAGCCTAAATCTCCGTCTTGACCTATCAAAAAATAGTCAGGTTCCACTTGTTGAATATCATATGTTTCATTTCTTTCAATAAGATCAGAATAGTTATATAAATATAATGTTTCGTGCTTCTTATTAGTTATTTCATAGGTCTCACTATCTTTAATTTCTTCTATCAAAAAACGTTTATACACTGGAGGAAACTTGATTGACATGTCAAATTCAATTTTATTTATATATTCTATAATTTTATTCATGTTAAGAATACCTGAAAGATTATTTATTGATTATCTTGATGAATATATCTTCACTTTTTATTTTCATTTACTCATCGCGGAAATACACATTGCCTTGTAGACAAGCGCTAATAATACGTTATGAACCTGACTTCCGCCAGACAATCAATCTATGAATTCATTACGCCGTAGTGTTTTAGAAAGACACTTTCTGACCAGATGGTGAACCATATACTACATCGCGCATTATAAAAAAACCGCCAGCGTTTCCACTAGCGGTTTTCAATGTTTTCAAAACTCAGCTATCAGTAAAAATCACCGGTTGCCTTTTCGGCCTGATCCATCCACACCGGTTTATCGCTGGTTTTCGACCAGACGCGGTGCAGGTAGCTGTAAAAGCGGGCGCGGTCTTTCCAGAAAAGCATGAAAGGCAGCGCCAGAACGCCCGCTGCAACCGCATAAGTACGGCGTAAAAAGATAAGCCATGCAGGATATTCTCTGTAAAGTTCCATACTTTTCTCCCCCTTTTGTATCTACCCGGTGAATGGCACCGGAAAAATGAATTCGTTTATCTGATGAAAATAGTACCGCCTTTTGTGTAATTTTACTACTCATCCGACCACTTATTTTTGCTTATTGATGGTTTATTTACATTCATCGTGTAATTAAGTTACATGAAAGTTAAATTAATACTAACCATTAGTTAAATCATGGCTTTTGCCATTTTTATACTTTTTTTACACCCCGCCCGCGGATTTTTGCGAAATCTTTGCAGCCAGAATTCTACCCTTCCGGTATCACTTTTAGGCCACTGGAGGTGCACTGTGAGTGCAGGCGTGATAGCCGGCGTATTGCTGGTGTTTTTATTACTGGGTTATCTGGTTTATGCCCTGATCAATGCGGAGGCGTTCTGATGGCTGCGCAAGGGTTCTTACTGATTGCCACGTTTTTACTGGTATTAATGGTACTGGCGCGTCCTTTAGGCAGCGGGCTGGCGTGGCTGATTAATGATATTCCTCTTCCTGGTACGACGGGCGTTGAGCGCGTACTCTTTCGTGTACTCGGCGTGTCTGACCGTGAGATGAACTGGAAGCAGTATCTCTGTGCCATTCTCGGCCTGAACATGCTGGGGCTGGCAGTGCTGTTTTTTATGTTGCTCGGTCAGCACTATCTGCCGCTTAACCCGCAGCAACTGCCGGGGCTGTCGTGGGATCTGGCGCTGAATACTGCCGTCAGCTTTGTCACTAATACCAACTGGCAATCTTACAGCGGTGAAACCACATTAAGCTATTTCAGCCAGATGGTGGGCTTAACGGTACAAAACTTTCTTTCTGCCGCCAGCGGGATTGCGGTGATTTTTGCCCTCATTCGTGCATTTACCCGCCAGAGCATGAGCACACTCGGCAATGCCTGGGTCGATCTGCTACGCATCACGTTATGGGTGTTAGCCCCGGTGGCGTTGTTGATCGCGCTGTTTTTTATTCAACAAGGTGCGTTGCAAAACTTTCTTCCCTATCAGTCGGTTACGACTGTTGAAGGGGCGCAACAGCTGTTACCAATGGGTCCGGTGGCTTCTCAGGAAGCGATCAAGATGCTCGGCACTAATGGCGGCGGTTTCTTTAATGCCAACTCATCGCATCCGTTTGAAAACCCGACCGCACTGACCAACTTCGTACAAATGCTGGCGATCTTCGTGATCCCAACGGCACTGTGCTTTGCCTTTGGCGAAGTGGCGGGCGATCGCCGTCAGGGGCGCATGTTGCTGTGGGCGATGTCGGTGATTTTTGTCATCTGCGTAGGCGTGGTGATGTGGGCAGAAGTTCAGGGTAATCCGCATCTGCTGGCGCTCGGCGCGGACAGCAGCATCAATATGGAAGGTAAAGAAAGCCGTTTCGGTGTGCTGGTCAGTAGCCTGTTTGCAGTCGTGACAACGGCGGCTTCCTGTGGCGCGGTGATTGCGATGCATGATTCGTTTACCGCTCTCGGTGGCATGGTGCCGATGTGGCTGATGCAAATTGGTGAAGTGGTATTCGGCGGTGTCGGTTCTGGTCTTTACGGCATGATGCTGTTTGTTCTGCTGGCGGTGTTTATTGCCGGGCTGATGATTGGTCGTACACCGGAATATCTGGGTAAAAAAATCGACGTACGTGAGATGAAACTGACTGCACTGGCGATTCTGGTCACCCCGACGCTGGTGCTGATGGGCGCGGCGCTGGCAATGATGACCGACGCCGGACGTAGCGCCATGCTCAACCCTGGCCCGCATGGTTTTAGCGAAGTGATGTACGCCGTGTCATCCGCCGCTAACAACAACGGCAGCGCCTTTGCCGGATTAAGCGCCAACTCTGCGTTCTGGAACTGTTTACTGGCGTTCTGCATGTTTGTCGGTCGCTTCGGGGTGATTATTCCGGTAATGGCGATTGCCGGTTCGCTGGTGAGTAAAAAGAGCCAACCCGCCAGCTCCGGCACGCTGCCAACGCACGGCCCGCTGTTTGTAGGCCTGTTAATCGGCACCGTGTTGCTGGTTGGCGCACTGACCTTTATCCCTGCCCTGGCGCTTGGTCCGGTGGCGGAATATCTCTCCTGATGATATTGAGTGAGCACTGAATATGAGTCGTAAACAACTGGCGCTATTCGAACCAACACTTGTCGTTCAGGCGCTGAAAGAAGCGGTGAAAAAATTAAACCCGCAGGCGCAATGGCGTAATCCAGTGATGTTTATCGTCTGGATCGGCAGTCTGTTAACCACCTTTATTAGCATTGCAATGGCAAGCGGCGCGATGCCTGGCAATGCGCTGTTTAGCGCGGCAATTAGCGCATGGCTGTGGGTCACCGTACTGTTCGCTAATTTCGCCGAGGCGCTGGCTGAAGGCCGCAGTAAAGCGCAGGCTAATAGTCTGAAAGGAGTGAAAAAAACCGCCTTTGCCCGCAAACTGCGCGAACCGAAATATGGCGCTGCGACAGACAAAGTTCCTGCCGATCAGCTGCGTAAAGGCGATATCGTGCTGGTAGAAGCGGGCGATATTATCCCCTGCGATGGCGAAGTTATTGAAGGTGGTGCATCGGTCGATGAAAGCGCCATCACTGGGGAATCGGCACCGGTGATCCGTGAATCCGGTGGCGATTTTGCCTCCGTCACTGGCGGCACGCGTATTCTTTCTGACTGGCTGGTGATTGAGTGCAGCGTTAACCCCGGCGAGACATTTCTGGATCGGATGATCGCGATGGTGGAAGGCGCACAGCGACGCAAAACGCCGAACGAGATTGCCCTGACCATCCTGCTGATTGCCCTGACTATCGTCTTTTTACTGGCAACCGCCACGCTGTGGCCGTTTTCCGCGTGGGGCGGTAATGCAGTCAGTGTAACGGTACTGGTGGCGCTGCTGGTCTGTCTGATTCCAACCACCATCGGTGGCCTGTTGTCAGCGATCGGCGTCGCCGGGATGAGTCGGATGCTGGGCGCGAATGTAATTGCCACCAGCGGGCGTGCAGTTGAAGCGGCGGGCGACGTGGACGTCCTGCTGCTGGATAAAACCGGTACCATCACCCTCGGTAACCGTCAGGCATCAGAGTTTATCCCTGCGCAGGGCGTAGAGGAAAAAACGCTGGCCGACGCAGCACAACTGGCTTCGCTGGCCGACGAAACGCCGGAAGGCCGCAGTATTGTGATCCTCGCCAAGCAGCGTTTTAACCTGCGCGAGCGCGATGTGCAGTCGCTTCACGCCACTTTTGTACCATTTACTGCGCAAAGTCGAATGAGCGGGATCAATATCGACAACCGTATGATCCGTAAAGGTTCTGTCGATGCCATTCGCCGCCATGTTGAGGCTAACGGTGGTCACTTCCCTGCCGATATCGATCAAAAAGTCGATCAGGTTGCGCGTCAGGGGGCCACGCCTCTGGTAGTGGTGGAAGGTTCCCGCGTGCTGGGCGTTATTGCACTGAAAGATATCGTCAAAGGCGGCATTAAAGAGCGCTTCGCCCAGCTGCGCCAAATGGGCATAAAAACGGTGATGATTACTGGCGATAACCGTCTGACTGCCGCCGCCATTGCTGCGGAAGCGGGCGTCGATGATTTTCTCGCTGAAGCGACACCGGAGGCCAAGCTGGCATTGATCCGTCAGTATCAGGCGGAAGGCCGTTTGGTGGCGATGACCGGCGACGGCACCAACGATGCTCCGGCGCTGGCGCAGGCAGATGTCGCGGTGGCGATGAACTCTGGTACTCAGGCGGCGAAAGAAGCGGGCAATATGGTGGATCTCGACTCTAACCCGACCAAGTTGATCGAGGTGGTGCATATTGGCAAACAGATGCTGATGACCCGTGGCTCGCTGACCACCTTCAGCATTGCCAACGATGTGGCGAAATACTTCGCCATTATTCCGGCGGCGTTCGCGGCAACGTATCCGCAGTTAAATGCGCTGAACATCATGCGCCTGCATTCGCCCGACTCCGCCATTCTCAGTGCGGTCATTTTCAACGCCTTGATTATCGTCTTTTTGATTCCCCTGGCGTTAAAAGGCGTGAGTTATAAACCGCTTACCGCTTCTGCCATGTTGCGCCGTAACTTATGGATTTACGGTCTGGGTGGGCTGCTGGTGCCGTTTATTGGTATCAAAGTCATTGATTTACTGCTGACCGTTTGCGGTCTGGTGTGAGGTTTACCATGAGTGGATTACGTCCGGCATTATCAACATTTCTCTTTTTGTTACTGATTACTGGCGGTGTTTACCCGCTGCTGACCACCGCGCTGGGGCAATGGTGGTTTCCCTGGCAGGCCAATGGTTCGTTGATTCGCGAAGGTGATACGGTGCGCGGCTCGGCATTAATCGGGCAGAATTTTACCGGCAACGGCTATTTTCATGGTCGCCCGTCGGCAACGGCAGAAATGCCCTATAATTCACAGGCTTCTGGCGGGAGCAATCTGGCGGTCAGTAACCCTGAGCTGGATAAACTAATAGCCGCACGCGTTGCTGCATTACGGGCCGCTAACCCGGATGCCAGCGCGAACGTTCCGGTTGAACTGGTGACGGCGTCGGCAAGCGGGCTGGACAATAACATCACCCCGCAAGCGGCGGCCTGGCAGATCCCACGCGTGGCGAAAGCGCGTAATCTCAGCGTTGAACAGCTCACGCAGCTGATCGCAAAATATAGCCAACAACCGCTGGTGAAATATATCGGCCAGCCGGTCGTCAACATTGTCGAACTCAATCTGGCGCTGGATAAGCTTGATGAATAACGAACCCTTACGTCCCGACCCCGATCGTCTGCTGGAACAAACTGCCGCGCCGCATCGGGGGAAGCTGAAAGTTTTTTTCGGTGCCTGTGCAGGCGTCGGGAAGACCTGGGCGATGCTGGCAGAAGCCCAGCGACTGCGGGCGCAAGGGCTGGATATTGTGGTTGGCGTGGTTGAAACTCACGGACGGAAAGATACCGCCGCAATGCTGGAAGGGCTGGCTGTTCTGCCGCTAAAACGCCAGGCGTACCGTGGGCGGCATATCAGCGAGTTTGATCTCGATGCCGCCCTCGCCCGCCGTCCGGCGCTGATCTTAATGGACGAACTGGCGCACAGTAATGCGCCAGGCTCTCGTCATCCTAAACGCTGGCAGGACATTGAAGAGCTGCTGGAAGCGGGCATTGATGTTTTCACTACCGTCAACGTTCAGCATCTGGAAAGCCTGAACGATGTGGTCAGCGGCGTCACCGGAATTCAGGTGCGGGAAACCGTGCCCGATCCCTTTTTTGATGCTGCCGACGACGTAGTGCTGGTGGACTTGCCCCCGGACGATCTGCGTCAACGGCTGAAAGAAGGCAAAGTCTATATTGCCGGGCAGGCGGAGCGCGCCATTGAACATTTTTTCCGCAAAGGCAATCTGATCGCCCTGCGCGAACTGGCACTGCGCCGTACTGCCGATCGCGTAGATGAACAAATGCGCGCCTGGCGGGGGCATCCTGGCGAAGAGAAAGTCTGGCACACGCGCGACGCGATCCTTTTATGCATTGGGCATAACACCGGCAGTGAGAAACTGGTCCGTGCAGCGGCGCGGCTGGCGTCACGCCTGGGAAGCGTCTGGCACGCAGTGTATGTTGAAACCCCTGCCCTGCACCGCTTACCGGAGAAAAAACGTCGGGCAATTCTCAGCGCCTTACGTCTGGCGCAGGAGCTGGGCGCGGAGACAGCAACACTTTCTGATCCGGCGGAAGAAAAAGCCGTAGTGCGTTATGCCCGTGAACATAATCTCGGCAAGATTATTCTCGGTCGCCCGGCCTCGCGCCGCTGGTGGCGTCGGGAAACGTTTGCTGACCGACTGGCGCGAATCGCCCCCGATCTCGATCAGGTGCTGGTCGCGCTTGATGAACCACCCGCCCGTACGATTAACAACGCGCCGGATAGCCGCTCTTTTAAAGACAAGTGGCGGGTACAGATTCAGGGATGCGTGGTTGCCGCCGCGTTATGCGCCGTTATCACCTTAATTGCCATGCAGTGGCTGATGGCGTTTGATGCCGCCAACCTGGTGATGCTGTATCTGCTTGGCGTGGTGGTGGTGGCGCTATTTTATGGACGCTGGCCTTCGGTGCTTGCTACCGTCATTAATGTGGTGAGTTTCGATCTCTTTTTTATCGCCCCACGCGGCACGCTCGCCGTCTCTGATGTGCAGTATCTGCTGACTTTCGCGGTGATGTTAACCGTCGGGCTGGTGATCGGGAACCTTACTGCTGGCGTGCGTTATCAGGCGCGGGTAGCCCGTTACCGCGAACAACGCACACGGCACTTATATGAAATGTCGAAAGCTCTGGCTGTGGGCCGCAGTCCGCAGGACATCGCCGCCACCAGCGAACAATTTATTGCTTCTACATTTCATGCCCGCAGCCAGGTGTTGTTGCCCGATGACAACGGTAAATTACAGCCGTTAACACATCCGCAAGGAATGACGCCGTGGGACGATGCCATCGCACAGTGGAGTTTTGATAAAGGCCTGCCTGCGGGCGCGGGCACCGATACGTTACCCGGTGTGCCATACCAGATTTTGCCGTTAAAAAGCGGTGAGAAAACCTACGGGCTGGTGGTGGTGGAACCGGGGAATCTGCGCCAGTTGATGATCCCGGAACAGCAACGCCTGCTGGAGACGTTCACGCTGTTAGTTGCCAATGCCCTGGAACGCCTGGCGCTGACCGCCAGCGAAGAACAGGCGCGGATGGCAAGCGAACGAGAACAGATCCGCAACGCCCTGCTGGCGGCGCTTTCGCATGATTTACGCACGCCGCTTACGGTGCTGTTCGGTCAGGCAGAAATCTTAACGCTCGATCTGGCAAGCGAAGGATCGCCTCACGCCCGCCAGGCCAGCGAGATTCGTCAGCATGTGCTGAACACGACCCGACTGGTGAATAATCTACTGGATATGGCGCGAATTCAGTCCGGCGGCTTTAATTTGAAGAAAGAGTGGTTAACGCTGGAAGAAGTGGTCGGCAGCGCGCTGAAAATGCTGGAACCGGGTTTATCCTCGCCCATCAATCTTTCTCTGCCAGAACCGCTGACCTTAATCCACGTTGACGGGCCACTCTTTGAACGGTTGCTGATTAATCTGCTGGAGAACGCGGTGAAATACGCGGGTACACAGGCCGAAATTGGTATCGATGCCCACGTTGAGGGCGAAAATCTACAACTGGATGTCTGGGATAACGGCCCCGGTCTTCCACAAGGCCTGGAGCAGGCGATATTCGATAAGTTTGCTCGCGGAAATAAAGAGTCGGCGGTGCCGGGTGTAGGGCTTGGGCTGGCAATTTGTCGGGCAATTGTGGATGTACACGGCGGCACCATTACCGCGTTCAACCGACCGCAAGGTGGTGCCTGTTTTCGTGTTACAATTCCCCAGCAAACTGCCCCTGAACTTGAAGAATTTCATGAGGATATGTGACAAACGTTCTGATTGTTGAAGATGAACAGGCTATTCGTCGCTTTCTGCGCACGGCGCTGGAGGGTGACGGTATGCGCGTTTTTGAAGCCGAAACGCTGCAACGGGGGCTGCTGGAAGCGGCGACTCGTAAGCCAGATTTGATTATTCTCGATCTCGGCCTGCCAGACGGTGATGGGATTGAGTTTATCCGCGACCTGCGCCAGTGGAGCGCGGTGCCGGTGATTGTGCTTTCCGCACGTAGCGAAGAGAGCGACAAAATCGCCGCGCTGGATGCCGGAGCGGATGATTACCTGAGTAAGCCATTTGGTATTGGCGAATTACAGGCCCGTCTGCGCGTTGCTTTACGCCGCCACTCTGCTACCACCGCGCCCGATCCGCTGGTGAAATTTTCTGATGTTACCGTCGATTTAGCCGCCCGCGTGATTCACCGCAGTGAGGAAGAGGTGCATCTCACCCCGATTGAATTCCGCCTGCTGGCGGTGCTGCTCAACAATGCCGGAAAAGTGCTCACCCAGCGCCAGCTTCTCAACCAGGTGTGGGGACCAAACGCGGTCGAACACAGCCACTATTTGCGTATTTATATGGGACATCTGCGACAAAAACTGGAGCAAGATCCCGCCCGCCCTCGCCATTTTATTACTGAAACCGGTATTGGGTATCGGTTTATGCTATGAATTATTATTCAATAAATACGCTTAACTAATTATTAATTCATTATTAAACCTGCCCCGAAAATTATTATTTGGCAGGTTTAATTTCTTAATGAAAATATAACCTACGAAATTGCAACATTTAAACAACAAAATAGCATCTAATATGGCGCTATTCATAATTAACGATTTATTATTTTGGGTGTGATCGTTTTTTGTTGATCTTCTTCACAGTTTATAGCCTTTTCATGGATAGAATAACTCTACCTTCAACTGACACAGCAAAAGGTAAAGGTAAATGGAAAATAATAACCGCTTAATGCCTCATATAAGGCGGACAACCCATATCATGAAGTTTGCCCATCGTAATAGTTTTGACTTTCATTTCTTTAATGCCCGTTAGTCTTCTGACTAAAGGGCACCCCAGCGTACAGGTCTCCCTGACTTTAAGCATTACAGGTTAATACCTGTATCCCTCGGTGCTCATATACTGCTAACCCTTTTAAACTCTAAATAATTCAAGTCGCAGCACTAGCAACTTGAAGTATGACGAGTATAGCCAGTTACCGGGCTGGTCTGGGTTATTGCATCTGCAAAAAGCAAACTACTGATTTATTTATCAGCGGTGGAGTTTTGCTTTTTTTCCGGCGTGATCGATTTCTCCTTTGAGAAATTGAGGACCTGCTATTACCTGAAATAAAGAGATGAACAAAATGTCAGAATTAAAAATTGCCGTTAGTCGTTCTTGCCCGGATTGTTTTTCCACTCATCGTACATGCGTGAATATTGATGAAAGTAATTATATTGACGTTGCCGCCATTATTTTATCAGTCAATGATGTTGAACGTGGAAAACTCGATGAAATAGACGCTACTGGCTATGGCATTCCTGTTTTTATTGCAACGGAAAATGAAGAACGTGTACCAGCAGAATATCTGCCACGTATTACTGGTGTCTTCGAGCATTGCGAATCACGGAAAGAATTTTACGGACGTCAGTTAGAAACCGCCGCCAGCCATTATGAAACGCAGCTGCGCCCGCCCTTCTTCCGCGCACTGGTCGATTATGTCAATCAGGGCAATAGCGCTTTTGACTGCCCGGGTCATCAGGGGGGTGAGTTTTTCCGTCGCCATCCGGCAGGCAATCAGTTCGTGGAATATTTTGGCGAAATGCTCTTCCGCTCCGACTTGTGTAATGCCGACGTAGCAATGGGCGATCTACTGATTCATGAAGGTGCGCCATGCATTGCACAGCAACATGCGGCAAAAGTGTTTAATGCCGATAAAACATACTTCGTTTTAAATGGCACTTCATCTTCTAACAAAGTGGTTTTAAACGCCCTGCTAACACCGGGTGATCTGGTGCTGTTTGACCGCAATAACCATAAATCTAACCACCACGGGGCCTTGCTACAGGCTGGTGCAACACCGGTTTATCTGGAAACAGCACGTAACCCGTATGGTTTTATCGGTGGTATTGATGCGCACTGCTTCGAAGAAAGTTATCTGCGTGAACTGATTACAGAAGTTGCACCGCAACGGGCAAAAGAGGCGCGTCCGTTCCGCCTCGCTGTGATTCAGTTAGGCACCTACGACGGTACTATTTATAACGCCCGCCAGGTGGTGGATAAAATCGGTCATCTGTGTGACTACATCCTGTTTGACTCAGCATGGGTCGGCTATGAACAGTTTATTCCGATGATGGCGGACTGTTCGCCGCTGCTACTGGAGCTTAATGAGAACGATCCGGGTATTCTGGTTACGCAATCTGTACATAAGCAGCAGGCTGGTTTTTCTCAGACTTCACAAATTCATAAAAAAGACAGCCATATCAAAGGGCAACAGCGTTATGTACCGCACAAACGCATGAACAACGCCTTTATGATGCACGCCTCCACCAGCCCGTTCTATCCGCTGTTTGCCGCACTGGATATTAACGCCAAAATGCATGAAGGTGTCAGCGGTCGTAATATGTGGATGGATTGTGTGGTTAACGGTATTAATGCCCGCAAATTGATCCTCGATAACTGTCAGCACATTCGTCCGTTCGTTCCTGAACTGGTGGATGGTAAACCCTGGCAATCGTATGAAACAGCGCAAATTGCGGTTGATCTGCGCTTCTTTAAATTTGTACCCGGTGAGCACTGGCATTCTTTTGAAGGTTACGCAGAGAACCAATACTTTGTCGATCCGTGCAAACTGTTGCTGACAACTCCTGGCATTGATGCACGTAACGGCGAATATGAAGCATTCGGTGTACCCGCGACGATTCTTGCTAACTTCCTGCGCGAAAATGGCGTAGTACCGGAAAAATGCGATCTTAACTCCATCCTCTTCCTGCTGACTCCGGCAGAAGATATGGCCAAACTGCAGCAACTTGTTGCCCTGCTGGTACGCTTCGAAAAACTACTGGAAGCTGATGCGCCTCTGGCGGAAGTATTGCCTTCCATCTACAAACAGCATGAAGAGCGCTACGCCGGTTATACCCTGCGTCAGTTGTGCCAGGAAATGCATGATTTGTATGCCCGTCACAACGTGAAACAACTGCAAAAAGAGATGTTCCGTAAGGAATACTTCCCACGCGTCAGCATGAATCCACAGGAAGCCAACTATGCCTACTTACGCGGTGAAGTGGAACTGGTTCGTCTGCCGGATGCAGAAGGCCGTATCGCAGCCGAAGGTGCGCTTCCTTATCCTCCGGGTGTGCTGTGTGTTGTTCCGGGTGAAATCTGGGGTGGTGCTGTTCTGCGTTACTTCAGCGCTCTGGAAGAAGGGATCAACCTGCTACCAGGTTTTGCACCGGAGCTGCAGGGTGTCTATATCGAAGAACATGATGGTCGTAAGCAAGTTTGGTGCTATGTCATCAAGCCTCGTGATGCGCAAAGCACCCTGCTGAAAGGGGAAAAATTATGAGTCAGGCTAAATCGAACAAGATGGGCGTCGTTCAGTTAACCATACTGACGATGGTCAACATGATGGGCTCCGGTATCATCATGCTGCCGACAAAGCTTGCCGAAGTTGGGACAATCTCAATTATCTCCTGGCTGGTGACAGCCGTAGGCTCAATGGCACTGGCGTGGGCATTCGCGAAATGCGGTATGTTCAGCCGTAAGGCAGGTGGTATGGGCGGTTATGCGGAGTATGCTTTCGGTAAATCCGGTAACTTTATGGCGAACTACACCTACGGTGTCTCGCTGCTGATTGCTAACGTCGCGATTGCTATTTCGGCGGTTGGTTACGGCACCGAATTGCTCGGCGCAAGTTTGTCACCAGTGCAGATTGGTCTGGCAACCATCGGAGTGCTGTGGATTTGTACCGTGGCTAACTTTGGTGGTGCGCGCATTACCGGGCAAATCAGTAGCATTACCGTGTGGGGGGTCATTATTCCGGTGGTAGGCCTGTGCGTTATCGGCTGGTTCTGGTTTAGCCCGACACTTTACGTTGATTCCTGGAATCCGCATCATGCACCGTTCTTCAGTGCGGTAGGTTCTTCCATCGCCATGACGCTGTGGGCTTTTCTTGGTCTGGAGTCTGCGTGTGCGAATACTGATGTAGTGGAAAACCCGGAACGTAATGTGCCAATCGCGGTACTCGGCGGTACGTTAGGTGCGGCGGTGATTTATATCGTCTCCACCAACGTGATTGCCGGGATTGTGCCCAATATGGAGCTGGCAAATTCAACGGCACCATTTGGCCTGGCCTTCGCACAGATGTTCACACCAGAAGTGGGTAAAGTCATTATGGCGCTGATGGTGATGTCCTGCTGCGGTTCACTGCTTGGCTGGCAGTTCACCATTGCCCAGGTGTTTAAATCTTCATCTGATGAAGGCTACTTCCCTAAAATTTTCTCCCGTGTGAGCAAAGTCGATGCACCAGTACAGGGAATGCTGACCATTGTCATCATCCAGAGCGGATTATCATTGATGACCATTAGCCCGTCGCTGAACAGTCAGTTCAACGTGCTGGTTAACCTGGCCGTTGTGACCAATATCATCCCGTATATTCTGTCGATGGCGGCGTTAGTCATTATTCAGAAGGTCGCCAATGTGCCACCATCAAAAGCGAAAGTAGCAAACTTTGTGGCCTTTGTTGGTGCGATGTACAGTTTCTATGCGCTGTACTCATCCGGGGAAGAAGCCATGCTGTACGGTTCCATCGTGACCTTCCTTGGTTGGACACTCTATGGTCTGGTATCACCACGCTTTGAACTGAAAAACAAACACGGTTAAAAAAGCGAAATAAAAAAGGGCGATTGAATGATCGCCCTTTCTGTTTGTTGACAAAGAGTTCGTTATTTATGCCGCATCCGGCAGGTGTAGGGTCCAAACGCGGTCGAACACAGCAACTATTTGCGTAATTATATGAGGCATTTGCGACAAAAACTGGAACAGGATCTCGTCCGCCCCGCCATTTCATTACTGAAACCGGTATTGGGTATCGGTTTATGCTTTGAAAAAAGTGGCAATGTATGGATAAAGTCATTTTTTATTCAAATATAAGGAACTTAATATTTAAAAAATGTCCCATACAATGCCTCATCATAAATGACACCGTAGCACACAAGGAGCAAGTAGCGATGCGTGAAGTGAGTCAGTTAGTAAATACTGAAGATTCAGCCTGGCCAATAATCCAGAATTGGTTAAAAGAAGCCACAAACCATGCCGAACTCTTACCGGTTAATAAAGATTTAGCCGAAACCGCACTTTATCAATTACAGGTTACAACAAAATCACCGATGGGTGCGCTTGTCTATGGCTCCGGAGGTCTGCTGATTGATAACGGTTGGTTACGCATAGCAGGCTCTGGTCACCCCCGGTTACCACGAGATCCAGCAAGTTGGACACAACGCCCTGAATTCGCAAGCGTGCGGGCTTTACCCATCGCCGATGATGTCGCAGGGGGAATTTTTGCTCTTAATGGTGGCGATCTTGGGGAGGATACTGGCTGCGTTTATTATTTTGCGCCAGATACGCTGAATTGGGAAAGTCTGGAGGTTGGATATTCTGAGTTTCTTCAGTGGGCATTATCCGGTGATTTAGATACCTTCTATGAAAATGTACGCTGGCCGCAATGGCAAGAAGACGTAATAAAATTATCGGCAACGGAAGCCTTCACTTTCTACCCTTTCTTATGGGTACAAAGTGAAGAAGCAAGAACAAGAAAAGTTATTTCGCTTACTGAACTCTGGGAAATGCAGTATCAAATGAAAGAAACAATCACGCAATAAGACATGTTCAGGTCCGGGTTTCATTCCCGGACTCGCTATTTTAATGTGTGTTTATCGCTTTCAATTCTTGCTGGCAATTTTCTGACTGACAGCGTCGCAACTCAATAATCCCGACATGCATCATCGAGCCAAAAAATCCGCTTTCGCTGACATAATCCTCATTAACTATCGGTCGAGTGCCGGGCTTACCCTGGCAAATCCTCATAAAAAATGAGGTGTAGCATTGCCATTCAGGATTTAAACCGGTCTTTTCTTGTGCTGACATATCATGAAGATAAGTAAGTTCTTTTTCGTTCCCGCCTGACAACTGCCAGCGGCGGGTATTATCAGGTAAGTTATCGCCACGGCAATTTGTCTTACACCGGGAAGGCGCAATATTTACCGCAATGCTACCCGTTAATCCTCTGGTTTTATCTTTAGGGGTCAGTAACCAGTCACCAGCTAATGATGATTGTTCAGGTTGGGCGCATGCTGTCAGCAGTAGTGTGGCGGTAATTAATGCCACTCTGACGACCAGACTCCTTTTGGTCTTCATTTTGAATTCCCTTGAGCTATTCAGTTTGTTGGCAAAGTACTCGTTGTTCATGCCGGATGCGGCGTGAACGCCTTATCCGTCCTACAAAATAGTGCAAACTCAATATATTGCACCATCTTCGTAGGCCTGATGAACGTAGCGTATCAGGCTATCATAAGTAAAAAGGGCGATCTTCCGATCGCCCTTTTTCTTATTTAATGTGTTTACGCGTTTTTCAGAACTTCGCTAACAATCTCAACCGCTTCTTTCTCGATCTGCTTGCGATGTTCTTCACCGAGGAAGCTTTCGCAGTAGATTTTGTATGCGTCTTCCGTGCCTGACGGACGCGCGGCGAACCAGCCGTTGTCAGTCATCACTTTCAGACCGCCAATAGAAGCACCGTTGCCCGGTGCCGCCGTCAGGCGCGCGGTGATCGGGTCACCTGCCAGGGTGCTGGCGCTCACCATTTCCGGAGACAGCTTAGACAGCGCCGCTTTTTGTGCGGAAGTCGCAGCTGCCTGCAAACGGTTGTAGCTCGGCGCACCAAAGCGTTTTGCCAGTTCGTTGTAGTGTTCCTGCGGGTTCTTACCGGTAACAGCAGTGATTTCCGCCGCCAGCAGACACATAATGATACCGTCTTTATCAGTAGACCACGGCGTGCCATCGAAACGCAGGAAGGAAGCCCCCGCGCTCTCTTCGCCGCCGAAGCCAAAGCTGCCGTCGAACAGACCATCCACAAACCATTTGAAACCTACCGGTACTTCTACCAGCTTACGGCCCAAATCGTTGACCACGCGGTCGATCATCGCAGAAGAAACCAGCGTTTTACCGACAGCAACATCTTTGCCCCACTGCGGACGATGCTGGAACAGGTAGTTGATCGCCACTGCCAGGTAATGGTTAGGATTCATCAAACCTGCCGGAGTGACGATACCGTGACGGTCATAATCCGGGTCGTTAGCAAATGCCAGATCGAACTTATCACGCAGTGCCAGCAGGCCCGCCATTGCACACTCGGAGGAACAGTCCATACGGATCGCGCCGTCTTTATCGAGGTGCATAAAGCGGAAGGTTTGATCGACCTGATCGTTAACGATGGTCAGGTTAAGGTTGTAATACTCGCCAATACGCTTCCAGTATTCGATACCGGAACCGCCCAGCGGATCAACGCCCAGCGTCAGGCCCGCTTTCTGAATCGCCGCCATATCAACGATATCGGCCAGACCTTCCACAAACGGCTGCACCAGATCCTGCTCTTTCACATGACCGGATGCCATCGCTTCGTCGAGGGAGATACGCTTCACACCTTTCAGGCCATCGGCCATCAGTGCGTTGGCCCTGTCTTCCACCACTTTGGTGACGTTAGTATCAGCCGGGCCACCATTTGGCGGATTGTACTTGATACCACCATCTTCCGGCGGGTTATGGGACGGTGTAATCACGATACCGTCTGCCAGCGGGCCACCTTTTTTATTGTGAACCAGGATGGCATTGGAAACGGCAGGCGTCGGAGTGAAGCCATTGTTTTCCTGCACAATGACATCAACGCCGTTCGCTGCCAGCACTTCCAGTACGGAAATGAACGCAGGCTCGGACAGGGCGTGAGTATCTTTACCCACATAGCAAGGGCCAGTGATGCCGTTTTTCGCACGTTCTTCAGCAATTGCCTGAGCGATCGCCAGAATATGCGGCTCGTTAAAGCTGTGGCGCGCTGCACTGCCACGGTGACCGGAAGTACCGAATTTCACCGCGTGCTCCGCATTCCCTGCTTCAGGTTTCAGTACATAATATTGCGCCGTCAGTTGGGCGACGTTAATCAAATCACTCTGTTGTGCAGGTTGGCCTGCACGATTGTGGATTGCCATTGCTTTGTCCTTTGTCTGCAACGTTTTAGATAGTTCCGCAAACCTTCTCAATCAATTCCGCCGGGAATTGCATCGACTGCATGATGTGTTCGATCATGCTGCATTTACGGCCGGTGTTGGTGTTGGTGATCACCCAATACGGCGTGCCTGGCACATGTTTCGGTTTGGTCTGATTACCATTTTTCAGCAGCGTTTGTTCATCTGCCGCAAAGTAAACGCGTGTACGACCGTGCAACGATTCCGTGGCCTCGGCAAACGCCTGGGCGTCAAGAGAATATAGTGTAGACAACAGCAGCATGAAGCGATTGACCGCTCGCTTTTGCTCTGCGTATTCATCCGAAAGCAAAAGTTCACGCATTGCGCGAACCTTGTCTTTAATCGTTTTGACCGGCTTCGCTTCGACGATAGCAGGTGACGCAACGCGAACCTCTTTCGTCACCGGAGCAGCAGGCTGTGATGCGGCGGAAAATTTCAACATACGCCGTAAAATGTCGGATGCGCTCTCGCCGATATGCTTAGTGTGGCTGGCAATATAGCTGTAGAGTTCATCATCAACTTCAATCGTTTTCATCTTAATCCAGTGCAGTGTCTTAGCTGAATACAAGTCGCCAGGAGTATATGAATAAATCCCGGCAGCGGATAGCGTCAAGCCTGGCTTGCAGAAAAACTCGGATTAAACCTTATTTGTTGCAGCCCTGTGGCACAATGGTCAACATAATACCCTAACCCGACAACGCGAAAAAAAGAACTTTGCCATGAAATTGAATATCCGCGCGCAAACTGCACAAAACCAGCACAATAATTCTCCCATCGTTCTTGTCCATGGTCTGTTTGGCAGCCTCGACAACCTTGGCGTACTGGCTCGCGATCTGGTAAACGATCACAATATCATCCAGGTTGATATGCGTAACCACGGTCTTTCCCCGAGAGATCCGGTGATGAGTTACCCGGCGATGGCCCAGGATCTTGTTGACACTCTGGATGCACAGCAGATCGATAAGGCAACATTTATTGGACACTCAATGGGCGGTAAAGCGGTGATGGCACTGACTGCACTGGCCCCCGATCGCATCGATAAACTGGTGGCGATTGATATTGCGCCGGTCGACTATCACGTACGCCGTCATGATGAGATTTTCGCGGCCATCAACGCAGTCAGTGAATCAGACGCACAAACACGCCAGCAAGCAGCGGCAATAATGCGCCAGCATCTTAATGAAGAAGGGGTGATTCAGTTTCTGTTGAAATCTTTTGTTGACGGGGAGTGGCGCTTTAACGTGCCAGTATTGTGGGATCAGTATCCGCATATTGTGGGTTGGGAGAAAATCCCGGCATGGGATCACCCTGCCCTGTTTATCCCAGGCGGCAATTCTCCGTATGTTAGCGAGCAGTATCGTGATGATTTACTGACACAATTTCCACAGGCACGAGCGCATGTGATTGCTGGCGCGGGTCACTGGGTCCATGCTGAAAAACCGGATGCGGTATTACGCGCTATCCGTCGCTATCTCAATGATTAACGTAACTGATTAAAAACCCAGCGTCCGCGTCGCTTTCCGCGCGTGGGCGTTGGCGTGACTCATCGCGCTGATGTATTATGGCGCGCTATCCATCCGGGCAGAGGCCTGGCTGATTGTTTCCCCCGAAGTCACCAAGATCATGGCCAAAGAACAAACGGACCGTACGACATTAGATCTGTTCGCGCACGAGCGTCGACCGGGACGACCGAAAACTAATCCGCTTTCGCGCGATGAACAGCTGCGTATTAATAAACGCAACCAGCTAAAACGCGACAAAGTACGTGGCCTTAAGCGTGTCGAACTGAAGCTGAACGCGGAAGCTGTCGAGGCACTGAACGAGCTGGCGGAATCGCGCAATATGAGCCGTAGCGAACTGATCGAAGAGATGTTAATGCAGCAACTGGCGGCGCTGCGTAGTCAGGGCATCGTTTAAATTTCCACTTTCATGTAGCACAGTGTGCAGTCCTGCTCGTTTGCTGATTCCGCAAGACTGCCTGTTCTGCTATGATTGCCTTTATCCGTGGGCAATTTTCCACCCCCATTTCAATAAGTTTCAAGAGGTTATTTCACTCATGGCTATCACTGGCATCTTTTTCGGCAGCGACACCGGTAATACCGAAAATATCGCAAAAATGATTCAAAAACAGCTTGGTAAAGACGTTGCCGATGTCCATGACATTGCAAAAAGCAGCAAAGAAGATCTGGAAGCATATGACATTCTGCTGCTGGGCATCCCAACCTGGTATTACGGCGAAGCGCAGTGTGACTGGGATGACTTCTTCCCGACTCTCGAAGAGATTGATTTCAATGGCAAACTGGTTGCGCTGTTTGGTTGTGGCGACCAGGAAGATTACGCCGAATATTTCTGCGATGCATTGGGCACCATCCGCGACATCATTGAACCGCGCGGTGCAACCATCGTTGGTCACTGGCCAACTGCGGGCTACCATTTCGAAGCATCAAAAGGTCTGGCAGATGACGACCACTTTGTCGGTCTGGCTATCGACGAAGACCGTCAGCCGGAACTGACCGCTGAACGTGTAGAAAAATGGGTTAAACAGATTTCTGAAGAGCTGCATCTCGACGAAATTCTCAATGCCTGATGTAATACGGCGTAGACTCATGTCTACGCCGTATTAATAGATAATGCCAATCAAAATAATTGCTACAAATTTGTAACTTTTGCCGTTGTACCTGTACAATGTTCCGGTGTTCAAGTGGCCTTGCCGTTGTAAATGTAAGCTGAGCCACGTTTTTATTAACAATATTTGCCAGGGACTTGTGGTTTTCATTTAGGCGTGGCAATTCTATAATGATACGCATTATCTCAAGAGCAAATTCTGTCACTTCTTCTAATGAAGTGAACCGCTTAGTAACAGGACAGATTCCGCATGACTGATAACAATACCGCCCTAAAGAAAGCTGGCCTGAAAGTAACGCTTCCTCGCTTGAAAATCCTGGAAGTTCTTCAGGAGCCGGACAACCATCACGTCAGTGCGGAAGATTTATACAAACGTCTGATCGATATGGGTGAAGAAATTGGTCTGGCTACGGTATATCGCGTACTGAACCAGTTCGACGACGCTGGTATCGTCACCCGCCACAATTTTGAAGGCGGTAAATCCGTATTTGAACTGACACAGCAACATCACCACGATCACCTGATCTGCCTCGACTGCGGCAAGGTTATCGAATTTAGTGATGATTCCATCGAAGCGCGTCAGCGTGAAATTGCCGCAAAACATGGCATTCGCCTGACTAACCACAGTCTCTATCTTTACGGTCACTGTGCCGAAGGCGATTGCCGCGAAGATGAGCACGCGCACGAAGGCAAATAAGCCAGTCTGAACGAGAAAAGCCAACCTGCGGGTTGGCTTTTTTATGCAAGGGAAATAAGAAAAGCGAGAGTTACAGCTCTCACTTATTTGTTATTACTGCGAATTTCCTGCCAGACTTTATCACAATCGGCTTTCACCGCCTGATCATTTCCGGTTTGCGTTGCACGCAGACACTGCTGATAATCCAGTACGCGTACACTTTCCTGGTCGGCAAACTGCTGATGTTGTTTCTCTTTCTTCAGCACGTTTAACACGCTCTGGCAGGCTTCAATTTTTTCCGGCGAACCTTGTGCGGTGTTGATACAGGCGCTGTATGCCTCTTTCAGACGACTGTCTTCCTGTGGCGCGGTTGATTGTGCACAAGCCACCAGCCCCGATGCCATCATGGCGATGAGAATCAGTTTTTTCATTGCAAATACCTCAAACGTGCGGCAGGCACAAAACCTGCCGCGTCGGGCATCAGAAGATGGTGAATGGTGCGATTACCATGAATTTCACGTCGCGCTCATCCTGGAAGATGTTACCGTAACCACCGCCCCAGCTTGGGATGTCGGAGTGGTTGTCGTATTCGGTGAAGTGCAGTTTGAACATCGTGCCTTTAGCACGACCGTCCTGAATGGTGTAGACCGCATCCAGGCTGTATGCAGACTCTTCAATAGTCCGGTTCTTGTCGTAGTACGCATCCGGATTGCTCTGCCAGGTAGCGGGTTTAGCATCCCATGCGTAAACGTAGGAAGCGCCGATGGCGAAGCCTGGAAGATTCCAGTTTTTCAGGTCATACATCGCACCGAAGAAGACCGCTTTTTCGCCGTTGGCGTTGAAGTCAGAACGGTTATCCCACCAGATATCCAGGCGACCGTTCGAGGAAGCGTAGGTTGGAGTCATACGTTGCAGGAAGTATCCCTGCTGGCCGTCGGCTTTAACCCAGGTGCCTTCCAGACGCAAATCCACTACGTCAGCCGCCCGGTAACCAAAGGTCAACGCCTGCAGCCAGGCAGTGCCGTCGTAAAGGTCGTTGACGCTGCGATCGTCAACTTTATCGCGCGTACCGTAGAACTGGTAGCTGGTGGTTAACGGGCTACCGGCGATATCAAATTTATAGCTGGCTTTGGCAAAATACTGATCAATATACCCTTCCGCCTGACCAAACGCCGCTTCCAGTACGAAGTTATTTTTGAAGTCGTACTTCGCCCCAAGGGAGTGTAGATAATCAACTTTGGTGGTTTTATCGTTCTGATAAAACTCATCCATTTCCAGATGCCACGGCGCTTTATATTCGTTGGTCCACATGTAGGAGAAACTCAACGCACCAGCATCGCCGTAATCAAAATTCGCCCCCGCTTCCGCCCCCTGATAAGTACCCGGCATAAAGCTACAGTGCGGCGCTAACAGCGTCTGACCGGTTGGCTGAATATAACCTGCCCGCGCCCACACCGGACCGTATTTAAATTTGGCCGCTGCTTTATACAGGCTTATACCGCTTTTATCGCCGGACCAGTCTTCGTCATAGGCTTTATTGCTTTTTGAAAACGCGATTTCATTCGGGTGAGAGCTGTCACCGTTTTCCGCCATTTCAATCGCCGTAAACGCAGCAATATCAAGGCCGAACATATCAGCAGCATAACCAGACTGAAAATCGAGGTTGGCGTTCCAGGTGGAGTGAGAAAGGTTGGTTTTGTATTTGTCGCCGTCGGTAACATCTTTACGGTCGCGTTCACGCTGCCAGTAATAGATACCGCCGGTTAAGGTTGAATCGTCGATGAATCCTTCGGCGCGAGCCTCCGGCATTGCCATAAAGCCCGACATTGCTGTAACACCGGCGATAGCCAGCGCCAGCGTACTACGTTTGCCACTAAACGTACGCATGGGTTAATCCTCTTTGACGTATAAATTGCTGCACCAAAGGTGAACAGCGAAAAAAATAAAAATTAAAAAAGTAGCGTTGAGAAAAGTCTCGCTGACTACAGGAACAGACTATTTTTCGCGACGCGAATTATCAATCTCTTTCTGTAACCAGAATGTAAGAACATGAGCAACCGCACATATTTTGATGATTTTTGTTACAAGGCTTAAGTTTGCGGTTGAAAGGCTTGCAGAAGAATAAAAGCGTGAAATTCCAGCAAGATGAAAGCGCTTACATTTTATTTAATTATGTTTTATGACTTTAAATTTATTTTATGGATAAATTGCGAAGCGGAATTAATTCGCGAAGAAAAGCAGAAAAAAACGCCGCAGAACGCGGCGTTTCGGATTGTTTGCATATTTCTTGCCGGATGCGACGTAAACGCCTCACCCGGCCTGGTAGAACTTAAAATTACTCGCCTACTTTCGCCCAGGTATCACGCAGCCCAACGGTGCGGTTAAATACCGGTTTTTCCGCCGTAGAATGGCGGCTGTCGAGGCAGAAATAACCTTCACGCTCAAACTGGAATGCTTTACCCGCAACCGCATCTTTCAGCGACGGTTCAGCAAAGCCCTGTTTGATCACCAGCGATTCCGGGTTAATCACCGACAGGAAATCATCCGCAGCACCTGGGTTAGGCACGCTGAACAGACGATCATACAAACGGATTTCAACCGGCAGCGCATGTGCCGCGCTCACCCAGTGAATAACGCCTTTCACTTTACGACCATCTGCCGGATCTTTGCTTAAGGTGTCGGCGTCATAAGTACAGAAGATGGTGGTGATATTACCTTCGGCATCTTTCTCCACGCGTTCTGCCTTAATGACGTAAGCATTACGCAGACGCACTTCTTTACCCAGCACCAGACGCTTGTACTGCTTGTTAGCTTCTTCGCGGAAATCGGCGCGATCGATCCAAATCTCACCGCTAAACGGCACCTGACGGCTCCCCATTTCCGGTTTGTTCGGATGGTTCGGCATGGTAACCATTTCGCCTTCGCCCTGATAGTTTTCGATAACCAGTTTCACCGGATCGATAACCGCCATTGCGCGCGGGGCGTTTTCGTTGAGATCTTCACGGATGCAGGATTCCAGCGACGCCATTTCAATGGTGTTGTCCTGCTTGGTCACGCCGATGCGTTTGCAGAACTCACGAATAGAAGCCGCAGTGTAACCACGACGACGCAGACCGGAAATGGTCGGCATACGCGGGTCATCCCAGCCTTCAACGTGCTTGTCGGTCACCAGCAGGTTCAGCTTACGCTTGGACATCACGGTGTATTCCAGATTCAGGCGCGAGAATTCGTACTGGCGCGGATGAACAGGAATGGTGATGTTGTCCAGTACCCAGTCATACAGACGACGGTTATCCTGGAACTCCAGCGTACACAGAGAGTGTGTAATACCTTCCAGCGCATCGCTGATGCAGTGGGTGAAGTCGTACATCGGGTAGATGCACCACTTGTTACCGGTCTGGTGGTGTTCAGCAAACTTAATGCGGTACAGCACCGGATCGCGCATCACGATAAACGGCGAAGCCATGTCGATTTTCGCGCGCAGGCAGGCTTTACCTTCTTCAAAACCGCCGGTACGCATTTTCTCGAACAGCGCCAGGTTCTCTTCAACGCTGCGGTCGCGGTACGGGCTGTTTTTACCCGGCTGCGTCAGGGTGCCACGGTATTCGCGGATCTGTTCCGGCGTCAGCTCATCAACATACGCCAGGCCTTTATTGATCAGTTCAACAGCATAGGCGTGGAGCTGATCAAAATAATCGGAGGAGTAACGGACGTTACCAGACCAGTGAAAACCTAACCACTCTACGTCGTTTTTGATCGAATCGACATACTCGATATCTTCTTTTACCGGGTTAGTGTCGTCGAAACGCAGGTTGCACTGGCCTTTATAGTCCTGGGCGATCCCGAAGTTCAGGCAGATAGATTTCGCATGGCCAATATGCAGATAGCCATTCGGCTCCGGCGGGAAACGGGTGTGTACTGTGGTGTGCTTACCACTGGCCAGATCTTCATCGATGATCTGACGGATAAAGTTAGTCGGGCGGGCTTCTGCCTCACTCATCGTGGATTCCTCAAAGCGTAAACAACGTATAACGGCGTATGATCTTATAAGCGGGACAGGCTGACAACTGTTAGTTAGTGAAAATCGAAAATCTCACTGAGATTATGGGGATGATTGATGAAAAAAAAAGCGGCAGAGAAGATCTCCACCGCTTTTGCCAGTCCTGCGTCATTGTTGGATGCGACGCTTAAGCGTCTTATCCAACCTGGACTGAGCTTTTGTAGGCCTGATAAGACGCGTCATGCGTCGCATCAGGCATGAAGCAGATTACTTTTTGATTTCATACAGCGGCGTTTGACCCGCCACAACATGACCCTGAGCTTTAATGATAAGGCCGCTGAAATCGTCGATATTGCTGCAAACCACCGGGCTAATCATCGAACGGGCGTTAGCGTTCAGGTAATCCAGATCCATTTCCAGAATCGGTTGCCCTGCGCTTACTTGCGCCCCCTCTTCCACCAGACGTTTAAAGCCTTTGCCTTCCAGCGCTACGGTGTCGATACCCATATGGACGACAATCTCAGCGCCTTTTTCGGTTTCCAGGCAGAACGCGTGATTGGTGTTGAAGATTTTCACGATTGTCCCTGCGGCTGGCGATACGACGATTTTATCCGTCGGTTTCACCGCCACACCGTCACCCACCGCTTTGCTGGCAAATGCTTCGTCAGGAACCTGATCCAGCGCCACAACATCACCGGTAATCGGCGATACCAGCTCCGCGACAGACACCGCGTTTGGTACGGCCTGCGGTTTTGCTACAGGCACGGTAGTTGCAGGCGCAGTTTCAGCAGAGGCGGCTGCTACCGGACCACGGGCAACGACTTTCTTCATTGCATCGCCAATGGATTCCGCTTTCGCGCCAACAATCACCTGAATAGTCTGTTTGTTCAGTTTTACCACCCCAGAAGCACCCAGACGTTTACACATCGCATCGTTGACGCGAGCTGAGTCAGCCACCGTCAGGCGCAGACGAGTAATACAGGCGTCAATGGCTTTCAGGTTGTCAGTGCCGCCAACCGCAGCAATATAGTTGGTCGCCAGTTGATTGAGACCTTCTTCAGTGTTGCTGTTGGCTTCTTCAGTAACGATCTCGTCTTCTTTATCTTCGCGACCCGGCGTTTTCAGATTGAACATGCGGATAACCACACTGAACACCACGAAGTAGATAGCGAAGAACACAACCCCCATCACCAGCAGCATCCAGACGTTCTGGCTGGCGGCCGGCAGGTTATACATCAACGCGTAGTCGATAGCCCCCGCAGAGAAGGAGAAGCCCGCGTGGATACCCAGCAGCGTTGCCACAAACAGGCTGATACCGGTCAGCAGTGCGTGCAGGAGGTACAGCAGCGGTGCAAGGAACATGAACAGGAATTCCAGCGGCTCAGTCACACCGGTCAGGAACGCAGTAACAGCAACAGAAAGCAGCATACCGCCAACCATCGGACGACGCTCTTTCGGTGCTGCGAAGTACATCGCCAGCGCTGCACCCGGCAGACCGAACATCATAATCGGGAAGAAGCCGGACATGAACATCCCCGCCGTGCCGTCACCGGCATAGAAGCGGTTAATGTCGCCGTGGAAAACAGTACCCGCCGCGTTGGTGAATTCACCAATCTGGAACCAGGCGATGGTGTTCAGCACCTGATGCAGACCGGTTGGGATCAGCAGACGGTTGATGAAACCAAAGATACCGGAACCCAGCGCGCCCGCAGAAACGATCCATTCGCCGCCTGCATGGATAGCGTGCTGTACCGGTGGCCAGACGTAACCAAAAATGGCCGCCAGCACCAGGCAGAAGAAGCCGGTGGCGATCGGCACAAAACGTTTGCCGCCGAAGAAGCTCAGGAAGTCCGGCAGTTTAATATCGGACCAACGGTTATAGGCAGCACCACCGACCAGACCGGTAATGATACCCGCCAGTACACCCATGTTAATTTCTGGGTTGATGGTCACCATCGCTTTGGTTAACACAAAGTAACCGACCGCACCCGCCAGCGCCGCCGCACCTGCGCTGTCTTTCGACCAGCTGGATGCCACACCGATGGCGAAGATTAATGCGAGGTTATCAAAAATCGCACCGCCCGCCTGGGCAATAAACGCAACGTTAAGTAAATCTGGCTGACCGAATCGCAGCAACAGTGCCGCCACCGGCAGCACCGCGATAGGGAGCTGTAACGCCCTACCGAGTCGCTGGAAAAAACCTAAAATATTCATCTTATTCCCCCTACGAGAACCCTATTTGGCTCGTTTAAAGCCGTATTTTTATTTTGCTGCAAATTGTACTGCCGATGTTCTGTAATCAGATTGTTAGATCATCTGCTACAGAGTGTGTGAAAATTTAATTCGTATCGCAAATTAAACGCGTGTCTTTTGTGAGTTTTGTCACCAAATATCGTTATCATCACTCCCTTTTACTGGCTAAACCAGAAAACTTATTTTATCATTCAAAAAATCAGGTCGGATTGACGCCTGTCTGCGCAAATCCAGGTTACGCTTAAAGATGCCTAATCCGCCAACGGCTTACATTTTACTTACTGAGGTGAATAATGAGACTGATCCCCCTGACTACCGCTGAACAGGTCGGCAAATGGGCTGCTCGCCATATCGTCAATCGTATCAATGCGTTCAAACCGACTGCCGATCGTCCGTTTGTTCTGGGCCTGCCGACTGGCGGCACGCCGATGACCACCTATAAAGCGTTAGTCGAAATGCATAAAGCAGGCCAGGTCAGCTTTAAGCACGTTGTCACCTTCAACATGGACGAATATGTCGGTCTGCCGAAAGAGCATCCGGAAAGCTACTACAGCTTTATGCACCGTAACTTCTTCGATCACGTTGATATTCCAGCAGAAAACATCAATCTTCTCAACGGCAACGCCCCGGATATCGACGCCGAGTGCCGCCAGTATGAAGAAAAAATCCGTTCTTACGGAAAAATTCATCTGTTTATGGGCGGTGTAGGTAACGACGGTCATATTGCATTTAACGAACCAGCGTCTTCTCTGGCTTCTCGTACTCGTATCAAAACCCTGACTCATGACACTCGCGTCGCGAACTCTCGTTTCTTTGATAACGATGTCAATCAGGTGCCAAAATATGCCCTGACTGTCGGTGTTGGTACATTGTTGGATGCCGAAGAAGTAATGATTCTGGTGCTGGGCAGCCAGAAAGCACTGGCGCTGCAAGCCGCCGTTGAAGGTTGCGTGAACCACATGTGGACCATCAGCTGTCTGCAACTGCATCCGAAAGCCATCATGGTGTGCGATGAACCTTCCACCATGGAGCTGAAAGTTAAGACTTTAAGATATTTCAATGAGTTAGAAGCAGAAAATATCAAAGGTCTGTAATTATTATCCCTGCCCTGACGCATTGCTCAGGGCAATATTTTTTTAAATCGGGGGTCAGAATGTATGCATTAACCCAGGGCCGGATCTTTACCGGTCACGAATTTCTTGATGACCACGCGGTTGTTATCGCTGATGGCCTGATTAAAAGCGTCTGTCCGGTAGCGGAACTGCCGCCAGAGATCGAACAACGTTCACTGAACGGGGCCATTCTCTCCCCCGGTTTTATCGATGTGCAGTTAAACGGCTGCGGCGGCGTGCAGTTTAACGATACTGCTGAAGCGGTCAGCGTAGAAACGCTGGAAATCATGCAGAAAGCCAATGAGAAATCAGGCTGTACTAACTATTTGCCGACGCTTATCACCACCAGCGACGAGCTGATGAAACAGGGCGTGCGCGTAATGCGCGAGTACCTGGCAAAACATTCGAATCAGGCGTTAGGTCTGCATCTGGAAGGTCCGTGGCTAAACCTAGTGAAAAAAGGCACCCATAATCCGAATTTTGTGCGTAAGCCCGATGCCGCGCTGGTCGATTTCCTGTGTGAGAACGCCGACGTCATTACCAAAGTGACGCTGGCACCGGAAATGGTTCCAGCAGAAGTGGTCAGCAAATTGGCAAATGCAGGGATTGTAGTGTCTGCTGGTCACTCAAACGCGACGTTAAAAGAAGCGAAAGCTGGTTTCCGCGCGGGGATTACCTTTGCCACCCATCTCTATAACGCGATGCCTTATATCACCGGTCGTGAACCGGGTCTGGCGGGTGCGATCCTCGACGAAGCTGACATTTATTGCGGTATTATCGCTGATGGCCTGCATGTTGATTACACCAACATTCGCAACGCTAAACGTCTGAAAGGCGACAAACTGTGTCTGGTTACCGACGCCACCGCGCCAGCCGGTGCCAACATTGAACAGTTCATTTTTGCGGGTAAAACAATATACTACCGTAACGGACTTTGTGTGGATGAGAATGGTACGTTAAGCGGTTCATCCTTAACCATGATTGAAGGCGTGCGTAATCTGGTCGAACATTGCGGTATCGCACTGGATGAAGTGCTGCGTATGGCGACGCTCTATCCGGCGCGTGCGATTGGCGTTGAAAAACGTCTCGGCACGCTCGCCGCTGGTAAAGTAGCCAACCTGACTGCATTCACACCTGATTTTAAAATCACCAAGACCATCGTTAACGGTAACGAGGTCGTAACTCAATAAGAGAAAGTATGACACCAGGCGGACAAGCTCAGATAGGTAATGTTGATCTCGTAAAACAGCTTAACAGCGCGGCGGTTTATCGCCTGATTGACCAGTACGGGCCAATCTCGCGGATTCAGATTGCCGAGCAAAGCCAGCTTGCCCCCGCCAGCGTAACAAAAATTACGCGTCAGCTTATCGAACGCGGGCTGATCAAAGAAGTTGATCAGCAGGCCTCCACCGGGGGCCGCCGCGCTATCTCCATTGTCACCGAAACCCGCAATTTCCACGCAATCGGCGTACGGCTTGGTCGTCATGACGCCACCATCACATTGTTTGATCTCAGTAGCAAAGTGCTGGCAGAGGAACATTACCCGTTGCCTGAACGCACTCAGCAAACGCTGGAACATGCCCTGCTGAATGCCATTGCTCAGTTTATTGATAGCTACCAGCGCAAACTGCGCGAGCTGATCGCCATTTCCGTGATCCTGCCAGGGCTTGTTGACCCGGACAGTGGCAAAATTCATTACATGCCGCATATTCAGGTAGAAAACTGGGGACTGGTAGAAGCACTGGAAGAACGTTTTAAAGTGACCTGTTTTGTCGGCCACGATATCCGCAGTCTGGCACTGGCAGAGCACTACTTCGGTGCAAGTCAGGATTGCGAAGATTCCATTCTGGTGCGTGTCCATCGCGGGACCGGGGCCGGGATTATCTCTAATGGGCGCATTTTTATTGGCCGCAACGGCAACGTCGGTGAAATTGGTCATATTCAGGTCGAACCGTTGGGTGAACGCTGCCACTGCGGCAACTTCGGTTGTCTGGAAACTATCGCTGCCAACGCCGCCATTGAACAGCGGGTGTTGAATCTGTTAAAGCAGGGCTACCAGAGTCGCGTGCCGCTGGACGACTGCACCATCAAAACTATCTGCAAAGCCGCGAACAAAGGCGACGGTCTGGCGTCGGAAGTGATTGAGTATGTCGGTCGTCATCTGGGTAAAACCATCGCCATTGCTATCAACTTATTTAATCCGCAAAAAATTGTTATCGCTGGTGAGATCACCGAAGCCGATAAAGTGCTGCTCCCTGCTATTGAAAGCTGCATTAATACCCAGGCATTGAAGGCATTTCGCACCAATCTGCCCGTGGTACGTTCTGAGCTGGATCACCGCTCGGCAATCGGCGCTTTTGCGCTGGTAAAACGCGCCATGCTCAACGGTATTTTGCTCCAGCATTTGCTGGAAAATTAATGTGCTTTTATAGTGGCGCTTATTGTTGTCAATATTCTGGGTAGTCCATGACCATTAAAAATGTAATTTGCGATATCGACGGCGTGCTGATGCACGATAACGTCGCCGTACCGGGTGCAGCGGAATTTTTGCACGGGATTATGGATAAAGGCCTGCCGCTGGTGTTGCTGACCAACTATCCTTCGCAGACCGGGCAAGATCTGGCGAACCGCTTTGCCACTGCGGGTGTCGATGTGCCGGACAGCGTGTTTTATACCTCCGCGATGGCGACCGCCGATTTCCTGCGTCGCCAGGAAGGCAAGAAAGCGTATGTGGTGGGCGAAGGCGCACTGATTCATGAACTGTACAAAGCCGGTTTCACTATTACCGATGTGAACCCTGATTTTGTGATTGTTGGCGAAACGCGTTCCTACAACTGGGACATGATGCATAAAGCAGCCTATTTCGTCGCTAACGGTGCACGCTTTATCGCCACCAACCCGGACACCCACGGGCGCGGTTTTTATCCGGCCTGTGGCGCGCTATGCGCGGGGATCGAAAAAATCTCCGGACGTAAACCGTTCTATGTTGGTAAGCCGAGTCCGTGGATCATCCGCGCAGCATTAAACAAAATGCAGGCGCATTCGGAAGAAACGGTGATTGTCGGCGATAACTTGCGCACCGACATTCTGGCGGGCTTCCAGGCCGGTCTGGAGACAATTCTTGTACTGTCCGGTGTTTCGTCGCTCGACGATATCGACAGTATGCCGTTCCGCCCGAGCTGGATTTACCCATCAGTCGCTGAAATCGACGTTATCTGAATACCACCCACGTCTGCGGACGTGGTTGGCTCTGATGACAAACGCCAAACTGCCTGATGCGCTACGCTTATCAGGCCTTGTATTATCCCTCCTGTGCAGAGAAAATCGGCCAGTTTTCTCTGCCTGCAGTCCGCATGCCGTATCGGGCCTTAGGTTTTCAACCTGTTGCGTAGATTTATGCAGCGGACTGCCTTTCTCCCAAAGTGATAAACCGGACAGTATCATGGACCGGTTTTCCCGGTAATCCGTATTTGCAAGGTTGGTTTCACGATGGAACATGAACTTCATTATATCGGTATCGACACCGCTAAAGAGAAACTGGATGTCGATGTGTTGCGTCCTGATGGTCGTCATCGCACCAAAAAATTCGCTAACACCACTAAAGGGCACGATGAGCTGGTGAGCTGGCTGAAAGGTCACAAGATTGGCCATGCGCATATCTGCATCGAAGCGACCGGCACCTATATGGAACCTGTCGCAGAGTGCCTTTACGATGCAGGTTACATAGTGTCAGTTATTAATCCTGCACTGGGTAAAGCTTTCGCTCAGAGTGAAGGACTGCGTAACAAGACTGATACCGTGGATGCGCGCATGCTGGCAGAGTTCTGTCGTCAGAAGCGCCCTGCAGCCTGGGAAGCGCCTCACCCGCTTGAACGCGCGTTGCGTGCCCTGGTAGTACGCCACCAGGCGCTGACAGATATGCACACGCAGGAACTGAACCGCACTGAAACGGCGCGGGAAGTCCAGAGGCCGAGCATTGATGCTCATCTTCTGTGGCTTGAAGCAGAGCTGAAGCGTCTTGAGAAGCAGATAAAAGACCTGACAGACGATGATCCGGATATGAAACACCGCAGAAAACTGCTGGAAAGTATCCCGGGTATCGGAGAGAAAACATCTGCGGTATTGCTGGCTTATATCGGTCTGAAGGACCGCTTCGCCCATGCCAGACAGTTCGCCGCTTTTGCGGGTCTGACACCACGGCGTTATGAATCAGGCAGTAGTGTGAGAGGGGCAAGCCGGTTGAGTAAAGCCGGACATGTGTCGCTTCGCAGGGCGTTGTATATGCCTGCAATGGTAGCCACCAGTAAGACTGAGTGGGGACGGATGTTCCGTGACCGTCTGGTGGCTAATGGCAAAAAAGGAAAGGTGATTCTCGGCGCGATGATGCGCAAGCTGGCACAGGTGGCGTATGGCGTGCTGAAGTCAGGGGTCCCGTTCGATGCGTCACGGCATAATCCGGTAGCGGCGTAAAAATCGCGGAAGGGATGAAAAAAACAGCGCCTGACGGCGCTGTGTCTGGCATGCCTGCAATCTGGGAAACCGGGGTAGAAAAAAACTTGCAGGCCATAACAGTATCTACGCAGCTCCTGCAATATATTGAATTTTCATGCTTTTGTAGGCAGGATAAGGCGTTCACGCCGCATCCGGCATGAACAAATCGCACTTTGTCAGCAATTTGGCCCCCGTAAAATATAACCATTCAATAAAACCCGCTAAAAATTATCGATTCATCAATAAATACATCCTCACACCAGACCTTTTTTCACCAATCGACAATCACCATTACGTTTTTTATTCCCCCCCTGCCAAATCGCTTGCGCACAGTGCTGCTTTGCGGCATTTTTTTAAACAAGCAAACACAACAAGCAACAAATACCAGGTTAACGGAGAAGGTTATGTGTTCAATTTTTGGCGTATTCGATATCAAAACAGACGCAGTTGAGCTGCGTAAGAAAGCACTCGAGCTGTCACGCCTGATGCGTCATCGTGGCCCGGACTGGTCCGGTATTTATGCCAGCGATAACGCCATTCTCGCCCACGAACGTCTGTCCATTGTTGACGTTAACGCGGGGGCGCAACCTCTCTACAACCAACAAAAAACTCATGTGCTGGCAGTAAACGGTGAAATCTACAACCACCAGGCATTGCGCGCTGAATATGGCGATCGTTACCAGTTCCAGACCGGGTCTGACTGTGAAGTGATCCTCGCGCTGTATCAGGAAAAAGGGCCGGAATTTCTCGACGATTTGCAGGGCATGTTCGCTTTTGCCCTGTACGACAGCGAAAAAGATGCGTATCTGATTGGTCGCGACCATCTGGGGATCATCCCACTGTATATGGGCTATGACGAACATGGTCAGCTGTATGTGGCCTCAGAAATGAAAGCCCTGGTGCCGGTATGCCGCACGATTAAAGAGTTCCCGGCGGGGAGCTATTTGTGGAGTCAGGACGGCGAAATCCGTTCTTATTATCACCGCGACTGGTTCGACTACGATGCGGTGAAAGATAACGTGACCGACAAAAACGAGCTACGTCAGGCACTGGAAGATTCCGTTAAAAGCCATCTGATGTCTGACGTGCCTTACGGCGTGCTGCTCTCAGGTGGTCTGGACTCCTCAATTATTTCCGCGATCACCAAGAAATATGCCGCTCGTCGCGTGGAAGATCAGGAACGCTCGGAAGCCTGGTGGCCGCAGCTGCACTCCTTTGCTGTAGGTCTGCCGGGTTCACCGGATCTGAAGGCAGCCCAGGAAGTGGCAAACCATCTGGGCACTGTGCATCATGAAATTCACTTCACTGTACAGGAAGGTCTGGACGCCATCCGCGACGTGATTTACCACATCGAAACCTATGATGTGACGACTATCCGCGCTTCAACACCGATGTATTTAATGTCGCGTAAGATCAAAGCGATGGGCATTAAAATGGTACTGTCCGGTGAAGGTTCTGATGAAGTGTTTGGCGGTTATCTCTACTTCCACAAAGCGCCGAACGCTAAAGAACTGCATGAAGAGACGGTGCGTAAACTGCTGGCCCTGCATATGTATGACTGCGCGCGCGCCAACAAAGCGATGTCCGCCTGGGGCGTGGAAGCGCGCGTTCCGTTCCTCGACAAGAAATTCCTCGACGTGGCAATGCGTATTAACCCCCAGGATAAAATGTGCGGTAACGGCAAGATGGAAAAACACATCCTGCGTGAATGTTTTGAGTCGTACCTGCCTGCAAGTGTGGCCTGGCGGCAGAAAGAGCAGTTCTCCGATGGCGTCGGTTACAGTTGGATCGACACCCTGAAAGAAGTGGCGGCACAGCAGGTTTCTGATCAACAGCTGGAAACTGCCCGCTTCCGCTTCCCGTACAACACGCCGACGTCCAAAGAAGCGTATCTGTACCGGGAGATCTTTGAAGAACTGTTCCCGCTTTCGAGCGCCGCAGAGTGCGTGCCGGGCGGCCCGTCCGTCGCGTGTTCTTCCGCTAAAGCGATTGAGTGGGATGAGGCGTTCAAGAAAATGGACGATCCGTCTGGTCGTGCGGTTGGTGTTCACCAGTCGGCGTATAAGTAAGAAATGCGGTACTGCCCCGGAGAAATCCGGGGCTGTTTCAGTTATTGAGCTGCTTGTTGATTCTGATATGCAGTAAGGAAATGTTCCGGGTTTGCCACATCACTGTTTGACAACTCATCACTGTAGGCCACCGACCAGGTCGCCTGCTCATCCGGAATATGCAGGCTGCCATTCCCCTCTTTCAGGCGTAATAACTCAAAAGATTTGCCCTTAATTACGGCGGTATAGGATTTTTCACCTTCCTGTAATGCTTTCACTTTACAGCGAAAAATCTGGCCATCGATGTCATTATCAACATGCGATACCTGAATGAGGGCTTCATTAGAGGCTTTCGGCCCTATCCGCATCATCCACACCACAGCGCCTTCCTGCCCACGATAGCCAAAAACATATTTACCGATTTCCGGTTTGACCGTATCGGCAAACGCAGATTGCATGAGTAATAACGCCCCCATCAGCGCCGTCATAAAACGCAGCATAGTATTCCCTCAATAAATCGCCTGAAGTGGTAGCAGAGATGCAGGCGTAGCGATCCCTGCCCTGTCCTGTTGCAACGGGCCAGTATTTCATAGATTAATTTCCTACCACTATTGTTGAATTCCGAATTTCATCCTGTATGACAAAAGAATGGCTGTAGGGTGGGAAAAAACACAAAGTAAACAATAATTGACGAATATAGCGCCACGCTGTTCGCAACCTAACCAAACAGTCACTTTCGAGCAATTTTCCTTGAAAAAGAGGTTGACGCTGCAAGGCTCTATACGCATAATGCGCCCCGCAACGCCGATAAGGTATCGCGAAAAAAAAGATGGCTACGTAGCTCAGTTGGTTAGAGCACATCACTCATAATGATGGGGTCACAGGTTCGAATCCCGTCGTAGCCACCATCTTTTTTGCGGGAGTGGCGAAATTGGTAGACGCACCAGATTTAGGTTCTGGCGCCGCAAGGTGTGCGAGTTCAAGTCTCGCCTCCCGCACCATTCACCAGAAAGCGTTGTACGGATGGGGTATCGCCAAGCGGTAAGGCACCGGTTTTTGATACCGGCATTCCCTGGTTCGAATCCAGGTACCCCAGCCATCTTCTTCGAGTAAGCGGTTCACCGCCCGGTTATTGGGGTATCGCCAAGCGGTAAGGCACCGGTTTTTGATACCGGCATTCCCTGGTTCGAATCCAGGTACCCCAGCCATCGAAGAAACAATCTGGCTACGTAGCTCAGTTGGTTAGAGCACATCACTCATAATGATGGGGTCACAGGTTCGAATCCCGTCGTAGCCACCAAATTCTGAATGTGTCGAATGCGTTCGGCAAATTCACAAACCAATTTGTTGGGGTATCGCCAAGCGGTAAGGCACCGGATTCTGATTCCGGCATTCCGAGGTTCGAATCCTCGTACCCCAGCCAATTTATTCAAGACGCTTACCTTGTAAGTGCACCCAGTTGGGGTATCGCCAAGCGGTAAGGCACCGGATTCTGATTCCGGCATTCCGAGGTTCGAATCCTCGTACCCCAGCCACATTAAAAAAGCTCGCTTCGGCGAGCTTTTTGCTTTTCTGCGTATATTCAATGTCGAATGCGATGTTGACACGTCTTATTCTTCAAAGTCGGATGCGACGCTGATGCGTCTTATCCGACCTACAGTTGGCATGCATCCGGCAATGTTGTAAGGCTACAACCCTAACGCATATTTCAGCGCCTGCCGTTTCAATACGCCAGCACGCTCCGCCGCCATTAACCCGAGATTACGCATAAAACGCAGTGGCGGCAGATTATTGCTGAATCCGGCATAAAACAGATCCATACCGCTTTGCATAATGAAGTTATCCGCCATACGCCGCATCTGGTAACGCTTGAGGACAGGATAACTGGCCCACGCTTCACCGTAGCTGCGGGCATTCACCAGAACGTCAATCAGAGCATCAACATCGCGATAACCGAGGTTAACCCCCTGCCCCGCCAACGGATGAATGGTGTGCGCGGCATCGCCCACCAGCGCAAGCCCTGGTTGCACATACTGCAACGCATGGCGGCGCGTCAGCGGAAACGCACCAGCGGCGAGTGGCATCACGTACCCAAGACGCGACGGGAAATGCTTCGCGATTTCCACCTGGAGCTGCGCCATATTCATATTCTGCAACTGGCGAATACGCGCCGGAGAGTCATACCACACCAGCGACGCCCAGTTATCAAACAGCGGCAGAAACGCGCGCGGCCCGTCCGGAGTAAACTGCTGCCAGGTGCTGTCGCCGGGATCATTCTCGCACTGTACGCTAATCAACATACACGACTGCGCATACTGCCAGGCATGAACGCCAATTCCCGCCATTTGCCGCACCTGCGAATTTGCACCGTCAGCGCCAATCACCAGCTTCGCCTGGATCACTTCGCCCCCCTTCAGTTCCAGTTCCTGAAGATCATTATGGCGATGCAGAGCAATCAGTGAGCCTGGCACACGTAACGTTACTTTCGGATGCGCTTCCAGCGCCTGCCACAGCGCCTGTTGCAGGACAGTGTTTTCCACCATATAGCCAAGCAACGGCAGCTTCAATTCGGCTGCATCAAACACCACATGCGCCGTTTCCCACTCCCACGTTTCCAGTCTGCGATAAGGATGGCAACGCATGGCCTGTACCGCGTCCCAGACGCCTAAACCTTTAAGCAATGATACCGAAGCCGCACTAATCGCCGAGATCCGCACGTCAGGCTGGCTGTCAGCGACAAACGAAGCAGGTTCCGCGTGCTCGATAACCGTTATCGAAAATCCGTGCTGAGCCAGTCCCAGCGCCAGTGCGCCGCCGACCATTCCTCCGCCGACAATGGCAATTTCCGTTGGTTGATTTGTCATGGTCAATCATCCTGTTAGCAATATGCTTTAAGTTTACAGGATTTTTACCCCCAAGGGCTGATAACGCTCATACTGGTCACAACGGCAGCAAAGCATTACACTATGCGCCCTGCATTCCTGGCTACTATTTCGCAAGAGCAAGTCGATGACCAAAAAACTCCATATTAAAACCTGGGGCTGTCAGATGAACGAGTACGATTCATCGAAGATGGCCGATCTGCTGGATGCCACCCACGGCTATCAACTGACCGACGTGGCGGAAGAAGCGGATGTGCTGCTGCTGAACACCTGCTCAATCCGCGAGAAGGCTCAGGAAAAAGTCTTCCATCAGTTGGGTCGCTGGAAACTGTTAAAAGAGAAGAATCCAGACCTGATTATCGGCGTCGGCGGCTGCGTGGCATCGCAAGAAGGCGAGCACATTCGCCAGCGCGCCCACTATGTTGATATTATTTTTGGGCCGCAAACGCTGCACCGTCTGCCGGAGATGATCAACTCCGTACGCGGCGACCGCAGCCCGGTTGTAGATATCAGCTTCCCGGAAATCGAGAAGTTTGACCGTCTGCCGGAACCGCGTGCCGAAGGACCAACCGCGTTTGTCTCCATCATGGAAGGCTGCAATAAATATTGCACCTACTGCGTGGTGCCTTACACCCGTGGTGAAGAGGTAAGCCGTCCTTCCGACGATATTCTGTTTGAGATTGCCCAGCTTGCGGCTCAGGGCGTGCGTGAAGTCAACCTGCTCGGTCAGAACGTGAACGCCTGGCGTGGTGAGAACTACGACGGCACCACCGGATCGTTTGCCGATCTGCTGCGTCTGGTTGCGGCGATCGACGGGATCGATCGTATTCGCTTTACCACCAGCCATCCGATCGAATTCACCGACGATATCATCGAAGTGTACCGCGACACGCCGGAGCTGGTGAGCTTCCTGCATCTGCCGGTTCAGAGCGGTTCCGATCGCATTCTAAACCTGATGGGACGTACCCACACGGCGCTGGAGTACAAAGCGATCATCCGTAAATTGCGTACGGCGCGTCCTGATATTCAGATCAGTTCTGACTTCATCGTTGGCTTCCCGGGCGAAACCACCGAAGACTTCGAAAAAACGATGAAGCTGATTGCCGACGTCAATTTCGACATGAGCTACAGCTTTATCTTCTCCGCTCGTCCAGGAACGCCTGCCGCCGATATGGTTGATGATGTTCCGGAAGAAGAGAAGAAGCAGCGTCTGTATATTCTGCAAGAGCGCATTAATCAGCAAGCGATGGCATGGAGCCGCCGTATGCTCGGCACCACCCAGCGTATTCTGGTAGAAGGTACATCGCGTAAGAGCATCATGGAGCTTTCCGGTCGTACTGAAAATAACCGCGTGGTTAACTTCGAAGGCACGCCGGATATGATCGGTAAATTCGTCGATGTAGAAATTACCGACGTCTACCCGAACTCTCTGCGCGGTAAAGTGGTGCGTACTGAAGATGAAATGGGTCTGCGCGTGGCAGAAACACCGGAATCGGTGATTGCCCGTACCCGCAAAGAAAATGACCTTGGCGTGGGTTATTATCAGCCGTAATTCTCAGGCCCGCCGTTCCGGTGGGCCTTGTTTTTTCTCTCTTTATCCCCATCTTTATCGCAATGCTTGCGCCTTTTTCCTGTGGCGTGAATAATTTCCTTATAGGCCGGTGAATGTTCAGCTTCCGGCGGCATACAGATAAGAGGAACGGTTTGAACATAGACACTCGCGAAATCACTCTGGAGCCAGCAGACAACGCACGTCTGTTGAGCCTGTGCGGCCCGTTTGATGACAACATCAAACAACTCGAACGCCGTCTCGGCATCGAAATCAATCGCCGCGATAATCATTTTAAACTGACCGGCCGTCCGATTTGCGTCACCGCTGCGGCAGACATTCTGCGTAGCCTGTATGTCGATACTGCCCCGATGCGCGGTCAGATTCAGGATATCGAGCCGGAACAGATCCACCTTGCGATTAAAGAAGCGCGCGTGCTGGAACAAAGTGCGGAGAGCGTGCCGGAGTATGGCAAAGCGGTCAATATCAAGACCAAACGCGGTGTAATTAAACCGCGCACGCCAAACCAGGCGCAGTACATCGCCAATATTCTCGACCATGACATTACCTTCGGCGTTGGCCCGGCGGGTACGGGTAAAACCTACCTGGCAGTGGCTGCGGCAGTTGATGCCCTGGAGCGTCAGGAAATTCGCCGTATTCTGCTGACTCGTCCGGCGGTAGAAGCCGGTGAGAAACTGGGCTTCCTGCCTGGCGATTTAAGCCAGAAAGTGGACCCGTATCTGCGCCCGCTGTATGACGCGCTGTTTGAAATGTTGGGCTTTGAGAAAGTCGAGAAGCTGATTGAGCGCAACGTTATTGAAGTCGCGCCACTGGCCTATATGCGTGGCCGTACGCTGAACGACGCGTTTATCATTCTTGATGAGAGCCAGAACACCACCATCGAACAGATGAAGATGTTCCTGACTCGTATCGGTTTTAACTCAAAAGCGGTTATTACCGGCGATGTCACGCAGATCGACTTACCGCGTAATACTAAATCAGGTTTACGTCACGCTATCGAAGTGTTAGCCGATGTCGAAGAGATCAGCTTTAACTTCTTCCACAGCGAAGACGTGGTTCGTCACCCGGTGGTAGCGCGTATCGTTAACGCTTATGAAGCCTGGGAAGAAGCCGAACAAAAACGAAAAGCGGCGCTGGCAGCAGAACGCAAGCGCGAAGAACAGGAACAAAAATGAGTCAGGTGATCCTCGATTTACAACTGGCATGTGAAGATAATTCCGGGTTACCGGAAGAGAGCCAGTTTCAGACATGGCTGAATGCGGTGATCCCGCAGTTTCAGGAAGAATCGGAAGTGACTATTCGCGTGGTCGATACCGCCGAAAGCCACAGTCTCAATCTGACCTATCGCGGTAAGGATAAGCCGACCAACGTGCTCTCCTTCCCGTTTGAAGTACCGCCTGGCATGGAGATGTCGCTGCTGGGCGATCTGGTTATCTGCCGTCAGGTGGTTGAGAAAGAAGCACAGGAGCAAGGCAAACCACTGGAAGCGCACTGGGCGCATATGGTGGTGCACGGCAGTCTGCATTTGTTAGGTTACGATCACATCGAAGACGACGAAGCAGAAGAAATGGAAGCCCTCGAAACAGAGATTATGCTTGCTCTGGGCTATGAGGATCCGTACATTGCCGAGAAAGAATAATTTGCCAGGCATTTGACTGGCAGACGTCCCCGCCGTTGGTGATTAACGACGGCGTTTTGATTAACTAACATGAGAACCCATACGACGCCATGAGCGACGACAATTCACACAGTAGTGACACGATAAGCAACAAGAAGGGATTTTTCTCCCTGTTACTCAGCCAACTTTTCCACGGTGAACCGAAAAACCGTGACGAACTGCTGGCGCTGATCCGTGATTCCGGGCAGAACGACCTTATCGACGAAGATACGCGCGATATGCTCGAAGGGGTGATGGACATCGCAGACCAACGCGTTCGCGACATCATGATCCCCCGCTCCCAGATGATTACCCTGAAACGCAACCAGACGCTGGACGAATGCCTTGATGTCATCATCGAGTCCGCCCACTCACGTTTCCCGGTGATTAGCGAAGACAAAGATCACATTGAAGGGATTCTGATGGCGAAAGACTTGCTGCCGTTTATGCGCAGCGATGCAGAAGCCTTCAGCATGGACAAAGTGTTACGTCAGGCGGTTGTCGTTCCTGAAAGTAAGCGCGTAGACCGGATGCTGAAAGAGTTTCGCTCTCAGCGTTACCACATGGCGATCGTCATTGACGAATTCGGTGGGGTTTCCGGTCTGGTGACCATTGAAGATATCCTGGAACTGATTGTTGGTGAGATTGAAGACGAGTATGACGAAGAAGATGATATCGACTTCCGTCAGCTGAGTCGTCATACCTGGACCGTGCGCGCACTGGCTTCCATCGAAGATTTCAACGAAGCCTTCGGCACCCACTTTAGCGATGAAGAGGTCGACACTATCGGTGGTCTGGTGATGCAAGCGTTTGGGCATCTTCCGGCACGTGGCGAAACCATCGACATCGACGGTTACCAGTTCAAAGTGGCGATGGCCGACAGTCGGCGTATTATTCAGGTTCATGTCAAAATCCCGGATGACTCACCCCAGCCAAAGCTGGATGAATAAAACCGAAACTGGATAGATAACTACATGGCTTTTGCCTCATTAATTGAACGCCAGCGCATTCGCCTGCTGCTGGCGTTATTATTCGGTGCCTGCGGAACGCTGGCCTTCTCTCCTTACGATGTCTGGCCTGCGGCGATTATTTCGCTGATGGGGCTTCAGGCGCTGACCTTTAACCGCCGTCCACTCCAGTCTGCCGCTATTGGCTTTTGCTGGGGATTTGGCCTGTTTGGCAGCGGTATTAACTGGGTCTATGTCAGCATCGCGACCTTTGGCGGAATGCCTGGCCCGGTTAACATCTTCCTGGTGGTGCTGCTGGCGGCGTATTTGTCGCTGTATACCGGACTGTTTGCTGGCGTACTGTCGCGTCTGTGGCCGAAAACCACCTGGCTGCGCGTGGCGATTGCCGCCCCTGCTCTCTGGCAAGTGACCGAGTTTCTGCGCGGTTGGGTGCTGACTGGCTTCCCGTGGTTGCAGTTCGGCTATAGCCAGATTGACGGTCCGTTAAAAGGACTGGCACCGATAATGGGCGTGGAAGCCATTAACTTCCTGCTGATGATGGTAAGCGGCCTGCTGGCACTGGCGTTGGTCAAACGCAACTGGCGTCCGCTGGTGGTGGCCGTCGTGCTGTTTGCCCTTCCCTTCCCGCTACGTTACATCCAGTGGTTTACCCCGCAACCGGAGAAAACCATTCAGGTTTCGATGGTTCAGGGCGACATTCCGCAATCGCTGAAGTGGGATGAAGGCCAGCTTCTCAATACGCTGAAGATTTACTACAACGCAACGGCACCGCTGATGGGCAAATCATCGCTGATTATCTGGCCGGAGTCGGCGATAACCGATCTGGAAATTAATCAGCAACCGTTCCTCAAAGCTCTGGACGGTGAGTTGCGCGATAAAGGTAGCTCGCTGGTAACCGGGATTGTCGACGCGCGTCTCAATAAGCAGAACCGCTACGATACCTACAACACCATCATCACGCTGGGTAAAGGTGCACCGTACAGCTATGAATCGACCGATCGCTATAACAAAAACCATTTGGTGCCGTTTGGCGAGTTTGTCCCGCTGGAGTCGATTCTGCGTCCGTTAGCACCGTTCTTTGATCTGCCGATGTCGTCGTTCAGCCGTGGACCATATATCCAACCACCGCTGTCGGTAAATGGTATTGAGCTTACTGCGGCTATTTGCTACGAGATCATTCTCGGCGAGCAAGTGCGCGATAACTTCCGCCCGGATACCGACTATCTGCTGACTATCTCCAACGATGCGTGGTTTGGTAAGTCTATTGGCCCATGGCAGCACTTTCAGATGGCGCGAATGCGTGCGCTGGAGCTGGCGCGCCCGCTGCTGCGTAGCACCAACAACGGCATTACGGCGGTGATTGGCCCGCAGGGTGAGATTCAGGCGATGATCCCGCAATTCACCCGCGAAGTGTTAACCACTAATGTGACGCCGACCACCGGACTCACACCGTACGCACGTACCGGCAACTGGCCGCTGTGGGTGCTGACGGCACTGTTTGGTTTTGCCGCTGTGTTGATGAGTCTGCGTCAACGACGTAAATAATCCCTTCTTATCGTGCCGGAATACATCCCGTATTTCGGCACGCTCGCCGGATGTGGTATCAGTGCGTTATCCGGATGACAAAATTCCCCTATCCAACTTTGGCACATCTATTGCTTTGTTATACAAGGCAAAGCTTGAACCCGCGTCAGTACAACCCGGTTGCACCACAGCAATCCACCGGTAGCACCAAAAGAGTGCATTTTAAGAATTTTGCTTCGGAATGGTGCGGCGCATCTCGCAAAAACAAACAATAAAACATCAATATCTTTACATTTAGCCAAACTAAATGTTACCTAACAAACACAACACTGCACAATAAAGTTGCAGATGATAACAACACAAACACTCACAACGGGTATCCATGCGTTCTTAACGCAGAAGATAAAGGAGTTGGATATGCAATTACGTAAACCTGCCACAGCAATCCTGGCCCTGGCGCTTTCCGCAGGACTGGCACAGGCAGATGACGCCGCCCCGGCAGCAGGCAGTACGCTGGACAAAATCGCCAAAAACGGTGTGATTGTCGTCGGTCACCGTGAATCTTCAGTACCTTTCTCTTATTACGACAATCAGCAAAAAGTGGTGGGTTACTCGCAGGATTACTCCAACGCCATTGTTGAAGCAGTGAAAAAGAAACTCAACAAACCGGACTTGCAGGTGAAACTGATTCCGATCACCTCACAAAACCGTATTCCTCTGCTGCAAAACGGCACTTTCGATTTTGAATGTGGTTCAACCACCAACAACGTCGAACGCCAGAAACAGGCGGCTTTCTCTGACACTATTTTCGTGGTCGGTACGCGCCTGCTGACCAAAAAGGGCGGCGATATCAAAGATTTTGCCGACCTGAAAGGCAAAGCCGTAGTCGTTACTTCCGGCACTACCTCTGAAGTTTTGCTCAACAAACTGAATGAAGAGCAAAAAATGAATATGCGCATCATCAGCGCCAAAGATCACGGTGACTCTTTCCGCACCCTGGAAAGCGGTCGTGCCGTTGCCTTTATGATGGATGACGCTCTGTTAGCCGGTGAGCGAGCGAAAGCGAAGAAACCAGACAACTGGGAAATCGTCGGCAAGCCGCAGTCTCAGGAAGCCTACGGTTGCATGTTGCGTAAAGACGATCCGCAGTTCAAAAAGCTGATGGATGACACTATCGCTCAGGTGCAGACCTCCGGTGAAGCGGAAAAATGGTTTGATAAGTGGTTCAAAAATCCAATTCCGCCGAAAAACCTGAACATGAATTTCGAACTGTCGGACGAAATGAAAGCACTGTTCAAAGAACCGAATGACAAGGCACTGAACTAATTACAAGAACCAGGGGCGGAAATTCCAGCCCTCTCGATTGTTACGTAGCACGGACAGACTATACGCCTGATGGTCGTTCCCCATCGGGCCTGAAAACCGCAATACGCTGGGTAACAATCTTCGAGGGTAGCAGTTAACGCTGCTACCCTCTTTTTTCTGGAGTAGATTTATGTCTATAGACTGGAACTGGGGTATTTTTTTACAACAAGCCCCGTTCGGCAACACCACCTATCTTGGTTGGATCTGGAGTGGTTTTCAGGTGACGATTGCTTTGTCGATCTGCGCCTGGATTATCGCTTTCCTCGTCGGTTCATTTTTCGGCATTTTACGTACCGTTCCAAACCGTTTTCTCTCCGGTCTGGGTACGTTGTATGTCGAACTGTTCCGCAACGTGCCGTTGATTGTGCAATTCTTTACCTGGTATCTGGTTATCCCTGAACTGTTGCCGGAAAAAATCGGCATGTGGTTTAAGGCAGAACTAGACCCCAATATTCAGTTTTTCCTCTCCTCCATGCTCTGTCTGGGACTGTTTACTGCAGCTCGTGTTTGCGAACAAGTACGCGCCGCGATTCAGTCGCTGCCGCGTGGGCAAAAAAATGCCGCGCTGGCGATGGGTCTGACGCTACCGCAGGCTTACCGCTACGTACTGTTGCCTAACGCTTATCGCGTTATCGTCCCGCCAATGACCTCTGAGATGATGAACCTGGTGAAAAACTCCGCCATCGCCTCGACCATCGGTCTGGTGGATATGGCGGCGCAGGCCGGTAAATTGCTCGATTACTCGGCCCACGCCTGGGAGTCATTTACCGCCATTACGTTGGCGTATGTGTTGATTAACGCTTTTATCATGCTGGTGATGACGCTGGTTGAACGTAAAGTTCGCCTGCCCGGCAACATGGGGGGCAAATAATGTACGAGTTTGACTGGAGTTCCATTGTTCCTTCCCTGCCATATCTGCTCGACGGGCTGGTGATCACCCTGAAAATCACCATCACGGCGGTGGTCATTGGTATTTTGTGGGGTACGATGCTGGCAGTGATGCGCTTGTCCAGCTTTGCGCCGATTGCCTGGTTTGCCAAAGCCTACGTTAACGTGTTCCGTTCGATCCCGTTAGTCATGGTTTTGCTATGGTTTTACCTGATTGTGCCGGGTTTTCTGCAAAACGTGCTGGGATTATCGCCAAAAAATGATATCCGTTTAATTTCGGCGATGGTGGCGTTTTCGATGTTTGAAGCGGCCTACTATTCAGAGATTATCCGTGCCGGTATTCAAAGTATTTCCCGTGGGCAGTCGAGCGCCGCGCTGGCGTTGGGGATGACTCACTGGCAGTCGATGAAACTGATTATTCTGCCGCAGGCGTTCCGCGCGATGGTGCCGCTGCTGCTCACTCAGGGCATCGTACTGTTCCAGGATACCTCGCTGGTGTATGTGTTATCTCTGGCCGATTTCTTCCGTACCGCCTCAACCATTGGTGAGCGTGATGGTACACAGGTCGAAATGATTCTGTTTGCCGGGTTTGTTTATTTCGTTATTAGCCTTAGCGCATCGTTGTTGGTCAGCTACTTGAAAAGAAGGACAGCATAATGATTACCCTGAAAAATGTTTCAAAATGGTATGGTCACTTTCAGGTGCTGACCGACTGCTCAACCGAAGTGAAAAAAGGTGAAGTAGTGGTGGTTTGTGGCCCGTCAGGCTCCGGCAAATCAACACTGATTAAAACCGTCAACGGCCTCGAACCGGTGCAGCAAGGTGAAATCACCGTCGATGGCATCGTGGTTAATGATAAGAAAACCGATCTGGCAAAGCTGCGTTCCCGCGTCGGGATGGTGTTCCAGCATTTCGAGCTGTTCCCTCATTTGTCGATTATTGAAAACCTGACCCTGGCGCAGGTAAAAGTGCTTAAACGCGATAAAGCGCCCGCTCGTGAAAAAGCCCTGAAATTACTGGAGCGCGTGGGACTTTCCGCACATGCCAATAAGTTTCCGGCGCAGCTTTCCGGCGGTCAGCAGCAGCGTGTGGCGATCGCTCGCGCATTGTGCATGGATCCTATCGCGATGCTGTTCGACGAACCGACATCGGCGCTGGATCCGGAGATGATTAACGAAGTGCTGGACGTGATGGTGGAACTGGCGAACGAAGGAATGACCATGATGGTGGTGACCCACGAAATGGGCTTTGCCCGTAAAGTGGCGAATCGGGTGATCTTTATGGACGAGGGTAAAATTGTCGAAGACTCGCCGAAAGACGCTTTCTTCGATGATCCGAAATCGGACCGCGCAAAAGACTTTCTCGCGAAAATCCTGCATTAATCACTCTGGCGCGCATACCCAAGTGCGCGCCATCTCACGCTTTATCGTTTCGCTCCTCGTATCTGTTACATCCTGGCGGTACCCTTGTCGCAAAGAAGCACACAACAAGGAGCAACAATGGCACTGCCAATTCTGTTAGATTGCGACCCAGGTCATGACGACGCTATCGCAATAGTTCTTGCCCTCGCCTCACCAGAGCTTGATGTCAAAGCAATTACGTCTTCCGCCGGAAACCAGACACCAGAAAAAACCTTACGCAATGTTCTGCGTATGCTGACCTTGCTTAATCGCACCGATATTCCGGTAGCAGGCGGCGCGGTAAAACCATTAATGCGTGATTTGATTATCGCGGACAATGTGCACGGCGAAAGCGGTCTCGACGGCCCGGCATTACCGGAACCAACGTTCGCACCGCAAAACTGCACGGCGGTGGAGCTGATGGCGAAAACGCTGCGTGAAAGTGCGGAACCTGTCACGATTGTTTCTACCGGGCCGCAAACTAACGTTGCCTTGCTGCTCAATAGCCATCCGGAACTGCATAGCAAAATCGCCCGTATCGTGATTATGGGCGGCGCAATGGGGCTTGGTAACTGGACGCCAGCCGCCGAGTTTAATATTTATGTTGACCCGGAAGCGGCAGAAATTGTTTTCCAGTCAGGGATCCCGGTGGTGATGGCCGGTCTGGATGTTACTCATAAAGCGCAAATCCACGTTGAAGACACCGAGCGTTTCCGCGCGATTGGCAACCCTGTTTCAACCATTGTTGCCGAACTGCTGGATTTCTTCCTCGAATATCATAAAGACGAAAAATGGGGCTTTGTCGGCGCACCGCTGCATGACCCATGCACCATCGCCTGGCTGTTGAAACCAGAGTTGTTTACCACTGTTGAGCGCTGGGTTGGCGTGGAAACACAGGGGAAATATACTCAGGGCATGACGGTTGTTGATTATTATTATCTGACAGGCAATAAACCGAATGCCACTGTAATGGTCGATATTGATCGTCATGGCTTTGTTGATTTACTGGCTGAGCGTCTGAAATTTTACGCTTAACACACCACATTGATTAAGATCACCACGCTTTCACAGGGTGGTCTTAATCTGTTTATCTCTTTTTCTTTCAAGATATAAATGCAATGGATAATGCAGAACTCGCCATTGGTATCGATCTCGGCACTACCAATAGTTTAATTGCCGTCTGGAAAGACGGTGCCGCGCAATTAATTCCAAATAAGTTCGGTGAATATTTAACACCATCCATCATTAGTATGGATGAAAATAATCATATTTTAGTCGGAAAACCGGCTGTATCACGGCGCACTTCGCATCCGGATAAAACCGCCGCATTATTTAAACGTTCAATGGGCAGTAATACCAACTGGCGGTTAGGCAGCGACACATTTAACGCACCAGAACTGTCCTCTTTGGTCTTACGTTCATTAAAAGAAGATGCCGAAGAATTTCTGCAACGTTCTATTAAAAATGTGGTGATCTCTGTTCCGGCTTATTTCAGTGATGAACAACGCAAGCATACCCGTTTAGCAGCGGAGCTAGCCGGGTTAAATGCGGTACGCTTAATTAATGAACCCACAGCAGCTGCGATGGCTTATGGCCTGCATACTCAACAAAATACCCGCTCGCTGGTTTTTGATCTCGGTGGCGGCACGTTTGACGTCACGGTGCTCGAATACGCCACGCCGGTGATTGAAGTTCACGCCTCCGCTGGCGACAACTTTCTTGGCGGCGAAGATTTTACTCATATGCTGGTGGATGAAGTTTTAAAACGCGCCGCAGTGGCTAAAAACATGCTCAACGAAAGTGAGCTGGCAGCCCTGTACACCAGCGTGGAAGCGGCAAAATGCAGCAATCAATTACCGCTGCAAATTAGCTGGCAGTATCAGGAAGAAACGCGTGAGTGCGAATTTTACGAGAACGAACTGGAAGATTTGTGGTTGCCGCTGCTCAATCGCTTGCGAGTGCCGATTGAACAGGCGTTGCGCGATGCACGTCTGAAGCCAAGTCAAATCGACAGTCTGGTGCTGGTTGGCGGCGCATCACAAATGCCGCTGGTGCAGCGAATCGCCGTGCGTCTGTTTGGCAAATTACCGTATCAAAGTTACGACCCGAGTACTATTGTCGCGCTGGGCGCAGCGATCCAGGCCGCCTGCCGCTTACGCAGCGAAGACATTGAAGAAGTGATCCTCACCGATATTTGCCCCTACTCCTTAGGTGTTGAAGTTAACCGCCAGGGCGTTTCCGGCATTTTCTCACCGATTATTGAACGAAACACCACTGTACCGGTGTCGCGTGTAGAAACTTACTCGACCATGCACCCGGAACAGGATTCAATTACGGTTAACGTCTATCAGGGAGAAAACCACAAAGTTAAAAATAACATTCTGGTGGAATCCTTCGATGTGCCGTTGAAGAAAACCGGGGGTTATCAGTCTATCGATATTCGCTTTAGTTATGATATCAACGGATTGCTTGAAGTTGACGTACTTCTGGAAGACGGCAGCGTTAAGTCCAGAGTCATTAACCACAGCCCGGTAACGTTAAGTACCCAGCAAATTGAAGAGAGTCGGGCAAGGTTATCCGCATTAAAAATTTATCCGCGCGATATGCTTATCAACCGTACCTTTAAGGCCAAACTGGAAGAGTTATGGGCGCGGGCGCTGGGTGACGAGCGAGAAGAGATTGGCCGGGTGATCACCGATTTTGATGCAGCGCTGCAGTCAAACGATATGGCCCGCGTCGATGAAGTTCGGCGACGAGCGAGCGATTATTTAGCCATTGAGATCCCATAAACACGGCTGCCGGATGCGGCGTAAACGCCTTATCCGGCCTACTAGTAGGTCGGATAAGATGCGTTAGCATCGCATCCGACGTTGAAGGATAAGATGCGTTAGCCTCATATCTAACTGAACAACATCGCGATTTTACCGAGCGCGTAACCTATCACCAGCACCGTTAAGCTGATTTTGATAATGCTGGCAATGCTCTGTGGTTTTTCACTCTCATTATTCTTCTCTTCGTGTTCTTCAGGTGCTGGCTCGTCGATATCTTCTTCCACCGGCTCGAGCTTCACTTTCGTCAACAGCATGTGAGTAATAATGGCTTCTAACGGATGTGCTTCTCCTCGTTCCAGTCGCGCATTCAGGCGGGCCAGCATCTCTTGTTTCGGAAACGCTTCCAGCACAACCTGTTCCGCTACCCGATACAAATCCAGTAACGGTGAATCTTGTTCTGTCTCGCTACCGACTCTCGATTTCCACCATGCCCATGCTTTGCGCTTGAAGAATAACGACTCAATAAACGATTGACCTAACGGCGATAATTTTCCGCTATGTAAAATTTCCGCCCATAACAGCCGCGTCCGGGCGCTCTCACCAGGAACATATTTCAACGGTTGACCTTGCGCATCTATCATGCTTCGCGCTTCGATAACCATCACTAATAACGCGAAATAATCCGGGCAATGACGCTTGCTCCACTGCAACAACAAATTATCGGCTTGTGTAGATGGATAACTTTCCCAGTAACCACAGAGATCGGCAAGCATGCTTTCCCCCTCGCCGCAGTACAACCGTTGCGCACACTGGTAATATCGGGCATCTTCACTTTCTGGTTCTTCCGTTTGCCACTGTAGGGCAACAGGAATAAGTTCCGCCATACCTGTTTTCACCGAGCTGTACCAGCGCAACAGTTTGCGATGTAACTTGACATCATCAGGAATGAACCACGGACCTTCCATTGCCATAAACGCAGTGACATAGTCAGGATGGTAACGGCAGCAGCGTTCCAGCGCGAAGTAATACTCAACAGTCTGGTTCTGCAACGCGACGGGATATTCCAGAAGGCTAAGGAAATCGAAACAATCACCAGCCTGAATGGCCTCAAGAAAAGCCTCCCTTTCTTCCTCATCCATTCCTTCGCTGTCATTAAACGAATGCCAGTTCAAACGCTCTGCCAGCAAAGAAGCACAATTTAATGAAAGATATCGCGCTTCTATAGCGACTGCACACAGCGGCCAGCGTAATTGATCGACATCCTCCATGTTCCAGGTATTTAATTGCTGAATAAATTTCTGCCAGGCGGAGGGCTGAAAACGATCACTTTCAGAATCCAGTAATGCCCTGAATGCACGTAGTATTTCATGTTCAGCGGCGGCATCTTTTTCTTCATCATCTGCTTCCTCGACAGGATTTACCGCCAGTCGCAGCGCCTCTTCATAGGCCTGGCGTAATGCTTTAAACCCCTGCGGATCGGTTTCGGGATGACACAACGGTAAGCGAGCAAGATAAGCCTGGCGGATAATGTCTATTTGCGTCGTGCTTTCAATTTCGAGGATTTGCCAACATGTTTTCATAGGTCGCTCACATCCTTAAGCGTTACCGGGCATTCAGGCTGGACAGTTAATGGCTGCCAGGGAAGCGTGGCATAGAAACGGTCGCTTCCCGCTGCCAGCTCTTCGAACATCCGACTCCCGGCGCTATCGTATTTGTACAGGGTTAGCGCCTCGCGTAGCGAAGCGTTGTCTTCGCACTGAGAAGATTGCCAGTAGAGACGCCCTAACGAATAGGCGGAAAAATAGTGCATCCAGCTGTGATAGTAATGGTGTGCTCGTATATAGACGCGCGATTGCAGCCATAAACTCTCGTCTTCCGTCAGCCACTTGTTGAGCACACCAACCCGTGATAAAAAACCCATCCGCACATAATCCCAGGCTTTGATTCCCCCTTCCCCACAACACTTAGCGGTTTGGGCAACGAATTGGGTATAAATCAACCCTCTCTCCGAGCCGCCAGCAATTAATGCTTTCCACTCTTCAGGGGAAGAGCGATGCCATGTCAGATATAAGCCAGCTAAATCATTGGCATGACCATCATCGGTCATCTGATAAATAGTCTGAATTAAATCATCACGATTATTTATTCCCCAGGATGATGAGAGATCGAATTCTTTTATCCCGGTATACATTTTTGGCGAGTCATGCGCGGGCTTGCAACCCTGATTAAGTATTTCCATGGGCGTAGAAAGCGCAAAAAGAAGATATTGTTCTTCCTTATTCATTTGTTAATAATCCCTTAAGTGCATTAACTGACTACTTTTTTATTATTGATGAGTATAAACTTGATGCTTTCAAAATAAAAAGAAAATCGAAGCATTCACACATGAATAAAAAATTAATGTATATATTCGCAATATTTATAGTTGCAGCAATAACCTGTATTAGCCAACCCAAGAAAACGACGTTGCGTGATAAAGCCATGGCGAATTATGCCTTTGATTATTTAAGCTCACCGGGCAGTCTTCCATTCACCACGGCAGCCACGGAGCTTTCCGCGATTCATGGTCACTCAACGTCGCAATATCGCCTTGGAGAATTTTATCTTCATGGTAGCGACGGTAAACCACTGGATTATACACAGGCGAGATACTGGTATGAGCAATCAGCGGAACAGAAAAATCCACGCGCGCAAAGTAAACTGGGGTGGATCTACCTCAAAGGTCTGGGGGTCAAACCCGATACCCGTAAAGCAATTCTCTGGTATAAGGAAGCAGCTGAACAAGGGCATGTTCATGCACAATACACGTTGGGTTTGATCTACAGAAACGGCACGGGCATTAGCACCAACAATTATGAAGCTCGCAAATGGTTAGAACTGGCGGCAGAGCAACATTATAAAAATGCGGAAAGATTACTTGCAGAGCTTCCCGCACATTAACGTCGACTTTCACCCGAACAGATGAAGTATTTTCCCTATCAAACCGGCAAAGATAAAAATATAGAAAATAATTTTAATGATGCCCAGACAGCCCGGCCCACCATCGTCAACGGGCATTGGCTGCGGTTGCGGCTCCGGCTCGACGGTTTGCTTCTCGGTAAAATTTGCCGCCTGAATTAATAATCGACGAATCATTAATGCTTCCAGTGGACAACGATCTTCTGCATCAAGGCGGCTGACGATCGGCATTAATGATTCTTCTGTCGGTTGGCTAGCCTGAACTAATTGTTTAGCAACTAAATATAATGGCCATAAGGGATGTTCTGTATCACGCGTGAGTGAGATTCGCGGCTTACGCCCTTTGTGCAAAACCATCTCAACCAGAGAACGCCCCAGCGCAGAGAGTTTCTCATCGCTGAGTATTTCGTATAATTGAAAGCGCGTACGCGCACTGTCGCCAGGAACATAAAGTAACGGTTTCCCCTGATCGTTAACCAGTTCACGTGCTTCAATCATCATCACGACTAACGGGTAATAATCGACCCGATGCTGACGGCACCATTGCAACATTAAAGCATCCGCCTGGGTGGAGGGATACTCGCGCCAGTAGTCACAAAGTTCTGCCAGCAGGCTTTCGCCTTCTCCACAATAGACGCGTTGCGCGTATTCATAATAACGCGCATCTTCATTATCAGGTTCAGCTTCCCGCCACGACCGGGCGTAATCCAGAAGTTCGGGGATATCCAGACGGCTTGTGCTATACCAGCGGAGTAAATTTATGTGCAAATTTGCATCATCGGGGATAATTACCGCGCGATGTTGCGCTAAATACAATGTCAGCCATTCTGGATGCGATGACCAAATCCGAGCGAACATTTGGTAAAAATCAATGGTGTCATTTTGTACGGCAACGGGCAGATGCAGAATGGTCTGGAAGTTAAAAACATTCCCCTTCGCAATGGCATATAAAAAGGATTCCAGTTCTTCTTCGTCTATTTCCCCGACGTTTTCCTCCTGCAACCACCGCAATCTTTCTGCTAATAACACCACGCACTCGAAGGATAAATGGGCAGTGTTCATGGCTATTGTGCACAGCGACCAGCGTAATTCATCAATATCTTCCATCGAGCAATAATTTAATTGCTGAATGAATCGCTGCCAGGCAGAGGGCAGAAAACGTTCGCTATCAGAGGCGAGTAACGCACGAAAGGCGAGCAGAATTTAATGTTCTGCAACTTCATGTTCTTCTGGTTGCCAAACAGATTTAGCAGGCGACTGCGCAATCCGTAGCGCGTCCTCATACGCCTGACGAAGTTGTTTAAAACCCTGCGGATCGGTTTCTGGATGAAAGGACGGTAACAGCGCCAGATAAGCGCAGCGGATAATATCGACGTCAGTCGTTTCCTCTATTTCGAGAATCTTCCAGCAATTTTTCATAGATCGCTCATATCCTTAAGCGTTTCCGGGCATGCAGAATAGTAAGCCAATGGTTGCCAGGACAAGGTAGGGTAATACGCATCATCACTGGCAAATAATTGATAAAACATATCATTGCCGGAATCGTCGTATTCTTTACGCGCTAAAAATTCACGTAATAACTGAAGATTATCATCTTCGGGAGACTGCCAATATTGCCGACCAAAGGTATAACCGGCAAAATACTGCTGCCAGTTACTATAATAACGTAGCGCCCGTAGATGAATGCGCGACTGGATCCATAGACTTTCTTCTTCGCTCAACCAGTTATTAAGTACGCCCATTCGGCTTAAAAAACCCATCCGGACATAATCCCAGGCTTTAATTCCTCCCTCACCACAGCATTCGGCGGTGCTGGCGACAAATTGCGCATAAGCCTGACCTTGCTCATTTAGTTCAGCAAGATAGTCACGCCATTCACATGGAGAATAACGAAACCAGCGGTGATAAAAACCAGCCAACCGCGCAGCATGACCGTTATCGATCATTCGGTGAATTGTACGCAGCAGGTCATCACGGTCATCAATTCCCCATGAGGAAGAAAGGTCAAAAAAGCATGTACCTAAATACATTTTGGGGGATGAATGCGAAGGTAAACAGCATTCATTGCGTATTTCCATCGGAGTGGAAAGTGCAAACAATATTTTTTGCGACTCCATGTCCATATAATTTATCCTTAAACATTCATTTAATGAATGTAAACTACATTGCGAGACTCAGTTATTTATACTTTTCTGACGCAACATAATACGCATAAAATAAGGCTTACGCAAAAATGGAATACATAAAAATATAATATGTTTTATCTACAACCATAAGGAAATGATAATGATTTTTACGTCAAGTTGCTGCGATAATTTATCAATAGATGAGATTATCGAACGTGCTGAAAAAGGCGATTGCGAGGCTCAATATATTGTTGGGTTTTATTATAATCGCGATAGCGCAATTGACTCTCCGGACGACGAAAAGGCCTTTTACTGGCTGAAGCTGGCCGCTGAGCAAGGTCATTGTGAAGCACAATATTCCTTAGGGCAAAAGTATACCGAGGATAAAAGCCGTCATAAAGATAATGGGCAAGCCATCTTTTGGCTGAAAAAAGCTGCCCTACAAGGCCATACTTTCGCTTCCAACTCCCTTGGCTGGATACTGGATCGTGGAGAAGACCCCAACTATAAAGAAGCGGTTGTCTGGTATCAGATAGCCGCGGAGAGCGGAATGTCTTATGCGCAAAATAATCTTGGGTGGATGTACAGAAATGGCAAAGGAGTCGCACAAGACTATGCGCTGGCATTTTTCTGGTACAAACAAGCTGCATTGCAAGGCCATAGTTACGCACAAGACAATCTGGCCGATCTTTATGAAGACGGTAAAGGTGTTGCCCAAAACAAAGCTCTTGCCGCATTCTGGTATTTGAAAAGCGCACAGCAAGGTAATCGGCACGCTCAATTTCAAATTGCGTGGGATTATAACTCTGGCGAAGGGGTTGACCAGGACTATAAGCAAGCAATGTACTGGTATCTGAAGGCTGCCGCTCAGGAAAGCGTCGGCGCTTACGTTAACATCGGCTATATGTATAAACACGGTCAAGGCGTTGAGAAGGATTATCAGGCCGCCTTTGAATGGTTTACGAAAGCCGCTGAATGCGATAATGCCACTGCCTGGTATAACCTTGCCATTATGTATCATTACGGAGAAGGAAGACCTGTCGATCTCCGACAGGCTCTCGATCTGTATCGTAAAGTTCAGTCATCCGGTACCAGGGATGTCAGTCAAAAAATCCGTGAGATTGAAGATTTACTGTAGAGATAAAAACAAGGGCCGGGGAATTTTATTCGGCCCATATTCTCTTTATTGCTGTTTGAAATCGGACCATTAAGGCTCGAACGGGCGTCTCTGGAACTGATCATGACCACATTTCGGGCATAGCGTCAGCACTTCCGGTGTGTAGATTGGGAGATGGAAGTGACATTTCTCGCAGACCAGATTCCCCAGACCTACGACTTCCCCGCTGTGATAAACCCCGTGATGATTGAGATCCTGGAAAACTTCGCGCCACTCAAGTTGCGTTTTATCGGTAATGTCCGCCAGTTCCTGCCAGAGGCTTTCTTTAATCACCCGCATAAAGACGCTGTCAGATTCTTCTTTCAGGCTCTCTTCATAGCTCATGGCGAACTCTTCCAGGTCACGTCTGATAGCTCGCGTCAGCTCATCAACCTCGGTTCGCGTTAACTCCCCTGTTTTTATTACGCGCTCGCGCGCCTGTTCCACCAGTGCGTCGATATCACGTTCGCCATTACGCAGGCGTTCGCTCAGTGACGCGACCAGTTCACGGTAATATTGAGCAACCTTGTTCATCGTTTCATCTCCCGGGTCGTTAACTGACTATAATAATAGACGTTCTTTGTTCCTTGCTTTGCTATTACGCCCACAAACTCTGTAAATTAATGTATGAATAATCCGGGCATCATTTCAACGTCGAGTGCGCGAAAGGCTGTTTTGACGCGGACGTTTGGGCTATGCTATGCGGATCTGAAAAACCACCTCTAACGCTACTTTTGTAGCCGTAATGAAAACAGGACCACTGGCTGCCATGCAAGAGCAATACCGCCCGGAAGAGATAGAATCCAAAGTACAGCTTCATTGGGATGAGAAGCGCACATTTGAAGTAACAGAAGACGAGAGCAAAGAGAAGTATTACTGCCTGTCTATGCTTCCCTATCCTTCTGGTCGACTACACATGGGCCACGTACGTAACTACACCATCGGTGACGTGATCGCCCGTTACCAGCGCATGCTGGGCAAAAACGTTCTGCAGCCGATCGGCTGGGACGCGTTTGGTCTGCCTGCGGAAGGCGCAGCGGTGAAAAATAACACCGCGCCAGCACCGTGGACGTACGACAACATCGCGTACATGAAAAACCAGCTCAAAATGCTGGGCTTTGGTTATGACTGGAGCCGCGAGCTGGCAACCTGTACACCGGAATACTACCGTTGGGAACAGAAATTCTTCACCGAGCTGTATAAAAAAGGCCTGGTATATAAGAAGACTTCTGCGGTCAACTGGTGCCCGAACGACCAGACCGTACTGGCGAACGAACAGGTTATCGACGGCTGCTGCTGGCGCTGCGATACCAAAGTTGAGCGTAAAGAGATCCCGCAGTGGTTTATCAAAATCACCGCTTACGCTGACGAGCTGCTCAACGATCTGGATAAACTGGATCACTGGCCAGACACCGTTAAAACCATGCAGCGTAACTGGATCGGTCGTTCTGAAGGCGTGGAAATCACCTTCAACGTTAACGACTATGACAACACGCTGACTGTTTACACTACCCGCCCGGACACCTTTATGGGTTGTACCTACCTGGCGGTAGCGGCAGGTCATCCGCTGGCACAGAAAGCGGCGGAAAATAATCCTGAACTGGCCGCCTTTATTGACGAATGCCGTAACACCAAAGTTGCCGAAGCTGAAATGGCGACGATGGAGAAAAAAGGCGTCGATACTGGCTTTAAAGCGGTTCACCCATTAACGGGCGAAGAAATTCCGGTTTGGGCAGCAAACTTCGTATTGATGGAATACGGCACCGGCGCAGTCATGGCGGTTCCGGGTCACGACCAGCGCGACTACGAGTTTGCCTCTAAATACGGCCTGAACATCAAACCGGTTATCCTGGCAGCTGACGGCTCTGAGCCAGATCTTTCGCAGCAAGCCCTGACCGAAAAAGGCGTGCTGTTCAACTCTGGCGAGTTCAACGGCCTTGATCATGAAGCAGCCTTCAACGCCATTGCCGATAAACTGACTGCGATGGGTGTTGGCGAGCGTAAAGTGAACTATCGCCTGCGCGACTGGGGTGTTTCCCGTCAACGTTACTGGGGCGCGCCGATTCCGATGGTAACACTGGAAGACGGTACTGTTATGCCGACCCCGGACGACCAGCTGCCGGTGATCCTGCCGGAAGATGTGGTGATGGACGGCATTACCAGCCCGATAAAAGCTGATCCTGAGTGGGCAAAAACCACCGTTAACGGTATGCCAGCGCTGCGTGAAACCGATACTTTCGACACCTTTATGGAGTCCTCCTGGTACTATGCGCGCTACACTTGCCCTGAGTACAAAGAAGGTATGCTGGATTCCGAAGCGGCCAACTACTGGCTGCCGGTGGATATCTACATTGGTGGTATCGAACACGCCATTATGCACCTGCTCTACTTCCGCTTCTTCCACAAACTGATGCGTGATGCAGGCATGGTGAACTCTGACGAACCAGCAAAACAGTTGCTGTGTCAGGGTATGGTGCTGGCGGATGCCTTCTACTATGTTGGCGAAAACGGCGAGCGTAACTGGGTTTCCCCAGTTGATGCTATCGTTGAACGTGACGAGAAAGGCCGTATCGTGAAAGCGAAAGACACGGCAGGCCATGAACTGGTTTATACCGGCATGAGCAAAATGTCCAAGTCGAAGAACAACGGTATCGACCCACAGGTGATGGTTGAACGTTACGGCGCGGACACCGTTCGTCTGTTTATGATGTTTGCTTCTCCGGCGGATATGACTCTCGAATGGCAGGAGTCTGGCGTGGAAGGGGCTAACCGCTTCCTGAAACGTGTCTGGAAACTGGTTTACGAGCACACTGCAAAAGGTGATGTTGCAGCACTGAATGTCGACGCGTTGACTGAAGATCAGAAAGCACTGCGTCGCGATGTTCATAAAACTATCGCTAAAGTGACCGATGATATCGGCCGTCGTCAGACCTTCAACACCGCGATTGCGGCAATTATGGAGCTGATGAACAAACTGGCGAAAGCACCGACCGATGGCGAGCAGGATCGCGCCCTGATGCAGGAAGCGCTGCTGGCGGTAGTCCGTATGCTTAACCCGTTCACCCCGCACATCTGCTTCACGCTGTGGCAGGAACTGAAAGGCGAAGGCGATATCGACAACGCGCCGTGGCCGGTTGCTGACGAAAAAGCGATGGTGGAAGACTCCACGCTGGTGGTGGTGCAGGTTAACGGTAAAGTCCGTGCCAAAATCACTGTTCCGGTGGACGCAACGGAAGAACAGGTTCGCGAACGTGCTGGCCAGGAACATCTGGTAGCAAAATATCTTGATGGCGTTACCGTGCGTAAAGTGATTTATGTACCGGGTAAACTCCTCAATCTGGTCGTTGGCTAAGCGCGGGAGGAAGCGTGCGATATCTGGCAACATTGTTGTTATCTCTGGCGGTGTTGATCACCGCCGGGTGTGGCTGGCATCTGCGTGATACTACGCAGGTTCCTTCCACTATGAAGGTCATGATCCTGGACTCTGGCGACCCGAACGGGCCGTTAAGTCGTGCGGTACGTAACCAGTTACGTCTGAACGGTGTCGAGTTGCTTAATAAAGAAACCACTCGTAAGGACGTTCCATCCCTGCGTTTGGGTAAAGTGAGCATCGCGAAAGATACCGCATCGGTATTCCGTAACGGTCAAACAGCAGAGTATCAGATGATCATGACGGTCAATGCGACCGTGTTGATCCCCGGCCGTGACATCTACCCGATTAGCGCCAAGGTCTTCCGTTCGTTCTTTGATAACCCGCAAATGGCGTTAGCGAAAGATAACGAACAAGACATGATCGTAAAAGAGATGTACGACCGTGCTGCCGAACAGCTGATTCGTAAGCTGCCAAGCATCCGTGCTGCGGATATTCGTTCCGATGAAGAACAGACGTCGACCACAACGGATACCCCGGCAACACCTGCACGCGTCTCCACCACGCTGGGTAACTGATGATTCGGTTGTACCCAGAACAACTCCGCGCGCAGCTCAATGAAGGGCTGCGCGCGGCGTATCTTTTACTTGGTAACGATCCTCTGTTATTGCAGGAAAGCCAGGACGCTATTCGTCAGGTCGCTGCGGCACAAGGATTCGAAGAACACCACACTTTTTCCATTGATCCCAACACTGACTGGAATGCGGTCTTTTCGTTATGCCAGGCCATGAGTCTGTTTGCCAGTCGACAAACGCTATTGCTGTTGTTACCAGAAAACGGACCGAATGCGGCGATCAATGAACAACTTCTCACACTCACTGGACTTCTGCATGACGACCTGCTGTTGATCGTCCGCGGTAATAAATTAAGCAAAGCGCAAGAAAATGCTGCCTGGTTTACTGCTCTTGCGAATCGCAGCGTGCAGGTGACCTGTCAGACGCCGGAGCAGGCTCAGCTTCCCCGCTGGGTTGCTGCGCGTGCAAAACAGCTCAACTTAGAACTGGATGACGCCGCAAATCAGGTGCTCTGCTACTGTTATGAAGGTAACCTGCTGGCACTGGCCCAGGCACTGGAGCGTTTATCGCTGCTCTGGCCGGACGGCAAACTGACATTACCGCGCGTTGAACAGGCGGTGAATGATGCCGCGCATTTCACCCCTTTTCATTGGGTTGATGCTTTGTTGATGGGAAAAAGTAAGCGCGCATTGCATATTCTTCAGCAACTGCGTCTGGAAGGCAGCGAGCCGGTTATTTTGTTGCGCACATTACAACGAGAACTGTTGTTACTGGTTAACCTGAAACGCCAGTCTGCCCATACGCCACTGCGTGCGTTGTTTGATAAACATCGCGTTTGGCAGAACCGCCGGGGCATGATGGGCGAGGCGCTAAACCGCTTAAGCCAGCCGCAGTTACGTCAGGCCGTGCAACTCCTGACACGAACGGAACTCACCCTCAAACAAGATTACGGTCAGTCAGTATGGGCAGAGCTGGAAGGATTATCTCTTCTGTTGTGCCATAAACCGCTGGCGGACGTATTTATCGACGGTTGATATGAAATCTTTACAGGCTCTGTTTGGTGGCACCTTTGATCCGGTGCACTATGGTCATCTTAAACCCGTGGAAACGCTGGCGAATTTGATTGGTCTGACGCGGGTCACAATCATCCCTAATAATGTTCCTCCGCATCGTCCCCAGCCGGAAGCGAACAGCGTACAGCGTAAACACATGCTTGAACTGGCGATTGCCGACAAGCCATTATTTACTCTTGATGAACGCGAGCTAAAGCGCAATGCCCCCTCTTACACTGCGCAAACACTGAAAGAGTGGCGGCATGAACAAGGGCCGGACGTGCCGCTGGCGTTTATTATAGGTCAGGATTCACTGCTGACCTTTCCGACCTGGTACGAATACGAAACGATACTCGACAATGCACATTTGATCGTCTGTCGGCGTCCAGGTTACCCACTTGAAATGGCGCAACCGCAATACCAGCAATGGCTGGAAGATCATTTGACACATAACCCGGAAGATCTCCATCTTCAGCCTGCCGGTAAAATTTATCTGGCTGAAACGCCGTGGTTTAACATCTCGGCGACCATCATCCGCGAACGTTTGCAAAACGGTGAATCGTGTGAGGATTTATTGCCGGAACCGGTACTGACTTACATTAACCAACAAGGCTTGTATCGCTGATACCTGTCGTTACGGAGGGCATGATGCGACTGTGGTTAATTCGTCATGGCGAAACGCAAGCGAATATCGATGGTCTGTACAGCGGTCATGCTCCCACACCCCTGACTGCGCGCGGTATTGAGCAAGCGCAAAATCTGCATACGCTGCTACATGGTGTTTCCTTTGACCTGGTTTTATGCAGTGAACTGGAACGGGCACAGCATACCGCGCGACTGGTTCTCAGTGATCGCCAGCTCCCCGTGCAAATCATCCCTGAACTCAACGAAATGTTTTTTGGCGACTGGGAGATGCGACATCATCGCGACCTCATGCAAGAAGATGCCGAAAACTATAGCGCGTGGTGCAATGACTGGCAGCATGCTATCCCCACGAACGGTGAAGGATTTCAGGCATTTTCACAACGTGTGGAACGGTTTATCGCAAGGCTTAGTGAATTTCAGCACTATCAGAATATTTTAGTCGTCAGCCATCAGGGTGTACTGAGTCTGTTAATCGCTCGTTTAATTGGCATGCCTGCCGAGGCTATGTGGCATTTTCGCGTTGACCAGGGGTGTTGGAGCGCCATTGATATCAACCAAAAATTCGCGACGCTACGCGTCCTCAATAGCCGTGCCATCGGGGTCGAGAATACATGACTTTTCTGTTTTTTTACGGGTAAGCCGCAACGACCATTGACAGCCCCGGGCAGGCTGATATTCTCCGCAGCCAGACTTTTTTCGCCAGACACGACTTTGTAGAAATTGTTTTACAAAAATGGCGATGCAATCTGCGGCGCGGGGTGGGATGATAGCCCACTTTCGAAAGCCGATTCGGCGACAATTGTCCCGAAATCGCCTCTGGTTCAGGTATACTGACAGACCATTTTTATCTATTTGATTCACCCAGGGGGAAAACTTGCAGGGTAAAGCACTCCAGGATTTTGTTATCGACAAAATTGATGACCTCAAAGGTCAGGACATCATCGCCTTAGACGTTCAAGGCAAATCCAGCATCACCGACTGCATGATCATCTGTACGGGTACGTCCAGCCGTCATGTTATGTCCATTGCTGACCACGTTGTGCAGGAGTCTCGCGCAGCGGGCCTGTTGCCGCTCGGCGTAGAAGGTGAAAACAGTGCCGACTGGATTGTCGTGGATTTGGGCGATGTGATTGTCCATGTCATGCAGGAAGAGAGCCGTCGCCTGTATGAACTGGAAAAACTCTGGAGTTAATGCGTGAAGCTGCAACTTGTCGCCGTGGGAACGAAAATGCCGGACTGGGTACAAACCGGTTTTACCGAGTACCTGCGTCGTTTTCCGAAAGATATGCCCTTCGAGCTGATTGAAATTCCGGCCGGAAAACGCGGCAAGAATGCGGACATCAAGCGCATACTCGACAAAGAGGGTGAGCAGATGCTGGCAGCCGCAGGCAAAAACCGCATTGTCACCCTCGATATTCCAGGCAAGCCCTGGGATACGCCGCAGTTAGCCGCTGAGCTGGAACGCTGGAAACTGGATGGTCGCGACGTCAGTCTGCTGATTGGCGGGCCTGAAGGGTTGTCGCCTGCCTGCAAAGCGGCGGCGGAACAAAGCTGGTCGCTGTCGGCGCTTACCCTTCCCCATCCGCTGGTTCGCGTGCTGGTCGCAGAGAGTCTGTACCGGGCGTGGAGCATCACCACCAACCATCCTTATCACCGTGAGTGATAAGGGAGCTTTGAGTAGAAAACGCAGCGGATGAAACTACAGAACTCTTTTCGCGACTATACGGCAGAGTCCGCGCTGTTTGTGCGCCGGGCACTGGTCGCCTTTTTGGGGATTTTGCTGCTGACCGGCGTGCTTATCGCCAACCTGTATAATCTGCAAATTGTTCGCTTTACTGATTACCAGACCCGATCTAATGAAAACCGCATTAAGCTGGTGCCTATCGCGCCCAGCCGCGGCATTATCTACGACCGCAACGGTATCCCTCTGGCACTTAACCGCACTATCTACCAGATAGAGATGATGCCGGAGAAAGTCGATAACGTGCAGCAAACGCTGGACGCTTTGCGCAGCGTGGTTGATCTGACCGATGACGATATTGCTGCATTCCGAAAAGAGCGCGCACGTTCACACCGTTTCACCTCCATTCCGGTGAAAACTAACCTGACTGAAGTACAAGTGGCACGCTTTGCCGTCAATCAGTACCGTTTTCCGGGTGTCGAAGTTAAAGGCTATAAGCGTCGTTACTATCCTTACGGTTCGGCGTTGACCCACGTCATCGGCTATGTGTCGAAAATCAACGATAAAGACGTCGAACGCCTGAATAATGACGGCAAACTGGCCAACTATGCGGCAACGCATGATATCGGTAAGCTGGGCATTGAGCGTTACTATGAAGATGTGCTGCACGGTCAGACAGGTTATGAAGAGGTTGAAGTTAACAACCGTGGGCGTGTTATCCGCCAGTTAAAAGAAGTGCCACCGCAAGCCGGACACGATATTTACCTGACGCTGGATCTCAAACTCCAGCAATATATTGAAACGCTGCTGGCGGGTAGCCGCGCAGCGGTGGTAGTCACCGATCCGCGTACAGGTGGGGTGCTGGCGCTGGTTTCCACGCCTAGTTATGACCCAAACCTGTTTGTTGACGGTATCTCCAGCAAAGATTATTCCGCCTTGCTGAACGACCCAAATACACCGCTGGTGAACCGCGCCACACAGGGGGTTTATCCTCCCGCGTCTACAGTTAAACCCTATGTGGCGGTTTCGGCATTGAGCGCCGGAGTGATCACGCGCAATACGACGCTGTTTGACCCAGGCTGGTGGCAACTGCCAGGTTCAGAAAAACGTTATCGTGACTGGAAAAAATGGGGCCACGGGCGTCTGAATGTCACAAGATCGCTGGAAGAATCTGCGGATACCTTCTTCTATCAGGTGGCCTACGATATGGGGATCGATCGCCTCTCCGAATGGATGGGTAAATTCGGTTATGGTCATTACACCGGTATCGACCTGGCGGAAGAACGTTCCGGCAACATGCCTACCCGCGAATGGAAACAGAAACGCTTTAAAAAACCGTGGTATCAGGGTGACACCATTCCGGTTGGTATCGGTCAGGGTTACTGGACAGCGACCCCAATCCAGATGAGTAAGGCACTGATGATCCTGATTAATGACGGTATCGTGAAAGTTCCACATTTGCTGATGAGCACCGCTGAAGACGGCAAACAGGTGCCATGGGTACAACCGCATGAACCGCCCGTCGGCGATATTCATTCCGGTTACTGGGAGCTGGCAAAAGACGGTATGTACGGTGTTGCTAACCGCCCTAACGGTACGGCGCATAAATACTTTGCCAGCGCACCGTACAAAATTGCAGCAAAATCCGGTACGGCTCAGGTCTTCGGCCTGAAAGCGAACGAAACCTATAATGCGCACAAAATTGCCGAGCGTTTACGTGACCACAAACTGATGACCGCCTTTGCGCCATACAACAATCCGCAAGTGGCTGTCGCCATGATTCTGGAGAACGGTGGCGCGGGTCCGGCGGTTGGTACGCTGATGCGCCAGATCCTCGACCACATTATGCTGGGTGATAACAACACCGATCTGCCTGCGGAAAATCCAGCGGTTGCCGCAGCGGAGGACCATTAATCATGACGGATAATCCGAATAAAAAAACATTCTGGGATAAAGTCCATCTCGATCCCACAATGCTGCTGATCTTACTGGCATTGCTGGTTTACAGCGCCCTGGTTATCTGGAGCGCCAGCGGTCAGGATATCGGCATGATGGAGCGTAAAATTGGCCAAATCGCGATGGGTCTGGTCATCATGGTGGTGATGGCGCAAATCCCTCCACGCGTTTATGAAGGCTGGGCACCCTATCTCTACATCATCTGTATTATTTTGCTGGTGGCGGTAGATGCGTTCGGCGCAATCTCTAAAGGCGCTCAACGCTGGCTGGACCTCGGTATCGTTCGTTTTCAGCCGTCAGAAATTGCCAAAATAGCCGTACCACTAATGGTAGCGCGCTTTATCAACCGCGACGTTTGTCCACCGTCGTTGAAGAACACCGGCATCGCACTGGTGCTGATATTTATGCCCACGCTGCTGGTGGCTGCGCAGCCTGACCTGGGAACATCAATCCTCGTTGCGCTTTCCGGTCTGTTTGTACTGTTCCTCTCTGGCCTTAGCTGGCGTCTGATTGGCGTCGCAGTAGTGCTGGTGGCGGCGTTCATTCCTATTCTGTGGTTCTTCCTGATGCATGATTACCAGCGCCAGCGTGTAATGATGCTCCTGGACCCGGAATCAGACCCACTCGGCGCGGGCTATCACATTATTCAGTCTAAAATTGCTATTGGCTCCGGCGGATTACGCGGCAAAGGCTGGCTGCACGGTACTCAGTCACAGCTTGAATTTCTCCCCGAACGCCATACTGACTTTATTTTCGCGGTACTGGCGGAAGAGCTGGGGTTAGTGGGCATTTTGATTCTGCTCGCTCTCTACATTCTGCTGATCATGCGCGGGCTGTGGATAGCCGCCAGAGCGCAAACCACCTTTGGTCGCGTCATGGCTGGCGGCTTAATGCTGATATTATTCGTTTATGTCTTCGTAAATATTGGTATGGTAAGCGGTATTCTGCCGGTTGTAGGGGTTCCGCTCCCACTGGTCAGTTATGGAGGATCAGCGCTAATTGTGCTGATGGCTGGGTTTGGGATTGTTATGTCAATCCACACCCACAGGAAAATGTTGTCGAAAAGCGTGTAAGAGGTGCGCAATGCGTAAGCAGTGGCTCGGGATCTGCATCGCGGCAGGAATGCTCGCGGCATGTACAAGCGATGATGGTCAGCAACAGACGGTAAGTGTACCGCAGCCTGCGGTATGTAACGGCCCCATAGTTGAAATTAGCGGGGCGGACCCGCGTTTCGAACCACTGAACGCGACGGCAAATCAGGATTACCAGCGCGATGGTAAAAGCTACAAAATCGTGCAGGATCCATCTCGATTTAGCCAGGCGGGACTGGCCGCAATCTATGACGCCGAACCAGGCAGTAACCTGACGGCCTCTGGCGAAGCATTCGATCCGACACAGCTGACAGCGGCCCATCCAACGCTTCCGATCCCCAGCTACGCCAGAATCACTAACCTGGCTAACGGGCGAATGATCGTGGTGCGCATTAATGATCGCGGTCCTTACGGCAACGACCGCGTTATTTCGCTTTCTCGCGCGGCAGCTGACCGTCTTAACACGTCAAACAACACCAAAGTTCGTATCGATCCGATTATTGTCGCCCAGGATGGTTCGCTTTCTGGTCCTGGTATGGCCTGTACCACAGTTGCCAAACAGACTTACGCCCTGCCTGCACCTCCCGATTTAAGCGGTGGCGCGGGAACAAGTTCAGTGTCTGGCCCGCAGGGTGACATTCTTCCGGTCAGTAATTCGACGCTAAAAAGCGAAGATCCGACCGGCGCGCCGGTAACCAGCAGCGGTTTCCTCGGTGCACCAACGACGTTAGCGCCTGGTGTGCTGGAAGGCAGCGAACCAACACCTGCGCCACAGCCCGTTGTTACAGCTCCCTCGACAACGCCTGCAACCTCGCCTGCAATGGTGACACCGCAAGCCGCCTCGCAAAGCGCTAGCGGCAACTTTATGGTGCAAGTTGGGGCCGTAAGCGATCAGGCGCGTGCGCAACAGTACCAACAGCAACTGGGACAGAAGTTCGGCGTCCCCGGTCGCGTAACTCAAAATGGCGCGGTCTGGCGGATCCAGCTTGGCCCATTCGCCAGCAAAGCCGAAGCCAGTACCTTGCAGCAACGTTTGCAAACCGAAGCCCAATTGCAGTCATTTATTACCACCGCGCAGTAGCGTAAAGCAGGCATCTGATGTGTCAATTTCTGTAAATGACGTTAACAAAGTCACGCGGAAAGTCAGATGCCTGCCGGTAGTGCATTTGCTATAGTAGGGCACTTTTTTTAATTCCATCACGGATGTCGTAGTTCAGACCATGAATACCATTTTTTCCGCTCGTATCATGAAGCGCCTGGCGCTCACCACGGCTCTTTGCACAGCCTTTATCTCTGCTGCACATGCCGATGACCTGAATATCAAAACTATGATCCCGGGTGTACCGCAGATCGATGCGGAGTCCTACATCCTGATTGACTATAACTCGGGCAAAGTGCTCGCCGAACAGAACGCAGATGTCCGCCGCGATCCTGCCAGTCTGACCAAAATGATGACCAGTTACGTTATCGGCCAGGCAATGAAAGCCGGTAAATTTAAAGAAACTGATTTAGTCACCATCGGCAACGACGCATGGGCCACCGGTAACCCGGTATTTAAAGGTTCTTCGCTGATGTTCCTCAAACCGGGCATGCAGGTTCCGGTTTCTCAGCTGATCCGCGGTATTAACCTGCAATCGGGTAACGATGCTTGCGTCGCCATGGCCGATTTTGCCGCTGGTAGCCAGGACGCTTTTGTTGGCTTGATGAACAGCTACGTTAACGCACTGGGCCTGAAAAACACTCACTTCCAGACCGTGCACGGTCTCGACGCTGACGGTCAGTACAGCTCCGCGCGAGATATGGCGCTGATCGGCCAGGCGTTGATCCGTGACGTACCGAATGAATACTCGATCTATAAAGAAAAAGAATTTACGTTTAACGGTATTCGCCAGCTGAACCGTAACGGCCTGTTATGGGATAACAGCCTGAATGTCGACGGCATCAAAACCGGACACACTGACAAAGCAGGTTACAACCTTGTTGCTTCTGCGACTGAAGGCCAGATGCGCTTGATCTCTGCGGTGATGGGCGGACGTACTTTTAAAGGCCGTGAAGCCGAAAGTAAAAAACTGCTAACCTGGGGCTTCCGTTTCTTCGAAACCGTTAACCCACTGAAAGTAGGTAAAGAGTTCGCCTCTGAACCGGTTTGGTTTGGTGATTCTGATCGCGCTTCGTTAGGTGTTGATAAAGACGTGTACCTGACCATTCCGCGTGGCCGCATGAAAGATCTGAAAGCCAGCTATGTGCTGAACAGCAGTGAATTGCATGCGCCGCTGCAAAAGAATCAGGTCGTCGGTACTATCAACTTCCAGCTTGATGGCAAAACGATCGAACAACGCCCGCTGGTTGTGCTGCAAGAAATCCCGGAAGGCAACTTCTTCGGCAAAATCATTGATTACATTAAGTTAATGTTCCATCACTGGTTTGGTTAAAAATCGAACACTTGAAAGTGTGATTTCCGCCCCCATATACTAAGCATCAGTAAAAAACTCCCGCCTTCTGGCGGGAGTTGCTATTTAATTACGTTACGCCGGAGCTGACATGAAAACCAAACTTAACGAACTGCTTGAATTCCCTACTCCTTTTACTTACAAAGTTATGGGGCAGGCGTTACCTGAGCTGGTTGATCAGGTGGTTGAAGTGGTACAGCGCCATGCGCCAGGTGACTACACCCCAACGGTAAAACCAAGCAGCAAAGGCAACTACCACTCGGTATCTATCACTATCAACGCCACTCATATTGAGCAGGTTGAAACACTGTATGAAGAACTGGGCAAAATCGATATTGTCCGCATGGTTCTGTAACTCGCGTATTCTTTACCCGGCCCCTGGTCGGGTAACTCCCCTCTCCTCGCTGTGATATACTTTTCCCCCACTTTTACTCATTCTCCACGGAGATGCCGTTTTGTATCAGGATAAAATTCTTGTCCGCCAGCTCGGTCTTCAGCCTTACGAGCCAATCTCCCAGGCTATGCATGAATTCACCGATACCCGCGATGAAAGTACCCTTGATGAAATCTGGCTGGTCGAGCACTATCCGGTATTCACCCAAGGGCAGGCAGGAAAAGCGGAGCACATTTTAATGCCGGGCGATATTCCGGTGATCCAAAGCGATCGCGGTGGGCAGGTGACTTATCACGGGCCGGGGCAACAGGTGATGTATGTGTTGCTTAACCTGAAACGCCGTAAACTCGGTGTGCGTGAACTGGTGACCTTGCTCGAGCAAACAGTGGTGAATACCCTGGCTGAACTGGGTATAGAAGCACATCCTCGGGCTGACGCGCCTGGTGTCTATGTCGGGGAAAAGAAAATTTGCTCACTTGGCTTACGTATTCGGCGCGGTTGTTCATTCCACGGTCTGGCATTAAACGTCAATATGGATCTTTCGCCATTTTTACGTATTAATCCTTGTGGGTATGCCGGAATGGAAATGGCTAAAATATCACAATGGAAACCCGAAGCGACAACTAATAATATTGCACCGCGTTTGCTAGAAAATATTTTAGTGCTACTAAACAATCCCGACTTCGAATATATTACCGCTTAATTACATACATCAATGGCCCAATTTACACTGGGTCATTACTCATAATACCTGCTAATGCTTTACTTCTCCTTCGCGTTTGTATATTTTCTTTATCACTTGCAGAAATGCGATGCAATGCTTCGCTCCGTAACTCACCCCATTGATTAACTTATTGAAATAGTTGACTATGGTGAGCAAAAGCGTTCCATTCAAATTAGATATAAGATTATTGTAATTTTTTTAAATATTATTTTTCCATGAATAAAATTGGAGTAAGTGCGTGGATAGTAATAATCAAATTGAACCCTGTTTAAGCAGAAAGTCGTCAGAAGGTAAACCACAAATATTTACAACCTTACGAAATATTGATCTTAACCTTCTGACTATTTTTGAAGCTGTATATGTACATAAAGGGATCGTTAATGCAGCGAAAGTGCTTAATCTGACCCCCTCGGCAATCAGTCAGTCTATTCAGAAACTGCGCGTTATATTCCCTGACCCATTGTTTATTCGCAAAGGCCAGGGTGTCACACCTACCGCATTTGCGATGCATCTACATGAGTATATCAGTCAGGGCCTTGAGTCCATTCTTGGCGCGCTGGATATCGAAGGAACCTATGATAAGCAACGAACGATAACTATTGCGACCACCCCCTCGGTCGGAGCCCTGGTCCTTCCAGTCATCTATCGCGCGATTAAAACTCATTATCCGCAGCTTTTACTGCGCAACCCCCCTATCAGCGACGCGGAAAGCCAACTCAGTCAGTTTCAAACCGATCTCATCATTGATAACATGTTCTGCACCAATCGTACGGTACAACATCATGTTCTGTTCACCGACAATATGGTGTTAATTTGCCGCGAGGGAAATTCGCTACTCTCCTTAGAAGATGACAGAGAGACTATCGAAAACGCTGCACATGTACTCCTGTTACCGGAAGGGCAAAATTTCAGCGGTCTGCGGCAGAGAGTTCAAGAGATGTTTCCGGACCGGCAAATCAGTTTCACCAGCTACAACATTTTGACAATCGCTGCACTGGTTGCCAACAGTGACATGTTAGCGATTATTCCCAGCCGTTTTTATAACCTGTTTAGCCGTTGTTGGCCGCTGGAAAAACTGCCTTTTCCGTCCTTAAATGAGGAGCAAATAGATTTCTCTATCCACTACAACAAATTCAGCCTGCGTGATCCCATCCTGCACGGGGTAATAGATGTTATCCGTAATGCATTTTGAAAAAGTATTGTTACAGCCAGATCACAGCGAAGAACGAAAAAATGGCACAATCCAACAACAATTTTACATTTTCGCGACCGCTTTGGCTGCTTTCAGGTCCGTTTCAATGATATACTGCCAGTCGTTAATTCAAAAATAGTTGATAATTACAACAATCTATTGAATTGAAACGCTTTCCTTCGTAATTCGCAACTGGAACACGCACGCTATGAGTAAACCCATTGTGATGGAACGCGGTGTTAAATACCGCGATGCCGATAAGATGGCCCTTATCCCGGTTAAAAACGTGGCAACAGAGCGCGAAGCCCTGCTGCGCAAGCCGGAATGGATGAAAATCAAGCTTCCAGCGGACTCTACACGTATCCAGGGCATCAAAGCCGCAATGCGCAAAAATGGCCTGCATTCTGTCTGCGAGGAAGCCTCCTGCCCTAACCTGGCGGAATGCTTCAACCACGGCACAGCAACGTTTATGATCCTCGGCGCTATTTGTACCCGCCGTTGTCCGTTCTGTGACGTTGCCCACGGTCGCCCGGTAGCTCCGGATGCCAATGAACCAGTGAAACTGGCGCAGACCATTGCCGATATGGCGCTGCGTTATGTGGTTATCACCTCCGTTGACCGTGATGACCTGCGCGATGGCGGTGCCCAGCACTTTGCGGATTGCATTACTGCCATTCGGGAAAAAAGCCCGCAAATCAAAATTGAAACTCTGGTGCCGGATTTCCGCGGTCGTATGGATCGTGCTCTGGATATTCTGACCGCCACACCACCAGATGTGTTCAACCATAACCTGGAAAACGTACCGCGTATTTACCGTCAGGTACGGCCTGGTGCAGATTACAACTGGTCGCTGAAGCTGCTGGAACGCTTTAAAGAAGCGCATCCGGAAATCCCGACCAAGTCTGGTCTGATGGTGGGTCTGGGTGAAACCAATGAAGAAATTATTGAGGTAATGCGCGATCTGCGTCGTCACGGTGTGACGATGTTAACACTGGGACAATATTTGCAACCAAGCCGCCATCACCTGCCGGTTCAACGTTACGTTAGCCCGGATGAGTTCGACGAAATGAAAGCCGAAGCGCTGGCGATGGGCTTTACCCATGCTGCATGCGGTCCGTTTGTCCGCTCGTCTTACCACGCCGATTTGCAGGCGAAAGGGATGGAAGTTAAGTAATCCTGTAATAATTACTTACATCTGTCTGATAAAAAACCCGCTTTTTGAAGCGGGTTTTTTGTATCGAACAAGATATTGAGGGAGCGTCCTGCTCGCCACGTCACTCTTTATGAGAGAGCTTTTCAGCCTGAAGATCAACGTCTGCGCCTTTTTTCGCCGCAGCATCGTCATCATTCATCGCCTTCTTGAACCCTTTAATGGCCGCTCCAAGGTCTCCGCCCAGCGTACGTAACTTCTTAGTCCCAAACAGCAGAACGACCAGCGCCGCAACTACCAGCAGTTTGGTAATACTAATCTCACCCATAGATACCTTCTTGACATATAACCGGCAACAGAACGCGCCTTAAAAACCAGAGAATATTAACGGTCATTCGACGCGCGCACACAATAGCAATCTGTAACAAGGTGAATCAAGCGCCGAGTAAAAAAACATCATAATAATTGCGGCGGCGCAAAGCGACGGTTGTTTAAGACGGGCAGTTGCGCGCGGACCTGACGCACACGTTCGGGCGTCACTTCCGCCATAATGAGTGCAGGCATTTCTGACGCTGCCGCAATGGTGACGCCAAAGGGATCTATAATCCGGCTTTGCCCGATATTTTTGTTCCCGCACTCCCCCGCCGCCACCATATAACAGGTGGTATCCAGCGCACGAGCGGCAAGCAACGTTGACCAGTGATGCTCTTTGAGCGGCCCGCGAACCCAGGCGGCAGGAAGTACCAGGATTTCAGCTCCCTGTAATGCCTGTGCCAGCGCCAGCTCTGGAAAGCGTAAGTCATAACAGGTCATCAGACCGACCTTCATCCCTTCCACCTCCAGTAACGGAGCTATTTCATTACCAGCATCAACATGGCGTGATTCCTGAATGGCAAATGCATCATAGAGATGCAGTTTGGCATAACGGGCGACGATGTTTCCTGCCTGTAACGCCACCAGCATATTCCATGCGCGCCCCGGCGTTGAAGGAACATGAATCGTCAGAATTGTCGTCATCATGTTACGTTTACTTTCTCGCCGTAAACGTCCGAGGAATTCGCCTTCCAGCAGCTGTGCTGATTTAACCGATAGATCTGCATCATGATCATCACGCGCCAACAATGCTTCCGGCAGGACAAACAGCGAAACGTCGTTTTCCGCCGCCTGCGCCATCAACGAGGCACAAATCTCAGCGTTCTTTTCCCACACAGATGTAACAGCAAACTGTCCTGCGGCAACCAGCATTGCCACCTCCTCCTGTCAGAGTCGTAAAATTCGCCAACGGCGATTATTCGGCGTTACACTTATCACTCATACAAATCAAATAGCAGGATTTTGCAGTGTTACAACTTCTTTTAGCAGTTTTTATTGGCGGTGGTACGGGAAGCGTGGCGAGATGGCTGTTAAGTATGCGATTTAACCCGCTGCATCAGGCGATTCCGTTGGGGACGCTGGCTGCAAACCTGATTGGGGCATTCATCATAGGAATGGGATTCGCCTGGTTTAGCAGGATGACGAACATTGATCCAGTGTGGAAAGTATTAATCACCACCGGATTTTGTGGCGGTCTAACAACCTTCTCAACATTTTCGGCAGAAGTGGTGTTTTTGTTACAAGAGGGCCGCTTTGGCTGGGCATTACTGAACGTTTTCGTCAACCTTCTGGGGTCTTTTGCCATGACCGCACTGGCTTTCTGGCTGTTTTCGGCCTCAACCGCACACTAAAGACCAAAAAAAACCCGCTGATTAAGCGGGTTTTGAATTCTTGCTGACGTATCTTACAGAGCGATTACGTTTGCAGCAGAAGGGCCTTTGGCACCGTTAGTGATTTCGAACTCTACGCGCTGACCTTCAGCAAGAGTTTTAAAACCATTAGTCTGGATTGCAGAGAAGTGTACGAACACGTCTTTGCTGCCGTCTTCCGGAGTAATGAAACCGAATCCTTTGGACTCATTAAACCACTTAACGTTACCTTTAATCTTAGACATCAAAATTACCTTTACATGAAAAATAGACACAAATGCTGTGTCGGTTACCAGTACACCAATTGTGGTACGCTTTGTCCAGTGCAACTTTACTAAAAAGTGATAAAAGTCGCGTTATTTTTGATGTTAATTATTTTACTCATTGATTTTAAAGAAGTTACTAAAATTTCATTTGTCTCAAAACTGAAAGCGCATCCAGGCAAAGTACACATTGCCATTGTTATAGGTACCCGGAATGTAGGTCATCTGAAAAGTCACTGGACCATAACCCACAGAGGCCAATGGCAGTAGAACCGGGAGAGGGATGTAATTCCAGTTATCGCGTGCCGTTACGCCAGCGGTGAATCCCAGTCCTAAATGAAAATTTTCATCCGCCAGCGGTCGCCAGGTACTTTCCCATCCGTATCCGGCAATCGGTTCCCATTTGTTCCACGAGTCCTTAAATGCCATGGCATACAGGCCATGCCAGTTTCCTTTTTCATCCCAACGCGACTGACCAAAACCGCCACCCCACGGTCGCTCGTTATAACGATCGGTTTTTTCTTTGTCGTAAGCGAAACGTGCATGCCAGGTGATGGCAGGAATATATAAATCATAATGTTCAGGCTGTTGCCAGGTTTGTGTAATATTTTCTCCAAACGTTGTCATCCACTCATCTGCGTTAGCTAAAACTTTACCAACGCTGATTAACTGAATAAAAACAAAGGAAAATATAGCGACATATTTACTCACGTTCATTTGTGACCATAAAACATTTATCAAAAATCTACTATTAGCATAGCAAAGCTACAATTAACATAACCTTAATAGGCCCAACATGAAGAATAATCTGAATAGCTGCTCTATTTATTTCCGCTTGTTCAAGATAAATATTTCCGTGCATCGATTTAAGATGACACTTCGTTTTCTGCGATGGGAATAGTCATAAAAGAAAAAGCAAGTTGTTTCTGATAACAAAATGCAACCAAGAAAAAATTAACTTATTTTTTAATAAGATACAAAAAAAACATCTTAATGAAGAGTATATTATATATTGTCAACCCACGCCCATTGCAGATTGTTTTTTGAGCACACAACCGCAGCTAACACCATTGCAATTAACAAATTTGCATCAATCCACCATCAATTTACACACATTATTATGTGATAATTGCCAAACGCTAAATATGCGTTTTGTTATCTATGTATAAAAACAGCAACTTCAATGTCTTAATGGCAGTTTTTCTTGATTTTAATCAGCATTCACCGCCAATTTATTGGGCATATTTTTTCCTTAAGTTTTAGGAATTTTTTATTATTTACTTTGGGGCCTGGAGACAGGAAAAATTATGCTGACATTCATTGAACTCCTTATTGGGGTTGTGGTTATTGTGGGTGTAGCTCGCTACATCATTAAAGGGTATTCCGCCACTGGCGTGTTATTTGTCGGTGGCCTGTTATTGCTGATTATCAGTGCCATTATGGGGCACAAAGTGTTACCGTCCAGCCAGGCTTCAACAGGCTACAGCGCCACGGATATCGTTGAATACGTTAAAATATTGCTAATGAGCCGCGGCGGCGACCTCGGCATGATGATTATGATGCTGTGTGGCTTTGCCGCTTACATGACCCATATCGGCGCGAATGATATGGTGGTCAAGCTGGCGTCAAAACCATTGCAGTATATTAACTCCCCTTACCTGCTGATGATTGCCGCCTATTTTGTCGCCTGTCTGATGTCTCTGGCCGTCTCTTCCGCAACCGGTCTGGGTGTTTTGCTGATGGCAACCCTGTTTCCGGTGATGGTAAACGTTGGTATCAGCCGTGGTGCAGCTGCTGCTATTTGTGCCTCCCCGGCGGCGATTATTCTCGCACCGACTTCAGGGGATGTGGTGCTGGCGGCGCAGGCTTCCGAAATGTCGCTGATTGATTTCGCCTTCAAAACGACGCTGCCTATCTCAATTGCTGCAATTATCGGCATGGCGATCGCCCACTTCTTCTGGCAACGTTATCTGGATAAAAAAGAGCACATCTCTCATGAAATGTTAGATGTCAGTGAAATCACCACCACTGCCCCTGCGTTTTATGCCATTTTGCCGTTCACGCCGATCATCGGAGTGCTGATTTTTGACGGCAAATGGGGGCCGCAATTACACATCATCACTATTCTGGTGATTTGTATGCTGATTGCCTCCATTCTGGAGTTCATCCGCAGCTTTAATACCCAGAAAGTGTTCTCGGGCCTGGAAGTGGCTTATCGCGGGATGGCAGATGCGTTTGCTAACGTGGTGATGCTGCTGGTTGCCGCTGGGGTATTCGCTCAGGGGCTTAGCACCATCGGCTTTATTCAAAGTCTGATTTCTATCGCCACTTCGTTTGGTTCGGCGAGTATCATCCTGATGCTGGTATTGGTGATCCTGACAATGCTGGCGGCAGTCACGACCGGTTCAGGCAATGCGCCGTTTTATGCGTTTGTTGAGATGATCCCGAAACTGGCGCACTCTTCCGGCATTAACCCGGCGTATTTGACTATCCCAATGCTGCAGGCGTCAAACCTCGGTCGTACCCTGTCACCCGTTTCTGGCGTAGTCGTTGCGGTTGCCGGGATGGCGAAAATCTCACCATTTGAAGTCGTAAAACGCACCTCGGTGCCGGTGCTTGTTGGGCTGGTGATTGTTATCGTTGCTACAGAGCTGATGGTGCCAGGAACGGCAGCCGCGGTCACAGGCAAGTAAATAGTCATGCCGGAGGCAAGCTTCCTCCGGCTTTATCATGTCACCCACTGTGGTATATGCGTTGCGGTCTGCCAACTTTGCCGTGAACAATTTCAGCAATAATCAGATGGCGGCTGGCGCAATATTCAAGATAACGTCTGGCAGTGGTGCGGCTGATAGTCAGTGCCTGCGCCACCGTTTCTGCCGTATGTTGCACACCAGGCTCTTTAAACAGTTTTCGCACCGCGTTTAGCGTCAAGGGGTCAATGCCGGTCGGCAGTTCGTCTTTGGGTTCACCGCGAGCATAGGCATTAAACATCTCATCGATTTGCTTCTGGCTGGCGCTATCAATACTTTCCAGCATATGTTTACGCTGGCGGAAACGGGTTAGCGTTTGCCCCAGCCGTTCATAGGCAATTGGCTTAATGAGATAATCAAATACACCACAACGTACGGCTTCAGACACCGTTTCCATATCACTGGCTGCAGTGGTAAACACCACGTCGCCGGGATAATGCGCCTGCACCAGTTCATGCAGTAAATTAATCCCTCTACCGTCAGGAAGATAGTTATCGAGCAAGATTAGCCCCGGCTTAAAACGCTCGATCATCATTCGGGCCTGCGCCAGGTTTCCCGCCAGTAATATCTGACTGAATCCGGGAATGTGACGAATATATTCCGCATGCATCTCTGCCAGCGGCGTTTCGTCCTCAACGATCAATAGGGTTAATGGAGCTGTCATTAGGTTTCACTTTCGGAATATAGATTGAAAATAAGGTACCGCAGGGATCATTATCTTCGAGAGTGATAACACCACCGCAGCGCGTTACGTAGCTGGCAATCAAGTACAACCCAATGCCATGTTCGCCGGGCTCGTCAGCACGCGTACTGACACCCTGCTCAAATATTTTGTCTCGTAGAGACTCTGGAACGCCGCAGCCCTGATCGGCGACTTCAATCACCACATCATTGCCTTCATCGCTGAGGAATAATTCAACGATCTTGTTTCCTTCATCGCTACGCAGGCTGGCTTCGAAGGCGTTATCAAGTAAATTGCCAACAATGGCTGCAAACTCGGTGCTGTCCAGTCCTGGCGGCAGTTGCGAAAGCTGACTTCCGGGGACGATGACCATTTTTAGCCCCAGTTCGCGGGCGCGCTGCACTTTACCAAAAAGCAGCCCCGCCACCTGGCGATCGGCAAACGCCTCGCGCAGGCTATCAATAAGCTGTTGCTGGGCCTGAGACTCCCCCTGCACCATCGCCAACACGCGATCATACTCTTTCATCTGCAACAGACCATTGAGCGTCGACATCCAATTGAGATGCTCGTGTCGCAATGTGCGCAGGCTCTCGACGTATTGTTTAATTTGCGTCAGTTGTGCATTGAGGGTGGATATTTCGTCTTTACTACGAAAGCTGATAATGGCCCCCAGCAAATCATTACCAGAACGAATAGCTTCCCGGTTGGCAATAACGCTCAGACCGTTAAAGTTCGCCACCACATCCTGACGTTTTTCATCAATCTGTTCGGTAAAGAAATCGGCGGGCCTGACCACTTCAGCAATGGGTTTACCCAACCATTGCCGTCCGGGGGAACTCAGCCCCAGCATCTTTCTTGCGTTACGATTGATGGCGGTAATGTAACCGTGCGGATCCACCGCAATCAGCCCTTCATAAACCGAACTAAACAGCGCCTCTTGCTGACGGACCACGCGTGCGATTTGCTTTGGCTCCATGCCCATCATTTGCCGACGGATATGCGCGGCCAGGAACCACGACAGCAACATCAGAATCCCTAACAGCACGACAAACACGCCAGCCATCGGTAATAAAAACTCAGCCCGCCAGCTATCGATTTTACTCACCAGGTAGCCAATCGACACCACGCCGATGACTTTTCCATCGTCATCAAAGATTGGCGTTTTGGCACGCATCGCCATGCCAATTGACCCTTTCCCGGTGATAAAGTAGCTCTCCCCTTTCTCCAGCGCGCCCGGTTTGGTGAACTGCATAGGATAACCAATTTTCTCCGGATTAGGATGGTAAAGACGAATCGAGTGCCGATCGCCAATCACCACATAATCGAAATCAGTATCTCTTTGTAATTTGTCAGCGATGGTCGCCAGCCTCTTGTAGTCACGCGTTTTCACTGCGCTGATGATACTGTCATTAGAAGCAATAATTTTTGCCTGATTCATTGCCATGTCGCGCACATGAAGCGTTAAATAGTCCTCAAAACTGGCCGTAAAATATTGCGCCAGGGCTGCAATGACAAATATTGAGAACACCAGAATCAGCAAAAAGATACGCAGCGGAAATGCCAGTCTTTGGAAAAATGCAAACTGTTTATTCTCGTTAAGCTGCAACATTGTTTTCCTTGCGGGTTGTCCCGAGCCTCTTTGACGGATGTAATTAAAATGTTGAATCAAAATACATAGATATTAAATATAATCGTGGCAAATTTTATTCATTAAATCAATTAAATCACTTAAACCTGCGGGTCATTTCGTAATTACATTAATTAAAAAACTTAAAACCATTAAATAAATAAAAAACCACTAACTCTATGTGAAATAAATCAAAATTTCACGCTGCAATACTCCTTAGGATGTATAGCGAAAGGAGAAAAAGATATACCTCGATCGCCCCCCTTTCTCCCAAGTGAAAATAAAAGGTTATCAGTTTGCAACATTGAACAACATTCGTTGCAAATCGATAACAACATGCACCTTCAGGATACTATTTATTATGTTCGGCAATGATATTTTCACCCGTGTAAAACGTTCAGAAAATAAAAAAATGGCGGAAATCGCCCAATTCCTGCATGAAAATGATTTGAGCGTTGACACCACAGTCGAAGTATTTATTACCGTAACCCGCGATGAAAAGCTTATCGCGTGCGGTGGAATTGCCGGAAATATTATTAAATGCGTTGCTATCAGTGAATCCGTTCGCGGTGAAGGACTGGCGCTGACATTAGCCACTGAATTGATAAACCTCGCCTATGAGCGGCACAGCACGCATCTGTTTATTTATACCAAAACCGAATACGAGGCGCTGTTCCGCCAGTGCGGTTTTTCCACGCTGACCAGCGTCCCCGGCGTGATGGTGCTGATGGAAAACAGCGCCACGCGACTGAAACGCTATGCCGAATCGCTGAAAAAATTTCGTCATCCAGGGAACAAAATTGGCTGCATTGTGATGAACGCCAATCCCTTTACGAATGGTCACCGTTATCTGATTCAACAGGCTGCAGCACAGTGCGACTGGTTGCACCTGTTTTTAGTTAAAGAAGATTCTTCACGCTTTCCCTATGAAGACCGGCTGGATCTGGTGTTAAAAGGCACCGCCGATATTCCACGCCTGACTGTGCATCGCGGCTCCGAATACATCATCTCCCGCGCTACGTTCCCTTGCTACTTCATTAAAGAACAGAGCGTCATTAACCATTGTTACACCGAAATTGATCTGAAAATTTTCCGTCAGTACCTCGCTCCCGCGCTGGGTGTAACTCACCGCTTTGTCGGTACTGAACCCTTTTGTCGCGTTACCGCCCAGTACAACCAGGATATGCGCTACTGGCTGGAAACGCCGACTATCTCCGCACCGCCCATCGAACTGGTTGAAATTGAGCGGCTGCGTTACCAGGAGATGCCGATATCCGCTTCCCGGGTACGTCAACTGCTGGCGAAAAACGATCTCACGGCTATCGCGCCGCTGGTCCCTGCAGTCACGCTGCATTATTTGCAGAACCTGCTTGAGCACTCCCGCCAGGACGCGGCAGCTCGTCAAAAGACCCCCGCATGAGAAACAGGTGAAAAATGAAAATAAACCAGCCCGCCGTTGCAGGCACCCTTGAGTCTGGGGATGTGATGATACGCATCGCCCCACTCGATACGCAGGATATCGACCTGCAAATCAACAGCAGCGTTGAAAAACAGTTTGGTGATGCCATTCGCACCACCATTCTGGACGTTCTCGCCCGCTACAACGTGCGCGGCGTACAGCTGAATGTCGATGACAAAGGCGCACTGGACTGCATTTTACGTGCACGACTGGAAGCCCTGCTGGCACGCGCCAGCGGTATCCCGGCTCTGCCATGGGAGGATTGCCAATGATTTCCGCTTCGCTGCAACAACGTAAAACTCGCACCCGCCGCAGCATGTTGTTTGTGCCTGGTGCCAATGCCGCGATGGTCAGCAACTCATTCATCTACCCGGCTGATGCCCTGATGTTTGACCTCGAAGACTCCGTAGCATTGCGTGAAAAAGACACCGCCCGCCGCATGGTTTACCACGCGCTGCAACATCCGCTGTATCGCGATATTGAAACCATTGTGCGTGTAAACGCGCTGGATTCCGAATGGGGTGTCAACGACCTGGAAGCCGTCGTTCGCGGTGGTGCGGACGTTGTGCGTCTGCCGAAAACCGATACCGCTCAGGATGTTCTGGATATCGAAAAAGAGATCCTGCGTATCGAAAAAGCCTGTGGTCGTGAACCCGGCAGTACCGGCTTGCTGGCGGCGATTGAATCTCCGCTGGGCATTACCCGCGCAGTGGAAATCGCTCACGCTTCCGAGCGTTTGATCGGTATCGCCCTCGGTGCAGAAGACTATGTGCGCAACCTGCGTACAGAACGCTCCCCGGAAGGAACTGAACTGCTGTTCGCTCGCTGCTCCATTTTGCAGGCCGCGCGATCTGCGGGTATTCAGGCGTTCGATACCGTCTATTCTGACGCAAACAACGAAGCCGGATTCCTGCAAGAAGCCGCCCACATCAAACAGCTGGGCTTTGACGGCAAATCGCTGATCAACCCGCGTCAGATTGATCTGCTGCACAACCTCTACGCACCGACCCAGAAAGAAGTGGATCACGCCCGCCGCGTCGTAGAAGCCGCTGAAGCCGCCGCTCGCGAAGGCCTCGGCGTGGTTTCCCTGAACGGCAAGATGGTGGACGGTCCGGTTATCGATCGCGCCCGTCTGGTGCTCTCCCGTGCAGAACTTTCCGGCATCCGCGAAGAATAAGGCAATCAAAATGACGCAGAAAATTGAACAATCTCAACGACAAGAACGGGTAGCGGCCTGGAATCGTCGCGCTGAATGCGATCTTGCCGCTTTCCAGAACTCGCCAAAGCAAACCTACCAGGCTGAAAAAGCGCGCGATCGCAAACTGTGCGCCAACCTGGAAGAAGCGATTCGTCGCTCTGGTTTACAGGACGGCATGACGGTTTCCTTCCATCACGCTTTCCGTGGCGGTGACCTGACCGTCAATATGGTGATGGACGTCATCGCGAAGATGGGCTTTAAAAACCTGACTCTGGCCTCCAGCTCCCTGAGTGATTGCCATGCGCCGCTGGTAGAACACATTCGCCAGGGCGTGGTTACCCGCATTTATACCTCTGGCCTGCGCGGTCCACTGGCGGAAGAAATCTCCCGTGGTCTGCTGGCGGAACCGGTGCAAATCCACTCTCACGGCGGACGTGTGCATCTGGTACAGAGCGGCGAACTGAATATCGATGTGGCTTTCCTCGGCGTCCCGTCCTGTGATGAATTCGGTAATGCCAACGGCTACACCGGTAAAGCCTGCTGCGGCTCCCTCGGCTATGCAATGGTTGATGCCGACAACGCAAAACAGGTCGTGATGCTTACCGAAGAACTGCTGCCTTATCCGCATAATCCGGCAAGCATTGAGCAAGATCAGGTTGATCTGATCGTCAAAGTTGATCGCGTTGGCGATGCTGCAAAAATCGGCGCTGGCGCGACCCGTATGACCACTAACCCGCGCGAACTGCTTATTGCCCGTAGCGCTGCGGATGTGATTGTTAACTCTGGCTACTTCAAAGAAGGTTTCTCCATGCAGACCGGCACCGGCGGCGCATCGCTGGCGGTAACCCGTTTCCTGGAAGACAAAATGCGTAGCCGCGATATTCGCGCTGACTTCGCCCTCGGTGGTATTACCGCAACGATGGTTGATCTGCACGAAAAAGGTCTGATCCGCAAACTGCTGGATGTGCAGAGCTTTGACAGCCACGCTGCACAATCGCTGGCCCGTAACCCCAATCACATCGAAATCAGCGCCAACCAGTACGCTAACTGGGGTTCAAAAGGTGCATCGGTTGATCGTCTCGACGTGGTGGTACTGAGCGCGCTGGAAATTGACACCCAGTTCAACGTTAACGTGCTGACCGGCTCTGACGGCGTACTGCGTGGCGCTTCCGGTGGTCACTGCGATACCGCGATTGCCTCTGCGCTTTCCATCATCGTCGCGCCGCTGGTACGCGGTCGTATTCCGACGCTGGTGGATAACGTGCTGACCTGCATCACCCCGGGCTCCAGTGTCGATATTCTGGTCACAGACCACGGTATCGCAGTTAACCCGGCACGTCCGGAACTGGCAGAACGTCTGCAGGAAGCGGGGATCAAAGTGGTTTCTATTGAGTGGCTGCGTGAACGTGCGCGTCTGCTGACCGGTGAACCACAGCCGATTGAATTCACCGACCGCGTCGTTGCCGTTGTGCGTTACCGCGATGGCTCGGTGATCGATGTTGTGCATCAGGTGAAGGAATAAGCCATGCACCTGCTTCCTGAACTCGCCAGCCACCATGCGGTGTCAATTCCCGAGCTGCTCGTCAGCCGGGATGAAAGGCAAGCACGGCAACACGTCTGGCTCAAGCACCATCCTGTTCCACTGGTCTCCTTTACCGTGGTTGCGCCTGGGCCGATTAAAGACAGCGAGGTCACACGCCGAATTTTTAATCATGGCGTGACAGCCTTGCGTGCCTTAGCCGCAAAACAGGGCTGGCAAATTCAGGAGCAGGCTGCACTGGTTTCCGCCAGCGGGCCGGAGGGCATGTTGAGCATTGCCGCCCCGGCTCGCGACCTCAAGCTCGCCACCATTGAGCTTGAACATAGTCATCCTCTCGGGCGGTTATGGGATATCGATGTCCTGACACCCGAAGGCGAAATTCTCTCCCGCCGCGACTATTCACTGCCGCCTCGCCGCTGCCTGTTGTGCGAGCAAAGCGCAGCTATTTGCGCGCGTGGAAAAACCCATCAACTGACCGATTTACTCAACCGCATGGAGGCGCTGCTGAACGATGTCGATGCCTGCAACGTCAACTAAAACCACAAAGCTTGCGACGTCATTAATCGATGAGTACGCCCTGCTGGGCTGGCGCGCCATGCTGACTGAAGTCAATCTGTCACCGAAACCAGGCCTCGTGGATCGAATTAACTGCGGTGCGCACAAAGATATGGCGCTGGAAGATTTTCACCGCAGCACGCTGGCGATTCAGGGCTGGTTACCCCGTTTCATTGAATTTGGTGCCTGTAGTGCTGAAATGGCACCAGAAGCGGTACTCCACGGATTACGCCCAATTGGTATGGCTTGCGAAGGTGATATGTTCCGCGCCACTGCGGGCGTAAACACGCATAAAGGCAGCATTTTTTCTTTAGGGCTACTGTGTGCGGCAATTGGCCGTTTGCTTCAACTCAACCAGTCGGTAACGCCAATAACCATTTGTGCGACGGCGGCAAGTTTCTGCCGTGGCCTGACCGACCGCGAACTGCGTACCAATAATTCACAACTGACGGCAGGTCAACGGTTGTACCAGCAGCTAGGCCTTACCGGCGCACGCGGTGAAGCCGAAGCGGGTTATCCACTGGTGATCAACCACGCCCTGCCGCATTACCTCACTCTGCTGGATCAGGGGTTAGATCCTGAACTGGCATTGCTCGATACCTTACTCCTACTGATGGCGATCAACGGCGATACCAACGTTGCATCGCGCGGTGGCGAGGGGGGCCTGCGCTGGCTACAGCGCAAGGCGCAAACATTATTGCAAAAAGGGGGCATCCGAACCCCCGCCGATCTCGATTATCTCCGGCAGTTCGACAGGGAGTGTATCGAACGAAATCTCAGTCCAGGCGGCAGTGCCGACCTGCTGATCCTTACCTGGTTTTTAGCACAGATTTAATTATTTAAGCACTTGATAAATTTGGAAATATTAATTTTCGGAGAACCCGTATGTCTTTAGCAAAAGATAATATATGGAAACTATTGGCCCCACTGGTGGTGATGGGCGTCATGTTTCTTATCCCTGTCCCTGACGGTATGCCACCGCAGGCATGGCATTACTTCGCTGTGTTTGTGGCAATGATTGTCGGCATGATCCTCGAGCCAATTCCGGCAACAGCGATCAGTTTTATTGCGGTTACTATTTGCGTTATTGGCAGTAATTACCTTCTCTTTGATGCCAAAGAATTAGCTGACCCAGCGTTTAATGCGCAAAAACAGGCGCTGAAATGGGGTCTGGCTGGTTTTTCCAGCACCACGGTATGGCTGGTATTTGGCGCATTTATTTTTGCATTAGGGTATGAAGTTTCCGGGTTAGGTCGTCGCATTGCCCTTTTCCTGGTGAAATTCATGGGCAAACGCACGCTGACGTTAGGTTATGCGATAGTCATTATCGACATTCTGCTGGCACCGTTTACACCGTCCAACACCGCGCGTACCGGGGGTACGGTTTTTCCGGTCATTAAAAACCTGCCGCCGCTGTTTAAATCATTCCCGAACGATCCGTCCGCGCGTCGTATTGGCGGCTATTTGATGTGGATGATGGTCATTAGTACCAGTCTGAGTTCGTCCATGTTTGTCACCGGTGCGGCACCAAACGTGCTGGGTCTGGAGTTCGTCAGCAAAATTGCCGGCATCCAGATTAGCTGGTTGCAGTGGTTCCTCTGCTTCCTGCCGGTTGGCGTTATCTTACTTATCATTGCGCCGTGGCTTTCCTACGTGCTTTACAAACCGGAAATCACACACAGTGAAGAAGTAGCAACCTGGGCGGGTGATGAACTAAAAACCATGGGTGCGCTGACACGCAGAGAGTGGACGCTGATTGGCCTTGTATTGCTCAGCTTAGGTTTGTGGGTATTTGGCAGTGAAGTCATTAATGCTACTGCGGTAGGTCTGCTGGCAGTTTCGCTAATGCTGGCCCTGCACGTTGTGCCGTGGAAAGACATTACTCGCTATAACAGCGCATGGAACACGCTGGTCAACCTGGCAACGCTGGTTGTTATGGCGAATGGCCTGACCCGTTCTGGCTTTATCGACTGGTTCGCCAACACGATGAGTACGCACCTGGAAGGATTCTCACCAAACGCAACGGTGATTGTACTGGTTCTGGTGTTCTACTTTGCGCACTACCTGTTTGCCAGCCTGTCTGCGCACACCGCAACCATGCTGCCGGTTATTCTGGCCGTCGGTAAAGGTATTCCGGGCGTACCAATGGAACAACTGTGTATCCTGCTGGTGCTGTCTATCGGTATCATGGGCTGTCTGACGCCGTATGCAACCGGTCCTGGGGTGATTATTTACGGCTGCGGCTATGTGAAATCAAAAGATTACTGGCGACTTGGTGCAATCTTCGGGGTGATTTACATCTCTATGCTGCTGTTGGTTGGCTGGCCGATTCTCGCTATGTGGAACTAATACGTTCGCCAAACGCTGAATAAATCATCACGCCCGCCAGGTAAGCCCACCAGGCGGGCTTTTTTATGATTTAATAGGTAGTATTCAGTGTATGTATGAGTTCCACACCCATTATGAAAGCATTCTGGCGTAATGCCGCGTTACTCGCGGTTTCTCTGCTTCCCTTCTCTTCTGTCAACGCTGTGGCGTTGCAGGCAAAACAGTATGGCGATTTTGATCGCTATGTCCTTGCTCTCTCCTGGCAAACCGGGTTCTGCCAGAGTCAACACGATCGAAATCGTAACGAACGGGATGAATGTCGCCTGCAAACCGAAACACCCAACAAAGCCGACTTTCTGACCGTACATGGTCTATGGCCGGGATTGCCTAAATCGGTTGCGGCCCGTGGTGTTGATGAACGACGCTGGATGCGCTTTGGTTGCGCTACTCGCCCAATCCCGAATCTACCAGAGGCGCGCGCCAGCCGGATGTGTTCATCGCCGGAAACCGGGTTATCGCTGGAAACGGCAGCTAAACTAAATGAAGTCATGCCGGGAGCTGGCGGTCGTTCCTGCCTGGAACGTTACGAATATGCCAAACACGGCGTCTGCTTTGGTTTTGATCCGGACGCTTACTTCGGCACGATGGTACGCCTGAATCAAGAAATTAAAGAGAGCGAAGCCGGAAAATTCCTTGCGGATAACTACGGTAAGACAGTGAGCCGCCGTGACTTTGACGCCGCCTTTGCCAAAAGCTGGGGAAAAGAGAACGTGAAAGCCGTTAAGCTAACGTGCCAGGGTAACCCTGCGTATTTGACTGAAATTCAGATTTCAATCAAAGCTGACGCCATCAACGCTCCGCTTTCTGCAAACTCATTCTTGCCACAACCACACCCAGGCAACTGTGGCAAAACCTTTGTGATTGATAAAGCGGGTTATTAATCATCTGATTTACAAAACACGCTAATTCGTCTTCCATAAACCATGACGATTAAGATTTATACATAATGCGCTGCATTGAGGAATTCCCTGAATGTGACGCAAATCACTTCAAAGAGTGAGCAACTGTCAGTATCATCATGTGAGTTAAACCCTCGCCGCCTGACGGTGAGGGTTTTCTTTTGGGTATGTTTATCTGCGACACTCGCAGTACCGACGACATGGAGTAAAAATGTCCAGACCAACTATCATCATTAACGACCTGGATGCCGAACGCATCGATATTCTGCTGGAGCAACCTGCCTATGCTGGTTTGCCAATCGCCGACGCGTTAAACGCAGAGTTGGATCGCGCCCAAATGTGTTCGCCAGAAGAGATGCCACACGACGTGGTGACAATGAACAGCCGGGTTAAATTCCGCAATCTTAGCGATGGCGAAGTGCGTGTGCGCACGCTGGTGTATCCGGCTAAAATGACTGACAGCAATACTCAGCTTTCTGTTATGGCTCCGGTAGGTGCCGCACTGCTGGGGCTGCGCGTTGGCGATTCCATTCACTGGGAACTTCCGGGCGGCGTTGCAACCCACCTTGAAGTGCTGGAACTCGAATACCAGCCAGAAGCTGCTGGCGACTACCTGCTTTAATCCCATCTGCACAAGCGACAACTCGCTTTGCCCAGAGGATGCACTCGCATCCTCTTTCCGCTCAAATATCAACCAGATTTATCATTTTGCTCTTAAGCACAGCATTCTAATCTGAACTGGTTATTCATCTGCGGAACCCCATATGAGCGAAGCTCTCAGTATCACTGCGTTTTATATATTCATAGCAGCTATTATTGTTGCTGCAGTGCTATACCTTGAACAACGCTGGTAGTACCTGGTTTTATTTATTTTCCAGATCAATCGCAAATTCAGATCGAATCAGCCTCGCAAATCATAGATTCATAATCAATAATGTGCTGTTATGTATACATGCAAAAACAAGGAGAGAATGCTTATGTACAAAACAATCATCATGCCAGTGGATGTTTTCGAAATGGAATTGAGCGACAAAGCTGTTCGCCACGCTGAATTCCTCGCCCAGGATGACGGAGTTATTCATCTACTTCACGTGCTACCAGGCTCAGCCAGCCTGAGCCTGCACCGTTTTGCCGCTGATGTACGTCGTTTTGAAGAGCATCTGCAACATGAAGCAGAAGAACGTTTGCAAACGATGGTCAGCCACTTCACCATCGATCCTTCCCGCATTAAACAACATGTCCGTTTTGGTAGCGTGCGGGATGAAGTCAATGAGTTGGCAGAAGAACTGGGGGCTGATGTTGTCGTTATCGGTTCGCGCAACCCATCGATTTCGACCCATCTGTTAGGTTCTAACGCCTCAAGCGTTATCCGCCACGCCAATCTGCCGGTGCTGGTCGTTCGCTAATAGATAAAAGTATTTATGTCGCCCTGCCCGGAGCCATCCCGGCGGGGCTTTTTATTGCAATAAAAAAGCCGCCAGGTTTGACCCCGGCGGCTAAGCAATTGCAGGTGAATCTTACTTCTTCTTATGCTGTTTTGGTGCGAATCAGGTAGTCAAAAGCACTCAGAGAGGCTTTGGCACCTTCGCCAGTGGCGATGATGATCTGCTTGTACGGAACCGTTGTACAGTCACCCGCAGCGAACACGCCTTTGACGTTGGTTTCGCATTTCGCATCAATGATAATCTCGCCCATGCGGTTACGTTCGACTGCGCCTTCGAGCCAGTTGGTGTTCGGCAGCAGACCAATCTGGACGAAAATACCGGCCAGTTCGATGTTGTGAATATCGCCGCTGACACGATCGCGATATTCCAGACCAACAACTTTGCTGCTGTCGCCTTTCACTTCCGTGGTTTGCGCATTCAGAATAATGTCGACGTTTTTCAGGCTGCGCAGTTTGTCCTGCAGAACCTGGTCGGCTTTCATTTCTGGCGCAAATTCCAGCAGAGTTACGTGCTCAACGATACCCGCCAGGTCGATTGCCGCTTCCACGCCGGAGTTACCGCCGCCGATGACCGCTACGCGTTTGCCTTTAAACAGCGGGCCGTCGCAGTGCGGGCAGTAGGTCACGCCTTTGGTGCGATATTGACCTTCGCCCGGAACGTTCATGTTACGCCATTTTGCACCGGTCGCCACGATAATACTGCGTGCTTTCAGTACCGCGCCAGAAGCTGTTTCAATCTGATGCAGGCCGCCTTCAACCGCTGCCGGGATCAGTTTGCTCGCGCTCTGGCTGTCGATCACATCAACGTCGTATTCATCAACGTGAACTTTCAGCGCACCTGCCAGCTTCTGCCCTTCGGTCTTCGGTACAGAAATGTAGTTTTCGATATCAACGGTATCGAGGATCTGACCACCAAAACGTTCGCCCATCAGACCGGTACGGATGCCTTTACGTGCGGAGTAAATTGCTGCCGCTGCACCCGCCGGGCCGGAACCGACGATTAATACGTCATAAGCATCACGCTTGTTCAGCTCTTCTGCCGCACGTTTTTCCGCGCCAGTATCAATTTTGGCGACGATTTCGGAAATAGTCATGCGGCCCTGACCAAACTCTTTCCCATTTACGAACACTGCCGGAACGCCCATCACGTTGCGATCGGTGATTTCGTTCTGGAAGGTGCCGCCGTCAATTGCCGTATGCTTGATGCGCGGGTTCAGTACGCTCATCAGGTTCAGCGCCTGCACCACGTCCGGGCAGTTGTGGCAAGAGAGCGAGTAATAGGTTTCGAATTCAAAATCACCGTCAATATGGCGAATCTGCTCCAGCAGAGACTGCGCTTCTTTCGACGGATGACCACCGGTCCACAACAACGCCAGTACCAGCGAGGTGAACTCGTGGCCCAGCGGGGAACCTGCAAAACGTGGCCCCTGGTTGGAACCTGGGTTAGTGATCAGGAAAGACGGCTTACGCACCGGCAAGCTGTTATCTTCTTTAAAGGTGACTTTGTCTGACAGTTCTGCGATTTCAGCCAACAGTTCCTTGATTTCTGCCGATTTAGCGCTGTCATCCAGCGTGGCAATTAACTCAACAGGCTTGGTCAATTTCTCAAGGTAAGCCTTGAGTTGAGTTTTCATATTTGTGTCGAGCATGTTTATCTCCTGGGCTTTAAACATCATCATGCAAGCGGCCTCTGCGGCTACCTGGATGCAGCTTGCATCATGGTGCGGGGAAGAAAATCGGGTGCCGCAGCACCCGAAGAATTAGGTGAATTTCCGAACTATTTCGCGCCGGAGTTGGTAGCGCGAAAGACGAAGGAAATTTAGATTTTACCAACCAGATCCAGAGACGGAGCCAGAGTTGCTTCACCTTCTTTCCATTTAGCCGGGCAAACTTCACCTGGGTGAGAAGCCACGTACTGTGCTGCTTTGATTTTACGCAGCAGGTCAGACGCGTCACGGCCAATGCCTTCAGCGGTAACTTCGATTGCCTGGATGATACCCTGCGGGTCAACAACGAAGGTCGCACGGTCAGCCAGACCTTCATCTTCACGCATGTTGTCGAAGTTACGGGTTAGGGCGCCAGTCGGGTCGCCGATCATCGCATATTTGATTTTAGCGATGGTTTCAGAGCTGCTGTGCCATGCTTTGTGGGTGAAGTGAGTATCGGTAGATACTGCGTATACGTCTACGCCCAGTTTCTGCAGTTCTTCGTAGTGGTCAGCAACGTCACCCAGTTCGGTCGGGCATACGAAAGTAAAGTCAGCCGGGTAGAAGAAGAAGACGCTCCAGCGGCCTTCGGTATCTTTTTCGGTGATTTCGATGAATTCGCCGTTTTTGAATGCCTGGTTTTTAAAAGGTTTAATTTTGGTGTTAATCAAGGACATCTATACTTCCTCCGTGTTTTCGATGAGATGTAAGGTAACCAATTTTTGCCGATTCGGCTAATGCGTTTCCATTATCAAATCGATAAGTTTTACCTTACAACCTTCGTAAGACAACTTTGTGAACTTTGCACCGCCAGCGGCGATAAAAAGTAAAATGGCCCCCTTTCCAGGTGACCGTGTAATCTGAACTACCCTTTGGTATCTTCAGCGCCTGCCTGCAGGCTGAGGTGTTGCCCTTACAAATGCAACAACGTCATGGATTACAACACCCTCATAAACAAAGGGCAATCACCTGATCTAAGCTCTTACCTATGACAGTGATAGGTTATGCCTTTTACCCGACTTTTGCACTGACTGAAAAGGACAAATTAATGTTAAAAAAGATACTTTTACTGGCTCTGCTTCCTGCAATCGCCTTTGCAGAGGAACTTCCTGCTCCGGTAAAAGCGATTGAAAAACAGGGCATTAAGATCATCAAAACGTTCGATGCCCCCGGCGGAATGAAAGGTTATCTCGGAAAGTATCAGGATATGGGCGTCACCATCTACCTGACTCCAGATGGTAAGCACGCTATCTCTGGTTACATGTACAACGAGAAAGGTGAAAACCTGAGTAACATGCTTATCGAAAAAGAAATTTATGCGCCAGCCGGACGCGAAATGTGGCAACGGATGGAACAATCGCACTGGCTCCTCGACGGTAAAAAAGACGCGCCAGTCATAGTCTACGTTTTCGCCGATCCGTTCTGCCCATATTGTAAACAGTTCTGGCAGCAGGCGCGCCCGTGGGTTGATTCTGGCAAAGTACAGTTGAGAACATTGTTGGTTGGGGTTATCAAACCAGAAAGTCCGGCGACAGCCGCGGCAATTCTGGCCTCTAAAGATCCCGCAAAAACCTGGCAAGAATATGAAGCCTCTGGCGGAAAACTTAAGCTAAATGTGCCTACAAACGTAAGTACAGAGCAAATGAAAGTGTTAAGCGACAACGAGAAACTCATGGACGATCTGGGGGCAAATGTCACACCGGCTATCTATTACATGAGTAAGGAAAATACGCTGCAACAGGCCGTGGGGTTGCCCGATCAGAAAACGCTTAATATCATTATGGAAAATAAATAGAAGATAATTCATGGGTGGTTGAAATACATCCTTGCTTTTCAACCATTCTAAAAACGCATGAATTGCTTCTTCCCCTCCAGACAACTGTGTTACTTTAGAAAAACTTAATCCAGAGTTAAGTAATAAAACATAACAAATATAAATAAAACAGTAGAATCATTGATTACAAGAATGATTCATGGACAAGGTAATATAACGGAGTATGTTATGGCTAATCTTTATGATTTAAAAAAATTCGACCTCAATTTACTGGTCATATTTGAGTGCATTTATCAACACCTCAGCATTAGCAAAGCAGCAGAATCATTATATATAACGCCATCTGCCGTTAGTCAGTCGTTACAACGTTTACACGCGCAATTTAATGACCCGTTATTCATCCGCTCAGGGAAAGGTATCGCGCCGACTACAACAGGGTTAAATCTGCATCACCATCTTGAGAAAAATCTCCGAGGCCTTGAACAAACGATCAATATCGTTAATAAGTCTGAGCTGAAGAAAAATTTTATTATCTACGGTCCTCAGCTTATTTCTTGTAGTAATAACAACATGCTAATCCGCTGTCTAAGACAAGATACTTCAATCGATATAGAATGCCACGACATACTGCTTTCAGCTGAAAACGCTGAAGAATTGTTAGTTCAACGCAAAGCTGACCTGGCAATCACGCTACAGCCGGTGATTAGCCGCTCCGTCATCTGTATGCCATTACACACCATTCGCAATTCTCTTATTTGTAGCAATAAACATCCTCGTATTACTGATACCAGTACCCATGAACAAATTATGGCCGAAGAATTCACCCTGCTAATATCTAAATCAGCAGGAATTGATGAAATTCAAGTAGACATAGACGAACGATTTATGAACCGTAAAATTTCGTTTCGCAGCTCCTCTTTACTCACCATAATTAATAGCATTTCTGTTACTGACTTATTGGGAATTGTCCCTACCGAGCTGTACGATTTACATCGCAATTTTCTGAAACTAAAAGAAATAAAGTTGAAACATCCGCTTCCTGCGGTCAAGCTTTATATTTCCTATAACAAATACTCGTTAAACAATCTGGTCTTCTCCCGTTTCATAGACCGCTTAAATGATAGCTTCTAATTAATCATCAATGGAGAATGTTATATTTTTCATCAATGAATTCATTGTATAAATATAAAATAATGTGCTCTATCTTGCTTCGTTTACCCTATAATTAGCGGATTCATCTCACAAGTCACCCAGTAACGTTCAGAGAGCGTTTTCAGATGTCTATTTATAAAATCCCTCTTCCGCTGAATATTTTAGAAGCTGCACAGGAACGTATTACCTGGACACTTAACACCTTGCCCCGTGTTTGCGTTTCTTTTTCGGGGGGTAAAGATTCCGGATTAATGCTGCATCTTACCGCCGAACTTGCCAGAAAATTGGGAAAAAAAATCTGCGTTTTGTTTATCGACTGGGAAGCACAGTTCTCTTGTACCATCGACTATGTACAGTCGTTACGCGAGTTGTATACCGACGTTATTGAAGAGTTTTACTGGGTAGCACTCCCACTCAAGACGCAAAATTCCCTTTCACAATACCAACCAGAATGGCAGTGCTGGGAATCTGATGTCGAATGGGTGCGTCAGCCCCCGCAAGAAGCGATAACCGATCCTGACTTTTTCTCCTTTTACCAGCCAGGCATGACCTTCGAACAATTTGTACGTGAGTTTGCCGAATGGTTTTCACAAAAACGTCCGGCGGCGATGATGATCGGCATCCGTGCGGATGAGTCCTACAACCGTTTTGTCGCCATCGCCAGTTTAAGTAAACAACGTTTTGCCGATGATAAGCCCTGGACCACAGCCGCACCAGGCGGTCACAGCTGGTACATTTACCCCATCTACGACTGGAAAGTAGCTGATATCTGGACCTGGTATGCTAATCATAAAGCCCTATGTAACCCATTGTATAATATCATGTATCAGGCAGGCGTCCCCCTGCGTCATATGCGAATTTGCGAACCTTTTGGCCCGGAGCAACGGCAAGGATTATGGCTCTATCACGTTATCGAACCGGATCGCTGGGCTGCTATGTGCGCACGAGTTAGCGGGGTAAAAAGTGGCGGCATTTACGCCGGACATGACAATCATTTTTATGGTCATCGGAAAATCCTCAAACCAGAGCATTTAGACTGGCAAGAGTATGCATTATTGCTGCTTGATAGCATGCCGGAGAAAACGGCTGAGCATTACCGCAACAAAATTGCCATTTACTTGCATTGGTATCAGAAAAAAGGTGTCGAGGTGCCACAGACCCAGCACGGGGACATTGGCGCGAAAGATATCCCCTCCTGGCGGCGAATTTGCAAGGTGTTACTGAATAACGATTACTGGTGTCGGGCATTATCATTTAGCCCAACCAAAGCGAAGAATTATCAGCGTTATAACGAACGGATAAAAGTAAAACGTCAGGAGTGGGGAATACTATGCAACAACAATTAACGCAGGATTTAACCCAATTTCTCGCCAGCTTGCCGGAAGACGATCGCATCAAAGCGATTAACGAAATCCGCCTGGCGATCCATCAGGTTAGCCCCTTTCGTGAAGAGCCAGTAGATTGTGTTCTGTGGGTTAAAAACAGCCAACTTATGCCAAATGATTACAACCCAAACAATGTGGCACCGCCCGAGAAAAAACTGTTACAAAAATCCATTGAGATAGATGGTTTTACCCAACCTATTGTGGTCACGCACACAGATAAAAATGCTCTGGAAATCGTGGATGGCTTTCACCGTCATGAAATTGGTAAAGGCTCTAACACGTTAAAAATGCGATTAAAAGGATATTTACCGGTCACCTGTCTGGAAGGAACACGTAACGAACGCATCGCCGCGACTATTCGTCATAACCGCGCTCGTGGACGCCACCAAATCACAGCCATGTCAGAAATCGTTCGTGAACTCAGCCAGTTGGGATGGGACGACAAAAAAATCGGCAAAGAGCTGGGTATGGACAGCGACGAAGTGTTGCGCCTGAAACAAATTAACGGCCTGCAAGAGTTATTTGCTGACCGTCAATATTCCCGCGCCTGGACAGTAAAATAATTACAGCTGGCGCAGGCGTTCAGCTGCCGCCAGCAACGTCGATTCCTTCTTGGCAAAACAGAGACGAATGAGCTTATGGGGGAAGGGATCGGCGCAAAATACCGACAGCGGGATCGCCGCCACGCCATGCTCCCGCGTCAGCCACTGGCAAAACTCAACGTCATCCAGCGAAGAAACCGCGCTGTAATCCACCAGCAAAAAGTAAGTGCCTTCGCAGGGTAAAATCTCCAGCCGACTCTCACTTAAGGCGTTCACCAGAATATCGCGCTTCTGGCGATAAAAGTCCGGTAACGCAAGGTAGTGTTCAGGTTCTGCTCGCAGCATATCGGCAAAGGCCAGCTGCGCCGGGGTATTCACCGAAAAAGTCAGATACTGATGCACTTTGCGGATCTCGGCGCTGATGGGCGCAGGCGCAACGCAATAGCCCACTTTCCAGCCGGTCATATGATAGGTCTTGCCAAACGATGACACCGCCACCGCCCGCTCACGCAGTTGCGGATGCGCCAGCACACTGGCATGGCCCTGCTGTGAAAAGTTGATATGCTCGTAAACTTCATCGCTAATGACAAAAATCTCGTGCCCGGCAATTACCTGCCACAAAGCGGAAAAATCAGTCTGCTGCCAGACAGTAGCACTGGGGTTATGCGGGGTGTTAAGGATCACCAGTCGGGTGCGCTCGCTTAACAATGCGGCAAATTCCTGCCAGTCCACGCGAAAATGCGGTGGTTGCAGTGCAATACGTTTCACTATTCCACCCGCAAGCGCGACGGCGGGGGCGTAGCTGTCATAGCTGGGATCAAAGCAAATCACTTCATCGCCATTGCGCACCAATGCAGTAATCGCTGCGTACAGCGCTTCCGTCGCCCCTGCTGTTACGGTGATATCGCTGTCGGCATCTGGTTGATAGCCATACAGCCGTTCCGTTTTCTGAGCAATCGCCTCGCGCAAGGCCTGCACGCCAGTCATAGGCGCGTATTGGTTTGCTCCCTGGGCAACGTGGTACCCCAGCCGTTCCTGCAAATAGGGCGGACCATCAAAATCAGGAAAGCCTTGTGACAGGTTAATCGCCTGGTGTTGCTGCGCCAGTGCGCTCATCTGGGTGAAAATAGTGGTGCCAAGTTGTGGAAGTTTGCTTTGTGGAATCAGAGGGTTATTTGTCATTTTTATTGTGCCTGACAAAGTTGCGTGTTGAAGCCACTATAACACGATGCTAGTATTTGGCAATCAAGACGTTTAGATGTCTAAATAAAACAATAAGGACAACACAACATGCCTCACAATCCTATTCGCGTCGTCGTTGGCCCTGCTAACTACTTTTCTCATCCCGGCAGTCTCAATCACCTGCATGATTTTTTCACTGATGAACAACTTTCTCGCGCAGTGTGGATCTACGGTGAATGTGCACTTGCCGCGGCGCAAACCAAACTTCCATCGGCGTTTGAACTGCCAGGAGCAAAGCATATTTTGTTTCGCGGTCATTGCAGTGAAAGCAATGTGCAACAACTGGCGGCTGAGTCCGGTGACGATCGCAGCGTGGTGATTGGCGTCGGCGGCGGCGCACTGCTCGACACCGCGAAAGCCCTCGCCCGCCGTCTCGGTCTGCCGTTTGTTGCCGTTCCAACGATTGCCGCTAGCTGCGCTGCCTGGACACCACTCTCTGTCTGGTACAACGATGCCGGACAGGCGCTACATTATGAGATTTTTGACGACGCCAATTTTATGGTGCTGGTGGAACCGGAGATAATCCTCAATGCGCCGCAAGAATATCTGCTGGCAGGAATCGGTGACACGCTGGCGAAATGGTATGAAGCGGTGGTGCTGGCTCCTCAGCCAGAAACGCTGCCGCTAACCGTACGGCTGGGAATCAATAATGCGCAGGTCATTCGCGACGTCTTGTTAAACAGTAGCGAACAGGCGCTTGCCGATCAGCAAAATCAGCAGTTAACGCAATCATTTTGCGATGTGGTCGATGCGATTATCGCCGGAGGCGGAATGGTCGGTGGTCTGGGCGATCGTTTTACGCGTGTGGCGGCGGCTCATGCCGTGCATAACGGTCTGACTGTACTGCCACAAACCGAGAAGTTTCTCCACGGCACCAAAGTCGCCTACGGAATTCTGGTGCAAAGCGCCTTGCTGGGTCAGGATGATGTGCTGGCGCAATTAACCGGGGCGTATCAGCGTTTTCATCTGCCGACTACGCTGGCGGAGCTGGAAGTGGATATCAATAATCAGGTGGAGATCAACAAAATGATTGCCCACACCCTACGTCCGGTGGAATCCATTCATTATCTGCCAGTCACGCTGACACCAGATACCTTGCGTGCAGCGTTCGAAAAAGTGGAATCGTTTAAAGCCTGACGTACAAATTTAGCAGCAGCGCGCGCCGCCTTTTCCACCGTAGCGCGCGTCCTGCCGCTCCCGGAAAAACTCTTCGTAGGTCATCGGTGTTTGATCAGGATGGTTAACCCGCATATGTTCGACATAGTTGTCGTAATCAGGCATACCAATCATCAGTTTCGCCGCCTGACCTAAATATTTTCCGGCTTTTGCCAGTGAATCAAACATCAATACCTCCGGTAAACAGGTTGCTGAGAGAGTGCTATCAACGCGCTCGGTCAGTCCCCTCGCCCCACCGGGGAGAGGGTTAGGGTGAGGGGGAACCCCAGGCACTACGCCAACATCCCCCCTCACTCTGACTTTAGTGTGCGCCTTTCGCCTGCGCCACGATCTCTTCGACATTTTCCGGCATCGGCTCATACGGCGTTTCTTTCGCCGTTGGCTTCGGCTCTTTCAATGCCGCCAGTGCCGTCTTAATCGAGAACAGCGCCAGAACCACCACGACCACCATAAAGAAGATGGTCAACCCGGCATCCAGACGGTTGTTGAACACCAGCTGCGCCAGTTGTGACTCAGTATACTGCGACGGAATATTGCCGCTGTCGATCATTGCCTGGAACTTGTTAGCAATCGCCAGGAAACCGACTTTCGCATCCGAGCTAAACGCTTTCTGCCAGCCTGCGGTCAGGGTACAAATCAGCAGCCAGGCCGTTGGTACCAGCGCCACCCAGGCGTAACGTTGACGTTTCATTTTGAATAGCACCACAGCACAAAGCATCAGCGCCATCCCTGCCAGCATCTGGTTGGCAATACCAAACAGCGGCCACAGAGTGTTAATACCGCCCAGCGGATCGACCACACCCTGATGCAGAAAGTAACCCCACGCCAGCACGCACAGCGCCGTTGCCAGCAGGTTAGCAGGCAGTGAATCGGTCCGTTTCAGGCCCGGAGAAACCACGCCCAGCAGATCCTGCAACATAAAGCGCGCAGCACGCGTACCCGCATCCACCGCCGTCAGAATAAACAGTGCTTCAAACAGAATGGCGAAGTGATACCAGAACGCCACATCCATCATGCCACCCAGCGCGCCGTGCAGAATGTAGGCCATCCCCACCGCCAGGGTCGGCGCACCGCCCGCACGGGAAATGATCGACTGTTCACCCACTTCGCTGGCAATCTGATTTAACGTATCTGGCGTAATGCTAAAGCCCCAGCTACTCACTACCTGCGCAGCAGATGCCACTACATCCGCCGTCCCCGCCGGAGCCAGCACCGCCATCGGGCTGTTCATCGCGAAGTACACGCCCGGATCGATGATACAGGCAGAAACCAGTGCCATAATCGCCACGAAGGATTCCATCAACATCCCGCCGTAGCCGATAAAGCACGCCTGACCTTCGTTCGCCAGCATCTTCGGTGTGGTGCCGGAAGAGATCAGCGCATGGAAGCCAGAAACTGCGCCACAGGCGATAGTAATAAACAGGAACGGGAACAGATTACCGGTCCATACCGGGCCAGTGCCATCTACAAACTTGGTCAGCGCAGGCATGGTCAGCGTCGGACGCATAATCAAAATGCCTACCGCCAGACCGACGATAGTCCCGATTTTCAGGAAGGTAGAGAGGTAGTCACGCGGAGCCAGCAGCAACCACACCGGCAGAACCGCCGCCACAAAACCGTAACCCACCAGCATCCAGGTCAGCTGCACGCCGGTAAAGTCAAAGTACGGTGCCAAGGTCGGGCTTTCTGCCACCCAGCCGCCAGAGATAATGGCGAAAATAAGGAATACCAGGCCAATCACCGACACTTCCCCAATGCGGCCCGGGCGCAGATAGCGCAGGTAAATCCCCATGAACAGCGCCAGCGGAATGGTGAACGCAACGGTATACGTTCCCCACGGGCTATGAGTCAGGGCTTTCACCACGATCATCGCCAGTACTGCAAGGATAATGACCATGATCATAAAGCAGGCCACCAGCGCAATCACCCCGGCGGTTGGCCCCATCTCTTCTTTAACCAGCTCGCCCAGCGAGCGACCGTCACGGCGCGTGGAAACAAACAGCACCATGAAATCCTGCACCGCACCGGCGAGAACCACCCCGGCAAGTAGCCAGATCATCCCCGGCAGGTAGCCCATTTGCGCCGCCAGTACCGGCCCCACCAACGGGCCTGCTCCGGCAATAGCCGCAAAATGGTGACCGAACAGCACTTTCTTGTCCGTCGGCACATAGTCCAGCCCGTCGTTATGGCGCACCGCTGGCGTCATACGCGTCGGGTCAACCGCCAATACATTTTTGGCGATATAAAGACCATAAAAACGGTAAGCGATCAGATAGATACAGACCGACGCCACCACAATCCACAGCGCGTTGATCTGTTCCCCACGATTTAAAGCAATGTATCCCAGAGCAAATGCTCCCATTACAGAGAGCACTGTCCAGACGAGGTATTTCCCTGATTTGTTCATAGTTGTTATCCGTGTGCGTGTCCATAGAGATGTTACATTTTGTTTCTATAACATCTTTGTGCAATTTAACAACACGGCAACCATGTAAATCGGAGTTGAAACCAATATTTAACTTAGCAATGTTAACTTGATCACTTCGTTAACTGAGTTTTCCTGCAATTTCATTTAATTCTGTCGGGTTCATCCCAAAACCGCCGTACCCAGCCGACAAGTACAGCAACGCCGCCCCTGTTCATCGAAAACAACGATTTCCCAGCTCTGATTTTGCCGCCCAAGATGCAGCGGCTGGCAGATGCCGCGTACCTTTCCCTCAGACACCGGGCGATGATGTGTGGCGTTAAGCTCCGTGCCCACCACGCACTGTCCGTCGCGAGTCATCATAAATCCGGCCATCGATCCCAGGGTTTCCGCCAGCGCCGCCGACGCGCCGCCATGCAGCAGGCCAAACGGCTGATGAGTACGAGTATCAACCGGCATTTCGGCTTCCAGCACATCATCGCCCAGACGGGTATACACAATTCCAAGATGCGCCACCATTGTGTTATCGCTGGTGGCGTTCAGTTCGTCGAGCGTTAAATGGCGTTTCCAGATCATGCTTATGCCCCCAGTGTTGAGCCGCCATCTACCACAATATCCTGTAGGGTGATATGGCTTGCGAGGTCAGAGGCGAGGAACAAAATCGTGTTGGCGATCTCTTGTGGACGGGCGATTTTCCCCAGCGGAATACCGAGTTTAAACTGCTCGCCAAAGCCGCGAATACGCTGCTCTTCGGCGTCATCACTCACCCACAGCGTGCGTTGCATATCGGTGTCGGTGGACCCCGGGGAAACCACATTACAGCGCACACCGCTACCCGCCAGTTCCAGCCCGACGCTCAACGCCAGGCTTTTCAGCGCCGCTTTCGACGCACCGTAAGCACTCATACCAATACGCGGCGTGTGTGCAGCGTCGGACGCCACAGTAACAATCGCCCCGCCCCGCTGACGGCGAAACTGGTTCATGGTCTGCTGGAACAAGTTAAATGCGCCACCGACGTTGACCGCAAAAGTCTGCTGCCAGTCCTCCTTGCTGAGCTGATCGGTCGCGCCCATGCGCAAAATTCCCGCCGCATTGACCAGCACGTCCAGTCGCTCCGTTTGCGCTAACAGTCGCTGACACACTTGCGCCACCTGCGCAGCGTCGGCTACATCCATTACTTCGGTCGCAAAGGGATATTGCTCCAGAGTGAACGCTTGATCAAAACCTGTAACTTTCGCTCCGGCCTCAACAAATGCCAGCGCCGTGGCGTAGCCAATACCTTTCCCCGCGCCGGTTACCCAGACATTTTTGCCGCTGAAATCCATCATTTCACCTCGCGGGAGAGTAGCTTCCACCAGGCGTCGATGGTCGGATTTTTCGCCAGCATGACAAAATCGATATCGCCATGCACTTTGCGCCAGCGCGCCGCCAGCGCCATCATGCGCACCGAATCCAGACCGTAATCAATTAGGTTGTCGTCATCGAACGGCTCATCGGACTCGTCCAGCAACGGCAGGATCACCTCTCGCAGCGCCGCTTTGGTTGAAGGGATCGGTGCAGGCAATAGTTCTTCGGTCATCACCACCCGGCCAGAACGCCCGGCTACATATTTCAGCGACATCAAATGCTCGTCACGACTGAAATCGGCCAGCGCATCCGCCACCATAAACGGTTTAATATCGCGCATAAATGCGTCGGTTGCGGTGGTCATACAGCCAATGTGGGCGTATACCCCGGTAATAATCAACTGGTTACGTCCACTCTCTTTGAGCATTTGCTCCAGCGGAGAACGATGAAACGCGCTGTAGCGCCACTTCACCAACACCGTGTCGTCGGCATCTGGCGTCAGGCGATCCACCACCTTTTGCTGTTCTGGTGAACGGGTCAGGCCCGGTCCCCACATATCATTCAACAGCGCCCGATCTTCATCGCTCTGCTCTTTCGGCTGGGCGGTGTAATAAACCGGAATATTGTGCTGTTTGCAGTAGTCGCGTAGTGCCGCAATATTCGCGATCACCTGCTCCATCATCGGGCAGTTCTCGCCCCAGAAGCTGACAAAATAGTCCTGCATATCATGGATTAACAACGCGGCACGTTGCGGCTCAAAGGCCCAGTTGACTTTATTCTGCGGAATATCGTGAGACTCCGGCAGTGCGTAAGCCTGTAATTTTGGAATAGCCATCGTGTTCTCTCCTTCAGACTGATGCGCGTGACGCCAGCCACTGACGTAATTGTTTTTTATCGACTTTCCCGACCGCCGTCAGCGGAAGTGAATCTACACACTCCACGCGATCAGGTAATTTAAATTCGGCAATACCCTGTTCACGCAGGAAACGACGCACCTGTACCGCACGCAGTGGTTCTTTTACCACCAGATAAGCACAGCTTTTTTCGCCCATCAGCTCATCTTCCATACTCACCAGTGCGGCGTAGATCACCGCCGGATGGCGCAGCAACAGGTTTTCGATCTCTTCGGCAGCGATCTTCTCGCCGCCACGGTTGATCTGATCTTTCTCGCGCCCCTGCACGGTGATGTACCCCTCTGGATCAATAGAGATCAGATCGCCGGAACAGTAAAAACCGTTGGCATCAAAGGCGCTGGCATTGTGCTGTGGACTTTTGTAATAGCCGCGGAAGGTGTACGGCCCGCGCGTCATCAGGCGTCCAACCTCCCCTTGCGGCAGTGGATTTCCGTCAGCATCGGCAACCCACACTTCATCATCCGGACACATTGGATAGCCCTGGGTATGGATAATTTTCTCCGCGCTATCATCAAGACGGGTGTAGTTCACCAGCCCTTCCGCCATGCCGAATACCTGCTGTAACTGGCAGCCAATCTCTGCGGGAATACGCGCCGCAAGCGTGGCAGAAAGACGTGCGCCACCGACCTGTAACAGTTTCAGCGAGGCAAGCTGCGCCCGGCTTTCACCTTCGGTCAGCGCCTGTAACCACAGGCTGACTGCTGGTGGCACCAGCGCGGTGACGTTCACCTGATGTTTTGCAATCAATGGGAAGCAGAGCGTGGCGCTGGGGTCGGCAGCCAGAACGACCGTGCCGCCAGCGAGAAAGATGCCCAGCGATCCTGGCGAACTCATGGCGTAGTTGTGGGCCGCAGGAATCGCGCACAGGTAGCGTGTCTGTTGCGTGAACTGACAAATCTCGACGCTACGACGTACGCTGTAGTAGTAGTCGTTATGAGTGCGCGGGATCAGTTTCGGTGTGCCGGTGGTACCGCCGGAAAGCTGAAAATAGGCCACTTCATCAGCAGGAGATGGCGTGGCAGTAAAATCCTCAGCCGGATGGTTAATCGCATCCTGCAAGTTATGCTCACCGCTGTCGTTCAGCAGCTGCACCACGCGAATGGAGGAGTGCTCTGCAACAAACGTATTAAGGAAGTCATCCCCGCTAAATAGCGCATGTTGGCGATCGGCAATCAGTAACACCGGTTCAATCTGGCTGGCGTATGCATTCAGCTCACTACGCTGATGGCTGAACAGCGCCAGCACCGGCGCAACGCCCAGTTTTAGCAGCGCGAAAAAGGTAATATACAATTCAGCGACGTTACCCAGTTGTACCAGTGCGGTTTCACCGGGTTTAATGCCCTGACGACGCAAGCTACAGGCGAGATTATCCGCCGCCTGATTCAGTTCCCGGTAACTCAACTGACGCTCGCCGTCGATGACCGCGATGCTGTCGCTTGCGGCATGACGGGTCAGAATGTCGGTCAGCGGCAAATCCTGCCAGTAGCCTTTTTCCCGATAGCGACGGGCAAACTCTTCCGGCCAGCGGGTGAATGGAATGCTCATCCTCGCTCCTTAATGCAATCCAAAAACGTTCAACATGGTAGAAAGTTTGACGCCCGTTTCGCGCCATTCACCCAACGGTGAGGACGCAGGCACAATCCCCGCTCCGGCAAACAGACGCACCTGATTTTCCCGCAGCTTCGCGCAGCGGATGGTCACCACCCACTCGCCGTTACCTTCGCTGTCACACCAACCCACAATGCCGCCAAACAGTTCGCGGTCGAACGGTTCCAGCTCAGCAATCACCTGGGTCGCGGCCTGATGCGGGAAACCGCTCAGCGCGGGGGTCGGATGCAGCAGACAGGCCAGAGTCAATGCGTTTTCTTGCGAATTCGCTTTGCCTTCAAAGGGTGTTGCGAGATGCCACAGCGTCGGCGTGGTGATCAATTGTGGGGAGGATGGAACGTGTAACTCACTACTGCGTTCGCGCAGTACCTCTTTCATCGCCTGAGTCACCAGTTCATGTTCATGGCGATCTTTTTCTGACGCCAGCAGACGATTACCCGCTTCGCGATCAAGCACGTCATCCGGCTGACGACGCGCGGAACCGGCTAACGGAATCGAGCTAAAACGCTCGCCGTCTTTACGCAGCAATAGTTCCGGGCTGGCTCCCAGCAGGACGCCACCATCAGCTAACGGCACATGGAAGTTGTAACTAACCGGGTTTTGCGCAATCAACCGTTCCAGCAATACGCCACTATCAATGGCAGCGTCAGTGGTGATATCAATCAACCGTGACAACACCACTTTGTCGACTTGCGGCGTGGCGGTAAGTGCGGCGGCGCGGGCAACCATCTGTTCAAACGTAGCTTGTTCCGGAATTGCCTGACGTTCCACCACGTTCAGCGACTGGCTGCGAGTAAAACGGCGGGCTGAAGTCTGTTTTTCCTGCCGGGAGAACGACTGCCAGGATTCGGGAATATACAGCGACGAAGGCTGACGTGGATCGAAGGGAATCGCCCCAACCATCACCGGATTTTTAATGCCCTGCGCTTTGGCATCGGCAAACAACGCGGTGAGTTTTTGCTGGAAGGGACTATCGGGCGAATCCCCGTTCACAGCCGGTTCATCAAAGCGGGCGAAACATCCTGACGTCGTAAAACTGCGGTACGGCGACATAAAGAAAAAGCGATTGGGCGCAAGTGTTGCCATGGTCTGCTGTACTTCCTCAGCCAGTGACGTATCCATATCATCCTCCACAAAATGATAAAAGCTTTAATAATGATTATCATTTATATTTTCGGTCGCTAACCTAAAAGCAAACGAGCACTATGTCAACTCTTGAGGTAACGCAATCTGCAAGTCGGGGTTGCATCTGCTTGTGGTTACAATGAAAATGAGAAGCATTAACTTCATTAATAACAGGAAGCTGATTTGTGAGACTCGCCCCGCTCTACCGCAACGCCCTTCTTTTAACCGGAATTTTGCTTTCAGGAATATCCGCAGTTCAGGCTGCCGACTGGCCGCGTCAGATTACTGACAGTCGTGGTACTCATACCCTGGAAAGCCAGCCGCAACGTATTGTTTCCACCAGCGTCACCTTGACCGGCTCACTGCTGGCGATTGATGCACCAGTGATCGCCAGCGGCGCGACCACGCCGAATAACCGCGTAGCGGATGACCAGGGTTTTTTACGCCAGTGGAGCAAGGTAGCGAAAGAACGCAAACTGCAACGTCTCTATATCGGCGAACCGAACGCCGAAGCAGTAGCCGCACAAATGCCAGATCTGATTTTAATTAGCGCGACCGGCGGCGATTCAGCGCTAGCGCTATACGATCAGCTTTCCACTATCGCACCAACGTTAATCATCAATTACGACGATAAAAGCTGGCAGTCGCTGTTAACGCAACTTGGCGAAATTACCGGGCATGAGAAACAAGCGGCAGAGCGGATTGCACAGTTTGATAAGCAACTGACGGCGGCGAAAGAGCAAATCAAATTACCGCCGCAGCCGGTCACTGCCATTGTCTATACCGCCGCTGCGCACAGTGCCAATCTCTGGACAGCTGAATCAGCACAAGGGCAGATGCTGGAACAACTCGGCTTTACGCTGGCCAGGTTGCCCGCAGGCTTAAACGCCAGCCAAAGCCAGGGCAAACGCCATGACATCATTCAGCTTGGTGGGGAAAATCTGGCGGCAGGGTTAAATGGCGAGTCGCTATTCCTGTTCGCCGGTGATCAGAAAGACGCCGATGCGATTTATGCCAATCCACTGCTCGCGCACCTGCCTGCAGTACAAAACAAGCAGGTTTATGCGCTGGGAACCGAGACGTTCCGACTGGATTACTACAGCGCCATGCAAGTGCTGGATCGGCTTAAGGCGCTGTTCTAAGCATTAACTGTCAGACGCTGTCACCTGCGGCGGCGTCTGGCGAAAACGACGCAACTCTACCAGTACCAGCAACAACAACACGCCGATAATCAACAAACCAAAACCACTCGCGCTTGCGGAGGCCACCGGCGTCATCATCGCTCCCAGACCGCCCAACAGCGCTGCGCCTATGGCATCGCCCGTCACGTTTTGTGCCGTCCACAAACCGTTAATCCGCCCTAACATCGCTTCCGGGGTTTGCGTTTGCAGCATTGTGTATTGCAGCAACGAACTAACCGCGCTCAACCAGCCGAACAGCGCCAGACAAGCCACGCCTAAAATCCACATCGGCATCAGGCCAAACAAACCAATGGCGAGGAACGATCCCAGCGTGGAGAGCAGCATCAATAACCCTGGTCGCGCGCTATGTGCCAGCTTCCCGCTGGTTAACGCGCCAATAGCTGCACCGAGCGGGATCGCCGCATAGAGAAAACCAATCTGTGCCGCCGACATCTGCCAGTTGTCAGCCAGCGCCGGATACAGTACCCGTACCGCGCTCGCCATCGTCAATAACCCCCCCAGCAGCGCAATCCCTCCCACCAGCGGGCTGGCGAGCAGAAAACGAAATCCTGCCAGTAATGATTTCAACGGATGCTCACGCGGTTGCGGTGGCGGAGGTAGCGCCGGAAGGCTTAACAACGGTAGCAAGGTAATAAACGTGCCCGCCGCCGCCAGCCCGTAGTTCCAGGCTACGCCGCCAGTCGCCAGCAGTAAGCCGCCAATCATGGGCGAAATTACCGATCCCAGCCGCACAGTCAACATGGTGATTGCCCCGGCCTGCATTAAATTTTCACGCCCAACTAATGCAGGAGTCGCCGCCAGAAGCGCCGTAACGCCAAGTGACGCGAAAAAGCCATCCCATAATCCGAGTAAATAGATTGCGAGCAATGACGGCTCCGGCAACAGCGCATTCAGGCACAATCCAATGAAGCCAATGCCACAGGTGCCGCGCGCCAGCAAAATCACTTTTTTGCGCTCATAGCGATCCGCCAGCACACCGCCGACCATCAAGCCGACAAACATCGCCCCGCCGGTCAGCGTCACCGAAAGCCCCACCTGCCAGGTAGAATGCGTCATCATCTGGATCTGCACTGGCACCGCGACGCCGAGCAAACCCAGAGAAACAATAGAGATAAAACGAGCGAGGAATACTGCGCGAAACGCCGGGTGCGTTTTCAACAGGCTGAGGTTAAGCAGCCAGGATTGTTTATTCATTACAATGCCTTGCCATCAAATATTTTAAATACCTATTCTTAGGCTGCACATGCTAACATATCCAAATAAGATCGATAACGATAATTAATTTCATTATCATGGAAGTTCGTATGTCTGGTTCTGTTGCCGTGACACGCGCCATTGCCGTGCCCGGATTGCTGTTATTACTGATTATCGCGACGGCATTAAGCCTGCTCATTGGAGCAAAATCACTCCCCGCTTCCGTAGTGCTGGAGGCCCTCTCCGGCACCTGCCAGAGCGCCGACTGCACCATCGTGCTCGACGCGCGACTGCCGCGTACCCTTGCCGGTTTACTGGCAGGCGGCGCGCTTGGCCTTGCCGGGGCGTTAATGCAAACCCTCACCCGAAACCCACTTGCCGACCCCGGCTTGCTTGGCGTGAACGCCGGAGCCAGCTTTGCCATTGTGCTGGGCGCGGCGCTGTTTGGTTACTCATCCGCGCAGGAACAACTGGCGATGGCCTTCGCCGGTGCGCTGGTGGCCTCGTTGATTGTTGCCTTTACCGGCAGCCAGGGCGGCGGGCAGTTAAGTCCGGTGCGTTTAACCCTGGCGGGCGTGGCACTGGCGGCGGTGCTGGAAGGGCTGACCAGCGGCATCGCCCTGCTTAATCCCGACGTCTACGATCAACTGCGTTTCTGGCAAGCCGGTTCGCTGGATATTCGTAATTTACACACCTTAAAAGTGGTGCTGATCCCGGTGCTGATCGCTGGAGCAACTGCGCTATTACTGAGCCGCGCGCTGAACAGTTTAAGCCTTGGCAGTGACACCGCGACGGCGCTGGGCAGTCGCGTAGCACGCACACAGTTGATTGGGCTGCTGGCGATTACCGTGCTTTGTGGTAGTGCGACGGCGGTAGTTGGCCCGATTGCCTTTATTGGCCTGATGATGCCGCATATGGCGCGCTGGCTGGTAGGTGCCGATCATCGCTGGTCGCTGCCCGTCACGCTGCTCGCCACACCTGCCCTGCTGCTGTTTGCCGATATTATCGGGCGAGTGATTGTTCCCGGCGAACTGCGCGTTTCTGTAGTCAGTGCCTTTATTGGCGCACCAGTGCTGATCTTCCTTGTACGACGTAAAACGCGAGGTGGCGCATGATTTACGTCTCTCGTCGATTAATTATCACCTGTCTGCTGTTGCTAATAGCTTGTGTGATGGCAAGCGTGTGGGGATTACGCAGCGGTGCCGTCACGCTGGAAACCTCTCAGGTATTTGCCGCGCTGATGGGTGACGCACCGCGCAGTATGACAATGGTGGTCACCGAATGGCGTTTACCGCGGGTACTAATGGCACTGTTGATTGGTGCGGCACTGGGCGTCAGCGGCGCGATTTTTCAGTCGTTGATGCGTAACCCACTCGGCAGCCCTGACGTAATGGGCTTTAACACCGGAGCGTGGAGCGGCGTACTGGTAGCGATGGTGCTGTTTGGTCAGGACCTGACGGCTATCGCGCTGGCAGCAATGGCGGGCGGCATTATCACTTCGCTGCTGGTCTGGTTGCTTGCCTGGCGTAACGGTATCGACACCTTTCGGTTGATTATTATCGGCATCGGCGTTCGCGCCATGCTGGTGGCCTTTAATACCTGGCTGTTGCTGAAAGCGTCTTTAGAAACGGCGTTAACAGCGGGTTTGTGGAATGCCGGATCGCTCAATGGCCTGACGTGGGCAAAAACCTCGCCCTCCGCGCCCATCATTATATTGATGCTAATTGCCGCCGCCTTACTGGTAAGGCGGATGCGCTTGCTGGAGATGGGTGATGACACCGCGTGTGCGTTAGGCGTCAGCGTCGAACGTTCACGGCTGTTAATGATGCTGGTCGCCGTAGTACTTACCGCAGCTGCCACTGCCCTGGCGGGGCCGATTTCCTTTATTGCTTTAGTCGCGCCACACATTGCCCGCCGTATCAGCGGCACCGCTCGCTGGGGTCTAACCCAGGCAGCGCTGTGCGGTGCGCTGTTACTGCTGGCAGCCGATCTCTGTGCTCAACAACTGTTTATGCCGTATCAACTTCCGGTTGGCGTCGTTACCGTCAGCCTCGGCGGTATTTATCTTATCGTCTTGTTAATTCAGGAGTCTCGCAAAAAATGACCGAATCAGTAGCCCGTTTGCGCGGCGAACAGTTAACCCTCGGATATGGCAAATATACCGTTGCGGAAAATCTGACTGTAGAAATTCCTGATGGTCACTTCACAGCGATTATCGGGCCAAATGGCTGCGGTAAATCCACGTTACTGCGTACCTTAAGCCGCCTGATGACACCTGCTCACGGGCATGTCTGGCTGGATGGCGAGCACATTCAACATTACGCCAGTAAAGAGGTCGCACGCCGGATTGGTTTACTGGCGCAAAACGCCACCACGCCGGGAGATATCACCGTGCAGGAGTTAGTAGCGCGCGGGCGTTACCCGCATCAACCGCTGTTTACCCGCTGGCGTAAAGAAGATGAAGAAGCGGTAACGAAAGCGATGCAGGCCACAGGAATAACTCATCTGGCAAATCAAAGCGTTGATACCCTCTCCGGTGGGCAACGTCAGCGAGCGTGGATCGCGATGGTGCTGGCCCAGGAAACGGCGATTATGCTACTCGATGAACCCACCACCTGGCTGGATATCAGTCATCAGATTGATCTACTGGAACTGCTAAGCGAACTGAACCGCGAGAAAGGCTATACCCTGGCGGCAGTGCTGCACGATCTTAATCAGGCCTGTCGTTACGCCAGCCATTTGATTGCATTGCGGGAAGGGAAAATTGTTGCTCAGGGAGCACCAAAAGAGATTGTCACTGCTGAACTGATTGAGCGTATTTATGGTTTGCGTTGCATGATCATTGACGATCCGGTAGCCGGAACTCCGCTTGTGGTGCCGCTCGGACGAACGGCACCTTCAACCGCGAAGATTTAAACTAAGTGGTCTGCCATCATGGCATCCTGTTTTCTGGATGCCATGGCATGGCGCAACAGCACGCTACCACAAGCCACCATACCGCCGATCAACGCAGAAAGGATCACGATAATCGCCTTACCCGGACCATCTTTTTTTACCGGTAATGACGGACGCAACTGATATTTAAACGGCGTAAAATTCACATCGTTGACATTTGTTTTTGTTAATTGCTCGACTAGATACTGACGATTACGTAATTCACCATTCAGCTCCGCAACGTCAGTGACCGCTTTTTCAATTTCCAGTTTACGTTCAATACCGTCTGCGCCGAGAGAAATAGAAAAGTCGGGGTCATCTTTAACTGCCTGACCATTGCTATAAACGGGCTTTTTAATTCCTGCCGCGTTGGCAATGTCGAGTGAATAATTGAGGCGCTGAATGTTTGCATCAAGTTGGTTTTTCGTTTTAATGCGATCCTGAGCCAGTTTTTCTTTTTCAAACTGGGTTTTGATTTCCAGTTTATTACGGACGTTTTCTAGCGACTCTCTCACCACCAACGCAGAGATATAATCGATATACCCGCTCAAAACGGTCTGCGCCTCTTCACTGGTTGGCGCGGTGAAACTTAGCGTCCAGGAGGTATACAGTGACGGTTCATCCTTTTTCTTACTGGCATTGTCATCAACCGCTTTCATTTTTTCGCTCAATGCGACGATAGCGCGATGCAAATCCAGTTCGTCTATTTTCGCCTCTTTTAATTGGTCCATCACATAAGGTGATGAGCGCAGGTACTCTTCCAGTAAGCTAATAGACTGAAACTTCTTGATAAATAGATTAAATACTCCATTACGATCGAGATTAACATCAAGATCCAGAACGCGCAGTTTAGTAAAGTTTTTCTCGAGGTCCTGCCACTGAATAGCCTCAGCGGGAGTAATGACGGCAGAGCTAGTCCATTTTTGCGGCAGGATGAAAGAGATCAGCAATCCTGTGCAGGCAAACGCAAAAACGACCGCCATGACCGTTTTTTTTGCCCGCCATAAAACTTCAATTAGATTAAGTAAATCAATTTCATTATTACTGGGCGACGCCAGAGGATACTCGGGAAAATGAGCGTCACTTCCCTGTTTAATATTCATTGATGACATGGGGTATAACCTGAAAATGAGTCCAATAGGGGGAAATCTCCACGGCGCTCACTTTACCAGTTGGTGAGAATTATCCGAAGCTGAAGTTTGTAAATTCCTCCCACTGAATGCAACATTCACTCTATTTCAGAGAAATATCCGTTAAATTGATAAATTAAATAAATAATAAACCCATAATCATTTATTGTAATTATGGGTTTATAGATAATATAAATTTACTTATTTAGCGCCGCACGAATAATTGGCCCTATTTTTTCAAACGCCATCGGCGAGATAATATCCACATGCGCGCAATCATGACGATAGATATCCAGCTCCGCAATCCATGGTGCCCAGGCCCGTTCGGGAGTCATCCCCTCCTGAAGCGTGCGTTCGGCAACAAACAGCGTCGCTTTTCCATCAAACGGAACACTATGGGCAGTGGTCAACAAGCGCACTGCATCAGCGTAGTTGCCTTCAATGGTGGTAAACAGCTCCGTTGAAGTATTTCCCTGCTGTGCCGCCAGGAAAGCTTCACGTTCGCGGTTAATCTCCGCCAACACTTCCGGGTCCAGACCATTAGCTTCTTTTTCCTGCCAGTTCTGCGTTTCTGGCGGCCAGGTATCCAGCAAGCCAAGAAATGCCACCTGTTCGCCACGCGCACGCAGCCGTGCCGCAATCCCCTGCGCCAGCGTACCGCCCAGCGAATACCCCAGCAGGTAATAAGGGCCGTGCGGTTGTTGTTCAAGTAACGTTGCCAGATGCGCTTCGCAGACTTCATCCAGGTTTGCCGCCGTCTGCATGGGGCCATGAGGGCGCGGAGACTGGATGCCAATAATCGACCATTGAGGATCGAGATAACGCGAGAGCACGCTAAACTGCCAGGCAAAACCAGATGCTGGATGGAAACAAAACAGCGTCGGGCCATTACCTTCACGCAACGGCAGGATGGTTTCAAATCCCATGCGCTGGCTGCTGTCTTCTTCACCATCAATAACCGTTGCCAGTTTGGCAACGGTTGACGCGACCATCACCTGCCCCGGCGTCACCTGACGGGCAAACTGTCGACTGAGTTGTGCTGCCAGTTTCATTGCCAGTAGCGAATGACCGCCAAGCGCGAAGAAATCAGCGTCAGCATCCTGCACGTCACAACCCAGCAATGACGAGAACGCCGCGGCGATCATCGTTTCACTGCCCATTTTCGGCGCACGCCCCGGCACTTGTGCCTTCAGTTCCGGCAACGGTAAGGCTTTACGATCCAGCTTACCGTTGGCGCTAAGTGGTAACTGTGGCAGTTGCAGCAGAACCACGGGCACCATATGCGGAGGCAATTTTTCGCGAAGCTGCGCCTGCAATGCGCTGGTATCCAGCGGCAGACCCGATTGCGACACCAGATAGCCCACCAGTTGACGCGCATCCCCCCCGGTGGCTGCCGCCTGATTAATCACACAAGCGTGGGTAACTGCTTGCTCGACATCCGGCAGCGCCTGCATCACGCGATCGATTTCGCCCAGTTCAATCCGCTGACCACGAATTTTTAGCTGATCATCACTACGCCCGAGATACTCCACCGCGCCGTTATCCAGCCAGCGGGCAACATCTCCGGTACGGTACATGCGTTCACCTGGCGCGAAAGGATCGGCAATAAAGCGGCTGGCTGTCAGATCGGGTCGTCCAAGATACCCCTGCGCCAGTTGAATACCGGTGAGATAGAGATCGCCTGCCACACCCGGCGGCACCGGATGCATCATCGCATCGAGAATGCGCAGGCCCGTGTTCCACACCGGGTAGCCAATCGGCACACTGCTGCCGCGTACCGCTGCAAGTTCAGCACCAAAGGCTGGATACCAGCTCACATCCACCGCTGCTTCCGTCGGGCCATAAAGATTATGTAACGGCGCGCCGGTTAACTGCTGCCATTCGCGACATAAATCGGCTGGTAAGGCTTCTCCGCTACAGAAAACCTGTTTCAACGTCGCGCAACTCTGGCGAGCGGTTTCCGGCGTCAACGAAGCAACAAACGCCGCCAGCATCGACGGTACAAAATGCGTGGTCGTTACGCCATATTCAGCAAAGAATTGCTGCATAGCGAGCGGATCGCGGTGCGCTTCCGGTTCAGCCATCACCAGTTTCGCCCCGGCAATAAACGGCCAGAAAAACTCCCACACCGAGACATCAAAACTGCACGGCGTTTTTTGGGCAACAACATCTTCGCCTGTGAGCGGGTAGTGGTTTTGCATCCATAACAGGCGGTTAACGATAGCGGTCTGCCCGACCATCACCCCTTTCGGCCTGCCGGTGGAACCGGAGGTAAAGATGATATAAGCCGTGTGGTGCGGTTGTGAAAGTTGCAGCGGCGCAATGCCCTGCGGTGTAAGCGGGGCGTTATAGCAAAGACTGGTTAAATTGGGGATATCGCTAAAGCGCGGCAGTTGATCATCGGTGGTGATTAACAGCGACGGACGCGCATCTTCCAGCATCATTTTCAGGCGATCGTCCGGATAGCCCGTATCCAGCGGTAGCCAGGCCGCACCTGCTTCAACTATCGCATGTAGCGCCATAGTCAAAAAGACCGAGCGCGGTAGTGCCACCGCTACGCTGTCGCCAGGTTTAACGCCGCGCTCACGCAGCAGATTCGCCAGCGCCACCACCTGCTCGCGCATTTCCCGATAACTGAACTGGTAACGCACATCTGCCAGTGCCGGAGCATCCGGCGTTTTTGCCGCCTGTTCTGCCACCAGCGCGCTCAGTGTGGTTTCTGGAATCTCAACCTGAGTGGCGTTGATCTGCGCCAGCTGTGCATACTCTTCTGGCAGCATAATATCGACATCGCCGCACAACCGCGCCGGATCCGCGGCAAACTGCGCCGTCAGCATTTTCAGCCGTTCAGCATGCTTGATTAACGTTGGCTCATCGTAACGCTGTTTATTGGCGAGGATCTCAATACTCAAATCACCGTTTTCATCCGGGAAAAGGGCCAGTTCAAGGTCATTAACCGGACCGGTTGCCAGGGTATGGGTTTGCGCCTGTACCCCCGGAATATCTAACTGATAATCAAATACTTTAATATTGAGCACCGGACCGAACAGCGGTTCCTCTCCCGCCGCGCGCCCGCTGTCACGGACAATTTGTTCGGCATCGTAACGTTGATGACGACGCATTTTTTTCAGTTGTGCCGCTAGTCGGGCTGCCAGTTGCGGCAATGTTTCTTGTGCCTCAATATGAATACCCAACGGCAACACGTTGAGCACAGGTCCGGTAGCCGTCAGCGCAGCTGAGCCCAGTCGACGCATAAAGATAAATCCGGCGGCATAGTCCATGTGGTTGCACAATCGCCCCAGCCACAAAGCCGCCAGCGCAAGGGCTATATCGGTACGTTGTACACCTGAAAGTTGCGTAGCCAACTGACGGAATTCCCCGCCGTTAAATTCCAGTTTCAGACGCAAAATATCTGCCGAGGCGCTGCGCCCCGGTAAAGGGGCTGGAGAAAGTGACGCGGGCGGTGGTAGTTGACGACGCTGTTCCGCCCAGAATGCCGCATCACGCTGCCAGGCTTCGCTTTCGCGGTACTGCTGGTACTCTTCCACTACCTCAGCGAAAGGCGTAAACGGCGAAGCAGGCGTTGGTTCGCCACACCCCCATGCACAGTAAATGTTGGCGATCTGGCGGGTAATGACCGGGAAACTGAAGCCATCGACCAGCAAATGGTGGTAACGCTGATACCAGTACCAGCGGTTATCTGCCACCTGTATCAGTTGATGAAAAACCAGAGGCTTACCGCTATCGACGCGCAGATCTTGTTGCAAATCCGCCTGCATTAATGCCTGCGCAGTACCGTGCGGATCAATGTTGGTTCGCAAATCGATAATTTCTGGCAGTTCGAACGTCAGCGCATCATCGACCCATTGCCAGACTTCGCCGTTATCTTCCGTAAAACGCATCCGCAGCGTATCTGCTTGCGCTAATCCGGCAACCACCGCGCGAGCCAGTAATGGCGCATCAACATCTCCGGTTAACTCAACGTAATGCGCCACGCTCCAGGCGGAGGGTAAATCCGACAGTTTTTCTGCCATCCAGATGCCGGGCTGTGCGGCAACTAAAGGTAAATGCTGGCTCATTGCGCCTCCTGCTGCTGGATGAAATTCGCCGGTGTCAGAGTACGCCAGTGGGCGTCCAGCCACTGCTGGCAGGACGCCTGTGACTGCGGCTGACACACAACATCCCAGCCTGCCGGTAAGGCGCACTGTTGCGGCCACAGACTGAATTGCCCCTGCGCATTGCGTAAAATGTAAAACACGCCCTGCGGATCATCGAAGGGATTACTGAATGCCATATTCAACTCCTGTCATGGAAAAGTGGTTGCCAGAGGTCGATTAGCCCCTGCATCAAGCCACCGCGCCAACAAAGCGCATCATGTCCGCCGTCAACCTGACGCCAGAAAATGGATTCTTTTAGGGGGGTTAATTGCGCATACAGCGCCTGATTGGCCCGCATGATCATCGGCTCGCGAATACCCGCTTCCAGCACAATGCGCAGACCTTCGGCGCTAACTTCACCAGCTTTGAGCTGTTCAAGTAACACGCCCTCTTGCTGCCCGCCCCGATGCGGCCACCAGTACGATCCCGACTGGCTTAATACACAGCCAAAGCGTTCAGGCCAGTGCAGTCCGGCATACAGCGCGGAAAGCCCACCAAAACTCTGCCCTGCGACCACGGTGCGATCGGCGCGATCGCTAAAGGGGGCGATAGTTTTCACCTGGGGTAATAACTCTTGCTGTACTGCCAGCCAGAAATCCGCATTACATGGCAGTTCGTGGGCACGTTGCGTGGTGTCGATAGCGTCGATCAACACGTACACGGCGGGAGGAAGTTGCTGACGATGGGTCAGAGAAGTCAGCGCAGGCCAGACGGGCATACTCTGCGCCCAAAATTCGCCATCAAGTAAAACTGCCAGCGGACGTTCTTCTGCTGTTGCATCGCCGGTGGTAAAAATCCATACACGGCGTGAATTTTTCAACCGTTCACTTTTCCAGATAATTTCTTTGGCAGGCGTTTCTGGCGCTTGCGGACAATCCCATCCCGGTTGCAGGGGTGCTTGCGGCATTTCGAGTGCAGAAACAGCGTGCCCTCGCCCGCCTTTCCAGCTTTGTGGATTTAGCGGATCGGCTATCGCCTGGGGTAATAGTTTTCGCCAGCCTTCGCGCAATACGAGGCGATCAGGTGATGGTGCAGAAAAAATGTCATCACGTTCGGTAGGAATAAAACAGTAGCTGCCGCGCCAGTTGGCATTGAGTTGTGTCGTCCACTGCCAGACATCGGTCCCTGCAATTCGCTGCATCGACTGGGGCTGGCTGTTCTGATGGTGATCGGTCACGCCAGTGATATAGACCCATACGCGCTTTATCGTCGAGTGGTCTTCAGAACCTTGTGGATCACGCCACCAGAAAGTGACCTGATACATTTCGTCATTCAGACGCTGACATTCCGGGCCATGTTTCGACTGCCACCAGCTCTCACTTCCTACTTTTAACGCCGTCACACCATAACCCCATGTTTACTGTGCAATTTTTCATTGATTGCAGAAATATATTGATAATATTATTGATAACTATTTGCATTTGCAATAGCGTAATGGCGCGCCGTGGGAAGCGCGGACATTAATTAACCAACTGCACTGCGTGTCTTTCAGGATCAAAGGTTTTCGCGGTAGCGGGATACGTCGTATTGATGACGACTACGCCCGACAGTTGCAATTCGTGGCAAAAATGCAGGAATAAAACAATGAACAAGAAGATTCATTCCCTGGCCTTGTTGGTCAATCTGGGGATTTATGGGGTAGCGCAGGCACAAGAGCCAACCGATACTCCTGTTTCACATGACGATACTATTGTCGTTACCGCCGCCGAGCAGAACTTGCAGGCGCCAGGCGTTTCGACCATCACCGCAGATGAAATCCGCAAAAACCCGGTTGCCCGCGATGTATCGGAGATCATTCGTACCATGCCTGGCGTTAACCTGACAGGTAACTCCACTAGTGGTCAGCGTGGTAATAACCGCCAGATTGATATTCGCGGCATGGGTCCGGAAAACACGCTGATTTTGATTGACGGTAAGCCTGTCAGCAGCCGTAACTCGGTGCGTCAGGGCTGGCGTGGCGAGCGTGATACCCGTGGTGATACCTCCTGGGTGCCGCCTGAAATGATTGAACGTATTGAAGTTCTGCGTGGTCCGGCAGCTGCGCGTTATGGCAACGGCGCGGCGGGCGGCGTGGTTAACATCATTACCAAAAAAGGCAGCGGCGAGTGGCACGGCTCCTGGGATGCTTATTTCAATGCGCCAGAGCATAAAGAGGAAGGTGCCACCAAACGCACCAATTTCAGCTTGACCGGTCCGCTGGGCGACCAATTCAGCTTCCGTTTATATGGCAACCTCGACAAAACTCAGGCTGATGCGTGGGATATTAACCAGGGCCATCAGTCAGCTCGTGCCGGAACGTATGCCACGACGTTACCAGCCGGGCGCGAAGGGGTGATCAACAAAGATATCAATGGCGTGGTGCGTTGGGACTTCGCCCCTATGCAATCACTCGAACTTGAAGCGGGCTACAGCCGCCAGGGTAACCTGTATGCAGGTGATACCCAAAACACCAACTCCGATTCCTATACGCGCTCGAAATATGGCGATGAAACCAACCGCCTGTATCGCCAGAACTACTCGCTGACCTGGAACGGTGGCTGGGATAATGGCGTGACCACCAGCAATTGGGTGCAGTACGAACACACCCGTAACTCGCGTATACCGGAAGGTTTGGCGGGCGGCACCGAAGGGAAATTTAACGAAAAAGCGACACAAGATTTCGTCGATATCGATCTTGATGACGTGATGTTGCACAGTGAAGTTAACCTGCCGATTGATTTCCTCGTTAACCAGACGCTGACGCTGGGGACTGAGTGGAATCAGCAGCGGATGAAGGACTTAAGTTCCAACACCCAGGCGCTGACCGGAACGAATACCGGCGGTGCTATTGATGGTGTAAGTGCCACTGACCGTAGCCCATATTCAAAGGCAGAAATTTTCTCGCTATTTGCCGAAAACAACATGGAGCTGACTGACAGCACCATCGTAACGCCGGGGCTGCGTTTCGATCATCACAGCATTGTCGGCAATAACTGGAGTCCGGCGCTGAATATATCGCAAGGTTTAGGCGATGACTTCACGCTGAAAATGGGTATTGCCCGTGCTTATAAAGCGCCGAGTCTGTACCAGACTAACCCAAACTACATTCTCTACAGTAAAGGTCAGGGCTGCTATGCCAGCGCGGGCGGCTGCTATTTGCAAGGTAATGATGACCTGAAAGCGGAAACCAGCATCAACAAAGAGATTGGTCTGGAGTTCAAACGCGACGGCTGGCTGGCGGGCGTCACCTGGTTCCGTAACGATTATCGCAATAAGATTGAAGCGGGCTATGTAGCTGTAGGGCAAAACGCAGTCGGCACCGATCTCTATCAGTGGGATAACGTGCCGAAAGCGGTGGTTGAAGGTCTGGAAGGATCGTTAAATGTGCCGGTTAGCGAAACGGTGATGTGGACCAATAACATCACTTATATGCTGAAGAGTGAAAACAAAACTACGGGCGACCGTTTATCGATCATCCCGGAGTATACGTTGAACTCAACGCTGAGCTGGCAGGCACGGGAAGATTTGTCGATGCAAACGACCTTCACCTGGTACGGCAAGCAGCAGCCGAAGAAGTACAACTATAAAGGTCAGCCAGCGGTTGGACCGGAAACCAAAGAAATCAGTCCGTACAGCATTGTGGGCCTGAGCGCGACCTGGGATGTGACGAAGAATGTCAGTCTGACCGGCGGCGTGGACAACCTGTTCGACAAGCGTTTGTGGCGTGCGGGTAATGCCCAGACCACGGGCGATTTGGCAGGAGCCAACTATATCGCGGGTGCCGGGGCGTATACCTATAACGAGCCGGGACGTACATGGTATATGAGCGTAAACACTCACTTCTGATGCTAACGTCAGATTGTTGACAAAGTGCGCGTCGTTCATGCCGGATGCGGCGTGAACGCCTTATCCGGCCTACAAAAATCTTGCCAATTCAATATATTGCAGGATAGTGTAGGCCTGATAAGCGTAGCGCATCAGGCAGTTTTGCGTTTGTCATCAGTCTCTAATATGGTCGACATGAAAACTACGCATACCTCCCTCCCCTTTGCCGGACATACGCTGCATTTTGTTGAGTTCGATCCAGTGAGTTTTCGCGAGCAGGATTTACTCTGGCTGCCACACTACGCACAACTGCAACACGCTGGACGTAAACGTAAAACAGAGCATTTAGCCGGACGGATCGCTGCTGTTTACGCCTTGCGGGAATATGGCTATAAATGTGTGCCCGCAATCGGCGAGCTACGCCAACCTGTGTGGCCTGCGGAGGTATACGGCAGTATTAGCCACTGCGGGACTACGGCATTAGCCGTGGTATCTCGTCAACCGATTGGCATTGATATCGAAGAGATTTTCTCTGTACAAACCGCAAGAGAATTGACAGACAACATTATTACACCAGCAGAACACGAGCGACTCGCAGAATGCGGTTTAACCTTTTATCTGGCGCTGACACTGGCATTTTCCGCCAAAGAGAGCGCATTTAAGGCAAGCAAGATACAGGCCGCTCAAGGTTTTCTGGATTATCAGATAATTAGCTGGAATAAACAGCAGATCATCATTCATCGTGAGAATGAGCAGTTTGCTGTGCACTGGCAGATAAAAGAAAAAATAGTCATAACGCTGTGCCAACACGATTAATTGACAACATCTGGTACGATTCGCCCGCAGCCATCACTGACCACGGGCGAAAGTGTAAAGCAGGTGCCTTACCATCCTGACCTGACAACCGGATATGCGGGGATTGCTCCCATAAGCGCTAACTTAAGGGTTGAACCATCTGAAGAATGCGACGCCTCGGTGCCTCGTTAAGACGATGCCTCGCGTTCTTCAATTGCGTTTTGTAGGCTGTCAGGGATACTGTCCCACGAATGGCCACCTGTAAGCTCCAGATGACCATTTTTGTTATTCTCCACAACGAGTTAGTTCTTCTTTTCGGATCCGGCACTTCTGGGGGGGAAATCCAGCGATGGCTGGATTATGTCGTCAATTAAAAATGCGGCGAGTAGATTAGCAAATATCCACGCTTTCGCGAGTTCAGGTTCCTTTGCACGCAAAGCATCCAGGTGCAGCAAACTTTTGAGCCGCTTAAAAGCCAGTTCAATTTGCCATCGCAGACGGTAACAATCAGCCACTTGCTCTGCTGAATATTCATCTTCCGGTAATGATGTTAGCAATAGCACATGGCCCGCTGCTTCCAGCGTTTCCGCCTGAACTACTCGTCCTTTTCGACGATTCTCGCTGAGCAGTCGGGTTTTACTGATTAATGCTTTTTCGGGAGGAAGTGATACGGCAATGAGACGTGCCGGAAAGGGAGCTCCGGCTTTTTTATTACCTGAATTGCCTATCATTACAGTGGTTTCACCGTTCTTACCGCAATCCAGCCCGCGCAGAAAACCCATCATGTCAAAGCGCATTCCTTCTGCAGTTAACCAGCGCAATCCTCGCCAGTGAACCCGGACGATATAATCAGCTTCTCCAAAAGCAAGTGAGCGGATACATTCGGGACGCGAACCGAATCCCCGGTCAGCAATGCGTATCTCGTCTGCCGTTTGCGCAAATCGGTCCAGCCGTTCAGCGTCTCTGCTGTCGGTTAGCTCAAAATCAGTGAACTGACAGGTATGAGGATCATATCCCATATGTAGTCGCCATTCAGCGCTGCCGCCCCCGGGCGCACTGATTGCTGTTCCATCGACAAGACGCAATCTCTTTCCGCTTGTACAACCCGTAACTGCGGCGCGTACAGCAAGTGTTTGTGCGGCAAGTATGCCAAACCAGTCGGCGGCATTCCGCAGCCGCTTCAGGAGAGCCACGTCAGATAATGTTGCAACGTCATGGAGCTGAGCCCATGCAGTGACTTCACGTAATGACATCCCCCCGGGGCCGTAAGCCAGCCCCAGACGTAGCAGAGTTGCAGCATCACGAATTTCGCGGCGGCGGGTTAGAGCCCCGGCATTACGTGCCGAAGTATCCAGTTCTTCGGGCTTACCAATATGGGCCAGAATTGCTGACCAGTTATCGTGAGAGTAATTCATCGGCACGTTAAATCATATCAGGCGTAATACCACAACCCTTAAGTTAGCGCTTATGGGAGCAATCCCCGCATATCCGGTTGTCAGGTCAGGATGGTAAGGCACCTGCTTTACATTTTCGCCCGCGGTCAGCAATGGCTGCGGGCGATTTCGTTTAACTGGCATGGGCGATAATACCAATGAAAAGTCCGGAACAGGATTTACTGTATAAATAAACAGCCATTTTGCTAAGGAAGGGTAAGATAACGGCGGGTGCCTGAAGCTTTCCGGTTTCAGGTTAACTCTGAGGTCTGGAAAGATGAAGCCCCAGGAGATATTTCTATCAACCCTGGGGCCGCCACTCCAAACCAGACAATTTGGATGGTAGTCCCTTCTTCGCATGGAGGCAATATAAACATGCTGACGAAATATGCCCTTGTGGCGGTCATAGTGCTGTGTTTGACAGTGCTGGGATTTACGCTTCTGGTCGGCGACTCGCTGTGTGAGTTCACCGTAAAGGAACGTAATATTGAGTTCAGGGCTGTTCTCGCTTACGAACCGAAGAAGTAGCCGTTGTGCGGGGAGCAATCCCATAAGCGCTAACTTAAGGGTTGTGGTATTACGCCTGATATGATTTAACGTGCCGATGAATTACTCTCACGATAACTGGTCAGCAATTCTGGCCCATATTGGTAAGCCCGAAGAACTGGATACTTCGGCACGTAATGCCGGGGCTCTAACCCGCCGCCGCGAAATTCGTGATGCTGCAACTCTGCTACGTCTGGGGCTGGCTTACGGCCCCGGGGGGATGTCATTACGTGAAGTCACTGCATGGGCTCAGCTCCATGACGTTGCAACATTATCTGACGTGGCTCTCCTGAAGCGGCTGCGGAATGCCGCCGACTGGTTTGGCATACTTGCCGCACAAACACTTGCTGTACGCGCCGCAGTTACGGGTTGTACAAGCGGAAAGAGATTGCGTCTTGTCGATGGAACAGCAATCAGTGCGCCCGGGGGCGGCAGCGCTGAATGGCGACTACATATGGGATATGATCCTCATACCTGTCAGTTCACTGATTTTGAGCTAACCGACAGCAGAGACGCTGAACGGCTGGACCGATTTGCGCAAACGGCAGACGAGATACGCATTGCTGACCGGGGATTCGGTTCGCGTCCCGAATGTATCCGCTCACTTGCTTTTGGAGAAGCTGATTATATCGTCCGGGTTCACTGGCGAGGATTGCGCTGGTTAACTGCAGAAGGAATGCGCTTTGACATGATGGGTTTTCTGCGCGGGCTGGATTGCGGTAAGAACGGTGAAACCACTGTAATGATAGGCAATTCAGGTAATAAAAAAGCCGGAGCTCCCTTTCCGGCACGTCTCATTGCCGTATCACTTCCTCCCGAAAAAGCATTAATCAGTAAAACCCGACTGCTCAGCGAGAATCGTCGAAAAGGACGAGTAGTTCAGGCGGAAACGCTGGAAGCAGCGGGCCATGTGCTATTGCTAACATCATTACCGGAAGATGAATATTCAGCAGAGCAAGTGGCTGATTGTTACCGTCTGCGATGGCAAATTGAACTGGCTTTTAAGCGGCTCAAAAGTTTGCTGCACCTGGATGCTTTGCGTGCAAAGGAACCTGAACTCGCGAAAGCGTGGATATTTGCTAATCTACTCGCCGCATTTTTAATTGACGACATAATCCAGCCATCGCTGGATTTCCCCCCCAGAAGTGCCGGATCCGAAAAGAAGAACTAACTCGTTGTGGAGAATAACAAAAATGGTCATCTGGAGCTTACAGGTGGCCATTCGTGGGACAGTATCCCTGACAGCCTACAAAACGCAATTGAAGAACGCGAGGCATCGTCTTAACGAGGCACCGAGGCGTCGCATTCTTCAGATGGTTCAACCCTTAAGTTAGCGCTTATGGGATTGCTCCCCGCACAACGGCTACTTCTTCGGTTCGTAAGCGAGAACAGCCCTGAACTCAATATTACGTTCCTTTACGGTGAACTCACACAGCGAGTCGCCGACCAGAAGCGTAAATCCCAGCACTGTCAAACACAGCACTATGACCGCCACAAGGGCATATTTCGTCAGCATGTTTATATTGCCTCCATGCGAAGAAGGGACTACCATCCGAGTTGTTGAGGTTCGGAGTGGCAGCCCCAGGGTTGATAGAAATATCTCCTGGGGCTTCATCTTTCCAGACCTCAGAGTAAACCTGAAACCGGAAAGCTTCAGGCACCCGCCGTTATCTTACCCTTCCTTAGCAAAATGGCTGTTTATTTATACAGTGAGTCCTGTTTCGGACTTCTGTTGGCAAAACTGATCATTGCCCTTAAAACGACATCGCCCGCAGCCATCACTGACCGCGGGCGAAAGTGTAAAGCAGGTGCCTTACCATCCTGACCTGACAACCGGATATGCGGGGATTACTCCCATAAGCGCTAACTTAAGGGTTGTGGTATTACGCCTGATATGATTTAACGTGCCGATGAATTACTCTCACGATAACTGGTCAGCAATTCTGGCCCATATTGGTAAGCCCGAAGAACTGGATACTTCGGCACGTAATGCCGGGGCTCTAACCCGCCGCCGCGAAATTCGTGATGCTGCAACTCTGCTACGTCTGGGGCTGGCTTACGGCCCCGGGGGGATGTCATTACGTGAAGTCACTGCATGGGCTCAGCTCCATGACGTTGCAACATTATCTGACGTGGCTCTCCTGAAGCGGCTGCGGAATGCCGCCGACTGGTTTGGCATACTTGCCGCACAAACACTTGCTGTACGCGCCGCAGTTACGGGTTGTACAAGCGGAAAGAGATTGCGTCTTGTCGATGGAACAGCAATCAGTGCGCCCGGGGGCGGCAGCGCTGAATGGCGACTACATATGGGATATGATCCTCATACCTGTCAGTTCACTGATTTTGAGCTAACCGACAGCAGAGACGCTGAACGGCTGGACCGATTTGCGCAAACGGCAGACGAGATACGCATTGCTGACCGGGGATTCGGTTCGCGTCCCGAATGTATCCGCTCACTTGCTTTTGGAGAAGCTGATTATATCGTCCGGGTTCACTGGCGAGGATTGCGCTGGTTAACTGCAGAAGGAATGCGCTTTGACATGATGGGTTTTCTGCGCGGGCTGGATTGCGGTAAGAACGGTGAAACCACTGTAATGATAGGCAATTCAGGTAATAAAAAAGCCGGAGCTCCCTTTCCGGCACGTCTCATTGCCGTATCACTTCCTCCCGAAAAAGCATTAATCAGTAAAACCCGACTGCTCAGCGAGAATCGTCGAAAAGGACGAGTAGTTCAGGCGGAAACGCTGGAAGCAGCGGGCCATGTGCTATTGCTAACATCATTACCGGAAGATGAATATTCAGCAGAGCAAGTGGCTGATTGTTACCGTCTGCGATGGCAAATTGAACTGGCTTTTAAGCGGCTCAAAAGTTTGCTGCACCTGGATGCTTTGCGTGCAAAGGAACCTGAACTCGCGAAAGCGTGGATATTTGCTAATCTACTCGCCGCATTTTTAATTGACGACATAATCCAGCCATCGCTGGATTTCCCCCCCAGAAGTGCCGGATCCGAAAAGAAGAACTAACTCGTTGTGGAGAATAACAAAAATGGTCATCTGGAGCTTACAGGTGGCCATTCGTGGGACAGTATCCCTGACAGCCTACAAAACGCAATTGAAGAACGCGAGGCATCGTCTTAACGAGGCACCGAGGCGTCGCATTCTTCAGATGGTTCAACCCTTAAGTTAGCGCTTATGGGATTACTCCCCGCACAACGGCTACTTCTTCGGTTCGTAAGCGAGAACAGCCTTAAACTCAATATTACGTTCCTTCACCGTAAACTCACACAGCGAGTCTCCGACCAGAACCGTAAATCCCAGCACCGTCAAACACAGCACTATGACTGCCACAAGGGCATATTTCGTCAGCATGTTTATATTGCCTCCATGCGAAGAAGGGACTACCATCCAAATTGTTTGGGTTTGGAGTGGCAGCCCCAGGGTTGATAGAAATATCTCCTGGGGCTTCATCTTTCCAGACCTCAGAGTAAACCTGAAACCGGAAAGCTTCAGGCACCCGCCGTTATCTTACCCTTCCTCAACAAAATAGCTGTTTATTTATACAGCAAATCCTGTTTCGGACTTCTCACTCCTCATTTAATCAACTGAAGCTGAGCCCGTTTTTTCTGCATGCCTCAATCGTCAAAATTCTTCCCCGCCAGCCGGCTATGACGCAACTGGTCACATTGCAAAAGTAGCCAAACTTCTTCAGTCACAATCAGTTCACCATCACCAAAAAAAAGAAACATTCCAGAACTTCCGCATCTCCCCCGGCCGCTCCCACTTCTATACTGAAATGAAAACGCCAACATAAGAGAAACCTATGCCAATACCCGATTTTCAAGTCTCTGAACCTTTTACCCTCGGTATTGAACTGGAAATGCAGGTGGTTAATCCGCCGGGCTATGACTTAAGCCAGGACTCTTCAACGCTGATTGACGCGGTTAAAAATCAGATCACTGCCGGGGAAGTAAAGCACGATATCACCGAAAGCATGCTGGAGCTGGCGACGGATGTTTGTCGTGATATCAACCAGGCTGCCGGGCAATTTTCAGCGATGCAGAAAGTCGTATTGCAGGCAGCCGCAGACCATCATCTGGAAATTTGCGGCGGTGGCACGCACCCGTTTCAGAAATGGCAGCGTCAGGAGGTATGCGATAACGAACGCTATCAACGAACGCTGGAAAACTTTGGTTATCTCATTCAACAGGCGACCGTTTTTGGTCAGCATGTCCATGTTGGTTGCGCCAGTGGCGATGATGCCATTTATTTGCTGCACGGCCTGTCACGGTTTGTGCCGCACTTTATCGCCCTTTCCGCCGCGTCGCCATATATGCAAGGAACGGATACGCGTTTTGCCTCCTCACGACCGAATATTTTTTCCGCCTTTCCCGATAATGGCCCGATGCCGTGGGTCAGTAACTGGCAACAATTTGAAGCCCTGTTTCGCTGCCTGAGTTACACCACGATGATCGACAGCATTAAAGATCTGCACTGGGATATTCGCCCCAGCCCTCATTTTGGCACGGTGGAGGTTCGGGTAATGGATACCCCGTTAACCCTTAGCCATGCGGTAAATATGGCAGGATTGATTCAGGCTACCGCCCACTGGTTACTGACGGAACGCCCGTTTAAACATCAGGAGAAAGATTACCTTCTTTATAAATTCAACCGTTTCCAGGCCTGCCGCTATGGGCTGGAAGGCGTCATTACCGATCCGCACACTGGCGATCGTCGGCCACTAACGGAAGACACCTTACGTTTACTGGAAAAAATCGCCCCTTCGGCACATAAAATGGGCGCATCGAGCGCGATTGAGGCCCTGCATCGCCAGGTCGTCAGCGGTCTGAATGAAGCGCAGCTGATGCGTGATTTCGTCGCCGATGGCGGCTCTCTGATTGGACTGGTGAAAAAGCATTGTGAGATTTGGGCCGGAGAATAAGTCGGGAATTGCCTTACAGAAGAATATCCCTGACAATGGTGTTTTAACTTACATTTAACAATGTTATGAAACACCCTTTAGAAACCTTAACCACCGCAGCAGGCATTTTGCTGATGGCTTTCCTCTCTTGCCTGCTGCTGCCCGCCCCCACACTGGGGCTGACGCTGGCACAAAAACTGGTGAGCACGTTCCATCTGATGGATCTTAGCCAGCTTTACACTTTATTGTTTTGCCTGTGGTTTTTAGTGCTGGGAGCTATTGAGTATTTTATTCTGCGTTTTATCTGGCGACGCTGGTTCTCGCTGGCGGATTAAACGTCGATTATCGCCGTACTTCACGGCATACTTTGCTTATTCTCCTTCGCCTAAAGGAACGTTTATGGATAAGCAATCACTGCACGAAACGGCGAAACGCCTGGCCCTTGAGTTACCCTTTGTCGAGCTTTGCTGGCCTTTTGGCCCGGAGTTCGATGTTTTTAAAATTGGCGGCAAGATTTTTATGCTGTCGTCGGAGCTGCGCTGCGTCCCCTTTATCAATTTGAAGTCCGATCCACAAAAATCCCTGTTAAATCAGCAGATATACCCGAGCATTAAGCCAGGGTATCACATGAATAAGAAGCACTGGATTTCAGTGTATCCAGGCGATGAGATCTCCGAAGCGTTACTGCGCGATCTTATCGATGATTCATGGAATTTAGTGGTTGATGGCTTATCTAAACGCGATCAAAAAAGAGTGCGCCCAGACTAAAAGCGAAAATCTATAGCGCATTTTTCTCGCTTACCATTTCTCGTTGAACCTTGTAATCTGCTGGCACGCAAAATTACTTACACATGGAGTCTTTATGGATATCATTTCTGTCGCCTTAAAGCGTCATTCCACTAAGGCATTTGATGCCAGCAAAAAACTTACCCCGGAACAGGCCGAGCAGATCAAAACGCTGCTGCAGTACAGCCCATCCAGCACCAACTCCCAGCCGTGGCATTTTATTGTTGCCAGCACGGAAGAAGGCAAAGCGCGTGTTGCCAAATCCGCTGCCGGTAATTACGTGTTCAACGAGCGCAAAATGCTTGATGCCTCGCACGTCGTGGTGTTCTGCGCGAAAACCGCGATGGACGATGCCTGGCTGAAACAGGTTGTTGACCAGGAAGATGCCGATGGCCGCTTTGCCACGCCGGAAGCGAAAGCTGCGAACGATAAAGGTCGCAAATTCTTCGCCGATATGCACCGTAAAGATCTGCATGATGATGCTGAGTGGATGGCAAAACAGGTTTACCTCAACGTCGGTAACTTCCTGCTGGGCGTTGCGGCGCTGGGTCTGGACGCGGTACCCATCGAAGGTTTTGATGCCGCCATCCTCGATGAAGAATTTGGTTTGAAAGAGAAAGGCTACACCAGCCTGGTGGTTGTTCCGGTAGGTCATCACAGCGTCGAAGATTTTAACGCTACGCTGCCGAAATCCCGTCTGCCGCAAAACATCACCATAACTGAAGTGTAATTCTCCTTTGCCGGGCATCCGCCCGGCTATTTCCCCTCAGATTATCCTGATTTGCATAACCTTGTTTCAGCCGTCATCATAGGCTACTGTTGTATAAAGGAGACGTTATGCAGGATTTAATATCCCAGGTTGAAGATTTAGCGGGTATTGAGTTTGATCACACCACCTCGATGGTGATGATTTTCGGTATTATTTTTCTGACTGCCGTTGTAGTGCATATTATTTTGCACTGGGTAGTACTACGGACCTTCGAAAAACGTGCCATCGCCAGTTCACGGCTATGGTTGCAAATCATTACCCAGAATAAACTCTTCCACCGTTTAGCTTTCACCTTGCAGGGGATTATCGTCAATATTCAGGCGGTATTCTGGCTGCAAAAAGGCACCGAAGCGGCTGATATTCTGACCACCTGCGCGCAGTTGTGGATCATGATGTATGCACTGCTTTCAGTCTTCTCGTTGCTGGATGTTATTTTGAATCTGGCGCAGAAATTCCCGGCGGCGTCTCAGTTACCGCTGAAAGGGATATTTCAGGGGATTAAACTGATCGGCGCGATTCTGGTCGGCATTTTGATGATCTCGCTGCTGATTGGTCAATCGCCAGCGATTCTGATCAGCGGTCTTGGTGCAATGGCTGCCGTGCTGATGTTGGTATTTAAAGATCCGATTCTTGGTCTGGTGGCAGGTATTCAGCTTTCCGCGAACGATATGCTGAAACTGGGCGACTGGCTGGAGATGCCGAAATACGGCGCGGATGGCGCGGTGATCGATATTGGGTTAACCACCGTCAAAGTGCGTAACTGGGACAATACCATTACCACTATTCCCACCTGGTCGCTGGTCTCTGACTCCTTTAAAAACTGGAGCGGGATGTCAGCATCCGGCGGGCGACGTATTAAACGCAGTATCAGCATTGATGTCACCAGTATTCATTTTCTTGATGAAGACGAAATGCAACGTCTGAATAAAGCGCATTTGTTAAAACCTTATTTAACCAGCCGCCATCAGGAAATTAATGAGTGGAATCGCCAGCAAGGTTCTACAGAGTCGGTATTAAACCTGCGTCGAATGACCAATATTGGAACCTTTCGCGCCTATCTGAACGAATATCTACGTAACCATCCGCGGATTCGTAAAGATATGACCTTAATGGTACGCCAACTGGCTCCTGGCGATAACGGTTTACCGCTCGAGATCTATGCGTTTACCAACACCGTGGTGTGGCTGGAATATGAAAGTATTCAGGCTGATATATTCGACCACATATTTGCGATTGTCGAAGAGTTTGGTCTGCGGCTTCATCAGTCACCAACCGGCAATGATATTCGCTCTCTGGCGGGTGCATTTAAGCAGTAATTAAAAAATCCGCTCTCATCGAATGGATGAGAGCAGATTCAGATGGTTGACTTCGTTTTGTCGGATGCGGCGTGAACGCCTTATTTCCGACGCAGCGTTTTAAACACCACAAACAGGAACACAATCCACACTGGCAGCAAAATCGCTGACAAGCGCATATCATCCATCGTGCACATCAGCAGCAAAATCATGCCGAGGAAGGCAATGCAGAGATAATTGCCGAATGGATAAAGCAGCGCTTTAAACTGTGTTTCACGCCCCTGACGTCGCATCGCCGCGCGAAAACGCAGATGCGCCAGACAGATCATAATCCAGTTCAACAGCAACGTTGCCACCACCAGCGCCATCAACAGACCAAACGCTTTTTGCGGCAGCAGATAGTTGATCAACACCACCAGCGAAGTGATAGCCCCAGAAAGTATCAGCGAGTTGATCGGCACACCGCGATGGCTAACGCGGGTAAGAAACTTCGGCGCATTACCCTGCACAGAAAGGCCAAACAGCATGCGGCTGTTGGAGTAAACCCCACTGTTATAGACCGACAACGATGCCACCAGAATGACGAAATTCAGCGCAGAAGCCACCACATTGCTGTCGAGATTATGGAAAATCATCACAAACGGGCTACTGTTAGATTTCACTTCCACCCACGGGTAGAGTGCCAGTAATACCACCAGCGAACCGATATAAAACAGCAGGATGCGATAAACCACCTGATTTACCGCTTTTGGAATACTTTTTTCCGGATCGCGCGCTTCAGCGGCAGTAATCCCAATCAGCTCCAGCCCGCCGAAGGAAAACATGATCACCGCCAGGGACAAAATCAGCCCATTCCAGCCCGTGGCAAAGAAACCACCGTAGCGCCAGAGGTTGTCGATACTGGCTTTCTCACCGCCGTGACCAGAAAACAGCAGCCACAGGCCAAAGCCGATCATACCGATGATCGCCAACACTTTAATCAGCGCAAACCAGAACTCAGTTTCACCATATAAGCGCACATTCACCAGGTTAACAGCGTTGATGATAATAAAGAAGGCGGCAGCCCAAATCCACGTTGGAACATCCGGGAACCAGTACTGCATATAGATGCCCGCAGCGGTCAGCTCAGCCATCCCCACCAGTACGAACATCACCCAGTAGTTCCAGCCTGAGAGGAAGCCCGCAAACGGTCCCCAGTATTTATAGGCAAAGTGGGCAAACGAACCGGATACCGGCTCCTCAACCACCATCTCGCCAAGCTGGCGCATAATCAGGAAAGCAATGATCCCGGCGACGCCGTAGCCCAACAATACAGCCGGACCTGCCATCTGAATCGCCGGGCCAATGCCAAGAAACAGACCAGTACCAATAGCGCCACCCAGCGCAATCAGTTGAATATGACGGTTATGTAATCCGCGATGAAGCGTCGGCTCTTTATTCGACGCAGTATCTTCCGATACGGTTGACGCGTTTTTCACGCCTTTCCCCTGTGTGTCTTTTTTGTTGAGGGGCACCTTTTAACATTTAGTGCCCATCGTCGCAAGACACAATCCACGCGGTTAAACCGGGTATCCTGCTTTTATTTCCGTACCCGATGTCGGTGCAGCCACATCAGCTTATACGCCGCCGGGATAATAAACAGCGACAGCAAAGGTGCGGTGATCATGCCGCCAATCATCGGCGCGGCAATCCGGCTCATCACCTCTGAACCTGCCCCCGTTCCCCACAAAATCGGCAGCAGACCCGCGATAATCACCGCCACCGTCATCGCTTTCGGGCGCACACGCAGCACTGCGCCGTGATACAACGCCTCATCCAGCTTCTGCTCGCTGAATGTTTGCGGATTATCCAGGGATGGATCTGCCTCTATGGCGTGACGTAAATACATCAACATCACCACGCCAAATTCGGCGGCGACCCCGGCGAGGGCGATAAAGCCAGTGCCCGTCGCCACGGAAAGATGAAAGCCCATCCACCACAGCAACCAGATGCCGCCCACCAGCGCAAACGGTACGCTGCTGATAATCAGCAACGCTTCGCCCACCCGACGGAACGCCAGATACAACAGCACGAAGATGATCATCAACGTCATCGGCACCATGAGTTTCAGCTTGTGGTTGGCACGCTCCAGCAACTCGAACTGCCCGGAGAATGCCACGCTGGTGCCCGGTTTTAACTGCACTTTCTCGGCAATCGCTTTTTGCAAATCGTGAACCACCGACACCATGTCACGATCGCGGGCATCGATATAAATCCAGCTTGTCGGGCGCGCATTCTCGGTTTTCAGCATCGACGGTCCGGTAGAGACTTTAACGTCGGCCACATCCGCCAGGGTGATTTGCTGCTTCATCGGCGTCAGGATCGGTAGCTGGCGCAGCGCCTGTGGGCTATCGCGCCAGCTTTGCGGATAACGCAGATTAATTGGATAACGGGCAATCCCTTCCACCGTTTCACCAACCATCGCCCCACCCACCGCAGATGTCACAAACAACTGCACATCCGCCACCGTCATACCGTAACGGGCGGCTTTTTCACGGTTGATCTCAACGTTGATATAGCGCCCACCTTCCAGACGTTCAGCAAGGGCTGAAGCCACGCCTGGCACCGTTCGCGCCACTTCTTCAATTTGCTCCGCCATCGCGTCGATATCCGCCAGCACAGTGCCGGAAACTTTAATGCCGATAGGGCTTTTAATGCCGGTCGAGAGCATATCGATACGGTTACGGATTGGCGGCACCCACAGATTCGCCAGCCCCGGCAGACGCACGGTGTTGTCCAGTTCCTCAATGATTTTGTCCATCGTCATGCCTGGCCGCCACTGATCCTGTGGCTTAAGCTGGATGGTCGTTTCTACCATCTCCAGCGGTGCGGAGTCGGTGGCGGTTTCCGCTTTCCCGGTTTTGCCAAACACCCGCGCCACTTCCGGCACGCTCATAATCAGCTTGTCGGTTTTTTGCAGCATACTCGCCGCCTCCGCTGCGGAAATCCCCGGCAGCGTCGATGGCATATACAACAAGTCGCCTTCATTGATCTGCGGTAAAAATTCCCCGCCAACTTTATTGAGCGGCCAGAGAACCGTAAGCACCGAAAGCGCTGCCACCAGCAGCGTGGTTTTCGGCCAGTGTAGTACTTTCAGCAACAGCGGATGATAAACACGAATCAAAAAGCGATTGAGCGGGTTACTGCTTTCTGGCGGAATTTTGCCACGGATCCAGTAGCCCATCAGGATGGGGATCACTACGATCGCCAGCAGCGCCGCGCCCGCCATCGCATACGTTTTGGTGAACGCCAGCGGGCCAAACAGACGCCCTTCCTGCCCTTCCAGGGTGAAGATCGGGATAAACGACAGCGTGATAATCAGCAGACTGATAAACAGCGCTGGCCCCACTTCAACAGATGCATCGGTGATCACCTGCCAGCGCGTTTTATTATCCAGCGTGGCGTCAGGATGCTGGTGCTGCCACTCTTCCAGCCGTTTATGCGCATTCTCGATCATGACGATAGCGGCATCGACCATCGCCCCGACGGCAATCGCAATACCGCCCAGCGACATAATATTGGCATTCAGTCCCTGGAAGTGCATGACAATAAAAGCAATACACAACCCCAGCGGCAACGAAATAATCGCCACCAGCGCCGAGCGCACATGCCAGAGAAACAGCGCGCAGACTACCGCCACCACAATAAACTCTTCCAGCAGCTTGCCGCTGAGGTTGTCGATGGCACGGTCAATAAGCTGGCTGCGATCGTATGTTGTAACTATCTCCACGCCTTCCGGCAGACTGCTTTTCAGCGTTTCCAGTTTGTCCTTCACGGCGGCGATCACTTCACGGGCGTTTTTGCCGGAACGCAGGATCACCACCCCGCCCGCCACTTCGCCTTCACCATTGAGTTCGGCAATGCCCCGGCGCATCTCCGGGCCAACCTGGACCTTCGCAACATCACGCAGATAAACGGGCACACCATTTTCGCTGGCTTTTAAAACGATGTGATTAAAGTCGTCGAGCGTTTGCAGATAGCCGCTGGCGCGCACCATATATTCCGCTTCCGCCAGTTCGATCGACGAACCGCCCGCTTCCTGGTTTGAAGCATCCAGCGCATTTTTCACTTCGGCGAGACTGATGCCATACTGCGCCAGGCGCTGAGGATCGATAACCACCTGATACTCTTTCACCACACCGCCCACCGACGCCACTTCCGCAACGTCAGGGATGGTTTTCAGCTCATATTTGAGAAACCAGTCCTGCAATGAACGTAAATCGGCCAGATCGTGCTTACCGCTGCGATCCACCAGCGCGTATTCATAGATCCAGCCAACACCCGTGGCATCTGGCCCCAACTCGGCGCTGACTCCCGCAGGCAGCTTACCCTGTACCTGGTTGAGGTACTCCAGCACCCGCGAGCGCGCCCAGTACGGATCGGTGCCATCTTCGAAAATGACATATACATAAGAGTCGCCAAACTGCGAGAAACCGCGCACAGTCTTCGCGCCAGGTACTGACAACATGGTGGTGGTTAGTGGATAAGTCACCTGATTTTCAACGATTTGCGGTGCCTGACCGGGATAGCTGGTTTTAATAATCACCTGCACATCGGAGAGATCCGGCAGCGCATCCACTGGCGTGTTAATGATAGTCCAGGTGCCCCAGATACTCAGAAACAACGCGCCCATCAGCACCAGAAAACGGTTCGCCACCGAGCGACGAATAATCCATTCAATCATTGGTTATTCCCTCAATGCGCATGGGTAGCACTTTCAGAGCGCATCCGCTCCAGTGCGCCAGAAATATTGGCTTCAGAATCAATCAGGAACAGGCCGCTGGAAACCACCTTTTCACCTTCCGCCAGACCAGAACGTAGCGCGGTGACGCCTTGCGACGCCTGGAAAACAGCAACGCGTTTCGGTACAAAGCGCCCGTCGGCATCAACGGTAATCACCCGCTGTTCGTTACCAGTATCAATCAGTGCCTGTGACGGAATGAGCAGCATCGGTTCGCTGGCGGTGTTGAGTTGCAACCAGGCGTTCATTCCCGGTTTTAGCGCTTCGTCAGCGTTGTCGACTTCCAGACGCAGTTGCAGCGTGCGGGTCGCAGCATCCACGCCGGGTAACAGCGTCCATTTGCGGATGGTGAGAGTTTTATCCGGTCGCGCCGGAACGGTGAGCGTAAACTGCGAGGCATCTTTCACCAGCCAGGCGATGGACTCCGGGATCGCAGCAGTGACCCACACCGGGTCCATACCCTGAATTTTCGCGACCACGTTATCTTTGGCGATATTCATTCCCGCACGCAGATCAAACGCAGTGATCACGCCATCAATAGGGGCTTTGAGCGTAAAGCGAGTCTGGATTTTTTGCGTGGTAATCAGGCGGCGAATATCGGCCTCCGGCATTCCCGCCAGTCTCAACCGCTCAAGAATGCCTTCAGTCTGGGTCGCCGTCCCGCCGGTTTCGCGCAGCAGTAAATACTCACTCTGCGCTTCCACCCAGTCGGGAATGGTCAGGTCGAGAAGCGGTGTGCCCTTTTGCACTTTATCGCCCACGGTGAGCGGATACACCTTGTCGATAAACCCGGCGGCGCGGGCCTGCACAATGGCAAACTGATACTCGTTGTAACTCACATTCGCTGGGAAACTCTGGGCAAAAGTCAGCGGCCCGCGCGTGACGGTCGCCATTTTCACCCCCAGATTTTGCGTCTGGGTCGGGTCAATGCGCACACCAGACGCAGAACTCTCTTCATCGGCATATTTCGGCACCAGATCCATATCCATAAACGGCGATTTACCTGGTTTATCGAACCGCGTATTGGGATACATTGGGTCGTACCAGAATAAGACTTTACGTTCTGCGGTCGACGTTTTTTCTGCGGGCGGTTCAGCCTTTGCAAACCAGGTAAAACCTGCCGCAGAAATAATACCGCCCGCGATCATGCTGCCGATAATAAGCGCGATTTTTTTCATCTCATTAAACCTGGGTTACTGGCTGACTTTAATATCCTGTAATAAAGAAAGGTTGCCCTGCTGGACAAAATTAAACGCTACTTTGTCGCCAGTTTTAATTTCACTCATTTTCGTCTGCGGGGTGATGGTAAAGCGCATGGTCATCTCCGGCCAGTTCACGGCAGCAATCGGATCGTGATGGATGGTGATTTTTTTGCTTTCCAGATCAACACCTTTTACCACACCGGTGGCGCTAATAACCTGTGGTTGTGCTTCGCTCATGGTTTCATGGTGATGTTCGTTAGCCTGGGCATTAAAGCCAATAACAGTAAACAGACTGAACATTGCAACTTGCAGTGCTTTTTTCATTTATTCTCTCCTGGAGTTAAAATTTATTGCTGCCAACCGCCACCCAGGGCGGTATATAAGGAAACTTCGTTAACCTGACGGGCATAATTCAGGTCGAGTAAAGTTTGTCGGGTTGCAAATAAGGAACGCTCGGCATCCAGCACTTCCAGATAACTTACCGCGCCGTGCTGATATAATGCCCGCGCCCGTTGCAACGTAATTTGCAGCGACGCCAGATAACGCTGCTGGGCGCTGATTTGATCGTTCAGGCTTTTACGTAATGCAAGCGCATCTGCCACTTCTTTAAAGGCGTTCTGAATTTTCTGTTCATAATTCACCACCGACTGCTGCTGGCGAATTTCGGCGATATCCAGATTGGCCTGGTTGCGTCCGGCATTAAAAATGGGGATCTCAATTTTAGGAATAAAATTCCACATCCCGCTGCTGGCGTTAAATAATGACGACAGATCGCTACTGGCGGTTGATATTCCGCTGGTCAGGCTTATAGACGGGAAAAATGCCGCACGCGCAGCACCAATATTGGCATTAGCCGCCATTAATGCGTGTTCAGCTTCCATAATATCCGGGCGCTGCAATAAGATTTGCGACGACAAGCCCGCCGATAATTTAACGCTTTGCAGGCTGTCGCTGTTTACTGTCTGCGCTTGCGGCAGCTTGCCGTAGTTTCCCAATAACAGTTGCAATGCATTATTCGCCTGCGCCAGTTCCCCCTGACGTTTAGCGATATCACTGCGGGTACTTTCTATCACCCCGCGAGCCTGTTCCAGCGCCAGAACATTGCTGCTACCGGTCAACAGTTGTTTTTCAACAAACGCATATGACTGCTGATAATTACGCAGCGTTTCTTCGGCTATTTGTAATTGCGCATAAGCCAGTTGCTGATTGAAATAGCTTTGCGCGACATTAGAAACCAGCAGAATATGCACCGCGCGCTGAGCTTCCTCAGTGGCTAAATAATTTTGTCGCTCGGCTTCGCTCATGTTCTTTAAGCGACCGAAAAAATCGAGATCAAAGCTGGCGTTAAGGCCAGTCGAGAACTCCCGCGTCGTGGCTGAATCGCCTTTAAGATTGCCGCTCCAGCTGCCGCTGCCCTCGCCATTGAGCTGTGGGTAGCGGTCGGCATCGGTCAGACGATATTGCGCCCGTGCTTCCTGCACTTTCAGCGTCGCCATGCGCAAATCCCGATTATTCACCAGCGCCTCGCTAATCAGCGTCTTCACCTGATTATCAACAAAAAAGGTGCGCCAGCCCGCGTTCTGGTAGTTATCTACCGCGTTAACCAGGCCGTTCTGGCTGAGTGAGAACTGCTGCGGCACAGGCATTGCCGGACGCTGATATTCCGGTGCCAAAGAACAACCGGTTAACGCAAGGGCCACACAAAATGGCAGAAGTTTACAAGGAAACATAGGCACATAATTTCTGGTGATTTTATGCCACCAACTTTACTCGCCAGGCTCTGATTTTCCGGTGACAGGAAAATGACAATACTGTCATTTTGCCAATAAGCGATTGCCATCTGATCCCGCTACTCTAGAATTGCCCGGGCAACATGCGGAGGAAATATGAAACTGTTGATTGTCGAAGATGAAAAGAAAACCGGCGAATACTTAACCAAAGGGTTAACCGAGGCCGGTTTTGTGGTTGATTTGGCCGATAACGGGCTGAATGGATACCATCTGGCGATGACAGGTGATTATGACCTGATAATCCTAGATATTATGCTGCCGGACGTGAACGGCTGGGATATCGTGCGTATGTTGCGTTCCGCCAATAAAGGGATGCCGATTCTGTTGCTTACCGCGCTTGGCACCATTGAACATCGCGTCAAGGGGCTGGAGTTGGGGGCAGATGACTACCTGGTGAAGCCGTTCGCTTTTGCTGAACTGCTGGCACGGGTGCGCACTCTACTGCGGCGCGGGGCGGCGGTAATTATCGAAAGTCAGTTTCAGGTTGCCGACCTGATGGTCGATCTCGTTAGCCGCAAAGTCACCCGCAGCGGCACGCGCATCACTTTGACCAGTAAAGAATTTACTCTGCTGGAGTTTTTCCTCCGCCATCAGGGTGAAGTGCTGCCCCGCTCGCTTATCGCCTCGCAGGTGTGGGACATGAATTTCGACAGCGACACTAACGCTATTGATGTGGCGGTGAAGCGGCTACGCGGCAAAATCGACAATGATTTCGAGCCAAAGTTAATTCAGACCGTACGCGGCGTAGGTTACATGCTTGAGGTGCCGGATGGCCAGTAAGCCGTTTCAGCGCCCGTTTTCGCTGGCAACCCGCCTGACCTTTTTTATCAGCCTTGCCACCATTGCAGCGTTTTTCGTCTTTGCCTGGATCATGATCCACTCGGTAAAAGTGCATTTTGCCGAGCAGGATATTAATGATTTAAAAGAGATTAGCGCCACATTCAAGCGCGTTCTTAATCATCCCGAAGAGACACAAGCCCGACGCTTAATGACGCTGGAAGATATCGTCAGTGGTTATTCCAACATGTTGATTTCTCTGGCAGATAGCCACGGTAAAACGGTGTATCACTCCCCCGGTGCGCCGGATATCCGCGAGTTTGCACGTGATGCCATACCCGATAAAGACGCTCGGAGCGGCGAGGTGTATCTCCTTTCCGGCCCGACAATGATGATGCCAGGCCACGGTCACGGGCATATGGAACACAGCAACTGGCGGATGATTAACTTGCCGGTTGGCCCGTTGGTGGACGGCAAACCGATTTATACGCTCTACATCGCGCTGTCTATCGATTTTCATCTTCATTACATTAATGATTTGATGAATAAACTTATTATGACAGCATCGATCATCAGCATCCTGATCGTCTTTATCGTGCTGTTGGCGGTACATAAAGGCCACGCGCCAATTCGCAGCGTCAGCCGTCAAATCCAGAACATTACCTCGAAAGATCTCGACGTTCGCCTCGATCCACAGACCGTGCCCATTGAACTGGAACAACTGGTGCTGTCGTTCAACCATATGATCGAGCGTATCGAGGATGTCTTTACCCGCCAGTCCAATTTCTCAGCGGATATCGCCCACGAAATTCGCACGCCGATTACGAATCTCATAACGCAAACGGAAATCGCCCTCAGCCAGTCGCGCAGCCAGAAGGAGCTGGAAGATGTGCTCTACTCTAATCTCGAAGAGCTGACGCGAATGGCGAAAATGGTCAGCGATATGCTGTTTCTCGCTCAGGCCGATAACAACCAGTTAATCCCCGAAAAGAAAATGCTCAACCTGGCGGATGAAGTTGGCAAAGTGTTCGATTTTTTCGAGGCGTTAGCGGAAGATCGCGGCGTAGCACTACGGTTTGTTGGCGACAAATGTCAGGTTGCGGGCGATCCGCTGATGCTGCGCCGGGCGCTAAGCAACCTGCTTTCTAACGCCCTGCGTTATACGCCGCCCGGAGAGGCAATTGTAGTGCGCTGCCAGACGGTCGATCACCAGGTGCAAGTTACCGTCGAAAACCCCGGTACGCCCATTGCGCCCGAGCACTTACCGCGTTTGTTTGACCGTTTCTACCGCGTTGATCCTTCCCGCCAGCGAAAAGGTGAAGGTAGCGGCATTGGGCTGGCGATAGTGAAATCGATTGTTGTCGCGCATAAAGGCACGGTTGCGGTAACGTCAGATGCGCGGGGGACAAGGTTTGTTATCGGGCTACCGGAGAGGGAGTGATTGGTCAGATAATGCAGTGGATGTTAATTGAATTGAGAATTAGCTATTTCGTCACGAGAAAAAGCGTAAAATCCGTTTCGTGCAGATGGTGAGTTTTATCAGGGTATGGCGCTAGCGCAACTGCCTTCGGATAATATATATAGTGTGAATGTATACCCCAGATAACTTCACCATCCAAATATATTCTTGAGATTAAAATATCGTATATTAATCGTATGGGTGAAAATCCTGTTAATATTTTAACGAATCATGAGTACTATAAAGTGGAAAAAATCATAGAACAGATAAAACCATTCTGGACAAAATATGATTCTTTGTCAGAAAAAGATATGATGTTGTTAGAGTCCAATTTCACGCATCGTTTTCCAGAAGATATGAAAGAGTTTTTTCTGTGGTCTAACGGTGGAGCAGGTAAATTTCACAATATTTACATTTCCTTGTGGCCATTAGACGAAATCAAGGAATTAAATGATGGTTATTTAATCAATCATTATCTAGGTGAACAGTTCATGGCTTTTGGTTCTGATGGTGGGCCGATATGTTTTTTACTGGATTATCGTAATCCAGAACACACCAGAATATCTTCCGTAAATTTTGGTGACCTGGATATAGCTGAAGTAAAACAAATAGCAATTTCATTCGATGTTTTTTTAGAGTTGGCAGGAAATGGAGAAATTATAAGTAATAATTTATAATCAAGTAATTTCCCCTCACGCTGGCGATTGTCGTGGAATGCAGCGAAATTAATTTTATGAATAATAAAGTATTAGGGCAGGATTAAGACATAAGATACGGATAAAATTCTCATATACAAAGGATTACGAATGGCAACTGCAAGGATAAATGTTTTTTGCACGAATGAAGAGCTGTCTGATTGGCTCGCTATTATAGCCTCAAAGTATCAATTACATTCGATTTGGTTTGCGCTACAAGATGAATACTCTCAACAACTAAATATTTTAACAGAAAAAAAATCCCTGTTGTAGCATATCGAATTTATCTTATGCCCAGCATTAAATCTAATAATAGAAAAATAAAGTTTAGTAGCATTGATCGTTGTTGTGGTTGGATTGAAATAAAACCGGGGCATTTAGTTGAGCATACCGGGGTAAAGATGTTACAACTTACTGAAATTAACACTACTGATTCTGAGGATAAATTAATATGTTTATGCAAAGCCATTAACTGGCTTAAACGACAGATTAAAACCAATGAATTCTCCGGTGTAACGGGAAGGAATATAATTTATGGTGGGAAAACTATTTACCCTCATATTTTCTATACGCATCAAGCTAAATCTCTTTTTTATGATAAAGTTATATGGAAACAAGACTTCCTATTCAATTCTGTCTATGAACCATTTTCACCTTAATTCTTTCAGCAAACTATATTAACCACGATGAATATGACTAAAAAAGAAGCATTAGCATTCCTTGCTCTAAATCAATCTATGCCTAATGATTATGACATCACTCAGGAACTTATCGATAAATATGACGACGTAAGACTTTATTTTTGTGCAAATCCTGCTGAAGAGGCCATACCGTTATTTTTACAATCCTTTGGGGAAGGTGATGGCTTAGGAGTATATCAGTTGGTCGAAGATTTTTTGTACAAGTGTGATAAAAACATTGTAGCTTCAAATATAGCCAACATACTGGAAAATCCTCTGACAATAAAAAGTGTCCGATATTGGTGTACATTATTAGCAATGGCTTTTCCCGATAACACCTTAATTAAAGGATTAAATATTTCTCTACAATCTGATGATGAAGATACCCGAGACATGGCTATGTTAAGTTTAAAGATGATTACAGAGGAATATAAAACATTTGAATTCCAATAATTCCCCCTTGCATAAAAGATCACCATCATGACAAAAACACAAGCAAAGTTGCTTATTTATAAAGCATTTGTTATTTTAACGTTCATTATTTCCCGGTTGAATATTAAACTTAATTAATCTAAAGAGAAATGAAGTTAGCCTTCCTGTACCCACAGCAACGCCGTCTTTTTGTTCAGCACGGGGAAAATGTTCTCCCCTGCTCACCTCCTCCAGGCACTTCCACAACATGATGACCTGATCGGTTGCCGCCTATCCTCCTCACTATGACCTTCACCTCCGCGCTTTTGCCTACATCCTGCACAATCGGCAACTTTTATAACCAGTGTAAAAATAACGTGCCGCAATAATCCTACCTATTAATGATAAAAAGCTGTCACAATTCATAAAAAACTTTAATATACGCCACCCTAAACATAACCAGCGTTAATGTAAGGTTTTTGTGTGGACTGGCTTCTTGATGTTTTTGCAACCTGGCTATATGGCTTAAAAGTAATCGCGATAACGTTAGCGGTCATCATGTTCATCAGCGGGCTGGACGATTTTTTTATTGATGTCGTCTACTGGGTACGCCGCATTAAACGCAAGTTGAGTGTTTATCGCCGCTACCCGCGAATGAGTTACCGCGAACTGTATAAACCAGATGAAAAACCGTTAGCGATTATGGTTCCGGCGTGGAATGAAACGGGCGTCATCGGCAATATGGCCGAGCTGGCGGCGACCACGCTCGACTATGAAAACTATCATATCTTTGTTGGCACCTACCCCAACGACCCCGATACTCAGCGTGATGTTGACGAAGTGTGCGCTCGCTTCCCAAACGTGCATAAGGTAGTCTGCGCGCGTCCTGGCCCCACCAGCAAAGCCGACTGCCTGAACAACGTGCTGGACGCCATCACCCAGTTTGAGCGTAGCGCCAATTTCGCTTTTGCTGGTTTTATTCTGCATGACGCCGAAGACGTAATTTCACCGATGGAATTGCGTCTGTTCAACTATCTGGTCGAGCGTAAAGATCTGATTCAGATCCCGGTATACCCATTCGAACGCGAATGGACGCACTTCACCAGCATGACTTACATTGATGAGTTTTCAGAACTGCATGGCAAAGATGTTCCGGTGCGTGAAGCCCTCGCCGGACAGGTGCCCAGCGCAGGCGTCGGTACTTGTTTCAGCCGCCGCGCCGTGACCGCACTGTTAGCTGACGGTGACGGTATTGCTTTCGACGTGCAGAGTCTTACTGAAGATTACGACATTGGTTTCCGCCTGAAAGAAAAAGGTATGACGGAAATTTTTGTCCGTTTTCCGGTGGTGGACGAAGCCAAAGAACGCGAGCAGCGTAAATTTTTACAGCACGCGCGGACGTCAAACATGATCTGCGTGCGCGAATATTTCCCCGATACCTTTTCGACGGCGGTTCGACAAAAATCTCGCTGGATCATCGGCATTGTTTTCCAGGGCTTTAAAACCCATAAATGGACCTCCAGCCTGACACTCAACTACTTTCTCTGGCGTGACCGCAAAGGGGCAATCAGTAACTTTGTCAGCTTCCTCGCGATGCTGGTGATGATCCAGCTTTTGCTGTTGCTGGCGTATGAAAGTTTCTGGCCCGATGCCTGGCATTTCCTTTCTATTTTTAGCGGCAGCGCATGGTTAATGACCCTGCTGTGGCTAAACTTTGGCCTGATGGTTAACCGTATCGTACAGCGGGTGATTTTCGTCACTGGCTACTACGGCCTGACGCAGGGGCTGCTATCTGTCCTGCGTCTTTTCTGGGGCAACCTGATTAACTTCATGGCCAACTGGCGCGCGTTAAAACAGGTACTTCAACACGGCGATCCACGTCGCGTCGCGTGGGATAAAACAACGCATGACTTCCCCAGCGTCACTGGCGATACCCGCTCGTTGCGCCCGTTAGGTCAAATTCTGCTGGAAAATCAGGTCATCACTGAAGAACAACTCGATACAGCACTGCGTAATCGCGTCGAAGGTCTACGCCTGGGCGGTTCAATGCTGATGCAGGGGCTGATTAGCGCCGAGCAACTGGCACAGGCGCTGGCAGAGCAAAACGGCGTGGCGTGGGAATCTATCGATGCCTGGCAGATCCCTTCTTCGCTGATTGCCGCGATGCCGGCCTCCGTGGCGCTGCATTATGCGGTGCTACCGCTGCGTCTGGAAAATGATGAGTTAATTGTCGGCAGTGAAGATGGTATTGACCCGGTTTCGCTGGCAGCCCTGACGCGTAAAGTTGGACGCAAAGTGCGTTACGTCATTGTTCTGCGAGGACAAATTGTCACCGGATTACGTCACTGGTATGCACGTCGACGCGGTCACGATCCACGGGCAATGTTGTACAATGCGGTTCAGCATCAGTGGCTCACGGAACAACAGGCCGGTGAAATCTGGCGGCAGTATGTGCCGCATCAGTTCCTGTTCGCCGAAATACTGACCACGCTCGGTCATATTAATCGTTCAGCAATTAACGTGTTGTTATTGCGCCATGAACGCAGTTCTCTGCCGCTCGGCAAGTTTTTGGTCACCGAAGGCGTTATCAGCCAGGAAACGTTGGATCGCGTCCTGACAATTCAACGCGAATTACAAGTTTCGATGCAATCACTATTACTCAAAGCAGGTTTAAACACAGAACAGGTTGCGCAACTGGAGTCCGAAAATGAAGGAGAATAACCTTAATCGCGTCATCGGATGGTCTGGTTTACTGCTGACGTCTTTATTGAGTACCAGCGCACTCGCAGACAATATCGGCACCAGCGCAGAAGAGCTGGGGCTGAGCGATTATCGCCATTTTGTTATTTATCCCCGTCTCGATAAGGCGCTGAAGGCACAGAAAAATAACGACGAAGCAACCGCCATCCGCGAATTTGAATATATACACCAGCAGGTGCCGGATAATATTCCGCTGACTTTATACCTTGCGGAAGCCTATCGCCATTTTGGTCATGATGACCGGGCGCGGCTGTTGCTTGAGGATCAACTGAAACGTCACCCAGGAGATGCCCGACTTGAGCGCAGTCTGGCGGCTATTCCAGTTGAAGTGAAAAACGTTACGACTGTTGAAGAACTGCTTGCCCAGCAAAAAGCGTGCGACGCTGCGCCGACCCTGCGTTGTCGCAGTGAAGTCGGGCAGAATGCCCTGCGGCTGGCACAATTACCTGTCGCCAGAGCGCAACTGAACGATGCGACGTTTGCTGCATCGACGGAAGGAAAAACGCTGCGAACCGATCTGCTGCAACGCGCAATCTACCTGAAACAATGGTCCCAAGCAGATACGCTATACAATGAAGCACGCCAGCAGAACACATTAAGCGCGGCAGAACGCCGTCAGTGGTTTGACGTGCTTCTTGCCGGGCAGCTGGATGATCGGATCCTGGCGCTGCAATCACAGGGGATCTTCACCGATCCGCAGTCATATATTACTTACGCGACCGCGCTGGCTTATCGTGGCGAGAAAGCACGCCTCCAGCATTATCTCATTGAAAATAAGCCGCTGTTTACCACGGACGCACAAGAGAAAAGTTGGCTCTATCTGTTATCTAAATACAGCGCCAACCCCGTTCAGGCGTTGGCGAATTATACGGTACAGTTTGCCGATAACCGCCAGTATGTTGTTGGCGCGACGCTACCGGTGCTGTTAAAAGAAGGTCAGTACGACGCAGCGCAAAAACTGCTCGCCACCCTCCCCGCCAATGAAATGCTTGAGGAGCGTTATACCGTTAGCGTAGCGACCCATAACAAGGCTGAAGCTCTGCGTCTGGCACGATTGCTGTATCAGCAAGAACCGACAAATCTTACCCGCCTGGATCAACTGACCTGGCAACTGATGCAGAACGAGCAGTCACGCGAAGCTGCCGATTTGTTGCTGCAACGCTATCCCTTCCAGGGCGATGCGCGCGTCAGCCAGACTTTAATGACGCGACTGGCGTCTCTGCTGGAAAGTCATCCTTACCTGGCAACTCCGGCGAAGGTGGCGATTTTATCGAAACCCTTACCGCTGGCGGAGCAACGTCAGTGGCAAAGTCAGTTGCCGGGTATTGCAGATAATTGCCCGGCAATAGTTCGCTTGCTGGGCGATATGTCGCCTTCCTACGATGCCGCCGCCTGGAACCGTCTGGCAAAGTGTTATCGGGACACGCTACCCGGTGTGGCGTTGTATGCATGGCTTCAGGCCGAACAACGGCAACCGAACGCCTGGCAACATCGTGCGGTAGCCTATCAGGCGTATCAGGTTGAGGATTACGCCACCGCACTGGCGGCCTGGCAGAAAATCAGTCTTCACGACATGAGCAATGAGGATCTGCTTGCTGCTGCCAATACCGCCCAGGCGGCAGGAAATGGTGCGGCTCGCGATCGCTGGCTTCAGCAGGCAGAACAACGTGGGCTGGGAAACAATGCCCTCTACTGGTGGCTGCATGCGCAACGTTACATTCCTGGTCAGCCGGAACTCGCACTGAACGATCTCACGCGCTCAATCAATATTGCGCCTTCTGCCAACGCTTACGTTGCGCGGGCGACAATTTATCGCCAACGTCATAATGTCCCGGCGGCGGTGAGTGATTTGCGCGCCGCTCTGGAACTGGAACCGAATAATAGCAACACCCAGGCAGCGCTCGGTTACGCCTTGTGGGATAGCGGTGATATCGCACAGTCGCGGGAAATGCTCGAACAGGCGCATAAAGGGCTACCGGACGATCCGGCACTTATCCGACAACTGGCCTACGTGAACCAGCGTCTGGATGACATGCCTGCGACGCAGCACTATGCCCGGCTGGTGATTGATGACATTGATAATCAGGCGCTGATAACCCCACTGACCCCAGAGCAAAATCAGCAACGCTTCAATTTCCGCCGTCTGCATGAGGAGGTCGGTCGTAGCTGGACGTTCAGTTTCGATTCTTCTATCGGCTTGCGTTCCGGCGCAATGAGTACCGCTAACAATAATGTCGGCGGCGCAGCGCCAGGGAAAAGCTATCGTAGCTACGGGCAACTGGAAGCCGAGTACCGCATCGGACGCAATATGCTGCTGGAAGGCGACCTGCTCTCGGTTTACAGCCGTGTATTTGCCGATACCGGAGAAAACGGGGTGATGATGCCGGTGAAAAATCCGATGTCCGGCACCGGTCTGCGCTGGAAGCCGCTGCGCGATCAGATCTTTTTCCTCGCCGTCGAACAGCAGTTGCCGCTGAACGGGCAAAATGGCGCATCCGATACCATGCTGCGCGCCAGCGCCTCATTCTTTAATGGCGGCAAATACAGCGACGAATGGCACCCGAACGGTTCAGGCTGGTTTGCCCAAAACCTGTACCTCGATGCGGCGCAATATGTCCGCCAGGATATTCAGGCGTGGACGGCAGATTATCGCGTAAGCTGGCATCAGAAGGTGGCGAACGGACAGACTATTGAGCCTTACGCTCACGTTCAGGACAACGGCTATCGGGATAAAGGCACTCAGGGCGCGCAGCTTGGCGGTGTCGGGGTCCGCTGGAATATCTGGACCGGCGAGACGCACTACGACGCCTGGCCGCACAAAGTCAGTCTCGGCGTCGAGTATCAACATACCTTTAAGGCGATTAATCAACGTAACGGAGAGCGCAACAACGCGTTTCTCACCATTGGAGTGCACTGGTAAATGCGTAAGTTCATTTTCGTATTGCTGACACTGCTTTTGGTCAGCCCTTTTTCCTTTGCGATGAAAGGTATTATCTGGCAACCACAAAACCGTGATAGTCAGGTTACCGATACCCAGTGGCAGGGGCTGATGAGTCAGTTACGTTTGCAAGGCTTCGATACCCTGGTTTTGCAATGGACCCGTTACGGCGATGCATTCACCCAGCCAGAACAGCGCGCGTTATTGTTTAAGCGTGCCGCAGTTGCGCAACAGGCTGGCCTGAAGCTGATTGTCGGGCTGAACGCCGATCCGGAATTTTTTATGCACCAGAAACAGTCGTCCGCGGCGCTGGAAAGCTATCTTAATCGCCTGCTGGCTGCCGATCTCCAGCAAGCCAGATTATGGAGCGCCGCGCCTGGCGTAACGCCGGATGGCTGGTACATCAGCGCGGAAATTGACGACCTGAACTGGCGCAGCGAAGCCGCCCGTCAGCCCTTGCTAACGTGGTTAAACAATGCGCAGCGGCTGATTAGCGATGTTTCGGCAAAACCGGTTTATATCAGTAGTTTTTTCGCCGGAAATATGTCGCCCGATGGCTATCGCCAACTGCTGGAACACGTTAAAGCAACCGGCGTTAATGTCTGGGTTCAGGATGGCAGCGGCGTGGATAAACTTACCGCTGAACAGCGTGAACGTTATCTACAGGCCAGCGCCGATTGCCAAAGTTCCGCCCCTGCCAGCGGCATTGTTTATGAACTGTTTGTCGCCGGTAAAGGCAAAACCTTTACCGCGAAACCGAAGCCAGACGCAGAAATTGCCTCACTGTTAGCGAAACGTTCCTCTTGCGGTAAAGACACGCTCTATTTCTCTCTGCGCTATTTGCCCGTCGCGCACGGCATTCTCGAGTATTAAATCTCCTCCAGGTAAGTCGGGTACGACCTGGCTTACCTCTTTCGCTCTCGTCAGAATTCCATCAAGATTAATTGCTAAAAAGCGTGCTAAAGAAAGAAGATCGTTATCGGCGAACGGGCCGATCACTCATGCAGGAAGCATAGATCCTTTGAGCGGAGTTTCTGATATCTGAGGAGTGCGAAATGCAATTGAGCAGCAGTGAACCTTGCGTGGTGATCCTGACCGAAAAAGAGGTAGAGGTAAGCGTCAATAACCATGCCACGTTTACCCTTCCGAAAAATTACCTGGCCGCCTTCGCGTGCAACAATAACGTCATTGAACTCTCAACGTTAAATCACGTATTAATCACCCACATCAACCGTAACATCATCAACGATTATCTGTTGTTTTTAAATAAGAACTTAACCTGTGTAAAGCCCTGGTCGCGGCTGGCTACCCCGGTTATCGCTTGTCATAGCCGTACACCGGAAGTGTTCCGGCTAGCCGCCAACCACAGCAAGCAGCAACCCAGCAAACCCTGCGAAGCGGAGTTGACGCGCGCATTGCTTTTTACCGTATTGTCTAACTTTCTTGAGCAATCGCGGTTTATTGCCCTACTGATGTATATCTTACGCAGCAGCGTCCGCGACAGCGTCTGCCGCATTATTCAAAGCGATATTCAGCATTACTGGAATCTGCGAATTGTCGCCAGTTCGCTCTGTTTAAGCCCCAGCCTGCTCAAAAAGAAATTAAAAAACGAAAATACCAGCTATAGCCAGATTGTCACAGAGTGTCGTATGCGTTACGCCGTACAGATGTTATTGATGGATAACAAAAATATCACTCAGGTAGCGCAATTATGTGGCTATAGCAGCACGTCGTACTTTATCTCTGTTTTTAAGGCGTTTTACGGCCTGACACCGTTGAATTATCTCGCCAAACAGCGACAAAAAGTGATGTGGTGAAGGGCAAAGCGGAAACAGATAAGACTGGCATAAATGAAGAAGAAATGGCGCGCCCTGCAGGATTCGAACCTGCGGCCCACGACTTAGAAGGTCGTTGCTCTATCCAACTGAGCTAAGGGCGCGTTGATACCGCAATGCGGTGTAATCGCGTGAATTATACGGTCAACCCTTGCTGAGTCAATGGCTTTTGATCTGGTTGCTGAACAAGTGAACGACCACGTCTGATTTTCTGATTTATTTCGCTATAGCGGCAAACAAACGCACCCCGCTGCGCATCTGAATCAAGAAAACCCGTATTTTCATGTATCAAAGTACAATTTCCAGCCCTAACGGAAAATTGTCCTACCCTGTGAGACTGGTAACTATGAAACCAACGTCGGTGATCATTATGGATACTCATCCTATCATCAGAATGTCTATTGAAGTTCTGTTGCAAAAAAACAGTGAATTGCAGATTGTCCTGAAAACGGATGATTACCGCATAACCATCGATTATCTCCGAACCCGTCCTGTTGATTTAATCATTATGGATATAGACTTGCCCGGTACAGACGGTTTTACCTTCCTGAAAAGAATCAAACAAATCCAGAGTACGGTGAAGGTATTATTTTTATCATCAAAATCAGAATGCTTTTATGCGGGCAGAGCGATACAAGCGGGTGCTAACGGTTTTGTCAGTAAATGCAATGATCAGAATGATATTTTTCATGCCGTTCAGATGATTCTCTCTGGATACACTTTTTTCCCCAGTGAAACGCTCAACTATATAAAAAGTAATAAATGCAGCACCAATAATTCAACAGCTACGGTGCTATCTAATCGTGAAGTGACTATATTACGCTATCTGGTTAGCGGATTATCTAATAAAGAAATTGCCGACAAACTATTACTTAGCAATAAAACAATTAGTGCGCATAAATCTAATATTTATGGCAAACTCGGTTTGCATTCAATTGTAGAACTTATCGACTACGCCAAATTATATGAATTAATATAATATTAATTATAATTGATCATAAATATCGCATCCGCTTTCGCCACACCTGGTTGGACACCGCTGGCTAACGCTCGATAATTGGCAAAAAAGTTTAGCGTTACATTGCCATTTGCATCTACCTCCTCAGTCGGGCTCGCCTCGCCCAGCGCAAGCCGGGAGCGATCGCTCTTGCGTAATTCGATAGCGACGGTTTGTGCCATTGCGGGATCGTCCAGGGCCAGCAGGTTGGTATCGGATGCCGGCGTTCCCGTAAATAAAATCGCGACTGAACCCGGAGGACATCCCTCCAGCCGCAGGCTAAAAGGGACGAGTGCCGTGGTATCGCCAGCGGTCAGTAGTTGTGTCGTAGGCCATCTGCCTAAATCTACCGTCTTATCAACATCCGCTGTGTTTACGGTACAGGAGAAATCAACAACGTTACCGTGCAAATTGATATTAATCGTTCCTAAAGGGTCAGCTGCCCAGCCACTGGAACTCCACAGTAGCCCGCAGAAACAGCTAAAGATTACTCTTCTCATTCTCCGTACCTCATTGATAATCGACGCGTAAATACCCCAGCGCGCTAAACGGCCCTTCGGTCGGTTTTTGACCGGTAATACTGATAGGCCAGGCGCGAAGTGTGACATTGGCTGCCGCAGCTGCATCCAGACGGAAAGGAATAACGCTATTGAGATCGTTAGGCGTGATCGGCGTATCGTTCTGATCGGCGACAATAAAACCTAAATCCTGATTGTCCGACACCATCGCCTGACCAGAAACGGCACTGGCTTCCAGACGCATTGTTAAATAAGCCTGCGCAGCAACATTCGTACATTTGATCGCAATATTCTTGGTTTGCGGCATGACACCATTAGGTCGATTCCCCGGCCCTGCCGCACTAAATAACGATGCACCGATATCACCAAAATCAAATTCAACAATTTGCCCGGCATTTAATTCGCAGTTTTGCGGTACTTCAACCCGGCCACCAAAACTAATGGTATAAACAGGTGTAACCAACGGATCGTAAGGCGTTGATGTCACATACACGGTAAACATCACCTGTCTGGGGATCTCCACCATGTTAATAAAAGGACGAATAACCTTTAAACGAAATATCAAACGAGAATCCATCACCCCGAACGAAAGGTTTTGCGAAACGTTAGGATCTGTTCCCATACGGATATAATTTTGCGGGGGAAATTGAATATCCATCACGCTATCAACCAGACTCATCGCACCTAATAGATAATCATTTAATTGCATATATTTATAATTATCGATAGTTTCCTGAACAACAAAGTTGGTGACATAACTACGGTATGTATAATTCACCAGCGTGCCGGGTGGGCAAATTGCTGACACACCTACCCAGCCGGATTTTTCCGGTAAAACAACAATCTGACCTGGCTGGTTATTGGTGCTATTAAAGACATTTGAGAGATCATAGTGTTCATCTTCTGCTACGCCAGTACTATTTGCACAAACAGTAGCCCAGGATATGTTTGTTAACCACAAACATGCCATTGCTAATAATGACCTGCAGATTATCTTCATTGATAATTTCCTTTATGAGCCAGGATGTGTGCAAACTGCCGAAATAACAGTGACGGCTTGCTGTAAGCTTTGCTTCGGCAATACATAGTGCGCAATGCAGCGTGAGTTCGCGCCGTCTCCCCACTGAACCAGTAATTCACCAGACAATGGCGCACCACTTAAATAAACTTGCCCGTCATCACCCACCATACTGGTTATTCCGGTACTGTTTTCCCGTACCAGTGATCCAAACGGCACCGGTTTTCCGCCCTGGGTAACGGTAATGAGCGCCCGCACGCCTATGCGGGTATCAAAATTGGCACGAACCAACGCGCCTTGCGTCGGCACAACGCTGCTAATATTTTTTTCAACATCGATGGAATTCCCCATCGTATTGGTATCAAGCGCGATACGGTTATACCGATAAACCGTGGCATACGGCATCACCGCATAGCCGCGCCAGTCGGTTAAAATTCCAGTTTGATTTTCAATGCGTACACCGCCTGCGCCAGGCGCTTTAATCAAAACATTGGTATCCCCTAAAGGCTGGCTCAGCGTTATACCATTTTCATGCCCGACCACACCGCCAGACAGCTGCCAGTTAACGTCATGTTGATCGCGGTCGTAGTTATACCCGACCCCCAGCGTACCGTAAGCGGCCTGCCAGTTTGCCGTGGCGCTGCCCGTGTACCCATTATTCGAGGTATCGCCCTGGCTTACGTGATAACTCAGGTTGTGGCCTTCCAGTAAGGTCCCTCCAACGCCTGCCAGCCAGCTATTTTGCCCGTTGCTGTTACGGTTGGCGTTAAAGGAGGCATAAGCGCGATCGAGCGCATTTTCCCGGGTGTAGCGACGTTTGGTCAGAACATTGAAAGGCACTGAAACATTAAGTCCGACAATACGTTCGTTATCGGGGATCCCTACAGATTCATTCCACGAAAATGAGAGTGAATAACTGATGCCAACCCAGCTGCTGGTATACCCCACCTGATACCAAGTATCTGAATCCGAGGTATTCCAGTATTTCTGATGGGTACCTGAGATATAAAGCGAACCGAAGTCATTAAGTGATTGTGAAATATTTAACTGCAAACGGTCTTTACGGCTAAAGCGTAAATTGTGGTAATTCACTATTATTGGTTCATCGCGATGCTCACCGTCGTAATCGTAATCATATTCGTACCCCTCCATTCGACGATACGCAACATCATCAAGAGTATAAAAACCTTGTGTCGAATAGCGGTAACCCATTAACTGAAAATTGGTGCCGAAAGTGTTCATTGATTTCGCATAGAGGAAGCGAATGGAATCCCCTCATGACGACTGTCGTCGGCTAACTGACTGCGCGCATGCGTTACATCCAGCGACACTGCGCCCCAGTTCCCGAGGTTGCGCCCCAGCCCTAACAAAAAGGCGGTGTAATTTGCAGATAATTGCGTCCCGCCGTAGGCAGTAAATTCCTGTGGTAAACCGCCGAGTGCCGTGCCCTGAAAAAAGAAAGGCGACGATTGCTGACTATTACCGCTACGAAAATCGCCCGCCGTCAGGTCAAATTTGAAACGCCCTTCGCGTTGTAAAATTGGCACTGTTGAATACGGAATAGTGTAATTCTGCTGATTACCATCGCGCTCGTCGATGGTGACGTCCAGATCGCCATTTGAAGATGTCGGGTGCAAATCTGTAATTTCGAAAGCGCCGGGGGAGACATAGCTTTGATAGATAATAAAACCATTTTGCCGAATCGTTAGCTGGGCTGCCGTACGGGCAATCCCACGTACCGTTGGGGCAAACCCTTGCTGGCTATCTGGATACATATTATCAGAAGAATAAAGCCGTACACCTCGAAATCCGACGCCATCGAAAATATCACTCCCTGTATTACCGTCTCCCATTACCAGTTCACTTTTCAGCGGAATAATGGCGCGCTGTACCCAGGTGCCAATATTATTCCACTGTTCTGAATGATATCCATTTCCGCGAAAATAGTTCCAGGAACCATTGTTGCGTAAACGCCACGGGCCAATATTAATCCCACTGAGTTCACTAAAAAAATAGCTATCGTTACCATTACCTCTGTTACCGGTGAAATTATAATTCAGGAGTAAAGCAGGAATACCTTCATCCCACTCTTCAGGCGGAATGTAACCGTGAGCGCTACTCAACAACGCTATCTGAGGAATAGTGATGTTCAGGCGCATCGCTGCAAAATCAAAGTTAATTGTGGCATCAGGTACAGCTTTCAGTAAATTAATGCATTTATTATTTTGCTGCTGGGCTAACTCGGGGAATGCACTGCTATTAAGGCCAATTCGTTCAAGGAGTGCCTGGTTAAAACAAGGCATTAACCCACCTGATTTATCACCTGTATTTACTGTCGTCGATTCAAATACGATATCCTGTGAACCAATGAACTCATCATTACGCCAGAGATCCACCCGATACACACCCGCAGGTTGATGATTACCTCTCTCAAAGCGCGATAAATCAGCAACGGATGTGCCATTCTCTAATAAAAATGCCGGGTTGAAATAACTTTCCGCATAGCTTAAAAAGGAGGGTAAAATGGCAAGAGATGAATAACAAATTCCGGCCAGACACCAGGTATACCTCTGCGGAATATCCGTAATAGTGGGTATTTTCATAATTAGCTCTGATATTGTCAGATGATTCGGTTAGTTTAAGTTCACTTCTCTGACTGGGGTTACTGAACCATAATCATTAACGGTCTGAAATTTCAGCTTTCCCTGTACTCCTGAGGGTAAGGGAATTTGTGAATTAACTCTGGGTGCAGCCATAGCATTCCCCAACTTTTGGCTGCCCACTTGCAGGTTAACCAGGGTGACATAAAAAGGTGATGGATTATGAACATTGATATAGTTACCGGATCGCGAAAACTTGAGTGTGTCCGGCGCTTCTGCGGGTAATTCTTGTAGTTGAATTGGACGGAGAAATAACTTCATGCGCGATAAAATCGCCAGTTGCAAAACATTCCTGCCGTTCAATGCATTTTTATCTACCGAAGGGATCGTCTTAACATTCATCCAGAACAAAGACTCACGATCTGCCGCCAGCGGTGGACCGGTGTAAATAATACGCAAGGTATTTTCGCTTTTGGGTTCACTAACAAACAGTGGCGGTGTAATGATGAATGACTTTTCTTTTACACCGCTACTGTTTTCAATCCACGAATTGACCAGAAAGCGCTCATTGGTATGGCTATTTCTAATCCATACCGCAGTCTGTTTAGCATCAGCGGGATAAATAATACGCGTGGCACCTAATGCGATCCCTCCGGCAGCATGGGCGCTGGCCGAAATGATTAAATGAAATATAATGAGCATCAATAACTTTATTTTAGTCATCATAGTTAATACGCCTTGTGTATTCCTGACGGCAAAAATAAGAAATATAAAGAAATGATTGCTTTGGTTTATTACAACACATCATTCCCTTTTCATTTAATAAAGCGGCATGATACAAAGTGAGCGTGATTTCGATTTACATTGCCACCATACCGCTTCAGACAACCGGTACATTACTTTGTTATAAGACGTGATATATAATTCAAAACTACGTAGTTTTGATTATTCGTATCTCATAATAAAAGTCGCGTCAGCATTTGCTTGCCCTGCTGATGCACTTGTACCGGTGCCTTTATAACGCGCAGAAAAATGAAGAACGTTGGTCCCGGGGATCAAGTTCTGGTTGGTTGAGAAGCTATTCCCATCAGGTTTGAGAATTGCAGATGTATTATCAAGTATTTCAATACCGACACCCGTTGCTGTTGTTGTATTGGTACTGGATGCAATGGCCAATAAATTATCATTGATTGCATCCGCCTGACCAGAAAATGCAACGGCAGCATTAGCGGCAACAACAGGATCGCAGTCGTTCAACTGTATAGTGAATGGAATTAATGCAGAGGTATTACCAACAGCATTGAAAATATCGGTACGATATTGACCGAGTGTGACAACCTGGTCTGCCGAGTCAGTATTCACTGAACAGGCAGCATTCACCAGTTCGCCTTCAAAGTGAATTGTACCGCCATCTACAACGGCAGCATAACTACCCGTAGCGGCGAATAGTGCGGCAGCCAGCGCAGACGAAATAAATCTTAATTTCATATATATTCCTTCAATCTCATTTATCGACTCCACATCCGTATATAACCGATTACTTTATTTAAGACACTGATAGTAGTAAAATTCCTTTTTATCCTCTAAGAATGTCTTAATTGAAAATATGCACTCTATTCTAAAAAATAGAGAGCCCCGTTAGATGAATATTTCCGCGCAAAATATATTCAACACAAATATAGACCTGAAGCGGTAAATTACCAGGCTGAAAATTCTTTTTATATTGTCAGGTATTTCTTAAATTATCTTAATCCTTAGACAAGGAAATAAATCAGTTCCAGATTTACAACGTCATCATGGACGAAAAATGAAGCTTTCAATCTCAGCGACGGTGCGCCTCACCTTCGCAAGAGGTCGCTTCACGCGATAAATCTGAAACGAAACCTGACAGCGCGCCCCGCTTCTGACAAAATAGGCGCATCCCCTTCGACCTACGTAACAGATGGAATCCTCTCTCTGATGGCAGCAAAGATTATTGACGGTAAAACGATTGCGCAGCAGGTGCGCTCTGAAGTTGCTCAAAAAGTTCAGGCACGTATTGCAGCTGGACTGCGGGCACCAGGACTGGCCGTAGTACTGGTGGGTAGCAACCCTGCATCGCAAATTTATGTCGCAAGCAAACGCAAAGCTTGTGAAGAAGTCGGGTTCGTCTCCCGTTCTTATGACCTCCCGGAAACCACCAGCGAAGCGGAGCTGCTGGAGCTTATCGATGCGCTGAATGCCGACAACACCATTGATGGCATTCTGGTCCAACTGCCGTTACCGGCGGGTATTGATAACGTCAAAGTACTGGAACGTATTCACCCGGACAAAGACGTAGACGGTTTCCATCCTTATAACGTCGGTCGCCTGTGCCAGCGCGCGCCGCGTCTGCGTCCCTGCACCCCGCGTGGTATCGTCACACTGCTTGAGCGTTACAACATTGATACCTTCGGCCTTAACGCCGTGGTGATTGGCGCATCGAATATCGTCGGTCGCCCAATGAGCATGGAACTGTTGCTCGCAGGTTGCACCACCACCGTGACTCACCGCTTCACTAAAAATCTGCGTCATCACGTAGAAAATGCCGATCTACTGATCGTTGCCGTCGGTAAGCCAGGCTTTATTCCCGGTGACTGGATCAAAGAAGGCGCAATTGTGATTGATGTCGGCATCAACCGTCTGGAAAATGGCAAAGTTGTGGGCGACGTCGTGTTTGAAGACGCGGCTAAACGCGCCTCATACATTACGCCTGTTCCGGGCGGCGTTGGCCCGATGACGGTTGCCACGCTGATCGAAAACACGCTACAGGCGTGCGTTGAATATCATGATCCACAGGGTGAGTAACATGGCGACATTTTCTTTAGGTAAACATCCGCACGTTGAGCTGTGCGACTTGCTGAAACTGGAAGGCTGGAGCGAAAGCGGTGCGCAGGCGAAAATCGCGATTGCCGAAGGCCAGGTGAAAGTCGACGGCGCGGTTGAAACGCGCAAACGCTGCAAAATTGTCGCCGGGCAGACAGTAAGTTTTGCAGGTCACAGCGTACAGGTTGTTGCCTGATCCCTTTCCCGGCCTGTATCAACAGGCCGGTTCTCTTTTCAGACTGTTGCCCTCTACGCCCCGTTCATCCATGCTGATAGCATCGACATTTTGCCGAAGCGATCATCATGCCAACCGTTATTACGCACGCCGCCGTTCCCCTTTGCATTGGTTTAGGGTTGGGTTCAAAAGTCATCCCTCCGCGCCTGTTATTTGCCGGAATCGTCCTGGCGATGCTGCCCGATGCTGATGTATTGACATTTAAATTTGGCGTTGCTTACGGCAATGTTTTTGGTCATCGCGGGTTCACCCATTCGCTGGTGTTTGCGTTTGTTGTCCCGCTGTTATGTGTGCTGATTGGACGTCGATGGTTCAGGGCTGGGCTGATTCGCTGCTGGCTGTTTTTAACCGTTTCGTTGCTATCGCACAGCTTGCTGGATTCGGTAACCACTGGCGGTAAAGGCGTTGGCTGGCTGTGGCCGTGGTCAGATGAACGCTTTTTCGCTCCCTGGCAGGTGATTAAAGTCGCGCCGTTTGCATTGTCTCGTTACACCACGCCGTACGGGCATCAAGTGATTATTTCTGAATTGATGTGGGTGTGGTTGCCGGGGATGCTACTGATGGGAATGTTGTGGTGGCGCAGACGATAACCGGATGCGAAAACTCGCATCCGGCAATAGCGCAATTACTTACGACGCCAGGTGGTCCCTTGCGGGCCATCTTCCAGCACGATCCCCATCTCGTTAAGACGGTCACGCGCCGCATCTGCCGCCGCCCAGTCTTTCGCTTTACGGGCATCCAGACGCTGTTGAATTAAGGCTTCAATCTCAGCCACTTCGCTGTCGTCTGCCTGCGCGCCGCTTTGCAGGAATGCTTCTGGTTCTTGCTCCAGCAGGCCCAGCACGGCAGAAAGTTTACGCAGATGAGACGCCATTGCGTTCGCCGCTGCCATATCTTCTGCTTTCAGACGGTTAACTTCACGCGCCATATCAAACAGCACGGAATAGGCTTCCGGGGTGTTGAAATCGTCGTCCATCGCTTCAATAAAGCGCACTTCAAACGCTTCGCCACCGGCAGGAGCAACGGTTTTGTCTGTGCCGCGCAGCGCAGTGTAGAGACGCTCCAGCGCCGCGCGTGCCTGCTTCAGGTTCTCTTCGCTGTAGTTCAGCTGGCTGCGATAGTGGCCCGACATCAGGAAGTAACGCACGGTTTCCGCGTCGTAGTATTTCAGCACATCACGCACGGTAAAGAAGTTACCCAGCGATTTGGACATCTTCTCTCGGTCAACCATTACCATCCCCGAGTGCATCCAGTAGTTCACATACTGACCATCATGGGCACAGGTGGACTGAGCGATTTCGTTTTCGTGGTGTGGGAACATCAGGTCTGAACCACCGCCGTGGATATCAAAGTGGTTACCCAACTGCTTGCAGTTCATTGCCGAACATTCAATGTGCCAGCCTGGACGGCCCGCGCCCCACGGAGACGGCCAGCTCGGTTCGCCCTCTTTCGACATCTTCCACAGAACGAAGTCCATCGGGTTGCGTTTGTCGTCGACCACGTCAACGCGCGCGCCTGCCTGCAGCTGGTCGAGATCCTGACGCGACAGCACGCCATAGGTCGGATCGGTCGGTACGTCGAACATCACGTCGCCGTTGTCCGCCACATAAGCGTGACCTTTGGCGATCAGTTGTTCAGTGAGTTCAATAATTTCTGCGATATGGTGCGTCGCGCGCGGCTCCATATCCGGGCGCAGAATGTTCAAAGCATCAAAATCTTTGTGCATTTCGGCGATCATGCGATCCACCAGCGCCACAAAGCTTTCGCCATTTTCATTGGCGCGTTTGATGATTTTGTCGTCGATATCAGTAATGTTGCGCACATACTTCAGCTTATAGCCGAGGAAACGCAGATAGCGCGCAACCACGTCAAAGGCAACAAAGGTACGCCCGTGACCGATATGACAGAGATCGTAAACGGTGATTCCACACACGTACATGCCGACTTCCCCGGCGTGAATAGGCTTAAATTCCTCTTTTTGGCGTGTCAGAGTATTGAAGATTTTTAGCATCGAAGATTCCGTTTAGACATGTGTGGGTAATTGAGTTGCGTATAATACCCATATTTCCCGCGCGAATCAGCATACATTGCGTGATGATCCGATCGTGCGGTTATGCTATAACACCACCCTATATATGACCCGAATCGGGTTGAAGCACCAATCAAACGGAACAGGATGCAAAAATGGTTACTTTCCACACCAATCACGGCGATATTGTCATCAAAACTTTTGACGATAAAGCACCTGAAACAGTTAAAAACTTCCTGGACTACTGCCGCGAAGGTTTTTACAACAACACCATTTTCCACCGTGTTATCAACGGCTTTATGATTCAGGGCGGCGGTTTTGAGCCAGGCATGAAGCAAAAAGCCACCAAAGAACCGATCAAAAACGAAGCCAACAACGGTCTGAAAAACACCCGCGGTACGCTGGCAATGGCCCGTACTCAGGCACCGCACTCTGCAACTGCACAGTTCTTCATCAACGTGGTTGATAACGACTTCCTGAACTTCTCTGGCGAAAGCCTGCAAGGTTGGGGTTACTGCGTGTTTGCTGAAGTGGTTGAAGGCATGGACGTGGTAGACAAAATCAAAGGTGTAGCAACCGGTCGTAGCGGTATGCACCAGGACGTGCCTAAAGAAGACGTTATCATTGAAAGCGTGACCGTTAGCGAGTAATCGTGGCGACACTCTTTATTGCAGATCTTCATCTCTGCGTGGAAGAACCGGCGATCACCGCCGGTTTTCTGCGTTTTTTAGCGGGGGAAGCCCGCAAGGCCGACGCGCTGTATATTCTTGGCGATCTGTTTGAAGCATGGATTGGCGATGACGATCCCAACCCACTCCATCGCCAGATGGCCGCAGCGATCAAAGCGGTATCCGATTCCGGCGTTCCCTGTTATTTCATTCATGGCAACCGTGATTTTCTGCTCGGCAAACGCTTTGCCCGTGAAAGTGGCATGACGTTATTGCCGGAAGAAAAAGTGCTCGAACTTTATGGTCGTCGGGTGTTGATTATGCATGGCGACACGCTGTGCACCGATGACATCGGTTATCAGGCATTTCGCGCCAAAGTCCACAAGCCGTGGCTGCAAACGCTATTCCTCGCCCTGCCGTTGTTTGTGCGCAAACGCATTGCCGCGCGAATGCGAGCGAACAGCAAAGAAGCCAACAGCAGTAAATCGCTGGCGATCATGGACGTTAACCAAAACGCGGTGGTTAGTGCGATGGAAAAACATCAGATGCAATGGTTGATTCACGGGCATACCCATCGCCCGGCGATCCATGAACTTATCGCCAATCAGCAACCTGCTTTTCGCGTCGTGCTGGGTGCCTGGCATACGGAAGGTTCAATGGTGAAAGTCACGGCGGATGACGTTGAGCTGATTCATTTTCCGTTTTAAATACCCGCAACTTTGCTGATTTCACAGCCACGCAACCGTTTTCCTTGCTCTCTTTCCGTGCTATTCTCTGTGCCCTCTAAAGCCGAGAGTTGTGCACCACAGGAGTTTTAAGACGCATGTCTTCCCGCAATAATCCGGCGCGTGTCGCCATCGTGATGGGGTCCAAAAGCGACTGGGCTACCATGCAGTTCGCCGCCGAAATCTTCGAAATCCTGAATGTCCCGCACCACGTTGAAGTGGTTTCTGCTCACCGCACCCCCGATAAACTGTTCAGCTTCGCCGAAAGTGCCGAAGAGAACGGTTATCAGGTGATTATTGCGGGCGCAGGCGGCGCAGCGCACCTGCCGGGCATGATTGCCGCCAAAACGCTGGTGCCAGTGCTGGGTGTGCCAGTACAGAGCGCCGCACTGAGCGGTGTCGATAGCCTCTACTCCATCGTACAAATGCCGCGCGGCATTCCGGTGGGTACGCTGGCGATAGGTAAAGCTGGCGCGGCAAACGCGGCGTTACTGGCAGCACAAATTCTTGCGACTCATGATAAAGAACTGCACCAGCGTTTGAATGACTGGCGCAAAGCCCAGACTGATGAAGTGCTGGAAAACCCGGACCCGCGAGGTGCGGCATGAAACAGGTTTGCGTCCTCGGTAACGGGCAGTTAGGCCGTATGTTGCGCCAGGCAGGCGAACCGTTAGGCATTGCTGTCTGGCCGGTCGGGCTGGACGCTGAACCGGCAGCGGTGCCCTTTCAACAAAGCGTGATTACCGCTGAGATCGAACGCTGGCCGGAAACCGCATTAACGCGCGAGCTGGCACGCCATCCGGCCTTTGTGAACCGCGATGTGTTCCCGATTATTGCCGACCGTCTGACTCAGAAGCAGCTTTTCGACAAGCTTCACCTGCCGACTGCACCGTGGCAGTTACTTGCCGATCGCAGTGAGTGGCCTGCGGTGTTTGATCGTTTAGGTGAACTGGCGATTGTTAAGCGTCGCACTGGTGGCTATGACGGTCGCGGTCAATGGCGTTTACGCGCCGATGAAACCGCACAGTTACCGGCTGAATGCTACGGCGAATGTATTGTCGAGCAGGGCATTAACTTCACTGGTGAAGTATCGCTGGTTGGCGCGCGCGGCTTTGATGGCAGCACTGTGTTTTATCCGCTGACGCATAACCTGCATCAGGATGGTATTTTGCGCACCAGCGTCGCTTTCCCGCAGGCCAACGCACAGCAGCAGGCGCAGGCCGAAGAGATGCTGTCGGCGATTATGCAGGATCTGGGCTATGTGGGCGTGATGGCGATGGAGTGTTTTATCACTCCGCAAGGTCTGCTGATCAACGAACTGGCTCCGCGTGTGCATAACAGCGGTCACTGGACACAAAACGGTGCCAGCATCAGCCAGTTTGAGCTGCATCTGCGGGCGATTACCGATCTGCCGTTACCGCAACCGGTAGTGAATAGTCCGTCGGTGATGATCAACCTGATTGGTAGCGATGTGAATTATGACTGGCTGAAACTGCCGCTGGTGCATCTGCACTGGTACGACAAAGAAGTGCGTCCGGGCCGTAAAGTGGGGCATCTGAATTTGACCGACAGCGACACATCGCGTCTGACCGCGACGCTGGAAGCATTAATCCCGCTGCTGCCGCCGGAGTATGCCAGTGGCGTGATTTGGGCGCAGAGTAAGTTCAGTTAACCTGGTACTCATATTCCTGCCGGATGCGGCGTGAACGCCTTATCCGGCCTACTAATCCGGTACCCATTGTAGGCCTGATAAGACGCGTCAAGCGTCGCATCAGGCATGGTGCGCCGATTACCGGATGCGGCGTGAACGCCTTATCCGACTACCAATCCGGTACCCATTGTAGGCCTGATAAGACGCGTCAAGCGTCGCATCAGGCATGGTGCGCCATATGCTGGATGCTCCCATCACGACAGCGAAATACAGGTCCCCGCTTCGCCCGCCAGCGTCTCTTCAATCCGCGATAACGCCCCAATCCACGCAGGCTTACCACGGCTTCTGACATAGCCACTCACCGCCGTTACCTTCGGCCCCATCGCCCCATCGGCTTTGGCAAATGGCGCTAACTCATCCGGTGTGGCATGGCGAATAGCGCGTTGCTGCGGCGTTCCCCAGTTTTCATAAACCGCGTCAGCATCGGTGAGGATCACCAGTCCATCGGCATTAATCTGCTCGGCAAGCAACGCAGCGGCGAGATCTTTATCAATCACCGCTTCACTCCCTGCTCCGTCATCCGTCACCGGAACACCGCCGCCGCCACTGCAAATCACCACATGCCCCTCTTTGAGCAACAACTCGATGGCTTCGCTGTCGAGAATTTTACGAGGCTGGGGAGATGCCACCACCCGGCGTAAATATTTACCATCACGTTTCATCTGCCAGCCATAAGCCGCTTCCAGTGCCTCTTGTTCTTCTGGCTGATAAACCGGACCGATAAACTTCTCTGGCTGCAAAAACGCCGGATCATCAGGCGAAACTTCAATGCGCGTCAGCACCGTCGTGACAGGCGGCATCTGCGGCTGTGCGCTCAAGCTCTGCGCCAGCATATAGCCAATCATCCCCTGACTTTCCGCCACCAGCACATCCAGTGGATACGGTTCGACCTCTTTCCACGCCAGATTTTGTAACGCCAACAACCCCACCTGCGGCCCGTTGCCGTGAACAATCGCCAGTCGATAAGCACGCGCCAGGCGCGCCAGCGCGGGAACAGCACTGGCAATATTGCGATATTGATTTTCTGCCGTCAGCGCTTCGCCGCGCTGGAGTAAGGCGTTGCCCCCAAGAGCCACAACCAGTGTTTTCATGGTGTTCCTTGTAATAATTGTTGACCAAGCCAGAACCCCAGCAGCGTATCTGCCCCTGACGTATGCCCCAGCACCAGCAGCGAATCAATCGCAACAGCGGTACGTTTCGGGCAACTCAGAGCATGAACAAAGTGCAGGAGTGGCGAGGCGAAATATCCTTGCGCGGCATAACGTAAATAATTAACGCTCACCGCTGTGGTAACGAGTTGAAGATTGTCGGAACAGGCAAAAAACGGGCGACCGGAGCGCGCATCTAAAGCGCCATAATACCAGGCTGCCAGCAGCATTCCCGTTAGCGTGTCATCATGACTCGGCGTTAATCCCGGCCCTTTACCCAGCCAGTGCCGCCAGTCGGTCTTAACGCCATTGAGCGCGGCCTGAAAACAGTGACGAAACTGGCGTAATTCAGCAGGCAGCGGATCGCCTGCCGCCAACGCCAGCGGCCCGAAAAGCCCGGTTTCCTCCGCGCGTTGCATCCATGCCGCTGCAAGCGGTTGAGGATGCGCAGGCGGCGTAATACGCAGCAAACAATAACGCTGTGGCTGTTTAACCGTGAAACGCCCGAGGCGAATCCCTTGAGCCATAACCTGTGGTCGTTCATTGCCGCATAATCCACCGCATAACGCATCGAATTGTGCGCGGCGAAGCACCCATCCTCCGGGACCGAAACCACTTCCCTGACGATGTAGCGTTAACAGTTCGCCACTTTCCGTCAGCAGATTAATCGCCCGCCGCCACACGCCCGCTAACCGCCAGGACTGGCGATAATTCGGTGCACTACGGCTGGCAAGCAGAGGATGGATGATCGTCATTGTGCGTTCCTCAACCAATCCCCATGCTTTCAGCCAGTGCTTCCAGCGCCTGTTCAAAGCACGCCAGCGGTGCCCGCACAGTGCCTGCACCAATCTGCCCGATCCCCGCCTCTTTATGGGCGATACCCGTATTGATGAGTGGTGTAATGCCGGTTTCTACCACGCGACGAATATCCAGCCCCAGACACGCGCCCTGGAAATCCCAGCCAGGGATCTGCAACTGCATATTGCGCTCAAGGAAGATTTCTGCCATCTCTTCAGATACAGCTCTGGCTGCTTCCATACCACCTGCACCGACAAAGCGTGTTACGCCAGGGGCGGCGATCATTGCCGCACCACCGATACCAAAGGTTTCGGTAATCGCGCTATCGCCCATATCCGGGTTCGCCTGCTCCTGCGAGAAGCCGGTGAAAAACAGACCTTGCGGAGTGTTAACTGGCGCAGTAAACCAGCGCTCGCCCAGCCCACTTACCCGAATCCCGAACATATTGCCGTTGCGGGTCATAGCCGTGACGATGCTGCCCGCGCGGATCATCGCGCCTGCATCCATCGCCGCCTTGCAATAGGCCATCGCGAGGTTGAGGAAGAACTGATCGGTCACGCTGAGGAAATCCATCACTTCCGCAATGTGCTGTTTATCATGATCGAGGCGAGCAATTTGTGGGGCCAGCGCACGCATTAACAGTGCTGAGGAAGCAATATTGCGCTGATGGAATTCATCGCCCATCGTAATGCCCTGCGCCATCATCGCGGTGAGATCGATACCGCGCTCCATGCCCCCAGCGCCGCGCTTAATACCGGCATTAACACATCACGCATCCAGCGATGGCGAGTCAGGACATCTTCGCCGTAAGCGCCAAAACGCATCACTTTACCGATACCTTCATTGAGGTTGCAGTACGCCCGGTTACCGTCGGTCACGTTCTCGACCACCAGCATCGGCATACTGGCAGAAGTAATTCCGCCCATTGGCCCGACGGCATTCACATGGTGACAAGGAATGAAGTTCACTTCCCCCTGCTCCAGCATCGCCAGTGCCTGCGCTTCATCTTTCGCCCAGCCTTCAAACAGACACGCACCCACGCACGCCCCTTTCATGGGGCCGGTCATCTCCTGCCAGCGCATCGGCGGCCCGGCGTGAAGCAGTGTTTTACCCTGATTTAATTCATTAATGAGTGAAGACGCCGGTTGCACATCCAGCCAGTGTGGACGAGCGCGACGAATTTGTTCGATAACCGCAGCATTGGCTTGCGCCACTGATGTAAACATGGGAACCCCTTATTGCAAACATTCTAATAAACGAGCCAGTTTTTTATTGCCGCCAGCGACTGGTGACCATTGGTAATGCACAACCGGTTTGCTGGCGCTTTGTAGTTCCAGCGCAAAGCTGCGTAATCCGATGTTAATCACGGCGACGTTTTCCAGTAATGACGGTGTGTGTGGCTGTGTGGCAGGCGAGAGCGGATGAATTAACGCCGCCGCCAGCAAGGTGGCTTCCGGCAGCGAACTCACTACCGCGATCCCTGCATCTTCCAGCGTGGCGATTTGCTGCGAGCGGCATTGCGGGTCACGTTCAGTGCCTGTCACTGTGGCAATGGCATACAGTGGTTGATTGTCTGAACGCGCGGCACAGGCTTTTTGCCAGGCGCTTACCAGCGAGGCTGCAGGATCGGTGGTCGCACCGAAGCCAATCACCACATCAAGCAGCAATACGCGCACTTGCGGTTTAGCGCCGAGATCGGCAATTAACTGGTTGCGTAAGGTTGGGTCAATCATCGGATGGGGACGCCCGACGGTGTAGAAATCATCGCCGAGGTCAATGATCTGGTGACCATCGGCGTCGAGCATCATGCCGTGATGATGGGTATCGTCGGCTACCACGCCAAGGTGCGCGGCGAGTAATCCCGCCGCTTCGGCGGCTAACGTACCGCCGGTATACAGGCCGCAAATAAATCCACTGCTGGCAGACGCTATCGCGTTACGTCGCGCCGTAACGCGTGAAAGCAGGCAAGCCAGGCGTGCAGCCTCATCCAGCGAGGAGGCAAACCAGACATTCTCGTCGCGGGCCACCGCCGGGATATAACCTAAAAACAGCGCCACCGTTGGTTTGCCGGTTGCTTTCATGGCATTAACAATTTTCAGACGCACAGCTTCGGCAGGCGGTTTTGAAACAAACGCCAGCACTTCGCTTTTCTCATCTACACTGAGCATTTCCAGCGCCGTTAGCGCACTGATGCCGCCCACGTCACGGCTGAGGTCGCGCCCGCCAAGACCAATCGCGTGAGTAATTCCCTCACCTGCCAGTGCAATCTGTGAGCACAGCTCCTGAATCCCGGTACCGGAAGCGCCAATGACGCCAATGTTGCCTTCCGGCATCACGTTAGCAAAAGCCAGCGGCGTGGCGGCAATCATCGACGTACCGCAGTCCGGCCCCATCACCAGCAAGCCTTTTTCCCGTGCGCGGGTTTTAAGTTGGATTTCATCTTCCAGCGTGACGTTATCGGAGAACATCATCACGTTGAGGTTGCGATCCAGCGCCTGGTTCGCCAATTCCGCCGCATACTCGCCAGCCACTGAAATCAGCGCCAGATTGGCATTGGGTAATTTCTGACAGGCACTGTCCCAGCGACGCACCAGCGTCAACGCCTGGCTGCTGCCCGTTCCCTGCGCCAGTTGCTTTAGCGCCTCTTCAAGCTGCTGCATAATCGCCTGCGCGATCCCCGCATCCGCCGCTTCGCTACGAATTGCCACGCAAATATCGTTCGGCGTGGCGTTATTAAAATCGTCATGCCAGAAACCTGTGGTATCTAATAACGCTTTATTGGCGGGCGTACCCATCATTACGGAAACATCATCAACATTTTCTGATTCGCTGAGTTTTCGTGAAATAATCATTAAACTGACTGAATCCTGAAAACACCCTTTTTTAATAAAGGCGTGGATCATAACAACTCCTTAAAAATTGCACCCATGGCAATTGCACGAGCAGTGTTAATGTGGCGATTACGGTATCGATGACAACGAGTAAATAAGGTGATGAATATCACACAGACATTATTAACAAAAGAATTCAAATAACCGCCAGACTATTACGCGTTATTTTTTAATAAGCATAGTTGTTTTAAAAACCAGGTTAAAAGCGAGCGGATTATCAAATAAATTCTAACTATATTTTTTTGCCTGTCTGGATCACATAATCCAGATATTTTCCCTGTATGTTAATTGCAGTCATGCTTCACACCGTCGTTAAAAAGGAAGACAGATGAAAATCAGTCGGGAAACACTCCACCAGCTAATCGAGAATAAACTCTGCCAGGCTGGATTAAAACGTGAGCACGCTGCAACCGTGGCTGAAGTATTGGTTTACGCCGATGCCAGAGGGATCCACTCTCATGGCGCGGTGCGCGTTGAATACTACGCAGAGCGCATATCAAAAGGCGGCACCAACCGCGAACCAGAGTTTCGTCTTGAAGAAACCGGACCGTGCTCGGCAATTTTACATGCCGACAATGCCGCCGGACAGGTCGCGGCAAAAATGGGTATGGAACATGCCATTAAAACAACACAACAACATGGCGTGGCGGTGGTTGGCATCAGCCGAATGGGTCACAGCGGCGCAATCTCTTATTTTGTGCAGCAAGCAGCCCGCGCCGGATTGATTGGCATTTCGATGTGCCAGTCCGATCCAATGGTGGTGCCGTTTGGCGGCGCGGAAATTTACTACGGCACTAACCCACTGGCCTTTGCCGCGCCGGGAGAAGGCGACGAGATTCTTACTTTTGATATGGCGACTACCGTACAGGCATGGGGAAAAGTGCTCGACGCCCGCTCGCGCAATATGTCTATCCCCGATACCTGGGCGGTCGATAAAAATGGTACACCAACCAGCGATCCCTTCGCGGTTAACGCCCTGCTCCCGGCTGCCGGACCGAAAGGTTATGGCCTGATGATGATGATCGACGTCCTCTCAGGCGTCTTACTCGGCTTACCGTTCGGGCGACAGGTCAGTTCGATGTATGACGATTTACACTCCGGACGTAATTTGGGGCAATTACATGTAGTTATTAACCCGAACTTTTTCTCCTCCAGCGAATTATTCCGTCAACATCTTAGCCAGACCATGCGCGAATTAAATGCCATTACCCCCGCGCCCGGTTTTAACCAGGTTTATTATCCCGGACAGGATCAGGATATTAAGCAACGCAAAGCCGACGTCGAAGGCATCGAAATTGTTGATGATATTTACCAGTATTTAATTTCCGACGCGCTTTATAACACGTCATACGAAACGAAAAATCCCTTTGCGCAATAATTGTTGAGACAGGACTTTCTTATGATTACACATTTCCGTCAAGCCATAGAAGAAACGCTGCCCTGGCTTTCCTCTTTTGGCGCTGACCCAACGGGTGGAATGACCCGTTTACTTTATTCGCCGGAGTGGCTGGAAACCCAGCAGCAATTTAAAAAAAGAATGGCAGCAAGTGGGCTGGAAACACGTTTCGATGAAGTGGGGAATTTATACGGCCGCCTGAACGGCAGCGAATACCCCCAGGAAGTGATTCTGAGCGGTTCGCATATTGATACCGTGGTTAACGGCGGTAACCTCGACGGACAATTCGGCGCACTGGCGGCGTGGCTGGCGATTGACTGGCTGAAAACGCAATACGGCGCGCCGCTGCGAACGGTCGAAGTGGTGGCAATGGCGGAAGAAGAAGGCAGCCGCTTCCCGTATGTCTTCTGGGGCAGTAAAAATATCTTTGGGCTGGCGAATCCTGACGACGTACGGAATATCTGTGATGCCAAAGGAAATAGTTTTGTCGATGCAATGAAGGCTTGCGGATTTACTCTGCCGAACGCCCCACTAACTCCGCGTCAGGATATTAAAGCCTTTGTCGAACTGCATATCGAACAGGGCTGTGTGCTGGAAAGTAATGGTCAGTCAATTGGCGTGGTGAATGCAATTGTCGGGCAACGTCGCTATACGGTGACGCTGAACGGCGAATCAAACCATGCAGGCACCACGCCGATGGGTTATCGTCGTGATACGGTTTACGCTTTCAGTCGCATTTGCCATCAGTCAGTTGAGAAAGCGAAAAAGATGGGCGATCCGCTGGTGCTGACCTTTGGCAAGGTGGAGCCGCGCCCGAATACGGTGAATGTAGTGCCGGGTAAAACCACGTTCACTATTGATTGTCGTCATACCGACACTGCCGTGTTGCGCGATTTTACCCAACAGTTAGAAAACGACATGCGGGCGATTTGCGATGAAATGGACATTGGTATTGATATCGATTTATGGATGGACGAAGAACCTGTGCCGATGAACAAGGAACTTGTCGCCACCCTGACAGAATTGTGTGAAAGCGAAAAACTGAATTACCGGGTGATGCACAGTGGTGCCGGGCACGACGCACAAATTTTCGCGCCTCGCGTACCAACCTGCATGATTTTCATTCCCAGCATCAACGGGATCAGCCATAACCCGGCGGAACGCACCAATATTACCGACCTTGCCGAAGGGGTCAAAACGTTGGCACTCATGCTTTATCAACTTGCCTGGCAGAAATAAGGAGTTATAAATGGGATATTTAAATAACGTCACCGGTTACCGCGATGATTTACTGGCTAACCGTGCGATTGTGAAACACGGTAATTTCGCGCTGTTAACCCCGGACGGTCTGGTAAAAAATATTATTCCGGGCTTTGAAAATTGTGACGCGACAATCCTCTCCACGCCAAAGCTGGGGGCCTCTTTTGTTGATTATCTGGTCACACTGCATCAAAACGGGGGTAATCAGCAGGGCTTCGGTGGCAAAGGAATTGAAACATTCCTGTATGTGATTTCTGGAAATATCACTGCCGAAGCTGAAGGGAAAACATTTTCCTTAAGTGAAGGTGGCTATCTTTATTGCCCGCCGGGTTCCTTAATGACGTTTGTTAATGCTCAGGCCGAAGACAGCCAAATATTCTTGTATAAGCGCCGCTATGTTCCGGTAGAAGGCCATGCGCCGTGGCTGGTTTCTGGCAATGCCAGCGAACTGGAACGCATTCATTATGAAGGCATGGACGATGTTATTCTGCTGGATTTTCTGCCCAAAGAGTTAGGTTTTGATATGAACATGCATATCCTCTCTTTTGCGCCAGGTGCCAGCCACGGTTATATCGAAACTCACGTCCAGGAACACGGTGCCTATATTCTTTCCGGTCAGGGGGTTTATAACCTCGACAATAACTGGATCCCGGTGAAAAAAGGCGATTACATCTTTATGGGCGCTTATTCCTTACAGGCCGGTTATGGCGTAGGGCGTGGTGAAGCGTTTAGTTATATTTATTCGAAGGATTGTAACCGCGACGTTGAGATTTAAGTCATACCACACGCCTGATTATTTTTAGCTATGTTGGATTTTGCCACGGTTTATACCGTGGCTTTTTTTGTAGTCAATTCAGGTAAAAAAAGATGCGATATAAATCGCATCCGCTTTAAAGGTAAGAGTCAGTTTTTAATTCCCTGACCTATTTTAATGGCGCAGGCAATATTTCGCGCACTGTTGAAGAGATTGGTTTCACCGCTTGCAAGCACTTCGGCTAAAGGTGCCAGACGTGGCAAAATGCTGAATACCGCGTCAATGCCGTACTGGTGCACCACTTCCACACCATCACCCAATACACCAGCAATCCCAATCACCGGGACATTAAACTGCTTCGCCACCGACGCCACGCCCAGCGGTGCTTTACCGCCTGCCGTTTGCGAGTCGATGCGTCCTTCCCCGGTGATCACCAGCGCTGCGCCCTGCACCGCCTGCTCCAGGTTGACCGCCCGCAGTACAATCTCAATACCCGGTTTAATATCCGCATTGAGGAATACCGCTGCGGCAATTCCCATGCCTCCGGCAGCACCGCCGCCCGCCATCTGGCAGACGTTGATTTCAGTTAGCTGTTGTAAAACACGGGCGTAATTTTGCAGCCCCTGTTCCAGCTCTTCGACCATTTCTGGCGTCGCCCCTTTTTGCGGGCCAAACACCGCCGCCGCGCCGCGTGCCCCTACCAACGGATTATCTACATCGCACGCTACTTCAATATGGCAGTTCGCCAGACGCGGATCGCATTCATCCATCTCAATACTTGCCACGCGTGCTAAATTGCCGCCGTTAGCCGCCAGCACCTGACCGTCGGCATCAAGGAAACGCACACCGAGCGCCTGCGCCATGCCCATACCGCCGTCGACCGTCGCGCTACCACCAATGCCGAGAATAATATGGCGAATGCCGTTATCCAGCGCATGGCGAATTAACTCCCCCGTACCAAAACTGGAGGCCAGCAACGGATTACGCTTTTCAGGCGCGACCAGCATCAGGCCGCTTGCCGCAGCCATCTCAATCACCGCCGTTTTCCCGTCGCCGGTAAGGCCATAAAAAGCATTCACTGTTTCGCCCATCGGCCCACAGACTTCAAGCGTCACAATGTTGCCGCCCGTCGCGGCGACCATCGCATCCACCGTTCCTTCGCCGCCATCCGCTATCGGCAAACAGATATAGTGCGCATCGGGAAATATGGTCGAAAACCCGGCTTTAATTGCCTGACAACATTTTTCTGCACTTAAGCTCTCTTTAAACGAGTCTGGCGCAATGACAATCTTCATTATCAATCCTTTTTCAAAAAATTATTCTATACGTTCCCACGGAATAAGATTATCCATAAGAACAGCCAGTAAAATTCCGACCAGTAAGCCGTTACTGAGCAGAGGGCGAAGCGTTAATGGAAGGTCTTGCAGATACACAGGCGGTAATGCCATTAAAAATATGCCGACAAATAACGGCAATGCGAGTCGATAAATATTGCGAGCAGTAAATGTTATTTGTTGGCTAAATACCAGCGCGGAAAAGAGTAAAGGCAGATAAGAAACTAGCATGACCGCGCTACTCACCGGTAAGGGGATACTACAAAACAGTCGCGTGAGTGCCGGAACCAGTGCCACCAGCAGGCAAATAACGCTGCCATAAATAAACGAACGCCGCGTGTAATCGCCAGTCTGGGTTAATAAACCAATGGATGAAACAAACGGTGAAAATGGAATTACCGCCAGCGGCACGGTTATCAGCGTCATAAATCCGGTCGCCACAAAGCTGCGACGATAACGCGTATTCCCCGCGCCCTGTTGCGGATAAAAAACATCCGTGCCACGAATCGCACCGTAGGTATTGCTGATATTTACCAGACCTGTAATCACCGCCGTCAGAATAATCCCCGGCAACAAAGCACCGCCACTGCCAAGCGGGAACCACTGCCAGTGCAACTCACCGGAAAGCGAGTGCGAAGAAGGAAAGCAAAAGTACCACAACAACCAGCCGGTTATCGTACCAACCAGTAAGCCGTAACGGGCAAAACGTTGCGGCAGAAAAATAATCATTGCCAGTACCAGGCACATCACCGCGACCGAGAGCGCGAACGGCGGTAACTGAATTTTAAAATTCGGGTCGGCTATGCCAAACGGCAGGCCGAGCATACCTTTGAAAAAGATAGTGGTCAGCTGCGCGCCCAGCATCAACATAAACAAGACCATCACAGACGGCGTAAATAACCGCGCCAGGCGATGACCTAATCCGCTAAAACCAATCAACATCGTCAGCACGCCAGAAATCGCAATCCCCACCGCCAGACTGGTAGCGATATCGTTGATCGGGGTCCCGCGCGATGCTTCGCCAAGGGTGATAGTAAGGATGGTTCCCCACCACAGGCCGCCCGGACCTTCCATAATAGCGCGACGATGACCGCAGAACGCCTGAGCGAAACAGGCCAGCGCGGTAGCAAGAAAAGCATATTGCGTGAGCGTAAGCAGGCTACTTTGCGGCAACTGAAAAGCCGAAAGTAGCGTAGGAGGAACCACAACCGTGTTGCAAAAAATAAAGAAAAACCACTGAAATCCTGATAACAGGCTTTCACGGCTCACTGCAAAATTGAACATAAACACACCTTAACCGGAGAATGCCCGCCGCAAGGACGGGCATTGCAGGGGCCAGATTACTGCTGATGTTTAAGGATAAATTGACCTTTCGGCGCAACAGGGAAACCCTGTTCGATGTCGTAAATCACATCACCCCGTAAGAGGGTTTTCGTGATACGCGCGCCAATGGTACGGCCAACATACGGGCTGACTTTGTGGCGATATTCCAGATCGTCATTGGTAAGAACATAGCTGCTATTCGGCTGAATGAAGACGAAGTCGGCATCTTTTCCTGGGGCGATCCGGCCTTTTTGCTGCAAACCGAAAATATCTGCTGCGTTAGTCGCCATTAATTTGCCGAACATCGGCAGAGACATACCACGTTTCTGTACTGCTTCATCGAACATCACGTCCATGCAGCTTTGCAGACCGGCGATACCGCCCCATGCTTTCATGATGTTGCCTGCTTTCATTTCCGGCGGGCATGGAGAGTGGTCGGAAACCAGGCAGTCGATTTCACCGTTAAACAGTTTTTCCCACATGCCTTTCTGGTTTTCCAGATCGCGGATCGGTGGTGAACACTTCGCCAGAGTACCGATTTCTTCGAACTGATCGGTATCCAGTACAAAGTAATGCGGGCAGGATTCACAGGTAACGTCCTGGCCTTCCTGACGCGCACGAGTCACCTCTTCAACACCTTCCGGGCTGCTGATGTGGCAAACGTGCAGACGGCAACCGGCGACTTTCGCCAGGTACAGTACGCGGCGAATCGCTTCCACTTCGGTAAATACCGGACGCGAAGCCACATAGTCATGTGCGGTTACGCGACCTTCACGTTTCGCTTCTTCGCCCAGTTCGTCACAGATCAGCGCGTTTTCGCAGTGCACCAGCACTGGCTGACCCAGTTCGCCCAGCTTCTGTGCGCCTTTGAAAAACTGCCAGTCGTTTACGTCACGGAAGTCGTTGTCGATACCGCGATCGCCACAGGTTGCAACGAAGCATTTGAAGCCGACAACGCCCACTTCATCCAGCTCATGCAGACGGTCGATGTTGTAAGACACCAGGCCACCGAGTTGCGCCGCATCGATAGTCAGCTTGCCTTTAGCGGCATCAAACTTCAGTTCAATCGATGCGCGGTCAACCGTTGCAGGCAGCTGGTTGAGCGGCATTTCGATCATGGTGGTGATACCACCTTTTGCCGCTGCGCGAGTACCCGTTTCATAACCTTCCCAGTGGCTACGACCCGGTTCAGAAATATGGGTGTGCGCATCAACCATGCCTGGCGAAACCACCAGACCAGACGCATCCATAACTTCTATTGCATCGCCCAGATCCTGACCGATAGCAGCAATTTTTCCGCCTTTAACGGCGATATCTACAACGCGAGCTTCGTTTTCTAAAATAACGGTGCCGTTTTTAATGATTAAATCAAAAGACATAACAAACTCCTTGTAAAATACAGATTGGTTTTTTAACTCAATGTTCAATATCGGGATTAATTAACCTGTGACTTTTTGTTCTCCTGTTTTTTCTGCTGCAGTACGTTTCTTTAATAAGGCGTAGGCCGCAAAGGCGACAATAACGCCGACAAACCATGAAACGCGTGATAAAGGCTCCATGAACGGAATAAATTTACCACCGAGAGATAAAATAACGGCGACCAAAGTTACTGAGAACGCGGTAAGGTTAAAGCCGTTATCGTAATATTTGAAATCCCCTGCTGCGGTATACAGTTCATCAAGATTAATTTGTCCGCGCATTACCACAAAATAATGCGCCATCATCACACCAATTACTGGACCCAGCATTCCGCCGATAATATCGAGGAACAGATAAATGCTGTCCTGATTTTCCATTAATTTCCACGGACAGATCAGCAAACTGATAATACTGGCAATCAGTACGCCGTTTTTATAGGTCAGTTTCGTCGGTGCAATAGCGGCTATCTGATAACCAGCCGGAATAATATTACCGGTGGCGTTAGTGGAGATAGTCGTCATCAGAATAACCAGTACCGCAAAGAACGAGGCAAACAGGCTATCCCAACGCTGAACAATATCCAGCACGTTCCAGGTGTCAGCGCCGTAGTGAATACTGGCTCCGGCAATAATACATACCCCGGCGACCGCAAACAGAATATAGGCCACAACTAAACCCAGCGTTTGCCCCAGCGCCTGCTCACGAAACGAGTGGGCGTTTTGCGTAAAGTCGGATGCGCTCACCGCCGGTGCCGCCCAGACCGCAACTACCGCGTTAATCACCACCAGGAACAGGAAGCCACCGTTTTCTGCTTTCTGAATACCGCTCGGAATGTAGTCAAAGATTGGACCGATCCCGACCAGCGAAATCGCCCAAATCGCCATACCGCCGAAGACAACATAGATACACGGGTTAAGAATGGCGGTGAATTTATTTAAAACTTTGCCACCACCGAAACCGATTCCGACGTTCACCAGCCAGAAGAGTAAGAAAGTGATTAAGCCCGGTAGAGAAAGCCCTAACAGGGTAAAATCACCACCGAGAGTTAAAAATCCCGGCCAGATTTTGCCAATCAGGATCAAGCAGGCCAGCGATCCGGCGTAACATTGCAGGCCAAACCACATAATGGCAGCAATCCCGCCTCTTAATAATCCGGGAAACAGTGCACCACGTACGCCATAAGAAGCACGCAGGATCATGGCAAAAGGCACTCCGTATTTACTGCCCGCAGCACCGTTTAATACCATTACCGCGGCAATGAAAAAGGCGCTGAGGATAATTGCCAGCATAATACTAAAGGTAGACAAGCCGAGAATAAAAAAGCCGCCGACCATCACATAATTGGGAACGTTATGAACCGAACCCATCCATAAGGTAAAATAGTTAAATGTTTTCCAGGTCCGCTGGCTTTGCGTTTTCGGCAATAGATCTTCGCTATAGCCGCGTTGCTGGAATAGTTTTCTCTGATGTTCCATAAATCCCTCTTAATTTCACGTATCGAATAACGTCTTTTTAATCTAGCTATGAGGAACAAATAAAATAAAAATATTATTTTTAATACTGAAGCAACATCTTTGGCTGCTTTCTTTTTTTAATATTGCTGGCCGATTCATTTTCTGATATCGGCCATTTTTATTGCGGGTATCAGGCCAGTTTATGGTTAGCCATTAATTCCAGCGCCTGCACTAACGCAGAGTGATCCAACTGGCTGCCACCGTTTGCCGCACAGGTATTAAATAACTCCTGGCAGGTCGCGGTGTTTGGCAGGTTCAGCGCCAGTGCTTTCGCACTTTGCAGTGCCAGGTTGAGATCTTTCTGGTGCAGCGCAATTTTAAAACCTGGATTAAAGGTGCGTTTAATCATGCGCTCACCGTGAACTTCCAGAATACGTGAGGAAGCAAAGCCGCCCATCAGCGCCTGCCGCACCCGTACCGGATCCGCTCCGGCTTTTGAAGCAAACAGCAGGGCTTCAGAAACCGCTTCAATATTGAGCGCCACGATAATCTGATTTGCCACTTTGCAGGTCTGGCCGTCGCCGTTACCGCCCACGAGGGTGATATTTTTACCGAGCAATTCAAACAGCGGTTTAACACGTTCAAATACCGCTTCGTCGCCGCCAACCATAATCGACAACGTCCCTTCACGCGCGCCGATTTCACCGCCGGAGACGGGCGCATCGAGATAATCGCCGCCCAGTTCATTCACCTGACGAGCGAAACGTTTAGTTTCGATCGGGGAAATGGAGCTCATATCAACAATGGTTTTGCCCTGGAGCGACGTTTTTGCACAACCATTTTCACCAAACAGAACTTCTTCAACCTGTGGCGTATCCGGCACCATAATAAAAATGATGTCCGATGCTTCCGTTACCTGGCGCGCAGTTTCAACACTGACGGCACCCAGTGACAGTAATTCATCAACAACCGGACCAATGGTTGTGACATGCAGTTGATGACCGGCACGCGCCAGATTAATGGCCATCGGTGTACCCATAATGCCTAAGCCAATAAATCCCAGTTTCATAATTAACCTCTATTAAATTTCGCTTTTCCTGAATTCAGACAACACGATCCCCTGCCAACTTAGCGGCCTAAAAAAGCATTGCCTGAACAGCGTTACGTTTTAACGGTACGGATCCATCCAGTGTAAACCGGCTTCCGTGGTGGTTTGGGGTTTATATTCACACCCAACCCAACCGTTGTAGTCAGAATTTTCAATTACCGTAAAGAGATACTCATAATTAATTTCTCCGGTTCCCGGTTCGCCGCGATGCGGATTATCGGCAATTTGCAGGTGGCCAATTTTATCGGCCCATTGAGTCATAGTGTTGGTTAATTCACCTTCCATCCGCTGCATATGATAAATGTCATACTGAATTTTCAAATTGCAGCAACCAACATCATCAATCAATTTCAGCGCCTGTTGAGTTCCGGTGAGATAGAAACCAGGAATATCAAAATGGTTAATAGGTTCAATCAGTAATAAAATATCTTCTTTCATCAGCATATTCGCGGCATAACGCAGGTTTTCTACAAGCGTTGCGTGAATCTGTTCACTGCTGAAACCAGCCGGCGTTTTACCGACCAGACAGTTGATTTTTTTATTACCCAGCGCACGAGCATAACGAATCGCTGCTGCTACGCCATCCCGAAACTCTTCTTCACGGCCAGGAATACAAGCAATACCCCGCTCGCCCGCCGCCCAGTCACCCGCCGGTAAATTGTGCAGAGTATGTTCGAGTTTATTACTCGCCAGCACCTGTTTTAATTCTTCAATGTCGTAGTCATAAGGGAACATAAATTCAACGCCGCGAAAACCACACTGCGCAGCTTTCTCAAAACGGGCGAGAAAATCATATTCACCAAATAACATCGATAAATTAGCAGAGAAACGTAACATTATTTATCTCCCTCATTCATAGTGCATGAAGCAGGTTTCAGTCGGTGCGTCCGCTGCGTTATCGGCGATATCTTCAAATTCCATGACGTTATCCAGTTCGCTGCCCATCGAAATATTGGTCACACGCTCGAGAATAACTTCCACGACTACCGGTACCCGATATTGCGCCATTAAGGCTTTCGCCTGTTCAAAGGCCGGTGCAATATCTTCCGGTTTGAAGACACGAATCGCTTTACAACCTAAACCTTCCGCTACTTTTACGTGGTCGACGCCGTAACCGTTCACTTCGCTGGAGTTAATATTTTCGAATGCGAGCTGTACGCAGTAATCCATATCAAAGGCGCGTTGCGACTGACGAATCAGGCCGAGATAGGCGTTATTGACCAGTACATGGATGTACGGAATGTTGAACTGCGCGCCAACGGCTAACTCTTCAATCAGGAACTGGAAGTCGAAGTCACCGGAAATCGCCACCACATTGCGCTCTGGATCAGCGGCACAAACCCCCAGCGCCGCCGGAATCGTCCAGCCCAGCGGGCCTGCCTGCCCACAGTTGATCCAGTGGCGGTCTTTAAAGACATGCAGCATTTGTGTCGCAGCGATTTGTGACAGACCAATGGTGGTGACATAACAAACATCGCGACCAAAGGCTTTGTTCATCTCTTCATACACGCGCTGCGGTTTCACCGGCACATTGTCGAAGTGGGTTTTGCGCAGCAAAGTGCGTTTGCGCTGCTGGCAGTCGGCGACCCATTCTTTACGACACGGCAGACGACCCGCTTTTTGCATCTCCTGCGCCACTTCAACCAGCAGTGTCAGCGCCGCTTTAGCATCAGAGACAATGCCGAGATCCGGACACAGCACGCGACCAATTTGCGTCGGCTCAATATCGATATGAACGATTTTGCGCCCTTCGGTGTATTTCTCTACCGAACCGGTATGACGATTGGCGAAACGGTTACCGATACCAAACACCAGGTCGGACGCCAGCAGCGTTGCGTTACCGTAACGATGCGCGGTTTGCAGACCCACCATCCCGGCCATCAGTTCATGATCGTCCGGGATACAGCCCCAGCCCATCAGCGTTGGGATCACCGGAACGATGGTCAGTTCAGCGAACTGTTGTAACAGTGCAGCTGCGTCAGCATTGATGACCCCGCCCCCGGCAACAATCACCGGACGTTCAGCCTGGATTAACATTTCGACCGCTTTTTCAATCTGCATACGGCTGGCAGCAGGTTTATAGACCGGCAGCGGTTCGTACATGTCAGGATCAAACTCGATTTCCGCCACCTGAACGTCGAACGGTAAATCCACCAGTACCGGACCCGGACGACCAGAACGCATCAGGTGAAATGCCTGTTGCAGCACGCGAGGCACCAGCGCCGCTTCACGAACTGTAACCGCCATTTTGCTGACCGGTTTAGCAATTGCTTCAATATCTACGGCCTGAAAATCTTCTTTATGCAGACGAGCACGCGGTGCCTGACCAGTGATGCACAAAATAGGAATGGAATCAGCAGAAGCGGAATAGAGCGCGGTGATCATGTCCGTGCCCGCTGGACCGGAAGTCCCCAGACATACGCCGATATTCCCTGCCGTTGCGCGGGTATAACCTTCCGCCATGTGCGAAGCACCTTCCACATGACGCGCCAGAATGTGACGAATACCGCCGTGCTTACGCATCGCTGAGTAGAACGGATTGATTGCAGCTCCCGGAACGCCGAAGGCGGTGGTAATACCTTCTTTCTCCAGCACATACATTGCCGCGTCAACGGCTCTCATTTTTGCCATTTTATTCCTACCTCTATTAATTGGAAAAATTTTCCAACTTTCAAATTTTGTCAAAAAAACCCGCTCCGCAGAGCGGGATGCGACAGACACTATGGATGTGCTTTCAGTCCCAACGCCGTGCTGATATCGCGGGCGGTGTCTCTGACCAGCTCACCCTGACTGACAAAACGATCTTCTGTCAGTCTTGATGAAGGCCCGGAGATGGAGATAGCGGCAACAACGCTACCTACATCATCGTAAATTGCTGAAGCTATGCAATTCAGACCTACAACATGCTCTTCTTTATCTACGGTATAGCCCAGTTCACGCGCTTGTTCCAGGTCCTTCAGCAAGGTGGGCATATCCACAAGCGTAGTTGGCGTAAACTGCTGCAAACCGGTTTGCAGAATGATGCTCATCAACTCCTCTTCCGCCAGCGGATAAAGCAGCGCCTTGCCCGCACCGGAAGCATGCAGCGGCAGACGACTGCCCAGTGGCGCACACATCCTGACCATCGATTTACACTCTAACTGACCAATTAATACTGCTTCATTGCCGTTACGGATCGCGACATTGACCGTTTCGCCGGAAAGTAACATCAGGCGGCGCATAAACGGCCCGGCGACGGAGAGGACATCGCGGTTATGGATGTACGCCGCACCGACGTTAAAGACACCTAATCCTATATGCCACCAGCCTAACTGACTGTCCTGATAGACAAAATCCGCTGCCTGTAAAACCTTCAGCAAGCGAAAGGTCGTGGAGAGCGGCAAATCCAGATTGAGAGAAATATCGCTAACCGACGAACTTCCCCCACTTTTTTCCAGATATTGCAGAATCGCAATTCCCCGCTCTAACGCCTGTGCGCCCTTCTGTGCCACAGGCTCCGCCTGTCCTGGCCTGCCGCGCCGTCTAACTTCCGTCATACCTACGTTAACTCCGACCTACAAGTGAGCATAAACAATGAACAATTAATTTATCTTATGCAAGTCGGTTGCAGGCGTCACGCAAAACAGAGTTCCTGTTCAGGAATACTTTCAACATCACAGTTGTCACTGCCGCCGCGATCGATGGTCAGAAAATCGGTGACGCGCTGCCAGGCAAAAAGTGGGTGATGCCAGACGTTACGATGGTAATTCACTCCCTGTTCGCCGTTGGTAATAAACGCCCGCAGGGTTGACAGGTCTGGTTTGTCGTCACCTAACGCCACGACCACCACAAACACTTCCCCTTTCATCGGAATAAAGGCCTGAGTGCCCAGCGGATGACGTTCGAGTTCGTGAATGGTCAGCGGCAGATTGGCCGGTTGCGCGCGGTTAATGCTGATAAGCGTACGGTCTTGCTCAAGAATCTCAACCAGCGCCAAATCGTGGTAACGCTCCACCAGGCCATTGTTAATATGGAAAAAATCCCGTTGCTGCGTTTCTATTACGTCGCCATAAGCACTGAAGGCTTCCTGACTTAACGGTAATACCTGAAGTTTCATCTTTTTGTCCTTGTAACATAATTCCGTTCAACCACCGCCGACCGGACAATGTGGTTCAATAACAGGCAATCTAAAACCTTAAGAGAACAACATCAACACAAAAGTTGGAATATTTTTCCAAAACTAGATTTAGCCCACAAATCACACAGGGTTATCATGTGAAAATACAGGTAAATCAAAGGACAGGAAAATCACGCAACCTGCGGATTTAAAAGGGGATACCTGAAGATGTTCGATCCAGAAACTTTGCGGACTTTCATTGCGGTTGCTGAAACAGGAAGTTTTTCAAAAGCGGCAGAACGACTATGTAAAACCACGGCGACGATCAGCTATCGCATTAAACTTCTGGAAGAGAATACCGGAGTGGCGCTGTTTTTCCGCACGACTCGCAGCGTGACGTTGACAGCGGCTGGCGAGCATCTACTTTCTCAGGCCAGAGACTGGCTGAGCTGGCTGGAAAGTATGCCCAGCGAGCTGCAACAGGTGAATGATGGCGTGGAACGCCAGGTGAATATTGTCATCAACAACCTGCTCTACAACCCCCAGGCCGTCGCCCAGCTGCTGGCGTGGCTGAATGAACGTTACCCCTTTACCCAGTTTCACATCTCCCGACAAATCTATATGGGCGTCTGGGACTCGCTATTGTACGAAGGTTTTTCACTGGCTATCGGCGTCACGGGAACCGAGGCGCTGGCAAATACCTTTAGTCTTGATCCCTTAGGATCGGTGCAATGGCGCTTTGTCATGGCGGCGGATCATCCGCTGGCGAAAGTTGAAGAGCCGCTAACAGAAGCGCAGTTGCGGCGCTTTCCGGCGGTTAATATTGAAGACAGCGCCCGCACCTTAACCAAGCGCGTCGCCTGGCGTTTGCCGGGGCAAAAAGAGATTATTGTTCCCGATATGGAAACGAAAATCGCCGCCCATCTGGCGGGCGTTGGCATTGGTTTTTTGCCAAAATCACTTTGCCAGTCAATGATCGATAATCAACAACTGGTCAGCCGGGTAATCCCAACGATGCGCCCTCCTTCGCCATTGAGTCTAGCATGGCGCAAATTTGGCAGTGGCAAAGCGGTAGAAGATATTGTGACCTTGTTTACTCAGCGCAGGCCGGAAATCAGCGGATTTTTAGAAATTTTCGGCAACCCACGCAGTTAAAAATCAAGTTTCCTTGCGCGTTGGCGCGTAAAATAGCGCGCAAGCTGATTTGAGGTTCACTTTTAACTATGCAAGAGAGACACACGGAACAGGACTATCGTGCCCTGCTGATTGCTGATACGCCCATTATTGATGTTCGCGCCCCCATCGAGTTTGAGCAAGGCGCAATGCCCGCCGCTATCAACCTGCCGTTAATGAATAACGATGAACGCGCCGCCGTTGGCACCTGCTATAAACAGCAAGGGTCAGACGCGGCGCTGGCGCTGGGGCATAAACTGGTGGCGGGTGAAATTCGTCAGCAGCGCATGGACGCCTGGCGGGCAGCATGCCTGCAAAACCCGCAAGGTATTCTCTGCTGCGCCCGTGGCGGTCAACGTTCGCACATTGTGCAACGCTGGCTGCATGAAGCGGGGATTGATTATCCGCTGGTGGAAGGCGGTTATAAGGCACTGCGCCAGACGGCGATTCAGGCGACTATTGAACTGGCACAAAAACCGATAGTGCTGATTGGCGGTTGTACCGGCTGCGGTAAAACGCTGTTAGTGCAACAACAGCCGAACGGTGTTGATCTGGAAGGGCTGGCGCGTCATCGCGGTTCGGCGTTTGGTCGCACGTTGCAACCGCAACTTAGCCAGGCGAGTTTTGAAAATCTGCTGGCTGCCGAAATGCTAAAAACCGATGCCCGTCAGGATTTGCACCTGTGGGTGCTGGAAGATGAAAGCCGGATGATCGGTTCGAATCACCTGCCGGAATGCCTGCGCGAGCGAATGACTCAGGCGGCGATTGCGGTGGTAGAAGATCCGTTTGAGATCCGTCTTGAACGCCTGAACGAAGAGTATTTCTTGCGTATGCATCATGATTTTACCCATGCGTACGGCGACGAACAGGGCTGGCAGGAGTATTGCGAATACTTGCATCACGGACTTTCGGCGATTAAGCGTCGGCTGGGGTTACAGCGATATAACGAACTGGCTGCAAGGCTGGATGCTGCGCTGACAACGCAACTCACCACCGGCAGCACCGACGGTCATCTGGCCTGGCTGGTGCCGCTGCTTGAAGAATATTACGACCCGATGTATCGCTATCAGCTTGAGAAAAAAGCGGAAAAAGTTGTCTTTCGCGGTGAGTGGGCGGAAGTGGCGGAGTGGGTGAAGGCTCAGTGATGGGCGGAATAATTCCTGCTTCATAAAGGTTGTTTAGCCGGATGTGTGATGTCACCATCCGGTTTAAGGTTTTCTTTCTCATAAATCAAACAATTGCTGCTCTTCTTTAATTTCAATCATTGCTCTGAGCAAAATCTATAGCATCTATTACTCGCTGATTCTTTTTATTGATTAATAAAAATTCTACACAATTTAATATCTCTTCAAGCTTGTGTTTACCGAGGGTTTCTTTTACATCAGATAGCATAATTTCAAGATCTGCCACATGGTCTTTTGCGTTATTAGAAAGATCAAGGGAAAGGTAGCGTGTTTTTAACAAATCGATTGCATTGTCTGGGGCAACATGCAAAAGAATTTCGTAAGCTTTTAAATGAAATATTTTACTCTTTACTAAAAACTCCAGCATTGAAATATCTTCAGGAGATAAACTCTGGTTAAATCCATTTTGCTTTACGTTATAATCTCTTATGTCATGCCATAATTTATTATGTATATTTATGAATTGTATTAACGTATCACTTAACATATTCTGATTTTCCTCAATTTACTTTATAAGGCAGATGGTATTCATCTATAATTTCACAATCAATACAGACACGTCACGATCCATCCATTCTTCTGTCATCAGGCCTCATCATATGTATATTCTCAAATAGCAAAAATTTTATTATCGTGGATAATTAGCCTCCTATTTTTGTCTGAAATCCTTTGACTCAACAGAATTTTTTAATAGTCCATACACCTCCGAGTCAGAATATGTTTCGTGAACAGGAATTCCATTTTCAAGACACTATATTGCAAAAAAAAGTCGAGATGCGTCTCACCAAAATAGTCTTCTACTAAAAATGTGATGAGATATAAATCACGAGATATATCTACCTTTTGAGTTAACAGTTACAGACGTTATAATATTATCCTTTATCCAGATATCAACAAAAAAGTCTTTACCACAATAAAGACATTCACAATATCCTTCAGAGATAAAATCGTCCTTAAGTTTATTTCTGGTTATATTAATAAGTTTATCGCCAGGATTGTAATGTATTAAATTTCCAGATGGCACAAACATCTCAATTTCACACTGTCCTGACGTTCCACATCGAGGGCAAACGCACCATGCTTTCAATAAATCATAATTCGACATTATATTACCTTAATTTATTCCACATCAACATCTCCCCCTTGTAAACCTCTACTAAACCTCCCTTCCCATAAAATACAAAGAGATGATTGTACTGTTAAACATACATTCACAAAACTCAGGGGAAGAAAAATGACCATCAGTCAAAAATAAAGATAGTTTGCTTAGGGCGAAATCTATTGAATCAAGCGACAAGTATAATTTTATTACTAGTGAGTCCTGTATCAGGACATCATCTTCATTGGACGATTGTAAAAGTAGTAAATTTTTATACGCTACAGGTGATATGTTTTCCAGTCTGATAGGTTTGCTTGCTCCCGTCTCCAATAAACTATAAAGAGCACAAACCATCTCATGAGCATCATCTTTCTCAAAATGTAAATGAAACCCGCCCAGAGATTTATTAGCAATCATAATACGTTTCTAAAGTTGATTTGAAATTTTGCATTTCATGCTCATCAAAAAAATAAATATATTTTAACTACAAAGCAAACATCACAGCGCATAGCGGTTAATATTCTACCTTAACGACTTTCATTCCTCTTTCAATCATACCATTAATTAATTGATAATACTCTTTATCCCCTACATCTACTATTAGAACATGTCCGGTAAGTTCATTGATGAATAAATACTCAGGTTCCTCATCTGTACCAGCATTTGAAATAACCCAACCTGGATCAGTACCATCTATAAAAAACTCCCACTCTTTAAAATTAACACTCATTTAATCCTCCTTTTTATACTCGCAAGAAAAGGAGAGTATCGTTTCTAACTCTGAAATAAAAGTATGATAAAAGACAGGACCTGGCCTCATTGAATGTTATTTCTCAATTCTTGATAGTTTTTGCCGGATGCGGCTTGAACGCTTATCTGGCCTACACAATCTTGCAAAATCAATATATTGCACGATCTTCGTAGGCCAGATAAGACTTAGCGCATCAGGCAATCTAACACCTGTCATCACCCCGCAAACTGCCTGAACAGCGCCTTACCCTTAACCAGTCGCGCACCCAACCAGCCGCCGAAAAGCGACAGCAGCAGTGCACCGCTACAAGGCAGCACAATCCACAATCGCCAGTCTGGCTCCCACGGGAAATCAAACACTTTCGATTGCAGTACCGCCAGTGCCGTTTCCGCACCGATTGCGGCCACCAGGCCGGAGACAAACCCGAGCATGGCGAACTCACACCACAATGTCGTGCGCAGCAGTTTTTTGCCCGCACCGAGTGTGCGCCACACCACCAGCTCCTGATGACGCTGACGCATTCCCACCTGCACCTGTGCCAGCAACAGCAACATACCGCAGGCGGTGACCAGCACCACCATCACTTCCAGCGCCCGACTTACCTGCTCCAGCACCTGACCGACCTGTTTTAAAATCGCACCAATATCTAACAGGCTAATGGTCGGGAACTGGCGGTTGAGCTGCGTCAGCATGCCGTTGCCGTTCTCCCAGCGGAAACTGGTAAGCCAGCTCTGCGGCTGCCCGTCCAGCGCCCCTTCAGGAAAAATAAAATAGAAATTAGGCCGCAGACTTTCCCAGTCCACTTTGCGCAGGCTGGTCACTTTAGCGCGGAACTCCTGGGTATCGCCCATAAAAGTCACGGTATCGCCGAGGGCAACGTTTAAGCGTTTCGCCAGCCCCTCTTCCATCGATACTTCATCGGCTTTTGGCGGCCAGTTACCGGCGACAATCGGATTATGATCGGGCCGCGTATTTTGCCAGGTGAGATTGAGTTCGCGATTGAGCGCCTCATCTTCATTGCCTTCTGTCGGCTTATCGTTAATCGCCGTCAACCGCGCCCGCACTACCGGATAAAACGATTCCGGGACTATGTGATGTTCCGCGAGGAACGCTTTTAGCGGAGTAACCTGTTCTGTGGCGATGTTGATTAAAAAGTAGTTCGGGCTTTCTGGCGGTAGCTGCTGTTGCCAGCGGTCGAGCAGATCGCCACGCAACACCAGCAACAGTGCCAGCAGCATAAAGGAGAGCGAAAATGCCGAAAGCTGGCTTAACGTTGACCACGGCTGACGTAACAGGCGGCTAACCGCCAGGCGCAGAGGTAGCGATTTCAGCGTCATGCGGCGAAGTACATTCAGCAGCATCCAGCCCAGGACACCGCACAGCAAAGCCAGTACTACCGCGCCCGCCAGCACCGCCCAGAGCAGCATACTGCCGCCCATCAGTCCGGCGAGCATTAGCACAACCACCACACTGACAATCGGCAGATAAAACTTCAGCGGCCAGACGTTTGCAACCACATCATTACGTAACACGCGTAAAGGCTGCGTTGCCAACAACAGGCGGTATGGTCGCAGCCCCACCAGCAGCGAGATGACGGTCATGGTGCCGAGCGCCCACAGCCACGGCCAGAGGCTGGCAGACGGTAGTGCGGCGGGCAGAACAGGTTTGAGCAGCACCATCAACACGCTTTCGAACAACAGACCTATAGCCCCGCCGGTAACGGCTGAAAGTACCAGCACCATCAACCACTGACCGACAATTAACTTACGCAATTGCGCTCGCCCTGCTCCCAGCGTTTTGAGGATCGCCACCAGATCATAGCGACTGCGACAGTAATGATTCATCGCCACCGCCACCGCTGCCACTGCCAGCAGCAAGGTCAGAAGCGCCGAAAGCAGCAGGAACTGTTGCGAGCGTTCCATTGAGCGCCCCAGCGCGCCTTCGTCCTGTTCCAGACCGTACCAGCGTTGTTCGGGTTTAAGCTGGGGTAACAACCATTTCTCATAGCCGTCGAGCTGGTTCTCGCTGCCGCCGAATTTATAGCGCCAGGTGACCCGACTCCCCGGCTGCACGGCTCCGGTTTTATCAACATCCGCCAGATTCATCATCAGACGCGGAGCCATCTGGAAGGGGTTAAAACCGGAATCCGGTTCCTGAATCACTTCTCCGGCAATCCGCAAGGTGGTATCGCCCACGTCAATGGTGTCGCCCGTTTTCAGGTTAAGCAATGCCATCAGGCGTGGGGCCAGCAATACGCTGCCCGCCTGTGGTTTCAGGCCAGGGGGATTGGTTTGCAGATCGCCATACATCGGGTAGATATCATCCACCGCTTTGACGTTCGCCAGTTGCGGCGTGTCGCCTGCAAAGGTCATGGTGGCGAAAGTCAGCTGCTTGCCGACTTTCAGGCCGCGCTTTTGCGCTTCCTCCAGCCACGCTTGCGGCACTTCGCGCGAACTGCGCAACGCCCGATCGCCCGCCATAAACTCACGGCTTTGCTGGCTTAAGCCCTTCTCCATGCGATCGCTGATATTGCCCAGCGCCAGCACACAGGCCACCGCCAGGCTAAGCGCCAGCCAGACAATTAATAGCGACGGCGAGCGCCATTCGCGCCAGAACCAACGTGCAATCATGCTTCCTCCTGCAACTGCCCGTTCACCAGCCGTAAGCAGCGGTCACAGCGTGCCGCCAGTTGCAGGTCATGGGTCACCATAATCAACGTGGTGCCATGCTCACGGTTGAGGGAAAAAAGCAGATCAGCAATTTTATCGCCCGTCTGGCGGTCAAGGTTGCCGGTGGGTTCGTCGGCAAACAGCACATCAGGTCGACCATTAAAGGCTCGCGCCAGCGCCACTCGTTGCTGTTCGCCGCCGGAAAGCTGTGCCGGAAGATGATCAAGACGTTTACCCAGCCCTAACTGTTCGAGCAAGGCTTTCGCCCCGTTACGACTTTCCACGCTACTTTCACCGCGCAGCAGCGCCGGAAGCTCGACGTTTTCCAGCGCGTTAAGGGTAGGAATTAACATAAATGACTGAAAAACAAAACCTACGTGCTTCGCGCGTAACTTTGCCCGCGCTTCTTCGTCCATATTATGTAGCGGTTGTCCCACAAGACTTACTTCGCCACTGCTGCCGTCATCCAGCCCGGCGAGGATCGCCAGCAAGGTTGACTTACCCGATCCCGACTCGCCCACCAGCGCGATGGTCTCGCCACGTTTGACAACCAGCTCAACTCCGGTGAGGATGGAGAGTTCATGCTCCCCCTGACCGACGGACTTCTTAAGATGATGAACTTCAACAATGTTTTCCGCTGGCATTTGCCCTTCCTGTTCCTGGTCCTGTTAACCTTCCGTGCCGCCGCAGCGGACACGTTATTGATTCTGGGTGATAGCCTGAGCGCCGGGTATCGAATGTCTGCCAGCGCGGCCTGGCCTGCCTTGTTGAATGATAAGTGGCAGAGTAAAACGTCGGTAGTCAATGCCAGCATCAGCGGCGACACCTCGCAACAAGGGCTGGCGCGCCTTCCGGCTCTGCTGAAACAGCATCAGCCGCGCTGGGTGCTGGTAGAACTGGGCGGCAATGATGGTTTGCGTGGTTTTCAGCCACAGCAAACCGAGCAAACGCTGCGCCAGATTTTGCAGGATGTCAAAGCCGCCAACGCTGAACCATTGTTAATGCAAATACGTCTGCCTGCAAACTATGGTCGCCGTTATAATGAAGCCTTTAGCGCCATTTACCCCAAACTCGCCAAAGAGTTTGATGTTCCGCTGCTGCCCTTTTTTATGGAAGAGGTCTACCTCAAGCCACAATGGATGCAGGATGACGGTATTCATCCCAACCGCGACGCCCAGCCGTTTATTGCCGACTGGATGGCGAAGCAGTTGCAGCCTTTAGTAAATCATGACTCATAAAGCAACGGAGATCCTGACAGGTAAAGTTATGCAAAAATCGGTCTTAATTACCGGATGTTCCAGTGGTATTGGCCTGGAAAGCGCGCTCGAATTAAAACGCCAGGGTTTTCATGTGCTGGCAGGTTGCCGGAAACCGGATGATGTTGAGCGCATGAACAATATGGGATTCACCGGCGTGTTGATCGATCTGGATTCGCCAGAATGTGTTGATCGCGCAGCCGACGAAGTGATCGCTCTGACCGATAATTGTCTGTATGGGATCTTTAACAATGCCGGATTCGGCATGTATGGCCCCCTTTCCATCATCAGCCGTGCGCAGATGGAACAGCAGTTTTCCGCCAACTTTTTCGGCGCACACCAGCTCACCATGCGCCTGTTACCCGCGATGTTGCCGCACGGTGAAGGGCGTATTGTGATGACCTCATCGGTGATGGGATTAATCTCCACACCGGGTCGAGGCGCTTACGCGGCCAGTAAATATGCGCTGGAGGCGTGGTCAGACGCACTGCGCATGGAGCTGCGCCACAGCGGAATTAAAGTCAGCCTGATCGAACCTGGTCCCATTCGTACTCGCTTCACCGACAACGTCAACCAGACGCAAAGTGATAAACCAGTCGAAAATCCTGGCATCGCCGCCCGCTTTACGTTGGGACCGGAAGCGGTGGTCGACAAAGTGCGCCATGCTTTTATTAGCGAGAAACCGAAGATGCGCTATCCGGTAACGCTGGTGACCTGGGCGGTAATGGTGCTCAAGCGCCTGCTGCCGGGGCGCGTGATGGACAAAATATTGCAGGGGTGAGTTGAAGCGCGCGCTTAAGCCCCCATGTCAAAGAAAATATCGACAACAGAGAGCGACTCCATGTCCGTAGAAAATATTGTCAACATTAACGAATCTAATCTGCAACAGGTTCTTGAACAGTCGATGACCACACCGGTGCTGTTCTATTTTTGGTCTGAACGTAGTCAGCACTGTTTGCAGTTAACCCCAATTCTGGAAAGCCTCGCGGCGCAGTACAACGGGCAATTTATTCTGGCGAAGCTGGACTGCGACGCGGAGCAAATGATTGCCGCGCAGTTTGGTCTGCGCGCGATCCCGACCGTGTATCTGTTCCAGAACGGGCAACCGGTAGACGGATTCCAGGGGCCACAACCGGAAGAAGCGATCCGCGCCCTGCTGGAGAAAGTGCTGCCGCGCGAAGAAGAACTGAAAGCGCAGCAGGCGATGCAACTGATGCAGGAAGGCAATTACACCGACGCCCTGCCATTGCTGAAAGACGCCTGGCAGCTGTCGAATCAGAACGGGGAGATCGGCCTGCTGCTGGCAGAAACGCTGATTGCGCTGAACCGTTCTGAAGATGCAGAAGCCGTGCTGAAAACCATTCCGTTGCAGGATCAGGACACCCGCTACCAGGGGCTGGTGGCGCAAATTGAACTGCTGAAGCAGGCGGCTGATACGCCGGAAATTCAACAGTTGCAACAGCAGGTGGCAGAGAATCCAGAAGATGCCGCCCTGGCGACGCAACTGGCACTGCAACTGCATCAGGTTGGGCGTAATGAAGAGGCGCTGGAGTTGCTGTTTGGGCATCTGCGTAAAGATCTCACCGCCGCAGACGGTCAGACACGTAAAACGTTCCAGGAGATCCTTGCTGCGCTGGGTACAGGTGATGCACTGGCGTCGAAGTATCGCCGCCAACTGTATGCGTTGTTGTATTGATATTTCGTTGAACAGCAGATGAACCACAACGCCGGATGCGAGGCTGCACATCCGGCATCGCATTATTTCTTCGTCAATTGCGTCACCACCAACTGGTGGCGCGAATTATAAAACTTACGATAGGTTAAATAGCAGGCAATAATGGTCGACAAGCTGGCGGTTGAGAGCAGCATAAAGGTCACCATAATCTGATATTTAATCGCCTTCACCGGATCAATCCCGGCAAATATCAGCCCGGACATCATTCCCGGTAAACTCACTAAGCCAACCGTTTTTGCTGAATCGACCGTCGGAATTAAAGCCGCGCGAATACTGTCGCGAATCAATATCGCTGAAGCCTGTTTCGGCGTCGCGCCAAGACTCAGTTTCTCCTGAATCTGTTGTTGTTCGCTAATGACCCGTTGCCCTAAATTGTTGTAACACAGCCCTACCGCGACCATCGCGTTACCGGCAATCATCCCGGCAATAGGAATCACTTGCATCGGGATAAACTCAATCGACCCTGAGAGTATCAGCACCGCCAGGGTAATTCCCGCCCCGACCGTAATAGCAATAAACGATGAAACAAAGGCTTTAGCAATATATTTACTGCGTTTTTGCGCATTCCACGCTGCATTAAAGCAGATAAATAACACCATCAATAATGTCAGGCTGGCATCATCCACGCTGAAAATATACTTCAGCACATAACCGACAATAATCAGCTGAATTATCGCGCGCCCGACACTCCAGAGAATATCTTTCTCCAGCGCCAGTTTTTCTTTATGGCTAATTAAGATTGCTACCACTACCAGCATTAATGCCAGTGCCAATGATTCGTTAGTAATATTATGCGAGTTCATAGCGTGCTTCCTGCATTTCTCCGGCATGCGGTTGCAGTGTAATCACTTTATCCGCATGATTAATTTCGTCTTTATCGTGTGTCACCCACAGCACGGCAATATTTTGCTCGCGCACATAACGGTGGATCATCTCATTAACGTTATGTTTATTACTTTCATCCAGTGCACTGGTGATTTCATCCAGCAATAATACCTTTGGCATAAATTGCAGGTTACGAATCAATGAGATGCGTTGTTTTTCACCACCAGATAGCTCGGCGATATTCTTTGTCAAAATGCTGTCCGGCAAAGCGAAGCGTTCGAGAAAATCGAGAAAAATGGCTGGGTCAGGCTGCTGGTTACGGATCTGCCAGGGAAAGATCAGATTATCGTATACCGTATCGCCAAACAGCGTCGGCGTCTGGGCGCAGTAAGATACTTGCTGGCGGTAGATTTCTGGCTTGAGTGTACTGACATCCTCACCTTCAAACAGCAACGTTCCGCTGGTTGGGCTGATTAATGAAGCAACAATTTTCAGCAGCGTACTTTTGCCACAACCGGAAGGGCCGGTAATTAACTTAAATTCGCCAGCACGTAGCGAAAAATTGATGTTATTAAGAATCTTCGTATCACCCGCCAGATATCCTACGTTTTGTAGCTGAAGCAAAGGACTATTTTCCTGCATCACTGTTCCCTTTTTCTGATTTTTACTAAAAACAGTTTATCCTTCGCAGGAATAAGGGGGAACTCTCTTTCAGTAATCAGGTATAATTTGTTTAATCAAGCAGCAATTTTGCTGATTATGGACGGTACAACAGGAGGTTTTTCCGATGCTTATCTTTATCCCTATTCTCATTTTTGTCGCGCTGGTCATTGTCGGCGCGGGCGTCAAAATCGTGCCGCAGGGCTATCAATGGACGGTAGAACGTTTTGGTCGCTATACCAAAACATTACAGCCGGGGCTCAGTCTGGTGGTGCCGTTTATGGATCGCATTGGTCGCAAGATCAATATGATGGAGCAAGTGCTCGATATCCCTTCCCAGGAAGTTATCTCGAAAGATAACGCCAACGTTACCATCGACGCCGTGTGCTTTATTCAGGTGATTGATGCCCCGCGCGCGGCTTATGAAGTCAGCAATCTGGAGCTGGCGATCATCAATCTGACCATGACTAACATCCGTACCGTGTTGGGTTCAATGGAACTTGACGAAATGCTCTCCCAACGCGATAGCATCAACTCACGTTTGCTACGTATTGTCGATGAGGCCACCAACCCGTGGGGGATTAAAGTCACCCGTATTGAAATTCGCGACGTGCGCCCACCGGCAGAGCTTATCTCTTCAATGAACGCGCAGATGAAAGCGGAACGTACCAAACGCGCTTACATCCTTGAAGCGGAAGGGATCCGTCAGGCGGAAATCCTCAAAGCCGAAGGTGAAAAACAGTCGCAAATCCTGAAAGCGGAAGGTGAACGTCAGTCGGCATTCTTACAGGCCGAAGCGCGTGAACGTTCTGCCGAAGCGGAAGCCCGCGCCACCAAAATGGTCTCTGAAGCCATCGCCTCCGGTGATATTCAGGCGGTGAACTACTTCGTAGCGCAGAAATACACCGAAGCGTTACAACAGATCGGTTCGTCCAGTAACAGCAAAGTAGTGATGATGCCATTAGAGGCCAGCAGCCTGATGGGGTCGATTGCCGGGATTGCTGAACTGGTGAAAGACAGCGCCAACAAGCGGACTCAGCCATGATGGAGTTAATGGTCGTTCATCCACATATTTTCTGGCTCAGTCTCGGCGGGTTGTTGCTGGCAGCCGAGATGTTGGGCGGAAATGGTTATCTGTTGTGGAGCGGCGTGGCAGCGGTGATTACCGGCCTGGTGGTCTGGCTGGTGCCGCTGGGTTGGGAGTGGCAAGGGGTGATGTTTGCCGTCCTGACGCTGCTCGCCGCCTGGCTGTGGTGGAAATGGTTGTCGCGGCGGGTGCGCGAACAAAAGCACAGCGACAGTCATTTAAACCAGCGCGGGCAGCAGCTTATTGGCCGACGTTTTGTGCTGGAATCTCCGCTGGTCAACGGGCGCGGTCATATGCGCGTCGGTGACAGTTCATGGCCTGTCAGCGCCAGCGAGGATCTCGGCGCAGGTACGCATGTTGAGGTGATTGCGATAGAAGGGATAACGCTGATTATCCGTGCGGTCATCGCCTGATGCGTCTTATCATACCTGGAAATCTGTACCAAAACCCATGCCGGATAAGGCGCTCGCGCCGCATCCGGCATGTGGCCCTCGACATGGGGGTTAATTGAATTTTCGGCTAAGGAGTGGCCATGCTTTTTCCCTTTCGAAAACCTGAAGTACGTCTGCTGAAAAATAACGCTGCGGGCGTCATTTTTTCGGTGAAGTCAGGTAAAGGATTTCTGCGTCAATGTGTGATTTACGATCCGCACCCTTATGGGCTTATCCGTTCGCTCTGCTGGCAGGATGTCCCGTTAATACGTTTCTGGTCCGAGGCTGGCTGCCCCACCTGTGCGGAATTTGTCTACAGCGGTTTTGCGGATGATGAACAGGGAGCCGCCCGGTTTTTGTCTGCTCTCGAAAACTGGAATCGCCCATGGTCTGGCATGACTGACGCTTTTGCCGCGCTGACACCGCTGTTCTCATGCCTGGCTGATGGCTATTATCTGCTGGAAGATCGTGAACTTTACCCGACGGATGGCAACGGGCATTTCTTTTGGGCGGCAACGGACCATAGCGCCAGTAATCCGGCAACCGTTGCCGTCTGGGATCCTGAATATTGCTATTTCAGTGGCACCGCCCCCTGCTTTCTTCTACCCGGACAGCCGCCATCACATTTTAATCCTGAGCGTGCGACGTTTTATCGCGATAAACCGGACGCCCGCGCTCTGGCCTGGTATCTCACTGATTCCTATCTCTGCGTTCTGCTCGACGGGCACCATAAGGCCACTGCCGCCGCGCTGGAAGGGCGACCGCTCAAAACACTGGTACTCAGCACGGCAACCCGTTTTAATGATGAGCAACAAACACTGGTATTTCCGGGCGGAGAATGTCTGCACAAAACAGAGCTACTGTGCCACGTTCCCAAACTCACTGAGTGGAAAACATTACCGCCCGGCGCATGGGAGAGTTTCGGCCCTGATAAGCACATCAGCCTATCCGAAACCTGGTCAGAAGAGTTGCAGAAGAGCGTCAGCCGTTACCCTTCACTGGATCAAGCCTTGCAAATTGTTGAGGCCGGGAATTTGAGCGAAGCTCGTATTAAGCGCATGATCCAACAAGGTTTGGAGGGGGATGAAAAGGCTGATGTTATTTTGCAGGCACTGTTTTCCACATACTCGCCGCTTTTTGTTGACTTTGCTCGATTCGTTATCAGCCATCCGGCATACGCCATTTATCGCCCTCTCACCTTCCGGTTGATGGCGCAAAACCGAACGCCGCAAGCAGATGCCTTTTTTCTGGATTTTGCCATCAACGATGACGGCGAACGTCCGGAGTTGACGAAAATAATGGACGACTATTTCCGTATGCCTTAATTACCCCGCCCGATGATGACAGCAGCCGGAGAGATTTTCGATAATCGGGCAGTCGGCGCTGTCATCGCCAGGGCAGGCATTCGCCAGCGCCAGTAGCTGGTCGCGCATGGATTGCAGCTCCTCAATGTGTCGTTCGATCTCCGCCACTTTCTCCAGGGTGCGCCGTTTTACATCGGCGCTGTGACGCTGCGGGTCGTTAAACAGATTCACCAGTTCGCCGCTCTCTTCCAGGTTAAAGCCCACCTGGCGCGCCTGGCGCAGTAAGGTCAGTTCGTTGAGATGCTGCTGCGTGTAGGTTCGATAACCATTTTCGCTGCGCATCGGCGGCGTCACCAGCCCCTTCTCTTCATAAAAGCGAATGGCTTTGCTGGTCAGGCCGGTAATTTTTGCTACATCGCTAATGTTCATCGTTCGCGCAACGCCTCCTGTGCTTTGTTAAAGGGTTTCAACAGATAATCCAGCACGCTTTTTTTGCCGGTGCGGATATCGACCGTCGCCACCATGCCGGGAAATATCGGAAACTGCTGTTTGCTTTTATTTTCCAGATGGTTGCTGAAAGTGCGAATGTACACCCGATAGTAATAAACATCGCGCCGCACTTCATCCTGCACGGTGTCTGGTGATATCACCGCCACTTCCCCCGGCAGGCCGCCGTAGATGGAGTAATCGTAAGCGGTTATTTTCACCAGCGATTTTTGCCCCGGATGGATAAACGCCACATCGCGGGGGGAGATTTTTGCCTCGATCAACAGTTGCTCATCCAGCGGCACGATAGTCATAAGTTTACCACCGGGGGCGATGACGCCGCCAACCGTGGTGACGTCAATGTCCTGAACAATGCCTCGCACCGGCGCAGTAAAGTTGAGCCGGGTGAGAGAATCTTCCCGCCCGCGGATCACCGAACGCTGGGTTTCCACTTCCGCATTGGCTTTCGCTAACTCTTCCCGCGCCTGTACGTAGTATTGCGTACGCACGTCGCTAAGTTTGTTTTCCAGTTCATTGGCCTGGCGTTGCAGGCGCAGCACTTCAACGCTGCTCGCCGCCCCCTGTTTCACCAGCGGCTGGGTCATCGCCAGTTCGCGGTTGACCAGGCTGATCCCCTGCGTCAGCCCGGTGGTGGCTTTGTTCAACCCGTCGCGGCGAGTGTTATATAACGCCGTTTCCGACTCGATAAGTTCGGGGAATTTATTCAGTTCGTCAGGAAAGACCAGCGGTTTATTGCTCACTTCTGCCCGCAGCCGCGCCGAGGTTGCCAGCGCCGCATACAGCCGCGACATCGCTTCCTGGACGTCGGATTCCGTTTTGGTGCGGTTAAGCTGCGCCAGCGGCTGCCCCTGTTCGACAATATCGCCAACCTTCACGTCGAGATGATACAAAATCCCGCCTTCCAGCGACTGCACCACCTGTTCGCGCCCGGAAGGTTCTACCGTGCCGCTGCCGGTGGTGACTTCATCAAGCTGGAAGTACCACGCCCAGCCGAGAAAACAGAGCAGCATCACAGCGGTAACGCGCACCGCCAGCGCCGAACGTGGCAGGCGGGGTTCAGTCAGGCCACGGTTGTATTGCAGTTGTCCGTTCATGCGGCAGACCCCTTATTCTTCTCCTGCAACACCACGCGTCGCGTCGTGGGTTCGCCCTGTTCACGCAAAATGGTCTCTTTCGCGCCGTCCATCACAATCCGCCCCTGATCCATCACAATTATCCTGTCCACCAGTTGCAGCATTGCCGTGCGGTGAGTAGCGATGACCAGCGTGCGATGGCCAATCCACTGTTTCAGTTGTTCGATTAAATACGCTTCTGCCATTTCATCCAGCGACGCGCTGGGTTCATCGAGCAGCACGATATTGGGTTGAGAGATGAGTAGCCGCGCCAGCAGCAGCGTTTGCCGCTGACCACCAGAGAGGCCAAATCCCCCTTCCTGAATCATGTAGTTGAGGCCGTTTTTCTGCTTCTGCACAAAGGGCTGCGCCCCGCTGAGGGTTAATGCGCGTTCGATATCTTCATCGCTGGCTTCTGGCATCCCCATGGTGAGGTTTTCCCGCAGCGAACCGAAGAACAGTCGCCCGGTCTGGCTGAGCAGCCCCATGTCGCGACGCAGATCTGCCGGATCAAGCTGCCCGATGCAGATGTTATCCAGCAGCACCTGCCCCTGCTGGGCGATACGCATTCCGGCGAGCATTTGCAGTAGCGTTGATTTACCCGCGCCGTTGCGCCCGAGAATGGCGACTTTCTCTCCGGCCTGAATGTTGAGTTTGCCGATCGCCACATCGGCAATCTTCTCTTCTTCGTCGTAATAAAACACCGCGTTGCTGAACTGATAATTGCCGTGCAGCACTGCTTTATGCACCAGTTTGCCGTGTTCCGGCTGATCCACCGGGCGCTTCATCAGTTCATCGAGGCCATTACGCGCCACCTTCGCCTGCTGCCAGCGCGAGAGCACGCCGGATATCTGCGACAGCGGCGCGATGGTGCGCGAAGCCAGAATCGTCGTCCCCACCAGCGCGCCGGTGGTCATGTCGCCGCTCATCACCATAAAGCAGCCCACCAACAGCACCACCACATAGACGATGGATTGCACTTCCTGCGTCCAGGTGAGCAGTAGCCCGGTGAGAAAACGTTGCTTCATGCTGATAGATGACGCCACGTCGTTGGTGTGATTCCACTGATTCTGGAAACGCTGTTCAGCACGCAGCAGTTTAATGTCTTCAATCGACTGCACGGCCTCGACAAGCGTAGCGTTACGTACCGCCGATTCGCGCATCCCTTCGTTCGCCAGCCGCGCCAGCGGGCGTTGCACCAGCAGGCCGGGGATCACCAGCAACGGCAGCGCCAGCAAAACAACCAGCACCAGCCAGCCGCCGATCATCCACAAAATAAAAACAAACAGCAGGAAGAATGGCAGATCCGCTACCGCGCCAATGGTGGTGGAGGTGATCAGCTCCCGCACCGATTCCAGTTCGCGGATCTGTGAGATAAACGATCCGGTGGATTTCGATCGCACGTTATTTTTCAGCCGTAATGCGTGACCAAACACGCGATCCGAAATCCGTAGATCCGCCCGCTTGCCGATCACATCCGAAAGATGTGTGCGCACCATGCGCATACAGAACTCAAACAGGATCGCCATCATCACCCCGGCGAACAGCACCCATAGCGTCGGGTACGATTGCGCCGGAACCACCCGGTCGTAAACCTGCATCGAGAAAATCATCGCCGCCAGCGCCAGCACGTTCGCCACCAGTGAGGCCAGCATAATATCGCCGTAACGCCGCCAGTCTTTTAGCGAAAGATTCCAGAACCAGTTAGCCTGATACGGGCGAATGTAGTCATCCACCCGCGCATCGGGAATGGCGCTGAGCGGTCGTAGCAGCGCCAGTTCAACGATTTTGTCTTCTATATCCGTGACGTTTAATGTGGTTTCCAGCCCTTCGTCACCGCTGAACTGAACGCTGATATTGTCGTGATTGTCGCGGCGGGTGATCACGCCAATCTGTTGATTATCAAACACCGCGATCAGCGGCAGCCGCCACGGGTTAAGCGAGTCGGCGGAAAATTCCACCAGCCGCAGCCCCATCCCTAACTGCCGCGCCATATCAGTGAGTAACTCTTCCCGTTTGCTGTCGCGCTCCCAGTTGACGGTCGCGCGCACATTCTCCTGGGAAAAATCGAGGCGGTAATAGCGCGCCACGGCGATCATCGCCTCCAGCCAGCTTCCACGGACTGGGCATTTTTTTTCATTCTCTACACCACCATCAACTGATGATTCGCCAGTAAAGTGGCGAGGTCGGTATGCACGCCCGTCAGCGTGACCACGTTAGTTGTCGCAAAGCCGCCGCCCGTGCCGTCACGGTCGATCTGCACGATGGTGTCGCTGCCGCTCTGGGTGACTTTGACAAAATCACCGATGTTCCCGGCCTGCGCATCCAGCGTTGCCACGCCGTTGACATAGCTGGCTTTGCCGTTTCCGGTGTAGCCACTGCCCTGTAACAGTTCACGAATATCAATGCGATCGGTGTCGGCGGTGCCTTCCCAGGTGCCTACCGTAAAGCCATTCACCACGTCCGATCCGTTGCCCCCGGTGGCGTCGCTGGCGCTGAGCAGTTTATAGAGCAAGGTGTCGTGACCGCCGTTACCGATATTAATGGTGTCGTTACCGCCGCGCCCTTCCAGTTGGTTATCGCCGCTGCTGCCGGTTAGAGTGTCATTAAAATTCGAGCCGGAAATCCCCTCGATATTGGTAAATGTCGAGGTATTAAAACCGGTGGCCTGGGCGGTGGTGACGCTTAAGTTAGCGGTCACGCCCACCGTTGAGAGACGGAAATCGACCACGTCCATGCCGCCGTTCGCCAGCCAGGTTCCTGTGCCGGAACTGTACACCCAGCCGCCGGAGCCGTCGTAGGTGTCGGTGCCTGCGGTGGCGAAGAAGGTGTCGTTATAGCCAGTGCCGACAAACTTGCCGTTGTTGCTCGCCGTACCTGCTTCAGCACTGAGGTCGTAAGCGTGAGTAGCATCGGTGGCCTGTAAGCCGCCCCAGCTGGTATTCACCGTCTGGTCGATATTGCTGGCGGTAGTGCCGGTGGATTTGATCAGCACCGCGTTGTAGGTTTCTCCCGCGTTAAGTCCGTAGAAGTTGACCAGCGCCGAGGTGTCGTTAACGCCCATCCCCGACTGCGGGTTGATGATTTGTGTGGCAACCAGCACGCCCGCCGAGTTGTACAGCTTCACGGTATTGCCGTAATAGACGTTAATACCGTTAGGATCGGTGATACGCAGGTGCAGCGAGTTGCCGTAGCTCACTGTGTTAGTGTTACGGATGAGGAACACGCTGCCCGACTGTTTGGTTACCAGCACATCCACCGCGCCGTCCCAGTCGTAGTCCATTGCCGCCACGCCGCTGGTGGTGCCGCTCTGGCTGCCACCGAGTGCCGATTGTGTCCAGTTACTGGCGTTGCTGACGTTGGTATAAAGATACGACTGCCCGGTCTGGGCGATACGGGCGATGTCCATTAACCCGTCATGATCCCAGTCGACGGCCAGGCTGAATTGACTGGCGTAGGTGGTTGCCGTCGCGCCGACCGCCACCGGGCTACCCAGCACGCCGTTGGTGTTGAATAACAGCGAGCCGTAGTTAGCTCTTCCCTGGCTGGCGGGCAGGAAGAGATCCATATCGCCGTCTCCATCGAAATCGGCCCATGTCATGGAAACGGATGTCGAGTTTCCCCCCGAGCCAGGACTACTGAGGAAAGTATTGACGGTGTTTTGTCCCCAGACGAAGGTGCCATTGCCCTGACTTATCAACGATGAGAGGGTGAAGTTGTTGTTCAGGTTGAAAGTGTGCTGAACCAGATCAATTCTGCCGTCATTATTGAGATCGACACCGGAACCTTCGTTGAGTGACAGATAACCGGTTACCGCCCCACCGACCGTAGCACTCCCCCCGTTATTAGCGGTGGTGGAGTTGCCTGTCAGGGTGCCGGCGTTGTTCCACAGGAAGGTATTAGAGTCCGGTCCACCGGCGTCGCCAATCCAGAAATCAAGATAACCGTCGCCCTCTTTATCAAACGCCACAATCGAGCCATACCACGTCAGGGTGCCAACGTTCACCTGGATGGCGCTGGAAAACGTACCATCGCCGTTATTAGTAAAGCCGTTGATATACCCCGTGCCGTAGTCATCACGGGTAATAAACAGATCGCCCGTACCGTTACGGTTGTAATCGGCGATGGAGCTGGTGGCATAGTTGTTGCCACTTTGCACCAGCGTCAGGGCGGTTTTCGACCAGGTGAGCGGATCGGTGGATTGCATAATTTGCTGGTTGGCCAGCACTGTCCACATCCCGTGTGTGTCGAGGCCGTAGGTCAGCCCCCATGCGGTGGATTTGCTGGCGGTGGTCCAGGTCGGTGTGTAATCAATCGCTGCGTTAACCGTTACCGTGCCAGTGCTGACGTTGGCAGTGTTGCCGTTACCCGCCGAGCTTTTCACCTGCGCGGTGACGTTATAGGCGGTCGCAGACGCCGCCAGCGCGTCGGTATCCGGCAGTTGCACATACCAGGTGTTGTGCGCCGGATCGACCACCACCGCACCGCCCGGCTGCGAGGTGTAGGTTTTGCCGTTGATCACCACTTCAACATACTGCCCGCTGGCGAGTGCCGCCGTGATTACGCCGCTGATAATCGGCGTGGTATCGCGTGTGGTTTGATTGGTGATTTGCGCAAGCGTCGTCGGAATTGAGGTATCGACCGTCAGAACAAAATCGCTGGAGGAGGTGATATTCCCCGCCAGATCCACCACTCGTGCGCTGTAGGTATAGGCACCGCTGACCAGACCACTGTCGCTGTAAGTCCAGTTCAGCGCGCCGACCATCGTTACCGCACCTAACAGCAGACCGTTACGGTAAAGGTAAACGACTTCACCGCTGGCAAGCGGCGCAGAGAGCACACCGTTCAGCAGCGGCGTGGTGTCGTCGGTGGCCTGCGAATTGCTAAACGTCCCCTGCCGCTGCCCGACATCATCGGTATACGACACAATGGTCGGCGTGGCGGTGGGGTTAATCGTATCGACCACCACCGTTTTCGATACCACCGGGCCTGTATTTCCCGCCAGATCCAGCACCCGTACCTGATAAACGTAGCTGCCGTCGGTCAGCGTGCGGCTGTCAGTGTAAGTCCACTGCGTACCGTTGGTGGTGAGCGTGGTCCAGGTCGCGCCGCCATCGAGGCTAATCTGCGCCACTTCACCGCTGGCAAGCCCCGCCCCCAGCGAACCGGTCAGCGTGAGCGTGGTATCGCTGGTGATAAAGTCGGTGGCCGAACTCCCCGTATCGGTACTGATGCTGGCGATGGTGAGCACCTGCGCCGGGTTAACGGTGTCAATCTGCGCCGACTGGCTGCCGGTTGCGCCAACGTTGCCCGCCAGATCGACCACCCGTACCTGCCAGGCGGTGGTACCGTTGGTCAGCGTACGCCCGTCCACATATGTCCAGTTCAGACCGTCTGCGGCAACGGTCACGTTCACCCAGGTTGCGCCGTTGTCGGTACTGATTTGCGCGAACTCATTAGCGCCGAGCGCCGCGCCCAGCACGCCGCGCACGGTAAGCGTGGTGTCGCTGGTAATAAAATCGCTGCTGCTGGCTCCGGTGTCATCGCTGATACCGGTAATAGTGATGCTTTTCGCCGCTTCCGGGCTGATGGTGTCAACCACCACGTTTTGCGTCGCGGTCTGCCCGACATTCCCCGCCAGATCCACCACCCGCACCGTGTAGTTCCATGTGCCGTCGGTGAGCGTGCGACCATCGGCATAGCTCCAGCTGGTGCCGTTAACGGTTAAAGTGGCCCAGGTAACGCCACCATCAAGGCTGATTTGCGCCCGTTCATCTGCCGCCAGCGCCGCGCCGAGCGTCCCGCGCACGGTCAGCGTAGTGTCACGGGTCACAAAATCACTGCTGCTTAAACCGGTGTCATCGCTGATGCCCGCAATGGTGATGGTTTTGCTCGCCAGCGGCGCGGTGGTGTCCACGGTGACTATCTGGCTGGCGGTCGCGCCGATATTTCCGGCGGTGTCGATCACCCGTACCTGATAGTTGTAGTTACCGTCGGTCAGCGTGCGCCCGTCAAGATAAGTCCAGGTTAATCCATTTACCGCCAGATTCTGCCAGGTGGTGCCGCCATCGATACTGATTTGCGCGGACTCACCAGCAGAGAGTGCCGCGCCGAGCGTACCACTCACCGCAAGCGTCGTGTCGCTGGTGACAAAATCATTAGTAATCAGACCTGTATCGGTGGTGATCGCGCTAATGGCGATGGTTTTCACCGCGGGATCTGGCGCAGTAGTGTCGATCACCACATTCTGGCTATCAGTCGCCCCGACGTTGCCCGCCGCATCAATCACCCGCACCTGATAGAGATAGTTACCATCGGTCAGCGTGCGGCTGTCGTTATAGCGCCAGGTCGTGCCAGTAACGGTAAGCGTGCTCCAGGTTACACCGCCGTCGATACTGATTTGCGCCGTCTCGTTACTGGCAAGCGCGGCGGTGAGTGAGCCGTTGACCACCACCGGGCTGACGCTGGTGATAAAGTCGCTGGCGCTAAGGCCAGTGTCGGCTTGCAGGGAATCAATATTAATGCCCATCGCCGGGGCGCTGAGATCGACGGTAATGGTGTGATTGCTGCTACCGATGTTGCCAATGGCATTGCTCACCGAAGCGTTAATCACATAGGCATTGCCGTCCGCCAGCGCGGTGACATCGGCGCTGCCGAGGGTGTAGCTCCAGCTACCACCGGTCTGCACCGTAGTGGTGTAGGTTTTACCGTTTAAGGTCAGAGTCAGCGTCTGCCCGACTGGGGCGGTGGTGGTGCCGCTGATCACCAAAGACGCGCCGTGTTCCGCCGCGTTCACCACATCATCGCCCGCAAAGGTATTGATGGTGACGGTGGGCACATCGCCGTTCAGCGTCACGCCACGGCTGGCGCTGCCGGGGTTTCCGGCCTGATCGCTGACCGTCGCGCTAATGGTGTAGCTGCCGTCGCTTAATCCGGCAAACTGCTGCGCCGGAATAAACACCGACCAGCTTCCGCCGCTGCCGACCGTTGCGGTCCAGGTTTGCCCGTTAAAGGTAACGGTCACCGTCTGGCCCACTTCGGCGGTGGTGGTGCCGCTGATGGTCTGCCCGGCAAGCTGCTCGGCGTTGTTGATAATATCGTCACCCGCCACCGTGGCGATGGTGACCGTTGGCGCAACGGTATCGACGGTCAGGGCGTGCGTGGTTTGACCGGGGTTACCGGCACGATCGTTCACACTGGCGGTAATGGTCTGCGCACCCTGCCCGAGCGATGCCAGATCCGCCGCAGGCACGTTCAGCGCCCAGGTGCCATTGGCGGCAACCGTGGCGGTATAGGTTTTGCCGCCAAAGGTGACGGTGACCGTTTGCCCCACTTCCGCGCTGGTCGAGCCGTTAAGGGTTAACGGCTGCTGCTGTTCGGCGGCGTTGAGTCGATCGTCCGTCGAAACGGTGTTAATGCTGATAACCGGCGCGGTGAGATCCACCGCCACGCTGCGCGAGGCCGTGGCGCTGTTTCCTGCGCTGTCCTGGGCGGAGGCGCTAACCGTGTAGCTGGTGCCATCCGCAAGTGCCGCGACGTCTGCCGCCGACACATTCACGCTCCAGCTCCCGTTGTTCTGAATGGTGGCGCTGTAGCCCTTGCCATTAAGCAGCACGGTCACCACCGTGCCTGTCGCGAAATTAGTGCCAGTGCCGCTCAGGGTCAGCGCACTGCCTGCTTCGGCGGCGTTAATAATATTATCGCCACTGATGGTGCTGACTGAGAGCGACACCACCGCCGTATTGACCTGCACGTTGTGCGTCTGCGTGCTGCTGTTGCCTGCGCTGTCGGTGATGGTGGCGCTGATGGTCACCGTGCCGTCTGCAAGGCCGGAAACCACGTTGGCTGGCACGCCAACGCTCCAGTTGCCGCTGGCATCGGTGCTGGTGACATACTGCTGTCCGGCGATGGTCACCACCAGGCGGTCACCCGCCACCGCGCCCGTGGCGGTGCCGCTGATAATCTGCGCCTGAGCGTGTTCGACGTTGTTAATCACGTCATCGCCTGCCACGGTGTTGAAGCTGATGACGGGCGCGGTGGTATCGACGGTGACGCCTTTGCTGGCGCTGCCAGGGTTACCCGCCAGATCGCTGACCGTGGCGGTCAGGGGGTAGCCGTTATTGGCAAGTGCGGTTAAGTCACTGGCAGGCAGCGTTAAGCTCCAGCTGCCGTCTGCCTGCACCGTGGTCTGGTAGTTAGTGCCGTTTAGCGTGACGGTGAGCGTTTGCCCGGTTTCCGCGGTGCTGGTGCCGGACACCGTGACGCCCGCCGCCGCTTCGCTGGCGTTGATGATGTTATCGCTGGCAATGGTGTTGATGGTCACCGTTGGCGCGGCGCTATCGACGCTGTATTCATGCGTTGTCGTGGCGCTGTTGCCGTTGACGTTAGTCACCCGCACCTGGGCGCTGGCATCGCCGTCACGCAGAGCCGCCAAATCCGCAGTCGGAACGGTGGTGCTCCAGCTACCGTTTGCCGCCACCGTGGTGGTGTAAGTTTTGCCGCCAAAGGTAAGGGTAACGGTTTGCCCCGCTTCGACGCCGGATGTGCTACCGGAGAGCGTTAGCGCCGCACCTTTTTCAGTGGCGTTAATCACATCATCGCTGGTGATGCTGTTCATGCTGATAGCGACGGTAGTGAGATCAACGCTCACCGGATGGGTAATGCTGGTTTGTGTTCCGGCACTGTTCGCCCCGCTAACGGTAATATTCAGCGTTCCCGCAGGCCAGTTGCTGACATCCGCCGCCGGAACGCCGACGCTCCAGGTGCCGTTCGCCAACACCGTGGCGGCATAAGTTTGGTTATTTATCACCACGGTCAGCGCCGTACCTGCCGTAAAGCCGGAGCTGCTCCCGGTGATCACCTGCGCCTGAGCGTGTTCGATGATATTGACCACATCATCGCCTGCGACGGTATCCACCCGCAGACCGGGCAGACTGGCATCGATGGTGATATCACGCATGCCGCTGCCGGTGTTGCCAACGGCGTTGGTCACCGAGGCGTTAACCGTTAATTCACCGTTACCTAACGCCTGCCAGTCAGCGGCTGGTATGCTTACATTCCAGCTTAAATCTGGCTGGACAGTGGCGGTGTAAGTTTTACCGCCCAGCGTAACGGTGACGGTGCTGCCCGCCACCGCCCCGGTTACCTGGCCGCTGATAGTTTGCGCGCTGCCCGCCTCTGAAGCGTTGATAATATCGTCCGTCGCCACCGGATTAATGGTGACGCCCGGCAGCGCGGTATTGACCTGCACATTATGGCTGGCAGTACTGCTGTTGCCCTGGGCGTTGGTGACGCTCGCCGTCACGCTGTAGGTGGCTTCGCCCAGTGCACTGACCGCCGAGGCGGGCACGGTGACGCTCCAGTTGCCGGAGGCATCGGTGGTGGCGCTGTAGTTTTGTCCGTTCAGGGTGACGGTGATCGCCGTACCCGCAGGCTGATCGCTGGTGCCGGAAAGCGCCAGATCAGATCCTTTTTCCGCCGCGTTGATCACATCATCGCCCGCGATGGTGTTGATGTTAATCGCTGGCGCGGTGAGGTTAACGGTGACGGTTCGGCTGGCGTCGTCGCTGTTGCCCGCCCGATCGCTGACGCTGGCGGTGATGGTCTGTGCGCCGCTACTGAGTGCCGCAACATCCGCTGCTGGAACGCCAACGCTCCAGTTGCCGGAGGCATCCAGCGTCGTGGTATACGTTTTGCCATTGAGCACAACGCTCACCACATCGCCCGCTTCCCCGCCCGTGCTGGTACCGGAGATCACCAGCGCCTGGGCGTGTTCGGCGTCGTTGATGATGTCATCGCCCGCCACGGTGTTAATGGTGAGAACCGGCGCGGTGGTGTCTACCGCCAGATTGTGGCTGGCGCTGCCGGGGTTACCCGCTTTGTCGTTGACCGTGGCGCTGACGGTGTAATTGCTTGCACTCAGCGCGCCCAGGGCTGAAGTGGGAACACTGACGCTCCAGCTACCGTCCTCCTGTACATTACCGGTGTAAGTTGCGCCGTTAAGGGTGACGGTGACCGTCTGCCCGGTTTCGGCGGTGCTGGTGCCGCTGATGGTGAGCGGGCTTCCCGCCTCCGTGGCGTTAAGGATGTCATCGCTGGCGATGGTATTAATGGTGAGCGTCGGTGCGCTGGCGTCAACGCTATACGCATGAGTTGCCGACGCGTTGTTGCCGCTCGCGCTGCTGACACTGGCCTGCACGTTCGCCGCGCCGTCTGGCAAGGTTGCCAGATCTGCCGCTGGAACGTTCACGCTCCAGCTACCGTTGGCGGCGACGCTGGCGGTGTAGTTTTTGCCGCCAAAAGTGACGGTAACGGTTTGCCCACTTTCAATTCCGCTGGTGCTGCCAGAAAGGGTCAGATTGGTGCCTTTTTCGGCGGCGTTAATCACGTCGTCGCTGGCAACGGTGTTGATGCTGATTGCCACAGCCGTTAAATCGACGGTGAACGGATGGCTGACGCTGACCGGGTTTCCGGCGCTGCTCTGGCCTGTCACTTCAACGGTTAACGGCCCCGCAGGCCATGCACTGACGCTTGCTGCTGGAATGCCGACGCTCCAGCTCCCGTCTGCCTGTACCGTGGCAGCATAGGCCACACCGTTGATGGTGACCGTCAGCGCGGCGCCTGCATTCAGGCCGCTACTGCCGCCAGTGATTATCAGCGCCTGCCCATGTTCGATGCTGTTGACGATATCATCGCCCGCGACGGTATCCACGCGCAGACCTGGCAGGTTGGCGTCAATGGTGATATCTCGCGTGCCGCTGCCGGTGTTGCCATTCGCGTTGGTGACCGAGGCGGTAATGGTCAAATCACCATTGCCCAACGCCTGGAGATCGGCTGCCGGAACGCTGACGCTCCAGCTTAAGTTGCCCTGTACCGTAGCGGTGTAAGTGTTACCGCCCAGCGTCACGGTAACTGTATCGCCAGCGGCGGCACGGGTCACCACCCCGCTGATGGTTTGATCGGCCCCGGCTTCGGCGGCGTTGATAATATCGTCGTCCGCCACGGTATTGATGGTGACGCCTGGCAGGCCGCTGTCGACCAGTAAATTCGCCTGGCTGCTGGCGGTGTTGCCTGCCGCACTGGTGGCGCTGGCGCTGACGGTATAGTTAGCCTGACCTAAGGCCGCCAGATCGCTCACCGGCACGGTTAAGGTCCAGTTGCCTGCTGCGTCGGTGGTAGCGCTGTAGTTATGACCGTTGAGCGTGACGGTAACCTGTGCGCCGGTCGCCAGCCCCGTACTGCTACCGCTGATGGTCAACGGCTGGCCTTTTTCATCGGCGTTCAGGACGTTATCGCTGCTGATGGCGTTAAAGGTAATGGTCGGCAGCCCGGTATTGACCGTCACCTGATGGGTGGCGCTGCCGCTGTTACCCCCGGCATCGGTGACGCTGGCGTTAATGGTCACCGTGCCGTTCGCCAGCGCCGAGACGACGCTTGCCGGAACGCCGATGCTCCAGTTACCGCTGGAATCCAGCACGGTGGTGAAGGTATTTGAGCCGATAGTCACCGTCACGGTGCTACCGGTTGCCGCCCCCGTGGCAGAGCCGCTAATGATCTGCGCCTGGGCGTGTTCCGTCGCGTTGATCACATCATCGCCTGCCACCGTGTTGATGGTGACGACCGGAACGGAAGTATCCACCGTCAGGTTGTGGTTAACCGAGGTCGGGTTTCCGGCCTTGTCGCTCACCGCCGCGCTGACGGTGTAGATGCTGGCGGTCAGAGCGCTTAAGTCGGCTGGCGGTACGCTGATACTCCAGCTGCCGTCCGTTTGTACCGTGCCAGTATAGTTTGCGCCATTGAGCGTGACGGTCACCGTCTGCCCGGCTTCCGCCGTGCTGCTGCCGGTGATGGTCAGCGCCGCACCCGCTTCGGCGGCGTTAAGAATATCGTCGCCCGCAATGGTGTTAATGGTCACCGTTGGCGCGGTGGCATCGACGCTGTAAGCGTGGGTAGTGGTGGCACTATTGCCGTTAACGTTGCTGACGCTGGCCTGCGCGCTGGCATCACCATCACGCAGGGCTGCCATATCCGCCGCCGGAACCGTGGTGCTCCAGGAACCATTCGCCGCGACACTTGCAGTATAGGTTTTACCGCCAAAGGTCACGGTGACCGTTTGCCCGGCCTCCACGCCAGAGGTGCTGCCGGAGAGCGTTAATGCCGCGCCTTTTTCAGCGGCGTTAATCACATCATCGGCGGTAATGGCGTTGATGCTGACCGCCACCGCCGAGAGATCGACAGTCACCGGATGCGTAACGCTCACCGGGTTTCCGGCTGTAGTGCTGCCGCTCGCCGTAATCGTCAACGCCCCCGCAGGCCAGGCGCTGACATCTACCGCCGGAACGCCGACGCTCCAGGTGCCATCGGCTAATACCGTCGCGCCGTAGGTGACGTTATTGATCACCACCGTCAGCGCCGCGCCCACCGCCAGCCCGCTGCTGCTACCGGTTATCACCAGTGCCTGACCATGCTCGATGCTATTAACCACATCATCGCCCGCCACGGTATCGACCCGCAGACCGGGGAGATTCGCGTCTATGGTGATTTCGCGCGTGCCGTTACCGGTATTGCCTACGCTGTTCGTTACCGAAGCCGAAATGGTCAGCTCTCCGTTGCCCAACGCCTGTAACGCCGAAGCCGGAACATCGACACTCCAGCTTAAGTCTGCCTGTACCGTAGCGGTGTAAGTCGCCCCACCGAGCGTCACGGTCACCGTATCGCCCGCCGCGGCCCTCGTGACCTGCCCGCTGATAGTTTGAGTTGCCCCCGCTTCGGCGGCGTTAATAATATCGTCCGTTGCCACAACGTTAATGGTGACGCCCGGTAGCGCGGTATTAACCTGCACGTTATGGCTGGCGGAACCGCTATTGCCATCAACATCGGTTGCGGCGGCAGTCACCGTATAAGTCGCTTCACCGAGCGTACCAACCGCAGACGCCGGAACAGTCACGCTCCAGTTCCCGGAAGCATCGGCAGTGGTGGTGTAATTTTGCCCGTTGAGCGTAACAGTTACCTGCGTGCCCGCAGGCTGGTTGCTGGTGCCGGAAATCGACAGATCCGCGCCTTTCTCCGTGGCGTTGATGATGTCATCGACGGCGATGGTGTTAATGGCGAGTATCGGTGCACCGAGCGCCACGCTGACAGTGTGCGAGGCCGTGCCGCTGTTGCCTGCGGAGTCGGTAACCGTGGCGGTAATGGTCACATCGCCCTGGGCCAGCGCGGAAATCACGCTGGCAGGCACACCGATGCTCCAGTTGCCGTTGGCGTCCAGCACGGTGGTGTAGGTGGTCGTGCCAATCGTCACGGAAACCGTGTTACCCGTCGTCGCGCCCGTTGCCGAGCCGCTGATAATCTGCGCCTGAGCATGTTCCGTGGCGTTAATGATGTCATCGCCCGCTACCGTGTTAATGGTGACGACCGGAGCGGCAAGATCCACCGTCAGGTTATGCGTTGCCGAGGTTGGGTTGCCCGCTTTGTCGCTGACCGCCGCGCTCACCGTATAGGGGCTGGCGGTAAGGTCGGCTAAATCGCCAGTTGGTACGCTGACGCTCCAGCTCCCGTCTGTCTGCACGTTGCCGCTGTAATTGACGCCGTTTAGCGTCACGGTCACTGTCTGCCCGGCTTCTGCGGTGCTGGTGCCGCTGATAGTCAGCGCCGATCCCGCTTCGGTGGCATTAAGAATATCGTCGCTGGCGATGGTGTTGATAGTAACGGAGGGCGCGGTGGCATCGACGCTATAAACATGCGTTGCCTGGGCGTTGTTACCCGCGACGTTGCTGACGCTGGCCTGGACGTTTGCTGCGCCATCCGGCAAGGTTGCGAGATCGGCGGCTGGGATCGTCAGCCCCCAGGTATTATCCGCGGCAACCGTGGTGATGTAGCTTTTGCCACCGAAAATAACGGTAATAGTCTGCCCCGCTTCAGCGGTGGTGGTGCCGCTCACCGTCACGCCCGTATCGGCTTCGCTGGCGTTAACGATATTGTCGCTGGCAACGGTATTGATAATGATGGTCGGCGCACTGCTGTCGACGCTGTAGTTATGCACCGCCGAGGCGCTATTGCCGTTGATATTGCTGACGCTGGCCTGCGCGGAAGCGCTGCCATCGGTTAATAACGCTAAATCGGCAGCGGGAACGGTGGCGCTCCAGCTACCATCGCTCGCCACACTGGCAGTGTAATTTTTCCCGCCAAAGTTGACGGTGACGGTTTGTCCTGGCTCTACATTAGTGGTGGTGCCGGAAAGAGTTAAATTAGCGCCTTTTTCTGCGGCGTTAATCACGTCGTCCGTGGCGATGGTGTTGATGGTGATCGCCGCCGGCGTGAGATCGACCGTTACCGGATGCGTAATGCTTATCGGATTTCCGGCGCTACTTTCCCCGGACACGGTAACTGTCACTGTTCCCGCAGGCCAGGCGCTAACCTGCGCCGCCGTGACGCCCACGCTCCAGCCACCATCGGCCTGCACCGCAGTGGTGTATTCCACATTGTTAATCGTAACGGTAAGCGGCGTGCCTTCAGCCAGCCCCGAGCTGCTGCCGGTGACCACCAGCGCCTGCCCGTGTTCGATGATATTGACCACATCATCGCCCGCTACTGTATCGACCCGCAGACCGGGCAGATTGGCGTCAATGGTGATATCCCGCGTGCCGCTGCCGGTGTTGCCGTTTTGATTGGTGACCGAGGCGCTCACCGTTAAATCGCCATTACCCAGCGCCTGAATATCTGCCGCCGGAACGCTCACGCTCCAGCTTAAACCGGCCTGCACGGTGGTGCTGTAAGTATTACCGCCCAGCGTAACGGTTACCGTGTCGCCAACGGCGGCTCCAGTCACCTGCCCGCTGATGGTTTGCGCAGCACCCGCTTCGGCGGCGTTAATAATATCGTCGGTTGCCACCGGGTTAATGGTCACGCCGGGCAGCGCGCTGTCGACCAGCACGTTATGGCTGGCGGTGTTGCTGTTGCCGATATTACTCGTCACCGCCGCCGTTACCGTATAGTTGGCCTGGCCCAGTGCGGTTACCGCCGATGCCGGAACGGTGACGCTCCAGTTGCCGGAGGTGTCGGTTGTAGTGGTGTAATTTTGCCCGTTCAGCGTCACGGTGATGGTGGTATTAACAGGCTGATCGCTGGTGCCGGTGATCTGGAGATCGGCTCCTTTTTCGCTGGCGTTGATCACATCATCGCCCGCGATAGTGTTAATGCCAATCACCGGCGCGGCGGTATCAACCGTGACGGTCAGTGACTGGCTACCCGTATTTCCGGCGCGATCAGTCACTGAAACGTTGATCGGATAACTGCCGTCCACCAGTCCGCTGACAACGGAGGCCGGAACGCCCAGACTCCAGTTGCCGGAAGCATCCACCACCGTGGTGTAATCCACATCATTCAGCGTAACGGTGACAATATCGCCCGCCTGCGCGCCGGTGACCGTGCCGCTGATGATTTGCGCCTGGGTATGTTCCGGCGTGTTAATGACGTTATCGGTTGCCACCGGATTAATGGTCACCACCGGCGGCGTGGCATCGACCAGCGCCACCCGTGAGACGCTGGTCAGGTTACCCGCGACATCGTTCACGCTGGCTGTCACCGTGGCGTTGCCGTCAGCCAGTGCGCCAACGTTGGCGGCGGGAACGGTCACGCTCCAGGTGCCATCTGACTGCACGACGCCCTGATAGGTCTGCCCATTAAGCGTGACGGTCACCGTCTGCCCCGGCTGAGCGTCGGTGGTGCCCGTGATTTGCAGATCCTGACCACTTTCGGCGGCGTTGATGATGTTATCAGCCGTCAGCGAGTCGATGCTTAAGGCCGGGGCCTGGCTGTCGACGGTAATGGTGCGGGAGGTGTTGCCGGTATTGCCGCTGAGATCCGTCACTGAAGCGGTAATCGCCACCGCACCGTCAGGCAGATTTCCCATCGCGGCGGCAGGTACCGTCAGACTCCAGGAGCCATCGGCCTGTACGGTAGTGGTAAAACTCTGTCCAGCCAGGGTTACTGTGACGGTTTGTCCTGTCTCGGCCTGTTGAGTGCTACCGGTAAGGGTCAGTGGCGCACCTTTTTCTGCGCCACTGATAATGTCATCGCCGGAGACGGTGTTAATGGTGATCAACGGAGAAACACCGACCAGCGTGATTGCTCGAGACGCCGCGCCGGTATTTCCTGCAGCATCTGTCACGGTGACGAAAATCGTATTGGCTCCGCGATCCAGCGTGCGGGTTACCGCCGGGTCCAGTGCCACATTCCAGCTGCCATCTGCCAGCACGATGCCCGTCAGGACATGAGTGCCCAATTTCACCGTTACCGTACCGCCTGGAGAAGCACCGCTGACTTGTCCGGAGATGATCTGCGCGACGGCCTGCTCGGCATTATTAAGAATATCGTCGCCCGCCACGGTGTTAACGCTGACCACGGGTGCTGAGGTGTCTACCGTGAAATTCGCGCTGTTGCTGGTGGTGTTCCCTGCCCGATCGCTGACACTGGCATTGACAGCGTAGTTCCCCTCCGCCAGTGCCTGGACCTCCGTGGCAGGCAGCGTCACTTGCCAGGTTCCGTCGCTACCGACGGTTGCTGAATGGCTTTTCCCGTTGACGGTCAGGGTTACTGTTTGCCCCGCTTCTGCATTCGAAGTGCCGCTCAGTACCAGCGCGGCGTTATGTTCCGCAGCACTGACGATGTTGTCCTGAGCGATGGTGTTGATAGCAAGTGTTGGCGGCTGGGTATCGACCGTTAGCAGCTGCGCTCCGGTGACCGTATTGCCTGTGGCGTCTTTCCCGCTGACCAGCACTGCCTGATTCCCTTCGCCTAACGCCTGCGCATCGGCGGTCGGCACCTGCACGCTCCATCCACCGTTAGCGCCTACGCTGGTGGTGTAGGTTTTACCATTTAGCGTGACGGTGAGTTCGGTTCCCTGCGCCAGGTTGCTCGTCGTGCCAGAAAGCGTAAACCCGGCGGCCTGTTCGCTGGCGTTAATGATGTTATCGCCCGCGGTGATGGCAACCTGCACGCTGGCCTGACTATTGTCGATGGTTAACGTTATCGACCCGGCGTTGGTAATGGTGCTCCCAACAATTTGCACCACCGACCAGGTGTGTTCGCCCGCACTTTGCGTAGGCAAATCGACGCTCCAGCGTCCATCGCTACCGACCTGGGTACTGGCGATGGTGTCACCATTGCTGTCTTTAATCTGGATGGTCGCCCCCGCCTGTCCGCTGCCGCTAAAGGTTGGCGTAGTGTCATCGGTGATATCGTTGGCGGAAAGAATACCGCGCTGATCGCCCTGATTATCGGTAACTAAAAATGATGGTGTGGCGTTGCCAGGCTCAGCGGGTGGTGTAGGGTTATTAATCACTTCCGTTTTCGAGTCGCCATCACCACCGCTTGCCAGCAGTGCACCAAGCGCACCACCACCTACCGCCGCCCCCGCCAGCCAACCCCACGGGAAGGCGCTGGTCTGAGCAACGGTATCAAGAAATGGCGCAATGCTTTCAATCGCAGTGGTCTGGGCAGTCAGTTCTACGGGGGCTAATCCACCCGCAGCAGTATCGGCGAAGGTGACATGGGTTAGCTGTTGCCCATCGGCAAACACCAGTTCGGATTGTTCGCTGGTATTTGCCGCTTGCAGGAAATAACCGTTGCAGCGGATCACCGTGCCGTCCTGCATATAGATCAGCAGGTCATTTCCTTCACGGACGTAACGCGCAACGGCAGAGGCCTGAGCATGAACCTGCACCACGGAGGGCTCATAAATGACAACCGTAACGTCGCCAGGATTAATCAGCGTTTGTTTGACGGATGTTTTTCGCGAAATAACATCAATAATCAGGCTCATAATGGCATTCCTGATAAATGGCGCATATCCTTAGCGAGTCCATTTATCTAAATCAGACAAAGGTAATCACTTAACAACGATGCATACCTGATATTAATAATGGCAGGATTATTTCAAGTCGGGTAAGTCGTTGTATAAGCCCTGTTTAATTCCCGCTAATGGAATAAGGTTATTAACCGCAGCGGCATAATTCACTGCGGCGACCCAGCCATCATAATTGGCATTTATTTCAGCCGATTGCGCCTGAAAGACATCTTGCTCGACGGTTAATAGATCGTTCAGACTGCGTTTGCCCAATTTATATTCATTTTGGTACACATCTCGCGTTTTGTGCGCACTTTCGGATTGTGCTAAACCGGCTTCTTCGCGACCCCGTGCGCCGGTCCAGTTCGCATATGCCACAGACGCTCGTTGCAGCACATCCAGTTTTGCCTGTTCGACCTGCGAGGCAGAGATTTTTTGTTGCCCTTCAGCCTGTTGCACCTGGGCTGAAACTGCGCCGCCCTGATACAGCGGCGCGTTAACGTTCAGTTGTAACTGGTCGTCCCAATACGAGCGGTCGCTGGTCTGGTAGCGCGTTTTACCCCCCTGAATACTGAGCGTTGGCCAGTATTGCGCTTTCGTTTTTTCCACGCCGTACTGTGCTGACTGGCGTAAGTTTTCTGCCGCCAGCACCAGCGGGATGGACTGGTAATCAATATTTTTCAGCGATACCGGCTGCTCGGCTAATTCAGCAGGTGGCGCGGCTATCGCCTCCGGCTGTACGCCAGTGAGCACCGCCAGTTGCGCTTTGGCGCTCGCCATCTGCGCCTGATATTGCTCCAGCGTTGAACGCATTCCGGCAATACGCGTCTGGGCCTGTAATTCATCCGACGATGAGTTCAGGCCAGCGTTAGCGCGCAGTGCCGCCATGTTGTAGACGTTTTCCAGCGAGTGGATATTACGTTGCGCCGCATCGCACAACGCCTGATAACGGCTGACTTCCATATAGGTCGTCGCCGTTTTTTCGGCTACGTCGGTTAAGGTTGCCATCAATTTAAAGCGGTAGCTGTCACGAGCGGCGGTTTGCAGTTTGATATCGTTATCTGTTTTACCGAAGTCATACACTAGCTGCGTCAGGGTTATGCCATAAGAAACGTTATTATCCAGCCTGCCGCTGGAGTCCGTTTGTCGGGACGGCCCCGCGTTGCCGGTTAATCCAACGTGCGGATACCAGGCACTTTTGGCTTCATCAATTTGCGCTTCGCCAATACCTATCTGCGCCGCCTGTTGAGTGACGTCGGGATTTCGCGCAAAGGCGCGTAATATACTTTCCTGTAAAGATAATCGGGCAACTGGCGTTACCGCTGGGGCGTTCGCCCATTGTGGCAGCGGTGCAGCAATTGTAGCTTCTCCCATCACCATAAAACTTATTAAAAAAATAAACCCATTATTTTTACGGCTTTTAAACTGGAATCGCGCCATAGATAAGTCACTTCCTTCCAGGTCATTATTTTAACTGGTTTTTATAACCAGTCTCATTTTATTAAGAAGGGTAATAACTTGTGCATCTCTTTTGTCGATCATTGATATTGGCAAAGAAATGCAGTTAAAAAGCTTATACGTTATTTATTTAGAATACACTACGACTTTTAGATTACCATCATACGCATTAAGAATAATCCACAGCAATAAGTGATTAGTATCACAGATTTATCGCGTATATATCATTTTTTTGTGACTTATTTATTAAAGGAATAAGAAAGGAAATTTGAATTAAAGACAAAGGCGCAGTACAGAAAGTACTGCGCGCAGAGAGGTTTTATACGGCTTTATTGCGCTTCATGACCATTGCCACAATAAGGCTGAGTAAGAGTGCGCCAATAATCCATATCAGCGCACGACTGCCCTGGGACCACAGACTGTAGATGAAGCCAACGATCACCAACAACATAACCAACGTGCCAACGATAAGAATCGGCAACGAGGCATGGATATCATGACGCAGGCGCATCGCCACCACAAACACCGCCAGGTAGCAGATCAAAAAGGTGGCACTGGCAACGCTGGCGAGTGAGCCTAAATTCAGCGCCGCCGTCATCAGCATAATCAACACCACGACGATGATGTTGCCCCAGGTACTCTGCCGCCACAGAGGTTTATTCATTAGCTTCGGCAGTTCGCGTTCGCTGCCCATGTTGTCCATGATGTTAAACACGGCGAACAGGTTCGCGTTTATGGCTGAAGCCGTCGCCAGTAAAGCGCCGATGACGACGATCACATAACCCACATGCCCGAGCAGCGGAGAAGCTGCCTGCGCTACGGCGGTATCGGCATATTTTTCTAACTCTAATGCCGATACATCGCTAAGCAGTACCAGCGCCAGCGCGATGTAAAGCAGTGTGGTAACGCCAATCGCCACCAGAAACGCCCGTGGCATAATGACCGCCGGATCTTTCACTTTATCCGCCGCGTTCGCCATCATGCCAAAGCCCGCATAGGCAAGGAAGGTTATCCCGATACAGGAGAAGAACGCACCGGAGCTGGGAGGCGCAGAGACGGAAATATGCGCCGGTTGTAGCGACCAGACACCGGCAATAATCAGCAATAACAGGATCATCATTTTAATGCCGACGAGGATCACTTCCAGCCGTCCTACCGCATGGTTGCTTAAGGAGTTGAATAGCGTCATCACCGCAATGATCCCCAACGCGTAGAGCAGAATAAGGTGCTCCTCCTGGCTGCCTTCATGCAAAAACTGCACGGCATAAGCGCCAAAAGCACGGGCGACCATGGCGATGCTTACCGCCAGCGTCAACAGGTACAGTAACGAGAGCGCCAGCGAAAAGACGCCGTTGCCTAATCCGCGTCGAAAGAAGTCGATAATACCGCCATTGCTGGGATAGCTCGCCCCCAGACGCGCATAGGCATAACCAGAAAACATCGCCACAATACCACCAAAAGCAAAGGCGACCCAGGTCGAGGCTTCCATTAGCAACGCAGCCTGCCCCAGCAGCGCGAAGATCCCCGCCCCCACCATTGCCCCAATGCCAATGGAAACGACGTTCCATAGACCGAGGGGTTTGTTACCGTTATTACCTTCCGTGTTCATCATGATCAGCCCTTAAACACGTTATAGCCGAGTTGCTTAGCGACCGATGCCACCATTTTTTGACCGCGAACACTGTTGCCTTCTTCGTCCAGTGGTGGTGAAAACGCGGCAATTCCCATCACGCCAGGGACGACCGCCAGAATACCGCCACCTACACCGCTTTTGCCCGGTAAACCAACGCGATACGCCCAGTCACCGGAGCGACCATACAGCCCTTCCATCATCATTTCGGCCAGAATGTACGGCACATTGTCGGCCTGAAGAACGCGTTTATGCGTCAGCGGATTCACTCCGCCCGCCGCCAGCGTCGCGCCAAGCGTTGCCAGTTCAATAGTATTGATGAGCGTGGAGCACTGACGGGTATACACGTCACAGGCTTCCATTGCATCACAATAGAGATATCCGGCGGAGTACAGCAGCCAGGCTATGGCCCGGTTATGGAAGTTGGTTGTTTGTTCCGACTGGTTGACTTCATCAGAGAGCGCTACCTGCTCACCAGCCAGTTGTTGTTGGATATGTAAAATTCGCTGCCAGCGTTGTTCAGTATTTTCAGCGTTAATCAGGCTGGTGGTGGCAATAGCGCCAGCATTTACCAGTGGCGAAAGCGGTTTGCCGCCATGCAACTCTAAGGCGATAACCGAGTTAAAGGGCAATCCGGTCGGGTCAGCGCCAACTTTGTCCTGTACCGCCTGCGGGCCGACATCTTCTAACGCAAGGGCTAACGTACAGACTTTTGAAATGGATTCCAGCGCAAAGCGGTAATCACTGTCACCCGCGCTAAAGACTTTACCATCGCAGGTCACGATAGCCACTGCCGCTAGTTGACTGGGCACATTCGCCAGAAAGGGAATGTAATCGGCATTTTGTCCGCCGTTAAGTGAGTGAAATTGGGTGTAAGCCTGATCCACTGCCTGCTGTAATGTGTTTGCATCTAACATCTTTTGTTAACTCCTTTTTATAGATGCGGGAGGGGATTCCTCACCCCGGTGCCGATTTTCAGGCATCCTGATTTAACTTAGCACCCGCGACTTAACTACAGGAAAACAAAGAGATAAATGTCTAACCCTGATGCAAATTGAGCCGATTTTTTAATCTTTACGGACTTTTACCCGCCTGGTTTATTAATTTCTTGACCTTCCCCTTGCTGGAAGGTTTAACCTTTAACACAGTCAGTCAACACTGTCTTAAAGGAGTACGTTATGTCACAAACTATCGACCTGACCCTGGACGGCCTGTCCTGCGGTCACTGCGTTAAACGCGTGAAAGAAAGTCTCGAACAGCGCCCGGACGTTGAGCAGGCGGATGTGTCTATCACTGAAGCACACGTTACCGGTACTGCCAGTGCAGAACAGCTGATCGAAACCATCAAACAAGCGGGTTATGACGCATCTGTAAGCCACCCAAAGGCTAAACCGCTGGCGGAGTCATCAATCCCGTCGGAAGCACTGACAGCGGTTTCTGAGGCGCTTCCGGCAGCAAACGCCGATGACGATGACAGTCAGCAGTTGCTGCTGAGCGGCATGAGCTGCGCCAGCTGTGTTACCCGCGTACAAAATGCGCTGCAAAGCGTACCGGGCGTCACTCAGGCACGGGTAAACCTGGCGGAGCGTACTGCGCTGGTGATGGGCAGTGCCTCCCCACAAGATTTAGTGCAGGCGGTGGAAAAAGCGGGCTACGGCGCGGAAGCGATTGAAGATGACGCTAAACGCCGCGAGCGCCAGCAGGAAACCGCCGTCGCTACCATGAAGCGCTTCCGCTGGCAGGCAATTGTCGCTCTGGCGATAGGTATCCCGGTGATGGTCTGGGGGATGATCGGCGATAACATGATGGTCACCGCCGACAACCGCAGTCTGTGGTTAGTTATCGGCCTGATAACGCTGGCGGTAATGGTTTTCGCCGGCGGGCATTTTTACCGTAGCGCATGGAAAAGCCTGCTGAACGGTGCGGCGACAATGGATACGCTGGTGGCGCTGGGTACTGGCGTGGCGTGGCTCTATTCAATGAGCGTCAACCTGTGGCCGCAGTGGTTCCCGATGGAAGCGCGACATCTTTATTACGAAGCCAGTGCGATGATTATCGGTCTGATTAATCTCGGTCATATGCTGGAAGCGCGCGCACGTCAGCGTTCTTCAAAGGCGCTGGAGAAATTACTCGATTTAACCCCGCCGACGGCGCGCCTGGTCACTGACGAAGGTGAAAAAAGCGTGCCGCTGGCAGATGTTCAGCCTGGTATGTTACTACGCCTGACGACCGGCGATCGTGTACCGGTAGATGGTGAAATTACCCAGGGCGAAGCGTGGCTGGATGAAGCAATGCTGACGGGCGAACCTATCCCACAACAAAAAGGCGAAGGCGATAGCGTTCATGCCGGTACCGTGGTGCAGGACGGTAGCGTGCTGTTTCGTGCCAGTGCGGTTGGCAGCCATACTACGCTGTCACGGATCATTCGTATGGTGCGCCAGGCCCAGAGCAGTAAACCGGAAATCGGCCAGTTGGCGGATAAAATCTCTGCCGTATTTGTGCCGGTAGTGGTGGTGATTGCGCTGGTCAGTGCGGCAATCTGGTACTTCTTTGGTCCGGCACCGCAAATTGTTTATACCCTGGTGATTGCCACTACGGTACTGATTATCGCCTGCCCGTGTGCGCTGGGGCTGGCAACGCCAATGTCGATTATTTCCGGCGTAGGGCGTGCGGCTGAATTTGGCGTGCTGGTGCGGGACGCCGACGCGCTGCAGCGCGCCAGTACGCTCGATACCGTAGTATTCGATAAAACCGGGACGCTGACGGAAGGTAAACCGCAGGTTGTCGCGGTGAAAACATTTGCTGATGTTGACGAAGCGCAGGCGCTGCGTCTGGCGGCGGCACTGGAACAAGGTTCCAGCCATCCGCTGGCACGGGCGATCCTCGATAAAGCAGGCGATATGCAGCTGCCGCAGGTCAACAGCTTCCGTACATTGCGTGGGCTGGGCGTGAGCGGTGAAGCAGAAGGTCATGCGTTATTGCTGGGTAATCAGGCGTTGTTAAATGACCAGCAAGTCGATACTAAAGCGATTGAAGCAGATATTTCAGCTCAGGCATCGCAAGGGGCAACGCCTGTGCTGCTGGCGGTTGACGGGAAAGCGGTGGCCTTGCTGGCTGTACGCGATCCATTGCGTAGTGATAGCGTGGCGGCGCTGCAACGTCTGCATAAAGCGGGATATCGTCTGGTGATGCTAACCGGGGATAACCCCACCACCGCCAATGCGATCGCCAAAGAAGCAGGGATTGATGAGGTGATAGCCGGCGTGCTGCCAGACGGTAAAGCCGAAGCGATCAAACGTCTGCAAAGTGAAGGACGTCAGGTGGCAATGGTGGGCGACGGCATTAACGACGCGCCAGCGCTGGCTCAGGCGGATGTCGGTATTGCTATGGGTGGCGGCAGTGATGTTGCCATTGAAACCGCGGCGATTACCCTGATGCGCCATAGCCTGATGGGTGTTGCGGATGCGCTCGCAATTTCCCGCGCAACGCTGCGCAACATGAAGCAGAACCTGCTCGGTGCGTTTATCTACAACAGCATTGGTATTCCGGTCGCCGCCGGTATTTTGTGGCCGTTCACTGGAACCCTGCTTAACCCGGTAGTTGCCGGGGCAGCAATGGCACTCTCGTCGATTACCGTAGTGAGTAACGCCAACCGGTTGCTGCGGTTTAAACCGAAGGAATAAGTATGTCATTGCGGATGCGCTGCTTTAGGGTGGCGCATCTGGCATCGACGCATGCCTGCCGGATGCGGCATAAACGCCTTATCCGGCATCCGAGATGAAGCGATTTTTTGGCCTTACGCGACCTTTTTGCACGTTTTTCCCGGCGTGCCAAATATTTAATCCGTCCCAACTCCATTTGCGCCATCCCTCCCCGCGCGCTAGCATGATATTTCACAAAGGGAGGTCGTATGGATCTGTTGTACCGGGTAAAAACGCTTTGGGCCGCGCTGCGCGGCAATCATTACACCTGGCCTGCTATCGATATCTCTCTTCCCGGCAATCGCCATTTTCATCTGATCGGCAGTATTCATATGGGTAGCCACGATATGGCTCCCCTGCCCACCCGTTTGCTCAAAAAGCTCAAAAACGCCGATGCGCTGATCGTCGAGGCGGATGTTTCCACCAGCGATACGCCTTTTGCCAATTTGCCTGCCTGCGAGGCGCTGGAAGAGCGCATTAGCGAGGAGCAATTACAAAATCTGCAACACATAAGCCAGGAGATGGGCATTTCTCCGTCGCTCTTTTCCACCCAACCACTGTGGCAAATCGCGATGGTTCTTCAGGCAACGCAGGCGCAAAAACTGGGGCTGCGGGCAGAATATGGTATCGATTACCAGCTATTGCAGGTGGCGAAACAACAAGATAAACCCGTAATTGAACTGGAAGGGGCAGACAACCAGATTGCCATGTTGCTCCAGTTCCCTGACAAAGGACTGGCGCTGCTGGACGATACGCTGACCCACTGGCACACCAATGCACGGTTGCTGCAACAAATGATGAGCTGGTGGCTGAATACGCCGCCGCAAAATAATGAAATAACGCTGCCCAATACGTTCAGTCAGTCGCTGTACGATGTACTGATGCATCAGCGAAATCTCGCCTGGCGGGACAAATTACGCGCCATGCCGCCGGGGCGCTATGTGGTCGCGGTCGGAGCTTTACATCTGTATGGAGAAGGGAATTTGCCGCAGATGTTGCGCTAAAAAAATGGCCAATATCGCTATTGGCCCGTCAAAGAGGAATTTCATTTTTTTATTATTATGCCGTCACTTTAAGCGACGGTGTAACTCGATTGTCGCTCAATCTCACCATCCTGCCAATACTCTTAGGCAAGATGACTCTTTTTTTTGGACCGCCATCAGGCGTATGCTTGCTTCGTTTTTTTGTTTAAGGCAGGAAAATTACCATGACACCCGCAGTTAAATTACTCGAAAAAAACAAGATTTCGTTTCAAATCCACACCTATGAGCACGATCCGGCTGAAACCAATTTTGGCGATGAAGTCGTCAAAAAATTAGGTTTGAATCCGGATCAGGTCTACAAAACGCTGCTGGTGGCAGTGAACGGTGATATGAAACATCTGGCAGTGGCCGTTACGCCGGTCGCAGGTCAACTGGATCTTAAAAAAGTAGCAAAGGCGTTGGGTGCCAAGAAAGTTGAGATGGCCGATCCGATGGTTGCGCAGCGTTCGACGGGGTATCTGGTTGGGGGGATTAGCCCACTGGGGCAGAAAAAACGCCTGCCGACGATTATCGACGCCCCCGCGCAAGAGTTTGCCACTATTTTTGTTTCTGGCGGCAAGCGCGGGCTGGACATCGAACTGGCGGCAAGCGACCTGGCGAAGATCCTCGATGCCAAATTTGCTGATATCGCTCGTCGCGATTAAGCATTGTGCCGGATGCGAACATCCGGCACTTTCGGGTTACTGCCAGCTCACCTCACCTTTCGGTTCATAGACACTCACATCCAGCGGCGAGTTTTTCTGGATATACGCTTTCAGCACTTCAGCATCAATAAAGCCGGTATTCACATAGCCCGGTTTGTTATCCAGACGCGGATAGCCATCACCGCCAGTGGCATTGAAGTTTAATGTCGCCATACGGTAAGTTTTCGCCGGATCGACCGGTTCGCCTTTGATTTTCAGGTCGTTCAGTTTGCCGTCTTTCGCCACAAAGCTAACGTTGGCAAATTGCGGATAGGCACCAGAATCAGGCTTCATTTGTGCGACGGCGGTCAGGTAATCAATCACCTCTTTACCGGTCATGTCGGCATACACCACCACATTGCCGAATGGCTGCACTTTCAGCACATTTTTATAGCTGATATCACCTGTTTCGATAGAATCACGAATTCCGCCTCCGCTCATCACCGCAAAGTCGGCACCAGTGCGATCCATTTGTGCTGCCAGAATCAACCGCCCCATATTGGTCTGTACAAAACGCACTTTGCTGCGGTCGCCTTCCAGACGACCATTGGTTTCGCCTATTTTCACTTCCAGCTGCGCTTTGCCTTTGTTCTGGAACGGTGATAACAGCGAAATCATTTGCTGGTTTTCGGCGATTTCAGGGGTGTAAAGCACACGCTCGCTTTTCCCGTCTTCCCAGGTCACTTTCTTCTTCAGGTTTACCGGAATCAACTGGTAGTTGACCATTTTCATTTCGCCGTTGCGAAACTCAAAGTCGGCCCGACCAACGTACTTGCCCCACTCATGCGCCTGTACAATCCAGATGCCATTTTGTTGATCCGGTTTGCATGGCGTACCAGGAACGTAATCGACCTGTTTTTTATTTTCTGCCGCCATACAGACTGGATCTTGCGAGTGACCTCCGACGATCATCGCCAGCGATCCGGCAGGCAGCGCGCGTGCCATCTCCACATCGCCCGGTGCATTAGAGCCGTGCTCACCATTGTCGTAATGCCCCATATGGGTCGCCGCGATAATAATGTGTGGCTTTTCTGTCTGTTGCAGCTCCTGAATCACCAGCTTCGCTTCATCAGCGGGCTTACGAAATTCGATATCAGTGAAGTATTCCGGGTTACCAATTTTGGCTGTGTCATCGGTTGTCAGCCCAATAACGGCAATTTTCAGATCCTGACGCTTAAACAACGCCCATGGTTTAAACAGGCGCTCACCAGTGCTTTTTTGGTAGATATTGGCGGAAAGCAACGGGAACTTAGCCCACTTTTCCTGCTGGCGTAATACGGTGAGCGGGTTATCAAATTCATGATTACCGATTGCCATCGCATCATAGCCCACCAGATTCATACCGCGAAAATCAGGTTCGGCATCCTGTAAGTCGGACTCGGGCACGCCAGTATTAATGTCGCCACCGGAAAGTAGCAGCACGCTACCGCCTTCAGCCGCAACCTCTTTGCGGATACCATCCACCAGCGTTTTTTGCGCCGCCAGACCATATTCGCCATATTCATTGCGCCAAAAATGCCCATGATGATCATTGGTATGCAGAACTGTAATTTTGTAGGTTTTATCCTGCTCATAAGCCAGAGCAGTTTCACTCGCCAGTGTAAATGTGGTTAACAGTGCTAACGCCACGCCCCGCTGCAATAATTTCATACTTCTCTCCCTGATCAGATTTCAACGTGTTGAAAAATAGTATGACGCGACATCATAGACAAGTCTGCGTCCGGTGAAGATAAATCTGCATCCAGATTAGAAATTCTGTATTCAGCGTTGAGACTTCCTTCAGGCGGCGCATACAGGTATGTTAGTCTGGTAATAATCACAAATAAGATCATTCTTTACATCGCAACCCTGAAAAAGTGACTTTCCTATGGCAATGAGTGAACAAACCCAGCCAGTGGCTGGCGCTGCTGCGTCAACGACCAAGGCCCGAACATCGTTTGGTATTTTAGGTGCTATCAGCTTCTCACATCTGCTGAACGACATGATCCAATCGCTGATTCTGGCGATTTATCCCCTGCTTCAGTCAGAATTTTCTCTGACATTTATGCAAATTGGCATGATAACCCTCACCTTCCAGCTCGCCTCTTCACTATTGCAACCTGTGGTCGGCTACTGGACGGATAAATATCCGATGCCGTGGTCGTTGCCGATTGGCATGTGCTTTACCTTGAGCGGTCTGGTGCTGCTGGCACTGGCGGGCAGTTTTGGCGCAGTTCTGCTGGCGGCGGCGTTGGTCGGCACTGGTTCGTCGGTCTTTCACCCGGAATCCTCACGCGTGGCCCGAATGGCGTCTGGTGGCCGTCATGGCCTGGCGCAATCTATCTTTCAGGTCGGCGGAAACTTTGGCAGTTCACTTGGTCCCTTGCTGGCGGCAGTAATTATCGCACCTTATGGCAAAGGTAACGTGGCGTGGTTTGTACTGGCTGCTCTGTTAGCTATCGTGGTGCTGGCGCAAATCAGCCGTTGGTACTCTGCACAGCACCGAATGAATAAGGGCAAACCCAAAGCGACGATTATCAATCCACTGCCGCGCAACAAAGTGGTACTGGCGGTCAGCATTCTGTTAATCCTGATTTTCTCGAAATATTTCTATATGGCGAGCATCAGTAGCTATTACACCTTTTATCTGATGCAAAAATTCGGATTATCTATCCAGAATGCCCAGCTTCATCTGTTTGCATTCCTGTTTGCCGTTGCGGCAGGTACGGTGATCGGCGGGCCTGTAGGGGATAAAATTGGACGGAAATATGTGATTTGGGGCTCTATCCTCGGCGTTGCGCCGTTTACGCTGATTTTACCCTACGCCAGCCTGCACTGGACGGGGGTTTTAACGGTGATTATTGGATTTATCCTCGCTTCGGCATTCTCTGCCATTCTGGTCTACGCTCAGGAGCTGCTTCCGGGACGTATCGGTATGGTTTCTGGACTCTTTTTCGGTTTTGCTTTCGGCATGGGAGGTCTGGGAGCGGCAGTTCTGGGGCTTATCGCCGACCATACCAGCATCGAGTTAGTCTATAAAATCTGTGCTTTCCTGCCACTATTGGGGATGTTGACCATATTCCTGCCTGATAACCGGCATAAAGACTGATTTCATTGCAGCCAAAGGCAAACTTTGGCTGCATCGTTTTACAGTCGCCATAAGCCTTTCCTCTGTTAAACCGCCTTCTGTTTTCCGATCCGTGCTTTTTTTGCCGCTAATTCCATTTTTCTGCAAAATTCAACAATTATTCATAAACATCATCAATGAAATTGTCATAAACTATTACCTGTAATTTTGGTTTTCCCGGCCAAAAATGGACAATAACCACCAGGAAAAGGAGACGGAATGCATCACGCCACCCCGCTTATCACCACCATTGTTGGCGGCCTTGTGCTCGCCTTTATCCTCGGCATGCTGGCCAATAAACTACGTATTTCTCCTCTGGTGGGATATCTGTTAGCGGGTGTGCTGGCAGGACCATTCACTCCGGGCTTTGTTGCCGATACCAAGCTTGCGCCGGAACTGGCGGAGCTGGGCGTTATTCTGCTGATGTTCGGCGTCGGTTTGCACTTTTCGCTGAAGGATTTGATGGCGGTAAAGGCCATCGCCATTCCCGGCGCGATCGCCCAGATAGCCGTGGCGACGCTGCTGGGTATGGCGCTCTCCGCCGTGCTGGGCTGGTCGTTAATGACCGGTATCGTGTTCGGTTTATGTCTTTCCACCGCCAGTACCGTGGTGTTACTGCGCGCACTTGAAGAACGGCAATTAATAGACAGCCAGCGTGGGCAAATCGCCATCGGTTGGTTGATTGTGGAAGACCTGGTCATGGTTCTGACGCTGGTATTGCTGCCCGCAGTGGCAGGAATGATGGAACAGGGTGATGTGGGCTTTGCGACGCTGGCCGTTGATATGGGGATCACCATTGGCAAGGTGATCGCATTTATCGCCATTATGATGCTGGTAGGTCGCCGTCTGGTGCCGTGGATTATGGCACGCAGCGCGGCAACCGGTTCCCGCGAGCTGTTTACCCTGTCGGTGCTAGCGCTGGCGTTAGGGATTGCCTTTGGCGCGGTGGAACTGTTTGACGTCTCCTTTGCGCTGGGCGCGTTCTTCGCCGGGATGGTACTGAACGAGTCTGAACTGAGTCACCGTGCTGCCCACGATACGCTGCCATTGCGCGACGCGTTTGCGGTGCTGTTTTTTGTCTCCGTCGGAATGCTGTTTGATCCGTTAATTCTGATTCAGCAACCACTGGCGGTGCTAGCGACGCTGGCGATTATTCTGTTTGGTAAGTCATTAGCCGCGTTTTTCCTGGTGCGACTGTTTGGTCACTCTCAACGTACGGCATTAACTATCGCCGCCAGCCTGGCGCAAATTGGTGAGTTCGCTTTTATCCTGGCGGGGCTGGGGATGGCGCTGGATCTGTTGCCGCAGGCCGGACAAAACCTGGTGCTGGCAGGGGCGATTTTGTCGATTATGCTCAACCCGGTGCTGTTCGCGCTGCTGGAGAAATATCTGGCGAAGACCGAAACGCTGGAAGAGCAGACGCTGGAAGAAGCTATCGAAGAGGAGAAGCAGATTCCGGTGGATATCTGCAACCATGCGCTGCTGGTAGGTTATGGTCGTGTGGGCAGCCTGCTGGGGGAGAAGTTGCTCGCATCTGATATTCCTTTAGTGGTGATTGAGACGTCACGTACTCGCGTCGATGAACTGCGCGAGCGCGGGGTCCGGGCGGTATTAGGCAACGCGGCGAATGAAGAAATTATGCAACTAGCGCATCTGGAATGCGCAAAATGGCTGATCCTGACGATTCCCAATGGTTACGAAGCAGGCGAGATTGTGGCGTCTGCTCGCGCGAAAAACCCGGATATTGAGATTATCGCCCGCGCCCATTATGACGACGAGGTAGCATATATTACCGAGCGCGGGGCGAATCAGGTGGTAATGGGCGAGCGTGAAATCGCCCGTACTATGCTGGAACTGCTGGAAACGCCACCGGCGGGTGAAGTGGTGACGGGGTAAGACATTGATTTCATTTCCGGATGATTACCCGGCATTGGGGACAATCAATTCTGAGGCTTCGTCCCATGAAATGAATCCTTCTTCCCACCAGGTACGATCAAGCTGCCCTTGATCAGGCTGAATATTTGCAGCATCTTCCTGAAAATAGCGGCAGGCTCGTTCCCGGGCCTGCTCCGCCAGTTTTGCAGTGGTATAAATGCCGAGGAAAGCATAATCATCGGCCTCATCATCACGAATATGCCACAGGCTGTACACCATCGGCTCGACAAGATCGTCTACCTGTGTAACGGGAAAATCTCCCCAGAGATCCTGGTTTAGGATGTATTCAATAAACTGAAAATTTTCCGGGTAATCCACAAAACCAGGCTTATTTTCCACGTCCTTTTTGGCCTGCAAGGCCAGTTCATAACGGGTATAAATGCCGATACCTTTCATTTCGCCAAAATGCGTATGTTGCAGATACCATACCGTTTGCATTCTATGCATCCATGTCAGAAGTAAAAAAAGACGCCGGTATTGGCTGCCAGTGCCCGGCGTGTTTGTATTAGCAAGATATTTAGGAATGAATTTTCAGGATGGGTGATGAGCGTTTGCTCAATAAGCGCAGCCATGTGCTTAAGCTTACGTATATCCGTGACATACTCATCTTCAAAGTCATTGATACAGATATGTAAAGTGCCGTTGAGCAAGGTAATGAACAGATCGCTTGGCTTGCAGCAATCATAATCAAGACGTTCCATTGCCTGTTGTGTGAGCGGCACAGAAATGTATTTCATCTTGCTGCTTCCCTGGATTGCCCTGGTTGGAAAAACCACTATGTTGGAAACACCACCGGCGGTTGAAGTGGTAACGGGTCAAGACATTGGCACCATAGCCGGATGTGATGCTAACGCATCCGGCAAGGGCGTGCTATCTTCCGCTGGTCGGATAAAGCGTTTACACCGCATCCGACTGTCATCAGTCCGATAACTTAACGATCCCAGTAAGACTCTTCCAGACTGTCTTCACGTTCCGGTAAGCCACGCGTTAAACGAGGTGAATGCTGGTTCAGTACCTGATAGCTCACACGGTTAGCATATTTACACACCTGCGCTAATGACGAATACGTCAACCAGGTGAATTTATGTTTGCTGGAGTTTGGTACGTTGCTACGGTGATAACTATTAGCAGTAATGTCATGCAACAACGCTGCCAGTGCGCCATCCCCGGCACCGTTGGTGTTCATGATCTTTTCCGGCCCACCCATATAAGGCGCAATGTGAGAATAGACGCGCAGCGGGTTCTGGCAATCTTTATGGCGCATGGCGCGGCTAAACTCATACTGGTTAAATTCCGCGATAGCGCCCGGCAGCAGCGGATGCTGGGTTTTGCGTTTCGCTTCGTCTTCGGTAAAGCCCGCCATATACAAGCCGATTGGTCCGGCGGTACACAGCACCAGATCAACCCAGTCCAGCGCCTTGTCAGATGCCAACAACGGATCACTCTCTCCGGTCAACGCTTCCGCTTCATCTTCGTTCATCGCAAGGATAGAGACGTGATCTTTGAGGAATTGCTGCCACCACTGCGGATTCTCGGCAATGACAAACTTGGTACCCAGTGTCAGTACCACCGGTACGTTATATTTCTTCGCATACTCAATGGCTTTCATGGTTGCTTCCGGCATGGGTTCACCCGGCTTACAACGCACCAGATAAGAAGTGAGAACCAGTGCCGAGGCTCCGGCAATCACATCTTCCGGGATGCTTTCCGCCCTCAGCTGGTTCATATGTCCAGGGCTGATAGCAAAGGTACGTTCCCCGGACTCGCCAATCAGCGTAAAGCAACGACCAATCGGGCCATCCACGCCTTGTAGATAGTTAAGATCGGTACGGCTGGAGGTGTTACATAGGTAACGATAGGCATAGCTGCCAATTTCAATATTGCTGCACATGACGCCCAGCAGCACCGAACGGTCGTCCGCGAGCACCGAGTAGTTGTGCATGGTGTTACCAATGGTGCCACCTGCAAACTGATGAGTAATCAGGTTTTTCTGTTTCAGCTCCTGATAAAGTGCTTCGGCAACATCATCCTCAATCACCAGTGAATGCCCGGCGCTTAATCCATAACGCTCAATGAACTCATCATCCACTTTCGCTTCAATATCGACCAGCGTTTGATCGATACCCACTACCCAGGCAGCGCTGGTTTCGTTTTCTGGCTGGAATTGCTGAAGCAGCGGATCGCGTGCGTTTACGGGAAAATAATGTTTGGATTTACGTTTGCCGGGAAATTTCATGGTTGTTTTTACGGGTGGTTAACTGAGCGGCGAATGTTAACACAATCTGACGGGAGCGCGCGAGACGCAGCCAGTTTCAATATCAGCAGGCGGGATCGCATTTTCATGGCAGTGGTTCCTTACAATGACGTAATTTGAAAGGAGTTTTTGCATGAAGCCGGAAAACAAATTACCCGTTCTGGACCTTATTTCTGCTGAAATGAAGACCGTTGTGAATACTCTTCAGCCGGATTTACCGCCCTGGCCCGCAACGGGAACGATTGCTGAGCAACGTCAGTATTACACGCTTGAGCGCCGATTCTGGAATGCTGGAGCTCCAGAAATGGCAACCAGCGCTTACATGGTTCCCACACCTTATGGTCAGGTCGAGACTCGCCTCTACTCACCCAAAAGTCACAGCCCGGCGACACTATTTTATCTGCATGGTGGTGGTTTTATTCTCGGCAATCTTGATACCCACGATCGGATTATGCGACTGCTGGCAAGTTACACCCAATGTACAGTGATTGGTATTGCTTACACTCTTTCGCCGGAAGCACGTTTTCCGCAGGCAATAGAGGAAATTGTGGCTGCCTGTTGCCACTTCCACCAGCAGGCAGAGGATTATCAAATCAATATGTCACGCATTGGTTTTGCCGGTGATTCTGCAGGCGCAATGCTGGCGCTCGCCAGTGCGTTGTGGTTACGTGATAAACAGATAGATTGCGGTGAAGTTGCGGGTGTTTTGCTGTGGTATGGGCTTTACGGATTACGGGATTCCGTGACTCGTCGTCTGTTGGGCGGTGTCTGGGATGGCTTAACGCAACAGGATTTACAGATGTATGAAGAGGCGTATTTAAGCAACGACGCGGACCGCGAGTCGCCGTATTACTGCCTGTTTAATAATGATCTCACTCGCGAAGTTCCGCCCTGTTTTATTGCCGGGGCGGAGTTCGATCCGCTGCTGGATGACAGCCGTCTGCTTTACCAGACGTTAGCGGCGCATCAGCAGCCCTGTGAGTTCAAACTCTACCCAGGCACGCTGCACGCCTTTTTGCATTATTCACGGATGATGAAAGCCGCCGACGAGGCTCTTCGCGACGGCGCTCAGTTCTTTACCGCTCAGCTTTAGCGATACGCGGCAACAAGATTAGCCATCATTTCGATATGTTCCGGTGTGGCATTAAGCGCCGGAATATATTCGTATTTTTTCCCGCCCGCACCGAGGAAGACCTCACGGTTTTGCTCGGCAATCTCTTCCAGCGTCTCCAGACAATCTGCAGCAAAGCCCGGGCACATCACCTGAATATGACCTACGCCTTTTTCTCCGAGCATTTTCAGCGTTTCGTCGGTATAAGGCATCAGCCAGGGTTCCCGCCCAAAGCGCGACTGAAAGGTCATCATCACTTTTTCCGGTGCCATCCCCAGTGCGGAAGCCAGTTCGCGAGTCGTTGTGCGGCAACGTTGCGGATAATCATCGCCTTCATCTGCATAACGCTGGGGAATGCCATGATAAGAGAGCAGCAGCAGATCCGGTTCGCCATGTTTGGCAAAAGAAGCACGTACGCTGTTCGCCAGTGCATTAATGTAATCGTGGTTATCGGCGTAATCACGAATAAACGATATCCCCGGAATGCTACGTTTGCGCGCCAGAATGCGTGCCAGTTCATCCCATACCGCACCGACCGTTGAACAGGAGTATTGCGGATAAAGCGGCAGCACCACAATATGATCTACATGCTCTGCCAGGAGTTCATCTACGGCGCTTTCCAGTGATGGCGAGCCGTAGCTCATTCCCAGCGCCACGGGCATATCCGGTAAGCGTTGTGCCAGCGCCTGCTGTTGCTGACGGCTGTAAACCATCAGCGGCGAGCCACCTTCCATCCAGACAGAGGCATACAACTTCGCCACACGCGGCGAGCGCAGCGGCAAAATTACGCCGCGCAGCAACGGCCACCACAACAGCCGTGAGGTATCAACCACGCGTCTGTCGCTTAAAAATTGTTTCAGGTAGCGTTTTACCGCTTCAGGAGTGGGGGCATCGGGTGTACCCAGGTTTGCCAGCAGAATACCGGTTTTAGTTTGACGCATTACCGCCTCTTATCGATTCAACTTGTTGATAATTGTAGCGGAAAAGTGAAGAAGAAGAACTAATTGCTGTGAGAGGCTAAATCAGAAAATATCATAAGGCGCTGTATCTTTAATGAGAGATTTTTGCCAGCGCCAGATTTTCCAGAAGGTGCTATTGCGTCACGGGGGTACCATTGACGTTAAGTGTATATGGCCAGATTAAATTTGATGCCCTACCACACATTGGTGTAGGCGTTCTGAAAGTGGTCCTGATCGTATACTCTCCGGCTTTCTGGGGAGTGCCTGAAAATTTTACCCACGCCTCTTCGGTCAGAGAATCTGTATTCTTTTTCAGAAACTCTGCATTTTCTTCCGTGATGGGGAAAAGTTCACCCTCTTTGTTTTTTGCCCACAATGACATTTGTATGCCTTCAGGCAAAGTTTCAGGCTTTTCGGGACGAATGTCCGGGGCTTCATACCAACTTATGGTCGTTTTTACGACGGTTTCGTAATACTGGCCCACCTGAGCATCAGGAAGCTCTTGTTTTTCATTAACTTTATCATTACTTGTAACATGAGAAAGAGCTACACCGACGTAACACATAGGCATTTCACACCCTGTCAGCAATGACGCAAGCAATAAAATACCTGTTGGTAATAAACAGCGATAACGCATATTTACGTCCTTGTTAAAGGCCGGAAGCGTATCCAGCCTCCAGTTGCTGGCAAAGTGCGCTTTGTTCATGCCGGATGCGGCGCGAACGCCTTATCCGGCCTACAAACTGACAAGTTTGTAGGCCTGTTCCCCTCACCCTCTCCCCGAAGGAGCGAAGGGACTGTCCGTGCGCGCTTTCGAATTAGCCGAGGATTTTTTCCAGATCAGCGCGAACTTCAGCAACCGGCTTGGTGCCGTCAACTTTCGCGTATTTGGTGTTACCCGCTTCCGCTTCTTTGGAGTAGTAGCCGATCAGCGGCGCAGTCATCTGATGGTATTCAACCAGACGTTTACGCACGGTTTCTTCCTGATCGTCTTTACGGGTAGTCAGTTCTTCACCGGTAACGTCGTCTTTGCCTTCTACTTTCGGCGGATTGAATTTAACGTGATATACACGACCAGACGGCGCGTGAACGCGGCGGCCTACGATACGGTCAACAATCAGTTCGTCCGGTACGTCGAATTCCAGAACGTAATCAACGTTGATGCCCGCTTCTTTCATCGCGTCTGCCTGCGGAATGGTACGCGGGAAGCCATCCAACAGGAAACCATTACGGCAGTCTTCCTGAGCAATACGCTCTTTAACCAGCGCGATCACCAGCTCGTCGGTGACCAGTTTGCCAGCATCCATAATGTCTTTTGCTTGTTTACCCAGCTCGGAGCCAGATTTGACCGCAGCACGCAGCATATCGCCAGTGGAGATTTGCGGAATACCATATTTCTCCATGATGAACTGAGCCTGAGTCCCTTTCCCCGCGCCCGGAGCGCCAAGCAGAATGATACGCATTGCGAAAATCCCCTTAAAATGTGTCGAATTTTTTGAAAAAGCGATAAACGATACCACCATCAGGCGATTGCCTCAAGAAAGGCACCTGAGGCTGAAACGGTTAATGGCGAGATAATTTGCGGAAAGGACAGATGATGAAAAGAAAAATGCCGGATGACACGAGGGTCATCCGGCATTACATCAGGAAACCAGCAGCTGGTTCATACGGCGAATAAACAGGTTCGGATCTTCCAGTGTACCGCGCTCTGCCAGCAGCGCCTGATCCAGCAGCAGTTCTACCCACTCGCTGAACTTCGCTTCATCTTCAGTATCTGCCGCACGTTTCACCAGTACGTGATCCGGGTTCAGTTCGAAGATGTATTTCACTTCTGGTACTTTCTGGCCCGCCGCAGCGAACAGTTTCGCCATCTGGGTGCTCATTTCGTCCGCGTCGGTCGAAACGATCGCTGGCGTATCGGTCAGACGGTGAGTCAGACGGACATCTTTCACGCGCTCGCCGAGCAGGGCTTTCACACGGTCGATGAACGGAGTCAGTGCTTTCTCCGCTTCTTTCGCGCTCTCATCAACTTCGTCAGCCAGTTTTTCCAGCGACTCGTCAACTTTAGACACAGACTGGAACGGTTTACCGTCGAACTCAGTCAGATAGTTCATCATCCACTCATCAATGCGGTCGGAAAGCAGCAGAACTTCGATGCCTTTCTTACGCAGCAGTTCCAGGTGCGGGCTGCTCTTCGCTGCCGCATAGCTGTCTGCGGTGATGTAGTAGATTTTCTCCTGCCCTTCTTTCATGCGGGAAACGTAGTCTTCCAGAGACACGGTCTGCGCAGAAGTGTCGGTATGTGTAGAAGCAAAACGCAGCAGTTTGGCGATCGCTTCCTGGTTAGCGAAATCTTCCGCCGGACCTTCTTTCAGCACCAGGCCAAACTGTTGCCAGAAGGTCTGGTATTTTTCCGCGTCGTCTTTCGCCAGTTTTTCCAGCATTTGCAGCACACGCTTGGTCAGCGCATTGCGCAGGTTGCGGGTTACCGTGCTGTCCTGGAGGATTTCACGGGAAACATTCAGCGGCAGATCGCTGGAGTCAATCAGACCACGCACGAAGCGCAGATAGTTCGGCATGAACTGTTCTGCGTCGTCCATGATGAACACACGCTGAACATACAGTTTCAGGCCGTGTTTATGATCGCGGTTCCACATATCCCACGGTGCCTGCGACGGGATGTACAGCAGGCTGGTGTACTCCTGCTTACCTTCGACACGGTTGTGGCTCCAGGTCAGCGGATCGTTAAAGTCGTGGGCGATGTGTTTGTAGAACTCTTTGTACTCTTCGTCGGTGATTTCCGACTTGTTACGGGTCCACAGAGCCTGCGCTTTGTTGATTTTCTCCCAGGAAATAACGGTTTCGCCGTCTTTCTCTTCGCGTTTTTCGATCTCTACCGGCAGCGCGATATGGTCGGAGTATTTGCTGATGATGGAACGCACGCGCCAGTCATCGAGGAACTCGTCTTCGCCTTCACGCAGATGCAGGGTGATTTCAGTACCACGATCTTCTTTGGTGATGTCGGCAACGGTATATTCACCTTCGCCAGCCGATTCCCAGAAGACGCCGTTTTCTGGTTTTTCGCCTGCCGCGCGAGTACGCACGGTCACTTTGTCGGCCACGATAAACGCAGAGTAGAAACCAACACCAAACTGACCGATCAGTTGGCTGTCTTTCGCCTGGTCAGAACCCAGGGATTCGAGGAATGATTTGGTGCCGGATTTAGCGATAGTCCCCAGATGGTCAATTACTTCGTCGCGGGTCATCCCCACGCCGTTGTCGGAAATGGTCAGCGTACGCTTGTCTTTATCGAAAGAGACACGAACGCGCAGTTCGCCATCACCTTCGTACAGGTCCGGGTTAGAGAGCGCGCGGAAACGCAGCTTGTCCGCCGCATCGGAGGCGTTAGAGATAAGCTCACGCAGGAAGATTTCTTTATTGGAATAGAGAGAATGGATCATCAGGTGCAGAAGCTGTTTCACTTCTGACTGAAAACCACGAGTTTCTTGTCCTTTCATGTAGGTCTACCTCAATAATGCCATTTTAAGGTTAAAAACAGGATGAGGGAGAGATGGGGACAAGGGAGAATAATTTCAAGCGAGAGCAGGTGATCCTGCTCTCGTTTGCTTAAAAACGAATCTTATGACGCCCGGCAAGGGAGTGTGACAGCGTGGTGCCATCGACCATTTCCAGTTCGCCGCCAACCGGTACGCCATGAGCGATTCGGCTGGCTTCCACGTCATATTGCGCGCAAAGCTCGGCAATGTAGTTAGCGGTAGCTTCACCTTCAACCGTGGGGTTGGTGGCGAGGATCACTTCAGTGATTTTTTCCTCTGCCAGACGCTGTTCCAGACGATCAAGGCCGATATCATCCGGACCGATGCCGTCCAGCGGTGACAGATGTCCCATCAACACAAAATAACGACCTGAAAACTGCCCCGTCTGCTCAATGGCGTAAATGTCCGCCGGACTCTCCACCACGCAGATTTGACCGTTTTCCTGACGACGCGGATTCGAACAGATGTTACAGACTTCCTGTTCGGTGAAGGTGCGGCAATCGGCGCAGTGGCCGATTTCCGACATCGCCCGGGTGAGCGCCTGCGCCAGACGCATCCCGCCGCTACGATCGCGCTGAAGCAGCGTGAACGCCATACGCTGCGCCGACTTCGGGCCCACGCCCGGCAGACAGCGCAGTGCTTCCATAAGCTGTGTTAACAGCGGGCTGGTTTGCATCAGAACGGCATCTTAAAGCCAGGCGGCAGCTGCATTCCGGAGGATACAGAGGCCATTTTTTCTTTCTGCGTTTCTTCGATACGACGTGCCGCGTCGTTGAATGCTGCAGCCACCAGGTCTTCCAGCATCTCTTTGTCGTCTTCCAGCAGGCTCGGGTCGATCTCTACGCGACGGCAGTTGTGTGCACCGTTGATGGTCACTTTTACCAGACCTGCGCCAGATTCGCCGGTCACTTCCAGCTGCGCGATCTCTTCCTGCATTTTCTGCATTTTTTCTTGCATCTGCTGGGCTTGCTTCATCAGGTTACCCAGACCGCCTTTACCAAACATAGGTTTCTCTCTCAATCACGTTAAGGATGACGAACGTAAGCTGTGCTTACGATCAAATGGGGCGGATACTTTCTTCATCCAGCTCCGCATCGAAGAATCGACGCAGGGTCTGAATATTATTATCCGCAATAATGGACTCGCGCGCCTGCGCAAGTTTTTCTTCGTATATCGCCTGACGCCATTCCAGCGGCGTGCGCACCGCGGGATTATCATCTTCAACGATAGTCAGTTCAACCGTTGAACCTTTTAACGTGCTCAACGCTTCAGCCAGTTTTTGCTGTGCACCGCGGTTGTTTAAATGCCGCTGAGAGGAGCGCAAATGCAGACATACTGCGTTGTCGCTCTCCTCTTTCCAGGCATTTAACGCCACCTGTTCGACCAGTTTTGGTAGCGAAAGTTGACTCACCTGAGCCGCCCACGGGTCGCGCTCAATGGCTTCTGCCGCCAGCTTCGCCGCCAGTTCCGGCGTTTTTTCATGTTCCAGCGCTTTTTTTAGCGCCTTCGGCGTGGCGACCACTTCTTTTTGCTGCATCACTGGAGTGGTCGCCTTCCAGCGATACGCTTCTTTTTTGGCTGGCGCTTTTTCCAGCGCCGATGGCACCGGACGCGCCTGAACGCGATCGGTGACCGAAGCCAGTCTTTCCAGCGCAGCGTTATTCACCGGCCGCGCGCGGGTAGCGGCTGCCGGTTCACTCTTTTTTGCTTTGGTTGCTCCCTGTGCGCGCTGCAGTTGTTGGCGCGCCGCCAACACCTGGCTGGTGGTTTCTGAGAGCGGTACAGTCGGTGCCTGCTGCGGAGCTGATTGCGGTTGCGGCGGCACCTGGGTTGGCGTCATTACTGCCGTTGGCGCGACGGGCGCAAAAGACTGGCGTGGCACTTCTGGCTCAGGCAGCGGCATACGCGGATGAAACGCCAGTGCGCGCAACAGCGTCATCTCAACGCCCATGCGGCGGTCCGGCGCATACGGTAATTCTTTGCGACCAATCAACAGCGTTTGATAGTAAAGCTGAATATCCGTCGGCGGTATGGTGCGCGCCAGTTCACGCATCCGCAGCTCGATGGCGGCCATGTCGTTGCCCAGCGCAGCAGGGGAAAGTTGCACCATTGCAATGCGGTGCAACAGGCCGAGCATTTCTACCAGCAACGCTTCCCACTCAATACCACGAGCGGCGGCTTCATTAATCAGCGACATTACACGCTCGCCGTTGGCTTCAACCATCGCTTCAACCAGCGACAGCGCCTGATCGTCGTCAAGCGTACCCAGCATCGCACTGACCGCCTGTGTTGAAACCTGTCCGTCACCGCTGGCAATTGCCTGGTCGGTTAAACTTAAGGCATCTCGCAAGCTGCCTTCAGCGGCGCGCGCCAGCAGTTGCAGCGCCCGCGGCTCGTGAGCGATATGTTCTTCGTTGAGGATGTGCTCAAGCTGATGGCGAATTTGCTCGACATCCAGCGCCTTAAGATGAAATTGCAGGCAGCGTGACAAAATCGTCACCGGCAATTTCTGCGGATCGGTCGTCGCCAGCAGAAACTTGACGTGCTCCGGCGGTTCTTCAAGGGTTTTTAACAGTGCGTTAAAGCTGTGGCGCGACAGCATATGCACTTCGTCGATCAGATAAACTTTAAAACGACCACGCGCTGGCGCGTACTGGACGTTATCCAGCAGGTCGCGGGTATCTTCGACTTTGGTACGCGAGGCGGCGTCGATCTCAATCAGATCGACAAAGCGCCCCTGCTCAATTTCACGACAGTTATCGCACACGCCGCACGGCGTCGCGGTAATGCCGGTTTCGCAGTTTAGCCCCTTCGCCAGCAGTCGGGCGATAGAGGTTTTTCCGACGCCACGGGTGCCGGAAAAAAGATAAGCATGATGAATACGCCCTAACGACAAGCCGTTCGCCAGTGCGGTCAGCACATGTTCCTGGCCGACGACGTCAGCAAAGGTTTGTGGGCGCCATTTTCGGGCTAAGACCTGATAACTCATTGGCAGGCTCTGAAACGCTGGAAGGTGGATTCACGAAGGGGTAATGCTAACACAGCCCCGTCAGAACGGCGAGGCTGAATGCACATCTTGTGCTGTCCGTAGCGTGGACAGCACAAGACTGGCGATAATTAATGGCCCGGGAACGGGACAAGGCTGTAGCTGGTAATGCCCTGTTTTTCCAGACGCTGTTCGCCGCCGAGATCGAACAGGTTGATAATGAACGCAGCGTCAGCCACTTCACCACCCAGACGACGGATCAGTTTAACCGTCGCTTCAATAGTGCCGCCGGTTGCCAGCAGATCGTCCACCACCAGAACTTTATCGCCCGGTTTGATGGCATCAACGTGGATTTCCAGCTGATCGGTGCCGTATTCCAGATCGTAAGTTTCACTGATGGTTTCACGCGGCAGTTTGCCCGGTTTACGGACCGGTACAAAGCCAACGCCCAGACCCAGAGCTACCGGAGCGCCAAACAAGAAGCCACGCGCTTCGGTGCCGACAACTTTGGTAATGCCCGCATTTTTGTAACGCTCAACCAGCAAGTCGATGCTGAGAGCGTAAGCTTTCGGGTCTTCCAGTAAGCTGGTGACATCACGGAAAAGAATGCCGGGTTTTGGGTAGTCCTGAATGCTTTTGATGCTATTTTTGAGATACTCAAGCTGCTGTGCAGTCGCGGTCATAAGTGTATGCCTGCTTGTTACGGTGGTACTCACGGCGCGTTTTAAACGTATCAAAAGTAACAGTTGTTTAACCTTTGACCGCCTGCGCCTGTGCTCGAAAACGCCAGAATGTACTGGCTGTACGCAATAATTGCAACTGCGATTGTTGTGCTTCAGTGCTTTTCTTGCTTTTCATCAATCACCGGAATTCGCCACATATAAAAAAGCAAACAGGCGAGAATTACCAGCAACATGATGCGCACCCATGGCATCTGGACGAACCACAGAGAAATGGCAAACGTGAGCAAAATAAGCAAAATCGCCCGCGGTTTGACGCCGCGCGGCATCGCATGATGTTTCTGCCAGAAACGTAGATAGCTGCCAAACCATGAGCGGTACAGCAACCAGGCGTGAAAGCGCGGGGAAGAACGGGCAAAGCACCAGGCCGCCAGCAGGATAAACGGCGTCGTCGGTAATACCGGTAATACCACGCCCAGCGTACCCAGCACTACCGCCAGCCAGCCAATGATGATTAAAATGATTCGTTGCATATTGAGTGTTGTCAGCTTACAGAGTGGCTACTTTAGCATAACAATTATCATTTTCATTGAGGTCTTATCGTGAAAACCGCCCTGCTGCTGGAAAAACTGGAAGGACAGCTCGCCACGCTGCGTCAGCGTTGTGCCCCGGTAGCGCAATTTGCCACGCTAAGTGCCCGTTTTGACAGGCACCTTTTTCAGACCCGTGCGACAACACTACAGGCTTGTCTCGATGAGGCGGGCGATAATCTGGCTGCGCTTCGTCATGCGGTTGAGCAGCAACAGCTGCCGCAAGTGGCATGGCTGGCGGAACATCTGGCTGCACAACTGGAAGCCATCGCGCGTGAAGCCTCCGCCTGGTCATTGCGCGAGTGGGACAGTGCGCCACCGAAAATTGCCCGCTGGCAGCGTAAACGTATTCAGCATCAGGATTTTGAGCGGCGACTTCGTGAGATGGTTGCCGAACGTAAAGCCCGCCTGCCGCGGGTGACCGATCTCGTGGAACAGCAAACGCTGCATCGTGAAGTAGAAGCTTATGAAGCGCGCCTGGCACGCTGCCGCCATGCGCTGGAAAAAATCGAAAACAGGTTAGCGCGTTTAACCCGCTAGCAATGGAGAGAGTATGTCACTGGAAAATGCCCCTGACGATGTCAAACTGGCTGTCGATTTGATTGTGCTGCTGGAAGAAAATCAGATCCCAGCGCGCACCGTGCTGCGCGCGCTGGATATTGTAAAACGCGATTATGAAAAGAAATTAACGCGCGATGATGAGGCGGAAAAGTGAGAAATAAATGGGGCCGCTAAATGTCCCCTAAGATTGCGGGCAAACGCAAAACTGCCTGATGCGCTACGCTTATCAGGCCTACACCGCTCCTGCAATATATTGAATTCTTGCGATTTCGTAGGCCGGATAAGGCGGTCACGCCGCATCCGGCATGAACAACGCGCACTTTGTCAGTAATCTCGGGGCAACTAAATGTCACCCCCTTTGGTTATTACCCTACCGCTGGTGTCGGATCGTCGCCTTTGTACTCGCGTTTGACTTCCGTCACCTCATCGCCCTTCTCGTTGTGCAGATGCACTTCAAGCTGGTTAAAGGCAATGTTGATGTCGTTTTCACGGCACAGCTGATCAATAGTACGGTTCAGCTCATCGACAGTACGACTGCGGTCACGCAGTTCACGCACGTACAGGCGCAGCTCGTGATCCAACGTGCTGGCACCAAACGCCGTAAAGAAGACTTCCGGCATGGGTTCGTGCATCACCCTTGGGTGCTCAGTCGCCGCCTTCAGCAACACTTTACGCACTTTTTCCAGATCGGAGCCATAGGCCACGCCCAGGCGGATCACCAGACGCGTGGTGGTGTCGGTTAACGACCAGTTGATCAGACGCTCGGTAACAAACGCTTTGTTCGGGATGATCACTTCTTTGCGATCGAAATCGGTAATCGTTGTCGCACGAATACGGATCTTACTGACCGTCCCAGAGTAGGTACCAATGGTTACCGTGTCGCCAATGCGCACCGGACGTTCGAACAGGATAATCAAACCGGAGACGAAGTTACCGAAGATCTCTTGTAAACCAAAACCAAGACCTACGGATAATGCCGCCGCCAGCCACTGGAGTTTATCCCACGAGACGCCCAGCGATCCGAACACCGTCATCGCACCAACGGCAATGATGATGTAGTTAAGGATGGTAGTAATGGCATACGACGCGCCCTGGCGCATATTCAGTCGCGAGAGCACCAATACTTCCAGCAAACCAGGCAGGTTGCGAATCAACGCCCAGGCTACCATTGAGGCGATAATCGCAAACAACAGACTGCCCATGGTGACGTTTTTCACCACCGCAGCGCCAGCTTCAGTGCCGTTGTAATGCCAGAGCGTGATGCTGTCGAGATAGCTGAACACGGTGATCAAATCTGACCAAATTGCCCAGAACATGACACCGAACAGCGCAAACATCAGCAACATAGTAATACGCAGCGTCTGTTGGTTAACCTGCTCCAGTGCAATGGTTGGTTCTTCCGGCGGTTCGGCACCTTCTGCGCCCTCTTTCACCAGATTCTGTCGACGCGCGAGCGCACGACGCCAGGCGATACGCCGCGCCGCTACGCTTAAGCCGCGCAATACCGTCTGGTACAGCAGGTTCCAGATAATCACCAGATACACGGTTTCAATCCAACGTCCGGAGAGGCGCAGTGTGGTGTAGAAATAACCCGTGGCGGTCAGCACCATCAACGCAATTGGGATTATCGACAGTATGGTAATGGTGACAAGTCGCATGGTGTGCGACTCTTTATCACGCCAGCTTTCGCGGCACATTGGCCATACCAGGAAGGCAATCAGCAGCAGGTTGAAGAAAATCATCGCCTGCCCCAGCACATCATCCATCAGATGCAGCGGGGAAAGTTCTGCCACCACAGACCAGAAATGAATTGGCAGCAACGCGAGACTGATGCGGACAATCTGCCGACGCCAGTGGCTGGTCTGCTGTTCCGGCATGCCAAAGTGACGTACGGCAACACCGTTTTTCTCCAGCACTTTCCAGCACAGGCCAAACACCAGCCAGAAGATCGCCAGTTTTTTACAGAACGACCACAGCAGTTCGCTGATGTTGAGCTGCATGGTTAGCAGAATCAGACCAACCGCAAGAATAATCAGACATACCGGCAGCGCGCGGATCAGGTCGATAAGGATCGCTTTTGGTGTGTTGAGCTGGCTGTCGTTACGCAGGGAACCCACAGCGGAAGCCAGTTTTTGTTGATACGCTTTCAGCCAGCCCAGACGCCAGTGGATCAGCCCGGCAATTAATAGCAGTGGCAAACCAGCGAGGAAAGCGATAAAGACGGCAGGCCAGGCTTTTTCCCAGTTTACCGTGATCTTCATCGACTTAAATTCATCTTTCAGCGTTTGTGGGAACGCTTTGATCCAGTCCCAGTCCATTGGACGGTTACTGTTTACCCAAAAGATTTGCTGAGTCAGGATTGATTTCAGGTTTTTCGACACGCTCATTAACTGCTGCTGGTTGATTTGCAGGTTAATGGCCATCATCAACTGGTTACCCAACTGTTTATTAAGCTGATCCAGCAGTTCGCGACGCATATCCACAACCTGGAGTAATGCGTCATGAACTTCACTGTTAACTTCGTTGGCGTGGCCTTCTTCCAGCTTGTTAACGAACGCATCACTCTGGAAGAGCGCATCACGCTGCTGGTTGACTTCAAACTGTTCGAGACGCAAATCCGCGATGCGGTTGGTCATGTTTTCCAGTTCATCCGCCGAGGGCAGCGTTTGTTGTTGCTGGTAAAGGATACGAGACAACAGCAGACTGCCCTTCAGGACGGCAATCTGCTCCTTAATATTTCGTTCCGATTGCAGCGCCCGCTCAAGCCAGTTTTTGACTTTAATGTTTTGCTGCATTAGCTGATTACCGTTTTCAGTCGCGGTAATCAGACGCTGACTCAACTGCTGGTTAATTTCCAGTTCCTGTTTCACCAGAGGATTAGCCTGAATACGTGCAGCTTCATCCGGAGAGACGGCTTCCTGCGCCGTTTTTTCGGTTAAGGTCAGGCGCTTGCTGTTTACTGCTTCTTGCAACAGCTGCAACTGGTGCTCCAGACGGGCGCTGTTCGCCGTCACGTAATCACGCTGCTTTTGCAAGGTATCCTGTAAGACGGTGTTCCCTTCCAGGCTTTTTCGCTGCTGGTCAATCTCAGCATTCAGCAAAACCTGCTGGGCCTGCATCAACACTTTCTGGCTGGGACGTAAGGCAGTATCGCCAACATCAGTGCCATCCAGGCGGCTGCGAATTTGTTGCAGCTGCTGCGAAGCGTTATACATCGCATTTTGCACGCGTTCGGGCTGCGTCTGTAACGAAACCAGCTGGCTGTTATAAGACGCCAGATCGTTTTGTGCGTTTTGCAAATCGTCCAGCGCCTGGGCAACGCGAGTTTCCAGCTGGCGCAACGAAAGCGTGCTTAGAATTTTGCGCGTTTCTTCGTCGTTATCGACATCGCTAAGTGCTGTTAACGCCGCGGTCGCCTGACGCATTTTTTCCGGCGCTTCAGCGACTTTTTGCCGTAGCTGAACTGTCTCTTCTTTTATGCGATCGATTTTATCGAGGGTGGCTAATGTATCTGTCAGATCCTGCTGCACCAGTTTGTCCTGAGCAGAAAGATCTTTTTGTTTATTCAGTGAGTCAAGTTGTGCCTGCAGGTCCGCTTTTGTCGGCAGATCACCATTCGATGGCGCCCGCGCAAACGCCGTGTTCTGGCATAACAAGACAAAAACAAAAGCAATAAATGCTGAAAAAACAAAATGCCGTGATCGTTTGTAATACTGGAACATAGTCATGATGAATGAAGGTTTCTGAACCTGAAGAACGACCTGAAAAAGTCAAACCGCAAGAATATCACGACGCAGTGAACCAGAATAGCAACGACGAAAATGTCCAGGAAAAATCCTGGAGTCAGATTCAGGGTTATTCGTTAGTGGCAGGATTACGAAGCGTGGGGCACAGGAGATACATCTCCAGTAAGATGGCGACGTAATCGCGGGCTTCTTTTTTAAGATCAAAAGATTGCGGGGCAAAGAGCCAGTTTTCCATCAGGCCGGAAATATAGCCGCGCATAATAATTGCTGCGCGACGCGTCATTAAATCCGCAGGCAACATTTTCGCTTCAATACAATGTTTTAACGTTTGTTCTATACGGTCATAACTTTCCAGACAGAGATTACGTTGTGCCTGTTGCACAACAGCCATTTCTCCGACAAATTCGCATTTGTGGAATATAATCTCCATCAATAATCGACGCCGTTCTTCTGTCACCGTGGATTCAAGAACATGAATTAATATCTCTCTTAATACTGAGAGTGGATCGCCAGGGAATTTTGCCTGATACTCAAGCTCTAGTTCACCAATATTGGATTCTGACAGTTCCCAGATCTCACTGAACAAATCCGACTTGTCTTTAAAATGCCAGTAGATTGCACCGCGCGTAACGCCAGCTGCTTTTGCAATCTCGCCCAGCGAGGTGGATGATACCCCCTGCTGTGAGAAAAGACGTAGAGCCACATCGAGGATGTGTTGGCGCGTTTCCTGCGCTTCTTGTTTGGTTTTTCGTGCCATATGTTCGTGAATTTACAGGCGTTAGATTTACATACATTTGTGAATGTATGTACCATAGCACGACGATAATATAAACGCAGCAATGGGTTTATTAACTTTTGACCATTGACCAATTTGAAATCGGACACTCGAGGTTTACATATGAACAAAAACAGAGGGTTTACGCCTCTGGCGGTCGTTCTGATGCTCTCAGGCAGCTTAGCCCTAACAGGATGTGACGACAAACAGGCCCAACAAGGTGGCCAGCAGATGCCCGCCGTTGGCGTAGTTACAGTCAAAACTGAACCTCTGCAGATCACAACCGAGCTTCCGGGTCGCACCAGTGCCTACCGGATCGCAGAAGTTCGTCCTCAAGTTAGCGGGATTATCCTGAAGCGTAATTTCAAAGAAGGTAGCGACATCGAAGCAGGTGTCTCTCTCTATCAGATTGATCCTGCGACCTATCAGGCGACATACGACAGTGCGAAAGGCGATTTAGCGAAAGCCCAGGCTGCAGCCAATATCGCGCAATTGACGGTGAATCGTTATCAGAAACTGCTGGGTACGCAGTACATCAGTAAGCAAGAGTACGATCAGGCTCTGGCTGATGCGCAACAGGCGAATGCCGCGGTAACTGCGGCGAAAGCTGCCGTTGAAACTGCGCGTATCAATCTGGCTTACACCAAAGTCACCTCTCCAATTAGCGGCCGCATTGGTAAGTCAAACGTGACGGAAGGTGCCCTGGTACAGAACGGTCAGGCGACGGCGCTGGCAACCGTGCAGCAACTTGATCCGATCTACGTTGATGTGACTCAGTCCAGCAACGACTTCCTGCGCCTGAAACAAGAACTGGCAAATGGCACGCTGAAACAAGAGAACGGCAAAGCCAAAGTGTCGCTGATCACCAGTGACGGCATTAAGTTCCCACAGGACGGTACGCTGGAGTTCTCTGACGTTACTGTCGATCAGACCACCGGGTCTATCACCCTACGCGCTATCTTCCCGAACCCGGATCACACTCTGCTGCCGGGTATGTTCGTGCGCGCACGTCTGGAAGAAGGGCTTAATCCAAACGCCATTTTAGTCCCGCAACAGGGTGTAACCCGTACGCCGCGTGGCGATGCTACCGTACTGGTGGTAGGCGCGGATGACAAAGTGGAAACCCGTCCGATCGTTGCAAGCCAGGCTATTGGCGATAAGTGGCTGGTGACAGAAGGTCTGAAAGCAGGCGATCGCGTAGTAATAAGTGGGCTGCAGAAAGTGCGTCCTGGTGTCCAGGTAAAAGCACAAGAAGTTACCGCTGATAATAACCAGCAAGCCGCAAGCGGTACTCAGCCTGAACAGTCCAAGTCTTAACTTAAACAGGAGCCGTTAAGACATGCCTAATTTCTTTATCGATCGCCCGATTTTTGCGTGGGTGATCGCCATCATCATCATGTTGGCAGGGGGGCTGGCGATCCTCAAACTGCCGGTGGCGCAATATCCTACGATTGCTCCGCCGGCAGTAACGATCTCCGCCTCCTACCCCGGCGCTGATGCGAAAACAGTGCAGGACACGGTGACACAGGTTATCGAACAGAATATGAATGGTATCGATAACCTGATGTACATGTCCTCTAACAGTGACTCCACGGGTACCGTGCAGATCACCCTGACCTTTGAGTCTGGTACTGATGCGGATATCGCGCAGGTTCAGGTGCAGAACAAACTGCAGCTGGCAATGCCGTTGCTGCCGCAAGAAGTACAGCAGCAAGGGGTGAGCGTTGAGAAATCGTCCAGTAGCTTCCTGATGGTTGTCGGCGTTATCAACACCGATGGCACCATGACGCAGGAGGATATCTCCGACTACGTGGCGGCGAATATGAAAGACGCCATCAGCCGTACGTCGGGCGTGGGTGACGTTCAGCTGTTCGGTTCTCAGTACGCGATGCGTATCTGGATGAACCCGAATGAACTGAACAAATACCAGCTAACGCCGGTTGATGTCATTACCGCCATCAAAGCGCAGAACGCCCAGGTTGCGGCGGGTCAGCTCGGTGGTACGCCGCCGGTGAAAGGCCAACAGCTTAACGCCTCTATTATTGCTCAGACGCGTCTGACCTCTACTGAAGAGTTCGGCAAAATCCTGCTGAAAGTGAATCAGGATGGTTCCCGCGTGCTGCTGCGTGATGTGGCGAAAATTGAGCTGGGTGGTGAGAACTACGACATCATCGCAGAGTTTAACGGCCAACCGGCTTCCGGTCTGGGGATCAAGCTGGCAACCGGCGCGAACGCGCTGGATACCGCTGCGGCAATCCGTGCTGAACTGGCGAAGATGGAACCGTTCTTCCCGTCAGGTCTGAAAATTGTTTACCCGTACGACACCACGCCGTTCGTGAAAATCTCTATTCACGAAGTGGTTAAAACGCTGGTCGAAGCGATCATCCTCGTTTTCCTGGTTATGTATCTGTTCTTGCAGAACTTCCGCGCGACGTTGATTCCGACCATTGCCGTACCGGTGGTATTGCTGGGGACCTTTGCCGTCCTTGCCGCCTTTGGCTTCTCGATAAACACGCTAACAATGTTCGGGATGGTGCTCGCCATCGGCCTGTTGGTGGATGACGCCATCGTTGTGGTAGAAAACGTTGAGCGTGTGATGGCGGAAGAAGGTTTGCCGCCAAAAGAAGCCACCCGTAAGTCGATGGGGCAGATTCAGGGCGCTCTGGTCGGTATCGCGATGGTACTGTCGGCGGTATTCGTACCGATGGCCTTCTTTGGCGGTTCTACTGGTGCTATCTATCGTCAGTTCTCTATTACCATTGTTTCAGCAATGGCGCTGTCGGTACTGGTGGCGTTGATTCTGACTCCGGCTCTTTGTGCCACCATGCTGAAACCGATTGCCAAAGGCGATCACGGAGAAGGTAAAAAAGGCTTCTTCGGCTGGTTTAACCGCATGTTCGAGAAGAGCACGCACCACTACACCGACAGCGTAGGCGGTATTCTGCGCAGTACGGGGCGTTACCTGGTGCTGTATCTAATCATCGTGGTCGGCATGGCCTATCTGTTTGTGCGTCTGCCAAGCTCCTTCTTGCCAGATGAGGACCAGGGCGTATTTATGACCATGGTTCAGCTGCCAGCAGGTGCAACGCAGGAACGTACGCAGAAAGTGCTCAATGAGGTAACGAATTACTATCTGACCAAAGAAAAGAACAACGTTGAGTCGGTGTTCGCCGTTAACGGCTTCGGCTTTGCGGGACGTGGTCAGAATACCGGTATTGCGTTCGTTTCCTTGAAGGACTGGGCCGATCGTCCGGGCGAAGAAAACAAAGTTGAAGCGATTACCATGCGTGCAACACGCGCTTTCTCGCAAATCAAAGATGCGATGGTTTTCGCCTTTAACCTGCCCGCAATCGTGGAACTGGGTACTGCAACCGGCTTTGACTTTGAGCTGATTGACCAGGCTGGCCTTGGTCACGAAAAACTGACTCAGGCGCGTAACCAGCTGCTTGCAGAAGCAGCGAAGCACCCTGATATGTTGACCAGCGTACGTCCAAACGGTCTGGAAGATACCCCGCAGTTTAAGATTGATATCGACCAGGAAAAAGCGCAGGCGCTGGGTGTTTCTATCAACGACATTAACACCACTCTGGGCGCTGCATGGGGCGGTAGCTATGTGAACGACTTTATCGACCGCGGTCGTGTGAAGAAAGTTTACGTCATGTCAGAAGCGAAATACCGTATGCTGCCGGATGATATCGGCGACTGGTATGTTCGTGCTGCTGATGGTCAGATGGTGCCGTTCTCGGCGTTCTCCTCTTCTCGTTGGGAGTACGGTTCGCCGCGTCTGGAACGTTACAACGGCCTGCCGTCTATGGAAATCTTAGGCCAGGCGGCACCGGGTAAAAGTACCGGTGAAGCAATGGAGCTGATGGAACAACTGGCGAGTAAACTGCCTACCGGTGTTGGCTATGACTGGACGGGGATGTCCTATCAGGAACGTCTCTCCGGCAACCAGGCACCTTCACTGTACGCGATTTCGTTGATTGTCGTGTTCCTGTGTCTGGCGGCGCTGTACGAGAGCTGGTCGATTCCGTTCTCCGTTATGCTGGTCGTTCCGCTGGGGGTTATCGGTGCCTTGCTGGCAGCCACCTTCCGTGGCCTGACCAATGACGTGTACTTCCAGGTAGGCCTGCTCACAACCATTGGGTTGTCGGCGAAGAACGCGATACTTATCGTCGAATTCGCCAAAGACTTGATGGATAAAGAAGGTAAAGGTCTGATTGAAGCGACGCTTGATGCGGTGCGGATGCGTTTACGTCCGATCCTGATGACCTCGCTGGCGTTTATCCTCGGCGTTATGCCGCTGGTTATCAGTACTGGTGCTGGTTCCGGCGCGCAGAACGCAGTAGGTACCGGTGTAATGGGCGGGATGGTGACCGCAACGGTACTGGCAATCTTCTTTGTTCCGGTATTCTTTGTGGTGGTTCGCCGCCGCTTTAGCCGCAAGAATGAAGATATCGAGCACAGCCATACTGTCGATCATCATTGATACAACGTGTAATCACTAAGGCCGCGCAAGCGGCCTTTTTTAGATGCATAACCTACGAGTTGAATGGGGAACTGAACAATCAACTCAGAATCTCATATGAAAACCAGTATTAACTTCGCATAAAATTCATAAAAAATACTGATTGTTAGTTAATTTATATTAAGCAGGGCTAATAGATTTAATAATCCATAATCATTTAGAGGCTTTTCTTAATTATTTGCGGTAATTCTTTATTCATTCATCGGTTATTACGACATATTCAGAGCATTCCTGGTATTAGTGTGACCAATTTCATCTGGCGATAATCTTGAAATGTTATGAACAGTTCGAGCAAACTGCTTTTACCTGCAGCGGGTTGGTGCTAGTATGAAAAAGTGAGTCCTATCCAGCTTCCTTCCTATTTGTAATTTTTCGTAATAATGCGATGAAAACCGGCAAAGAGTGGCTTATAGTTAAGCTAACAAACGAGAGGGCAAGTCCAGGTCAGTAAGTTTTTTCCATCCCGAAAGGTGTCCGTTAGTTCAACCGCTAAGAAGGGGACGCGTTATGGATGAATACTCACCCAAAAGACATGATATCGCACAGCTTAAGTTTCTCTGTGAAACCCTGTATCATGATTGCCTTGCAAACCTTGAAGAAAGCAACCATGGCTGGGTTAACGACCCAACCTCGGCGATCAACCTCCAGTTGAATGAACTGATTGAGCATATTGCGACCTTCGCACTTAATTACAAAATTAAGTATAATGAAGACAATAAGCTCATTGAGCAGATCGACGAATATCTGGATGACACCTTTATGTTGTTCAGTAGTTATGGTATTAATATGCAGGATCTTCAAAAATGGCGGAAGTCAGGTAATCGACTATTCCGTTGTTTTGTCAATGCGACGAAAGAGAATCCTGCGAGTTTATCTTGTTAGAATTATTACAACCATGGGTAGAAGTATGTCCGAAAAACCTTTAACCAAAACCGATTATTTAATGCGTTTACGTCGTTGCCAGACAATTGACACGCTGGAGCGTGTTATCGAGAAAAATAAATACGAATTATCAGATAATGAACTGGCGGTATTTTACTCAGCCGCAGATCACCGCCTCGCCGAATTGACTATGAATAAACTGTACGACAAGATCCCTTCCTCAGTATGGAAATTTATTCGCTAATAAATAATTGGCTTTCGGAGCTATAACCAGCTGTTTATTAAGAATTTTATACTTTATCGCCATGAAGGCGCACCCTATGTGATCTTCATCACACAGACGTAATGGGAACGTTCTCTTCACTGACTTTTCGTCTTACTGTGTTGCCGCATTTTCAGCAACCGGAGGTCAGTAATGAGCACAGAAAAAGAAAAGATGATTGCTGGTGAGTTGTATCGCTCGGCAGATGAGACGTTATCTCGCGATCGCCTGCGCGCTCGTCAGCTTATTCACCGATACAATCACTCCCTGGCGGAAGAGCACACATTACGCCAGCAAATTCTCGCTGAATTATTCGGTCAGGTGACAGAGGCTTATATTGAGCCAACGTTTCGCTGTGACTATGGCTATAACATTTTTCTCGGCAATAATTTTTTCGCCAACTTCGATTGCGTGATGCTTGATGTTTGCCCTATTCGCATCGGTGATAACTGTATGTTAGCGCCAGGTGTTCATATCTACACGGCAACACATCCCATCGACCCTGTAGCACGTAATAGCGGTGTTGAACTGGGGAAACCCGTCACCATCAGTAATAACGTCTGGATTGGTGGACGCGCAGTCATTAACCCTGGTGTGACCATTGGTGATAACGTCGTGGTAGCCTCAGGTGCAGTTGTCACAAAAGATGTCCCGGACAATGTTGTCGTGGGCGGTAATCCAGCCAGAATCATTAAAAAATTGTAACCTGTTTTTCGCAACTGTTATGCAAAATCGTGGCAAATCTGTTACTTTCCCTCTACTATTCCCACGTTAAAATAGGGTGTTCCCTGGAAAGTTGCAGATACCACGAAGGCAAACGATGACCGAAATACAACGCCTGCTGACCGAAACGATTGAGTCTCTGAATACCCGCGAAAAACGCGACAACAAACCCCGCTTTAGTATCAGTTTTATCCGTAAACATCCGGGGCTGTTTATTGGTATGTACGTTGCTTTTTTTGCCACCCTGGCGGTGATGTTGCAGTCCGAAACGCTGTCAGGTTCTGTCTGGCTACTGGTTGTATTATTTATCCTGCTTAATGGTTTCTTCTTTTTCGATGTCTACCCACGCTACCGCTATGAAGATATCGACGTGCTGGATTTCCGCGTTTGCTATAACGGCGAATGGTACAACACGCGCTTTGTACCTGCCGCGCTGGTTGAAGCCATCTTGAACTCTCCGCGTGTCGCGGATGTTCATAAAGAACAACTGCAAAAAATGATCGTCCGTAAAGGTGAACTGTCTTTTTACGATATTTTTACCCTCGCTCGCGCCGAATCAACATCTTAAGTTAGGGTTACATACCAGGCGTAAAGCTCTACGCCTGGTCAAATGACAACGATCGTTTCCACCCATCGCTTCATGAAATACCAGCTCTATCTCCTTATCTCCTGCCTGCCTTTTTCCACAATCAGATATACTTTCCCTACACTGTGTTAATAAGGATATGCTGGTGAGAACACGACATCTGGTCAGCCTGATTTCGGGAGTACTGATTCTTTCAGTATTACTGCCTGTCGGCTTAAGCATCTGGCTGGCCCATCAGCAAGTACAAACATCGTTTATTGAAGAGCTGAATACTTATTCCTCCCGCGTCGCTATTCGGGCCAATAAGGTGGCGATACAAGGGAAAGATGCTCTGCAGGAGCTGGAAAGGTGGCAAGGTGCGGCCTGTAGCGCAGCCCATCTCATGAAAATGCGTCGGGTATCTTACAGTTATCGCTATATTCAGGAAGTGGTTTATATCGATAACAACGTTCCCCAGTGTTCGTCTCTGGAGCATGAAAGCCCGCCCGATACCTTCCCCGAGCCAGGTAAAATTTCGAAAGATGGTTATCGTGTCTGGTTAACATCGCATAACGATTTAGGCATTATCCGTTACATGGTCGCCATAGGAACGGCACATTATGTCGTCATGATCGACCCCGCTTCCTTTATTGATGTCATTCCCTATAGCTCATGGCAAATTGATGCCGCCATTATTGGCAATGCCCATAATGTTGTCATAACCAGCAGCGATGAAATTGCTCAGGGAATTATTACCAGGCTACAAAAAACACCCGGTGAGCATATCGAAAATAATGGAATTATTTACGATATCCAGCCCTTCCCGGAGATGAATATTTCGATCATCACCTGGGCTTCAACGAAAATGTTGCAGAAAGGCTGGCATCGGCAAGTCTTTATTTGGTTACCGCTCGGGTTGGTGATTGGCCTGCTGGCAGCGATGTTTGTGCTGCGTATTTTGCGCCGTATCCAGTCACCGCATCATCGGCTGCAGGATGCTATCGAAAATCGTGATATTTGCGTGCACTATCAGCCGATTGTCTCCTTAGCCAATGGCAAAATTGTCGGTGCTGAGGCACTGGCGCGCTGGCCGCAGACAGACGGTAGTTGGTTGTCACCAGATAGTTTTATTCCGCTGGCACAGCAAACGGGGCTTTCTGAGCCGTTGACGCTACTGATTATAAAAAGTGTCTTTGAAGATATGGGCGACTGGCTGCGTCAGCATCCGCAGCAGCATATTTCGATCAATCTTGAATCCACCGTACTCACCTCGGAAAAAATCCCGCAATTGCTGCGTGAAATGATCAATCACTATCAGGTTAATCCCAGACAGATCGCGCTTGAACTCACTGAACGCGAGTTTGCCGATCCGAAAACCAGCGCCCCGATAATTTCTCGCTACCGGGAGGCGGGCCATGAAATTTATCTCGATGATTTTGGTACGGGGTATTCAAGTTTAAGCTATTTACAGGATCTGGATGTCGACATTCTGAAGATCGATAAATCTTTCGTTGATGCGCTGGAATATAAAAATGTCACGCCACATATCATCGAAATGGCAAAAACACTGAAACTGAAAATGGTAGCGGAGGGAATCGAAACCAGTAAACAAGAAGAGTGGCTACGCCAGCATGGCGTGCACTACGGCCAGGGCTGGCTCTACAGCAAGGCATTACCGAAAGAGGATTTCTTACGCTGGGCCGAGCAACATTTGTGAATTTTTGGGCTGACGGCACGCCGCACAGCCCGTCACGCTACCTATTCGTCGATGATTGACTCGAATCCGCCATAGATCATTCGCTTGCCATCAAACGGCATGGACTCGCCGAACTCCTTCATCCGTGGGTCCGACATCATCTTTTGATTAGCAGCGTCGCGGACCTCTTTTGAAGGGTATTCAATCCAGCTAAAGACAACCTCTTCATTCTCTTCCGCTTTCACCGCCATACGAAAATCGGTCACTTTGCCATCCGGTACATCGCTGGCCCAGCATTCGACAATACGAAGCGCGCCAAACTCTTTAAACAATGGCGCGGCCTTAGCGGCCATTTCCCGATAGGCATCCTTTTTATCGGCAGGAACGGCAACCACAAAACCATCAACATACTTCATCAGACATACCTCCGAAGCGTCCTGCGCAGCCAGACAATTCTTGCGACGTCAGTTGTGGTTAAAGTTTAGCCATGTTGGGATTTTTTGACGAAACGGGGGGAGGCAGAAATGGGTGGGGGCCCTGCCAGCTACATCCCGGCACACGCGTCATCTGCCTTGGCTGCTTCCTTCCGGACCTGACCTGGTAAACAGAGTAGCGTTGCGGGAGAACCAACAGAGCCCCCATTGAGAGCGTTGAGAACCAACGCGCAGGCGCATTATCACTGCTGCCCCGGCTAATTGCAACCCATTGCGTGCCAGATGCTGGTTTCTTGCGCAATGCTGCTTCACTCGGGCGTTTTTCCAGATTATGCTGAAAAATTACCTCAGGAAGAAAAGATGGAAAAAGAAGATTCATTTCCCCAACGCGTCTGGCAAATCGTAGCCGCTATTCCCGAAGGCTATGTCACCACTTACGGTGATGTCGCGAAATTGGCGGGATCGCCCCGCGCCGCGCGCCAGGTAGGTGGTGTGTTAAAGCGTCTCCCGGAAGGCAGCACCTTGCCCTGGCACCGGGTGGTTAATCGCCACGGCACCATTTCGCTAACCGGACCAGATTTACAGCGTCAGCGACAAGCATTACTGGCAGAAGGCGTGATGGTATCGGGAAGCGGACAAATCGACTTACAGCGTTATCGCTGGAACTACTAACCCTCTCCGGGCGGAGAGGGTTAACTTCGTTTAATATTGCGTAGGAGCCGGAACTGCCGAAGACGGATTCACCTGGGTTGGTGAGGTCGAAGGTACGGTAGTCGTTGCGCCACCGCTGGCCTGAACCGGCACGGCGGTTTGCTGCACCGGCACCAATGTCAGGTCAGCTTTAGTTCCGCCCTGGTTGATCACCGGCTGAACGGTATCGGTAATAAATACCAGTTTGTCATTCACGGTAATCGCCGCACTCAACAGAATACGCGCGTTCGGCTGAACATCTGCCGGGTTAAATGGCAGAACAAAGCTGAATGGTGACTGTTTACCTTCAGTACGCACCGCTTTCTGCGCCAGTACTTTTGACGGTGCATCGGCTAATGATGCGTCAGAAAGTGTCACGGTCAGCACGGCATCAGGCGGCAGTGCGACTTTCTGACGGATCCAGACGGTACCGGAAACATTCGGTTGCTGGATAGCAGGTTGCTGTGTTGCTGAAATAGACGTATTTGCAGCCGGTGCTGGCGTCTGAATATCCGCGCTTTTATCTGCGCAAGCCGCCAACGCAATCGCAACCGCTAAACCACTGGCCATGTGCACGAGTTTCATTCACTTCTCCTTATTATCAATGCACCAGCGGGCTAACTTTCCTCGCCGGAAGAGTGGTTAACAAAATAGTAACGTCAACAAGTGTGGCACACATCACGCATTTCTGCCTGTAATTGGCTAGTAATTCAGACTATTGCACCCATCGGACCAGTGGCAAATTTGCGTTATACTCAACTCACTTTGGCTTGCTGCGGCAGCTATGTTACTGGAGAGTTATATGAGTCAGGCGCTAAAAAACTTACTGACATTGTTAAATCTGGAAAAAATTGAGGAAGGACTCTTTCGCGGCCAGAGTGAAGATTTAGGTTTACGCCAGGTGTTTGGCGGCCAGGTCGTGGGTCAGGCCTTGTATGCTGCAAAAGAGACTGTCCCTGAAGAGCGGCTGGTCCATTCGTTTCACAGCTACTTTCTTCGCCCAGGCGACAGTAAGAAGCCGATTATTTATGATGTCGAAACGTTGCGTGACGGTAACAGCTTCAGCGCCCGCCGGGTTGCTGCTATTCAAAACGGTAAACCGATTTTCTATATGACAGCCTCTTTCCAGGCTCCGGAAGCGGGTTTCGAACATCAAAAAGCTATGCCACCCGCACCCGCACCTGATGGCCTGCCTTCAGAAACGCAAATCGCCCAATCGCTGGCGCACCTGCTGCCGCCAGTGCTGAAAGATAAATTCATCTGCGATCGTCCGCTGGAAGTCCGTCCGGTGGAGTTTCATAACCCACTGAAAGGGCATGTCGCAGAACCACATCGTCAGGTGTGGATCCGCGCAAATGGTAGCGTACCGGATGATCTGCGTGTTCATCAGTATCTGCTCGGTTACGCTTCTGATCTTAACTTCCTGCCGGTAGCTTTACAGCCGCACGGCATCGGTTTTCTCGAACCAGGGATTCAGATAGCAACCATCGACCATTCCATGTGGTTCCATCGCCCGTTTAATTTGAATGAATGGCTGCTGTATAGCGTGGAGAGCACCTCGGCGTCCAGCGCACGCGGCTTTGTGCGCGGTGAGTTTTATACCCAGGACGGCGTGCTGATTGCCTCGACCGTTCAGGAAGGGGTAATGCGTAATCACAATTAAAAAAAAAGCCGGAGGTGAAAACCGTCCGGCTGTTTTTTGCAGTGCTTATTACGCGTTATAGGCATTTTCGCCGTGGCTGTTGACGTCCAACCCTTCTCGCTCCTGTTCTTCCGGTACACGCAGACCAACCGTCAGATCCGCCAGTTTGTAGCCAATAAACGCCACCACACCGGACCAGACAATCGTAATGGCAATGCTTTCCAGCTGTACCAGCAACTGATGGCCCATCGTCACACCTTCAGCGAAGCCCACTCCGCCCAGCGAACTGGCGGCAAAAATCCCAGTCATGATACAGCCGACAATGCCACAAACGCCGTGCACACCGAAGACATCACAGGGATCATCCACCCGCAGCAAGCGTTTGAGCATGGTAACGCCCCACAAGCCCGCCAGACCAGCGACTACGCCGATAATCAACGCGCCGCCAACACCAATGTAGCCACAGGCTGGCGTCACGCCGACCAGACCGGCAATCGCGCCTGAACACGCTCCCAGCAGTGAAGGCTTACCACGCAGCGCCCATTCACCGAAGATCCAGCCAAGAATTGCCGCCGCAGTTGCGACCACAGTATTCACAAATGCCAGTGCTGCAATTTCATTCGCCGTGCCCGCTGACCCGGCATTAAAGCCAAACCAGCCGATATAGAGAATGGCAGTGCCGGTAAAGACCATCGGCAGGTTGTGCGGTTTAAACGCCTCTTTGCCGAAGCCCACGCGTTTACCAATTAGATATGCGCCCACCAGACCTGCAATAGCGGCGTTAATGTGCACCACCGTGCCACCCGCAAAATCCAGCGCACCGTGAGAAGCCAGCAAACCGCCGCCCCAGACCATATGCGCAATCGGAATGTAAGAAAGCGTCAGCCACACCACCACGAAAATCAGCACAGCTGAGAAGCGGATCCGTTCCGCCAGCGCCCCGACGATCAAGCCTACGGTAATGCAGGCAAACGATCCCTGAAACGCCACGTGGATATACTGATAAATGCTGCCCATCACCGCCGTCAGTTCGATGTTTTTCAGCATCAACCAGTTAATGTTGCCAAAGAAGTTGTTGCCCTCACCAAACGCCAGCGAGTAACCGTAAACCACCCAGAGAATACAGACCAGTGCAAACGTCACCGTCACCTGCGTCAGCATCGACAGCACGTTTTTGCCGCGAATTAACCCACCGTAAAACAGGGCAATCCCCGGAATAGTCATAAACAGCACCAGCGCAGTACAAATCATCATAAACGCATTGTCGGCTTTATCGGCCACCGCAGGTGCAGCCATTACCAGTCCCGGCAGCATCGCCAGTGAAGTAAGCCCAGTTTTTATCGTCGCTATCTTCATTTTTCGTTCCTGTTGCTGTGTGCCAGAGATTACAGCGCCGCTTCGTCGGCTTCGCCGGTACGAATACGAATGACGCGTTGCAATTCAGCGACGAAGATTTTGCCGTCGCCAATTTTTCCGGTGTAAGCCGCCTTGCTGACGATATCGATCACTTCATCGAGTTGGTCATCAGCAATCGCCACATCAATTTTTACTTTTGGCAGAAAGTTGACGCTGTATTCCGCCCCCCGGTACAGCTCGGCATGCCCTTTCTGACGCCCGAAACCTTTCACTTCGGTGACGGTCAGGCCCTGAATACCAATGGAAGATAACGATTCACGAACGTCTTCCAGCTTGAATGGTTTGATTATCACGGTCACCAGCTTCATAGATCCCCTCCGGTCAGAATTCGGTAATGGTTCTGCTACACGAATAAGGTATTGCAAGCGGTGTGCCAGAAATGAAAAACGAGAAAGAGAGCAGGAAGTTAAGAAGATTGAAAACAAAAACGCACTATGACAGTGCACAGTGCGTTACATTTTTGCACCAACGATGAAATATTGCGCTATTCAGGCGCTCAATGACTCCTCTTCACGCACGCTGGCTGCCAGCTCTTCGCCCGCAAGTTGCAGTTGATACATCTGCCAGTAGCGCCCCTGGGCGGCCAGCAGTTGCTGGTGAGTCCCCTGTTCCACAGCCTGACCACGATGAAGCACCAGAATGGTGTCGGCATCGACAATGGTCGATAAGCGGTGAGCAATCACCACAAGCGTAGTGTGTTCACGCACCGCCGCCAGTGCGTGTTGAATCGCCTGTTCAGTACCGGAGTCAATGCTGGCGGTTGCCTCATCAAGAATCAGGATTTGCGGCGTCTCCACCAGCACACGAGCCAGTGCCAGTAGTTGCTTCTGCCCAACCGAAAGATTATTCCCCTGCTCGCCCAGCGGCGTATAAATACCATCACTCATGCTGCGCGCCAGCTCCGCCAGTTGCACGGTTTCCAGCGCCTGCCAGACGCGTTCTTCGGAGATATCACGTCCCAGCGTCACGTTGGCGAGGAATGTATCCGCCAGCACTACCGGATCTTGCTGCACCATTGCCACGCCCTGGCGCAGCGCGCTGTGACTTAGCGAACTTAACGGACGACCATCAAGGCGAATATCACCTTCCGTTAGCGGGTAATAGCCCATCAATAAACTGGCGAGGGTGCTTTTGCCACTGCCGGTATGCCCGACCAGCGCCACAAAGTTACGCGAAGGCACAGAGAGATTAATGTTCTTTAGCACCAGATTGTCATCGCGATAAGCAAATGACACGTTATCGACTTCGATGGTGCCGCTCTGTAACGGGCGATCATCATTGCCATATTGCTGGCGTGGCCCGTCCATCAGCTCAAACACGCGCTCACCAGCAACAACAGCCTGTTGCAGCATCGCCTGCTGCGTGGTCAGTTCGATTAAGGGTTCGTTAAGTCGCCCAAGATAGCTGATAAACGCATACAGCACGCCCACTTCAATGGTGCCGCTGGCAGAGAAGCCAAACAGCATCAACAAGCCACAAAGAATGAGCGAAGAAAAGAGACTCAGCAGGGGCCGCAGTAAAAAACCGTCGAGGCGCAGGGTTTGCATCCTCGCCATATAGTGTGAACGACTGGCCTCGCCCATACGTTCGCCAAATCGCGCCTGCTGACGAAACTGCTGGATGACGCTCATGCCGTTGATGATTTCGTTAAAGCCGTCGTTGATATCCGCCAGATAAGCGCGCACACGGCGGACAATTGGCGTGCTGTAACGCTGGTATATCACCATCACCACCAGCACCACCGGGAAAATCATTATCGCCACCAGCGCCATTCGCCAGTCGAGACTAAACATCGCCACCAGCATCGCACCCACCAGGGCGGCGCTACGCAGGACCGTTGCCACTACGGTAACGTAGAGGTCGCGGATCACTTCAGTATCATTGGTAACGCGGGAAATCACCTGCCCGACCGGCTGAGTATCAAACTCACTCAACGGTTGGCGTAACGCAGCATCCATCACGTCGGTACGCAACTGTTGCACTACACCTACTGCCGCCCGATTAAACAGCAGCGACTGCGCGTAATGTAGCCCGGCGGCAAACAGTTGTAGCCCAACATACGCCGCAGCCAGCCCGGCAACCACTTTCAACGGCAGGTTATTTTTCGCCACCATATTGTCGATAAAATAGCTGATAAGCAGCGGCCCGCTGACTTCTGCCGCCGCCGCAACCCACATCATCAGGACCGCAATCCCCAACGGTTTACGCCACGGCGAACCGTACGCTAACAGGCGCTTGAGAGTCGGCCACAGTTGGGTAAAACTACGCATCGATGGCCTCCTCGCGAATTTCCGGAGCGTCGTCGAGCGCCGCCTCCAGTTGTTGATAGCGATACATATCGCGATACCAGCCGCTTTGTTGCGCCAGTGCATCATGATTGCCACGCTGGGCGATATGTCCGTGCTGCATCACAATAATTTCACTGGCTTCCGTCAGTGCCGAAAGGCGATGAGCACTGATGATTACCGTTCTTCCCTGCCCCCACTGACGCAGGTTATGCAGGATCTGGTGCTCTGTGCGTCCGTCCACCGCCGAAAGCGCATCATCAAGGATGAGGATTTCCGCGTTGACTAATAACGCACGAGCAATGGAGATACGCTGTTTTTGCCCACCAGAAAGCATCACGCCGCGCTCGCCCACCTCTGTATCGTAACCTTGCGGTAGACGCAAAATATCGTCATGTACGCTGGCTAACCGCGCGACATGCTCAATCTCTTGCTGTGTGGCATTCGGGCAACCCAGCGCGATGTTGTTCGCCACGGTGTCGGAAAAAAGGAATGGCGTCTGGCTGACCACCGCCAGGCGGCTACGCCAGCTATCGAGTTGTAACTTCGTCAGAGGAATATCATGAAAGCGAATATCCCCCTCGCTGACGTCGAAATGACGCTGAATGAGCGACAACAGGGTACTTTTGCCGGAACCAGTCGGCCCGCAGATACCCAGCATCTGACCGGGTTTCAGGGCGAAATTGACGTTTTCCAGCGCAGGATGGTCAGTCTGCGGATACATAAACTGGCGAATATTTACATCCAGTTCACCACGACCTTCTGGCACGGGTTCGCTACCATCGTTCACCACCGGCGCTTCCGCCAGCATCGCGCGAATACGGCTGTACGCAGCACTACCACGCTCCACTATGTTAAACATCCATGCCAGCGCCAGCATCGGCCAAATCATCAGACCTAAATACATCATAAAACTGGTGAGCTGGCCCAGCGTTAAACTGCCCTGCACCACCATCCAACTACCGCCGCCAATCGCCAGCAAGTTCGCCATACCAATCGCGATATAGATGGTCGGGTCGAAACGAGCATCAATACGCGCCACCCGCATGTTTTTTTTGCCGGTATCTTCGGCATCCGCGGCAAATAACGCCGACTGGCGATCTTCCAGACCAAAGGCTTTGATCATGCGGATACTGGTGAGGCTTTCCTGGGTGCGGTCATTAAGACTGGAAAACGCCGCCTGTGCCAGCTTAAAGCGTTCATGCAAGGCATCGCCGTTGCGCTTAATCATGATCGCCATCACTGGCATCGGCAACAGGGCAAATAAGGTCAACTGCCAGCTAATTTGCGTAGACATCATAATCAACACAGCGCAGCCCATCACCAGTGAATCCACCAGCGTCAGCACCCCTTCTCCGGCGGCAAACACGACCCGATCGACGTCATTGGTCGCACGAGCCATGAGGTCACCCGTGCGATGACGCAGGTAAAACTCAGGATGCTGCCGGCTTAGCTGACGGTAATAATCTTCACGCAGTTCAACAGCCAGTTGATAAGACGCGCCAAACAGCAATACGCGCCAGACGTAACGCAGGAGATAAACTACGACTGCAATCAGCACCATGGTAGCGATCCACATCAGGATCTGCCCGGTAGTAAAGTGTTGTTCTGTCACCCCATCGACAACAATACCAACCACCTTCGGCGGAACCAGTTGCAGCATCGCGATAATGACAAGCAAGGCAACAGCCCCGAGATAGCGACGCCATTCCCGACGGAAATACCAGCTTAATTGAGCAAATAATCGCACGCGTAGTGTCCTGACCTGATTCTGGATATTTATTCGATGGGTAAAGAAGTGGTGTATTTAATCTGTTCCATCGCGAAGCTGGAAGTGACGTCCGACAGCCCCGGCACGCTGTTTACCAGACGCTTATAAAACTCGTCGTAGCGTTTCATATCGGCAACCTGGACGCGCATCAGATAATCGTATTCCCCGGCCATGCGCCAGAACCCCAGCACTTCTGGCATTTCAGTAACCACCGTCACAAAGCGGCAATACCATTCGCTGCTGTGATGTTGCGTTTTTATCAGCACAAAGGCGGTCAGACCGAGGCCAATTTTTTCCGGGTCCAACAGGGCGACTTTGCCGATAAGGATACCGTCATCCTCCAACCGTTTCAGTCGCTTCCAGCAAGGCGTGGTTGTCAGATTAACGGCTTCAGCCAATGCCTGCAAAGAGAGGGTGCAATCCTGCTGTAGTAAGGCCAGCAGCTTACGGTCAATTTTATCTAACATAACCCTTCCACAGAGAATTTCTTTCTCTTTTAATTCTATTTTAAAGGTGAAATCGCGACAATTTATTCTGTGCGGTTTAAACATCACGGCACAAAATGACAAATTCAACGCAAAAAAAACCGGGCAATTGCCCGGTGCTGGAAGGGATCTCGTTATTCGGGGGAATAAGGTAGATGTGGATAGTCCAGCCAGTGCGTCAAATAGTGAGAGACCGCCTGATTTCGGCAATGTCCAATCACCGGTAAATGAGGGAGCTCCGCGCGCAGTTGCGGCATCGCATTGCCCATAATAAAGCCGCTACCGACGCTGCCTAACATTTCGCGATCGTTCATCGCATCACCAAAGGCCATGCAATCGCGCAACGATAAACCTAAATGTTGGGTCAGCACCGTCAATGCAGCGCCTTTATTGCAGCCCACCGGGAGCACTTCGAGGCAATCCGTCGCGGAAAAACACAAATGTGCACGCTCGCCTAATGCTTCGTGTAGTTGGATCTGCAAGCGTGTAAGATCGTCGTGATCGCCACAGAAGCAGATCTTGGTGACGCGATCGAGTGGCATTTTTTTAACATCGATTATCTGATAACGAAAACCGCTATAGACAAATGCCTGCAACAATGCAGGGATCTCTTTTCCGGTAAACCAACCGTCGTCATTGAAGATATGCATGCTGGCTCGGGTATCCCATTGCTGATACAGCACCAGCTCCGCGACATCCGCAGGTAAATCATCACGATGTAAAAGTTCACCTTCCAGAGAATGCACGCGCGTTCCGTTGCCGGTAATCAAATACGCATCCAGCGATAGCGCCCCGAGAATATGCTGCATCTCCAGCGCATGACGACCTGTGGCGAAAGTGAGGGTAATGTCGCGTTCACGCAGTCGTGCCAAAGTAGAGAGTGTTTTCTCACCTAAATGATGGTCAGGCATCAATAAAGTGCCGTCCATATCAAATGCTGCCAGACGAGCCATTTCTTTCTCCACTCTGTGACACGGTTAATAGTGATTGAGTATCACCTGATATATACGGAAGTAATAGTGAATAGTTAAATAATATTGTTCCGGGTTTATATGCGACTGCTCAACCGTCTTAACCAGTATCAACGACTATGGCAACCTTCCGCCGGAAAGCCGCAATCTGTCACTATTGGCGAACTGGCTGAACGCTGTTTTTGCAGCGAACGCCATCTACGCACGCTGTTACGTCAGGCACAAGAGTCGGGATGGCTGGAGTGGCAGGCGCAGTCAGGACGCGGAAAGCGTGGAAAACTGCGTTTTCTGGTCACGCCGGAATCGCTACGCAATGCGATGATGGAACAAGCACTGGAAACCGGTAAGCAGCAAGATGTGCTGGAGCTGGCGCAACTGGCCCCGGGTGAGCTGCGCACTCTGTTACAGCCGTTTATGGGCGGACAATGGCAAAACGATACGCCCACGTTGCGTATTCCCTACTATCGCCCGCTCGAACCGCTACAACCGGGCTTTTTGCCCGGTCGTGCCGAGCAGCATCTCGCCGGACAGATATTTTCCGGCCTGACCCGCTTCGATAATCATACCCAGCGCCCGATTGGCGATTTAGCGCATCACTGGGAAACCTCTGCTGACGGGTTACGCTGGGACTTTTATCTTCGCTCAACCCTACACTGGCATAACGGCGATGCAGTAAAAGCCGCACACTTACACCAGCGGTTATTGATGCTGTTACAGCTGCCGGCACTGCATCAATTATTTATTAGCGTGAAGCGTATTGAAGTCACCCATCCGCAGTGTCTGACCTTCTTTTTACATCGCCCTGATTACTGGCTTGCGCACCGGCTGGCGAGCTATTGCAGCCATCTGGCGCATCCGCAATTCCCCCTGATCGGCACTGGTCCTTTTCGCTTAACACAATTCACAGCGGAACTGGTGCGCCTGGAGAGTCATGATTATTACCATTTACGTCATCCGCTGCTTAAAGCGGTTGAGTACTGGATAACTCCGCCGCTTTTCGAAAAAGATTTGGGAACCAGTTGTCGGCATCCCGTGCAAATCACTATCGGCAAACCTGAGGAGCTGCCACGGGTCAGCCAGGTCAGTAGTGGCATCAGTTTAGGTTTTTGCTATTTAACGTTGCGCAAAAGTCCCCGACTGTCCCTCTGGCAGGCGCGAAAAGTGATCTCCATTATTCATCAATCCGGTTTATTACAAACGTTAGAAGTCGGAGAAAACCTGATCACCGCCAGTCATGCATTACTGCCTGGCTGGACTATTCCACAATGGCAAGTACCGGATGAAGTCAAACTACCGAAAACCTTGACGCTGGTTTATCACCTACCGATAGAACTTCATACCATGGCAGAACGCCTACAGGCGACACTGGCCGCGGAAGGCTGTGAACTTACAATTATTTTTCATAACGCAAAAAACTGGGACGACACGACCCTGCTGACACAAGCAGACCTCATGATGGGCGACAGGTTAATTGGCGAAGCACCGGAATATACCCTGGAGCAATGGCTGCGTTGCGATCCGCTGTGGCCACATGTTTTCGACGCTCCAGCATTTGCACATCTGCAATCGACACTGGACGCAGTGCAAGTAATGCCTGATGAGGAAAACCGATTTAATGCCCTGAAAACGGTCTTTAGCCAGTTAATGGCAGACGCGACGCTGACGCCGCTGTTCAACTATCACTATCGCATTAGCGCTCCACCCGGCGTGAATGGTGTGCGACTGACTCCGCGCGGCTGGTTTGAATTTACCGAAGCCTGGCTTCCCGCACCGTCGCAATGAATAGCTGGTCCGGGTTAATCGCAGGCGTTACCATAACGCTTTTATTGTTCAAGCAGGATTATCTATGAAACGTGCTGTCGTTGTGTTCAGTGGAGGCCAGGATTCCACCACCTGTCTGGTGCAGGCATTACAACAATATGATGAAGTCCATTGCGTGACGTTCGATTACGGTCAGCGACATCGCGCAGAAATCGACGTGGCACGCGAACTGGCGCTGAAACTGGGGGCACGCGCGCATAAGGTTCTTGATGTAACGCTGCTCAACGAGCTGGCGGTCAGCAGCCTGACGCGTGACAGCATTCCAGTGCCAGATTATGAACCTGAAGCTGATGGCATCCCGAATACGTTTGTCCCTGGGCGTAATATTTTGTTCCTGACACTGGCGGCAATATATGCGTATCAGGTAAAAGCAGAAGCCGTAATTACCGGCGTCTGCGAAACGGATTTCTCCGGTTACCCGGATTGCCGCGATGAGTTTGTGAAAGCACTAAACCATGCCGTCAGTTTAGGCATGGCGAAAGATATTCGTTTTGAAACGCCGCTGATGTGGATTGATAAAGCGGAAACCTGGGCGCTGGCTGATTATTACGGCAAACTAGATTTAGTCCGTAACGAAACGTTGACCTGTTATAACGGCATTAAAGGCGACGGTTGCGGTCATTGTGCGGCGTGTAATTTACGCTCCAACGGTTTGCATCATTATCTGGCCGATAAACCGACGGTGATGGCAGCGATGAAGCAGAAAACCGGGTTGAAGTAATTATTCCGGGTGTCGCCGGATGCGGCTTGAGCATCCGGCACCACAAAACGTTTACTTAACCATCTGCTCCAGCTTTTCGCGCAATTCCCCTTCCAGAGCTAATGCTTTCTGCGTTTTAAGATCAATACAAACAAACGTAATAAGCGCATCCGCCACCACCTGCCCTTCCGGCTCCAGTGTAATGACCTGGCTTAAGATGCCGCTTTTACCGTTTAATTGCTGCAACTGACTGGTAATGGTTAACAGGTCGCTTAATACCGCCGGGCGACGATAGTTAATATTGATATTGACCACGACGAAGGCGATGTTATGGGCCGTCATCCACTGAAAACTGTCGCTATTTTCCAACCCATCCCAGCGGGCTTCTTCGAGAAACTCAAGGTAGCGGGCGTTGTTTACGTGCTGGTAAACGTCGAGATGATATCCACGAACTTTGATTTGTGTTTGCATAGCGCAATAACCTTACGTTGTTGTTATAAGAACTGTTATAAGTACAGAGGTCATAACTGGTATGACCTCTTCAGTCTGGCAAAAATTTGCCACTATGCAAATTAATTACAGGGTTAATACCGCCAGATTACGTTCCACCAGCGAATTGCCCATCCCCGGCACCTGCTTGAGATCCTCCACCGTTTTAAACGGACCGTACTCTTCGCGATAACTGACAATCGCCTGCGCCTTCTTCAGGCCAACGCCATTCATCGCGCGGGCTAACTCTTCCGCGCTGGCATTATTAATGCTGACCCGGGTACCTTCTTCGTCACTGGCTTTAGTCGGTACTGCTGCTTTACTTTGTGCTGCAGGAGCTTCCGCTTTGGTTTCTACCGTTGTCGGTTTCGCCGCAGGAGCTGCCGCCAGCGCGCTATGAGACATTCCGGCACAGGCCAGGGACAGGGTAATGAGCAGTGCTTTAATTCCGTGTTTCATACTGTTTTCTCCTTGTTTGTTAACAGTGGAATCACCTTAACGGCAGTGAAAACAGGAAACAAATGGCAATGTTCAGAAATGGAAAAGGCCGCGAAAGCGACCTTTTCTTGTTACAGCTGCAAAGCATTTTTTTGCGAGGCGGCTTCAGGATTATTGCTGTTCCAGCGCATCGCCAATTTTGATTTTCGCCTCTTTACGCAGGTTACTCATCAGAGCTTCAAAGACGATTTGTGCGTTGTTCTGGGTGATACCCTGCACCATCGCTTTTTTCTGCTCTTCCGGCATTGAACCTTGTTTCACTTCGTCCAGCGCCAGCAGAACGACATTGCCTTGCATATCGGTCGCCATACCGTAGCTCGGTTTGTCTTTCGCAGGCAGTGGCAGTGCAAACGCCGCCTGGCTAATCGGATCACGACCGGAACGGCTTAAGGTTTTCGGCTCGCCAAATTTCAGACCGGCGGCCTGCATAGCTTCTGCACCTTTGCCAGCTTTCAAATCAACCAGCAGTTTTTCAGCATCCACTTTCGCCTGTTGTTCAGCTTTGTTGTGCTGAACCAGTGCCTTAACTTGTTCCTGAACATCTGCCAACGGTTTCACCGCTTCCGGTTTGTGCTCGCTGATGCGCAGCACGAATGCGCGGTCGCCGTCTACGGTGATGATGTCAGAGTTGATGCCCGGTGCGCCGTTTTCACCTACCAGACCGCCGTTAAAGATAGCGTCTGCAACCGGCTTAAAGTTCAACTCTTCCGGCAGGTTATCTTTGCTGAACCAACCCGTCTGAGTGGCTTTTACGCCCGCAGCTTGCTCTGCACCGGCCAGAGACTCGGTATCATTGCTTGCTGCATCACTCACTTTCTGCTGCAGTGCGTAGTACGCATCGAGGGCTTTTTCGTGTTTCACTTTCGCCGCGACATCGTCACGCACTTCGTCTAACGACTTCACTTTCGCTGGCTGAATGTCGTCCAGACGTACAATCAGGAAACCGACCGAAGATTTGATGACACCAGAGAGTTGGCCTTTTTCTTTCAGACCAGCATTTTTCAGTTCGTCCGGGATAGTGGCATCTTCTAACCAACCCATATCGCCGCCGTTACGGGCAGAGATAATATCGGCAGATTTTTCTTTGGCTAACGCAGCAAAATCACCGCCTTTATTCAGCTCATCAAGTACCGCTTTCGCTTCATCTTCAGTTTTGGTCTGGATGATGCTGTAGCGGGTACGCTGCGGCTGGGTGAATTGATCCTGATGCTGATCGTAGTAGCTCTGGATATCCGCATCGCTAACCGGTTGCTGCATCGTTGCGGCATCCAGCTTGATGTAACTCACGCGGAATTGTTCCGGCGTCATGAAATTGTTTTTGTTTTGTTCGTAGTAGCTGGCAATTTCCTGTTCGGTCACAGGCTGCTTCGCCGCCAGCGCGTTAACATCGATAGTCGCTTCACGTACCACGCGTTGTTGAGCTACCAGTGCCGCCAGCTCGTCGGTTTCACCTTTCAGCATAAAATCGGTACCGGCAACGCCGTTAATCAGCTGTTGGGTAGTGAGCTGGTTACGTAGCGCCTGGGCGTACTGATCGGCGGTCATCCCCATCTGGTTGAGGATACCGTTATAGCGGCTGTTATCAAATTTGCCGTCAACCTGGAAGGCTGGGGTCGCGAAAATCGCCTGTTTAACCTGCTCATCACTGATACCCAGTTTCAGCTCACGAGCGTACTGATCCAGCAGCGCCTCGTCGATCAGACGATTCAGCACCTGTTGACGCAGGGTTTTCATATAGCCTTCGTTCGCTGCAAGCTCAGAGTATTGATCGCCCAGCTGTTGCTGCATGCGATTACGCTCGCTGTTGAAGGCGTTCTCGAACTGCCCACGGCTGATTTCCTGGTCATTCACTTTTGCGGCGTAGTTATTGCCTCCGCCAATCAGGTAACCACTCACGCCGGTCAATATGAACGACACGATAATGATACCGAAAATAATCTTGAGCACGAGACTGTTTGCAGCCGTGCGTAAGCTGTCCATCATGGTGTAACAACACTCCGCTGTAGATGACTGTGTACCTCACGCAACGTATCGATGCGCGCAAAGGCCTATTGTGACAAGAAACGGGGGCAATTGTCAGCCCACAAGACGCAGAAAGTCACCGAATACAAATAAAAAAGGCACATCAGTAGATGCGCCCTTGAACTTCGTCACATCCCCACTGGGGACAACGCTTAGTTTACCGCGTCTTTCAGTGCTTTACCTGCACGGAAGCTCGGTACTTTAGCGGCAGCGATGGTGATCTCTTTACCGGTCTGCGGGTTGCGGCCAGTACGGGCAGCACGCTCTTTAACGGCAAAAGTACCAAAACCTACCAGTGCTACATCATCCCCTTCTTTCAGAGATTCAGTTACGGAAGCAATAATAGCATCTAACGCACGGCCAGCCGCAGCTTTAGAGATATCAGCCCCTGCAGCAATCTTGTCGATCAATTGAGATTTATTCACTCTTCTCTTCCTCTTTATAATTTATATCGCACTTGAATCCTTCAAGGTACGAACGCGCAGCAGTTATATCAGGCCAGCCATCCCCTTACAACACCCCTTAATAAGGGCAAGCCCAATCCGCCATCTAACTTAGCGAGACAAAAAAAGGCTGGCAAGTCCGAATTAGCCTGCCAGCCCTGTTTTTATTAGTGCATTTTGCGCGAGGTCACTATTTTGCAGTCACAACCTGCATGCCAGACGGTTCATTTTGCAGCGCCAGAGTCAGAACTTCCTCAATGCGTTTCACAGGATGAATGTCCAGATCAGCAATTACGTTGTCAGGAATCTCTTCCAGATCGCGTTTATTTTCGAACGGAATTAACACTGTTTTAATCCCGCCGCGATGCGCTGCCAGTAGTTTTTCTTTCAAACCACCGATCGGCAGTACCTGACCACGCAGAGTGATCTCACCGGTCATTGCCACATCGGCACGAACCGGGTTACCGGTCAGGCAAGAAACCAGCGCGGTGCACATAGCAATACCGGCACTCGGACCATCTTTTGGCGTCGCACCTTCCGGTACGTGGACGTGGATGTCGCGTTTTTCGTAAAAATCAGGGTTGATCCCCAGTTTTTCTGCACGCGCACGAACCACCGTTAACGCCGCCTGAATGGACTCTTGCATCACTTCGCCGAGCGAACCGGTATAGGTCAGTTTGCCTTTACCCGGAACGCACGCAGTTTCAATGGTCAGCAAGTCGCCACCCACTTCTGTCCACGCCAGACCGGTTACCTGGCCGACACGGTTTTCGTTATCAGCACGACCATAGTCGAAACGCTGAACACCGAGGTAGTCATGCAGGTTATCGCCGTTAATTTCGATATGTTTTAATGACTTATCGAGCAGTAACTGCTTAACCGCTTTGCGGCACAGTTTGGAGATTTCACGTTCCAGGCCACGCACGCCCGCCTCACGGGTGTAGTAACGAATAATGCCGATAATGGCGCTATCGTCGACGGTCAGTTCACCTTTTTTCAGTGCATTACGTTCAATCTGCTTCGGCAGCAGGTGACGTTTGGCGATGTTCAGTTTTTCATCTTCGGTATAACCGGAGAGGCGAATCACTTCCATACGATCCAGCAGTGGTGCCGGAATGTTCATGGAGTTTGACGTCGCGACAAACATCACGTCGCTGAGATCGTAATCCACTTCCAGGTAGTGGTCGCTGAACGCTACGTTCTGCTCTGGATCCAGCACTTCAAGCAGTGCGGAAGCCGGATCGCCTCGCATGTCAGAAGACATTTTGTCGATCTCATCGAGCAGGAACAGCGGGTTTTTCACGCCCACTTTCGCCATTTTCTGGATCAATTTACCCGGCATAGAACCGATGTAAGTACGGCGGTGACCACGGATTTCCGCTTCGTCACGCACGCCGCCCAGCGCCATACGAACATATTTACGTCCGGTAGCTTTGGCGATGGACTGACCAAGAGAAGTTTTACCTACCCCCGGCGGCCCAACCAGGCAGAGGATCGGCCCCTTGATTTTGTTGACACGGCTTTGAACCGCAAGATACTCAAGGATACGATCTTTAACGCGCTCCAGACCATAATGGTCGGTATCAAGGATTTCTTGCGCCTGACGCAGGTCTTTTTTGACCTTGCTACGCGCATTCCACGGCACCTGCACCATCCAGTCGATATAACCACGCACCACGGTCGCTTCTGCCGACATCGGAGACATCATTTTCAGCTTCTGCAGTTCTGCTTCCGCTTTCTCTTTTGCCTCTTTCGGCATTTTCGCCGCGTCGATTTTGCGCTTCAGTGCTTCGTTTTCGTCCGGCGCATCGTCCATTTCGCCGAGTTCTTTCTGAATAGCTTTCATTTGCTCGTTCAGATAGTACTCACGCTGGGATTTTTCCATCTGCTTTTTAACGCGGTTGCGAATGCGTTTCTCAACCTGCAGCAGATCGATTTCCGATTCCATCATCGCCATCAGATATTCCAGACGTTCGTTGACGTCGGACATCTCAAGCACGGACTGTTTGTCAGCCAGTTTCAGCGGCATATGCGCAGCAATGGTATCCGCCAGACGCGCCGGATCGTCGATGCTATTCAGCGACGTCAGCACTTCTGGTGGAATTTTTTTGTTCAGCTTGATGTAGCCTTCGAACTGGCTGATTGCAGTACGCACCAGCACTTCCTGTTCCCGCTCATCAATGGTCGGCGACTCCAGATACTCCGCCTTCGCAGAAAAGTGTTCGCCATTGTCAGAGAGCGCAGAAATACGCGCGCGCTGTAACCCCTCGACCAGCACTTTGACGGTGCCGTCAGGCAGTTTCAGCATCTGCAATATAGAGGCCACGGTCCCGACGGTGAAAAGATCGTTTACACCCGGCTCATCCGTTGAAGCTTCTTTCTGCGCGACCAGCATAATTTTTTTATCATGGTCCATCGCCGCTTCCAGACAACGGATAGATTTTTCCCGCCCGACAAATAAGGGGATGACCATGTGCGGATAAACCACCACATCGCGCAGCGGCAATACGGGGATTTCAATGCGTTCAGAACGCTCAGGATTCATAGAGCTCTCTCTTAGTTTAATTTCCGCCAGGTAATCAGATGACACGACTGTGCTTCACGCCATCTATTAACATGTACGTCAGTATATGGGGATGTTTCCCCCACATTCAACGCCGAGAATAGAGGAAAAATTAAAGGGGAGATAAAATCCCCCCTTTTTGGTTAACTAATTGTATGGGAATGGTTAATTATTCACCAGATGCCTGTTGCGCTTCCGGCTTGCCATAAATCAGCAACGGTTTGCTTTGACCATCAATTACCGACTCGTCGATAACCACTTTCTCGACATCTTCCATGGACGGCAGATCGTACATGGTATCGAGCAGTGCGGCTTCTACGATGGAACGCAGGCCACGGGCACCGGTTTTACGCGCCATCGCTTTCTTAGCGATAGCATCCAGCGCCTCGTCACGGAATTCCAGATCCACGCCTTCCAGATTAAACAGCGCCTGATACTGCTTGGTCAGGGCGTTTTTCGGCTCTTTGAGGATCTGAATCAGAGCTTCTTCGCTCAGTTCATTCAACGTTGCGACAACCGGCAGACGACCAATGAACTCAGGAATCAGACCAAACTTGATCAGATCTTCCGGTTCAACCTGCGCCAGCAGCTCGCCTTCACTTGCTTTGTCAGATTTCGCTTTTACCGTCGCGCCAAAACCAATGCCGGAGCCTGTTTCTACACGATGGGAAATCACTTTATCCAGACCGGCAAACGCACCGCCACAGATAAACAGGATCTTAGAGGTATCAACCTGCAAGAATTCCTGCTGCGGATGTTTACGCCCACCTTGCGGTGGAACAGCAGCTACCGTACCTTCGATCAGTTTCAACAGTGCCTGCTGTACGCCTTCACCGGAAACGTCTCGGGTAATGGACGGGTTGTCTGACTTACGAGAAATCTTGTCGATTTCATCGATGTAGACAATCCCGCGCTGCGCTTTCTGTACGTCGTAATCGCACTTTTGCAACAGCTTCTGAATGATGTTTTCAACGTCTTCGCCCACATAACCGGCTTCGGTCAGCGTGGTTGCATCGGCCATGGTGAACGGGACGTCCAGCAGGCGCGCCAGCGTTTCGGCCAGCAGCGTTTTACCGGAACCGGTCGGACCGATCAGCAGAATGTTACTTTTGCCCAACTCGACACCATTGCTGGTATCGCCGTTGCGCAGACGTTTGTAGTGGTTGTATACCGCGACCGCCAGCACTTTTTTCGCCTGTTCCTGACCGATAACGTAATCGTCCAGGTGGTTGCGAATTTCATGCGGCGTCGGTAGCGCACTGCGTTCACGATGCGGTGCAACTTCTTTAATCTCTTCGCGAATGATGTCGTTACATAAATCAACACATTCGTCGCAGATATACACGGATGGACCGGCAATCAGCTTGCGCACTTCATGCTGGCTTTTGCCGCAAAAAGAGCAATACAGCAATTTGCCTGAGCCATCTTTGCGTTTATCTGTCATGGGTCAAAACCTCTTCTTTGTTCTTTGTGCCGCACACGACGACGCAAATGCCATTCTCAGGCGCAAGCCGCTTTATAGCGTTGTGCCGCCCTGGATAAGTATAGCGGCACAGTTGCGCCTCTGGCATCAATTACGATGGGTCAGAATCGAATCGACCAGACCGTATTCCACCGCTTCAGGGGCGGAAAGGAAGCGATCGCGCTCGGTGTCACGTTCAATCTGTTCTAATGATTGACCCGTATGAAGCGCCATAAGTTCATTCATACGCCCTTTAACTTTCAGAATTTCACGGGCATGAATTTCGATATCGGTCGCCTGGCCCTGGTAGCCGCCCAGCGGTTGGTGAATCATCACACGCGAGTTCGGCAGGCAGAAACGTTTACCTTTTGCCCCGGCGGTCAGCAAGAAAGCGCCCATCGAGGCCGCCTGGCCCATGCAGATGGTGCTGACATCAGGCTTGATAAACTGCATGGTGTCATAGATAGACATCCCGGCAGTGATCACCCCGCCTGGGGAGTTAATGTACAGATAGATATCTTTTTCTGGGTTTTCTGCTTCCAGGAACAGCATCTGCGCCACAATCAGGTTAGCCATGTGGTCTTCAACCTGGCCAGTCAGAAAAATGACGCGTTCCTTAAGTAGACGAGAATAGATATCAAAAGAGCGCTCACCACGTGAGGTCTGTTCAATGACCATCGGCACCAGCGCCATATGGGGTGCAAAGTTATCTCGTTCGCCGCTGTATGACATTTCCGTCTCCTGGATAAAATTGAAAAAACCTGCTGTACCGATTGTAACCTTATGGACGGATTATCAGCTAGTCCCTGTGTTATGGGTACGGCATCACCATATTTCAAGCATAACAATCTTTTGTTGTTACGCTAACACCGAAAGAGGCTTTTCGCACGGTTCCATGCAAAATTCATGACAAAAAAAGGCCCACCACCTGGTGGTGATGGGCCTTTGTGCGAATTTAGCGCGTTATGCTGCGTAAATTACGCCTGCTGGTTCATCAGCTCGTTGAAAGTGGTTTCTTTTTCAGTCACTTTCGCTTTCGCCAGTACAGCTTCAACAGCCTGTTCTTCCAGAGCAACATTGCGCATGTTGTCCATCAGTTCTTTGTTTTTGCTGTAGAACTCGATAACTTCTTTCGGATCTTCGTACGCAGAAGCCATCTCTTCGATCAGGCCTTTAACGCGTTCTTCGTCAGCTTTCAGCTCGTTGGTGCGGATAACTTCGCCCAGCAGCAGGCCAACAACTACGCGGCGTTTAGCTTGTTCTTCGAACAGTTCGCGCGGCAGTTCCAGAGCCTGTTTTTCGTTACCGCCGAAACGCTGTGCAGCCTGGCGACGCAGAACGTCGATTTCGCTGTCGATCAGCGTAGCCGGTACGTCGATGTCGTTAGCTTTTACCAGACCTTCGATCGCCTGAGACTTAACGCGGTTACGGATGGCGCTCTTCAGCTCGCGCTCCATGTTTTTACGCACTTCAGCGCGCAGACCTTCTACGGAACCATCTTCAACGCCGAAACGTTTGATGAATTCTGCAGTCAGTTCCGGCAGTTCACGCTCTTCAACTTTCTTCAGGTTGATAGCGAATTTCGCTGCTTTACCTTTCAGGTTTTCTGCGTGGTACTCTTCCGGGAAGGTCACGTCGATGGTGAACTCTTCGCCAGCTTTGTGGCCTTTGATACCGTCTTCAAAGCCCGGGATCATACGACCCTGGCCCATCGCCAGTACGAAATCAGACGCTTTACCGCCTTCGAACTCTTCGCCGTCTACAGAACCGGTGAAGTCGATGGTTACGCGGTCTTCTGCTTCAACAGCGCCGTCTTTTTCTTTCCAGGTCGCCTGCTGTTTACGCAGAGTATCCAGCATGCCGTCAACGTCAGCGTCGGTCACTTCAACGATCGGTTTTTCAACTTCGATCGCTTCCAGACCCTGCAGTTCAACTTCCGGATAAACTTCAAACTCTACAGAGTAGGTGAAGTCTTCACCCAGCTTGTATTCGCCCGGAACATAAGTCGGTGCGCCAGCCGGATTGATTTTTTCTTTAATGATGGCGTCAATGAAGTTACGGCTCATCAGGTCACCCAGAACGTCCTGGCGTACAGACGCGCCATAACGCTGAGCAACGATATTCATTGGCACTTTGCCTTTGCGGAAGCCGTCAATACGTACTTTTTTCGCAACGTTGACCAGCTCGCTTTTAACAGCGGTCTCGATGCTGTCAGCAGCGATAGTAATCGTTACACGGCGGCCAAGGCCTTGAGTGGTTTCAACTGAAACTTGCATCTTGTTACCTCAAAAAATCACAGTGCTCGGTCAACTCTTACCCCGCAAGCACAGGTTGTTGGCTTCGCGGAACCGGGATGTTCTTATAATCAATCACATTCCCTGTTACCAGAATCATCCCGAAAGCATTCAAATAGGACGCGGCATTATAGCGGCATCACTTTTATGAGTCGAGAACGGTTATTGCGCGCTGTCGCGTATTTTTTCACAATTCCCGGGCAATTTTCGTCTGAATGCTGGGCAAAAAGCGCAAAATCCAGACAAAACAAAACGGCCCGCAGGCCGTTTTTCATAAAATCTTTAGCAACATACTGGAAAAGCGCCGACAGTTGCAAATGCGTTTTTACGCGATGCTTCCTGCTCCACGACAGGGAGGAGAGGCAAAGACGGTGTCCTGCAACCCTTCCCACTCCTTAATAGTGTAAGTATGCAGAGCCAGCGCATGAACGGTAGTAGAGAGTTCCTCCGCTAAAGTACTGTAAATCATTCGATGACGATTCAGAAAACGTTCACCCGTAAAACGATCGCTGACCAGCACAACTTTAAAATGGCTTTCAGAGCCGGCTGGGACATTGTGACGATAGCTTTCATCCACTACTTCGAGGAATACGGGTTGGAACGCCGCCCTTAATTTTTCTTCTATCCGCTCACGTATCATCATGAAATATCTCCTCCGACAACGCTGAGATGTCATCCATCCCTTTAAATACTAGCCGCTTTTACCGTTTCCATTGCAGCTTAACAACAAATATTTAGGTTTCGTCCTGGTTTTTCCGTCAAGCGTATGAAGTTTACTGATTTAAAGATTGAAACACAGACCTCGCATCAGCGTTTCTTTTACCAGGGGCGATTATTTCGTCAACATGATGAATTTACATGCCTTACCCACTTCCCCTCGCCGTTGGCAATGTTATGATGGCGGGAATTTTTACCAAACACGCTTAAGAGTCTCTGAGAGCCCGAACATGTTCAAAAAAATCCTCTTCCCGTTAGTTGCTCTGTTTATGCTTGCAGGATGCGCAAAACCGCCAACAACTATTGAAGTTTCACCGACGATAACACTGCCACAGCAGGATCCAAGCCTGATGGGCGTCACCGTAAGCATTAATGGTGCCGATCAGCGTACCGATCAGGCGCTGGCAAAAGTTACCCGCGATAATCAAATCGTTACCCTGACCGCCTCCCGCGATCTGCGTTTCCTGCTGCAAGAAGTGCTGGAAAAACAGATGACCGCGCGTGGTTACATGGTTGGTCCGAATGGCCCGGTTAATCTGCAAATCATCGTTAGCCAACTGTATGCTGACGTGTCCCAGGGCAACGTGCGCTATAACATCGCCACCAAAGCGGATATCGCTATCATCGCTACCGCGCAGAATGGCAACAAAATGACCAAAAACTATCGTGCCAGCTACAACGTTGAAGGTGCGTTCCAGGCCTCCAACAAAAATATCGCCGATGCGGTTAACAGTGTGCTGACCGATACCATCGCTGATATGTCTCAGGACACCAGCATCCACGAATTCATCAAGCAGAACGCGCGTTAATTTCTGCCCTCTGGCCCGGTGCAAGCCGGGCCTGTAGACGCCCATGTCCAGTCAATATTTACGTATTTTTCAACAGCCACGTTCAGCCATATTGCTGATTCTGGGTTTTGCTTCCGGGCTACCGCTCGCCCTGACATCCGGCACCTTACAGGCCTGGATGACGGTCGAGAATATCGATCTTAAAACCATTGGTTTCTTCTCTCTGGTAGGCCAGGCTTACGTTTTTAAATTCCTCTGGTCACCGCTGATGGACCGCTACACGCCCCCATTTTTCGGGCGGCGGCGCGGTTGGCTGCTCGCCACGCAAATCCTGTTATTAGTCGCCATTGCGGCGATGGGTTTTCTCGAACCAGGCACCCAGCTCCGCTGGATGGCGGCACTGGCGGTGGTGATCGCTTTTTGCTCTGCCTCCCAAGATATTGTCTTCGATGCGTGGAAAACCGATGTGCTCCCGGCAGAAGAGCGTGGTGCGGGCGCGGCAATCAGCGTGCTGGGTTACCGTTTAGGGATGCTGGTTTCCGGCGGCTTAGCCCTGTGGCTGGCAGATAAATGGCTGGGCTGGCAGGGCATGTACTGGTTGATGGCGGCGCTGTTGATCCCCTGTATTATCGCGACGTTACTTGCACCAGAACCAACCGACACCGTTCCTGTGCCCAAAACGCTGGAACAAGCGGTTGTTGCACCTCTGCGTGATTTCTTTGGTCGCAATAATGCATGGCTTATTTTGCTTCTTATCGTGCTGTATAAGCTGGGCGACGCATTCGCCATGAGCCTGACAACCACGTTTTTGATTCGCGGCGTCGGGTTTGATGCAGGTGAAGTAGGCGTGGTTAACAAAACGCTTGGCTTACTGGCGACCATTGTTGGCGCATTGTACGGTGGGATTTTGATGCAGCGCCTGTCACTGTTCCGGGCGCTGCTGATTTTCGGTATTTTACAAGGTGCATCTAACGCCGGTTACTGGCTGCTGTCGATTACTGATAAGCATCTCTACAGCATGGGCGCAGCCGTCTTTTTCGAAAACCTCTGTGGCGGGATGGGTACATCAGCCTTTGTCGCGCTGTTAATGACGCTGTGTAATAAGTCATTTTCCGCTACTCAATTTGCCCTGCTCTCAGCGCTTTCTGCTGTAGGGCGAGTTTATGTCGGCCCCGTGGCAGGTTGGTTTGTTGAATCACACGGTTGGTCGACGTTCTATCTTTTTTCCGTCGCCGCCGCCGTACCAGGGCTTATTTTATTGCTGGTTTGCCGCCAGACGCTTGAATATACACGGGTAAATGACAACTTTATCTCCCGCACCGAGTATCCGTCAGGTTATGCCTTTGCCATGTGGACACTGGCGGCGGGCGTCAGCCTGTTGACCGTGTGGTTACTGCTGTTGACGATGGACGCGCTGGATTTGACGCACTTCTCTTTTCTGCCTGCTCTGCTGGAAGTCGGGGTTTTAGTCGCCCTTTCTGGCGTCGTGCTTGGTGGTTTGCTGGATTATCTGGCGCTACGAAAAACGCATCTGACGTAATCTGTAAATATTATTTAGCTGTAGTAATCACTCGCCGTAATTATTACGGCTAAATAAACATCAGCATCGCTTATTAATATTTGTTCTTTTGTGCGGCTTAGTGTTTGGAAATTATTGACGCCATTTATGAATTCTATTTTTTCTTACACGATTCAGCTAATGAGACTTTATTTCCCCACCACCCAGTTGTCACCTTAATGATAATTATTTGTTAAATAAATGTTTTATTTAGCATTGGTTATACCAATTGCCCGCTCAGACTCCTTCTGCACTCCCCTTTCGTTATAACGCCCTTTTGCAACAGCTTCTTAAAATCAACTTGATATGTTTTGCAACATATGTGACCTGACAGCCAAATCCAAGTAACAGGAATTTAATCATGTTTACAGTAATGTAACCTTCCCGTAAAATGCCCACACACTTTAAACGCCACCAGATCCCGTGGAATTGAGGTCGTTAAATGAGACTCAGGAAATACAATAAAAGTTTGGGATGGTTGTCATTATTTGCAGGCACTGTATTGCTCAGTGGCTGTAATTCTGCGCTGTTAGATCCCAAAGGACAGATTGGTCTGGAGCAACGTTCACTGATACTGACGGCATTTGGCCTGATGTTGATTGTCGTTATTCCCGCAATCTTGATGGCTGTTGGTTTCGCCTGGAAGTACCGTGCGAGCAATAAAGATGCTAAGTACAGCCCGAACTGGTCACACTCCAATAAAGTGGAAGCTGTGGTCTGGACGGTACCTATCTTAATCATCATCTTCCTTGCGGTACTGACCTGGAAAACCACTCACGCTCTTGAGCCTAGCAAGCCGCTGGCACACGACGAGAAGCCCATTACCATCGAAGTGGTTTCCATGGACTGGAAATGGTTCTTCATCTACCCGGAACAGGGCATTGCTACCGTGAATGAAATCGCTTTCCCGGCGAACACTCCGGTGTACTTCAAAGTGACCTCCAACTCCGTGATGAACTCCTTCTTCATTCCGCGTCTGGGTAGCCAGATTTATGCCATGGCCGGTATGCAGACTCGCCTGCATCTGATCGCCAACGAACCCGGCACTTATGACGGTATCTCCGCCAGCTACAGCGGCCCGGGCTTCTCAGGCATGAAGTTCAAAGCTATTGCCACACCGGATCGCGCCGAATTCGACCAGTGGGTCGCAAAAGCGAAACAGTCGCCGAACACCATGTCTGACATGGCAGCGTTCGAAAAACTGGCCGCGCCTAGCGAATACAACCAGGTGGAATATTTCTCCAACGTGAAACCAGATTTGTTTGCCGACGTGATTAACAAGTTTATGGCTCACGGTAAGAGCATGGACATGACCCAGCCAGAAGGTGAGCACAGTGCACACGAAGGTATGGAAGGCATGGACATGAGCCACGCGGAATCCGCCCATTAAAGGGGTTGAGGAAGAATAAAGATGTTCGGAAAATTATCACTTGATGCAGTCCCGTTCCATGAACCTATCGTCATGGTTACGATCGCTGGCATTATTTTGGGAGGTCTGGCGCTCGTTGGCCTGATCACTTACTTCGGTAAGTGGACCTACCTGTGGAAAGAGTGGCTGACCTCCGTCGACCATAAACGCCTCGGTATCATGTATATCATCGTGGCGATTGTGATGTTGCTGCGTGGTTTTGCTGACGCCATTATGATGCGTAGCCAGCAGGCCCTTGCCTCTGCGGGCGAAGCGGGCTTCCTGCCACCTCACCACTACGATCAGATCTTCACCGCGCACGGCGTGATTATGATCTTCTTCGTGGCGATGCCTTTCGTTATCGGTCTGATGAACCTGGTGGTTCCGCTGCAGATCGGCGCGCGTGATGTTGCGTTCCCGTTCCTCAACAACTTAAGCTTCTGGTTTACCGTTGTTGGTGTGATTCTGGTAAACGTTTCTCTCGGCGTGGGCGAATTTGCGCAGACCGGCTGGCTGGCCTATCCACCGCTATCGGGAATAGAGTACAGTCCGGGAGTCGGTGTCGATTACTGGATATGGAGTCTCCAGCTATCCGGTATAGGTACGACGCTTACCGGTATCAACTTCTTCGTTACCATTCTGAAGATGCGCGCACCGGGCATGACCATGTTCAAGATGCCAGTATTTACCTGGGCATCATTGTGCGCGAACGTACTGATTATCGCCTCCTTCCCAATTCTGACGGTTACCGTCGCGTTGCTGACCCTGGATCGCTATCTGGGCACCCATTTCTTTACCAACGATATGGGTGGCAACATGATGATGTACATCAACCTGATTTGGGCCTGGGGCCACCCGGAAGTTTACATCCTGATCCTGCCTGTTTTCGGTGTGTTCTCCGAAATTGCAGCAACCTTCTCGCGTAAACGTCTGTTTGGTTATACCTCGCTGGTATGGGCAACCGTCTGTATCACCGTGCTGTCGTTCATCGTTTGGCTGCACCACTTCTTTACGATGGGTGCGGGCGCGAACGTAAACGCCTTCTTTGGTATCACCACCATGATTATCGCCATCCCGACCGGGGTGAAGATCTTCAACTGGCTGTTCACCATGTATCAGGGCCGCATCGTGTTCCATTCTGCGATGCTGTGGACCATCGGTTTTATCGTCACCTTCTCGGTAGGCGGTATGACTGGTGTACTGCTGGCAGTACCGGGCGCAGACTTCGTTCTGCATAACAGCCTGTTCCTGATTGCGCACTTCCATAACGTGATCATCGGCGGCGTGGTGTTCGGCTGCTTCGCAGGGATGACCTACTGGTGGCCTAAAGCGTTCGGTTTCAAACTGAACGAAACCTGGGGTAAACGCGCGTTCTGGTTCTGGATCATCGGCTTCTTCGTTGCCTTTATGCCGCTGTATGCGCTGGGCTTCATGGGTATGACCCGTCGCTTGAGCCAGCAGATTGACCCGCAGTTCCACACCATGCTGATGATTGCCGCCAGCGGTGCAGTACTGATTGCGCTGGGTATTCTCTGCCTCGTTATTCAGATGTACGTTTCTATTCGCGACCGCGACCAGAACCGTGACCTGACCGGCGACCCGTGGGGTGGCCGTACGCTGGAGTGGGCAACCTCTTCTCCGCCTCCGTTCTATAACTTTGCCGTTGTGCCGCACGTTCACGAGCGTGATGCATTCTGGGAAATGAAAGAGAAAGGCGAAGCGTACAAAAAGCCTGACCACTATGAAGAAATTCATATGCCGAAAAACAGCGGTGCCGGTATCGTCATTGCGGCTTTCTCCACCATCTTCGGTTTCGCCATGATCTGGCATATCTGGTGGCTGGCGATTGTTGGCTTCGCAGGCATGATCATCACCTGGATCGTGAAAAGCTTCGACGAGGACGTGGATTACTACGTGCCGGTGGCAGAAATCGAAAAACTGGAAAACCAGCATTTCGATGAGATTACTAAGGCAGGGCTGAAAAATGGCAACTGATACTTTGACGCACGCGACTGCCCACGCGCACGAACACGGGCACCACGATGCAGGCGGAAACAAAATCTTCGGATTTTGGATCTACCTGATGAGCGACTGCATTCTGTTCTCTATCTTGTTTGCTACCTATGCCGTTCTGGTGAACGGCACCGCAGGTGGCCCGACAGGTAAGGACATTTTCGAACTGCCGTTCGTTCTGGTTGAAACTTTCTTGCTGTTGTTCAGCTCCATCACCTACGGCATGGCGGCTATCGCCATGTACAAAAACAACAAAAGCCAGGTTATCTCCTGGCTGGCGTTGACCTGGTTATTTGGTGCCGGATTTATCGGGATGGAAATCTATGAATTCCATCACCTGATTGTTAACGGCATGGGCCCGGATCGCAGCGGCTTCCTGTCAGCGTTCTTTGCGCTGGTCGGCACGCACGGTCTTCACGTCACTTCCGGTCTTATCTGGATGGCGGTGCTGATGGTGCAAATCGCCCGTCGCGGCCTGACCAGCACTAACCGTACCCGCATCATGTGTCTGAGCCTGTTCTGGCACTTCCTGGATGTGGTTTGGATCTGTGTGTTCACTGTTGTTTATCTGATGGGGGCGATGTAATGAGTCATTCTACCGATCACAGCGGCGCGTCCCATGGCAGCGTAAAAACCTACATGACAGGTTTTATCCTGTCGATCATTCTGACGGTGATTCCGTTCTGGATGGTGATGACAGGGGCTGCCTCTCCGGCCGTAATTCTGGGAACAATCCTGGCAATGGCAGTGGTACAGGTTCTGGTGCATCTGGTGTGCTTCCTGCACATGAATACCAAATCAGATGAAGGCTGGAACATGACGGCGTTTGTCTTCACCGTGCTAATCATCGCTATCCTGGTTGTAGGCTCCATCTGGATTATGTGGAACCTCAACTACAACATGATGATGCACTAAGAGCGGCGGTTATGATGTTTAAGCAATACCTGCAAGTAACGAAACCAGGCATCATCTTTGGCAACCTGATCTCGGTGATTGGGGGATTCTTGCTGGCCTCAAAGGGCAGCATTGATTATCCCCTGTTTATCTACACGCTGGTTGGGGTGTCACTGGTTGTGGCGTCGGGTTGTGTGTTTAACAACTACATCGACAGGGATATCGACAGAAAGATGGAAAGGACGAAGAATCGGGTGCTGGTTAAAGGCCTGATCTCTCCTGCTGTCTCGCTGGTGTACGCCACCTTGCTGGGTATTGCTGGCTTTATGCTGCTGTGGTTTGGCGCGAATCCGCTGGCCTGCTGGCTGGGGGTGATGGGCTTTGTGGTTTATGTCGGCGTTTACAGCCTGTACATGAAACGCCACTCGGTCTACGGCACGTTGATTGGTTCGCTCTCCGGCGCAGCGCCGCCGGTGATTGGCTACTGTGCAGTGACAGGCGAGTTCGATAGCGGCGCAGCGATCCTGCTGGCTATCTTCAGCCTGTGGCAGATGCCTCACTCTTATGCCATCGCAATTTTCCGCTTTAAGGATTATCAGGCGGCAAACATTCCGGTGCTGCCAGTGGTGAAAGGCATTTCGGTAGCGAAAAACCACATTACGCTGTATATCATCGCCTTTGCCGTTGCCACGCTGATGCTCTCTCTTGGCGGTTACGCTGGGTATAAATATCTGGTGGTCGCCGCGGCGGTTAGCGTCTGGTGGTTAGGTATGGCCCTGCGCGGTTATAAAGTTGCTGATGATCGAATCTGGGCACGCAAGCTGTTCGGCTTCTCGATCATCGCCATCACTGCCCTCTCGGTAATGATGTCCGTTGATTTTATGGTGCCGGACTCGCATACGCTGCTGGCTGCTGTGTGGTAACACAACCTCTCTATAAAAAAGGTGCTACGGCACCTTTTTTATTGTCTGAGAACAGAGATACGGCTAATAGCCGTATCTCTTGACAGAGTGAGTATATGCACATAAATTAATCATACGGTTGATAGCCGTATTATGCATGAGATCGACTCCCTACGATTTCATTCAGTTAATCAAAGAGGTCATAATGCCTGGAAAAACAGTCGCTCTACCCGATATCGATAAAACGCTGAAAAATGCGCGGGTTGAACTCAAAACCAGTCCCGACGCCAAAAACAAACTTCGTGAAGCTGCGCAAGCCGTTGGGGTAGATTTAAGCGCTTTTATTTTGAGCGCAGCTATGGAACGCGCCGAAAGTGTGCTTGATAACCAACGTCGCCGTGAGCTTTCGAATCAAAGCTGGGAACTGATGAACCAACTCATCGCTGAACCTGCTCAACCGACGCTCGCCCTCAAGGCGTTAATGAAAAGGAAAAACAGCGATGGTCGACAAGCATGAAGAGATTACTCTGCCCATAGTCCTCTCCTGTAATTATCAGTCTGATATTACTTATCCTGGGCAAAAACAGTTTGATTGCGGTAACCCTGTTATCGATAAATTTGTACGCGCATCGCTAAAGAAAAGTGTGCGTAATAGCGACTGTGCTGCTAAAGCACTTATTGACAGACAAAGTGGTGAACTGATTGGCATCTGTACTTTTACGGCATATTCGCTGGAAAAACAACGCGTTTCTGGCGTCCTTCAGGGTTCACAACCTTCAGAGATTGGTGTTGTCAGATTAGTCATGTTAGGGGTAGCGCGGAAATATCAAAAGCGGGGCTTTGGTCAGGACCTACTATGTGATTTTTTTGAACATGTAAAAATAATTCACCGGGCATTACCAATTAAAGGGGTTTATCTTGATGCTGACCCTGCCGCCATTAACTTTTATACTCGTCTCGGCTTTGTTCAGCTTTCAGCGAGGCCCAATGTTTTCGGTGCTGTACCGATGTTTTTAGCGATTCAGCATATTCTCGCGGCTTAGATTATTATCGCCTCCGGCCATGGCAAGTTTTGCCTCAGCCGGAGACTGAGCAGCGTTACCACTTTTGTTCAATTGCCCCCGCTTTCATCAGGTCCACATCCTTGCCTTTAATGGTTGCCGTTGCGGCAACGATTGTGGTCCTTATTGCTGCACAAGATTTTCGTTCAAATTCCGGTTTATAAAGAATAAGCAACGAATTACTGGTAAATGAATCAAGCCGGTAATCTGTAAAGTTAATATCCAGTCGGTTTAAGCCGAAAGGTGCAAAGCCGACCGTTTGAATAGTTTCCTTACCTGACGGACTCTTGATGTTGTACGTAACACGAAGATTGGCCACTTCGCCTAAATTATTGGTTTTGGCAAAGAGGCTATCCATGCAGGAAAAACCTTTATCTAAAAAATTATCCCGCATTCCAGAACGGGTAATCGTGATCACAGGTAACGTATCGTCAACCGTTTTTCTGTCAATCATATCTTTTCGACAGGCGGCCATAAAGTCTTCCGGACCAGCATAAATGTGAACACCCTTATCAAGATATTCTTTCGCTTTACTACAATCCACCTCGACATACTGACCATTGGCGTACATCATGCCCAACCTGGACCATGCTAAATTCACACCGCGTTGCGTAGCCTGATTAAATAACGCATACGCTTTGGCATAATCCACCCGCACCTGTTCACCTTCGTAGTAGATATCCCCCAGCGCTAACGGAGCTTCTTCATCACCTTGTTTAGCGGCTAACTCGAACCATTTAATGGCTTCCTGAACGTTGGGTTTGGTATCGTAGCGGGGCTGATAATATTCCCAGCCTAACAGGCTTTGCGCGTCGACATCCCCCGACTCAGCCATTTTATGCAGTGTCCTTATCACATCGGGGGCAGGCTTTTCACTGTATATGCTGTCATACAATTCATGCGCTTTCTCGCTTGCCAGTGAACCTTGTGAGGCAATTAATAAAATAGCCAATAAACTCTTTTCATTTAACATAAATAACCTTTATGCATCCATCACTATATTTTTCAATATACCTAACCACCAAACATCCACTTCATGAATAAATACACAGCCATAACAACCTCAGGTAATAAGTAAACATTTAAGCTGAAGCAGAATAACCAGCACCTCCAACACCTCTATTTATTGCGATAAAATAACACCATCCTTTAATAAAAAATCACACGCTCATCAACAAATCCGAAAATAATATCATTCGTGGCAGGATAAAATCAGGTGAGCTTTTCATTTGTTATATTTAACACACAAAGTATTAATGGCAAGAATACGAGAGAAGCGCATGCCTGACGTAAAAATCACGCTCTTATGTAATATTTACTCATTAACACTCTGTTTACCCAACATGCGCTCCGCACTACACTATGTGGGCAATTTTTTAAGAGGTGGTAATGAACGATTATAAAATGACGCCAGGTGAGCGGCGCGCGACCTGGGGTTTAGGGACCGTATTTTCATTGCGCATGCTGGGCATGTTTATGGTACTGCCGGTTCTAACTACGTACGGTATGGCACTGCAAGGTGCCAGTGAAGCATTAATCGGTATTGCCATTGGTATTTATGGCCTGACTCAGGCCGTTTTTCAGATTCCGTTTGGCCTGCTCTCAGACCGTATTGGTCGCAAACCATTAATTGTCGGCGGGCTGGCGGTGTTTGCTGCCGGTAGTGTTATCGCTGCGCTTTCCGACTCAATCTGGGGAATTATTCTGGGCCGGGCGTTACAAGGTTCTGGAGCGATTGCCGCTGCCGTTATGGCGCTACTTTCTGATCTCACGCGCGAACAGAACCGTACCAAAGCGATGGCGTTTATCGGCGTGAGTTTTGGTATTACCTTCGCCATTGCGATGGTGCTTGGCCCAATCATCACTCACAAACTTGGGCTGCATGCGCTGTTCTGGATGATCGCTATTCTGGCAACAACCGGTATTGCGTTGACCATTTGGGTTGTGCCCAACAGCAGCACGCACGTACTTAATCGTGAATCCGGGATGGTGAAAGGCAGTTTCAGCAAAGTGCTGGCAGAACCGCGACTGCTGAAACTCAACTTCGGCATTATGTGTCTGCACATGCTGCTGATGTCGACGTTTGTTGCCCTGCCCGGACAGTTGGCTGATGCGGGGTTCCCGGCGGCTGAGCACTGGAAGGTCTATCTGGCGACGATGTTAATCGCCTTTGGCTCGGTTGTGCCTTTCATTATCTACGCGGAAGTTAAGCGCAAAATGAAGCAAGTCTTTGTCTTCTGCGTCGGGCTGATCGTGGTTGCGGAAATTGTGTTGTGGAACGCACAAACGCAGTTCTGGCAACTGGTGGTCGGCGTGCAGCTTTTCTTTGTGGCGTTTAATTTGATGGAAGCCCTCCTCCCCTCGCTTATCAGTAAAGAGTCGCCAGCCGGTTACAAAGGCACGGCGATGGGCGTTTACTCCACCAGCCAGTTTCTTGGCGTGGCCATTGGCGGTTCGCTGGGTGGCTGGATTGACGGCATGTTTGACGGTCAGGGCGTATTTCTCGCTGGCGCAATGCTGGCCGCAGTGTGGCTGGCAGTCGCCAGTACCATGAAAGAACCACCGTATGTCAGCAGTTTGCGCATTGAAATCCCATCGGACATTGCCGCAAACGAGGCGTTAAAAGTGCGTTTGCTGGAAACTGCGGGTGTCAAAGAAGTGTTGATTGCAGAAGAAGAACATTCGGCTTACGTGAAAATCGACAGCAAAGTGACGAATCGCTTTGAAGTTGAACAGGCAATTCGTCAGGCATAAAAAACGAGGCGAATTGCCTGTTGCGCTACGCTTTTCAGGCCTACAAAGTTCCTGAGTGACAAATCTTTGTAGGCCAAATCAAGCGTTCATGCCGCATCTGACATGAACAAAGCGCAGGTTGTCGCGATTAATCGCGGAAGTTTTTGAACTGGAACGGCTGACCCAGATCGCCACCACGTACCATCGCCATGACAGCCTGCAAATCATCACGAGATTTGCCCGTCACACGGATCTCATCGCCCTGAATTTGCGCCTGCACTTTCAGTTTGCTGTCTTTGATCATCTTGACGATTTTCTTCTGGGTCGCGCTTTCAATGCCCTGTTTCAGTTTCGCTTCCACAAACCAGGTTTTACCGCTATGAACGATATTTTCCGGTACATCCAGCGAACTGCCTTCAATGCCGCGCTTCAGCAGCTTGGCACGCAGAATATCCAGCAACTGATTGACCTGGAAGTCGGACTCGCTCAACACTTTGATGGTTTTGCTGGCGTCGTTCAGCTCAAATGAGGCTTCAACGTTACGGAAGTCAAAACGGGACTCCACTTCGCGACTCGCGTTATCGACCGCGTTACGTGCTTCCTGAAGATCAACTTCAGAGACAATATCGAAAGATGGCATCTTTTCCTCTCCCTTCATTTTTGATGCGAAGCATAATACCTGCAAAGTTAAATAACCGACAGTCCTGCACCAGGACGTATCCCTTAATTGTGCATAGTCGCAACAGCATGCACAATTAAGGGATAGCCTTATTGAACACCCGGAGTGGTTGCGGGTGAGGAGGAACAATGAAAATTACCGTATTGGGATGCGGTGCCTTAGGGCAATTATGGCTTACAGCACTTTGCAAACAGGGTCACGACGTTCAGGGCTGGCTGCGCGTACCGCAACCTTATTGTAGCGTGAATCTGGTTGAAACCGACGGTTCGATATTTAATGAGTCTCTGACCGCCAACGATCCCGATTTTCTCGCCACCAGCGATCTGCTCCTGGTGACGCTGAAAGCATGGCAGGTTTCCGATGCCGTCAAAAGCCTCGCGTCCACACTGCCTGTAACCACGCCAATACTGTTAATTCACAACGGCATGGGCACCATCGAAGAGTTGCAAAACATTCAGCAGCCATTACTGATGGGCACCACCACTCATGCCGCCCGCCGCGACGGCAATGTCATTATTCATGTGGCAAACGGTATCACGCATATTGGCCCGGCACGGCAACAGGATGGCGATTACAGTTATCTGGCGGATATTTTGCAAACCGTGTTACCTGACGTCGCGTGGCATAACAATATTCGCGCCGAGCTGTGGCGCAAGCTGGCAGTCAACTGTGTGATTAATCCACTGACCGCCATCTGGAATTGCCCGAATGGTGAATTACGTCATCATCCGCAAGACATTATGCAGATATGCGAAGAAGTCGCGGCGGTGATCGAACGCGAAGGGCATCATACTTCAGCGGAAGATTTGCGTGATTATGTTATGCAGGTGATTGATGCAACGGCGGAAAACATTTCGTCGATGTTGCAGGATATCCGCGCGCTGCGCCACACCGAAATCGACTATATCACTGGTTTTCTCTTACGCCGCGCTCGCGCGCATGGGATTGCCGTACCGGAAAACACCCGCCTGTTTGAAATGGTAAAAAGAAAGGAGAGTGAATATGAGCGCATCGGCACTGGTTTGCCTCGCCCCTGGTAGTGAAGAGACTGAAGCCGTCACCACTATCGATCTGCTGGTTCGCGGCGGTATCAACGTCACCACTGCCAGCGTCGCCAGCGATGGTAACCTGGCAATTACCTGCTCACGCGGCGTGAAGCTGCTGGCGGATGCGCCGCTGGTCGAAGTAGCTGATGGCGAATATGACGTGATCGTGCTGCCTGGTGGCATTAAAGGCGCGGAGTGTTTTCGTGATAGCACCCTGCTGGTTGAAACCGTGAAACAGTTCCACCGTTCCGGGCGTATCGTCGCGGCTATTTGCGCCGCACCAGCCACCGTGCTGGTGCCTCATGATATCTTCCCGATTGGCAATATGACCGGCTTCCCGACGTTGAAAGACAAAATTCCCGCTGAACAATGGCAGGACAAGCGCGTCGTCTGGGATGCTCGGGTAAAATTGCTGACCAGTCAGGGGCCAGGTACGGCTATTGATTTTGGTCTGAAAATTATCGACCTGTTGGTTGGGCGTGAAAAAGCCCATGAGGTGGCATCACAACTGGTGATGGCGGCAGGGATTTATAATTATTACGAGTAGTGTCGGATGCAGTAAACGTCGCATCTGACCAGATGCGACGTAAAAACCACAAATTACGGGCGATACACCTTCACATTGTTAAAGCCCTGCTCGCGCAGATAGAGCGCCTGCAGACGGCTCATCACCCCGCGCTCACACCACAACAGCCAGGTTTTGTTCTGGTCGAGATCGCCAAATTTGGTGCTCAGTTTATAGAACGGCAGAGAAACCACGTCGATACCTTCAACTTTCAGCGGCTTATCTTCTTGTTCATCAACAGAACGGATATCGAGGATCACGTCGTTCGGGCCGAAGCCGTTGACGGTTTCCACTTCCACCACTTCCTGCTCGGTCTGCTGAGCGATTTCGCGGATATCAACGTTATTCGCTTCCTCAACCACTTTATCGAGAATGCTGAAGTCGAACTTCTCTTCTTCCGCTTCAATCTTCGACTTAACCGCTTTCACGGTCGGGCTTTTGGAGATAACACCGCAGTATTCCGGCATGGTGCGGGCAAAATCTTCGGTGCCAATCTGGCGAGCCAGGTTGATGATGTGCTCTTTGTCGTAAGAGATCAGCGGACGCAGGATCAGCGTATCGGAGACGTTATCAATCAGGCGCAGGTTGGTTAGCGTCTGGCTGGACACCTGTCCCAGCGCTTCGCCGGTGACGAGCGCCTGTACGCCGTAACGTTCAGCCACTTTAGACGCGGCACGCACCATCATACGTTTGAGGATTACGCCCATCTGACCGTCGTCGATTTTCTCGAGAATTTCACCGACGACCGGCTCAAAGTTAATGGCGACAAAACGCACGCGGTGGGAGCTACCAAAACGGTTCCACAGATAATGCGCCACCTGACGAACACCAATTTCATGCGCCGCGCCGCCGAGATTAAAGAAGCAGTAATGCACGCGGCAGCCGCGACGCATCAACATATAGCTGGAAACTCCGGAGTCGAAACCACCGGAAATGAGCGAAAGCACATCTTCCTGAGTGCCGATTGGGAATCCGCCAATACCTTCGTAACGACCTTTGATCAGCAGGAGACGATCGTCTTCAACTTCCAGATGGACAGTCACATCCGGATTGGTCAGCTTCACGCGTGCGGATTCAATATGCTGATTTAAACCGCCGCCGACGTAACGTTCCACATCAATCGAGCTAAACTCATGTTTACCACGGCGCTTCACGCGTACGCAGAAGGTTTTACCTTCCAGCTGATCGCGATACTGAACCAAGGCTTTCTCGAAAATATCGTGCATGTCGGTAAACGGCACGTCTTCGACTTCGAGAATATGGTGGATACCCGGAATACGGGTCAGGGCGTCGCGAATAGCCAGACGCTGGTTTTCATCTTTTGCGCGAACTTCGATGTTATCCCAGTGACGGACGACAGCGAGCGTCTCATCATAGTGCTTTAAAACGTTACGAATGTTCCCGGTAAGGATTTTTATAAAGCGCAAGCGCACAGATTGGCTTTTGATGGTGATTTCCGGGAACAATTTAATGATAAACTTCATGGCGGCAATGGTTCGTTGGCAAGTCTTAAGCGACTTGTATAGGGAAAAATACAGCAGCCTACACCTGCGGCTGCATCCAGGCGCGGAAGTATACCACTAACATCGCTTTGCTGCGCACATCACCTTACCATTGCGCGTTATTTGCTATTTGCCCTGAGTCCGTTACCATGACGGGGCGAAAAATATTGAGAGTCAGACATTCATTATGCCGAAGAAAAATGAGGCGCCCGCCAGCTTTGAAAAGGCGCTGAGCGAGCTGGAACAGATTGTAACCCGTCTGGAAAGTGGCGACCTGCCGCTGGAAGAGGCGCTGAACGAGTTCGAACGTGGCGTGCAGCTGGCACGTCAGGGGCAGGCCAAATTACAACAAGCCGAACAGCGCGTACAAATTCTGCTGTCTGACAATGAAGACGCCTCTTTAACTCCTTTTACACCGGACAATGAGTAATGGACTTTCCGCAGCAACTCGAAGCCTGCGTTAAGCAGGCCAACCAGGCGCTGAGCCGTTTTATTGCCCCACTGCCCTTTCAGAACACTCCCGTGGTCGAAACCATGCAGTATGGCGCATTATTAGGTGGTAAGCGCCTGCGACCGTTCCTGGTTTATGCCACCGGCCATATGTTCGGCGTTAGCACAAACACGCTGGACGCACCCGCTGCCGCCGTGGAGTGTATCCACGCGTATTCATTAATTCATGATGATTTACCGGCAATGGATGATGACGATCTGCGTCGCGGTTTGCCGACCTGCCATGTGAAGTTTGGCGAAGCAAACGCGATTCTCGCGGGCGACGCTTTACAAACGCTGGCGTTCTCGATTTTAAGTGATGCCGATATGCCGGAAGTGTCGGATCGCGACAGAATTTCGATGATTTCTGAACTGGCGAGCGCCAGCGGTATTGGCGGAATGTGCGGTGGTCAGGCATTAGATTTAGATGCGGAAGGCAAACACGTACCTCTGGACGCACTCGAGCGTATTCATCGCCATAAAACCGGCGCATTAATTCGCGCCGCCGTTCGTCTTGGTGCATTAAGCGCCGGAGATAAAGGACGTCGTGCTCTGCCAATTCTCGACAAGTACGCAGAGAGCATCGGCCTTGCCTTCCAGGTTCAGGATGACATCCTGGATGTGGTGGGAGATACTGCAACGTTGGGTAAACGCCAGGGTGCCGACCAGCAACTTGGTAAAAGTACCTACCCTGCACTTCTGGGTCTTGAGCAAGCCCGGAAGAAAGCCCAGGATCTGATCGACGATGCCCGCCAGTCGCTAAAACAACTGGCTGAACAGTCACTCGATACCTCGGCACTGGAAGCGCTAGCGGACTACATCATCCAGCGTAATAAATAAACAATAAGTATTAATAGGCCCCTGATGAGTTTTGATATTGCCAAATACCCGACCCTGGCACTGGTCGACTCCACCCAGGAGTTACGACTGTTGCCAAAAGAGAGTTTACCGAAACTCTGCGACGAACTGCGCCGCTATTTACTCGACAGCGTGAGCCGTTCCAGCGGGCACTTCGCCTCCGGGCTGGGCACGGTCGAGCTGACCGTAGCGCTGCACTACGTCTATAACACCCCGTTTGACCAATTGATTTGGGATGTGGGGCATCAGGCTTATCCGCATAAAATTTTGACCGGACGCCGCGACAAAATAGGCACCATCCGTCAAAAAGGCGGCCTGCACCCGTTCCCGTGGCGCGGCGAAAGTGAATATGACGTGTTAAGCGTCGGGCATTCATCAACCTCTATCAGTGCCGGAATTGGTATTGCGGTTGCTGCCGAGAAAGAAGGCAAAAATCGCCGCACCGTCTGTGTCATTGGCGATGGCGCGATTACCGCAGGCATGGCGTTTGAAGCGATGAACCACGCGGGCGATATCCGTCCCGATATGCTGGTGGTTCTCAACGATAATGAAATGTCGATTTCCGAAAATGTTGGCGCGCTCAACAACCATCTGGCGCAGCTGCTTTCCGGTAAGCTTTACTCTTCACTGCGCGAAGGCGGGAAAAAAGTATTCTCCGGCGTTCCGCCCATTAAAGAGCTGCTCAAACGTACCGAAGAACATATTAAAGGCATGGTAGTACCAGGCACGCTGTTTGAAGAGCTGGGCTTTAACTACATCGGCCCGGTTGACGGTCACGATGTGCTGGGGCTTATTACCACGCTTAAGAACATGCGCGACCTGAAAGGCCCGCAGTTCCTGCATATCATGACCAAAAAAGGTCGTGGTTACGAACCGGCAGAAAAAGATCCAATCACCTTCCACGCCGTACCTAAATTTGACCCCTCCAGCGGTTGCCTGCCGAAAAGCAGCGGCGGCCTGCCAAGCTATTCAAAAATTTTTGGCGACTGGTTGTGCGAAACCGCAGCAAAAGACAACAAGCTGATGGCGATTACCCCGGCGATGCGCGAAGGTTCTGGCATGGTCGAGTTTTCACGTAAATTCCCGGATCGCTACTTCGACGTGGCAATCGCCGAGCAACACGCAGTGACCTTTGCTGCGGGTCTGGCGATTGGTGGGTACAAACCCATTGTCGCGATTTACTCCACTTTCCTGCAACGCGCCTATGATCAGGTGCTGCATGACGTGGCGATTCAAAAGCTCCCGGTTCTGTTCGCCATTGACCGTGCGGGTATTGTCGGTGCTGACGGTCAAACCCATCAGGGCGCGTTTGATCTCTCTTACCTACGCTGCATTCCGGAAATGGTCATTATGACCCCGAGCGATGAAAACGAATGTCGCCAGATGCTCTATACCGGCTATCATTATAACGATGGCCCGTCAGCGGTGCGTTACCCTCGCGGCAACGCGGTAGGCGTAGAACTGACGCCGCTGGAAAAGCTCCCGATTGGCAAAGGCATTGTGAAGCGTCGTGGCGAGAAACTGGCGATCCTCAACTTTGGTACGCTGATGCCGGAAGCAGCGAAAGTCGCAGAGTCGCTGAACGCTACGCTGGTCGATATGCGTTTTGTGAAGCCGCTTGATGAAGCGTTAATTCTGGAAATGGCCGCCAGCCACGAGGCGCTGATCACCATTGAAGAAAACGCCATTATGGGCGGCGCAGGCAGCGGCGTGAACGAAGTGCTGATGGCCCATCGTAAACCAGTACCCGTGCTGAATATTGGCCTGCCGGACTTCTTTATTCCACAAGGAACGCAGGAAGAAATGCGCGCTGAACTCGGCCTCGATGCCGCCGGTATGGAAGCCAAAATCAAAGCCTGGCTGGCATAATCCCTACTCCACTCCTGCTATGCTTAAGAAATTATTCATAGACTCTAAATAATTCGAGTTGCAGGAAGGCGGCAAACGAGTGAAGCCCCAGGAGCTTACATAAGTAAGTGACTGGGGTGAACGAATGCAGCCGCAGCACATGCAACTTGAAGTATGACGAGTATGGCAGGAGTGGCAGCATGCAATACAACCCCTTAGGAAAAACCGACCTTCGCATTTCCCGACTTTGCCTCGGCTGTATGACCTTTGGTGAGCCGGATCGCGGTAATCACGCATGGACACTGCCCGAAGAGAGCAGCCGTCCCATCATTAAACGCGCGCTGGAAGGCGGCATAAATTTCTTTGATACCGCCAATAGTTATTCTGACGGCAGCAGCGAAGAGATCGTCGGTCGTGCACTGCGGGACTTTGCCCGTCGTGAAGACGTGGTCGTTGCAACTAAAGTGTTCCATCGCGTTGGTGATTTGCCGGAAGGATTATCCCGTGCGCAAATTTTGCGCTCTATTGACGACAGCTTGCGACGTCTCGGCATGGATTATGTCGATATCCTGCAAATTCATCGCTGGGATTACAACACGCCGATCGAAGAGACGCTGGAAGCCCTGAACGACGTGGTAAAAGCCGGGAAAGCGCGTTATATCGGCGCGTCATCCATGCACGCCTCGCAGTTTGCTCAGGCGCTGGAACTGCAAAAACAGCACGGCTGGGCGCAGTTTGTGAGTATGCAGGATCACTACAATCTGATTTATCGCGAAGAAGAGCGTGAAATGCTGCCGCTGTGTTATCAGGAAGGCGTGGCGGTGATTCCGTGGAGTCCGCTGGCGCGGGGACGTCTGACGCGTCCCTGGGGAGAAACCACCGCACGACTGGTTTCCGATGAAGTAGGAAAAAATCTCTACAATGAAAGCGACGAAAATGACGCGCAGATAGCAGAACGGTTAACTGGCGTCAGTGAAGAACTGGGGGCAACGCGAGCACAAGTCGCGCTGGCATGGTTGTTGAGTAAACCGGGCATTGCCGCGCCGATTATTGGTACTTCGCGGGAGGAACAGCTTGATGAGCTGCTGAACGCGGTAGATATCACTTTAAAGCCGGAACAGATTGCCGAGCTGGAAACGCCGTATAAGCCACATCCGGTGGTAGGATTTAAGTAAATTTCGCTTTTCACCCATTTTATCTGCTGAATCCCCCATCGTCTGCGATGATGGGGACAACGTACCTCCCATCATCTTCTGTAACCATAATCCACCTCTGCAAGAGAAATTCTTGGTGAATGAGTTTGCAGCTATTCATCATCTTCATCCCTTTGAGCGATTTTTGATAGTTTCTCCAGGTAATATCCCCTAAAACTGTCTTATTTAGTCAATGTAAGAGGATTACAATCATGATGAAAACCATTTCCAGCCAACCTATCCGGTTTTCTGATGTACCGGTTGAAGATTTAATAAAATCAACGAAAAGAGATTACAATAAAAATTTTATTGAAAAACTATGGGACATAATTTGTGATTTTTTTCTATACACTGATAAACAAAAGGCATTTAAATCAATTAATAAATACATGAATACATTAAGTATTGGAAATGAACGTATAGAACCGGATCCCAACTTTAATATAGATGCAAACTCAGATTTAGACTCATATTTAAATCTGGATTTTAATCTCCTCTCGCCCAAACAGAGGCAGACCACGCTTTGTTGTTTCTGGAAGAAAATAGCCTCTACATTTCCAGAGCCATACAACACTACGTTCAAGCATGAGATTATATTTTCTGATAACCAAAATAGTTTGGTAGTCACTGGAACTATCTCTGTTATGAACGAGGTAGTAAATATGTATTCTATCAAATTAGATAAGGATAATAATGGAGTTGTCGATTTCAGCGGCCTATATTTAGGACACAGTAATATTTCCAATATGAATATGGAAAACTGTATCTTCTCCAATGTCAACTTCGAACATACTTATTTTGATGACGTCAATTTTACAAAGGCGAATTGTACAAAAGCTAATTTTAACAGTTGTAGATTTATGAAATGCGATCTAACAAATATGAATTGCACTGGCGCAATTCTTGATAATGCGGTGATATATGGTAAAGAACCTGAGATGCAATATCCAGAAGGAGATCAAATAATACAAAGGATAACTTATCAAAAAACACATGGGAATGAAACGAAAGGGATGATTCTAACTAACTGCTCCTGTGTTAAAACCACTTTCAATTGGGCAGATTTATCAGAAAGTGATTGCCAAAAGGTGGACTTTAGCGAGGCTAATCTTTCAAACACTATTCTTCCTGACATCGTCAGGATGAAAGGCACGAAACTTTACCGTACCGACCTTTTTAACCCAATATTAAAAAAAGAAGCAGAATCAACAGAAGAAAAAGACATTAGCCCATTAGCAAAAATTATTCTTGACTATATTGAATCAGATAAAAACCCTGAATCATTAAACTTTGAAGAAAAATCAACAGTTATTAAAATAAAACAAGATGTCGATAATTTTATTTTCTACAATAAGCATTTAAAGGAAATATTCAATCGCGCAATGAATCTTCAAGGAAAAATAAGCAGGAAAAAGTATAATGAATTTTTTAAATATATACAAGCACAAGCCAAACAAGATTTCAAAGACCAGTATAAACTAACAAAAAATGATTATTTAAAGAAAATACCTTTAACTGCACAATTAATTGCAAAATACAAAATGGATGATCAATTGGACCAACTTTTGGTTACCCGTGAAATTCAAGATGAAATAAAATCAAAGATTCAAGACAAAATAGATGAACTTTCTAAAAATTTATTCAACACTATGACCGAAACCATTGAGAATAATTTTGATGATATTTTTCGTCAACAGTCAGAGAATATGAGCAATTATTATGAGTTCGTCGACTGACGATATTTCAGTGTCATTGAATTATGAGTGACAAAGATACACCTTGAAATATCGCCGCATAGTATATTCGGTGATGTCGGGTTTTACTTTAACAGAGTGCCCCCAAATTGGGGCTCTGTTCATTTATAAATCAAACCGGGTGGTCTGGAATCGACTACACCACCCGGTCAATGGCATCAAAGAATACCCAGCGGCCAATGATGACCGATAAAGTACAGGATGCCAGCGGAGATCACCCCGGCGACAATATCATCTATCATGATCCCCATGCCGCCATGTACATTGCGGTCAAACCAGCGGATCGGCCACGGTTTCCACATATCCAGGATACGGAAAATCACAAACCCGGCGGCGACCCACTGCCAGTCATTGGTCGGCAGCGCCATGAGCGTGATCCACATACCAATAAATTCGTCCCAGACAATGCTGCCGTGATCGTGCACGCCCATGTCTTTCGCCGTTTGATGACAAAGATAGACGCCGATACAGATCCCCAGCATCACCACCAGCGAATAGAGCTGCCAGGGCAAAAAGGTCATCAGATACCAGAACGGAATCGCCGCCAGCGATCCCATCGTGCCAGGAACGATTGGGCTTAATCCACTTCCGAATCCGACAGCAAGCAGATGCCACGGATTACTCATCTTCAGGCGACTTTTCGCGACATCTTTATGGCGTGGCAAAATGGTCATATCCTTTCCAGTCAAATGTGACAGGTTCGCCGTCACGAATAAAACAAAGCCCTTCGATATCGGCAGTCATTTGCCCGATACAGGTAAACGGTACGCCCAGATGTCCGAGAGCCACATCCAGCGCGCCACGGTTAAGCTCTGGCACAGTGAAACATAACTCGTAATCTTCACCGCCAGAGAGCGCCCAACGTAGCGCCTGTTCTGGTTCAACATGGCGAGAAAGCGCATCAGAAAACGGTAGCAATGCCAGGTCAATTCGTGCGCCGCAGTCGCTGGCTTTCACGATATGCCCGAGATCGGAAATCAGACCGTCAGAGAGATCGATGGCTGAATTTGCCAGATCGCGCAGCGCCTGCCCCTGTAAAATACGCGGCGACGGACGGAGATGACGTTTGATTAAGTAGTCCGCATCTTTAGCATCGGCAACCTGCAAACGATTTTGCAAAATCGCCAGCCCGGCGGCGCTATCGCCCGGTGTCCCGGTCACATAAATCCAGTCCCCCGGTTTCGCACCAGAACGCGTTAAGGCTCGCCCCATCGGGACAAAACCGTGGATACCCAACGTCATCGCTAGCGGTCCACGTGTGGTATCGCCGCCAATAAGTTGCATATCGTAATAATTGAGAAGATCAAACAAACTGTCGCTGAAGGACTCAAGCCACGCTTCATCGACGTCCGGTAAGGTTAATGCCAGCGTCAGCCAGGCCGGATCGGCCCCCATCGCTGCCAGATCGCTTAGGTTCACCGCCAGTGCTTTATACGCCAGATCCGCAGGATCGATATCAGGGAGGAAATGGTTGCCCGCCACCAGCGTATCAGTGCTGATCGCCAGGGTCTGTTTCTCGGGGATATTGAGAAGTGCGCAATCGTCGCCAATGCCCAGTTCGACATCAAGACGAGAACTTCTTACACGGTCAAAATAACGGGCAATCAGGGAGAACTCGCCACATGCCATACGTTATGCCTCAGCAGGTAAAAAAGAAAAGGCCGGCGATCGCGGAACGGTCTTCCGTGAATCTACCGGCCTGGATATCACTTTTTGTTAGGGCGAATCACAGGTGCTGCTTTATCGAGTACGCCGTTGACGAACTTATGGCTGTCTTCTGCGCCGAACGATTTCGCCAGTTCGATCGCTTCGTTAATGGCCACTTTGTATGGCACATCGCTACGTTTAGACAGCTCGTACAGCGCAATGCGCAGTACTGCTTTTTCTACCTGGCCCAGTTCTTCCAGCAGACGGGACAGGTACGGCTTCATCAGTCCGTCGAGGTATGCGGTGTTAGTCGCCACCCCGGCCAGCAGCTCACGGAAGTACAGGACGTCAACGTCTTTTACATCCTGTTCAGCCAGGAACTGGTATTCAACATCAGCGATGTCGTTCTGGGACAACTGCCAGGAGTAGAGCGCCTGGACGGCACACTCACGAGCGCGGCGACGAGCAGCAGGTTTCACGGATTTCCCCTTACTAATTTCAGGCCTTGATGGCTTTCAATACATTAATCATTTCAAGCGCGGTCAGTGCAGCTTCTGCACCTTTGTTGCCAGCTTTGGTGCCAGCACGTTCGATCGCTTGTTCAATGCTTTCAGTGGTCAGAACCCCAAAAGCAACCGGAATTTCGCTGTCCTGGGCAACATGCGCCAGGCCGTTGCTTGCACCACCAGCGACATATTCAAAGTGGGCGGTGCCACCACGAATAACTGTACCCAGCGCAATCACCGCATCGTATTTACCGGTTTTAGCCAGTGCACCCGCCGCCAGCGGCAGCTCATAGGCACCAGGCACCCAAACAACGGTAATGTTTTCATCTTTTACCTGACCGATACGTTTCAGTGCGTCAATTGCACCTTCCAGCAGGCTGTCATTGATAAAGTTGTTGAAACGCGCAATGGTGATGGCGACGCGAGCGTCCGGGGTAGCAACGTTAGCTTCAATAATGTTCATTTTCTTCCTTCGGGTTCGAGTATGGCCCCGCAGGGGGGCGGATTTTAGCATAATATTTCGTGCGCTGCTTCCCTTTCGAGCCGGGAGATCATGCACCCACTAAATGCAGGCAAACATCCGGGCCTACATGACGTATCTCTTTGAATTTAAATTGGGGGGCGTCAGCTAATTTCTCAAGCCCTGGCAGCGTGCATAATCCACGGGCGTCGCTGCCTAATAGTTTAGGTGCGATATAGACAATCAGCTCATCGACTAAACCCGCCTGTAGCAATGCGCCAGCGAGCGTTGGCCCAGCTTCCACCCAGATGCTATTAATCTGCTGTTTACCCAGTTGCATCATCAATACAACCAGATCCAGATGACCTTTATGCTCTGGAATCAGCAAGGTTCGCACCGTTTCCGGCCACTCGCGAGAATCTTCCTGCGTACGCGCGAACCAGGTTTCGCCAGACTGTTGCACAATACGGTGTTCCGGCGTCACGCGATTTTGGCTATCAATCACAATACGTACTGGCTGGCGGAGATTTTGTTGCGGATAGAGCGCCTGAGTTTGTTCATCCAGTTCAGACCAACGCACCGTTAAGGCTGGATCGTCCGCCATGACTGTTGCGCTGCTGGTTAAAATGGCATGACTTTGCGCACGCAGACGTTGTACATCGCGTCGCGCCTGAGGAGACGTGATCCACTGGCTCTCACCGCTCGCCATCGCTGTGCGGCCATCTAGCGACGCGCCAAGTTTTAACTGGATATAAGGAAAGCCGGTGCGCATGCGCTTGAGAAAGCCTTTATTCAATTGCTCGGCTTCACTCATCATCAGGCCGTGGCTGACCTCAATGCCAGCCTGTTGCAAACGATAAAGTCCACGCCCAGCGACCTGCGGGTTAGGATCCTGCATCGCGGCAACCACGCGCGTGACACCCGCAGCAATCAACGCATCGCAACATGGCGGCGTACGACCATGATGACTACAAGGTTCGAGTGTGACATACGCCGTGGCACCTTTGGCTTTTTCGCCAGCCATGCGCAACGCGTGTACCTCGGCATGCGGTTCACCCGCTCGCTGATGGTAACCTTCACCGACGATTTCGCCATCTTTTACAATGACGCACCCGACATTCGGGTTGGGATGAGTGGTAAAACGTCCTCGTTGCGCCAGCTTTAGCGCCCGCGCCATGTAATACTCGTCCTGCACGGCTTAGTCCTCCAGGCGCGCGATCTCTTCGCCAAATTCTTTGATATCTTCGAAACTGCGATAGACAGAGGCAAAACGGATATAGGCGACTTTATCGAGCTTTTTCAATTGCTCCATCACCAGATTGCCAATCATCTTGCTCGGCACTTCACGCTCACCGGTGGCGCGCAGCTGCGATTTAATATGATTGATTGCCATTTCGACGTCATCGGAACTCACCGGACGTTTTTCCAGCGCCCGCAGCATTCCGCTACGTAATTTCTCTTCATTAAACGGTTCACGCACGTCATTGCTTTTTACAACACGTGGCATAACCAGCTCCGCCACTTCAAAGGTGGTGAAACGTTCATTACACACCAGACACTGCCGACGGCGGCGTACGGATGAGCCCTCGCCTACGAGACGAGAGTCAATTACCTTAGTGTCCACGGCGAAACAGAATGGGCAATGCATACGGCGTCCTGACCAGGTGGTTAACAGAAATCTATTTTACCCTGAACTGACGATACAACAAAGGCGCAACGCTTTTGAGATAAAGGATCGATGCTTTCACTGCTTTTACCCTCTACCATTAGGCAAATTGCGACGAGAAAGGGACGACCTATGAATACTAACGTTTTTCGACTGCTCCTGCTGGGAAGCCTGTTCAGCCTTAGCGCCTGTGTGCAGCAAAGCGAAGTGCGGCAGATGAAACACAGCGTCAGCACACTGAACCAGGAGATGACGCAACTCAATAAAGAAACGGTCAAAATCACTCAGCAAAACAGGCTGAATGCAAAATCCAGCAGTGGGGTTTACCTTCTGCCTGGAGCGAAAACACCAGCAAGACTGGAAAGCCAGATCGGTACTTTACGTATGTCGCTGGTGAATATTACGCCTGATACAGATGGCACCACCCTGACGCTACGTATTCAGGGCGAGTCGAATGATCCCTTGCCCGCATTCAGCGGAACTATTGAATATGGGCAAATTCAGGGAACAATAGACAACTTTCAGGAAATCAATGTGCAGAATCAATTGATTAACGCCCCTGCCAGCGTCCTCGCCCCCAGCGAAGTTGATATTCCGTTACAGTTAAAGGGCATTTCTGTGGATCAGTTAGGCTTTGTACGTATCCACGACATTCAACCTGTTATGCAGTAAACGTATTGCGGGGCGATTTTGTGCGTCCCGCAACATCTTTTCCCGTCATTTTGTTACTCTGCTTACATCACCCAGATTGATAGTAAAAGTTTGCAACAAGGGTGAAAGTCAGTACAATCCCCGCCCGAATGTGTGTAAACGTGAACGCAATCGATTACGTAAATGATAGAACTGTGAAACGAAACATATTTTTGTGAGCAATGATTTTTATAATAGGCTCCTCTGTATACGAAATATTTAGAAACGCAATTTGCGCCTTTTTCACTCCCGCAAGGGATTTTCAAACAGTGGCATACATATGAAAAAAACATTACTGGCAGCCGGTGCGGTACTGGCGCTCTCTTCGTCTTTTACTGTCAACGCAGCTGAAAACGACAAACCGCAGTATCTTTCCGACTGGTGGCACCAGAGCGTTAACGTTGTCGGAAGCTATCACACCCGTTTCGGACCGCAGATCCGCAACGATACCTACCTTGAGTACGAAGCATTCGCTAAAAAAGACTGGTTCGACTTCTATGGGTATGCGGATGCGCCGGTATTCTTCGGCGGTAACTCCGATGCAAAAGGTATCTGGAACCACGGTTCCCCGCTGTTTATGGAAATCGAACCACGTTTCTCCATCGACAAGCTGACCAATACTGACCTTAGCTTTGGTCCGTTCAAAGAGTGGTACTTCGCGAACAACTACATTTACGACATGGGTCGTAATAAAGATGGTCGCCAGAGCACCTGGTACATGGGTCTGGGTACCGATATTGATACTGGCCTGCCGATGAGCCTGTCCATGAACGTGTATGCAAAATACCAGTGGCAGAACTATGGCGCAGCGAACGAAAACGAGTGGGACGGTTACCGTTTCAAAATTAAATACTTTGTGCCGATTACCGATCTGTGGGGTGGTCAGCTGAGCTACATCGGCTTCACCAACTTCGACTGGGGTTCCGATTTAGGGGATGACAGCGGTAACGCTATCAACGGTATTAAGACCCGTACCAATAACTCCATCGCTTCCAGCCATATTCTGGCTCTGAACTACGATCACTGGCACTACTCTGTCGTAGCTCGTTACTGGCACGACGGTGGTCAGTGGAACGACGATGCAGAACTGAACTTCGGCAACGGCAACTTCAACGTTCGCTCTACCGGCTGGGGTGGTTACCTGGTAGTAGGTTACAACTTCTGATGAATGAAATGCCGGATCTTGTATCCGGCATTTCAGATTGTTAACAACGTGCGCTTTGTTCATGCCGGATGCGGCGTAAACGCCTTATCCGGCCTACAAAAACACGTAAATTCAATACATTGCTGAGATTACGTAGATACTGTTATGGCCTGCAAGTTTTTTTCTACCCCGGTTTCCCAGATTGCAGGCATGCCAGACACAGCGCCGTCAGGCGCTGTTTTTTTCATCCCTTCCGCGATTTTTACGCCGCTACCGGATTATGCCGTGACGCATCGAACGGGACCCCTGACTTCAGCACGCCATACGCCACCTGTGCCAGCTTGCGCATCATCGCGCCGAGAATCACCTTTCCTTTTTTGCCATTAGCCACCAGACGGTCACGGAACATCCGTCCCCACTCAGTCTTACTGGTGGCTACCATTGCAGGCATATACAACGCCCTGCGAAGCGACACATGTCCGGCTTTACTCAACCGGCTTGCCCCTCTCACACTACTGCCTGATTCATAACGCCGTGGTGTCAGACCCGCAAAAGCGGCGAACTGTCTGGCATGGGCGAAGCGGTCCTTCAGACCGATATAAGCCAGCAATACCGCAGATGTTTTCTCTCCGATACCCGGGATACTTTCCAGCAGTTTTCTGCGGTGTTTCATATCCGGATCATCGTCTGTCAGGTCTTTTATCTGCTTCTCAAGACGCTTCAGCTCTGCTTCAAGCCACAGAAGATGAGCATCAATGCTCGGCCTCTGGACTTCCCGCGCCGTTTCAGTGCGGTTCAGTTCCTGCGTGTGCATATCTGTCAGCGCCTGGTGGCGTACTACCAGGGCACGCAACGCGCGTTCAAGCGGGTGAGGCGCTTCCCAGGCTGCAGGGCGCTTCTGACGACAGAACTCTGCCAGCATGCGCGCATCCACGGTATCAGTCTTGTTACGCAGTCCTTCACTCTGAGCGAAAGCTTTACCCAGTGCAGGATTAATAACTGACACTATGTAACCTGCATCGTAAAGGCACTCTGCGACAGGTTCCATATAGGTGCCGGTCGCTTCGATGCAGATATGCGCATGGCCAATCTTGTGACCTTTCAGCCAGCTCACCAGCTCATCGTGCCCTTTAGTGGTGTTAGCGAATTTTTTGGTGCGATGACGACCATCAGGACGCAACACATCGACATCCAGTTTCTCTTTAGCGGTGTCGATACCGATATAATGAAGTTCATGTTCCATCGTGAAACCAACCTTGCAAATACGGATTACCGGGAAAACCGGTCCATGATACTGTCCGGTTTATCACTTTGGGAGAAAGGCAGTCCGCTGCATAAATCTACGCAACAGGTTGAAAACCTAAGGCCCGATACGGCATGCGGACTGCAGGCAGAGAAAACTGGCCGATTTTCTCTGCACAGGAGGGATAATACAAGGCCTGATAAGCGTCGCGCATCAGGCAATTTTGCGTTTGTCCTAAAGCTCAAACAACGGATTTTGTATCCGTCATTTTTTTATCACTTCTTCTTATTCATCATCGCTTTTAAATCAGCGAATGGGTTGTACTTCGCTTCACCGACATCTTTCTGCGCATCTTCCCCTGCGATAACGGTCGTACCATACTGATCTGCTTCGGTATATTTCGAATGCTCATGATCGTGGCAATAGAGACAAAGCAATTCCCAGTTACTGCCATCTTCCGGGTTATTGGTATGGTCGTGATCAATGTGGTGAACAGTAAGTTCACGCAGGTTGGAATAGACAAACTCGCGGGAACAGCGACCGCAGACCCACGGATAGAGTTTTAACGCTTTTTCGCGATAGCCGCTTTCTAACCGCGCATAATTTTTTGGGATGATAGCCATGAGAAGTTACCTGGATGAAATGTAGGGTTAGGCGCAGTTTCCCAAGATGCGAGGGTTTTCGCAATCACCTTACATCAAAAAAAATCCCGATCTTCTGACCGGGATTTTCAACATCAGCTGAAACTTGATTAAGGCAGAATTGACGGCTGATCCGCCCCTTCTTTCTCCACTTTCTGCTGTAACATGTGTTCGCGCTTCATACCCAGTTTCAGAGCCAGCGCCGATGCTACGTAGATGGAAGATGCAGTACCGATGGAAACACCGATAAGCATGGTCAGCGAGAAGCCTTCCAATACCGGACCACCGAAGAGGTACAGCATCAGGATAACCATCAAGGTAGTACCGGATGTGATCAAGGTACGGTGCAGCGTCTGGGTCAAGGACACGTTAAAGATTTCGTAAGGCGTACCGCGACGGATCTTGCGGAAGTTTTCACGAATACGGTCCGATACCACGATACTGTCGTTAAGCGAGTAACCGATAACCGACATCAACGATGCCACAATGGTCAGGTCAATCTCGATATGGAATAACGACAAAATACCCAGCGTAATGATAACGTCGTGCGCCAGCGCAATAACAACCCCTGCCGCCAGTCGCCACTCAAAGCGGAAACCTACGTACACGAGGATAGACAGCAGCGCCGCCATCAACGCCATCGCACCGGTTTGCGCAAGGTCTGCCCCCACGCTCGGACCGACGAATTCAATACGCTTCACTGCCGCATTCTGATTGGTGGATTCGTTAATCACCTTCAGAACCTGGCTGCCCAGCACCTGACCGCCGGTTTCGCCTTCAGCAGGCGGCATGCGGACCATGATGTCGTGGCTGCTACCAAAGTTTTGCAGCATTGGCTCTTCAAAACCGGCTTTTTGCAATGCATCACGCATTACGTCAATTTCAGCCGGTTTTTCGAGCGTAATTTCAATAACCGTACCACCGGTGAAATCCAATCCCCAGTTAAAGCCACGCACGCCCATAATAACGATAGCGGCGATTAACAGCAGACCAGAGATGCCGAAAGCCCAGTAGTCCCAGCGCATAAAGTCATAGACTTTACGGCCGTGGTTTAGTTGTTCAACAGTATATTCCTGTGCCACATCGCACTCCTCAGATTGACAGCTTCTTGACGCGCTTGCCGCCATATAGCAGGTTTACGATGGCACGCGTACCGACAATCGCGGTAAACATCGACGTCGCCACACCGATACCGGTAGTAATCGCGAACCCTTTAATTGCCCCGGTACCCACTGCGTACAGGATGATGACTTTAATCAGCGTGGTGATGTTCGCATCGAAAATGGAACTGAATGCGCCACGATAACCTTCATCGATTGCCTGCTGAACAGTACGCCCGTTGCTCAACTCTTCTTTAATACGTTCGTTGATCAGTACGTTCGCATCGACCGCCACCGCAAGGGTTAAGACAATACCCGCGATACCCGGCATACTCAGCGTTGCACCTGGCAACAGCGACATAATGCCGACAATCAAGATCAAGTTCGCAATCAGAGCACTGGTCGCAATCAGACCAAACTTCTTATAGAAGAGGATCATGAACAGAATAGAAACCAGCAGACCGGCGAGACATGCCTCCAGCCCCTGTTCAATATTCTGCATACCCAGGGTCGGGCCAATGGTACGTTCTTCAACAATCTGAATCGGTGCGATCAACGCACCAGCACGCAGCAAAAGTGAAAGCTGACGGGCTTCGTTCGGGTTGTTAATACCGGTGATACGGAAGCTGTTACCCAGACGAGACTGGATGTTAGCGATGTTAATCACCTCTTCCTGTTTCACCAGAACCGCACGACCGTTAGCATCTTTCTTGCCGCTGTCTTTGTACTCCACAAACAGGGTCGCCATCGGTTTGCCGATGTTGTCCTTGGTGAAGTTAGACATAATGTTGCCACCAGCGCTATCGAGCGAGATGTTAACCTGCGGCTGGTTGTACTCGTCCTGGCTGGAAGTGGAGTCGGTGATATGGTCACCGGTCAGAATTACGCGTTTATACAGCACAACCGGCTGACCTTCGCGGGTCTGTTTCACTTCAGAATCGCCCGGTACGCGGCCGGATGCCGCTGCGGCCTGATCAACGTTGGTGTTTACCAGACGGAATTCCAGCGTTGCCGTCGCACCCAGAATCTCTTTCGCACGCGCGGTGTCCTGAATACCTGGCAGTTCAACAACGATACGGTCAGCACCCTGACGCTGAACCACCGGCTCCGCCACGCCAAGTTGGTTTACACGGTTACGCAGGATATTAATGTTCTGCTGCACCGCATATTCACGCGCTTCACTCAGGCGAGCATCGCTCATTACCGCACGCAGCTGGTTGCTGCCCTGGCTACTAATCACCAGGTCCGGATGACGCTTGCTCAGATACGCAATGGCTTCATCACGAGCTTTAGCATCGCGGAAAGTGATGCTCAGGCCGTAGTTGTTTTCTTTACGAACGGTGGTATACGGGATGCCCTTTTCGCGCAGGTCGCTGCGCAGGCTATCGATGTTTTGTTCCTGGAGTTTTCCAAGCGCGGTGTCCATATCCACTTCCATCAGGAAGTGAACGCCGCCACGCAGGTCAAGGCCGAGCTTCATCGGCTCAGCGTGAATAGCTGCCAGCCAGCGCGGCGTTGCCGGGGCAAGGTTAAGCGCCACGACGTATTTGTCACCCATAACGCCCATTAATGCTTCACGAGCGCGCAGCTGGGTGTCAGTGGAGTCGAAGCGCGCAAGAATAGCGCCCTCTTCCAGTGCCACAGACTTAGCAGTTATTTTTTCTTCTTGTAACGTTTTCTGGACCTGGATCAGCGTTTGCTCACTGGCGGCGACTCCGCGCGCACCAGTGATCTGAACAGCCGGATCCTCACCAAACAGGTTGGGAAGCGCATACAGCAGACCGATGACAATCACCACGATCAGCATGACGTACTTCCACAAAGGATAACGGTTTAACACGGCAATTCCCTTAGGGAAAAATTTTAATTACAGCGCCTTCATGGTGCCTTTCGGCAGGACGGCAGCTACGAAGTCACGTTTAATAACTACTTCAGTGGTGTCATTCAGCGCGATAGCAATGTAGCCGTTTTCCGCTACTTTGGTTACGCGACCAACCAGGCCACCGTTCGTCAGAACTTCATCACCTTTGGCAATGGAGTCCATCAGCTTTTTGTGTTCTTTGGTGCGCTTCTGCTGTGGACGCAGGATCATGAAATAGAAAATCAGACCGAATACCACCAGCATCAAAATCAAAGACATCGGGCTACCTTGCGCCGGTGCACCCGTTGCCGCTACCGCATCAGAAATAAAAAAGCTCATTAAATTTCCCTCATTATTAATATTAATCAACGTTCAAAGGTGGTACTTCTCGCCCCTGACGCTGGTAAAAATCAGTTACGAAGCTCTCTAATTTACCCTCTTCAATAGCCTTGCGTAAACCCGCCATCAAACGCTGGTAGTAACGAAGGTTATGAATGGTATTGAGTCGCGCGCCTAATATTTCGTTGCAACGGTCGAGATGATGCAAGTAAGCGCGTGAATAATTGCGACAGGTGTAGCAATCACACTCAGGATCGAGTGGGCCAGTATCGCTCTTATACTTCGCATTGCGGATTTTCACCACGCCATCGGTCACGAACAGATGACCATTTCGGGCGTTGCGGGTTGGCATTACGCAGTCAAACATATCGATACCGCGACGTACGCCTTCAACCAGATCTTCCGGTTTACCAACGCCCATCAGGTAACGCGGTTTGTCTGCCGGAATTTGCGGACACACATGCTCCAGAATGCGGTGCATATCTGCTTTCGGCTCACCCACAGCCAGACCGCCGACAGCGTAGCCATCAAAACCGATATCTACCAGACCTTTAACAGAAATATCACGTAAATCTTCGTAAACGCTGCCCTGAATGATACCAAACAGCGCATTTTTGTTTCCGAGACTGTCAAAACGCTCACGGCTACGCTTCGCCCAACGCAGAGACATCTCCATGGAGCGTTTTGCGTAATCCCAGTCAGCAGGATACGGCGTACACTCATCAAAGATCATGACGATATCTGAACCAAGATCGTACTGAATCTCCATCGACTTTTCCGGGTCGAGGAAAATCGGGTCGCCGTTGATCGGGTTACGGAAGTGAACGCCCTGTTCGGTGATTTTACGAATATCGCCAAGGCTGAAGACCTGGAAGCCGCCGGAGTCAGTAAGGATAGGGCCTTTCCACTGCATAAAATCGTGCAGATCGCCATGCAGTTTCATGATTTCCTGACCCGGGCGCAGCCACAGGTGGAAAGTGTTACCGAGAATAATTTGTGCGCCAGTGGCTTCAACTTCTTCCGGCGTCATCCCTTTTACAGTGCCGTAGGTGCCAACAGGCATAAAACAAGGCGTTTCCACTACGCCACGATCAAAGACCAGGCGGCCACGGCGAGCGCGACCGTCGGTGGTATCCAGTTCAAATTTCATTTTTTCTCCACTACGTCAGAAAAACAGTCCAACGTTTAAACCAGCGCCGCGGAATTACTCCCCGACGCGCTCATTAATTGCCTGCGGATTGTACGTGATAAACATCGCATCACCGTAACTAAAAAAGCGATATTTCTCTTCTACCGCCGCTTTATAGGCGTTCATAGTGTGTTGATAGCCGGCAAATGCCGAAACCAGCATAATCAGCGTCGATTCAGGAAGGTGGAAGTTCGTCACCAGCGCATCGACCACTTTGTACTGGAAGCCCGGATAGATAAAGATTTGGGTATCGTCAAAGAAAGGTTCAATGAGATCGTTTTTCGCCGCCTGGGCCGCGCTTTCCAGCGAACGTACCGAGGTGGTGCCAACCGCAATCACCCGATTGCCACGCGCTTTTGCTGCCAGTACCGCGTCTACCACATCCTGCGGCACTTCAGCGTATTCTGAGTGCATGATGTGATCTTCAATGGTGTCGACGCGCACCGGCTGGAAAGTACCCGCACCAACGTGCAGAGTTACGAACGCCATCTCCACGCCTTTGGCGCGCAATTTTTCCAGCAAAGGTTCGTCAAAATGCAGCCCGGCAGTCGGGGCCGCTACCGCGCCCGGTTTTTCACTATAAACTGTTTGATAAAGTTCGCGGTCTGCATCTTCGTCCGGACGGTCGATGTACGGCGGCAGTGGCATGTGGCCGATGCTGTTGAGGATATCCAGTACAGAACGATCATCATTAAATTCGACTTCAAACAGTGCGCCGTGGCGAGCGGTCATTGTTGCGTTGATACTTTCGTCATCGCCCAACAGCAGCTCTGCGCCCGGTTTTGGCGCTTTCGAAGCGCGAATATGCGCAAGAATGCGTTTGTCGTCGAGCATACGCTCAACCAGCACTTCAATCTTGCCGCCGCTGGCTTTACGCCCAAACAGGCGCGCCGGGATCACGCGGGTATTATTAAAAACCAGAAGATCGCCGGGGTTGAGCTTATCGAGTAAATCGGTGAAAGTACCGTGCGTCAGCGCGCCCGTCGGCCCGTCCAGCGACAGTAAACGACAGCTACTGCGTTCAGGCATTGGATAGTGGGCAATCAGGGATTCGGGCAATTCAAAGGAGAAATCGGTAACGCGCATGACACTGACTCAGACTAAAATAAGAGGCGGGTAGTCTAGTGCCGGGGCGCTCTCCCTGCAACCTTTACCCCCCTTTGGATAGAATATAATCGATGAATTTTTTAGCTCACCTGCATCTAGCCCATCTCGCGGAAAGTTCGCTTTCCGGTAATTTACTGGCTGATTTCGTACGCGGAAATCCTGAAGAAAGTTTTCCGCCCGACGTCGTGGCTGGCATTCATATGCATCGACGTATCGACGTATTGACTGACAATCTGCCGGAAGTCCGCGAAGCACGGGAATGGTTTCGTAGTGAAACTCGCCGCGTTGCGCCTATTACGCTGGATGTCATGTGGGATCACTTTCTTTCACGCCACTGGTCGCAGCTATCACCGGACTTTCCGCTACAGGAATTTACCTGTTATGCCCGGGAGCAAGTGATGACTATTCTTCCAGACTCACCGCCACGCTTTATCAATCTGAACAATTACTTATGGTCTGAGCAATGGCTGGTGCGCTATCGCGATATGGATTTCATCCAGAACGTGTTAAACGGCATGGCAAGCCGTCGCCCACGTCTGGATGCCCTGCGTGACTCCTGGTACGATTTAGACACCCATTACGACGCCCTGGAAACCCGCTTCTGGCAGTTTTATCCGCGGATGATGGCGCAGGCGTCACGCAAGGCGCTCTGAAACTTCAAGCTCCAGCGTCACTATTTTTTAGCATTCGCATCCAGCGGGGCGGCATAACAGCTGTAAGAAAAACATTCGCTGGAATGATTGGCGATATCTTTAAAGTTGCTTTCAGCAACCCCCTCGAACATGAGTACCGTTCTGGACAAATCTCCGTTTTCATTTATATGTGGAAAATCAAATTGTGCACTGAATCGCCATACATCTGTCTTTTCTGGCTCGCTGTTCACAGAGATACGTCGATGGAAGACCCCTCCTGTAAACGTGCGCCAGAACAATTGTTGATCAAAATCTTGTAATATCTCAGAGTTGGATGCTATTTGATGTAGTAAACCTGCATACCGTGGACTGCCATCACGAGCAACATTATGCAAACCCTGACTAAAAGCATCAAATAAACAATACATGTGATCACTAGTGAAAAAAGGTCTTAATTTGTTTTGTTCTTCATCGCTGTAATCCAGGAGCATCTCATTGATTTCTTCCTGTGAGAATTTTAAGACAAAATTATCCTCAGGATTTGTTTCTTTCTTGTTTTTTTCGATATTCTTCTCCTCAATGGTCTTCGCATTTTGTTTCGCATTTTCTTCCTCAGTTTTTTTCTCAATTACTTCCGCAATTTTTTCCCGAGTTTTTGATTTTAGACTAACACCATCGATGTCAACCGGTGTTGTTTTCAGATCTCTCTGCGCGTCTTTCAAATTTGTCTTATAGAGATCGGGCACTTTATCGGCAGATAAGTATCCGGATGAAGAAATCTGGTGTGTACGCATGGGGGGCTGTTCACAAAGCATCGAGGCTATATCGTCTTTAAACTCTTTTACATTAAAGTTATCGACATTAACCTTCCCTGTTATAAACCCCGCATCGGCAATTTTCTTCTCTAATTGTTTTGTACGTTTAGAATAATAAGCGTTGTTATCATAAAACTTTTCAAGAAGGGCCCACTCCTCAAGTTGCCTTATGTGATTTTTCAACTGTTGATGATCTATTTTATATTGATGTGTACTAGAATCATTTTGGTTGCAGGAGTTACAGATTTTTAAGCATAATTTTCCATCAGATTTATCATCTATGGTATCAGTGAAAATATAGGAAACTTCAATACTCTGCCCGTACTTATCAGTCATCTCATATGACCATTGCCCCGTTCGTTTCGCATTCTTAATGACTTCGATGGACTCTGCAGGGCAACCATGAAGAATGGCCAGAATTTTATCAGGATGCTTAATTAGTAAAATTATTATATTTACAACGTTTGAAAAGAAACTTTTGCTATTTTTTATTTCATCGATTTTTTCCGCTGAAATGTTTACTAAGTTTTCATTTCCGGAAATGAAAAGCAATTTGCCATGGGGGCTTTTTTTAAATTGTTCTTCTGTTTTAGAAAAGACATCCTCTTTAAAAGGTGGCCACTCAGTACCAGTAATAAACGGTTTCAATAAATTCGAATTTGAAATTGTCATATCTTTGCTCCACTACAGGGTTATCCTGGAGCAGGTTGTACATAACCTCATGGGCAAAGAATACCAAAAATCGCTCATATCGATCGGGACAAATATTTAACAAACTCAGCCCTGACATTGTGCAGCTTTTTCGCTGCGTAGTGTCAGGGCTGATGACTAACGACGTAACAAATAAAACAGATGCTTTAGTTCATCCATACCGTAGCCGAAATGGCAGGCAAAGCCAGAATCCCGTCTGTCAGTTGCCCATGGCCTTCTTTGCGTTGCCATTGCGCGACATTGAGTAACGGCGACGCGGGTAGCACCACTTCACAGGCTTCGCCACGGTTGATAGCCACCAGCACACGCTGCTGATTCAGCACGCGGACAAATACCACCACGTTATCTTCCGCATATAGCACCTGACAGCCGCCACGACGCAGCGCCTGACTTTTCTTACGCAGCGCAATCATTCGCTGGTACAGCGCGAATAACGCCGTATCCTGCTTTTCCACCTGCCAGGGGAACGGTTTACGGCAAAACGGATCGTTTTTACCATCCAGTCCCACTTCATCACCGTAATAAATGCACGGTACACCAGGCCAGGTGAACAACCAGACCACCGCCAGCGGCAGGCGCGCAATATCCCGACCGAGCAGAGTTTTAAATCGCGCAGTATCGTGGCTATCGAGCTGATTAAACATACGTAATTGCTGTTGATGAGAAAGCCCTGCGCGGTAATTATCCATCCAGGCCATACAGGTTTGGGCGTCAATTTGCTGCGGATCATAAGAGATATCGGTGTTGGCAAGAAATCCCCACAACGGGAATGTGAAGCCGCGATAGTTCATGGCGGCATCTTCCACATCGGCCTGTAACCATTGCCGTGCATCGCCAAAATGCTCTCCGACAATATACGCTTCCGGCTGAGTTTCTTTCGCCGCTTCGGTGATCCCAGCAACGTGCTGCAAATTATTGCGCGCCCCACCCGCTTCTCCCAGCATATGCACCACATCCAGCCGCCAGCCGTCCATATTCCATGGTGCTTTCAGCCAATGGCGGACAATGCTGTCTTCCCCGCGATAAATTTCATTCACCAGACTTTCCGACTGATAATCCAGCTTCGGCAGGCTGGCATAGCCCAGCCAGTCGAGCGCCGTGCCATCATCGCTAAATGAGTACCAGTCACGCCAGGGCGATTCGGGGTTGTGACAAGCGCCACCTGTCCCACGATTATGTCGGTCAAACCAGGCATGGGAATCGCCACTGTGGTTAAACACGCCGTCCAGCACCAGCCGCATTCCCATCTGCTGTGTATTGTTTCGTAAACGCAGCAACGCCCCATCGCCGCCAAACTGCGGATCGACATGGCGATAATCCTCGGTATCGTATTTATGTACGCTGGGAGCTTTAAACACCGGATTAAGATACAGCGCCGTCACGCCAAGTTTTTTCAGATACGGCAGTTTTTCGCTGATACCGTCCAGATCGCCGCCATAGAACGTTGATCCGCCCGCCTGCGCCGTGACCGGTTCATCCCAGTCACGCAATATGATCTCTTGTCCGGCTGCGTGATGGTAATAAACATGATCCTGTTCAGCTTCACGAGGAAGACTACGGGCGAAACGATCAGGGAAGATCTGATAAAAAATCTGATCCGCAGCCCATTGTGGGCCGATATCCGGGACATCGACGGCAAACTGCTCCAGTCGTGCTGGCGGCATTCGGCTGAAGCCCTGCGGTGTAAACCAACGCTGGCGATCGTGCCACAGTAATTTGAAACTATAACGCCGCCGAGGTTGCCCGCTGGAGAGATCGATCGCCGCCCGCCATGCGGTAACGCCAGGCTGCGGCTGACTGCGCTGCTTATGCATCGGTACTGACGTTTCTTCGTTATCGTTTTCTGTACGTAGCATAATCCGCTGCGGTGGGTCTTCGCCTGTCAGCCACAGTGTAATGAGTAGTTGATCTTTGCTTTGTTTAACAAATGGGGGCACCGGCAGGTGCCATGCATTTAACATCATAATTCCCCTGTGATGAAAATCTGATCACCTTGCCATAGCCTAATGCAGGATCACTCATCATCTGAAGGATATTTGGGGGAGGAGGACGGGGGCGGATAACTTTCGGAATAGCCGGATCAGGGCTTGCCTTGATCCGGCTTACAGAACGCAGTGATTAGTGATTTTCAGCCAGCTGACGATCGTGGCGGCGTTTAAACATCCAGCCAATCAACAGCAGAACAATCCACGCGAAACCAACGTACAGCGAGATACGTGTGTCCGGATGATAACCAATCAATCCGATAATAAAGAGCAGGAAAATCAAACCGCCGATGGTCGTTGCTACCCCACCTGGTACTTTAAATTTCAGTGCCTTCACTTCTTCTGGCGGCAAACGGCGACGGAAAGCAATTTGCGACAGCAGGATCATAATCCATACCCACACCGTGGCGAAGGTTGCCAGCGAAGCGATCACCAGGAAGACATTTTCCGGCATGATGTAGTTCAGATATACCGCAAACAATAGCGCGGTAGTCATCACCAGCACCGTGACCCACGGAATACCGCGACGCGAGGTTTTGCTGAAAATTTTCGGCGCGCTACCCTGCTCTGCCATGCCGTGAAGCATACGACCTACGCCAAATACGTCACTGTTAATTGCTGACAGCGAAGCGGTCAGCACAACAAAGTTAAGAATGCTGGCGGCAAAGGTAATGCCCATATGCTGGAACGTCAGCACGAACGGGCTACCGGCAGTGCCAACCTGATTCCACGGATAGATAGACATAATGACGAACAGCGTACCGACGTAGAACACCAGAATACGCATCGGCACGGAGTTAATCGCACGCGGAATCGATTTTTCCGGATCTTTCGCTTCCCCGGCGGTAATCCCGATAATTTCGATCCCACCGTAAGCAAACATTACCATTTGCAGCGACATCACCATGCCAAGCCAGCCGTTACTGAAGAAGCCGCCGTTGCTCCAAAGATTATGGATACCGGTCGGTTGCCCGCCGTTGCCAATCCCCCAGATAATGATGCCGAAACCGGCGACAATCATGATGATGATGGTGGCGACTTTAAAGAACGAGAACCAGAACTCAAGCTCACCAAATACCTTCACGCTCATCAGGTTTACGGCGCAGATAATCAGCACTACGCTCAGTACCCAAATCCAGTGTGGCACCGTCGGGAACCAGACGCCCATATAGATACCGAAAGCGGTCACATCGGCGATGGCGACAATAAGGATTTCAAAGCAGTAGGTCCAGCCAGTGATATAACCTGCCAGTGGACCGAGGTTTTCCTGCGCATAGCGCGAGAAAGAGCTGGCTGCCGGGTTATGTACCGACATTTCCCCCAGCGCACGCATAATGATATACGCCGCGATACCACCGATAATATAGGCCAACAACACGCTCGGACCGGCCATTTTGATGGCGTCTGCCGAACCGTAAAACAACCCGGTGCCAATTGCTGAACCCAGTGCCATAAAGCGTATGTGTCGGGTACTTAGCCCACGCTTTAGCTTGTTCTTACTTTCCATCAATTCCTAACCCATCAACACAATAAAAAACCACGGGGCATCGCAGCCCCGTGGTTAAAACAAATATTCAGTGATTTAGTGAGCGCTGGAGGTCACCTGACGACCTGCCGCGCGATCCCAAATAATGGCCAGAACCACCATCACCACTGTTGGCATTAACCACGCAAGACCTTGTTCGGCCAGCGGTAAGCGCTGCGCCCAGGACGGTAAGATATCGCTGAATGCAGATGCTTTGATCCCGTCGAGAATACCAAAAAGCAGGCTGATAAACATCGGCGGAGCAATCACGCGGGACGAATTATGCCACCATGAGCGTGTAAAACTTAATACAACCAGTGCGATACACGGCGGATAAATAGCGGTCAGCACCGGTACGGAGATCTGAATCAGCTGGCTCAAGCCGAGGTTAGACACCACCATCGAGAAGCCGCCGAGGATAAACACCAGCGTACGATAGGAGAGCGGTACGTACTGAGCAAAGAATTCTGCACAAGCACAGGTCAGGCCAACCGCCGTGACCAGGCAGGCGATAAAGATTAACGCCGCCAGCAGGAAGCTACCACCGCCGCCAAAGGTGTGCTGAACGTAGGCATGCAGAATAGCCGCACCGTTTGCAGACTGATCGACCAGCGACGCGCTGTCTGAACCCAGACGGAACAGCGCCAGGTACAGCAGAGTCAGACCGACACCCGCCATCAGGCCAGCCCAGACGGTATAACGGGTCAGCAGACGCGCTTCGGTAACGCCGCGAGAACGCGCCGCATTAACAATAACGATACCAAACACCATCGCGCCCAGCGTATCCATGGTCAGATAGCCATTAACGAAGCCGTTAGAAAACGCGGCGTTTTGATAAGCCTCAGTCGCCGTGCTGATAGAGCCCGCAGGCCAGACAATTGCCGCAACAGACAGGATGACCAGCGCGATAATTTTCAGCGGTGCCAGGAAGTTACCGACGGTATCCAGCAGTTTGCCCGGATAGAGCGAAACCAGAATAACGATAGCGAAATAGACCAGGCTGTAGATAAACAGCGGCAGCGCGGAGTCACCCGTCAGGGGCGCAATGCCCACTTCAAAGGAGACGGTGGCTGTACGCGGCGTGGCGAACAACGGCCCTACAGCCAGGTAGCAAACCGTTGCCAGCAGTACGCCAGCGACTTTACCAATTGGCGTGCTGAGGCTGTCAACACCACCGCCAACTTTCGCCAGCGCCACCACCGTTAATACCGGCAGGCCAACGGCAGTAATGAGGAAGCCGAATGCCGCAGTCCAGACGTGTTCGCCTGCCTGCAAGCCGACCATTGGAGGGAAAATGATGTTACCTGCGCCGACGAACAACGCAAATGTCATAAAGCCCAGAGCGATGATATCGCGCGATCTTAATTGATGGGTCATAAATCATACTGCCTGTGGATGTGGTGTTGTAACGTTAAATTTTTGTGCCAATCCCTGGGGATGATACAGCGGTATATTTAAACAATTTTAGCGGGAAATACTCCCAACCAGGCGCGGCGAAGAATAGTTTTTCGATTTACCGCGTGAATGCAGTCAGTATGACAGCACCTGAAGCGCAATTTAAACGCTTATAACGTTTTAAAGCAAGAAGGGATCTAAAAACCAGAGGTATATAGCGATAAGAAATCACCAACCAGTATAAAACACTATTTCCGTGAAAAAGACATGGCTAATCATGCGAACAAAAAATCACCAACCGTTGTAAAATCTAACGCCCGTATTTTGACTGCAAAGAAAATAAGCCAGCATCAGCTGGCTTATGGCAATAAAAGATGACAAAGGCGGATTATTCGCTGTTTTTGGCAATTAAACGTTCCGGGATAACAAAACTGAAACGCGTACCTTTTCCCACCGTACTCTCAATATGCAGGCGACTTTCGTGATGATTCACCGCATGTTTCACGATCGCTAACCCTAATCCGCTACCGCCAGTTTGTCGGGAACGTGCTTTATCAACGCGATAAAAACGCTCGGTCAGGCGCGGAATATGCTCCGGTGCGATGCCCGGTCCATTATCTTCAACGCTAAATTCGGCACCGTGCGGCACTCGCTGCCAGCGTACGGTGATATGCGTACCTTCCGGCGTATGATTCACGGCGTTATAAACCAGGTTCGAAATCGCGCTGCGAAGTTGGTCTTCGTTGCCAGACACCTTGAGGTCGTTATCTATTTCAAAGGTAAATGTCTGTTTTTTCTGACTCAGAGTCTGAGCCTCGCGCTCAACAACGCGCAGCATCATCGGCACATCAACCTTTTCATTGAGCAACTGCGTCGGCGCGGCTTCTATTTTCGACAGCGTCAGCAATTGCTTCACCAGCCCTTCCATCCGCTGGGTCTGCTCGCGCATGGTGTGCAACGCTTTTTCACGTACCGCGCCTTCCAGCGGTTGCTCATCCATCATCTCCAGGTAACCCTGTAACACGGTCAATGGCGTACGTAACTCATGGCTCACGTTGGCAAAAAAGTTACGCCGCGCCCCTTCCAGTTGATGCATTTGCGTGACATCACGCGCCACCATCAGCAACTGTTTGTGGGTATAAGGCATGACGCGAATTTCCAGATGCCGCCCGCTGTTGAGCACCAGATTAAGCGGGCGAGAAAAATCACGCGTTTTCAGATATTGCGTAAACTCCGGGTAACGCAGCAGGTTAAGGATGTTCTGCCCGTTATCTTCCGGCCAGCGCAAACCAAGAATCTGTTGCGCCAGACCGTTACACCAGAAAATACCGCCCTCTTCCGTGGTCAGCACCACCGCGTCGGGCAGCGACTCCGCGCCACTACGAAAGCGTTTAATCAGATTGCCCAGTTCGCGGCGGCGTTTTTTATTACGCAGCTGCATCTGGTGTAAGCCGTATAGCAGCGGTTCCCAGCTACCACGCCCCGGAGGCGGGGTCATACTGCGATCCACCCACAGCCACCATGAAAGGCGCAATAAATTCCAAAAATGCCAGATAAGCAGTCCTGTTACCGATGCCAGCAAAAACCAAGGCAGGTAACCAAAAAATGCACCCAGGATGAAAGCCGGGAGGCAGCAAAGTAGCAGCTCCAGCACCAGCCTTTTCCACGACAGCCGTTCCAGCACGTAAGATACTCCAGTTAAGAAATCATAAGCCCTGCTCTGCGTCCGATGAGCAAGGCGTTAAAAGCGGGTTGAAAAACGATATCCTGTACCGCGTACGGTCTGCACCATGCGGTCATGTCCGCCGGGCTCCAGTGCCTTACGCAGGCGACGAATGTGAACATCGACCGTGCGGTCTTCCACATATACGTTGGTTCCCCAGACGTGGTTTAACAGCTGCTCGCGGCTGTACACGCGCTCGGGATGTGTCATAAAAAAGTGCAGCAGTTTAAATTCTGTCGGCCCCATCTCCAGCGGTTCTTCGCCCGCCATCACCCGGTGAGATGTCGGGTCGAGACTGAGCCCCTGCATCTCGATCACCTCTTCCACCGCCATTGGCGAAATACGGCGCATTACCGCTTTGATTCGCGCCACCAGTTCCTTCGGCGAAAACGGCTTGGTGATATAGTCATCCGCACCGGTTTCAAGGCCGCGCACGCGATCTTCTTCTTCCCCTCTGGCGGTCAGCATCACCACTGGAATATCTCGGGTCATCGACTCGCGCTTGAGGTGTTTGATGAACTGGATACCGGAGCCGCCAGGTAACATCCAGTCAAGGAGAATTAAATCCGGCCAGGGTTCATTCAGTTGATTCACAGCACTGTCATAATCTTCCGCTTCGACCGGCTGAAAGCCATTTTGTTCGAGCACGAAGCAGACCATTTCGCGAATTGGAGCTTCATCTTCTACGACCAGAATACGTCTCGCCATGATTTGCCCTGTTGTAATAAATAGGTTGCGATCATTAATGCGACGTCATTATGCGTCAGATTTATGACAGATTTATGAAAAGCACGTCGCACATATCTTCAGGTAGTTGATTTCCGTGGCGCAGAAAAAAGCAAATGGCACATCTGTTTGGGTATAATCGCGCCCATGCTTTTTCGCCAGGGAATCGTTATGCGCATCCTTCACACCTCAGACTGGCATCTCGGCCAGAACTTCTACAGTAAAAGCCGCGAAGCTGAACACCAGGCCTTTCTTGACTGGCTGCTGGAAACAGCGCAAACCCATCAGGTGGATGCGATTATTGTTGCCGGTGATGTTTTCGATACCGGATCACCGCCCAGTTACGCCCGCACGTTATACAACCGTTTTGTTGTCAATTTACAGCAAACGGGCTGTCATCTGGTGGTACTGGCAGGAAACCATGACTCGGTCGCCACGCTGAATGAATCGCGCGATATCATGGCGTTCCTCAATACTACCGTGGTCGCCAGCGCCGGACATGCGCCGCAAATCTTGCCTCGTCGCGACGGGACGCCAGGCGCAGTGCTGTGCCCCATTCCTTTTTTACGCCCGCGTGACATTATTACCAGCCAGGCGGGGCTTAACGGTATTGAAAAACAACAACATTTGCTGGCGGCTATTACCGATTATTACCAACAACATTATGCCGATGCCTGCAAACTGCGCGGCGATCAGCCTCTGCCCATCATCGCCACGGGGCATTTAACGACCGTTGGTGCCAGCAAAAGTGACGCCGTGCGTGACATTTATATTGGCACGCTGGACGCCTTCCCGGCACAAAACTTTCCGCCAGCCGACTACATCGCGCTCGGGCATATTCACCGCGCACAGATTATTGGCGGCATGGAACATGTTCGCTATTGCGGTTCCCCCATTCCACTGAGTTTTGATGAATGCGGAAAAAGTAAATATGTCCATCTGGTGACATTTTCAAACGGCAAATTAGAGAGCGTGGAAAACCTGAGCGTGCCGATAACGCAACCGATGGCGGTACTGAAAGGCGATCTGGCGTCGATTACCGAACAGCTGGAACAGTGGCGCGATGTATCACAGGAACCACCTGTCTGGCTGGATATCGAAATCACTACTGATGAGTATCTGCATGATATTCAGCGCAAAATCCAGGCATTAACTGAATCACTGCCTGTCGAAGTATTGCTGGTACGCCGCAGCCGTGAACAGCGCGAGCGTGTGTTAGCCAGCCAACAGCGTGAAACCCTCAGCGAACTCAGCGTCGAAGAGGTGTTTAATCGTCGTCTCGCACTGGAAGAACTGGATGAATCACAGCAGCAACGTCTGCAACATCTTTTCACCACGACGCTGCAGACCCTCGCCGGAGAACACGAAGCATGAAAATTCTCAGCCTGCGCCTGAAAAACCTGAACTCGTTAAAAGGCGAATGGAAGATTGATTTCACCCGCGAGCCGTTCGCCAGCAATGGGCTGTTTGCGATTACCGGCCCAACCGGCGCGGGGAAAACCACCCTGCTGGATGCCATTTGCCTGGCGCTGTATCACGAAACTCCGCGCCTTTCTAACGTTTCACAATCGCAAAATGATCTAATGACCCGCGATACCGCCGAATGTCTGGCGGAAGTGGAGTTTGAAGTCAAAGGTGAAGCGTACCGTGCCTTCTGGAGCCAGAATCGGGCGCGTAACCAGCCAGACGGTAATTTGCAGGTGCCGCGCGTAGAGCTGGCGCGCTGTACCGATGGCAAAATTCTCGCTGACAAAGTGAAAGATAAGCTGGAACTGACGGCGACGTTAACCGGACTGGATTATGGGCGTTTCACCCGTTCGATGCTGCTTTCGCAGGGGCAATTTGCTGCCTTCCTGAATGCCAAACCAAAAGAACGCGCGGAATTGCTCGAGGAATTAACCGGCACCGAAATCTACGGGCAAATCTCTGCGATGGTCTTTGAGCAGCACAAATCGGCCCGCACTGAGCTGGAGAAACTGCAAGCGCAGGCCAGCGGCGTCGCGTTATTAGCGCCAGAACAAGTGCAATCGCTGACAGAAAGTTTGCAGGTACTCACTGTCGAAGAGAAACAGTTACTCGCCGCACAGCAGCAAGAACAACAATCGCTAAACTGGTTAACGCGTCTGGACGAATTGCAGCAAGAAGCCAGCCGCCGTCAGCAGGCATTGCAACAGGCGTTAGCCGAAGAAGAAAAAGCGCAACCTCAACTGGCGGCGCTCAGTCTGGCACAACCGGCGCGAAATCTTCGTCCGCACTGGGAACGCATCGCAGAACACACTGCGGCACTGGCGCATACTCGCCAGCAGATTGAAGAAGTAAATACTCGCTTACAGCGCACAATGGCGCTTCGTGCGAGCATTCGCCACCACGCGGCGAAACAGTCTGCAGAATTACAGCAGCAGCAACAAAGCCTGAATGCCTGGTTACAGGAACACGACCGCTTCCGTCAGTGGAACAACGAACTGGCGGGTTGGCGTGCGCAATTCTCTCAACAAACCAGCGAACGCGAGCATCTGCGGCAGTGGCAGCAACAGTTAACCCATGCAGAGCAAAAACTTAATTCACTTCCGGCGATCTCGTTGACGTTAAGCGCCGATGAAGTTGCTAGCGCCCTGGCGCAACATGCTGAGCAACGCACGCTGCGTCAGCGCCTGGTCGCGCTGCATGGGCAGATTGTTCCCCAACAAAAACGCCTGGCGCAATTACAGGTTGCTATCCAGAATGTCACGCAGGAACAGACGCAACGTAACGCCGCACTTAACGAAATGCGCCAGCGTTATAAAGAAAAAACGCAACAACTTGCCGATGTGAAAACCATTTGCGAGCAGGAAGCTCGTATCAAAACGCTGGAAGTTCAACGTGCGCAGTTACAGGCAGGTCAGCCTTGCCCACTTTGTGGTTCCACCAGCCACCCGGCGGTCGAGGCGTATCAGGCGCTGGAACCGGGCGTTAATCAGGCTCGGCTATTAACGCTGGAAAACGAAGTGAAAAAGCTCGGTGAAGAAGGTGCGGCGCTACGTGGGCAACTGGACGCCTTAACGAAGCAGCTTCAGCGTGATGAAAACGAAGCGCAAAGCCTCCGACAAGATGAGCAAGCACTTACTCAACAGTGGCGAGCTGTCACGGCCAGCCTCAATATCACCTTGCAGCCACAGGACGATATTCAACCGTGGCTGGATGCACAAGATGAGCACGAGCGCCAGCTGCGGATACTCAGCCAACGGCATGAATTACAAGGGCAGATTGCCGCGCATAATCAGCAAATTATCCAGTATCAACAGCAAATTGAACAACGCCAGCAGCAACTCTTAACGGCATTGGCGGGTTATGCACTGACATTGCCACAGGAAGATGAAGAAGAGAGCTGGTTGGCGACGCGTCAGCAAGAAGCACAGAGCTGGCAGCAACGCCAGAACGAATTAACCGCGCTGCAAAACCGTATGCAGCAGCTGACGCCGATTCTGGAAACGTTGCCGCAAAGTGATGAACTCCCGCACAGCGAAGAAACTGTGGCGCTGGAAAACTGGCGGCAAATTCATGAACAATGTCTCGCGTTACAAAGCCAGCAGCAGACGTTACAGCAACAGGATGTTCTGGCGGCGCAAAGTCTGCAAAAAGCCCAGGCGCAGTTTGACACCGCGCTACAGGCCAGCGTCTTTGACGATCAACAGGCGTTCCTTGCAGCACTGATGGATGAACAAACACTAACGCAACTGGAACAGCTCAAGCAGAATCTGGAAAACCAGCGCCGTCAGGCGCAAACGCTGGTCACTCAGACAGCTGAAACGCTGGCACAGCATCAGCAACACCGACCTGACGGCCTGGATCTCAGTGTGACGGTGGAGCAGATTCAGCAAGAGTTAGCGCAAACTCACCAAAAGTTGCGTGAAAACACCACGAGTCAGGGCGAGATTCGTCAACAGCTGAAACAGGATGCGGAAAACCGTCAGCAACAACAAACCTTAATGCAGCAAATTGCTCAAATGACGCAGCAGGTTGAGGACTGGGGATATCTGAATTCGCTAATAGGTTCCAAAGAGGGCGATAAATTCCGCAAGTTTGCCCAGGGACTGACGCTGGATAATTTAGTCCATCTCGCTAATCAGCAACTTACCCGGTTACACGGGCGCTATCTGTTACAGCGCAAAGCCAGCGAGGCGCTGGAAGTCGAGGTTGTTGATACCTGGCAGGCAGATGCGGTACGCGATACCCGTACCCTTTCCGGTGGCGAGAGTTTCCTCGTCAGTCTGGCGCTGGCGCTGGCGCTTTCGGATCTGGTCAGCCATAAAACGCGTATTGACTCGCTGTTCCTTGATGAAGGTTTTGGCACGCTGGATAGCGAAACGCTGGATACCGCCCTTGATGCCCTGGATGCTCTGAATGCCAGTGGTAAAACTATCGGTGTGATTAGCCACGTTGAAGCGATGAAAGAGCGTATTCCGGTGCAGATCAAAGTGAAAAAGATCAACGGACTGGGATACAGCAAACTGGAAAGTGCGTTTGCAGTGAAATAACTATTCAGCAGGATAATGAATACAGAGGGGCGAATTATCTCTTGGCCTCGCTGGCCGTTATCCTGCAAGCTATCACTTTATTGGCTACGGTGATTGGTAGCCGTTCTGGTGGTTGTGATGGTGGTATGAAAAAAGTCATTTTATCTTTAGCTCTGGGCACGTTTGGTTTGGGGATGGCCGAATTTGGCATTATGGGCGTGCTCACGGAGCTGGCGCATAACGTAGGAATTTCGATTCCTGCTGCCGGGCATATGATCTCGTATTATGCGCTGGGGGTGGTGGTCGGTGCGCCAATCATCGCCCTCTTTTCCAGCCGCTACTCACTCAAACATATCTTGTTGTTTCTGGTGGCGTTGTGCGTCATTGGCAACGCCATGTTCACGCTCTCTTCGTCTTACCTGATGCTCGCCATTGGTCGGCTGGTTTCCGGCTTTCCGCATGGTGCATTTTTTGGCGTCGGGGCGATTGTGTTATCGAAAATTATTAAACCCGGCAAAGTCACCGCCGCCGTGGCGGGGATGGTTTCGGGGATGACAGTTGCCAATTTGCTGGGCATTCCGCTGGGGACGTATTTAAGTCAGGAGTTTAGCTGGCGTTACACCTTTTTATTGATCTCTGTGTTTAATATCGCGGTGATGGCATCGGTCTATTTTTGGGTGCCGGATATTCGCGACGAGGCGAAAGGAAAGCTGCGCGAACAATTTCACTTTTTGCGCAGCCCGGCCCCGTGGTTAATTTTCGCTGCCACGATGTTTGGCAACGCGGGTGTATTTGCCTGGTTCAGCTACGTAAAGCCATACATGATGTTTATTTCCGGTTTTTCGGAAACGGCGATGACCTTTATTATGATGTTAGTTGGGCTGGGGATGGTGTTGGGGAATGTGCTAAGTGGCCGGATTTCAGGACGTTATTCACCACTACGCATTGCGGCAGTGACTGATTTCATTATTGTGCTGGCATTGCTGATGCTCTTTTTCTTCGGCGGCATGAAAACAACGTCGCTTATTTTTGCTTTTATTTGTTGCGCGGGATTATTTGCCCTCTCAGCACCGCTGCAAATATTGTTACTGCAAAATGCCAAAGGTGGAGAATTATTAGGTGCCGCAGGTGGGCAAATAGCGTTTAACCTCGGTAGCGCCGTCGGCGCATATTGCGGAGGTATGATGCTGACGCTGGGGCTGACTTATAATTACGTGGCGCTGCCTGCCGCCCTGCTTTCGTTTGCTGCGATGTCGTCGTTGCTGCTGTATGGTCGCTATAAGCGCCAGCAAGCGGCGGATAGTCCGGTGCTGGCGAAACCAGTGGGATAGGTTGCAATCACTGCTTGTTGTCGGATGCGGCGCGAGCGTCGCATCAGGCATGATGCACCAATTGCCTGGTTTTTTTACTCATGTGGCCATAACCATGCAGCGCCGCGTACGCCGCTGGAATCACCATGTTTCGCCTTACGCACCGGCGTTTCACATTCGCCGCCGAAGACAAATTGTTTAATCAACTGCGGAACCGTTTGATATAAACGATCTACATTGCTCATCCCGCCCCCCAACACAATCACATCCGGATCGAGAATATTCACTACGTGTGCCAGCGATTTTGCCAGCCGCAGCTCGTAACGACGCAATGCCAACTCCGCTACCGGATCGCTTTCTTCAACAAGGCGGATAATTTCACTACCTTTCAGCGCATGTCCGCTCAAACGATGATAATCCGTCGCAAATCCCGTACCCGAAATAAAGGTTTCAATGCAGCCTTGTTTGCCGCAATAACAAGGGACTTCCTCGCGATAACGCAGTTCATCTTCGTCCATCCACGGTAGCGGATTATGTCCCCACTCGCCTGCCGTGCCATTGCCGCCGATATGCGCTCGACCATTGAACGCTACGCCCGCGCCGCATCCCGTGCCGATAATCACGGCAAATACCGTCTGCGCTCCCGCTGCTGCGCCATCTACCGCTTCCGAGACCGCCAGACAGTTGGCGTCATTTGCCAACCGCACTTCCCGTTGCAACCGCGCGCTTAAATCTTTATCAAATGGCTGACCGTTAAGCCAGGTTGAATTGGCATTTTTCACCACGCCAGTGTAAGGCGAAATCGAGCCTGGAATGCCCATGCCTACCGTTCCGCGCTGCCCTGTCGCCTGCTCCGCCATATCAACCAACGTGGCGATCGTTTCGATGGTCTGATGGTAATCATCACGCGGCGTGGGCAGACGATGACGATACAACTGCTCCCCTGCATCGCCCAGTGCAATCACTTCAGTTTTGGTGCCGCCTAAATCGATACCTATACGCACGGTACTCTCCTTATTTTTTTTCAATATCAATAGCGTAGAGACGGACAACCGGATTGGCAATGCAAGGCCGCCGACAATTCGTTATCATGCCCGCTAAATTTAACGACAAGGCCGTGGAAATTATCATGCTGTGGTTCAAAAATTTAATGGTTTACCGTCTTAGCCGCGAGATTTCGCTGCGTGCAGAAGAGATGGAAAAACAGCTAGCCTCGATGGCATTTACCCCATGCGGCAGCCAGGACATGGCGAAGATGGGCTGGGTTCCTCCGATGGGATCGCACAGCGATGCGTTAACGCACGTTGCCAATGGTCAAATTGTTATCTGCGCACGCAAAGAAGAAAAAATCCTCCCGTCTCCGGTGATTAAACAGGCGCTGGAAGCAAAAATCGCCAAGCTGGAAGCGGAACAGGCGCGCAAGCTGAAGAAAACCGAAAAAGATTCGCTGAAAGATGAAGTGCTGCACTCTCTTCTGCCGCGCGCTTTCAGCCGTTTCAGCCAAACCATGATGTGGATCGACACGGTAAACGGTTTGATTATGGTGGACTGCGCCAGTGCCAAAAAAGCAGAAGATACGCTGGCATTACTGCGTAAAAGCCTGGGGTCGTTACCGGTTGTACCATTGAGCATGGAAAACCCGATTGAACTGACGCTGACCGAATGGGTACGCTCTGGTAGTGCGGCACAAGGCTTCCAGCTGCTTGATGAAGCCGAACTGAAATCGTTGCTGGAAGATGGCGGCGTGATCCGCGCGAAGAAACAAGATTTGACCAGCGAAGAAATCACCAACCACATTGAAGCAGGAAAAGTGGTGACTAAACTGGCGCTCGACTGGCAGCAGCGCATTCAGTTTGTGATGTGCGACGATGGTTCACTCAAGCGTCTGAAGTTCTGCGACGAGCTGCGCGATCAAAACGAAGATATCGACCGTGAAGATTTTGCCCAACGTTTTGATGCCGATTTCATCCTGATGACCGGTGAACTGGCAGCATTAATCCAAAACCTGATCGAAGGATTAGGTGGCGAAGCACAACGTTAATTGCTGATTTGCCTTTAATGCCGGATGCGACGCCTGCGGCGTCTTATCCGGCGTACGAATCCACACCAGGCATATAATCATTCGCTACGGCGGGCAATAATTTTTAGCGCAGCAATATTATGCGTTTTACGCCGTAACTGATCCAACCGTCTCATCCCTATTCGCCTGTCAGCGGCACGCAGAATATTCACTAACCCCCATTTATCGCTGGTAAATTGTTTCGTTAACAGCTCCGCTTTTGGGGTATCAATATATTCACGCAATAAATCAGAAATTGAACAAATATCCGTCAGATAAGGATGCCAGCAAGTTTCACCATGAAAATTACGCACTCCACCATTGCCTGCCATAAAGTCTTTTGGGTAATCCCAGATCACGTCTTTATCCAACGTGATCCAATAACGCGGTAAATCGGTGCTTCCACCATTTTGGCTGCGCATGGGATAACGGGTACAGTGAATTTGCAGGTTGATCGTTGGCGTCAGTAAGTCATAAATCTCCCTCTGTAACTTGCTCCAGGGGCGTTGTGTCATTGTTTTTCCTCAAGCCGGTTACGCGCTTCACTGCGAATTTGCCGCGTTGCCCCGGTTTTCACTAAATCACGTAACTGCGAAAGATCGGGCTGATCGACAAATAAGATTAATGATGGATCCTCTTTTAACCACGCCGTTTTCACATCGGCAGCCAACTGTGGATTATTAATAGCCAGCGCCCGATCCTGTGACTCAGTCAATGTCGTTAACAAAGAGGCTGGGGTATGTACATTGCGCAACGCCGTCTGCCGCAAATGATCATTGTGACTTTTCAGCAATCCGCACCACCATTCATCATCTGATTTATCTTTTATCGTATCCAGCTCCGCAAAAATATCGCTTTCCTCATGATTCCAGCGGTGTAATCCTCTTTCACTTTGTCTACGGGTGCTATTTTTCATACTGACAACAGACAACGCCCAGTCGGAGTTAAAACGATACTGTTGATCGAGTTTGTTGATAATTCCGGAGGGTAAATCTTTATTATCAAATAACTGGTTTCGCATCCGATAGCGGTATTCAGCAGGTAAATAAACCAGTAAATCGATAGCATTATTAAGCATCTCTTCGTCAATAATACCATTATCAATCAGCGCCAGCTGTACTTCGTAGGCTTGCTCTTGATCTTCTTGCCGTTTACTCATCATTAATTTTAAGGTGTGTTGCCATAATTGTTTCTTATACTCCAGAGGTAACAATTTATCGCGTGCCAGCTCATACCAGATGCTGGGAATGTCATGCTGATTCAGTAGATAACTAATCACTTCCTTCGAGGTCAGATAACGCATGCCGTCACGTAAATTGTGCACATCTTCTTTTGCCAAAGTCAGTTGACGCGACTCCGGCAAAGCGACCAATAACGCCTTCACGATATTTTTATTTTCTTTATTATCCAGATACATTTGTTCTGCGATACGTTCAACATCCTCTGTCCTCAGGGTCGCTGACTGTTGGGTGATTTTTAGTTCAGTAAGCGTCCGGGCTAATGCTTGACGAACTTTCAGCGATTTATCTTTACTCAACAACACCGCTTGTTGTGCGGTTAAATCGGTTCCGGTAATTCTTTCGCGTAACTCCGGATCTTCGCTATTTATCAATTCATCAACCACTGCAGTTGGAACCAGCCAGGCGTAATCGTAATGGCTGATTAATGTCTTGCGCACACTGAGAAAAGGGCTTTGACTTAACGACACAACAATATCAGGAGAAAGATTATCCTGTCTGGCCTGCTCCAGCTGTACGCTCTCGACGGGTACAGACATTAATTTTTTATTCACTTCGGCGGAAATGTTACTGTTTTTAACCAGCCCTCTGGCAACAGCTTCATCTTTAATTATTTCGTCGGTAAGCAAATGCATCTGTTGAGCGGGCCAGGACTGCGCCATCGATTCACGCGTCTGGTCATCGGGGTGCTGTAACAGTTGCAGCATAACGGCGGTTGACAAACTTTCTATATGAGTCAGAAAACGTGCCACCAGTGGATCTTCATGCTTTATTTTATCCGCAAGGAAATTATCGAGTTTCCCCGTTTCAATCCATTTTAATTTCTCATTAATTTCAGGAGCAGCTTTATCTCGAAAAAGAGGTAAACCCTGAACGATATTGTCTACGACGCTATCATAGTCAGGATACGCATTGGAAATATTATCGGTTTCGATTTCACTATGATCATAAAGATTAGGCGTCACCAGTGAATAGGATTTTTGAATATTCTCGTCCCAGTTATATTCTTCACCGCTTTCATCTTCATTGATATAAAACTCAGCTTTGATGACCTCAAATTGCGTTGCTTTATCGGAAACAATAATGCCTCGCGCGCTAATTCCTTTCATCACTTCAAAGTTGTGATCATTATAATCAGCATAAACCAAACCTTTCGCTGTCATCTGCCCTTTGACATACGCGAAATCATGATTAATAAAGTTGTCGACAATAACATTACCTAATACAATCAGATGACCATTACCTGACAGATAATCATCATAATCGCCGGAAATCGTTAAATTACCGTTCACCACCAGTTTATGCTGATTGCTGAAGTTAGTGGGTAATGATAGGTCACCATTGTGATAATACCAACGGATATTATCTTTCAGCATATAAGCAGCTTCCATACTATCGTCGGTTGCCGCTTTAACTACGTTGCGCTCGTCTGCCGTCATAAGATGAAAGTCAGAGGTGATAAGGTCCTCGCTACTGATCCACTCTGTGGCACATGCATTGCCAGTCATAAAAAACACGACCATACAGATGACCAATATATTAATTCTATTCATAATCTTCACTGATATTTATATCAACCTTGATGAATTATGAATATATCGGAAATCGAAAAAATCGCAGCAAAGGAAATATTATTATGGGTTAAAGAGAGGATATTTCAGAAAAATGCCCTCCCGTTCATGGGGAAGGCGAGGAATTACAGATAGCGGCACAGATAAGAGGTGGGTTCGGCAACTTGCAGATGAAACTCGCTGTGACCGGGAACATTAAACACCGAACCGGCTTCATACACTTGCCAGTCGGTCGCGTCAGGCAGTAACACATTCAGCGCACCACTGATTACCGTCATCTCTTCAGGCTCAGCGGTGCTGAAGGTGTATTCGCCTTCAATCATAACACCCACGCTGGCGCGACCAGTGCTGCTGCTGGAAAAGCCGATCGATTTCACTTTGCCGGAAAAGTACTCATTACTTTGAAGCATAAACTGGCCCTGTCTGGTAGTTGAACATCTACTTCACTATAGGGGCCAGAGGCGCTGGCTGTCACGCAAAATTACACCAGTAATTCCGCAGCTAGCCTTGCAATCAATACGTTGGAGAGCAAGACAGGAACATCGAGCTGTTTTTGCAGTAAATCGCGATGACGTTGGTGAAATCCTAAACAATCCAGCATGATGACATCAGCCCCTTTTGCCAGTAATTCTTTCCCGGCATCAATGATTTTTTGTTCTGAATCATGAATGGGGTTACCCAATGAAAATACCGGCGATTTCTGCAAAATTTGCCATTTTTGCGCCTGAACGGGCAGCATCTCCTCAACCGGAACGATAACCCCTACCTGATGATCTTCAACAATAGAGGAAACCAGCGGTGGCAATATTCGCGACGGCTCAAGAAAGATCGTATTACGCGCGGTCATACTACTAATGTTTGCCGTACTCATTAATATAATGACGTCGTAACCCTGATTATCGAGCACTTCAACCACACCTTGCAGGTCTCGCTCCACTTTGCGACGCGAAACATGGGCCAGCTGGTTGTCATTTAATAATGTGAGAATTGTGTCTTCGCCTGCTTCTGGCGCGTACTCCGCCATCACTTCTTCGCGGCTTAACTTCCCCAGCAGGCTATGATGGGAAATATTATCTTCGTCAATGTATTCTGTCAGGAGCGGCAAAACTTCCTGCATAGGTACAATGCCGATGGTCAGGATCGCCAACGACGCACTCATTGTTCTTCCACCTTACTTTTATTTCGTCGTTAATTACCGGGCAAGCGCTAAGCACCACTGCCGACACTTACCTGTGCTACAAATGACAAAAAGCGTAGCAGCAGACCTGCACGGCATAATGTAAAGATTCCAAATGATTCCAGTAATGGATTGTTATTGTTTAATATTCTAATTATTTGAAAAACATGAATTGTGAAAAATGTGACGCAGATCCCTTGTGGTGGCACTCAGAATCCCTTCCGAGCAGTCTGATGCGGTCACTCTTTGTCAGGGTCCTCATAGCGTTTTTTCGCATCCATCGCTTCCTGAGCGGTCGGATGTTCACTGATCAACGAGTCTGGTTTAGGATGATCGGCTCTGAGTTGGTACCAGGTTACCGTCTGTCCTGGCTTTCCTTTTTCAATCGTCACTATATATGCTTCACGAGGATAAGGCGGTTTCGTTGGCATCGTTCTTCCTTATTTCACGGGATGAACGTTAAGTATAGGCGCTCGAAAATCAACAATTGATCGTCTGTGCCAGGGCGCTGCGAATTTCAGAAATCACCTGGCTGGGTTCGTTTGTTGCGTCGATGATAATATGCGCAACTTCGCGATATAGCGCATCGCGTTCTTCCAGCACTTCCTGAACTTCTTCGCTCAGCGGTTTCCCCGTTAAGGTTGGCCGTAAATCTTCTTCCGGTGCAGCTTGCAGTCGGTTAACCAGGACTGATACTGGCGCACACAAATAAACCACGATCCCGTTATTTTGCATAAAGTGACGATTAAATTCCGTCAGGATAATGCCGCCGCCCGTGGCGATAACGGTGGATGGCGCAGTTACCGCTTCCAACGCCGCCGTTTCTCTGGCGCGGAATCCCGCCCACTCTTCCCTTTCGACGATCTCCGCGACCGTCATATTGAGCTGTGATTGCAACCACTGGTCGGTATCGACAAATCGACGGTTAAGCGAATCGGCAAGGGCCATTCCGACCGTTGTTTTACCACAGCCCCGAGGCCCGATCAGAAAAAGAGGTTGTGTCATCGTGGGTTTTCCCCAATAGGTCGCAATGCGGCGAAAGCCGGTGTCATGAGAATAGCGATCATACCATCAAACTAGTACAATTTCGATTGTAAAGAAAAAATTCCACTTAAAGTGAAAATTTTAATACATCCCTTACTATACCAATAAATTTTCAAGAATGAAGTGTAAATAATAAATTACATTCAGCCACGACTACGTTGCACTTCCAGCCACCACTTCTCCAGCTCCGCGGCAAAGGCCTGGCGGTCACGTTGTGAAAGGCTATCTGGTCCCCCGGTCTGGATCCCACTGGCGCGTAAGGTATCCATAAAATCGCGCATCGTCAGGCGCTCACGAATGGTCGCTGGTGTGTAACGTTCGCCGCGTGGATTAAGCGCCGCAGCGCCTTTCTCGATGGCTTCAGCAGCCAAAGGAATATCTGCGGTGATCACCAAATCGCCAGCTTCACACTGCCGGACAATTTCGTTATCGGCAACGTCGAAACCTGCCGCGACGCGCAGCGTTCGAATAAATCGCGAAGGCGGTACGCGTAAACTCTGGTTTGCTACCAGTACCAGCGGCATCTGCATACGTTCAGCCGCGCGATACAAAATCTCTTTAATTACATTGGGACACGCGTCGGCATCCACCCAAATTGTCATAACATCATCCTTTGTTGGGTAATTCTCTATTGTGTCGCGCTTTTGCCTTCCGGCATAGTTCTGTTTATGCTTCTGCCAGCGATTATCAAAACAATGAATTTCACGGCAGGAGTGAGGCAATGGAAAAGAAAATCGGTTTTATTGGCTGCGGCAATATGGGAAAAGCCATTCTCGGCGGTCTGATTGCCAGCGGTCAGGTGCTTCCAGGGCAAATCTGGGTATATACCCCCTCCCCGGATAAAGTCGCCGCCCTGCATGACCAGTTCGGCATCAACGCCGCAGAATCGGCGCAGGAAGTGGCGCAAATCGCCGACATCATTTTCGCCGCCGTTAAACCGGGCATCATGATTAAAGTGCTTAGCGAAATCACCTCCAGCCTGAATAAAGACTCTCTGGTCGTTTCTATTGCAGCAGGTGTCACGCTCGACCAGCTTGCCCGCGCGCTGGGCCATGACCGGAAAATTATCCGCGCCATGCCGAACACTCCCGCACTGGTTAATGCCGGGATGACCTCCGTAACGCCAAACGCGCTGGTAACTCCAGAAGATACCGCTGATGTGCTGAATATTTTCCGCTGCTTTGGCGAAGCGGAAGTAATTGCCGAGCCGATGATCCACCCGGTGGTCGGTGTGAGCGGTTCTTCGCCAGCCTACGTCTTTATGTTTATCGAAGCGATGGCCGACGCCGCCGTGCTGGGCGGGATGCCACGCGCCCAGGCGTATAAATTTGCCGCTCAGGCGGTAATGGGTTCCGCGAAAATGGTACTAGAAACGGGAGAACATCCGGGCGCACTGAAAGATATGGTCTGCTCACCAGGAGGCACTACTATTGAAGCGGTACGCGTACTGGAAGAGAAAGGCTTCCGTGCCGCAGTGATCGAAGCGATGACGAAGTGTATGGAAAAATCAGAAAAACTCAGCAAATCCTGATGATTTTTGCCGGACGTCAGGCCGCCACTTCGGTGCGGTTACGTCCGGCTTTCTTTGCTTTGTAGAGCGCCAAATCTGCCGATTTCAACCACTCCCGATAGTGACTCATTTGTGGATTCAGCGGCGCAACCCCCACACTAATCCGTAATGTTACCTGTGGCGTATTCGGCAAACGTAACGTGTTTAGCCCTTCATGTACCCGTAACATGGCGGTAATGGCGCTCTCAGCTGGTGTACCGGACATGATTACCGCAAACTCATCGCCGCCAAACCGACCAATCACATCGCTACCGCGCAGGGTTATTTGTAACTGTCGGGTAAGCGCCACAATCGCTTCATCGCCCACATCATGGCCCCAGGTATCGTTGATGCTCTTGAAATGGTCGATATCGATAATCAGTAACGTCGCATCGCGGTTATGCCGCCGACAGTTATCAAATTCATTGCGTAACATAGTTTCCCAATGACGTCGGTTATACACGCCCGTCATACCGTCGCGGGTACTCATGACCTGCAATCGGCGTTTATGTTCCGCCAGTTTAGTCGCCGTCTGGTAGCTGACCCAGCCAAACAGCAGAGGATAAATGACGATAATGGGAAGGGAGAGCCACCATTCCAGCGGCGCACTATTGAACGACACGGTGATACCCGTCAGTTCGAGGGTGACAAGGCAGGAAACCACCATCAACACCAGACCCGCGACAAACAGACGGGGGCCGCCTGCCCCCATCAAATTCAGACACATAATCATCAACATCGCGGTGGAAGGCAGCACGTTTACGCCCATTACGCCTACCCACATTCCCGCTAATACTGCATCGGTTTTTAAGTTATAAATTTCCCGGCTAAGCGGATCGACAGCCCTACTCGCAATCTGCCAGGCTAAATGCGGCCAGACGAACGCCCAGCCGACCAACACCAGCCACCACCAGCCCGGCGGCGGGTGCGAAACCAGCGTTGAAGCAATCGGTAAGAACATGCCAGCCAGGCCAACCGCGCGGGGGAGTCTGACGCGACGGGCGAAGCGCAGCCCGGACCGCTGATGTTCGTTTTGAGGAGTTAAAGGAGGTTCCTCCCCATGCGCCGCCGCTTTTTTGAAAAAGTTTTCATCATTCATTATTTTTGGGAACATTCAGAAACAATTTTCCCAAATTATAGAGACGGGGCTAAAGGCAGAAGTATGAAATTTCGGGTGAGCCATTTTCGTAGCTCACCCGTTAGCACTATCAGGTATCAGGCGGCTTTCTTGAGGCAGGCGCTCATAAACTTATTACGATCATCACCTTTCAGAGATTGTTGCGTTGCTTGATTATTACATTCGCGCATCTTTTGCTGCTGTGGCGTCAAACTTTTTTCACCAGGCGCAGACTTGCTGTTCTTCAGGCAATCACTCATGTAGGTCTTACGAGCATCCCCTTTCAACGCCTGCGCCGTCGCCTGCTGATTACAGGAGGTCATACGCTGTTGTTGCGGGGTTAAGGTTCTCTCGGCAGCGCCGACGGTGGTTAAAAAAACCAGTCCGAAAAGCAAGGTAACCAGTAATGTTATTTTCATAGCACCATCCCTCTTCATGTTTTAACCATGAGCGTTTGCGCCCGTGATCTGCCATTAAGTCTGGTTGCTAACAGCAAAAAAACCACCCGACAGCGAAAATTCACCGCCGGGCGCGGTTTTATTTCAGCCCCAGGGCGGCTTTCATGGTGTAGAAGAGATCGGTCTGGTCGGTCAGTCCAACGACATTGGCGGCATGTGGGCCATACGCCGCAATACGCAGCTGACTACCGGTATGTTCTTGTGAATCCTCTTCGGAGTTCCCGTAACTCATCACCATCACTGCGCCATCTTTGGTATTTAGCGCCTGGGTGAGGCCCGGCGCTTTGGTGTCCGGCGCGACAATCTGGCTGGCGTGGGCGTGATCAGCGGTGACTATGACCAGCGTGTTGCCATCCTTTTTAGCGAATTCCAGCGCCCGTTGTACGGCTTCGTCGAGATCGACCGTCTCGCCAATTTGCCCACAAGGATTCGCAGCGTGATCCTGTTTATCGATTGATGCACCTTCAACTTGCAGGAAAAAGCCTTTCTCATTTTTACTCAACAATTCAATGGCTTTATCAGTCATCTGCGCCAGGGTCGGTACGCTGTCATTACGTTGCGGATTAGGCGTACAGGTAACTGCGGGCTTGTCGATATTGCCGTGGTACGTTGCTTTCGGTCCTTGCCAGCGCACTGGCATATTGCCGTCAGCAAACAGTCCTAGCAGGGGTTTTTGCTGGTTCGCTTCCGTCACTGCGTTCAGCGAGGCAGCATCGTTCACTAACTGATAACCACGCACCTGCGCCTGTTCACGCAGCGTTTTTCCCTGCCATTCACCAGCGGTTGCCGTTTCCGCAAAGGTTTTTGCGCCGCCGCCAAGCGTAACATCGGCACGGGCGTTAAGCAGCTGTTCTGTAATCGATCCTTTTCCGCCTTTTTCCAGCGCGTTACCCGGACATTTTTCACTGGTCGCGCTCGGACCGTAGCATTTGCGCGAAGTCACATGCGCCACCAACGCGGCGGGAGTGGCATCCTGCAACTCTGCGGTAGAAACGTTACCGGTCGCCAGCCCTGCGGCTTTTGCCATTTCCAGAATCGTTGGGTGATCTTTTTCATGAATATCGACACCCAATGCGCCATTATAGGTTTTGACACCGGTTGACCAGGCAGTTGCGGATGCAGCCGAGTCGGTAACGTAGTCCGGTTTGCCGGTTTTTTTATTCAGCGCATAGTGAGTGTATTGCCCGGTAAGCGGTAAGGCATCAATACCTTTAAAAAAGCCGCCCGCACCTTCGGCATAATTACGTGCGGCAGTAATTTCCGAATCCCCCATCCCATCGCCAATCAGCAAAATAATATTTTTTGCAGGCTTATCGCTAAGAGAATCACGCAGAGCGGCGCTCTGATCACCCGTTAAGCGGCGAGCACCGCCGGGTGCAGTAATATCGCCCTGAGCAGCCCGGTTTTCCAGAATAGGCATTTCTGGTGTCCGGGCTTTTGTCACAGGGGTAAACAGTAACGGTAAGAGTGCCAGTGCAATAGTGCTTTGTTTCACTTTATTTTCTCCATGTACAAATACATTAAAAAATAAAAACAAAGCGACTATAAGTCTCAGCCGTGACAGCTTTATGACAGCTGTTGAAAAGATTACCTTTTTACTGACGAGGATGCTTCAATAACTTCTTTACATAATCGCGCAGCAGCTCCGTATCGTCGTCAGGAATGCTGGCATCGGGCTTTACCTCGTAAAGTGCCCCCTCTACCTGATCAATCAACCGCTGTTGGTCATTTTGCGCCATATTACGAAGCATTGCAGTGACGATAATCTCCAGTGCTTCTACCTGCGCGCACAGTTCTTTCGACTCTTCTTCTTTTTGGGCAAGCTTAAATAACAACTCAGCAATGAGATTTTTCATGTCTGTATTTCCTTATCCAAAGTATGGAGAAGTTAACATTATGCTTCACAACTTCATAGTGTCTGGAGGTAGTATTTTTATGACGAATGAAATACTTTGCGCAAATATTTTTTCCATATTTATCAGCGAAACGTTTCTCTTATTTAAATATGTAACCATACAAAGTATAGGTTTTTAATTATCAACCTTTATTATAAGTAAAAGTTATGAAATATATTCTCTTTGCTAACTTATAATTAATGGAAAAAAACTCACTGCATGGCCATTTAAACCAGGAATAAATTAGCTTCCCGTTCATCATTTTTGTGATCTTGCGCACATCTTTGAGATAACGCACTTTCTTCACCAGTACGTTGCACACTTTGTCAGTAGAAGATTGCAACATTCTGTCAGAAGGCCGCGAATCCCCCGTTTTGTCGTGGTAATGTATGCACTTTGTGTTAGACGGGATAGGTTTTCAAGATGGAAAAACTGCGGGTAGGAATCGTTTTTGGTGGTAAATCAGCGGAACATGAAGTGTCTTTGCAATCGGCAAAAAACATTGTCGATGCCATTGATAAAAGTCGCTTCGACGTTGTGCTGCTGGGCATTGATAAACAAGGGCAATGGCACGTCAGCGATGCCAACAATTATCTGCTAAATGCAGACGATCCTGCCCATATTGCGTTGCGCCCTTCGGCGACCAGTCTTGCGCAGGTGCCTGGTAAACATGAGCATCAGCTTATCGACGCGCAAAACGGTCAGCCATTGCCGACGGTAGATGTCATTTTCCCGATTGTTCACGGTACGCTAGGCGAAGATGGTTCCTTGCAGGGAATGCTGCGGGTCGCCAATTTACCGTTTGTGGGTTCTGATGTTTTGGCGTCAGCGGCCTGTATGGATAAAGATGTCACCAAACGTCTGCTACGCGATGCCGGGCTGAACATTGCGCCATTTATTACCCTGACACGCACCAATCGTCAAAACATCAGTTTTGCCGAAGTGAAGTCAAAACTGGGGTTACCGCTGTTTGTAAAACCCGCTAACCAAGGCTCTTCTGTTGGTGTCAGCAAAGTAACCAGTGAAGAAGAGTACGCAATTGCCGTCGATCTGGCGTTCGAGTTCGATCATAAAGTGATCGTTGAGCAAGGGATCAAAGGTCGTGAGATCGAATGCGCGGTTCTGGGCAACGACAATCCGCAAGCCAGTACCTGTGGCGAGATCGTACTAACCAGCGATTTTTATGCCTACGACACCAAGTACATTGACGAAGATGGCGCGAAAGTGGTAGTTCCGGCAGCCATTACGCCAGAAATCAACGATAAGATCCGGGCGATTGCCGTTCAGGCTTATCAGACGTTGGGATGCGCAGGCATGGCGCGTGTAGACGTGTTTTTAACCCCAGAGAACGAAGTGGTGATCAACGAGATCAACACACTGCCAGGCTTCACCAACATCAGTATGTATCCGAAGCTGTGGCAAGCCAGCGGTTTGGGTTACACCGACCTGATCACACGTCTGATCGAGTTGGCGCTGGAGCGTCACGCTGCGGATAACGCATTGAAAACCACAATGTAATTTTTAAATGCCCAATAACTGTTATTGGGCATTTAAGACTGTAAGATTGCCTGATGCGCTTTGCTTATCAGGCCTACAAGATAATTGCAATATACTGATTTTGTAGGCAGGATAAGGCGTTCGCGCCGCATCCGGCAAAAACAACGAGCACTTTGTCAGCCCCCAGAACGCCCAATCCTCTGTTATTGGGCGTTTTCAGTTTCTTCATCGCGACGACGAATAATCAGCCCCGCGAGCCAGAAACTAATCACCCACGTCACCAGACCAACGGCATAGGTCTGCCAACCTTTTGCTTCAAATCCCAGTAACCCCACCACGCCATTAAGAATGAATATCAGGCCAATGGCGAACGCATAGTAGTGCCAGTCACGGCGAATTTTTACAGGCAGACTCATGGCAGCTCCGTTAACGAAAAATAACATCTTCGCATAATCGATAACTTACGTCTGTGGGGTAGACAGCATTTCCCGTATCGTTAAAAAATTTAACTTAAAGTTACCGTTTTGTGACTCGTGACAAATATTCCCGCTTCGGGAATATTCCCAACATCAATTTACCATGATTCTGATATTGACAATCTTAATGACCTGTCAGACTTGCCATAAGCCGCTGGTATGACACCAGAAGAGAAGCAGATGACTTCCGGAGGTTTTTATGGCTGATTTCACCCTGTCAAAATCGCTGTTTAGCGGAAAATATCGCAATGCCTCTTCTACGCCTGGCAACATTGCCTATGCGTTGTTTGTACTGTTTTGCTTTTGGGCTGGGGCGCAATTGCTGAACCTGTTAGTGCATGCGCCCGGCGTCTATGAGCGTTTAATGCAGGCTCAGGAAACAGGCCGCCCACGGGTGGAAATTGGTTTAGGTGTCGGTACCATTTTCGGGCTGATCCCATTTTTAATTGGCTGCTTCATTTTTGCAGTGGTGGCGCTATGGCTGCACTGGCGACATCGCCGCCAGTAAGAGTAGGTTGTCAGATGCGGCCTAAAATGCCTTATCTGGCCTGGCGTTCCCTTTTGCTTACTGTTTCATACAACGCGCCCGCCGTTCGTCTACGCGCTTCGCAAACCAGGCCGTAGTCAGATTGCGGGTAATTTTCGGGCTTTCCAGTTGGATGCCGGGCAACATTTCGCGGGGTAGTGATCTACCCGTTTTCGCTTCGGCAAGTTGATAAACTTTCTTGTACAGCGCCGTCTCCTCAAAAGAGAAGTTGTCCCCTTTCTCTAACTGACGGCGAATTTCGCTGTCGCTCATCCCCAGTTTGCTTGCCAGTTTGCGCGTTGCCAGCTCTGTTTTCCCAGGTTCTTTACTGTCGTAACGAATTAAATCACCGTCCAGCGCCAGCTTCATGCCAGTGGCCTTACTGACCGCGTTCTGAAAAGCGGCATTACGGCTGGCGTACCAGCCAGCGTTAAAATCGGCAAAACGGTATATCGGCGCGCTATAACTGGCGGGATAATTCAGTAAATGGTAAGTACCGAACCACAATCCGCCGCGGCGATTGAAGACTTCCTGACGGACTGTACCGTCCATTTTCCACGGATACCCTTTGGTATGCTGTTCGGCAAACGCAATGCTGACCTGCATCGGTCCACCGGTACGTACCGGATTAAGCGAACCAAACAGCGTCTGCCCCATTGGCACCATGCTGATCAAATCGTCAAAAATCGCGCTTAATTGCTTTTCTGTACGCACAGAATCTAACCGCTCACTATAACTTTTGCCGTTTGGCGATTTGATTTTTAGCGCGGTATGAACCAGAAAAGCTGGGATGTGCATCCGCTCGGCACGACGGTCAATCTCTTGCCATGCTATCTTGCTTAAGCCCGGAACGGGCGGATCTGCCTGATAATTTGACTCCTGCTGCGCCACCGCCAGCACCGAGCAGACATTTTCCAGCGTCGGTGCCAGCCCCTGACTTTCAAACGTGGTGGCAAGTTCTTTCGCCCAGGCATCGCGGTCTTTCACACTCGCGGGCATCTTCTGCCGCACGACGCTCGCCACATCTATCGCTTTTTCGCCCTTTTTCAACGGTTGCGGAGCCTGACTACTACACCCTGCTAAAACCAGAACCGCCAACAACGAAAGCGAAGATAGATGATTGACGCGCGACACTACTTCTCCTTTTTAACTCAAGGTATGGGTTACTTCCTGAATTTTGTCACCATCCAGCTCATGTTCAAAGCTGCGCAGACGTTTGTAGATAGACATCAACTCAACCAGCGTGGTCCATGAGTTAATCAGGTACTGAAAAGCACCGCGAACCTGACCAAAAACGTTGGTAATCTGCGTCATCAGGCCGAGCGTAATCGTACCGGCAACAATCGACGGAAACAGCAAGAACAAACCGAAAACGTTATCGACCTGCAAATAGAGAATGCGGGCGATGTTGAAATACATATAGTGAAAATAGAGGCGGAAATAGTTTTTCCGCACGGCGCTAAACAGCTCGCGTACCGTAGGCGGCGTCGCGCGCGATGCATCGTCTTCACCATAAACCAACTCTTTACGGTAGGCAGCCTCTACACGCTGATTTTTAAACTCCAGTCCCGGCAGTTTGATCCCTACCACTGCCAGCAATCCGGTCCCCATCAACGACCATACGATAGCAGCAATCACCAGACCATACGGAATATGCCCGACAATCGGCAGCTCCGGCACATGCGCAGAGAGCGTTACCAGTACCGGCAGGAAGGCGATCAACGTCATGATAGCGTTGATAAAACTGACGCCCATATTCTCAAGCGTTGAAGCAAAACGCATGGTGTCTTCCTGCACACGCTGGGCGGCACCTTCGATATGACGCAGTTGTTGCCAGTTCGCCATGTAATATTCGTTCATCGCCGTACGCCAGCGGAACACGTAGTGACTGACAAAGAAGTTGTTCAGCACACTGATCACCACCGCGATCAGCGCAATCCCCAGAAAGACACCCACTTCGCGGTAAAATTGTTCGATAGTGACTTTATGCGGCGAACTTAGCGCAGTTTGAATCAGATCATAAAACGGCGCATACCAGGCGTTGACGGCAACTCCAACTTCCACCAAAAACCAGGTGACGAAGATAATCAACGCAGTACCGAGTATTGACCAGTATTGCCAACGATGCGGGCTATAAATAAACCAGAACAGTGCAAAAAGCCCTACGCAAACAATGTAGTAAGCGTAAAAAATCAGGAAATCTAACGACCAGAAACGCGCGGCGCTAATTGGGATCTGCCCGGAAGCTCCGGTGATGCGCGCCACCCAATCCCCCCCACCGGCTTGCCAGAAGATAACGGCAATCAATGCCCAAACAAAGGCCGAGAGAAAAAACGTTCCCGGCTTTGGGAAAAAAGACTTAAACATATGCACTCCTGCTAACTTCTTATCGTTTTAACAACTGCTGTGTATTAACCGCATGACCGCTACAAAGAATCAGCCAAATGAAACCGCCCATTGTGACCCATAGCAAGGCGCATAGTTCGCCAGCCTGACCATAAGAATTGTTTCGACGGATTTCACAAACCAAAGATTGTTTACATTAGCGGATTAACACGCGCAGGATCACAAATGCAGGCATTGGTGAGCAGGAAAAAGATCGTGTTTACGCGCCGTTACGTTTTTAACACTATTATTGCACTAATTCGCCCTTTGCAATCCATCAATGAGTAGTATAAATACGCTCAGTTACCTTCATTCAATCTATGGACACCACCGTTGAAACGTAGTCTGCTTTTTTCTGCCGTGCTTTGTGCGGCGTTATTGACCCCCGTCCATGCGGCGCAGCCGATCACTGAACCGGAGTTCGCCTCTGATATTGTCGATCGTTATGCCGATCATATTTTTTATGGCAGTGGTGCCACGGGGATGGCGCTGGTTGTTATCGACGGTAACCAGCGCGTCTTTCGCAGTTATGGCGAAACGCGCCCGGGTAATAACGTTCGCCCGCAGCTGGATTCGGTCGTGCGTATTGCTTCGCTTACCAAGCTAATGACCAGTGAGTTGCTGGTGAAATTGCTCGACCAGGGGACCGTGAAGTTAAACGATCCGCTAAGTAAATATGCTCCACCAGGCGCACGCGTGCCGACTTACAATGGCACGCCTATTACCCTGGTGAATCTGGCAACCCATACCAGTGCCCTGCCCCGTGAACAGCCGGGAGGTGCGGCACATCGTCCAGTGTTTGTCTGGCCAACGCGCGAGCAACGCTGGAAATACCTTTCTACGGCGAAGCTGAAAGCCGCGCCAGGCAGTCAGGCGGCATACTCTAACCTTGCGTTCGACCTGCTGGCAGATGCACTGGCGAATGCTTCTGGCAAGCCTTATACCCAGTTGTTTGAAGAGCAGATTACCCGTCCGTTGGGGATGAAAGACACGACCTATACTCCATCGCCGGATCAGTGCCGACGTTTAATGGTTGCTGAGCGTGGTGCCAGTCCATGCAATAACACGCTGGCGGCAATTGGCAGCGGCGGCGTCTATTCCACGCCTGGCGATATGATGCGCTGGATGCAGCAGTATTTGTCATCTGATTTTTATCAGCGCAGTAACCAGGCAGATCGCATGCAGACGTTGATTTATCAGCGAGCGCAGTTTACAAAAGTGATTGGCATGGATGTCCCCGGCAAAGCGGATGCGCTTGGTTTAGGCTGGGTATATATGGCCCCGAAAGAGGGTCGTCCAGGGATTATTCAGAAGACAGGTGGTGGTGGCGGTTTCATTACCTATATGGCGATGATCCCGCAGAAGAATATTGGCGCATTTGTGGTGGTCACTCGTTCGCCATTGACGCGCTTTAAAAATATGAGCGATGGCATCAATGACCTGGTGACCGAACTGAGCGGGAATAAACCGTTGGTCATCCCCGCGTCCTGATTAATACTCTGAAGGCAAACGGTTGATAGCGACCAGTTTGCCTTTATTCATTTCGATATAGCCGCCTTTACGTAAAGCAGCGAGAACTTCTGCGACGACAGAACGCGATATGCGTGTACGTTGATGGATATAATTCATCACGCCAATACGTGAGCGCAATTCTTCATTCCAGTCAATCATTGATAATAACGTGGCGCGGATTTGTTCGTAGGAATTATGCCCAATGAGCTGTACGTCACGTAATTCCAGAATTCTATTTTGCCAGGCTAACCAGTAAAAAGCGTCTCGCCAGAGTTGATTTTGTTCAATAAGGGTAATGGTTTGTTTGGCTGGCAGATGATATCCCATACAATTTCCTTCTGATATTAATTTGTATGGTATATCGTTTTTCATTAAACCATCAGCCAGTCCCATAATATAAGGAGCCTGGGTAATACCGATAAGTACGTTTTCTTCTCTACGCAGAGAGATAACGCCCTCTAAAATAACGAAAGTATCTTCGCTATTGACATCACTTGAAAATATAACTTGCTTTTCATTATTAAACTCGAAGCGCGTGCCGTATCTGGACAAACATTTATCGAGCTTACCAAATTCCTGAAGAGGTTTAACTACAGATAACATTTGCGCGTCCTTTGCAGTAATGCCCGTCAAATCCTTGACGGGCATTATTTAGATTAAATTACCTATTTCTTCGGAGTGAAGAATATTACCAGGTATATTTAACACCCACATTCGCGGACCAGTCTTGATCTACGTCACCACCACCGAGGTAGTTAGCATCGGTATAGGCGCTGAAGTTCTTGGTGAAGCTGAACTGAGTACCCAGACCAACACGTACCGCAGACCCTTCAGTACCGTTATCGATGGAATCACCGTTCACATCGTTATCGTTGTTAGAGTCGTCGTAGACGTAAGCCAGTTTGAAGTACGGAGTCAGAGCCTGGTCTTCGCTGTAGGTGAAGGTATAACCTGCATCTACACCCAGTTCATAACGCATGCTGTCGTAAGACTGACCGTCAACTTTCATGTCGTTACTCAGCTGGTAGTCATCACCAGACTGGAACAGACCAGAAATGCTGCCGTAAGGAGTCACGTAACCAGCATCACCCAGTTTGAAGTCGTAACCGGCTTTCAAACCGAAGCCCCAAGCGTCGGAGTTGGTGCTACCGTCAACGTAAGTACCGTTGCTCATGGTTGCAGACAGGTCGTTGTTGAAGTGAGAGTAGCTCAAGCTACCATCAACAAAGACGTTGTTCGCGAAGTGAGCAGAAGAGTAGATGTAGGCAGTCTGGCTGTCTTGATCCACCTGACCAGAACGGTCATTCATGTCACCTTTAGCGAAGCCTGCAGCCGCACCGACGATCCACTTAGCGTTGTTACCGTCAACTTTGGTATCAACACCGACCATGATGCCGTTTACATCCTGATCATAGTTAATGGTGCCGTTGTCGCCGTTGAAGTTACCACCGAAGTAGCTTACCCATGCGCCGCCGTTATCAGCCAGGCCATGACGAGAGTTGGTCAGACGAGTACCAACGGTGTCTTGTTCCAGGTTCCAGATATTGGTGTTTGCAGACGGGATGCTCAGCGCCATGTTAGCGTAGTCGGTCAGCTCCATCTGTTGCAGAACAACGGTGTTACCGCGCTGCTCAGCCTGATAGGTGTATGCACCCAGGTCAGCTTTGTTAGCAGCAGAGAAGGTCGCGTTGGTGTTGACGTCGTTTACGTAGATAATTTCTTTATCTTTGTAATCAGCGATTGCGCCAGCGCCAGTTGCGTTGTCGATACGAACTTTGTAGTTACCGGTTGCAGCAACAACGTTGTCAACAGAGCTGTTATCCAGTTCAGTACCATTGTCTACATCGCCGTTACCGTTGATAGTCAGGTGACCATCAGAGTTCATAGCAACAATACCGTAACCGTAGTTAGACTTGGTAGTATCCCAGGTACGGTCGTTCACAAGATCAGCGTTCAGAACATAATCGCTGCTATGGATATTGAACACACCAGATACTACGTTACCGTTATTGTCAGCAATGTTGCCGCTGGTCAGTTCCAGTTTGTCAGTACGGAAAGCTTCAGTATCGAACTGATCAACGTTCACATCCAATACACCACCGTTAGTTACGGTGATGGTATTGGCGTACAGGTTGTAATCAGCACCCCAACCTGTAGATTCGGTCAACGCAACAGTACTGTAGGAGTTAATAGTCAGATGATCGGTATCAACGTAACCATCTTCACCAATGTTCAGCGAAGAACCGTTAGTTAAATCGATAGTATCTGAAGTTAATTTAGATTCCGAAACATTAACCTGAGAAGCATTATTAACTGTCAAGGTATCAACGACGGAACGACCTGTAGTATCCCATTCAGAACCGTTGTTCAACGCTACGTTAAATACACCGCTCTGGAAGACCTTGTCATCAACAACACGTTTCCAGTCATTGTTTTCATATGTTGCATCAGGAGTAAGGCTGTTTGTAGCAACATCATACATTGCTGACGTTTCAGCAACGTTATAAATTGCCTGACCAACCCACTTGCTTCCGTTATCAAGAGTGAGGTTCAGTTCATCAACGTTGAGGCTATCATCAGTCCAACCACCGTTGGTATCTTTCACCCCGTCACCGTTGGAATCATGACCGTTCGGATCAAAATTACTATTCCAGGTGCTGTCAAATGCAACATCGCCCATCAGCGTTGAATTGCTGAAGTATACGTTGTTCTTCATTGCATAGTCGGAACCTGAATCAGTGAAGGACATTGCAACATCTCCCGGACCGGTATAATCACTCGGTTCACTAGAGTTGCCAAAGTGTCCTGTTTTGACATAAGTATCGCTATCCAGAATAATGTCTGAACCAGAAGTCACTGTGGAATCTTTTACAGAGATATTGTTATCCCAAGTATGAGATTCGGTAGTATAAGTTTCGTTGTAAGTATTACCTTGAGATAATGCAATACCTGCAATGCGGGAGTTATTGGAAATATTGATGTTACTTTCTACATCAAGATTAACAGCAACACCTTCACTGGTATCAAATGTCTCATTTGTGTGTTTGGTTACATCACCATCTTTATAAGAATCAGTGAAGTAAAACGCTTCATAATCATCATCAATGGTAGTGTTAGCAATGTTAAGAGTGAAAACATCACCATCACGCCAGTTTGTGTCAACAACAGCATCAGTGTAAAAATCATATCCAACCAGAAGATCACCATCTGCATCCAAACGATCATAATAACCGCCTGGCTTCAAAGAAGTAATCGAACCGTGAATCACTGAATTACTGATATCAAGCTGATTAGCAGTACTGTCTGCATAATCATGGTTCAAATAATAGGTTGAGATCGTGCCGTTAACGGTATCGCCGTTAAAGGACTGATCGAAATCACCATTGGTGTTGTTGTAATAGACAAAACCACTATAGTTAACATAGTTGCCATCTACAGTGCCAGCCTTATCCATATGATCCCAATCGAGTGCTGTAACGGGATTATCGATATAAGTCCAGGTATCATAGTTTGCTGCATTAGCCTGAGAGGTGATAGCCAGAGTGCAAGCCAATGCTAATTGTGATACTACAAGTTTCTTTTTCCAGGAGTGCATTTGTCATCCCTCCTCAGGGACGTAATAAGTTGATCCATCAATTATCAATGCATAGAAAACATATTATGTTTCGCGTTTACGATTATGCGGCGTTATAGAGGAATGGTTCAATTATTCTTTCCCCTAAGTCCGATTGCGGACATATATAAAGCACGTGAACACACATAAAGAAATAAATAACAAAAATACATTATTTCAATAGGTTAATGAAAGCGCCAATTTTAAAGCATAGACCATAAAAATATAAAACAACCAAACTAGACAAATAATGTATCAATACGCAATGAACTTTACGCTATTCACTTTTTGAAAACGTCACCAAATCCCCAAAAACAATAACCTATAGCTATAAATAAAAATTAAAAATATTTTCAATGAATATAAATTTATTGCTATTTCTATTACAAAGATGTCCTGACCTCTCATTCATTCTCTTCTTGTCAACATCGCGACAACTTTCGTAAAACATCCCCACCCTGCTTCAGGTATACTATGCCCCTCGATTCCACAAACATCAGGCAGACCATGACAGATTTAATCCAACGCCCTCGTCGCCTGCGCAAATCTCCTGCGCTGCGCGCTATGTTTGAAGAGACAACACTTAGCCTTAACGACCTGGTGTTGCCGATCTTTGTTGAAGAAGAAATTGACGACTACAAAGCCGTTGAAGCCATGCCAGGCGTGATGCGCATTCCAGAGAAACATCTGGCACGCGAAATTGAACGCATCGCCAACGCCGGTATTCGTTCCGTGATGACTTTCGGCATCTCTCACCATACCGATGAAACCGGCAGCGATGCCTGGCGGGAAGATGGTCTGGTGGCGCGTATGTCGCGCATCTGCAAGCAGACCGTGCCAGAAATGATCGTTATGTCAGACACCTGCTTCTGTGAATACACATCTCACGGTCACTGCGGTGTGCTGTGCGAGCATGGCGTGGACAACGACGCGACCCTGGAAAATTTAGGCAAGCAGGCCGTGGTTGCAGCTGCTGCAGGTGCAGACTTCATCGCCCCTTCCGCCGCAATGGATGGCCAGGTACAAGCGATTCGCCAGGCGCTGGACGCTGCGGGCTTTAAAGATACGGCGATCATGTCGTATTCGACCAAGTTCGCCTCTTCCTTTTATGGTCCGTTCCGTGAAGCTGCCGGAAGCGCATTAAAAGGCGACCGCAAAAGTTATCAGATGAACCCAATGAACCGTCGCGAGGCGATTCGTGAGTCACTGCTGGATGAAGCCCAGGGCGCAGACTGCCTGATGGTTAAACCAGCCGGAGCGTACCTCGACATCGTGCGTGAGCTGCGTGAGCGTACTGAATTGCCGATTGGTGCGTATCAGGTGAGCGGTGAGTACGCGATGATTAAGTTCGCCGCGCTGGCGGGTGCTATAGATGAAGAGAAAGTCGTGCTCGAAAGCTTAGGTTCAATTAAGCGTGCGGGTGCGGATCTGATTTTCAGCTACTTTGCGCTGGATCTGGCTGAGAAGAAGATTCTGCGTTAATGATCATTATGCCGGGTTATCCAACCCGGCATTTCCCCTTTACCCCGCCCGATAAAACGGAATCTCCCCAAGAATCGTCGCCCGATGCATAATCCGCCGCTGTGGCAGGTAATCCGCATTGGCATAGTGCTGAGTCACTCGGTTATCCCAAATCGCAATATCATTCGGTTGCCAGCGCCAACGTACCTGAAACTCCGGTTTAGTGATATGGGCAAACAAAAAACCTAACAAGGCTTCGCTCTCTTTCTCGCTGACGTCAACAATTCGCGTAGTAAAGCCTTCGTTCACAAACAGCGCCTGTTTACCGGTCACCGGATGCGTTCGCACAACCGGATGGAGTAACGGTGGATTTTTCGCGACCGCCTCGTGCCAGCGTTGATGCTCCTCCTCGGTTTTGCGGTACTTGTATTCCGGGAACGATTTACGGAAATCATGCTCCGCACGTAACCCGCTCAATAGTTGACGGAAGGGAACTGAGAGCGCCTCATAGGCCGCAATACCGCTGCTCCATAGCGTATCGCCGCCGGTCGAGGGTAACTCTTTCGCCGCCAGAATCGCCCCTGCGGGTGGCGTTTCAATAAATGTCACATCGGTGTGCCAGTTATCGTTATCCGGCGGATTATCGTTATGAGTATCCAGTACGATAATCTCGTCAACCCCTTCGGCATGAGGGTAAACAGGATGAATATGCAGTTCGCCAAAACGTTGGGCCAGCGCGCGTTGCTGCTGCGGCGTAATGGCCTGTTCACGCAGAAACACCACCTGATGACGCAGCACCGCATGGTAAAGCTGTTCAAACTGGTTATCACTTAACGGGCGCGTCAGGTCGACACCCGTAATTTGTGCGCCAATATACGGCCCCAGCGGGGTAATGCTCAGACGTTCACTCATTGTACTTCTCCATGCCAGGGCGTCAGGCGGCGCTGTAACGCGCGCAGACCCAGTTCTAAAAGAAAGGCGATAATCGCAATCACCGCGATCCCCGCCAGCACCACGTCAGTCGCGAGAAATTCACCCGCTGACTGGACCATAAAACCCAAACCGCGCGTCGCGGCAATCAACTCCGCCGCCACCAGGGTAGACCAGCCCACACCCAGACCAATGCGTAATCCGGTGAGAATTTCCGGCAGCGCGCCGGGCAAAATAACAAACCACAGCACCTGCGCACGGCTGGCACCCAGCGACTGGGCGGCACGAATGCGAACCTGCTGCGCGCTTTTCACCCCCGCCAGCGCCGACATCGCCACCGGCGCAAAAATCGCTAAATAGATCAGTAAGATCTTTGAGGTTTCACCAATACCAAACCAGATCACCATCAACGGCAAATAAGCCAGCGGCGGCACCGGACGATAAAGCTCGATTATCGGATCCAGAATGCCCCGCACCGTCGGACTTAGCCCCATGGCGATCCCAACCGGAATGCCGATTAACACTGCCGCAAGTAACGCGAACATAATGCGCGTCAGGCTGGCTGCCAGATGCTGCCACAAGGTGGCGTCCATAAATCCCTGCGGTCCTGCAATGGTGAGTAGTTTTGCCAGTACCTGTTGCGGCGGCGGCAAAAACAGCGGGCTAATCAGTTGCAGCGCCGCCACCGCCCACCATACCGTGAGTAAAACCGCTAACGTGCCAATGCTTAAGGTCACCTGACGCGAGAGCGGCCAGCGCCATTTCAGCCGATGCGAATGCAGTTTTTCATTAATGAGCACACTCATGAGAACGCCTCCCGTTGCTCAAATACGCGGCTTAAAACATATTCGCGCATGGCGATGAATTGTGGATCGGACTTGATGCTGCGGCTCGGTTCCCCGGCAACAAAGCGGCGGGCGAAGTTGAGCGGCAGCCGTTCCAACACACGGCCAGGGCCGGGTGAAAGCAGTACCAGCTCAGTCGCCATAAACACCGCTTCTTCTATATCGTGGGTAATCAACAGCACCTGCTTGCCCGTCTCCTGCCAGAGTTTCAGCAGCAGGGTTTGCATTTGGTCGCGGGTGAAGGCATCCAGCGCGCCAAATGGTTCGTCGAGTAATAACAGCTGAGGATTCGCCGCCAACGCGCGGGCAATCCCCACCCGCTGACGTTGACCGCCGGAAAGCTGCCAAATGTAGCGTTTTTCTGCGCCTTCTAGCCCCACTTTTTTCAGCATCTGGTGCGCGATTTCCAGGCGCTGTACTTTCTCTACACCTGCCAGTTGCAGGCCGAATGCCACGTTGTCTACCACATTACGCCACGGCAACAGCCCTTCATTCTGAAAAACCACGCCCCGCTCTGCGCCCGGTCCCTCAATGCACTTACCCGCCAGTTGAATGCTGCCATGCTGATAAGGCACAAAACCGGCAATCAGATTCAGCAAGGTGGTTTTGCCGCAGCCAGACGGTCCCAGAACCACCAGAAGCTCGCCGCTTTCCAGCGTCAGGTTGATATCTTCCAACGCCGGTTTGCCGCCATAATCGGCGTAAAGATGAGAGATTTGCAGCATCTGCGCCTCCTTTTATTGCACAAAGCGCGAGGTCACGTACTGGCTGTAATCATTCGCCACGGCAGGGACTTTGCCCTGATCTTTCAAAAACTGCGCGGTATCGATGATCGCTTTGTTCACCGGTCCAGTCAGTTCTGCCGTTTGTTGCTGCGGCGTCAGATAGGTATTCCCCTTCACCAGCCCCGGAACGTCACCTTCCGGCACGCCGCTTAAACGCGCCAGTTTGCTGATGTTTTCCGGCTGTTTCAGCCACGCGTCTGGGTTAGCAATGTACGGTTGCTGAGCATCGATGGCGCTTTTAGCGAACGCTTTCACTACCTCAGGATGTTTCTCGGCAAAATCTTTGCGCACCACCCAGACGTCCAGTGTCGGCGCGCCCCACTGCCCGACCTGTTCAGAATCGGTCAGCACCTTGCCGTCTTTTTCCAGGGCGTTAACCGCCGGTGCCCAGACATAAGCACCATCAATGTCTCCCCTCTGCCAGGCGGCGATAATCGCGGGCGGCTGCAGGTTCACAATCTCCACTTGTCCGGGTTTTATGCCCCAGTGTTTCAGCGCCGCCAGCAAGCTGTAATGCGTGGTGGAGATAAACGGTACGGCAATGCGTTTGCCAATGAGATCTTCGGGTTTGCTGATGGTTTTCTTCACCACCAGCGCTTCGGAGTTACCCAGTTTTGACGCCAGTAAGAAGACTTCAATCGGCACCTGTTGGCTGGCTGCCACCGCTAATGGGCTGGAACCGAGGTTACCGATTTGGACATCGCCTGAAGCCAGCGCCCGCACGATGCTGGCTCCGCTGTCAAACTTGCGCCAGTCCACCGTCGCCCCGCTCTCTTTAGCAAAGGTGTTATCAGCCTGAGCCACTTTCGCCGGTTCAGCGGAGGTTTGATAGGCCACGGTGACGTTCACCGCCTGTGCCTGAAAAGCGATGAATGCCAGTGCGGCAAGAAGTGTGTTACGCGATGAAATTGCCATGATTGTCTGCTCCCCTGTCTTGTTATGGGAGCAGTATTTCGTTGCGGGTCAGTTTGATAAAGGAATTAAAACGTCTTGTTAAGAACAAAGCGTTTTTAGAAAAAAACTGGCAATGGTTAGCGAGTTTACGCATTTTGCAGCTTGGGCGAATGTAGCATGCCGATTCACAAACCAGATCAGATGTTCGCTCTCCGGCAAATTATTGCCATTTTGTTACATCCATTCCATATCTGTCGCTGGTTGATTGCCAGCGACGCGCCGTGATGCATGATAGGAGAATGAGATAATAAGAGAAGAAAAGTATGATTAGGGTTGTGCTGGTGGATGACCATGTGGTGGTGCGCTCTGGCTTCGCACAGTTACTATCTCTGGAAGACGATCTGGAGGTCATTGGTCAGTACAGTTGTGCCGCGCAGGCATGGTCGGCATTAACTCATAATGACGTTAATGTTGCCGTCATTGATATTGCCATGCCGGACGAAAACGGCCTCAGTCTGCTTAAGCGTCTACGTGCACAAAAACCGCAATTCCGCGCCATTATTCTTAGCATTTATGACACGCCAACCTTTGTACAAAGCGCTTTGGATGCTGGTGCCAGCGGCTATTTGACCAAACGCTGTGGGCCGGAAGAGTTAGTGCAGGCGGTGCGCTCGGTCGGGATGGGCGGGCATTATCTCTGCGCCGATGCAATTCGGGCTTTACGCGGCGGCGGGCAACCCGCCCAGGCGCTGGAAATTCTCACCCCACGAGAACGTGAAGTGTTTGATTTATTAGTCAAAGGCGACAGTGTAAAAGAGATCGCCTTTAAGCTCGAACTCAGCCATAAAACGGTACATGTACATCGCGCCAACGTGCTGGGAAAACTGAACTGTCATAGCACCATTGAGCTGGTGCATTTTGCACTCAATCACCATCTGCTGGCGGGGCATTAATGTCGCGTAACCTTCGTCATTGGGTGATTTCGCTGTTTATTGTGCTGGCATGGGGAAGCGGCTGGCTGATGTTGTGGACGCTCAGCTTTTATCTGACCAATAACGGTCAACAGGCAGTGTTATTTCTGCCGCACGGAGTTTACCTCGCTCTTCTTATTTTGCTCTCTCGCCGTTACTGGCCTGCGTTGGTGCTCCCCCCTTTGCTGATGATGTTCTGGCTGCACAGCGAGCAACTGTTGAACGGCTATCTCATGCTGGCAACGCCGGTTATTAGCCTGCTTCCTGCCATCCTTGCACAAAACGTCTGGCACCGTTTTCCACTTTACTGGCAGCGTCTGACGTTGCTGTTAGCCTCAGTAACAGCAGCTTCATTGCTGAATACAGCCATGCTAACCCCTTTTATGTCAGGCCCAATAATGCTGCCCGGTCTGACCTCATTTACCGGCGGCGTATTGTTGACGCCGTTTGTCTATCTCATCTTTGAGTTTCTGCGCCAGCAGCATCGCTATCAGCTTCTGAGACTCGATACGCATAATCCCCCCTTGCGAACCTCTTTAATCATCTGGTGTAGCCTATTTTTTATTATTGGTATCGGCACCCAGATGGTGTTGTCGCCTGAAATCGAACGCCTGCTGCTGATCGTGGTATTTCTACCCAATGTGGTCATGGCTTGGAAATTTGGCTGGCAAGGTGGCGTACTCTCGGGGCTTTTGGGCAGCATGATGATCACTATTGCCCGCCAGATTGGCGTGGGCTTTAGTAACCTGGTGGAACTGGAGATTTTTCTCGCAACCCAGGCATTGCTGGGAATTGGCCTGGGCATTGCCATCAGTCGCCAGCAACATCTGGCGCTAAACCTGCATCATTACCGTCAGCGACTGGAGGCAGAACTGGCAGCACGGCGGGCATTGGCTGAAAAGCTGATCCACACCGAGGAAGACACGCGTAAAAGCCTGGCTCGCGAGCTGCACGACGAAATCGGTCAGAACATTACCGCCATTCAGATCCAGTCGCAACTGGTGACGCGGGCACGCGATCCGGCGCAAGTTCATTCCGCAGCTAGCCAAATCAACGAACTCGCCCGCCGCATTCATCTCTCCACCCGCCAGTTGCTGCGCCAGTTGCGGCCACCCGCGCTTGATGAACTGACATTCCGCGAAGCATTACTTCATCTGATTAATGAATTTGCCTTTAGTGAACGCGGCATTCATTGCCAGTTTACCTATCAACTAACCACCACGCCAGAAAACGAAACGGTTCGCTTTACACTGTATCGGTTATTGCAGGAGTTACTCAATAACGTCTGTAAACACGCCGAAGCCAGCGAAGTGACGATTATTCTGCGCCAGCAGGGAGAGATATTGCACCTGGAGGTCAGCGACAACGGTATAGGAATCGCCAGCGGGAAAATGACCGGATTTGGCATTCAGGGGATGCGTGAACGCGTCAGTGCCCTGGGCGGCGACTTAACGCTCGAAAAACATAACGGTACGCGAGTAATTGTTAACCTGCCCACATTTTTGCAACAAATCGCCGGATAACCAGGAAAAAGTCTTAGGCATCCCGGATTTTCTCTCATCCTCTTTCACTTTCATTTTCATATAGTCAGCAACATGGAGACGACCATGCACGCGCGTTCAGCGAGAGAGATTAATCAATGCTACCGGACATTACGTCCGCGATTGCTGATGTGCATGATTATTGGCTACGCCGCATTTTATCTGACGCGAAAAAGCGTGAATTACGTCCTTCCGGCGCTGCAAACCGACCTCGGACTGGATAAAGGCGACATTGGCCTGCTGGGTTCGCTGTTTTATCTCAGCTACGGATTGTCGAAATTTACCGCCGGACTGTGGCATGACAGCCACGGACAACGCGGTTTTATGGGCGTCGGCTTGTTCGCCACTGGGCTATTGAACATGGTGTTTGCCTTTGGCGAATCACTTACGCTTCTGCTTGTGGTCTGGACACTGAACGGATTTTTTCAAGGCTGGGGGTGGCCACCGTGTGCCCGCTTACTGACCCATTGGTACTCCCGTAATGAACGTGGTTTCTGGTGGGGCTGCTGGAATATGTCGATCAACATTGGCGGAGCGATTATTCCGCTGATTAGCGCCTTTGCCGCCCACTGGTGGGGCTGGCAGGCCGCGATGCTGACACCGGGGATTATCAGCATGGCATTAGGGATCTGGTTAACGCTACAACTCAAAGGCACGCCCCAGGAAGAGGGATTACCGACGGTGGGTCACTGGCGTCACGATCCGCTGGAGTTACGTCAGGAACAACAAAGTCCGCCGATGGGTCTGTGGCAAATGTTGCGCACCACAATGCTGCAAAATCCGATGATCTGGCTGCTGGGTGTCTCTTATGTACTGGTTTATGTGATCCGGATTGCGTTAAACGACTGGGGCAATATCTGGCTGACGGAAAGCCACGGCGTCAACCTAGTCAGCGCCAACGCCACGGTAATGCTGTTTGAAGTGGGCGGCTTACTCGGCGCGTTATTTGCCGGATGGGGTTCGGATTTGCTGTTTAGCGGGCAGCGAGCCCCCATGATTTTGCTGTTTACCCTTGGGTTGATGGTTTCGGTCGCTGCACTCTGGTTGGCACCGGTTCATCACTATGCCCTTCTGGCTGTGTGCTTTTTTACTGTGGGCTTTTTTGTCTTTGGCCCGCAAATGCTGATTGGACTTGCGGCAGTGGAATGTGGACACAAAGCTGCGGCGGGTTCAATTACCGGATTTCTCGGCCTGTTCGCCTATCTCGGTGCGGCGCTGGCAGGCTGGCCGTTGTCGCTGGTTATCGAACGCTACGGCTGGTCAGGAATGTTCAGTTTACTCTCGGTCGCCGCAGTACTTATGGGTTTACTGCTGATGCCGTTACTGATGGCGGGCATCACCACCACTCACGCTCGAAGGATAAAACAATGAAAATGCCCCTTACCTCTACTCTGATTGCTTCTGCCGTTGCGCTGGCAACCTTAACGGGTGCCGCACAAGCGAAAGGTCGACTGGTGGTCTATTGCAGCGCCACCAATGAAATGTGTGAGACCGAAACCAAAGCGTTTGGCGAGAAATATGATGTGAAAACCTCGTTTATCCGCAACGGCTCCGGTAGCACCCTGGCAAAAGTCGATGCTGAAAAGAAAAACCCACAGGCTGACGTCTGGTACGGCGGCACCTTAGACCCGCAGTCGCAGGCCGGCGAGATGGGCCTGTTACAGGCATATAAATCGCCTAACCTTGAACAGATCATGGAAAAATTCCGCGATCCGGCAAAAGTGAAAGGAAACCTTTCCTCCGCCGTTTATGTGGGGATCCTCGGGTTTGGCGTCAACACAGAGCGTCTGAAAGAGAAAAACCTGCCTGTGCCGAAGTGCTGGAAAGATCTCACCAAACCTGAATATAAAGGCGAAATTCAGATTGCCGATCCACAAAGTTCCGGTACCGCCTACACCGCGCTGGCTACCTTTGCGCAGCTGTGGGGGGAAGATCAGGCCTTTGATTATCTAAAACAACTTAACACCAACGTCTCCCAGTACACCAAATCAGGCATTGCCCCGGCACGTAACGCCGCCCGCGGCGAAACGGCGATTGGTATTGGTTTCCTGCATGACTACTCGCTGGAAAAAGAACAGGGCGCACCACTGGAGTTGATTTCCCCGTGTGAAGGTACGGGCTACGAAATAGGCGGCGTCAGCATTCTGAAAGGTGCGCGCAACCTCGACAACGCCAAACTGTTCGTGGACTGGGTATTATCAAAAGAAGCTCAGGAACTGGCGTGGAAGAAAGGGAAGTCTTATCAGATCCTGACCAATACCACCGCCGAAACGTCGCCAAACTCGCTGAAGCTCGACGACCTGAAATTAATCAACTACGACATGGATAAATACGGTTCAACTGATGTTCGTAAGGCATTAATTAATAAATGGGTCAGCGAAGTGAAGATGGGTAAATAAACCCGCATTGCGTGCACTTGCCGGGTGCAGCACAGACGCCTGCCCCGGCCAACCATACCGGAACTGCTATGTCACAGACACTTGCACTCCATCCCGCGAAAAAGCGGGATGCGATTTTCCTTTGGGTTTTGCTGGGCTGGCTGGCATTTATCCTGTTGCCGAGCTGGAGCCTCGATTATGGTCTGCTGGAGTCCACGAGTGATGAGATCCTCGAGGCGTACAGCTGGTCGCATTTTAATATCAGCTGGCTGTGGTATTTACTCCCGAGTTTGCTGCTGGTTCGCCCGTTTAATGAGGCCAAACGCGAGCAGCGCAGCCGTCATTATTTTGATGCCGGCTGGGCATTGCTTTGTTTAGCGTTTATGGTCATCAGTGCCACCATCGTTGGCCGCGGTCTAGGCTACGCCGCCATCGTGCTGTTTATCGAATTAAGCGCGATAATGACGCTGGCCTTAACCCGCCTCGAATGGCTGGGTGGCGACCGCTTTGTGATCGGCTCGCTGATTGCGATTGTGGCGCTGATTGGCATTTTTATCGTCTGGCCGAGCATCGCCATTTTTATCCCGATGTTCACCAACGACGCGGGAGAGTTCGCCCCACTGGCGTTTATGAATGTGCTCTCGCAGGCACATATTGTTCAGGTAATCGTCAACTCCATCGTCTTATCGATAGCGGTGGGTATTGGCTGTACTTTCTTCGGTCTGGTGCTGGCGATATATACCACGCGCATCGCTAAACGCAGCGCCGTAATCGGCCGCATCTTTTCCATTCTGCCAATTGTCACGCCACCGTTTGTGGTCGGCTTAGGCGTTACGCTCATGATGGGGCGCTCCGGCTACATAACGGAATTTATGGTGGAGTTGTTTGGGCTGACCAACACCAACTGGCTGTATGGTTTTACCGGGATCTGGCTGGCACAGGTCCTGGCATTTACGCCAATGGCTTTTATGATCCTCGATGGGGCCATTAAAACCATTCATCCCTCGCTGGAAGAAGCCTCCTACACCCTGCGCGCCAGTCGCTGGCAAACCTTTAACGGTGTGTTTGTGCCGTTGTTAAAGCCCGCGCTTGCCAATGCCTTTTTAATCGTCGTGGTGCAGTCACTGGCTGACTTCAGTAACCCGCTGGTGCTTGGCGGCAACTTCGACGTACTGGCGACGCAAATTTACTTCTACATTACCGGCTCGCAGCTGGATTATCAGGCCGCCAGCACCCTTGGCGCTTTCCTGCTGCTGTTCTCGCTACTGGTGTTCTGCGTCCAGTATATGTGGATTGGTAAACGCTCTTACGTCACGGTTTCCGGAAAGTCCTACCGCGGCGATGTCCAGCCACTACCGGTCACCCTGGTGTGGAGCGTGGTCGCCATACTTGCGATATGGATTGCCTTTAACGCCCTGCTCTATGGCAGCATTTTCTACGGCAGCTTCACCGTGAACTGGGGCGTTGACTACACCCTGACGCTGGATAACTTTATCAAGTTATTTGGTCAGGGGATGAGCGACGGCGCGTGGCCTTCACTGTTGGATACCCTGCTCTACGCCGGGATTGCCGCCCCCATTACCGCTATCTTTGGCCTGCTCATCGCCTGGGTGGTGGTGCGCCAACAATTCAAAGGCAAAAAGACCATCGAGTTCACCACCATGTTGTGCTTTGCCGTACCGGGTACAGTGGCGGGTGTCTCGTATATTCTTGCCTTTAATAGCGCCCCAGTCTATCTCACCGGAACGGCGGCAATAGTGATTATCTCGATGGTGATGCGTAACGTTCCGGTGGGTATTCGCGCCGGGATTGCAGGTCTGGGGCAGATCGACAAATCGCTGGATGAAGCCTCACTCAGCCTGCGCGCGGGTTCACTGCGAACCATAACCCACATTTTACTGCCGCTGTTACGCCCAGCCATTCTCTCGGCCCTGATTTACAGTTTTGTGCGGGCTATCACGACAGTCAGCGCCATCGTCTTTCTCGTCACGCCGGACACACGCGTGGCAACCGCCTACATCCTTAACCGCGTAGAAGACGGCGAATATGGCGTAGCCATCGCCTACGGTTCGATTCTGATCGTGGTGATGCTGGCGATTATTTTCCTCTTTGACTGGCTGATCGGTGAAGCACGTATTTCCCGTTCTAAAGCCAAAAACCAGGCGTAATGGAGCGCACTATGAGTCAGAAAAATTTTGTGGAACTGCGCAACGTCACTAAACGATTCGGCAGTAATACGGTTATCGACAATATAAATCTCACCATCCCACAAGGGCAAATGGTGACGCTGCTCGGTCCTTCCGGATGCGGCAAAACCACCATTCTGCGTCTGGTTGCCGGGCTGGAAAAACCGAGCGAAGGGCAAATTTTTATAGATGGCGAAGATGTCACGCATCGTTCCATTCAGCAACGCGATATCTGCATGGTGTTTCAGTCATACGCTCTGTTCCCACATATGTCGCTGGGCGAAAACGTTGGCTATGGGCTGAAAATGCTTGGCGTGTCGCGTAGTGAAGTGAAGCAGCGGGTGAAAGATGCGCTAGCAATGGTGGATCTGGAAGGATTCGAAGACCGCTATGTCGACCAGATTTCCGGTGGTCAGCAACAGCGTGTGGCTCTGGCCCGTGCGTTGATCCTTAAGCCTAAAGTGCTGCTGTTTGATGAGCCGTTAAGTAACCTCGATGCCAACCTGCGTCGCAGCATGCGCGATAAAATCCGCGAGCTGCAAAAGCAATTTAACATCACTTCGCTCTATGTGACTCACGATCAAAGTGAAGCTTTCGCGGTGTCCGACACCGTGTTGGTGATGAATAAAGGTCACATCATGCAGATTGGTTCACCGCAGGATCTCTATCGTCAGCCCGCCTCCCGCTTTATGGCAAGTTTTATGGGCGACGCCAACCTGTTCCCGGCGAACTTTCGCGAAGAGTATGTCGATATCTACGGTTATCGCCTGCCGCGCGCGGCGCATTTCCCGGCGCAAGGTAGCGGCACCGTCGGCGTTCGTCCGGAAGCCATCACCTTAAGCAATCACGGCGAAGAGAGTCAGCGTTGTGTTATTCGCCATGTCGCCTACATGGGGCCGCAGTACGAAGTGACCGTAGAATGGCATGGTCAGGAGATTTTATTGCAAGTCAACGCCACCCGTTTACAGCCCGATATTGGTGAACACTATTACCTCGAAATCCATCCTTACGGGATGTTTGTTTTAGCGGATGCGGCATAAAAATAGCACATAAACGGTCCCAACCTGTCTTGAGGGACCGTTCACCTGTTTAGACGTCGGACAACAATTATTCTCCAGTGTTATATACTATAGGGGGGTATGCATTGACATATAGCATACCCCCCTATAGTATATTGCGTGCAGATGATGAGGTGCGAAATGCCCAGTACTCCGGAAGAGAAGAAAAAGGTCCTTACTCGAGTTCGTCGTATTCGGGGGCAAATTGATGCTCTGGAACGGTCGCTGGAGGGTGATGCCGAATGCCGTGCCATACTCCAACAGATCGCTGCCGTTCGGGGCGCGGCTAACGGGCTGATGGCAGAAGTGCTTGAAAGCCATATCCGGGAAACGTTTGACCGAAATGACTGCTACAGCCGCGAAGTCAGCCAATCCGTTGACGACACTATTGAACTGGTTCGTGCCTATCTTAAATAGCTGAATCTATTACCATATTGAGGAAGAGCGAGAGATGAAATCACGTGCTGCCGTTGCATTTGCTCCCGGTAAACCGCTGGAAATCGTTGAAATTGACGTTGCACCACCGAAAAAAGGTGAAGTGCTGATTAAAGTCACCCATACCGGCGTTTGCCATACCGACGCATTTACCCTCTCCGGCGATGACCCGGAAGGTGTATTCCCGGTAGTTCTCGGTCACGAAGGGGCCGGCGTTGTGGTTGAAGTCGGTGAAGGCGTAACCAGCGTCAAACCTGGCGACCATGTGATCCCGCTTTATACCGCAGAGTGCGGCGAGTGTGAGTTCTGTCGTTCCGGCAAAACTAACCTCTGTGTCGCAGTTCGCGAGACTCAGGGCAAAGGCCTGATGCCAGACGGCACCACCCGTTTTTCTTACAACGGGCAGCCGCTGTATCACTACATGGGATGCTCTACATTCAGTGAATACACCGTGGTTGCGGAAGTGTCTCTGGCCAAAATTAATCCAGAAGCAAACCATGAACACGTCTGCCTGCTGGGCTGTGGCGTAACCACTGGCATTGGCGCGGTGCATAACACTGCTAAAGTCCAGCCAGGTGATTCTGTTGCCGTGTTTGGTCTTGGCGCGATTGGTCTGGCAGTGGTTCAGGGCGCGCGTCAGGCGAAAGCGGGACGGATTATCGCTATTGATACCAACCCGAAGAAATTCGATCTGGCGCGTCGCTTCGGTGCTACCGACTGCATTAACCCGAATGACTACGACAAACCGATTAAAGATGTCCTGCTGGATATCAACAAATGGGGTATCGACCATACCTTTGAATGCATCGGTAACGTCAACGTGATGCGTGCGGCGCTGGAAAGTGCGCACCGCGGCTGGGGTCAGTCGGTGATCATCGGGGTCGCGGGTTCCGGTCAGGAAATCTCCACCCGTCCATTCCAGTTGGTCACCGGTCGCGTATGGAAAGGTTCCGCGTTTGGCGGCGTGAAAGGTCGTTCCCAGTTACCGGGTATGGTTGAAGATGCGATGAAAGGCGATATCGATCTGGAACCGTTTGTCACGCATACCATGAGCCTGGATGAAATTAATGACGCCTTCGACCTGATGCATGAAGGCAAATCCATTCGAACTGTAATTCGTTACTGATTTCCCGCAGTTTTTACCCCGTCCAGTTCAGGCGGGGTTCTTAATACTCTCCCCGGGCAGCCGTCCGGGGATTAACCATGAGATAATGACTGATGGAACTCATTGAAAAACATGCCAGCTTTGGCGGCTGGCAAAATGTGTATCGGCATTATTCCCAATCACTGAAATGTGAAATGAATGTCGGCGTCTATCTCCCACCAAAAGCCGGGAATGAAAAATTGCCGGTACTGTACTGGCTTTCGGGCCTGACCTGTAACGAGCAGAATTTCATTACTAAATCGGGGATGCAACGTTACGCGGCTGAGCACAACATTATTGTTGTTGCGCCGGACACCAGTCCGCGAGGCAGTCATGTCGCAGATGCCGACCGTTACGATCTCGGGCAAGGTGCCGGGTTTTACCTGAACGCAACGCAAGCGCCGTGGAATGAACATTACAAAATGTATGATTATATCCACAACGAGCTGCCGGATTTAGTGATGCAACATTTTCCGGCAACGACCAGAAAGTCAATCGCGGGTCATTCAATGGGCGGGCTGGGCGCGCTGGTGCTGGCGTTACGTAACCCAGATGAATATGTCAGCGTCTCGGCGTTTTCGCCCATTGTCTCCCCATCGCAAGTACCGTGGGGACAGCAAGCCTTTGCCGCATATCTTGGTGAAAATAAAGATGCCTGGTTGGATTACGATCCGGTTAGCCTTATTTCACAAGGTCAACGCGTTGCGGAAATCATGGTTGATCAAGGATTGAGTGATGATTTTTACGCAGAACAGCTGCGGACTCCAAATCTTGAAAAGATCTGCCAGGAGATGAATATCAAAACGTTAATCCGTTATCACGAGGGTTATGATCACAGCTATTATTTTGTCTCCAGTTTTATTGGCGAGCATATTGCCTACCACGCCAATAAACTGAATATGCGTTGAGCATCCGCGCACGCCAGCCGGATGCGGCGTGAACGCCTTATCCGCCTACATTTCGCCCATAAACCGTAGGCATGATAAGACGCGCATAGCGTCGCATCAGGCATCTGCGCACAACTGCCGGATGCGGCGTGAACGCCTTATCCGGCCTACATTTCGCCCATGAGCCGTAGGCATGATAAGACGCGCAAAGCATCGCATCAGGCATCTGTGCACGGCTTATCGATGATTACCACATCAAATCATCAGGCACTTTAAAGTCGGCATACGGATCGTCTTCATCCTGCTCTTCGGCGCTGAGCGCGCTGTGCAACACAATACTGCTGGCGTCACGCTGAGCAATTTTATCGGCAACGCTGGCGGGAATAATGGCGTATTCACCTTCGCTATTGTTATCGATCTGCAAACGTGCAATCGCCAGACGACCATTAATCAACTGCGTTTGCGTGAGCTTATCGACAAAAATCTTCTTAATCAGATTGCCATCGGTAAAGTTAAAACCGATATCGCCATTGGCAATGGTGATCCGGTTCATTTCAATAAGCTGCTTCACCTGAGCTTTATATTCTTTCGCCAGTGCCGCTTGTTTTTGCTGCTCGCTAAGCTGTTTATCACGCTCAAGCTGTGCCTTTTTATTTTCTTCTACCGCCGCCCGAGCCTCACGCGCCTGAACGCGCGATTTTTTCGCCGTTCTCTCGACCTTCGCCGCTTTTTTGCTGGTGACTAATCCTGCTTTGAGCAACTGCTCTTGTAAGGTAAGTTTTGCCATCTTTGTTTCCAAACCCGCTGAATAATTTTTAGCGAGTATACCTGTAAACGCCGTAGGTGTATTGGGGGCAAGTCCCTTTCGCCCCTACCTAATAAGGCGCGTCAGGCATCGGCGCACGGCTGCATTCGTGATCTCCGGCTCATCAAAATAAACACTGCCAGGCCAGCAACAAAAATACCCGGCGCTGAAGCGGCCATTACGCCAACCGTGCCAGTACCTAATGCCAGCATTTTCCCGGCCAGTAACGGACCGCTCATAGCCCCCAGACGCCCTACCGCCACGGCGGTTCCCACGCCGGTTGCGCGGATCTGCGAACTGTAAAACAACGGAGCCAATGCATACAAAACGCTTTGCCCACCTGTTGCAAACAACCCTGCGACGAATCCCGCCAGCAACATACCGTTAAATGATGACACTGTTCCCAGCGCTAACAGCGAAGCTAACATACCGCTATAAATCAGTAGCGACATGATCATTGGACGCAGTTTATCCATCAGTGCGCCCAATATTAACGTCCCGCTTGCCGCCCCCATTTGTAGTGCAAACATCACCCCTGCCGCCTGCGATGGCTGGAATCCTTGTTCCACTAAAAGCAGCGGTAGCCAGTTGATCAACATGTAGACCACCAGCAAAGTGAAGAAATAACACAACCACAGCAGCAGCGTTGCGGTTGCCGTGTCGGGCGCAAATAACGCACGCAGCGGCGGCGCGGCCTGTTTTTCGCCAGCGAACACCGCCGACTCCGGCAGCCAGCGCATTAACAGTGGCACCAGAATCAACGGCACCACACCACCTACCCAAAACACCGTTTGCCAGGCTAAGTTTGCCCCGGCAAAACCCAGTGTCGCCGCCAGCGCCGCGCCAATGGGAACCCCGCAATACATCAGGCTCACCGCCGTTCCACGAAAACGTGGCCCCGCCGCTTCAGACGTCAGGGCGATAAGATTCGGCAACGCCGCCCCCAGCCCGACACCGGTCATTAGCCGCGCAAAGACCAGTGAGGGGAAATCCCAGGCAATAGCCGTTGCCAGCGAGAACAAACCAAACAGCGCAACTGAACCAATCAAAATGCGTTTACGACCATAACGGTCCGCCAGCATTCCGCCAACCAGCGCGCCGGGTAGCAAACCGAGTATTCCGGCACTGAATATCCAGCCCATTTGCATTTTATCGAGTGCAAAAGCCTGGGCGATGCCACCCGCCGCAATGCCAGCCGCCTGAAGATCCAGTCCTTCCATCAGAGCGACTAAAAAACAAAGCCCGATGGTCAGCATCAGGCGGGATGAAGATGATGAAGGGGTACGAGTCGACATAAGATGAACCTCGTTGCGAATGCAGGTGAATCGCGGCTGATACATTGCCAGCCGCGTAATCAAAACCATTTAATGACTGCCTACGGACGAAAGTAGGCCGGATAAGGCGTTTATGCCGCATCCGGCTGTCGTGCGCCATTGCCTGATTCGACGCTGACGCGTCTTATCATGCCTACAAATTCCCGCGCCATCCGTAGGCCGGATAAGACGTTTACGCCGCATCCGGCAGTCGTGCACAGATGCCTGATGCGACGCTGACGCGTCTTATCATGCCTACAAATTCCCGCGCCATCCGTAGGCCGGATAAGGCGTTTATGCCGCATCCGGCAGTCGTGCGCCATTGCCTGATGCGACGCTGACGCGTCTTATCAGGCCTGGGATGGGTATACAAAATGCACGTTGCCAGCAGTCAACATGATTTGTTGTTGCACAGATCCAGCGCCACGTCGACGATCATATCCTCCTGGCCGCCGACCATCCGGCGTTTACCCAGCTCAACGAGAATATCCACCGCGCTTAAACCATAACGCGCCGCCGCCGTTTCACAGTGACGCAAAAAGCTTGAGTAAACACCAGCGTATCCCAGCGCCAGCGTTTCGCGGTCGACACGTACCGGACGATCCTGCAACGGACGCACCAGGTCGTCAGCGGCATCCATTAACGCATAGAGATCGGTCCCATGCTGCCAGCCCAGTTTATCCGCGGCGGCAATAAACACTTCCAGCGGTGCGTTACCTGCACCCGCGCCCATCCCCGCGAGGCTAGCGTCGATGCGGTCACAGCCCTCTTCCACCGCCGCGATAGAGTTCGCCACGCCAAGACTCAAGTTATGGTGAGCATGCATGCCGGTTTGCGTTTCCGGTTTGAGCACCGCTTTCAGGGCGCGGAAACGGTCACGGATATCGCTCATGTTCATCGCACCGCCAGAATCCACCACATAAATACAGGTCGCACCGTAGCCTTCCATCAGCTTTGCCTGTTTTGCGAGATTCTCTGGCGTGGTCATGTGGCTCATCATCAGAAAGCCAACGGTATCCATTCCGAGTTCGCGGGCATACTGAATATGCTGAGCGGAAACATCAGCTTCGGTACAGTGCGTTGCCACACGAACCACCCGCGCGCCAGCCTGCCAGGCATTTTTCAGATCGTGAATAGTGCCAATTCCTGGCAGCAATAACGTCGCGATTTTGGCGTGCTTCACCACATCCGCCGCTGCTTCAATCCATTCAAGGTCGCTATGCGCACCGAAACCATAGTTAAAGCTGGACCCCTGCAAACCGTCGCCGTGGGCCACTTCAATCGAATCCACGCGGGCATCATCCAGTGCTTTGGCAATCTGGCGGACATTTTCAAGTGAATACTGATGACGAATGGCGTGCATACCGTCACGCAACGTGACGTCCGAGATATAAAGTTTTTTACCGTTCATGCCGCTTCTCCTGCCTTGCGCGCCAGTGACTGGGCCATTTTTTCTGCTGTCGCCAGCGCACTGGAAGTCATAATGTCGAGGTTGCCTGCGTAGGCAGGCAGATAATGCGCTGCGCCTTCGACCTCCAGCCAGACCGCCGTTTTCAGCCCAGAGAACTGACCAATGCCCGGTAAATTAACCGGTTTATCCTGCGGGATAACTTCAAACTGCACGCGCTGTTTCAGGCGATATCCCGGTACGTAAGCCTGCACCGCCTCAGCCATTTCATTGATTGAGGCTTCGATATCATCTTGTGAAGCTTCATCGCTCAATACATACACCGTGTCGCGCATCATCAACGGCGGCTCTGCCGGATTAAGCACAATAATCGCCTTCCCTTTTGCCGCGCCGCCTACGACTTCAATGGCTCGAGAGGTGGTCTCCGTAAATTCATCGATATTGGCACGCGTGCCAGGGCCAGCAGATTTACTGGCGATAGAAGCGATGATTTCGGCGTAATGAACACGCGCCACGCGTGAAACCGCCGCTACCATCGGAATGGTGGCCTGGCCGCCGCAGGTGACCATGTTGACGTTCAATTGATCGACGTTTGCGTCGAGATTAACGACCGGCACGCAGTAAGGGCCGATGGCAGCTGGCGTCAGGTCGATTAAGCGAATATCCGGTTTCGCTTCGCGCAAAGCGGCATCGTTTTTCACATGTGCGCCCGCGCTGGTCGCATCAAACACTATATCGATATCAGCAAATTCAGGCATGTTCATCAGCCCAATCACCCCTTCATGGGTGGTAGCGACGCCCATACGTCTGGCACGCGCCAGACCGTCGGACTGAGGATCAATGCCGACCATTACCGCCATCTCCAGATGCTGACCGTGACGCAAAATTTTAATCATCAGATCGGTGCCAATGTTGCCAGAACCGATAATGGCGACTTTACGCTTACTCATGACAGACTTCCTTTTAGGGCTGCGTTTGAAAATGTCGCAGCAACTGAACCTATGCCTTCGATATGGGCTTCAAAACGATCGCCCGCATTTACCACCACCATCGGACCTAATGCTCCGGTAAGAATGATATCTCCGGCGCGCAGCGGTTCACCCAGGCTGGCCATTTTGCGTGCCAGCCAGACGGCGGCATTAAGTGGATGCCCCAGACATTCGCTGCCGCGCCCGCTGGAAACCTCTTCGTTATTACGCGTCATCGTCATAGTGCAGTTTTTCAGATCTAACCCTGCCGGACGTTGCGCCGGACCACCGATGACATATACCCCACAGGAGGCGTTATCTGCCACGGTATCGACAAACTGAATCGACCAGTCGCGAATACGGCTGCCCACCACTTCCAGCGCCGGAAGCACCCATTCAATGGCGTTATACAGTTCGTCGAAGGTAATATCCGTTGCGGGTAAATCGCGGTTTAGCACCAGTGCGATCTCTGCTTCAATACGAGGTTGCAGAACACGGGAAAAAGGAATGGTTTCGTTATCGCCATAACACATGTCGGCAAATAATGTTCCGAAATCCGGTTGATCAACCCCCAGTTGTTGCTGCACTTTCGGATGCGTCAGTCCCACTTTACGCCCCACAACGCGACGCCCCAGCGCGACGTCATGTTGCACATTTATGTGCTGAATGCTGTAGGCCGCTTCAGCGTTATCGATACCAATCAGATCGCGTAGCGGTGCAATCGCTTCGCCCTGTTCTGCGGCGCGGCGTAAATCCGCCGCCAGTTGCTCAAGAGTATGCTTCGTCATGACCGTTCCTTAAGGACGTGCGAGGAAATTCAGCACCAGTTGATTGAAAGCGTCGGCATGTTCCCACTGAGCCCAGTGACCACAGTCGCGGAAGATATGCAGCTCAGAACCGGCGATGCCAGAAAGCAGACGCAGCCCTGCATCCATCGGCACAAAACGGTCGTTACGCCCCCAGACAATCAGAGTTTGCGCTTTGATTTCCGTCAGACGTGGGCCAAAATCCGGGAACTGTTTCGGATTGGCTTCCAGGCTCTTAACGAAGTTTTCCAGGTGATCGCGGCGCGACAGCATATTATTCAGGCGCGCTTCAAACAGGGCGTCGGTCAAATCGCTGGTATCGAAAACGAAGATATCCATCATCAGCTTCAGATTTTCGATAGTCGGCTGGCGATAAAGCTGATTCAGTCGCTTAATGCCTTCAGTTGGCATCGGCGTAAACAAACTCATGCCACCTGTACCGCCGCCCATCAGCACCAGTTTGCCGACGCGCTCCGGCCAGTTAAGGGTGAACGCCACAGAACTGTGGCCGCCCATCGAGTTGCCCAGCAGGTGGAATTTGGCGATATCCAGTTGATCCACCACGCTTTTCAGGATGCGCGCATTGAGATCCGATCGCGAACCACTGTTAACGATCGAATCGCTCTTACCCCAACCAGGACAATCCAGCAGGATCACCCGATAACCAGCTTCTACCAGCGGATCGATATTGCGGCTGAAGTTCGCCCAGCCCGTAGCCCCCGGGCCGGAGCCGTGCAGCAGGACAACGGTTTCGTCGCCTTGACCGCAGTCATTAAAATGGATGCGCAGCGTTTTACCCGCTTCTTCTACATTCAGAAAACGGCTGGTGGCGGCTTCGGTTTGTGGCTGATAACTCATCATCTTCTCCTGCATATTCAGTTCTCTGTTCTGGCGCTTAACGAGCCAAATCCGGCAATCCACTCCGGGATCGGGCGGTAATAACGCCCTTCGCTACGCCAGTTGCCAAACGCAGAAATAGCGGCAAAAGCAGCGACCCAGGTTTTGATTTCATGTGTCGACTTTCCTGCAATGGCGGAAAGCTCTTCGTTACTGACGGCATCCAGTTCCTGTATGCGTCCCTGCTCCAGCAAAGACATGAACTGGTTATCCCAAATCGGGTTGAGCGGATGCAGAGTTCTCTGATCCTCAACAAACCTCTCAGCGGCGCTAATCACCCGTTGCTGGCGCATTTCGCGCTCATTGGCGGGCAAATCTTTCCCGCTACCCAACAGACGATCGCGCATATGGGCATCCGCTTTCGCCAGTTCTGGCACCGGCGGCTGATGGGAAAGCCCACCGGAACCCAGGAACAGCACGCGCTTATTCAGCGTGCTGGTGAAACGTCCAATGGCTTCACCCAACATGCGGGTACGCTGAAAACCAGGTAGCGGCGTGGCGACACCGTTGATGAATACAGGCAGGACCGGCACCTTATCCAGCCCACCGAGCAAGAACTCCAGCGGCTGGGCGAACCCATGATCCACCTGCATACAGTAAGAAACGGCAAGATCAATCCCGCTCTTCATGACGGCATGCGCACAAGCCTCCGCCAACTCCACAGGCACAGGAAGCTCTCCTGCCGCACTGCCGAAATCGCCAATTGCCGTCGCCCCAACGCCTAAACAGAAGGGTGGCATCACGTCATAGAAAAAACCGTTGTAATGATCTGGCGCAAACAGCACCACCAGTTCAGGGGAGAAGGCCGCAATACGCTCGCGGGCACTGGCAATCACGCCATTGACCTCATCGAGTATCTCTTGCGCCGGGTCGACATACCCTACCAGCGGCGAGTGGGAAAGACAGTGAAGATAAGCGTGCATATCAGGCTACCTTTTCGACAGAAACGTCGACATCAGGACGGTTGAGTGTCATCACGGACGCCAGTTTATTCAGCGTATTACCCAGAGTTTGCGGAATGGCGATGGCGGCAACAAAGCGATCCGGGCGCATCACCACTAGCGAAGCATTATGTTGTGCGAACCAGCTACGCAGGCGACCTTGCGTATCGCCCACGCGCAGCACGCCGTCGTAGTTATCCTGCGCGGTATGAATTTGCACATCCGGCACCACCTGAATGAAGCGAGTACCCAGCGCGCGCCATTGCTGGATTTGCTCATCGCTCATCCCCCACAGTGGATTGCATCCCCAGCCAATTACCGCGAAGTTCGCGCCGATCGCGTTATCGAGCAACGTCACGTCGCCGTTTTCCAGCGTAACTTTCGGCTGAATAAACATCTTGCCGACCGGAGAGTGTTTCGCTTCGCCTTCACGCACCAGCGCACCGGCGTAATATTGCGGCATCGGCTTGAAGCGCATTTCGAGAAAGTAGCGTTTTACTGGCGGCAGATAATTCAGCAGCCAGGAAACACCGTCACGTAACGTACCCTGCCAGCGTTTCGGCGGAGCCAGTACGTTGCCCGCCGTCACCGACAGATCAATCATCGCTTTGGCGTGATCGCGACGTTCTTGTTGATAGGTATCGAGCAGCGCATCGCGAGCTTTCCCCTGGATAACCAACGCCAGTTTCCAGGCGAGGTTAAAGGCGTCGCGCATACCACTGTTATAGCCCTGCCCCTGCCACACCGGCATGATATGTGCGGCATCGCCCGCCAGCAGTACGCGGTCAATACGAAAACGTTGTGCCAGTCGCGCGTTGTGGGTGTAGACACGCTGGCGAATCAACTCGACGTTGTCCGGATTAGGCAGCACTTTGCTTAACAGCTTGCGCATATTTTGCGGCTCGCGGAGCTGTTCTTCGGTTTCGCCCGGCATCACCATAAATTCAAAGCGACGTACCGCATGAGGCAGAGCCGCAGAAACATACGGGCGCACCGGATCGCAACACAAATAGATATGCGGCGTACTTAACGGATCGTTGGCGATATCCACCACAATCCACTGATTTGGTGCGGTTTTACCTTCAAACGGCACATTCAGGGTGCGCCGGACAAAACTTGCTCCACCGTCACAGGCTACCAGCCACTGGGCTTTGACCGTTTCCCGCTGCCCTTCTGCCGTTTTCAGATACAAGGTCACTTCGTCATCTTGCTGGCTGAAGGCCTCCAGCTCGCGGGAAAACAGGCAGCGCACATTCGGAAACCGCGACAACCCTTCCAGCATCACCGCATCGACCTGCGGCTGAATAAAGGCGTTACGACGCGGCCAGCCAAATTCATCGGTCATTGGCTGAATATCAGCAAAACAGCGGCCTTTTGGGGTAAGAAAACGCATCGCATGCCACGGCGTAGTGTGCGGCAGAACATTATCGACAAGGCCAACCGACTGCATGGTGCGCAGCGCCTCGTCATCAATTCCAATCGCGCGTGGATAGTCGATCAACTTATCGAGTTTCTCCACCACCAGCACGTCAATGCCCATCTGACCGAGATAGTTCGCCATCATCAGCCCGACCGGACCGGCACCAGCGATCGCCACCTGAACGCAATGGTTAACAGCAGGCTGGATGTCAGGGTGTTGTATTGCCATTTCAGTACCTCACGACTCGGAAAAAATGCCGTTGCGCGCACAGTTCAACGCAACTTATTTTGTTAAAAACATGTAAATGATTTTTTATTGTGCGCTCAGTATAGGAAGGGTGTTTTCGGCTACAATCAAAACATGCCTGAGTGTGCACCAAGTGCACAACGTTGTTTTAACTATAGAAATGTCAATTAATATGCAGAAAGATGAGCAGACGGAATACAAAACCGTGCGCGGCTTAACCCGCGGTCTAATGTTATTAAATATGTTAAATAAACTCGATGGCGGTGCCAGCGTCGGGCTGCTGGCGGAGCTCAGCGGCCTGCATCGCACCACTGTGCGGCGACTGCTGGAAACGCTGCAGGAAGAGGGATATGTCCGGCGCAGTACCTCCGATGACAGTTTTCGTCTGACCATCAAAGTGCGGCAATTAAGCGAAGGATTTCGTGACGAACAATGGATTTCTGCACTGGCAGCCCCGCTGCTGGGCGATCTGTTGCGCGAAGTGGTATGGCCGACAGATGTGTCCACGCTGGATGTTGATACAATGGTGGTACGCGAAACCACCCACCGTTTCAGCCGTTTATCTTTTCACCGGGCAATGGTCGGACGGCGTTTACCGCTCCTGAAAACCGCCTCGGGCCTGACCTGGCTGGCCTTTTGCCCGGAACAAGAACGCAAGGAGTTAATCGAAATGTTAGCCGCCCGCCCCGGTGATGACTATCAACTGGCACGGGAACCGTTAAAGCTGGAAGCCATTCTGGCGCGCGCACGCAAAGAGGGTTACGGACAGAACTACCGTGGCTGGGATCAGGAAGAGAAGATCGCCTCCATTGCCGTGCCCCTACGCAGTGAACAACGGGTGATTGGCTGTCTGAATCTGGTGTATATGGCAAGCGCAATGACCATCGAACAGGCAGCGGAAAAGCATCTTCCGGCGCTACAACGGGTAGCAAAACAGATCGAAGAAGGGGTTGAATCGCAGGCTATTCTGGTGGCCGGACGGCGAAGCGGCGTGCATTTACGCTAGTTGCGCCAATGTGTAATTTGGCCCATTCTCATCGTTATTCGCCCATTTGCCCACATGCACAGTACGGGCTGCACGCTACGCTAATGCCATCAATACTGTGATGTGGAGCAAATCATGAAAATTACTCAAATTCGTAATGCCACCCAAATTATCCAATACGCTGGCAAAACATTTCTTATTGACCCGTTACTCGCGCCTAAAGGAAGTTATCCGGGTTTTGCCGGAACGGCACGCGCAGAAATCCGCAATCCAACGGTAGAATTACCGTGCGATTTAACAACGTTACTCAACGTTGACGCCCTAATAGTGACCCATTTGCATGAAGATCACTGGGACGAAACAGCCTCCCGCGTCGTCCCCAAAGATAAACGGATTTATGTGCAAAATGAGCAAGATGCTGAATCACTGCATAAACAAGGATTTACGCATCTTACCGTACTTGCCGACGAGACTAAATTTGGCGATATTACTCTGCATAAAACGACAGGGCAGCACGGCTCCGATCACACCTATGCAGACCCGGCTATGGCGAAGCGTTTAGGCGCAGCCTGCGGCGTTGTTTTCCAGCACCCGACAGAGAAAACGCTCTATCTGGCTGGCGATACCCTCTGGCGTGATGACGTCGAGGCTACAATGCTAACTTTCCAACCAGAAGTGGTGGTGTTGAATGCCGGATTTGCGCATGTTCTGGGGCATGGCGCGATAATTATGGGAGCTGAAGATATTCTCAAAACACATTTCACCCTGCCAGAAGCGCAAATTGTCGCGACACATATGGAGGCCGTAAACCACTGTTTGCTGACGCGTGATGCGCTCAAGGAATACGCCAGAGATAATCAAATTATCGAATTTGTGAACGTACCAGAAGATGGTGAAACGTTGACATTCTAATTCGGAGATAAAGAGTGTTATGCGCCCGCTAACTGTTGCCATTATCGCCGTTGCCGGTTTTAGTCCTTTTCACCTTTCCGTACCGTTTATCGTGTTTAGCGAAAAAATGGCGGAGAAAAAACGCTTTCATGTAATTATCTGCGCTGAAAAGCCGGGAAACGTGGACTCTGCCGATGGGTTTTCCGTAACCGCCACCCATGACTATACGGCAGTCATCCAGGCGGATATTGTGATAATTCCTTACTGGGGAACAATTACACAAAAACCGCCACAAAAACTGCTGGAAGCCTTAACGACCGCACGAGATAACGGGGCACAGATTGTCGGGCTTTGCCTGGGCACGTTTGTGCTCGGCTATGCAGGTTTACTGAACAATAAGCGTGCTGCCACGCACTGGGAGTTCGAGCGTGAATTTCAGGCACGTTTTCCACAAACACATCTGGATATTAACGCGTTGTATGTAGACGATGATGGCATTATTACCTCTGCCGGTACTGCCGCGGCGCTGGATTGCTGTTTGTATATTGTTCGGCAACATTTTGGCAGCGACTATGCTAACCATATTGCCCGACGGATGGTCGTACCGCCATATCGCACCGGCGGTCAGGCGCAGTTTATAGAGCAACCGGTGCCGAAAAATACCCATGATGAACGCATTAACCTCCTGCTGGATTACCTGCGGCAAAACATTGCGCAACAGCATGATCTCGACTCGCTGGCTCAGCGAGTAATGATGAGTCGCCGCACACTAACCCGTCATTTTATGAAAGCGACCGGTTCGAGTATCGCCGAATGGCTCATCACTGAACGCTTACGCCGTAGCCAGGAACTGTTGGGATCCAGTCAGTTGCCCGTTGAGCGGATAGCGGCTGAGGTGGGTTTTCTCTCACCTGTGACCTGGCGTCAGCATTTTAAATCTCACTTCGGCGTCAGCCCCGCAGAATGGCGCAAAACCTTTCGTGGTATGGCATGATAGCGCCCGGAAGAAAGTCAATTCAGGGTGGTGAATGTGAAACCAGTAACGCTATACGATGTCGCGGAGTATGCCGGTGTCTCTTATCAGACCGTTTCCCGCGTGGTGAATCAGGCCAGCCACGTTTCAGCGAAAACGCGGGAAAAAGTGGAAGCGGCGATGGCGGAGCTAAATTACATTCCCAACCGCGTAGCACAACAGTTAGCGGGCAAACAGTCGTTGCTGATTGGCGTTGCCACCTCCAGTCTGGCCCTGCACGCACCGTCGCAAATTGTCGCGGCGATTAAATCTCGCGCCGATCAACTGGGTGCCAGCGTGGTGGTGTCTATGGTAGAAAGAAGCGGTGTCGAAGCCTGTAAAGCGGCAGTACACAATCTTCTCGCGCAACGCGTAAGTGGTCTGATCATCAACTATCCGCTGGATGACCAGGATGCCATTGCTGTGGAGGCAGCCTGCGCTAATGTTCCGGCGCTATTTCTTGATGTCTCTGACCAGACTCCCATCAACAGTATTATTTTTTCCCATGAAGACGGTACGCGGCTGGGCGTAGAGCATTTGGTCGCATTGGGTCACCAGCAAATCGCGCTGTTAGCGGGCCCATTAAGTTCTGTCTCGGCGCGTCTGCGTCTGGCGGGCTGGCATAAATATCTTAAACACAATCAAATTCAACCGATAGCGGAACGGGAAGGCGACTGGAGCGCCATGTCCGGTTTTCATCAAACCATGCAGATGCTGAATGAGGGCATCATTCCTACTGCGATGCTGGTTGCCAACGATCAGATGGCGCTGGGTGCAATGCGCGCCATTACCGAGTTCGGGCTGCGCGTCGGCGCGGATATCTCGGTAGTGGGATACGACGATACCGAAGACAGCTCGTGTTATATCCCGCCATTAACGACCATCAAACAGGATTTTCGCCTGCTTGGGCAAACCAGCGTGGACCGCTTGCTGCAACTCTCTCAGGGCCAGGCAGTGAAGGGCAATCAGCTGTTGCCCGTCTCACTGGTGAAACGAAAAACCACCCTGCCACCCAATGCGCAAACCGCTTCTCCCCAGGCGTTGGCTGATTCCTTAATGCAGCTGGCGCGACAAATTTCCCGACTGGAAAGCGAGCAGTGAGCGCAACGCAATTAATGTGAGTCAGCTCACTCATTAGGCACCCCAGGCTTTACACCTGATGTGTCCGACTCGTATGTTGTATGAAATTGTGAGCGGATAACAATTTCACACAGGATACAGCTATGACCATGATTACGGATTCACTGGCCGTCGTATTACAACGTCGTGACTGGGAAAACCCTGGCGTTACCCAACTCAACCGCCTTGCGGCGCATCCTCCTTTCGCCAGCTGGCGAAATAGTGAAGAGGCCCGCAATAATCGCCCTTCCCGGCAGTTACGCAGCCTGAATGGTGAGTGGCAATTTGCCTGGTTCCCGTCCCCAGAAGCGGTGCCGGAAAGTTGGCTGGAACGCGATCTTCCTGACGCCGATACTGTCGTCGTCCCCTCAAACTGGCAGATGCTCGGTTACGATGCGCCTATCTACACCAATGTGACCTATCCCATTGCAGTCAATCCACCGTTTGTTCCCACGGAGAATCCGACAGGTTGTTACTCGCTCACATTTAATGTTGATGAAAGCTGGTTACAGGAAGGCCAGACGCGAATTATTTTTGATGGCATTAACTCGGCGTTTCATTTGTGGTGCAACGGGCGCTGGGTCGGTTACGGACAGGACAGCCGTTTGCCGTCTGAATTTGACCTCAGCGCATTTTTACGCGCCGGAGATAACCGCCTCGCGGTGATGGTGCTGCGCTGGAGTGACGGTAGCTATCTGGAAGATCAGGATATGTGGCGAATGAGCGGCATTTTCCGTGACGTCTCGTTGCTGCATAAACCGACCACACAAATCAGCGATTTCCATGTTGCCACTCACTTTAATGATGATTTCAGCCGCGCGGTACTGGAAGCAGAAGTTCAGATGTATGGCGAGCTGCGCGATGAGCTGCGGGTGACGGTTTCTTTGTGGCAGGGTGAAATGCAGGTCGCCAGCGGTACCGCGCCTTTCGGCGGCGAAATTATCGATGAACGTGGTGGTTATGCCGATCGCGTCACGCTACGCCTGAACGTTGAAAACCCGGCGCTGTGGAGCGCCGAACTCCCGAATCTCTATCGTGCAGTTATTGAACTGCACACCGCCGACGGCACGCTAATTGAAGCGGAAGCCTGTGATGTCGGTTTCCGCCAGGTGCGGATTGAAAATGGTCTGCTGCTGTTGAACGGCAAGCCGTTGCTGATTCGCGGCGTTAACCGTCACGAGCATCATCCTCTGCATGGTCAGGTCATGGATGAGCAAACGATGGTGCAGGATATCCTGCTGATGAAGCAGAACAACTTTAACGCCGTGCGCTGTTCGCATTATCCGAACCACCCGCTGTGGTACACGCTGTGCGACCGCTACGGCCTGTATGTGGTGGATGAAGCCAATATTGAAACCCACGGCATGGTGCCGATGAATCGACTGACCGATGATCCACGCTGGCTACCGGCCATGAGTGAACGCGTAACGCGGATGGTGCAGCGCGATCGAAATCACCCGAGCGTAATTATCTGGTCGCTGGGTAATGAATCGGGCCACGGTGCCAATCACGACGCACTCTATCGCTGGATTAAATCTGTCGATCCTTCCCGCCCGGTGCAGTATGAAGGCGGCGGAGCCGACACTTCTGCAACCGATATTATTTGCCCGATGTACGCGCGCGTGGATGAAGACCAGCCCTTCCCGGCTGTGCCGAAATGGTCCATTAAAAAATGGCTTTCGCTGCCTGGAGAGACGCGCCCGCTGATCCTTTGCGAATACGCCCACGCAATGGGTAACAGTCTTGGCGGCTTCGCGAAATACTGGCAGGCGTTTCGTCAGTACCCCCGTTTACAGGGTGGATTCGTCTGGGACTGGGTGGATCAGTCGCTGATTAAATATGATGAAAACGGCAACCCATGGTCGGCTTACGGTGGTGACTTTGGCGATACGCCGAACGATCGCCAGTTCTGCATGAACGGTCTGGTCTTTGCCGACCGCACGCCACATCCGGCAATGACAGAAGCAAAACACCAACAGCAGTTTTTCCAGTTCCGTTTATCCGGGCGAACCATCGAAGTGACCAGCGAATACCTGTTTCGTCATAGCGATAACGAGCTCCTGCACTGGTCGGTGGCGCTGGATGGCAAGCCGCTGGCAAGCGGTGAAGTGCCTCTGACTGTCGCTCCACAAGGTAAACAGTTGATTGAACTGCCTGAACTGCCGCGGCCGGAGAGCGCCGGACAACTCTGGCTTACGGTACACGTAGTGCAACCTAACGCGACCGCCTGGTCAGAAGCCGGACACATCAGCGCCTGGCAACAATGGCGACTGGCGGAAAACCTCAGTGTGGCACTCCCCTCCACGTCCCATGCCATCCCGCAACTGACCACCAGCGAAACGGATTTTTGCATCGCGCTGGGTAATAAGCGTTGGCAATTTAACCGCCAGTCAGGCTTTCTTTCACAGATGTGGATTGGCGATGAAAAACAACTGCTGACGCCGCTGCGCGATCAGTTCACCCGTGCCCCGCTGGATAACGACATTGGCGTCAGTGAAGCGACCCGCATTGACCCGAATGCCTGGGTAGAACGCTGGAAGGCGGCGGGCCATTACCAGGCCGAAGCCGCGTTGTTGCAGTGCACGGCAGATACGCTTGCCGACGCGGTGCTGATTACCACTGTCCACGCCTGGCAGCATCAGGGGAAAACCTTATTTATCAGCCGGAAAACCTACCGTATCGATGGGCGCGGTGAGATGGTCGTCAGTGTGGGTGTTGAAGTAGCGAGCGACACACCGCATCCAGCGCGGATTGGCCTGACCTGCGAGCTCGCACATGTCGCAGAGCGGGTAAACTGGCTCGGATTAGGGCCGCAAGAAAACTATCCCGACCGTCTGACTGCGGCCTGTTTTGACCGCTGGGACTTGCCATTGTCAGACATGTATACCCCGTACGTCTTCCCGAGCGAAAACGGTCTGCGCTGCGGGACGCGCGAATTGAATTATGGACCACACCAGTGGCGCGGCGACTTCCAGTTCAACATCAGCCGCTACAGCCAACAACAACTGATGGAAACCAGCCATCGCCATCTGCTGCGCGCGGAAGAAGGCACATGGCTAAATATCGACGGTTTCCATATGGGAATTGGTGGCGACGACTCCTGGAGCCCGTCAGTGTCGGCGGAATTCCAGCTGAGCGCCGGTCGCTACCATTACCAGTTGGTCTGGTGTCAAAAATAATAATAACCGGGCAGGCCATGTCTGCCCGTATTTCGCGTAAGGAAATCCATTATGTACTATTTAAAAAACACAAACTTTTGGATGTTCGGTTTTTTCTTTTTCTTTTATTTTTTTATCATGGGAGCCTACTTCCCGTTTTTCCCCATTTGGCTACATGACATCAACCATATCAGCAAAAGTGATACGGGTATTATTTTTGCCGCTATTTCTCTGTTCTCGCTATTATTCCAACCGCTGTTTGGTCTGCTTTCTGACAAACTCGGGCTGCGCAAATACCTGCTGTGGATGATTACCGGCATGTTAGTAATGTTTGCGCCGTTCTTTATTTTTATCTTCGGGCCACTGTTACAATACAACATTCTTGTAGGCTCGATTGTTGGTGGCATTTATCTTGGCTTTTGTTTTAACGCCGGAGCGCCAGCAGTAGAAGCATTTATCGAGAAAGTCAGCCGTCGCAGTAATTTCGAATTTGGTCGCGCGCGGATGTTTGGCTGTGTTGGCTGGGCGCTGTGTGCCTCGATTGTCGGCATCATGTTCACCATCAATAATCAGTTTGTTTTCTGGCTGGGTTCTGGCTGTGCACTCATCCTCGCCGTTTTGCTCTTTTTCGCCAAAACGGATGCGCCCTCTTCCGCCACAGTTGCCAATGCGGTAGGTGCCAACCATTCGGCATTTAGCCTTAAGCTGGCGCTGGAACTGTTCAGACAGCCAAAACTGTGGTTTTTGTCACTGTATGTTATTGGCGTTTCCTGCACCTACGATGTTTTTGACCAACAGTTTGCTAATTTCTTTACTTCGTTCTTTGCCACCGGTGAACAGGGTACGCGGGTATTTGGCTACGTAACGACAATGGGCGAATTACTTAACGCCTCGATTATGTTCTTTGCGCCACTGATCATTAATCGCATCGGTGGGAAAAACGCCCTGCTGCTGGCTGGCACTATTATGTCTGTACGTATTATTGGCTCATCATTCGCCACCTCAGCGCTGGAAGTGGTTATTCTGAAAACGCTGCATATGTTTGAAGTACCGTTCCTGCTGGTGGGCTGCTTTAAATATATTACCAGCCAGTTTGAAGTGCGTTTTTCAGCGACGATTTATCTGGTCTGTTTCTGCTTCTTTAAGCAACTGGCGATGATTTTTATGTCTGTACTGGCGGGCAATATGTATGAAAGCATCGGTTTCCAGGGCGCTTATCTGGTGCTGGGTCTGGTGGCGCTGGGCTTCACCTTAATTTCCGTGTTCACGCTTAGCGGCCCCGGCCCGCTTTCCCTGCTGCGTCGTCAGGTGAATGAAGTCGCTTAAGTAATCAATGTCGGATGCGGCGCGAGCGCCTTATCCGACCAACATATCAGGACGGAATGATCGCAATGAACATGCCAATGACAGAAAGAATAAAAGCAGGCAAGCTATTTACCGATATGTGCGAAGGCTTACCGGAAAAAAGACTTCGTGGGAAAACGTTAATGTATGAGTTTAATCACTCGCATCCATCAGAAGTTGAAAAAAGGGAAAGCCTGCTTAAAGAAATGTTTGCCACGGTAGGGGAAAACGCCTGGGTAGAACCACCCGTCTATTTCTCTTACGGCTCCAACATCCATATAGGCCGCAATTTTTATGCAAATTTCAATTTAACCATTGTCGATGACTACACGGTAACGATCGGTGATAACGTACTGATTGCCCCCAACGTTACCATTTCCGTTACGGGACACCCTGTACACCATGAATTAAGAAAAAACGGAGAGATGTACTCTTTTGCGATAACGATTGGTAATAACGTCTGGATCGGCAGCCATGTGGTTATTAATCCAGGCGTCACCATCGGGGATAATTCTGTTATTGGCGCGGGTAGTGTCGTCACAAAAGACATTCCACCAAACGTCGTGGCGGCTGGCGTTCCTTGTCGGGTTATTCGCGAAATAAACGACCGGGATAAGCAATATTATTTCAGAGATTATAAAGTTGAGTCTTCAGTTTAAATTAGCAAAATTGCCTGATGCGCTTCGCTTATCAGGCATACAAATTCAGTGATCTACGTAGGCCGCATCCGGCATGAACAAAGCGCAGGAACAAGCGTCGCATCATGCCTCTTTGACCCACAGCTGCGGAAAACGTGCTGGTGCAAAACGCAGGGTTATGATCATCAGCCCAACGACGCACAGCGCATGAAACGCCCAGTCCATCAGGTAATTGCCACTGATACTACGCAGCACACCAGAAAACCACGGAGCAAGCCCGGCAATGATAAAACCGATCCCCTGCATAAACGCCACCAGTTTGCCAGCAATAGCGGGTTGCGCAGAGTGATCGAGCGCCAGCAGCAAACAGAGCGGAAATGCGCCACCCAGACCTAACCCACACACCATTGCCCACAATACCGGCAATTGCAGCGGCAGCCAGATAAAGCCGCAGAAACCCACCAGTTGTAACGCCAGTGCCAGCATTAATAGTTTGCGCCGATCCTGATGGCGAGCCATAGCTGGCATCAGCAAAGCTCCTGCGGCTTGCCCAAGCGTCATCAATGCCAGCAAGGAACCGCTGTACTGCGCGCTGGCACCAATCTCAATATAGAAGGCGGGTAACCAGGCAATCAGACTGGCGTAACCGCCGTTAATCAGACCGAAGTAAACACCCAGCGTCCAGGCGCGGGGAGTGAAGACTACGCGAACCGGAGTGGTTGTTGTCTTGTGGGAAGATACGACCTCGCGGGAGCTTTGCCACCACCAGGCAAAGAGCGCAATAATGGCAGGCAGCGCCCACCAGGCGAGAGTCTGGAACCAAATCTCGCTGTGTTGAACTAACCAGGGCGTCAGGGCGGCACCAAGTCCACCGCCGCCCATCAGAGCCGCAGACCACAGCCCCATCACCAGTGGCGTGCGCTGCTGAAACCGCCGTTTAATCACCGAAGGCATCACCGCCTGAATGATGCCGATCCCCACTCCACCGAGCAGTGCGCTGCTAAGCAGCAGCACACTTTGAGGGTAAAGCTCACGCATCAATGCACCGACGGCAATCAGCAACAAACTGATGGCGACGCTGCGACGTTCGCTGACATGCTGATGAAGCCAGCTTCCGGCCAGCGCCAGCCCGCCCATGGTGACCACCGGCAGAGCGGTCAACAGGGCAGCCACGCTAAAGCTCATTCCGCTCGCCTGGCGCAATTGCGGTAGCAGTGGCCCGACGGAGGTGAGCAGTGGTCGCATATTAAGACCAATCAGCACCAGAACCAGCAGCATCGTGAACGTCTTTTGATGGTCGCGCATGGCTGTCAGAACGGTTTGGTCGGCAGATATTTACCATCTAAAGTGATGACAGCACGTTCGCCACCTTCCGGGTCCGCCACTTTCTTGACGTCGAGTTTGAAGTTAATCGCACTGATAATGCCATCACCAAACTTCTCATGAACCAACGCTTTCAGGGTCGTACCGTACACCTGCAACATTTCATAGAAACGGTACATCGTTGGGTCGGTTGGAACACGGTCATCAATGCAGCCACGCAGTGGAATCATCTGCAACAGTAAAATGGCGTCTTCGTCAAGCTCCAGCTTCGCCCCGACCAGGCGGGCGGCGTCGGCAGGAAGCGCCTGCTGACCCAGCAAAGCCGCGGTCACAAAGGCTTCTGCCAGCCCGGTGCCGTCGGCAATCTCGGCAAATGAGAGATCTTTTTTAGCTTTGCTGAGCAAAATGGCATCGGCAAGATCAAGACGAATATTGCGGTTAATTTGCGACTGAATCATGGTGAATCTCCTGATGGTTTAAAAATAAGGTTACGCTGCGGTCGGCTGGCGTAGCGGTATGGCACAAACGCAAGGATTAGCTGCCAGTGGCACAAACTGGCGGGTTGCGCCGTCAAAGGCTGCGATACTGCCGCTTTCAATGTCGTAGACCCAGCCGTGCAGGGCGATCCGCCCCTCTTCGAGCGCCAGGCGCACCGATGGATGAGTTTGCAAATTAGCCAACTGAGCAATGACGTTTTCACGTACCATCGCCGCAGCTTTTGACGCTAAATCGGAATGCGGGCGCGCCTCATTAACGACGCGGGCTGAATCGGCATAACGCAGCCAGTGGGAAACAGCAGGCATATGGTCCATGCACTGACAGCTGGCAATGGCAGTCATCGCGCCACAGTTGGAATGACCGCAAATCACAATGTCAGATACCCGAAGCGCAGCGACGGCATACTCCACCGAAGCAGAAACGCCACCAGGTTCCGGTCCGTAGGAAGGGACGATATTGCCCGCGTTGCGAATCACGAACAGATCGCCAGGTTCGCGTTGCGTCACCAGCTCAGGGACCAGACGGCTGTCGGAGCAGGAGATAAAAAGTGTGCGCGGGCTTTGCTGTGTCGCCAGCTGTTTAAACAAGGCTTCCCGCTCAGGAAATGCCTCGCGCTGGAATTTAAGGAATCCATCAATAATCTCTTTCACCGTTAACCTCTGTCTCTGGAATGAGAGGCAGACTACTCGCCGATTGCCATAAGGTAAAAGACTCATTTATGATAAGTTCTATTGGATTTACTTATAGGTTGGCGAATGCTCTCTCGACATATCAATTACTTTCTTGCCGTGGCTGAACATGGCAGCTTCACCCGTGCCGCCAGTGCGTTGCATATCTCCCAACCTGCGCTTTCCCAGCAGATTCGCCAGTTAGAAGAGAGTTTGGGCGTACCGCTGTTTGACCGTAGCGGGCGAACGATTCGTCTCACCGATGCGGGAGAAGTCTGGCGACAGTACGCCAGCCGTGCGTTACAGGAACTGGGGGCGGGTAAACGGGCGATTCATGATGTTGCCGATTTGACGCGAGGATCGCTGCGCATCGCCGTCACCCCCACCTTCACGAGCTACTTTATCGGCCCTTTAATGGCGGATTTCTATGCGCGTTATCCCGGCATCACGCTCCAGCTACAGGAAATGTCACAGGAGAAAATCGAAGATCTGCTTTGCCGCGACGAGCTGGATGTTGGGATTGCCTTCGCGCCGGTGCATTCGCCGGAACTGGAGGCAATACCTTTACTGACAGAAAGTTTAGCGTTAGTCGTGGCGCAACATCATCCACTGGCAGTCCATGAACAGGTGGCGTTGAGTTGCTTGCATGATGAAAAACTGGTACTGCTCAGCGCGGAATTTGCCACCAGAGAGCAAATTGACCACTACTGCGAGAAAGCGGGGCTACATCCACAGGTGGTGATAGAGGCGAACTCAATTAGCGCAGTTCTGGCGCTGATTCGCCGCACTTCCCTTTCCACATTGTTGCCAGCAGCGATTGCCACACAACATGACGGGCTTAAAGCTATATCCCTTGCCCCACCGTTACTGGAGAGAACGGCGGTTTTGTTGCGGCGGAAAAATAGCTGGCAGACAGCCGCCGCAAAGGCATTTTTGCAAATGGCGTTGGATGAATGCGCGGTTGTTGGCGGGAATGAATCGCGGTAGCCGCTGACACAGGTCAGCGGCTGGAATTGCCTGATGCGCGACGCTTATCAGGCCTTGTATTATCCCTCCTGTGCAGAGAAAATCGGCCAGTTTTCTCTGCCTGCAGTCCGCATGCCGTATCGGGCCTTAGGTTTTCAACCTGTTGCGTAGATTTATGCAGCGGACTGCCTTTCTCCCAAAGTGATAAACCGGACAGTATCATGGACCGGTTTTCCCGGTAATCCGTATTTGCAAGGTTGGTTTCACGATGGAACATGAACTTCATTATATCGGTATCGACACCGCTAAAGAGAAACTGGATGTCGATGTGTTGCGTCCTGATGGTCGTCATCGCACCAAAAAATTCGCTAACACCACTAAAGGGCACGATGAGCTGGTGAGCTGGCTGAAAGGTCACAAGATTGGCCATGCGCATATCTGCATCGAAGCGACCGGCACCTATATGGAACCTGTCGCAGAGTGCCTTTACGATGCAGGTTACATAGTGTCAGTTATTAATCCTGCACTGGGTAAAGCTTTCGCTCAGAGTGAAGGACTGCGTAACAAGACTGATACCGTGGATGCGCGCATGCTGGCAGAGTTCTGTCGTCAGAAGCGCCCTGCAGCCTGGGAAGCGCCTCACCCGCTTGAACGCGCGTTGCGTGCCCTGGTAGTACGCCACCAGGCGCTGACAGATATGCACACGCAGGAACTGAACCGCACTGAAACGGCGCGGGAAGTCCAGAGGCCGAGCATTGATGCTCATCTTCTGTGGCTTGAAGCAGAGCTGAAGCGTCTTGAGAAGCAGATAAAAGACCTGACAGACGATGATCCGGATATGAAACACCGCAGAAAACTGCTGGAAAGTATCCCGGGTATCGGAGAGAAAACATCTGCGGTATTGCTGGCTTATATCGGTCTGAAGGACCGCTTCGCCCATGCCAGACAGTTCGCCGCTTTTGCGGGTCTGACACCACGGCGTTATGAATCAGGCAGTAGTGTGAGAGGGGCAAGCCGGTTGAGTAAAGCCGGACATGTGTCGCTTCGCAGGGCGTTGTATATGCCTGCAATGGTAGCCACCAGTAAGACTGAGTGGGGACGGATGTTCCGTGACCGTCTGGTGGCTAATGGCAAAAAAGGAAAGGTGATTCTCGGCGCGATGATGCGCAAGCTGGCACAGGTGGCGTATGGCGTGCTGAAGTCAGGGGTCCCGTTCGATGCGTCACGGCATAATCCGGTAGCGGCGTAAAAATCGCGGAAGGGATGAAAAAAACAGCGCCTGACGGCGCTGTGTCTGGCATGCCTGCAATCTGGGAAACCGGGGTAGAAAAAAACTTGCAGGCCATAACAGTATCTACGAGTTCAGTGCAAGGCGTTCACGCCGCATCCGACATAAACTACGCTCGCTGCAACCCAGCCGATTACCGTTTGTAATCGATGGCTTCCGGCTGCTCCAGATACACGGTGGTTTGTGCCGGTTGCGTGGTGGCAATCACCTTACCACCACGTACCGAATAGCGTACCGGAACCTGACGGCGCAGCGCATCAAACCCATTTTCAGCCGGCAGGATAATCAGGTTAGCGCTGTTTCCGGCGACTATGCCGTAATCCTGCAAATTCAACGTCCTGGCGCTATGGTGGGTGATTAAATTCAGGCCGTCGTTAATCTGCCCGTAGCCCATCAACTGACAAACATGCAGCCCCATATGCAGCACTTGCAGCATATTCGCCGTTCCCAGTGGATACCACGGATCGAAGACATCATCGTGACCAAAGCAGACGTTAATGCCGGACTCCAGCATCTCTTTAACGCGCGTGATGCCGCGACGTTTTGGATACGTATCGAAACGCCCTTGTAGATGAATATTGACCAGCGGGTTGGCGACAAAGTTAATACCGGACATTTTCAGCAAACGGAACAGGCGCGAGGTATACGCCCCGTTATAGGAGTGCATTGCCGTGGTGTGGCTGGCGGTGACTCGCGCGCCCATGCCTTCACGGTGAGCCAGGGCGGCAACGGTTTCGACAAAGCGCGACTGTTCGTCATCGATCTCATCACAGTGAACATCGATGAGACGGTCGTATTTTTGCGCCAGGGCGAAGGTTTTATGCAGCGACTCCACGCCATATTCACGGGTAAATTCAAAATGCGGAATCGCCCCCACTACGTCAGCCCCTAAGCGTAACGCCTCTTCCAGCAACGTTTCACCGTTGGGATACGACAAAATCCCTTCCTGCGGGAAGGCGACGATTTGCAGATCAATCCACGGCGCGACTTCCTGCTTCACTTCCAGCATCGCTTTTAGCGCAGTCAGGGTTGCATCCGAAACATCGACATGGGTACGCACATGCTGAATACCGTTGGCAATCTGCCATTTCAGCGTTTGCCAGGCGCGTTGTTTCACATCGCCATGGGTTAATAATGCTTTGCGCTCGGCCCAGCGTTCAATGCCTTCAAACAGCGTGCCGGACTGATTCCAGTTCGGTTGCCCGGCGGTTTGCGTGGTATCCAGGTGAATATGCGGCTCCACAAACGGCGGTAAAACTAAACCTTGCTCGGCATCCAGGCTGTTTTCTGTTACGGGCATCACGCCGGATTGCGCATTAATGGCGCTGATTTTTCCGTCCTGCAGATGAATCTGCCATAGCCCCTCTTTGCCGGGTAACCGGGCGTTAATAATTGTCTGTAAAGCGTTATTCGACACTGTTAGCCTCCACATGCGTCATTGCAGCTGTCGTTTTGCGATTCAAAATCGGGTTAAGGATCAGATAACTCAGCGCGCCACCTAATACCGCGTTGACCGGAACAATGCCCGGTAACCAGTGGCCTGCGGCAATCCCCAGTGCGACCGCCAGAATCGCCACCCAATTGACACTCATCATACGCGTGGTCGCAAAGTGCTCATAGCGGCGACGGTTCATCAGATAGTCGGCGATGATCACACCACCCACCGGAGGAATAGCAGCCGAAAGGAAAGTCAGCCAGCCGACAAAATTGTTATACAGCCATAATGCGCAGACCGTGCCGATAATACCGTTGATTACCGAAAGGGTTTTGCTCGACATCCCGGTAATGTTGGCGAAACCTAAGCCCGACGCATAGAGCGCGTTATCGTTGGAGGTCCAGATATTCAGCCCCAGCACCACAATCGCGGGCAGCAGCAGACCCTGAGCAATCATCACATCAGAGATATCCGCCATCCCCAGTGCCGCCGCGCCCGCTGCACCGAAAATAAACATCAACGAGTTGCCGAGGAAAAAGGCCACCATCGCCACCAGCACCGCCAGTTTGGCATTACGACCAAACCGGACAAAGTCAGCGGTGAGCGTGCCCGCACTGATAAATGACCCCACAACCAGCGCCAGTGCGACATTGAAATCTAGCGGTTGTGCGGGAACGACCGCTTTTAATGCCTCCAGGCCGCCCATGCCGTTAACGGCCAGCCATACGGAATAACCGCCAAGGCAGGCAATCGCCGGAACCGCAATCACCGAAAGTACCGTCAGCGCCGAAATGCCAAAGAAGACGGTGACGGTCATCAGTAAACCGGAAACGGCAATCAGCAAATTAATATCCAGCCCGGTTGCCTTGCCCACCGGAATAGCAAACATCGCCACGCCAACGCCAAACCAGCCAACCTGAGTTCCGCCCAGCAGCAGTGAAGGCAGCCATGAGCCTTTAACACCAAACGAGAAGCGAGCAAGAAGATGAGTGGTCAGGCCGGTTTTTGCGCCAATGTAACCAAGAAATGAAGTGTAAATACCGAGGAGAAGATTACCGATGAGAACTGCGAGGAAGAAATCATGATAGCTAAGACCGGTTCCGAGAGTGCCGCCGGTCCACATACTGGCGGAAAAGAAGGTTAATCCCAGCATGACGAACGTCAATGCCAATACCCCTTTCCGCGCCGACTGCGGGACTGGCCCCTGGCTAAAGTTGTTATCTTGCGACACGAAATTCCCCCTTTTTGCTGTTTGAAACCCAAAAAATCCGCCGCATTCTATTCATCTGAAGATAAAAAGCAATCGTTTTCGTGGGGAAATATATTTTTTATATGAATGAGTGCAAAAAGGTGGGGGAAAAATTATCGGTGTAAAAACAGTGGGTAGGCATAATAAGACGCGGTAAGCGTCGCATCAGGCATCGGCGCATGGTGTCGGATGCGCCAGGCGACGCATCCGACGATAACCTACTCTTCCATCGCCTGGCGGATCTGATCCAACGACGCAGGATCATCAATAGTCGTCAGATCCCCCGGATCGCGTCCTTCACAAATCGCCTGGATCGTGCGGCGCAGCATTTTTCCGGATCGCGTTTTTGGCAATTGCGAGACAAACCAGACGTGCGCCGGGCGACCAAAGTTGCCAATCTGGCTGTCCACCAGCGCCATAATCGCCTTCTCTTGCGAATGCGCCACATCACGATCTTCCAGACTGTCGCTCTCTTTCGGAATGACAAACGCCACCGCCACCTGCCCTTTCAGCGCATCTTTCACCCCAACCACCGCCACTTCAGCAACGCCCGGATGACTGGAGATACTCTCTTCAATCTCGCGTGTGCCAAGCCGATGCCCGGCAACATTAATCACATCGTCAGTACGCCCGAGAATAAAGTGATAACCGTCAGCATCGCGGATGCCCCAGTCAAAGGTGGCGTACACCGGACGGGAAAACAGCGACCAGTACGTCTTCACAAAGCGGTCGTCGTCGCCCCAGATGGTCTGAATACACCCCGGCGGCAGCGGCCCTTCCACCACTACCATCCCTTTCTCGTTGACACCGCACGGTTCGCCGGTGACTTCATTGAGCAACTGCACGTTGTATCCATACATCGGCACGCCGGGGCTTCCCAGTCGTGTCGGCCTGTCGTCCAGACCACGAGCAATCGCCATAATCGGCCAGCCGGATTCAGTCTGCCAGTAGTTGTCGATGACCGGCACATCCAGCGTATTGCTCACCCAACTGGCAGTCGGCTCATCCAGCGGTTCTCCCGCCAGATAGAGCACTTCCAGCGACGAGAGATCGTGTTTGCGAATTTCAGCGGTAGGGAATTTTTTCAGCACGCGGATGGCGGTCGGCGCTGAGAACATCCGGCTAACCTGATATTTCTCGACGATTTTCCACCACACACCGCAGTCAGGATAAGTCGGCAATCCTTCGTAAACGATAGTCGCCATCCCCGCCAACAGCGGCGCGTAGACGATATACGAATGCCCAACTACCCAGCCGATATCCGACGCACAGAAGAACACACCGCCCGCTTTACCGCCAAAAATGGTGTCCATTGAGGTCGCCAGCGCCACCGCATAACCGCCGACGTCACGCTGTACACCTTTTGGTTTGCCGGTCGTGCCGGAGGTGTAGAGAATGCAGGAGGTTTCGTTGGATTCCAGCCACGCCACCGGCACCCGCGCGCCGATGTGCTGATGGCGCAATGACGCGAAATCGACATCCCGTCCGGTAACGCGCGCCATTTTCGCCAGCCCGCGATCCACCAGCAAAACGTGGCGCGGCTGATGCTGCGCCTGACTTATCGCATCGTCGAGCAATTTTTTATAAGGAATGATTTTGCCACCGCGCGCTCCGGCATCTGCCGAGACAATCAGCACCGGTTTAGCGTCATCAATCCGCGCAGCCACGCTGTGCGAGGCAAATCCACCAAACACTACCGAGTGAATAGCGCCAATGCGCGCGCAGGCCAGCAGGGTAATATGCGCTTCGGCAATCATCGGCATATACACCAGCACCCGATCGCCACGCCGTACGCCCAGTGAGCGCAGCATTGACGCCACCGCGTTCACTTCGTCATGCAACTGGCGAAAGGTAAAGGTGCGCTCTTCTTCTGTTTCCGAAGAGACGGCAATTAATGCCAGCGCCTCTGGCTGTTTCTCCAGCCAGCGGTCGATGGCGTTGTGGCACAAATTGGTTCGGCCTTCACAAAACCAACGGGCAAACGGCGGATTGCTGTGATCGAGCGTTTGCGTAAAGGGCGTCTGCCAGTCAATACGCCGGGCCTGCTCGGCCCAGAATTGCTCCGGTTCGTTAATCGAACGCTGATAAAATTCGCTAAAAGACATAATGCTCTCCTGTTGAACTTACGCCTTACCGCCGTTTACTTAAATGACGTACAGGTCGAGATACTCATTGACCGGCATCTGTTCCAGGCGAGCTCTGTCGAGAGAAACGTCCAGAATGCGCTGCTGCTGTCGAGTCGGGAACTGGCGCGCGAGGTTGATTTTGAATTTATCGACCAGTTTCGGAATACCGTCATGGCGGCGACGAGCATGACCAATTGGGTACTCCACCACCACTTCTTCAAATCGCGTACCGTCGGTGAACTCAAGGGTAATGGCATTGGCGATGGCGCGTTTTTCCGGGTCGTGGTAGTCAGCGGTAAATGCCGGATCTTCAAAGCAATTGATCTTCTCGCGCAGGGCGTCGATGCGTTTATCTTGCGCAACGTTGTCTTCGTAATCTGCCGCCGTTAAGCGCCCGAATAACAGCGGGATCGCCACCATGTACTGAATGCAGTGGTCGCGGTCAGCCGGGTTATTGAGCGGCCCTTTTTTGTCGATGATGCGAATACAGGCTTCGTGGGTGCGAATGGTCACTTGTTCGATATCTGCCGCCGTTTTGCCTGCTGCCTGCATCTGTTCATAGAGCGTCATCGCCGCTTCAACTGCCGTCTGGGAGTGGAACTCCGCCGGGAAGGAGATTTTGAACAGCACATTCTCCATGACGTAAGAACCGTACGGACGCTGGAAGCGGAACGATTCACCTTTAAAGGAGACGTCGTAGAAGCCCCATACCGGCGCGGTCAGGGCTGACGGGTAACCCATTTCGCCCGTTTTCGCCATCAGTGCCAGACGTACCGCGCGGGAAGTGGCATCGCCCGCCGCCCAGGATTTACGCGTGCCGGTGTTCGGCGCATGACGATAGGTGCGCAGCGACTGTCCGTCTACCCATGCCAGCGAAACGGCGTTGAGGATTTCATCACGGGTCAGGCCAAGCATTTCGGCGACCACGGCGGTGGAAGCCACTTTCACTAACAGAACGTGGTCAAGGCCGACGCGATTAAAGGAGTTTTCCAGCGCGATGCAGCCCTGAATTTCATGGGCTTTAATCATTGCGGTCAGCACCTGTTTCATGGTCAACGGCGCTTTGCCGCTGGCGACCGCGTTGCGTGAAAGCCAGTCTGCCGTTGCCAAAATACCGCCGAGGTTGTCGGAAGGATGGCCCCACTCCGCCGCCAGCCAGGTATCGTTAAAATCGAGCCAGCGAATCATCGCGCCGATGTTAAATGCCGCCTGGACGGGATCGAGCTGGAACTGGGTTCCGGGGACGCGCACACCGTTAGGTACAACGGTGCCGGGGACAATTGGCCCCAGCAGTTTTTTACAGGCCGGGTATTCGAGAGCTTCCAGACCGCAGCCGAGGGTGTCGAGCAGGCAGTAATGGGCGGTGTCGTAGGCCACTCTGGAGATGATTTCGTAGTTCATGACGTAATCGACGATATCAACGATTTCACGATCAAATTCCGGGCGGATGTTGTTGATTTGAGCTGACATTGGGTACGTTTCCTTCTTGTTATTCGTAGAGGTTTACTGGCGCTTATCCAGCGCGACAAACTGGCGGTCTTCCGGTCCAACGTAATTGGCGGAAGGACGGATAATTTTGTTGTCCTGACGTTGTTCGATAATGTGCGCCGCCCAGCCGGTGACGCGGGCGATAACAAACAGTGGCGTGAACATCTCGGTGGGAACGCCCATCATGTTGTAGGAAACAGCGGAGAACCAGTCGAGATTGGGGAACATCTTTTTGCTCTCCCACATCACCGCTTCCAGACGATCGGCGATGTTGTACATCTTCAGCGAGCCGCCTTCCTGCGAGAGCTGCTTCGCCACGCGTTTGATCACCTGATGACGCGGGTCAGCGATGGTATAAACCGGATGTCCAAAACCAATCACCACTTCTTTGTTTTCCACGCGCTTGCGGATATCGGCTTCGGCTTCGTCCGGCGTTTCGTAGCGTTGCTGGATCTCCAGCGACACTTCATTCGCCCCGCCGTGTTTCGGCCCGCGCAGTGCGCCAATCGCGCCGATAATCGCTGAATACATGTCAGAGCCGGTGCCCGCAATCACCCGGCTGGTAAAGGTGGAGGCGTTAAACTCGTGTTCGGCGTACAGCACCAGCGAAATATGCATCGCCTTTTCCCAGCTTTGCGACGGCTTTTCGCCGTGCAGCAGATGCAGGAAGTGACCGCCTATTGAGTCGTCATCGGTTTCCGGCTGGATGCGTTCGCCGTTGTGGCTGTAGTGATACCAGTAGAGAAGAATCGAACTTAGCGACGCTAATAATTTGTCGGCAATATCCCGCGCGCCGGAAACGGTATGCCCCTCTTTTTCTGGCAGCGTGCAGCCGAGTGCGGAAACGCCGGTGCGCATGACATCCATCGGGTGCGACGCCGCTGGTAAGGCTTCCAGCACGGTACGCACGTTAGCCGGTAAACCGCGCAGGGCTTTCAGTTTTGTTTTGTAAGCGGCGAGTTCGTCACAGGTCGGCAGTTTGCCGTGGATCAGCAGATGCGCCACTTCTTCAAATTCGCAATGTTCCGCCAGGTCAAGAATATCGTAGCCGCGGTAATGCAGGTCGTTGCCACTTTTACCCACCGTACACAGCGCCGTATTGCCCGCCGGAACGCCAGAAAGTGCCACAGATTTTTTCGGTTTAATGACATGGGTACTGTTTTGCAGGATCGTTGTGTCGCTCATGTTGTCCTCGTCATTGTTATCATTTGTAGGGTCGAGAATGTTGTCGGATGCGACGCTATGCGTCTTATCCGACCTACAGTTCAGTTCATCCCGTAGGCCTGATAAGCCGCGTCAGCGACGCATCAGGCATCGGTTGTCGAATACAACCAACGGGCGTTTGTTTTATTTCGTCTGGCTACGGGCAAACAGGTCGTCGAGCTTCTCTTCGTACTGGTAGTAGTTGATGCTTTCATACAGCTCGTTGCGGGTTTGCATGGTGTCGATGACGCTTTTCTGCGTGCCTTCCTGGCGCAGGACGTTGTAGACATGTTCAGCGGCGCGGTTCATGGCGCGGAAAGCAGAAAGGGGATACAGCGCCATTGCGACATGGGCGCTGCGTAATTCGTCGGTGGTAAACAGCGGCGTGGCACCAAATTCAGTAATGTTGGCAAGGATCGGCACCTGCACCGCATCGGCAAACTGGCGGTACATGGCAAGTTCGGTAATCGCCTCCGGGAACAACATCTCGGCACCCGCTTCAACATAGGCCTGCGCACGCTCGATCGCCGCATCCAGCCCTTCAACCGCCAGCGCATCGGTGCGCGCCATGATCACAAAATCAGGATCGGTTTTCGCATCCACCGCCGCGCGGATCCGATCCACCATTTCTTCTTTTGAAACGATCGCTTTGTTCGGACGATGTCCGCAGCGTTTTGCTCCAACCTGATCTTCAATATGTAAGCCCGCCGCACCGGCTTTAATCATCGATTTCACGGTGCGGGCAACGTTAAAGGCCGAAGAGCCAAAACCGATATCCGCATCCACCAGCAGCGGCAGCGAGCAGACGTCAGTGATACGACGAATATCAGTCAGCACATCATCAAGAGTAGAAATACCGAGATCCGGCAACCCCAGCGAACCTGCCGCCACACCACCGCCGGAGAGATAAATCGCCTGATATCCGGCACGCTGCGCCAGCAGCGCATGGTTGGCGTTAATGGTGCCGACAATCTGCAATGGATTTTCTTTAGACAGTGCAGCGCGAAACGCTTTACCTGGAGAGTGTAGAGACATAGCCCATCCTTTGTTATCAACTTGTTATTTACGTTGATAAACTCAAAGCAAGGGGTGTGCCACAATTACCTGGATGAAATTAAATGTTTTATTTCAATTTGTTATAGATAAAGCCATGAAGTAATCCGCAAATATGCGTTTCAGTTAACGTTTCAGGCAATGTTTCACTGCGTTTCATTGCAACAATTATGAAACAAGACTAAACCCAATATTCGGTTTCTTAACTTTGCGGTGCGCTATGGCACATCCACCACGGCTGAATGACGACAAACCGGTTATCTGGACGGTATCTGTAACGCGGCTGTTCGAGCTATTTCGCGATATCAGCCTCGAGTTTGATCACCTGGCAAACATTACTCCTATTCAGCTTGGCTTTGAAAAAGCGGTGACCTACATCCGCAAAAAACTGGCCAGCGAACGCTGCGACGCCATCATTGCCGCTGGCTCTAACGGTGCGTACCTGAAAAGCCGCCTGTCGGTACCGGTGATTCTGATAAAACCGAGTGGCTACGATGTGTTACAGGCACTGGCAAAAGCTGGAAAACTCACCTCTTCTATCGGCGTTGTCACCTATCAGGAAACCATTCCGGCACTGGTAGCGTTTCAAAAAACCTTTAATTTGCGCCTCGACCAACGTAGCTACATTACCGAAGAAGACGCACGTGGGCAGATTAACGAGCTAAAAGCCAACGGCACCGAAGCGGTGGTCGGCGCGGGGCTGATTACCGATCTGGCGGAAGAAGCCGGAATGACCGGAATTTTTATCTATTCTGCCGCCACCGTGCGCCAGGCATTTAGCGATGCGCTGGATATGACGCGCATGTCGTTACGCCATAACACTCACGATGCCACCCGCAACGCCCTGCGTACTCGTTACGTGCTGGGCGATATGCTCGGTCAATCACCACAGATGGAACAAGTACGGCAGACTATTTTGCTGTATGCCCGCTCCAGTGCGGCGGTGTTGATTGAAGGGGAAACGGGGACGGGCAAAGAGCTGGCGGCCCAGGCGATTCATCGGGAATATTTTGCCCGCCACGATGCGCGACAGGGCAAAAAGTCGCATCCTTTTGTTGCCGTCAACTGCGGGGCGATTGCTGAATCTCTGCTGGAAGCGGAGCTGTTTGGCTATGAGGAAGGAGCGTTTACCGGCTCGCGACGCGGAGGCCGCGCCGGGCTGTTCGAAATTGCCCACGGCGGTACGCTGTTTCTGGACGAGATTGGTGAAATGCCGCTGCCGTTGCAGACCCGGCTACTGCGGGTGCTGGAAGAAAAAGAGGTCACCCGCGTCGGCGGGCATCAGCCTGTTCCGGTGGATGTGCGGGTTATTAGCGCCACTCACTGCAATCTCGAAGAGGATATGCAGCAAGGGCGTTTTCGCCGTGATCTGTTTTATCGACTGAGTATTTTGCGTCTGCAATTGCCGCCGCTACGCGAGCGGGTGGCGGATATTCTGCCGCTGGCGGAAAGCTTTTTGAAAGTGTCACTGGCGGCACTTAATGCGCCGTTTTCTTCCGCGTTACGTCAGGGATTACAGGCAAGTGAAACTGTGCTGTTGCGCTACAACTGGCCGGGAAATATTCGTGAACTGCGCAATATGATGGAACGACTGGCGCTATTTTTAAGTGTGGAACCAACGCCGGATTTAACGCCGCAATTTTTGCAGTTGCTACTGCCGGAACTGGCGCGCGAGTCGGCGGAAACTCCCGGTCCATGCTTACTGACGCCACAACAGGCACTGGAGAAATTTAATGGCGATAAAACAGCCGCGGCGAATTATTTAGGTATCAGCCGAACGACATTCTGGCGGCGGCTGAAAAACTGAAATGCCGAATCCAGCGCGAACGCCTTATCCGGCATAAATTTCAATAGATGATCACCGATAAACTTACGCATCGGGCATGTTTACATGGGGTGCAGAATTATTTCTTCTTATAAATATTTGCCGTGCCGTGGATCTTATTGTCAGTTTGACCAGAGGTCAGCACCAACACATCTGCCCCTTTTTCATCCGCTTTTTTGATCAGATCTTCTTTCGCATCTGCAGTCGACATTTCATTACTGGTTGAAATATCACCTATTTTTTCATATTGCGATGCAACTTTTTCAAATTCCGCTTTGGTCATTAATTCTGCGGCATAAACGTTGGTAACGGCAAACGCTAACGCACCGATTAACATTTTAGAGATTATTTTCATATTACGGCTCCAGAGTTGTTATCAAACTATCACCCACCCATATTATTGGGTTGATTAATAATTAGTTCAGTCAGGGCATAAACGCCAGTAACCGGAAATAAGACACTTTGTGATCTCTCTCGCATCCGATTACTTTTTGTAGAAATATGATGAAGTTACTTCACTTATTTATGGATGAAATCACATGGATCCCTTGCACGCCGTTTACCTGACCGTAGGACTGTTCGTGATGACTTTTTTTAATCCGGGAGCCAATCTTTTTGTGGTGGTACAAACCAGCCTGGCTTCCGGTCGACGCGCAGGAGTGCTGACCGGGTTGGGCGTGGCACTGGGCGATGCGTTTTATTCCGGGTTGGGTTTGTATGGTCTTGCGACACTCATTACGCAGTGTGAGGAGATTTTTTCGCTTATTAGAATCGTAGGCGGCGCTTATCTCTTATGGTTTGCGTGGTGCAGCATGCGCCGCCAGTCAACACCGCAAATAAGTACACTACAACAACCGATTAGCGCCCCCTGGTATGTCTTTTTTCGCCGTGGATTAATTACCGATCTCTCTAATCCACAGACCGTTTTATTTTTTATCAGTATTTTCTCAGTAACGTTAAATGCTGAAACACCAACTTGGGCACGTTTATTGGCCTGGGCGGGAATTGTGTTCGCATCAATTATCTGGCGAGTCTTTCTTAGTCAGGCGTTTTCTTTGCCCGCTGTGCGTCGTGCTTATGGGCGTATGCAACGCGTTGCCAGTCGGGTTATTGGTGCAATTATTGGTGTATTCGCGCTACGCCTGATTTACGAAGGAGTAACGCAGCGGTGAGCAGATAATTTACTCTCTACGTAATCAACCTGATTTGCCGAATCCCGCTCATCGGCGATGATATCCCCCGTAATGCGTGGTCCTTATTTCCGATAAGTTTACTTGAGTCTTTAGCTTCCCATTTCAGCCCACTCTCCCCTGTGTGGGCTTTTTTCATTTGTCTGCTTCAGTGAGTAGCTGGCAATGCTCCATCCACTCTGCAAGGATGATAATAAGAGGATCTGATTCAGAAGAGTTTTGAAAAATTGGACCGCCATCGAGGCCTCGAACCCCGTACCATACAACAATCCTGGTTGTCGTCTGCTCTTCCTGATGAGCTAATGGCGGTTTGTGATATGAGCCTTACAGCATATTGTCTGTCAGGCTTGAGTGCGATGCGTAAGATACAGAAAAGACCCCACACAAACATGATGGAATTATGATTTTTTTCATATGAATGTCAACCAACACATTCATAAAACACTCGCACAAGTTCACTTTTTAAGCAACATGACGCCGATCACAACAAAATATCGGCGAAAAAGGAGGGTAAATGCCATTTGACGTAGAGATAAGCAGATGAAATGATTACCCGCTTTGCGATTCACTCTCTGATGGAATAACAAATTGGAGATGGAAAAGTTTCTAAACTAAAGAGTGTAGCGTATTTTAACGTGCTTATTTACAGGATAATATTTGTCACCTAATTCCTGCACTCTATTAGATACCCATTGATTTAATCGTGCATCATCTCTGTATGTTTTCACGTTCAGAACGGAGAGCAATAACATCACTAGCGATTCAGGAAAAACAGGGTAAATATTTTTTAAGTGCAATAATAATTCATACGCAAGCGCCTGCTTAATAGGTGCGTCTGCATCCGGAATGCGCGACATTTCGCGAAGCCATTTTTCTACATGCTCACATTCTTTCCCTTCACGGAAAAGTCTCAACAAAGGCATATGGTGCTCAAGAAGAATGCATTTGCAATCTGTTCGTACTGAATCGATAAACTGCACTAATTTCTTAAGTCCGGTGAAGCGTCCGGCATGGATATTCTCTTTAATATCAAGAAACACGTCATCCTGATCATATACCCAAACGGTCCCTTTTTGATTTTCAAGTATCCGAAAAACAAACTTAATCGGGTAATCAGGGTAATCCACCCAGTCATAAACTCCAGGGAAATCATTAAACTGCACATTTATGGTAAGCGCATTGTCGGCTGCCCACTCGCAATCTCGTACGGCAGCCATGAGATAAATGAGTTTATCATCATCGACTAAATCATCACGACAATCATAAGGATAATCATAGTATTGTTTAATCAAAACCTTGAATATATCGACACAAGAAACCAGTGTACTTCTGATATCTTCAGGTAACTGATTGTTTTTAAACGTATTGTGTACGCTTTGTTTCGTATATAGCAACAAATTATTGTGCGGCGCTTTTAATGGTATCATTGCGATCTCTCTTAAATAAAAATAAACGTCGCAGATAATAAAGCCCTGATTAAACCAGGCACTATCAGAAATCGCTCATAACTAATATATGCAGCATTGTGTACTGGAGGGAATTAATTTAACAATTTGAATTTACGTTATAGATTTTACTGCTACTTTGATAGTATTTCGCCCTTCTTAACTAAAAAGTTAAGTGGAGGGCGAAATTAATATGTTAAATCATAGAGCATTTATTAATTTTTTCAGTCTGTTAGTGTGCGATTATCGATAACAAAACGATATTTCACATCACCACGTAGCATTCGCTCATAGGCTTCATTAATTTGATCGGCCCGAATCATCTCTATATCAGCCACGATGCCATGTTCGGCGCAAAAATCGAGCATCTCCTGAGTTTCTGGAATGCCGCCAATCATAGAACCGGCTATCGCACGGCGTTTCATGATCAGGTTGAAAACTTCCGGCGATTTATGCGGTGTCGCAGGCGCACCAACCAGGGTCATGGTGCCATCGCGCTTCAGCAAGGTGGTAAAATCATCGAGATTATGTGGCGCAGCTACGGTATTCAAAATGAAATCGAAACTCTTCACATGAGCCGCCATCTCATCGGCATTGCGCGAGTTAACAACTTCATCGGCCCCAAGGGCTTTTGCCGCTTCACGTTTTGACTCAGACGTGGTAAATGCCACTACATGCGCCCCCATCGCGTGGGCCAGCTTTATCCCCATATGCCCCAGACCGCCAATGCCAACCACGCCCACTTTTTTACCCGGCCCGGCCTGCCAGTGACGCAGCGGCGAGTACGTGGTGATCCCTGCACACAATAAAGGCGCCACCGCCGCCAGTTGCGCTTGCGGGTGACGAATACGCAGAACATATCGCTCGTGAACGACAATCTGTTGTGAGTAGCCGCCCAGCGTATGGCCCGGTTCGTCCGGCGTCGGCGAGTTATAGGTGCCGGTCATGTGATCACAGTAGTTTTCCAGCCCGTCTTCACACTCTTCGCAATGTTTACAACTGTCGACAATGCAGCCGACACCGACCAGATCGCCCGGCGCATATTTTTCTACCTGATCACCAACGGCTACCACGCGCCCTACAATTTCATGGCCCGGCACGCAGGGATAAACCGTCCCCGCCCACTCGGAACGGACCTGGTGGATATCGGAATGGCAGACGCCACAGTAAGCGATTTCAATTTTGACATCATGCGGTCCCGGTTCACGCCGGGTAATATCCATCGGTTCCAGCGGTTGTTTAGCGGAATATGCACCAACAGCTTTGATCTTCATTGTGTTTACTCCTGATTAGCTATATGTATTTGGCGATGACTGAAATGCCATCGCAGCAAAACGCGTCCATTGAATATAGCCAATATTTAAACCACCCGATCCAGCCCCAACATGCCGCGAGCCTGAATGAAACAGAGCAGCAACGTTCCCCATAAGGCCATCGTCAGGTAGGGGCTTATCCCGAGAATATTGAAGCCGCTTTCAATAATTTGCAGAAGAAACAGCGCCAGCACCATGCCGATTATCCGCCCGCTGCCACCGTCCGGATTAACCCCGCCGAGTACTGCCGCGAGGATTGACACCAGCAAGTACGATTCGCCATAAGAGGCCTTAGCCGAGTTGAGTTTCGACATCATCAAAAATGCCGCTACCGCACAAAGCAAGGCGGAAATGACATACACCCATATCAGCACCCGACGCGTGTTAATACCGGAGTAAAGTGTTGCTCGTTCGTTAGAACCAATCAGATAAATGGATTTACCGAGCGGCGTTTTCTCCAGCAATATCCACAGCCCCAGCGCCACTGCGGTAAACAACCACATCGGTAGCGGAATACCGAACCACTGTGCATGATTCAACCACAGCACCCATGAGGGATAATTGGCAATGGCGCTACCGCCTGTCACCAGAATATTTACCCCCTTGAGCAACGTCATCATCCCAAGCGTTGCAAGAATTGGCGACACTCGAATACCAGCAATCAATACGCCGTTACATAAACCGATTATCACCGCCGCGCCAGCGCCCGCCAGCAGCGTAGCGACAACCGTAGCAATACCCGGTGGATACTGAGTCGCCACCCACGCCATCACCAGTGAACAGGCGTTAGCGGTGGCAATAATTGACAAGTTAATGCCGCCACAAAGCATGGTCACCGCCATAGCCAACGCCAGAATGCCCAGCACGGGCATTTGCGAAGCGACGGACTGGAAATTACTTATCGACCAGAAAATCTCCGGCATAGTAATGCTGAAGGCGGCAACAGTTAGCACCAGCAGGCCGATCAAGTAAAACTCAACGTTATTACGCCACGATTTTTTCATAGCAGACTCCGGTTCTGATGCTGACTCCACGCCGTGGCGCTAATGCTGGCAACGATGATGATGCCTGTGATCAATGTTTGCCAGTAAGACGAGACTCCCAATAAATTTAGCCCGTTTTGCATCACTGCCAACAACACCACGCCGAGCAAAGTACCGGTTAACGTGCCGCGCCCGCCGAGCAAACTAGTGCCGCCAAGCACCACCGCAGCCAGTACTGTCAGCTCATAACCCAGAAGAGAATCGGGGGCGACAGTCATCACCGTCCACGACTGCACTACACCCGCAGCACCAGACATCAATCCCATATAGCCGTAAACGAAAAGTTGCAGTTTCAGCACGCTAAAGCCGATGCGACTGGCTGATTCACGGTTCCCGCCAAGGGCATAAATTTTGCGCCCTACACTGGTGAAATTCATGATAAACGCTGTCAGCAGCACCACCGTAATCATGGCGATCAGCGGCAGACCAAGGCCATAGTCATAGCCGTCAACATCGGTGTACTTGAACAACATTACCCCCTGCTCAAACCACGGCGGAAAGTCGTACAGCCACACACCTTTACTCAACCATAACAGCAGGCCATAGAAAATATTCAGCGTCGAAATGGTGATGATGATAGAAGGCACCCGTAGGCGATTAACCAGTAAGGCGTTTATTAAGCCAAGTAAAATGCCGATGCCGCCCGCCAGGGCAAACGCGACAGCAAAGTTGCCACCCATTTTTTGCAGCAACAGCACCATGCCGTATTGCGCAATGATGGTCATTGCCGGAAACGAAATATCAATCCCACCGGAAATTAACACCACAAACAAACCACAGGCGAGAATAGTCAACATGGCATAGTTATTGGCGAGATCGTACAAATTACCGAATGTCAGAAACTCGTCGCTGCGCCAGGCAAGGCCAACAAACAGCACTATAATCAGTAATGCCAGCCAGAATTCATGGCGTTTTTTCAGTTCAGCCATTTACCACCTCCGCAATCCTGGCCTGAGAACTGCTGTCAGGCAGGAAGCTATGGGTGATCTGACCTTTTTGCATTACCAAAATCCGGTGGCTTTGATACCACGCTTCTTCAATTTCATCGCAGATCATCAATACCGCAATGCCATAAGCCGCCAGATCGCTGATAATGCCGTATATTCCTGCTTTGTTGGCGATATCAACACCGACAGTCGGGCTATCGAGAATCAACAGTCGTGGCCCAATCGCCAGCCATTTGGCGATCGATACTCGCTGCGCGTTACCCCCGGAAAGCGTATTCACCGGGAGATGTGGGTCAGAGACTTTGATGGTCAATGCCTTAATTAGCCTGTCCACCAGGTCACGCACTTTAGCTTCGCTCAGAAAGCCGAAGCGATCTTTTACCTTGTGGAAAACTGTGCTGATAATGTTGTCTTCAATAGATTGCGCCATCACCAAGCCGCGCGACATGCGATCTTCCGAAACATAACCAATACCGTGGCGGATGGCGTCCTGGTTACTATGCAGTGTAACCGGCTGACCGTTGATGAGGATCTCACCAGCATCCGGTCGGGTCATACCAAACAGACTCAGACATAATTCCGTGCGCCCCGCACCAAGCAGGCCAACAATCGACACCACTTCGCCCGCTTCCACCCGCAAGTTAATATTTTGATATTCCCCATGACGACTTAAATTACGCACCTCCAGCACTGGGGTGCTGGATTTTCCCTGCCACAACTCTCGCACCTGATATTCAAACTCCTGGCCGGTCATCAGGAAACCGAGTTGTTTTGTGGTCATCTCTGCAGCCGGAAAGGTCCCGACCAGCTCACCATCTTTCAACACTGAAATACGGTCGGAAACTTCCATCACCTCTTCCAGACGATGACTGACGAAGACCACGCAGATCCCACGTTCACGCAATTGATGCACCACCTGTAATAACCCTTGCACTTCCTGATGGGTCAGCGAAGCGGTTGGTTCATCCATCACGATTAAACGTGCATCCTGCGCCAGTGCACGGCAAATTGCCACCAGCTGACAGCGGGCAATTGAAAGCTCAGAAACGAGCGTATCCAGTGGCAATGTGACGTTAATACTGGTCATTGCCGCCTGCGCCACCTCACGCAGACGACGTCGGTTAACAAACAGACCGTGGTGATAGTGATTCACGGCGATATTCTCCCAGACACTCAGGTTAGGAAATAAAGAGAGGTCCTGATAAATCACCTGAATCCCCTGCGCCACCGAAGCGGCGGGTGTCAGCTTTGACCAGTTTTTCCCACCAAGCGTAATTTCCGCCCCCTCATCCGGGCGATAAACACCGGACATAATTTTAATCAACGTCGATTTACCACAGCCGTTTTGCCCGGCAAGGCAGTGCACCTCACCCGACATAAAGTCGAGAGAAACATCGCGCAGCGCTCGCGTGGCATGAAACGTTTTGTTGATATGACGAAGGGAAAGGAAGGTTTCCATAGCATCCCCTGGCAATAAGAATCGGGGCTTTCGCCCCGAAGAAATGGATTAATAAAGTGAGTCGATATTGTCTTTGTTGACCAGTAATACCTTATGGAAACGGATAATTCGCTTATCCATATCTACGTCAGCCTTACCGAGATTCTCCATTTCTAATCCAGGTTTGATCTCTTCACCCTTCAGCAACGTGCTGGCGACGGCCGCGAGTGCGTAACCTGCAGAGGCCGGATCGTAAGTAATCCCTTCGGTGATATCACCACTTTTAATCAGTGATGCCGCCTGTGAAGGGATCATCATGCCATAGACTGCGACTTTATTTTTCGCCCGTTTCTCTTTCACCGCACGTCCCGCGCCAATCGGACCGTTTGAACCAAAGGAGACAACCGCTTTCAAGTCAGGATAGGTTTTCATCAGGTCCAGTGTGGTACGACGTGAGTCATCCACACTCTCGGCAACCGGCATGCGGCGGGTAACTTCATGCATATCCGGGTAATGCTCTTTCTGGTATTTCACCAGCAAGTCAGCCCATAAGTTATGCTGCGGCACGGTCAAACTACCCACGTAAATCACATAGCCGCCCTTGCCACCCATGCGTTTCGCCATATGTTCAACATATTCAGCGGCAAATTTTTCGTTATCAATGATTTCGATATCCCAGTTAGCACTTGGCTGACCGGGGGATTCGTTGGTCAGAACCACAATTCCGGCATCTCGCGCTTTTTTGAATACCGGTTCCAGCACGTTGGCATCGTTTGGCACGATAGTAATTGCGTTAACCTTACGGGCGATTAAATCCTCAATGATTTTAACCTGTTGCGGAGCATCAGTACTTGAAGGCCCCACCTGTGACGCATTAACACCAAAGGCTTTACCCGCCTCGACCACACCTTCGCCCATGCGATTAAACCACGGCATACCATCGACTTTAGAGATATTCACCACGACTTTTTCCGCGGCCTGGAGCGGCGCAGAAATTAGCGCAGCGCCTAATAACAGCGAAGACACCATATTGATAACAAAACGTTTATTCATCATTTCAGCCTCATTGCAGGGTAGTCAGGAAGTGTTCGCCCAAATTAGCGCGCTGGAGAGAATAAGAATTTTCGAATATTTTTATGCAGAATAAACAGCCCTATTTCAGGCAGCTATTAAAAATTTGGTTATAAATATGGACAAAACGGGCAGTAACAATAAGTGTGACAATCATCACGTAAAAAATAGCAAAATAAACAAAATTAGCGATACTTTATGTTTGTGAGCTTATTTCGCGTAGAAAAATAGTTATCTACACAATGTCAATAAGGGCATATTCTTCAAAGATAACATCCATTTCGGGTGAATAGCATCCTTCTGCCTGGAAAAAACGACGGTGTTCATTGCGCCAATATTCAAGACTGAGGTCACCTTCACCTTCCTTACGGGCAAGCTCCGCGGTGACATCAGAAAAGCGCAGTAAATGCAGGCCAATAACTCTGATAACACATACAGGCTCACCACGGCTATTTTCTACAATCTTATACTCACCAATCATCGGAAATGCGTTGTCTTCAATACATCCCGCCAGCGAACCACAGGAAGCTGTTTTAATACCAGTCGCAATCAACGTTGCGAGGTGATCGGCCAACGCTGCTGAATCGCCAAAAGTACAAAAGGAAGCATGGGGATATTTTTGTGAGATTTTTTCTTTTATGGTCATGAGAATATTTTCGCGATTACGGAAAAAAATCACATCTTAATTACTGTTGATAACCATCAGCAAGAGGATCATTGGTTTTTCTATGTTTAATCTTTTTTATCCGAAGCAGGTCACATTTATGGCTTGATAAATACCTTTGTTAAAACTCACTTTTGTGTATTTCTCTCAAATAATCCCCTGGAAATTATGCCGGGAGATTATAAAGTTCAGGATCATTCATTAACAAACCATTCCCGCCCCACTCCCTGGGGCTTAAATCTCTTACTATTCACCGTTGCAGGCGTTTCAAATTCGTATCAACCTGCCACACTCCCCCACACCAGTTGCCCTTTATGGAACGTTGCGGTTCTCGGCGAGATACGCGCCACCGCCTCGGCGGAACAGGAGGCGTCCACCAGCACAAAGCTGGCGTCATCCTGCGCTTTGGGCCAGACGCGCTCGCCTTTTTCGTTGAGCGGCAATACATCGCCAGTGGCTAAAAACAGCGAACGGGAGAGGTTCTGTTCGTTAGGGCGAATATAGAGCTGCGCGTACAGATTGGCTTTTTCCAGCATGTCGCCCAGGCCGTAAGGCGACCAGTGGTCGATAACGCTGTCGGTGCCGGTCATCACTTTTACGCCTTTGTCGTGCAGCTGTTTGAGCGGCATATGCAACGTGCCAATCGGCACCGTCGAGGCGATCGAGATTTGCTGCGCCGCCATCCGGTTCGCCAGTTCATCTACTTGTTGCTCGTTGAGGGTAGCCAGCGCAAAGGCGTGGCTGATGGTCAGCTTGCCTTTTAGCTGCGGCGTTTTCTCCACCGTTTCAACCATATAATTGATGGCTGCCACGCCCGCCGGAGTGGTTTCGTGCAGATGAATATCGACGCCTTTGTCGTAGTCCAGCGCAATCTGGAACATGGTGTCGAGGGATTTTTCCATCGCGCCATCGACACTGGTTGGGTCCAGCCCGCCAACGTAATGCGCGCCTGCCTGCATTGCTTCACGCATCAAGGGTTCCGATTTCGACAGCAGCAAACCGTGCTGCGGGAAGGCGACAATTTCACACTCGAAGCCCGCCTGACGTCGCGCCAGCACCGCCTGCAAATTTTGCAGATTTTTCAGGCCGGAAACCGGTTCGATATTGCAGTGGCTGCGGGCAATGGTGGTGCCTTTCGACTGCAATAGTTCGATCAGTTTTTCCGCCCGCTCCTGCGTGTACGGTTGTAACTCCGGCAGCATTTTCTGCTCGAGTTTGATCATGTCCTGGATGGTGGTGCCTGCCGGGCGATTGAGCGAGCGCCACGGTCCGCCGTAAAAGGTTTTGTCGAGATGAATATGCATGTCGCGAGTAGTGGGCAGCATCAGCTTACCGCCAGCGTCATAGTGCGGCAGCGTGGCGTCCGGATACTGCTTGTTCTCATGTAGCGCAACAATTTTACCGTCCTGAATCTCCACGGTCTGGCGCGCCGTGCGGGTCTGCACCGCCATGCCATTTTCATAGTCAAAACCGGTTTCCAGCAGCACGTTATCGAGATAGTAATGCGGGTCAGTGATTTTCATGGTGTTATTCGCGTCGCAGTGGGTTGTGCCAGAGACCTCCGCATGGGCGAATGGCACAGAGGTACCAAACAGCGCGGCGGCGGTGACCATCTTACCGCTCTGGCTCAAAAACTCACGACGGCTATTGTTTTCTTTCATCTTACGTCCTTACGTTTTAATAATAATATGGGTGCCCGTCTCGCCACGCAGCGCCGCGGGCAGGCATTCCGGCGTGGTGATAATCACTTCTTTGCCGCCCTGTTCTAAAAATGTCAGGCTGGCGATGATTTTTGGCAACATGCTGCCAGGCGGGAAATGCCCTTCCTGCATATAGCGGGTCATGGTGGCAACATCCACCCGATCGAGCGCCTGCTGCTGCGGTTTGCCAAAATGAATACAGACTTTTTCGACACCAGTGGTGATCACCAGAATGTCGGCGTGAATTTCGCGGGCCAGCAGCGCGGTGGAGAGATCTTTGTCGATAACCGCGTCCACGCTTTGGTAATCTCCCGCGTCAGTACGCACCACCGGAATTCCGCCACCACCCGCACCAATCACCACAAACCCTTGTTGGATCAGCGCTTTAATGGCAGGTGCTTCAACAATACGTTTCGGTTCCGGCGAGGCGACCACGCGGCGATAGCCGCGTCCGGCATCTTCAACAAAACGCCAGTCAGGGTTTGCCTTTTGTAATTCGTTACGCTGGCTTTCACTGAAGAATGCGCCAATGGGCTTGGTGGGGTGAGCAAATCCCGGATCGTTTTTATCCACTTCCACCTGAGTCACCACGGTGACGGCTTTTTTCTCGCCGTGGCGCGCCAGCCGATTGTTCAGCGCCTGTTGGATCAAGTAGCCAATGCCGCCTTGCGTATCCGCCACACAGTTCGCCAGCGGCGTTAAGGGCAGCCCTTCGCGCTCGTGGGCAATCTCCGCACGGCGTAGATCCAGCCCAACCTGCGGCCCGTTGCCGTGGGTCAGCACAATGTCGTAATCGGAAGCCAGCATTTCCAGCACCGTATCGGCGACGGCCTTCACCGCCTCCGCCTGATGCTCAATCGACTGGCTGGCGTTATCTTTGATAATGCTGTTGCCACCAATGGCAACGACCACAAGCTCTTTCATATTGTTATGTCCGCTACAGAGGGTGATGAGGTTATGAAAGTGAGGTTGCCCCTCTCCCCAGAAGGGAGAAGGGATCGTAAAGTGCACTTTGCAGGTCAGACGCCGTAACGTTCGCACCAGACAAGAATGGCTTTTTCGAAGCAGGCGAATGGTGGATGCACAATGCCCGCGCCAATCATGCCGACGCCCGCATCTTTATGGGCAATGGCGGTGTTGATCACCGGCAGAATGCCACTGCTGCCCACGCGGGTGATGTCGATTGCCGACGGCACGCCCATAAAACCGAGCAGCGGAATGGTCACGTTCGGGTTTTCGCCGAGAGTGATTTCACGCATCTGCCGGGAGAAATCGATAGCCTCTTCCACCGTACCGCCCACCAGCGCGACGATAGCGGGTGCGGTCGCCATCGCAAATCCGCCAATACCGTAGGTTTCAGTAATGGCGCTGTCGCCGATATCCAGCCCCGAATCTTCCGGCTTATAACCTGCAAACATCGGGCCGATCACCTGCTGCGCCGGACCGGTAAACCATTGCCCCGGCAGGCCGCTGACCCGCAGGCCGAACTCGACGCCGTTACGCGCCATCGTGGTCACCACGGTGCTGTATTCGATGCCGTGCGCCGCATCCATCGCCGCTTTACACATCGCCATCCACGTCGGGCCGGAGAAGTAGTCGCTGCTGGCGACAAACTCAAACACTTCGCGCTGTTGCTCGACGGAATAACCCGCCTGAATAATCCCCGGCGTCAGCGCCTGAATCAGCAGCGTCGTCCCGGCGTTATTGCGGTTATGGCATTCATCGCCCATATGCAGCGCCTGCGCCAGCATCAAGCGCAGATCGATCTCGCCGATAATTTTCATCGCGTCACGCAGCATTGGCCCCTGCACATCGCGCATCCAGTTGAGGCGGTCAATCACGCTCTGATCGTTGGCACCCATACGCAAAATCTTCGCCATCTGCTCGCTCATATTGGTGTAAGCGATGTTGCCGTAGGTTTTGTTTTTCACGATGTGCATAAACATCGAGGCAGAGGTAACACCCGCCATCGAACCCACGCAGTCATGCTCGTGGCACGGCGAGAAAGTGATCTCCCCGGAAGCCGCCAGTTCGGCCGCCTCGTCGAGATCTTTCGCCAGCCCTTCGAACACCAGGGCCCCGGTGACCGCGCCTTTCATCGCGCCGCACATTTTTTCCCAGGTCACTGGCGGCCCGGCGTGAAGAATGGTTTTCGCCGTCATGCCTGGCACCACGTTAATCGCCTGATCAAAGCCAATCAGTACCGGATGCGACTGGATAATGCGTTCCAGCGCCTGCTGGTTAGCGGCGGCGATTTTGTCTGCCAGCGGTGAATCGGCAATGTTGTCCAGCGCCTGCACCACCTGCATATTGCCCTGCCCCGGCGGCGTCCAGTCGAGTTGGGTCACTTCTACATACTGCTTTTTCAGGTCATCGCTAAACATGGCGATGCCGACGTTAATAACGTTCAACGGTTGGCTAAACAGTGACTGGCTCATCAGGCTTCCTCCCCTTTGCAGATAAATTCACGCGCCAGCAATCCGGTATTGGTGCTACTGCTGGCCAGAATCACCCCGGCATCAAGCAGCATCTGGCTTTGTTGTGCTAACGATGGCGTATCGAGATCGGTGCCCAGTACATAGGCGAGAATGATCAACTCGCGTCCTTCGGCGGCAGCGATCGCTTTCGCTTCTTTGATCGCCTCGATGGTGGAACCGACCGGATCTTCATGCGATCCAAATCCGAGCACAAAATCCATCACGATCACCGCCACTTCTGGATCGCGCGCTTCTTCGATCAAGCGACTGATACGGTTGGTGGGGTCAATCATTGGATGCGGCTTGCCGTTGGTGAAGTCGTCATCGCCAAAGTCGAGGAAGGTGTGTTTGATGCTGCGGTTGATATCTTGCAGGCGGAATTCCGGATCGGGCTGGATATTGCTGTAGGCATCGCCGTGTTTTTCCATCACCGCGAACATGGTTTCGTCACACAGCGTGCCGCCGCAGAACAGGCCACGAATGTATTTCTGCTGCGGTTGCAGGCGAGCGCGCACGTCAGCAATCAACGGCTGGTTCAGCGTATGCAGCTCGAGATGTTCTTGTTTCACGCCGGAGAGCATCACCGCTTTCAGTGCCGCCTCTTTACTGCCGCGGGCAAACTGTAGCCCGTGCTCGTCCACTGGCGTTTCGCCACGACCGAGGAAGCAGACCACCACCGGCTTGCGGCAGGCACGTGCGCGTTCCAGCACTTTGCGGGCCACCGCAGGCGCAGGCGGTTTGGAGATAAGCACAATGATTTCAGTTTGCGGATCGTTTTCCAGCATCCCGATGGCGTCGAGCATCATCAGGCCGCCGATTTTCTCGCTCAGGTCGCGCCCGCCGGTGCCAATCAGTTGCGAAACGCCGCCGCCAAATTCATGAATACGGACGCTCAGTTCCTGGCTACCGGTGCCGGATGCGCCAACAATACCGATGTTGCCGCGACGCACAGCGTTACCAAAGCAGAGCGCCGCGCCGTTGATAATCGCCGTGCCGCAGTCTGGCCCCATCATCAGCAGCCCTTTTTCGTGGGCCAGTTGCTTGAGCGCCAGTTCATCTTCAACCGAGACGTTATCGGAAAACAGCATCACGTTAAGATCGTTTTGCAGCGCCTGACGCGCTTCGCGAGCGGCAAACAGACCGTTGACCGAAATCACTGCCAGGTTACTTTCCGGGATATGCTTTTTGGCGCTGGCAATCGTGGCATAACGCGCCTCGTGCGAGCCGCTTTGCGCTTTGCTGTTGAACAGTTCTTCAATCTCCACCAGCAACTGCTCGTTGTCTGCGCCCGCTTTGCCGTTGATGACAATCATCAGGTCGCCGTTTTTCGCCTGCTCCAGCTCCGACGTCAGCAGCCCTAAATTCTTCAGAACGCCTTTGTTCATTTCGGTCGCCATCGCCACAAATGCCTGCTCGACGCCGTCGAGTTTATTTGCACGTGTGGAGATAGACATCAGCGAGACAGAATCAAAATAGGTATTCGGTTTAATGACTATTTTAACTGACATAATTCCCTCCGTAGGTTTGGCTCAGCGCACAAGCATCGGCCATGCCATACAGCATGTCGCAGCCGGAACTGGAGCCAATATGTTTAATTTTTTCTATTGCCTGGGTTGAATTCCCGGGGATGCCATAAATAATGTCGTGAATAAAAGGGTGAATATTTTCCCGACAACGTTGCTGTAATGCGGCTTCCAGCGTTATGGCACTTAGTAACGTGGTATTATTTCTGCCGCGTTGCAGACCGAGATAAAATTTCTCTTTGTATTTTTCCGCCGGATGCCCGGAAATAAATAAAATAAGTACCAGCCCGGTCAGATAATCATCGGCTGATGGCGTAAGGCCAATCCCTAACCCCATCATATTAGCAACCGCCAAAGCGATATTTTGTTTATCGCTTACTGCCTGAATAACTGCCCGTCGTTTAATACGTAATTCTTTATTTAACGCCTGATAAAACGGATTATCGCCGCAATAATTAAACAGGGTTTCATTTTCCCCCAGGTGCTGATGAATAATGTCGTGCCACTGTTGCCAGGCGATAAGGTGAAATTTTTCAGCGGTCATTTGCAAGGTTGGGGACAGCCAACGCTGGCAATGACTCATCTCTATATGAAGATGCTGACCAACCGTAATGCCTTGATCGTCAAACTGAACTTTATCACCATGATGGAACAGACCATTAAAGTGAGTGAGTGCCAACCGACAACTGTTTGGCGCATTGTCGTACTCTTCACAAAGCAGCGTTAGCAACTGCTGGCGGGCCGGAAGTGCGATATTTACCGCTCTGGCAAAGACCTGTTCAACCTGTCCTTGCCCCCGCTGCGCCAGAAAATCAGCATCCGCAGTTAGCGCCCACACACACCGTCTTTCTGGTGTGTTGATAGCAAGCCTCCCGGTTTATGCACCTGCGGCAATCAGTAACTGCGCAATCTCTTCAAAGCCTCGTTCCCGCGCCAGTTCCAGCGGCGTTTTGCCATATTTATCGGTCAGATGCGGGCTGGCACCGTGTTCAAGTAATAACTGGACAATCGCCTGCTGTTTAATCCCGCCATCGTTAAGCACAATCGCTTCCAGTAGCGGCGTCCAGCCAACATGGTTGGTCTGGTTAACGTTAATCTCCGTATGCGCCAAAAGCTCTTTCACAATACTTAAATGGCCTTTTTCACAGGCAGGCGTCAGGCCGACACCGCCGAAACGGGTTACACAATTAAGGTCTGGTTTAGCCGGTAAAATAATTCGTAGTAGCGTTAAATCACCGTTCAGGCAGCTCATTAAAAAAGGATTTAAACAGGTCTGGTCTTGTTTATTAATATCCGCTCCGGCATCAATTAATGCCTGAACGCAAGCATATTGCTGATATAAACTTGCCAGCGTAATTGCCGTTTTCCCCTGACGATCGCAGGTATTTATATCTACCCCCAGAGCAAGGCAGGTTTTTACTTTATCGATATCACCCTGTTGTGCAGCCAATAAATAATCGGCAGGTAGATTTTTTATACTCATTAACATTCCCCTGTTTTTTGTGGCTGTTTTCGATGAATTGAGAATAGCAACGATAATCTGATAAAAGAACCCGCTTAAATTTAATTCGCCGTATTTCGCCTTTTTGTTGAATGATGTTCAACAATCTTTTCGCAGTGTGCGGTAGTGCAATATTTGTTTCTTTGACCCGATACCCTTTCACTCAATCAGGTTTTATTTCTCTATAGTCTGCACATGTAAGAGTAGCTTTCGTCAATGTCTAACCAGAGGGGAACAAGATGAACGGACTCACGGCAACGGGTGTCACCGTCGGTATTTGTGCAGGGCTTTGGCAGTTAGTGTCTTCACATGTTGGGCTTTCTCAGGGATGGGAATTATTAGGAACCATTGGCTTTGTCGCCTTTTGCAGTTTTTATGCCGCAGGCGGCGGTAAATCGGGGTTTATCAGAAGCCTGGCGGTTAATTATTCCGGGATGGTGTGGGCGTTTTTCGCTGCGCTGGCTGCCGGTTGGCTGGCCTCGGTGAGTGGGATTTCCGGCTTCTGGGCGAGCGTGATTATGACTGTACCCTTCTCGGCGGTGGTGGTCTGGCAAGGACGTTTCGGTTTACTGTCTTTTATTCCCGGAGGCTTTCTCGGCATGACGCTGTTTTTTGCCAGCGGGATGAACTGGACGGTGACATTACTGGGTTTTCTGGCGGGTAACTGCGTGGGAATAATTTCAGAATATGGCGGACAAAAATTAAGCGAAGCGACGACTAAACGCGACGGGTATTAAAAGTTATTCAAAAATGATTATCTATCTTTAACCGATACCTCTACAGTCATAGCTGGAGAAATTCATAGTAGATAATGGCGGGAATGGTTTAATGAACTCAATTTTTACCGAAGAGAATCTGTTGGCATTTACTACCGCTGCGCGTTTTGGCAGCTTCAGTAAAGCCGCAGAAGAGTTGGGTTTAACCACTTCCGCCATTAGCTACACCATCAAGCGAATGGAAACAGGGCTGGATGTGGTGCTGTTCACTCGCAGTACCCGCAGCATTGAGTTAACGGAGTCCGGGCGTTATTTTTTCCGCAAAGCTACCGACCTGCTGAATGATTTTCACGCCATCAAACGCAGCATCGATACTATTTCGCAGGGCATAGAAGCGCGTGTGCGCATTTGTATTAACCAACTGCTTTATACGCCCAAACACACCGCACGCTTATTACAGGTACTGAAAAAGCAATTTCCAACCTGCCAGATTACCGTCACCACCGAAGTGTATAATGGCGTCTGGGATGCGATTATTAATAATCAGGCGAATATCGCTATCGGCGCACCCGACACGCTGCTGGACGGCGGCGGCATTGATTACACGGAGATTGGCGCGATTCGCTGGGCTTTTGCTATCGCCCCGGATCACCCGTTAGCCTTTGTGCCGGAACCCATCGCCGAAAGCCAACTGCGTCTCTATCCTAATATCATGGTGGAAGACACCGCGCATACGATTAATAAAAAAGTGGGCTGGTTGCTGCATGGGCAGGAGTCAATTCTGGTACCGGATTTCAACACCAAATGTCAGTGCCAGATTTTAGGTGAAGGGATTGGTTTTTTGCCGGATTACATGGTCCGCGAGGCGATGGCGCAATCCCTGCTGGTCACCCGACAAATCCATAACCCGCGCCAGGATTCGCGCATGTTACTGGCGACCCAGCACTCTGCCACCGGTCAGGTGACGCAGTGGATTAAAAAACAATTTTCGCCAAATGGCATATTAACGGGGATCTATCAGGATTTACTGCATCGGGAGAATTAATTGCTGCCAACCTCCCGATGCGCTGTGAATAGCGGTTTACATCAACCACCTGCTTTCATTACCCATTCAGAGATAAATTTATTACCCGGTACTGGCGGAGAGTACAAATAGCCCTGCAAAAAGTGAACGCCTTTGCCGATCATTAAATCCGCCTGCTCCTGGGTTTCTACCCCTTCCGCCACGATACTCAGACCAGGCTTACGCGCCAGTTCGACAATATTGTCCACAATATGACCGGAAATTTCGTCGACACTCGCCATTTGCACAAACGACTTGTCAATTTTAATAAAATCGACCGGAAACGCCTGCAAATAACGATAGGTCGCATAACCCGTACCAAAGTCATCCAGCGCAAAGGTAATGTTGTGCTGATGAAGGCTGTCAAATATCGCTCTGGCTTCTGGCGTTACCGGAATGGGGTTGCGTTCCGTTAGCTCAAGAACCAGCTTGATTTTATCGTTACCTAATTTCTTGACCAGATTCAGACACTCTTTTTCAAATCCTGCGGCCAAAAAACATCCTGCCGAGACGTTGATGCCAATATGGAAATTATCCGGCAGCAAATGTTTTACTGGCATCAGAATATCCGCAGTCTGTTTCATCAGCTGGCGAGTCATTATGACAATAAGACCGGATGACTCCGCCAGAGGAATAAACTGATCCGGTGGGATAATTCCCGTTTGCGGATGTTCCCAGCGAACAAGCACTTCACAGCCCGTCAGTACCCCTGTCTGCGCGCAGAAAACGGGCTGGATCCACGGTTTGAATTCGTGATTTTCCAACGCCAGACTGATGGCTTCAGGCGTGACGATATGGTGACAACGGTTATCAGGAATATAAAAATTATTTTTATTTCCCTTGCCACTGATGACTTGCGGATGATATTGAAAAAAGATATCCCGCCAGAAAGTAATATCACTCTGGATGCCTAATTTTTCATACAACTGCTTCTTCTGATGTGAAATTGTCTTTGCGCTACGATTTCTGTATTGTGATATTTCTGTAACCGACATTCCCTCCATTAGCAGCTTGAGTAAAAGCCGTTCTTTTTCGGACACGATACCAGGCAAGGTCAAATTAACCGTTGCCCCGAACTCTTCCAAAAAAACACTCAAATCATGCGAAGCCATTGAACACACCTTGATGAAATCTTGTGCGCCAGCTAAATCTGCTTGTCTTCACTCTGACTGATAAAGCTGACTGCAAGAAAATGACACAGAGAGCCGAATTGTCTCCCGTTCGGCTCTCTCTCCTTTTACTCATTATTCAGATCAGAATTGCCACTTAATGCCCACCATTGCAGAGGTGTCATTATATCCTCTATCGGCAACCTGAACGCCCACATTCCCCCAGACATTCAGGTTGGCATTTAGCTGTCCTTCCACCCCGGTTTTTATCTCAGCAATATTTCGGGCTCCATCCTGAGTGACGGACACGCCATCCATACTGGTGCTGAAATCCTTACTGTTATGCAGCCAGTTCACTTCTACAAACGGCTGGAACTCGCGGGATTTACCCTCATCCATTTTATGGTGGCTCTTCAGCCAGGTTTTTACGCCAAGTCGGGTTTGAACATTGCCATCACCGTTGCTATGAACAAGGGTGCCATTGCTTTCGCGGTGCTTATCGGCTTTTACACCCATCCAGGTAACCTGGGCTTGCGGCTGAACATACCATTCGTTACGCGTTCCCTGGCTGCCGTTAAATTCAGCTAATTTGTGTTTGTATCCAGCTTCCAGTGAAGCGGTAAATCCTTTTGATTTATAGGATTCACTTTGTAAGTCATCCCCTTTCACTGTGTTATCAAACCAGCTGTACTGCGCCCAACTGTCGAGATACGCGCCATTACGCGACTCGTCATCGGCATACCAGGTGGCATAGAGGCCTGTGCTATATCCGTTCACACTCGCTTTTGCACGATAACCAGTTCGCGAGGAAATGGTTTTGCTGTCGCTGTTGCCATATCCCGCCATGACCCCAACATGCCAGCTGTCGCTGCCGTTTTGGCTCCACTGCGCGATATCGCCTCCCAGTTGCAGAACATAGCGATTGCTTTGGGTTTTCAGCTGGCCGCTGCCATCACGCCATTTATTATGACCACCTTCATGGCGCATCCACATAGTGGTTTGTTTCTGCTCACCCGTCACCATGTCGGTATAGTACGTATTACCCAGACGCTCATGCAGACGCGTGTTGAACATGGTATTCGCTGCTGCAAGGTTCGCAATGTAGCTACCCGCCTCCGGTCGCAGGTCATTATCCACATTCAGATCCGGACCCGGCGTAGGTGTCGGGTTAGGGTTCGGCTCTGGATTCGGGTTTGGCTCCGGATTCGGCATCGGGTCTGGCTCCGGCTGCAGTTCAGGAGAATCACTGCCGCTGGTCAGATACCAGTTACCACTATTTGCCCCTTGTCCACGCGCGAGAGTGTAGTCATATGCCCCCGCAACGATACGCCCAGCCTGAACAAATTCGCCCTCAGACTTACCGTCAACATGGATAAGTTCGATACCGTTAAGGGTTTTCGCACCTGTACCTCCAGCGTTATTCACCGTAACGGCAGTCGTGCCGCTAGTATCGCCCTCGACAACCAATTTATCGGTTACTGAGTCATCGCCATTCAGTACCGTATTCATTACCAGTTGGCCGTTATTACCGTGGTAGTTCCCCTTCACCACCAACACGTTGCCAGCTTGCTGTCCTGACATTCCGGTCATCAGCGTACCGTTGTTGGTCAGATTGCCGCCCAGGGTGTAATTCACAGACGCAGCCGCTCTTTTTTCAGCGCTATTATTCAACACCAGGGTACCGTTGTTCTCAAGGTTTGCGCTACCCAATCCCTGCGCATGACTAACCAGGACATTAGCCGAATTAGCAATGTTCACATTCGCCGTCAGGTTGCTGTTATCGCCCGCGATATCCAGCGTGCCGCCCTGAACATTCAGCTCTCCGCTTCCCGTTAACGAACCGGTTGAAGTGCCCCCGTTGGTAACCGTCAGACTCCCGCCGTTCAAGCTCAGCAGTGAATCGGCGCTGCCATTGAGCGTGCCCACGATCTGGCTGTGACCATTCATATCCAGTTCAGTCTCTGCCGCCAGACGCAGTTCATGGGTATTACCCAACACGTTATCGTTATTCAACAAAAGCGTCCCGCTACGTAGATCGGTAACACCGGTATAGTCATTGTCTTTGTTTGAAAGCGATACGGTCTGACCTTTCTGGCTGCTGAAGGCCAGGTCACCACTGCCGGTAACCTTTGCACTGAGATCGGCGGCATTCTCGCTCTTACCGTTGGCACTCAGCACCAGGGCGTCACTGTCGGTAGCCTGCAAATCAAGCTGGGTCAGGCCGTAACCGATATACAGACCATCATTGTTTACCCCACTCGTCAGGCGATAATCATAAGTGCCGACGGCCGCTTTTTGCCCATTCTGCTGAATATCACGCTGTGAGCTGCTGGAGAGGATTTGCCCATTTTTATTCTGTAGTTGAAGATTACCCGCATCCCCCAGAACTTCCGCACCCTGTGCATCAACCAGCTTAATGGTGCTGTTACCATCATCGACTTCAGTGAGCGATAACGCAGAGTCAATATCACGAGAAACAGAGCGTACAACGTCACTGTCAGTAACCTGAATCACACCCTCGCCGCGCAAATCCAGCGTTTTACTAACGTTGACCGTCCCTTCTGTCATCTGCGCGCCAGCGGCCAGGGCACCAAAATCAACGGTTCCGCCCGAGAATCCCAGAGTGCTAATGGAGTGAGCGCCCTTACCCACTGTTATCTGGCTTCCCTGACCCGCAGTGATCCCGCCTTTCTGCAGAAACTCAGCATTTTTTTCCAGGTTAAATGTCGTGTTCTGGAATGCCAGTGCCCCCTGAAACCAGTCTGTATAAGCAAACTCATCGAAGGAGAATTCGTGATTCCCCATGTTTATTTCAACAACGCCTTTACCTTCAAGATCGTTATCAAACACCCAATCTTTATTGGCATTAATTTGCAGTTTGCCATCAACATCCAGTTCTGCACGGCCGATGTTCTTGTCTTCAGAAATAACAGCGACAGCATCGGAAGCGACATCAATATATCCGCTGAATGCATAGTTATTGCCGGTCAACTCCACCGTCCCACTGTCGATACTTATTGTACCGTTGCCGGAAATCTTATTGGCAAAGGTCATGCTATCGTCAGCCTTCAGGTGTAATTTCCCGCGGTTGGTGATCTCTGCAGTGCCTATATTTTGAGTGATCCCCAAAGCCCCGTTTTTCTCAATTTTGACTTTGCCGCTAAAGGCGGAGTTATCACCGGTTAAGTAAGTTGTACCATTGAGCGCATTGATATAGCCCAGGCCCTCGCTGCCACTGACAATATCCGCGGAAATAGTCGCGTTTTTGTCTGTGTGGTTTAAAGTGATTTTCTTCTCGGATGTTTTTGCCCACACAAACTCAATTTTTTCGGCATCAATAATCCCTGCTGCTTTCGCATCGCTCCCTTCCTGGGCACCTAGCGCCAACTCCGAATTGGTGCTTAAACTAATAGTCGGCGCAGAAATTTTACCACCTTCCGAAACAGCAAGTGTTGTATCGGAGACTTGATCATAATAGCCCAGGCTAATTTGCTTACTGGCATTAACTTCACCGCCGTTATTAACTGACAGGTACTGATTACCACCGTAACTGCTGTAAACGCCCATAAAGAAGGTTTCAGAATTTACCTGGCTACCTTCCCCACTGACATTTCCCTGCGTATAAGTCAGACGACTGGTGCCCTTAACATGGATTTTGCCGCCGTTGGAGACATTAAAATAGCCGCGATCGTGTCTCATGCCTGAGTTTGATTCATACAAATCATCAGCATATAACTCGCTGCCAGCATTGGAGACATTCAGGAACCCCGTACCTTTCAGCAAAAAGTTAAGTGGGCCATTGATTGTTACCTTTCCTCCGGTAATATCCAACCCACCACCAGAAGCGAGAGTCAGACGCGGACGGGAAGTATCTGTCGCATTGATTACCAGATTGGCATTGTCAGTCACCGTAATACGGTAATCGATGCTCTGGTTCTCTTTGCCAAAATCAATAGTTTTATCCTGGTTTACGATGACATCATCGGCGAATACCAGAGATGAATATAAACTTATCGCGCTAATTAAAACAGCCCGGGACTTTTTTCCTTTTACTCTGCTCCCCAGCTCAGAGCAGACGCTCCAACAGTTACGGGACCTGTTCCACTTTAGCCGATATATTTTATTCATCACAATCTCCAGCAATACATCCAAATAAAACTAAGATTGCATAAACAGCAACGCATTAAATGCCATTCCGGTTACTGTTCATCGCATATAAAAATTCAAAAATTTTGCATAGCATTGACAACCACATATCTGAGTATGTAGTTCAGAGGGTAATAAAATAGCAAGTTATTACTGAAAACTTATTTTAAGTTAACACTCTTAACTTTATCATTACATTCCTCCCAGTCTCTAATACCTGCGCATTATATGTATCCAGGAACTCAAATCAACTCAAAATATAAACAAAAGCAGGAGGAATACATTTAATATACAGCCGATAAAAGTGGTAACTCTTATTAGGCATCAAAATATAAGAATCGTCTTATTAATAAATATATAACTCTATAGGACTGAATCCATTCAGCTAATACAAAATAAAATCGTTAATTAATAAAATATAAAATCATGAAGTGATACAAGAGGAATTGCAGGATATGACATGACAATCATATATAATATATGCATAATTTTTTACAGCGAGTCAATGATTCCCGCGCCATATGCAGACATGGCGCGGTTTTATGCAATAATAATCACGCGTCCGGGAACATCACGCTATGGCCCGGCGCTTCACGATGGAGATGGATAAAGTTAAGGTGCCGCTCGTACTGGTCGAGAATATCGGTGATCACCTGCTCTTTGCTGTAGTCCATCAGGTCGTTGCCCTGGCTGCCTTCTAACAGGAAGGTTTCCAGCCGGTAGTAGGTCGATTTACCGCTACGTGCGCGGTAGGTAAAGCCCGGCACCGAATATTGCTGCGGCCAAATCTGATAGACAAAGTTTTGCTCTTCGCCCATATGCACCAACAAATCCAGATGCCCCAACTGTTGTCCCTCTTCCGGCGGCAGGCTTTTTAGCTCCACGTACGCGCCGCGCAACCGCAGCTCCTGCGCCACTTCTTCCATTGCCGGATAACAGACGGTTTCCATCATCTGTTTGGTGTAACGCGTTCCTGGGTAGTTCATCAGGCGCGAGAGACGCTTTTTCCAGCTCAGGCGATCCTGAAGCCCCAGCGGTCGCGGTGCGGTATCACGGTTGGCACTTTCACGGCGGTAATCTTCTACCTTCAGAGATTTATACAATCCCGCCATCACGAAGAAAATCACAAAGCTGAACGGCAGCCCCATGATTACCGTGGTGTTTTGCAGCGCGGATATCCCGTTGGTCATCAGCATGCCAAGCGTCAGCAGACCAATCGCCACCGACCAGAAGACGCGCAGCCAGCCGGGGGCGTCGCTGTTGATATCTTTAAGCTGCGAGGTGAAATTCCCCAGCACCAGCGCGCCGGAGTCCGCCGAGGTCACATAAAACAGCAGGCCAGTAATGGTGGCAACCGAGGCGCTAAAGGTAAATGCCGGATATTGCGCCAGCAGGCTGTAGAAGCCGCGCTCCGGATGGACCATCGCTTCCTCGGCAAATGCCGCGCCGCCGTGGATGATTTCATACAACGCGCTATTGCCGAACACCGAGAGCCATAACAGCGTGAAGGTAAACGGAATAATCAACGTCCCCAGTACGAACTGGCGAATGGTGCGTCCACGCGAGATACGCGCCAGGAACAGGCCGACAAACGGCGACCAGGCTACCCACCATGCCCAGAAAAAGAGCGTCCAGTTATTCATCCACTCAACCGGGCGGTCAAAGGCGAAACTGTTGAGCGTCATGCCCATAAAGCGGTTAACGTAATCGCCAACGTTCAGCACCAGCGCATTAAGCAGGAACGAGGTGTCGCCCATAAACAGCACGAACAGGATCAACCCCAGCGCCAGTGCGACATTGAGTTCAGACAATACGCGAATGCCTTTGTCGACACCGGAAGTCACCGAGATAGTCGCGATGATTACCGACAGCGCGATCAGCGCCGCTTTCGCCGCCATTGAATCCGGGATATCAAACAGTACGCTCAGGCCATAGTTAAGCTGCACCACGCCAATGCCGAGCGTGGTGGCAATCCCGAAGATGGTGCCGATCACCGCTGCAATATCCACCGAGTGACCAATCGGCCCGTTGATCCGTTTACCGAAAATCGGATACAGCGCCGAGCGGATCGTGAGCGGCAAATTATAACGATAGCTGAAGTATCCGAGCGCCATGCCCATCAGCGCATACATCGACCAGCCGGTTAAGCCGTAGTGAAACAGCGTCCAGACCATCGCCTGACGCGCCGCTTCCATCGTCTGCCCTGCCCCTTCCGGCGGCTGCATATACTGCGTGACCGGCTCAGCAACGGAGAAGAACATCAGATCAATACCAATCCCGGCAGCGAACAGCATCGCCGCCCAGCTCAGTAGACTGAATTCCGGTTTGGATTGTTCAGGCCCGAGCTTCACCGAACCAAAACGCGAACAAGCGATGCAGACCACAAAGACAATATAGAGCGTTGCCGCCAGCAGATAGTACCAACCGAAGGTTTTAGAAACCCAGTCCAGCGTGCGGCCAATCCACAGGGCTGAGAAGTCGCGAAACAGGATCGTTGTCAGGGAAAACAACAAAATCAGTCCGGCGGAGGTGTAAAACACCACCGGATTGATTTTGTCCTTTTCCCTGCTGTGCGAAAGGTCTGTCATCCAGTATCCCCACTGTTATTGTTACCATTTAAAATCAAATTAGTAACAATTAAGACACATTTTATATTGAACGTCCAATCAATAACGGCTTTAATAGATTAACAACGCTGATGAATGGAGTGGCAAAAATGCCCAAATTGGGGATGCAGTCGATCCGGCGCAGACAACTGATCGACGCCACGCTGGAAGCAATAAATGAAGTAGGTATGCACGATGCGACGATCGCGCAGATCGCCCGCCGGGCGGGCGTTTCCACCGGGATCATTAGCCACTATTTCAAAGATAAAAATGGTCTGCTGGAAGCAACCATGCGTGATATCACCAGCCAGCTGCGTGACGCGGTCTTGAACCGCTTACACGCGCTACCGGATGGCAGCCCTGAGCAGCGATTACAGGCGATTGTTGACGGAAATTTCGATGAGACTCAGGTCAGTAATGCTGCGATGAAAGCCTGGCTGGCGTTTTGGGCCAGCAGTATGCATCAGCCGATGCTTTACCGTTTGCAGCAGGTGAGCAGCCGCCGATTGTTGTCGAATCTGGTGAGCGAATTTCACCGCGAGTTACCGCGCAAAGAGGCACAGGAGGCAGGTTATGGCCTGGCCGCGCTGATTGACGGTTTATGGCTGCGCGCGGCATTGAGCGGTAAACCGCTGAATAAATCTCTCGCACACTCGCTCACCCGCCACTTTATCACTCAGCATTTACCCACCGATTAACCGAGGAGACGTGATGTCCCGAATGGCAGAACAGCAGCTTTATATACATGGTGGTTATACCTCCGCCACCAGCGGTCGCACCTTCGAGACCATTAACCCGGCCAACGGTAACGTGCTGGCGACCGTGCAGGCCGCCGGGCGTGAGGATGTCGATCGCGCCGTGAAGAGCGCCCAGCAGGGGCAAAAAATCTGGGCGGCGATGACCGCCATGGAACGCTCGCGCATTCTGCGTCGAGCCGTTGATATTCTGCGCGAATGCAATGACGAACTCGCTAAACTGGAAACCCTCGACACCGGGAAGGCGTATTCAGAAACCTCAACCGTCGATATCGTTACCGGCGCGGACGTACTGGAGTACTACGCCGGGCTGATCCCGGCACTGGAAGGCAGCCAGATCCCGCTACGCGAGACGTCGTTTGTTTATACCCGCCGTGAACCGCTGGGCGTGGTCGCCGGAATTGGCGCATGGAATTACCCGATTCAGATTGCTTTGTGGAAATCCGCACCGGCGCTGGCGGCAGGCAACGCGATGATATTCAAACCGAGCGAAGTTACCCCGCTTACCGCGTTAAAGCTGGCCGAAATTTACAGCGAAGCGGGCCTGCCGGACGGCGTATTTAACGTGCTGCCGGGCGTAGGTGCGGAAACCGGGCAGTATCTGACCGAGCATCCGGGCATTGCCAAAGTGTCATTTACCGGCGGTGTCGCCAGCGGCAAAAAAGTGATGGCTAACTCGGCGGCTTCCTCCCTGAAAGAAGTGACCATGGAGCTGGGCGGTAAATCACCGCTGATCGTTTTCGACGATGCGGATCTCGATCTCGCTGCCGATATCGCCATGATGGCGAACTTCTTTAGCTCCGGTCAGGTGTGTACCAATGGCACCCGCGTCTTCGTTCCGGCGAAATGCAAAGCCGCATTTGAACAAAAGATTCTGGCGCGCGTTGAGCGCATTCGCGCGGGCGACGTTTTCGATCCGCAAACTAACTTCGGCCCGCTGGTCAGCTTCCCGCATCGCGATAACGTGCTGCGTTACATCGCCAAAGGCAAAGAGGAAGGCGCGCGCGTACTGTGCGGCGGCGATGTATTGAAAGGCGATGGCTTCGATAACGGCGCATGGGTTGCACCGACCGTGTTCACCGATTGCCGCGACGAAATGACCATCGTGCGCGAAGAGATCTTCGGTCCGGTGATGTCGCTTCTCACTTATGAATCTGAGGACGAAGTGATTCGCCGCGCCAATGATACCGACTACGGCCTGGCGGCGGGCATCGTGACGGCGGATCTGAACCGCGCGCATCGCGTCATTCATCAGCTGGAAGCGGGTATTTGCTGGGTCAACACCTGGGGAGAATCCCCGGCGGAGATGCCCGTTGGCGGCTACAAACACTCCGGCATTGGTCGCGAGAACGGCGTGATGACACTCCAGAGTTACACCCAGGTGAAGTCCATCCAGGTTGAGATGGCTAAATTCCAGTCCATATTCTAACCAGGAGGTTTATTTGCAATTTGACTACATCATTATTGGTGCCGGCTCTGCCGGCAACGTCCTCGCGACACGTCTGACTGAAGATCCGAACGCTACCGTGCTGCTGCTTGAAGCGGGCGGCCCGGACTATCGCTTTGACTTCCGTACCCAAATGCCCGCTGCGCTGGCGTTCCCGCTACAGGGTAAACGCTATAACTGGGCCTATGAGACAGAACCCGAACCATTTATGAACAACCGCCGCATGGAGTGTGGACGCGGTAAAGGTCTGGGCGGATCGTCGCTGATCAACGGTATGTGTTACATCCGTGGTAACGCGCTGGATCTCGATAACTGGGCGCAAGAACCCGGTCTGGAGAACTGGAGCTACCTCGACTGTCTGCCCTACTTTCGCAAGGCCGAGACTCGCGATGTGGGCGAGAACGACTACCACGGCGGTGATGGCCCGGTGAGCGTCACCACCTCCAAACCCGGCGTCAATCCGCTGTTTGAAGCAATGATTGAAGCGGGCGTGCAGGCGGGCTACCCGCGCACGGACGATCTCAACGGCTATCAGCAGGAAGGTTTTGGCCCGATGGATCGCACCGTCACGCCACAGGGCCGTCGCGCCAGTACCGCGCGCGGTTATCTCGATCAGGCCAAATCGCGCCCTAACCTGACCATTCGTACTCACGCTATGACCGATCACATCATTTTTGACGGCAAACGCGCGGTGGGCGTCGAGTGGCTGGAAGGCGACAGCACCATCCCAACCCGCGCAACGGCCAACAAAGAAGTGCTGTTATGTGCGGGCGCGATAGCCTCACCACAAATCCTGCAACGCTCTGGCATCGGCAACGCTGAACTGCTGGCGGAGTTTGATATTCCGCTGGTGCATGAATTACCTGGCGTCGGCGAAAATCTTCAGGATCACCTGGAGATGTACCTGCAATATGAGTGCAAAGAACCGGTTTCCCTCTACCCTGCCCTGCAGTGGTGGAATCAGCCGAAAATCGGTGCGGAGTGGCTGTTTGGCGGCACCGGCGTTGGTGCCAGCAACCACTTTGAAGCAGGCGGATTTATCCGCAGCCGTGAGGAATTTGCGTGGCCGAACATTCAATACCACTTCCTGCCGGTAGCGATTAACTACAACGGCTCGAATGCGGTGAAAGAGCACGGTTTCCAGTGCCACGTTGGCTCAATGCGCTCGCCAAGCCGTGGGCATGTGCGGATTAAATCCCGCGACCCGCACCAGCATCCGGCGATTTTGTTTAACTACATGTCGCACGAACAGGACTGGCAGGAGTTCCGCGACGCGATTCGCATCACCCGCGAGATCATGCATCAACCGGCGCTGGATCAATACCGTGGACGTGAAATCAGCCCCGGCGCGGAATGCCAGACGGATGAGCAGCTCGATGAGTTTGTGCGTAATCACGCCGAAACCGCCTTCCACCCATGCGGTACGTGCAAAATGGGGTACGACGAGATGTCCGTTGTGGATGGCGAAGGCCGCGTGCACGGGCTGGAAGGATTACGCGTAGTCGATGCGTCAATTATGCCGCAGATTATCACCGGCAATCTGAACGCCACGACCATTATGATTGGCGAGAAAATGGCGGATATGATTCGCGGACGAGAAGCGTTGCCCAGAAGTCTGGCGGCGTATTTTGTGGCGAATGGGATGCCAGTAAGAGCGAAAAAACTGAATCGCGATTTGAACTAACGCAGGAACTTATAAGCTTGAGAGTTACTGTTCTACGATAAGGACCGAATCCTTATATAAAAAACATAGGTAACTCTCATGCTTCATATCCAGTATTCATGATGCTGGTTTTTTGCTGATGTTTTTACCAGAATATTCCTGATAGAGACTATTAATTCAAGCTTATCTGCGACAGATTTCATTTTCTGGATATATTATAAGTGACAAATCAAACAGGATATCGATCTGATTGAAATTTTATTTTATCTGAAGAAAAAGGTTCGTATTATTCTGTTTATTACAGCTGTTTGTATGACAATGGTGCTATTATTTCTCTACATCAATAAAGACAATATAAAGCTGAGTTACAGCCGAAAAATAAACCACACAACATCAGGCATACTTGTAAGCTGTGATAGCAATAATAACTTTGCCTGTCAGACCACAATGACTGAAGATGTTATTCAGCGAATTACGAGTTTTTTAGACCAGTACTAATGCTAAAAATTGCCTTGTCAAAAAAATGGTAGATGAATACCAACAAAACTCTGGGCAGTAATAAACAGCATTCTGATAGAGAGTGCCTGTATAAAGCTGAAGTGACAATGACCGGGAAGGGAGCCCGTCTTCAGGAATGGATTCCTGTATTTTTCACTGTAAATATCCTGGCATTATTAATGTCAGGATATTTACAGAAGAGCAGCATAACTATGACGGAACGGGGTTAAGTCAGGTTGTTCTTAACGCTATTCACAACCTCGTATACCGCCTTCAGGTTTATGTCCAGACTTCATATCTCTCTCAGCAATCCTCAATAATCAGATACACCGCTTTCACCGGACCATGAACCCCGACGACTTTGATAAGCTCAATGTCCGCCGTTGAACTGGGACCACTGATGATGTTAATACATGACGGCATTCGTTCACCGGCCTGCGCTTTCTGATGCAATTTTTCTGCAAGTTGCGCTACACGCGGCAAGATAGTGCTTTTACGCAGGATAAAAAGAGAAGATTCCGGGAGCAGGCTCAATGAACGCCCGCGCCCGGCGGCGGAAAAAAGAACCACGCCACCCGATTCGGTTAAACCATATTCAGCATATACGACGCCCACTTTAGCCTGCTCTGCTTGTGATATGTTCTCAATACCTTTCGCCGGATCCCAAACAACGGCATTGCATTCCTGCTGCAAACGTTCGCTAATCCCCAATTCCTCCAGTCTCGCGTCACCGCTAATCACGACCGACTGCTCTCCCAGCTCTTTACACAGACATATTGCAGCTTCTGCGGCCTGCGCCTCGCTGGTCAGTTCACAGCGCGTCAACATAACATCGCGGGCAAACTGGATAAACGCGTCACAGCGCTGCTGTTGGTTAAGTTCGGTAAGCCGCTCGTTAGCATAGTTGTTAAGCGGCGCATCTTCTGCTTGCGGTTCAAGTAGCTGCGGGCGACCCAGTGCCTGAGCAACGTTATTCAAAAATTCGCTCCGATTATCCATTCTTTTTCTCCTGCGCCTGATGTTTCTTAAACCAACTACGGAAACTCTCTCCGTCAGCTTCAGGAAGATCGCGTGCTTCCATCCAGTCGCTAATCGCACCAAATTTGAGTGGTGTTTTGCCGCCATTGATAAACCAGCTTGCCGCATGAGCACCAGCCATCATCCCGACTTTCCACAATCCTGGATGACTATTGGCATAAGCGAACATTTTTATCGCCCGTTGCTCTGCTTTTGCGGTGATCCCTTTTTCAGCCATCACCCGACGATGACGCAAAATCAGTTTTGACAGCGGAATACGCACCGGACACACGCTGTCACAAGCTGTGCATAAAGAGCAGGCGTAGGGTAAATCTTTAAAATCTTTATAGCCGCCAAGTAACGGGGAAATCACCGCACCAATTGGCCCTGGATAAATAGAGCCATATCCATGACCGCCAATATGGCGATATGCCGGACAAGTATTCATACAAGCCCCGCAGCGAATACAGCGCAGCACATCCCGAAATTCAGAAGCCAGCACCTCAGAACGCCCGTTATCGACAATAACCAGATGAAACTCTTCAGGACCATCAACGTGCCCCGCTTCGCGCGGTCCTGTCAGCCAGGTGTTGTATCCCGTCAAACGTGCACCAACGGCACTGCGCGCCAGCATGGTGATCAATACATCTACCTCGGCAAACGTGGGGGCAATACGCTCCATTCCCATCACTGCAATATGCGTTTTCGGCAACGTGGTACACATCCGTGCATTACCTTCATTAGTCACGAGGCATACCGAACCGGTTTCTGCCACCGCGAAATTACAGCCGGTAATACCTATTTCAGCACTGAGGAAATCTTCGCGGATTTTTTGCCGAATGAATAAGGTCATCGCTTCAGGCGTTTCCGGCCCCTCATAACCCAGACGTTCGTGTAGCACTCGACGGATCTGATGGCGATCTTTATGAATTGCCGGGACCACAACATGAGAGGGCGGATCTTGATCCAGCTGGAGAATGTATTCACCCAGATCGGTTTCAATCACCTGAATACCAGCATCCTGCAACACATGATTGACACCAATCTCTTCGGTCACCATCGATTTAGATTTCACCACCTTCCGGGCATTTTTGCGTTGGGCGACCTGTAAAATGTAGCGGGTGGCGTCTTCTTTGGTTTTTGCAAAATAGACGTGACCGCCGTTTTGCGTCACTTTTTCAGAGAGCTGGTACAGATAAGCGTCGAGATTACTCAGAACATGATCACGTATATGGGCGGCCCGGTCGCGCCACTCCTCCCAGTGCCCTAATTCATCGACCATTTTTTGCCGATTTGCCCCAATACGCTGCTGCGCGTTTGCCACCGCTTTGCGCATGATCGGATCTTCAATTTGCTGACGGATGCGTGTCTTAAAATCTGTATTACTGGTTTTGATCGACATCTTTATATCCTCAGCGGCTCATCAGCACTTCAGCAATATGCATCACTTTGACTTTCTGCCCTTCCCGTTGTAATCGTCCACTGATGTTCAGCAGGCAACTCACGTCAGCACCAATTAAATACTCAGGGCGGACTTCCATCAGGTGCACAACCTTTTCTTTCACCATCTCGCCGGATATTTCGGCCATTTTGACCGAGAACGTGCCGCCAAATCCGCAGCAGGTATCCTGTTCAGCAAAGGTCAACAGCTCCAGTCCACGCACATTTTTCAGCAGCGCAAGTGGCTCGTCCTTCACCCCCAGCTTACGGGCCAGGCTACAAGATGGGTGATACACCGCTCTCCCTTGCAAACTGGCACCTACATCGACTACCCCTAATGTATTAACAATAAAAGAGGTGAGATCCTGCATACGCGCGGCAACCTTTTCGGCACGTGATGCCCATTCAGGCTCATCCGCCAGATACGTTGGGTAACTTTTTACGGCATAGGTACAGGAGCCAGCCGGTGAAATAATGGGATCGTCGTTATCCTCCAGTGCGGCGATCAGATTTTTCATCCCTGGAATCGCTTCTTTGATATAACCACTATTGATCGCAGGCTGACCGCAGCATCCCTGTTTCTCCGGGAAATTTACGCGACAGCCGAGTTTTTCCAGTAGCAGCACGGAGTCTCGTGCCATTCTTGATTTCAGGGCGTCACCAATACAGGTGACAAAGAAATTGACATTCACAACTAATACTCCATTACTTCATGCCCATTTATGCCCGATGGTTCCCCCCACCAGAGGATCAATCATCAATAAATATGGCGTTCTTTTTTAATTGGCTAGCAACATACCACCCCTCATTTGTATGACAAATGATAATCTTTCATCCAAACGTCAAATGCAATAACTAATTTTATTTCTTTCGGCATCGCTCACATTTTATAGGGAAATCGACGATCATTTTTGGCATAAGAAATTCATTTAAAAAGGCCACATCCCTTATACCTATTCAGAGCTACTTATTCAGGGGTTGTTGAGATATACAATGATGGTGTACTAACAAAATCACCGGCAATAATCAGGTATCAAGTAATAGTCGGCATTTTATTTAATTAAAGCAATTTAGTTTGCGTTTTTATTTACATACTGGGCCAGCATTCTTCAAAAAAACATATAAAACACAGTTGGAAATAGAAATAGTTGAAAGGCTCACAACACCCGGAATGCTGATTATCTTTGCTCCGATTCCTGGCGGATTTATTCAGGGTGCAAGCTGTCTGACTCTTTCCCGATATTCTCCCGGAGTACAACCAAACTCGCGGACAAACGCCTTGTGAAAAGATGATTCACTGGCATAGCCTACTGACTCAGCGATCACCACAACAGGGAGCGTTTCCCGGGAAAACATCTGGGCCGCTATTTGTAGACGCAACTTTGTTAATACAGACAGCGGCGTGGTTCCGGAAACATCACGGAAAAGCTGGGCAAAACTTGCCCGGGACATGTGGGCGATGCTGGCCAGCGATTCGACGGTCCAGGCGTGTCCTGGCATTTCCAGCATTTGCTGTATTACCGCACCAAGACGTGGATGCAGAAGCAAACTGAGAATGTTTTTCTCAGTATTAACCTGTGCAATCCACTCACGCACCGCGAGGGTAAAGAATGTAGCGCAGATCTGGCTACACAGTGCATCCACTCCCGGCATTGCCGATCTGGATTCCTGTTGTAAAAACGGGATCGCCTCCCTCAGCCAGTTATATTCCACGCTGTGGTTAACCGGTGCTAAAAACAGCGTTTCCGGCAAAGACGTTAAAAAATAACGCGCCGAATGTTGCAGCCGAAGAGTGCCGCAGACAATACAGGTCGATTCATTATCGACATGACTCAGGCGATGAGCTGAATTTTGTGGTAGCAGGACCACATTTCCCGGGCGTAATGTAAAAATCTCCCCCGTCGGCATTTCCAGCTTCGCCGCGCCTTGCGTTAACGCATGCCAACGAATAACCGATAATTCCCCGGCACCATGTGGAAGCTGCCAGTCACTTCCTAACACGCAATTCTTATCGATCGTTCCTTGTGGAGCGTTAAGCATCAACAAACGGCTAAGGGCATCCATATCAGACTCCTGAGTGGTTTTTGATTACAAACACCAACAATCTTAGACAATAATTAATCTAATACCATCAAATGGTTAATCATGATTTTTGTTTTGTGATTCTGATTAAGAAAAAGAAAATACCAGACGATAAGACAAAATATCAAGCGTTGTGAAGAAATGTTATTTACTCTTTTGCGTCTATAGTCATGATGTCAAATGAACGCGTTTCGACAGGAAATCATCATGAATAAATATCAGGCAGTTATTATTGGTTTTGGCAAGGCTGGAAAAACATTAGCCGTCACGCTGGCAAAAGCAGGTTGGCGTGTGGCTCTCATCGAACAATCAAATGCAATGTATGGCGGGACCTGTATTAATATCGGCTGTATCCCAACCAAAACATTGGTTCATGACGCACAGCAGCACACAGATTTTGTCCATGCCATACAGCGTAAAAATGAAGTGGTTAATTTTTTACGTAATAAGAATTTTCATAATCTTGCGGATATGCCCAATATCGACGTGATCGACGGCCAGGCGGAGTTTATCAATAATCATAGCCTGCGTGTTCATCGGCCTGGGGGAAATCTGGAGATTCATGGCGAGAAAATTTTTATTAATACCGGTGCACAAGCCGTAGTTCCGCCAATTCCTGGAATTACCACCACGCCTGGTGTATATGACAGCACTGGATTACTTAATCTAAAAGAATTACCAGGGCATTTAGGTATTTTGGGCGGCGGATATATTGGCGTTGAGTTCGCCTCTATGTTCGCTAATTTTGGCAGCAAAGTAACCATTTTAGAGGCAGCTTCGCTGTTTTTGCCTCGGGAAGATCGGGATATTGCTGATAATATCGCGACGATTTTACGCGATCAGGGCGTCGATATAATCCTCAATGCCCATGTGGAGCGAATCAGTCACCATGAAAATCAAGTGCAAGTGCATAGCGAGCACGCCCAACTGGCGGTGGATGCACTGTTAATAGCTTCCGGTCGTCAACCGGCTACCGCTTCGTTACATCCAGAAAATGCCGGTATCGCAGTAAACGAGCGCGGGGCAATTGTCGTTGACAAGCGATTACATACCACCGCAGACAATATTTGGGCGATGGGAGATGTTACCGGCGGGCTGCAATTTACTTACATTTCACTGGATGATTACCGCATTGTGCGTGATGAGTTACTGGGTGAAGGCAGACGTAGTACTGATGATCGGAAAAATGTGCCTTATTCCGTATTTATGACACCGCCCCTGTCCAGGGTTGGTATGACAGAAGAGCAAGCCAGAGAGAGTGGTGCTGATATTCAGGTGGTGACATTGCCTGTAGCTGCAATTCCGCGCGCCAGAGTGATGAACGATACCCGTGGGGTATTAAAAGCGATTGTTGATAATAAAACCCAACGTATATTAGGGGCATCACTGCTGTGTGTTGACTCCCACGAGATGATTAATATAGTGAAAATGGTGATGGATGCCGGGCTGCCTTATAGCATATTACGCGATCAGATATTTACTCATCCGTCGATGAGCGAATCACTCAATGATCTATTTTCATTAGTCAAATAAACTCAAAATCAGACGCCAGGACAAATATTCTGGCGTCTCAGAGAAAAGAATCTTATTAATTCCTTGTTATTATATAACTTCTTAATCACTTCATTGATGGTATTTTATATGTTTAAAAAACCTGTTTTATTTGCAACACTATTATCTGGCGTTATGGCATTTTCCACCAATGCAGATGATAAAATAATTCTGAAACATATCAGCGTCTCGTCAGTATCAGCATCACCGACAGTTCTGGAGGATGCCATTGCTGATATAGCCAGAAAATATAATGCTTCATCCTGGAAAGTCACATCGATGCGAATTGATAATAATTCAACCGCAACAGCAGTATTGTATAAATAAGGATGTTCACAATGGAAAAATACCTGCACCTGTTAAGTCGGGGAGATAAAATTGGCCTGACATTGATTCGTCTGAGTATTGCGATTGTTTTTATGTGGATTGGGTTATTAAAGTTTGTCCCTTACGAGGCAGACAGCATTACACCATTCGTCGCAAACAGTCCACTAATGTCGTTCTTTTATGAACACCCGGAAGACTATAAACAGTATCTGACTCACGAAGGCGAATACAAACCAGAAGCAAGGGCATGGCAATCGGCCAATAATACCTATGGTTTTTCCAACGGTCTTGGCGTCGTGGAGGTGATTATTGCTCTGCTGGTTTTGGCTAATCCTGTCAATCGCTGGTTAGGTTTATTGGGAGGGCTGATGGCATTTACCACACCGTTGGTAACACTCTCATTTTTAATCACCACCCCGGAGGCATGGGTACCCGCATTGGGTGACGCTCATCATGGTTTCCCTTATTTATCTGGTGCTGGTCGCCTGGTATTGAAAGATACTCTGATGCTGGCAGGTGCTGTCATGATAATGGCAGATTCGGCGCGGGATATTCTTAAACAACGCAGTAATGAATCCAGTTCAACGTTAAAAACTGAATATTGATAATCCGAACACTGTCTGTTGTTCACTTTTTCAGGCGTCAGGCTCCCTTTCTGATGATGAAGCCTGACGCCATATTACCGGAGATATGACAGAGTGAAGATCAATATCACTCCCCTGTTAAAAGATTCTTGTCGTCTCAGGTAAAATAAGTGATTAATATCAATCATGTATTTTTACAGCAAGACAACCACGAACAAACTCAGGATTAAAATGTTTTACCGATTCCCCAACATAACCCAAATCAAGCGAACTAATTTGCGCCATTTCTTTCTCTGTCAGTGAGAAATCCCAGATAGCAAAATTTTCTTCGATACGCTGTTGATGTGTCGATTTCGGAATAACGACCACTCCTCGTTGAATATTCCAACGCAGAATGACCTGAGAAATCGATTTTTGATGGGCATCTGCAATATTCTGAAGCAGACTATTTTCAAAGGGTTTATGTATTCCACCGCCTAACGGAGCCCATGCTTCAGGCTGCACGTTATAATACTTCATGGTTGCCAGCGCCTCTGGTTGGGCAAAATAGGGATGCAACTCGACCTGGTTGACCATCGGTTTAACTCTTACCGTTTCACAAAAGTTCGCCAGAACATGAGGGTAGAAATTGGAAACCCCAATCGCTTTTAATTTGCCCTCTTCATAGGCATCTTCGAGTGCACGCCACGCACTAAAATAATCGCGCATGGCCTGGTGCAATAAATAGAGATCGAAGTATTCTAGTCCCGATTTTTTTAATGATGCTTCAATACCTGCTGCTGCAATATCCTGATTCAACATATCCTGCACCCACAATTTAGACGTTATAAATAACTCTTCTCGGGTACATAAACCTTCAGATATGGCTTCACGAACGGCTTCACCGACGGCATCTTCATTACCGTATACCGCTGCAGTGTCGATGAGTCGATAACCCGTGCGGATAGCATTCAACACTGACTGTTTGCACACGTCTTTATCGGTAACCTGAAAAACACCAAATCCCATCATCGGCATTTTCAGATTGTTACTCAATACGGAAAATTCCACTGTCAGTCCCTCCATTAGGTATGAACAATGAGTCTACGTTAAAACGTAACCTCAAATTAGTATGTGGATTTTGATATCACTTATGCAAAAAATTCATTAATAATGTAGGACTGAAACCTCTCTATTTTCGGGGACAACGAAGCAGACGCTACCAGTGCTTTTGCCTTCGCCCTTGCTGTTTTTGATACACTTAGGGCCCAGGGCATAACGAAAATGTGCGATATGACAAAGAATTAACGGAGAATGTGATGATCAGGCAGAAGATTCTACAGCAGCTCCTGGAGTGGATTGAGTGCAATCTTGAGCACCCTATTTCAATCGAAGATATCGCACAGAAATCTGGCTACAGCAGGCGCAACATCCAGCTTCTGTTCCGAAATTTCATGCATGTGCCTTTAGGAGAATACATTCGCAAACGAAGGCTTTGTCGTGCTGCCATTCTTGTCCGACTCACCGCGAAATCTATGCTTGATATTGCACTCTCTTTGCATTTTGATTCACAGCAGTCATTCAGCCGCGAATTTAAAAAGTTATTCGGCTGCTCTCCCCGTGAATACCGCCACCGTGATTATTGGGATCTCGCAAATATCTTCCCTTCTTTTTTAATACGTCAACAGCAAAAGACGGAGTGTAGATTAGTCAACTTTCCTGAGACACCTATTTTTGGCAATTCATTTAAATATGATATTGAAGTGTCGAATAAATCACCGGATGAAGAAGTCGAACTGCGACTTCATCATTTAGCCAGATGTATGAAGAATTTTAAGACGGATATCTATTTCGTCTCCACGTTTAAACCGTCAACAAAATCGGTCGATTTGCTGACAGTTGAAACTTTTGCCGGTACGGTATGTAAACAAACCGATTCAGAGATGCCGAAAGAGTGGATAATTAACCGAGGACTGTATGCCTCTTTCCGCTATGAAGGTGAGTGGGAGCACTACCCTGAATGGGCGCGAAACCTCTATCTGATGGAATTACCTGCCAGGGGGTTAGCCAGAGTGAACGGCAGTGATATTGAGCGGTTTTATTACAATGAAAACCTCGTCGAAATCGATAGCAATAACATTGTTTGCGAAATTTTTATTCCCGTTCGTCCGGTTTAGCTGTAGCGATGTTTACATGAATTTATAACGAGACTACTGTCAGGCAATTCAATAAATAATGGCGTTGAAGATGTCAACGCCATTATTGTTTATTAGAATGTTACTTTCATACTCTTAATATTATTTCATCGCCTCCTCGCCCGTTGCCGTATTGGCATCCACCGCGGTAATGGTCACCGTCACTGGCTTCATTTCGTACCCGCCATAGGTCAGGGCGTTAAATGTGAACGTATAGACACCTGGCTTGCTGGTACTAAATGTACGCGTGATTTTTCCGCTCACGAAATGGTCATTTTTCGACGGCAGGAACTGATAATCCTTCTCCGTCACCCCTTCCGGCGTCTGAATGTCAACCCACATATTCCCCCCAACAGGGTTGTTTGCCGACATCAGGGTAACCTTCAGCGTTGCGGTCGATTCCCCATCTGCCACCAGAGATTCCATATCAGATGTTGCGGTGAGTACCGCATTTTTATCATCCGCCACGAAACTGGATTCAGCCGTTTTCGTTGATACCTGACCGTTGTCCTGACTCACTTGCGCCGTAAGTGTATATTTCGCTGCAACAGTCGTGGTGGCGGTGAAAATAGCCTGCCCTTGCTCATTCGTTGTCGCTGTGCCATTCGGTTCCAGGTTTAACGAAGCCGGGCTGGCGGTCAGCGTCACTTCGCTATCTTTCAACAAATTGTTATTGGCATCAGTCACCGTAACTTTATACGTCTGTTTGGCTTTGCCATCCGCCACTGCACGGTTGCCAATCACCTCAATACTGGAGATGGTCGCCGTAGTCTTATCCGCCACAAACGTAATGCTCTTCGCGTCTGAAGGCTGGTTATTTCCTGCTGAAGCCGTGATCTCATACGTTCCGGCAGTCACTGAAACCACCTGCAACTCTGCTTTCCCTTCATCGTTGGCTTTCACCCAGACATTATCACCTGTAAGTGGCTTGACGCCCCGAGGCAGATTAAAGGTCACCAGAGTTCCTGGAACAGGGTTACCGTTTTTATCCTCAACGGTCGCCGTCAGCGTAAAGGCATCTTTGCCGTTTGCCACTTTTTGAGCGGCAGTGTCAACCTGCAGGTTTGCCTGACCGGTGCTGGCGTCTGCGTTGAATTTCACCGTGACCGTCTTCTGAGCATTATTCACTGAGGCCGTGATACTGTGTTCCCCAGCAACGGTTGCTATCAACTCAATGTCCGCTTTACCTGCGGCATTGGTTGTTATTGTATTCCCCGTCTTGCTGGTCACACCCTGCGGTAAAGTCAGCGTAACTTCTTGCCCCTGCAACGGGTTACCATAGCTGTCCACGACGGTCAGGGTTACCTGGTTAGCAGACTGTCCATTTGCCAGTTGGTTATTCACCTTCACCGCCATATCATTGATCACTGCCCGGGAAGCGTCGCCTGCAACATTCAGCACCAGTGGCTGAGCAACGGCATTTTGGCCGTTCACGCGTGGCATGACAGACAACTGACCTGCAGCCGATCCCAGCGTTAAGGTCGCCACGTAGACCCCATTACTTTGCTCTGTCCAGCTTCCAACTGAAGGTCGCTCTGATCCCGTGCTGGCGGCACCGCTAAACACTGGTGCATCTGGCTTCAGCCCGGTGACCGGGTTCCCGTACGCATCCTTCACGGTGAAGGTGAGTTCCGTCGTCGTTTTAACCGTTGGAGTCTTATTGTCCGCAACAAGCGTAGAGTTCGCTGATGACATCTCCCCGGCGATGACCGTCAACTGCGCGGCTTCGGTGGCTGCTGGCTGGCCGTTGAAGAGCGGCATGACACGAAGCTCGCCCGTCTTTCCGCCTGTGGTCAACGTAGCAACATAGGAACCGTCACCTTTTTCGGTCCAACTGGAAATAGTCGCCCCTTCAGAGGCGGTCCCCGTCAAACTTGCCGACAACGAAAGACCACTGATAGCGTTGCCATGCGCATCTTTCGCCACCAGCGTCACGGTTGTGCTTTCGCCTGCTTTTACGCGATCTGCGGCTACAGACACTGTCGACTGGCCTGAAGATAACGCATCAGCCACCACGGTTACTTTTGCCGCGTTTGCTGCCGCATCCTGTCCATTTAGCTTCGGCATAACTTCTAATTCACCCGCCGTAGAGCCGAGAGTAATCTGCGCAGTCCACGTCCCATCACCATTATTTGTCCAGCCAGATGCCGTAGAACCAGCAGCTGCTGCGCCCGATAATGACGGTGCATCCGGATTGAGGCCTGTTACAGGGTTGTCATTGGCATCTTTTGCCGTCCAGATTGCCGTAAGCGTACCGCCGACCACCGGTTTATCCGGATTCAGGGTGATGGACGAATGTGCTGCATCAAGCGGCCCGGCAACGAACTTCAGCGTTTGTTGTAATGTGCCCAGCTGATACTGCTCGCTGAAGGCACGCACAACAACGTTTCCGGCACGGGTCGAAGAAACCGTGGCGCTGTAAACCCCTGGTTTTATTTCCGAAATGGCACCAACGGTAACACCATTAGTGTCTTGCGGAACAAGTCGCAGGCGGCTGGCTTCTCCCGTCACCGGATTACCCTCGGAGTCCACCGCAGTCAGCGTCAGCGTGTAGGCTTGCTGACCATCAGCAACCACGTCACCTGACGGCTCGTTAGCGCTCAGGGTGGAGTTTGCCACATCCATCATCGTGGCCCGCAGTTCTGCAGTGACGGTTTTGCTCATGCCATCAACGCTAACAGTAATCGTTGCCTCACCTGACTGCGTTCCGGTCGTAAAGACAGACTGGTACACCCCTGCTTCAGTTTCGGTGAACTCACCCAGTGTTGGCTTTGCCTGTGATTTAGTGGCCTTCAGGGTACGAGTCACAATATTTCCAGCCGGTTTGAAGGTTAGTTCAGTCTTGATCTGATCTTTCATGCCCGTGACTGGCTGGCCCTCGGCGTCGCGCAGAGACAGCACCAGCGGCTTTTGCTCATTACCGTTAGCAAGCATTTGAATACGGCTCTGACCGTCAAGCGTTAACGCCGTACGATCGGCGCTCATACCAGCTCCGCTAATAACCACTTCTGTCTGCACACGTTTCGAGGCATTGCCTTTGTTATCGTAGGCAACTGCTGAAATCGCATAATAATTGTCTTTGCCTGGACGATAAGCCGGGAGCGTTACTTGCCACTGACTACCCTGACCGGTAATTTTGCCACCTTCAGCCAGTAATGACGGCGCTTCCCACTGCACATTTTTCAGTCCGTGAGTTGCTTTGCTGACCACAAGCCCCAGGGAAACCGTCTGACCGCCCTTGCCTTCAATACGCTCAGGCAGAGCAATACGGATCACTTCAGATTTGCGGTACTCAAGAACGATGTTGTTATTACGCTCAACCAGGTCATAGCGGCTGCCTGCCAGCATTCGACGCTCGCGAATGCTGTCTGTATCGAGTTGTTTTTGCAGAGGTTCGCCAATCCGATAATTAACTTCCAGGCCAAAGCGAGTGTCATTCTCACCACTCTTGCCCTGCTTATGCCCGGCACTCAGGGTCAGAAGAGGCACTGGCGTGTAATTCACTTCAGCGGTAATCGCATGTGGATCTTTCTGGCGTTTATCTTTGCCAAACAGCCCGACTTCATCGCCATAATACTGCTCATACATCAGGCTTGCGCCAAGCTGCGGCCAGGCGGGTAAATAGCCCTCAGCACGAATATCCCAGCCATTCGCCGGACGTTCCTGATAATCCTCAACATCCGGCGATTTTTTCCAGCCAGAAGCCCGGATATAACCATTGGCGCTCAATTTCAAATAATCACGCCAGTATTCCGCACCAACACCAATGCGGGTATGACTACGGGATAAATCATGATCGATAAAAGTATTCACCCCCGCCATCCAGTCATTTCCTGAAAAATGACGCCAGCCAAAACCAATATTTGACTGAGTACGATCGTCGGTACGATGTATTGCCCCCTGAGTGAACAACATATTTGTCGGCGTGTCATAAATCGGATAAAGCATTTCCAGCGAAGAGTCCTTCAGCGAGAAATCTTTATCGACATTCAGTTTGACGCGCGCAGTACCATATTTCCCGAGCCACTCCTGTATTTCCTGGTTAGCTTTAGCGGTGGCCATTCCGGTAATAAAATTACGTGTCGCATCGCTATCTGGCTGACTGCTTAAAAATGTCCCGGCATTTGCGGCAAACGACGCGACATTTTTCTCCACGTTATTATCAGCAGTTACCGTAGTATTTCCCATGCTCAACCGTGGCTGAACCGCATGCTGCGCACGTGCCGCCATTACTGGGGTAAAGGTGACAGCGAGTGGGAAAAGAACCTGAACAGAGATATTTGCCCACGCCACGCAGCGGGCCAGAACTGAATAACGAAATCGTGGTTGTTTATGACCTGTTTTATAACGTGACATTGAGATAATTTCCTGATGAACGAATTAACGAACATAGGCAGACACAAATAATGGCGTCTGCTTGTCAGAAAAACCGGGATTTCCCGGTTTCCTTTTCCGCAGAAAAGGAAATACCTTTATGTAAGAAAGTACACCGCCACCTAATATATCCAGTGCCTGTAGCCACTCATCAGGTGGTTGGGCGCGGGATTATATTTTTATTTATGGGTGAGAATTTAGCTTTTTGTGCAAACCATTAAATAGATACCTAAGTTATCTTTCTTACTCTGCGGATAATGAATAATTCATTATTCAGAGTGAATAATAATGACCTGCTTTTAATTTACCACGATTGGAAATACGTCGAAGTAGGTATATACGCCAGGATAAACCGATATATTTTTTATGGATATTCATTTTCCTTCATCGGGCTGTAAATTGCGGGGATATCGAACTTGCACTACTCAGCGCAACCCTCAAACAGATTTATGAATTTTGTTCATAACCCCTGACAAATCCTGCCGTCTAATCGAGCTCTTCCCTTTACGTTATGCTTCTCATGAACGATAACGGAAGGATAACACCATGCAAAAAGTAAAACTGTACAACGGTATTGAAATGCCCCTGTTGGGCTTTGGTGTATTTCAGATGACCGATGCCGCCGAATGCGAAAGAGCGGTCATTGACGCTATTAACAGCGGTTATCGACTGATTGACACCGCCGCCTCGTATCAGAATGAAACCCAGGTCGGGAACGCACTGAAACAAAGCGGTATCGCCCGTAACGAACTCTTTGTCACCACGAAACTCTGGTTGCAGGATACCAGTTACGAAGGGGCCAAAGCCCAGTTCGAACGCTCTCTGAATCGACTGCAACTTGATTACATTGACCTGTACTTGATTCACCAGCCATATGGCGATGTCCACGGAGCCTGGCGTGCCATGGAAGAGCTGCAACAGGCCGGTAAAATTCGCGCTAATGGCGTCAGTAACTTCCATACTGACCGACTGGCAGACCTTATCGCTTTTAATAACGTCGTTCCGGCGGTAAACCAGGTTGAAGTTAACCCTTTCAATCAGCAGCTGCAGGCCGTTCCCTGGATGCAAAGTCGTGGCATTCAGCCAGAAGCCTGGGCACCGTTTGCGGTTACAGGGCGGTAAGCGATTATGCATCTACCTATTTACGTCGGTCACTCAGTCAGAGTCTTGCCCATATTCAATGAGGTTCAACACCGCAGCCAATGAAAAGTAGGCCATGCGGGGATTAATAGCATTACTCATTAACCAATCGCTCTTTTCATTTACGTGCTCTTTATGTAACGTATTGCTTTTATTGATCTTCCTGGAGTTTGCATGAATAAGAATCTCATCCTCGCATTTGCATTATTTTCCTTACCTGTATTTGCAGAAGAAGATCTGGGGCCAGGCAAATATGTTTGTGACATTAGGATTTCCAGCCTGGATACCGCTACTCAAATTCTGTCAAAATCCGCAACAGTTCTCGATAATGGAAACAATTTCATCGTTCAAATGCCAAATGGAGATCAATTGTACTCTCCAGATCTGGAAAATGTTGATGATGGTATAAAACAAAAAGCAACAATAGGTGGAGTGACATTTATTCGTCGTCCAACTTTTAACGATCGCTTCATCGTGGAAGATGGAAATACAGGATTCTTCTATAAGATGCGAAACTGCGAGAAGAAATAAAGGAAGTTTGATAGCGATATCCTCCTGATTTTCAGGCTTTGTACCTGTTCAAGACTTACAACTACAAGCCGCTACGTGTTAACGCCTCCCAAAATAACCACCGTTAACCGTAGCGGCCATAGATACTATTATTTTAGCCACATTACTGGTGATAATGATAATTGATATTATGGCCGTATAGAAAATAAGTATTAATTATCAGAAAGTTTATTATGTAAACGCGTCCTAATGATTACGTTATTCCTCTTACCGATATTCGCCCAGAGCAACCATCAATTACACATATCATCAATTTTCGAGTTTTACTCTTTTCTCCACCATAAAATCAATAAAAGCACGAACTTTAGAGGGCATTCTCACCCGTGATGAAACATAAATATAAAATCCAGGAAATGAAACAGCCCAATCCTCAAGAATCGGCTGTAACTTGCCCGCATTGATATGTTCAGCGATTGCAAAATCCAGATGTTGAATGATACCCGTTCCATTCAGCGCCATTCGTATCATGCTTTCGTCATCATTAGAAATATACTTACCTGAAACCTCTATTTCGAACTCTTCATTACCCCCCACAACATTAGAAAACTCCCATGCAGAGAGTGCACCGCTACTTTTATGCCGCAACCGAAGGCAATTATGGTTACTCAGTTCCTGAGGCGTTTCAGGAATACCGTGTTCTTTTAAATAATCTGGCGATGCCACAGTAACCAGTTTAATAAGCGGAGAAACAGGAACGGCAGTCATATGCTCATCCAGTCCTTGCTCAAGACGTATGCCCACATCACAGCCGTCCGCAATAATGTTAGATAAACCGTCATCCATAATGAGTTCTATCTTTGTTTTGGGGTAACGAGTAAGAAACTCGCCAATATGAGGCTCAACAAGCATCCGTGCTGCAACACGGGAGGAATTTATTCTCAACAGGCCTGTAGGTTCAAGTTGGGTATCACCAACATCTTTCAAAGCATCATCAATTTGCCCCAAAGCCGACACCAGCACTTCATACAGACGCTGTCCTTCCTCAGTAAGCGACATATTGCGGGTCGTACGATATATCAGCTTGGTGTTAAGACGTTCCTCAAGAGATTTTAAATTCTGGGACAATGCGGCCCGCGTAATACCCATTTCAGAAGCGGCTCTGGAAAAACTGCCGGCACGAACAATCAGCGCAAACCAGGCAAGAGAAGGCAAAATTGAAGGCTCTATTTTCATCATTGTAAACCTTAACTTAACACTGTGATAGATATTAGACCATTGATGATAACCAATACAAGTCATACTATTACGCCGTTCTCGATATGAACACAAATGCCAGTTGCGGATAATAGAAATGATATTTAAATCTGTTTAGGCAAATCCCCGGAGCTTGAAATGAAAACTGTTTCGATAAAACACACTTACTGGGATATAGCTGCTGATATCTATTTCCCTGACGATTTTAATAGTGAAAAAAAGTATCCTGCCATTATCAGTGCCCATCCAATTGGAAGCTGCAAAGAACAGACATCGGGTAGTGTGTATGGTGCCGCCCTGGCAAAAGCTGGCTTTATCGTCATTGCTTTTGATGCCAGTTTTCAGGGAAGCAGCGGTGGAGAACCGCGTTATCTGGAAGATCCAACAATGCGAGTAAAAGACTTCAGCATTGTCGTTGATTACCTTACCACCTTACCTTACGTTGATGCCGGGCGTATTGGTGTACTGGGTATTTGTGGTGGAGGTGGATATGCCATTAATGCCGCAATGACAGAACGTCGGATTAAAGCCATTGGTACTGTCACGGGTGCTAACTACGGGCGTCTTATGCGTGAGGGATTTACAGCGTTAAATCCTATCGGAGCACTCGAAGCAATGGCGCAACAAAGAACAGACGAAGCTAACGGCGCAAAACTTCGCGTAGATGATTTGCTCCCTTCTTCTCCGGAAGCAGCTCTTGAAGCGGGATTAACAGAAATAGACCTTTTTGAAGCAACAGAATATTATCGTTCGCCACGAGGCTGTGCGCCTAATGGGGTAAATCGTTCGCTATTTTCACATCAGACTGTTGCCGTGGGCTGGGATGCTTTTCATCTTGCAGAAGTCCTGTTAACTCAACCACTAATGGTTGTAGTGGGCGATAGAGTGGGCGCTTTTGGTGCCTATCGTGACGGCTGCGAAATTATTGGTCGTGCAGCCTCAAAACATAAAGAGTTGGTCGTGGTTGAAGGTTATTCACATTACGACCTGTATGATAAGCCAGAACCTGTGAAACAGGCGCTCGATAAATTAATTCCTTTTTACAAAACACATTTGTAATAACCTTGCAGGGAGATTCATTATCTCCCTGAGATTTATCCTTCATTGACTACACGACAATAATAAAATTACTCAAAAAGAATTCTATTAAAGGAAAAAAGCATCAAAAAGTAGCAACTCAACTTATTAAGATTATACGCATTAAAATCAGATAAACATTTGAGGTATTGTTATGACAAATAAACACCCATCATTGTTTTCTCCTTTTATGCTGACAGAAAAAATAAAGCTACGTAATCGTATCGTTATGGCCCCTATGACGACCTGGTCAGCGAATCCTGATGGAACCATCTCTGAGCAAGAACTCGAATTTTATAAACGCCGCTCACAAAATGTTGGTTTAGTAATAACAGGATGTACCTATGTCACGCCAAGCGGCATTGGGTTTACTCATGAATTTGCCGCGTATGACGACCGTTTCATTAACAGCCTTGAAAAGTTAGCTGCTGCAGCCCAAAGTGGGGGTGCTCCGGCTATTTTGCAGATTTTCCACGCCGGTAATAAAGCCATCCCGGAGCTTGTACCAAATAACGATGTTATTAGTGCCAGCGCATCAAGCGTAAAATCTGGTGACTTTATGAAGAGTGTGGTACAAAGCAGGGAAATGACTGAAAACGAAATTCAGGAAACCATTAGAGCATTCGGAGATGTCACAAAAAGGGCGATTAAAGCAGGTTTTGATGGCATTGAACTTCATGGTGCGCACGGATTCCTTCTACAGAATTTCTTCTCCCCTCTATTTAACCAGCGTAATGACCGATGGGGAGGAGATCTCGAAGGACGTATGCGCTTCCCGCTGGCCGTATTACAGGAAGTAAAAAATGTAGTCTATGAATATGCGACAAAGCCCTTTGCCATCGGTTACAGAATATCTCCTGAAGAATCTGCAACAGGGGGGCTGCGGATAGAGGATACTTATAAACTCCTTGATCGGCTCATTTCATCCGGTATTTCGTATATACATACCTCGCTGGTCAGTATTAACGATAGCTACCCTGTTGAGTCGCCAAATGGCCCCCGAACTATTGAATTGATTTTAAATCATATTGCAGGCAGAGTGCCGGTAATCGCTGCAGGTAAAATACGCACACCGTCTCAGGCTCAAGAAGCAATTTCCGCTGGCCTGCCACTTGTTGCGATCGGTAAAGGGCTGGTGATAAATCCAGAATGGGTGACTTTAGCTGAATCAGGTAGAGGCCATGAAATTCAAACAGCCCTTAATCCACAACGCGTTCCTGAATTAACCATTCCGGATAAACTATGGGATCAAATTCAGGCATCGAAAGGAACTGGCTGGTTTCCGTTAATGGATTAAATATCTATTACTCTCCCGAGAGTAAAACTATCAAACCAATGAGTAACCGATACAGCCTCGCAAATTCTTTCAGATAATTAACCCGTCACTGCGGCACGTTCTCTCATAAGGCGTGCCTGCTGTGTACTCCAGTATGTATCCGGCATACTTGACGGTTTAATAGAACTCAATTCCTTTCCCAGGTTACCAACAACGATATCTTGTATAACACCCCAGGAGATACGACATTATGATGAGATGAGGTATGCTCCTCAGCGCCAATCAACGCCAGGGCTGGGCCAGTTTTGAGATCAGACTCATTCCCGGACTGACTTCAGGCGACATATATCAATGACGTTGGGGCAATAAAAGATAGCCGATGTAATACATCTATTCAAATTTGTGATACATGTCAAAAAATTGGTTGACCAAACTCGTTATTTATATAAGGGCACTTACGAAGTGCACTCTTTTTTAAAGCGAGGAAGTACCAATGAAAGAGAATAAAGTACAGCAAATCAGTCATAAACTGATTAATATCGTTGTTTTTGTCGCAATTGTAGAATACGCCTATTTATTTCTCCATTTCTATTAATAACGGCAATAAACTGTTCACTTCAGTGATATTTAAAATATGCATCCTCTCCCTTTTTTTAAGTAATTATTATATTCGTGGGGGAGGAATACACGCTGTCAGGTAATCAATCAAACTGCGATAAATCATCGGCCAGTAAAGTGGAGATAGCCTCCATTCTCGAAAAATTCATACTCTCAGCGAAACCATCATCAATCACTCATCCAGGCGTTTATGGGAGCGTCGCCAATGGCTGCTAACAATGCCAGACTTCCCCGTTGCCGAAATTCCACATACCACAAATGGTCACAGGAATTGGGTGTTGAAATGATTCGGATGAGCATGTATCTTTACGGTTATGTTATAACATAACAGGTAAAAATGATGAAACCCAATATCCATCCTGAGTATCGTACTGTGGTGTTCCATGACACCAGTGTTGATGAGTACTTTAAAATCGGCTCGACTATCAAAACAGACCGTGAGATTGAGCTGGATGGCGTAACGTATCCGTACGTAACAATTGATGTCTCTTCGAAATCGCACCCGTTCTATACAGGGAAGCTGAGAACAGTGGCATCAGAAGGAAATGTTGCACGGTTCACCCAACGTTTTGGTCGTTTTGTTAGCACGAAAAAGGGGGCATGATGAAAGTCCTTAACTCTCTGCGTACCGCAAAAGAACGCCATCCAGACTGTCAGATTGTGAAGCGAAAAGGACGGCTGTATGTGATTTGTAAATCTAATCCACGTTTTAAGGCCGTTCAGGGTCGTAAGAAAAAACGTTGATTCAAAATTCGACGAATTAACGATATTTGTCTGATTAATAATCAGACCGGATTAATGTTGGTGTATTGATTACACCAACATTAATTTTCCTGGAAATATATTCTTTAAGTTCATTTAAAGCCAACTGCCTGACGTTTCTCTCCGAATATTCCATTATATTAATGTTGATTTGTTGACCAACTTCGCCCCTGTATGCTGGTATCAACTCTCTTTTAGACTGAACAAGCCACTCCGCCCCCTCCCTTTGCGGAGCAGCCTGCATTTACACTCAAACTGTTAAGATGATAAATGTGGTAAATCTGTTGGTACTAACATAAAAACGTTTACGCCACAGGAACAGCCTGATCCACCGGTAACCCCATCGCCGACGTTCGAGTGCCAGTTAGAGTAACGCGCACAGATGACTGCACGCAGTGCCCTGTCAAAGAGGCCATCGTTCCTGTGACAGCTGGCAGCCTTCGTTTAACTTCACTTAATTTGGCTCTTGGGGGGCTTACCGAACAGATGACGTAGTCACACCTATTCAATTTTTCACCACTTATTGGAGTAAACACCCATAACCATTTTGTGCGGCATGTTAATCCATTAAAATATCTTACTGATTGGCAAATCTTCTTTAATGATGGCCAATAATAGTTTTATGTTCTATTTATTATCATTAAAACTTGTTTTTTTACTAGTCGAGCACAAAACGCATTAAGACTATTCCTAACACCTCAGGGCAAAGTTCCTGGCTAATATAAAATGCAAGTAAGAATTGAACGTTATATTTCCAATAACCTTATGAAACTGAATGTCTTTTTCTTCTTATCAAAAAAGCAATATTTTCATTTTTAGTAAATATTGACTTAACCATGGAATTCCTTTTCTGTTCACATATTGACACTCATCAGGAAAAAAACATAAATTTAAGCCCAATCGAAAATAATTAAAACTTAATCTCGTTTAACCTATATTGATATGTGCTACGTATCTTATTTACTTCCGATTTACTAACAACACTGAATGTACCTGTAAAAATTACAGGTTTGGAAAGTAGTGACATGGCAAAATGATTACAGCAGGGACTATGAGGTTAAAAACCATATGGAATATCAAAACCGTTCTGATAAATACATCTGGTCTCCCCATGACGCCTACTTCTATAAAGGACTCTCTGAACTGATTGTGGATATCGACAGATTAATTTATCTATCGCTGGAGAAAATTAGAAAAGATTTCGTGTTTATCAATCTCAATACGGATTCTTTAACTGAGTTTATAAACCGTGATAACGAATGGTTATCCGCGGTAAAGGGGAAACAGGTCGTATTGATTGCGGCCAGAAAGTCAGAAGCCTTAGCAAATTATTGGTATTACAACAGCAATATTAGGGGCGTGGTATACGCTGGGCTGAGTCGTGATATTAGAAACGAATTGGCCTATGTGATTAATGGCAGGTTTCTCAAAAAAGATATTAAGAAAGATAAAATCACTGACCGGGAAATGGAAATTATCCGCATGACGGCCCAGGGAATGCTGCCTAAATCGATTGCCAGAATTGAAAATTGTAGTGTGAAGACAGTGTATACCCATCGGCGTAATGCTGAGGCCAAGCTGTACTCAAAAATATATAAGTTGGTTCCGTAAACTCCAGGCAAGTTAGTTTTAAAAAATGACTCACAGGGACATCATGTCCTCAATTTAACTCGGGAAGAAAAGCAATGAAAAAAAAGGTTCTGGCAATAGCTCTGGTAACGGTGTTTACCGGCATGGGTGTGGCGCAGGCTGCTGACGTAACAGCTCAGGCTGTAGCGACCTGGTCGGCAACAGCCAAAAAAGACACCACCAGTAAACTGGTTGTGACGCCACTCGGTAGCCTGGCGTTCCAGTATGCCGAAGGCATTAAAGGCTTTAACTCACAGAAAGGTCTATTTGACGTGGCTATTGAGGGTGACTCAACGGCTACCGCCTTTAAACTGACCTCACGTCTTATCACCAACACCTTAACCCAGTTGGATACCTCAGGTTCCACACTGAATGTGGGCGTGGATTATAACGGCGCGGCAGTCGAAAAAACTGGCGATACCGTGATGATCGATACCGCCAACGGCGTACTGGGCGGTAACCTTAGCCCGCTGGCTAACGGTTACAATGCCAGCAATCGTACCACCGCACAGGATGGTTTCACCTTCTCCATCATCAGCGGTACCACCAATGGTACCACCGCAGTAACCGATTACAGCACTCTACCGGAAGGCATCTGGAGCGGCGACGTTAGCGTACAGTTCGACGCTACCTGGACCAGTTGATCTCTTTGATGTATCAGCAGGGGTAGCCCCCTGCTTTATTCCTGGACGGAATTGTTATGAAAAAGCACCTTCTGCCTCTCGCTCTGCTGTTTGCCGGAATATCTCCGGCCCAGGCGCTGGATGTCGGCGATATATCATCGTTTATGAACAGTGACAGCAGCACGCTGAGCAAAACAATCAAAAACAGTACCGACAGTGGCCGCCTCATCAATATCCGTCTCGAACGGCTCTCTTCACCGCTTGACGACGGGCAGGTTATCGCAATGGACAAGCCGGATGAGTTGCTACTCACTCCCGCCAGCTTGCTGCTACCCGCCCAAGCCAGCGAAGTGATCCGCTTCTTCTATAAGGGACCAGTAGATGAAAAAGAGCGCTACTACCGCATTGTCTGGTTTGATCAGGCCCTCAGTGATGCGCAGCGCGAGAATGCCAACCGCAGCGCTGTGGCCACTGCTTCCGCCCGCATCGGCACCATTCTGGTCGTCGCCCCCCGCCAGGCGAACTACCGCTTTCAGTACGCCAACGGCTCCCTGACAAATACAGGAAATGCGACGCTGCGGATCCTCGCCTACGGCCCCTGCCTGAAAGCCGCCAATGGTAAGGAGTGTAAAGAGAATTACTACCTGATGCCGGGCAAGTCGCGTCGTTTTACCCGCGTGGACACGGCGGATAACAAAGGACGGGTTGCACTTTGGCAGGGTGATAAGTTCATTCCCGTGAAATAGATAGCTGTGCAGATGGATTACGACAATGCCTTTACGACGGTTCTCCCCAGGACTGAAAGCCCAGTTTGCCTTCGGCATGGTCTTTTTGTTCGTTCAACCCGATGCCAGCGCTGCTGACATAAGCGCGCAGCAAATAGGTGGGGTGATTATTCCGCAGGCCTTCAGTCAGGCGCTTCAGGACGGCATGAGCGTCCCGCTCTATATTCATCTCGCCGGTAGCCAGGGTCGCCAGGACGATCAGCGAATCGGCAGCGCTTTTATCTGGTTGGATGATGGACAGTTACGCATCCGGAAAATACAGCTGGAAGAGAGTGAAGATAACGCCAGTGTCAGCGAACAAACTCGACAGCAGCTGATGACTCTGGCGAACACCCCGTTCAATGAGGCCCTTATCATCCCCCTGACTGACAACGCGCAGCTGGATCTCAGCTTGCGCCAACTGCTGCTGCAGCTGGTGGTCAAGCGCGAAGCACTGGGCACCGTACTACGCTCACGTAGCGAAGACATCGGGCAATCCAGTGTTAACACCCTCAGCAGTAATCTGAGCTATAACTTCGGCATCTATAACAACCAGTTGCGTAACGGCGGGAACAATACATCCAGCTATCTGTCGCTAAATAACGTGACAGCACTGCGCGAACATCATGTGGTACTCGACGGCTCGCTGTATGGGATCGGTAGCGGTCAACAGGACAGTGAATTATATAAAGCGATGTATGAACGCGATTTTGCTGGTCACCGATTTGCCGGTGGAATGCTCGACACCTGGAACTTGCAGTCCTTAGGGCCGATGACCGCCATTTCAGCAGGGAAGATTTACGGCCTTTCCTGGGGAAACCAGGCCAGCTCCACCATCTTCGACAGCAGCCAGTCGGCCACGCCAGTGATCGCCTTTTTACCTGCAGCGGGCGAAGTACATCTCACCCGTGATGGGCGGTTACTGAGTGTTCAGAACTTCACCATGGGCAATCATGAAGTGGATACCCGAGGTCTACCGTACGGTATTTACGATGTGGAAGTTGAGGTGATCGTTAACGGTCGCGTGATCAGCAAACGCACCCAGCGGGTCAATAAGCTGTTTAGCCGGGGGCGCGGTGTCGGTGCGCCGCTGGCGTGGCAGATATGGGGCGGCAGCTTTCATATGGATCGCTGGTCGGAAAACGGGAAAAAGACGCGACCAGCTAAAGATAGCTGGCTAGCAGGTGCCTCGAGCTCCGGCTCACTGAGTACGCTTAGCTGGGCGGCAACGGGATATGGATACGATAATCAGGCCGTGGGTGAAACCCGTCTGACGCTACCGCTTGGGGGGGCGATCAACGTTAACCTGCAAAATATGCTGGCCAGTGACAGCTCATGGAGCAGCATCGGCAGCATCAGCGCCACTCTACCGGGAGGCTTTAGTTCGCTATGGGTTAATCAGGAAAAAACCCGCATTGGCAATCAATTGCGACGTAGCGATGCCGACAACCGTGCAATCGGCGGCACACTCAACCTGAACTCACTGTGGTCGAAGCTGGGCACATTCAGCATCAGCTACAATGATGACCGCCGTTACAACAGCCATTATTACACGGCAGATTACTATCAAAATGTCTACAGCGGTACCTTTGGTTCGCTTGGCCTGCGAGCCGGTATTCAGCGCTATAACAACGGCGACAGCAACGCCAATACAGGAAAATATATCGCTCTCGATCTCTCGCTACCTCTGGGCAACTGGTTTAGCGCAGGGATGACTCATCAAAACGGCTACTCCATGGCAAACCTGTCAGCACGCAAGCAGTTTGATGAAGGGACCATTCGCACTGTTGGTGCAAATCTGTCACGAGCCATCTCCGGCGATACCGGTGATGACAAAACCCTCAGCGGTGGGGCGTATGCACAGTTCGACGCTCGTTACGCCAGCGGAACGCTGAACGTCAATAGCGCGGCGGACGGCTACGTCAATACCAACTTGACCGCCAATGGCAGCGTCGGCTGGCAGGGTAAAAACATCGCTGCCAGCGGGCGGACTGATGGCAACGCTGGGGTGATATTCAACACCGGGCTGGAGGACGACGGTCAGATCAGCGCCAAAATCAACGGGCGGATTTTCCCGCTTAACGGCAAGCGTAACTATCTCCCGCTCTCTCCCTATGGAAGATATGAGGTGGAGTTGCAGAACAGCAAAAACTCACTCGACAGCTACGATATCGTCAGCGGCCGCAAAAGCCATCTGACCCTCTATCCAGGCAATGTCGCCGTCATTGAGCCAGAGGTGAAGCAGATGGTTACCGTCTCCGGTCGTATCCGTGCAGAAGACGGCACACTGCTGGCTAACGCACGGATTAACAACCATATCGGCCGAACCCGAACCGATGAAAACGGCGAGTTTGTCATGGACGTGGATAAGAAATACCCCACTATCGATTTTCGCTACAGTGGCAATAAAACCTGCGAAGTGGCACTGGAACTCAACCAGGCGCGCGGTGCCGTCTGGGTCGGTGATGTGGTCTGCAGCGGCCTCTCATCGTGGGCGGCGGTGACGCAGACAGGAGAAGAGAATGAGAGTTAACCTACTGATAGCGATGATAATCTTTGCGCTATTCTGGCCAGCAACCGCGCTCAGAGCTGCAGTGAGCAAAACAACCTGGGCGGATGCTCCGGCACGCGAGTTTGTGTTTGTCGAAAACAACTCAGACGACAACTTTTTCGTCACTCCTGGCGGGGCGCTGGATCCGCGCCTGACCGGTGCCAACCGCTGGACCGGTTTAAAATACACTGGCTCAGGAACCATCTATCAACAAAGCCTCGGCTACATTGATAACGGTTACAACACCGGCCTTTATACCAACTGGAAGTTTGATATGTGGCTGGAAAATTCGCCGGTTTCATCTCCTTTAACTGGCTTGCGCTGCATCAACTGGTACGCAGGGTGTAATATGACCACCAGTCTTATCCTGCCGCAAACCACCGACGCCAGTGGATTTTATGGCGCGACGGTGACCAGCGGCGGCTCGAAGTGGATGCACGGCATGTTGTCAGACGCGTTTTACCAGTATCTGCAACAAATGCCCGTTGGCAGCAGCTTTACGATGACCATCAATGCCTGCCAAACCTCAGTGAACTATGACGCCAGCAGCGGCGCGCGCTGTAAGGATCAGGCCTCCGGCAACTGGTATGTTCGCAACGTCACCCATACGAAAGCAGCAAATTTGCGGTTGATAAATACCCACTCGCTGGCGGAGGTATTTATCAACAGCGACGGAGTACCGACTCTGGGGGAAGGGAACGCCGACTGCCGGACGCAAACCATCGGCAGCCGTTCAGGATTAAGTTGTAAGATGGTTAACTATACCCTGCAAACAAACGGGCTCAGCAACACCTCAATCCATATATTCCCGGCGATCGCCAACTCGTCGTTGGCCTCGGCCGTCGGGGCGTACGATATGCAGTTCAGTCTGAATGGCAGTTCATGGAAACCGGTGAGCAATACCGCTTATTACTACACCTTCAACGAGATGAAGAGCGCAGACTCGATCTATGTTTTCTTCTCGAGCAACTTCTTTAAGCAGATGGTGAACCTGGGGATCAGCGATATCAACACCAAAGATCTATTCAACTTTCGCTTTCAGAACACCACATCACCGGAGTCTGGCTGGTATGAATTTTCTACCTCCAACACGCTGATTATCAAACCCCGTGATTTCAGCATCAGTATTATCTCCGATGAATATACTCAGACACCGTCGCGAGAGGGATATGTCGGCAGCGGCGAACCGGCACTCGATTTCGGCTATATCGTAACCACCAGCGGTAAAACAGCTGCCGACGAAGTGCTGATCAAGGTGACCGGACCCGCGCAGGTGATTGGCGGACGCTCCTATTGTGTCTTCAGCTCCGATGACGGTAAGGCGAAAGTACCATTCCCGGCGATGCTTTCCTTTATTACCCGCAACGGAGCTACAAAAACCTACGATGCCGGGTGCGATGATAGCTGGCGGGATATGACCGATGCGCTGTGGCTAACCACACCGTGGACTGATATCTCTGGCGAAGTGGGGCAGATGGATAAGACCACTGTCAAATTTTCAATTCCAATGGATAACGCCATTTCGCTGCGTACGGTAGATGATAACGGCTGGTTTGGCGAAGTCAGCGCTTCAGGAGAGATTCATGTTCAGGCGACGTGGCGTAACATTAACTAAGGCGCTGCTGACAGTGGTCTGTATGCTGGCGGCACCTTTGACACAGGCGATTTCGGTCGGCAATCTGACATTTTCGCTGCCGTCCGAGACTGACTTTGTCAGCAAACGTGTAGTGAATAACAACAAAAGCGCACGGATATACCGTATTGCCATCAGTGCCATCGATAGCCCAGGCAGCAGTGAATTGCGCACTCGACCGGTGGATGGTGAACTGCTTTTCGCTCCCCGCCAGCTGGCATTGCAGGCTGGTGAGAGCGAGTATTTTAAATTTTACTATCATGGTCCACAGGATAACCGCGAGCGCTACTACCGGGTCTCATTCCGCGAGGTCCCCACTCGCAACCAGACAAGACGTAGCCCAACCGGCGGCGAGGTCAGCACGGAGCCGGTGGTGGTGATGGATACCATTCTGGTAGTACGACCTCGTCAGGTTCAGTTTAAATGGTCCTTCGACCAAGTGACAGGAACGGTAAGTAACACCGGCAACACGTGGTTTAAGCTACTGATTAAACCAGGATGTGATTCGACCGAAGAGGAAGGCGACGCCTGGTATCTACGTCCGGGAGACGTAGTTCATCAGCCTGAGTTACGTCAGCCGGGGAATCATTATCTGGTCTATAACGACAAATTCATTAAGATTAGCGATTCCTGTCCTGCTAAGCCCCCTTCGGCGGACTAAGACTTATCCATCGGACGAGGGAAGAATTCCACCTCAGAGACTCAAATAATCGTTTAAATGATGTGGAAGCGATCGTCAATGTCACCTGTAATGATGGGCTTTCTCATATGTACACCATAGTGTTCAGGAGACACGGAAAAGTGCCAGGCAGCTTGCTAACGAGTGGTTTCTTCACGAATTAGTACGTAAAATCGGTAACGGCTGGAAATCATTCAATACTCACACTATCGAAAGTTCCCCAGCCAACCGCGGTACGTTCTTACATACGATGTACCGCTGTTCTCTTTACGATTTATAGCTGTACTGGTGAATTATGAGCAATCTGAATCCATGCATGACGTGTGGTGCCTGTTGTGCATTTTTCCGCGTCTCTTTTTACTGGGCCGAAGCCGACGATGCTGGCGGTACCATTCCCGCCAGGCTCACTGAACAAATATCCCCTTTTCACCGATGCATGAGCGGTACCAATCAGAAAAACCCCCGATGTATTGCCCTTGCAGGAACACCGGGCAAAAATGCCTGCTGCACGATATATAAAAATCGATCGTCCACGTGCAGAGAATTCGCCATGTCTGGTGAGAACGGAGTCGTCAATGAGGCTTGCAATCGTGCAAGAGCTAAATACGGGCTGACACCGTTATAAATATGCAATAATTAATTGCACTGCCCCGCCAGCTATAATCGCGGGGCTTCGTTTTTCAGGGATAACAAAACCCGAAACTTCTTCCATCTGCCAGCAACAATGCCTCTTCCTCTATAGTGTTCTCCGGATCTACAGCATCCTGAAGTAGCGCGATGTACTCACTGGCTATCTGCATCAGAAAGTTAAAAACAATGTTTTTAACCTATAAAAATGGCGCTGCATTTGCGCCATTTTTATCATTCAATGCATTATCTGTTTGAGCCTAAAGGGATCTCAGGGTCTGGCTCATGAGTAATTCTGTTTCGTAAATCTCTGCGAATAATTTCAATGGACCAGAACCAGACTAAATGTCCAAAAATTTCAGAAACATTCTCATACCACGGGAGATCAAACAGAGGTGGCGTCAGTCCCATGAGAGGGAATGAAATCATATGAACAAAAAGTTGGGCTAAAGCACCTGCCAGTAAGCCCTGCCAGAGTTTAATTTTTGGAAATACTTCAGCGACCACACAATAACCGACAGCAAACACTATCGAAAAGATAATGTGCGTAACACCAACCCAGTTAAAGACATGCCCGGCAAAGGTATAAACAGCCGAATTTGGATCTGTCAGCCCCAGCCAGTCTCGAAGAAAAATATACGGAGGATTGAGAAAATTACGGGAGCAATCAATTTGCCCAGCAGCCCTGATTAATGATTCCGGGCCACACGCTGCATTAAACATATCCACCGGGCTACGTGGCGGCAATGGAACTTCAGCCCCCCACTTCACAAATGCGGAAACAACGCCAGCAATTAGCCCAATGAATGCAGCAAGACCATAACGTCTGCGGTTCGGTGGAGTTTGTTCAAATATATTCATATTTACCCTGTTTGTTTCATTATGTTGTACACCTCTTCAGGAGTATTCATAAAACAAGATAAATGTAAAGAAGTGTATTGTTTTGTATAATGCAATGGTGACTAATCGCCAATTAATATAAGCACCATCATTTCTCCCTATTTTTATGTTAGAAGTGACAACGATTTGCAGGGTGATGCAGAGCTGACAATCACAGGTTTCCTTATCGGTTTTTGCATCGCACAACTAAAGCAATAAACTAGCTCCCGTCATCGGCGAATATGAATTAATTAGCCGGGCTCATAGCTGCATTCGCGTTTTAAGAATAATCCTCCTGCTCTCACCGACTATGCTTAACGTTTAAAAAAGCATCAACACTCTCGCAACGCACTCTTATTTTCCCCTTTAGAATACCGGAGGCCTGGTATGAGCAACCAAGGCGAATACCCCGAAGATAATCGGGTTGGGAAGCACGAGCCGCACGATTTTAGTTTGACCCGCCGCGATCTGATTAAAGTGAGCGCCGCAACGGCGGCGACCGCCGTGGTTTATCCTCATTCTACGCTTGCGGCAAGCGTTCCGGCAGCTACACCCGCGCCAGAGATAATGCCCCTGACACTTAAGGTGAACGGCAAAACCGAGCAGCTTGAGGTGGATACCCGAACCACGCTACTGGACGCTTTGCGTGAAAATCTGCATCTGATCGGTACCAAGAAAGGTTGCGATCACGGACAGTGCGGAGCCTGTACCGTGCTGGTCAATGGTCGCAGGCTTAATGCCTGCCTGACGCTGGCAGTCATGCATCAGGGGGCCGAGATCACCACCATTGAAGGCCTGGGTTCACCAGAGAATCTTCACCCCATGCAGGCGGCCTTTATCAAGCATGATGGCTTCCAGTGCGGCTACTGCACCTCCGGGCAAATTTGCTCATCAGTAGCGGTGCTAAAAGAGATTCAGGACGGCATTCCCAGTCACGTCACGGTCGATTTGGTTTCCCCTCCAGAAAGAACTGCCGATGAGATCCGTGAACGTATGAGCGGCAACATCTGTCGCTGTGGTGCATACGCTAACATCCTTGCCGCCATTGAAGATGCTGCGGGGGAGATAAAATCATGAAGGCGTTTACCTATGAACGTGTGAACACCCCTGCCGAGGCGGCACTTAGCGCTCAGCGCGTACCCGGCGCAAAATTTATCGCTGGCGGGACCAATCTGCTGGACCTGATGAAGCTGGAAATTGAAACGCCAACCCACCTTATCGATGTGAACGGGCTCGGGCTCGATAAGATTGAAGTGACCGACGCGGGTGGGCTGCGCATCGGCGCACTGGTACGGAACACCGACCTGGCGGCTCACGAGCGCGTGCGTCGTGATTACGCGGTACTCTCCCGCGCTCTGCTCGCTGGCGCGTCTGGTCAGTTACGTAATCAGGCAACCACCGCAGGTAATCTGCTCCAGCGCACGCGCTGCCCCTATTTTTACGACACCAATCAGCCCTGCAATAAGCGCCTGCCCGGGAGCGGCTGCGCGGCACTTGAAGGCTTTAGCCGTCAGCACGCGGTGGTAGGCGTAAGCGAAGCCTGCATTGCCACCCATCCGAGCGATATGGCGGTCGCAATGCGGTTGCTGGATGCGGTGGTGGAAACCATCACGCCGGAGGGAAAAACTCGCAGTATCACACTGGCTGATTTTTATCACCCACCGGGGAAAACGCCGCACATTGAAACCGCCCTGCTTCCCGGTGAGCTTATCGTTGCGGTGACGTTACCTCCGCCGCTCGGCGGAAAACATATCTACCGCAAGGTGCGCGATCGCGCCTCCTACGCCTTTGCCCTGGTATCGGTCGCGGCGATTATTCAGCCTGACGGCAGCGGGCGCGTCGCGCTGGGCGGAGTAGCACATAAGCCCTGGCGCATTGAGGCTGCGGATGCTCAGCTATCCCAGGGGGCGCAGGCCGTGTATGACGCGCTGTTCGCCAGCGCCCATCCCACCGCTGAAAATACCTTTAAACTCCTGTTGGCGAAGCGAACGCTTGCCTCCGTACTGGCTGAAGCGAGGGCACAGGCATGAAATTTGATAAACCCGCAGGGGAAAACCCGATCGATCAGCTGAAGGTTGTCGGTCGTCCCCATGACCGCATCGACGGACCGCTGAAAACTACCGGCATGGCACGCTACGCCTACGAATGGCATGAAGAAGCCCCCAACGCCGCCTATGGCTATATCGTCGGTTCCGCCATTGCCAAAGGACGCCTCACCGCCCTTGATACGGACGCCGCGCAAAAAGCGCCGGGCGTACTGGCTGTCATTACCGCCAGTAACGCTGGGGCACTCGGCAAAGGCGACAAAAACACCGCCAGGCTGTTAGGCAGCCCCACTATTGAGCACTATCATCAGGCCATTGCGCTGGTAGTGGCCGAGACCTTCGAACAGGCGCGAGCGGCGGCCTCGCTGGTGCAGGCGCACTATCGCCGTAATAAAGGAGCTTACTCCCTGGCGGACGAGAAACAGGCCGTCAGTCAGCCGCCGGAAGACACGCCCGATAAAAACGTTGGTGACTTTGACGGGGCTTTCACCTCCGCTGCGGTGAAAATTGATGCTACATACACGACCCCGGACCAGAGCCATATGGCGATGGAGCCGCATGCCTCGATGGCCGTCTGGGATGGAAATAAGCTTACCCTCTGGACCTCAAATCAGATGATTGACTGGTGCCGCACCGATCTGGCAAAAACGCTGAAAGTGCCCGTGGAGAATGTGCGTATTATCTCCCCGTATATCGGCGGAGGGTTTGGCGGCAAGCTATTCCTGAGAAGCGATGCGCTGCTGGCGGCCCTCGCCGCCCGTGCGGTGAAACGTCCGGTTAAAGTGATGCTCCCCCGCCCCACTATTCCCAATAACACCACGCACCGCCCCGCCACCCTTCAGCACCTGCGTATCGGTGCCGACCAGAGCGGGAAAATCACCGCTATCTCACATGAAAGCTGGTCCGGAAACCTGCCCGGCGGCACGCCGGAAACGGCGGTACAGCAAAGCGAATTACTCTACGCAGGGGCAAACCGTCATACCGGCCTGCGGCTCGCCGCGCTTGATTTGCCGGAAGGGAACGCCATGCGTGCGCCCGGCGAAGCCCCCGGTCTGATGGCGCTCGAAATCGCGATCGACGAACTGGCGGAAAAAGCGGGCATCGATCCCGTCGAGTTTCGCATCCTGAATGACACTCAGGTTGACCCCGCCGACCCGACGCGCCGCTTCTCTCGCCGTCAGCTTATCGAGTGCTTGCGCACCGGAGCGGATAAATTTGGCTGGAAGCAGCGCAACGCTACACCCGGACAGGTGCGCGACGGGGAGTGGCTAGTCGGCCACGGTGTTGCGGCGGGCTTTCGCAATAATCTGCTGGAAAAATCGGGTGCTCGGGTTCACCTCGAACAAAATGGCACCGTTACCGTAGAAACGGACATGACCGACATTGGCACCGGCAGCTACACCATTCTGGCCCAGACGGCAGCGGAAATGCTTGGCGTACCGCTGGAGCAGGTTGCGGTTCACCTCGGCGATTCCAGTTTCCCGGTTTCTGCGGGTTCTGGTGGACAATGGGGCGCGAATACCTCCACCTCCGGCGTTTACGCCGCCTGTGTGAAACTTCGCGAAATGATTGCCTCGGCGGTCGGGTTTGATCCTGAGCAGTCGCAGTTTGCCGACGGCAAGATTACCAACGGTACCCGAAGCGCCACGCTACATGAGGCCACCGCAGGCGGCAGACTGACAGCGGAAGAGAGCATTGAGTTCGGCACTCTCAGCAAGGAGTACCAGCAATCGACCTTTGCCGGGCATTTTGTGGAGGTCGGCGTGCATAGCGCGACGGGAGAAGTTCGGGTCCGGCGTATGCTCGCCGTGTGCGCAGCGGGGCGCATTCTGAATCCGAAAACTGCACGCAGCCAGGTCATTGGCGCGATGACTATGGGCATGGGCGCGGCACTGATGGAGGAGCTGGCGGTAGATGACCGTTTGGGCTACTTCGTTAATCACGATATGGCGGGGTATGAGGTGCCGGTTCATGCGGATATCCCAAAACAGGAGGTGATTTTCCTGGATGATACCGACCCCATCTCCTCCCCGATGAAGGCCAAAGGTGTCGGTGAGCTGGGCCTGTGCGGCGTGAGCGCGGCTATCGCCAACGCGGTGTATAACGCCACCGGTATTCGGGTACGGGATTATCCCATCACTCTGGATAAGCTGCTCGATAAACTGCCGGATGTGGTTTAAGGAGGAACAATGTCATACTCGCTTTTTGACAAAGACGAGCACTGGCATAAGCCAGAGCAGGCGTTTCTCACCGATGACCACCGGACCATTCTGCGCTTCGCCGTAGAGGCGCTAATGTCCGGTAAAGGAGCGGTGCTGGTGACGCTGGTGGAGATACGCGGCGGCGCGGCGCGCCCGCTCGGAGCACAGATGGTGGTGCGCGAAGATGGTCGTTACTGCGGTTTTGTCTCTGGCGGCTGCGTGGAGGCCGCTGCCGCTTTTGAAGCGCTGGAGGTGATGGGCTCAGGCTGCGATCGCGAAATTCGCTATGGCGAAGGTTCGCCGTGGTTTGACATCGTTCTGCCCTGCGGCGGTGGGATCACGCTGACGCTCCATAAACTACGCTCGGCACAGCCTCTGCTCGCCGTGCTGAACCGCCTGGAACAGAGAAAACCGGCGGGTCTGCACTACGATCCGCAAGCTCAATCGCTGGTGTGCCTGCCCACGCAAACCCGAACGGGCTGGAATCTCAATGGCTTTGAGGTGGGGTTCAGGCCATGCGTCAGGCTGATGATTTACGGACGTTCTCTTGAGGCGCAGGCAACCGCGAGTCTTGCAGCAGCCACAGGCTATGACAGCCATATCTTCGATCTTTTTCCGGCCTCAGCCAGCGCTCAGATCGATACCGATACGGCGGTCATTTTGCTGTGCCATGATCTCAACCGGGAGCTGCCAGTGTTGCAGGCCGCGCGAGAGGCAAAACCCTTTTATCTCGGCGCATTGGGCAGCTATCGAACCCACACGTTACGTCTGCAAAAGCTCCACGAACTAGGATGGTCCAGGGAGGAGACAGCGCAAATCCGGGCACCCATCGGGATATTCCCCAAAGCCCGGGATGCGCATACTCTGGCACTCTCCGTGCTGGCAGAAGTCGCTTCTGTACGTCTCCATCAGGAGGAGGATTCATGCCTGCCCCCGTCGTCGTGATCCTTGCGGCCGGGCGTGGAGAGCGCTTTCTCGCCTCCGGGGGAAATACCATAAATTAAGAGAAAAATCTGCAGTAGCCGTTTTAGAAAATCACCTAAATCGTTTAAAAGAGCGCTCAACCCATAGTGGGCGCTCATCGCCTTGTGTAACTTATTCAGCAACGCGCGCCCTCGCCGGACTAAAGCGCACCGGCCTTCTGGCGTGCGGTAACAAAGGTCAGTACGCCAGCGCAAAGGAGCAGCACGCTACTCATAGCAAACGTGCTCTGCCAGCCAAGGCGGTCAAACACAATGCCTCCTGCCGTTGATCCAAGGGCGATGGCGAGCTGAATCACCGCGACCATGAGCCCGCCTCCGGCTTCGGCGTTGTCAGGCAACGTACGCGCAATCCATGTCCACCATCCGGTTGGCGCAGCGGTGGCCAGCATGCCCCAGAGTCCTAACAGCAACGAAACCGTCCAGACCAGATGCCCGGTCAGCATCAGGCCGATGGCAATGACGGCCATCAACCCAGGTATGGCCATCAGCGTAGGGTAGAATTTTCTGTTGAGGAATGTCGAAACAACCAGCGTGCCGATAAAACCGGCTACTCCGATAATCAGCAAAATCAACGACAAGCCTGAGGAATCAACCAGCGTCACGGTCTCCAGGAACGGGCGCACATAGGTAAATAGCGCAAACTGCCCCATAAAAAACAGGCCGCAGGCCAGCATGCCAACCGCAACCACGCGGCGGCTAAGTATGCGGAATACATCGCCAGGTGACGTGCGGCTTTTATTCGCATCCATACTGGGCAGGCTGATGCACTGCCAGATAAAGGCGACCACCGCGATGGGCACCAGGCACAAGAAAGCGCCTCGCCATCCGACCGTGGCACCCAGATAGCTTCCCAGCGGCGCGGCCACGACCGTCGCCAGCGCATTACCGGCATTGAAAATCGCCAGCGCACGCGTGACCTGTTGCTGCGGCACCAGACGAATCGCCGTTGCCGCAGACATCGACCAGAATCCGCCAATCGCCACACCAATCATCGCACGACCAACCATATACATCAGATAACTGGAAGCCAGCGCAATAATAAGCCCCGATACGGCCATCAGAACCGTCATCCCCAGCAGCAGGAATTTACGATTCATCTTTCCTGCTAGCGTTGAAAGCGTCAGGCTGGTCAGAACCGCCAGTGCGCCGGAGATAGCAATCCCCTGCCCAGCCAACCCCTCCGTCACGCCTAAATCGCGGGCAATCGGCGTGAGCAGGCTGACGGGCATAAATTCAGAAGCAATCAGCACAAACACGCACAGGGTCATGGCAAAAATACCGCCCCAGTATGGCGCTGATGATGAGGTGATGGTGTTTGGTTTAGCGTCGACATAGTGAAATTTCACGAAGGCCAGGATAAAAGCCACCAGCCTATGGCCGGTGGCTTTGCATCAATTCAGGAGAGGTTTTATTTCAGTTTGGTCTGGAAAAATTGTTCGAACTTCGCGAAAGGTATTTTTCCGGCCACGTTATCGTACAGGTCCACGTGATTTGCCCCTGGTACCACCACCAGCTCTTTGTCTTTACTGCCAACCGCCTTGTAAGCATCTTCAGCAAAATAGCGTGAATGCGCTTTCTCACCGGTCACAATCAGCGTCGGAATGGTGATTTCACTGGCGTAGCTCAGCAGCGGCATATTCATAAACGACAGCGGCATCGTTGCCGTCCACGCCCCGGTCGAGTTCACGGATCGTGCATGAAAACCACGCGGCATACGATAGTAATCGAAGAACTCTTTCAGTACCGGATGCGGATTTGCCGGCAGCGTTTCTGGCAGAATACGCTCGCCCGCACTGACCTTACCGTTGCTATCGACATTAATATCATGACCACCGTGAGCGAACGTTCCGCTCTGCGCATCCTTCCAGCGCTGCTCATTCAGATACTGCAGAACAGCACGACGATCGGCGGTTGAATAACGGTCTTTGCCATCACCCACGCCATGGCCCATCGCCCGGCTCATGTCATACATCACGCTGGTAGCAACCGCTTTAACGCGGGTATCCATCGCCACGTCGTTCAGCGCCATGCCGCCCCAGCCACAAATACCGAGCAGCCCGATACGGTTGCGATCTACCTCTTTTTGCAGCCCTAAGAAATCCACCGCCGCGCTGAAATCTTCAGTGTTGATATCCGGTGAGGCGACGTTTCGCGGATAGCCGCCGCTTTCCCCGGTGTAAGAAGGATCGAACGCCAGGGTAACAAACCCTCGTTCCGCCAGCGTCTGCGCATACAGGCCGCTGGATTGCTCTTTCACCGCGCCAAATGGCCCACTGACCGCAATCGCCGCCAGCTTGCGATCGCCACGGTCTTTAGGCAGGTAAAGATCGCCCACTAAGGTGATGCCATATCGGTTCGGGAACGAGACTTTACGGTGATCGACTTTCTGGCTCTCGGCGAACGTTTTATCCCATTTATCTGTCATGGACACAGGGGCATTAGGATTGGTTGAATCAGCATAACTCATTGTCGTGACTCCACTTAATGATGCGAAAAGCAGCATGGTCGGCATCGCGGTTTTTAGCGTTCGGGTGAAGGCTTTCATAAAAATCCCCATAAAAAACAACAGAGAGATACAGGTTTCCGACGGACAACACTGCGGTACTTTACTTTGATGGGGTCATTATAGTGAGCAGAATTAGTGCTGATTAGGGGGCGATTAATGCTAAGATTAATACCATATTGTTATAAATTAATGCGGAGATTGCCGGCATGAAGGGGGGATGTTTCAATGGCGAAAAGGGAGAACTACAACGAGCTGTACCTGTTTATGCAGGTGGTGCGGGAAGGCAGCTTTACCGCAGCGGCTCAGCGGCTGGGTCTTGCTCAGTCAGGAGTCAGCCGTTCTGTTCGCGAGCTTGAAGAAAGGCTCGGCGTCCAGCTGCTGGTGCGCACCACGCGTAAACTGTCGCTGACGCAAGCAGGCGAGCAGCTCTACCAGAAGACGGCATCTGGATTTGAAATGTTAGATCTTGGGCTTGCCACACTGGCGCACTATCGAGAGACGCCCTCCGGCACGGTGCGTATCAATGCCAGCCAGCACGCGATTGATAAATGCCTGCTGCCAAAGCTGGCGGTATTTAAACAGCGATATCCTGATATCCGGCTTGAACTGATAAATGAGAGCCGGTTCGTCGATATCATCGAGGAAAGATTCGATGCTGGTGTCCGCCTGGGGCCTGAAGTCGGCCAGGGTATGGTCGCGGTACGCATCACGCCCGATATGGAGATGGCAATTGTGGGGACTCCGGAACATTTTCGTCGCTATGGTTTTCCGCAAACCCCGGCGGATTTAAAGGCGCATCCCTGTATCGCCTATCAGTTTGCCGACGGCAGCGTATACCAGTGGGAACTCAATCAGGATGATAAAAAAATCACTCATCGCCCTGAAGGGCAATGGGCCCTATCCGACAGCTATATGGAAGCAGAAGCCGCACGGCTGGGCCTCGGATTGGCCTATGTCCCTGTTGAATTGGTCGCTGATGATTTAGAACACGGTAAGCTTATCAGAGTGTTGCAGCGTTACAGCCTGCGAATGGAGGGATTGTTTCTCTATTACCCTCATCGCAACGTCTCCCCCGCTCTGCGGATGGTCATTGATACATTGAAAATCTGAACGTTAACAACGACCGACTCTTCACTGTGCAATATTGTGTCAGGTAGTCATTCTGCGTTCAATTCCAGGGGCCGCTTTGAGCGAGAAAGAGCGGACTTATCTGTACAAGGGGACTATCCAGCAATGGAGATCACCCATAAGAAAAAAGTATCTGGCTCCCTCGACAACCTTCATCCGGAAATTTAGCCTCAATCAACATTTTTATATCTGTCAGGTTACTTCATTATGAAAACCGATCAATATCGTTGTTTTTGTTGCAATAGTAGAATACGCCTATTTATACCTCCATTTCTATTAATAACGGCAATAAACTATTCACTTCACTGATATTTAAAATATATATCCTTTTCAAGCTGTTCAGCGGCGTAAGAAAAAGTATTAATTATGAATTCGACGATTTAACCATTTCTGTCTGATTGGTAATCATCCGTGATTAATGCTGGTCTATTGATTACGCCAGCATTAACCGCTTAGGGATGTATTCTTCCTGATCATATACATCCCTCGAAAAAGAGAGAAAATAAAACTGTGTCCAATATTACTCTACCACTCCAGACCGAAGCATCGGTAGAATTAGCAGAACGACTGGTACAATAGATTGGGATAGCGTCATTTGTCAGGTATTCCATTGCCTGAAAAATGACAATTTTGAGTCAATAGACGTGCTTCTTGATCATGTCTTACAAATTATACCATGAGCCTTATGAAGCATCATTTTTACTGACTGGTGTTAACTTTGCTATCATATAAACTCTGTTCTTAAAAAACGCGCCCAGAATTTTATATGATTTCCCTTGTTTTTCTGCCTGTAAAGAAATTTCTTTTTCAGTGCTGTTAATGGTTGAACCGACGGCAGTAATCGTTTTGGCGACGCTACTGAATGATAATAAAGACAGTGTAACCACAACAATTAAAGAACAGATAGTATTCACGTTAATTCTCCTGACAATTGAGAGGGTGAGTTTTATATACATAGGTATTAAACATGAGTCATATTTACTCCAAGAGAAAACACTCCTTCTGTAATTAAACCTTCATCTCCTTCGGGGTGAGCAATACATAATGCATCTTGCTATGCAAAACAGGTGTATATAAATTTTCCTCCCGACCTATTTAATAAAACGTGAATATAAAAGTTATTCTTCAGTTTGCAGATGCAGTAGGTCTGATGGTAATTTCGGTTGTATCAACGCTTTCGGGAGATTCAATAATATGCCTTACAGCACGGGCAATATCCGCGGGTTGAAGTGCAACAGAACGGTAGGCGTTCATTGACTTCATGGTTTCCACATGGGTAATGGTTGAAGCCAGTTCACTTTCTACAACCCCAGGATTTACGCAGGTCACACGGATTTTCGAGCTTTCCTGCCGTAAGCCATCAGAAATAGCCCGTACTGCAAATTTTGATGCGCAATAGACTGCGCCTGTGGGCACAACAGAAAGGGCACCAATAGAACCAAGATTGATTATCTGACCGGAACCCTGTGCTTCCATCACCGGAAGTACAGCGCCAATTCCCCAAAGTACGCCTTTGATATTCACGTCAATAGTGAGCTCCCATTCATTTTGTTTTCCTGCTGCAAGCGGTGAAAGCGGCATAACGCCCGCATTATTGATAAGAACATCAACTCGCCCCCAGCTATCCAGCGCTGCTTGCACGAAATCTGCCATGGACTGTCGGTCTGTGACATCCAACTCCCGCGCTTTAGCAATTCCTCCTGCGCGGCAGATTTCTTTTGCAATGGCTTCGATACGCTCAAGTCTGCGTGCTCCCAGTAAAACCTTTGCACCTGTCGTTCCCAGCTCTCTGGCAATACCTTCCCCAATACCACTTGATGCGCCGGTGATTAATATGACCTTATCCATTACGTTCTCCTTCAAATGTGTTCGGAGAGATAATAGAACTTTATGATTGGTTCCAGTATCCTGCTTTCAATGTACTCAATGGTTAGCGGCATTAAACAATGAAAATCGATCTTAATCTTTTACCCATTTTTATCGCGGTAGCAGAAGAGAGTAATTTCAGTAAAGCCGCCGCACGACTGGGCGTTACCCGTTCAGCGGTCAGTCAGGGAATAAGACGTCTTGAAGATGCATTCGGGACAATGCTTGTAATGCGGACCACGCGCTCAGTTAATTTGACGGAAACGGGAGAACGGCTGCATAAATCGTTGTCATTACCTTTATCCGGTATTGAGGCAGCGTTCGAAGAGATGGTCTCTGACCATGTACCACGTGGACATCTCAGAATCGCGGTGACGTCGATAGCAGAAGAATTTCTTTCAGGTCCGCTAATCGCTTCGTTTGCAGCTGCCAATCCAGCCGTTACGCTTGATATTGTTGTCACGGATGAGGAATTCGATATCGTTGCCGCAGGTTACGATGCTGGCGTAAGGCTCGGAGAGGTCATTGAAAAAGACATGATTGCTGTTCCCCTTACCGGTAAGCAGCGTGAAATGGTCGTTGCCTCTCCCTCCTATCTCGCAGCCAACAGCACACCTGTTCATCCGCGCGAACTTGTGAATCATAAGTGTATCGGCTGGCGTCAGTCCCCGGAGGTTGCGCCTTATCGCTGGCCATTTGAAGAAAACGGTAGAGCTTTCGACCTTGCGATTGAACCGCAGATTACGACGAATGATCTGCGTCTGATGTTGAGGCTGGCTCTTGCCGGCGGAGGAATAACAATTGCCACTCAGGAAACGTTCAGGCCATATATTGAAAGCGGTAAGCTTGTATCGCTGCTTGATGACTTTCTTCCACAATTTCCGGGCTTCTATCTGTATTTCCCACAGCGTCGCAATATTGCACCAAAGCTCCGCGCCCTGATTGACCACGTCAAGGAATGGCGGCAGCAATTGGCTTAAATGTCTGCACCTGCACTGCCTGATGTCAGAACAGTATTTTGAGAAATTGCCAGGGTTACAATGGCAGAAATATGGCACAGGAGAAAGGCGTGGTGTAATTGAATGTGAGGTAACTTATTGATTTTAATGGTGCGATAATAGGAACAGAACATACTCCGCAATCAATTGATTTATAATACATTTAATTCATTCCATTTAACTTGATACCCCCAAAGATACCCCCATTTAAATTTCCTATCCCGACGGAGAACGATGCTCAATAATTATGAGTTAGTTCTTACGACCCCATAAAAGTTAAAAAATCATGATATTAAACAAAACATCTTTAACAAGTATTCATCACTTATACAACATTATTTATTAATCATCACATTTGAAACAAAACATCAGAAATTATTTTTATTCATGAAACTCCTTCCAAGTATTAATATATTCTTTAACTGCTTCATTATCCGAAAATCCTTTTCCACCATCAATAATATATTTTACGTTTTTCCAGTCCATATACACAGACACAATAGCAACTAAATTTACCAGTTTAACTGGTAACATATTCATAAAAATATCTAAGTAGTAATCTTGATGTTCTTCAGGGCATTTATCCTTAACAACCTTAAAAACAACATATACACATCGCACCATGGAAAATATTGCCATAGATGAATCCTCATCAATTTTATTTATGTAATTTTTAACATCCTCAATTTCGCAAGCTCCTTTTTCATCTATTTGTTTCTCAATAAAAGCCCATATTGCCTCTTCCAATTCACTAACAGCAGCAGATGAGCGGTATTCTTTTCCGTTAATGTTAATAGTAAAACAACTAAACTCCTCTCTTTCTGAAGAGATAAGGTTATAAAAACCGTCTTCAAACCGTTTTAGAAGAACGTCTTTCTCTTGTCTTCTTTCGTCTTTAATTAGTTGCTCGTTTGCTTCTCGTTGAAGTTTCAAGGAATTAATGAGCATAACAATTGTAATGAAGGTCAAGATAGGATTAAGCACACCTCCTACAAAATCCCCGAAAGTGCCCCAATCACCTTTATCATTGGAAAAACCCATCCATTTGCTAGCATTAAAGATATCTAACGGGCTATCCCAATGATTGAAATGAGAAAAGTAAAAATACCATACAATAGCTATTAATATAAGTGAAATAACTTTGATTGAGGGCATCTTCATTTACAATATTTCTCTAATTATATAAGCCTTGAGCTCTCCAATATGATCGCGCAACTCATAAGCAGAAATGGTTATAGGTATAAAAGCGTCTTTACCACCTCTGTTATTCCTATCAAGATTCCTTGAAAACTTATTTTTCTGAGACTGCAATACATGTTCCCAATTAAGATGGTGTCTAAAGGCAATTGAATCTGACTGTCTATCTAATAACAATCGACCAGTTCCTGTTAACATATTAAACCTAGTTATAATAACATTTTCTTCTACTGGTTGAGCAGATTCATGCTCTACATTGATATTGAAGAGCGTCTGCGTATCCATTTTAGCAACAACTAATTTTTTAGTTGGTGTTCTTCTTCTCAGAAGTACATTATATTTTTGTTTCTCAACTGTTTTATGTAAATTCTGTATAGGTTCCTGAATTCTTATCAAAAGTTGTTTTTCAAGCGGTTTAAGACGCTCTACTAAGTCGATTGCTTTCTGGCTCTTAAGATGGTGAGCTATTCCCATTCCTTTAGAGATGTAATATGACATAACATCAAAAAAAACACCCCTGCCAATTTCATTAAATCTTTTTATCTTTTCAGGATCATCAATTCTAAGTTCAAAATTTTGTCCAAACGATCCATCAAATGTATGTTTGAACATATTCCTAAGCCCATGTATAGAGGTTGATTTTTTGGGGACTGAATCATCTAAAATAGTGCTTGTTGTAATTTGGGTGATGTCAGAAGCTCCAGCAAAAACCTTTATGCCGGAATTCATTTCTAATTCTTCAAAATCGTTCTGCCCATGTCCAACCACAACATCCATATCTAAGTTTATCATATGTTACTCTTTCAGAATTATCGTACATTAATTAAACAACATGCTATTTCCTTATATTATGTAGAAAACTTGAGTAGACGGCTATAGACAAATTCATACAATTCTGACTTTGTCTCAAAAACTTGAGTTATAACACTTCCAACGTATGTAACGCACTGAAGCAACTGTTACTTAGAGCGCGTGTAGCCAAAAATCCCCGCTGGCGGTGCTGGTGGGTGGCAAGTTTTGACAGATGCATCCAACGATCTGCACATAAAGTTTTCTAAAGCGGCGCGGTTGACACACTTGACACTTTTTCGCGAAAAACCTTATCAAACCTTAGCATTTCTAAGCATAGCAACTTGACACTTTTCGCGATTTTTTCGGCTTTTTGACGTGGTAAATCTGGCACAAACCCAGTAATGGCGGGGCTTACAGCGAGGTTGACACTTTTTCGCGTTCAGAGTGTAAAGTGTCAACCTGGCAAGCTGCTCAACTTGACACTTTTTGATGTCATTGATGGTCTGATTTTTCCCATTCAGCCAAGGCGTTTAGTCCGGCTTCGCTCCAGTTATCCAGCTCGTCAGGACAAGCATCAGCCACATAACAGACCTCACGTCGCAGCGTACCAATCACCAGTTCGGCATTCTGCCTGAGATCATATTGCTCGAAATAAAACTCAGCATCGCCGTCATCCATCCAAATCCCGCCATCATCAAGAAATTGCACTTCCCAGTCTAATTCCCCGGCTGCATCCAGCACACGTTGCTGTATGTCGTCGTCCGTTACTGGCGCAGGGATTATACCGTCTCTGGCCTTAACTGCTTTCCAGAACTCGCCCCACGTCATTTCCAGCGTTCTTTCTGGCCACATTTCAGAAACGGTGTCTTTCCCCTGTGCCGGTGGGCTGTTCCGCTGCTCTGTCGCCTCCACATCAATTTTTTTGCCAGACATGATCACTTCGCCTTTCTCGATCCAGTCGTAAACTGTCTGGCGGCTTACGCCTTTGTATTTGGCGTATTCGGCTTTACTCATCAACATGTAGCTCACCTCATGCATATACGATAAAAAATAATTTAATGCGAAAAGGGAATGCGTTGTGGGTATGGAGGAAAGGGGCAATAACCGCCCCTTACTGATTCAGTTGCGCCAGGATGGCTGGCTAAGCGTGGTTTTCATTACATCATTGACGACCTGCTTTACGATTTCTGTGTTGGCAGTCGTGCTTTCAACATCAACAAAGCCATAATCGCCAATTTCCACCGTCAGGGATTCCAGTTTCTTCCCCAGTGCATCAGGCAACTCTCCACTGAACCGGTGCCGAAGATTTTCCACCAGCAAAGCCCTGAATGCCTCGCTGTTCTCTTTTTTCTGCCATAGCTGGCGTTTATCCACTCTGATATTTAATTTCACAGCCTCACCTCTTTAAGTGCCTTATCCATCAGTTGCCGGGCAATAACATGAATCGACGGTGCCACACCAAGCACAGATTTCTGACGCTTTTCGGCCTGGATACGTTGCAGGGCTTCGATCTGCCCCCGGGAAAGTAAAACTGGCTTTACTCCGTGATTTTTCATGATGATCCCTTCTGAATGACAATAATTGCAATTATTGCACAAATTGAAATAATACCATCGATAATTGCAATAAATGAAACAAAAAGCATCAATAAACCAACCTTCGGCACTAAATGCTCTGATTTTTCTGCAAAGGTATGGCAGATGTTGCTGCATGCAAACATAAAGGAAATAGCAGAAGAAACAGCGGGGAGTGAAAAGGGGAAGTTTTTATAAATACACGATTGTCGCCTCACTGCAGGTTAACAGCCACAAACCCCATGATAATAACTTGTTAATTATTTCATCAGATTTTTCATTATTTGCGCGATTGAGTACACAAGCAAAAACTCGGCAGCCGCAAGAGTATAAAAAACATAGATTCGCTTAGCCCACCGACGATGAAAGAACTCCTCAGCATGGCCGAATGTTCGAGATACAAGCCATGCACCTACTGCACACAGAGCAGGTGCAATGAGCACAGTTATAAACCAGATTGTGATGCCCATCCCATGCCTACTGATAATAGCCATTGGTATTGCAAAAATGAATGTTAGAGCAGCATTAGCTAATAGAATATCTTTTAAAGTATTTTCAATTAGTTTTTCTAGATTATCTTTCATCTAATCCCCCCCGTTGAACATTAATATATAAAAGCCCCTTACTAAGGGGCTTTGCACGGATTGTTTAAAGGGAACTTTTTTTCGCCCCTTCAATTTCTTCCTGACAAATTTCGTCATTTGTAAATGAGTACTGCAGATAGACATATCCCTGAGTGGAATTGTTCGCTCTGGCCTCAATAGAGATAGTATCGATATTGTTTTTTAATGGTATTTCTTTTGTTCCCTTCCATGTGGCAGATAAGAAGCGTTCTTTTTTGTTTAGCCCCCTCATCCAGTCCTGAGGATCTTTCCAAATTGAACCAGCCAGCAAAAAGTCTGTAGTATCAGCCTTTCCATACAGAGAACTTAAAGAATTACTCAATTCTTCAAACTTGGATTTAAGAGCCAATCCATAGCTATCAGTATCAATATTTTTTCCTAAAGCCCGTATTTGACATAAACCAGCTTTCGGGGAGATCAACAAACCATACATTTCAAAATCTGCGTTTTGCTTCGGTAATTTATCAGAAGTATACAGATTCACACTGTCTGGTAGTGGCTTGAGCTTAGCACCGATCATATCTTCGATGTTTTTCTGTGTAAGACCGGCTTCTAAGCCAAACGGACCATCCGCTGGCGGGAGTAAAGGAAGTTGCCCTTGGGAATTTTTGGCTGTTACTTCCGTTTCAGTACTGTTTTTTGCGTCATTATCTTGTACTGATGCCAGCTTAACTTCAGCGAGGCCATACTTGGCTGTGAGGTACTTTTGCTGCAACATTGCCATGGTCTGCTCTTCAGTGGCAACAGTAGATAATTTTAGTACCTTTATCAGACCACCACTATACTGACGAGCATCAGCTTTGGCTTCGTTGATTTTTGCATCTAAGCTGTCAATTTCAGTTTTAATTGAAGCCGCAAGCTCAGGATCAGGTTTTACTCCAGATACAACAACATCAATTTTGGCACCTGATTCAATAGCATTAATACGCTGTTCCAAAAGCGCTTTATTAGTTCCTAATATTTCCAGTCTTGCTGTTGTCAGATTTTTTATCAACCCACCAGAAAACTGCTGGTCAACTTCCTTAGCTGCTGATATTTCACCTTCCGTTTGCGACAGTTCAGCTTTAAGAGCCGCTACTTCCTGTTTCTGTTCTGGAGTTAACTCTTCTGGCCCACATCCGGTTAACATTACTATACCGACTAATGTTGCAATTAAAGTTTTATTCATATCCCTATTCCAAATGAAAATATTCAGATTAATCTTATCAGGAACCCAGATGCAATTGAATATTCATCTGCTCAGCAACGTAGTAGATTTCCTCAGAAAGCATCAACAAAAAACCAAGAGAATCCCATCCTCTGTTACTGACTACAATTGTTCTTTTTTTGGTATTTCCTGAATGCCTCACCATTGGGCTGATGTAATCCCATCCCGGCATGTGCCCGGCTGATTGATCTTACCCAGCAATAGTGGACACGCGGCTAAGTGAGTAAACTCTCAGTCAGAGGTGACTCACATGACAAAAACAGTATCAACCAGTAAAAAACCCCGTAAACAGCATTCGCCTGAATTTCGCAGTGAAGCCCTGAAGCTTGCTGAACGCATCGGTGTTACTGCCGCAGCCCGTGAACTCAGCCTGTATGAATCACAGCTCTACAACTGGCGCAGTAAACAGCAAAATCAGCAGACGTCTTCTGAACGTGAACTGGAGATGTCTACCGAGATTGCACGTCTCAAACGCCAGCTGGCAGAACGGGATGAAGAGCTGGCTATCCTCCAAAAGGCCGCGACATACTTCGCGAAGCGCCTGAAATGAAGTATGTCTTTATTGAAAAACATCAGGCTGAGTTCAGCATCAAAGCAATGTGCCGCGTGCTCCGGGTGGCCCGCAGCGGCTGGTATACGTGGTGTCAGCGGCGGACAAGGATAAGCACGCGTCAGCAGTTCCGCCAACACTGCGACAGCGTTGTCCTCGCGGCTTTTACCCGGTCAAAACAGCGTTACGGTGCCCCACGCCTGACGGATGAACTGCGTGCTCAGGGTTACCCCTTTAACGTAAAAACCGTGGCGGCAAGCCTGCGCCGTCAGGGACTGAGGGCAAAGGCCTCCCGGAAGTTCAGCCCGGTCAGCTACCGCGCACACGGCCTGCCTGTGTCAGAAAATCTGTTGGAGCAGGATTTTTACGCCAGTGGCCCGAACCAGAAGTGGGCAGGAGACATCACGTACTTACGTACAGATGAAGGCTGGCTGTATCTGGCAGTGGTCATTGACCTGTGGTCACGTGCCGTTATTGGCTGGTCAATGTCGCCACGCATGACGGCGCAACTGGCCTGCGATGCCCTGCAGATGGCGCTGTGGCGGCGTAAGAGGCCCCGGAACGTTATCGTTCACACGGACCGTGGAGGCCAGTACTGTTCAGCAGATTATCAGGCGCAACTGAAGCGGCATAATCTGCGTGGAAGTATGAGCGCAAAAGGTTGCTGCTACGATAATGCCTGCGTGGAAAGCTTCTTTCATTCGCTGAAAGTGGAATGTATCCATGGAGAACACTTTATCAGCCGGGAAATAATGCGGGCAACGGTGTTTAATTATATCGAATGTGATTACAATCGGTGGCGGCGGCACAGTTGGTGTGGCGGCCTCAGTCCGGAACAATTTGAAAACAAGAACCTCGCTTAGGCCTGTGTCCATATTACGTGGGTAGGATCAGATGGTTTCGCGCATCTCCCCCGAAATTATCCTGCCTTGCTGGTGGGCGTGCTGCCTTGTGGATACATTCCGCGCGACGTTTTGCCGCCTGTTCCCGTGCCTTGTCATCATTCGCCAGCATGATGACCTCAGCCCACCGCGCCGCCGCTCTCCGGTACAGACCACGCGCTTCCAGTGCTTCCGCTTTGCTGTCGTGAATCATGCGCCTATTGTCTCCTTTGCTGCCCGGCGCTGGCGTTTGCGCTTCTCATTCAGCGCCACCAGCCGCGTTTCTGCGTCCTGTTGTTCCTGTGGTGTCACCTCGCCGCACGGCTGGCCTTTCAGGTCGTAGCGTACCCCACCAGCCATTAAGGCGCGGTAATAGTGCGGACACTGCGCATAAGATGCCAGCGTCGCACGCAATGCCCCTGGCCCGAATGCCAGCCCCCTGACGGCGAGATCCTGCATCAGGTCGTCGAATATCCCCACCTTAAGCGGCTTCGGTGCTTCCCGGCTGAATAAGTCAGGCCACAACTCAGTGAGGCGGTTAACGCGCCTGCGGTTTTTGCGCTGGCGTTTGGTCATATGCCGCCACGGTGTCGCCCCTGTGGGCTTTTGCTGCGCTTTCTGGTTACCGGGCATCACTTTATGCGCCGATGTGGTTTTATCCTGCTCCTGCGCCGCCTGCGTCGTTTTCTGCGGCGTGCCGTAAATGCCTTTCGGTTTTCTGTTAATGGTCAGCTTAGTCATGCTTTGCCCCATCGTTACAACTGTCTACCAACTGTCTACCGATATAATTGTTTGATTTATTTAATGTTATTAATACATAACAAAAAAACAATCTGCAAACTGTCTACCAACTCTCTACAGTATTAATACATTGATAATTAATGACTTTTACTAAATGGTAGACAGTGTAGATAGTTAAAAGAAAAATTTTAAAAATGAACCCATAACTATCTATTTTTAGATACCCCCGTGGTTTAGAAATATAAAATAAACTGTCCACCTCTCTACCACATTAAAAATACCTATATAATTCAAAACATTAATTAGTAGATGGTTGGTAGAGGGTTAAGTGTATCTGTCTACCAACCGTCTACTTTTAAGTTTCAACTTATAAATTTCGTATCATGTTCTGTCGTTAATGCCTGCCGTTGCTGGTAACCATCCATCAGCATCTTTATCTAACAGAACATTTGTGATCGTTCGCCCTTTATCTGGACCTTTAGTGCATTTAGCCCGCTTGTACTCCTTTCCGTACTCAGCCATTGCCCCTGGCATATCTGTACCAAAGCGTGTCAGTGATACCGGTTTTCCCAGACCATGCGCAGACATATAAGCCAAATAAGCATGATACAGATATCGCCTCGGACTAAATGGCACTATTTCTGCATTACCTACTATCATTCCCTCACATTTAACCAACGACATCAGATAACCGCAGAAGTCCACCAGCGAATCACCTTCACGCTTTATCAACAGTGCTTCTTCTGATTTTTGCTGCTCATAAAGTAGTCTTTTCGCTTCGTCCTGGTCGGCAAATCGTGTAAGCAAATGGCGAATCACTACTGCCAGTTCCCCTTCTATCTTTTTCGCCAGCATCGGATCGCGTTCGTTCTCTGGTACAACCTCAGAGAAATTAAATATTACTCGTCGACGCGAGATCCCCCCACTACGGTCGCTGAATGACATGGCATAATTGTTTACTGCCAGCACTACCGCAGGAACGCGCGTGGAATAGGGCGCTTTGTGTTTCGGATCGATAGCCACCTTGTCACCGCCTGTAATGGCCTTAATCCCAGCACCATCACCTGCGTAGCGGGTCATGTCAGGCATGATAATCAGAGAATATCCCACCACTAACGCTCGTTCCCTCGCGTCTTCCAGCGCCTTCATGCTCGCCGATACTGTATTGGCCTTACCCGCCAGCATGGTACAAATCTCCGCCATCACACTTTTACCGCTTCCGCCCGGCCCCGTTACCTCAAGGAATAACTGCCAGTCGTACCGGTTCGCCAGTACCATGAATAATGCCGCCAGTACGCGATCCGCTTTACGAGCATTATCCGCCACCGAACGACGCAACCACTTCCAGAAATTCGGCGCATGTGTTGCCAGCGTTTCCCCCTCTTCTGGCGGGCTGAACGGTAATTCACTGGCATTTAACAACCAGTCATTTTTGTTGTGTTCCCGAAAATTTCCTGTCCTGATATCAAAAACACCGTTACTGAACCCAATAAGATTTCTGTCCGCTCCCCCCATAACAGGTAGACTCAATTTCATTGTCTCTACGGCAAATTTAATGGCGTTTTGCGAATAACTAATTTCGGCATCAATAAAAATCTTCGCCATAGACCGCTGGAGTTCCTTATCAGATACAGGCTCCCAAACAATTCCGTTGTAATGGTGAACTACATCAGAATCATCATTTATCGCCAGTGCTCCTCCATAATGTTCAAGTAACACTTCCCCTCTCTGGCTGGCTCCCATCTGATTTAATGCAGGCTTGGGTAGACCACTATTTTTTGTAGCTAATTTCATCACTGAAACTTCCCCGTGCTCAGCCTGTTCGCGGATCCGTTGCAGGTAGTCGCGCCAGTTCTCCGGTTCCTGGTCGGTGATACCTTTGTATAATTTCGCCTCCTGTACGCCAGCCAGCGCCAGCTTTTCAGCGATAGTATTGATCTGGATTGGCTCTATCTCCCCCGCGATATAGACACGCGCAAAACGGCGTTTCTCGTCAATAATGCGGATATTCGCCAGGTCTGCCAGTTGCTTTGGCCCCAGGTAAACAGGAGGCACGTTATCGCCGTGTTTTCGTCCTTCACTTTCAATCCAGTGTTGAGCATGGGCGTAAGCATCCATCCCGGCAAAAATGATTACCTCAGTGAATTTATCCTTCGGCTGATATTTTAGACTCGGTGCGTTTTTCACTTCTTACCTCCCGCAACCAACATTGCCCGGATTTTTTTAATATTCGTGGCTGCACGTCTCGCCACTGCCTGTTGTTTGTTTTCCACCACAATAAAATCACGATCAAACTGACGGCGCGGCATTACGCAGTCATATTCGTAAGCCTCACGGCGGTAGGTGATATTGCCTGGCGTAACGTGACGAATAACCACCCGTCCCCCGCGTCTGGTGTCCCGGAAAATATCACCGGGGCGGATTTCAGGCCGAGAGAGGCCGCTGGCAGTAAAGCCAGAATTTTTCTTTTTCATGGTTTTATTTTCCTGTCAGCAGTTCCGGTTTTATTTCCGCACGAATACAAAGTTCAGAAAAAAATTCAGGAGAACCAACAATCTCATTACTTTTCAGTCGGCATTGTGATTTCACTTTCCCTTTATCCAGGTAAACCAGTACGCGTCCGGTGAAATCATCTGGCACATTAAGCACTACGGGTACATGCGCTTCATGATTATGCATGGCTTACATCCTCCGTGAATTTTCTTCTGTAACGCGTCTCTGCCACATATTCCGCATAGTCCGACGCAATACTAAGAATCATTTCACCCTCTGACTTGTAGCCACTGGTATTGATAAGAAAATATGCAGCTTTCATCATGTCAGCAACGCTCAACAATGCGCCCGCTGCATCTTCCGGTGCGCCATCAAATTCCCGTTTCAGGGAATTAAAACGATCATCACGCATGTTTACCCCCCTGAATGACCTGATAACCGCAACTGGTCAGCAACTCGATAAATTCCGGCAGTGTGCCGAAACAGCAATCATCACGCAGCCGTTCGCGGGATACTTCAACGCCGTTTTCGTAGTGACTCACCATACGCCCGGTAAAATGCAGATCATCATCGTGATGGCTCGTTGACGGCTTAATCAGTCGCGCACGTTCCGCCAGTTCCAGCAATGCTTCAACGCTTCCGGCAATTGCACCATCCGGCAGGTGGTAATTACGCACTATGCGCCCGTTCTCCACATTGACCAGCAACTGCCCGGTAAATTTCTCGTCAAACTGAATGCTGTTAAGGTCAGAAATTGACAGGTTATGCATGGTGCACCTCCTGCACATCAGCCATGATAATTTTTCCGGCCTTATCCAGTGCCTGATCGGCTTTTAGCTGCACAAATGCTAAATAATGGGAGATGCATTCTGATTCTCTGGCTGCGTGTTTATGCGCCACACCAGCGATAGCAGAAATCTCAATAAGTGAATCCATCAGCGTTTTGATAGCGTCTACCGCTGCATCAGGCCATGTTGCATTACACATGTTCCACCTCCTGGCGAATACGGGCGGCGAATACCATCACGCAGCCATCAGGAGATTGCTGGCGTGCTTCCTGTTCGCTGGTGGCCTCGATGTGAATTACGCGCGGTTGTGCCGTGCTCAGGGCGATAAAACGCCAGATGTATTTATTCAGGTTGTGCGAGTCCCGCCCTTGCGGGTGTGTGGTATGATTTCTCATAGCTACCTCGATACTCTTGCTATCGTTGGTGGTTAGACGCCCTGCATGTGTGCCACCACTGCGGGGCGTTGTCGTTTCTGCACCTTGCATCAACAAGGTGTTGAACACCAATTTAAGCCCAGGTGTTAAACACGTCAAGTGTTGAACACTTATTTTTTTTCCTGCATACTGCATTTGTTTTTTGTAAGGGGTACACAACATGGCGACAAAAGCAGTAAACGCAAAATCACAAACAGTTGCGGCAAGGGTTCCGCATGAAGTTATGAACAATGTTGAGGCGGTAAAAATGCCTGGTGAAAGTACAGGGCAGTTTGTAACAGCAGCATTAAAGCGAGAAGTTGAATACCGCCAGCGCCGCAAGGCCAAAGAACAGGAGTAACCATCACCAGCGCCGTGGTGTGAGGAGCTACGGTGCATCGTTTTACAGGGCTGCGCCATGACCAACAAAAAATCAACCAATACACCATCACCGGCACGGAAAAGACAGCGCAGAAAGATAGCGTACGAGCATGAGTCAAACAGATTCGCGCCCTGTGCGTTTATCCTTGAGAAATTCCTTAAAGAGTACAGGCGCACAAAAATGGGGTCGCATACCTGGAAAACATCGCGGCATGGCAATGTTAAAGAGCAGGAATAGCCCACCAGCAAGCCAGCATATTCACCATAATGACCCTCAGTTAAACATAGAGTCATTGGTGCAAAGCTGACACATTGCCCACCAGCCGCAAATCTGGCATTGTTGGCGATGCGTTCAAGTATGTAGCTTTCCCACTGGCGGCCCTCTGCGGTCGCCTTTGTTTTATCCAGAACGAAATCAGACATCAGATTGATCAGCACCTGGCGACCTGACAAAATCGCATCAGTCGCGCCACCAGCAAAATTTTTTGCTTTCCGGACAGTGTGACCAACGACATTTTGCAGCAAAATATTCTGCATTTCTGGCGTGCTGTAGTAACGGTGATCAGCGCCTTCACTCTGTGCGACCACAACGCTATAATCTGCCTCGTAGACAGTAAGCAATATGGCGCAGTAGGCTATTCGTTCACAAAGGCGCTCCGGCAACGGGGCGCTTTCTCTTTTTGTAACGGTCAGAGCGTTACACATGGCTGTTTTCCTCCATGCGACGGGCTAACCAACGCTGCGAAAGACGAATTAATTCAGCCTTCCGCTGGTGGTAGTCCTGGCCTAACTCAATCAGCGTGATATTGCTCTGCTCAAGGTAAGAAAGGTGCTCAAGCTGCAACGTGCTCATGTGGTCGCGTGGTTCGCCTGTAATGCCGTTCGCCAGTGCCCACTGTTTTGCAGTCATGCCACCCAGCACGATACGCGCCAGCATGTTCGCTTCCGTGGTGTAGTGGTGCTGGAGTGTGTTTTTACCCAGTTCAGCCCGGTACGCCTCCAGCGCGGCACACATTGGCTTAAAGTAGCTGGCAACTGTGATACGGGCTTTCAGTTCCCGGCGTAACGCTGCGGAACGAACAGGCGCAACCTTGTGTAGCTCCTCCTCGCATTTGATAAAGTACTGGCGAACGGCGCGGCCCTGTTCGGTACGTTCGACCATCGCCAGTTCTTTCGCCATGTTCACGGTGATGATGTACTCAAGAGCTGTTTGCTGGCGAGATTTTGCGCTCACCGGATCGGGTCGGCTCAAATATTCAACAACCTCATAATCCACGCCTTCCGTGAAGCCGTATTCTTCAATGCGCCCCTTGATCCACGAACGGAAAACGCGCCCTACACCTAACGCCTTATGTAACGCTCTGGCACTAACAATATTGGTTTCACTCCCGCCAATAACGCCGGAAATAATCGGGATAATTTCGCCGAGATTTTGCAGATTCTGGTTTTCAGGCCGAACAAAGCCCCGCCCCTGTACGGGCATTTTTGGAAATTTCATAAAAACTCCTGCTATCGAATTAAGTTACTTTTATTTGCTGGTGGATAGCTGGGGGAAATAGCCCCGTAGCCATTTAATCAGGTAGCTGTTCCGCGTGATTCCGCAATACGCTGATTAATCCACTCGTCAATTTCACTCTCAACGAAAGCAATAGCTCGCGAGCCAATTTTAACTGATGCAGGAAATTTACCTTGCCCCATAAGGCGATAAATCCATGCCTTGCTATATCCAGTTCTACGCTGAACTTCTGTTAAACGAATAAGCGTATTTGACATATATTTACCTCATAACGTCTACTCAATTTGACGAGGTAATCATGGCACAGAAATAACGAATATTTTCATACCCTCAGGCCTAATGGTTACCGGAAGGAAATCTACCCTAAGGGTGATGGTAATCGGGAGGAAATCTACCCTAAGGGTGATGGTAAAATTGACGGGGAAGATAAAAAAATACCCTCAGGGTAACAGTAAATCACCCTCAGGGTATGCGGTATGGTGCGTTAATCCGGCTTTGCGTTCTTTTGGCTGTTGTCTCGGTTAATAGGGCAGGCAGTCCTCTCTATGAGCGTTGCAAGTGCATTACTTGCCCCCCACTGCTTAAGCTCCCTGGTTATCGCTTCTTGATTTCCCCTGGTGGCAAAATCATTTTCTGGATCGTAATTGGCCCACTCTCTGTTTCTAATCTCAATAGCCTTAGCTAATGGGTCTTTATCCCAGTATTTATATAAGTGTATCGGGTGCTCTTGCTCTAACTGCTCTATCCTTGCCCTTAACTCTGCGTTTTCTTTTTCCAGCATTGCGATTTGGGATAATAAATCATCCTCTGTACGCAACTCTTTCTTTTCAATATCGCGTCCTTGTGCCTCGTCATTTTCAGAAGAGTTAGCGCCTTCCAGCTTCGTTAACGCGTCAAGGACATCGGGAAAAATTGCGAAAATTTCACCCCTTATAAATCCAATGTTCTCAAATTCGGGATCTTCCCAATAACCGGACACCAGAAAACCATTTTCATCCCTCTCACCAGGTAAACAACCACGTTTCCGAACCGCATTCAGATTTCTATAAAGAACATCATTATCAAATTCATCCCGATACGGGTTACAAAAAGATTCCAACAGCTTAAATTCATTTACTGTGTACAGGCGGATATGTTCTCCGCTTATTCTCCTGAGTATCCAAGTTATGACATCTGAAACATCATAATCATCACCAGCGACCTTAAGCACGACCTCAAGAAATTCACGTAAAGAAATAAAATCTTTTTTGTATTCGTTTAATTCGGCATGAATATCAATCATACGCACACCTCAGCGTCCTCTACTGTAGTGGCTGTACCAGTCCGTCGAGGTGTACGGATTTTCGGGAGCGACCCTAGACACAGCCTTTTCTTTCGTCGCTCAAAGTCTACTACTGTATACTCAACCAGTCACCCGCATTTTCCGAACTCACCATGCACCACATTTCCGCCATGCTCGAGCGAATCCATATAATCAGCGTACCACTGAAGCATTTCCCGCCGCCCATCCAGATATTGCGCATGGTTGTATGTGCCACGAATTGAGTTTTTATCGACGTGCGCAAGCTGTGTCTCTATCCACGCGGTGTTATAGCCCTGCTCATGCAAAATGGTGCTCATAGTGTGCCGGAAGCCATGACCAGTAACCTTTCCGTTATAGCCGATGCGTTTAAATACTTGGTTTATGCTAGCCTCGCTCATTGTTTTCCTTGGATCATTACGGCCGGGAAACATAAGCGGATAATTGCCAGTTAGTTCTTTAATCTGCCCAATAAGCGAAAGAGCCTGCTCAGACAAAGGCACTACATGAGGGCGACGCATTTTCATCCGTGAAGCAGGTATCTCCCAGATAGCCTTGTTGAGATCGATTTCATCCCATAATGCACCGCGCAGTTCGCCAGTCCGCAAACCGGTGATAATCAGTAAACGAGCCGCCATAACAACCAATGCACTTCCTGAGTAACTGGACAATGCCTTGAAAAAATCAGGTAATTCTTTGGCTGTGAGGAAAGGATAATGATTAGATTCATGACCTTGCATCGCGCTGGTGAGATCCGGTGCAGGGTTATACTCAGCACGTCCAGTGACAATTGCATAGCGGAAAACTTCCCCACATCGCTGCCTCACTTTTTTGGCTTTTTCGGTAGCACCGCGCCCCTCGATGCGCCGCAGCACATTCAGCAGTTCAAGTGGTTTGATTTCGGCGATTGGTTTTTTGCCAATGTAAGGGAACACATCTTTGTTGAAGGCTTCGAGGATGTCTGAAGCATAACCAGCAGACCATTTTTTTAATTTGCTGCTGTGCCACTCAAGGGCAATATCTTTGAAGGTGTTGTTTAACTGCGTTTCCCGGGCAATCTTTTCCTCTCGTTTCGCTTCCATCGGATCGATACCCCCAGCGATACCCCTTTTAGCTTCTTCACGTTTTGCACGAGCATCAGCCAAGGTAACTTCAGGATACACACCTAGTGCTAACAGCTTCTCTTTACCAGCTACACGATACTTGAAGCGCCAATATTTTCCTCCACTAGGTTTTACCAAGAGATACAGACCACCACCATCAGCCAGCTTGTAAGCCTTCTCTTTTGGCTTGGCAGTGTCTATTTGACGGGCATTGAGTTTCACTTGGGGGTACCTCCACTAAACCGAACAGCAAATACCCCCAAAAGTACCCCCAATTGACTGTAGATTTTGGAGTACTTAAGTAGACGTCAAAAGACTAAAAGGGGCGCTAACATGCGGATTATAAGAGGTTTTTAAATACTTGAGTAGACTTGGAGATACATTAGAATGGTGCCGATAATAGGAGTCGAACCTACGACCTTCGCATTACGAATGCGCTGCTCTACCAACTGAGCTATATCGGCCCTGAAAGGACATGTTCACGAACGTGAATCACGGTGGACAAGGTTAAAACTAACCGGGCGATGCGTCAATGGCCTTGTGAATCAAATGGCTACTTTTGCATCACCCGGTTTTATTTACGCACGAATGGTGTAATCACCAATGCCGATCCACTTGTAGGTGGTCAGAGCTTCCAGCCCCATTGGGCCGCGCGCGTGGAGTTTTTGTGTGCTTACCGCAACTTCCGCCCCCAGACCAAACTGGCCGCCGTCGGTAAAACGCGTAGAGGCGTTAACGTAAACAGCGGAGGAATCCACTTCGTTAACAAAACGCTGGGCGTTGCGCATATCGCGGGTCAGGATCGCATCGGAATGTTGCGTGCCGTGTTCACGAATATGGGCGATAGCATCGTCAAGATCGCTGACGATTTTGACGTTCAAGTCTAATGACAGGAACTCATCGTCATACTCTTCGGCTTTAACAGCCACCACCTTCGCGGGACCTGCCTGCAACTGCGCCAGCGCAGTTGCGTCAGCGTGTAATGTCACGCCGCTTTCCGCCATTTGCTTGCTTAATGCGGGCAGGAAGCTATCTGCGATGTTTTTATTTACCAGCAACGTTTCTACCGTATTACACGTGCTCGGGCGCTGAGTTTTCGCGTTGACAATCACTTTCAATGCTTCAGCGATCTCTGCACTTTCATCAACGTAAATATGGCATACGCCTATACCTCCTGTGATTACCGGAATCGTCGACTGCTCGCGGCACAGTTTATGCAACCCAGCCCCGCCGCGTGGGATCAGCATGTCGATGTATTTATCCATACGCAGCATTTCACTGACCAGCGCACGGTCAGGATTATCAATCGCCTGCACGGCACCCGCCGGTAATCCGCAGGAATTCAGAGCATCCTGAATCACCGCTACCGTTGCAGCATTAGTGCGGCAGGTTTCTTTACCGCCACGCAGAATCACTGCATTACCGGTTTTCAGGCACAGTGAAGCAACATCAACCGTCACGTTCGGGCGCGCTTCATAAATTACACCAATCACCCCCAGCGGTACGCGACGACGCTCCAGACGCAGGCCGCTGTCCAGCACCCCGCCATCAATTACCTGCCCCACCGGATCGGCGAGGTTACACACCTGGCGCACATCATCGGCAATGCCTTTCAGCCGCGCGGACGTCAACGCCAGACGATCAAGCATCGCGTCACTAAGACCATTGGCACGCGCGTCAGCAACATCCTGGGCATTAGCGTTGAGAATGCTTTCGCTTTGTGCTTCCAGTTCATCGGCGATTTTTTCCAGCACGCGATTTTTTTCGCGGCTGGAGAGTTGCGCTAATTTATACGAGGCTTGCTTCGCGGCAATGCCCATTTTTTCCAGCATCGGCCTGCTCCTTAACGGGTAATCATGTCATCACGGTGAACGGCAACCGGGCCGTATTCATATCCCAGTATTGCATCAATTTCTTGCGAGTGGTGTCCGGCAATACGGCGTAATGCATCGCTGTTGTAACGACTGACGCCGTGGGCGATATCGCGACCTTCGAGGTTGCAAATGCGGATGACTTCACCACGCGAGAAATTGCCAGTCACGCTTTTAATGCCTTTCGGCAACAGGGAGCTGCCGCGTTCAAGAATGGCGGCGGTTGCCCCTTCATCTACCGTGATTTCACCCGCAGGCGGCGCACCGAAAATCCAACGTTTGCGGTTTTCAAGCGGAGTCGCCTGGGCATGGAACAGCGTACCGACGGAAATACCTTCCATCACATCACCAATGACACCCGGCTTACTGCCCGCGGCAATAATGGTGTCGATACCCGCACGGCAAGCCACGTCAGCGGCCTGCAATTTAGTGCTCATGCCGCCGGTTCCAAGACCTGAAACGCTATCACCGGCAATCGCGCGCAGTGCGTCATCAATGCCATACACATCTTTAATCAGTTCTGCCTGCGGATTGCTACGCGGATCAGCGGTATACAAACCTTTTTGATCGGTCAGCAACAACAGTTTATCGGCACCCGCCAGAATCGCCGCCAGCGCCGAAAGGTTATCGTTATCGCCGACTTTAATCTCTGCAGTAGCGACAGCATCGTTCTCATTGATTACCGGAACGATGTTGTTATCGAGCAGCGCACGCAAGGTGTCGCGGGCGTTCAGGAAGCGTTCACGGTCTTCCATATCAGCACGAGTTAGCAGCATCTGCCCGACGTGAATGCCATAAATCGAAAACAGCTGTTCCCACAGTTGAATCAGTCGACTCTGCCCTACCGCCGCCAGCAGTTGTTTCGAGGCGATAGTCGCTGGCAGTTCCGGGTAACCCAGGTGCTCACGTCCGGCGGCAATCGCCCCCGACGTCACAATTACAATCCGATGCCCGGCGGCATGTAGCTGCGCACACTGGCGAACAAGTTCAACGATATGGGCACGGTTCAGGCGGCGCGATCCGCCTGTTAGCACACTGGTGCCGAGTTTTACCACCAGCGTCTGGCTGTCACTCATGATTCTCTGCCATTCAATTTTAGGGAAAATGATATCAAACGAACGTTTTAGCAGGACTGTCGCCGGTTGCCAACCATCTGCAAGCAAAGCATGGCGTTTTGTTGCGCGGGATCAGCAAGCGTAGCGGCAGTTGTTTACGCTTTTATTACAGATTTAATAAATTACCACATTTTAAGAATATCATTAATCTGTAATATATCTTTAACAATCTCAGGTTAAAAACTTTCCTGTTTTCAACGGGGCTCTCCCGCTGAATATTCGCGCGTTAATTAAAATCAGGAATGAAAATGAAAAAGAGCACTCTGGCATTAGTGGTGATGGGCATTGTGGCATCGGCATCCGTACAGGCCGCAGAAATATATAACAAAGACGGTAATAAACTGGATATCTATGGCAAAGTTAAAGCCATGCATTATATGAGTGATAATGACAGTAAAGATGGCGACCAGAGTTATATCCGTTTTGGTTTTAAAGGCGAAACACAAATTAACGATCAACTGACCGGTTATGGTCGCTGGGAAGCAGAGTTTGCCGGAAATAAAGCAGAGAGTGATACTGCTCAGCAAAAAACGCGTCTTGCCTTTGCCGGGTTGAAATATAAAGATTTGGGTTCTTTCGACTATGGTCGTAACCTGGGGGCGCTGTATGACGTGGAAGCCTGGACCGATATGTTCCCGGAATTCGGCGGCGATTCCTCCGCGCAGACCGACAACTTTATGACCAAACGCGCCAGCGGTCTGGCAACGTATCGGAACACCGACTTCTTCGGCGTTATCGATGGTCTGAACTTAACCCTGCAATATCAAGGAAAAAACGAAAACCGCGACGTTAAAAAGCAAAACGGTGATGGCTTCGGCACGTCATTGACATATGACTTTGGCGGCAGCGATTTTGCCATTAGTGGGGCCTATACCAACTCCGATCGCACCAACGAGCAGAACCTGCAAAGCCGTGGCACGGGCAAGCGTGCAGAAGCATGGGCAACAGGCCTGAAATACGATGCCAATAATATTTACCTGGCAACTTTCTATTCTGAAACGCGTAAAATGACGCCAATCTCTGGCGGCTTTGCCAATAAGACGCAGAACTTTGAAGCAGTCGCTCAATACCAATTCGACTTTGGCCTGCGTCCATCGCTGGGTTATGTCTTATCGAAAGGGAAAGATATTGAGGGCATCGGTGATGAGGATCTGGTCAATTATATTGATGTCGGTGCTACATATTATTTCAACAAAAATATGTCAGCGTTTGTTGATTATAAAATCAACCAACTGGACAGCGATAACAAACTAAATATTAATAATGATGATATTGTCGCGGTTGGGATGACCTATCAGTTTTAATGGAGATTGCCGGATGCGGCGCATCCGGCACTTTTCACTCACGCGGTTAACTTCACCGGTTCATCACGAAAATCATCCGCCGGTTCCAGCTTCAGATTCAGTGTCGTCAGCAGTTCACGCAGCTTCTCATGAAACTCACGCAGGGTATGTTCCAGTCGCTCAACCACTTCGGCATCTTTTACCGGAACGTTCTTCCAGTCGCCTGCTTTATCGAACAGACCAAACTGGTAACTGTAAGTAAAACGGGATTCCTGCGCTTCAAGCTCCATCCACCAACCCCAGAACTCACGCACTTCCGGCGCTGGTTTCACGTTGACGCATACAGCCAGACAATCGAAAAAGAATCGATTATCTTCGCACTTACCTTCACGAATATAGGGGCCTAGTGCGGTAAATTTTTTGATCAATCTGCTCTTCGGGTGTCCACTCGGTAACGTCATTGCGATCTCCTGTTGTGATGCACCTGTTTTACCAAACTGGTAAAATTTAGCAAATTTTTAACACAATCGTTTTTCGATCCAGCTCGTGATTTCCTGAAGACCTTTGTCAAAATTCCGATACACCGGATTAAATGGAATCTCTAACAATTTACCATCAGCAGATGATGAGGTGATTAAGCGTGAATCCTCTTCCGGGCTGAACGGATCGTTCTTCCAGTAGCCTGATAACATTGGCGTTGGGCAGCGACGGCCCAGCAATCCTTGCACTTTTAATGAATAACGATTCAGTTCCACACGCAACGCTTCATCGGAAGCATCATGCATCCCCAAACGACTCGCCAGAACGTCAAGATACATTTCCGGCACCTGTTGCTGGCACTTAAAATCACTCAACAGGGTATGAACTACCGGACCAAGACAGGCAACCGCTTTCAGACGCGGCGATTCAAGATATGCCAGACGCACAGCAACGTTAGCGCCAAAACGGAAACCAAAGGCCGCGACACGGGTGTGATCCACCCACGGGACGTTAGGCAGCGCCTTTAAGACGTGCTGATGCAACAGGCTGGAGTCCTGGGTGAGCTTCCATTTTGAAGAAAAGCCCACCGACGGCATATCAATAGTCAGCATCGCAATGCCGCGCGGGGCAAAATAACGTTCATACAGACTGTAATAATCCGTCTGCATCGCATCCAGACCACCACACATTAATACCGTCGGGAACGGGCCATCGCCTTTCGGCATATGCAAAAAGCCGGTGATGGGCGCACCGCCTGGTACGGTAAACTCCATCTGCCGCATCGTGCCCGGCAGACGTTGGGCGGCCTCTTCATAGGCACGGTTTGACAAAGCCTGCGCTTGCTCGGCCAGGTCATCCCCTTTCAGATGAGGATAGGCGGCAATGTTGTACAACGTGGCCGCATGCAGCCAGTGACGACCACTGAGTTGTGGATCTTCTTCCGCACAAGCTTTTTGTTGCCACACCATCGCCTGGGTGGCCCATTCATAAATCCAGTTGCCGCCGCGGTAGCCAATCACCGTATCGTATAAATCATCGTCGGTACGTTCAGCATCGCTCATCACAATACGCGCCTGAACGTCGAGGATTTCACGTGGGTCAATGCCGCGCCAGATCCACATCAGACGGTTTATCATGCGATACCAGTGGGGGATGGTTTTACCATCAAGGGCCGACTGCACAGGCGGTTGTGCGCCGTGATTAAAGCGGCGGACTAGCGTCGAGGTTTCAGGATGTTTAAAGCGGGGTTTGAACAGGGTTTCGCTCAGGTTTGCCTGTGTCATGGATGCAGCCTCCAGAATACTTACTGGAAACTATTGTAACCTGCCTGAAGTTAAAAAGAACAACGCCCGGCAGTGCCAGGCGTTGAAAAGATTAGCGACCGGAGATTGGCGGGACGAATACGACGCCCATATCCCACGGCTGTTCAATCCAGGTATCTTGTGGGATATCAACAACATAATCATCAACCAGCGGACGACCTGCCGGTTTAGCGAAGATGGTGACAAAGTGCGCTTTTGGATACATTTCACGAATCGCAACCGCAGTACCGCCGGTATCCACCAGATCATCAATAACGATGAAGCCTTCGCCATCGCCTTCTGCGCGTTTCAGCACTTTAAGCTCGCGCTGGTTGTCGTGATCGTAGCTGGAAATACAAACGGTATCGACATGACGAATACCCAGTTCACGCGCCAGTAACGCACCCGGTACCAGACCGCCACGGCTTACGGCAATAATGCCTTTCCATTGTTCAGAAGGCATCAGTCGGCTTGCGAGTTTACGTGCATGGATCTGCAACATGTCCCAGGTGACGATGTATTTTTCGCTCATGTGAAGTGTCCCAGCCTGTTTATCTACGGCTTAAAAAGTGTTCGAGGGGAAAATAGGTTGCGCGAGATTATAGAGATCTGACGCACTAAAAACCAGTATTTCACATGAGTCCGCGTCTTTTTACGCACAGCCTCTCCCTGACGCGGGATAAAGTGGTATTCTCAAACATATCTCGCAAGCCTGTCTTGTGTTGACAACATTTTCTGCTAACCCTGTGACCTGCAATACTGTTTTGCGGGTGATCGACAAGGAGACTTAACGTGTCTGAACTGTCTCAATTATCTCCACAGCCGCTGTGGGATATTTTTGCCAAAATCTGTTCTATTCCTCACCCGTCCTATCATGAAGAGCAACTCGCTGAATACATTGTTGGTTGGGCAAAAGAGAAAGGTTTCCATGTCGAACGCGATCAGGTGGGTAATATCCTGATTCGTAAACCTGCTACCGCAGGTATGGAAAATCGTAAACCAGTCGTCTTGCAGGCCCACCTCGATATGGTGCCGCAGAAAAATAACGATACCGTGCACGATTTCACTAAAGATCCTATCCAGCCTTATATTGATGGCGAATGGGTTAAAGCGCGCGGTACCACGCTGGGCGCGGATAACGGCATTGGTATGGCCTCTGCACTGGCGGTTCTGGCTGACGAAAACGTGGTTCACGGCCCGCTGGAAGTGCTGCTAACCATGACCGAAGAAGCCGGTATGGACGGGGCGTTCGGCTTACAGAGCAACTGGTTGCAGGCTGACATTCTGATTAACACCGACTCCGAAGAAGAAGGTGAAATCTACATGGGTTGTGCGGGGGGTATCGACTTCACCTCCAACCTGCATTTAGATCGTGAAGCGGTTCCAGCTGGTTTTGAAACCTTCAAGTTAACCTTAAAAGGTCTGAAAGGCGGTCACTCCGGCGGTGAAATCCACGTTGGCCTGGGTAATGCCAACAAACTGCTGGTGCGCTTCCTGGCGGGACATGCAGAAGAACTGGACCTGCGTCTTATCGATTTCAACGGCGGCACACTGCGTAACGCCATCCCGCGTGAAGCCTTTGCGACCATTGCTGTCGCAGCTGATAAAGTCGACGCCCTGAAAACGCTGGTGAATACCTATCAGGACATCCTGAAAAACGAGCTGGCAGAGAAAGAGAAAAATCTGGCCTTGTTGCTGGACTCTGTTGCGAACGATAAAGCTGCCCTGATTGCGAAATCTCGCGATACCTTTATTCGTCTGCTGAACGCCACCCCGAATGGTGTGATCCGCAACTCCGACGTGGCAAAAGGTGTGGTCGAAACCTCCCTGAACGTCGGTGTAGTGACCATGACTGACAATAACGTAGAAATTCACTGTCTGATCCGTTCTCTGATCGACAGCGGTAAAGACTACGTGGTGAGCATGCTGGATTCGCTGGGTAAACTGGCTGGCGCGAAAACCGAAGCGAAAGGCGCATATCCTGGCTGGCAGCCGGACGCTAATTCTCCGGTGATGCATCTGGTACGTGAAACCTATCAGCGCCTGTTCAACAAGACGCCGAACATCCAGATTATTCACGCGGGCCTGGAATGTGGTCTGTTCAAAAAACCGTATCCGGAAATGGACATGGTTTCTATCGGGCCAACCATCACCGGTCCGCACTCTCCGGATGAGCAGGTTCACATCGAAAGCGTAGGTCATTACTGGACACTACTGACTGAACTGCTGAAAGAAATTCCGGCGAAGTAATTACAATAATGTCCACGCCTGCGGGCGTGGACTACTGTTTGAAGCCAATGGCTATCTATATCGAAATAACAAAACATTATGAAACTCATGAAAAGGTCGCATATTTATATAGCTGCGACCATATTTCATGGGGAGAATTTCTGATCACCAAAGAAAGTTTTGCGCTGGAATCCGTGAAAGAACTTAAGGGTGAAAAGCAGAATTTTTATATGTTCAGAGCCTGGGGCAAAGTCAGGAAAACATACTTAGCCACGGGAGAATTTCCCCAGGAAACATGTTACGCCGCTTAAAGTCAGAATCATTTTTTCACGCGTTTTACATTTACCATTTTAGCATTACGCCTGCACCACATGGCAATGGCGGCAGCTACTAATGCCAGTTCCAGTAAAAAAGACCAGTGTAATAAAAAATTGAGCCACCACGGATGATGTACCGCTGTAATATGAAAGAATGCAAATGGCTGGTTAACGAAAGGCATCAACCACCAGATATCACCGACCAGCGTATCGAGTAATAAATGCGCGATACTATTCAGGCAAAACACCACGCCCAACCACGCCGGAAGTTTATTCTTCGCAATTGCGGCCCAGACTAATGTCGCCGCCAGCAGAGCAAACCATAATAATGGCCAATGAGACGGGTAAAGATGATGATGTCGTTGCCCGTTATCCACCAGATAACACCAGAAGAGATCAAAATCGGGTGCAACGGCCCCGACTAAGCCAATAACCATCGCCCACCGCGCATGACGAGAAATCAGCGGTAGGCGTTTCACTAAAGTACAAGTTATTAAATATCCAGCCGGAAGATGACCGATAAACATGACGAATCCTTTCATTTTTGCCCGCCGCTTTCACGAAGAAAACGGCGGGTGACATTCCTCAATTACACAGCGATAAAAGCCATCCCTGTAAACGTCCGTCGCGGGTTGCCACGTTCAATCTGGTGATGGAACATTCGCCGCTGCGATTTCAGCGCCGCACTATTTTCCTGTTGCTGTTGTTCCAGCTTCCAGGCAATCAGTAATCGCGCCAGTCGCTTGTTAGCATGCTGACTGCGCTCTGACTGAACCTTCACACTAATACCGGATGCCAGATGCGTGGCGCGCACAGCCGAGTCGGTTTTATTGACATGTTGACCGCCCGGCCCCGACGAACGCAGCGTCTCATAATGGATCGCATCGGATTGCTCCTGCTCATCTGCAGTAAAACGCCCAATGCCCAGAAACCAGTTTTTGCGCCCATGATGAGGGCGATACGGACTCGGACAAATCCACTGGATAGTGCCACACCAGCTTTCGCTTAGTGCCCATGCGTTGTCGCCATCAAGTGAAACCAACGCCGAACGCAGTGTGTCAGAGTAGCGACCCGTTTCTGTTTCCAGCACCGTTACCGCGACGTCTTGTCGGGCAGCTTCTTTAATCAGCCTGTCCAGTGCCTTTTTCACTGCGAGACAACATTCTTCCGGCCCCTGAGCTGAGGAGAGTTGCAGCAAGATCATCCTTTTTTCCCTCCACTGTTTTTGAGCGTTAGCACCGGACGCAGTCGCGCGACAGGAATAATTAACCCAGCCTGCACCAGACATTGCACCACGCTTTCAGCCGATTTATAAGCTTGTGGCGCTTCTTCAAAGATGAGTTGTTTATCGCGACAAATTACCCGGCTGCCAAGTTCAGTACGTGAGAGCTGCGTCGCTGTGTATTTCGCTGCCAGACGCCCTTTACACTCGGTGCGCCCCCATTTACGCCCAGCCCCATGCGCCAGCGAATGCAATGTTTCCTCACTCCTGACGGGCTGAACCAGCCAGGAGTAATCACCGCGTGAACCGGGAATAATCACCAGACCGTTGTCATCCGGCGTAGCCCCTTTACGGTGTAACCATCCTTGTTGATCGCCGATTCGACATGCGCTAACAAAGTTATGCGCCACATCCAGAACCGAATTTCCGTTGGCCTTAACTTGTTGCATTATGCGCAAAGCGATCAGCTGGCGATTAATACGCGCAAACGCCAGCGCATCATCATGTTCCGCAATATAACTTAGCGCGTCGTCACTGCCTTCAGGCAAACCATGATGCGAAAACGAGGCAATATGCCGCTGTAAAATAGACTGCCCTAAACCACGCGAGCCGCTATGGACCAGCAGTTGCAGATGCTGCGCATCCAGACCTGACAGTGCAAACAGTTCCGCGTCGATGATTTGATCAATCTGTTGCAGTTCTGCAAAGTGGTTACCGCCACCGATAGAGCCAAGCGCGCAGCGCCACGGATGCTGTGCAAACGCTGACGGCAGGTTTTCCTCCAGCCAGCTTTCTTCAGCAACGTCATCCAGCGCAGATAATCGCTTTTCAAACTTATCGGCGTTGTATTTACGCGCGAGAATATCTGTTTGCCATAGCGCCATGCCGCAGCCGATATCATTGCCGACCAGTGCCGGGTAAAAACGGCCTACGGAGAAGAACGCTGCGCCAATCGGATAGCCGCGTCCGGGGTGTAAATCTGGCATCCCTACTACGCGTTGCATGTCGGGTAAATTTGCCGAGGTGTGTAATTGTTGGATCGCTGAACTCTCGATCCACAGGTCATCAGATGCGATGGTAAATACCGCATCGGATAAGGGACGAATATATTTGCCCATGTATCATTCCATTTATACTCGTCATACTTCAAGTTGCATGTACTGCGACTGCGTTCGTTCACCCCAGTCACTTACTTTAGTAAGCTCCTGGGGATTCACTCGCTTGTCGCCTTCCTGCAACTCGAATTATTTAGAGTATATAAATATAAAAATCAGGAAATGGCAGACGAATCCAAGGCAAGAAAAAAAGAATTAATCCTGGAAAGGTCTGCAAAGAGTCATTGATAAAGGATTTTTCATGATTTACCTCCTTGCAGTTTGTGGAATAAGAAAACGCGCACATATTAGGCGGGCGTTATTTTCATTGCAAGCTGGATTTAGTGTTGCGGTTTATATCGCATATGAAAATTAGTAAACCACGCTCCCCGGCATTCAACGCGCTGCTGCTTAACTGTCTGAAAACCATAACGTTCAAAAAAGGGTTTTGCGGTTATGCTGGCATCTACCGTTAGTTCGGATTCAGACTTAATCAATGGTTTTAACAAAGCGCTGGCAACCCCACGGCGGGTATATTCAGGGTCAACAAATAACATATCGATATAATGTTCAATGCGGGAAATAAAACCAACCGATTGTGCATTAATGACTGCAACCCGCACTTGTGATTTCGCGAGTTTATCTTTCCAGCGAGATTCGTCAATCTGCGCCCAGGCGGCAATTTGTTGTGGTAAATAATGCTGACTGGCGGTCATCGTAACCGCTCTAATGAAAATAGCGCATAGTTGCTGAAAATCGCAAGGCTGATAGTTTCTTATTTGTATGTTATTCATAATCCCAGCACCAGTTGTCTTTCCATTTGCGGATCCAGCAACGTCACATGCAGCCCCACCAGCCGCACACCGCGCCCGCCACGGCGTTCATCCCAGGTTTTACGCGCAGTGGCGATCAAGTCAGCTTTATTCAGCCGCGGCCAGACGTGTTCCTGAGTGGTTTGCTGAAAATCGTCGAACTTTAATTTCACCCCCTGGCGGGCAATCAGCAAATCAGGTTTTACCTTTGCCAGACGGCGTTCAAGTTCCGGATACAACCGCTCGATAATCGCTTCACATTCAGACCAATGATGAATATCTTCCGCCATCGTGCGTTCTACACCGACGGATTTTCGCAACCTTTCGCTGTTAACGTCGCGCTCGTCAATGCCCTGACTACGCTCCCATAAAATGCGGCCAAATTTGCCAAAGCGTTTAAGCAACGTCACCAGATCACACTTTTGTACATCGCCGCAGGTCCGCAGCCCCATCGCTTCCAGTTTTGCCGCCGAGACTTTGCCGACACCGGGAATTTTTGCCAGCGGTAAGGTTTGCAGAAATGCCGGGACGTCCGCCGGCGTAATCACAAACTGTCCGTTGGGTTTATTCATATCAGAGGCGATTTTGGCAAGAAACTTTACCGGCGCAATGCCCGCAGAGGCGGTAAGTTGCAGCTCGTTGAAAATCGTCTGACGGATTTCCTGAGCAATAAGGGTCGCAGAACCGTGGCAATGTACGCTGTCGGTGACGTCGAGATAAGCTTCATCCAGCGACAGCGGCTCAATACGCGATGTGTAGCGAGAGAAGATTTCGCGGATATGATTTGACGCTTCTTTGTAGGCGTCAAAGCGCCCTGGAAGCAAGGTGAGATGCGGACACAGTTTGAGCGCCATGCCGGTTGGCATGGCGCTACGCACGCCAAATTTACGCGCGGGATAATTGGCGGTGCTGATCACCCCCCGGCGTTCGCGGCTGCCGCCAATAGCAATAGGGATATCGCGCAGGGCGGGATTGTCGCGCATCTCCACCGCGGCGAAAAAGCAGTCCATATCCACATGAATGATTTTACGCATTGCTCACCTCTCAACACTGGTAAAGTATACAGTGATTTCAGGGTTTGAGAAATGCGTAAAGATTCAGCATTTAACGCGTTCGTTGCGAAAGCACCTGCTGCTTATCCAGCTTTTGCACCAGCGGCTGCACCACTTTATCGCCATGCTGACCAAAATATTGATACAACGTATCGGACGCGCTTTTGGTCAGCACCATAATCTCAATGCGCCGATTGCCCGCGCTTTGCGGATTTTTGGCGTCCAGCAGCATCTGGTCCGCCATCGCGCTTACCTGCATCACTTTATCTTCCGGCATTCCGGCGTCTTCCAGCACCCGACGGGCCGAGAGCGCGCGGTCACCCGAAAGGTTCCAGTTGTTGTAGATATTGCTTTTATAGGCCATCGCATCGGTATGCCCGGTAATAATAATTTTGTTATCGAGCGAGTCGAATACCGGCGCGAGCTCCACCAGCAGCGTTTTAAAGAACGGCATAATCTTCGCGCTGCCGCGTTCAAACATATTGCGGTTCTGGTCGTCTTTAATTAGCACGCGCAATCCCTGCGGGACAATCTCCATCTCCAGATTCGCTTCCATATGCGCATCACGGGCGATGGTGTTGATACTGGTCGCCAGCTCGCCAAGCTCAGTGGCGGACTTCTTCTTCAGTAGCGCCGTTTTCTCGTTGACGTCACGCGCTTTTTTCTCCGTCTCTTCCGGCACCGCCACGGTGGCAGGTTTCGGCGGATGCATCGGGCTGATTTTATTTAACGGCGATAGCCCGCCGCCATTGAAAATCGACTGCCCGTGCAGCGCGGCGATAATGCTTTCACGCTCAGATTTACTGACGCTGTTGACAATCAACTTTATCGTCGTCACCAAAGGGGCCGAGCGTATTTCTGAGGTTTCTGCCCGCTTTACCCTGGACGCGATGCCCGGCAAACAGATGGCGATTGACGCCGATCTTAACGCCGGGTTGATCAACCAGGCGCAGGCGCAAACCCGCCGCAAAGATGTTGCCAGCGAGGCCGATTTCTACGGCGCGATGGACGGGGCATCGAAGTTTGTGCGCGGGGATGCCATCGCCGGGATGATGATTCTGGCGATCAACCTGATTGGCGGCGTTTGTATCGGGATCTTCAAATACAACCTGAGCGCCGATGCCGCCTTCCAGCAGTATGTGCTGATGACCATCGGTGACGGCCTGGTGGCGCAGATCCCTTCCCTGCTGCTCTCCACCGCGGCGGCGATTATCGTCACCCGCGTCAGCGACAACGGCGATATCGCCCATGATGTGCGCCACCAGCTGCTGGCAAGCCCGTCGGTGCTCTACACCGCCACCGGGATTATGTTCGTGCTGGCGGTGGTGCCGGGAATGCCGCACTTCCCGTTCCTGATGTTCAGCGCCTTGCTTGGCTTTACCGGCTGGCGAATGAGCAAACGCCCGCAGGCGGCGGAGGCGGAAGAGAAAAGCCTCGAAACGCTGACCCGCACAATCACTGAAACCAGCGAGCAACAGGTCAGTTGGGAAACCATTCCGCTGATCGAGCCCATTAGTTTAAGCCTCGGTTACAAACTGGTGGCGCTGGTGGATAAAGCGCAGGGCAACCCGCTCACCCAGCGTATTCGCGGCGTGCGGCAGGTGATTTCCGACGGCAACGGCGTGCTGCTGCCGGAGATCCGCATTCGGGAAAACTTCCGCCTCAAGCCCAGCCAGTACGCCATTTTCATCAACGGCATTAAGGCTGATGAAGCGGATATTCCGGCGGATAAACTGATGGCCCTGCCCTCCAGTGAAACCTACGGTGAGATTGACGGCGTGCTGGGGAACGACCCGGCGTACGGGATGCCGGTAACCTGGATCCAGCCCGCGCAGAAAGCGAAGGCGCTGAATATGGGGTATCAGGTGATCGACAGCGCCAGCGTAATTGCCACGCATGTGAATAAGATTGTGCGCAGCTATATTCCTGATTTGTTTAACTATGACGATATTACTCAGCTGCATAACCGTTTGTCGTCGATGGCACCGCGCCTGGCGGAGGATTTGAGCGCGGCGCTGAATTACAGCCAGTTGCTGAAAGTGTACCGGGCACTGCTGACTGAAGGCGTTTCCCTGCGCGATATCGTCACCATCGCCACCGTGCTGGTCGCCAGTAGCACCGTCACCAAAGATCATATTCTGCTGGCGGCCGATGTGCGCCTGGCACTGCGGCGGAGCATTACCCATCCGTTCGTTCGCAAGCAGGAGCTGGCGGTGTATACGCTGAATAATGAGCTGGAAAATCTGCTGACCAATGTGGTGAATCAGGCGCAACAGGCCGGCAAAGTGATGCTCGATAGCGTGCCGGTGGACCCGAATATGCTCAACCAGTTCCAGAACACGATGCCGCAGGTGAAGGAGCAGATGAAAGCCGCAGGTAAAGACCCGGTGCTGCTGGTGCCGCCGCAGCTGCGCCCGTTGCTGGCGCGCTATGCAAGGTTGTTTGCGCCGGGGCTGCATGTGCTGTCGTATAACGAAGTGCCGGACGAGCTGGAGTTGAAGATTATGGGGGCGTTGATGTAGGTATCCGGCACCGGCGCACAACCGCCGGATGCGGCGTGAACGCCTTATCCGGCCTACTGTTAAAGCACAGATTTGTAGGCCGGATAAGCGTAAGCGCATCCGGCACCAGCGCATAACCGCCGGATGCGGCGTAAACGCCTTATCCGGCCTACGGTTAAAGCACAGAGTTGTAGGCCGGATAAGCGTAAGCGCATCCGGCACCAGCGTATAACCGCCGGATGCGGCGTGAACGCCTTATCCGGCCTACTGTTAAAGCACAGAGTTGTAGGCCGGATAAGCGTAAACGCATCCGGCACCAGCGCACCGTTATAAAATGATACGCTCCCCGGCACTAAAATCCGCTACGTCTCCCGCCCAATCGATGGGATATAGCCCTCGCGCGACATCACGATGGAACGTTGAGAATGGCCAATCACTCACCTGCTTTACCCAGCCATGTTTTACTGGATTTATATAAATATAATCAACATGATGGCGATAATCTTTGGTGTTGCGGATGGCATGCTCCCAAAAACGCGGTTGCCAGATATTTTTCAATCCGCACGCATGGGTGAATTGCTTTTTAATCTCCCGCCAGCGCGAGGAAAAATCATCATCGCTTTCGGGTAATGTCCAGATACAGTGCATATGCTCCGGCAAAACGACCCAGGCGTTAATTTCAAAAGGCCTGTCTCGCTTAACGTTAATAATGGCGTTACGGAGCATCTGTAACTGAGCGGTCAAAAGTTGGCTTCGACGATTCCGTAAATTTACCGTGAAAAACCATGTTCCCCCCTTTATATAAAAACGACGATATTCAGACATAGCGACTCCTTTTTCTCAACGGTAAGAAGAAAAGGAAAAGTCGACAATGAGGGTGTGTTATATCGGGAAAGCGGCTCGCAAAATATTCGCAAACTCGTAGGCATGATAAGACGCGCCAGCGTCGCATCAGGCATCGGCGCATAACCGCCGGATGCGGCGTACACGCCTTATCCGCCCTACAAAATCGTCTCTTCCGTCAAAATCCGCCGCGCGCCTAAAAAATGATCCTGCCAGAAAGGTTCAGCTAACCGGCTTATCCGAATGGTTTCGCCGGTACGTGGTGACTCGATAAACTGACCGTCTCCCAGATACACCCCCATATGATCGGCTATCTCGCGGCTGTGAATATGGAAAAACAGCAAATCTCCCCGGCGCAGGTCGTTATTCGCCACAATCGTTGCCCGATGGTAGTGATACATCTCATTAGCCGTGCGCGGGAGTTTCGCCTCGAGGATCTTGTTGTAGGCATAAAAAACCAAACCGCTACAGTCGAAGCCTTTATCAGGCCGCGTGCCGCCCCAGACGTAAGGCTTACCAAGCTGCTGCTCCAGACGGTGAATCGCTACTTCGGTGATGTTATGCAGATGGTCGCTGCTTAAGAAATGGTTGTTTTCCGCCAGCGCCTGCCAATGTTTATCGCTCAACTTCAACGGTGCAGGGAACCATTCAGGATGCTGTTTTATCTGTTCGCGGTTGTGTTGCCGCAGTGCCCTTCTGCTTTCGGCATTGCCTTCCACAATATAGCTGGCCTGCTTTTTCAGATGAATTTGGTACTGTTTTAATAAACGCGCACGGTTTTGCATCCGCTGGCGGGCGGCGTAGCTGAAAGAGATATGTGATGTGGTGGCGCTGGCGAGTAAAGGGAGCAAAACGCATAACGAAAACACGCCTGGATGCAGAAATCTGCCTAGCAAGAACGAAGACATGAAGGACATAAACCGGCTGAATGAAGGTGAGAATTTTAAAAGACCGGAGGAGTAAACGGGATTATTAATTGCTTATTTGCATATTACTATTGAGGTTTCATAATCTTAGGAAATAAATGATACATGCGCTTTTCGGACTAATGAAAACTGCCCTTGTGCTAAATTTGTAAACCCTGCGCCGACAGGCTTGCGTAAAACTCTTTTGGTGATAATGTGAGCCTTCCAAATCCAGACTATTCCGATTTGGGATCCATTTTGCCGTCCTGGCGTGTGTAACCGTTTTATCAAGGAATAAGCAGTATGCGTAAAATCGCATTAATTCTTGCGATGTTGTTGATCCCGTGCGTTTCGTTTGCCGGTTTGCTGGGCAGCAGTAGCTCGACCACGCCAGTGAGCAAAGAGTATAAGCAGCAGTTGATGGGCTCCCCTGTCTACATCCAGATCTTCAAGGAAGAGCGCACCCTCGATCTCTACGTCAAAATGGGTGAGCAATATCAACTGCTCGATAGTTATAAAATCTGTAAATATTCCGGCGGCTTAGGGCCTAAACAGCGTCAGGGCGATTTCAAAAGCCCGGAAGGGTTTTATAGCGTCCAGCGTAATCAGTTAAAACCAGACAGCCGTTACTACAAAGCGATTAATATTGGTTTCCCCAATGCCTATGATCGTGCGCATGGTTATGAAGGGAAATACCTGATGATCCACGGCGATTGTGTTTCCATCGGCTGCTACGCAATGACCAATCAGGGTATTGATGAGATCTTCCAGTTCGTTACTGGTGCGCTGGTATTTGGTCAGCCAAGCGTGCAAGTGAGTATTTACCCGTTCCGCATGACCGACGCCAACATGCAGCGCCATAAATATTCCAACTTTAAGGACTTCTGGGAGCAACTGAAGCCGGGCTACGACTACTTTGAACAGACCCGTAAGCCACCGACCGTTTCTGTGGTCAATGGCCGTTACGTCGTCAGCAAGCCGTTGAGCCATGAAGTGGTGCAACCACAGCTGGCATCAAACTACACGCTCCCCGAGGCAAAATAAGCGCCATTCGCCTGGCATAATCTTTTGCCAGGTTTCATTGCCCGTCAGCGGCTGTGTTGCAATCACCGTGACCACATCATTCGGTGTGGTCTGCGAGCTGAAGTCGATTTCCACATCCTGATCCAGCAACGTTGCCACGCCAAACGGCGCGCGGCGGGTGATCCAGTGTAAATTAGTCGAGCAATACGCCATTACATAGCGCCCATCCGAAAGCAGCATGTTGAAAACGCCCTTCTGCCGCAGTTCATCCGCCAGTGAGGCGATATATTTAAATACCGCCGCCATGTTACCCGGTGTGCGCGGGTAACGCTGCGTTAATTTATGTAGAAGCCAGCAGAAGGCTTTTTCGCTGTCGGTTTCGCCTACCGGGCGGAAGTTGCCGGTTTCCAGTGATTTGTAGCCCGTCAGTTGTCCGTTATGGGCATAAGTCCAGTTACGCCCCCATAACTCGCGGGTAAATGGGTGAGTATTTTCCAGCGCCACCTCGCCCCGATTAGCCTGGCGAATATGAGCCACCACCGAACAGGATTTTATCGGGTAGTCCTGGACAAGTTTGGCGATGGGGGAATTAAAGCTGGGTTGTGGATCTTTAAATGTGCGACAGCCTTTACCTTCGTAAAAGGTAATGCCCCAGCCATCTTTATGTGGCCCGGTTCCACCACCACGCTGTACAAGTCCGGTGAAACTAAAGCAGATATCGGTAGGGACGTTGGCGCTCATCCCGAGCAATTCGCACATCGGTAACCTCCACAACAGCGGGAGCGCATGGCCCCCGGCGAAGATTGATTAAAAAGTAATAAGGTGCAGGCTGTTACCCTCACCCCGGCCCTCTCCCTGAAAGGGAGAGGGAGAAAAGCCCTTACTTAGCCATCTCTTTTTCAATTAACTGGATCAGGATATGGATCACTTTAATGTGAATCTCCTGAATGCGGTCGGCATAACCAAAGTGCGGAACGCGAATTTCGATATCCGCCGTGCCAGCCATTTTGCCGCCGTCTTTACCGGTCAGGGTGATCACTTTCATCCCCTTCTCACGCGCCGCTGCGATCGCTTTGATCACGTTTGCAGAGTTACCAGAGGTGGAGATCCCCAGCAGTACATCGCCTTCGCGACCTACCGCTTCAACGTAACGGGAGAAAATATCATTGAAACCGAAATCGTTACCGACGCAGGAAATATGACTAACGTCAGAAATGGCAATCGCCGGATAGCCCGGACGGTTTTCACGGTAGCGCCCCGTCAACTCTTCGGCAAAGTGCATGGCGTCGCAATGGGAACCGCCATTACCGCAGGAAAGCACCTTACCACCGGCTTTAAAGCTATCTGCTAACAGGACCGCCGCGCGCTGAATGGCGTGAATATTGGCGTCATCTTTTAAAAAGTTAGCCAGCGTTTCCGCCGCTTCGTTCAGTTCGTTACGAATAAGATCCTGGTACATGAGGATATCCTTCAGCATAAATGTAATAGACAAAATGCAGTGTACCGGATACCGCCAAAAGCGAGAAGTACGGGCAGGTGCGATGACCAGGACTTTTTGACCTGAAGTGCGGATAAAAACAGCAACAATGTGAGCTTTGTTGTAATTATATTGTAAACACATTGCTAAATGTTTTTACATCCACTACAACCATATCATCACAAGTGGTCAGACCTCCTACAAGTAAGGGGCTTTTCGTTATGATGATTTTGAGTATTCTCGCTACGGTTGTCCTGCTCGGCGCGTTGTTCTATCACCGCGTGAGCTTATTTATCAGCAGTCTGATTTTGCTCGCCTGGACAGCCGCCCTCGGCGTTGCTGGTCTGTGGTCGGCGTGGGTACTGGTGCCTCTGGCCATTATCCTCGTACCGTTTAACTTTGCGCCTATGCGTAAGTCGATGATTTCTGCGCCGGTATTTCGTGGTTTCCGTAAGGTGATGCCGCCGATGTCGCGCACTGAGAAAGAAGCGATTGATGCGGGCACCACCTGGTGGGAGGGCGACTTGTTCCAGGGCAAGCCGGACTGGAAAAAGCTGCATAACTATCCGCAGCCGCGCCTGACGGCTGAAGAGCAAGCGTTTCTCGACGGCCCGGTAGAAGAAGCCTGCCGGATGGCGAATGATTTCCAGATTACTCATGAGCTGGCGGATCTGCCGCCGGAGTTGTGGGCGTACCTTAAAGAGCATCGCTTCTTCGCGATGATCATCAAAAAAGAGTACGGCGGGCTGGAGTTCTCGGCTTATGCCCAATCTCGTGTGCTGCAAAAACTCTCCGGCGTGAGCGGGATCCTGGCGATTACCGTCGGCGTGCCGAACTCATTAGGCCCGGGCGAGCTGCTGCAACATTACGGCACTGACGAGCAGAAAAATCACTATCTGCCGCGTCTGGCGCGTGGTCAGGAGATCCCTTGCTTTGCACTGACCAGCCCGGAAGCGGGTTCCGATGCGGGCGCGATTCCGGATACCGGGATTGTCTGCATGGGCGAGTGGCAGGGCCAGCAGGTGCTGGGGATGCGACTGACCTGGAACAAACGCTACATTACGCTCGCTCCAATTGCGACCGTGCTTGGGCTGGCGTTTAAACTTTCCGACCCGGAAAAACTGCTGGGTGGCGCAGAAGATTTAGGCATTACCTGTGCACTTATCCCGACCACCACGCCAGGCGTGGAAATTGGTCGTCGCCACTTCCCGCTGAACGTACCGTTCCAGAACGGACCGACGCGCGGCAAAGATGTCTTCGTACCGATCGACTACATTATCGGTGGACCAAAAATGGCCGGGCAAGGCTGGCGGATGCTGGTGGAGTGTCTCTCCGTGGGCCGCGGCATCACCCTACCTTCCAACTCAACCGGCGGCGTGAAATCGGTAGCACTGGCAACGGGCGCGTATGCGCACATTCGCCGTCAGTTCAAAATCTCTATCGGTAAGATGGAAGGGATTGAAGAGCCGCTGGCGCGTATTGCCGGTAATGCCTACGTGATGGATGCTGCGGCATCGCTGATTACCTACGGCATTATGCTCGGTGAAAAACCTGCCGTGCTGTCGGCTATCGTTAAGTATCATTGTACCCACCGTGGGCAGCAGTCGATTATTGATGCGATGGATATCACCGGGGGTAAAGGCATTATGCTCGGTCAGAGCAACTTCCTGGCAAGAGCTTACCAGGGCGCACCGATTGCCATCACCGTTGAAGGGGCCAACATTCTGACCCGCAGCATGATGATCTTCGGTCAGGGAGCGATTCGTTGCCATCCGTACGTGCTGGAAGAGATGGAAGCGGCGAAGAACAATGACGTTAACGCGTTCGATAAACTGCTGTTCAAACATATCGGCCACGTCGGCAGTAACAAAGTTCGCAGCTTCTGGCTGGGCCTGACGCGCGGTTTAACCAGCAGCACACCAACCGGCGATGCCACTAAACGTTATTATCAGCACCTGAACCGCCTGAGTGCCAACCTCGCCCTGCTTTCTGATGTCTCGATGGCTGTGCTGGGCGGCAGCCTGAAACGTCGTGAGCGTATCTCGGCACGTCTGGGGGATATTTTAAGCCAGCTTTACCTCGCCTCTGCCGTTCTGAAGCGTTATGACGACGAAGGCCGTAATGAAGCCGATCTGCCGCTGGTGCACTGGGGCGTACAGGATGCGCTGTATCAGGCTGAACAGGCGATGGATGATTTACTGCAAAACTTCCCGAACCGCGTGGTTGCCGGGCTGCTGAATGTGGTGATCTTCCCGACCGGACGCCATTATCTGGCACCGTCTGACAAGCTGGATCATAAGGTGGCGAAGATTTTACAAGTGCCGAACGCCACCCGTTCACGTATTGGTCGCGGTCAGTACCTGACCCCGAGCGAGCATAACCCGGTTGGTTTACTGGAAGAGGCGCTGGTGGATGTGATTGCCGCCGACCCAATTCATCAGCGGATCTGTAAAGAGCTGGGTAAAAACCTGCCGTTTACCCGTCTGGATGAACTGGCGCATAACGCGCTGGCGAAGGGGCTGATTGATAAAGATGAAGCCGCTATTCTGGTGAAAGCTGAAGAAAGCCGTCTGCGCAGTATTAATGTTGATGACTTTGATCCGGAAGAGCTTGCGACGAAGCCGGTAAAGTTGCCGGAGAAAGTGCGAAAAGTTGAAGCCGCGTAATTGAATAACGGAGCCGAAAGGCTCCGTTTCTTTATCCGCTAATTATTTAAAATTAAAGCCATCCGGATGGTTTTCCAGGCTGCCGGTCAACGCCGCGAACAGCACCGTTTTACCATCAATAGAAAGCGCATCGTTCACATTCAACCAGGTGAGTTTCTCTTGCGACGTTTTCTCATCAATGGTCGAGAACAGCCCCGTCATCTGATTAGATTTCTCGGACCACATCACAGCGATACGTTGCGAGCCACAGTCATGCGGTTTGCACGCGCTCATCACCTGATACGTCTCATCTCCCAATGTCACGGTTTGTGCGGGGGTATAAGTCCCGCCTTTCATCACCCAGGCTGGCAGCTTATGCCCTTGTACCATCTGATTAAATGCAGCTTTGGTGGTTTCGCCCTTTGCCAGGCTGCTAATGGTTAAATCATCCTGCGCCATTGCACTGGTGGCGATGACCAGTGCGGCGACTGTCGTTATTGCCTTAAACATCATTCCTCCCGAGCTTATCCTGCCCATGTTATTAACCTCCTAAAGCCTGGCGATAACACGATAATTTGCAAATCAGATATTTCCAATATCAGCATTTGTTATCAATTTATTCTGCGCTAAGGCAACTGCCTGATAAGGTGTTAGAGTTATAAAACCCTTCGCATAAAGGAGTTGTACACCGTGCCTGGTTTGAAGATTACGCTTTTACAGCAACCACTGGTGTGGATGGATGGTCCTGCCAACCTGCGTCATTTTGATCGTCAACTGGAAGGTATTACCGGACGCGATGTGATCGTTCTACCGGAGATGTTTACCAGCGGCTTTGCCATGGAAGCGGCAGCTTCGTCGCTAGCACAAGATGACGTAGTGAACTGGATGACAGCCAAAGCGCAGCAGTGCAATGCGCTGATTGCCGGCAGTGTTGCATTACAAACGGAGTCTGGTTCGGTTAACCGCTTTTTGCTGGTTGAGCCGACCAGCACGGTACATTTTTATGATAAGCGTCATCTGTTCCGAATGGCAGATGAGCATCTGCATTATAAAGCGGGCAATGCGCGAGTGATTGTGGAATGGCGCGGCTGGCGTATTTTGCCGCTGGTGTGCTACGACTTACGTTTTCCGGTGTGGTCGCGCAATCTCAACGATTATGACCTCGCCCTGTACGTTGCCAACTGGCCTGCTCCGCGCTCTCTGCACTGGCAGGCATTGCTGACAGCCCGCGCGATTGAGAATCAGGCGTATGTAGCGGGATGTAATCGCGTCGGCAGCGATGGCAACGGCTGCCATTATCGCGGTGACAGTCGGGTGATTAATCCACAGGGCGAGATTATCGCTACTGCCGACGCGCATCAGGCAACGCGCATTGATGCGGAGCTGTCGATGGCGGTGTTAAGGGAATATAGAGAAAAGTTTCCGGCATGGCGGGATGCGGATGAGTTTAGGTTGTGGTGAGTGGGGGTTGTGTTTAGGGCCGGGGAGAGTCGGGGTAAGACTACGAAAGCCCGCTCTCCTGCGACCACTTTTATCATAGGAGTGTGGAAGCGCTTTTCCATCAATTGCGATGACGTCTTTATCATTTGATGAATGGCAATCTCGCATCCAGTTAATAAAGCATTCGTGAAATTATACTGAACGGATACAAGACATAACTCTAATTATGGTGCCGTGAACAGGATTACCATTTTCAAAATTACGATATTATTTGCAGTAATTATGTTATTAATCATTGTGATATTTCCATCTCTGTGATTAATACCGGATAAGCATTTAATTGCAGAGTTTGCACGAAATTATCGCAGATAACTGGCAATAACAATAACCCATCAGCTCGCTGCTGTAATACCTCCATTCGTTCTACTGATTCAACATTAACAACCAAACCAAGGGCATTTAGCGATTTAAGGATCTCCAGATGTTCACTCATCCAGCGCAGAGAAAAAGGATCATCACCAATTATAAAAACAGGCCCCCAGCCGGTTAATAACTGGCGTTTCATTACGGAACCAGGATGAAGTCGAGTACATATTACAGGAAATACCCCCTGTTGCGATGGTTCCGATGATGTGGATAATTCAGAAATATTTTCCATTGTTAGTGAAGAATTAACATCCATTAATAATGGTGAAACAACCTCACTTTCCTTGCTAGTAATGGCTGCACTAATCTGAGAGGAAAATAACAATATTATTACGTATAAACTCATTTTTAACATAACAAATTCAATCCGTTTATTCATGTTATAGAATAATGATGCTATAAATCATCATTAATGTTCAATTATTTAATCACACAGTTTAAAAAATCATTGACCAATGTGAATTGGCAATGTACCACTCAAGTTAAAATCACTGAATATTTTATCAATTTCTCTTGCAGTTTCTATATATTTAACCTCTTTCGTACTTGCATTATAAATAGCCCAAGCCTCGGGATGGGATGTTCCACCAAACCTTACAAAAAAACTTGATTTCATATTATTATATAAATTAACATCAGGAAAAGGATCTTCTCCAAAATTAGTAGTATTGAATAATGAAAGTTCGTATCGCTTAGAAAATTCTATTGGTAGGATAGCTTCACTGCCATCAATAGCATTCATCCAGAGTTTGTTACCATTATATTCCAACAATAATCTCTGTTTTGCATGTGTCTTATCTCGTTCTTTAACGACAGCGAATACCTTTTTAACAACTTGCTGTGCGGATGGTCCTATTGTATTACCAAAAGCTGGCAACCCGATTTTGCCATAAACACTCTCCTGAATGAAATAAATATCCGTTTTATCGGCCTCGACAATATCTACCATTTATCCCTCCAAACAAGACCTGACTCCAGGACAAGAGCATAGTGTGTAGTAAACACTTCATGCTCTTGCCCTGACCATTGAAATAACAACTTTCGTTTGTTTACTGTACGCTGTCTAAATAGCTGCGTGGAATAAAGTTGCACTTTTTATCATCCCTTGCAGAGCAAGATTACGAAAACCCGTCTCCGCAAGGACTGACGCGAGGTAGTCTCTGTCCGTAGCTGCTTTCACATCTTACATCTTGCCCCTGCCTTGAGTATCTTATCTTTCGTTAAAATATTAATAGCGATCTTCCGTATCCCTGAAAATAATTCTGTTGCATTTCCTCTTCTTATTTTGAAGTCGTCTTTATTCATTACCACTTCCAGATGCCAGTGCAATTTATTCTCCACTTGCCAGTGATTTCGGTTCGCTGTGGCGAACTTCTCTGCGGTTAAATCAGCAGAAATGCTATAATATTTGCCCGTCATTTCTGGCTCTTTCTTTTGTTCTGTTATTATTGAACAAAAGGAGACTGCCATGCATAATTTCTTCAGCCCTTTCCATTCAAACGTGAAATCAATAAGTTCATCAGGAACATCGCAAATAATATGAAGACGGATTTTAATGACATAAATCGCTCCCTTGCGGCGACTCTTGTCATAAGAGTGCCGAAGCGTTTTTCCATCAATTGCAATGACATCTTTATCATCTGAGGAATGGCAGTCACGCATCCAGTTAATAAAGCACTCATGAAATTTTGCAGGACTGATACAGGATACAACTCTGGCAATGATATCGTGAACAGGAATACCATTTTCAAAATCACCATATCACTTCAAAAAATCGGGATGTGTTTCCCCAAATCCTCTATATCCTCCCAGCCTTATGCACCAGAAATAACGGCGCAAATAGTTAACAGATAGAATATCTGGCAATTTATGTTCCACTTTCCAGGCTTGCCTGTAATCGGGGATAATAGAAATATGTTCCATCAATTTTTTAAGTTCCATTTTGTCCCCCTTAATTATGCAATGAGTATTTGATCATGTATAAGCAATGAAAAACAGCTTTAGGTAATAAGGAACACCTCAATTATTGAACATAAAATGCGAATTATTTAGTACAAAAAAAGCAGCATTACGTGATTTTTCCCTGGGAGTACAGTGTGAAGTTTCCGGCATGGCGGGATGCGGATGGGTTTGAACTGGGGTGATTAGGCACTACATGTCTACATTTGCCCGGTCTCCAACCCATCAATCTTATAAACTTAACCTCGGCTCACCGTTTTCGATTCCATCCAATAAATGACCCGGTTGGATGTGGGCTGATCGCCAACAACTTTGCCATCTGCAGAGATTAGCTTCAGCTCTTTATTAGCCTCATCACCGAAGTAAATCATGCGGTAGCGAAAATAACCGCCCCAGGGTTCGCGTCCACCCAGCGAACTTTGCATAAACCAGGCGCGGGAGTCGTGAACCTGGTCATCATAGAGAGCCAGTAATTCAGCACAGGGCTTAGTACGCGTTCCCGTTCCCAGTGAATCAATAAAAAATTGTGGATAGAGTCCGTCTCCCATAGCCTTAATTTGCTGATATTCTTTTGCTTCATCATCGCCATTAATCAGATACACCGGATATTTAGGAATGACATCCACAAGAATCTGAATGGCTCTCTCCGTGACGCTGCCGTTAATATCGCGCGTCCATCCTTTATAATCGCTCTGAAATTCTCGGGCTGCCTCTCGCAACTGGTACTGAGCGTTTGTCGGGTCAAGGATAGGTATGCCCTGATTACTTTCATCAAGTGTGCCATTGCCTTTCTGCTTGTTCGCCCGCTCTTTTTCGATATTTTCCATTTGTTCTTCGCGCGCTTGGGCCTCTTTATCAAGTCCATCTTTATCCAGCTGTGGCGCCTTAATATAAAAAGGTTGCACAAGAAGGCTGTTGTTCGCATAGCGACCAATACGCCAGGCGGTGATCCAGCCGATCTGATCGCTAATTGCGCTTTCAAGAACCTGGGCAAGTTGATAGGGGTGATAACCTTCCCTCGTATCAATCATTTCTTCTGTACCCTGCAAGGTGGTGTTCAGCAGCGTTTGTCGCCAGATGTTGAAGCGTTTTGTTAATGAATTAGCAATCGTAAATTCCTTTACGCTAGAAGGACTCATAATTCGCAGAGGCGACACACCTTTTATTAATGGAGTAACAAATTTAGAATAAACAGAAAGTGGTGCTCCTGAATCAAATGCAGCAAGATACATATCATGCAGGGCTATCTGAGAAAGAATTTCGCCTGAGTCACCACAGGACTTCCCCTGATCGCGAACGGGATAGCCACCACCGACATCAGAGTGCATCCCCGGATAGATAACTTCCTCTGCATATAAAGGATAATTGCCTTCAGGACGACGGATTGAATCCAGCGGAAAGCACAACCGCTGTTCATGCGCAGCGACGAAGTGGCGGCAGCATTTAATCAGGCCGGGAAACTGCGTCTCATCAGGGAGTTGCTGAGTACTATCGGCCCATCCCATATGACCGGCTGCGCCCGGTAAAACATGCGCCGCCCCCACAGAAGCTACGGTATCCAGCAGCCCCAAAAACTCAATACTGACAGGTAACCCGGCCAGCATCACCTGTTGCCTCTGCGGGCAAGCTAACTGAGTCAACCAGTTAACAAAAGTTCGTGCTTCCGCTGCGCCACGGGAAAATCCGTAGATAAACAGCTTTACGTTTAGCAGGCGCGGACTGGCTTGCTCTAACAGTCCCTGTAATTTTTCCAGGTAGGGGTTAATCACATTGCGACGATTCACTTCACCAGTCATAGGCCAGGGAGCGCGCATAAGAGGAATGTGCTCTTTTGCCACATTATCATCCAGTCGCTTATGGGAAGGGTCAATGGAATAGCTCAGGGCATCCACGAGGCGTAATAATGCCCAATTAATTCGATCTTCACCACCAGTAGCGAACTCCAGCCCGCTGTTGCTGTAATCCATTTCACCTATCTTGGGAAATGGTGTGCCTACACCCGGTATATAGTAGTTAAAATATCCCTGTTCTTCTGCGTTCTGATAGGTCGTATGAAACAGTTTGGCAATATTGGTTGGGTGTCCAGGAGTGTCATTATATTCATTATTATTTGTACCATCAAAAAACAGACTAATATGCAGACTTTGATTACACGTAAAGCCAATTCTAAATCCAGCCTGTTTACTACAGTTGGTTTTGTGCTCTTCTGTTTTATTGATTTGTTTTAGGTAGTTCGCGTTTACCTGCGCTTCAGATAATATTAATCGCCCATCTTCAGGGAACACCGGGGGGGCATAACACGGAAAAGCCAGACCACTTATTTTGCTGGACATGTTGCAGGTTCCTTCATCTCGCGGGGTTCTTTGATAGGATAATTCGGTGTGCCATAGCCCTCGCAGACGGTTGTCACTTTAATCTGATTACACGGCAGAAAATGAACGGTCAGGCCACAACGTTCAGCGCCATATTCCGGGATATCAACAATTACTTTATATTTTTGATAATTTGCAGCATGTTTAGCATAAGCATCTTCTTCATAGCCAAAACCTTCTTTTTTCATTGCAATAGGTTCAAGGGGGTTCGGGTCTACTTCCCACTCGATCCGGGCTTTTAATCCAGAATGCCACTTCTCTGGTAACATTATGCAGCAATATCCACCGCCCAAACCATGGACCCGATAACCATTTACGGTGAACCAATTAATACTGATACCTTTAATATGATTTATTGCCCGGAGATCACCTGCAGTATAATCGTCGTAATTAGCTGCTGAACAACCCGAAATCACCATCAAAATTAATACCAGACAGCCTTTAACTACTTTTGTTATATTCATTCCATTTCTTATTTTGCTGGACATGTTGCTGGTTCCTTCATCTCACGGGGTTCTTTGATGGGATAATTCGGTGTACCATACCCTTGGCAGACGGTTGTCACTTTTATCTGATTGCATGGCAGAAAATGAACGGTCATGCCACAACGTTCAGCACCGTATTCCGGGATGTCAACAATTACTTTATATTTTTGATAATTTGCAGCATGTTTAGCATAAGCATCTTCTTCATAGCCAAAACCTTCTTTTTTCATTGCAATAGGTTCAAGGGGGTTCGGGTCTACTTCCCACTCAATCCGGGCCATTAATCCCACACGCCACTTATCTGGCAGCATAATGCAACAATACCCCCCCCGCTCCCCGAACGGAACTATATTTGGCCCGCCATAGCCATTGATACTGAAATAATTAATAGCAACATCGGTATGGTTCATACCTTTAATATCTCCAGCAGTGTAATCACCGCTATTTTTCGCCATTGAACAGCCTGATAGCACAAATAAAATCATTAGAGAATAACATTTGAAAATCGCTCTCATACTTATACTTTTCCTTATTTTGATGGACATATTGCTGGTTCCTTCATCTCGCGGGGTTCTTTGATGGGATAATTCGGTGTGCCATAACCCTCGCAGACGGTTGTCACTTTTATCTGATCGCATGGCAGAAAATGAACGGTCATGCCACAACGTTCAGCGCCGTATTCCGGGATATCAACAATTGTTGAATATTTTCTAAAACTGTTTAGCGCAACTTTCTTCCATTCTTCAAATTTCTCCCTGTCCACATAACCTGGAGGCAGAGGAGCTGTATTTGGATCAACCTCCCACTCAACCCGGGCTTTTAATCCAGAATGCCACTTATCTGGCAACATAACACAACAATATCCTCCACCGTCCCCGAATGGAGCAATATTTGGACCACCGTAACCATTGATGTGTAAATAATTTATAGCCTTATTCGTATGGTTTATCCCGTTAATATCTCCAGCAGTGTAATCACCGCTATTTCTCGCCATTGAACAGCCTGATACTGCAAATAAAATCATTAGAGAATAACATTTGAAAATCGCTCTCATACTGATACTTTTCCTTATTTTGCTGGACATGTTGCTGGTTCTTTTACTTTGAGAGATTTTAATTGATGGGTGTTATTTCTACGACAACAAAGTTTTGACAAAGAAGCAAATAAAATGCATATCTTTTGATTGTCACACATTGGAATATCGACAGAGCATTGATGATATTACGCAAAATATATTGCAGCCAAGTGAACTGACATTACGATCGAACACAAATGCAACATGATGGATACTACCATTACATGTCGGGCTTGATTTTCCGCTTATTTTACGATTATCTCTTGATATTAACAGCTACGGACTTTTAAAAAGATAAATATACACATCATCCTTCAAGCTGCCTCTGCGTTGGCTACGTTCATTCCCCCAGTCACGTACTTATGTACGTTCCTGGGGATTCGCTTGCTTGCCGCCTTGATGCAACTTGAATGATTTTATGTATACCCCTGTACATCACCACAATATTATCCCTCGAAGTCCCGCAAAGCCCCGAAATATCCCGCGTCATTGGCCCTGATAGCAATATCAAGACAGTGCGAAAAATAGCTTTCCTGACTGATTTCAATGACTGCTTTCTCCTTCATCAGGGCTTCAGCGTCGCAGATACATCCCATCAATCCCACCTGTACATCATCCACCCGATTCATCTCCGGGTTGTCAGTAAGCCTGCGTTCTGGTGAAAAACTTCCTGATTTCCAGTTAATCTCTCCATCACGGTCTAACCAGCTCCAGAACAACGCAATATCAGTAAATGTCGCCTGCTGCTCGTTGTTCAAAACATGTGTGAACAGTAAAGGGAACACCCGATTATCATAGTAACGCAGCAATCCGGTCTGTTCTTCCCACTGAACCTGTGACAATACCTGAAGATGCCGACCCAGCAGGTCGAATGTAAGAGGGGATATCAACAAAGTAAGACGAGGCGTATCAGCAAATGACGCCATCAGTTGTGCCAGACATTTGCGATGGCTACTGAGCGCAAAGTACAGGCGTAACACTACAGGGGAATACTCCATCGTCTCTGCTTCAGGCGTTCCTTCAAAGAGGGCATACCAGTGAATAGCTGGCGACAAATGAAGCATCTCATTTTGCAAAGGTTGGTCGGTTCCAGCCTGGTCAACAAGCACATCTATGTAATCCATACCAGCGGCAGAACAGAATGATTCAGCCTGCTTCAGCCAGATAATATATTTGTCTTGATCGCTAGCGTGTGGCGATACTGTTATCATTGTCATTCTCCCTTATCCACGAGGCGCAAAAGCGGCGGCGGCTTCTTGCGCCCTTTTCAGGCACTCCTTACACACCGATTTTTCTGGCGCTTCCTCACCCTCATCGTTGTTATCATTCTGATCGGACGATGCATTACTATCATTTTTCTCAGCCGCTAAACTTTTATCATCTGCCAGCGCTTTCAGAACCGCCGGTTGCAGCGCCGGCACCGGCGCTCCCGGACTACCGCCGCTATTGAGATTGATTTTCGGCCCGACGATGTCCACGCCCCCTGAATGGATGACCACAAACGAACCACCCACTTTCATGGTGATTTTACCGCCACTCTCCAGTACAATTTCATCCCGGACCTTCATTCCCAGCGCACCGCTAATCTTCCTCGCCAGGTCCCCCTTCACCACCAGGCTGTGTTTCCCCTCCACCAGACTGACATGGTTCCCCGTCGTCTTATGCTCCTGCTTCCCTTCCACCGTCACTTTACGGTCGTTTCTGACGTACAGACCGTCATCGTGACTCACGCTCACCGTCCGGTCATTCGTCACCTTCAGCGTCTGGTCATTACGTACCGTGATACGCCGGTCGTTCGCCACCGTGATACTCTGGTCGTGGCCCCCCTCTTTTTTTGTACCGACCTGAACCGTCTGACCCTTCACCACCGTTATCTTCTGGTCGTTACCGATGGTTTCCGTATGGTCATGTTTCACATCCGTTGTCCGGTCGTTGAGCACCTCCGTATCCATGTTCTTCTGGGCATGGATATACACCTGCTCATTACTGGTGGCGTCTTCAAACCGCAGCTCGTTAAATCCGCTTCCTTTATAGGTTTTTGACCGGATGGTCATCTGCGTCTTCGTTCCCGGCAGACTCCCCGGCGAACGGTTGTCCTCATGGTACGTCCGCCCCATGATTATCGGCTGGTCCGGGTCTCCGTTCAGAAAATCAACAATCACCTCCTGGCCCACCCGCGGTATCGCCAGGTTACCGAACCCCGGCCCCGCCCACGCCTGCGATACCCGCACCCAGCATGAACTCTCCTCCGTCATCCCGTGATAACGGTCCCAGTGGAACTTCACCCGTACCCGGCCATGTTCATCACAGAAGATTTCCTCGCCCGCAGGCCCGGTGACAATGGCGCTCTGTGGCCCGTCCACCTTCGGTTTGCTTTGCAGCCGTGGACGCCACGTCCGGTCTGCCGGTATCACCTCTAACTGATTGCCCAGCGTGGTTCCTCTCCCCTGGCTGCCGTGCAGCGCCTGCGGCTGGCTTCCTGACAGTATGCTCTGTACCACCTGCCATTCACGGTTCAGCATCTTCTGCGGATGCCCCGTCAGCGTAAACCGCGTTCCCGGCCACAGCTTCGGTGAATTACTCTGCCCTGTGGCCTTTTCCGCATCACTGCGCAGGCTGTCCATCTGGTACAGCGTGAAATCCTTGCCGTGCTGCTCGTCCTTGAACCTTCCCGGATAATCAAATATCTCATACTGCGCCAGCTGTCCGTTCAGGCTCTCACCCTGCTGCTCATACATACCCGGCCAGTCCGGCACCTTAAACGTGTAATCCTGGCTCTGCACCGACGACGGGCGGACATGCGCCTCATAACGGAACATACTGACACACTCCGTCTCCGCTCCTGCCGATGTGTCCGGGTTAAACGGAAACGCCCCCGCCTGTGACAGCCCCGCCACATCGTCGCACAGCGTCAGCTTCTGCTCCGGACTGTCCGCCGCAAACCGCTCAAAGAAGAAAATTCCCTCCTCCGCCCACAACCGGGACAGAAACGTCAGGTCGCTTTCCCCGTACTGGACACAGAATTCCCGCGCCGGATGGTCCTCATAAAACAGCGGCGTCCACTCCGTGACGCCGTTCTCGTTCAGTAACGTGGCCGATATCGTCCGGATATCCTGCTGCTGGAAGATACGGAAGTTCCGCCGCAGCCCGCACCGCCATAACGGCGGCTCAATACGCAGGTGATAACGCATCTGCCAGCCGTTATTCTCCTGCATGCCAAAACCCGCCACCACGCCGGTGACATAACGCAGCGGGATGACGCCCTGCCAGATGGTCAGTGTCGCCTTCTTCTCCAGCAGCATCTCCGCCGTCTGCATAAAAGAGTCGCTGGCGACATCCACACTCATCACAAACGGATAAGACTGGCTCTGGACTAACCGGAAGCTCACCACTGCAAAGGTGTCCGGCTCCTGGCCGTCAACCTCCAGCGTAAAGCGCAGGCCTTTTAAGGACATAATGACCTCCCTGATTTATTCACGGACCAAATGATTCCCACCATGCAGCAAAGGGTGCCAGTGCAGCGTTACACTCATCTTTACATTTTCAGGTACGCTACCGCCCGGGTTTCCGGCATCCGCCATCTCCCTCATGAAAGCGTAACTCCTTACTGACACTCATTTTTTACACGTACAAAAACAACATCCTGCACGAAGGCAGGATGTTGTTGACTCAGATTTATGCTTCCAGCGGTGCACGCCAGTCATCGGCACCAGAAGTACCGGATTTGATGTGCTCCCACTCAACCTTACGGTATGCCAGTGATACTGCGAGCAATTGCGTAAACTCACGCTGTGCAGGGTCCTGGCAGTGCGGCATGTGCAGGTTTATGTCCACAATCGTCGCATCAGTAAGACGTGTGGTGAAGTAGTGCTCCTGCTTGCCTTCAACAGAAGTACGCCACCAGTGCAGTTCCACTTTCGGCAGCATTTCACCGGAGGCCAGCGCGTTGTACAGCAGCGGAACGGCTTTGTTCAGCGCCACGGTGAAAATGAACGGTTTGTGCGCGCGCTGCCCGGAAGGTTGACCAGACTGTGGATCGGTTGGAACAGTAACGTTATGCAGAAACTCCTGCACCAGCATTTCATCTTCGTGTCCCTGCACGTAGATATTGCCGACAGAATCTGCGGTGAAAGCACCGGCAGTGATGTTCCCCTGGGTCTGACCTGTAATTGAAATGTAACATGGGGTTGGCATTTATGAACTCCTTGTGAAATTATCAACTGCTGTTTTACGAACAACCCGTCGTTAATCCCCGACGGGTTAGAGTGTGATGCGGCTCACATCAGGAACCACACCCTTTTCTTTATTCGAGTTACAGGCACACGTAATTAGCACCTACTGAAAAACTCTTTTATTGTGTTTAAATATATTTTTAGTCAATTTCAGAACACGGTCACATAAGCTAAAAATATATCAACTTCAACAGCAGAATTATCCATAACGTATCCTTCCCCCCATAAAAATCCACAGCTGCGTCAAAAACAAATTATTACGACACTTACTCCGCCATCGTTCCGGCACGCAATTAAGACATTCCTTAAAGGAATTCCTTATAATGTATTACCAGCAATTAATTAATTGATAAAACCATACATAAAACTTATTAATCAATTTAATAAATACATATAAATCAACACATTATAGCATTTTATTGGCCATAAAATTATATTCATCAAGTCTATAAATACCAAAATCTATTTCACTATAATGTATTAATAAGGAAGAGTACATCTCTTTCGGAAATATAAAAAGTTCTTTTAATATTTTATTTCATGAGTAGAATGCTGATCACAACAGAAGGAAAATTACATTATCTAACTGCCACTGAAACGGTATTGTCGGTATTTTTATGCAGTACGAAAATGCTGTGCTCATGGCCTGAACGGGAACATTTTTATGAGCAAAATGAACAACAATGGCGGCAGTGTCGCGCCGAAAGAAAGAATCAGCGTTCGGTATACACCAAAAGTTGATGGGGTGGCTGCTGATATCGAATTGCCGCTGAATTTATTGATCACCGGCAATCTGAAAGGGAAACCAGATAACACGCCGTTGGATGAGCGAACTGCCATTGCTATCAACCGCTATAACCTCAACGCAGTCATTTCAGAAGCTGACATTGAACGGGAGTTTGTTGTTCCGGCTGAACTCAGTGACGCACCCAATGAGCAAATGTACGTCAACCTGAAAGTCAAATCTATGGATGACCTTTCTCCGGACCATATTGCCAGCCAGGTACCAGAAATAAAACATCTGCTCGAATTGCGTGAAGCTCTGGTCGCACTTAAGTCTCCACTAGGCAATATTCCGGCCTTCCGCGCACAACTTCAGGCGCTACTGGAAAACGAAGACAGCCGCGAGCAGCTGATCCAAGAACTGGGTATCGCCGTTCAGAAATAATTTTCACAGAAGGATTTTCAGTATGTCAGTAAAGGAAGATATTGCTCCCGTCAGCGCGTCGCAAACCGCCGCGCCCCCATCTCTGCTTGATGAAATCATGGCGCAAACCCGCGTCCAGCCTAAATCAGAAAGCTACGATATTACCCGCCAGGGCGTGAGCGCCTTTATTGCCGCCATGTTACAGGGCGACAGTAGCGCTGAACCTATCAATATCCTGGCCGTTGACGCCATGATTGCTGATATTGATGCCCGAACCAGCAGGCAGATGGATGCCATTATTCATGCCCCGGAGTTTCAGGAACTGGAATCCCTGCTGCGCTCGCTGAAACTGCTGGTTGAACGCGCGGATACCCGACCTGCCGGAAATGCGGGTGGAGGTGCGCGGAGTGGCAGATAACGCCGACAAAGCAAAACAGGGCGACACGGTAAAAGGTTTTGTTGCCGGTGCCGCCTGTACTGCCGTTATCGCTGCTGCACTCTGGTGGTGGCAGACGTACCCGATGCAGCGGCAGCTTACAAAGGTCAGGGATACCACACAGGGAGCAGCCACCGTCTGGCTGGCATCACCGGTACTGAAAGAATATGAACAGAACCTGCAACAGCTTCTGAATACCCCACCGCTACAGCCGCTGGAAACCGGAATGCAGATGATGCGCACCGCAGACACCCTCTGGCCGGAAAGCCTGCAACAGCAGGAAGCCAGCCGGATGTGGAGCACCACGCTGAGAAACCGGGCGCAAGCCAGTCCGCAGATGAAGGGCTGGCAACAGGCGCGGCAGAATTTGCGGGATTTTGCGGATCTGATGATGAAAAAGGAGACGGAGAAACAGGGTTTCACCCTCTCGTATATCAAAACGGTGACCTGGCAGGCCGAACGGTTACTGAATCAGGAAACTCCACTGGAGTACATGCTGACGCAGTACCAGGAGACCCGCACGCAGAATCAGGACACACAAGCGCTAGCAAAAGAGATCAACCAACGGCTGGATGGGCTGTTAAGCCGCTGGCTGTTGCTGAAAAATACCGGACAGGATATGGCAACGGACAACAGCACCGTGCCAGTCCCTCCGACCCATTGAGTTTAAGGAGAATAACAATGGCAAATCCCGTCTATCTGACACTGAACGGAGAACTTCAGGGGCTGATTTCATCCGGATGCTCGTCAATGCCGTCCATCGGTAACAAAGCTCAGATTGCACATCAGGATCAGATCATGGTGACGTCACTGTCCCATGGTCTGAGCCGGGCGCAGAATGTCAACCACCAGGAGCTGACCATCACGAAACCGGTGGACAAATCTTCCCCCCTGCTGGGCAAGGCCATTTCGGAGAATGAATGTCTGACCTGTGATTTTGTATTCTATCGCACCAACCGCTTTGGTGTTAATGAACCGTACTACAAGGTGAAACTGACTAACGCCCGGATCTCAAACATCGGCCTTACCGTTCCCCATACCATTAACGACAGCCCAGGACAGCCGGAAGAGTCTGTGTCATTTACCTATGAGAGTATCAACTGGGAGCACAGCGTCGCCGGAACCAGTGCGTACAGCCTTTGGAGTGAACGGATTTTCTAAGTTACCTGGGAGTTTTTCATCTGCATTATTGTTATATTTTAAAAAGGCAATTTAACATCATAAAATAAAATGATAAAGTACGGTTAATCACGAATAAAAATTCTTAATTAACCGTACCTGCTGTTTTATAGATGTGTATGATGTATTTTTGACAGTTCAACCGAAAACTCGAACTACAGCTTATATGTTGAGAGAACAATAAATAACTTTAGTAAAGTTTTTTACTACTCCTAAAAAAAATATATATGTAAAATTAATTAGCAGACTTGAACCAGAGTATAAATAGAAAAGAAAATGCTCTTTCTTGCTAAGTACCATTAAAACGTCTGGTATAAAACCTTACTACTGATAGCGATTCACCAGATCTTTAACCACTGCTGCGTACGTTTTCTGCTTAAGTTGTGAAATCTGCTGTTCTGCCACATCAAGGCTGTCAGAATTTTTATTCCCTATCTGCGGAAAAATCACTTTCGATTCATAATTCACAGGCGACCAGGTAGCCCACTCACCTGTAGCCACATCCACCAGCGTGAATCGAACCAAATAACGCAGTGACATCGTGTCAGTCAATTTTTGATTTTTATAATCTGACCAAACTATTGATTTCAATCCAGAGTCATATTTTCCTGTCTGCAACGTATCCTGGAAAACAATAATCGCTTTCTGATGGCCTTTTGCCGCAACAAAACGTAATGCCTGCATCCAGTTCATATTTTCGGCATCTACAACATCCAGACTTTCATCTTTGTTTTTGTCTTTATTACAAGTTACAGGTTTTTGCCTGTCAGGAATGCCAGAAAATGTGGCAACTGTATAATATTTTCTCATCTCCTCCTGCATAATGGTTTCCGGTGCGCGACTGCCAGACTGAACAAGTATAACGGGAGAATTAAGAGGCACACGAAACTCATCTCCTTCAAGCGCAGCTTGAATATCCTCCTCGGATACAGCCAGTGTGGTTTCATTACCATATAAATCTTTGTCTGTTAGTTGCTGGGGATCGTTTTTATTAATAGAACTTTGTGCGGTTTGAGTTTTTTTCTTTTTTTCATCAATAGGAGATTCAGAGGCACATCCTGCAAGCAGCGAGAATAATACACATATACAACAAACCCTTCTTAAATTCATAATCGGACACTCCCTCGCCTGTCATAATCATGGTAATGTTTAGCTAACGATTTTTAATTATATACTCCACTTGAATCAGAACAAACAAAAATAACAGCAAATATAAATTCATTAAATCAATAGAAAAATGAAAATCATAACATGCAAATATATTTAAATTGAATGATTCGATAGTATGATTAAATATTAATGATATGGTCTACCATATGTGATTAACACATTTACAGCATAACAAAATCATAGACCGAAGAAATAGCGTGATTTAAATGCAAAAAACCGCAAAATTAAAAATCTTGCGGTTCTCTGAACCTCATTTTCATGAGGTGAATTTGGCGGAACGGACGGGACTCGAACCCGCGACCCCCTGCGTGACAGGCAGGTATTCTAACCGACTGAACTACCGCTCCGCGTTTTGTTCCGTTGGGAACGAGGCGAATATTACGGATTGCCTCACCCTTCGTCAACGGTTTTTCTCATCTTTTGAATCGTTTGCTGCAAAAATCGCCCAAGTCGCTATTTTTAGCGCCTTTTACAGGTATTTATGCCCGCCAGAGGCAGCTTCCGCCCTTTTTCTGCACCAGATCGAGACGGGCTTCATGTGCCGCAAGCTCTTCATCTGTCGCAAAAACAACGCGTAACTTACTTGCCTGACGCACAATGCGCTGAATTGTTGTTTCACCTTGTTGCTGTTGTGTCTCTCCTTCCATCGCAAAAGCCATCGACGTTTGACCACCAGTCATCGCCAGATAAACTTCCGCAAGGATCTGGGCATCGAGTAATGCCCCGTGCAGCGTTCGTTTACTGTTATCTATTTCGTAGCGGGCACATAACGCATCGAGGCTGTTGCGCTTACCGGGAAACATTTTCCTCGCCACCGCAAGGCTATCGGTGACCTTACAGAAGGTATTGGTCTTCGGAATATCGCGCTTAAGCAACGAAAACTCGTAGTCCATAAAGCCGATATCGAACGCTGCGTTATGGATCACCAACTCAGCGCCGCGAATATAGTCCATGAACTCATCGGCTACCTCGGCAAATGTGGGCTTATCGAGCAAAAACTCATCGGCAATACCATGTACGCCAAAGGCTTCTGGATCCACCAGCCGATCGGGTTTGAGATAAACGTGAAAGTTATTGCCCGTCAGGCGACGGTTCACCACTTCAACGGCACCAATCTCAATGATCTTGTGGCCTTCATAGTGCGCACCAATCTGGTTCATACCGGTGGTTTCGGTATCGAGAACGATCTGGCGTGTAATTGCAGTGCTCATAGCGGTCATTTATGTCAGACTTGTCGTTTTACAGTTCGATTCAATTACAGGAAGTCTACCAGAGATGCTTAAACAGGTAGAAATTTTCACCGATGGTTCGTGTCTGGGTAATCCTGGACCCGGGGGTTACGGCGCTATTTTACGCTATCGCGGACGCGAGAAAACCTTTAGCGCTGGCTACACCCGCACCACCAACAACCGTATGGAGTTGATGGCCGCTATTGTCGCGCTGGAGGCGTTAAAAGAACATTGCGAAGTCATTTTGAGTACCGACAGCCAGTATGTCCGCCAGGGGATCACTCAGTGGATCCATAACTGGAAAAAACGTGGCTGGAAAACAGCAGACAAAAAACCAGTAAAAAATGTCGATCTCTGGCAACGTCTTGATGCTGCATTGGGGCAGCATCAAATCAAATGGGAATGGGTTAAAGGCCATGCCGGACACCCGGAAAACGAACGCTGTGATGAACTGGCTCGTGCTGCGGCGATGAATCCCACACTGGAAGATACAGGCTATCAAGTCGAAGTTTAAGCCTGTGGTTTACGACATTGCCGGGTGGCACCAACCGCCTGGCGAATTCGTGGCTTGTTTTTACTCTGTTTCATCGGATTTAGCGTTAAAGGAATAGTCCGTTTCCGGGCAACGATAAGTTGTAAGCAACCAAGCGCAGGAATATGCGCATTCAATAGTTTTCCACCGTGTTTGTTCCACGGGAGAACGTGGAAACGGCTGGCGTGCAGCACTTCAAAATTCAACAAAGAGAGCCAGTCCAGTTGCCGCATCAGAGTAAACATCCGGCTGTTATAGGGCGAGTTTTTTCGCAATACCGGCACAAGTTTGCGTAATCCCATTAAACTGATGGGATTGAAGCCGCTAATGACCAACCAACCATCATCAATCAATACCCGATCGGCTTCACGTAATAAACGATGCGGATCGGTGCACCACGGCAATGTATGTGCCAATAGACAAACATCAACGGATTTATCGGCAAAAGGAAGATGAAGTGGGTCCGCCTGTACCTGGACGGGCATTCCTTGCGCAGAAACATTCACTTGATGAGAAACCGCGCACGCTTCGCAATTGATTTCTGCGCTTAAATTGCCAATCTTAAGCAGATGAAAACCATACATTTTAGTGAACCACGGGTTGAGCTGGCGCTCCAGCGCTTTGCGATAAAGCTCTCCCCAGGGCAAATCGCCCCAGCAATCAGGAGCCACGACAGTTTGAGGGACTCTTGCCGGTTTCATCACAACCTTCCGTTTCACACTGAGAGGTAATCTATGAATCTTAACAGTATTCCCGCCTTTGATGACAATTACATCTGGGTTTTGAATGATGAAGCAGGTCGCTGCCTGATTGTCGATCCCGGAGACGCAGAGCCAGTATTAAACGCCATTACCGCCAATAACTGGCAACCGGAGGCCATATTTCTCACTCACCATCACCACGATCACGTTGGCGGCGTAAAAGAACTGGTGGAAAAGTTTCCGCAAATTGTGGTGTATGGTCCACAAGAGACACAAGATAAGGGAACAACACAGGTAGTCAAAGATGGCGAAACTGCCTTCGTTTTGGGGCATGAATTTAGTGTAATTGCCACACCGGGTCACACTTTAGGACATATCTGTTACTTCAGTAAACCTTATCTATTTTGCGGCGACACGCTGTTTTCTGGTGGGTGTGGTCGGTTGTTTGAAGGGACACCATCACAAATGTATCAATCACTTAAAAAGTTAAGTGCGTTACCTGACGATACATTGGTATGTTGTGCTCATGAATATACCTTATCAAATATGAAGTTTGCTTTGAGTATTCTTCCGCACGATTTGTCCATAAATGATTATTATCGTAAAGTTAAGGAGTTACGGGCAAAAAATCAAATAACACTACCCGTAATTCTGAAAAATGAGCGGAAAATTAATGTTTTTTTAAGAACGGAAGATATTGATTTAATTAATGTAATTAATGAAGAAACATTATTGCAACAACCTGAAGAGCGTTTTGCATGGTTAAGGTCAAAGAAAGATAGGTTCTGATAAAACTTTCTTGTCATCGGCTCCGTTCGCCGTTATGATCGGTCGTCTTTTAAGCAACTATTGACACACACATGAAGGCAAAAGCGATATTACTCGCCTCTGTCCTGCTCGTGGGTTGCCAGAGTACCGGCAACGTTCAACAGCACGCACAGAGCCTTTCTGCAGCTGGTCAAGGGGAAGCAGCAAAGTTTACAAGTCAGGCACGATGGATGGACGATGGGACGTCTATCGCGCCAGATGGTGACTTGTGGGCTTTCATTGGCGACGAGCTAAAGATGGGAATTCCGGAAAATGACCGGATTCGCGAACAGAAACAGAAATATTTACGCAATAAGAGCTATCTCCACGATGTAACTTTACGGGCAGAGCCGTATATGTACTGGATAGCCGGGCAAGTTAAAAAACGTAACATGCCTATGGAACTGGTACTACTACCCATAGTGGAGAGCGCTTTTGATCCTCACGCGACGTCTGGCGCCAATGCCGCAGGCATCTGGCAGATCATTCCGAGCACGGGGCGCAATTATGGTTTGAAACAGACCCGCAATTATGACGCGCGTCGCGATGTTGTTGCTTCAACGACTGCCGCGCTGAACATGATGCAGCGTCTGAACAAGATGTTTGACGGCGACTGGCTTCTGACCGTAGCGGCTTATAACAGCGGCGAAGGTCGGGTCATGAAGGCAATTAAAACGAACAAAGCGCGTGGGAAATCCACGGACTTCTGGTCGTTACCGTTGCCGCAGGAAACGAAACAGTACGTGCCTAAAATGCTGGCATTGAGTGATATTCTCAAAAACAGCAAGCGTTATGGTGTACGTCTGCCAACGACTGATGAAAGCCGTGCTCTGGCGCGTGTGCACCTGAGCAGCCCGGTTGAAATGGCGAAGGTTGCAGATATGGCGGGAATTTCCGTCAGCAAGCTGAAGACATTCAACGCTGGCGTGAAAGGCTCCACGCTGGGCACAAGTGGCCCGCAGTACGTGATGGTGCCAAAGAAGCATGCAGATCAACTGCGTGAATCTCTGGCTTCAGGCGAAATTGCTGCTGTACAGTCGACGCTGGTTGCCGACAATATGCCGCTTAACAGCCGTGTTTACACCGTACGCTCTGGCGACACGCTTTCAAGTATCGCTTCACGTCTCGGCGTAAGCACCAAAGATTTGCAGCAGTGGAACAAACTGCGCGGAACTAAGCTGAAGCCAGGCCAAAGTTTGACGATTGGTGCAGGCAGTAGCGCACAGCGACTGGCAAACAACAGCGATAGCATTACGTATCGTGTGCGCAAAGGCGATTCGCTTTCAAGCATTGCTAAACGCCACGGCGTGAACATCAAAGATGTGATGCGCTGGAACAGCGACACTGCGAATCTGCAACCAGGCGATAAGCTGACGTTGTTTGTGAAAAACAACAACATGCCAGATTCCTGACAAACCAGATAATAAAAAGGCACCGATTCCCCCGGTGCCTTTTTTATTTATGCCGCTTTATGTGCTTCTACCATGATGATATCACTGGTGAAAGAGCCATCATTCTGCAAGGCAAAATACGTTTTCACCTCTGTCGATGCGCTCTGTTGGTAAATGCGAATAGCGTCTACTAACGCTTCTGGCGTACGCATTCTCTCGACCCATGAAGAAAATTCCAGCGGTAACTTATCTGTAATTAAATTATCAACTATCAGATTGGCTTCATTGATTAACGTCAACCACTCACCGCTGGCGTAGTTTCGTACGTGAGAGGTATCGCGTAATGCTTCTACCGTCTGTAACCAGATGTCGCGCACTGGGTGGCCCGGAGACATTACGTCCATCACAATCAGCCTACCGCCAGGTTTCAATATCCTATTCACTTCACGCAGTGCTGCACCAACATCATGCCAGTGATGGGCAGAATAACGGCTGATAACAATATCAAATGCGTTATCGGCAAATGGCAGACTTTCGGCATAACCCTGGCGGGTGGTGATATTTTTCAGTTGCCGGGCTTCGGCAGCTTGTGCCACGACATCCAGCATTTGGGCAGATAAGTCATACGCCACCACCGCGCTCACGTTTTGCGCAGCAACAAAGCTGGCATGCCCTGCTCCGCAGCCCATATCAAGTACACTTGCATCAGGATAATCAGCCAGACGCACCGCCAGGCGCTGTAAATCTCGTCCGGATGCATGTACGGTACTGGTCAGATATTCGCTGGCTTGAGAGCTAAACTGCTTTTCTACGTGGTCATGGTGGGATTGTGTTGTCATTGCGCTGTCCTTTTGTTGTTTGAGTATAAAAGGGCAGCGCCAAACGTTGGTCTGCCCTGTGGCAGACCTGACATACCTTATTTATCAGGCTTGCCGGGACTGAATTCAACGAGTAGCGGATTGTGATCGGAAGCGCGCGTAACCAATACAGAAGCTTCGCTGACGTTCAGACCACGGTAGAAAACAAAATCGAGCGGGCGACCAAACGCCCGACGGCGCTGATCGTCGGTAAAACGCACCTGGCGCAGCGACATTTCCCGCGCAAAGCGATATAACGCGTTCATCCTTCTACGGCTCCAGGCATTGAAATCTCCCGCCATAATGACCGGGCCACTGTGGTGAGCTATCTGATCACCAATAGGAAGTAACTGCTTACTATAGACATCCACGCCCAGACTGAAGTTGACGGCGTGTATATTAACCACCATCAACAGGCGGGTGTCAGGTAATGGATAGACCGTCACCAGTGCCGACTTCGCCAGACGCAAAATAGGTTCTCGTTCACGTAACGGGCAGCAATACACTGGATGCGCCGCCGAAAGGGTCATTACACCGGAAGGATGTTGTGGCAGCACGAAAGCGGGTACCTGATCGGCGGCAAGATAGTTAGCGGTCGCAAACTGTACTAACTCTGGCGTTGTCTGCGCTTCCTGCAATAACACCAGATGTGCATCTTTGCCGTAGTTCTTTAATACCGACAACCATTCAGCGCGTTGCTGTTTGTATATGTTCCACACCAGGATCCGAATACGCTCTTCGGTACTTAACGGTTCTCCAGGTGGTAATGCCTGGCCGATGCTCGCAAAAGACCCCGGCGGTAAGATCCTTTCCGCAGGTTGTCCGGCAACATAGCGCATGGCATAGGTGTTTTTTCGCACTTTTGACTTTGAAACCTCTATTACGTCAACCCTTCCGCACTCGGGAGGGTTCTACTGTTATAGGGATTTTAGCTCACTCTTTCAACGAGCAATTGTATATTGTTATGTAAGCAAGTGCTTACACCGGTCAGAAATTTGCTCATTATTGAGAACATTAAATCGGATGACATATCACGCATCCTGATGGTTTAATGACAAATAAATTCAAAATATCTCATCTATTTTGCAACAGGAGCAAAAATGAAAGCCACGTCGGAAGAACTCGCCATTTTTGTTTCGGTCGTCGAAAGCGGCAGCTTTAGCCGGGCAGCGGAACAATTAGGGCAAGCAAACTCAGCGGTAAGCCGGGCGGTGAAAAAGCTGGAGATGAAACTTGGCGTTAGCCTGCTTAATCGGACCACGCGGCAACTTAGCCTGACGGAAGAAGGCGAGCGTTATTTTCGTCGCGTACAGTCAATTTTGCAGGAGATGGCAGCGGCAGAATCAGAAATTATGGAGACGCGTAATACACCGCGTGGACTGTTACGCATCGATGCCGCAACTCCAGTGGTGCTGCACTTTCTGATGCCGTTAATTAAGCCTTTCCGTGAACGCTATCCGGAAGTTACTTTATCGCTAGTCTCCTCCGAAACGATTATTAATTTGATCGAAAGAAAAGTGGATGTCGCGATACGCGCCGGTACGTTAACGGATTCCAGCTTACGTGCCAGGCCGTTATTTAACAGTTATCGAAAAATTATCGCCTCCCCCGATTATATTTCCCGCTACGGGAAGCCAGAAACGATCGACGATTTAAAGCAACATATTTGCCTGGGATTCACTGAACCCGCTTCCCTCAATACCTGGCCGATAGCCTGTAGCGATGGACAATTACATGAGGTGAAGTATGGTTTGTCATCCAATAGTGGGGAAACACTGAAACAGCTTTGCCTGAGTGGCAACGGGATTGCGTGTTTGTCCGACTACATGATCGACAAAGAAATCGTTCGCGGAGAATTGGTGGAGTTAATGGCAGATAAAGTGTTGCCAGTGGAAATGCCATTCAGTGCAGTCTATTACAGCGACCGTGCGGTAAGTACGCGCATCCGGGCTTTTATCGATTTCCTTAGCGAGCATGTAAAAACAGCTCCCGGAGGAGCTGTCAGAGAGGCTTAATCCCATTCAGGAGCCAGACCTACCGGGCTAACCAGGCGGTCGTTGCAATCCAGTGCGGCGATCGCTTTTTTATCTTCGGCATCAAGCTGTAAATTTTGTGCCTTAAGATTACTCTCCAGGTTTTCACGTCTAGTAGAAGAAGGAATTACCGAGTAACCTTCCCCCATAGCCCACGCCAGAATCACTTGTGCCGGAGTCGCATTGTGTTTAGCTGCGATACGAGCAATAACCTCATTTTTCAGTGCCTTACCATAAGCCAGCGTCATATAGGAAGTAATATGGATGCCGTGCTGTTTAGCCCAATCAACCACTTTACGGTTTTGCAGATAAGGAGAGAGTTCAATCTGGTTAGTAGCGATGTTTTCAGCACCAACAGCAGCAATCGCTTTTTCCATCAATGGGATCGTGAAGTTGGAAATACCGATCTCACACGTCAGACCTTGTTTTTTGGCTTCCAGCAGCGCCTGCATAAACTCTTCAACAGAGACTTCATCGTTTGGTGACGGCCAGTGAATTAGCGCCAGATCAACATAATCGGTACGCAATTTTTGCAGACTCTCTTTCAGACTCGGGATCAGTTTGTCTTTGCTGAGATTTTCAATCCAGATTTTAGTGGTGATGTAGAGTTCATTACGTGGCACGCCACTTTCTGCAATCGCCTGACCTACTGCGGCTTCGTTATCATAGATTTGTGCGGTATCAATTGCGCGATAACCAAGTTCAAGCGCCGTTTTCACAGATGAAATAACAACGTCGTCTTTCAGACGAAAAGTACCTAAACCAAATGCAGGGATAGCCATAATATGCCTCTTTTAATGCTATGTTCGTTAACTGAGATGATTATGGACTTTAGACTGTTGCGGAAAAAGGGCATAAAATGCAGAGGATTTTTGCAATTATGGCAACAATAAACATACAGACGAAAAAAAACCTCGAGCGTTAACTCGAGGCTTCTTAATAAGTGGCGGAACGGACGGGACTCGAACCCGCGACCCCCTGCGTGACAGGCAGGTATTCTAACCGACTGAACTACCGCTCCACCGAATTCTTTTACAACCACCGGTTTTATGACCGGCTTACTGCTAAATTTGATGCCAGGCAGTTCCCTACTCTCGCATGGGGAGACCCCACACTACCATCGGCGCTACGGCGTTTCACTTCTGAGTTCGGCATGGGGTCAGGTGGGACCACCGCGCTAAGGCCGCCAGGCAAATTCTGTTTCATCAGACCGCTTCTGCGTTCTGATTTAATCTGTATCAGGCTGAAAATCTTCTCTCAATCCGCCAAAACATCTTCGGCGTTGTAAGGTTAAGCCTCACGGTTCATTAGTACCGGTTAGCTCAACGCATCGCTGCGCTTACACACCCGGCCTATCAACGTCGTCGTCTTCAACGTTCCTTCAGGACCCTTAAAGGGTCAGGGAGAACTCATCTCGGGGCAAGTTTCGTGCTTAGATGCTTTCAGCACTTATCTCTTCCGCATTTAGCTACCGGGCAGTGCCATTGGCATGACAACCCGAACACCAGTGATGCGTCCACTCCGGTCCTCTCGTACTAGGAGCAGCCCCCCTCAGTTCTCCAGCGCCCACGGCAGATAGGGACCGAACTGTCTCACGACGTTCTAAACCCAGCTCGCGTACCACTTTAAATGGCGAACAGCCATACCCTTGGGACCTACTTCAGCCCCAGGATGTGATGAGCCGACATCGAGGTGCCAAACACCGCCGTCGATATGAACTCTTGGGCGGTATCAGCCTGTTATCCCCGGAGTACCTTTTATCCGTTGAGCGATGGCCCTTCCATTCAGAACCACCGGATCACTATGACCTGCTTTCGCACCTGCTCGCGCCGTCACGCTCGCAGTCAAGCTGGCTTATGCCATTGCACTAACCTCCTGATGTCCGACCAGGATTAGCCAACCTTCGTGCTCCTCCGTTACTCTTTAGGAGGAGACCGCCCCAGTCAAACTACCCACCAGACACTGTCCGCAACCCGGATTACGGGCCAACGTTAGAACATCAAACATTAAAGGGTGGTATTTCAAGGTCGGCTCCATGCAGACTGGCGTCCACACTTCAAAGCCTCCCACCTATCCTACACATCAAGGCTCAATGTTCAGTGTCAAGCTATAGTAAAGGTTCACGGGGTCTTTCCGTCTTGCCGCGGGTACACTGCATCTTCACAGCGAGTTCAATTTCACTGAGTCTCGGGTGGAGACAGCCTGGCCATCATTACGCCATTCGTGCAGGTCGGAACTTACCCGACAAGGAATTTCGCTACCTTAGGACCGTTATAGTTACGGCCGCCGTTTACCGGGGCTTCGATCAAGAGCTTCGCGTTACCGCTAACCCCATCAATTAACCTTCCGGCACCGGGCAGGCGTCACACCGTATACGTCCACTTTCGTGTTTGCACAGTGCTGTGTTTTTAATAAACAGTTGCAGCCAGCTGGTATCTTCGACTGATTTCAGCTCCACGAGCAAGTCGCTTCACCTACATATCAGCGTGCCTTCTCCCGAAGTTACGGCACCATTTTGCCTAGTTCCTTCACCCGAGTTCTCTCAAGCGCCTTGGTATTCTCTACCTGACCACCTGTGTCGGTTTGGGGTACGATTTGATGTTACCTGATGCTTAGAGGCTTTTCCTGGAAGCAGGGCATTTGTTGCTTCAGCACCGTAGTGCCTCGTCATCACGCCTCAGCCTTGATTTTCCGGATTTGCCTGGAAAACCAGCCTACACGCTTAAACCGGGACAACCGTCGCCCGGCCAACATAGCCTTCTCCGTCCCCCCTTCGCAGTAACACCAAGTACAGGAATATTAACCTGTTTCCCATCGACTACGCCTTTCGGCCTCGCCTTAGGGGTCGACTCACCCTGCCCCGATTAACGTTGGACAGGAACCCTTGGTCTTCCGGCGAGCGGGCTTTTCACCCGCTTTATCGTTACTTATGTCAGCATTCGCACTTCTGATACCTCCAGCATACCTCACAGCACACCTTCACAGGCTTACAGAACGCTCCCCTACCCAACAACACATAGTGTCGCTGCCGCAGCTTCGGTGCATGGTTTAGCCCCGTTACATCTTCCGCGCAGGCCGACTCGACCAGTGAGCTATTACGCTTTCTTTAAATGATGGCTGCTTCTAAGCCAACATCCTGGCTGTCTGGGCCTTCCCACATCGTTTCCCACTTAACCATGACTTTGGGACCTTAGCTGGCGGTCTGGGTTGTTTCCCTCTTCACGACGGACGTTAGCACCCGCCGTGTGTCTCCCGTGATAACATTCTCCGGTATTCGCAGTTTGCATCGGGTTGGTAAGTCGGGATGACCCCCTTGCCGAAACAGTGCTCTACCCCCGGAGATGAATTCACGAGGCGCTACCTAAATAGCTTTCGGGGAGAACCAGCTATCTCCCGGTTTGATTGGCCTTTCACCCCCAGCCACAAGTCATCCGCTAATTTTTCAACATTAGTCGGTTCGGTCCTCCAGTTAGTGTTACCCAACCTTCAACCTGCCCATGGCTAGATCACCGGGTTTCGGGTCTATACCCTGCAACTTAACGCCCAGTTAAGACTCGGTTTCCCTTCGGCTCCCCTATTCGGTTAACCTTGCTACAGAATATAAGTCGCTGACCCATTATACAAAAGGTACGCAGTCACCCCATAAAGAGGCTCCCACTGCTTGTACGTACACGGTTTCAGGTTCTTTTTCACTCCCCTCGCCGGGGTTCTTTTCGCCTTTCCCTCACGGTACTGGTTCACTATCGGTCAGTCAGGAGTATTTAGCCTTGGAGGATGGTCCCCCCATATTCAGACAGGATACCACGTGTCCCGCCCTACTCATCGAGCTCACAGTATGTGCATTTTTGTGTACGGGGCTGTCACCCTGTATCGCGCGCCTTTCCAGACGTTTCCACTAACACACACACTGATTCAGGCTCTGGGCTCCTCCCCGTTCGCTCGCCGCTACTGGGGGAATCTCGGTTGATTTCTTTTCCTCGGGGTACTTAGATGTTTCAGTTCCCCCGGTTCGCCTCATTAACCTATGGATTCAGTTAATGATAGTGTGTCGAAACACACTGGGTTTCCCCATTCGGAAATCGCCGGTTATAACGGTTCATATCACCTTACCGACGCTTATCGCAGATTAGCACGTCCTTCATCGCCTCTGACTGCCAGGGCATCCACCGTGTACGCTTAGTCGCTTAACCTCACAACCCGAAGATGTTTCACTTCTGATTGCGAAAATTTGAGAGACTCACGAACAACTCTCGTTGTTCAGTGTTTCAATTTTCAGCTTGATCCAGATTTTTAAAGAGCAAAACTTCGCAGTGAACCTTTGCAGGTACACTCTGAAGTATTTTTTATTTAATCACTACAGAGATGGTGGAGCTATGCGGGATCGAACCGCAGACCTCCTGCGTGCAAAGCAGGCGCTCTCCCAGCTGAGCTATAGCCCCATAACATGTAGTTAAAACCTCTTCAAATTTGCGGTGCAAATTTGGTAGGCCTGAGTGGACTTGAACCACCGACCTCACCCTTATCAGGGGTGCGCTCTAACCACCTGAGCTACAAGCCTGTAGAGATTTTACTGCTCATTTTCATCAGACAATCTGTGTGAGCACTGCAAAGTACAGTTCTTTAAGGTAAGGAGGTGATCCAACCGCAGGTTCCCCTACGGTTACCTTGTTACGACTTCACCCCAGTCATGAATCACAAAGTGGTAAGCGCCCTCCCGAAGGTTAAGCTACCTACTTCTTTTGCAACCCACTCCCATGGTGTGACGGGCGGTGTGTACAAGGCCCGGGAACGTATTCACCGTGGCATTCTGATCCACGATTACTAGCGATTCCGACTTCATGGAGTCGAGTTGCAGACTCCAATCCGGACTACGACGCACTTTATGAGGTCCGCTTGCTCTCGCGAGGTCGCTTCTCTTTGTATGCGCCATTGTAGCACGTGTGTAGCCCTGGTCGTAAGGGCCATGATGACTTGACGTCATCCCCACCTTCCTCCAGTTTATCACTGGCAGTCTCCTTTGAGTTCCCGGCCGGACCGCTGGCAACAAAGGATAAGGGTTGCGCTCGTTGCGGGACTTAACCCAACATTTCACAACACGAGCTGACGACAGCCATGCAGCACCTGTCTCACGGTTCCCGAAGGCACATTCTCATCTCTGAAAACTTCCGTGGATGTCAAGACCAGGTAAGGTTCTTCGCGTTGCATCGAATTAAACCACATGCTCCACCGCTTGTGCGGGCCCCCGTCAATTCATTTGAGTTTTAACCTTGCGGCCGTACTCCCCAGGCGGTCGACTTAACGCGTTAGCTCCGGAAGCCACGCCTCAAGGGCACAACCTCCAAGTCGACATCGTTTACGGCGTGGACTACCAGGGTATCTAATCCTGTTTGCTCCCCACGCTTTCGCACCTGAGCGTCAGTCTTCGTCCAGGGGGCCGCCTTCGCCACCGGTATTCCTCCAGATCTCTACGCATTTCACCGCTACACCTGGAATTCTACCCCCCTCTACGAGACTCAAGCTTGCCAGTATCAGATGCAGTTCCCAGGTTGAGCCCGGGGATTTCACATCTGACTTAACAAACCGCCTGCGTGCGCTTTACGCCCAGTAATTCCGATTAACGCTTGCACCCTCCGTATTACCGCGGCTGCTGGCACGGAGTTAGCCGGTGCTTCTTCTGCGGGTAACGTCAATGAGCAAAGGTATTAACTTTACTCCCTTCCTCCCCGCTGAAAGTACTTTACAACCCGAAGGCCTTCTTCATACACGCGGCATGGCTGCATCAGGCTTGCGCCCATTGTGCAATATTCCCCACTGCTGCCTCCCGTAGGAGTCTGGACCGTGTCTCAGTTCCAGTGTGGCTGGTCATCCTCTCAGACCAGCTAGGGATCGTCGCCTAGGTGAGCCGTTACCCCACCTACTAGCTAATCCCATCTGGGCACATCCGATGGCAAGAGGCCCGAAGGTCCCCCTCTTTGGTCTTGCGACGTTATGCGGTATTAGCTACCGTTTCCAGTAGTTATCCCCCTCCATCAGGCAGTTTCCCAGACATTACTCACCCGTCCGCCACTCGTCAGCGAATCAGCAAGCTGATTCCTGTTACCGTTCGACTTGCATGTGTTAGGCCTGCCGCCAGCGTTCAATCTGAGCCATGATCAAACTCTTCAATTTAAAAGTTTGATGCTCAAAGAATTAAACTTCGTAATGAATTACGTGTTCACTCTTGAGACTTGGTATTCATTTTTCGTCTTGCGACGTTAAGAATCCGTATCTTCGAGTGCCCACACAGATTGTCTGATAAATTGTTAAAGAGCAGTTGCGATGCGGCTTTCAGCTCACTGTCGCGAGGTGGCGTATATTACGCTTTCCTCTTTCAGAGTCAACCCTGAATTTCAGGATTTTTTCTCTTCAACCGAACCGGCTGTTTGTGTGAAGTGATTCACATCCGCCGTGTCGATGGAGGCGCATTATAGGGAGTCGTTTCAGGAAGACAAGCGGAAAAATGCATTTTTATTTCAACCGCTCATCTTTTAATCATTACGCCGGTTTTTGCTGCTTTTTTATCGCTTGCGGCAGGTCTGCCAGGCTATTTAACACCCAATCCGCCGCGTTTTCTGCTTCAGGCGTAATAGGTTTTCCCGTACGCACCAGCACTTTTGTTCCCACGTTCGCCGCAGCCGCTGCCTGCATATCTTCTAATTTATCGCCCACCATATAAGAAGCAGCCATATCAATATGTAAATAATCGCGTGCTGACAAAAGCATCCCCGGATGTGGTTTGCGGCAATCGCAGACCTGACGAAACTCTTCAACACTACCCTGCGGATGATGCGGGCAATAATAGATGCCATCCAGATCGACATCGCGGTCCGCCAGCGACCAGTCCATCCACTCGGTCAGCGTTTCAAACTGTGCTTCAGTAAATTTACCGCGAGCAATGCCAGACTGGTTGGTTACTACCACCAGCGCAAAGCCCATTTTTTTTAGCTCGCGCATGGCGTCAATAACACCGTCGATAAATTCAAAGTTGTCGATCTCATGGACATAGCCGTGATCGACATTAATGGTGCCATCACGGTCAAGAAAAATTGCGGGTACGCTCTTCGCCACCTTTTATAGCTCCTTAATAAGGCATGTGACGCTAGTATCGCATGTTTCGACCTGCAAGAAAGTGCTCTTCGCATAAACCTGATTGATTTAGACGTCTGGATGCCTTAACATCCATTTCATTGACGGCTTTGACCGTTTCAGGCATTCGAAATGCCACGACTAACTTAATGACGATAATAAATAATCAATGATAAAACTTTCGAATATCACCAAAGTGTTCCACCAGGGCACCCGCACCATCCAGGCGTTGAACAACGTCAGCCTGCATGTGCCAGCTGGACAAATTTATGGCGTTATCGGTGCCTCAGGCGCGGGTAAAAGTACGCTTATCCGTTGTGTAAACCTGCTGGAGCGCCCAACCGAGGGTAGCGTGCTGGTCGATGGTCAGGAACTGACCACGCTGTCAGAATCCGAGTTGACCAAAGCTCGCCGCCAGATTGGTATGATTTTCCAGCATTTTAACCTGCTCTCTTCGCGCACTGTTTTTGGCAACGTGGCACTGCCGCTGGAGCTGGACAACACGCCGAAAGACGAGATTAAACGTCGCGTGACAGAATTACTGTCATTGGTTGGTCTTGGCGATAAGCATGATAGTTACCCGTCTAACCTTTCCGGTGGGCAGAAACAACGTGTGGCGATTGCCCGTGCGTTAGCCAGCAATCCCAAAGTATTGCTGTGTGATGAGGCCACCAGCGCGCTGGACCCGGCAACAACACGTTCTATTCTCGAACTGCTGAAAGACATCAATCGTCGTCTGGGTTTGACGATTCTGTTGATCACCCACGAAATGGACGTTGTGAAGCGCATTTGTGATTGCGTGGCGGTGATCAGTAATGGCGAGTTGATCGAGCAGGACACGGTAAGTGAAGTGTTCTCGCATCCGAAAACGCCGCTAGCGCAGAAGTTTATTCAGTCGACCCTGCATCTGGATATCCCGGAAGACTATCAGGAACGACTGCAAGCGGAACCATTCGCTGACTGCGTGCCGATGCTGCGTCTGGAGTTTACCGGTCAATCGGTCGATGCCCCGCTGCTTTCTGAAACCGCGCGTCGTTTCAACGTCAATAACAACATTATTAGCGCGCAGATGGATTACGCCGGTGGCGTTAAGTTCGGCATCATGCTGACTGAAATGCACGGCACACAACAAGATACGCAAGCCGCCATTGCCTGGCTGCAGGAACACCATGTAAAAGTAGAGGTACTGGGTTATGTCTGAGCCGATGATGTGGCTGCTGGTTCGTGGCGTATGGGAAACGCTGGCAATGACCTTCGTATCCGGTTTTTTTGGTTTTGTGATTGGCCTGCCGGTTGGCGTCCTGCTTTATGTCACGCGTCCGGGGCAAATTATTGCTAACGCGAAGCTGTATCGTACCGTTTCTGCGATTGTGAACATTTTCCGATCCATCCCGTTCATTATCTTGCTGGTATGGATGATTCCGTTTACTCGCGTTATTGTCGGTACATCGATTGGTTTGCAAGCAGCGATTGTTCCGCTGACAGTTGGTGCAGCACCGTTTATTGCCCGTATGGTCGAGAACGCTCTGCTGGAGATCCCAACCGGGTTAATTGAAGCTTCCCGCGCAATGGGTGCCACGCCAATGCAGATCGTCCGTAAAGTGCTGTTACCGGAGGCGTTGCCAGGTCTGGTGAATGCGGCAACTATCACCCTGATTACCCTGGTTGGTTATTCCGCAATGGGTGGCGCAGTCGGTGCCGGTGGTTTAGGTCAGATTGGCTATCAGTATGGCTACATCGGCTACAACGCGACGGTGATGAATACGGTACTGGTATTGCTGGTCATTCTGGTTTATTTAATTCAGTTCGCAGGCGACCGCATCGTCCGGGCTGTCACTCGCAAATAACGTTCAACACAACATAAATAATTGAAGAAGGAATAAGGTATGGCGTTCAAATTCAAAACCTTTGCGGCAGTGGGAGCCCTGATTGGATCACTGGCACTGGTAGGCTGCGGTCAGGATGAAAAAGATCCAAACCACATTAAAGTCGGCGTGATTGTTGGTGCCGAACAGCAGGTTGCAGAAGTCGCGCAGAAAGTCGCGAAAGACAAATATGGCCTGGACGTTGAGCTGGTCACCTTCAACGACTATGTTCTGCCAAACGAAGCATTGAGCAAAGGCGATATCGACGCCAACGCCTTCCAGCATAAACCGTACCTTGATCAGCAACTGAAAGATCGTGGCTACAAACTGGTCGCAGTAGGCAACACGTTTGTGTATCCGATTGCCGGTTACTCCAAGAAAATCAAATCGCTGGATGAACTGCAGGATGGTTCGCAGGTTGCCGTGCCAAACGACCCGACTAACCTTGGTCGTTCACTGCTGCTGCTGCAAAAAGTGGGCTTGATCAAACTGAAAGATGGCGTTGGCCTGTTGCCAACAGTTCTTGATGTTGTTGAGAACCCAAAAAACCTGAAAATTGTTGAGCTGGAAGCACCGCAGCTGCCGCGCTCTCTGGACGATGCGCAAATCGCTCTGGCGGTTATCAACACCACCTATGCCAGCCAGATTGGCCTGACTCCGGCGAAAGACGGTATCTTTGTCGAAGATAAAGAGTCTCCGTACGTAAACCTGATCGTGACGCGTGAAGATAATAAAGACGCAGAGAACGTGAAGAAATTCGTCCAGGCTTATCAGTCTGACGAAGTTTACGAAGCAGCGAACAAAGTGTTTAACGGTGGCGCTGTTAAAGGCTGGTAATTTTTAGGCTGTTTCCACAATTTGTAATATCATTCAGGACGGGCGCTTGCCCGTCTTGTCATTTTTACAAGCTCCTGATTCAATATTGACGTTTTGATCATACATTGAGGAAATACTATGCGTGCTTTACCGATCTGTTTAGTAGCACTCATGCTAAGCGGCTGTTCCATGTTAAGCAGATCCCCTGTCGAACCCGTTCAAAGCACTGCACCCCAGCCGAAAGCGGAGCCTGCAAAACCGAAAGCACCGCGCGCCGCGCCGGTCCGAATTTATACCAATGCAGAAGAATTAGTCGGCAAACCATTCCGCGATCTCGGTGAAGTCAGTGGCGATTCTTGCCAGGCCTCTAATCAGGACTCTCCGCCGAGCATTCCAACCGCGCGTAAGCGGATGCAAATCAATGCCTCTAAAATGAAAGCCAATGCGGTATTACTGCATAGCTGCGAAGTTACCAGCGGTACGCCAGGCTGCTATCGTCAGGCTGTATGTATCGGTTCTGCGCTTAACATTACGGCGAAATGAGCAGTTTCCAGTTCGAGCAAATAGGCGTTATTCGCTCGCCCTATAAAGAAAAATTCGCCGTTCCGCGCCAGCCAGGTCTGGTAAAAAGCGCCAACGGTGAACTGCATCTCATTGCTCCCTACAACCAGGCCGACGCCGTTCGCGGCCTGGAAGCGTTTAGCCATTTATGGATCCTTTTTGTCTTTCATCAAACAATGGAAGGCGGCTGGCGTCCGACTGTGCGTCCACCGCGCCTCGGCGGTAACGCCAGAATGGGCGTTTTCGCCACACGCTCTACTTTCCGCCCTAACCCGATTGGTATGTCGCTGGTAGAGCTGAAGGAAGTTATTTGTCATAAAGATAACGTGATTCTGAAGCTCGGCAGTCTGGATCTGGTCGATGGTACGCCGGTGGTAGATATCAAACCGTATCTTCCCTTTGCCGAATCGCTTCCTGATGCCAGTGCCAGCTATGCGCAAAGTGCACCAGCGGCAGAGATGGCGGTGAGTTTTACCTTAGAGGTCGAAAAGCAGCTTTTGACATTGGAGAAGCGCTATCCGCAGTTAACGCTGTTTATCCGCGAAGTACTGGCGCAGGACCCGCGTCCAGCCTATCGTAAAGGTGAGGAAACGGGCAAAACCTATGCCGTCTGGCTGCATAATTTTAACGTTCGCTGGCGCGTCACCGACGCTGGTTTTGAAGTCTTTGCGCTGGAACCGCGTTAAATTCGCGCCCTTCTCTTTTGACATTTCTTTTGCACTGGTAAACTAAATCACTTTTTTTGTCCCAGGCTCGCCTTGAGCCTGCTCTACCTTCCAACTGGAACCGTAACAACATGCGTACTAGCCAATACCTGCTCTCCACTCTTAAGGAGACACCTGCCGACGCCGAGGTGATCAGCCATCAGCTGATGTTACGCGCCGGGATGATCCGCAAGCTGGCCTCCGGGTTATACACCTGGCTGCCGACCGGCGTGCGCGTTCTGAAAAAAGTCGAAAACATCGTGCGTGAAGAGATGAACAACGCCGGTGCGATCGAGGTGTTAATGCCGGTGGTTCAGCCATCTGAACTGTGGCAAGAGAGTGGTCGTTGGGAACAGTATGGCCCGGAATTGCTGCGTATTGCTGACCGTGGTGACCGTCCGTTCGTACTTGGCCCAACTCATGAAGAAGTGATTACCGACCTGATTCGTAACGAGCTGAGCTCTTACAAACAGCTGCCGCTGAACTTCTATCAGATCCAAACCAAGTTCCGTGATGAAGTACGCCCGCGTTTCGGCGTCATGCGTTCCCGCGAATTCCTGATGAAAGATGCTTACTCTTTCCATACCTCTCAGGAATCCCTGCAGGAAACCTACGATGCAATGTATGCGGCCTACAGCAAAATCTTCAGCCGCATGGGGCTGGATTTCCGCGCCGTACAGGCCGATACCGGTTCTATCGGCGGCAGCGCCTCTCACGAATTCCAGGTGCTGGCGCAGAGCGGTGAAGACGATGTGGTCTTCTCCGACACCTCTGACTATGCAGCGAACATTGAGCTGGCAGAAGCTATCGCGCCGAAAGAACCGCGCGCTGCTGCTACCCAGGAAATGACGCTGGTTGATACGCCGAACGCGAAAACCATCGCTGAACTGGTAGAACAATTCAATCTGCCGATTGAAAAAACGGTTAAGACTCTGCTGGTTAAAGCCGTTGAAGGCAGTAGCTTCCCGCTGGTTGCGCTGCTGGTTCGCGGTGACCACGAGCTGAACGAAGTTAAAGCTGAGAAACTGCCGCAGGTTGCAAGCCCGCTGACTTTCGCGACTGAAGAAGAAATTCGTGCCGTGGTTAAAGCCGGTCCGGGTTCACTGGGTCCGGTAAACATGCCGATTCCGGTAGTAATTGACCGTACTGTTGCGGCGATGAGTGATTTTGCTGCTGGTGCTAACATCGATGGCAAACACTACTTCGGTATCAACTGGGATCGCGATGTCGCAACCCCGGAAGTTGCGGATATCCGTAACGTAGTGGCTGGCGATCCAAGCCCGGATGGACAGGGTACGCTGCTGATCAAACGTGGTATCGAAGTCGGTCACATCTTCCAGCTGGGTACTAAGTACTCCGAAGCACTTAAAGCCTCCGTTCAGGGTGAAGATGGCCGTAATCAGATCCTGACTATGGGTTGCTACGGTATCGGCGTAACGCGCGTAGTAGCGGCGGCAATTGAGCAGAACTACGACGAACGCGGCATCGTATGGCCTGACGCTATCGCACCTTTCCAGGTGGCGATTCTGCCGATGAACATGCACAAATCCTTCCGCGTACAGGAGCTGGCTGAGAAACTGTATAGCGAACTGCGCGCACAGGGTATCGAAGTGCTGCTGGATGATCGCAAAGAACGTCCGGGCGTGATGTTTGCTGATATGGAACTGATCGGTATTCCGCACACTATCGTGTTGGGCGACCGTAACCTCGACAACGACGATATCGAATACAAATACCGTCGTAACGGTGAGAAACAGTTAATTAAGACCGGTGACATCGTCGATTATCTGGTGAAACAGATTAAAGGCTGATGCCAGAAAGGGTCCTGAATTTCAGGACCCTTTTTTACATGGATTGTATAAAATGGATAAACCAAAGGCGCACTGGTGCCTGCTTCTCCCCTGCTTTCTTTTACTTTCGGCCTGTACCGTTGATATCAGCCAACCAGACTCATCAGCCACAGCGGTAGATGCCAAGGCAAAAACATGGGCAGTCAAATTCCAGCATCAAAGCTCTTTCACCGAACAATCAATAAAAGAAATAACAGAACCTGATCTCAAACCCGGCGATTTACTGTTCTCCTCAAGCCTTGGGGTAACTTCATTTGGTATCCGCGTCTTCAGCACTTCCTCAGTGAGCCACGTTGCAATCTTTTTGGGAGATAATAACGTTGCAGAAGCGACAGGAGATGGCATCCAGATTGTTTCCCTTAAAAAAGCGATGAAGCATAGTGATAAGCTTTTCGTCTTACGAGTCCCGGATCTTACCCCGCAACAAGCCACAGAAATTACCGCGTTTGCCAATAAAATCAAAGATAGCGGTTATAACTATCGCGGCATTGTCGAATTTATTCCATTTATGGTGACTCGCCAGATGTGCTCACTGAATCCGTTCTCCGAGGATTTTCGCCAACAGTGCGTCAGCGGCCTGGCGAAAGCGCAGTTAAGCAGTGTGAGCGAAGGAGACAAAAAGTCGTGGTTTTGTTCGGAATTTGTCACTGATGCATTTGCCAAAGCCGGACATCCGCTTACGCTGGCACAGTCTGGCTGGATTAGCCCTGCCGATCTGATGCATATGCGTACTGGCGATGTCTCTGTGTTTAAGCCAGAAACGCAATTAGAGTATATTGGGCACTTGAAGCCAGGGATTTATATCAAAGCGGGTCGCTTCGTTGGGTTGACTCAGTGATAAAAGCCAGCCTCGTCCACAAAATACCGGATGAGGCGTGAGCGCCTTACCCGGCCTACAAAATCGTGCTAATACAAAATGTTGCATTATTGGCTGTAGGCCTGATAAGCGCTGCGCATCAGGCAATTTTTCGTTTGTTTCTGTCTCACGATGGCTTACTGCCCCAAACTACTGCAATCCTGGTGCGGGTAAAATTTACCTGCCGTATCGGGCGCAAATACTTTGGTCGGCGCACCAGTATCCGGATTAGCCTCAAGCGTAAAGTGACCTTCTACTGACAGTAACACCGGTTTCTCGCTGTTGCCGCGGGCAGCCAAATAGCCCCGTTCCAGCTCAGCGTTATTCGCTACCATGAAACGTTTTCCGGTCGCACAATCAGTAAAGGTTGCCGCATCAGCCATATAAAAATACATGCCGCGTAGAGTCATCGGCGTCACTGGCAGGCTGGATTTTGCCGGTTCCAGTGTATAGTTGAACTGCGATTCGATCGGATTGCCTTCACGATCGAGCATCTCCAGCGCATCTCCTTTCGCCCGATAATATGACTTTTCACCTTTACTGTCGGTTAATACCAGTTTGTCAGCGGTTCGCGCCCATGTACCGTAGGAGGCGAAAGAGGAAGGCTCTTCACGCGCGCCCAGATAACGTTCATTCATCACCCATGTTCCGTCTTTTTCGAGGAACAGTGAGGTTTCGATACCTTCGCAATCAGCACACGGCAGCACGCCGCGCCAGCTTTGCGGCATCGGCTTCAGTTCAGCGGCCTGCGCCGGGGAAAGCGTATCGACTTCGGCCCGATTATTACATCCCATCAGTGTAAAGAGGCTGATTACAGCCATCGCTGTCACTATCGCTTTTTTCACCATCCATTCCTTCTTTTTATTCCCGACCGCCGCGCACTTTGCCGCGCAACGCCTTCACGCTTGATTTTTGTGCTTTCGATACCAGCCTGCGCTCTTTTGATGCGCGGGTAGGTCGTGTCGGTCGCCGGGTTTTTTGTTCTGTTGTTAATTCTTTAATCACTGCCACCAACCGTGCCAGCGCCGCTTCGCGGTTCAGTTCCTGGCTGCGATATTCCTGTGCCTTGATGACAATCACTCCATCGCTGCTAATCAGATGATGGCTGGCAGCGAGCAGGCGCTCTTTGTAATACTCTGGCAGGCTGGACGCTCGAATGTCAAAACGTAGATGAATAGCCGTTGAGGTCTTATTCACATGCTGCCCGCCCGCGCCCTGCGCACGAATGGCGGTGATCTCAAGCTCGCCATCGGGGATAGCAACATGTCGGGAAATCATAATCATGAAGGTTGTTGCCAGGCGATTAAGTTTACTTCCAGATTATTCTTATCATCCGATAACCAAATCACCCCATCCTGAATCGTTGCCTGCAGCGTCATGGTACGATCGGCAAAGGCGCTCACTTTTGCCAGTTGCTCGTCGTCCAGATACCAGATGGAAAGATTGGCAAACTGCGCACATTTGCTCTGATTTTGCTGCCACCAGATTTGCGCTGCCCGACTATTATAGGCAAACAGCGCCACTTCTGCGGCCTGGGTGCAGGCTTTCTTAATCCGCCGCTCATCCGGCAATCCCAGTTCAATCCACAAATCAATGCCCAGATGATCATTACGCAGCCACGCTTCCGGCTCATCATCGGCACACAAACCTCGGGTAAATTGCAGACGCTCATCGGCATATTTCAGCCACGCCAGCAGGCGCAGCATCATGCGCTCCTGTGTTTCTGAAGGGTGGCGCGCCAGCGTCAGAGAGGCATCGAGAAACTGGTTGCGGTCGAGATCGGCCACATTAACCGTCGCTTTATAAATTGTCGCTTTAAGCGCCATAAGAAAACTCCTTTCGAATCAGGAGGCCATTGTAACGGAATACGTGCAGTTGCGACGCTGATATTGCAGAAATGAGTGTGGTATAGTCACCTTGCGAAACAGAGTTTATCTTCGTAGGCTTAGACTTGCATCCACGGTTAAGTCAGAGTGCTGACAGGAGGGCATGTGGAAAAATATTGTGAGTTAATACGCAAGCGGTACGCGGAAATCGCCAGCGGAGACTTAGGATACGTTCCGGACGCGCTGGGCTGCGTTTTGAAAGTGCTGAATGAAATGGCTGCCGACGATGCCCTTTCTGAGGCTGTCAGGGAAAAAGCAGCATACGCTGCGGCAAACTTACTGGTGAGCGATTATGTCAATGAATGATACGTATCAACCAATCAATTGTGATGATTACGATAATCTTGAGCTCGCCTGCCAGCATCATTTAATGCTGACACTTGAGCTGAAAGATGGCGAAAAACTGCAGGGGAAGGCCAGCGATTTAGTCTCCCGCAAAAATGTGGAATATCTGGTCGTCGAAGCTGCTGGCGAAACCCGCGAGCTACGTCTGGATAAAATTACCAGCTTTAGCCACCCGGAAATCGGTACGGTGGTGGTGAGCGAGTCCTGATTTACTTTCGCCGGATGCGACGTTTGATGCGTCTTATCCGGCTTTCACTTAACTAAGCGTTTCGCCGCCAGACAAAACTTACGCCATTCTCACCTTCAGCCACACCTTCTTGCGTCACAAATACCTCTGCCGCTGCAATCAGCGTTTCGCCATAAAACAGCAGTGGCGTGGTGTCACGCAACCACGGCGGTACGCCCAGTTCCTGCCAGATTTTCTTTAACTTACGCCCACCATTGCGCCCGACAATATGCAGCAATCCTGGCGCTTTGAAACGCACACTGACCGCTTCGTCTGCACGCGGAGGGCGAATATCGCCTCCCGCAGTAAGCTGTACACTTCCCAGCGCCGCCGGTAATTCCAGCGGTTGTAACCACGTCTGCCACGGCACAATGGTTTCGCTTTGCCCAGTGACGGATTTAATCCACCACAGTTGCGATTGATAGCGGCGGATTTCAAACGCCCCCAAACGTAAACAGGGGGAAGCATCTTCTCGCGCCAGCGCCACTTCCTGCCAGATCCTCACCAACGCGTCGCGGGAAGGCATCGGTGCATTCTGCCCTGCCAGCCAGCGGCGGATAATCGCCGCGCGACGGGCATCACTCATCGCCAGCATTGGCGCAATCTGCAGCGTCCCCTGCGGCGTTTGACAGTGTGCTAAATCATCTGCCAGCAGTTCATCCAGCAGGCTCTCTTGCTCAGCACAAAGTGCAGCGCTGCGGGCCGTTGCTTCGGCAAAATACGGCCAACGCTGCTGCAATAACGGCACTACGCGTAGGCGCAGGAAGTTACGATCGTATGAGTCGTCCTGATTACTTTCGTCTTCAATCCAACGTAAACCATGCGCCAACGCCCACTGCTCCAGTTCTCCCCGTGTGCGGGCGAGCAACGGTCGGATCAGCCGCGTTCCGGCAAACTCCGAGACTTCCGCCATAGCCGAAAGCCCTGCAGGGCCGCTACCACGTTTTAACGCCAGCAGAAACGTTTCACATTGATCGTCGAGATGTTGCGCTGTAACCAGCACTTCACCAGGTAACAGGGTACGAGCAAATGCCTGATAACGTGCCTGCCGCGCCTGAGCCTCAATACCTAGCCCCTCTTGCGCAAGTTGCACACGCTCAACCACCAGCGGCACCTGCCACTGCTGGCAGATATTTTCACAATGTTTCACCCAAGCATCAGCGTTGGCACTTAAACCATGATGCACATGAATAGCGCGCAGGGTGACGCCCGGATTTTCCGTCCGCCACTGCACCAACTGATGCAGCAGAACGGTGGAGTCAAGCCCGCCGCTAAAGGCCACCAGAATCTGGCGTGAGATGAGAAGTTGTCTATTGAGAGTGAGTGTCATGATGGTGCGATTTTACAGTAGCAATGCCCGGCACGTTACCGGGCAAATATGGCGATGACAAGCCTTACTGCTCATACAGTTCCAACGGCAGTCCGTCCGGATCGTTAAAGAATGTGAAGCGCTTTTGCGTGTAGGGATCGACACGTATGGCTTCACATTTCACGTTATGGCTTTCAAGATGCGCCACTGCCGCATCGATATCATCAACGCTAAAAGCCAGATGACGCAGGCCGCAAGCTTCCGGTCTGCTGGGGCGCTCCGGCGGGAACGGAAATGAGAAAAGCTCAATCACATATTGCCCATTAAGCGCCAAATCCCCTTTCCACGAATCGCGCGCTTCGCGATAGACTTCGCTTTGCAGCGTGAAACCGAGAATATCGCAGTAGAAAGCTTTGCTCACCGCATAATCCGTCGCAATAATCGCAATATGGTGAACCTGTTTTAAACCCAGCATAACGCCTCCTTTATTTGTTAACAGCACGTTACTCGCCCGGAAGCCGCTCTGGCAAGTTATCCCGCCATTTTTAGGACTCGTACGCGGTAAACGCCATCTTCGTCCTGTTTCGCGCCGTGAATATCCGTTTCAAAGCCGGGGTAGCGCTGGCCCACTGAACAGAGCATCAGCAGAAAATCGAGTACCGTGCGGCTCTCCTCGGTCAGCATTTCTCCTGGCATCAGTAGCGGTACGCCAGGCGGATAAGGCAGGATCATATTTGCCGATACTCTACCGACCAGTTGTTCCAGCGCAATGGTTTCTACTTCGCCTTTAATCTGCCGTTGCCATGCCTGATGTGGCGTCATGATCATCTCCGGTAAAGTATCAAATGCTCGCAACATCAAACCGGGAAGATCGTGTTTACGAATCAGCTTATGGATCCCTTGCGCCAGATCCTGAATACGCATATTGCGATAAAAATCGGGATCTTCTGCATAGAGATCGGGCAGCATATTTTTGATCCGCAGGTTGAGATCGTAAGAGCGCTTAAATTCCGTCAACCCACGCAATAATCCCATTGCTTTGGTTTTATCGATGCCAATACTAAAGAGAAACAGCAGGTTATAAGGGCCGGTTTTCTCTACTACGATCCCACGTTCGTCGAGGAATTTTGCCACCAGCGCCGCCGGGATCCCCTCATCGCTCATATTGCCCTGCTCGTCCATCCCCGGTGTCAAAATAGTGACTTTAACCGGATCGAGAAACATATGATCGGCATCCGCATCGTTAAAGCCGTGCCACTGTTCGCCAGGCGCAACGGGCCAGCATTCGGCTTCATCCACCTGCGGCGGTTGCCAGATATCGAAAAACCAGCCGTCAGACTCTTCCCGCAGCCGCTGGACCTCTTTGCGAAAATGCAGCGCTCGTTCTACTGAACGGTTAATCAGCCGTTTGCCCGGATTACCACGCAGCATCGCCGCCGCTGTCTCAACCGAAGCAACAATGGGATAACTGGGCGAGGTGGTGGTATGCATCATAAAGGCTTCATTAAACGCCTCTTCGTCGTACTCACCTTTAATGTGGATCAGTGATGCCTGCGACAACGCCGCCAGCATTTTGTGGGTCGATTGCGTTTCGAAGAAAACTTTTCCTGCCACCCGATCGCCACTCATACCACTTTTGCCCTGATAGATCGGATGAAAATGAGTATACGGGACCCAGGCGGAATCGAAGTGGATCGAGGGGACATCCAGCGTCTGTTTGATCCAGTCGGTGTTGTAGAGCAAGCCATCATAGGTTGAGTTGGTGATCACCGCATGAACCGGCCATTGTGCCTGCGTGGTAGCAGCGACTTTCTCTTCGATACTGTCGCGGGTAAATTCTCGTCGCGGGATCCCACCCAGAATCCCCAACGCATTACGTGTTGGTTTTAGCCAGACCGGCACTACATCGTTCATCATCAACAGATGCGCCAGCGATTTATGACAATTGCGGTCAATTAACAGCGTACTGCCGGATGGCGCGGCGTACATACCCACAATTTTGTTCGACGTCGATGTTCCGTTGGTGACAATATAACTCTGTTCCGCGCCGAAAGTCCGTGCGATGTACTCTTCCGCTTCCAGATGTGGCCCGGTGTGGTCGAGCAACGAACCTAGCTCGGTGACCGAAATAGAGACGTCAGCCTTGAGGGTATTCCCGCCGAAAAAATCATAAAACAGACAGCCAACCGGGCTTTTTTGATAGGCGGTGCCGCCCATATGCCCCGGCGTACAAAAGGTGTACTTCCGCTCTTTGACATAGGTAAACAAGGCTTTAGTGAATGGCGGGGTAATGTTATCGAGATATTCGTTGGTGTACTGACGAATACGAATGGCGATATCTTCTGCCTGCCCCAGCGCATATTCAAAGAACCAGAGCGCCATCCGCATATCCTGCACGCTGACATCCATCGTCGAGTGAGTATTGATGAAGGCATAAAGCGGGAGATATTCATTAAGTTGATTGATATCGCTACATAAATCGAGACTGTATTCATCCCAGTCAAAAATCACGCCGCATATTCGTGGGTTGTGTTCGATAAATTTCAGCAAATCAACGCTGTTTTGTGGCCAGATAATCTGAAAACCTTGCGCCACCAGCGCCGACTCCAGTTCTTTGATGGGCTCATCTTTATAAAAGACGCCATGCGGTCCCATAATGGCAATGATATTCATGTGTTCCTCCTGGAAAATCCTTCCTTAATCATAGCCCGCTCAAACCATGGCGATAAAAAAGGGCCACCGAAGTGACCCTTTTCAGAACATTTGCTGTTTACGCGTAACCGTAGCTCATCAGGCGCTGATAACGACGATTTTTTAAATCTTCAGTGCTTAACACGTCGAGATCGGCCAGATCCGCCAGCAGTTGCGCTTTCAGAGACGCCGCCATCGCTTCCGGGTTACGGTGAGCACCGCCCAGCGGTTCCGGGATGATGGAGTCAATCAGTTTCAGTTCTTTCAAACGCGGAGCGATGATCCCCATCGCTTCAGCCGCCAGCGGTGCTTTGTCGGCGCTCTTCCACAGAATGGACGCGCAACCTTCCGGCGAAATAACGGAATAGGTGCTGTATTGCAGCATATTCACTTTATCGCCCACGCCAATCGCCAGTGCGCCGCCAGAACCACCTTCACCGATAACGGTGCAGATAGTCGGTACGCTAAGGCGAGACATTTCACGCAGGTTGCGTGCAATGGCTTCAGACTGACCGCGTTCTTCTGCGCCCACGCCCGGATAAGCCCCCGGGGTGTCGATAAAGGTGATGATGGGCATCTTAAAGCGTTCAGCCATTTGCATCAGACGCAGTGCTTTGCGGTAACCTTCTGGCGCTGGCATACCAAAGTTACGGCGAATTTTTTCTTTGGTTTCACGACCTTTTTGATGACCAATGATCATCACCGGACGACCATCGAGACGGGCGATACCCCCGACGATAGCTTTATCGTCTGCATACGCGCGGTCGCCAGCCAGTTCGTCAAATTCATCAAAGGCCAGGCGAACGTAATCCAGGGTATAAGGACGCTGTGGATGGCGTGCCAGTTGCGCAATCTGCCATGCACCGAGATCGGCGAAGATTTTACGCGTCAGTTCTACGCTTTTTTCACGCAGACGATGCACTTCTTCATCGATATTAATATCCAGTTTCTCATCCTGGCGGCTAACCGCAGTCAGAGAATCGATTTTCGCTTCCAGCTCTGCAATCGGCTGTTCAAAATCAAGGAAATTCAGACTCATAGTATTCCTGTATTAGTCAAACTCCAGTTCCACCTGCTCCGAACCAATGAGGCCACGGAGATCGTTTAATAAACGATCGCTCGGAGAGACACGCCACGTCGCGCCAAAACGCAACCGCGCGCGTGCATCCGCCCTCTGATAGTAGAGATGTACTGGAATTGTCCCAGAGCGGTGGGGTTCCAGAGACTGACGGAGTCGGTTTAAAAGCTGGTCATCAATTTGCCTGTCCGTCAGCGAGATAGCAAGCCCGCGAGCATATTTTTCCCGGGCTTCGTCAATATCCATCACTTCGCGAGCGGTCATTTTAAGCCCACCGCTGAAGTCATCAAAGCTGACCTGTCCGCTGACGATAAGTATGCGGTCTTTTTCCAGCAATTGCTGGTATTTATCCAGGGCGTCAGTAAACAACATCACTTCCAGCCGCCCGGAACGGTCATCCAGCGTGCAGATACCGATACGATTGCCGCGCTTGGTGACCATAACCCGCGCAGCAACAACGAGCCCCGCAGCCGTGGTGACTTTACCACGTTCTGTCGGGTGCATGTCTTTCAGCCTTACGCCTCCGACATAACGCTCAATCTCTTTTAAATACTGGTTGATAGGGTGTCCCGTCAGGTACAGACCTAACGTTTCACGTTCCCCATCTAACACCACCTGCTCCGGCCACGGTTGGCAACTGGCGTAGGATTGTTCAATTTGTTCCGGCTCTTCTGCCAGCACGCCGAACATATCAGCCTGACCGATGGCTTCTGCTTTCGCGTGTTGATCAGCCGCCTTTAACGCATCGCCCAGCGAGTTCATCAGCGCCGCGCGGTGTGGCCCAAGACGGTCAAACGCCCCGGACATGATCAGTTTTTCCAGCACTCGCCGGTTTAACTTTTTGGTGTCTGTACGGGCGCAGAGATCAAACAGTTCACGGAAATAGCCGCCTTTATTACGGGCTTCGATGATCGCCTCAATCGGACCTTCACCTACCCCTTTGATCGCGCCAATACCATACACGATTTCGCCGTCGTCGTTGACGTGGAAATGGTAAAGACCGGAGTTTATATCTGGTGGCAGGATTTTCAGCCCCATCCGCCAGCACTCATCCACCAGGCCCACCACCTTCTCGGTGTTGTCCATATCGGCGGTCATTACTGCCGCCATAAACTCCGCTGGATAGTGCGCTTTCAGCCATAACGTTTGATATGAAACCAAAGCATAGGCCGCAGAGTGCGATTTGTTAAATCCGTAACCGGCGAATTTCTCCACCAGGTCGAAGATTTTCATCGCCAGTTCGGCGTTGATCCCGTTCTTTTCTGCGCCTTCAGCAAATACAGAACGCTGCTTGGCCATCTCTTCCGGCTTTTTCTTACCCATCGCACGACGCAGCATATCCGCGCCACCGAGGGTATAACCAGAAAGCACCTGGGCAATCTGCATGACCTGTTCCTGATACAGGATGATGCCGTAGGTTGGCTCCAGTACCGGTTTCAGGCTTTCATGCTGCCACTGCACATCCGGATAGGAGATCTCTTCGCGACCATGTTTACGGTCGATAAAGTTATCCACCATCCCTGATTGCAACGGGCCGGGGCGGAACAGTGCCACCAGTGCGATCATATCTTCGAAGCAGTCAGGTTGCAGACGCTTGATCAGGTCCTTCATGCCGCGCGATTCAAGCTGGAATACCGCCGTGGTTTCCGAGCGTTGCAGCATGTCGAAACTTTTCTTGTCATCCAGCGGGATCGCGGCGATATCCAGCGGCGGCTCGCCATTCTTCGCCCGCCGCTTGTTGATCATCTCCAGCGCCCAGTTGATGATGGTGAGCGTACGCAAACCAAGGAAGTCGAACTTCACCAGCCCGGCGTATTCAACGTCGCTTTTATCAAACTGGGTAACCGGATGTTTGCCCTCTTCATCGCAATAAAGCGGCGCAAAATCGGTAATTTTGGTCGGCGCGATAACCACCCCACCGGCGTGCTTACCAGCGTTACGGGTGACCCCTTCCAGTTTGCGCGCCATGTCGATCAGCGCCTTAACTTCTTCGTCCGCTTCGTAGATTTCCGGCAGTTGCGGCTCGGCTTCAAACGCTTTCGCCAGCGTCATCCCCGGATCGGGCGGGATCAGTTTCGAGATACGATCGACAAAGCCGTATGGATGCCCCAGCACGCGGCCTACGTCGCGGATCACCGCTTTTGCCGCCATTGTACCGAAGGTGATGATCTGCGATACCGCATCACGACCGTACATGTCTGCCACGTGTTCGATAACCTGATCGCGTTTCTCCATACAGAAGTCAACGTCAAAGTCAGGCATGGAGACACGTTCCGGGTTAAGGAAACGTTCGAACAGCAGGTCAAATTCCAGCGGATCGAGGTCGGTAATTTTCAGCGCGTAGGCCACCAGTGACCCTGCACCGGAACCACGGCCAGGCCCTACCGGTACGCCGTTATCCTTCGACCACTGGATAAATTCCATAACGATGAGGAAGTAACCCGGGAAGCCCATCTGGTTGATAACCTGAAGTTCAGTATCCAGACGCTCGTCATACTCCGGGCGACGCTTAAGACGTTCTTCCTCGTCAGGGAATAAAAACGCCAGACGCTCTTCCAGGCCTTCTTTTGCACGCTTGACCAGATAATCTTCGGTGCTCATGTCCCCGGTCGGGAACTGCGGCAGGAAGTATTCACCCAGACGCACAGTCACGTTACAGCGTTTGGCGATCTCAACAGTGTTGGCAAGGGCTTCGGGGATGTCGGCAAACAGCTCGCACATCTCCTCTTCGCTGCGCATATATTGCTGCGGCGAATAATTACGCGGGCGTTTGGGATCGTCGAGAGTAAAGCCGTCATGGATCGCGACGCGGATTTCGTGCGCGTCAAAGTCGCTGCTGTCGATAAAGCGCACGTCATTGGTCGCCACGACGGGCAAACCGCGCGCTTCCGCCAGCTCCACTGCCGCGTGCAGATAACTTTCTTCGTCCGGCCTGCCGGTGCGGATCAGCTCGAGAAAATAGCGATCCGGGAAGTGCTCTTCATAAAATGCAACGCACTCATCTACCAGCGCGCTGTTACCACGCAAAAGGCTGCGCCCGACGTCGCCCATGCGCCCGCCGGAAAGGAGGATCAGCCCTTCGTTTAATTCGATAAGCCAGTCGCGATCGATGATAGGCCCAGCGGCACCGTACCCGCGCTGATACGCTTTTGAGATCAGCAACGTCAGATTCTGATAGCCGGTATTGTTTGCCGCCAGCACCGTCAGGTGGGTTAACTCATCACCCAGCAGGTCGCACTGGACATTAAAATCTGCCCCGACGATAGGCTTAATCCCTGCGCCATGTCCCGCTCCGTAGAACTTCACCAGACCGCAAAGGTTGGTGAAATCGGTGATCGCCAGTGCTGGCATACCCAACGCCGCCGCCTTTTTTACCAGCGGCGCGGTTTTGGCCAGGCCATCGATCATCGAGTAGTCGCTGTGCACCCGCAGGTGTACGAAACGTGGTTCAGACATCTTCAGATTCCGGTTTACTTAATCTCGACACAAGAATCAGGACGCAAGTCCCAGTGCGCGTTTGACAGGCCCAAAGCTGCGACGATGATGTTCAGTCGCGCCATATTCAGCCAGTTTTTCCAGATGAAAAGCGGTTGGATACCCTTTGTGCTGGGCAAAACCATATTGCGGGAAAACAATATCCAGCGCCGCCATTTCAGCGTCGCGCGTCACTTTCGCCAGGATAGACGCAGCACTGATTTCCGGTACGCGGCTATCGCCTTTCACCACTGCCATCGAAGGCATCGGTAATTTTGGGCAGCGGTTACCATCAATCAACACATATTCCGGCGCAATATGCAGCCCCGCGACGGCGCGCTGCATCGCCAGCATGGTCGCGTGTAAAATATTCAGTTCGTCGATTTCGTGGGGTTCCGCGCGGCCCAGACTCCAGCTTAACGCTTTCTCTTTGATCTCTTCGCAGAGCGCCAGACGGCGTTTTTCGCTCAGCTTTTTGGAATCATTCAGCCCAGCAATCGGGCGCGCCGGGTCAAGGATCACCGCAGCGGTAACCACCGCGCCAACCAACGGCCCGCGTCCAACTTCATCCACACCCGCAACCAGCTGCGTGTGTGGATAAACAAATTCGATCATTGTGCTAACTCCAGAACGGCTTGTGCCGCCTGCTCATCGGCATTGCAGCGGATCTGCTGATGCAGTTCACGGAAGGTATCGTGCATCGCGTGGCTGGTTTTCCCGTTCGCCAACAGCGGTAACAGCGCCGCAGCCAGTTTTTGCGGCTCACACTCTTCCTGCAATAATTCTTTGACTAACTCTCTGCCCGCCAGCAAATTTGGCAGCGAGACATACTCGGTTTTCACCAGCCTCTTCGCCAGCCAGAAGGTAAAAGGCTTCATGCGATATCCCACCACCATCGGGCATTTCGCCAGCATGCACTCCAGGGCTGCCGTACCCGACGCCAGTAGCGCCGCATCACTGGCGACCATCGCCTCACGGCCCATCCCATCCAGCAGATGAACCGAAAGATCTGGCGCAACTTCCGCTTTGATACGCTCAAACTGCTCACGGCGTTTGGCATTCACCAGCGGCACCACGATCTCCAGATCGGGGTACGTCTGGCGCAAAAGCTGGGCCGTTTTCAGGAAATCGGCACTAAGCATCTCCACTTCCGCACCACGACTTCCCGGCAGCAACGCAAGACAGTGAGCATCGTGAGGGATCCCCAGCACATCACGGGCGGCATTTTTATCTGGATCTAACGGCATGGCATCAGCCATGGTGTGACCGATAAAACGGCACGGCACGTTGTATTTGTCATAAAACGCTTTTTCGAAAGGCAGAAATGCGAGCACCAGATCGGTGGCTCTGCCTATTTTGAAAACGCGTTTCTGTCGCCACGCCCAGACGGACGGACTGACGTAATGAATGGTTTTGATACCCTGCTTTTTAAGATTACCTTCGAGGGTAATATTGAAGTCAGGTGCATCAATGCCGACAAAAACATCTGGCTTCAGTTCGCCAAAACGCTTTGTCAGATCGGCACGAATATGCAGTAAGCGACGCAGACGCCCGAGCACTTCAACAATGCCCATCACCGCCAGCTCTTCCATTTCGTACCAGGCTTCGCAGCCTTCGGCCTGCATTCGTGGCCCGGCAACACCAACAAAGCGGGCGTTGGGCACACGTTCTTTCAGAGCACGGATTAAACCGGCCCCCAGGATATCGCCGGAGGTTTCTCCGGCGACCAGGGCAATCGTTAATGGACGCTGTTCAGTCATTAACGAATCAGACCGCGCGTTGAGCGTGCAAAGAAATCGGTAAACGCTTTCACTTCCGGATATGTTTCCGCCAGTTCGGCAATTTCCGGTTTCACTTCATCGAGCGTTTTACCGCTGCGATAAATCAGCTTATACGCATTGCGGATAGCGGTAATCGCCTCACGGCTGAATCCGCGGCGCTTCAGCCCTTCGATGTTGACACCGAACGGCGTTGCGTGGTTACCCTGCGCAATGACATAAGGAGGGACGTCCTGCGCCACACCGGAACAGCCGCCAACCATCACGTGCGCACCAATGATGCAGAACTGATGGACTGCGGTCATGCCGCCGATGATCGCGAAGTCGTCTACCGATACATGACCCGCCAGCGTTGCGTTGTTGGCGAGGATGCAGCGGTTACCTACCGTACAATCGTGCGCAATGTGCGCGTTGATCATCAGTAAGTTGTCGCTGCCCACCTTCGTCAATCCACCGCCCTGGACTGTGCCACGATGAATGGTGACGCTTTCGCGAATGCGGTTACGATCGCCGATTTCCACACGGGTCGGTTCGCCAGCATATTTAAGATCCTGGTTGACTTCGCCGATGGAGGCGAACTGATAAATCTCATTGTCGCGGCCAATTTTAGTATGACCATTCACGACAACGTGAGATTTCAGTACGGTACCCTCACCAATTTCGACATGGGGTCCAACGATACAAAAAGGACCAATGTGAGCATTGGCGGCAATCGATGCGCCCTCTTCCACAATGGCGGTTGGATGCACAAAGGCGGATTTATCAATCACGTATCAGGCCTCCCGGCTACGAGCACACATCATCGTTGCTTCGCAAACTACTTTACCGTCGACCAGAGCAACCCCTTTAAAACGGGTCAGGCCGCGGCGCGTTTTTTCGAAAGTGACTTCCATGATCATTTGATCGCCTGGCACGACCGGGCGCTTGAAGCGCGCTTCGTCAATACCGGCGAAGTAGTACAGCTCGCCCGGTTCCAGTTTTCCTACGCTCTTAAACGCCAGAATACCTGTTGCCTGTGCCATTGCTTCAAGAATAAGCACACCCGGGAAAATCGGTTTTCCAGGAAAATGGCCCTGGAAGAATGGCTCATTGACAGAGACATTTTTTACTGCGCGCAGAAAACGACCTTCTTCAAAATCCAGCACGCGATCCACCAGTAAGAACGGGAAACGGTGCGGCAGAAGTTCTAAAATCTCTTCAATCTGCAGAGTATGAGTGTTAGTAGTCAAGATACTCTTCCTGTCAAAATATAAGAAACGACAATAATAACACGGCCTGCCGCAATCGTAAGAATGAGACAGGCCGTAAAGTTTGGCGAACAAAAGATGGAACGTTAGTCTTGTTGATTAACCTTGCGCTCAAGCGATTTCAAACGCTTGCTCATGTCATCAATGTTCATCACCAGTGCAGCGGTTTTGCGCCAGACTTTGTTGGGTTGCAGCGGAATGCCTGAGGAATAGACGCCTGGTTCAGTGATGGGACGCATCACCATACCCATGCCCGTAACCGTCACTTTGTCGCATATTTCCATATGCCCGTTGATTACGCTGGCTCCGCCGATCATGCAGTAACGACCAATTTTCAGGCTGCCCGCCATAATGACGCCACCGGCAACCGCCGTATTGTCGCCAATCACGACGTTATGTGCAATCTGGCACTGGTTATCAATGATCACGCCATTGCCAATAACAGTGTCATCCAGCGCGCCGCGATCGATGGTAGTACATGCGCCGATCTCCACGCGATCGCCAATAATTACGCGACCAATCTGCGGGATCTTCACCCAGTTACCACGATCGTTGGCATAACCAAAGCCGTCTGCGCCTACCACTGTTCCGGACTGGATCAGGCAATTCTGACCGATCTGGATCTCATGGTAAATGGTTACGTTCGCCCAGAGACGCGAACCTGCACCGATTTTGCTGTTTTTACCTACGAAGCAACCGGCACCGATAATCACGTTATCGCCCAGTTCAACGCCGGACTCAATCACCGCGTTAGCGCCAATCGATACGTTGTTACCCAGCTTCGCCGTCGCGTCGATCACCGCACTGGGTGCAATGTTCTGCGCGGGCTGCGGCGTGGTATCTAAAATTTGCGCCATGCGCGCGTAAGTCAGGTAGGGGTTCTTCACTACCAGCGCGGCACTTTTCGCGAAAGGAAGATCGTCCTGGGTCATGACAACCGCGGACGCCTGGCACAAGCCTAAATGCTCACGGTATTTTGGGTTAACCATGAACGTAATGTGACCTGTTTGTGCAGATTGCATGGACGCAACGCCGGTGATGACGATATCGCCATCACCGTGTAGTTCTGCATCCAACTGCTGCGCTAAATCAGCCAGTCGAATTGAAGGCATTACTTATTTAACCTGTTTCAGTACGTCAGCAGTGATGTCTTTTACATCGCTGCTGTTGTAAGCAACGGCGTTTGCATCAACAACCAGATCGATATCCTGGCTGTTGGCAACGGATTTCACAGCAGTCTGGATACGAGTAACCAGTTTGCCGCGTTCTTCGTTGGAACGACGAGCGCGATCCTGCTCAAAAGCCTGCGCTTTCTGAGCAAAAGTCTGGCGCTGAGCCATCACGTCTTTTTCCAGTTTGGTACGATCGCTGCCCGCTTTCATGGACTGCAGCTTTTTCATTTTAGCCTGCAGATCGGTTTCCATACGCTGCAGTTCGCTGGCACGGCCTTTGAACTCATTTTCCAGCGTGTTAGAAACACCGGTTTTCTGCGCTACCTGCTGGAACAGGCTGCCCATATTGACGATTGCAATTTTGTCAGCCGCCTGAGCAGAAGTTGCCAGTGCTAAACCGAGACCTGCCGCTAATAACCACTTTTTCACAATAAACTCCTTACCATCCCATTTGCACCGGAGGGTGCAGTTCTTTGCGTGGCCCGGCGATCTTATATTGATCGCCTAAAGTCATCGCTACACTACCACTACATTCCTTTGTGGAGAACACTTACCAGGTTTTACCGATGTTAAACTGGAACTGTTCTGCCTTGTCTCCATCGTACTTTTTGAACGGCTGGGCGTAGGAGAACACCAACGGCCCCAATGGGGACATCCATTGTAATGCGATACCCGCAGACATACGGATATTGCTTGGATCACTATAGTCCGGATATCCAGAATATTGGCTGGAATCCCAGTTTGTATCCCAAACGGTACCCATATCCCAGAAGAAGGAAGTACGAACCGAGTTAGCATACTTATCGCTAATAAACGGCGTCGGGGTGATGAACTCGAGGCTGGCAACCGCCATGGCGTTACCGCCTACAGCATCATCCGATTTACACAGGTCTTTCGCGCCGTCCTGAGTCGCACATTCGTAATCATAGTCCGGATCATAATTACTGGCCTGATGCGGGAAGTAAACTGCTTTCGGACCAATGGTATTGGACTGGAAGCCACGCACGGTGCTGGAACCACCGGCATAGAAGTTCTCGTAGAACGGCATCTCTTTGCCGCCTAAACCATCACCATAACCCCAGCGGGTACGACCCAGAACAACCCATTTGTGATCGTCATCGATCGGCACATAAGTCGCCGTGTCTAACGTCACTTTGTAGTATTCGTTATCCGATCCCGGAATGGTCACTTTACCGGTCAGGTTGACACGTGAACCATCTGTCGGGAAGTAACCACGGTCAAGCTTGTTATAGGTCCAACCATAGTTGAACGTGAAGTCGTCCGTTTTGAAGCTGTTATCCTGATCAGAGGTACTCGGATGTTCACCCATAGAGTACAGATAACGCCACATCGCAACCTGAGGCTGCATGTTGGACAGGGAGTTATGTACATAACCCAGACCTGCACGCAGCGAGTTATATTCGTTGATCGGGAAGCCCAACGTCACGTCTGTACCATAACTCTTGTTGGTATAGTCGGACAGGTCGGCGTCATCTGCCTGGAAGTCATTATAGAAGAGACGACCACCGAGGCTTACGCCATCTACGGTGAAGTACGGGTTGGTTACCGACAGTTCAGCATAGGTCTGGTAATCGTTTTTGGTCCCGTTGATACCAACAGCATAACCCGTACCTAACCAGTTATCCTGTTGCACACCAGCCTGGAAGCTCACGCCACTTTCAGTACCGTAACCAATCCCGAAGTTGAAGCTACCGGTGTTACGTTCTTTCACCTTGTAGACTACATCAACCTGGTCCGGGCTACCCGGAACACGTTGGGTATCGGTATCGACAGTTTCAAAGAAGCCCAGACGATTCAGACGCTCCTTACCCTGATCGACCAGATCGCTCCCCAGCCATGCACCTTCCATCTGACGCATTTCGCGACGCAGGACGGCATCTTTCGAGGTATCGTTACCTTCAAAACGGATCTTACGCACGTAGAAACGGTTACCCGCATCAACGTTCACGCGTAATTTAACGGTTTTGTCGGCATCGTTAATTTCAGGCATCGACTGTACGCGCGGATAGGCATAACCATAGCGACCAAGAAGCTTTTTAATGTCATCTTCCATTTTGGTCACTTTGGTGCCGTTATACAGCTCGCCCGGCTCGATCTTAGTCAGCTGCTCAATTTCAGCGGAGTGCCCGGCAAGGTTACCGCTCACTTCAACGCCAGAAAGCTTGTATTGATCGCCTTCGGTGATGTTCACCGTGACGTAAATACCTTTTTTATCTGGCGTCAGACTGACCTGGGTAGAGTCAATGTTGAAACGAGCATAACCGCGATCCAGATAGTAGCTGCGCAGGGTTTCAAGGTCGCCTGCCAGTTTCTGTTTCTGGTATTTACGATCGCCTACCACGTTCCACCACGGCACTTCGTCACGCAGTTGGAAATGAGAGATCAGTTCGTCGGTGGTGAAAGCATGGTTACCAACAATGTTAATTTGCTGGATTTCAGCTGATACACCTTCCTGGAACACCAGTTTGAGGTCAACACGGTTGCGCGGCAGCGGGGTCACGACAGCTTTAACGCTGGCGCTATATTTACCGACGCTGTAGTAGAAGTCTTCCAGACCTTTCTCGATATCGGCAATGGTGGTGCGATCGAGGGATTCGCCCACACGCACGCCAGAAGCCTCGAGGTTTTGCTTCAGCATGTCATCTTTCACCGATTTGTTACCGGAGAAAGTAATGCTGGCAATGGTCGGACGTTCTTTTACCTGAACCAGAAGGGTATCACCATCACGAAGGACGCGAACATCCTCAAAGTTGCCGGTAGCAAACAGAGCGCGAATGGTATTACTGATATCTTCATCATTAACCGTGTCGCCTGTGCGCACCGGCATACTGAGGAGGGCCGCACCAACGGCGACACGCTGAAGGCCTTCGAAATGAATATCTTTCACTACGAACCCTTCAGCACCGTATACGGTGGCGCTGCTAAACAGCAGCGACGCTATGAGCAACTTTTTCATCGCCATCGTTATTATGCGTTCTTCCTAACTAACTCTCATAACCGAGAGAAATCATTGAAAAGTGCAAGCCCCATTAACAGCACCAGCAGAATCGAGCCAATGCGATAACAAAAGTCTTGAACCCGCTCGGATACCGGTCCGCCCTTGATCTTTTCGATCGCAAGGAACAGCAGATGCCCCCCGTCAAGTACGGGCAACGGAAACAGGTTAATTATCCCTAAGTTCACGCTAATGAGCGCAAGAAACGGCAGGTAATAAACAACCCCGAGTTCCGCTGTCATCCCAGCCCCCTTGGCGATAGAGATCGGCCCACTGAGGTTGTTCAGTTTCACATCACCGGTGATCAATTTTCCCAGCATACTGACCGTCAGCTTCATCAGCTGCCACGTTTTGTCCGTGGCTTCGACGATAGCGTTGAACGGCCCATACTGGCGTACAACTTTATACTCATCTGGCAAAGGAATGACTTTCGGCTCAATACCGACAAAACCAATCGCTTTACCCTTACCCGGTTTACTCTCCGGGATTAATGTCAAAGACAAGGGACTCCCCTGTCTTTCGATTTCTAACGCTAAGGATTTACCCGGGTTATCCCGGACAAGCATCACAAAGGTCACCCACTGCGTTAAGGGCTGACCATCGACTTTAACGATCCTGTCGCCTGCTTGCAAACCTGCCTTGCTTGCGGCCGAGTTTGGCTGCACATTTTCCAGTACAGGTTCAATTTGCGGGCCACGAGGACGAATCCCCAGCGAAGATACCGGATCTTCTTTATCAGGCTCAAACGCCCAGTGACGCAAATCGAGCTTTACATCCCGTCGTTGGTCGCTGCCAAATGGCGCTACCGTAATGGTGGTGCTTTCATCGCCAATTTTATCGACCAACTGCAAACGCACGGCATCCCAATCAGGCGTTTCGATACCATCTACGGCTTTTAGTTCCGTACCTGGTGCAATTTGTGCTTCCGCAGCAATCGAATTGGCTGCTATTTCGCCAACCACCGGACGTACGCCAGGCACACCAATAATAAAAACCAGCCAGTAGGCAAAGATAGCAAAAATGAAGTTTGCAACCGGACCTGCGGCAATAATCGCCGCACGTTGGCCGACAGATTTATTATTGAAGGCATGGTGGCGGAGTTCCGGAACAACCGGTTCTGCGCGCTCATCCAGCATTTTGACATAACCGCCCAACGGGATCAGGGCGATGACATATTCGGTGCCTAGCTTATCAGTTCGGCGCCAGAGCGCCTTGCCAAAACCTATTGAGAAACGCTCAACGCGAACACCACAACGCCGGGCAACCCAGAAATGACCAAATTCATGCACGGTGATAAGTACACCCAGTGCAACGATGAACGAAGCCAAATCCCAGAGAAAACTCAGCATATTACCTTCCGTTAAAGCGTCCTGAATACCAGTAACAACAAGCAAGCAAAGACCGGTACCGCAGCCGTCAGACTATCAATACGATCTAAAATACCACCGTGTCCTGGAATTAAATGACCGCTGTCCTTAATTCCTGCTTCACGCTTAAACATACTCTCGGTCAGATCGCCGAGCACTGAGGCTAACGCTGCGACAATAGAGCAAATGAGTAAGGTGACGGGAGCGACGTCGAGATTCGCCCACATGCCATAACCCCATGAGATTACCGCTGCAGTCGCGAGTCCACCGATAAAGCCTTGCCAGGTTTTACCCGGAGAAACCTTCGGTGCCAGCTTATGTTTACCAAACAATTTGCCAAACATATATGCGCCAGAGTCAGCGCCCCATACCAGGATCATGACATAGAGCAGCCATATTGCGCCACTGTAATGATTCTCGTCGTAGTGCCAGGCCCGTAACGCCAGCATGCCCCAGAAGAAGGGAACAATGGTTAGCACGCCAAAAATAATGCGCAATGTTTTAGAGTTACGCCAGATTGCTGCGGAACCTGGGTAAAACAGCACCAGCAATAGCGCGACAATCCACCAACCCAGCGAAGCCCAAAGTGAGATTTCAACCAGCGGTTGATGAATATTTCGGTGATATTCCGGCAACAGAAAAAGCATCAGCGCCAACAATAACCCACATAACACCGCCAACCATACTCGCTGCGAGCGAGTGGTAAAACCGCTAAGCTGTCCCCATTCCCACGCTGCCAGCATGCAGACCACCAGCGTTACAATGGCGAACCCCACCGGCGGCAACAGAAACAACGCCGCGATGACGACGGGTATTAACACAAAAGCAGATATCAGGCGATACTTCAGCAAAAGCGACCCCCATCAGGCTGTTTCATCACCGGGCTCGGTGCCGCCGAAACGACGCTCTCGATTAGCAAAGGCATTTAACGCCCCTTCAAAGTCTTGTTCATCGAAATCGGGCCAGAGAACATCTGTAAAGTAAAGTTCGGCATAGGCAATTTGCCAAAGCAAAAAGTTACTAATGCGATGCTCTCCCCCAGTCCTAATTACTAAATCTACAGGGGCCAGTTCATGCATACAGACATGCTGGTTTAGCATCTCTTCATCTATCTGATCTGGTTGCAGGTTTCCTTGCTGCACCTTTTCAGCCAGTTGCCTGACTCCCTGGACTATATCCCAACGTCCACCGTAGTTCGCCGCAATATTCAGCGTTAGACCGGTATTTCCGGCTGTTAGCGCTTCCGATTTACGAATACGTTCTTGCAAACGCGAGTTAAAGCGACTGGTATCGCCAATAATACGCAGACGTACGTTATGTCGGTGCAGGCTTTTTACTTCGCTATCCAGCGCCCAAACAAACAGTTCCATTAACGCACTGACTTCCTGCGCTGGTCGGTTCCAGTTTTCACTACTAAAGGCATACAGCGTTAACGCCTCAATACCGTTGTTGGCCGCAAAAGAGACAGCCCGGCGGACGGATTTTGCCCCGGCTTTATGCCCAAAGGCACGAATCTTCCCTTGCTTTTTTGCCCAGCGACCATTGCCGTCCATAATGATCGCAACATGACGACAGCCATGTACTGGCAATTTTTCGCTAAGTGGTTGAGTAGCAGACAACATCACGCGTTTCTTATTCCCTGACAGGGTTTACGGTACTCAGGAATACTGAAGCCTATACAAAAAAAAGCCGTGTAAAACCACGGCATACCTGACCTTATAAAGCCAACTACTTATGGTCAGATGGCGCAGACTATATCACTGAAGCCCTACGCTAACAAATAGCACGACTCTCTGTAGCCGGATTATCCTCAGCTTGCGAGACGCGTCACCTCTTTTCTGGCGACTTCACGCGCGTTCGTATCAACAGATAACACATCGTCCACGCATTGTGGTTCGCGCATATCCATTTTTTCCAGTACGGATAAATTCAACGCGGCGATATCCGTAAAGCGGATTTGTTGCGCAAGAAAGGCTGCAACGGTGATTTCGTTTGCGGCATTCAATGCAGTCGTCGCAGCCTGGCCTTGTTCGAACGCGTCCATTGCCAGTTTAAGGCATGGATAGCGATCATAATCCGGTGCGGCAAATGTCAACGCACTGAGTTTGCAAAAATCGAGCGGCTTCACACCAGAGTTCACGCGATTCGGCCAGGCCATGGTGTGGGCAATTGGCGTACGCATATCCGGTTCACCCAACTGCGCCAGAACACTGCCGTCCTGATAACGCACCATTGAGTGAATCACTGACTGCGGATGAATCAGCACTTCCATCTGGCTGGCACTGGCGTTAAACAACCAACGCGCTTCAATGTATTCCAGACCTTTGTTCATCATGGTAGCCGAATCGACAGAAATTTTACGCCCCATCGACCAGTTCGGATGACGGCAGGCTTGATCCGGCGTCATTGTTGCCAAATCGCGCAATGGCGTCTCACGGAAAGGGCCACCAGACCCGGTAAGCAAAATGGACACCACGCCATTTTGCTCAAGGTCAGCGTATCCCAGATTATGCTGGATAGGTTGCGGTAAACTCTGAAAAATGGCGTTATGTTCGCTATCGACTGGTAACAATTGCGCTTTACTCTGCTTTACGGCGTCCATAAACAGACGTCCGCAAGTGACCAGTGATTCTTTATTGGCCAACAAAATGGTTTTACCCGCGCGGATCGCAGCAAGCGTAGGCAACAGGCCAGCTGCGCCAACAATAGCTGCCATCACCTGATCAACATCCTCAAGCGCTGCCATATCGCAAGCGGCTTGTTGCCCACTTAAGACTTCGGTGCGGCTACCCTGTTGCTGTAGCATCGTTTTAAGAAGTTTCGCACTCGCTTCATCGTCCATTACGGCATAGCGGGGAGAGAATTCCAGGCACTGTTCTACCATGCGAGTGACATTTTTGCCTGCCACCAGCGCAACTACGCGGAAGTGTTCGGGATTATGGCGCACCACGTCCAGCGTGCTGCAACCAATCGAGCCGGTCGAGCCCAGAATGGTGAGTTGCTTCATGAAACATCCAGAGTTGAGACAGAATAAAAAGCAAAACGCCGCCAGCCGATCCGCAAGGATCTACTGAGCGGCGTTTTTGTCGTTCAAGAAATCAGAACTGCATCAGTTCTGCTTCTTTGTCTGCCAGCGCCGCTTCAATTTTCTTGATTGCAGCATCAGTCAGTTTCTGTACATCGTCCTGAGAACGGCGATCGTCGTCTTCGCTGATCTCTTTATCTTTCAACAGTGCTTTCACTTTGTCGTTCGCGTCACGACGCACGTTGCGTACTGCAACACGCGCTTGCTCTGCTTCACCACGAACGATTTTGGTCAGATCTTTACGACGTTCTTCCGTCAGCGGTGGCAGCGGAACACGAATGTCGCTACCCGCAGAGTTCGGGTTCAGGCCAAGATCGGACGCCATAATCGCTTTTTCAACGGCCGGAGACATTGAACGATCAAACACGTTGATTTTCAGAGTACGGGAATCTTCTACCGTTACGCTTGCCAGCTGACGCAGCGGCGTCGGCGTGCCGTAATATTCCACGACAATGCCATCCAGCAGGCTGGGAGAAGCACGACCCGTGCGTATTTTGCTGATTTGGGTTTTGAACGCTTCTACGCATTTATCCATGCGTACTTCAGCATCTTTTCTGATATCGCTAATCACGTTACGAATCCTTGAAAACTTGTCTCAGTCAGACCAGACAGTCACACACAGTGGAAGTGTGCTAAGTATAGCCCTGATTAAACATATTACGGGTAATCGTCTGGATTATTAGGCTATTTTATTTGCCATTTTGGCCCCGGGCAGTGCTCGCATCCTCACGTACTTTTGTACGCTCCGGTTGCTGCGCGCTGGCCGTGACCAAACTGCCTGCAACAATAACGCCTTATAACCAGACTTACGCCCCCGCGATACTTACGCAGAATCTTACCCTTATTTATCCATCACGGGAATTATTCCGTGATTAAAGTCCCTTCTTTTTCACCCATTACCACACGGCGCAGCGCACCCGGTTTGTTCATGTTGAAAACACGAATCGGTAATTTATGGTCACGAGCCAGCGTGAAGGCCGCCAGGTCCATGACTTTCAGCTCTTTTTCCAGCACTTCGCTGTAAGTCAGTTGCTCGTACATGGTTGCGGTTGGATCTTTCGCCGGATCAGCGGTAAACACGCCGTCAACTTTGGTTGCTTTCAGCACCACATCAGCTTCAATTTCGATACCACGCAGGCAAGCTGCTGAGTCGGTGGTAAAGAACGGGTTACCTGTACCGGCGGAGAGGATCACCACACGGTTGTTGCGCAACAAGCTGATAGCTTCTGCCCAGCTGTAGCTGTCGCACACGCCATTCAATGGAATAGCGGACATCAGACGAGCGTTCACATAGGCGCGGTGCAGTGCATCACGCATTGCCAGGCCGTTCATTACGGTCGCCAGCATCCCCATGTGGTCGCCCACAACGCGGTTCATACCCGCTTTCGCCAGACCAGCGCCACGGAACAGGTTACCCCCACCAATCACCACACCAACCTGAATACCCAGTTCAACCAGTTCTTTGATTTCCTGAGCCATACGATCCAGTATGCTTGCATCAATACCGAAGCCTTCCGTGCCCTGCAGAGCTTCGCCACTCAACTTAAGCAGAATGCGTTTATAGACGGGTTTTGCATTGGTAGCCATGTTTCTTTCCTGAGACTGTCAACGATTGAAATGAATTAATACCGGCGACATTGTACGTCGCTTTTCAGCGCAGCCCCATAAGGGTTAGCTGAATTTACAAGATGGGCGCAAAAAGAAGCCGCCCTCAGGCGGCTCCTTTTCGATAATTAAGACTGCTTGGACATCGCAGCAACTTCTGCTGCAAAGTCAGTCTCAACTTTCTCGATGCCTTCACCCACTTCGAAGCGGATGAAGCCAGTCACTTCAGCGTTATGCTCTTTCAGCAGCTGACCAACAGTTTTGCTTGGTTCCATAACGAACGGCTGACCGGTCAGAGAAACTTCGCCGGTGAATTTCTTCATGCGGCCTTCAACCATTTTCTCTGCGATTTCTTTCGGCTTACCAGACTGCATCGCGATATCCAGCTGAACCTGGTATTCTTTCTCTACCACTTCAGCGGAAACGTCTTCCGGTTTGATGAATTCTGGTTTGCTTGCAGCAACGTGCATAGCGATGTGTTTAACCAGCTCTTCGTCAGCGCCTTTAGCAGCAACCAGAACGCCGATACGCGCACCGTGCTGATAAGAACCCAGAACGTCGCCTTCCAGCGCAGCAACGCGGCGAATGTTGATGTTTTCACCGATTTTCGCTACCAGCGCAACACGTTCTTCTTCGAACTGTGCTTTCAGAACTTCAACGTCAGTGATTTTGCCAGCAACAGCTGCGTCCAGAACTTTGTCTGCGAACGCCTGGAAACCAGCGTCTTTTGCAACGAAGTCAGTCTGGCAGTTAACTTCCAGAATGATGCCGTAGTTGCCGTCGATTTTGGTTTTGATCACGCCGTCAGCAGCAACGTTGCCTGCTTTTTTCGCTGCTTTGATAGCACCGGACTTACGCATGTTTTCGATTGCCAGCTCGATGTCGCCGTTAGCTTCAGTCAGTGCTTTTTTGCAATCCATCATGCCTGCGCCAGTACGCTCACGCAGCTCTTTTACCAGGGATGCGGTAATTTCAGCCATTCTAAAATCCTCGGAGATGTGATCTGCCCGGCATTAAACCGCACAGATATAAAAGTGAAAAAGGGGGCCATATGCAGGCCCCCTAACCAAACGTGTACTACCTGGTCTATAAGGGCTCTCCCCCTTCATATTTCGCGCCGCAGATGCGTTGTCTTCGCTCGCTCATCCCGGTCACTTACTGATGTAAGCTCCCGGGAATTCTCGAGCTTGCCGCCTTTCTGCAACTCGAACTATTTTGGGGGAGTTATCAAGCCTTATTACTCAGCTTCTACGAAGCTTTCTTCCGCCTGGGAAGCCAGATCCTGAGAACGGCCTTCACGTACGGTTGCAGCAACAGCGCCCAGGTACAGGGTCACAGCACGGATTGCGTCGTCGTTACCCGGGATAACGAAGTCAACACCGTCCGGATCAGAGTTGGTATCAACGATAGCAAATACCGGAATACCCAGGTTGTTTGCTTCTTTGATAGCAATGTGTTCGTGGTCAGCATCGATTACAAACAGAGCGTCCGGCAGACCGCCCATGTCTTTGATACCGCCCAGGCTGTTTTCCAGTTTCTCCAGCTCACGAGTGCGCATCAGCGCTTCTTTCTTGGTCAGCTTGTCGAAAGTACCGTCCTGAGACTGAGTTTCCAGGTCTTTCAGACGTTTGATGGACTGACGAACGGTTTTCCAGTTAGTCAGCATACCGCCCAGCCAGCGATGGTTCACGAAGAACTGGTCGCAGCTCAGAGCAGCGTCTTTCACCGCTTCGCTTGCAGCGCGTTTAGTACCAACGAAAAGGATTTTACCTTTGCGAGAAGCAATCTTGTTCAGTTCAGCCAGAGCTTCGTTGAACATCGGTACAGTTTTCTCAAGGTTGATGATGTGAACTTTGTTACGCGCACCGAAGATGAACGGCTTCATTTTCGGGTTCCAGTAACGGGTCTGGTGACCGAAGTGAACACCAGCCTTGAGCATGTCGCGCATGGAAACAGTTGCCATGATTAAAACCTCTATATAAAAGTTGGGGTTATGCCTCCACGTATCCCATATTACCGACCCTAAAGGGCACCCCGGAATATGTGCCGATACGTGTGTGTTGTTACACAAAGTGAGATTGTCGCTTCCGTCCAGTCTGTGTATACGAAATGGATCGGAAGTCCGGCGCGCTTTATACCACAAATACGTCGTGGACACCAATAATTGTTGGCGCTGTGTACAGCATCAGACGATGAATTTTCTATTATAGAAAACGTTCAGTGGCACGTTTGGCGAAATTCAGAATGATTCTCAATTTGCCCGGGTGTGATACCATTGACGACACTTACATATATATTGTCGGTATCACCGACGCTGATGGACAGAATTAATGGCTATCTCAATCAAGACCCCAGAAGATATCGAAAAAATGCGCGTCGCTGGCCGACTGGCTGCCGAAGTGCTGGAAATGATCGAACCGTATGTTAAACCGGGCGTCAGCACCGGCGAGCTGGATCGCATCTGTAATGATTACATTGTTAATGAACAACACGCGGTTTCTGCCTGCCTCGGCTATCACGGCTATCCGAAATCCGTGTGTATCTCTATTAATGAAGTGGTATGCCACGGTATCCCTGACGACGCCAAGCTGCTGAAAGATGGCGATATCGTTAACATCGACGTCACTGTAATCAAAGATGGTTTCCACGGCGACACCTCGAAAATGTTTATCGTCGGTAAGCCGACCATCATGGGCGAACGTCTGTGCCGCATCACGCAAGAAAGCCTGTACCTGGCGCTACGCATGGTAAAACCGGGCATTAATCTGCGCGAAATCGGCGCGGCAATTCAGAAATTTGTCGAAGCAGAAGGCTTCTCCGTCGTTCGTGAATATTGCGGACACGGTATTGGTCGCGGCTTCCATGAAGAACCGCAGGTGCTGCATTATGACTCCCGTGAAACCAACGTCGTGCTGAAGCCGGGAATGACCTTCACCATCGAGCCAATGGTCAACGCGGGTAAAAAAGAGATCCGCACCATGAAAGATGGCTGGACGGTAAAAACCAAAGATCGCAGCTTGTCTGCACAATATGAGCATACTATTGTGGTGACCGATAACGGCTGCGAAATTCTGACGCTACGCAAGGATGACACCATCCCGGCGATAATCTCGCACGAAGAATAAGATGAAGCCGGCGAATGCCGGCTTTTTTAATACGATAATTTAATCTTATGGGTGGCGCACAATGAATACCCTTCCAGAACAGTATGCAAACACCGCTCTCCCCACCCTGCCCGGTCAACCGCAAAATCCATGCGCCTGGCCCCGTGATGAATTAACCGTTTGTGGGATAAAAGCCCATATTGATACCTTCCAGCGTTGGCTGGGTGATGCCTTTGACAATGGGAACTCCGCAGAACAATTGATTGAGGCACGCACCGAGTTTATCGACCAACTCCTGCAACGGTTATGGATTGAAGCGGGATTCAGCCAGATTGCCGACCTGGCATTGGTTGCCGTCGGTGGCTATGGCCGCGGTGAATTGCATCCACTTTCCGACATCGATTTACTGATCTTAAGCCGTAAGAAACTCCCGGACGATCAGGCACAGAAAGTTGGCGAGCTGTTAACGCTGCTCTGGGATGTGAAGCTGGAAGTCGGTCATAGCGTGCGCACGCTTGAGGAGTGCATGCTGGAAGGGTTATCGGATTTAACCGTCGCCACCAATTTAATCGAATCCCGCTTATTAATTGGCGATGTTGCGTTATTCCTCGAACTGCAAAAACATATTTTCAGCGAAGGATTCTGGCCTTCCGACAAATTCTACGCAGCGAAAGTTGAAGAACAGAACCAGCGCCATCAGCGTTACCACGGCACCAGCTACAACCTTGAGCCAGACATCAAAAGTAGCCCCGGCGGCTTGCGTGATATCCACACTCTGCAATGGGTGGCACGCCGTCATTTTGGCGCAACATCGCTGGATGAAATGGTAGGGTTTGGCTTCTTAACCTCAGCGGAGCGGGCGGAATTAAACGAATGTCTGCATATATTGTGGCGTATTCGCTTTGCCCTGCATCTGGTCGTCAGCCGTTACGATAATCGCCTGCTGTTTGATCGCCAGCTTAGCGTCGCCCAGCGTCTGAATTACAGTGGCGAAGGTAACGAACCCGTCGAGCGGATGATGAAGGATTACTTCCGCGTTACGCGCCGCGTCAGTGAACTCAACCAGATGCTGCTGCAACTGTTCGATGAAGCCATCCTCGCCCTGCCCGCCGACGAAAAACCACGTCCAATCGACGATGAGTTTCAGCTACGCGGTACGCTAATCGACCTGCGTGATGAAACACTGTTTATGCGCCAGCCGGAAGCCATCTTGCGTATGTTCTACACCATGGTGCGCAACAGTGCGATCACCGGCATTTACTCCACCACGCTGCGCCAGTTGCGCCACGCCCGTCGCCATCTGCAACAACCACTGTGCAATATTCCGGAAGCGCGAAAACTGTTTTTGAGCATTCTACGCCACCCCGGAGCGGTGCGACGCGGACTATTGCCAATGCATCGCCATAGCGTGCTCGGCGCGTATATGCCGCAATGGTCGCATATCGTCGGGCAGATGCAGTTTGACCTGTTCCACGCCTACACGGTGGATGAACATACTATCCGCGTGATGTTGAAACTGGAGAGTTTTGCCAGTGAAGAAACGCGACAGCGCCATCCGTTGTGTGTGGACGTCTGGCCGCGCCTGCCGTCAACTGAGCTGATTTTCATCGCCGCGCTGTTTCACGATATCGCCAAAGGACGCGGCGGCGACCACTCCATTCTCGGTGCTCAGGATGTAGTGCATTTTGCCGAACTCCACGGGCTGAACTCACGCGAAACACAGCTGGTCGCCTGGCTGGTTCGCCAGCACTTGCTGATGTCGGTGACAGCTCAGCGCCGCGATATTCAGGACCCGGAAGTCATCAAGCAGTTTGCCGAAGAAGTTCAAACGGAAAATCGTCTGCGCTATCTGGTATGCCTGACAGTGGCTGACATTTGCGCCACCAACGAAACACTGTGGAATAGCTGGAAGCAAAGTCTGTTGCGCGAACTCTATTTTGCCACCGAAAAGCAGCTACGACGCGGAATGCAAAACACGCCGGATATGCGCGAACGGGTTCGCCATCACCAACTCCAGGCGCTGGCACTACTGCGCATGGATAACATCGACGAAGAGGCGCTGCACCAAATTTGGTCACGCTGTCGCGCTAACTATTTTGTCCGCCATAGCCCAAATCAACTGGCCTGGCATGCGCGCCATTTATTACAGCATGATTTAAGCAAACCGCTGGTACTGCTTAGCCCGCAGGCTACGCGTGGAGGCACCGAGATTTTTATCTGGAGCCCGGACCGCCCCTATCTGTTTGCCGCCGTCTGTGCCGAATTAGACCGCCGCAATTTAAGTGTCCACGACGCACAAATTTTCACCACTCGTGACGGTATGGCGATGGATACCTTTATAGTGCTGGAACCCGATGGCAGCCCACTGTCCGCCGATCGTCATGAGGTTATTCGGTTTGGTCTGGAACAGGTGCTGACACAAAGTAGCTGGCAGCCACCGCAGCCGCGTCGCCAGCCTGCCAAATTGCGCCATTTTACTGTTGAAACCGAAGTGACGTTTTTGCCGACCCATACCGACCGAAAATCATTCCTCGAATTGATTGCCCTCGACCAACCTGGCTTGCTGGCGCGAGTCGGGAAAATTTTTGCCGATCTGGGAATTTCGCTTCATGGCGCCCGAATTACAACCATTGGCGAGCGAGTAGAAGATTTATTCATAATTGCCACCGCTGACCGGCGTGCGCTTAATAACGAGTTGCAGCAGGAAGTGCATCAGCGGTTGACAGAGGCCCTCAATCCAAACGATAAAGGGTGATGTGTTTACTGATATGAAAAGAGTTTAACAATGCAGCAGTTACAGAACATTATTGAAACCGCTTTTGAACGCCGTGCCGAGATCACCCCAGCCAATGCAGACACCGTTACCCGCGAAGCGGTAAATCAGGTGATCGCCCTGCTGGATTCCGGCGCACTGCGTGTTGCGGAAAAAATTGACGGTCAATGGGTGACGCATCAGTGGTTGAAAAAAGCGGTGCTGCTCTCTTTCCGTATTAATGATAATCAGGTGATCGAAGGGGCAGAAAGCCGCTACTTCGATAAAGTACCGATGAAATTCGCCGACTACGACGAAGCGCGTTTTCAGAAAGAAGGATTCCGCGTTGTACCACCAGCGGCAGTACGTCAAGGTGCGTTTATCGCCCGTAACACTGTGCTGATGCCGTCTTACGTCAACATCGGTGCATATGTTGATGAAGGCACAATGGTTGATACCTGGGCGACCGTCGGTTCCTGTGCGCAGATTGGTAAAAACGTCCACCTTTCCGGTGGCGTGGGTATCGGCGGCGTGCTGGAGCCGCTGCAGGCTAACCCGACCATTATTGAAGATAACTGCTTCATCGGCGCACGCTCTGAAGTGGTTGAAGGGGTGATTGTCGAAGAAGGTTCCGTCATCTCTATGGGCGTATACATTGGTCAGAGCACCCGTATTTACGACCGTGAAACCGGCGAAATCCACTACGGTCGCGTTCCGGCTGGTTCGGTGGTTGTGTCAGGTAATCTGCCGTCGAAAGATGGCAAATACAGCCTCTACTGTGCGGTTATCGTTAAGAAAGTTGACGCGAAAACTCGCGGCAAAGTCGGCATTAACGAACTGCTACGCACCATCGACTAAAAGTCAGTACACGGGCAGCATGAAGCTGCCCGTTTTTTTACAGGGATGAATGATGATCACACGCAGGCGTTTTTTACAGGCTGCCGCCGCGACGTTAACGGTGAGTTCAGGTTTCGGTTATATGCATTACCTGGAACCCGGCTGGCTTGAATTAATCCGTCACCGCCTCGCCTTTTTTAAAGACAACGCAGCACCATTCAAAATTCTGTTTCTGGCCGATCTCCATTACTCTCGTTTTGTTCCTTTAAGCCTGATTTCTGACGCGATTGCTCTTGGCATAGAACAAAAGCCCGATTTGATATTACTGGGTGGCGATTATGTTTTATTTGATATGCCGCTGAATTTTTCGGCGTTCAGTGACGTACTCTCTCCCCTTGCCAAATGTGCACCGACATTTGCCTGTTTTGGCAATCACGATCACCCCGTGGGTACAGAGAAAAATCGCTTAATTGGCGAGGCGTTAAAATCGGCGGGGATCACTGTGTTGTTTAACCAGGCAACGGTAATCGCCACATCAAAACGGCAATTTGAACTGGTTGGCACTGGTGATTTATGGGCCGGACAATGCAAACCACCTCCCGCCAGCGAAGCAAATCTGCCTCGTCTGGTGCTGGCACATAATCCCGACAGCAAAGAAGTCATACGTGATGACCCCTGGGATCTGATGCTGTGCGGCCATACTCATGGCGGGCAACTGCGCGTACCGTTGGTTGGTGAACCTTTTGCCCCTGTCGAAGATAAACGCTACGTCGCCGGATTAAATGCCTTTGGCGAACGACACATCTACACAACCCGCGGCGTGGGCAGTTTATATGGTTTGCGTCTGAACAGCCGCCCGGAAGTAACGATGCTGGAGCTGGTTTAGAACGTGAATTTTATCGCCAGAATAAAGCAGGTAATTTTTTGATTTTTACGCCATGATAGAAGTCTGGAAGAAAAAGGCTTTCTGCGATCACAGTCGAGCCGGGCGGGCCAGGCCAAATGCTAAAATAAGCACAATTTACTGACTCATTTTGAGGTAACGCTATGTACGACAATCTGAAAAGTCTGGGTATTACCAATCCTGAAGAAATTGATCGTTACAGCCTCCGGCAGGAAGCCAACAACGATATTCTGAAAATCTATTTCCAGAAAGACAAAGGCGAGTTTTTCGCCAAGAGCGTGAAGTTTAAATATCCGCGTCAGCGTAAAACGGTCGTCGCTGATGGTGTGGGTCAGGGTTATAAAGAAGTCCAGGAAATCAGCCCGAATCTACGGTATATCATTGATGAGCTTGATCAAATCTGCCAGCGTGACCGCAGCGAAGTTGATCTTAAGCGTAAGATCCTCGACGACTTACGTCACCTGGAGTCAGTAGTAACCAATAAGATCAGCGAGATTGAAGCCGATCTGGAAAAACTGACGCGTAAATAATGTCATTCTGTGGGCCGGGTAAAGTCTCACCCGGCTGTAATTTTGTAATCGACCTACCGCTCTTCATCCAGTTGTAACGCCACATACAGCAGCAACCTGTCATCAAAATTGCCCAAATCAAGCCCGGTCAGTTCCGATATACGATTAAGCCGATACTCAAGAGTATTACGATGAATAAACAACGCCTTTGACGTTGCCAGCGGTTGCACATTGTGGCGAAACCACGCCGCCAGCGTTCGCCGCAGCAAGCCGTTATTGTCCATCGCTTTCAGCCGCGCCAGCGGTCGCGCCAGTTCGTTGGCCTGCCAATCGCCACGCAAACTGTCGAGCAACACAGGCAACATCAAATCCTGATAAAAATAGCAGCGACTTTCGGGCATCCGCTGTTTACCCACCACCATCGTCGTTTTCGCCGTACGATAAGAGCGGGCAATACTGCCTGGTCCGGTAAAATAGTTACCCAGCGAAACGCGAAAACGTAGCTGACCATACTCTTTCATGCGGGCAATCAGTTGTTCAACTCGCTTACGATGATCTTCTGCATCCCAGCGCCCAAACGAATTCAACGCCGGTTTCAACACCACCATTTCGGTCAGTGAAACAATCGCCACCAGATTATTACGCTCGGGTGTAGTCAGCGCGTTTTGCAGTTGCTGTAACTCCGCCATTGCGCTATCCACGCCAAGTTGACCGCTATCGACCTCAACAATAGCCACCACTCGCGGTTGATTGAGATCGATCCCCAACCGTTGCGCCCATTCAGTGAGTGCGGGAGTATTCTCCTCCGCCTGAATCAGGTTCATCACCAACTCTTCCCGCAAACGGCTATCCTGCGCCAACAGATGCATCAACCGCGACTGTTCCAGCATCATTTCAGCCGTCATGCAGACCAGTTCGCCATATTTACGCAGATTCTCTGGTTCACCAGTCAAGCCGATTACGCCGACAATTTCACCTTCCAGCCGTAATGGTAGATTAATCCCCTGCCGCACACCGTGCAGATGACGTGCCACCGCGTCATCGATATCGACGACTCGTCCCTGTGAAAGTACCAGCAATGCACCTTCGTGCAATTCACCAATACGCTCACGATCGCCGCTGCCGATAATACGCCCGCGGGCATCCATTACGTTAATATTGGTATCAATGATGCGCATGGTGCGCGCCACGATATCCTGCGCCATTTTGGTATCAAGATGCCAGCCAGCCATAAGTCCTCCGTTATGCACGGCTTAGCATAAGGAAGTACGTAACGTACGGCATTGTGCAAATGCCCAAAGGATGAGGAAGATGTATGGAGTTGTGGTGAAGTTCACAGATTGTAAGGAGAACCCCTTCCCGTTTTCAGGAAGGGGTTGAGGAAGATTACTGCATTAACAGATAGATGGTGCTGTCGCCGCGCTGAATATTCAGTGCCAGCACAGACGGTTTGCTGTCGAGAACTTTACGCAGTTCAGCGATGTTTTTCACTGCCTGCTGGTTCGCACCAATAATCACATCACCTTTCTTCAGGCCGATCTGCGCAGCCGGAGTGCCCGTTTTCACGTTGTTCACTACCACGCCCTGATCTTTGCCTTTGTTGCTCATCTCAGCGCCTTCAATGCCGTTGAAGATGGTGCTGGAATCAACCTGATTCTGGCTGCTCTGCTGCAGTTCCAGGTTCACGTTAACCTGCTTCCCGTCGCGCAGTAAGCCCAGGGTCAGTTTGCTGCCTACCGGCATAGTGCCCACCTGAGCACGCAGTGCGGCAAAGCTGCTGATTGGCTTACCGTTCAGTGAGGTGATCACATCACCCGCTTTAATGCCCGCTTTCGCGGCGGAAGAGTTCGGCAGAACCTGGCTTACGAAAGCACCGCGCTGGGCGTCAACTTTCATCGCTTTCGCCAGATCGGAGTTCAGCTCAGTCCCCATAATACCCAGCTCACCGCGTTTCACCTGGCCGTATTCCACCATCTGCGAGGTCAGGTTTTTCACCATGTTACTCGGGATAGCAAAACCGATACCGATGTTGCCGCCGTCCGGTGCGAGGATCGCGGTGTTGATACCGATCAGTTCGCCATTCAGGTTAACCAGCGCACCACCGGAGTTACCACGGTTGATCGCAGCATCGGTCTGGATGAAGTTTTCATAGTTTTCGGCATTCAGACCGCTACGCCCCAGCGCAGAGACAATCCCGGAAGTTACCGTCTCGCCCAGACCAAACGGGTTACCAATTGCTACGGTGTAATCACCCACGCGCAGTGCATCAGAATCCGCCATCTTAATTGCGGTCAGATTTTTCGGGTTCTGGATCTGGATCAGCGCGATATCAGAGCGCGGATCTTTGCCAACCATCTTCGCGTCGAACTTACGACCATCGCTCAGCTGGACTTTAATCACCGTCGCGTTATCAACAACGTGGTTGTTGGTGACGACATAGCCTTTATCGGCATCAATGATGACGCCGGAACCCAGCGCCATGAATTTTTGTTGCTGGCCGCCGCCATTACCGCCCTGGCCCCCCTGGCAGAACGGAGAGCTCTGGAACGGAGAACCTTCCTGGCAGAACGGAGAATCATCACCGAAGAACTGCTGGAAATTACGCGGCATACGCGGCGTATTAACAGTTGTGCTACCTTCTACGTTAATGCTGACCACTGAAGGCATCACCTTTTCGAGCATTGGTGCAAGGCTTGGTATCTGCTGGGCTGTCGTTGCTGAAGAAGTCTCAGCCGCCGTTGCAGAGAGCGGAGATAACGCCAAACCTAAACTCAGAGCCAGTGCACTCAGTGCTAATGTGGTTTTTTTCATGTATTTCAGTCTCGATTAACAGATAACGCAAAATTGCTGTGTTCTTCAGATTCGTTTTATAGCGCGAAGTTCCGAACTAAAGTTTCTGCAAAAAGTAAAAATTTATTGTCCGTCTTTACAAAAGCCTGGTTATTGTTCTACGGCCATCAGACGTCGGTATTCATCCCACGCATAGAGGTCGGTCATACCGCTGATATAATCCTGTAGCAGGCGGCAGCGGTAATAATATTCCCATAGCGGAAACTCAGGAGAATCTGACGGTAATTTACTGACAGCCTCGACATAGGCCAGCCGATGGCGCGTCGAGAGTTTGTGGAATAAGCGAGATTCAATAGGGAAACGTTTCACCCGTTCTTTTTCTACCAGTTCAGTAAAGTCTGATAACGACAGGTTTAATAAAGGACGATAAATCTCTAATAATCCGCTAATGACCCGATAGCCCTGCAATTCAAGCTGCTCGACATCTGGATGGCTAAACACATGTTTTACAGCGACATTTTTATATAGCTTTAGAAGATCGCTGCATTCGCTGGCATCTTCCAATAATGCATGATTAAACGTTCCGGCGAAAATCGCAGGCAGATTATCAATAAATCGTTGTGCCGCGTAGGGTACCAGTTTATTTAGGGTGTTTACCCGTAAATACATAAAAAACTGATCTTCCGTACTGCGGCTTAAACTATTTGAGCGTGATTTTTCCCAGGCATTTTCAACCACCAGCGAAAAGAGCGAACCTTTCTCATGCTGGCCCCACGCCTCGTGCAAATGATGATAAAGCTGCTCAACGGTAAATATTCTTTTCTCTACCGCATCTTCAAGGTCTGCCACACAATAGGAGATGTCGTCGGCAGCTTCCATAATCCACGTTAATGGAAAACGACTGTAAAGCGCCAAATTAAGTTCTTTACGCAACCGGGCAATATAGGCTTCTTCAGAAAGATAATAACCCGGCTTTTTCATTAAATAGTGATGTGTCTCAGGCGTTTCACCACGCCACCACGCCGGACGAGTATATTTTAAAATACCGCCAACCTGTGCCCAGGTGAGATTCATCCGCATCAATGTATGCACCAGACGAATGCCTTGTGCATTCCCCTCAAAATGACATAAGTCCTGACGTATTTTGCGCCGCAGCTCGTTAAGCGGTTCTTCCCCGTCCCGTAAACGTAGTGCTGCCACGCTGCAGCGATCGTCAGTCAGAGGCTGGCTTTCGGCATCAGCCGGATACAAACGCTGGCGAAACCAGTCATTTATCGCCGCTTCGCCAAAATGGCCAAACGGCGGATTGCCGATATCGTGCATCAGGCATGACATCTCAACAATACTTTCAAAGGGGCCGGTCAGTTCATCCAGACCATACTCTTCCAGTAATTTAAGCTCTTTCAGACGGCTTAAAATTTCTTTGGCGATGTAGCGCCCCACCTGCTGGACTTCCATTGAATGGGTTAGACGCGTGCGCACGGCGGCATTTCGCTCCAGCGGAAAAACCTGGGTCTTTTGTTGCAGACGACGAATTGCCGGAGAGTTGATAATACGCCCGCGATCGCTCTCAAAGATTCGCAGGATCTCATGTTCGGTTTTAACGCCCTGTGGTGAACGGTAACGACGATGCCAGTTTATTTTTTTTCGGAAATCAATCTGTGCCATGTCCTCTCCCGCGTGAGAAATACGCTTCCCCGTAAGCGCATGGTAAACTATGCCTTCAAATCGGGCTTATCGCGAGTAAATCTATGAAAATCGGCATCATTGGTGCAATGGAAGAAGAAGTTACGCTGCTGCGTGACAAAATCGAAAACCGCCAAACTATCAGTCTGGGCGGTTGCGAAATCTATACCGGCCAACTGAATGGAACCGAAGTTGCGCTTCTGAAATCGGGCATCGGTAAAGTCGCTGCGGCACTGGGTGCAACTCTGCTGTTGGAACACTGCAAGCCAGATGTGATTATTAACACCGGTTCTGCTGGTGGCCTGGCGCCAACGCTGAAAGTGGGCGATATCGTTGTCTCGGACGAAGCACGTTATCACGACGCGGATGTCACGGCATTTGGTTACGAATACGGTCAGTTACCTGGCTGCCCGGCTGGCTTCAAAGCTGACGATAAACTGATCGCTGCCGCTGAGGCCTGCATTGCCGAACTGAATCTTAACGCTGTACGTGGCCTGATTGTCAGCGGCGACGCTTTCATCAACGGTTCTGTTGGCCTGGCGAAAATCCGCCACAACTTCCCGCAGGCCATTGCTGTAGAGATGGAAGCGACGGCAATCGCTCATGTCTGCCACAATTTTAACGTCCCGTTTGTTGTCGTACGCGCCATCTCCGACGTGGCCGATCAACAGTCTCATCTTAGCTTCGATGAGTTCCTGGCTGTTGCTGCTAAACAGTCCAGCCTGATGGTTGAGTCACTGGTGCAGAAACTGGCACATGGCTAAGTCACTGTTCAGGGCGCTGGTCGCCCTGTCTTTTCTCGCCCCTCTGTGGCTCAACGCCGCACCGCGCGTCATCACGCTTTCACCCGCCAACACTGAACTTGCTTTTGCCGCCGGGATCACGCCGGTAGGGGTCAGCAGTTATTCCGACTACCCTCCACAAGCGCAAAAGATTGAGCAGGTTTCAACCTGGCAGGGGATGAATCTCGAACGCATTGTGGCCCTTAAACCCGATCTGGTGATTGCCTGGCGTGGAGGTAATGCCGAGCGGCAGGTTGACCAGTTAGCTTCGCTGGGAATAAAAGTGATGTGGGTCGATGCGACAAGCATTGAACAAATTGCCAATGCGTTACGTCAACTGGCCCCCTGGAGCCCACAACCGGACAAGGCTGAACAAGCCGCGCAATCCCTGCTGGACCAGTACGCACAATTGAAAGCGCAATATGCTGATAAACCTAAAAAACGTGTTTTTCTGCAATTCGGCATTAATCCGCCATTTACCAGTGGAAAAGAGTCGATTCAAAACCAGGTACTCGAAGTTTGTGGCGGAGAAAACATCTTTAAAGACAGCCGGGTTCCCTGGCCGCAAGTTAGCCGCGAACAGGTGTTAGCACGCGCGCCACAGGCGATTGTCATTACAGGTGGACCGGACCAAATTCCTAAAATCAAACAATACTGGGGTGAACAGCTCAAAATTCCCGTTATTCCTCTCACGAGTGACTGGTTTGAACGTGCAAGCCCACGTATTATCCTCGCTGCACAACAGCTCTGTAATGCGCTTTCACAGGTAGATTAGCGCCTGACCTTTTCAGGTGCTCAGTGGGGATTGAACAATGCTCGTCTATTGGCTGGATATAGTCGGCACAGCGGTATTTGCCATCTCCGGCGTTTTGTTAGCCGGAAAATTGCGTATGGACCCTTTTGGTGTTCTGGTACTGGGCGTGGTTACCGCAGTAGGCGGCGGAACAATTCGCGACATGGCGCTGGATCACGGCCCGGTATTTTGGGTGAAAGATCCCACCGATCTGGTCGTTGCAATGGTAACCAGCATGCTGACCATCGTGCTGGTGCGCCAGCCAAGACGCTTACCGAAATGGATGTTGCCGGTGCTGGACGCCGTTGGTCTGGCGGTGTTTGTCGGCATTGGCGTGAATAAAGCCTTTAATGCGGAAGCCGGTCCGTTAATCGCGGTTTGTATGGGCGTCATTACTGGCGTTGGCGGCGGGATCATTCGTGATGTACTGGCCCGCGAAATCCCCATGATTTTACGTACAGAAATCTACGCAACTGCCTGTATTATCGGCGGTATTGTCCACGCTACGGCTTATTACACATTTTCCGTACCACTGGAAACAGCCAGTATGATGGGCATGGTCGTGACGCTATTGATTCGACTGGCGGCTATTCGTTGGCATCTTAAGCTACCGACGTTTGCGCTGGATGAGAATGGGCGTTGAAGAGAGGAGATGTGCCGGATAGCTTATCCGGCACACGAATAAGAGATTAGATGCTGAAGGAAGAACCGCAACCGCAGGTGCTTTTCGCGTTCGGGTTGGTCACGATGAAACGAGAACCTTCCAGACCTTCGGTATAGTCAACGGAACCGCCGACCAGATATTGCAAGCTCATCGGGTCAACCACCAGGCCTACGCCCTGTTTTTCGATGGTCATATCGCCTTCATTCACCTGATCATCAAAGGTGAAACCATACTGGAAGCCGCTACAACCGCCACCGGTGATATACACGCGTAATTTCAGATTCGGGTTATCTTCGTCAGCGATCAGGCTTTTAACTTTGTTGGCTGCTGCGTCGGTAAACTCCAGCGGCAGTGCTACGTCATCACTCATATTTTGCTCCAAACGACATCGGCAATTGGGCAAATTCTAACCCAATAATAATCGCCATTATCTAATACCCTGGTATTTCGTTCAAGTATTCTCGCTGGCTGATGCGGCCTTGCTTCGCGCCAGTTGTTCCGCTTCCTGTTTTGCCAGCGTGCGCGCAAGAATCGCCGAGTATAGCGGTTTCCCACCGGTAAATTGTGCTAATAGTGTTGCGCCAAGACCGGTAATAATCATTGGCAAAATGAGCTGATAGTTATCGGTCATCTCCAGAACCAGAATGATCCCCGTTAACGGCGCGCGAATAGATGCCGCCAGTAACGCACCCATTCCGGCAATGGCAAACGTCCCCGCCTCAAGGTGATATTGCGGAAACAGCTCAACGGCAACCATTCCGAAAGCGGTACCCAGCACAGTACCCAGCGCCAACATCGGGGCAAAAATACCGCCCGGTGCACCGGAAGAGAAGCAGAGTAAGGTAGTAATGACGCGCGCGACGAAGATAAACACCAGCATTCCCATGCTGAAATTCCCTGCCGTAGCGATAGGAATCAGGTTAAAACCGCCGCCCGAAGTTGCTGGTGCCACAAACCCCAGCAATCCACACAGACCGCCAATCGCACCGCCCATCAGTACCCATTTGGTAATATTGCCGCCGTGCACACGGTGCAGCAAATCCTGCATCCCCAGCACCCATTTATTAAAAATAGGGCCGAAAATGCCAAAAATAATACCGAGGATCAGATAAAGCCACAGTGTATTAAGCGGCGCGTCAGAAAGTTTACCGACGTCAATCAGCGCAACTTCATGATTAAAAATCCGGTACATAATCGTCGACATAATGACGCCAATAAATACCGCTTTAATCGAAATTAACGTATAGCGAAACTGCGGACGCATCTCTTCGATAATAAACAAAATACCCGCCAACGGCGCATTAAAGGCCGCAGCCAGACCCGCTGCTGCACCGGTTGCCAGCAGCGTATGGCGCGCTTCATCACCTTTCAGGCGGAATATATCAAGCACCATCCGACCGATATTACCGCCGATCTGCACGGTTGGCCCTTCACGCCCCAACACCATGCCGCCGCCGAGTGTCCCAAGCCCGCCAAAGAATTTCACCGGCAATACACGCCACCAGCGAACGGGACGTTGATCTTCCAGCGCCCCTTCAATTTCTGGGATCCCCGAGCCACCGGCTTCCGGCGCGTATTTGCGCACCAAAAAGTAGCCGAACATCGCCAGCACCGCCGAACAGAGAAAAGCGACGGTTAACAGTAGCGGATAATTATCGGCAGTATGGACCAGCGCCCCCATCCGTTGGTTCTGTAACCAGGCGACGCCTTTGTCAAAAGCAACAGCTGCCAGCCCGACAAGCGTGCCGACGACGGCAGCCATAAACAAAATGGCTAACGGGGTTTTATCGCGCTCAAGAAGTTGGCGAATCAGTTGTCTGCGTCGCAGGCGCGCAGCCTGCGGTGTTTCTAAAGAGGGAGTATCAGTTTTCATCCAATGATCACTTATTGGTCATACAAATAAGATGACGGCATTTTACTCGCACGTTCCATGAAAATCCTTTGCAAAGCGTAATGTTTCAAATGCACAAAACTTTTATACTCTAAGAAATCAGGATTGTACCAGTACAAGCAACCTGACGTTTGACGAGTATTTAACTTGTTATGAATAACATAGAATAGCAGCCATTCACTTTTTCTACGAATCAGGAACCCTCCATGAGTAAGTCTGAAAATCTATACAGCGCAGCGCGCGAGCTGATCCCTGGCGGTGTGAACTCCCCTGTTCGCGCCTTTACCGGCGTGGGCGGCACTCCACTGTTTATCGAAAAAGCGGACGGTGCTTATCTGTACGATGTTGATGGCAAAGCCTATATCGATTATGTCGGTTCCTGGGGGCCGATGGTGCTGGGCCATAACCATCCGGCGATCCGCAATGCCGTGATTGAAGCCGCCGAGCGTGGTTTAAGCTTTGGTGCACCGACCGAAATGGAAGTGAAAATGGCGCAACTGGTGACCGAACTGGTCCCGACCATGGATATGGTGCGCATGGTGAACTCCGGCACTGAAGCGACAATGAGTGCCATCCGCCTGGCCCGCGGTTTTACCGGTCGCGACAAAATCATTAAATTTGAAGGTTGTTACCACGGTCACGCTGACTGCCTGCTGGTGAAAGCCGGTTCTGGCGCACTCACGTTAGGCCAGCCAAACTCGCCGGGCGTTCCGGCAGATTTCGCCAAACATACCTTAACCTGTACTTATAACGATCTGGCCTCTGTACGCGCCGCGTTTGAGCAATACCCGCAAGAGATTGCCTGTATTATTGTCGAGCCAGTAGCAGGCAACATGAACTGTGTTCCGCCGCTGCCAGAGTTCCTGCCGGGTCTGCGCGCACTGTGCGACGAATTTGGCTCATTGCTGATCATCGATGAAGTGATGACCGGTTTCCGCGTGGCGCTGGCTGGCGCGCAGGATTATTACGACGTGGTGCCAGACCTCACCTGCCTGGGCAAAATCATCGGCGGTGGAATGCCGGTAGGCGCATTCGGTGGTCGTCGTGATGTGATGGATGCGCTGGCCCCAACCGGTCCGGTCTACCAGGCGGGTACGCTTTCCGGTAATCCGATTGCGATGGCAGCCGGTTTCGCCTGTCTGAATGAAGTCGCGCAGCCGGGCGTTCTCGAGACGCTGGATGAGCTGACAACACGTCTGGCAGAAGGTCTGCTGGAAGTGGCAGAAGAAGCGGGAATTCCATTGGTCGTTAACCACGTTGGCGGCATGTTCGGTATTTTCTTTACCGACGCCGAGTCCGTGACGTGCTATCAGGATGTGATGGCCTGTGACGTGGAACGCTTTAAGCGTTTCTTCCATATGATGCTGGACGAAGGTGTTTACCTGGCACCGTCAGCGTTTGAAGCGGGCTTTATGTCTGTGGCGCACAGCATGGAAGATATCAATAACACCATCGATGCTGCACGTCGGGTGTTTGCGAAGTTGTAATGATTTTGCCTCGCCCACCGGGCGAGGCATTTTATTAACGGCTCTGCTTTCTCAACAAATAAATAAAATATGGCGCGCCGATAAACGTCGACAGCAGCCCCGCTGGGATCTGGAATGGAAACAGCACCATCCGCCCGCACCAGTCAGCGAACACCAGCAACAATCCCCCCACCAGCGCCGAAATCACAATATGCGGCATCGTCCGTCGAAAGCCCATCATCCGCGCGATATGCGGTGCCATTAAACCAACAAAACTCAACGGTCCAATGGTCATTGTCGCGGTCGCCGTCAGGCAAGCCGCCAGCAGCAGTAGCGCAATTCGCGTCGGCGTCAGCGCCATTCCCACTGCTCGTGCGGTATCACCGCCCAGCGGTAAAATGGTCAGCCAGCGGCGGCACAGCGGGGTAATCGCCAGCAAAATTACCATCACAATTCCCGTGCGCCAGACCTGCGCCTCGGTCGCGTTGTAGGTCGAACCGGAAATCCACGTCAGCACTTGCGCCATTCGCGGGTCACCACTTGCCTGCAACATCATCAAAAGCATGGTGAACGCGGTACTTAAGGCCATCCCCGCCAGTAACATGCGGTGTGGAGAAAATCCACCGCGTCCGGCGGCGATCATAATGATCAACAGCGTCACCGCCGCCCCGAGACTTCCCGCGGGTAACAGCCAGCCAAAGGCATTACCCGGCACCAGAAACAGCATTAACACCACGCCAAACGCCGCGCCGGAGCTAATCCCCAGCACTTCCGGGCTTGCCATCGGGTTGCCGGTCAGCCGCTGAATAATACAGCCCGCCACCGCCAGCATGACGCCCGCAAACAGCGCCGCCATAATTCGCGGCCAGCGCCAGGGCATCAAATCCTCGAGCAACGCCCCGCTCGCCCACGTCCAGCCGTGCGCATCACGACCAAACGACAGCGCCACCACCACAGCAATTATCAGCAGCACACCGCCAGCAAGGGCAAACGCCAGCACATGTTGGCGTTCAGTCGCGACACGATCGTTGGCCTTCATATCCGGCGCACTGATGCTGCGTAAACGCGGCAGCAGCCACAGTAACAGCGGCGCACCTATCAACGCCGTCACCGAACCGGTAGAAACTTCCATCCACACGCGAGTCAGCCAGAGGATGATTTGATCGGAAAGCCAGAGGATCAGCGCACCAATCAGCGACGCCAGCAGCAGTCTTGGCAGCAGACGCCGCGCCCCCAGCATTTTTGCCAGCAGCGGCGCGAACAACCCGATAAAGCCGATAATCCCCACCGCGTTCACCAACAGAGCACTGATGACTATCGCCAGCGACAGCGCCGCCAGACGCGCGAGCGATAAAGCCAGTCCGAGATTACGCGCCACGCCATCATCAAGCCCCATCAGGGTTAATGGACGAAGTAGCAGTAACGTCAACATCACGCCGCCCAGCAGCTGTGGCCATAAACGCTCAACGCCGCCCCAGTCGGTTTGCGTCAGCGTTCCGGTACTCCACAGGAACATGCTTTGCAGCTGGTCGTGATGGAAGATAACCAGTAACTGATTGATTGCCCCGCAATAAAGGCTCACCACAAGCCCCGCGAGGATCAGCGTTACCGGAGAAAGCCGTTTCCCCCACGCGACGCCAAAAACGATTAAGCCAACAACGCAAGCGCCCGCAAGCGCAGCAAACTGGCTCGCCATCGCACCAGGGATCGCCCAAAGCGTCGTGACGGTAATCCCCAGTTGCGCGCCTGTTGCAACGCCCAGCGTGGTCGGCTCCGCCAGCGGGTTACGTAACACTTGCTGAAACAGCACGCCCACCAGCCCCAGGCCCGCCCCCACCAGCAGCGAAATCGCCAGACGTGGCAGCAAGCTGTAGTGAAAAATCATCTGCTCGATGACATCGATATCCGGCGACCAGATGGCCTGCGCCCACTGACTACGCGGCAGCGACTGCGAGAAGTTCATCCAGGTGAGCATTGCTGCGACAATCACCAGCAGCGCCAGCAATAATGCCGGGAAAAGCGCAATACGTTTACTCACGCTTTACCTCCGATGGCGTTATCCAGAATACGCACAAAGTGCATTGCCGAGAGCGTCGCACCATAAAACCAGACTGCAGGTACGCGCTGAAAGCGTCCGGCGCGGACAAACGGCATAGCCTGCCACAGCGGCGTCGCCATTAGGGTGTCCATGTCTTTGCTGTTGTCGTGATCAAAACAGAGCACATCAACGTCTTTATACGCTGCCAGACGATCGATACTGACGGCAGTACTGCCCCAGAAGTTGGTTTCCCCTTGCCAGGCATTTGGGATGCCGTACTCATCAAGAATTTCCTGGAACAAGCTGTTTGGACCGAAGACCAGCATATGGCGCGGATCGATAAGTGTCGTCAGTAATAACGGACGCGCACCACGCTTCACAAAGCGGGGGTTCATGCTGCGGATAAAGTCTTCATAGTGCGCTAAATGCGTTTCTGCTGCGCTTTGCAGGTTAAGTAAATCTGCCATTTCCGTCAGTGACTTACGCGCCATCGCCAGCGGCTGTTTGCCGTCGCTGAAGTTAAATCCGCGCCCAGGCGCAATGCGTGCCAGCATTTCTGGTGAAGGGCCATACCCTGCCGACCAGACCATAAACGACGGTTTCATTTCGGTCAGCAGTTCAAGGTTAGGTTCTGTACGCAAACCAACGTCAATCACTGAATCCGGCAATGGTGGCTCGCTGACCCACAGGCGATAGTTGATGGTATCCGCCACGCCGTAAGGTACGATGCCGAGCGCCAGCAGTAATTCCACCGGCAACCACTCCAGCGCCACAATACGATTGGGATCAATAGCCGCCGCGCGGGCGGTATTCATCTGCCATAACAACGGAGAAAGCGCCATCGCCGTTAACAGTCGACGGCGCGAAATAAGAGGTAAGCCGCTCATCAATAAACAAAACTCACAGGTGCAGCACCCGCCGGATGCGGCAAAATACCCATCGGGATGCCATAAATCATTTCGAGGGTTTCGCCGCGCATAATTTCCGCAGGCGTTCCCTGAGCAATCATTTCACCGCCGCGCAGGGCGACCAGATAATCACAGTAACGCGCAGCCATATTGATATCGTGCAGCACGGCAATGACCGTCAGACCACGTTCCTGACTTAAACGGTGCACCAGCGCCAGCACATCAACCTGGTGGGCGATATCCAGCGCCGAGGTCGGTTCGTCGAGCAACAGACAACGGCTATCCTGCGCCACCAGCATGGCGATCCACGCCCGCTGACGTTCGCCGCCAGAGAGGCTATCGACCAGCCGATGCGCCAGCGGTTTTAAGCCAACCAGCGCGATAGCCTCTTCGACCTTTTCGCGATCTGCCGCGCCAAAGCGCCCCAGCGCGCCATGCCACGGGTAACGACCAATCGCCACCAGTTCACGCACCGTCATCCCTTCTGCCGGAGGAAGCTGCTGCGGCAAATAAGCCACCTTGCGGGCAAACGCTTTGCTGCTCCAGCTTTCCAGCGGCTGGGCATCAAGAAGAATTTCACCTTCTGACGGTGGCTGATGGCGGCCCAACATTTTTAACAGCGTGGATTTACCAGAGCCGTTGTGACCAATCAGACCGGTCACTTTCCCGGCAGGAAAGGTTAACGACAGCGGATGCAAAAGCGTGCGCCCGGGCACACGAAAGGAGATATTACGCAGTGCAAAAGTGGTATCGGAATGATTCGTGTATTCCTGCATAACAGCCAACTTGTGAAACGGGCACGGAAATCCGTGCCCCAAAAGAGAAATTAGAAACGGAAGGTTGCGGTTGCAACGACCTGACGTTCTGCGCCCCAGAAGCAGCCATAGGTATTAAAGCAGCTGGCGACGTATTCACGATCGAACAGGTTGTTGACATGCAGCGCCACGTTGGAGCCAGCCATGCCGACCCGCGCCAGATCATAACGCACTAACGCATCCACGACCGTATAACTTCCCACTTTAAAGGAGTTAGCCGGATCACCATAGCTGGAGCCAGTATAACGACCACCGGTGCCCAGCGTCAGACCTGAAAGCGGACCGTCAAAGAAGGTATAGTCAGCCCACAGCGAAGCCATGTGTTTTGGCACCTGTGCAGGCGTATTGCCTTTATAGGTAGTGTCGGTGGTGTATTCCGCATCGGTGTAAGTATAAGAACCTACTACGTTAACACTCGCCGACAGCGCCGCTTTCGCTTCGATTTCTACGCCACGAGCGCGGATCTCGCCACCTTCAACCGAGAAGAAGGAACCCTCAGGGTCCGCCATCAGGTTGTTGGTTTTAGTGAGATTATACACAGCACCAGTAACCACAATTGGGCGATCTTCCGGTACATATTTCACGCCGACCTCATACTGCTTACCTTTAGACGGCGCAAAAATATTACCATCCTTCCCAACTTGTGAAGAAGGTTCAAACGATTCGCTATAGCTGAAGTAAGGTGTTATACCATTATCAAACAGGTAGTTAACACCACCACGCCAGGTAAACTGTTTGTCATCACGTTTATCGGTCGTCCCTTCAACGCGGTTATGAGACTCTTGATCCGCCCAGTCATAACGACCGCCCAGGGTGACCAGCACTTTATCCCACTGCGCCTGATCCTGAACATAAACACCCGTTTGTTTCTGCTTATTCAAAATGCGGTAAGGACCGGAGTTTGCCGGATCTTTCGCATTGAAGTCGAAATCGGTATTCACCGGATTGTACAGATCGAGCAGCGGTACGGAGTCGTCGTAACCAAACCAGGCGTTGATGTCATTACGCATACGCATAAAGTCGACGCCGGTCAGCAGAGTGTGGTCGATATCGCCAGTGGCAAACTTGCTCTGCAACTGGGTATCAACGGAGAAGTTTTGCAGCTTCTCATCATCAACGACGTATTTACGTGCCAGGTAGTGACCTTTATCGGCTGGCGCTAAAGCGGCACACTGTTTGCTGTAAGCATTCGCCGGATCGGAGCAGACGCCGTAACCATAAACGCTGTTTTGCGAGGTTTTGTTTTCAGCAAAGCGCAGGTTCTGACGCACAGTAAAGGTGTCGTTAAATTCGTGATCGAAGCTGTAGCCCACCATCTTCTCATTACGAGAATAGGTGTTGTTCTTCGCCCCTTCGTTAAAATCTGTCGGCAGACGCTTACCGTTCGGCAGCGGCTCAACGGTTCCCTCTTTCGGCAGCCAGCCGTAATAACCGGTTTCCGGCTCGTTCTGGAAGTAAGAAAGGAAGGTGAAATTGGTTTTATCATCCGGACGCCAGGTAAACGCTGGCGCAATGGCATAACGCTGCTCTTCCGCGCCCTTTTGCTGGGCATTGGCAGAGCGCGCAAGACCGGTCAGGCGATAAGAGTAAACACCGTCATCATCCAGCGCATCGCTAAAGTCAAAACCGGTCTGGAACAGGCTGTCAGTACCGGCTTTAAACTGAACTTCTTTCAGCGGTTCAGTAGTCGGACGCTTGCTGACCATATTCAACAGGCCGCCAGGACTGCTTTTACCGTAAAGCACTGAAACCGGGCCACGCATAATTTCAGCGCGTTCCAGCATATACGGGTCAATGACCGCATCGTTATAGAAGTTGCCCTGCAACTTCAGGCCGTTGAGATAGTTATTCTGGCTTTGGCCTTCTGCCGCAAAGCCGCGAATGATCAGGTGGTCATAGGTGTTGGATGCGCCACGCGTACCAACAGAGACACCCGGCGTGTAGCTAAGCGCCTCTTTTACTGACTTCGGCTGATGCAGCGCCATCTCTTCGGCGGTCACAACAGAAATAGACTGTGGCACTTTTTGAATCGGTGTATCGGTTTTGGTGCCGGTAGCGGACTGTCGCGCCGCAATAGTTGCAGCTGGCCCCCATGCGCTTTCTTGCGGCGCTGGTGCAGCGGTAACGGTGATAGTGTCTTCTTTCGGTTCAACCGCTGCCTGTGCATAAACAGACATGCCGCTAACCGCTGTGGCTACTACAACTGCGATTTTACGCAGTGAGTGGTTTGGCTGAGCAGTTTTGGAACGCGCCATTGGTATATCTCTGATGTAAAGTGAATGATAACGTAAACGAGAATGATTATTATAAAGATAAGATAATATTCGAAACGCTACGGCGATAGCAAGTAGCATCCCCTTCAGTTCAATATAAAAGTTCAAGAATCAACCAGAGGAATCAAAAAATGTTAATGATTGCACTGCAAAGTAAAATCACATTAACATTTATGAAATAGGAGTCAGGGAAAGCTTATCGATAATACACTTCAAAGGTGGCGACAGAATTAACCAGACCACTTTTTACATTACCCGTTTTGATATAACGCGCCTTTAATGGGATGTTAATATTTTGATTTAAAGTGGTTTTTTCGATAACAGTATACTCTGTATCAAATGCTATAACATTGTTATTACTGTCCAGGATCTGCAGGCCAACACCTTCCGCCATCCCCGATCCAGACTCAATATTGAGAATATTATTACTCGTTATCCCCGTGGATCCTGCGGAGGTGAAACGGTAATCAACCTTTACATCCTGGGAACAATTTTCAATATGAATTGAAAACCTATCATCAGAAACTACCGGTGACACATTGTTAACATCAAAATCATCTGTTCCGATATCATCGAGTGGAACGGTAATATTCTTATTAATAAGATCACATGTCCCTGGTATAATATTTACCGGCACAGAAATAAAACGAAGCTGTCCTATAACAAGATTGTCATACTTCCAGTCAGCAACTAATTTACTGGTGTCAATGACCCCATTACCGACAGGCCCTGTCACAACAAACTGAATAGCTGCATGTATTTTTATCGGATAAACATATCCTCTATTCACTATTGATGAGCCTTTATGCCATGGTGTTATTAAATAACCTGAGGTGAGTTGCGCATTAACGTTATTCGCCCATGCAGCACGAAAACCAATCCCTGGAACATTCGTCTGAAACACATCATGAAGGGGGTTATCGGTACGCAAATCGCTATTTGTCAAGACGGTAAACCCTTGCCAAATGTCACCATTCGCCGAGCAGGAAACTGAAATTGAATTACTAGTAGCTTCGAGTGTGGTAATAATCGTTCCCGGCTCTGCATCGTTATTAACATCTAACGCTGGAACTGAGAATTCTATTTTTGCCGGATTTCCCCCATTTCCCGAAATGCTGCAACCGGCGAAAACCTCAGGAATGGCAACTAAGGCAAGAAATATTATAGTCAGTAATGTTTTTACATAAGAGAAAAATCCTGGCTTCATTATTCATTCATGTCCTGTTTGTTATCGGCACTCTATTGTGGCCTTATAGATACCTTTGGTATATGTTTCTGGCACAGCTATAATCCCTGTACATTGCTGATTGTTTTCTTTTCCCCACTGTACCGTAAATGACATGGCATTTTGCACACCAGTAATATAAACCTCACCATCCTCACCGACAATTGATGTACTATCCCCTAATGTCAGCAATGATCCAAAGGGTACGTATTCTTTATCGTGGAGCAATGTCAATAATGCTCTCATACCATTACGTGCTTTAAAATTGACACCAATGACGGCACCTTTCGAAGGAATAACATCTTGTGTTGCATCAACGATATCAAGATTATCGTGCCCCTGAGTATTTACCGTAATGGTGTTATGTCGATAATTTGTCATATTAGGAATAATCGCGTTCCCCCAATAATCAGTATAAACTCCCTGCGCATTTTGTACTTTTACATTAGCACCATCATCAATATGCACAATCGCGAATGAATCCTGTACTGATTGCCCTAATGTTACTCCATGAGTATGCGCAACCACCGCACCTTGTGCGCTATAATTCCATTGTCGACTATTTTTATCATAGTTATATCCCAGACCAAACTCGCCTACTGAACTACGATAACGTCCATTTATGCTGGCACCATAACCCACGTTATTATCGGCATAAGTTTGTTGTAAATTATAACTAAGGTTATTATCTTGCAGAGCAGTTCCAGCAATACCCATTTGATGAGAGGTATTACCTTTGTCTGAACGATTTGCATTATACGTCGCCCATGCCCCCGGCAACCAGCGAGACAGAGGAATATTGATTGACAATGAAAATTGCTGCTCACCAGCCATTCCAGGCATATCTGTCAGTGCGTAATTAACAGACCAGCTAATATCACTCCAGCTAGTACTATAACCCATTCCTATGCTGCGTTCGGATCCTTGCATTCCCCAATAATCTTGTTGATAACCATTAAGATAGATCGATCCCCAACGACCTATATTTTGCGAAAGATTAATTTGCAAACGGTTACGTCTATTATTGGTCTGGCGATAACTATAAATACTCTTATCATCAGGAATATCACGTTGATCAAGTGCCTCCTGAAAAGTATAAAATTGCGATGTTGAATAACGATAGCTTGCCAGATTTAATGTCGTATCAGTATCTGGAAAATCTTTCGAATACATTGCACGCCATGACAGTCCAGTTGCATCATTGTGTTCTTCAAGTTTCGTATTTGCTGCTGTGATATCAATAGAAACCGATCCCAGGCGGCCTAAGTCAGCACCAATTCCGGTCACACCAGAACGGTACATGGAGGCTCCAAGTATGCCACCATAAATCGTTATTCCATAAGGCAAACCATATATCGCTGTTGCAACCCCAAAAACAGGTTGCTCTGATTTATTATCACTGTCACGATATTTTCCAGCAGCAACACTATATTTTAATGCGTTTTCTCGCTGTAGGATTGGAACCGCTGAACTAGCCTGAATAAAGCTGTGTTCTTGTCCATTTGTTTCCTTGATGGTAACGTCCAGATCGGCCCCTGCCGTTACCTGGTTTAAGTCTTTAATTTCAAATGGCCCTGCTGATACCCATGTTTGGTAAATGACATAGCCATTCTGTTTAATCACAACTTGTGCGTCGCTATTTGCAATACCACGTACTACAGGCGCAAAGCCTTGTTCACTCTCAGGCAACATACTGGTATCAGTTTCAAGTTTTATACCTGTCATTTGCACACTATCAAAAAGTTCACCATTCGTGAAAGTTTGCCCGACTTCCATCTGGCTACGTAATATTTTGATATCACGTTGCAAACTGGTGCTAATCGAATCCCAATTGGAGCCACTATAAACAGTATTATTACGTAACCGCCATACACCTAAATTTACACCTGAGTTTAAATTCAACCAATTTGAGTTCAGGTTATCACCATCACTATTTTGTTGAGAACCACTGGCATAATAACTTAACCAGGCAGCACTATCGCCATCATTCCAGTATTTTGGTGAAATACTCCCTATGGCTCTTGAATTCTGATAAATTTGAGGAATTTGCAGTCGCAGTGTTTGACTATCTAGCTGGAAGTCATAACGTGCGCCATCAATAATCTGTGAAATATCGCCAACATCAGCGTCATCATCCATTACTTGTAACGCTGGAATGGCACCCACGTTAAGTCCTAGCTCACCGAGATCTGCCTTTGTAAAACGAGGGATAAGTTTTTTTTTGTCTGAAGAAAGAATGAACGTAATGTTTCTCTTATCAAGATATTCTTGCCCCCACATTACAGAGGTAAGATAGACACCTGGCGTTAGATTGTTATTATTAATAAACTCTTCCAGCACTTTTGTATTTTCAAGCGGACTATCCAACTCCAGGATACGTAAGTTAAATTCATCTCGTGCATAGCTCAATGAATACACTGTAGATAGCGCAAGCGCTACTCCAGTTAAAACAAATGTACAATGCAGTGGTAGCGGCATAAATTCCTTTTCGCCCTGGTATGAAAATACAATTAAGCGGTTTATAGTTTTTGTTGACGTTTCCCTGAACTTGAACCATAGTCAGTTATCACCGACCACTCAACAACACTACCTGCTCCAGCAGGAAGACTAAACCGATTCTCAGAAAATGGACCAACCATCATTGACAATGCTCCAGGTTCAGATTTCTCCTCGACAGCAGTAATGCTCTTACCTGATACTGTTAGCTCATTAAATGAAATATAAAAAGGCGTTGGATTTTTTACTATGAGCCTCCCTGATTCTTTATGAAATTTAAGTTTTTCCCATGCAGTTAAAGCGTCGCTATTACTCAAAGAATCTGGTCGCCAAAATAACTTAAGCCGTACTTTCATTGCAAATTGCAAGGTGTTTTTATCTTTTAGCTCCTCCGGCATAGCAGAAATAGATTTTATATTTGCTAAAAACAAACTTTCTCTATCTTGAGGAAGGCTTTCTTTATTTCCTGTAAATACAACATGGAGTAGTGTTTGACGGTTTTCCTCAAGTTTATAAACGGGAGGCGTGATGAGAAAAGGGGCTTTAGAACCATCAATATTACTCACCCAACTTTGCACGAGATAACGAGCATGTACGTCTTTGTTCTTTAATGTAATTTGAACTTCATTTTGATTTGAAGGATAGACAATGCGTGTACCACCAAGTACAACACTTGCCTGTGCCTGTATTGCAGTGAGAAGAAATGTAAATCCTAAAAAGAATCGATAAGATACTGACATAAATAACCCTCCATGGTCAGATAGTCCCTCAATACACTATAAATATTACCGATAGAAGACTTCAAACGTTGCAGATGAGGCATATTTCCCCGCAGTTGGCGGGTTATTACCAATCTGGATGACATTAGCAGTATAATTAAATATCGTGGGATTTACATCGCCAGCATTATCAACATCAGTGGATTCATCAGGGACAGAACCATCAAATTTTACACTACTTGTTCCGCCATTTTTATTTGTTACCGTAATACCCACATTTGTTGCACTACCCGCAGCAGTTTCGCTATTTTCAAGGCGAAGAGAACCAGTATCCGTTGTGGTTCCAGAAAATGTCAGGTTTAGTTTTGTAACCAATGGGTCACACTTTAGCAACTCAATCTTAAAATCTTTTGAAGTCCCAATCGTACCATCCCCGGTATAGTCCGCAGGGTAAGTATCTGCAAAAGTCACCGTGCCTGTCGTACTACTAGAATCATTGACATTGATTTCGCAGGTATCAGCAACAATTTTACCATTGAAGTTAACAATCCCAGTATCTACAGCAAATACACTCGTACTTACTGCTGCCAGGAAAGTTCCTGACGCAAATAGAGAAAGCAATTTTTTATTCATAAAAATCCCTTAATTATGAGTCAATAAAGCATGATTCCATTCCAGAGAGGCTGGGCAGGACTTGATAAATATTGATAATATAAATAGATGCAAATAATAAATTATTTTTAGATTAGAGCAAAAAAGACATTACATGTCTATACGACATATAATAAAAAGGTTACAACCATCTGAAATTTAAAGGTTTGTTCTTATTCTCAAAAATATAAAATCATAAATTAAAAATATAAATTCACCCCATTAGATTCATTAAATAAATACTTATTATATTTATCTATATAACGTCATAGTAATCTATTACGCTCTCCGCATCAGCGGAGAGCTATTACGATATTAATTACTACCAAACATATCCTTGATCCAACCTGCTACGCCGTCACTGTCTTTCTGCTCTTGCTGAGCAGGTTGCTGTTGCGGCTGTTGCTGCGGCTGAGAAGACTGATCAAACGGATTGCCTGACGGTTGCTGCTGCATCTCACTCTGCTGGCACAGCGATTGCGGATCGCTGGTCCAGACCGGTAAGACACGCATGCCCCCGCTGCAGACAAAGTTGCCGTCGTAGTCCACGCCCATATCAGCAATGTCTTCTGGCGGAACAAGATTCAGCGGTGTTGGCGTCTGGTTAGCCAGATAACGCTGATAAATCGACATTGCCCCGCTGGCTCCATACAGTTTGGTCGGCTGGTTGTTATCACGGCCTACCCAGGTGATGGTCACCGTGCTGCCGTCAATGCCCGCAAACCATGTATCTACGTTGTTGTTGGTAGTACCCGTTTTCCCTGCCAGATGCAGATTTGGATATTTCGCCCCAAGCTGACGACCGGTACCGCGTTGTACCACCTGCTGCATGGTCCATAGTGTCAGATACGCCGCCTGCGCCGGAACCGCGCGTTCCGCCTGCGGGAAGCTCTGATACAACACCTTGCCATCTTCCGCGATTACCGAACGCAGCGCAGAAAGCGGTGCTCGGTTACCACCACTAGCGATGGTCTGGAACGCCTGCGCCACTTCAATTGGCGTTAAGTTCAACGCCCCCAGCAGCATTGCCGGAACCGGATGCAGCTGATCTTTCGGTACGCCCAGTTTAATCCAGGTATCCGTAACCGCAGGCAGACCCAGCGCCATCCCCAGATTTACCGTCGGCACGTTCATCGAACGGGTCAACGCATCCACCAGCATCACTCTGCCACTTTCGCTATAACGACGGTCATCGTTCTGCGGTGACCAGACCTGGCCATTCGGCTGACGCAGCGCGATTGGCGCATCGGCAATCCACGTGTTCAGGCGATAGATTTTCGGCTGGCTTAAGGCCGTCAGATAAGTCGCTGGTTTTGCAAGGGAACCAATCGAACGACGCGCCTGCATAGCACGGTTGTAACCTGCAAACTGCGGCTCAGAACCACCAACCATCGCGCGAACTTCACCGCTAAAGCGGTCGACAACCACAATTGCCGTTTCCAGATCGCTCAGCTTTCGCTGTTTCTTCAGCGCCGGAATGCCTTCCACGGCGGCTTTTTCTGCCGCGTCCTGGGCCACCGAGTCAAAGGTAGTGAAGATCTTCACGCCGGAGAGATCTTTCACTTTATCGCCCAGTTTTGCCTGCAACTCCTGACGCACCAGCTGCATAAAGGCTGGCTGTGGAGAGATTACCCCACCGCGCGGCTGAACGCCCAGCGGACGTGCACTCAACATTTCATAGAGTTCTTGATCAATAATCTGTTGCTGTTGCAGCAGACGCAGTACCAGATTACGTCGCTCCAGCGCCAGTTTCGGGTTACGCCACGGGTTGTAGATGGACGCCCCTTTCACCATACCCACCAACAGCGCCTGCTGGTCGAGGCTCAATTCTTCTACCGGGCGACCAAAGTAATACAAGCTCGCCAGCGGGAAGCCGCGGATTTCGTTGTCGCCGCTCTGACCGAGATACACCTCGTTCATATACAGCTCAAGAATGCGGTCTTTGCTGTAACGCGCATCCATGATCAGCGCCATGTAGGCTTCGTTCGCTTTACGCCAGTAAGAACGTTCGCTGGAGAGGAACAGGTTTTTCACCAACTGTTGCGTCAGCGTACTCGCTCCCTGTACCGTACGTCCGGCGGTCAGGTTTGCCAGCACCGCACGTCCGATGGAGTAAAGACTGATCCCATCATGCTCGTAGAAATGACGGTCTTCTGTCGCCAGCAAAGTATCCACCAGCAAGTCAGGGAACCCACTGCGCGGCACAAACAGACGCTGCTCGCCGTTTGGTGAGGAGATCATGGTGATCAGGCGCGGATCAAGACGGAAGAAACCGAACTGACGGTTGTTCTCCATATTGACGATGGTCGCCAGATGATCACCATCAAAAGTCAGACGCGCACGTACCTGCCCTTCTTTACTGTCCGGGAAATCAAACGGACGGCGGATCATTTCAATGCTGTTGGCCTGCACGGTAAATTCGCCAGGGCGCGTCATTTTCGACACCTGACGATACTGGGTCGCCTCCAGCAGCTTCACCATCTCGTTTTTGCTGATGGTCATGTCTGGCTCAAGGTTGACCATTCGGCCATAAACAGCCGCAGGCAATTGCCAGACTTTGCCATCAATACGGCTACGAATTTTTTGATCGAGATAAACACCGTAAATGGCGATCAGCACGGCAAAAACGATAGCCAGTTTTAGCAGCAGCCATAGCCAGCCGCGTTTGCCACGAGGCTTACGCCCTTTGCCTTTGCCCTTACCTTTGCGCGGCATCGGTTCTTCATCCTCATAGTCATCATAATCGTCGTAATCATCGTCATCTTCGTAACGACGACGGCTTACCTTTTGTTTGACCGGACGCGTCGGTTTCCCTTTGCGTCCAATTGGCTCGCGGTCATTCCCGGCCATGCTTTTTCTCCGCAATATTCAGGCGCAAAAGCCCGATTTTCTGTTCTTCTGTAACAAGACAGAAGAAGATATCTCTCAAATTTACTTTGGTCTTCATGAATACTTTTTCGTCCGTCGCGTCGGTGCGGTATTTGCCGGATCATCCGGCCAGACGTGTTTGGGATAACGCCCTTTCATCTCTTTTTGCACCTCGCGATACGCTCCTTTCCAGAAGGCGCTCAAATCTCGTGTGATTTGCAGCGGCCTTTGGGCAGGAGAAAGCAACTCCAGCACCAGCGGCACGCGCCCCTGGGCGATCGTCGGATTGGTGGCCTCGCCAAACATCTCCTGCATTCTCACTGCCAGCGCGGGCGGGTTATCTTCATGATAACGAATGGCGATCCGGCTTCCCGTCGGCACAGTGTAATGCGCAGGCAATTCACTATCCAGACGTTGCTGCATTCCCCAATCAAGTAATCCGCGTAGCGCCTGAAAAATATCGAGTGATTTCAGGCCGCGTAGCGAATGTACGCCTGTCATATGCGGCAGCAGCCACGTTTCCAGCGTCGCCAACAAACTTTCATCATCAACCGCTGGCCAGTCATATTCCGGCAACCACCTGGCGGCGCATAACAAACGCAAGCGTAGCTGTTCCGCTTCCGGCGTCCAGTTAAGCACGCTTAAGCCTTTATCACGAACGCCGTTAAGCATCGCCTGATGCAGCTCGTCTTCTGAAGGCTTCGCCAGCGGCTGCACTTTTACCGTCAGTTGGCCGATTTGCAGCCGACGCCAGGCTTTCAGCGTACCTTGCGCATCATCCCACTCCACGGTGTCCAATTGCTGCACCAGCTGCGGACAACATTGCACTAATTCATCGATATCGACCGGTAGCGCCAGTAAAATCCGCGCATCCGGCGAGGCGCTACCCTGCAACAATAACGGTGCGATCAACCATTCGTGGCGGCTTAGCGCATCATCGGCATCGAGCATTGCCCCCATGCCGTTTGCCAGTTGATAGCGCCCCTCTTGCCCACGGCGGCGAGCGATGCGATCGGCAAACGCTCCGGCAAGTAACGGTGCGATAAGCGAACTGTCTGCCTCACCGCCGCGTACGTTTAAGCGCTTTAACAGTTGCTGGCTACGTTGCTGCCAGGCAGGTTGATTGCGCGAAAACGCCACGCCCAGATCGATATTGCCCATCCGTGGTGGCTCTTCGAGAATAGCGGCAATTTTTGCAGCGGTAGCAGCTTCGTCGTCGCTCTTTGCGCTCACCAGCATTGCCGCTAAACGCGGATCGTTACCCAGCGTCGCCATTTTCTGCCCTTTCGTGCTTAGCCGTTCACCGTCCATCGCCCCCAGCATCCGCAACAGGCGTTTCGCGGCCTGTAAATTCACGGCTGGCGGTTGATCCAGCCAGCTCATCTGCGTCGGATCGCTGCATCCCCATTGCAGTAATTCCATCAGCAAACCGGAGAGATCGCTTTGTAATATTTCTGGTTCACTTTGCGCGGAGGCGCGTTCTGCTTGTTCTTTGGCGATTAAATGTAAACAGATCCCCGGCTCCAGACGTCCGGCACGCCCGGAGCGTTGCGTCATTGATGCCTGGCTAATGCGTTGGGTAATCAGCCGCGTTAGCCCCGTGCGCGGATCAAAGCGCGCCACACGTTCCTGAGCACAATCCACCACCAGACGAATGCCTTCGATGGTTAAACTGGTTTCAGCAATATTGGTTGCCAGCACCACTTTGCGCATCCCTTCTGGTGCCGGAAGGATCGCTTTTCGCTGATCGTTCAGCGACAACGCGCCATACAGCGGGCAGAGCAACACATCACTACCGATGCGCGAAGCCAGTTGTTCCTGAACGCGCTGAATTTCTCCGACACCAGGTAAAAATAACAGTAATGAGCCGCTTTCCTGATGCAGCAATTCGGCGGTGGCAACCGCCACGGCTTCATCAAAACGCTGATGAGCGAGCAGCGGTAAATATCGGCGTTCAACCGGAAATGAGCGCCCTTCTGAGATGACGACGGGCGCTTCTGGCAGCATCTGCTGCAAGCGGTCATTGTCCAGCGTAGCCGACATAATCAGTAGTTTAAGGTCATCACGCAGACCTTGTTGCACATCGAGTAACAGCGCCAACGCCAGATCCGCCTGCAAGCTGCGCTCATGAAACTCATCGAGGATCACCAATCCAACGCCGCTCAGTTCAGGGTCACGCTGGATCATGCGCGTCAACACGCCTTCGGTAACTACTTCCAGGCGAGTATTTGGCCCGACACAGTTTTGCGCGCGCATCCGGTAGCCTACCGTATCACCTGTTTTTTCGTTAAGCAGTTCCGCCAGTCGTTGCGCAACGTTACGCGCCGCCAGGCGACGCGGCTCCAGCAGGATAATTTTTCCGTTAATGCCGGGATGCGCCAGCAGTTGCAGCGGCAGCCAGGTTGATTTCCCGGCCCCGGTCGGCGCACTTAATAACACCTGCGGTGCACCATCGAGGGCAGCAAGTAACTCAGGTAAGACGACGGCAACGGGCAACGACGACACAAAACGCTCCAGAGGGTTAACATTCTTCGCGCCACATTGTAGCATCGCGGTAATGCATAACCGAGTACCTCACATGTCTGAACCGCAACGGCTGTTCTTTGCTATCGACTTACCTGCAGAAATCCGCGAACAGATTATCCACTGGCGCGCCGCACAGTTCCCACCAGACGCGGGACGTCCGGTCGCTGCCGATAATTTACATCTGACACTGGCATTTTTAGGCGAAGTCAGCGCAGAGAAAGAGAAGGCGCTTTCTCTTTTAGCCGGACGGATTCGTCAGCCCGGTTTCACACTCACGCTTGATGACGCCGGTCAGTGGCTGCGTTCGCGTGTGGTATGGTTAGGGATGCGTCAGCCGCCACGCGGCTTAATCCAGTTGGCGAATATGCTCCGTTCACAAGCTGCACGCAGCGGTTGTTTTCAAAGCAATCGACCGTTTCATCCACATATCACCTTATTGCGCGACGCCAGCGAGGCGGTGACAATCCCGCCGCCAGGCTTTAACTGGTCGTATACGGTGACGGAGTTCACCCTTTACGCCTCCTCGTTTGCCCGTGGGCGCACACGCTACACGCCGCTAAAACGCTGGGCGCTAACGCAATAACAAGGATTGTCGCAATGGAATTTTCTCCCCCTCTACAGCGCGCGACGCTAATTCAGCGTTACAAACGTTTTTTAGCCGATGTGATCACACCCGATGGTTGCGAATTAACGCTACACTGCCCGAATACGGGAGCCATGACCGGTTGTGCAACGCCTGGCGATACCGTCTGGTATTCGACTTCAGACAATACCAAACGGAAATACCCACACACCTGGGAGTTAACCCAAAGCCAAAGCGGCGCATTTATTTGCGTCAATACACTTTGGGCTAACAGGTTGACGAAAGAGGCTATCCTTAATGAATCCATTTCAGAACTGTCAGGATATAGCTCTCTGAAAAGCGAAGTAAAATACGGCGCCGAACGCAGCCGTATTGACTTCATGTTGCAGGCGGATTCGCGTCCAGACTGCTATATTGAAGTGAAATCGGTTACGTTAGCGGAGAACGAACAGGGATATTTTCCCGATGCGGTCACTGAACGAGGTCAGAAACACCTTCGGGAGTTGATGAGCGTAGCGGCTGAAGGCCAGCGTGCGGTTATCTTTTTCGCCGTGCTGCATTCAGCCATTACACGGTTTTCACCCGCGCGCCACATCGATGAGAAATACGCGCAACTATTGTCAGAAGCTCAACAGAGGGGGGTAGAAATTCTGGCTTACAAAGCAGAACTTTCTGCTGAAGGCATGGCTCTTAAAAAATCACTGCCGGTTACATTGTAGTAAAGTATGTAACTGGTTAATTTACATTCTGGTCGCGTGCGCAAATACGCTTTTCCTCACACAGTTGTCAAGTGTTACGTTTAGATAATTGCTATCCGGAAAAGCTTCTGCTATTTATAGCGGCCTCATTTTTCCCCCGAACATGGGGATCGATAGTGCGTGTTAAGGAGAAGCAACATGCAAGAAGGGCAAAACCGTAAAACATCGTCCCTGAGTATTCTCGCCATCGCTGGGGTGGAGCCATATCAGGAGAAGCCGGGCGAAGAGTATATGAACGAAGCCCAGCTGGCGCACTTCCGTCGTATTCTGGAAGCATGGCGTAATCAACTCAGGGATGAAGTCGATCGCACCGTTACACATATGCAGGATGAAGCAGCCAACTTCCCGGATCCGGTAGACCGTGCAGCCCAGGAAGAAGAGTTCAGCCTCGAACTGCGTAACCGCGATCGCGAGCGTAAGCTGATCAAAAAGATCGAGAAAACGCTGAAAAAAGTGGAAGACGAAGATTTCGGCTACTGCGAGTCCTGCGGTGTTGAAATTGGTATTCGCCGTCTGGAAGCGCGCCCGACAGCCGATCTGTGCATCGACTGCAAAACGCTGGCTGAAATTCGCGAAAAACAAATGGCTGGCTAATTACAGCCGTTCCATCACGTTTACCACAGGCGGGAAATGCTCCCGCCTTATTTTTTGTTCAACGAGATGACAGACACACACTATATTGGTCGCTTCGCCCCCTCTCCTTCTGGCGAGCTTCATTTTGGCTCTCTGATTGCCGCGCTTGGAAGCTTTCTACAGGCTCGCGCCCGGCAAGGTCGCTGGCTTGTTCGCATTGAAGATATCGATCCGCCTCGTGAAGTTCCCGGTGCCGCAGAGACCATCCTGCGCCAGCTGGAACATTACGGTCTACACTGGGACGGCGATGTTCTCTGGCAATCGCAACGTCACGACGCCTATCGTGAAGCACTCGCATGGTTACATGAGCAAGGGTTAAGTTATTACTGCACCTGCACGCGCGCACGTATTCAAAGCATTGGCGGTATTTACGACGGTCATTGCCGGGAGTTGCATCATGGGCCAGAAAACGCTGCTGTACGTATTCGCCAGCAGCATCCGGTCACCCAGTTTACTGACCAGCTGCGCGGCATTATTCATGCCGACCAAAAACTGGCGCGGGAAGATTTTATTATTCATCGTCGTGATGGTTTATTTGCCTATAACCTGGCGGTGGTGGTGGATGATCACTTCCAGGGCGTGAGCGAAATTGTCCGCGGGGCAGATTTGATCGAACCCACGGTGCGCCAAATCTCGCTGTACCAGCTTTTTGGCTGGCAGGTGCCAGATTACATTCATTTGCCACTGGCACTTAATCCACAAGGCGCTAAACTTTCTAAGCAGAATCATGCGCCTGCGTTGCCGAAAGGCGATCCTCGGCCGGTGTTAATCGCGGCACTTCAATTTCTGGGCCAGCAGGCAGAAACACACTGGCAGGATTTCAGCGTTGAGCAAATTCTCCAGTCAGCCGTCACAAACTGGACGCTGACTACCATTCCTGAGTCGGCAATTGTAAATTCAACATTCTCAAATGCGTCATGCTGAGCTATGATTAGCCGCTATTTTTTTGTCCTGAATGATGTTTGACACTACCGAGGTGTATTATTTTTACCCGAGTCGCTAATTTTTGCCGCAAGGTGCTAAGCCGCGAGGAAAGCGAGGCTGAACAGGCAGTCGCCCGTCCACAGGTGACGGTGATCCCGCGTGAGCAGCATGCTATTTCCCGCAAAGATATCAGTGAAAATGCCCTGAAGGTAATGTACAGGCTCAATAAAGCGGGATACGAAGCCTGGTTGGTTGGCGGCGGCGTGCGCGACCTGTTACTTGGCAAAAAGCCGAAAGATTTTGACGTAACCACTAACGCCACGCCTGAGCAGGTGCGCAAACTGTTCCGTAACTGCCGCCTGGTGGGTCGCCGTTTCCGTCTGGCTCATGTGATGTTTGGCCCGGAGATTATCGAAGTTGCGACCTTCCGGGGACATCACGAAGGTAACGTCAGCGACCGCACGACCTCCCAACGCGGGCAAAACGGCATGTTGCTGCGCGACAACATTTTCGGCTCCATCGAAGAAGACGCCCAGCGCCGCGATTTCACTATCAACAGCCTGTATTACAGCGTGGCAGATTTTACCGTCCGTGATTACGTTGGCGGCATGAAGGATCTGAAGGACGGCGTTATCCGTCTGATTGGTAACCCGGAAACGCGCTACCGTGAAGATCCGGTACGGATGCTGCGCGCGGTACGTTTTGCCGCCAAATTGGGCATGCGCATCAGCCCGGAAACCGCAGAACCGATCCCACGCCTGGCAACCTTGCTAAACGATATTCCTCCGGCGCGTTTGTTTGAAGAATCTCTGAAACTGTTGCAAGCGGGTTACGGTTACGAAACCTATAAACTGCTGTGTGAATACCATCTGTTCCAGCCGCTGTTCCCGACCATTACCCGCTACTTTACGGAAAATGGTGACAGTCCAATGGAGCGGATCATTGAGCAGGTGCTGAAGAATACTGACACGCGTATTCATAACGATATGCGCGTCAACCCGGCGTTCCTGTTTGCCGCCATGTTCTGGTATCCCCTGCTGGAAACAGCACAGAAGATCGCCCAGGAAAGTGGCCTGACCTATCACGACGCTTTCGCGCTGGCGATGAACGACGTGCTGGACGAAGCCTGCCGTTCACTGGCAATCCCGAAACGGCTAACCACTTTAACCCGTGATATCTGGCAGTTACAGTTGCGCATGTCCCGCCGTCAGGGTAAACGCGCATGGAAATTACTCGAACATCCGAAGTTCCGTGCCGCTTATGACCTGCTGGCACTGCGTGCTGAAGTAGAACGCAACGCCGAGCTACAACGTCTGGCGAAATGGTGGGGTGAGTTCCAGGTTTCCGCGCCGCCAGACCAAAAAGGGATGCTTAACGAACTGGATGAAGAACCGTCACCGCGTCGTCGTACTCGTCGCCCGCGCAGACGTGCGCCGCGCCGTGAGGGCACCGCATGACAGTGGCGTATATTGCCATCGGCAGCAATCTGGCCTCTCCGCTGGAGCAGGTCAATGCTGCCCTGAAGGCAATAGATGACATTCCTGAAAGCCGCATTCTTGCCGTTTCTTCGTTTTACCGCACCCCACCGCTGGGGCCGCAAGATCAACCCGATTACTTAAACGCAGCCGTGGCGCTGGAAACCTCTCTTACAGCTGAAGAACTCCTCAACCACACACAGCGTATTGAGTTGCAGCAAGGTCGCGTCCGCAAAGCTGAACGCTGGGGACCGCGCACACTCGATCTTGATATCATGTTGTTTGGTAATGAAACCATTAATACCGAACGACTCACCGTCCCGCATTACGATATGAAGAATCGCGGCTTTATGCTGTGGCCGCTGTTTGAAATCGCGCCGAAGCTGGTCTTTCCTGATGGGGAGACACTACAAGTTATACTTACAAAATTGAATACAATCCAACCTGAAATCTGGTAATTAACCTTGTAATGCATTTCTTATTGAAGATAAACGCAAGGTATGCTAGATAGCATAATTACAGTAATAATAGATTATATACATCTTACACATCCTCTCTCTCCTTCAAACATTATTTATTCTTAATTTACAAATTAGAAATAATTAATTGATATCTTTTTATATATTATTTCTTAGCACATACCACGCAACTTCCCTTTATTCAGAACATAAAAACAGCAAAATAATACATATAGCAAATATATTCAACGCAGTGATAATTCCACACTATTACATTTTTCCATTTCGTTCATTACTATGCCTTCCCCGTAATATTTTTAATATCTTTGTAAGGACACATGTAATGAAAAAAACTCTTCTCGCGGCCGCTATGATTTTTGCTTCTGGCTCAGTAATGGCAGCTGATGGTGGCCAAATCGACTTTAACGGTCTTGTACAATCTGGCACGTGTAAAATAGGTGTTGCTGATGGCGGTAAACAGAGCATCACTAGTGATGGCGTAGTATCACTGACTACCTCGCAGGTTACTGATACATTTCCTGCAGTTAGCGAGACTTCTGTTGGTCTCCTGCCAAAAGAATTTAAGATTTCTGTGGACTGTGCTCCCGCCAGTAACAGCGAAGCTTCTTTAACCATGAGTTCCATTAGCTTTGCAAATACCAGCGGTACTCTGAACAACAATATGAACGTCACTGTTAACGGTCTTGCACCGGCAGAAAACGTGAATATTGCTGTCCATAATATGACAAACAAGGATGGTGCTCCTGAGATTAAACAGGTCCATATGAATGACGCCTCTAACGTACAGTTATTGAAATTAGATGCAGACGGTGATGGTCAATACCTGTTTAACGCGTCTTACGTAAAAGCACCTAACAGCTCTGCTGTAACTGCTGGTCACGTTACGACTAACGCAATGTACACCATTATTTATAACTAATTGTGTAATAGGCATAAGGTTTGCCAGCAGGCAAACCTTATTTTTCTGTTTCCCTATAATTACGCTATAGCAAGGAGTGCTTATGTTTCCCTTTGTTAAAAAAACAGTTAGCGCATTATTTATCAGTGCACTTTTAACCAGCGCTCCGGTGTTCGCTGATATTGTCATTTCCGGTACACGTATCATTTATGATGCCAATAAAAAAGATGTCAGCATACGGCTGGAAAATAAAGGCAATCGCCCGCTATTAGTACAGAACTGGCTTGATACCGGTAACGATAATGCCGATCCCAGTCAGATAAAAGTACCTTTTGCTTCTACCCCCCCCCGTTTCGCGTATAGAGCCAAAACGCGGGCAAACGATAAAAATTGCTTATACCAGCGCAACGCCATTGCCTGGCGATCGCGAAAGTGTGTTCTGGTTTAACGTGCTGGAAGTTCCGCCCAAAATCAGCAATAACACCACTGACAACAACATGCTGCAACTGGCATTCCGCACACGCATCAAACTTTTTTATCGCCCGGGCGGCTTGCAAGGTGAATCCTTTGAAGCACCAGCAAAAATCAAATGGCAGGTGACCTCGCAACAAGGAAAAGCCTTTGTCCAGGCAAATAACCCAACGCCTTATTACGTCTCATTTAATCAGATTTCGCTGGATGCCAACGGTAAAAAATACAGCGTCGAGGCATCCATGGTCGCACCATTTGCCCATGCAGAATTTGCGGTTAAAGGTCTGAGCAACAATGTCAGTACCGGAAAAATAACTTATCAGGCGATCAGCGACTTCGGCGGCATGATCGACGGCTCCGCATCCTTGTAACTTTCATGACCTAAGCGGGAATAAGGCCTTGATTATGGCGAACAGTGTCACCAACATCCCTAAAAAAACGCTACTTACGGTCTGCTGTGCGCTTATATATAGCAACTATGTGCTGGCAGAAGAAGCAGTAGAGTATGACAGCTCTTTTCTGATGGGAAGCGGCGCGGCAACCATTGATGTCTCCCGCTATACTGAAGGCAACCCGACACTACCGGGAATTTATAACGTCAGCGTTTTTGTTAACGACAAGGCGGTCAGCAATCTCACCCTCCCATTTATTGATGTCGGCACCCAAAGCGCCGCGGCCTGTTTAACTGCGAAAAACCTGGCGCAACTACATATCCTTCAGCCGGATAACAGTGTAGTGCTAATCAAGCGCGATAGCGAAGATGGCGACTGCCTGGATATGGCCAAATCATACGATCAGGCTCAGGTCAGGTTCGATGTCGGCGAACAGCGGCTGGATGTCACTGTACCCCAGGCTTTTGTGTTAAAGGGCTACCAGGGTTATGTCGATCCCTCGCTGTGGGAATCCGGAATTAACGCCGCAATGCTCTCTTACTCGATCAACGCCTATCACAATGCATATTCAGGCGACAGTAATGACAGCGTCTACGCTTCGTTTAATTCTGGTATTAACCTCGGGGCATGGCATTTACGCGCTCGTGGCAACTATTCGTGGGATAATAACGGCGTAAACAATTTTGATTTTCAGAATCGCTATCTGCAGCGCGATCTTCCCTCGCTACGTTCCCAGTTAATTGTCGGTGAAGCATATACTACTGGCGAAACATTCGACTCGGTTAACGTTCGTGGCGCGCGCCTCTATAGCGACAGTCGTATGCTGCCCTCTTCGTTGTCCAGCTACGCCCCTATTATCCGTGGCGTTGCCAATACTAACGCCAAAGTCACCATTACCCAGGGCGGCTATAAGATTTACGAAGCGACGGTACCACCAGGCGCATTCACGATTGATGACATCACTCCATCCGGCTTCGGTTCTGAACTGTTAGTGACTATTGAGGAAGCTGATGGTAGCAAACGCACCTTTACTCAGCCCTTCTCCTCTGTCGTGCAGATGCAACGTCCAGGTGTTGGCCGTTGGGATATTTCGGCCGGCCAGGTAATTGACGATGACCTGCATCATGAGCCTAACCTCGCCCAGTTTTCGTACTACTACGGCTTCAACAACTTTTTTACCGGGTATACCGGTATTCAGGTAACCGATAACAATTATGCCGCCGGATTATTAGGGGTTGGTATCAACACGTCGGTCGGCGCGTTCGCCGTTGATGTGACTCACTCCCGTACGGAAATTCCGTCTGATAAGACATATCAGGGGCAGAGCTATCGGGTGACCTGGAACAAACTCATCGAATCGACAGATACATCAATCAACCTGGCCGCCTATCGCTATTCAACTCAGGATTATCTCGGACTGCATGATGCACTGACACTGATCGACGACGCAAACCACGCCCGCGATGGTGAAAAGTACAATACGATGAGCAGCTACGAGCGCATGAAGAATCAATTTACTATCAGCCTGAACCAGCCGCTCAAAATGGCCGATTCCGACTGGGGCTCGCTGTATATGTCTACCACCTGGACCGATTATTGGGCTGGAAGCGATAGCCGTACTGATTATAACCTCGGTTACAGTAAGGGCGTATCGTGGGGCAGCTTCAGTATGAACTTCCAGAGAACCTGGAATGAAGACGGTAAAAAAGATGACTCCGTTTACTTTAGCGTCAGTGTTCCCCTGGAAAACCTGCTCGGTGGATATCGACCTAAATCAGGGTTCCGCTCCCTAACCTCTCAGGTTAATAGTGACCTGAACGGCAACCATCAGTTCAACACGAACCTCTCCGGAGGCAATGAAGATAACGCTCTCTCCTATAGTGTAAACACTGCCTACTCAGTGGCGAAGGATTCAAAAGATATCACCTCGCTCGGCGGGTACATGAGCTATGACTCCCAGTATGGCGGCTTCTCCGCTTCTGCCTCAGCAGACACCGATAACAGCCGACAATATTCACTCAGCGCTGAAGGCGGTTTTGTATTACACAGCGGTGGCCTGACATTCACGAATGACAGCTTCAGTGACGCCGACACGATGGTACTGGTAAATGCACCAGGCGCGAAAGGCGCTCGCCTGAATAATAGCACTAGCACTATTGACCGTTGGGGTTATGGCATAGCCAGTTCGTTAAGCCCTTACCGCGAGAACCGGGTAGATCTTGATATCGACTCGATGGAAGACAACGTTGAGTTAAAAAGTACCAGTGCTATGACCGTACCGCGCAGTGGTTCGATTGTGATAGCGAAATTTGAAACCGATCAGGGACGTGCCGCAGTTCTCGAGATTGCCAGTGACGCGGGCAAACCAATACCTTTTGCCGCCGAAGTTTTTGAAAACGATAAGATGATCGGCAACATGGGCCAGGGTGGGCAGGCTTACGTGCGCGGTATTCAGGAGCAAGGCGTGCTCAGCATTCGTTGGTTTGAAAATAACCAACCCGTGGAGTGTCTTGCCCGTTACGCATTCCCGGATACGCCTGAAACATCCTCGCCAGGATCAACGCTGTTTTTAAATAATCTTACCTGCCACATGGCAAAACACTAAAACGGAGCATCCATGAAACGGATACTTATAGCAATCCCTTTGCTTAGTCTCAGCCTGCCCCAGGCCGTGCAAGCGGAAAATATTGATGTTGATTTTGTTGCGACGGTAACAGAAACCACCTGCACAATGAAAATTGCGAAAGATTCTGTCGATATTACGACAATCGGTAGCGATCAATACAGCCTGATCATTCCTGACGTTGGGTTGGATAAACTGGTTAATTTTGACAGCGCCGCAGAAACCACTTTTAAACTCGTCGCATCAGGATGCAGTGCGGGCATAGGGACAATCAAGACGCGAATTAGCGGAACATCTATTTCCGGTAAGTTGATTAAAAACGAAGCTACAGGCTCGCAAGTAGCCAATAACATCGGTATGGGAATTAAGCGCAAAAGCACTACTGGTGAAAACTATCTGGCAGTCGATGGCTCAACCAGCTTTAACTGGACTACGGATGAAATAACCAATGGTTTACCGATGACCGTTGCCCTGCGTGAAACAACCGCGGGCGCGGGACAGATTGGTGATTTTAAAGCCAAAGCTACGTTTAGTTTCACCTACGAATAAGAAGGATGGCTACCATGAAAATGAATGTGATTACAAAAATGGTTTTAGCCGCAGCGTCGATTGCGGCATGCGGCGCGCCCTCTGCAATGGCAGGTACACCTTCTGTCGGATTGACCGTGAATAGTCTGATTACAACAGGGACTTGTACCATGACAATGGACACTGGCAGTAGCAGTGGCACCAAAACGGTTGATTTCGGCAGTGTTTCAATCTCTGAAGTATTCACGAAAACCAAAATAAAAACATTTGATCTGCAGTTTAGCGGTTGTGCGGGCATACCCGGTAAAAAAGCATACTTAACGCTGGCACCAAGAATGATAGGTTGTTCGGGCCCCAATGCGAATCTGGCAGCATTTGCTAATGCCTCACCACAAACGCCGAAAGCCGCGAAAACGGCAGTTGAGGTATGGACGACTGCCACACCAAATGGCAATGGAAGTACTCAGTTTCATTGTAAAAACCTTAATACGATCGAGGTTGATCTCTCTTCTGTTACCACCCAGAACCCACTGACCTATCCGCTCAGCACGCGAATGGTCCCGGTGGACGGGGCAGCAAGAACCGAACTTACTGCCGGTGATTTTTACTCACCGACCACCCTGACCATTTCGTATCAATAAATTAAAAAGGCGGTTATTGTGCTCTTTCCATATCGCAATTTCTCACTGACTGCAGGGCTCGTAGCAACCCTGTCGTTAAACCAGTGTTATGCCGGTCAGGACCTGGATCTTATCGCGTCGGTGACTAACACAACCTGCCAGACACAGGTCAGCGATGGTGGGACAGTCAATCTTGGTACCGTGGATTTGAATTATTTCCCTGCCAACGTTACCGCTGAAACGGAGTATGGTGGCGGAAAGACATTTACGATTGAGGTTACTGGCTGCAGTAGTGATGCAGTAAGCACAACGCCTACACAGTTAAAAATGAACTTTATTCCCCAAAGCGGTCATCTCGCCAATGGGAATTTACAGGTTTTTGCGAATGACGAAGAACAACTATCAACCGGTGCAAAAAATGTCGGCATCGTCATTTTTTCGACCGAGCCAGGCGTTCAATCTTATAACATTCTGGCTCAGGATGGCACGTCACGGGCGATTTTTTCCGTCACCTCGGACGATCTTATCTCTTCGACCTGGACGTTCTATTCCAGAATGCAACGCGTGGTTAATTCGCTTGCCCCTCAACCGGGTGTAGTCAGAAGTCGTGTCCTGGTCGATGTTTATTACGAATAAATTCAAGGACGAAATACATAATGAATAAAATAATACAGTGGTTACCCCGTTTATTGGCATTCTTGCTGGCAGGCTGTATATTTTCAGCATCAGCCTATACACTGGTAGTCGGCAATACTGTTGAAGGGCCGAAAAATAATAAGTACAAGACCAACGGACCGACCGCAGATTTTAATGTCTCTCATCCAAACAGCTTTGGTAAAACAGTAGCTGTACACAAAGAATCTGGTCTCAGAGAAATCGCCGTCTACGATTGGTCTGGGGTCAATAGTTATGGTTCGGTCTATTGTTATAAAAATGATACCGGCCAACATCCTATTAAGATATTTCATAACTATATATCATCTGGCTTATCTGCTGATGGCCATACGTTGTGGAAAACTAATATCAATGGACTCTATTTTGTTATTGAGATCACAGCACTGTATAGCGCGGGCGTGACAACAAATAACATTCCAATATGGATTGATAACGCCTCGAATTCCGGGATTGACACTGGATTAAAATATACTGGAGAGAGTAATGGGTGTAGTTATGATTCCACCTATTATCTATTGGGCGGGGTGAATACAGGCTTCAAAATTCACTTATATGCTGATCAAAATTTTGCCCCTACCGCCCAGCAAGCAAGTAATTTTCAGCTCAGTAAAAACGGTGGACATGGTGCGGTGGACTTCTATTTTCATAATGACACCATTCCCGATCAAAGCCACTCGAAAAAAGTAAACATAACAATTCCGGCGACAGGAATGATCCTTGCCTGGCCAACGTGTTCTGCCTCAACGATTTCTGGCGTCAGCGGCACATCGGTGACGAATGGTAATGATGTACAGTTAGGAAATAAGCTACCTAAAGATATTAAGGCTGGACTTTCGCCAGCGAAATTCAATATTAATCTGACTGGTTGTACATATATCCATAATATTGAAGTAAAACTCACTTCGGCAAAAGTAGGCGTTAATAATAAACAACTTCTGGGCAATCTGGAAAGTTCCGGGGCGGCATCTGGGGTAGGCGTATTAATTGAAGGGCTGCAATCAAGTGTCAGCACGCAGATGATAATTGTCCCTAATAGCGGGAATTCTGTGTATAAAGATATTATGAACGATCCTTATGTAGAGAGTGACAAGGGAACAGACAAAAAAAACCTCTCATTTCAGGCGACCCTCAAGCAAGATGGTTCTGCGGATATCAAACCTGGGAAATTCCGCGGGACAGGAACATTCCAGATTACCTACCCATGACCACACATTACCGGCAGGAATACCTGCCGGTTTTGACCACAAAGGGCTAACACTCATCACTGACATCCCCTACAATGCGCCATTATTATTGATTAAAACTATGGCTAACAGGGGGGTATGATGAAACCGTGTACCATCACCTTACTGCAGAAATGCAAACAGGACAAAAAACGCTTCGCGACAATAACCGCTTACGACTACAGCTTCGCTAAATTGTTTGCCGAAGAAGGACTTAACGTGATGTTGGTTGGCGATTCGCTGGGCATGACTGTTCAGGGGCACGACTCCACACTCCCGGTAACCGTTCAAGATATCGCCTACCACACTGCTGCCGTACGTCGTGGCGCACCAAATTGCCTGCTGCTGGCCGACCTGCCGTTTATGGCGTACTCCACCCCGGAACAGGCCTTTGAAAATGCCGCCACAGTAATGCGTGCCGGAGCCAATATGGTCAAAATTGAAGGCGGCGCATGGTTGGTTGAGACGGTACGAATGCTGACTGAACGCGCAGTTCCGGTTTGTGGTCATTTAGGTTTAACCCCACAGTCAGTGAATATATTTGGCGGCTACAAAGTACAAGGGCGTGGCGATGAAGCGGGCGATCAACTGCTCAGCGATGCGTTAGCCTTAGAAGCCGCTGGTGCACAGTTGCTGGTGCTGGAATGCGTGCCGGTTGAACTGGCGAAACGCATTACCGAAGCGCTGGCGATTCCGGTAATCGGTATTGGCGCGGGCAACGTCACCGACGGGCAAATCCTCGTGATGCACGACGCGTTCGGTATTACCGGCGGCCATATCCCTAAATTTGCAAAAAATTTCCTTGCTGAAACGGGCGACATCCGCGCAGCAGTGCGTCAGTATATAGCTGAAGTGGAGTCCGGTGTTTATCCGGGCGAAGAACACAGTTTCCATTGAGGAGTCACGTTGTGTTAATTATCGAAACCCTGCCGTTGCTGCGTCAGCAAATTCGCCGCCTGCGAATGGAAGGCAAACGCGTGGCGCTGGTGCCTACTATGGGTAACCTGCACGATGGTCATATGAAGCTGGTCGACGAAGCCAAAGCCCGCGCCGATGTGGTCGTCGTCAGTATTTTCGTTAACCCGATGCAGTTTGACCGCCCGGAAGATCTGGCTCGCTACCCACGCACCTTGCAGGAAGACTGCGAGAAGCTAAACAAACGTAAAGTGGATCTGGTTTTCGCTCCCTCGGTAAAAGAGATCTATCCGAACGGTACAGAAACCCACACCTATGTCGATGTTCCAGGCCTTTCCACCATGCTGGAAGGTGCCAGCCGCCCAGGACATTTTCGCGGCGTATCGACCATCGTCAGCAAACTGTTCAACCTGGTCCAGCCGGACATCGCCTGCTTCGGTGAAAAGGATTTTCAGCAACTGGCGCTGATCCGCAAAATGGTTGCCGATATGGGCTTCGATATTGAGATTGTCGGAGTGCCGATTATGCGCGCGAAAGACGGTCTGGCACTCAGTTCCCGTAACGGCTATCTGACGGCGGAACAACGTAAAATTGCGCCGGGTCTGTACAAGGTCTTAAGTTCAATTGCCGACAAATTGCAGGCTGGCGAACGGGATCTCGATGAAATTATTGCTATTGCCGGGCAAGAACTGAATGAAAAAGGTTTCCGTTCCGATGATATTCAGATTCGCGATGCCGACACCTTGCTGGAAATCGCTGAAAACAGCAAACGAGCTGTGATTCTGGTAGCCGCCTGGCTTGGCGATGCTCGCCTGATCGACAACAAAATCGTCGAACTGGCGTAATACTTATACTCTAAATAATTCAAGTTGCAGGAAGGCGGCAAGCGAGTGAATCCCCAGGAGCTTACATAAGTAAGTGACTGGGGTGAGCGAACGCAGACGCAGCACATGCAACTTGAAGTATGACGAGTATAACTGGCGCTACGGCTGATGGCGCCAATTATTAATTTGCCCCACGTCATGACGATGACGTCTGTAAGCGGTTATTCATATCGCAGGCAATTTAGTTAATCAGCTTATCAAGCTCAGCAAGAGGTAAATTTGCCATCTCTGCAACGTCTTCCCGAGACATTCCTTTACTCAGAAGACGCAGGGCGAATTCTTGCCTTTCCTCCTGTCTTCCCAGCTGAATCCCCTTCTCAATCCCCTTCTCAATCCCCTTCTCAATTCCCTTCTCTTCAAACCACTGCGCCAACGTCATCATAGACTCCCCTCCCGTTTCCCTGTCTCTCAGCACACCATAAAACAAATCCGCTTGTTCAGTATGACCGCGTTGCAGCATATAGTTTTGCATGGCAACTAACTGACTTCCGCTAGTGTACCCTTCGTCAATCAGCGTGACCAGTTGCTCCAGCAATAACATTAAGTCGCGCTGGCGAATATGTTTTTGCAGCAGTTCGAGAATCGCAATCCGCCGATGTTGCATGATTTCGTCATCCGGTGTGATAGTGATATCCACCAGCGGGAAAGGACTGTTATAGACGCGTCGCGCCAGCTCCGGCGAGTAAAACATATCAAACCAGCACATTGAGAGCGGATAAGGTGTGGCCTCGCCCTGATAAAACAGAATCGGCACCACCAGCGGCAGCTTATCGTGATCTGCCTCCAGATGCCGGTGCATGGCAGCAATAGAATAACGCATCATGCGAAACGCCATTTTTTTATCCGGCTTGCTTTGGTGTTCAATCACAACATGTAGATAGCCCGTATTACCCTGCATTTGCACGGAATAGAGCACGTCAGTGCTGTGCCCTTTCAGGCTTTCTTCAATAAAACTCCCCGACTCAAGATGCAGCGTGTCGAGGTCACACAGTTCGCGTAGCTCCGCTGGCAAATGGATATCCAGAAAGTCGCGAGCCGTTTCCGCGTGCATTAAAAATTGTTTAAACACCGCATCATGCGGTGTGGTACTCGGTGCATCCATCTTCCCTGCCTTCCGTGTTGTCTTGCGTGAAGGCAGTATCCAGTCAAGGCGCGCCGTCGTCAGCCGCCTCTTTAGTGTTTACCGAGCAGCGTTCAGAGAAATTTCAATTTGTTACAGGTGTTACATGGCTCGCTTCGGCACGGTACGCAAACTGCTGATGCAAATGCCGTCAGATGAGTAGACACTAAACAAAAATCGGGCAATACTGCGTGAGAATTTCCTCAAAGCAGGCACCGCCTGCTTCGTTAACGACAGGGTAGAAAGGTAGAAGTTATGATTCGCACGATGCTGCAGGGCAAACTCCACCGCGTGAAAGTGACTCATGCGGACCTGCACTATGAAGGTTCTTGCGCCATTGACCAGGATTTTCTTGACGCAGCCGGTATTCTCGAAAACGAAGCCATTGATATCTGGAATGTCACCAACGGCAAGCGTTTCTCCACCTATGCCATCGCGGCAGAGCGCGGTTCGAGAATTATTTCTGTTAACGGTGCGGCGGCCCACTGCGCCAGCGTCGGCGATATTGTCATCATCGCCAGCTTCGTCACTATGCCGGATGAAGAAGCCCGTACATGGCGACCCAACGTTGCTTATTTTGAAGGCGACAATGAAATGAAACGTACCGCGAAAGCGATTCCAGTTCAGGTGGCCTGATAATCACCCCTGCGGCTGGTTACTCACCAGCCGCGACATCGTCTCCAGCGAATCCGTTCTTAAGATATAAAGCCGTTTTAGTAACAACGGATTATCCCCCGGTTTTACTTTGCCTTTCATGGTGGTCACTGCCAGATGAAATCCGGCTTCACGTGCCGCCTTCACCGCTTTGTCATTAAAACCGCCAAACGGATAAGAAAGATACAAGACATGTGGATTAAACTGCGCCAGCGCCCGACGCGATCGCGCAAAATCAAACAGAATATTGTGCTCACTACGGCTCAGTAATATGGGGCGGCGATAGCCATCTATCCGATGCAAAAAATGAGTATGTGACTGGAAATCAAATACATCACGAATTTCGTTAAGCTCAGAAATGCTCATAAATTGCAGCGATTTTGGATCCCATTTCTGCGGGTGACGTTTGATGCGCGAGGTAACAATAAATGCCGTCGCCTTCATACCATAGTGTTTCAACACAGGATACGCATAGCGGCTAACCGACTTGAGACCATCATCAAAGGTAATCACCACGGCACGTGCCGGGAGATTAATGTTATTCTGCACGTAACCTTCCAGCTGCGTCATGCTCAGTGTCGCGTACCCCCTGTCGCGCAGCCAGGCCATCTGGTTATTGAAGGCGCGTACCGAGGTGGTCGTCGAAGTATGGCGAAAACGGGTGTTTTCTTCGTCGCGCAGAATATGATGATAGGTTAGCACCGGCAGGCCATTGTCGGGTTGGGCATCCAGCGCGCTGATATAGGCCAGTCGATCGCCAATACGGATCTGATACCAGGTTTGGTTTAACCTATCTTTCAGTTTATGCAAAATCGGATAACGCAAATTGTCCGCCAGTACCCCAAATGGCGCACTGCCCACACTCGGCGCGTTATAAACCGGCGTATCTTTCCAGGTTATTAAGTTCTGATTACTCAGCGGCTTGTTGAGGTCACCCAAACCGTCTTCAACTTTTTGTCGCCCCTGAACCGGCTCGAGATGACCTTTATCGATAAACCCTTTGCCAAAGCCAAAATTAAATGCGTAATAACTTGCGGCAGTGGGCTCCACGGCAATGATTTGTCCGGCCCGAATATTCCCTACTGTCACCATTTTGTCGCCAATTTGCGCCCAGACCGCGGCATTTTCGATGGTTTGCATATAACGGGCAGGTAATGCGGCACTGACGCTTGTGGTAAACAGCATCAGCAGGAGAATAACAGCTTGTTTATACATGAAAAAATAACCAGGGATGAAACAACGCTTTTATTGTAGCAAAAGCGTCATCAGGATCGCGGGTTAATACTCATACAAATTATGTTTGAGGACGAAAGGCGGATTTTTTTGTTGTTGGTGCCAAAGACTACTGACCTCCGGCGCACCCAGTTCGACAATTCGCTCGCGAAACTCAGCGCTGGATAATGTTTCACGGTAGGCCAGCATCTGTTCAACTAACGGTAACGTTACCCCAGAAATCACTTCACAGCGGGAGTGTTTGTGGCTTAATAGCGAAGCCACGCGGTACGGCGGCGCTCCGGCAATATCAGTTAAAAAGATCACCCCATCGCCAGAGTCTGCTTCATGCAGAGCATCGCACATCATACGGCTGAGCATATTAGAACTTAATCCGCGCCAGAAATTCACGGCCCGGCACTGAAGAAGCGCCCCGTGTTTTTTCTCCAGCGCATCCAGTATCTCTTGCGCCCGATCATCGTGACAGGTAATAACCCAACCTAGCATCGCCTTCCTCCTTAGCCGAAAATCAGTCTACCCTGACCATGGTTGATAAAGGGTGATAGTCGTCAAAACTCCTCTCCCCCGAATCCAGAGGAGAGGAAATAGCCTTAGCTACGCAGACCACGCCCACGTTGGATCAGCGACCAGCAAATCAAATAAAACGCCACAATAAAGACCACCAGTACGCCAAAGGTAGTGACCAGCGGCACATCATTGATACCGAGGAAGCCGTAGCGGAAACCACTGATCATATAAACGATCGGGTTCAGGTGCGACAGTCCCTGCCAGAACGGCGGCAGCAAAGTCAGGGAGTAAAAGACCCCGCCCAAATACGTGAGTGGCGTTAACACAAAGGTTGGCACCAGGCTGATGTCATCGAACGTTTTGGCAAACACGCCGTTCAGCAATCCAGCAAGGGAGAATAACACCGCCGTGAGCACCAGCGTTAAAGCGACAAATACCCACGAATGTACCTGAAAAGGCACAAAAAACAGTGAAATTGCCGTCACCAGAATGCCAACAAACAGTCCGCGTGCTACGCCACCGCCGACATATCCGGCAATAATCACGTGAGTCGGTACGGGTGCAACCAGCAGCTCTTCAATATTACGCTGAAACTTGGCACCAAAAAATGATGAAGCGACGTTGGCGTAGGCATTGGTGATTACCGACATCATGATCAGCCCCGGCACGATGAACTGCATATAGCTGAAGCCATGCATATCGCCGATGCGCGAACCAATCAGGTTACCGAAGATAATAAAATAAAGGGTCATGGTGATGACCGGTGGCACCAGCGTCTGCACCCAGATACGCATAAAGCGATGGATCTCTTTCGCCCAGATGCTTTTTAGTGCCACCCAGTAAAGATGCATCATGCGCGATCTCCTTGTTTTTCATTAACCAGTGAAACAAACAGCTCTTCCAGACGGTTAGCTTTGTTACGCATACTTAATACCTGAATACCCTGCTCACTTAACTGCGTGAATACACTGTTGATCCCCTGCTCACGCAGCACTTCAACTTCCAGCGTAGCGGTATCGACCAGTCGATACTGATAGCCATCGAGCTTCGGTAATGGGCTTTTCGGCGCGAGATCGAGAATAAAAGTTTCCGATTTCAGCTTCGCCAGCAGCGCCTTCATCGAGGTATTTTCCACCAGCTCACCGTGTTGAATAATGCCGATATTGCGACACAGCATTTCTGCTTCTTCCAGGTAATGCGTGGTAAGAATGATGGTGGTGCCTTTGTCGTTTAAATCCTTCAAAAATCCCCACATCGAGCGGCGAAGTTCGATATCCACGCCTGCGGTCGGTTCGTCAAGAATCAGCAGTTTAGGTTCGTGCATCAGCGCGCGGGCAATCATTAAACGGCGCTTCATCCCGCCAGATAACATACGCGCACGTTCGTTACGTTTTCCCCATAAATCGAGCTGTTTAAGATACTTTTCGCTACGGATGTACGCTTCTTTGCGCTCTACACCATAGTACCCCGCCTGATTCACCACAATTTGCTGTACGGTTTCAAACGGGTTGAAGTTAAATTCCTGCGGCACCAGCCCCAACTGACGTTTAGCGTTAACGACATCCTTCTCGAGATCGTAACCAAATACGCGGACCCGCCCGGAGGTTTTATTTACCAGAGAGCTGATAATACCAATAGTGGTTGATTTCCCGGCCCCGTTCGGCCCGAGAAGCGCATAAAAATCACCCGCTTCGACCTGCAAATCGATTCCACGAAGCGCCTGAACGCCGCCTGGATAGGTTTTTTTAAGCTGTTGAAGTTCCAGTGCAATGGTCATAAATTTTTACTTACCTTACGTTCTTACACTTTATCTGTGGTTTAAATCGTCCCGGAGTTGCCCTATATTAGCCAAACGTAATTATTTGGTTACAGGTCGTTAACCTCCATGAAAGACATAGATACACTCATCAGCAACAATGCACTATGGTCAAAAATGCTGGTGGAAGAGGATCCCGGGTTTTTTGAGAAACTGGCGCAAGCGCAAAAACCGCGCTTTCTATGGATTGGATGTTCCGACAGTCGCGTTCCTGCAGAACGTTTAACCGGTCTTGAGCCGGGCGAACTCTTTGTTCACCGTAATGTTGCTAACCTGGTCATTCACACCGACCTGAACTGCCTTTCCGTGGTTCAGTATGCAGTGGATGTTCTCGAAGTTGAACACATTATTATCTGTGGCCACTACGGTTGCGGCGGCGTACAGGCCGCAGTTGAAAACCCGGAACTGGGGCTTATCAACAACTGGCTGCTGCACATTCGCGATATCTGGTTCAAACATAGCTCATTGCTTGGCGAAATGCCGCAAGAGCGCCGTCTGGATACCTTGTGCGAACTGAACGTCATGGAGCAGGTATATAACCTGGGCCACTCCACCATTATGCAATCAGCGTGGAAACGCGGGCAGAAAGTTACCATTCACGGCTGGGCCTACGGCATTCACGACGGTTTGCTGCGTGATCTGGATGTTACCGCCACCAACCGCGAAACCCTTGAACAACGTTACCGTCACGGGATTTCCAATCTCAAGCTGAAACACGCCAACCACAAATAAAAACACCATGCCGGATGCAACACATCCGGCACATCCGCACTTACTCGTCCAGCAGCACTACTTTGCCGATGTACGGCAGATGGCGGTAACGCTGAGCGTAATCAATGCCGTAACCCACCACAAACTCATCCGGGATCGAGAAACCGATAAATTCTACCGGGACGTTCACTTCACGACGGGACGGTTTATCCAGCAGCGTACAAATCGCCAGCGACTTCGGTTCGCGCAGGCTTAAGATTTCACGCACTTTCGACAGTGTATTACCCGAGTCGATGATATCTTCAACAATCAGCACGTCCTTGCCACGGATATCTTCATCCAGATCTTTGAGGATTTTCACATCGCGGGTGGTGGACATGCCGCTACCGTAGCTGGAGGCGGTCATAAAATCGACTTCATGAGATACCTGAACTTCACGGCACAGGTCCGCCATAAACATAAATGAGCCACGCAGCAGGCCTACCAGCACCATATCGCTGCCGCTGTCTTTGTAACGCTCAGTAATCTGACGACCCAGTTCGGCGATACGCGCTTTAATCTCCGCTTCGGGGATCATTACTTCTACAGTATGTTTCATATCTCTAACCATATGATTTAAAAACAAATCACTTCGCACGGGCAGGTTTTGGCACCGCAACAAAGCGCAAGACACGCAGTATACCAGTAAAACTATTCATTGGCGGAATCTGTTAATAAAGCTCGAATTGTGATGACGATCACACATGTTAAAACCTATAATTAATTGCTACTAAAATATTAATGAATTGAAATGGTGTCTCTTTATGGCAATTAACAATACCGGCTCGCGACGATTACTCGTCACGCTAACAGCCCTATTTGCAGCGCTTTGTGGGCTGTATCTTCTCATTGGCGGAGGCTGGTTGGTCGCGATCGGCGGCTCCTGGTACTACCCTATCGCTGGCCTTATGATGCTCGGCGTCGCCTGGATGCTGTGGCGCAGCAAACGCGCCGCACTTTGGCTTTACGCGGCATTGCTGCTTGGCACCATGATTTGGGGCGTCTGGGAAGTGGGTTTCGATTTCTGGGCGCTGACGCCGCGTAGCGACATTCTGGTCTTCTTTGGTATCTGGCTGATCCTGCCGTTTGTCTGGCGTCGCCTGGTCATTCCTGCCAGCGGCGCAGTTGCCGCGTTGGTGGTCGCGCTGTTGATTAGCGGTGGTATCCTCACCTGGGCCGGATTTAACGATCCACAGGAAATCAACGGCACCTTAAGCGCTGATGCTACACCTGCCGAAGCTATCTCCCCCGTTGCCGATCAAGACTGGCCTGCCTATGGTCGCAATCAGGAAGGTCAACGCTTTTCACCACTGAAACAAATTAACGCTGATAACGTCCACAAGCTGAAAGAAGCCTGGGTGTTCCGTACAGGCGATGTGAAACAGCCGAACGATCCGGGCGAAATCACCAATGAAGTGACGCCGATTAAAGTAGGCGACACGCTTTACCTGTGTACCGCTCACCAGCGTTTGTTTGCGCTCGATGCCGCCAGCGGCAAAGAGAAATGGCATTACGATCCTGAGCTGAAAACCAACGAGTCTTTCCAGCATGTAACCTGCCGTGGTGTCTCTTATCATGAAGCCAAAGCAGAAACTGCTTCGCCGGAAGTGATGGCGGATTGCCCGCGTCGTATCATTCTCCCGGTCAATGATGGCCGCCTGATTGCGATTAACGCTGAAAACGGCAAGCTGTGCGAAACCTTTGCCAATAAAGGCGTACTCAATCTGCAAAGCAATATGCCGGACACCAAACCGGGTCTGTATGAGCCGACTTCACCACCGATTATCACTGATAAAACCATCGTGATGGCGGGTTCCGTCACTGATAACTTCTCAACCCGCGAAACGTCTGGCGTGATCCGTGGTTTTGATGTCAATACCGGGGAGCTGTTGTGGGCCTTTGATCCAGGCGCGAAAGATCCGAACGCAATCCCGTCTGACGAACACACCTTTACCTTTAACTCGCCAAACTCGTGGGCACCTGCGGCCTATGACGCGAAGCTGGATCTGGTGTATCTGCCGATGGGTGTGACCACGCCAGATATCTGGGGCGGTAACCGCACCCCAGAACAGGAACGTTATGCCAGCTCGATTCTGGCGCTGAATGCCACTACCGGGAAACTGGCGTGGAGCTATCAGACCGTTCACCACGACCTGTGGGATATGGATCTTCCAGCACAGCCAACGCTGGCAGATATCACCGTTAATGGTCAAAAAGTTCCGGTTATTTACGCTCCAGCGAAAACTGGCAACATTTTTGTGCTTGATCGCCGCAATGGTGAACTGGTGGTTCCGGCCCCGGAAAAACCGGTGCCGCAAGGCGCAGCGAAAGGTGATTACGTGACCCCTACTCAACCCTTCTCGGAACTGAGCTTCCGTCCGACGAAAGATTTGAGAGGTGCGGATATGTGGGGAGCCACCATGTTTGACCAACTGGTGTGCCGCGTGATGTTCCACCAGATGCGCTATGAAGGCATTTTCACCCCGCCATCTGAACAGGGTACGCTGGTCTTCCCGGGTAACCTGGGGATGTTCGAATGGGGCGGGATTTCCGTTGATCCGAATCGTGAAGTGGCAATTGCCAACCCAATGGCGCTGCCGTTTGTTTCAAAACTGATCCCTCGCGGTCCAGGCAACCCGATGGAACAGCCGAAAGATGCCAAAGGCACGGGTACGGAATCCGGCATTCAGCCACAGTACGGCGTACCGTATGGCGTTACGCTCAACCCGTTCCTTTCGCCGTTTGGTCTGCCATGTAAACAGCCAGCATGGGGCTATATCTCGGCGTTGGATCTGAAAACCAACGAAGTGGTGTGGAAGAAACGCATTGGTACGCCGCAGGACAGCATGCCGTTCCCGATGCCCGTTCCGGTGCCGTTCAATATGGGTATGCCGATGCTGGGCGGGCCAATCTCCACGGCGGGTAACGTGCTGTTTATCGCCGCTACGGCAGATAACTACCTGCGCGCTTACAACATGAGCAACGGTGAAAAACTGTGGCAGGGCCGTTTACCGGCGGGTGGTCAGGCAACACCGATGACCTATGAAGTGAATGGTAAGCAGTATGTGGTGATCTCCGCAGGCGGTCACGGTTCATTTGGTACGAAGATGGGCGACTATATTGTGGCTTATGCGTTGCCGGATGATGTGAATTAAGATTGACTCATATTGCTGACAAAGTGCGCTTTGTTCATGCCGGATGCGGCGAAAACGCCTTATCCGGCCTACTAAAACTCGCAAATTCAATAAATTGCAGAGTTCACGTAGGCCTGATAAGCGTAGCGCATCAGGCAGTTTTGCGTTTGTCAGCAGAATAATGCCCGGAGAGATCCGGGCATATTTCCGAATACGGTCTTTTTATACCGTAAACCCTAACATCATCCCCGTATCTTCATGCTCCAGCAGATGGCAGTGCGCCATATATGCATGTTCTTTCGGTGCGTCGTGATTAAACTTCACCAGGACTTCGCTGACATTACCTTCTACCTTAACAGTATCTTTCCAGCCTGCGCGATGCGTCGCTGGCGGTTTGCCATTTTCCGACAAGATACGGAACTGCGTACCGTGGATATGGAACGGATGCAGCATCATGTCGCCCACGCCAGAGATAACCCAACGCTCGTACTGCCCTTTCGCTGCCGCAAACATCGGCTTGTTCATATCAAACGCCTGACCGTTGATTTTATTGGCATGGTGGAAATCGAACTTCCCGCCGTGGTTCATATGATTCATATTGCCGTGCCCCATATGGCCCATCATCTGGCTGTGATCCATCCCGGCCATCGCCTGATCGCCATATTTCTCCATCAGCATCTGCATCCCCATCATATCGAGCATCGGGTCCATAGAGAGTTGCAGCTTGCGTACCGTCAGCCCTTCCAGCGAAGGTAATGCTGGCAGGCTACTTAACGCGTCAGGTAAGGCACCTGAAGCACTAATGGAAATCGGCTGGATCCGCATTACCGGATGCGGCTTGTCAAACGGTGCAATTGCCATTCCCATCTGGCTGACCGGTAGCGTCACCAGATCAAAGGGTTTGTTGTCGTTAACCTCCACCAGCACTTCGAAACGCTCGCCCATCAGCACCGGCAGCTCGCTCACCTTCACTGGTTCAGGTAGCAGACCACCGTCGCTGGCAATCACATACAGCGGGCGATTGTCACTGGTAGCGAAATTGAGCGAGCGGGCGTTACAGCCATTGAGCAAACGCAGGCGCAGCCAGCCGCGCGGGGCGGCGTGTTGCGGGTAGATAGCACCATTGGTCAGCAGCGTATCGCCAAACCAACCCACGGCAGCGGTCATCATATCCAGTTGATAATCAATCTGCCCGTCAGCGTTAAATTTTTTATCCTGCACGATCACCGGGACATCATCGATACCCCACTGTTTTGGCAGCATTAATTTTAGAATCTCGTCATCTTCAATCACTACCAGCCCCGCCAGCCCCATCGCCACCTGTCGCCCGGTTTTGCCATGTTGATGCGGATGGAACCAGCAGGTAGCGGCAGGTTGATCAACGTTCAACGTCACCGTACGCTTGCCACCTGGCGGAATAATTCCCTGCGGGCCGCCGTCGACTTCACCCGGTACTTCCAGCCCGTGCCAGTGCAACGTCGTCTCTTCCGTCAGTTGGTTATAGATATCAACCGTTACCGCTTTGCCGCGCTGTAATTTCACCGCCGGCCCCAGCAGATTGCCGTTATAGCCCCAGGTAGTTGCCGTTTTTCCGGCAAAGGTGGACTGGCCTGTGCCAACAGTTAACTGAATACGATTGCGGGCATCAGTCGTGAGCAAATCAGGGATCGGTAACGTTGGACGCTCCGCCGCAAATACTGCGCGGCTCCACAGCGGCAAGGCTGAAGCTACGCCCAGCGCAATGGAATATTTCAAGAAATCACGACGTTGCATAGTTATTTCCTTATTCTTAAGCAGGCGAAACAAAATCAAACGTTGAGCATAGTCCTTCCCCTTACGGGAAGGTCAAGCCGCAGACACAATTTAATCAACAATAATGGTCGTCGCCTCGCTCGCAGTGTGCTAACGTTTATCTTCTTTAAGCCCCTGGTAGAAGCAATGAAGACGTTTTTCAGAACAGTGTTATTCGGCAGCCTGATGGCCGTCTGCGCAAACAGTTACGCGCTCAGCGAGTCTGAAGCCGAAGATATGGCCGATTTAACGGCAGTTTTTGTCTTTCTGAAGAACGATTGTGGTTACCAGAACTTACCAAACGGGCAGATTCGTCGCGCACTGGTCTTTTTCGCCCAGCAAAACCAGTGGGATCTCAGCAACTACGATACCTTCGACATGAAAGCCCTCGGTGAAGACAGCTACCGCGATCTCAGCGGCATCGGCATTCCCGTCGCTAAAAAATGCAAAGCCCTGGCTCGCGATTCCTTAAGCCTGCTTGCCTACGTCAAATAATCCCTGATACCTTTTTGTAGAAATATTGACCGTGCATCCGCGGTCAATGTTAGCTATTATGTTGCGCCCTTTTTTTACGGGTGTTAACAAAGGAGGTATCAACCCATGGCCGAAAAAAAACAGTGGCATGAAACGCTACACGACCAGTTTGGGCAGTACTTTGCTGTAGATAACGTTCTGTATCATGAAAAGACCGATCACCAGGATCTGATCATTTTTGAGAACGCCGCATTTGGTCGCGTAATGGCGCTGGATGGCGTAGTACAAACCACCGAGCGCGACGAGTTTATCTATCATGAGATGATGACCCACGTTCCGCTATTAGCCCACGGTCACGCGAAACATGTGCTGATTATCGGCGGCGGCGACGGTGCCATGCTGCGTGAAGTGACCCGACATAAAAACGTTGAGTCAATCACGATGGTGGAAATCGATGCGGGTGTCGTGTCGTTCTGCCGTCAGTATCTGCCCAACCATAACGCCGGTAGCTACGACGATCCGCGCTTTAAACTGGTGATCGACGATGGCGTCAATTTCGTTAATCAAACCAGCCAGACCTTTGATGTCATTATCTCCGACTGCACCGATCCTATCGGTCCCGGCGAAAGTCTTTTCACCTCAGCATTTTATGAAGGCTGCAAACGTTGCCTGAATCCTGGCGGTATTTTTGTCGCACAGAACGGCGTCTGTTTTTTACAGCAGGAAGAGGCCATTGACAGCTATCGTAAACTCAGCCATTACTTCAGCGATGTTGGCTTTTATCAGGCGGCAATCCCGACCTATTACGGCGGCATCATGACCTTTGCATGGGCGACAGATAACGACGCCTTGCGCCATCTCTCAACCGAAATTATTCAGGCGCGTTTTCTCGCTTCTGGCCTGAAATGCCGTTATTACAATCCGGCAGTCCATACGGCAGCTTTTGCCTTACCTCAGTATCTGCAAGACGCACTGGCCTCACAGCCGTCCTAAGGAGAAGATAAGAAATTGAAAAAACTGAAACTGCATGGCTTTAATAATCTGACCAAAAGTCTGAGTTTTTGTATTTACGATATCTGCTATGCCAAAACTGCCGAAGAGCGCGACGGTTATATCGCTTATATCGATGAACTCTATAATGCCAACCGCCTGACCGAAATTCTGTCAGAAACCTGTTCCATTATCGGAGCCAATATTCTTAACATCGCCCGCCAGGATTACGAACCACAGGGTGCCAGCGTCACTATTCTAGTGAGTGAAGAACCGGTCGACCCGAAACTTATCGACAAAACAGAACACCCTGGACCACTGCCAGAAACGGTCGTTGCCCATCTCGATAAAAGTCATATTTGCGTACATACCTATCCGGAAAGCCATCCTGAAGGCGGTTTATGTACCTTCCGCGCTGATATTGAAGTCTCGACCTGCGGCGTGATTTCTCCGTTGAAGGCACTGAATTACCTGATCCACCAGCTTGAATCCGATATCGTGACCATTGATTATCGCGTGCGCGGTTTTACCCGCGACATTAACGGTATGAAGCACTTTATCGACCATGAGATTAATTCGATTCAGAACTTTATGTCCGAGGATATGAAGGCGCTGTATGACATGGTGGATGTGAACGTCTATCAGGAAAATATCTTCCATACAAAAATGTTGCTTAAAGAGTTCGACCTTAAGCACTACATGTTCCACACTAAACCGGAAGATTTAACCGACAGCGAGCGCCAGGAAATTACCGCTGCGCTGTGGAAAGAAATGCGCGAGATTTATTACGGGCGCAATATGCCAGCTGTTTAACGGCTCTGGCGGAGCTCGCAGGCTCCGCCATGCTGTAGCGTGGTGTCTTACTGGCCTAATGTATAAGTTAGAGCAGTATTGAAATAATAAAATAGCAGCCGAAACACTCCTTATTATTCATTAAAAATGAGAGTTAATAACACTGTGTTTCTTTTGCATTTTTCACACATTTAAGTTACGATATAAAAGAACACAAATATTCACCACGTAAATATCTTCATGGGACAACATAATTAAGGGAAATAGATAATGAATAACAAGAAAACCATAGCTGCAATATTATTATGCAGTGGTTTATTTATGAACATCGCTAATGCTACTGATGTTTACGCTCTGGAGAAAGGATTATACGCTGGTGATGTAAAAGCACAGTATGAATTAGGCGTTAAATACATTAATGGTGATGGCGTTGAGAAAAACTATCTAAAAGGTTCAGTACTGGTTTATGCCTCTGCATACACCCAAAAAAATAGCTCCCTGACCGCCCCTATTGATGTAAAGAATGCGACTAACTGGCAAAAAGATGAAATAGCGCGCCTTGGCGAAGAGTTAGCAAAAAACAACCCAGACGCATGGAAAACACTTTGGATTAATACATCACTCAGTGAATTGCATAAATTAGCCGACAAAGGTGACGCCACTGCTCTGTATCATCTCGGTCTGTCTACCCGTTCCGCCGAAGAAGCATTCACTTACTTTGAAAAAGCGGCAATAAAAAATAATATACCATCGCAAGTTATTTTAGCTGAAATCTACAATACCGCAGGTGGTGTAAAGCAAGATGCCAGCAAAAGTCTTGAATGGACGCGTAAAGCAGCAGAAAATGGCGATGCCAATTCTCAAGTGAAAATGTACCGTTATTACCGTGGAAACTTCGGTGATATCGTTGAGAAAAATGAACATACCGCAAATGAATGGCTGCAAAAAGCAATTGATCAAGGTGATGCTTATGCTATGCAAGAAAAATCATGGAATTATGCTCGTGGCGACATTAGTACTCCAAAGGATATCAATAAGAGTCTCGAACTTTATAAAAAAAGTATGGTTATAAAAATCAACAAAAAAACAGAAAATTATACTGATTATAGTTCATTTGCTTATTTGTATTTACTAAAAGGGGATAATGTAAAATCGTGGGTCCTCTTTCAAATGGCAAAAAAAATCTCTGCACAAATGGGGCAAGAGTTTCAGGTAGCAGAAGAAGACCTGGAAACGATTCCTGTCTTATCGCTTGCCGAAAATAAAAATGCGAAAAACGTCCTTTCTACAAGCGAAGGGAAAGAGGCGAAGAAATTATTAGCCGCGCTGGAAAAGAATCCTTCCTCAATCGCAAACTGGTAACTTGAGTACTAATGTAAACAACGCTCCTGGACCAGGGGCGTTGCAATATCCAGCAATGTTTAGTTTACCCTTGCCTGAGGAAATCGCGGTAAGCCGCCACTACCTGCAAGAAGTCCTCAACGCCGCACAGCGACAGGCTTTCCTCGTCGTAGTAGTTCATCCCCTCTTCCATTTCATCGCCAGCGAATTCCAGTTGATTGGCGCGAACCATTACCTCTTCACCGTCCATCCACAGGGTGTATTCATGCCCTGCCCGCTGCCAGGAACGTTCGCTGCCTTTGAGCGTGCGCGCGGCGTCTTCCACTTCATCAAGCAAGGCCAGGTTTTCTTTTACCTCTTCATTAAACCAGTGCCCGACCACTTCATGCCCCATGGACATGCGCACCTTTACCACTCCGGTTACATCGCGCAGAAATTCATAATCCATAGTGTGTTCCTCTGCTCCCGGCAATGCGCCGAAATCGCATTGCGCCATTGATTTAATTATCGCAGCCTTATCGGAGAAAAACAGCGGAACGGCGATGGTTTAGAAATAAAAAATGCCCGGGAATCTCATTCACCGGGCATTGTCTCGTTTATGCGCAGCGGGTGCGCTTACTTATTAAACCGCAGTCTGGAAAATCACCCCATCCGCTTTTTCGGTGTACTGAGAAAGCTGGTTGAAGTTCAGATAACGGTAAGTATCAACGGCTGTTTTATCTACCTGCGCCACGTAGGTCTGGTACTCTTCCGGCGTCGGCAGTTTGCCAATCAGCGCCGCAACAGCAGCCAGTTCAGCAGAAGCCAGGAAGACGTTCGCGCCAGTACCCAGACGGTTCGGGAAGTTACGGGTAGAGGTGGAAACCACCGTCGCACCGTCTGCTACACGCGCCTGGTTACCCATACACAGGGAACAGCCAGGTATCTCGATACGCGCACCGCTCTTACCGAAGACGCTGTAATAGCCTTCCTCGGTAAGCTGCGCAGCGTCCATACGGGTTGGCGGTGCCACCCACAGGCGGGTCGGTAGCTGACCTTTATGCGCATCCAGCAGTTTACCGGCGGCACGGAAGTGACCGATGTTGGTCATGCAAGAACCGATAAACACTTCGTCGATTTTCTCGCCCTGTACCGCAGACAGCGGACGCGCGTCGTCCGGGTCGTTCGGTGCACAGAGGATTGGCTCTTTGATATCCGCCAGATCGATGTCGATCACTGCCGCGTATTCCGCATCTGCATCGGCTTCCAGCAACTCAGGATTCGCCAGCCATTTTTCCATGCCCTGAATACGACGTTCCAGGGTACGACGATCGCCGTAACCTTCCGCGATCATCCACTTCAGCAAAACGATGTTGGAGTTCAGGTATTCGATGATCGGTTCTTTGTTCAGCTTGATGGTACAACCGGCAGCAGAACGCTCGGCGGACGCATCGGTCAGCTCAAAGGCCTGCTCAACTTTCAGATCCGGCAGACCTTCAATTTCCAGAATGCGACCAGAGAAGATGTTTTTCTTGCCTTTCTTCTCAACGGTCAGCAGACCTTGTTTGATCGCATACAGCGGAATGGCGTGTACCAGATCGCGCAGGGTGATGCCCGGCTGCATTTTGCCTTTGAAGCGAACCAGAACGGATTCCGGCATATCCAGCGGCATTACACCTGTTGCAGCTGCAAATGCCACCAGACCAGAGCCCGCCGGGAAAGAGATACCGATCGGGAAACGGGTATGGGAGTCACCGCCAGTACCGACGGTATCCGGCAGCAGCATACGGTTCAGCCAGGAGTGAATTACGCCGTCACCCGGACGCAGCGACACACCGCCACGGTTCATGATAAAGTCCGGCAGCGTGTGGTGCGTGTTCACGTCAACTGGTTTCGGATAAGCCGCGGTGTGACAGAAAGACTGCATCACCAGATCAGCCGAGAAGCCCAGGCACGCCAGGTCTTTCAGTTCATCACGGGTCATCGGGCCGGTGGTGTCCTGAGAACCGACAGAGGTCATTTTCGGTTCGCAGTACGCGCCCGGACGAATGCCTTTCACGCCGCAGGCACGACCGACCATTTTCTGCGCCAGCGAGAAGCCGCGATCGCTCTCAGCGACATCTTTCGCCTGACGGAACACATCGCTGTGTGGCAGGCCGAGTGCTTCACGCGCTTTGGTGGTCAGGCCACGCCCGATAATCAGCGGAATACGGCCGCCAGCACGCACTTCATCAATCAGCACGTCGGTTTTCAGTTCGAAGGTCGCCAGCAGTTCGCCGGTTTCGTGGTTACGCACTTCACCTTTGTACGGGTAAACGTCAATCACGTCGCCCATGTTCAGGTTAGAGACGTCGACTTCGATTGGCAGTGCGCCGGCGTCTTCCATTGTGTTAAAGAAGATTGGCGCAATTTTACCGCCGAGACACAAACCACCGCCGCGTTTGTTCGGTACATGAGGAATATCTTCACCCATAAACCACAGCACGGAGTTCGTGGCGGATTTACGCGATGAACCCGTACCCACAACGTCACCGACGTACGCCAGCGGGAAACCTTTCTGTTGCAGAGCTTCGATTTGCTTGATCGGACCAACAACACCCGGCTGGTCTGGCTCAATACCTTCACGCGCGTTTTTCAGCATCGCCAACGCGTGCAGTGGGATATCCGGGCGTGACCACGCATCCGGTGCCGGAGAAAGGTCATCGGTGTTGGTTTCGCCAGTTACTTTGAAGACGGTAACGGTCAGTTTTTCAGCCAGCGCCGGGCGATTCAGGAACCATTCGGCATCTGCCCAGGACTGCATTACCTGCTTCGCATATTCGTTACCTGCTTTCGCTTTCTCTTCTACGTCATAGAAGTTATCGAACATCAGCAGCGTGTGAGAAAGTGCTTTGGCAGCGATCGGTGCCAGTTTGGCATCATCCAGCGCGTCGATCAGCGGATGAATATTATAACCACCCTGCATGGTGCCCAGCAGTTCGATGGCTTTTTCCGGAGTCAGCAGTGGGGATTTAGCTTCGCCTTTGGCGACAGCAGCCAGGAAGCCTGCTTTTACATAGGCTGCTTCATCGACGCCAGGGGGAACACGGTTGGTTAACAGATCTAACAGGAATTCTTCTTCGCCCGCGGGCGGGTTTTTCAGCAGCTCTACAAGTGCGGCCATTTGGTTTGCATCCAGGGGTTTGGGCGCAATCCCCTCAGCGGCACGCTCAGCTACGTGCTTACGGTATTCTTCTAGCACGACGGTTCTCCTCGCTCTCATTGTCATAGTGCGGCAGGCGATTCTCTTCACGCTCCTGTGAGACAGCAGTTTGTAGGGTAAATGCCCAGTACCGCAACGGGCAGAATAGCAGGATTTTGACGATGTGTTAATCTGTTTACAAAAAAGCAACATAAAAAAGTGGCTGAATCGTTAAGGATGGTCTAGAGATTGTTTCCCTCCGTAAAAACTTCGTTAATTCGCATGGTGATAATCACCTTTCTCAACGAATCCCAAGATTAGTCAAAATTTAAACTACCGCCTCTTTATACTCGGATTCACAGCACCTGCGGGTGGCAGTTCGCCGACCATTGCGATTTCCTTGAGATCCGAATTATGAAAATGACTTTGCCGTTTAAACCCCATGTGCTGGCGCTAATTTGCAGTGCCGGGCTTTGTGCCGCCTCTGCCGGGCTATATATAAAAAGCCGCACAGTGGAAGCGCCTGTGGAAGCACAATCGACACAACTGGCTGCGCCTGTGGAAGCACAATCGACACAACTGGCTGCGCCTGACATCACCGCAGTTACGCTTCCTGCAACGGTTTCCGCACCGCCCGTAACGCCCGCCGTCGTTAAAACCGCATTCAGCACTGCGCAAATAGATCAATGGGTTGCACCTGTCGCGCTGTACCCCGACTCTTTGCTTTCACAAGTGTTAATGGCATCAACCTATCCGGCAAACGTTGCGCAAGCAGTGCAATGGTCGCACGATAATCCACTTAAACAAGGCGATGCTGCTATTCAGGCGGTATCTGACCAGCCGTGGGACGCCAGCGTCAAATCGCTGGTGGCTTTTCCGCAATTGATGGCGTTAATGGGCGAAAACCCGCAGTGGGTGCAAAATCTTGGCGACGCATTTCTGGCGCAACCACAGGACGTAATGGACTCAGTACAGCGTTTACGACAACTGGCGCAACAAACCGGCTCGCTGAAGTCATCAACCGAACAGAAAGTTATTACCACAACGAAGAAAGCTATACCGGTAAAACAGACAGTCACGGCTCCCGTCATACCATCCAATACCGTTACAACTGCCAACCCTGTCATTACAGAGCCTGCAACAACCGTCATTTCCATTGAGCCCGCCAATCCTGATGTGGTCTATATTCCCAACTACAACCCAACCGTGGTTTACGGGAACTGGGCCAATACTGCGTATCCGCCGGTTTATCTGCCACCACCAGCCGGAGAACCGTTTGTTGACAGCTTTGTGCGCGGATTCGGCTATAGCATGGGCGTTGCTACCACGTACGCACTATTCAGCAGCATCGACTGGGACGATGACGATCATGACCATCATCATGACGATGATGATTATCACCACCACGATGGCGGTCATCGTGACGGTAATGGCTGGCAACACAACGGCGACAACATCAATATCGACGTCAACAATTTCAACCGTATCACCGGTGAGCATCTTACTGATAAGAACATGGCATGGCGGCACAATCCAAACTACCGTAATGGTGTGCCCTATCATGATCAGGATATGGCAAAGCGGTTTCACCAAACCGATGTCAACGGCGGCATGAGCGCCACGCAGTTACCTGCTCCAACACGCGACAGCCAGCGTCAGGCGGCAGCAAGTCAGTTTCAGCAACGAACACACGCCACACCCGTCATTACGCGAGATACCCAACGTCAGGCAGCGGCACAGCGGTTTAATGAAGCTGAACACTATGGGAGCTATGACGACTTCCGCGACTTCAGCCGTCGCCAACCACTGACCCAGCAACAAAAGGACGCCGCTCGTCAGCGTTATCAGTCGGCCTCTCCTGAGCAGCGCCAGGCAGTCCGCGAGAGAATGCAGACTAACCCGCAGAACCAGCAGAGAAAAGAAGCGGCACGTGAGCGTATTCAGTCGGCCTCTCCTGAGCAGCTCCAGGCGTTGCGCGAGAAAATGCAAGACCGCCCAATAACACAGCAGCAAAGGGAAGCAGCGCGTCAGTGTATTCAGTCTGCAACTCCCGAACATCGCCAGGTATTTAGGGAAAAAGTACAGCAGCACCCACTGAACCAACAGCAACGTGATAACGCCCGCCAGCGTATACAATCGGCATCACCTGAACAACGTCAGGTTTTTCGGGAGAAAGTTCAGGAGAGCCGCCCACAACGTCTAAACGACAGTAACCATACTGCCAGGCTGAATAACGAGCAACGGTCAGCAGTACGCGAACGTCTCTCTGAGCACGGAGCAAGGCGACTGGAAAGGTAAATTACAGACGTAAAAAAAGCGGCGTGGTTAGCCGCTTTTTTAATTACCGGATGTCCCGGCAAACGAAAAATTACTTTTTCTTCGCTTTCGGGTTCGGCAGGTCGGTGATGCTACCTTCGAACACTTCTGCCGCCAGGCCCACAGACTCGTGCAGAGTCGGGTGCGCGTGGATGGTCAGTGCGATGTCTTCGGCATCACAACCCATTTCGATTGCCAGACCGATTTCACCCAGCAGCTCGCCGCCGTTAGTACCGACAATCGCACCACCGATCACACGGTGAGATTCTTTGTCGAAAATCAGCTTGGTCATACCGTCTGCGCAGTCAGAAGCGATAGCACGACCAGAAGCAGCCCACGGGAAGGTGGCGGTTTCATAGCTGATGCCTTTCTCTTTCGCTTCTTTCTCGGTCAGACCCACCCATGCAACTTCTGGTTCTGTATAGGCGATGGACGGGATAACTTTCGGATCGAAGTAATGTTTTTTACCGGCGATAACTTCAGCGGCAACGTGACCTTCGTGAACACCTTTGTGTGCCAGCATCGGCTGACCGACGATATCGCCGATAGCAAAGATGTGCGGTACGTTGGTACGCAGCTGTTTGTCAACGCGGATGAAACCACGGTCGTCAACTTCCACGCCAGCTTTGCCTGCGTCGAGGTTTTTACCGTTCGGCACACGACCAATCGCTACCAGCACGGCGTCGTAACGCTGCGGTTCAGCTGGTGCTTTTTTGCCTTCCATCGTCACATAAATGCCGTCTTCTTTCGCTTCAACGGCGGTAACTTTGGTTTCCAGCATCAGGTTGAATTTCTTGCTGATACGCTTGGTGAAGACTTTAACGATGTCTTTGTCAGCTGCTGGGATAACCTGGTCGAACATTTCAACCACATCAATCTGTGAACCCAGTGCGTGGTATACGGTCCCCATTTCCAGACCGATGATACCGCCACCCATTACCAGCAGGCGTTCTGGTACTTCTTTCAGTTCCAGCGCGTCAGTGGAGTCCCAAATACGCGGATCTTCATGCGGAATAAACGGCAGTTGGATCGGGCGAGAACCCGCTGCAATGATCGCGTTGTCGAAGTTGATCACGGTTTTGCCGTTCTCACCTTCCACTTCCAGGGTGTTAGCCCCGGTGAATTTACCCAGACCGTTGACCACTTTGACTTTGCGGCCTTTCGCCATACCAGCCAGACCACCGGTCAGCTGATTGATCACTTTCTCTTTCCAGGTACGAATCTTGTCGATATCGGTTTTCGGTTCGCCGAAGACGATACCGTGTTCAGCCAGCGCTTTGGCTTCTTCGATAACTTTTGCTACGTGCAGCAGTGCTTTAGAAGGGATACAGCCGACGTTCAGGCAAACACCACCGAGGGTGTTGTAGCGTTCTACGATTACGGTTTCCAGACCTAAATCAGCGCAACGGAAGGCAGCGGAGTAACCTGCGGGGCCTGCCCCAAGTACCACGACCTGAGTTTTGATTTCAGTACTCATCATGACCTCTATGTATTTATCTCCGGCGGGTCTGACGTTATTTTTATGACGCCCATCATCCACCGGGTCGTTCTATCCGTCGGTATTTTACAAAATTGTTAACAATTTTTAAACAACAAACGGCAACCGATTTGTCTATTCGCTAATAATCTCAATACATTCATGAGATTACCAGAAAAAAGCCGGCCGTTGGGCCGGCTCTTTTACTTACATCACCAGACGGCGAATGTCAGACAGCGTGTTGTTAATGATGGTAATGAAACGGGCACCATCAGCACCGTCGATCACGCGGTGGTCGAAGGAGAGAGAAATCGGCAGCATCAGACGCGGCACGAACTCTTTACCATTCCACACCGGCTCCATCGCGGACTTGGAAACGCCGAGGATAGCCACTTCCGGAGCGTTCACAATCGGCGCGAAGTGGGTAGTACCCAGGCCGCCGATGCTGGAGATGGTGAAGCAACCGCCCTGCATTTCGCCCGCAGTCAGCTTACCGTCACGCGCTTTCTTAGAAATAGTCATCAGCTCGCGAGACAGCTCGATGATGCCTTTCTTGTTGACGTCTTTGAATACCGGAACAACCAGGCCGTTCGGGGTATCCACCGCCACACCGATGTTGATGTATTTCTTCATGGTCAGACGCTGACCGTCTTCCGACAGAGAACTGTTGAAGCGAGGCATCTGCTCAAGTGCCGCAGCAACGGCTTTCATGATGAAGACAACTGGGGTTATCTTCACATCCAGCTTACGTTTCGCTGCTTCTTCGTTCTGCTGTTTACGGAACGCTTCCAGTTCAGTGATATCGGTTTTGTCGAAGTGAGTAACATGCGGGATCATCACCCAGTTACGGCTCAGGTTAGCACCAGAGATTTTCTGGATACGGCCCAGTTCCACTTCTTCGATTTCACCAAACTTGCTGAAGTCCACCTTCGGCCACGGCAGCATGCCTGGGATACCGCCGCCAGTCGCCGCCGGAGCCGCTTCTGCACGTTTGATAGCTTCTTTCACGTAAGCCTGAACGTCTTCGCGCAGGATACGACCTTTACGGCCAGTGCCCTTCACTTTCGCCAGGTTAATGCCAAACTCGCGTGCCAGACGGCGGATCAGCGGAGTCGCGTGAACGTAAGCGTCGTTTTCAGCAAATTCAGATTTGCCTTCGGCTTTCGCAGCCGGAGCTGCTGCTGGAGCTTCAGCTTTTGCTGCCGGAGCCGGCGCTGCCGCTTCCTGTTTCGCAGGAGCTGCCGCAGGCGCTGCGCCTTCAACTTCGAAGATCATAATCAGCGAACCAGTTTTCACTTTATCGCCAACGTTGACTTTCAGTTCCTTCACGACGCCTGCAAACGGAGCCGGAACTTCCATAGAAGCTTTATCGCCTTCTACGGTGATCAGTGACTGTTCAGCGGCAACTTTGTCGCCCACTTTCACCATCACTTCGGTCACTTCAACTTCGTCACCACCGATATCCGGAACGTTAACTTCTTTCACGCCAGCCGCTGGTGCAGGGGCCGCTGCCGGAGCCGCTTCCTGTTTAGCTGCCGGAGCTGCCGCGCCTGCTTCACCCGCGACTTCGAAGACCATAATCAGCGAGCCGGTAGACACTTTGTCACCCACGTTCACTTTGATCTCTTTCACGGTGCCAGCAAACGGAGCCGGAACTTCCATAGAAGCTTTATCGCCTTCTACGGTGATCAGCGACTGTTCAGCTTCAACTTTGTCGCCCACTTTCACCAGGATTTCGGTCACTTCGACTTCATCGCTGCCGATATCCGGAACATTTACGTCTTTTGCCGCCGCAGCCGCGGGTGCTGCTGCCGGAGCTGCTTCTTTCTTCTCTTCTGCCTGAGCAGGTGCAGCGTCAGCTGCACCGTCGGCGGAATCGAAAATCATAATCAGTGCGCCAGTCTGGGTTTTATCGCCCACAGAGACTTTGATCTCTTTAACGATACCCGCCTGCGGAGACGGTACTTCCATAGAGGCTTTGTCGCCTTCTACGGTGATCAGCGACTGTTCGGCTTCAACTTTGTCGCCCACTTTGACCAGGATCTCGGTGATTTCAACTTCATCAGCCCCGATGTCCGGTACTTTGATTTCGATAGCCATTATTCTTTTACCTCTTACGCCAGACGCGGGTTAACTTTTTCTGCATCGATGTTGAATTTGGCGATTGCGTCAGCAACCACTTTCTTATCGATTTCGCCACGTTTAGCCAGTTCGCCCAGCGCCGCTACAACCACGTAGGAAGCATCAACTTCGAAGTGGTGACGCAGGTTCTCACGGCTGTCGGAACGACCGAAGCCATCAGTACCCAGTACGCGGTAGTCGTCAGCCGGTACGTAAGTACGGACCTGCTCAGCGAACAGTTTCATATAGTCGGTAGATGCCACTGCCGGAGCGTCGTTCATCACCTGAGCGATGTACGGAACGCGCGGAGTTTCCAGCGGGTGCAGCATGTTCCAGCGTTCACAATCCTGACCATCACGCGCCAGTTCGGTGAAGGAGGTCACGCTATAAACGTCAGAACCTACGCCGTAATCTTTCGCCAGGATCTCTGCTGCTTCACGGACGTGACGCAGGATAGAACCGGAGCCCAGCAGCTGAACTTTACCTTTGCTACCTTCAATGGTTTCGAGTTTGTAGATACCTTTACGGATACCTTCCTCAGCACCTTCCGGCATTGCCGGCATGTGGTAGTTTTCGTTCAGCGTAGTGATGTAGTAGTAAACGTTCTCTTGTTTCTCACCGTACATACGCTCCAGACCATCATGCATGATGACAGCAACTTCGTAAGCGTAAGCCGGGTCATAAGAAATACAGTTCGGGATAGTCAGCGACTGAATGTGGCTGTGACCATCTTCGTGCTGCAGACCTTCGCCGTTCAGGGTGGTACGACCGGAAGTACCGCCGATCAGGAAGCCACGTGCCTGCTGGTCGCCAGCAGCCCAGCACAGATCGCCGATACGCTGGAAGCCGAACATCGAGTAATAGATGTAGAACGGAATCATCGGCAGATTGTTGGTGCTGTAAGAGGTCGCCGCTGCCAGCCAGGAACAACCTGCGCCCAGCTCGTTGATCCCTTCTTGCAGAATCTGACCTTTCTCGTCTTCTTTATAGTAAGCAACCTGCTCGCGGTCCTGCGGGGTGTACTGCTGACCGTTCGGGCTGTAAATACCAATCTGACGGAACAGACCTTCCATACCGAAAGTACGCGCTTCGTCGGCGATGATCGGTACCAGACGATCTTTGATCGACTTGTTCTTCAGCATCACGTTCAAGGCACGAACGAAAGCGATAGTGGTAGAGATCTCTTTGCTCTGCTCTTCCAGCAGCGCGCCGAAGTCTTGCAGGCTCGGCAGCTCCAGCTTCTCGGTGAAGTTCGGCTGGCGGCTTGGCAGATAACCGTGCAATTTCTGACGCTGAGCGTGCAGATAGGTATGCTCTTCAGAACCTTCCGGGAAGGTGATGTACGGCAGTTTTTCGATATCAGCATCAGACACCGGCACATTGAAACGGTCGCGGATGTGACGCACGCCGTCCATGTTCATTTTCTTAACCTGGTGCGCGATGTTTTTACCTTCAGCTGCGTCGCCCATACCGTAACCTTTAATGGTATGAGCAAGGATTACTGTCGCTTTGCCTTTGGTTTCCTGCGCTTTCTTGAATGCAGCGTAGATTTTCTTCGGATCGTGACCGCCACGGTTCAGCGCCCAGATCTGCTCGTCAGTCCAGTCTGCAACCAGTGCTGCGGTTTCAGGATATTTACCGAAGAAGTGTTCACGAACGTACGCACCATCTTTCGATTTGAAGGTCTGGTAGTCGCCGTCAACGGTTTCGTTCATCAGCTGGATCAGTTTACCGCTGGTATCTTTACGCAGCAGTTCATCCCAACGGCTACCCCACATCACTTTGATCACGTTCCAGCCAGCACCTTCGAAGATGCCTTCCAGTTCGTTGATGATCTTGCCGTTACCGGTGACCGGGCCGTCAAGACGCTGCAGGTTACAGTTGATAACGAAGACCAGGTTATCCAGTTTTTCACGGGTAGCGATGGTGATCGCACCTTTGGATTCTGGTTCGTCCATCTCGCCGTCGCCGAGGAAGGCGTAAACGGTCTGTTTAGAAGTATCTTTCAGGCCACGGTGTTCCAGATATTTCAGGAATTTAGCCTGGTAAATAGCACCAATCGGACCCAGACCCATAGATACGGTCGGGAACTGCCAGAATTCCGGCATCAGTTTCGGGTGCGGATAGGAAGAGAGGCCATTGCCGTGAACTTCCTGACGGAAGTTATCCAGCTGCTCCTGAGTCAGACGACCTTCCAGGAAAGCACGAGCGTAAACGCCCGGAGAGATGTGACCCTGGAAGTAAACCAGGTCGCCGCCATCCTGCTCGTTGCGCGCACGGAAGAAGTGGTTAAAGCACACATCATAAATGGTTGCGGACGACTGGAAGGACGCCATGTGGCCGCCCAGTTCGAGGTCTTTTTTCGACGCACGCAGAACCGTCATGATGGCGTTCCAGCGGATAGCTGAACGAATACGGCGTTCCAGTTCCAGATTACCCGGATACTCCGGTTGTTCTTCAACGGGGATGGTGTTGATGTAGTTGCTGATACCGGTGCCTGCGGCTACGTTGACACCGCCTTTGCGGGCTTCAGCAAGCAGTTGGTCGATCAGATACTGAGCACGCTCAACACCTTCTTCACGGATGACCGATTCGATCGCCTGGAGCCAGTCGCGAGTTTCGATCGGATCCACGTCATTTGGGAAACGTTCTGACATGGGTTATTCCTTATCTATCTAATAACGTTGAGTTTTCTGGAACCTGTCCCATTGAACTCTCGACGGAAAGCTCAATAAGACAGGTTCTACGTTTAGTTGCCGCGCTTTTATATGCGCTTGATTTACAACATCTTCTGGATAATTTTTACCAGAAAAATCACTAATTCTTTCGTTGCTCCAGACGACGCAGAGAACGCTCACGGCGGCTCTCTTCACGGCTTCTGTCGAGCAAAATTTCTTCGATAAAGGCCAGATGGCGATGCGATGCTTCGCGCGCTTCTTCCGGCTTACCGGCCATAATCGCTTCGAATATGCGAGTGCGGTGACTACTCACCAGCGGCAGCATCTCGCGACGCGAATAGAGCAATTCGAAGTTCTGACGGACATTCTGAGCCAACATCGGCTCCATACACCTTAGCAGATGAAGCAGAACTACATTGTGGGCTGCTTCGGTGACGGCAATCTGATACTGGAGGACGGCGTTTGATTCCGCGTCCAGATCGCCAGACTGCTGCGCCAGCTCTATGGCGTGGTGGAGTTCACGGATGCGTTCCTTGTCTTCATCGGTACTACGCAGCGCGGCGTAATAGGCGGCGATACCTTCCAGGGCGTGTCGTGTTTCGAGCAAGTCATACTGTGATTCAGGATGGTCGGAGAGCAGCTCCACCAGCGGATCGCTGAAACTTTGCCAGAGGCTGCTCTGAACAAAAGTGCCGCCACCCTGGCGACGAAGCAACAAGCCCTTTGCTTCGAGACGTTGAATCGCCTCACGCAAGGAGGGACGGGAGACGTCGAACTGTTTCGCCAGTTCGCGTTCCGGTGGGAGTTTTTCGCCCGGGCGGAGTGTGCCTTCGAGGATCAAAAACTCCAGTTGCTGCTCAATCACATCGGAGAGTTTTGGTTGGCGGATTTTGCTGTAGGCCATGAGTTCCTGTCTTAAGCCACTTGCCGAAGTCAATTGGTCTTACCAATTTCATGTCTGTGACGCTAAAGTAACAAAGTATTCACCTCATGTCCATACAGGTTTTGATTGAAATCATGAAACTGTGCACATTTTAACAAGTTGACATATATAACGTTTCAAAGTTGTAACTATGCACAAATGTAGACTTTACGTAGGAAAGGGATTTTTTAACGATTATTAAACTATAAAAATCCGAATTGAACCGATTCACTTACCAATTTATCGATTTTTAATTCAAAAATAATGAATTTATATTCATTTTGTATGTTGAGGGGATTTGAGGCTGACCTTTACAAACGGTTCCTTTTTAAGCAACTCATCTTCAACCATGCATAAAGCGGGTGCATTCGCTGCCGCATACCATTATTCTTTATCTGACGGAAGTCCTTTTGTAACAATTCAAACGTCTTTGATGTAAACAAATTAATACAAAAAACGGAATTACAAACTTACACACGCATCACTGCGTAGATCAAAAAAACAATCACCGCACGAGGTTTCATGATGGAAGGTCAACAGCACGGCGAGCAGCTAAAGCGCGGCCTTAAAAACCGCCATATTCAGCTTATCGCGCTGGGTGGCGCGATAGGGACCGGGCTATTCCTGGGTAGCGCCTCCGTAATACAGTCCGCAGGGCCAGGGATTATCCTGGGATACGCCATTGCTGGTTTTATCGCCTTTCTGATCATGCGTCAGCTGGGTGAAATGGTGGTCGAAGAACCTGTCGCAGGCTCCTTTAGCCACTTTGCTTATAAATACTGGGGCAGTTTTGCCGGTTTCGCCTCTGGCTGGAACTACTGGGTACTGTACGTTTTAGTTGCCATGGCAGAGCTGACTGCCGTGGGTAAATACATTCAGTTCTGGTATCCGGAAATCCCAACCTGGGTTTCTGCCGCCGTGTTCTTTGTGGTGATCAACGCCATCAACCTGACAAACGTAAAAGTGTTTGGTGAGATGGAGTTCTGGTTTGCCATTATCAAAGTTATCGCGGTGGTAGCAATGATCATCTTCGGCGGCTGGCTGCTATTCAGCGGCAACGGCGGCCCGCAGGCGACCGTTAGCAACCTGTGGGATCAGGGTGGTTTCCTGCCGCACGGCTTCACCGGGCTGGTGATGATGATGGCGATTATCATGTTCTCGTTCGGCGGTCTGGAACTGGTGGGGATCACCGCAGCAGAAGCTGATAACCCGGAGCAAAGTATCCCGAAAGCAACTAACCAGGTTATCTACCGCATCCTGATTTTCTATATTGGTTCGTTAGCCGTTCTGCTCTCACTGATGCCGTGGACCCGCGTTACCGCCGATACCAGTCCGTTTGTGCTGATCTTCCACGAGTTAGGCGATACCTTTGTGGCGAATGCGCTGAACATCGTGGTACTGACTGCGGCGCTCTCCGTGTACAACAGCTGCGTATATTGCAACAGCCGTATGCTGTTTGGTCTGGCACAACAGGGCAACGCGCCAAAAGCGCTGGCGTCTGTCGACAAACGCGGTGTACCGGTTAACACTATTCTGGTGTCTGCGCTGGTTACGGCATTGTGCGTGCTGATTAACTACCTTGCACCGGAATCCGCATTCGGACTGTTAATGGCGCTGGTGGTATCTGCACTGGTCATCAACTGGGCGATGATTAGCCTGGCGCATATGAAATTCCGTCGCGCCAAGCAGGAACAAGGCGTGGTAACTCGCTTCCCTGCTCTGCTTTATCCGCTGGGTAACTGGATCTGCCTGCTGTTTATGGCGGCGGTACTGGTGATTATGCTGATGACCCCAGGAATGGCGATTTCGGTATACCTGATCCCGGTATGGCTGATCGTGTTAGGTATCGGCTATCTGTTTAAAGAGAAAACCGCCAAAACCGTAAAAGCGCATTAATCTCTCTACGCCCTCACCCGTGCAGGGTGAGGGCAATAATATTTACACCAACGCCCCGTAAATCGTCAGTAGCGCAATTACCACCACGACCACGAACGAGGTTTTCTTCGCCATTGAAACCGCTGCCTTCGGCGTCTCCACCTTGTCGACATGCGGTTCACGCGCCAGAGAGAACTGTGCCAGACGCGTTAATACCTGATATTGCGAAGTATGGAAATCACCCAGCGAAGCAAACCAGGCCGGTAACGCTTTCTCACCATGACCGATCAAAGCATATACCACACCCGCAAGGCGAACCGGCACCCAATCCAGCACATGAAGCACGGCATCAATGCCGGACTGTAAACGGTGATGCGGCGTCTGGTAACGCGCCAGCCAGTATTGCCATGCACGCAAAAAAGCATACCCCATTAGCGTAACGGGTCCCCAGATTCCCCCCACAATCAACCAGAACAACGGTGCAAGATAAAAACGAAAGTTGGTCCACAGCAGTGCATTTTGCAGTTCACGCAAATACTCACGTTCATCGCAGCCTGCCGGGACGCCGTGAATCATGGTGAGTTCGCCAGCCATCGTGACACGGGCATGGCTATCATTACGTGAAGCAGCTGTCAGATAAGCATGATAATGAAGACGAACTTTACCTGCGCCAATACACAGCAAACCAATCAGCAGCCACACCAGCAGCGTGGGAACGTTGAACAATACTCCCTGCAATGCGCGTAACAGTAAAAAAGTCACGCCCATCGCAATAATGGTCATGCCTAATGTGCGCCCGAGAGAAAAATGTTTCACCCGCCGAAAGAACGCTTCAAGACGATGATCAAGCTGCCAGTGCTCGCCCAACTTAAACAGGCGCTCGAAAATTAACACCAGTAAGGTTGTAAATAGCGTCATGTTGTCTCCTTGCTGACCAGCGCACGAAACCGTGCCCAATCAAATGCAGGACCGGGATCGGTTTTCCGATCCGGCGCAATATCACAATGGCCCGTCATGTTATTAGCGATATCCGGATAGCGATCAATCAGTGCCCGTGTAACCGCCGCAAGCTGTTGATACTGCGCATCGGTATACGCCAGCGTATCGGTGCCTTCCAGCTCAATCCCAATAGAAAAATCATTGCAGCGTTCGCGCCCCTGATACTGAGAGACTCCGGCATGCCAGGCACGTTTATCGAAAGGAACATACTGGACTATTTCACCATCGCGGCGAATCAAACAGTGAGCGGAGACGCGCAAATGGGCGATCTCAGCAAAGAAAGGATGTGCCTGCGGATCAATAGTTCCAGTGAATAATGCGTCGATCCACGGACCGCCAAACTCGCCTGGCGGCAGGCTAATATTGTGCACCACCAGCAGGGTGGGTGTTTCGTCATCCGGGCGGCAATCGTAATGTGGTGAGGGAACGCGGCGCGCGCCAACCAGCCACCCCTGTTCTAACAACATGCAGGATCTCCTTATATGTGGTGCTAATACCCGGTTCAGAGTAGCATGTTTCTACCTTATGATTCGTTAGCTATCTGGAGTTTTAACATGCCGCCTCGCCGCTATAACCCTGACACCCGACGTGACGAGCTGCTGGAACGCATTAATCTCGATATCCCCGGCGCGGTGGCCCAGGCGCTGCGGGAAGATTTAGGCGGAACAGTCGATGCCAACAATGACATTACGGCAAAACTTTTACCGGAAAACTCTCGCTCTCATGCCACAGTGATCACACGCGAGAATGGCGTATTTTGCGGCAAACGCTGGGTTGAAGAGGTGTTTATTCAACTGGCAGGCGACGATGTCACCATAATCTGGCATGTGGATGACGGCGATGTCATCAACGCCAATGAACCCTTGTTCGAACTTGAAGGCCCATCCCGCGTGCTGTTAACGGGCGAACGCACTGCACTTAATTTTGTGCAAACCCTTTCAGGGGTTGCCAGTAAGGTACGCCACTATGTCGAATTACTGGAGGGCACCAACACGCAGTTGTTGGATACGCGCAAAACCTTACCCGGCCTGCGTTCAGCTCTGAAATACGCGGTACTTTGCGGCGGCGGAGCGAATCACCGCCTGGGGCTTTCTGATGCCTTCCTGATCAAAGAAAACCATATTATTGCCTCCGGCTCAGTGCGCCAGGCGGTCGAAAAAGCGTCCTGGCTGCACCCAGATGCGCCAGTAGAAGTCGAAGTAGAGAATCTGGAAGAACTTGATGAAGCCCTGAAAGCAGGTGCCGATATCATCATGCTGGATAACTTCGAAACAGAACAGATGCGCGAAGCCGTCAAACGCACCAACGGCAAGGCGCTACTGGAAGTGTCTGGCAACGTCACTGACAAAACACTGCGCGAATTTGCCGAAACGGGCGTGGACTTTATCTCCGTCGGTGCGCTAACTAAACACGTACAGGCACTCGACCTTTCAATGCGTTTTCGCTGATTGCTGACAGATTTATCCGCTCCATCGCGGGCGGATAATCTCCCCTTTCCCAACTTTCTTCGTAACGCCTCGCAAATTTCTTGTCTTTCGCTGCAACGTAATAAAAAACTCCGGAAGCTGCTTTCCCGTTTCGTTTTTTGCCCCTCGCTTGTGCTGATGGCGTTTGCCAAAGTAGCGCCAACCAAATCAAGGAGCGAAACAAATGGACAAGCAACGCGGTTTTACACTTATCGAACTGATGGTGGTTATTGGCATCATTGCCATTTTAAGCGCCATTGGTATTCCCGCTTATCAAAACTACCTGCGCAAAGCCGCACTCACCGACATGCTACAAACCTTTGTGCCTTACCGTACCGCCGTAGAGTTGTGCGCGCTGGAACATGGTGGATTAGATACCTGCGACGGTGGCAGCAATGGCATTCCCTCGCCTACCACCACCCGCTATGTTTCAGCCATGAGTGTGGCAAAGGGCGTGGTGTCGCTGACCGGGCAAGAAAGTCTCAATGGGCTAAGCGTCGTCATGACACCGGGTTGGGATAACGCAAACGGCGTCACCGGCTGGACGCGCAACTGCAATATTCAAAGTGACAGCGCATTGCAGCAAGCCTGCGAAGATGTCTTTCGCTTTGATGACGCCAACTAAGGAGCGGCAATGAATATTCCACAGCTCACCGCCCTGTGTCTGCGTTATCAGGGAGTCTTGCTGGATGCCAGCGAAGAGGTGGTTCATGTTGCGGTGGTCGATGCCCCTTCGCATGAGCTACTGGACGCATTGCATTTCGCTACCACCAAACGTATTGAGATCACCTGCTGGACGCGCCAACAAATGGAAGGTCACGCCAGTCGCACCCAACAGACATTGCCCGTAGCTATTCATGAGAAGCATCAGCCCAAAGCAGAGTTGCTGACTCGAACGTTACAATCTGCGCTGGAACAACGCGCGTCTGATATTCATATCGAACCAGCGGACAATGCCTACCGCATCCGCTTGCGTATCGACGGTGTATTGCATCCTTTACCGGATGTTTTACCGGATGCCGGAGTCGCATTAACCGCCAGATTAAAAGTGCTGGGCAACCTGGATATTGCGGAACATCGCCTGCCGCAGGACGGGCAATTCACTGTCGAACTGGCAGGAAACGCCGTCTCATTTCGTATTGCGACCTTACCATGCCAGGGTGGTGAAAAGGTGGTATTAAGGTTGTTACAGCAGGTGAGCCAGGCACTGGATATCAACACGCTGGGGATGCAGCCGTTACAACTGGCGGACTTTGCTCATGCCTTGCAACAACCACAGGGACTGGTGCTGGTAACTGGCCCTACAGGCAGCGGCAAAACGGTCACGCTTTATAGTGCCCTGCAAACGCTAAATACCGCTGACATTAATATTTGTAGCGTCGAAGATCCGGTTGAGATCCCCATAGCCGGACTAAACCAGACGCAAATCCATCCGCGTGCCGGTCTTACCTTTCAGGGCGTTTTGCGTGCGTTATTGCGCCAGGACCCTGACGTCATCATGATCGGAGAGATCCGCGATGGCGAAACAGCAGAGATCGCTATTAAAGCGGCGCAAACCGGTCACCTGGTGTTGTCTACCCTACACACCAATTCCACCACTGAAACGCTGGTACGTTTACAGCAAATGGGAGTCGCCCGCTGGATGCTCTCATCGGCGCTTACGCTGGTAATAGCCCAGCGTCTGGTACGTAAACTTTGCCCACATTGTCGCCTGCAGCAAGGGGAGCCCATCCATATTCCAGACAATGTATGGCCGTCGCCGCTGCCCCGCTGGCAAGCACCCGGTTGTGTACATTGCTACCACGGTTTTTATGGTCGCACGGCCTTATTTGAAGTTCTGCCCATAACACCGTTCATACGTCAGCTTATTTCCGCTAATACCGACGTTGAATCGCTGGAAACGCACGCCCGACAGGCGGGTATGCGAACGCTTTTTGAAAACGGCTGCCTGGCCGTGGAGCAAGGCTTAACCACCTTTGAAGAGTTAATCCGCGTATTGGGAATGCCACATGGCGAGTAAGCAACTCTGGCGCTGGCGTGGCATAACCGGCGACGGCAATGCGCAAGATGGGATGCTATGGGCAGAGAGCCGTGCTTTGCTGCTCATAGCACTACAGCAACAGATGGTTACCCCACTTAGCCTGAAGCGAATCGCCATCAATTCTGCGCAGTGGCGAGGAGATAAAAGCGCGGAAGTCATTCATCAACTGGCGACGCTACTCAAAGCCGGGTTAACCCTTTCTGAAGGGCTGGCACTGCTTGCGGAACAGCATCCCAGTAAGCAATGGCAAGCGTTGCTGCAATCACTGGCGCTCGATCTCGAACAGGGCGTTGCCTTTTCCAATGCCTTATTACCCTGGTCAGAGGTATTTCCACCGCTCTATCAGGCAATGATCCGCACGGGGGAATTGACCGGTAAGTTAGATGAATGTTGCTTTGAACTTGCTCGACAGCAAAAAGCCCAGCGTCAGTTAGCCGATAAAGTGAAATCAGCGTTGCGTTATCCCATCATCATTTTAGCGATGGCAATAATGGTGGTTGTGGCAATGCTGCATTTTGTACTGCCGGAGTTTGCTGCTATCTACAAGACCTTTAACACCCCATTACCAGCGCTAACGCAGGGGATCATGACGCTGGCAGACTTTAGTGGCGAATGGGGCTGGCTGCTGCTGTTGTTCGGCTTACTGCTGGCAATAGCCAATAAGTTGCTGGTGCGCCGCCCGACCTGGCTCATCGTGAGGCAAAAATCACTGTTACGCATCCCAATTATGGGTTCACTGATGCGAGGACAAAAACTCACGCAGATCTTTACGATCCTGGCGCTGACACAAAGTGCAGGCATTACTTTTTTACAGGGCGTAGAGAGCGTCAGAGCAACAATGCGCTGTCCGTATTGGGAGCAACTTCTGACACAAATCCAGCACGATATTAGTAACGGTCATCCCATCTGGCTGGCGCTAAAAAATGCCGGTGAGTTTAGCCCGCTCTGTTTGCAATTAGTGAGAACAGGAGAGGTATCCGGCTCGCTGGATCTCATGTTAGACAACCTCGCCCGTCATCATCGGGATAACACCATGGCGCTGGCGGATAACCTTGCAGCCTTGCTCGAACCGGTGTTGCTGGTCATAACGGGAGGAATTATCGGTACGCTAGTGGTGGCAATGTATTTGCCAATTTTCCATTTAGGCGATGCGATGAGTGGGATGGGATAACGCTGGCGTGTTACTCCACGCCAGCATTGGGAGATTACAGATTGTTGAAGATGCGGTTTTCTTGTTCCTGTACACGGATAAACGTGGTGCGCTTGGTCAGCTCTTTCAGACGTGAAGCCCCAACGTATGTACAAGCTGAACGCAGGCCGCCCAAAATATCACGCGCGGTATGTTCAACCGGGCCTCGCAGCGGCAGCTTAACGGTTTTACCTTCTGCTGCGCGATATTCCGCAACGCCGCCAACGTGACGTTTCATCGCAGACTCGGAGCTCATGCCGTAGAACAGCATAAATTTCTCGCCGTTCTCCTCAACGATGCGACCACCGCTCTCTTCGTGGCCCGCCAGCATGCCGCCAAGCATGACGAAATCGGCACCGCCGCCAAAGGCTTTCGCGACATCGCCTGGCGTGGTGCAGCCACCGTCGCTGACGATCATTCCGCCCAGACCATGCGCAGCATCGGCACATTCGATCACCGCAGAAAGTTGCGGATAACCGACGCCTGTTTTGACGCGAGTTGTACAAACAGAACCGGGGCCAATGCCAACTTTAACGATATCAGCACCGGAGAGGATAAGCTCCTCACACATTTCACCAGTCACTACGTTGCCAGCACAAATGGTTTTGGTCGGCCACGCTTCACGCGCTTTCGCAACGAACTGCACGAAGTGTTCAGAATAACCATTCGCCACATCAATACAAACGAAGTTTAATGCCGGGTTCAGGTCGAGAATCTGTTTAGTTTTTTCGAAATCCGCATCAGACGTACCGGTAGAAACCATCACATGTTTCAGCACATCAGCGGAAGAATTGTTGATAAACGCTTGCCACTCTTCGACAGAATAGTGTTTATGCACAGCAGTCAGAATATCAAAAGAAGCCAGCGCAGAGGCCATAGAAAATGTGCCTACGGTGTCCATATTTGCGGCGATAATCGGCACGCCGGACCAGCTCTGACCTGAATGTTTGAAGGTGAATTGACGTTCCAGTTCAACATCGGAACGGCTTTTAAGAGTGGAGCGTTTAGGGCGGATGAGAACGTCTTTAAAACCTAACTTCAGATCTTCTTCAATACGCATGTGCGGATTCCTGGGGTTAATGGCTATAAGGGTAAGAGCGCAACTCCAGTGACGCTATCATACGCACTAATCAATGCGGCGCAAGACTGCGAAATTGTCTTTTTTTACGCTACAATCCCATAAATTTACCTGGTAAATAGTGAGCGAACGTTTCATCAATTTCGCTTTCGTGCGCTCATTTTTAACGTTTTGATAATCATGATGAATTCCCGGGAATATAAATTATGAGGTATATAGTTGCCTTAACGGGAGGCATTGGCAGTGGCAAGAGTACCGTTGCCAATGCGTTTGCTGATCTCGGAATTAACGTCATTGATGCCGATATTATTGCTCGTCAGGTGGTTGAACCAGGTGCACCTGCGCTACATGCCATTGCTGATCACTTTGGCGCTAACATGATTGCTGCTGATGGAACATTGCAGCGCCGGGCCTTGCGCGAGCGGATTTTCGCCAACCCGGAAGAGAAAAACTGGCTTAACGCCCTGCTGCATCCGCTGATTCAGCAAGAGACGCAACACCAGATCCAGCAAGCATCTTCCCCCTATGTACTTTGGGTTGTGCCATTGCTGGTAGAAAACTCATTGTATAAAAAAGCGAATCGAGTGCTGGTGGTGGATGTCAGCCCAGAAACGCAACTTAAACGCACCATGCAGCGCGATGATGTCACTCGCGAGCATGTCGAACAAATCCTTGCTGCTCAGGCAACGCGCGAAGCTCGCCTTGCCGTGGCAGATGACGTCATTGATAATAACGGCGCACCGGATGCTATCGCATCGGATGTTGCCCGCCTGCACGCACACTATTTGCAGCTTGCGTCGCAGTTTGTCTCACAGGAAAAACCGTAATGCAGACCCAGGTCCTTTTTGAACATCCACTAAATGAAAAAATGCGTACATGGCTGCGCATTGAGTTTTTGATTCAGCAACTCACCGTTAATCTACCCGTCGTTGACTACGCTGGCGCTCTGCATTTCTTCCGCAATGTCAGTGAATTACTGGATGTTTTCGAGCGCGGCGAAGTCCGTACTGAGCTGTTGAAAGAACTTGACCGCCAGCAGCGCAAACTCCAGACCTGGATTGGCGTGCCTGGCGTGGACCAGAGCCGTATTGAAGCATTAATTCAGCAGTTAAAAGCGGCGGGGAGCGTATTAATTTCCGCGCCGCGTATCGGGCAATTTCTGCGTGAAGATCGTTTGATTGCTCTGGTGCGTCAGCGACTGAGCATCCCAGGCGGCTGTTGTAGCTTTGATTTACCTACATTGCACATTTGGCTGCATCTACCCCAGGCGCAGCGCGACAGCCAGGTAGAAACCTGGATTGCCAGCCTGAACCCGCTCACCCAGGCACTTACCATGGTGCTGGATTTAATTCGCCAGTCGGCCCCCTTCCGTAAACAAACCAGCCTGAATGGTTTTTATCAGGATAACGGTGGCGATGCCGACTTGCTGCGCCTGAATCTGTCACTCGATTCACAGCTTTATCCGCAAATTTCCGGTCATAAGAGCCGTTTTGCCATTCGTTTTATGCCGCTGGACAGTGAAAACGGACAGGTACCGGAACGTCTGGATTTCGAACTGGCCTGTTGCTAAGGAGTAAAAATGTCAGAAACTATTACGGTGAATTGCCCAACCTGCGGGAAAACGGTGGTGTGGGGTGAAATCAGCCCGTTTCGGCCATTTTGTTCCAAACGTTGCCAGCTGATCGACCTCGGAGAATGGGCTGCTGAAGAAAAACGAATCCCCAGCAGTGGCGATCTTTCCGAAAGCGATGACTGGAGCGAAGAGCCAAAGCAGTGACATTTTATCTGATGCGACGCTGGCCTGATAAGACGCGGGCAGCGTCGCATCAGGCATCGTGTGCAAATGTCGGATGCGGCGGGAACGCCTTATCCGACCTACAAGACCTTACATATCAACGTGTTAAAATTGTAGATACTGATAAGACGCGCCAGCGTCGCATCGGGCATCTTGTGCAAATGTTGGATGCGGCATAAACGCCTATCCGACATACACACGCTTAAGCTTCGCAAGTACCGGTTCATTGGCTGGCGGAAAATCATCGGCATTCAGACCAACCAGCGACATCCACTCACCGGGTTGCCCTTCTTTACCCCACGGCTCCCCTTCCCAGCTTTCGACCAGCCAGAACCACAGTGTTATATGCCTGTCCGGGAATTCATATTCCAGTTTTTCAAATAGCGAATAATGTTGTGGGGTAATCCCGACTTCTTCCTGAAGTTCACGCACCACCGCCTGTTCCGGCGTTTCGCCCATTTCAATTTTACCGCCAGGAAACTCCAGTTTATTCGCCATGTGCGCATCTGCGGCGCGACGGGTTATAAAGATTTCATTGTTCTCGTTGCGAATAATACCTACCGCAATTTGCAGCTTTTTCATTGTCTTAAACCTATAAAAAAGGCGCAGAATCCTGCGCCTTTTACTTCAACTGTTAGCTTTATTGCAGGCGACCGTGGCACTGCTTGTATTTTTTACCAGAACCGCACGGACAAGGATCATTACGTCCAACTTTGCGTTCACCGGTTTGTGCCGCCAGTGCAGCTGCGGCTGCAGAGTCGTCATCCTGATGGCTAAGCTGCTGCATTTGCGCTAAACGCTCGGCTTCCATACGACGCTGTTGTTCCAGCTCCTCAACCTCTTCAGGCATACGTACCTGGACTTTGCTCAGCGTGCTGATGACTTCATATTTCAGCGACTCCAGCATCGCTGCAAACATGGAGAACGATTCACGTTTGTATTCCTGCTTCGGATCTTTCTGTGCATAGCCACGCAGGTGGATACCTTGACGCAGATAATCCATCGCCGCCAGGTGCTCTTTCCACAGGGAGTCAAGCGTTTGCAGCATGACGCCTTTCTCGAAGTGACGCATCATCTCAGCGCCAACCACTTCTTCTTTACGCTGATACACTTCGATGGACTGCGCCAGAATACGCTCACGCAGCGTCTCTTCATGCAGTTCTGGCTCTTTGTCCAGCCACTCGGCAATCGGCAAATCGAGGTCGAAATCGTTCTTCAGACGTTCCTGCAGCCCCGGAATATCCCACATTTCTTCCAGCGACTGCGGTGGAATGTAGGCATCGATGGTCGCTTTGAACACATCTTCACGAATGCTGTTGATGGTATCGCTCACATCGCTGACATCCAGCAGTTCATTACGCTGGGAGTAAATGGCGCGACGCTGATCGTTAGCCACGTCATCATATTCCAGCAGTTGCTTACGAATATCGAAGTTACGGCTTTCAACTTTACGCTGAGCGTTGGCAATCGCTTTGGTCACCCACGGGTGCTCGATGGCTTCGCCTGGTTTCATACCCAGTTTACGCATCATGCCGGAAACACGGTCAGAAGCAAAAATACGCATCAGCGCATCTTCCATCGACAGGTAGAAACGGGAAGAACCGGCATCCCCCTGGCGCCCAGAACGACCGCGTAGCTGGTTATCGATACGACGAGATTCGTGACGTTCTGTACCGATGATATGCAGACCACCTGCAGCCAGTACCGCATCGTGGCGCACCTGCCAGTCGGCCTTAATTTTTTCAATTTGCTCTGCGGTCGGATTTTCCAGCGCGGCAACTTCTGCCTGCCAGCTACCACCGAGCACAATATCTGTACCACGACCCGCCATGTTGGTCGCGATAGTCACCGCAGCCGGATAACCTGCCTGAGCAACAATCGCCGCTTCGTTGGCGTGGAATTTGGCGTTCAGGACGTTGTGCTTAATACCGGCTTTGGTCAGTTCGTTTGACACCAGCTCAGATTTTTCGATGGAGATAGTACCCACCAGCACTGGCTGGCCCTTCGCGGTACGCTCTTTGATATCTTCGATGATCGCCTGGATTTTTTCCGCTTCAGTCATATAGACCAAATCAGGCAGATCTTTACGAATCATCGGACGGTTGGTCGGAACAACAACGGTATCCAGCTTGTAGATTGAGCTAAATTCGAAAGCTTCGGTATCAGCAGTACCGGTCATGCCCGCCAGTTTTTCATACAAACGGAAGTAGTTCTGGAAGGTGATCGACGCCAGCGTCTGGTTTTCGTTCTGGATCTGTACTCCTTCTTTCGCTTCCACTGCCTGATGCAGGCCATCGGACCAACGACGTCCCTGCATGGTACGACCGGTGTGTTCGTCAACGATGATAACTTCACCATCTTTAACGATGTAGTCGACGTCTCGGGTAAACAGCGCATGAGCGCGCAGCGCCGCCGTTACGTGGTGCATCAGCATGATGTTGGCCGGAGAGTACAGAGACTCCCCTTCATCCATGATGCCTTCTTTCACCAGCAGTTCTTCAATCAGCACCAGACCACGTTCGGTCAGGTTCACCTGGCGAGATTTTTCGTCCACCGAGAAGTGGCCTTCGCCCTGGAAGGTTTCGGAGTCTTCTTTTTCCTGACGGATCAGGTGCGGAATAATTTTATTCACGCGTTTATACATTTCCGAGCTGTCTTCTGCCGGGCCGGAAATGATCAGCGGTGTACGCGCTTCATCGATCAGGATGGAGTCCACTTCGTCCACCAGCGCATAGTGCAGTTTACGCTGTACACGTTCTTCAGGGCTGAACGCCATGTTATCGCGCAGGTAGTCAAAGCCGTATTCGTTGTTCGTACCGTAAGTGATGTCAGCTGCGTAAGCTTCACGCTTCGCCGGTGCTGGCATGCCCGGCAGGTTGATACCGACAGTCAGGCCAAGGAATTCAAACAGCGGACGGTTGTTTTCGGCGTCACGTTGCGCCAGGTAGTCGTTGACGGTAACAACGTGTACGCCCTTACCGGTTAATGCGTTCAGGTAAGCAGGCAGCGTTGCGGTCAGGGTTTTACCTTCACCGGTACGCATTTCCGCGATGCAGCGTTCGTTAAGAACCATACCGCCGAGTAACTGAACGTCGAAGTGACGCATACCAAAGACGCGCTTACTTGCCTCACGCACCACAGCGAAAGCTTCTGGGATCAGATTTTCCAGCACTTCGCCTTTTTCCAGACGTGCACGAAACTCTGCGGTTTTCCCTTTCAGTTCTTCGTCGGAGAGTTTTTCCATCTCCGGTTCCATGGCATTGATGATGTTGACGACTTTGCGCATCCGGCGCAGGGTGCGATCGTTACGACTACCGAAAACTTTAGTTAATAATTTGATTAGCATAATAAAATCTCAAACGCCCCGCGTTGCGGAGTCAATAAAATGAAGTAAAGGTTTATTGTTGTTAGCTGAGGCGTTGAGGGCCAGCACGGATGCCTTGCGCCTGGCTTATCCAGACGGGCGTGCTGAATTTTGCTTGCGGGGTAAAATGCGCATAATCAATGCGATAACCCTTTTCAGACGGCGTGCCTTCCTGGGTCAACAGCGCGCTGAGCGTATCCAGTAATGCAAGATGTTGCGCCTGAAGAGGCAAAGATTCTTCAGCAACGGGCAGCGTTTGCGGTGCCATTGCGAAGGAAAGATGACGGATTACCGTGCGAATGGCATGTTGATGCCAGTAATCAACGGAATAGTTCGAATTCGGGCGGCGCGTGTTCGCTTCCAGCATGGCCAATTGACCAAAGTTAACTTTGGCTGAAGGCTCGTGGTTGCGGGTTGTCGCTTTTGCGGGCGCGTTTGGTTCGGCGGCGTTGCTGAGCGCAGGCAAACCTAAACTCGCCGCGACCATCCCTAATAAGAGATGCGGCCAGAAGTAGCGTTTACCAAACTGTCGCCAGCGCGTCAGTATTCCACTCACGTTATTGCCATCCCGATCGTATTCAAACGTATTTAGCGCACAAATCTTATCATTAAAGCCTGAAGTCCACAGCACGAATGAAGATAAGTTGTGCGTAAAAGTGCTTAAGAAAACAGCGTTCGCACCGTTTTTTATCGTTCTTATAAAATTCAAAAAAAAACGACTGGTTCACCTGGCCGGAGAGAGTGCCAGATTTGCCAGTCGAATTTTATACGACAGTATAAATGTCGTTATGCCAGTACGGCTGAAGGCGCTTTGAAGGCCAACGGCAGTTCTGCGTCGTCCTGGAAGGTCACATATTCCCAGGCTTCCTGTTTTGCAAGGACAGCCTGCAGCAGTTTGTTATTCAGTGCATGACCAGATTTATAAGCGGTAAATGCACCAATAATATTGTGACCACACATGAACAAGTCACCGATCGCATCGAGCATTTTGTGACGCACAAATTCGTCTTCAAAACGCAGGCCGTCTTCGTTCAGTACGCGATAATCGTCAACAACGATGGCACAATCGAAGCTGCCGCCCAGGCACAAACCACGGGACTGCAGATATTCGATATCACGCATGAAACCGAACGTACGCGCACGGCTGATCTGGCGCATAAACGCATCAGCGGAGAAGTTCATCGCATAGCGCTGGTTACTGGAGTCAATAGCCGGATGGTTGAAATCGATGGTGAAATCCAGCGAAAAACCATTGTACGGCTTAAATTCAGCCCACTTATCGCCATCTTCGACACGAACAGTCTCTTTGATGCGAACAAATTTCTTGGCGCAGTTCAACTCGTCGATACCGGCGTCAAGCAGCAGGTATACAAACGGAGCGGCGCTGCCGTCCATGATCGGGATTTCCGGCGCGTTAACTTCGATAACAATGTTATCGATGCCGAGGCCTGCGAGAGCAGCATTGAGGTGCTCTACGGTTGAAATCCGTACATCATGCTCGTTGACCAGACACGTACAGAGCATGGTATCACGCACAGATTTGGCATCGGCCGGGAAATCTACCGGTGGATTCAAGTCGGTGCGACGATAGATGACCCCGGTGTTGGCCGGCGCAGGGCGTAACGTCAGGGTGACTTTCTTGCCGGTATGTAAACCGACACCCGTCGCCTGAACGATACGTTTAAGTGTCCTTTGTTTGATCATCGTATTATCTCGCCAAATTACCTATCCAACCGAAGTGTACTATACATTCGGCGGGCCAGTTTAGCACAAAGAGCCTCGAAACCCAAATTCCAGTCAATTCTTAATCAGCTTGCTTACGCAGGAATGCTGGGATATCCAGATAATCCGGCTCTTTCGCAGTTTGCGGCGCATTGTCATTCACGACTTTAGCAACCGGCTTCTGCTCCTGGGTCAGCGGAGCCATCCCGTGCTGCTGGTAGCGATCCATCACTGGCTGCTGAACCTGCTTATTGGTCACCAGAGTGATTTCAGGACGTTTGTCCATGCCTATACCTGTCGCAACAACGGTTACGCGCAGCTCGTCATTCATATCCGGGTCAAGAGAAGTACCGATAACCACAGTTGCGTTGTCGGATGCAAATGCACGGATGGTGTTACCTACCGTTTCGAACTCATCCAGACGCAGGTCGAAGCCCGCCGTGATGTTAACCAGCACGCCGCGCGCGCCAGACAGATCGATATCTTCCAGCAGCGGAGAGGAGATAGCCATTTCAGCAGCTTCTTCCGCACGGTCTTCGCCGCTCGCCACACCAGAACCCATCATTGCGTAGCCCATTTCAGACATTACGGTACGTACGTCTGCAAAGTCCACGTTCATCAGGCCTGGACGAGTAATCAGTTCAGCGATACCTTGCACAGCACCTTTCAGTACATCGTTCGCTGCGCCAAATGCATCCAGCAGGGAGATACCGCGGCCCAAGACTTTCAGCAGTTTGTCGTTAGGGATAGTGATCAGAGAGTCCACATGCTTGGACAGTTCAGTGATCCCCTGCTCAGCGAATGCCATACGCTTCTTGCCTTCAAAGTTGAAAGGCTTAGTCACGACAGCAACGGTCAGGATCCCCAAATCTTTTGCCACTTCAGCGACAACTGGTGCTGCACCAGTACCGGTACCACCACCCATACCCGCAGCAATAAAGACCATGTCTGCACCTTCCAGCGCCGCACGCAGTGCATCGCGATCCTCATCAGCCGCATTACGGCCAACTTCTGGATTTGCGCCAGCTCCCAGTCCTTTGGTGATACCGCTACCGATTTGAATCGTCTGTCCAACCGCTGTTTTACGCAGCGCTTGTGCATCGGTATTTACCGCGAAGAATTCAACACCTTCAATGCGCTCGCGCACCATGTGTTCAACAGCATTACCGCCGCCGCCGCCGACGCCGATGACTTTAATCACCGCGTCATTGGTAAGTTCCATTGGTTCAAACATAGTTTCTCTCCGATTTGTGCCTGTCGCCTGAGGCCGTAATTATCGTCGACCTCATAAAAATTAAAACTCTTTTCGCAGCCAACTATTGAGTCGCTTGATCCACGAGCCAACTGATGCTGTAACACGTTTTTCTACTTCAGCTTCACCGTTAAGATGTGACTCTTTCCCGTAGTGAAGCAATCCCACCGCCGTCGAATAATACGGCTCCTGAGCATAATCCGTTAAACCGGTAATGTTCAGCGGCGCGCCGATGCGCACCTGCGTATGAAACACGCGCTGAGCACAAGCTGCAAGCCCTTCAATCTGCGCTGCGCCACCGGTTAATACAATGCCTGCCGCCAGGTGATGTTTAACCCCTTGTTGGCGAAGCTTTTCCTGCAACTGCAATATCTCTTCGTTGACCAGGTTGAGCAGTTCGGTATAGCGTGGCTCGATCACCTCTGCCAGGGTCTGACGTTGCAGACTCCGCGGTGGACGACCGCCTACGCTCGGCACTTCCACGCTCTCATCTTTTCCAACGATGGAACCCAGCGCACAACCGTGGCGAACTTTAATCGCTTCGGCGTCGCTTGGCGGCGTGCCAAAGGCGTAAGCGATATCACTGGTCACGACATTGCCAGCATAAGGAATTACCTTAGTGTGGCGCAATGCCCCACCGGTATAAACGGCGATATCCATTGTACCACCACCGATATCGACGACGCAGACACCCAGTTCACGTTCATCTTCCGTCAATACCGAATAACTTGATGCCAGTCCGGCAAATATCAGTTGGTCAACTTTCAGCCCACAACGTTCAACCGCTTTGACGATGTTTTTCGCCATATCGTTGTGACATGTGATCAGATGCACTTTTGCCTGCATCCGCACGCCCGAAAGTCCTACCGGATTCTTGATCCCTTCCTGATAGTCAATCGCATACTCTTGCGGGATCACATGCAGCACACGATGCTCATCGCGCACACGCACTGATTTCGCGGTATGGACGACGTTTTCCACATCTTCTTGCGTCACTTCTTCTTCAGAAATAGGCACCATACCAATTTCATTCTGGCAGCTGATGTGCTTACCAGAAAGCGCCAGATATACCGAAGAGATCTGACAATCTGCCATCAATTCTGCCTGGTCAATGGCGCGTTGTACGCACTTGACCACGGATTCGAGGTCGTTTACCCCGCCTTTATCCATACCACGCGACGGGCAGCTGCCCACGCCAATGATATTGACCATACCGTCGGGCAGAACTTCCCCTACTAAAGCGGCAACCTTCGCGGTACCAATCTCCAGTCCTACTACCAGTTTTCTGTCCGTCGCCTTGATCATTGTTGTTCTGCCTGTGCCTGATTTTGTTGCTGAGTAGATTCCTCTGGCGGCAAGGGCGCCCAGCCTACTGCCGCTCCAGAGTCATAACGCAAATCAACGTAGCTAATCCGTTTGCCATCGGTTTGCGCCTGCTGCTGTAAAACCGGATAAAGTTCTACAAAGCGAGCCAAACGTTTCATCGTATCGCCCCGGCCAAGATTGAGCTTAATATCGTTATTCAGCGTCAACTGCCAGGAACGCCGCGCGGTCATCGCCGCTTCCTTCAGAGTAAATCTGTCCTTTGCCAGCATCTGCCCCATTTCGCGATAGCCCTGCAACACTTCATTGGCGCTGCCTTCCGGGCCATACAGCATTGGAAGCACCTGCTTGCTGGTGCGATCTGGCGGCACGCTGAAAGTGTTTCCTTCCGCGTCTACCATATGTTGATCATTCCACCGCGCAATAGGCACATATTCAACCAGATGAATCTTCAATTCATCAGGCCACTGCTTTCTGACGCTCACCTGCTTAATCCACGGCAGGCGTTGTTCTATTTGCGTCTGGATGATGTTGACATCCTGGGTCATAAAGGTACCTGGCTCACCCAATGCCAGGATCGACTGCCGGATATCGTCATTACGCGTGTAATGGCGTTCACCGGTCAACACCAGCTTTGAGAGCGGCAGGCGTTGCGCATCTTCCATCCAGCCCAACACGACCCAGCCGCTCACCAACACTGTCGTTAAAACGGTCAGCAGGAAAAGGATCCCCGCCAGACGCGTTCCATTATTGCGGCGAGAAGAAACCTCTTCTTCGCTGTTTCGCGTGTTCAGAGCAGCCTGCGACATATTAGTCCGCCAGTTCCAGAATTCGTACTACCAACTGCGAGAAGCTCATACCTGCCTGACGTGCCGCCATCGGCACCAGGCTGTGGCTGGTCATACCCGGTGAGGTATTGGCTTCCAGCAGATAAAACTGTCCATCGCTGTCCAGCATAACGTCAATACGTCCCCATCCTTTGCAACCTAACGTCGTCCATGCTTTCAGCACTAATGCCTGCAAATTGGCCTCTTGTGACGCTTCCAGACCTGCGGGGCAGAAATACTGTGTCTCATCAGAGAGATACTTCGCCTCATAATCATAGAAGGTTCCGGCCGGTTGAATACGTATTGACGGTAAAATTTCTTCACCAAGTATCGCAACCGTGAACTCCGGCCCACTTAGCCATTTTTCAATCAATACTTCTTCATCGTGCTGAAATGCCAATCTTAATGCATCTTGTAGAGCATTTTCTGCTACTACTTTTGACATTCCCACGCTGGAACCTTCGCGGCTCGGCTTAACGATAACCGGCAAACCTAAGGCAGAAATTTCTGCTAACTGCTTATCGCTCAGGCCTTTTTCAAACTCTGCGCGGGTTAATGCTACCCACGGCGCTACCGGTAAACCAGCGCCCTGCCAAAGCAATTTGCTGCGTAGTTTATCCATTGAAAGCGCAGATGCCATTACTCCGCTGCCGGTATAAGGCAAGCCCATCAGCTCGAGCATGCCCTGCAACGTGCCATCTTCACCACCGCGACCGTGTAGTGCGATAAACACTTTCTGAAAGCCCATCGACTTAAGTTGTGTCACGTCAACTTCTTTCGGGTCGACAGGATACGCGTCAATACCGCCTTCACGCAGCCCGGCTAACACCGCTGCGCCAGAATTCAAAGAAACTTCCCGCTCGGCGGAGGTCCCGCCCAACAGGACCGCGATTTTATCAGTCATGTTGTTCTTCCTCCGGAGTTTGCGGCTTCAGTTTGATTTCAGCTAAAGAACGAGCAATTTTTCCGATATTACCGGCCCCCTGAACGAGAATCAGGTCGTTACCGGTTAATACTGGTGCTAGCATTTCGGCTACCTGCGCTGGGTCCGGCACCAGAATGGGATCAATTTTCCCACGTCCACGAATTGTGCGACACAGCGAACGGCTGTCCGCTCCCGGAATTGGCGCTTCGCCAGCCGGATACACTTCCAGCATCAACAGGGTATCAACCTGCGTCAGCACATTGGCGAAATCATCATACAGGTCACGCGTACGGGTAAAACGATGCGGCTGAAACAGCATTACCAGATTTTTATCCGGCCAGCCTGCACGCGCCGCTTTAATGGTGGCATCCACTTCGGTCGGATGGTGACCGTAGTCATCAACCAGCATTGCCGTACCGCTTTTACCATTCACTGGCTCCAGCGGGAATTCACCGAGGAAATCAAAACGGCGACCAGTCCCCTGGAAGCTCTCCAGCGCACGCAAAATAGCCTCGTCGTCAATTCCCTCTTCCGTAGCAACCGCAACCGCAGCTGCGGCGTTCAGCGCGTTATGACGGCCTGGCGCATTCAGGGTGACGCGCATCGGCTCTTTGTCCTGGCGCAGCAGCGTAAAGTGCCCTTGCGGGCCAATCTGCTGATAATCTTCTACACGCACGTCGGCATCTTCGCTGAAGCCGTAAGTCGTGGTCTGACGCCCCACACGCGGTAACAATTCGCGGATCACCGGATCATCAACACACATCACCGCACGACCGTAAAACGGCAGGTTGTGCAGAAAATTAATAAAGGTCTGTTTTAAATTCTCAAAGTCGCCCTGGTAGGTATCCATGTGGTCGGCTTCGATATTGGTGACAATCGCCACCATCGGTTGCAGATGCAGGAACGATGCATCGCTCTCATCTGCTTCGGCAATCAGGTACCGACCATGCCCCAAACGCGCATGAACGCCCGCCGCTTTTACCAGCCCACCGTTAACGAAGGTTGGGTCGAGTCCCGCTTCTGCGTAGATGCTGGAAACCATCGCAGTGGTTGTCGTTTTGCCGTGCGTTCCGGCAATGGCGATGCCATGACGAAAACGCATTAACTCAGCCAGCATTTCAGCACGACGGATCACCGGAATACGCGCTTCATGAGCTGCGACAATTTCCGGGTTATCGGCAGAAATCGCGCTGGAAACAACGACCACGCTGGCATCACGTACGTTTTCCGGGCGATGGTTGAAATAAATCGTCGCCCCAAGATTCATTAACTGCTGCGTGACCGGATTTGGCGCTAAATCGGAACCACTGATCTGATAACCTTCATTGGCCAGAACTTCGGCAATACCGCCCATACCGGCACCACCGATGCCGACAAAATGTATGTGCCGAACGCGACGCATTTCGGGCACGATGGAACGCAGTTTTGCCAATTGTTGTGTATTCATTCTTTACGCCATTAACTTCTTACATTCATACGATGCAAAAGGCATCGCTACAATTACGCCCGGGCAGCCCGGCTCACTTCATTTGCCACTCGCTCGGTGGCATCCGGAATGGATGCAGCACGGGCGCGTTCTGCCATGGTTAATAAGGTTTCTCGCGACCACCCGGCCAGGGTGTTGGCGACAGCATCCACGCTAAGCTGTGGCTGCTCGATAATTTTGGCTGCGCCCGCTTTTTCCAGCGGTAGAGCATTCCAGTATTGCTGGCGGTCTTTATGTTGAAACGGCACAAACAACGCCGGTAGTCCTGCCGCAGCGATTTCACTCACCGTTAACGCACCGGAGCGGCAAACGACGACATCCGCCCACGCATACGCCGCCGCCATATCATCAATAAATTCCGTCACTTTATGCTGCGGTTGCCCTGCTTCGGCATATGCCTGTTCAACGGTTTGTTGCGAACCTTTGCCGCTCTGATGCCAGATAGTGACTGAATCGCCCAGCTTTGCTGCAACCTGCGGCATTGTCTGGTTAAGAATACGTGCGCCCTGGGAACCACCCACTACCAACACACGAACCGGACCTTCACGTCCAGCCAAACGTTGCTGCGGCAGTGGCAACGCCAACACATCGGTACGAACAGGATTACCCACCACTTCCGCATTAGGGAAAGCGCCTGGAAACGCCTGCATCACTTTGGTGGCAATCTTTGCCAGCCATTTATTGGTTAAGCCCGCAATACCGTTTTGTTCATGAAGTACAACCGGAATGCCTAACGACCACGCGGCCAGACCACCTGGGCCTGATACGTAGCCGCCCATACCGAGCACCACATCAGGTTTGAACGCTTTCATAATCGCCCGTGCCTGACGCCAGGCGTTAAAAATACGCAGAGGCGCAGCTAACAGTGCTTTTATACCTTTACCACGCAGACCAGAGATACGAATGAAATCAATTTCGATGCCATGTTTTGGCACTAAGTCCGCTTCCATACGGTCGGCAGTCCCCAGCCAGCGAACTTGCCAACCCTGAGCCATTAGATGGTGCGCAACCGCCAGTCCCGGGAACACATGTCCACCGGTTCCGCCGGCCATCACCATTAATCGCTTTCCTTGACCACTCATCGTGAACCTCGTACAAACGCCTGCGCTTTCTCCAGACGCGTTTCATAATCAATACGCAACAGCATCATGATGGCTGTCGACATAATCAGTAAGCTCGAACCACCGTAACTGATCAGCGGCAATGTCAGACCTTTGGTCGGTAACATCCCCGCCGCCGCACCTACGTTAACCAGCGCCTGGAAGCTAAACCAGATGCCAATGGAACAGGCGAGAAAACCGGAAAAACGATGGTCAATTTCTAATGCTTTACGGCCAATCGACATCGCACGAAAAGCGACGAAGAATACCATTAAAAGTGCTAGTACCACACCGACATAACCTAATTCTTCGCCGATAATGGCGAAAATAAAGTCAGTGTGTGCTTCCGGCAGATACTCCAGTTTTTGAACCGAGTTACCTAAACCTTGCCCCCACAGTTCGCCGCGACCAAACGCCATCAGCGATTGCGTTAACTGATAGCCGCTACCAAAGGGATCTTCCCACGGATTCCAGAATGCGGTAACACGGCGGATACGGTACGGTTCGGCGAGGATCAGTAACACAACCGCTGAAATCCCCATGCCGATAATGGCAATGAACTGCCACAATTTCGCCCCCGCCAGGAACAACATCGCCAGCGTAGTCACAAACAACACCACCACCGTACCAAGGTCTGGCTGTGCCAGCAGTAACACTGCCAACACCAGAATCACGCCCATCGGTTTCAAGAAGCCGCGCAGGTTATTACGCACTTCGTCGCCTTTACGCACCAGATAGTTGGCGATATAGCAAAACAGCGACAGTTTTGTCAGCTCCGCAGGCTGGATACGCAGCAAGCCGAGATCGATCCAACGCGATGCCCCTTTAACAGAGCTACCCACTACCAGAACGATCATCAACAGGATGATTGAACCGAGTAGCATCGTAGCGCTGTAACGTTGCCAGAACTCCATCGGCAGACGCAGCGTAATGATCGCCAGAATGAACGCCAGGATCAGGTAGACACCATCACGCTTAGCGAAGAAAAAGGGATCGTTAGTCAAGCGTTGTCCGATAGGCATTGATGCGGACGTCACCATGATAAAGCCGATCGCCGCGAGGCCGAAGGTCAGCCACAGTAAGGTGCGATCGTACATGATCAGGCTGTCGGTATCTTTTTCCCGCGAGCCCATCACCCAGCCCTTTAGCGCCGTGGAGATCCAGACCAGGATACTGAATCCTGGCAGGCGCGGCATTTTCAGGCGAGGGAGAGATAAACGCATCAACCTAACTCCTTCGCCAGACGGGCAAACTCATTGCCTCGTTGTTCAAAGTTCTTGAATTGATCAAGGCTGGCACAGGCCGGGGAGAGCAGAACCATATCTCCTGGTTGAACACGAGGAGCCAGCAAGCGCATCGCCTGTTCCATGGTTTCGGTTTGTTCTGCCACTTCCGGGCGCAGTGCCGCCAGCTGTGCGCCGTCACGACCGAAACAATACAAACGTACGTTATCGCCATTCAGGTAACGTGCCAGCGGACTAAAGTCCGCCGATTTACCATCGCCGCCCAGCAACAAATGCAGCGTGCCATCTACGTGCAGGCCATTGAGCGCCGCTTCCGTACTGCCGACATTGGTCGCTTTCGAGTCGTTAATCCAGCGCACACCGTTATGTTCCAGCACCACTTCAAAGCGATGCGGCAAACCAGTGAACGTAGTTAACGCTTTCAGGCTACTGGCGCGTGGCAAACCAGCTGCGTCTGCCAGCGCCAGTGCCGCCAGCGCATTGGTGTAGTTATGCTGACCGGAAAGTTTCATCTCTTTCACGTTCAACACTTTCTCGCCTTTCACCCGCAGCCAGGTTTCACCCTGCTGATGATTCAAGTGATAGTCGCCCATATTGATACCAAAGCTAACGCAGCGTTCATCCGCACCACGAATCGGCATTGTTAAGGCATCATCAGCATTAACCACGCAAACTTTCGCATTTTCATAAATGCGCAGTTTTGCCGCACGATACTGCTGTAAACCAAATGGATAGCGATCCATATGATCTTCAGTCACGTTCAGAATGGTCGCTGCTACCGCCTGTAAGCTGGAGGTGGTTTCAAGCTGGAAGCTCGACAGCTCGAGCACGTACAGTTCGCACTCATCATCCAGCAGCATCAACGCAGGCAGGCCAATATTGCCACCCACACCAACGTTAACCCCCGCCGCTTTCGCCATTTCACCCACTAGCGTGGTGACCGTGCTTTTGCCGTTAGAACCGGTGATCGCCACAATCGGAGCTTGTGCTTCGCGGCAGAATAGCTCGATATCACCAACGATTTCGATTCCGGCATCAGCGGCAGCGCTTAAGGATGGATGCGCCAGTGCAATACCGGGACTGGCGACAATCAGATCGGCCGCCATCAGCCATTCATCATTCAGACCGCCCGTGTGGCGTTCTACGGCTTCGGGTAATTTATCCAGGCCAGGCGGTGTCATACGCGTATCCATAACGCGCGGCGTCACACCGCGAGCGAGGAAAAAGTCCACGCAAGAAAGCCCGGTGAGGCCCAGGCCGATAATGACGACATTTTTACCCTGGTAATCAGCCATGATTAACGTACCTTCAGCGTTGCCAGACCAATCAGGACCAGCATCAGCGAAATAATCCAGAAACGTACAATGACGCGCGGTTCCGGCCAGCCTTTCAGTTCATAGTGGTGATGAATCGGTGCCATGCGGAAAATACGTTGTCCGCGCAGTTTAAAGGAGCCGACCTGCAAAATAACCGACAGGGTTTCAACGACAAACACGCCGCCCATAATCACCAGCAGGAATTCCTGACGCAGCAGTACGGCGATAATGCCTAACGCACCACCTAACGCCAGCGAACCGACATCGCCCATAAAGACCTGCGCCGGATAGGTGTTAAACCACAGGAAGCCCAGCCCTGCCCCGACTATCGCGGTACAGACAATGACCAGTTCCCCGGCGTGTCGTAGATACGGTATGTGTAAATAGCTGGCAAAGTTCATGTTGCCGGTTGCCCATGCCACCAGCGCAAAACCACCGGCGACGAATACAGTCGGCATAATCGCCAGGCCATCAAGACCATCGGTCAGGTTTACCGCGTTGCCAGTACCCACAATGACGAAGTAAGCCAGCAGAATGTAGAACAGCCCCAGTTGCGGCATCACATCTTTAAAGAACGGAACCACCAGCTGCGTTGCGGGCGTGTCTTTGCCGGCAAGGTACAGCGCGAAGGCAACACCCAGCGCAATGACCGACATCCAGAAATACTTCCAACGAGCGATCAACCCCTTGGTGTCTTTACGCACCACTTTGCGATAGTCATCAACAAAGCCAATGATGCCGTAACCTACCAGCACCACCAGTACGCACCAGACGTACGGATTGGATGGATAAGCCCACAGCAGCACGGAGATCACAATCGCTGTCAGGATCATAATCCCGCCCATGGTCGGCGTACCGCGCTTGCTGAAGTGTGATTCAGGACCGTCGTTACGCACTACCTGACCAAAGGAAAGTTTTTGCAAATGAGCAATCATGCGCGGGCCCATCCACAATGAGATGAACAGCGCAGTCAGCAGGCTGACGATGGCGCGAAACGTCAGATAGGAAAAGACGTTAAAGCCGGAATAATATTTGACCAAATGTTCGGCCAGCCAAACTAACATGTCCCATTCTCCTGTAAAGCGCGTACTACCTCTTCCATGGCAGCACTACGTGAACCCTTAACTAAAATCGTAATTACCTGTTGCTCAGCAATCAGTGATTTAAGACGCGCGATAAGCGCAGTTTTATCGGAAAAATGTTCGCCAACGCCGCTGGCGGTGCTGATAGCATGGCTTTGTTTACCCACACTTAACACGCGGTCAATACCCGCCGCCTTCGCCGCTTCGCCCACCTGTACATGGCAGGCCTCGCTTTCAGCGCCCAGTTCCGCCATATCGCCCACCACCAGCACACGGTAGCCCGGCATTTCAGCCAGTACCTGAACAGCGGCGGTCATGGAGCCGACGTTAGCGTTGTAGGAGTCGTCGAGCAGCAACTGATTTTCCGCCAGTTGAATGGGGAACAGACGGCCTGGAACAGCTTTCAGATTTGCCAGCCCCGCTTTAATAGCATCAAGCGTTGCGCCCACGGACATGGAGAGCGCAGCGGCTGCCAGCGCATTCGCAATATTGTGACGCCCCGGCAACGGCAGCAGAACATCGACGCTACCCGTTGGGGTTTGCAGGGTAAATTCCGTACCGTGCGAGGTCACGTGAATATTGGTGGCGGTGAAATCGCTGTTGTTAGCATTCGGTGAGAAGCGCCACACTTTGCGTGAGCCAATCACACTCTGCCAGTTCAGCCAGTCGTTGTTGTCGGCATTCATAATGGCGATACCGTTTTCCGGCAGGCCGCTAAAGATTTCACCTTTCGCTTTCGCGACACCCGCAAGCGAGCCAAAACCTTCCAGATGCGCCGCTGCCAGGTTGTTGACCAGCGCCGCTTCCGGGCGAGTCAGACTCACAGTCCAGGCAATTTCGCCCTGATGGTTCGCGCCAAGTTCAATTACTGCGTAATCGTACTCTGGCGTTAAGCGCAACAGCGTCATCGGTACACCGATGTCGTTGTTGAGATTGCCTGCCGTATAAAGCGTGTTGCCACACTGGCTTAAAATCGCAGCCGTCATCTCTTTAACGGAGGTTTTGCCGGAGGAACCGGTCAGAGCAACCACGCGCGCCGGAACTTGCTGGCGAACCCATGCAGCCAGTTCACCAAACGCCAGACGAGTATCCTTGACGATTACCTGCGGCAGATCGATATCCAGCGGACGGCTAACCAGTAGTGCACCCGCACCGCCAGCTTTCGCCTGGTCAGCAAAATCATGGGCATCGAAACGTTCGCCTTTCAGGGCAACAAACAGGCAGCCCGGCGTCAGTTTTCGCGTGTCAGTGGTTACAGCATCAAGGGTAATATCTGCACCTTGCAGTTCACCGTTGAGAATATCGGTAAGTTGGCTAAGGGTTACGCTAATCATGCAATCACCCCCAGCAGACGCGCTACCGTGACGCGATCGGAGTAGTCCAGACGCTGGTTGCCAACAATCTGATAATCCTCATGGCCTTTGCCCGCGATCAGCACCACATCATTCTCTTTAGCCTGCATAACGGCGCAAGTCACCGCTTCAGCGCGGCCTTCCATCACTTTGGCATGTCCGGCGTCCAGCATTCCCGCCAGGATATCGTTGATGATGGCACGCGGCTCTTCGGTACGCGGGTTATCGTCCGTCACCACCGCCACGTCAGCAAACTCTTCAGCAATTGCTCCCATCAGTGGACGCTTACCTTTATCACGATCGCCACCACAGCCAAAGACGCACCACAGCTTGCCCGCACAGTGCAAACGCGCCGCCTGTAAGGCTTTTTCCAGTGCATCTGGCGTATGCGCGTAATCCACCACTACCGTCGGTTTGCCTGTCGCAGTGAACACTTCCATACGTCCACAAACCGGCTGCAGGCGTGCGGCAGTTTTCAGCAGGCCAGCCAACGGATAGCCCAGCGCCAGCAGCGTCGCCAGCGCCAGCAGCAAGTTGCTGACGTTAAAAGCGCCCATCAGATGGCTTTCAATTTCGCCATCGCCCCAGCTTGAGCTAAAGCGAATAGTCGCACCGCTGTCGTGATAGTTCACTTCAGTCGCTTTCAACCAGCGTCCGTGACAGTTCGGATTGATATGATCTTCCATTGATACTGCAACCGCGTCCGGCAGTTTTGCCAGCCAGCGGCGGCCCACTTCATCGTCGGCGTTAATAATCGCCTGACCGCAATGATGTTCAGAATAAAGCAGCCATTTCGCGGCTTCGTAGTGTTCCATATCACCATGATAATCAAGGTGATCGCGGCTTAAGTTGGTAAAGACCGACGCCGCAAATTTCAATGCCGCCACACGGTGCTGTACCAGTCCGTGGGAGGAAACTTCCATTGCGCAAAAAGTCGCGCCCTGATCCACCAGTCCCGCCAGCTCATGCTGAACATCGACTGCCGAACCGGTGGTATTTTCTGTCGGGATCACTTTTCCTAGCAGGCCGTTACCAACAGTCCCCATTACCGCGCTGGTTTCGCCAAGCAGTTGGCTCCACTGCGCCAGAAGCTGAGTAGTCGTAGTCTTGCCGTTGGTGCCCGTTACGCCCACGAGACGTAAATTGTCAGAGGGTTCATGGTAAAAGCGGCCCGCCAGTGCAGATAAACGCTCGTTGAGCTGGCTGAGATAGATGACTGGTACGCCGTGCATTTCACGGATTTCACCGTCGGTCGCCTCATCTTTCGCCTCTGCAATAATGGCAGCCACACCTTGCGCTATCGCCTGCGGGATATATCGACGCCCGTCCGCCTGATGACCTACTACAGCTACAAAGAGATCGCCCGCCGCAGCCACACGGCTGTCGAGTGTCATCTCTCGCAGTGCTCGCGAAGGTGCGTCTGGCACCCACGGAGCAAGAAGGTCGCGCAAATTACGATCTGCCACCTGTCCCCTCGCCTTGATTAATCACAAATTCATTTTTATCGCCCGTTGTCAGCGCATCCGGCTCGATGTTCATGGTACGCAATACGCCGCCCATGATGGCACCAAAGACCGGCGCGGAAACGGCGCCGCCGTAGTATTTACCCGCCTGCGGATCGTTGATAACAACAACCAGCGCGAAGCGCGGCTGACTCGCAGGCGCAACGCCTGCGGTATAAGCAATATATTTATTGATGTAGCGACCGTCCGGCCCGACCTTTTTCGCGGTACCGGTTTTAATGGCGATACGATAGCCTTTAATCGCCGCCTTCACGCCGCCACCGCCCGGTAGCGCCACGCTTTCCATCATATGCACCACGGTGCGAACAATGGACTCCGGGAAGACGCGTTCACCGGGAACCGGGGGATCAACTTTGGTAATCGACAGCGGGCGATAAATGCCATAGCTGCCGATAGTTGCGTAGACTCGCGCTAACTGTAACGGTGTTACCATTAGCCCGTAGCCGAAAGAGAAGGTGGCCCTCTCTATGTCAGACCACCGTTGTTTTTGAGGATATAAGCCACTGCGTTCTCCGACCAACCCCAAATTGGTCGCTTTTCCCAGTCCAAAACGTGAGTAAGTATCTACTAACGCTGAGGACGGCATCGCTAACGCCAGTTTGGAAACACCGACGTTACTCGACTTCTGTAATACCCCGGTCAGGGTTAATTCGCTGTAGCGTGCCACGTCTTTGATTTCGTGGCCGTTAATTCGATAAGGAACGGTATTCAGTACCGAGTTTTCCCGCACTACGCCACGTTGCAACGCGGTCATCACCACCATCGGTTTAACCGTTGAACCCGGTTCAAACACGTCAGTGATGGTACGGTTACGCATCGCCTCTTTCGGCGTGCCACTCAGATTGTTTGGGTTGTATGACGGGCTGTTAGCCATCGCCAGCACTTCACCGGTGTTGACATCCACCAGCACGGCGCTACCAGATTCAGCTTTGTTAAAGGCCACCGCGTTGTTCAGTTCGCGATAAACCAGCGCCTGCAGGCGTTCATCAATACTCAGCGCCAGGTTGTGCGCCGCCTGGCTGTCGGTGGAAGAGATATCTTCAATTACGCGACCATAGCGGTCTTTACGCACAATGCGCTCACCCGGCTGCCCGGTAAGCCATTTATCGAAACTCTTCTCGACGCCCTCAATCCCCTGACTATCGACGTTAGTAAAGCCGATGAGGTGAGCGGTCACTTCGCCGGATGGATAATAACGTCGAGATTCTTCACGCAGATGAATCCCCGGCAGTTTCAGTTTTTTGATGTACTCTGCCATGTCAGGGTTTACCTGACGCGCCAGATAAATAAAGCGCCCTTTCGGGTTGGCGTTAATGCGGGCTGAAAGCTGATCCAGCGGAATATTGAGTGCGTTAGCCAGCGCCTTCCAGCGATCACCGACGCTGATACCGCCAGCGTCATGCACTTCTTTCGGGTCAGCCCAAATCGCTTTTACCGGCACGCTCACCGCTAACGGGCGACCAGAACGGTCAGTAATCATGCCGCGGGAGGTGGAAACTTGCTGAACGCGAAGAGAACGCATGTCGCCCTCTTTTACCAGCATATCCGGGGAGATAACTTGTAACCACGCTACGCGTCCGAGCAGAAAAGCCAGCGCCAGGAGAATACAGCCGCATAACAACGCAAAACGCCAACTGATAAAGTTGGCATGTTCTTCCTGACGTTTTGGTTTCTGCGTTTTCGCCGCTGCTTTCATGCGTCGCGTTTATCCTTATTTTTGCACTACGATATTTTCTTGTGACGGATCAACATGCTGCATTTGCAGCTTTTCCGTGGCGATCCTTTCCACCCGGCTATGGTCGCCGAGCGCATTCTCTTCAAGGATCAGGTTGCGCCATTCAATGTCTAAAGCATCTCGCTCCAGCACCAGTTGTTCGCGCTGAGCGGTCAGTAAACGGGTATGGTGCGCCGTGGTTACCACGGTCACCGCCGTCAAAATAATGCAAATGAACAGGCAGAGTGGCAGCTTCCCAAATCGCAAAAGATCGTCACCGATAACACCAGGCAATGCATGGCGCTCGTGGCTTCCCATCGATCCTTTAACTTTGCTTAGAGCTTCTGTCACTCTGCTGATCATGCGTTCGTCCTCTCTGCAATACGCAGAACTGAACTACGGGCACGAGGGTTCTCAGCCACCTCTTCTTCGCCCGGCATTAACTTGCCTAGTGCTCGCAGCTGACGGCCACCCAGTTTTTTGAGCTGCTCTTCAGTCATCGGTAACCCTGCCGGAACTTGCGGACCACGGCTGTTTTCACGCATAAAGCGCTTCACAATGCGGTCTTCCAGCGAGTGGAAGCTGATGATCGAGAGCCGCCCCCCCGGGGCCAGCACGTTGAGCGAGCTTTTTAGCGCCTGCTCTATCTCCTCCAGTTCACTGTTTACCCAAATGCGCACCGCCTGGAAGGTACGGGTCGCGGGATGTTTAAACTTATCTTTCACCGGCGTTGCGGCAGCCACGACTTCCGCCAGTTCTTTGGTGCGGGTCATCGGCTGTTCGCGGTTTCGCTCGACAATGGCGCGGGCAATGCGTTTGGCAAAACGCTCTTCGCCGTAGGTTTTCAATACCCAGGCGATATCAGCTTCTTCTGCGGTTTGCAGCCATTCAGCGGCTGACTGCCCACGGGTTGGGTCCATACGCATGTCCAGCGGGCCATCGCGCATAAAGGAAAAGCCGCGTTCTGCATCATCAAGTTGCGGTGAAGAAACACCAAGATCGAGGAGAATGCCGTCGATCTTGCCGATAAGATCGCGCTCGGCAACGTATTCGCCCAGCGCGGAGAAAGGTCCGTGGATGATGGAGAAGCGCGGATCATCAATAGTCTTCGCAACGGCGATAGCCTGCGGGTCGCGATCGATCGCCAGCAAACGCCCCTCTTCGCCAAGCTGCGAGAGGATCAGACGTGAGTGACCACCGCGACCAAAAGTCCCATCAATGTAGATGCCATCAGGACGGATATTGAGGCCATTAACGGCTTCATCCAGCAGCACCGTAGTATGTTTATAGTTTTCCATCATTTTATAGAGACAAGTCCTGCAGTCGCTCCGATAAGTCTCCAGTAGCCAACTGCTCTGCGTCGATATCTTCCTTGACCTGTTGATGCCAGGTTGTTTCATCCCACAGCTCAAACTTGTTGAACTGTCCAACCAGCATCACTTCTTTTGTCAGACCGGCATGTTGCCGCAGTACTGGCGCGATTAACAATCGACCGGCGCCATCCATCTGACATTCGCTGGCATGACCTAACAGAAGGCGCTGCACACGGCGCTCAACCGGGTTCATGCTCGACAGACGCGATAATTTTTGCTCGATAATTTCCCATTCAGGCAGGGGGTAAAGCAGCAGGCACGGGTGATGAATGTCAATGGTGCAAACCATTTGACCGGCAGCGTTCTCAAGCAGCTGTTCCCGATAACGGGTAGGCACTGATAAGCGCCCTTTGCTGTCGAGATTGACTAACGTTGCTCCCCGGAACATGCCAGCCTCACCCCTTATTCCCACTTTGCCCCACAATTTCCCACTGAAAGGAGTTTACGGAGCGGAGGAAAAGCTTGTCAAGCCAGTCACAAGGCATACCGAGGTAAAAAACCCGATGTTTACGGCTAATATCAGCGTTGTTTATTTTACGTCCAACGTGCGAAGCAAATTAACGTTATGAATAGCTGTAAGAAAAAATCCCTCATCGTCATCACCGTTTTAAAATGACTAACTATTTTCCACAGCAAATATAAAGTGTCAGTTTGCGACGCGAGCGGCATTTTAGGACATATCTTCCCCGGTTAACAGTCCCTGTTGCGTCTGTGTGGCGCTTGATGCCAGCAGGTTTGCGCAAAAGCAAAGAAAAGTGTTTGTTAAATCGGCAATTCATCTCTGCATGTAACAAAATAATGCAAAAACGCTCTGTCAATATTGCTTAATTATTGTGAATTTCAGCAGGTGAGTTAATTAATGGGCGGGTTTAAAAGCATTTATCAATAATAGCCAGGAATAGTCTTATTTACTTTAAGGATATTGATGTCCATTCCCGTACTCGACGCGCCAATGAGAAATTCACTGGCGCGTATTTTTGTTCGCGGCTTAGTTACGGCTGAGCACGCCGCGGCGATAGAGATTACGTTTAATGCGCGTTAACCCAGGTTTTGGCTTACGCGGTTCGTCCAGGCTTGCCAGGACAATTTCCAGCACACGCTCTGCGACATCGCGGTGACGTTGAGCCACTGCCAGCACCGGGCACTGTAAGAAGTCGAGCAGTTCGTTATCGCCAAAGGTGGCAATTGCCAGGTCAGAAGGCAGTTTGCCATCGCGACGCAGCGTGACATCCATCACCCCTTGCAACAACGCAAACGACGTTGTGAACAGCGCCTGCGGCATCGGATGCGTTTCCAGCCATTTTTCGAATAACTGGGCAGCCGCCTCCCGCTCATAACTGTTGGCATAAAGGAAATGCACTTCGCGCGGATCATCTTTCCAGGCAGTACGGAAACCTTGCTCACGCAAGAAACTCACAGAAAGCTCCGGCAGCGCGCCAAGATAAAGCACCGTCTCGGCGGGAAACTTACGTAACTCTTCCGCCAGCATTTCGGCATCATCCTGATCGGCACCAACCACGCTGGTGAAGTGTTCACGATCGAGGGCGCGATCCAGCGCGACAATCGGGAACGGGTCGTTAGCCCAGCGTTGATAAAAAGGATGCTCTGGTGGCAACGACGTCGAAACAATAATGGCATCAACCTGACGCTGTAGAAGATGCTCAATACAACGCATTTCGTTGTCTGGCTGATCTTCTGAGCAAGCAATCAGCAGTTGATAACCCCGTTGCCGCGCCTGACGTTCAAGATAATTAGCGATGCGGGTATAGCTGGTGTTCTCCAGATCGGGGATCACAAGACCAATAGAACGTGTGCGTCCAGCACGAAGCCCAGCTGCCACGGCGTTCGGGTGGTAATTGTGCTCACGCACCACAGCCATGACTTTTTCAACGGTTTTGTCGCTCACACGGTATTGCTTCGCTTTGCCGTTAATAACATAGCTTGCAGTGGTCCGCGACACTCCCGCCAGCCGAGCGATTTCATCCAGTTTCACAATTGCCCCTTGCGTAAAATGTAAAAACCATAGCCATTGTACTGGTATGGGTTAAATTCATTAACATCTAAGCGCAGAAAATTAACTGCGGCAACTGCTTTTATTCCAGGTTCCCACTGAATTCGCAAAAAAAGCCCAACGTGACATGTTGGGCTGCAAATTGCGCATTGAGATCATTCTCAACGCATTATTTTATCGCCGCGCGAAAGTCCAACTACACCAGAGCGAGCAACTTCCACAATTTTCGCCACATCGCGAATCGATGCTAAAAATGCATCAAGCTTATCGCTGGTGCCTGCCAGTTGGACGGTGTAAAGCGATGGCGTGACATCGATGATTTGCCCACGAAATATTTCCGTATTGCGCTTCACTTCGTCACGTCCGTAGCCGCTGGCCTGAATTTTCACCAGCATAATTTCCCGCTCGACGTGCGCCCCCTGCCCCAACTCGCTCACGCGCAAGACATCGACCAGTTTGTGTAATTGCTTTTCGATCTGCTCAAGCACTTTTTCATCGCCCACGGTCTGGATGGTCATACGCGATAATGTCGGATCATCGGTGGGCGCAACGGTCAGGCTTTCAATGTTGTAGCCACGTTGGGAAAAAAGGCCAATCACGCGGGATAACGCGCCTGATTCATTTTCGAGTAAGACTGATAATATCCGGCGCATAATCAGGTTCTCTCCGTTTTGCTTAACCACATTTCATCCATTCCGCCCCCGCGAATCTGCATCGGGTAGACGTGCTCACTGCCATCGACGGTAACATCAACAAAGACCAGACGATTATTGCGCACCTGTTCCAGCGCCTCGCTAAGTTTGCTTTCCAGCTCTTGCGGATGAGAAATCTGGATCCCAACATGCCCATAGGCTTCCGCCAGACGGACGAAATCGGGTAGCGATTGCATATAAGATTGTGAATGACGGCCGGAATAGATCATGTCCTGCCACTGCTTCACCATCCCCAGATAGCGATTATTGAGATTCACCACCAATACCGGCAACTCGTATTGCAAGGCGGTAGACAGTTCCTGAATGTTCATCTGAATACTGCCGTCACCAGTGACGCAAACCACGGTTTCTTCTGGCAGCGCCATTTTGACACCCAGTGCCGCAGGTAAACCAAACCCCATCGTGCCGAGGCCACCAGAGTTAATCCAGCGACGCGGTTTGTCGAAAGGATAATAAAGTGCGGCGAACATCTGGTGCTGCCCGACATCAGAGGTCACGTAAGCGTCCCCCTTCGTCAGCCGCCAAAGAGTCTCGATAACGGCCTGCGGTTTAATCTTTTCACTGTGAGTGTCATATTTCAGGCACTGACGAGCACGCCACTGTTCAATCTGCTGCCACCAATCGCGGATCTCATCCAGCGGTTGATGGGCGGATTCTTGCGACAGGAGTTCAAGCATTTGTTCAAGGACCTGGCGGGCATCCCCCACAATCGGGATATCAGCAGTCACGGTTTTAGAAATGGAGGTAGGATCAATATCGATATGCAAAACCGTGGCATTTGGGCAGTACTTTGCAAGATTGTTCGTCGTTCGATCATCAAAACGTACCCCGACGGCAAAAATCACATCCGCGTTATGCATCGTCATATTGGCTTCGTAGGTGCCGTGCATTCCCAGCATGCCCAGAGCCTGACGATGCGTTGCCGGAAACGCCCCCAGCCCCATTAGTGAGGAAACAACGGGCAGATTCAACGCCTCCACCGTGTCTTTCAACTGCTGATGGCAGCCCGCCGTGATTGCCCCACCGCCTACATACACAACCGGTTTTTTTGCCGCCACCAGCGTTTGCAGAGCGCGCTTAATTTGCCCTTTATGTCCGGAGGTCGTGGGATTGTAAGACCGCATACTGACCGACTCCGGCCAGACGTAGGGTAATTTGTTCGCAGGATTAAGAATATCTTTCGGTAAATCAACGACCACTGGTCCAGGGCGACCACTTGCCGCCAGCCAAAAAGCCTTTTTCAGCACCTGCGGAATGTCTTCCGTTTGCTTAACCAGAAAACTGTGCTTCACCACTGGGCGGGAAATTCCCACCATGTCGCACTCCTGAAAAGCATCGTAGCCTATCAACGAAGTTGCTACCTGCCCGGAAAGAACAACCAAGGGAATGGAGTCCATATAAGCGGTGGCGATGCCGGTAATCGCATTGGTCGCCCCTGGCCCCGATGTTACCAGCACGACGCCGACTTCCCCGGTCGCGCGTGCCAGACCATCGGCCATATGCACCGCCGCCTGCTCATGACGAACTAATACATGATCGATACCACCCACGGTATGCAATGCATCGTAAATATCAAGGACCGCGCCTCCGGGATAACCGAATACTTGTTTAACGCCCTGATCGATAAGCGATCGGACGACCATCTCGGCTCCAGACAACATCTCCATGGCCTGCCTCACTGTTTAACGGAAAAATGTGTAAAACACATTAACCGCCCGATCTTGCTTAAGCAATTGGTAGCCAGAGACATAAATACGAGGTAATAAGAATAAACAGGAGGAAAGGTGAAAAGAAACGATAAAATCCTCCATTACGGAGGATTAAATTGATAATAAATCGGCTAAATCCCACAACTTACAGCAATTTCTCTATTTTTTTAATTAATCCTAAAATAGTGAACTCACACATTCAGAATAAAATTCTATATTCAATAAAAAATACAGAATAAATCAGTAATCAATATCTGACCTATTCTGCATTCAGTTAGCGTTTGCAAATTGAGACTAATTGCTCTTCCATCCACTGATGGCCTTTGTCGCGCCCGGCAGCTTCATGCCAGGAGAGATAACAGGTTCTGCTATTTTGTTTTAATGGCAGCGGTAATACCTGTAACTCTAAAGATTCAGCGAACTCTTCAGCCAGCCAACGCGGCGCAATAGCGACCAGATGCGTTTGCGACACCACGCTCAGTACACTCATCATTGCCATGCCCTGATACGCGATACTGGCTTGCTTGTCAACCGTGTCATACCACGGTTGACTAAATGACGCGAAACGATCGAGCGAAACTGCCGCATGTTGTTCGTTATAAACATCATGTTTCAGTAACGGGCCTTTAATTGTTGGATGATTTTTGCTGGCTACCAGCACCATTTCATCTTTAAATAATGGCACACTGGTAAATTCAGGACGATGGAAGTCTTCATAACTAATCACAAACTCCGTTTCCTGATAACGCAGTTGATGTTCAGTGTTCTGATTTAATGAAGACTTGAACATAACATGTATATTTGGCGCAGTTTGCTCAATGTGATTATAAATCTGCGAGGTCAGAATGCTGTCTAACGGACTGCAAACACAAAGATGAAATACACGTTCACTGCTCGCGGGTTCAAAACCTGAACCTGGCAATTCATTTTGTACTAATTGCAATGCCTGACGAACTGAACCAAAAAGTTGAAATGCGCGAGCAGTCGGTTGAATGCCACGGCCATAACGAACAAAAAGCTCGTCATTAAACATCACCTTCAGGCGTGCAACCGCGTTACTGACCGCAGGTTGCGACATCCCCAGAACATGAGCGGCACGGGTGATGTTTTGCTCCTGCATCACGGCATCGAAAACGGTTAATAAGTTGAGATCGACCATGCGTAGTTGTGGCTTGCTTAACTCCGCCGTCTCTGGTTGATCTGTTTGTACCTCTGGCATACTTAACTCCACTGTCACACTTAACTCCCTTTCCCTTATTGGAATGCAGAGAAATAATCCTCGAGAATATGATTTATCATGCATATAAAATAAGAAAAAGGAAAATGAGAAAAATTAGGAAAACATAAAGATACGGGTTCTTATAAAAACAGAACCCATTGCCGAGTAAAGAGTCATTTACCGCAGCATAATAATCCATAATGTTTTTGTTGCGAAAACAATCTAATCATAACTACCGCGAATACTCAATCATCCACAAAATGGATTAAATGTGCTTTTTTAATAATTAATTTATATGTTTAATGCATTAATTCTTAACATTAATAGAACAATAATATTCACCAAATGAATATCAAAAAATTAGCAAAACATATAATTCAATACAAATCATCAAGATAGGTTTTGTAACGCGTGCATTTTATCCCCCTTTTCCTCGTTGATTAGATGCAAAAATTTATTCTGAAATATGTCAACCGATGAAAAGCGTCGGTGGTTAAGCAGAAATTAATATCGCTTGTTTTAACCACCGCAGCACAATTAGCTAATTTGACGAATGCAGAACTCACTCTGGCGGAACGTTTTTGTTGCGTCAGGGTTGACATCCGTTTTTGTATCCAGTAACTCTAAAAGCATATCGCATTCATCTGGAGCTGATTTAATGACACACATCGTTCGCTTTATCGGTCTACTACTACTAAACGCATCTTCTTTGCGCGGTAGACGAGTGAGCGGCATTCAGCATTAAGCCAGCACGCAGTCAAACAAAAAACCCGCGCCATTGCGCGGGTTTTTTTATGCCCGAAGCGAGGCGCTCAAAAAGAGACAAGGACCCAAACCATGAGCCAGCAAGTCATTATTTTCGATACCACATTGCGCGACGGTGAACAGGCGTTACAGGCAAGCTTGAGTGTGAAAGAAAAACTGCAAATTGCGCTGGCCCTTGAGCGTATGGGTGTTGACGTGATGGAAGTCGGTTTCCCCGTCTCTTCGCCGGGCGATTTCGAATCGGTGCAGACCATCGCCCGCCAGGTCAAAAACAGCCGCGTATGTGCGTTAGCTCGCTGCGTGGAAAAGGATATCGACGTGGCAGCTGAATCTCTGAAAGTTGCCGAAGCCTTCCGTATCCATACCTTTATTGCCACTTCGCCAATGCACATCGCCACCAAGCTGCGCAGCACGCTGGACGAAGTGATCGAACGCGCTATCTATATGGTGAAACGCGCCCGTAATTACACCGATGATGTTGAATTTTCTTGCGAAGATGCCGGACGCACACCCATTGCCGATCTGGCGCGCGTGGTGGAAGCGGCGATTAATGCCGGTGCCACCACCATCAACATTCCGGACACCGTGGGCTACACCATGCCATTTGAGTTCGCCGGAATCATCAGCGGCCTGTATGAACGCGTACCTAACATCGACAAAGCCATTATCTCCGTACATACCCACGACGATTTAGGCCTGGCAGTTGGCAACTCACTGGCGGCGGTACATGCCGGAGCGCGCCAGGTGGAAGGTGCAATGAATGGGATCGGCGAGCGAGCCGGTAACTGTTCGCTGGAAGAAGTGATCATGGCGATCAAAGTTCGTAAGGATATTCTTAACGTTCATACCGCCATTAATCACCAGGAAATATGGCGCACCAGCCAGTTAGTTAGCCAGATTTGTAATATGCCGATCCCGGCAAACAAAGCCATTGTTGGCAGCGGCGCATTCGCACACTCCTCCGGTATCCACCAGGATGGCGTGCTGAAAAACCGCGAAAACTACGAAATCATGACACCAGAATCTATTGGTCTGAACCAAATCCAGCTGAATCTGACCTCTCGTTCCGGTCGTGCGGCAGTAAAACACCGCATGGATGAGATGGGGTATAAAGAAAGTGAATATAATTTAGACAATTTGTACGATGCCTTCCTGAAGCTGGCGGACAAAAAAGGTCAGGTGTTTGATTACGATCTGGAGGCGCTGGCCTTCATCGGTAAGCAGCAAGAAGAGCCGGAGCATTTCCGTCTGGATTACTTCAGCGTGCAGTCTGGTTCTAACGATATTGCCACTGCCGCCGTCAAACTGGCCTGTGGCGAGGAAGTTAAAGCGGAAGCTGCCAACGGTAATGGTCCGGTCGATGCCGTCTATCAGGCGATTAACCGCATCACTGACTATAACGTCGAACTGGTGAAATACAGCCTGACCGCCAAAGGCCACGGTAAAGATGCGCTGGGTCAGGTGGATATCGTCGCTAACTACAACGGTCGCCGCTTCCACGGCGTCGGCCTGGCCACCGATATTGTCGAGTCCTCCGCCAAAGCCATGGTGCACGTACTGAACAATATCTGGCGCGCCGCAGAAGTCGAAAAAGAGTTGCAACGCAAAGCTCAACACAACGAAAACAACAAGGAAACCGTGTGATGTCGAAGAATTACCATATTGCCGTTTTACCCGGAGATGGGATCGGGCCGGAAGTGATGACCCAGGCACTGAAAGTGCTGGATGCCGTGCGTAACCGCTTTGCGATGCGTATCACCACCAGCCATTACGATGTAGGCGGCGCAGCCATTGATAACCACGGGCAGCCGCTGCCGCCTGCGACGGTTGAAGGTTGTGAGCAAGCCGATGCCGTGCTGTTTGGCTCGGTGGGCGGCCCGAAATGGGAACATTTGCCGCCAGACCAGCAACCAGAACGCGGCGCGCTGTTGCCTTTGCGTAAGCACTTCAAATTATTCAGCAACCTGCGTCCGGCAAAACTGTATCAGGGGCTGGAAGCATTCTGTCCGCTGCGTGCTGACATTGCCGCTAACGGCTTCGACATCCTGTGCGTGCGCGAACTGACCGGTGGCATCTATTTCGGTCAACCAAAAGGCCGCGAAGGTAGCGGACAATATGAAAAAGCGTTTGATACCGAGGTGTATCACCGTTTTGAGATCGAGCGCATTGCCCGTATCGCGTTTGAATCTGCCCGCAAGCGTCGTCGCAAAGTCACCTCAATCGACAAAGCCAATGTGCTGCAATCCTCTATTTTATGGCGGGAGATTGTTAACGAGATCGCCACGGAGTATCCGGATGTCGAACTGGCGCATATGTACATCGACAACGCTACCATGCAGCTGATTAAAGATCCGTCGCAGTTTGACGTACTGCTGTGCTCCAACCTGTTTGGCGACATTCTGTCTGATGAATGCGCGATGATCACAGGCTCGATGGGCATGTTGCCTTCCGCCAGCCTGAACGAGCAAGGTTTTGGTCTGTATGAACCGGCGGGCGGCTCGGCACCCGATATCGCAGGCAAAAACATCGCCAACCCGATTGCACAAATTCTGTCGCTGGCGCTGCTGCTGCGTTACAGCCTGGATGCCGATGATGCGGCTTCCGCCATTGAACGCGCCATTAACCGCGCGTTAGAAGAAGGCATTCGCACCGGGGATTTAGCCCGTGGCGCTGCCGCCGTTAGTACCGATGAAATGGGCGATATCATTGCCCGCTATGTGGCAGAAGGGGTGTAATCATGGCTAAGACGTTATACGAAAAATTATTCGACGCTCACGTAGTGTACGAAGCCGAAAACGAAACCCCGCTGTTATATATCGACCGTCATCTGGTACATGAAGTGACCTCACCGCAGGCGTTCGATGGTCTGCGCGCCCACGGTCGCCCGGTACGCCAGCCGGGGAAAACCTTCGCTACCATGGATCACAACGTCTCGACTCAGACTAAAGACATTAATGCCTGCGGTGAAATGGCGCGCATCCAGATGCAGGAGCTGATCAAAAACTGCAAAGAGTTTGGCGTCGAGCTGTATGACCTGAATCACCCGTATCAGGGGATTGTCCACGTAATGGGGCCGGAACAGGGCGTCACCTTACCAGGAATGACCATTGTCTGCGGCGACTCACATACCGCCACCCACGGGGCGTTTGGTGCACTGGCCTTTGGTATCGGTACATCCGAGGTCGAACACGTACTGGCAACGCAGACCCTGAAACAGGGGCGCGCGAAAACCATGAAAATTGAAGTCCAGGGCAAAGCTGCGCCGGGCATTACCGCGAAAGATATTGTGCTGGCGATTATCGGTAAAACCGGCAGCGCTGGCGGTACCGGGCATGTGGTGGAGTTTTGCGGCGAAGCAATCCGTGATTTAAGCATGGAAGGTCGTATGACCCTGTGCAACATGGCAATCGAAATGGGCGCAAAAGCCGGTCTGGTTGCGCCGGACGAAACCACCTTTAACTATGTTAAAGGCCGTCTGCATGCGCCGAAAGGTAAAGATTTCGACGACGCCGTTGCCTACTGGAAAACTCTGCAAACCGACGAAGGCGCAACTTTCGATACCGTTGTCACTCTGCAAGCAGAAGAGATCGCCCCGCAGGTAACATGGGGAACTAACCCCGGTCAGGTGATCTCCGTGAACGATAACATTCCCGATCCAGCTTCGTTTGCCGATCCGGTTGAACGCGCGTCGGCAGAAAAAGCGCTGGCCTATATGGGGCTGAAACCGGGTATTCCGCTGACCGAAGTGGCTATCGACAAAGTGTTTATCGGTTCCTGCACCAACTCGCGCATTGAAGATTTACGCGCAGCGGCAGAAATCGCCAAAGGCCGGAAAGTCGCGCCGGGCGTGCAGGCACTGGTGGTTCCCGGCTCTGGTCCGGTAAAAGCCCAGGCGGAAGCGGAAGGTCTGGACAAAATCTTTATCGAAGCCGGTTTTGAATGGCGCTTGCCAGGTTGCTCAATGTGTCTGGCGATGAACAACGACCGCCTGAATCCGGGCGAACGTTGTGCCTCCACCAGCAACCGTAACTTTGAAGGCCGCCAGGGGCGCGGTGGACGCACGCATCTGGTCAGCCCGGCAATGGCTGCCGCTGCTGCTGTGACCGGACATTTCGCCGACATTCGCAACATTAAATAAGGAGCACACCATGGCAGAGAAATTTATCAAACACACAGGCCTGGTGGTTCCGCTGGATGCCGCCAATGTCGATACCGATGCAATCATCCCGAAACAGTTTTTGCAGAAAGTGACGCGCACTGGTTTTGGCGCGCATCTGTTTAATGACTGGCGTTTTCTGGATGAAAAAGGCCAACAGCCAAACCCGGACTTCGTGCTGAACTTCCCGCAGTATCAGGACGCTTCCATTTTGCTGGCACGAGAAAACTTCGGCTGCGGTTCCTCGCGTGAGCATGCGCCGTGGGCATTGACCGATTACGGTTTTAAAGTGGTGATTGCACCGAGTTTTGCTGACATCTTCTACGGCAACAGCTTTAACAACCAGCTGCTGCCGGTGAAATTAAGCGATGCAGAAGTGGACGAACTGTTTGCGCTGGTGAAAGCCAATCCGGGGATTCATTTTGATGTGGACCTGGAAGCGCAAGAGGTGAAAGCGGGAGAGAAAACTTATCGCTTTACCATCGATGCCTTCCGCCGCCACTGCATGATGAATGGTCTGGACAGCATCGGCCTGACTCTGCAGCACGACGACGCAATTGCGTCTTATGAAGAGAAGCAACCGGCGTTTATGCGTTAGTTTGTACACCGTCCCGCACTCAATCGCCAAAAAGAAAAAAGCCAGCAGATAATCACTGCTGGCGTGGCGATTAACACCAATACTCAGTCACACATGATGTCCGCAAATCAGTAGTCAGAATGACTCCCCTCCCACTGCATCAGTTCTTCAAGCATAGTTAATCGTTGTGGGACGCTTAACCAACGCAACCAGCACAACGTCGCTGTCGCGGTAAAATAGTGCTGATAAAACTGACGCATGGGGCACCTCCTTGCTTCATCGTTAGGAATTATTGACTTAATATAGGGAAAATAAAATTGCTGACTTTTGCGCAGGAGTTCCCCTTTTATGCCATCTGCTCGTCTGCAACAACAGTTCATCCGCCTGTGGCAATGCTGCGAGGGTAAATCGCAGGACACAACGCTCAACGAACTAGCGGAGTTATTGAGCTGCTCCCGTCGTCATATGCGCACCCTGCTCAATACCATGCAGGATCGCGGCTGGCTGACGTGGGAAGCGGAAGTCGGGCGCGGTAAACGCTCTCGTCTGACATTCCTCTACACCGGGCTGGCGCTTCAGCAACAGCGAGCAGAGGACCTGCTGGAGCAGGATCGTATCGATCAACTGGTGCAACTGGTTGGCGACAAAGCGGCTGTGCGGCAAATGTTGGTTTCTCATTTGGGACGCAGCTTCCGCCAGGGGCGGCACATCCTGCGCGTTCTCTACTATCGTCCGTTACGCAATCTGCTGCCCGGCAGTGCATTGCGCCGTTCCGAAACCCATATCGCCCGGCAAATCTTCAGTTCGCTAACGCGCATAAATGAGGAAAATGGGGAACTGGAAGCAGACATCGCCCACCACTGGCAGCAAATATCACCGCTTCACTGGCGCTTCTTTTTGCGTCCAGGAGTCCATTTTCATCATGGTCGTGAACTGGAAATGGACGACGTGATCGCCTCTTTAAAACGAATCAATACGCTGCCGCTCTATTCGCATATTGCGGACATTGTGTCGCCGACGCCCTGGACGCTGGATATCCATCTCACGCAACCGGACCGCTGGTTACCGTTACTGCTGGGGCAAGTTCCGGCGATGATCCTGCCACGAGAATGGGAAACCCTCAGTAACTTTGCCAGCCATCCCATCGGCACCGGTCCGTATGCGGTGATCCGCAACAGCACCAATCAACTGAAAATTCAGGCATTCGATGACTTCTTCGGTTATCGCGCATTAATCGACGAAGTAAATGTCTGGGTTCTGCCAGAAATTGCCGACGAGCCAGCCGGCGGTCTGATGCTAAAAGGGCCGCAGGGCGAGGAAAAAGAGATTGAAAGTCGGCTGGAGGAAGGTTGCTACTATTTACTGTTCGACAGCCGCACCCACCGTGGGGCGAATCAGCAAGTCAGGGACTGGGTAAGTTATGTGCTTTCTCCAACTAATCTGGTCTATTTCGCCGAGGAACAATACCAGCAACTGTGGTTTCCGGCTTATGGACTGCTCCCCCGCTGGCATCATGCCCGCCCGACGCATTGCGAAAAACCCGCCGGGCTGGAAAACCTCACCCTGACTTTTTATCAGGATCATATTGAGCATCGAGTGATTGCCGGGATCATGCAGCAGATTCTGACAAGTCATCAGGTCACACTGGAAATCAAAGAGATCAGCTACGATCAGTGGTACGAAGGAGAGATCGAGAGCGATATCTGGCTTAACAGCGCCAACTTTACGCTGCCGCTGGATTTTTCGCTGTTCGCGCACTTGTGCGAGGTGCCGCTGCTCCAACACTGTATTCCGATCGACTGGCAAGCCGACGCCGCCCGCTGGCGCAATGGCGAAATGAATCTGGCGAACTGGTGCCAGCAACTGGTCGCCAGCAAAGCAATGGTGCCGCTCATCCACCACTGGCTGATCATTCAGGGGCAACGCAGTATGCGCGGCCTGCGCATGAACACTCTCGGCTGGTTCGATTTTAAATCCGCGTGGTTTGCGCCACCGGATCCATGATTGCTGGTTGATAACAAAATCACTACACTAACGCCGTTCTCAACGGGGTGCCACGCAGACGCGTGCGCTGAGAAAATACCCGTCGAACCTGATCCGGATAACGCCGGCGAAGGGATTTGAGGCTCCTTCTCAAGTCCTTTGCCACTCTTCTTTGAGGTGCAAAGTGTTAAAAAAATATCTTCCCCTGCTGTTGCTCTGTACAGCACCCGCTTTCGCTAAACCCGTTCTGACTGTTTATACCTACGATTCCTTCGCCGCCGACTGGGGGCCAGGTCCGGTGGTGAAAAAAGCCTTTGAAGCCGACTGTAATTGCGAACTGAAACTGGTGGCGCTGGAAGATGGCGTTTCGCTTCTCAACCGTCTGCGGATGGAAGGCAAAAACAGTAAAGCCGATGTGGTGCTGGGGCTGGATAACAATCTGTTAGATGCCGCCAGCAAAACCGGGCTGTTTGCTAAAAGCGGTGTGGCAGCGGATGCCGTTAACGTTCCCGGCGGCTGGAATAATGACACTTTCGTCCCGTTTGATTACGGCTATTTCTCCTTCGTCTATGACAAGAACAAACTGAAAAATCCGCCGCAAAGCCTGAAAGAATTGGTTGAAAGCGATCAAAACTGGCGGGTGATTTATCAGGATCCGCGTACCAGTACGCCGGGGCTGGGTCTGCTGTTGTGGATGCAAAAAGTCTATGGCGATGACGCCCCGCAAGCCTGGCAGAAGCTGGCGAAGAAAACTGTCACGGTCACCAAAGGCTGGAGCGAAGCCTACGGCCTGTTTTTAAAAGGCGAAAGCGATCTGGTACTGAGTTACACCACTTCTCCGGCTTATCACATTCTCGAAGAGAAGAAAGATAACTACGCCGCAGCGAACTTTAGCGAAGGTCATTATCTGCAAGTAGAAGTTGCCGCCCGCACCGCTGCCAGCAAACAGCCGGAGCTGGCGCAAAAATTCCTCCAGTTTATGGTTTCTCCGGCTTTTCAGAATGCGATCCCAACCGGCAACTGGATGTATCCGGTGGCAAACGTCACGCTGCCTGCCGGTTTTGAAAAATTGATCAAACCGGCAACCACGCTGGAGTTCACGCCAGCCGAGGTGGCGGCACAACGTCAGGCATGGATTAGCGAATGGCAACGCGCCGTCAGCCGTTAATTCCCGGCTGGTTAATTCCAGGCGTAAGCGCCGCTACGCTTGTGGTGGCGGTTGCACTGGCGGCATTTCTCGCCCTGTGGTGGAACGCGCCGCAGGGTGACTGGGTGGCAATCTGGCAGGACAGCTACCTGTGGCATGTGGTGCGCTTCTCCTTCTGGCAGGCGTTTCTCTCGGCGCTGCTCTCTGTCGTACCCGCGATATTCCTCGCCCGCGCGCTCTATCGCAGGCGCTTTCCGGGTCGGCTGACGCTGTTGCGTCTGTGCGCAATGACCTTGATCCTCCCGGTGCTGGTTGCTGTTTTCGGCATTCTTAGCGTCTATGGTCGCCAGGGCTGGCTGGCATCACTCTGCCAATCGCTCGGTCTGGAGTGGACCTTTTCGCCCTACGGCCTGCAAGGTATTTTGCTGGCGCACGTATTTTTTAATCTGCCGATGGCGAGCCGCTTATTACTCCAGGCACTGGAAAACATTCCCGGCGAACAACGTCAGCTTGCCGCCCAGCTTGGGATGCGCGGCTGGCATTTTTTCCGCTTCGTCGAATGGCCGTGGTTACGGCGTCAAATCCCGCCGGTTGCCGCGCTTATCTTTATGCTCTGTTTCGCCAGCTTCGCCACCGTGCTATCGCTGGGCGGCGGTCCGCAGGCGACCACTATCGAGCTGGCAATCTATCAGGCGCTGAGTTACGACTACGATCCCGCCCGCGCGGCGATGCTGGCGCTGATCCAGATGGTTTGTTGCCTTGGGCTGGTGCTGTTGAGTCAGCGACTAAGTAAGGCCATTGCGCCCGGCACCACGCTGCTGCAAGGCTGGCGCGACCCGGACGACCGTCTGCATAGCCGCATTTGCGACACGGTGTTAATTGTGCTGGCGCTGCTGCTGTTGCTGCCACCGTTACTGGCGGTGATTGTCGATGGGGTAAATCGCCAGTTGCCAGAGGTGCTGGCACAACCGGTGCTGTGGCAAGCGCTGTGGACCTCGTTGCGTATTGCGCTGGCGGCAGGCGTATTGTGCGTGGTGCTGACCATGATGCTGCTATGGAGCAGTCGCGAACTGCGGGCACGGCAAAAAATGCTGGCGGGTCAGGCGCTGGAGATGAGCGGCATGTTGATCCTCGCTATGCCGGGGATTGTGCTGGCAACGGGCTTCTTTTTACTGCTCAACAACACCATCGGCCTACCACAATCTGCTGACGGCATTGTGATTTTCACCAATGCGTTAATGGCCATCCCTTATGCGCTGAAAGTGCTGGAAAACCCGATGCGCGATATCACTGCCCGCTACAGCATGCTTTGTCAGTCGCTGGGCATTGAAGGCTGGTCGCGCTTAAAAGTGGTGGAGCTGCGCGCCCTGAAACGTCCGCTGGCGCAGGCGCTGGCCTTTGCGTGTGTGCTGTCGATTGGTGATTTTGGCGTGGTGGCGTTGTTCGGTAACGATGATTTCCGTACCCTGCCGTTTTATCTCTACCAGCAAATTGGCTCCTATCGCAGCCAGGACGGCGCGGTGACCGCGTTAATTCTGCTGCTGCTCTGTTTTCTGCTGTTTACCGTGATTGAAAAACTACCGGGGCGAAATGTTAAAACTGACTGATATCACCTGGCTTTATCACCATTTGCCGATGCGTTTTAGCTTAACGGTGGAACGCGGCGAGCAGGTGGCGATCCTCGGGCCAAGCGGCGCGGGTAAAAGTACCCTGCTGAATTTGATCGCCGGTTTTCTGACGCCAGCCAGCGGTTCGCTGACTATCGACGGCGTTGATCACACCACGACGCCGCCGTCACGCCGTCCGGTGTCGATGCTGTTTCAGGAAAACAACCTGTTCAGCCACCTGACGGTCGCGCAGAACATCGGGCTGGGGCTAAATCCGGGCTTGAAACTGAACGCGGCGCAGCAGGAGAAAATGCACGCTATTGCCCGTCAGATGGGGATTGATAATTTAATGGCGCGGTTACCGGGCGAGCTTTCCGGCGGTCAGCGACAACGCGTGGCGTTAGCGCGTTGTCTGGTACGCGAACAGCCGATTTTATTGCTCGATGAACCGTTCTCTGCGCTCGATCCAGCGTTACGTCAGGAGATGCTGACGCTGGTGAGCACGAGCTGCCAGCAGCAAAAAATGACGCTATTGATGGTGTCGCACAGTGTGGAAGATGCGGCCCGGATCGCCACACGCTCGGTGGTGGTCGCCGACGGGCGCATCGCCTGGCAGGGTATAACCGATGAGTTGTTGAGCGGTAAGGCGAGTGCTTCGGCACTATTGGGGATTACGGGTTAGTATGCACTGTCGGATGCGGCGTGAACGCCTTATCCGACCTACGGACAGTGCGTTTTGTAGGCCTGATAAGACGCGGCAAGCGTCGCATCAGGCAACCCGCACAGACTATCCCCTAAACCCCAACCACTTTCCGCAAAATATCGATATATACCGGCATCAACGGGTGGCGAATTAACACCACCAGCGCCACCACGCCGATGGCAGAAATCAACGGTGTCAACCACAACAAATGACCGCGCGACAAATAATGACTTAAACGATCGGTTACCTTGCCGCTGCGCCATAACCGCCAACACAGCCAGCCGCCAACCCACAAAAACACCGCTGTTGCCAGCAGCAACCACTTAAATTCACCGCTCTGCATCCCGGCAGGAATATCGATCGCCGCACCCGCCAGAATCCCCGGCAGGAAGTAAAACGGAGGCCATAACAGGCAGCCGATAATATTTGGCGTAATAAATTTCGCCACCGGGAGATCCAACATTCCCGCCACCATTGGCACCAGCGGACGCGTCGGGCCGACAAAACGACCGACCAGAATGGTAAACATGCTGTGTTGATGCAACGCATGTTCAGTTTTATCGAGTAATGCTTTGTTCTTCTTCAGAAACGACCAGCGATGCAACGGCTTTTTAAAACGCCAGCCCAGCCAGAAGGAGATCCAGTCGCCCATCAGACAACCAACAATCCCTGCCAGCCAGGCGTGCCAGAAACTTAACTCGCCGCTGCCAATCAGCGCTCCCAGCCCCGCCATCAGCACCGTACCGGGCAGAATCAAACCGACCAGCGCCAGCGACTCCAAAAAGGCCACCAACACTACCGCCATCAATGAATACACGGAGGATTGGGTAATAAAGTGTTCCAGCAATGCTTGCATAATGTGCCTGTCAAATGGACGAAGCAGGGATTCTGCAAACCCTATGCTACTCCGTCAAGCCGTCAATTATCTGATTCGTTACCAATTATGACAACTTGACGGCTACATCATTCACTTTTTCTTCACAACCGGCACGGAACTCACTGGGGCTGGCCCCGGTGCATTTTTTAAATACCCGCGAGAAATAGAGTTGATCGTCAAAGCCAACATTGCGACCGACAGTGGCGATAGGCATCCGTGTGGTGCTCAAAAGCAGCTTCGCCTGGCTGATGCGTTGGTCCTCGCGCCAGCTTAAGACACTAATCCCTAACTGTTGGCGGAACAGATGTGACAGACGCGACGGCGACAGGCAGACATGCTGCGCCACGCTGGCAATATCAAAATTGCTGTCTGCCAGGTGATCGCTGATGTACTGACAAGCCTCGCGTACCCGATTATCCATCGGTGGATGGAGCGACTCGTTAATTGCTTCCATGCGCCGAAGTAACAATTGCTCAAGCAGATTTATCGCCAGCAGCTCCGAATAGCGCCCTTCCCCTTGCCCGGCGTTAATGATTTGCCCAAACAGGTCGCTGAAATGCGGCTGGTGCGCTTCATCCGGGCGAAAGAAACCCGTATTGGCAAATATTGACGGCCAGTTAAGCCATTCATGCCAGTAGGCGCGCGGACGAAAGTAAACCCACTGGTGATACCATTCGCGAGCCTCCGGATGACGACCGTAGTGATGAATCTCTCCTGGCGGGAACAGCAAAATATCACCCGGTCGGCAGACAAATTCTCGTCCCTGATTTTTCACCACCCCCTGGCCGCGTATGGTGAGATTGAGAATATAACCCTTCATTCCCAGTGGTCGGTCAATAAAAAAATCGAGATATCCGTTGGCCTCAATCGGCGTTAAACCCGCCACCAGATGGGCGTTAAACGAGTATCCCGGCAGCAGGGGATCATTTTGCGCTTCAGCCATACTTTTCATACTCCCGCCATTCAGAGAAGAAACCAATTGTCCATATTGCATTAGACATTGCCGTCACTGCGTCTTTTACTGGCTCTTCTCGCTAATCCAACCGGTAACCCCGCTTATTAAAAGCATTCTGTAACAAAGCGGGACCAAAGCCATGACAAAAACGCGTAACAAAAGTGTCTATAATCACGGCAGAAAAGTCCACATTGATTATTTGCACGGCGTCACACTTTGCTATGCCATAGCATTTTTATCCATAAGATTAGCGGATCCTACCTGACGCTTTTTTTCGCAACTCTCTACTGTTTCTCCATACCCGTTTTTTTGGATGGAGTGAAACGATGGCGATTGCAATTGGCCTCGATTTTGGCAGTGATTCTGTGCGAGCTTTGGCGGTGGACTGCGCCACCGGTGAAGAGATCGCCACCAGCGTAGAGTGGTATCCCCGTTGGCAGAAAGGGCAATTTTGTGATGCCCCAAATAACCAGTTCCGTCATCATCCGCGTGACTACATTGAGTCAATGGAAGCGGCGCTGAAAACCGTGCTTGCAGAGCTTAGCGCCGAGCAGCGCGCAACCGTGGTCGGGATTGGCGTTGACACAACCGGCTCGACGCCCGCACCGATTGACGCCGACGGTAACGTCCTGGCGCTGCGCCCGGAGTTTGCCGAAAACCCGAACGCGATGTTCGTATTGTGGAAAGACCACACCGCGGTTGAAGAAGCGGAAGCGATCACCCGTTTGTGTCACGCGCCGGGCAACGTTGACTACTCCCGCTATATTGGCGGTATTTATTCCAGCGAATGGTTCTGGGCAAAAATCCTGCATGTGACTCGCCAGGACAGCGCCGTGGCGCAATCTGCCGCATCGTGGATTGAGCTGTGCGACTGGGTGCCAGCTCTGCTTTCCGGTACCACGCGCCCGCAGGATATTCGTCGCGGACGTTGCAGCGCCGGGCATAAGTCGCTATGGCACGAAAGCTGGGGCGGCCTGCCGCCAGCCAGTTTCTTTGACGAACTGGACCCAATCCTCAATCGCCATTTGCCTTCCCCGCTGTTCACTGACACCTGGACTGCCGATATTCCGGTTGGCACTTTATGCCCGGAATGGGCGCAGCGTCTCGGCCTACCTGAAAGCGTGGTGATTTCCGGCGGCGCGTTTGACTGCCATATGGGCGCAGTTGGCGCAGGCGCACAGCCTAACGCTCTGGTAAAAGTTATCGGTACTTCCACCTGCGACATTCTGATTGCCGACAAACAGAGCGTTGGCGAGCGGGCAGTTAAAGGCATTTGCGGTCAGGTTGATGGCAGCGTGGTGCCTGGATTTATCGGTCTGGAAGCAGGTCAGTCGGCGTTTGGTGATATCTACGCCTGGTTCGGTCGCGTACTCAGCTGGCCGCTGGAACAGCTTGCCGCCCAGCATCCGGAACTGAAAGAGCAAATCAACGCCAGCCAGAAACAACTGCTTCCGGCGTTGACCGAAGCATGGGCCAAAAATCCGTCTCTGGATCACCTGCCGGTGGTGCTCGACTGGTTTAACGGCCGCCGCACGCCAAACGCGAACCAACGCCTGAAAGGCGTGATTACCGATCTGAACCTCGCCACCGATGCTCCGCTGCTGTTCGGCGGTTTAATTGCCGCCACCGCCTTTGGCGCACGTGCAATTATGGAGTGCTTCACCGATCAGGGGATCGCCGTCAATAACGTGATGGCACTGGGCGGCATCGCGCGCAAAAACCAGGTCATTATGCAGGCCTGCTGCGACGTGCTGAATCGCCCGCTGCAAATTGTTGCCTCTGACCAGTGCTGTGCGCTCGGTGCGGCGATTTTTGCTGCCGTCGCCGCGAAAGTGCACGCAGATATCCCATCAGCACAGCAAAAAATGGCCAGTGCGGTAGAGAAAACCCTGCAACCTCGCAGCGAACAGGCACAACGCTTTGAACAGCTTTATCGCCGCTATCAGCAATGGGCGATGAGCGCCGAACAACACTATCTTCCAACTTCCGCCCCGGCACAGGCTGCCCAGGCCGTTCCGACTCTATAAGGACACGACAATGACGATTTTTGATAATTATGAAGTGTGGTTTGTAATTGGCAGCCAGCATCTGTATGGCCCGGAAACCCTACGTCAGGTCACCCAACATGCCGAACACGTCGTTAATGCGCTGAATACGGAAGCGAAACTGCCCTGCAAACTGGTGCTGAAACCGCTGGGCACCACGCCGGATGAAATCACCGCTATTTGCCGCGACGCGAATTACGACGATCGTTGCGCCGGTCTGGTGGTATGGCTGCACACCTTCTCTCCAGCCAAAATGTGGATTAACGGCCTGACCATGCTCAATAAGCCGTTGCTGCAATTCCACACCCAGTTCAACGCGGCGCTGCCGTGGGACAGTATCGATATGGACTTTATGAACCTGAACCAGACTGCACATGGCGGTCGCGAGTTCGGCTTCATTGGCGCGCGTATGCGTCAGCAACATGCTGTCGTTACCGGTCACTGGCAGGATAAACAAGCACATGAGCGTATCGGCTCCTGGATGCGTCAGGCGGTCTCTAAACAGGATACCCGTCATCTGAAAGTTTGCCGCTTTGGCGATAACATGCGTGAAGTGGCGGTCACTGACGGCGATAAAGTTGCCGCACAGATCAAGTTCGGTTTCTCCGTCAATACCTGGGCGGTTGGCGATCTGGTGCAGGTAGTGAACTCCATCAGCGATGGCGATGTTAACGCGCTGGTCGATGAGTACGAAAGCTGCTACACCATGACGCCTGCGACACAAATCCACGGCGAAAAACGACAGAACGTGCTGGAAGCGGCGCGTATTGAGCTGGGGATGAAGCGTTTCCTGGAACAAGGTGGCTTCCATGCGTTCACCACCACCTTTGAAGATTTGCACGGTCTGAAGCAGCTTCCAGGCCTGGCCGTGCAGCGTCTGATGCAGCAGGGCTACGGCTTTGCGGGCGAAGGCGACTGGAAAACTGCCGCCCTGCTTCGCATCATGAAGGTGATGTCAACCGGTCTGCAGGGCGGCACCTCCTTTATGGAGGACTACACTTACCACTTCGAAAAAGGTAATGACCTGGTGCTCGGCTCCCATATGCTGGAAGTCTGTCCGTCGATCGCCGTAGAAGAGAAACCGATCCTCGACGTTCAACACCTCGGTATTGGCGGTAAAGACGATCCTGCCCGCCTGATCTTCAATACCCAAACTGGTCCGGCGATTGTCGCCAGCTTGATTGATCTCGGCGATCGTTACCGTCTGCTGGTTAACTGCATCGACACGGTGAAAACGCCGCACACCCTGCCGAAACTGCCGGTGGCGAATGCGCTGTGGAAAGCGCAGCCGGATCTACCAACCGCTTCCGAAGCGTGGATCCTTGCTGGTGGCGCGCACCACACCGTCTTCAGCCATGCGTTGAACCTCAACGATATGCGCCAGTTTGCCGAGATGCACGACATTGAAATCACGGTGATTGATAACGACACCCGCCTGCCAGCGTTTAAAGACGCGCTGCGCTGGAACGAAGTGTATTACGGATTTCGTCGCTAAGTAGCTGCATCAGGTATGTAACGCCTGATGCGACGCTGACGCGTCTTATCTGGCCTACACGTTCCGATTTTGTAGGCCGGATAAGCAAAGCGCATCCGGCACGAAGGAGTCAACATGTTAGAAGATCTCAAACGCCAGGTCTTAGAAGCCAACCTGGCGCTGCCAAAACACAACCTGGTCACGCTCACATGGGGCAATGTCAGCGCCGTTGATCGCGAGCGCGGCGTCTTGGTGATCAAACCTTCCGGCGTCGATTACAACGTCATGACCGCTGACGATATGGTCGTGGTCAGCATCGAAACCGGTGAAGTGGTTGAAGGTACGAAAAAGCCCTCCTCCGATACGCCAACTCACCGGCTGCTCTATCAGGCATTCCCGTCCATTGGCGGCATTGTGCATACGCACTCCCGCCATGCCACCATCTGGGCGCAGGCGGGCCAGTCAATCCCGGCAACCGGCACCACCCACGCCGACTATTTCTACGGCACCATTCCCTGCACTCGCAAAATGACAGATGCAGAAATCAACGGCGAATATGAGTGGGAAACCGGTAACGTCATCGTTGAAACCTTCGAAAAACAGGGTATCGACGCAGCGCAAATGCCTGGCGTTCTGGTCCATTCTCACGGCCCGTTTGCATGGGGTAAAAACGCTGAAGACGCAGTGCATAACGCCATCGTGCTGGAAGAAGTCGCTTATATGGGGATTTTCTGCCGCCAGCTTGCTCCGCAGTTACCGGATATGCAGCAAACATTGCTGGATAAACACTATCTGCGTAAGCATGGTGCGAAGGCATATTACGGGCAGTAATGACTGTATAAAACCACAGCCAGTCAACCAAAACCAGGCTATACTCAAGCCTGGTTTTTTATTGGATTTTCAGCGTGGCGCAGGCAGGTTTTATCTTAACCCGACACTGGCGGGATACCCCGCAAGGAACCGAAGTTTCCTTTTGGTTAGCGACGGACAACGGGCCGTTGCAGGTTACGCTTGAACCGCAAGAGTCCGTGGCCTTTATTCCCGCCGATCAGGTTCCCCGCGCTCAGCATATTTTGCAGGGTGAACAAGGCTTTCGCTTGACGCCGCTGGCGTTAAAAGATTTTCACCGCCAGCCGGTGTATGGCCTTTACTGTCGCGCCCATCGCCAGTTGATGAATTACGAAAAGCGCCTGCGTGAAGCTGGCGTTACCGTTTACGAGGCCGATGTGCGCCCGCCAGAACGCTATCTGATGGAGCGGTTTATCACCTCCCCGGTGTGGGTAGAGGGTGATATGCGCAATGGCGCTATCGTTAATGCCCGTCTGAAACCGCATCCCGACTACCGCCCGCCGCTCAAGTGGGTTTCTATTGATATTGAAACCACCCGCCACGGTGAACTGTACTGCATCGGTCTGGAAGGCTGCGGGCAGCGCATCGTTTATATGCTGGGGCCGGAGAATGGCGATGCCTCCGCGCTTGATTTCGAACTGGAATATGTCGCCAGTCGCCCGCAGCTACTGGAAAAACTCAACGCCTGGTTTGCTAACCACGATCCTGATGTGATCATCGGCTGGAACGTGGTGCAGTTCGATCTGCGAATGCTGCAAAAACATGCCGAGCGCTACCGTATTCCACTGCGTCTCGGGCGCGATAACAGTGAGCTGGAGTGGCGCGAGCACGGCTTTAAAAACGGCGTCTTTTTTGCCCAGGCCAAAGGTCGGCTAATTATCGACGGTATTGAGGCGCTGAAATCTGCATTCTGGAATTTCTCTTCATTCTCGCTGGAAACCGTCGCTCAGGAGTTATTAGGCGAAGGAAAATCTATCGATAACCCGTGGGATCGGATGGACGAAATTGACCGCCGTTTCGCCGAAGATAAACCTGCGCTGGCAACTTATAACCTGAAAGATTGCGAGCTGGTGACGCAGATCTTCCACAAAACTGAAATCATGCCGTTTCTACTCGAACGGGCGACGGTGAACGGCCTGCCGGTGGATCGGCACGGGGGATCGGTGGCGGCGTTTGGTCATCTCTATTTTCCCCGAATGCATCGTGCTGGTTATGTCGCGCCTAATCTCGGTGAAGTGCCGCCGCACGCCAGCCCTGGCGGCTATGTGATGGATTCGCGGCCTGGTCTGTATGATTCGGTACTGGTGCTGGACTACAAAAGCCTGTACCCCTCGATCATCCGCACCTATCTGATTGATCCCGTCGGGCTGGTGGAAGGCATGGCGCAACCTGATCCAGAGCACAGCACCGAAGGTTTTCTCGATGCCTGGTTCTCGCGGGAGAAACATTGCCTGCCGGAGATTGTGACTAACATCTGGCACGGGCGCGATGAAGCCAAACGCCAGGGCAATAAACCGCTGTCGCAGGCGCTGAAGATCATTATGAATGCCTTTTATGGCGTGCTTGGCACTACCGCCTGCCGCTTCTTCGATCCGCGCCTGGCGTCGTCGATCACCATGCGTGGTCATCAGATCATGCGGCAAACCAAAGCGTTGATTGAAGCGCAGGGCTACGACGTGATCTACGGCGATACCGACTCAACGTTTGTCTGGCTGAAAGGCGCACATTCGGAAGAAGAAGCGGCGAAAATCGGTCGTGCACTGGTGCAGCACGTTAACGCCTGGTGGGCAGAAACGCTGCAAAAACAACAGCTGACCAGCGCATTAGAACTGGAGTATGAAACCCATTTCTGCCGTTTTCTGATGCCAACCATTCGCGGGGCCGATACGGGCAGCAAAAAGCGCTACGCCGGACTGATTCAGGAGGGCGACAAACAGCGGATGGTGTTTAAAGGGCTGGAAACCGTACGCACCGACTGGACACCGCTGGCCCAGCAGTTTCAGCAGGAGCTATATCTACGTATCTTCCGCAACGAGCCATATCAGGAATACGTTCGCGAAACCATCGACAAACTGATGGCAGGCGAACTGGATGCACGGCTGGTTTACCGTAAACGCCTTCGCCGTCCGCTGAGCGAATATCAGCGTAATGTGCCGCCTCATGTACGCGCCGCTCGCCTTGCCGATGAAGAAAACCAAAAGCGCGGTCGCCCCTTGCAATATCAGAACCGCGGCACCATTAAGTACGTCTGGACCACCAACGGCCCGGAGCCGCTGGACTACCAACGTTCACCGCTGGATTACGAACACTATCTGACCCGCCAGCTACAACCCGTGGCGGAGGGAATACTCCCTTTTATTGAGGATAATTTTGCTACACTTATGACCGGGCAACTTGGGCTATTTTGAGCAAAAAAAGAGTTCGCCAGATACCATTTTGATGCGTGACGAATGCTTTGCCATCCAGTACCATAGCGCCCTTTCCATTCCTGGACCTGAATAACACCACTACCTCATAAGCACGGTAGCGGGTGGTTATTGCCTGCAATTAAAGATATAGAGCCGAACACATATGCCTTTTACACTTGGTCAACGCTGGATCAGCGATACAGAAAGCGAATTGGGACTTGGAACCGTTGTCGCGGTGGATGCGCGAACTGTCACTTTACTTTTCCCATCTACTGGTGAAAACCGTCTGTACGCACGCAGTGATTCCCCCGTGACCCGCGTGATGTTCAACCCTGGTGATACCATTACCAGCCATGACGGCTGGCAGATGCAAGTCGAAGAAGTAAAAGAAGAAAATGGCTTGCTGACCTATATCGGTACTCGCCTGGATACTGAAGAGTCCGGCGTAGCCCTGCGTGAAGTTTTCCTTGATAGCAAACTGGTGTTCAGCAAACCGCAGGACCGTCTGTTTGCCGGGCAGATTGACCGTATGGACCGCTTTGCGCTGCGTTATCGCGCACGTAAATATTCCAGCGAACAGTTCCGTATGCCGTACAGCGGCCTGCGCGGTCAGCGTACCAGTCTGATCCCGCATCAGCTCAACATCGCTCATGATGTTGGTCGCCGCCATGCGCCGCGCGTCCTGCTGGCTGACGAAGTGGGTTTAGGGAAAACCATTGAAGCCGGGATGATCCTGCATCAGCAACTGCTCTCTGGCGCTGCTGAACGTGTACTGATTATCGTCCCGGAAACCTTACAGCATCAGTGGCTGGTAGAAATGCTGCGCCGCTTCAATCTGCGTTTTGCCCTGTTTGATGACGAGCGTTACGCCGAAGCCCAGCACGATGCCTACAACCCGTTCGACACCGAACAGCTGGTCATTTGCTCGCTGGATTTTGCCCGTCGTAGCAAACAGCGTCTGGAACATCTCTGTGAAGCCGAATGGGACCTGCTGGTGGTCGATGAAGCGCATCACCTGGTGTGGAGCGAAGATGCGCCGAGCCGTGAATATCAGGCCATTGAACAACTGGCAGAGCATGTGCCCGGCGTTCTGCTGCTGACTGCGACCCCGGAACAGCTGGGGATGGAAAGCCACTTCGCCCGTCTGCGCCTGCTGGACCCGAACCGTTTCCACGATTTCGCGCAGTTCGTTGAAGAGCAGAAAAATTATCGTCCAGTAGCAGATGCCGTTGCCATGCTGCTGGCAGGTAACAAACTCAGCAATGACGAACTGAACATGCTCGGTGAGATGATCGGCGAGCAGGATATTGAGCCGTTACTGCAGGCGGCAAACAGCGACAGCGAAGATGCCCAGAGCGCCCGTCAGGAACTGGTTTCCATGCTGATGGATCGCCACGGCACCAGCCGCGTGCTGTTCCGTAACACGCGTAACGGTGTGAAAGGCTTCCCGAAACGCGAGCTACACACTATTAAACTGCCGCTGCCGACGCAGTATCAGACGGCCATTAAAGTCTCCGGAATTATGGGCGCACGTAAAAGTGCGGAAGACCGCGCTCGCGATATGCTCTACCCGGAGCGTATTTATCAGGAATTTGAAGGTGATAACGCCACCTGGTGGAACTTCGATCCGCGCGTTGAGTGGCTGATGGGTTACCTGACCAGCCATCGCTCACAGAAAGTGCTGGTGATCTGCGCTAAAGCCGCTACCGCGCTGCAACTGGAGCAGGTACTGCGCGAGCGTGAAGGTATCCGCGCTGCGGTGTTCCACGAAGGCATGTCGATTATTGAGCGTGACCGCGCTGCGGCATGGTTTGCCGAAGAAGACACCGGCGCACAGGTACTGCTTTGCTCGGAAATCGGTTCTGAAGGACGTAACTTCCAGTTCGCCAGCCACATGGTGATGTTTGACCTGCCATTCAACCCGGATCTGCTGGAGCAGCGTATTGGTCGACTGGATCGTATCGGTCAGGCGCACGATATTCAGATCCATGTGCCTTATCTGGAAAAAACCGCTCAGTCGGTACTGGTACGCTGGTATCACGAAGGTCTGGATGCATTCGAGCACACCTGCCCGACCGGACGCACTATCTACGATAGCGTGTATAACGATCTGATTAACTACCTGGCCTCACCGGATCAAACCGAAGGCTTTGACGATCTGATCAAAAACTGCCGCGAGCAGCACGAGGCGTTGAAGGCACAGCTGGAACAGGGTCGTGACCGCCTGCTGGAAATCCATTCCAACGGTGGCGAAAAAGCCCAGGCACTGGCAGAAAGCATTGAAGAGCAGGATGACGATACCAACCTGATCGCCTTCGCCATGAACCTGTTCGATATTATCGGTATCAATCAGGACGATCGCGGCGACAACATGATCGTGCTGACGCCGTCCGATCATATGCTGGTGCCGGACTTCCCGGGCCTGTCGGAAGATGGCATCACCATCACCTTCGACCGTGAAGTGGCGCTGGCGCGTGAAGATGCGCAGTTTATTACCTGGGAGCATCCACTGATCCGCAACGGCCTGGATCTGATCCTCTCTGGCGATACCGGTAGCAGCACGATTTCACTGTTGAAAAACAAAGCGTTGCCGGTAGGTACGCTGTTGGTGGAACTGATTTATGTCGTTGAAGCCCAGGCTCCGAAGCAGTTGCAGCTCAACCGCTTCCTGCCGCCGACGCCGGTACGTATGCTGCTGGATAAAAATGGCAACAACCTGGCGGCGCAGGTGGAGTTTGAAACCTTTAACCGTCAGCTTAACGCGGTTAACCGCCACACTGGCAGCAAGCTGGTTAATGCCGTGCAGCAGGATGTTCACGCTATCCTTCAGTTGGGTGAAGCGCAGATCGAGAAATCTGCCCGTGCATTGATTGATGCAGCACGTAACGAAGCCGACGAAAAACTGTCTGCCGAGCTGTCTCGTCTGGAAGCTCTGCGCGCAGTGAACCCGAACATTCGTGACGATGAACTGACCGCCATTGAGAGCAACCGTCAGCAGGTAATGGAAAGCCTGGATCAGGCAGGCTGGCGTCTGGATGCCCTGCGTTTGATCGTTGTGACGCATCAGTAACGGAGCCGAAAATGGGGATGGAAAACTACAATCCGCCGCAGGAACCCTGGCTGGTTATCCTGTATCAGGATGACCACATTATGGTGGTCAACAAGCCGAGCGGTTTGTTGTCTGTGCCGGGTCGTCTGGAAGAGCACAAAGACAGCGTGATGACGCGCATTCAGCGTGATTATCCGCAGGCGGAATCGGTGCATCGTCTGGATATGGCTACCAGCGGCGTGATTGTAGTGGCGCTGACCAAAGCCGCGGAGCGGGAATTAAAACGCCAGTTCCGCGAGCGCGAGCCGAAAAAGCAGTATGTGGCCCGCGTCTGGGGACATCCATCCCCTGCGGAAGGTCTGGTAGATCTGCCGCTGATTTGCGACTGGCCAAACCGCCCGAAACAGAAAGTCTGTTACGAAACAGGTAAACCTGCGCAGACGGAATATGAAGTGGTGGAGTATGCGGCGGATAACACGGCAAGAGTGGTGTTAAAACCGATTACCGGGCGTTCGCATCAGTTGCGTGTGCATATGCTGGCGCTGGGTCATCCGATTCTCGGCGATCGTTTTTATGCATCACCAGAAGCGAGAGCAATGGCACCGCGTTTGTTGCTACATGCAGAGATGTTGACGATTACCCATCCGGCGTATGGCAATAGTATGACGTTTAAAGCGCCAGCGGATTTTTAATAGTCTCGCTGGCGCGATTCGGTAGGCCGGATGCGGCGCGGGCCGCGTCTTATCCGGCCTACAATTTGAAACTTATTTAAACCCTTTCTGCTGCTTTATCAGCTCATAGGCCTGCTGAATTTCCTGCGCTTTTTGCTTCGCCATCTCCATCATCTCAGGCGGCAAACCTTTTGCTACCAGCTTATCGGGATGGTGCTCGCTCATCAGCTTACGATAGGCACGTTTAATGGTGGTCGCATCATCCGTCGGCTTCACACCCAGCACATTACAGGCATCTTCCAGCGTCGGGCCACGCTGCGCTTGCTGCCAGTTACCACCGCCAGATTGCTGCTGATAACCGCCGCCAAACTGTGCACCGCCCTGCATCATGCGCAAAAACTGGTCAAACTGGGCACGGGAGATCCCTAATTCTTCAGCAATGACATACAGCACCGCCCGTTCATTCGGATGCAGCGAACCATCAGCAAACGCCGCCTGAATCTGGATCTCCAGAAACATACGAATTAAGTCAAAACGACCAAAGCAGACACTGCGAAACTGGCGCATCTTTTCGCGCAGTGGGTAATTGTCTGATTTTCCAACCCGGAACGCATTTTGCGCCGCAGTACGGGAAGCGCCATGAAGGTTCATTCGGTCCATCAACTGGCTGGCGATATGAATATCAGCCTCCGTGACGCGACCTTTGGATTTGGTTAAATGCCCCATCACTTCAAAAGTGGTGGCAAAAAACAGCGCCTGACGCTCACGCTGGTTGGCGAACCACGCCATTTTACGGCTACGGGCTTTATCAAACATATGGCCAATTAACAGGCCTAACACTACGCCCCAAAAGCCGCCGCCCATCAGTAAGGCCACGGCCACGCCAATGATTTTTCCCCAATACTGCATATATTCCCCAAATCGACACACGGATATCAGGGCTATCTCCCACAATATAAAGGTGCTTTTACCGTTTTCCGGCTGCGGTCAATTGTGGGACATCGCCTATAATTTGCATTATCATACCTGTCATTCAATGCCGTGCCTAACACCACTGACGCTATTCGGACAGGATTAACACTAGCGTAGAGATGACGAGTACGTTAGTCTCTGACCGTTTGTCACGCGCAACGTTACCGATGATGGAACAATAAAATCAACGTATGAAAAAACGTATCCCCACTCTCCTGGCCACCATGATTGCCACCGCCCTTTATAGTCAACAGGGACTGGCAGCCGACCTCGCCTCACAGTGCATGTTGGGCGTGCCAAGCTATGATCGTCCTCTGGTACAGGGCGATACCAATGACTTACCCGTGACTATAAATGCTGACCACGCGAAAGGGGACTACCCGGATGACGCCGTGTTTACTGGCAGCGTGGATATCATGCAGGGTAACAGCCGTCTGCAGGCCGACGAAGTGCAGCTCCATCAAAAAGAGGCACCAGGACAGCCGGAGCCAGTACGTACCGTTGATGCGCTCGGTAATGTCCATTACGACGATAACCAGGTCATCCTCAAAGGGCCGAAAGGCTGGGCGAACCTGAACACCAAAGATACCAACGTCTGGGAAGGTGATTACCAGATGGTGGGTCGCCAGGGTCGCGGTAAAGCGGACCTGATGAAACAACGTGGTGAAAACCGCTATACCATTCTGGATAACGGTAGCTTTACCTCCTGTCTGCCGGGTTCCGACACCTGGAGCGTAGTAGGTAGCGAAATTATTCATGACCGCGAAGAACAAGTTGCGGAAATCTGGAACGCCCGCTTTAAGGTGGGTCCGGTACCGATCTTTTATAGCCCATATTTGCAGTTGCCGGTGGGTGACAAACGTCGTTCTGGTTTCTTGATCCCGAACGCCAAGTACACCACCACCAACTACTTTGAGTTCTACCTGCCATATTACTGGAACATTGCGCCAAATATGGATGCCACCATCACGCCGCATTATATGCATCGTCGTGGCAACATCATGTGGGAGAACGAATTCCGCTACCTCTCCCAGGCGGGCGCAGGTTTGATGGAACTGGACTATCTGCCTTCCGATAAAGTCTATGAAGATGAACACCCGAACGATGACAGTTCACGTCGTTGGTTGTTCTACTGGAACCACTCCGGGGTCATGGATCAGGTGTGGCGTTTCAACGTCGACTACACCAAGGTCAGCGATCCTAGCTACTTCAATGATTTCGATAACAAGTACGGTTCCAGTACTGACGGCTACGCAACGCAAAAATTCAGCGTTGGCTATGCGGTACAAAACTTCAATGCCACCGTTTCAACCAAGCAGTTCCAGGTCTTCAGCGAACAGAACACCAGTAGCTACTCGGCAGAGCCGCAGTTAGACGTTAACTACTACCAGAATGATGTTGGTCCATTTGATACGCGCATTTACGGCCAGGCTGTGCACTTTGTTAACACCAGAGACGACATGCCTGAAGCAACCCGTGTTCACCTGGAACCGACCATCAATTTGCCGCTCTCTAATAACTGGGGCAGCATCAATACCGAAGCGAAGTTGCTGGCAACCCATTATCAGCAAACCAACCTTGACTGGTATAACTCCAGAAACACAACCAAGCTGGACGAATCCGTTAACCGCGTAATGCCGCAATTCAAAGTTGACGGCAAAATGGTCTTTGAACGCGATATGGAAATGCTGGCACCGGGTTATACCCAAACGCTGGAACCGCGCGCGCAGTATTTGTACGTGCCGTATCGCGATCAGAGCGACATCTATAACTACGACTCGTCTCTGCTGCAATCTGACTACTCAGGCCTGTTCCGGGACCGGACTTATGGCGGTCTTGACCGTATTGCCTCCGCTAACCAGGTGACGACCGGTGTCACATCTCGCATATATGATGATGCTGCCGTTGAACGTTTTAATATTTCCGTTGGTCAAATCTACTATTTCACGGAGTCTCGCACTGGCGATGACAACATAACATGGGAGAATGACGACAAAACGGGCTCACTGGTATGGGCAGGCGATACCTACTGGCGTATCTCCGAGCGCTGGGGGTTGCGTGGCGGGATTCAGTACGACACGCGCCTGGATAACGTAGCCACCAGTAACTCCAGCATTGAATACCGTCGGGATGAAGACCGTCTGGTGCAGTTGAACTACCGTTACGCCAGCCCGGAATATATTCAGGCTACGCTGCCTAAGTACTATTCCACGGCAGAGCAGTATAAGAATGGTATTTCGCAGGTAGGTGCCGTCGCCAGCTGGCCAATTGCCGATCGTTGGTCAATTGTCGGGGCCTACTACTACGACACCAATGCGAACAAGCAAGCCGACTCTATGTTAGGTGTGCAATATAGCTCCTGCTGCTATGCGATTCGCGTCGGTTACGAGCGGAAGCTGAACGGTTGGGATAACGATAAACAACATGCGGTATATGACAACGCAATCGGCTTTAACATCGAACTTCGCGGCCTGAGCTCCAACTACGGTCTGGGTACGCAAGAGATGCTGCGTTCGAACATTCTGCCGTATCAAAACACTTTGTGATTTGTTGATTTACCACGTAATCCGCAGTGCGGTTAATTGAAATGGAAAAAGTATGAAGAACTGGAAAACGCTGCTTCTCGGTATCGCCATGATCGCGAATACCAGTTTCGCTGCCCCCCAGGTAGTCGATAAAGTCGCAGCCGTCGTCAATAACGGCGTCGTGCTGGAAAGCGACGTTGATGGATTAATGCAGTCGGTAAAACTGAACGCTGCCCAGGCAAGGCAGCAACTTCCTGATGATGCTACGCTGCGCCACCAAATCATGGAACGTTTGATCATGGATCAAATCATCCTGCAGATGGGGCAGAAAATGGGAGTGAAAATCTCCGATGAGCAGCTCGATCAGGCGATTGCTAACATCGCGAAGCAAAACAACATGACGCTGGATCAGATGCGCAGCCGTCTGGCTTACGACGGTCTGAACTACAACACCTATCGTAACCAGATCCGCAAAGAGATGATTATCTCTGAAGTGCGTAACAACGAAGTGCGTCGTCGCATCACTATCCTGCCGCAGGAAGTCGAATCTCTGGCGCAGCAGGTGGGTAACCAAAACGATGCCAGCACTGAGCTGAACCTGAGCCATATCCTGATTCCGCTGCCAGAAAACCCGACCTCTGATCAGGTAAACGAAGCGGAAAGCCAAGCGCGCGCTATTGTCGATCAGGCGCGTAACGGCGCTGATTTCGGTAAACTGGCGATTGCTCACTCTGCCGACCAACAGGCGCTGAACGGCGGCCAGATGGGCTGGGGTCGCATTCAGGAGCTGCCGGGGATCTTCGCCCAGGCATTAAGCACCGCGAAGAAAGGCGACATTGTTGGCCCGATTCGTTCCGGCGTTGGCTTCCATATTCTGAAAGTTAACGACCTGCGCGGCGAAAGCAAAAATATCTCGGTGACCGAAGTTCATGCTCGCCATATTCTGCTGAAACCGTCGCCGATCATGACTGACGAACAGGCCCGCGTGAAACTGGAACAGATTGCTGCCGATATCAAGAGTGGTAAAACGACTTTTGCCGCTGCAGCGAAAGAGTTTTCTCAGGATCCAGGCTCTGCTAACCAGGGCGGCGATCTCGGCTGGGCTACACCAGATATTTTCGATCCAGCCTTCCGTGATGCGCTGACCCGCCTGAACAAAGGTCAAATGAGTGCACCGGTTCACTCTTCATTCGGCTGGCATTTAATCGAACTGCTGGATACCCGTAATGTCGATAAAACCGACGCTGCGCAGAAAGATCGTGCATACCGCATGCTGATGAACCGTAAGTTCTCGGAAGAAGCAGCAAGCTGGATGCAGGAACAACGTGCCAGCGCCTACGTTAAAATCCTGAGCAACTAATGGTTAAAACCCAACGTGTTGTGATCACTCCCGGCGAACCCGCCGGGATTGGCCCGGACTTAGTTGTCCAGCTTGCACAGCGTGAGTGGCCGGTCGAACTGGTTGTTTGTGCCGATGCCACTCTCCTTACCGACCGGGCAGCGATGCTCGGTTTGCCGCTCACCCTCCGCCCTTATTCCCCCAACTCCCCTGCACAACCGCAAACTGCGGGCACATTAACGCTACTTCCTGTCGCGCTACGTGAATCTGTCACTGCGGGGCAGTTAGCGGTTGAAAATGGGCATTATGTGGTGGAAACGCTGGCGCGAGCGTGTGATGGCTGTCTGCACGGTGAATTTGCTGCGCTGATCACAGGCCCCGTGCATAAAGGCGTTATTAACGACGCTGGCATTCCATTTACCGGTCATACCGAGTTTTTCGAAGAGCGCTCACAGGCAAAAAAAGTGGTGATGATGCTGGCGACCGAAGAACTTCGCGTGGCGCTGGCAACGACGCATTTACCGCTGCGCGATATCGCAGATGCTATCACCCCTGCGCTTTTGCACGAAGTGATTGCTATTTTGCATCACGATTTGCGGACCAAATTTGGTATTGCCGAACCGCGCATTCTGGTCTGCGGGCTGAATCCGCACGCAGGCGAAGGCGGTCATATGGGTACGGAAGAGATAGACACCATTATTCCGGTGCTCGACGAGCTGCGGGCGCAGGGGATGAAACTTAACGGGCCGCTGCCTGCCGATACCCTGTTTCAGCCGAAATATCTCGATAACGCCGACGCCGTGCTGGCGATGTACCACGATCAGGGTCTTCCCGTGCTAAAATACCAGGGCTTCGGGCGCGGTGTGAACATTACGCTGGGCCTGCCCTTTATTCGCACATCAGTGGACCACGGCACCGCACTTGAACTGGCGGGACGTGGCAAAGCAGATGTCGGCAGTTTTATTACGGCGCTTAATCTCGCCATCAAAATGATTGTTAACACCCAATGAATAATCGAGTCCACCAGGGCCACTTAGCCCGTAAACGCTTCGGGCAAAACTTTCTCAACGATCAGTTCGTGATCGACAGCATTGTTTCTGCCATTAACCCGCAGAAAGGCCAGGCAATGGTCGAAATCGGCCCCGGTCTGGCGGCATTGACCGAACCGGTCGGCGAACGACTGGACCAGCTGACGGTCATCGAACTTGACCGCGATCTGGCGGCACGTCTGCAAACGCATCCATTCTTAGGCCCGAAACTGACTATTTATCAGCAGGATGCGATGACCTTTAACTTTGGCGAACTGGCTACGAAAATGGGCCAGCCGCTGCGTGTTTTCGGCAACCTGCCTTATAACATCTCCACGCCGTTGATGTTCCATCTGTTTAGCTATACTGATGCCATTGCCGACATGCACTTTATGTTGCAAAAAGAGGTGGTGAATCGTCTGATTGCAGGACCGAACAGCAAGGCGTATGGTCGATTAAGCGTCATGGCGCAATACTATTGCAACGTGATCCCGGTGCTGGAAGTTCCGCCGTCAGCCTTTACACCACCACCCAAAGTGGATTCCGCCGTCGTGCGCCTGGTTCCTCATGCAACGATGCCTCACCCGGTCAAAGATGTTCGCGTGTTGAGCCGCATCACCACCGAAGCCTTTAACCAGCGTCGTAAAACCATTCGTAACAGCCTCGGCAACCTGTTTAGCGTCGAGGTGTTAACGGGAATGGGGATCGACCCGGCGATGCGAGCGGAAAATATCTCTGTCGCGCAATATTGCCAGATGGCGAACTATCTGGCGGAGAACGCGCCTTTGCAGGAGAGTTAACGATGATCAATTCGCCCCGAGTGTGTATTCAGGTTCAAAGCGTCTACATTGAGGCACAATCTTCACCTGATAATGAACGTTACGTTTTTGCTTATACCGTAACCATACGCAATCTGGGGCGAGCGCCAGTGCAGTTGTTGGGGCGTTACTGGCTGATCACCAATGGCAATGGCCGTGAAACCGAAGTCCAGGGCGAAGGAGTGGTTGGCGTCCAGCCACTTATCGCGCCTGGCGAAGAGTACCAGTACACCAGCGGTGCAATCATTGAAACCCCGCTGGGCACCATGCAGGGTCACTACGAAATGATCGATGAAAATGGCGTCCCCTTCAGCATCGACATTCCCGTATTCCGACTCGCCGTTCCCACACTCATTCATTAAAAGAATATGGCGACATACCTTATTGGCGACGTTCATGGTTGTTACGATGAACTGATCGCATTGCTGCATAAAGTAGAATTTACCCCTGGGAAAGACACCCTCTGGCTGACAGGCGATCTGGTCGCGCGCGGCCCTGGTTCGCTGGATGTTCTGCGCTATGTGAAATCCTTAGGCGACAGCGTACGTCTGGTGCTGGGCAATCACGATCTGCATCTGCTGGCGGTATTTGCCGGGATCAGCCGCAATAAACCGAAAGATCGCCTGACACCGCTGCTGGAAGCGCCGGATGCCGACGAGCTGCTTAACTGGCTGCGTCGCCAGCCTCTGCTGCAAATCGACGAAGAGAAAAAGTTGGTGATGGCCCACGCCGGGATCACGCCGCAGTGGGATCTGCAGACTGCCAAAGAGTGCGCGCGCGATGTAGAAGCGGTGCTGTCGAGCGACTCCTACCCCTTCTTCCTTGATGCCATGTACGGCGATATGCCAAATAACTGGTCACCGGAATTGCGGGGGCTGGGAAGACTGCGGTTTATCACCAACGCCTTTACCCGTATGCGCTTTTGCTTCCCGAACGGTCAACTGGATATGTACAGCAAAGAATCGCCGGAAGAAGCCCCTGCCCCACTGAAACCGTGGTTTGCGATTCCTGGCCCCGTCGCTGAAGAGTACAGCATCGCCTTTGGTCACTGGGCATCGCTGGAGGGCAAAGGTACGCCGGAAGGTATTTACGCGCTGGATACCGGCTGTTGCTGGGGCGGTTCATTAACCTGCCTGCGCTGGGAAGATAAACAGTATTTTGTCCAGCCGTCGAACCGGCATAAGGATTTGGGTGAGGGAGAGGCGGTCGCGTCTTAAATCCCGTCGAGCATAAAATCTAATGCTCCTTTAATCAAAGTTCGGTGCGCGCTGGCATCGCAAAATTCAACAAAGGAGCGCGGCAAAACAACTCCGCGCTACATTTTATGGCTCAATAATCGTCATCGAAGGCTAGCGCACGCTCTCGCGACCAGCGCGCATATAATTGCAGGGCTGCATTCACAACATCACGGTCATAGCTGAAAATGAATTCCTTAATATCACTATTACTCTTTTCTTCCAGGCCCAGTATCTCAAGATACGCTTCATACTCTTCTTCATTATTCTGCGGATCAAAAATAACCTTCAAAAAATGCATGTAGCTTTCAGGTCCACCGATATCTTCAGGAGGACACATCATCGAGCCTTCAACGCACTCAAAAGGAGTCTGCATTTCATCCCCAAAGTGGCTTTTATCTTCAAGGACGATTTCATGCTCCCAGCAATCACCAAAATCATAGGTGTAGGTTAATTTATTCCTTTTACTCTTAAGCAGTTCGTTTAGCCGAATTTCAGCTTCATCCGTCTCATTTACCGCTTCGGGGAATTCCGTATAAATTTGCTTTTTGAATTTAAAATTGTGCAAATGACTGTCATCCCACCCCATGACGATCTGCACAACATCGTGTAATCGATCAAGCGTCAGATTGGCGGGAACAACAAACCGGCGCCAGACTGCCGGTTCGACATGTTTAAGCGTAATTTTAAGTTGATAAAAGTAATTCACATCGGCCTCCTTATGCCATGTAAACACTTTATCTTGAGAAGAATTACCGCCGCTCCAGAATCTCAAAGCAATAGCTATGAGAGTTCTGCGCATCAGCGTCGTGGAATTCGCTGAATACCGATTCCCAGTCATCCGGCTCGTAATCCGGGAAATGGGTGTCGCCTTCCACTTCTGCGTCGATATGCGTCAGATACAGTTTTTGCGCTTTTGGCAGAAACTGCTCATAAACGCGACCACCGCCAATCACCATGATTTCTGGTACGTCACCACACGCCGCAATGGCTTCATCCACCGACTTCACCCACGTTACGCGATCATCCGTACCCGGTTGACTGCTGAGGATAATATTTTTGCGTCCTGGCAGCGGACGACCGATGGATTCCCAGGTATGGCGGCCCATAATCACGGGTTTATTTAAGGTGTTGCGTTTAAACCAGGCGAGATCGGCAGGCAGGTTCCACGGCATGGCGTTTTCCATGCCGATAACGCGATCTACCGCTAACGCCGCAATCAGACTGATCATTGAGATTTCCCGATAAAAAAAATTGTCGCCACTATACGTAAAGCGTAAACCGTCGTCGACTGGTGCGAGGATGATGTTGAGGAAAATTTTATATTCTGCTGGCGAGTCCACGCTCTCCCTCTGGACTCGCCGCATTACAATGAAACAAAAACAAACAGTTAGCTGTAAAGTGTGATTTACGTCACTCTTTATTAGGATGAGGGCTTCGTTTCCGGTTCATCCGCCATATTGCCGGTATGTTTCCCTTCTTCGGTTCCCTGCCAGCCATGTCGTTGAATTAATGACAGATGTTCACGGTCTTCGGTAATGATCTCACTTAACATCGCGCTGGTGCGTTTATAGACCGCCGCACGGGCTTTGGTGTCGTTCTCAACCATTGCCATCTCTTCCACCATCTGAATATTAAAACGGCGGAATACATCTGCACGCTCCCGCGCTTCATACGGCCCCAGCCCCAGACTTTCCAGCGCCAGACGCCCGGTTTTCAGTGCCCCTTCAAAGGTTTCACGCTCTGGTTTTTCAACGCCTGCCTGACGCAAACGAATGTAGTGATCGACATCACGGGCGCGGGCAATAATCTGCAGATGCGGGAAATGTTCTTTCACCATCTCCGTCAGTTGCAGGTTGGTTTGTGGATCGTCAATGGCGTTAATCAGCACTTCTGCTTTCGCCGCTCCGGCAGATTCCAGTAAATCCATCCGCGTGGCATCGCCGTAAAACACTTTCATGCCAAATTTGCGCAAGGTTTCGATATGGTCAGGATCATGATCGAGCACCACCATTTTCACCCCGCTGGAGAGCAGTAAACGTCCGGTAATCTGTCCATAACGACCGAATCCAGCAATGATCACCCGCGGTTGTTCTTCATCAATCTCATCGGCTTCACGCGCTTGTTCGGTAGAAGATTTCTCAAGGCGATTGAGGATCACCAGCAGAATCGGCGTTGCCGCCATCGACAGCGCCACCGCCAGGGTCAGCGACTTCGCCCACTCCGGCTCCAGCACATTCGCCATTTGCGCCGCGCCAAATACCACAAAGGCAAACTCACTGCCCTGCCCTAACAGCACCGCAAACCAGCGACGCTGTTTATTCGGCACCTGCAACGGTCGGGCAATCAGCCACAGCATAGCGATTTTGATGATCAGGAAACCAAGCAGCAAAATGACAATACGCAATGGGTTTTCAAGCAGCGTGCCAAAGTCTATCGACATGCCAACACCGATGAAAAACAGCCCCAACAGCAAACCTTTAAATGGCTCGATATCGCTTTCCAACGCATGGCGGTATTCCGAGCTTGCCAGCAGTACGCCCGCCAGAAACGCGCCCATCGCCATCGACAAGCCGACCTCTTCCAGCAGCAAACCAAAGCCAAACACGAGGAATAACGCCACGGCACTAAACACTTCCCGCAAGCCAGAGCGGGCAACAAAACGCAGCGCCGGACGCGTGACATAGCGCCCCAGCAGTACCACCAGCACCAGTGCACCCGCCACTTTTAACGCCGAGAGAGCAAATGCGCCCATCGTCGTCGAGGCACTGCTCGCCGCCAGTAGCGGGATCATCGCTACCAGCGGGATCGCGGCGATATCCTGGAACAGCAGCACCGCAAAGGCGCTACGGCCCATTTGTGTCACCATCAGGTTGCGTTCATTCATCGCCTGCATGGCAATTGCCGTTGATGAGAGCGCCAGTGTCATGCCGATCAGTTCCGCTACCTGCCAGCGCAGCCCAAGGAACATGCAGAACAGCCCCAGCAGGCCGCCGCAAATCACCATCTGTAATGCACCACCACCAAACACTGCCGCACGCAACTTCCACAGCCTTTGTGGATCAAGTTCGAGGCCGATGATAAACAGCATCAGCACCACGCCAATCTCGGCAAAGTGGAGGATAGATTCGGCATCGGTCACCAGTCGCAGCCCCCACGGGCCAATAATGCAGCCCGCGATCAGGTAGCCAAGAACCGAGCCAAGCCCTAGGCGCACCGCAATGGGTACAATCAGCGCCGCCGAACCGAGGTAGATCAGCGCCTGAATCAGCGTATGGCTATCCATGATGTGCCTCCTGCCATTCCAGCAGACGTTGCTTATAGTGACGCGCCTGCCCTTCGAGGGTTTCGTCGTCACAAATAAAGGTGCAGTGCATGGCAAACGGTGGCAGCCAGTTCAGCCCGCAGTAGATTGCCGTCGCCTGTAGCGGCTGCGACAGCACATCAAAGCCCGGATGCGCGCCAATCTCAAAATGACTTTCCCCGCCGCCGGTCGTCACCGCCCACAGCAAATGTTTACCATGCAGTGCCGTGCCGCCGTGACCGTAAGCCCAGCCGTGCGAGAAAACTTTATCGATCCAAAGTTTGAGGAGCGGTGGAATGCTGTACCACTGCATCGGGTGCTGCCAGACGATCAGGTCGGCGCGAGACAACGCCTCCTGCTCGGCAGCAATATCGATATTGAAGTCAGGATAGAGTTGATAAAGAGAGCGAACTTCGACGCCTTCCAGCGTCCTTGCGTGTTCAAGCATCCGTTTATTCGCATGAGAATGATGCGGATACGGATGCGCATAAATTATGAGGATCATAGTTAACTCGCGTGTTTACGCCTTTGTTTTCCCACAAAGTGTAGTCACATATTCACGCAGCTAATAGTCAATAATATTGATTCAAAAAAGGCAGAAATCTGAATAAATTACCCCATTCGTTGCCTGCGAATCGTCATATTGCTGGTCTGGGCCAGCGACATCCCCCGTGTCTCTGGCGCAAACGCAATGGAAATCAACAAACCAAACAGCGAGATACCTGCTCCCATCAGCATCGTGTTACTGATGCCGTAATTATTGATAAAGATCGGCAGCGCCCAGGTTGAAACAATGGTGCCAATACGGCTTAAGGACATAATAACGCCCACAGCAGAGGCGCGGATATCCGTCGGGAAGAGTTCATTAGGATAGAGCCACTGCAAATTACCCGGCCCACCAGAGAAAAAGGCATACACCGCAAATGCCATCACTACCAGCCAGATCCCCATATCCGGGATCAGCCCCAAAACCGCCAACGCCAGCGTCATCATGGCAAAGCTGCCAATCAACAACGGACGCCGTCCGGCAGTGTTTAGCCACAGCATCGGCGGAATACAGCCGAGCATAAAGAACAGGCTAATCACCACGTTCCCCAGTGCCGCATTTTTGCCAACGCCCAATCCCAGCAGACCAACGATTTGCGGGCCAAAGGTGTAAATAGCGAACATCGGGATCACCTGGCAGGTCCAGATGGCGGCAACAAACAGAACAAAAGGAAAATGGCGGCGATTAAACAGATCGCGAAAACGGGTTTGCTGCGGCTGCTCTTCGTCGAAAGCCACCGGTTCGCCAAACAGTTTGATCATCATCTCTTCGCACTCTTTTACTCGCCCTTTGCGTAACAACCAGCGGGGAGATTCAGGCAGTTCGAATCGACCAATCAAAATCAACAAACAGGGGATCGCTGCGCTACCCAGCATCCAGCGCCAGCCGCCTTCCACATCATAAAGCCAGTAGCCGACCAGATCGGCACAGGTTGCGCCGACATACCACATCGCGGCGATAAAGCTGATGGAAAACGCCCGCTGACGGGTACTGGAGAACTCAGTGATCATCGAAGTCGCGATGGGATAATCCGCACCGATGACAATGCCGATGAGTACCCGCATCACTAACAGTTCGACGGGGGATGAGACAAACATCGTCGCCACCGATATCACGCCGATGGCGATGATATCAATGAGAAACATTTTGCGCCGTCCGACTTTATCGGAGATATAGCCAAACAGCGATGTGCCAACGAACAGCCCGGCGAGCGTTCCCGCCCCCAGCAAGCCAATCCAGTCTGCGTCCAGCTTCAGCGCAGGAGTCAGTTGCTCCAGCGCCACGCCAATCATTACCAGTACATAACCATCCAGAAACGGGCCACCGCTTCCCCACAGCAAAATGCGGCGGTGAATTGAGGAGAATTTGAGATCGTCAAAGTTTCTGGACGGTTGCATGGGTTATTCCTGTTTTTTTACAATGAGAGTCAGTACGGCGTTACGTATCAAACCAACATCAGCCGTAACGAAACTCCACACCAAAGGTGCCGCGCGGGTATTCCCACTGTTCCAGCGCCGACCCCAGCCCAAGAATGCGACAGGTGCCGCACTCCAGACATCCGGCGTAATCGAAGCGCACACTGCCATCATCCTGCTTCTTATACAGACCTGCGGGGCACGCTTTTACCAGCAGCTCCAGCGCCTGTTTATCCGCATCGGCCTTTACAACAATGTGCGGATGCTCTTCATCGACATTGAATTTATTGACGCCCAGTTTGACGTCCACATTGACGGGAGAAGTCATAAAACGGTCACTCCTTTCATGCCATCCTTGATCAGATTGATGAAGCCCACTTTCTTGCCGTGGCGGAGGATTTTCTTGCGCATCAGTTCCGGCGCGCTGCCGTCAATGGTGAACAGGTCACGCGCCACGCCCACCGCCAGTTCCGGGTAGCCGCTAAACATGCGTGGGTTATCAAGGAACGCCGGTAGTTTCTGGTACATGCGCATATCGCGCAGTGGGCCACTCTCCAGATACTGACGATATTCCGCTAGTTTTTGCTTACTGAAATCGTCGCTTTTCATCGCTGAAAGCACGGTTTTTGCAGCAGCTTCCCCGGCGGCAATCGCCAGATCCATACCGCGAATAGTAAAACCGAGGTTCATACACATTCCGGCAGCATCACCGGCAATCAACACGCCGTCACCGACCAGCTCCGGCAACATGTTGATGCCTGCTTCCGGCACTACGTGAGCGGAATATTCCACCAGCTTGCCACCCGCGATCAGCGGTGTAACGGCCGGATGCTGTTTGAAATCTTCCAGCATTTGCGGCACCGATTTTTTTGCGTCATGTAGATGATGCAGACCGCAAACCAGCCCCAGCGACAGGGTATTTTCATTGGTATAAAGGAAGCCGCCGCCCATCAGGCCATCGGTGGGTGATCCCGCAAACAGGCAAGCCGCGCCCTGATTACCCTGCAACTGAAAACGGTCTTCGATAACCGACTTCGGTAACTCGATCAGTTCCTTCACGCCAACCGCCACATCCGTCGGTTTGACGCGTTTTGCCATCCCCAGCTTTTCGGCAAGGATGGAATTCACCCCGTCAGCAAGGATCACCGTTTTCGCTTCAATCACATCGCCATCGGCTTCTACACCGACGACTTTGCCATCGCGCTGTACGAGGTTATCGACACGAATCCCGGTAATTAACTGCGCACCCGCTTCTTCGGCCTGCTCCATCAGCCAGGCATCAAATTTACTGCGCAAAACGGAGTAAGAACGCTGTGATGGTGAGGCTTCGTCACCGTTGCAGTAGTCCATAGTCATCGCTGACTTTTCCGTCATAAACGCGAGTTTTTCATGGGTGATCAGGCGTTCTACGGGGGCGGATTCGGCGAAACCAGGAATAATGTGTTCCAGACTGTGGGCATAGAGACGCCCGCCGGTGACGTTCTTGGCACCTGCGGAATTGCCACGCTCGATAACTAACACTTGCGCACCTTCGCGGGCGAGCACCAGTGCGGCAACCGAACCGGCAAGCCCTGCACCGACGATGATGGCGTCAAAGATATCTTCGGACATAAGAGCTCCCTGTCAGCGGCAGGGCCAAAATGCAGCCCTGCCAGAGTGGATCAACGTGCTAAAGCTGCGGTCAGCGCCGGAAGGATCTTCACGGCGTCGCCAACAATGCCGTAATCCGCGTACTGGAAGATCGGCGCATTTTTATCTTTGTTGATGGCGAAAATGGTTTGCGATGCGTTAGCGCCAACCATGTGCTGGATCTGCCCGGAGATCCCCACCGCCAGGTACAGTTCAGGTTTCAGCATCAGGTTGGAGATACCGACATAGCGTTCGTGCTCCATCCATTTTTCGTTTTCTGCCACCGGACGAGAACAGGCCAGCTCCGCACCTATCGCCTTGCAAAGCTGTTCTGCCAGCGCAATGTTCTCTTTGCTGCCAATGCCGCGACCGACGCTGACCACCAGACGGGCTTTATCCAGATCGACGCTGTTGCTCTGGCGCGCCTGCGTTGCCGTGCGGGTAATCGCCACCGCCGGAGCCTGCCACGCCACGGTGTGTGTTTCGCCAGTACGTGACGCGTCTGGCTGAGCCGCATCAAACGTGCCGCTGCTGATGGTCAGTACCGCATACGGCGTGGCAATGCGTTCTTCGCCAATCGCCAGACCGCCGTAAACCATGTGTTTCACTGTCGCTTTACCGTCCTGCACGCTAACGGCGCTGGCATCGTTCGAAACCGCCGCTTTAAGGCGGTAACCCAGTTTTGCCGCCAGTAATTTGCCGCGACGGGTATTCGGCAACAGCACCAGACCGTCTGCGCCGTGCTGGCGAATAGTGTCAGCCATGACACCGGCGTAATCTTCGATCATCCGATCGTCCGGTTTGCCGCTTAATGTCCAGACATGATTAGCACCAAGCTGGATTGCCAGTGCGCCGTCGGCATCATTGAGGACAAAGGTGTTGATTTGATTAGCTAAAGCCTGCGCACCGTTCATCAGTTCCGGCAGACGAGAAGGGGTATCGCTGAATACCCAGACTTGAGAAAACGTGTTCATAGCATCCCCTGTAATTAAATGACTTTGCGAAGATTTTCAGCAAATGCGGCGATCTGTTCTTCGCCGTCACCTTCAATCACGATGCGCTGACGCTCGCGCTGTTTCGGTGCGGCAACCTGTTGTTCAGACCAGGCTTCCACGGCGTTAAAGCCAATATCCGCCGCCGACCATACCTGGACTGGCTTTTTCGCCGCGCCGAGAATGGCTTTCATCGAAGGAATTTGTGGGGAGTTGATATCAGTGGAAACAGCAACAACCGCAGGCAGCGGAATGCTTAACGTTTCTGTTTCATCTTCCAGTTCGCGCTCAACGGTCAGGGTATCTGCCGTCAGGGAGATAATTTTGCTGACGCCGTTAACTGCCGGAATATTGAGGATTTCGCCCACCAGCAGACCAACCTGCTGGGCATAAAGGTCGGAAGAACCATCGCCGCAGAGGATCAGATCAAACCCTGCTTTCTGGGCGGCTGCAGCCAGTGCAGTCGCCGTTTGTTGCGGCAGTGCCTGCTCGAACTGGTCATCAATCACCACAATCAGTTCATCCGGACCGCGTGATAGCACATCTTTACGCCCTTTGGCGTTGGTCAGGGCTTTACCGCCCACACTTAAGGCCGTCACCTGCGCTTCTGCCGCCTGCTGTTTTAACTGACAAGCCGCTTCAATAGCGTTGAGATCGTATTGGCTTATTTTGGCATCGGCTTTACTGAAGTCTAACGAACCATCAGCATTATTGACCGCAATATCCTGTTCATCAGGCACGCACTTATAGCAAGTAATAATCTTCATTGCATCTCCAGAAATCATGAAGGAAACGTCGTTCATATCGGTGGTGTTAATTACAGATATCACGCCCTTTAATTTGGAAATAAAACTTTAATCACCAATATTGAAAATGTCACACGCAGATAAATCCAACTTTCAATATTGTTAAGTTCCTCACCAATATTGAAAACACGGCGTAGCAAAAAGAAATTTTCAATATTGTTTTATGGATCACCAATATTGAAAGTCAGATGCTATTTTTTTACTCATATCAGAACATAACAAACTGATTAATAATCAAAATTAACACAAAAATGCCCTCTATTTACCCGAAACAAAAATGTGATAACAATCACAGAATGCAGCTTGTTGAATACCCATTATGAGTTAGCCATTAACGCGTCCACGAGGTTAATAATAATCATATTAAATGTTAACAAAAATAAAACAAACGGGAACGCAAAATAAATATTCGTTTTCACAGTGGAATTAACTCATGAAGAATGAAAAGAGAAAAACGGGAATAGAACCGAAGGTTTTCTTTCCGCCGTTAATAGTCGTCGGCATACTTTGTTGGCTTACAGTCAGAGATCTGGATGCGGCGAATGTCGTTATTAATGCTGTATTCAGTTACGTCACCAATGTATGGGGATGGGCATTTGAATGGTATATGGTGGTGATGCTTTTCGGTTGGTTCTGGCTGGTGTTTGGCCCGTATGCCAAAAAGCGTTTAGGTAACGAACCACCAGAATTTAGTACCGCCAGTTGGATCTTTATGATGTTCGCCTCCTGCACGTCTGCTGCCGTACTGTTCTGGGGATCGATTGAGATCTACTACTACATCTCTACCCCGCCGTTTGGCTTAGAACCGAACTCGACGGGTGCGAAAGAGCTGGGGCTGGCTTACAGCTTGTTCCACTGGGGACCGTTGCCGTGGGCCACTTACAGCTTCCTCTCCGTCGCCTTCGCTTACTTCTTCTTTGTCCGCAAAATGGAAGTGATTCGCCCCAGCTCCACCCTGGTGCCGCTGGTAGGTGAAAAACACGCCAAAGGGCTGTTCGGCACTATCGTCGACAACTTCTATCTCGTCGCCTTGATCTTCGCCATGGGCACCAGCCTGGGCCTTGCTACGCCGCTGGTGACCGAGTGTATGCAGTGGTTGTTTGGTATTCCGCATACCCTGCAACTGGACGCTATCATCATTACCTGCTGGATTATCCTCAACGCCATTTGCGTCGCCTGTGGTCTGCAAAAAGGGGTACGTATCGCCAGTGACGTGCGTAGTTACCTGAGCTTCCTGATGCTGGGTTGGGTGTTCATCGTCAGCGGTGCCAGCTTCATCATGAACTACTTCACCGATTCGGTGGGAATGTTGCTGATGTATCTGCCGCGTATGTTGTTCTATACCGATCCCATCGCCAAAGGCGGCTTCCCGCAGGGCTGGACCGTGTTCTACTGGGCATGGTGGGTAATTTACGCTATCCAGATGAGTATCTTCCTCGCCCGCATCTCCCGTGGTCGTACCGTGCGTGAACTGTGCTTCGGCATGGTACTGGGTCTGACCGCATCCACCTGGATCCTGTGGACTGTACTCGGTAGTAACACTCTGCTGTTGATGGATAAAAACATCATCAACATTCCGCATCTGATCGAACAGTACGGTGTCGCGCGCGCCATCATCGAAACCTGGGCTGCTCTACCGCTCAGCACCGCCACCATGTGGGGCTTCTTCATCCTCTGCTTTATCGCCACCGTTACCCTGGTTAACGCCTGCTCTTATACCCTGGCGATGTCCACTTGCCGCGAAGTACGCGATGGCGAAGAGCCACCGCTGCTGGTGCGTATCGGCTGGTCAATTCTGGTTGGCATTATCGGTATTGTTCTGCTGGCGCTCGGCGGCCTGAAACCGATTCAAACCGCCATTATTGCCGGAGGATGCCCGCTGTTCTTCGTCAACATTATGGTGACGCTCTCCTTTATTAAAGACGCGAAACAGAACTGGAAAGATTAATTAACCCACAAAATATCAAGAGGTTGAAAGATGGATTTTAATTTAAATGATGAGCAGGAACTGTTTGTCGCCGGTATCCGCGAACTGATGGCCAGCGAAAACTGGGAGGCCTATTTTGCCGAGTGCGACCGTGACAGCGTCTACCCGGAACGTTTTGTCAAAGCACTGGCAGATATGGGTATCGACAGCCTGCTTATCCCGGAAGAGCACGGCGGGCTGGACGCAGGTTTTGTCACCCTCGCCGCCGTGTGGATGGAATTGGGTCGTTTGGGGGCACCAACCTACGTGCTGTACCAGTTGCCGGGTGGATTCAACACCTTCCTGCGCGAAGGCACACAAGAGCAGATCGACAAGATTATGGCGTTTCGTGGTACTGGTAAGCAGATGTGGAACTCAGCGATTACCGAACCCGGGGCTGGCTCTGACGTGGGTAGCCTGAAAACGACTTATACCCGTAGAAATGGTAAGATTTATCTTAATGGTAGTAAGTGTTTTATTACCAGCAGCGCCTACACCCCGTACATCGTGGTGATGGCGCGTGACGGGGCTTCTCCGGACAAACCTGTCTACACCGAATGGTTTGTTGATATGAGCAAACCGGGCATCAAAGTGACCAAACTAGAGAAGCTCGGTCTGCGTATGGATAGCTGCTGTGAAATCACCTTTGACGATGTGGAACTGGACGAGAAAGACATGTTCGGTCGGGAAGGTAACGGCTTTAACCGCGTCAAAGAAGAGTTCGATCATGAACGTTTCCTGGTAGCTCTCACCAACTACGGTACGGCGATGTGCGCCTTTGAAGATGCGGCGCGCTACGCCAACCAGCGCGTGCAGTTTGGCGAGGCTATTGGTCGTTTCCAGTTGATTCAGGAAAAATTCGCCCACATGGCGATCAAATTAAACTCCATGAAAAACATGCTGTATGAAGCAGCGTGGAAAGCAGACAACGGCACCATCACCTCTGGCGATGCAGCGATGTGCAAATACTTCTGCGCCAATGCGGCATTTGAAGTGGTGGATAGCGCAATGCAGGTGCTGGGCGGTGTTGGGATTGCGGGCAACCACCGCATCAGCCGCTTCTGGCGTGACCTGCGTGTAGACCGCGTTTCCGGAGGATCTGACGAAATGCAGATCCTGACGCTGGGTCGCGCGGTGCTGAAGCAATATCGCTAAGTCCGTGCGCTGCCTGATGCGACGCTGACGCGTCTTATCAGGCCTACGGGAGCACGAATGTCGGCCGGATAAAGCGTTTACGCCGCATCCGGCAGTCATGCGCTACATAAATTTTTCAGGAGCTAATAATGGATCATCTACCCATGCCGAAATTCGGGCCGCTGGCCGGATTGCGCGTTGTCTTCTCCGGTATCGAAATCGCCGGGCCGTTCGCCGGGCAAATGTTCGCAGAATGGGGGGCGGAAGTTATCTGGATCGAGAACGTCGCCTGGGCCGACACCATTCGCGTTCAACCGAACTACCCGCAGCTCTCCCGCCGTAATTTGCACGCGCTGTCGTTAAATATTTTCAAAGATGAAGGCCGCGAAGCGTTTCTGAAATTAATGGAAACCACCGATATCTTCATCGAAGCCAGTAAAGGTCCGGCCTTTGCCCGTCGTGGCATTACCGATGAAGTCCTGTGGCAGCACAACCCGAAACTGGTTATCGCTCACCTGTCCGGTTTTGGTCAGTACGGCACCGAGGAGTACACCAATCTTCCGGCCTATAACACCATCGCCCAGGCCTTCAGTGGTTACCTGATTCAGAACGGTGATGTTGACCAGCCAATGCCTGCCTTCCCGTATACCGCCGATTACTTTTCTGGCCTGACCGCAACCACGGCGGCGCTGGCAGCACTGCATAAAGTGCGTGAAACCGGTAAAGGTGAAAGTATCGATATCGCTATGTACGAAGTGATGCTGCGTATGGGCCAGTACTTCATGATGGATTACTTCAACGGCGGCGAAATGTGCCCGCGCATGACCAAAGGTAAAGATCCCTACTATGCAGGTTGCGGTCTGTACAAATGCGCCGACGGCTACATCGTAATGGAACTGGTGGGTATTACTCAGATTGCAGAATGTTTTAAAGATATTGGCCTCGCACATCTGCTTGGCACGCCAGAAATTCCGGAAGGCACTCAGCTTATCCACCGTATCGAATGCCCTTACGGCCCACTGGTAGAAGAGAAACTCGATGCCTGGCTGGCGACACATACCATCGCAGAAGTAAAAGAACGCTTTGCCGAACTGAATATCGCCTGCGCCAAAGTGCTGACCGTACCGGAACTGGAAAGCAATCCACAGTATGTGGCCCGTGAATCAATCACCCAGTGGCAAACAATGGATGGTCGCACCTGCAAAGGGCCAAACGTGATGCCGAAATTCAAAAATAACCCCGGTCAAATCTGGCGCGGAATGCCATCACATGGCATGGACACAGCCGCCATTTTGAAAAATATCGGCTACAGCGAAAACGACATTCAGGAGTTGGTCAGCAAAGGTCTGGCCAAAGTTGAGGACTAAACGCGTGGCGTCAGTCGGCTTGTCTGACTAGCGCCCGCCCAATAACAAATGACTAAAATGGATAGAGGTGCAATGGATATCATTGGCGGACAACATCTACGTCAAATGTGGGACGATCTGGCTGACGTTTACGGTCATAAAACGGCGTTGATTTGTGAATCCAGCGGCGGAGTCGTTAACCGGTACAGTTATCTTGAGTTAAATCAGGAGATTAACCGCACGGCAAACCTGTTTTATACGCTGGGGATTCGCAAAGGCGACAAGGTTGCTCTACATCTCGACAACTGCCCGGAATTTATCTTTTGCTGGTTCGGGCTGGTAAAAATTGGCGCAATTATGGTGCCGATTAACGCCCGCCTGTTGCGCGAAGAAAGCGCGTGGATCCTGCAAAATAGCCAGGCGTGTCTGCTGGTGACCAGTGCGCAGTTCTATCCCATATATCAACAGATTCAGCAGGAAGATGCCACGCAACTGCGGCACATTTGCCTGACAGATGTGGAGCTTCCCGCTGATGATGGCGTGAGTTCGTTTACTCAACTGAAAAATCAACAACCTGCCTCCTTGTGCTATGCACCGCCGCTATCGACCGACGATACGGCGGAAATTCTCTTTACCTCCGGTACCACTTCCCGGCCGAAAGGGGTGGTGATTACCCATTACAACCTGCGCTTCGCCGGATATTACTCCGCCTGGCAGTGCGCACTACGTGACGATGACGTCTACCTGACGGTAATGCCTGCATTTCATATCGATTGTCAGTGTACTGCGGCGATGGCGGCGTTTTCTGCCGGTGCCACCTTTGTGCTGGTCGAGAAATACAGCGCCCGCGCCTTCTGGGGACAGGTACAAAAGTACCGCGCCACCGTTACCGAATGCATTCCGATGATGATCCGTACCTTGATGGTGCAGCCGCCTTCTGTGAACGATCGGCAACACCATCTGCGGGAAGTGATGTTTTATCTCAACCTGTCGGAGCAGGAAAAAGACGCATTTTGTGAACGCTTTGGCGTCCGCTTGCTGACGTCTTATGGGATGACGGAAACCATTGTTGGCATTATCGGCGATCGCCCGGGCGATAAACGACGCTGGCCGTCAATTGGCCGTGCAGGATTTTGCTACGAAGCGGAGATCCGCGACGATCACAATCGTCCGCTCCCGGCTGGTGAAATCGGTGAAATCTGCATTAAAGGCGTACCAGGGAAAACCATCTTCAAAGAATATTTTCTTAACCCGCAAGCCACTGCCAGAGTCCTGGAAGCCGATGGCTGGCTGCACACTGGCGATACCGGATACCGCGACGAAGAGGGCTTTTTTTATTTCGTCGATCGCCGCTGCAATATGATTAAACGCGGTGGCGAGAATGTCTCCTGCGTGGAGCTGGAAAATATTATCGCCGCACATCCGAAAATTCAGGACATCGTAGTTGTTGGTATTAAAGATTCGATTCGTGATGAAGCTATCAAAGCATTTGTGGTGTTGAATGAAGGTGAAACATTGAGCGAAGAGGAGTTCTTCTGCTTCTGCGAGCAGAATATGGCGAAATTTAAAGTGCCCTCTTATCTGGAGATCAGAAAAGATCTGCCACGTAATTGCTCGGGAAAAATAATCAGAAAGAATCTGAAATAAATGAAACGGCAGGGAACTACCCTGCCCGCTAATAATCACGTTCTAAAACAATATGCATTTTTTGCAGGGATGTTGTCGTCCCTGAAAAAGCAAAAATGGAGAAAAGGAATGAGTGAATCATTACATCTGACCCGCAATGGATCAATTCTGGAAATTACCCTTGATCGCCCAAAAGCGAATGCTATTGATGCAAAAACCAGCTTTGAAATGGGCGAAGTCTTTCTAAATTTCCGTGACGATCCGCAATTACGCGTCGCCATTATTACCGGTGCCGGAGAGAAATTCTTTTCCGCAGGCTGGGATTTAAAAGCGGCAGCAGAAGGCGAAGCACCGGATGCTGACTTTGGTCCAGGTGGTTTTGCGGGATTAACCGAAATTTTCAATCTCGACAAACCAGTAATCGCAGCTGTGAACGGCTACGCCTTTGGCGGCGGCTTTGAACTGGCACTGGCGGCAGATTTTATTGTCTGTGCCGATAACGCCAGCTTCGCCCTGCCGGAAGCCAAACTGGGCATCGTTCCTGACAGCGGCGGCGTGCTGCGTCTGCCGAAGATCCTACCACCTGCCATCGTCAATGAAATGGTAATGACCGGCAGAAGAATGGGCGCAGAAGAGGCGCTGCGTTGGGGAGTAGTCAACCGCGTGGTTAGCCAGGCGGAGCTGATGGATAACGCCCGCGAACTGGCACAGCAACTCGTTGACAGCGCACCACTGGCGATCGCAGCGCTGAAAGAGATCTACCGCACCACCAGCGAAATGCCAGTAGAAGAAGCGTATCGCTATATTCGCAGCGGCGTGTTGAAACACTATCCATCGGTTCTGCATTCGGAAGATGCCATTGAAGGGCCACTGGCGTTTGCCGAGAAGCGCGATCCGGTGTGGAAAGGACGTTAACAACCGTGAGTTATTACGCCTTTGAGGGGTTAATTCCAGTGGTTCACCCGACGGCGTTTGTCCATCCCAGTGCGGTCTTGATTGGCGATGTGATTGTGGGAGCCGGTGTCTACATCGGCCCACTCGCCTCACTGCGTGGTGACTACGGGCGGTTGATCGTGCAAGCGGGAGCCAATATTCAGGATGGTTGCATTATGCATGGCTACTGCGACACTGACACCATCGTTGGGGAAAACGGCCATATCGGGCACGGAGCAATCCTGCATGGTTGTGTGATTGGTCGCGATGCATTGGTCGGGATGAACAGCGTGATTATGGATGGCGCGGTCATTGGCGAAGAGAGCATTGTTGCCGCCATGAGCTTTGTCAAAGCAGGCTTTAGTGGCGAGAAACGCCAGTTGTTGATGGGCACGCCTGCCTGCGCTGTACGCAGTGTTAGTGACGACGAGTTACACTGGAAGCAGTTGAATACCAAAGAGTATCAGGATCTTGTCGGCCGCTGCCATGTAGCGTTACATGAAACGCAGCCGTTGAGACAAATGGAGGAAAATCGTCCCCGTTTGCAGGGGACGACGGATGTGGCGCCAAAGCAGTGACATCGTCGGATGCGGCGTAAACACCTTATCCGACCTGACTGGAGAGCAACCGTAGGCCGGATAAGATGCCAGCATCGCATCCGGCAACCAGACCGCACGGTATCAACGAAATTAAATTAACGACGCATACTCTTCGACAACATCATTTGCCACTTCTGCTCGCGGTTAAGTTCCGTGAGTGGAACGGCAGGAATACGCGGTGTCTTTCTTACGCCGACTAATTTTTCCCGACTGTTATTGCGCAGGCGCGCGTAAATTTGCTCATCGATATCGACCACTTTAACCAGTCGCTGACACTGGCATCCCCGCCCTTCCAGCTTATTAGGGATCATCTTAACTTCGCAGCTTATTTCTGTGACTTCCGACAGAATATAAGTCAGGGTATTAACCGCCTTGCTGTGTTCAATATCGAAATGAATAGAGATCTCTCTTGCTATCACCCACCGATTTTCAGCCATCATCCATTCGGCGATTAACAAGTAGAGTGGTTTTTCAACATATCCTTCACACATACGAACTCCAGTTTCACAAATTAAAAGTCTGGCTATGACTCGTTTTGAAGCAATTAAACAAGGCCATATTAAAATTGTGGATATATCGATAGTATGCAACTTCACCGTCGATAAGTGTGAGCTAAATCCTGCTTATGTCATCAAAAATATCGGTTCCCCAAAAGATTTACTTAATGGGCAAAAAAAAACGGTCCTCATCAGAGAACCGTATTAGTTATTCGATCAAATTAGCGGATGAAAAATATCCGCCATGACACGCTATTATTTGATCTGCGCGTGCATTTCCTGCACCGAAATTACTTTTTCAGTCGCATCGGCATTTAGCGCCATCGCGGTAGCGAAACCACCGTTCAGGGTGGTGTCATAATGCACTTTATATTGCAGCGCACTGCGACGAATCACGCGGGAGTCTTCAATCGCACGACGGCCTGACGTGGTGTTGATGATGTAGGTATATTCGCCATTCTTGATGCGGTCCTGAATGTGCGGACGACCTTCATGCACCTTGTTTACCAGACGCGGATTGATACCCGCTTCGCCCAGCACAATCGCCGTGCCGTGGGTCGCATCCAGCTCGAAGCCCTGTTTCAGCAGTTTTGCCGCCAGGTCTACCACGCGTTCTTTATCGCCTTCGCGCACGGAAAGCAGCGCACGACCGTGTTTCTTCATGGTGGAGTTGCTGCCCAGCTGCGCTTTGGCAAACGCTTCAGCGAAGGTGCGGCCCACGCCCATCACTTCCCCGGTGGAGCGCATTTCTGGCCCTAACAGCGGGTCAACGCCGGGGAATTTGTTGAACGGCAGCACCACTTCTTTCACCGAGTAATACGGCGGGATAACTTCTTTAGTTACGCCCTGCTCAGCCAGCGATTTGCCAGCCATCACACGCGCCGCCACTTTTGCCAGCGGTACGCCGGTGGCTTTGGAGACGAACGGAACGGTACGCGCCGCACGCGGGTTAACTTCAATCAGGTAGACTTCGTTGTTTTTCACCGCAAACTGCACGTTCATCAGACCGCGCACCTGCAATTCGAAGGCCAGTTTCTGCACCTGTTGGCGCATCACATCCTGAATTTCCTGACTTAAAGTGTAGGCTGGCAGAGAACATGCGGAGTCACCGGAGTGCACGCCCGCCTGCTCAATATGCTCCATGATGCCGCCAATCAGCACCATTTCACCGTCGCAGATGGCGTCCACATCCACTTCTACCGCGTCATCGAGGAAGTGGTCCAGCAATACTGGTGCATCGTTAGACACGCTCACCGCCGTCTGGAAGTAGCGACGCAGGTCAGCTTCGTCATAGACGATTTCCATCGCCCGACCGCCGAGAACGTAAGACGGACGCACCACCAGCGGGTAGCCAATCTCTTTCGCTTTCTCAACCGCCATTTCGATCGCGGTGACGGTGGCGTTTGCCGGCTGTTTCAGTTTCAGGCGGTCAACCGCATGCTGGAAGCGTTCACGGTCTTCCGCACGGTCGATAGCATCCGGGCTGGTACCGATAACCGGTACGCCAGCGGCTTCCAGTGCGCGCGCCAGTTTCAACGGGGTCTGGCCGCCGTACTGGACGATAACGCCTTTCGGCTTCTCGATACGCACGATTTCCAGCACATCTTCCAGGGTTACCGGCTCGAAGTAGAGACGGTCGGAGGTGTCGTAGTCGGTGGAGACGGTTTCCGGGTTACAGTTCACCATGATGGTCTCGTAACCGTCTTCGCGCAGCGCCAGTGAGGCGTGTACGCAGCAGTAGTCGAATTCGATACCCTGACCGATACGGTTCGGGCCGCCGCCGAGGACCATGATTTTGTCACGGTCAGATGGGTTGGATTCGCACTCTTCTTCATAAGTGGAGTACATATAAGCGGTGTCGGTAGCGAACTCTGCCGCACAGGTATCCACGCGCTTGTAAACCGGGTGCAGGTCATACTGGTCACGCAGCTTACGGATTTCTGCTTCACGCACGCCCGCGAGTTTTGCCAGACGCGCATCGGCAAAGCCTTTGCGTTTCAGCTGGCACAGGAAGTCAGCGTTCAGGCCAGTGATGCCCACTTCTGCGACTTTCTCTTCCAGGCGCACCAGCTCTTCAATTTGTACCAGGAACCAGCGGTCGATATTGGTCAGATTGAAGACGCCGTCTACGGACAGGCCCGCACGGAACGCATCGGCGATATACCAGATACGCTCTGCGCCTGCGTCTTTCAGCTCGCGGCGAATTTTGGTCAGCGCTTCCGGATCATCGAGGCTGACTTTCGGGTCGAAGCCAGTTGCGCCCACTTCCAGGCCGCGCAGCGCTTTTTGCAGGGATTCCTGCTGCGTGCGACCAATCGCCATCACTTCGCCAACCGATTTCATCTGAGTGGTCAGACGGTCGTTCGCCCCGGCGAATTTCTCGAAGTTGAAGCGAGGAATTTTGGTGACCACGTAGTCGATGGACGGCTCGAAGGAGGCCGGAGTACGCCCGCCGGTGATGTCGTTCATCAGTTCGTCGAGGGTGTAACCCACCGCCAGTTTCGCCGCCACTTTAGCAATCGGGAAGCCGGTCGCTTTCGACGCCAGCGCCGAAGAACGCGACACGCGCGGGTTCATTTCGATAACAATCAGGCGACCATTTTTCGGGTTCACCGCAAACTGGACGTTGGAACCACCGGTTTCAACGCCGATTTCACGCAGTACCGCCATCGAGGCGTTACGCATGATTTGATATTCTTTGTCGGTCAGCGTTTGGGCTGGCGCGACAGTGATGGAGTCACCGGTGTGGATGCCCATCGCATCGAAGTTTTCGATAGAGCAGACGATGATGCAGTTGTCGTTTTTATCACGCACCACTTCCATCTCGTACTCTTTCCAGCCGATCAGCGACTCATCAATCAGCAGCTCTTTGGTCGGAGAGAGATCCAGACCGCGGGCGCAAATTTCTTCAAACTCTTCGCGGTTATAAGCGATACCGCCACCGCTACCACCCATAGTAAAGGATGGACGAATAATGCACGGGAAGCCCACTTCAGCGGCAACTGCCAGCGCTTCTTCCATGGTGTGTGCGATACCAGAACGCGCAGTTTCCAGACCGATTTTCTTCATCGCCACGTCGAAACGGCGGCGGTCTTCGGCTTTATCAATCGCATCGGCGGTGGCACCAATCATGGTGACGCCGAACTCTTCCAGCACGCCCTGACGCTCCAGCTCCAGCGCACAGTTCAGCGCTGTCTGACCGCCCATCGTTGGCAGCACCGCGTCCGGACGCTCTTTTTCAATAATCTTGCGTACCACTTCCCAGTGAATCGGCTCGATGTAGGTCGCATCGGCCATTTCCGGGTCGGTCATGATGGTCGCTGGGTTGGAGTTCACCAGAATGACGCGGTAACCCTCTTCGCGCAGGGCTTTACATGCTTGCGCGCCAGAGTAGTCAAACTCACACGCCTGACCGATAACAATCGGGCCCGCACCCAGAATCAGGATACTTTTTATATCTGTACGTTTTGGCATGGCTCTTTTACTCCTGATTACTTAGCGGTTTTACGGTACTGCTCAATTAACTCGATAAAGTGGTCGAACAACGGCGCGGCGTCGTGTGGACCCGGACTGGCTTCAGGGTGGCCCTGGAAGCTGAATGCCGGTTTATCGGTGCGATGAATGCCCTGTAACGTACCGTCGAACAGGGATTTATGCGTAACACGCAGGTTTGCAGGTAATGTTGCTTCATCCACCGCAAAACCGTGGTTCTGGGCGGTGATCATCACCACGTTTTTTTCAACATCTTTAACCGGATGGTTGCCGCCGTGGTGTCCAAATTTCATTTTGACAGTCTTCGCACCGCTCGCCAGCGCCAGCAACTGATGGCCGAGGCAGATGCCGAATACCGGGATGTCGGTTTCGAGGAATTTCTGGATGGCAGTAATAGCGTAATCACACGGTGCCGGGTCGCCAGGACCGTTGGAGAGGAAGATACCGTCTGGATTCATTTTCAGTACATCTTCGGCAGATGTTTGCGCCGGAACGATGGTCAGGCGGCAGCCGCGGTCAACCAACATGCGCAGGATGTTGCGTTTGGCGCCGAAATCATAAGCCACGACGTGGAACGGTAACTCGTCTTCTTTTTTTGCTTCTGGCAAGCCGCCAGTCAGCGTCCAGCTCCCTTGTGTCCAGCTATAGGATTCTGCGGTGGTCACTTCTTTTGCCAGATCCATGCCGTTCAGACCTGGGAACGCGCGGGCTTTTTCTAACGCCAGCGCCGCATCCGGGTTATCGCCTGCGATAATGCAGCCATTCTGTGCGCCTTTCTCACGCAGTAAACGCGTCAGCTTACGGGTATCGATATCAGCAATCGCCACGATGTTATGGCGTTTAAGGTAAGAAGAGAGGTCTTCGGTATTACGGAAGTTGCTGGCAATCAGCGGCAGGTCGCGAATCACCAGACCTTGTGCATGTACCTGAGAAGATTCTTCATCGGCGTCATTAGTGCCGACATTGCCAATATGGGGATAAGTAAGAGTAACGATTTGACGAGAATAGGAAGGATCAGTGAGGATTTCTTGATAACCGGTCATTGAAGTATTGAAAACGACTTCCCCAACCGCCGAACCTGTTGCCCCTATGGCCCGACCGTGAAACTGGGTTCCGTCTTCCAGAACCAATAGCGCTGACTTAATCAAAACACCCTCCAGAGAATATTCACTCACTTTATTTGCATATTAATTCACAATGATGACGTAAATCAATGCAAATCTGCTTACCGACGAATTTCTGGCAAACGGCGGCATTCTGGAGAGATGAGAGCTAAAAGTCAACTTAATGGTGGTATTTTTTATATTATTTTGTGGCTCATACATGTTTTGCAGGCATTAAGCGACAAAAAGATCATATAACCCGTTCTGGAAAACGCTTGCGCAGCGAGAAGATTGCATGAAATAAAAATGAGCAGAAAAAAGTGGACCAGATGGTCAAAATTTACATTAAAACAACAAAAAAAGAAGGTAAAACGTGTAATTTTTAGCACTTACATAAAATTTAAAAACATAATACAAAAAATAAAAGGGCCAAAAATTAAAGCCCTTTATAATCAATAAATTAAATATGTTATTTTTGCACCATCACAAATGTTTTGTGGTTACAAATTATTGAGATCAAGCACATCTCGCATATCAAAAAGACCACTTTCCTTACCACTCAACCACAATGCCGATCTTACCGCACCGTTAGCAAATGTCATGCGGCTGGACGCCTTATGGGTGATCTCCAGACGCTCACCAATATCGGCAAACATCGCGGTATGTTCGCCAACGATGTCACCTGCACGCACGGTGGCAAAACCAATGGTGCCAGGCACACGTTCACCGGTATGGCCTTCACGACTGTAGACCGCGCAATCTTTCAGATCTTTATCCAGGGCGTGGGCGATCGCCTCTCCCATTGCCAGTGCGGTGCCTGAAGGCGCATCAACTTTATGTCTATGATGTGCTTCAATAATTTCGATATCGGCGTAGTCACCCATCACTTTGGCTGCTTTCTCCAGCAACTTAAGCATGACGTTGACGCCGACGCTAAAATTGGCGGCAAAGACAATCGCAATATCGGCGGCCGCGTCACGAATCGCCTGTTTACCGGCTTCGTCAAACCCCGTAGTGCCGATCACCATCCCTTTGCCATGCTGGCGACAAAAAGCGAGATGGTTCAGCGTACCTTCCGGACGGGTAAAATCGATAAACACATCAAAATCATCTTTTATCGCATCAAGGCTGCTTTGCACAGTAACGCCTGTTTTTCCTGCACCCGCCAGCTCACCGGCGTCGCTGCCCAGTAAAGAAGATCCTTCGCGCTCCAGCGCCGCGCCCAGCTGCACGCCTTCTAATGCCAGCGCCGCCTGAATCAACTGGCGGCCCATACGCCCCCCGGCTCCCGCGATGGCAACGCGGATGTTTGCATCATGCATAGCTATTCTCTTTTGTTAATTTGCATAGACCGTTTTCAGAGTAACCAGCGCATCGCTACGCCGCCAGCCAAAAACGCTGATAATTAGAAATTAATGATAAACAGGGAGGGATATCAGTGAAAGGCATGAGTCGATGAATGACTGCATGCCGATAACATGTGACAGGTTACGACGCCAGAGCCAGCACCTCAGCCACCCACTGCTGGAAACCTTTCACATCCAGATCCAGCGCCACCTGCACGTTTGCAGGTTTACTCAGGCAACCATCAATATCAACAACCGTAGTACCTGAGGTAAATTCACCCTGAGTTTCCACCGCCACAAAACACGGTTTGAGAGTGAACAAGTCTGGGCGCACCAGCCAGGCGATGGCGCAGAGATCGTGCATACGCAGACCGCTTTGCATACTGCCGCTACGGTAGTGGCTAAACAGGGCGTGCAACATTTTCCCGGTACGATTCAACTCCGGCAAAGTAGCGAGATAGTCAGGGGTTAACATTGCCTGATTGGTGACATCCAGACCACACATGACGATTTCGATGCCGCTACGGAAGACACAGGCTGCCGCTTCTGGATCGGCAGCGATATTAAACTCGGCGTTTGGCGTACAGTTGCCGCGTCCGGCAGAACCGCCCATGATCACCAGACGGCGAATATGCGGTTTGCATTCCGGGCATTGTGAAAGTAACAGCGCAATATTGGTTAACGGGCCGATGGCTACCAGCGTAACAGGCTCAGGCGCACGCAGCAGGGCATCACGAATCGCCAGAAATGCGGGTTTGTCCAGTGGGCTTCTGTTGTGCTCGACAAAGTCGTAGCCAGCCATTCCCGATTCACCGTGCACAGATGCTGCATTACGCGGTGCGCGTACCAGCGGCACGGAGGCTCCCTGGGCAAGCGGAATCTCCGCATTCCAGAAATGCAGCAGTTGCAGGGCGTTGCGGGTAGTTTTCTCTACCGAGACATTACCCGCGACGGTGGTCATCAGTTGCAGGTCAAGTTCCGGGGCAAAAATCGCGGCGGCAATGGCGACGGCATCGTCAATGCCTGGGTCAGTATCAAGGAAAATGGGTAAACGCATGTTTTCTCCATAAAAAATGCCGGTAACAAGACCGGCATTTTCGCATAACTTAGGCTGCTAATGACTTAATCGACTTCACGAATATCGACACGCAGCTCTTTTGGCACTTCGAAAACAATGTTTTCTTCACGGCCTTCCAGCGAAATGGCTTCACCACCGCCCAGTTGCTGTAAACGTGCGACTACATTCTGCACCAGAATATCCGGAGCCGATGCGCCCGCAGTTACGCCAACGCAGTTCACGCCTTTTACCCACTCTTCCTGGATATCTTTCGCATCGTCAATTAAAAACGCGCGTTTGCCCATACGCTGGGCCAGTTCCGCCAGACGGTTGGAGTTGGAAGAGTTTTTCGAACCAACCACCAGTACTACTTCCGCCTGTTCTGCCAGAGCGCGTACCGCTTCCTGACGGTTAGTGGTGGCGTAGCAGATATCATCTTTGCGCGGACCAACAATTTTCGGGAAGCGTTTACGCAGCGCATCGATCACATCAGACGTGTCATCCACCGACAGCGTAGTTTGGGTCATAAAGGAGAGTTTCTCTTCGTTTTTGACCGTCAGTTTCCACACATCGTCTGGCGATTCGACCAGATACATTCCCCCTTCAGGGTTGCTGTACTGCCCCATCGTCCCTTCCACTTCCGGGTGCCCGGCGTGGCCGATGAGAATCGACTCTTCGCCACGACGGCTGGCACGGGCGACTTCCATATGCACTTTGGTCACCAGCGGACAGGTAGCGTCGAATACCGTCAAATCACGGCTTTTCGCTTCGTTACGTACCGCCTGAGAAACACCGTGTGCGGAGAAGATCAGGATCGCACCGTCCGGCACTTCGCTGATCTGCTCAATAAAGATAGCCCCACGCTCGCGCAGGCTATCGACCACGTAGCGGTTATGCACTACTTCGTGACGGACATATATCGGTGCGCCGTAAATGGCCAGCGCGTTTTCAACAATGCTGATAGCGCGGTCTACCCCGGCACAAAAACCACGTGGGTTGGCCAACAGGATCTGCATGTTACGCCTCCAGTGCCGGATCGATTTCCAGCACTTCAATATCAAAATGAACGGTCTGCCCGGCCAGCGGATGGTTGAAATCAACGGTAATGGAGTCGCCGTTAATTTCGCGGATCACGCCAGGCATCTCACTGCCATCCATTGCGGTAAAAAGCATGATTGCGCCAATTTCTGGCTCGCCTGCATCCATAAACTCACGGCGGGAGAAGTACTGAATCAGGTCCGGTGACGGCACGCCAAACGCCGCATCTGGCTCCAGCGAGAAAGTAGTTTTATCGCCCACTTTCAGCCCCAGCAGGTGTTGCTCCAGCCCTTCGGAAAGAGAAGCATCGCCCAGGCGGAACAGCGCCGGTTTACCGTTGTTGCGGGTAGACTCGGCGGTAGTGCCATCGTCGAGTTTCAGCGTGAAGTGCACCAGGACGGCGCTATTGCTCTGTACAGATTCAGACATGCAGGTTTGCTCTTATATTTTGAGGATTTTTGCCGGATGCAGCCTACGATTTCGCAGCAATCTGTAGGCCGGATAAGATGCGTCAGCATCGCATCCGGCAGGGTTTATTATTGTTTTTTCGCTTTAGAAGGCAAAAAACCTTCCAGCACAATCAGTGCCGCACCGACACAGATGGCAGTATCGGCAAGGTTGAAGGTAGCGAAGTGCCAGTCGCCGACGTAGAAGTCGATCATATCGACAACGAAGCCGTGCCACAGGCGGTCGAACAGGTTGCCCAGCGCACCGCCAATAATCAGCGCGTAAGCGATATTGTTTAGCTTCTGCGTGGCCTTCGAGCGATACATCATCACCATCAGGATCACGCTAATACCAATCGCAATACCGGCAAAGAACCAACGCTGCCAGCCGCCACTATCGGCAAGGAAACTAAACGCCGCGCCATAGTTACGCGCATAATGCAGATTAAGCGACGGGAACAGCGGGACCGTATCCCCCAGAGCAAAGTTCTGGAGGATCAGGTATTTGCTGCCCAGATCGATAATCAGCACGACTACCACCAGCCACAGCCAGCGTAGCCCTGTTGAACAAATCGATTGACTCATCAGGCAAACTTACGTTTTTCACCGTCACCGGCGACGTTGCTGACACAGCGGCCGCAGATTTCTGCGTGTTCCGCCACCTTGCCGACATCCTGGGTGTAGTGCCAGCAGCGTGGGCACTTCTCACCTTCGGCTTTACTCAACGCGACTTTCAGCCCTTTGAGTACTTCGCTCTGCTGAGCATCAGCAGGGGCGTCGTTATAGTCTGCAACGGTAGCGCCGGAGGTCAACAGGACAAATCGTAATTCATCGCCCAGCGCGGTCAGTTTCGCCGCCAGTTCCGGTTCTGCGAACAAGGTCACTGCCGCTTCCAGCGAGCCGCCCACTTTCTTGTCGGCACGCGCTTGCTCAATGACTTTGTTCACTTCGCCACGCACTTTCAGCAGCTCGTCCCAGAACGCATCGTTCATCGCTTCGCTGTCTGCCAGACCAAACAGGCCTTCGTACCACTCGCCGGTGAAGACGTATTTTTCACGTTCGCCCGGCAGATAGCCCCACACTTCATCAGCGGTGAAGGAGAGGATTGGTGCCATCCAGCGAACCAGCGCTTCTGCGATGTGATACAGCGCAGTCTGGCAGCTACGACGCGCCACGCTGTCCGCTTTCGCGGTGTACTGGCGGTCCTTAATGATGTCGAGGTAGAAAGAGCCCATCTCAACGGAGCAGAAGCGCATCAGACGCTGTACCACTTCGTGGAAATCGTATGCTTCGTATGCCTTGAGGATGTCTTCCTGTGCCGCTTTCGCACAACCTACGGCCCAGCGATCCAGTACCACCATCTCTTCCGGTTTCACCATATCTTTTGCCGGATCAAAACCATTAAGGTTTGCCAGCAGGAAGCGTGCGGTATTACGGATACGACGATAGCTGTCGGCAGCACGTTTCAGGATCTCGTCAGAAACGGCCATTTCACCGGTGTAGTCAGTTGATGCCACCCACAGACGCAGAATATCCGCGCCGAGTTTGTTCATCACGTCCTGCGGCGAAACGGTGTTGCCGATAGATTTAGACATCTTGCGGCCCTGACCATCTACGGTAAAGCCGTGGGTCAGTACCTGACGATACGGCGCTTTGCCTTTCATCGCGGTGGAGATCATCAGGGAAGACATGAACCAGCCACGGTGCTGGTCAGAACCTTCCAGATACATGTCCGCTGCGTGACCGGCAAATTCCGGACGCACGTCAACAACAGAAGAGTGGGTAGATCCGGAGTCAAACCATACGTCCAGCGTATCCGGCACTTTCACGTACTGATCAGCTTCGTCGCCGAGGATCTCTTTCGCATCAAGATCCCACCATGCCTGAATGCCATCAACTTCAACGCGTTTTGCCACTTCTTCCATCAGTTCGAGGGTACGCGGATGCAGCTCTTCCGTGTCTTTGTGCACGAACAGTGACATCGGTACGCCCCAGGTGCGCTGACGGGAGATACACCAGTCAGGACGGTTAGCAACCATCGACTCGATACGCGCCTGGCCCCAGTCCGGGATCCACTGCACGCCTTTGATCTCTTTCAGTGACTGCGCACGCAGACCTTTCTGATCCATGCTGACGAACCACTGCGGCGTCGCGCGGAAGATGATCGGCGTTTTGTGACGCCAGCAGCACGGATAGCTGTGCTGCATTTTCTCTACGTGCAGCAGCGCGCCTTTTTCCTGCAGCAGCGCAACAACGATGTCGTTCGCTTTGAAGACGTTCACGCCATCCAGCGTCGGGTAAGTGCCCGGCAGATAAGTGCCGTCCGGGCCAACCGGGTTAGCGGTTTCCAGGCCGTATTTCTGACCAATCACATAGTCGTCCGGGCCGTGGCCAGGCGCGGTGTGTACGGCACCGGTACCGGCATCCAGGGTAACGTGATCGCCGAGGATTGCAGGAACGTCGAAGCCCATAAACGGATGGGTAAAGCGCAGCAGCTCCAGCTCCGCACCTTTTACCGTGCCGAGAATGGTGTAATCGGTAACGCCGATACGCTGCATTACGCTTTCAACCAGATCTTTCGCCAGAATCACGGCCTGACCGTCGATCTGCACCAGCGCATAGTCGAAATCCGGTGCAATGGAGATTGCGCGGTTGGCAGGCAAAGTCCACGGCGTAGTGGTCCAGATCACCAGCGAGATTGGGCCGTTAACGTTGCTTACGCCAAATTTTGCTTTCAGTGCATCCTGATCGACCGCCTGGAAAGCGACGTCGATGGACGGAGAAGTTTTGTCGTAATACTCAACTTCCGCTTCCGCCAGCGCAGAACGGCAGTCAACGCACCAGTGCACCGGCTTCGCGCCTTTGTGCAGGTGACCGTTGCCAATGATTTTGCCCAGCGCGCGGATGATGTTGGCTTCAGTTTTGAAGTCCATAGTCAGGTACGGGTGCGACCAGTCGCCCAGCACGCCCAGACGGATAAAGTCTTTGCGCTGACCGTCAACCTGAGTCGCTGCGTATTCGCGGCACTTGGCGCGGAACTCGGCGGCGGTGAATTTCTCACCCGGCTTACCGTATTCTTGCTCTACTTTCAGCTCGATCGGCAGACCGTGGCAGTCCCAGCCAGGCACATACGGCGAGTCATAGCCGGAAAGCCCTTTGGACTTCACGATAATGTCTTTCAGAATCTTGTTAACCGAGTGACCAATATGAATGCTGCCATTCGCATAAGGAGGGCCATCATGCAGAATGAAGGTTTTTTTGCCTTTTTTAGCCGCACGGATGATGCCGTACAGATCATCATCAGTCCAACGCGCCAGCATTCCCGGTTCGCGCTTGGCGAGATCGCCACGCATCGGGAACCCTGTTTCCGGCAAATTCAGGGTTGATTTATAGTCACTCATCAGATTCTCGGTTCCGTATTTCGGTTTGATTACATAACAGGCTTAAGCCGGTTTTGTTAGCCCAAAAAATTCGCGGGCGGTTAATTCATCACGCGCAATCTGCGCTTTCAGTTCGTCCAGCGACGCAAATCGCTGCTCATTGCGTATTTTTTTACGCAGCACTACTTGTATATGGCGACCATAAAGGTCCATTGCAACATCTAACAAATGCACTTCCAGCTGCTGGCGAATACCGGCAACCGTTGGGCGTGTTCCGATGTTTGCAACGCCGGGTAACGGCTTTTCACCGAGGCCCAGCACTTCTACCGCATAAACCCCTTTCACCGGGGAAACCTGACGGCGCAGCGGTACATTCGCCGTCGGGAAACCTATAGTGCGCCCTAATTCATCACCGTGGACCACACGCCCGGAGATGGCAAACGGGTGCCCCAGTAAACTTTCTGCCAGAGCCAGATTGTCATCCGCCAGCGCCTGACGTACAGCGGTACTGCTGATGCGCACGCCACCTTCGCAAAAAGTTTGCGTACTGGTGATATCGAAGCCGTATTCCGCGCCAGCTTTCTGTAATAACAAGAAATCGCCTTCACGACCAGCGCCAAAGCGGAAATCATCACCTACGGCAAGAAATTTTACCCGCAAATGCTTCACCAGAAGGTCACTGATGAAATTTTGCGCGGTTAACGCCGCGAAACGCCTGTCGAAACGCACGCACAGCACGTAATCAACGCCACACTCTGCAAGGTAACGCAGTTTTTCCCGCAGTCGGGTCAGCCGTGCCGGGGCTTTATCGGTAGCAAACAGTTCCAGTGGTTGAGGTTCAAAAAGCATCACCATCACCGGTAAGTTGCGCTTGCGCCCTTCTTCCTGCAAGCCCTGTAACAGCGCGCGATGACCGCGATGCACGCCGTCGAAATTACCAATAGTCAGCACACACCCTTCTTGCGGGGCCTGGCTGAGATTATGTATGCCGCGTATCAGCTTCATGTCTGGCTCAAAACAGTGAAAATCGTCCGAGTATACCTTGTACAGCGGTCAAGGTTAACCGGCGATTGAGTACCGAAATCAGAAAGAAGTGGCTTTTCATTGCCATGCCGCAAATTACGGGAAGAAACAGACCGCCTGCTGCAATTTTTATCGCGGAAAAGCTGTATTCGCACCACGCAAGCTGGTAGAATCCTGCGCCATCACTACGTAACGAGTGCCGGCACATTAACGGCGCTTATTTGCACAAATCCATTGACAAAAGAAGGCTAAAAGGGCATATTCCTCGGCCTTTGAATTGTCCATATAGAACACATTTGGGAGTTGGACCTTGGCTAATATCAAATCAGCTAAGAAGCGCGCCATTCAGTCTGAAAAGGCTCGTAAGCACAACGCAAGCCGTCGCTCTATGATGCGTACTTTCATCAAGAAAGTATACGCAGCTATCGAAGCTGGCGACAAAGCTGCTGCACAGAAAGCATTTAACGAAATGCAACCGATCGTGGACCGTCAGGCTGCTAAAGGTCTGATCCACAAAAACAAAGCTGCACGTCATAAGGCTAACCTGACTGCACAGATCAACAAACTGGCTTAATCGCCAATTTGCTGAAGCTTTGTGAAAAAGCCCGCGCAAGCGGGTTTTTTTATGTCTGCGGCTTTTGTGATGCCTGAGAGAACACAATGGCGATTGCCAGAGAGTCAAAAGTTGCAGGTGCTTGCAGACATGCCGTTACACTCTCTGGACTCTTCGTGGCTTAAAAATCGCAGAACCATCGGCTGATACATTCTGAATAAGAATATCTACTCAATCTCCAGACTCCCCTACATAGAATGTGGAGATCGTGATACATATTGAGGTCTTAAACTTAAGATCACTCTATTTTTGAATTAAATTCCTATACTCTTTAACCATCCATAAATATCACTTTATTAAATCTAATAAATTATTAACCACAATCAATACAGGTCAAATACTTATTTATAATGTACTTATTAAAAACTAATGAGCGATTTTTGATAGTAATCACATATACTTTAAAATAAATTAATAAAAAACTCATCAAATTCAAGGACTGATAATGAAAGATGGTATATATACTTTGCCACATTATCTTTATAAATCAAATATAGCAGATAATGAAACAATAAAGGAAACAAGAAAAGACAATTCATTAAAAATATTATGCGAGTATAAAACAGAGTTAATTATTTTATTTGATGATTTTTTTAGAAGCCAACAGTTACCTAAAATATCTCCAGCACTTCATTTTTTATTTCAACAGACTAATTTGATAGATGCGCATTTTTATAGATGTAAAGTCCAAGAACACACAATCCAACTTTCTTTTTTAAAAGACAAAAACATCACATTACTTAGATTGGATGTTTTTGATGACTTCACAAGTGAATATATTACTGAAGATATTAAGATATCAGAAGATTGCCATGTCAAATTCCTTAAATTTTTAAAGACAAACTTCGATCAGGAAATATACGATCAGTTATATACTCCTGAAATATTTTATGAAGCCTGCAAAAAAGTTCAGTCATTTTATGATCATCAGGATACCTTGCTAAACAGAAAATACAGAGAAATAGACAAGAAAAAAGGTTATCTTAGCAAGGAACTCAAAAAGCTAATTAAAATGAATACATACCCTGAGTTATACAATGGGCAATATCAAAAAATCCCTTACTTATCCATCGATGTTAACCAAGATATAACATGGCAGAATTTTAAAACTAGCAACACAGCATATTTACAGCTTTGTGAAAAATTATCATCTTTTAAAATTACGACTAATCAATTAATACAAAAAACAGCTTGCTGCACAACTGAAAAAACGACCACCAATAAATTTAATGTTGTCTTTTCTTACGACGGATATTATATAAAGGAATTTATACTTTTATTACCCTATAATAAATCCATGGAGATTTATGAACTTAACAAGCAAAAAATCCAGTACTTGACTGCTCCAAATATTAACATACATAAAATATTGCTATCAAACTTAACGATAGAAAAGAGCAACCTGACATATGGTTATTATTCCACTTGTATATTATCAAATATATCATGCTTTGAAAGTGACTTATCAAACACAACCTTTTTCAATGGAGAAATAAATAATCTTTTCTTAAAAAAATGTAATATATTTGGAGTATTCTTCATTAAAACAAAAATAAAAAACCTTCTCTGTGAAGATATTATGCCTGTTCGATGGACCACTCAACTTGTCAATAAGTACTTAGGTAACATATATACAGGAGTATTCAAAACACTGGGAAGTATTGATGACAAAGCGTCTCGTTTCGAAATTTTGATTCCATTGGTTCAAACATTAGTTCGCGACAATGTAACGCTAAATAATGATGTGTATCAAGAATTGAGTAAGTATATGCACGATTACGACAAAACATCTCCGGAAATGAGTAAATACCTTCAGAGCATCAATGAAAGTATGTTCCTTATGACAAACATCCCTCATCAGGATCCCCCCCCCAAAGAAAGATCTTATTCAGAATAAAATTACATCTGATGTATATTAATTCACTGCAGAGAAATAAAAAAACCTGAAACATGCACTCAAATATCCTACTCTTCACTCTAATGAGTGAACCCCAGAACTTTTATAAAGAAGCGAGCAACGAAGAATATTAAACTTTCAACATTTCATCTACTTCACATCAAAAATTTAAAAACTTAAACATTAATATAAATACTAACAACCTGATCACATAATCAGGTTTGAAAATGAGCAACCTTCCATACTAGTCAATTAAGAATGATTTATGAAAAAGTATATTATTCCGTTCGTGGCGACAACGTTGATATTCAGCGTAACAACCTTCGCCAAGGATGTCGATCAAGGAACACTAACCGTTGGAGGAGAAGTTGTTGATACAACGTGTTACTTTGTTAATGGTGATTCAACAACCGATATTGTTGTCGAAGATGTTGTAACCAGTGCAATGAATCAACTTATTAATAATGAAAGCTATACTTTAAAAACCGGTTCAACCGCTCATGACTTAGAAATTCAGTGTAATGGCAATACAGCACCAAATATCGAAGTATTAGCCTCAGAGTTTGATGCTAATAACTTTACGTTGAATAAAGGAACTGCTGAAAACGTTGGCTTTGCCTTTTTCCTCGGTGATGGAAATATGACAAGAATATTGCCAGGTGTAAAAACACCGCTGAAAGATAATGGTTCTGGACAATATTTTCTTAATATAAATGCACAATATGAGCGTACAAGTACCGATCCTGTAACAAAAGGTTCCGTGGAGTCAACCGTGACGATTAAAATCAGTGCAGATTAAAATTTTTATGCCGGTAGCTCTGCTACCGGTATTATTTACGGAGTGATTACATGAGAATTATAACAGCATTGCTGATGTCATTTTTTATTTTACCTGTTCATGCGGGTGTGGTCATCTATGGTACGCGTATTATCTATCCAGAAAAAACAGAGAAGTTCTCGTACAGTTAATGAATCAAAGCAAAAATGCCTCTTTGATTCAGGCATGGATCGATGATGGAAACACAACTATCGCGCCAGAAAAAATTCAGGTCCCATTTATTCTCACTCCGCCAGTAAGTCGTGTAGCAGGAGGTTCTGGCCAACAACTAAAAATAAAAAAATGCCAAACAATTTACCTCACAATAAAGAAAGTTTATTTTATCTAAATGTTATAGACATCCCTCCAAACAACCCACAAAATGCTGGAAAAAAAAAATTAAACTTGCATTACAAAACCGTATAAAGTTATTTTGGCGTCCCGAAGGAGTAGCACCGGTAGATAAAAAAAGCCTGTCTCAATTAAATATCAAAAAGAAAGATAATGCCATCTCAATAAACAATGAAACAGCGAACTGGATAACGATTACAACTATCAAAGCCCAAAATGTGAAAGTTAATAATGAAAGTATATTACTACCTCCATTTTCTAATAACGACATTACATTAAAAAATAACAACGCCTCAGAGTATGAACTAACGGTAGTTGATGATTACGGGAATAATATCAATAGTAAAATCGCTGCAAAATAACAGGTAAAAGTCATGTTAAGGACGACACGATGGGTCGCTGCAATTATTATTTTGTATTCTTTTCCAGGTTATGCTGAAGAAACTTTTGATACACACTTTATGATCGGCGGCATGAGAGGAGAAAAAGTTTCTGAATATCATTTAGATAATAAACAACCGCTTCCAGGAAACTACGAACTTGATGTTTATGTAAACCACCAGTGGCGTGGGAAACAAGATATCACGATCCCAGAGTCACCAGCCAAACCATGTCTGCCTAAGGTGCTACTAACAACACTGGGGGTAAAGACCGATAATCTCAATACAGAAGATAATTGTATTTCACTGGATGAAGCGGTTCATGGTGGTCAATATCAGTGAACACCGACTAAATTTAACGATCCCACAGGCGTATATCATTGAACTTGAAAGAGGCTACGTTCCCCCAGAAAGTTGGGATCGCGGCATTGATGCTTTTTATACCTCCTATAATTTAAGTCAGTATCGCTCTTATGACAGCAATAATAACAGTAATACAGCCAGTTATGGCCGATTTAACAGCGGATTAAATTTATTTAGTTGGCAGATACACTCTGATGCCAGCTATAGCAAGCCTGATGATATGAAAGGCACATGGCAAAATAATACTCTTTACCTGGAACGTGGCTGGTCGCAAATATTAAGCACAGTTCAGATAGGAGAAAATTACACATCCTCACTCATATTCGACTCTCTGCGATTTAGCGGAATACGCTTATTTCGCGATATGCAAATGCTACCTGATTCTATGCAGAACTTTACACCTTTAGTACAAGGTATTGCGCAAAGTAATGCATTGATAACGGTTTCGCAAAATGGCTACATCATTTACCAAAAAGAGGTTCCCCCGGGACCATTTACTATCGCAGATTTGCAACTTTCGGGCAGCGGCTCTGATCTCGATGTCAGCATAAAAGAAGCAGATGGTAGTGTTCGTTCCTTTTTGGTGCCCTACTCTTCCGTGCCCAACATGCTGCAACCAGGTGTTTCAAATTTCGATTTTATCGCCGGACGCAGTAAGATATATGGTGTAAACAATCAGGAGGACTTTCTCGAGGCAAATTATATATATGGCCTCAACAATCTTTTGACACTTTATGGCGGTACGATTTTAACCGATAACTATAATGCAATAACGTTAGGAAATGGTTGGAATACACCGCTGGGTGCTATTTCTTTTGACGCTACCCGATCGAGTAGTAAGTTATATAATGATAAAATACACGAAGGTACAAGCTATCAGGTCGCCTATAATAAATATTTAGTGCAAACGGCTACTCGCTTTAGCGTAGCCGCATGGCGTTATGCTTCACAGGCTTATAGAACATTCAGCGACCATCTTCACCAAAATGATAAAAACAATCATCAGAGTGATTATGATCATTTTTATGATAATGGCAGAAAAAACAGCCTTTCTGCCAATATCATGCAACCTTTATCCACCGGCATAAAAATTGCTCTCAACGATGAACAGAACTTATTTTGTACCATTACTTTTAAAAACGTTATCAATGAAAATAAAACATATATATGTCAGTAAAAGGAGTTTACTATGAAGTGGCTTTTATTGCTCTCCTTGAGTCTATATTCTTTTATTGTGCAAAGTGCTCCCTGTACACTGACCAATGTCGGTGAACAACGTGGAACTTACACTCTAAAACCACTTAATATGAAAGGTAATCTCGCTGTTGAAAAAATTGAAAACACTGGAAATATCATTGAGTGTGCGGATTTGCAAGATACGACCAACGCCATTAAAGTTCATTTTTTAACACTGAACGCCTTAAGGTTTAAAGTGGGGGGGGCGTCATTATATTATTAATTTTCCTTTTGAATCTAACGGTAAAAAAAATAGAACTACCCGGCAAATCATCTTATAATTTAGAAGAAATCTTATCTGCAATAAATTTCACGATTCCATATTCTATTACTTCGTTACCAGATAATTCTTACATCTCAGATATTTTTCCAGGGGCACCTTTTCCTTTGTTGTTCGAAATTGAAGTGAACTCATGCATAGGGAGTAATACTAATTGTAACAGCGTCCGTTTTAACTTTAATTTAAATACCATTTTACAGGTTAACTTAATGACTTGTAGTTTTGAAGACAAATCCATCGACACTGGACGATTTGTACTGTCTCGTATCAATAGTGAAAATTATCAGTTTCATCATATAAGATTTGACTGCATCCAGGGCGAGCAAGGTGAATTAGTTTTTGAACCCAGCGAAGTTGAATATTACTTTGAACCAGTGACGATACAGGAGTCAGGGAGCAGCATATTAAAAAATGAGTTAGAAAATAGTGAGGAAGGTGCTGGTCAAGTAGGCTTTCAACTCTCGAATGATGATACGAATGAAATCCTGTATGGCAAAAGCAATAGCTATGCTTTTCAGCATCCCCATGAAGGAAGTAATCAGATTCCTCTTTTTATTCGCCCGCGTACATATGGAAATAATGTCTCAAGCGGGCAAATAATGAGCCGAGTCAAAATTGTGGTTATATACAACTAATCTATCTCCCCCACCTTAACTTTGGGGGAGTTGCCGATTAACGCGCCGCTGGACTAAAAAGCGCAGAATAATCCGTATTGCAGATTCGCTGTACCGCTGGATGCTGAATCATCCGCTCAGCAAAAATGGCATGGTACTCTTCCATCACATTTTCTACGCGACCAATTTCCACGACAGTTTTATCGGCATAAAAGTCATATGCATAAAGCGTTGGAGCAACGAAGATTGCATTGTGCATCGCACCAAAAGCTTTCATTAATGCGGCATCATCAAACTCGCCAAGGATTTCTACGTTTAATCCCTGGGAGTTAAACCAGTTAAGCAATTTGCGTCCCAACATTGAACGCCGTCCAGGAATCAAAAGCCGCCGTTCTTCCAGACAAGCCGGGAATGGTTTTTCCGGTGGTGGATTTGTACACCAGAAGCTCACGCCACATTCGCCAATTCTCACGGAGAACAGGCCTTCCTGCTGCGTAGAATCTATCGGGCAATCGGAAATGATCATATCCAGTTTATGCTGACTTAATTGCTCCAGCAGCATTTCGTGGGTGGATTCGAAGCAGCGAAGATGAATCGGCTCACCTTCTACCACTGCGGCGTTCAGTACGCTACTGACCAGGCGTTTGGAAAGTGCATCAGCCACGCCAACGTCAAACAATAAATTGGACTCTTTGCGATAGTTCACGATATCCAGCATTTCCTGGCTTAAGGTAAACATTTTATCGGCATAGCGATAGACCAGCTCTCCCAGTTCGCTGGGTTCGAGACCACGTCCCTTGCGCTTAAATAGTTTACCTTGCAGGCGCTCTTCCAGCGCCCGGATCTGCCCGGTAATGGTTTGTGGTGTTAAATAAAGCGCCTCCGCTGCGCCAACCACGGAACCTTCTTTATAGACATGCCAGAAGTAATACAAGTGGTTGTAATTGATATGAGACATGCTCATTTCTCTCCCTGAAAACAATGAAAAGGGAGCCGTTTATGGCTCCCCGGTAAACCGTCCTGTCACACTGATGGACGCAATCGAACGCGTAACCAGCTGTAGCCAATTACCGCCGAAGAGATAGAACCGACCAGGATACCGAGTTTCGCCCAGTTAATCAGTTCTGGATCTACGCTACCAAAGGCCAGGCTGGCAATAAAGATAGACATAGTAAAACCGATACCGCACAGGATCCCCACCGCCATAATTTGCTGATAAGTCGTTCCCTCAGGCAGATGCGCTAGTTTCAAACGCAGCGCCAACCAGCAGAACAGACTAATCCCCAGTGGTTTGCCAATCAGCAAGCCAGCGATAATCCCCAATGGCAGAATGGAGGTCAAGCCATCCAGCGTGACGCCTTGCAGTGAAACGCCAGCATTAGCAAATGCAAACAGCGGCAAAATCAGATATGCCACCCACGGGTGCAACACATGCTCCAGTCGCTTCGCTGGAGAACGCCCATGCTTCTCTTTCAAAGGAATAAAGAAGCCGACAATTACCCCTGCCAGTGTTGCGTGAACCCCCGATTTCAACACCGCAGTCCACAACACCACGCCAACCAGAATATAAACGCCCGTGCGGCGTACACCACACAGATTCAGTACCGCGAGTACGGCAATTGCAACGGCCGCGACGCCAAGAGAGGCCATCGATAAGTCATTAGTGTAGAACAAAGCGATGATAATGATGGCCCCAAGATCGTCGATAATAGCCAGCGCCATCAAAAAGATCTTCAGCGCTAACGGAACACGACTTCCCAACAGCGCCAGCACACCAAGCGCAAATGCAATATCTGTCGCCGCCGGAATAGCCCACCCTTCGCGGGTAATCGGATCGGCATAGTTAAAGGCCAGATAGAGCAATGCTGGCACAATCATCCCACCAATAGCGGCGATAACTGGAAATGCGGCCTGGCGTAAGCTGGCTAGCGATCCTTGCATCAATTCACGTTTAACTTCCAAACCAACTAACAGGAAAAATACCGCCATCAGCGCGTCATTTATCCATAACAGCATGTTTTTGTTGATTTCGAGTGAACCAACCTGGAGCTGAACCGGCGTCTCAAGAAAATCGTGATACCATCCACTGGTTGTACCGCTGTTGGCCATAATCATCGCCAGGACAGCGGCAATTATGAGAATAATGCCTCCCGAGGCATCACTGCTAAAGAATCGATGCAGATGTTTCACTTTTTATTTCTCTTTCAGGTGAATAGATCGTTTTTACTATTTTATCCCGCACAAATCATCGTTAAAAGCAGATTATAGTGTGGGAATAGTTCGTTTTTTACGATCTATTAAAAGAATTGCGCCATCAGCGAGAGATGAGTTTTTGATGCCCGAAAGCGGCGGCTGATGACCTTAACCCCCATTAATCATAGTCTAAGGCCAAGATTTCTGAAGAAATTATTCGGAAAAGTAATAATTAAATTGTTCCATGCTCTAGTTTTTTATTCCACAGATGTTTGAGGATATCTAATGTAGAAACGACATTCGCAGGAGACATTCGGTTCAATGATATAAGGAAAGGATGGTTCTCCACAAAGTGGATAAAACGCGTCGCACTGTTCAATGTTGCATGCCGCATCTCGCGGACTTTCTTACTGCCAGTGAGATTGCATACAGCCATTGAATAATTGCGGTTAGAAAATGCACGCCAGACATTGTTTCGTACCCCACCACTAAGGAATAATCGCGGTGGAAAATCAATGCTGGCAGGTGCCACACCGCGCTCTTTGACAAAGGAAATATAGCAGCGACCTTGATGAATATGCTGCAAATTAGCCATCAGGCATCCGCCCAATATAAAGCATTCGTGATCAAGGTAATGCTGAACGTTAATGGAATGTTCATCGGTCAGTATTCTGACTAGTTCAAAATGACGATATGCAGGAAGAACCGGCTTCACCAGCATTCCCGGATCGTTTTGATGTAAAACTGCCGGGCCGTAATCAATATCAAACAAGGTATCCCGCCGCATAGTGAGTAACTCTTTGCGTTGGACATGATGTGCCAGCGTCCCTGGAGGCATACGCTCTTCATAGCTCGATATGTATTGATAATGTGGCTCTACGGCAGATGTGGAGTAATTGGTTGAGATGGCAACCACCCTACCGCTTTGTTCTTCTGCGGTAACAAGAGCATAAAGAGAGTTATTGCTACCATTATACTTGACGCGAAAAGCGCGGGTACTCAGGGTAATATCAGAGGCAGAGAAACGCTGTCGACTTTCTTTATAGTTTGCTCCACGCGCTAATTTTAACAGTTCTCGGCTAAGTCCAGTGCTGTTAAGAAGTAATGACTTTCTGATATCCGCAAGTGCCTCCCCTTGCTCAATCATCAATGCTAACTGGGCTCCTCGTGGTGTGGTAATTACATGTTCCAGAGTGATAAATGTTTTCTCACAATGATGGCAATACATTCTTCTCTGGCCTTGTGCAGAATATCCATATTTTTTGAGAGACGTACTTCCGCAAGTTGAACATTGGCAAATCAAACCTCTCCAGGAGTGATTCACAATATTACGATAAATATTAAGCGACTGTTCAGATATCACTGGAAACAAGTAACCACATTCACGGCATAAAATATTTTTACCCTGTGCGACATAATCCTGGCTATTCAGCAACCCCAGGTTTTTACATCCTGGTGTTTTGCAACAATCAACATTTACGTTGGTAAACATATCCACTCCCTGCGAATAGCCGTATCTTGATATTGTTCAACGCGAAAAGAACCTGATTCAATGCATAGCACTGAATCAGGCGGGCATAGCCCTAAATGGCATACATTACATTTATTATAATTATCAGGTTAGCCCCAGGTCACTGCTTCTGGTTTATCACCTCTGGCTTTCATTAGAGAATCATTATCAATATCACTTTTATATTTTAAAAACTTACCATACATCTGTTTTTCAATATCTGGTTTTTTACCGATCAGATTAAGTGTTTCAAAACGATCAGATTTAAGATTATAGAGATATTTCGGTTTATTATTGCGATCGATAATCATCTTCCAGTCACCATCACGGATCGCCCATTCATCGGTTGGATCATCCTGGAATGGCATATCAATCCCGAAAATTAATGGCTTTTCGCGTTTCAATGCTTTTTGCTCAAGAACAGGAACCAGCGATTCACCATCGAAAGTACGGTCTGTAGGTAATTTGAAGTTCATCATTTTCGCTAAAGTAGGCATCCAGTCCAGACCATAAACGGGAGTATCTGAAACCATTCCCTGTGGTAGATGTTTACCATATTTAATAATAGCTGGAACACGAATTCCGCCTTCCCAAAGGTTATCCTTGCGACCGCGTAATCCATCCGTTTCCCCTGCCAAATTCAGCTCATACACTTTGCGCGCTTCACGGGTTACTGGGCCGTTATCACTGGTAAAAATAACGATGGTGTTATCTTCTTCACCCATCGCTTTGATTTTATCCAGTACTTTTCCAACCTGAGCATCCAGATAACTGATGTTGGCATAATATTCTCCTGTACCACGCCAGGGTTTATCCGCCCAGTCGCCATAAAATAAATCAGGATGCTGCTTCTGATAGTCGCTCATATAATGTGAGTACATGTCGAGGTATTTTTTGGGCGAAGCCAGGGGACTGTGCACTTCGGTAAAAGCGACATAAAGGAAGAAAGGCTTACTATCCTTTTTGTTATCCAACCAGTTAACGACTTCCGAACTGACATACTCACCGCTCATTTTATCGGCTCGTGGAGTGGGTTGCCCGTTACGTAGCCAGCCTGTCGGGTAAACTATGCCATAACGCGGGCGTTCTTTAGCGTTATCTAGCGTGGCGTCGGTAACAAAGCCCGCCGTATTAACCAGTGAGTAATCAAAGCCCATATCTTGTGCTTGTGGCTGATCGGTGCGATCGCCGCCTGCATTCAGATGCAGCTTACCCATCATTGCCGTGTCGTACCCTTGCGCTTTGAGTAGATTAGCAATCGTGAGTTCGTTACGCCCTAAGGCAACATCTTTGCCTGAAGGAATCCATGAGCGAATTCCAGTACGAAATGGCATCCGGCCGGTTAATAGCCCAGCGCGTGAAGGTGAACTTAAAGGGGCGGGGGCATAGTAGTCAGTAAATTTGACCCCTTCCTGGGCAAGCCTGTCGATATTAGGTGTTTTAACGATCTGATGACCATATGTTGCTAAATCGCCATAACCTAAATCATCCGCCATAATAATGACTAAATTAGGTTGTTTAGCCTCTGCGGCTAAGGCAGGACTAAAAGCATTCCCTGTGCAAACTGCAAGGCCGATCAAACTGGCCATTAACGTTTTCTGCATAATTATTCCCTGATAAAAAATTAGAAATCATAACCAAGCATATAAATCATTTGATCGCCAAAGCCATCGTAGCCCAGCTTATTATCGAAATAACGCCACGTCACACTGGCTTTCCAGCGAGGATAGAACTTCCAGGCAATAGTTAAACCGCCATTTAACCCGTTCCGGCCAAATTGCTGCTCCGTGTAAGCATCGTTCCTGTCCAGTTCTATTTCATTCCAGTTAGATAAAACAAATTTTTCGTCAAATAACATAAATGGCAATACTGCTGTCCAGCCAACAACATAACCATTCCAACCATTCGTTTGACCATATTTAGCTGATACGTAGTCACCAGATTGATTATGTAATCCAATATACGGTTTAAAAAAGCCCCACTCGCCGTTCCAGCCGAGGTAACCGAATCCATAAAACATGTCCAGATCGTCACCCCATGAGTTATCCCATTGGCCATAAATTTTGCCAAAGAATGTCATATCAGAGTCAAAGAGTCTGACATGCGTCATTGCTGAAACCGTATGATTTCTCCCTGCTACAGCATGATTGAGTACATTACTTTCATAAAATGAGTAAAATTCTGCTTCTTTAAAATTTACCCCAAAATCCGCAGTCACTTTCCATACTTCACCACGGTGAGTATTTACAAATCCACTATTCCAGTCTGCATAACCTGCATTTATTGAGCCAAAGGTTCCTTTATATTCTAATGAAGAATATGCAGGAAAATGATAGATAGCTGTTATCAGGGTACACGCAATAAGAAGTCGTCTTTTGGCAGACATATAATATGTTCTCCATTCATTGTTTTTATGATTCCATAGGAATTAATACACCAAACAATTCATTTTTATTAAGAATGACCAGGCCAGTATATTTAAAGATGACTATCGAAGCGTGATGAAGATCGCAGATTACTTTTGCGAACGGGCGGAGAGATATCGTGTTTCAGAAAATGTGTCTGTTTTAAATATCACCCTTTGATTTATAGGCATTTTTCATGATGAACTTAGCATTGACTGCTGAACGTATTTCTTTGTCTCTCTATAGTATTACACTAACCTTTAATAATTAATTTCCTTTAGCTATTCACTTTTGATAGAGGAAAACACCTTTTTTTGTGAATCCCTGGATATATTTAAGTTAAATAAATTGATGTATTGAAATATTATTCCGTAAAAATGCGAGGCGTCTTCAGAAAAAGAATTGATAAAACAGAAGTGAATTAAAAGCGCTGTATAATAGCGGCGGGTGCTTGAGGCTATCTGTCTCAGGCATTAGCTGAACGGCAGATAGAGAAAAGCCCCGAGTGATATTTTACCATCAACCCGAGGCCCCCTATATGCTGAACACATGTAGAGTGCCTCTTACTGACCGTAAGGTCAAGGAGAAGAGAGCAATGAAGCAGCATAAGGCGATGATTGTCGCCCTGATCGTCATCTGTATCACCGCCGTAGTGGCGGCGCTGGTAACGAGAAAAGACCTCTGTGAGGTTCACATCCGAACTGGCCAGACGGAGGTTGCTGTTTTCACGGCTTACGAATCCGAGTAAGAGCAACGGCGGGGAGTGATCCCATAAGCGCTAACTTAAGGGTTGAACCATCTGAAGAATGCGACGCCTCGGTGCCTCGTTAAGACGATGCCTCGCGTTCTTCAATTGCGTTTTGTAGGCTGTCAGGGATACTGTCCCACGAATGGCCACCTGTAAGCTCCAGATGACCATTTTTGTTATTCTCCACAACGAGTTAGTTCTTCTTTTCGGATCCGGCACTTCTGGGGGGGAAATCCAGCGATGGCTGGATTATGTCGTCAATTAAAAATGCGGCGAGTAGATTAGCAAATATCCACGCTTTCGCGAGTTCAGGTTCCTTTGCACGCAAAGCATCCAGGTGCAGCAAACTTTTGAGCCGCTTAAAAGCCAGTTCAATTTGCCATCGCAGACGGTAACAATCAGCCACTTGCTCTGCTGAATATTCATCTTCCGGTAATGATGTTAGCAATAGCACATGGCCCGCTGCTTCCAGCGTTTCCGCCTGAACTACTCGTCCTTTTCGACGATTCTCGCTGAGCAGTCGGGTTTTACTGATTAATGCTTTTTCGGGAGGAAGTGATACGGCAATGAGACGTGCCGGAAAGGGAGCTCCGGCTTTTTTATTACCTGAATTGCCTATCATTACAGTGGTTTCACCGTTCTTACCGCAATCCAGCCCGCGCAGAAAACCCATCATGTCAAAGCGCATTCCTTCTGCAGTTAACCAGCGCAATCCTCGCCAGTGAACCCGGACGATATAATCAGCTTCTCCAAAAGCAAGTGAGCGGATACATTCGGGACGCGAACCGAATCCCCGGTCAGCAATGCGTATCTCGTCTGCCGTTTGCGCAAATCGGTCCAGCCGTTCAGCGTCTCTGCTGTCGGTTAGCTCAAAATCAGTGAACTGACAGGTATGAGGATCATATCCCATATGTAGTCGCCATTCAGCGCTGCCGCCCCCGGGCGCACTGATTGCTGTTCCATCGACAAGACGCAATCTCTTTCCGCTTGTACAACCCGTAACTGCGGCGCGTACAGCAAGTGTTTGTGCGGCAAGTATGCCAAACCAGTCGGCGGCATTCCGCAGCCGCTTCAGGAGAGCCACGTCAGATAATGTTGCAACGTCATGGAGCTGAGCCCATGCAGTGACTTCACGTAATGACATCCCCCCGGGGCCGTAAGCCAGCCCCAGACGTAGCAGAGTTGCAGCATCACGAATTTCGCGGCGGCGGGTTAGAGCCCCGGCATTACGTGCCGAAGTATCCAGTTCTTCGGGCTTACCAATATGGGCCAGAATTGCTGACCAGTTATCGTGAGAGTAATTCATCGGCACGTTAAATCATATCAGGCGTAATACCACAACCCTTAAGTTAGCGCTTATGGGAGTGATCCCCGCCACTTTACAGGTGCTCGCATATCTTCAACGCACCCTGTTTTTTACCTGGCCTGCCCACGGGCAGGCTTTTGGGGAGGTTAGCGAGTCAGGTCGTCGAAAAACTTCTTCACACCATCAAAGAAGCTCTTTGAGCGCGGACTGTTGTGCTCGCCGGTTGGGCCACCGAAACTTTCTTGCAGCTCTTGCAGCAGCTGCTTCTGCTTCTCGTTCAGGCCTACCGGGGTTTCGACGACAACGCGGCACAGCAAATCACCCTGTGCGCCGCCGCGGACAGACTTGACGCCTTTACCGCGCATACGGAACAGCTTACCGGTCTGGGTTTCGCCAGGCACTTTCAGTTTGACGCGGCCATCAAGGGTCGGTACTTCGATTTCGCCCCCCAGCGCCGCCATAGCGAAGTTGATCGGGACTTCGCAATACAGGTTGTTGCCTTCACGCTCGAAAATCGGGTGCTGTTTAACCTGAACCTGAACGTACAGATCGCCTGCCGGTGCGCCATGCTCGCCCGCTTCACCTTCGCCCGCAAGACGGATGCGGTCTCCAGTGTCCACCCCTGCCGGAATTTTAACGGACAGCGTTTTGCTGCGCTCAACACGACCATGACCGTGACATTTGTTGCACGGATCTTTGATCAGCGTACCGCGGCCCTGACAGTGTGGACAGGTCTGCTGTACAGCGAAGAAGCCCTGGCGCATCTGCACCTGACCAGAACCATGACAGGTCGGACAGGTCTGCGGCTGCGTGCCTGGTTTTGCACCGCTACCGTGGCAAACGTCACACTCTTCCAGAGTCGGAATGCGGATCTCTTTGGTCACGCCACGTACAGCTTCTTCGAGGGTGAGCTCCATGTTATAGCGTAAATCAGCACCGCGCGCCGCACGTTGACGACCACGCCCGCCGCCAAAAATATCGCCGAAAACGTCACCAAAAATATCGCTGAAGTCCGCGCCGCCGCCAAAACCGCCGCCGCCCATGCCGCCTTGCTCAAACGCAGCATGACCATACTGATCGTATGCCGCACGTTTTTGCGAGTCGGTCAGAACCTCATAAGCTTCCTTGATCTCTTTAAATTTCGCCTCGGCCTCTTTGTCACCCTGGTTACGGTCCGGGTGGTATTTCATGGCCAGGCGTTTGTAGGCCTTTTTGATTTCACGCTCTTCCGCTGTTTTGGAAACGCCTAAAATCTCGTAATAATCTTGCTTAGCCATCTTTTTTGATTTGCCCCTAGATGAATGCACGGGCGGAGAGGAAATTCCTCTTCGCCCGTGTCAGTATAATTACCCGTTTATAGGGCGATTATTTTTTGTCTTTGACTTCTTCAAATTCAGCGTCGACAACATCGTCATCTTTCGCGTTGTTTGCAGAAGCATCAGCACCGGCAGTCTGCTGCTGGGCATGTTGCTGCTGGGCGATTTCCATCAGTTTCTGGGAAACCTGTGCCAGTTCCTGCATTTTCGCTTCGATAGCGGCTTTGTCTTCACCTTTCAGAGCAGTTTCCAGTGCAGTCAGCGCAGACTCGATAGCAGTTTTGTCGTCAGCCGGCAGTTTGTCGCCTGCTTCTTCAACCTGCTTACGGGTGCTGTGCAGCAGATGGTCACCCTGGTTGCGAGTCTGTACCAGCTCTTCAAACTTACGGTCAGCTTCGGCGTTAGCTTCTGCGTCGCGTACCATTTTCTGGATTTCATCTTCGTTCAGACCAGAAGAAGCCTTGATGGTGATCTTCTGCTCTTTACCGCTGTTTTTATCTTTCGCGGAAACGTGCAGGATACCGTCAGCATCGATATCGAAGGTAACTTCGATCTGCGGCATACCGCGCGGTGCCGGGTTGATACCATCCAGGTTGAACTGACCCAGAGATTTGTTATCAGCTGCACGTTTACGTTCACCCTGCAGCACGTGGATGGTTACCGCAGACTGGTTATCTTCAGCGGTAGAGAACACCTGGCTGTGCTTGGTCGGGATAGTGGTGTTTTTCGCGATCAGCGTCGTCATCACACCGCCCATGGTTTCGATACCCAGAGACAGCGGGGTAACGTCCAGCAGCAGTACGTCTTTTACGTCACCAGTCAGAACACCACCCTGAACAGCAGCACCGATTGCTACAGCTTCGTCCGGGTTAACGTCTTTACGCGGCTCTTTACCAAAGAATTCAGCAACTTTCTTCTGAACCATTGGCATACGAGTCTGACCACCCACGAGGATAACGTCGTCGATATCAGATACGGACAGGCCAGCGTCCTGCAGTGCAACTTTCAGCGGCTCAATGGAACGGTTTACCAGGTCTTCAACCAGGCTTTCCAGTTTCGCACGAGTCACTTTGATGTTCATGTGTTTCGGACCGGTCGCGTCTGCAGTGATATACGGCAGGTTAACGTCGGTCTGCTGAGCGGAAGAAAGTTCGATTTTCGCTTTTTCTGCCGCTTCTTTCAGGCGCTGCATTGCCAGCGGATCGTTGCGCAGGTCAATGCCCTGATCTTTCTTGAATTCTTCAACCAGGTAGTTGATCAGACGGCTGTCGAAGTCTTCACCCCCCAGGTGGGTATCACCGTTGGTTGCCAGAACTTCGAAGGTTTTTTCGCCGTCAACTTCGTCGATTTCGATAATAGAAATATCGAAAGTACCACCACCCAGGTCATAAACCGCGATAGTACGGTTGCCAGTACCTTTGTCCAGACCATAAGCCAGCGCAGCTGCGGTCGGTTCGTTGATGATACGTTTTACTTCCAGACCAGCGATACGGCCTGCGTCTTTGGTTGCCTGACGCTGAGCATCGTTAAAGTATGCCGGTACGGTAATAACCGCTTCAGTTACCGGTTCGCCCAGGTAATCTTCCGCGGTTTTCTTCATTTTTTTCAGCACTTCAGCAGAAATCTGCGGCGGTGCCATTTTTTGGCCTTTAACTTCGACCCAAGCGTCGCCGTTATCAGCAGCAATAATTTTGAACGGCATGATGGAAACATCACGCTGTACTTCTTCGTCCTGGAAGCGGCGGCCAATCAGGCGTTTAATCGCAAACAGGGTGTTTTGCGGGTTTGTCACTGCCTGACGTTTAGCCGGCTGACCAACCAGAGTTTCACCATCCTGGGTATAGGCAATGATAGAAGGCGTGGTGCGATCGCCTTCGGCGTTCTCCAGTACACGAGGAGTGGTGCCATCCATAATCGCTACACAAGAGTTGGTAGTACCCAGGTCGATACCAATTATTTTACCCATCTAAACGTCTCCACTATATATTCGGTCATCATGTGGTTGTGAGTCTGTAATAGGGGCGAAACGTTTGGTTTCAACAGCCCAATTTAATTTTTTTTGCAGACTCACTCACTGCGGTTGACTACTAAATGGGGTCGTAACCCACGTCATCAAGGGGGAGATGCAAAAATTTTTTGTGCTTTTGCGCAGAAATTTCGCGATATGCCAGAAGAAGCCATGAAACAGACAGTAATTTCATTCATACAATGAATGAATTGCAACCAAGGCATTCACAAAAAAATTGTAATAAAAAGAAAAGATTACATGACTGAAACTTCTTTTCATCAGCAGTAAACTAGTGGGTATTCTTCCCCCTTCGCCTCCCTACGAAGAGAATCCTTATGAAATCCGTTTTTACGCTTTCCGCCAGCCTGGCAATTAGCCTGTTGCTTTGCTGCACAGCGCAGGCAAACGACCATAAAATCCTCGGCGTCATTGCCATGCCGCGTAACGAAACCAACGATCTGGCGCTGAAACTTCCTGTTTGTCGCATTGTTAAGCGTATACAACTCTCTGCCGACCATGGCGATTTACAGTTAAGTGGTGCATCGGTTTATTTCAAAGCCGCCCGTAGCGCCAGTCAGAGCCTGAATATTCCTTCAGAAATAAAAGAAGGGCAAACCACTGACTGGATCAACATTAACAGCGATAACGACAATAAACGCTGCGTCTCAAAAATCACCTTTTCCGGCCATACGGTGAACTCATCGGATATGGCCACGCTGAAAATTATCGGCGACGACTAACGCCAGAATATAGAAGCCACAAAAAATGAATGTTAATTACCTGAATGATTCAGATCTGGATTTTCTCCAGCATTGTAGTGAGGAACAATTGGCAAATTTCGCCCGGCTGCTCACCCATAATGAAAAAGGCAAAACTCGCCTCTCCAGCGTACTGATGCGCAACGAACTGTTTAAATCGATGGAAGGACATCCCGAGCAACATCGCCGCAACTGGCAGCTGATTGCCGGAGAATTACAGCATTTTGGCGGTGATAGCATCGCGAATAAATTACGCGGACACGGCAAACTGTACCGGGCCATTTTGCTCGATGTTTCAAAACGATTGAAGCTGAAAGCCGACAAAGAGATGTCTACGTTTGAAATTGAGCAACAGTTACTGGAACAATTTCTGCGTAATACCTGGAAGAAAATGGACGAGGAACATAAGCAGGAGTTTCTGCACGCGGTCGATGCCAGGGTGAATGAGCTGGAAGAGCTGCTGCCGCTGCTGATGAAAGACAAATTATTGGGGCGTGTCGCATTTGCTTTCCAGCCAATTGACCCGCATTTTACGCACCCACGCAGCAATGAGCGTACTTGGGCATGGTTTGCTGCGCGGCGCGGGGCTGGGAGGCCCTGTAGGCGCGGCACTAAATGGGGTTAAAGCGGTCAGCGGCAGCGCCTATCGCGTGACGATTCCAGCCGTACTGCAAATCGCCTGCCTGCGCCGGATGGTTAGTGCCACTCAGGTCTGATACCGGAAACCGGGGAAAATTTTCATTTTCCCTTCAAAAGATCGTAGACACTGCCCCACTGGCTGATTATTATGCCGCGCCCTGAAAACACTACAGTTATTCAGGGAAATTATTTCACCATTCATTCGATGATGATTTTTGAGGAATTATGGGCAACACTAAGTTGGCTAATCCGGCACCGCTGGGCCTGATGGGCTTCGGCATGACCACCATTCTGCTTAACCTGCACAACGTGGGTTATTTCGCTCTTGACGGTATTATTCTTGCAATGGGCATTTTCTACGGCGGCATCGCGCAAATTTTTGCTGGTCTGCTGGAGTACAAAAAAGGCAACACTTTCGGTTTAACCGCATTCACCTCTTACGGTTCTTTTTGGCTGACGCTGGTTGCGATTCTGCTGATGCCGAAACTGGGTCTGACCGATGCGCCAAATGCACAGTTCCTTGGTGTCTACCTTGGTCTGTGGGGCGTATTTACGCTGTTTATGTTCTTCGGCACGCTGAAAGGCGCACGCGTTCTGCAATTCGTTTTCTTTAGCCTGACCGTGCTGTTTGCCCTGCTGGCGATCGGTAACATTGTCGGTAATGCCGCGATCATCCACTTTGCCGGCTGGATTGGTCTGATCTGCGGTGCCAGCGCAATCTATCTGGCGATGGGTGAAGTACTGAACGAGCAGTTTGGTCGCACCGTTCTGCCGATTGGTGAATCCCACTAATTGTTTTGAGATCCCCCCGCTCGGGGGGATTTTTTTATTCGCTAACTTCGCGTCTTGCACTCTTCGGTCTGAATGCTGCAACCACTTCCGGTGCCGTTTCAACGTATGGCCCTTCCAGCAACTGAATGCAGTACGGTACGCTGGCAAAAATACCGTGTACCACAACGTTACCCTCAGCATCCTTCACCCCTTCCAGCGTCTCTTTAATAGACTTCGGCTGACCGGGTAAGTTAAGGATTAGTGCTTGTTTGCGAATCACGCCCACCTGGCGCGAAAGGATCGCGGTTGGAACAAAATGCAGGCTAATTTGGCGCATCTGTTCACCAAAGCCTGGCATCTCGCGGTCCGCTACTGCCAGCGTCGCATCGGGCGTGACGTCACGACGCGCCGGACCAGTTCCGCCCGTGGTGAGCACCAGATGGCAACTCATTTCATCCACCAGCTCACACAACGTTTGCTCGATGATCGCCTGCTCATCGGGGATTAAGCGGGTTTCCAGTTCAAACGGCGTGGTTAGCGCCGATGTCAGCCATTCTTCCAGCGCTGGGATGCCTTTATCCTGATAAACGCCGCTGGATGCGCGATCAGAGATGGAAACTAAGCCAATACGTAAAGTATTCATTAAGATTTTTCCGTTTAAACAGTCTCGTTAAACAGAATGATACACTGCGAAGGGAGTGACAGACAGGCTTCAGAAGAGGTAGCGTGACCGACTTCCCGGTCACGCTAAGAATGATTACAGCAGATCGCCGATCATTTTTTCCAGTTTTTCCTGATCAACAGCAAACTTACGGATACCTTCCGCCAGTTTATCTACTGCCATTGGATCCTGGTTGTGCTGCCACAGGAACTCGGACTCAGTGATACGCGCCGGACGCGCTTTCACTTCGCCGGTGTAAGACAGTTTACGCTCGATAGCCCCTTCGCTCTCAGCCAGCTCTTTCAGCAGTGCCGGTGCGATGGTCAGACGGTCGCAGCCTGCCAGTTCCAGAATTTCGCCGATGTTACGGAAGCTTGCGCCCATCACCACGGTTTCATAACCGTGCTCTTTGTAGTACTGGTAGATTTCAGATACAGAAACCACGCCCGGATCTTCTGCCGGAGCGTACTCTTTCTTATCAGTATTCGCTTTGTACCAGTCAAGAATACGGCCAACAAATGGCGAGATCAGGAACACGCCTGCTTCCGCACAAGCACGAGCCTGAGCGAAGGAGAACAGCAGGGTCAGGTTACAGTTGATACCTTCTTTTTCCAGCTGTTCTGCAGCACGGATACCCTGCCAGGTAGAAGCCAGTTTGATCAGAATACGATCGTTGCTAATACCTGCATCGTTGTAGAGTTTGATCAGGCGTTTTGCTTTCGCAATTGACGCTTCGGTGTCATAGGAAAGACGCGCATCAACTTCAGTTGATATACGGCCTGGAACCAGTTTCAGGATTTCCAGACCAATATTTACTGCCAGTTTGTCGGTCGCGTCCACGATCTGCTGCGCGCGATCGTTGCTCTGCTGTTTCGCCCAGGCGACAGCATCATCAATCAACTTACGATATTCCGGAATCTGCGCTGCGTTAAGAATGAGAGAAGGGTTGGTTGTGGCATCCTGCGGTTGATACAGCTTCATTGCCGCGATGTCCCCAGTGTCGGCCACTACGGTGGTGTACTGACGAAGGGAGGTCAATTTGTCCGTCATGATAGTATTTCTCTTTAAACAGCTTGTTAGGGGGATGTAACCGGTCTGCCCTGATGATATCACGACGCAACGTCAGCGCAACCGCCGACAAGACGGTTATCGCCTGGCGAGACTGTTTCGGATTTCTGACACTGCGTTGATATCGCCCGCCATTTTTATACAAAACCTCATGTATGCTACGCAGAAGTTATCAAGTACCTCGTAGCGTATATACTTCTTAAACAATTGGTAACGTTTACACAGGAAAGTCATCGCGACCGGCAATAAGAGGGATATGCATGCCAGATTTTTTTTCCTTTATTAACAGCGTCCTCTGGGGCTCGGTAATGATTTACCTGCTCTTCGGCGCAGGTTGTTGGTTCACTTTTCGCACCGGTTTTGTGCAGTTTCGCTACATCCGCCAGTTTGGCAAAAGTCTTAAAAATAGCATTCATCCACAGCCAGGCGGTTTAACCTCATTTCAGTCATTGTGTACCAGTCTTGCGGCGCGCGTGGGTAGCGGCAACCTGGCTGGCGTTGCGCTGGCTATTACCGCCGGTGGACCAGGTGCCGTCTTCTGGATGTGGGTTGCCGCGTTTATCGGCATGGCGACCTCGTTTGCCGAATGTTCCCTTGCACAACTTTATAAAGAACGTGACGTTAATGGGCAGTTTCGTGGCGGACCGGCATGGTATATGGCGCGCGGGCTGGGGATGCGCTGGATGGGCGTTCTGTTCGCCCTCTTTTTGCTCATCGCCTACGGCATAATTTTCAGCGGAGTTCAGGCGAACGCCGTTGCCCGAGCCCTGAGTTTTTCTTTTGATTTTCCCCCGCTGGTGACAGGCATTATTCTTGCTGTCTTTGCTCTGCTGGCAATCACTCGCGGTCTTCATGGCGTCGCCCGGCTCATGCAGGGGTTTGTCCCGTTGATGGCGGTAATCTGGGTACTGACCAGCCTGGTAATTTGCGTAATGAATATCGGGCAACTTCCCCACGTCATTTGGTCTATTTTTGAGAGTGCTTTTGGCTGGCAGGAAGCGGCAGGCGGCGCGGCGGGATATACCTTAAGCCAGGCGATTACTAACGGTTTTCAGCGCAGTATGTTTTCCAATGAGGCGGGAATGGGGTCGACGCCAAACGCGGCAGCGGCAGCTGCGTCCTGGCCTCCGCATCCCGCAGCGCAAGGGATTGTCCAGATGATTGGCATTTTTATCGACACCCTGGTCATCTGTACGGCAAGCGCCATGCTGATATTACTGGCTGGCAACGGCACAACCTACATGCCACTGGAAGGTATTCAGCTTATCCAGAAGGCGATGCGGGTGTTAATGGGTTCCTGGGGTGCGGAGTTTGTTACCCTCGTGGTTATTCTGTTTGCCTTCAGCTCCATCGTTGCCAACTACATTTATGCCGAAAACAATCTCTTCTTCTTACGCCTGAACAACCCTAAAGCGATCTGGTGTCTGCGAATCTGCACCTTCGCAACGGTCATCGGCGGCACCTTGCTAAGTCTTCCGCTGATGTGGCAACTGGCAGATATCATAATGGCCTGCATGGCTATTACCAATTTGACCGCCATATTACTGCTCTCGCCTGTGGTTCATACCATTGCCAGTGATTATCTACGCCAGCGTAAACTCGGCGTGCGCCCGGTGTTTGATCCGTTGCGTTATCCGGATATTGGTCGCCAGCTTTCTCCGGACGCGTGGGATGATGTTTCGCAGGAGTAATCACAACTATCGATCAACTCATTCTCTTTTTTTGCTAAAGTCGGCATAAATTTCCTGCAAGGACTGGATATGCTGATTCTTATTTCACCTGCGAAAACGCTCGATTACCAAAGCCCGTTGCCCACCACGCGCTATACGCTGCCGGAGCTGTTAGACAACTCCCAGCAGCTGATCCATGAAGCGCGGAAACTGACGCCTCCGCAGATTAGCACCCTGATGCGCATCAGCGACAAACTGGCGGGCATCAACGCCGCTCGCTTTCATGACTGGCAGCCAGATTTCACGCCAGAGAATGCCCGACAGGCGATTCTGGCATTTAAAGGTGATGTCTATACTGGCTTGCAGGCCGAAACCTTCAGCGAAGACGATTTCGATTTTGCCCAACAACATTTGCGAATGCTTTCCGGCTTGTATGGCGTACTGCGCCCGCTCGATTTAATGCAGCCTTATCGTCTGGAAATGGGGATCCGTCTTGAGAATGCCCGAGGGAAAGATCTGTATCAATTCTGGGGAGATATCATCACCAACAAGCTGAACGAGGCGCTCGCAGCACAAGGCGATAATGTGGTGATTAATCTGGCGTCAGATGAGTATTTTAAATCGGTGAAGCCGAAGAAATTGAATGCCGAGATTATCAAGCCAGTGTTCCTCGATGAGAAGAACGGCAAATTTAAGATAATCAGCTTCTACGCTAAGAAAGCGCGCGGTCTGATGAGTCGTTTCATTATTGAAAATCGGCTGACCAAACCAGAGCAACTAACTGGCTTTAATAGCGAAGGTTACTTCTTTGATGAAGCTTCCTCCAGTGATGGGGAACTGGTGTTTAAACGCTACGAGCAGCGTTAAGTTTGCAGTAAATGCCGGATGGCAATCCGGCATTCATATTTAGCGATGATGTTTGTCCGGCCCCGGACGATGATCGCCACGGTGGTCATTACGATGATCATGGTGCTTGTTATGACCTGGCGGCGATCCGTGTGGGTGCCAGCGATTGCCTCGCCATTCATAATGTTGTTTCCACCAGCCGTGGTCGCGCCAGTGACCGCCATCCCAGTAATAGCCACGATTATCACGATCGCCTATCTGTAATTTTACTGACGGGACTAACGTAATTTCCGCAGCCTGTGCTGCCATGGGAGCGACCAGAACCAGGGAAAGTGCGAGTACGATAGATTGCATCTTTTTCACAGGTTACTCCTTTTATCATTGCCCGTTATGGGTCGATATCCGGAGATTACGCGATGAGAACGGCGGTTGTTATTCTCCGCAATCCTAATCTCTAAGTTACCGCATTTATTGAGAATTTCTCCTTTTTTCCTGTCGTTTTTCTCCATATTTTCTTCATAAAAAAGCCGGGCTGTATAAAAGCAAACCCGGCCTGATTGAGATAATGAATAGATGTTACTGATGATTCATCATCAATTTACGCAACGCAGCAAAATCGGCGGGCAGATTATGCGAAAGCAAGGGTAAATCAGCACGTTCTGCCAGCTCTTTTGGCAGATCCAATGTTTCACCGAGAATCGCTTCCACGCTCTCTTTAAATTTCGCCGGATGCGCGGTGCCGAGGAACAAGCCATATTCGCCTGGATGCAACTGGTCACGCAGCGCACGATAAGCTACGGCAGCGTGCGGCTCCGAGGTATAGCCCAGTTCTTTTAACTCACGCATTGTCTGTTGCGTGGTTTCATCATCTACGGCTGCATAACCCAGCTCTTTCAGTTGCCAGATTTTGCGGCGGAACAACTCTTCCACACGCGGCCAGTTGTTCGGTTGACTCACGTCCATCGCGTTGGATAACGTCGCCTGAGTCGCTTTAGGGGACCACTGCCCGTCGTGCAGGAAACGCGGCACGGTATCGTTCACGTTAGTGGCAGCGATAAAACGCTTCACCGGCAGGCCAAGAGATTTCGCCAGCAGGCCCGCAGTCAAATCGCCGAAGTTACCGCTCGGCACCGAGACAACCAGCTGGTTGCGCGCTTCCTGCGGCAGCTGCGCAACAGCTTCAAAGTAGTAGCAAATCTGCGCCAGCAAACGGCTGATGTTAATGGAGTTAGCAGAGTTTAGCCCCAGCGCCACCTTCAGTTCTTCATCATCAAACGCCTGCTTCACCAGCGCCTGACAGGCATCGAAATCGCCGTCGATGGCAACAGTTTCAATATTGCCGCCCAATGTACAGAACAGTTTTTCTTGCAGTGGACTGATTTTGCCTTTTGGATAGAGGATAACCACTTTCACATTCGGTAAACCGTAGAAAGCATGAGCCACTGCCGCTCCAGTATCACCGGAGGTCGCGGTCAGAATGGTCACTGGCTTATCGCCCGCAATATGGGTCAGCATTTGTGCCATAAAGCGACCGCCGAAATCTTTAAATGCCAGTGTTGGCCCATGAAACAATTCCAGACAACCGACATCGCTTTCAACATTGGCGACCGGAGCCGGGAAGGCAAACGCCGCGCGCACGCGCTCTTCCAGTATTTCCTGCGGGATCTCATCACCAATAAACGCCGAGAGGATCTTCGCACTGCGGGTGACAAAATCCAGTTTCAGCATCTCATCAATTTCAGTCAGGCTGAATTCCGGCAGGTCGTGCGGGAAAAACAGCCCCTGATTTTTGCCCAACCCCTGAGTTACGGCTTGCGCAAAGCTGACCTGTTCGTTGTGGTCTTTCAGATTGTAGAGTTTCATTTAGTTTTCCAGTACTCGTGCGCCCGCCGTATCCAGCCGGCAAATATGAACAAAACCTTCCTGATTTTGCAGGTAGTTCTTACCCAACCAGTCGGCAACGCGCTGGGCGGTATCCGGCTTGTCACACAGAGCGAACAAGGTCGGCCCGGATCCGGAGATACCGCTCGCTACCGCGCCGATTTCCGCGACCGCCTGCCGCGCCTGCTTGAAGCCAGGCAGTAAACGTTCACGGTAAGGTTCAGCGATAACATCTTTCATCAACTTCGCGGCAAGCTCAGGTTGACGGGAATAGCAGGCGTGAATGAAGCCTGCCAGATGTCGCCCGTGCGCAATGCAATCCTGGCGGCGATACTGTGCCGGTAAAATCGCCCGGGCTTCTGCCGTCGAGACTTTAATCCCCGGATATGCCAGCACCCACAGCCACTCATCAAACCCCGGCACTTGCTGGCTGATGATGTCGTTTTCTTCGATCATCAACTGCATACCACCAAGAAAACACGGTGCCACGTTGTCGTAATGAATGCTGCCGGAGATACGCCCTTCCAGCTCGCCCATCAAAGCCAGCAAACGGGTGTCATTAAGCGGCTTGCCGCAATGTTCATTCATCGCCATCAGCGCCGCCACCACCGAACAAGCGCTGGATCCTAAACCCGAACCGATCGGCATATTCTTTTCCAGCGTCATTGCCACTGGAATTTGCTTGCCCAGCTCCTGGCAAAAACGCTCCCAGCACTGATAAACGATATTTTCCCGTGGTTCTGACGGCAGCTTATCGGCAAAACGTCCGAGATTGTTGAGACTGAATGTCTCTGCCGCCTCAACCGTTACTACATCTCCGAGCAATGCACCATCAACAGGTGTCACCGCCGCCCCGAGCACATCAAACCCGACGCTCATATTGGCACTGGAAGCCGGGGCATAAACTTTAACCATGTCAGACTCCTAACTTCCATGAGAGGGTACGTAGCAGATCGGCAAAGACACCAGCAGCTGTAACGTCATTGCCCGCGCCATATCCGCGCAGAACCAACGGCAGCGGCTGATAATAGTGGCTATAGAAGGCCAGGGCGTTTTCGCCATTTTTCACTTTGAACAGCGGATCATTGCCATCCACTTCGGCAATCTTCACGCGGCAGATGCCATCTTCATCAATATTGCCAACATAGCGCAAAACTTTGCCCTCATCACGAGCCTTCGCCACGCGTGCGGCAAAGAGATCGTCGAGCTGTGACAGATTCGCCATAAAAGCTGCAACATCACCCTCTGCGTTAAACTCTGCGGGCAGCACAGGTTCAATTTCAATATCCGCCAGTTCCAGTTCACGTCCCGTTTCACGGGCGAGAATCAATAGCTTACGCGCCACATCCATACCAGAAAGATCATCTCGCGGGTCCGGTTCGGTATAACCCATTTCCCGCGCCAGCGTGGTCGCCTCGGAGAAACTCATGCCTTCGTCTAACTTGCCGAAGATATAAGAAAGCGAACCGGAAAGAATGCCGGAGAACTTCATTAATTCATCACCTGCGTTGAGCAGATTTTGCAGGTTCTCAATAACCGGTAATCCAGCCCCAACGTTAGTGTCATAGAGGAATTTACGCCGCGATTTTTCCGCCGCATAACGCAACTGATGGTAGTAATCCATCGACGAGGTGTTGGCCTTTTTGTTTGGCGTAACCACGTGGAAACCTTCGCGCAGGAAGTCAGCATACTGATCCGCCACCGCCTGGCTGGAGGTACAGTCGACAATCACCGGATTCAGCAAATGATATTCTTTCACCAGGCGAATTAAGCGCCCGAGGTTAAACGGCTCTTTGGCTTGCGCCAGTTCTTCCTGCCAGTTCTCCAGATTAAGGCCATGCACATTGGTGAGCAGAGCCTTTGAGTTGGCAACGCCGCAGACACGTAAGTCGATATGTTTATTCTTCAGCCAGCTTTGCTGGCGCTTCAGTTGCTCCAGCAGCGCACCGCCAACACCACCGACGCCAATTACAAACACTTCGATAACCTGATCGGTATTGAACAGCATCTGATGAGTAACGCGCACACCAGTGGTCGCATCATCGTTATTTACCACGACAGAGATTGAGCGTTCAGAAGATCCCTGAGCAATAGCGACAATGTTGATATTGGCGCGGGCCAGCGCGGCAAAGAATTTCGCCGAGATCCCACGCAAGGTGCGCATACCATCACCTACCACCGAGATAATGGCTAGCCGTTCCGTCACCGCCAGCGGCTCCAGCAAGCCTTCCTTCAGTTCAAGATAGAACTCTTCCTGCATCGCCCGTTCAGCTCGCACACAGTCGCTTTGTGGAACGCAGAAACTGATACTGTATTCAGAAGACGATTGCGTAATCAGCACCACTGAAATACGGGCGCGTGACATTGCCGCAAAGACGCGCGCCGCCATGCCGACCATCCCTTTCATTCCCGGACCGGATACGCTAAACATTGCCATGTTATTCAGATTGGAAATGCCCTTGACTGGTAATTCGTCTTCATCACGGCTGGCACCAATGAGCGTACCTGGTGCTTGAGGATTTCCGGTATTTTTAATCAGGCAAGGGATCTGGAACTGAGCGATGGGGGTAATGGTGCGGGGGTGAAGAACTTTAGCGCCGAAGTAGGAAAGCTCCATCGCTTCCTGATAGGACATCGACTTCAACAACCTCGCATCGGGCACCTGACGCGGGTCGCAGGTATAGACCCCGTCAACGTCCGTCCAGATCTCGCAACAATCGGCGCGTAAACAGGCAGCCAGTACAGCGGCGGAGTAGTCGGAACCGTTACGTCCAAGCACCACCAGTTCGCCTTTTTCATTACCCGCAGTGAAACCTGCCATCAGCACCATGTGGTCAGCCGGAATGCGGCTTGCCGCAATACGGCGGGTGGACTCAGCAATATCGACGGTAGATTCGAGGTAATGACCGACTGCCAGCAGTTTTTCGACCGGATCGATTACGGTAACGTTGTGACCACGCGCTTCTAACACGCCGGCCATAATGGCGATCGACATTTTCTCGCCACGGCAAATCAGTGCCGCGTTGATGCTATCCGGGCACTGCCCTAACAAACTAATACCATGCAGGACATGTTTAATTTGGGCAAATTCCTGGTCGACGAAAGTTTTCAGCTGCGCCAGCGGGAATCCCGGCTGAGCGGCGGCGAGTCCCGTCAGAAGTTCGGCAAAAATACGTTCGGCATCGCTGATATTGGGTAAAGCATCCTGGCCGCTAATGGTTTTTTCAATCATCGCCACCAGGTGGTTGGTGATTTTGGCAGGGGCAGAGAGGACGGTAGCCACCTGCCCCTGCCTGGCATTGCTTTCCAGAATATCGGCAACCCGCAGAAAACGTTCTGCATTTGCCACTGATGTACCGCCGAACTTCAACACTCGCATGGTTGTTACCTCGTTACCTTTGGTCGAAAAAAAAGCCCGCACTGTCAGGTGCGGGCTTTTTTCTGTGTTTCCTGTACGCGTCAGCCCGCACCGTTACCTGTGGTAATGGTGATGGTGGTGGTAATGGTGGTGCTAATGCGTTTCATGGATGTTGTGTACTCTGTAATTTTTATCTGTCTGTGCGCTATGCCTATATTGGTTAAAGTATTTAGTGACCTAAGTCAATAAAATTTTAATTTACTCACGGCAGGTAACCAGTTCAGAAGCTGCTGCCAGAGACACTTTTTTTAATCCACACAGAGACATATTGCCCGTTGCAGTCAGAATGAAAAGCTGAAAAATACTTACTAAGGCGTTTTTTATTTGGTGATATTTTTTTCAATATCATGCAGCAAACGATGCAACATTGCCGTGTCTCGTTGCTCTAAAAGCCCCAGCCGTTGTTGTAACCAGTCGACCAGTTTTGTGTCATCTGCCACTGCCAGGGTCGTCAGCAATGACATGGCTCGTTCGCGTAAAGCTTGCAGTTGATGTTGGTCTGCCGTTGTGTCACTTTTGGCCGGTTGTTGTATTAATGTTGCTAATTGATAGCAATAAACCATCACCGCCTGTCCCAGATTCAGCGAAGGATAATCTGCCACCATCGGCACACCAGTAAGAACGTCAGCCAAGGCTAACTCTTCGTTAGTCAGCCCGGAATCTTCGCGACCAAACACCAGCGCTGCATGGCTCATCCACGAGGATTTTTCCTCTAACAGCGGCACCAGTTCCACCGGCGTGGCGTAGTAATGATATTTCGCCCGACTGCGTGCAGTGGTGGCGACAGTGAAGTCGACATCGTGTAACGATTCAGCCAGAGTTGGGAAAACTTTAATATTATCAATAATATCACCAGATCCATGTGCGACCCAGCGGGTAGCTGGCTCCAGGTGTGCCTGACTATCGACAATTCGCAGCTCGCTAAACCCCATCGTTTTCATTGCCCGCGCCGCTGCCCCAATATTTTCTGCTCTGGCGGGTGCGACCAGAATAATCGTTATACGCATATTGCCACTCTTCTTGACCTAATAACCGCGCACAGGGTGATCATTGTCAACTTATTACGCGGATCGAATTTACAAACTCTTAACGTAAGTCGCAGAAAAAGCCCTTCACTTAGCTTAAAAAAGACTAAACTATTTCCTGACTGTACTAATGGTTGAATTGTTAAAAAATGCTACATATCCTTCTGTTTACTTAGGATAATTTTATAAAAAATAAATCTCGACAATTGGATTCATCACGTTTATTAGTTGTATGATGCAACTAGTTGGATTATTAAAATAATGTGACGAAAGCTAGCATTTAGATACGATGATTTCATCAAACTGTTAACGTGCTACAATTGAACTTGATATATGTCAACGAAGCGTAGTTTTATTGGGTGTCCGGCCCCTCTTAGCCTGTTATGTTGCTGTTAAAATGGTTAGGATGACAGCCGTTTTTGACACTGTCGGGTCCTGAGGGAAAGTACCCACGACCAAGCTAATGATGTTGTTGACGTTGATGGAAAGTGCATCAAGAACGCAATTACGTACTTTAGTCATGTTACGCCGATCATGTTAATTTGCAGCATGCATCAGGCAGGTCAGGGACTTTTGTACTTCCTGTTTCGATTTAGTTGGCAATTTAGGTAGCAAACATGCAGACCCCGCACATTCTTATCGTTGAAGACGAGTTGGTAACACGCAACACGTTGAAAAGTATTTTCGAAGCGGAAGGCTATGATGTTTTCGAAGCGACAGATGGCGCGGAAATGCATCAGATCCTCTCTGAATATGACATCAACCTGGTGATCATGGATATCAATCTGCCGGGTAAGAACGGTCTTCTGTTAGCGCGTGAACTGCGCGAGCAGGCGAATGTTGCGTTGATGTTCCTGACTGGCCGTGACAACGAAGTCGATAAAATTCTCGGCCTCGAAATCGGTGCAGATGACTACATCACCAAACCGTTCAACCCGCGTGAACTGACTATTCGTGCACGCAACCTGCTGTCTCGTACCATGAATCTGGGTACTGTCAGCGAAGAACGTCGTAGCGTTGAAAGCTACAAGTTCAATGGTTGGGAACTGGACATCAACAGCCGTTCGCTGATCGGCCCTGATGGCGAGCAGTACAAGCTGCCGCGCAGCGAGTTCCGCGCCATGCTTCACTTCTGTGAAAACCCAGGCAAAATTCAGTCCCGTGCTGAACTGCTGAAGAAAATGACCGGCCGTGAGCTGAAACCGCACGACCGTACTGTAGACGTGACGATCCGCCGTATTCGTAAACATTTCGAATCTACGCCGGATACGCCGGAAATCATCGCCACCATTCACGGTGAAGGTTATCGCTTCTGCGGTGATCTGGAAGATTAATCGGCTTTACCACCGTCAAAAAAACGGCGCTTTTTAGCGCCGTTTTTATTTTTCAACCTTATTTCCAGATACGTAACTCATCGTCCGTTGTAACTTCTTTACTGGCTTTCATTTTCGGCAGTGAAAACGCATACCAGTCGATATTACGGGTCACAAACATCATGCCGGCCAGCGCCACCACCAGCACACTGGTTCCCAACAACAGCGCGCTATCGGCAGAGTTGAGCAGTCCCCACATCACACCATCCAGCAACAACAGCGCAAGGGTAAACAACATGCTATTGCGCCAGCCTTTCAATACCGCCTGCAAATAAATACCGTTCATTAACGCCCCAATCAGACTGGCGATTATCCATGCCACGGTAAAACCGGTATGTTCAGAAAGCGCCAGCAAGAGCAAATAAAACATCACCAATGAAAGCCCCACCAGCAAATATTGCATTGGGTGTAAACGTTGCGCGGTGAGCGTTTCAAAAACAAAGAACGCCATAAAAGTCAGTGCAATCAGCAGAATGGCGTACTTAGTCGCACGGTCCGTTAATTGGTATTGATCGGCTGGCGTCGTCACTGCGACGCTAAACGCCGGGAAGTTTTCCCAGCCGGTATCATTGCCTGAAGCAAAACGCTCACCGAGATTATTAGCAAACCAGCTGCTTTGCCATTGCGCCTGAAAACCAGACTCGCTGACTTCCCGTTTGGCTGGCAGAAAATCACCTAAGAAACTGGGATGCGGCCAGTTGCTGGTTAAGGTCATTTCGCTATTACGCCCGGCAGGCACCACAGAAAGATCGCCGGTACCGCTTAAATTCAGTGCCATATTCAGCTTCAGGTTCTGCTTCCGCCAGTCCCCTTCGGGTAAAGGGATATGCACGCCCTGCCCGCCTTGCTCTAACCCGGTGCCGGGTTCAATGGTCAGCGCCGTTCCGTTAACGTCAGGTGCTTTCACCATACCTATACCGCGCGCATCCCCGACGCCAATCACAATAAATGGCTTGCCTAAGGTGATATTTGGCGCATTGAGTTCGCTAAGACGCGAAACATCAAAATCGGCTTTTAGCGTTAAATCACTATGCCAGACCTGACCGGTATAAATCCCAATCTTGCGTTCTTCCACGTTCTGATTGCCATCAACCATCAATGACTCAGGTAACCAAAAATGGATAAAACTTCGTTTCCGCTCCACGGTTTTATCCTCTTCCTGCACCGTATAAAGCTCGGTCACAGGAATAGCGATGAGCGGCCCAACGAGTTTTTGCGGCCCGCTGGTACTTTGGCGAATCGCATCTTCCACATCGCTACGGTAATCGGCACGTTCGACAATCACCTGCCGAATCAGCATTATCGGAATCAACAACAGCAATACTGCAGCAAACAGGGTGGTCATTTTCCAGAACAGGGGGGATTTCAACATAGTCTTCTCCTTTGCAATGGCCGCAGGTTACAAAGGCTATGTGGGAAGAATTTGAAGCTATGTGAAGTGACGGTGAAGTCGAAGCGAAGCCAGCACACCGCCTTGTGGCACGTTGCACAGTGTGACTTCGCCATTAAGCAAACGGGCAACCTCACTGACGAACGCCAACCCCAGACCACTACTTTTTTGCCCATTCGCACGCGGCAAAGAGTAAAAGCGCTCAAAAACACGCGACAGGGCGTAGTCAGGAATACCACTACCGGTATCCAGCACCTTAAGCGTAACGTGTTCATGATCCACTTCAGCGCTTAGCGTTATGCTACCGCCCTCGGGGGTAAAATCGATGGCGTTATCCAATAAATTCCCCAGAGCCTGCTCCAGTAACGCCGATTCAGCAGCAACGTTAACCTCGGTGGGCATAACATGTAGAGTGATGTTTTTTTCCGCCAACTGCACGGTGCGCGCTTCGCTGATGCGGCGAAATAATGCCGCCACATCAACAGCAGTCAGAACGACTTCCTGACGATTCTCCAGTCTTGCCTGGCGTAGTAACGTTTCCACCAGCGCCTGCATTCGCGCATTTTGTGTCAGAATGTTGTCAGTAAAACGAGCCACCACTTCCGGCGGCGGACCTTCGCGTAAAATTTCCGCCGCACCACGAATCGCCGCCAGTGGGCTTTTTAGCTCATGAGTTAACGCATAAACATACTGCTCAATATAGTTTTTCCCTTCCAGCTTCACGCGCATACTTTCCAGCGCCTGAGCGAGTTTACGCAGCTCGCTACTACCGAGATCGGGGAGAGGAACGGGCTTATTGTCAGTGACAGAATCAGCATAGCGAGTGAGTCGGGCAATGGAGCGGTTGATCCACCAAACCATGCCTGCGCCAATCACCAGTGCAATCCCCAACAAAATGGCGCTGGCCCATAAAATTCGCCGCTCGCTGCGCTTAATGACCGGAGCCATCGCCGCGTTCGGTTTGCCTACGCTCAAAACGCCAATAAGCCGCGAGCCGTCCATAATCGGCGCGGCAACATACATCACAGAACTTTCGGGATCGGCAGGATTTTGCAACGTGCTGCGCGCACCATACTGACCACGCAACGTTAGCCAGACGTCATTCCAGCGCGAATAATCCTGTCCAACGGCTTTATTTGCCGAATCGAACAATACTTTGCCCTGCGCATCGGTCATATAGACATGATATTCATTGCGCACTTTGTTAATGCCACCGATATTGGCGCGAAACGGCCGATGTTGTAGCTGATTAAACGCCTGCGCCAGTTGCCCATGCGTTGGGTCCCCAGAGAGCAAATCGGGACGCGCCAGCTCCGCCAGCAACGTTGCGGTGTCGATCAACGTCCCCTCCGTTGCTCTTCGCACGCCCGGTTTAACTTCTTTGACAAAAATTGCCAGTACGAACCAGGCCGCCACTGCCACCAGTAAAAAATAGCCCAGCAACAACCGCATGCCGATACGCATTACAGTCCCCTCAGGCTATATCCCATGCCGCGATGAGTATTAATCGGGGAAAGATCGGGGTTAATGGCGCGCAGCTTGGCACGCAGCGTTTTAATGTGGGTATCGACGGTGCGATCGTAGGTGTCCTGCGCATCTTCCCATACGCTATCCATCAGTTGCTGGCGGGACCAGACGCGGCCCGGTGACTTGAGTAACGTCTTCAACAATAAAAACTCATACCGAGTCAGCGCTAATGGCGTGTCAAACCAGCTGATCTGCGCCGCGGGTTCATTCAATTCAAAATGTCCAATACGGATGACGGGAGACGGCGTCGAGAACTTCTTCACCCGACGCAGTAAGGTGCGCACCCTGGCGCACACTTCGCGGGGTGAAAACGGTTTAGCCACGTAGTCGTCAGCACCAATTTCCAGCCCAAGCAGGCGATCGACCTCTTCACTTCGGGCCGTCAGGAACAGTACAGGTAACGCCGGATGGAGCGCCAGTAACTGGCGGCACAATTCAAAGCCGCTGATATCAGGCAAACCAACATCGAGAATCATGACATCGGGAACCTGCTGGCGAGCTTTATCCAGCACCGGCAAGCCTCGCTCAAAGACCTCGACGGCAAAACCTTCCTGTTGCAACATGTAGACTAGCGTGTCGGCTATCCCTTGCTCATCTTCCACTAACCAGACCGTTTCCCGTTGCATAAATCGCCTCTGTTATTGCCGCCACGGCATGACAGGAACCGCGCTAATCGCGTTTTTCGGCGAACCTTCTACGACTTTGTCGGAGTAAGCCAGATAAGCGAGCGCGTTGCGTTTGGCGTCATAAAAGCGCACGACCTGTAACGACTTAAAGACCAACGACGTGCGTTTTTTGAATACTACCTCGCCCTGAGCTTTGCCGTTTTTAATGCGATCTGACAGTTCAATCGGCCCGACTTGCTGACAAGAAATAGCCGCATCGGAAGTATCTTCCGCCAGGCCCAATCCCCCTTTAATACCGCCGGTTTTCGCCCGGCTCACATAGCAGGTGACATTTTTCACATCGGGATCGTCAAAGGCTTCCACAACAATTTTGTGATCAGGGCCGATCATTTTAAATACAGTGTCGACCGAACCAATCTCTTCTGCATGAGCCAACGGCCCCAGCATTATCAGGCTTAAAGACAGAATCAAATGCTTGTATTTCATATTGTTACCATTTTTATCTATTACATGAGCAATTAGTTCACCACGATAAATAACATATTGATTAAGAACAAAATCTCAATACTTTTATTTCCGTCAAGCCCTAAAACATACGCTACTAAGAAAAAAACACTGAATGCTAAAACAGCAAAAAATGCTATTATCCAATTACCTGATGTCAGGTGCTCGTTGTTGAAAGGATGAGGATATTTTATGGATCAGGCCGGCATTATTCGCGACCTTTTAATCTGGCTGGAAGGTCATCTGGATCAGCCCCTGTCGCTCGACAATGTAGCGGCGAAAGCAGGTTATTCCAAGTGGCACTTACAGAGAATGTTTAAAGATGTCACTGGTCATGCTATTGGCGCGTATATTCGTGCTCGTCGTTTGTCGAAATCGGCGGTCGCACTACGCCTGACTGCGCGTCCAATTCTGGATATCGCGCTGCAATACCGCTTCGACTCTCAACAGACATTTACTCGCGCATTCAAGAAGCAGTTTGCCCAAACTCCTGCTCTTTACCGCCGTTCTCCTGAATGGAGCGCCTTTGGTATTCGCCCGCCGCTGCGTCTGGGTGAATTCACCATGCCAGAGCACAAATTTGTCACCCTGGAAGATACGCCGCTGATTGGTGTTACCCAGAGTTACTCCTGTTCGCTGGAACAAATCTCTGATTTCCGCCATGAAATGCGTTATCAGTTCTGGCACGATTTTCTTGGCAACGCGCCGACCATTCCGCCTGTTCTCTACGGCCTGAATGAAACGCGTCCGAGCCAGGATAAAGACGACGAGCAAGAGGTGTTCTATACCACCGCATTAGCCCAGGATCAGGCAGATGGCTATGTATTGACCGGGCATCCTGTGATGCTGCAAGGCGGTGAATATGTGATGTTTACCTATGAAGGTCTGGGAACAGGCGTGCAGGAGTTTATCCTGACGGTATACGGAACGTGCATGCCAATGCTTAACCTGACGCGCCGTAAAGGTCAGGATATTGAGCGATACTACCCGGCAGAAGATGCCAAAGCGGGAGATCGCCCAATTAATCTGCGCTGTGAACTGCTGATTCCGATCCGTCGTTAACGCTGCAGCTCATCTAATGCAGGGGCGTCCAGATGCGAGATGTCCCCTGCGGTTTCAACCACCCAGCCAGACGCCAGCCACAAGCTTTCCTGATAATCCACGCGCGAAATAGAACAGTTACGCAGACGTAAGCGACGCTCTGCCCATGCTGGTAATCCGAGAATCGTACTCACCAGGCATCCCAGTGCAATACCGTGGCTCACCAGCAGCGGTCGGCTTCCCTGCGGTAATTCCCGACAAGATTCCAGTGCCGCATTGACACGATCGCTGAGCTCCTGCATAGACTCGCCTTCAGGAATACGTCCGTCGACAGTGCCATTGACCAGCTGGCGACGCCAGTTTTCTTCTTCTTCGGTGAGTGAATCGATATTTCTTGTTTCCAGTACACCCATATTTAATTCACGCAGGCGAGAATCAAAGATGATGTCACAGCCGCAGGCCTGGGCGATGATTTCCGCCGTGCGGCGGGTGCGCCCTAAATCGCTACTGATGATATGCGTAATGCCAAGCTCTTTGGCACGGGTCGCCACCTGCATCGCCTGTTGCTCACCTTTGGCAGTCAGCGGGCTGTCAGACTGGCCCTGAATACGTCGCTCGGCGTTCCACTGCGTTTCACCGTGGCGGACTAGGTATACCTGTAACATGCTTTTTTTCCGTATACTGCTGTAACGTTAATTTTCTGAGTAATGCTGATTATGCACCAAGTTGTCTGTGCGACCACCAATCCCGCTAAAATTCAGGCCATTCTGCAGGCATTTCACGAGATCTTCGGCGAAGGATCCTGCCATATTGCATCCGTTGCCGTCGAGAGCGGTGTACCGGAACAGCCCTTTGGTAGTGAGGAAACGCGCGCTGGCGCACGAAATCGGGTAGCAAATGCTCGCTGTTTACATCCAGAGGCTGATTTTTGGGTGGCGATTGAAGCAGGGATTGATGGTGACAGCACCTTCAGTTGGGTGGTGATTGAAAACGCCAGCCAGCGTGGCGAAGCGCGTTCGGCAACTTTGCCGTTGCCTGAGGTGATTCTGGAGAAAGTGCGTCAAGGCGAGGCGCTCGGCCCTGTGATGTCGCGTTATACCGGCATTGATGAAATTGGCCGTAAAGAAGGTGCAATCGGCGTATTTACCGCCGGGAAGCTCACTCGCGCCAGCGTCTATCACCAGGCGGTGATCCTGGCGCTGAGTCCGTTTCATAATGCCGTGTATCAGTGATCTTTCAGCAACACCTCTTCCAGCCACTGGCGCAGCTCGACAGGCGCGGCTTTCAGACTGTTAGATCCACGCGTAATCGTCGCGATGCCAGCGCCGAGTTCATTTTTCAACTCACGCTGGCTCATTTCGCCGCGCAACAGCTCTTCGACAATACGCACGCGAGTCCCCAACGCTTCGCGCTCATCTGGCGTCAGCATCAGGTTTAACAACGGTAAATGGAGATCGTTTTGGTAGGCATTCTTAAGCAGGTCGACAAAACGTAACCACTCCTGGTGACGCTGTTCTGCCATCGCTGCTGAATAGGGTGATTGTTGGGCCATAATATGTCGCCATTGTTAGCGGGGGAAGCAAAATGCCTCCCCCGGTTGTACTCGCTAAAGAGTACGATAGCATATCATAAACGTGCGGATCAGTAACGACGTCCCCATTCCGTGGCGCTCATCAATGTCGGTTTATCCCCCATGAAATAGCGGTAGTAAGCGTCATAAGCCAGCACGTTCTTCACATAACCGCGCGTCTCGGAGAACGGAATACTCTCGACAAATGCCACTGCGTCGATACGACCAGCGCTGTTGCCGAGCCAGGTGCGCACTCGTCCAGGTCCGGCGTTATAAGCTGCTGAGGCGAAAATACGGTTATTGCCAAACTGCTGATAAACATATTGCAGGTAACTGGTGCCGATGTTGATGTTCGTTTCCGGATCCAGCAATTGCCCAGGGCTGCTGTAGCCAGGAATAGAGAACATCTTCACCGTATGGGTCGCCGTACCAGGCATAATCTGCATCAGCCCGCTGGCCCCTACCGGTGACTTCACTTTCGGATTCCAGGCGCTCTCCTGACGGGCAATCGCCATCGCATAGCTTTGCGGGATCTCCTTACCGCTGGTGTAACGTTTGAAAAAATCGTTGTAGGCCAGCGGGAATCGTTCTTCCAGATGATCCCACAACTTCCCGGCGATCGTCGCCTGAACGCTGAGATCCCACCATTGGTTGTTGAAAGCATACCGTGCCAGCTGTGCCTGCTCTGTTTTTGACTTGCTCTTCACCAGATTGGCCCACTCGCTACGCGCGGTGTTATCGAGATTCCAGTACATCAACTCGCGCACGCGCGCCATCTCCGGCCCCTGAGTCAGGGCGCTGTCAACATTCTGCGGCGCTTTATCAATCTTCAGCTCATACTCTTCGCCGATGCGCTGTGCAGCAACCATCGGGTAGAAACCACGCTGTTGCATGAGTTGATGCAGAATCTCTTTCGCTTCAGCTTCACGTCCGCGTTCCAGCAATAAATCGGCCTGCCAGTAACGCCATTCATCTTTCTCTTTCGCTTCCATCGGCAAACGCGCCAGCCAGGTATTCAGGCCACGCCGATCGCCAGTGCCAAGCGCCATCCGTACTCGGCGTTCAATCAACGAGGTGGATTGCGAGCGCATAATGGCGTCATCGCGCCATTTCGCCTGCTCGTCGGTGACATCGTTGCCCATCAAACGCCAGGCGACGATATCGCGCAGTTCCTGAATCTGATCTTCATTAAGCTGCTGTGCCTGAGCAAGCGATGGAATCATCAGCCGTGCATTTTCAGCATCCTGCCGCGCCACGCTGGCAAACGCCACCGCCGCCATTTGACGGGTAAAATCGGTCGCACCGGTTGTACGCGCGAAGGTCAGTACCGTATTAGGGTTGTTCGCCAGAGAAATAATCGCCGAGGCGATAGTCTGGTAATCAGCAGGCATCTGCCCTGCCAGCACTGTCACCAGGCCTGTGTTACCCGCTTTCATCGCCAGACGGATACGCTCCAGATACGCCAGCGGATCTTGTTTGCCTGACGCACGCCAGACGCTAAATAACTTGTCACAGGCGTTAGGCTGGCTCTTGCCGGTTAGCCACAGCTCTTTCGCCCCTTGCCAGGCTTCTTCACTCTGCCCGGTGTTCCATTTCGCATAGTAGTAATTACATTGCGCTTCGGTAGTTCCGGGCTTTTCCGGGCTAAAGGCTAACAAGCCACGCCAGTCTTCACGCCGCGCCAGTTCATTGACGAAACGAGATTGCAGCGTGCGAGCGGGAGGAAGCGTGGGGTTAGCGCGAACAAAGTTAGTGACCGTCACCGCAGGTTGATTCATCAGATCATCGGTGATCTGGCGGTATTCCAGATAGGGATAAAGTGGATAATCCTTCAGTCCAGGCATCATTTGTTCGACCACATCCATTTGTCGATTATCCCAGGCCTGCTTAATTTGCGCGTAACGGCTACGCTGCTCATCCAGTGAGTCGGCTCGCGCCACGCTGCTGACCGTCAGCAGACAGACACCGACAGCCAACAGCCGCCAGGTAACGTGTTTGGCTTTTTCCACAAGCGCATCCTCTAAGTGTCAATACATCAATGCAGCGTCATGCCGCGTAATAGATTTATGCTAACCAGTCATTGCCGTTTACGCCACGTTACGGACACTTTTTTACTTTTACTGCGAGGGTGATCGACCGGCTGGGATTAGATAAGGAAACAGGCTACACTTCGCCTTTGAAAACTCATCATCACGATAAACATAGAGGCGAAGTCCAACGTGGCTCAATTCGTTTATACCATGCATCGTGTCGGCAAAGTTGTTCCGCCGAAACGTCATATTTTGAAAAACATCTCTCTGAGTTTCTTCCCTGGGGCAAAAATTGGTGTCCTGGGTCTGAACGGCGCGGGTAAGTCTACCCTGCTGCGCATTATGGCGGGCATTGATAAAGACATCGAAGGTGAAGCGCGTCCGCAGCCAGACATCAAGATTGGTTACCTGCCACAGGAACCTCAGCTGAACCCGGAACACACCGTGCGTGAGTCCATTGAAGAAGCGGTTTCTGAAGTGGTTAACGCTCTGAAACGTCTGGATGAAGTCTATGCGCTGTACGCCGATCCGGATGCCGATTTTGACAAGCTGGCCGCTGAACAAGGCCGTCTGGAAGAGATCATTCAGGCTCACGACGGTCACAACCTGAACGTTCAGCTGGAGCGTGCGGCGGATGCGCTGCGTCTGCCGGACTGGGACGCGAAAATCGCTAACCTCTCCGGTGGTGAGCGTCGTCGCGTGGCGTTGTGCCGCCTGCTGCTGGAAAAACCAGACATGCTGCTGCTCGACGAACCGACCAACCACCTGGATGCCGAATCCGTAGCGTGGCTGGAACGCTTCCTGCACGACTTCGAGGGCACCGTGGTGGCGATTACCCACGACCGTTACTTCCTCGATAACGTTGCAGGCTGGATCCTCGAACTTGACCGCGGTGAAGGTATTCCGTGGGAAGGTAACTACTCCTCCTGGCTGGAGCAGAAAGATCAGCGTCTGGCGCAGGAAGCTTCACAAGAAGCAGCGCGTCGTAAGTCGATCGAGAAAGAGCTGGAGTGGGTACGTCAGGGAACTAAAGGCCGTCAGTCGAAAGGTAAAGCACGTCTGGCGCGCTTTGAAGAGCTGAACAGCACCGAATATCAGAAACGTAACGAAACCAACGAACTGTTTATTCCACCTGGACCGCGTCTGGGCGATAAAGTGCTGGAAGTCAGCAACCTGCGTAAATCTTACGGCGATCGTCTGCTGATTGATGATCTGAGCTTCTCGATCCCTAAAGGGGCGATCGTCGGGATCATCGGTCCGAACGGCGCGGGTAAATCAACCCTGTTCCGTATGATCTCTGGTCAGGAACAGCCAGACAGCGGCACCATCACTTTAGGTGAAACGGTGAAACTGGCATCTGTCGATCAGTTCCGTGACTCAATGGATAACAGCAAAACCGTTTGGGAAGAAGTTTCCGGCGGGCTGGATATCATGAAGATCGGTAACACCGAGATGCCAAGCCGCGCCTACGTTGGCCGCTTTAACTTTAAAGGGGTTGATCAGGGTAAACGCGTTGGCGAACTCTCCGGTGGTGAGCGTGGTCGTCTGCATCTGGCGAAACTGCTGCAGGTTGGCGGCAACATGCTGCTGCTCGATGAACCGACCAACGACCTGGATATCGAAACCCTGCGTGCGCTGGAAAACGCCCTGCTGGAGTTCCCGGGCTGCGCGATGGTTATCTCGCACGACCGTTGGTTCCTCGACCGTATCGCCACACACATTCTGGATTACCAGGATGAAGGTAAAGTTGAGTTCTTTGAAGGTAACTTTACCGAGTACGAAGAGTACAAGAAACGCACGCTGGGCGCAGACGCGCTGGAGCCGAAGCGTATCAAGTACAAGCGTATTGCGAAGTAATGCGTAAAATGCCGGATGCGGCGCGCCAGCATCGCATCCGGTAATAGTTAAATGATTAATGGGAGGCAAGTTCCCGGAAAAAGGCAGGATTTTCTTTAATTGTGGCAAGTACTTTTGCAGCCAATCCCGTAGGATTTCTTCGCTTCGATTCCCAGCTTTTAATGGTATCCACACTGGTTCCCAGAGCTTTTGCCATCTCACTTTGCGAAACGTTGAGTTGCTCACGAATAGCTTTAACATCCGCAATTTCGTAGCGGGTCACCCGTGCAGGTTCTTTTAAACCTTGTTTAATCTCGACAGCCTCTTCCAGAGAGGTTTTCAACTCATCAAAAAAACTCATTTTATACCTCACCTTTGAGCAGTTTCGTCAACTTCTTTAGTTGAGCTTTTTCCGTATCTGTCAGACTGTCTTTGGCATTCTTCGGATAGGCCATAATCAAATAAATAATCTCTTCCGTCGCCAGAAAGTAAATTATTCTGACACTACCACTTTTTCCCTGTGAACCCGCAGCCATTCGGACTTTACGCAATCCACCAGTCTGCTGAATGAGATCACCTTTATCGGGAGTTCCGATGAGTTCTTTTTGCAATTCCTTTAATTCATCATCGGTTGCAATCTGCTTGATCTGACGCGTAAACATTGGCGTCTCTATAAATATTATCGCCTTGCCCATTACCCCTCCCTGGCAGGTACATTGTACACCAAAATGGAGTACTAAGTACACTTTTGAATCAGTAATATCACTCAACATCTTATAAAGATGATTATCCCTGCTCCCCCATCATCTCCCGCACCAGCTCCACACAGCGCAGGAAACGGCTGTCGTAATCGTCCTCTTCAACCCGCACAAATTCGATATTGTTCTCTTCCAGCATCTCCACCAGCAAGTTCTGGAACTCTTTACGATCCACCGAACTGCCGAGGCTGCGTAAACCATCCGCCACCCACGGCGTGTTGTTCTCCAGCAGAATCACCAGATCAAAACGGTATTCATCGATCATCGCCTGTACGAACGGATGCTCGCGCCCTTCGTACTTTTTGCAGAACGCCTGAGTTGTCACAAAATCGGTGTCGATAAACGCCACTTTATTGGCATATTTTACTGCAAAATCAATATATTGAGCGTGTCCAAGTGCGATTTTATCGTAGTCGGAATACTGCAATGCAATCTCATCGCCGCCAAGATGCGAAAAGACATAATCGCGACCATATTCCCATGCACTGGTAGTGTTGAAGATATTGGCAAGTTTGTTTACCAGGGTGGATTTACCGCTCGATTCGCCGCCAAGGATCGCCACGGTGCGCACAAAGAACGGCTTCACTTCGGTAGGAATATATTCCCAGTAGCGGAACGGATTTTCGCGGATCTGCGCACCACTGATACTCATAAAAGTACGTTTCGGATCGACCAACACCGTTTCGATCCCCAGATGTTCCATATACTGCGGCGCGTCGGCTTCTTCCGAGGTGTAGATCAGATCCGGCTGGATCCCTTTTTCAGCCATAAACTTTTTGATGCCGTTGCTCCACACATCCCAGCCATGCGGATACGGCTCCATGCCCTCTTCGTTGAAAGCATGAATGCGAATATTTTTCTGATATTTAAAAGTTTGCAATAACCAGCGCAGACGATCCGGCACCGTTGGCTGCTGCGACATGGCGCTGTCTTCGAACAGTGCGCGGTCACGGGTATCGTCAAAGCCCATAATGATATGCAGCTCGTCAACCTGACTACAGGCACGCTGGATAAGGTAGATATGTCCGGTATGCAGCGGGTAAAACTTACCGAATACAACACCAATAGTTTTCTTCTGCCGGGGAAATTCAAGTCCCAAATAACGGTGCAACGCCTCCAGCTTTTGCGCGCTGGGGCTTTTAATTTTGGCATTCAGTAACTGGCTTAAATACCCTTTGGTCATACCGCTGGCATCAGCCACCTGCTGTAGCGTACAGCCCTGTTGCTTGATGGCAGTTTTCAGATAATCAAATGACGACATATCTCCCTCCGTATCTCTCATTATAAGTCGTCGAACACGCTAAGCGCGTCGGAGAGTTTTTTAACGCCAAAAATCTGCATCCCTTCCGGCGCTTTTTTCGGCACGTTGGCTGCCGGAACAATCGCCCGCCGAAAACCATGTTTCGCCGCTTCAGAAATCCGCTCCTGGCCGCTGGGCACCGGGCGGATCTCCCCTGCCAGCCCGACTTCACCAAACACCACCAGATCCTGCGGTAGTGGTCTGTCGCGCAGGCTGGAAACCATCGCCAGCAGTAACGCTAAATCGGCACTGGTTTCGGTTACCTTCACGCCACCGACCACGTTAACAAACACATCCTGATCGGCCATTTGCAACCCACCGTGACGGTGAAGCACCGCCAGCAGGATTGCCAGACGGTTTTGCTCCAGCCCTACTGCGACGCGGCGTGGATTCGCCATCATCGAGTGATCGACCAGCGCCTGAATCTCCACCAGCAACGGACGCGTTCCTTCCCATACCACCATCACTGAACTACCAGAGGTCACTTCATCGCCGCGGCTTAAAAAGATGGCGGAAGGGTTGCTAACTTCACGCAGCCCCTGTTCAGTCATCGCGAAGACGCCCAGCTCATTCACCGCGCCGAAACGGTTTTTATGGCTGCGTAAGGTGCGGAAACGGGAGTCGGCATCGCCGTCCAGAAGCACCGAGCAGTCGATACAGTGTTCCAGCACTTTAGGGCCTGCCAGCGAACCATCTTTGGTTACGTGCCCCACCATGACAATCGCCACGCCACGCGTTTTGGCGAAGCGCGTCAGATAGGCCGCCGTTTCACGCACCTGTGCCACGCTGCCAGGCGATGACTGAACATCCGCCATATGCATCACCTGGATGGAGTCAATAACCATCAGCTTCGGTTGCTCTTCTTCGGCAATCAGGCAGATCTGTTCGATGCTGGTTTCCGACAACATATTGAGATTGTCAGTCGGCAGGCCGAGGCGATGAGCGCGCATTGCCACCTGTTGCAGCGACTCTTCGCCAGTGACATATAGCGTTTTCATCTGCTGGGCCAGTTTGCACAGCGTTTGCAGTAGCAGCGTGGATTTCCCTGCGCCTGGATTACCGCCAATCAGAATGGCGCTTCCCGGCACCACCCCACCGCCTAATACGCGGTCGAACTCTTTAAATCCGGTTGAAAAACGCGGCAACTCCTCAAGGCTGATATCGGAAAGTTTCTGGACTTTTGCCACCCCGGCGCTACCGGCATAGCCACTGAGACGCTCGTTACGCGCCACCGTTGGCGACGCAGCAAGACGCACCTCGGTGATGGTGTTCCAGGCATGGCAGGCGCTGCACTGCCCCTGCCAGCGCGGATAATCTGCCCCGCATTCATTACAAACAAAGGCGCGTTTTGGAGCTTTTGCCACGGTGTACCTCGTTAATGCTGTGCCGCCCGCAGGATGACGGGCGGACAATTACTTCTGATTCAGGCTGCCAGAGAGGATGCAGAATACCCCCATCAGGTCAGCGTGACGGATGGTGACTTCCGTCTTTTCATTCACTTTTGGCTTGGCATGGTAGGCAATCCCCAGACCTGCCGCTTTGATCATCGGCAGGTCGTTGGCACCATCGCCAATCGCCACGGTTTGCGCCAGCGGGATTTCATACTCCTGCGCCAGGCGGGTCAGGGTTTTCGCTTTATACTGAGCGTCTACAATGTCGCCAATCACATTACCGGTAAATTTACCGTCCATGATCTCCAGTTCATTGGCTACTACAGCGGTCAGGCGCAGCTTATCGCGCAGGTATTCGGCAAAGAAGGTAAAACCGCCGGAGGCAATCGCCACTTTCCAGCCCAGCGTTTCCAGCTTGAGTACCAGTTGCGTTAAGCCTGGCATCAGCGGCAGATTTTCACGCACCTGTTGCAGAATATTGGCGTCAGCGCCTTTCAGCGTCGCCACGCGGCTGCGCAGGCTGGCGGTAAAATCGAGTTCGCCGCGCATCGCCCGCTCGGTTACTTCCGCCACCATCTCGCCGGTTCCGGCCAGTTTGGCAATTTCATCGATACATTCAATCTGGATGGCGGTGGAATCCATGTCCATCACCAGCAGACCTGGCGTGCGCAGATGCGGAATTTTCCCCAGCGGCGCGACATCCAGTTGTGCTTCATGGGCCAGGCGCGTAGCCCGGGCGGTAAGCGAACCTGCCAGACGAATCACCTGATAATCTTCCACGCACCAGGCGGCAACAATCACCATCGCTGCGCCCAGTTTGCTTTGGTACTGGGTCAGGCGTTGTTTATCCAGCCCACGACCATACAGCAGCCAGCCGCTACGACCTGCGTGGTAATCCAGTGGCATCACTTCATCACCACTTAATGAAAGAGGCAGACCAGGCCATAAAGAGACATCTTCAGGCAGGTCGCACCAGGTAATGTTAGGCATTAAGGCTCCTGTAAAATCGTTCGAAGCAGGGAAAATAACGCATGAGGCTACCTTGTATCCATTGCTTCTGGCAACATTAAGTCTCAAATTTTCAAAGGGTGGAAGATGGCTCGCACAAAACTGAAATTCCGGCTGCATCGGGCAGTGATTGTCCTGTTCTGTCTTGCCTTGTTAGTGGCGCTGATGCAGGGGGCATCATGGTTTAGTCAAAACCACCAGCGACAGCGTAATCCGCAGCTGGAAGAACTGGCCCGCACCCTGGCGCGGCAGGTGACGCTGAACGTTGCGCCGCTGATGCGTACCGACTCGCCGGATGAAAAACGTATTCAGGCGATCCTCGATCAGTTAACGGATGAAAGCCGCATCCTCGACGCGGGCGTGTATGACGAACAAGGCGATCTTATCGCCCGTTCTGGCGAAAGCGTCGAGGTGCGTGACCGGCTGGCGCTCGACGGTAAAAAAGCGGGCGGCTATTTTAACCAGCAGATTGTCGAACCCATTGCAGGGAAAAATGGTCCGCTTGGCTATCTGCGCCTGACGCTCGACACCCATACGCTCGCCACCGAAGCTCAACAGGTGGATAACACCACTAACATTTTACGCCTGATGTTGTTGCTCTCGCTGGCAATCGGCGTAGTGCTGACCCGCACGCTGCTACAGGGTAAACGCACCCGCTGGCAGCAATCCCCCTTCCTGTTAACCGCCAGCAAACCGGTGCCGGAAGAGGAAGAAAGCGAGAAAAAAGAGTGACCCATTACTACAAGAAAGGAAATCGTTATGTCCACATTACGCCTGCTCATCTCTGACTCTTACGATCCGTGGTTTAACCTGGCGGTGGAGGAGTGTATTTTTCGCCAGATGCCCGCCACGCAGCGCGTTTTGTTTCTCTGGCGCAATGCTGACACCGTGGTGATTGGTCGCGCGCAGAACCCGTGGAAAGAGTGTAATACCCGGCGGATGGAAGAAGATAACGTTCGCCTGGCACGGCGCAGTAGCGGTGGCGGCGCGGTGTTCCACGATCTCGGCAATACCTGTTTTACCTTCATGGCTGGCAAGCCGGAATACGATAAAACGATCTCCACCTCGATTGTGCTCAATGCACTGAACGCGCTCGGTGTCAGCGCCGAAGCGTCCGGACGTAACGATTTGGTGGTGAAAACCGCCGAAGGCGACCGTAAAGTCTCAGGCTCGGCCTATCGCGAAACCAAAGATCGTGGCTTCCATCACGGCACCTTGCTACTCAATGCCGACCTTAGCCGCCTGGCAAACTATCTCAACCCGGATAAAAAGAAACTGGCGGCGAAAGGCATTACGTCGGTACGTTCCCGCGTGACCAATCTGACCGAATTGCTGCCGGGAATTACCCATGAGCAGGTTTGCGAAGCCATAACCGAGGCCTTTTTCGCCCATTATGGCGAGCGTGTAGAAGCGGAAATTATCTCACCGGACAAAACGCCGGACTTGCCGAACTTCGCCGAAACCTTTGCCCGCCAGAGTAGCTGGGAATGGAATTTCGGACAGGCTCCAGCGTTCTCGCATCTGCTGGATGAACGCTTTACCTGGGGCGGCGTAGAACTGCATTTCGACGTCGAAAAAGGCCATATCACCCGCGCCCAGGTGTTTACCGATAGCCTCAACCCCGCACCTCTGGAAGCCCTCGCCGGACGACTGCAAGGCTGCCTGTACCGTGCGGATATGCTGCAACAAGAGTGTGAAGCGCTGTTGGTTGACTTCCCTGAACAGGAAAAAGAGCTAAGGGAATTATCGGCGTGGATGGCAGGGGCGGTGCGGTAACTCGCTGATTAAAATATCCAGGGAAGGAAATATGATCGATCTGAAGAACCAGGAACGGGAGATTATCAATTTAATGTTCAGCCAGGGTATATCCTGGCTAACCGCCGTGCGTATCAGGCATAAACTATCACTTGCTGAAGTTAGTAAAATGTTGGGTATCTCGATTAATTCTCTAAAACAAATCGAAAAGACGGAACGGCTTAGTTCAAACATCAAAAACAAAATGGCAGGAATTTATGGTTGTCCGCCAAAGTTGCTGATATGCCCTTACTGGATGACGGCTGAACATAAATGAATAGATTCGTGAATAGATACTCGAATGGATTTAATTTTCTATCTATATGAAAAATAATAGTAAATCTATAAATCAGTTGCTATTGATGAATAAATACTAAAAAGCCGGAGCGGTCTCCCGCTCCGGCTTCACACGACAATCGCCTTTCAGCGAAACACAATTACTCTTTATCGCCCAGCAGAACGGATTCCAGTGCGATTTTGATCATGTCGTTGAAGGTGGTCTGACGCTCAGCGGCAGTGGTTTGCTCGTGAGTGCGGATGTGGTCAGACACGGTGCAGATGGTCAGGGCTTTCGCGCCAAACTCTGCAGCCACGCCGTAGATACCAGCCGCTTCCATTTCCACGCCGAGGATGCCGTATTTTTCCATCACGTCGAACATTTCGCCGTCCGGAGAGTAGAACAGGTCAGCGGAGAACAGGTTACCAACGCGAGCATCAATGCCCAGTGCTTTAGCTGCATCTACCGCGTTACGCACCATGTCGAAGTCAGCGATAGCGGCAAAGTCATGGTCTTTAAAACGGATGCGGTTAACTTTGGAATCGGTGCAGGCACCCATACCAATCACTACGTCACGCAGTTTTACGTGCGGCAGAACTGCGCCACAGGAACCAACGCGAATGATTTTCTTCACGCCGAAATCGGTGATCAGTTCTTTAGTGTAGATGGAGCAGGACGGGATACCCATACCGTGGCCCATTACAGAAATTTTGCGGCCTTTGTAAGTACCGGTGAAGCCCAGCATACCGCGAACGTTGTTCACTTCACGAGCATCTTCAAGGAAAGTTTCAGCAATATACTTCGCACGCAGCGGGTCGCCTGGCATCAAAACTACGTCAGCGAAATCGCCCATTTCTGCATTAATGTGTGGAGTAGCCATCATTTTATCCTTTTTGTGACATATTAAAGGCGGAGTCACTGCTCCGCCCAAATCCATCAGAACATGGCTTTGCCATATTCCATATCAGAAGTACCAAAATATTTTGCCAGAGTCTGGCCGATATCCGCGAAAGTTTCACGGTGCCCCAGCGAACCCGGTTTTACTTTCGGGCCGTAAACCAGTACCGGAATGTGTTCACGGGTATGGTCAGTACCGGTCCAGGTCGGATCACAACCATGGTCAGCAGTGAGGATCAGGATGTCGTCATCGCGCAGCAAAGACATCAGCTCTGGCAGACGGCGGTCGAACAGTTCCAGACCCGCAGCATAACCGGCAACGTCGCGACGGTGACCCCAGGAAGAGTCGAAGTCAACGAAGTTGGTGAAGACGATGGTGTTATCACCCGCTTCTTTCATCTCTTTGATGGTGGCGTCAAACAGCGCGTCCAGGCCGGTCGCTTTCACTTTTTTGGTGATGCCGCAGTTAGCGTAGATGTCTGCAATTTTACCGACAGAAACCACCTGGCCGTGTTTTTCATCAACCAGTTTCTGCAGCACGGTCGGTGCTGGCGGTTCAACAGCCAGGTCATGACGGTTACCGGTACGCTGGAAGTTACCGGCTTTGTCGCCGATAAACGGACGAGCGATAACACGACCGATGTTGTAGCCGCCGTTGGTCAGCTCTTCACGGGCGATTTCGCACAGTTCGTAGAGTTTATCCAGACCGAAAGTTTCTTCATGGCAAGCAATCTGGAACACTGAGTCAGCGGAGGTATAGAAAATCGGCTTGCCGGTTTTCATGTGCTCTTCGCCCAGCTGATCCAGAATGACCGTACCGGAAGAGTGGCAGTTACCGAGGTAACCCGGCAGATTAGCGCGCTCGACCAGTTTATCCAGTAGCTCTTGCGGGAAGCTGTTTTCGTGATCGGAGAAGTATCCCCACTCAAACAGAACCGGGACACCGGCGATTTCCCAGTGACCAGACGGGGTGTCTTTACCGGATGACATTTCGTGCGCCCATGCGTACGCGCCGATAACTTCAGCGTTGCCGTCCATTCCCGCCGGAATGAAACCGGTAGAACCTTCGTGTGCTTTCGCCAACCCCAGACGGGTCAGATTTGGCAGATTGAGCGGGCCTTTACGACCATTATCAGCTTCGCCTTTGGCACAAGCTTCTGCGATATGACCCAGGGTGTCAGCCCCGACGTCACCAAAACGTTCTGCATCTTCTGTAGCGCCGATGCCGAATGAGTCCAGCACCATAATAAATGCACGTTTCATATGTTCTCCGTACTCAGTGCTTCAAATTTAAATGATCAGATCAGTATACCGTTATTCGCTGATACGGCGATAGACAGTTGGTGTGCTTTCCGGTGCTTTATCGGCAAGTTTAATTGCCGCTTTCACCGCTTTCGCCGCTTCCTGCCAGCTGTTTTCGTCTTTCGCGTGGATAACCGCCAGCGGACGCTGACCGTCTACCTGGTCGCCCAGACGCGCCATATCAGTAAAGCCGACGCTGTAATCGATGGTGTCAGATGCCTGACGGCGACCGCCGCCCATTGCAACCACTGCCATTCCCAGCGCGCGGGTATCCATTTCACTGACAAAACCTTCGGTATCAGCATAGACTGCTTTCGTCAGCATCGCTGTCGGTAGATACTTCGCGTAGTTCTCAACGAAGTCAGTCGGGCCTTTTTGTGCCGCTACCATACGACCAAAGACTTCTGCCGCTTTACCGTTGTCCAGCACCGCCTGCAATTTCGCGCGCGCTTCGGCGTCATCTTTCGCCAGTTTGCCGGAGGTAAGCATCTCCACACACAACGCCATCGTGACATCAAACAGACGCGGGTTACGGTACTCACCTGTCAGGAACTGCACCGCTTCACGTACTTCAACCGCGTTACCGGCACTGGAGGCCAGCACCTGATTCATGTCGGTGAGTAGCGCGGTGGTGCGCACGCCAGCGCCGTTAGCCACGCCAACAATCGCTTCGGCAAGGGCTTCAGAGAGTTCGTAGGTCGGCATAAATGCACCGCTACCGACTTTCACGTCCATCACCAGTGCATCCAGACCTTCCGCCAGTTTCTTCGCCAGGATCGAGGCAGTGATCAGCGGGATGGAATCCACGGTTGCGGTAATATCGCGGGTCGCGTAGAAACGTTTATCCGCCGGAGCCAGTGAACTGGTCTGGCCAATAATCGCCACGCCGACGTCTTTAATAATTTCGCGGAAACGGTTGTCATCCGGGAAAATGTCGAAGCCAGGGATGGATTCCAGTTTGTCGAGCGTACCGCCAGTATGGCCGAGGCCGCGACCGGAGATCATCGGAATATAGCCACCGCAGGCAGCGACCATTGGCCCCAACATCAGCGAAGTCACATCGCCGACGCCGCCGGTCGAGTGTTTATCAACAATCGGGCCATTCAGATGCAGGCTTTTCCAGTCGAGAACGGTTCCTGAATCTCGCATCGCCATCGTCAGCGAGACACGCTCCGGCATTGTCATATCGTGGAAGAAAATGGTCATCGCGAGGGCGGCAATCTGCCCTTCGGAGATAGTGTTGTCGCGAATGCCGTTGATAAAGAAGCGAATTTCTTCATCGCTCAGCGCATGACCATCACGTTTTTTACGAATAATTTCTTGTGCGAGAAACAAGGTAACCTCCCGTGGAATAAGTTTGAAGGCGTTGTTGCCAGATGGCGGATGTTGTTATTGCCTGATGCGATGCTGACGCATCTTACAAGGCCTACACGGCACTCGACCCGTAGGCCGGATAAGGCGTTCGCGCCGCATCCGGCATCACTGCTGACTGCCTGATGCGACGCTGACGCGTCTTATCAGGCCTACTGGGGGCATCCGGCATCCACCCTCTGGCAAAAGGCAGCTTAGTAGCTGCTGGCGCTCTTACCGTCGCCGTGGCCCAGCGCTTTCAGCAAGCTTGCCAGCAGGCTGGAAGCACCAAAGCGGTAGTGACGCGCATCTGCCCAGTCAGCACCGAACAGTTCATCTGCAATCGCGAGATATTTCTGCGCATCTTCCGCAGTACGCACGCCGCCCGCAGGTTTGAAACCAACGGTTTTCTCTACGCCCATATCACGGATCACTTCCATCATGATGCGCGCGCTTTCCGGCGTCGCGTTCACTGCTACTTTACCGGTAGAGGTTTTGATGAAATCAGCACCCGCTTTAATGGAGATTTCAGACGCTTTGCGGATCAGCGCTTCGTCTTTCAGTTCGCCGGTTTCGATGATCACTTTCAGCAGTACATTCGCTGCCGCGCAAGCCTCTTTACAGGCTTTCACCAGGTCAAAACCTACCTGCTCGTTACCCGCCATCAGCGCACGGTACGGGAACACCACATCAACTTCATCGGCACCGTAGGCGATTGCCGCGCGAGTTTCGGCCAGCGCGATTTCGATATCGTCGTTACCGTGTGGGAAGTTGGTTACCGTAGCGATACGGATTTCCGGGGTACCCTGCTCTTTCAGCGTTTTGCGAGCAATCGGGATAAAGCGAGGATAGATACAGATAGCGGCGGTATTACCGACCGGAGTTTTGGCCTGATGACACAGAGCGATCACTTTCTCGTCGGTATCGTCGTCATTCAGGGTGGTCAGGTCCATCAATTTCAGTGCACGCAGGCTGCTTGCTTTCAGATCAGTCATTTCATTCTCCTGGCTTGTCGCCAATAAAATTCACCTTGCGAGTTTGTTAGTATTCTAACATCGACTCCGCAACACACTTCGATATACATCACAATTAAGGAAATCTACTTACAAAATTGCATTACTGTAATGCGATCTGGTTCAAATAATTCACTTTCAAATGAATGCGTCAGTGGTGGCAAACGCATCAGGATCAATGTGAACATCACGAAACTTCTTACAATGGCGCATCACCTTCGGCATAAAAAGGAACAGAAGATGCCCACTTCTCATGAAAATGCACTGCAACAACGTTGCCAGCAAATTGTCACCAGTCCGGTACTTAGCCCGGAGCAGAAGCGCCATTTTCTGGCGCTGGAAGCAGAAAACAATCTGCCTTACCCACAGCTTCCTGCCGAAGCCCGCCGCGCGCTGGATGAAGGTGTAATCTGCGATATGTTTGAAGGTCATGCGCCGTATAAACCGCGCTATGTCTTACCCGATTACGCCCGTTTTTTGGCCAACGGTTCCGAATGGCTGGAGCTGGAAGGCGCAAAAGATCTTGATGACGCACTCTCTCTGCTGACCATTCTTTACCACCACGTTCCTTCGGTCACATCGATGCCGGTCTACCTGGGGCAACTGGATGCGTTGTTGCAACCGTATGTTAGAATTCTAACACAAGACGAGATCGATATTCGAATAAAACGTTTCTGGCGTTACCTCGACAGAACCCTGCCAGACGCCTTTATGCACGCCAATATTGGCCCATCTGATTCACCCATTACCCGTGCGATTTTACGCGCAGACGCAGAGCTGAAGCAGGTTTCACCGAACCTGACTTTTATCTACGATCCTGAAATCACCCCTGATGACCTGCTGCTGGAAGTGGCGAAAAACATCTGTGAATGTAGCAAACCGCACATCGCCAACGGTCCCGTGCATGATAAAATTTTCACAAAAGGGAGCTACGGGATTGTGAGCTGTTACAACTCACTGCCGTTAGCGGGTGGTGGCAGTACGCTGGTACGCCTCAACCTGAAAGCCATTGCCGAGCGCAGTGAATCGCTGGATGATTTCTTTACGCGCACTCTACCGCACTACTGCCAGCAGCAGATCGCCATCATCGATGCGCGGTGTGAATTCCTCTATCAACAATCACACTTCTTTGAGAATAGCTTCCTGGTGAAAGAAGGGCTGATTAACCCTGAACGTTTTGTGCCAATGTTTGGCATGTATGGGCTGGCGGAAGCGGTTAACTTGCTGTGTGAAAAAGAAGGAGTTGCCGCGCGTTACGGTAAAGAAGCCGCCGCAAATGAAGTGGGTTATCGCATTAGCGCGCAACTGGCGGAGTTTGTCGCCAATACCCCCGTGAAATATGGCTGGCAAAAACGCGCCATGTTACACGCACAGTCGGGGATAAGTTCCGATATCGGCACCACGCCGGGCGCGCGTTTGCCGTATGGCGATGAGCCAGATCCGATCACCCATCTGCAAACTGTCGCCCCGCATCATGCTTATTATTATTCCGGCATCAGCGACATTTTGACGCTCGACGAAACCATCAAACGTAATCCGCAGGCGCTGGTACAGCTTTGCCTCGGTGCCTTTAAAGCCGGAATGCGTGAATTTACCGCCAATGTCAGCGGTAACGATCTGGTTCGCGTTACCGGTTATATGGTGCGTTTGTCGGATCTGGAAAAATATCGTGCCGAAGGCTCACGTACCAACACCACCTGGCTGGGAGAAGAAGCCGCACGCAACACTCGTATTCTGGAACGCCAGCCGCGCGTTATAAGCCATGAACAGCAGATGCGCTTTAGTCAGTAAGATTATCCCCTTCTCCTGCGTTGACGGGCCAGGCAGTCGTCTGGCTCTGTTTTTACAGGGCTGTAATCTGCGCTGCAAAAACTGTCACAATCCGTGGACAATGGGGCGCTGTAATGATTGCGGGGAGTGCGTGCCACAGTGTCCGCATCAGGCGTTGCAGATTGTTAACAGCAAAGTAGTGTGGAACGCAGCCGTCTGCGAGCAGTGTGATACCTGCCTGAAGATGTGTCCACAACACGCTACGCCGATGGCGCAATCCATGAACGTGGACGAGGTGCTTAGTCACGTCCGCAAAGCGGTGCTGTTTATTGAAGGGATAACGGTAAGCGGCGGTGAAGCCACGACCCAGTTGCCGTTTGTGGTGGCGCTGTTTACTGCTATCAAAAATGATCCACAACTGTGTCATCTCACCTGTCTGGTGGACAGTAACGGCATGTTGAGCGAAACCGGCTGGGAAAAATTACTCCCGGTGTGCGACGGCGCGATGCTCGATCTCAAAGCGTGGGGAAGCGAATGTCATCAACAGCTAACCGGACGCGATAATCAGCAGATTAAGCGCAGCATCTGTTTGCTTGCAGAGCGCGGTAAGCTGGCGGAACTGCGTTTGCTGGTAATCCCTGGCCAGGTGGATTATTTGCAACACATCGAAGAACTGGCGGCGTTTATCAAGGGACTTGGCGATGTTCCGGTACGCCTGAACGCGTTTCATGCCCACGGCGTGTATGGCGAGGCGCAAAGCTGGGCGAGCGCCACGCAGGAAGACGTTGAGCAGTTGGCTGATGCGTTACGGGAGCGCGGGGTGAGCCGGTTGATATTTCCGGCGCTGTATTTGTGACATGCCGGATGCGGCCTACGGTTCGGCACAGACTTGTAGGCATGATAAGACGCGTCAAGCGTCGCATCAGGCATTGTGCGCCAACTGCCGGATGCGGCGTGAACGCCTTATCCGGCCTACGGTTCGGCACAGACTTGTAGGCATGATAAGACGCGTCAGCGTCGCATCAGGCATTGTGCGTCGACTGCCGGATGCGGCGTGAACGCCTTATCCGGCTTACGAAGGGCAAACTACCCACGAACGTTAAACACCGCATACGTGTTATTAAGCAACACTTCGGCAATCTCATCCGCGGGTTCCGGGCGTAACTCGCATAGCACGGCAAACACACGGGCGGCCTGCTCCGGGTGATTAGGCTGCCCCTGAAAACCATTGAGCGGCATATCCGGCGCGTCGGTTTCCAGCAACAACGATGCCAGCGGCAGCTTTGCGATGACATCGCGGGTTTTACTGGCGCGTGGATAGGTGATAGTACCGCCTACGCCAATTTTGTAGCCCAGCTGCACAAACCGTTCGGCCTGTTGCAGGCTGCCAGAAAAACCATGAACCACACCAGTGCGTGGCAAATTTTGGCGTTTAAGATGCATCGCCAGTTTGTCGTGCGTGCGCCGTGAATGAAGGATCACCGGCAGATCGTAGCGTTTCGCCAGTTTCAGTTGTTCATCAAGCAACCACTGCTGCCTCTCAAATTGCGGATCGTCACCAAAGAGATCCAGGCCGATCTCCCCCACCGCCACCACCTTCGTCGGACGTCTTCCCAACGCCTGCTGTAACTGATCCAGCGATGCATCGTTATGTTTTTCCAACATCCCCGGATGCAACCCTAAAGCGGCATACAGCGGTTGATAATTTTCCGCTAACGCCTGCACGCGGGCAAAATTTGCCGCCTCGGTGGCCGGAACAATGATCTTGCCTACGCCCGCTTGTGCCGCGCGTTGCAGGCTGGCCTCTTCATCGCCACTAAACGGCGGGAAATCAAAATGGCAGTGGGTGTCGATAAAACGGCAAATCAAGCCAAATCCTCATTGTTAAATGTCGGGTCGTTCGCCTGTGGAGCGTCTATCACCTCGGTAACCAGCGTATCGTTGGCGACGGGTGCAGGCGGAATAACGATCGACTCCGGCGTCACCACCGGCACCAGATGGCGGCTCAGCGGCGCTTTTTCAGTCAATAACTTACCGACCGTTGCCAGAAAATAACGCCCGCATAAACGCCCAAGTTTATAGTCTTCACGCAGCGCCGGAATCCGACTGCCGAGCGCGATACTATGTAATGGCTTCGGCGGATAAATTTCGAATATCCGCAGCTTGCCCGGTGGTTTCTCAATAAATTGCTGAATCTCACGATAGCTGGTTTCATGATGCTGCACCAGATTGACCAGCGGCTGCAGGCTACTGTCACCCAGCCAGCGTTCCATGCGTTTGAACCACTGCGGCGTGTAGTACATTTGCGACGGCACGGTGCGGATGACGACCAACGTTTTAGCGCCCTGCCTTGCCGCCTCTTTAACCGGGATCGCATCACTGATCCCGCCATCCAGGTAATTAATGCCTTCCAGCGACACTCCGCTACGATAAAAGCCAGGTATCGCACTGGAGGCGCGAATCACATCCAGCCAGTTTTGTTTGGTTGGTAAAAAGTAATTCGGCGCGTAGTCATCCTGACGACAGGCGCACATATAAAACGATTTGCCGCTGTCAAACAATCGCGCTGCGGTGTCCATTTGCAACGGCATCTGGCTTGCGGTGGCCTCCACCAGCCAGTCGAGATCGATAAGATTTCCTCCACGGACAAAGCGCAATGGATCGAAAAATTCGCGTTTTGTGGTGTAACGCATGATGACTTTGCGCGCGTAACCGGGCTGATTGCAGATATACGCCGAGAGGTTCTGCGCCCCGGCAGATGTGCCAAGATAAAGATCGAAAGGATTAAACTGCGCGCGCATAAACTCATCCAGCACGCCAGCTGTGAAAATTCCACGCTGTCCGCCGCCTTCGCACACCAGAGCAATCCGTCCAGGCTGGAACGGCCTTAGCGACAACGGCGCAATATTACCAAGCGTTACAGGTATTCGCTGCCCCACCTCTGCCTTCCTGTTTTTGTTGTGAAAGAATGACAAAGTAACGCAATTTATTATTCGCTAAAACCGCAAAAGCCAGTCCGTTGGACTGGCTTTGGATAAAATTTTCTTAATGGTCTGAAATCTAGGGTCGTTTTCGGCCCATGAACAAACTCACCAGGAACAGAATAATCCCGACGACAAAGACAATTTTAGCTGCGCCTGCAGCAGTACCGGCCAGACCACCAAACCCAAGTGCGGCGGCGATTAACGCGATAACCAGAAATATGATGCCCCAACGAAACATAAGCGTCTCCTTTACCATAGTTAATGTCACCGCTTGATATGAGCGTGAAAATCACTCAATGCGATATTTTTAGTGTGGTGCACATCGCGCCTCCCGACAAAGTTCGGGAGGACGAATTACGACGAATTACTTAGTTTTCAGATCATTTTTAACGCTTTTCACACCATCTACCGCTTTGGCGATACTTTCAGCACGGTCACTTTGTGCCTGAGAATCTACGGTACCGGAGAGCTGAACCACACCATCGGTAGTTTCAACTTTCACTTTACGTGAAGGGACGATATCGTCCGCCAGCAGCTTGGCTTTGATTTCACTGGTGGTGGCGGTGTCACCCGCGTAGCCCTTCACAGAACCTTCTTTAGCGTCGCGAACGTGCAGTTTGTCGCTGACAGAGGTCACGCCTTCAACGCCTTTCGCCACTTTCACTGCCTCTTCGGCCTGGGCCTGGCTTTCAACGAAACCGCTCAGGGTCACGACTTTTTGATCGGTTTTGACAGAGATATCGGTGCTCTTGATGTTGTCATGATCCACCAGGGCCGCCTTCACTTTCGCGGTGATGGCGCTGTCATCCATGAAATTACCGACTTTATTCATAGAGCTATCGACTTTTTGCCCTGCGCTTTCATTGGTAGTCTGCGCGTTGTTTTCTGCGTAGGCAGAGCCGGTCGCGACGACAGAGGTCAACATTACAGCCAGCAGAGTTTTCGAAATCTTCAGTCTTGTCATAGTCATCGATTTATTCCTGTATGTTTGCTCGTAATTTGAGCCTGGCAACACGAGGTTGCATTGCTGAATAGGGAGAGGCTTCACCCTCTACAGAAGTCAATGGTCGCCATCACAAAAGCGATGGGTGATAAATAACGACCATTACAGCCTCTGAATCAGTTATTAATATCGGTAGAATGACAATCGACGGCTTTAGATACTGATATCTACGCATTGAACGGTATTTAACGCCGTCAGAAATGTCATTACTTTGTTAAATATAGATCACAATTTTGAAACCGCTCGGGATATCCCCTAAAACATAAGCAAAAGTGAATGTTTTAAGAACATTCCGTAAGCGGCTAATAAGGAAGGGAAATTGACAGGGCGCAGCGGCTACCGCGCCCTGGAGGCAAGAATTAATGCTCGCGAGTCTGGTGGAACTGAACGTCCGGATAACGTTCCTGCGCCAGGCGCAGGTTGACCATGCTGGTAGCGATGTAAGCGAGGTTATCGCCGCCATCAAGCGCCAGTTGGCTTTCGTTCTTACGCTTGAACTCTTCGAATTTCTTCGCGTCCGCACATTCTACCCAGCGTGCAGTGGCAACGTTGACTGACTCATACACTGCTTCAACGTTGTATTCGCTCTTCAAGCGCGCTACCACCACATCAAACTGCAGCACACCAACCGCACCAACGATCAGATCGTTGTTGGAGATCGGACGGAACACCTGCACCGCGCCCTCTTCGGAAAGCTGTACCAGCCCTTTGAGCAGCTGTTTTTGCTTCAGCGGATCTTTCAGGCGGATACGACGGAACAGTTCCGGCGCAAAGTTCGGGATACCGGTGAACTTCATCATCTCCCCCTGGGTAAAGGTGTCGCCGATCTGAATAGTGCCGTGGTTGTGCAGACCAAGGATGTCGCCCGGATACGCTTCTTCAACATGCGAACGGTCGCCCGCCATAAAGGTCAGCGCGTCGGAGATCACCACATCTTTCGCGGTGCGCACCTGGCGCAGCTTCATACCTTTTTCATATTTACCAGATACCACACGCATAAACGCCACGCGGTCGCGGTGTTTCGGGTCCATGTTGGCCTGAATTTTAAATACGAAGCCGGTAAATTTATCTTCGCTCGCCTCTACGGTACGGGTATCAGTCTGACGCGGCATCGGCGCAGGTGCCCACTCTACCAGGCCATCCAGCATATGATCGACGCCGAAGTTACCCAGCGCAGTACCAAAGAACACTGGAGTAATTTCGCCCGCAAGGAACAATTCTTTGTCGAACTCGTTAGACGCGCCTTTCACCAGTTCCAGTTCGTCACGCAGCTGCTGTGCCAGATCTTCACCAACCGCAGCATCGAGATCCGGGTTATTCAGCCCTTTAACAATACGGACTTCCTGAATGGTGTGACCTTTACCGCTCTGGTAGAGATAGGTTTCGTCTTTATAAAGGTGGTAAACGCCTTTAAACAGCTTGCCGCAGCCAATCGGCCAGGTGATCGGTGCGCAGCCGATTTTCAGCTCGTTCTCAACTTCATCGAGCAGCTCCATCGGGTCGCGGATATCACGGTCAAGTTTGTTCATAAAGGTGAGGATCGGCGTGTCGCGCAGACGGGTAACTTCCATCAGCTTGCGGGTACGATCTTCAACACCTTTTGCGGCGTCGATAACCATCAGGCAGCAGTCCACCGCCGTCAGAGTACGATAGGTATCTTCCGAGAAGTCTTCGTGCCCCGGGGTGTCGAGCAGGTTAACCAGGCAGTCGTGATACGGAAACTGCATCACAGACGTAGTAATGGAGATCCCACGCTGCTTTTCCATCTCCATCCAGTCCGACTTAGCGTGCTGGTTGGAACCACGGCCTTTTACTGTACCGGCGGTCTGAATGGCCTGTCCGAACAGCAGCACCTTCTCGGTGATGGTCGTTTTACCGGCGTCCGGGTGAGAAATAATTGCAAAGGTTCTTCTTTTCGCTACCTCTGCGGCCAAAAGGCTTGTCATAATTGTTGTCTCTTTGATTATGTACAATCATATGTACAAAGAAAAATTCATGCCGCTGATTGTACATTTTGGAGGTATCAGAGCATAGCAGAACATGATCAGTAGGTGTATTTGTAGCCAAAGAACATTTGTACATGCAGCAATCTTTGCTCTATTGACACTGTTTATTCATACAGTTAAAAATAACACTGTATACAAACACAGTGTAGAGGGATTTTTATGCGTATTGAGATCTTCATAGCCAAAGAGAAAATGACTAAAATGCCAAACGGTGCTGTGGATGCGTTAAAGGAAGAATTAACTCGACGCATCAGTAAGCGTTATGACGATGTAGAGGTGATCGTAAAAGCCACCAGCAACGATGGCCTTTCTGTTACGCGCACCGCCGATAAAGATTCAGCTAAAACTTTTGTTCAGGAAACTCTGAAAGATACCTGGGAGTCTGCTGACGAGTGGTTTGTTCACTAATTAGCACGTAAAATCAGTAACGGCTGGAAATCATTCAATACTCGCACTATCGGAAGTTCACCAGCCAACCGCAGCACGTTCTTGCATACGACGTGCCTGCGGTTTCAACTCCCGCCAGCCCACCAATCATGATTGGGCGGTGTACAACACAAACAAAAACAGGATGTTAGAGGTCTCAGCAGGACACCGACCAGACGGTGAAGTGACAAAAAGATACGCAAGGGAGCCGCGGCTCCCTACTGAAATATTATGACTTTAAGTGAATTTTTACTTCTTATTGCTACACTAGTTGACATAAAATTATACCGCCTTTCAATATAATCGCTCAAAGCAGTTGAAAATTTGTTCTTTAAGCCCCATATTCATTAAACACCAAATACTGTGGATAAAAATTTTCCAATAAGCTAGGATTTGTCCCAATTTATGGGTACCAGCTGGAAACGAACAAACAATGAACTCAAACGTTGCTAGTATTTATAGTGCTGCTAATGTTAACAGTAATGATTTAGCTTTAGAGTTGTACTGGAAAATCCAAGAAGTCTCTGCATGGTTTGTGAAACATGTAAACGCAAAATCGGTTGAGCAACTACGCGACTTTAACCCGTCATTCGCTGAAATTGCCGATCTTTCTGACGCCACTGCAGATATCATTACGAAGTTGCTTCAAGTCGGTGTTTGGGACGATGAAAGAGTTATGGCAAATGCCCGCCAAGCAGTGCTTTTAATGCGCCAAGTCGCAGAAGCGATCGAGCGTGGCGATAACGACAGTATTCAAGACGGAGCCAACCGCTTATCAGCAATGGCATTCGTTTAACTTAGTCAACTTAAAAAGTGAGTTTTACCTAGCTAGGTAAGTCAGGAGCCAATATGATGAATAAAATTGAAGCACGCCGCATTGCGCTGTTGCGAGAAGCCATCAAAAACGTTGATAAAATCAAAGAAATTCAAACATTTATCGATCAAGAGCTAAAGGCTATGAATCGAAAAGCTGCATAAAGTAAAAAAACCCGGCAAAGCCGGGTTTTTTATTACCATCCTTTTACACTTTCGGCAGAACAGTTGACCACCATTCTGAAAGAACGTATTTCCCTTAGGGCGAGGATTAATGAGTTCCGCGCTTTTAGCATCTCCGGATACCTCACGTACGCCTTAACCCTCTGCCGCAGAGTCCGTATTCTGAGAGGCTCGCCAACGGTAAGCAAAGGCAAAAAGCGTCAGATCCAGCTCGAAGGTCTCGTGCATTCCATCCACGGACACGGAGGTACCCAGTAATCCCTTCCGAACCAGGGACTCCACACCAGTTTGCGGATCATCAAGCCGGTTCATTTGTCCCCATGTCATCACAGCACCGCCGAATGCTACAAAGTGCTGTACCACGTTTTTTTCACTGTCCGTAAGTGAATCATAAAGTGCGGCCAACTGCTGCCTTGAAGCAGCTTTTCCTTTCTGGGCAAGAAGACGCTGATGCCATCCTCCGGCAATGATCTTGACGATCGGGAATGGAATAATAAATGCGAACAGCGTCAGGACATAGTCGTGAAGGAGCAGATAACAGCTCATTCCGGCAAGTCCCGCGACAAATATGGCGACATTAATGCCGAAATCTTTCTCCGTATAAACCCTGTCGAACAGTTTTCCAAGAAATTCAGTCATTGATTTACTCCCTACATGCTATGTCGCACCGCCCCAAATCAAAAGAGCGAATGGTTCAGTGTCGGCAGTATTCCCAATGATTAGCCAACATGCGCCCGGCATCATACCAGTTTTCAGTCAACACCAAGCCGGCAATAAGAGAGAACTCCTGATCCATCATGGCAATCAGATCTCCAAACAACACTGACAGAAATTCCTGGATGAAGTTGCTTTTCGATTTACCGGCTACGCTGACCTAAGTGGTGTCGCCGTATTTATCAGTTTATTAACAGCCCCTCATAGCCCAGTACCTGTGAACATTGCTCAGTCCCTAGACAAACCGCTGTGTGGTGACGGTCTTCCGGCCATTCGGTTCCCACTGTATTGAAGCATGCCAGGCTATTTCAATATCGCTATGCCGTGGCATCATTTAACCCCTTGTAATTCATCGTCATAACTGTAGTAATGTTTTCCGCTTCAGGGAAAAAATAGCATCCAACCGCAGCACGTTCTTGCATACGACGTGCTGCGGCATAATCCCAATGATTACTCCCTGACAGGGTTCGTAGGCCACTCAATATCAGGTGCAGTTGATGTATCAACACGGTTCAGCAACACCCGATACTTCTTCCAGGCTTCCAGCAACGAGTTTTCTTCCTCCGTTGCGATCTCCAGATCTACAGCATCCTGAAGCGGCGCAATATGCTCACTGGCTACCTGCATCAGGCTGTTTTTTGTTTCTTCCGCCTCCCGGATCCGGAACAGTTTTTCTGCTTCTGCATCTTTCACCCAGGCTGTGCCGTTCCACTTCTGATATTCCCCTTCCGGCGACAACCAGGTAACATTTTCCGGTAATGGGCCAAGTTCAGAAATAAATAACGCGTCGCCGGAAGCCACGTCATAGACGGTTTTACCCCGATGGTCTTCAACGAGATGCCACGATGCCTCATCACTGTTGAAAACAGCCACAAAGCCAGCCGGAATATCTGGCGGTGCAATATCGGTACTGTTTGCTGGCAGACCTGTATGAGGTGGAATGTATGCATCACCTTCACCAATAAATTCATTAGTTCCGGCCAGCAGATTATAAATTGTTATGGTCCGTGGTTGTTCACTCATTCTGAAATCCATGTTTTCACCTCTACTTAATATCAGAGACAGAATATTGTTTATTGAGCGTATGGGTGTGAGCACCAATAACGATGCTGCTTCCGTGGCTGTGTGCGCCAGAGGTGAGATTGCCTACGGGATTTTCTGGATTAAACCGGTGTGTATGCGAATCAGGGCGAGAGCGATTATTAGTCAGCACGTCATCAGCCTGATGCACATGGCTAATACAGACCTGCCCGGAACGTGAGCAATACGTCCGGTAATCGCCGCATCCAATATATTTAGTATCCGCATAACGGCAAACAGAATTACCCGGACAGTATGCATATGTGCCAAATACTGCCGACTGGCGGGAGTGTGCGTATTCCCAGTTAATTGATTCTGTTTTCTTATTAAAGTTATCCCATGCCTGCTTCATTTGCCGGGCAACGCTTTCAAACGGCACCTGACCACATCCGGCCCCCATTGCAGGGAATACCACCGTCTTTATTTTCCTGTCTGTCGTTGCATTTTTATTGTGCTGAAAGATGGCAAGTAAAGCGGCCCACGTGGCGTTATATACAGCGTCTGTTCCGTCAATTGTCAGTGGAACACGCATGGTTGGCGCGTGTACCAGCCAGGGGTGATGATTATTCCCCGTTTCAATAACAAATGCAGAACCTACAGGCTGTTCGCCTAAATATTCACGAAGAATATGATTCTGAACGCGGGACTGTAACTGAGTACCGAAGAATGCGGTAATGGCGGCATCAACACCGCCATCCATCAGGCCGAAACTATTTGCCGCACTTACCATGCAGTCAAATTCTCTGATTGTTTCAAATGGCTTTCCGACAATATTCACATTATCTGCGTTTGCAAATACCCGATTAAATGCTTCAGCCATTTCTGTTACTGGTGCAGAAAGAATGAGCGTAATCATGCAAGCCTCACAATATAGTTAAATGCGATGTTTTTGACGGTGTTTTCCGCGTTACCCGCAGCGTTAACGGTGATGGTGTGTCCATGTGAACCAATCGCAACGGAGTGCGTGTGTGCACCAATACCGACAGTATGTGCGTGAGCACCTGCAGATGCAGCTGTGCCGCTGACACTATGAGTGTGCGCTCCTGCAGCACTTGTATTCACACTGGCCGCAGACACTACCTTATGTACAGACCCATTTTGTGACCACTGGGTGACTGCTGATGCACCTGTGACACTATGAGTATGGTTTCCGGCACTTGCGGCTGTACCGCTCACACTGTGCGTATGCGCCCCGGTGTTATTCGTGGATTTAGTGCCGTAATCAAACGACGATGTGGTTTTCGTCCCCAAATCCGTACTGGATGCGCTGGCGCTGTGGGTGTGCGATTTAATGCCGTCCTGTTCCTGAGACAATACGGCCCGACCACTGGCAGGTTTGCCCTTAATCGTCCAGCCACGCATATCAGGGATCACGCCTGACGGATAAGCGACTGCAAGTTTCGGGTATGCAGATTTGTCAAAAGTCTGCCCCTGCATCAGAGCATAACCAGACGGAACGGTATCTGATGGCCACGGAACGGGAGCTCCTGCAGGAAAGGGCGAACTCTCTTCCAGCCCGAGGTATTCACGAACTTCTGCAGCTGAGTTTTTTGCCAGAATATCCCTGCCAGTCTGAGTCAGTTCTGTCAGGCTGGCGGCATCATTTTCCGTAAAATACGGTAATTTATTTTTCGCCGTGGTAAGCCCTGCCAGCGCAGTTAACGTTGCGTCAAGAGGCTGTTTCCCGGCCAGCGCATTTATCATTGTTGTCGCAAAGTTAGGGTCATTGCCAAGTGCTGCCGCAAGCTCATTAAGGGTATCAAGGGCTTCTGGTGATGAACCGGCCAATGCGGATATAGCAGCCCGTACGTAAGCAGTCGTAGCAATCTGCGTATTGTTTGTGCCCTGTGATGCCGTCGGCGCGGTCGGCGTTCCTGTCAGATTCGGACTTTCAGCCGGCGCTTTTTTGTTCGTCTCATCCATGACGGCCTTAACGGCGCATGGGGTCGCAGCAAGTGTTTCAGATGTACTGTCGGTCGCACTGCTGAGCTGCACTATCCCCTTTCTCGTCGTACTCGCATCTTCAAGCGCCACGGCGGATGCAATATCCTCTGCCCGTTTTGCCGCTGTCTCGGCGCGCGTTGCTGCAGATTCCGCCGTACTCTTGCTCTGAGCTGCCGCTGTCGCACTACCAGCTGCCTCTGTCGCCTTCGTGGATGCCGTCGTGGCGCTGCCCCTCGCTGCTGACGCCTGTCTGGTCGCCTCATCTTTTGAAGCAGACGCAGATGATGCCGATGATGCCGCCGAACTGGCGGACGATGCAGCTGCCGTTTCTGAGGATTCTGCACGGGTTTCCGACGCTTTCGCGTTCGTCTCGGATGTCTTCGCGGCAGAAGCAGACCTCGCTGCTGCAGTTGCCTGTTCAGTGGCTTCGCCGGCCTTCGTTGTAGCTGTTGAAGCAGACGAAGCAGCACTTTCTGCCGATTTTCCGGCGGCGGTGGCACTGGCTTCGGCATTCGTTTCTGATGTTTTCGCCGCACCGGCACTGGTGGCCGCCGCGCTTTTTGAGGACTCTGCAGCGGCAGCACTTTTTTCCGCTTCAGTGGCCTTTGCTGATGCCGTTCCTTCGCTGGAAGACGCTGACTGAGCCGACGACGCGGCCTGTCCGGCTGACGTGCTGGCTGCGCGTGCTGAATCTGCAGCATCAGTCGCATGGGTTGCCGCCTCACGGGCTGATGTGCCGGCATCGCCGGCTGACTTTTTCGCGGCTGCCGTGTTCTGTACCACCGCGGACGCGTTACGCGCCACCTCTTCCACCATCAGTTCAAAACGGCGCAGAGCCTCCGGACGGGCATCATCCTCCGTCATTGCACCGAGAAAATCATTCAGCGTACCGGGTCGGGAATCTTCATACACGGTGATGGTCCCGGCATGTGACGGCGGGAATCCTTCCACCAACAGAATAACGCTGTACTGACCGTACTCAACGTCCATGCTGTAACGCCCGGCTTCATCCGGATTTTCTGAGGCCAGCGTGTTCACCACCACCGTGGTGCTGTTACGTTTTGCTTTCAGCTGGATTGTGCAGTTCTGTACCGGTTTTCCTGTGCCGTCTTTCAGTACACCTGAAATCTTTACTGCCATATTCACCCCACAAAAAAGCCCGCCTGAACCGGCGGGCTGTCATAACACTGTGTTACCTGGCTAATCAGAACTTATAACCGACACCCACGATGAAACCGTCAGTGCGCCAGTCGCCACTGCCGGAGCCTTCATAAGCAATATCAATGGCCACGGATTCGGTCGGGTTAAACTGCACGCCAGCCCCCCACGCCAGAGACGTGTTGCTGTGGCGACCGTCATCACTTCCGGTCAGCACATCGTGCGTTTTCCCCTTGTTGTCAGTTACGCGGAGATAATCCCCGGAGAAAGTCGACACACGGCTGTAAGCCACACCCGCCATCGCATACGCGCTGAACCATTCATTCACGCGTACAGACGGCCCCGCCATCACGCTGAACCAGCGGTTACGCACGGAATCTTCATGCCAGCGGGTATCGCTGTAACGGGTAAGCTGGCGATTCTTGTCTCCTGCATAGCTGAATGACGTCACCAGCCCCAGCGTGTCCGTAAACTCATAACGGTATTTCACGTTAATCCCGTTCAGATCATCGCTGCCGGAAACGTTCGTCGAGGCATGAAGATAGCCCGCGCTCAGCGTGGACTGATGTTCAGACGCCCATGCAGGCGCACCGGATACGGCCAGACAGATGGCTGCGGACAAAATGGCGGCATAAAGTTTACGCATAATTACCTCTCGCTTTTCTGCAATAAAAAAGGCGTCATTTCTGACGCCCGTTCTGGGTTATAAAATTCAGCTGATACTGATACCTGCTGTGGATTTTTTCATCACCACAACCAGCAGATCGCTGATACTGGTTGTTGGTGTCCAGTTATTCGCTCCTGATGAAGATACGGTGAATGTCAGTGTCAGCGTCCCCTGTCCGGCAGGCATATCTATAACTGAGGAAAATACGCCCTGAGCATCCGTCGTGGACTGATTAAAAATCTCCTGACCATTGCGGGTCACTCTTAACCGGCAGGTTGAATACCAGTATGACTGTTGGTTATTACTGTTGAAATTCTCATGCTTACCACCGCGGAATAACACTGGCGGTATCATGACCTGCCGGTCAAATTTCTGATCATCACTGATTCTTACCGTGATGGTGCCACTGGCATAACTGTTCGTGCGGGGGAAAGACTTGCTGACCGTTTTGACAATATCGCCTTCAATCTGATTGGCTGACAGTTTCCCCTTAATCTGACAGTTCTCATTAATCGTGACGTTGTTGAGCGTCCCGGAGTTCGCATTCACACTGCCACTGATATCCGCATTTTTAGCAGTCAGCTTTCCGTCCGGTGTCAGGGAAAATGCCGGTGGATTTCCACCGCTGGTAATGGTGGGGGCCGTCAGGCGCTTCAGGAACACGTCGTTCATGAATATCTGGTTGCCCTGCGCCACAAACATCGGCGTTTCATTCCCGTTTGCCGGGTCAATAAACGCGATACGATTGGCGGCAACCAGAAACTGGCTCAGTTTGCCTTCCTCCGTGTCCTCCATACTGAGGCCAATACCCGCGACATAATGTTTGCCGTCTTTGGTCTGCTCAATTTTGACAGCCCACATGGCATTCCATTTATCGTTGGCATCCTTCCACTCTTTCGAAAACTCATCCAGTCTGCTGGCGTTATCCTCCGTCAGATCGACTTTTTCCAGCAGCTCTTTACCGAGATGGGATTCGGTTATCTTGCCTTTGAAAAAATCCAGGTAACCTTCCGCATCATCGCTCGCCCGACCGACGGACTCCACGAATGCCGATTTGCCAACGGTGTTCACACTGCGGATATAAAAGTAATAATCATGGCCCGGTTTGATATTGATACTGGCGGCTATCCAGTACAGCCCCGTGCCAAGGTAGCGGGCTGTGGTTTCAACCTGCCTGATATCGGTAATCCGCGTTTCCGAGAACCAGAACTCAAATTGTACCGTCGGATCATAAACCGCAAGATGCGGCGTGGCGGTTATCTGAAAATAGCCCGGTGTCAGCTCAATCCGAGACGGCGCTGCCGGTGCGGCAATCCGGAACGATACCGATGCCGGATCGCCCTGCTGTCCCCACGCATTTACCGCCCGGACAGTCAGCCTGTAGTTCCCCAGCGCCAGTTGCGTGAAGCGGTATGTGGTTTCCGTCGTCCTTGCCGTACTGACCAGCCGCTCACTGCCATCGTCCGCTGCCACGGTCAGGCGAAGCAGGAAGCTCACCCCCTTCACCACCTTCGGCGTGTCCCAGCGCGCCAGCACCTGATATTCCCCGCTGTCTGCGGTGACTTCGGCAGTCAGGTGCTGCACCGCGGGCGGCGTGACGCCATTCACCGTGCCGCTCAGGTCGCCGTCAAAGTGCGCCCCGTTATCCACGATGGCTTCTTTTTCGGGTACATGCTGCACGGCGGTAATGGCATACGTGCCGTCGTCGTTCTCACGGATACTCACGCAGCGGAACAGGCGCTGGCGCAACGTCGGCAACTTCAGCCCCCATACGCTGTATCCGGCAACGCCGTCAGGAACACGGCTCACTTTTACCTTCACGCCGTCGGTGACGGACTGGACCTCCACGCTGACCGGATTGCCACTTCCGTCAACCAGGCTTATCAGCGTGGTACCGGAGGATGGCAGCGTGATTTCACGGTCGAGCGTCAGCGTCCGGGTCTGGCTGTTCACCGCCAGCACGCGCCCGCCGGTGCTGATCCCCGCATAGTCATCATCGCAGATTTCAATAACATCACCCGGCACATGGCGAAGCCCTTCGGCACCCACGCTGAAATCCACGGTCTGCGTCTCCAGCAGCTCCGTTTTAATCAGCCACAGCCCGGCGCGGTGTGCCTGCCCCCGGCTGGTACAGCCAAAGGCATCCATCTTCGTGACGTTACGACCGTAACGGGCAATGGCCTGCGTGTCCTCCACAAGCTCTGTCGCCGTCTCCCAGCCGTTATCCGGGTCAATCCAGTTCACCTCAACGGCATTATGGCGGTCCTTGAGGGCGCTGAAGCTGTAGCGGAACGGCGCGCCATCATCCGGCATCACCACATTACTGCGGTTATAGGTCCACACCTTATCCGACGGTCGGTCCTGCACGAACGTCAGCGTCTGCCCGTTCCATACCGGCATACAGCGCATCGCCGAGCAGAAATCGCTGAGAACATCCCACGCCTTACGCTGTGTGGTCAGGTAGGCATTACAGGTGATGCGCGGCTCCGTGCCGCCAAAGCCGTCCGGCACTGACTGGTCGCAGTACTGGCCGATGACATACAGCGCCCATTTATCCACATCCGCCGCACCAAGACGTTTCCCCATGCCGTAGCGCGGATGGATCAGCATATCCCACAGACACCAGGCCATGTTGTTGCTGTATGCCGGTTTAAACGTTCCGTCCCAGATACCGCTGTATTGCCGCGTCTGCGGGTTATAATTCGACGGCACCTGCAGAATACGCCCGCGCAGATGATAATTACGGCTCACCTGCTGGCTGCCGAACTGCTCCGAGTCCACCTGCACGCCGACCAGTGCCGTGTTCGGGTAGCACTGTTTCACATCGATAATTTCGGTGTATGACGACCAGAGCGTTTTGTTCTGCAGCTGGTCTGTGGTGCTGTCCGGCGTCATCCTGCGCATCCGGATACTGAACGGGCGCGGCGGCAGGTTATCCACCACCACCGAGGCCAGATACTGTGAAGTGGTTTTACCCTTAATGGTGATGTCCTTTTCCGTCACCCAGCCACCGTTACGTTGTATCTGAACCAGCAGGCGGACTTCCGATGGATTCCTGTCCCCCTTTGAGGTGGTTTCCACCAGTGCCTGCACGCCGAAAGTAAAACGCAGACGGTCAATGTTTGCCGACGTGATGGTCCGGGTGATCGGCGTGTCATATTTCACTTCTGTACCGAGCACCGTCTCGGAGCCGGAGGATTCAAATCCCTCCGGCGGTGTCTGCTCCTGCTCACCGGCCCGGAACACCACCGTGACGCCGGATATATTGGTATTCCCCTCACTGTCCAGCACCGGCGTACTGTTCAGCAGCACGCTTTTTAATCCATCCACCGGACCTTCAACCGGCCCTTCGCTGATGGCATCGATCACACTCAGCAGCTGCGTGGACTTCAGGTTGTCCTTCGCTTCGCGCGGGGTATGCCCCTTACTGCCGCCTTTACCCATTCGTCATGCTCCATAAACGATAAAACCGCCCGGAGGCGGTTTCACATAAAACATTTTGCATCAGCGACCAATCACCACAACCTGACCACCATCCCCTTCGTCTGCCGTGCTGATCTCCTGAGAAACCACGCGTGACCCCACGCGCATTTCACCGTACAGAACCGGCAGAACATTGCCCTGGGCAACCATGTTATCCAGTGAGGAGAAATAGGTGTTTTGTTTGCCGTTATCCGTTGTCTGTGTACGGGGAGTTCTGGCTTTCGGTGCCAGCATTTGCGCCACACCACCGAGCACCATACTGGCACCGAGAGAAAACAGGATGCCGGTCATACCACCGGCCCCAATGGCTGCCCCCCATGCTGCAAGGGTGGCTCCCGCGGTAAAGAATGATCCGGCAATGGCGGCAGCCCCCAGGACAATCTGGAATACGCCACCTGACTTGGCCCCGGCGACTCTGGGAACAATATGAATCACAGCGCCATCAGGCAGAGTATCATGTAACTGCGCCGTTAACCCGGACGTGCTGACGTCCCGCCCGGCAATCCGTACCTGATACCAGCCGTCGCTCAGTTTCTGACGAAACGCCGGGAGCTGTGTGGCCAGTGCGCGGATGGCTTCAGCCCCCGTTTTCACACGAAGGTCGATGCGGCGGCCAAATCGTTGCAAATCCCCGTAAAGGCAGATGCGCGCCATGCCCGGTGACGCCAGAGGGAGTGTGTGCGTCGCTGCCATTTGTCGGTATACCTCTCTCGTTTGCTCAGTTGTTCAGGAATATGGTGCAGCAGCTCGCCATCACCACAGTAAATGGCGGCATGATTCGGCACCGATGAACCAAAACAGCACAGCAGCACATCGCCCGGTTGTGCTGATGACAACGGCACCTGATACAACCCTGTAGCCTCCAGATTATCCAGATAGAGATTCTGACCGTGACGCCACCAGTCATCCTCGCGATGAAAATCCGGCATCTCAATCCCCGCCAGATGATAAGCATCCCGGAACAGCGTGTAACAGTCCGTCACCCCGTGCTCAAAGCGCCGCCCGGTGAGATGCGGCACACAGCGGAACTTATGAATCGTCCCCCGGCAGACCAGCCACCACGGCAAATCACTCTGCACCTGCAGCCGCCGGTCAGCCTCACTCAGCCAGGGCAGACCACCGGGGTGGCTGTGGACCAGCGCCACAATCTCACCCTGCATTTCTGCCTGCAGCCAGTCTTCCGGCGACATACGGAAATACGCCTCCGGCTCACCGGAGATATTCACGCAGGGGAAATATCTTTCCCCCTCCGGCGTGCTTACCACGAAGCCGCACGACTCCGCTGGCGCACATCGCCGGGCGTGCGCCAGAATTGCTGATTCTGTCTGTGTCATGGGATTTACTGCGAAAGTTTGTTAATGGAAAGGAAGCCGCCAAAGTTGCCGACGTTATTGCGGAACTTACAACCGCTCAGGTATTTGCTGCATTTATCCTTCGTGATATCGGACGTTGGCTGGTCATATTCATCCGCGACCGCCGGACCGTGATAACCGCACTCATCGCCGCGATAGGTCCAGGTGCAGGTGTTGGCCAGCATGATACGTCCCGGAAAAACAGCGCCGTCCGTTTCCGTCGGCGTGGACAGTACAAAAGAGGCACTCACCGCGCTCAGTTCGCTGCACTGCTCAATGCGCCAGCGGCTGATCACCTCCTGCTCCGGATCGGCGTCACTGTTTCCGTTGACGAAGTTCACCGCATCCAGAAAACGGGCGTAAACCTTACGCCGGACCACCGTTCCGCCGACCAGACTCTGCAGATCTTCCGCCATCCCGGTGACCATACCGTACAGGTTAGAAACCGTCAGCGTGGGGCGCGTACTGGTGCCTTTGCCATTCAGTTCAAAACCACTCCCCTGAATGGGATACGGCTGATACTGTCGCCCCTGCCAGGTGACCGGCTCACCTTTTTCGTTCTGCTCATTACAGAAAAAATAACGTTCTCCACCGACCTCTGTCAGATCGATTTCCCAGAGCACCACGCTGGCCGACTGCTCCGCACGGGTGCATTCATTCAGTGTTTCCTGCCGGATATCCTGCATCAGTTCACCACCTGTTCAAACTCTGCGCTGAACTCAACACGCAGCATACTGACCCGCGACGACCATTTTGCGCAGGTCACCTTTATCTGCCGCCACTCATAAGGCGGCGTCCACAGAAAGGATTTCCAGCCCCCGTGCTCAGCCAGAAACGACTCAAGCGCCGTGGCCTCCCAACGGGGAACAGAAAGCGTCACGCTGTACGTTTTCAGGTTGGCATTCAGCCCGGCAGGCGCTCGCTGGGAATAGCCATCACCAAAGCGCACCTTTCTTACAGAAGGGGCCGAAGCCACATCCATACCGGGTTTCACTTTCCAGCGGAAGGTTTTCATCGTCCACCTCCGGAGAACAGGCCACCATCACGCATCTGTGTCTGAATTTCATCACGGGCACCCTTGCGGGCCATGTCATACACCGCCTTCAGAGCAGCCGGACCTATCTGCCCGTTCGTGCCGTCGTTGTTAATCACCACATGGTTATTCTGCTCAAACGTCCCGGACGCCTGCGACCGGCTGTCCGCCATGCTGCCCGGTGTACCGACATAACCGCCGGTGGCATAGCCGCGCATCAGCCGGTAAAGATTTCCCACGCCAATCCGGCTGGTTGCCTCCTTCGTGAAGACAAACTCACCACGGTGAACAATCCCCGCTGGCTCATATTTGCCGCCGGTTCCCGTAAATCCCCCGGTCGCAAAATGGAATTTCGCCGCAGCTGCCTGAATGGATGTACCGCCTGACGCGGATGCGCCGCCACCAACAGCCCCGCCAATGGCGCTGCCGATACTCCCGACAATCCCCACCATTGCCTGCTTAAGCAGAATTTCTGTCATCATGGACAGCACGGAACGGGTGAAGCTGCGCCAGTTCTGCTCACTGCCGGTCAGCATCGCCGCCATATTCTGTGCAATACCATCAAAGGTCTGCGTGGCTGCACTTTTAACCTGCAACATACTGTCCGTGACGCTCTCTTCCCACTCACTCCAGCCTGACCTGAGGCCTGCCATCCAGCTCCCGCGAAGCTGGTCTTCAGCCGCCCAGGTCTTTTTCTGCTCTGACATGACGTTATTCAGCGCCAGCGGATTATCGCCATACTGTTCCTTCAGACGCTGTTCTGTGGCTTCCCGCGCTGCCTGCCGGTCAGTCAGCCCCCGGTTTTTCGCATCAATGGCGGCCCGTTTTGCCCGTTGCTGCTGTGCGAATTTATCCGCCTGCTGCGCCAGCGCGTTCAGGCGCTCCTGATACGTAACCTTGTCGCCAAGTGCAGCCAGCTGGCGTTTGTACTCCAGCGTCTCATCTTTATGCGCCAGCAGGGATTTCTCCTGTGCGGACAGCTGGCGACGTTGTGCCGCCTCCTCCAGTACCGCGAACTGACTTTCTGCCTTCCACAAATCCCGGCGCTGCTGGCTGATTTTCTCATTCGCTCCGGCATGCTTCTCCAGCGTCCGGAGTTCTGCCTGAAGCGTCAGCAGGGCAGCATGAGCACTGTCTTCCTGACGATCGCCCGCAGACACCTTCACGCCGGACTGTTTCGGCTTTTTCAGCGTCGCTTCATAATCCTTTTTCGCCGCCGCCATCAGCGTGTTGTAATCCGCCTGCAGGATTTTCCCGTCTTTCAGTGCCTTGTTCAGTTCTTCCTGACGGGCGGTATATTTCTCCAGCGGCATCTGCAGCCGTTCGTAAGCCTTCTGCGCCTCTTCGGTATATTTCAGCCGTGACGCTTCGGTATCGCTCTGCTGCTGCGCATTTTTGTCCTGTTGAGTCTGCTGTTCAGCCTTCTTTCGGGCGGCTTCAAGCGCAAGACGGGCCTTTTCACGATCATCCCAGTAACGCGCCCGCGCTTCATCGTTAACAAAATAATCATCCTTGCGCAGATTCCAGATGTCGTCTGCTTTCTTAAACGCAGCCTCTGCCTTAATCAGCATCTCCTGCGCGGTATCAGGACGACCAATATCCAGCACCGCATCCCACATGGATTTGAAGGCCCGCGCTGTCCTGTCTGCCCAGGTCTCCAGCGTGCCCATGTTCTCTTTCAGGCGGCGGGTCTGGTCATCAAACCCTTTCGTTGCGGCCTCGTTCGCCGCCTGCAATGCCCCGGCTTCATCGCCGGAACGCTGCAACTGAGCAACATACGCAATCTGCTCCGCCGTCACGTTATGGAACTGGCGTGCCATCGCCGTCAGCCCCGACGTCGGGTCTGTGGTCAGCTTCCCGAAGGCTTCAGCGACCTTGTCCACCTCCACGCCGGATGCAGAGGAGAAACGCGCCACACTCTGGCTGATGGACGCAATCTGAGCCTCACCGCTTACCCCCGCCTTAACCAGTGCGCTGAGTGACTCGCTGGTCTGGTTAAACGTCAGCCCTGCCGCCTGCCCGGCTCTGGACAGGACCAGCATACGATCTGCCGTCAGTCCCGCCTGATTGCCGGAAAGGACCAGCGTTTTGTTGAAATCGGACAGGGTTGAGTTGCCCTGATACCAGGCATACGCCAGCGCACCGGTCGCCACCGCCAGCGAGGTGGCCCCCACCATCGGCAGGGTGATCGCACCGGCAAGCCCCCTGAACATGGGGATCATCCCGCCGAAGGAGTCCTTAACCTGACCACCCTGTTGCAGCAGGATCAGCCACGGACTTTGCCCGCCTGCAAGCTGCGTGGCCACGTCGGTGAACTGTGCAGGCAGCATACGCATAGCGGCTTTATACTGCCCGACGGAAATCCCCGCTTTCTGTGCAGCCAGCGCCTGTCGGCTCAGCGACTGTTCAACGACTGCCGCTGTTTTTTTCGCATCACTTTCCGTACCGGAAAAATGACGCCTGACTCTGGCCATCTGCTCGTCAAATCTGGCCGCATCCAGACTTAAATCAACGACCAGATCGCCTACCGGTTCAGCCATACCGGACTCCTCCTGCGATCCCTTCTGATACTGTCATCAGCATTACGTCATCCTCCGTCATGTCCGCCACATCCGGGGAAGCGGGGATAACTTCATTCCCGTCCGGGCCAAAGCGGACGCCTCCGGCAAGCCCTGCCGCTTTCTGCATCAGCACATCATCTTCAGGCTCTTCGTCAGCCTCACGCCGGTTCAGCAGACTGAAATCCAGCGGATGCATATCCGGATCGCTGAAAAACAGGCTGAGCACGGTGTACGTCAGCCCGGAAAAGTGCATATCCAGCAGAACATCATGAAAATAATGGGTACTGTAAAAGCGGTGCCAGTCGGCATACTCCGTGGATGACATCCCGGCAAGCATGGCACGCCAGTCGGGTCGCCCCATCTCACGCGCCAGTTTCAGGGCAAAACTCAGCTCACCGTCGAACACTTTCCCGCAGAAACAGGCTCTGCGGGCCCGGCGTCCTCTGTCTGTTCAGGGGCATTATTCACCACAAACTCATACATACCAGACAGCCGGTACACCACGTTTTCAGCATGAGAAATTGCCTCCGTGGGCCAGGTGGTAAGCACTTCCTGCTCAATCTGTTTAACGGCTTCATTCATGGACGGCATCTGCGTCTTCTGCGGATGGTTATGCCACAGGGACATCGCCACCAGAAACGCGCCGGTTCTGATGGCGTCTTCCACAGTAAACTTCCGGTTGCTGTCTGACTCCGCCTGTTCTGCCTGCCGTTTCATCAGGGCGAGATGCTCAATGCGCTGCAGGGCTGACAGTTCAGAAAGCGTGACGGTCACACCGTTATGTTCAAATGATTCGGTTTTCAGGAACATCTCTGACTCCCCGGATTAACTGGCGGTGACGGTGATTTCTGCAACCGCAGCAAGTTCACCATTACCGGATACGACCGGAATGTTGACCTTGCCTGCAGCAACACCTTTCACGGTGATGGTCATACCACTGACCGACACGGTGGCTTTTGTTTTATCCGCAGACACCGCACGGAAGCTCTTGTCGGTTGCGCCTTCCGGCTGGAATGCCACGGTCAGCGTGGTGCTCTGCCCTTTCACCACCGAGGTGCTGGCAGGCGTCACAGTCATGCCGGTTGCCGCTGTTACCGTGCTGCGATCTTCTGCCATCGACGGACGTCCCACGTTGGTGACTTTCACCGTGCGGGTGATCACTTCCTTCGCCGTCACCGCCTTACCGATACTGCTGACCCAGCCGCGGAACACATCGACCGTGCCATTCGGGAAGCGGATTTTATAGGCTCGGGTATCCCCTTCATTAAACCACGCCAGCAGCGCCTGCTGCCCCTGCTCTCCGGGCATCCACGCCAGCGTGAAGCTGGTATCTCCGGCAGATTTCTGCCCCTGCCCGGTCGCAGTCCAGTCCGCATCTTCATCATCGAGATAGCTGTCGTCATAGGACTCAGCGGTCAGTTCGCCGGGCGTCAGGTCTTTAACTTTAGCCAGACGCGACCAGTCAACGTCTGAAAGCGGGTTCGCATAAGGGTCACCGTTCCCCTTATAAACCCACAGTGTGGTCCCGGCCCCTTTCACCGGCATTACTGGATTTGGTACAGGCATATCGTCCTCACATTTCATAGGTAATGACATAAGTCAGATCGGCTGAACTCCACAGACCCGCATCATCGTCGCGCCGGTAGTCATAGCCACTGGCCACCATACTGGTGATCAAATCTGACAGTGCCGGGACATCGCTCATCACCGGATAAATCCGGGACTCCATCCACGAATCCAGCTCTGAATCCGGCACCTGAGCAGGCAGGAAAACTTCAATATGCAGCTCCGCCTGCCAGGTATCACTGTCCAGCTCTTCGCCCGTGTATTCAGCGCCGGTGAGATAAACGGCAATTGCCGGAAAATCCGCCTCATCAAAAACAGCGGGGCGACCATCAAAAAGCGTCGCCCCGGTGTCATGCTTCTCCAGTGCATCCAGTACGGCTGCACGGAGTTCAGTATGTTTCATCGCTTTATTACCATTCTCAGTTGATGCTGCAGCGCATAGCCCAGCTCTTTCGGAAGGCGTTCACGCCGTATCCGTTCAATATTCTGTTTAAACGCCGTGGTCAGCGGCACCGCCATCGGGATTTTCACCACATCAATGGGGTAACGGTTTTTCCCGGCCACACGCTGCATGACATGCCACCGGCCATTTTTCAGTTGCTGAATAAACGCGCCGGGAATACGACGGTTTCCCACCACAAGCACGCTGCCGCCACCTTTCAGGGCTGAACGCTGCCCCTTTTTACGACGTCTGCGGCGGGAAAGGACAACCCGCGCGTTACCCAGCCTGATTACGGGCAAATCCCCCCGGTTAACCCTGATTCTGGCCTGCGGATTTTTGACCGTGGCCCTTTTCAGCCTGGCCCTTTCCTTTACCAGTTTCCGGCGTACCTTTGTCTCACGGGCAACCTGTGCCACCGACTGCGATATCGCGGATGAAGCAACGCGGTTAATGGCCATTGCGGCGGCACCGGGCACCGCCGTTCTGCTGATACGGCTGAGGTTTTCAACGGCCTGCTCAAGACCTTTTATGGCCATACATCCCCCTTTCAGCGGCGACGGTTAACGGCAGGCGGTACGCCCCGCCCAAGCCAGAGATGACAGCTTCCGCCATCATCCGGCGAAATCCGGTCTATCCAGAAGTTTTCCTCACCGATGGTCAGCGTGTCGCCGCGCCGCAGCTGCCGCACATCATCAGTCTGGACAAACAGGGACGGGCTGGAGCCTTCAACGCGCACGCCCTGTCCGGCATAGCTGATATTTTCAGGGTCATCAAAAACACCACGTATCACAGCACCGGACTGCTCACCGGATGTCATGGTGGCTGACGTTCCCATGTACCCGCGTATCGTTTCATCGGCGCAGGCAATGGCAGCATCGAACAGGTTATCGAAATCAGCCACAGCGCCTCCCGTTATTGCATTCTGGCCAGGCCGCGCTCTGTCATTTCAGCTGCCACACCGGCAGAGACACGGAACGCCGTTCCCGGCAGCACAAATGCCACAGCCTCATCCCGCGTGGCGTGAAGTGCATCAGTATGCAGCGTCACCAGTGCCACAACCGTGACCAGATCAGCCGTATCAGTCACGGTATCCGGCTGCGCTGATACAACCTCATTTTCATGTCCGGTCAGCACATTTTCCGGGCTGAGAGGGGTATCCTGACCGGCAGTGTCGCCCGTGTCATCAAGCTCTTCTTCCAGCTCTGCCACACGGAGCGCCAGTTCTTCTTTCGTCCCCGTCAGGCTGATATCACGGTTCAGTTGTTCACCCAGCGAGCGGAGACGGGCAATCAGTTCATCTTTCGTCATGGACTCCTCCACAGAGAAACAATGGCCCCGAAGGGCCATGATTACGCCAGTTGAACGGACACGAACGCATCAGGATCAGCCAGCAGCATCAGCGGTGCTGACTGAATCATGGTGAACTCACGCGCCGGATCGCCGGTGGTCACCCAGTTTTTCGGGTAGCGGGCAGAGGCGTTAATACCTTCGCGCTGTGCGTCCGCATCCTGAATGCAGCCATAGGTGCGCAGACCGCGTGCCTGAGTGTTCCCCAGCACCATCGTGTTGTCCGGCAGGAAGTTCTTTTTGACGTCGTTTTCCACGTACTGTCCGGAATACACGACGATCGCCGTATCGCCATACATCCCCTTATAGGACACCGCTTCGCCCAGGTCTTTTACCGCTGTCTCCAGCTCGGAATTAGAGCCGCGACGGGTATCCAGCTTCTCCTTGACGGCTTTGAAGGAACGGAACAGCGCCCAGCCTTTCGGATCAAACACGATGATATTCACCACGCCGCTGGCGTTCAGCGCGTAGGCTTCGATATCGTCGGTCGGGTCATACGTGGACTTGTCACGCTTGCTCCACTCCGTGCCGCCGGACTGCGTGATGTTGTTCGCCGCACTGCGGCCCATATCCACCTCAACCGGATCGAAGGCTTCACCGGTCATGGTGTATTTGCCCTTGAGCACGGCAGAAACTGCCTGCATCTCTTCGACCTGAGCAATGGCCAGCTCTTCGTCACGCATGTTCTGCAGGATGATGCGACGGCGGCGGTAAGCCGGGTCCGCCAGATTCTGCGGATCTTCATCCGGCAGGCGACGCAGGGTCATCTGCGGATTCACCTCATGCTTCGGCTTGACATAACCCGGCGTAAATTCAGAGGTGGAGCCGCCACGGGAACGGATAACCTCACCGGAAACAATTGGCGAAACGTACAGCGCCATGTTTACCAGTCCAGGAATTTGTGAGAGATAGACTTTCTCCGTGGTGAAGGGATAGCTCTCACGGAAAAAGAGACGCAGAAACAGCGGATCAAACTTAAATTTCTGCTCATTTGCCGCCAGCAGCTGGGCGGTTGTGTACATCGACATAAAAAAATCCCGTAAAAAAAGCCGCACAGGCGGCCTTTAGTGATGAAGGGTCAGGTTAAACGATGCTGATTGCCGTTCCGGCAAACGCGGTCCGTTTTTTCGTCTCGTCGCTGGCAGCCTCCGGCCAGAGCACATCCTCATAACGGAACGTGCCGGACTTGTAGAACGTCAGTGTGGTGCTGGTCTGGTCAGCAGCAACTGCAAGAATGCCAACGGCAGCACCGTCGGTGGTGCCATCCCACGCAACCAGCTTACGGGTGGAGGTGTCCAGCATCAGCGGGGTCATTGCAGGCGCTTTCGCACTCAACCCGCCGGGCGCGGTTGCGGTATGAGCCGGGTCACTGTTGCCCAGCGGCTGGTAATGGGTAAAGGTTTCTTTGCTCGTCATAAACATCCCTTACACTGGTGTGTTCAGCAAATCGTTAACGGCATCAGATGCCGGGTTACCTGCAGCCAGCGGTGCCGGTGCCCCCTGCATCAGACGATCCAGCGCAGTGTCACTGCGCGCCTGTGCACTCTGTGGTGCTGCGGCCAGAATACGGCGGGCCGTTTCCACGGTCATACCGGGGGTTTCGGCCAGCACGCATGCCTGTTCTTCGCGTCCGTGAGCCTCCTCACAGTTGAGGATCCCCATAATGCGACTGTTTTCTGCCGCAACCGCTGCGGTGATCTGCGCGTTCACGTCCGGCTGCGCAGCGCTGGCGTTCTCGCCCTCCGTCGCTTGCACCACGCCAGTAACGTCAGCCTGCGAAGCAGTGGCTGAAACAGTTGTTGATTGAGTCTCTTTGGTCATTCGCCCTCCTGAGAGACGGGATTTACGTGCATCCAGTGCATCACGCATGACGGTGATCGCATCGGTACTGTTCACAAGTTCATCAGCCAGTCCGGCATCAATGGCCTCCTGACCGCTGTACACTGCAGCCTCGGTATCCAGCACAGCCTGCACGGACAGGCCGGTATATGCCGACACCTTCTGTGCAAACATCCGGCGGGTTGCATCCATCCGGGACTGCAGTGTTTCCCGGACATCATCCGGTAGATGGCTGTAGGGGTTGCCATCCACCTTATGGCTGCCGCTGTAAATCAGCGTGATTTCCACGCCCTGTTTCTCCAGCGCAGCACCGTAATTACTGTGAGCCATCATGACGCCGATGGAGCCTGTCCGGGCGGTCTGCGTGACCAGACGCCGGGAGGCGGCACTGGCAAGCAGCTGACCTGCGCTGCAGTTCATGTCATTGGCCAGCGCCCATACCGGCTTTATGTCACGCACACGGGCGATGATGTCAGCGCAGTCAAATGCCCCTGCCACCATTCCGCCGGGCGTGTCCATATCCAGCAGAATGCCGTCCACCATCGGGTCGCTGGCAGCCTGTTGCAGACGGGCGATAATGCCGTTGTAACCGGTCATCCCCGAATACGGCTGCAGCGCCCGCGTCCGGCTGACCAGCGTGCCGGAAACCGGCAGCACGGCGATGCCGTTCATGACCTGATAACTGCGGGCCTGTCGTGGTCCGTCATCATCACCGGATAACGCCAGCGTCGCGGGTGCCTCTCCGGCAGTCAGGCTGTCGCCGGACACCGCATCCGTCAGGCGACTGATCCCAAGCTGGCCTGCAAGCGCACAAAAGAAAACCCGCGCATAGGCGGGTTCAAGCATCAGCGGCTCATTAAAAGCCATGCTGGCAATATGCGGGAGATTACGCAGCTCTGCTGTCACTCTTCTCCTCCTCTGTTGATTGTCGCAGTCCGGATTCAAATGCCGCAGCCGCCCAGGCGGGCGGTTTAAGACCGGCTGCACGGCGCTCCATCGTTTCACGGACCTGCTGGGCAAAAATTTCCTGATAGTCGTCACCGCGTTTTGCGCACTCTTTCTCGTAGGTACTCAGTCCGGCTTCTATCAGCATCACCGCTTCCTGTACTTCTTTCAGACCATCGATGGCCATACGACCGGAGCCTATCCAGTCACAGTTCCCCCAGGCGCTGCGGGCTTCCTGAAAGCTGAAACGCGCTTTTGAAGGTAACGTCACCACGCGGCGAACGATGGCCTCTTCCAGCCAGCACAGAAACATCTGGCTCGCCTGACGGGATGCGACGAATTTTCGCCGCCCCATAAAGTACGCCCACGACTCGTTCGCACTGGCCCGTGCCGTGGAGTAGCTCATCTGGGCGTAATTCCGGGAAAGCTGCTCATACGAGACACCCAGCCCGGCAGCGATATACCGCAACAGTGACTGCTCAAACACGGAGTAGCCGTTATCCGTGTCCTGAGCCGTCTGCAGGTTCAGTGAGTCCCCCGGCATCAGGTGCGGCACTTTTGCGCCTCCCAGACGGACCGGTGCTGCGGCGTAATACGCGGCAATTTCACCAATCCAGCCGGTCAGCTTGTCCCGCTGCTCCTTACTGTTCGCGCCCAGAATAAAATCCATCGCTGACTGCGTATCCAGCTCACTCTCAATGGTGGCGGCATACATCGCCTTCACAATGGCGCTCTGCAGCTGCGTGTTCTGCAGCGTGTCGAGCATCTTCATCTGCTCCATCACGCTGTAAAACACATTTGCACCGCGGGTCTGCCCGTCCTCCACGGGTTCAAAAACGTGAATGAACGAGGCGCGCCCGCCGGGTAACTCACGGGGTATCCATGTCCATTTCTGCGGCATCCAGCCAGGATAGCCGTCCTCGCTGACGTAATATCCCAGCGCCGCACCGCTGTCATTAATCTGCACACCGGCACGGCAGTTCCGGCTGTCGCCGGTATTGTTCGGGTTGCTGATGCGCTTCGGGCTGACCATCCGGAACTGTGTCCGGAAAAGCCGCGACGGACTGGTATCCCAGGTGGCCTGAACGAACAGTTCACCGTTAAAGGCGTGCATGGCCACACCTTCCCGAATCATCATGGTAAACGTGCGTTTTCGCTCAACGTCAATGCAGCAGCAGTCATCCTCGGCAAACTCTTTCCATGCCGATTCAACCTCGCGGGAAAAGGCACGGGCTTCTTCCTCCCCGATGCCCAGATAGCGCCAGCTTGGGCGATGACTGAGTCGGAAAAAAGACCCGACGATATGATCCTGATGCAACTGGATGGCGTTGGCGGCATAGCCGTTATTGCGTACCAGATCGTCTGCGCGGGCATTGCCACGGGTAAAGTTGGGCAGCAGGGCTGCATCCACACTTTCACTCGATGGGTTCCACGCCCGCAACTGCCCACCAAATCCGCTGCCACCGCCGTGATAACCGGCATATTCACGCAGCGATGTCATGCCGTCCGGCCCCAGAAGGGTGGGAATGGTGGACATTTTCATACATAAAATCCTGCGGGTCCCCTGCGTCGCTGTGTCATGCCGGTCTGCACTTCCAGCTCTGCAATGTATTTTTTCAGGTCAGACACGGAAGTGGCCGTAAACTCCACCCTTCGTCCGTCTTTCTGTACCGTTGCCACCCGTTTTCCTGTCATCAGGTCATGCAATGCCGCACGGGCAGCGGCAAGTTCTTCCTGTCGCGTCATTCATCCTCTCCGGATAAGGCACGGGCGTAATCTGCCAGTGTTTTCTTGTTAGTTGCTGCACCATGCTCTTCCTGCAGGCTCGCCAGCAGTGCACTGAGATCCAGCTGCCAGCGGGAAATACTGATGCGCAGCGCCGCCAGCGCATAAACGAAGCAGTCGAGCGCCTCATTGCGTCGCTTTTTGCTGTCCCACAGTATTTTTTTCCTGCCATCCACCCATTTTTCGACCTGCTCTTCAGCAGTCAGCTGCTGCGCTTCGGTCAGATCAAAAATATCCGGGTTATTCGGGAAGTGAACGGCACCGGGAAGCGGTTCATCCCCTTCCGGCGTCAGTGTGAAGCGGTTATAAATCTGCTCTTTCGCGGTATCCGTACCAATTTCGGTAAGGTAAACCCCGTTTTTGTTTCGCTTACGTGGCATGCTGGCCACCGGCTTTCCGTAGACGGATGCCCCTTTAATGGGGATCACCCGGAACAGCCCATGTTTTTTCGAGCGTTCATACACAATGGTCGGGTCAATCCCGCCAGTATCCCAGCAGATACGGGATACCGACATTTCTGCACCATTCCGGCGGGTGTAGGTTTTATTGATGGCCTCATCCACACGCAGCAGCGTCTGCTCGTCGTCGTGGCGGCCCATAATAATCTGCCGGTCAATCAGCCAGCTTTCCTCACCCGGCCCCCATCCCCATACGCGCATTTCGTAGCGGTCCAGCTGGGAGTCGATACCGGCGGTCAGGTAAGCCACACGGTCAGGAACGGGCGCTGAATAATGCTCTTTCCGTTCTGCCATCACTTCAGCATCCGGACGTTCGCCAATTTTCGCCTCCCACGTCTCACCGAGCGTGGTGTTCACGAAGGTTTTACGTTTTCCCGTATCCCCTTTCGTCTTCATCCAGTCTTTGACAATCTGCACCCAGGTGGTGAACGGGCTGTACGCCGTCCAGATGTGAAAGGTCACACTGTCCGGCGGCTCAATCTCTTCACCGGATGACGAAAACCAGAGAATGCCATCACGGGTCCAGATCCCGGTCTTTTCGCAGATATAACGGGCATCAGTAAAGTCCAGCTCCTGCTGGCGGATGACGCAGGCATTATGCTCGCAGAGATAAAACACGCTGGAGGGGGCATCCGGCGTCCATTTGAGGCCAAACGGCGTCTCTTTGTCGCCAAATTTAAGATACTGCTCCTCCCCGCAGTGCGGGCAGGCAACATGAAAACGCATAAAATGCGGGGATTCACTGGCTGCACGCTCAATCTGGCAGGTGCCTCTCACTTTGGGCGTGGAGCCACGGATGGACTTTGGCCAGACCGAGCCTTCAATACGTTTGTCGCCAAGGAACGTCGGAGAGCCTTCCTGTTCAATATCCTCATCAAAGGCAGCAAGTTCATCATAACCCGCCACATCCACCGACTTTTCACGGTAGTTTTTTGCCGCTTTACCGCCCAGGCACCAGAAGCCACGACCATTGGAAAAACGCTTCATAGTGAGCGTGTTATCCCGGTGCTTTTTGCCATACCACGGAGCCAGCGCCAGCAGCGACGGAATATCGCGGATGGTCGGCTCAACGTGGGTTTTCATAAAGTTCTCGGCATCACCATCCGTCGGCAACCAGATAAGGGTGTTGCGCTGCTTATGCTCTATAAAGTAGGCATAAACACCCAGCAGCATTTTGGAATAACCGACACGGGCAGACTTCACCACATTCACCTCGCGGATGTAGTCACTGCCCATCGCATTCATGATGGCCCGCTGAAAGGGCAGTGTTTCCCAGCGCCCTTCCTGGTATGCGGATTCTTTCGGGAGATAGTAATTAGCATCCGCCCATTCAACGGCGGTCTGTGGCTCCGGCCTGAACAGTGAGCGAAGCCCGGCGCGGACAAAATGCCGCAGCCTGTTAACCTGACTGTTCGATATATTCACTCAGCAACCCCGGTATCAGTTCATCCAGCGCGGCTGCTTTGTTCATGGCTTTGATGATATCCCGTTTCAGGAAATCAACATGTCGGTTTTCCAGTTCCGGAAAACGCCGCTGCACCGACAGGGGGATCCCGTCGAGAATACTGGCAATTTCACCTGCGATCCGCGACAACACGAAAGTACAGAATGCGGTTTCCACCACTTCAGCGGAGTCTCTGGCATTCTTCAGTTCCTGTGCGTCGGCCTGCGCACGCGTAAGTCGATGGCGTTCGTACTCAATAGTCCCTGGCTGGAGATCTGCCTCGCTGGCCTGCCGCAGTTCTTCAACCTCCCGGCGCAGCTTTTCGTTCTCAATTTCAGCATCCCTTTCGGCATACCATTTTACAACGGCGGCAGAGTCATAAAGCACCTCATTACCCTTGCCACCGCCTCGCAGAACGGGCATTCCCTGTTCCTGCCAGTTCTGAATGGTACGGATACTCGCACCGAAAATGTCAGCCAGCTGCTTTTTGTTGACTTCCATTGTTCATTCCACGGCCAAAAACAGAGAAAGGAAACGACAAAGGCCCAAAAGTTCGTTTTCAGCACCTGTCGTTTCCTTTCTTTTCAGGGGGTATTTTAAATAAAAACATTAAGTTACGACGAAGAAGAACGGAAACGCCTTAAACCGGAAAATTTTCATAAATAGCGAAAACCCGCGAGGTCGCCGCCCCGTAACCTGTCGGATCGCCGGAAAGGACCCGCAAAATGATAATAATTATCATCTACATGTCACAACGTGCATCTACGCCATCAAACCACGTCAAATAATCAATTATGACGCAGGTATCGTATTAATTGATCTGCATCAACTTAACGTAAAAACAACTTCAGACAATACAAATCAGCGACACTGAATACGGGGCAACCTCATGTCAACGAAGAACAGAACCCGCAGAACAACAACCCGCAACATCCGCTTTCCTAACCAAATGATTGAACAAATTAACATCGCTCTTGAGCAAAAAGGGTCTGGGAATTTCTCAGCCTGGGTCATTGAAGCCTGCCGTCGGAGACTAACGTCAGAAAAGAGAGCATATACATCAATCCAAAGTGATGATGGATGAACATCCCGGTTTCTTCCACCATCGCACCGGAAAAGCGACTATGAGGGTAACCCTGCGTCTGTCAGCACAGTAAAACCCGGTGTGCATCGTTTTTGATTATTCCCGCACACTCACGCAGAAGGAATTCCCCGTCGGGCTACGGTCATGGTTAATGCGGGAATACGGCGACGATACAGCGCATGATGTGTCAGGCTTGAATGCCTTTATCCGTTAAAAGGGATATCAGTTAAGTTATCCCGTGCAGGGTATAAGCCATTATCAAGCCCACCCGTAGATAGGCTTTGTAATAGCTACTTCGCTTTTGCTTCCGCTCGCTTACGCCGGCGCTCTTCTTTCCTCTCGGCTTTTGCCATGTCCATGAATGCCTGCATGATCGAGTTCCGCATCATGTAGCTAACAAAGTGATGATTGACACAGCCGTTGAGGCGCAGCTGCTCGCCAAACTCATCCACCGAGGCCAATGCTTCCATCATGCCCTTCTCGCCTTTCATGAACTCTGAGAAGTCACGCCCATTCAATGACACGATCACTCATCCCGGAAGCCCGGGGATCGTAATCTGCAGCTGGTTAGCCAGGGAGTTAATCTCATCGACCAACACTGGCTTCGTATAGCGCCATGCCGCCAGCCCTTGTCCGCAGAAGCTCGCCATATCTTTTTTCTGATCAAACTCATGACACTTCATATTGAGCTGTGCACTTAAGCTGTTGCGATGCTGAAGTTCTCCGGTGAAGTAGTCATCCAGGACTTTATAGGCTGCATATTTAAATCCGGGGTTTAGCCATGCTGCATAATCATAAGCAACAAACTTCCCGCCATATGTTCCACCGTGTACACCGCGCTCAGTAAAAACCACAGATTCGTGGTTTTTCTCCAGCTCGGCTAAGAACTCTTTGGTCTGCTTGTTTCGCAGGTAGTGGTACGGAGATTCAGATTCACTTTTACCACTGGCTTTCCACATATCAGTGAGGCAGATCATGCCATCTTCACCGATACGAATTGGTTGATTGAAGAGGGTTAATGATTTCATAGCGTGTACCTACTCTTTGAAATGAACCTTTGCCGCACAGGAAACCAGCCCACCGAGGCTCGCCAGCACTAACTGGTATCCTCAAAGGCCCATTCCAAAGGGGCAGGTTCGGTGTAAAAAAACATGCGTTGCGGTACGCATTTATTGCAAAAAAGCCCCGCATCGCGAGGCTCATTAAATGGACTTTGTGATTTGCAAAAAAAATTATTTCAGGCATTGCGTCCTGATGTACTCCTGCAGGTAGTTAACCTGCGCGGTTATCCTGTCGATTCCACTTCGGAGACGGTAATAATTGAGTTCAGCATCTGCTGTAAGTCTTGGGCTTTCTCCATCGCCCATGCTGCTGGCTCCGGTCTTTGACTTTGCACAGGAGGCGGCGACTTGCAGCCGCTTACGCCCAGCAGAAACATCATCACGGAGACTTTCGATAGTCGCGTTAGCATCAGCAAGCTCCTTTGTATATCTGGCATCGAGTTCTGCTACGTCACGTTGACGCTTCTGCATGTCAGCGATGATGGATGTGGCTTTGTCGCGCTGTTCTTTGTAGGTCATGGCGTTATCACGGTAATGATTAACAGCCCATGACAGGCAGACGATGATGCAGATAACCAGAGCGGAGATAATTTCAGTTACCCTTCTCATATCCAGTCTCTATTGTCAGCGCTTCAACTGGAAATGAGGCCCATCTTTCAGAGTATTCCAGCCCCCGCCCCATTCAACAGGTGTATTCAGCTCTACAGCAGCCTGCTTAAATGCCTGTGCGATTTTCTCATACAAAGGCCACTCCCATGACACCTGGTTGTCAATGTAGGCCACAACATCCACAGCGTCACCTGTCAGGTGACGACTGTTCATTGTCTGGCTTTTACCTTCAGCGACCAATTGTTTCTGGCGTTCTCTCGTGCGCAGACCTTCCGTAATACCGAAATCAACCTCCGTTAATTCCAAAGCTCTGCGAACAACGGCAACCAGCCGTGGTTTGACGCCCTCCAGATTTTTCTCGCTTCGACGGCTGAATCTGAATTTACCAGGCATGCTCACCTCAGTAATGAAAGAATTGTTGTGACGTTACCACGTGCACGTATCACCAACACACAGAACAGCAAATTAAACCCCACCGCCAGCCAGTTCTCTTCTAACGGGTGCCCGCACAGATAGCTGATTGGCGTTAAGGCATAAAGCAGCATCAACAACCAAGCCAGCCATGACATCAGCGGTTTATACCTTGAATCACGACGACGATAAAAAAAGAGCGTCAGCACGATAACCGTGCATAACACCGCATTCAGCAATCCTGGCAGGTTACTTAACATTTGCCGCCTCCTCCCCCCCGCAGGCGGGAGAACATGCCGGACATCAGTGATGCGATATCCTGTTGGTGGATGAACGACAGCATCCTTACTGACACCACCGAGACCAGCACCGCACACAGTGCATCTGCTGATGTACTGTCATAACCAGTTTTTGATGCAATCCAGTCTGACAGCACGCGCGCGCCCAGCACACCGACAATGAACGACACCAGAAAATGTGCCGCCACACGCCAGACTGAAAGCGCCTGCGGAATCGTTGCCACAAACAACGCCCCAGCGAACGCACCAAACACAATCCCGAAATCCGTTCCGGTAAACAGCCCAAATATCGTCGCCCCGCCGAGCGCCGCAGCCGTACCGGAACCGGATAAAGGTTCAGACATAAACACCTCACAAAATCAGTGTTCTGATCATGTATATCATGTAGGAAATATATAATTAAGTATTCTTCTGTGGCCCCATACAATAATCTGCAGAGCTACAAGTACTTAAAGAAATAAGTTCATTAGCAGAGAATGCCTTTTTAAAATCAGGATCAGTCCACACATTCTCCTTGTAATAAACCCTTATGCTTTCACCTGTAGCATAATAATATTTAGCCATTTCCATCATGGTATCAAAACCTTGCTTATGATACCCATAAACATCCACTTTGCATATACTATTAACAGGAAGAGTTGAATTATCACGTTTTAGTCCAATGCAAAAAAACTGAGTATCCTTCCCCCCTGAATTATAAACACCATAAGCGAAGTTATTAATTTGAACATTACTAAGATACATATCATAATCAGCCATCCCTGCATAGCAGGCACCAGACGATAGTAAAGCAGTCATCAGCATAAAACTAATCTTATTCATCACTCTCTCCAACGAATATATAAAAAGAACAAATACACTATATAGGAATATAATTATAATATACCTACACCTTGCACAAGGCATTATTTGAATAAGTCGCTTAATACAGACCGCGCATCATAAAAATACACGTCATAGTAAGTTCCTCTATTATCCAGTCTATCATTCCTGACTCCTTTCAGAGCAAAACAGGCACTAATAAGACTTCCAAAGGCATTAATTCTTTCTCTAACAGATACTGAAGGAATCTCTAAGTCAGGAATAATACCTGGATTTACAAAAGTAGACGCTGGTATATATCTTGCGTTTGATATTCCAGGTCCATCTGATACACGACTGTTAAATCTATCGTAAGTCAACTCAACAGCATCAACGATATTTTCTGTAGGAATATATCCAACAGCAACAATCTCATTTTGCTCTCGCATCATTATCTGTTCAAATCCAGAAAAAGAAACTCCACGTCGAGAAATATAGTTAACAGATGGTTGAATTGAATAAAAAATATTATTTGCCCTTATCCGGTAACGATATAACCTCCCATGAAAACTAGAGCTTGAATAATATTGCCTTGCTATATTATATGTTTCTATTAAACTGGTTGTCGTGGCAATAAATGCACTATCTCTACTTCCTGCCGCACATGAGTCCCCCCTTAAATGCTGCTGTAAATTCCTGTTATTACCATGAGATCTAAACCCATCATGAAAAATTTCCTCAGGCGACCGTGAATCTACTCTATAAACAAAATCTATGGCATTAGCATACCATGAAAAAGAAAGAAGCAATGATAGAAATAATCTTAGCATATTATTCACACTCTTACTCCAGAGCCCCTGATTGTAAATTTATACCTCTATAAAGACATACACGCAACACTAGAATTCTGTAACTAATTACAATGGAGATATTCGCTTGCTATGCCAAGAAAAATATTGTACCAGTTGAGATATATTATGACATTTTAACTTTTATACAATATATGTATCCCAGCAACATATAGCACATGTGTCCATTGATGTTAACCTATACACTGGTTTCACTCCGTATCAATATACAAATTAATAAGTAACTATATCCATCAGATTAAATTTCCTCTAAAGCCATCAGAATAAATAATGCTTTAAATTTAAGATAGTGTTTCTTAAAATCTGATAGTTTCTTTTGAGATAGTCCATTGGTTATAGAATGGCATGTTATGAGACTGTTAGCTCGCAAATCTGTTGAACATTGTAAAGGAGCGTACCTTCTCCATGGTTCTTCTCTCCATGCTTGATGACCATCAGGAAAACCTGCTAAACGATACCCATCCTCATTTGGTGCTAAAGACAATCCCCTGAACAGATCGCCACGATATGAGTTATTTCTAATCATAGGCATTTCAATAATGCCAAAGCTAACACGATACCATCCAATTATTTGCGACAAAGGCACCCCACCAAGTGCTGCAACCTCATTTTCATAAGGATGTGGGCTGTAACGACCAAGAATACCATTGACGTCGAACATATTAGGAGCTGCTGAAATTACATATATATAATACTCATTGATCCCACCAAACATATTCTGACCAATATTATGAGCTGCGTTTAATGTTCTTGTAGTTGACACATATCCATCATCATAACGAGTATTACCTGATGGCATCCCTGTGACGTGATCGAATAAATTAATATTTATAGGAGTTCCCCTTTCATACGCATCATCTTGTCCTCGTGGCAACAACCCTCCTGCATTTCTTATTTGATCTGGTGCCCTACTATCAGCACGAAACAGGTCATTGGCATAAACATCATTTGTTAACAGGAAGAATATTAAAGCCATAGTTAATAACGTTATGAAACTGTTGGTTGTTCTTCTATATACAACCTCACATAATACATAATTCATAGCAGACGCCTATTAATAATACTTATCAATTAAAACTGTTTTAATAGTGCAAGCATCTTTACTAATTCCTAATCTAACACCATTATCAGAAAGATAAGCTTCGTGTAATATTCTATTAATATTATTGTCACCTGAGCGAGCCCAATCACTCTTCCCACATTTTTCTCCCTCTGGCAACCCATTAAACAAATAGTAATATATATTACTCTCAGACTCTCTTGCCCAATCAGCCTTTATCGATTTTACAGTAACTATATTCGTATCAATATTGGCAGCATATACATCAACTGATGCTGTATTAAAATAAACACAAAAAGCCAAAGCAACTATATACTTTATCTTGTTCATGTATTTACCATAATCATCAAATAAATAATTTTCGCATTATGTTGACCACAACTAACATCTATTAATCAGGTTAACATCCCATCAAAAACCGGAACAACAAACCTTCCTGAGACTTTACATATATGCCAATAACACCCGCACTAAATACGCTGATATAAAATACGAAAAATAATAAGGCATAGCTTACCATTAAAAATTGCACAAAAACACAGAATGTAATATTGCACCCATAACGATAATGATTGAATCATTACTCAACAACAAATTATAAAACATAAAATCCAACTATATTATCCATGTTGAATTACAAGATGCATTGTATTACAATATACCACTTACATTATATCACTTCAAAAACATCCCATTACAATAAATTAAAATCATCATTACTTCATATTCCTTGGTAATCCAAGCGATTATCCATAAAAATATCAACAACAAGTTTTTACAGTATCACACCAAATTTTCAAGTTTAACGCCACAACTCGACGATATATTTCAGTTGTGTGGGGAAATAACAACTCTTAACACAGTAATCTAGAAAATGCGGACCGCGTTAGTGTTTTTTATCTTTTTTCAGCTATTTTCTTACCACACTACTAAAAAATAAAGCAGGTGTTGCTAAACATCACGGTGACGTTGGCTTAGAATGAGGACATACTTTTGGATAAACATGCCCAGCAGCAACATGGCATTCAGGGCGATCCATCGTTCTTGTCTGGTTGTGTACATATGGCCGGCTTGATTGGAGTTCTTGACTTCCTTATCTGATGAAGAGGAAACTGTCTGTGAATCAGACAACTAGCCCGCTCACACCCAAGCAAAGAATCAGGGAACTTGAACTAGCGAACCAGAAAGCTGAGTTTTTTTAGTCGGTTATCTATGTCCTGCAAAATAATTATGTGGTGAGTATCGCAAAAAATCGTCCCGGCAAGTCCCGCGCAAAGTTCAGCCACAAATTAACTATTACGCATGCATGTCAGTTTCTAGGAACTGCAAACAGGAATTGTATCAGGGTAACACAAGGTGCAGAAAACGGCAGGAACATCATGCTCAGGTTCTTGATTTTGTTGCCAGAGCCTCTATCTGTGCGCGTAAACTGCATTATCTGCTACACACTCAGACCGATAAGAGGCTGAATATCGGACTAGAGCGTCTGTTTAACCTACTGGATGAATACAGGATATTGGTGCCAGTAAAACTGGTATATCACAAAACGACCAACAGCCATCACCACTTTTACCGGCATCCCAATCAGTTGAAAGTTGGCCAAGAGCAGATTACCACCCTTGAGACAGAGCAGATCTGGGTTGCCGACATTACTTACCTTCCCCTGCTCAGAGGCATGGTTTATCTGAGTCTGGTCACTAATGGATGCTCCAGAAAAATCGGAGGTTACCATGTTGAGGAAAATCTGCAGACTGAAAATTTGGTAAAAGAGTTCAGACAGGCTCTGAGACGAAAAAAAACGACAGCTCCTATGGTGCATCACTCAAACAGAGGGTTGCAATACTGTTCAGCTCCTTATCAGTCAGTCCATAAGAGCAACGGAATAACCTGTTCAATGGCTGATGGTTATGACTGATACCAGAACGTACTTGCTGAGCGAATAAACGGGCTCCTGAAAAATGTTTTTTACTCTCGCGTCCTGCAGACATGGTGCAGGACCGAGAAATGGTAAAAAAATCCGTGACAATTTATATCAGGAATAATCAATCCTTAATTTCTGGGTCCATATCTAAACTAATTTCCAGCATTGATAGGCAGCCATCAATAAACCCCTCAGCCATCTGTATCTCAATGCGTATTAGTTTCTCATCCTTTTTACAAGCTTTTGCCAGCTTTCTTTTAGAGATACCGTATAGGTAATGGGCAACAAGAAGTGAATGTTCGCTAGGTTTTTTTTGCTTCAGGCGAGCAAGACACCCTTCAATAATTAATGCATCACTATCTGAACATGCCTGACGTGTTTTGCTTGTATAAGGAATAAGCCCCTTAAATCCAGCAGCTATAGGTGAATAGTCAACACCGGAACTATCACTAGCCGCCCATGCCCCCCAACGTTCAAGAACAATCTGAATATCACGCATCAACTTTCTCCACAAAATCAGGCCAGCACGCCAATTGCCAGCGCACGATCGATAAAACGAAATATCAGCTCCAGCTGGGAGCCATACTTCTCTTCAAATGCCACGGTATCCGCATGCAGCTCGTCGTGATGCTTTCTGCACAAAGGCAACACAAAAAGGTCATGCGCTTTTGTTCCCATTCCACCCTGACCGTGACCTATCAGGTGGTGGGGATCATCAGCAGGCTTTCCACAACATGCACACGGCTGTGTCTTAACCCAGCGCGTGTACTTTTCATTAACCCAGCGGCGACGTTTTGGGCGTAACATAAAAGACTCCGGCGACTCCGGATCCACTTTCAGCGCCAGCACCTTTTTCGCTTTATCCTGGATGATGCTGGTGGCAGGAACCGAAGGCACAAGGTCACTTTCCCGGGTGACAGACGGCACAACAGGCTTCGGTAATCTCAGTGCCTTACGGGCTGCACTTTCCGGTAAGGCATCCGCCAGGTCATTACGAATCAGCCACCAGCACAGTTCCGGCATTGTCACAACGTGACTGTCATCAAAACCGAGATCCCGACGCACAACAGACAACACCCAGCGGGTACAGTTATCCGTTGCCATTGATTCCAGCCGTTCCGTGAACTGATCGCGCAGCTGGTTATCGCAGTGCCAGCACAGACGGATTGCGCCCGGCGTGTGTCGCATTGTGGTCATGTTCTCGCTGTGCCAGTCGGAATGAGGCCACTGGCAACCTTTTTCACGAAGTAACCAGCGTTCAAGACATTCCACTCCACCAGCACGACGAATCACTGCCTCATTGCGGAACACGGCCCGAACGGCAGGATCATCCGCCAGCGGTTGTGATGCCGCCGGAACGGCACCACTGGCAAAAGATGAATAACGTTCCGGCTCAGGCTCCAGCAGGACACGCCCCTGCATAAACAGGGGCATCAGCTCTGAACCTGGCCTGAACAATACGATCCCCATACGCGGGGCAATTTCAGGGGTCAGTAGCGCTCTCACGGTCACCTCAATGAACGGTATCGAGCAGCTTTAACAGCTCAGGGAATCGGGATTCGAAGAAATGCGGCTGCGTCTCGCGCGGATTTGCAGGACTGGTGATGTTCTTACCGAACATGCAGCCTTTCGCCGTCAGCGACCAGAATTTTTTAATGTTGTTAATTGCGGTACGGCTGTATCGTTCGCGTTGTTCAACGATCCCCAGCTTCGCCATCTGGTGATATGCCTGATTAGCCGTCAGGCGGATACCATACTGCTTCAGCAGTGCACTCAGCGACAGCGTAGGGCGGCTTGAACCATCTGGCGCATCAGCAGGTGCATCAATGGCATAGATCGGCATAAGTTCAGGAAGACCAGCTACCCTTGATAATTTCTGGTATGCACCAAGTTTCGAGGAGTTTGACAGATTTAGAGTCTTTGCTGCTGATTCAAGCAGAATGACCCCGGATTTAATTTTGTCGGATGTGGTTTCTTCTGGTGATGAATTATGAAGCGCATCAAAAGTACGTATCACTTTTAAGCTGAATGCCGGGCTGATCCACATTGCATATGCATAGACCAGCTCTTTACAGACATACGTCCCACCATTGCGCCCCTGAATGGTGATGACAGGAATACTACGGGAATCTCCCGTAGTTTCTTCTTCCAATAATTCCACAAGAGCCTTCGTTTCAGGACGACGCATAAACTCGTGAACTTCCAGCGAACGGGAGGAGCGATTCTCACCAGCGGCAAGAAGAGCAGCTTTCTGAAGGTCGTTAAGACAGTAGTTAGATTCAAAGTACTGGCGCACAGAAACGCCATCAATTACAAGCAACTGATTCATTGGTTTCTCCACAAATTTCGGGACTGCACTCCCTTTTCGTTGATGCAAGATGAACTTACTGCGATTTTTAATAGTTATCAAGGATACACTGTTCATAAATACAGTATCTTTAACGAGGTAATACCCAAATTTAGGGTGTTACTCAATTCCGTTACCGGGTTGCTAATTTGCAACTCACTTTTTCGTACTTACTGATTGTGATCTCGACCTTCCCTTCCGGGATAACCGGTCCCCACTCCACCAGCATTCTTTTCACCTGACTGTCGTCTTCCCACACACCCGCGTGGGTCAGGGCGTCAAACAGCGCCTTGTTATAGTTGTCCAGATCGCGGATCCGGTTATCCGGTGGAAACAACACGATCTCCACTGCAGCAGGTGTCGACGTTGGTTTCGGCAGACGACGTAACTGCTCAACTATTGCTGCGCACGCCGCGCTCTGGAATTTGCGCCCCGCCGCGCTTATCAGGCTCTTACCAGCAAACGCCCCTTTGTTGGGGTGTCGCCAGTACGTGTTCACGCTGGGCGGGAAAGGCAGGATCAGCTTCATACTTTCAGGCCTCTCTCATGTAACCAGTGAGTTGCACGCAGCCTTGCGTTTTCCTCACCGGCAAGCAGTGAGCGGATAATTCCGACCACCTCGCTGTCGTCGTCCTTCATCGCGGTATGAAGCGTTATCCCCCGGGCCACACCACGCTTTATCGTGATGACGCCTTTTTTCTCCAGTGCGCGAAGATGCTCCACCGCTGCATTCACCGAACGGTATCCCAGCATGGTTGCCACCTCCTGATTGGTTGGCGGGAAGCCACGTTCTTTCTGATAAGAAATCAGCATATCCAGCACCTGCTGCTGGCATTGAGTTAATGTCGTCATGCAGCCATCTCCCTGACCAGTTTTTCCGCCTGCTGGCGAACCTGCGCCAGAAACGCCTCACCACATGCCTCAAGTTCATCGCGCCCGATGTAGCTGATTGCCGGTCCCTTCCAAGTCTTGTCAAAAACAGCAATAGCACCAGCGAAAAAAGCTCCTGTCGGTACCTGCTTCTCGTCTTTCGGGATAAACCAGACAGGCAGTTCAAAACCAATACGCCCGCGAATAAAAGCAATATGATCTGCATCTTCCGGCCACCACACTTCGCTGGTGGCAGCTTTGATCAGGAAAACATAGCGCCCGCCTTTATCACGCATGGCACTGGCATGCTTCATGATGTAACGCATGCCGGTGATGTATTGCCCCTCATGCTGACTGGCGCGGCTGTATGGGGGATTACCAAAGGCAGCACCTTTAAGCTCCGCAAGACGTTCTGACCAGTCATGCGCCAGCGCGTTGTCTTCCGCCGTGTAATACGCGGCACATTTGGCGTTATCACCGTCAGTAAACAGATCCAGAACAAACGGGCCAAACAGGGTGTTAATTCCCCAGAAAATGTTGTCCGGCGTGCGCCACTGATCGCCCACTTCCTTCAGTTCATGGGCTGGTTTGTTCCGTAGTTCCACCAGCGCCTGGCAATATTTATTACTCATTAAGCCCCCACGTAATTCCATGACAGATACCACTCTTCACCTGATGCAACCCGCTTGCTGCTTTTCCGTAAACACCGTTCACGACGCGCCAGAAAATTGTTTAGTTCTGGCCGGGAGTGGCTTTCACGGAATGCCGCCATCCACACCGTTGCAGCACGACGGTATAAGCCCCTGGACTCCAGTTCTTCCGCCTGGCGGGTCAGGCTCAAAATCACCCGTGGATCGTTAGTGCCGACATAGAAATTGCGCACAGGTCTGGTTTCTCGAACTGGTTGTGGTTCCGGTTCCTGCGCTCTCTCAGTCAGGCGCGGGAAATGTCTGCGTGTATCTCCTTCACAACGGTGAGCCACACGCCAACTCTGACGTAACTTGCTTGCTGACTGCAGAACGCGCTGCCGTGAGTAACCTGCAAAAGCATCCGCAATGTCTCCGGAAGTACACCCCGGATGGGCTTCAATGAATTTCTGAACGTCATTCAAAAGACTCATGATCACCCCCTGAATCCTGCCGGGATCTGGCTGTAGTCCACGTTGTCGTAACTGGCTTTGAAGTACGGGTCCTCGCGTCTGGCTGCAGATACCGCAGGAACTTCCCAGGATTCTTCGAAATGACGATCCGGACCAAAGAACGTGACAGCCTGTTTCACAAATTGTGTGCCGCTATTGCCCATCGCAGATACCCAGCCCGCGTAGCGTTTCACACCTTCCAGCATGGTTTCGGGGTTTACCCCCTCGTTCAAACGGGCTTTCCAGGCTTTGAAGGCTGCTGATTTTGAATTGCCACCAGCACGTTTGGGATATGCCAGCCATGCCTGCTCAAACTCCGGAGAGTATTCCGGTCGGTTTGAACGAACTCGCACAGACTCATCAGCAGATGCACCAACAGCTATTGGTTCATTGACTGGTTCTTTGACTGGTTCAAAAGAGTGACTGGTTCTGGGTGAATCTCCTGCACTACCCCCTGGTGCAACTCCTGCACTACCTAGTGAATTTGCTACACCAGATAGTGAATTATTTGCACTACCCCCTAGTGAATCTCCTGCACCATCCAGATGAAGGAGATAGATATTACTTGAGTTACCTTTTTCACCTTTCCGGGTGACTTTTTTTACCAGCCCGGACTCACAAAGGGCCGCAATATGATTCATCACAGAACGTTTGCTAATCTCGCACTGGTCAGCAATATGCTGGTAGCTGGGCCAGCACTCACCCTGATCGCTGGCATTATCAGCCAGCTTGATCAGAACCAGTTTTCGCAATGGATTACCCACTCGAATTTTCATCGCTTTAACCATCAGCTCCATACTCATGCTGCACCTCCGAGATGCTTCATGTTTTTTCCGGAGCGAAAGGCTATAAGCGGCATACTGACGCGGTAATTACGGCCCAGCGGTTCACAAATCACCTTCTGACATTCACGGTCAACCAGGCTAACACGTAGAACATGCCCTGCAGGTGTGGTGTACCACTGACCCGGACGAGGACAACGGAAAGTCTGATTGGTAAACCGTTTGAAAATATTCCGGATCATTTGCGCCCCCTTACCTCTGAAGGGTTCAGCGACAAATTTATGAGGCAGGCCAGCGCCGAAGCATCATTAATATAGTCATACAAGCTAACAGCCAGCGGAGATTCGGCTTTTGCCAACATAGGATAAAGCTGCTGCAGCCAGACCTGATGAATTGATGAAATGTAGGAATAGAGAATGCTGGCGTTATGTGCAACGTCGCTCGGTACAGAGGGTTTTGAAAGCTGTTTCTCCATCTGGTTAAAGGCATTGATATATGCCTCTTTGAACTGGGCAGCACGTTTACCCGTGAAACCCATAGCAAGAAACGCAAAGCCGTCGCGGGTTATTTGATAGCAAGGTAGTTTGCGGCCTGATGCGTCGATGTACTCACTGAGCTGGAAATTCAGCTCAGTAAATTCGGCAGAGCATTCAAGAGACGCAATTTTTTGAATGACATTTTTGTGTTGTTTGCCGAAATAACTAGCAACAGCCAGAGAAGAAGTAACAACTTTGTCTGCAATAATGCAAAGTTCAGGTTGAACTAAGGCAGGGATCGTAGCCATGATGGCAGCCTCCGTATGCAATGGATAACTTCCACCACCGGAAACGCCAATTTCGCTGGTGGTGAACTGAGCAGGGTTGGCGTAACCGGCGCATACGGAAACCGGCGCACCTTTCGGTGCCCCCACCCAGCCCACCATAATTTGGGTATAGCTGAGTTGTAGCAACAAAAAAGACGCTAACGCGCCAATTGTCGCCGTATGCAATTCCAGGACGCCAATCCCGGCACCCGCTTTATAAGGTGCCTGAACAGTGTAACGTCCCGGAATGGCAGAATCAATGTGCTGGTGGTCCTTCACACTCAACAAAATCACGCCTGAATTTCCACAAAGGACTAAAGCACTCATGCGGGTAGTCTTTGCGAAGATAGATAACGCGCTGTGTTTCTGGCTCCCAACGAATAACATGAACATAAAGTCCTCTTCCGTCACGAAACCAGCGGTTAAGTTCCTGCACAACTCGCCCCCCACAGTCAGGTAAAGTTCTCTGTGGTTACTTACAGCCAGGTGATTTGGTAATCTGCATTCATGCCGTAACAACAGGTGTTCAGCCACGCGGACCACCAGCTGTTGCGACCAACGGTTATTTGCCGTTAAACTGTTCATGCGTTAGTTTCTCCACAGACACAAAACGCCACGACGCCCGGAGCTGCACACTCGCGGGCGTCACTCTTTTCTGGAACGCAGAAAATTTTGTAGACCAGTGCCGCATGTTCCTGGAGCTTCGAAATCGACAGATACAACTCATCATTAATTGCTGTCTGCTCATGTGGCTCCACTACCCCGTCTTCGATTGCCGAACGAATCTGCTTTGAGTAACTCCCGATCTGTTCAATGACTTCCAGTAGACGTTGGTTGATATCAGCGTTCTCTACTTCCTCAATTTCAGGAAGTGATACAAACACCCCACCAGCAGACTGTGCGACAGCATCCGCAATGTAATGAGTACTAGCCGCACGCTGTAAAACCATTGCCCATCCCAACGGAAAAAACTGATCACCATCGGCACGAAGGCGGTTGAATAAAGCGTTCTCTGTTACATCCAGCCACTCAGCAGCTTCAGCGTAACCACCTGGCAATGCCGCGATAGTTTTTCTGACAGCTTTCACGTACCAGTCAGGTTGTTTTTCCACTTTCCAGTGGTGCTTACCCACGGCTTACCTCCTGTTCCTGTGGTTTAAACCCATTCTGGTTTTGGCTAGATTGAAAACGTGCCGGATAAAGAATCTGCATTTCGCTGATTTCACCCTTAAAAAAATTGGCCAGACGTTCTGCAAGATCGATAGATGGAATTTGTTCCAGTCTTTCAATACGACTCAGCGTCGCTGGATTGACCTGAACGCCCGCAGCAACATGCTGCAAAGTAAACCCATGCGCCTTACGCACATTCCGTAATGGTGATTGCATATAACCTCCACATATTGCGTGATGAGCATATTATTTCACGCAAATTTTTTGCGCAAGTTGATTTGCTTAACACGCAATAAAGAAATGTAATAAACGCATGAACATAGGAAATCGAGTCAGACAACTTCGCCAGGCGAAGAACATGAAAATCGCCGATCTCGCTGAAGCAATAGGAGTGGATGCGGCGAATATCTCACGCCTGGAAACAGGTAAGCAGAAACAATTCACTGAACAAGCCCTGAGTAATATTGCCAGGAGCTTAGGTGTTGATATTGCTGATCTCTTTACCTCAGACTTCAAAAGTAATACTGTATGTAAAAACAGTGTTAATGAGGATATTGCGCAGGTGAAGGATGTATTCCGTATTGAAATGCTGGATGTCAGTGCCAGTGCGGGAAATGGCCTTATCCAAGGCGGTGATGTCATTGATGTGATTCATGCCATTGAATACAGAACTGATAATGCTGTATCGATGTTTGGCGGACGGCCAGCCAATCACATTAAAGTTATCAACGTTCGTGGGGACAGTATGTGTCCAACCATTGATCCAGGAGATCTCATCTTCGTTGATGTCAGTATCAATCAGTTTGATGGAGATGGTATCTATGTATTTGGTTTTGATGATAAAATTTATGTCAAACGACTGCAAATGATACCTGACAAACTACTGGTGATTTCTGATAACCAGATTTACCGTGAATGGGAAATTACCAGCGAAAATGAACACCGGTTTATGATCTTTGGAAAGGTCTTAATCAGCCAGTCACAAACCCTTAAGCGACACAATTAACCCTTACCTCCTCATCAATTAGCCACCCGAAGGTGGCTTTTCATTACCCACCAAATTGCATATATCGCAATAAAAAACTTGCATAATGCGCAACTTAATTTTATCTTTCTTTCCAGACCAACAAACAAGGTACTAACAAAATTTGGTTGTAACACGGTGTATGGCACATGCGTCGTTAGCGGTCTGGGGACGTTAAAGGGGACAATCCACTCCTTGCTCGGGCAAACAAACCAGGTAGCCGGAATGTGCAAGTCAATGAGGATGCTGATAAGACGCCTAACCAGCGTGGCGATTCGGTTTGACGCCTGGGAAGAGACCAGGGTGCAACAATGAGGGCATGTATGGAACCGCGACAAAGTGTGGTGCCGTAACTGGCTAAGTGCTCTCAGCGTTGTGGTGAATGCGCAGGCTGATGCGCGAAAGACATTGCAGCTATTGCGGAAAAGAGCTGTTCGGCGGGGCAATTAAATGCCCGTGAGAGTCTGAAATAACCGCAAGCCGGAGATCAGCACCGGTCACCACAACAGCCACAGCTTTGGCGGTACCAGTTTGTACACTTGCTTCCAGCTGGTACCGCTCTTTTTACAAAACAGAGAAGAGCATCACCGGACGACGGGCTCATAACCCAATCCATCCGAGCGGCTGCCACAGCAGGTGTTCTTCTCTGTTTTGTGGAGAAACCAACCGGCCTTGCAGGGTCGATATGATGAGGAGCAGCAAAATGGCTAGCGAACGCAGTACTGATGTGCAGGCATTTATCGGGGAGCTGGACGGCGGCGTATTTGAAACCAAAATAGGCGCAGTTCTCAGTGAAGTCGCTTCCGGTGTGATGAACACGAAAACCAAAGGTAAGGTCTCACTCAACCTGGAAATCGAACCATTTGATGAGAACCGTGTGAAAATCAAACACAAACTCTCATATGTTCGCCCGACTAACCGCGGGAAAATTTCCGAAGAAGACACCACCGAAACGCCGATGTATGTCAATCGCGGTGGTCGCCTGACTATTCTGCAGGAAGACCAGGGACAATTACTGACTCTTGCCGGTGAGCCTGACGGAAAACTCCGCGCAGCAGGTCGTTAATATTGTTATTAATAAACTGATTATTTATCTCATCACTGAATATCTTTATATAGTGAGGACTTATTATGTCTCAGAACTTAGACGCAACCGCAATTAATCAAATCCATGCCCTTATTTCTGCTCAGGGTGTTAATGAAATTATCAGTAAGATTGGTGCCGATGCTGTGGCATTGCCTGAGAATTTCCGCATTCATGATCTGGAAAAATTTAATTTAAATCGTTTCCGTTTCCGTGGTGCGCTTTCCACTGCCAGCATCGTTGACTTTACCCGTTATTCTAAAGATCTTGCAGATGAAGGCACCCGCTGCTTTATCGATGCCGATAATATACGAGCCGTCAGTGTGCTTAACCTGGGTACTATTGATGAACCAGGTCACGCAGATAACACCGCCACTCTCAAACTGAAAAAGACAGCACCGTTCTCTGCCCTGTTGTCTGTTAACGGCGAGCGTAACTCCCAGAAGTCACTGGCAGAATGGATTGAAGACTGGGCCGACTACCTTGTGGGCTTTGATGCTAATGGTGACGCCATTCAGGCAACCAAAGCGGCTGCGGCGATCCGTAAAATCACAATTGAAGCGAACCAGACCGCTGATTTTGAAGATAATGACTTCAGCGGCAAACGCTCCCTGATGGAGTCTGTCGAAGCGAAGACCAAAGACATTATGCCAGTGGCATTTGAATTTAAATGCGTTCCGTTTGAAGGCCTGAAAGAACGTCCGTTTAAATTACGCCTCAGCATTATCACTGGCGATCGTCCTGTACTGGTTCTGCGCATTATTCAGCTGGAAGCGGTGCAGGAAGATATGGCTAACGAATTTCGTGATCTGCTTGTTGAGAAATTCAAAGACAGCAAAGTAGAAACCTTTATTGGTACTTTCACCGCCTGATTTCATTACTGCAAATGCCCCTGCGGGGGCATTTATGGAAACATAATTTACTCAATAATCGCCGGATGGTGAGGGCTTCCTTTTACCAGAATTCAGCGCGGTGCAGAGCATATACGTGGAGAACAAAATGTCATTTATTAAAACTTTTTCCGGGAAGCATTTTTATTATGACAAGATAAATAAAGACGACATCGATATTAACGATATCGCGGTTTCCCTTTCAAATATCTGTCGCTTTACCGGTCATCTTTCACACTTCTACAGCGTCGCCCAACATGCGGTTCTTTGCAGTCAGCTGGTGCCGCAGGAATTTGCTTTTGAAGCGTTAATGCATGATGCAACAGAAGCGTATTGCCAGGACATTCCCGCACCACTGAAACGCCTTCTTCCTGACTATAAACGGATGGAAGAAAAAATAGACGCCGTAATCCGTGAGAAATACGGGTTACCCCCAGTTATGAGTACGCCCGTGAAATATGCCGATCTCATCATGCTGGCAACCGAACGCCGCGATCTCGGGCTTGATGATGGCTCTTTCTGGCCTGTACTGGAAGGCATCCCGGCAACAGAGATGTTCAACGTGATTCCACTGGCACCGGGCCATGCCTACGGGATGTTTATGGAACGCTTCAACGAGTTATCGGAATTACGCAAATGTGCATAACTCATGTAGTTAGTTTTTCTGGCGGGAGAACATCCGCATATCTTGTTCACCTGATGGAAGAACAAAGAAAGGCTGGCAATAACGTCTGCTACATATTTATGGATACAGGTTGCGAACATCCGCTGACATACCGCTTTATCCGGGAGGTTGTGAAGTTCTGGGACATACCACTAACTGTGTTACAGGTCGATATAAATCCTGAGCTTGGGCAGCCAAATGGTTATACAGAATGGGAGCCAAAGGATATTCAGACACGAATGCCGGTGCTTAAACCGTTTATGGACATGGTTAAAAAGTACGGTACGCCATACATCGGCGGCGCGTTCTGTACTGACAGGCTAAAACTCATCCCTTTCACGAAATACTGCGATAACCATTTCGGGCGAGGTAATTACATCACATGGCTGGGTATTCGTGCAGACGAACCCCGTAGGCTGAAACCGAAATCGGGCGTCCGGTATCTTGCCGAGCTGTCAGATTTTGATAAGTCGGATGTTATCCGGTGGTGGCGAAAACAACCTTTTGATTTGCAAATCCCGGAGCATCTCGGGAACTGTGTTTTCTGCATCAAAAAGTCAACGCAAAAGCTGGGGCTTGCATGTAAAGACGAACCAGGTCTGATGCGAGTTTTTAATGAGCTGGTTACAGGCAAACACGTCAGGGATGGTCATCGCAGAACAGGTAAAGACATTATGTACCGTGGTCACCTGACGCTTGACGGAATTGCCAGAATGTCTGCCAACAGCGACTACAGAAATTTGTATCAGGCGATGGTACAGGCCAGGCGATTCGATACCGGCTCGTGTTCAGAGTCATGTGAAATCTGGGGTGATCAATTGGAATTGAAATTCGAAGAGGTAGGGGTATGACAACCGAAATTAACTACCATGCACTGCTTGAGCGCGCACGGAATAAAGTGCAGAGCATTGAGTTCGCCTTAACACAGAGTGCATTCGCTGAGATTCGCGCTGAGCTTGAAAATGATTTAGAACTGGCACGGATTGCACTGGCATCTCTGGAAGTTGAGCCAGATGAACGCGCAGCCTATGAATTATTTATGGAAAAGCGTTTCGGTAAAACAGTCGATCGTCGGAGAGCAAAAAACGGTGATAACGAGTACATGGCGTGGGATATGGCTCTCGGCTGGGTCGTCTGGCAACAACGCGCTGGCATGAGTCTTTCAACTGCACAACCACAGGAGGGTCAACAATGAACAACTTAATGACAACAAAACAAGTCGCCGAATTCTGTGGCGTTTCAATATCGACGGTGCTTCGCTGGAACAGCGTAAACAGGAGGACTGGCCAGAAATACAGACCAGATTTTCCAGATCCTGATATTAAATCCTGCCCAAATAAATGGGCATCACGCAAGATATACAGATTTGCTGGAGTTATTGAGTAACGTGTATTATCTCAGATGGGAGCTGACATATCTATGGCACAGACCAAACTAATCTGACAGTCAAGTCTGTGCCAAGAGCAAACGTTGCTAATTTAATGTTAATTTGTTTCTCTTGAAGAAGATCACCCTATGATACAACCTATAAAATTATCGATATCTGAGAGAACCTGTAAAAAGTTTAAGTCAAGGAACCTATAACTGTGTTAATTCATTGGGAAGCAATAAGCTTCCCTGCTCTTTATTTAGGTACGCTATCAACACTTTTGAGAATCGTTGATGTTAAAGGCTGTGACTTTAGTAAGTCACGAGAAATATCCGGATCTGGTATAGCTATTTTAACCAAACTCTCAAGTTTTTCAAACCACTCCCCATCATTCATTGAGAATAAGTTATGAAGAGCTTCATTTTTATTTTTGAACCCCCAAACCTTATAATTATCACCACAGTATTTTGACGCAGCAGTTAGAATATGCCAGCGTAATTTTGAATACTTCCCATCAAACCTCTTATTTGAGATAAGAGCCTTTAGCCTATACAAGCAATAGCAAGATATATAATAATCATCCTCGAGGGCGTCGGAAGAGAAAACCTCATTAAGTAAGTCACCAGTTAACCTATTTGGATAACGACTGGAATAATCTGGTCTCATCATAACAATAGCTGCATATGCTCGCGCAACTTCTCTGATATCAAATATGCGTACTGGAGCTATACTTTCTGAACTATACTGCCCCTTCCTTCTCTCAAAATAAATTTTATTTCCTTCAATAGCACCTTTAGCATTAAAATAATGCTCTAATTCCCTTAATTTTTTTAGCGTTGAAATGAACTGTGCATCTTCAACTTTAGATTGTCTATTCGTAGCTCGTACAATGTCATCAAGGATCGCTGGCTCATCGGTTTCAATTAATTTAATCATTAAACTAACTGATTCATCTACTTGAATGTCTTTTGATATAAGAACATTAGACGTTTGACATCCATTAACAATTTGAAAATCTCGTATAAAAATTTCTTGCCCTGCAGGCCTCACGCTTGATGCAACTATTGTCACTCCATTATTCATTAAACCAAATCTTGCTTTTTTTCCATCAGTATCTAGTGTTCCTGCAATTTCTGAATTTACGTCACCATCAATCCCCAGAAAATCTCTAACATTTTCTTCGAATAATTTCTTTCGAGGATTTCCATTTTTGTCTTTAAGTATAGAATCAATAAAACTACGAGCTTTGACAGTAGCTACATAGGCATTATTAATATTAGGGGCCGCTGGGAATGGAGCATAGCCTATTGTAGGAAGTTTAGCTTCTATTGGGCCTTCTGCAGCAAGCCAAAGCTCATGAATCATGTCTTTGTGAGCCATAATGAAGGATGTTTCATGTGAAAACCCGAGTGACTTTAAGCTTTTTTCACCCGATGCAAATGCAGCTTTTATTTCTCTGGCCTCTGTATTTTGTGCAGCACTAAAAAAATATGCGTATAAGTCTGGAAGGCCATTTTTGACTCTGCCGATATTAGCAAATATCAAGTTGAACATTTTTTTAAAGTCCGCTAGATATTCACTGTGGGGTTGTTGTGGTGCTGGTGAAAGATAATCTCTTATTGACGCAATGTAAGAGTCTATTTCCTGTTTACTCCACTTCTCCGATGACTTAGCTTGCGTGAATATTAATGAAACTTGAAACTCGCGACGTGAGTTTTGGAAAATCTCCTGAAGTTCTTCAGTTGAAAAAATGGCTCTATCGTCTAAAAATAAAAATGCGCCATCAATACCAGGGTCCGGGCCTTCATACACAAGATCACTGACCTCAACTTTGTCGCCTGAGTATTTTGAAAAAGCACAATAGTTCACAAACGCCTCAAAATTTTTGGTCTCCTCATAGGGCGCAGCGAATGCTTTGCAAAAGGCATCGAAATAAGATTTCGTGACTAAATGCATAAAAACTCCTTTCTGAAATAAGATAAGTTCATTAGAAACGACAAGATAAAGATAATAGTAATACAAGTTAAAGACATACTGCATCACATAAGTTGGTCAAGATCAATAAATCAATAAGAATCCCCTATGTTTTATGTATTGTTGATAATTCTATCACCTCTTACTTCTGGTCTAAGCGTAACCTACTCAAAAATGCTATTGAAATGTCCAGTGTTCGCTCAAAACAGACTGTCAGGGCTACGCAAGCTGTCAGGTAGATTCTGGGCCAGTACAAGTAACTATCGCCTCAATCCTCTCCCACCATTTTTGGTAAGCTTTACGCTGTTCTTCTAAATAATCACTCTTGTCATAAACTTGCCATACCCCTGGCAGTTTATGACCGAGCATTATTTCTGCAATATGAGGCGCAGTAAGATCTGAAAAGTTTGTTCGTGCTGTCCGTCTCAAATCATGAAGAGACCAATGAGGGAATTGATACCCAAAACGCCGCCATGCGTATTGCATTAAATTGTAAGGTAGCGACTGCAATGATGTCCGACCAACGGGTTCCCTGCTTCCTTCCTTAGTAAAAAGCATATCGGAACCATTGTTCATAGAGATAGCGTACTTTATAAGCTCTTCAACCGGTTCAATAATGGGCCGCTTTAGCGGTTCGCCTGTTATCTCCCCAGTCTTATGTCGTTCTGGTGGTACAGTCCATACTTTATTTATGAAATCAAAATCGTCCACCCTAGCGGTAATTAGCTCTGAACTACGGCAACCAAAATGCAGCAATAGTTTAATGAAGGCCCGGTATTTAGGAACCATTCGAGAACCATCGATCGCAGCATAAAGGATTTTAATTTCATCATGTGTCAGAAACCGTTTCTTCTGACCTTTACGGATATCCATATCTTTACCCGTGATATCCGACAGCGGGCGAGTTTCAATGAGCTTTCTCTTATACGACCAGACATGGGCCTGCTTTGCGTTAATTAGCAATCGGTCTGCTATTGCTGGAGTCTTAGTGCTAAGAGGCTCCAGGACTTCTAACCAATCATGCAATGTAGCTGCATCGTGAGGGATACACCCGATTTTAGAGAACAGGTGCAGCTCAAACGAGCGGAGTATCTGTTCAGAACCTTTTTTATTTTTTACACAATATGCTTCATACCAGGCACGGATCACAGACTCTACCGTCATGGCTTCAGTAGCTTTTCGTTTTTCAGCCTGCTTGACCAATCGTGGATTACGGTTTGACTCGAGTTCACCACGGAGACGGATAACTTCTTCTCTGGCCTCTTTTAATCCAGTTGCCGGGTAAGTCCCGATATCAAGACGCTCACCTTTCCCTGCCCATTGATAACGATATTGGAACACTACGCGACCTTTCGGTGATACTCTAACAGACAGACCATCACGATCGGATTTAACCAAAACCTTATCACGTTCCTTTCCAACGACTGAACGCAACCACGCATCAGACAGCGCCATTACTCACCTTGTACAAATAACAAAACACCTCTGCTGTTTTGTACATTATGTACAAGCGCATGTACAGATTTTTAATGAAAGCAACCTGATCGATTTAAAGTTATATGAAAGAATCTTCAATCAAAGAAACAACATAACACCATGTTATTAAATGAGTTATATGATAATTATTCAATTAACTGAAAGGATTTTGAAAGAGAAAAATAGCTTTAATGTGGGCTTAATTATTGGGGTGAGAAATAATGGCAAAAGTGCGGCGCTTCGCCACCTCTTGCAAATAAGGAGACAACGTCATAATTCTTTCTTCTTGAGTAAGCGGCATCGCGCCGCGCTTGTTGAAAACGAAAAATTGCGGCTATTTTACCCATCAACGGGGGGGAGGCAATCAGTGTTTACACAGGAGCTGCTCCAGTTCGTGCAACGAAGAAACGGTCCAGGTAGGCGCGATGCCTTCTGGTTGCTCGCGATTGTGCGCATTCAGCCAGCAGGTCGCAAGCCCGGCGTTGATGCCACCGAGAATATCGGACTCGGCAGTGTCGCCAACCATCAGCACGCGTGAACGGTCAGGATTGCCCGCCTGTTCCAGCGCATAATCGAAAATTTTCTTATTCGGTTTGGCTACGCCAACTTCTTCGGAAATCACCAACAAATCGAAATAATCACGCAGGCCCGTGCGTTCCAGACGCACTTGCTGCAAGGCGCTAAAGCCGTTGGTGATGATGCCGATTTTGGCGTTGCCGCGAATGGCATTAAGCAGGGAAACCGCGCCCGGCAGCGGCGTGCAAATTTCCGCCATCGCATTAATGAAGGCCTCGTTGAGTTTACCTGGCTCGACGTTCAGCCGTTCGGCCCAGCTCTCAAAACGCCCGTGCTGAAGCTGTAATGAAGTGATCGCGCCGTTTTGATAATCTACCCACAGGGGCTTGTTAACGGCCTGATAGTCCTGAAAATCTTCAGCGGTAAAAGTGACGCTGTAATCAAGAAACATCCGCTGCAGGCCGGTGAACGAGTCAAAGGTAAACAGCGTTTCATCGGCATCAAAGAAAATCCAGTCCCACTTCATTATTCCACCTTGTCTTACATACTGATTGGCAACGCCATGATGATGGCGTCTTCGCGACCGTCCTTGGTGGGGTAGTAATTGCGGCGAATCGTCGCCTCGTTAAAGCCTAAACTTTCGTACAGGGCAATGGCGGCAGCGTTTGAGGCACGGACTTCCAGCCATAGTGTCGCCACGCCGCGTTTTTCCAGTTCGTCGATCAGATGTTCCAGCAGCGCCCTTCCCAGCCCCTGACGCTGATAGTCGGGATCGACCGCAATATTGAACAATGTAGCTTCATCCAGCACCACTTGCGTAATCGCAAACGCCGCCATTTTGCCGTTTTGCGTTAACTGAAAGTTGAGATAACGCTCGCCCTGATTACTGGCAAAGGTTTTTTCACTCCACGGAAAGGCGTGGGCGCGTTGTTCAATGTGGAAAGCCGTTGGTAAATCAGTCGTTTCGAGGGAAGAAATCGTGTTCATATGTGCAAATTTGTTGCCATAACGCGGCGCGTGCCGTTGGGTTTGCCCGTAATTCGGTGAGCGCCGGTGATGCCACCTGAGCGCCTTCCAGTGATAGCGGTTCATCAGTACCCAACCGCCAGCTGTTGCAGCGACTGCCTTGCGGCAGCATCGCGATCTTTTCTGGCGTCAGTTGCAGCACCTGGTCGGGGCTGACGGTTAATGCACGCAGAACATCGCTCACTAAAGGATCGGTCAGGGCGGGAAGATCGTTTGCCACCATCACCAGACGGACGTGTGCCGGGATCGCAATGGCAATCTCCCCCTGCAACGCGCCAGGGCGACGCAGCGACCACTGGGTAATGCCCAGCTGCTGTAACTGCCAGTCTCGTCGGGATGTCATAGCGAATCGCTCCTGTTGTCAGGGGCGCAAATATAGCAAATTCGTCGATACCGCGCCAACATATGGCTATAATCGCCGCCAGTATCAATTGAGGAGCATTCCATGTCTGCATTTACCCCGGCAAGTGAAGTCTTGCTGCGTCACAGTGATGATTTCGAAAAAAGCCGTATTCTGTTTGCCGGAGACTTACAGGATGACCTGCCCGCGCGTTTAGATACCGCGGCCAGCCGTGCTCATACCCAGCAGTTCCACCACTGGCAGGTATTAAGCCGCCAGATGGGGGATAACGCCCGTTTTAGCCTGGTCGCCACGGCGGATGATGTCGCAGATTGCGATACTTTGATTTACTACTGGCCGAAGAACAAACCGGAAGCCCAGTTCCAGTTGATGAATTTACTTTCTCTGCTGCCGGTGGGGACGGATATTTTTGTCGTTGGCGAGAACCGCAGCGGCGTGCGCAGCGCCGAGCAGATGCTGGCAGATTATGCGCCGTTGAATAAAGTCGACAGCGCCCGTCGCTGTGGCCTCTATTTTGGTCGTCTGGAAAAGCAGCCGGTATTTGATGCCGATAAATTCTGGGGCGAATACAGCGTCGATGGCCTGACGGTCAAAACGTTGCCGGGCGTGTTTAGCCGCGACGGTCTGGATGTCGGTAGCCAGTTGCTGCTTTCGACGTTAACCCCGCACACGAAAGGTAAAGTGCTGGATGTCGGCTGCGGTGCAGGCGTTCTTTCAGTTGCCTTTGCACGCCACTCACCGAAGATTCGTCTCACGTTGTGCGATGTTTCTGCGCCAGCAGTTGAAGCCAGCCGTGCAACACTTGCGGCCAACGGTATTGAAGGTGAAGTCTTTGCCAGCAACGTCTTTTCTGAGGTGAAAGGTCGTTTTGATATGATCATCTCCAATCCGCCGTTCCACGATGGGATGCAAACCAGTCTGGATGCAGCACAAACGCTGATTCGCGGCGCGGTGCGTCATCTTAACAGCGGCGGCGAGCTGCGAATTGTAGCGAACGCCTTCCTGCCTTACCCGGACGTGCTGGATGAGACATTTGGCTTCCACGAAGTGATCGCGCAAACCGGGCGCTTCAAGGTGTATCGCGCCATTATGACCCGCCAGGCGAAGAAAGGTTAAGTATCTGGTACCTGTCGCCGCATACCGTGTCGGATGCGGCGTGAACGCCTTATCCGACCTACAAAACCTGCACGTTAGTTTCCTGCTGGACATTTTTCCAGCAATTACACCTCCGTCGATAATTAACTATTGACGAAAAGCTGAAAACCACTAGAATGCGCCTCCGTGGTAGCAATTCTTTTTAAGAATTGATGGTATGCGAAGGTGGCGGAATTGGTAGACGCGCTAGCTTCAGGTGTTAGTGTCCTTACGGACGTGGGGGTTCAAGTCCCCCCCCTCGCACCAAAAACCACGTTGATATTGCTCGCACTGGGCGAAGGTGGCGGAATTGGTAGACGCGCTAGCTTCAGGTGTTAGTGTTCTTACGGACGTGGGGGTTCAAGTCCCCCCCCTCGCACCAAACGAGGCGATATCAAAAAAGTAAGATGACTGTGCGAAGGTGGCGGAATTGGTAGACGCGCTAGCTTCAGGTGTTAGTGTCCTTACGGACGTGGGGGTTCAAGTCCCCCCCCTCGCACCAATTATCTTTACTTCCTTTCTTGTTTCTTCCCTGTTTTGTCATCCCTGATTCAAATTCATTATCATCAGCATGATGCCAGCAATAAGCGCCAGGCATGATGGTAGCAAAATGTAATGCCGTAACTGTTTGTGATACAGCATTACCGGCGTCAATACTAATCCCATCAGAATGACAATCCGCCACTGATCCGGCGATAAATCCGCATACATCAGCCCTGCAATCAGCAATCCCGGCAGCAACACTCCCCAACCACTGCCCAGCATACGTTGCAACATGGTTTCATCTCTTTCATTGATAATGATAACTAATATCATATGATAATTTTTATCATTTGCAAGTCAGAGAAATCCCTTGCTATCGGGTAAACCTATCGCTAGGATTAGCAATCATTATCATTTAGATTACTATCACGATTATGGCCTATCGTTCCGCACCGCTCTATGAAGATGTTATCTGGCGAACGCATCTCCAGCCGCAGGATCCTGGGCTTGCACAAGCCGTACGGGCGACGATCGCCGAACATCGTGAACATTTGCTGGAGTTTATCCGCCTGGATGAACCCGCCCCATTCAGTGCCCTGACGCTGGCGCAATGGTCATCACCGAATGCGTTAAGTTCTCTGTTAGCTGTTTATTCCGATCATATCTACCGCAATCAACCAACGATGATCCGCGAGAATAAGCCGCTGATCTCCCTGTGGGCGCAATGGTACATCGGCCTGATGGTGCCGCCATTAATGCTGGCCCTGTTAACGCAGGAAAAAGCATTAGATGTGTCGCCGGAACATTTCCACGTTGAGTTTCACGAAACCGGACGCGCCGCCTGTTTCTGGGTCGATGTGTATGAAGATAAAAACGCAACACCACATTCACCGCAGCAGCGAATGGAAACGTTAATTAGCAAGGCGCTTGTTCCGGTTGTGCAAGCATTAGAAGCGAATGGAGAAATTAACGGTAAACTTATCTGGAGTAATACCGGTTATTTGATCAACTGGTACCTCACTGAGATGAAGCAGCTGCTCGGCGAGGCGACGGTTGAATCGCTGCGCCATGCCCTCTTTTTTGAGAAAACGCTCACTACCGGTGAAGATAATCCACTCTGGCGTACCGTGGTGCTGCGCGACGGCCTGCTGGTGCGCCGCACTTGCTGCCAGCGTTATCGCTTGCCGGATGTGCAGCAATGTGGTGACTGTACGCTGAAATAGAAAAATTTGCCGGGGAAGTAAACCCGGCATTAAGCGTATTAATAGGGGTGCAACACGTTACTTGCTTCGCAATGACGCATACATAACAGAATGTCTGCGGCCTCCAACAACCCTGCATCAGAACTGACGCCCAGTTTCGACATTACATTAAATTTATGCGCGCGGATCGTTTTGATATTGCGTTTAAGCTGCTCGGCAATTTGTGTCATTGAGTAGCCACGCGACATAAAGCGCAATATTTCTCTCTCCGTCGGGCTTAGCGTCCGGCTTTGGTTAATGTACCACTGATTGTTCAATCGGTCGGTCGCCTGACGCACACCATTTAATGACAAAAAGAGTTCCTGATGAAAAATCTCCAGCGTCGACGCTTTACTTAATACACCGTCCAGCGGTGATGGCGACAATGAACCAATCAGCCGAGCTTCAATATCATCATCCGCAATAACTAAACGTCGGGTACGCGGAAACTTAATCGCCAGTTCAGTCAGGCAAGATAATCCCTCTCTGCGTTTACTTCTCATGGCAGAAAAAGAAAAAATGACCGCCGCAAATGAGATCCGCGACATGGCATCCTGAAATGACTCCTGACTGGTATAGATATGGAGCTTATAAGGGTTACCTGCAAACTTTCTGAATAAACTCTCAATACCGATACTGCTCATGACGCATTTTTCTATGAGTGCGACATTTCTCTTCTTAATTCGGCTGTGTTCCATTCTGCGGCATCTCCATAAACAGAAGGCAAGTTAAGTTCTCTTGCACCCTGCGCGCTATTTATCCATGCATACATTTCAGCGTTGCTGTGAATTGCCAGTCGACGCATCGCACTGTTTTTTTGGGCGCTGATAGTTTTATTACTTTTCTTAAGCAATGAAGCTATCTGGTTGATGCCCCATCCTTTACCTAATAGCCGCAGCACTTTGCGCTCTGAAAGAGTGAGAATGACGGAGCGATAGCTAAAATCATGAGTTTCAGTCATTGCCGGAGAGGTCAGCATGGCGCTGATACGCTCTGCGTGCGTATTGCCAGAACGCACGGTCTTAACCAGATTCTCAATGGGTTCAACATCAGACAATAATGTCGCCGTAGGGCACATGAGAAGTTCTACCGCCTGGGAATACCAGGAGCGTGACACCATGAAAACCCAGTGAATTTCTCGATATTGTGAGATTAAAGAATAATAATGTTCACAAACAGAACGTGGATCTTCACTTTCACCGGCTAAATCAGCAATGACTAATCCGGAACGACGTAATTGTAATAAGGTAAGGTCCTCCGCAGAGGCGCTGGATATTATTTCATATTCAGGGAAGTGAGTCCTCATGACCTCTTTTAACCCTGCTTGCATAACAGGTATTTTACTGATAACAATTCCATTTTTGCAGCATCCTGGCAACATATTTCCTCCACATCCACTGTCTAAAAATCATGATGGTCTATTCAGGATATTCATTCCTTAAATGTTTCCAGCAAATTAATAGATTAAGCGAATAAATTATCCTTAGCATTCACTTTCATATCAGCATACTCCTGCTGCACAACAACTCCACTGCATGTGTCAGAAGGTTAGCATCAAATGATAACCTGGTGAAATAGCCTGGAGACATTTAAAATATCTACATTAAGTTGTTAGAAATACTTAATGAAAAACAGAATTCTCATTCATTTAATTTATAATTAAAAAATATTTCTTCTCGCAAAATAAAAAATCACACAATCAATATTTATTCAATAAAATCTGATAGTTTTATCTTTTTTAAAGCCTAAAAAATCACTCAGTTATCGATAATCCCGATTCGTAAAAACCAGACTATACATTCATTATGTCGATAATATTCACGTTATAATTTGTTTACAGCTTGAGATTATTCGTTTTTTACCCTCCGAGCCTCTCCCGATAACCAGGATTAATCAGCGCAATTTTGATCTTAACCTGCCGCAAAACAACCGCGCTTCATGATACAAATGGATTCTCATTATCTGAACAATACGCAGCACGTCTATGACAAAGGGCGAGTTATGCAAACTGAGCAACAGCGAGCCGTAACACGGCTTTGTATCCAGTGTGGATTATTTCTTTTGCAACATGGTGCGGAAAGCGCGTTGGTCGATGAACTTTCCTCACGACTGGGTCGGGCGTTGGGAATGGACAGCGTCGAAAGTTCTATCTCTTCGAACGCCATCGTGCTGACAACCATTAAAGATGGGCAATGCCTGACATCGACACGTAAAAATCACGATCGCGGCATTAATATGCATGTGGTGACTGAAGTCCAGCACATTGTGATTCTGGCGGAGCATCATCTGCTGGATTACAAAGGCGTAGAGAAAAGATTTAGCCAAATTCAGCCATTACGTTACCCGCGATGGCTGGTAGCCTTGATGGTCGGCCTTTCTTGCGCCTGTTTCTGTAAACTCAATAACGGTGGCTGGGACGGTGCCGTCATCACCTTCTTTGCCAGTACGGTCGCAATGTATATCCGCCAGCTGCTGGCACAACGTCATCTTCATCCACAGATCAACTTTTGCCTCACCGCTTTCGCCGCCACCACCATTTCCGGTTTGCTTTTGCAACTTCCCACTTTCAGTAATACCCCCACCATTGCGATGGCCGCCAGCGTTCTCTTGCTGGTGCCGGGCTTTCCGTTGATTAATGCCGTCGCCGATATGTTTAAAGGCCACATCAATACCGGACTGGCACGCTGGGCGATCGCAAGTCTGCTGACACTGGCTACCTGCGTCGGCGTGGTGATGGCACTGACAATTTGGGGGCTACGCGGATGGGTGTGATCGAATTTCTGTTGGCGTTGGCGCAGGATATGATCCTCGCCGCCATTCCTGCAGTCGGCTTTGCGATGGTGTTCAACGTTCCCGTTCGGGCGTTACGCTGGTGTGCGCTGCTTGGTGCGATAGGTCATGGATCCCGAATGATCTTAATGACCAGCGGGCTGAATATTGAATGGTCAACCTTTATGGCCTCTATGCTGGTCGGCACCATTGGTATTCAATGGTCGCGCTGGTATCTGGCACATCCGAAAGTGTTTACCGTGGCGGCTGTTATCCCCATGTTTCCGGGCATCTCTGCTTATACTGCAATGATTTCGGCGGTAAAAATCAGCCAGCTAGGTTACAGCGAACCGTTGATGATTACCCTGTTAACCAACTTTCTTACAGCTTCATCGATTGTTGGTGCATTATCCATCGGCCTTTCCATTCCTGGATTATGGTTGTACCGCAAACGCCCTCGCGTATAAAATTGCCTCACTTAAAGCACGCGGATGAGAGACAGCCTCCTCTCCTCCGTGTGTTACTATAAAAGTTATCTCCCTTCTCGTTCATCGTTCCATATTTGAGAAACAGTATGTCTTCCAGAGTTTTGACCCCGGACGTCGTTGGTATTGACGCCCTGGTACACGATCACCAAACCGTTCTGGCAAAAGCTGAAGGCGGTGTGGTTGCCGTATTTGCTAACAATGCCCCGGCGTTTTATGCCGTCACGCCTGCGCGCCTGGCTGAACTGCTGGCGCTGGAAGAAAAGCTGGCGCGTCCAGGAAGCGATGTCGCTTTGGACGATCAACTCTATCAGGAACCGCAAGCCGCTCCCGTTGCTGTACCCATGGGGAAATTCGCCATGTATCCGGACTGGCAACCCGATGCCGACTTTATCCGCCTGGCGGCGCTATGGGGCGTGGCGCTAAGAGAGCCGGTGACCACCGAAGAACTGGCCTCATTCATTGCCTACTGGCAGGCGGAAGGTAAAGTCTTTCACCATGTACAGTGGCAACAAAAACTGGCGCGCAGCCTGCAAATCGGCCGTGCCAGCAACGGCGGACTGCCGAAACGAGATGTGAATACGGTCAGCGAACCTGACAGCCAAATTCCACCAGGATTCAGAGGGTAACGATGAAAAACGTTGGCGACCTGATGCAACGCCTGCAAAAAATGATGCCTGCCCATATCAAACCTGCGTTTAAAACGGGTGAAGAACTACTGGCCTGGCAGAAAGAACAAGGGGCGATCCGCTCCGCCGCTCTCGAACGTGAAAATCGGGCGATGAAAATGCAGCGCACCTTTAACCGCTCCGGTATTCGTCCACTGCATCAGAACTGCTCCTTTGAGAACTATCGCGTTGAGTGTGAAGGGCAGATGAATGCGTTAAGCAAAGCGCGCCAGTATGTCGAAGAGTTTGACGGCAACATCGCCAGCTTCATCTTTTCTGGCAAGCCAGGAACCGGCAAAAACCATCTGGCGGCGGCAATCTGCAACGAGCTACTGCTACGCGGTAAATCCGTATTGATCATCACCGTGGCCGATATTATGTCGGCGATGAAAGATACCTTCAGGAATAGCGGTACCAGCGAAGAACAACTGCTTAACGATCTGAGCAACGTTGATCTGCTGGTGATCGATGAGATCGGTGTGCAGACCGAATCGAAATACGAAAAAGTGATCATCAACCAGATCGTCGATCGCCGCTCTTCTTCCAAACGCCCAACAGGGATGCTGACTAACAGTAATATGGAAGAGATGACCAAGTTGCTGGGCGAACGCGTGATGGATCGTATGCGCCTGGGTAACAGTTTGTGGGTGATCTTCAACTGGGATAGCTACCGTAGCCGGGTAACGGGTAAAGAGTATTAATCCCCGTTTCTGGCGGTATACTGCGACACAATTCCACATTGAGTAATAATGATGAAAACTGTTAAACACCTTCTGTGCTGTGCCCTTGCCGCCAGCGCATTAATTTCCACCGGGGTGCATGCTGCATCCTGGAAAGATGCGCTCTCCAGCGCCGCCAGCGAACTTGGCAACCAAAACAGCACGACACAAGAAGGCGGTTGGTCGCTCGCTTCATTAACTAGCTTGCTTAGCAGCGGGAACCAGGCCTTAAGTGCAGATAACATGAACAATGCCGCAGGCATACTGCAATACTGCGCCAAGCAAAAGCTAGCTTCGGTAACCGATGCCGAAAACATCAAGAACCAGGTACTGGAAAAGCTGGGCCTGAACAGTGAAGAGCAAAAAGAAGACACCAACTATCTGGATGGCATTCAGGGTTTGCTGAAAACCAAAGATGGTCAGCAACTCAATCTGGATAACATCGGAACGACTCCGCTGGCAGAAAAGGTGAAAACCAAAGCCTGCGATCTGGTGTTAAAGCAGGGGCTAAACTTCATTTCCTGATCCGCGAAACGCCGCGTTTTAGCTGTTACCCGGCTGACGCGGCTCTCTCCTGCCCTTTTCCCTGCTCCTGGACGGTTTTCCCCCTGTTACACGGGAAGCGACCGTAATCAAAAAAGTCTGTTTATAAACTAATTCCTAACAACATCGCATTTTTTTGACACTAGAATTGCAGCAATATGGCGACGCCATTACATTGTGTTTCTCAAAAAGCTTAAACGTTGGCTAAACGGCCCGGTTTAGTGAGGATCGCCCGTTGTCAGAACTACTCTCTTTCGCCCTTTTTCTCGCCTCTGTGCTGATTTACGCATGGAAAGCGGGACGTAACACCTGGTGGTTTGCAGCCACGTTAACGGTGCTGGGGCTATTTGTCGTTTTAAATATCACCCTGTTTGCCAGCGACTATTTTACTGGTGATGGTATTAACGACGCGGTTCTCTATACCTTAACCAACAGCCTGACCGGTGCTGGTGTCAGCAAATACATTCTGCCGGGTATCGGCATTGTGCTGGGGCTTACGGCGGTGTTCGGTGCGCTGGGCTGGATCCTGCGCCGTCGTCGTCATCATCCGCACCATTTTGGTTACAGCCTGCTGGCACTCTTACTGGCGCTGGGTTCAGTGGATGCCAGCCCGGCATTTCGTCAGATAACGGAACTGGTGAAATCCCAGTCACGCGACGGCGACCCGGACTTTGCGGCTTATTATAAAGAGCCGTCGAAAACTATCCCTGACCCGAAACTCAACCTGGTTTATATCTACGGCGAAAGTCTCGAGCGAACCTATTTTGATAACGAAGCTTTCCCGGATCTCACGCCTGAACTGGGCGCGTTGAAAAATGAAGGACTGGATTTCAGCCATACGCAGCAGCTGCCGGGAACGGATTACACGATTGCAGGCATGGTGGCTTCTCAGTGCGGCATTCCGCTGTTTGCTCCCTTTGAAGGCAACGCCTCCGCTTCTGTTTCCAGCTTCTTCCCACAGAACATCTGCCTGGGCGATATCCTGAAGAACTCGGGTTATCAGAACTATTTCGTGCAGGGCGCGAATCTGCGTTTTGCCGGTAAAGATGTGTTCCTGAAGTCGCACGGCTTCGACCATTTATATGGCTCAGAAGAGCTGAAAAGCGTGGTGGCAGACCCACACTATCGCAACGACTGGGGATTCTACGACGATACCGTGCTGGATGAAGCGTGGAAAAAGTTTGAAGAGCTTTCCCGCTCTGGTCAGCGATTCTCACTGTTTACCCTGACAGTCGATACCCATCACCCGGATGGTTTTATCTCGCGTACCTGTAACCGCAAAAAATATGATTTTGACGGTAAGCCGAATCAGTCATTCAGTGCGGTAAGTTGCAGCCAGGAGAACATCGCAACGTTTATCAACAAAATCAAAGCGTCACCGTGGTTTAAGGATACCGTTATCGTTGTCTCGTCTGACCATTTAGCGATGAACAACACGGCGTGGAAATACCTCAATAAGCAAGATCGCAATAATCTGTTTTTCGTCATTCGTGGCGACAAGCCGCAGCAAGAAACGCTGGCGGTGAAGCGTAATACGATGGATAACGGCGCGACGGTGCTGGACATTCTCGGTGGCGATAACTATCTCGGACTTGGTCGTAGCAGTTTATCCGGGCAGTCAATGTCGGAAATCTTCCTCAATATCAAAGAGAAAACATTGGCATGGAAGCCGGATATCATCCGCCTGTGGAAATTCCCTAAAGAGATGAAAGAGTTCACCATCGACCAGCAGAAAAACATGATTGCCTTCTCGGGTAGCCATTTCCGTTTGCCGCTGCTGTTGCGGGTTTCAGACAAGCGCGTGGAACCGCTGCCGGAAAGTGAATACTCAGCACCACTGCGTTTCCAGTTGGCCGATTTTGCTCCACGCGACAATTTCGTCTGGGTTGACCGTTGCTACAAGATGGCACAACTCTGGGCTCCGGAACTGGCACTTTCCACCGACTGGTGTGTCTCGCAGGGCCAACTTGGCGGTAAGCAAATTGTTCAGCATGTTGACAAAACAACATGGAAGGGCAAAACAGCATTTAAAGATACGGTCATCGACATGGCGCGTTACAAAGGCAATGTCGATACGCTGAAGATTGTTGATAACGATATTCGCTACAAAGCCGACAGTTTCATCTTCAACGTCGCCGGTGCGCCAGAAGAGGTGAAACAGTTTAGCGGGATTTCCCGTCCAGAGTCGTGGGGCCGCTGGTCCAACGCTCAGCTGGGCGACGAAGTAAAAATCGAGTACAAGCATCCGCTGCCGAAGAAATTTGACCTGGTGATTACCGCCAAAGCATACGGCAATAACGCCAGCCGTCCTATTCCGGTACGCGTAGGCAATGAAGAACAAACCCTTGTGCTGGGCAATGAAGTAACCACCACCACGCTGCATTTCGATAACCCAACCGATGCCAACACGCTGGTAATTGTGCCGCCGGAACCTGTCTCAACCAACGAAGGGAATATCCTCGGACACTCGCCGCGTAAGCTCGGGATCGGCATGGTGGAAATTAAAGTGGTGGAACGTGAAGGGTAATTCCTGACTGATTTGTAGGTCGCATAAAGTGCGACCTACACATCTTCTCCGGCTCACAACACATTATTAAGAAACAAAAAAAACAGCGCCCAACACTTCCCCGGACGCTGCATGGCAACTTTAATAATCTCGCCTTATAAGAAAGTAATTACACCCTTAATCAACTCACGATTGTTAATCACATCGCGCTCGTAGGTTTCTGCCAGCGTGGCGAACGGATAGCGATGGGTTAACATCATGTCGGCAGTGATTTTTCCTTCCGCCATCAGTCGACCGACTTTAGCGAAATCTTCCGGCGTGGCGTTGCGGCTGCCCATCATCGTCGTTTCTTTTTTATGGAATTCCGGATCGGAGAACTGCAACTCACCTTTAAACAGACCGACAAATACCACCGTGCCGCCGTGACGAATCAGATTTACGGTGTTATTCATCGCATGTTGATTACCTGTCGCGTCGATCACTTTCTGCGCCAGCGAACCACCAAACTGCGCCCGCAGCTGCGCGTCAAAATCTTCGGCTGACGGGTCCAGCACGGGCAACTCCAGACGCGTTGCCACATGTTCTCGGCGTGCCGGACTGGTATCCGCCACCACCACCTGTGCGCCATCAGCTTTAGCGATTGCCGCCGCGCCCAGACCGATTGGCCCCGCCCCGACCACCAGCACCTGCTCGCCGGGAGCAATGGCTGCACGACGCACCGCATGTGCGCTAATAGCGAAAGGTTCAATCAATGCTGCCGCCTGCGGGTCAATACCGTCTGCGGGCAAAATGTTCGCCACCGGCACGCTCAAATACTCACTAAAACCACCATCCTGATGCACACCAATGACTGAAATTTTTTCACAGCAATTGGTTCGACCGCTTTTACATGCCGGGCATTGCTGACAGGCAACATAAGGGATCACAGCAACTTGCTGACCATTTTTAAGATCAGCAATATTTTTACCCAGCCCAACAATCTCCCCACATATTTCATGGCCTAAAACGCGTGGATAACTAAAAAATGGTTGATTTCCACCCCAGGCATGAATATCGGTACCGCAAATCCCGACAGACTTAATTTTTATTAATGCTTCATTGTCACCCGGAATAGGTATCTCACGTTGTTTCCAGACTAATTCTTTCGGCTGCTGGCAAATTAAAACATTCATCGTAGACATGATTCGGCTCTCCATTTTTTGTTGCCTTAGATATCAATGAAAATGAAAAATGGCAGCGGAACGGAAAATCTGTTTTGTGAAAACACACGCATAAAAATGTTTTAAATCGGGTTTTAATGGACTCACAAGGAGGAAAATATGAGTCGCTCACAAAATTTACGCCACAATGTGATTAACCAGGTCATTGATGATATGGCGCGGGGTCACATCCCTTCCCCACTTCCATCGCAAAGTGCGCTGGCGGAAATGTACAACATCAGCCGCACCACAGTGCGCCATATTCTCAGCCACTTACGCGAATGCGGCGTCTTGACGCAGGTTGGAAACGACTATGTTATTGCGCGTAAACCTGACCATGATGACGGTTTCGCCTGTACTACCGCTTCAATGAGTGAACAAAACAAAGTGTTTGAGCAGGCTTTTTTCACGATGATAAACCAGCGCCAGTTACGCCCAGGGGAAACTTTTTCTGAACTGCAACTGGCTCGGGCCGCGGGTGTCAGCCCGGTTGTAGTAAGAGAATATCTTTTAAAATTCGGTCGTTATAATCTTATTCAGAGCGAAAAGCGCGGCCAGTGGAGCATGAAGCAATTCGATCAATCCTACGCCGAGCAGCTGTTTGAGCTACGCGAAATGCTCGAAACTCATTCACTTCAGCACTTTCTCAACCTGCCTGATCATGATCCCCGCTGGCTGCAGGCGAAAACCATGCTCGAACGTCATCGGCTACTGCGTGACAACATCGGCAATAGCTTCCGCATGTTCTCGCAACTTGACAGAGATTTTCACTCCTTACTGCTTTCAGCTGCCGATAATATCTTTTTTGATCAATCGCTTGAGATCATCTCAGTCATCTTTCATTTTCACTATCAATGGGACGAAAGCGATCTTAAACAGCGCAATATCATTGCCGTCGATGAGCATATGACCATTCTCAGCGCTCTGATTTGCCGCAGTGACCTGGATGCCACCCTTGCGCTCCGTAACCATTTGAATTCAGCTAAACAATCAATGATTCGATCCATTAATGAGAACACGCGTTATGCTCATTAAGTACGGATTAAAAACAGCAAACTATTAGCGGGTGCACGGTTTTATCAAAAGATAAATACCGGAAAATTCCCGCTTACCTATGCTCACAATCAGTCGACTAAAAATGTTTTTGTGAGCGGTAGTAAAGTCCTAAAACTTTTACCTGCCGTTAATGTCAACCTTGCGTAATGCACAATTACGTAAACAATTAAAATTATAAATACAGGAGTCCGGCGTGGAAAAAGAAAATATCACCCTCGATCCGCGTTCTTCATTTACTCCATCTTCGTCGGCAGATATTCCCGTGCCACCAGATGGATTAGTTCAACGCAGTACCCGAATTAAACGCATTCAAACCACCGCCATGTTGTTATTATTTTTTGCGGCGGTAATCAATTATCTCGACCGCAGTTCACTGTCGGTAGCAAATTTAACGATTCGTGAAGAATTGGGATTAAGTGCCACCGAAATCGGCGCTTTGCTCTCCGTGTTTTCACTCGCTTACGGGATTGCGCAACTTCCTTGCGGCCCACTATTGGATCGTAAAGGCCCGCGCCTGATGCTGGGACTGGGGATGTTCTTCTGGTCACTGTTCCAGGCAATGTCTGGCATGGTGCACAGCTTTACGCAGTTCGTGTTGGTGCGTATAGGTATGGGGATTGGTGAAGCGCCGATGAACCCATGCGGTGTAAAAGTCATTAACGACTGGTTCAACATCAAAGAGCGCGGACGCCCGATGGGCTTCTTCAACGCAGCTTCTACCATTGGCGTTGCCGTAAGCCCACCGATTCTGGCGGCGATGATGCTGGTGATGGGCTGGCGCGGGATGTTTATTACCATTGGTGTGTTGGGTATTTTTCTCGCCATCGGTTGGTATATGCTCTATCGCAACCGCGAGCACGTAGAACTGACTGCCGTTGAACAAGCCTATCTCAATGCCGGTAGCGTCAATGCCCGCCGTGATCCACTCAGTTTTGCTGAATGGCGCAGCCTGTTCCGTAACCGCACAATGTGGGGAATGATGCTCGGATTCAGTGGCATCAATTACACTGCGTGGCTGTATCTGGCCTGGCTTCCTGGTTACCTGCAAACAGCCTATAATCTGGATTTAAAAAGCACAGGATTGATGGCGGCTATCCCTTTCCTGTTTGGGGCTGCCGGGATGCTGGTCAACGGTTACGTTACCGACTGGCTGGTCAAAGGGGGAATGGCTCCGATTAAAAGCCGTAAGATCTGCATTATTGCCGGGATGTTCTGTTCTGCCGCCTTTACGCTGGTCGTACCGCAAGCGACAACATCCATGACGGCGGTTCTGCTGATTGGCATGGCACTGTTCTGCATTCACTTTGCTGGAACATCCTGCTGGGGATTGATCCATGTCGCTGTCGCTTCTCGCATGACTGCATCGGTGGGCAGTATCCAGAACTTTGCCAGCTTCATCTGCGCTTCTTTCGCGCCGATCATTACTGGTTTTATTGTCGATACCACCCACTCATTCCGTCTGGCGCTAATCATCTGCGGTTGCGTCACCGCGGCGGGTGCACTGGCATACATCTTCCTGGTTCGTCAGCCGATCAACGACCCACGTAAAGATTAATTTCCCTATGCCCGATAACATTTTGCTTATCGGGCATTTTATGGCGATTAAAACGTTTCCCAGTTCTCTCCGCTATCTGCCACGGCCATTTTACGCGGCGCAGCTGGCGTCACGGTTTTTACCACAGCCGATGTTTCACGCTGCTGTTGCTGAATCCGGAACACTGCCACAGCTTCGGTCAGGCGACTGGCCTGCTCTTCCAGCGCGGCGGCGGCAGCGGCAGATTCTTCCACCAGCGCAGCGTTCTGTTGAGTTACCCGGTCCATCTCAGCAACCGCTAAGCCAACCTGATCGATACCACGGCTCTGCTCATCAGAAGCCGAAGCAATTTCGCCCATAATGTCCGTCACGCGGGTCACAGCGCTGACAATCTCTGCCATGGTTTCCCCGGCGCTTTCGACCAGCGTAGAGCCAACATCCACTTTGCCCACCGAGTCTTCAATCAGGCTTTTAATTTCGCGAGCCGCCTGAGCGCTACGCTGGGCCAGATTACGCACTTCTCCCGCAACCACCGCAAAACCGCGCCCTTGCTCACCCGCGCGCGCAGCCTCAACCGCCGCGTTCAAAGCCAGAATATTGGTCTGGAAGGCAATGCCGTCAATTACGCTGATAATATCGGCGATTTTCTGCGAGCTGGTGGAGATATCGCGCATGGTCTGCACCACGTTATCAACCACTTTGCCGCCACGTTGAGCCGTTTCGGAAGCACTTAATGCCAGATGGCTAGCCTGACGCGCATTCTCGGCGTTCTGTTTCACCGTTGCGGTCAGTTGCTCCATGCTGGCTGCCGTCTCTTCCAGCGAAGCGGCCTGTTGCTCAGTGCGCGAAGAAAGATCGTTATTACCGGTGGCGATTTCGCTGGCACCGCTATAGATAGCATTGGCCCCGTTGCGCACATCACCGACGGTACGCATCAGCTCTCCCTGCATATGGCGCAAACTCTCTGCCAGTTGCCCCATCTCATTAGAACCATCCACCTCAATCGGTTTCACCAGATCGCCACCTGCAATATGACGAATGCTGTCAATCAGGCGATTCATTGGCGCTACCAACGAGGCTTTAATACCGAACCAGACGGCGAAGATGACCGCCAGTACGACGATCATCACGCCCACCAGAATCCACATCGCCTGGCTGTAGGAGGCATTGTTATCGCTGACAGCGATATCATAGAGCCGATCGTTTTGCTCCATGTAAGCCACATACTGCTTCTCGAAACCGTCCTGATATCCCTGAGTCGGCTGATCAAAGAATTCGTTGATTTTGCCTGCACCTAACAGTTGGATCAGTTCCGCCAGCGCATTGTGATAAATATCGTAATTACGTTTGATCTCTGCCGCTGCGGCGGTGCTCTGACGCGGGTCACGCGGCAATGCTTCGTAATCCGCCCAGTTTTTTTCCGCCTGTTTCAGCGAAATACTGGCACTCTGCATCAGCTCGGCAACGGTTGAACCGCTACCAATATTGTTCTGATCCATCATGTAGCGGATACCTGCGCGGTTGAGGGTGTTACGCGTCTGCAACAACGCGACCCAGCTGCCATTCAGCGTGGATTGCTGTTGGCGAATGGTTTGTAAAACAGTGAAATTTTCTTTGTCATTCTTTAAGGCATTAAAGAACAGACCGCCTGATGTCAGTTGTAAAAGGCCAAAAACGGCCAAAACCAGCAGTAAGCTGGTCACGATCTTGATACGTTTTAACATGGTTTCTCTTTCCACTAGACAGATACACTGGTTGTCGGCCTGGTGGTGGAAAACTTTATGCTGTGGAAAAGCGTCGGCACTGCTTTTGTTGCAGCAAACTTGCGTTTTTTGTGAGGGTCACACTCTATAGCGGCAGTTTATGGTACAAAGTATCAATCTTCTTCGAACCAGTGATACTCCTATGGCTTATAGCATCGATATCATCTCCTGCATTACCGAACGGTTTATGGCGTTAACAGCCACTGAAAAGCGTATCGCACAATTTATTCTTGATGATGTCCCCGCCGCGGTGGAACTGCCAATTGCTGAGCTGGCACGGTTAACGCAAACCAGTCAGGCGTCGGTGACGCGTTTTGCCCGTGCACTGGGGTGCAAAGATGTCCGCGAGCTGAAAGTCAAACTGGCGCAGTCACTGGCTGTCGGGCAGCGGTTTATTCTCGATGTACCGGATCTTGACGGTGTTCAGGGGATCTACGAAGCGATTATTAGCGTGCTGGAAACGCATCGTCGTTCGCTGGATATGAATGCCATCAGCCAGGCTGTAAGCTGGTTAAGTCAGGCGCGGCAAATTCTTGCGTTAGGAGCTGGCGGCGGTTCCACTATCTGTTCACAGGAGATTCAGTACCGTTTATTCCGTCTGGGGCTACCGGTGGTCAGTCAGAATGATGCCCTGATGATGAGAATGATGTGCTCGGCAGTGATGCCGCAGGATGTGGTGATTGTGCTGTCGCTGGGCGGTTATACACCGGAAATCATCGAAAGTGCGGCAATCGCCCGTCAGTATGGCGCGCGTGTTATTGCCATTACGCCAGCACAAACGCCGCTGGCAGAACAGGTAGATCTGGTATTGCCGCTGCTGGTTCAGGAGAGTGATTACATCTTTAAACCCACGCCTTCCCGCTACGCGATGTTGGCCATGGTCGATGTACTGGCAACGGAACTGGCAATGGCAAATAAAGCGCAGGCGAAAGATCGCCTGCGGCGGATAAAACTGGTGTTAGACAGCCACCGTGGGGGCGCTAACCGCCAGCCACTTGGCGATTAGCATTGTCGGTTATGCTTCTTCAGGTTTGGTGATCACGACACTCTGGTTTTCACGCTCATTGGTGATAATAGCCAAAGCTTCTTCCCGGCTGACCTGACTTGCTGGCGTTACCAACGTCACCAGTACGCCAGCGACCAGGCTGCCCAGCACTGACGGAATACACGGGTTACCCCAGTAAGCCAGCCAGTCGGCATTCATCAGCACCACAATTGACATCACCATACCGCTCACTAACGCCGCCAGCGCGCCCTGCCAGTTAAAGCGTAGCCAGAAGCGACCGAGAATCGAGCAGATAAACAGCCCGGACATCAGCATCGAAATCATTTTGGTAATGTAGCTGATGATATCATTAGAGGTCAGAGCAAAGACCAGCGCCAGGCCAATAACAAAGGTCAACATCCAGCGTGAGTAAGTAATGGCCTTGTCCTCCGGCGGCATTCTGCCGGTAATCATGGTGTAGACGTCGCGCATCATAATCGCCACTGCCGCAATGGCATCAGAACTGGCAGAAGACATGGTGGCAGAAAGCCCGGCAATCAGCACCACCAGCCCAAGAATGGCAGGTAAGAAGCTGGTCGCGAACAAGAAGGCGTAGTTGCTGTTTTCCAGATTTGGGTTCATGGTGAACGCCGCCATGCCGATAATGGCAGGCAGAATCGAGAAGAACAGATACAACACGCCAGTAATAACAAATGAACGCCGTACAGAGGGAACGTCTTTTCCCGAGTAAATACGCTGGCGATAAGATGGTGTGGCCAGTACGCCGACACCAATAACCAGTGCCAGCGAAAGCGCAGGCAGCACGCCCATTTTATCAATCGCAAATAGGCTCATCGCTTTTGGGTCCATCGCCTGCTCAATCGCACTCCAGCCGCCAACGTGAACCACGGCAAGAATAGCCATTAATATAAAGCCAAAGAACAGAATTAGGGCCTGAATAGTGTCTGTCCACACTACCGCCGAATAACCGCCGATAATAACGTATATCGCAAAGGCTAAGGCGATAATTAATTTTGCCACAGTAAGATCAATACCCGTCGCCCAGGCAAGATACATACTGCCACCTAATATATGCGCCCCCAGCCAGCCAATAGAGGCAATAAATATCATCAGGCCGACAATATTTTTAATTAAATGGCTGCCGCCAGTATAATAAGATATTTCTTCACTCATGGTCATAAAACGTAATTTACGTACCGGTGCAAACAGCCACGCCACCAGTAATATACCTACGGCCCCACCGACGCCATAAAGCATTCCGGCCCAGCCATTGCTGTAGCCAAAGCCCACTGCGCCCATACTGGAACCAGTGCCAACCATCGTGGCAACGGTTGACCCCAGCGTCAGAAACAGCGGCAGCGAACGCCCGCCCAGCAGAAAATCTTCTCCGTTTTTCTGATTACGAGAAACAAACCAACCAAGCCAAATCATGGCGATGGCATAAATAATAAAGCCGACTAAAAAGATATGACTGTTCATAATTCACATCCTGCCAGTAGAGAGAGAATAATGTAAGAGTTCCCGGAGTGCTGAATGTATTCAGCACTCAATTGCGGTCTGTTTTTTTAATTCTTAAATTTATTAGCGGGTCGCGTTATAACAGGTCACATCGACTTCGACTTTACAATCGACAACCAGATCAGCCACACAACAAATACGTGCAGGCGGATTCTCGCCAAAAAATTCTCTGAATACTTTATTAAATGACTGGAAATAGCGGGCGTCGGTCAGGATCACTTTCACGTGAACCACATCCGCCAGGCTATAACCGGCTTCAGTCATGATGTCGACACAGTTTTGGATCGCCAGTCGTGACTGTTCAACGATTCCGCCTTCTACCACTTCACCGTTTTTCATGGGTGTTTGCCCGGAGACGTACAGCCAGCCGCCCGCCTCAACCGCCCTGGCAAAAGGCAAATGCTGCCCGCCAGTGCCTGTTCCACCTTCCGTACCGTAACGTTTAATGCTCATATTCACTCCTTAATGTGAGGTCTGCCGGCGCAGGAAGCGTCCCGCACGGCCTGTAATATGTTTATCGCGACCATAGCTCATAACGCCGTTCACCATCACCGCCTCAATGCCATCTGCCGGGCGTTTGGGATCAGAAAAGCTGGCAACATCACGAATGGTTTGTGGATCGAACAACACCAGGTCCGCAAAATAACCGACTTTCACCAGTCCTCGCTGGGGCAGGCGAAAACGGCTGGCAGAAAGCCCGGTCATTTTGTGGATAGCCGTGGTCAGTGGGAATAAGCCTTCATCACGGCAATAGTGGCCCAGCACGCGAGGGAAGGCGCCCCATAAACGTGGATGCGGCATGGGATCATTGGGCAGGCCGTCAGAGCCAATCATACTGACTGGATAACTCAATACTCTGCGGACGTCGCGCTCGTCCATGTTGTAATAGATAGCCCCGGCAGGCATTAGCAGCTTCGCGGCCTCCAGCATACTCATCTGCCAGTCGATGGCGATTTGTGCCAGTGTTTTCCCGGCCTGCTGCGGATGCGTTTGTGACCAGGTGATCACAATATCGAATTCGTCGGTGACTTGTTTGAGATCCAGCGTTGAAGAGCTGGCTGAGTAAGGGTAGACATCGCAGCCAATTTCCTGGTGTTGACGCATTTGGTCAAAAAAGGCCAACGTTTCTTTTGTCCGCCCCCAGTTTTTCGCCCCGGCGCATTTATGATGGGAAACCACGACAGGCACTTTGCCATGACGCCCAATACGAAACGCCTCATCCAGGGCATCGAGAATCGGTTCAAATTCAGAACGCAGATGGGTGGTATAAACGCCCTTCTCACCGGCTAATTCTTCCGCCAGCGCCATGACTTCTTCGGTAGTCGCCTGAAATGCTGTGGCATAGGCCAGCCCGGAACTTAACCCCAGCGCCCCCTGACTCAACGCCAGACGTAAGTCGGCACGCATAGCGGCAATTTCATCCACCGTCGCCGGGCGAAACAGGTCGTCCATATGGTTATTACGCAGTGCCGTATGACCAATCAGCGTGCCAACGTTCAGTGACGGCCTTGCTGCTTCCACTGCCTGGGCATAGCTTTCAACGGTAGGATAAATAAAGTGCTCTGCTTCCCCCAACAGATTCATCGGGTCAGGAACTTCGCCTTTCATTTTCGCCGACGCCGCACTGATCCCGCAGTTACCGACAATCACCGTGGTGATCCCCTGGCTGATTTTTGGCAGATATTCCGGGATGCGAATAACGTTGATATCGTCATGGGTATGAACGTCGATAAACCCTGGTGCCAGCACCCGCCCTTCCCCGTCAATGACCTGCTGCGCCGTAACGTTAAGCGCAGGGGCAATATCGACAATCCGATCACCTGTTATTGCCACGTCACCGCGAAATTCAGGGCCGCCGCTACCGTCGATAACGGTCACATTTTTGATTAACCAGTCAACCTGCATGTTCGTCACTCCATTTCTGCAATGGTGACAAGTTAACCATTTACAAGGACGAAAAACAGTGGAAAACTACGCCAAACCCAGATGATTTTCTGATACTTTTATTCATAAATCATAAGATAAATAAATTAAATATTTATATTTCATTTAGTTACAAATGATACTCATATCCGATACGGTGAAAAACTTAAAAGGTGAATGTTATGAAATACCACTCTGAACCTCTGGTTCCCCATAAATCTGCCCTGATGCAAATGCCCGCAAATCTCCTTGCCGAAGATGTCTGTTTACCTGCCGCGATCATTAAAAAGCAGGCCCTGGAGAACAACATTACGTGGATGCAGCGTTATGCTGACGCGCGCGGCGTTTCGCTGGCACCGCACGGTAAAACCACCATGACGCCGTGGATTTTTCAGGCGCAGCAGGCAGCTGGTGCCTGGGCAATAGGTGTCGGTAGCGCATGGCAGGCTGGTGCGGCAATGGCGAGCGGTATTCAGCGAGTGCTGATGGTTAACCAGCTGGTCGGCAAGGCGAATATGCAGTTGATTGCCCGGTTGCAACAACATTACCCGACGGTCGATTTTATCTGCTGTATCGACAGCATTGAGAACGCCCGCGCTTTGTCTGCCTTTTTTGCCAGTCAGCAACAGACACTGAACGTGATGATTGAGCTGGGTGTTCCCGGCGGACGCTGTGGTTGCCGCTCAACGGATGCCGCACTGGCACTGGCTAAACAGGCGGCCCAATTACCAGGGCTACGTCTGCGCGGGCTTGAGTTATATGAAGGTGTTTTACACGGTGACGATCCACAACCGCAGGTAGAAGCTCTGCTGCGGGATGCCGCACAACTGGCCTGTGATATAGCAAGTCTGGTTGATGGCGAGTTTATTCTCACCGGAGCAGGCACGGTCTGGTATGACGTGGTGTGCAATATCTGGCTGGCGGCAGAAAAGCCTGATAACTGCCGCATTGTTATTCGCCCTGGCTGCTACATCACTCACGACACCGGGATCTACGACGCGGCACAACAACAGTTGCTCGCCCGTGATCCTGTGGCCTGTGATCTGGCAGGCGATCTCACATCTGCGCTGGAACTGGTCGCCATGGTGCAATCGGTGCCGGAAGCTGATCGTGCGGTGGTAAATTTTGGTAAGCGTGATTGCGCCTTCGACGCCGGACTGCCGCAACCAGTCGCCCACTACCGCAACGGCAAATCACTGGCATTTGATCCACAGGCGATTCGCAGTACAGGCATTATGGATCAGCACTGCATGTTACAACTGGCTGCCAACAGCGACGTGCAAGTGGGGGACATTCTGGTGTTTGGCACATCGCATCCGTGCCTGACCTTCGACAAATGGAAAGCGTTGTTATTGACTGATGACGACTACAACGTACTGGCGGAATTAGACACTCTCTTCTAAGAATACCCCTTCGGTTAATTATCGAAGGGGCATTTTTATTGTGATCTCAATCACATATCCACCCGACGAATAATTCTTGCCCAACCGCTCACCGCCATTCCTGACCGCTTACGTCCCAAATATAACCACTCAGTTATTTACCTTACTTTACGCGCGCGTAACTCTGGCAACATCACTGCAGGATAGCGGTCAATTTACCTCCTCAAACGCAACGCAAACCTAGAACGGCTTCGGCCTACTATTAATCAATACATGCCAGGTTTTACTATGGATACTAAAAAGATATTCAAGCACATACCCTGGGTGATTCTTGGAATCATCGGTGCATTCTGCCTCGCGGTAGTTGCATTACGTCGGGGGGAGCACGTCAGTGCCCTGTGGATCGTGGTCGCCTCTGTGTCAGTGTATCTGGTGGCTTATCGCTACTACAGTCTGTACATCGCCCAGAAAGTGATGAAACTCGACCCCACGCGCGCGACGCCTGCGGTTATTAACAATGACGGTCTGAACTATGTTCCGACCAACCGTTACGTGTTGTTTGGTCACCACTTCGCCGCTATCGCCGGTGCGGGTCCGCTGGTTGGTCCGGTTCTCGCCGCGCAGATGGGCTACCTGCCTGGTACACTGTGGCTGCTGGCGGGGGTAGTGCTGGCCGGTGCGGTTCAGGACTTTATGGTGCTGTTTATCTCCTCTCGCCGTAACGGCGCATCTCTCGGTGAGATGATCAAAGAAGAGATGGGGCCAGTACCGGGAACTATCGCGCTGTTTGGCTGTTTCTTAATCATGATCATCATCCTTGCCGTCCTGGCACTGATTGTGGTTAAAGCCCTGGCCGAAAGTCCGTGGGGTGTCTTCACCGTTTGCTCAACCGTACCAATTGCGCTGTTTATGGGTATCTACATGCGCTTTATCCGTCCGGGGCGTGTAGGTGAAGTCTCTGTTATTGGTATCGTGCTGCTGGTTGCCTCTATCTACTTCGGTGGCGTAATTGCTCACGATCCGTACTGGGGTCCGGCACTGACCTTTAAAGACACCACCATTACCTTCGCACTGATTGGCTATGCGTTTGTTTCCGCACTGCTGCCGGTGTGGCTGATCCTCGCACCGCGCGACTATCTGGCAACCTTCCTGAAAATCGGCGTTATCGTCGGCCTGGCACTGGGTATCGTGGTGCTGAACCCGGAACTGAAAATGCCTGCGATGACGCAGTACATTGACGGTACTGGCCCGCTGTGGAAAGGCGCTCTGTTCCCGTTCCTGTTCATCACCATCGCCTGTGGTGCGGTATCTGGCTTCCACGCGCTGATCTCCTCCGGTACGACGCCGAAACTGCTGGCTAACGAAACCGACGCGCGTTTCATTGGCTACGGCGCAATGCTGATGGAGTCCTTCGTGGCGATTATGGCGCTGGTTGCTGCGTCCATCATCGAACCGGGTCTTTACTTCGCGATGAATACCCCGCCTGCGGGCCTTGGCATCACCATGCCTAACCTGCATGAAATGGGTGGCGAGAACGCGCCGATCATCATGGCGCAGCTGAAAGACGTTACCGCACACGCGGCAGCGACTGTCAGCTCCTGGGGCTTCGTGATTTCGCCAGAGCAGATCCTGCAAACCGCGAAAGACATTGGTGAGCCTTCTGTCCTGAACCGTGCAGGTGGTGCGCCGACGCTGGCGGTAGGTATCGCTCACGTGTTCCACAAAGTGCTGCCGATGGCTGACATGGGCTTCTGGTATCACTTCGGTATTCTGTTCGAAGCCCTGTTCATCCTGACCGCGCTGGATGCGGGTACCCGTTCTGGCCGCTTTATGCTGCAAGACCTGCTGGGTAACTTCATCCCGTTCCTGAAAAAAACCGATTCTCTGGTTGCCGGTATCATCGGTACTGCGGGCTGTGTGGGTCTGTGGGGCTACCTGCTGTATCAGGGCGTGGTCGATCCGCTGGGCGGCGTTAAGAGCCTGTGGCCGCTGTTCGGTATCTCCAACCAGATGCTGGCAGCCGTAGCGCTGGTACTGGGCACCGTTGTGCTGATTAAGATGAAGCGCACCCAATACATCTGGGTGACTGTTGTTCCGGCTGTATGGCTGCTTATCTGCACCACTTGGGCGCTGGGCCTGAAACTGTTCAGCACCAACCCGCAGATGGAAGGCTTCTTCTACATGGCAAGCCAGTACAAAGAGAAGATTGCTAACGGTACTGACCTGACGGCACAGCAGATTGCCAACATGAACCACATCGTTGTGAACAACTACACCAACGCGGGCCTGAGTATTCTGTTCCTGATTGTGGTGTACAGCATCATCTTCTACGGTTTCAAAACCTGGCTGAAGGTGCGTAACAGCGACAAACGTACTGACAAAGAAACACCGTACGTTCCAATCCCGGAAGGCGGCGTGAAGATCTCTTCGCACCACTAACCGTGTTTAGCCCCGCTTCGGCGGGGCTTTGTTCTTATCAGAGTGAACTATGTTTGGTAACTTAGGACAGGCAAAAAAATATCTCGGCCAGGCGGCGAAGATGTTGATTGGCATTCCAGACTACGACAACTACGTCGAGCATATGAAGACCAACCATCCCGACAAGCCGTACATGAGCTATGAAGAATTCTTCCGCGAACGCCAGAACGCGCGCTACGGCGGCGATGGTAAAGGCGGTATGCGCTGTTGTTAATGGAGAGAGCATGAACCCGATTGCAGTTACCCTACTCACCGGTTTTTTAGGCGCAGGCAAAACCACCCTGCTGCGCCATATTCTTAATGAACAGCACGGCTACAAAATTGCCGTGATTGAAAACGAATTCGGCGAAGTCTCCGTTGATGATCAACTGATTGGCGACCGCGCCACGCAGATCAAAACGCTGACCAACGGCTGCATCTGTTGTTCGCGCTCCAACGAGCTGGAGGACGCGCTACTCGACCTGCTGGATAATCTCGACAAGGGCAATATTCAATTCGATCGTCTGGTCATTGAATGCACCGGCATGGCCGATCCCGGCCCGATTATTCAGACCTTTTTCTCCCATGAGATTTTATGCCAGCGTTACCTGCTGGACGGCGTGATTGCGCTGGTGGATGCGGTACATGCCGATGAGCAGATGAACCAGTTCACCATCGCCCAGTCACAGGTTGGCTACGCCGACCGTATTCTGCTGACCAAAACCGACGTCGCAGGCGAAGCAGAAAAACTGCGTGAACGCCTGGCGCGCATCAACGCCCGCGCACCGGTCTACACCGTCACCCACGGCGACATCGATCTGGGCCTGCTGTTCAACACCAACGGTTTTATGCTGGAAGAAAACGTCGTCAGCACCAAACCGCGTTTCCACTTTATCGCGGATAAACAAAACGATATTTCGTCGATTGTGGTAGAACTGGATTACCCGGTAGATATCAGCGAAGTTTCCCGCGTGATGGAAAACCTGCTGCTGGAATCGGCAGATAAACTGCTGCGTTACAAAGGGATGCTATGGATTGACGGCGAACCTAATCGCCTGTTGTTCCAGGGCGTCCAGCGCCTCTACAGCGCCGACTGGGACAGGCCGTGGGGCGATGAAAAACCGCATAGCACTATGGTGTTTATCGGGATTCAGCTGCCGGAGGAAGAGATTCGGGCTGCGTTTGCGGGGTTGAGGAAGTAATCGTGAAAGGTTGAGTGTAAAGCAGCTCAATGCCCCATTTAGCAGTGAGGGGGGAAACAGAACGACGTGCTCCCCTCCGCTAAGTTTTATTGCGCGTGAATACCTGGATCTGGCAAAAAATTGCCGCGTGTGGCGTCAGACCATGCTTCGCTACCAGAAGCAGGAATGTCGCTGTAATCAATGTCTTCGTCGGATTTATTAACCAAAGCCATGAGTTCAGCTTCTTGCTGCACATCAAGTGTGTGGAGTGTGCCCAGTTTATGTTTAACTATGCTCATTTATGATCAGAACCTTTACTATTAATTTATATTAATGACTTATTTCAGCCATCCAGGCACGTTATATTCTGAGACATTCTCAATGGAATATGCATCTCTCCTGTCAGAACCTTTCTTACATTTCAACTCATCAAAACCCCATTTACCCTCTCTATTGGAATAAAATACAGTATATTTATCAGTATTAAACCCAAAATACTTTTCATTCGAACGTGAAATATTCAACTGGCCACATTTAATCTGATTACGCCATTCAAAATCTATGGTGGTTTTTAAAACGTAGTACGAAATTCCTTCTACATTTTTTGAAGCAAAAGCCACTAAAATAGTAGATACGATAAATGCTCCGGCAAGTATAAATAACCTATACACATTTAATTTAGTCCCCAGAGTTAAAAAAGCAAAATAGATAATAAGTTGCATTAACATGAAGAAAAGCAACATAAAAGCCATCCCTTTCCAGAAATACTCAACCCATGGAGTTAGCGTGATGTTTAGATTACTCAAACTTAAAAATAAACTGGAAGCATAACTACTTGTGAATAAATATATAATTGGCATGACTGCTATAGTCACAGACCTAATAATCATTAATCTTTTATTTTCTTTAAACTCTAACTCTAATATAATAAAAATACCTCCCAGAAAAACAAATACTGAAAAAGCACTAAAAACGTATACAGAGGCACTGACTGGAAAAATATTAATTGAAAGCACAAAAAACAAAAATATAAACCATGCAATAAGTGAACACCAGGCAGCACAACTATTCAACCTGTTTTTATTACTGAACTTAACAAAATACCCCATATATTCTGTAATGCGATTTTCTTCCACTAATGCATAAAGAAGAATACCAACAAAGCACAGAGATAAAATAATATCTTTCCACAGATATTTATAAGGGAGAAGTATAAAACCAAGAAATAGATAAATTAGCAGAATGACATCTAATGCCTTAGTACAAAAATATTGTTTCACTCCTTGCAAGAACCGAACATTCTCCATATGAATCCTTCTCCAGCTATTGATGAAACTCAAGAATACATTTAAAACAGTGACTTAATGCTGATAATACTCTTTGAACAGATGAATTCATCTATTTTTCTGTGTAGAATTTGCGCATCGCATTTAGATGAGAATACCCCATGGCGGAACTGAACCTAAGTAACCTGACGGAAGCAGACATCATTACCAAATGCGTTATGCCAGCCATTCTCAATGCAGGCTGGGACAACACAACGCAAATCAGACAGGAGGTCAAACTCCGGGACGGTAAAGTCATCGTACGTGGTAAAGTTGCGGCACGCAGAACGGTAAAATCTGCTGACATCGTGCTGTATCACAAACCAGGCATTCCCTTAGCCGTGATTGAAGCAAAAGCCAACAAACATGAAATTGGCAAAGGGATGCAACAGGGCATTGAATATGCGCGCCTGCTGGACGTTCCTTTTGTTTTTGCCACCAACGGTGATGGCTTTATCTTCCGCGATGCCACCGCAACCGAAGGTGAATGCCTTGAAAAGCAAATAACGCTGGATGACTTCCCCTCCCCCGCTGAACTCTGGCAAAAATTCTGCCTCTGGAAAGGATACACACAAGCTCAGCTTCCGGTGATTACTCAGGACTATTACGACGATGGCAGCGGTAAATCGCCACGTTATTACCAGCTTCAGGCAATCAACAAAACCATTGAAGCCGTCTCCAACGGGCAAAACCGCGTTCTCCTGGTCATGGCGACCGGAACAGGGAAAACCTATACCGCATTCCAGATCATCTGGCGCCTGTGGAAATCAAAAAATAAAAAACGCATTTTGTTCCTTGCCGATCGCAATATTCTGGTCGACCAAACCAAAAATAATGATTTCCAGCCATTTGGTACGGCAATGACCAAAGTCAGCGGACGCACCATTGATCCCGCTTATGAAATTCACCTCGCGCTCTATCAGGCTATAACTGGCCCGGAGGAAGACCAAAAAGCGTTTAAACAAGTCGCACCAGATTTCTTCGATCTGATCGTGATCGACGAATGCCATCGCGGCAGCGCATCCGAAGACAGCGCCTGGCGAGAGATCCTTGATTATTTCAGTTCCGCCACCCAAATTGGCTTAACCGCCACGCCAAAAGAGACGCATGAAGTCTCCAGCACGGATTACTTCGGCGATCCGGTTTACGTCTACTCGCTAAAAGAAGGGATCGAAGACGGCTTCCTCGCCCCTTATAAAGTTGTCCGTGTTGATATTGATGTTGATCTGCAAGGCTGGCGCCCAACCAAAGGGCAAACTGACTTAAACGGCGAAGTGATCGACGATCGTATCTATAACCAGAAAGATTTCGATCGCACGATGGTAATCGACGAACGCACAGAACTGGTTGCCAGAACCATTACCGACTACCTCAAGCGCACCAATCCGATGGATAAAACCATCGTCTTCTGTAACGACATCGATCATGCAGAACGTATGCGCCGCGCCCTGGTTAATCTCAACCCGGAGCAGGTGAAAAAGAACGACAAATACGTCATGAAAATCACCGGCGATGATGAAATTGGCAAAGCTCAGTTGGATAACTTCATCAACCCGAAAAAACCGTACCCGGTTATCGCGACCACTTCAGAGCTGATGACCACTGGTGTGGATGCTAAAACCTGCAAACTGGTAGTACTGGACCAGAACATCCAGTCGATGACCAAATTCAAGCAAATTATCGGTCGTGGTACACGCATCGACGAACGTTACGGCAAACTCTGGTTTACCATCCTCGACTTTAAAAAAGCCACCGAACTGTTTGCCGATGAGCGTTTCGATGGCATTCCCGAAAAAGTCATGGATACCACACCAGAGGATATCGCCGATCCAGAATCTGATTTTGAAGAGAAACTCGAAGAAATCAGCGAACATGACGACGAACAGGTAACAGGCGTTGATGAACCGCCTGCGCCACCATACCAGGTTAACGATACCGATGATGTCGGCCCACTTCCGGAAGAAGACGAGAAGAAAATCCGCAAGTTTCACGTCAACGGTGTAGCGGTGGGCGTTATTGCGCAGCGTGTTCAGTATTACGATGCCGACGGTAAACTGGTTACCGAATCTTTTAAAGATTACACCCGCAAAACACTGCTCAAAGAATATGCCTCGCTGGATGACTTTACCCGCAAGTGGCAGGACGCCGATCGCAAAGAAGCGATCATTCACGAGCTGGAACAACAAGGGATCATCTGGGAAGTGCTGGCAGAAGAAGTCGGTAAAGATCTCGACCCGTTCGACATGCTTTGCCACGTAGTGTATGGTCAGCCGCCGTTAACCCGCAAAGAGCGCGCCGAGAACGTGCGCAAGCGGAACTATTTCACAAAATACTCTGAAGCAGCGCAAACCGTGCTCGATAATCTGCTGGATAAATACGCCGATGCGGGCGTACAGGAGATCGAAAGTATTCAGGTGCTGAAACTTAAGCCATTCGACAGCATGGGCACCTTACCGGAGATTATTAAAACCGGATTTGGCGACCGTAACGGGTATAATCAGGCGCTCAGCGAGCTGGAAAACGAAATCTACCAATTACCGCCCCGCTCTGCTTAACAACTCTCTTTTGCGCCTTCTGCAACCATCATGTTGCAGAAGGCCTTGTTTTTCATGGAATACAACATGTCTATCAGTTCAGTAATCAAATCATTACAAGATATTATGCGCAAAGATGCCGGTGTGGATGGCGATGCGCAGCGTCTCGGTCAGCTCTCCTGGCTGCTGTTTTTGAAAATCTTCGATGCCCAGGAAGAGGCGCTGGAACTGGAGCAGGATAACTATCAATATCCGATCCCACAGCGTTATTTATGGCGCAGTTGGGCCGCAAACGCTCAGGGCATTACCGGTGATTCCCTGCTGGAATTCGTTAATGATGATCTGTTCCCGGCGTTGAAAAACCTCACTACACCTATCGATAAAAACCCACGCGGCTACGTGGTGAAGCAGGCGTTCAGCGATGCCTATAACTATATGAAAAACGGTACGCTACTGCGCCAGGTGATCAACAAGCTGAACGAAATTGACTTTACCAGCGCCAGCGAACGCCATCTGTTTGGTGATATTTACGAACAGATCCTTAAAGATCTGCAATCTGCGGGCAATGCTGGTGAATTCTATACTCCACGCGCCGTCACTCGCTTTATGGTGGATCGCGTCGATCCGAAACTCGGCGAATCCATTATGGACCCGGCCTGCGGTACGGGCGGTTTTCTTGCCTGCGCATTTGATCATGTAAAGAACAAATACGTGAAGAGCGTCGCCGATCATCAGACGCTGCAACAACAGATCCACGGTGTTGAGAAAAAACAGCTTCCGCACCTGCTGGCGACCACCAATATGCTGTTGCACGGCATTGAAGTACCGGTACAAATTCGTCACGACAACACCCTGAACAAACCGCTTTCCTCCTGGGATGAGCAACTGGATGTCATTGTTACCAACCCGCCGTTTGGTGGCACGGAAGAAGACGGTATTGAGAAGAACTTTCCGGCAGAGATGCAAACCCGCGAAACGGCGGATCTGTTCCTGCAACTGATTGTGGAAGTACTGGCGAAAAACGGTCGCGCGGCGGTGGTATTGCCGGATGGCACACTATTTGGCGAAGGCGTTAAAACCAAAATCAAAAAACTGCTTACCGAAGAGTGCAACCTGCATACCATCGTGCGCTTACCGAATGGTGTGTTTAACCCCTATACCGGCATTAAAACCAACCTGTTGTTCTTTACCAAAGGTCAGCCAACCAAAGAGATTTGGTTCTATGAGCATCCGTATCCGGCGGGCGTGAAAAATTACAGTAAAACCAAGCCGATGAAGTTTGAAGAGTTTCAGGCGGAAATCGACTGGTGGGGGAACGAGGCCGATGGTTTTGCCAGCCGCGTCGAGAATGAGCAGGCGTGGAAAGTCAGCATTGATGACGTGATTGCGCGTAACTTCAATCTGGATATTAAAAACCCACATCAGGCGGAAACCGTTAGCCATGATCCGGACGAACTGTTAGCGCAGTATGCAAAACAGCAGGCGGAGATCCAGACGCTGCGTAATCAACTGCGCGATATTCTTGGCGCTGCGCTGTCTGGCAAGGAGGTTAACTAATGAGTGTGGAAAAGCTGATCGTTGATCATATGGAAACCTGGACCTCGGCGTTGCAAACCCGTTCCACCGCCGGGCGCGGCAGTTCCGGAAAAATTGATTTATATGGCATTAAGAAATTACGTGAGCTGATTCTGGAACTGGCTGTGCGCGGTAAACTGGTGCCGCAAGACCCGAACGATGAACCGGCGTCGGAGCTGCTGAAGCGTATTGCGGCGGAAAAAGCAGAGCTGGTGAAGCAAGGTAAAATTAAAAAGCAAAAACCACTGCCGGAAATTAGCGAGGAAGAGAAGCCGTTTGAATTGCCGGAGGGATGGGAGTGGGTGCGATTGGGTGACTTTACTAATATCATTCGTGGCATAACTTTTCCAGGAAATGAGAAGTCTCAATTTCAAGCCCCAGGTAAAATAGCTTGTTTACGAACAGCGAACGTGCAAGAAAAAATAGATTGGGATGATTTAATATATATATCTGATAGTTTTGTAAAGCGAGATGATCAATACCTCCAAGAACACGATATAGTCATGTCTATGGCAAATAGTCGTGAATTGGTTGGTAAAGTCGCCCTAGCTTCTCTACCTGATAATAGCAAATTTACATTTGGCGGATTCTTGAGTGTATTGAGACCATTAGTTGTTAATGAAATTTATTTAATGGCCTTACTCAGATGCGAAACTTATAAATCACAGTTAATTGAATCAGCAAGTCAAACTACAAATATTGCTAATATATCGTTAGCAAAACTTAACCCATTACCAGTATGTATTCCTCCAGCTAAAGAGCAAATTCATATTGTTAAAAAGATGAATGAACTCATGTCCCTATGCGACCAACTGGAACAGCAATCCCTGACCAGTCTGGACGCACATCAGCAACTGGTTGAAACCCTGTTGGGAACGCTGACTGACAGCCAAAACGCCGAGGAACTGGCTGAAAACTGGGCTCGTATTAGCGAGCATTTCGACCCACTATTTACCACTGAAGCTAGCGTGGATGCGTTAAAACAGACCATTCTGCAACTGGCCGTAATGGGTAAACTTGTGCCGCAGGATCCGAATGATGAACCAGCCTCTGAACTGCTCAAACGAATTGCGCAGGAAAAAGCACAACTGGTGAAAGAAGGAAAAATAAAAAAACAAAAACCGTTGCCGCCGATTAGCGATGAGGAAAAGCCGTTTGAACTGCCGGAAGGGTGGGAGTGGAGTTACCTATCAGATATTGGAATACTTGCTAGAGGAAGATCTAAACATAGACCTCGTAACGATCCCACTCTTTATGCTGATGGCACAATCCCATTAGTACAAACAGGTGATGTTGCAAGATCTAATGGATGTATAAATACATATTCCGCGCTATATAATCAACTAGGATTAAGTCAAAGTAAATTATGGAATAAAGGTACTCTTTGTATTACGATTGCTGCAAATATTGCAGACTCTGGTATTTTAAACTTTGATGCTTGTTTTCCCGATAGTGTAGTTGGCTTTACTCCATATGAAAATGAAATACCTGTTCTTTATTTTCATTATTTCATGATGACAATAAAATCCACTCTGGAAAAATTCGCCCCATCAACTGCGCAAAAAAACATCAACATTGATATATTAAGTCAATTGTTTTTCCCATGTCCACCATTAGAAGAATTCCATCGTATTGTTGATAAAGTTCAAAACTTATTATCAGTTTGCGATGTTCTAAAAGCCTACATTCAATCCGCCCAGCAAACCCAACTGCACCTTGCAGATGCACTCACTGACGCGGCGATAAACTAATTTTCCCGCCCTCAAAAAAGCAATAAAGCGGCTCAATAGCCGCTTTATTCACATCAGCAAAAATTATATTTCACGCTAATTTTCATCTTATTTTCATTAATTTTTAGCTGGACTTTCCCTGTATTTACTGATGATATGTCCAGGTATTTAGCGCGGTGCGGATGTGCGCCAACACACCCGCACCGCTCATCACAATCACTATTATCGGAGAATAGCAGTTATGACTGACACGCATTCTATTGCACAACCGTTCGAAGCAGAAGTCTCCCCGGCAAATAACCGTCAATTAACCGTGAGTTATGCGAGTCGCTACCCGGATTACAGCCGTATTCCCGCCATCACCCTGAAAGGTCAGTGGCTGGAAGCCGCCGGTTTTGTCACCGGCACGGCGGTAGATGTCAAAGTGATGGAAGGCTGTATTGTCCTCACCGCCCAACCACCCGCCCCCGAAGAGAGCGAACTGATGCAGTCGCTGCGCCAGGTGTGCAAACTGTCAGCGCGTAAACAGAAGCAGGTGCAGGAGTTTATTGGGGTGATTGCCGGTAAACAGAAAGTCGCCTGATACATTGACCCGGTAGCGCCAGTGCTACCGGGTATTATTCGCCACGTTATACCAACGTGCTCTCCATCTGTTTTTCAAATGCCTGACGGATTAATCCCATAATGTAAGGAAGTTGTGCGAGGTCGCTGAAACCAATTTCTACATCGCCATTGCCCCAGCGCCCAACATTTGTCACATCTTTGGCAATACCTTTCGGATCGACCAGTTCATGAAACTGCATATTAAGCGACAATCGCAGTCGGCTTTTTTGCGGCACAACATCAACAAAATTCGTTTCCGCTTTAAACGCAATATAGAGCTTCAATACTTCCTGCGTGATCCCTGCGTCCAGGCGCATAACTTCATCGCTAAGATGATCGAATAACACCCGGCTATGCGAACCATCAGCAAGAAAAGGATAATCACTCAGGCTGTAACTGGTTTTGTTTTCCGGCTGCCCCCGATAAACAGCTAAAACCTCTTCAGGAAGAGAAGGCGCTTGCCAGACCTGAACCGCGAGATCGGCCAGACGATCGGCTCGGGCGTGAATGGCAGCTTCATCCCATTTTTCGCACTGTCCAAGACCGATATTCAAATAAAGCGGGCTATGCTTAAAGCCGTCTTCAATATCGCGTTTTTCCGCGAAAGGTCTGTCACTGTAGCGGGAGTTATAGCGCGTTAAAGTGAGATTCCCCAACGTATGCAACAATTCTTTATGAATACGCTGCCAGTCGCTTCCCAGCTCTTCGCGCCATTTAGCCGACAGATTTTCATTCTGCGGCATAATGTGCTCAATCGTAAACTCTTCCACGCGCTCTCTGCGTTTATCGTTTTCCAGTCGTCGTAACCAGTAGCTGCGACTGCGGAAGTTATAGAGATCGCGAACTTTTAATTCCCGTTTAAATTCATCATCGTTGGGAAAACGACGATATGAAGGCAGGTTCAAAAAATGCACCTGAATACTTTCCAGATATTTTTCTTTATTAATGACTTTATAAAACGTGGCAAATGTCTTGTTCAAAGAATTCGTCGGAATCGCACATACTGCACGGCGGAAAACATAAGATTCAATTAAACGAATTATGCTCAGGAAATCTTCGTGAGACAAATCGCCATTTTTATAGTCATGATAAAGCACCAGTAAGAAAGGATACGCCACATCGACTTTTAACTCGCGCAGATCCTGAAAAGCCGTGGCAAGCGATTTGTCACTTTCTTTTCCCAATGCCATTACACAGTAATACTCCGCGTAGATGTGAATATCTTCAACCAGCCGATCTACGCCTTTTTCAGCAACACTCTGGCTGCGGGCATGGAGTTTAAATGCCTCATAGACTTCATCTGTCCGAGGGATCTCCCCCGTTTTTACCGTCAGATAATGACGCATAAAACTGTCAAAATATTCGCTGTAACCTTGCTGACCAAAGGCGACTTCCATGGGTCGCCAGTGATCTTCATACAACCGGGTTTGATGCTCTGGTTCGAGGCCCATCAGAATAAAATTGCGCACCAGATCGGCCTGACTTAACGCCTTACCGGTGGAGTTCATACTTTCAAAAATCAGTTGCGGATTATCCTGACCACGATTAAGCGCCACATCGACAATTAATAACTTTGCTAACCCACGACATAAGGGGATCAAGTCATCACCGAGTTTGGCAATTTGTTCATCAAAGAAAGTAAAGTTTTCCATTATTCGATGGGAATAGTTTTCTGGCATTGGTCTTTGTTTTATTAACGCCAGCAAACTGTCTTTATCAGTCTCGGTCAGCAGTAATTTAAATCCTTTCTCGCCGGACTCATAAGGATTGAGCAAATAGTAATTACGCAATTTCATTGCTGAAAAGCCATCAAAAACTTCGTCTTCACCAAGATGGCGCGATAAAGCTTCAATCAGCAACATTGCGGTCGTCAGCCGCTGTTGACCATCAATGACCAGCAACGGAGAAATACCAGAAACCTGATACAATCCCTGCTCTATATAAACAACCGAACCGATAAAATGCGCTGATATATCGTCACGCTTTCCGGCACGAATGATGTCGTCCCAAAGTTGCCGACATTGTTGTTCTGTCCATGAATAAGTCCGTTGATAAATGGGAATAACAAACTGCTGCGAACGTTTTAAAAAATCGAGTAGGCGAGCTTCTGTAGCTTTCATTCTGACGTCTATCCGTGAAGCGATGATTTCGCAATAATAACCACTTCCTTGTGAAGGTTATAGAGAAATCCGGTTTATCTGCGATGAATTGCCCCCTCACTCCACATCCTCCCTGCGTAACCCGATATCCCTCAACCGCTCATCACTCATCTGCTGTAACACGCGTCGGGTCTGCATTTGCCGCCGCCAACGCCTCACCGCCTGCCAGAGTTGCACCAGGCCGATAAACGGCGCTTTAGCTTTGTTTTCGTGAAATTCCATCTGCTGCCTCCTCATCTTTCAGAGGCTTCATCATCCGTCTTCTGGCAGTTCACAATACAGATGCAAATATTAGTTTTATTTAACATACAGACAGGTTAAAACAGCATCTGCATCCGGTTTTTTAGCCTCATCTGTACCGGTTTTTCTCTCTGTATGGTCCACATAAGGAATACAGCATGACGCGTTATCAACATCTGGCGACTCTGCTTGCCGGGCGGATTGAGCAAGGGCTGTATCGTCACGGGGAGAAATTGCCGTCGGTGCGTAGCTTGAGTCAGGAGCACGGCGTCAGCATCAGCACCGTGCAGCAGGCGTATCAGATGCTGGAAACGATGAAGCTCATCACTCCGCAGCCGCGTTCGGGGTATTTTGTCGCACAACGTAAAGCCCAGCCGCCAGTGCCGCCGATGTCACGTCCGGTGCAGCGCCCGGTGGAAATTACCCAGTGGGATCAGGTACTGGATATGCTGGAGGCGCATAGCGACAGTTCCATTGTTCCGTTAAGCAAAAGCACGCCGGATGTCGAAACGCCCAGCCTGAAACCACTCTGGCGGGAGCTAAGCCGGGTGGTACAGCATAATCTGCAAACCGTTCTCGGTTATGACTTGTTAGCCGGTCAGCGAGTGTTGCGAGAGCAGATTGCCCGCCTGATGCTCGACAGCGGCTCGGTAGTCACCGCCGATGACATCATCATCACCAGCGGCTGCCATAATTCGATGTCGATGGCGTTAATGGCGGTGTGTAAACCGGGCGATATTGTCGCGGTCGAATCCCCCTGTTATTACGGTTCAATGCAGATGCTGCGCGGCATGGGCGTGAAAGTGATTGAAATCCCAACCGATCCAGAAACTGGCATCAGCGTTGAAGCGCTGGAGCTGGCGCTGGAACAGTGGCCGATTAAAGGCATCATTCTGGTGCCAAACTGTAATAATCCGCTGGGATTTATTATGCCGGACGCACGCAAACGGGCCGTTCTCTCTCTCGCCCAGCGTCATGATATTGTGATTTTTGAAGATGATGTCTATGGCGAACTGGCAACGGAGTATCCGCGCCCGCGGACCATTCATTCCTGGGATATCGACGGGCGAGTGCTGTTGTGCAGCTCGTTCAGTAAAAGTATTGCTCCAGGCCTGCGCGTGGGTTGGGTCGCACCGGGGCGCTATCACGATAAACTGCTGCATATGAAATACGCCATCAGCAGCTTTAATGTGCCGTCCACGCAAATGGCGGCGGCAACGTTTGTGCTGGAAGGTCACTATCATCGCCATATCCGGCGGATGCGGCAGAATTATCAGCGCAATTTGGCGCTTTATACCTGCTGGATACGGGAATATTTTCCCTGCGAAATCTGTATTACGCGCCCGAAAGGCGGATTTTTACTGTGGATAGAATTGCCTGAACAGGTCGATATGGTCTGCGTTGCGCGACAGCTGTACCGCATGAAAATCCAGGTGGCGGCAGGCTCGATTTTCTCGGCTTCCGGCAAATACCGTAATTGTCTACGCATCAACTGCGCTTTACCGCTCAGCGAAACCTATCGCGAAGCACTGAAGCAAATTGGCGAGGCCGTGTATCGGGCAATGGAATGAATTCGAAATAGTGGCGAAGCGCCTGATTTCCTCTCACGAATCGCGTGTGACTCGTTTTATCTTTGCAGGGTCATCGTCACGTTCCTGCATGGCTTAGGCAAAGTGCGCTTCGTTCATGCCGGATGCCATGTGAACGCCTTACCAGGTCTACAAAATCTTTAAAGTTCAATATAGTGAATGGGTTATGTAGACCTGATAAGCGTAGCACATCAGGCTGCTTTGCGTTTGTCATCAGTCTCTGATTAGTACTCGATCCATGGATCACGCTTGCTTTCAGGCAAGGGCTGATCTAATGCCTGCATTTGCTCTGCCGAAAGTCCGGTATATCGTTGTATCCATTCAGGATCGGCCCCATTCTGCAACAACAATCGGAGGAGGCTCCGTTCCCCTTCTACTTTCCCTTCTTTCCTCCCCCTCTCCCTTCCCAACAGCCATCCATCATTATGAATTCGCTCTGCAATTGTCATTATTCGCTCCCTGTGGTGTGGCATTCGCCTGGTAAGTTCGCTGATAAACGCCTTAAAACGCGCTTCATCGCCAGTCAGTAAAATGTAATTTAACAGCGCAGTTATCTGGCTGTCATTAGCACACCCTGTAACCAGTAATACTGCCAGTTGATCAATAAGCCCCATTAGATCGCGCTGGCGAATATGCTTTTGGATCAACTCCAACAGGGCGACTCTGCGATGCTGCACAATCTCGTCATCCGGCACGATAGTGATATCCACCAGCGGGAACGCGGCGTTATAAAGCTTCCGTGCGGTAGTCGGGTCGGCAAATTCGTCCAGCCAGCACAAAGACCAGGGATAAGGACTACGGCTACCGTGATAAAACAGCATCGGAATGACCAGCGGTAGCGGTCGGCGTTTATCATGCTCTATATGGCGCTGCATCACCGCCATGGAATAGCGCATCAGCCGAAAAGCCATGTGAATATCCTCACGGCTCTGATGTTCAATCACCACATAGATATAGCCATCTCCTTTACGGGTCTTTACCGACCATAAAATATCGGAGTGTAGCGCCCGCAATTTTTCATCGACAAAGCTGGCGGATTCCAGTTTTAAGGTGTCGAGATCGCACAGTTCACGTAAATCTTTAGGTAAGTGAATCTCCATAAAATCCCGCGCAGTGTCAGGGTGCGTGAGAAAAGATTTAAATAATGCATCATGCGGCGTGCTGGTCGTGAAGTTTGTCATGGCGATCCATCACCTGTTGAAAAAGATGGCCTGACTTTAGCGACTAACAAAACCACTCTCACCCGGCAATTTCCCATTCCCCGAGGCGCTTTCCAGGCTATTTTTATTCTTCTGCAAACGATACATTTTTCCGGAAACAGGCTCGTGTTTTTACATGTCCTGTACCCGGCAGATATTCCCCTTTCCACCGCGCTCTTTTGATTAACCGCAAATTTTAATTACACTTAAGGTGTATATTTTCTATGCAACCCATCAATTAAAGAGGTGTAATGTGCTGATGACTATTTGTAATCGTTATACATTCTGACCCGAAGTCAGAAAGTATTTCTCTGTCTGTGTGTTCACAGGCAGTGTGGTTGATTACATGAAATTCAGTACATTTGCAGTCTCGTTGCCCTTCTCACCTGCCTTTCGTCATTACCGATGGTATTGAATTTCGTTTTCCCCGTTGAGGTTCTCCGGACAAGGAGTTGTTTGTTATGCCACGTTTTTTTGCCCGCCATGCCGCCACGCTGTTTTTCCCGATGGCGTTGATTTTGTATGACTTTGCCGCGTATCTGTCGACGGATCTGATCCAGCCTGGGATCATTAATGTGGTCCGTGATTTTAACGCCGATGTCAGTCTGGCCCCGGCTGCCGTCAGTCTCTATCTCGCTGGCGGTATGGCGTTACAGTGGCTGCTGGGGCCGCTCTCCGACAGAATTGGCCGCAGGCCGGTGCTGATTACCGGGGCGCTAATTTTTACCCTTGCCTGCGCCGCGACAATGTTCACAACGTCTATGACACAGTTTCTTATCGCGCGTGCAATTCAGGGCACCAGTATCTGTTTTATTGCCACCGTTGGTTATGTCACGGTGCAGGAGGCGTTCGGACAGACAAAAGGGATCAAGTTGATGGCGATTATCACCTCCATCGTACTGATTGCGCCGATTATCGGCCCGCTTTCCGGCGCAGCTCTGATGCACTTTATGCACTGGAAAGTCCTTTTTGCCATCATTGCGGTTATGGGTTTTATCTCATTTGTTGGCTTACTGTTGGCGATGCCAGAGACGGTGAAGCGCGGCGCGGTTCCGTTTAGCGCCAAAAGCGTCTTGCGCGATTTTCGTAATGTCTTTTGCAATCGGCTGTTCCTCTTTGGCGCAGCAACCATCTCTTTAAGCTATATCCCGATGATGAGCTGGGTGGCTGTCTCGCCGGTGATCCTTATCGATGCAGGCGGCTTAACAACTTCGCAGTTCGCCTGGACACAAGTTCCGGTGTTCGGCGCGGTGATTGTCGCGAATGCCATCGTGGCGCGTTTTGTTAAAGATCCGACCGAACCGCGGTTTATCTGGCGTGCCGTACCTATTCAACTGGTCGGCCTCGCTCTGTTGATTGTCGGCAATCTGCTGTCGCCGCATGTCTGGCTGTGGTCGGTGCTGGGCACCAGTCTGTATGCTTTCGGGATTGGTTTGATTTTTCCGACCTTATTCCGCTTTACGCTGTTTTCCAATAACTTACCGAAAGGGACCGTCTCCGCATCGCTAAATATGGTGATCCTGATGGTGATGTCGGTCTCGGTCGAAATCGGCCGCTGGCTATGGTTTAACGGCGGTCGCTTGCCGTTTCATCTGTTAGCCGTTGTGGCGGGCGTTATCGTCGTTTTCACCCTGGCGGGATTGCTCAATCGCGTGCGCCAGCATCAGGCAGCCGAGCTAGTGGAGGAGCAGTGATTTTTGCGCGATCCTGCCGTCAGGCTCTATTCTTAACGTTATGAATAAACTCATCGAACTCAGACGCGCCAAAAGGTTGGCGCTCTCTTTACTGCTTATCGCCGCTGCTACCTTTGTCGTTACGCTGTTTTTGCCGCCCAATTTTTGGGTGAGCGGCGTGAAGGCGATTGCTGAAGCGGCGATGGTCGGCGCGCTGGCTGACTGGTTTGCGGTGGTGGCGCTATTTCGCCGCGTGCCGATTCCGATTATTTCTCGTCATACGGCGATTATCCCGCGTAATAAAGACAGGATTGGTGAAAATCTCGGCCAGTTCGTGCAGGAAAAATTTCTCGATACCCAGTCGCTGGTGGCATTGATTCGACGTCACGAACCGGCGTTGTTGATTGGCAACTGGTTTAGTCAGCCGGAAAACGCCCGCCGCGTTGGTCAGCATCTGTTGCAGATCATGAGCGGTTTTCTTGAACTGACCGATGATGCGCGCATTCAGCGCCTGCTTAAGCGCGCAGTCCATCGGGCGATTGATAAGGTCGATCTTTCTGGCACCAGTGCACTGATGCTGGAAAGCATGACTAAAAACGATCGCCATCAGGTGCTGCTGGATACGCTGATCGCACAGTTGATCGCCCTGCTTCAGCGCGATAAATCGCGCAAGTTTATCGCCCAGCAAATTGTTCGCTGGCTGGAGAGCGAGCATCCACTGAAAGCCAAAATTCTCCCCACAGAATGGCTGGGCGAACATAGCGCGGAGTTAGTTTCTGACGCGGTGAATTCTTTGCTTGATGATATTAGTCGCGATCGTGCGCATCAGATCCGCCATGCGTTTGATCGCGCCACCTTCGCCCTGATCGACAAGCTGAAAAACGATCCGGAAATGGCAGCGCGAGCCGATGCCGTAAAAAGCTATCTGAAAGAAGATGAAGCTTTTAACCGCTATCTAAGTGAATTGTGGGGGGATTTACGGGAATGGCTGAAAGCGGATATCAACAGTGAAGATTCTCGTGTGAAAGAACGTATCGCACGAGCGGGTCAATGGTTTGGCGAAACGTTAATTGCCGATGATGCCTTGCGGGCGTCGTTAAATAGTCATCTGGAACAAGCCGCGCACCGTGTCGCGCCTGAGTTTTCCGCATTCCTGACGCGCCATATCAGCGATACGGTAAAAAGCTGGGATGCGCGGGATATGTCGCGGCAAATCGAGTTAAATATTGGCAAAGATCTGCAGTTTATCCGTGTCAACGGTACGCTAGTTGGCGGTTGTATTGGGCTAATTTTGTATTTGCTGTCGCAGCTCCCGGCCTTGTTCCCCCTCGGCAATTTTTAGAAATCCATGAAAAACTAAGTGGCTAACCGCGAGAGAGATCAAATAAACCACACTAAAAGAATGGTAATAATGTGGCCTCTTTTCATTATCTCCCGTGGTACGGGGAAGGAAAATCATGTCACTTGTCACCGATCTACCCGCTATTTTCGATCAGTTCTCTGAAGCTCGCCAGAAAGGCTTTCTCACCGTCATGGATCTCAAGGAGCGCGGCATTCCGCTGGTTGGCACCTACTGTACTTTTATGCCGCAAGAGATCCCAATGGCAGCCGGTGCGGTTGTAGTTTCACTCTGTTCCACCTCTGATGAAACCATTGAAGAAGCCGAGAAAGATCTGCCGCGCAATCTCTGCCCGCTGATTAAAAGCAGCTATGGCTTCGGCAAAACCGATAAATGCCCCTATTTCTACTTTTCTGATCTGGTGGTCGGTGAAACCACCTGCGACGGCAAAAAGAAAATGTATGAATACATGGCGGAGTTTAAGCCCGTGCATGTGATGCAATTGCCCAACAGCGTTAAGGACGATGCCTCGCGTGCATTATGGAAAGCAGAAATGCTGCGCTTACAAAAAGCGGTAGAGGAACGTTTTGGACACGAGATTAGCGAAGATGCTCTGCGCGATGCCATTGCGCTGAAAAACCGCGAACGTCGCGCACTGGCCAATTTTTATCATCTTGGGCAGTTAAATCCTCCCGCGCTTAGCGGCAGCGACATTCTGAAAGTGGTCTACGGCGCAACCTTCCGGTTCGATAAAGAGGCGTTGGTTGACGAACTGGATGCAATGACCGCCCGCGTTCGTCAGCAGTGGGAAGAAGGCCAGCGACTGGACCCGCGTCCACGCATTTTAATCACCGGCTGCCCAATTGGCGGCGCAGCAGAGAAAGTGGTGCGCGCGATTGAAGAGAATGGCGGCTGGGTTGTCGGTTATGAAAACTGCACCGGGGCGAAAGCGACCGAGCAATGCGTGGCAGAAACGGGCGATGTCTACGACGCGCTGGCGGATAAATATCTGGCGATTGGCTGCTCCTGTGTTTCGCCGAACGATCAGCGCCTGCAAATGCTCAGCCAGATGGTTGAAGAATATCAGGTCGATGGCGTAGTTGATGTGATTTTGCAGGCGTGCCATACCTACGCGGTGGAATCGCTGGCGATTAAACGTCATGTGCGTCAGCAGCACAACATTCCTTATATCGCTATTGAAACAGACTACTCCACCTCAGATGTCGGGCAGCTCAGCACCCGTGTCGCGGCCTTTATTGAGATGCTGTAAGGAGTGGCAGTGGCATATTCGATTGGCATTGATTCCGGCTCAACCGCCACCAAAGGGATCTTACTGACAGACGGCGTGATTACGCGCCGTTTCCTCGTTCCAACACCTTTTCGCCCGGCAACAGCAATTACTGAAGCCTGGGAAACTCTGCGCGAAGGGTTAGAGATAGTGCCGTTTCTGACGCTGACTGGTTACGGGCGACAACTGGTGGATTTTGCCGATAAACAGGTGACGGAAATCTCCTGTCACGGGCTGGGCGCACGGTTTCTTGCGCCAGCAACGCGCGGGGTAATCGACATCGGTGGTCAGGACAGCAAAGTGATTCAGCTTGATGACGACGGTAACCTGTGCGATTTCCTGATGAATGACAAATGCGCGGCGGGCACCGGGCGTTTCCTGGAGGTGATCTCGCGCACGCTTGGCACCAGCGTCGAGCAACTCGACAGAATTACCGAAAATGTCACGCCGCACGCCATCACGAGTATGTGCACAGTGTTTGCCGAATCGGAAGTGATCAGCCTGCGCTCAGCGGGCGTCGCGCCAGAAGCGATTCTCGCCGGAGTGATTAACGCGATGGCGCGGCGGAGTGCCAATTTCATTGCTCGTCTCTCCTGTGAAGCGCCGATTCTGTTTACTGGCGGCGTTAGCCATTGCCAGACGTTTGCCCGGATGTTGGAAACTCACCTGGGAATGCCGGTAAATACCCATCCTGATGCGCAATTTGCTGGCGCAATTGGCGCAGCGGTAATTGGTCAACGAGTGAGAAAACGCACATGAAAGAGTATCTGTTTTTATTTCACTCAACGGTCGGCGTTGTACAAACGCGTAAGGCGTTACAGGCAGCGGGTATGACCTTTCGCGTCAGCGATATTCCCCGCGATTTACGCGGCGGATGCGGGTTATGCATTTGGCTGATCTGTCCCCCCGGCGAGGAAATACAATGGGTGATCCCTGGGCAGACCGAAGCGATATATTGCCAGCAGAACAGCGAATGGCAGTGCGTGGGGCATTACGATTCAGAAGCGTCAACCAGGCAATAAGATCTTTAAATATAACGCCCGGATATTTGGCTGCACATAATCCTGCATGAAGGAAGTTGTATTAAATATCTCGCCTGCTGTGAAATATTTCCCATCCACAAAATGAGCGATTTTTGATAGCACCTTGCTATTGCGCGTCTAAAATACAATATACATTGTATTATACTTAAAACATAATTATGCATAGAGAAATAAAATGATTACCGGGTGTGGTAATGATAAAAATAAGTTTCAGTGTGAAGCTTATCTTTACCCCCCATGATTATTTTAGATTTAGAAGAACATTTCACAATTCAAGGATAAAAATATGGGCTCCACATTTAACATATACGGCGATATTCTTCCAACACTCGACATGTATTCGGGACTAAAACCTTGCCATAAAAAAAGCAACCAACCATTTGACATTAACACGGAAATTGAAACCATACAAAAACAAATTAATTATGATATAAATCATTTGAATGATGGTTTTATTAAGCGTGTACTGAATGTTTTTATTCACCTTATCTCTAATCCCGACAATCTCGAATTAACCTTAAATCGATATTCATCAACAACAGAACAAATCATCGCCAAAACCAAAAGAAATGGTTTAAATGAGTTTGAAATTAACGATCTAAAAATAATATTTAATCGACAAGATGATAATGAAAGTGTATTAACTGTTTACCACAAAGATATAAGTCATAGTTGCAATGTTAAAACCGAGCAACTGCAGCAGTTTATTAAAATAATGGAACAAAAAGCGCAACTACCAATCTATATTGACAAGAACAATTTGAAAGAGAGTATTTGCTCTGTTTTGCACAATGACCCACAACATGCAGATAAAGATCAATACCTTCCCTATGATAAGTTTTTAAAACATGCCTGCAAAAGTTCAAATTCATTTGAAGTGAAATTAGATGCTACTCATCAATATCGACATCTGAATAACTTCATGATTTCTTTTGACCCAGTAGAAAGTCAATTAACCATACGGGATAATAATAACGAGACTGAAACTATCTCGTTGACAAACTTACAATGGGAAAATGTGCTGCAATACTATAGAGAAAACCACCAGCAGCCAAATATAGCAGGATCACGAAATCTCACGGATAATAGAGATAAAATAAAAAATACAATATCCACCTCTGAAATTATAGAGTGCGCCTCTCCTGAAATAAGAAATAGCGTTCTGAACGATCTTTATAGCATTGCTAACTTCCTCCCGGACAATAATCTGACACCAAATGAGAGCTGGAAAAGATTTTGTCATACATGCGAGCGCTTTTACGTTGCTCAGAAGAGTATCACTGGAGATAAGAGTGAACGTCTTACGCGAAAACTCTCTGTCTCTGATGCAGGAATTACAATGACCTTCAAGATAGGTGATGTTGTTATCAATACTATTAGCACTGCTATTCCTAAAGATGAATCGGGTCAACGGTGTATCAAAGGGTTGAATTTAGCGGGAATGGATTTAACCGGCATAGACTTGTCTAAAATGGCTCTAAGGAATGTCAATTTTAATGGCAGCATTCTTAGAAAAGCGGATTTCTCCGGTACGATCTGTGAAGGCGTGGATTTTACAGATTGTGATCTGCGTAATGCAAAATTCGAAAATGCCACATTAGAAAATAATGATTTTCGTAAAGTTCGCCACTTGACTTATGTAAATTTCAAAAACGCAAATCTACGAAACTGTAACTTCAGCGGAAAAGTTCTCACTGGCGTTAATTTTACTGGAAGTGACCTTAGTAAGGCTTATCTTGAACACATAGATTTCACATCAGTCATTCTATATGAAACATCTGCAACATCTGCAACATCTGCAACATCTGCAACATCTGATACTTCTAAAATACCTGAAATACCTGGAGCACCTAAAATACCTGCAACACCTCGAATACCTGGTACACCTAAAGTAATTCTTACTGGAGCAATACTAAATTATTCCGATCTATCGGATAAAGATCTTTCAGAATATGATCTTACTGGTACTGTCTGCATATTTACCAATTTTACAAACGCTAATTTAACAAAATGCAAACTGTTTAATACAAACTTTTCGGCTGCAAAATTTAACAATACTAATTTCACTGGTACAGAAGGTTCTAATATTCTATTTAACTATGCATGGTTGTTCAATACGATATTTATAGATACGATTTTTAAAAATGCCTGTTTTTTCAATGCCAAAGTGAATAATGTTTCTCTTAAGAGTGCATATCTTTACAATGATAATATCGATAAAAAAGCCAATGACAGTACCGATAAACAAGACAAGAACAGTACCGAGCAACAGGACAGTAACAGTTTTAATCAAGCCCGTTTAAAGAAAGAAGTGAATAGCAGTTTTTCCATTCCGGGTTTAACGTCTTATCAGCCAACGTATATAGTTGACGAATAGTTCAATAATCACCCAAACAGAGTGAGTATGGCAGAGGATATAAATTGTTAACCGCCTCATCTATCATTCATGGATGAGGCGCATTTATCAGTCGATGTAAGCTGAAAATGTTCCGCCATCCAAAGACAAACGCCGCAACTCCCCTGCGGCGTTTACTATTTCATCGCCCCGCGTTAAGAATTCTTTAAGCTTCATCCGTATACTCCTTACCTATCGCACTGAATTCGATGAGAAAAAAAGCAATAATAAGGAGCAACAAGTTGAAAAAGCGCATCACCTTAATCGTTTTTCTTTGCGCCATCGTGGCGGTAAGCCTGTTTTTTGTGCAATCCTGCGTCCGTAAAAGCCAGCATGTCGCAGGGTTTCAGAATTATCAGGCCACTATCGATGGTAAAGAGATTACAGGAGTAAGTAAAAATATCTCCTCACTGACCTGGTCTGCGCAGAGCAATACCTTGTTTAGCACTATCAACAAACCTGCAACCATCGTTGAAATGACGACCGAGGGCGATCTGATCCGCACCATTCCGCTCGATTTCGTTAAGGATCTCGAGACGATTGAATACATTGGTGATAATAAATTTGTCATCAGTGATGAACGTGATTATGCCATTTATGTGATTTCACTTAACGCTGATTCGGAAGTGAGCATCCTCAAAAAAATTAAAATCCCATTGCAGGAAATGCCAACCAACTGTGGCTTTGAAGGGCTGGCTTATTCCTCTCAGGACCATACCTTCTGGTTTTTTAAAGAGAAAAATCCGATAGAGGTCTACAAAGTTACCGGGCTATTGCGTAGCGATGAGTTGCATATCAGCAAAGATAAAGCGTTGCAGCGTCAGTTTACTTTGGATGATGTTTCTGGCGCGGAATTTAACCCACAAAAAAATACGTTGCTGGTGTTGTCACATGAGTCACGCGCCCTGCAGGAAGTGACCGTGACAGGTGACGTGATCGGCGAAATGTCGTTAACCAAAGGCAGGTATGGCCTTTCACACAATATCAAGCAGGCGGAAGGGATAGCGATGGATGCCAGTGGCAACATCTATATCGTTGGCGAACCCAATCTTTTTTATCGCTTTACGTCGACAAAATCACAATAACAGTCTGGCAGGCTCGCTTTTTTTGTTATTAAATTGTTAACTCAATTAATACAAATCAGGCAGAACATGAATTCGACATCGCATCCCGTAGAACGTTTTTCTTTCAGCACCGCGTTATTCGGGATGCTGGTTCTGACCCTAGGTATGGGTTTAGGCCGCTTTCTCTATACGCCGATGCTGCCAGTCATGCTGGCGGAAGGCGAGTTTTCCTTTAGCGAACTCTCGTGGATCGCCAGTGGTAACTATGCCGGGTATCTGGCGGGGAGCCTGCTGTTTTCATTCGGCGCGTTTCATTTGCCCTCACGCCTGCGCCCATTCCTGTTAACTTCCGCCCTCGCAACCGGATTATTAATCCTCGCGATGGCGTGGTTGCCGCCGTTTCTTCTGGTTTTCATCATTCGCTTTCTGGCAGGGGTCGCCAGCGCCGGGATGTTGATTTTCGGCTCGACGCTTATCATGCAACACACCCGCCATCCCTTTGTTCTTGCGGCGCTATTTTCTGGCGTTGGCGTCGGCATCGCTCTGGGCAATGAATATGTGCTGGCAGGCCTGCATTTTGCCCTCTCTTCACAAACGTTGTGGCAAGGTGCCGGGGCACTTTCTGCCATAATATTGCTTGTTCTGGCGCTGCTCATTCCGTCGAAGAAACATATTATCGCACCAGCACCATTGGCAAAAATTTCCCGACAACCCATGAGCTGGTGGTTACTGGCGATTCTGTATGGTCTGGCGGGTTTTGGTTATATCATCGTCGCCACCTACCTGCCGCTCATGGCGAAAGACGCGGGCCAGCCTGTGCTGACGGCTCACCTCTGGACACTGGTTGGCTTGTCGATTGTCCCAGGTTGCTTTGGCTGGCTATGGGCAGCCAAACGGTGGGGAGCATTACCTTGCCTGACCGCGAATTTGCTGGTGCAGGCTGTCTGCGTACTGTTAACCCTCGCCAGTAGCTCTCCTTTATTACTCATCATCAGCAGTATTGGTTTTGGCGGCACCTTTATGGGTACTACCTCGTTGGTGATGACCATCGCCCGCCAGCTTAGCGTGCCGGGAAATCTTAATCTTTTGGGCTTTGTGACACTTATTTATGGTATCGGGCAAATTCTTGGCCCGGTGCTGACCAGCATGCTCGGCAACGGAACGTCGGCGCTCGCCAGTGCCACGCTCTGCGGCGCAGCTGCGCTATTTATCGCAGCGTTAATCTGCGGGATGCAAATATTCAAAATACATACGAATTACTCTTAGTTGATTTAATGAATTTAACTTTTCAGTACAGCACGTAAAATAACTAAAACACCCTTGTTCTTTGGAGGTGCTCAGCCACCGCCACTATTATTCATGGTTTAGCAAATTTACGGCTAATTCATTATTTCTGGTCATATTATAGTCAGGATCGTTTTATACCTCCGTGCTAGAAAAAACACGTTTAATTCTGTTTTTTCACGGAAGGTCACTATGGCTTCGACAAATGCGCAGCAAATAAAAAATAATGATCAAAACTCTTTATGCGGTCTGGGTGACAAAATACGCCGCCTGGCCGCCGGAGTTTGTTTATTCACACAAATTTTTTTCCCCGTCATCGCGACGGCACAAAATGTGGTACACGCTAAACCCCAGATGACAGTTTCATCTCCTCCCCCTCTTACAGAAAATAAAACCGTACCTTACACGCTTGGCGCGCTGGAATCAGCGCAAAGTGTTGCTGACCGGTTTGGTATTTCACTGGAAGAGCTTCGTCGTCTTAATCAGTTTCGTACTTTTGCCCGCGGCTTTGATAACGTGCGTCAGGGTGAAGAACTGGATGTTCCGGCAACAACCTCGCAGAGAAGTCATGAGCTACAAAATGCCGTATCACCGGCGAATGCCGAAAACACTCTGGAGAATCAAATAGCCAGCACTTCACAGCGAGTTGGCACTCTGCTTTCACAAGATATGAATAGTGAGCAGGCGAGCAGCATGGCGCGTGGTTGGGCGTCTTCAGAAGCCTCTGGCACGATGACTGATTGGTTAAATAACTTTGGCACCGCGAAAATCTCTCTGGGCGTGGATGAAGATTTTAGCCTGAAAAATTCGGAATTCGACTTCCTGCATCCATGGTATGACACACCCGATTATCTGCTCTTCAGCCAGCATACTCTTCACCGAACGGACGATCGCACCCAGATCAACACTGGTTTAGGCTGGCGTTACTTCACCCCCAGTTGGATGTCAGGCATCAACCTGTTTTTTGATCACGACCTGAGCCGCTATCACTCCCGCGCGGGACTTGGCGCAGAATACTGGCGTGACTATCTGAAGTTGAGCAGCAATGCTTATATCGGCCTGACCGGCTGGCGTAGCGCACCAGAATTGGATAATGACTACGAAGCCCGCCCGGCTAACGGCTGGGATTTACGCGCAGAAGGCTGGTTACCTGCCTGGCCGCATCTGGGTGGAAAACTGGTCTTTGAACAATACTATGGCGATGAAGTGGCGCTGTTTGACAAGAATGATCGTCAAAGTAATCCCCATGCTATTACCGCAGGCCTCAACTATACCCCCTTCCCGCTTCTGACTCTCAGTGCAGAACAGCGTCAGGGGAAACAAGGTGAAAATGACACACGGTTTGCCGTTGATCTGACCTGGCAACCCAGCAGCTCAATGCAGAAACAGCTTAACCCGGACGAAGTGGCCGGACGGCGCAGTCTGGCCGGTAGTCGTTATGACCTGATTGATCGCAACAACAACATCGTTCTGGAATACCGCAAGAAAGAGCTTATCCGCCTGAGTCTGCTGGACCCAGTGAAAGGGAAATCGGGAGAAATAAAATCGCTGGTTTCCTCGCTACAGACCAAATATGCCCTGAAAGGCTATAAAATCGACGCTGCTGCGCTGGAATCTGCTGGAGGAAAAGTCAGCACTTCCGGAAAAGATATCACGGTCACGCTGCCTGGTTACCGCTTCACTAACACCCCGGAAACCGATAATACGTGGCCGATAGACGTTACCGCTGAGGATGTAAAAGGTAATCTGTCACATCGTGAGCAAAGCATGGTCGTCATCCAGGCTCCGGCATTAAGCCAGAAAGATTCTCTGTTATCCGTTAATCCGCTAACCCTGGCAGCAGATAAAAAATCGACTACCACATTGACTGTGACTGCGCACGATTCCGACGGTACCCCAGTTCCGGGGCTGGCACTGCAAACCCGCAGTGAAGGTGTTCAGGATATCACTCTGTCTGACTGGACAGATAACGGGGATGGTAGCTACACACAGATGCTGACTGCAGGAACGACTTCAGGTTCAGTAACACTGACACCGCAACTTAACGGTGAGAGTGCGGTAAAAGAATCCATCGTCGTTAATATCGTCCCTGTTGTCTCATCCCGCGACCATTCTTCAATATCCATAGATAACATATTGTATTATGCCGGAGACGACATCAAAGTCAGGGTAGAACTGAAAGACGACAAAAATAAACCGGTTGAATATCAAGAAGACGCGTTGGTAAAAGCCGTCACTGTCGAGAACAGCAAACCTGGCGCCACGGTTGTCTGGCACGAAGAGCATCCGGGCGTTTATGCAGCGAATTATCCGGCCCATAAGCAAGGAGCAGCCCTGAGGGCACAACTTAGCCTTCACAACTGGAATACTCCTCTGCAATCGCATATTTATAATATCGAAGCAAACCAGAATAAGGCTCACGTCGCCACATTATCCGCAACGAATAATGACGTTTACGCCGATAAAAAGACGTTTAATACCATCACTATTAACGTCACTGATGAGAGTGATAATCCCCTGAGAAATCATCAGGTCACCTTTAAGAATGAGAAAGGAAGCGCGGAATTTGTAGAACCGACGCAGCAAAATACTGATGCACATGGTGTTGCCACAATCAACATGATAAGTCAGGTTGCGGAAGAAAATACGATTAGCGCTACGCTGCCAAATGGTTCCACTCAACGGGTAACTGCGAAATTTGTTAGCGATTCGAATACGCCAAAACTCAAACAACTGGTTGCCGCGCCAGATACCATTAGTGCTGGTAATAGCCAGGGTAGTACCCTGACCGCCACCGTCACAGACTTTCATAACAACCCGTTAAAAGATATGAAAGTGAATTTTGTGGCACCAACTGACTCGCAACTGGACAACACGACCGCCACAACTGACCAGTCCGGGATTGCGCGGGTGCACCTGACCAGTTCAAAAGCAGGTAACTATACCGTCGATGCCTCGCTTGAGGCGGATAAAAATATTCACCAGTCGGTTACGGTTACCGTGGTCCCAAACAGGGAACAATCGGTAATTATTTTGAATGCCGGATCGGGCAGTACGATTGCTAACAATACAGATACCGTTACCCTGACTGCCAGTGTGAAAGATGTTTATGGACACTCACTACCGGATGAGGATGTGAAATTTACCTTGCCAGCATCTATGACAGGGAACTTCACGCTAAGTAGTGACACCGCTCGCACCGATTCAAACGGCAATGCCGTGGTCACATTGCGAGGCACAAAAGCGGGTGAGTTTACAGTGACGGCGACACTGAGCAGAAATAATACCAGTGCTAATCAGCTAGTCTATTTTATTGGGGATACAAGCAGCGCGCAGCTCCAGCCGCTGACTGCCTCATTAAATACCATAGTTGCTGGCAACAGTACGGGGAGTACCCTGACAGCAACGATCCTGGACGCTTACCAAAATCCGCTTAAAGACCAACAGGTCACTTTCCAGAGTAACGATGTCACACTAAGCGGAACAGAAGTCACCACCAATACGCAGGGTCAAGCGACGGTAATAATGACCAGCAATATTGCCGGACAACATAACGTAGTGGTGAGCCGGAAAGCGCAATCATCCGATAATAAAACGTTTAGTTTATCAGTGCTCCCGGATGAAAGTTCGGCGAAGATAATAAGTATAACCGGAGCCGAAAAAACGATAATGGTTGGCGAAAACATCACGCTACGAATACACGTACAGGATGCGTTTAATAACGTCATAGCCGGTCAACGCGTCAGATTAAGTGCGCTGCCAACCGCTAACATTACGATAGACGATACGGCTTATACCGATAATAACGGCTATGCGTACGTTAACCTTATCAGCACCCAGCCTGGGGTCTATCAGGTGACAGCAACGCTGGACAATAACAGTAGTCGTAAAGTTGACGTGAGTGTGGCAAAGGGCAAACTCGAGTTAACATCATCGAAGCCAGAAACCACGGTCCATAACAGTGAAGGTATTACACTGACCGCAACGGCAAGAAATATTCAGGGTGAATTGATGCCGGGGCAAATTATCACCTTTAGCGTAACACCTGATGGGGCAACGCTAAGCAATACAGGGGAAATCCTGACTGATCAGTCAGGTCAGGCCAAAGTGACGCTGACCAGTGACAAAGTCAATGTATATACCGTTACGGCCACAATGGGCAAAGACGTTCCCGTTCAGAGCCAGGTGACGGTTGCGGTTAAGGCTGATGCTAAAACGGCACATGTTGTGAGTGTCGTGGCTTCTCCTGACACCATAATCGCCGACGGGGTTGATAGCAGCACCATCACTTCACGAGTAGAAGATGATTATGGATTCCCGGTTGAAGGTGTCGACGTTAGTTACAGCTTAGACACCAAAGGCAGCCCGGTGATTAATAATCCAACTACGCGTACCGATCAGTCCGGGCAAGTCACGGCGACAATAACCAGTACATTGGCAGAAGCTCTAATTGTCAATGTTCAGGTCCCTGGCACAGTCCACAAATCCGCAGCCATTACATTGATTCCTGGTACGGCAGATGAAAGTAAATCAACATTGAAATCTAGCGTTAGCTCTTTTATGGCTGACTTCCAGGAGAGCGCGACACTTACGTTAATATTGCAAGACAAGTACGGTAACCCGATAGTGACGTCTGATCATCTGGAATTTGTCCAGTCAGGTGCCTACGTGAACCTCCTGAAGTTGAGCAATATTGATTACAGCCAAAGAAATTATGGCGAGTACACCGTCACTGTCACTGGCGGCGTAGAGGGCAGAGCGACTCTCATTCCTATGCTGAACGGTGTTCATCAAGCAAACTTAAGCATATCACTGGATCTTGTCCGCTCAATAAAAGACATGCACGGTCATGTAACAGTCAACAACCATACCTTCACAACGGCTACATTCCCCAGTGAAGGTTTTATAGGGGCGTACTACACACTTAATGATGACAACTTTGAAGCGGGTAAAACCGTTAGTGATTATATGTTCACAAGTTCACAGAGTTGGGTGTCTGTCGATGCTTCAGGTAAAGTTTCTTTCACAAATACCGGCGACCAAACTTCAGTCGTAATAAGCGCTGTTCCCAGACAAGGAGGTACAACCTACCAGACATTAATTAAGCTGAAAGGCTGGTGGGTGAATCATGGGAATCAAACCAATATCTGGCTAACTGCCAATGCGTTCTGCAACGCGAAAAGTGATGGATATAATCTTCCTGGCGTCGCACATTTAACGTCTGGCGAAAACAAACGCACGTTGGGATCGCTATATGGTGAGTGGGGGAACGTTGGGGAGTTTTCCAGTGATTCGCAATTTACCGCGGGTGCTTACTGGACCAATCAACAGGATGATTACAATAGTCACGTCTATGTGCAGATGCTGACGGGCAGGATTGGAAGCGACGCAGATTCCAGCGCTCAACTAACTGCCTGCCGTAAATCACTTTAATTTCTGAAGTAGTTATTAAAGGATACCCTTTTGCGAGGGTATCCTTTCAGACTCATGACAAAAGCCAAATTGCCTGATGCGCTACGCTTATCAGGCTTACACTATCTCTCTAATATATTGAATTTTTATGCTTTTGTAGGGAGCGCAAGGCGTTTATGCCGCATCTGGCACGAGCAAACATTAATCAGCTCTTTTCTTCGGGCACTCAAGAAACTCAACAGCAACCGTTGATGTCAGCCAGACCCCGTTTTCCGCTTGCCAGAAAGGGATGCCTCGTTTCGCCATTTCCTGTGCTTTGACGGTTAAAATAACCGGCGATCCGTGTCTTGCTCCCACTTTGCGTGCCGTTGCTTTATCAGCAGAGAGATGCACGTAATGACGCTCTCCTGGAATCAGCCCTTGTTTTTTTATCTCGTCAAGAAAGCGGCTTGCTGTACCGTGGTAGAGAAATTGTGGCGGTGTTTTTTCGGCAAAGGCAATGGCGACCTGCGAAGTCGAATGCCCCTGAACCGCGCGAATGCACCTACTATCACTGGAATAACTAAAACGCTTTTTATCGCTGGTGGCGACAACGGTATCCAGTAATGCACGGGTTAACCGCTTACCTGCTTTTTGTGCACAAAGTATGAGCTTATCAATATCCGCCCATCCTTCACGGTCAAGTACGATACCAATCGCCTCCGGTTTATGTCGGAGAACAAAACTTAAAAACTTGCTCGTATCCGCCAGCTCTTTTTCGTTGTACTTTGCCATCGCATTTTCGTCCCTGGATTTTCCGTTTTTATTTACTCACGTCATTGTCACTGGATTTATGAATTTTCTGCAACGAAATCCTTCGCAGCATCTTGTTCAAACAGCGTAATTTTTCCGCTATGCAAAAAACGCATAGCCAGAAACATACTTGCATTTTCCCCATACCCACATGGCTGATAAGGTTTTTCAGCTCCAGGAATTTTCCTGGCTCAAGCAACACACAAACACAAAAAAACAATGGGGATTGTTATGACACAACAAGGGGATGCTGTAGCCGGGGAGCTGGCGACAGAAAAAGTGGGCATTAAAGGGTATCTGGCTTTTTTTCTCACCATAATCTTTTTTTCCGGTGTTTTTTCCGGGACAGACAGTTGGTGGCGCGTTTTTGATTTTTCCGTTCTGAACGGATCGTTTGGGCAACTGCCTGGTGCGAACGGAGCCACCACCTCATTTCGCGGAGCGGGTGGCGCGGGGGCTAAAGATGGCTTTCTCTTTGCGCTGGAGCTGGCACCGTCAGTCATTCTCTCTCTGGGGATTATTTCAATTACCGATGGTCTTGGTGGATTACGCGCCGCGCAGCAGTTAATGACACCTGTGCTAAAACCATTGTTGGGCATTCCAGGAATCTGCTCGCTGGCGCTGATCGCTAACTTGCAAAACACTGATGCCGCCGCCGGTATGACCAAAGAGCTGGCGCAGGAAGGTGAAATTACCGAACGCGATAAAGTGATTTTCGCCGCATATCAAACCAGCGGTAGCGCCATCATCACCAACTACTTCTCTTCCGGCGTCGCGGTGTTTGCCTTTCTGGGGACGTCCGTAATCGTACCTTTAGCCGTCATCCTGGTATTTAAATTTGTCGGTGCCAATATTTTGCGCGTCTGGCTTAACTTTGAAGAACGTCGCAACCCAACGCAAGGAGCGCAAGCATGACAACTCAGGTCCGCAAAAACGTCATGGATATGTTTATTGATGGCGCGCGCCGTGGCTTTACTATCGCCACCACCAACCTGCTGCCCAACGTGGTGATGGCATTTGTCATCATTCAGGCACTGAAAATTACTGGCCTGCTCGACTGGGTGGGGCATATCTGTGAACCCGTAATGGCGCTGTGGGGATTGCCAGGTGAAGCGGCAACCGTCCTTTTAGCCGCATTAATGAGTATGGGCGGCGCAGTCGGTGTTGCCGCCAGTCTGGCAACCGCCGGCGCATTAACCGGCCACGATGTCACTGTTTTACTGCCTGCAATGTATTTAATGGGCAACCCGGTGCAAAATGTCGGTCGCTGCCTGGGGACAGCCGAAGTGAATGCCAAATATTACCCGCACATCATTACGGTCTGCGTCATTAACGCATTGCTGTCGATCTGGGTTATGCAGCTTATTGTTTAACAAGGAGTTATCATGATTGATTATTCCGCAGCCGGTTTTACCCTGCTGCAGGGAGCGCATTTGTATGCGCCGGAAGATCGGGGAATTTGCGATGTCCTCGTCGCTAACGGCAAAATTATCGCCGTTGCCAGCAATATCCCGTCTGACATCGTACCTGACTGCATGGTCGTCGATCTCCGCGGGCAGATCCTCTGCCCAGGTTTTATTGATCAACACGTCCATTTGATTGGCGGTGGCGGAGAAGCTGGTCCCACTACGCGTACGCCGGAAGTGGCGTTAAGTCGTCTGACAGAAGCGGGCGTCACGTCAGTGGTTGGACTGCTGGGCACCGACTCTGTCTCTCGCCACCCGGAATCCCTGCTCGCCAAGACCCGTGCGCTCAATGAGGAAGGCATCAGCGCCTGGATGCTGACCGGCGCTTATCATGTACCTTCCCGCACCATTACAGGTTCCGTGGAAAAAGACGTGGCAATTATCGATCGCGTGATTGGCGTGAAATGCGCTATCTCTGATCACCGCTCTGCCGCACCGGACGTTTATCACCTGGCCAATATGGCGGCGGAATCCCGCGTTGGCGGTTTGCTCGGCGGTAAGCCTGGCGTCACTGTGTTCCACATGGGCGACAGCAAAAAGGCATTGCAGCCTATCTATGACCTGCTGGAAAACTGCGATGTTCCCATCAATAAGTTGCTGCCGACCCACGTTAACCGCAACGTACCGTTGTTTGAGCAGGCGCTGGAGTTTGCGCGCAAAGGCGGTACCATCGACATCACCAGCAGCATCGATGAACCGGTCGCCCCTGCCGAAGGTATTGCCCGCGCCGTTCAGGCCGGTATTCCGTTGACACGCGTCACCCTCAGCTCCGATGGTAACGGTAGTCAGCCGTTCTTCGACGACGAAGGGAATTTAACCCATATCGGCGTTGCGGGATTTGAAACGTTGCTGGAAACCGTACAGATGCTGGTCAAAGACTACGATTTCAGCATCAGCGATGCCCTGCGCCCACTCACCAGTAGCGTGGCCGGTTTCCTTAACCTGACCGGGAAAGGCGAAATTCTGCCAGGCAATGACGCAGATTTGCTGGTCATGACGCCAGAACTGCGCATTGAACAGGTATACGCCCGCGGCAAACTGATGGTTAAAGACGGCAAAGCCTGCGTGAAAGGAACGTTTGAAACGGCATAAACGGTTGTCAGCCGCCCGAATGGACGTAGAATGCCCGTAAGGGCGGCTGACAGAGTAAAACGTAATGGATGACTGTGGTGCGGTTTTGCATAATATTGAAACAAAATGGCTTTATGATTTTCTGACCCTGGAAAAATGCCGCAACTTTTCCCAGGCGGCAGTCAGTCGCAACGTCTCACAACCCGCATTTAGCCGTCGCATCCGCGCGCTGGAACAGGCAATTGGCGTTGAATTGTTTAACCGCCAGGTGACACCTCTGCAACTTTCGGAACAAGGGAAAATCTTCCATTCGCAGATACGCCATCTGCTGCAACAGTTAGAGAGCAACCTTGCAGAACTGCGTGGCGGCAGCGATTACGCGCAACGTAAAATCAAGATAGCCGCTGCACACTCTCTTTCTCTCGGTCTTTTACCGTCCATTATCAGCCAGATGCCGCCGCTCTTTACCTGGGCGATTGAAGCCATTGATGTTGATGAAGCGGTCGATAAACTGCGTGAAGGGCAAAGCGACTGTATTTTTTCCTTTCATGACGAAGATTTGCTGGAAGCGCCGTTTGACCACATTCGCTTATTTGAATCTCAATTGTTCCCCGTCTGCGCCAGTGACGAACACGGAGAAGCACTTTTTAACCTCGCACAGCCACACTTTCCGTTACTGAATTACAGCCGTAACTCCTACATGGGGCGATTGATTAACCGTACCCTGACGCGCCACAGTGAGTTAAGTTTCAGCACCTTTTTTGTCTCGTCGATGAGCGAGCTTTTAAAGCAGATTGCCCTCGACGGCTGTGGGATTGCCTGGCTGCCGGAGTACGCCATCCAACAAGAAATTCGCAGCGGGAAGCTTATCGTTCTGAATCGGGACGAACTGGTGATCCCGATTCAGGCCTATGCATACCGGATGAATACCCGTATGAATCCCGTGGCCGAACGCTTCTGGCGCGAACTGCGCGAGCTGGAGATTGTGCTTAGCTGACATTCTCCAGCGTCGCACTACACCAACCGCCACTATCCCAGACCAGATCATACGTTAGCGGTTCATCGTCGTGGTGCAGCATTATCTCAAGGCTGATCGCCAGCGTGTGGCTGTACGCTTCTTTCAAATTGACCTGCAACGCCGCAATCCGAGGCTCATGAAATAACAGTGCAGAACGTAGTTGACGGCAATACCAGCTCTGGAGATGTTTGTCGCTCTGGTTATGCACTTGCCACTCAGGCATACCTGAAACAAGTAATGAAGGTAATGCCGAATGAGGAGAATTAAAAAGAGTGAGGAGATCGCTGCATACCGATTTACGCAGTGATAACGTTTTATTGCCTGAAATTTCAGGTGAAACAGCCTGAAGTGATTGGCGCATCATTTTGCGCACTCCTGACGTTTAGCAACATATGTGGCTTGCCCTGAATACCGGGCACCACTGTATTGATGCTCATTTTCCATAGCCATTCCCTTTTGTTCATTACATCCATGTCAGTCTGAGACAGGCCTGAATCCTGTCAGCAAAGTATAAAACCTTACTTGCCTATGAATATCTACTGACTTTTCAGGAAAAAAGTCATGATTTGATAAAAATCATCAAACTCAAAAAAAAACTGCTAGTATATTCTGAATATTCCGAATAGTTACGTAGATGAAAATACTTGTCACCGCCGCTACTTAATCCCGGCGGGAGATTATTTATTTTCGTATAATCAACCATGTATTATTTGAAACAATTAGTTTGTAAATAATATAAATTGATAACATATCAAATACATCAAAAACACCATTCACAGGCATTATTAATATAGACATCAATATAACAACATCAAATTCCAATTAGTAATAAGATATGCTTTTAAATTGCATGCAAATAATTTTAAATGAGCGTTTTTTGATACTTTAGAGTGTTTCCCACCCTTTAATATCACTGTGTAGAGTTGATATCACTACAACAGAAACATGCATGTCATTTGTTTACTTCTCTTTTTACTACAGAAAAATTTATCTATTTTTCTAAAACATCAGTGAAATACTCATAAAAGGTTATTAATATGTCTATGCCAATAAGCAATGCCGCTAACAACAAAATTTTTACAGATAATCATTTCGCTCATCATCCAAATGCCGATAAAGAATTAGCAGACAGTATGCCCTCGCATCTTAACTCGGAAAACATCTATGTCAGACCTCTTGTTCGTGGAAATAACCATAACTATGATGGGGGAAGTGTTGTCGAAATTAGACAGCTTGAAATTGGTAAACAAGGGTATTGGCCATTCAATTACGTAACAGCCGCATGTAAAGAATCCGATGGTATTTCAATCACAGGAAACATACGCTGTGGTACCTGGAAGGCCAGCTCAGTATTAGACGGAATATACGGTGGAGTATGTAAAAAGGCGCATGTTTCCGCAGCGTTAGAAGCTGGTCTACGGTTTAACCTAACTATGGATTCTAAAATTCCAAACACGATACATGAAATAACCCTAGGCCCTGGTTGCAATGTTCCAGGCTATGCGGGAACCACGATAGGATACCTGGCAACACTCCCCCTTGAAAAGGTTGAAAATTGGCAAGATACAACACTGCCAAGAATTGATATCTATATTGATCAGATAATGACTGTGTCAGGGGTAGCAAATTCTTCTGGATTCGCCCTTGCTGCATTACTTAATGCTAATATTGGAATGGGAAATGACCCAATAATTGGTATAGAAGCTTATCCTGGTACCGCTGAGATCCACGCTAAGATTGGATATAAAGTTATCCCCGGGGATGAAAATGCACATGTCAAACGTATGACTCTGCAACCGTCATCTCTCCCAGAACTGTTTGAATTAAAAAATGGTGAATGGAATTATATTGGTAAATAACCACTGGGAAGAATGAGTACTAACATTCAGGTTATACAGATAGTTAAACAATACCCTGCAATTTACAAAGTAATACTCATTGCAACTTCTTAATTTAAGAAAGCGCAAGGAACGTTTACCCTTGCGCTTATCATAATAAGTCAGGCGTCGACTTTATCCAGCGGCCATGAATCAAACAGATAGCCGTCAAAATAAATATCGTCAACGTTCGAGAATTCCAGCAGACGTTGTTTAACGTTTTCCAGATGCTGCCACATTGCCAGCTTCGCCGCTCGGGCGTCTTTTTTGATTAACGCGGCGAGGATCTGTTTGTGATCGCCCAACCACTCTTTGCGATACAGGCTGTCATCCAGATGGCTGTGCAACTGGATCCACATCGGATTGTTTTCCCGCCACTGCCAGGACTGACGGAATAGCTCCACCAGCATGCTGTTATGCGTCGCTTCGGCAATGGCGAGATGGAACTGCATGTCACCGCTTTCGCTGCTGCCCGGTGCGCTGGAAGCCAGCTCACGCTCTTCCAGTTGCAATGCCTGACGCATTTTGACGATATCTTCGCGGGTAGCCTGCAGGGCGGCAAATTCCGCGATGTTACTTTCCAGTAACTGACGCGCCTGTAACAGCTCAAAAGGACCCGCATCATTGCAAACGTTGGCATCCGGACTGTCTGTGTTGTGGCTGCCTGAGCTATCAAGAACATATATACCGGCACCCCGGCGCACTTCCACCAGCCCTTTGATCTCCAGCATGATCAGCGCTTCACGTACCACCGTCCGCGTGACATCAAGCATTTCTGCAATTTCACGCTCCGGCGGCAGCCGTTCGCCAGGATTGTACGGCGTCTTTATGATCAGATCGCGGATCATCGCCCCGACTTCCTGGTAAGGTCTTTGCGCAGAGGTGGCAGATTTCATGGTGTTGTGTCCGTTAGGTGCAGTTAATCAAATTTTTGCCGGATGCGTCGTGCACGCCTTATCCGGCCTACAACGGGCGATTTTACGGCACCCGTCAATCTCAAACTATACCATTAGCACTGGAAGTTGGCACGTACAGGTGGGCAAAAAACGAAAACTGGTCAACCAAATATGCGTTTGATTGACCAGTAAGTCTGTAGGGTAATCAGTCAGTTACAGCGCAGCCACACACTCGCGCGCACCGCGTTCACACAGCTGCTGATATGCCGCCGTCACCGCGCCAACAAAGTCGGCATTCTGCGGCAGATCATCGGCAAAAATACCGCTCAGGCCCAGCAGCGCTTTCACGCGGTCTGCGCCCTGATACTGCGCGTTGATCTTCTGGAACTCCGCCAGCATCGGATCAACCACGTCAATGGCATTACCCTGCTCATCCACCCCCTGGGTGTAACGCATCCAGCCAGCCACGCCGAGCGCCAGGTGACGCCAGCTACCGCCGTTTTGCAGGTGCAGACGCACCGGGTCCAGCAAACGCTGCGGTAACTTCTGGCTGCCGTCCATTGCAATCTGCCAGGTACGGTGACGCAGAGACGGGTTGCTGAAACGCTCGATCAGCAGCGTCGCATAGGCGTTCAGGTCCGTACCTTCCGGCATCGACAGCGTTGGCGCTTGTTCCTGCATCATCAGGGCAAAGGCCGCTTTGCGATAATCCGGGTTAGTCATGGTGTCGGCAATAGTTTCATAGCCGCCGAGATAACCGAGGTACGCCAGGAAAGAGTGGCTGCCGTTCAGCATACGCAGTTTCATCATTTCGAACGGCACAACGTCTGCAACGAACTGTGCACCCACTTTATCCCAGTCCGGGCGCCCATTAACAAAGTTATCTTCAATGACCCACTGACGGAACGGTTCGCAGGCAATGGCGCATGGGTCGTAAACGCCCAGCTGGTCAGCAATTTCCTGCAACGTTTCTGGGGTAGCGGCAGGAACGATACGGTCAACCATGGTGCACGGGAAGGTGACGTTCTCTTCAATCCATGCCGCCAGCTGCGGATCGCGCGCCTGAGCCAGCCCCAGAACAGCAACTTTTGCCACGTGACCGTTTTCACGCACGTTGTCGCAGGACATGACAGTAAACGCTTTCAGCCCTTTTTCACGACGCAGACGCAACGCTTCTACGATGTAACCAATCGCCGACTTCGGCGCAGTCGGGTTTTCCAGATCGTGCTTAATCAGCGGGTTATTGAGATCCAGCTGACCGCTCGCCGCATCGGCGCAGTAACCTTTTTCCGTGACCGTCAGGGAGACAATCGCCGTCTGCGGACGCGCCATCGCGTTGAGAATACCTTCACAACCGTCGATTTCCGGGTGCAGCGCTTCTTTCATCGAGCCAATAATTTTCAGCTCGGTGCTTTCTGCGCCTTTTTCCGCCACGGTGTACAGCAGTTGCTGTTTTTTCAGGTTTTCGATCAGCACGCGGTCGTTGCCTGGCATCAGGTTAACTTCGCAGATACCCCAGTCGCTGTCGGTGCTTTCCAGCAGATGATGGGTGTACAGCGCCTGGTGCGCGCGGTGAAACGCCCCGCAACCGAGATGCACAATGCGTGATTCCAGACGAGAATGATCCCATGACGGGCGGGCAACCGGCAGATTGCTGTCAACAATAGTAGTCATCGTAAACTCCAGAATCCGTCTTCAGAGAGTGACGGCAAGGAAGAAGGAACCGGCACGGCGCGCAGCCATGCCGGTGGATATTAACGGCTAAAGAAAGCGCGCTGGATCGCCATTTCGACACCGCGAACTTCGGCCAGGCCTTTCAGACGACCAATCGCGGAGTAACCTGGGTTGGTTTTCTTCTTCAGGTCGTCCAGCATCTGGTGACCGTGGTCCGGACGCATCGGGATCAGGTCTTCTTTGCCTTCCGCTTTACGACGATGCTCTTCTTCAACAATCGCTTTCACCACTTCGTACATATCAACGTCACCGTTCAGGTGCGCCGCTTCGTGGAAGGTTTTCGGGTTATCTTCACGCATGGTGGAACGCAGATGGGTGAAGTAAATACGCGGACCGAACTGCTTGATCATATCAACCAGATCGTTGTCAGCACGCACGCCGTAGGAACCGGTGCACATGGTGAAACCGTTCGCCATGCTGTTTACGGTATCAACCATCCACTGCATATCTTCAATGGTGGAAACGATACGCGGCAGGCCGAGGATTGGGCGCGGCGGATCGTCCGGGTGAACAGCCATACGCACGCCAACTTCTTCGGCAACCGGAATAATGGCTTTCAGGAAGACCGCAAAGTTTTCGCGCAGTTTGGCTTTGTCGATATCTTTGTACAGCTCCAGGTGCTTACGGAACTGGTCAAGGGTGTAGCCTTCTTCCGCGCCCGGCAGACCGGCAATGATGTTACGGGTCAGACGCGCTTTGTCTTCGTCGCTCATAGTGGCGAAGCGTTCAGCGGCCTGAGCAATTTCTTCTTCGGTGTAATCCGCTTCCGCGCCTGGACGCTTGAGGATGTGCATTTCAAACGCAGCAAATTCGATCTGGTCGAAGCGCAGAGCTTTGGAGCCATCTGGCAGCACGTATTCGAGGTCAGTACGGGTCCAGTCGAGCACCGGCATGAAGTTGTAGCACACGGTGCGAATGCCGCACTGCGCCAGATTGCGCAGAGTTTGCTGATAGTTAGCGATCCACTGCTCGTAGTTGCCAGTATGAGTTTTGATATCTTCGTGAATTGGCACGCTTTCTACGACAGACCACACCAGGCCTGCGTCTTCAACGATCGCCTTGCGTTTGAGGATCTCTTCTACGGACCATACTTCCCCGTTCGGGATATGGTGCAAAGCGGTAACCACGCCAGTCGCGCCCGCCTGACGGACATCAGCTAAAGTGACCGGATCATTAGGGCCGTACCAGCGCCAGGTCTGTTCCATGATTTTTCCTCTTTCACATAGTGGGTTCCACAGCAAAGAGACGCGGAACCCTGGAGTTGTTTAGGTATCCGGATGAACAACCAGACCGCAGCCGTGGCATTGCATCGGATGAGATGGCGTATAAGTTCTACCTTTTGGTAAGACATGTCAACCCGAATTCTAAAATTGGTTAACCACATCACAAGATTTTCACGCGCACGCTCGTTGCTGCAAATTGCAGCAACGGGTAATTGATAGTTATTAATCAGAGGGTGTGACATTCATCGCAACAATGGTTGACCAATTTACATAACATGTCGCCCAAAATAACAACGGTTCAACCGGGTAAGGTAAAACGTTATGCATGTGCTTAACATTCTTTGGGTAGTATTCGGTATCGGCCTGATGCTGGTACTGAATTTGAAGTTCAAAATCAATTCAATGGTGGCTTTGCTAGTGGCGGCGCTGTCCGTCGGGATGTTGGCGGGCATGGATTTGATGTCGCTGCTGCACACCATGAAAGCGGGCTTCGGCAACACGCTGGGGGAACTGGCAATCATTGTTGTGTTCGGTGCGGTCATTGGTAAATTGATGGTCGACTCCGGCGCGGCGCACCAGATAGCGCATACGCTGCTGGCGCGTCTCGGCCTGCGCTATGTCCAGATATCGGTGATTATCATCGGCCTGATTTTTGGTCTGGCGATGTTCTATGAAGTGGCCTTTATCATGTTAGCGCCGCTGGTTATCGTCATTGCCGCCGAAGCTAAAATTCCGTTCCTGAAACTGGCTATTCCGGCAGTAGCGGCTGCTACCACCGCACATTCACTTTTCCCTCCGCAGCCGGGTCCGGTGGCGCTGGTGAATGCTTATGGTGCAGATATGGGGATGGTTTATATCTATGGTGTACTGGTGACAATCCCAAGCGTAATCTGCGCAGGCCTGATTCTGCCGAAGTTCCTCGGTAATCTTGAGCGCCCAACGCCATCATTCCTGAAAGCAGATCAACCGGTAGATATGAATAATCTGCCCTCTTTCGGCGTTTCGATTCTGGTGCCGCTGATCCCGGCAATCATTATGATCTCCACCACCATCGCCAATATCTGGCTGGTCAAAGACACCCCTGCGTGGGAAGTGGTTAACTTTATAGGTTCATCGCCGATTGCAATGTTTATTGCGATGGTGGTTGCATTCGTACTCTTTGGCACCGCGCGTGGTCATGACATGCAGTGGGTGATGAACGCCTTTGAAAGCGCGGTAAAAAGCATTGCGATGGTGATTCTGATCATCGGTGCGGGCGGCGTGCTGAAGCAGACCATCATCGACACCGGCATTGGTGACACCATCGGCATGTTGATGTCCCACGGCAATATCTCGCCCTACATCATGGCATGGCTGATCACCGTACTGATTCGTCTGGCAACGGGTCAGGGTGTGGTTTCAGCGATGACCGCCGCCGGGATTATCAGTGCTGCAATCCTTGATCCAGCAACTGGTCAGCTGGTTGGCGTGAATCCGGCGCTGCTGGTACTGGCGACGGCTGCGGGTTCCAACACCCTCACCCACATTAACGATGCCTCATTCTGGTTGTTCAAAGGTTACTTTGACCTGTCAGTAAAAGACACGTTGAAAACCTGGGGTCTGCTGGAGCTGGTCAACTCCGTGGTTGGGCTGATTATTGTGTTGATTATTAGCATGGTAGCGTAAAAGAACACCAGAGCCTGCCAATGGCAGGCTCTGTTTAGATTCGCCTTGTTTATGCCAGATGCGACGCTGCCGCGTCTTATCTGGCCTACAAAGGGCTAACGTGCAGGTTTTTTAGGTCTGATAGCGTAGCGCCTCAGGTACCAGCATTAGCAATGTCCTGTGATTTCTTTATTGATAAACAAAAGTCACGCCAATAATCGATTGCACATTCCCTGCAGTCACCTGCCCTCCGGTACGTGCGTAATTTGCTGTTAATCCCAGACTTACCGCCGAAGTCCCTACTGCTCCTAACGATACCGTGTTATTCGCTGGAATAATCGTACCGTTGCGCGTCAACTGTACGCCGACGCCCTGCGCTGGTGAAAACGACGCGGTATTGGTGAAAATCGAATTGCCCGCATCTGCGGTTGTGCCGGAGAGGTAATACCCCAGGTTTTGGCTTTTCGCACAATAAACGGTAAGAGGAATCGGCACTGAACCAGGGTAGTCTGGCAGAGTAACGGTGACATCACGAGCAGAAACATCGCAGCCGCCAGTAGGCACCACCACATCATTATTGGCGTAAATATTCCACACAAACTGGAAATCATCGCTGTTATAGTTGTTGGTCTGTCGCAAAATAAGCACGGCAATTAATGAGCCAGCTTTAATCGCCACCCCGCCCGCACTGCTCACAGGCGTCAAATAAAGCGCCACCGGCCACGGCTTATCCGTTCTCGAATTATAAACAACGCGCGACGTTTCGCTGGTAGTCGGGAAAGGATAGCTACTGCCATTATATTTTACGGTCCCGGAAAAATGAGATAGCACGCCGCCATAAGCCGAACCTCGTTGCAATGTGACATAGTCTGTAATGGTTTCCGGGTAATCGTTATGACAAAAGATTTGCGTCGAAAGATCTACGACCAGGTTTTGCCCCACATTCACGGCAGGCGCAAGGTTTACATAAACATTGGCGCTGCCACCGCCAATAGGGATAGCGGTGCCATTGGCGGTTTTACAGGCGAATGACCAGGCATTTACCGACCAACCCATCAACAGTACAGCAAACAGGGTAATAACTCTTTTCATTACAATCATCTCTTCGGATTCAGCTGTAGGTATAGGTGATGCTAATCACTGCCTGAATGGTTCCCTGAGTGGCTCCGCCATTTACCGTCAATGCTCTGACCTGTAACGGGAAGTGCGCTGATTGTGAGGAATCATCCACCTGAACTGTTTTGGTTGCGCCAGTATTCAATGTGTTGCCACTGTCATCCTGTAGCTCTAACTGGATGTTTTGCGCGGTCCCCTGGTTTTTATAATATCCGGTACTGTCGGCTGCCCCGCTGAAGCTGGCGGTGACCCTCGACGTTCCCACCGGACAATGAGTCAACTCAAGCGCAACATCATGCCAGGCCGATGCCGCCCCGGCAGACATCAGACTGAAAGAATAAAGATCGCCGAGATCTACCGTGGCATTGGTGGTGGAAACCGTACACGGTTTGGCGACGACCTTACCGTTCACGGTGATCGTGACATCGGCTGCCTGTAGCGTCGCACTTACGAGCATCAACATTGCCGCCAATAAACACCCACGTTTGCGCCATTTCATGAGCATCTCCAGTTACTGATATTCAAGAGTGAAGGTAGCCGTGGCATTGATATGCCCCGCAGTGACCGGCACCTGTGTCGCCATTAACCGGGCGTAAAAATTCAGCGTATTTGGTTTACCCGGCGTCAGGGTCGTCCACGAAATCGCGGAGGATGGCGCATTAAGGGGGATCTGATTTTGTTGCTCATTCAGAAGCTGTATTCCCAGCCCCGCAGCCGCTGACACCGTATTTTCAAGTGCAAGCAGGTTGGCATTGTGTCTATCTGCAACGCCGGTAAACCCAACCTTTACGGCAGAAACGGCATTACCACAGGGTGACAGCAAAATACGAAATGGAACGACAGGAGTCGTCGCGCCAATGTTGTTAAATTGCTTCGCCGCGTTTTCCATCAGATCAACAGTAAAATTGGTTGATTCCGCGGCCACACTACAGCCGTTATCTCTGACATAGCCGCGGATAGTAATCGTGCTATCCGCAGCCAAAGCGTGACTTACCGCCAGCCACAAAAAAGCGCACAGAAGATAAAAAGGTTTGCTTTTCATCACGCCCCCTTAACGACATTCAGCTGATAGCTGGGTTAATAACTGCTGCTGACTCTCTGGTGGCAGTTGATAATTGGCGACACAGTGAGCATTTTCCTCTTCTCCCCATTTCACCTGAACTTTTCCCGCTAAAGGCATCCCGCTGAGATAAACCTGACCATTATCCGCAACAATGCCGCTACTCTGGCTACTCTCTGATGTGACCATCGCCCCAAACGGCAGCGGCTTATTATTATGGGTTAGCGTCATGAGCAGTTTTATCCCAACACGCGCTTTAAACTCTGCTCGCACAATTGCCCCACGGGTGGGAACAACGTTAGCAACCGCGTTATCTAAATCGACGTTATCAGCCAGGGTATTGGTATCCAGCGCCACTCTATTTTCCCGATATTCTGTGGCATAAGGCAGCACGGCATAGCCGCGCCAGTCGGTACGCACCCCCGTCTGGTTTTCAACTTTTGCATCTTTTGCGCCAGGCGCTTTAACTAGCACCACCGTATCGTTTAACGGCTGCCCCAGCGTTACGCCATTGGCATGAGCCAATACCCCACCGCTGATTCCGTAATAGAGCTGCTTAATATCATCGCTATGGCTGTAACCAATGTTGGCATTGCCGTAGCCACCGCGATAATTCAGCGCGGCGTAGCCTGTACTTCCGCTATTACCATCGCCTCCCCCGGCATAGCCGGTTTGCACGCTATAGCTGAGGTTATTGTCTTCCAGCAACGTACCGTATACGCCCGCAAGGTTGGTCATCCGACCGTTGAGATCGTGTGACATGCTGTAGCTGGCACTGGCATGTCGCCACTGAGATTTACTGTCAGAACGCAGCCAGTGGCTGAAAGGAATATTGACGTTAAGAGCCAACATCTGATCCCGTCCTTTTTGCCACGCGTTTTTCGTCAGGCTATAGCTGAGCGTCCAGTTGATATCTTCGAAAGCAGTATTTAATCCAGCCTGGAATTGCTCATCGACATTACTCGTTCCCCAATAAGTTTGATGGCTACCACTCAAATACAGTGTTGATGTGCGTCCGAGTTGCTGAGTAACAGTGAGCTGTAATTTCCCGCGTTTGTTATAAGCGAGATTGTAATAGTCGGTAAATTTCGGCTTAACCTGAATAACACCATCCTGTGTTTCGATGTTGTAGCCACTCATTCGGCTGTATGTTGTATCAGCGAAATTAAAATACCCGCTGGTCGAGTAACGGTAACCCACTAACTGAAAATTCGTACCTGACTCATTGAGCGATTTGTTATAGAGAAAACGCACCGATTGCCCGTCATGCTGACTGTCATCAGGAAGTGTGGAATTAGCCTGCGTCATATCCACGGACAGAGCGCCCAGTGCCCCCATGTTTTTCCCGATACCGAAATTAAAAGCGCGATAACGATCCGCCAGTTGCGTTCCACCATATATTGTCCAGCCAGCCGGAAGGCCGTGGAGTAATGTACTCTGGAAAAAACGGGGTTTATCCTGTTGCGCATTTCCACTACGGTATTCTCCTGCCGTAATGGAATAACGAGTATGCCCTTCACGTTGCAAAAGCGGGACTGACGAATAGGGTACGGTAAAGATCTGCGTGCTACCGTCAGCCTCTTTAATCGTTACCTGCAAGTCACCACTATTACCTGCGGCATAGATATCGTTGATGGTAAAAGGCCCCGGTGGCACCGTACTATTATAAATGTCATACCCATTTTGTTTAATAGTGACCTGTGCAGTACCACGAGCAATACCGTGGATCACCGGGGCAAATCCTCTTTGGCTATCGGGTAACATATTGTCATCTGAGGCCAATTGTGCGCCGCGAAAGTTAATACCATCGAAAATATCGCCCTGAGTATAACCATCACCCAGCGTCAGCCGGGAACGTAACGGAATTATGTCTCGCTCAAGCCAGGTATTGATATGCTGCCATTTATTTTTGCTACCTGATGAACTGTCGCTACTGTTATAACTCCAGGTGGTATTGTCGCGTAAACGCCACGCACCAATATTTAACCCACTCTGTAGGTTTAAATATGCATAATGACTGTTACCACCAATCCGATTCTGTACACTATTTCCGCTGAAATTATAATTGAGCAATCCGGCATTAATACCGGGATCCCATAACTCAGGAGGAATATAACCACGCGCGCGATTACTCATAAATGCCTGAGGGATCGTCAGGTTGAGTCGCTGCTGACCAACATCTAAATGCGCAGTAGCGTCATGGATCATTGAGGTTAATGGCACGCAGGCATCATCCGCCAGCAGATTCATACCGGAGACAGAAGCCGTATTCAGCCCCATACTGGCAAGTTGCGCGCGTGTCAGGCAGGGAACAATCCCTTGTTCACTGTCGCCCGTATTAAATGTGACATCACGCGTTGCCATATAACCATTATTCAAATAGATATCGACGCGATACGTCCCTGGCGGTAATTCTTGACCATTCTCAAAACGCGATAAATCGGCCACAGCCTGGGGATCATCCGCTAAAAAGCGCGGATTAAAATAGAGTTCGGCAGATGACAAAGGTGCCTGTGCGGCAAAAGCACAGGCGACAAAGAGCCGAACAAAAAAACCAGCCAGACGAGGCTTACGAATATGCAAGCATTGTGTGTTTCGCTGGTAAAGTCTTAAATTCAGATATGACATTATTCCTCCGGTTTAAAATTACCCGGCAGTCAATTCTTTTTATTCAGGCGAAAAATTCCCCCTGCGTTATTCCATTACGCCCGTCATTTTTGGAGTAAGTGCGCCATAATCATTTATTGTTCGGTAAGTAATGTTGCTTCCTGCATCAGAAGGTAATTTAACTGTGCTTTCGCCCATTGGAGGCACCAATGCATTTTCAAGAACCCGAGTTCCGGCATTCAACTCTGTTACCGTCAGGTAATAGGGTGTCGGGTTAATCAGCGTCAGAGAATTCGCGCTACGACGAAATCTTAACTTTTCTGCGGCCTGATCGGGTGGCAACGCTAATTTAGCCGGGCGATAGTACAATTTAATGCGGCTGATAATTGCGAGCTGTAGCGTATTCTCAGTCAATTTTGATTTATCCATTGACGGAATCGCTTTAACGTTCATCCAGAATAAACTTTCCCGATCCTGTGGCAATTGGTTATTTGTGGCATCAAGAATACGCAAGGTATTCTCTTTTTTCCCCTTCATCGCAAACAGAGGTGGTGTCACGATAAAACGACCATCCTTTACACCATCGGCATTTTCTACCCATGATTGAATTAAATAGGTGCTATTTTCATCATTATTTGTCACGGCAAGTTGTACTTGTTTTTGCCCTGCCGGATAAATAACGCGAGTCGCACCTAAGGCCACTCCTGCTTCCGCGCGTCCGGCAGCCATCATTGCCATGATCATCAGGATACCTGCCAGCAAGCAGAATGTTATTTCCTGCAATTTCCTTACATTGACGTTTTTATTACTCACTGTCCTGTTCCTGTTATCACATTATCTGCTGAACAATTACTGATAGGTTAAAGAGAACCAGGCCTGAGCATTGGCGATGCCGCCAGTAACCCGACGCCCGGTAGCACGATATTTGGCGATGAAATGTAACGACGTAGAGCCTGAGTAAAGTCGTTTCCAGTTTGCTGGAGGACGATTAATCGGTACAAGGTTTCCTTCATCATCAAACAACGCTACGCCAATATTGGTGGCAATCCCTGGCCCCTCTCCCACGGAAAGCACATCCGGATTTTTACCATCCGCGACACCGTGAAACGCCACACCCACACGTTCACTCACCACCGTGCTACATTCCCGTAAATGAATAACAAAAGGCACCGGTGCGCTATCTTCCCCAACCGCATGAAACCGGTTACTGCTGATTTGCCCCATATTGACCGTCATTTGTTTATCACCAGCTTCAATCCGGCAAGCTTCTGCAATAATGACGCCCTGAAATTGCATATTTCCGCCGGGCAACGTGGTGTTCCATTTATTTCCGGCCAGAGCAAACATTGGCAGCAACGACGCTAATAGAAATAATCTCTTCCTTTTCATCGTTATTTATATCGCACAAGGGTGGGCATCCCTGCCCGTAATGACGTCCCTGAACCTGGGTAGGTTATTGATACTGAACCTTGAAGGTCGCATCCGCATTAGCAGCACCTGGGGTTGCGGCACCGGTTGCAAAATAACGCGCCTGGAACGGAATGGTGTTAGTACCGTTATTCAGGGTTGTTTCTGCACTAAATGTCGCACCGTCCAGCGCCAGAGCCGCACCGGTTCTGTCCAGAATTTGCACACCAACATTTGTTGCGCTACCTGCAGCAGAACTCTGCAGAGCCAGTACATCAGTATGCGTAGCATCAATTGCCGTACCTAAGAAGGCAACAGCGGCTTTTGTAGCAACAGTGGTATCGCAATCATTCAGCTGAATGTTAAAACCAACGGCAGAGCTGGTTGCTCCAACCTGCTTCAGGCTAGCGGTACGAACCTGTCCTAACTGAACGGTTTGATCAACAGAGCCTGCATCAACTGCGCAAGCGGCGTTAACAACTTCCCCTTTGAAGTGAACGGTCCCACCATTTACCGTCGTAGTATCGGCCAGAGCCGCTGCGGAACTGAGGGACAGAGCCGACAGAACAACGATTGCCAGAGTTTTAATTTTCATGCTGCTTTCCTTTAAAAAAACTGTTTCTAAATCGACATGGGCAGTCGTTCTGTACACTTTGTTTTGAAACGAATTGGACTGCCAACACTGCACAGTTCTTCCCCAAAAGATGAAACATTTGGGGCCATTTTGACTCATAGAGGAAAGCATTACGCACGAACTTTCTTAGTTTATTATTTGGATTTATATTCTATTAATACATTATTTTATAGATTTTTATATTGAACGCGGTGGTTTTTGGAGAGATGAATGAGGAAGTTGCTTCGAGACACAAAAACGTTAGCTTTACCTATAGCGGAGGTTATGTGAAATTAATTTATAAGAGAAACAATTTACATATCAAACAGTTAGTTGCTTTATGTCGTTTTTTTATATTTTTATGCTTGAGAACAAATACAAAACTTTTTTATGATATGGACAGTTTGGCCCCAATTGTCTTATATTCCTTTATCTTTTCATATTATTATCAATAAGTTACATCAGGCATCTTCTCTTTTTAATTTTTCGTTTATGAGATTATTTCTTTCCCATAATCCGGCAAAACGTGCAGCATTACTGGCGGTATAACGCACAGTATGGCGAATATTTCGATGCCCGAGGTAATCCTGAATTAAACGGGTATCTGCACCACGCTCCGCCAGTTCATAACCGCAAGCATGCCTTAACATATGAGGATGAGTCTGCGTCACGGTTCCAGCTTCAATACCGGCATCGCGAATAATGCGATAGGCCTGCTGGCGAGAAAGTCGACTCCCGCGGCGAGAAATAAATATGGCGTCGGTCTGGTCAGCGCCTTTCCAGTTAATACGTTCCTGGGTCCAGCGCTCCACAGCTTCACGCTCATCAAAACGTAACGGGTGAACGGTAGAAAATCCGTTCTTCAGTCGGCGAATATTTATTCGACCTTCGTTAAGGTCAAGATCCTGATAATGCAGATCAAGCAGTTCACTAATACGCATCCCATGCCGATATGCCAACAAAATTAGGCAATAATCTCTGGCTCCCGTTGCCCCGTAACAAACCGCCTGCATCATGTCCTGCACTTCTTTACCGGTAAGATAACGACGTTTACTCACAATAGTAGTACTCCTGACTGAGATATATTTGAATGAATACCTATAGGAAACCTCAATCGGTTAAAATTAGCCCAATAGATAAAAAGATAACCACACAGGAAGTTATGTGGCTATCAGTCAATTACATTAAATATCATACAAAAATAAAATATCACTGATGTGACAACATCTATTTTCATTGATTTGATTCAATATAACAATAGATTGCAGCGGATTAACTTCCAGTTGCTTAAAAAATAAAGAAAAAAGTGCAGAAACAGGAGAACTTGAGTGATGTGTAAATTTATGAATGATTTTGTTTATTTATTTTGAAGAACACAAACCATTGTATTTTGTATGGATATGGTTAACTTAATGTTTATTATGATAATTAAGAATCACACTTACAATAACATCAATTAATAAATGGCTAATCATTTTTGATATATCGTAAGAATAATGTATTTTTTAACACCATCCCTGGTATCTCATCTATCTCTATAAAACTGCGTGATGCTGTCGTCCTCTGGCTCTATCCCAGATGCCGTAAAAACGCCCTGCATTGCTGGCGGTATACCAGACAGTATGACGAATATTGCGATGTCCAAGATAATCCTGGATAAGTCGTGTATCTATTCCCATATTCGCCAAAGCAAAACCACACGAATGGCGTAACATATGCGGATGAATCTCCAGTGATAACCCAGCATTACCACCAGAAGTCGAGATAATATGGTAAAACTGTTGCCGAGAAAGCGGGTTCCCTTACGTGATAAAAATACCCACTCGCTCTCAGCATGCGGATACGAAGTACGGATACTCAACCAGTTTTTTAAAGCCTGAACTTCTTTGTTCAATAGCGGGTGCGTTGTTGAAAAGCCTTTTTTTAATCGATGGATATAGATACACTTTGCCTTAAGATCAATATCCGAAATCCTCAATCGGCAAATTTCACTCGCCCGGAAACCATGAATAAAACAAAGCAAAGTCAGACAATAATTACGTGCTGCATGAGGCCCGGTATTTGCTGCTTTAAGGAGTGACTCGATTTCACTATGGGTAAGGAAGTTCCTTTTTTTGTTATCAGCCTTATTCTTCATCGTTTTCCCTTATAATTACAGACGCGCACTAGCTGTGCTGGGTTAGCAATAATCCAACATTTTAATCCTGATTATGTTTATAAAAGCGAACGTTTGCTTAATAACTAACGTAAGTGGACCAGTTCTTCTGAGCGAACTTAAATGGAGTAGCGATAGTTACTTATAATAACTTTGCCATACAAACGCCATGCTCTTGCATGCTATGTACCTTTATATATTTATCAATCTGATACGAATATAATAATAACCCTCATCATTAATGCAACTAATCTTATCTATATATCATGTGATATGTTCTGTAACAAGTAAAATCAACATAAAAAATTCAGCAAAATTTAATATTCGTTCAACTAGCCGTCTCACATATGACATTATTAGTCAACTCCATTTGCCACAAAATGGCTATTTCATGGAACACAGTAATTTCTTAGTGGCTATTATCAAGCTAATTCTTAGGTCCCTAGCGATTATTCCTGGCTGGTTCGTCAGTTTAGGTCATGAGATTGCTACATTCCTTTTTATCCTGGAGATATGGGGGAACGCAGGCGACGCTTTTTCATCTACATTCATTGGTAAATATGGCTTTGGTCAATACGTCTTAAACCTTCTTCAATCACAGCTATTCGCCGGGCGATACGGCAAACAAACTAAGTGAAGCATCATCCTGAAAACACCAATGCGTACTGAACATCAACAAGCCTCTCCTGATCGACTTCAGAACTGACCAGTTACAAGCCACAAATCAGGAAACATATTTCATGATGAGAATTATGATCAGCCTGATGGCGGGTAAACACTTATTTTCACCACGCTCACTGAGTTAGCCAGCAAAGCTCCCCTTGTTTAGAGTGCAAATAAATAACATACAAAACAAATAGTTAATCAAATATCTTTGATTTGTGAAGGCCATCGTAAGTGTTCGTCTGACTTCAAATGGCATCTTCTTCATAGAAAAATATAGACATATTTTGTGACGCGAATTGCAAATCTGGTTTTGTTATATGGATTGAGTGATTTTTGATCTGGTATAACAGGTATAAAGATGTACCGCAGTAGTCAATGAGACTGAGCATCTCGCAATCTATGACAAACATCACTTCAGTCTGAAAGGAATATGAAAATGAGATCAACAGACACTCTATTTTATGACTCTGGGTAAAATGGATTGAGTAAGTGATATAGCTTACGAACATTCAAATCAATCAAACATCAGAAGAGATTTTATACTCAGGTATTTAATCTGGATCTCTGTTTATTTAAATAATGTGGAAAGAGATTTTTCACAGGAGACATTATACAAAAAATATAAAATACAGCTATCGGTTGCCAAAGACACTATAAGCCTGGCAAAAAATATTACACAACATAAATACTAATTGTTTATGCGGGCTTTGTATTGCTTTCTGTATCCTACAAATGAGTGAAATTTATGAAAAAGGCTAAAATACTTTCTGGCGTATTATTACTGTGCTTTTCGTCACCATTAATTTCTCAGGCTGCAACACTAGACGTACGTGGTGGATATCGTAGTGGAAGCCACGCCTATGAGACTCGACTCAAAGTCAGTGAGGGATGGCAAAATGGATGGTGGGCAAGTATGGAAAGTAATACCTGGAATACCATTCATGATAATAAAAAGGAAAATGCCGCACTCAATGATGTTCAGGTTGAAGTTAATTACGCGATTAAACTTGATGATCAATGGACGGTGCGCCCGGGAATGTTAACGCATTTTAGCAGTAACGGCACACGCTACGGACCCTACGTAAAATTGTCCTGGGACGCGACAAAAGATCTTAATTTTGGCATTCGCTATCGTTACGACTGGAAAGCTTACCGACAACAAGACTTATCCGGTGATATGTCTCGTGATAACGTTCATCGTTGGGATGGATATGTCACTTACCATATTAATAGTGATTTCACCTTCGCATGGCAAACGACGCTATACAGCAAACAGAACGATTATCGCTATGCAAACCACAAGAAATGGGCGACGGAAAATGCATTTGTTCTACAATACCATATGACGCCCGATATTACGCCATACATAGAATATGACTACCTTGACCGTCAGGGTGTTTATAACGGCAGAGATAATTTATCGGAAAACAGTTATCGCATTGGTGTGTCATTTAAACTGTAGTAGACAGGAGACAGTCACAATGAATAAAACAATAACGGCGCTTGCTATCATGATGGCTTCATTTGCCGCAAACGCGTCTGTATTACCGCAAACTCCTGTGCCTTTTAAAAGTGGTACCGGAGCAATTGATAACGACACTGTCTACATTGGTTTAGGTAGCGCAGGTACGGCATGGTACAAGCTGGATACACAGGCCAAAGATAAAAAATGGATAGCGTTAGCTGCATTCCCTGGTGGGGCGAGAGATCAAGCAACCTCTGCATTTATTGATGGCAATCTGTATGTGTTTGGCGGCATTGGCAAAAACAGCGAGGGCTTGACTCAGGTATTTAATGACGTACACAAATACAACCCCAAAACCAATAGCTGGGTTAAATTGATGTCGCACGCGCCGATGGGCATGGCGGGTCATGTGACTTTTGTACACAACGGCAAGGCTTATGTTACTGGCGGTGTTAACCAAAATATCTTTAATGGCTATTTTGAAGATCTCAACGAAGCTGGAAAAGATTCAACCGCTATAGAGAAAATCAACGCCCACTATTTTGACAAAAAAGCAGAGGATTATTTCTTCAATAAGTTTCTGTTGTCTTTTGATCCCTCTACACAGCAATGGAGTTACGCTGGCGAATCTCCCTGGTACGGGACGGCTGGTGCAGCGGTTGTGAATAAAGGTGATAAAACCTGGCTTATTAATGGTGAAGCCAAACCAGGACTACGAACGGATGCCGTATTTGAACTTGATTTCACCGGTAATAATTTAAAATGGAATAAACTTGCTCCCGTCTCATCACCAGATGGCGTCGCTGGCGGTTTTGCGGGGATAAGCAATGACTCACTTATATTTGCCGGGGGGGCCGGATTCAAGGGGTCGCGGGAAAATTATCAGAACGGTAAGAACTATGCGCATGAAGGCCTGAAAAAATCATATAGCGCTGATATTCATCTTTGGCATAACGGGAAATGGGATAAATCGGGCGAATTATCGCAAGGTCGGGCCTACGGAGTATCATTGCCCTGGAATAATAGTCTATTGATTATTGGCGGTGAAACTGCAGGCGGCAAAGCGGTAACGGATTCAGTATTGATCTCTGTGAAGGATAATAAAGTCACAGTGCAAAACTAACGCTTCAGGGCCCCAGTAAAGGGGCTCTGCTATCAATTTGCCATTTCAATTACGCGAAAATTATATGAACGCAATAATATCGCCCGATTATTACTATGTTCTTACCGTTGCCGGTCAGTCTAATGCCATGGCGTATGGCGAAGGACTGCCATTACCGGACAGGGAAGATGCGCCTCATCCCAGAATTAAACAATTAGCGAGATTCGCGCATACGCATCCCGGAGGCCCCTCATGTCACTTTAACGACATTATTCCACTGACTCACTGCCCACACGATGTTCAGGATATGCAGGGTTATCACCATCCTCTGGCAACGAATCATCAAACACAGTACGGCACCGTTGGCCAGGCACTGCATATTGCACGGAAATTACTGCCCTTTATTCCTGATAAAGCGGGGGTTCTCATCGTTCCATGTTGCCGTGGCGGATCGGCTTTTACCGCGGGCAGCGAAGGGACATATTCAGAACGGCACGGAGCCAGCCATGATGCTTGTCGTTGGGGAACGGATACTCCGCTATACCAGGATTTAGTCAGCAGAACGCGAGCCGCACTGGCAAAAAATCCGCAGAACAAATTCCTCGGCGTATGCTGGATGCAAGGCGAATTTGACTTAATGGCCAGTGACTACGCGTCACACCCTCAACACTTTAATCATATGGTTAAAGCCTTTCGTAGGGATCTAAAACAATACCATTCTCAGCTTAATAAAATTACTGACGCGCCGTGGTTTTGCGGCGATACCACCTGGTACTGGAAAGAAAATTTCCCTCATGCGTATGAAGCTATTTATGGCAATTATCAAAATAATGTTTTAGCCAATATTATTTTCGTCGACTTCCAGCAACAAGGTGCAAGAGGACTGACGAACGCGCCTGATGAAGATCCGGACGATTTAAGCACGGGATATTTCGGTTCAGCGTACCGGTCAGCGGAGAACTGGACGACGTCACTGCGAAGCAGTCATTTCAGCGCGGCAGCCCGTCGGGGGATTATTTCTGACAGGTTTGTAGAAGCAATTTTGCAGTTTTGGCGCGAAAGGTGAGCGGGGAGTTTATTCATGGGGGATGTCCTTGTCCGTTCCCAAAACAGGCAACAAAAAACAAATGAGATCAAGGTAATATCTCTTCACTTGCAGGCTCGAACAGCAGGCAATTGCCAATATAATAATCTGGCACAAGGGTGAAAAACGCGCACCGCATAAACCGTTGTTATTGCTTACAGATTAGCCGGATGCCTTAATAGACATCCGCGCCTTTTCGATTATGGCTCGGAAATCTACGAACCTCTGCACAGTTTACTGGAACGTTTTGGTCCACAGCGTTCACAGTACCGACCTGATATGCCGTTCTGGCGATTATAAGGCGACGGATTCTGGCAAATAGACGATGATAATATGCTTAATGATGTTCAAAGAAATTAGGCCATCATTATATTATTGCTTGCATTTTCTTTCATTCCCAAAAGCACCCGCCATTAATCCCAGGCGCATTATGCAAAGGAAAATGATTAGGTAAACAATAAGATTTATAATCAGGAAAGGCGACTCGCAATAAAACGCAAAGTCGCCTTAACATTGGTAAAATATGCCCTTTACTACTCCTGTATCATGAACGGCTCATCACATTTAAAGCTGACGTTGATCCAGACTGCTATATATTGCCTTTATTTCATTTTTTACGCTTTCGCCACGGTACACCAAAGACGTATCGTATCGTTGATACTTATCTTCCCGTGCAGCACTGAACCAGTTAAAAGATCCGACACACAGCAGTTCTTCATCCTCAATCACAATTTTGCTGTGGACACGATTAACCAATTTCGTAGCGATACCCATCTTATTGAGCTTTTCAACAGCATCATTCAGCAGATTTTTTTTCTCCTGACGCTTATCATCATCGACATGCGCTATATTGCAGTTTTTATCCGTCACCACAGTAATATCAATGCCCCGGGAACGGGCCAAAGCCATTGATGCCAGAAATCCCGTTTGCTCCATTTTTTGCCAGGATAACCAAGGGGAAATAATCGTTATTTTCTTTTGAGCTCCGGCAAGAGTCTTGTTCAAAAATTCATCATGCTGCTCCACGCCATGCAGCGTTGAAATTTGTGTATGTGCGGAAATTAAATCCTGTCGTTTATGAAACTCAAATTGCAACGCATTATTATCTGAAGAAAAGAGATATTTTGCCAATAACCCTCGCGGCGAAAATGCGGGCTGCATCTCGATAAGGTCCATATCGCCAAATACCAGAAAACTATCTTTAGCGCGTGAGACAGCAACATTGAGGATACTGCTGTTGCTATCAAGAAACCTGCCATCTTCATGTTTTGAGTAGACTGGAGAAAAGAGAACAATCGCCCTTTCCGCCCCCTGCAAGGAGTGCACAGTCCCCACTGTCAGTGAACCCTCCTCGTCTTTGCCATTAATTTCCAGCTTACGCAATGACGTTTTGATAGCATTAACCTGCGCCGAAAATGGCGTCACAACACCAACAACTTTGTACAGTGGTTCCCCGTAATGGCGCTCTATATCATCCTTATGTGCCACCAGCCATGCTGCTATTGTTTCAGCTTCAAGAGGGTTATAACGGCTCCCCCCATTTGGCTTCATGCCTCTACCATCAATATGTAAATATCCCATTGCGGGGAAAATCGTCCCTTTTTCCATCCCTCTTTTAGGCTGCAACTTACCGTGATAGCAAAGTGAGTTACAGTAGCCGATGATGTTATTGAAACAGCGACGATGCTCATACAGATACATTCCGCGCTCGAACTTGGGATCATACTGGTAGTGAGAGTTAAACTGGGCTACCTGCATTACGCTGCCAGATGCTGCACTTTTTCCAGACCCACACACGTGAGTATATGTATTTATTAACTCTTCCTGAGTGCCACCAGAAATAATATTCTCCTCAAGCATATTGCCCATATCAGTGACGGGTAGACAATTCCAGATTGGAGCTATTTGCTCCGTATCGCCAATCACCAGCGCTTTCTTCGCCAATGCAAAGGAAGCTGCAGCAACCTCCGGGAGTACCTGCCCGGCTTCATCGACAATCAGTAAATCAGCAAAGTTATATAAATAATTATTATCCGATGTTCTATCGCCACCAAAAGATTTTCTTCTGTTCATATGGTAAGGCAACATGTAGCAGGTCATCACCACACAAGGAGTAAGTTTCATTCTTCTTAGCCAACGAGCCTCGGCGATAGTTATCCCGGTAATTCCTTTTTCTTTTTGCAAATTATCTATAGCTGCCATATCAATCAGCCAACGCCCCTCCCAATAATGGGTCGCTACCAAGAACGCTGGAAAACGAATCTGAGTATCGGCAAGTTCATCCGCTCCTGAAAGATTCAATTCATCGTCACCTCTGTAACCCAAAGCATAAGTCAACTCACGCCATTGTTTTGCAGCTTCTATTTCGCGTCGGGCTATATCCTTCGCATAGTTGATGTTCTGTTGGCACTCATCCTGCTCCTTTTGCGTTTTAGCAATCAAACTATCAATAAATTCATCAATATCTTCGGGATAATTTCCCTGGAACGATGTCATTCTTGTGCCAAACGTAGAGTCCAGGAAGAGGTTAATCTGGTAATGGCGTTTAGTACGAACAGCAGGAAGCCATGACAAAACCGCATACACTAGCGACTCATCAGCACGGTATTGCTGCCACTGCTTTTTACCTCTGGTTAAAAGTGAAATTTCATTGCCAATATTGAGAAGACGTGTGTTTTCGTCCTGAAGATACTGGTCGAGATTCTCACTGATGGCTCGCTGTTCATGGCGGATATCATTAAGCCTGCGCCATGCGGGTTCGATTTGCTGAAGTTGAATAAAATGTGAAGTTAAACGTTCATGCAAAAGCGTCACTACATGCTCTGGTGAATTGCACTCTCCAGCTCCAAACGCCACCTCCGCTTTTTCAAGGTAAAATGCCCGGGCTTTTTCCAGATATTCCTGGGATTCAACGTGGTTAAAAAAATCTTCAGTCTGGTATTTCTTCGCAGCCTCAACCTGACGGCTTTTAGACGGAAAATAAGCGCCATAGCTTATTACCTCCGGCAACCAACGACCAGCCATTACGCCAAAACCAGTAGAGAAATCTTTTCCAAAGGCTTCAATAATATTGGTGACGGCCTGATTGTTAGTTGATGTGGCAATAATTACAGGAGGTTCAGCTTGATTAAGTGCGGCTCTAGTCCATTCGGTGGCGATAATAGAAAGCACCAGCGTAGTTTTACCCGTTCCCGGAGGACCGTTAACAGCGAGCATATCCCCCTGCTGTTGAGTCAGATAATGGCTCAGGGCATCGCGCTGCGCCACTGCCAGCGGAAACTTATCGCCGGAATGCCCCAGACGTTCGCAGAACATAGCATTCTTAGCGAGAAGTGGCTCTAGTGGAACCATTTCATTTGAGGCAAAACGCGTTAATAGAGGAACCTTAACCTGGCTCATCAGCAGATGGTCATACAAAGGCAGGATATGAACACTGGCCCCTACATGCTGGCTAGCTTTAACAATATAACCGTATCCAGCCCGTTCGTATGGCTCAGATGTAGCGACCCAATTTCCAGCGACGTTTCTTAAAAGGTTATCTGACTGTTGAAGATAATTTTGCCAATGCTGACGATACCTGGCATGGCGTTCCGCTTTCTCTTCGTCAGTTTCTTCGTAATGTTCTGGTTGACCTTCATTAATGGTGGCTGTGTTATGCGTAGTTTTGTATTTGTCATATTGCACCAACTCACCAATAGAAAAATGACCGGAAGGGAGAGGTTCAAGCAGATCGCGGGGAATAGTGGCTGAAGCGGCAGGAAACAAAAAACCTTCCCTATTAAGAAGAGCGGAGGTAACCAGTGGCGTAATAATTGCGGGTGCACCTGCCGTTTGCTCTTTGCCATGCTTTACAATGCGGTTCCATACCTGGGGCCGTAACACGACTTCAACGTTTTTTACAGACTCCCCTTCACCGTCAAAAAATGCCCGAATAGTTTCGTCATCCAACTGCCCTGCGGTGATATTTATCCACCGAATGAATGATTCTGTATCTTTACGTGAAAACGTTCCTTTGCCAGATTCGGCGTCAGCTAAGGAGTTGCGCCAGTATGAAGTGAATCCCAATGTATTGCTGTCCATTTCTCATTCCGTGACATAATAGAAATCATTGATTTCATTGATGTAAATATTACTTATGATTAAACATTGTCCACGATGCGAGCGCGATCGCAATAAATATTGTGCCTGGAGGATGGATTAGATTTTCTGAAAGAGCTAAATCCTTAATAGATAAACGCGTACATACTTGGTTCGGTATTCTTAAGGGATTTAATATGGATTGAACCAGGTTGACGTTAGTTGAAAAAAACAGTGGAAAAGATTTGTGTGGCGCGGATTTCAGGCATAAAAAAGACCTCAGTTGAGGTCTATTTACATACTTTTGGTGCGAAGGCCGGACTCGCACATAAATTTAACTTATTGTAAAAATTGAAATTTAATTATAGTTAATTCAATTATGCCCCCTTTTGTGCCCCCAGCATTCTCTGTTCACATTTTGATTTTTGTTGATTATTTATCCAAAAATTCTCAGAGAAATAGTCAATCCAGTTAGGTTCCGTTAAACGGATCCAAACCGGGACTTGACTCTACAAAAAATACTTTTTTTTCGCAAAACCATGCACACTATTCACCCTGTAATTTTTTACATATATATCAATTGATTATGTGTTAACAGCTAGGTGAAGAGTGAACAGCTATCTCTACATTTGTGCGTTTCCAATAAGAAACCCGGCATCAGCCGGGTCAGTTAATCGTTATTTTAATATTGGCTCATCACACTTGGGCAGCCAGTCTGCATTACTCTCCTCTTTCAAAGTGAGGTTAGTTTGCATTCCCTGATTAGTTCGCCGTTTCTCATAATGTAGCCCGTACTCCTTCAGCATGACTGGCAACCCTTTGCCAAACATCGTAAGACTCAGGGTGTTTTTATAGCCATTAGCCTCCATGTATACGAGGTAGGCATGGTAAAGGTAGGTACGTGGCTGGCGTGGGACAATATTAGCGTTCCCCATAAACATACCGTTGGTGTCAGGTAATGCCTCAAGATAGCCACAAAAATCAAATGCTGGATCAGCATCACGCTTGATGGTGAGAGCCTCATCTGAATTCTGCTGCGACTGAAGCAATGTTCTGGCGCTCATCGGATCGCTGAAACGCTGCATGAGCTGGCGAACAATCACAGCCAGTTCTCGAGCAATTTTATCTTTCAGCTGCGGATCGCGTTCTTCCGGTGCTATCTGCTCAGGAAAATGCAGAATCACTCTCCTGCGGGACACACCACCACTACGATCAGTGAAGCGCATAGGATTATTATTTACGGCCAGGATAACCGCCGGAATATGTGTTGAATAAGCATTCTGATACTTGGGGTCCACCGATACCGCATCGCCACCAGTTATAGCCTTAAGCCCGGCGCCGTCGCCGCTCCACTTCTCCTGATCAGGCAGGCGAATAAGAGAAAAACCTATCAGAGCCGCACGTTCTCGCGGGGACTCCAGCGTTTCAATGGTCGCAGAGGTGGCGTTATCCTCTCCAGCAAGCATGGTCGCAATTTCAGCCAGAATACTTTTGCCACTTCCACCAGGGCCAGTCACTTCCAGAAATAGCTGCCAGTCATAGCGGTTCGCCAGCACCATAAATAACGCCGCAAGAATAATGTCGCGTTTAGCTGGCTTGTGTCCGGCAGCCCGGTCCAGCCAGCGCCAGAATGCCGGGGCATGAGTTTCAAGCGTTTCCCCCTTTACCGGTGGCGTGAAATCGACTTCACACAGGGTACGCAGCCAGTTCTCTTTACAGTGCGGACTAAAAAGCCCTGTTCGCGTATCGAGGACGCCATTACGAAAACCAATCAGATGACGTGCCGGATTTTGCTGCTGCGGAACAATTAACTTTAATGTTTCCACCAGTGAGGCAATTTTTCCTGAGGAAAACGGTGCATCGAGGCGCTGGAAAAGGGCTGCGACATCTCGGGAAAAATCTGACTGAGAAATCACTTTCCACGCTCCAGACTCGTAGCGGGATAAAAGCTGCCCGTTCGGATCAACCGCCAGTGCATCCCTGTAATGCTCCCGAACCCTCTGAGCTTTTTCGCTGACACTCATCGCTGTGAATTCTGCTTCACTCATTGTGTCGAAAGGACTGGCATTATGTGGCTTCAAAGCCTCAAGAATTGCCTTCCGGGTGGATTCCTCTCCGTATTGGGTAAGCGCATCATTCCAGTCACCAAAAACCGGTGGCAGCACAATGTCACACTGACACGCTTTTGCAGCAGTTTCAGCCCTGTTCTGGCCTGAACCATTCAGATCGCGGTCCGCTGCAATAATTAACTGATATCCCGGATACTTGTTATGGGCAACGCTGGCCAGAGAAAGAAAGTTGACCGACGAAAATGCCACCATGACGGCTTCTCCTGTCAGATGATGAATGGTAAGCGCCGTGGCGTAACCTTCCGCAATCCACATCCTTCTTAAAGAACTCCCGCCCCCTTCTATCAGATGATAGGCCTCCTTAACCTGACCTCCTTTAAGAAAACACTTGCTACCATTGCCACTGATAAGCTGAATATTCACCAGCTCCCCGTCAGCGTTATAGAGCGGGACGATCAAATCACCGGGGCGGAACATCACCCCACCGGTTTTATGAGCTGAAGTCAGCTCATGGCAAATATGCTCCGGGAAACCTTTATGTGTAAGATAAGTGTTTCCGGCAGATTCACGTGAGGCTTGCAGCAGTCGCGCGGCAAGTGCTGCTGCATCTTTCCCGCTATCGGTATCGGCGGTTAACGCCCTGACTTCGGAATTAACTACAGACAGACCATGTGTCAGTCCATGTATCCTGTCAGCTGCTTCACTGATATCCACATTCAGTGCCCTGGTGACAAGCGCTATACCATCCCCGGCACCGCACTGATTGCAGAACCATGTTCCGCGTCCTTCCTGATCGTCGAAGCGAAAACGATCTTTACCGCCACAGACCGGGCAAGGCTGATGGCGATTTTTCAATATATTCACGCCCAGCGCTGGCAGAATCTTAGCCCAGTGACCGCGGGCAGCCTTCACGGCCTGACTGACTTTCATTCCTGACATGACGCAGTTCTCCCTCAGTGTAAAACCGGCTTTTTGATGTGACGGACGCATAACTCATCCATTACGGCTATTCCGAGCTGGGAAAGTGCGGGACAGGACATTAGAGGGCCGGATTCCATCAGGTCTGAAAGCAGAGCGCAGGCGATTTCCATGCCTTTTGTTTGCCCGTGCTGTCGCAGATAAAATCCTTCAAGCTCACGGGCAATAGCGGTTTCAATTTCATCCAGAGTGAGCTGCAGATGGCGGTTTTGCTGATAGCAGGCACTCAACCAGGCGCAGGCTACCGCGCGGCGATACAACGCTACCCGAAGTGAAAGGGAAAGAGTGCGTGATTTCATTGCACCACCTCCATGTTCATGAGGTCATCCTGGCAACGCTGTACCACGCCATCAAGCTGCTCTGTCATCAGATAAATCAGGGAAACCAGTTGTTCACATTGAGCACTGGCAGGTTTTTCGTAGCAATCCTGAAGAACAGCCATTCCAGTGACAAACTCTCCCACGTTACGAAGATGCTTCAGGCGGAGAATATCGTCATAAGAGATTGCGGCGTGATTCATTAGATCACCTCCCGGACAGGCAGGCGAGCAGCAAGACAAAGCACATACTCATGGACCAGTGAAAGACGTACATGATGCTCATTGCTGGCGATGATACGCAGCATACTGATACGTGGTTTACGTTCTGCACGACGAACGGCGGCAAAAACAAATATAAATTGAGGATGTGACGGGGCGAGGATCGTAGCCATAAGGGCAACCTCCAATAAGTAGCGGTAAATGCCACCACCGGAGTTCCTACGCTCATGGGTGGTGACCCGAACGGGGGTAGGAATACCGGCCTTATTGGAAACCGGCCAGCCCGAAGGCTGCCCCGCCCGGACCACCATTATCTGAAAGGGGCTAAGGTATAAGCACCGCAGCCCGAAAAATGGGTGTGCCTGAGCAACGACGTAAAAAAAGACGCACGGCGCGTCTGGTGTCGCCAATAAGTAACTCGGGTTCCTACGCCCGGCAGCCGATTTTGCGGCAGCGGGAAAACTATACCTGGAAAAGATATCAGGACGCAAGCCAGAAAAAAGGAGATGAGACTGCAAAGCAAGTTTCACGCATGGCCTCCTTGCTCGCGGGCAGCAATTCGCGCCGCCATCCATGCACTGACCTCCGACTGTACCCAGGCCACATTTTTTCCACCCAGGGATATCTGCTGCGGGAAGGCATCGCGGCTGATAAGGTCGTAGATGGTTGAACGGGATAGCCCGCAAAGGTGCATCACTTCAGGTAATCGTATGAAGCGCTCCTGCTGAGCCGGAACCGGGAGCACCGGAGCAGCTGGTGCCGGGGTGGAAACGGAAATACTATTCATCTGGCTACCTCTCTAATATGTTTACAACAGTCCGGGCAATTCCATGCGGATTCAGGTAGCTCCTTATTATGTTTATATAAGCGGCTCGCGCATGCTTTATTTATTTTGTGTGAAATGTTGATTTCTCAAAAAATAAAACAGCTAAAAACCGTATGAAACGAACAAAAACAAACAATTCCTTTATGGAATATAATAAGGAGCATCAATAATAAAAAAGTCTATTACACTAGGCAGGATCACAGCTCAAATCTGAACCAGCCCATATCATTCAGGGCTTTACATCATAAGCACTAAGACAACACCTGATTAATAAAAGAGCCAAAAACGGCCAAAAATAAACAGCTCACCATATGTATCAATAAATCCGATGATTAAAGAAATTAAATTACCATCTTACTTCCGCATGTATCCGAATGTGTTTAATGAACATCAGACAAATTCATTTTTATGAATATTTTCCTGAAATGCAACTGAGTGCAGGGAGGTTGAATGTTCAATTATTAAACAGATATAAGACATCTTTTATTCTTTACATAGAATATGTATTGAATACTGGTGAATATTGGTGAGGAGAAAAGATCCAGTAATAAACTGAAATAAATATCGCGACTTATATGAAAAAGAAATATATGTTTAATTTTATCTCTGTGAACAGTCATGAACAGTAGATGATCACTTTAATTAAAACACTACACCACTTAACCACATGTATTTACTATATTTTTATTGAAGTGAACAGTAGTGAATAGTATGTATTAAAGGAAGCGTGTAGATCAGACATGACACCTTTCTCTGGCTAGCCAGAACAAGGTCATTGTTCAGTCACTGACACAATCCTCCTCGGTAGTGCGCTTGTATGGACCCCGGCACAATTGACACAACAACAAAACACTACCGGAGCAGCCATGACAACTGTTAACCAGATCTCTGATGCAAACATTACCCCCACCCTCCCGCCGAAAATTCGCGAAGCGGTGGAAAAAGTTAAGGCAGCAAAAGCTGTCTGGCAGGAAGAACGGCGAAAACAAACCGAAGCCGCTGCAATGACTGAAACTATCCGTAAACGTCAGGAAGATACAAAAACGGAGACGCAGGCGCTTAATGATGAATGGCGAAACCTGTTTCGTGAGAATCAGGGGAATATGACGCCACGAATGAAAAAACTGCGGGCAGAAATCGCCCTCGGACGCGAAACACTAGATGAGTTCGAAGATTTGCTGGCTGCTCAGGCTGCAGAAAATGAATTCCTGCCATGGAAAACTGCGGATGCTGCAAACCGCTACATCAGCGAACATAATCACCTGATTGAAACTCATGCAGTGTGGCTCTGGAATGAGTTTATGAAGGAACACGGCCAGAAACTTATTCAGATCCTTGGACTGCTGAAAATGACTCTGGGCCGAAGCGCATCTTCTGTTATCGGTGTAGTTCATACCGTAAACGACCCCGAAAGTGTGCTGAAGCAATTTATCAGCGAGCAACTCACCACTCCGGCACTGTTCTGTAACGTATCTTCAACGGATGATATTGCCCTGCCGGGGATCAGCATTTATGCGGACGATAAAGCCATACAGGATGCCAGACAATCACCCAGCCCTGCAGCACGTTCCCGGATGCTTAAACAGCGTGACATGGCTAAAGGGGGCGAGAAGGAATGAATACCGGAACCATTACTCAGGAAGCTCTCAACGATTACCGCGCGGCAATAAAAAGCTGGCTGACACTACGTAATGTGCAAAGTACCAGCCAGCTTCGTCTGGCTGCTTTGCTGGATACTGAAGAAAAACCCGCAGCATATGCCAGCCAACTTGAGGATCTTCGTGAGCGTCTTGCACTCCTCGAATGGCAGATTAACTGTGCCGCCCGGGATGGTCTTTATGCTCACCAGATTGTGCTGGAAAGCTGTGTTACAAGCGCAACTGAAAACTTCATGAGCGAGCATGGTGATGCACTCACTGACGCTCTGGCTCCTTTTCTTTGTGCACCATACGGGCTTGAGGCGGCAATGAAAATATTACGAACCGCTGTAGCCCGACAAACGGAAGTCCGTACTCCGGTAATTTCAGCAGCATATAAGAGCATTATCGACGAAACCGGATTAACGGTGGATGCATCAATGCGCGCTGATGCTTCAGCCAGTTTCACCCCGGCACAACATAAAGTTTTCCTGGCCCGCCTTAACCGACTTAATGAAAAAGGAGTGTGCTGATATGGCCCTGAAGTGTCCTGAATGTGGCGCGGTCGCTCACGCCAGAACCAGCGCCTATGAAGCTCCGTCGGTTAAACGCTCATGGTATCAGTGCCAGAATCTGGAATGTTCCTGCACATTTACCGCACTGGAAAGCGTGGATACGATAATTATGAAGCCTCGGTGCAATGAACAGGAATCAGACAAAGCAAAAATACCGGAAAAACAACAGCAAACTCTCAATTGCTATGGCTCCGCGTCAAAGCTGTCAAACCGTCAGCAAATTCCTGTCTGATTAGCAAAATACGACCACGAAGTCCCGGTCCAGTACCGGGATTTTTTACGCCTTTTCCCTGGCTGGCCTGAGAGCGTATGAGTGCATATCTATGGCGCATGAAAACGCATGAGTCTCATGCGCCATTTTTGACGCGAAAGCCCTTGTGTGGTGGCTTCTGAGACGATTTACGGGGTGCATGAAAACCAGTCTGTTAAGCGAAGCGGGCAGGCGGGCGGGGCTGTGCGCAATCGCGAAAATAAGTGGATTATCCCGCCAATCCTTGCTAAGAATAAAGTCTGAGTACGGGTGACTGTGCAAGGGTCATTTAAACAAACTAAACAACCCTTGAAAATTTAATTTAAGGAAAGAATTTTCCTGAAATGTTTTTGTAAATCCTCTAATTTACTTATAAGCTCATTGATATATTCAATATTATCACCACTCAAGAGAGCATTTATATAACCATTTAGAACATCATAATCTTGCAATATTTTAGAATCATTAAAGTTTTTAAACTGCATGCAACTTCCTTCATAAATCAATGATTCACCAATATATTGCTGTTCGAGAGAGCGAATAGCAGGAAAGTTGAAATTATTATTCCTTAAAACAATGGATATATTTTTAAGTAATTCGCCTATCAAAATTTCATCATTAACAGGAGATATAACAACAGTATTTCTTTCCTTACGAAAAAGCTGCGCCCAACACAGGAACTGGCACACATAATATCTAGTGCTAACTTCATAATAAGGGTCCTCCGTCAACGACCCATTGTCTTTAATATACTTCAAACGCCCTATTAAACCGTTAACGGAACTCAATAAAGTTAATCCCCAACGCCCTAATTCTATTTCCCTTTCTTTTTTTTGTGAAAACTCGAAATCTATTCTTTTCGCTAATAAATCACTTTCAATTTTTAATTTATTTTTATAGGTCTCCAACCCTCTCTTATCCATATGTTTGAGAATCATCTTGCATATAAATGCAATAATACCTAATGCGATACTTGAAGATAAGATATCATTTATAATCTGATTCATTTTTTGGCCCTTTCTAATAAAGCGTCATAATCAAACCCGGGGGGATTATGCTTGATTATGTCATTATTATCTCTAAAAGAACGATATTGAGCCTCCCTTAAGGCTTTAATATCTAATGTTGTAGTTAGAATACAGTGATTCTCTCCACCTTTTACGTATATTTTGTTTGAGATAGAGCTTCTCGATGGCTGAAGAACGCACGACCCTCCATAATGAGAAGTATTTGACTGAGCTACATAACAATGCAAATCTCTTGCCGCTGATTCGGTTATATGTTGATAATAATTAACATCCCTATTCCAAACGCAAGCAAAAAGAATATCCAACTTTGACTTAAACAAAGCGCGATGCTCAATATTCGCGAGTTCGAAGCAGTTATATGTAGCGAATGATACATTTTTCCATCTAATAAGATGATATCGTTGCTTCTTAGGCTTTGGTGCTCCTGCTCTAAGTCTTAATGTATGTAAGAGTTCAATTTCCTTAGGAGCGTAATAATTTTTAACTCTAAACACAAGCATGCTTGATTTATAATTCTCATCAGTATTATAAGGTAACATTTCAACAAGTATATTATATGCGCGCTCATCAAGAACCCAATGTTCAAGACCGAATATAAGCGCAATTTGTTTTCTTCGAGAGTAAGCAGCCATAAATGGTAGCCATGAAACTGGGATAGACAATTCCGGCAGTAATAATACGTCAGCTTCCTCTTTATTTGCTGCATTAAGAATATGATACAGTCCTTTTTGTCTTTGATAACTTAGATTTGGCGACTGATCCTTTCGACATGCTCTTTGTATAGAGTCTCTATCAACCAACATATTAGCTAACGCAACTTTTATTTTCTCATTTTTAGAACTAAACTTATCATTAACCTTTATCGAAATTGTGTTTTTGTTTTTATTTACAACGCAAGCCCCCTGATGAAAATCATTTCTTGTTGTAAATTTATGCAATTCTTTTTTTTTCAAAGATCTAATCAGATAAAAAAGTTGATATTCATCAGCATGTATAAATCTTGGAGTTTTTGATTTTTTACTTTTCACAAGCTCAATATCAAGCTCAGATATATTTTTATAAAGTTCTTCTTCTGTCAAATCTCCTCTATAATTCGTATAATTCACTAATGGCCAAGAAACCAAATTGTGTCTAATTAAATTACTATCTCTGAAACGTTCAATTAATTTTACCTTATCCGCATCACCATTAATCATTTTGCGTATAGGAATTAACTCCTTCTGCTCTGTCTCTTGTGTATCATTTAGGATTACATCAAGATCAAGCAGTGCAAGATTCAGGCAAAGTGAAATATCAGCGTACTCGTTCATTGCAGTTTTAATTTTTGATGAGATATCACTTTCATCATTGTCCCCATGCCATTTTATCTTTTCAATACTGTCTTGAATAGATTTATAAAAAGATCGAGAAAAGGTATATTTCTTAGTTATCAATGTATACGCTAATACTTTTTCCCATAATCTACTGAATCGTATGCAATTCTCTCCTCTAAAGAAAAGAGTGATTTGCTTTAATGTTGATTCATTAGACGTTAGGTTGCATAAACGATGAGCAAGAATATGCGATGATATATATTTTGAAAGTTCAGTTTCATTCTCTGCCAACCCCATAATGCTTCTGAATTTATTAGCCGAACCATTTAATAAAACATCATAGGCAAATTTATCTAAATCACTCTCTATATGCTCATCGGGTAAAAAACGAAATGCACTACTACGGTTTTCAACCTCTTGTTTAAAGACTCGTAACCCTGCCAGACTATGGTTCCTATCAAAATAATGAAAAATTAATTTGTCTTTTTGTATAGGTAAGGAATGATACTCATCTGACAATCTAAAAATTGCATCACCTTTATTATCATGCTTTATAAAATCCCCTAATGCACTATCAATAAAATTTATAATTTCCTTACCCTTTTCAGAAGGCTGCATCGAAGGAGAAGAGAACACAAATAAAATATCATCTACATAACGACCATAATATGCAGGGTTGATTTTAGATTTAATATCAGCATCAAAATCTGAAAGGTACCAATTAGCTAATATAGCTGACGAAGTAAATCCTATTGGAATACCTTTCGATACAGACTCTTCATGTGTAACACAAATATAAGGAGCTATAACCTGCTTATACATGTCATGCATTTGTGAAATCTTTTCATTCAAATACAATGACAATTCCATGCTCTCAGATGGAGAGTTATCTATTATCACCTTTTCTATTTTCTTAAAATCTATATTTATATTATAATAAAAACTTTTTAAGTCTAGTGATAATATAGCTACATTTTCCTGCTCTTTTTCAACAGTATCAATTGCTTTATTTATTCCGCCATCACGCCATTTGTTATAGTTATCAACATATTTCTGGAATATATTAACAGAAGAAATTGATTCTTCTGTCGGGTAATCTCTTGCGTATTTTTTTACCACATTTGATACTCGATTACCATAGGTGTAATTGGTGAAATTTTCGTCCAGCAAAGAACCAACATATATTGACCACAATGTCTCAATAAGATATATTTCAACAGGTGCCACAACCAAATAATTTACAGATTCAACTATATATTCGCTCGCTGTTTTATTATTACTCAGAAACAAAGCACCATTACTTTGCTCACTCTCTAAATGACTTTTAATCTTCTTTGGTAAAATTTCAACATTGATGCCTTGTAACCATTGATCAAAAACGGATTCATCATCGCCATTGAATAAATCAACCACTTTTTTTATTTTACGATCGAATCCTGTGTTTTCAAATTTTGCTATTTCAGCTTTCAGATAGAAATTTAAATTTTCGTAATATGCATATGACTTCAAGCAATTATACGCGCTTAATACATTTCCTTTGCTAATCATAAGTCACCTTTATATTTTCATTGCTGCAATTAGAATAAATGTCATTTTCCATCATGCTACTTTTTTCATTTAGCATAATCATAGGGTGTTACATATTTTTCTTTATTACTATCTAAATAATCAGCCCACCATTGAACCATCAATCGACGCTCGTCTAAATGCTCAGAAGTATGAATATACGCAGCACGAACATTGTTACGCTCTGAGTGGCTTAACTGGCGCTCAATCGCATCATCGCTCCATAAACCTGACTCACCTAAAGCACCTCGCGCCATTGTTCTGAAACCGTGACCACATACTTCAGTTTTAGTGTCATAACCCATAGCCCGCAAAGCACTATTCACCGTGTTTTCACTCATAACTTTAGTTGCGTCGTGATCTCCCGGAAACAGCAGCTCTTTATCACCACTAATCTGCTTAAGCTGCTCTAACAAAATCATCGCCTGCCGACTAAGCGGAACGATATGCTCCTCTTTCATCTTCATCCCACGGTACGAATAACGGACACCTTTAATTTCTTCTCGTTTTGCCGGTATACGCCAAAGAGATTTATCGAAGTCGAATTCATCCCAGCGAGCGAAACGCAACTCGCTGGAACGAACAAAAGTTAGTAAGGAAAGCTCGACTGCAATCCGTGTCATTACACGGCCACGATATGCAGCAAGACGTGCAAGAAACTCAGGGAACCGGCTAGAAGGTAAAGCAGGGTAATGTCGCGCTTTGGTTGTCGATAGCGCACCGGCCATATCGCTGGCTGGATTTGAGTCGATGTAATCGTTCTGTACGGCATAACGCATAATGGCTGTGACGCGCTGTTGCAGGCGCTGAGCGACATCGTGTTTGCCACTGGCATCAACTTTTTTAATCGGGGCTAACAGGTGGCTGGTTTTAAGCTGCCGAATGTCGGACGAACCGATATGAGGGAAGATATAAAGCTCAAGATAGCGAAGAACGCGCGATCGATGGTCTTCACTCCAGCGCTTGTTACTGGCATGCCATTCTCGGGCGATAGTTTCAAAAGTATATGCCCCCGAATTCTCGGCCTGAGCTTCTTTTTGTACAACTTTTGGGTCTATGCCCTGTACTAAAAGCTTTTTAGCTTCATCGCGTTTTGCTCTTGCCTGAGCAAGCGTCACAGTAGGCCAAACACCAAAAGCGAGACGATCCTCTTTTTTGTCAGAGGGACGTCTGTATTTCATGCGCCAGTATTTGGAACCTTTGGCCGAAACCTCAAGATACAAACCACCACCATCGGCCATTTTGTAGGTTTTGTCTTTTGGCTTTGCGGTCTCGACCTGTCTGGCGTTGAGCTTCATTTGGGGGCACATTTCTAATCGAAGTTAAGATGCCCCCAATTATGCCCCCAATGATATCCGGATTTCAACGGACAACCTCGGAAGAGGCAGGACGTAAAAATCGCTGCAATCATTGATTTTAAAGGGATATTTGAACTTTCTCGGATGGTCTTGGAAGTACTAATGGTGCCGAAGGCCGGACTCGAACCGGCACGTATTTCTACGGTTGATTTTGAATCAACTGCGTCTACCGATTTCGCCACTTCGGCACTGAAGAGGTATGCGGAAAACGTTGTGGATTATACCTGTCGCACGCCACCATGCAAGCGCCAGCTTGCTCGCACCTCGCTAAGTGCTGAAATTTTCAGCATTGCATACCGTGATGTGTAACCTTTGTCACACTCCAGGCACCCCGCCCTACCATGCTCTACACTTCCCAGACAACACCAGAGAAGGACAAAAATATGTCGATGATAAAAAGCTATGCCGCAAAAGAGGCTGGCGGCAAACTGGAAGTTTATGAGTACGATCCCGGTGAACTGAAACCACAAGATGTCGAAGTGCAGGTGGATTACTGCGGGATCTGCCATTCCGATCTGTCGATGATCGACAACGAATGGGGATTTTCACAGTATCCGCTGGTTGCCGGGCATGAGGTGATTGGGCGCGTGGTGGCGCTCGGGAGCGCCGCGCAGGATAAAGGTTTGCAGGTCGGTCAGCGTGTCGGGATTGGCTGGACGGCGCGTAGCTGTGGTCACTGCGACGCCTGTATTAGCGGTAATCAGATCAACTGTGAGCAAGGTGCGGTGCCGACGATTATGAATCGTGGCGGCTTTGCTGAGAAGTTGCGTGCGGACTGGCAATGGGTGATTCCACTGCCAGAAAATATCGACATTGAATCTGCCGGGCCACTGTTGTGCGGCGGTATCACGGTCTTTAAACCACTGTTGATGCACCATATCACTGCCACCAGCCGCGTTGGGGTAATTGGTATTGGCGGGCTGGGGCATATCGCTATAAAACTTCTGCACGCAATGGGATGCGAGGTGACGGCCTTTAGTTCGAATCCGGCGAAAGAGCAGGAGGTGCTGGCGATGGGTGCCGATAAAGTGGTGAATAGCCGCGATCCGCAGGCACTGAAGGCTCTGGCGGGGCAGTTTGATCTCATTATCAACACCGTCAACGTCAGCCTCGACTGGCAGCCTTATTTTGAGGCGCTGACGTATGGCGGTAATTTCCATACAGTCGGCGCGGTCCTCACGCCGCTGTCTGTTCCGGCCTTTACGTTAATTGCGGGCGACCGCAGCGTCTCTGGTTCAGCAACCGGTACACCTCATGAGCTGCGTAAGCTGATGCGCTTTGCCGCCCGCAGCAAGGTTGCGCCGACTACCGAACTGTTCCCGATGTCGAAAATTAACGACGCCATTCAGCATGTACGCGATGGTAAAGCGCGCTACCGCGTGGTGTTGAAAGCAGATTTTTGAAAATCATTCGCAGCGCTGATCTGAGGCGCTGCCCTCTTTCGCACATATTCTGTTTTGTCTTATCGCCAGCACAGCCTGCCGACATTGTTCGGTGACATTGGCAATATCATGGTTGATATCAATGCGCACAATATCCTGTTCATCTGCTTGTGGTCGCTCCAGCGCCTCAAACTGACTTTTTAGTAACGCTACCGGCATAAAATGCCCAGCCCGACGCTGCATTCGCGCGAGAATAGTTTCATAATCGCCATCTAACCAGAGGAAATGAACATGGGGGCTACCCTTGCGTAAAATATCACGATACTGTTTTTTTAATGATGAACAGACAATAAATCCTGTTTCATTCTTTTTATAAAGACTGTATGAAGCATCATTTAAGCGTTCCAGCCAGGGAAGTCGATCTTCATCAGATAATGGAATGCCTTGCGACATTTTATCTATATTTTTGGCTGGATGAAGATCGTCACCATCAATAAATTTCGCAGACAATAACGCGGCAACCTTGCTACCAATTAATGTTTTACCACTCCCTGATACGCCCATCAAAATAAAGCTTTCACCCGCCATTTAAAATCTCCTGAATCATCTTACCTGCGGCGATACTACGCCTGGCGGCATAATAATTTCACGTTTTTTTATTTCTGTTGATAAGAATTACAAGGCACATCACGTTATGCGTAACATAGTAATGTAACAATTTTCTGACGTGATCTTCATCACAAATAATGACAATTAAAACCGCTTAAATGCTTCCGAGGTGTCTACCTGACCAGTGAGGAATTTATGCAAGTGAAAACACAGTCCTGCGTTGTTACGGGCAAGAAAACTGTTGCCGTTACCGAGCAGACGATAGATTGGAATAATAATGGAACATTAGTACAAATAACCCGAGGTGGAATTTGCGGTTCCGATTTACATTATTATCAGGAAGGAAAAGTAGGTAATTTCATGATAAAGGCACCGATGGTGTTAGGTCATGAAGTTATCGGTAAAGTTATTCATAGCGACTCATCAGAATTACATGAAGGGCAAACGGTAGCCATTAATCCGTCTAAACCGTGCGGTCACTGCAAATACTGCATTGAACATAACGAGAATCAGTGTACAGAGATGCGTTTTTTTGGCAGTGCCATGTATTTCCCTCATGTTGATGGTGGCTTTACCCGTTATAAAATGGTCGAAACGTCGCAATGTGTCCCTTATCCGGCCAAAGCTGACGAAAAGGTTATGGCTTTTGCCGAACCTTTAGCCGTCGCGATTCATGCCGCACATCAGGCCGGCGAGTTACAGGGCAAGCGAGTATTTATTTCCGGTGTTGGGCCCATTGGCTGCCTGATTGTCAGTGCTGTGAAAACACTGGGGGCCTCGGAAATTGTCTGTGCCGATGTGAGTCCCCGTTCCCTTTTGCTGGCCAAAGAGATGGGGGCGGATGTGCTCGTAAACCCACAAAACGACGACATGGATCACTGGAAAGCGGAAAAAGGCTATTTCGATGTCAGCTTTGAAGTGTCCGGTCATCCTTCATCAGTGAATACCTGTCTGGAGGTCACTCGTGCACGCGGCGTAATGGTGCAGGTAGGTATGGGAGGCGCGATAGCAGAATTCCCAATGATGACGTTGATTGGTAAGGAGATTTCACTCAAAGGCTCTTTCCGTTTTACCAGCGAATTTAATACCGCAGTGTCATGGCTGGCGAATGGCGTTATCAATCCACTGCCTTTACTGAGTGCTGAATATCCCTTCACTGACCTGGAAGAGGCGCTACGTTTCGCCGGTGATAAAACCCAGGCAGCAAAAGTCCAGCTTGTTTTCTAAGAGATAAATAAAGGAATAATACAATGAACGATCTATTTTCACTGGCAGGAAAAAATATCTTGATTACCGGTTCAGCACAGGGCATTGGCTTTTTACTGGCAACCGGCCTGGGTAAATATGGCGCACAAATAATTATTAATGATATTACTGCCGAACGCGCAGAACTTGCTGTAGAAAAACTCCGCCAGGAGGGTATTCGGGCCGTTGCCGCACCTTTTAATGTTACCCATAAACATGAAATTGATACCGCCGTTGAACATATCGAAAAGGACATCGGCCCCATTGATGTGCTGGTGAATAACGCCGGTATCCAGCGCCGTCATCCTTTTACTGAGTTCCCTGAACAAGAGTGGAATGATGTGATCGCAGTAAACCAGACCGCCGTGTTCCTGGTGTCGCAAGCGGTAACTCGTCACATGGTTGAACGCAAGGCGGGTAAAGTTATTAATATTTGCTCGATGCAAAGCGAACTGGGACGTGACACCATCACCCCTTATGCCGCATCGAAAGGAGCGGTAAAAATGCTCACCCGCGGCATGTGCGTCGAGCTGGCGCGCCACAATATTCAGGTCAACGGTATTGCGCCGGGCTATTTCAAAACAGAAATGACTAAAGCACTGGTTGAGGACGAAGCCTTCACCGCCTGGTTGTGCAAACGGACCCCCGCCGCACGCTGGGGCGATCCGCAGGAACTGATTGGTGCTGCGGTGTTCCTTTCTTCAAAAGCCTCTGATTTCGTAAACGGCCACCTGTTGTTTGTTGATGGCGGCATGTTGGTGGCTGTTTAACAGCCACTACCCTGCGTGCAGCGCGAAAGCGCTGCTTTTCTGGCACTAATAAGAGATAAAGACTATGCCATTAATCATTATTGCGGCAGGCGTCGCGCTGCTTCTTATCCTGATGATCGGCTTTAAAGTTAACGGCTTTATTGCCCTCGTTCTGGTAGCTGCCGTCGTCGGATTTGCCGAAGGGATGGATGCACAGGCCGTCCTGCACTCTATACAAAATGGTATCGGCAGCACGCTCGGCGGGCTGGCAATGATCCTCGGTTTCGGGGCCATGTTAGGCAAGCTGATTTCTGATACGGGCGCGGCACAACGTATCGCCACTACGCTGATTGCTACTTTTGGTAAAAAACGCGTGCAATGGGCGCTAGTGATCACCGGTCTGGTTGTGGGCCTCGCCATGTTTTTTGAAGTGGGCTTTGTCCTGCTGTTGCCGTTGGTATTTACCATCGTAGCATCATCAGGATTACCCCTGTTGTATGTTGGCGTACCAATGGTAGCAGCGCTCTCTGTAACCCACTGTTTTCTGCCGCCACATCCTGGTCCTACTGCCATCGCGACTATCTTTGAGGCTAATCTCGGAACGACTCTACTGTATGGATTTATCATTACCATTCCGACAGTTATTGTCGCAGGACCGCTGTTTTCTAAACTGCTAACTCGCTTTGAGAAAGCACCACCAGAAGGCTTATTTAATCCTCATCTGTTTAGCGAAGAGGAGATGCCCTCCTTCTGGAACAGTATTTTCGCTGCCGTGATCCCGGTCATCCTGATGGCTATCGCCGCCGTTTGTGAAATTACGTTACCGAAAACTAACACCGTGCGCCTCTTCTTTGAATTTGTCGGTAACCCTGCCGTTGCGCTGTTTATTGCCATTGTTATTGCGATTTTCACACTGGGCCGACGTAATGGACGCACCATCGAGCAAATCATGGATATCATTGGGGATTCTATAGGCGCTATCGCGATGATTGTGTTTATTATCGCTGGCGGCGGCGCGTTTAAGCAGGTATTAGTAGATAGCGGTGTCGGGCAGTATATTTCACACTTAATGACCGGAACTACGCTTTCGCCGTTATTGATGTGCTGGACTGTTGCGGCGCTGTTGCGTATCGCTCTGGGCTCTGCCACCGTCGCGGCCATTACCACCGCGGGTGTGGTGTTGCCGATTATCAACGTTACCCATGCCGATCCCGCTTTAATGGTACTGGCAACCGGTGCGGGCAGCGTGATCGCGTCACACGTAAACGACCCTGGCTTCTGGCTATTTAAAGGGTATTTTAATCTGACGGTTGGTGAAACGTTGCGTACCTGGACGGTGATGGAAACCCTTATTTCTATTATGGGTTTGCTGGGCGTGTTAGCCATTAACGCCGTATTGCACTGAAAGAATAAAATATTGTGATGTAGTTTCGGGGGAAGATTGAAGATTCCCCCGACGTTGGGAGAAGTTATGCGCAATCACAGAATTTCTTTACAGGATATCGCTACGCTGGCTGGCGTAACAAAAATGACCGTGAGTCGTTATATCCGCTCGCCGAAAAAGGTGGCAAAGGAAACAGGCGAGCGCATCGCCAAAATTATGGAAGAGATCAATTATATCCCTAATCGCGCTCCCGGCATGTTGTTGAATGCACAAAGTTATACCCTCGGTATCTTGATTCCGTCATTTCAAAATCAACTCTTCGCTGACATTCTCGCGGGAATAGAATCCGTCACCTCTGAGCATAATTATCAGACCCTTATTGCTAATTACAATTACGATCGCGATTCCGAAGAAGAGTCGGTGATTAACCTGCTCTCTTATAACATTGACGGGATTATTCTTTCGGAAAAATATCACACCATCAGGACGGTGAAATTTCTGCGTTCAGCCACCATTCCGGTCGTGGAATTGATGGATGTACAGGGAGAACGGCTGGATATGGAGGTCGGTTTTGATAATCGGCAGGCCGCTTTTGACATGGTGTGTACCATGCTGGATAAGCGAGTCAGGCGCAAAATTCTGTATCTCGGTTCCAAAGATGACACCCGCGATGAACAGCGTTATCAGGGGTATTGCGATGCGATGATGCTGCATAATCTTTCCCCGTTACGCATGAATCCACGCGCCATCTCATCCATTCATTTAGGAATGCAATTAATGCGTGATGCCCTTAGCGCAACCCCGGATTTAGACGGTGTATTTTGCACCAATGACGATATTGCGATGGGTGCGCTTCTGCTGTGCCGCGAGCGAAACCTCGCCGTGCCAGAACAAATTTCCATTGCGGGTTTTCATGGGCTGGAGATTGGCAGGCAAATGATCCCAAGCCTCGCCAGCGTAATTACTCCCCGTTTTGATATTGGTCGGATGGCCGCCCAAATGTTGCTGAGCAAAATTAAAAATAACGATCACAACCACAACACTGTTGACCTCGGGTATCAGATTTATCACGGTAACACGCTTTAGGTTATTTTCTCTTCATTACACGTATTCTCTTTGCCGGACGTTGCCTATACTCCAGGCAGGAAACTGGAGGATATCTCATGAGCGAACCCCTGTTAATTGCCCGCACGCCGGACACAGAACTGTTTTTACTGCCGGGAATGGCTAACCGTCACGGGCTGATTACTGGCGCAACGGGGACGGGTAAAACCGTTACGCTGCAAAAACTGGCAGAGTCATTGTCGGAAATCGGTGTTCCGGTGTTTATGGCCGATGTGAAAGGTGATTTAACGGGAGTAGCGGAGGAAGGTACATCTTCGGAAAAACTGCTCGCAAGGCTTAAAAATATCGGCGTCAATGACTGGCAACCACATGCTAATCCGGTGGTGGTGTGGGATATCTTTGGCGAGAAAGGCCACCCGGTGCGGGCGACGGTTTCAGACCTGGGGCCGCTGTTGCTGGCGCGACTGTTGAATCTCAACGATGTGCAATCTGGCGTGCTGGATATCATCTTCCGCATTGCTGATGATCAGGGGCTGTTACTGCTCGACTTTAAAGATTTGCGGGCGATTACTCAGTACATCGGCGATAACGCCAAATCCTTCCAGAATCAGTACGGTAATATCAGTAGCGCATCGGTTGGTGCCATCCAGCGCGGGCTGTTGTCGCTGGAACAACAAGGCGCAGCACACTTTTTTGGCGAGCCGATGCTGGATATCAAAGACTGGATGCGTACCGATGCCAATGGTAAAGGGGTTATCAATATCCTCAGCGCCGAGAAGCTCTACCAGATGCCGAAACTGTATGCCGCCAGCCTGCTGTGGATGCTTTCAGAGTTGTATGAACAATTGCCGGAAGTAGGCGATCTGGAGAAACCAAAACTGGTGTTTTTCTTCGACGAAGCACATCTGCTGTTTAACGATGCGCCACAGGTACTGCTGGATAAGATTGAGCAGGTGATAAGGCTTATTCGCTCAAAAGGCGTGGGCGTCTGGTTCGTTTCGCAAAACCCGTCAGATATTCCGGATAATGTGCTCGGACAGCTCGGTAATCGCGTTCAACACGCTTTGCGGGCTTTTACGCCCAAAGATCAGAAAGCAGTAAAAGCTGCGGCGCAAACCATGCGGGCCAATCCGGCGTTTGATACCGAAAAGGCAATCCAGGAACTGGGGACCGGCGAGGCGTTAATCTCGTTTCTCGATGCGAAAGGAAGTCCTTCAGTGGTGGAACGGGCGATGGTTATCGCGCCTTGTTCGCGAATGGGGCCGGTGACGGAAGATGAGCGTAACGGCCTGATTAATCACTCCCCGGTGTATGGCAAGTACGAGGATGACGTGGACCGGGAATCCGCCTATGAGATGTTGCAAAAAGGCTTTCAGGCCAGTACCGAGCGGCAAAATAATCCTCCCGCGAAAGGGAAAGAGGTGGCGGTGGATAACGGTATTCTTGGTGGATTGAAGGATATTTTGTTTGGCACTACCGGACCACGCGGCGGGAAGAAAGATGGTGTGGTGCAAACAATGGCGAAAAGCGCCGCCCGCCAGGTGACGAATCAGATTGTACGCGGTGTGCTGGGGAGTTTGCTGGGGGGGAGAAAAAGGTAAGTCAGGTGCGATTTGTCTTTGCTTGATGCGACGCTGGCGCGTCTTATCATGCCTACACTACTGCAATATATTGAATTTTCATGATTTTTCAGGCATAAACAAAGCACACTTTGCTAACAATAATAAAGGGAGCTTTCGCTCCCCTTATACGTTCATCCAGTTACGATTTTCTCATTAACAGCCACAGACTGATTAAGAAGAAGCTGGCGCTTGGCAACAGTGCGCCGATGATCGGCGGGATGCCGTAAACCAGCGTCAGCGGGCCGAAGATCTGGTCCAGTACGTAGAAGACAAAACCGAAGCTGATACCGGTGACCACACGCACGCCCATCGGCACGCTACGCAGTGGGCCGAAGATGAACGACAGCGCCATCAGCATCATCACCGCCACGGATAACGGCTGGAAGATTTTGCTCCACATGTTGAGCTGATAACGTCCGGCATCCTGACCGCTCGACTTCAGATACTTCACGTAGTTGTGCAAACCACTGATGGAGAGTGCATCCGGGTCCAGCGCCACCACGCCCAGTTTGTCTGGCGTGAGGTTGGTTTTCCAGGTACCGCTCACCGTCTGTGAACCAGTGATCTGTTTCGGATTGGTCAGATCAGATTCATCAACCTGCGACAGACGCCATACTTTATGTTCCGGGTCAAACTTCGCGGTAGCGGCATAGCGTACAGATTGCAGACGACGATTCTCATTAAAGGCATAGATACTGATGCCACCTAACTCTTCGTCACCTTTAACCCGCTCAATGTAGACGAAGTTGTTGCCATCTTTTGCCCATAAACCTTGCTGGGTAGAGAGCAACGAGCCACCGTACATCGCCTGCGCACGGTAGTTACGCGCCATCTGCTCGCCCTGCGGTGCGACCCATTCGCCAATCGCCATCGTCAACAAGACCAGCGGAATGGCGGTTTTCATCACCGACAGTGCCACCTGCATACGGGTAAAACCAGAAGCCTGCATGACCACCAGTTCGCTGCGCTGCGCCAGCATCCCCAACCCAAGTAATGCACCCAGCAGAGCCGCCATCGGGAAGAAGATTTGCACATCTTTCGGCACGCTCAGCAAGGTATACATTCCTGCGCCTAACGCGTCGTAACTCCCCTGCCCGGCTTTTTTCAGCTGATCGACAAACTTGATAATGCCCGACAGCGACACCAGCATGAACAGCGTCATCATAATGGTGGTGAAAATAGTTTTACCGATATAGCGGTCAAGTACGCCAAAAGGTTGCATCACACCGCTCCTTTACGCGAAAAACTGGCGCGCAGGCGGCGGACCGGCACGGTGTCCCAAAGGTTGAGAACAATCGCCAAAGCCAGATAAATCAGGTTTACGGTCCACATCCACAGCGTCGGGTCCAGCTTACCTTTACCGCCGTTCGATTTCAGGGAGGTCTGGATCAGGAAGAACAACAGATACAGCAGCATGGCTGGCAGCATCGACAGTACGCGCCCCTGACGCGGGTTAACCACGCTCAGCGGAACGACCATAAGTGCCATCATAAACACGGTGAATACCAGCGTGATACGCCAGTTCAGTTCTGCGCGGGCACGATCGGTGTCAGTGTTCCACAATGTGCGCATGTCCATCTGGTCAGTATCGTTCGGGTCGAGCGCCACCGCCTGGTGACCAATGATCGCCTGATAATCCTGGAAGTCCGTAATGCGGAAATCGCGTAACAGTGCAGTGCCTTCGAAGCGCGTTCCCTGGTTGAGAGTGACGACCTGGGAGCCGTCGCGCAGCTGGGTTAAATGTCCGGAATCGGCCACCACCACAGAAGGACGTGCATTACCTTTTGGTCGAATTTGCGCGAGGAACACATCTTTGAAATCGCTGCCGTCAACGCTTTCGATGAACAGCACCGAGCTGCCATTAGTCGCTTGCTGGAATTGCCCTTGCGCCAGCGCTGCCATGCCAGGGTTCGCTTTCGCTTCTGCTAACACTTCATCCTGATGTCGCGATGACCACGGTCCCGCCCACATGACGTTAACCGCCGCGACGATTGCCGTGAATACCGCAAGGATCATTGCCGCTTTCACCAACACCGCTTTGCTCAGGCCGCAGGCATGCATTACCGTAATTTCACTTTCGGTATACAGTTTGCCCAGCGTCATCAGCAGCCCGAGGAACAGGCTTAATGGCAGGATAAGCTGCGCCATTTCCGGCACGCCCAACCCGAGGAGGGAGAGCACCAGATTCGCCGGAATATCGCCGTCAACCGCTGCGCCGAGGATCCTCACTAACTTTTGACAGAAAAAGATCAAAAGCAAGATGAAGAGTATCGCCAGCTGGCTTTTGAGCGTCTCCCGCACCAGATATCTTATGATTATCACTTTAAATACGCCCGTAAAAACTCGTCTTTTGCAGGATTTTAGCTTGTTTCATGGCTTAAACGTCATTTATTCTCTTGAGTCGTCGAAATCGTCGCTAAGATAATTATACTCAACGGATTCACCTCTCAGATTTTGTTCTGACGTGCCAATGCCGTAATAACGTTAAGATTAACACGAAGTCATCGCAACAGCGGACATGAGTTACGAAAGCTTGCAATTCTATCTGTAGCCACCGCCGTTGTCTTTAAGATTCAGGAGCGTAGTGCATGGAGTTTAGTGTAAAAAGCGGTAGCCCGGAGAAACAGCGGAGTGCCTGCATCGTCGTGGGCGTCTTCGAACCACGTCGCCTTTCTCCGATTGCAGAACAGCTCGATAAAATCAGCGATGGGTACATCAGCGCCCTGCTGCGTCGGGGCGAACTGGAAGGAAAACCGGGGCAGACACTGTTGCTGCACCATGTTCCGAATGTACTTTCCGAACGAATTCTCCTTATTGGTTGCGGCAAAGAACGTGAACTGGATGAGCGTCAGTACAAGCAGGTTATTCAGAAAACCATTAATACGCTGAATGATACTGGCTCGATGGAAGCGGTCTGCTTTCTGACTGAACTGCACGTTAAAGGCCGTAACAACTACTGGAAAGTGCGTCAGGCTGTCGAGACGGCAAAAGAGACGCTCTACAGCTTTGATCAGTTGAAAACGAATAAGAGCGAGCCGCGTCGCCCGCTGCGTAAGATGGTCTTCAACGTGCCGACCCGCCGTGAACTGACCAGCGGCGAGCGCGCGATCCAACACGGTCTGGCGATTGCCGCCGGGATTAAAGCAGCAAAAGATCTCGGCAATATGCCGCCGAATATCTGTAATGCCGCTTATCTCGCCTCTCAGGCGCGCCAGCTGGCTGACAGCTACAGCAAGAATGTCATCACCCGCGTTATCGGCGAACAGCAGATGAAAGAGCTGGGGATGCATTCCTATCTGGCGGTCGGTCAGGGTTCGCAGAACGAATCGCTGATGTCGGTGATTGAGTACAAAGGCAACGCGTCGGAAGATGCACGCCCAATCGTGCTGGTCGGTAAAGGTTTAACCTTCGACTCCGGCGGTATCTCCATCAAGCCTTCAGAAGGCATGGATGAGATGAAGTACGATATGTGCGGCGCGGCGGCGGTTTACGGCGTGATGCGTATGGTCGCGGAGCTGCAACTGCCGATTAACGTTATCGGCGTGCTGGCAGGTTGCGAAAACATGCCTGGCGGCCGAGCCTATCGTCCGGGCGATGTGTTAACCACCATGTCCGGTCAAACCGTTGAAGTGCTGAACACCGACGCCGAAGGCCGTCTGGTACTGTGCGATGTGTTAACTTACGTTGAGCGTTTTGAGCCGGAAGCGGTGATTGACGTGGCGACGCTGACCGGTGCCTGCGTTATCGCGCTAGGCCATCACATTACCGGCCTGATGGCGAATCATAACCCACTGGCCCATGAGCTGATTGCCGCGTCTGAACAATCCGGTGACCGCGCATGGCGTTTGCCGCTGGGTGACGAGTATCAGGAACAGCTGGAGTCCAATTTTGCCGATATGGCGAACATTGGCGGTCGTCCTGGCGGGGCGATTACCGCTGGTTGCTTCCTGTCGCGCTTTACCCGTAAGTACAACTGGGCACACCTGGATATCGCCGGTACCGCCTGGCGTTCTGGTAAGGCGAAAGGCGCAACCGGCCGCCCGGTGGCGTTGCTGGCACAGTTCCTGTTAAACCGCGCCGGGTTTAACGGCGAAGAGTAATTGCATCAGGCTGTGTTGTTATTGTCGGATGCGGCGTGAACGCCTTATCCGACCGACACAGAATACCGGACCCGTAGGCCTGATAAGACGCGACAGCGTCGCATCAGGCAACGCTGTGTATTACCAAATGCATATTTAAATCCACCACAAGAAGCCCCATTTATGAAAAACGCGACGTTCTACCTTCTGGACAATGACACCACCGTCGATGGCTTAAGCGCCGTTGAGCAGCTGGTGTGCGAAATTGCCGCAGAACGTTGGCGCAGCGGTAAGCGCGTGCTCATCGCCTGTGAAGATGAAAAGCAGGCTTACCGGCTGGATGAAGCCCTGTGGGCGCGTCCGGCAGAAAGCTTTGTTCCGCATAATTTAGCGGGAGAAGGACCGCGCGGCGGTGCACCGGTGGAGATCGCCTGGCCGCAAAAACGCAGCAGCAGCCCGCGCGATATATTGATTAGTCTGCGAACAAGCTTTGCAGATTTTGCCACCGCTTTCACAGAAGTGGTAGACTTCGTTCCTTATGAAGATTCTCTGAAACAACTGGCGCGCGAACGCTATAAAGCCTACCGCGTGGCTGGTTTCAACCTGAATACGGCAACCTGGAAATAATGGAAAAGACATACAACCCACAAGATATCGAACAGCCGCTTTACGAGCACTGGGAAAAGCAGGGCTACTTTAAGCCTAATGGCGATGAAAGCCAGGAAAGTTTCTGCATCATGATCCCGCCGCCGAACGTCACCGGCAGTTTGCATATGGGTCACGCCTTCCAGCAAACCATCATGGATACCATGATCCGCTATCAGCGCATGCAGGGCAAAAACACCCTGTGGCAGGTCGGTACTGACCACGCCGGGATCGCTACCCAGATGGTAGTTGAGCGCAAGATTGCCGCAGAAGAAGGTAAAACCCGTCACGACTACGGCCGCGAAGCTTTCATCGACAAAATCTGGGAATGGAAAGCGGAATCTGGCGGCACCATTACCCGTCAGATGCGTCGTCTCGGCAACTCCGTGGACTGGGAGCGTGAACGCTTCACCATGGACGAAGGCCTGTCCAATGCGGTGAAAGAAGTTTTCGTTCGTCTGTATAAAGAAGACCTAATTTACCGTGGCAAACGCCTGGTAAACTGGGATCCGAAACTGCGTACTGCTATCTCTGACCTGGAAGTGGAAAACCGCGAATCGAAAGGTTCGATGTGGCACATCCGCTATCCGCTGGCTGACGGCGCGAAAACCGCAGATGGTAAAGATTATCTGGTGGTTGCGACTACCCGTCCGGAAACCCTGCTGGGCGATACCGGCGTGGCCGTTAACCCGGAAGATCCGCGTTACAAAGATCTGATTGGCAAATCTGTCATTCTGCCGCTGGTTAACCGCCGTATTCCGATCGTTGGCGACGAACACGCCGACATGGAAAAAGGCACTGGCTGCGTGAAAATCACTCCGGCGCACGACTTTAACGACTATGAAGTCGGTAAACGTCACGCCCTGCCGATGATCAACATCCTGACCTTTGACGGTGATATCCGTGAAAGCGCCCAGGTGTTCGATACCAAAGGTAACGAATCTGACGTTTATTCCAGCGAAATCCCGGCAGAATTCCAGAAACTCGAGCGTTTTGCCGCGCGTAAAGCCGTCGTTGCTGCGATTGACGCGCTCGGCCTGCTGGAAGAAATTAAACCGCACGATCTGACCGTTCCTTATGGCGACCGTGGCGGCGTGGTTATCGAACCGATGCTGACCGACCAGTGGTACGTACGTGCCGACGTGCTGGCGAAACCGGCAGTTGAAGCGGTTGAGAACGGCGACATTCAGTTCGTACCGAAGCAGTACGAAAACATGTACTTCTCCTGGATGCGCGATATTCAGGACTGGTGTATCTCTCGTCAGCTGTGGTGGGGTCACCGTATCCCGGCATGGTACGACGAAGCGGGTAACGTTTATGTTGGCCGCAACGAAGACGAAGTGCGTAAAGAAAATAACCTCGGTGCTGATGTTGCCCTGCGTCAGGACGAAGATGTTCTCGACACCTGGTTCTCCTCCGCACTGTGGACCTTCTCTACCCTTGGCTGGCCGGAAAACACCGACGCCCTGCGTCAGTTCCACCCAACCAGCGTGATGGTATCTGGTTTCGACATCATCTTCTTCTGGATTGCCCGCATGATCATGATGACCATGCACTTCATCAAAGATGAAAATGGCAAACCGCAGGTGCCGTTCCACACCGTTTACATGACCGGTCTGATTCGTGATGACGAAGGTCAAAAGATGTCCAAATCCAAGGGTAACGTGATTGACCCGCTGGATATGGTTGACGGTATTTCGCTGCCGGAACTGCTGGAAAAACGTACCGGTAATATGATGCAGCCGCAGCTGGCGGACAAAATCCGTAAGCGCACCGAGAAGCAGTTCCCGAACGGCATTGAGCCGCACGGTACTGACGCGCTGCGCTTCACCCTGGCGGCGCTGGCTTCTACCGGTCGTGACATCAACTGGGATATGAAGCGTCTGGAAGGCTACCGTAACTTCTGTAACAAGCTGTGGAACGCCAGCCGCTTTGTGCTGATGAACACAGAAGGTCAGGATTGCGGCTTCAACGGCGGCGAAATGACGCTGTCGCTGGCGGACCGCTGGATTCTGGCGGAGTTCAACCAGACCATCAAAGCGTACCGCGAAGCGCTGGACAGCTTCCGCTTCGATATCGCCGCAGGCATTTTGTATGAGTTCACCTGGAACCAGTTCTGTGACTGGTATCTGGAGCTGACCAAGCCGGTAATGAACGGTGGAACAGAAGCCGAACTGCGCGGTACTCGCCATACGCTGGTGACTGTACTGGAAGGTCTGCTGCGCCTCGCGCATCCGATCATTCCGTTCATCACCGAAACCATCTGGCAGCGTGTGAAAGTAATTTGCGGTATCACTGCCGACACCATCATGCTGCAGCCGTTCCCGCAGTACGATGCATCTCAGGTTGATGAAGCCGCACTGGCCGACACCGAATGGCTGAAACAGGCGATCGTTGCGGTACGTAACATCCGTGCAGAAATGAACATCGCGCCGGGCAAACCGCTGGAACTGTTGCTTCGTGGTTGCAGCGCGGATGCAGAACGTCGCGTAAATGAAAACCGTGGCTTCCTGCAAACGCTGGCGCGTCTGGAAAGTATCACCGTGCTGCCTGCCGATGACAAAGGTCCGGTTTCCGTTACGAAGATCATCGACGGTGCAGAGCTGCTGATCCCGATGGCTGGCCTCATCAACAAAGAAGATGAGCTGGCGCGTCTGGCGAAAGAAGTGGCGAAGATTGAAGGTGAAATCAGCCGTATCGAGAACAAACTGGCGAACGAAGGCTTTGTCGCCCGCGCACCGGAAGCGGTCATCGCGAAAGAGCGTGAGAAGCTGGAAGGCTATGCAGAAGCGAAAGCCAAGCTGATTGAACAGCAGGCGGTTATCGCTGCGCTGTAATCAACACAGTGATGAAAACGAAGGCCGGCGCATGCTCCGGCCTTTTTTATCTCTTACAGAAATGGTAAAGAAGGCATAACTCCCCGAGAAATACTGGCTAAGAAGCCTTTATCTGGTTGTTCTTCTTTATTAATTAAAGGAAGGTCATCCAAATCGCCCAGCAAATACGTATTTTTTGCCTGCCAGTCAATCATCCATATTTTCAACAGTGGATAAGCCAGACCGCCCGTAATCCCGGATATCACCACCAACGCACACATGCGATAAAGCATACCGTGGTACGTTAAAGTTGAGCGAAAACGAATACGCCCATCATTCAGTGACAGGTTGCTCATAAAATGGTTTCGCAACGACACCGTTAAATAACTGGTGCTAACAGCAATCCCAAAATAATAGATTAACTGCGCGATTATCATTTTACGTTGCATTTCCATAAATTGCTGTAAATTCTCAATGTCATCATTTGCATATACAGAACTATCATACGCATTTAATATTTGATCGAAGATAATATAACCAGCAACAGCGAGAAAAGGCAATAAAGCTAAAAATGCGAGAATGGCATATTTTATACAATACGTAGTATCTAATTTCACCTTGAAACGATGTATACCGAAACTGGTATTGCTCCAGAGAAAACTCATTACCAGACTATATAAAGTACCATTAAAAATACCAATGGAAACAATACCAACTATTGCCATCAGAACCATAGATATAATAACACTACTTGAACTATTGGCATGTAGCATCTTTGTCGAGATAAAGAAAACAGTCCCCATCCCAACGGCCATTAAAATCGGCAAGAAAAAGGTCACCCACCAGAACCCTTTCATAGAGCAATTAAAACTAAATCTTACGCCGTTGAGACTGGTCATTAAGGCCTGATGACGCAGTCCTTTTGCTGCCATAAATATAAGCAAAACCAACAGTAACAAAGTCAAAACACAACCAACAAGCGGCATATCTGCTGACACTGTCATTAAGATTGCGAAATAGAAAAAAACAAAAACAAGACAACTAACAAAAACATTCCCACCGGTAATTCCATAAGAAAATCGTTGTCCGTTAACTTCCATATTAGCATAAAGATAACGCTTACATTTCATTAATGCCCATGGTAAATAGATACCTAACGTTATAATCGTTAACAACACATTCACCACACAAATAAGAAAATACCTCTCACCTGTACCATGAAAAACAAACGAATGGGACGGAACATCCATTTCATTAATAACTTGAGCCATAAAAAATCCCTGAATTAAAAAATCCATTGATATAACTTATATATACAGACAGTAAAATGTTCTGCCACGTTACAATACTCTTATCAGTAATAGGCTGGCAAAAACTTTATTACTTTATAAGTCGCTTGCGCACGTAAGAAGAGAGTGGTATTAAACAAATGTATAATTACTTTATTTTTATTGGGTTAAACTATGAATAACATTGCGCCGCAATCACCTGTAATGCGTCGCCTGACGCTGCAGGATAATCCTGCTATCGCCCGCGTCATTCGTCAGGTATCCGCCGAATACGGTCTTACCGCTGATAAAGGCTACACCGTCGCCGATCCGAATCTTGACGAGCTGTATCAAGTGTATAGTCAGCCTGGCCATGCATATTGGGTAGTTGAGTACGAGGGTGAAGTGGTCGGCGGCGGTGGGATAGCGCCATTAACCGGGAGTGAGTCGGACATTTGCGAACTGCAAAAGATGTATTTTCTTCCGGCTATCCGCGGCAAAGGGCTGGCAAAAAAACTGGCCTTAATGGCGATGGAGCAGGCGCGAGAGATGGGTTTCAAACGCTGCTATCTGGAAACGACAGCTTTTTTAAAGGAAGCCATTGCGCTTTATGAGCATTTGGGCTTTGAGCATATCGACTATGCGCTTGGCTGCACGGGCCATGTCGATTGTGAAGTGCGGATGTTGCGCGAACTCTAAAAAAATACCCGCGTGTTCAACTCGCGGGCATTCGAACATTAACAACGTACGTTTTGTTTATGCCGGATGTGACATGAATGCCTTATCCGGGCAACAAATTCACCAGGTTGCAGGAACTACCTGGGCCTGATGCGCTACGCTTAATTAGTGGCGAACCCCGTCATCGTCTTCATCGACAAAATCTTCATCGTCGCCATCTTCGCCGTTAGGATCTTCAAAGTAAGTGCCCCAACCGTCGTACTCAACGTCAAATTTCTCCGCCAGCGTCATCAGTTGTTCAACCTGGGCATCGATCAGATCGGCATTCAACGCGCACTCGCTGAGGATGTCGCAGCAAATCACGATATCACCATCTTCAACTTCCAGCTCTTCTGGATCGGTCACTTCGTAACCGAGTTTAAACGCTTCAACTGCTGCTTTTTCCAGAGTTTCCAGATCGTCTGCGGAAAGATGGTGTTCGATGGTGTACAGCGCGTCCGGATCGCTGCCATCTTCCAGTAATTCTTCAATAATCAAACGTGTTTCTTCACGCTGTTCTTCCAGTTGTTCCGGGTTTGCCATGGCTCATTCCTCTTAATGTCCTGCCGATACTCTTATTGTCACACACCACTGACATTGCCTCCACCTTTGTGATAAAGATTTATGCTTTAGACTTGCAAATGAATAACCATACATATAAATTGAATTTTAATTCATTTAGGCGTTAGCCACAGGAGGGATCTATGTCCGGGTTTTATCATAAGCATTTCCTGAAATTACTCGATTTCACGCCAGCTGAACTTAACAGCCTGCTGCAGTTAGCCGCGAAGCTGAAAGCCGATAAGAAAAGCGGTAAAGAAGAAGCCAAACTCACTGGTAAAAACATCGCGCTCATCTTCGAAAAAGACTCGACCCGTACCCGATGCTCTTTCGAAGTTGCCGCATATGACCAGGGTGCTCGCGTTACTTATCTCGGTCCAAGCGGCAGCCAAATTGGTCATAAAGAGTCGATTAAAGACACTGCCCGCGTGCTTGGTCGCATGTATGACGGTATTCAGTATCGCGGCTATGGTCAGGAGATTGTCGAAACACTGGCGGAATACGCTGGCGTGCCGGTATGGAACGGCCTGACCAATGAGTTTCACCCCACGCAGCTGCTGGCGGATCTCCTCACCATGCAGGAGCATTTGCCCGGCAAAGCGTTCAACGAAATGACGCTGGTCTATGCAGGTGACGCACGTAACAACATGGGCAATTCGATGCTCGAAGCTGCAGCGCTTACCGGTCTGGATTTGCGTCTGGTCGCGCCACAGGCGTGCTGGCCAGAAGCTGCGCTGGTTACGGAATGCCGCGCCCTGGCACAACAAAATGGCGGGAATATTACGCTGACGGAAGATATAGCTAAAGGAGTTGAAGGTGCTGACTTTATCTATACCGATGTATGGGTGTCGATGGGTGAAGCAAAAGAAAAATGGGCTGAACGCATTGCATTACTGCGTGATTATCAGGTGAACAGCAAGATGATGCAGTTGACCGGTAACCCGGAGGTCAAATTCCTCCACTGCCTGCCCGCGTTTCATGACGACCAAACGACGCTTGGCAAAAAAATGGCGGAAGAGTTTGGCCTACATGGCGGAATGGAAGTGACTGATGAGGTCTTCGAATCTGCCGCCAGCATTGTATTTGATCAGGCGGAAAACCGCATGCATACCATCAAAGCGGTGATGGTCGCGACGCTCAGTAAATAATTGACATCTCTATAAAGATGCCGGGAAATACAAAAATTATCCCGGCATCATATTATTTTATGCAGTGTGAGTTCTATTCTTCCACCCCCATTTTTCTATTACTGTTCGTAAATTTTCCGGAGGATTTAATTTTTCTAACTGTTTTTCATTAATATAATTATATATATTGATTTTCCCATCCCGGAGGACTTCCATCATTCTTGTTCTAATTTTTAATTCATTAACCATCTTTTCTTCAAAAATCTTAACGACATAACCCGGAAATTTATTTACAATTTCTTTTGTTTTTTCTTCATCACCATAAACATATCCTAACTCATTAAGATACAGCTGTTCGCCCTCATAACACTTAAGTAATTGATAGAAGTACCACTTAGCAAAATCAGGTTGCTTCATGAAAAAACCCTTCAAAAAAAATATCATTTACTAAAATGCTGACAGGCACTTCATTAAATAGCAACTTAACATCATCAAATAACTTTAGTATTAAGCGTGATTTTTCTTGATTGCTTAAGTTAAAATCATTGACATATGCAACCAACTTATCCCAAATCAATTCCTGTAATTTACGGCTATTTTTATAGGGTTCTTTATCGAGAAGGGAAAATAATGCCTCAGCTCTTTTAGACTGATCACAACCAGACTTAATATTTTTTATCACGTCGCATGCATAATCTATCTTTGCAGCAGCATTAAAATATTCGATACTTTTATTAAAACACCACTCCAGTATTTTTACATCACTCATATATGGCGATTTTAAAAAAGTTTCTAACATCGAACGGATGACCGGTGAGAGGTCAACCGGCGCATCATCTAAGGAATCAATAAGAATATGCGATAGATCAATTTTGATCTTATTAATTTCATCATTACTTTTTTTATTATTAGTAAAGGCATCGTCAGACGCGCTGAGATTATCTATCTCTTCAAGTATGCCTTCTTCGCCCAGTAAGTCTGGAATAATTTCATTACATACATGAGGCATTATTAGCAGATGCTCTTGCTTTATTGTTGACAATGTTGTAGCCAAGGCATCTTTAAAAAAATCTTTATAGTCCTGGGCTTGCCAATTCATCTGGTTATTATTTAACTGAAGTGCTATTTCGTTGTTAATTTCACGCTGGTAACACGCCAGAACTTTATTAGTAATCAGTAGTAATGAACTCTCATCTTTTGTTTCAAAATCCGTCCCTTCAAAACGAAAAATTGACTTACCAGATTCTGTTACATCATCAAATATAATGGCTGTACGCCCTTGACGAGCCCCATTCACAGAGGGAGGGGTAAGTCTAACTTCTAAAATAACCGGGCGTATATCATCTTCCCACCCTTCAGGATTATTCATGTAAAATCGCATTATTTCACTACCATCATCTTTTTTTAAATAAGATGAGGATTTTATATTACCCATCATTTTTCTTCCCGCTTCATTGCGGCTTTCACTAAAATCTACATGTCCCAAGGTAAATATCCATGCCAGAAACTCCAAAAATGCCTTAGGAGAAAGGATATTTCTTTTGTTATGCTGCCCCTCGGCAATACGGGAAAAATTATTGATTCCCACACACCAGCTATTTAAAACATCATGTTTTGGTTTAAAATTCCTGCAGGAAGCAACGTAGTGAAAATAATCCGAATGCGATATTTTGCTCATGACGAACTCCTTGAGTTAATAAGAACGTCTAAGCATTACAAATTTTACTCACAAAAAAATATCAAAAAACGCTCTTTTCACAAACTCGCCGTAAACCTGGAGTTATTTACGGCGAAAAGTCATCACGCCATCAGCATCTTCACTACTGCTTTGCGAACCTGGGCTGGCGCGCCCACTGCGCACAGCGGTTTATGCACTTCCCCCGGATAAAACACAACAAAATCACCTTCATTAAGGATAACTGTTTTCTCATCAACGCCTTCCGGCAAAAATGCGATGTCTTTGTCTGCTAACCAGTCGGTATCCGGGGTGCCTGCAGGTTGCGTGCTGAAGGTCATGCCTTCCTGACCTTTTAACACAATCTGAATGTCGAGATAGCGGGCATGGTACTCCGCACGGCGAGCTTCGTACGGCTCGGTCATATCTTCCGAGATAAGATAAAACAGACGATTGCCTTCGATATCGTGCTTGCCCTTGGGCGTTTCTGCCGTAACGTTTGCTTTGATATGCTCAATCGCCTGGCGTAACTCCTGGGGTAGCCACGGCTGAAGATTATGAATATTTCCGATGATCATCTTTTCCACTCCTTAATTAAAACAATGTTTCATTTCTATCGTTATACGAAAAGATGATCAATTCCGCCAGCCTTAACGCGTGAATTATTGTCTTATCACAACTTATCGGCAGGCGCGTTCCCGCCTTTCGGATCAAGGCCAGCATCACTCCTTGAGAAGAGTTTTTATCGCTTCCCCCGCCAGGGCAGCTGTTGCACAGAGTTGTTCGATGGAGTGCCCCTCTCGTGCCTTCGCAGAAAGCCCTGACATCACGGTACTCATAAAATCAGTCACACATTGTGCGCTTTGTGGATGCCGCCTGGCGATATAGTCATAAATGGTTGTTTCTGCGGCGTGATAATATTGAACGGCAATATCACGCGCTTGTGGATCATGACTATGAATACCTTCAAGAACCATACAGCCAGCGCAGCCGCCGTTTTGGCTATATCTGCGCGCCGCTTCTTTTAATACCTCAACCAGGCACTCGCCTACCGGACGATCATCACGAAGAATATCGGCAAGCGGAATAGCTTCCGTACCGACATATTCATTGAGTACACGGCTAAATAACCCAGCCTTACTGCCAAAAGCCGCGTAGAGGCTCGGGGGGTTAATACCAAGATAATCAGTGATTTCAGCAACACTGACAGCATCGAAACTTTTTTGGTGAAAAAGCACTTTTGCCGCAGAGACTGCCTGCTCAGGAGCGAAACGTCTGGGACGACCAGGAACACGAGATTGTTTTTTAGTGACCATTACAAAACTTGTTGACAGAAAGTTAAAACAGTTTTGTAATGCATGTTACATAATAAATCAAGGAGTCCTTATGGGCGCTTTTACAGGTAAGACAGTTCTCATCCTCGGTGGCAGTCGTGGAATCGGTGCTGCTATCGTACGTCGTTTCGTCACCGATGGGGCCAATGTACGATTCACCTATGCGGGGTCGAAAGATGCCGCTGAACGCCTGGCACAAGAGACGGGAGCGACAGCAGTATTCACAGATAGTGCTGACAGAGACGCTGTCATTGATGTCGTTCGTAAGAGCGGCGCATTGGATATCCTGGTGGTAAATGCAGGTATTGGCGTCTTTGGCGATGCCCTGGAATTAAATGCCGACGATATTGATCGCCTTTTCAAAATCAATATTCATGCTCCTTACCATGCCTCTGTTGAAGCCGCCCGGCAGATGCCCGAAGGCGGGCGCATCTTAATCATCGGCTCCGTGAATGGCGATCGTATGCCTGTTGCAGGCATGGCTGCTTATGCCGCCAGTAAATCTGCCCTGCAAGGTATGGCGCGCGGGCTGGCCCGTGATTTTGGACCGCGTGGGATCACCATCAACGTCGTCCAGCCAGGGCCAATTGATACCGACGCGAATCCCGCCAACGGGCCAATGCGCGATATGTTGCATGGTTTTATGGCTATCAAAAGACATGGGCAACCGGAAGAGGTCGCTGGTATGGTCGCATGGTTAGCAGGGTCAGAAGCCAGTTTTGTTACCGGTGCGATGCATACCATTGATGGCGCGTTTGGCGCATAACCGACTACGCTCAATTAAGCCCAGCCATTATCCATGATGTCTGGGTTTTGTTTACTCACGTCGTCCCCTAAAAGCGGCTCCCGGTAAATATAAATCTTCTGTTCATGTCGTAAATCTTGAGGATAACCAAATGGTAGAAAGAATCGCTGTTTTCCCTGCTGGCCGACATTCACTGTATGCTGAACATCGTTATTCTGCGGCTATCCGTTCCGGCGATTTGCTGTTTGTTTCCGGGCAAGTAGGAAGTCGAGAAGACGGAACACCTGAACCCGATTTTCAGCAACAAGTCAGACTGGCATTTGATAATTTGCATGCGACCCTGGCAGCTGCGGGATGCACTTTTGACGATATCATTGATGTGACGAGCTTTCATACCGATCCGGAAAAACAATTTGAAGACATCATGACAGTCAAAAATGAAATATTTAGCGCCCCACCTTACCCAAATTGGACGGCGGTGGGTGTTACCTGGCTGGCAGGCTTTGATTTTGAAATTAAAGTGATAGCGCGCATCCCTGAGCTGTAAGCAATAGTTTTAGCCGTTCGTTTTCACACTCCGCCCTATAAGTCGGATGAATGGAATAAAATGCATATCTGATTGCGTGAAAGTGAAAAAGAAAAAAGCAGGAAATGTCTGCAATTATTGATACCGAACGACAGTTCTCCTCCAGAATCACATCAAATAAAAATGCATATATTTTGACTTATAATTCAAATAAACCGTTTGCGCAGACGAAATATTGCATCAAATGCTTGCGCCGCTTCTGACGATGAGTATAATGCCGAACAATTTGCCGGGAGGATGTATGGTTCAGTGTGTTCGACATTTTGTCTTACCGCGTCTGAAAAAAGACGCTGGCCTGCCGTTTTTCTTCCCGTTGATCACCCATTCCCAGCCCCTCAATCGAGGGGCTTTTTTTTGCCCAGGCGTCAGGAGATAAAAGATGGCTAATCCGCTATATCAGAAACATATCATTTCCATAAACGACCTTAGTCGCGATGACCTTAATCTGGTGCTGGCAACAGCGGCGAAACTGAAAGCAAACCCGCAACCAGAGCTGTTGAAGCACAAAGTCATTGCCAGCTGTTTCTTCGAAGCCTCTACCCGTACCCGCCTCTCTTTCGAAACTTCCATGCACCGCCTGGGTGCCAGCGTGGTGGGCTTCTCCGACAGCGCCAATACATCACTGGGTAAAAAGGGCGAAACGCTGGCCGATACCATTTCGGTTATCAGCACTTACGTCGATGCGATAGTGATGCGTCATCCGCAGGAAGGTGCGGCGCGCCTGGCCACCGAATTTTCCGGCAATGTACCGGTACTGAATGCCGGTGATGGCTCCAACCAACATCCGACGCAAACCTTGCTGGACTTATTCACCATTCAGGAAACCCAGGGGCGTCTGGACAATCTCCACGTCGCAATGGTTGGTGACCTGAAATATGGCCGCACCGTTCACTCCCTGACTCAGGCGTTAGCGAAGTTCGACGGCAACCGTTTTTACTTCATCGCGCCGGACGCGTTGGCAATGCCGCAATACATCCTTGATATGCTCGATGAAAAAGGGATCGCCTGGAGTCTGCACAGCTCTATTGAAGAAGTGATGGCGGAAGTAGACATCCTGTACATGACTCGCGTGCAAAAAGAGCGTCTGGACCCGTCCGAGTACGCCAACGTGAAAGCGCAGTTTGTTCTTCGCGCCAGCGATCTCCACAACGCCAAAGCCAATATGAAAGTGCTGCATCCGCTGCCTCGCGTTGATGAGATTGCCACCGATGTTGATAAAACGCCTCACGCCTGGTACTTCCAGCAAGCAGGCAACGGGATTTTCGCTCGCCAGGCGTTACTGGCACTGGTTCTGAATCGCGATCTGGTACTGTAAGGGGAAATAGAGATGACACACGATAATAAATTGCAGGTTGAAGCTATTAAACGCGGCACGGTAATTGACCATATCCCCGCCCAGATCGGTTTTAAGCTGTTGAGTCTGTTCAAGCTGACCGAAACGGATCAGCGCATCACCATTGGTCTGAACCTGCCTTCTGGTGAGATGGGGCGTAAAGATCTGATCAAAATCGAAAATACCTTTTTGAGTGAAGATCAGGTAGACCAACTGGCTTTGTATGCACCACAAGCCACAGTAAATCGCATCGACAACTATGAAGTGGTGGGTAAATCGCGCCCCAGCCTGCCGGAGCGCATCGACAATGTGCTGGTCTGCCCGAACAGCAACTGTATCAGCCATGCCGAACCGGTTTCATCCAGCTTTGCCGTGCGAAAACGCGCCAATGACATCGCGCTCAAATGCAAATACTGTGAAAAAGAGTTTTCCCATAATGTGGTGCTGGCCAATTAATTGCGGTTGGTAATAAAAGTCTGGCTCCCTATAATGAGCCAGACTTTTTACCGCTGTAATAAAGGAGAAATCATGAGCAAAACTATCGCGACGGAAAATGCACCGGCAGCTATCGGTCCTTACGTACAGGGCGTTGATCTGGGCAATATGATCATTACCTCCGGTCAGATCCCGGTAAACCCGAAAACCGGCGAAGTACCGGCAGACGTCGCTGCACAGGCACGTCAGTCGCTGGATAACGTAAAAGCTATCGTCGAAGCCGCTGGCCTGAAAGTGGGCGATATCGTTAAAACCACCGTGTTTGTGAAAGATCTGAACGACTTCGCAACCGTAAACGCTACCTACGAAGCGTTCTTCACCGAGCACAATGCCACCTTCCCGGCACGTTCTTGCGTTGAAGTTGCCCGTCTGCCGAAAGACGTGAAGATTGAGATCGAAGCGATCGCTGTTCGTCGCTAATCTCTTTCAAAAAGATAATCCAGGTTTCGCGCCTGGATTATCTGATTCAACCACGGAGGGTTGAAGATGGCTAAATCCCGTTTCACAGATAAGCAAATTGCTGAAATTTTACAGCGGTCAAAAGAGGGGGCATCTAATAAGGAGCTTTGTGAACACTATCAATTTAGCGTTAACACGCTGCGGCGCTGGCAAGAACAGCACGCTGACGGCATCAGAAGCGAATTAAAAAAAATAGAATCTAAAGCACAGATCGTCTTTCTGCTTTTCATTGCTATCGTCATTATACTCACGCTTATATTTGGTAAACCTACAGGTGGATGGGCAATACCACCTTTATTACTCTATTGTGTTTATTATATCCGCCTGTATCGCAACATCTCCGCCAGACATATAAAAAAAGAAGACATTTTTCTCTCTCGTTCTGTTAATAACAGCTATAGCGCCCTTTATAATTTGAGCTGGACGTTTATTTGTTTTTTTATTTTTGCAGTAATCTATTTTTTTATTCAGGTGTTTTCGTAACAGACTGACCTGAAAGAGTATTTCAGGCCAGCTTCATCACTTGCTTACTGCCAGCCGTAACGACGGCTATAGAACCCTTTCACCAACTGGGTTAACGTCATATACCCTGCCAGAATCGCAACCAGCCACGGGAAATAGCTTAACGGCAGCGCCTGCAGTTGCAGATAACTGGCCAACGGCGAAAACGGCAATGCGATCCCGACTATCATCACAATCACGGTCATGATCATTAACGGCCACGATGCACAGCTCTGAATAAACGGTACACGACGGGTACGGATCATATGCACAATAAGCGTTTGCGATAGTAATCCCACCACAAACCAGCCCGACTGGAACAGCGTTTGCGTTTCCGGCGTGTTGGCATGGAATACCCACCACATCAGGCAAAACGTCAGAATATCGAAGATCGAACTGATCGGTCCGAAGAAGATCATAAAGCGCCCCAGATCCGCCGGATTCCAACGCTGCGGCTTTTGAATTTGCTCGTCGTCGACGTTATCAAATGGGATCGCCACCTGTGACACATCGTACAGCAGATTTTGAATAAGCAAGTGTAGCGGCAACATCGGCAGGAAGGGCAAGAAAGCACTCGCCACCAGCACGCTGAACACATTACCGAAGTTAGAGCTCGCCGTCATTTTGATGTATTTCAGCATGTTGGCGAAAGTGCGACGTCCCTCAATAACCCCCTCTTCCAGCACCATCAGGCTTTTTTCCAGCAGGATGATATCAGCCGCTTCACGGGCAATATCTACCGCGCCGTCCACAGAAATGCCGATATCCGCAGCGCGTAAGGCGGGCGCATCATTAATACCATCGCCCATAAAGCCAACCACATGCCCTTCGCGCTTTAGCAAGGTCACGATGCGTTCTTTATGCATCGGCGTCAGGCGAGCAAACAGCGTGGTGCGCTGTGCAAGATTTGCCAGTTCGTCGTCAGATAGCGTTTCAATATCACTACCAATGACCACCTCTCCCGCGTCCAGTCCCACTTCATGGCACACTTTCGCCGCCACTAACTCGCTGTCGCCAGTAAGGATTTTCACGGTAATGCCACTCGCTTTTAATGCCTTCAGTGCCGGAGCTGTTGTCTCTTTCGGCGGATCAAGGAAAGCAATATATCCTTCGAGGATCAGGTCGGATTCATCCGCCCGCTGGTAATCCCCTTCACGTGCTGGCAGGTATTTCGTCGCCACCGCAACCACGCGCAGCCCCTGACGATTCAGCGTATCAGTAACGCGCTTAATCTTACGCAGTATGATGTCATCAAGCGGCACAATCTCACCATTGTGACGCACCTGCGAACACACATTGAGGATTTCCTGCAATGCGCCTTTGCAAACCAGTTGATGATGTTCGGTATTCTCTGCCACTACCACCGACATCCGGCGACGCTCGAAATCAAACGGAATCTCATCAATTTTTTGCCAACGACTGGCCAGCGAGCGCGCTGACTCTTCATCCGTACCTTCGAGCACCGCTGTATCAAGCAGGTTTTTAAGTCCGGTCTGATAATGACTGTTCAACCACGCGCTATGCAGCACGCGTTCGCTGGTTTTACCGGAGATATCGGTATGATTCTCCAGCACAATTTTATCCTGCGTCAGGGTGCCGGTTTTATCAGTGCACAGAATATCCATAGCGCCAAAGTTCTGAATGGCATCCAGATGTTTGACGATCACTTTCTGTTTCGACAGCTTTACGGCACCACGCGCCAGCGTCGAAGTGACAATCATCGGCAACATTTCTGGCGTTAAGCCTACCGCGACCGAAAGTGCGAACAGTGCCGCTTCCCACCAGTCACCTTTGGTGTAACCGTTGATCAGCAACACCACCGGAGCCATCACCAGCATAAAGCGAATCAGCAGCATACTGACGCGGCTAATCCCTTGCTGAAAGGCATTCGGCTCGCTTTCCTGCTCACTAACACGCCCCGCCAGTTGACCAAACCAGGTGTTGGCTCCTGTAGCAATCACCATTGCTTGTGCCGTGCCGCTCACCACGGTGGTGCCCATAAAACACAGGGTGTCGCACTCCAGCGGATTGCTGTGCTCCGGCTGGCGAGTGGTTGCGGCTTTTTCCACGGGCAGAGACTCACCGGTTAACGACGCCTGAGCGACAAACAGATCCCGCGCCTGCAAGATACGTAAATCTGCCGGGATCATATCCCCCGCCGCCAGTTTTATAATATCGCCGGGCACTAGTTGGTCTATCGGGATTTCCAGCCAGCCATTTTCACCTTTATCGTTAATTACGCGCAGTACCGTCGCGGTATTACTGACCATCGCTTTCAGGGCATCTGCCGCTTTGGTGGAACGAGCTTCCTGAATAAAGTTCAGCAACGTAGAAATAGCGACCATTAGCGCGATAACACCTGCGGCAAATAAATCTTCCGTGGCGTAAGAAATAGCACCGAGAATGGTGAGCAAAATATTAAAGGGGTTGCGATAGCAGACCCATAAATGCACCCACCACGGCGACGGTTGTTGCGCGGGTAATTTATTTTCACCATGTTGTTCGCGGGCAGATTCCACTTCCGCCTGATTTAACCCTTCCGGATGGGTATTGAACGTTTTCCATAATTCCTGTTCTGGCATCACCGCCATTTTCAGGCAATGCGCACTTAAGGACGGCGGGACCGCCGTATTCACTGTCTGCTGCGCGCCAGGCAATGGATCGCGATGAACCAGACGGGAAGGTAAATGGCGAATGAGCCGGGTAAAAATTTCTTTAAACATAAGGAGTCCCTCCGCACTGTCTGAAACAGTGCAGAAATGTCTTCAGGCGTGGCGAAGCCTTACCTGAAGGTAATAAAGCTGAGCTGGGACGTTAAAACGTCACGGCCTTACGCATCCGGTAACGCCGTGAAAAGACGGGCTTACCGGAAAAGTTTTAATCTCCGTCGAGGGAGAGGCGTGGGATCAGGTTCCATATAACCTCCGGTAAGTGAAAAAAGCGCCGCAAATAATAAGGAGAATCCAATAATATTCGTGGCATTTATGGCGATATAATACCTACTGGCAACTAAACCAACGATAAACCAGACTTTACCCATTGCTGAATGCACGGGTAAAGTTAGGCTCAAATAATGAAACGCAATTACGGGACAACAGGATGCAAAATCGGCTGACCATCAAAGACATCGCGCGCTTAAGCGGCGTGGGGAAATCTACGGTTTCCCGAGTGCTGAATAACGAAAGCGGCGTGAGTCAGCGCACGCGCGAGCGCGTGGAAGCAGTGATGAATCAGCATGGATTTTCCCCTTCCCGCTCCGCACGCGCTATGCGTGGGCAAAGCGACAAAGTCGTCGCCATCATCGTGACCCGTCTGGATTCGTTGTCAGAAAATCTCGCCGTCCAAACCATGCTGCCAGCGTTCTATGAACAAGGTTACGACCCGATCATGATGGAAAGTCAGTTTTCTCCGCAATTAGTTGCCGAACATTTGGGGGTGCTGAAACGGCGTAATATCGACGGCGTAGTGCTGTTCGGTTTTACCGGCATAACCGAAGACATGTTAGCCCACTGGCAGTCATCGCTGGTTCTGCTGGCGCGTGACGCAAAAGGCTTTGCTTCGGTCTGTTATGACGACGAAGGGGCAATCAAAATCCTGATGCAACGGCTGTATGACCAGGGGCATCGTAATATCAGTTATCTCGGCGTGCCGCATAGTGACGTGACGACCGGTAAGCGACGTCACGAAGCCTACCTGGCATTCTGCAAAGCGCATAAACTGCATCCCGTTGCCGCTCTGCCAGGCCTTGCGATGAAGCAAGGCTATGAGAACGTAGCAAAAGTGATTACCCCTGAAACCACCGCGTTACTGTGCGCAACCGACACGCTGGCACTTGGCGCAAGTAAATACCTGCAAGAGCAACGCATCGACACCTTGCAACTGGCGAGCGTCGGTAATACACCGTTAATGAAATTCCTCCATCCGGAGATCGTCACCGTTGACCCAGGTTACGCCGAAGCCGGACGCCAGGCGGCCAGCCAGTTAATTGCGCAGGTAACCGGGCGCAGCGAACCGCAACAAATCATCATCCCCGCCACCCTGTCCTGATCGTTTCCTGAACGATAAATTGTGATCTTCGCTGCGTTTCGGGAACGTTCCCGTTTTTAAATTTTTCCGCGCACTATATTCTGCAGCCAACCAAAAATGTCATCTGCCATGGGGCTTTATGATGAGCAAAATAAACCAAACGGATCTCGATCGGTTGATTGAACTGGTCGGCGGGCGCGGCAACATTGCGACGGTGAGCCACTGTATTACTCGCCTGCGCTTTGTCCTCAACCAACCGGCCAATGCCAGACCGAAAGAGATTGAGCAACTCCCCATGGTGAAAGGCTGTTTCACCAATGCCGGGCAATTTCAGGTGGTAATTGGCACCAACGTGGGTGATTACTATCAAGCGCTGATAGCGACGACCGGACAGGCGCAGGTTGATAAAGAGCAGGTGAAAAAAGCCGCCCGGCAGAATATGAAATGGCATGAGCAGTTGATCTCTCATTTCGCGGAGATCTTCTTCCCGCTGCTGCCCGCGTTGATTAGTGGTGGTTTGATCCTCGGTTTTCGCAATGTGATCGGCGATTTGCCCATGAGCAACGGTCAAACGCTGGCGCAAATGTACCCTTCCTTGCAAACGATCTACGATTTTCTATGGTTGATCGGTGAAGCGATCTTCTTCTACCTGCCGGTCGGAATTTGCTGGTCAGCGGTGAAAAAAATGGGCGGCACGCCGATCCTCGGTATCGTGCTTGGCGTGACGCTGGTTTCCCCACAGTTGATGAACGCTTATCTGCTCGGGCAGCAGCTACCGGAAGTATGGAACTTTGGCATGTTCAGCATCGCCAAAGTGGGCTATCAGGCACAGGTTATTCCGGCACTGTTAGCCGGGCTGGCGCTGGGCGTGATAGAAACTCGCCTTAAGCGTATCGTGCCGGATTACCTCTATCTGGTGGTGGTGCCGGTCTGTTCGCTGATCCTCGCGGTGTTCCTCGCCCATGCGCTGATTGGTCCGTTTGGTCGCATGATTGGCGATGGCGTTGCCTTTGCGGTGCGTCACCTGATGACCGGCAGCTTTGCCCCCATTGGTGCGGCATTGTTTGGCTTCCTTTATGCACCGCTGGTGATCACCGGCGTACACCAGACCACGCTTGCTATAGATTTGCAGATGATTCAAAGCATGGGTGGCACGCCAGTATGGCCGCTTATTGCGCTGTCGAATATCGCTCAGGGCTCCGCCGTGATAGGCATTATCATTTCCAGCCGCAAGAGCAATGAACGCGAGATCTCCGTACCTGCCGCTATCTCCGCTTGGCTTGGGGTCACTGAGCCTGCAATGTACGGCATAAACCTGAAATATCGCTTCCCGATGCTGTGCGCGATGATTGGTTCTGGTCTGGCAGGATTGCTATGCGGTCTGAACGGCGTTATGGCGAATGGCATCGGCGTAGGCGGCCTGCCGGGAATTCTCTCTATTCAACCGAGCTATTGGCAAGTGTTTGCGCTGGCAATGGCTATCGCCATCATCATCCCGATTGTACTCACCTCATTTATCTACCAGCGGAAATACCGCCTGGGTACGCTGGACATTGTTTAATTTTCTTCGGGGCGCAATTGCGCCCCCTCGCATTTGCAGGAATAACGTAATGACGAATCTTCCCCACTGGTGGCAAAACGGCGTTATCTACCAGATTTATCCCAAGAGTTTTCAGGACACCACGGGTAGCGGCACCGGTGATTTACGTGGCGTTATCCAACGCCTGGACTATCTGCATAAACTGGGCGTCGATGCTATCTGGCTAACCCCCTTTTATGTCTCTCCCCAGGTCGATAACGGATACGATGTAGCGAACTATACGGCGATAGATCCCACTTACGGTACGCTGGACGATTTTGACGAAATGGTGACGCAGGCGAAATCGCGCGGCATTCGTATCATTCTCGATATGGTGTTTAATCATACTTCTACCCAACATGCCTGGTTTCGCGAGGCGCTGAGCAAAGAAAGCCCTTACCGTCAGTTTTATATCTGGCGCGATGGTGAACCAGAAACGCCACCGAATAACTGGCGTTCAAAATTTGGCGGTAGTGCGTGGCGCTGGCATGCGGAAAGCGAACAGTACTATTTGCATCTCTTTGCACCAGAACAGGCGGATCTCAACTGGGAGAATTCGGCGGTACGCGCCGAGCTGAAAAAAGTCTGTGAGTTCTGGGCCGATCGCGGGGTCGACGGGTTGCGCCTGGATGTGGTGAATCTGATCTCCAAAGACCCGCGTTTCCCTGAAGACCTGGATGGCGACGGGCGTCGCTTCTACACCGACGGGCCACGAGCACACGAGTTTTTGCATGAGATGAACCGCGATGTGTTTACGCCTCGCGGTTTAATGACCGTGGGTGAAATGTCCTCCACCAGCCTTGAGCATTGCCAGCGATACGCGGCACTAACAGGCAGTGAATTGTCGATGACCTTTAATTTTCATCACCTGAAGGTCGATTATCCCGGTGGTGAAAAATGGACGCTGGCTAAACCTGACTTTGTGGCGTTGAAAGCATTGTTCCGCCACTGGCAACAAGGAATGCACAACGTGGCATGGAATGCCTTGTTCTGGTGTAACCACGATCAGCCGCGCATTGTTTCTCGTTTTGGTGATGAAGGGGACTACCGCGAACCTGCGGCAAAAATGCTGGCGATGGTGCTGCATGGCATGCAGGGAACGCCATATATCTATCAGGGCGAAGAGATTGGCATGACTAACCCACATTTCACGCGCATTACTGACTATCGCGACGTGGAGAGCCTCAATATGTTTGCCGAACTGCGCAACGATGGGCGTGACGCCGACGAGTTATTGGCAATCCTCGCCAGTAAATCCCGTGACAATAGTCGCACGCCAATGCAATGGAGCAACAGCGATAATGCCGGGTTTACAACGGGTGAACCGTGGATTGGCCTGGGCGATAACTATCAAGAAATCAACGTAGAAGCTGCGCTGGCCGATGAGTCCTCGGTGTTTTACACCTACCAAAAGTTAATCGCACTGCGTAAGCAAGAAGCCGTCCTGACATGGGGCAATTACCAGGATCTGCTGCCAGACAGCCCTGTATTGTGGTGCTATCGCCGTGAATGGAAGGGGCAAACCTTGCTGGTCATTGCCAACCTTAGCCGTGAGATCCACCCCTGGCAGCCAGGGCAAATGCGCGGAAACTGGCAGCTTGTGATGCATAACTACGAAGAAGCCTCAGCACAACCCTGTGCCATGACTTTACGGCCTTTTGAGGCCGTCTGGTGGTTACAAAAGTAAGTATCCGCTAAGCCCCGGTAATACTGGTCATTCCGGGGTTTTGCCTTTCAGTATGTTGTTTTTGTTGATTTTATAATCAAAAAATTCATTAAAAAATTTACATAACGCTGTAGCGCCCGTCATCCGTACGCTCTGCTTTTTACTTTGAGCTACATCAAAAAAAGTTCAAACATCCTTGATGCAAAGCACTATATATAGACTTTAAAATGCGTCCCGACCCAATATGTTGTATTAATCGACTATAATTGCTACTACAGCTCCCCACGAAAAAGGTGCGGCGTTGTGGATAAGCGGATGGCGATTGTGGAAAGCACCGGAAAACGAAACGAAAAAACCGGAAAACGCCTTTCCCAATTTCTGTGGATAACCTGTTCTTAAAAATATGGAGCGATCATGACACCGCATGTGATGAAACGAGACGGCTGCAAAGTGCCGTTTAAATCAGAGCGCATCAAAGAAGCGATTCTGCGTGCAGCTAAAGCAGCGGAAGTCGATGATGCAGATTATTGCGCCACTGTTGCCGCGGTTGTCAGCGAGCAGATGCAGGGCCGCAGCCAGGTGGATATCAACGAGATCCAGACCGCCGTTGAAAACCAGCTGATGTCGGGTCCATACAAACAACTGGCTCGTGCTTACATCGAGTACCGTCACGATCGCGACATTGAACGTGAAAAACGCGGTCGCCTGAATCAGGAGATCCGTGGTCTGGTCGAGCAGACCAACGCCTCGTTGCTCAACGAAAACGCCAACAAAGACAGCAAGGTGATTCCAACCCAGCGCGACCTGCTGGCCGGGATTGTGGCTAAACACTATGCACGTCAGCACCTGCTGCCGCGTGATGTGGTGCAGGCGCATGAGCGTGGCGATATTCACTATCACGATCTCGATTACTCGCCGTTCTTCCCGATGTTCAACTGCATGTTGATCGACCTGAAAGGTATGCTGACCCAGGGCTTTAAGATGGGTAACGCCGAGATTGAACCACCGAAGTCGATCTCTACGGCAACCGCGGTAACAGCGCAGATTATTGCTCAGGTCGCCAGTCATATTTATGGCGGCACCACCATTAACCGTATCGATGAAGTGCTGGCACCGTTTGTCACCGCCAGCTACAACAAACACCGCAAGACCGCAGAAGAGTGGAACATCCCGGACGCCGAAGGTTACGCTAACTCTCGTACCATCAAAGAGTGCTACGATGCCTTCCAGTCGCTGGAGTACGAAGTAAACACCCTGCACACCGCCAACGGTCAAACACCGTTTGTGACCTTTGGTTTTGGTCTGGGCACCAGCTGGGAGTCTCGCCTGATTCAGGAGTCTATCCTGCGTAACCGTATCGCGGGCCTCGGTAAAAACCGCAAAACTGCGGTGTTCCCGAAACTGGTGTTTGCGATTCGCGATGGCCTGAACCATAAAAAAGGCGATCCGAACTACGACATCAAACAGCTGGCGCTGGAGTGCGCAAGCAAGCGCATGTATCCGGATATCCTGAACTACGATCAGGTAGTGAAAGTCACCGGTTCGTTTAAAACCCCGATGGGCTGCCGTAGCTTCCTCGGCGTGTGGGAAAATGAAAACGGCGAACAGATCCACGATGGTCGTAACAACCTCGGCGTGATCAGCCTGAACCTGCCGCGCATTGCACTGGAAGCGAAAGGCGATGAGGCCACCTTCTGGAAGCTGCTGGATGAACGTCTGGTGCTGGCACGTAAGGCGCTGATGACCCGTATCGCTCGTCTCGAAGGCGTTAAAGCGCGCGTGGCCCCGATCCTCTATATGGAAGGTGCTTGTGGCGTTCGTCTGAATGCTGACGACGACGTTTCTGAAATCTTCAAAAACGGTCGTGCGTCTATTTCGCTGGGTTACATCGGCATCCACGAAACCATTAACGCGCTGTTTGGCGGCGAGCATGTGTATGACAACGAGCAGCTGCGCGCGAAAGGTATCGCCATTGTTGAACGTCTGCGTCAGGCGGTGGATCAGTGGAAAGAAGAAACGGGTTACGGTTTCAGTCTCTACAGCACGCCAAGTGAAAACCTGTGCGACCGCTTCTGCCGTCTCGATACCGCGGAGTTTGGCGTGGTGCCGGGCGTGACTGATAAAGGTTACTACACCAACAGTTTCCACCTCGATGTGGAGAAGAAGGTGAACCCGTACGACAAGATCGACTTTGAAGCGCCTTACCCGCCGCTGGCGAACGGTGGCTTCATTTGCTACGGCGAATATCCAAACATTCAGCACAACCTGAAGGCGCTGGAAGATGTCTGGGATTACAGCTATCAGCATGTACCGTATTACGGCACCAATACGCCGATTGATGAGTGTTACGAGTGTGGTTTTACCGGTGAGTTTGAGTGCACCAGTAAAGGCTTCACCTGCCCGAAATGTGGTAACCATGACGCCTCCCGTGTGTCGGTGACTCGCCGCGTGTGCGGATATTTAGGTAGCCCGGATGCGCGTCCGTTTAACGCTGGTAAGCAGGAAGAAGTTAAGCGCCGCGTTAAACATTTGGGAAATGGGCAGATCGGTTAATCTTCACTCTGCGCTAAGCAAATGCCGGATGTGGCGTAAACGCCTTATCCGGCCTACATTTGGCAACGGCTGTAGGCCTGATAAGACGCAACAGCGTCGCATCAGGCGTTGATTGCCTGATACCGCCTACACGCGGACTGATAAGCCAGGCGAAATAATGAATTATCATCAGTACTATCCTGTCGACATCGTCAACGGCCCCGGCACTCGCTGCACCCTGTTTGTCTCCGGGTGTGTTCATGAATGCCCCGGTTGCTATAACAAAAGCACCTGGCGGGTAAATTCCGGTCAGCCATTTACCAAAGCAATGGAAGACCAGATCATTAACGATCTGAACGACACCCGCATCAAACGCCAGGGTATTTCCCTCTCCGGCGGCGATCCGCTGCATCCGCAAAACGTGCCGGATATTCTGAAACTGGTACAACGCATCCGCGCCGAATGTCCGGGTAAAGACATCTGGGTGTGGACAGGCTATAAACTCGACGAACTCAACGCTGCGCAAATGCAGGTTGTTGATTTGATTAACGTGCTGGTCGACGGCAAATTTATGCAGGATCTAAAAGACCCTTCCCTGATCTGGCGCGGCAGCAGCAATCAGGTGGTGCATCATTTGCGATGATAAGTTCCCTGTTACCTGAGTGCAGGCAACAGGGAAATAAGGAATTAACGATACTTCTGGTGATAGGCGTTGCGGGTCGTTTTCAGTTGCTCTGCGGCAGCCTGCGCTTCTTTTACTTTACCTTCATTAGCCAGCTTCAGCGCGTCATCAATCTGACCGACCAGAATGTCGAAACCGTGGCGGAAGTCTTTCATCTCCGGGCTGTCTGGCGATTTGCCTTCGAGCTTGGGCGGCGTTGCTTTTTGCGCATCCAGCGCCGCTGCGCGCATTTTGGTTAACGCGTCTTTGACTTGCGCCGCGTTATCGGCTTTTTCGACCACTTTTAAATTGTCGTTGAGGGTTTCCATATTGTCTTCAAGATCAGCGGCAAACGACGCCGAACTGAATACCAACGAGGAGACTGCAAGAATAGCTAACAGGCTTTTACGCATTGCTCACTTCCTTTTTCTTATTAAGATTTGGCGCGGCAGGTCGCGCCTTTTTTTACTGCCCGGCGATTTTCATCTCCGGCAACAGCACAGAACCACACTGTATATTGCTGCGTGTTTCAATATCGTTACCGACGGTGACAATATTGCGCCACATATCTTTTAAATTACCTGCGATGGTGATTTCGCTAACCGGATACTGAATTTCGCCATTCTCTACCCAGAAGCCCGCAGCACCACGGGAATAATCACCGGTAATGGCACTCACTCCCTGGCCCATCAGTTCCGTCACCACCAGCCCGGTGCCCATCTCTTTGAGCATTTGTTCGAAGCTTAGCCCTTGTCCGGCAATCCGCCAGTTGTGAATACCGCCCGCATGTCCGGTGCTTTTCAGCCCCAGTTTCCGCGCCGAATAGCTGGTCAGCAGCCACTGAGTCAGGATACCATCTTTGACGATATCGCGGCGCTCGGTGCGCACACCTTCGCTGTCGAATGGTGTAGATGCCAGTCCTTTCAGCAGATGCGGATGCTCTTCAATGGTCAGCCAATCCGGCAGAATTTGTTTACCCAGCGAATCCAGCAGGAAGGTGGATTTACGGTAAACCGATCCACCCGCTATCGCCCCCACCAAATGACCAAACAACCCTGTTGCCACTTCATTGGCAAAAATTACCGGCGCTTTCATGGTGGAAAGTTTACGCGGTGACAGGCGCGATAAAGTACGGCGAGCACAGTCGGCCCCGATCCACTCTGGCGTCTGCAGATCGCTCATCGCGCGACCAATGGTGTAGGCGTAATCACGCTCCATATCGCCATTTTCTTCGGCAATTACACAGCTTGAGAGCGAATGACGCGTTGAGCAGTAACCCTGCAACATGCCGTGGCTGTTGCCAAAAACTTTGACACCGTAGTGGCTGTTAAAACTGCCACCTTCGGTATTGGTAATACGCTTGTCCGCCTGTAATGCAGCCTGTTCTGCGCGAGCAGCCAGTTCAATAGCTTCATCCGGGGAAACTTCCGCAGGGTGAAACAAGTCGAGATCCGGCGCGTCAAAGGCCAGCAGCTCTTTGTCTGCCACGCCGGCACAGGGATCTGGCGAGGTATAACGGGCAATATCCAGCGCTGCCTGTACGGTGCGGGCAATGGCCTGCGGGCTTAAATCGGTAGACGATGCGCTACCTTTACGGTTCTGGTGATAAACAGTGATCCCCAGCGCGCCATCGCTATTGAATTCAACATTCTCCACTTCGCCATATCGCGTGCTTACGCTAATGCCGGTGGTCTTGCTGACGGCAACTTCCGCACCGTCCGATTTGCCTGAGGCCAACTCCAGCGCAGTGGAAACTGCTTCTTCCAGAATCTTGCGCTGCGCTTCAACTTGAGAGATTACTTTCATTGCAAGTGCCATAATGTAGAGAGTTTCTCTGAAGTCTAACAGAGAACCGTTTTTCAGTGCGCATCTTAACTGGTAACATTAGCCTCTTTTTTAAGGAGCCTGAGATGACTAAGCAGCCCGAAGACTGGCTCGACGACGTTCCCGGTGATGACATCGAAGACGAAGACGATGAAATTATCTGGGTCAGTAAAAGTGAAATTAAACGTGATGCCGAGGAGCTAAAACGCCTTGGCGCAGAAATTGTTGATCTGGGGAAAAACGCGCTGGATAAGATCCCGTTAGACGCGGATCTGCGCGCGGCTATTGAGCTCGCCCAGCGTATTAAGATGGAAGGTCGCCGCCGCCAGTTGCAGCTCATCGGTAAGATGCTGCGCCAGCGCGACGTAGAACCGATCCGTCAGGCGCTGGATAAGCTGAAAAATCGCCACAACCAGCAGGTGGTGTTGTTCCATAAACTGGAAAACCTGCGCGATCGTCTGATCGACCAGGGTGATGACGCCATCGCTGAAGTATTAAATCTGTGGCCCGATGCCGATCGTCAGCAACTGCGTACTCTGATCCGCAACGCGAAGAAAGAGAAAGAAGGGAATAAGCCGCCGAAATCCGCGCGCCAGATTTTCCAGTATCTGCGTGAGTTAGCGGAAAACGAAGGGTAATTTTCGTTGTTGATGTGAGTATGGTTTGCCGGATGCGGTGCACCTGTAGGCCTGATAAGACGCATCAAGCGTCGCATCAGGCACTATGCTCAAATGCCGGATGCGGCGTGAACGCCTTATCCGGCCTACACACACTATATCAGGCTGAGGCCGAATTACTGCGCGGCTTCCGCTTTCTTCGCTAGCCCATCCAGCAGTTTCTGATGAATTCCACCAAAACCGCCGTTGCTCATCACCAGAATATGGTCGCCAGGCTGAGCGGTTTTCACCACCATATCTGCCAGCGTATCCACATCGCCACTCCAGTGTGCAGGCTGGACGCAGGCTTCTGCCACTTCTGCGACCTGCCACGGAATATGCGCCGGTTGCAGCAGGAAGACTTCATCGGCACGACCTAATGAAGGTGCCAAATCGTCTTTGCAGATCCCCATTTTCATGGTGTTTGAGCGCGGTTCCAGCACGGCAATAATGCGCGCCGTACCGCCAACTTTGCCGCGCAGCGCCGCCAGCGTTGCCAGAATCGCCGTCGGGTGATGGGCAAAATCGTCATACACCGTCACGCCATTTGCTTCACCGCGCAACTCCAGACGACGACGAGCGTTAATAAACGAACCCAGCGCGTTAGCAGCATCTGCCGGCGCTACGCCAACATGACGGGCCGCCGCAATCGCCATCAGGCCGTTATGCATATTATGTTCGCCCACCAGCGACCATTTCACTTCGCCCACTTTTTCGCCATCCAGCAAGACTTCCCATTCGGAAGCGTCAGTGGTTAGCTTTTTCGCCTGCCAGTGCCCCTGCTCGCCCACCAGCTCCTGCTCGCTCCAGCAGCCCATCGCCATGGTTTGTTTCAGGTTGATGTCGTTTTCCGGCCAGATAATACGCCCCTGCCCCGGAACGATACGCACCAGATGGTGGAACTGTTTCTGGATCGCTTTCAGGTCGTCAAAGATATCGGCATGATCGAACTCAAGGTTGTTGAGGATCAGCGTACGCGGGCAGTAATGGACAAATTTAGAGCGTTTGTCGAAGAAGGCGCAGTCGTACTCATCCGCTTCGATAACAAAGAAGTCGCTTTCGCCTAAACGTGCCGAAACGTCAAAGTTCCCCGGAACACCGCCGATCACAAAACCCGGTTTATAGCCACACTGTTCCAGAATCCAGGTCGCCATTCCCGCGGTGGTGGTTTTGCCGTGTGTACCGGCAACGGCCAACACCCAGCGGTCACGCAGCACAAAATCGTGCAGCCACTGCGGGCCAGACATATAAGGGATGTTTTTTTCCAGTACCGCTTCCACACACGGATTTCCACGGGTCATGGCGTTGCCAATGATCACCAGATCCGGCTGCGGGTCGAGCTGGCTGGCATCGTAACCCTGAATCAGTTCAATGCCTTGCTTCTCAAGTAAGGTGCTCATCGGCGGATACACATTGGCGTCCGAACCCGTTACTTCATGGCCTAACTGGCGCGCCAGCATCGCCAGACCGCCCATAAATGTGCCACAAATTCCTAAAATATGAATGCGCATACGTCACTATCCTTTTTTAATCTGCCGCTCATTTTACGCATATGTCGGGCAAGTGAGAAACGCATTTCAGGATAATCCGTAATTTGCTGGCGCGATTCACCTGAGCGCGACATTGAGATTATTTGTTAAGATTGTTGCGGTCGCTTTACTCCATAAACATTGCAGGGAAAGTTTTATGAAAACGTTAGGTGAATTTATTGTCGAAAAGCAGCACGAGTTTTCTCATGCTACCGGTGAGCTCACTGCTTTGCTGTCGGCAATAAAACTGGGCGCCAAGATTATCCATCGCGATATCAACAAAGCAGGACTGGTTGATATCCTGGGTGCCAGCGGTGCTGAGAACGTGCAGGGCGAGGTTCAGCAGAAACTCGACTTGTTCGCTAATGAAAAACTGAAAGCCGCACTTAAAGCACGCGATATCGTTGCGGGCATTGCCTCTGAAGAAGAAGATGAGATTGTCGTCTTTGAAGGCTGTGAACACGCAAAATACGTGGTGCTGATGGACCCACTGGATGGCTCGTCCAACATCGATGTTAACGTCTCTGTCGGTACCATTTTCTCCATTTACCGCCGTGTTACCCCTGTCGGTACGCCGGTAACGGAAGAAGACTTCCTCCAGCCTGGTAACAAACAGGTTGCGGCAGGTTACGTGGTATACGGCTCCTCTACCATGTTGGTTTACACCACCGGATGCGGTGTTCACGCCTTTACTTACGATCCTTCGCTTGGCGTTTTCTGCCTGTGCCAGGAACGGATGCGCTTCCCGGAGAAAGGCAAAACCTACTCCATCAACGAAGGGAACTACATTAAGTTTCCAAACGGGGTGAAGAAGTACATTAAATTCTGCCAGGAAGAAGATAAGTCCACCAACCGTCCATATACCTCACGTTATATCGGTTCTCTGGTCGCAGATTTCCACCGTAACCTGCTGAAAGGTGGGATTTATCTCTACCCAAGCACTGCCAGCCACCCGGACGGTAAACTGCGTTTGCTGTATGAGTGCAACCCGATGGCGTTCCTCGCGGAACAAGCGGGCGGTAAAGCGAGCGATGGCAAAGAGCGTATTCTGGATATCATCCCGGAAACCCTGCACCAGCGCCGTTCGTTCTTTGTCGGCAATGACCATATGGTTGAAGATGTCGAACGCTTTATCCGTGAGTTCCCGGACGCGTAAATGAGTTAACGCCGGAGCAGTCCGGCGTTTTCAATTATCAATTAACAAAGGTTAATTTGACTCGTTTAGATACGCAAAAATAGGGGATCCAGATTGCAAGATGGATGATACTTTTCAGAAGCTCCCATGCATCTGTCAATTCAAATGAGGCATTAAGAAAGTGCATTGTCCCCCAAATATCAGCCACAATGAATGCAAACAGTGACAGAAGAAGGGCAATATAATACTGTGGAAGCTGGCGTTTTTTGTTAAAAAACAAATAAGTAGTATAAATCAACAGCAGAAACAAAACGGCAAATCCGGCGGTTTCCAGATAAAGTGCCGTCCTGAGCGGTTCTTCGTAAATTACGTGAGTAAGCCCCCAAGTATGGATAATTGAATACGCGTTCGCAAGAATACCAAGCACTAAACCAATTGCCGGCAGAAATAGCCAGCCGCCAATCCCTGTAAGCTTTTTATCCGCACAACTTTTACAATAATCGTCAGGTGGTAAAACAGCCACACCACAGTTTTTACATGTTGTTTGTAATTCTTCGCCGTCCTTCACCCACATAAAAATATCCTTATATATCAGTAAAATTTATTCTTTTAGTCTAATTTCCGGACTCACTCTCATTACTGGCGAACTCTGGCGATTCTCCCACAGCACCGTTAATCCACGCTGTAAGGCAATAAAAATGAACAGCAAAATGCCGATGGCGATTTTCGTCCACCAGGAACTCAGCGTACCGTCAAAGTTGATATATGTCTGAATCAGTCCCTGAATCGCCACGCCAAAAAGCGTCCCAAGTACTGTTCCAACGCCACCGCTCAAAAGTGTACCGCCAATCACCACTGAGGCGATAGCGTCCAGTTCCACACCTACGCCCGCCAGCGCATATCCGGCTTGGGTATAAATCGAGAAAACAATCCCCGCCAGCGTTGCCAGTCCGGTGGAGAGCATATAAATGCGAATAGTGGTGCTGCGAGTGGAAACCCCCATCAGGTTCGCCGACGTTGCGTTGCCGCCAATGGCGTATACCTGATTACCAAAACGGGTACGATGCGCGAGGAATATGCCGATAACCACCACCGCCAGCATCAGTAGCCCCATCGCACTTAAGCGACCGCCGCCAGGGATTTTCCATGCAAGGCTTGAGAGCGTGTCATAAACAGGATGATTTATCGGGATCGACTCTTCCGAAACGAGATAGCTGACGCCACGCAAAAAGAACATTCCTGCCAGAGTAATGATAAACGCCGGGATCTTCAGGGCGTCGATCAAAAGCCCCATAAATGCGCCAAAGGCACAGCCCATCACCAGCACCAGTGGAAACGCCAGCAGCGGCGAGAGGCCGAAATCGCCAATCACTTTTGCCAGAAACACGCCGGTAAAGGCGATCACCGAACCGACGGAGAGATCGATCCCACCGGAGAGGATCACAAAGGTCATGCCAACGGCGATGATCCCCAGAAAAGCGTTATCGGTCAGGATATTGCAGATCACTCTTGTGGAAGCAAAACCGGGAAACTGCGTCAGACAGTAGAGATAACCCAGCACAAAGACGCCGATGGTGATCATAAGCGGCAGGTTACGTTTTATCACGGCTACGCACTCCTTTAATCAGACTGATAAAGCGTTGCGACTGAACAATCAGCACGCAAAGCACCACTACCGCTTTGACCACCTGGTTCATCTCTGGCGGAAAGCCAGAAAGTAAAATTCCGGTGTTCATCCCCTGAATAATCAGCGCCCCTACCACTGAGAGCAGCAGGTTAAAACGCCCGCCCATCAGCGATCCGCCGCCAATCACCACCGCAAGAATGGCGTCCAGCTCCAGCCATAATCCGGCGTTGTTGGCATCGGCACCGCGAATATCCGCCGCCACGATAATGCCCGCAATCGCCGCACACAGCCCGCTCAACACATAAGTGAGCATGACGATGATTCGTGTGTTGACTCCGGCATTTTTTGCCGCCCGAATGTTGATACCAACGGCTTCGATAAACATCCCCAGCGCCGTTTTGCGGGTCAACAGCCAGAAGAGGAGAAGCGTCAGTACCGCAATAATGACTGGTGTTGGCAGGAACAATAGCGATCCACTGCCAAACCATGAGAGATCCGGCGAGTTAAACGTGACGATCTGTCCGGAGGTGATCAGTTGCGCCACGCCGCGCCCGGCGACCATCAGGATCAGGGTGGCAACAAACGGCTGAATTTTGAGGATCGCTACCAGTATGCCGTTCCACAATCCCGCCAGGATGCCAGTGCCCAGGGTGCTTAACAAAACAATCGGCAGGCTGAATCCCGCGACCGTCATCGCAGCTGTTGTGGCTCCGGCGATAGCCATCACCGCCCCCACGGAGAGATCAATCCCACCGGTGGCGATCACCAGCGTCATACCAATCGCCAGTAGCGCAACGGGGGCGGCGCGATTAAGAATGTCGATAGGACTACCGAACAAACGCCCATCCTGAAGCACCACCTGCCAGAAATGCGGGGCCACCAGGCTATCGACCAGCAACACCAGCAATAGCGCCGCCAGCTGCGGCATTCCTGTTGGCCAGCGAAAGCGCCTTTTCGGCGGCGTAGTGTCAGGGAGAGATTGAGGCATCACACTGTTCTCCTTACGCCGCAATGGCGTTCATGATCGCCGGAACGGAAAGCTCTGCCAGCGGGATCTCCGCCACCTGTTTGCGATCGCGCATGATAATCACCCGGTCGGCATAGCCCACCAGTTCTTCCAGTTCGGAGGAGATCACCAGCAGCGCCAGACCATCGGCGCATAGCGTTTCGATCAGGCGGATGATCTCAGCGTGGGCGCCAACGTCAATGCCACGCGTTGGCTCGTCGAGGATCAGAAATTGCGGCCGGGTCAGTAGCCAGCGTGAGAGCAGCACTTTTTGCTGATTGCCACCGGAGAGAAACTCAATCGGCTGTTCGCTGGAAGGTGTGCGAATGCCAAGCTGGCGGATAAAGCGTTCGGCAATCTCTTGCTGTTCTTTGCGCGAAATTGGCCGTAACCAGCCGCGCTGGGCCTGGAGAGCGAGGATGATATTTTCCCGCACCGAGGCGGCGGCGATGATGCCATCGGTTTTCCTGTCTTCCGGGCAGAAGCCGATACCCAGTACCGACGCCTGATGTGGCGATCGCAGGATTTGCGGTTTGCCTTTGATCAACGCCGTGCCGCTATCAGCAGGTTTGATACCGAAGATCACTTCGGCGGTTTCGGTACGTCCTGATCCCAGCAAGCCTGCCAGGCCAACGATCTCGCCGGGGCGTACTTCGAGATCAAACGGTGCGATCGTTCCTTTTTTGCCGTAATTTTTGAACGCGGCAACGGGTTTGTCGCTCAGCAATGTTCGTCCGGCACGCTGTAGCGCGTGGGTGTCCAGCTCGCGCCCCAGCATCATTTTTACCAGTTCGATCTGCGGTAGCTCGCGGGTTTCCCGACAGCCTACGAAACTGCCGTTGCGTAAGACGGTGATCCGATCGCTGACCTGATAGACCTGATCGAGAAAGTGAGTAACGAAGATCAGGCTGACGCCGCGATCGCGCAACTGACGCATCAGGCCAAACAGTAACTCTACTTCCTGAGTGTCGAGGCTGGCGGTGGGTTCATCGAGGATCAGCACTTTGGCGGAGAGATCGATGGCCCGGCAAATGGCGACGATTTGCTGCATCGCGACTGAAAAGCGGTTGAGCGGTTCCCGCACGTCGAGGGAGAAACCGTAAGATGCCATCAGTTCGGTGGCGCGCTTTTCCATCTCTTTACGGCGTAGAAGGCCGAAACGTTTGGGTTCGCGACCTATGAATAGATTATCAGCGACCGACATATTGGGTAGCAGGTTGACTTCCTGATAGACGGTGCCGATGCCGAGTTGTTGTGCGTGGGCGGTATTTTTCGGTGAGATAGTCTGGCCTTCCAGCCAGATGGTGCCACGATCGGCGTGGTAGACACCGGTTAATGCTTTGATTAGCGTTGATTTTCCCGCCCCGTTTTCACCGAGCAGCGCCATGATTTCACCACGGCGCAGGCTGAAATCAACGTTGTCTAACGCTTTGACTCCGGGGAAAAATTTACTTAATCCTTCGGTGCGGAGGATTTCCTGGTGTTGGTTAGTATTCATAGTTTCCCCCGTTGTAAAGCGTGCGCCAGATAAGACACAACAGCGTCGCATCAGGCATCTCGCACAACCGCCGGATGCGGCGTGAATGCCTTATCCGGCGGCCCACAAGTCGGCATCAGGCATTGATGCCCCTCAATACCCCATGTTTTTCTTCTTCTCTAACTCTTCTTTTGCAGTATCAGGCAGGTAAAGGGTGGACTTGGTCAGGGTCAGCTTTTCAGGCATGGTGCCGTCTTTTTTATATTTCTCCAGCGCATCAAAAGCGGGGCCTGCCATGTTCGGCGTCAGTTCAACGCTGGCGTTCGCTTCGCCATCAATCATCGCTTTGTAGATATCCGGCACGCCGTCGATAGAGCCTGTCAGGATATCTTTGCCCGGTTTCAGGCCCGCTTCTTTAATTGCCTGAATTGCACCAATCACCATGTCATCGTTATGGGCGTAAACCATGCAGATGTTTTTGCCGTTGTTTTCCGCTTTGATAAAGCTCTCCATCACTTCTTTGCCTTTGCTGCGGGTGAAGTCACCTGACTGCGAGCGGATAATTTTGATATTTGGCGCATTCTTAATGGCTTCGGCAAAGCCTTTCTTACGGTCAATGGCGACGCTGGCCCCAACGGTGCCCTGCAGCTCCACCACGTTGCATGGTTTGCCATTCACTTCTTTTACCAGCCAGTCACCGATCAATTTGCCTTCGAGGATGTTGTCGGCAGTGACGGTGGTCATATAGAGAGATTTGTCTTTCACATCGATGGAACGGTCAAGCAAGAAGACCGGGATTTCGGCATCTTTCGCCTCTTTTAATACCGGCTCCCAACCGGTCGCTACCACCGGAGCGATAAAGATCGCATCCACCCCTTGCGCGACGAAGGAACGTACCGCTTTAATCTGGTTTTCCTGCTTTTGCTGACCATCGGCAATTTTCAACGTAATTCCGCGCTTTTCGGCTTCACTTTTCGCCACATTGGTTTCTGCGGCGCGCCAGCCGGATTCCGATCCGACCTGCGAAAATCCTACGGTTAATGGAGCGGCCAACGCCATAGACGACATGGCTGCCGAGACTGCAGAGACTACAAGTAAGCGTTTCCACATAGGGTTGTCCTCGTCGGGGTAATTATTATTGGTGAAAAGATGTTCGCGAAAAAACTATAGACAATTCGTTATGTAACGGATTGCGTTACATCACACTTCAAAAAAGTAAATAAAACGTTAATCACAAGTTTGTAATCGCTTTCATCTCACTATGAAAAATGCGGCTACGGTTATGGATTTTCCTGCTCTGTAAACCTTCTTAAAACTGGCGAAAAAGGAAAATGAAAACGAAAACAAGCGAAGACATTCGGCGCGAGTTGGCTATAATACTCGGCACTTGTTTGCCACATATTTTTAAAGGAAACAGACATGAGCTTACTCAACGTCCCTGCGGGTAAAGATCTGCCGGAAGACATCTACGTTGTTATTGAGATCCCGGCTAACGCAGATCCGATCAAATACGAAATCGACAAAGAGAGCGGCGCACTGTTCGTTGACCGCTTCATGTCCACCGCGATGTTCTATCCGTGCAACTACGGTTACATCAACCACACCCTGTCTCTGGACGGTGACCCGGTTGACGTACTGGTCCCGACTCCGTACCCGCTGCAGCCAGGTTCTGTGATTCGCTGCCGTCCGGTTGGCGTTCTGAAAATGACCGACGAAGCTGGTGAAGATGCGAAACTGATTGCTGTTCCGCACACCAAGCTGAGCAAAGAATACGATCACATCAAAGACGTTAACGATCTGCCTGAACTGCTGAAAGCACAGATCGCTCACTTCTTCGAGCACTACAAAGACCTCGAAAAAGGCAAGTGGGTGAAAGTTGAAGGCTGGGAAAACGCAGAAGCCGCTAAAGCTGAAATCGTTGCCTCCTTCGAGCGCGCAAAGAATAAATAAGTTCTTCTAGTGCCATAACCCTGAACGCCGGGCTTCGGTTAGTAAGGGTTTTTTATGCCCGCGATAAATAAACTCTCTATTCCCCTATCATTATTCTCAGCGCTTGCAAGGCTTGAACGGTAAGAACAAGCAAACACGACCACCATTTTGCTGTTCATAGCCGCTTGCTGGAAATTAGCCGACCTCACTCATTCTCACCGTTCAAAGCATGCCCCCGTTTTACCCCTACGTAATTGTGAACGCCAGCAGAGTTTTTTATGCGTTTACGGATATGGAAAGCGGCTCGGAGAGAAAAGCTAAAGATGGGGAAGTTACAAAAAAGAATACGATTCGTCTCGCAAAAAAATAACGCCACCCGCAGGTGGCATTGGTTGAGTGGTATTAGCGCAAACCTGATCTGACAGTTACCCGTTATTTATTACCCGTCGTTACAGTAGATCGTGCGTTAAGCTTTTGCATTCTCGCCCAGGCTTCCGGGGCATATTTTTCTATATATTGTTGCGATAATAATTCAGCCTGTTGCAGTTGTTTGGCTGTCAGTTTTTTCTCGGTAATTTTGCGGTTTTCCGTACCAAAAAGATTCATATCATTGGTCGATGCGGTATCGAACCACGCCCAGGCCTGCACATAATCGCGTTCTACGCCCAAGCCATAATAATAGATTTCACCTAATTGTACCTGCGCTTTACTGAGTCCTTGCTCTGCGGCTTTTCGCATCCAGATTGCTGCCTGTTGCTCATCTTTTTTAACACCTTTTCCCTGGAGTAAAGCATTACCCAAATTAAATTGCGCCATTGCCACTCCCTCTTCAGCCGCCTTGCGATACCAGTCCACGGCCCTTCTCTGTTCTTCTTCGGAACCATGTCGATACAATAATACCCCGAGATTAACCTGCGCATTCGCATCCCCTTGTTCTGCCGATTTGGTGTACCAATAGATAGCCTGTTCACGGTTATAGGGAATACCTTCTGCACGGCTGATATACATTTCCGCTAAATAATACTGACCATCGGAATTTCCCTGTTCTGCCGACTTACGGTACCACTCCAGTGCTTTTAACGGCTCTTTCGCTCCCGCTAAACCTTGCTCCAATATATCTCCCAGACGAAACTGCGCAATAGCATTTCCCTGCTCTGCCAACTGGGAAAATAATATCCGTGACTGTGTGTAATCCTGAGGAACGCCACTACCGAAATAATACATATCAGCCAGATAAAGCTGCCCCAGTTCGTCGCCTGATGCCGCTGATTTTCGATACCATTGCGCCGATATAGCATCGTTTTTTTCAACACCTAAACCTTTGGAATAAATATAACCAAGCTGATTACAGGACCAGACGTTACCTTGTTCCGCTGCTTTGCTATACCACTCACGTGCCATAACGTAATCCCGCGTTACGCCATCGCCTTCAAAATATGCATCTCCCATACTTTGCTGGCCGCTGTCACGACCTTGCTCTGCTGCCAGGCGAAACCATTTCACAGATTCGGCTTTATCAATCTTCACGCCCTTACCGTCATGGTACATTACACCCAGATTCTGCTGCGCCTGTGGAAGCCCCTTCAGTGCTGCTTTTTTGTACCAGATAACCGCCTGAGCATAATCTTGCGGCACACCTTCACCGTTCATATAGCGTAACCCCAGTACAAATTCTGCCGGGGTGTATCCCTGCTCTGCGGCACGGCGAAACCAGTCAATCGCCTGGGTGAGATCCTTTGTCGTTTCATTACCGTGAAAATATCGATATCCCAGCTCCAACTGTGATTTAGCTTCTCCACGTTCAGCTTTTTGTTTTAATTGTTCGAGGTTGGTATTTCCCAGAGCGGGAAAAGAAACGAGAGCAAACAGTCCTGTCAGCATTACAGCCAGAAGAGATTTTTTCATTGAGGTCGCGTCCTTGTTGAGCGTGCCAGGTGTTTATAACACTGCACAACAAATCAGCATTTAAGAAAAGATAAGAATGGCGTCAAATTCGGAATACATTCAGGCAGCTGGATAAAACAACGCCACCCGAAGGTGGCGTATGCATATGGTTACTTATCCCTGTCTAACCAGTCGCCGCTTTCAATTAGCTTTAATCCATCGACGGGTCGTTGATAAACGTACATCCATGCACTCCCGTACGGCGTCTGAATCAACTGGCGCGTGTATTCACCGCCCCTGGTGCGCAAGGCATCAAGTTCGGCCAGCGTGGCGTTGTCAATACGATAAACTTCACCGTGTACTGTTCCGTTCCCCGGAACTGCGCCTGGATAGTGGCCCAGGCTATACAACTGGTAGTTATCGATACTGAAATCGCCCAGTAACTGGGCATTGGTCATCCAGTGACTGTTGCCTTGTTTGTGGCGTAAACTGCCGTAGACAAATATTCGCATTGCTAAAACTCGAACTGATAGAGCAAATCCAGTGCCTGGTCTACACCAGACACGGCTTCCAGATATAGCTTAGGCATCAGGCGATAACGTAACGTGAGTGTTGCTATTGAGTCAAATATACCCACGCCGTATTTCACTTGCAGACCTGGCAATACATAGCCGCTGACCACTACCTGGGAGGAGTCGCCTACTCCCTCTGTGTCGAGCGCTAAATTGCTTACGCCAAACGTCTCGCCGATTTTACCCACAATCTGACCACTTTGTGCAACCCCCAGACCAATCAGCATTGAGGTCATCGCCGCACTGTCACTCTGATCGCTCTCCAACCCTTGTCCACGTAGCAGGTAGGAAAGCGCGGCCTGTTGCGACATCGCCGGGTCAGAGAAGATCTCCGCTTTCGGTTCGTCTGCCAGACCAGTGACTCGAACTCCGGCGATTACGTCGTCTTCTGTAGCATCCGGGTTACGAATAGCTTCGATATTAAGATACGGTTGATCCGGCGGACCAGAGAACAGTAGCTCACCCTTACGCACAATCAGATCCTGACCATAGGCATGGAAGCGACCTTCAGGGATGTTGATCTGCCCGTTCAGGCCCAGTCCTTGTTTGTCCTGTACGACGTTGAGATCGCCCGTCAGCCGCGCTTTCAGGCCGAAGGCGTCAATGCGCACATTGTTGCCAACGTGGACAATCAGGTTGCTGTTAATCGGAATCGACGCCGTTTTCGGCTCTTCCGGTTGCAGGTTATCGTTAAGCATCACCACATCGCTGGAAACGCCCACCGCGCTTTCCGGCAGCTCATGCACCACAATGCGCGCCCAAGGGACATCCACGCGACCGTCGAGAGTAAACAGGTTTGGTGTAGCCTCGAATACAACATCTGGGGATACATCCATTCGAACCATCGGCGGCACGGTGATCCGTACCTTACTGCCTTTCGCGGTTACCCTCGCCCGCCAGTTTTCAATCTGGCTCCAGTCGGCGTCACCGCTCAGGTAGATTTCTCCCTGTTGGGTCCGCACAGTACCAGCAAGCGTCGAGCGCATACCGTTAAAGTTGACCGCAAGCTGGCTCGGTTGCATATCAAACGGCATAAAGTTGCCGTCGATATCCACACCCGTAACCTGGAGCTGACCAAACAACTGCGGGCTTTGTACATCACCCCCCAGACGCAAGTTGGCACTCACCATCCCCGCTGCTTTTTCCCCACGGGTAAAGATGGGGTTTATCATCGCAAGGTTGAAGTTACGGATATTGACGTTACCACCAAGATTACGGCGGCCTTGTGGATCGGTCACCTGCACCTGACCATCAAACTGGCCGTTATTGGTCAGGCGGATGGTCCAGCCCAGTTCGGCACGGTTGTTACGCAACTCCGCTGTCAGATTCAGCGTCTGAAACGCCACGGGCAGCGCCGCATCGTTGACGGTTTGCGTTACCTGCACGTTACGCCCCGAAAGGGTGATACTCCCCTGTGGCAGCCCTTCTTTAGTGGTGTCCCATGCGACATCCGCTTTACCCGTGAAGATACCGCTGGCCTGTGTGGTTTCTGGCATAAACGGTTTCAGCATGGCGAGGTCGAAGCGATTGAGATTTACCACCGCACGCCCTTCAGCCCCGGCATCAATGGTTTGCGGCACGCACAGTTCCGCATTCGGGTTAAGCCAGCAGTGTGGCCCGATGCTGATTTTTTGCTCCTTGTTGCGATAATCCAGCGCAATATCGCGGGTCAGCGACCACGGGCCGACTGGCGTCTGGAAGCGGGTATTGCTAAGTGTTCCCTTCCAGCGTTCTTCTTTGCGATCAAAACTTCCTGCCAGATTAAGCTGCCCGGAAACCGGTTCGCCCTGAATCCGCAACTGTAGCTCGTGCTGCTTTTCGCTGCCTTTGGCATTCAGAGTGACGAGGTTGATATTCACATCGGGCTGCGAGATTTGCTCAACGCGTACGTCAAGTTTACCCGCAATCTGGTCAGTGGATTTGATATCGCCTTCCACGCGAACCTGCGCCACGGAAAGTTCCTGCCAGCGCAGGCCGCGCGCGGTGATATCTGCCAGTAGTTGTGGCGCTTCCACCGTGCCGCGTACTTTCACCAGCCCTTTCGCTGTACCGCCAAGCCCCGGCAGCGCGTTATCCAGCCCCGGCGCGTTGATGGTGGCATCAAGATTGAGATCTTTTACCCCCAGTTCACCTTTCACTTCGGCACTGTTTGGCCCCAGTTCCAGATGAAGCCCTGGGATCATCCACTGCATATAACTATTGCCTTTCAGCGTGCCGTCAACGTTCACTTTGTTCTGTTTGACGTTACCGGTCAGCTTCAACTCCGGCACGTCCATCTGCCAGGTGCCGCCATACAGACTACCGCGCGTTTTAATCAAACCATTGAGTTTCGACGGCCACTCCGGGAACTCTTTCGCGGTGTTAATGCCATTAAGCGTTAACTCACCGCGCCAGCTAATTGCCTGCTGCCAGTCGAGTAGCGCCTTGAGTTCAGTTTTCCCTTCCAGCGCCGCGACGGTGAGTTTGTCGAGATTGACCTGCTGTTCATTGCCTTTGGCATCAAGGGTAATGGTGGCTGGCGGGATCTCCTGTCCCTTCACTGCCGTGCGCATAGAGAGCGTGTAATCGGTCATTTTACCGGTGAGTTTCAGTTTCAGATCATCCGCCTGATACTGCTTCTCACCAATGAACGGCCAGTAAAGCTGTTTGCTGTTCACTTCCACGTTGAGCGGCAATCCAGCTTCTGCCAGCCGCGTCTGGGCGCGCAGATCCATATCTACCGGGCCAGAAAGGTTAACGCCTATCTCCAGCTGTTCGCGCAGCGCACCACCCACTTTCAGCTTCACCTTTTCGCCTTTCAGCGGCTCCACGTTCAGTGTGCTGTTGAGGGTGATATCCACCGGCCAGTTGTCTGATAGCTGCGCCGTGCCGCTGGCGTTGACGATCCCTTGACTGGAGTCGATATCCAGGGCGTCCAGTTTGGTATTACCGTCGATGCTGCTCACTTTCAGCAGCATGGTGCTCACGGTGATGTCCGTGTCGCCCGTCACGCGCAACTGCTCGCCCTTAAACTCTTCAATATTCAAGTTGAGCGGCAAATGCACGTCAGTCATTTCCGGCAATACCGGGCGAGAAAAGAGATCTTTCAGCGTTTCGCCGAGCGGTTTTTCATCCGGCTGCGGATTTTCAATCTTCGGTTCGACCACTTCTTCCTGCGCCACTTCCGCCACTTTCGGCAAAGCAATCAACAGGCCTTTCAGCGACGTCGGTTTCAGGGTCAGGGTTTTCTCCTGCCAGTTCAGGCCGGAGGTGAAGTCCATCACCGATACCGTGGTGTCATCAATCTTGATGTTGACGTTATCCAGCGCCACCCGCGTCAGGGTGATGGGATACGGCGTGGAGAGATCCAGCGGCCCGCTATCTTCCTCTTCTTCAACCTGTTCAGAAGGGGGCATTTTTTTACTGTCGATGTTGACCTGAACGTCTTTCAGCGCCAGGTCATTAATACAAACGCTACTGTTCCACAGGCACTCAAGCCCGACCGCCAGATGGAGATTGCCCGCTTTTACCGCCACGCCTGGCTGCTCATAACGAACGTCAGACAAGGTGAGATCGCGCCAGCCGCCGGTGACCTTGCCAATATCCAGCCCCGGCACCCAGCGATCCGCCGCTTTAAATACCAGATGCAGGCCGCTGGTGGTGCCCACCAGAAACGCCACCGATCCCAGCAACAGTAAGATAACGATAACCACGCCGAGGCTGATTTTTTTCCATAAACTCATAATTCTGGCCCCAGACCGATGTAAAACTGTAACCCGTGTTCGTCTTTATCCGCGACCGGTACGGCAAAATCGAGTTTGATTGGCCCGACCGGCGATTCCCAGCGCACGCCAACCCCGGTACCGGTTTTAAAGTCGCTGCGGCGAATATCGCTTACCGCTTCGCCACTATCGACAAACACCGCGCCCCACCATTTTCCGGTCACGTTGTACTGGTACTCCAGCGATCCGGTTATCAACTTCGATGCCCCTTTCAGGTCACCGTTGGCGTATTTCGGGGCGATAGATTTGTATTTGTAGCCACGAATACTGCGGTCGCCCCCGGCGAAGAAACGCAGATCCGGCGGTACTTTGTCGAAATCACCCGTTTCAATCCAGCCCAGCGTGCCGCGTGTCACAAAACGATGGCGATCGTACAGTGTGCGGATCCAGACGTTCTGCGCCTGGAAAACGGAGAAATCGACATCCGAGCCCCAGGCCGTGTTGGAGTAGTCGATAGAGTAACGTTGCGAGTCGCCCCAGGTTGGCATCAGGCCACCACGAGAACGCGTGCGGCTAATCATCACCCCCGGATAAAACAGCATCGTGGTGTTGGTAATTTCACCCTGGGTAAAGTGGTCGAGACTCCAGCGCAGGTTAATGGCACGCTGCCAGCCGCTGGAAAGATCCCAGTAGCGAGAAGCCACCAGCGTCGTGGAGTCAGACTCGGTATCGTTCAGGTCAGTGCGCTTAAAACCGCCCTGCACCAAATAATATTGTTCCAGCGGGTTCTTCAGCAGCGGCATTTTATAGCTGAAGTCGAGGATCTGTTCTGGCGCGGAAATACTGGTACTGGTGGTCAAACTGTGACCGTATGAGTTCATCCACGGCTTTTTCCACGTCGCTTTCACGCGCGGTCCCACGTCCGTAGAGTAACCGACACCGGTTTCGATGGTGTTTTCTGTGCGCGGCGAAACCACGCCCGTCAACGGTAATACTTTCGTTTCGCGCGCTTTATCAAATTGTGGTGCCACCACCACCGAATTAAACCAGCCGGTAGCAGAAAGTCGGCGGTTCAGTTCCGCGAGATCTTTCGACTCGTACTCATCGCCCTCTTTAAACGGCACCAGATTTTGCAAGTATTCATCGCGGATTTGTGATCCTTCAAAGGTCACATGCCCAAAGCGATAACGTTCGCCACTGTTATAATCAATATCCCAGAAGGCTTTATGCAGGCCAAGCGCAATGCCCAGCTGCGCTTTGGTAAATTCGCTATCGAAATAACCTTTACGCAACGCAATGCTGGTTAAGGACTTTTTGAAATTTTCATAATCGCCCTGGTTCAGTACCGTACCAATAGCCGGGCGAGTATCGAGCAATTTCAAATAGTCTTTATCGGTCCGCGCGCCGCCGCGCAATACCACATCGGTGCCGCCAATTAACACCGGCACGCCTGGCGTGACTTTGGCGATCAATACCTGCCGCCCTTTCTTTGGCGGTGGACGGAGATCAAATTCAATGGTCGGCTGGTAATAACCCAGCGCTTTCAGACCTTCGCGGATGGCATCATCGACGCGTGCGCGAAAGCGACGGTCTGGCGTCACTTCATCACTTTCAATTGTTGAAAGCTGTGCACGAACGTTCTTTTCCAGTTGTCCCGATAACCCTTCGACCTGTAGACGGACGTTCGCGGCGAAGGCAGATCCGCTTAAGCAGAGTAAGCTTACACAGCATAACTGTCGGATATAGCGCACATTTTCTCCTGAATATCCTTTATTCCTGCCCCTGGAACGCCGTTAAACGGCTTAACAAAAATCCAGTAATATGGATTAAAAAGCAGACTAAACCCCAAATATTTCTTATGTTTTACTTTAGACCTATTCACGGTGGTTATTGTGTGCAAATACGTCTCTTGTTACAACCTTAACCCCAATGACCGATTTTCGGGAGAGCGACACCATGAGTTTATTTGATAAAAAGCATCTGGTTTCCCCCGCCGATGCCCTGCCTGGACGTAACACCCCGATGCCCGTAGCCACGCTGCATGCGGTCAATGGTCACTCAATGACCAATGTACCTGACGGAATGGAGATTGCCATTTTTGCGATGGGTTGTTTCTGGGGTGTGGAGCGTCTGTTCTGGCAGTTACCCGGCGTTTACAGCACCGCCGCAGGTTACACCGGCGGATATACGCCAAACCCCACTTATCGGGAAGTGTGCTCCGGTGATACTGGTCATGCCGAAGCGGTGCGCATTGTTTACGATCCTTCCGTCATCAGCTATGAGCAGTTGCTACAAGTATTTTGGGAGAATCACGATCCCGCCCAGGGAATGCGTCAGGGCAATGACCACGGCACGCAGTATCGTTCAGCGATTTATCCGCTGACCCCAGAACAGGATGCCGCCGCTCGTGCCAGTCTGGAGCGTTTTCAGGCGGCGATGCTTGCCGCCGATGACGATCGTCACATCACCACGGAAATCGCTAACGCCTCACCATTTTATTATGCCGAAGATGACCACCAGCAATATCTGCATAAAAACCCATATGGTTACTGTGGAATTGGCGGAATTGGCGTCTGTCTGCCGCCGGAAGCATAGCGTTACGGTTACAAATTCAGATTGTTGATAAAGTGAGCTTTGTATATGCCGGATGCGGCGTAAACGCCTTGCCAGGCCTACAAAACCCTCAAAATTCAATGTATTGCAGAGACTTCGTAGGCCTGAACAGCATAGCGCATCAGGCAGTTTTGCATTTATCAGTCGTCTGAATTTTAACCCTCTGGCGACTTTACAGTACCTTACGCTATACTAGCCACTGAAAATGCCGGTTCACTTTCTTCGAATCGGCTTTCAATGTGTATTTCACACAAATTAATCAACTTCCCCTTCCGAGGATCTGGCCTGAAAGGTCGGATAAGATATGTTAAACAGTATTTTTGTCATACTCTGCTTGATCGCTGTAAGTGCGTTCTTCTCGATGTCCGAGATCTCACTTGCCGCTTCACGCAAAATCAAACTAAAACTGCTGGCTGATGAAGGCAATATAAATGCCCAACGCGTTCTGAATATGCAAGAAAATCCTGGCATGTTCTTTACCGTGGTACAAATCGGTCTTAACGCAGTGGCGATTCTCGGCGGTATTGTCGGTGATGCGGCGTTTTCTCCAGCTTTTCACAGCCTGTTTTCCCGCTATATGTCGGCGGAACTCTCTGAGCAACTGAGCTTTATTCTCTCTTTCTCGTTAGTAACTGGCATGTTTATCCTGTTTGCGGATTTAACTCCGAAACGCATCGGTATGATTGCGCCAGAAGCGGTGGCTTTGCGTATCATCAACCCGATGCGCTTCTGCCTGTACGTTTGCACCCCGTTGGTGTGGTTCTTCAACGGCCTGGCGAATATGATCTTCCGTATCTTTAAACTGCCAATGGTACGTAAAGATGACATCACTTCTGATGACATCTATGCAGTTGTGGAAGCAGGTGCACTGGCGGGCGTGTTACGTAAACAGGAACACGAGCTGATAGAAAACGTCTTTGAGCTGGAATCCCGTACCGTTCCGTCGTCAATGACACCGCGTGAAAACGTGATTTGGTTTGATCTCCACGAAGATGAGCAAAGTCTGAAGAATAAGGTGGCGGAACATCCGCACTCGAAATTTCTCGTCTGTAATGAAGATATTGACCACATCATCGGCTATGTCGATTCTAAAGACCTGCTGAACCGCGTGCTGGCTAACCAAAGCCTGGCACTGAACAGCGGCGTACAAATTCGCAACACACTGATTGTGCCGGATACATTAACCCTTTCAGAGGCATTGGAAAGTTTTAAAACTGCGGGTGAAGACTTCGCGGTGATCATGAACGAGTACGCGCTGGTCGTGGGGATCATCACCCTCAACGACGTAATGACCACACTAATGGGCGATCTGGTCGGTCAGGGACTGGAAGAGCAGATTGTCGCCCGTGATGAGAACTCATGGTTGATTGATGGCGGCACCCCGATTGACGACGTAATGCGTGTGCTGGATATTGATGAGTTCCCGCAGTCAGGCAACTACGAAACCATCGGCGGCTTTATGATGTTTATGCTGCGTAAAATCCCGAAACGCACCGACTCGGTGAAATTCGCCGGCTACAAATTTGAAGTGGTGGATATCGATAACTACCGCATCGACCAGTTGCTGGTAACGCGGATCGACAGCAAGGCCACCGCCCTTTCGCCCAAACTGCCTGACGTTAAAGATAAAGAAGAAAACGTCGCGTAACCCCAAGAAACATCAACGGCTCCTGAATCAGGAGCCGTCTTATTTACTGCATAGCACTTTGGTTAAGCCATCTCTGTTTGCAGACGCATAACCTGACGGTTAACTTCGGACATCACTGACAAATGCAGCTTATCCTTCACTTTTGGGATAAGAATCTTACCCTTATCAAATTCAAAAGCGCCAACGTCCTTGATGTATAACCGTCCACGGAACAGGATCTTTACGTACTTCGCCACCTGCAGTGGGTTGTACCGTTGGAAAATTTTCATTGTTATCTCCTGCTGAGTATTACGCCTTTGCGGTGCCACAATCGGCCCAACTATTATGAGGCGCAAATTTTAATGCTTAGTGACTATAGACTATCCGGGTAATGTTTCCACCGCGTATAACTTTTTTTACCTAAAGGTTACAATTATTCAGAATTATCTTTTTACCGAAGCGCGGTCTTCAGTATAAGCATTCATTTTTCATATGATTTGTGCGCTTGACCGCAAACTGGCATCACACTTGCGGGAAATTCGATAAATAGCACATATGATTAAAAGTCAGACCCCAAGTGGTCGGATCACCTGCATATCATAAGAAGGATACACCATGACCCTACGCAAGATTCTGGCACTCACCTGCCTGCTGTGGCCGATGATGGCTTCCGCACATCAGTTTGAAACCGGTCAACGAGTGCCACCGATAGGCATTACCGATCGGGGCGAGTTAGTGCTTGATAAAGATCAGTTTAGCTACAAAACCTGGAACAGCGCGCAGTTAGTGGGAAAAGTGCGAGTACTGCAACATATTGCTGGTCGCACCTCTGCAAAAGAGAAAAACGCGACGCTGATTGAAGCGATTAAATCAGCAAAGTTACCGCACGATCGTTACCAGACCACCACCATTGTGAACACCGACGACGCGATTCCGGGTTCCGGTATGTTTGTGCGCAGCAGTCTGGAGAGTAATAAAAAGCTTTATCCCTGGTCGCAGTTTATTGTCGATAGCAATGGCATCGCGCGCGGTGCCTGGCAGCTGGATGAAGAAAGTTCCGCTGTAGCGGTGCTGGACAAAGACGGTCGAGTGCAATGGGCCAAAGACGGTGCGCTCACTCAGGAAGAGGTGCAGCAAGTGATGAACCTGCTGCAAAAGTTGCTCAAATAATGTTAATAACATAAATTCTGGAAAAATAAATTTCCCCTATCGATATATATGGGATAGGGGAATTAAGTCTCTGAGTTTTTACGCCGAACTCATACTAGTATCAATAACCCTTATTCGCGTTTAACGGCTTTACCTCTTTTTTAAACGCTTCAATGGTAGATTTATATTTCTTGTGAATCTTTTCTGCGGTATAATTACCGTTTGCGGCCAGATTTGCACTTACAATCGCTTCCACTTGCTCGGTTATTTCCACTTGTTGGTACCCTGCATTAACCAGAAAATTATAAATAAGAGAGTAATCTTCACCCTGCAAAAAAATATAAGAGCCAGTTCGAAGTTCCTCATCCCCTCCATAGATTTTAAGAGCAAAGCCCAAAGATTCTATGACCATGGCATAATTTCTATTATTTATTTCCTCGCAAAAATACCATCCTTCACATTCTTTAATGCTACCTTCTGGCCCTTCAAGTTCAAATTTACCCCGTTTTAATTTGCTTACTACATTCTCCAAATAAGCAGAATCGTAAGATAAGTTACCCGCCGCCTTCCGAAAATAACCGTTAATCCTTTCAGGTATGTCAGACTGTTTTTTCTGCAAAATATCATAGGCATACAATCTTCTATTTTGTGCTAGTGGAAATTCACGGTTTTTAAAGTCTATAAATGAGTTATACTCATTTATTGTTATAGGGATTTCTTCGTATTCAAATCCAGTGCCTCGCAATGTCATTGTATATTCGGCACCGTTATCTTTAAGGCGGAAGCTGATAAGAAAATTATCCATGGCGTGAACGATTTCATCTTTTGATGAAAGCACCTGATAACTATTTTTATCAATCTGTGTTGCTCTAAGAAAGAACTCCCTTAAAATTAACAGACTATCATAATTCGAAATCCAATCCCTTTTCTTAAATGCATGCTGAATATTATTAAAGAAATTATTTGAATGTATTTTTGTATGCGATGACTTTACAAATAACTCCACTGCACCAAAAAAATTATTGTGTCTGATCTTGGGTAACATATGACAACCTTATTATATTTGGTTATTCTATGTCGCCATTAAATATCTTATTAAAGAAGTAAACTATCAAAAAAAGCTCATTATTAAAACATAACTTATTAACGTTAGAATATTTACACTTTAAATACAATCCCTTTATATCTATAACTTTTTAGGTTGGAAACAAATCAGGATGGCAGAATCAGGAAATACACTGTTTCTGCCATATATATTTAATAAATAGAGACTCTGAACCCAGGATTCAGGAACGACTCGCGCGGGGTATAATCCAGCGGTTTACCCTGCCAGTCGTGAACGTGTGCTCCGGCCGCTGCCGCAACTGCGTGACCGGCAGCGGTATCCCAAATATTAGTTGGCCCGAAACGCGGATAAAGTTGAGCCTGCCCTTCCGCCACCAGGCAGAATTTCAGCGAAGAGCCGATAGACGTGGTTTGATGTTCGCCAAGCTGTTGCAGATACTCTTTCAGCTCCGCATCCGCATGGGAACGGCTGATCACCACCAGCGGCGGGCGCGCATCGCGGACCTGAATCTGCTTGCGTACACCGCACTCTTCTTTCCAGGCTTTGCCGTCTGCCGCGCTGTACATTACGTTCATTACCGGCGCATACACCACACCTAAAATCGGTTTGCCGTGGTCGATGAGCGCAATATTAACGGTGAATTCACCATTACGTTTAATAAACTCTTTAGTACCATCCAGCGGGTCTACCAGCCAGTAACGCTGCCAGTGTTGACGGACTTCCCAACCGGGAGGATCTTCTTCAGAAAGGACCGGAATATCCGGTGTCAGCGTACGTAAACCGTCCATGATAACGGTGTGTGCGGCAATATCCGCTGCCGTTACCGGAGAATTGTCCGCTTTGCTGACGACGTCCATCGGTTTCGTCCCGTCGTAGACCTGTATAATGGCATCGCCTGCATTCCGTGCAAGCTGGCATACTTGATCTAACATTTCTCCACCTCGTCTCTGTGAGCGGTGTTAACTTGTTGTTTTACTTATACCCTATCGTTAAAGAATGCGCCAACTGTGATAGTGTCATCATTTTCAAAGCGTTAAATTGTGGCATTCTTCACTGTTCTAAAAGTAAGAGGTTTATTCTCCCTTTTCTTTCGAATTCCCGATGATAAAAGGATGTCCCTGATGATTAAGTTTAGCGCAACGCTCCTGGCCACGCTGATTGCCGCGAGTGTGAATGCAGCGACGGTCGATCTGCGTATCATGGAAACCACTGATTTGCATAGCAACATGATGGATTTCGATTATTACAAAGACACCGCCACGGAAAAATTCGGACTGGTACGTACGGCAAGCCTGATTAACGATGCCCGCAATGAAGTGAAAAACAGCGTACTGGTCGATAATGGCGATTTGATTCAGGGGAGTCCGCTGGCCGATTACATGTCGGCGAAAGGTTTAAAAGCAGGTGATATTCACCCGGTCTATAAGGCATTAAATACGCTGGACTATACCGTCGGCACGCTTGGCAACCACGAGTTTAACTACGGTCTGGATTACCTGAAAAATGCACTGGCAGGAGCGAAATTCCCTTATGTAAACGCCAACGTCATTGACGCTAAAACCAAACAGCCCATGTTTACACCGTATTTGATTAAAGACACCGAAGTGATCGATAAAGACGGAAAAAAACAGACGCTGAAGATTGGCTATATTGGCGTCGTACCGCCGCAGATTATGGGATGGGATAAAGCTAATTTATCTGGCAAAGTCACCGTTAACGATATAACGGAAACTGTGCGCAAGTACGTACCTGAAATGCGCGAGAAAGGTGCCGATCTCGTTGTCGTTTTGGCGCATTCTGGTCTCTCTGCCGATCCGTATAAAGTGATGGCAGAAAACTCAGTTTATTATCTCAGTGAAATTCCGGGCGTTGACGCCATTATGTTTGGCCATGCTCACGCCGTTTTCCCAGGTAAAGATTTTGCTGATATCGAAGGGGCTGATATCGCGAAAGGCACGCTGAATGGTGTTCCGGCGGTAATGCCAGGCATGTGGGGCGATCATCTCGGCGTGGTCGATCTGCAACTCAATAATGACAGCGGAAAATGGCAGGTGACGCAGGCGAAAGCGGAAGCACGGCCAATTTACGATATCGCCAATAAAAAATCCCTCGCAGCGGAAGACAGCAAGCTGGTAGAAACACTTAAAGCCGATCACAACGCCACACGCCAGTTTGTCAGCAAACCAATCGGTAAATCTGCCGACAATATGTATAGCTATTTGGCGCTGGTGCAGGACGATCCGACCGTGCAGGTGGTGAATAATGCACAAAAAGCGTATGTCGAACATTACATTCAGGGCGATCCGGATCTGGCAAAACTGCCGGTGCTTTCAGCTGCCGCACCGTTTAAAGTCGGTGGTCGCAAAAATGATCCGGCAAGCTATGTGGAGGTGGAAAAAGGTCAGCTGACTTTCCGTAATGCTGCCGATCTTTATCTCTATCCCAATACGCTGATTGTGGTGAAAGCCAGCGGTAAAGAGGTGAAAGAGTGGCTGGAGTGCTCCGCCGGACAGTTTAACCAGATTGATCCTAACAGCACGAAACCGCAGTCACTCATTAACTGGGATGGTTTTCGCACCTATAACTTTGACGTCATTGATGGTGTGAATTATCAGATTGATGTTACTCAGCCCGCTCGCTATGACGACGAGTGCCAGGTGGTTAATGCCAATGCGGAAAGGATTAAGAACCTGACCTTTAACGGCAAGCCGATTGATCCGAACGCGATGTTCCTCGTTGCCACCAATAACTATCGCGCTTACGGCGGCAAATTTGCAGGTACGGGCGATAGCCATATCGCTTTTGCTTCACCGGATGAGAACCGCTCGGTGCTGGCAGCGTGGATTGCAGATGAGTCGAAGCGTGCGGGGGAAATTCACCCGGCGGCAGATAACAACTGGCGTTTAGCACCGATTCCCGGCGATAAGAAACTGGATATCCGTTTCGAAACCTCTCCGTCAGACAAAGCCGCAGAGTTTATTAAAGAGAAAGGGCAGTATCCGATGAATAAAGTCGCGACCGATGATATCGGCTTTGCGATTTATCAGGTGGATTTGAGTAAGTAAAACACTTTTCCCGTCTATAAATATGAACCGCATCCGGCATTTATTGGCGGATGCGGTGCTGCTGCATCTTATCCGCCCTACAGGTCATGAACCGTAGGCCGAATAAGCGCAGCGCATCCGGCTGTTATGCCGCACGTTCATCCCGCACTGCCAGCACCTCAGGCAAATTCAACTCAATCCAGTCCGCCAGTGCAGCAACCTTTTCGCTCACCTGCTCGCCCAGCGGCGTGAGGCTGTATTCCACATGCGGCGGCACCACCGGATAAGAGATACGGTTAAGAAACCCATCCTGCTCTAACGCCTGTAACGACTGCGCAAGCATCTTTTCACTCACCCCACCCATCTTGCGGCGCAGGTCGCTAAAACGGTGCGTACCTTCGCGAAGCGCGACCAAAATCAATACCCCCCAACGGCTGGTGACGTGTTTCAACACCTCGCGCGACGGGCACTGTTCGGCGAAGAGGTTACCCTCTTTCAGTTGTTGCGACAGGCTAACCTGGCTCATTCATACTTACCTTTTTGTACGTACTTACTAAAAGTAAGTTTAGGTGGTAGCGTATTTAAACACAAGACAAACCGATGGAGGCTTCCCATGATCGCAATTACCGGCGCAACCGGCCAACTTGGTCACCATGTTATTAACTCCTTACTGAAAACCGTTCCTGCCAGCCAAATAGTGGCTATCGCGCGTAACCCGGCAAAAGCACACGCACTGACAGCACAAGGCATTACTGTACGTCAGGCTGACTACGGCGATGAAGCCGCACTGACATCTGCGCTTCAGGGTGTGGAAAAACTGCTGCTGATCTCTTCCAGCGAAGTGGGGCAACGTGCCCTGCAGCATCGAAATGTTATTAATGCCGCTAAGGCGGCGGGCGTGAAATTTATCGCTTATACCAGCCTGCTACATGCTGATACCTCCCCGCTCGGCCTCGCCGATGAGCACATCGAGACGGAGAAAATGCTGGCTGATTCTGGCATTGCTTACACCTTGCTGCGCAACGGCTGGTACACCGAAAATTATCTCGCCAGCGCCCCGGCAGCACTGGAGCACGGCGTATTTATCGGTGCCGCGGGCGATGGCAAAATTGCCTCAGCTACGCGAGCTGATTATGCGGTAGCTGCGGCGCGCGTAATTAGCGAAGCAGGTCACGAAGGCAAGGTTTATGAACTGGCAGGTGATAGCGCCTGGACACTGACACAATTAGCGGCGGAACTCACCAAACAGAGCGGCAAACAGGTTACCTATCAAAACCTAAGCGAAGCTGATTTCGCCGCGGCGCTGAAAAGCGTCGGTCTGCCTGACGGGCTGGCGGATATGCTGGCAGATTCTGACGTTGGCGCATCGAAAGGCGGCCTGTTTGATGACAGCAAAACGCTTAGCAAATTGATTGGCCGCCCAACGACAACATTAGCCGAGAGCGTAAGCCATCTTTTTAATGTTAATAACTAGTTAATTAAAGTGGCATCCTCCCGCATCCTCTCTGATAATGACGGGATGCCGGGAGCAATCATGTCTGCTTCCTGAACTTTCTTCTGACAGACCAATGGATGCCAGTAATGATTAGCGGCGTGCTGTACGCCCTGTTAGCAGGGTTGATGTGGGGGCTTATATTTGTCGGGCCGTTGATCGTGCCGGAATACCCGGCGATGTTGCAGTCTATGGGGCGTTATCTGGCGTTAGGGTTAATTGCGCTCCCCATTGCCTGGCTGGGGCGCGTGCGTCTGCGTCAGTTGGCGCGTCGCGACTGGCTTACCGCCTTGATGCTCACCATGATGGGCAACCTCATCTATTACTTCTGTCTTGCCAGTGCCATTCAACGTACCGGCGCGCCTGTTTCCACGATGATTATCGGCACCCTGCCGGTGGTGATTCCTGTCTTCGCCAATCTGCTTTATAGCCAGCGTGACGGTAAACTCGCGTGGGGGAAACTCGCCCCGGCGCTGGTTTGTATTGGCATCGGCCTGGCATGTGTAAATATTGCTGAGTTAGACCACGGACTCCCCGATTTTGACTGGGCACGTTATACCTCTGGCATCGTGTTGGCGTTAGTTTCCGTGGTCTGCTGGGCGTGGTATGCCTTGCGCAACGCCCGTTGGCTGCGGGAAAACCCAGACAAACATCCGATGATGTGGGCAACGGCGCAGGCGCTGGTCACGCTGCCGGTTTCGCTCATCGGTTATCTTGTCGCCTGTTACTGGCTGAATACGCAAACGCCGGACTTCTCCCTACCTTTTGGCCCCCGTCCGCTGGTATTTGTTAGCCTGATGATTGCGATAGCTGTGCTTTGCTCATGGGTCGGCGCACTTTGCTGGAACGTCGCCAGCCAGCGATTACCGACGGTTATCCTCGGACCGTTGATTGTTTTCGAAACGCTGGCAGGTTTGCTGTACACCTTTTTACTCCGCCAGCAAATGCCGCCGCTAATGACGCTGAGCGGTATCGCGCTGTTAGTGATTGGCGTGGTCATTGCGGTCAGAGCCAAACCGGAAAAGCCTTTAACTGAATCTGTCTCAGAAAGTTGACACGCTGGCAGTGAGTTAAATAAGCCTCTGCTACGTAAGGGTTATAGCATTTGCCTTAAAGATGCATTTAAAATACATCTTATATTATTAAGAATGAGGTATCAGCTATGGCTTATCGCGACCAACCTTTAGGTGAACTGGCGCTCTCTATTCCTCGCGCTTCGGCTCTGTTTCGTAAATATGATATGGATTACTGCTGTGGCGGTAAGCAAACGCTGGCGCGCGCGGCGGCACGTAAAGAACTGGATGTTGAGGTCATTGAAGCCGAACTGGCAAAGCTTGCTGAACAACCGATTGAGAAAGACTGGCGTAGCGCCCCACTGGCAGAAATCATCGACCATATCATCGTGCGCTACCACGATCGTCACCGCGAGCAGTTGCCGGAGCTGATCCTGCAAGCGACCAAAGTCGAGCGCGTTCACGCCGACAAACCGAGCGTGCCAAAAGGGCTGACAAAATACCTGACTATGCTGCATGAAGAGCTTTCCAGCCACATGATGAAAGAAGAGCAGATCCTCTTCCCGATGATCAAACAAGGCATGGGCAGCCAGGCAATGGGGCCAATTAGCGTAATGGAAAGCGAGCACGATGAAGCGGGTGAACTGCTGGAAGTAATCAAACACACTACCAATAACGTCACACCGCCGCCGGAAGCCTGCACCACCTGGAAAGCGATGTATAACGGTATTAATGAACTGATTGATGACCTGATGGAGCACATCAGCCTGGAAAACAATGTACTGTTCCCACGCGCGCTGGCGGGTGAGTGATCTAAAAGCTGGATGGCATTGCGCCATCCAGCATGATAAAGCCGTTACTTCCGCAGTTCAGCAGTCCGCTTCTTACCAATAAACAACCAGCCCAACCCCAGCGCGATAAACCACAGCGGGGTAACCAGCAGCGCCTGGCGAGTGTCATCTTCCAGTGTCAGCAGCACGACCACGAACACAAAGAACGCCATACATACCCAGCACATCAGCTTGCCGAGCGGCATCTTGTAGATAGACTTCTCATGCAGGTGCGGACGCTGTTTGCGATACACCAGGTATGAGCAAAGGATAATCGTCCAGACGAACATAAACAGAATCGCGGAAACAGTCGTGATCATCGTGAACGCGCCAATTACACTTGGATTCACATACAACATCACCACGCCGCCGAGCAAACAGATACAAGAGAAGGTCAGCCCTTTCGCGGGCACGGCGCGCTTAGAAAGTTTAGCGAACGCTTTCGGCGCAACACCTTCCTGGGCCAGACCAAACAGCATACGGCTGGTAGAGAAGACGCCGCTGTTAGCGGAAGACGCCGCAGAGGTCAGCACCACAAAGTTGATTACGCTGGCAGCCGCAGGCAAACCCACCAACACAAACAATTCAACAAACGGGCTTTTCTCCGGGACTACTGAACTCCACGGCGTCACGGACATAATCACAATCAGCGCGAAGACGTAGAACATAATGATACGGATCGGAATGGAGTTAATCGCACGTGGCAGTGATTTCTCCGGATCTTTCGTTTCCGCAGCGGTTGTACCGACCAGCTCAATCCCCACGAAAGCGAAAACCGCTATCTGGAATCCGGCAAAGAAGCCACTTAAACCTTTCGGGAACCAGCCGCCGTCATTCCACAAATGCGCAAACGACGCTTCCACACCGGTCGGTGACTTGAAGTGCATCATGACCATGATCAGACCAACGACAATCAGCGACACGATGGCGACAATTTTGATCATCGCAAACCAGAACTCCATCTCACCGAACATTTTCACAGTAGCGAGGTTGAGCGTCAGCAGCAGCACTATCACCGCCAGCGAGGCAACCCAGTCGGAGAGATCGGGGAACCAGAACTGAGCATAGGCAGTGATGGCCACCACGTCCGCCATACCGGTAACCACCCAGCAGAACCAGTAGGTCCAGCCAGTGAAATATCCCGCCCATGGCCCCAGTAAATCGGAAGCGAAGTCACTAAAAGATTTGTATTCCAGATTCGAAAGCAGCAATTCCCCCATTGCCCGCATCACGAAAAAGAGCATAAAACCGATGATCATATAAACGAAGATGATCGACGGTCCGGCAAGGCTGATTGTTTTACCGGACCCCATAAACAACCCCGTACCAATGGCCCCACCAATGGCAATAAGCTGAATATGTCGGTTTGTGAGATTGCGCCGTAGCGACTGTTCAGCCGGAGCCTGATCATCGGCAACGACTTTTACCTGATCTACCATGTTTTTTTCTTCCTGTACCTGTCTGTGTTGTTCAGGCTCTGCGGCCTTTAGTCAGTCTATGATACGACGAATCTGTATCGGGACTCATCGATATTAGGTAACAATACGCGGGATGAATACTAAGATTTAGATCTAATGTTAATTTTATGTTTAAAGTGAGTGTCATATCACGGTGATAACGCGAAACAGCTCACAAAAATACACGCTTACGTGGTCTTTGCAACACAAAATAGCGCCATTTGGCAAACTGAAGGGTTTATTGCTGAATGCCTGCTCCCCTCTGGCTCGAGGGGAACAGAATGCGCTGCTTAGAGGATTTCCAGCAGTTCGACTTCAAACACCAGGGTGCTGAACGGAGGGATGGACGCGCCTGCGCCACGCTCGCCATATGCCAGTTCCTGCGGGATAGTCAGTTCCCATTTAGAACCTACCGGCATCAGAGTCAGTGCTTCAATCCAGCCAGGGATCACGCCGTTAACCGGGAATTCAGCTGGCTCGCCGCGAGCGACGGAGCTGTCAAACACGGTGCCGTCGATCAGTTTTCCGGTGTAATGAACACGAACGCGGTCGGTACGTGCCGGAATTGCGCCTTCCCCCTGATTGATCACGCGGAATTGCAGGCCAGATTCGGTGCTATTCACACCTTCTTTTTTGGCGTTTTCTTCCAGGTATTTCACACCTTCAGCAGCCATCGCCTGGAAACGCTGACGACGAACGGCATCGGCGCGTTCGTGGATTTCACGCAGCGCGCGGTGCACCACATCAACCGGAACAGCCGGATGTTTGCCTTCCAGCGCATCAGCAATACCAGCCACCAGCGCCTCCGGCAGCAGCCCTTGCAGGCCAGATTCACTCAGTTGTTGGCCTACCTGTAAACCAATGCCGTAACTTGCTTGCGCTTCGATGGTGTCAAAAGTTGGGGTGGTCATCGTATTTCCTTTCTTCGGGTATAAAGTAGCGGGCAGGATATCAGCCACGCTTCTTCCGGTAAAACTTTGTCGCGGGATGAGTGACAAATCCCAGGGAAACAGAAACAATAGGGATAATCCGCATGAATACAAAAACAGCGGTAATACCACGGACATCATAGCGTTAGCTTATTACTGCGCTATGATTGAGGAACACGACGCGGAGCAGGAGGAAAACCATGCCTGGGCGCTTTGAACTAAAACCAACTCTGGTGAAAATCTGGCACGCACCAGATAACTTTCGCCTCATGGACCCGTTGCCGCCGATGCATCGCCGCGGGATCATTATTGCGGCAATAGTGCTGGTTATCGGTATTCTTCTGCCTGGAGATGAAACACGCCAGATGCCTGTTGTCACCCGCGAAGCGCAGTTAGATATGCAATCCCCCCCAGGTGAAGCACAGCTACAGGCACATTTAGTGACACCACAAAACGATCCGGATCAGGTCGCCCCGGTCGCGCCGGAACCTATTCAGGAAGGTCAACCTGAAGAGCCACCTGTTGCAGAGACACAATCTTTCCAACCGGAAAGTGGTATCGATCAACAGTGGCGGACATATCGCGTAGAACCAGGCAAAACCCTTGCCCAGCTGTTCCGCGACCACAATTTGCCGCCTACAGACGTGTACGCTATGGCCCAGGTCGAGGGCGCGGATAAACCGCTCAGTAACCTGCAAAATGGTCAGATTGTTAAAATCCGTCAGAATGCGAATGGGGTGGTTACCGGCTTAACCATTGATACAGGAAATAATCAGCAAGTCCTGTTCACCCGCCAACCTGATGGTAATTTCATCCGCGCGCGCTGATTACCCACGGGCAGGATTCACCAAAAGCCAGCTCAGGATGGTCTCTTTGATCACCCTGCGTCTGGCTTCCAAAGCCTCAGGTGAAACCATGCTAATGTGATATACCATCCCCAGTGTGTACTGGTTTATTAAATAATATGCCCCCAGTGCGGCGATATTAATATTGATTTGTAAGGGATCAATATCTTTCTTAAAGGTTTTCTGCCGCTGCCCCTCTTCTAATAATGAAGCCATTGACTGCAAATGTGCATGGTTAATTTCAGCAAGGCGTTTTGATTTTTTATAATGCACGCCCTTACTTTGGTTTTCACTATGGACTATTTTTAAAAACCACGGGTTATTGATGTAATAATCCCAAGTAAAATCAATTATTTTCTCGATCGCAATAACCGGCGAAAGCCCTGAAATGTCAAGCTCTCTCTCTTTTTCGCGAATATCGTTCCAGGTATATTCCAGTACTTCAATAAACAAATTTTCTTTATTACCAAAGTGGTGATAAACCGTCTGTTTACTGCACCCTGCTGCCTTTACAATATTATCTACTCTGGCCCCTTCATAACCATATTCGGCAAATTCATTAACCGCGCATAGCAGCAATTTTTCCTTCAGGTTTTGTGCGTGACTGGTATCAAGATACATTCCACTTCCCCACTTCCTCTTCGTGATGGCTATCATAACCGGATTTGATCTCAGCGACAGCAAAAAGGATAAAAGTCGTAATTTCATTGAGTTATCAAATTACCTGTGATCACTCTCGCATATCAACCAACTAGATGGTTGATCTTTCTTGCCACACATTGCAAGCTAATCGTCACTTAAGGAAATAATATTCAAAAAGAGGGTTATCGTATGAAGTCAACACGTCCTGTTGCTGTCATCACTGGAGCCGCACGTGGTATTGGAAAGGGCTGTGCACTGGAACTTGCGCGTGGCGGATTTAATCTGCTGATTAATGATCGTCCGGATGCCGACAGCGTAGAAAAATTACATGCCACACAACAGGAATGTCTGGCAGAAGGCGTGGAAGTGATTTGCTTCCCTGCTGATGTTGGCGATCTCTCCCTTCATGAAGAGATGCTCGACGCGGCGCAAAACCAGTGGGGACGTCTGGACTGTCTACTCAACAACGCAGGCATTTCAGTGAAAAAACGCGGTGACCTCCTCGACCTCGAACCAGACAGCTTCGACCAAAACATTGCCATTAACACCCGTGCGCCGTTCTTCCTTGCTCAGGCATTCAGTAAGCGATTACTGGCACAGCCGAAACCGGAAGCAGAACTGCCGCACCGCTCGATTATTTTTGTCAGTTCCATAAACGCCATCATGCTGGCGATGAATCGCGGCGAATATACCATTGCCAAAACTGCCGTCTCCGCCGCAGCTCGCCTGTTTGCCGCTCGCCTTTGCAATGAACAAATTGGCGTTTATGAAGTGCGCCCTGGCCTAATCAAAACCGATATGACCATTCCGGCAACGGCTTATTACGACGAACTGATTGCTAAGGGGTTAGTGCCGTGGGGACGTTGGGGTTATCCGGCTGATATTGCCTCAACGGTCCGCGCGATGGCGGAAGGCAAACTGATTTACACCTGTGGTCAGGCGGTCGCCATCGACGGCGGCTTAAGTATGCCGCGCTTCTGAGGCTGAATCATGAGAGATCTGTTACAACGCCCGGATTTATTCAGTATCAATACTGCGACACTGGGCTATAAAACGCCGCTACCTGCCATTATTGATGCCTGCGCCGCACGCGGTATTGGCGCGATTGCCCCCTGGCGCAGGGAGTTACAGGGTGAAGATCTCCAGCAAATCGCCCGCCAGCTTGCTGCCAGTAACATGAGCGTTTCCGGTTTGTGCCGTAGCACTTACTACACCGCGCCAACGCTGACGGAACGCAAACTGGCGATTGATGATAACCGCCGGGCGCTGGACGACGCCGCTGTACTGAACGCCGCCTGTTATATGCAGGTGGTTGGCGGTCTGCCAATGGGAACAAAAGATCTGTACGAAGCGCGGGAACAGGTGAAACAAGGGATTTGCCAGTTGCTGCCACATTCGAAAGATGTCGGCGTACCAATTGCGCTGGAGCCGCTGCACCCGATGACCGCCGCCGATCGCTCTTGCCTGTGCACGTTACGTCAGGCGCTGGACTGGTGTGATGAACTCGATCCGGATGGGGAGTTTGGCCTCGGCGTGGCGGTAGATGTCTACCACGTTTGGTGGGATCCGGATCTCGCCAGTCAGATCCGGCGTGCCGGAAAACGGATACTCGCGTTTCATGTTTCCGACTGGCTGGTACCGACTACCGATCTGGTCAATGATCGGGGAATGCCGGGAGATGGCGTCATTAATATTCCCTCTATTCGGCGGCTGGTTGAAAACGCCGGATTTAATGGCGCTATTGAACTGGAAATATTCTCACCGTACTGGTGGCAAAAAGATATTAACAGCACACTGGATATTAGCGTCGATCGCATCGCGCATTATTGCTAAGGAATAATCATGAATGACCAACCCGTTCTGTTCAGCAGAGCGGCGGCTTCTTGCCGCCTGACATTGAACCGTGAAGATAAATGTCATGCTATTAATGAAGAAATGATCGAATCTCTCGACCATTATTTAAATGAAATTGAAAACGACACCACATTACGATTAGTCGAATTAACGGCAACCGGCGATAAATTCTTTTGTGCGGGCGGCGATATTAAATCGTGGTCAGCCTATTCGCCATTAGATATGGGCAGAAAATGGATTAAACGCGGCAATGACGTTTTTAATCGCCTGCGCAATTTACCTCAATTAACGGTTGCGAATCTCAACGGTCATACCATCGGCGGTGGTATTGAACTTGCCTTGTGCTGCGATATTCGTATTGCCCGCCCCAGTGCGAAATTCTCTAATCCGGAAGTAATGCTCGGCATGGTGCCTGGCTGGATGGGCATTGAACGCGTGCTTAATCAGGTCGGTCCGGTGGTCGGTCGCCAGATGCTGATGCTGGGTAAACGCCTGACGGCGCAGGAAGCTCAGGCGGCGAATTTAATTGATGAAGTGGTAGAAAAAGAACAGGTGGAAAGCTGGATGGCGAATCAGTTAGCGCAGCTGGAAAAATGCGGTCCGGTGGCGCTCGCACATATTAAGCAACTGATTCTGGCGCTGGAAAATAAACACGCCGATTACCCGCACCAGTTACTGGCTGGATTAATGTCCGCCACTCAGGATTGCCAGCAGGCGACGCGCGCATTTGCCGAAAAAAGTAGCGTGAGCTTCCAAAATCAATAAGGAAATTGTATGCGTAAGATAACAACCGCCGAGACACTGGCGGCGCAAATTCAGGACGGCGCAACCATTGCCATTAGCGGTAATGGCGGCGGCATGGTGGAAGCGGACCATATTCTGGCTGCTATTGAAGCGCGTTTCCTGCAAACCGGACACCCGCGCGATCTGACATTAATCCACTCACTGGGCATTGGCGATCGCGACTGCAAAGGCACTAACCGCTTCGCTCATGCAGATATGCTCAAACGCATCATTGCCGGACATTTTACCTGGTCGCCCAAGATGCAGGATCTGGTGAAAAACAATGCTATTGAAGCCTACTGCTTCCCTGGTGGCGTAATTCAGGCACTGCTGCGGGAGATCGGTGCCGGACGTCCAGGGCTTTTTACCCACGTTGGGCTGGGATCGTTTGTTGATCCGCGCAACGGCGGCGGTAAGTCGAACGCCAGCAGCACTGAGGATCTGGTAGAACTGATTGAAATCGACGGTGAAACCAAACTTCGTTATCGCCCCTTCAAAGTGGACTACGCGATTTTGCGTGGCACTTATGCCGATCCGCGTGGCAACGTCAGCCTCGAAGAAGAGGCGATTGATATGGATAGCTATTCCATGGCGCTGGCAGCACACAACAGCGGCGGTAAAGTGTTCGTACAGGTGCGCGATGTGCTGGAAGCTGGTGCCATTGAACCACGCCGGGTCAAATTACCGGGCATTCTGGTTGATGGCATCGTTGAACACCGCGAACAACCGCAAACCTATCTTGGCGGTTACGACCTGACCATCAGCGGTCAGCATCGCCGTTTGAGTTCTAACGACGCTATTGAACTGGTTAGTCATCCGGTGCGCCGCCTGATTGCCCGTCGGGCAGCACGCGAACTGGTGGCTGGCGCTTCAACCAACTTTGGCTTTGGCATTCCCGGCGGCATTCCTGGGGTTGCACTGCGCGAAGGCGTGCCTTATCAAAGTTTATGGCTGAGCGTCGAGCAAGGCGTGCATAACGGTATGATGCTGGATGATGCTCTGTTCGGCTGCGCCCGTAACGCCGATGCCATTATTCCATCACTCGATCAATTCGAATTCTACAGTGGCGGAGGGATCGATATCACCTTCCTCGGCATGGGAGAGATGGATCAGTACGGTAACGTCAACGTCTCCCATCTCAATGGCAATCTCATTGGCCCCGGCGGATTTCTCGAAATTGCGCAAAACGCCCGTAAAGTGGTGTTCTGCGGCACGTTCGACGCCAAAGGTAGCAAGATTGATGTAACACCAGATGGCTTGCATATTGCCCAGTCAGGTCAAATCCCTAAACTGGTTACCCAGGTGGAAAAAATCACTTTTAGCGCCGCCTACGCACAGCAAAGCGGTCAGGAAGTGTTGTATATCACTGAACGTGCAGTATTCCAGTTAACGGCAGAAGGCGTTGAATTAATTGAAATCGCACCAGGTGTGGAGATTGAGCGCGACATTCTGCCATATATGGCCTTCCGTCCAATTATCAATCAGCCACGCCTGATGGAAAGTAGCCTGTTTACGCCGATGGAGGATGCATGAGCCAGCTTGATGACACCCTCCTTGATGCGCTGACGCACGTCACTTTCCCGAAAGGTTTTGTGTCAGCAGAGCCAGCGTCAATTGTCACGGTTGAAGATGTCGATTACCCGATCTGGCAAGTTGATGCGCTAGTCGTTGGTAGCGGCGCGGCAGGGCTGCGCGCAGCGGTTGAACTTAAGCGCCGCCAGCAAAATGTGTTGATCGCCACTGCCGGGTTATATATGGGGACGTCGGCATGTTCTGGTTCCGATAAACAGACACTGTTTACCGCCGCTACCGCGGGCAATGGCGACAACTTCACCAAACTGGCAGAGGCACTGGCGAGCGGTGGGGCGATGGATCACGACACCGCTTATGTCGAAGCGGTAGGTTCTCTGCACACTCTTGGCGGGTTGCAATATCTTGGTCTGGAATTACCGGAAGATCGCTATGGCGCGATTCTTCGTTATCAAACCGACCATGACGAAGCCGGGCGTGCAACCTCGTGTGGGCCGCGTACCTCAAGGTTAATGGTGAAAGTGCTGCTGGAAGAAGTACAGCGCCTCGCCATTCCAGTGTTGACCAGTGCAACAGTGATTAAACTACTGCATCAGCGTGACGAAAACGGCGAAGACCGCGTGGCGGGAGCAATCCTCGCGACCGGTCATCGCGCCCATAACCCTTGGGGGCTGGCAATTGTGACGGCGCCCAATGTGGTACTGGCAACGGGCGGACCGGGCGAGCTTTATCGCGACAGTGTTTATCCACATAAATGCTTCGGCTCGCTGGGACTGGCACTGGAAGAAGGTTTGACGCTAACCAATCTGACAGAAAGCCAGTTTGGTATTGGCACGCCACGCAACACCTTTCCGTGGAATTTGTCCGGCACCTATGTACAGGTGATCCCATATATCTATTCCGTAGATGCTGAGGGCAACGAGTATAACTTCCTCACGGATTACTATCGAACTACCCAGGAACTGGCTTCAAACATCTTCCGTAAAGGCTATCAGTGGCCGTTTCACGCCACACGAGTGATGGATTTTGGCTCCAGCTTGTTAGATATGGCAGTAGCGCAAGAGCAGCAATCAGGGCGTCAGGTATTTATGGATTTCAATCGCAATCCTGAACCTGTGCCGGGTGACATGCCGTTCTCATTAGATCGACTGGACGACGACGTTCGCGCGTATCTGGAAAATAACGACGCTCTGGCACCATCGCCCATCGAACGACTGCAACGAATGAATCCGCTGTCTATCTCGCTGTATAAGATGCACGGTTACGATCTCACCACGCAGCCATTGCAGTTTGCCATGAATAATCAACATATGAATGGCGGCATTGAAGTGGATATCTGGGGGCAAACCTCCCTGCCCGGCTGTTTCGCCGTGGGGGAAGTTGCTGGCACACACGGCGTCACTCGCCCTGGTGGTGCGGCATTGAATGCCGGGCAGGTTTTTGCTGTTCGTCTGGCACGTTTTATTGGTTGCACGCAAAAACGTAATATTGATGGAGATATAGCACAGCTGGTAGCTCCGGCACTGGCTTCTATAAGAGAGATCATTACTCAGGCGCACGATAACGGGACCGGGATGCCGTTGTCGATTGTGAGAGAAAAAATTCAGGCACGAATGTCTGAGTATGCGGGATTTATTTGCCATGCCGATAAAGTTCGACGTGCCACTCGTGATGCCCTGCTATTGAGTGAATTTGTCCAACAGCATGGATTGGCAATCAAACATGTGGGCGAAGTTGCCGAGCTGTTTATGTGGCGGCATATGGCACTGACGTCTTCCGCCGTATTAACGCAATTGACGCATTATATTGACGCAGGTGGTGGTAGCCGGGGAGCACGTATTATTCTCGACAGTGATGGAAATTCTATTCCGCAAACACGAAATGGTTTTTGTGATGCCTGGCGCTTTCGTTCAGAGCGTACTGAGGATAAAAAAGATAAACTACTTATTCATTATTGCAATGGTATCTTTCACGTCAGAAAAGCACCTGTTCGTGAGTTTCCCATTATCCGCGGCATTTGGTTTGAAAAAAACTGGCCTGGTTTTCTTAATGGGACAATTTACCAGCCACAGGATGAATGATATTGCAAAGGTTAATCACTATGCGAAATATAATTAGATCTATTAATGCTCTACTTGCAACATTAAATATTACCATTTTGGCGATCATTGTGGCATGTGTGACATGGCAGGTGGTAGCACGATTTATATTTAAAAGCCCCAGTATATTTACTGATGAACTCAGTCGTTTGCTTTTTATTTGCCTTGGCCTTTTTGGTGGTGCCTATACCGCGGGGCAGAACCGGCATCTGGCGATTGATCTGCTTCCTATGATGCTGAAAGGAAAAGCCCGGCGTCATTTATTTTTGTGTATTCAGATTATCGTTATTATCTTCGCTACCATCATTATGGTATATGGTGGTGGGCTATTAACAATGGACACTTTCGATTCAGGTCAAACCTCGCCCGCTTTAGGCTGGCAGATGGGATATATCTATATGAGCATCCCGATTAGTGGTTTACTTATTATTATATACACCATAGATATGGTTTTAACCGAACTTAAACAACCACTCTAAAGATAACAAACAACAACCAACCATAGTAGGAATGGAGAAATTATGGATTACTGGTTACCGATTATTGTGTTATTTGGTGCCTTCTTTTTTATGTTGGCATTAGGTGTACCTATTGTTTATGCCATTGGTTTATCAACACTGGCATCAATTTCCACACAACTCGATTTCAACTCAGCATTGAGTGTGGTTTCCCAAAAGTTAGCCTCCGGGTTAGATAGTTTTACGTTGTTGGCAATCCCATTTTTTATCTTGTCTGGCAACATTATGAATCATGGAGGAATAGCGCGACGATTAATCAACTTTGCCCGTATTCTCGGCGGTCGTCTGCCAGGCTCACTTGCTCACTGTAATATTCTTGCCAATATGCTGTTCGGGGCAATTTCTGGTTCAGCTGTTGCTTCGGCGGCTGCGATGGGCGGCGTCATGCATCCACAGCAGGTTAAAGAGGGTTACGACCCGGCATTCAGTACCGCTGTTAACGTTGCCTCTGCACCGACAGGTTTACTTATTCCACCCAGTAATACGTTAATTGTCTTTTCACTGGTCAGTGGTGGTACTTCTATTGCCGCACTGTTCCTGGCAGGATATGTCCCGGGAATTTTATTGGGCCTGGCGCTGATGACTGTGGCTGGTATTATCGCGGTACGCCGGGGTTATCCAAAACCAGAACGTCCGACTTTGCGCCAGGCTGGAGTGGCAATATGGATGGCGATCCCCAGTATTTTCCTGATTGTATTAATTATGGGTGGTGTACTAAGCGGTATTTTTACCCCGACAGAAGCATCTGCAATTGCGGTAATTTATACCCTTTTCCTTGCACTGGTTCTTTATCGTGAAATCTCAGTTAAAGATTTGCCTAAGATATTTCTGGAATCCGTCATTACCACAGCAATTGTTTTGTTGTTAATTGGTTCTTCAATGGGAATGTCATGGGCAATGTCAAACGCTGACGTTCCCTTCCTGATTCTCGATTTGCTTAACACTATTTCTGACAATCCAATAATCATCCTGCTTATTATCAATATTATTCTGTTGATTATCGGCACATTTATGGATATGACACCGGCGGTACTGATTTTTACGCCGATATTTTTACCGGTTGTCACCGAACTGGGCATGGACCCGATTCACTTTGGTATTGTCATGGTACTGAACATGTGTATCGGTATTTGTACTCCGCCTGTAGGCAGTGTGTTATTTGTCGGTTGTAGTGTATCTAAATTACCGATTAATAAAATTATCAAACCTATGCTGCCCTTCTATGCCGTGATGGTATTGGTGCTGGCTATGGTGACCTATATTCCGCAAATCAGTATGGCATTGCCAAGAGCACTGGGCTACTGATGAGCATTCACTGGCGGCTCCTGCCGCCATATTTATTAGAAAAGGAACATCTATGAAAATAAAAGTATCCGCTGGCATTATCGGTGCTGTGCTTATGCTATCCGCAAGCCAGTCCTGGGCAGTAACATTAAAACTTAGCCATAATCAGGATAAATCTCATCCTGTTCATAAAGCGATGGAGTTCTTTGCGAAAAAGAGCAAAGAGTACTCTAACGGTGATATTACTATTCGTATTTATCCAAATGGAACATTGGGTACTCAACGAGAAACAATGGAGCTGATTCGTTCTGGTGCTATTCCGCTGGTAAAAACCAATGCGGCGGAGATGGAAGCCTTCGAGAGTTCGTATAAAATATTTAGCCTGCCTTATTTGTTCCGCGATCGTGATCATTACTATCAGGTCATGCAGGGCGATATCGGAAGGAAAATCCTCGACTCAACGAAAAGCAAAGGTTATTTCGGGCTGACTTTCTATGATGGAGGCGCCCGCAGTTTCTACGGTAATAAACCGGTACTGAAACCAGACGATCTGAAAGGCATGAAAGTCCGTGTCCAGCCAAGTCCTGGCGCAGTTGAAATGATCAAAGTCATGGGCGGTAACCCGACGCCACTGGATTACGGCGAGCTGTATACGGCCTTACAGCAGGGCGTGGTCGATATGGCAGAAAACAGCGTGATGGCACTGACCACTATGCGTCACGGTGAAGTGGCAAAATCCTTTAGCCTTGATGAGCACACCATGGTGCCCGATGTGGTTCTGATGAGCAATGCTGCATTTGATAAACTCAGCCCTGAAAATCAGGCAGTTATATTAAAAGCAGCGAAAGATTCGATGAGTTACATGAAGGAGTTATGGAGCGAGCAAGAGAAACAAGAATTTGCAAAACTGGATAAAATGGGCGTAAAAGTCTACCCGGTTGATAAAGCACCGTTTATCGAGAAAGTACAACCGATGTACGCAAACTTCGCTAAAGATAACCCTGCCCTTGCCCCAATGCTGGCTGATATTCAGGCGGCTAAGTAATTACCTTCATGGGGCTGCTTATTGTCGCCCTTATCGATATCAGCAAGTGCTCGCTATAAAAGCAAAACGCCGACCAATGGTCGGCGTTTTTACGTCTCGTTGAATAACGAATTATTCAGCTACTACGTTTACGATCACTTTCGCGAATACTTCGCTGTGAACCTGGAAGCTCACTTCGTGTTCGCCAGTGGTACGCAGAACGCCGTTCGGCAGACGAACTTCGCTCTTAGCCACTTCAACGCCAGCTGCAGTTACAGCGTCAGCGATGTCGCGAGTACCGATGGAACCGAACAGTTTACCTTCGTCGCCAGCTTTAGACGCGATGGTAACAGTTTCCAGTGCATTGATTTTCTCAGCGCGAGCATTAGCAGCTGCCAGAACTTCAGCCAGTTTAGCTTCCAGTTCAGCGCGACGTGCTTCGAAGAATTCAATGTTTTTCTTGGTAGCTGGAACAGCTTTACCCTGCGGTACCAGGAAGTTACGAGCATAGCCCGCTTTAACGTTTACCTGATCACCCAGGCTACCCAGGTTTGCTACTTTATCAAGCAGAATAACTTGCATTACCTTATCCTCTCAAAGTCGTATTAATGGACCGTGACCGATTACTGATGGCGATCAGTGTACGGCAGCAGGGACAGGTAGCGAGCGCGTTTGATAGCGCGAGCCAGCTGACGCTGGTATTTTGCACGGGTACCGGTGATACGGCTTGGGACAATCTTACCGCTTTCGGTGATGTAGTTTTTCAGCGTAGCGATATCTTTATAGTCGATCTCTTGAACGCCTTCCGCGGTGAAACGGCAGAACTTGCGACGACGGAAATAACGTGCCATATGGCTAGTCTCCAGAATCTATCAATTCAATCTGCTCGGCATGCAAAACCATTTTGCTCAGACCGTTCTTTGCCTTGTGGCATGAAATGAACCCCTGAACGGTTATGCGACTGCCGACCGTTATACTGTGAGTAATGGCCTGGTTTTCGTGTCCGCTAACAATAACGGGCATTTGACACCACGCCTGCCGGTGAAAGCCGGCTTCCTCCTGCACAGAACGATGCTCAAGCACGAACTGGCAGTGAGGAATTCCTGATGGACTGACCTTTCGAAGGGGAGTCCTGCACACGGTGCCGGACAACACCAGACGGTTGGTCATCAGAAATTACTCTTCAGAATCCCCAGCTTCAGCATCATCAGCGGTTTCGTTTGCGAAATCATCGCGACGCTCACGGCGCTCGTCTTTCGCTTTAACCATCGGAGATGCTTCGGTAACAGCGTGCTTGGTACGCATAACCATGCTGCGGATAACGGCATCGTTGAAGCGGAAGGTAGTTTCCAGCTCATCGATCACTTCCTGCGGAGCTTCAACGTTCATCAGAACGTAGTGTGCTTTGTGCAGTTTGTTGATCGGGTAAGCCAGCTGACGGCGGCCCCAGTCTTCCAGACGGTGGATCTTGCCTTCTGCACCAGTGATGGCAGCAGTGTAGCGCTCGATCATGCCCGGAACCTGTTCGCTCTGGTCAGGATGGACCATAAAAACGATTTCGTAATGACGCATCGAATTGCTCCTTACGGATTATTCAGCCTCCTGTCTGGGTCAGCCGAATCCCGGGGAGGCAAGGAACGTGTTAAAGGTCGGCTGAAAAATGACGCGTTATAGTACTGACATACCCCGTTAAACTCAAGGCCAGCCGACAAATAAATCTCATCTTTCACCAAATCGTACTAACACGCTGATTTGAAGTTCATCACACTTCATCATGGTGTTTTTTTGAACAACTGCATCAGAAATGGTCACCATCAACTTCTTTATCATTGATTAAAATTAAATCAGAAGATCACCACAAGAGGAGAGCACACAAAGTCAGCCGTCGAGGAGGTATCTATGTTCAGCCGTGTTTTAGCCCTTCTGGCTGTGCTTTTGCTAAGTGCAAATACATGGGCAGCCATTGAAATTAATAACCACCAGGCCAGAAATATGGACGATGTGCAAAGCTTAGGCGTGATTTATATCAATCATAATTTCGCCACTGAAAGTGAAGCACGTCAGGCATTAAATGAAGAGACAGATGCGCAGGGCGCAACGTACTACCACGTGATTCTGATGCGGGAACCGGGGAGTAACGGCAATATGCACGCCAGCGCGGATATTTATCGCTAGCACCAGGTATAACCAACGAAACATTGCCATAGTTTGCTTTGCCCCCTTCGCAGGGGGCTTTTTTTTGAAAAACGGCTGCGGAATTAGACCAGTTATCTCCCGAAGAAGGAAATTTCCGCAGCGCGTGTTTTACTTCTGCCCGTAATAGGCGTTAGGACCGTGCTTACGCATGAAGTGTTTATTCATGAGATAGCTGTCGATGTGATTCAGTTGTGGGTTAATGCCGCGGGCAATCCACGCCATTTTCGCCACTTCTTCCATCACCACCGCGTTATGCATCGCATCGTGAGCATCTTTCCCCCAGGCGAATGGCCCGTGCTGATACACCACAATTCCCGGCGTATGCAGCGGCTCGGCGTCACCCAGCGTTTCGATAATCACTTTGCCAGTGTTTAGCTCGTATTCCCCCTGCACTTCTTCTTCGCTTAACCCGCGCGTACAGGGGATATCGCCAAAGAAGTAGTCAGCATGCGTGGTGCCTAATGCCGGGATAGCCAGCCCCGCCTGCGCCCATGCGGTGGCATGCGTGGAATGGGTATGGACAATGCCACCAAGCGACGGATAACGACGGTAGAGTTCAAGATGCGTCGCAGTGTCGGAAGACGGACGATACTCCCCTTCCACCACCTTGCCGCTCATATCAACCACCACCATATCGTTCGCTTTCATGCTTTCGTAGGCGACACCGCTGGGCTTGATCACCACCAGCCCGTAACGCGGCAGATCCATGTTGGCTTCAAATACCTGCTGTTTCAGCTTTTGCATTATGCCGCCTCCACCATGCCTGCTTTAGCCATGCGCGCTTTCACCCAATCACGCGCTTTCGCCACTTCTGCCGCCGGGTCTTCCGCCGTTTCGCTCCACATCTCAATCAGGTACGGCCCGCAATAACCACTCTGTTTGAGCGTTTCAAAGCAACGTTCGAAATCCACTACGCCTTCGCCAAACGGGACGTTTTTGAAGATGCCTGGTTTGGTGTCTTTCACATGCACCGCGACGATATGCCCGATTCCGGCCTGCAACTCCATCTGCACGTCGTTGTCCCACGCCGACAAGTTGCCGATATCCGGGTAGAGCTGGAACCACGGGTTGTTAAGATAGTGCGCGTAACCCAGCGCCTTGCTGATGGAGTTCATCAACGGGTAATCCATGATCTCCATTGCCAGCGTCACCTGCGCGCGGCTCGCCATCTCAACGCTCTCTTTCAGGCCGTCACGGAAACGACGACGCGTTTCGTTATTGGCTTCCTGATAGTAAACGTCGTAGCCCGCCAGTTGGATCACGCGAATACCGACATCCTGGGCGAACTGGATAGCTTTGCGCATAATCTCCAGCCCCTGCGCCCGCACTGCGTCATCTTCGCTGCCCAGCGGGAAACGGCGATGAGCAGAAAGGCACATGGACGGCACGCGCACGCCGGTTTCAACAATCGCGTTCACCAGCGCCAGACGCTGCTCGCGGCTCCAGTCAAGGCGCGAGAGGCGATCGTCCGTTTCATCTACCGACATCTCGACAAAATCGAAGCCTAACGTTTTTGCCAGTTGCAGCCGTTCCAGCCAGCACTCCCCGGTGGGGAGCGCTTTTTCGTAGATGCCAAGCGGGATTTGTTTGGACAACATATCCGCTCCTTAGCCCCACAGCTCGGCGATGGAACGTTTGAACTGACGCGCGGCTTCAACCGGAGAAGCGGCATCACGGATACTACGCCCCGCGATAAACACATGAATCGGAATGCCTTTGAACAGCGGCAGGTCTTCCAGCGCCAGACCACCGGTGACGGTGACTTTGAAGCCCATATCGGAAAGACGTTTGATCGCGGTGATATCCGCTTCGCCCCACGCCACGCCTGCGGCCTGCGCGTCACGGCTGCGGTGATAAACCACCTGCTGGATACCTGCGTCGCGCCACTGCTGCGCCTGTTCCCAGGTCCAGTAACCGGTCAGTTCGATCTGCACGTCGCCATTAAACTCTTTTGCCACGTCCAGCGCGCCTTTGGCGGTGTTGATATCTGCACAACAAATCACGGTCACCCAGTCAGCGTTGGCTTCAAAGCACATACGAGAAAGGATTTTGCCCGCATCGGCGATTTTGGCGTCTGCCAGCACGATTTTGTGCGGATAAAGCGCTTTCAGATCGCGAACCGCACGCACACCTTCGCCCACGCACAGAATGGTGCCCACTTCGATAATGTCGACTTCTTCGGCAATCAGGCGAGTAGTTTCGTAGGCGCTAGCCATAGTCTGGTTGTCCAGCGCGACTTGCAACATCGGTAATGACATTTTCAATTCCTTCTTAAGCAGCCGCGTTGGTGCGGTCAATGAGATCCAGGACTTCCTGCTCGGTACGGCAGGCGCGTAAACGGTCGAAATTCTCTTCATCTTCAAACAGGTTGACGATCTGCATGATGCCCACTTCCTGATGTGTGTTGGCATCGACCGCCGCCATCGTGATGAGGATATCCACCGGGTCGTTATCTTCGTGGTTGAACTCCAGCGGCTTTTTCAGCGTCACCAGTGCAAAACCGGTTTTCTTAACGCCCTCTTCCGGGCGACCATGCGGCATTGCCAGTCCCGGTGCGAGCACAAAGTACGGGCCGTGTTGTTCAACCGCATCCAGAATTGCCTGGTAGTAACGCGGCTCGACAACATCCGCCGCCACCAACAGGTCAACGCCGATTTTCACTGCGTCCTGCCATGTCTCAGCTTCAGCCTGCAGACGGATAGATTTATTCTCCGCCAGCGAATCACGTAATTTCATAGCGCGCCCTTACTTCACATCCTGCGGGAAATGTTCTTTGATCACTTCCAGCAGTTTCGGGCCAAAGTCAGCAGGAGAGAGCATGTTGCGCACGCCAACGACATATTTGTTGCCGGTCACGGTGATCTCGCCCGCGATGTGCGTAGAAGCGATGATGATATCCGCGCCGCTCAACTCGCTTTTGTATTCGCCAACCGCGCAGCTGTTTACCGTGTGGTCGATGTTCGACTGGGTTAAAAACTGGTCCACTTTCATCTTCATGATCATGGAACTGCCTTGTCCGTTACCACACACAGCCAGAATACGTACGGTCATAATCAAAACTCCTTATTAAGCAGACTGTTCTGCCAGTTGTTTTTCTGCATCTTCTTCTGCGCGCAGCGCGCGGCCAGCGAAGAACATATAAGCCAGTGCAATGACAATGATGACGGCCATAAAGGCGATGCCGATGGAGAAGAAGCCCTGCATCATCGGTGGTGCCAGAATCGACCAGTCCGCCATGCCCATCCAGGCGCTCATACCGGTAAGTTTCACCGCCCAGACGCAACCAAAGATTTCAATCATCCCCATCACCAGACAAATCTTCAGCGCCGCGCGCCAGCCACCGAAGTGATTAGCAAACACGCCAATAGTGGCATTAGAGAAGAACATCGGGATAAAGCCAGGGATAATCAGAATGGAAGAGCCGCAGGCGACCAGGATGCCAACTGCAATCAGTTGACCGATGGTGCCCCACATAAAGCCCCAGACCACAGCGTTCGGCGCGAAGCTATAGATGGCCGCACAGTCAATCGCCAGAACCGCACCGGGGATCAGGCGCTGGGAGATACCGTTAAACGCTTCAGAGAGTTCCGCCACAAACATGCGCACGCCCTGAGTGATGATGAAGATCGCCACCGCAAAGGAGAAACCGGTTTGCAGGATGTACACCGTCCAGTTCACTTTACCTGCCATCGCCTGCACGGTGTCGATACCGAAGGAGAGCAGAATGGCACCAAAGAAGATGGTCATGACAATCGCCGTGGAGACGATGTTGTCGTGGAAAATGTTCAGCCAGCCAGGCAGTTTGAGGTCTTCAACGCTCTCCTCTTTTTTGCCGAGGAAAGGCGCAACTTTATAAGCAATCCATGATGCAAACTGCTGCTGGTGACCGATGGAGAAACCACAGCCGTCCGTCACTTCCTGAGTCGGCTTATACATCATGTTGGAGGTAATACCCCAGTAGAGCGAAACCAGAATCGCGGTGCAGATAATGGTGGTCCACATGGAGTAACCAAAGATAAACAGCGTAACGGCAATCAGCCCCGCCTGCTGGAACATGATATGACCCGTCAGCATGATGGTACGAATACCGGTAATGCGACGCAGCAGCACGTAACAGATGTTCAGCGCCAGAGCCAGTAACACCGCGTAACCCACCCAGCTATAGGCATCGCCCATGCGCTCGATAGTTGCCATCATCGATGCGTAGGTATCTGAAATCGCACCGTTGATACCGTAGACTTCCGACATTTTCGCCACCACCGGTTTGAAGGTGCTGGTCAGGATGCCGGACCCGGCCTGCAACAACATGAAACCAATAATGGTTTTAATCGTACCTTTGATAATCACGCTGACGCTTTTGCGCAGCAGGATATAACCCAGACAGGTCACAATACCCAGCAGTAACGGGGCATTGGTCATGACCTGGTTAAAAAACACGGTAAAGATGTTGTAGAGGATCTCCATAACGATCTCCTGAAGAAGAGGTAACCGGGTATTCCACACACCCGGAATGTTGTGCACTCACTCTAATTTTCAAAAGTAATCACAACAAGATTATTTATGATTAAATGTGACGCGACCCGCAAATAATTCCACATAGAAAGCGTGGAATTCACACAATGCAAAACTTATTAATTAAAATTCATGTAGTTAATTAAATATCACAATCCTTTTCATCTTTAATGCCTTAAAATCAACAACTACTCATCAGGCAAAAAGTCAAAAAATGGTCATTGCCTTCCTGAAAAAATAGTGTCAGGATTAATCAAAACCAATCAAATATTGATTCAAATTGAACTATCATGAAGGTAAATGGCGATGAGTAAAGTGAAAAGTATCACCCGTGAATCCTGGATCCTGAGCACTTTCCCGGAGTGGGGTAGCTGGTTGAATGAAGAAATTGAACAAGAACAGGTAGCTCCTGGCACATTCGCGATGTGGTGGCTAGGCTGCACCGGGATCTGGCTGAAATCGGAAGGTGGCACCAACGTTTGCGTCGATTTCTGGTGTGGTACTGGCAAACAAAGTCACGGTAACCCACTAATGAAACAGGGTCACCAGATGCAGCGCATGGCTGGCGTGAAAAAACTGCAACCGAACCTGCGTACCACCCCATTTGTTCTTGATCCGTTTGCGATTCGCCAGATCGACGCGGTACTGGCAACTCACGATCACAACGATCATATCGACGTCAACGTCGCTGCTGCCGTGATGCAGAACTGCGCTGATGACGTGCCATTTATCGGGCCGAAAACCTGCGTGGATTTGTGGATTGGCTGGGGTGTGCCGAAAGAACGTTGCATCGTGGTCAAACCGGGCGATGTCGTTAAAGTGAAAGACATTGAAATTCATGCCCTTGACGCGTTTGACCGTACTGCACTGATCACTTTGCCTGCCGATCAAAAAGCGGCTGGCGTACTGCCAGACGGCATGGACGATCGCGCGGTAAACTACCTGTTCAAAACGCCGGGCGGTACCCTGTATCACAGTGGCGATTCCCACTACTCTAACTACTATGCGAAGCACGGTAACGAGCATCAGATCGACGTGGCATTAGGTTCATACGGTGAAAACCCACGTGGTATCACCGACAAAATGACCAGTGCTGATATCCTGCGTATGGCAGAAGCGCTGAATACAAAAGTGGTTATCCCGTTCCACCATGATATCTGGTCAAACTTCCAGGCCGATCCGCAAGAGATCCGCGTACTGTGGGAGATGAAAAAAGATCGCCTGAAGTATGGCTTCAAGCCGTTTATCTGGCAGGTTGGCGGTAAGTTTACCTGGCCGCTGGATAAAGACAACTTCGAGTACCACTATCCACGCGGTTTTGACGATTGCTTCACCATTGAACCGGATCTGCCGTTCAAGTCGTTCCTGTAATCTGTCGTTTATACCGGATGGCGTGGAGAAGTTCGCGCTATCCGGCGTAGTATTTCCTGGCTATTTCAAATATCATCTAAAAAAATCAAATTTTATCGGAATAGCTCATGACTGAAGCACAAAGACATCAAATTCTCCTGGAAATGCTCGCACAATTGGGCTTTGTGACCGTTGAGAAAGTCGTTGAGCGTCTGGGAATTTCGCCTGCTACCGCTCGACGCGATATCAATAAACTTGACGAAAGCGGCAAACTGAAAAAAGTGCGCAATGGCGCAGAAGCCATTACCCAGCAGCGCCCACGCTGGACGCCGATGAATCTGCATCAGGCGCAGAACCATGATGAAAAAGTACGTATCGCTAAAGCAGCCTCGCAGCTGGTGAATCCCGGCGAAAGCGTCGTCATCAACTGCGGTTCCACCGCGTTTCTGCTTGGGCGGGAAATGTGTGGCAAGCCAGTGCAAATCATTACTAATTATCTACCGCTGGCGAATTACCTGATCGATCAGGAGCATGACAGCGTGATTATCATGGGCGGCCAATACAACAAAAGCCAGTCCATCACCTTAAGTCCACAAGGCAGCGAAAACAGTCTCTATGCCGGGCACTGGATGTTTACCAGCGGCAAAGGACTGACCGCAGAAGGGTTGTATAAAACTGATATGCTGACGGCAATGGCAGAGCAGAAGATGTTGAGCGTGGTAGGGAAACTGGTGGTACTGGTTGATAGCAGTAAGATCGGCGAACGTGCGGGGATGCTCTTTAGTCGTGCAGATCAAATCGATATGCTGATCACCGGCAAAAATGCTAACCCGGAAATCCTGCAACAACTGGAAGCGCAAGGGGTCAGCATTCTGCGTGTTTAAAGATGCTGGCGGAAAAATGTCACGGCAGCATCTAATGCCTCAGGCGTAATGCGGTGACGCACGCCTGGCTGCCATGAACAGGTTAGCTGTTTATCCCGTCCCGTCTCGCTTAAGGCCTGCTGCAAACGTAGTGATTCGTCGGCAGGCACGACGTCATCGTCAAGGCCATGCCACAGCAGTAGAGGTCTGTCACCAAGTTGTTCCAGGTGGTTTGTCGCTTCCCACTCTGCCAGCGGCGCGACAATGTTATTGAATTCATTCTGCTGTGCTGCCGTTTCAGGTATCAGCGGTGGAAACAGTGAACGGGCGAGCGATGTAAAATAGCCCGATCCCATCATGCTGGCGGTACATTTCACCGTGGGGTGGCGAGCGGTAATTCCCAGTGCCGTCATCGCGCCCATCGACGCGCCACCGACTGCCAGACGGTCAGCAAGCAGCCAGTTTTCTTCGGCTATTGCCGCACGTAAGGTAGTGAATTCCTGCATACTTTGTAGCAAAATTTGCCAAAATTGATTTAACCGCCGTGCTGCGTCGCCCCTAAAACGGCTACCGTGATCGGGCGCATCCGGCATGATCACCCGCAAACCAGCCTGCGCCAGCGCAACGGCAAAATAGCTATACACCAGACTGGACGAAGTAAAGCCGTGATAAAAAATCACGCACGGTAACGGGGTATCTTTTTGCCCGACAGGATAAGCATGAAGAACGGGAATATCTGCCAGCACGCGCGATTCTATTTCAATCATCTGTCTCTCCTTTTTGTCTGGTATGACATGAAGAAATCCTTAGCACAAGTTTCTGCTGGCGGTATTAGTTCATAATGTTGAGATGTGGGTTACGCTTTCATCACGTTTTCATTCGAAAATCGCGTACCAGGTAACAATTCGGGAACATTCCCCCAAAGTTAAATTAATAAGGCACTACACTATGGTTAGCAGGAAACGTAATAGCGTTATTTACCGGTTTGCCAGTTTATTATTGGTGTTGATGTTAAGTGCCTGTAGCGCACTGCAAGGTACGCCACAGCCAGCACCGCCAGTAACGGACCATCCGCAAGAGATTCGCCGCGACCAGACGCAAGGGTTACAGCGAATAGGTAGCGTAAGCACGATGGTTCGGGGTTCTCCGGATGACGCATTAGCAGAAATCAGAGCGAAAGCTGTCGCTGCAAAAGCTGATTATTACGTTGTCGTCATGGTGGACGAAACCATCGTGACAGGACAGTGGTATTCACAAGCCATTTTGTACCGTAAATAAATCAGACAACTTACATAGTCAGCTTTACATTGCTTTGCGTCCCTATGCGTTTACCTGTGCACAATAAATTACCAGCTGGAAGCTCGGGCGTTTATTACCGCGATGGAATGCCCTGCAACATGTGGGGAAACGAAAAATGGAGCTGACGATGAAACAATTACTTGCCTCACCCTCGCTGCAATTAGTGACTTATCCTGCGAGCGCCACGGCACAGTCTGCAGAATTCGCCAGTGCTGACTGCGTGACGGGCCTGAATGAAATAGGTCAGATCTCGGTTAGCAATATTTCAGGGGATCCGCAGGACGTGGAACGTATCGTGGCGTTAAAGGCCGATGAACAAGGTGCATCATGGTACCGCATTATTACCATGTACGAAGACCAGCAGCCTGATAACTGGCGTGTACAGGCGATACTGTATGCGTGAGTGTCATCCGCAACAAATGAACAATGCCGGATGCGGCACCTGTGCCTTATCCGGCCAACAGTTCCTGAAATTTCATTGTGTTAGTTGATAACTCGTAATGCTGCTGTTGCCATTATAAGACGCGCTAGCATCACATCTGGCTGACTCGTTTATAAACATACTCCCCCCGTCGCCCGCAGCAATAAATCATTCTGGATCTGCTCTGACAACCGCACGCCGCCGCGCGTATCAAACATCATCTGACACCACGCCTGCGCCATTGGCGGAGAGGCATATTTCAACATTTGCGCGCCGCAACCCAGCAGGAATAGCTGACGAGTAATCTCTCGCCCCATTTCTTCAGCTGGCTTACGCAGTTGCTGCTGCAAACGACGAACCGCGCGATCAAAATAGCGATCCTGCCCTTTCACTTCCATAAACGCTTCCGACAGTAAGTCGTATACACCCGCCTGCTTATTAAGAACGCGCAATACATCCAGGCACATAATATTGCCAGAACCTTCCCAGATGCTGTTCACCGGCATTTCCCTGTAAAGCCGCGGCAGCTCGCTCTCCTCGCAATAACCAATACCGCCCAGCACCTCCATCGCTTCGGCCACAAACGGCATACCACGTTTGCAGATAACAAATTTCGCCGCAGGCGTAAATAAACGCGCCCACAGGGCTTCTTTGGCATCGGCACGCCGGTCCCACGCTCGCGCAAGACGAAACAGCAACGCCGTTTGACCTTCAAGCTGAAGTGCCATGCGACTTAAGACATGACGCATAAGGGGTTGTTGGATCAATGGATTACCAAAAACATGGCGTTGATGGGCATGATAAATCGCCAGCGAAAATGCACGGCGCATCATGGCATGGCTACCCAGGGCGCAATCAAAACGCGTCATCCCACCCATTTTCAGGATCAGACGAACTCCTTCCCCTTCCTGCCCCAACAACCAGCCAATGGCATCCTGAAACTCCACTTCGCAGCTGGCGTTAGAGCGATTACCCAGCTTATCTTTCAGCCGCTCGAGGCGAATCGCGTTGCGTTGCCCGTCAGGCAAAAAGCGCGGCACAAAAAAGCAGGACAAACCGCCCGTAGTCTGCGCCAGCACCAGATGCGCATCGCTTTGCGGCACCGAGAAAAACCATTTATGCCCCACCAGCCGATAAGAGCCATCTTCCAGTCGCTCTGCGCGGGTGGTGTTGCTCATGACATCGGAACCGCCCTGCTTTTCCGTCATTCCCATGCCAATCAACAAACCGCGTTTTTGCCCACCTGGCAATAAGTGGGAATCGTAGCGATCGCTCAACAGCGGCGTGGTCCAGTCCTGAAACGGCGCGGGTAACATCTGTAACAGCAATGGCGTGGCGGCAAAGGTCATCGTTATCGGGCATAACGACCCTGCCTCAACCTGTGCGTGCAACATAAAACGCGCCGCTCGCGCCACAAATGCGCCGGAGCGAGCGTCTTCTTCCCAGGCCAGATTGTGTACCCGATTGGTACATAACGCCTGCATCAGCAGGTGCCAGGCGGGGTGAAAACGCACATCGTCCAGACGGCGTCCTTGCGCATCGTAGCGCAATAATTCGGGCGGATTCACATTCGCCAGTCGCCCCAGTTCAAGGGATTCAGCCGTTCCTAACTGCTGACCAATACTGGCGAGAAAATCGCTATCCCAGCCAGCACCTTCACGCGTTACCGCTTCGCAGAGCGCGCCATCAGACAGGTATAAGTTGCTGTTATTTAAGGGTATAGGTTGATTAAAAACAGTGTGAGTTTGCCAGTGCACTGTGTCTCCCTCCATCAATGGCAGTCACCATTAGTATGGTCACTGCCACGGATTCCTGACAGAAAGAGATTGCTAAAACATTCTTAGCCAGCAATATAATGCGGAACGAAACGTGAGGTGTCTTTGGTGATCAGCGTGTTATCTTCACGGATCCCCATTCCGCACGCTTCATCATCGACAATCCAGCTACCGATGAGTGTGTAGCTATCGCCAAATCGTGGTAGGGGTTGAAACGCCTGGTAGATCATCGGTTCATCGGCATAATCACCCTCAGCGTGGTCAACGACGTTATTCTGACCGTCGAAAATGGTGACGTTACCGCCCTCGCGTGAGTAGATCGGTTTACGCACATAGCTTTCGCCAGCGGCAATCTGCGGTTTTTCGCCATCAAACCAGGATGCAAGTAGGTTAGGATGACCAGGAAAGAAGCGCCAAAGCAGCGGCATTAACCCTTTGTTGCTCAAGATACTTTTCCATAACGGCTCCACCCATTGCTCGCGGCGCTTGCGCAGCAGCGGACCGTTATCGTCACGCATCATCCACTCCAGCGGATACAGCTTAAATGCACGCTGGATGACATTATCATGAAGATCGGTCAGCACACCGCCGACGCCCAAACCGAGATCTTCAATGTAGATAAACCGCGACTCCTGCCCTGCCTGCTGGGCGCAGTCCTGCAAGTACAGCACGGTACTCCTGTCTTCATCGGTGTCCTGACAACAGCAGAAATAAAACGGTTCCCGACTGTAAAGCTCACTAAAGCGCGAAATCAGGCGTTCCTGAATGGCATTGTACTGATCGGCATCACGCGGAATACTGCCGCTGCGCCGGGCATCTTCCAGCCACAGCCACTGGAAATAAGCCGATTCATACAACGAGGTTGGCGTATCGGCGTTGTACTCCAGCAGCTTCACCGGCGCATTGCCACACCAGGCAAAATCCATCCGTCCATACAGCGAAGGATCGCGTGCGCGCCAGCTTTCGGCGATCACATCCCAGTACAACGGCGGGATCGCCAGTTGCGTCAGGATCTCTTCGTCTTTAACCGCGCGATCCACCACCTCAAGGCACATCTGATGCAGTTCCGCAGTTGGTTTTTCGATCTGCTCTTCAATCTGGCGCAGGGTAAAGCGGTAAGCCCGACTCTCATCCCAATAGATTTCATTGTCGATGATATGAAAGTCGAAACCGTTGTCAGCGGCGATCTGGTCCAGATCCCGCCGTACAGGAACGTTGTGTCTCAGCATGATTAGCCTCCCCAATGCCCACGGGCGCTGGAAGAACGACCATAGCCGCCGCGAGAAACAGTTGACGCTTTTCTGGTGGTAAAGCCGCCCGAGGAGTAAGACTCTTTTTTGCCAGAACCGGAGCGCCAGGAGTAATCACCGGAAGTATTGCGCCAGACGGGGCGGGAAGCAAATGAGGATCCACCGCTGTTATAAACGAACGGCTCATCGCGATCTTTACGAATAACCCGGCTTAATAAAAATCCAGAAATGACCGGGATCCAACTCTGTTCAACATTGTCGTAGTAGCAATTTTCGTACTTAGACTGACAATTCTGCTGAGTCATATTCTTCGGAACATCGGCATAAAATGCCGCTTTGGCATTGTTCCAGCCATGAGCACAGATATCTGAATTATTACCGTCATCAATACAATCCTGCACTGTCGAGTAAAACGTTCCGTCACCGTCGTTATCGACATCACCACTATCGCCACAACCTTTCAATACAAAAAAAGCTGCACCGCCCATTAGCGCCAACGTTAAGTATTTTTGTGCGTAGCGATTGCGTCGCGGCTCAAAAGGATTATTAGGTCTTCCAATGCGACTGATCGCTCCGTGACCAATTTTACTGTTATTTCTTGATTTGCGTTTTCTGGCCATGATCGTCCATTACCATGTCATACAAGCTGCGTTAAAAATACCGCCAGCCAGCGCGGCGGTTCCCATAAACATTCCTGCTGCGGTATTGTGATTAATAATTTTTTCGCTTAATGCTGGCATATAAAGTCTGACGCCAGCAAAAACGAGTAACTGAATCACCAGTGCGATCCCGCCCCAGGCAAAATAATCCGGAATACTCACCGCATTGATTGCCGCACTAGATAATGGGATCACGTAACCCAACAATGTACCACTGAACGCCAGTGCCGCCGCGGTATTATTGTTTTTAATTAACTGCCATTCGTTGTGCGGTGTAATTTTGGAGTAGATAAACAGAAAAATAATCACCATAGCCACGCCAATAAAAAAATAGGCGCTAAAGGCAAGAAGTGAATCCAGTATATGCATCGTAAACGTCCTTGTAATTAACCAATAATATGAAGTGATGTCAGTGGGATATCAACACCCAGTGCGCGCGAAAATAACCACTCCGGCTCGCCGAGATCGTTAAAAGATTCCTCACCATTTAACAGCAAATATTCACAGGTATCTTCGGTCACCTGCCGTTCATAGCCCATGGTAAAATTATGCACTTCCCATTTGGCGTGGTTTTGATTTTCAACTTTTTCCAGCATATAGACGGGTTCGATATTCCCCGGTTCTTCGCTGTTAAAAAATCGCTGCCAGCGTTTTTCCTGCCAGTTTAAAGTCATTGCCCCCATCGCTTTAGCGTTGATCGCTTCGCGCCAGTGGCTCTCTTTGCTGATACCGTAGCTCTCTTCATAGACAAAGAGCTTTATATCATCAATGTCATCAATATCTTCGCCGCCGGTGGTATTGATTTGCAGAAATTCATCGCCCGAAGTGTAGTAGCGGAAAATCTGACTACCGCCGCCCAGATCGATGTGGCTGACAGCGGCTACCGTAAATTCTTCACCCGGCAGCGCAATCAGCAATTCATCTTCCAGCAAACGAAACGCTAACGTGTCGAGCGTAAAGCCGCTATTGAGATGAAGTCCCAGCGGGCCACGTGCGATTACAGGTTTATCATCCTTACCAAACAGACGCTTGAAAAAACTTGTCATATGCTTCCCTCAATGTCCTGCCATGCCACTTCTTCAGCCAAAATACGGTTATTGCCAATAAGATGCAGCCACATACCGCCTTTAACTTCCGTTGCAATGACTGGATTCAGTTCCATTCCCCTACCATTTTTACAACTGCTTATTCCCAGGACGGTGGCATCATGATGAAGTTTCATATAATGCATCAATGCGCCATAACGCATTGAGGTAACCCGTTCAGGAATCGGTAAAACAAACCCCGTATCCCCCAGCATTGGATTCATAATCGATGCCACTGATTGAGATGAACCGGGATCTTGTATTGAACGGGAAAGTTGTTCTGCTGAAATATTTCGCACTATTTCAATACGTTGACAATGAACCTCTAATAAACGAGCGTAGCGTTCATCTTCCAGATAAGCGACGATATGGCATCTTTCAGGAATAAAATCCGCCAGGGATAGTGCGGTCGTGAACGTCTGCTCATCTGTTTGCGAAAAGATGATGACACTTTGGCAATTTGCCAGTCCCATGCGGGTATGTTCATGCGGATCATTAAAATTACTAATACGAATGAAATCGACCCAATTATTTCCAGGCATCGGATGTTGAATATCATCCCGCTCACACAAAAGTACCCGGCCAAATGCTCTTCGGGAATCAAACAACAATAATGAAATCATCTTTTCAGTCTGATGCCCGCGCCATCCAATGACCAGCATATGGTTGCGCAAATTGCTGTAGTCGCCCATTCCCGTCATTCCTTTCGCCAATATGTCTTGCACTAATGCAATGACTTTTCCCATTAAAGCGCCAAATAAACCAACACTCACAGGAATCTGCCAGAGCGCTGTGAACAGACGTCCCCCCACCGTTTGGGGTGTGATATCACCAAACCCCAGCGTTGATCCCACAACCGAGCAGTAATAAATAAAATTACTAAGTTGACCTACCAACGCCTCTTCATGCAACGCAGTTAACACCAGATAACAAAACAGATACTGTCCTGTAAATAATCCAGTCAATGCCGGCCAGGTAAGCCTGGAAAGGTGACGTCGGCAGGTTTTAATGATCCATGAGAAGAACATTACTCGCCCTGTTGGCGTTGCAGTCTTGCTAATACATCCTGGGCGCTACTTTTGTTGCTACCGCCAATCCCGGCTTCCGCCAGTTTTTCATCAAGATCGCGACCATCTGCCACTTTTTCCAGCTGTGCGGCAGCATCCAGGCGAGCTTGACGTTCGGCCTGACGCGTTTGCAGACGCTTTAAGGATTCTGCCGCTGTCGAAACGCTGGAAGATGCGCCAACAGTAGAGGTCGTTACGGCCTGTTGTGCACGCTGCATGGCTTCAGTAGCTTTAACGACTTCCATTTGTTGCTCAAATTGAGCGATACGCTGTGCTGTCGCTGTAACCGCTTTTTCCACACCATCGCGAGAGACCTCCAGATTCGACAACACTTGCTCTTCAGCGGTAATGAGATTCTCAAGACGGGCGATTTCTTCAGCAACTTCGTTAATCAACGACGGATTAACATTCTTGCTTAACGCTTCCAGCGCGCGAGCTTCCAGACTGGCTTTACGCTCACGTAAATCTTTCAGTTTATCGTTGCTCAATTTCACTCTTGCCAGTAGATCGACACGTGATTTACCGGCCTTATCCAGTTCTGCTTTGGCATCGCGTATATGCTGTTCAAGCATTCTAACGCCCTGTGCTTCTTCAATGGATTCTTCCGCTTGCGAGATCACCGATTTACCCAGCGTAAGTAAAGTTTTTAAAATTCCCATAAATACCTGTCCTTGTAATTAGTGTGAATATTCTTCTGTAATTTCAGCAAGATCCAAAGCGTTATCTACCAGCGTGGTTATTTCCAGCAGGATATATTCAAGAGAAGATTTAAGCGATAACGCCCCGAAAACAATGTAATACTCTTCCTGTTGCACGCTGGAGATCCCTACCGATGACAACGGCATCATCTTCTGATTTCTTAATAAGAAGGTATGAAATTCATCTGGATTGCTGATACTACTTACCGGGCAAATAAAGGTTTCGATGATCATTTGGCGGGAAGTAAAAAGAATATTGATTTGCAAATCGCCATAATCATTCATTTTAATAATTAATGCGTTTTCATTATTTGTTACATCAATATTTTGTTCAGGTACAGTTTGCAGCGCCGTCGCCAGCGCCAACGGATTCCATGTCATATATTATTCCATAGTGATTAAGTTGAAATATTAATAATATAAATATTTGTAGCACGTAATTATCTTACCAGCTCCAGACAAAAAAAAACCATCCAAATATGGATGGTTTTTCATAATTCAGAGAAATTAGCTACGCTGGCGTACCGCTTCAAATAAGCAAATGCCGGTCGCTACCGAAACGTTCAGGGAAGAAACGCTTCCTGCCATGGGGATGCTGATCAACTCATCGCAATGTTCACGAGTCAGGCGACGCATGCCTTCACCTTCTGCGCCCATCACCAGTGCCAGCCGTCCGGTCATTTTGCTCTGATAGAGCGTATGATCCGCCTCTCCTGCCGTACCGACGATCCAAATATTCTCTTCCTGCAACATACGCATAGTGCGCGCCAGGTTAGTCACCCGAATCAGCGGAACGCTTTCTGCCGCGCCGCAGGCCACTTTTTTCGCCGTGGCGTTGAGCTGTGCGGAGCGATCTTTCGGCACAATCACCGCATGAACGCCTGCGGCGTCCGCGCTGCGCAGGCACGCGCCGAGGTTGTGCGGATCGGTTACACCGTCGAGGATCAACAGGAACGGCTGATCGAGCGAAGCGATCAGATCCGGCAGATCGTTTTCCTGATACTGCCGTCCAGGCTTCACACGGGCGATAATGCCCTGATGCACGGCACCGTCGCTTTTCTCGTCGAGATATTGGCGGTTTGCCAGCTGGATAACCACGCCCTGGGACTCAAGGGCGTGAATCAGCGGCAACAGACGTTTATCTTCACGGCCTTTTAAAATAAAGACTTCCTGAAAACGTTCAGGGGCGCGCTCCAGCAGGGCCTGCACTGCGTGGATGCCGTAAATCATTTCGCTCATTAATGTACTCGTTGTTTACGTTTTGCCTGATGCGCTACGCTTATCAGGCCTACATGATCCCTGCAATGTATTGAATTTGCGTGATTCTGTAGGCCGGATAAGGCGTTCACGCCGCATCCGGCATGAACAAAGCGCATTTTGTCAGCAATCTGACCCTCTTCTGTTTGAAGAGGGTAATGATCACTCTGCCACTTTTTTCTTCGCCGCACGCTTCGCTTTGGTCGCTGCGGCTATTTTCTGCGTTTTCGCCGATGGCTTTTTCGCTTTTCTCGCGTCTTTCTTCGCCGCTTTCGGCTTCGTTTTTTTCTCGCCGCGGAAAGCGCTGTCTGGCTCAAAGTTTACCTTTTTACCAACCTGACGACGCTTGCCGCCTTTTTTGCCTGCATCGCCTTTTTTCGCTTTCTCGCGCGCGGTTTTACCGACGTTGCGCGGTGCGCGTTCGCTGGAGATCAGGCTAAAGTCGATTTTGCGCTCGTCCATATTAACCGCTTCGACGCGAACTTCCACGCGATCGCCCAAGCGATAAGTCTGGCCGCTGGATTCACCCATCAGGCGTTGTCCCACCTGGTCAAAGCGATAGTAGTCATTGTCCAGCGAAGAGACATGGACCAGACCATCGATGAACAAGTCATCCAGGCGAACAAAGAAGCCAAAGCCGGTAACGCTGGAAATTACGCCTTTAAAGACGTTACCTACCTGGTCGAGCATGAAGTCACACTTCAGCCAGTCAGCCACATCGCGCGTTGCTTCGTCGGCACGACGTTCCGCCATCGAACAGTGCTGACCCAGTTGCAGCATTTCTTCCATCGAATAATGGTAGCCGCCGGTTTCAGTGGTATTCCCCTGATGCCCCTGCTCTTTCGCCAGCAGATACTTAATGGCGCGGTGGAGCGTCAGGTCAGGATAACGACGAATCGGCGAAGTAAAGTGCGCATAGGACTGCAATGCCAGACCGAAGTGACCGCGGTTTTCCGGATCGTAAATCGCTTGTTTCATTGAGCGCAACAGCATGGTTTGCAGCATTTCTGCGTCAGGACGGTCAGCAACCGATTCCAGCAGTTCCGCGTAGTCACGCGGTTCCGGCTTGTTACCACCCGGCAATTCCAGCCCCAGTTCCGCCAGCACTGAACGGAAAGAGGTTATCGCTTCGGTGCTCGGCTTGTCGTGAATACGGAACAGTGCCGGTTCTTTGGCCTTCTCAACGAAACGCGCCGCCGAGATATTCGCCAGAATCATGCACTCTTCAATTAACTTGTGTGCGTCGTTACGCTGGGTCTGTTCGATACGCTCAATACGGCGTTCAGCGTTGAAAATAAACTTAGCTTCTTCGCTTTCAAACGAGATCCCGCCGCGTTCTTCACGGGCTTTATCCAGCACTTTATAGAGGTTATGCAGCTCTTCGAGATGCTTAACCAGCGGGGCGTACTGCTCGCGCAGATCCTGATCGCCCTGCAGAATATGCCAGACTTTGGTGTAGGTCAGACGCGCGTGAGAGCTCATCACCGCTTCATAGAATTTGTAGCCCGTCAGGCGGCCTTTCGACGAAACCGTCATCTCGCACACCATACACAGGCGGTCTACCTGCGGGTTGAGCGAACACAGGCCGTTAGAGAGCACTTCCGGCAGCATCGGGATAACCTGCGAAGGGAAGTACACCGACGTGCCACGGTTACGCGCTTCCCTGTCCAGCGGCGTTGGCGGACGCACATAGTAGCTGACGTCGGCAATCGCGACCCATAAACGCCAGCCGCCGCCGCGTTTTTTCTCGCAGTAAACTGCATCGTCAAAGTCACGGGCGTCTTCGCCATCAATGGTGACCAGCGGTAAATCGCGCAGATCGACACGGCCAGCTTTCGCCTCTTCCGGCACTTCTTCTTTCAGCCCGGCAACCTGTTGCTCAACAGCCTGCGGCCAGATGTACGGAATTTCATGGGTACGCAGGGCGATATCAACCGCCATGCCGGTGCCCATATTATCGCCCAGCACTTCGACGATTTTACCCACTGCTTTGGTACGGCGAGTCGGGCGTTGGGTCAGTTCAACCACCACCACAAAGCCCATCCGCGCGCCCATTATCTGATCGGGCGGGATTAAAATATCGAAGCTCAGACGGCTGTCGTCAGGAACCACAAAGCCGACACCCGCTTCGGTAAAGTAGCGACCAACAATCTGGCTGGTTTTTGGCACCAGTACGCGGACAATACGCGCTTCACGGCGGCCTTTACGGTCAGCGCCCAGCGGCTGTGCCAGCACCTGATCGCCATGAATGCAGGTTTTCATCTGCTCGCTGGAGAGATACAAATCATCTTTACGCCCTTCAACCCGCAGAAAGCCGTAGCCATCACGGTGGCCAATAACGGTACCTTTCACCAGGTCGAGGCGTTCCGGCAGCGCATAGCACTGACGGCGAGTGAAGACCAGTTGACCATCGCGCTCCATCGCGCGCAGGCGGCGACGCAGGCCTTCAAGCTGCTCTTCGCCTTCAATGTGCAGTTCTACCGCCAGCTCATCACGGCTGGCCGGTTTTTCACGTTTGGTTAAATGTTCGAGGATAAATTCCCGACTAGGGATGGGATTCGCGTATTTTTCAGCTTCGCGTTCCTGGAAAGGATCTTGTGACATCTCGGTTCCTCCGTTGTCATCTCTGATGAAGATTTTCGTCACTCCACCAGCAATAATTTATAAAGCGGTTGATTCTCTTCAACCAAATCGGCAAGCGTGTAGTTATCCAGTTCCATAAGAAAACTTTGCACGGCCTTAGAAAGTGCCTGTTTCAACCGACAGGCAGGTGTAATGTGGCAAAACTCACTGCTGCAATTCACCAGCGATAAAGGTTCCAGCTCGCGCACCACATCACCAATACGTATCGCACTCGCCGGTTTCCCCAGGCGAATGCCGCCATTTTTTCCACGAACAGCAGTCACGTAGCCGGCACGACTAAGTTGATTGATTATTTTGACCATATGATTACGGGAGACGCCGTAGACGTCAGTCACTTCAGAAATACTGGTCATCCGCCCTTCTGGCAATGACGCCATGTAGATCAGCGCACGTAATCCGTAATCAGTGAAACTCGTTAACTGCACATCAACCTCAAAAGGGAAAGCGGGAAAAAATACATTTATATTGATGATAAACCAGCCACAAGCTGTGTCGCTAATTTATTTCAGTTCGGGGAAGGAAAAAAGCGAGGATTTAACACTGTGTCGGATAGCATAATGGCTAACCCGACACAGCAATGTATCACACTGTTAGCCCGGCAGGCAAAATATCTGCCAGGCGTACCAGAATTACGCGTCGAACGGGTCGCGCAGAATCATGGTTTCAGTACGATCCGGGCCGGTAGAGATGATATCGATCGGCACACCGGTCAGTTCTTCAATACGCTTGATGTAGTTCAGTGCCGCCTGCGGCAGACCGCTACGATCTTTCACGCCGAAGGTGGATTCAGACCAGCCCGGCATGGTTTCGTAAATCGGCTCTACACCTTTCCAGTCGTCTGCTGCCAGCGGAGTGGTAGTCACTTCGCGACCATCCGGCATACGGTAAGCCACGCAGAGTTTCACCTCTTTCAGGCCATCCAGAACGTCCAGTTTGGTCAGGCAGAAGCCAGACAGGGAGTTCAGCTGTACCGCACGACGAACGGCAACGGTGTCCAGCCAGCCGGTACGACGACGACGACCCGTAGTTGCGCCGAATTCGTTACCCTGCTTGCAGAGGAACTCACCAGTTTCATCAAACAGTTCGGTCGGGAACGGACCTGCACCTACACGAGTGGAGTAAGCTTTGAGGATACCCAGAACGTAATCAACATAACGCGGGCCCAGGCCGGAACCGGTCGCCACGCCACCTGCAGTGGTGTTGGAAGAAGTTACGTACGGATAAGTACCGTGGTCGATATCCAGCAGCGTACCCTGCGCACCTTCGAACATGACGAAATCGCCACGCTGACGCGCCTGGTCGAGCAGGTCAGAAACGTCAACCACCATAGAAGTCAGGATGTCGGCAACAGCCATCGTATCATCCAGAACTTTCTGGTAATCAACCGCTTCAGCTTTGTAGTAGTTAACCAACTGGAAGTTGTGATATTCCATCACTTCTTTCAGTTTTTCAGCGAAGGTTTCTTTGTCGAAAAGGTCGCCAACACGCAGACCACGACGTGCCACTTTATCTTCATAAGCAGGCCCGATACCACGACCCGTGGTGCCGATCGCTTTCGCGCCGCGCGCTTTCTCACGCGCGTTATCCAGCGCAACGTGATAATCAAGGATCAGCGGACATGCTTCAGACAGCAGCAGACGCTCACGAACGGGGATGCCACGGTCTTCCAGTTCTTTCATCTCTTTCATCAGCGCGGCCGGAGACAGCACAACACCGTTACCGATGATGCTGATTACATTCTCGCGGAGAATACCTGATGGAATAAGATGGAGAACGGTTTTTTCACCGTTGATTACGAGAGTATGGCCTGCGTTGTGACCGCCCTGGTAGCGTACAACATATTTAGCCCGTTCAGTCAGAAGATCGACGATCTTACCTTTACCTTCGTCACCCCATTGGGTGCCCAGTACGACGACGTTGTTACCCATTTTTCAAAATCACCGTTTGCTTAAAAATGGATTCTACCATCGCTTTTTCAGAGTTACAGCACTTTTTGCACTCAAAAATGACCTCGATCAGTCTGTTTTTTGTTCAGCCAATCGTTTTCCTCAACATGTAGTAGACCACAACGCCCGCAACCACAAGTCCACCGCCAAAACGACGTAAAATATTATCGGGCAAATTGGTCATCGCAGCGATCATCTTCTTCCATGCCTTCGGGTAAAGCATCGGCCCTAAACCTTCCAGCACCAAAACCAGGGCAAGCGCCAGCCAGATTGTCGAATTCATTCATTATCCTTATAGAAAAAGAAAACCACCGACATCCCTGAGGATGCGGTGGCTTTATTGACCTGTACCGCAGTCGTTATATTAACGCGTTGCGGAAGTCGGCGTCTTCATGTAGCGGAAGAAATCGCTGTCCGGGCTCATGACCATCACGTCCTGATTGCCAGAGAAGCTGTTCTCATAAGCACGCAGGCTACGGATGAATGCGTAGAAGTCCGGATCTTTACTGAATGCATCAGCAAACAGTTTGGCTGCTTCTGCATCGCCTTCACCACGCATGATGCGGCCCTGACGCTCAGCTTCTGCCAGCGTTCTGGTTACTTCATAGTCGGCAGTCGCGCGCAGTTTTTCCGCTTCTTCCTGACCTTGTGAACGGTGACGACGTGCTACCGCTTCACGCTCGGCGCGCATACGGTTGTAGATCGCTTCAGACACTTCGGTCGGCAGGTTGATCTGCTTGATACGCACATCGACAACTTCAATACCCAGCGCCGCCATACTGTTCGGGTTGATGACCGGTACTTTACCCTTCGTCTCAGCCGTTACGCGCTCTGCCGCTTCGGCAATGGCGTTATCTGCCGCCGGGGTAGTAACTTCATCTTCTGTACCCGCAGAACCGGAGTTCAGCGCGTCACGTACTTCGAGGGTCAGACGACCACGGGAATCGGTGACGATGTCTTTCACGTCCAGGCGACCAATTTCAGAACGCAGACGGTCAGAGAACTTACGTTTCAACAGCACTTCCGCTTGCGAAATGTCGCCACCGCCCGTTGCCAGGTAGTAACGGCTGAAATCACTGATGCGCCATTTGATGTAAGAGTCGACGATCAGGTCTTTCTTCTCTTTAGTCACAAAGCGGTCGGCCTGGTTGTCCATGGTCTGAATACGTGCGTCGAGCATTTTCACCGTTTCAATGAACGGTATCTTGAAATGCAGACCCGGCTCATAAACCAGAGGTTTGTTGTCATCGTCACGCAGTACCTTACCAAAACGCAGCGTAATACCGCGCTCACCTTCTTTGACGACAAAGACAGACATGTAAAGCACTACCAGCACGATGATGATAATCGCGATAACTGACTTACGCATCGTTATTCCCCCTGACGCTGGTAGTCGTTACGCTGCGCGTTAGCGCGGCGTTGGTCCATAATATCGCCCTGACTGGTGGACGACGTGTTGCTTGCTCCACTGGTTGTGGAGGAAGAGGCTGGCGGCAGACGCAGCAAATTGCTGGCACCGTTATCGCTCTTCGCCGCAGGGGCATTGCCACCTTTCAGCATCTGGTCTAACGGCAGAACCATCAGGTTGCCACCTTTATCGTTAACCAGCACTTTGCGGGTGTTGCCCAACACTTTTTCCATCGTCTCGATATACAGACGCTCGCGGGTAATTTCCGGCGCAGCTTTATATTCCGGCAGAAGTTTAGCAAAGCGTGCCACTTCACCCTGGGCTTCCAGGATAGTCTGAGCCTTGTACGCACGCGCCTCTTCGAGGATACGTTGCGCCTGACCGTTCGCACGCGGCTGAACTTCGTTGGTATACGCTTCTGCTTCACGAATGTATTGCTGTTCGTTTTCACGCGCGGCAATCGCATCGTCAAACGCCGCTTTTACTTCTTCCGGCGGACGAGCTGCCTGGAAGTTGACGTCCAGCAGAGTGATACCCATGTCATACGGACGAATCGTCTCTTCCAGTTCGCGCTGAGTATCGCTACGAATCACGGTACGACCTTCCGTCAGAATGCGATCCATGGTGTATTTACCGATAACCCCACGCAGGGCGCTGTCGGTAGCCTGACGCAGGCTGTCATCCGGACTGGTCACGCTATACAGATATTTTTCCGGATTGGTGACGCGGTACTGTACGTTCATCTCAACGCGCACCACGTTTTCGTCCGACGTCAGCATCACACCGGAAGCAGCCAGTTCACGCACGGCTTCCACGTTCACCGGTTTGACTTCGTCGATAAACGTCGGTTTCCAGTTCAGACCCGGCTCAACCAGATGGCTGAATTTACCAAAGCGTGTTACCACGCCGCGTTCGGCTTCTTTAATGGTGTAGAAACCACTGGCCGCCCAAATAATGACAATCGCTGCCGCTGCGATGGTAACGACACGACCGCCAAGCTGCGGGCGCGGGCCTTGCGATGAATTACCACCGCCAGATCCGGTGCCTTTACCGCCGCCCAGACCACCGAGCTTTTTGCTCAGTTTGCGGAAGATATCATCTAAATCAGGTGGCCCTTGATCGCGACCGCCTTTGTTTCCATTTCCCTCAGAGTTGCCGCCAGGTTTGCTGCTTCCCCACGGGTCGCGGTCTTGTCCGTTATTACCGGGCTGATTCCACGCCATGTTTGTGCTCCATATTTGTTATGCGGTGATCCCTGTTGTCTTTCGACGCCAGAGGATATGACTCCACGCTTCAGACGCTACGCCGTTAGATCAAGTAATCGATCAACGCCGGTTCTTGTTTGCAGAGGCGACGCCAGTCAACGATCGGCATACGAACTTGCAGACTTACGCTGCCGTCCTCCTCCATCCACTCTTTTTCTATTGCCTGAAGCTGATAAAAACGACTTCTCAGACGCCCTTCCTGCGGCGGCAGACGCAATGTATGCTGCGCCACCTCGCCGGAAAGACGCTCCGTCAAAGCCTGAAAAAGCTGTGGTATCCCCGCTCCGGTCTGCGCAGAAAGCCAGACACGGATCGGTTTGTTCTCTTCGTCCCGATCAATACGCGGTTCAAAATCTTCCAGCATATCGATCTTGTTCATCACCAGCAGGGTTGGGATCTCGTGAGCATCGATCTCTTCAAGAACCGTATTCACCGCTTCGATGTTTTCTTGTACTCGCACATCTGCCGCGTCAATGACGTGCAGCAGCAATGTGGCTTGCCGCGTCTCTTGTAACGTGGCTTTAAATGCCGCCACCAGATCGTGCGGCAGGTGGCGAATAAACCCTACGGTATCTGCCAACACGGTTTCACCGACATCCGCGACGTCAATACGCCGCAACGTCGGGTCGAGGGTGGCAAACAACTGGTCTGCCGCATAGACCCGCGCTTCGGTGATGCGATTGAAAAGGGTAGATTTACCGGCGTTGGTATATCCCACCAGCGAAACAGTAGGAACGTCGGCTTTGATACGCGATTGCCGCCCCTGCTCACGCTGTTTTTCAACTCTTTCCAGGCGCGACTGTATCTGCACGATGCGATTACGCAACAAACGACGGTCGGTTTCGAGCTGGGTTTCACCCGGACCACGCAAACCGATCCCGCCTTTCTGTCTTTCAAGGTGGGTCCAGCCACGCACCAGGCGCGTAGCCAGATGGCGCAACTGCGCCAGCTCAACCTGCAACTTACCCTCATGGGTACGCGCACGCTGGGCGAAAATATCTAAAATAAGGCCGGTGCGGTCGATAACACGACACTCGCACAAACGCTCCAGGTTACGCTCTTGCGCCGGGCTCAGGGCATGGTCAAAAAGAACGACCGAAGCACCCGTCGCTTTGACAGCTTCCGCAATTTCAACTGCTTTACCTTCACCTACAAAATACTTTGGGTGCGGCGCTTTACGGCTACCGGTAATCACCTGCAATGCTTCGACACCGGCGGAAGAGACCAGAGATTCAAACTCCTGGAGGTCTTCCATATCTTTGTCTTGCGTAAAATAGATGTGTACCAGTACCGCCTGCTCACCAGCATCATAACGGTCAAACAAGCGTATAACCCTCTAAATAGATCAGCGGGGAACGCAGGATCGCTGGCTCCCCGTGTAAAAAAAACAGCATGAAACCTTATTCGGTTTCTTCGCTGTCCTGTTGCGCGGAAGTATTCTGCGCGCTGCTACCATGATGGTAGTTACTGCTGGTACCGCCACCGGCGTTGTTACTGTGATGAGAAACCGGGCGAGACGGGACAACAGTAGAAATCGCGTGCTTGTAAACCATCTGGCTGACCGTGTTTTTCAACAGGATCACGAACTGATCAAAAGACTCGATTTGTCCTTGCAGCTTAATACCATTCACCAAATAAATAGAAACTGGAACACGTTCCCGACGCAGTGCGTTCAGGAACGGATCTTGTAAAGATTGCCCCTTAGCCATTCTCTCTTTTCCTTATATGCTTATTTGTACTTTGAACCTTTCGATTCTGAAAAAATTGCGCACGATACGTCTCAATTGTACACATTCAGCCTGCGATAGCACCAACAACCTGTAATACTTCGTCACGCGCCTGTTCTGGTTTTTCACTGTCAAGCCAGTGAACCCCTTCCCAACCACGCAGCCAGGTTATCTGCCGCTTCGCCAACTGTCTCGTGGCGCAAACACCTCGATAAACCATTTCATCGTATGAGATTTCGCCTTCAAGGTAAGACCACATCTGGCGATAACCCACGCAACGAATGGAAGGCAAGTCCGTATGCAAATCTCCTCGGGCAAAAAGCGCCCGGACTTCTGCTTCAAAACCTGAAGCCAACATCTGATGAAAACGCTGCTCAATTCGTTGATGGAGCAGTTCACGGCTCGCCGGGGCGATGGCGAACTGATGCACCTGATACGGTAGAGCGTCTCCTGACGTTTGCGTCAGTTCCGTTAAAGTTTTACCCGAAATGAAAAAAACTTCCAGTGCCCGGGAAAGCCTTTGTGGATCATTTGGATGAATCCTTGCTGCCGCAACCGGATCGATCTCCTGAAGTTGACGATGCAATGACTCCCAACCTTGCTCTGCCGCCTGTTGCTCAATTCTGGCCCGCACTTCGGGGTCTGCCGACGGTAGCGGCGACAACCCTTCCAGCAATGCCTTGAAATACAACATCGTACCGCCCACTAATAGTGGGATCCGCCCCGCCGCGGTGATATCAGCCATTTCCGCCAGCGCATCGCGGCGAAAATCAGCGGCCGAATAAGCCTGCGACGGATCGCGAATATCCAGCAATCGGTGCGGCGCGGCGAGTAACTCTTCAGCGTTCGGCTTCGCCGTCCCGATATCCATCCCTTTGTAAATAAGGGCAGAATCAACGCTTATCAACTCTACTGGTAAAATTTTACGCAGCTCAATGGCTAACGCCGTTTTACCGGAGGCCGTCGGCCCCATCAAAAAAATCGCCTTAGGCAGGCTCGCCTTACTGATATCACTCATCTTTCAGGGCTTTTATCGCCGGATGTAAATCAACAGATTGTAACAGACCACCCGGCGGCGTTTTCACAAGTTGCGGACATAACCGTTCCACGTCCGCCAGCAGGGTGATGGCCTGTGCCATTGACCACTGCGCATGTTCGCTCATCAGATTTCGTGCAATCCACTGCGCAATATTGCCAGGTTCGAATACGGACTGCTTCGCCAGGTAGCCTATCAGTTCAGGAATCAAGATTTGTAAATTTTGTTGGCGTAAGGGTAAAGGCACGGCCCTGATGGTCACATACTGTGCATCGGACTGGAAATCAATACCCAATTCCGCCAGGGCAGACTGCGCTTTTTCTAATGCCGATTTTTCTTCGCCAGAAACTTTTAGCCGCAACGGAATAAGCAACGGCTGGGCGCAAACTGGCGTTTCACCCGGCGTCAACTGCGCCTGACGCAGCCAACGTTCTGCCACTGGCAGGGCTAAAAGTGAAATGTTGCCGTCGCGCTCCAGCAACGCACAGTCGGAATGGACGATAGTCAGTACCCGACCAAAACTCTGACTGTTCGCCGCAAGCGCTGGCTCCTGCGGTTCAGGTGCTTTTGGTTTTTGCATCGGCGCAGGCGTTTGCAAAAGCTGGCGATACACTTCACCTTGCTGTTTCTGGTAGCCTGGCTGCGCATTTGGCCAGGAAGCTGCTGGACGACCACCAGAGACGGGCGCAGGAGAGTAGCGGGGAGCTACCGATTCACGAACTGCCGGTTCAGCAAAATGATTACGCCCGGCGGCCACGCGGTTCTCCGGAATGGTGCGCGGTGCAGGTTGAGGTTCATCGTCCAGTGGCAGCGGCGTTTCCAGCTGTTGTTGTAGCACACTCAGCACGCCCTGATAGATAAAGTCGTGCACCAGACGCGACTGATGGAAACGCACTTCGTGTTTGGCGGGGTGCACGTTGACGTCCACTTGATGTGGGTCGATCTCCAGATACAACACAAATGCCGGTTGCTGATCGGCCCCCAGTTTGTTTTCGCAGGCCTGACGGATCGCATGATTGATCAGGCGATCGCGCATCATGCGACCATTCACGTAGCAATACTGAATTTCTGCCAGTGTGGGCGTGGTGTGGTTTGGATCTGCCACCCAGCCGCGCAGCGTGAGATCGCCGTGTTGCCATTCAATCGCCAGCGCTTGTTCGAGAAAAGCGGTGCCGCAAATCGCGCCTAAGCGCCGTTCTTTTTGCCCGCCTTCCGGCACTGCGCGGTACTGGCGAACTATTTTGCCGTTATGCGACAGGTTAATAGTGACGTCGAAACGCGCCAGCGCAATGCGGCGGATGATTTCATCAATATGGTTAAATTCGGTTTTCTCGGTACGCAGGAATTTCCGCCGCGCCGGGGTATTGTAGAACAGATCCAGCACTTCCAGCGTCGTTCCCACCGGATGCGCCGCCGGTTTAACCGTCACGTCCATATCGCGCCCTTCGGCATATGCCTGCCAGGCTTCCTGCTGATCTACGGTGCGCGAAGTGAGCGTCAGACGGGAAACTGAACTGATACTCGCCAGCGCCTCACCGCGGAACCCCAGGCTGATAATAGCTTCGAGATCGTCCAGAGAGGCGATTTTACTGGTAGCATGACGCGCCAGCGCCAGCGCCAGTTCATCTTTTTTGATACCGCAGCCGTTATCACGAATGCGGATAAGTTTCGCCCCACCGCGTTCGATATCAATATCAATACGCGTCGCACCCGCATCGAGGCTGTTTTCCACCAGTTCTTTGACTACCGACGCAGGTCGCTCGACCACCTCACCTGCGGCAATCTGGTTCGCCAGTTGTGGCGGTAAGACCTGAATTGGCATCAATCATCCTTAGTTTGGCAGCGTGCGATCTGGCGTCGTCACCGTGCTGGCCGTTTGTGCCGTTGCCCCCTGCGGCGCAGATTGCATCGGATGCGCAAGGAAATAATTGCGCAGGCCTTTGTAAATGGCTTCTGCCAGCTGTTGTTGGTAATCGTCGCTCGCCAGCAAACGTTCTTCGCTGTTGTTGCTGATAAAACCGGTTTCGACCAGTACTGATGGGATATCCGGCGAACGCAGAACGCCAAGGCTGGCATGTTCTGGTCGACGTTTATGTATTTCGCCAATGCGTTGCAACTGACTGATCATACTGGTCGCTACATCATACCCTACCCGCTGGGAATGACCGAACTGTAAATCCAGCACCGCCTGGCTTAAATACGGGTCAGACTGACTGTTCGCCAGCACATCGCCCGCTCCGCCCAGCAGCTCCGACTGTTTCTCGTGCTGCTCCAGCCAGCTGGCCATTTCGCTGTTGGCGCGACGGTTAGAGAGCACCCATACGGAAGCGCCAGTCGCACTGCGGTTCGGTGCGGCATCAGCGTGAATCGAGACGAGGAAATTGGCGTTTTGCTTACGTGCCACATCGCTGCGCCCCATTACCGAGATAAAGTAATCCCCGTCACGGGTTAAAACGCCCTTAAACATCGGATCATCATTGAGTAAAGTACGCAATTTACGCGCGATGGCGATGGTGACATTTTTCTCCCGCGTACCACCAGGGCCGATAGCGCCAGGATCCTGACCGCCGTGTCCGGCATCAATAGCGATGATAATTTTATCGCCTGTGTTAGCCGTCGCGCGCGCTGCCGGACGCGTTACCGTATTACTGCTGATAACACCCGTAGTGCGGTTACTTTCGGTTTTAAACGGATTACGCGCCGGTTCGCTGACGCGCGGTGCGACAACCGCAGGCGTTTCAACGCGCTTCGCAACCACTGGCGGCGGTGGAGGCGGTGGCGGCGCATCAGCGTTAATCGTAAAGACGACAGTGTAATTGCTACCATTCTGCCGCTTCACCGCTTCGGTTTTACCGTTTTCGGTGAGATCGACCACCAGCCGTAGCGTTTGTGCATCTTTAGGCGTTCCAGAGCGAATCGCCTTCACCAGATTATTACCGCTGAACAACAACGGTAGCCCCTGAATCACGCCCGTTTGTTTGATATCGAGCGCCACGGTGCGTTTGTTTTGATGGCTAAACGCGTAATCAGGATCGCCAGTAAAACTCAATGTTATTCGCGCCTGTTGATTACCGTTAGAAACCTGAATATCAGAGAGCGTAGCGGCGCCAGCCTGCGCGCACAGCAGCAGCAACGTCGCTACCAACCAATTTCTGATGCGATACATCATCCCGCCACCTTTCAAAGGTTAACCGGCTAAACGCGCCAGCAACAATTCACCCGCAGAGGAAACCGCGCTCACGCGCGCCTCACGGCCTTGTGCCTGATAATCAATGTGTATTTCGACATCCGGGTCAGGAAGAACACCTGTACCTTGTTGTGGCCACTCCACCAGGCAGATGGCATCGTTAGCAAAATAATCGCGGATCCCCATAAACTCCAGCTCCTCGGGATCGGCAAGGCGGTATAAATCAAAGTGATACACCATTAAGTTGTCGAGCGTATAGGGTTCGACCAGCGTATAAGTGGGGCTTTTGACATTACCCTGATGACCCAGAGCCTGTAAAAAGCCCCGGCTAAAGGTGGTTTTACCTGCGCCTAAATCGCCATACAGATAGATTACGGTTGCACCATCGCAGGCTTTCGCTACCCGCTCGCCCAGGTCTAATGTTGCCTGCTCATCAGGGAGCGGAATTACTCGATTCATCATGGTTTTTATCAGTCACTTCCGGGTTAACAATACGCTGTAGCGTGGAAAAGAGATCGGTCGCCAGCATTCCGCGCGTTCCAAAACGCGCCGACAGTACGTCAGCTGCCGTACCGTGTGCGACACAGCCCGCGCACGCTGCATCATACGGCGACAGTTTTTGCCCAAGCAATGCGCCAATAATACCAGAGAGCACATCACCCATCCCGCCGCTCGCCATGCCTGCATTTCCGGCATCAATAATGCCTAAAGCGTCAGGATGCGCGGCAACTACGGTTCCGGCACCTTTCAGCACCGCTACGCCGCCATAACGTTGTACCAGACGTTGGGCGCAATGTAAGCGGTCACTTTCAATTTCTGCTACGGAACAGCCCAACAACCGTGCGGCCTCGCCAGGATGCGGCGTGATCACGCGATTGTGACGCTTATCAGGATTGATTGCCAGCAGGTTCAATGCATCGGCATCCCATAACATCGGTTTGCGAAAATTCTCAACTTTTTGCAGGGCTTTTTTCCCCCACTCTTGCTGGCCCAGACCGGGACCAATCACCACCACATCGGCCCATTCCAGGCTTTCGGTAAGAGAGTCCATAGTCAGTTCATGCACCATCAATTCCGGTCGTGCGGTCAGCAGTGGCGCAATGTTTTCACTGCGGGTCAGCACTCTGACTAAACCAGCGCCAGCACGCAGCGCCGCTTCCCCCGTCATACGAATAGCCCCCGCCGTGCCGTGATCGCCACCAATAATCACCAGCCGCCCGTGATCGCCTTTATGCGAAGTCGGGCGACGCGGTTTCAGCCAGTGAGAAAGTTGTTCTGCCGAAAACCGCTGAATTTTCGTCTCCTGACCTGCCAACCAATTGTCCAGCCCCAGCGAGTCAAAATGCAGTTTTCCGGTAACATCCCGTGCTTTCCCGGTGAGCAAGCCAGGTTTCAGCGCAATAAAAGTGATGGTGTGATCGGCGTTGATTACCGCGCCTGGCGTAGCGCCGGTTTCAGCCAGCAGGCCGGAAGGGATATCAACCGCCACAATCGGCGCAGGGTGAGTATTAGCGTGGTCGATTAACTGGCTAATGGATTCGTGGGGCGCGTGCTGCAATCCGGTACCGAGCAGCGCATCAACAATCAGATCTACTGACTCGGGCCAGACAATATTCGAAGCATGGATCTCGCCTCCTGCGTTTAACCATGCATCGCGCGCCAGCGCGGCCTCTTCCGGTAACGGTTTGTCACTTTCCTGGGCCAGCAGCGTGACCTCAATGCCAACCGCTTTTGCCAGCCGCGCAATCACATAACCATCGCCGCCGTTATTGCCATGACCGCACAGCACCAGCCAGTGGCAGGCATCAGGATAAGCCGAACGACACACCTGAAATGCGGCTTCACCAGCGCGAAGCATCAGTTCATAGAGTGTAAGCCCCAGCGCATCTGCCGCCTCGCGTTCGCCGTGGCGGATATCGTCGGCGTGCCAGACGGTATGTGGTATACTTACGGGGTTTTTCTTCATTGTATGGTCCGTCATGTCAGAGCCCCTCGATCTCAATCAGTTAGCGCAAAATATTAAACAGTGGGGGCTGGAACTGGGCTTTCAGCAGGTAGGTATTACCGATACCGATCTCAGCGCGTCCGAGCCCAAACTGCAAGCATGGCTGGACAAACAATACCACGGCGAAATGGACTGGATGGCGCGTCACGGTATGCTGCGCGCCCGCCCCCATGAGTTATTGCCCGGTACGCTGCGCGTCATCAGCGTGCGGATGAATTACCTTCCTGCTAACGCCGCATTTGCCAGCACGCTGAAAAACCCCAAACTCGGCTATGTAAGTCGTTATGCGTTGGGCCGTGACTATCACAAACTTCTGCGCAACCGACTCAAAAAGCTGGGCGAGATGATTCAGCAACATTGTGTTTCGCTGAATTTTAGACCGTTTGTCGATTCTGCGCCTATTCTCGAGCGCCCGTTAGCTGAAAAAGCAGGTCTTGGCTGGACAGGTAAGCACTCACTTATCCTCAATCGCGAGGCCGGTTCGTTCTTCTTTTTAGGTGAATTACTGGTCGATATTCCGCTGCCCGTGGATCAACCGGTCGAGGAAGGATGCGGTAAATGCGTGGCCTGTATGACGATTTGCCCGACCGGCGCCATCGTCGAGCCATATACCGTCGATGCTCGCCGCTGTATCTCTTATCTCACCATTGAACTGGAAGGGGCGATCCCGGAAGAGCTGCGTCCATTGATGGGAAACCGTATTTACGGTTGCGATGACTGCCAGCTTATCTGCCCGTGGAATCGCTATTCGCAACTCACTACAGAAGACGATTTCAGCCCGCGCAAACCACTACACGCACCGGAACTCATTGAGTTATTCGCCTGGAGTGAAGAGAAGTTTTTAAAAGTCACGGAAGGTTCGGCGATTCGCCGTATAGGTCACCTGCGTTGGCTGCGTAATATCGCCGTGGCATTAGGCAATGCCCCCTGGGATAAAACGATTTTGACAGCGCTGGAAAGTCGTAAAGGTGAGCACCCACTTCTTGATGAGCACATAGCGTGGGCGATTGCGCAGCAAATCGAGAGGCGAAATGCGTGCGTCGTGGAGGTACAACTACCGAAAAAACAGCGTCTGGTTCGGGTCATTGAAAAGGGATTACCACGAGATGCCTGATTCATCCACAGCTTGTGAATAAAAATAAAAACGCATTGCAATTCAAGACGAATAAAATCGTCAAGTGATCGACTCGACAAAACGAGATCTTAATTTTCAACTTATATATCAATAAGTTAAAAAAATACTATTCACCGTGCGAAGTTTCTTTGAAATTAAGATTACGACATGAGGCTGTGGATAACTCTGTTTACAAGAGTTTGTCAGAGACAACAAAAACCAGCAATAACGCATCGCGTCGCTGTGGATATTTTATTGAGAGAAGAATTTGGAGCGGGAAACGAGACTCGAACTCGCGACCCCGACCTTGGCAAGGTCGTGCTCTACCAACTGAGCTATTCCCGCTTGGGTGGTCTGTGCTTTGCAGCACTTTCAAATTTTGGAGCGGGAAACGAGACTCGAACTCGCGACCCCGACCTTGGCAAGGTCGTGCTCTACCAACTGAGCTATTCCCGCTTAATCTTCGTCTTTCGAACCGCTACTGCCTTGGCTGCCTTCACTCACCTTAGTCACTTACTTTTGTAAGCTCCCAAGGATTCGTTCAGTTGCCGCCTTGTCGCAATTCGAAATACTGCGATTGGGTGGTCTGTGCTTTGCAGCACTTTTCAAATTTTGGAGCGGGAAACGAGACTCGAACTCGCGACCCCGACCTTGGCAAGGTCGTGCTCTACCAACTGAGCTATTCCCGCGTACTGCTTAATTTTGCTTTCGTAATTTTCGCATTTCTGCGTCGTTACGGGAGGCGCATTATACGAGAAATCTTTCCCTCTGCAACCCCCCTAAAAAATTTTTTTTGAGTTTTTATCTCAAGTGCTGAAATTATCAGCAAGACGTTCAATTTAGCGTCAAAATCACGCCGCCGCAAGTGGATTCCGGCGGTTACGTGACCAGAACAAATTTTACAGCTTGATAAAATGCTCGCGGTAGTAAGCCAGCTCCGCCACCGACTCACGGATATCATCCATCGCCTGATGCGTCCCCTGTTTGGTAAAACCATCAAGAATTTCCGGCTTCCAGCGGCGCGCCAGCTCTTTCAGTGTGCTGACATCCAGATAACGGTAGTGGAAGTAGGCTTCCAGCTCCGGCATGTATTTAAACAAGAAGCGACGATCCTGGCCGATGCTGTTACCGCAAATCGGCGATTTTCCCGCAGGCACCCACTGTTTTAAAAATTCGAGCGTTGCCAGTTCAGCTTCCCGATCGCCCATCGTGCTCGCTTTCACGCGCTCCACCAGCCCGCTGGCGGTATGGGTGCGCACGTTCCAGTCATCCATCAGCGCCAGCTGTTCATCGGACTGATGTACTGCAATGGTCGGCCCTTCTGCCAGAATATTCAGGTTGGCATCGGTCACCAGCGTGGCAATCTCAATAATGCGATCGCGCTCGGGATCCAGACCGGTCATCTCAAGATCGATCCAAATCAGGTTGTTTTCATTGGCACTCATGCTATTTTCCACCCATTCACAGTGACTATATTGATCCACAATTGCGTGTATCATAGATGTTTTGCCCATCAGGGGCGACCAGGAGTCTGTACGATTGAGTAAAAATAAACTCTCCAAAGGCCAGCAGCGCCGCGTGAACGCCAATCACCAGCGTCGTCTTAAAACGTCTAAGGAGAAGCCCGACTACGACGACAATCTGTTTGGCGAGCCTGATGAAGGTATCGTCATCAGCCGCTTTGGTATGCACGCTGATGTGGAATCCGCCGATGGCGACGTTCACCGCTGCAATATTCGCCGTACCATCCGTTCGCTGGTGACCGGCGATCGCGTAGTCTGGCGTCCGGGAAAACCGGCGGCGGAAGGCGTAAATGTCAAAGGGATCGTGGAAGCGGTGCATGAGCGCACCTCAGTGTTGACGCGCCCGGATTTCTACGACGGTGTGAAACCCATTGCTGCCAACATCGACCAGATTGTCATTGTCTCCGCGATTTTGCCGGAGCTGTCGCTCAATATTATCGACCGTTACCTGGTGGCCTGCGAAACCTTGCAGATTGAGCCGATTATTGTGCTCAACAAGATAGACCTGTTGGACGACGAAGGCATGGAATTCGTCAACGAGCAGATGAATATCTACCGCAATATCGGTTATCGCGTATTGATGGTTTCCAGTCATACTAAGGATGGACTGAAACCGCTGGAAGAGGCGTTGACCGGGCGCATCAGTATTTTTGCCGGGCAGTCTGGCGTCGGCAAATCCAGCCTGCTGAACGCGTTGCTGGGGCTGCAAAAAGAGATCCTGACCAACGACGTCTCGGATAACTCGGGGCTTGGTCAGCACACCACGACTGCCGCGCGGCTGTATCACTTCCCGCACGGCGGTGATGTGATTGATTCCCCAGGTGTGCGTGAGTTTGGTCTCTGGCATCTGGAACCGGAACAAATTACTCGGGGTTTTGTCGAATTCCATGACTACTTAGGTCTGTGTAAATATCGCGATTGCAAACACGATACCGATCCGGGCTGCGCTATCCGGGAAGCGGTTGAGGAAGGGAAAATCGCGGAAACCCGTTTCGAAAACTATCACCGTATTCTGGAAAGCATGGCGCAGGTAAAAACGCGTAAAAACTTTTCTGATACGGATGACTGACAATTAAGCTAACCGTCGTTAGAATCGTCCCCTTTTTTTCAGGATCCGGCATGTAGGCCGGATCAGGAACGACAAAACAATGGCCTGGAGGCTACCTTGTTAAATTCATTTAAACTTTCGCTACAGTACATTCTGCCGAAATTATGGCTTACTCGCCTGGCGGGTTGGGGCGCAAGCAAGCGGGCAGGATGGCTGACAAAACTGGTTATCGATCTGTTCGTTAAATACTACAAGGTCGACATGAAAGAGGCGCAAAAGCCGGACACCGCCAGCTACCGCACCTTTAACGAATTCTTTGTCCGTCCGCTGCGTGACGAAGTACGCCCAATCGATACCGATCCTAATGTACTGGTCATGCCTGCCGATGGCGTTATCAGCCAGTTAGGTAAAATCGAAGAAGATAAAATCCTGCAAGCTAAAGGCCACAACTACAGCCTCGAAGCTCTGCTGGCAGGGAACTATCTGATGGCGGATCTTTTCCGTAACGGTACGTTTGTGACCACTTACCTCTCTCCGCGTGACTACCACCGCGTACACATGCCGTGCAACGGTATTCTGCGTGAGATGATCTATGTGCCGGGCGATCTCTTCTCCGTTAACCATCTCACCGCTCAGAACGTGCCGAATCTGTTTGCCCGTAACGAACGCGTGATCTGCCTGTTCGATACCGAATTTGGCCCGATGGCGCAGATTCTGGTCGGGGCGACGATTGTTGGCAGCATTGAAACTGTCTGGGCGGGCACCATTACGCCGCCGCGCGAAGGCATCATCAAGCGCTGGACATGGCCTGCCGGAGAAAACGACGGTTCTGTGGCGCTGCTGAAAGGCCAGGAAATGGGGCGCTTTAAACTCGGCTCTACCGTTATCAACCTGTTTGCACCGGGTAAAGTGGATCTGGTTAAGCAACTGGAAAGCCTGTCTGTCACGAAAATTGGCCAGCCGCTGGCAGTATCTACCGAAACCTTTGTTACGCCAGACTCTGAACCTGCCCCGCTTCCTGCTGAAGAGATCGAGGCAGAACACGACGCCAGCCCATTGGTTGACGACAAAAAAGACCAGGTCTAATCCATCAAAGGAAACGCTGACGTGCGCCTGATTATCGCTTTTCTGATGGCCTGGTGCCTCAGTTGGGGGGCGTACGCCGCGACGGCCCCCGATAGTAAACAAATCACCCAGGAACTGGAGCAGGCAAAAGCGGCGAAACCCGCTCAGCCGGAAGTCGTAGAGGCACTCCAGTCCGCCTTAAATGCGCTTGAGGAACGAAAAGGTTCCCTTGAGCGCATCAAGCAATATCAAGAAGTCATTGATAATTACCCGAAACTCTCCGCTACTCTGCGCGCGCAATTAAACAACATGCGTGACGAGCCGCGCAGCGTATCGCCGGGAATGTCTACCGACGCGCTGAATCAGGAAATTCTCCAGGTCAGCAGTCAGTTACTGGATAAGAGCCGTCAGGCCCAGCAAGAGCAAGAGCGCGCCCGCGAGATTGCCGATTCGCTGAATCAACTGCCGCAACAGCAAACTGACGCCCGCCGCCAGTTGAATGAAATCGAGCGCCGCCTTGGAACGCTTACCGGCAATACCCCGCTTAATCAGGCGCAAAATTTTGCTTTGCAATCTGACTCTGCACGACTGAAGGCGCTCGTTGATGAACTGGAATTGGCGCAGCTGTCTGCCAATAACAGGCAAGAATTAGCGCGCTTGCGCTCAGAGCTGGCGGAAAAAGAGAGCCAGCAACTGGATGCGTATTTGCAGGCCTTGCGTAATCAGTTGAACAGCCAACGCCAGCTTGAGGCGGAGCGGGCGCTGGAAAGCACCGAACTTCTGGCAGAAAACAGCGCCGACTTGCCGAAAGATATCGTCGCGCAATTCAAAATTAACCGCGAGCTGTCGGCGGCGTTGAATCAACAGGCGCAGCGGATGGATCTCGTTGCCTCGCAACAGCGTCAGGCTGCCAGCCAGACACTACAGGTCCGGCAGGCGTTGAATACGCTGCGTGAACAATCACAATGGCTGGGATCGTCCAACCTGCTCGGCGAAGCGTTGCGGGCGCAGGTGGCACGGCTACCGGAAATGCCGAAACCACAACAGCTTGATACCGAAATGGCACAGTTGCGTGTGCAACGCTTACGTTATGAGGATCTGCTTAATAAACAGCCGTTGCTAAGGCAAATCCATCAGGCAGACGGTCAGCCGCTGACCGCCGAGCAAAACCGTATTCTGGAAGCACAGCTACGCACTCAGCGTGAGTTGCTGAACTCATTGTTGCAGGGTGGCGACACGTTACTGCTGGAGCTGACCAAGCTGAAAGTCTCCAACGGGCAACTGGAAGATGCGCTGAAAGAAGTGAATGAAGCGACGCACCGATACCTGTTCTGGACTTCTGACGTGCGCCCGATGACCATCGCCTGGCCGCTGGAGATCGCTCAGGATCTGCGTCGTCTCATTTCGCTGGACACCTTCAGTCAGTTGGGCAAAGCCAGCGTAATGATGCTGACCAGCAAAGAGACGATTTTGCCGCTGTTTGGCGCGTTGATTCTGGTCGGTTGCAGTATTTACTCACGCCGCTATTTCACCCGTTTTCTTGAACGTTCGGCGGCGAAAGTCGGCAAAGTGACTCAGGATCACTTCTGGCTGACGTTGCGCACCCTTTTCTGGTCGATTCTCGTCGCATCACCGCTACCGGTGCTGTGGATGACGCTGGGTTACGGCTTGCGCGAGGCGTGGCCTTATCCGCTGGCGGTCGCAATTGGTGATGGCGTAACGGCCACCGTACCGCTGCTGTGGGTAGTGATGATTTGCGCCACCTTTGCCCGTCCGAACGGCTTGTTTATCGCTCATTTCGGCTGGCCACGCGAACGGGTTTCCCGTGGGATGCGTTACTACCTGATGAGCATCGGGCTTATTGTGCCGCTGATTATGGCGCTGATGATGTTCGATAACCTCGACGACCGTGAATTCTCCGGTTCGCTGGGACGGCTTTGTTTTATCCTCATTTGCGGTGCACTGGCGGTAGTCACCCTCAGCCTGAAAAAGGCCGGGATTCCGTTGTATCTCAACAAAGAAGGCAGCGGCGACAACATTACCAACCATATGCTGTGGAACATGATGATTGGCGCACCGTTGGTAGCCATCCTGGCGTCGGCGGTGGGTTATCTGGCAACGGCGCAGGCACTGTTAGCGAGGCTTGAAACCTCGGTTGCCATCTGGTTCCTGCTACTGGTGGTTTATCACGTTATCCGCCGCTGGATGCTGATCCAGCGGCGCAGGCTGGCGTTTGACCGGGCGAAGCATCGCCGGGCAGAGATGTTAGCGCAGCGTGCGCGTGGCGAAGAGGAAGCGCATCATCACAGTAGCCCGGAAGGGGCAATTGAAGTCGATGAAAGCGAAGTCGATCTCGATGCCATCAGTGCGCAATCCTTGCGGCTGGTGCGCTCAATTTTGATGTTGATCGCCTTGCTTTCGGTCATTGTGCTGTGGTCAGAAATCCATTCCGCTTTCGGCTTCCTCGAAAATATTTCGCTGTGGGATGTCACTTCCACGGTACAGGGCGTAGAAAGTTTGGAGCCGATTACCCTCGGTGCGGTGCTAATTGCCATTCTGGTGTTTATCATCACCACACAGCTGGTGCGCAACCTGCCCGCGCTGCTGGAACTGGCGATTTTGCAGCACCTCGATTTAACGCCGGGCACTGGTTACGCCATCACCACCATCACCAAATATCTGCTGATGCTGATTGGCGGGCTGGTCGGCTTCTCAATGATTGGTATTGAGTGGTCGAAATTGCAGTGGCTGGTCGCCGCGCTCGGTGTTGGTCTGGGCTTTGGTTTGCAGGAAATTTTCGCCAACTTTATCTCTGGCCTGATCATCCTGTTCGAAAAACCGATTCGCATTGGCGATACGGTGACGATCCGCGATCTCACCGGTAGTGTGACGAAAATTAACACCCGCGCCACCACCATCAGCGACTGGGACCGCAAAGAAATTATCGTGCCGAACAAGGCGTTTATTACCGAGCAGTTTATCAACTGGTCGCTCTCTGACTCGGTCACGCGCGTGGTGTTGACGATTCCGGCCCCTGCCGATGCCAACAGTGAAGAAGTGACGGAAATCCTGCTCACCGCAGCGCGTCGCTGCTCGCTGGTGATCGATAACCCAGCACCGGAAGTCTTCCTGGTGGATCTACAACAGGGGATTCAGATTTTCGAGCTGCGTATTTACGCCGCTGAGATGGGTCACCGCATGCCACTACGCCATGAGATTCACCAGCTGATTCTGGCAGGATTCCATGCCCACGGTATCGATATGCCATTCCCGCCCTTCCAGATGCGTCTGGAAAGCCTCAACGGTAAACAAACGGGGAGAACATTAACTTCTGCGGGCAAAGGTCGTCAGGCGGGAAGTTTGTAAGGTCTTTGTGGCCGGATGAACCCATCCGGCTCACAAGCAAAACTGATAGCGCAGAAAAAACTGCCACAACCAGTAGCCGAAAATAGCCAGCGCGGTGGCGTACATAAACCAGCCGCGTTTTTTTCGCCACAAAGCGAACCAGAGAAAAGGGAAAAAGAGCGGTAACGTCATTATCACACCGACATCACGGGTATCGTCATCTTCGAGATACATCAGCACATCGCAGACGTTATTAATCCCGCGTCCATCAATCATCCACTCTTTGTCCAGCGCGGACATTATCAGAATCCAGAGAACAGATACGAAGAACCATATGCAGCATAAAATAAACTGACGAGCACTCATGATGCTTCAATCGGTAGTTTAATTTCGCTATAACGCATGCGGAACAAATCACCATACCCGATTAATTCCCCACGAAAAACCAGGCACCTGATCAGGTAAGTGCAATAGATATCAGGCAGGTTTCCCCACCGCGAACCATCGCGATCTTTGAGGGTATTAATGGTATTACCGACCACCATTGCCACTTTACGGGTGTGACAGTCATCGACAAAAGAGAGAATAGTCTGCTCTATTTCCGCTACATCCCAGGCAGAAAATTGCAGCGCCCTGATTTCATCTTCGGTTATCACTGGATCCCGACTACCGTTGTCCATAACGTCTTCCTTACCAGACAACTCATCGCCGGAGAGACGATGAGTTGCAGGATTCCATAGGATCAGTCGAGAGCTAACTCAGGTTTGTTCGCCTTGCGACTGCAATAGTTCTGGTAAATCGCCATCGCTAACAGCGAGAAGAAGACAGGGCCGCCAATCATCCACAATGTGCTGTCCCAGTCTCCGGCTTCAACCACAGGTTGAATGATGGTGAACACGTTCGCAAATGTCACCACCAGTACGACAACCACTGTCGCAATCATTGCCGACATATGTGTTTTGAAAATCACAAACGGTCTGTCGAGATCCTGACGTGCTTTAAAGAACGGGAAAGCCAGCGCGAGGAACAGGTAAGGAAGCGTCATAGACACGTTCGCCATCAGCGTCAGTTTGTTAAAGAACGCCGATGCGGTACCGCCACCAAACGAAACCAGCAGGATGAAGACAGTAACCAGCCCGCACTGCATCCACATTGCGATAGAAGGCATACCCATCGTATTCAGGCGAGTCATCGGTTCCGGCCACAATGCTTTCGGCGTCCCCTGGATGATGGCTTTCAGCGGTGAATAGCAAAGCGTAAAGAACGCACCGGTATAGGCGAGGAACATCGACAGTCCGGTAATACGCGCAAACCACACACCCAGCGACAATGACGCTTCAGGTGACAAATGCAGTGCGTTACCCAGCGTCATTCCGAGGCTCTTCATCAGCACATAGGTAATATTGCCGAGGTTAACGGAACCATTACTTAATACCTGCTGCCAGTTTGTGCTGACGCCCCATAAAAATATTGCCAGCGAATAACCGATTGAAATAACAATAGCGGCAAAAACAATACCTTTGGCAAAGTTCTTTTCTGGATTTTCCGTTTTATCGACCAGACCACCCACCGCTTCAATTCCGCCATAGGCAAAAATAGCAAATACCACAAACGATAGCATTGCCAGACCGGACTGATAACCTGGGTTCGGTGATGCAAGGAAATTAATATCCTGCGCGAAATGCCCACCATTTAATAACAAAATAGTAATGCTTACTAACAGTAATACTAAATTCAGGCACATTACTGCAATACCGCCCACCGCAGTAATGCGGGCAATTTTATTAATCCCTTTTGAAGCAACGACGGTGACCAGAATCATCCATGCCACTGCCAGCAGACCAACCACCTGCGTAGGTTCCAGTCCGGCAATACGCCAGTGCTGGGTCATGTCGCTACCGTAGAGAAATGTTGAGAACGGTACCCAAACTTTCGCGGAGGTGCTCACCATCCAGATGATATAAGAGGAAAACCACATAAACGTACCAATGAAGGCAAAACGTGGTCCGACACTATTATTCATCCAGGAATAGATACCGCCTTCTTCTTTGCGATACGCAGCGCCCATTTCAGCCATCATTAAGGCGAATGGAATAAAGAATAACAATGCAGAAAATATATAAAAGGGAATCGCACTATAACCCATTAAGTAATAAGCCGATGGGCTATTGGCAAATCCAAATACGGAAGTAAAGATCATCAATATGAGTCCTATCAGACTCATCTTTTTTATCGTGTGAGGCATGAAACCATCCTTCATTTCAGCGCGTGTATAAAACGCGCCCACTGAACTGCACCGCCCAACATTGAGCGGGCAGCGTAAAAACCAATACAGAATTGATACCTGGATGATATCAAATATCCAGTCTTAAATTGTGGCCTTTAGCGGAAAAATGAAAACATATGCTACAGAATGGCGCTCATCACGCCATTCTTCGCGGTTAATTCAGTAATTTTTCAGAATTATGCCCGGTCAACGCTAAAGGCGATGACTTCAGCCAGTGTCTCCGCGCCCAGCGCCAACATCACCAGACGATCAACGCCTAATGCCACGCCGGAACAGTCAGGCATACCGACTTTCAAGGCTTCAATAAGATTCTGGTCAATGGGGTGCTGCGGCAAACCGCGCGCCGCGCGCTTACGGTTATCTTGTTCAAAACGTTGTTGCTGCTCACGGGCATCCGTCAATTCATGGAAACCATTCGCCAGCTCAATACCTTTATAATAAACCTCAAAGCGTTCAGCGACCCGATGATCTTCGGTACTGATTTGCGCCAGTGATGCCTGGCTGGCCGGAAAGTGGTACACAAAGGTCGGTTTTTCTTTGCCAATATTTGGCTCTACGCCAAAGGTAAACAGCAGTTGTAGCAGCGTGTCGCGGTCTTCTTCGGTATCGGCAACGTTGCTCAAATCCAGTTTCGCTGCCACTTCCCGCAGTTGCGTTTTGTCGGCAGAGAGTGGGTCAATTTCCAGATAACGCAAGAAAGCTTGTTGATAAGAAAGACTTTCTGCTGCCGGGCAGTCCAGCACCTGTTGCAAGAGATCGTCCACCTCGTTCATCAACCGGTACATATCATAGTGCGGTCGATACCACTCAAGCATAGTGAATTCAGGGTTGTGATAACGCCCCATCTCTTCATTACGGAAGCTGCGACACAGCTGGAAAACCGGCCCACAACCGGCAACCAGCAGGCGTTTCATATGGTATTCCGGGCTGGTCATTAACCAGAGATTCATCCCCTGCGAATGCCCGGGGCCAACGAAACGCGTCTCAAACGGGACCAAATGAATATCGGTTACCGTCGCCTGGCTCATACAAGGCGTCTCCACCTCCAGCACTCCACGATCGGCAAAGAAACGACGGATCTCCGCCATAATCGCCGCGCGTTTTAATAAGTTAGGAATGGATGCGCTCGGCTGCCAGGATGCCGTTTCGCTCATAGTTAAATCTCCATTTTTTGACAAGGGCACGAAGTCTACTCGCAACGCGGCGGCGAGACAAATTTTACGCAGGTATCAATCAACGGTGGGCGGTGACTAAAAAAAGCACGATCTGATGGTTTAGTAATTAAATTAATCATCTTCAGTGATAATTTAGCCCTCTTGCGCACTAAAAAAATCGATCTCGTCAAATTTCAGACTTATCCATCAGACTATACTGTTGTACCTATAAAGGAGCAGTGGAATAGCGTTCGCAGACCGTAACTTTCAGGCACTTACCCTGAAGTACGGGGCTGTGGGATAAAAACAATCTGGAGGAATGTCGTGCAAACCTTTCAAGCCGATCTTGCCATTGTAGGCGCCGGTGGCGCGGGATTACGTGCTGCAATTGCTGCCGCGCAGGCAAATCCAAATGCAAAAATCGCACTAATCTCAAAAGTATACCCTATGCGTAGCCATACCGTTGCTGCAGAAGGGGGCTCCGCCGCTGTCGCGCAGGATCATGACAGCTTCGAATATCACTTTCACGATACAGTAGCGGGTGGCGACTGGTTGTGTGAGCAGGATGTCGTGGATTATTTCGTCCACCACTGCCCAACCGAAATGACCCAACTGGAACTGTGGGGATGCCCATGGAGCCGTCGCCCGGATGGTAGCGTCAACGTACGTCGCTTCGGCGGCATGAAAATCGAGCGTACCTGGTTCGCCGCCGATAAAACCGGCTTCCATATGCTGCACACGCTGTTCCAGACCTCTCTGCAATTCCCGCAGATCCAGCGTTTTGACGAGCACTTCGTACTGGATATTCTGGTTGATGATGGTCATGTTCGCGGCCTGGTAGCAATGAACATGATGGAAGGCACGCTGGTGCAGATCCGTGCTAACGCGGTCGTTATGGCTACCGGCGGTGCAGGTCGCGTTTATCGTTACAACACCAACGGCGGCATCGTTACCGGTGACGGTATGGGTATGGCGCTAAGCCACGGCGTTCCGCTGCGTGACATGGAATTCGTTCAGTATCACCCAACCGGTCTGCCAGGTTCCGGTATCTTGATGACCGAAGGCTGCCGCGGTGAAGGCGGTATTCTGGTCAACAAAAATGGCTACCGTTATCTGCAAGATTACGGCATGGGTCCGGAAACTCCACTGGGCGAGCCGAAAAACAAATATATGGAACTGGGTCCACGCGACAAAGTTTCTCAGGCCTTCTGGCATGAATGGCGTAAAGGCAACACCATCTCCACACCGCGTGGCGATGTGGTTTACCTCGACCTGCGTCACCTCGGCGAGAAAAAACTGCACGAACGTCTGCCGTTCATCTGCGAACTGGCGAAAGCGTACGTTGGCGTCGATCCGGTTAAAGAACCGATTCCGGTACGTCCGACCGCGCACTACACCATGGGCGGTATCGAAACCGATCAGAACTGTGAAACCCGCATTAAAGGTCTGTTCGCCGTGGGTGAATGTTCCTCTGTTGGTCTGCACGGTGCAAACCGTCTGGGCTCCAACTCCCTGGCGGAACTGGTGGTCTTCGGCCGTCTGGCCGGTGAACAAGCGACAGAGCGTGCAGCAACTGCCGGTAATGGCAACGAAGCGGCAATTGAAGCGCAGGCAGCTGGCGTTGAACAACGTCTGAAAGATCTGGTTAACCAGGATGGCGGCGAAAACTGGGCGAAGATCCGCGACGAAATGGGCCTGGCAATGGAAGAAGGTTGCGGTATCTACCGTACGCCGGAACTGATGCAGAAAACCATCGACAAGCTGGCTGAGCTGCAGGAACGCTTCAAGCGCGTGCGCATCACCGACACCTCCAGCGTGTTCAACACCGACCTGCTCTACACCATTGAACTGGGTCACGGTCTGAACGTTGCTGAATGTATGGCGCACTCCGCAATGGCACGTAAAGAGTCCCGCGGCGCGCACCAGCGTCTGGACGAAGGTTGCACCGAGCGTGACGACGTCAACTTCCTCAAACACACCCTCGCCTTCCGCGATGCTGATGGCACTACTCGCCTGGAGTACAGCGACGTGAAGATTACTACGCTGCCGCCAGCTAAACGCGTTTACGGTGGCGAAGCGGATGCAGCCGATAAGGCGGAAGCAGCCAATAAGAAGGAGAAGGCGAATGGCTGAGATGAAAAACCTGAAAATTGAGGTGGTGCGCTATAACCCGGAAGTCGATACCGCACCGCATAGCGCATTCTATGAAGTGCCTTATGACGCAACTACCTCATTACTGGATGCGCTGGGCTACATCAAAGACAACCTGGCACCGGACCTGAGCTACCGCTGGTCCTGCCGTATGGCGATTTGTGGTTCCTGCGGCATGATGGTTAACAACGTGCCAAAACTGGCATGTAAAACCTTCTTGCGTGATTACACCGACGGTATGAAGGTTGAAGCGTTAGCTAACTTCCCGATTGAACGCGATCTGGTGGTCGATATGACCCACTTCATCGAAAGTCTGGAAGCGATCAAACCGTACATCATCGGCAACTCCCGCACCGCGGATCAGGGTACTAACATCCAGACCCCGGCGCAGATGGCGAAGTATCACCAGTTCTCCGGTTGCATCAACTGTGGTCTGTGCTATGCCGCGTGCCCGCAGTTTGGCCTGAACCCCGAGTTCATCGGTCCGGCTGCCATTACGCTGGCGCATCGTTATAACGAAGATAGCCGCGACCACGGTAAGAAGGAGCGTATGGCGCAGTTGAACAGCCAGAACGGCGTATGGAGCTGTACTTTCGTGGGCTACTGCTCCGAAGTCTGTCCGAAACACGTCGATCCGGCTGCGGCCATTCAGCAGGGCAAAGTAGAAAGTTCGAAAGACTTTCTTATCGCGACCCTGAAACCACGCTAAGGAGTGCAACATGACGACTAAACGTAAACCGTATGTACGGCCAATGACGTCCACCTGGTGGAAAAAATTGCCGTTTTATCGCTTTTACATGCTGCGCGAAGGCACGGCGGTTCCGGCTGTGTGGTTCAGCATTGAACTGATTTTCGGGTTGTTTGCCCTGAAAAATGGCCCGGAAGCCTGGGCGGGATTCGTCGACTTTTTACAAAACCCGGTTATCGTGATCATTAACCTGATCACTCTGGCGGCAGCCCTGCTGCACACCAAAACCTGGTTTGAGCTGGCACCGAAAGCGGCCAATATCATTGTAAAAGACGAAAAAATGGGACCAGAGCCAATTATCAAAAGTCTCTGGGCGGTAACCGTGGTTGCCACCATCGTAATCCTGTTTGTTGCCCTGTACTGGTAAGGAGCCTGAGATGATTAATCCAAATCCAAAGCGTTCTGACGAACCGGTATTCTGGGGCCTCTTCGGGGCCGGTGGTATGTGGAGCGCCATCATTGCGCCGGTGATGATCCTGCTGGTGGGTATTCTGCTGCCGCTGGGGCTGTTTCCGGGTGATGCGCTGAGCTACGAGCGCGTTCTGGCGTTCGCGCAAAGCTTCATTGGTCGCGTATTCCTGTTCCTGATGATCGTTCTGCCACTGTGGTGTGGTTTACACCGTATGCACCACGCGATGCACGATCTGAAAATCCACGTACCTGCGGGCAAATGGGTTTTCTACGGTCTGGCTGCTATCCTGACAGTTGTCACACTGATTGGTGTCGTTACAATCTAACGCATCGCCAATGTAAATCCGGCCCGCCTATGGCGGGCCGTTTTGTATGGAAACCAGACCCTATGTTCAAAACGACGCTCTGCGCCTTATTAATTACCGCCTCTTGCTCCACATTTGCTGCCCCTCAACAAATCAACGATATTGTGCATCGCACAATTACCCCGCTTATAGAGCAACAAAAGATCCCCGGTATGGCGGTGGCGGTAATTTATCAGGGTAAACCTTATTACTTTACCTGGGGCTATGCGGACGTAGATAAAAAGCAGCCCGTCACGCAGCAAACGCTGTTTGAGTTAGGCTCGGTCAGCAAAACATTTACGGGCGTGCTTGGTGGCGACGCTATTGCACGAGGGGAAATCAAGTTAAGCGATCCCGCGACAAAATACTGGCCTGAACTTACCGCTAAACAATGGAATGGGATCACACTATTACATCTTGCGACCTACACCGCTGGCGGCCTGCCGTTACAGGTGCCGGATGATGTTAAATCCTCAAGCGACTTGCTGCGCTTCTATCAAAACTGGCAACCTGCATGGGCTCCAGGAACACAACGTCTGTATGCCAACGCCAGTATTGGGTTGTTCGGTGCACTGGCGGTGAAACCATCCGGTTTGAGCTTTGAACAGGCGATGCAAACTCGTGTTTTCCAGCCACTCAAACTCACTCATACGTGGATTAATGTGCCGTCCGCAGAAGAAAAGCATTACGCCTGGGGATATCGCGAAGGTAAGGCAGTGCATGTTTCGCCAGGGGCGTTAGATGCTGAAGCTTATGGTGTGAAGTCGACCATTGAAGATATGGCCCGCTGGGTGCAAAGCAATTTAAAACCCCTTGATATCAATGAGAAAACACTTCAACAAGGGATACAACTGGCACAATCTCGCTACTGGCAAACCGGCGATATGTATCAGGGCCTGGGCTGGGAAATGCTGGACTGGCCGGTAAATCCTGACACCATCATAAACGGCAGTGATAATAAAATTGCACTGGCAGCACGCCCCGTAAAAGCGATTACGCCCCCAACTCCTGCAGTACGCGCATCATGGGTACATAAAACGGGGGCGACCGGTGGATTTGGTAGCTATGTCGCGTTTATTCCAGAAAAAGAGCTGGGCATTGTGATGCTGGCTAACAAAAACTATCCCAATCCAGCGAGAGTTGCCGCCGCCTCGCAGATTCTCAACGCTCTACAGTAAAATTTCATCGGGTCCGAATTTTCGGACCTTTTCTCCGCTTTTCCTTGCTGTCATCTACACTTAGAAAAAAACCAGTAAGGAAACATTTATGCGCCTGCTCCCTCTCGTTGCCGCAGCGACAGCTGCATTTCTGGTCGTTGCCTGCAGTTCTCCTACGCCGCCGCGTGGCGTGACAGTAGTGAATAATTTCGACGCCAAACGTTATCTCGGTACCTGGTATGAGATTGCCCGTTTTGATCACCGCTTTGAACGTGGACTGGAAAAAGTCACCGCAACATACAGTCTGCGGGATGATGGCGGCCTGAATGTCATTAATAAAGGCTATAATCCTGACAGAGAAATGTGGCAGCAGAGTGAAGGGAAAGCGTACTTTACCGGCGCACCAACTCGCGCTGCGCTGAAAGTGTCATTCTTTGGCCCTTTCTATGGCGGTTATAACGTCATTGCACTTGATCGGGAATACCGCCATGCGCTGGTTTGCGGCCCGGATCGCGACTACCTGTGGATACTCTCCCGCACGCCAACCATTTCTGACGAAGTGAAACAGGAGATGCTGGCAGTCGCGACCCGGGAAGGGTTTGATGTCAGTAAGTTTATTTGGGTACAGCAGCCCGGTAGTTAGTGAGTGCTGAGTTTCAGACCAATAATCCCCAATACGATTAACGCCAGGCTCGCCAGGCGCATCGGGTTAGCGGACTCACCGAGCAGCACAATGCCGATGATAGCCGCGCCGACTGCGCCAATCCCCGTCCACACAGCATAAGCCGTCCCCACCGGTAACGATTTCATTGCCCAGGCAAGTAACGCCATACTGACAATCATCGCCGTCACGGTAATAACACTAGGCGTCAAACGACTAAAGCCGTGGGTATATTTCAGGCCAACGGCCCATACCACTTCCAGCAGACCAGCAATAACTAAGATAATCCAGGACATATCAGGCTCCGGAGAATTGGGGCCGTCCCCGGTGAAAAGAGGCGTTTGCAGGTCGTCCTGCAAAGCTGATGGTTGAACGGATATTTTGCCAGGTGGCAGGGGAATTTCAACTATTACCTTTGTGACTATCGCAAAAAAACAAACGGCACGACATAACTGTCGTACCGTTATTGCTTACTGCTGCGCTTTCGTTGCTGCGCCAGAAATCGCGTTACCGCCATCAGAAATGTCTTCACCAACGCCACGCGTGGTGTTGCAAGCAGTTAATACTGTTGAAAGCACCAGAACAGAAAAGATCGCTGCAATTGTCTTCTTCACCATAACGTCTTCCTTTTAGGTAATGTTATTTATGTTTGCCTATAGCAAATTAATAATAGACAACATCGCCAAAAATGACGGAAATCTGATGATTTTTCGGAAGAGAAGAAAAACTAGCTGGCAGCGCGGGAGATTGAGTTGCCGAGATGTTTGATATCTTCGCCGAAACCGCGAGCGGTGTTACAGCCCGTGAGCAGCGTGCTGGCAAGCAAAACAAGAACGATAAGGCGTTTCATCATCTCTGACCAGAATAAGTGATGGTGCAGCCAACAGGCCGCACCAAAACCGCATTACTTCACGCGAGAGACGTATTCACCAGAGCGGGTATCCACTTTGATGACTTCTCCGATCTGTACGAACAGCGGAACTTTAACCACTGCGCCAGTAGACAGGGTAGCCGGTTTGCCGCCAGTACCTGCGGTATCCCCTTTCAGGCCTGGATCGGTATCAACGATTTCCAGTTCAACAAAGTTCGGCGGAGTAACGGAGATCGGCTGACCATTCCACAGAGTTACGATACACTCTGCCTGATCCAGCAACCATTTAGCGTTGTCGCCAATTGCTTTTGCATCAGCAGACAGTTGCTCGAAAGTTTCGTTGTTCATGAAGTGCCAGAACTCACCGTCGTTGTACAGGTAAGTCAGGTTCATATCGACAACATCAGCGCCTTCAGCGGAATCAGTAGATTTGAAGGTTTTTTCTACGCGAGTACCGGTCAGCAGACGACGCAGTTTAACGCGAGCAAATGCCTGGCCTTTACCCGGTTTTACGAATTCACTCGCTTCAACCGCGTAAGGTTCGCCGTCTAACATGATTTTAAGACCAGCACGAAAATCGTTGCTATAGTACGTTGCCATAAGGCCCTCTGAAATTTGTTAATTGGTAGCTAAGCCACAAAATGGCGCATATTGTAACCCTAAATACCCCATCCAGAGAAGATTGGTTAACGCAACTTGCCGATGTTGTGACCGATCCTGATGAACTTCTGCGTCTTTTGAATATAGACGCGGACGAAAAACTGTTGGCCGGACGCAGCGCCAAAAAGCTGTTTGCCCTGCGTGTGCCCCGCTCATTTATCGATCGCATGGAGAAAGGCAATCCGGACGATCCACTTTTGCGTCAGGTACTTACCTCGCAAGATGAGTTTGTCGTCGCGCCCGGATTCTCCACCGACCCGCTGGAAGAACAGCACAGCGTAGTGCCAGGTTTGTTGCATAAATACCACAACCGGGCGCTTTTGCTGGTCAAAGGCGGCTGCGCGGTAAATTGCCGCTATTGCTTTCGTCGCCATTTCCCGTATGCCGAAAATCAGGGCAACAAGCGTAACTGGCAGACTGCACTTGAGTATGTTGCTGCGCATCCGGAACTGGACGAGATGATTTTCTCCGGCGGCGATCCGCTGATGGCGAAAGATCACGAGCTGGACTGGTTGCTTACACAACTGGAAGCCATCCCGCATATCAAACGTCTGCGGATTCACAGCCGTCTGCCGATTGTTATCCCGGCACGCATCACAGATGCGCTGGTTGAACGCTTTTCACATTCTACGCTGCAAATCTTGCTGGTGAATCACATCAACCATGCCAATGAGGTAGATGAAACATTCCGCCAGGCGATGGCTAAGTTGCGCCGGGTAGGCGTTACTTTGCTGAACCAGAGCGTTCTGTTACGTGGTGTGAATGATAACGCACAAACGCTGGCAAACCTGAGTAATGCGTTGTTCGATGCGGGCGTGATGCCGTATTACCTGCATGTGCTCGATAAAGTACAGGGCGCGGCGCATTTTATGGTGAGTGATGACGAAGCACGGCAGATTATGCGTGAGTTGCTGACGCTGGTATCTGGATATATGGTGCCGAAACTGGCGCGCGAGATTGGCGGCGAACCCAGTAAAACGCCACTGGATCTCCAGCTACGCCAGCAGTAACTGATTAAACAGGGAAGTTTAATCTTTGCACGTTGCATAACCTTTAATTATTCATATACATTGCTGTTATTACTTTTTATATAACCAACACCAATAATTAACCTTTCTTTTCTGTTTATATAGAGTGAGCACGGCTATTTATGTTATTTTAACAACTATTACTACCAAGCCCATTTATCTGGCTTATAAATTAAAATTAATTATTTAATTGAGAAATGGTTAGGGAGAACCTACATGGCCATAAGCATCAAGGGAGTTAATACCGGTGTTATTCGCAAGAGTAATAATTTCATTGCACTGGCGCTGAAAATTAAAGAGCCTCGCAATAAAGAATCGTTGTTCTTTATGTCTGTCATGGAACTGCGAGACCTGCTGATTGCGCTGGAAAGCCGTCTGCATCAAAAGCATAAACTGGATGCTGCAGCACGCCTTCAGTATGAGCAAGCTCGCGATAAAGTCATTAAGAAAATGGCAGAAAATATCCCAGAAATTCTGGTTGATGAGCTTAAAAATGCCGATATTAATCGTCGAGTTAACACGCTGGAACTTACCGATAATCAGGGTGAAAATCTTATCTTCGTATTAACGCTACATGACGGTAGCAAATGTGAGTTAGTCGTCAATGAGTTGCAGATTGAAATGCTGGCGCGAGCAATCATTCATGCAATTAATAATGCGGAAATGCGCGAACTGGCATTACGTATTACATCACTCTTAGATTTCCTGCCGTTATACGACGTTGACTGCCAGGACAATGGCAATCTGGAATATGACACCTATTCCCAACCAGAATGGAAACATAATCTGTTTAGTCATTATCTGGCGGTACTTTATCGCTTTAAAGATGAAAGTGGCAAAGAGCAATTTAGCGGCGCAGTAGTGAAAACGCGTGAAGCAACACCGGGTAAAGAAGTGGAGGCTATCACTCGCCGGATGCTTGATTTCAGCCCTAGATTGAAAAAACTCGCGGGTGTGCCATGTCAGGTCTATGTTCGCACCGTAGCGGCAAATAACACCCAACCGCTAACCCAGGATCAATGCTTACGCGCGCTGCATCACTTACGTGTTCAGTCCATCAGCAAAAGTGCACCACAAGCGAAATAATCTCATCTTTGCTAATGCGAGGCTGGAGTCATCCAGCCTCTGAATCACATCAATTCGGGCACTTATATACCTGGCCGATAATCTGGCTATCCGTCGGGACAAAACTGGACAACATCCCCTGCGACGGGCTGCTGATACCATAAATCACGTTACCGCCCATTGCTGCCGCCTGGTTGCGCAGATCGTTTGCTGCGCCGCGCATAGAACCGCCCTCTTCACCGTGTTGCCCGGAAAGCCAGTTACTTTGCTTACCTGTCGCAGTACCAATCAGCTGGCACTCTGCGCCTGGCTGCTCGTCCACAATGCGTACACTCTGACCGGCAGCACTCAATTCGTTGCTGGAGCTACAACCCGCCATCAGTAGCGCGGCACCGACAATCCCTGCTAAGTATTTTACGTGCATGTTATTCCCCATAATCAATGAGCTGGACGCCACTCGCGTCGTCCGTGTCTGAATCTTATACTAGAAAGATGACTAAAAGAAAAACCCCCAGACATTTCTGCCCGGGGGTTTGTTTATTTCTGCGAGTTGCAGGGCAATTACATCATGCCGCCCATGCCACCCATGCCGCCCATACCGCCAGCAGCGCCTAAGTCAGCTGCATCGTTTTTCGGCAGGTCGGTAACCATGCACTCGGTGGTGATCATCAGGCCAGCCACAGAAGCCGCGTACTGCAGAGCAGAGCGGGTTACTTTGGTTGGGTCCAGGATACCCATGTCGATCATGTTGCCGTATTCTTCGGTTGCTGCGTTGTAACCGTAGTTGCCGTCGCCGCCTTTAACGGTGTTAGCAACAACAGACGGTTCTTCGCCGCAGTTCAGGACGATCTGACGCAGCGGAGCTTCCATTGCACGCAGTGCAACTTTGATACCTACGTTCTGGTCTTCGTTCTGACCACGCAGGTCTGCCAGTTTAGACGCTACGCGGATCAGCGCAACACCACCACCAGCAACCACGCCTTCTTCTACCGCAGCACGGGTCGCGTGCAGGGCGTCTTCAACGCGTGCTTTTTTCTCTTTCATTTCAACTTCGGTAGCAGCACCAACTTTGATAACTGCAACGCCGCCAGCCAGTTTCGCTACGCGCTCCTGCAGTTTTTCACGGTCGTAGTCAGAAGTTGCTTCTTCAATCTGCTGACGGATCTGAGCAACACGGCCCTGGATTGCAGCTTCTTCACCCACGCCATCGATGATAGTGGTGGTGTCTTTGTTGATCACAACACGTTTAGCCTGACCCAGGTCTTCCAGGGTTGCTTTTTCCAGCTCCATACCGATCTCTTCAGAGATCACGGTACCGCCAGTCAGGGTTGCGATATCCTGCAGCATAGCTTTACGACGATCGCCGAAGCCCGGAGCTTTAACCGCAGCAACTTTCACGATGCCACGCATGGTGTTAACAACCAGAGTTGCCAGCGCTTCGCCTTCTACATCTTCAGCGATGATCAGCAGCGGTTTGCCTGCTTTTGCAACGGCTTCCAGAACCGGCAGCATTTCGCGGATGTTGGAGATTTTCTTGTCAGCCAGCAGGATGAACGGGCTTTCCAGTTCTACTGCGCCAGTTTCCGGCTTGTTGATGAAGTAAGGAGACAGGTAGCCACGGTCGAACTGCATACCTTCAACCACGTCCAGTTCATCCTGCAGACCGGTACCGTCTTCAACGGTGATAACGCCTTCTTTACCGACTTTGTCCATCGCTTCAGCGATCAGTTTACCTACGGTTTCGTCGGAGTTAGCGGAGATAGTACCAACCTGAGCAATCGCTTTAGAGTCGGAGCACGGTACGGACAGCGCTTTCAGTTCTTCAACTGCAGCGGTAACGGCTTTGTCGATACCACGTTTCAGGTCCATCGGGTTCATGCCCGCAGCAACAGCTTTCAGACCTTCAGTGATGATAGCCTGAGCCAGTACGGTTGCGGTGGTGGTACCGTCGCCTGCAGCGTCGTTCGCTTTAGAGGCAACTTCTTTCACCATCTGCGCACCCATGTTTTCGAACTTGTCTTCCAGTTCGATTTCACGAGCAACGGAAACACCATCTTTGGTGATGGTCGGTGCACCGAAAGATTTATCCAGAACTACGTTACGACCTTTTGGGCCGAGGGTAACTTTCACTGCATCTGCCAGTACGTTTACGCCGCGCAGCATTTTCACACGAGCGTCGTTACCGAATTTTACGTCTTTAGCTGCCATTATCTTTATTCCTTAAATTCGTATGTTCAGTGTCGTGCGCGGATTACGCTTCAACAATTGCCAGAATGTCGCTTTCGGACATGATCAACACTTCTTCATTGTCGATCTTCTCAGATTTCACACCGTAGCCATCGTTGAAAATAACGATGTCGCCAACTTTCACGTCCAGCGGCTTCACTTCGCCATTTTCAAGGATACGGCCATTGCCGACAGCCAGCACTTCGCCACGGGTAGATTTAGCCGCTGCAGAGCCGGTCAGAACGATGCCGCCAGCAGATTTAGTTTCAACTTCTTTACGCTTGACGATCACGCGATCATGCAATGGACGAATATTCATTGATAACTCTCCTTTGAGAAAGTCCGTATCTGTTATGGGTGACGCCGGACCTTAAGTGGTTTCCCGGCTGGTGACCAGAGAAATGGGGGTGAGGCTTCGCCCCTTCAAGGGGGAAAATGAAAAAAAATTCTGATCAGCACAAAATCGGGTGAAAACACTGATTCACCTCACATTTCATCGCAATTTATTCATCGCCGTCATAAGCGAATCTGATTGTGCTACCATCGAAAATCTACGCAGTTGCCCAAGATTTGGGCGCAATCGGACATCAACCCATGAGTGGACTCAAACAAGAACTGGGGCTGGCCCAGGGCATCGGCCTGCTATCGACGTCATTATTAGGCACTGGCGTGTTTGCCGTTCCTGCGTTAGCTGCACTGGTAGCAGGCAATACCAGCCTGTGGGCGTGGCCCGTTTTGATTATCTTAGTGTTCCCGATTGCGATTGTGTTTGCGATTCTGGGTCGCCACTATCCCAGTGCAGGCGGCGTCGCACACTTCGTCGGTATGGCGTTTGGTTCGCGGCTTGAGCGAGTCACCGGCTGGTTATTTTTATCGGTCATTCCCGTGGGTTTGCCTGCCGCGCTACAAATTGCCGCCGGGTTCGGCCAGGCAATGTTTGGCTGGCATAGCTGGCAACTGTTGTTGGCAGAACTCGGTACGCTGGCGCTGGTGTGGTATATCGGTACTCGCGGTGCCAGTTCCAGTGCTAATCTACAAACAGTTATTGCCGGACTTATCGTCGCGCTGATTGTCGCTATCTGGTGGGCGGGCGATATCAAACCTGCGAATATCCCCTTCCCTGCACCTGGTAATATCGAACTTACCGGGTTATTTGCTGCGTTATCAGTGATGTTATGGTGCTTTGTCGGTCTGGAAGCATTTGCCCATCTTGCCTCGGAATTTAAAAATCCAGAGCGTGATTTTCCTCGCGCGTTGATGATTGGTCTGCTGCTGGCAGGATTAGTCTACTGGGGCTGTACGGTAGTCGTCTTACACTTCGACGCCTACGGTGAAAAAATGGCAGCGGCAGCATCGCTTCCAAAAATTGTGGTGCAGCTGTTCGGTGTAGGGGCGTTATGGATTGCCTGCGTGATTGGCTATCTGGCCTGCTTTGCCAGTCTCAACATTTATATACAGAGCTTCGCCCGCCTGGTCTGGTCGCAGGCGCAACATAATCCTGACCACTACCTGGCACGCCTCTCTTCTCGTCATATCCCGAATAATGCCCTCAATGCGGTGCTCGGCTGCTGCGTGGTGAGCACGTTGGTGATTCATGCTTTAGAGATCAATCTGGACGCACTTATCATCTATGCCAATGGCATCTTTATTATGATTTATCTGTTATGCATGCTGGCAGGTTGTAAATTATTGCAAGGACGTTATCGACTACTGGCGGTGGTTGGCGGGCTGTTATGCGTTCTGTTACTGGCAATGTTCGGCTGGAAAAGTCTCTATGCGCTGATCATGCTGGCGGGGTTATGGCTGTTTCTGCCAAAACGAAAAACGCCGGAAAATGGCATAACCACATAATCCGGCGTTTCGGCATTAATCCTGGCGATCGTCTTCTTTATGATCAAGGCGGTCGCGCTCATCATCCTTTCGCTGGTACTCACCATCAAAAGTATTACCGCCACCTGTCCCGGCTCTAAAACCGCCGCCTGGCATGCGAGAAAAGCGCAAATGCGGCATCAACTTCACTGTCAGATGCTTTTGCACCGGCGGTAATAAAAGCAGAAGACCGAGGAAGTCGGTGAAAAAGCCCGGTAATAAAAGCAGCAAACCGGCAATGATCAGCGAAACACTTTTAATCATCTCCGCCGCTGGGTTTTCACCTGCCGCCATTTTTTGCTGCATCAGCACGAAATTCTTAAAGCCCTGGTTACGTACCAGTGACATACCGATAACTGACGTGAATATAACCAGCACGAGGGTCAGCAATACCCCCAATACATGGGCAACCTGAATAAAGATTGAAATCTCAATATAGACATAAAGGAAAATGGCAATAAAAGGTAACCAGCGCAAAGGTTTCTCCTGTAATAGCAGCCGGTTAAACCCGGCTACCTGAATGGGTTGCGAATCGCGTTCAGCTTATATTGTGGTCATTAGCAAAATTTCAAGATGTTTGCGCAACTATTTTTGGTAGTAATCCCAAAGCGGTGATCTATTTCACAAATTAATAATTAAGGGGTAAAAACCGACACTTAAAGTGATCCAGATTACGGTAGAAATCCTCAAGCAGCATATGATCTCGGGTATTCGGTCGATGCAGGGGATAATCGTCGGTCGAAAAACATTCGAAACCACATATATTCTGTGTGTTTAAAGCAAATCATTGGCAGCTTGAAAAAGAAGGTTCACATGTCAAACAACATTCGTATCGAAGAAGATCTGTTGGGTACCAGGGAAGTTCCAGCTGATGCCTACTATGGTGTTCACACTCTGAGAGCGATTGAAAACTTCTATATCAGCAACAACAAAATCAGTGATATTCCTGAATTTGTTCGCGGTATGGTAATGGTTAAAAAAGCCGCAGCTATGGCAAACAAAGAGCTGCAAACCATTCCTAAAAGTGTAGCGAATGCCATCATTGCCGCATGTGATGAAGTCCTGAACAACGGAAAATGCATGGATCAGTTCCCGGTAGACGTCTACCAGGGCGGCGCAGGTACTTCCGTAAACATGAACACCAACGAAGTGCTGGCCAATATCGGTCTGGAACTGATGGGTCACCAGAAAGGTGAATATCAGTACCTGAACCCGAACGACCATGTTAACAAATGTCAGTCCACTAACGACGCCTACCCGACCGGTTTCCGTATCGCAGTTTACTCTTCCCTGATTAAGCTGGTAGATGCGATTAACCAACTGCGTGAAGGCTTTGAACGTAAAGCTGTCGAATTCCAGGACATCCTGAAAATGGGTCGTACCCAGCTGCAGGACGCAGTACCGATGACCCTCGGTCAGGAATTCCGCGCTTTCAGCATCCTGCTGAAAGAAGAAGTGAAAAATATCCAACGTACCGCTGAGCTGCTGCTGGAAGTTAACCTTGGCGCAACAGCAATCGGTACTGGTCTGAACACGCCGAAAGAGTACTCTCCGCTGGCAGTGAAAAAACTGGCTGAAGTCACTGGCTTCCCATGCGTACCGGCTGAAGACCTGATCGAAGCGACCTCTGACTGCGGCGCTTATGTTATGGTTCACGGCGCGCTGAAACGCCTGGCTGTGAAGATGTCCAAAATCTGTAACGACCTGCGCTTGCTCTCTTCTGGTCCACGTGCCGGCCTGAACGAGATCAACCTGCCGGAACTGCAGGCGGGCTCTTCCATCATGCCAGCTAAAGTAAACCCGGTTGTTCCGGAAGTGGTTAACCAGGTATGCTTCAAAGTCATCGGTAACGACACCACTGTTACCATGGCAGCTGAAGCAGGTCAGCTGCAGTTGAACGTTATGGAGCCGGTCATTGGCCAGGCTATGTTCGAATCCGTTCACATTCTGACCAACGCTTGCTACAACCTGCTGGAAAAATGCATTAACGGCATCACGGCTAACAAAGAAGTGTGCGAAGGTTACGTTTACAACTCTATCGGTATCGTTACTTACTTGAACCCGTTCATCGGTCACCACAACGGTGACATCGTGGGTAAAATCTGTGCCGAAACCGGTAAGAGTGTACGTGAAGTCGTTCTGGAACGCGGTCTGTTGACTGAAGCGGAACTTGACGATATTTTCTCCGTACAGAATCTGATGCACCCGGCTTACAAAGCAAAACGCTATACTGATGAAAGCGAACAGTAATCGTACAGGGTAGTACAAATAAAGAAGGCACGTCAGATGACGTGCCTTTTTTCTTGTGAGTAGTAACTTAAAAATAACAATCTAATATCAACTTGTTAAAAAACAAGGAAGGCTAATATGCTAGTTGTAGAACTCATCATAGTTTTGCTGGCGATCTTCTTGGGCGCCAGATTGGGGGGAATAGGTATTGGTTTTGCAGGCGGATTGGGGGTGCTGGTTCTTGCCGCTATTGGCGTTAAACCCGGTAACATCCCGTTCGATGTCATTTCCATTATCATGGCGGTTATCGCCGCTATTTCTGCCATGCAGGTTGCTGGCGGTCTGGACTATCTGGTTCATCAGACAGAAAAGCTGCTGCGCCGTAACCCGAAATACATCACGATCCTCGCACCGATCGTGACCTATTTCCTGACTATCTTTGCTGGTACTGGCAACATCTCTCTGGCGACACTGCCAGTTATCGCTGAAGTTGCGAAGGAACAAGGCGTTAAACCTTGCCGTCCGCTGTCTACTGCAGTGGTATCCGCGCAGATTGCGATCACCGCATCGCCAATCTCAGCAGCAGTGGTTTACATGTCTTCCGTGATGGAAGGTCATGGCATCAGCTACCTCCATCTGCTCTCCGTGGTCATCCCGTCCACCCTGCTGGCGGTTCTGGTGATGTCCTTCCTGGTCACTATGCTGTTCAACTCCAAACTCTCTGACGATCCGATTTATCGCAAGCGTCTGGAAGAGGGCCTGGTTGAACTGCGCGGTGAAAAGCAGATTGAAATCAAATCCGGTGCAAAAACGTCCGTCTGGCTGTTCCTGCTGGGCGTAGTTGGCGTTGTTATCTATGCAATCATCAACAGCCCAAGCATGGGTCTGGTTGAAAAACCGCTGATGAACACCACCAACGCAATCCTGATCATCATGCTCAGCGTTGCAACTCTGACCACCGTTATCTGTAAAGTCGATACCGACAACATCCTCAACTCCAGCACCTTCAAAGCAGGTATGAGCGCCTGTATTTGTATCCTGGGTGTTGCGTGGCTGGGCGATACTTTCGTTTCCAACAACATCGACTGGATCAAAGATACCGCTGGTGAAGTGATTCAGGGTCATCCGTGGCTGCTGGCCGTCATCTTCTTCTTTGCTTCTGCTCTGCTGTACTCTCAGGCTGCAACCGCAAAAGCACTGATGCCGATGGCTCTGGCACTGAACGTTTCTCCGCTGACCGCTGTTGCTTCTTTCGCTGCGGTGTCTGGTCTGTTCATTCTGCCGACCTACCCGACGCTGGTTGCTGCGGTACAGATGGATGACACGGGTACTACCCGTATCGGTAAATTCGTCTTCAACCATCCGTTCTTCATCCCGGGTACTCTGGGTGTTGCCCTGGCTGTTTGCTTCGGCTTCTTGCTGGGTAGCTTCATGCTGTAATGACCAATCGCGGGGCTTCAGGCCCCGCTTTCTTTCCCGCCGACTAACATCCTTCCCCCGTCCGTTGTATAGTGACCTCTCTCTTGCGGTTCCATCTGTTCTTGCGAGGTGTTTATGCTTGATGAAAAAAGTTCGAATACCGTGTCTGTCGTGGTGCTATGTACCGCACCGGATGAAGCGACAGCCCAGGATTTAGCCGCCAAAGTGCTGGCGGAAAAACTGGCAGCCTGCGCGACCTTGATCCCCGGCGCGACCTCTCTCTATTACTGGGAAGGTAAGCTGGAGCAAGAATACGAAGTACAGATGATTTTAAAAACTACCGTATCTCACCAGCAGGCACTGCTGGAATGCCTGAAGTCTCATCATCCATATCAAACCCCGGAACTTCTGGTTTTACCTGTTACACACGGAGACACAGATTACCTCTCATGGCTCAACGCATCTTTACGCTGATCCTGCTACTTTGCAGCACTTCCGTTTTTGCCGGATTATTCGACGCGCCGGGACGTTCGCAATTTGTCCCCGCGGATCAAGCCTTTGCTTTTGATTTTCAGCAAAACCAACATGACCTGAATCTGACCTGGCAGATCAAAGACGGTTACTACCTCTACCGTAAACAGGTCCGTATTACGCCGGAACACGCGAAAATTGCCGACGTGCAGCTGCCGCAAGGCGTCTGGCATGAAGATGAATTTTACGGCAAAAGCGAGATTTACCGCGATCGGCTGACACTTCCCATAACCATCAACCAGGCGAGTGCAGGAGCGACGTTAACGGTGACCTACCAGGGCTGCGCTGATGCCGGCTTCTGTTATCCGCCAGAAACCAAAACCGTTCCGTTAAGCGAAGTGGTCGCCAACAACGCAGCGCTACAGCCTGCATCTGTTCCGCAGCAAGAGCAGCCCGCCGCACAATTGCCCTTTTCCGCGCTCTGGGCGTTGTTGATCGGTATTGGTATCGCCTTTACGCCATGCGTGCTGCCAATGTACCCACTGATTTCTGGCATCGTGCTGGGCGGTAAACAGCGGCTCTCCACTGCCAGAGCATTGTTGCTGACCTTTATTTATGTGCAGGGGATGGCGCTGACTTACACGGCACTGGGTCTGGTGGTTGCCGCCGCAGGGTTACAGTTCCAGGCGGCGCTACAGCACCCATACGTGCTCATTGGCCTCGCTATCGTCTTTACCTTGCTGGCGATGTCAATGTTTGGCTTGTTTACCCTGCAACTCCCCTCTTCGCTGCAAACGCGCCTCACGCTGATGAGCAATCGCCAACAGGGCGGTTCACCTGGCGGTGTGTTTGTTATGGGGGCGATTGCCGGACTGATCTGTTCACCATGCACCACCGCACCGCTTAGCGCGATTCTGCTGTATATCGCCCAAAGCGGGAACATGTGGCTGGGCGGCGGCACGCTTTATCTCTATGCGTTGGGCATGGGCCTGCCGCTGATGCTAATTACCGTCTTTGGTAACCGCTTGCTGCCGAAAAGCGGCCCGTGGATGGAACAAGTCAAAACCGCGTTTGGTTTTGTGATCCTCGCGCTGCCGGTCTTCCTGCTGGAGCGAGTGATTGGTGATATATGGGGATTACGCTTGTGGTCGGCGCTTGGTGTCGCATTCTTTGGCTGGGCCTTTATCACCAGCCTACAGGCCAAACGCGGCTGGATGAGCGTAGTGCAAATAATTCTGCTGGCAGCAGCATTGGTTAGCGTGCGCCCACTTCAGGATTGGGCATTTGGTGCGACGCATACCGCGCAAACTCAGACGCATCTCAACTTTACACAAATCAAAACGGTAGATGAGTTAAATCAGGCGCTCGTTGAAGCCAAAGGCAAACCAGTGATGTTAGATCTCTATGCCGACTGGTGCGTCGCCTGTAAAGAGTTTGAGAAATACACCTTCAGCGACCCGCAGGTGCAAAAAGCGTTAGCAGACACGGTATTACTTCAGGCCAACGTCACTGCCAACGACGCCCAAGATGTGGCGCTGTTAAAGCATCTTAATGTCCTTGGCCTACCGACAATTCTCTTTTTTGACGGACAAGGCCAGGAGCATCCACAAGCACGCGTCACGGGCTTTATGGATGCTGAAACCTTCAGCGCACATTTGCGCGATCGCCAACCGTGAACGACACTTGCAGTGGGAAAGACGGAGGAAAATAGCGTGCAACGTGAAGATGTACTGGGAGAAGCCCTGAAATTATTAGAATTACAAGGGATTGCCAACACCACGCTGGAGATGGTTGCTGAACGTGTGGATTATCCACTGGACGAGCTACGCCGCTTCTGGCCAGACAAAGAGGCAATCCTCTATGATGCGCTGCGCTATCTTAGCCAACAGATAGATGTCTGGCGTCGTCAGCTGATGCTGGACGAAACGCAAACCGCCGAACAAAAGCTGCTGGCACGTTATCAGGCGTTATCGGAGTGCGTTAAAAACAACCGCTATCCGGGCTGTCTGTTTATCGCTGCCTGTACGTTTTATCCCGATCCTGGCCACCCTATTCATCAACTGGCCGATCAGCAAAAAAGCGCGGCCTACGATTTCACCCACGAACTGTTAACCACGCTGGAAGTTGACGATCCGGCGATGGTAGCAAAGCAGATGGAACTGGTGCTGGAAGGCTGTTTAAGCCGAATGCTGGTGAATCGTAGCCACGCGGATGTCGACACCGCACATCGGCTGGCAGAAGATATCCTGCGCTTCGCTCGCTGCCGCCAGGGTGGCGCACTGACCTGACAGAAACACAGAAAAGAAGCGATTTGCCGCAATCTTAAGCAGTTGAATCGCTTTTACTGAAATTAGGTTGACGAGATGTGCAGATTACGGTTTAATGCGCCCCGTTGCCCGGATAGCTCAGTCGGTAGAGCAGGGGATTGAAAATCCCCGTGTCCTTGGTTCGATTCCGAGTCCGGGCACCAAATTCATATAAACGGACCTCCACGGAGGTCCGTTTTTCGTTTCAGGACGCCATGTGATTTAAGCGTTCTGCCTTCAAATCATTTCTAACAATCTCAACCAAATTTTCCCACATCGCCAGCATGTTGCGGGTATACCCCAGCTCTGGGAAATTTATCCCTAAGCTATGAATGACTCTCACGAAATGTCGTGCGGCTGCGTGGTGCAGTTGAAAATCAAATGATGTCATCAAGAGCTTAACGGTATCGTTGCCGATGACATATATAAAGCACAACCTCGGGCAGAACGCCGACTGATGAGATTTTCTGAATGAGAACAAAGAGAAATGTATCAGTCCGCTTGCTCATGCAAAGACTAACAATCCATAAAAATAGTAAGCGCGCCGGGCAATTTCCCATGGATTATTTTCTGAACATTTTTCTTTGGCAAAGATGATGAATTTTGATGATAAGGAATATTACTTCTGGTTCTCAGTAAAATCCTTTCGTAATACTATGTAATCAAGAAGTTTATGGCTGGTAAAAATAACGTCTTGCATTCACCAATTATATGTAAATAAAACCATCTATAGATGGTAAAAATAGGTTGTGGCAATTATCATTGAACCATTCCCTTTTCGAATGAGTTTCTATTATGCAACAACCTGTAGTTCGCGTTGGCGAATGGCTTGTTACTCCGTCCATAAACCAAATTAGTCGCAATGGGCGTCAACTTACCCTTGAGCCGAGATTAATCGATCTTCTGGTTTTCTTTGCTCAACACAGTGGCGAAGTACTTAGCAGGGATGAACTTATCGATAATGTCTGGAAGAGAAGTATTGTCACCAATCACGTTGTGACGCAGAGTATCTCAGAACTACGTAAGTCATTAAAAGATAATGATGAAGATAGTCCTGTCTATATCGCTACTGTACCAAAGCGCGGCTATAAATTAATGGTGCCGGTTATCTGGTACAGCGAAGAAGAGGGAGAGGAAATAATGCTATCTTCGCCTCCCCCTATACCAGAGGCGGTTCCTGACACAGATTCTCCCTCCCAAAGTCTTAACATTCAAAACACCGCAACACCACCTGAACAATCCCCAGTTAAAAGCAAACGATTCACTACCTTTTGGGTATGGTTTTTTTTCCTGTTGTCGTTAGGTATCTGTGTAGCACTGGTAGCGTTTTCAAGTCTTGATACACGTCTTCCTATGAGCAAATCGCGTATTTTGCTCAATCCACGCGATATTGACATTAATATGGTAAATAAAAGTTGTAACAGCTGGAGTTCCCCGTATCAGCTCTCTTACGCGATAGGCGTGGGTGATTTGGTGGCGACATCACTTAACACCTTCTCCACCTTTATGGTGCATGACAAAATCAACTACAACATTGATGAACCGAGCAGTTCCGGTAAAACATTATCTATTGCGTTTGTTAATCAGCGCCAATACCGTGCTCAACAATGCTTTATGTCGGTAAAATTGGTAGACAATGCAGATGGTTCAACCATGCTGGATAAACGTTATGTCATCACTAACGGTAATCAGCTGGCGATTCAAAATGATTTACTGGAGAGTTTATCAAAAGCGTTAAACCAACCGTGGCCACAACGAATGCAGGAGATGCTCCAGCAAATTTTGCCGCATCGTGGTGCGTTATTAACTAATTTTTATCAGGCTCATGATTATTTACTGCATGGCGATGATAAATCATTGAACCGTGCCAGTGAATTACTAGGTGAGATTGTTCAATCATCCCCCGAATTTACCTACGCGAGAGCAGAAAAAGCATTAGTTGATATCGTGCGCCATTCTCAACATCCTTTAGATGAAAAACAATTAGCAGCACTGAATACAGAAATAGATAACATTGTTACACTGCCGGAACTGAACAACCTGTCCATTATATATCAAATAAAAGCGGTCAGTGCTCTGGTAAAAGGTAAAACAGATGAGTCTTACCAGGCGATAAATACTGGCATTGATCTTGAAATGTCCTGGCTAAATTATGTGTTGCTTGGCAAGGTTTATGAAATGAAGGGGATGAACCGGGAAGCAGCTGATGCATATCTCACCGCCTTTAATTTACGCCCAGGGGCAAACACCCTTTACTGGATTGAAAATGGTATATTCCAGACTTCTGTTCCTTATGTTGTACCTTATCTCGACAAATTTCTCGCCTCAGAATAAGTGACTCCCGGGTTGACTCATGCTCGAGAATATTTGTTGTTGATTTTTTGTATGTTATTGTTGGTATAATATGTTGCGGCAATTTATTTGCCGCATAATTTTTATAGCAGAAATTTAACCGAAAAACATCTCTTAATTCATTGTAAATATTGAATGTTTATCTTTTCATGATATCAACTTGCGATCCTGATGTGTTAATAAAAAACCTCAAGTTCTCACTTACAGAAACTTTTGTGTTATTTCACCTAATCTTTAGGATTAATCTTTTTTTTTGAGTAATCTTGTCGCCAGTTTGGTCTGGTCAGTAAATAGTTACGCATCATGACCCGGACTCCAAATTCAAAAATGAAATTAGGAGAAGAGCATGAGTTCTGCCAAGAAGATCGGGCTATTTGCCTGTACCGGTGTTGTTGCCGGTAATATGATGGGGAGCGGCATTGCATTATTGCCTGCGAACCTTGCAAGTATCGGTGGTATTGCTATCTGGGGTTGGATTATCTCTATTATTGGTGCAATGTCGTTGGCTTATGTATATGCCCGACTGGCAACAAAAAACCCGCAACAAGGTGGCCCAATTGCTTATGCCGGAGAAATTTCTCCTGCATTTGGTTTTCAGACAGGTGTTCTTTATTACCATGCTAACTGGATTGGTAACCTGGCGATTGGTATTACCGCTGTATCTTATCTTTCCACCTTCTTCCCTGTATTAAATGATCCTGTTCCGGCGGGTATCGCTTGTATTGCTATCGTCTGGGTATTTACCTTTGTAAATATGCTCGGCGGTACCTGGGTAAGCCGTTTAACCACTATTGGTCTGGTGCTGGTTCTTATTCCTGTAGTTATGACTGCTATTGTTGGCTGGCATTGGTTTGATGCTGCAACTTATGCTGCTAACTGGAATACCGCAGGTACTACTGATGGTCATGCGATCATTAAAAGTATTCTGCTCTGCCTGTGGGCCTTCGTGGGTGTTGAATCCGCAGCGGTAAGTACTGGTATGGTTAAAAACCCGAAACGTACCGTTCCGCTGGCAACCATGCTGGGTACTGGTTTAGCAGGTATTGTTTACATCGCTGCAACTCAGGTGCTTTCCGGTATGTATCCGTCTTCTGTAATGGCAGGCTCCGGTGCTCCGTTTGCAATCAGTGCTTCTACTATCCTGGGTAACTGGGCTGCGCCGATGGTTTCTGCATTCACCGCTTTTGCGTGCCTGACTTCTCTGGGCTCCTGGATGATGCTGGTAGGTCAGGCAGGTGTGCGTGCCGCTAACGACGGTAACTTCCCGAAAGTTTATGGTGAAGTCGACAGCAACGGTATTCCGAAAAAAGGTCTGCTGCTGGCTGCAGTGAAAATGACTGCCCTGATGATCCTCATCACTCTGATGAACTCTGCCGGTGGTAAAGCATCTGACCTGTTCGGTGAACTGACCGGTATCGCAGTACTGCTGACTATGCTGCCGTACTTCTACTCTTGCGTTGACCTGATTCGTTTTGAAGGCGTTAACATCCGCAACTTTGTCAGCCTGATCTGCTCTGTACTGGGTTGCGTGTTCTGCTTCATCGCGCTAATGGGCGCAAGCTCCTTCGAGCTGGCAGGTACCTTCATCGTCAGCCTGATTATCCTGATGTTCTACGCTCGCAAAATGCACGAGCGCCAGAGCCACTCAATGGATAACCACACAGCGTCTAACGCACATTAATTAAAAGTATTTTCCGAGGCTCCTCCTTTCATTTTGTCCCATGTGTTGGGAGGGGCCTTTTTTACCTGGAGATATGACTATGAACGTTATTGCAATATTGAATCACATGGGGGTTTATTTTAAAGAAGAACCCATCCGTGAACTTCATCGCGCGCTTGAACGTCTGAACTTCCAGATTGTTTACCCGAATGACCGTGACGACTTATTAAAACTGATCGAAAACAATGCGCGTCTGTGCGGTGTTATTTTTGACTGGGATAAATATAATCTCGAGCTGTGCGAAGAAATTAGCAAAATGAACGAGAACCTGCCGTTGTATGCGTTCGCTAATACGTATTCCACTCTCGATGTCAGCCTGAATGACCTGCGTTTACAGATTAGCTTCTTTGAATATGCGCTGGGTGCTGCTGATGATATTGCTAACAAGATCAAGCAGACCACTGACGAATATATCAACACTATTCTGCCTCCGCTGACCAAAGCACTGTTTAAATATGTTCGTGAAGGTAAATATACTTTCTGTACTCCTGGTCACATGGGCGGTACTGCATTCCAGAAAAGCCCGGTAGGTAGCCTGTTCTATGATTTCTTTGGTCCGAACACCATGAAATCTGATATTTCCATTTCAGTATCTGAACTGGGTTCTCTGCTGGATCACAGTGGTCCACACAAAGAAGCAGAACAGTATATCGCTCGCGTATTTAACGCAGACCGCAGTTACATGGTGACCAACGGTACTTCCACTGCGAACAAAATTGTTGGTATGTACTCTGCTCCGGCAGGCAGCACCATTCTGATTGACCGTAACTGCCACAAATCGCTGACCCACCTGATGATGATGAGCGATGTTACGCCAATCTATTTCCGCCCGACCCGTAACGCTTACGGTATTCTTGGTGGTATCCCACAGAGTGAATTCCAGCACGCTACCATTGCTAAGCGCGTGAAAGAAACACCAAACGCAACCTGGCCGGTACATGCTGTAATTACCAACTCTACCTATGATGGTCTGCTGTACAACACCGACTTCATCAAGAAAACACTGGATGTGAAATCCATCCACTTTGACTCCGCGTGGGTGCCTTACACCAACTTCTCACCGATTTACGAAGGTAAATGCGGTATGAGCGGTGGCCGTGTAGAAGGGAAAGTGATTTACGAAACCCAGTCTACTCACAAACTGCTGGCGGCGTTCTCTCAGGCTTCCATGATCCACGTTAAAGGTGATGTAAACGAAGAAACCTTTAACGAAGCCTACATGATGCACACCACCACTTCTCCGCACTACGGTATCGTGGCGTCCACTGAAACCGCTGCGGCGATGATGAAAGGTAATGCTGGTAAGCGTCTGATCAACGGTTCCATTGAACGTGCGATCAAGTTCCGTAAAGAGATCAAACGCCTGAGAACGGAATCTGATGGCTGGTTCTTTGATGTATGGCAGCCGGATCATATCGATACCACTGAATGCTGGCCGCTGCGTTCTGACAGCTCCTGGCACGGCTTCAAGAACATCGACAATGAGCACATGTATCTTGACCCGATTAAAGTCACCCTGCTGACCCCGGGGATGGAAAAAGACGGCACCATGAGCGACTTTGGTATTCCGGCCAGCATCGTGGCGAAATACCTCGACGAACATGGCATCGTTGTTGAGAAAACCGGCCCGTATAACCTGCTGTTCCTGTTCAGCATCGGTATTGATAAGACCAAAGCATTGAGCCTGCTGCGTGCTCTGACTGACTTCAAACGTGCGTTCGACCTGAACCTGCGTGTGAAAAACATGCTGCCGTCTCTGTATCGTGAAGATCCTGAATTCTATGAAGATATGCGTATTCAGGAACTGGCTCAGAATATCCACAAACTGATTGTTCACCACAATCTGCCGGATCTGATGTATCGCGCATTTGAAGTTCTGCCGACAATGGTTATGACTCCGTATGCGGCGTTCCAGAAAGAGCTGCACGGTATGACCGAAGAAGTTTACCTCGACGAAATGGTAGGTCGTATTAACGCCAATATGATCCTTCCGTATCCGCCGGGAGTTCCTCTGGTAATGCCGGGTGAAATGATCACCGAAGAAAGCCGTCCGGTTCTGGAGTTCCTGCAGATGCTGTGTGAAATCGGCGCTCACTATCCGGGCTTTGAAACCGATATTCACGGTGCATACCGTCAGGCTGATGGCCGCTATACCGTTAAGGTATTGAAAGAAGAAAGCAAAAAATAATTAGCTCGTACAAGGGAAGTGGCTTGCCACTTCCCTTTTTTGCTCATAAGGAGAACACATGAAAACACCCTCACAGCCGCGCGCGATATACTATATCGTGGCGATCCAAATCTGGGAGTACTTCAGTTTTTACGGCATGCGTGCCTTACTCATTCTCTATCTCACCCATCAGCTTGGTTTTGATGATAACCATGCCATCAGCCTGTTCAGCGCATATGCATCTCTGGTTTACGTTACCCCTATTCTCGGCGGCTGGCTTGCCGACCGCCTGCTCGGCAATCGCACTGCAGTGATTGCCGGCGCGCTGTTAATGACCCTTGGCCATGTAGTGCTGGGCATTGATACAAATTCAACCTTTAGCCTGTATCTGGCGCTGGCAATCATTATTTGTGGCTACGGTTTATTCAAATCAAACATCAGCTGTTTGCTTGGCGAGCTCTACGACGAGAACGATCATCGACGTGATGGCGGTTTTTCGCTGCTGTATGCTGCGGGCAATATCGGTTCTATCGCAGCCCCCATCGCCTGCGGCCTGGCTGCTCAGTGGTATGGCTGGCATGTTGGCTTTGCCCTTGCGGGTGGCGGCATGTTTATCGGTTTGTTGATTTTCTTAAGCGGTCATCGTCATTTCCAGTCCACGCGTAGTATGGATAAGAAAGCGCTCACTCGCGTGAAATTTGCCTTACCAGTATGGAGCTGGTTAGTGGTGATGCTCTGTTTAGCCCCAGTATTTTTTACCCTGCTGCTGGAGAACGACTGGTCGGGATATTTGCTGGCGATCGTTTGCCTCATTGCCGCACAAATCATTGCCCGCATGATGATCAAATTCCCCGAACACCGCCGTGCTCTTTGGCAAATTGTATTGTTGATGTTTGTCGGGACGTTGTTCTGGGTACTGGCACAACAGGGCGGCAGTACCATCAGCTTGTTTATCGATCGCTTTGTGAATCGTCAGGCATTCAATATTGAAGTACCTACAGCACTATTCCAGTCGGTGAATGCCATTGCGGTGATGCTCGCTGGGGTTGTTCTGGCCTGGCTGGCGTCGCCAGAAAGCCGCGGCAATTCAGCATTGCGCGTCTGGCTGAAGTTTGCCTTTGGCTTACTGCTGATGGCTTGTGGCTTTATGTTGCTGGCATTTGATGCCCGACATGCAGCGGCCGGCGGTCAAGCGTCAATGGGCGTGATGATATCCGGGCTGGCGCTAATGGGCTTTGCCGAACTCTTTATTGACCCGGTGGCGATTGCGCAAATCACGCGTCTGAAAATGTCTGGCGTATTAACCGGTATTTATATGCTGGCAACAGGCGCGGTCGCCAACTGGCTGGCAGGCGTCGTGGCACAGCAGACGACAGAGTCGCAAATTAGCGGAATGGCAATTGCAGCTTACCAGCGATTCTTTTCTCAGATGGGAGAGTGGACGTTGGCTTGTGTCGCGATCATCGTGGTATTGGCCTTTGCTACCCGTTTTCTGTTTAGCACGCCGACGAATATGATACAGGAGAGCAACGATTAACTGTCGTAAAAACAATTGGTTATGAATAAATTAACTTTCAGTTTATCACACTAGCAAATCGAGATTAATAAGTTATTTAAACCATCTTGTTGGTTATTTATTAGTGATATCAACTTGAGGTAAGCGTTAGTTTCGATAAGATAAACTGAGTTATTAATAGTCGAGGCAGATAATACAGTGTACCGATCTGTCTCTTTATCTACGCTAAATTGAAAGCTGGATTTAGAGGAACCAAAATGTCTGAACGAGAAACACGGGGAGCCAATGAGGCTATTGATTTTAACGATGAACTGAGAAATCGCCGCGAAAAACTGGCGGCACTACGTCAGCAAGGTGTGGCGTTTCCCAATGATTTTCGCCGCGACCATACCTCTGACCAGTTGCACGAAGAGTTTGATGCAAAGGATAACCAGGAACTGGAATCCTTAAACATTGAAGTCTCGGTTGCTGGCCGAATGATGACCCGTCGTATTATGGGGAAAGCCTCCTTTGTAACGTTGCAGGATGTCGGTGGCCGTATTCAACTGTACATTGCAAGAGATAGCCTGCCAGAAGGTGTTTATAACGATCAGTTTAAAAAATGGGACCTCGGCGACATTATCGGTGCCCGCGGTACGCTGTTTAAGACGCAAACGGGTGAGCTTTCCATTCACTGTACTGAGTTACGCCTGCTGACTAAGGCACTGCGTCCTTTACCAGATAAATTCCATGGTCTGCAGGATCAGGAAGTCCGTTATCGTCAACGTTATCTGGACCTCATCGCTAACGATAAATCCCGTCAAACGTTTGTTGTCCGTTCAAAAATTCTGGCCGCTATCCGTCAGTTCATGGTCGCGCGCGGCTTTATGGAAGTAGAAACCCCGATGATGCAGGTAATTCCAGGTGGGGCATCTGCTCGCCCGTTTATTACCCATCATAACGCTCTGGATTTAGATATGTACCTGCGTATCGCGCCGGAGCTGTATCTGAAACGTCTGGTTGTAGGCGGTTTTGAACGGGTATTCGAAATCAACCGTAACTTCCGTAATGAAGGTATTTCTGTTCGCCATAATCCTGAGTTCACAATGATGGAACTCTACATGGCATATGCGGATTACCATGATTTGATTGAACTGACGGAGTCACTGTTCCGCACCCTGGCACAAGAGGTACTGGGTACCACTAAAGTCACTTATGGCGAGCATGTGTTTGATTTCGGCAAACCGTTTGAAAAACTCACCATGCGCGAAGCAATCAAAAAATATCGTCCAGAAACCGATATGGCGGATCTGGATAATTTTGATGCTGCTAAAGCATTAGCTGAATCTATCGGAATTACGGTAGAGAAAAGCTGGGGGCTGGGACGCATTGTCACGGAGATCTTTGATGAAGTGGCAGAAGCACATCTGATTCAGCCAACCTTTATCACGGAATATCCGGCAGAAGTGTCACCGCTGGCGCGCCGTAATGATGTTAACCCGGAAATCACCGACCGTTTTGAATTCTTCATCGGTGGTCGTGAAATCGGTAATGGTTTTAGCGAATTAAACGACGCAGAAGATCAGGCGGAACGTTTCCAGGAACAGGTTAACGCTAAAGCTGCAGGTGACGACGAAGCCATGTTCTATGACGAAGATTACGTGACTGCGCTGGAATATGGTCTGCCGCCAACCGCGGGTCTGGGTATTGGTATCGACCGAATGATTATGCTGTTTACTAACAGCCATACTATTCGCGACGTTATTCTCTTCCCGGCGATGCGTCCACAGAAATAAATTTCATTTTAACGAACGAAGCAGTCAGACGACTGCTTCGTTCGTCGTTCCACAAATCCAGTTTCGAGGAGAGACGCTTCGTTTCAAGATAACCAGCGGGTCCACTCAACTACAGCTCCTAAAAGAGAGAAAAAAGCAATGCCACAGGCAGACTCATTGGCCAGGTTATTCCGACCAGAAATGCACTAAGTAAACGAATATGTGTTTTCTCATGTGAGATAAACCAGATAATGACAAAGGATATGTTCACACCAATCACATAAAAAATTAATATTTTAGAGAATAGTGCCATTTTTTATGTTCTTCTTATCCTTCCTGACTACTTGTAAAACTGACGGAAATAGTCATCAACGGTCATAATGTTGAGGTCAAAATCAATATCCGGTAAGTCTAAGCATTTGAGCCTGATTAAATCTTCGATTTCACTTGCGGCTAACGATGTCGTTATTGCGAAGGAATTTTCATTCAATTGTCGTGGTATCCCATATTCATCAGCCACGATAGAGGAGAAATTCATATCATACATCAATGATCTTAACCTTAAGAACACTGAGGAATAAGATGATGGATAATCAAAAGAAACAACATAAGTATTGAACTTGTTTTTACCTTCCATAATATGACTCCTATCAATATTAAACGCTCTGGGGACGCACAACTTATTAACCCCGATCGATGATTCTCATATAGGAGATATTCTTTTTTTTTTGCTCAGTAAAGGGGATGACTTGGGACAAGAAAACGCTCTCTCTGACCATTCTTTGTGCATCCCCCTACCCTTCAGATTCTCTCCTGCATCACACCGCGGAGAGCATGAAAAATATCGTGACTCTGTACTCTCCCATCAACTGCGAATATCATCATACTCACGCGTTTTATCAAATTCGTGTTTCGCAAATGGGCATAGTGGGATAATTTTTCGTTTTTCCCGACGCATTTTTTCCACGACTTTCGCAACCAGCTGTTTACCAATCCCTTGCCCTTTCAGGCTTTCATCGACATCGGTATGTTCGATAATCGCTAAATTCTCTCCGGTCGGCACAAAGACAATTTCAGCGATTTGCTTGCCCTGTTCGTCATTAATGTAAAATTTATTGTGGCCTTCGTGTATTTCCATTTTACCCTCGCTTATTTATGACGGTATTTCAGCGCGCCGCTCGGGCACGTATCAATCACTTTAACCACAGTGGCAACGTCGACTTCATCCGGCATGATCCACGGCTTACGTTTGAGGTTAAATAACCTGCCGTTACCACGTACGCAATTGCCAGAATGCTGACATATTGCAGTATTGAAATAGACATCGATATTTTCGCCGGTATAACAGCGATAACCCCCGTCCAGTAGCGCCTGATCCATGACCTTCCCTCTCTCATCAGTATGGTTTTCACTATAAGCATAGCCCCGGAATCTTCATACAGCACTGGCAGTTTCCGTTGCCAGAGTCTCTTCCCCTATATAGCCAATCATTCTTACTCCCTTTGAATTACCCGCCTCATCAGAGATAATGCTTAAGAAATTTGTCACACAAGGAAGCTGATGAGACATTCATTGCCCTACCGCATATTACGCAAACGTCCGATGAAATTGAGTACCACTGTGATCTTAATGGTCAGCGCGGTACTGTTCTCGGTGCTATTGGTGGTGCATCTGATTTACTTCTCGCAAATCAGTGATATGACGCGAGACGGGCTAGCCAACAAGGCACTGGCAGTGGCGCGTACTCTCGCCGACTCGCCGGAAATCCGTCAGGGCTTGCAGAAAAAACCGCAGGAGAGCGGCATCCAGGCCATCGCGGAAGCCGTGCGCAAACGCAACGATCTGCTGTTTATTGTCGTTACCGATATGCAAAGTCTTCGCTACTCGCATCCTGAAGCCCAGCGTATTGGTCAGCCATTTAAAGGTGATGACATCCTTAAAGCGCTGAATGGCGAAGAAAATGTCGCTATCAATCGCGGTTTTCTGGCGCAGGCTTTACGCGTATTTACCCCCATCTACGATGAAAATCATAAACAAATTGGCGTGGTGGCGATCGGCCTTGAGTTAAGTCGCGTGACCCAACAGATCAATGACAGTCGCTGGAGCATCATCTGGTCGGTATTATTTGGCATGCTGGTCGGGCTGATTGGCACCTGCATTCTGGTTAAGGTACTGAAAAAAATCCTTTTCGGCCTGGAACCCTACGAAATCTCCACGCTGTTTGAGCAACGCCAGGCCATGTTGCAGTCTATCAAAGAAGGCGTCGTTGCCGTGGACGATCGCGGCGAGGTCACGCTGATCAACGATGCCGCACAAGAATTGCTGAATTACCGTAAGTCGCAGGACGATGAGAAACTGTCGACGCTAAGCCACGCGTGGTCACAGGTGGTAGATGTCTCGGAAGTGTTACGCGACGGTACCCCGCGGCGCGACGAAGAGATTACGATTAAAGACCGGCTATTACTGATCAACACCGTTCCGGTGCGCAGTAATGGCGTTATCATCGGTGCCATTTCAACCTTCAGGGACAAAACTGAAGTACGTAAACTGATGCAGCGACTCGATGGTCTGGTCAACTATGCTGACGCACTTCGTGAACGATCCCACGAATTTATGAATAAATTGCATGTGATTCTCGGATTATTGCATCTGAAGAGTTATAAGCAGTTGGAAGATTACATTCTCAAAACAGCCAATAACTATCAGGAAGAGATTGGCTCTCTGCTGGGTAAGATCAAATCTCCGGTTATCGCTGGTTTTTTAATCAGCAAGATTAACCGCGCGACCGATTTAGGCCATACGCTGATTTTAAACAGTGAAAGCCAGCTGCCAGACTGCGGCAGTGAGGACCAGGTCGCGACGCTGATTACCACGTTGGGAAATCTGATAGAAAACGCGCTGGAAGCATTAGGGCCGGAACCCGGTGGCGAAATTAGCGTAACATTGCACTACCGTCACGGCTGGCTGCACTGTGAAGTTAACGATGATGGACCGGGGATCGCACCCGACAAAATCGATCACATTTTTGACAAAGGTGTCTCGACAAAAGGAAGCGAGCGAGGCGTCGGTTTAGCACTTGTCAAACAACAGGTAGAAAATCTCGGCGGCAGCATCGCCGTGGAATCGGAACCCGGGATTTTCACACAATTTTTTGTCCAGATACCCTGGGACGGGGAGAGGTCGAACAGATGATCAATGTATTAATTATCGATGACGACGCAATGGTCGCGGAGCTGAATCGCCGATACGTGGCACAAATCCCGGGCTTTCAATGCTGTGGAACGGCTTCGACGCTGGAGAAAGCCAAAGAGATTATCTTCAATAGCGATACGCCTATCGACCTGATATTGCTAGATATCTATATGCAAAAAGAGAACGGGCTCGATTTACTGCCTGTTCTGCATAATGCGCGTTGCAAAAGTGATGTGATTGTTATCTCTTCCGCTGCCGATGCCGCAACCATTAAAGATTCGCTGCATTACGGAGTCGTGGATTACCTGATCAAACCCTTCCAGGCTACCCGCTTTGAAGAGGCGCTCACCGGCTGGCGGCAAAAGAAAATGGCGCTGGAAAAACATCAGTATTATGACCAGGCCGAGCTTGATCAGCTAATCCACGGCAGCAGCTCCAACGAGCAAGATCCTCGTCGCTTGCCAAAAGGCTTAACACCACAGACGTTACGCACGCTGTGCCAGTGGATTGACGCGCATCAGGACTATGAGTTTTCAACCGACGAGCTGGCTAATGAGGTTAACATCTCGCGTGTTTCCTGCCGTAAATATCTCATCTGGCTGGTCAACTGCCACATCTTGTTCACCAGTATCCATTATGGCGTCACAGGTCGTCCGGTTTATCGTTATCGTATTCAGGCAGAACATTACTCACTACTTAAACAATATTGCCAATAACGATCACGGTTATCTGTAAGTAATAATTATTACAGTAATGCAAAATACCCCTGGCACAAGTTACATCGTTCATCAGTAAAACTTGTGCCAGATCAAATATAATTCCCCCTCTCTCACCGCTGAAAATTAATATCTCTTCGGATGAACGGTGTTTTTAATTTCAAAACGCTAACAAAAGTTAATTAACTATTATGTCGCCCGCATTATGTGTATTTTTACCCACAAATGGGTAGTTAAGAATAATCTATAAACCTGATGATACCTACCCTGAGAACAAAAAATATACCGATAAGTATCAATAAGATAGCATCAAACAAAACATTAACATCTGCGTAGTACAAACTATAAACCCATCGCCAGAGAGTATTTCTCTCTGAAAAAACCGCTTATCACAGTGCATAAATTTGCCGCTGCTTTAATCAGCCAATATTCACTGTGAGGTATTTACTCAAGCCGGTAACGACCAAACGGATATTTAGTCAAGCTCTGAAAACAGTTCATACAAAACAGAACGTGACTGTGATCTATTCAGCAAAAATTTAAATAGGATTATCGCGAGGGTTTACACATGTTATTTACTATCCAACTTATCATAATACTGATATGTCTGTTTTATGGTGCCAGAAAGGGTGGTATCGCGCTGGGTTTATTAGGCGGTATCGGCCTGGTCATTCTGGTCTTTGTCTTCCACCTTCAGCCAGGTAAACCACCGGTTGATGTCATGCTGGTTATCATTGCGGTGGTGGCGGCATCGGCGACCTTGCAAGCTTCGGGCGGTCTTGATGTCATGCTGCAAATTGCCGAGAAGCTGCTGCGCCGTAACCCGAAATATGTCTCCATTGTCGCGCCGTTTGTGACCTGTACGCTGACCATTCTTTGCGGTACGGGTCATGTGGTTTACACCATTCTGCCGATCATCTACGACGTTGCTATTAAGAACAACATCCGTCCGGAACGTCCGATGGCGGCAAGTTCTATCGGTGCACAGATGGGGATTATCGCAAGCCCAGTGTCGGTTGCGGTTGTATCTCTGGTTGCGATGCTGGGTAATGTCACCTTTGATGGTCGCCATCTTGAGTTCCTCGACCTGCTGGCAATCACCATTCCATCGACGTTAATCGGTATCCTGGCGATCGGTATCTTCAGCTGGTTCCGCGGTAAAGATCTGGATAAAGATGAAGAGTTCCAGAAATTCATCTCCGTACCGGAAAACCGTGAGTATGTTTACGGTGATACCGCGACGCTGCTGGATAAAAAACTGCCGAAAAGCAACTGGCTAGCAATGTGGATCTTCCTCGGGGCAATCGCTGTAGTTGCACTTCTTGGTGCTGATTCGGACCTGCGTCCATCCTTCGGTGGCAAACCGCTGTCGATGGTACTGGTTATTCAGATGTTTATGCTGCTAACCGGGGCGCTGATTATTATCCTGACCAAAACCAATCCCGCGTCTATCTCAAAAAACGAAGTCTTCCGTTCCGGTATGATCGCCATCGTGGCGGTGTACGGTATCGCATGGATGGCGGAAACCATGTTCGGTGCGCATATGTCTGAAATTCAGGGCGTACTGGGTGAAATGGTGAAAGAGTATCCGTGGGCCTATGCCATTGTTCTGCTGCTGGTTTCCAAGTTTGTAAACTCTCAGGCCGCGGCGCTAGCGGCGATTGTTCCGGTCGCGCTGGCGATCGGCGTTGACCCGGCATACATCGTGGCTTCAGCACCGGCTTGCTATGGTTATTACATCCTGCCGACTTATCCGAGCGACCTGGCAGCGATTCAGTTTGACCGTTCCGGCACCACCCACATCGGTCGCTTCGTCATCAACCACAGCTTTATTCTGCCGGGGTTGATTGGTGTGAGCGTATCGTGCGTCTTCGGCTGGATCTTCGCTGCGATGTACGGGTTCTTATAAATGCACTTTGCGTGCCGCCCGTGACTGCGCGGCACGCCATTTTCGAATAACAAATACAGAGTTATAGGCTGGAAGCTATGTCAAACAAACCCTTTATCTACCAGGCACCTTTCCCGATGGGGAAAGACAATACCGAATACTATCTACTCACGTCCGATTACGTTAGCGTTGCCGACTTCGACGGCGAAACCATCCTGAAAGTGGAACCAGAAGCCCTGACCTTGCTGGCGCAGCAAGCCTTTCACGACGCTTCTTTCATGCTCCGCCCGGCACACCAGAAACAGGTCGCGGCTATTCTTCAAGATCCAGAAGCCAGCGAAAACGACAAGTACGTGGCGCTGCAATTCTTAAGAAACTCAGAAATCGCCGCCAAAGGCGTGCTGCCGACCTGCCAGGACACCGGCACCGCGATCATCGTCGGTAAAAAAGGTCAGCGCGTGTGGACCGGTGGCGGCGATGAAGAAGCGCTGTCGAAAGGTGTCTATAACACCTATATCGAAGATAACCTGCGTTACTCACAAAACGCGCCGCTGGACATGTACAAAGAGGTCAACACCGGCACGAACCTGCCTGCGCAAATCGACCTGTACGCGGTAGATGGCGACGAATACAAATTCCTCTGCGTCGCCAAAGGCGGTGGCTCTGCCAATAAAACGTATCTCTACCAGGAAACCAAAGCTTTGCTGACTCCCGGCAAACTGAAAAACTTCCTCGTCGAGAAAATGCGTACACTCGGTACTGCAGCCTGCCCGCCGTACCATATCGCGTTTGTGATTGGCGGTACGTCTGCGGAAACCAACCTGAAAACCGTCAAGTTAGCAAGCGCTCACTATTACGATGAACTGCCGACCGAAGGGAACGAACATGGTCAGGCGTTCCGCGATGTCCAGCTGGAACAGGAACTGCTGGAAGAGGCCCAGAAACTCGGCCTTGGCGCGCAGTTTGGCGGTAAATACTTCGCGCACGACATCCGCGTGATCCGTCTGCCACGTCACGGCGCATCCTGCCCGGTAGGTATGGGCGTCTCCTGCTCCGCTGACCGTAACATTAAAGCGAAAATCAACCGCGAAGGTATCTGGATCGAAAAACTGGAACACAATCCAGGCCAGTACATTCCACAAGAACTGCGTCAGGCCGGTGAAGGCGAAGCGGTGAAAGTCGACCTTAACCGCCCGATGAAAGAGATCCTCGCCCAGCTTTCGCAATACCCGGTATCCACCCGCTTGTCGCTCACCGGCACTATTATCGTGGGTCGCGATATTGCACATGCCAAGCTGAAAGAGCTGATTGACGCCGGTAAAGAACTGCCGCAGTACATCAAAGATCACCCGATCTACTACGCGGGTCCGGCGAAAACGCCTGCCGGTTATCCATCAGGTTCACTTGGCCCAACCACCGCAGGTCGTATGGACTCCTACGTGGATCTGCTGCAATCCCACGGCGGCAGCATGATCATGCTGGCGAAAGGTAACCGCAGTCAGCAGGTTACCGACGCGTGTCATAAACACGGCGGCTTCTACCTCGGTAGTATCGGCGGCCCGGCGGCGGTACTGGCGCAGCAGAGCATCAAGCATCTGGAATGCGTCGCTTATCCGGAGCTGGGTATGGAAGCTATCTGGAAAATCGAAGTAGAAGATTTCCCGGCGTTTATCCTGGTCGATGACAAAGGCAACGACTTCTTCCAGCAAATCGTCAACAAACAGTGCGCGAACTGCACTAAGTAACCTCTTCGGCCCAGCGCCTGGCAGCATGCTGCCAGGTGATCCCCCTGGGCCACCTCTTTTGCGATTGTAATTTCACGCTTGCTGGTGAATAGTCAGTATTTTCCCTGACTTGCGAACTCACCATGACCCGCACACTCAAGCCGTTAATTCTTAACACCGGCGCACTGGCGCTAACGTTAATCCTGATTTATACCGGCATTTCGGCCAATGACAAACTCACCTGGCTGATGGAAGTGACACCGGTGATTATTGTCGTGCCGCTACTGCTTGCCACCGCCAGACGTTATCCGTTAACGCCGCTGCTCTATACGCTCATTTTCTTTCACGCCATCATCCTGATGGTCGGCGGACAATACACCTACGCGAAAGTCCCCGTTGGTTTTGAGGTGCAGGAATGGCTGGGGTTGAGTCGTAATCCGTATGACAAGCTGGGGCACTTTTTCCAGGGGCTGGTGCCTGCACTGGTGGCACGAGAAATTCTCGTTCGCGGGATGTACGTGCGCGGACGTAAAATGGTGGCGTTCCTGGTCTGCTGCGTGGCGCTGGCGATAAGCGCGATGTATGAATTAATCGAGTGGTGGGCAGCGCTGGCAATGGGTCAGGGAGCGGATGATTTTCTCGGTACCCAGGGCGACCAATGGGACACACAATCCGATATGTTCTGCGCGCTGCTTGGCGCATTAACGACGGTGATATTCCTTGCTCGCTTTCATTGCCGCCAGCTACGGCGCTATGGCTTAATCACCAGAGCGCCGGAAGCGATTACCTCTTAACGGTGCAACCAGCCTGGCAGCCAGTCGCCGTGGGCGGCAATCAGGTCGTCAACAAGAGCATATATTTCGTCAATGCCCAGCACGGCGGCAGTATGCGGGTCCATCATCGCGGCGTGGTAAACACGGTCGCGATTTTCTGTGAGAATGGCTTCCGTCAGCAGCGTCTGTACGTTGATATTGGTTTGCATCAGGGCGGCCAGATGCGAAGGTAGCGTACCGACTTTGGTCGGCTGAATGCCATTAGCATCAACTAAACAGGCCACTTCCACACAACATCCTTGTGGCAGGTTATCAATCAATCCATCGTTACGGACGTTGCCGTAAATCACACTCGGCTCGCCAGTCCAGATAGCGTTCATGATTGTGCTGGCATATTCCCGTGACGGTTTAATATCAATCCGGGAGGCGTTCTTATACTCCTCCAGCTCTTTATGCCAGTTCGCCAGCTGCTCGACGCAGCGTTTCGGGTACTCATCCAGCGGTACTTTATAACGCTCAATCAAATCCTCACGACCTGGCTTAATAAACCACGGTGTGTACTCAGCAAAATGTTCTGACGATTCAGTGACGAAGTAGCCCAGCTTTTTGAACATTTCGTAACGCACAATATTCTGGCAGCGAGTATTACCATGAATATTTGGCTTCGGTGCCTGCCCTGCCTCATAAGCCGCCAGCAGTTCCGGGTAGAGATTCACGTAACTGCCGTCGGCGGTTTTGCGCTCCAGTTCCAGGTAAAACGCCATATGGTTGATACCCGCACAACGGTAACGCAGCGTAGCCGGGTCGATATTGAGGTCACGCGCCAGCTCTTCCGCCGTTCCCTGCACCGAATGGCACAGCCCTACCTGTTTGATATGCGGATAACGGGCATACATCGCCCAGGTATTCATCGCCATTGGGTTAACATAGTTGAGCATGGTGGCATCGGGGCAGACTTCCGTCATGTCCTCGCAAATTTGCCACAGGTGAGGAATGGTACGTAGCGCGCGCATAATACCGCCCGGCCCCAGTGTATCGGCAATGGTTTGTTCCAGACCGTGGCGCTTACAGACCTCAAAATCAGTCACCGTGCAAGGTTCATAACCGCCAATCTGAAATGCCACCACGACAAAATCGGCATCCTGTAAGGCTTCTTTCTGTTGGGTGTGGCAGGTGATTTTGCCGCTGGCCCCTGCTGAATCCATCAACTTGCGCACCACAATATGCGACTCTTCCAAGCGGGTGGGATCAATGTCCATCAGGGCAATATGCGCCGTTTTCAGCGCCTCGCGATGGAACACATCACCAAGAATATTTTTAACGAAAATCGTCGAACCAGCGCCGATAAATGTAATTTTGGGTGCAGACATCATGCAGATCTCCTGGCTTGCTTGAATAACTTCATCATGGCAGGCGAATCTGCAGAAAACCTCCGGCTTCCAGGTTGAGCATTCCCATAAACTCAGATCCTGCGTGAAGTATCAGTAAATCTGAGTTTATGGGAATAAATTACCTGAAAAGAAGAGTTTTCGGCCTCATGGTACTCGGATGATCCCTTCGCCCCTCTGGCAAGAGGGCGAAAACCGTGCTCCCACTCGCAGTCATCCTCCCTCACTCCTGCCATAATTCTGATATTCCAGGAAAGAGAGTCATCCATGAATACAGATACTTTTATGTGCAGCAGCGACGAAAAACAGACCCGCAGCCCGCTGTCGCTGTATTCGGAGTACCAGCGGATGGAGATTGAGTTTCGCGCACCGCATATCATGCCCACCAGCCACTGGCATGGTCAGGTCGAAGTGAATGTGCCTTTCGATGGCGATGTGGAATACCTGATCAACAATGAAAAAGTGAGTATCAATCAGGGACATATCACGCTGTTCTGGGCCTGTACACCGCACCAACTAACAGATACCGGAACCTGTCAGAGCATGGCGATTTTTAATCTGCCGATGCATCTGTTTCTCTCCTGGCCGCTGGATAAAGACCTGATTAACCACGTCACTCACGGCATGGTGATCAAATCACTGGCGACACAGCAACTTAGCCCGTTTGAAGTGCGCCGCTGGCAGCAGGAATTGAACAGTCCGAACGAGCAAATTCGCCAGCTCGCCATTGATGAAATTGGCCTGATGCTCAAGCGATTTAGCCTCTCTGGCTGGGAACCGATTCTGGTCAATAAAACCTCGCGCACACACAAAAACAGCGTCTCGCGCCATGCGCAATTTTATGTCAGCCAGATGCTGGGCTTTATTGCCGAAAACTATGATCAGGCGCTGACCATCAACGATGTGGCTGAGCACGTCAAACTTAACGCCAACTATGCAATGGGGATATTCCAGCGGGTCATGCAATTGACGATGAAACAGTACATTACTGCGATGCGCATCAACCACGTTCGTGCGTTACTGAGCGATACCGATAAAAGTATTCTCGATATTGCCCTGACGGCAGGCTTTCGTTCGAGTAGCCGTTTTTACAGCACGTTCGGCAAATATGTCGGCATGTCACCGCAACAATACCGCAAACTTAGCCAACAGCGCCGCCAGACGTTTCCCGGCTAAAGACGATATCAGTATCAGCCAAAAAAATAGTTTAGCCGTCGATAATAAGCAGTGAAAATAAATCAAAATAATCACATAACATATTGTTTATAAAAATGAATATTTAAAAAATGTTTGTTTTTCATGCGCTTTACAGCCCGAAAAGGCCGGAAGATACTTGCCCGCAACGAAGATTCCTTCATAACCGGGTAAGCAATGATGAAAGTATTAATTGTTGAAAGCGAGTTTCTCCATCAGGACACCTGGGTCGGTAACGCCGTTGAGCGTCTGGCAGATGCTTTAAGCCAGCAAAATGTTACCGTGATTAAATCCACCTCCTTTGATGATGGCTTTGCCATTCTCTCTTCAAACGAAGCCATTGACTGCCTGATGTTCAGCTATCAAATGGAACATCCGGACGAACATCAAAACGTCAGACAATTGATCGGTAAGCTTCATGAGCGCCAACAAAACGTGCCGGTCTTCCTGTTGGGCGATCGGGAAAAAGCCCTCGCCGCAATGGACCGAGATCTGCTGGAGCTTGTCGATGAATTCGCCTGGATTCTGGAAGATACCGCCGACTTTATCGCCGGACGCGCCGTTGCCGCAATGACCCGCTACCGCCAGCAGCTGTTGCCGCCACTGTTCAGCGCGCTGATGAAATATAGCGACATCCATGAATATTCCTGGGCAGCGCCAGGCCACCAGGGCGGCGTTGGCTTTACCAAAACACCCGCCGGACGTTTCTACCATGACTACTATGGTGAAAATCTGTTCCGCACCGACATGGGCATCGAACGGACTTCCCTCGGTTCTTTGCTTGACCATACTGGCGCATTTGGCGAAAGCGAAAAATATGCCGCACGCGTATTTGGTGCCGATCGCTCCTGGTCGGTAGTCGTCGGTACTTCCGGCTCTAACCGTACCATCATGCAGGCTTGCATGACCGATAACGATGTAGTGGTCGTTGACCGTAACTGCCATAAATCCATCGAACAAGGCTTGATGCTGACGGGCGCGAAACCGGTCTACATGGTGCCAAGCCGCAACCGCTACGGCATTATCGGGCCAATCTATCCGCAGGAAATGCAACCTGAAACCTTGCAGAAGAAAATCAGTGAAAGCCCGCTGACCAAAGACAAAGCCGGGCAAAAACCGTCTTACTGCGTGGTAACCAACTGCACCTATGACGGCGTGTGTTATAACGCTAAAGAAGCGCAGGATCTGCTGGAAAAAACTTCCGATCGTCTGCACTTTGACGAAGCCTGGTACGGCTATGCACGTTTCAACCCGATCTATGCCGATCACTATGCCATGCGCGGTGAACCTGGCGATCACAACGGTCCTACCGTTTTCGCCACCCACTCAACCCACAAACTGCTGAATGCGCTGTCACAGGCCTCTTACATTCATGTGCGTGAAGGTCGTGGGGCGATTAACTTCTCCCGCTTCAACCAGGCATACATGATGCATGCCACCACCTCCCCGCTGTATGCCATCTGTGCATCTAACGACGTGGCGGTGTCGATGATGGACGGCAACAGTGGCCTGTCACTGACCCAGGAAGTGATCGACGAAGCGGTTGATTTCCGTCAAGCGATGGCACGGCTGTATAAAGAGTTCACCCATGACGGTAGATGGTTCTTCAAACCGTGGAACAAAGAAGTGGTCACCGATCCACAAACCGGCAAAACCTACGACTTTGCTGACGCGCCAACCAAACTGCTGACCACCGTTCAGGACTGCTGGGTAATGCATCCGGGCGAAAGCTGGCACGGCTTCAAAGATATTCCGGATAACTGGAGTATGCTCGACCCAATTAAAGTCAGCATTCTCGCACCGGGAATGGGTGAAGATGGTGAACTGGAAGAAACCGGTGTTCCGGCGGCGCTGGTCACTGCCTGGCTTGGTCGCCACGGCATTGTGCCTACCCGCACCACTGACTTCCAAATTATGTTCCTGTTCTCTATGGGCGTAACCCGTGGGAAATGGGGAACTCTGGTTAACACCCTTTGCTCCTTCAAACGCCACTACGACGCCAACACACCGCTGGCGCAGGTCATGCCGGAACTTGTTGAACAATATCCTGACACTTACGCGAATATGGGGATTCACGATCTGGGTGACACCATGTTTGCCTGGCTAAAAGAAAATAACCCTGGCGCACGGTTGAACGAAGCCTATTCCGGCCTGCCGGTGGCGGAAATCACCCCGCGTGAAGCGTACAACGCAATTGTCGATAACAATGTCGAACTGGTATCCATTGAAAATCTGCCTGGACGCATCGCGGCAAACTCAGTTATCCCGTATCCGCCAGGAATCCCGATGCTACTGTCTGGTGAAAACTTCGGCGATAAAAACAGTCCACAGGTAAGTTATTTACGCTCCCTGCAATCCTGGGACCATCATTTCCCTGGATTTGAACACGAAACTGAAGGGACTGAAATTATTGACGGTATTTACCACGTCATGTGTGTGAAAGCGTAACCACTATTCCGCTGAAGGCGTAATTGTTAAATAACATTACGCCGCCTGGCTTGAGGCCTTTTTAGTATGGCAACGTTTTCATAAAAATTGCTGCAAACAAAAATGTCATACTTTTTGCGCGGTCCCACCCCGCGCTTTTTTTCGCCTGTTATTTATCCTGTAAAAAAATATGTACATGAGAAATTACTATAAAAATTTGTAATATTAGTAAAACTCGTTATTTTTATGCATGTTTATATTCATCATACAATTATATAACCATTTCCCGGTATCGCTTTGCTTTAGCGAGAACTGGTCTTTTATTCGCACTCAGGAGTACATGTATGAGGATTTGCAGCGACCAACCTTGTATTGTTTTATTGACTGAAAAAGATGTCTGGATAAGGGTGAATGGGAAAGAACCTATTAGCCTTAAAGCTAACCATATGGCGTTATTAAATTGTGAAAATAATATTATCGACGTCTCCTCTCTTAATAACACTTTGGTTGCTCATATTAGTCACGACATCATCAAAGATTACCTCCGGTTTCTGAATAAAGATCTCTCGCAAATACCAGTATGGCAACGTAGCGCTACGCCCATCCTCACCCTGCCATGCCTGACGCCAGACGTCTTTCGCGTTGCCGCGCAACATAGCATGATGCCCGCTGAAACTGAGTCAGAAAAGGAACGAACACGTGCATTATTATTCACTGTGCTATCCCGTTTTCTCGACAGTAAAAAATTCCTTTCTTTAATGATGTATATGTTACGTAATTGTGTAAGTGACAGCGTTTATCAAATTATTGAAAGCGATATCCACAAAGACTGGAATCTTAGTATGGTAGCCAGTTGTTTATGTCTTAGCCCAAGTCTGTTAAAGAAAAAGCTGAAAAGCGAAAACACCAGTTATAGCCAAATAATCACCACCTGCCGCATGCGTTATGCCGTCAATGAATTAATGATGGACGGTAAAAATATCTCTCAGGTCTCACAGTCGTGTGGCTACAACAGTACGTCGTACTTTATTTCTGTCTTTAAAGACTTCTACGGTATGACGCCTCTGCATTATGTTAGTCAGCACAGAGAACGCACTGTCGCCTGATTTTTAACCTTAACGAAGAGCTATATTAATAACGGCATCAGCGATAACCCGGTCGATAATAATTCAACTATCGAATGCAGGCGTATGATATGACGTAATTTATTGTCACGAAGCTCGCCTTCGCAGGAGTTTAATTATGTCTTCGGATGCTGATGCTCACAAAGTGGGCTTAATCCCCGTCACCCTGATGGTGTCGGGGAATATTATGGGGTCAGGTGTTTTTCTGTTACCTGCAAACCTGGCCTCCACTGGCGGGATTGCCATTTATGGATGGTTGGTGACGATTATCGGTGCGCTGGGGCTCTCGATGGTATACGCCAAAATGTCGTTCCTCGACCCAAGCCCTGGTGGTTCTTACGCTTACGCCCGCCGCTGCTTTGGCCCGTTTCTCGGTTATCAAACTAACGTCCTCTACTGGCTGGCCTGCTGGATCGGCAATATCGCCATGGTGGTCATTGGCGTTGGATATTTAAGTTACTTCTTCCCGATTCTGAAAGATCCACTGGTATTAACCATCACCTGCGTCGTGGTGCTGTGGATCTTCGTCCTGCTGAACATTGTCGGTCCGAAAATGATCACCCGCGTGCAGGCCGTTGCCACCGTGCTGGCGCTGATCCCCATCGTCGGGATTGCCGTATTTGGCTGGTTCTGGTTCCGTGGTGAAACCTATATGGCGGCATGGAACGTCAGCGGCCTGGGCACCTTCGGCGCGATTCAAAGTACCCTTAACGTTACGCTGTGGTCGTTCATCGGTGTGGAAAGTGCCTCCGTTGCCGCAGGTGTGGTGAAAAACCCGAAACGCAACGTCCCTATCGCCACCATTGGTGGGGTATTGATTGCCGCCGTTTGCTATGTACTTTCTACCACCGCGATTATGGGGATGATCCCTAATGCCGCACTGCGCGTTTCTGCTTCGCCATTCGGTGATGCCGCACGGATGGCGCTGGGTGACACCGCCGGGGCCATTGTTTCTTTCTGCGCAGCTGCGGGTTGCTTAGGTTCACTGGGCGGCTGGACATTGCTGGCGGGTCAAACGGCGAAAGCCGCTGCCGATGACGGGCTGTTCCCACCGATTTTTGCTCGTGTAAACAAAGCGGGTACGCCAGTGGCGGGGCTGATTATCGTCGGAATTTTGATGACCATCTTCCAGCTCAGCAGCATTTCGCCAAACGCGACCAAAGAATTCGGTCTGGTTTCTTCCGTGTCGGTCATCTTTACACTGGTGCCATATCTTTACACCTGTGCGGCGTTACTGCTGCTCGGCCACGGCCACTTTGGTAAAGCACGCCCGGCATATCTGGCTGTTACTACCATTGCCTTCCTCTACTGCATCTGGGCCGTAGTAGGGTCCGGCGCGAAAGAGGTTATGTGGTCATTTGTCACCCTGATGGTCATCACCGCCATGTATGCGCTGAATTACAACCGGCTGCATAAAAACCCGTATCCCTTAGATGCACCAATAAGCAAAGATTAATTCCCCTTAATCCAGCAAACATACAAGCCAACCTTAAGAACTTAAGGTTGGCTTAATTTTGCTTTGCGAGCATATGCGCACTTTGTTCGATGGAAACACCGTGATGTTGAAGCGCCTACTAAAAAGACCCTCTTTGAATTTACTCGCCTGGCTATTGTTGGCCGCTTTTTATATCTCTATCTGCCTGAATATTGCCTTTTTTAAACAGGTGTTGCAGGCGCTGCCGCTGGACTCGCTGCATAACGTACTGGTTTTCTTGTCGATGCCGGTCGTCGCTTTCAGCGTGATTAATATTGTCCTGACACTAAGCTCTTTCTTATGGCTTAATCGACCGCTGGCCTGCCTGTTTATTCTGGTTGGCGCGGCAGCACAATATTTCATAATGACTTACGGCATCGTCATCGACCGCTCGATGATTGCCAATATTATTGATACCACCCCAGCAGAAAGTTATGCGCTGATGACACCGCAAATGTTATTTACGCTGGGATTCAGCGGCGTGCTTGCTGCGCTGATTGCCTGCTGGATTAAAATCAAACCTGCCACCTCGCGTCTGCGCAGTGTTCTTTTCCGTGGTGCCAATATTCTGGTTTCTGTACTGCTGATTTTGCTGGTCGCCGCACTGTTTTATAAAGACTACGCCTCGCTGTTTCGTAACAACAAAGAGCTGGTGAAGTCCTTAAGCCCCTCTAACAGCATTGTTGCCAGCTGGTCATGGTACTCCCATCAGCGACTGGCAAATCTGCCGCTGGTGCGAATTGGTGAAGACGCGCACCGCAACCCGTTAATGCAGAACGAGAAACGTAAAAATTTGACCATTTTGATTGTCGGCGAAACCTCGCGGGCGGAGAACTTCTCCCTCAACGGCTACCCGCGTGAAACTAACCCGCGGCTGGCGAAAGATAACGTGGTCTATTTCCCCAATACTGCGTCTTGCGGCACGGCAACGGCAGTTTCAGTACCATGCATGTTCTCGGATATGCCGCGTGAGCATTACAAAGAAGAACTGGCACAACATCAGGAAGGCGTGCTGGATATCATTCAGCGGGCGGGCATAAACGTGCTGTGGAATGACAACGATGGTGGCTGCAAAGGTGCCTGCGATCGCGTGCCTCACCAGAACGTCACTGCGCTGAACCTGCCTGGTCAGTGTATCAACGGCGAATGTTATGACGAAGTGCTTTTCCACGGGCTGGAAGAGTACATCAATAACCTGCAAGGTGATGGCGTAATTGTCTTACACACCATCGGCAGTCACGGCCCGACCTATTACAATCGCTATCCGCCACAGTTCAGGAAATTTACCCCTACCTGCGACACCAACGAGATCCAGACCTGTACCCAAGAGCAACTGGTAAACACTTACGACAATACGCTGGTCTACGTCGACTATATTGTTGATAAAGCAATTAATCTACTGAAAGAACATCAGGATAAATTTACCACCAGCCTGGTTTATCTTTCTGACCACGGTGAATCGTTAGGTGAAAATGGCATCTATCTGCACGGTTTGCCTTATGCCATCGCCCCAGATAGCCAAAAACAGGTGCCGATGCTGCTGTGGCTGTCTGAGGATTATCAAAAACGGTATCAGGTTGACCAAAGTTGCCTACAGAAACAGGCGCAAACGCAACACTATTCACAAGACAATTTATTCTCCACGCTATTGGGATTAACTGGCGTTGAGACGAAGTATTACCAGGCTGCGGATGATATTCTGCAAACTTGCAGGAGAGTGAGTGAATGAAAATTCTGATTGTTGAAGACGATACGCTGTTATTGCAGGGATTGATTCTGGCGGCGCAAACCGAAGGCTACGCGTGCGATGGCGTGACAACCGCGCGGATGGCGGAACAAAGCCTTGAGACCGGTCATTACAGCCTGGTGGTACTGGATTTAGGCTTACCCGACGAAGATGGGCTGCATTTTCTCGCCCGAATCCGGCAGAAAAAATACACCCTGCCGGTGTTAATTCTCACCGCCCGCGATACCCTTACCGACAAAATCGCCGGGCTGGATGTCGGTGCCGATGACTACCTGGTAAAGCCTTTTGCGCTGGAAGAGTTACATGCCCGTATCCGCGCCCTGCTACGACGCCATAATAATCAGGGCGAAAGTGAGTTGATTGTTGGCAATCTGACGCTGAATATGGGTCGCCGTCAGGTATGGATGGACGGTGAAGAGTTGATCCTGACGCCCAAAGAATATGCTCTGCTATCACGGTTAATGCTTAAAGCAGGTAGTCCGGTGCATCGGGAAATTCTCTACAACGACATCTATAACTGGGACAACGAACCCTCGACCAACACTCTTGAAGTGCATATCCACAATCTGCGCGACAAAGTGGGCAAAGCCCGTATCCGCACCGTGCGCGGCTTTGGCTATATGCTGGTCGCGAATGAGGAAAACTAATTGAATCTGATGCGTTTTCTGCGCCGACCAATATCGCTGCGCCAACGGCTGATATTGACCATCGGGGCCATTTTGTTGGTGTTTGAGCTGATCAGCGTCTTCTGGCTATGGCATGAAAGTACCGAGCAGATTCAGCTGTTTGAGCAGGCGCTACGCGACAATCGTAACAACGATCGCCACATCATGCGTGAGATCCGCGAGGCGGTCGCCAGCCTGATTGTCCCTGGCGTCTTTATGGTCAGCCTGACGCTATTTATCTGCTATCAGGCGGTACGCCGCATCACCCGCCCGCTGGCGGAGCTGCAAAAAGAGCTGGTAGCACGCACCGCCGACAACTTAACACCCATTGCCATTCACAGCGCCACCCTCGAAATCGAAGCGGTGGTTTCAGCGTTAAACGATCTGGTCAGTCGCCTGACCAACACGCTGGATAACGAAAGGTTGTTTACCGCTGACGTCGCGCACGAACTGCGAACGCCACTGGCAGGGGTGCGTTTGCATCTGGAACTGCTGGCGAAAACGCATCACATTGATGTAGCACCGTTAGTGGCAAGGCTTGATCAGATGATGGATAGCGTCTCCCAGTTGTTACAACTGGCACGTGCCGGACAGTCATTTTCTTCCGGTAATTATCAACATGTAAAACTGCTGGAAGATGTCATTCTCCCCTCGTATGACGAACTCAGTACCATGCTCGACCAGCGCCAGCAAACCCTGCTATTGCCAGAGAGCGCCGCCGACATCACCGTTCAGGGTGATGCAACCCTGCTGCGGATGTTATTGCGAAACCTGGTAGAAAATGCCCATCGTTACAGCCCGCAAGGCAGCAACATTATGATTAAGCTGCAAGAAGATGGCGGAGCGGTCATGGCCGTTGAAGATGAAGGACCGGGTATTGATGAGAGTAAATGCGGGGAGTTGAGTAAAGCGTTTGTACGTATGGACAGCCGTTATGGCGGGATTGGTCTGGGGTTAAGTATTGTCAGCCGCATTACACAGTTGCATCACGGGCAGTTTTTCCTGCAAAACCGGCAAGAGACTTCTGGCACACGGGCCTGGATACGGCTGAAAAAAGATCAGTACGTGGCAAACCAGATATAAAGAAAGCTGCTGACCACCAGCACGCTGAACACGGTAGTTAAACTTTCATAAACACGGTTTTTCATTGCACTCTCCTCCGTTAACCTGGAGGAGAGTATGCGCGTCAGAGATTAAGTGAACCTTAAGAGTTCAATTGGCCTGATAAGACAGCATCACATCAGGCCATCCGTTTCAGCTTATTCATCAATTCGCGGATGCTGCTGCACCAGGCGGGTACGTTTCGCCTGCAAATCGGCAATCTCGTGGTCAATATCATCGATTTTCTGCTCGATATTATCGTAATGCTCGACGAGAATTTCCTTCGCTTCCTGTATATCTGACGCCGCCGGTGTCGCACCTTTCAACGGACGATTCGCCGTCTCTTTCATGGTTACGCCGGTGATTAAACCAACCACCGCCACTACCATCAGGTAATAGGCAGGCATCATCAGATTCTGCGAGCTTTCGACCAGCCAGGCCGCCAACGTTGGCGTCAGACCGGCAACCAGCACCGAAATATTAAATGCCGCCGCCAGCGCGCTGTAACGGATATGCGTCGGGAACATCGCTGGCAAGGTAGAAGCCATAACGCCCGTAAAGCAGTTAAGGATCACCGCCAGCATTAGTAACCCGGCAAAAATCAGGCCAATGACGTTACTGTTAATCAGAATAAACGCCGGGATCGCCAACACAAACAGTGCAACACTACCAAGTAGCACAAACGGACGACGGCCAAAACGGTCACTCAGCAAGCCCATCACCGGCTGGACAAACAGCATACCGATCATAATGGCGATAATAATCAGCACCCCGTGGTCTTCGGAGTAATGCAGGTTATGCGACAAATAACTCGGCATATAGGTCAGCAACATGTAGTAAGTCACGTTGGTGGCAATTACCAGACCAATACATGTCAACAGGCTGCGCCAGTATTTAGTGGCAATCTCTTTAAACGAGACTTTCGGGCCATCTTGCAAACCTTCGCGGTCGCCCTGTTCCAGTTTATCAACATGCTGCTGGAACGCCGGAGTTTCTTCCAGCGCATGGCGCAGGTAAAGCCCGATAATCCCTAACGGCAGAGCAATAAAGAACGGAATACGCCAGCCCCAGTCGAGGAAGTTCGCTTCGCCGACAATGGTCGAAATTAACACCACCACGCCCGCACCCAGCACAAACCCGGCAATAGAACCGAAGTCCAGCCAGCTGCCCATAAAGCCACGTTTACGGTCAGGGGAGTATTCCGCAACAAATATCGACGCCCCGGTATATTCACCGCCGACCGAGAAACCTTGTGCCATCTTACAGATCAACAGCAGAATCGGTGCCCAAATACCAATCGTGTCGTAGGACGGTATTAAGCCAATACAGAACGTACTGATCGACATAATCACAATAGTGATAGCGAGGATCTTCTGGCGACCATATTTATCGCCCAACATACCAAAGAATAGTCCGCCAAGCGGTCGAATCAGAAAGGGAACGGAGAAAGTGGCAAGTGCAGCAACCATCTGCACGCTGGGGTCAGCCCCCGGGAAAAAAACTTTACCTAATGCGTAAGCAACAAAACCATAAACACCAAAATCGAACCATTCCATTGCATTACCCAGTGATGCTGCGGTAATGGCTTTACGCAGTTTACCGTCATCAATAATAGTGACATCACGAAGGGTAATCGGTTTTACTTTTTTCCTTTTCAGCATAGCTTTCCTCGCAGAGTTGGCCCATTTCCGCAAACGCCAGAAAAATCAGCGCGACGGCCGCAAAAGGGGAGCGGGAATTGCAGGATGCAATCTCTGTAACAAGCGTAGCGGGTTTGCTTACACCCTCCGGTTAAGGAATGTACAATCAAACCAGTTGACGCCTGAATTGGGCAGTTAATGACCTTTTTACCCTACCAGTGTTTAAATTTGTGATCAACTTCACACATGGATTTCGTTTAGGACTCATTGATGTAACTGATTATTTACGCCAAATTTACAGAGAAGATTTCCTCGACCATTGCCCCCACCAAACGCTGCGCTGAACAGAGTCGTGGCATCCCCAGCGCGACAGTTTGCCAGCGTTGGGTCACTGACCAGCAAACGGGTTGTTTATCTGCCGTGGTCCACTTTCCCAGCCAACTTAAAAAATCAGCATGTTCCCCTCCCGTCGGAACGGTCGAAGAGGCAAACCACTGATGGTAATAGTGACGCGTGGTCGGTGCCGCATTGATACTCTCTGCCAGATGTTGTGTCGCTTTCTCGCGCAAATCACCCAGCAACAACGCCACCGCTTGCGGGCTTCCCAGACGGCAGGCATCGCCAAATGCCCCCCAGCGCAACTCCTCCAGAACGATAAAACAGCGCCCAGGCAACGACCAGGCGTTATACGCCCCAGCACGCCAGCGGGTAAAAATTTGCTCACTCTGATCACCGGCCTGTACCAGTAATCCTCGTTGCGTTAACGCCTTTTCCTTCCAGCGACAACGGGCTGAAAACAACTCATACAAGGCGGCAATTTGCTGCGGAAGCTCCGGGAAAGCAGAGTGCTGGCGGTGATCCATTTTTTGCAGCAGCGCCAGATGCTGCGCGATCTGCGTCAGCGCCAGATGACCGGGATCCAGCATCGACGCCAGTTTTTCCACCAATGTCAGACGCAGGCTAAGCGGCGCATTTAACATGCCGCCGTTCGTCCATGCCTGAAGCTGCACGCGCGCAAGAAGTTCCTGCATCAGTCGTTCACGAAACTGCTGCTGATGGGCTTGTGGATGGCGGGCATCATCGCCCTGCGCCAGATCCACTAAAAAGCGGGAATGAATCGACTCCAGCACGCGACCGGGGCCGTCCAGTAACGTCTTGGTCAATATCGTTCTGCCGTGAAAAGTGTTTGAATATCATCGCGTAACAGCTGAGCGTCGGTGTAAATCCAGCCATGAGTCATCACAGTCTGCTGCAATTGCTGCTGCATCAGCCTGACCACCGATTCATTTTGTTGACGCAGAGCCAGACTTTCGCGTAAACGCGTCTGTAATTCCGTCAAACATGAAGCGAACTCAGCGAAAAAAGTATTCATGCCTGCCGTAACAGATTCATCGACCTGCTCTGCCAGAACTTTAGCCATTTGTTGGCAATAAAGATCGACTTCTGCGCTTAATGCTCGTTGCAACGCACTGTAATCAACCGTCTCTATCGGGGATTTCTCATTTCCCCGTCCCCAGTCGGGCTGATTCAACCAGCGCGAAAAAGTCTCACGCACAACGCCTAAACGCGTGCTCTGCTCGTCCATTGCGTCCTGGCGCGAAATGACTTCACTGAACAGCTGGCGAGTGTTGAAGTGGGGAACTGCGCCGTGAAAAACAGGAAAATGAAACCCAGGACGAAACCCTGACTCGCTCAATTCCATTTTGACTTGTTGCTCAATGGGCCGAATAACATCGGTTAACACCCGGCAAAGAGTGGATTCAAGCTCGGCAAAACGCAGCGTAAAGTCGCGACTGATGGTGTTCTGCGCCGTCTGTAACAGTGTCTCACAGCAGGTACGAATCTCGCTTAATGACCCCGAATCATCCTGAAACAACGCGGCTAACTGGGCATTCACCGCATCTTGCTGTTGACGCAGAAAGAGGTTGGCGGAGGTCAGGGCCAGCTCGATTTCATGTTTAATCTCGCCGCTCACCTGAGCCTGATTGAGTTGAAATAGCTGCAAACTTTCTTCGATCTGGTGGATATTTTGCCGCAATTGTTCACAAGCGACGTTTAACCCGTGCGCACGAAAATCCAGGTATTCCCGCGCCTGCTGCGCGTAATTCAACAGTTTATGCGCGGCAGATCGCAGAGCATACAACGAGGCGTTAGCGTAAGCGGCATGAAGCAACGCCTGAATTGGCTGGGCGAACAGCGAATCTTCCCACAACTGATCGGCAGCATGACGAATATGTTCGAGGTCCGCCAGGTCGGCATGACGCCAGCGCCTGCCGAGCGCGGCATGGGCAAAATCCTCCACCCAGCGTTGTTGCTCTGGCGCGGGTAACTTACCGTTGTTGGCTAACTCATTACGCGCCCGATTCGCCAGGTAGCCCCACATCGACGACACTGGAAATATCTGCTGTGGCGTAATACAGCCTTTCATCAGCGTCCCGGAAATCAGTGCCCGCACCTGGTCGGCGTCGTCACTGTTACGATCCTGTTGATCGAACTTATTGACCAGCACATACAGCGGCACCGATTGCCCCACCGCCAAAATCGCCTCACGGACCTCTTCATCGGAGATCGATTTCAGTTGCGTATAATCCAGCACCGCCAGTACCGCCGAGGCGCGAGCCAGCTGCTGGTTAAGCATTTTTTGCAGATGCGGTTGCCCGGCTTCATTTGGCCCAGGGGTATCCAGTAACGTCAACTGACCGGGATAACTCTCCAGCCCCGCCAGATGGACAAACTCCACTTCAATCACGGGAATATGCTCAATGGCGGCGTAAGCAGAAAAAGGAAAATCGACGTCCAGCGCCTTCGCCAGTCGCACCAAATCATTCAAACTTTTCAGACAATGAAAAATAGGCTGGGCACCCAGATAATATTTTTCGAAAGCGACGCCATTTTCGATCCGCTGCATAAGCGCACGCATATCTTTATCTATTTCCAGCACATCGGTCAGATGCTTAATATCGCAGTCACGCAGGCGCTGTTGTAATTGTTGAATTAAACAGTCGATTGGCGCGACATGTGAAAAATGCAGTACCGGTTCTTTTTGCCCGGGCGTATGGCGAATAAGCGTCGGCAGCGCAGTCATTGGGCGATTGCGATTAGGCAGAACCTCCGTACCAACAATGGCATTAATGGTGGTTGATTTCCCTGCTTTCATAGTACCGACAATCGCCAGCACCATTTCCAGTCGGGAAATTTTACGCAACTCATTATTCAGCATCGCGTGACGTTCGGCGATATTAGGCTGACTCCAGGGTAAAGCCAGTTGTGGCGCATCGTCTCCGGGTACAGAGAGAGGCATTTTTTCCAGTAACTGCAACTGTTGGCGAGAAAGCTGTAACAGGCGTTCAGCCTCCTGACTTAACTCATACAGGGTCTGTGTGTACATAGAAAATTTTTCCTTAAAGCAAATTTTATTACTTTTATTTAGCCAGATTGTTTTTGAGTTCTGTTTTCGGCTTTTATAATTACTGCAAGAAATAATTTTATATTTAGAGTGTTGTTTTTTATTAGAATAAATAACGTCTTCCGATACGTTTAAAACGTCAGAAAGATAAAAATATCATTTGAATTAAAAAAAGAACAAGTAGAGCATTAACCTTATCTTAAATAATAAATGGAGGCAAAAAGATTATTTTCTTTTTGCGTTTCCTTTCAAATGAAAAAGATCGTCGTCTAAAATCAGCAGTACCCCCGACAAACTCAGGGATTTTGTGTATAATTGCGGCCTTTTTCGGCAATCTGCCGTTTTTTGGCGCTTTTGCCCTGCTGACTTTTGAGGAAATCCACATGTCATTACCACACTGCCCAAAATGCAACTCCGAATACACCTACGAAGATAACGGCATGTACATCTGCCCGGAATGTGCCTACGAATGGAACGACGCAGAACCTGCACAGGAAAGCGATGAACTGATCGTTAAAGATGCAAACGGCAATCTTCTGGCTGATGGCGACAGCGTTACCATCATTAAAGATCTGAAGGTGAAAGGTAGCTCTTCGATGCTGAAGATCGGTACCAAAGTGAAAAACATTCGCCTGGTTGAAGGCGACCACAACATCGATTGCAAAATCGACGGTTTTGGTCCGATGAAACTGAAATCTGAGTTTGTGAAAAAGAACTGATTGTATTGCTCAATGTAATATTGGCACATGATCGGTAGGCCGGATAAGGCGCTCGCGCCGCATCCGGCTACGGTGCCGACTGCCTGATGCGACGCTCGCGCGTCTTATCAGGCCTACAAATTCTCGCACCATCCGGCAACGGTGCCTAATGCGACGCTTACCGAGTCTTATCAGCCCCCGCTCATCTGTATAATTTTCGAACTACACTTAACTGGCTTCTCTTAACTGAGGTCACCATCATGCCGTTAAGTCCCTACCTCTCTTTTGCTGGTAACTGTTCCGATGCGATTGCCTATTATCAACGCACGTTGGGCGCGGAACTGCTTTATAAAATCAGCTTCGGCGAAATGCCGAAATCAGCGCAGGACAGCGCCGAGAACTGCCCTTCCGGTATGCAATTTCCCGATACCGCTATCGCCCATGCTAACGTGCGTATTGCCGGAAGCGATATCATGATGAGCGATGCCATACCGTCAGGAAAAGCCAGCTACTCCGGTTTTACACTGGTACTCGATTCGCAACAGGTCGAAGAAGGAAAACGCTGGTTTGATAACCTTGCTGCTAACGGAAAAATCGAAATGGCCTGGCAGGAAACTTTCTGGGCGCATGGCTTCGGCAAAGTCACCGATAAATTTGGCGTACCGTGGATGATTAATGTCGTCAAACAACAACCAACGCACTAACCCGCCGGGAGGGCCGCCCTCCCGCACTGTCATCGAAATCTCGTTAACTCTTCATCCGTTAGTCACTTTTAGTTAACAAAATCATCACAATAATCCGCCACGATGGAGCCACTTTTTTAGGGAGGCTGCATCATGCAAACGATTATCCGTGTCGAGAAGCTCGCCAAAACCTTCAATCAGCATCAGGCGCTGCACGCGGTTGATTTGAACATTCATCACGGTGAAATGGTGGCTCTGCTTGGGCCGTCGGGTTCCGGCAAATCCACCCTTTTACGTCATTTAAGCGGTTTGATTACCGGCGATAAATCTGCCGGTAGCCATATCGAGCTGCTGGGCCGCACAGTCCAGCGCGAAGGCCGCCTGGCCCGCGATATCCGCAAAAGCCGCACCAACACCGGCTACATCTTCCAACAATTCAACCTGGTGAATCGCCTGAGCGTACTGGAGAACGTGCTGATTGGCGCGCTCGGCAGCACGCCATTCTGGCGCACCTGTTTTAGCTACTTCACCCGCGAGCAGAAACAGCGCGCGTTACAGGCGCTGACCCGCGTTGGCATGGTGCACTTTGCCCATCAGCGCGTTTCCACCCTCTCCGGCGGACAGCAGCAGCGTGTGGCGATTGCCCGCGCGCTGATGCAGCAGGCGAAGGTGATTCTGGCCGATGAACCCATCGCCTCGCTGGACCCGGAATCGGCGCGCATCGTGATGGACACCCTGCGCGACATTAACCAGAACGACGGCATTACCGTGGTCGTCACGCTGCATCAGGTGGATTACGCCCTGCGCTACTGCGAACGCACCGTCGCCCTGCGCCAGGGGCACGTCTTCTACGACGGCAGCAGCCAACAGTTTGATAACGAACGTTTTGACCATCTCTACCGCAGCATTAACCGCGTCGAAGAGAACGCGAAAGCTGCCTGACATCCCCATCATTGAGGAAAACGAATGAACGCTAAGATAATTGCCTCGCTGGCCTTCACCAGCATGTTCAGCCTCAGCACCCTGTTCAGCCCGGCGCACGCCGAAGAGCAGGAAAAGGCGCTGAATTTCGGCATTATTTCAACGGAATCACAGCAAAACCTGAAACCGCAATGGACGCCATTCTTACAGGATATGGAGAAGAAGCTGGGCGTGAAAGTGAACGCCTTCTTTGCCCCGGACTACGCGGGCATTATCCAGGGAATGCGCTTCAACAAAGTGGATATCGCCTGGTACGGCAATCTGTCGGCGATGGAAGCGGTGGATCGCGCCAACGGTCAGGTCTTCGCCCAGACGGTCGCGGCGGATGGATCGCCGGGTTACTGGAGCGTGTTGATCGTCAACAAAGACAGTCCGATCAACAACCTGAACGATCTGCTGGCGAAGCGTAAAGATCTCACCTTTGGCAATGGCGATCCTAACTCCACCTCTGGCTTCCTCGTCCCCGGCTACTACGTCTTCGCCAAAAACAATATCTCCGCCAGCGACTTCAAGCGCACCGTCAACGCCGGGCATGAAACCAACGCGCTGGCCGTCGCCAACAAGCAGGTGGATGTGGCGACCAACAACACCGAGAACCTCGACAAGCTGAAAACCTCCGCACCGGAGAAGCTCAAAGAACTGAAGGTGATCTGGAAATCGCCGCTGATCCCAGGCGATCCGATCGTCTGGCGCAAAAATCTTTCCGAAACCACCAAAGACAAGATCTACGACTTCTTTATGAACTACGGCAAAACGCCGGAAGAGAAAGCGGTGCTGGAGCGCCTGGGCTGGGCCCCGTTCCGCGCCTCCAGCGACCTGCAACTGGTGCCGATTCGCCAGCTCGCGCTGTTTAAAGAGATGCAGGGCGTGAAAGGCAATAAAGGGCTGAATGAGCAGGACAAGCTGGCAAAAACCAGCGCCATTCAGGCGCAACTGGATGACCTGGACCGCCTGAACAACGCGTTAAGCGCGATGAGTTCGGTGAGTAAAGCGGTGCAGTAATGTGCTCGATCGGTCCCCTCTCCCTTGAGGGAGAGGGTTAGGGTGAGGGGGAAATGCGCACGCTGGTGCCCTCACCCCGGCCCTCTCCCACAGGGAGAGGGAGAAAACATTAAACGGAGCCAAACATGCAAACCATCACCATCGCCCCACCCAAGCGCAGCTGGTTCTCGCTTCTGAGCTGGGCCATTGTTCTCGCTGTACTGGTCGTCTCGTGGCAGGGCGCGGAAATGGCCCCGCTCACGCTGATTAAAGACGGCGGCAACATGGCGACGTTCGCCGCCGACTTCTTCCCGCCCGATTTCAGCCAGTGGCAGGATTACCTCACCGAAATGGCCGTCACGCTGCAAATCGCCGTCTGGGGCACCGCGCTGGCAGTCGTTCTCTCCATCCCCTTCGGCCTGATGAGCGCCGAAAACCTGGTGCCGTGGTGGGTTTACCAGCCCGTTCGCCGCCTGATGGACGCCTGCCGCGCCATTAACGAGATGGTCTTCGCCATGCTGTTCGTGGTCGCCGTCGGTCTCGGTCCGTTCGCTGGCGTACTGGCGCTGTTTATCCACACCACCGGCGTGCTCTCCAAACTGCTTTCCGAAGCGGTAGAAGCAATTGAACCCGGCCCGGTGGAAGGCATTCGCGCCACCGGTGCCAACAAGCTCGAAGAGATCCTCTATGGCGTGCTGCCGCAGGTGATGCCGCTGCTAATCTCCTACTCCCTCTATCGCTTCGAATCCAACGTCCGTTCGGCGACTGTCGTCGGCATGGTCGGCGCGGGCGGGATCGGCGTCACGCTGTGGGAAGCGATTCGCGGTTTCCAGTTCCAGCAAACCTGCGCCCTGATGGTGCTGATTATCGTCACGGTCAGCCTGCTGGATTTCCTCTCTCAACGGTTGCGTAAGCACTTTATCTGATAAGCGAGGCATTGATATTTATGCACTTGTCTACACATCCGACCAGCTACCCAACACGCTATCAGGAGATAGCCGCAAAACTTGAGCAGGAACTTCGTCAACACTACCGCTGCGGCGACTATCTTCCCGCCGAGCAGCAACTGGCAGCGCGCTTTGAGGTGAATCGCCACACCCTGCGCCGTGCCATCGACCAACTGGTGGAAAAAGGCTGGGTACAGCGCCGTCAGGGCATCGGCGTACTGGTGCTGATGCGCCCGTTCGATTACCCGCTCAACGCCCAGGCGCGTTTTAGCCAGAACCTGCTGGATCAGGGTAGCCATCCCACCAGCGAAAAACTGCTGTCGGTGCTTCGCCCGGCCTCCGGCCACGTCGCTGACGCGCTGGGGATAACCGAGGGCGAGAACGTTATCCACCTGCGCACTCTGCGCCGGGTCAACGGCGTCGCACTCTGTTTAATCGACCACTACTTTGCGGACCTCACCCTCTGGCCGACGCTGCAACGCTTCGACAGCGGCTCGCTGCACGATTTTCTGCGCGAGCAAACGGGGATTGCGCTGCGCCGCAGCCAGACGCGGATCAGCGCCCGCCGCGCCCAGGCCAAAGAGTGCCAGCGTCTTGAAATTCCGAATATGTCGCCGCTGCTGTGCGTGCGCACCCTTAACCACCGTGACGGTGAAAGCAGCCCGGCGGAGTACTCCGTCAGCCTGACGCGCGCCGACATGATTGAATTCACCATGGAGCACTGAATGCACGCAGATACCGCGACCCGCCAGCACTGGATGTCCGTGCTGGCGCACAGCCAACCGGCTGAACTGGCTGCCCGCCTTAAAGCGCTAAACATCACCGCCGACTATGACGTCATCCGCGCCGCCGAAACCGGCCTGGTGCAGATTCAGGCGCGAATGGGCGGCACCGGCGAACGCTTTTTTGCTGGCGACGCCACGCTCACCCGCGCCGCTGTACGCCTGACTGACGGCACGCTCGGCTACAGCTGGGTGCTGGGACGCGACAAACAGCACGCCGAACGCTGCGCGCTGATTGACGCGCTGATGCAGCAATCTCGCCACTTTCAAAACTTATCAGAAACCCTTATTGCCCCGCTGGACGCTGACCGTATGGCACGCATTGCCGCACGCCAGGCCGAAGTGAACGCCAGTCGGGTCGACTTCTTTACGATGGTTCGCGGAGACAACGCATGACCCTGGAAACCGCTTTTATGCTTCCCGTGCAGGATGCCCAGCACAGTTTTCGTCGCCTGTTAAAGGCCATGAGCGAGCCGGGCGTCATTGTCGCCCTGCATCAACTCAAACGCGGCTGGCAGCCGCTGAATATTGCCTCTACCAGCGTATTGCTGACGCTGGCTGATAACGACACGCCGGTGTGGCTTTCCGAGCCATTAAGTAACGATATCGTCAGCCAGAGCCTGCGTTTTCATACCAACGCCCCGCTGGTCAATCAGCCGGAACAGGCGACCTTCGCAGTGACGGATGAGGCGATTGCCAGCGAGCAGCTCAACGCCCTTTCCACCGGCACCGCCGTTGCGCCGGAAGCCGGTGCGACGTTGATTTTACAGGTCACCAGCCTGAGCGGCGGACGCATGCTGCGCCTCACCGGCGCGGGCATTGCCGAAGAACGGATGATCGCCCCACAGCTGCCGGAGTGCATTCTGCACGAACTCACCGAGCGCCCGCACCCGTTCCCGCTCGGCATCGACCTGATCCTGACCTGCGGCGAGCGCCTGCTGGCTATTCCGCGAACCACTCATGTGGAGGTGTGCTGATGTACGTTGCCGTGAAAGGGGGCGAGAAGGCGATCGACGCCGCCCACGCCCTGCAAGAGAGCCGACGCCGGGGCGATACCGATTTGCCTGAACTGAGCGTCGCCCAGATTGAACAGCAGCTTAATCTCGCGGTGGATCGCGTGATGACCGAAGGCGGCATTGCCGACTGCGAACTGGCCGCACTGGCGCTGAAACAGGCCAGTGGCGATAACGTTGAAGCAATTTTCCTGCTGCGCGCCTACCGCACGACGCTGGCAAAACTGGCGGTAAGCGAGCCGCTCGACACCACCGAGATGCGTCTCGAACGCCGTATCTCCGCCGTTTATAAAGACATTCCTGGCGGCCAGCTGCTTGGCCCGACCTACGACTACACCCATCGCCTGCTCGATTTCACCCTGCTGGCGAATGGCGAAGCGCCGACGCTGACCACCGCCGACAGCGAGCAAGCCCCATCACCGCACGTTTTCAGCCTGCTGGCGCGTCAGGGGCTGGCGAAGTTTGAAGAGGATAGCGGCACACAGCCGGATGACATCACCCGCACGCCGCCGGTTTACCCCTGCTCACGCTCCTCCCGCCTGCAGCAGCTCATGCGCGGAGACGAAGGCTATTTGCTGGCGCTGGCCTACTCCACCCAGCGTGGTTACGGACGCAATCACCCGTTCGCAGGCGAAATCCGCAGTGGCTATATCGACGTGTCTATTGTGCCGGAAGAGCTGGGATTTGCGGTGAACATCGGCGAACTGCTGATGACCGAGTGTGAAATGGTCAACGGTTTTATCGACCCGCCGGATGAGCCGCCGCACTTCACGCGCGGCTACGGGCTGGTGTTCGGCATGAGCGAGCGCAAAGCGATGGCAATGGCGCTGGTTGACCGCGCTCTACAAGCCCCGGAGTACGGCGAGCACGCGACAGGCCCGGCGCAGGATGAAGAGTTCGTGCTGGCGCATGCCGACAACGTCGAAGCCGCAGGCTTTGTCTCGCACCTCAAACTCCCGCACTACGTCGATTTCCAGGCCGAACTGGAGCTACTCAAACGTCTGCAACAGGAGCAGAACCATGGCTAATCTGAGCGGCTACAACTTTGCCTACCTCGACGAGCAGACCAAACGTATGATCCGCCGCGCCATCTTAAAAGCGGTGGCAATCCCCGGCTATCAGGTGCCGTTTGGCGGGCGCGAGATGCCGATGCCATACGGCTGGGGAACCGGCGGCATACAGCTTACCGCCAGCGTGATTGGCGAAAGCGACGTGTTGAAGGTGATTGACCAGGGCGCGGATGACACCACCAACGCGGTGTCGATTCGCAACTTCTTTAAGCGCGTGACCGGGGTAAATACCACTGAACGCACGGACGATGCGACGCTTATCCAGACGCGCCACCGCATCCCCGAAACGCCGCTGACCGAAGATCAGATCATTATCTTCCAGGTGCCGATCCCGGAACCGCTGCGCTTTATCGAGCCGCGCGAAACGGAGACCCGCACCATGCACGCGCTGGAGGAGTACGGCGTGATGCAGGTGAAACTATATGAAGATATCGCCCGCTTCGGTCATATCGCCACCACCTACGCCTATCCGGTGAAGGTGAACGGACGCTACGTAATGGACCCATCGCCGATCCCGAAATTTGATAACCCGAAAATGGACATGATGCCCGCCCTGCAACTGTTCGGCGCGGGGCGCGAGAAGCGCATTTATGCGGTGCCGCCGTTTACCCGCGTGGAAAGCCTCGATTTCGACGATCACCCGTTCACCGTCCAGCAGTGGGATGAGCCCTGCGCCATCTGCGGATCGACCCACAGCTATCTCGATGAAGTGGTGCTGGATGACGCCGGAAACCGCATGTTTGTCTGCTCCGATACCGATTATTGCCGCCAACAGAGCGAGGCGAAAAGCCAATGAATCAACCGTTACTTTCGGTCAATAACCTGACCCACCTTTACGCGCCGGGCAAAGGCTTCAGCGATGTCTCTTTTGATTTATGGCCGGGGGAAGTGCTGGGCATTGTCGGGGAATCCGGTTCCGGGAAGACCACGCTGCTGAAATCAATCTCCGCCCGTCTGACGCCGCAACAGGGGGAGATTCACTATGAAAACCGTTCCCTCTATGGCATGAGCGAGGCCGACCGCCGTCGCCTGCTGCGCACCGAATGGGGCGTGGTGCATCAGCATCCGCTCGACGGCCTGCGCCGTCAGGTGTCAGCAGGCGGCAATATCGGCGAACGGCTGATGGCGACCGGGGCGCGTCATTACGGCGACATTCGCGCTACCGCGCAGAAGTGGCTGGAAGAGGTGGAAATTCCCGCCAACCGTATCGACGATCTGCCGACCACTTTTTCCGGCGGCATGCAGCAGCGTTTGCAGATTGCCCGCAACCTGGTGACGCATCCGAAGCTGGTGTTTATGGACGAGCCAACCGGCGGGCTGGATGTGTCAGTGCAGGCACGCCTGCTCGACCTGCTGCGCGGCCTGGTGGTGGAACTGAACCTGGCGGTGGTGATTGTCACCCACGATCTGGGCGTCGCCCGCCTGCTGGCGGACCGTTTGCTGGTGATGAAACAGGGGCAAGTGGTGGAGAGTGGGTTAACCGACCGCGTACTCGACGACCCACATCATCCGTATACCCAATTGCTGGTGTCATCGGTTTTGCAGAATTGAGTTGCAACACTTTGCGCACTGATCCCCTCACCCCGGCCCTCTCCCGGAGGGAGAGGGAGAAAACCGGCGCAATATTCAACACCGCGCACAATCGGTCCCCTCGCCCCTTCGGGGAGAGGGTTAGGGTGAGGGGCAATGCGCGCACCGCTCCCCAATATGCGAACCACGAGGCGAAAAATGATTAACGTACAAAACGTCAGTAAAACCTTCATCCTGCACCAACAAAACGGCGTGCGCCTGCCTGTATTACAACGCGCCTCGCTCACCGTCAACGCGGGCGAATGCGTGGTGCTCCACGGCCATTCCGGCAGCGGGAAATCGACCCTGCTACGTTCGCTGTATGCCAACTATCTGCCCGACGAAGGGCAAATCCAGATTAAACACGGTGACGAATGGATAGACCTGGTCACCGCCCCAGCGCGCAAAGTGGTGGAAATCCGCAAAACCACCGTCGGCTGGGTGAGCCAGTTTCTGCGGGTCATCCCGCGTATTTCGGCGCTGGAAGTGGTAATGCAGCCGCTGCTCGATACCGGCGTTCCGCGTGATACCTGCGCCGCTAAAGCCGCGCGTCTGCTCACCCGCCTGAACGTGCCGGAACGCCTGTGGCACCTTGCGCCATCGACCTTCTCCGGCGGCGAACAGCAGCGCGTCAACATCGCGCGCGGCTTTATCGTCGACTACCCCATCCTGCTGCTCGATGAACCTACCGCCTCGCTGGACGCCAAAAACAGCGCCGCCGTAGTCGAACTGATCCGCGAAGCCAAAGCCCGTGGCGCAGCCATCGTCGGCATCTTCCATGACGAAGCCGTACGCAATGACGTCGCCGACCGCCTGCACCCAATGGGAGCCTCTGCATGATTATCAATAACGTCAAACTGGTGCTGGAAAACGAAGTGGTACACGGCTCGCTGGAGATGCAGGACGGTGAAATCCGCGCCTTTGCCGAAAGCCAGAGCCGCCTGCCAGAGGCGATGGACGGCGAAGGCGGCTGGCTGCTGCCGGGGCTGATTGAGCTGCATACCGACAATCTCGATAAATTCTTCACTCCGCGCCCAAAAGTGGACTGGCCTGCCCACTCAGCGATGAGCAGCCACGACGCGCTGATGGTGGCGAGCGGCATCACCACGGTGCTGGATGCCGTGGCGATTGGTGATGTGCGCGACGGCGGCGATCGGCTGGAGAATCTGGAGAAGATGATCAACGCCATCGAAGAGACGCAGAAACGCGGCGTCAACCGCGCCGAGCACCGTCTGCACCTGCGCTGTGAACTGCCACATCACACCACGCTGCCGCTGTTTGAAAAACTGGTGCAGCGCGAGCCGGTCACGCTGGTGTCGCTGATGGACCACTCACCGGGCCAGCGCCAGTTCGCCAATCGCGAGAAGTATCGCGAATATTACCAGGGCAAATACTCGCTCACCGATGCGCAGATGCAGCAGTACGAAGAGGAACAGCTGGCGCTTGCCGCACGCTGGTCGCAGCCGAATCGCGAAACCATCGCCGCAATGTGCCGCGCGCGACAAATTGCCCTCGCCAGCCACGATGATGCCACGCACGCGCACGTTGCCGAATCCCACCAGCTTGGCAGCGTAATCGCCGAATTTCCCACCACGTTCGAAGCGGCGGAAGCTTCGCGCAAGCATGGCATGAATGTATTGATGGGCGCGCCGAATATTGTGCGCGGCGGTTCGCACTCCGGCAACGTGGCGGCCAGTGAACTGGCACAGCTTGGTCTGCTGGATATCCTCTCTTCCGACTACTACCCCGCCAGCCTGCTCGATGCGGCATTTCGCGTCGCCGATGACGAGAGCAACCGCTTTACGCTGCCGCAGGCGGTGAAGCTGGTGACTAAAAATCCGGCGCAGGCGCTTAATCTTCAGGATCGCGGGGTGATTGGCGAGGGCAAACGCGCCGACCTGGTGCTGGCGCATCGCAAGGGCAACCACATTCATATCGACCACGTCTGGCGTCAGGGGAAAAGGGTGTTCTGATGACGGGAAAACTGATTTGGTTAATGGGGGCCTCTGGCTCCGGAAAAGACAGTCTGTTGACGGAACTCCGCCAGCGGGAACAAACTCAGCTACTGGTAGCGCATCGCTACATCACGCGCGCCGCCAGCGCCGGAAGTGAAAACCATATCGCCCTGAGCGAGCAGGAGTTTTTTACCCGCGCGGGGCAGAACCTTCTGGCCTTAAGCTGGCACGCCAACGGCCTGTATTATGGCATCGGCGTCGAGATTGACCTCTGGCTGCACGCTGGATTTGACGTGGTGGTCAACGGCTCACGCGCCCATCTACCGCAGGCGCGGGCGCGCTATCAATCGGCGCTGCTGCCCGTTTGTTTACAGGTTTCGCCGGAGATCCTGCGCCAGCGCCTGGAAAACCGTGGCCGTGAAAACGCCAGTGAAATTAACGCCCGCCTGGCGCGCGCCGCCCGCTATACTCCTCAGGATTGCCATACGCTCAACAATGACGGCAGCCTGCGCCAGTCGGTCGACACGCTGCTGACGCTGATCCATTCGAAGGAGAAACACCATGCCTGCTTGTGAGCTTCGCCCGGCCACGCAGTATGACACCGACGCGGTTTACGCGCTGATATGTGAGCTAAAACAGGCGGAGTTTGACCATCACGCGTTTCGCGTGGGGTTTAACGCCAATCTGCGCGACCCGAACATGCGCTACCATCTGGCGCTGCTGGATGGCGAAGTTGTCGGCATGATCGGCCTGCATTTGCAGTTTCATCTGCATCATGTCAACTGGATCGGCGAAATTCAGGAACTGGTGGTGATGCCGCAGGCGCGCGGTCTGAACGTCGGCAGTAAATTACTGGCATGGGCCGAAGAAGAAGCCCGACAGGCCGGGGCCGAAATGACCGAGCTTTCCACCAACGTCAAGCGCCACGACGCGCACCGTTTCTATCTGCGCGAAGGCTACGAGCAGAGCCACTTCCGCTTCACCAAGGCGCTGTAACATGAGCCTGACCCTCACACTTACTGGCACTGGCGGCGCACAGGGTGTTCCCGCATGGGGCTGTGAGTGCGCGGCCTGCGCCAGAGCGCGGCGCTCACCGCAGTATCGCCGCCAGCCATGCAGCGGCGTCGTGAAGTTTAACGACGCGATCACCCTGATCGACGCCGGGCTGCACGATCTCGCCGATCGCTGGTCGCCCGGATCGTTCCAGCAGTTTTTGCTGACACACTACCATATGGATCACGTGCAGGGGCTGTTTCCGCTGCGCTGGGGCGTGGGCAATTCGATCCCGGTCTACGGCCCGCCGGATGAACAGGGCTGCGACGATCTGTTTAAACATCCGGGCCTGCTTGATTTCAGCCACACGGTGGAGCCGTTTGTGATGTTTGATTTGCAGGGATTACAGGTCACGCCGCTGCCGCTCAACCATTCGAAACTCACTTTCGGCTATCTACTGGAAACGGCGCACAGCCGGGTGGCGTGGCTGTCTGACACCGCAGGCCTGCCGGAAAAAACGGTGAAATTTTTACGCAATAATCAGCCACAGGTAATGGTGATTGATTGCAGCCACCCACCGCGCGCGAATTCGCCACGCAATCACTGTGATTTAAACACCGTGCTGGCGCTGAATGAAGTTATCCGCTCGCCGCGCGTGGTTCTGACACATATCAGCCATCAGCTTGATGTGTGGCTGATGGAGAACGTACTGCCGTCAGGGTTTGAGGCGGGGTTTGATGGGATGGAGATTGGGGTGGAGTGATGGGTGAGGGGCGATGCCTGCTCTAAACTCAACATCACCGCCCATACTCATCTTCCATTCTCCGCTCTTCATCTTCTAGCTGCCGACGCTCCTGATCCAGCTGGCGCTGGCGATCGTCCAGCTGCCTGCGGCGATCTTCAAACTGGCGGCGGCGATCTTCAAACTGGCGGCGGCGATCGTCATATTGTCTGCGCCGATCGTCGTTCACTTCACGCTGCCAGCCGTCGTCGCGCGAATCTTCATAGTCTCGCCCACGGTCAGGGTTATAAGCATCGTTAATCGCCTGCTGAATATTGCCAATGGTGTCGTCGATAATATCGGCCTGGGCCGGAACGGTGGACAGCGTGAGCAGGGTGAATAAAAGAAATAGCGGAAAACGTTTCATTAGCCAACCTCAAAAAGAAACTCTATCCACATTAGTCATTACTCATCCATGCAAGTAGTGGATGAATCTCAATTTTTCCGCTGCTCTATTGCCGTAATCGCCTCCACGCGTTGTTGATGACGACCGCCTTCGTACTGCGCGCCCAGCCACGCATCCACAATCATTTTTGCCAGTTCGAGGCCAACCACTCGCGAACCAAAAGCCAGTGCAACTTCACTGGCGTAATGCGGATAATCAGTGCGCTCTGACGACCTGGTTTCTTTATCAATCCCCTCACTCATTGACCATGAATAAAAGGCTGGCACAGCAACGCAGAATCCTGCGGTGCCAGCGACATGACCGCCCATTGCTCCGGTACGTTTTTTAATAAGAAACACCGGTTGCATTGATTAATTGTGCTCAGTATTTGCCGAAGTACAATATATATAATAAATATATAAAACACCTCATATTATTTACAGAGATAATGAATTCGCTTACTTTTCCCTCTTCAGCACAAATGCCTAATAAAATGGCTCGTTCCGCTCACACTTCCACTTATTAAAGTCGCAAATTCCCAATTATGATAACGCCAGCTTTAAATGACGTATTTTGCATGGATTACATATTTACGACATAAATGATAAATGGAGATTTATATGAATAACTCTCGGTTATTCCGTTTGAGCAGGATTGTTATTGCGTTAACTGCCGCCAGCGGCATGATGGTAAATACCGCTCACGCAACAGATGAAGCGAAAGCCGCGACTCAATATACCCAGCAGGTTAATCAGCATTACGCAAAATCATTACCGTTTAGCGATCGTCAGGACTTTGACGATGCCCAGCGTGGATTTATCGCCCCGCTGCTGGATGAAGGTATTCTGCGCGATGCGAATGGCAAAGTTTACTACCGCGCGGATGATTACAAATTTGATATTAATGCCGCTGCACCGGAAACCGTAAACCCCAGCCTGTGGCGTCAGTCGCAAATCAACGGCATTTCTGGCCTGTTCAAAGTCACCGATAAAATGTATCAGGTGCGCGGCCAGGATATCTCTAACATTACATTCGTTGAGGGCGAGAAAGGCATTATTGTTATCGACCCGCTGGTAACGCCGCCTGCCGCAAAAGCCGCACTTGACCTCTATTATCAACATCGTCCACAAAAACCGATTGTTGCTGTTATTTATACTCACAGCCACACCGACCACTATGGCGGCGTGAAAGGCATTATCTCTGAAGCGGATGTTAAATCTGGCAAAGTGCAGGTGATCGCTCCGGCAGGCTTTATGGACGAAGCCATCAGCGAAAACGTGCTGGCGGGTAACATCATGAGCCGCCGTGCGCTCTACTCTTACGGTCTGTTACTGCCGCACAACGCGCAAGGCAACGTGGGCAACGGCCTGGGCGTGACGCTGGCAACGGGCGACCCGAGCATTATTGCGCCAACCAAAACGATTGTCAGAACTGGCGAGAAGATGGTTATCGACGGTCTGGAGTTTGACTTTCTGATGACTCCGGGTAGCGAAGCGCCAGCCGAAATGCACTTCTATATTCCGGCCCTGAAAGCCCTGTGTACCGCCGAAAACGCCACGCATACCCTGCACAACTTCTACACCCTGCGCGGCGCGAAAACCCGCGATACCAGCAAGTGGACAGAGTATCTGAACGAAACGCTGGATATGTGGGGTAACGACGCGGAAGTACTGTTTATGCCGCACACCTGGCCGGTCTGGGGCAATAAGCATATCAATGATTATATTGGTAAATATCGCGATACTATCAAATACATTCACGACCAGACCCTGCACCTGGCGAACCAGGGTTACACCATGAATGAAATCGGCGACATGATTAAGCTGCCACCTGCGCTTGCCAATAACTGGGCCAGCCGCGGCTATTACGGTTCTGTTAGCCACAACGCCCGTGCAGTATATAACTTCTATCTCGGCTATTATGACGGCAATCCAGCTAACCTACATCCGTACGGTCAGGTGGAGATGGGCAAACGTTACGTGAAAGCGCTGGGCGGTTCCGCCCGTGTCATCAACCTGGCGCAAGAAGCGAACAAGCAAGGGGATTACCGCTGGTCAGCAGAGTTGCTGAAACAGGTGATTGCTGCCAATCCGGGTGACCAGGTGGCGAAGAATCTGCAAGCGAATAACTTTGAGCAGTTGGGTTATCAGGCCGAGTCCGCCACCTGGCGCGGTTTCTACCTGACCGGCGCGAAAGAACTGCGCGAAGGGGTGCATAAGTTCAGCCACGGCACCACCGGTTCTCCGGACACCCTTCGCGGGATGTCGGTCGAAATGCTGTTCGACTTTATGGCCGTTCGTCTCGACAGCGAAAAAGCCGCAGGTAAGAATATCAGCCTGAACTTCAATATGAGTAACGGCGATAACCTCAACCTGACGCTGAACGATAGCGTGCTTAACTATCGTAAAACGCTACAACCTGAAGCCAACGCCTCTTTCTATATCAGCCGTGAAGATCTTCACGCCGTGCTGACCGGACAAGCCAAAATGGCGGATCTGGTAAAAGCGAAGAAAGCCAAAATTATTGGCAATGGCGCGAAACTGGAAGAAATTATTGCCTGTCTGGATAATTTCGATTTGTGGGTGAATATCGTAACCCCAAATTAATGCCACTCACTTTTGGGGGCGCTTAAGCCCCCAAAAGCATTTATTTTAAAAATACATACAACAAATTAATACATAAAATATATAAGTTATGAATGCGGTGGCTGAATAAAGCTATTTTTATTCATCGAGAAAATAGCCATACTGACGCCTTCAATGGATATTGATATTCACTACAGATATTGTTCGCAGCAGACAGGATGTATTTAATATGCCAACAGTTCTCTCTCGCATGGCGATGCAACTCAAAAAAACAGCCTGGATAATTCCCGTCTTCATGGTTTCGGGATGCTCATTATCTCCGGCAATCCCGGTGATCGGCGCTTATTATCCCAGCTGGTTTTTCTGCGCCATTGCCAGCCTTATTTTGACGCTCATCACGAGGCGAATTATTCAGCGGGCAAATATCAATCTGGCATTTGTCGGAATTATTTATACCGCCCTTTTTGCTCTCTACGCCATGCTGTTCTGGCTGGCATTTTTCTAATCTATTTGAGACGCGCTCATGGAAAGTACGCCGAAAAAAGCTCCTCGCAGTAAATTCCCTGCTCTGTTAGTGGTTGCGTTGGCGCTGGTTGCCCTTGTTTTCGTTATCTGGCGCGTAGACAGTGCGCCATCAACTAATGACGCCTACGCGTCAGCAGATACCATTGATGTGGTGCCGGAAGTCAGCGGTCGCATTGTAGAACTGGCGGTCACCGACAACCAGGCGGTGAAACAGGGCGATTTGCTGTTCCGCATCGACCCGCGCCCGTACGAAGCCAATCTGGCGAAAGCCGAAGCCTCCCTCACGGCGCTGGATAAGCAAATTATGCTCACCCAGCGTAGCGTTGACGCACAACAGTTTGGTGCCGACTCGGTTAATGCCACGGTAGAAAAAGCCCGTGCCGCCGCGAAACAGGCCAGTGATACATTACGCCGCACCGAGCCATTACTGAAAGAAGGTTTCGTCTCAGCGGAAGACGTTGACCGTGCAAGAACGGCGCAGCGCGCCGCAGAAGCCGATCTTAACGCCGTATTGTTGCAGGCGCAGTCAGCCGCCAGCGCCGTCAGCGGCGTGGATGCGCTGGTGGCGCAACGTGCGGCAGTGGAAGCGGATATTGCGTTGACGAAACTGCATCTGGAAATGGCGACCGTTCGCGCGCCGTTTGATGGCCGGGTCATTTCCCTCAAAACCTCCGTCGGGCAATTTGCTTCTGCCATGCGCCCTATTTTCACCCTAATCGACACTCGTCACTGGTACGTGATCGCCAACTTCCGCGAAACTGATCTGAAAAATATTCGCTCAGGTACACCCGCAACCATTCGCCTGATGAGCGACAGCGGCAAAACCTTCGCAGGTAAAGTGGATTCGATTGGCTACGGCGTGCTACCGGATGACGGCGGCCTGGTGCTGGGCGGCCTGCCGAAAGTGTCTCGTTCTATTAACTGGGTCCGCGTTGCCCAGCGTTTTCCGGTCAAAATCATGGTTGAAAAACCTGACCCGGAAATGTTCCGCATCGGCGCTTCGGCAGTCGCTAATCTTGAGCCGCAATAATGAGCGCGCTCAACTCCCTGCCATTACCGGTGGTCAGGCTGCTGGCGTTCTTTCATGAAGAGTTAAGCGAGCGGCGACCAGGCCGCGTGCCGCAGACTATGCAACTCTGGGTAGGCTGCTTGCTGGTGATTCTGATCTCGATGACTTTTGAGATCCCTTTTGTGGCGTTATCACTGGCAGTGCTGTTTTACGGTATTCAGTCGAACGCGTTTTACACCAAATTTGTCGCGATCTTGTTTGTGGTCGCCACGATGCTGGAAATCGCCAGCCTGTTTTTGATCTACAAATGGTCATATGGCGAACCGTTGATCCGATTGATCATTGCCGGGCCGATCCTGATGGGCTGCATGTTTTTGATGCGCACCCATCGGCTTGGGCTGGTTTTTTTCGCCGTCGCCATTGTCGCTATTTACGGGCAAACATTCCCCGCCATGCTCGACTATCCGGAAGTGGTCGTGCGCTTAACCCTGTGGTGTATCGTTGTCGGCCTCTACCCGACGTTATTGATGACGTTAATCGGCGTGCTGTGGTTTCCCAGCCGCGCTATCACGCAGATACATCAGGTGCTTAATGATCGGCTTGATGATGCCATTAGCCACCTGACGGACAGCCTCGCCCCGCTACCCGAAACGCGGATTGAAAGAGAGGCGCTGGCGCTGCAAAAACTCAATGCCTTTTGCCTCGCGGACGATGCCAACTGGCGAACTCAGAGCGCATGGTGGCAAAGCTGCGTGGCAACGGTAACCTACATTTACTCGACGCTGAATCGCTACGATCCCACCTCTTTTGCAGATTCGCAGGCCATCATTGAACTTCGGCAAAAATTAGCCTCAGAAATCAACAAACTGCAGCAAGCCATTGCCGAAGGTCAGTGCTGGCAAAGCGACTGGCGGATCACTGAAAGTGAAGCGATGGCGGCACGGGAATGTAACCTGGAGAATATCTGCCAGACATTGTTGCAACTGGGTCAGATGGACCCGAATACGCCGCCAACGCCCGCCGCCAAACCGCCATCAATGGTCGCCGATGCTTTTACCAATCCAGACTATATGCGCTACGCGGTAAAAACGCTGCTCGCCTGTTTGATCTGTTACACCTTCTACAGCGGCGTGGACTGGGAAGGCATTCACACCTGTATGCTGACCTGCGTGATCGTCGCTAACCCCAATGTCGGTTCGTCGTACCAGAAGATGGTGTTGCGTTTTGGCGGGGCTTTTTGCGGCGCAATTCTGGCGCTGTTATTCACGCTACTGGTCATGCCCTGGCTGGACAATATTGTCGAATTGCTGTTTGTGCTGGCACCGATTTTCCTGTTGGGCGCATGGATTGCCACCAGCTCTGAACGTTCTTCTTATATCGGCACACAGATGGTGGTCACCTTCGCACTCGCCACGCTCGAAAACGTTTTTGGCCCGGTGTACGACCTGGTGGAAATTCGCGATCGCGCCCTGGGTATCATCATTGGTACCGTGGTGTCCGCGGTGATTTACACCTTTGTCTGGCCTGAAAGTGAAGCGCGCGCACTGCCGCAAAAACTGGCTGGCGCGCTGGGTATGTTGAGTAAAGTAATGCGGATCCCACGCCAGCAGGAAGTCACGGCTCTGCGCACTTATCTGCAAATTCGTATAGGTCTGCATGCGGCGTTTAATGCCTGTGAAGAGATGTGCCAACGCGTGGCGCTGGAGCGTCAACTGGACAGCGAAGAACGCGCGTTACTGATTGAACGTTCGCAAACGGTAATTCGTCAGGGCCGCGATATTCTTCACGCCTGGGATGCAACCTGGAACTCGGCGCAGGCACTGGATAACGCACTACAGCCGGACAGAGCAGGTCAGTTTGCCGACGCTCTGGAGAAATACGCCGCCGGTCTGGCAACCGCACTCAGTCGTTCTCCTCAAATAACGCTTGAAGAAACACCCGCCTCGCAGGCCATTCTGCCGACCTTATTAAAACAGGAGCAACACGTCTGCCAGCTTTTCGCCCGCTTGCCAGACTGGACAGCCCCGGCATTAACGCCCGCCACGGAACAGGCACAAGGAGCCACGCAATGATCAATCGTCAACTTTCACGCCTGCTGTTATGCAGCATTCTCGGCAGCGCGACCCTCATGTCTGGCTGTGCCCTGGTGCGTAAGGATTCTGCGCCTCATCAACAGCTCAAACCGGAACAAATCAAACTGGCCGATGATATTCATCTTGCCAGCTCCGGTTGGCCGCAGGCGCAGTGGTGGAAACAACTCAATGACCCGCAGTTGGATGCTTTGATCCAACGGACGCTAAGTGGTTCACACACCCTCGCCGAAGCGAAACTGCGGGAAGAAAAAGCGCAGTCGCAGGCCGATTTGTTAGATGCCGGTTCACAATTACAGGTCGCAGCGTTAGGGATGCTCAACCGCCAACGTGTCTCGGCGAACGGCTTTTTAAGCCCTTATGCTATGGATGCGCCAGCACTGGGTATGGACGGGCCGTACTATACGGAAGCCACAGTCGGTTTGTTTGCCGGACTGGATCTTGATTTGTGGGGTGTGCATCGCTCAGCGGTTGCTGCCGCCATTGGCGCGCATAATGCCGCGCTGGCAGAAACCGCAGCAGTGGAGTTATCACTCACAACGGGCGTGGCGCAGCTTTATTACAGCATGCAGGCCAGCTACCAGATGCTCGATCTGTTAGAACAAACTCGCGATGTGATTGATTACGCGGTGAAAGCGCACCAGAGCAAAGTGGCGCACGGCCTGGAAGCGCAAGTGCCTTTCCACGGCGCGCGGGCACAGATTCTGGCGGTCGATAAACAAATTGCAGCCGTCAAAGGGCAAATCACCGAAACGCGAGAATCTCTGCGTGCATTGATTGGCGCAGGAGCCAGCGATATGCCGGAGATCAAACCGGTGGCATTACCGCAAGTCCAGACCGGTATTCCGGCGACACTCTCTTATGAGTTGCTCGCCAGACGCCCGGATCTGCAAGCCATGCGCTGGTATGTTCAGGCGTCATTAGATCAGGTGGATTCCGCGCGGGCGCTGTTCTACCCGAGCTTTGATATCAAAGCGTTTTTCGGCCTGGATTCTATCCACCTGGATACCTTATTCAAAAAAACCAGTCGCCAGTTCAACTTTATCCCAGGTCTGAAATTGCCGCTGTTTGACGGTGGACGGTTGAATGCCAATCTCGAAGGCACTCGCGCCGCCAGCAACATGATGATTGAACGTTACAACCAGTCAGTGCTGAATGCGGTGCGCGACGTTGCCGTCAACGGCACGCGTCTGCAAACGCTCAACGACGAGCGGGAGATGCAGGCAGAACGCGTAGAAGCAACGCGCTTCACCCAGCGCGCTGCCGACGCCGCCTACCAACGAGGCTTAACCAGTCGCTTACAGGCCACCGAAGCCCAGTTGCCGGTGCTTGCCGAAGAGATGTCATTACTGATGCTGGACAGCCGCCGGGTGATCCAAAGCATTCAGTTGATGAAATCGCTGGGTGGCGGGTATCAGGCAGGTCCCGTCGTCGAGAAAAAATAAAATGTCAGCCGCGTGATGGCTGTCACGCGGTATTTCGTTTCGTCACGTCAAAACTGACGACAGCCTGTTTTTCGTCAGAGTTTTGAATAAATAGTGCCCGTAATATCAGGGAATGACCCCAAATAAAATGTGGCATAAAAGATGCATACTGTAGTCGAGAGCGCGTATGCGTGATTTGATTAACTGGAGCGAGACCGATGAAAAAAGTCGTCACGGTTTGCCCCTATTGCGCATCAGGTTGCAAAATCAACCTGGTCGTCGATAACGGCAAAATCGTCCGGGCGGAGGCAGCGCAGGGGAAAACCAACCAGGGTACCCTGTGTCTGAAGGGTTATTATGGCTGGGACTTCATTAACGATACCCAGATCCTGACCCCGCGCCTGAAAACCCCCATGATTCGTCGCCAGCGTGGCGGCAAACTCGAACCTGTTTCCTGGGATGAGGCACTGAATTACGTTGCCGAGCGCCTGAGCGCCATCAAAGAGAAGTACGGTCCGGATGCCATCCAGACGACCGGCTCCTCGCGTGGTACGGGTAACGAAACCAACTATGTAATGCAAAAATTTGCGCGCGCCGTTATTGGTACCAATAACGTTGACTGCTGCGCTCGTGTCTGACACGGCCCATCGGTTGCAGGTCTGCACCAATCGGTCGGTAATGGCGCAATGAGCAATGCTATTAACGAAATTGATAATACCGATTTAGTGTTCGTTTTCGGGTACAACCCGGCGGATTCCCACCCAATCGTGGCGAACCACGTAATTAACGCTAAACGTAACGGGGCGAAAATTATCGTCTGCGATCCGCGCAAAATTGAAACCGCGCGCATTGCTGACATGCACATTGCACTGAAAAACGGCTCGAACATCGCGCTGTTGAATGCAATGGGCCATGTCATTATTGAAGAAAATCTGTACGACAAAGCGTTCGTCGCTTCCCGTACAGAAGGCTTTGAAGAGTATCGTAAAATCGTTGAAGGCTACACGCCGGAGTCGGTTGAAGATATCACCGGCGTTAGCGCCAGTGAGATTCGTCAGGCGGCGCGGATGTATGCCCAGGCGGAAAGCGCAGCCATTCTGTGGGGCATGGGTGTTACCCAGTTCTACCAGGGCGTGGAAACCGTACGTTCTCTGACCAGCCTTGCAATGCTGACCGGTAACCTCGGTAAGCCGCATGCGGGTGTAAACCCGGTTCGTGGTCAAAACAACGTGCAGGGGGCCTGCGATATGGGCGCACTGCCAGATACTTACCCTGGCTACCAGTATGTGAAAGATCCGGCTAACCGCGAGAAATTCGCCAAAGCCTGGGGCGTGGAAAGCCTGCCTGCTCATACCGGTTATCGCATCAGCGAGCTGCCACACCGCGCAGCGCATGGTGAAGTGCGTGCCGCGTACATTATGGGCGAAGATCCGCTACAAACTGACGCGGAGCTGTCGGCAGTACGTAAAGCCTTTGAAGATCTGGAACTGGTCATCGTTCAGGACATCTTTATGACCAAAACCGCGTCGGCGGCGGACGTTATTTTACCGTCCACCTCGTGGGGCGAGCATGAAGGCGTGTTTACTGCGGCTGACCGTGGCTTCCAGCGTTTCTTCAAAGCAGTTGAACCGAAATGGGATCTGAAAACGGACTGGCAGATTATCAGTGAAATCGCCACCCGTATGGGTTATCCGATGCACTACAACAACACCCAGGAGATCTGGGATGAGTTGCGTCATCTGTGCCCGGATTTCTACGGTGCGACTTACGAGAAAATGGGCGAACTGGGCTTCATTCAGTGGCCTTGTCGCGATACTTCAGATGCCGATCAGGGGACTTCTTATCTGTTTAAAGAGAAGTTTGATACTCCGAACGGTCTGGCGCAGTTCTTCACCTGCGACTGGGTAGCGCCAATTGACAAACTCACCGATGAGTACCCGATGGTACTGTCAACGGTGCGTGAAGTCGGTCACTACTCTTGCCGTTCGATGACCGGTAACTGTGCGGCACTTGCGGCGCTGGCTGATGAACCAGGCTACGCACAAATCAATACCGAAGACGCCAAACGTCTGGGTATTGAAGATGAGGCATTGGTTTGGGTGCACTCGCGTAAAGGCAAAATTATCACCCGTGCGCAGGTCAGCGATCGTCCGAACAAAGGGGCGATTTACATGACCTACCAGTGGTGGATTGGTGCCTGTAACGAGCTGGTTACCGAAAACTTAAGCCCGATTACGAAAACGCCGGAATACAAATACTGCGCCGTGCGCGTCGAGCCGATCGCCGATCAGCGCGCCGCCGAGCAGTACGTGATTGACGAGTACAACAAGTTGAAAACTCGCCTGCGCGAAGCGGCACTGGCGTAATACAGTCCTTTCTACAGCCTCATTTCGGAGGCTGTTTTTTTATCCATTCGAACTCTTTATACTGGTCACTCCCTACCCAATCGTATTATCAAAATGAAAAAAATTATCGCATTGATGTTGTTTTTGACATTCTTTGCCCATGCGAACGGCTCCGAGCCTGGCAGTCAGTATTTAAAGGCTGCAGAGGCTGGAGACCGACGCGCACAATATTTTCTTGCCGACAGCTGGTTTAGCTCCGGCGATTTGAGCAAAGCCGAATATTGGGCACAGAAAGCCGCCGACAGCGGTGATGCTGATGCCTGCGCGCTGTTGGCGCAGATCAAAATCACCAATCCGGTCAGTCTGGACTATCCACAAGCAAAAGTTCTTGCAGAGAAAGCGGCGCAAGCAGGCAGTAAAGAAGGTGAAGTGACGCTGGCGCATATTCTGGTGAATACTCAAGCGGGTAAACCGGATTATCCAAAGGCGATTTCGCTGTTAGAAAACGCCTCGGAAGATCTGGAGAACGACTCCGCCGTCGATGCCCAAATGCTGCTTGGTTTGATTTACGCCAACGGCGTGGGCATTAAGGCCGACGATGACAAGGCAACCTGGTATTTCAAACGCAGCTCTGCGATTTCCCGAACCGGTTATTCCGAGTACTGGGCGGGAATGATGTTCTTAAATGGTGAAGAAGGTTTTATCGAGAAGAACAAACAGAAGGCGCTGCACTGGCTGAACCTGAGCTGTATGGAAGGGTTTGATACCGGGTGTGAAGAGTTTGAAAAATTAACTAACGGTTAATGTAGGCCTGATAAGACGCGGCAAGCGTCGCATCAGGCATCCACACATTGCCGGGTGTATGTCCCCGGCAATCCTCAATTATTGATCCGCAGTTTTATCAAATTTGCCCAGCACTTCGCGCTCATAAGCCAGCGCTTTCTTACGGTCAAATTTGTGTTCCCACTTGGCAATCACCAGCACCGCCAGCGCATTACCCACCACGTTCAGCGCAGTACGCGCCATGTCGAGGATACGGTCAACACCGGCAATAAACGCCAGACCTTCCAGCGGGATCCCTACGCTGCCCAGCGTTGCCAGCAACACCACAAACGACACGCCCGGCACGCCAGCAATCCCTTTCGAGGTCACCATCAGCGTCAGCACCAGAATGATTTCCTGCCAGATGGACAGGTCAATACCATACAGCTGCGCGATGAAGATAGCGGCAATACTTTGATATAGCGTTGAACCGTCAAGGTTAAAAGAATAACCGGTCGGCACCACGAAACTGGTGATCGACGCCGGTGCACCATAGGCTTCCATCTTCTCAATAATTCGCGGCAGCACGCTTTCAGAGCTGGCAGTGGAGTACGCCAGAATCAGCTCATCTTTCAGAATACGAATCAGGATCCAGACGCTTAACCCGCACAGGCGCGCCACAATTCCCAGCACTACCAGCGCGAAGAACAGAATGGCGAAATGCACCAGCAGCACCAGTTTCGCCAGTGGCCACAGAGACGAGAAACCAAAGTTAGCCACCGTCACCGCAATCAGCGCAAACACACCCACCGGCGCATAACGCATCACCATATGAGTCACTTTAAACATGGTTTCAGAGATGGAGCGGAACACGGTCACCAGCGGTTCACGATGCGTCGCGGGCAGGGAGGAAAGCCCCAGACCAAACAGCACCGAGAAGAAGATGATCGGTAACATTTCGCCTTTCGCCATCGACGCCACAATATTCGTCGGCACCAGAGACAAAATCGTGCCCATAATACCGTGGGAACTGCTCTGTACCGCTTCTGTAGTGCTCTGATATTTCGAGATATCGACGGTTGCCAGCTGCGACATATCCACCCCGGCACCGGGCTGGAAGACGTTCGCCAGGGTGATCCCCAGAATGATGGCGACAGTGGTGATCACCTCGAAATAGATAATGGTTTTCGCGCCAATACGCCCGAGCTGTTTGGCATCACCAACACCCGCAATACCCACCACCAGCGTGGAAATAACAATCGGCACAACAATCATTTTGATCAGATGGATGAAGATATCACCCGCCGGAGAGAGCAAATTGACGACCAGCCAGTCGCGGCTGTCGCTATGGTAGTGCAGGTAGCTTCCCAGGAGAATGCCCAGCACCATAGCAAACAGAATCTGCCAGGCCAGGCTGAATTTTATATTTTTCATCAGAATAACTTCCTCAATGGAGCGCCGTTCCCGTTCAGAAACGCGAGAACGTGACATACTGCCAGGGCATGAATTGTGTTGCGTTGGTTTGTAGATTTTTTTAACGCTTATAATCAGTATCATTTGCGCGGTATGTTGCGCAACCCTTTAACAACAGAGCTTTTCGCTGCATTAATGCATAATAACGCGAGTTTATGGCAGGATTAATGAATAACCATTTGTTATGGAAAGATTTTTATTTGTTTAACCTGCAATAATACTGATTAGTGATTATTTTGGGCATATGTTCATTCGATTATTTTTTATGCAGCTCAATAACATAATCTTCATCACCAGATGATTAATCTGATCTCCGCTGCAACAGTTTCGCCAAATTAATCGACTCGACCAGCTGTGTTCGGTTGACCCGGGGTGAGTTTAAATCCATCACTTTTTGCCATAATTCGATGGCTTGCGTGTAATTCGCCTGCATAAACGCATCGGAAGCCAGCAGCATCAGAGCGGTGATTTCGTTAGAGTCCAGCGCGAGGGCTTTGTCGATCATTGCGCGAGTCTGGGCGGTCATATGCTGGCTGGCCTGGTAATACAGCACCGTCGCCAGCGCCGCATACAGTTCAGCGTTATCGCCACGTAGTTGCAACGCCTGACGGTACGCCAGCAGCGAATTGCTGTAATCGTTTTGCCACAGATAATACTCGCCCAGTAACGCCCACTGTTCGCTGTTTTGTGGATTAGCGCGAATTTTATCCTGCAATGCCTGAAGCTGCGCTTCCGGGGTTTGCTGGCTGGCAAACTGATGTAGCGGATCGCGCTGACGCTGATACTCCGCACGTACCGCCTGCCATTTTGGGCTTAACAGATAACTGCCGACACAGAGAAATACCATCAATATCGTGAGTGTTGTCAGCATTTTCACCGGTATTTGAGGCTGTTTCATCGCTTTGCTCTCACTCGCCAGAGGATCAGTGCCATCAGCAGTAACAACACCACTGGCAGCGCCCACAACACCAGCGTCTGACCGGTTAACGGTGGGTTATAGCGAACAAAATCTCCGTAGCGTTCGGTCATCCAGCCAATGATTTCGACTTCACTTTTCCCCTCCGCCACCATGCTGTAAACCTGATGGCGCATACTGACTGCCACCGGCGCATTGGATTCCAGTAAGTTCTGATTCTGGCATTGCGGACAACGTAACTGGCTGGCAATAGTTAACGCCTGTTCCTGTTGTTGCGGATTGGCGAATTGCCAGGTGTCTACAACCTGAGCGTGCGCAAAACAGGCAAATAACAGCAGTAGCATGAGAAGCCCTTTATTCATCGCGCTTCCTCCCCCGCCATCCGCTTAACAATGCGCCCGCAATCATCAACAATCCTCCCCCCCAGATCCAGCGCACACCGCTTTGTACATACAAACGAAAAGCGTAACGATCTGGTCCGGTTTTCTCACCCATGACCGCATACCAGTCATGGATACCGTTCCAGCGAATTGACGGTTCCATCATTTGCTGACGACGTGCTTCATAAAAACGCCGCTCCGGCGTCAGTTCACCAATACGTTGCTGATGGTCAAACAGCACCACTATCGCTTTTTCGCTGGTGTAATTACCTTTGGCTTGTAGATCGAGGCGCTCAAAACGGAAGGTGTATCCTGCCAGAGTCACCTGCTGACCCGGCTGTAAATTCAGGCTGATCTCCTGACGGCTGACGCTTGAAACCACGATCCCCGCGGCAAATAACAGCACGCCCGCATGAGCCAGCAGCGCCGGAAGCTGCACGCGTTTGCCAGAGACAAACGTCGCCAGCACAATCACCACCAGCATCAACAGACCAAACGGTAACGTTGCGCGGTTAAAATATGGCGCACCAACGGAGAGGCGTCCCCAGCCCAGCAGGCCGTAAATCATCGGATAAAGCGTTCCCACCAGCACGATCAGTAGCACTGCGCAAAACAGCAACAGCGTAGCGAGGATTAACATTTCCCGCGATAACCCCGATAAACGCACCGCCGGGCCACCGTCCCGCGCTCGCCAGCCATACAGAGCCAGAGACGCAAGGCTAATCAACGCAAACAGGCTGAACAACGGCACGGCGCGGACGTTATCCAGTGCGAACGCATGAACCGAAACCAGAATGCCAGAACGGACAATTAAGGTGCCCAGCAGCGACAGCATCAGAGTAACTATCGCCAGTAACAGCGACCAGTGGCGGAAAATCCCCCGCTGGCGTGTCAGGGACAAACTGTGCAGCAGCGCAGTGGCAGAAAGCCAGGGTAATAAAGAGGCGTTTTCCACCGGATCCCAGAACCACCAGCCGCCCCAGCCCAGTTCGCAATAGGCCCACCAGGAACCAAGGATGATCCCCGCAGTTAATGCGCTCCAGCCAGGTAGTGCCCAACGCCAGCAAATTCGGGCGCTGACACCATCAAACTCGCCGCGCAGTAGACTCGCCAGCGCCACGCTCGCCGCTACCATCAAACCGCCATAGCCAAGGTAAAGCAGCGGTGGATGAAAGATAAGACCGGGATGTTGCAGCATCGGATTGAGATCTCGGCCTTCGATTGCTGGCGGAAATATCCGCGCAAACGGATCGGACCACAGCACCACAAACAGCAACAGTGCGGCGAGCATGAGAGATAAAACGGCTAATGTCAGCGGAAATAGCGGATCGGTTTGCTGCCGATAATGCCAGGCAAACAGCGCACTCCACGCGGAAAGGAGTAGCACCCAAAGTAGCAACGAACCTTCATGCCCTCCCCACACTGCCGCCAGTTTGAGTTCCCACGACAGCAGGCTGTAGCTATGTTGGGCGACATAAATGACCGAGAAATCGCTGATGAGAAAACAATACGACAGTACGCCAAAAGCGATCAGCAGGAGCGCGAACTGTGCCAGAGTGCCGATGCAAGTGAGTCGCATCATGGCAGGCCAGCGCAACCGCACTCCCGCAAAGGTTGTCAACGGGGTCAACACGTTGACCCCAAGACTTAACAACAACGCCAGAAAACCGACTTCAGGAAGGAATACGTCCAGAAACCACCTCTTTTCTGGCTTACGCCACCGTTAACTGCCCGGCGTAGAGAATGAAAAAGCGCAGCATCAACACCCCGACCAGGCTGGCTCCACACGCCGCCAGCACGGCAGGAATGCCGGAACTACGATTCACCCACGGTTTGAGCAACATTGGCACAATCAGCCCCAGCCCGGCGACACCAAGCCAGAACCACCACGTCCAGAAACCACCGCCCAATGCTGCCACCAGCGCACGCACTTTGCCGTCATCGCCCAGCGCCAGTCCAACAAAAAACGCCACCAGCAGGAAGATTTCGCCCCATACCACAGGGATCTCCATACGGTGTACAAAGTGCGCTTCCGTGGAGTGCGGATTACTGCGCTGGCGTATCGCCATAGCGATCAACGCCACCGCCGCACCGGACGAAATGCCGGAGAAGAGGAACAGCACCGGTAAAATCGGATTATTGAGGAACGGATATGATTTCAGCGCCGACAGCAGAAAGCCGGTATAAGCCCCCAGCAACACCGCCAGCACCAGCATTAGCGTTTCCAGTCCGCGGTGAACGGGCGTCAGCAGACTCAGAACCTTTTGTACGATCCCCAGCTTCGGCAACCAGCGTTGTTGCAGGGCAAGCAAATCATGTTCAAAGATTTTCGCCAGCCACAGCACCAGCACCACCATGTAGAGCTGAAACAGCATCACCCCCATCGACATCACCGAGGTAAAACTGTAATGGAACATCAGCTTCCAGAAGGTCCACGGTCTTGTCAGGTGGAAGACGAGAATCAACAGACCGAGGATCACCGCGCCAGGCCCGACAATCAGCGTGGTGCGCAACAACGTACTGTCTGCACCGCCCGCCTGCGGGTAGAAGCGACGTAACAGCACGGCCAGCGTCACCAGACCGGCAGAAATACCAATCAAAAACAGGTAGATGGCAATCGGCCAGTCCCACACCAGCGATTCAAAATGAAATGCGGAAGTCTGCGTCATTGGCTCACCTCCCCGTATTTAAACGGTACGCGGTACAGCTTCGGTTTGGTTCCCAGCGCCAGCTTGTAGCGGTAAGTGGGCTTCTGGCGTAGCAGTTGCGAAATCTCACTGTTGGGATCGTCCAGATTGCCAAACGTCAGCGCCTTCGTCGGGCAAGCCTCAACGCACGCGGGGAGCTTACCGGCCTGCAAATTGGTCTTACGGCAGAAATCGCATTTGTCCGCCGTCTTCGTGACCGGATGGATAAAGCGCACACGGTACGGACAGGCGGCAATGCAGTACTGACAACCGACGCAGAGATCCGGGTTAACATCGACAATCCCGCTGGCAGCATCGCGAAAAGACGCACCCGTTGGGCAGACGTCAACGCACGGTGCATGGTCGCAGTGCTGGCAAGACTTACGAAAGAAGCGATATTTCACATCAGGAAATTCGCCCTGCGGCTCGCTACGAATAATTGTCAGGCGCGAGACGCCTTCCGGCACCTTGTTCACTTCCCGACAAGCATCCATACAGGCAGTACAGCCGATGCATAACGACTCGTCATGCACCATGCCGTAACGCACCCCATTGATATTCAACGTTTTCGCCACCACGCGTCCTGCGGTGCCGCTGACGGCTGCCAGCACGCCGACGCCGGTGAGAAACTGGCGACGAGACCAGGTCATGGCTGCTCCTTAAGCAACGGAACAGACGCCGGGTTAAAGTTCGGATTGGTGCGCTGATCGCTGTGGCAATCGACGCAAATCTTAATCCGTCCTTTGTCACTTAACGTCTGCATCGTATCTTGCTGTGGATGCAGGGAATGGCAGCTAGCGCACGCCACTTTGGTTACGTGGACATCGTGCGGCCAGAACGCTTTTTGCAACTGTTCCGGCAGATGGCAGGACATACACACGCTGTTCTGCTCTCCAACCTTGTACATCGGCTCGTTAAAGCGCATCACATCTTTCACCCCTTCGCGGTGTTGCGGTGATGGCTGGCCGTGACAGTTGGTGCAGGTGACCGGCAGTTTGTTATTCGGGTTGATAACGGAAGCATGTTTGCCATGCATACCTTCGGTATCTGGTTTATGACAGTCCAGACAGGCGGCATCCGGGTTACGCTGCTGGGTAACTTCGTAGCGATCACCAGATGCCTGCGCCGCAGGGGTAGCGGTAATTCCGTTCAGGCTCCACAACAGGCCCGACGCCAGCACCCCGGCAGTTAATAACGAACGTAATACGCTCATATTCACTCCATTGTGTTTTCCGCCCCTTGCGAGGCGGAACGGGGTTATTGGCTTAACAGACCGTTTTTACGTGCCTGCGCTTCCCACTGCGGGATCACCGTTTTGATGAAGTCCTGCTTCTCAGCCTTGATTTGTTCCATGTTCAGGCCAATGGCCTGCTGGGCTTTCTCTTTGGTTGAGATATCCGGGATCGGGATTTCATGGGTGATGCCTTTGGTCGCCAGCAGGCGCGCCAGTTTGGTGCGCGCATCCGCCGCTTTATCCATCGCCGTACCGAGCATCCTCAGACCTTCTTCCGGCGCGTGCATATGAATACCGTGGGAAGCGATCGCCAGATCCCAACGCCACTGGGCATGACGAATATCGTCCTGAATCGGCTTCATTTCGGCTTCTGTCGCGCCTGCGTCCAGCGCCGCTTTCGCTTCGAAGTGAGCGTGAACCAGTTGATCTTCAACCTTGATTTTCAGGTCGTTAATTGACTGCTTACGTTCCGCGACCACTTTTTGCAGGGCAGCTTTGTCCTGGGTATGGCAGTTCGCACAAGTCTGGGCGAAGTTATCAAACGGATTACCAATTTTATGGTCGGTGTAGAGTTTGCCTTCGGCGTTCTGCACTTTTGGCATATGGCAGTCGATACAGGTCACGTTGTTTTTGCCGTGAATGCCCGCTGTCCAGGTTTCATATTCCGGGTGCTGCGCTTTCAGCATTGGTGTTTTCGACAGGGAGTTAGTCCAGTCAGAGAAGGCAATTTTGTCGTAATACTGCTCCATATTTTCGACTTTCATGCCGTCATCCCACGGGAATTTAACGGCTTTGTTTTTGCCATCGAAGTAATACTCCACATGGCACTGACCGCAAACCATCGATTGCTGGTCGAAACGTCCGGCTTTCTCAAAAGGTTTACCAATGGCTTCCATCGCGCGAGCCGCATACGGACGGGAAAGGGTTAACTCCGGTTTGCCTTTGGCGAACTCTGGTGAGGCGGTGTTATGACAATCGGCACAACCTAAGTTGTTGACGATTTCCGGGCCGCCGCGCGCCCATTTACCGTGGAAGTAGCCATCTTCGCCGTCTTTCTGGATCAGACGCGCCACATCCGGGCTTTTACAACTCCAGCATGCCATCGGTAGCGGACCATCTTCAGCGTTTTTCGGCGCACCGGTACGCAGGGTTTCACGCACATCGGTCACAGCAAAGGCATGTCCACGCGGCTTGTTGTAATCGCGCGAGAAGGGATACCCCGCCCACAGGATCACCAGCCGTGGATCTTCCGCCAGGGCGTCAACACGCTCTGACTGTTCCGAGGTGGCTTTCCAGGAGAGATATTGATCGGGATGCTGCGGGGCAAAGGTTTCATTCTTCGCTTCCACAGTTACAGGTTTTGCGGGAGCAGCCGTTTGTTCAGCGTGAACAGAAGTGAAAAAGAAAAAAGGAATCAATAAGCTGAAGATACGGCGTGCGTTTATTTTTATCCTTGTCATAGGGGCTTCATCCGAATTGCGCCATTGTTGCAATGGCGGTTTTTATTGTTTTTCACGACAGTAACCGCACCTACACTGTCATGACATTGCTCGCCCCTATGTGTAACAAATAACCACACTGTGAATGTTGTCTTTAATCAATTGTAAGTGCATGTAAAATACCACTTTAGAGTTAGTCAGTATCTTCCTCTTTTTCAACAGCATGCATAACTGCATGTTCCTCAAAGAATTAATCAACTTTTGTTGCTGACCTTCAAAAATTACCCTGCCGTTTATTTGCACAATTCTACTTTTGCGTGATCTGTCGCCCAAATACTAAACAAAACTGCCAACACCCCTACATTTAACGCTTATGCCACATATTATTAACATCCTACAAGGAGAACAAAAGCATGAGTCAAATTCACAAACACACCATTCCTGCCAACATCGCAGACCGTTGCCTGATAAACCCTCAGCAGTACGAGGCGATGTATCAACAATCTATTAACGCACCAGATACCTTCTGGGGCGAACAGGGAAAAATTCTCGACTGGATCAAACCTTACCAGAAGGTGAAAAACACCTCCTTTGCCCCGGGTAATGTGTCCATTAAATGGTACGAGGACGGCACGCTGAATCTGGCGGCGAACTGCCTTGACCGCCATCTGCAAGAAAACGGCGATCGCACCGCCATCATCTGGGAAGGCGACGACGCCAGGCAGAGCAAACATATCAGCTATAAAGAGCTGCACCGCGACGTCTGCCGCTTCGCCAATACCCTGCTCGGGCTGGGCATTAAAAAAGGTGACGTGGTGGCGATTTATATGCCGATGGTACCGGAAGCTGCGGTCGCAATGCTGGCCTGCGCCCGCATTGGCGCGGTGCATTCGGTAATTTTCGGCGGCTTCTCGCCGGAAGCCGTTGCCGGACGCATTATCGATTCTAACTCACGGCTGGTGATCACTTCTGACGAAGGCGTGCGTGCCGGGCGTAGTATTCCGCTGAAGAAAAACGTTGATGACGCGCTGAAAAACCCGAACGTCACCAGCATTGAACATGTGGTGGTACTGAAGCGTACTGGCGGAAAAATTGACTGGCAGGAAGGGCGCGACCTCTGGTGGCACGACCTGGTTGAGCAAGCGAGCGATCAGCACCAGGCGCAAGAGATGAACGCTGAAGATCCGCTGTTTATTCTCTACACTTCCGGTTCTACCGGAAAGCCGAAAGGCGTGCTGCACACTACCGGCGGTTATCTGGTGTACGCGGCGCTGACTTTTAAATATGTCTTTGATTATCATCCGGGCGATATCTACTGGTGCACCGCCGATGTGGGCTGGGTTACCGGGCACAGTTATTTGCTGTACGGCCCGCTGGCATGCGGCGCGACCACGCTGATGTTTGAAGGCATACCGAACTGGCCGACGCCTGCCCGTATGGCCCAGGTGGTGGACAAGCATCAGGTCAATATTCTCTATACCGCGCCCACGGCGATCCGCGCGCTGATGGCAGAAGGCGATAAAGCGATCGAAGGCACTGACCGTTCGTCGCTGCGCATTCTCGGTTCCGTAGGCGAGCCAATCAACCCGGAAGCGTGGGAGTGGTACTGGAAAAAAATCGGCAACGAGAAATGCCCGGTGGTCGACACCTGGTGGCAGACCGAAACCGGCGGTTTCATGATCACACCACTGCCTGGTGCTACCGAGCTAAAAGCAGGTTCGGCAACACGTCCGTTCTTCGGCGTGCAACCGGCGCTGGTCGATAACGAAGGTAACCCGCTGGAAGGGGCTACCGAAGGCAGCCTGGTGATCACCGACTCCTGGCCGGGTCAGGCGCGTACATTGTTTGGCGATCACGAACGCTTTGAACAGACCTACTTCTCCACCTTCAAAAATATGTATTTCAGCGGCGACGGCGCGCGTCGCGATGAAGATGGCTATTACTGGATCACCGGGCGCGTGGACGACGTGCTGAACGTCTCGGGTCACCGTCTGGGAACAGCTGAGATTGAGTCGGCGCTGGTGGCACATCCGAAGATTGCCGAAGCCGCTGTCGTGGGTATTCCGCACAATATTAAAGGTCAGGCGATCTACGCCTACGTCACGCTTAATCACGGGGAGGAACCGTCACCAGAACTGTACGCAGAAGTCCGCAACTGGGTGCGTAAAGAGATTGGCCCGCTGGCAACGCCAGACGTGCTGCACTGGACCGACTCCCTGCCAAAAACCCGCTCCGGCAAAATTATGCGCCGTATTCTGCGCAAAATTGCGGCGGGCGATACCAGCAACCTGGGCGATACCTCGACGCTTGCCGATCCTGGCGTTGTCGAGAAGCTGCTTGAAGAGAAGCAGGCTATCGCGATGCCCTCGTAACTCTCAATTGCCGGATGCGATCCGGGCAACAAGTCTGAAACGATTTGTAGGCCTGATAAGACGCGACAGCGTCGCATCAGGCATTGATTGCCGGATGCGGCGTATAACGCCTTATCTGGCCTACATAAGGCAAGGGTTACCTGGGCGTTAACCCGCTCCCATAAGGGCGCAGGAATTAAAACAATCCCTACATTACCTCTGGAGAATCTGTGATGAATGGCACTATTTATCAGCGGATAGAAGACAATGCGCATTTCAGGGAGTTAGTCGAAAAACGGCAACGGTTTGCCACCATCCTGTCGATTATTATGCTGGCAGTTTATATCGGCTTTATTTTACTGATCGCCTTCGCGCCCGGCTGGCTGGGCACTCCGCTGAATCCGAACACCAGCGTCACACGCGGTATTCCGATTGGTGTTGGAGTGATTGTGATCTCCTTTGTTCTCACCGGTATCTACATCTGGCGGGCGAACGGCGAATTCGACCGTCTTAATAATGAAGTCCTGCATGAGGTACAAGCATCATGAAAAGAGTTCTGACGGCGCTTGCCGCCACACTCCCTTTAGCAGCTAACGCCGCGGATGCTATTAGCGGGGCCGTAGAGCGCCAGCCAACGAACTGGCAGGCAATTATTATGTTCCTGATTTTCGTCGTGTTTACGCTCGGCATTACCTACTGGGCGTCAAAACGCGTACGTTCGCGTAATGACTACTACACCGCAGGCGGCAATATCACCGGTTTCCAGAACGGGCTGGCGATTGCCGGGGACTATATGTCTGCCGCCTCATTTTTGGGTATCTCCGCGCTGGTGTTTACCTCCGGCTATGATGGTTTAATTTACTCGCTGGGCTTCCTGGTGGGCTGGCCGATCATTCTGTTCCTGATTGCCGAACGTCTGCGTAACCTCGGTCGCTACACCTTTGCCGATGTAGCCTCGTACCGCCTGAAACAGGGGCCTATCCGTATTCTTTCGGCCTGTGGTTCTCTGGTGGTGGTGGCGCTTTACCTTATCGCTCAGATGGTAGGCGCAGGTAAACTCATCGAACTGCTGTTTGGCCTTAACTATCACATTGCGGTAGTGCTGGTCGGCGTGCTGATGATGATGTACGTCCTGTTCGGCGGTATGCTGGCGACCACCTGGGTACAGATTATCAAAGCTGTGCTGTTACTGTTTGGTGCCAGCTTTATGGCCTTTATGGTGATGAAACACGTCGGCTTTAGCTTCAACAATCTGTTCAGCGAAGCGATGGCGGTACACCCGAAAGGTGTCGATATCATGAAGCCGGGCGGATTGGTGAAAGATCCCATCTCCGCGCTGTCTCTGGGTCTGGGGCTGATGTTTGGTACGGCTGGTTTGCCGCACATTCTGATGCGCTTCTTTACGGTCAGCGATGCCCGCGAAGCGCGTAAGAGCGTGTTCTACGCCACCGGATTTATGGGCTACTTCTATATCCTGACCTTTATTATCGGCTTTGGTGCGATCATGCTGGTCGGTGCGAATCCGGAATATAAAGACGCGGCGGGCCATCTGATTGGTGGTAACAACATGGCGGCAGTTCACCTGGCCAATGCTGTGGGCGGCAACCTGTTCCTCGGCTTTATTTCAGCGGTTGCTTTCGCCACCATTCTTGCGGTGGTTGCGGGACTGACGCTGGCGGGTGCTTCTGCGGTTTCGCATGACCTGTACGCTAACGTCTTCAAAAAAGGTGCGACCGAACGTGAAGAGCTACGGGTATCGAAAATCACCGTGCTGATCCTCGGCGTGATTGCCATTATCCTCGGCGTGCTGTTTGAGAATCAGAACATCGCATTTATGGTGGGCCTGGCGTTTGCCATCGCGGCGAGCTGTAACTTCCCGATCATTCTGCTTTCCATGTACTGGTCGAAACTGACCACCCGTGGCGCGATGATGGGAGGCTGGCTGGGGCTGATTACCGCAGTGGTACTGATGATTCTCGGCCCTACCATTTGGGTACAGATCCTCGGTCACGAAAAAGCCATCTTCCCGTACGAATACCCGGCGCTGTTCTCTATCAGTGTGGCATTCCTCGGCATCTGGTTCTTCTCGGCAACGGATAATTCAGCGGAAGGTGCGCGCGAGCGTGAACTGTTCCGTGCGCAGTTTATCCGCTCCCAGACCGGCTTTGGTGTTGAGCAAGGCCGCGCGCATTAATCTCTACCCTTCCCCGGTCGCTTGATCGGGGAATACTCTTCCTCTCCAATATGCATCATCTTTTCCCATAATATTAAACAAATAAACTCATTAAAAAAATGAGCGATTTTTGACAGTCGTAGAAAATGATAATGCAGAGAATATGCCTTTTCTTTCTTGTTAATTATAAGGATATTTTATGCGCTATAATGGTTTAAATAATATGTTTTTCCCTCTTTGCCTGATTAACGATAACCACCCTGTCACAAGTCCATCACATACAAAGAAAACAAAATCAGATAATTATAGCAAACATCATAAAGACACGTTAATTGACAATAAAGCCCTCTCTCTTTTCAAAATGGATGATCATGAAAAAGTGATAGGCTTGATTCAGAAAATGAAAAGAACTTATGATACTTTACCATCAGGAAAAATCACTAAAGAAACTGACAGGAAAATTCATAAATATTTTATAGATATAGCTTTATATGCAAGTAATAAATATGACGATAGAATTACGAGAAGAGTTTACCTTAATAAAGATAAGGAAGTGTCAATTAAGGTAGTGTATTTTATAAATAATGTCACTGTCCATAATAATACTATCGAAATCCCACAGACAGTAAATGGTGGTTACGATTTTTCACACCTTAGCCTGAAAGGTATCAGGATTAAAGATGAAGATTTATCCAATTCGGATTTTGCAGGTTGCAGACTACAAAATGCTATTTTCCAGGGCTGTAATATGTATCAAACGAATTTTAATTTTGCCATAATGGAAAAAATAATTTTTGATAATTGTATTCTCGATGACTCAAATTTCGCTCAGATAAAAATGACTGACGGAACTCTAAATGCATGCTCCGCTATGCATGTTGAATTCTTCAATGCAACAATGATTAGAGCTAAAATTAAAAATACCTTCCTTGACTATTCAAATTTTTATATGGCGTACATGGCTGAGGTGAATCTTTATAAAGTAATAGCGCCATATGTTAATTTATTTAGAGCCGACCTTAGTTTCTCTAAACTCGATTTAATTAACTTTGAACATGCTAATCTTTCTCGCGTCAACCTGAACAAAGCAACCCTCCAGAATATAAACTTAATTAATAGCAAACTCTTTTTTACGCGGCTGACAAATACGTTCCTCGAAATGGTTATATGTACCGATTCTAATATGGCTAATGCTAATTTTAATAATGCCAATTTAAGCAATTGCCATTTCAACTGTTCTATTTTAACAAAAGCCTGGATGTTTAATACCCGTTTCTATCGGGTTAATTTCGATGAGGCTATCGTCCAGGGAATGGGCATATCCATTCTCCGTGGGGAGGATAATATTCCCATTAATAGTGATATCCTGATAACACTACAGCAACTCTTTGAAGAGGATTGTGCCACTCATACTGGCATGTCACAAACTGAGCATAATATTCAGGAAGTGTCTATGAATACCACTGAAGATACTATGCAATACACAGATTGAGATTAAGCCGAAGAATAGCCAATGAATTGACTTTAAAAGAGAGATACTCACGGACTTCTGACTTATTTATTTTAGAATCATGAATGTTAGCCCGAGGTAATCTGAAAAAGGTGCAAAAGATTGCACCTTTTTCAGATTACCTCGGGCCTGGTTACGTCGCTTTCGGCTTACTGATTTTCCTCAATCAACAACGCTTCAAGCAAATCGAGATCGTGCAATAATTTTTGCAGCGTTTCGTTACTGATCTCCCGCGTGGCGCGCAGGTGGTACAGTTCAGCACGTTCAGAACGCAATGCCGCCAGACGGAAGCGACGCTCAAGGTTCTCTTCCTGCACGGAACTTTCAACGTCGTTACGTCCATCGGCGCGACGACGCAGGTTACCAATGACGCGAGAACTGACCTCCGTGAGCAGCTGGTTATCGATATTCTCTTCGGTATCCGCCGCCAGACGCTCCTCCATTTTCTGGATTGCCACAATCGCCACTTCTGCCGTTGCCGCTCGCGCAATACGCTCCTCTTTCAACTGCTGCGAATGGTCTGCGACTTCAATGTGTTGCAGCAGAATGGGCAACATCACCACGCCGACAAACAGCGAAAAGAGAATGACGCCAGCCGCCAGGAACACCAACTCATAGCGCGCCGGGAAGACGTTGCCATCCGGCAAGAGCAGCGGGATAGAGAGCACACCGGCTAGTGTGATCGCCCCACGCACCCCGGCAAAAGACGCAATCAGGATTTCTCGTGTGGTCCACGAACCAAACTCCATCGGCTTCTTCTTCAGGAAGCGGTTGCTGAACTTTTTCATCGTCCACAGCCAGCCAAAACGGACCAGCATCAGCGCCGCATAAATCAGAATGATATCGGTAAACAGCATCCAGATTTCGACGTTAGGGTCGATTTCTGCCGCCATCAGCGACGTCTCCAGAATACCCGGCAGCTGCAGACCTAACAGCAGGAATACCATGCCGTTGAAGACAAATTCCAGCATCGCCCAGGTGCTGTTTGCGCGCAGGCGCATCGCCAGCGGCGCACGGCGCATTACACCGGAGCGGGTGATGGTCATCCCGGCTGCAACCGCAGCAAGAATACCGGAAACGCCAATATGTTCGGCAATCAGATAAGAAGCGAATGGCAGCAGGAACAGCAGTACAATCTGCGTCGCGGGTTCATCACCGCCCCAGCGGCTGAGGAATCGCAGCGAACGACCATACAGCCAGCTCACCACAAAACCGGCGAGAATACCGCCTATTGCCACTTTCATAAATTCCACCGTTGCACCGCCGACGGTGAAGATCATCGTCCCCATCGCCACTGCCACAGCAAACTTTAATGACACCAGGCCGGAGGCGTCATTCATCAACGCTTCGCCCTGCAAAATACCCATGATTTTTTTCGGGATGCGCCCTTCGCCAACAATACCGGAAAGCGCCACAGCATCGGTCGGAGAAAGCACCGCCGCCAGCGCAAAGGCGGGAATCAGCGGAATGCCCGGCACCACCCAGTAAATAAGGAAGCCAATGCCAACCACGGTGACCACCACCAGCGCCAGCGCGAGGCCGAAAATCTCCCGACCATGTTCGAGAAATTCACGGGTCGGCGTTTTCCAGCCATCTGCGAACAGCAACGGCGGGATAAACAAGACTAAAAAGAGTTCAGGATCAAACTCCACATGCAAACCAAACGTCGGCCACGCCAGTAGCGCACCGATGGCGATTTGCATAAGCGGAAGCGGGATCTGAAAGGGCATGACACGAGTGACCACCCCGGACAGCGAGACCACGAGGGTCATTATCAGTATGGTGAAGAAGATTTCCATGCGTTCCCTGTTTGCGATGTTTTTTTATGATCTGAGAAAGGCGTTATGCCTGAATTCTCATTTTTTCAGAATATCGCAAAAGCTCACACAATGTGCTGAGAAAATAAAAACGGGCAGCCATTGCCACCCGTTTTCAGAATCTTATTAAAGCTTAGATAGCCCAGCCGCCCGCATAGAAGGTCACCAGCGCCACGGCAATGACGACCGTACCGATGTTCAACTTGCGCCATTCTCCGGAAACCAGACGACCAATCACCAGAGTCGCAAAGCCGATCATAATACCCGTTACGATGTTACAGGTCAGTACGATGAATACTGCTGTTACCAGACCCGCCATCGCATCAACAAAATCAGCAAAGTCAATTTTCGCCACATTGCTCAGCATCAGCAGGCCAACGTACATCAGCGCCGGAGCCGTTGCGTAACCCGGAACGAGGTAAGAGAGTGGAGAGAGGAACAGAATCAGCAGGAACAACACGCCAACGGTGATAGCCGTCAGACCGGTTTTTCCGCCCGCCGCTGTACCCGCCGCAGACTCGATGTATACCGCTGCCGGTGCTGCCCCCACCAGACCAGAGAAAACACTGCTCATGGAGTCGGTGGTCAGTGCTTTCCCGCCGTCGATAATTTGCCCGTCTTTATCCAGCAGGTTTGCCTGGCCCGCGACGGCCCGGATGGTTCCGGTGGCATCGAAAACAGCAGTCATCACCAGTGCCAGCACGCTCGGCAGAACCACAGGGTTCAGCGCGCCCATAATGTCCAGGCTGCCAATCAGTGAATTGCCGTTTTCATCGCTCAATGAAGGCATGGCGAAAACGCCGGAGAAATGGACGTTAGGATCGAAGATCAAACCGACAATTGAGATACCGATAATGGTCAGCAGAATGCCACCGGGGACTTTCAGTTTTTCCAGGCCGATGATCACAGCTAGACCTACCAGTGACATTATCACCGGGAAGGTCGCGAAATCACCCAGCGCAACAGGCAGACCATCAAGCGGGTTTTTAATCACCAGACCGACACCATTAGCGGCAATGAGCAGCAGGAACAGACCGATACCGATCCCCGTGCCGTGCGCCACACCGTGCGGCAAGTTGCGCAAAATCCAGCTACGAATACCCGTGGCAGAAATTATCGTAAACAGCACACCCATCAGGAACACGGCACCCAGCGCGACAGGTACGCTAATATGTTGCCCCAGCACCAGACTGAATGCGGTAAACGCCGTCAGGGAGATGGCGCAACCAATCGCCAACGGCAGATTAGCCCACAGACCCATCACGATAGAACCGAGTCCGGCAACCAGACAGGTCGCAACGAAAACTGCCGCAGGCGGGAAGCCTGCTTTACCCAACATGCCTGGAACGACGATAACCGAGTAGACCATCGCCAGAAATGTTGTTAACCCGGCAACCACTTCCTGACGGACAGTGCTTCCACGTTGTGAAATTTTAAACCAGGCGTCGAGTGAACCGCCGGTACGCGCTGATGGCGTAGACATAAGAAAACATCCCCTGAGAGTTTAATTTTCGTCAAGATGCGTGGCGGACAATCCCCTGCCAGCGAAACGTTATCTTCCTGCTCCAGGTTTGCGACAAATTGGTGCGTCGCAAAAAAGCAAACGTTTAGCTCCGCGCATACAAAACGGGTGGTAAAAAAAGCAAACGATTATCCGGCGATCATAGCGGCTTTTTCAACCGAAGTTTGCTGCTTTTTTCTCTTTTATTGTCTTGACGATGAAAAACCAGGCAATTGATGCGCAAACGTTATCGTCGATGCGCAAGATTGCAGCGTTATCGAGCCGCATACCGTTCAGGATTGCGATAAAAAATCGTCTGAGATGACAAAAATATTGCGGCTAAAAAGTATACTTTTACACTGGCGAAGAAACGCCGGTGACATACAATTAAAGCATCAACACCAACCGGAACCTCCACCACGTGCTCGAATGAGGTGTGTTGACGTCGGGGGAAACCCTCCTGTGTACCAGCGGGATAGAGAGAAAGACAAAGACCGGAAAACAAACTAAAGCGCCCTTGTGGCGCTTTAGTTTTGTTCATCTTCCAGCAAGCGTGCACCTGTGCCTTCTTCTCCTAAGCGGTCGCCCGGGTTACGCAATGGGCAATCACTGCGCGAAAGACAGCCACAACCAATACATCCGTCCAGTTCGTCACGCAGCGCCACTAAGGTATGAATGCGCCGATCCAACTCTTCTCGCCATTGGGACGAAAGCTGTTTCCACTCTTTCGCACTTAATGTATGCCCTTCGGGCAACACGCCAAACGCTTCACGAATGGTCGCCAGCGGAATGCCAATACGCTGAGCAATTTTGATGATTGCGACATATCGCAACACATCACGTTTATATCGCCGCTGATTGCCACTATTACGGATACTGCTAATCAACCCTTTGCTTTCATAGAAATGCAGCGCCGATACCGCCACACCGCTGCGTTTTGCCACTTCGCCGGGGGTTAGCAGCGCTTTAATGCGGGGTAATTTCTTTTCCATAAATCGCTTTACCTCAAGTTAACTTGAGGAATTATACTCCCCAACAGATGAATTAACGAACTGAACACTGAAAAGAGGCAGATTTATGTCCCATCAGAAAATTATTCAGGATCTTATCGCATGGATTGACGAGCATATTGACCAGCCGCTTAACATTGATGTCGTCGCAAAAAAATCAGGCTATTCAAAGTGGTACTTACAGCGGATGTTCCGCACGGTGACGCATCAGACACTTGGTGATTACATTCGCCAACGCCGCCTGTTACTGGCCGCCGTTGAGTTGCGCACCACCGAGCGTCCGATTTTTGATATCGCAATGGACCTGGGTTATGTCTCGCAGCAGACCTTCTCCCGCGTTTTCCGTCGGCAGTTTGATCGCACTCCCAGCGATTATCGCCACCGCCTGTAGTTTTATTGCCCGCGCGTTAACTCCCGCGCGGGTGATTGCTCCATCCATTGCATGAACACCTGCGGTGGCATCGCCTTAGCAAAGAACCATCCCTGGCAATAGCGCACGCCGCGTTTACGCAACCAGTTAACCTGATCCTCAGTTTCTACCCCTTCTGCAATCGTTTTCAGCCCCAGGCTGTGCGCCAGCTCGATGATGTGTTCCGCAATCAAATGACTGGTTTTATGGGTGGTCAGCTCAACAAACGATTTATCGATTTTCAAAATATCGACATTCAATGATTTAAGGTTATGCAAGTTAGAGTAGCCAATACCAAAATCATCAATTGCCACTTCGTAACCGGCCTGGCGGAAAGCCAGAATAATCGGCGTCATTTTGTCGACATCAAGAAATGCATGTTCAGTCACTTCAAATTTAATTTGCTGTGGACGCACCGCGTATTGCTCTGTTTTCTGATTGGTTCGCGCTATCAACCGTGACGTATGAAAATCGGAGGCCGACAGATTAATAGAAACATAGCGATCGGCATGTGTTGCCAGGTACGCGCCCAGATCGAGGAAGACATTATCAATAACATAATCAGTTACCTGTCCGATCATTCCCTCCTTTTCTGCCAGCGGAATAAACTCTGCCGGATTCATTACTTGCCCCTGCTCACCAGGCCAACGTAACAATGCTTCAGCGCCGATACATTTTTCTGTTTTGATATCGATTATTGGCTGGTAATAAAGGCAAAGTTGATGTTTTTCGAGGGCGCGTTGCAATTTGCGTTTGGGAGACAAATAGTTTTGTCGAATACGTAGCCAGAGTAATAACAGAACAAGACTCCCTAAAATGCCGGCGGGTAACGCAAAAATAAGATGATTATAAAAATGCGCTATAAGACGTTGATATGAAGTCGCAACAATGGCTGCAATTGGGCGTTTTGTCGAATAAACTGTCGCATATAAATAGCCATTTCTTTGTACGGTTAAATCATTCAAATGAATCAGCGGAGAAAACGTTGCTGCCGAGGCCTCGTTGCTTAACGAGAAAAAGGTTTTCGTTACCGTATCATACACACCCCATTGCAATGTCGGATCATCAGACATCACTTCACTCCAGAATAGAGGGTTGATGACCGCCACATAATTTCCCCGCTGCATATAGGTCATTTTATAGCCAGAGAAAAAAGGCGTATCGCGGTAATAATAGATAGAAACGTTAGGTTCACGCTTATAATCGGCCGGTGCAATCGTATAACCGTTTACAGGCGCTATCAGCGATGAGCATAAAAAATGGTTATCACGGGCATAGATCAATTCATTAATATAAAGATAGCCACGAATAATATTCAACATTCGCTTTTGATGGGCCGGAGTGCAAACTTGCCCCTGATAGCGTTCTGCTGCATCGCTCACTAAATCTGCCTGGCGAATGACCAGCTCGGATTTATCCAGCGCCAGCTGAGCAAAAGTTTGGAGCTGACTATTCACTTCTGATTTTGCCCAAAGGAAGGCAATCCATAGCGACAGAATGATGGGAAAGAGAACTAAAAAGATAATGCCCGGCAACGCCAGTAATTGGTGTCGTGCATGATGACTCATTGCTATCAATTTCCTGCCTGTTTATACCCGGTCATTGCAAGGCGAGAACCCTGGTTATCGACGTCTTTAGATAAATCTTACGGTATAAATAGCACTTTTGCCTGATTTGAAATTGATACCTTTTTAATCGTCACCTGAATAAAAATAATTCATTGATATTCAAAATTAATTTCCTACAGGAATGCAGAGGCGGCGGGAAGATATGCCCTTAATGCCGCTGAAAAAACACATAATCTGTACGGCAATAAAAGTCACGGCCTAATCTGGCTAACAAACAATCAATTGTGATATAGTTCACAAAATTAATGAAACAAACAGAGTGTTTCTTTTTTGTGTTCTGCAAGCCCCGCGATAGCCAGATTGTATCACGCCTCCCGTGAACAACGCCGCGCTGTCCAGGGTATCGGCTCTTTTCAGAGGAATTGTTTGATGGCTACCCTCACCACTGGCGTGGTTCTTCTTCGCTGGCAACTTCTTAGTGCCGTAATGATGTTTCTGGCCAGCACGCTCAACATCCGTTTTCGTCGGTCTGATTATGTCGGGCTTGCAGTGATCAGCAGCGGTCTGGGCGTGGTTTCCGCCTGTTGGTTCGCAATGGGGTTGCTTGGCATCACAATGGCGGACATCACCGCCATCTGGCACAACATCGAGTCGGTGATGATAGAAGAGATGAATCAGACACCGCCACAATGGCCAATGATTTTGACTTGATATGTAGAAGCCTCCATAACGGAGGCTTCTTTTTTTATGGCTGGCAGATGCTTTAATCATCCACCTTAAAACAATATAACCTATTGTTTTAATGACAAATCAGAACGGAATATCGTCATCAAAGTCCATCGGCGGCTCATTAGACGGTGCTGCCGGAGCAGACTGCTGCGGGCGAGACTGCGCGCCGCCGCTGAACTGATTGCCGCCCTGCGGCTGCTGAGGCTGACCCCAACCGCCCTGCGGCTGACCACCACCGATATTGCCACCTGCAGGAGCGCCACCACCCTGACGACCACCCAGCATCTGCATGGTGCCGCCAACGTTTACCACAACTTCAGTGGTGTAGCGATCCTGACCGGATTGATCGGTCCATTTGCGGGTACGCAGCTGACCTTCGATATAAACCTGAGAACCTTTACGCAGATATTCGCTGGCTACTTCTGCCAGTTTGCCGAACAGCACAACGCGGTGCCATTCAGTCTGCTCTTTCATCTCGCCGGTCGCTTTATCACGCCAGGATTCGGAAGTAGCCAGCGTAATGTTGGCAACAGCGCCACCATTTGGCATGTAGCGTACTTCCGGGTCCTGACCCAGATTACCAACGAGAATAACCTTGTTTACGCCTCTGCTGGCCATGTTCGTGTCTCCTGAAAAAAAATCGTTCTGAATAAGTGTAAACGCGCGATTGTACCATTACCAATAGCGCTTTTACTATGTTGTGACCTCGGTTCAGGGAAACAAACCTGGCCAGACATTGTTACACAACACTCCGGGTAATGTATTCCAATACTGTATATTCATTCAGGTCAATTTGTGTCATAATTAACCGTTTGTGATCGCCGGTAGCACCATGCCACCGGGCAAAAAAGCGTTTAATCCGGGAAAGGTGAATGGATAAGATCGAAGTTCGGGGCGCCCGCACCCATAATCTCAAAAACATCAACCTCGTTATCCCCCGCGACAAGCTCATTGTCGTGACCGGGCTTTCGGGTTCTGGCAAATCCTCGCTCGCTTTCGACACCTTATATGCCGAAGGGCAGCGCCGTTACGTTGAATCCCTTTCCGCCTACGCGCGGCAGTTTCTGTCACTGATGGAAAAGCCGGACGTCGATCATATTGAGGGGCTTTCTCCTGCCATCTCGATTGAGCAGAAATCGACGTCTCATAACCCGCGTTCTACGGTGGGGACAATCACCGAAATCCACGACTATTTGCGTTTGTTGTTCGCCCGCGTCGGTGAGCCGCGCTGCCCGGACCACGATGTACCGCTGGCGGCGCAAACCGTCAGCCAGATGGTGGATAACGTGCTGTCGCAGCCGGAAGGTAAACGCCTGATGCTGCTCGCGCCAATCATTAAAGAGCGCAAAGGCGAACACACCAAAACGCTGGAAAATCTGGCAAGCCAGGGTTACATCCGTGCTCGTATTGATGGCGAAGTCTGCGATCTTTCCGATCCGCCGAAACTGGAACTGCAAAAGAAACATACCATTGAAGTGGTGGTTGATCGCTTCAAGGTGCGTGACGATCTCACCCAACGTCTGGCAGAGTCGTTTGAAACCGCGCTGGAGCTTTCCGGTGGTACCGCGGTAGTTGCCGATATGGACGATCCAAAAGCGGAAGAGCTGCTATTTTCCGCCAACTTCGCCTGCCCAATTTGCGGCTACAGTATGCGTGAACTGGAACCACGCCTGTTTTCGTTTAACAACCCGGCGGGTGCCTGCCCGACCTGTGACGGCCTTGGCGTACAGCAATATTTCGATCCTGACCGCGTGATCCAGAATCCGGAACTGTCGCTGGCAGGTGGTGCGATCCGAGGCTGGGATCGCCGCAACTTCTATTACTTCCAGATGCTGAAATCGCTGGCAGATCACTATAAGTTCGACGTCGAAGCGCCGTGGGGCAGCCTGAGCGCGAATGTGCATAAAGTGGTGTTGTACGGTTCTGGCAAAGAAAACATTGAATTCAAATACATGAACGATCGTGGCGATACCTCCATTCGTCGTCATCCGTTCGAAGGCGTGCTACACAATATGGAGCGCCGTTATAAAGAGACGGAATCCAGTGCGGTACGCGAAGAATTAGCCAAGTTTATCAGCAATCGCCCGTGCGCCAGCTGCGAAGGAACGCGTCTGCGTCGGGAAGCGCGCCATGTGTATGTCGAGAATACGCCGCTGCCTGCTATCTCCGACATGAGCATCGGTCATGCGATGGAATTCTTCAACAATCTCAAACTCGCAGGTCAACGAGCGAAGATTGCGGAAAAAATTCTTAAGGAGATTGGCGATCGCCTGAAATTCCTCGTTAACGTCGGCCTGAATTACCTGACACTTTCCCGCTCGGCAGAAACGCTTTCTGGCGGTGAAGCCCAGCGTATCCGTCTGGCGAGCCAGATTGGTGCGGGCCTGGTTGGCGTTATGTACGTGCTCGATGAGCCGTCTATCGGCCTGCACCAGCGCGATAACGAGCGCCTGCTGGGTACGCTTATCCATCTGCGCGATCTCGGTAATACCGTGATTGTGGTGGAGCACGACGAAGACGCAATTCGCGCCGCTGACCATGTGATCGATATCGGTCCAGGTGCGGGTGTACACGGCGGTGAAGTGGTCGCGGAAGGTCCACTGGAAGCGATTATGGCGGTGCCTGAATCGTTGACCGGGCAGTACATGAGCGGTAAACGCAAGATTGAAGTGCCAAAGAAACGCGTTCCGGCGAATCCGGAAAAAGTGCTGAAGCTGACAGGCGCACGCGGTAATAACCTGAAAGACGTGACGCTCACGCTGCCAGTCGGTCTGTTTACCTGCATCACAGGGGTTTCAGGTTCCGGTAAATCGACACTGATTAACGACACACTGTTCCCGATTGCCCAACGCCAGTTGAATGGGGCGACCATCGCCGAACCGGCACCTTATCGCGATATTCAGGGGCTGGAGCATTTCGATAAAGTGATCGATATCGACCAAAGCCCAATTGGTCGTACTCCGCGTTCTAACCCGGCGACCTATACCGGCGTGTTTACGCCTGTGCGCGAACTGTTTGCGGGCGTACCGGAATCCCGTGCGCGCGGTTATACGCCAGGACGTTTCAGCTTTAACGTCCGTGGCGGACGCTGCGAAGCCTGTCAGGGCGACGGCGTGATCAAAGTGGAGATGCACTTCCTGCCGGATATCTACGTACCGTGCGACCAGTGCAAAGGCAAACGCTATAACCGTGAAACGCTGGAGATTAAGTACAAAGGCAAAACCATCCACGAAGTGCTGGATATGACCATCGAAGAGGCGCGTGAGTTCTTTGATGCCGTACCTGCACTGGCGCGTAAGCTGCAAACGTTGATGGACGTTGGTCTGACGTACATTCGCCTGGGGCAGTCCGCAACCACGCTTTCTGGTGGTGAAGCCCAGCGCGTGAAGCTGGCGCGTGAGCTGTCAAAACGCGGCACCGGGCAGACACTGTATATTCTCGACGAGCCGACCACCGGTCTGCACTTCGCCGATATTCAGCAACTGCTCGACGTACTGCATAAACTGCGCGATCAGGGCAATACCATCGTGGTGATTGAGCACAATCTCGACGTGATCAAAACCGCTGACTGGATTGTCGACCTGGGACCGGAAGGCGGCAGTGGCGGCGGCGAAATCCTCGTCTCCGGTACGCCAGAAACCGTCGCGGAGTGCGAAGCTTCGCATACGGCGCGCTTCCTCAAGCCGATGCTGTAATCGTTAAGGCCGCTTTCTGAGCGGCCTTTTCCTTTCAGAGTTGCACCAGCAATTTACGTTTTTCTTCCGGCAGTAAATTCACCGCCTGCTGATAAGACGCATCCACCAGATAATAGATTTGCGAATCTGGCAGCGAACCGTCGAGATACACGGTGCTCCAGTGCGCTTTATTCAGATGGCGGCTTGGACGCACATCGCTGTGCTGCTGACGTAGCAGCTCCGCCAGCTCCGGGCTGGTTTTCAGCGAAACAGCTGGGCGATTTTCTACTTCTTTCACCATCGCAAACAGTACATCTTCCACTTTGATCTGCGTCGCTTTCCAGTCGTTATGCACGCTCTGTTCTGCGCCTGGTTTTGCCATGCAATATTGTAGCAACTCCGAAATGGTCATTTTTTACTCCCCTTGTAGTGTCGCGATGATGCGACGCGATCCGCCGTGGATGCGATGTTCCCCCAGCCAGATGCCTTGCCAGGTGCCGGTCTGAATACACCCTTTATGCACCGGCAATACAAGCGATGTTCCCAGCATTGAGGATTTGATATGAGAAGGCATATCGTCGGCTCCCTCATAGTCATGCTCATAATTTCCGTTATCGGGAACGGTGCGGAGGAAAAAACGCTCCATGTCGTGGCGTACGGTGGGATCGCAGTTCTCATTAAGTGTCAGAGAGGCGGAGGTATGTTGCAGCAACAGATGCAGTAAACCGATGTTAACGCGCGGCATATCAGCCAGCTGATTCAGAATTTCATCCGTTACCAGATGAAACCCACGAGATTTGGCGCTAAGCGTGAGCGTCTTTTGATACCACATGTGCTGCTCCTTGATAAAACTCTCTTAATCAGTTTGCAGCAAGACAGCGAAAGGATAAAGGTGTGATTAAAAAAACAGCATTCGGGAGAGTGTCACGCTCTCCCGCTCTGTCAGTATTCTGAATTGACGATCACCTCTTCACCAAACGCACCCGCTTGTGGCAAGGGTTTGTAGGTAGAGTTGGAGGCGCGCAGAATGCGGATACCACGAGCGCCGACATCGCGTGCGGCGGTAATATCGTTATCGGAATCGCCATAAAAAATTCGGATATTTTTATCCTGCAGCCATTGCGATTTTGTATTTTGCCCTGGTTTATCGCCCGCAAAAATTACTGGATTCATGTTGGTGGCAGGAATGTGAAAATTATCCGCCAACGTTTTTGACACCGTTTCTGTTTTCGTCGGGCTACGACCAGTCACAAAGAAGATCGCGTCACCGCGGCGTACATGCATATCAATCAGCTGGCGAGCGACCTCTTTTGGAATGCTGAATTCATCCCAGCCATTGTTCATTTTTTCCCAGAACACAGGATTTTTCAGATAATCTTCGCTTTCTGGCGAGAAGGTTTTTTTGCCGCGCCAGAAGCCCGGACTGGAAAAAAGTACCGTGTCATCGATATCAAACCCCACCGCCATTGGCGGACGCCCTGCGAGGCTATTTTCAATTTGTGCGACCGAAACCCAATGAATTGGTGCCTGTTCAGCAAGCCTGGCAACGTTAGTACCAGGGTTAAGCGGTGAAGGAGATGAGGCCAGGGCAACAGCGGAACTGTTTAGAGCGAACAATAAGCAAACGGCACTCAAAGCCTGTGTGATCTTGCGCATATTTTTCCCTAAATAGTCAGTCTATTGAAACGTTTTATTATGAGATTTGTTGCAAAAACCATCTGACCATAACGCTAGCTGCCAGGGAATAAAAGGGTTATCTACGGCTTTTATTAAGAAAGGGAGCAGGATCACATGCGATCAGACTATGTTTGTTGTATTTAATAACTTAATGGCTCTCTATCGTGTAAAAATATTCGGATATAAAAACTTCTATTTTCTCAGTAGGAAATATCGCTTATCAGAACCCATTCCTTTGTACGATTAGCCGAAAAAATACGTATACCCACTTATTGATGATTGAGCAGGCGGCTGTTTATCCGCCTGCCAACGACATTACATCACCGCAGCAAACGCCTTTGCCACACGTTGTACATTTGCCGTATTTAACCCGGCGACACACATGCGACCGTTGGCGATGAGATAGACACCAAATTCTTCACGTAGTCGGTCAACCTGAGCGGCACTTAAACCGGTATAACTGAACATACCGCGCTGATTAAGCAGATAATCGAAATTGCGTTCTGGCATTTCTGTGCTCAATACCTTCACCAGTTCCTGACGCATCGCCAGAATGCGAGTACGCATCTCTTCTACTTCCGCCAGCCAGCTGGCTTTCAATGCCTCGTCATTCAGCACCGCAGCCACCACCTGCGCACCAAAATTCGGCGGGCTGGAGTAGTTGCGGCGAACTGTTGCTTTCAATTGCCCCAGTACGCGGCCTGCGGCTTCGGCATCTTCACACAGCACAGAAAGTCCGCCGACGCGCTCGCCGTAAAGGGAGAAAATTTTCGAGAACGAATTGCTCACCAGAGCGGGTAATCCAGCGCTGGCAATGGCGCGAATGGCGTAGGCATCCTCTTCCATACCGGCACCAAATCCTTGATAGGCAATATCAAGAAATGGGATAAGCTCGCGGGCTTTGAGAATTTGAATCACCGCATCCCACTGGTCATTAGTGAGATCGGCACCCGTTGGGTTGTGGCAACATGGGTGCAGCAACACAATACTGCGGGCAGGTAATGTTTTTAGCGTCGCCAACAGGTCATTAAAGCGCACGCCGTTAGTCGCTTCGTCATACCAGGGGTAAGTACTCACTTCGAATCCAGCCCCGGCGAATATTGCTACGTGGTTTTCCCAGGTAGGATCGCTGACCCAGACGCCTGATTCCGGGAAGTAGCGTTTCAGGAAATCTGCGCCCACTTTCAATGCCCCTGAGCCGCCAAGGGTTTGAATGGTTGCTACGCGCTGTTGTTGCAGTACCGGATGGTCCGCACCAAACAGCAGCGGCGCAATGGCATGGCGATAGCTATTAAGCCCTTCCATCGGTAAATAAAGCGAAGCGCCATGAGGCTGCGCATTCAGGCGCACTTCCGCATCCGCCACGGCTTTCAGTTGGGGAATAATTCCGTCTTCGTTGTAGTACAGACCGATACTTAAATTCACTTTGTCGCTGCGAGGGTCTTCTTTGAAACGCTCCATAAGCGTAAGAATCGGGTCGCCAGCGTAGGCGTCAACTTTTTGAAACACGCGATGGTTCTCCAGGTTTACGGGCAGGTGGTTAAACCACAATAAACCGGAAGAAGGCGAAGATCGAGTGGATGTTCAAAGTCAGTCGGGAAGTTGATGAAGAATTTGCCCCAGTCGCTCTTGCAGCGAACCCGAAACCGAAAGATAAGGAATGTTCCTGCGCGATAATTCCTGTTCGTACCACGCCTGCTGCCGCGCGCGAAACGCCTCTCCTTGCCGGGTGCCATCCTGCACAAAGGGAAATTCCGCGCCGCAAAGCACCACCAGAGAGTATTCCCGCTCCGCCAGCTGGTGAAGTTCCTTCGGGGCATGACCATTTTGATCAAGGGTATAGAACAAGGTCGTGAGTGGCGATGTGTCACATATAAGATAGCGATTAGCTTCTGCTTGTTGTTCCCGACGTACCTGTTCGCGGGCGATATGCAACAAATCGTCTGCGGTTAAAACACCATTTTTCTCTTCCCAATAGTCGCGACCAAATTCAGCGACATACGCCGTGTCGAGCACGTCCGCCAGCGCTTTTGAAAGTGTGCTCTTACCGGTTGATTCGCCACCAAGCAGACAGATACGGCGAACGAAACTGCGATAAACGTCGTGCGCCAGCATGTAACGATAGCGGTGAACGTCGGAACGAATCAGCGTTCCCGAAGGAGATTTATCGCCAAGTGGACGCTGTAATCGAATGTGTTCAACAGGTTGGGCAAAACGCTTTGTCAGCACTTTAGCAAAACCGTCACCATAATCTTCTGCGGTAAATACAGCGTGTGGGCGGCAATGTAATACCTGCAGGCACAGCGTCGCCACATAATGACGATGGATGTCGGCATCGGCATCATTATGCGGTATGGCAGGTAAGTTATAACGCGCGATCAGTTCGGGAGTCAGTACCATAACCGTCGCTCGCGGGAAGCGCACTTGCAGCCACGTCAGGCGCTTTTCAGGTTCACAGTCAGGCATTTCCGGCACGGAATAACTGATGATGAACAGTTCTTCACATTGTGCCAGCGCGGTATTGATCAACCGTTCATGACCACAATGCAAAGGCGCGAATTTGCCGACCACCAGTCCCGTTACGAAAGGCTTCATGATGCCCGCAGCTCCTTGCGCCACTGATACAAACCATGCCAGGCGTTAATCCAGAACAGGAAATATAAACCGGCGGTCAAGTTTAAACCACGCGTCATATACAGTGGCACCGCCAGGGTATTCACTGCTAACCAGACGTACCAGTTTTCGATACGTCTTCCCATCAACATGAATTGTGCCAGAACGCTGAAGGTCAAAATCAACGAATCCAGCCAGGGGGCCCAGGCATTGGTAAAGGTGTGGAGCAAAAAGCCGTAGCCACCTGCCACGACGACGGCACAGAGCAACAAGAGGAAAAAGTGACTGGCTTGCGTCCGGCGCACCGGCAAGACATCGCCACCCTGACCTTTCAGCCAGTGGATCCAACCGATGATGCTGGTTGCGATGAAGAATAACTGGAGCGTGACATCGGCATAGAGTTGCACGGACCAAAAAACCCAGCCATACAGCATGCTACCAATTATGCCGATCCACCACGTATGCACATTGTTTCTGGCGGCCAGCCAGACGGAAACCGCGTATGCCAGACACGCGGCGATTTCTGAATAAGACATTGTCCCTCCCTGGAGACGGGTATTAATCCACGTATTTCATCGCGACCCTTGAAGTCAGGCGCGTGATAAGTTCGTAAGCACTCACTTTCGTCATTTCAGCGATACGTTCTACGGGCAAACCTTCGCCCCATAAAATGACCGGGTCCCCGGCTTTATCCTGCGCCTGTGGACCTAAGTCGACGCAGATCATATCCATCGCGACTCGCCCGACAATCGGCACTTCGCGACCGTTCACCAGCACTGGCGTACCGGACGGCGCGGCGCGCGGATAACCATCGCCATAACCCATAGCGACTACGCCAAGACGGGTATTACGTTCGCTTACCCAGGTTCCACCATAACCGACAGGCTCTCCGGCTTTATGCTCACGCACAGCAATCAGGCTGGAGGTCAATGACATTACCGGCTGACAGCCAAAATCGGCACCGGTGGAGTGATCTTCCAGCGGCGAGACACCGTAAAGAATGATGCCCGGGCGCACCCAGTCAAAATGTGACTGTGGCCACAGCAGAATGCCCCCCGACGCGGCAATGGAACGTTGACCAGGTTTGCCTTCACAAAAGGTATTAAAGATATCGAGTTGTTTCTCGGTTGCACCGCATTTTGGCTCATCCGCGCGCGCAAAATGGCTGACAATATTCACCGGCTGACGAACGTTTTTGCACCGCGTCAGACGATGATAAAACGCCTCAGCCTGTTCCGGCCTTACACCCAGACGGTGCATACCAGTATCGAGTTTCATCCAGACGGTAACCGGCTCGTCCAGGCTGGCCTCTTCCAGCGCAGCAAGCTGTTCTTCGTTATGCACGGCGGTATGAAAATGTTGCGCAGAAATCGTCGGTAGATCTCTGGCATCAAAAAAGCCTTCGAGTAACAGTACAGGTTTGGTGATTCCCCCCGCACGCAGTCGCAGAGCTTCTTCGAGACGGGCTACGCCAAAGGCGTCAGCATCGGGGAGCGTTCGCGCGGTCTCAAGAAGACCGTGACCATAAGCGTTCGCTTTCACCACCGCAACCATTTTACTGGCAGGTGCCAGTTCACGAAGACGTTGCAGGTTGTGTCGCAGAGCGCGGCGGTTAATCACAACAGTTGCCGCTTGCATTTGTGTTCCTTTTTTTCAGGTTCTGCCCACCCGTGCAAAACCTCGCTAAACAGATAGGACCGGAGTATGCTATTCCACATCCAGGGATGGGTTTATAAACGGCAAGATGATATCGGATTTTTAGCCATGACAAAGATAAAATTTGTTTTCTTTTTTCTGCTAATCGCAGGTATAACGCCTGCCGCGACGGGGGCTTGCCCGGCGCAGACACCTGACGGTGTCGCAGATAAGTTTTACTCAACCTATGTTTTTTCTGATACCAGCTTTAAGAGTGAAAAAGACCAGCTGGCATTTTTTCAGAAATACCTCACCCCCTCGCTTTATCAACTGATTGTTGGCGCGTATGACAGAAATAAACGCGACTACGCCATCGATCCCACGGCCAAACCTACTTTTGGTGACGGGATTATTTTCACGTCTTATCCTTCGGATAGTTACTATGAGAAATTTGATGGCGTGACACTACCGTCATCGTATAAACCTGGTGATAACAACGTCACTGTCGCCCTCCATTTTCATTTTACCGTTGATGATAAAAAGGCCTGGCAGGACGAAGCGCTAATGGCGCGTTCCGCTGATGATGGCTGTTGGCGGATCGACAATATCATATTCCACGAAGACGAAGATAACTCGGTTCTGAGCCTTAAAGAGTGGCTAAAAAAAGGGATTGAAAGTCCGGCGGAATAAAGCAGTTCAACGAACTCAGGAAAAGCATTTTACAAGGAGATAGTAATGACCCCAGACCTGGAACTACTCAAAAACAAACGTAATCAAATTAAAGAAATCATTGATGAGCTACAGCTTACATTAACCGACGATCCAAATTGGGATGCCCCTTCTGATAACAGTTATTTAAATGAAGAAGAACTCGCCATCCCTGAAATTCAGGATAATGTGACGGCAATAAAGGCGACGAATAAATTAATCAGCTGGTTTGGGCAAGATCATGAAGGTTTTGTCGGCTTATGGCGAGGTCCCAATGCGATCCCCCTCGATAAAGCGCAAGTGGTTCGGCTGAATGATGAAGCTAACTATGAACTAGTCGCAGATACCGTGCCCAATTACCTGATGTTCACCTATTTTTATGGCGATGAAGATACTGAACAACATGAATACAATCGTGTTAAAAAATTACTGACTGATGCAGGATTCACCGTTGCTGGCGACATAGAAGCTATCTATGACAATATTGATTACGATAGTCTTCAACCTGAAGATTATAAAGAAGAGCAATATAATCAGGCCCAATCCCGCCGATAAAAATTTTGCCGGTGTTTAACCGGCAAATTGATTATTCATCGTCGTACTGCGGCCCTGCGTAATTATCGAAGCGCGACCATTGACCGTTAAAGGTCAGGCGTACCGTCCCGATTGGGCCGTTACGTTGTTTACCGATAATAATTTCCGCGATGCCTTTTAAATCACTGTTTTCGTGATACACCTCATCACGATAGATAAACATGATCAAGTCCGCATCCTGCTCGATGGAGCCGGATTCACGCAGGTCGGAGTTGACCGGGCGTTTGTCGGCACGTTGTTCCAGAGAACGGTTCAACTGGGACAGCGCCACCACCGGCACGTTCAGTTCTTTCGCCAGTGCTTTCAGCGAGCGGGAGATTTCTGCAATTTCCAGCGTACGGTTATCGGAAAGCGCCGGTACGCGCATCAGTTGCAGGTAGTCGATCATGATAAGCCCAATGCCGCCATGTTCTCGGGCAATTCGCCGCGCGCGGGAGCGCACTTCCGTTGGTGTCAGGCCGGAGGAATCATCAATATAGATATTGCGCTTTTCGAGCAAAATACCCATGGTGCCGGAAATACGCGCCCAGTCTTCATCATCCAGCTGCCCGGTACGGATTTTAGTCTGGTCAACACGCGACAGCGACGCCAGAGAACGCATCATAATCTGTTCTGATGGCATCTCAAGAGAGAAGATAAGTACCGGTTTATCTTGCAACATCGCCGCGTTTTCGACGAGGTTCATCGCAAATGTCGTTTTACCCATCGACGGACGCGCTGCGACGATGATCAAATCCGACGGCTGCAAACCAGCGGTTTTTTTGTTGAGATCGTCATAACCGGTGTTTACCCCGGTAACGCCATCGTGTGGCTGCTGAAACAACTGCTCAATACGCGCCACGGTTGCGTCGAGCACATCGGCGATGTTCTTCGGCCCTTCGTCTTTGTTTGCCCGACTTTCGGCAATTTTAAAGACGCGGGATTCAGCCAGGTCCAACAGGTCTTCGCTGGTACGCCCCTGCGGATCAAAACCGGCTTCGGCAATCTCATTCGCGACAGAGATCATTTCACGGACAACGGCACGTTCACGCACGATGTCCGCATAGGCACTGATGTTCGCCGCACTTGGCGTATTTTTTGACAACTCTGCCAGGTAAGCAAAACCACCAACGCTGTCGAGTTGCCCCTGACGTTCCAGCGATTCCGCAAGGGTAATCAGATCGATAGGACTACCGCTTTCCTGCAAACGCGCCATTTCGGTAAAGATATGACGGTGTGGTCGGGTGTAAAAATCGTCTGCCACCACACGCTCGGCTACATCGTCCCAGCGTTCGTTATCCAGCATTAAACCGCCCAACACCGACTGCTCCGCTTCGATCGAGTGCGGAGGCACTTTCAGCCCGGCAACTTGTGGATCGCGTTCGCGGGGTTCAGCCTGCTGTTTGTTGAAGGGTTTATTTCCTGCCATAGTGAATGGAGTTACCGAGATAAAGAATGGGTCGAAACTTTACCATATGAAGCAGACCCTGACGATACGTTCTGGAGGACACATGGCAACACGAATTGAATTTCACAAGCACGGTGGCCCGGAAGTACTTCAAGCCGTAGAGTTCACTCCTGCCGATCCGGCGGAGAATGAAATCCAGGTCGAAAATAAAGCCATCGGCATCAATTTTATCGACACGTATATCCGCAGCGGCCTTTATCCGCCGCCATCGCTACCCAGCGGATTAGGTACCGAAGCGGCAGGCATCGTGAGTAAAGTCGGCAGTGGTGTAAAGCATATTAAGGCAGGCGATCGCGTAGTCTATGCACAGTCGGCATTAGGCGCTTACAGCTCTGTGCATAACGTCAATGCCGATAAAGCGGCGATTCTGCCCGCGGCAATTTCTTTTGAGCAAGCGGCGGCATCATTCCTGAAAGGCTTAACGGTTTATTATCTGCTGCGCAAAACCTATGAAATTAAACCCGACGAACAGTTCCTGTTCCACGCTGCTGCTGGCGGCGTTGGCTTGATTGCCTGCCAGTGGGCAAAAGCCCTGGGCGCGAAGCTCATCGGTACCGTGGGAAGCGCGCAAAAAGCGCAGAGTGCGCTAAAAGCGGGGGCGTGGCAGGTGATTAACTATCGCGAAGAAAACCTGGTCGAGCGGTTAAAAGAGATCACCGGCGGTAAGAAAGTGCGCGTGGTGTACGATTCCGTCGGCAGAGACACCTGGGAACGGTCGCTGGATTGCCTGCAACGTCGCGGCTTAATGGTGAGTTTTGGCAACTCATCAGGCGCGGTTACCGGTGTGAACTTAGGCATTCTCAATCAGAAAGGCTCGTTGTATGTGACACGCCCTTCCCTGCAAGGCTATATCACCACGCGGGAGGAATTAACCGAGGCCAGTAATGAACTGTTCTCTTTGATTGCCAGCGGTGTGATTAAGGTCGATGTCACCGAGCAGCAGAAATATCCGCTTAAGGATGCACAGCGTGCGCATGAGATTCTGGAAAGCCGGGCGACGCAAGGTTCCAGCCTGTTGATTCCATAAAAGAAATAGGGCTTCCACCTGGGAAGCCCTTTCTTTTTATAGTTCGGCTGTATGTAGGGTACAGCACGATGAATCTGTTAGAGGCGCAATAGTGACAGATTTGATTATCAATTCCTATTTTGTTCTAAGGATAAAACCTTAGGTTGTGATCGTCCGCACAATCCCTTAGTAACGCCAACGGTCATAGCGCTGATATTTCGGCACTTTTGGTGCTTTAATCGCCTTAATAACCCACACCACCGCAATCGCCAATAACAGCCACGGCAGCAACTTAATCATCAATGCCAGCATACCGCCGAGGAACATAATGGCCGTCGCCACAACCAACGCAGCGATAATACCCAGCAACGAAACGCCGGTGACCATCAGCATGACAAAAAAGCCAATCACAAAAAGTAGTTCCAGCATGATGCTCTCCCAAATATGAAATCTCTTGCTGGCATTACAAGAATCATGCCAAAAATAATCTATTGATTTAACTGCAAAACGCCCCGCGACGGTGCGCAGGGCGTGGTGAATTTGACTACTTTTTGGTGAAAAGTTAACGCTTATCTGCCACCAGTTTGAGCGCGTGTTCCAGCACGTTAATGTCAGCACCCGCTTTATGGGCATTTTCACTTAAATAACGCCGCCACTGCCGCGCGCCAGGAATACCCTGGAACAGCCCCAGCATATGCCGGGTAATATGGCCCAGATAAGTCCCCTGGCTGAGTTCACGCTCAATGTACGGATACATGGCACGCACCACCGCCACCGGATCGGCATCGGTATCCGAAGAACCAAAGATCTCTCGGTCTACCGCCGCCAGAATGCCTGGATTCTGATACGCTTCGCGCCCGACCATCACGCCATCCATATGTTGCAAATGTGCTTTAGCCTCTTCCAGCGACTTGATGCCACCGTTAATCGACATCGTCAGATGCGGAAAGTCGCGCTTCAGTTGATACACACGCGGATAATCGAGCGGCGGGATTTCACGGTTTTCTTTCGGGCTTAACCCAGAAAGCCAGGCTTTACGTGCGTGGATGATGAACATCTCACACTCGCCTTTGCCGGAAACGGTGTTGATGAAATCGCAGAGAAATTCATAGCTGTCCTGGTCATCGATGCCAATACGCGTTTTCACCGTCACCGGAATCGACACCACATCGCGCATCGCTTTCACGCAGTCGGCAACCAGCTGCGCATTGCCCATCAGGCACGCACCAAACATGCCGTTCTGTACCCGGTCAGACGGGCAGCCGACATTCAGGTTGATCTCATCATATCCGCGCGTTTCTGCCAGCTTCGCACACTGCGCCAGCGCCGCCGGATCGCTACCGCCCAGTTGCAACGCTACCGGATGTTCTTCTTCACTGTACGCCAGGTAATCACCTTTACCGTGAATAATCGCCCCTGTGGTCACCATTTCTGTATACAGCAACGTATTGCGGGAAAGCAGACGCAGGAAATAACGGCAGTGCCTGTCCGTCCAGTCGAGCATTGGTGCAACGCTAAACCGACCACTCCAGTGAACGTCAGTTTTTTCAGGCATTGCGCTGGTTTGGTTGATTTTTTGCATTTCAGAATTACCGTGCATTTTCAAAAGTAGAGATTATTTTAAAGATATATCATGGAGTTATGTTATTCAGCATCACTGTTCAGGAGGCTCAATAGCGGGGTACTATACCATAACAACAGGAAGCGCCTGGCTCTTTGAAAAAGAAAAATGAGATCCCTTCAAAGCGTGACGCTCTCGCGAATTGAAGAAATAATCTTATTAGATGTTAGCGTTGTGAAAAGCAATGATAAACAATTCAGTTTCGACGATAAATAAAAAATCATACATAAAAGCGTGTTGAACTATCTCGCGGCGAATGGCAATGATAGATAAAAAAGAACCCAAGCAATGTTGGGTTCTTTTATGTAAAAAATTCCATACTACAGAGAAAATTCACATTTTATTTTTTTAACACAATACCGAATAGGTCATAAATGAACTTAATAATATCTTCGTTAATGAGATCGTTGTCATTTATATCTTTGTCATTCATATCTTTGCCAATTACAATGGGTCCCGTTGAGTCTGGGTCAAATGATTGAACGAATTTAATTAACGTCTCACCTGCAGCCTGCATTTTTGTAATGTCTGTGATGTCTTTATTGTCTTCTTCATCCTTCTTTTTCCTCTCATTCAGAATTAAATTAAAATCCAGTTCATTTTTATTTACTAATTCTTTCATATCCATCAGGCTTTTTTTCATCACTTGACGAGATAATATTTTTATCTGACTTGTTATGTGGTTTTCGCAATAATCACTAACTCTTCGTGCTGTTGCTATGATATCAGCTGATGCACTACCATATGAGAATGAAAGTAAAAGGGAAGCCAAGGGTTTTAAGCGAGCATCGTTCTTTGCTTTATATGCATTTTCCAAATTTAAAAAACCTTCGCTTACAGTTTTTAGATGTAATGACGCTACAGGTACTTTACCATAGGGTTTATCATAAAATAGCTGAATTGCGGAGGGAAGGTCATTCTGATTTATTACATCGAAAGTACACCTGTCTATTAGAGTTGCATCGCTATTTTCCATTGGATTACAAACAAAATCCATCGCATAATGAAAAATCGCCTGTTCTACAAATGCAGAAATATAGTCACGATCACCTAATTGCTCATTAGTGCACTGATCAATACACTCCTCAACCCACGTTTTGAGAGCATTTATTCGTCCAATTAAGGAAACATTCTTTTCACTTGCAGTCCATAAATTATGGGTAATCCTCTGAATAAACAAATCTATTTTTGCAATAATCGCAGCGCGATTACTCATCGTTGCATAATCAACCGATTTATTATACATATCCTTAAATTCTTTCGAGCTTACATCTTTATCTTTATTATCGTATTGATTTGAGTTGAGGCTTTTATTAAAGTAATCTCTTGAACTTCCTATTATACTTGACATAATTTATCCACCTTTTTACCGAGCTGTATCATTCTTATAATTCATTTGACAAAAAGTCACTATCAAAAACCGCTCATAATTTCTGATCTGTAGGCATACTTTCAAACGCATTTAAATAAATAGCGAGTTAACTTCAAGCAATGTATTTAAAAATGGAGTAATAATTATTGTCATGTTGATAATGGTGTCACCTGGCTATACAACACCTTACCTATGAAACAGAAAATCAACATTACAACAACAATAAGGGTTCTCGGTGTTTTTCCTGGAACATGGTAAAGTAAGGACATTCTTAACCCACACCTTGAGGTGCCCGATGGAAAAGACCACAACGCAGGAATTATTAGCGCAGGCTGAAAAACTCTGTGCGCAGCGTAATGTGCGCCTGACCCCGCAGCGCCTGGAAGTGTTACGCCTGATGAGTCTGCAGGATGGCGCTATCAGCGCTTATGATCTGCTTGATTTGTTGCGCGAAGCTGAACCGCAAGCCAAGCCGCCAACGGTTTACCGCGCGCTAGACTTTCTCCTTGAGCAAGGGTTTGTGCATAAAGTTGAGTCCACCAATAGCTATGTGCTCTGTCATCTGTTCGACCAGCCAACGCATACTTCAGCTATGTTTATTTGCGATCGCTGCGGTGCGGTGAAAGAAGAGTGTGCGGAAGGTGTGGAGGACATCATGCATACGCTGGCGGCAAAAATGGGTTTTGCCCTGCGGCATAATGTGATTGAAGCACATGGATTATGTTCAGCATGTGTAGAAATAGAAGCGTGTCGTCATCCTGAACAGTGCCACCATGACCACTCTATTCAGGTGAAAAAGAAATCTCGCTAACAGGGCGTACATCCTTGTACACGTCGGGCAGAAGGGATTAATTACCAGCGATATTCATTGCGGGTTTCCCAATCCACGACCTCTTTTTCTGCCTGATCTTTCTGATAACCATAACGTTCCTGGATTTTACCGACCAGTTGATCACGTTTACCTTCAATGACCGTCATATCATCATCGGTCAGTTTGCCCCATTGCTCTTTCACTTTACCTTTAAACTGTTTCCAGTTACCGCCGGCTTCATCTTTATTCATAATCAAGACCTCATCGTTAGGTTGTGAATGAGAGTACGCTCACTTTTCTTCTGAACGTGAGATTAAGTGTAGTCAGGAATTTTACCCAGGATTATTTATTCAGAATTTTTAACCGTCACGTTGCTGCAAACCAGGTACCGTTGCGCCAGTGACGCTGCCAGATAGCTGCCAGAGAAAGCCCGCGCAGCGCCAGAAAGACAGTTAATGCCAACCACAAACCATGATTGCCCAGCCACGGCAGCGTAAGGAGCGTCAGGGCAAAACCTGCTGCAGCTACCGCCATACTGTTACGCATTTCAGCCGCACGCGTTGCGCCTATAAACATACCGTCCAGTAGATAACACCAGACACCGACCAATGGCAAAATCACCTGCCAGATAAGATAGCGGTCGGCCAGCTGTTGAATCTGGGTTAACGACGTCAACAACGCAATGATGTGTTCCCCTGCCAGTAAATAAATCACCGAAAACAGCAGTGCAACGATCCCCGACTGGCGGCACGCTGCGCGCCAGACCTCCAATAGCTGGCTCCCGTCGCGCGCACCGTACGCCTGACCTGAATGCGCTTCAACCGCGTAGGCAAAACCATCAAGCGCATAGGCGGTAAAGGTGAGTAGCGTCATCAGAACCGCGTTTACAGCGATGATGTCACTTCCCAGTCGTGCGCCAAGTACGGTGATCGCACCAAAACAGAGTTGCAGCAACAGCGAGCGCAGCATGATATCGCGGTTAAGCGCCAGCAAACGGCGGAAATTACCTCGCCAGGCTTTTTTCAGCATTTCTCCGGAGATGCCGCGTATTTTGAGGATTTTACGCACTATTAGCAGACCAATCAGCAATGTTGCATATTCTGCAATAACCGTCGCCAGCGCAGCGCCCTGCACGTTCATATGCAGCCCCATCACCAGCCAGACATCCAGCACTATGTTGAGAATATTGCCGACTACTAACAAAATTACTGGCGCACGGGCATATTGCACGCCGAGTAGCCAGCCAAGTAACACCAGATTCGCCAGCGACGCCGGTGCGCTTAACCAGCGGATTTCAAGAAAGCGCCGCGCCTGTTCCAGCACTGCTTCGCTACCGCCAACAATATGCAGCGCCAGATCGATAATCGGCGTACGCAGCAGCGCAATTAACGCCCCAGCCCCCAGAGCCAACAGCAACGGCTGTACCAGCGCACGGGCTAATGCCTGGGGATTTTTAGCGCCATAAGCCTGTGCAGTAAGCCCGGTGGTGCTCATGCGCAAAAACAGCAACAGCATAAAGAGAAAGCTGGTCGCCGTTGCACCAACCGCCACACCGCCCAGATAAACCGGACTATCAAGATGACCAATAACCGCCGTATCGACCAGCCCAAGCAACGGGACGGTGATATTGGAGAAAATCATGGGTAAGGCGAGATGCCAGAGTGCTTTATCAGATGAAGTGAGGAATGCCATGCAGACAAGCCTGATGAAGAGAGATGAAAAACAAACCGCGACGCCAGGCGGCATCGCGGTCTCAGAGATATGTCACAGCCAGTCGCCGTTGCGAATAACCCCAACCGCCAGCCCTTCAATCGTGAAGCTTTGCTGACGAAGGTCAACGACAATCGGTTTAAACTCACTGTTTTCTGGCAACAGTTCGACTTTATTGCCCTGTTTTTTCAGACGCTTAACGGTAACTTCGTCATCAATACGAGCGACGACGACCTGACCATTACGTACGTCCTGAGTTTTATGCACAGCCAGCAAGTCGCCATCCATAATGCCGATATCTTTCATCGACATCCCGCTGACGCGCAGCAGGAAATCCGCATTCGGTTTGAACAAGGAAGGATCAACCTGATAATGACCTTCAATGTGCTGCTGCGCCAGAAGCGGTTCACCGGCAGCCACACGACCTACCAGTGGCAACCCATCTTCCTCTTCCTGTAACAGACGAATCCCGCGTGATGCGCCGGAAACAATTTCAATAACGCCTTTGCGTGCCAGCGCTTTCAGATGTTCTTCAGCCGCGTTTGGGGAACGGAACCCCAAACGCTGCGCGATTTCCGCACGCGTCGGCGGCATACCTGTCTGGCTGATGTGATCACGGATGAGATCAAACACCTCTTGCTGCCTGGCCGTTAACGCTTTCATTCCGCCCCCTGGGTGTATATACAGTTATGCTGTGAGTATATACAGCAAAAGGCGATTTTGGAACCATAAACTGCACAATAAACCAGAGATTTATCGAATTCTGGAAGGGTTATCCAAAATGCGACCATAACAGGATGCACCAGGTAATCACGGCGACGATAATCGCGATCAGTACCGCAGCGGACCCCATATCTTTAGCGCGTCCGGAAAGCTCATGGTATTCAGAGCCAATTCGGTCAACCACGGCTTCAATGGCACTATTGAGAATTTCCACAATCATCACCAGCATGACGGAGCTGATAAGCAGCACGCGAGTAATCGCGTCCACATCCAGCCAGCAGGCGATGACCACCGCCAACAATACCGCTACGCCTTCCTGACGGAATGCCGCTTCGTTGATCCATGCCGCGCGTAACCCCTTCCAGGAATAGCCAGCAGCTTTGATAATTCGAGTGAGTCCAGTGGTATTATTGGCCATTGAAAGAACCTTTTTACATTATGAGCGTCAATATCAGTGTACCGTTAAATCCGATGATTCGGGTTTGCGTAACGCCGCGCGAAACATGAGCGGATACCACAGAATTTCCCATGAGTTTCTGCTATCCTTGCCGCGCATTTGCATTATTAACCAGAGGCTTTACATCGTTTATGTCCGGCTGGCCACGAATTTACTACAAATTACTGAATTTACCATTAAGCATCCTGGTAAAAAGCAAGTCTATTCCGGCAGATCCTGCCCCGGAACTGGGACTGGATACCTCTCGTCCAATTATGTACGTTTTACCGTACAACTCGAAAGCAGATTTGCTGACGTTGCGCGCCCAGTGTCTGGCACATGACCTGCCTGACCCCTTAGAGCCGCTGGAGATTGACGGCACGCTACTGCCGCGCTATGTGTTCATTCACGGCGGGCCGCGTGTTTTCACCTATTACACACCGAAAGAAGAGTCCATTAAGCTGTTCCACGACTATCTTGATTTGCATCGTAGCAATCCAAATCTGGATGTGCAGATGGTGCCAGTATCGGTGATGTTCGGTCGCGCGCCTGGGCGGGAAAAAGGTGAAGTGAACCCACCGCTGCGTATGCTTAACGGCGTACAGAAATTTTTCGCCGTACTGTGGCTCGGTCGCGACAGTTTTGTGCGTTTCTCGCCGTCAGTTTCTCTGCGCCGCATGGCCGATGAACACGGCACGGATAAAACTATCGCCCAGAAACTAGCGCGCGTGGCACGTATGCACTTTGCTCGTCAGCGTCTGGCTGCCGTTGGTCCACGTCTTCCTGCCCGTCAGGATCTGTTTAATAAGCTGCTCGCCTCCCGCGCCATTGCCAAAGCGGTAGAAGATGAAGCGCGCAGCAAAAAAATCTCCCATGAAAAAGCGCAGCAGAACGCCATTGCACTGATGGAAGAGATTGCGGCGAATTTCTCTTACGAGATGATTCGCCTGACTGACCGTATTCTGGGCTTCACCTGGAACCGACTTTATCAGGGCATTAACGTCCATAACGCTGAGCGCGTTCGCCAGCTGGCTCATGACGGTCATGAGCTGGTATATGTGCCTTGCCACCGCAGTCACATGGACTACCTGCTGCTTTCTTACGTGCTCTATCACCAGGGGCTGGTGCCACCGCATATCGCCGCCGGGATCAACCTGAACTTCTGGCCTGCCGGGCCGATTTTCCGCCGTCTGGGTGCGTTCTTCATTCGCCGTACGTTTAAAGGCAATAAACTCTACTCCACCGTTTTCCGTGAGTATCTCGGCGAACTGTTCAGCCGTGGTTATTCCGTCGAGTACTTTGTGGAAGGCGGTCGTTCCCGTACGGGGCGTTTGCTGGATCCGAAAACCGGTACGCTGTCGATGACCATTCAGGCGATGCTGCGTGGCGGCACGCGTCCGATTACGCTGATTCCGATCTACATCGGTTATGAGCACGTCATGGAAGTGGGTACTTACGCCAAAGAACTGCGCGGTGCAACGAAAGAGAAAGAGAGCCTGCCGCAGATGCTGCGCGGTTTAAGCAAGCTGCGTAATCTCGGTCAGGGTTACGTCAACTTCGGTGAACCAATGCCGTTGATGACCTACCTTAACCAGCACGTACCAGACTGGCGTGAATCTATCGATCCCATCGAAGCGGTGCGTCCGGCCTGGCTAACGCCGACGGTCAATAATATTGCTGCCGATCTGATGGTACGCATTAACAACGCAGGTGCGGCTAACGCCATGAACCTGTGCTGCACTGCACTTCTGGCGTCACGTCAGCGCTCACTCACTCGCGAGCAGTTAACCGAGCAACTCAACTGCTACCTGGATCTGATGCGCAATGTACCTTACTCCACGGACTCTACCGTTCCTTCAGCCAGCGCCAGCGAGCTTATCGATCACGCGCTGCAAATGAACAAGTTTGAAGTCGAGAAAGACACTATCGGCGACATCATCATTCTGCCGCGCGAACAAGCAGTGTTGATGACCTACTATCGCAATAACATTGCGCATATGTTGGTGCTGCCTTCGTTGATGGCGGCAATTGTCACCCAGCATCGCCACATCTCCCGTGACGTATTGATGGAGCACGTCAATGTGCTTTACCCCATGCTGAAAGCGGAGCTGTTCCTGCGTTGGGATCGCGACGAGTTGCCGGGCGTTATTGATGCGCTGGCAAATGAGATGCAGCGCCAGGGACTGATTACCCTGCAAGATGATGAGTTGCATATCAACCCGGCGCATTCTCGCACGCTACAGCTGCTGGCCGCAGGCGCGCGCGAAACGCTGCAACGTTATGCCATCACCTTCTGGCTGTTGAGCGCCAACCCGTCGATCAACCGCGGTACGCTGGAAAAAGAGAGCCGCACCGTCGCGCAACGTCTCTCCGTGCTGCACGGTATCAACGCGCCGGAGTTCTTCGACAAGGCGGTGTTCAGTTCTCTGGTGCTGACACTGCGTGATGAAGGATATATCAGCGATAGCGGCGACGCCGAACCTGCAGAAACGATGAAGGTGTATCAGTTGTTGGCGGAGTTGATTACATCAGACGTGCGTTTGACGATTGAGAGTGCGACGCAGGGCGAAGGGTAATCAGTGAGAATTGCCGGATGCGGCGCAAACGCCTTATTCGGCCTACCATGATCTGCAAATTCAATAAATTGCGATATGTTGTGTAGGCCTGAGAAGCGCAGCGCATCAGGCAGCCCAGAAGAAAGCCGGATGATCATCCGGCTTTTTTACATCATCAGAAATGCCAGTAACTCATTGCCAGCCCTAAAAACAGTACCAGACCAACATAGTTATTATTCATAAATGCCTTAAAGCAGGCTTCTCGCTCACGGTTGGCAATCAGTTTTTGTTGATAAACAAACAGCGCGCCAGCCACCAGAATTGACCAGTAATATCCCCAGCCTAAGCCATTTAACTCACCGATGATCGCCATCAGCGCCAGTACGCCAATCTGCAAAATACCAATAATCAATTTATCGTATTGGCCGAACAGGATTGCGGTGGATTTAATGCCAATCTTCACATCATCATCGCGGTCAACCATCGCATACTGCGTGTCGTAAGCCACCGCCCAGAGAATATTGGCGAGGAACATTAACCAGCAACTCAACGGCACCGACTCACTCACAGCGGCAAAAGCCATTGGAATCGACCAGCCAAACGCCGCCCCCAGCACCACTTGCGGTAGATGGGTATACCGCTTCATAAACGGGTACACCCACGCCAGCGCCAGCGCGGCAATCGACAACAGAATGGTCATCGTATTCAGCGTCAGCACCAGTAAAAACGAAATCAGTACCAGCACGACAAACAGCGCACGCGCCTCTTTCTCCGTTACCGCGCCGCTGGGAAGTGGTCGGTTCGCCGTACGCTTAACATGACCATCAAACTTGCGGTCAGCATAATCATTCACCACACAACCAGCAGCGCGCATCAGCCAGACACCCGCGACAAACACCGCCAGGATCCAGAGCTGGGGAACGCCCGGTGTCGCCACCCACAACGCCCATAATGTTGGCCAGAGCAGCAGTAACGCGCCAATTGGCTTATCCGTACGCATTAAGCGATGAAACGCCAGCAGCTTATTCTGCGTCAGACTCCACTCCATATTTTTTTCCTCTTAGTACAACGGTGACGCCGGTAAAAACAGTTCGGTTAGCAACAGCGGTTTACCGCTTAATCGCAGGCGGGAACGTCGCCCCCACAGTCCGGCATCACGGCCTATCTCAATAAAGTCCCGGGTTAATGTCGATGATGTGAACAGATAGCGTCCTAACGGCGTTTTACCCAATTTTTGTAACGCCAGCTCCGGCCCGCTTAACGTTGACTCAGGAACGACGGTACGACCGGCAAGCCACGGTTCACCATCGGCACATAACAAAATTTCACGTAACCAGTAACGGGACTCTTTCGGCAACAATGGCAGTTCTTCGTGGATTTCATTCTGCCCGACAAACCCTTCGCGGATCATCGTCACGCTCACTGTTTTTCCCTGCTGCTCAAAACGTTTCGTCATGGAATCTTCCAGCAACAACCAGTCGAGCAGTTGCGGATCCAGGGAAGGGATCTCTGTAAAATAGCGCAGCGCACGCAGTTGCGTTAACGCGGGGTGTGACATGCCGAACTCTCCGTTACATAACGTAAAGGCATTGTATCGCAGAAAAGTGTTTACGGGAGATGTATAGCAAATTAAGTGATCTAATGCGCAACAAAAACGCAACAATCGCATGAAGTGATAAAACGCTGTTGAACCTTACGCTTGCCGATGCCCGTGCTGGCAAGAGCAACCATAGGGGCATCACCGCCCGGGATGCCCGGAATGGTGATGTTTTCCTTTACTTACACACCTTTATTCTTTTTATGGATAGCTCGCCAACTTGCAGTAAAAATTGGGAAAAGCGCATGTTCATCATGAGATGTGGAGCCGAAAAGTGTTTCCGGAGTAATATTAACAGGCAGCATTTCATGTCTGGATTTAAAGATATAGGGGGAATTCCAATGGGTATCTTTTGTAGGATTCAACATATCATGTAAGCGCTGGGAGCTTACCACCATAACTGGCCCATCATCGACAGAGGAGAACAGGATAAAGATATTGTCGTTTTGTGTTAATTGCTTGGCGTTAAATGTTCTTAAATAATCGTCAACTTCTTTAAATACAGGTGATATATTATCACTGCGTATCCACTCTTTATAAAGATACCAGGCATTTTCTCTGATAATCTCATCCGATGATCGTAGAGCCTGATCGATAAGTTGGATAAAAAAATTATTATTTTGATCAATCAACCATTTATTCACACGAAATCTATTAATGAAAGTATTCATCTGTGTGACATCAAATTTCACCTTACTAAAACGATGTTGACGCATAAAGATATCGAACTTATCATCTTCATCATGATATAAATAGCTACGTATAATTGGATTGCTCACATAAGGATAATGACTAAATGTGTTTTTCATATTCTCAATAAAGTTTTTATTAACAATATTAAGAATTTTTAATTGTATCACCAGTTTGACTGCCAGAACGGATTTTAATTTCACTGCATTATCAGGCAACGTATTAATCATTTGGATAATGCCATTGATATAACCATCAAGATCTTCATTACCAAATATATCTGAGTAATCAATCGTTAATGCCAATTTCTCTGTAATGCAGTCTTTAAAATTCCCTGTCGACATTCGCACATGATCAAACATAACAGCTGTCAGATTCGATTTAATAAATGATATTTCTTTGGTAGAAAGAAATTCTGCTCTGGTGAAGTGCGAAGCATAAAGATAACAATTATCGAAGTTTGAATTTTTAATCTGACATTCGCGAAAATTACTATGACCAAGTTGACTCTGCGAGAAGTCAACTGTATCAAGAATATTTTGGCTAAAATCAACACATTCGCCACTCGTTTTGAGAAAAATCACATTGTGTAAACGTCGACATTTAAATATGACATTATTAACTGTTGCCTTAGTAAAATTGCAATTCTCAATTTCTTTACATTCGAAAGTTGCATGTTGTAGATTTGACGATAAAAAAGATACCTCCGAAATAACGTCACCTTTAAAATGGCAACTTGTTAAATCCAAATCAGACAGGTCGATATACCCCTGCGCATCTTTATCCATCAGAAAATCACAAGCACATTCTATTTTTTCATTTCTATAAAATTTTACGCTTATAATATCATTACTGATTGAGACTTCACGAAACATATTTATTGAATGATTTTTTTCGTTCCGTTGTTTTATATTTAAAAATATATTGCTGATATAAATAAAATTTTCTCGATTTAACCCTGGTACCCCATTGAAATTACGTAGTAAATCAAGATCTAATTTATTATTTCCTTGCACCACATCATGTTTCATCAAAGAGTTATTGCCGCCAGAATTTGTGATATGACCTATCATAAAACCTCTGTATTACAGAAATAAAATAACCTGGAAAAGTAGCCTGAGCGTCCAGACACTACCGGGGATAGGAAAAGAATCTCTGATATGGCATTGAGATAATGCACATTCTTAGTGAAGAAGAAGCGAAGTACTATAAAAAATCGCTCATATCCCAGGAAATAAGCATAAAAAAAGGTGCGCCAGGAGACGCACCAGTTGTTGCAAAATCAGCACTGTGGGGCGTAATTACCCCTTGCCTTTTACACTGCTGATAAAGGTGGAACGGGCAGATGTCGACCCCAGGCGTTCAGCTTCATCAAGCAGTTTTAACGCCTTATCAACATCACCTTTCGCGACAGCGTTTTTGATCGCGGTATTAAAATAACTTTCCGTGTCGTTGAGCATCGGCTCGCTTTTCTTCACTGGTGCCGGAGCGGGTGCAGCCACAGCTGGTGCCGCCGTGTTGCCTACCGTAACCGGAGCTGGAGCGGAAGAACCAAATAGCGGCCCCACCAACACGCTGGAACTGGAGTTCGTTTTGACTTTCAGTTTCAGTAAGCCATCGGTGGTATGACGAGCAACCGGGTCAGGAATATCCGGGATCGAGTTACCGACGCCTTTGGCATAGGCTTTAGCCGGGTCGAGCAGTTGGGTCGTCTGCTGGAGATCTTTTTCTGTGGTAAAGACCAGAACATAAAGTTTTTGCTGCCCCAACGCCGGTGTCAGGCGCATAACACCTTCCAGCCGATCTGCACTCATCACGCCTGGTTCCTGGTAGGTGAAATAACTGCTGGGGAAGAAGGCTGATGGGGTCATGTTCTGATCAAGAATCAGCACGTTCGGCGCAAATACGCTGGTTTGTTTGTTCACTTCGCTGGTCAGCGTTAGTGTCAGTTCGCCAATGTTTGCCGGGACGCTGTACGCAGCAACCGGACCACTGATGCCGGGGACGTTCAGTTGTTGGCCGCCGGTCGCCAGTTGGGTGGTCTGGGTTTTCGATTGATCGACCGGTGTCCAGGTGAGTTGTTGCAGCGCGGCAGATGGAATGGCTGGCGCGTCGCTGGTGTTTTGCGGTACGTAGTTAACATCGGCAAGGCTGATTCCAGGCGCGCTTGCCAGCAACCCTGCTGATAAACAGAGGGCGATGAGACTTTTATTCATTTTCATTGTTTTCACCTCAAAATCTGGAGTTCAGCGGTAGCCAGGCAATAGCGCGCCAAACCCGATAATCAGAGGGGCTTTCGCCCCTTTCAGATAATGACAACCTGTTTTTATGCCGGATGCGGCGCGAACGCCTTATCCGGCCTACATTTGACAGCCGTTGTAGGCCTGATAAGACGCGCAAGCGTCGCATCAGGCGCTGATTGCCGGATGCGGCGCGAACGCCTTATCCGGCCCAGGTTTTGCTATTACCACCAGATTTCCATCTGAGCACCGAAGGTCCACTCGTCGCTGTCGCCACGTCCGAAGCTGCCGCCGTTGAAATCAGCTGGAACAGCTTTGCCGTAGTATGGGTTGGTTGAAGAGCTACCGTTGTAGTCATAACCCCATTTCTCATCCCACTTGGCGTAGGTTGCGAAGACACGAATAGCCGGGCGTGACCAGATGCTGTCGCCAGCCTGCCATTGTTGCGCGAGGGTAATTTTGTACTGATTGTTCTTGTCACCAGTGCGCTGGGATTCGACGTTGTCGTAGCCGATTTCCATCACGGTGCTCATGATTGGCGTCCACTTGTACATCGGGCGAATACCAACGGTCCACCATTTGGTGCCGTTGTCGTTATCCCAGTTGATATCCTGGTACATACCCACGTACATCATGTCCCAGTTGTCGCCCATGGAGATCGCACCATGGTCGAGGATACGAAGCATGTGACCGTTGTTATTGATATTGTAGGCAAATTTTTCGTTATCAAACGCAACGCCAGAACCCTGCGACAGACCTTTACCCTGTGAGGTCATCGAGTCAGTAGCGTACTGAACAACAAACTTGTTAAAGCCCTTCAGGACACTCTGAGTATGTTCTGCAGTGAATAACCAGCCATCTTTCGATGCACCATCAACCAGACGATAGTTATCACGCAGGTTGGCACGACCGTAGTCGACGCCCAGCTCTAACGTGCCGCCCGGGTTGATTTCCATCTGCGCTAAACGTACGTCGAAAACGTCGTTCGCGGTTTCGTTGGTATAGTCATAAATATTATTGCTGGCGAAAGAGGAAGAACCACCAGCTTCAGAGGAGCGGGTTGCTGCCAGAGAGAGTTTACCAAAGCCAACATCGATGTTTTCCAGACCGGCACCAGGACCAGAAATATCCCAGTAGTAGAAGTCGATCATATGAACGTCATGACGTTGGTAGAAACGCTTACCTGCCCAGATGGTGGAGCCTGGCAGCCATTCAATCAGGTTTTTACCCTGCACGTTTGCTTCACGGAAGGCTGGATCGGTAGCTTCCCAGTCATTTTGTTGTGCGACGGAATAGGCCACGTTAGTGTCGAAATAAAAGCTCTTATCGCCCTCTTTCCACACTTCCTGACCCAATTTTAATTCAGCATAAGTTTCACATTCGTTGCCAAGACGGTATTTACTTTGAGCACCGGTAGTCTGGAAACACTGTTGTTCGCCGCCGCTACCTGTCCAGCCAATACCGGAACGTGCATAGCCGTGGAAATCAACAGCCATTGCCTGAGCAGACATTACGCCCGCTGCGACGGCAACCGCCAGAGGAAGTTTGCGCAGAGTAATCATCATTCTATCTCCTGAGTCATTGCTTTTCTTTTTTCACATCACCTGTGACAGGCTTTGTGTGTTTTGTGGGGTGCTTAAACGCCCGGCTCCTTATGCAGTCGACGACATGCAGTGCCATCCTCACGGAACAGATGGCAACGCTCTGGCGGCAGACCGATAGCGAATGTGGCACCTTCTTCTACCAACACCACGTCGTTCTGGCGGTACACCAGGTTTTGACGAATGGAAGGGATCTGGATATGGATTTGAGTTTCGTTGCCGAGCTGCTCGACGACCTGAACTTCACCCTCAAGGATGACGTCAGCGATATCACTCGGCAGTAGATGTTCCGGGCGAATACCCAGCGACATATTGGCTCCAACCTGGACATCACGGCTTTCAACCGGCAGCCAGACTTGCTGACGATTCGGCATCGGCAGTTCCACCTGCACTTGATCGATTGCGGTGGCGGTCACTTTTACCGGCAGGAAGTTCATCTTTGGCGAACCGATGAATCCGGCGACAAAGCGGTCTGCCGGATAGTGGTACAGCTCCAGCGGTTTCCCAACCTGCGCCACGCGACCGGCGTCCAGCACCACGATTTTGTCGGCCAGCGTCATCGCTTCGACCTGATCGTGGGTGACGTAAATCATCGTGCGGCCCAGGCGTTTATGCAGGCGGGAGATTTCGATACGCATTTGCACACGCAGTGCGGCATCAAGGTTGGAGAGCGGTTCATCGAGCAAAAATACGCTTGGCTCGGCCACCAGCGTACGGCCAATCGCCACACGCTGACGCTGACCACCAGAGAGCGCTTTCGGTTTGCGATCCAGCAAATGCGCCAGTTGCAGCACTTCCGCCACCTGGTTGACGCGTTGGTTAATCACCTCTTTTTTTGCGCCTGCCAGTTTCAGGCCAAATGACATGTTTTCTGCTACTGACAGGTGGGGATAGAGCGCGTAAGACTGGAACACCATACCAACGCCGCGTTCTGCTGGCGGTGTGTCATTCATCCGTTTCTCACCGATGAACAGGTCGCCGCTGGTGATCGTCTCAAGCCCGGCAATCATGCGCAGTAAAGTCGATTTTCCGCAGCCAGACGGCCCGACAAACACCACGAATTCACCTTCATGGATGTCGAGATTGATATCTTTCGATACCACGACCTCGCCCCAGGCTTTCGTTACATTTTGCAGCTGTACGCTCGCCATGCCCTTCTCCCTTTGTTACAACCTGTCATCGACAGCAACATTCATGATGGGCTGACTATGCGTCATCAGAAGATGGCTTAAATCCTCCACCCCCTGGCTTTTTTATGGGGGAGGAGGCGGGAGGATGAGAACGCGGCTTCTGTGAACTAAACCGAGACCATGTAAGGAATTTCGTGAAGTTGCTTGCAAAAATCGTGGCGATTTTATGTGCGCATCTCCACATTACCGCCAATTCTGTAACAGAGATCACACAAAGCAACGGAGGGGCGTAGGGGCAAGGAGGATGGAAAGAGGTTGCCGTATAAAGAAACTAGAGTCCGTTTAGGTGTTTTCACGAGCACTTCACCAACAAGGACCATAGATTATGAAAATAAAAACAGGTGCACGCATCCTCGCATTATCCGCATTAACGACGATGATGTTTTCCGCCTCGGCTCTCGCCAAAATCGAAGAAGGTAAACTGGTAATCTGGATTAACGGCGACAAAGGCTACAACGGCCTCGCTGAAGTCGGTAAGAAATTCGAGAAAGATACAGGAATTAAAGTCACCGTTGAGCATCCGGATAAACTGGAAGAGAAATTCCCTCAGGTTGCGGCAACTGGCGATGGCCCTGACATTATCTTCTGGGCGCACGACCGCTTTGGTGGCTATGCTCAATCTGGCCTGTTGGCTGAAATCACCCCAGACAAAGCGTTCCAGGACAAGCTGTATCCGTTTACCTGGGATGCCGTACGTTACAACGGCAAGCTGATTGCTTACCCAATTTCTGTCGAAGCGTTATCGCTGATTTATAACAAAGATCTGCTGCCGAACCCGCCAAAAACATGGGAAGAGATCCCAGCGCTGGATAAAGAACTGAAAGCGAAAGGTAAGAGCGCGCTAATGTTCAACCTGCAAGAACCGTACTTCACCTGGCCGCTGATTGCTGCTGACGGGGGTTATGCGTTCAAGTACGAAAACGGCAAGTACGACATTAAAGACGTGGGCGTGGATAACGCTGGCGCGAAAGCGGGTCTGACCTTCCTGGTTGACCTGATTAAAAACAAACACATGAATGCGGACACCGATTACTCCATCGCAGAAGCCGCCTTTAATAAAGGCGAAACAGCGATGACCATCAACGGCCCGTGGGCATGGTCCAACATCGACACCAGCAAAGTGAATTATGGTGTAACGGTACTGCCGACCTTTAAGGGCCAGCCATCCAAACCGTTCGTGGGCGTACTGAGCGCGGGTATTAACGCCGCCAGTCCGAACAAAGAGCTGGCGAAAGAGTTCCTCGAAAACTATCTGCTGACTGACGAAGGCCTGGAAGCGGTTAATAAAGATAAACCGCTGGGTGCAGTAGCGCTGAAGTCCTATCAGGATGAACTTGCGAAAGATCCTCGTATTGCCGCCACCATGGATAACGCTCAGAAAGGTGAAATTATGCCGAACATCCCGCAGATGTCCGCTTTCTGGTATGCCGTGCGTACTGCCGTGATCAACGCCGCCAGCGGTCGTCAGACTGTGGATGCAGCGCTGAAAGATGCACAGACTCGTATCACCAAGTAATGCAGTGAAATGCCGGATGCGGCGTAAACGCCTTATCCGGCCTACAAAACCGAAACGTATGTAGGCCTGATAAGACGCGTCAGCGTCGCATCAGGCAGTTGTTGTCGGATAAGGCGTAAATGCTTTATCTGTCCTGGAATGAGGAAGAACCCCATGGATGTCATTAAAAAGAAACATTGGTGGCAAAGCGACGCGCTGAAATGGTCAGTGTTAGGTCTGCTCGGCCTGCTGGTGGGTTACCTTGTTGTTTTAATGTACGCACAAGGGGAATACCTGTTCGCCATTACCACGCTGATATTGAGTTCAGCGGGGCTGTATATTTTCGCCAATCGTAAAGCCTACGCCTGGCGCTATGTCTATCCGGGAATGGCTGGGATGGGGCTATTCGTCCTTTTCCCTCTGGTCTGCACCATCGCCATTGCCTTCACCAACTACAGCAGCACTAACCAGCTGACTTTTGAACGTGCGCAGGAAGTGTTGTTAGATCGCTCCTGGCAAGCAGGCAAAACCTATAACTTTGGTCTTTACCCGGCGGGCGATGAGTGGCAACTGGCGCTCAGCGACGGCGAAACTGGCAAAAATTACCTCTCCGACGCGTTTAAATTTGGCGGCGAGCAAAAACTGCAACTAAAAGAAACAGCCGCCCAGCCTGAAGGCGAGCGCGCGAATCTGCGTGTGATTACCCAGAATCGTCAGGCACTGAGTGACATTACTGCCATTCTGCCGGATGGTAACAAAGTGATGATGAGCTCCCTGCGCCAGTTTTCTGGCACGCAGCCGCTCTACACACTCGACGGTGACGGCACGCTGACGAATAACCAGAGCGGTGTGAAATATCGGCCGAATAACCAAATTGGTTTTTACCAGTCCATTACCGCCGACGGCAACTGGGGCGATGAAAAGTTAAGCCCCGGTTACACCGTGACCACCGGCTGGAAAAACTTTACCCGCGTCTTCACCGACGAAGGCATTCAGAAACCGTTCCTCGCCATTTTCGTCTGGACCGTGGTGTTCTCGCTAATCACCGTCTTTTTAACAGTGGCGGTCGGCATGGTTCTGGCGTGTCTGGTGCAGTGGGAAGCGTTGCGCGGCAAAGCGGTCTATCGTGTCCTGCTGATTCTGCCCTACGCGGTGCCATCGTTTATTTCAATCTTGATTTTCAAAGGGTTGTTTAACCAGAGCTTCGGTGAAATCAACATGATGTTGAGCGCGCTATTTGGCGTGAAGCCTGCCTGGTTTAGCGATCCGACCACTGCCCGCACGATGCTGATTATCGTCAACACCTGGCTGGGTTATCCGTACATGATGATCCTCTGCATGGGCTTGTTGAAAGCGATTCCGGACGATCTGTATGAAGCCTCAGCAATGGATGGCGCAGGTCCATTCCAGAACTTCTTTAAAATTACGCTGCCGCTGCTGATTAAGCCGCTCACACCGCTAATGATCGCCAGCTTCGCCTTTAACTTTAACAACTTCGTGCTGATTCAACTGTTAACTAACGGCGGCCCGGATCGTCTTGGCACTACCACGCCAGCCGGTTATACCGACCTGCTCGTTAACTACACCTACCGCATCGCCTTTGAAGGCGGCGGTGGTCAGGACTTCGGTCTGGCGGCGGCAATTGCCACGCTGATCTTCCTGCTGGTGGGTGCGCTGGCGATCGTCAACCTGAAAGCCACGCGAATGAAGTTTGATTAAGGGAGATAACAAAAATGGCAATGGTCCAACCGAAATCGCAAAAAGCACGTTTGTTTATTACTCATCTGCTACTGCTACTTTTTATCGCGGCGATTATGTTCCCGCTGCTGATGGTCGTCGCTATCTCTCTGCGTCAGGGGAACTTCGCGACTGGTAGCCTGATCCCGGAACAAATCTCCTGGGATCACTGGAAACTGGCGTTAGGTTTTAGCGTTGAACAGGCTGATGGGCGCATTACGCCACCGCCGTTCCCGGTACTGCTGTGGCTGTGGAACTCAGTAAAGGTCGCCGGAATTTCCGCGATTGGCATTGTTGCGCTATCCACCACCTGCGCCTACGCTTTCGCCCGTATGCGCTTTCCTGGTAAAGCGACACTGCTGAAAGGCATGCTGATTTTCCAGATGTTCCCGGCGGTGCTTTCACTGGTAGCGTTGTATGCGTTATTTGATCGTTTGGGTGAGTACATTCCATTCATCGGCCTGAATACTCACGGCGGCGTAATCTTCGCGTACCTGGGGGGGATTGCGCTGCATGTCTGGACCATCAAAGGCTATTTCGAAACCATCGACAGTTCGCTGGAAGAAGCGGCGGCGCTGGATGGTGCAACACCGTGGCAGGCCTTCCGCCTTGTCCTGTTGCCGCTGTCAGTGCCGATTCTGGCGGTGGTGTTCATCCTGTCGTTTATCGCTGCCATTACTGAAGTTCCGGTCGCGTCGTTGTTACTGCGTGACGTAAACAGCTACACCCTGGCCGTGGGAATGCAGCAATACCTCAACCCGCAAAACTACCTGTGGGGTGACTTTGCCGCCGCTGCCGTGATGTCTGCATTACCGATCACCATCGTCTTCTTGCTGGCTCAACGCTGGCTGGTCAACGGACTGACGGCAGGTGGTGTGAAAGGTTAAAGATGTTGTTCTGCCAATGTTATGCCGCTACACCCTCAACTTACGTTATCCCAACTTGTGACTGTTATTCGGCGCTCTATGGAGCGCCTTTTTTTACTCCCGCTTCAGCCGTTTCGAATTACACAGCCATAAGGTGATCACCAGTAGCAGGATCGCTGCCGAGTAGATCAACACATCCAGTGGTGATTTATGATCGACGATGATCAAGCGCACAATGGCGGTGATCCCGATATAGACAAAGTAACGCAAGGGAAAGTGAAAACCGGACTGAAAGTACTTCACAATCAACGCGATAAATTCGAAATAGAGAAAGTAAACCACCAGCCCTTCCACCAGCTCATATTTGCTGGCTTGTTCTGGCGCGAACAGCACATCAGCCAGATGCACCGTTTCTTTGCCGAGGAAGACAACCAAAATCAGGCCGAGGCACAACAGGCCAAGATTGAGTACGGTCTGCAAAATGGTGGAGATAAACTCCACGCGCGGACGAGAGAGTGACGTCATAGCAGTACCTCCATCACAGTGGCGAACTTCCTGTATAACGCAAAAATGTGACGGAGATCTATATTTTTTGTGTATGTTTTGTTCAACCTGGATTAAGTGGGCATCTCCCATCAACATCGTATCTGGCAAAACACACAGCCCAAAAAATCACCCATTCAGGTGATTCCCAGCCACCAGCAATGCGCGAAAAATCGACAATGTTCCTCTGGAACAAATGAAACGTAACCTGATAAAGGTGGTAAAAATGAAGCCTTATTTTGCTGCTTTGATGTTATCAGTCTCTGTCCTTCCTGCTTATGCTGGTCCGCTCGGTACTGCTGATAAAGCCGACTTACCGCAAAGCAATGTCTCCAGCCCAATGATGGCCCAGTCGCTCAGGCAACCAGACCTGCAACCAATATCGACGGACAGGAAAACAGAATGTTTTCGCCTTTACACACCAGATCGCAAACCGGGGGTGAACTGCGTTCCTGATGGCTCGACAGGCCATTAAGAATGAAGGTGCCAGTGAGTGCGAAAACTGGCACCTTTCCTCTGACTTAGCGGAAATTGACGCTTCGGTCGCTGGTCATGTCATACAACTGGAACTTACGCCCAAGTTGCTGACCACCGTCACGCGTCAGCGGCGTCCAGCCAATTGCCGCTCGGCTACGAGTCGGGCCAGACGAGAAGAGATCCAACGGTACAGAGATATACACGCCTTTGGTGAAGTCCCCTTCGCCGTACTCCTCTTTCGAAACATTCGTGATCGTGGCATACCCACCCACTACCACGCCGCTGTCAAAGCGTTTGGCGATTTCCAGCGTGCCGCCTTTATCCCCTGCCAGATATTGCCCGACGCTGGCTTTCACTAACACATCCTGAGCGAAAGATGGCGTCCAGTAGGCGGTCAAATGACCAGTTTTCACGCTGTAATCGGTGAATTTCATCATATCTTTCGCGCTACGCCAGTCGCGCTGTTTAACGTAGTTAGCATCCAGACCAAACGCCCAGTTGCTATCCAGCGGGCGATACAATACTTCTGCCCCCGCGCCGCCAAACATGGTTTCGAGATAACCACCGTAGACCTGACCGTAGAAGCCGTTGCCCAGATGCTGGAAATAGTTGGCTTGCAGGTTATTCACATAGACATCATTCTGCACATACTCACGCACATGGGTACGAACGCGCGGTAAGTGCGAGTCCTGCGGTGGATTGGTGTAATTAAACTTGTCGTAATTGTTCGCCAGGTTAGCAAACAGGCTACCGGTGGTCAGCAGATGGTCCGTCAGCCACAAATCCGCCGTTCCCATCACGCCCAACTGGTACATGTAAAAGTTTTCCGGGCCCCCGACCGACTGGTTCAGCACCGGATCGATATGGAAATCAAAGCGCGATTTGTCGATATACCAGCCCTGCTCGGTGGACGCAGGAACTACCGGCTCGACGCGTTTTTGCGCCAGCGTCGTTTCGTGGCCCAACGGCTCTGCGGCGAGATGATTTTTCAGGCTGGCGACATCGGTTTCCGTCGTCACCTGCGGCATGTTAAGGCGATTTTCTGTAACGCGGATCGTCTTGATCCCCTCCGGCAGATCGTTCATCACGATCCGATTAGCACGGATGATCCCTTCACGCGAATCACGATATTTCACCTGCTCACCGGTGACGTACAGCGTATCGCCTTTCGTCTGGATCTGCGGATCGGCCAGTCCGGCGTTGTATTTCAACAGCGTTAACTGATTCGCCACCACCGAATGCTGCAAAATGGCATCCTGCGGCTGCGGTTGATATTGCGGGCGGGCGTTATCGTTGTAGGACGGGCGTAGATCGTTAAAGTTGGTACGCAGCGTGACGCCAAACATAAAGGTGTTACCGCGTTCATAGCTAAGGTTAACGTCGGCCCAATCGGTAACGCGATAAATCGCCCCGACGTTAAACTTACTTTTTTGCTCCAGCTTCCCGGCAAAATCCTGCTGATAATTATTGCCTTCATACTCCAGTTTCAGACGCAGCGGCTGCCAGGGCGTCTGGTATTCCACGCCGCCAAACAGTGAGGCCGGACCGTGGAACATCTGGCTGCCGTCGATAGATCCCGCTTGTTTGTAGCTGTTATCGCGATAGCAATATTTGTCACTGGCTGAACAGAGCGGATTTTTCACGTTACCGCTGGTGCCCAGATATCCCCAGCCCAGGCCGAGCGTAAAATCGAATGGCCCCCAGGCTTTGCTGGCGACAAGATATTCCGCATCGAACAGCCCCGTACCGCCGATATCCCGCGCACCAACCGCTATCTGCGGCAGCCAGTAACTCTCTTCCCATAAACGCAGTTTGAGATCGAAGGCTTTATCTTTATACGTTTGATCACCAGAGAACGCTTCTACGCTGCTGTACTGCCGAGTGCGCACGTCGGTATAACGCAGCGTTGTTTCCAACCACGGGAAGAGTTGCACTGAAGCTGAGTAATAACGGTACTGATCGTTATCGCGATAGTTCAGACTCAACTCCCCTTCCCACGCCATGCGCGCGGTAGGTGTTTGTAATAATCCTACACCACCGAAATCCGATTGCGACGGACCAATGGGCGCAGGATATGTTTCGCCGTAGCAAGCCGTGCAAATGCCCAGCGCCAGTAAACTAAGCAGATGTCTTTTTTTCATTATTGCGGTATCCGCTGCGTCAGAGTCTGAAGAATGTCAGCGTTAAGGGCATCAGGCGTCTCACTCCAGACGGAGTCCGCGAGGCCAACATAAATAATGCTGCCGGGCATCGGCTCTACGTGACGCTTGTTCCAGTAAGCCACCGGTGCTTTTTGCGTGCGTCCATCCGGATAAACGACCCACGCGTAGCTGCGATCCGCGCCGCTAAGCAGACTTTGCCCGGAGAGATAGCTCGCCACGTCGCGACCGGGAGTGAATGGCTGATTGCCAGGACGGCTGATAAGCCCGAATAACGTGACCGTGGACGGTGGTGGTCCGACCCACAGCGTGTAGTTGCCCTGCAACGGCGGGTTACCGCGTTCGGCAACGCGCACGATATCAGGATCAAGATTGATTTTTTGTCTGCCCGTCACCTTCAACGCCTGAATTTGCTGGCGTAAGGCGTTAATGGCGGCGGCATCGTCGGTGCTGGATTCTGAGGCCAGTTCTGCCAGCCTTGTCAGCAACGCCTGCTGCTGCCGTAATGCCGCCGCCGTTGCCAGCTCTTCGCTAATCACCGCTCCGGGCCACCAACTGTTTGCGAGCCGCGGTTGACCTACCAGATCAATTAAATGCTCTGCGCCTGTCAGCGTTTTGGCCTCATTGCTGCCATTACTGAACACTTTGACGGTGCCTGCCGCAAAGACCGATGACGCTCCCACGCTCATAATCAACGCAGCAATAGTTTGTTTAATCATTGTTTTGCCGCCTTGATGAGAGTGGTTTTCACCGGGAAATAATCCGCGCCGAGATACTGTTCCGACTGGCGAATTTGCCCTTCGCTGTCGATCCAATAGCGGTTATGCCAGCGTGCCTGGTCGGTGGAGACTTCTTCGTCCAGCACACGAACCGGAGTTTCATCGCTACCGACTTTGACGGTATCGGTGCCATCCCATTTGAAAACCGAGCGTGCGGTGGCGTAGCGCACCTGCTGGTACTCGGTCCAGCCCATCGTGCGCGTCCAGGTTGCGCCATCAACAATTTGTGCGGGTTTTATCAGCGGGTCGGCGGCAAGGTTATTCACTTCAATCAGGTTGTCGCCGCCAAGTAAAGTCTTCACCAGACGACCATGTTGTGTGACGAGAGTGGCTTGATCCTGAGTAACCCATTTTTGTTGTCCGTCTTCAGCGAAGGCCAGCACCACAAACAACTGCGGCCCGCCATTAAGCTGCATGTACTGGCTGGCATAGGGCATATTTTGAATATCATCGTCCGTCAGCTGTACGCCTGGCGTACCGAACAGACTGTCCCACAGTGAATTGCCCAGCTCTTTAGTCGTGGCTGAACAAGCCTGTAATAGCAGGCAGATAAGAATGAGTGCAGGTCGCTTCACGACTCTTCTCCAGAGGGGCAGAATAACCACACCGGAGTGTGGTTATGGTTAATCCCCGTCATACTTCAAGCCACAGATGCGATGACTCGAATTATTTTAGGGATACATACTTTATTACTGGGTACTGGTGGTCGTGGTTGTGGTGGTCCCGGTATTAGAACCATCACCGCCACCGGTTGCCGCGAGCGCGACACCCACCGCCGAGCTTACGGTGCTGACGCTGGTCGCGGAGGAGCTACCCGCCGAAACCGACGTTGCTGCCGCCCCTGCCGCTTCGCCCACCTGTACAGGTGCAGCCCACGCAGAAGTCGCCGCAAGCGCAGATATGGCAAAAATGCCATACAGAACTTTTTTCATAACAATTTCCCTTCATTGAATGAATGGAGATTTACCCAAAAACATTTCGGGCGGGATTGAGTATACACAACTAAAGCATGCGAATTACGGCGTGGGGAATTAGTGATGGGGTTTTAAGATAATTGGAATGAATATCAAATATAAGTTTCAACTTATATATAAATAATATTTAAAATCAAAAATTTAAAACAAAATCAAAAATAATTAACCTACGTATTTTCCGAAATCAATCATGATTAAAAATCTATTTTAGGATTAACCTCACGGTATGATTTTCGTTAAATCACAGACAAGGGGATTTATCTGATAAAACAATGCCGACTTATAGTCGGCATTGTTATTAAGGTTATTTAATTAACCGTGCTATGCATTAATTGCCGAATACGATGTACATATCGGCATCGATCTGTAGGCCTGATAAGACGCGTAAAGCGTCGCATCAGGCACCAGTTGCCGGATGCGGCGTAAACGCCTTATCCGGCCTACATAGCGGCATCAGGCATGAACGATGATTAACCGCGCCACGCTTTATAGCGGTTAATCAGACCATTGGTCGAGCTATCGTGGCTGCTGATTTCTTTGTCATCTTTCAGCTCTGGCAGAATACGGTTCGCCAGCTGTTTACCCAGCTCCACGCCCCACTGGTCGAAGGTGAAGATGTTCAGGATCACGCCCTGAGTAAAGATTTTGTGCTCATACAGCGCAATCAACGCACCCAGGCTGAACGGAGTGATTTCACGCAGCAGGATGGAGTTAGTCGGGCGGTTACCTTCGAACACTTTGAACGGTACCACGTAGTCAAGCGTTGCCGGATCTTTACCCTGATCGCGATATTCCTGCTCAACCACTTCGCGGGATTTACCAAACGCCAGCGCTTCGGTCTGAGCGAAGAAGTTAGACAGCAGTTTCTGGTGATGATCAGAGAGCGGGTTATGGGTGATAGCCGGGGCGATGAAATCGCATGGCACCATCTTCGTACCCTGGTGGATCAGCTGGTAGAACGCGTGCTGACCGTTCGTGCCAGGTTCACCCCAGATAATCGGGCCAGTCTGGTAATCCACAACGTTACCGTTACGGTCTACATACTTGCCGTTGGACTCCATATTGCCCTGCTGGAAGTACGCTGCGAAACGGTGCATATACTGGTCGTACGGCAGAATCGCTTCAGTTTCCGCGCCAAAGAAATTGTTGTACCAGATGCCGATCAGCGCCAGCAGTACAGGCAGGTTTTTCTCTGCAGGCGTGGTGGAGAAATGCTTGTCCATCGCGTGTGCGCCGGAAAGCAGTTCAACGAAGTTATCAAAGCCGATGGAGAGAACAATCGACAAGCCAATCGCTGACCATAAAGAGTAACGACCGCCGACCCAGTCCCAGAACTCGAACATGTTGGCGGTATCAATACCAAACTCACCAACGGCTTTGGCATTGGTTGAGAGCGCCGCAAAGTGTTTCGCAACGTGTTTCTCATCACCTGCCGCTTTCAGGAACCAGTCACGCGCGCTATGGGCGTTGGTCATGGTTTCCTGAGTGGTGAAGGTTTTAGATGCTACCAGGAACAGCGTGGTTTCCGGGTTTACTTTTTTCAGCACTTCCGCGATGTGAGTTCCATCGACGTTAGAAACAAAGTGCATGTTCAGGTGATTTTTGTACGGACGCAGTGCTTCGGTCACCATGTACGGCCCGAGGTCAGAACCGCCGATCCCGATGTTCACTACGTCAGTGATTGCTTTGCCGGTATAGCCTTTCCACTCACCGGAAATAATCGCTTCCGAGAAGGTTTTCATCTTCTCCAGCACGGCGTTAACTTCCGGCATGACATCTTTGCCATCAACCAGAATCGGGGTATTGCTACGGTTACGCAACGCTACGTGCAGTACGGCGCGGTTTTCAGTGCGGTTGATCTTCTCGCCAGAGAACATCGACTTAATCGCACTCGCCAGATCGCACTCTTTCGCCAGATCCTGTAATTTCGCCAGCGTCTCTTCAGTGATGCGGTTTTTGGAGTAATCCACCAGCATCTGATCGTCGAAGGTTGCGGAGAACTTAGAAAAACGATCGCCGTCTTTAGCAAAAAGATCGGCGATCGTAACGTCTTTCATTTCATCGAAGTGTTTCTGTAGTGCCTGCCAGGCCGCGGTCTGCGTTGGATTGATGTTTTTCATTAGCAATACTCTTCTGATTTTGAGAATTGTGACTTTGGAAGATTGTAGCGCCAGTCACAGAAAAATGTGATGGTTTTAGTGCCGTTAGCGTAATGTTGAGTGTAAACCCTTAGCGCGATGAAGCATTTATTAGTTGAACTACTGACCGCCAGGAGTGGATGAAAAATCCGCATGACCCCATCGTTGACAACCGCCCCGCTCACCCTTTATTTATAAATGTACTACCTGCGCTAGCGCAGGCCAGAAGAGGCGCGTTGCCCAAGTAACGGTGTTGGAGGAGCCAGTCCTGTGATAACACCTGAGGGGGTGCATCGCCGAGGTGATTGAACGGCTGGCCACGTTCATCATCGGCTACAGGGGCTGAATCCCCTGGGTTGTCACCAGAAGCGTTCGCAGTCGGGCGTTTCGCAAGTGGTGGAGCACTTCTGGGTGAAAATAGTAGCGAAGTATCGCTCTGCGCCCACCCGTCTTCCGCTCTTCCCTTGTGCCAAGGCTGAAAATGGATCCCCTGACACGAGGTAGTTATGTCTGAAATTGTTGTCTCCAAATTTGGCGGTACCAGCGTAGCTGATTTTGACGCGATGAACCGCAGCGCCGATATTGTGCTTTCTGATGCCAACGTACGTTTAGTTGTCCTCTCGGCTTCTGCTGGTATCACTAATCTACTGGTCGCTTTAGCTGAAGGACTGGAACCTGGCGAGCGATTCGAAAAACTCGACGCAATCCGCAATATCCAGTTTGCCATTCTGGAACGTCTGCGTTACCCGAACGTTATCCGTGAAGAGATTGAACGTCTGCTGGAGAACATTACTGTTCTGGCAGAAGCGGCGGCGCTGGCAACGTCTCCGGCGCTGACAGATGAACTGGTCAGCCACGGCGAGCTGATGTCGACCCTGCTGTTTGTTGAGATCCTGCGCGAACGCGATATTCAGGCACAGTGGTTTGATGTACGTAAAGTGATGCGTACTAATGACCGATTTGGTCGTGCAGAGCCAGACGTAGCCGCGCTGGCGGAACTGACCGCGCTGCAGCTGCTCCCGCGCCTCAATGAAGGCTTAGTGATCACCCAAGGATTTATCGGCAGCGAAAGTAAAGGTCGTACAACGACGCTTGGCCGTGGAGGCAGCGATTATACGGCAGCCTTGCTGGCGGAGGCCTTACACGCTTCTCGTGTTGATATCTGGACCGATGTCCCAGGCATCTACACCACCGATCCACGCGTGGTCACCGCAGCAAAACGTATTGATGAAATCGCGTTTGCCGAAGCGGCAGAGATGGCAACTTTTGGTGCAAAAGTACTGCATCCGGCAACATTGCTACCCGCAGTACGCAGCGATATTCCGGTGTTTGTCGGCTCCAGTAAAGACCCACGTGCAGGTGGTACGCTGGTGTGCAATAAAACTGAAAATCCGCCGCTGTTCCGTGCCCTGGCGCTTCGTCGTAATCAGACTCTGCTCACTTTGCACAGCCTGAATATGCTGCATTCTCGCGGTTTCCTCGCGGAAGTTTTCGGCATTCTCGCGCGGCATAATATTTCGGTGGATCTCATCACCACCTCCGAAGTGAGCGTGGCGTTGACACTTGATACCACCGGTTCCACCTCCACTGGCGATACATTGCTGACGCAATCCCTGCTGATGGAGCTGTCTGCACTATGCCGGGTAGAAGTGGAAGAAGGTCTGGCACTGGTCGCGTTAATTGGTAATGACCTGTCAAAAGCCTGCGGCGTTGGCAAAGAGGTATTTGGCGTACTGGAACCGTTTAACATCCGCATGATTTGCTACGGCGCATCCAGCCATAACCTGTGCTTCCTGGTGCCCGGCGAAGATGCCGAGCAGGTGGTGCAGAAGCTGCATTTTAATTTGTTTGAGTAAACACAGTATGGCCCGAAAGACATTATTTCGGGCCGTATGTTTTTCTTGTCATTATGCCCATCAATAAACGAGTCTATTCCCTGTTAACCAGCATCTTTATCTGAGAATAATTACCTTTAATTTTTTATCTGCATCTCTAGCTAATTATCGAGAGAGATAAATAGTTAAGAGAAGGCAAAATGAATATTATCAGTTCTGCTCGCAAAGGAATTCCCGTACACTGAACTCTCCGGCTCACTGAGGGCACCATCATGGCACTCCCCCGTATTACCCAAAAAGAGATGACTGAACGCGAGCAGCGCGAACTAAAAACATTGCTGGATCGCGCGCGTATTGCGCATGGTCGCGTGCTGACCAACTCGGAAACTAACAGCATTAAGAAAGAGTACATCGATAAATTAATGGTTGAGCGTGAGGCTGAAGCAAAAAAAGCCCGCCAGTTGAAGAAAAAGCAGGCTTATAAACCCGATCCCGAAGCATCGTTTAGCTGGTCGGCAAATACGTCGACGCGTGGTAGGCGCTGATCAGCGCCCCTTCTTTTTGCGCCCCGGCGAGGTAAAACGCTTACCGTTGGACGCCGGGCGACCGCCTTTTTCCGCCGTTTTTTCCATCTTAACGACTGGACGTTTGATGCCCGCCGTTTTCGGTTTGGCCTTCGCTTTGGGTTTTACCTCAGAAGTGGAATTCTCAATTAATTTAAAGAGATCAATTAGCTCATCGTCGGTTAAATCGCGCCACTCACCCAGCGGAATGCCGCTTAAACTGACGTTCATAATGCGCGTACGCTCCAGCTTTTTCACTTCGTAACCAAAGTGCTCACACATGCGACGGATCTGACGGTTCAGGCCCTGCACCAGGGTAATGCGGAAGACAAACGGCGCTTCTTTTTTGACTTTACACTTTTTAGTCACTGTCCCGAGGATTGGCACCCCCGCCCCCATACCACGAATAAATTCATCGGTAATCGGTTTATCGACCGTCACCAGATACTCTTTCTCATGATCGTTACCCGCACGGAGGATCTTATTCACCAGATCGCCGTGATTGGTGAGGAAAATCAGCCCCTGGGAGTCTTTATCCAGGCGGCCAATCGGGAACACGCGTTTGCTGTGGTTAACAAAATCGACAATGTTATCGCGCTCGCCATCTTCGGTGGTGCTGACAATACCGACGGGCTTGTTCAGGGCGATAAGTACCAAATCTTCGGCTTCCCGAGGCTCAATCAACTGACCATTTACTTTCACAACGTCGCCGGGTTTCACCTGATCGCCAATGGTGGCTCGCTTGCCATTAAGGAACACATTGCCTTGCTCGATATAGCGATCCGCTTCGCGGCGTGAGCAAATTCCGCTTTCGCTGATGTATTTATTTAAACGGACTGATGAGTCGGGCAGCATAAATTCTCCTGTAAAAAACGGAATATACCGTACCTTTGGGTTGATAAAAAATAGTCATGTGCGAACTATTTGTTATTTCCATTGGCTTGAATTCGTTACCTGCTCAAATCACTTTCCAGAAGCAATGTGCGACATCGTGAGCCATGTCAGTAAGCGATTAAAATCACAGTGATAGCATGCCTCCCGTGATTTCTTACTAACCGGAGAAGTAATGGAACTGCTTTTATTGAGTAACTCGACGCTGCCGGGAAAAGCCTGGCTGGAACACGCGCTGCCGCTGATTGCTGAACAGTTGCAGGGTCGCCGTTCAGCGGTATTTATTCCTTTCGCGGGCGTAACGCAGACCTGGGATGATTACACAGCGAAAACGGCTGCGGTTCTCGCTCCGCTGGGTGTTTCTGTCACCGGTATTCATAGCGTTGTCGATCCCGTTGCCGCGATTGAAAATGCGGAAATTGTGATTGTCGGCGGCGGTAATACTTTCCAGTTGCTGAAACAGTGCCGCGAGCGCGGGCTGCTGGCACCAATTACTGACGTGGTGAAACGTGGCGCGCTGTATATTGGCTGGAGCGCAGGCGCTAACCTTGCTTGCCCAACCATTCGTACCACCAACGATATGCCGATTGTCGATCCGCAAGGTTTCGATGCGCTAAATCTGTTCCCGCTGCAAATCAACCCGCACTTCACCAACGCGCTGCCGGAAGGCCATAAAGGTGAAACCCGTGAGCAGCGTATTCGCGAACTGCTGGTCGTCGCGCCAGAACTGGCGATTATTGGTCTGCCGGAAGGTAACTGGATCACAGTAAGTAAAGGTCACGCTACGCTGGGTGGCCCGAACACCACTTATGTGTTTAAGGCTGGTGAAGAAGCGGTGCCGCTGGAAGCGGGTCACCGTTTTTAAGTGAATTGCCGGATGCATGATCCGGCATCTTGTACATAGTGCCTGATGCGACGCTTTACGCGTCTTATCAGGCCTATAGGGTCACGGTATTAATACTCGTCCCGTCCTTCATCTTCATCCGGCTGTTCCAGCACACTGTAAGCCACCGAACAAAACAGCGAGTTCAAACGCTGCATATCGCCCAGTAAGCCTAAATGTAGCGAACTGGTTTCAATGCTCTGCACGTTTTGCTGATGCAGGCGATCAACGTGGGCGTGAGAATAGCGGCGATTAAGAATGCGAAAACGATGCTTGCTGCGGCGTAAACGACGGGCGCTGGCAACATCGCCAGAGAAGAAAACCGACATGGCCAGTTTTAAATTACTGAGCAATTGCTCATAGAGTGCATCCAATTCCTTCAAGCCATCAAGCGAAAATGCTCGCCTTGCTGCCAGCGATTTGTCGGCAATTTCACTCCCCATGCGCTCGACGATATCGGAGGCCTGTTCAAGGTTAAGCGACATTTCGATAATCTCCGCCCAGCGACGCGACTCTTCCTCCGCCAGCTCTTCTTTTGGCATTCGCGCCAGATACAGCTTAATAGCGGTGTAGAGAACGTTGATATCATCTGCCAACTTACGCAGCTCTTTCTCCTGCCGTGGCTCGCCGTGCATCACTTTATTCAACCCTTCCATCATCTGTTCCATGGCGTCGCCAATGCGCAGGGTTTCGCGGGCAGCGTTCGCCAGAGCAAGCGTGGGCGTATCCAGCGCGCTGACATCCAGATGTTTAGGCCGTAGCTGGGTATCCAGTTCCGGTTCATCGCGAATAATCGTTTTGCAAAACCGTGCCATCGGGTCAACGAATGGCAACATGACCAGGCAGCGTACAAGGTTGTAGAAGACGTGGAAATAGATCACCAATTCCGCTTTTGACAATGGCAACTTCCCCATTGTCTCTGCCAGCAAATGGACAAACGGCAGGATAATCAGGCTACCCACCAGCTTAAACAGCAGGCTACCCAGCGCGACACGGCGAGCTGCGGCATTGGCGGCACTGTTGTTGAGCATCGCCAGCAAGCCGGAGCCGAGGTTAGCACCAATCACCAGACAAAGTGCCACGGGGAAGGAGATGATGCCTGCGGCGGTCAGAGTCGCGGTCAGCAGTACAGCAGCAAGGCTGGAGTAGCTGATAATGGCGAACATCGCGCCAATCAGCGCATCCAGCAGAATATCGCCGGTTAGCGAGGCAAAGATCACCTGAACGCCGTTTGCCTGGGTGATCGGCGTTACGGCCTGCACAATCAATTCCAGCGCCAGTAAAATCAGCCCAAGACCAATACCGACACGGCCTAGTTGCCCGGCGCGTGACTGTTTGCGGCCGAGGAAAAAAATCACGCCGATAAAAATAAGTAGCGGTGACAACCAGGATAAATCGAAGGTGAGAATACGCGCCATTAGCGCGGTCCCGACATCTGCACCCAGCACAATGACCAAAGCCGGTGCGAGGGCAACCAGATCCTGAGCGACGAACGAAGTCACCAGCATGGTGGTAGCATTACTGCTCTGCACCAGTGCGGTAACGCCGATCCCCGCACAAAAGGCGAGCGGCTTTTTTTCGACGCTCCGGCTCAGAACGGTACGCAGACGTGCGCCGAAGACGCGCATTACGCCTGTTCGAACAATATGTGTCCCCCAGACCAACAGGGCGACGGCAGAAAGCAGGTGAAGCAGCGTTAACACGAGTTCAGGTTCTCCTTATCGTTATATGTTCCTGAAGCAATTGAATGACCAAAGGACCGGAAACACGCTGACTGAAATCTTTATCGTGACTTTTGACATTCGTTTTTCCGGCTAAGATTATTCCAGCCTGATTCCAGTATAAGTGTTTCATATTAATAAAGAGACAGGGCACTCATTGAGCGCCCTGTTTGTTGTAAGGAAAAGTGACAGATTTGTGAATCAGTCCGCGTCATACCCCAGATTCGGTGCCAGCCAGCGCTCAACATCTGAGACGCTCATACCTTTACGGCGGGCATAGTCTTCGACCTGATCGCGCTGAATTTGCGCCACCGCGTAATACTTGCTGTCCGGGTGGCTGAAGTACCAACCCGAAACCGATGCACCGGGCCACATGGCGAAAGATTCTGTGAGTTTCATGCCGGTATGTTTTTCCACTTCCAGCAACTCCCAGATAGTGGCTTTTTCCGTATGTTCCGGGCAGGCCGGGTAGCCCGGTGCCGGACGGATGCCCTGGTAGTTTTCGCGGATCAGTTCTTCGTTGCTGAGGTTCTCGTTCGGCGCATAGCCCCAGTAGACTTTACGCACACGCTCATGGAGATACTCCGCAAAGGCTTCGGCTAAACGGTCGGCAAGCGCTTTCACCATGATTTTGTTGTAATCATCGTGCTGTGCTTCAAAGGCATCAGCCAGTGCGTCCTCTTCCAGTCCGCCAGTCACGGCAAATGCGCCGATGTAATCTGCTTTACCAGAAAGCTTCGGCGCAACGAAGTCAGCGAGACAGTAGTTAGCGAAGCCCGTTTTTTCGGTCTGTTGACGCAGATGGTGGCTGACGTTGATCACATGGGTACGCGTTTCGTCACGGTAGATTTCAATGTCATCGCCCACACGGTTTGCCGGGAACAGCCCCACCACGCCACGCGGATTCAGCGTTTTCTCGGCGCTTAATTTATCCAGCATGTCGTTGGCGTCTTTAAACAGCCGCTGCGCCTCAACGCCTACCACTTCATCTTCCAGAATGCGCGGATACTTCCCGGCCAGCGACCAGGTCATAAAGAACGGCGTCCAGTCGATGTAATTACGCAGCGTTTCGATGCTGGCTTCCACTTCCTGCACGCCGAGACGGTGCGCCACCGGCGGCGTATAAGCCTGCCAGTCAAAAGCGAAGTCGTTATCGCGCGCCGCTTCCAGCGTGACCGGTGGAGTGCGCGGTTTCTTGCGCCCGTGTTGAATACGCACGGTTTCGTACTCCTTGCGGGTACGAGCAACGAAATCATCGCGCTGAGTGTCGGAAAGCAGCGCCGCCACCACACCAACGGTGCGTGAAGCGTTCTGCACATACACCGTCGGGCCGCTGTAGTTCTGCTCGATTTTCACCGCCGTGTGCGCTTTTGAGGTGGTCGCGCCGCCAATCAATAGCGGAATGGTGAAGCCCTGACGCTCCATCTCTTTCGCCACGTTGACCATTTCATCCAGCGACGGCGTGATAAGCCCCGAAAGGCCAATCAAATCAGCATTCACTTCTTTGGCGGTGCGGAGAATTTTTTCCGCCGGCACCATCACGCCGAGATCAACAATTTCGTAGTTGTTACATTGCAGCACCACGCCAACGATATTTTTACCGATATCGTGGACATCGCCCTTCACTGTAGCGATCACCATCTTGCCGTTGGTTTTGCCCTGCTCTTTGCTGGCTTCAATAAACGGTTCGAGATACGCCACCGCCTGCTTCATCACACGCGCCGATTTGACCACCTGCGGCAAGAACATTTTGCCTTCGCCAAACAGATCGCCGACCACGTTCATGCCGTCCATCAACGGGCCTTCAATCACTTCAATCGGGCGCGTAGCCTGCTGGCGGGCTTCTTCGGTATCCTGCTCGATAAACTCGGTAATGCCTTTGACCAACGAGTATTCCAGACGTTTATTCACTTCCCACGAGCGCCACTCCGCCTGCTGGGCGTTGGCGGTGTCGTCGGTTTTGCTGCCGCGATATTTCTCGGCAAGCTCCAGTAAACGCTCGGTGCCATCGTCGCGACGATTAAGAATCACATCTTCCACCGCGTCGCGCAGTTCAGCGGGTAGGTCGTCGTAAATCGCCAGTTGCCCGGCGTTGACGATCCCCATATCCATGCCATTGCGAATAGCGTAGTAGAGGAACACCGCGTGAATGGCTTCGCGCACCGGATCGTTGCCACGGAATGAGAACGAAACGTTAGAAACGCCGCCGGAAATCAGCGCGTGCGGCAGTTCACGTTTGATGTCTTCACACGCGCCGATAAAGTCCTGCGCGTAGTTGTTGTGCTCTTCAATACCGGTTGCGACCGCGAAGATGTTCGGGTCAAAGATGATATCTTCTGGCGGGAAGCCAACCTCTTCGGTGAGGATTTTGTACGCCCGACGGCAAATCTCGATTTTCCGTGCGCGGGTATCGGCCTGGCCCTGTTCGTCAAAGGCCATCACCACGACTGCCGCACCGTAGCGACGCAACAGTTTCGCGTGATGAATAAAGGCGTCGACGCCCTCTTTCATCGAGATAGAGTTAACAATACCTTTGCCCTGGATACACTTCAGACCTTTTTCAATGACGTCCCATTTTGAGGAGTCGATCATAATCGGCACGCGAGCGATATCCGGTTCACCCGCAATCAGATTAAGGAAACGCACCATCGCCGCTTCGGCGTCGAGCATCCCTTCATCCATGTTGATATCGATAATCTGCGCGCCGTTTTCCACCTGCTGACGCGCCACATCCAACGCCTCGCTGTATTTCTCTTCTTTGATCAGGCGCTTGAACTTAGCGGAACCGGTGACGTTGGTGCGTTCACCCACGTTCACAAACAGGCTATCGTCGCCAATGTTCAGCGGCTCCAGGCCAGACAAACGGCAGGCTACGGGAATTTCCGGCAGTTTGCGCGGCGCTAATCCTTCTACTGCACGACTCATCGCTGCAATATGTTGTGGCGTGGTGCCACAGCAGCCGCCGACGATATTGAGAAAGCCCGCTTGTGCCCATTCACGTATTTGTTTTGCCATCGTGTCGGCGTCGAGATCGTATTCACCAAAGGCGTTGGGCAGCCCGGCGTTCGGGTGCGCGGTTACGTAGCATTCCGCAATCCGTGACAGCTCCTGCACGTACTGGCGCAGTTCATCGGGCCCCAGCGCACAGTTCAGGCCAAAGGTCAGCGCTTCGGCGTGGCGCAATGAGTTGTAAAATGCTTCAGTGGTCTGCCCGGAGAGCGTGCGCCCGGAGGCGTCAGTGATGGTGCCGGAGATCATTATCGGCAGTTCAACGCCCAGCGCTTCGAACTCCGTTTTCACCGCAAAGACCGCCGCTTTGGCGTTAAGGGTGTCGAAAACGGTTTCAATCAGGATCAGATCCGCACCGCCTTCCACCAGCGCTTTAGTGGATTCTCGATAAGCCGCCACCAACTGGTCAAAAGTGATGTTGCGGAATGCTGGATCGTTGACGTCCGGAGAAATAGACGCCGTGCGGTTGGTCGGGCCGAGAACACCGGCAACGTAGCGCGGTTTCTCCGGCGTACGGGCGGTCCACTCGTCAGCACAGGCACGGGCCAGCTTCGCCGCCGCAAAGTTGATTTCCGCCGACAGGGATTCCATCTGGTAATCCGCCATCGCAATAGTCGTGGAGTTGAAGGTGTTGGTTTCGATGATATCCGCGCCCGCTTCAAAGTAGGCGTTGTGGATAGCGGCGATCACTTCCGGTTTGCTGAGTACCAGCAGGTCGTTGTTGCCTTTGAGATCGCATGGCCAGTCGGCAAAGCGTTCACCACGAAAATCGGCTTCGTTCAGTCGATAGCTCTGGATCATAGTGCCCATACCGCCATCCAGCACCAGAATACGTTCATTTAACTGCGCACGCAGTTGTTCCACTTTGCTGCTCACACTTGCTCCCGACACGCTCAACCCAGATTTAATAAAAATTCAACAAACCATACTGGCATAAACGCATCTGTGGTAAAAGCGACCACCACGCAACATGAGATTTGTTCAACATTAACTCATCGGATCAGTTCAGCAACTATTGCATTAGCTAACAATAAAAATGAAAATGATTTCCACGATACAGAAAAAGGAGACTGTCATGGTCGCACCCATTCCCGCGAAACGCGGCAGAAAACCCGCCGTTGCCACCGCACCAGCGACTGGGCAGGTTCAGTCTTTAACGCGTGGTCTGAAATTACTGGAGTGGATTGCCGAATCCAATGGCAGTGTGGCACTCACGGAACTGGCGCAACAAGCCGGGTTACCCAACTCCACGACCCACCGTCTGCTAACCACGATGCAACAGCAGGGTTTCGTGCGTCAGGTCGGCGAACTGGGACACTGGGCAATCGGCGCACATGCCTTTATGGTCGGCAGCAGCTTTCTCCAGAGCCGTAATTTGTTAGCCATTGTTCACCCTATCCTGCGCAATCTAATGGAAGAGTCTGGCGAAACGGTAAATATGGCGGTGCTTGATCAAAGCGATCACGAAGCGATTATTATCGACCAGGTACAGTGTACGCACCTGATGCGTATGTCCGCCCCTATTGGCGGTAAATTACCGATGCACGCTTCCGGTGCGGGTAAAGCCTTTTTAGCCCAACTGAGCGAAGAACAGGTGACGAAGCTGCTGCACCGCAAAGGGTTACATGCCTATACCCACGCAACACTGGTGTCTCCTGTACATTTAAAAGAAGATCTCGCCCAAACGCGAAAACGGGGTTATTCATTTGACGATGAGGAACATGCGCTGGGGCTGCGTTGCCTCGCAGCGTGTATTTTCGACGAGCACCGCGAACCATTTGCGGCAATTTCGATTTCCGGGCCGATTTCACGTATTACCGATGATCGCGTAACCGAGTTTGGTGCGATGGTGATTAAAGCTGCGAAGGAAGTGACGCTGGCGTACGGTGGAATGCGCTGACTTTTTCTGGCGGGTAGAGGTAATATTCTGCCCGTCATACCTGAGTAGCAATAGAATAAGGGTATCTGTTAATCGCATTGACGCAAAAATAACTTAATATCATACACTTCACACACTTTTATTAACTCAGAATTATTTTTAAACATCAAACCACTTAATTATTAACAAAATCGCAAGAACTCATTGCGCCGAAACTTTTGCGGTTTCATTATTAGATTGAGCGATTTATGATATTTCTTTACTTGTAATCATATTAAATTTTTCACTGTTCTGATAGTTAAAATTCCAGACATCAATAAACAATGAGATATTTAAATGATTACTCGTATTCATCGCAATTCTTTCTCTTTAAATATTAATAATACAGCCCAGACAAATGAATACCAAAACCTGAGTGAATTGTTTTATAAAGAACTCGAGAATAAATTTTCTGGCAAGGAGCTGGGGACACCTCTATTAAAAAGCTTCTCAGAAAACTGTAGACAAAACGGCCGTCATATCTTTAGTAATAAGGATTTTGTCATTAAATTTTCCACATCTGTCTTACAGACTGATAAAAAAGAAATTACGATAATTAATAAAAATGAAAACACGACACTCACTCAAACCATTGCTCCAATATTTGAAGAATACCTAATGGAAATTTTACCTCAACGCTTAGACACTCTTGATAAACAAGAATTAAACCTAACCTCAGATAGAAAAGAAAAAGAATTTCCAAGAGTTAAACTTAATGGTCAATGTTATTTTCCGGGGCGCCCCCAAAACCGTATAGTATGCCGACACATTGCTGCACAATATATTAATGATATTTATCAGAATGTTGATTACAAACCCCATCAAGATGATTATTCTTCAGCTGAAAATTTTCTCGCTCACTTCAACAAAAAATGCAAAAACCAGACTTTGGCGTTAATTTCCAGCCGTCCTGAGGGGCGTTGTGTTGCTGCCTGCGGTGATTTCGGTCTAGTTATGAAGGCATATTTTGACAAGATGGAATCAAATGGTATCAGTGTTATGGCAGCCATATTATTGGTGGATAACCATGCTTTGACGGCCCGGCTAAGAATAAAAAATACAACTGAAGGATGTACCCATTACGTGGTTTCGGTTTATGATCCTAATGTAACTAACGATAAAATAAGAATCATGAGCGAAAGTAAAGAGGATATTAAACACTATTCTCTGATGGATTTTATGAATGTAGATTATAGCCTCCTGAAATGGTCAAATGATCATGTTATTAACCAATCTGTTGCAATAATTCCAGCACTTCCGAAAGAACAGCTATTGATGTTAAAAGGATCTGTGGATGAAATAACCCCTCCATTATCACCTGCAACGATGAATTTGCTCATGGCAATTGGTCAGAATCACAAACTTACGCAGCTGATGATTCAGCTCCAGAAAATGCCAGAACTACATAGAACAGAAATGTTGACTGCCTATAATAGTATTAACCTGCCAGGTTTATATTTGGCTATAAATTATGGTAATGCGGATATCGTTGAGACTATTTTCAATTCACTGTCAGCTCCTGGATATGAAGGATTACTCTCGAAAAAAAAACTCATTAATATTGTGGAGGCAAAAGATAAAAATGGTTGTTCTGGATTATTTTTAGCGATATCACGTAAGGATAAAAATGTCGTAACCTCGATTCTGAACGCCTTACCTAAACTTGCTGCTACACATCATTTAGATAACGAACAGGTGTATAAAATCCTGAGTGCCAAAAGTAGATCGTCCAGCCATGTTTTATACTATGTTATGGCGAATGGTGATGCCGACATGCTGAAAGTTTTTTTGGATGCATTACCTTTGTTAATTCGCACATGTCATTTGACTAAAGAGCAGGTATTCGTTCTCCTGAAGGCAAAGGATTTTTATGGTTACCCGGGGCTATACCTGGCGATGCAAAATGGGCATAGCGATATCGTGAGAGTTATACTCGAAGCATTGCCCTGTCTGGCCCAGGAAATTAACATTTCCGCTTCTGATATTGTAGATCTTCTGACCGCCAAAAATCTTGCGCGCGACACGGGTTTGTTTATAGCCATGCAGCGCGGACATATGAACGTTATTAAGACTATTTTTAACGCATTACCCACTCTGTTTAATACGTTTAAATTCGATAAAAAAAATATGAAGACCCTCCTCCTGGCACATAATTCTAATGAATATCCCGGTTTGTTTTCAGCGATACAGCATAAACAACAAAACGTTGTAGAGACAGTTTATCTTGCTTTATGTGACCATGCACGCCTTTTTGGATTTACCGCTGAAGATATTATGGATTTTTGGCAACATAAAGCGCCACAAAAATACTCTGCCTTTGAGTTGGCTTTTAAATTGGGTCACCGGGTTATTGCTGAATTAATCCTTAATACGTTAAATAAGATGGCTGAAAGCTATGGCTTTACGGATAACCCTCGATACATCGCGGAGAAAAATAAGATGGAAGCTTTACTCAAAAAAGCATCTCCCCATATCGTACGCTAAATCTTTGCCTGCGCCGGTACGCATAAACATCTTCCACATGCCCTTCACGTATGCGGTTTTGTAGTGCGCGCCAGTAGTCGGCGCGGAACAGATCGGCGTGCATCTCTTCAAACAGTGGCCCAATACGCGGGTCGGCGCATAGCCAGTGACGGAACTCTTCCGGGAAAACATCGCCCGGCGAGACGCTGTACCACGGTTCGCTGGCAAGTTCGTCTTCCGGGTAGCGCGGCGGTGGGATGTCGCGGAAGTTTACTTCCGTCATGTAGCAAATTTCATCGTAATCATAAAACACCACGCGCCCGTGACGGGTGACACCGAAGTTTTTAAACAGCATGTCGCCGGGGAAGATGTTGGCGGCAGCAAGCTGGCGAATGGCGTTGCCGTATTCTTCAATGGCGTCGCGCAACTGCTGACCTTCCACTTGTTCCAACCAGATATTGAGCGGCACCATCCGCCGCTCAATATAAAGATGGCGAATCACAATTTGTTCGCCGAGATCGGTGATTTTTTCCGCTGCTTCCTGGAGCAGTAATGCCATTAATGCCGGGGAAATATGCCGCTTCTCCAGCACAAAGTTTTCAAACTCCTGGGTGTCCGCCATTCGACCTACGCGATCGTGCTCTTTCACCAGTTGATAGCAGGCGCGAACGTGCGCGGCAGACATCTCTTTCTGCGGCGCGAACTTGTCTTTAATCACTTTGAACACCCGATCAAAACCCGGCAGCGTAAACACCAACATCACCATGCCACGAATACCCGGCGCTTCAATGAACTGCTCATTACAGCCCTGTAGATAAACGAGATATTCGCGGTAGCTCTCGGTTTTAGCGTGCTTCTGGCAGCCGATAGCCATATACAATTCTGCGGTCGTTTTACCTGGCAGAATTTCCCGTAGCCACTCGACCAGTGCTGCGGGCAGCGGTGCATAAACCATAAAATAGGAGCGTGCGAAGCCAAAGACGATGCTCGCTTCGGCGGTCGTCGTCAGGCAAGTATCAATAAATAACTCGCCGTCGTCCGTCTGGTGGATCGGCAGCAAAAATGGCAATGTGCCGGAAGGCGTGATCAGTTTGCCCACCAGCCAGGCGGCTTTATTGCGGTAAAACAGTTCGTTCGCCACCTGTAAATGACTTTCCGCGAGGTTGTCTGTCCCCAGCGTTTCCGTCAGATGGCGAACGATGTAATGAATGTCACGGCTTTTATTCTGCCAGCGCAGACGCAACGGCAGATCGCTGATAACACGCATCAGCAGAGATTCCCAGCCGTGATCGGGGGGAAAGTCTTTCGCCAGCGGGCGCGGAATGGTACGAAAACGGCGCTCAGGCTGGGAGGTAAAGATAAAAAGCCGCTCGGGAGTAAGCGAGCGGTGGTCAAATAACCGACAGTACACGGAGTTAAAAAAGCTCTCCGCAATCTCGAAGCGCGGGTAATCCGGCAACAGCCGGGTGTAATGCTCTTTAACGCGCAGTAAAAATGCCGCGTCCGTGCTTTGGCCGTTGGTAATGCAGCGCAGTTGCTCCACCACCAGACCCACGTGATGATCGTAAAGATGGATACGGTTTTTCATCGCCTGCTGGACAGCGTGCCAGTCGGCTTGTTCGAAACGCTGCTGCGCCCCGGAAGTCACTTCGAGGAATCGACCATACTGAGCGTCGAAGCCTTGCAGAATGGTTTGTGCAATCAGTAATTCCAGGCCACGCGGCATTTGTTGCCCTCATCAGGAGCAGTGAATTGCCGGATAAGACGCGCAAATCGTCGCATCAGGCGTTGATTGCCGGATGCGGCGTGAACGCCTTATCCAGCCTACGGTCAGCAACGGTTGTAGGCCTAATAAGACGCGCAAGCGTCGCATCAGGCATCGTGCACCGATTGCCGGATGCGGCGTGAACGCGTTATCCGGCCTACGTTCGGCAACGACTGTAGGCCTGATAAGACGCGCAAGCGTCGCATCAGGCGCTCATTGTCGGATGCGGCGTGAACGCCTTATCCGACCTACAGTCAGCAACGGTTGTTGTTGCTTAGAACTGCGATTCTTCGGTGGAGCCGGTCAGCGCGGTGACTGAAGACGTGCCGCCCTGAATAATGGTCGTCACTTTATCGAAATAACCTGTACCCACTTCCTGCTGGTGAGATACGAAGGTATAGCCATCTTTCGCGGCGGCAAATTCCGGCTGCTGCACTTTCTCAACATAGTGCTTCATACCCTCGCCCTGGGCATAGGCGTTTGCCAGGTCAAACATGTTGAACCACATGCTGTGGATGCCTGCCAGGGTGATGAACTGGAACTTGTAGCCCATATCCGACAGCTGCTGCTGGAAGCTGGCAATAGTTTTGTCGTCGAGATTTTTCTGCCAGTTGAAGGACGGCGAGCAGTTATAAGCCAGCAGTTTGCCTGGATATTTCGCGTGGATAGCTTCCGCAAAGCGACGCGCCAGTTCCAGATCCGGCGTAGAGGTTTCACACCAAACCAGGTCAGCATATGGCGCATACGCCAGGCCACGGCTGATCGCTTGTTCAATACCTGCATGAGTACGGAAGAAGCCTTCGCTGGTACGCTCGCCGGTAATAAATTCGCTGTCATATGGGTCGCAATCGGAGGTAATCAGATCCGCCGCATCGGCATCGGTACGAGCAACCAGCAGGGTTGGAACGCCCGTCACGTCAGCTGCCAGACGCGCCGCGACCAGTTTCTGAATAGCTTCCTGAGTTGGCACTAAAACTTTGCCGCCCATGTGACCGCATTTCTTCACTGATGCCAGCTGATCTTCGAAGTGAACTGCCGCTGCACCGGCTTCAATCATCGCTTTCATCAGTTCAAAGGCATTCAGGACACCGCCAAAACCGGCTTCCGCATCGGCAACGATCGGCAGGAAGTAATCGACATAGCGCGGATCGCCCGGCTCAATGCCCGCGGACCATTGGATCTGATCGGCACGACGGAAGGTGTTGTTGATCCGCTCCACCACAGCTGGCACCGAGTTTGCCGGATAGAGCGACTGATCCGGATACATGCTGGCCGCCAGGTTAGCGTCCGCCGCTACCTGCCATCCCGACAGATAGACTGCTTCAATACCCGCTTTCGCCTGTTGCAGCGCCTGACCGCCAGTCAGTGCACCGAGGCTGTTGATGTAGCCTTTTTTCGACTCGCCATGCAGCAGACGCCACATTTTCGCCGCGCCCAGTTGCGCCAGCGTGCATTCAGGATTGACTGAACCGCGTAATTTCACCACATCTTCCGCGCTGTATGGGCGAGTAATGCCTTCCCAACGCGGTTGAGTCCACTCTTTCTGTAATTCTTCAATTTGTTGTGTACGGGTTTTCATGTGCAGATGCTCCATAGTTATGTGGTGGTTTACGCTAACAGGCGGTAGCCTGGCAGGGTCAGGAAATCTATTAACTCATCGGAAGTGGTGATCTGTTCCATCAAGCGTGCGGCATCGTCAAAACGCCCCTGGGAGAAACGTTCTTCGCCCAGTTCGCTGGCAATGACTTTCATCTCTTCGCCCAGCATCTGGCGGAACAAGGCTTTGGTCACCGGTTTGCCATTGCTCAACGTTTTTTGATGATGGATCCACTGCCAGATTGAGGTACGGGAAATTTCAGCCGTCGCAGCATCTTCCATCAGGCCATAAATCGGCACACAGCCGTTGCCAGAGATCCACGCTTCGATGTACTGCACAGCCACGCGAATGTTGGCGCGCATACCTTCTTCGGTGCGTTCACCATCACAAGGTGCCAGCAGCTGATCGGCAGTAATCGGCGCGTCTTGTTCGCGCATCACTTCAAGCTGATTTTTACGGGAGCCGAGAATGTCGTTGAATACCGCCATTGCCGTATCCGCAAGGCCTGGGTGAGCGATCCATGTGCCATCGTGACCGTTGTTGGCTTCCAGCGCTTTATCCGCTTTTACTTTGTTGAGCACCTGGTTATTGCGCTCTTCATCTTTGCTCGGAATAAACGCCGCCATGCCGCCCATCGCAAATGCGCCGCGTTTATGGCAGGTTTTTATCAACAGGCGTGAGTAAGCATTCAGGAATGGTTTATCCATCGTCACTGCCTGTCTGTCTGGCAGGACGCGATCGGGATAGTTTTTCAACGTTTTGATATAGCTGAAGATGTAATCCCAGCGACCGCAGTTCAGACCAACAATATGGTCACGCAACGCGTGAAGGATTTCGTCCATCTGGAACACAGCAGGCAGCGTTTCAATCAGCAACGTCGCCTTGATGGTACCGCGCGGCAGATTAAAGCGATCTTCTGCATAGCCGAAGACTTCGCTCCACCAGGCCGCTTCCTGCCAGGACTGGGTTTTCGGCAGATAGAAATAGGGACCGCTGCCCTTTGCCAACAGGGCCTGATAGTTGTGGAAGAAATAGAGCGCAAAATCAAACAGGCTGCCAGGAATTGCTTCGCCGCGCCAGGTGACATGTTTTTCCGGCAAATGCAGACCGCGTACCCGACAAATCAAAACCGCTGGATTGGGCTTGAGCTGGTAAATTTTGCCTGCTTCATTGGTATAGCTGATGGTGCCGTTAACCGCATCGCGCAGGTTAATTTGCCCGTCGATCACTTTGTTCCAGTCTGGTGCCAGTGAATCTTCGAAATCGGCCATAAAGACTTTCACATTGGCGTTGAGCGCGTTGATCACCATCTTGCGCTCAACCGGGCCGGTAATCTCTACCCGACGATCTTCTAAGTCCGCAGGAATCCCGCGAATTTTCCAGTCAGCATCACGAATGGAAGCTGTTTCCGAAATAAAATCAGGCAACGTTCCGTTATCGATATCCTGCTGCTGCTGAATGCGCGCTGCCAGAAGTTTATTGCGTTGTGGCGTAAAATGCGTCACCAGCTCAGTCAGAAACTCTACCGCTTCGGCAGTAAGAATTTGCTTCTCCTGCTCGCCATACGGCCTTGTGAAAACCAGTTCATCGGTTGTTGTTACCTGTTCAGTCATCGTGCAGCTCCTCGTCATGGATCCGAAAACTTCCCCACTGTGAACGAAGGATCGTTGTGTGCTTTTCGTTCAGCACAACTAAGACTACTCATTTAAAATGCAAAATCAAAAACAATTTCCATTTTAAATAAAAATACATGTTAACCTATTGATAACAATATGAATAAAATTTATTCACCTCTTGAGGTGTGTTTCGGAAATAAAAAAGGCACCCGAAGGTGCCTGAGGTAAGGTGCTGAATCGCTTAACGATCGACTATCACAGATGATTAATCCAGCGTTGGATTCATGTGCCGTAGATCGTATGGCGTGATCTGGTAGACGTAATAGTTGAGCCAGTTGGTAAACAGCAAATTACCGTGACTACGCCAGCTCGCTCGCGGTGTATTTTGCGGATCATTATGCGGGAAATAGTTATACGGTACATCCGGGTCTAGTCCGGCTTCCACATCGCGGAAAAATTCCTGCGCCAGCGTATGTGCGTCGTATTCCGGATGCCCCGTCACAAAGGCAATGCGCTTATCTTTGCTGGCAAACAGATATGCATCCCCTTCTTCTGTCTCCGCCAGAATTTCCAGATCGGTATAATCACGAATCAACGCTGCCGGAAAGTCAGCATAGCGCGAATGCGGTGCCAGGAATGAATCATCAAAGCCACGCGTCAGAAGTGCATGAGGATGGAGAATATGATGCTCGTAAACGCCAGATAGTTTGTCGGTGCGGGTTTGCTTAGGAATGCCATAGAGGATATTGAGCGCTGCCTGTACCGCCCAACAGACAAACAGCGTTGAGGTGACGTGATCTTTCGACCACTCCAGCACCTGTTTGATCTGCGGCCAGTAAGCGACATCATTAAACTCCACCAGGCCCAGCGGCGCGCCGGTAACTATCAGACCGTCAAAGTTTTGTTCCTGAATATCTTCAAAGTTACAGTAGAAGTTATTCAGATGCTCTGCGGGCGTGTTGCGCGATTCACGGGAATCGATGCGCAACAGCTGAATATCGACCTGCAAAGGCGAGTTTGAAAGCAGACGCAGAAACTGATTTTCAGTTTCAATTTTCTTCGGCATCAGGTTAAGGATAAGCACCTTTAGCGGACGAATTTCCTGACCAGACGCGCGAGAAGTTGTCATCACAAAGACGTTTTCTTCACGCAAGAAATTGACGGCGGGTAGCTCGTCCGGCACACGAATCGGCATAACCTGATTACCTCACTACATACGCTTATACGTTTAGACATCCAGATAGCTGAAGATAACCAGAAAATTTGCCAATGTCGAGCCTGCATGTTGAAGGTGAGAAAGTTTCAAGGAAAAGGCTACGTTAGAATATAAGAATGACGAAAAGGAGAGAAAATGGTTATTAGTATTCGCCGCTCACGGCATGAGGAAGGGGAAGAACTGGTTGCGATTTGGTGCCGTTCTGTCGATGCCACTCACGATTTTTTATCAGCAGAGTATCGGGCCGAGCTGGAAGAGCTGGTGCGTTCCTTCCTGCCGGAAGCGCCGTTGTGGGTCGCGGTTAATGAGCGGGATCGGCCGGTTGGGTTTATGTTGTTAAGTGGGCAGCATATGGATGCGCTGTTTATCGATCCTGATGTGCGCGGCTGCGGCGTGGGTCGGATGCTGGTGGAACATGCGCTCTCGATGGCACCGGAACTGACAACCAATGTTAATGAGCAAAATGCCCGGGCGGTAGGGTTCTATAAGAAGTTGGGATTTAAGGTTACGGGACGCTCTGAGGTGGACGATTTGGGGAAACCGTATCCGTTGCTGAATCTGGCGTATGTGGAGGCGTAGGCATTTTTTTTCTCATCCCGGTGAGCTGAACTTCAGGTTTCGTACCCACCAATGGTGACATGATTATTTCTGCTTAAGCATTGCCATGACCGCACTATCACTGAGCACCACTGATTGCGCATGGATGTGGAAATGGCGATATTTCATTAACGTTGCACCAGCGACCACTTCATGAAGAATGCGTTCCTCAACCTGTGACAAACCGCCCTCATTCATTTCCAGCGCGCTCACAACAATATCCATACGTTTTGCTGGCAAAAAAGAGTACCAGGGTGAACGTGGGTGGAGTTGCAAAACAAGATCTTGCAGAACTTTTTCTGCAACAAAGAAATTGGCGATTAACAGGCGCTGGTTACTGAAGGCAGCCTCTCCTGACACTTCACGTTTGCTTTCAAGATCGCGAACAGTAATTTGATTACGACGAATTTGGATATACAGAACTGACATGAGATTCCCTTCATCATGCAAATAATTAATATGCAAAAAACCCCGGCCTTATGGACCGGGGTTTTTCTAATTTGATGCCTGGCAGTTTCCTACTCTCGCATGGGGAGACCCCACACTACCATCGGCGCTACGGCGTTTCACTTCTGAGTTCGGCATGGGGTCAGGTGGGACCACCGCGCTAAGGCCGCCAGGCAAATTCTGTTTATCAACACGTCATGTTCTGACCTGTCGATGTCATCTGTATCAAGCTTACTTGTCGATGTCTCTTCCGCCAAAACACCTTCGGCGTTGTAAGGTTAAGCCTCACGGTTCATTAGTACCGGTTAGCTCAACGCATCGCTGCGCTTACACACCCGGCCTATCAACGTCGTCGTCTTCAACGTTCCTTCAGGACCCTTAAAGGGTCAGGGAGAACTCATCTCGGGGCAAGTTTCGTGCTTAGATGCTTTCAGCACTTATCTCTTCCGCATTTAGCTACCGGGCAGTGCCATTGGCATGACAACCCGAACACCAGTGATGCGTCCACTCCGGTCCTCTCGTACTAGGAGCAGCCCCCCTCAGTTCTCCAGCGCCCACGGCAGATAGGGACCGAACTGTCTCACGACGTTCTAAACCCAGCTCGCGTACCACTTTAAATGGCGAACAGCCATACCCTTGGGACCTACTTCAGCCCCAGGATGTGATGAGCCGACATCGAGGTGCCAAACACCGCCGTCGATATGAACTCTTGGGCGGTATCAGCCTGTTATCCCCGGAGTACCTTTTATCCGTTGAGCGATGGCCCTTCCATTCAGAACCACCGGATCACTATGACCTGCTTTCGCACCTGCTCGCGCCGTCACGCTCGCAGTCAAGCTGGCTTATGCCATTGCACTAACCTCCTGATGTCCGACCAGGATTAGCCAACCTTCGTGCTCCTCCGTTACTCTTTAGGAGGAGACCGCCCCAGTCAAACTACCCACCAGACACTGTCCGCAACCCGGATTACGGGCCAACGTTAGAACATCAAACATTAAAGGGTGGTATTTCAAGGTCGGCTCCATGCAGACTGGCGTCCACACTTCAAAGCCTCCCACCTATCCTACACATCAAGGCTCAATGTTCAGTGTCAAGCTATAGTAAAGGTTCACGGGGTCTTTCCGTCTTGCCGCGGGTACACTGCATCTTCACAGCGAGTTCAATTTCACTGAGTCTCGGGTGGAGACAGCCTGGCCATCATTACGCCATTCGTGCAGGTCGGAACTTACCCGACAAGGAATTTCGCTACCTTAGGACCGTTATAGTTACGGCCGCCGTTTACCGGGGCTTCGATCAAGAGCTTCGCGTTACCGCTAACCCCATCAATTAACCTTCCGGCACCGGGCAGGCGTCACACCGTATACGTCCACTTTCGTGTTTGCACAGTGCTGTGTTTTTAATAAACAGTTGCAGCCAGCTGGTATCTTCGACTGATTTCAGCTCCACGAGCAAGTCGCTTCACCTACATATCAGCGTGCCTTCTCCCGAAGTTACGGCACCATTTTGCCTAGTTCCTTCACCCGAGTTCTCTCAAGCGCCTTGGTATTCTCTACCTGACCACCTGTGTCGGTTTGGGGTACGATTTGATGTTACCTGATGCTTAGAGGCTTTTCCTGGAAGCAGGGCATTTGTTGCTTCAGCACCGTAGTGCCTCGTCATCACGCCTCAGCCTTGATTTTCCGGATTTGCCTGGAAAACCAGCCTACACGCTTAAACCGGGACAACCGTCGCCCGGCCAACATAGCCTTCTCCGTCCCCCCTTCGCAGTAACACCAAGTACAGGAATATTAACCTGTTTCCCATCGACTACGCCTTTCGGCCTCGCCTTAGGGGTCGACTCACCCTGCCCCGATTAACGTTGGACAGGAACCCTTGGTCTTCCGGCGAGCGGGCTTTTCACCCGCTTTATCGTTACTTATGTCAGCATTCGCACTTCTGATACCTCCAGCATACCTCACAGCACACCTTCACAGGCTTACAGAACGCTCCCCTACCCAACAACACATAGTGTCGCTGCCGCAGCTTCGGTGCATGGTTTAGCCCCGTTACATCTTCCGCGCAGGCCGACTCGACCAGTGAGCTATTACGCTTTCTTTAAATGATGGCTGCTTCTAAGCCAACATCCTGGCTGTCTGGGCCTTCCCACATCGTTTCCCACTTAACCATGACTTTGGGACCTTAGCTGGCGGTCTGGGTTGTTTCCCTCTTCACGACGGACGTTAGCACCCGCCGTGTGTCTCCCGTGATAACATTCTCCGGTATTCGCAGTTTGCATCGGGTTGGTAAGTCGGGATGACCCCCTTGCCGAAACAGTGCTCTACCCCCGGAGATGAATTCACGAGGCGCTACCTAAATAGCTTTCGGGGAGAACCAGCTATCTCCCGGTTTGATTGGCCTTTCACCCCCAGCCACAAGTCATCCGCTAATTTTTCAACATTAGTCGGTTCGGTCCTCCAGTTAGTGTTACCCAACCTTCAACCTGCCCATGGCTAGATCACCGGGTTTCGGGTCTATACCCTGCAACTTAACGCCCAGTTAAGACTCGGTTTCCCTTCGGCTCCCCTATTCGGTTAACCTTGCTACAGAATATAAGTCGCTGACCCATTATACAAAAGGTACGCAGTCACACGCCGAAGCGTGCTCCCACTGCTTGTACGTACACGGTTTCAGGTTCTTTTTCACTCCCCTCGCCGGGGTTCTTTTCGCCTTTCCCTCACGGTACTGGTTCACTATCGGTCAGTCAGGAGTATTTAGCCTTGGAGGATGGTCCCCCCATATTCAGACAGGATACCACGTGTCCCGCCCTACTCATCGAGCTCACAGCATGTGCATTTTTGTGTACGGGGCTGTCACCCTGTATCGCGCGCCTTTCCAGACGCTTCCACTAACACACACACTGATTCAGGCTCTGGGCTCCTCCCCGTTCGCTCGCCGCTACTGGGGGAATCTCGGTTGATTTCTTTTCCTCGGGGTACTTAGATGTTTCAGTTCCCCCGGTTCGCTTCATTACGCTATGTATTCACGTAATGATAGTGCAACGAATTGCACTGGGTTTCCCCATTCGGAAATCGCCGGTTATAACGGTTCATATCACCTTACCGACGCTTATCGCAGATTAGCACGTCCTTCATCGCCTCTGACTGCCAGGGCATCCACCGTGTACGCTTAGTCGCTTAACCTCACAACCCGAAGATGTTTCTTGCGATTCATCATCGTGTTGCGAAAATTTGAGAGACTCACGAACAACTCTCGTTGTTCAGTGTTTCAATTTTCAGCTTGATCCAGATTTTTAAAGAGCAAATATCTCAAACGTCACCCGAAGATGAGTTTTGAGATATTAAGGCAGGTGACTTTCACTCACAAACCAGCAAGTGGCGTCCCCTAGGGGATTCGAACCCCTGTTACCGCCGTGAAAGGGCGGTGTCCTGGGCCTCTAGACGAAGGGGACGTATCAGTCTGCTTCGCAAGACGCCTTGCTTTTCACTTTCTATCAGACAATCTGTGTGAGCACTGCAAAGTACAGTTCTTTAAGGTAAGGAGGTGATCCAACCGCAGGTTCCCCTACGGTTACCTTGTTACGACTTCACCCCAGTCATGAATCACAAAGTGGTAAGCGCCCTCCCGAAGGTTAAGCTACCTACTTCTTTTGCAACCCACTCCCATGGTGTGACGGGCGGTGTGTACAAGGCCCGGGAACGTATTCACCGTGGCATTCTGATCCACGATTACTAGCGATTCCGACTTCATGGAGTCGAGTTGCAGACTCCAATCCGGACTACGACGCACTTTATGAGGTCCGCTTGCTCTCGCGAGGTCGCTTCTCTTTGTATGCGCCATTGTAGCACGTGTGTAGCCCTGGTCGTAAGGGCCATGATGACTTGACGTCATCCCCACCTTCCTCCAGTTTATCACTGGCAGTCTCCTTTGAGTTCCCGGCCGGACCGCTGGCAACAAAGGATAAGGGTTGCGCTCGTTGCGGGACTTAACCCAACATTTCACAACACGAGCTGACGACAGCCATGCAGCACCTGTCTCACGGTTCCCGAAGGCACATTCTCATCTCTGAAAACTTCCGTGGATGTCAAGACCAGGTAAGGTTCTTCGCGTTGCATCGAATTAAACCACATGCTCCACCGCTTGTGCGGGCCCCCGTCAATTCATTTGAGTTTTAACCTTGCGGCCGTACTCCCCAGGCGGTCGACTTAACGCGTTAGCTCCGGAAGCCACGCCTCAAGGGCACAACCTCCAAGTCGACATCGTTTACGGCGTGGACTACCAGGGTATCTAATCCTGTTTGCTCCCCACGCTTTCGCACCTGAGCGTCAGTCTTCGTCCAGGGGGCCGCCTTCGCCACCGGTATTCCTCCAGATCTCTACGCATTTCACCGCTACACCTGGAATTCTACCCCCCTCTACGAGACTCAAGCTTGCCAGTATCAGATGCAGTTCCCAGGTTGAGCCCGGGGATTTCACATCTGACTTAACAAACCGCCTGCGTGCGCTTTACGCCCAGTAATTCCGATTAACGCTTGCACCCTCCGTATTACCGCGGCTGCTGGCACGGAGTTAGCCGGTGCTTCTTCTGCGGGTAACGTCAATGAGCAAAGGTATTAACTTTACTCCCTTCCTCCCCGCTGAAAGTACTTTACAACCCGAAGGCCTTCTTCATACACGCGGCATGGCTGCATCAGGCTTGCGCCCATTGTGCAATATTCCCCACTGCTGCCTCCCGTAGGAGTCTGGACCGTGTCTCAGTTCCAGTGTGGCTGGTCATCCTCTCAGACCAGCTAGGGATCGTCGCCTAGGTGAGCCGTTACCCCACCTACTAGCTAATCCCATCTGGGCACATCCGATGGCAAGAGGCCCGAAGGTCCCCCTCTTTGGTCTTGCGACGTTATGCGGTATTAGCTACCGTTTCCAGTAGTTATCCCCCTCCATCAGGCAGTTTCCCAGACATTACTCACCCGTCCGCCACTCGTCAGCGAATCAGCAAGCTGATTCCTGTTACCGTTCGACTTGCATGTGTTAGGCCTGCCGCCAGCGTTCAATCTGAGCCATGATCAAACTCTTCAATTTAAAAGTTTGATGCTCAAAGAATTAAACTTCGTAATGAATTACGTGTTCACTCTTGAGACTTGGTATTCATTTTCGTCTTGTGACGTTAAGAATCCGTATCTTCGAGTGCCCACACAGATTGTCTGATAAATTGTTAAAGAGCAGTTGCGACGCGGCTTTCAGCTCACTGTCGCGAGGTGGCGTATATTACGCTTTCCTCTTTCAGAGTCAACCCTGAATTTCAGGATTTTTCTCTTCAACCGAACCGGCTGTTTGTGTGAAGTGATTCACATCCGCCGTGTCGATGGAGGCGCATTATAGGGAGTTCTCCGCAGGCCGCAATAGAAAAATTGCAGAAAAATGACTGACTGCTGCATTCCCCAGCAAAACCCCGCTTTATACCTTTTTACGCACAGAGTTATCCACAATCATCAACGTAATTTCTGTATTTTTCCCACGGTAAACACTGTCAAAATTGTGATCACCCTTGAAAGAGAAAAATTCGCGAGCGTTGCGCAAACGTTTTCGTTACAATGCGGGCGAAAAATAAGGATGCCCCGTTAGGGGCGTTAGCTGAGTTTTTCGCGAAAAATTCAGCTAACGCTCTCTGTAATAGTCAAATCCAGGGGATTTACCATGCAACAACGTCGTCCAGTCCGCCGCGCTCTGCTCAGTGTTTCTGACAAAGCCGGTATCGTCGAATTCGCCCAGGCACTTTCCGCACGCGGTGTGGAGCTGCTGTCTACAGGGGGCACTGCCCGTCTGTTAGCAGAAAAGGGTCTGCCGGTAACCGAAGTTTCCGATTACACCGGTTTCCCGGAGATGATGGATGGACGCGTGAAGACCCTGCATCCGAAAGTGCATGGTGGCATTCTGGGCCGTCGCGGCCAGGACGATGCCGTTATGGAAGAACATCAGATCCAACCTATCGATATGGTGGTTGTTAACCTCTATCCGTTCGCCCAGACCGTGGCCCGTGAAGGTTGCTCTCTGGAAGATGCGGTTGAGAACATCGATATCGGTGGTCCAACGATGGTGCGCTCCGCCGCCAAGAACCATAAAGATGTCGCAATCGTGGTGAAGAGCAGCGACTACGACGCCATTATTAAAGAGATGGATGCCAACGAAGGATCGCTGACGCTTGCAACCCGTTTCGATCTCGCTATCAAAGCCTTTGAACATACCGCCGCCTACGACAGCATGATTGCCAACTACTTCGGCAGCATGGTTCCGGCTTATCACGGTGAAAGCAAAGAGGCCGCCGGTCGCTTCCCGCGTACGCTGAACCTGAACTTCATTAAGAAGCAGGATATGCGCTACGGCGAGAACAGCCACCAGCAGGCTGCCTTCTATATAGAAGAGAATGTGAAAGAAGCCTCCGTTGCCACCGCAACCCAGGTTCAGGGTAAAGCCCTCTCTTATAACAACATCGCCGATACCGATGCGGCGCTGGAGTGCGTGAAAGAGTTCGCCGAGCCAGCATGTGTGATTGTGAAGCACGCCAACCCTTGCGGCGTGGCTATCGGCAATTCCATTCTTGATGCTTACGATCGCGCGTATAAAACCGACCCCACCTCGGCGTTCGGCGGCATTATCGCCTTTAACCGCGAGCTGGATGCTGAAACCGCACAGGCCATCATTTCTCGTCAGTTTGTCGAAGTGATTATTGCGCCGTCCGCCAGCGAAGAAGCGTTGAAAATCACCGCCGCTAAACAGAACGTACGTGTCCTGACATGTGGTCAGTGGGCCGAGCGTGTTCCAGGCCTTGATTTCAAACGCGTGAACGGCGGTCTGCTGGTTCAGGATCGTGACCTGGGGATGGTTGGTGCAGAAGAACTGCGCGTCGTCACCAAACGTCAGCCGACCGAACAGGAGCTGCGTGATGCGCTATTCTGCTGGAAGGTGGCGAAGTTCGTGAAATCTAACGCCATTGTCTACGCCAAAAACAATATGACCATCGGTATTGGCGCAGGCCAGATGAGCCGCGTGTACTCCGCGAAAATCGCCGGTATTAAAGCTGCCGATGAAGGCCTGGAAGTGAAAGGTTCGTCAATGGCTTCTGACGCATTCTTCCCGTTCCGCGACGGTATTGATGCCGCGGCCGCTGCGGGCGTGACCTGCGTAATCCAGCCTGGCGGTTCTATCCGTGATGACGAAGTGATTTCCGCCGCCGACGAGCACGGTATTGCGATGCTCTTCACCGACATGCGCCACTTCCGCCATTAATGGAGCGACAGATGAAAGTATTAGTGATTGGTAATGGCGGGCGCGAGCATGCGCTGGCATGGAAAGCGGCACAGTCGCCGCTGGTTGAAACTGTTTTTGTTGCTCCGGGTAACGCAGGCACTGCGCTGGAACCTGCGCTGCAAAACGTCGCTATCGGCGTGACCGATATCCCGGCACTGTTGGATTTCGCGCAAAATGAAAAGGTAGACCTGACCATCGTCGGCCCGGAAGCACCGCTGGTGAAAGGCGTGGTCGATACTTTCCGCGCCGCCGGGCTGAAAATCTTCGGCCCAACCGCAGGTGCCGCGCAACTTGAAGGCTCGAAAGCGTTTACCAAGGATTTCCTGGCCCGCCATAAGATCCCTACGGCGGAATACCAGAACTTCACCGAGGTAGAACCTGCACTGGCGTATCTGCGTGAGAAAGGCGCGCCAATCGTCATTAAAGCGGACGGTCTGGCTGCCGGGAAAGGCGTTATCGTAGCGATGACGCTGGAAGAAGCCGAAGCGGCCGTTCACGACATGCTGGCAGGCAACGCTTTTGGCGACGCGGGTCATCGCATCGTTATCGAAGAGTTCCTCGATGGCGAAGAAGCGAGCTTTATCGTGATGGTGGACGGCGAGCATGTGCTGCCGATGGCCACCAGTCAGGACCACAAACGCGTAGGTGATAAAGATACCGGACCGAACACCGGCGGGATGGGGGCTTACTCCCCTGCACCAGTGGTGACCGATGAGGTTCATCAGCGCACCATGGAACGTATCATTTGGCCAACCGTGAAAGGTATGGCGGCGGAAGGCAACACCTACACCGGTTTTCTCTATGCGGGCCTGATGATCGACAAACAGGGTAATCCGAAGGTTATCGAATTTAACTGCCGCTTTGGCGATCCGGAAACCCAGCCGATTATGCTACGCATGAAGTCCGATCTGGTTGAGCTTTGCCTGGCGGCCTGTGAAGGTACGCTTGACGAGAAAACGTCCGAGTGGGATGAACGCGCTTCTCTCGGCGTGGTGATGGCTGCGGGTGGATATCCGGGCGATTACCGCACCGGCGATGTGATCCACGGCCTGCCGCTGGAAGAAGTGTCTGACGGCAAAGTGTTCCACGCGGGCACTAAACTGGCGGATGACGAGCAGGTGGTAACCAGCGGCGGGCGCGTACTGTGCGTCACCGCGCTGGGTCATACCGTGGCAGAAGCGCAGAAACGCGCTTATGCCTTAATGACCAATATCCATTGGGACGATTGCTTCTGCCGGAAGGATATCGGCTGGCGCGCCATCGAACGCGAGAAGAACTAACGCGACAGTTTTGCCAATAGCGTTTTGCGCGTAATCCCTAACTGACGGGCGGCTTCGGTTTTGTTGCCGCCCGTTTTCTCCAGCGCCGCCAGAATCACTTCTTTTTCGACTTCCACCAGCGGCTGAATATCCTGACTTTGCACCAGCGGGATCGGCGTACTGGCAATCGCCAGCGGCAGCTCGCGTTCGGAAATATATTCCCCGGTCAGCAGTACCACCGCCCGTTCCACCGCGTTTTCCAGTTCACGAATATTTCCCGGCCAGTCGTAGTGAATCAGCAGATCCATCGCCTGGGGAGTAAACCCTTTTACCGCCTTGCGATTGCGTTCGGCAAACCGCTGCAGAAAATGGTTAGCCAGCAGAGGAATATCTTCCCGCCGTTGCCGTAGCGAAGGTACTTCAATCGCCACCACATTCAGGCGATAGTAGAGATCCTGACGAAAACGCCCGGCCTTTACCTCAGCGGCAAGATCGCGATGAGTCGCCGCAATCAGCCGGACATCAACCGAGATAGTCTGATTGCTACCGACACGCTGAACTTCGCGCTCCTGAATCGCACGCAGCAGACGAACCTGCATCATCGGCGAGATATCGCCAATTTCATCGAGAAACAGCGTGCCGCCGTCCGCCTCAACAAAGCGCCCTTCCCGCCGTTTGTCGGCTCCGGTAAACGCCCCTTTTTCGTGACCGAACAATTCAGATTCCAGTAAGGATTCGTTGAGTGCCGCACAGTTGAGCGTTACCAGCGGCTTTTCACTCCGTGCACTACTTGCGTGAATCGCCCTGGCGACCAGCTCTTTACCGGTGCCGGAATCGCCGTGGATCAGCACCGTGGCTTCCGATGGCGCGACGAGGGCGATTTCACTGAGCAGGTGTTGCATCGCCGGGCTTTTACCGACCATACCGAACTGGCTGGCAGACACCGCAGGCGTTTCAGCATCAACACTGTGCGTATGCGCAAGCGCCTTTTCCAGGGTCGCCTGCAAGTTATCGAAATCCAGCGGCTTGATGAGATAATCCAGCGCCCCGGTTTTCAACGCCTCTACCGCCGTCTCGACGCTGGAGTACGCGGTCATAATCAGTACCGGAATTGCCGGATTTAACGCTTTGATCTCTTTCAGCGTGGCGATGCCATCCATCTCTGCCATTCGCACATCACAAAGCACAAGATCAAAAACCTGTTCCCGCACTTGCTCCAGCGCCTGTCGCCCGCTGTTCGCCAGCGCGACGTTATAGCCCCAGCCGCGCAGCAATGCCTGCAAGATAGTGCAGTGGCTAATGTCATCATCCACCACCAGAATATCGATATTATCGTGCGTCATCCTTGTGGGTCCTTACGCGTAATATTGACCGGAAGCCAGAGGGTGAACGTTGCACCTTTCCCCTCCTGGCTTACGACCTGAATTGTACCACCGTGTTGTTCAACAATATTATGCACAACCGCCAGCCCCAGTCCGGTGCCTTCGGCTTTGGTGGTGAAGTACGGGGTGAAGATGGCTTCAAGCTGATCCGCCGCAATTCCCTTACCGCTGTCGGTTACGCTTATTTTAACGCCTGCGCTGCTTTCGTTGGCCGTCACGCTAATCACGCCATGCTGACCAATCGCCTGAATAGCATTGAGATAGAGATTCAACAGGACCTGAGTCAGTCGGTCCGGATCGGCCTGTATCTCCGGCAATGCGTCGTTGGCGGTAAAGCGTAATTGGATCTCCCTACTGTTTGCATCCTGGCTTACTAGTTGTAATGAGTGGTTAATCAGCGTGTTGAGATCCACCGCCTGCAAAGCCAGATGCGTTGGCTTAACCAGCTCCAGCAGCTCGCTTACCACGCGGTTTAAACGGTCGGCTTCTTTCGCCATCACCTGCGCCAATTGATGTGCTTCTCCTCCTGCTGGTGCGCGTTCGGCAAAATATTTCGCCAGCCCTTTAATCGAGGAAAGCGGGTTACGGATTTCATGGGCGACGCCTGCGGCCAGATGTCCCAGCGCCACCAGCTTCTCTTTGCGCTTCATTTCATCCTGTAACAGCTGGCGCGAGCGAAGATAGCGGCGATACCAGAAGAATGACAACACGCTTGCCAGCAAGACCGTCGCCAGGGCGAAGAGGATAATCAGGGTGTTTCTCTGCTCACGCTCTTCGGCACTCACAATGTTACTGGCGTCGAAAGCGATAAAAATTGCTTGTGGTGTCGCGGCATACTGCTGCATATGGCGCATCCGGTGCATTCCAGCAGCAAACATCGGTTGAAACTGGCGATAAATTTCCAGAACAGGCTCGCCGTCTGCGCTATCGATCCGCCGCCACGCTTCTTCGTCTCCCGGATGTAACTGCTGCATTTCCTGCGGGGAATAAAGCTGTTTTCCCACCATGCCGGAGTTGCTATGCATCACGATTGTTCCTTGTTCATCCGTGACCGCAAACCAACGCACTCCTGGCTGCCCAGCCATTTCTTCCAGTAAAGCCTGCTGCTGCGCATGATGCATGCGCATCCCCATACTGACGCGCGAGCCGGATTCGAGAGCGCGGATAAGTACACTGCCTTTTTCCAGCAGAGTTTGTCTGGCGGCGGCAGTCTCGCGCCCATAATCGTGAATCACGGTCACCGCAAACAACCCCACCAGTCCAACAATGACTACGGGAAGGATCGCGCTTAACCATTTTGCTAAGGCATCTTTTGATCGCTGCATAAAACGCATCTTCTTCTTTGCCTGTTCATCCCTTTTTGACAGCAGAAATCATGCCATCTTTTATTAGCACTTACCCTGCGCTTTAACACAAAGGCTTAAGTTTCAATGAGTAAAAATGACTCGCTACACACAGCAGGCGAGTCATTTTTACTCGTTTATCATGTCATATTGCCCGTCATATCAGCGTTTCGCCGTTGGCACGAAAGATGCAATACCCGAAGTAAGACAACCACTGGAGGATTAACCATGAAACGGAACACGAAAATTGCCCTGGTGATGATGGCGCTTTCAGCAATGGCGGTGGGATCGACATCTGCATTTGCTCACGGCGGACACGGTATGTGGCAGCAAAATGCCGCGCCTTTGACCAGCGAACAACAGACAGCGTGGCAGAAAATCCATAATGACTTTTACGCTCAAAGCAGCGCACTGCAACAGCAACTGGTGACGAAGCGTTATGAATACAATGCCCTGTTAGCCGCGAACCCACCGGATAGCAGCAAAATTAACGCGGTCGCCAAAGAGATGGAGAATTTGCGTCAGTCGTTAGATGAGTTACGGGTGAAACGAGATATTGCGATGGCTGAAGCGGGTATTCCGCGCGGTACCGGAATGGGTTACGGCGGCTGCGGTGGTGGCGGTCATATGGGTATGGGCCACTGGTAAATCAGAACGTTTTCTCATTGGGTTGCCAGCGACAGAAATCAGAGTTTGCCACTAACAGTAATTGCGAACCTTCGGGCGCTTCCAGCCATGCCACGCTGACATCAACAGAAGAGCGGCTCTGGCGGCGCTCGATATGCGCTATCGCCTGCGAATCTAAATCAGGTTTAATGGTTTGCCCTTCGCAGGTGGTCACGGTCTGTTCCATCGCATGCCAGCGCCCCTGGCGCAGCACGACTCTCCCCTGACGTAAGGCATCGCTAATCTGGCGGATCTGGTCAGCTCGATAACGGTATAAATCGATTTGGTCGTTAGAAAGCTGCTGCTTTTCCCCATCGGATTCACGTTGCATAAAGCTCAGATCGCCGCGATCGTCAAAACGCGCGCGAATGTTCACCGGCGGTTTGCTGTAAACATTGATATTGATGAGCGTGAGGTTATCGCCCTGCCAGCGATACTCTCGCGTCGTGGTATCGCCACTGCGCCACGGGCTAAACACGGCAAGCAGATGCACATTATCGCCGCTGTCTTTTCGCCAGATACGTACCGCGCCCTGATCTTCAGCAAATCCACTGGCGGTAAAGGGAGGAAGTGAAGAGTTGTGACTACAGGCAGTTAGAAACAGAGCGCCCGCCAGCATCAATGATCGACGCCAGAAAGACAAAAGGGGTGAAACCACCCCTTCGTTAAAACTGTTCACTGCCACGCAATCTTACTTAACTGCGTCTTTCAGTGCCTTGCCAGAAACAAATGCCGGCACGTTAGCTGCGGCAATTTTGATTTCTTTACCGGTCTGCGGGTTGCGGCCAGTACGCTCAGCGCGGTGGTTCACTTTGAAGGTACCGAAACCAACCAGTTGTACAGCATCGCCTTCTTTCAGAGACTCAGTAATTGCAGCCAGAGTGGACTCCAGAGCAGCTTTAGCCTGGGTTTTGGACAGTTCTGCTTTCTCTGCAATTACATCAATCAGTTGAGTCTTGTTCATAAGTTATCCTTACAATGTGTTTATCGCTTGCTAAGCATCGAGTGCGACGGAAATGCCAGAATAGCACTCTCCTGCATACACGCACCGATAGCCACTTTTTTTCGCCCCCCAAATGTAGACCAGACGGGGGGCGAAAGGGAAGACTCCAGGTATGACAAATCAGGCGTTAAATCACGTTTTCTGGTCTTATTGCTGAAAAATTATACCAATATTGCTCTCGCCCGCCTCACGCAGGTCTGCCCTAAGGCCTTTTATCAGCTCGATATCGCGTTCTTCGCACTCAGCTAAAAGTCGGAATATTTCCCACTGAATGTCCCACTCTTGCTCTACAGCTGGGTTTTCTTTGAGCTCTTCATCGCTCATTTCACGGCCAGCCTGAGTCATTTCCAGCATCGCCACGGTCGTGATGGAGGTCTTACTCACTTCTACCGCGTGTTCGAGCGTTTCGCCACTTAAACGCGAATGGACCAGTTCACTTAACGCCACGCAAGCATCGATTGCCGGATAAACGCCGTACAGATCGAAATCGTCGGCTGAAGGAATCGCTTCTTCAAATTTCTCCAGTTGGCTGTCGAAATTTACTTTTGCGTCTTTGACGGTCAGCGTTTCCCAGATGAGATCGAGAATACGGCGGTAAATTTGCCCATCACCAAAACCAGTTTGCTGACAGAATACGGCGTAATTAGGGTACATGCGTTCGCATAAGCAAGCCATGAAAGTGACGTGCTGCCAGCTTTCCAGGCGCTCCAGACGCAGATGAATTGGGTTTTGTAACATGTTGAGTTCTCAAATACGGAAATTATCCGCAGTTTACCTGAATTAGGGCTGATTTGCTGTATAGCGCACGAACGCCGGACGTTCCGAAGCCACCGCGTCTGCCCAGCGCGTTGGCTCCGGCAGACGATAGCCTTTCATGCAGCGTTGTACCCAGGCCAGCGCACTATCCATGCTGACACGATGGCCAGTTGCGATAAATAGCGGGTTACAGCGCGCTTTACTGCGCCAGACCCAGGCCAGCTGCTCGCCTTTATCCATCAACGGTGCCAGCGCGCCCGGTTCGCTGGAGAGCGGCTCGAATTTACCGCATAACCGCTTTTTCGCTACGCCAATGGTCGGTACGTCCACTAATAAGCCAAAATGGCTGGCAACGCCAAGACGGCGCGGATGCGAGATCCCATGACCATCGACAAACACTAAATCCGGCTTTTGCGACAGCATCTCCCACGCGGCCAGCAGCGCAGGATATTCGCGGAAGGAAAGAAAACCTGGAATGTAAGGCATGGTGGTGGCGATACGTGCCACTTTATACTCCACCAGCTCAAGAGAGGGGTATTTCAGCAGCACCATCGCCGCTCGCGTCACTTCTCCGCCCTGCTCAAACCCGACATCGGCTCCGGCGATCAGATCCGGCGGATCTTTATCAAGTCGATCCTCACGGATCACAGAAGAAGCCAGTTCGATTTGTTGAGCGCGTAATGACGCGAGATCCATAATCACTCCTTAGCGGTGATATTGTTCAGACAACCGATGCACAGCCTCCACAAACACGCCAGCATGTTCTGGCGGCACATCCTGATGAATGCCGTGACCAAGGTTAAAGACATGACCTTCGCCGTGACCGAAACCTGCAAGTATAGTCGCGACTTCTTCTTCAATGCGGGCAGGTGGCGCGTACAGCATCGACGGATCCATATTACCCTGCAGCGCGACTTTATTGCCCACGCGGCGGCGCGCATCAGCGATATCCGTTGTCCAGTCGAGGCCCAGCGCATCGCAACCCGTTTCCGCCATAGCTTCCAGCCACTGTCCACCGCCTTTGGTAAACAGGGTGACCGGTACACGGCGACCGTCGTTTTCACGCAGTAAACCATCAACTATTTTATGCATGTAATAGAGCGAGAACTGTTGATAATCGCGCCCGGTGAGCACGCCGCCCCAGGTATCGAAGATCATCACGGCCTGAGCACCAGCTTTAATTTGCGCATTCAGATACAAAGTGACGCTTTTCGCCAGTTTATCGAGCAGAGCGTGCAGCGCCTGTGGATCGGCATACATCATCTTTTTGATCACGGTGAACGCTTTGCTGCTGCCACCTTCCACCATATAGGTCGCCAGCGTCCACGGGCTGCCGGAAAAACCAATCAGCGGCACTTCGCCTTTCAGTTCGCGGCGAATAGTACGCACCGCGTTCATCACATAACCCAGCTCATCTTCCGGGTCCGGAATTGGCAGTTTATCAACGTCAGCTTTGCAGGTGACTGGCGAGGTAAAGCGCGGACCTTCTCCGGCTTCAAAATAGAGCCCTAACCCCATCGCGTCCGGCACGGTGAGGATATCGGAAAAGAGGATCGCCGCATCCAGCGGATAGCGACGCAGCGGTTGCAAAGTCACTTCGCACGCCAGCTCTGCATTTTTGCACAGCGACATAAAATCGCCCGCCTGGGCGCGCGTGGCTTTATATTCCGGTAGATAGCGACCCGCCTGGCGCATCATCCATACTGGAGTGACATCAACGGGCTGGCGCAGCAGCGCCCGCAGATAACGATCGTTTTTGAGTTCGGTCATTTTGGCTGTTCCTTAGTGCGTCAGGCGGTCAGTGTATCATCACTCATACTCTGCCCGACACATCGCCACCGTATCTTCTATCAGACGGCGCGCCACGGTGCCGGGCGGCGGAAGTAACGGTAAATCATCGTAGCGATACCAGTTCGCCTCGAGCAGCTCTTTCGGATCAATCACGATGTCGCCGCTGTCATATTCCGCCATAAATGCGGTCATCAGCGACTGGGGAAACGGCCACGGCTGGGAAGTCACGTACCGCAAGTTTTTAACTTTAATTCCGCTCTCTTCCATCACTTCCCGCGCGACCGCCTGCTCGAGGGTTTCGCCCACTTCGACGAATCCGGCAAGTACCGTATGGACACCGTTACGATGGCGGGTATGCTGGGCGAGGAGGATCGAATCATCGCGACGGATGGCAACAATAATGCAGGGGGCGATTTGCGGGTAGTAACGCTCACGGCAATGGCTGCACAGCATCGCCCATTCGGTTTTGCTTGGATACATTTCATGCCCGCAGTAACCACAGTATTTATGCGATCGGTAAAACTCCGCCAGTTGCACGCCACGTCCGGCCAGTTGAAACAGCCCAACATCGAGATCAATGACCTGACGTACCGACCCCATATCGTGACGCCGATGCTGTTGTACTAACCAAACAGGTTCCCCCTGCCATTCGCCGATTTGTAGTGCGCGCTGACCCACAAGATCGAAATTTGCCGCTTCGCCATATGGCAATTCTCCCTTCGGCAACCATAATTTTTGTTCATGGCTGACGACCCACCAGCCGTGATCTAATTTTTCAATTATACGATCCATAGCTCTTGCACTACCTTTGCATCACTGGCATGTTTAACATGGTTTTTACATTTCTCACTGAGCAGTTTTTGAATACAAACTTGCGGAGTCAATCATGCTTAACCAGCTCGATAACCTGACGGAGCGCGTCAGAGGAAGTAACAAACTGGTTGATCGCTGGCTACATGTACGTAAGCATCTGCTCGTGGCTTACTACAATCTGGTTGGCATTAAGCCTGGCAAAGAATCGTACATGAGGCTAAACGAAAAAGCCCTTGATGATTTTTGTCAGAGCCTGGTCGATTACTTGTCTGCCGGACATTTCAGTATTTATGAGCGCATTCTTCATAAACTGGAAGGCAATGGGCAACTCGCACGCGCCGCGAAGATTTGGCCACAACTCGAAGCCAATACCCAACAGATTATGGATTACTACGATTCCAGCCTTGAAACCGCTATCGATCATGATAATTACCTTGAGTTTCAACAGGTTTTATCTGACATCGGCGAGGCCCTGGAAGCGCGCTTTGTGCTGGAAGATAAGCTGATTCTGCTGGTGCTTGACGCCGCCCGCGTCAAACATCCTGCTTGAGTTCTGCGCTGTTAACGCGTAATTTACATTCAACGCCCCGTTTGCGGGGCTAATTTCTTGTCGGAGTGCCTTAACTGGCTGAGACCGTTTATTCGGGATCCGCGGAACCTGATCAGGCTAATACCTGCGAAGGGAACAAGAGTTAATCTGCTATCGCATCGCCTTTGCGGCGATCGTCTCTTGCTTCATCCGTCGTCTGACAAGCCACGTCCTTAACTTTTTGGAATGAGCTATGTCTGCAACAAAACTGACCCGCCGCGAACAACGCGCCCAGGCCCAACATTTTATCGACACCCTGGAAGGCACCGCCTTTCCGAACTCAAAACGCATTTACATCACTGGCACACAACCCGGCGTGCGCGTGCCGATGCGTGAGATCCAGCTTAGCCCGACGCTAATCGGTGGTAGCAAAGAACAGCCGCAGTACGAAGAAAACGAAGCGATTCCCGTCTACGATACCTCCGGTCCGTATGGCGATCCGCAGATCGCCATTAACGTGCAGCAAGGACTGGCAAAACTACGCCAGCCGTGGATCGATGCACGCGGCGATACCGAAGAACTTACCGTGCGCAGTTCCGATTACACTAAAGCACGGCTGGCAGATGATGGCCTCGACGAGCTGCGTTTTAGCGGCGTATTAACCCCAAAACGCGCCAAAGCAGGCCACCGCGTCACACAACTGCACTACGCCCGCCAGGGCATCATCACACCGGAGATGGAATTCATCGCCATCCGCGAGAATATGGGCCGCGAGCGCATTCGTAACGAAGTTTTGTGCCACCAGCATCCGGGAATGAGCTTTGGCGCACGCCTGCCGGAAAATATCACTGCGGAATTTGTCCGTGATGAAGTCGCTGCCGGACGTGCCATTATCCCCGCCAACATCAACCATCCGGAATCAGAGCCGATGATTATTGGTCGCAACTTTCTGGTGAAGGTTAACGCCAATATCGGCAACTCGGCAGTCACCTCTTCCATCGAAGAAGAAGTGGAAAAGCTGGTATGGTCTACGCGCTGGGGGGCGGATACAGTGATGGATCTTTCCACCGGTCGCTATATTCACGAAACTCGCGAATGGATTTTGCGTAACAGCCCGGTGCCTATTGGTACAGTGCCGATCTACCAGGCGCTGGAGAAGGTTAATGGGATCGCTGAAGATCTTACCTGGGAAGCGTTCCGGGACACGCTGCTGGAACAGGCCGAGCAAGGTGTGGATTACTTCACTATCCATGCGGGCGTGCTACTGCGCTACGTGCCGATGACCGCGAAACGCCTGACCGGTATCGTCTCTCGCGGCGGTTCGATTATGGCGAAATGGTGCCTCTCCCATCATCAGGAAAATTTCCTCTATCAACACTTCCGCGAAATTTGTGAAATCTGTGCCGCTTATGATGTTTCGTTGTCCTTGGGCGACGGCCTGCGCCCCGGTTCTATTCAGGACGCCAACGATGAAGCGCAGTTTGCCGAGCTACATACGCTGGGCGAACTGACCAAAATCGCCTGGGAATATGACGTGCAGGTGATGATTGAAGGTCCAGGCCACGTGCCGATGCAGATGATCCGCCGCAATATGACCGAGGAGTTAGAGCACTGCCACGAAGCACCGTTCTATACCCTCGGGCCGCTAACTACTGATATTGCGCCGGGTTATGACCACTTCACATCGGGGATTGGCGCGGCGATGATTGGCTGGTTTGGCTGCGCGATGCTCTGTTACGTAACGCCAAAAGAGCATCTGGGTCTGCCTAATAAAGAAGATGTTAAGCAGGGGCTTATCACCTATAAGATTGCCGCCCACGCCGCCGACCTGGCGAAAGGGCATCCGGGCGCGCAAATTCGCGATAACGCCATGTCGAAAGCCCGCTTCGAATTTCGCTGGGAAGACCAGTTTAATCTGGCCCTCGACCCGTTTACCGCCCGCGCTTATCACGATGAAACCCTGCCGCAAGAATCCGGCAAAGTCGCCCATTTTTGCTCCATGTGTGGGCCGAAATTCTGCTCGATGAAAATCAGCCAGGAAGTGCGTGACTATGCCGCCGCGCAAACCATTGAAGTGGGAATGGCGGATATGTCGGAGAACTTCCGTGCCAGAGGTGGAGAAATATACCTGCGTAAGGAGGAAGCGTGATGTATCAGCCTGATTTTCCTCACGTACCTTTTCGTTTAGGACTGTACCCGGTAGTGGACAGCGTACAGTGGATCGAACGTCTGTTGGATGCAGGCGTGCGTACTCTCCAGCTGCGCATCAAAGATCGGCGCGATGAAGAAGTGGAAGCCGATGTCGTGGCAGCAATTGCGCTGGGCCGCCGCTATAACGCACGGCTGTTTATCAACGATTACTGGCGGCTGGCGATTAAGCATCAGGCGTATGGCGTCCATCTGGGACAGGAAGATTTGCAAACCACCGATCTCAATGCCATCCGTGCAGCGGGCCTGCGGCTGGGCGTTTCGACTCATGATGATATGGAGATCGACGTCGCGCTGGCAGCACGTCCTTCTTATATCGCGCTAGGACATGTGTTCCCGACGCAAACCAAACAGATGCCTTCTGCACCGCAGGGGCTGGAACAGCTGGCACGGCATGTTGAGCGCCTGGCTGATTATCCCACTGTAGCGATTGGCGGTATCAGCCTGCCGCGCGCACCTGCGGTGATGGCGACAGGTGTTGGCAGTATCGCCGTCGTCAGTGCCATTACCCAGGCCGCAGACTGGCGTTTGGCAACGGAACAGTTGCTGGAAATTGCAGGAGTTGGCGATGAATGACCGTGATTTTATGCGTTATAGCCGTCAAATCCTGCTCGACGATATCGCTCTTGACGGGCAGCAAAAACTGCTCGACAGCCAGGTGCTGATTATCGGTCTGGGTGGGTTGGGTACACCTGCTGCACTATACCTGGCGGGAGCTGGTGTCGGGACGCTGGTACTGGCAGATGACGACGATGTGCATTTGAGCAATCTGCAACGACAAATCCTCTTTACCACTGAAGATATCGATCGCCCGAAATCGCAGGTCAGCCAACAGCGACTGACACAGTTAAATCCCGACATTCAACTGACAGCATTACAACAACGGTTAATGGGTAAGGCGTTAAAAGATGCGGTAGCACGGGTCGATGTGGTTCTCGACTGTACCGACAACATGGCGACTCGCCAGGAGATTAATGCCGCCTGCGTAGCACTTAACACACCGCTTATCACCGCCAGCGCGGTCGGATTTGGTGGTCAGTTGATGGTGCTGACACCGCCCTGGGAACAGGGGTGTTACCGCTGCCTGTGGCCGGATAACCAGGAGCCTGAACGCAACTGCCGCACGGCAGGCGTGGTTGGCCCGGTGGTCGGGGTCATGGGCACGTTACAGTCACTGGAAGCAATTAAGCTATTGAGTGGTATAGAGACCCCTGCGGGATATCTTCGACTGTTTGACGGTAAATTAAACCAATGGCGCAACCTGGCGTTGCGCCGCGCCAGCGGTTGCCCGGTATGCGGAGGAAGCAATGCAGCTCCTGTTTAACGATCAACCGATGCAGTGCGTCGCCGGGCTAACTGTTCACGATCTGCTCGTGCAACTCAATCAACAACAAGCGGGCGCGGCGCTGGCGATTAACCAGCAAATCATCCCGCGAGAGCAGTGGGCGCAACATATCGTGCAGGATGGCGACCAGATCCTGCTTTTTCAGGTTATTGCAGGGGGTTGAGATGTTACGTATTGCGGACAAAACGTTTGATTCACATCTGTTTACCGGCACCGGGAAATTCGCCTCTTCACAATTGATGGTGGAGGCGATCCGCGCTTCCGGCAGCCAACTGGTGACGCTGGCGATGAAACGCGTCGACTTGCGCCAGCACAACGATGCTATCCTCGAACCGCTTATCGCGGCGGGTGTGACCCTGCTGCCGAATACTTCCGGGGCGAAAACAGCGGAAGAAGCCATTTTCGCCGCCCATCTGGCACGTGAAGCATTAGGCACAAACTGGCTAAAATTAGAGATTCACCCTGACGCCCGCTGGCTGTTGCCCGATCCCATCGAAACCCTGAAAGCCGCCGAAACACTGGTACAACAGGGATTTGTCGTGCTGCCTTACTGCGGTGCCGATCCGGTGTTGTGCAAACGTCTGGAAGAAGTCGGCTGTGCAGCGGTGATGCCGCTCGGCGCGCCGATTGGCTCGAATCAGGGACTGGAAACCCGCGCCATGCTGGAGATTATTATCCAGCAAGCCACGGTTCCGGTGGTCGTTGATGCTGGCATTGGCGTTCCCAGCCATGCCGCGCAGGCGCTTGAAATGGGAGCCGATGCGGTGTTAGTGAATACGGCGATTGCCGTCGCGGACGATCCCGTCAACATGGCGAAGGCATTTCGTCTGGCGGTAGACGCCGGCCTGCTGGCACGTCAGTCCGGGCCGGGCAGTCGCAGTCATTTTGCTCATGCCACTAGCCCGCTGACCGGATTTCTGGAGGCATCGGCATGAAAACCTTCAGTGATCGCTGGCGACAACTGGACTGGGACGACATCCGCCTGCGAATCAACAGCAAAACGGCAGCTGACGTAGAGCGGGCGCTCAATGTTTCGCAACTCACTCGCGACGATATGATGGCATTGCTATCACCTGCCGCCGATGAATACCTGGAACCACTGGCTCAACGGGCGCAGCTTCTGACCCGTCAGCGATTTGGCAACGTCGTCAGCTTCTACGTCCCGCTTTATCTTTCCAATCTTTGCGCTAACGACTGCACGTACTGCGGATTTTCCATGAGCAATCGCATCAAGCGTAAAACGCTGGATGAAGCGGATATCGCCAGGGAAAGCGCCGCTATCCGGGAGATGGGCTTTGAACATCTATTGCTGGTCACTGGTGAACATCAGGCGAAAGTGGGGATGGATTACTTTCGTCGTCATCTCCCTGTCCTGCGTGAACAGTTCTCTTCACTACAGATGGAAGTACAGCCACTGGCGGAAGCGGAATACGCCGAGTTAAAGCAACTTGGTCTGGATGGGGTGATGGTTTATCAGGAGACATATCACGAGGCGACATACGCCCACCATCATCTGAAAGGGAAAAAACAGGACTTCTTCTGGCGGCTGGAAACGCCGGATCGGCTGGGCCGTGCGGGGATAGATAAGATAGGCCTCGGCGCGCTAATCGGCCTTTCCGACAGCTGGCGCGTTGACTGCTATATGGTTGCCGAACATTTGCTATGGCTGCAACAACATTACTGGCAAAGCCGTTACTCTGTCTCCTTCCCGCGCCTGCGCCCGTGTACTGGCGGGATTGAGCCAGCGTCGATTATGGATGAACGCCAGTTAGTGCAAACTATCTGCGCCTTCCGCCTACTTGCGCCGGAGATTGAACTGTCACTCTCCACGCGGGAATCACCGTGGTTTCGCGATCGCGTTATTCCGCTGGCGATCAATAACGTCAGCGCCTTCTCGAAAACGCAACCTGGTGGCTATGCCGACAATCATCCCGAGCTGGAACAGTTCTCACCGCACGACGATCGCAGACCAGAAGCGGTGGCCGCCGCGTTAACCGCTCAGGGTTTGCAGCCGGTGTGGAAAGACTGGGACAGCTATCTGGGACGCGCCTCGCAAAGGACATGAGACAAAATGTAAGAACGTAAATTTATTCCGAGCAGCTACGGAAGATGAAAAACGCAAGGTTGTTGAAAGCGTTGCGTTTTTTTATGTTAGTACCGTCAGCAGGAATGTTGTCCAGGGCGAAAAGCTTCTTCCTCGTTTCGCCCTGCCTTTCTTAATATTTCCCATGAAGAATTTGCCCTCTGAATAACACCCATAAAAAAACCCGCCGAAGCGGGTTTTTACGTTATTTGCGGATTAACGATTACTCGTTATCAGAACCGCCCAGACCTGCGTTCAGCAGTTCTGCCAGGCTGGCAGATGCGTCTTCTGCAGTCACCTGCGGTGCAGCCGGAGCTTCACCCGCAGCACGGCGACGCATACGATCCTGGTGATACGCGTAACCGGTACCAGCCGGGATCAGACGACCCACGATAACGTTCTCTTTCAGGCCGCGCAGTTCGTCGCGTTTGCCCGCAACGGCTGCTTCGGTCAGCACGCGAGTGGTCTCCTGGAACGATGCCGCGGAGATGAAGGACTCGGTTGCCAGAGACGCTTTGGTGATACCCAGCAGATCGCGGGAGTAAGTTGCACCCACTTTGCCGTTCGCTTCCAGTTCGCGGTTTGCGATCTTGACGCGAGAGTATTCAACCTGTTCGCCTTCCAGGAAGTCGGAGCTGCCCGCGTTAACGATGGTAGCTTTACGCAGCATCTGACGAACGATAACTTCGATGTGTTTATCGTTAATCTTAACGCCCTGCAGACGGTATACGTCCTGTACTTCGTTAACGATGTAACGAGTTACAGCATGCACACCACGCAGACGCAGAATGTCATGCGGCGCTTCCGGACCATCGGAAATTACGTCACCACGTTCTACACGTTCACCTTCGAACACGTTGAGCTGACGCCATTTCGGAATCATCTCTTCGTACGGCTCGCTACCGTCTACCGGGGTGATAACCAGACGACGTTTACCTTTGGTTTCTTTACCGAAGGAAACCACACCGCTGATTTCAGCCAGGATTGCCGGCTCTTTCGGACGACGTGCTTCGAACAGGTCCGCAACGCGTGGCAGACCACCGGTGATGTCCTTGGTACCGCCAGATTCTTGCGGAATACGCGCCAGGGTGTCACCGGAGCTGATCTGTACGCCATCTTCCAGCTGAACAATCGCTTTACCCGGCAGGAAGTACTGCGCAGGCATGTCGGTACCCGGGATCAGAACGTCGTTACCCTGAGCATCAACGATTTTCAGTGCCGGACGCAGATCTTTACCACCTGCGGTACGTTCTGCGGAATCCAGAACCACCAGCGAAGACAGACCGGTCAATTCGTCGGTCTGACGAGTAATGGTCTGGCCGTCGATCATGTCAGTAAAGCGTACAAAACCGCTTACTTCGGTGATAACCGGCATGGTGTGCGGGTCCCAGTTTGCAACGGTCTCGCCGCCAGCAACCTGTTCGCCATCGCCTTTCGCCAGTACTGCACCGTAAGGCACTTTATAGCTTTCTTTGGTACGACCGAATTCGTCGATCAATTTCAGTTCGGTGTTACGGGAAGTGATAACCAGTTTGCCGCTGGAGTTCACAACCGACTTCACGTTGCTGAGCTTGATGCTACCTTTGTTTTTCACCTGGATGCTGGATTCAGCAGCCGCACGAGATGCCGCACCACCGATGTGGAACGTACGCATGGTCAGCTGTGTACCCGGTTCACCGATGGACTGTGCCGCGATAACACCGATTGCTTCACCTTTGTTGATGATGTGGCCACGTGCCAGGTCACGACCGTAGCAGTGCGCACATACACCAAAGTCGGTGTCACAAGATACAACAGAACGTACTTTAACCGCGTCGACAGAGTTCTCTTCCAGCAGGTCACACCACTGTTCGTGCAGCAGCGTGTTGCGCGGAACCAGGATATCAGCAGTACCCGGTTTCAGAACGTCTTCAGCAGTTACACGACCCAGTACGCGATCACGCAGCGGCTCTTTAACATCACCACCCTCAATAACCGGCGTCATCATGATACCTTCATGGGTACCACAATCGTCTTCGGTTACCACCAGGTCCTGCGCAACGTCAACCAGACGACGAGTCAGGTAACCGGAGTTCGCCGTCTTCAGTGCGGTATCCGCCAGACCTTTACGAGCACCGTGGGTTGAGATGAAGTACTGGAGTACGTTCAGACCTTCACGGAAGTTCGCGGTGATTGGCGTTTCGATGATGGAGCCATCCGGCTTCGCCATCAGACCACGCATACCCGCCAGCTGACGAATCTGTGCCGCAGAACCACGCGCACCGGAGTCGGCCATCATGTAGATGCTGTTGAAGGAAACCTGCTTCTCTTCCTGACCGTCACGGTTAATAACGGTTTCAGTTTGCAGGTTATCCATCATCGCTTTGGATACACGATCGTTCGCCGCAGCCCAGATATCGATAACTTTGTTGTAGCGTTCGCCCGCAGTTACCAGACCAGACTGGAACTGCTCCTGAATCTCAGCAACTTCAGCTTCTGCCTCGGAGATGATTTCGTGTTTCTTCTCCGGGATGACCATGTCATCGATACCAACAGATGCACCAGAACGCGCTGCATATGCAAAGCCGGTGTACATGATCTGGTCCGCAAAAATAACGGTCGGTTTCAGACCGAGAATGCGGTAGCAGGTGTTCAGCATTTTGGAGATTGCTTTCTTACCCAGCGCCTGGTTGACGATGGAGTAAGGCAGACCTTTCGGTACAATCATCCACAGAATGGCACGGCCAACGGTCGTATCTTTCAGGCTGGTTTTCGCTACTAATTCACCGTTAGCATCTTTTTCATACTCGGTGATACGCACTTTAACGCGCGCATGCAGAGAAGCCAGACCAGAGCGATACAGACGTTCTGCTTCTTTCGGGCCAGTCAGCACCATGCCTTCGCCTTTGGCGTTAACACAGTCGCGGGTCATGTAGTACAGACCCAATACAACGTCCTGAGACGGAACGATGATTGGTTCGCCGTTCGCCGGGGACAGGATGTTGTTAGTAGACATCATCAGCGCACGCGCTTCCAGCTGGGCTTCCAGCGTCAGCGGTACGTGAACAGCCATCTGGTCACCATCGAAGTCGGCGTTATATGCCGCACAAACCAGCGGGTGCAGCTGGATAGCTTTGCCTTCGATCAGTACCGGTTCAAATGCCTGGATACCCAGACGGTGCAGAGTCGGTGCACGGTTCAGCAGTACCGGGTGTTCGCGGATAACTTCGTCCAGGATATCCCAAACGACAGCTTCTTCGCGCTCAACCATTTTCTTCGCAGCTTTAATGGTGGTAGCAAGACCACGCAGTTCCAGCTTGCCGTAGATGAACGGTTTGAACAGTTCCAGTGCCATTTTCTTCGGCAGACCGCACTGATGCAGACGCAGGTATGGACCTACGGTGATTACAGAACGACCGGAGTAGTCAACACGCTTACCGAGCAGGTTCTGACGGAAACGACCCTGTTTACCTTTGATCATGTCGGCCAAAGATTTCAGAGGACGCTTGTTAGAACCGGTGATCGCACGACCGCGACGACCGTTATCCAACAGGGCGTCTACCGCTTCCTGCAGCATACGTTTTTCGTTACGTACGATGATGTCCGGCGCAGCCAGATCCAGCAGACGTTTCAGACGGTTGTTACGGTTAATGACGCGACGATACAGATCGTTCAGGTCAGAAGTCGCGAAACGACCACCATCCAGCGGAACCAGCGGACGCAGATCTGGCGGCAGTACCGGCAGAACGGTCAGGATCATCCACTCTGGTTTGTTACCAGACTGAACGAACGCTTCCAGCAGTTTGATACGCTTGGTCAGCTTCTTACGCTTAGTTTCGGAGTTGGTTTCGTTCAGCTCTTCACGCAGCTGTTCGCACTCTTGCTCCAGATCCATGCTCTTCAGCAGAGCCTGGATTGCTTCCGCACCCATTTTCGCGTCGAATTCGTCACCGAACTCTTCCAGCGCGTCCAGATACTGCTCTTCAGTCAGGATCTGCTGACGCTCCAGGTTGGTCATACCGCCTTCGATAACCACATAGGATTCGAAGTACAGTACGCGTTCGATATCGCGCAGCGGCATATCGAGCAGCAGGCCGATACGGGACGGCAGCGATTTCAGGAACCAGATGTGCGCGGTCGGGGAAGCCAGTTCGATATGGCCCATACGCTCACGGCGTACTTTAGTCTGGGTCACTTCAACGCCGCACTTCTCACAGATGACGCCACGGTGTTTCAGGCGCTTGTACTTACCGCACAGGCACTCGTAATCTTTTACCGGCCCAAAGATACGGGCGCAGAAAAGGCCGTCACGTTCTGGTTTGAACGTACGGTAGTTGATGGTTTCCGGCTTTTTAACTTCACCGAAAGACCATGAACGGATCATGTCTGGCGAAGCCAGAGCAATTTTGATCGCATCAAACTCTTCGGTTTTAGTCTGCGCTTTCAGAAACTTTAATAAATCTTTCACGGATTTGCTCCCGTCGGAGTTAGCACAATCCGCTGCCGGGTTTTACCCCGACAGCAGTGACCTGTTTGAGCGAGAATTACTCGTCTTCCAGTTCGATGTTGATACCCAGCGAACGAATCTCTTTCAACAATACGTTGAAGGATTCTGGCATGCCCGGCTCCATCTGATGGTTGCCGTCCACGATGTTTTTATACATCTTGGTACGACCGTTCACGTCATCAGACTTAACGGTGAGCATTTCCTGCAGGGTGTACGCTGCGCCGTATGCTTCCAGCGCCCACACTTCCATCTCCCCGAAACGCTGACCACCGAACTGTGCCTTACCACCCAGCGGCTGCTGAGTAACCAGGCTGTAAGAACCGGTGGAACGCGCGTGCATCTTGTCGTCGACCAGGTGGTTCAGTTTCAGCATGTACATGTAACCCACGGTTACCGGACGTTCGAACTGTTCACCAGTGCGACCGTCGTACAGGCGGATCTGACCAGAAGTCGGCAGGTCGCCAAGTTTCAGCAGTTCTTTAATTTCTGCTTCTTTCGCACCGTCGAAGACCGGCGTTGCGATTGGCATACCTTTGCGCAGGTTTTCAGCCAGACGCATAACTTCTTCATCGCTGAAGGTACTTAGGTCAACTTTCTGACGAACGTCAGCGCCCAGATCGTACGCACGCTGGATGAATTCGCGCAGTTTCGCGACTTCTTGCTGCTGTTTCAGCATGGCGTTGATCTTGTCGCCGATACCTTTCGCAGCCATACCCAGGTGGGTTTCGAGGATCTGACCGATGTTCATACGAGACGGTACGCCCAGCGGGTTCAGTACGATGTCTACCGGCGTACCGTTTTCATCGTAAGGCATATCTTCTATCGGGTTGATCTTAGAAATTACACCCTTGTTACCGTGACGACCTGCCATCTTGTCACCAGGCTGGATACGGCGTTTAACCGCCAGATATACCTTAACAATCTTCAGCACGCCCGGTGCCAGATCGTCGCCCTGGGTGATTTTGCGGCGTTTCGCTTCGAGTTTCTTCTCGAACTCGTGTTTCAGTTCGTCATACTGCTCAGCCAGCTGTTCCAGCTGATTTTGTTTCTCTTCGTCGGTCAGGCCCAGCTCCAGCCAGCGATCGCGCGGCAGTTTGTCGAGCTTCTCAGCTTCAACGCCACCGGCTACCAGCACAGCACGGATACGGCTGAACAGACCCGCTTCGAGGATCTGCAGTTCTTCAGACAGGTCTTTCTTCGCCTGTTTGAGCTGCATTTCTTCGATTTCCAGCGCACGTTTGTCTTTTTCTACGCCATCGCGAGTAAAGACCTGAACGTCGATAACCGTACCGGATACACCGTTTGGTACGCGCAGAGAAGAGTCTTTAACGTCAGACGCTTTCTCACCGAAGATCGCACGCAGCAGTTTTTCTTCTGGGGTCAGCTGAGTTTCACCTTTCGGCGTTACCTTACCAACCAGAATGTCGCCACCGGTTACTTCCGCACCAATGTAAACGATACCGGATTCATCCAGTTTGGAGAGCGCAGCTTCACCTACGTTCGGGATGTCAGCAGTGATCTCTTCTGGCCCCAGCTTGGTGTCACGGGACACACATGCCAGTTCCTGAATGTGGATGGTGGTGAAACGGTCTTCCTGAACAACACGCTCGGATACGAGGATGGAGTCTTCGAAGTTGTAACCATTCCACGGCATGAACGCTACGCGCATGTTCTGACCGAGCGCCAGTTCACCGAGATCGGTGGACGGACCGTCTGCCAGCACGTCGCCGCGCTCTACCGGTTCACCCAGAGACACACACGGCATCTGGTTGATACAGGTGTTCTGGTTAGAACGGGTGTATTTGGTCAGGTTGTAGATGTCGATACCCGCTTCGCCCGGATACATCTCGTCTTCGTTAACTTTGATAACGATACGGGAAGCATCCACGTACTGAACGACACCACCACGTTTAGCAACCGCAGTTACACCGGAGTCAACGGCAACAGCACGTTCCATACCCGTACCAACCAGCGGCTTATCAGCACGCAGAGTCGGAACGGCCTGACGTTGCATGTTCGCACCCATCAATGCACGGTTGGCGTCATCGTGTTCAAGGAACGGGATCAGGGACGCACCGACGGATACCACCTGCTGGGTGGATACGTCCATGTAGTCAACCTGGTCGCGGCTGAACAAGCTGGATTCGCCTTTGCTACGGCAAGTTACCAGGTCTTCTACGAAGTGGCCTTCTTCATCCAGGTTGGAGTTCGCCTGGGCGATAACGTAGTTGCCTTCTTCGATAGCAGACAGATAGTGAATTTCGTCGGTTACAACACCGTCGATCACTTTACGGTACGGCGTCTCAAGGAAGCCATATTCGTTAGTCTGTGCGTACACGGACAGGGAGTTGATCAGACCGATGTTCGGACCTTCAGGGGTTTCGATTGGACATACGCGACCGTAGTGAGTCGGGTGTACGTCTCGAACTTCGAAGCCTGCACGTTCACGGGTCAGACCGCCTGGGCCGAGTGCAGAGATACGACGCTTGTGTGTAATCTCAGACAGCGGGTTGTTCTGGTCCATAAACTGAGACAGCTGGCTGGAACCAAAGAACTCTTTCACTGCTGCGGAAATCGGTTTGGCGTTGATCATATCCTGAGGCATCAGGGTATCCAGATCGCCCAGAGACAAACGCTCTTTCACCGCACGCTCTACACGTACCAGGCCAACGCGGAACTGGTTTTCCGCCATTTCGCCAACGGAACGGATACGACGGTTACCGAGGTGGTCGATATCATCGACTTCGCCTTTACCGTTACGGATATCGATGAGCTTTTTCATAACATCAATGATGTCGTCTTTGCTCAGGATACCGGAACCTTCGATTTCGTCGCGCAGCAGAGAACGGTTGAACTTCATACGACCAACCGCAGACAAGTCATAGCGGTCTTCGGAGAAGAACAGGTTCTCGAACAGGCTTTCAGCGGCTTCACGAGTCGGCGGCTCGCCAGGGCGCATCATGCGGTAGATTTCTACCAGTGCGCTCAGACGGTCGTTAGTTGGGTCGACACGTAAGGTTTCAGAGATATACGGGCCGTGATCCAGATCGTTGGTGAACAGCGTTTCGATACGCTTGTGACCAGACTGGCTCAGCTTAGCCAGCAGATCCAGGCTCAGCTCCATGTTCGCAGCACAGATCAGCTCACCAGTAGACTCATCAATGTAGTCTTTAGCAACCACTTTACCTGCGATGTACTCAACCGGGACTTCGATCAGTTTGACGTCGTCTTTTTCCAGCTGGCGAATGTGGCGCGCAGTAATGCGGCGGCCTTTTTCTACGTACACTTTACCGTTAGCTTCGATGTCAAAAGATGCGGTTTCACCACGCAGGCGTTCCGGCACCAGTTCCATCTGCAGCTTGTTATCACGGATTTCAAAGATAACTTTTTCAAAGAACAGGTCGAGGATCTGCTCTGTGGTGTAGTTCAGGGCACGCAGAATGATGGTCGCAGGCAGTTTACGGCGACGGTCGATACGTACGAACAGGTTGTCCTTCGGATCGAATTCGAAGTCCAGCCAGGAACCACGGTAAGGGATGATGCGCGCGTTATACAGCACTTTACCCGAAGAGTGGGTTTTACCTTTGTCGGAGTCAAAGAAGACGCCCGGACTACGGTGCAGCTGGGAAACGATAACACGCTCAGTACCGTTGATAACAAAGGTACCGTTGTCCGTCATGAGCGGAATTTCGCCCATGTAGACTTCTTGTTCTTTAATGTCTTTTACGGTGCCTTCCGGCGCTTCGCGCTCATAGATCACCAGACGCAGTTTAACGCGCAGCGGTGCGGAATAGGTCACGCCACGGATTTGACATTCCTGGACGTCAAACACCGGTTCGCCAAGGCGGTAGCTGACGTATTGCAGCTCGGAATTACCGCTGTAGCTCTGAATCGGGAATACGGAACGGAAAGCAGCTTCCAGACCATACTGCCCTTCAGGATCTTGCTCGATAAATTTCTGAAACGAGTCAAGCTGGATAGAAAGGAGATAAGGTACATCCAGAACTTGTGGACGTTTACCAAAATCCTTACGAATACGTTTTTTCTCGGTATAGGAGTAAACCATAGGGTTCCTCAGCTCGCTGACAAGTCGACCCATCTGTCCATTGAGCGGACAGTTTGTGCAACACTATTTTGTTGACCGGAAAATGGAACACTTTCCGCAATGCCTGTTGCTATCACGCTTAAACCATTTCATTGCGATTTACACAGAACGGGCGTCCTGTCGCAGTATATTAAGTCGTCGATAGAAACAAGCATTGAAAGGCACAGCAGTAGTCAAACAGTGTGAAACGCTACTGGCGCCTTACAGCGCAAAAAGGCTGGTGACTAAAAAGTCACCAGCCATCAGCCTGATTTCTCAGGCTGCAACCGGAAGGGTTGGCTTATTTAACTTCAACTTCAGCGCCAGCTTCTTCCAGAGCTTTTTTCAGTGCTTCTGCGTCGTCTTTGCTCACGCCTTCTTTCAGAGCAGCCGGTGCAGATTCTACCAGGTCTTTAGCTTCTTTCAGACCCAGGCCAGTTGCGCCACGTACTGCTTTGATAACAGCAACTTTGTTAGCGCCAGCAGCTTTCAGAATTACGTCGAATTCAGTTTTTTCTTCAGCAGCTTCAACCGGGCCAGCAGCTACAGCTACAGCAGCAGCAGCGGAAACACCGAATTTTTCTTCCATTGCAGAGATCAGTTCTACAACGTCCATTACAGACATAGCTGCAACTGCTTCAATGATTTGATCTTTAGTGATAGACATTTAAATTGTTCCTGAATATCAGAATAAGTTTATACGTAAGCGAATGCGTTAAAAAGATAACTGCGATTAAGCAGCTTCTTTCGCATCGCGTACAGCAGCCAGAGTACGAACCAGTTTGCCAGCCGAAGCTTCTTTCATGGTTGCCATCAGGCGTGCAATTGCTTCTTCGTAGGTCGGCAGAGTTGCCAGGCGGTCGATCTGAGACGCCGGGATCAGCTCACCTTCAAAGGCAGCGGCTTTGACCTCAAATTTTGCATTCGCTTTCGCGAACTCTTTGAACAGACGAGCAGCAGCGCCCGGATGTTCCATAGAGTATGCAATCAGGGTCGGACCAACAAACGCGTCTTTCAGGCACTCGAACGGAGTACCTTCAACAGCACGGCGCAGCAGGGTGTTACGAACAACACGCATGTATACGCCAGCTTCGCGACCTGCTTTACGCAGTTCAGTCATTTTATCTACAGTTACGCCACGGGAATCCGCAACTACTGCAGACAGCGCGCCTTTGGCTACTTCGCTGACTTCAGCAACAATCGCTTGTTTGTCTTGAAGATTTAAAGCCATTAGCTTTGCTCCTGGATGTTTGCCAGAGAAAATCTCTGGAACTCACTTCACTCCTCCAAACGGAGAGAGCGTCTTAATTACGGTGAGCAGAAACAAGCCAGAATATAAAAGAATAATCTTAGCGTTCTGTCACCGTCTACGCAGGGGATTAAGTTTCTTGCGAAACTCCTGCGGTCTTCGACGGAGGCCTGGATAGGCCAGGCTCCAACGAACAAATCTTTTCTATCCGTCGCTATTCAGCTTGTAGCGGCGTTGGCTTCCTTCGTTCGCACCAGTCACATAGTTAGCTATGCTCCTGGCGACTCACTCAGTTGCCGCCTTGCTACAACCCGAATATCTCGGATATACGTCTGCATTAAGCATTATACGTGGGGGTAAGATTGTAGACAAAATCACCGCCCACGTAAAGGCATTAGTTTACAGAAGCGCTCAGGCCAGCCTGGTCAACTGCAACACCTGCACCCATGGTGGTGGAGATGCTAACTTTCTTGATGTACACGCCTTTAGCCTGAGTCGGTTTTGCTTTTTTCAGCGCAACCAGCAGAGCTTCCAGGTTTTCTTTCAGTTTGTCAGCGTCAAAGTCCACTTTACCGATGGTGGTGTGGATGATGCCGTTTTTGTCGTTACGGTAACGAATCTGGCCAGCTTTAGCGTTTTTAACCGCTTCAGCAACGTTCGGCGTTACAGTACCCACTTTCGGGTTTGGCATCAGGCCGCGCGGACCCAGAACCTGGCCCAGCTGGCCAACAACGCGCATTGCATCCGGAGAAGCAATAACAACGTCAAAGTTCATTTCGCCTTTCTTGATCTGGTCAGCCAGATCTTCCATACCTACCAGTTCAGCGCCTGCAGCTTTAGCAGCTTCAGCGTTTGCACCCTGGGTAAATACGGCTACGCGAACGGAACGGCCAGTACCGTGCGGCAGTACAGTTGCACCACGTACGTTCTGGTCAGATTTACGAGCGTCGATGCCGAGGTTAACAGCCACGTCCACGCTTTCTACGAATTTAGCAGTCGCCAGCTCTTTCAGCAGAGCGATAGCTTCGTTGATGTCGTACTGTTTGGTTGCATCAACTTTCTCGCGGATAACACGCATGCGCTTGGTCAGTTTAGCCATTTCTTAGTCCTCCACTACCAGGCCCATGGAACGTGCAGTACCTTCGATGGAGCGAGTCATCGCTTCAATGTCGGCACCAGTCATGTCGGCAGCTTTGGTCTGCGCGATTTCCTGCAGCTGAGCGCGGGAAATTTTACCCACTTTGTCTTTGTTCGGCTTACCGGAACCAGACTTGATACCAGCCGCTTTTTTCAGCAGAACTGCTGCCGGCGGAGTCTTGGTAACGAAAGTGAAAGAACGGTCAGCGTAAACGGTGATTACTACCGGAATCGGCAGACCTTTTTCGATGGAATCAGTTTTTGCGTTGAACGCTTTGCAGAATTCCATGATGTTTACGCCCTGCTGACCCAGAGCCGGACCTACTGGCGGACTCGGGTTAGCCATACCAGCTGCAACCTGCAGCTTGACATAGGCTTGTACTTTCTTAGCCATTATAAATTCCTCAAGTTGGGTAATAACGCCTCTGAGAGGCTCCCCGTGATATAAAAAATCGTTTTACGGGCAAGGCCCATAAAAACAAAAGGCGCGAAATTGTATTCCAATCTCGCGCCTTGTGCAACGATTAAATCGCCGCTTTTTTGATCGCTGGGTTAGGCTTTTTCAACCTGGCTGAAGTCCAGCTCTACCGGGGTCGCACGACCGAAGATAGAAACAGACACTTTCAGACGAGATTTCTCGTAATCAACTTCTTCAACAACACCGTTGAAGTCAGCGAACGGACCATCATTAACACGAACCATTTCACCCGGTTCAAACAGCGTTTTCGGACGCGGCTTATCGCCAACCTGCTGCAGGCGATTCATAATCGCATCCACTTCTTTATCGCTGATTGGCGCAGGACGATCGGAAGTACCGCCGATGAAGCCCATCACACGCGGTACGCTGCGCACCAGGTGCCAGCTCGCGTCGTTCATCACCATCTGAACGAGGACGTAGCCAGGGAAGAATTTGCGTTCACTTTTGCGACGCTGTCCGCCACGGATTTCAACCACTTCTTCGGTTGGTACCATGACTTCACCAAACAAATCTTCCATGTTATGTAATTTGATATGCTCACGTAGCGACGTTGCTACGCGGCCTTCAAAACCGGAAAACGCCTGAACGACGTACCAGCGCTTTTTAGGAGCTTCAGACATCTCAGAACCTCAGGCCAGTGATAAAGGATACCAGGCGAACCAGAATACCATCCAGTCCCCACAGGATCAGTGACATTACTGCGGTAACCGCAGCCACAATCAGCGTGGTGTGCAATGTTTCCTGGCGAGTCGGCCAAATGACCTTACGGACTTCGGTACGCGCTTCACGGGCAAAAGCAACGGTTGCTTTTCCTTTTGTCGTTAACAGCGCGACACCACCCGCTGCAGCAATCAGAATTACTACGGCCAGCGCACGCAGCGGCAGCATAATGTCGCGATAAAGGTAGTTGCCGACAATTGCTACCAGGAGCAATGCCACCACAACGACCCACTTCATCGCTTCCAGGCCGCGCCCGCTTCCTTGAGCTTCGGTATTCGCACTCATAAACCAACCTGTCAGAAGTATTCTACAAACATTTTCACCCCGCGATCGCGAGGCAAACCAAATCGAAACGCGTATTAGCTTTTCGGATTATACGCCCTCAACAGAGCCTGTCTCAGCAATGATTATGACAAAGAAAATCACTGATGAGCCAGGTTCTGGTACGAAAGCGTGCAAAAAGGGCATCAAATGATGCCCTTTTAGTGCGCATTGCGTCAAATGTTATCGGCAATTAGCTCAGAACTTTTGCTACAACGCCCGCGCCAACGGTACGGCCGCCTTCACGGATTGCGAAACGCAGACCGTCGTCCATCGCGATCGGGTGGATCAGGGTAACAACCATTTTGATGTTGTCGCCCGGCATTACCATCTCTACGCCTTCCGGCAGTTCGATGGTACCAGTCACGTCAGTAGTACGGAAGTAGAACTGCGGACGGTAGCCTTTGAAGAACGGAGTATGACGGCCGCCTTCATCTTTGGACAGAATGTACACTTCAGATTCGAACTTGGTGTGCGGCTTGATGGTGCCCGGCTTAGCCAGTACCTGACCACGTTCGATTTCTTCACGTTTGATACCACGCAGCAGAACACCTACGTTCTCACCAGCACGGCCTTCGTCCAGCAGTTTGCGGAACATTTCAACGCCAGTACAGGTAGACTTCTGAGTCTCTTTGATACCAACGATTTCAACTTCTTCACCAACTTTGATGATACCGCGTTCTACACGACCGGTAACAACGGTACCACGACCGGAGATGGAGAATACGTCTTCGATCGGCAGCAGGAACGGCTTGTCAATCGCACGCTCTGGTTCCGGAATGTAAGAATCCAGGAAGCCAGCCAGTTCCAGGATTTTCGCTTCCCACTCGGCGTCGCCTTCCAGCGCTTTCAGAGCAGAACCACGAACGATCGGAGTGTCGTCGCCCGGGAAGTCGTACTGAGACAGAAGTTCACGAACTTCCATTTCAACCAGTTCCAGCAGCTCTTCGTCATCAACCATGTCGCATTTGTTCAGGAACACGATGATGTACGGAACGCCTACCTGACGACCCAGCAGGATGTGCTCACGAGTCTGCGGCATCGGGCCGTCAGTCGCAGCAACTACCAGGATTGCGCCGTCCATCTGAGCAGCACCGGTGATCATATTTTTAACATAGTCGGCGTGCCCCGGGCAGTCTACGTGTGCGTAGTGACGGGTCGGGGTGTCATATTCAACGTGAGAAGTGTTGATGGTGATACCACGAGCTTTTTCTTCCGGCGCGTTATCGATCTGGTCGAATGCGCGAGCAGCACCGCCGTAGGTTTTAGCCAGTACGGTAGTGATTGCAGCGGTCAGCGTTGTTTTACCATGGTCAACGTGGCCGATAGTACCGACGTTAACGTGCGGTTTTGTACGTTCAAACTTTTCTTTAGACATCGATTGTCCCTCTAAGACACGGATAAATCGGTGATATCACCACATCAACCAGGCAACATGCCCGACTTGTTGAATGCAATAAACAGAAGGAAAAAACAGGGAGGAGAAAAGAAGTGGTGCTGATAGGCAGATTCGAACTGCCGACCTCACCCTTACCAAGGGTGCGCTCTACCAACTGAGCTATATCAGCACATCTTGGAGCGGGCAGCGGGAATCGAACCCGCATCATCAGCTTGGAAGGCTGAGGTAATAGCCATTATACGATGCCCGCATCCTGGAACTCGGCTACCTGATTTTCATTCTGCACTGAATATCGAGAGAAGCTCTCTTTATTCGAGCCGGTAAGCGAACTTATCGTCTCGGGCTACGCCATCGCGTGGCCGAAATTGGTGGTGGGGGAAGGATTCGAACCTTCGAAGTCTGTGACGGCAGATTTACAGTCTGCTCCCTTTGGCCGCTCGGGAACCCCACCGGACTTGATGGTGCCGACTACCGGAATCGAACTGGTGACCTACTGATTACAAGTCAGTTGCTCTACCTACTGAGCTAAGTCGGCATCAAGTAGCGCGCATTCTATGGAGACATGCGAGTTCATGCAACTAAAAAATTGCATAATTTGTTTTATTGGTCACATTTTATGCGACACGATGAAGAAACAGTCGAACAGAGGGCAAATTAGCACACTTTTTCAACATCATTGTTCTCAACAATGCGCTCCTTCTAAAGCGCAATTCTTTTTATCAGATGGAATATCTGTCACATTGCTTTTCAACGATAGCTTCCTGGGAGAGATTTTTTCTTATTATTCCTCCCCATCTGGTGTTACCCTCCTGCCCATTAACCCATTCAACAGAACTGTGACGCGCCATGGCAAATATCGTTTTGCCGATAGAGCTATGACCGCCAGAAACATGCTTATGAGTATAAAAGAGCAAACGTTAATGACGCCTTACCTACAGTTTGACCGCAACCAGTGGGCAGCTCTGCGTGATTCCGTACCTATGACGTTATCGGAAGATGAGATCGCCCGTCTCAAAGGTATTAATGAAGATCTCTCGTTAGAAGAAGTTGCCGAGATCTATTTACCTCTGTCACGTTTGCTGAACTTCTATATAAGCTCGAATCTGCGCCGTCAGGCAGTTCTGGAACAGTTTCTTGGTACCAACGGGCAACGCATTCCTTACATTATCAGTATCGCAGGTAGCGTCGCGGTGGGGAAAAGTACAACCGCCCGTGTATTGCAGGCACTATTAAGCCGTTGGCCGGAGCATCGTCGTGTTGAACTGATCACGACTGATGGCTTCCTTCACCCTAATCAGGTGCTGAAAGAACGTGGTCTGATGAAGAAGAAAGGCTTCCCGGAATCGTATGATATGCATCGCCTGGTGAAGTTTGTTTCCGATCTCAAATCCGGCGTGCCAAACGTTACGGCACCTGTTTACTCGCATCTTATTTATGATGTGATCCCGGATGGAGATAAAACTGTTGTTCAGCCTGATATTTTAATTCTTGAAGGGTTAAATGTCTTACAGAGCGGGATGGATTATCCACACGATCCACATCATGTTTTTGTTTCTGATTTTGTCGATTTTTCGATATATGTTGATGCACCGGAAGACTTACTTCAGACGTGGTATATCAACCGTTTCCTGAAATTCCGCGAAGGGGCTTTTACAGACCCGGATTCCTATTTTCATAACTACGCGAAATTAACTAAAGAAGAAGCGATTAACACTGCCATGACATTGTGGAAAGAGATCAACTGGCTGAACTTAAAGCAAAATATTCTACCTACTCGTGAGCGCGCCAGTTTAATCCTGACAAAGAGTGCTAATCACGCGGTAGAAGAGGTCAGACTACGCAAATAATTTAAAGGGGAGCTAATGCTCCCCTTTCTTATTTTTCTGCACTACGCAGGGATATTTCACCGCCCATCCAGGGTTTTATTATTCCATCCTGCTCAAGCAATAAAGCGCCTTGTTTGTCTATTCCGCGTGAAATGCCAAATATTTCTTTATCACCAATGATAAGTTTCACCGGGCGATTAATAAAATTATCCAGTTTTTCCCAGCGCGACAGATAAGGTGCCAATCCTTCTTGCTCGAAGAGTTCCAGCGCCGCACGTAATTCACGTATTAGCATGGCCGCCAACGCATTACGATCGAGATTGATCCCAGCTTCCTGCAGCGTGATCCACCCCTGATTAACGATATTCTCTTCAACACGACGCATTGCCATGTTGATCCCGGCACCAATGACTATTTGCGCCGCATCGCCGGTTTTGCCAGTCAGCTCCACAAGAATACCTGCCAGCTTGCGATCCTGCAGATAGAGGTCATTCGGCCATTTAACACGAACTTTATCAGCGCCCAACTTGCGTAATACTTCCGCCATCACGATACCGATAACCAGACTTAAACCAATCGCCGCAGCCGGGCCTTGTTCCAGACGCCAGAACATCGACAAATATAAGTTTGCGCCAAAAGGTGAAAACCATTTCCGCCCTCGGCGACCACGTCCTGCCTGCTGGTATTCAGCAACGCAGGCATCACCCGATTTAAGCTCTCCGATACGATCAAGAAGATACTGATTCGTGGAGTCAATAACTGGCAGCACGGCTACACTACCGCTATCCAGCTGACTCAATATCTGTTCAGCATTAAGTAACTGGATGGGCTCAGGCAGGCTGTATCCTTTACCCGGAACGGTAAAGACATCAACGCCCCAGTCACGCAGTGTTTGAATATGTTTATTAATGGCCGCCCGGCTCATTCCTAACGTTTCACCCAGCTGCTCACCAGAGTGAAATTCGCCATTCGCTAATAACGTGATTAATTTTAGCGGAACGGTATTATCCTTCATGAAATCGTCTCCACTGCGCTAACTTCACCTGATGTACCAATAAAGCGAACTTCTGGCTCAAGCCAGACATTAAATTTTTCACCCACTTTCTGTCTTACATGATGTGCCAGCTGCACAATATCTTCGCTTTTTGCATTGCCTTCATTAATGAGAACTAACGCCTGTTGACGGTGTACCGCAGCCCCACCAATTTGTGTTCCTTTTAGCTGGCACTGATCGATAAGCCAACCAGCGGCCAGTTTTACTGAACCATCCGTCTGGGGATAATTTGGTGCTGTTGGAAATTGTGCCAGTAATGCTTTAGCCGTTTCGGCAGATACAACAGGGTTTTTGAAGAAACTACCGGCATTGCCATTCACTTTTGGATCAGGGAGTTTGGTGGTGCGCATATGACACACCGCATCAAATACTTGCTGTGGCGTTACGGTTGTAGGATCCAGACGAGTTAAGTCACCATACGTTAGTACAGGTTGCCACTCTTTTTGCAGGCGCAGACCTACGGCTACAATGGCGAAGCGGTCCTGGTATTCATGTTTAAAAATACTGTCGCGATAGCCAAAACGGCACTCTTTAGCAGTTAAGCGCACTTGCTTGCCTGTCGCCAGTTCGACACAGTCAACATAAGCGCAAACTCGCTGTAATTCTACGCCATAAGCACCAATATTCTGGATAGGTGATGAGCCGACACAACCAGGAATTAACGCCAGATTTTCCAGACCTGGCATACCTTCCTGCAAAGTGTATTTTACCAGGCGATGCCAGTTTTCTCCGGCTCCTACATGTAAATACCACGCATCAGGTTCATCATGAATTTCGATACCTTTGATCCGGTTGATGATCACCGTGCCGCGATAGTCTTCCAGAAAAAGTACATTACTTCCTTCACCCAGAATAAGAACGGGTTGCCCTTCTGCGGTTGCATGCTGCCAGGCATTGAGTAGTTGTTGTTCGTCTTCGGCACATACAATGTGCTGAGCATTATGATCAATGCCAAATGTGTTCCAGGGTTTTAAGGAGTGGTTCATAGCTGCTTTCCTGATGCAAAAACGAGGCTAGTTTACCGTATCTGTGGGGGGATGGCTTGTAGTTATGACGACAGGGAGAGTTTGTAGAAACGCAAAAATGCCCAGTCTTCCGACTGGGCCTTCTGCTTAATTTGATGCCTGGCAGTTCCCTACTCTCGCATGGGGAGACCCCACACTACCATCGGCGCTACGGCGTTTCACTTCTGAGTTCGGCATGGGGTCAGGTGGGACCACCGCGCTAAGGCCGCCAGGCAAATTCTGTTTTATCAGACCGCTTCTGCGTTCTGATTTAATCTGTATCAGGCTGAAAATCTTCTCTCAATCCGCCAAAACATCTTCGGCGTTGTAAGGTTAAGCCTCACGGTTCATTAGTACCGGTTAGCTCAACGCATCGCTGCGCTTACACACCCGGCCTATCAACGTCGTCGTCTTCAACGTTCCTTCAGGACCCTTAAAGGGTCAGGGAGAACTCATCTCGGGGCAAGTTTCGTGCTTAGATGCTTTCAGCACTTATCTCTTCCGCATTTAGCTACCGGGCAGTGCCATTGGCATGACAACCCGAACACCAGTGATGCGTCCACTCCGGTCCTCTCGTACTAGGAGCAGCCCCCCTCAGTTCTCCAGCGCCCACGGCAGATAGGGACCGAACTGTCTCACGACGTTCTAAACCCAGCTCGCGTACCACTTTAAATGGCGAACAGCCATACCCTTGGGACCTACTTCAGCCCCAGGATGTGATGAGCCGACATCGAGGTGCCAAACACCGCCGTCGATATGAACTCTTGGGCGGTATCAGCCTGTTATCCCCGGAGTACCTTTTATCCGTTGAGCGATGGCCCTTCCATTCAGAACCACCGGATCACTATGACCTGCTTTCGCACCTGCTCGCGCCGTCACGCTCGCAGTCAAGCTGGCTTATGCCATTGCACTAACCTCCTGATGTCCGACCAGGATTAGCCAACCTTCGTGCTCCTCCGTTACTCTTTAGGAGGAGACCGCCCCAGTCAAACTACCCACCAGACACTGTCCGCAACCCGGATTACGGGCCAACGTTAGAACATCAAACATTAAAGGGTGGTATTTCAAGGTCGGCTCCATGCAGACTGGCGTCCACACTTCAAAGCCTCCCACCTATCCTACACATCAAGGCTCAATGTTCAGTGTCAAGCTATAGTAAAGGTTCACGGGGTCTTTCCGTCTTGCCGCGGGTACACTGCATCTTCACAGCGAGTTCAATTTCACTGAGTCTCGGGTGGAGACAGCCTGGCCATCATTACGCCATTCGTGCAGGTCGGAACTTACCCGACAAGGAATTTCGCTACCTTAGGACCGTTATAGTTACGGCCGCCGTTTACCGGGGCTTCGATCAAGAGCTTCGCGTTACCGCTAACCCCATCAATTAACCTTCCGGCACCGGGCAGGCGTCACACCGTATACGTCCACTTTCGTGTTTGCACAGTGCTGTGTTTTTAATAAACAGTTGCAGCCAGCTGGTATCTTCGACTGATTTCAGCTCCACGAGCAAGTCGCTTCACCTACATATCAGCGTGCCTTCTCCCGAAGTTACGGCACCATTTTGCCTAGTTCCTTCACCCGAGTTCTCTCAAGCGCCTTGGTATTCTCTACCTGACCACCTGTGTCGGTTTGGGGTACGATTTGATGTTACCTGATGCTTAGAGGCTTTTCCTGGAAGCAGGGCATTTGTTGCTTCAGCACCGTAGTGCCTCGTCATCACGCCTCAGCCTTGATTTTCCGGATTTGCCTGGAAAACCAGCCTACACGCTTAAACCGGGACAACCGTCGCCCGGCCAACATAGCCTTCTCCGTCCCCCCTTCGCAGTAACACCAAGTACAGGAATATTAACCTGTTTCCCATCGACTACGCCTTTCGGCCTCGCCTTAGGGGTCGACTCACCCTGCCCCGATTAACGTTGGACAGGAACCCTTGGTCTTCCGGCGAGCGGGCTTTTCACCCGCTTTATCGTTACTTATGTCAGCATTCGCACTTCTGATACCTCCAGCATACCTCACAGCACACCTTCACAGGCTTACAGAACGCTCCCCTACCCAACAACACATAGTGTCGCTGCCGCAGCTTCGGTGCATGGTTTAGCCCCGTTACATCTTCCGCGCAGGCCGACTCGACCAGTGAGCTATTACGCTTTCTTTAAATGATGGCTGCTTCTAAGCCAACATCCTGGCTGTCTGGGCCTTCCCACATCGTTTCCCACTTAACCATGACTTTGGGACCTTAGCTGGCGGTCTGGGTTGTTTCCCTCTTCACGACGGACGTTAGCACCCGCCGTGTGTCTCCCGTGATAACATTCTCCGGTATTCGCAGTTTGCATCGGGTTGGTAAGTCGGGATGACCCCCTTGCCGAAACAGTGCTCTACCCCCGGAGATGAATTCACGAGGCGCTACCTAAATAGCTTTCGGGGAGAACCAGCTATCTCCCGGTTTGATTGGCCTTTCACCCCCAGCCACAAGTCATCCGCTAATTTTTCAACATTAGTCGGTTCGGTCCTCCAGTTAGTGTTACCCAACCTTCAACCTGCCCATGGCTAGATCACCGGGTTTCGGGTCTATACCCTGCAACTTAACGCCCAGTTAAGACTCGGTTTCCCTTCGGCTCCCCTATTCGGTTAACCTTGCTACAGAATATAAGTCGCTGACCCATTATACAAAAGGTACGCAGTCACCCCATAAAGAGGCTCCCACTGCTTGTACGTACACGGTTTCAGGTTCTTTTTCACTCCCCTCGCCGGGGTTCTTTTCGCCTTTCCCTCACGGTACTGGTTCACTATCGGTCAGTCAGGAGTATTTAGCCTTGGAGGATGGTCCCCCCATATTCAGACAGGATACCACGTGTCCCGCCCTACTCATCGAGCTCACAATATGTGCATTTTTGTGTACGGGGCTGTCACCCTGTATCGCGCGCCTTTCCAGACGCTTCCACTAACACACACACTGATTCAGGCTCTGGGCTGCTCCCCGTTCGCTCGCCGCTACTGGGGGAATCTCGGTTGATTTCTTTTCCTCGGGGTACTTAGATGTTTCAGTTCCCCCGGTTCGCCTCATTAACCTATGGATTCAGTTAATGATAGTGTGACGAATCACACTGGGTTTCCCCATTCGGAAATCGCCGGTTATAACGGTTCATATCACCTTACCGACGCTTATCGCAGATTAGCACGTCCTTCATCGCCTCTGACTGCCAGGGCATCCACCGTGTACGCTTAGTCGCTTAACCTCACAACCCGAAGATGTTTCTTGCGATTCATCATCGTGTTGCGAAAATTTGAGAGACTCACGAACAACTTGCGTTGTTCAGTGTTTCAATTTTCAGCTTGATCCAGATTTTTAAAGAGCAAATATCTTAAACATGACTCGTAAGTCATCTTTAACGATATCAAGGTCGGCGACTTTCACTCACAAACCAGCAAGTGGCGTCCCCTAGGGGATTCGAACCCCTGTTACCGCCGTGAAAGGGCGGTGTCCTGGGCCTCTAGACGAAGGGGACACGAAAATTGCTTATCACGCGCTGCGTGATATTTTCGTGTAGGGTGAGCTTTCATTAATAGAAAGCGAACGGCCTTATTCTCTTCAGCCTCACTCCCAACGCGTAAACGCCTTGCTATTCACTTTTCATCAGACAATCTGTGTGAGCACTGCAAAGTACAGTTCTTTAAGGTAAGGAGGTGATCCAACCGCAGGTTCCCCTACGGTTACCTTGTTACGACTTCACCCCAGTCATGAATCACAAAGTGGTAAGCGCCCTCCCGAAGGTTAAGCTACCTACTTCTTTTGCAACCCACTCCCATGGTGTGACGGGCGGTGTGTACAAGGCCCGGGAACGTATTCACCGTGGCATTCTGATCCACGATTACTAGCGATTCCGACTTCATGGAGTCGAGTTGCAGACTCCAATCCGGACTACGACGCACTTTATGAGGTCCGCTTGCTCTCGCGAGGTCGCTTCTCTTTGTATGCGCCATTGTAGCACGTGTGTAGCCCTGGTCGTAAGGGCCATGATGACTTGACGTCATCCCCACCTTCCTCCAGTTTATCACTGGCAGTCTCCTTTGAGTTCCCGGCCGGACCGCTGGCAACAAAGGATAAGGGTTGCGCTCGTTGCGGGACTTAACCCAACATTTCACAACACGAGCTGACGACAGCCATGCAGCACCTGTCTCACGGTTCCCGAAGGCACATTCTCATCTCTGAAAACTTCCGTGGATGTCAAGACCAGGTAAGGTTCTTCGCGTTGCATCGAATTAAACCACATGCTCCACCGCTTGTGCGGGCCCCCGTCAATTCATTTGAGTTTTAACCTTGCGGCCGTACTCCCCAGGCGGTCGACTTAACGCGTTAGCTCCGGAAGCCACGCCTCAAGGGCACAACCTCCAAGTCGACATCGTTTACGGCGTGGACTACCAGGGTATCTAATCCTGTTTGCTCCCCACGCTTTCGCACCTGAGCGTCAGTCTTCGTCCAGGGGGCCGCCTTCGCCACCGGTATTCCTCCAGATCTCTACGCATTTCACCGCTACACCTGGAATTCTACCCCCCTCTACGAGACTCAAGCTTGCCAGTATCAGATGCAGTTCCCAGGTTGAGCCCGGGGATTTCACATCTGACTTAACAAACCGCCTGCGTGCGCTTTACGCCCAGTAATTCCGATTAACGCTTGCACCCTCCGTATTACCGCGGCTGCTGGCACGGAGTTAGCCGGTGCTTCTTCTGCGGGTAACGTCAATGAGCAAAGGTATTAACTTTACTCCCTTCCTCCCCGCTGAAAGTACTTTACAACCCGAAGGCCTTCTTCATACACGCGGCATGGCTGCATCAGGCTTGCGCCCATTGTGCAATATTCCCCACTGCTGCCTCCCGTAGGAGTCTGGACCGTGTCTCAGTTCCAGTGTGGCTGGTCATCCTCTCAGACCAGCTAGGGATCGTCGCCTAGGTGAGCCGTTACCCCACCTACTAGCTAATCCCATCTGGGCACATCCGATGGCAAGAGGCCCGAAGGTCCCCCTCTTTGGTCTTGCGACGTTATGCGGTATTAGCTACCGTTTCCAGTAGTTATCCCCCTCCATCAGGCAGTTTCCCAGACATTACTCACCCGTCCGCCACTCGTCAGCGAATCAGCAAGCTGATTCCTGTTACCGTTCGACTTGCATGTGTTAGGCCTGCCGCCAGCGTTCAATCTGAGCCATGATCAAACTCTTCAATTTAAAAGTTTGATGCTCAAAGAATTAAACTTCGTAATGAATTACGTGTTCACTCTTGAGACTTGGTATTCATTTTTCGTCTTGCGACGTTAAGAATCCGTATCTTCGAGTGCCCACACAGATTGTCTGATAAATTGTTAAAGAGCAGTGCCGCTTCGCTTTTTCTCAGCGGCGCGGGGTGTGCATAATACGCTTTCCCGCTACAGAGTCAAGCATTTTTTTGCTTTTCTCTGTCGAGATTCTCAGGAGAACCCCGCTGACCCGGCGGCGTGTTTGCCGTTGTTCCGTGTCAGTGGTGGCGCATTATAGGGAGTTATTCCGGCCTGACAAGAGGAAATTTAAAATAATTTTCCGACCGCGCAACATTCAACCAAATCAGTCTAAAACTGCCAGTTTTTCGAGCGTTTCGAAGCCGTAGCGCTGTAAAACGGGCAATAATTGTTCAGCTTCTGGCGTCATTGCCATACAAAAGGCAATATTCGCATCGGCGGATTTTGCATCCGGGGCTTCATGTTCTAACAACCAGGCCGTTCGGCGAGCAATCGCTGCGCCAGAATCCACCAGCCGTGTTCCCTCTGGCAGCACTTGTAACAGTTCTTCTTGTAGTAGAGGGAAGTGGGTACACCCCAGAACAACGGTATCTGGTGGCTCTTTCATTCTTAACCACGGGCGCAAGATACGCTTTAGTGCATCCAGAGAAACATCTTCGCCATGCAGCTTCGCTTCAGCCAACTCAACCATCTCTGCCGAGCCCAGCATTTCTATCTGGCATTCATTAGCGAAACGCGCGATCAGCTCATGAGTATAAGAACGTTTAACTGTTCCGCGGGTTGCCAGTAATCCGACAATGCCATTTGCCGTCAGACGTGCAGCAGGTTTAATCGCCGGCACGACACCAACAACCGGGAAGTCGAACTTTTCGCGTAATGCAGGAAGTGAAACGGTACTGGCGGTGTTGCAAGCGACCACTGCCAGCGCAAGGGGATAGCGTTCTTGCACTGCGGTGACAATTGCCACCACTCGCTCAACAATAAACTCTTCGCTTTTTTCGCCATACGGGAAAGCGACGTTATCGAAAGCATAAATGTAATGGAGATCCGGTAAGAGATGCCGGATCTCGTCATAGACCGACAACCCACCGACGCCGGAGTCAAACACCAGCACGGTGGGACGTGGTTCAGAAGGTGTAGCTGCCAGACAAGGTGTATTCCCGTCCTGCAGTTTGGTAGCCATAGACTGTCTCATAATCTTTGTCGAACAGGTTGGCTATTTTACCACGAACTGTCAGGTGAGAGGTGACCGGATACGCAACCGCAAGATCCCACAAGCTCACACCGCCCATTTTCACGGTTTGATACGGCCAGGAGGAGTAATCCTTATCATAGCGAGTGCCTAAATACTGATAAGTAATACCCCAGTCGAAGTCATACAACTGCCAGTCGAGCTGGTATTTCACCTGCTGTTTAGCACGGCGTAACAACGGCGTGTCGGTAATTGCATTGCGCGCATCGACATAATCATAACTCACAGTATGCGTCAGTGGTCCGGTATCAAAATTGGCGATCGCCTCGACGCCCTTAATTCGCGCTTTCCCTTCGTTATAGTATTTCAGGGTGTGATCATCGTAATCGATCAAGTCACTGACATCGTTACGATATCCAGAAATACGCCAGTTCACCCCAGCGGTTAAGCCTTCAAACGCGCCTTCCCACTGTTTGCTTTTCTCAGGTTCCAGATTTGGATTTCCGTAGAAGCCATACAGTTGTCCAAGATTTGGTGCCTTATAAGATGTCCCGTAGGAAGCAATGAAGCGATAGCCTTCCATGAATTCCCAACCAGCGCTGGTTTGCCAGGTTCCATGACGACCAAACTGTGAGTTATCGTCGCTGCGTGCTGCGCCTTCAAAGGTAAAATCGCCGACTTGTTGCAGCCCGGTCAGATAGATGCCGGTATTACGTTGATCATATCCATCCTCAACATAACCTGTACCCGGCGTCGTAGTCTGTTTCTGCCAGTCGACACCCGCACCAATACTACCGTGACCAACGATGACATTGTTTGCCCACTGGACGGTGTATTGCTTCATCTCATCAAGCGTCGCCGACGAATCATAACGACCATAATGCGGATCGTAGTTGTAATCTTTGCTATGGCTATAGCTGGTAATGAGTTGTGATTTAATCAGTTCGCCGTTATAGCGCAGCCCGGCGTCCCAACTTTGGCTATAGAGTTTACGGGTATCGAGCAACGGTGAGCCGGGAGAATAATATGCGTCATAATTGGTACGGTTATCATAGCCATAGCCGCGCACAAAACCGCTCCAGACATCAGTAAAGTTATGCTCCAGCGCGCCATAAAGCGTTTTACTTAAAAAACCATCGTTATCTGGCTGAGCTTGCGTTCCGGTATTACCATAGGCGACAACATCATAACCATGAGTATGGGCATAATCGCCCAACAGCGTTACCCGTGTCTTATCTCCCAGTTGTTGCTGTGTAGAAACATCATAGTTCTGATAGCTATTGCTTCCCCACCCTGCTGAAATTTCCGTTCCGGGTTGATCGCGCGTCGTGATGATATTCACGACCCCACCTATTGCATCGGAACCATAGACGGCGGAGCGCGGCCCACGGATATATTCAACACGCTGGACAAGCGCAATAGGGAACTGGCTAAGGTCGGCAGAACCACTCACCCCCGCCAGATTCAGGCGGACGCCATCAATTAATACCAGCACATGACTGGCATTTGTACCGCGAATAAAAATAGATGAGAGCTGACCTGAACCGCCGTTTTGGGTGATATCGACACCCGGAAGACGGCGCAGCACATCATTGACCGAGGTCGACTGCCAGCGGTCGATATCCTGACGCGTCACAACGGTGGTTGGTGCAAGCACAGTGCTGCGCGGCTGTTCAAAACGGTTAGCAGTAACGACGAGAGTATCCGGGCTGGTATCCTGTGCCCAAGCGGAAAAGGCTGTGACAGAACACGCCGTCAGCAGCGAAGCTTTTTTAATCATTGTAAAGCATCCACAATAGAAGAAGGATGCCGCAGGCTTCATCAATATTACGCGATGATGAGAACCAGATGCGACGTTAGCCGGCAGGTCTTCGGGCTTGGAGGGGTATATAAAATACTAAGAGATGATGACTTCCCACCGGATGGCAGTGTCCGCATAACGCAATCATCGCACCTTTCCTTACCGCTGCGCGTCAGCTCCAGATTTGCACTGGATTCCCTATTAACTCACAGGACCGGCGAGTGGATGCTACAGGTTGTAACAAGTTACTGTCCAGACGTAGCTCACAAATAGGAATTCATCAAGATCTGGACATCTGATGAGCAATCCCTACAATCGCCGCGTACATTTCATTTTCAGGATACATCATGACCCCCGAACACCTTCCAACAGAACAGTATGAAGCGCAGTTAGCCGAAAAAGTGGTACGTTTGCAAAGTATGATGGCGCCGTTTTCTGACCTGGTTCCGGAAGTGTTTCGCTCGCCGGTCAGTCATTACCGGATGCGTGCGGAGTTCCGCATCTGGCACGATGGCGATGACCTGTACCACATCATTTTCGATCAACAAACCAAAAGCCGTATCCGCGTGGATAGCTTCCCCGCCGCCAGTGAACTTATCAACCAGTTGATGACGGCGATGATTGCGGGTGTGCGTAATAATCCAGTTCTGCGCCACAAGCTATTCCAGATTGATTACCTCACTACGCTGAGTAATCAGGCGGTGGTTTCCCTGCTGTACCATAAAAAGCTGGATGACGAATGGCGTCAACATGCGGAAGCTCTGCGCGATGCGTTGCGCGCACAAAATTTAAATGTGCATCTGATTGGTCGGGCAACGAAAACCAAAATCGCGCTGGATCAAGATTACATCGACGAACGTCTGCCGGTCGCAGGGAAAGAGATGATCTACCGTCAGGTAGAAAACAGTTTTACCCAGCCGAACGCGGCGATGAATATTCAGATGCTGGAATGGGCGCTGGACGTCACCAAAGGCTCAAAAGGCGATTTACTGGAGCTGTACTGCGGCAACGGTAACTTCTCATTAGCCCTGGCGCGCAATTTTGATCGGGTATTAGCCACCGAAATCGCCAAGCCGTCGGTCGCTGCCGCGCAATACAACATTGCCGCTAACCATATTGATAACGTACAAATTATTCGTATGGCGGCAGAAGAATTTACTCAGGCGATGAAGGGTGTGCGCGAATTTAATCGCCTGCAAGGGATCGACTTAAAGAGTTATCAGTGCGAAACCATTTTTGTCGACCCACCGCGCAGCGGTCTGGACAGTGAAACCGAGAAAATGGTGCAGGCGTATCCACGTATTCTGTATATCTCCTGCAATCCGGAAACGTTATGCAAGAATCTGGAAACATTAAACCAGACGCACAAGGTTGAACGTCTGGCTCTGTTTGATCAGTTCCCCTACACGCACCATATGGAGTGCGGCGTACTACTGACCGCGAAGTAAAATCTATGCCGGATGCGCCAGCATCCGGCATGATACCGATTACTCAGCAACTTCCTGCTTACGGTTACGCATCTTCGCGCCAATCCAGAACACCATAATGACGGACAGTACTGCCGGGAAGAAGTTAGAGCCGATATCCGGATATTCCGCACGAACTACCGTGCTGTACAGCAGTACGCCGAGAATAAAACAAGCAGCAGCCAGACCCGGCAAGCCTACCGGCATAGTGCGATTAAGATAACGTTGATGCAGGCAGTAAACCGTCAGCACCAGGGAAATAATCGGGAATACAGAAAATGGCACAATGGAGCTAAACAGCGCTGCGAAAGTACCATTAATCGATAAGCCAGCAACTAACGCCAGCAGCAGCGTACCTCTATCTTGATTTGCTTGTTTCATTACTCGTCCTTCACATTTCCCGGAATAATTGCGGTTTTCTCTTGTTCACGGCGATACCAGTAATAAGCCCCTTTCGAAATCATTCGCAGTTGCAGTACCAGTCGCTCTTCTAATTGCCGACGTTGTTCGACGCCGACGTCCAACGCCTCGGCACCCGCACTGAAGACAATCGTCACCATGGCTTCGGCTTGCGCTTCAGTAAACGCACGCGGCATATGGTTTTCGAGTTCCAGATAGTCCGCAAGTTCCGCAATGAAGTGCTGAATTTCACGCGCAACGGCGGCACGAAACGCAGCGGAGGTGCCGGAGCGTTCCCGCAATAATAACCGGAAGGCGTTAGGATTATTACCGATGAACTCCATAAATGTGGAGACCGAGGTGCGGATCACACTCCCGCCTTTGGCGATACGCTGACGCGCCTGGCGCATGAGTTGGCGTAGCATTAAACCGCTCTCATCAACCATGGTCAGACCGAGTTCGTCTACGTCGCGAAAATGCCGGTAAAAAGAGGTGGGAGCAATGCCCGCTTCACGCGCCACTTCACGCAAACTCAGGCTGGCGAAGCTGCGTTCAGCACTTAATTGGCTAAATGCGGCTTCCACCAACGAACGGCGGGTTTTTTCTTTTTGTTGCGCTCTTACGCCCATCACGATGTCTGAATCCTTGCCAAAAGTACTGCTGGCACTATACCAGAGAATGAACATACTGGATTGCTCCAGTGTTGTGAATGAACCGTAACGCAATAAAACATATTTACTGCAATTCTTTGGCCGGTTCTTTTACGTACAACGGAAACCTGCCACTTAAACGGTGAGTACTGGCGATAAAAATCCAATAAAACGTTCAAGGCAAAAGTAAGAAACAGACAAAGCAAAGGCCGCTCACGATATAGCCAGATAAATGACGGGGATCAATTGGCTTACCCGCGATAAAATGTTACCATTCTGTTGCTTTTATGTATAAGAACAGGTAAGCCCTACCATGCCACATTCCTACGATTACGATGCCATAGTAATAGGTTCCGGCCCCGGCGGCGAAGGCGCTGCAATGGGCCTGGTTAAGCAAGGTGCGCGCGTCGCAGTTATCGAGCGTTATCAAAATGTTGGCGGCGGTTGCACCCACTGGGGCACCATCCCGTCGAAAGCTCTCCGTCACGCCGTCAGCCGCATTATAGAATTCAATCAAAACCCACTTTACAGCGACCATTCGCGACTGCTCCGCTCTTCTTTTGCCGATATCCTTAACCATGCCGATAACGTGATTAATCAACAAACGCGCATGCGTCAGGGATTTTACGAACGTAATCACTGTGAAATATTGCAGGGGAACGCTCGCTTTGTTGACGAGCATACGTTGGCGCTGGATTGCCCGGACGGCAGCGTCGAAACACTAACCGCTGAAAAATTTGTTATTGCCTGTGGTTCTCGCCCTTATCATCCAACAGATGTTGATTTCACCCATCCACGCATTTACGACAGCGACTCAATTCTTAGCATGCACCACGAACCGCGCCATGTACTTATCTATGGTGCTGGAGTGATCGGCTGCGAATATGCGTCGATCTTCCGCGGTATGGATGTAAAAGTAGATCTGATCAACACCCGCGATCGTCTGCTGGCGTTTCTCGATCAAGAGATGTCAGATTCTCTCTCCTATCACTTCTGGAACAGTGGTGTAGTGATTCGTCACAACGAAGAGTACGAGAAGATCGAAGGCTGTGACGACGGTGTGATCATGCATCTGAAGTCGGGTAAAAAACTGAAAGCTGACTGTCTGCTCTATGCCAACGGTCGCACCGGTAATACCGATTCGCTGGCGTTACAGAACATTGGGCTGGAAACTGACAGTCGCGGACAGCTGAAGGTCAACAGCATGTATCAGACCGCGCAGCCGCACGTTTACGCGGTGGGCGACGTGATTGGTTATCCGAGCCTGGCGTCGGCAGCCTATGACCAGGGGCGTATTGCCGCACAGGCGCTGGTGAAAGGAGAAGCCACCGCACATCTGATTGAAGATATCCCTACCGGTATTTACACCATTCCGGAAATCAGCTCTGTGGGCAAAACCGAACAGCAGCTGACCGCGATGAAAGTGCCATATGAAGTGGGCCGCGCCCAGTTCAAACATCTGGCACGCGCACAAATCGTCGGCATGAACGTGGGCACGCTGAAAATTTTGTTCCATCGGGAAACAAAAGAGATTCTGGGCATTCACTGCTTTGGCGAGCGCGCTGCCGAAATTATTCATATCGGTCAGGCGATTATGGAACAGAAAGGTGGCGGCAACACTATTGAGTACTTCGTCAACACCACCTTTAACTACCCGACGATGGCGGAAGCCTATCGGGTAGCCGCGTTAAACGGTTTAAACCGCCTGTTTTAACACTTTATCGAAATGGCCATCCATTCTTGCGCGGATGGCCTCTGCCAGCTGCTCATAGCGGCTGCGCAGCGGTGAGCCCGGACGATAAACCAGGCCAATAGTGCGGCGTGGTTCCGGCTTAATACACGGCAAATAAACAACCCCATCGCGTTTGCGCTCCGGCGGCACAGCCAGTGCAGGCAGTAAAGTGATCCCGCTACCTGCCGCCACCATGTTGCGCAGAGTTTCCAGGCTGGTCGCGCGGAAGTGTGTATCTTCATCCGCCCCGGCTTCAAAGCAGAACCCCATTGCCTGATCGCGCAAACAGTGACCATCTTCCAGCATCAGCAGTTTTTCCCCTGCCAGATCGGCCATCGGTACGCATTCGCGGTTCGCCCACGGGTGATCTTCATAGATAGCCAGCAACATTGGCTCATCAAACAACGGCACTTCAATGAATGCTTCGCTCTCTTTCACCAGCGCGAGGATCACGCAATCGAGTTTGCCGCTGTCCAGTTGCGCCAGTAACTGGTGGGTCTGTGCTTCATGCAGATACATTTCCAGCTTTGGAAAGGTCTGGTGCAGCATCGGGATAATATGCGGTAACAGGTAAGGCCCAACCGTGGGAATCAAACCAATATGCAGCGGTCCGGACATCGTCTCACCCTGCTGGCTTGCCATCTCTTTAAGGACTTTCACCTCACGCAGCACGGTACGCGCCTGATCCACCAGCAGCATTCCCGCCTGGGTGAATAACACTTTACGGCTGGTCCGCTCCAGCAACATCACACCCAGCTCATCTTCCAGCTTACGAATTTGCCCGCTAAGCGTCGGCTGGCTAACGTGGCAGGAATCTGCCGCACGCCGAAAATGGCGGTGTTCAGCCAATGCCACCAGGTACTCAAGATCACGAATATTCATTATCCATCCTCCATCGCCACGATAGTTCATGGCGATAGGTAGAATAGCAATGAACGATTATCCCTATCAAGCATTCTGACTGATAATTGCTCACAGAAACGGAGCGGCACCTCTTTAACCCTTGAAGTCACTGCCCGTTTCGAGAGTTTCTCAACTCGAATAACTAAAGCCAACGTGAACTTTTGCGGATCTCCAGGATCCGCTTTTTTTTATTCTACAGGCCCACAGCAAGAGAGCCTGATAGTAACAGTTACTCAATCCGATCTTTGACAATAAAGAAGTAACACAGCGCCCCGGTGAACGTCACACAGGCCGCGATAACCAGCGCCAGATTAAACGAGTGCGTGGTATCCACTACCCAACCGGTTACGATCGGAGCAAAGGAAGCAAAAACAAAACTGCCAAAGTTTTGAATCCCGGCGATGGAAGCCACTTTTGTTTCTGACACCATCACCTGCACCAGTCCCCATGCAGATGTTCCCGCGAAATGCACGCAGAAGAGCGCCATTGAGATAAACGCTACAGCCTGGGCTGGCGAGGAGGATTGCACGACCAGCAACGTGCCTAATGCCGACATCATCAAACCGCAGACAATAGCCGTTTTACGCGTCTTCGCCAGGTCGTAGCCTTTTTTCGCCAGCCGATCGACAACAATACCGTTAACCCACATCCCGACCGCCGCCGCGAGGAAAGGAATCGCCGCCACCCAACCGGTTTTCGCCAGACTGAAGCCTTGCTCGGCTTGTAAATAACCGGGTAACCACGCGATGTAGAGCCAACCGGTATAATTGACGCCAGAGAAACCTAAAATCATCCCCCAGGTTGTCCGATGCTTAAACAGCGCCAGCCACTCGCTAAATTGTAATTGTGGACGCGGTTTAACCGGCGCGGAGAGATAGGTCCGTTCTTCGTCGGTCAGGACAAACTGCGCCCGGTTGCGATACCACGCGTACCAACAGATCCCAACCAGAATCCCCGCCACGCCGATGATGACGAACATTGCCCGCCAGCCCCATGCCAGCTGCATCAATACAAGAGCAGGAGGCGCAATAGCCTGACCGATAACGGTAGATGAGTTAAAAATCCCCAGCGCCGTACCGCGTTCTTTTTGCGCATACCAGTCGGTGATCGACTTTACTCCCGCAGGCATAAATGGCGCTTCGCCAATACCCAGACCGATACGCATTAAAATAAAGTGGCTAAAAGAATTAACCATTCCTGTTAATGCCTGCATTAATGACCAGAATATTAAGCCTGCACCTAAAACTATTCGTGGGCCAAAGCGGTCTAGCAAAATACCGGAAGGGAGTTGTGAAAAACCATAAGACAGAGAAAATGCAGAAAGCAAAACGCCAAATTCTGTCGCCGATAATCCTAACTCGCCACGAATCGCTTCGCCTGCCACGCTCAATGACGAACGGTCGAGGAAATTAACGATCCCCGCCATAAATAATAAAACCAGCGTTACTGTCTGAATACGACGAATCCGTTGCGGTTTATTACCCGCAACACTGGTTGACACATCAACGTCCATTTTTAGCTCCTTGAGCGGAATCAATCGATTTGCTGACTATTCAGAAAATAATTAAGCGAACCGTTATTACCAGTTCCACAATGTGCCATCTTCCAGTCGTGCGACGGGGAGATACGCCGGGTCATACGGATATTTCGCCGCCAGTTTCTCATCGAAAGAAATACCCAGCCCCGGTTCATCGCCTGGGTGCATATAACCTTCATCGAAGCGCCAGCTGTGCGGGAAGACTTCAAGCATTTGTTCGGAATAGCCCATGTACTCCTGAACACCAAAGTTTGGCACCCAGAGGTCAAAATGCAGCGCCGCCGCATGACAAACAGGCGATAAATCTGAAGGGCCATGCGAACCGGTACGTACCTGATAAAGCGATGCAAAATCGGCAATCCGTCGCATCCCGGTAATGCCGCCTGCATGGGTAATCGTCGTGCGAATATAGTCAATCAGCTGCTCTTCGATTAACTGCTTGCAGTCCCAGATACTGTTAAACACTTCACCGACCGCAATCGGCGTCACAGTATGCTGGCGAATCAGACGAAAACATTCCTGGTTCTCGGCAGGCGTCGGATCTTCCATCCAGAACAGGCGGTAATCCTCAATGCTCTTCCCAAAGCGCGCCGCTTCGATAGGAGTCAGGCGATGGTGCATGTCATGCAACAGATGTTCGTTAAAACCGAACTTATTACGCACCGCTTCAAATAACTTCGGTGTAAAATCGAGATACTTTTCTGAAGACCACAACTGCTCTTCCGGCCACAGGCCTTTGGTTGCCGGTTCATACGCCAGTCCTTTGCCCTTCGCCAGGCCATAAGTGGTTTGCATACCCGGTACACCGCACTGCACACGAATCGCCTTAAAGCCCATCTGCTGGTGCTTTGCATAGTCTTCAAGGACTTCATCAATCGTGCGCCCGGTGGTGTGGCAATAAACCATCACGCCTTCACGAGAAGCCCCACCAAGCAGTTGATACAATGGCATATTTGCCGCTTTGGCTTTGATATCCCACAACGCCATATCAATGGCAGAAATGGCCGACATCGTGACGGGGCCACGTCGCCAGTAAGCACCTTTATAAAAGAATTGCCAGATATCTTCGATACGGCTGGCATCGCGGCCAATTAATTGTGGACAAAGATGATCTTTCAGATAAGAAGCGACCGACAATTCGCGACCATTTAATGTGGCATCTCCCAATCCACAAAGTCCGCTTGCAGTGGTTATTTTAAGCGTAACGAAATTACGTCCTGGGCAAGTAACAAAAACATCTGCAGCAATAATTTTCATTATTGCAATCTCCTGTGTTGTAAATAGACGCTTCAAACTTAATTTTACGCCTACTACCATACAAGAGAGAAAGAGCGATTGTTCAACCGTGATCACATTAAAAATAAAAATTTCCGCCGAGGAGAAAAAAACCCCTCAAAAACCACCTGAATAATTAACCATCATCGTTAAAACAACACATTAAATAATCACATAACAAACTCCATTAATCATTAAAAATGAGCGCAGCAATAGAAATGAATTATATTCAATTAATTAAAATATGTATTGATTGATGTATTGAAAATATGATTTTCATGGGGAGAGTGAAGGTAAAGAAGACGCAAGAATAAAAAGGAATATGACAAATAATAGTTCTGGTTGGGCGTTAAATTTAAGGTCACCAGAATGCTGACAAATTTCTGCCTGAGGCAGTCCGCCTACGTAGTGTCGCTACTTTATAGGCGTGGTAAGCTCCCCATTTTCAGGGGAGCAATATAAACCAATTACTCCAACCGCGCCTGCGCAAAAGCAATCGCCTGCGCCACCTGCTGCGGGGAGACGCCGCCTTTTGCTGCACGCTTGTCGAGGCACGATTGCAGCGACAGAATCGGATAGACATCTTCGCCAATCACCTGACTGAATTTCTGCAACTCACTGAGCGGCAGTTCTTCCAGCGGTTTGCCCTGACGAATGGCTTCCACCACCGCTTCACCCACAATATGGTGCGCCTCGCGGAACGGCACACCTTTCGCCACCAGGTAATCCGCCAGTTCAGTGGCGTTCGCATACCCCTGCTGCGCCGCTTCCTGGCAACGCGGACGTTTCACCTGAATGCCGTCCAGCACCAGCGCCGCCATATGCAGGCAGTCCAGCCAGGTATCGAGCGCGTCGAACAGACCTTCTTTATCTTCCTGCATATCTTTGTTATAGGCCAGCGGCAGACCTTTCAGCGTCATCATCATGCCAGTCAACGCGCCCTGAACACGACCGCATTTACCCCGAATCAGCTCCAGCGCATCCGGGTTTTTCTTCTGCGGCATTAATGATGAACCGGAAGTAACACGATCAGAAAGCTCCACAAAACCCGCTTCGCCAGTGTTAAAGAAAATCAGATCTTCGGCAAAACGCGACAAATGCACCATACCGATAGCGGCGGCAGAAAGCAGTTCCAGCACGTGGTCGCGGTCAGAAACGCTGTCGAGACTGTTACGGGACGCCGAGGCAAAGCCCAGCCAGCCTGCTAACTGTTCACGGTCGATTTCATAGGCCGTTCCCGCCAGTGCGCCACAGCCTAACGGGCTGACATCCAGACGCTTAAGCGCATCCTGCAAACGGCTTTCATCACGCGCCAGCATCTCAACATAGGCCAGGCACCAGTGCGCGAACGTCACCGGCTGGGCGCGTTGCAGGTGAGTGTAACCAGGCATTACCGCGTCCTGATTATTCTGCGCGGTCTCGACCAGAGCGGATTGTAACTGTCGGTTAGCCGTCAGCAACTCGCTAACGGTATCCTTGCACCACAGTTTCAGGTCAGTCGCTACCTGATCATTACGGCTACGCCCGGTATGCAATTTTTTGCCTAACTGGCCCACTTTGTCGATCAGTTTGCCTTCCACCCAGCTATGGATATCTTCGGCGTCGCTTTCAAGAATTTGTTGTGGCCTGGCGCGAACATCTTCCAGCAGCACATTGAGCGCCTCTTCCAGTTGCACCTGTTCTTCTGCGGTTAACACGCCTACCGTTACCAGCGCTTTGGACCAGGCCACAGAGCCAACAATATCCTGCTCCGCCAGACGGTAATCAAAGCGCAGTGAGTCGTTGAATTGTTTAAACCGTTGATCTGCTGCCTGGGTAAAACGCCCGCCCCAAAGTGCCATAACTCTGTTTCCTTATTTTGAAATTCAATGCCAGAAAGCTACGTCTCCGGCCAACAAAACTTAAGCTAAAATCCGCGTACCCATCGGCATACCGTTAAACAGTGCCGGAAGTTGTTCCGCATGACGCCAGGAGGCGATATCTACCGGGCGACCCAGCGTGCGCGCAGCGTCCAGCGCCGCGTTCACTTTCACTATCATGCCGTCAGTAATAATGCCCTGCTCAATCAGTTGTTCTGCTTTCGCTGCGGTCATTTCGGCAATACGTTGTCCTTTGCCGTCGAGAATACCGCTGACATCAGAGAGCAAAATCAGATCCGCGCCCAGCGTTGCCGCCAGCGCCGTCGCCGCCTGGTCAGCATTGACGTTCATCAGTTGCCCTTCGTCCGTTACGCCAATGGAGCTGACCACTGGTAGATAACCGTTTTCCAGCAACGTGTTGATAAGCTTAGGCGAACCTGGCTGCGCCAGTCCAACATGGCCTAACTCTTCATCGAGCTGGGTCACTTTTACGCTGTCGCCGTCACCGAGAAACAAACCTACGGCTGCAATCTGATGTTTCTTCGCCCATGCCAGCAGGGTTTTATTTGCCGTTCCCGCCAGCGCTCCGGTGATAATGTCTATCTGATCCGCAGGCGTCACCCGCAGGCCGTTTTTCTTTTTCACCGGCAGATTCAGTCCTTTCATCAGCTCATCCACCACGCAGCCGCCGCCGTGGACAATCACCAGCGGACGCTGATGTGACTCGCGATAATTCACCAGGGCGCTAAACAGACGTTCCAGCGCCTCTTCACTATCCAGCAGTACGCCGCCCAGTTTGATAATTAATGGATTCATCATTGCACCCCTAAATAAGAGACTGCGTTTCCGCATAGCCGAAACGAATATTGGCGCACTGTACCGCTTGTGCTGCCGCGCCTTTCAATAAGTTGTCTTCGGTCGCCACAATAATCAGATGTTCCCCCTGAACGGCAAAACCGATATCGCAGAACGGCAGCCCGACGACATTTTTCAGCGCCGGAACGCCTTTGTCATACAACCGTACCAGCGGTTTATGGGCATACGCCTGCTGTAACGCTTGCGCGACTTGCGCCTGGTTCACGCCAGGCTTCAGGCGGCAGGTAATGGTTTCGAGAATGCCGCGCGGGAAATTGCCCAGATGCGGGGTAAAAATAACGTCAGCACCGAGATGCGTGGCGATCTCCGGCTGGTGGCGATGGGTAAAGACACCATACGGTTGCAGGCTAACTTCACAAAAACTATTTGAAATCGCTGCCTTACGTCCTGCTCCGCTCACACCACTGGTGGCGTTGATAACCGGCCACTGATTGAGGTCAAGAAGATCGGCATCAATCAACGGTTTCAGCGCCAATTGCGCCGCCGTCGGATAACAGCCAGGCACCGCAATTAAGTTCGCTTCTTTTAATTTATGACCGCACCACTCCGCCAGACCGTAAGCTGCCTGTTCCAACAGTTCCGGGTATTGATGGCTAAAGCCGTAATATTTTTCATAGAAGGTGGCGTCGTTAACACGAAACGCGCCGGAAAGGTCGAACACCACACAGCCCGCTTCAAGAAATTGTGGCGCTAAATCGTGACTAACTTCATGGGCAGTAGCAAGAAACACCACGTCCACCCCTGGGCTAAACTCACTGATATCCGACATCGGCTGCAACGGCAGATCAACGATGCCTTTTAGCTGCGGATGCAAATCGGAGATTAACTTTCCCGCATCATTGCTTTGCGCTGAAACAGTCAAAGCGGTTATGTTCATATGCGGATGGCGATTTACATAGGTCACTAGCTCTGCGCCAGCGTAACCGCTGGCACCCACAATCAGCGTATTCAACATCGGGGCTATTCACCTTCTTATGTCTGGTTGCCTGGTTAAACGTAAAACATTCACCTTACGGCTGGTGGGTTTTATTACGCTCAACGTTAGTGTATTTTTATTCACAAATACTGCATGAATATTGATACTATCATGACCAGAGGTGTGTCAACAATGAAAAACAAATTACCGCCATTTATCGAGATTTACCGTGCTCTGATTGCCACACCTTCAATAAGCGCCACGGAAGAGGCACTCGATCAAAGCAATGCAGATTTAATCACTCTGCTGGCGGACTGGTTTAAAGATTTGGGCTTCAATGTGGAAGTGCAGCCCGTGCCGGGAACTCGCAACAAATTTAATATGCTGGCAAGTACCGGACAGGGAGCTGGCGGTTTGCTGCTGGCGGGGCATACCGATACGGTGCCATTTGATGACGGCCGCTGGACGCGCGATCCGTTTACGCTGACAGAGCATGACGGCAAGCTTTACGGCTTAGGCACCGCCGACATGAAAGGCTTTTTTGCGTTTATCCTCGATGCACTACGCGATGTCGACGTCACGAAACTGAAAAAACCGCTCTACATTCTGGCGACTGCCGATGAAGAGACCAGTATGGCAGGAGCGCGTTATTTTGCCGAAACTACCGCCCTGCGCCCGGATTGCGCCATCATTGGCGAACCGACGTCACTACAACCGGTACGTGCACATAAAGGTCATATCTCTAACGCCATCCGTATTCAGGGCCAGTCGGGCCACTCCAGCGATCCAGCACGCGGAGTTAACGCGATCGAATTGATGCACGACGCCATCGGGCATATTTTGCAATTGCGCGATAATCTGAAAGAACGTTATCACTACGAAGCATTTACCGTGCCATACCCTACGCTCAACCTCGGGCATATTCACGGTGGCGATGCATCTAACCGTATTTGCGCTTGCTGTGAGTTGCATATGGATATTCGTCCGCTGCCAGGCATGACACTCAATGAACTTAATGGTTTGCTCAACGATGCATTGGCTCCGGTGAGCGAGCGCTGGCCGGGTCGTCTGACGGTCGACGAGCTGCATCCACCGATTCCTGGCTATGAATGCCCACCGAATCATCAACTGGTTGAAGTGGTTGAGAAATTGCTCGGAGCAAAGACCGAAGTAGTGAACTACTGTACCGAAGCGCCGTTTATTCAGACGTTATGCCCGACGCTGGTGCTGGGACCTGGCTCAATTAATCAGGCTCATCAGCCTGATGAATACCTGGAGACACGGTTTATCAAGCCCACCCGCGAACTGATCACCCAGGTGATTCACCATTTCTGCTGGCATTAAAACGTAGGCCAAACAATGTCGGATGCGATGCTTGCGCATCTTATCCGACCTACACCTTTGGTGTTACTCAAGGCGATTTTTTAACATTTCCATAAGTTACGCTTATTTAAAGCGTCGTGAATTTAATGGCGTAAATTCCTGCTATTTATTCGTTTGCTGAAGCGATTTCGCAGCATTTGACGTCATCGCTTTTACGTGGCTTTATAAAAGACGACGAAAAGCAAAGCCCGAGCATATTCGCGCCAATGCGACGTGAAGGATACAGGGCTATCAAACGATAAGATGGGGTGTCTGGGGTAATATGAACGAACAATATTCCGCATTGCGTAGTAATGTCAGTATGCTCGGCAAAGTGCTGGGGGAAACCATCAAGGATGCGTTGGGAGAACACATTCTTGAACGCGTTGAAACTATCCGTAAGTTGTCCAAATCTTCACGCGCTGGCAATGATGCTAACCGCCAGGAGTTGCTCACCACTTTACAAAATTTGTCGAACGACGAGCTGCTGCCCGTTGCGCGTGCGTTTAGTCAGTTCCTGAATCTGGCTAACACCGCCGAGCAATACCATAGCATTTCGCCGAAAGGCGAAGCAGCCAGCAATCCGGAAGTGATCGCCCGCACCCTGCGTAAACTGAAAAACCAGCCGGAACTGAGCGAAGACACCATCAAAAAAGCAGTTGAATCGCTGTCGCTGGAACTGGTCCTCACGGCTCACCCAACCGAAATTACCCGTCGTACGCTGATCCACAAAATGGTGGAAGTGAACGCCTGCTTAAAACAGCTCGACAACAAAGATATCGCCGACTACGAACATAACCAGCTGATGCGCCGCCTGCGCCAGTTGATCGCCCAGTCATGGCATACCGATGAAATCCGTAAGCTGCGCCCAAGCCCGGTAGATGAGGCCAAATGGGGCTTTGCCGTAGTAGAAAACAGCCTGTGGCAAGGCGTACCGAATTACCTGCGCGAACTGAACGAACAACTGGAAGAGAACCTCGGCTACAAACTACCCGTCGAATTTGTTCCGGTGCGTTTTACCTCGTGGATGGGTGGCGACCGCGACGGAAACCCGAACGTCACTGCCGATATCACCCGCCACGTCCTGCTGCTCAGCCGCTGGAAAGCCACCGATCTGTTCCTGAAAGATATTCAAGTTCTGGTTTCTGAACTGTCGATGGTTGAAGCAACTCCGGAACTGCTGGCGCTGGTCGGCGAAGAAGGTGCCGCAGAACCGTATCGCTATCTGATGAAAAACCTGCGTTCCCGCTTGATGGCGACACAGGCATGGCTGGAAGCGCGCCTGAAAGGTGAAGAAGTACCAAAACCAGAGGGTCTGCTGACGCAGAACGAAGAACTGTGGGAGCCGCTCTACGCTTGCTACCAGTCCCTTCAGGCGTGTGGCATGGGTATTATTGCCAACGGCGATCTGCTCGACACCCTGCGCCGCGTGAAATGTTTCGGTGTACCGCTGGTCCGTATTGATATCCGTCAGGAGAGCACCCGTCATACCGAAGCGCTGGGCGAACTGACCCGCTACCTCGGCATCGGCGACTATGAAAGCTGGTCAGAGGCCGACAAACAGGCGTTCCTGATCCGCGAACTGAACTCCAAACGCCCTCTTCTGCCGCGTAACTGGCAACCGAGCGCCGAAACGCGCGAAGTACTTGATACCTGTCAGGTAATTGCTGAAGCACCGCAAGGTTCCATTGCCGCCTACGTGATCTCGATGGCAAAAACGCCGTCCGACGTACTGGCTGTACACCTGCTGCTGAAAGAAGCGGGTATTGGATTTGCGATGCCGGTTGCACCGCTGTTTGAAACCCTTGATGACCTGAACAACGCCAACGATGTCATGACCCAGTTGCTCAATATCGACTGGTATCGCGGCCTGATTCAGGGCAAACAGATGGTGATGATTGGCTATTCCGACTCAGCAAAAGATGCGGGGGTGATGGCGGCTTCCTGGGCACAATATCAGGCACAGGATGCATTAATCAAAACCTGCGAAAAAGCGGGTATTGAACTGACGCTGTTCCACGGCCGCGGCGGTTCCATTGGTCGCGGCGGCGCACCTGCCCATGCGGCGCTGCTGTCACAACCGCCAGGAAGCCTGAAAGGCGGCCTGCGCGTGACCGAACAGGGCGAGATGATCCGCTTTAAATATGGTCTGCCAGAAATCACCGTTAGCAGCCTGTCGCTGTACACCGGGGCGATTCTGGAAGCCAACCTGCTGCCACCGCCGGAGCCGAAAGAGAGCTGGCGTCGCATTATGGATGAACTGTCAGTCATCTCCTGCGATCTCTACCGTGGCTACGTACGTGAAAACAAAGATTTTGTGCCGTACTTCCGCTCCGCTACGCCGGAACAAGAGCTGGGCAAACTGCCGTTGGGTTCACGTCCGGCGAAACGTCGCCCGACCGGCGGCGTCGAGTCACTGCGCGCCATTCCGTGGATTTTTGCCTGGACACAAAACCGCCTGATGCTCCCCGCCTGGCTGGGTGCAGGTACGGCGCTGCAAAAAGTGGTCGAAGATGGCAAGCAGAGCGAACTGGAAGCCATGTGCCGCGACTGGCCATTCTTCTCGACGCGTCTCGGCATGCTGGAGATGGTCTTCGCCAAAGCAGACCTGTGGCTGGCGGAATACTATGATCAACGTCTGGTAGACAAAGCATTATGGCCGTTAGGTAAAGAGTTACGTAATCTGCAAGAAGAAGACATCAAAGTGGTGCTGGCGATTGCCAACGATTCTCACCTGATGGCCGATCTGCCGTGGATTGCGGAGTCTATTCAGCTGCGAAATATTTACACCGACCCACTGAACGTATTGCAGGCCGAGTTGCTGCACCGCTCCCGCCAGGCAGAAAAAGAAGGCCAGGAACCGGATCCTCGCGTCGAGCAAGCGTTAATGGTTACTATTGCCGGGATTGCGGCAGGTATGCGTAATACCGGCTAATCTTCCCCCCTCCTGCAAACCCTCGTGCTTTTGCGCGAGGGTTTTCTGAAATACTTCTGTTCTAACACCCTCGTTTTCAATATATTTCTGTCTGCATTTTATTCAAATTCTGGATATCCCTTCAGATATCCTTAAGGAATTGTCGTTACATTCGGCGATATTTTTTCAAGACAGGTTCTTACTATGCATTCCACAGAAGTCCAGGCTAAACCTCTTTTTAGCTGGAAAGCCCTGGGTTGGGCACTGCTCTACTTTTGGTTTTTCTCTACTCTGCTACAGGCCATTATTTACATCAGTGGTTATAGTGGCACTAACGGCATTCGCGACTCGCTGTTATTCAGTTCGCTGTGGTTGATCCCGGTATTCCTCTTTCCGAAGCGGATTAAAATTATTGCCGCAGTAATCGGCGTGGTGCTATGGGCGGCCTCTCTGGCGGCGCTGTGCTACTACGTCATCTACGGTCAGGAGTTCTCGCAGAGCGTTCTGTTTGTGATGTTCGAAACCAACACCAACGAAGCCAGCGAGTATTTAAGCCAGTATTTCAGCCTGAAAATTGTGCTTATCGCGCTGGCCTATACGGCGGTGGCAGTTCTGCTGTGGACACGCCTGCGCCCGGTCTATATTCCAAAGCCGTGGCGTTATGTTGTCTCTTTTGCCCTGCTTTATGGCTTGATTCTGCATCCGATCGCCATGAATACGTTTATCAAAAACAAGCCGTTTGAGAAAACGTTGGATAACCTGGCATCGCGTATGGAGCCTGCCGCACCGTGGCAATTCCTGACCGGCTATTATCAGTATCGTCAGCAACTAAACTCGCTAACAAAGCTACTGAATGAAAATAATGCCTTGCCGCCGCTGGCTAATTTCAAAGATGAATCGGGTAACGAACCGCGCACCTTAGTGCTGGTGATTGGCGAGTCGACCCAGCGTGGACGCATGAGTCTGTACGGTTATCCGCGTGAAACCACGCCGGAGCTGGATGCGCTGCATAAAACCGATCCGAATCTGACCGTGTTTAATAACGTGGTGACGTCTCGTCCGTACACCATTGAAATCCTGCAGCAGGCGCTGACTTTTGCCAATGAAAAGAACCCGGATCTGTATCTGACGCAGCCGTCGCTGATGAACATGATGAAACAGGCGGGTTATAAAACCTTCTGGATCACCAACCAGCAGACGATGACCGCCCGCAATACCATGCTGACGGTATTTTCGCGCCAGACCGACAAGCAGTACTACATGAACCAGCAACGTACGCAGAGTGCGCGTGAATACGACACCAACGTGCTGAAGCCGTTCCAGGAAGTGCTGAATGACCCTGCACCGAAGAAACTGATCATCGTTCATCTGCTGGGTACGCATATCAAATACAAATACCGCTACCCGGAAAATCAGGGCAAGTTTGATGGCAATACCGATCATGTTCCGCCGGGACTAAGCGCAGAAGAGCTGGAGTCATATAACGATTATGATAACGCTAACCTGTATAACGATCATGTGGTTGCCAGCCTGATTAAAGACTTTAAAGCAGCAGACCCGAACGGTTTCCTGGTTTACTTCTCTGACCACGGTGAAGAGGTTTACGACACGCCGCCGCACAAAACTCAGGGGCGTAATGAGGACAACCCGACGCGTCATATGTACACCATTCCGTTCTTGCTGTGGACGTCAGAAAAATGGCAGGCAACTCATCCGCGTGATTTCTCGCAGGATGTTGATCGTAAATACAGCCTGGCGGAGCTTATCCACACCTGGTCAGATTTGGCAGGCTTATCTTACGACGGTTACGACCCAACCCGCTCGGTGGTAAACCCACAGTTCAAAGAAACCACCCGCTGGATTGGTAACCCGTATAAGAAAAACGCACTGATCGATTACGACACGCTGCCGTATGGCGATCAGGTGGGTAATCAGTAAATGACCTTTGTATCGCGTCTGGCGCTATTTGCCGGATGCGATACTGGCACAATGTTTACATCGCACTCCCATCAGGCCACACTTTTCAGGTGGCCTTTTTTCATAATGCCAGTTACTGTTTTCCCGTCTACATACCTAAGGGAATAACATGTATCACGACGTCAGCTATCTGCTCTCCCGCCTGATCAACGGCCCGCTGTCGCTGCGCCAGATTTACTTTGCCAGCAGCAACGGTCCGGTGCCCGATCTCGCATATCGGGTCGATTTTCCACGGCTGGAAATTGTGCTGGAAGGCGAGTTTGTTGATACCGGCGCTGGAGCAACGTTAGTTCCCGGCGATGTACTGTACGTTCCCACTGGCGGCTGGAATTTCCCACAATGGAAAACACCCGCTACCACCTTTAGCGTGCTGTTTGGCAAACAACAACTCGGCTTCAGCGTCGTGCAATGGGATGGTAAGCAGTATCAAAATCTGGCGAAGCAACACGTCGCCCGACGCGGCCCGCGCATTGGTTCTTTTCTGCTACAAACGCTCAATGAAATGCAAATGCAGCCACAGGAGCAGCAAACGGCAAGGCTTATCGTCACCAGCCTGCTTAGCCACTGCCGCGATTTGCTCGGCAGCCAAATCCAGACCGCCTCACGCAGCCAGGCACTATTTGAAGCTATTCGCGATTATATCGACGAACACTATGCCACCGCGCTTACCCGCGAATCTGTCGCACAGGCATTCTATATTTCACCAAACTATCTCTCGCACCTGTTTCAAAAAACGGGGGCCATTGGTTTTAACGAATACCTGAATCACACGCGACTGGAGCACGCTAAGACGTTATTGAAAGGCTATGACCTGAAGGTAAAAGAAGTGGCGCACGCCTGCGGCTTTGTCGACAGCAACTACTTCTGCCGTCTGTTTCGTAAAAACACCGAACGCTCGCCGTCGGAATATCGTCGGCAGTACCACAGCCAACTGACAGAAAAACCGACTACTCCAGAATAAGATGGGTTTGCTGCGGCGCAGAAAGCACTTTGCGCACCGCGCTCATTACCCGCTGCGGCTCACGCAGGAATGCGTAGATGCTGCATTGCACATAGCGGCAATGTTCAAATCGCTCGGCACCGGCAAGCTCGATATCCGTAATTAACAGCGCAACATCCGCCCGACGGATATCCTCGTCCGCTAAACGATTCTCCGTCCCCAGCGCGCCCTGAGTTTCAATGCTGACGCCCCACTTCTCTAACTGGCACAACTTTTCCAGCCGTTCCGCCGCCATATAAGTATGCGCCACGCCACTGACGCAGGCGGTTACTGCCACCAGGTATGCCATTTTAACCTCCCACGGTAACCTGAAATCCGGCCCGTTCTGCCATTTCGCGCATCGTTGTCACATCGGCTGACGACGGCGCAGGCACCTCTTTCATCGACCATGTTTTCCCCAGCAGGCGGTATTTCGGTTCGCCGTACTGGTGAAACGGTAACAGATGGATCTGCCTGATATTCAGCGGGATCAGTACGTCCAGCGCCTGCTGCATATTCTCCCGACTGAGCGTGAAACCTGGGATCAGTGGCAAGCGCGGTATCACATTAACACCTTCGCTCACCAGCAAACGCAGGTTCTCCAGCACGCGCGGCATGTTCATCTTCACCACATCCCGCGCCTGAGTTGCATCCATTATTTTTAAATCGAACAACACTTCATCGCACAATTTCGCCAGCGGTAACAACTTGCTGGTCGGCGCGTCTCCGGCAGTTTCAATGGCGCATGACACGCCCCACAGACGAAGTCGCTGTAAAAAACGGGTAGCAAACTCCGCCTGCATTAACACTTCGCCGCCAGAAAGCGTGACGCCGCCGCCGGACGTGCGAAAGAAAATGTCATCTTTCATCACTTCCCGTTCCAGCGCGTCAAGGCTGATATCGCGACCAATCCGTTCAAACGCGCCGGAGGGGCATTCATCCGCATCACGCAAACATTTTGCGCAGTGCAGGCATTTCGCCTCTCTGCGCACCGTCTGGATTTTGCCGGAGATCGACTCCGGATTAGCACACCACGGGCAAAGATGCGGGCAGCCTTTAAAAAAGACCACCGTACGAATGCCCTCGCCGTCATTCAGTGAATAACGCTGAATGTTGAAAATGCGCGCCACATCATCGCGGCGCGTTTCCACAACGTTACAGCTGATGCGCTGTCCGGCGGATGATGTCATCCTGGATCTCCTTCGACAATTCGACAAAGAAGGCGCTGTATCCGGCTACGCGCACCACCAGCCCGGCATAGTCCTGTGGGCGCTGTTGGGCTTCCCGCAACGTGTCAGCGTTCACCACGTTAAACTGAATATGCTGTAACTTAAGCTGGGTAAATGCCCGTAAGAAGTCGGCCAGTTTGCGTAATCCCGCTTCACCTTCCAGGGTCGCCGGAGTGAATTTCACGTTCAGCAATGTACCGTTAGAAAGCAGCGTGTTATCGAGCTTGCTGACTGATTTCAGTACCGCCGTTGGTCCTTGTGCGTCCTGGCCCAGCATGGGAGACAAGCCACCGTCTGCCAGTTGTTCCCCGGCAAAACGACCGTCTGGCGTCGCACCAACCACCGCTCCCAACGGGACATGAGCAGAAACGGTATACGATCCTGGCGTGAAGTAGCCGCCGCGCGGGTTCTGGTATTTTTCCACTTCTTTGCAGTAATGACGCAGGAGTTCGGCGCTAATGTTATCCACCTCGTCGATATCGTTACCGTATTTCTCAAAGCGGTTAATTAAGCGAGCGCGGACTTTTTCGCCTTCTGGCGTTGCGAAGTTGGCTTTTAATACCGACAGCAATTCGTCAAAACTTAAACGCTGTTGCTCAAAAACCATCCCTTTCAACGCATGGAGAGAATCGCTCAGGTTGGCGATACCGATCCCCTGTACGCCGGAGAAGTTATAACGCGCGCCGCCATCGGTAATATCGCGGCCTTTTTCCAGACAATCGCTGATAAACGACGAGAGCAGCGGTACAGGAGCCCAGTCACGGTGACCGATATCACAAATATTGCTGCCTTCAACCATCAGGGTGATGTAGTGGCTGATCTTGGCGCGGATCTGTTCCAGCAAACCTTCATAACTCAGCGTGGCATTACCTTCATTTTCATGCAGGCAGATTTCCATCACTTTCAGCAGGTTAAACATCGCGATGTCATGCAGACCATAGGTTCTGCCAGGAATAGATAACTCCACGCAACCCACTACGGAATAATCGCGCGCATCTTCCAGCGAAACGCCACGATTGAGGAACGCTGGCACCACCACTTCATCGTTGAAGATTTGCGGAATACCCGTGCCGAGGCGAATGGTTTCTGCGGTTTTCATCAGGAACGGCGTGTCGATCAAGGCGTTAGTGCGCACACCCAGGTTCGGTTGTGGTAATTGCACGCTTTGATAGGCATCGAGGCAAAGGAACGAAAGCACGTTCACCGCGCTACGTCCGTTTTCGGTTAACCCACCGAGCAGGGCGGTATAGCCGGTCGGGAAACCTGCAAAATAGCGCGCGCTGCTGGTGGAGCGTAACAGCACGATGTCGTTGCACTTCACCCATAAAGATTCGAGCAGTTCTTTCAGGAACGCCGGATCTTCGCCCTGGGTTAATGATGCCTGATAGAACGGCAACATATACTGGTCGAAGCGCCCTAAAGACAGCGAGCTGGCGTTGGATTCGTATTGCAGAATGATGTTCATGTACCAGAACAACTGGCACGCCTGCCAGAATGTCTGTGGCTTATGTTCGGCGTTATGGCGGGAGATCTCCGCGATAGTCAGCAGTTCTTCGCGACGCTGGGCATCAGTGCAGTTTGCCGCCATCGTTTCCGCCAGTTCGGCGTAACGCAAAATGTGTTTCTGCGAGGCTTCGAGCAATAACAGCGCAGCCTGATAAAAGTGATTCTCCGGCTGTTGCTGGCAATGTTGCTGCATCTGCGCCACCAGCTCACCCAGCCCGTGATTCAGCAGGCGCGGGTAATCAATAATGATGTGCCCCTGGCCTTTATCTGTCTGGTTGATACTGAAAATCTGCGTGCTGGTCGCGACTTTTACTTCATCCGTCATCTGCCCGTTGATGAAATCTTTCATCGAACGTTTTTCCCAGTATGGGAACAGCTCTTCGCGGTAGATACGTTTATCTTCTTCACTAATGGCAAAGCGGTCCTGCGGTCGCGTCGGAAATTGATCCAGCTCTTTCAGCAGCCAGTAAGGGTCCATTTCCGGCGACATAATCCCGGCGCGCGGTTTTACGGTACGGTTACCAGCAATCAGTTCTTCATCACGAATCGAAATTTCAACATGTTCAAGGATATACGCTGTTGCTTTCGCCCGGCGCAATATCACTGGTTCGCCTTCGGTTTGCCGATGGCTGGCGGTATAAAGCAGCGCCCGCTCCAGCGAGATTTCACGGGTATTAGCAAACAGTGCAGTTTTAAGGCGAGAGATACGATTCGTCATGAGGAACTCCTGTGGGAAAGCGAACCCGCCCTTACGGGCGGGATAAGAACTTAAGCGGTTTGCGCCAGGTGAGCTTCAATTTTGCTCATAATGGCATCAGCGCGTTTTACCGCGTCGCTGATGTTGACGCGCACAATGGTCTTGCCAGCAAAACGCTCTTCAAACTTGATGCCGATATCTTTGGTCAGAATCACCATATCGGCGCTCGCCACGTCTTCCGCAGTCAGTTCATTTTCCAGACCAATCGAGCCCTGAGTTTCTACTTTCACTTCCCAACCTTTCGCTTTCGCAGCGCTTTCAAGCGCCTCTGCCGCCATATAAGTATGGGCAACACCAGATGGACATGCGGTTACTGCAATAATTTTCGTCATGGCTCGTTCCTCAATTAATTAATTTCAAAATCCAGATCCAGGTCGTCTTCCTTCTCATCAGTCGAAGGCCCATTTTTACGCGCCAGACTTTTCAGCACGTTCACACAAACTGCTGTCACTACTGCGATATAACCCAGCTTGCCTTCAACCACCGGCAGCACAATCAGACCACCCCAGCCTGCATAGCACTGCGCACCGACCAGCGCCGCAGTTACTGCACCACAAACTGAACCGACCATGATGGAAGGAATGACACGCAGCGGATCGGCAGCGGCGAAAGGAATCGCCCCTTCAGTAACACCAACGCACCCCATCACCAGCGCCGCTTTGCCGGTTTCGCGCTCTTCTGCAGAGAAATTTTTACGACCAATCAGCGTCGCCAGCCCCATGCCCAACGGTGGAACACAAATCCCAACAGCGGCAATAGCCACCACGGTATAAACACCCTGAGCAACGCAAATCAGCATGAAGGCATAGGCCACTTTGTTAACCGGACCGCCCATATCGAACGCCAGCATCAGCCCCATGATCACCGCCAGCATAACAATGCTGCCCTGCTGCATCCCCTGTAGCCACTGAGTCAGGCTGTTGGTCAACGCACCCACCGGCTCGCCCAGTCCCCACATCATGACACCAGCGGTAATCAGTGTGCCGACGATCGGAATGATGAAGATTGGCATCACCGAGCGCAGAACTTTATGCACCGGAATTTTCTTCAGATAATGCACCACGATGCCGCCGATAATCCCTGCGATCAGCGCACCAAAGAAGCCCGCGCCAAAGCTGTTACCAACCCAGGCACCGATGGCGCACGGAGCCAGCGCAGAACGTTCTGCAATGGAATAACCGATGTACGCTGCGAGGAAAGGCACCATCAGCGTCAACCCCGCAACGCCGATATCAAACAGTTTTTTTAGATTCGGATCGGCTACGGCATCCGGCACTGCGCCTTTGCCATACAACATGACGGAAACCGCCAGCAAAATACCGCCCGATACCACGAAGGGAATCATGTGTGAAACGCCCGTCATTAAATGCTGACGGGTATTTTTCAGGATCTGCACCAACTCATTCATAAGCTGCTCCCGGGCTTGTGAAAGCCCATGTCCATATTTTTGATGAAGGAAACAATAGGCAATCGCAGGCGGAGCAAACAGTGGATAAAAAGGCCATTTACTGGACTTTTGTAATATCAGTACAAAAATGCGATCCGCCTCATAACTTGCGATAACCCGGAAGCATGCCGCAGAACGGCGTCTTGTGAGACGCGTCGCAAATTGACGGTTACATTACATTTGTCCAGATTTTGGCAGATTTGTCACATGGCAGGCCGTTGCCGTGCGCTCTTATCCTGTAAACAGAAAACCGTACCGGGAGAGAGGCAATGGCCCTGATTGTGGAATTTATTTGTGAGCTACCTAACGGCGTACATGCGCGTCCGGCAAGCCACGTTGAAACGCTGTGTAATACTTTTTCATCACAAATTGAGTGGCATAACCTGCGCACTGACCGCAAGGGCAACGCCAAAAGCGCCCTTGCGCTGATTGGCACCGATACGCTGGTGGGCGATAGTTGCCAGTTACTAATTTCCGGGGCCGATGAACAGGAAGCGCATCAGCGTTTAAGCCAATGGCTGCGCGATGAATTTCCCCACTGCGACGCGCCGCTGGCGGAAGTAAAATCTGACGAACTGGAGCCGCTGCCGGTTTCATTAACCAACCTGAATCCGCGTATTATCCGCGCCCGCACCGTATGCAGTGGTAGCGCAGGCGGCATTCTGACGCCAATCTCTTCTTTAGATCTCAACGCGCTGGGTAACCTCCCCGCAACCAACGGCGTTGACGCCGAGCAATCCGCGCTGGAAAACGGCCTGACGCTGGTACTGAAAAACATTGAGTTTCGTCTGCTGGATAGCGACGGTGCTACCAGCGCGATTCTGGAAGCTCACCGATCATTAGCGAGCGATACCTCTCTACGTCAGCACTTACTGGCTGGCGTGAGCGAGGGATTAAGCTGCGCCGAAGCAATTGTTACCAGTGCAAATCACTTCTGCGAAGAGTTCGCTCGTTCCAGCAGCAGCTACCTGCAAGAACGCGCGCTGGATGTGCGCGATGTCTGCTTCCAGTTACTCCAGCAAATCTACGGCGAGAAACGCTTTCCGGCACCGGGCAAGCTAACGCAGCCCGCCATTTGTATGGCGGATGAACTGACCCCTAGCCAGTTCCTCGAACTGGATAAAAATCACCTCAAAGGATTGTTGCTCAAAAGCGGCGGCACCACCTCACACACGGTGATCCTTGCCCGTTCGTTCAACATTCCGACGCTGGTTGGTGTGGATATTGATGCCCTTACTCCGTGGCAGCATCAAACGATTTATATCGACGGCAACGCTGGGGCGATTGTGGTTGAGCCTGGAGAAGCCGTAGCCCGTTATTATCAGCAAGAAGCCCGCGTACAGAACGCCCTTCGTGAGCAACAGCGTGTCTGGCTGACCCAACAAGCCCGTACCGCTGACGGTATCCGCATTGAAATTGCCGCTAACATCGCTCACTCCGTCGAAGCGCAGGCCGCATTCGGCAATGGTGCGGAAGGCGTTGGTTTGTTCCGCACTGAAATGCTCTATATGGATCGCACCAGTGCACCGGGCGAAAGCGAGCTGTACAACATTTTTTGTCAGGCGCTGGAGTCCGCCAACGGACGCAGCATTATTGTGCGCACTATGGATATTGGCGGTGACAAACCCGTTGATTATCTGAATATTCCCGCAGAGGCAAACCCGTTCCTCGGTTATCGCGCCGTGCGTATTTATGAAGAGTACGCGTCGTTATTTACCACGCAGCTACGATCGATCCTGCGCGCCTCCGCTCATGGTAGCCTGAAAATCATGATCCCGATGATCTCTTCAATGGAAGAGATCTTATGGGTGAAAGAAAAACTGGCAGAAGCTAAACAGCAGCTGCGTAACGAACACATTCCGTTTGATGAAAAGATCCAGCTCGGTATCATGCTTGAAGTGCCGTCAGTAATGTTCATCATCGATCAATGCTGTGAAGAGATTGATTTCTTTAGTATTGGTAGTAATGATCTGACGCAATATCTGCTGGCAGTGGATCGCGATAACGCTAAGGTAACTCGTCACTACAACAGCCTGAATCCGGCATTCTTGCGGGCGCTTGATTACGCCGTGCAGGCAGTGCATCGCCAGGGCAAATGGATTGGTCTGTGCGGTGAACTTGGGGCGAAAGGTTCCGTGCTGCCGTTGCTGGTCGGTTTAGGGCTGGATGAGTTGAGCATGAGTGCACCGTCAATTCCGGCGGCGAAAGCGCGGATGGCGCAACTTGATAGCCGCGAATGCCGCCAGTTACTCAACCAGGCAATGGCCTGCCGTACTTCGCTGGAAGTGGAACACCTGCTGGCACAATTCCGCATGACGCAACAGGACGCACCGTTGGTCACCGCCGAGTGCATCACGCTGGAAAGCGACTGGCGCAGCAAAGAAGAAGTGCTCAAAGGCATGACCGATAACCTGCTGCTGGCGGGCCGCTGCCGCTATCCGCGTAAACTGGAAGCCGACTTGTGGGCGCGCGAGGCCGTTTTCTCTACCGGTCTGGGCTTTAGTTTTGCCATTCCACACAGCAAATCAGAACACATTGAGCAGTCCACCATCAGCGTGGCGCGTCTGCAAGCGCCAGTGCGCTGGGGCGATGATGAAGCACAATTCATCATTATGTTAACCCTTAACAAACACGCTGCCGGCGATCAGCATATGCGCATTTTCTCGCGCCTCGCTCGCCGCATCATGCACGAAGAATTCCGTAACGCGCTGGTTAACGCCGCCTCTGCCGACGCTATCGCCAGCCTGCTGCAACATGAACTGGAACTGTAAAAGGAAACATCATGGAACTGTATCTGGACACCGCTAACGTCGCAGAAGTCGAACGTCTGGCACGCATATTCCCGATTGCCGGGGTAACAACTAACCCGAGCATTATCGCGGCCAGCAAGGAGTCCATCTGGGAAGTGCTGCCGCGTTTGCAAAAAGCGATTGGTGATGAGGGTATTTTGTTTGCTCAGACCATGAGTCGTGACGCGCAGGGGATGGTGGAAGAAGCGAAGCGCCTGCGCGACGCCATTCCGGGCATCGTGGTGAAAATCCCGGTGACTTCCGAAGGTCTGGCTGCCATTAAGATGCTGAAAAAAGAGGGTATTACTACACTTGGCACCGCTGTATATAGCGCCGCACAAGGGTTATTAGCCGCGCTGGCAGGGGCAAAATATGTTGCTCCGTATGTTAACCGCGTCGACGCCCAGGGCGGTGACGGCATTCGTACGGTTCAGGAGCTGCAAGCGCTGTTGGAAATGCACGCGCCAGAAAGCATGGTGCTGGCTGCCAGCTTTAAAACACCGCGTCAGGCGCTGGATTGTTTGCTGGCAGGATGTGAGTCCATCACCCTACCCTTAGATGTAGCGCAACAAATGCTCAACACTCCTGCGGTAGAGTCGGCTATAGAGAAGTTTGAGCACGACTGGAATGCCGCATTTGGCACTACTCATCTCTAAAGGAGCAATTATGGACCGCATTATTCAATCACCGGGTAAATACATCCAGGGCGCAGATGTCATTAATCGTCTGGGCGAGTACCTGAAGCCGCTGGCAGAACGCTGGTTAGTGGTGGGTGACAAATTTGTTTTAGGTTTTGCTCAATCCACTGTCGAGAAAAGCTTTAAAGATGCTGGACTGGTAGTAGAAATTGCGCCGTTTGGCGGTGAATGTTCGCAAAATGAGATCGACCGTCTGCGTGGCATCGCGGAGACTGCGCAGTGTGGCGCAATTCTCGGTATCGGTGGCGGAAAAACCCTCGATACTGCCAAAGCGCTGGCACATTTCATGGGTGTTCCGGTAGCGATCGCACCGACTATTGCCTCTACCGACGCACCGTGCAGCGCGCTGTCTGTTATCTACACCGATGATGGTGAGTTTGACCGCTATTTGCTGTTGCCAAATAACCCGAATATGGTCATTGTCGACACCAAAATCGTCGCGGGCGCACCTGCACGTCTGTTAGCGGCGGGTATCGGCGATGCGCTGGCGACCTGGTTTGAAGCGCGTGCTTGCTCTCGTAGCGGTGCGACCACAATGGCGGGCGGTAAGTGTACTCAGGCAGCGCTGGCGCTGGCTGAACTGTGCTACAACACGCTGCTGGAAGAAGGCGAAAAAGCGATGCTTGCCGCCGAACAGCATGTAGTAACTCCAGCACTGGAACGCGTGATTGAAGCGAACACCTATTTGAGCGGCGTTGGCTTTGAAAGCGGTGGGCTGGCGGCGGCGCACGCGGTGCATAACGGCCTGACTGCAATCCCTGATGCCCATCACTATTATCATGGTGAAAAAGTGGCATTCGGTACGCTGACGCAGCTGGTTCTGGAAAATGCGCCGGTGGAAGAAATCGAAACCGTAGCTGCACTTAGCCATGCGGTAGGTTTGCCAATAACCCTCGCTCAACTGGATATTAAAGAAGATGTCCCGGCGAAAATGCGGATTGTGGCAGAAGCGGCATGTGCAGAAGGTGAAACCATCCACAACATGCCTGGCGGCGCGACGCCAGATCAGGTTTACGCCGCACTGCTGGTAGCCGACCAGTACGGTCAGCGTTTCCTGCAAGAGTGGGAATAATCTATGCCAAACTCCCGGCTTGTCCGGGAGTTTGAACGCAAAATTGCCTGATGCGCTACGCTTATCAGGCCTACGAAATATATGCAATGCATTGAATTTACGTGTTTTTTATGTCTGACAAGGCGTTCACGCCGCATCCGGCACTCTGTGCCATTAATCTGATACTCCCACGTTGTTCGGGAGTTTTTATCCGCTTCTGGACATTTTCTCCACAGAACAATCGTTAGCCCGGAAGGTCGAATCTGTGAATATTTTTTCACGGACGAAACAGATGAAAGCTTCACTGGCGTTGTTCAGTCTTCTGACGGTATTTACCAGTTACTCCTTAAAATCTCCCGCTGTTCCACCAACCGTGGTACAAATCCAGGCCAACACCAATCTTGCCATCGCAGACGGTGCCAGACAGCAAATTGGCAGCACGCTATTTTACGATCCGGCGTATGTGCAGCTTACTTATCCTGGCGGTGATGTCCCACAAGAACGCGGTGTATGTTCCGATGTGGTGATCCGCGCCCTGCGCAGCCAGAAGGTCGATTTGCAAAAACTGGTGCACGAAGATATGGCGAAGAATTTTGCCGATTATCCGCAAAAGTGGAAGTTAAAGCGCCCGGACAGCAACATCGATCACCGTCGGGTGCCTAATCTGGAAACCTGGTTTACCCGCCACGATAAAACGCGCCCCACCAGCAAAAACGCCAGTGACTACCAAGCGGGCGATATTGTCTCCTGGCGATTAGATAATGGGCTGGCACATATTGGGGTGGTTTCAGATGGCTTCGCCCGCGACGGTACGCCGCTGGTGATACATAACATTGGCGCAGGCGCGCAGGAAGAAGACGTGCTGTTTAGTTGGCAGATGGTGGGGCACTATCGGTATTTTGCTAAATGAGCGCTCGCCCCACCTGTAAAAAATTCAGATCCTTTTTACGCTGACGGTTTCTTTTTTCTTACGGCTCACCAGCGCCAGTGCCAGCACAATCAGCACAATGCCGCTACCTTCAACGGCCCCCGGATTTTCACCGAGCAGCCACCAGGAAAAGAGTACGCCGCAAACAGGAACTGCTAACGTGCTTAGGCTGGCGATACTGGCGGGTAAGTTTTTCAATACAAACAGCCATAAGCTCCAGGCCAGCGCTGTCGCCAGAATCGCACTGTAGGCCAGCGCCCAGAACACGGTGGGTTGCCAGTCAATTTCACGTTGCGGCACCAGTAAAGCGACCGCACTCATCACCAGCGCCGCATACAACATCTGCCAGGATGTTAACGACAATAAATCTACGCGCGGATGACGGGCGTAAAGGCGTTTAGCGACAATGGCACTCGCCCCCCAACTGACACCGGAGAGGATCGCCAGCATGGCGCTTTTCATCGAAGAGAAATTGAGTTGCCACGGCTGCAACACCAAAAATAAGCCGAAAGCGGCAATCAGAATCGCCAAATATTGCCCGCGTCGCAGGCGTTCACCGAGAAACAACGCGGCGAAAATCACCACCCAGAATGGCATGGTATAGCTCAGGATCGCCACCTTCCCCGCTCCGCCGCTCACCAGCGCCCACTGCGCCAGGCCAACCATCCCGCAGGTTTGTAACAGGGCAATGGCTAAGGTGTATTTAAAGGGCGTCGGGCGCATTCCGCGACCACGTAATAAAAGGACGATGAATAAAACGAGAGCGCCGAAAATGCAGCGTAAAGCGGTAAAGTCGAAGGCACCGATGTAGCTGGTGACTTGCTTCATGAAGATCCAGCTATAACTCCAGATAAGTGTGAGCACAACCAGGCCACTGATTGCCAGTGGGTTGCTCTTTCCTGCGGCAGACATGAGAGATCCAGTGTGTAGTTTTCCTGTGGACACTATACGCCGGTAAAAAAACTTCAGCGACTGCCAGACAGACAGTCGCTGAAGAAGGTCAGATTACAGCAGGTCGAAACGGTCGAGGTTCATCACTTTCACCCATGCCGCCACGAAGTCTTTAACAAATTTCTCGTGAGCATCACTGCTGGCATAAACTTCCGCCACCGCACGCAGGACTGAGTTAGAACCAAAGATCAGATCCGCACGGCTGGCCGTGTATTTCACTTCGCCGGTTTCACGGTCACGACCTTCGAACAGCTCTTTCGATTCGTCGGTCGCTTTCCACTCGTAACGCATATCCAGCAAGTTCACGAAGAAGTCATTGCTCAATACACCAACGCGGTCAGTGAAGACGCCATTTTTGCTGCCATCGAAGTTGGCACCCAGTACACGCATCCCGCCCACCAGCGCGGTCATTTCCGGCGCGGTCAGCGTCAGTTGCTGGGCTTTATCAATCAGCAGTGACTCAGTGGTGGAAACATCCAGACGAGCGCGGTAGTTACGGAAACCGTCAGCAATCGGCTCCAACAGCTCAAACATTTCAATGTCAGTTTGATCCTGACGCGCATCAACGCGACCCGGCGCAAACGGGACATGAATGCTCAAACCTGCGGCGCTTGCGGCTTTCTCTACGCCAACCACACCAGCCAGCACAATGATATCCGCCAGCGAAGCTTTGCCAGACTCTTTCTGAATTTTCTCCAGAACTGGCAGAGCACGAACGGCTGCGGCGTTCACATCCCAGTCGCGCTGCGGCATTAATGCCAGACGCGCACCGTTGGCACCACCACGTTTGTCGCCACCACGGAAGGTTGAAGCAGACGCCCAGGCCACCGACACCAGCTCACTAACAGACAGACCAGAATCCGCAATCGCGAATTTCAGATCGATAATATCCTGCTCGGTCGGGTTGTAGATCGGCTGCGGCAGCGGATCTTGCCAGATCAGATCTTCTTTCGGTACTTCCGGTCCGATGTAACGAGATTTCGGCCCCATATCCCTGTGCGTCAGTTTGAACCAGGCACGGGCAAAAGCTTCGTTGAACGCCTGCGGATCGTTGAGGAAGCGACGAGAGATCTTCTCGAACTCCGGATCAAAACGCAGCGTCAGGTCAGTCACCAGCATTGTCGGTTTACGTTTCTTCGACGGATCAAACGGATCCGGGATAATTTCCGGTGCGTCTACCGCTTCGAACTGGATTGCGCCAGCCGGGCTGCGAGTCTGTACCCACTCATATTTGAACAGGTTCTCGAAGAAATAGTTGCTCCACTGGGTCGGTGTCTGGGTCCAGACCACTTCCAGACCAGAGGTGATGGCATCTGCGCCAACGCCGCTGCCGTAAGTGCTCGACCAGCCTAAACCTTGTTCTTCAATCGGTGCAGCTTCTGGATCAGGACCTACGTTTGATGTCGGACCGGCACCGTGGGTTTTACCCAACGTATGACCACCCGCAATCAGCGCCACGGTTTCTTCGTCGTTCATGCCCATGTTGCCGAAGGTCGCGCGGATAGCTGCTGCCGCAGAAAGCGGTTCGCCGCTGTGATCCGGGCCTTCCGGGTTAACGTAAATCAGGCCCATCTCGGTTGCGCCCAGCGGTGCTTTCGCCAGTGCTTCCGGATGACGGTGAGTCAGCCAGGCTTTTTCATCACCCCAGTTAACGTCCAGATCCGGTTCCCAGACGTCTTCACGACCAGCACCAAAACCGAAGGTACGGAAGCCTGAGTTTTCCAGCGCCACGTTACCCGCGAGGATAAACAGGTCTGCCCAGGAGATTTTCTGACCATATTTCTGTTTGATTGGCCACAACAGACGACGCGCTTTATCGAGGCTGACGTTATCCGGCCATGAATTCAGCGGTGCAAAACGTTGCTGACCACGACCCGCGCCGCCGCGTCCGTCGATGGAACGGTAAGTACCCGCACCGTGCCAGGCCATACGAATAAACAGACCGGCGTAGCTGCCCCAGTCGGCGGGCCACCACGGTTGAGATTCTGTCAGCAGGGCTTTCAGATCTTTTTTCAGGCCGTAGTAATCTAATTTGCTGAATTCTTTGCGGTAGTCAAAGTCCTCACCCAGCGGGTTAGAACGATTAGAATGTTGGTTTAACAGGTCAACACGGAGTTGATTTGGCCACCAGTCGCGCGTGGTTGTGCCCCCACCCGCGCTCTGGTCGTGACCGCCCTGATGGAACGGGCATTTGCCAGTGGCTGTCGTGTTATGGATATCGTCTGACGTGCTCATCAATGTGCTCCCCTCTACAGTGTTACCGTTACGATACACAGCGTTAGAGAGAAGTTATAATTGAATTAATCCACGGATGCGATAGTTGAGATCTTACATATTGTTGGTTAAAGAGATGTAGATCAAATTGATCGTAATTAAGACTTTTTGATTATGTCCGATTTCGGACAAATGCTTTATAAAAAAGGTTTTAGCTTCGTATTCTTCAAGAAATGAGGGAGAAAACAAGGCTGACTACCTTATTTTCTCACTCGCATTTCGAGGCAGCATTTTGTGCTCTGTTTAAAATTTGTGATCACAGTGTGATTTTCACAAAAGGCACACTATTTATAAACCAGGACGAACACCCAGCGTATGGCAAATCGCATAACTCATTTCAGCGCGGTTAAGCGTATAGAAGTGGAAATCTTTCACTCCTTCACGGCTTAAAATCTTCACCATATCCATGGCAATATTCGCGCCCACCAGCTTGCGGGTTTCAGCGTCGTCGTCCAGCCCGTCAAACATTTGCGCCATCCACGCCGGAATACGCACGTTGGTCATGTCAGCGAATTTCTTCGCCTGTTTAAAGTTAGATACCGGCAAAATTCCCGGAATAATTTCCACATCAATACCCGCCGATACGCAGCGGTCACGAAAACGCAGGTAGCTTTCGACATCAAAGAAGAACTGAGTAATCGCGCGGTTGGCTCCGGCATCGACTTTGCGTTTCAGGTTGAGCAAATCCGCCTGAGCGCTTTTCGCTTCCGGATGTACTTCCGGATACGCCGCCACGGAGATATCGAAATCTGCCACTTCTTTTAACAGCGTCACCAGGTCAGAAGCATACATTTCCGGCTTACCGCTTCCCGGCGGCAGGTCGCCACGCAGCGCCACGATATGACGAATACCGTTATTCCAGTAGTCGCGTGCAATGGTGCGCAGCTCGTCGGGCGTCGCATCAATGCAAGTAAGATGCGGCGCCGCTTCCAGACCAGTGCGATCTTTAATGCCTTTAATAATGCTGTGCGTACGGTCGCGCTCGCCGGAGTTCGCGCCATAGGTCACCGATACAAACTTCGGTTTCAGACTGCTAAGGCGATCGATGGAGTTCCACAGGGTCTGCTCCATTTCACTGGTACGCGGCGGGAAAAACTCGAACGAAACGTTAATCTGCCCCTGGACTTCTGCCAGACTCTGATTCAGGGCATCCCGCTGGCTGGCGTGAAAAAAGCTCATACCTTACCTCATCAATCGCTTGTAGTTATATGTTGTGTTGTGCACATCTATCCGTTTAGACGTCCAGATGTAAAGATGAAGGAAAAGCTGAAGGGCGTCAACCGAAAAATGACCAATGATGGTGAGGAAAAATCAGGGAAGATGAAAAAAACTCATCTTAATTAGAGGTAATAAAGAGATTTCTTTATAGCGCAATCAACCTCACTCGTTTTGACTGATATACAGGCAACACAACGGCACCTGTTCTCATTCGAAAAACAACGCCCTGCCACCGGATGGTGATGCTAAAGCATCTGATTCGGCCTGCGCTCTCGTGTAGGCCGAATACAGAATCTGCGAAATCAACTGGTAACAAACAGTAGAGTCAACTCAGTGCGTACTTTTATTTAATATCTTTCACGCGCATACCGTTGATCTGTTCATCCGTGATGGTATTACCCGCTTTAAAGTAATCAACCACCGCGTGATAAACGTAATAACCGCCCGTCGTATTGCGCGCTTTACCCTCGGTAAACGCGGTAAAACCATCTCCACCATCAGCAAGGAAACTCTGAGTAGCAATGTGGTAAACCGTCGCATCTTCAATCGGTTTGCCATTCAGCGTCAGCGAGATAACCCGCTGACCAACCGGCTTGCTGCTGTCGTACTTCATTTCCAGGCCTTTCGATACCTGTAAAACGCCATTACTTAAACTTGCGCCGTGTTCCATCAAACTGCGTAATTGTTTACCCGTGAGTTCCATCGTCACCAGTTCGTTGGGGAACGGGAAGGTACTGATGACGCCACCCATCGTAATTGCACCCGCCGGGATCTCATTGCGAATCCCACCAGAGTTGGTTAACGCCAACTGGGTATTTTTACCCGCCGCTGCCAGCAAAGCGTCTGCCGCCAGGTTCCCGAGAGAAGCTGATTCACCATAGGCACGTTTTAGTTCAACCGGCGATTGCGCCACCGTTTGCTGCACGACTTCATCCAGCTTTTTATTCCAACTATCAATCACCTGTTTTGTTTGCGGATCGGGCTTCCACTCGTCGGCGTAAAGGGTTTTAAGCTCGAAGTTTTTCACCGTAAAAGTGTGCGGCTTCTCTTTGTAGTCGAGAACCAGTTTACCCACATCAATCCCGCCGCTGTCAGTGGAGAGGATTAACGTATTGCCGACTTTAATCGGTTCCGGCGTACCCACATGTGCATGCCCGGTGATCAAAATATCCAGCCCTTTCACCTGACTTGCCGTCTGAATATCTTTATCCAGTGCGCGGCGCACATCTGTGCCCCCCATACTGGACTGGCGGGCCGGAACACCTTCGTGAATCAGCGCAACGGTCAAATCAACCTTGCCTTTGAGTTCATCGATATAACGTTGTAGCCATTTAATTTCATCACGCGCCTCAATACCCACTCGCGTTGCCGCAGATACCGTATCATTAAAGGCAAATACACCGTGCAAACCAATCACGCCAATTTTCACGCCGTCTTTTTCAATGATGGTATAGGGCTTATCCCAGAATGATTTACTGCTGTTCTGATAAAAAACATTACCCTGCACAATCGGGAATTTTGCCTGACTCAACTGTAATAACGTATTGTCCCAGCCGTGATCAAATTCATGATTACCTATAGTGACCGCATCGAATGGCATGGTATTCATAATATCGATAATCGCCTTGCCTTTAGTCAGGCTGCTGATATACGGCCCGGTAAAATAGTCACCCGCATCAAAAAACCAGGTCGCTTTGTTTTTAGCTTTTTCTTGTTTAACAAGCGTAGTGATATTTGCCCAGCCGCCAATATCCCGTTTACCGTCAGCAATCCACGGCACTTTATAAGGCTCTACATGTGCATGGAGGTCGTTGGTATAAATAATGGTGACATCTTTGGCGCAGGCCCAAAACGGCAGTGTTAATGCGATACCCGCAGCAAGCATTTTAATTTTCATAAACAATCCCTTCCAGTGAGATAAAGGATTGCTACATTACGTTCTGAAAGAGTTATTTATGTGAGAGAAATCACATCCACAGGGGAGCGTCGCCGGACAAAATCAACGACCTTGTGAAATCGTTGGTGATATATGTCGACTCTGTTTACGATTAATGCCTGCAAGTCGTTTGGTTGCCGTAATTTAGGGCAGCCAACATCTAAAGATTACAGCTGGCCCGACTATCGACTGGGTTATCCGGCATTGCACTGTCGGGCATGTGGCAGTTACCCGCCGTTGTTTGACGAGCAACAATTTCGTGACTGGCTGTCAGTTCACTTATCTACTTTTGCAACTGAGAAAGGCCATTTTTGCCCGGTATGTTATGGCACAGAGACGATTTGTTATGGTCACAATCCACAGGGATCGCAACGCATTCAATGTCGTAACTGCAAAAAAGTCTGGACACCCAAACAATATCAGAAAGAAATAACGCCTCCCGAAATAATCGAAACGGTTGCTCTTCTGGTGCCATTTCAGGGAGCCAGCGGCGGGCAAAAATTGTATGTTTTAATGAGTTTTGATGCTCTTCGCGGTAATATTCTTCATCTTTCTACTAATTACACGCTGCATCAGGCTGGAGAAAGTCTGCATTATCGATACAGAGGAAATGCAGAATCAGAGTTACACGACAATAATATTGTACAACGCGTTGATATGCGCGAAGCACAATTTCTACGCCGCAGTCAGTTTGATGAAATTCAGTATGGCAGCGCAGCGCTCAAGCGCAATGCTAAAGGCGCTATTCTGCGTCCGGTTATCTCGGCGCACGGGCATTTCAGGGTACTGAATATTCTCTTCCCTACGGTAAAAACGCATGTAATTTCACACGAGTGTTTTTTAAGAGGTGCGATTATTACGGCCTGGGCTGATCTGTTTCGCCAACAGCAAGGTGAAATCTGGTTTATTGAAGAGGAAATCGCTGACAGTACCGATAATACGCCCTGGTGCTTTCAGGGAACAACTTATCACGGCTGGTGGAAAAATCAGTGGCAACTCTGGGTACAGGGAAAAAATCGTAAAATGGTATGTGCATTAACGGGCGGAAAGAGTAGCAAAGCAGAAATGCTCTCTTTAGCAACCAGCAGACATTTTATCCACTGGCTACATAAACAAGCCGTATTTACTCACAGCACCCCGCTTTCAGCAGGGCGCGTTACGCAAATACTGCTTTCTCTGGCTCAGGATTACAACAACTGCGCCAGACGGTTAATATCCGACTGAATCGCCCCGGCGGTGACGTCGCGCCCTGCACCTGGCCCGCGGATCACCAGCGGGTTGTCGCGATACCAGCGGCTTTCGATGGCAAAGACGTTATCGCACGGTAGTAGTGATGCCAGCGGATGGTCTTCTCGCACCGCTTCCACGCCTACTCGCGCTTTGCCGTTGGCATCGAAACGCGCCACGTAGCGCAACACCAGCCCCATTTCACGGGCCGCTTCCAACCGTTGTACCATCTGCTCATTAAGTTCATCGCCATTTTCAAAGAAATGGTCGATGCTTCCACCTTCGCAATGGGTTGGCACCAGTGATTCAACACGCACCTGGTCCGGTTCAATGTTGTAACCCGCTTCACGCGCCAGAATCACCAGCTTGCGCATCACGTCTTTGCCGGAGAGGTCATCACGCGGGTCAGGTTCAGTTAAGCCCTGCTGCCACGCCTGATCCACCAGCTCGGTAAACGGCACGCTACCGTCGAATTGCAGGAACAGCCAGGAGAGTGTGCCGGAGAAGATCCCGCTGATCGACAAAATAGTGTCGCCGCTGTCGATCAGATCGCGCACGGTATGGTTGATCGGCAAACCTGCGCCGACGGTGGCGTTGTATAGCCAGTGACGCCCGGTTTTTTCGAACGCGTCGTGGATCTGGCGATATTTATTGCTGTCGCTCGCTCCCGCCAGTTTGTTGGCACTGATGACGTGGAAACCGTGGCTGGCGAAATCGAGGTATTGATCGGCCAGTTGCTGACTGGCGGTAACGTCCAGCACCACTAAATCATCATACGGATGGGCACGCATCCACAGGAATAGCGACTCTTCATCCTGCTCGACGGCTTCATCATTAAAGAAGGCTAGCGCGCGGCTGGCGTCCAGCCCGTCATAGCTCAACAGGCTACGGCGGCTGTCCACCACGCCTGCCAGCACAAATTCAAAGCCGGTGCGCGCCGAGAGCGTGCTCTGCTCACGGGCGAACAGTTCCAGCCAGCGGGAACCGATATTGCCCTTACCGAACAATACCAGGCCGATGCGTTTTTCTGCGCGGAAGACGGACTGATGCAGCCCCTGAATCAGGCTTTCGGTCGGCCCGGTGCGCAGTACTGCCACCAGGCTGATGCCGTCATCGGACTGCCAGGTAAACTCGACCGGCTGGCCTTTCAGTTGCTGCCAGAAGCGGTGGCAATGCAGCGGGTTACGGGTGACGCCTGCACCAACCATCGCCACCAGCGCCAGCCCCTGACGCAGGCGCAGTTCGCCGGGTAATCCCGCTTCGTCGAGGATTTTCAGCGCACTGTCGGCCACTTCCGAGGTGTAGCAAAATTGCAGCAACTGGCGATCGTTATGCACGCCAACTGCCAGTGGGCGCACCTGAGCACGTTTCAGGATTTGGTCGATCTCTTTATGCGCCAGTTTAAAATCCTGACTGGCGGGCACCTGAAACTCAATCAAACAGACATCATCGTGGCTGGTGACAATACGCGCGCCAGTACCTGAGGCCAGCACGCGTTCAATGCGCGTGGAACCTTGATCCGGCGTGTAGCTACAGCGCAGCTGCAGGTCGATTTCGCTGCCAGAAACTGGCTGTAAAGTACGGGCGTGAAGAACGGGGGCCGCCAGACGCGCCAGTTCGCTGGCTTCATCCAGACGCAGCAACGGCAGCAGGCAGGCGTCTTTCACTTTACGCGGGTCGGCGCTATATACCCCGGCGACGTCGCTCCAGATGGTTACGCGGGAAACTCCCGCCAGCGCACCGATTTGTGTCGCGGAATAGTCGGAACCGTTACGCCCCAGCAGCACCGTTTCACCGGCGTTGTTACGGCTGATAAACCCGGTCACCACCAGACGTTTGCCCGGATGTTGTACCAGTAGCTGTTGCAGCAACGGGTAAGAAAGCCCTTCATCAACCTGCGGCTGCGCGGCGCGTTCAGCGCGTAAAAACTCGCGGGCATCAAGCCAGGCCGCTGGCAGCCCTTGTTGATTAAGTACCGCAGACATCAGGCGCGCCGACCACACTTCACCGTGGCCCACCACTTCCGCATACACCGCATCGTTAATACCGCTGTCGAGCAGCGCCGCCAGGCGTTCCAGATCGCTGACAAAAGCGCTAATGAGGCTATCGGCTTCTTCAGCGGGTAGCAGGCCGCTAATCAGATCGCACTGATAGCGACGCAGCGTTTGTTGAACCTGATGCGCAGAGAGACGATCGGTCTGGCTTAGTTTCAACCAGTTAATCAACTGGTTAGTGGTGCTACCGGCGGCGGAAACCACCATCATATCGTCAGGCTGAGAGTACTCCGCCATAATGCCCGCGACACGCAAATAACACTTCACATCAGCCAGACTACTGCCACCAAATTTATGCAGTTGACGACCTTTCGCCCCTGCCTGCGCAATCACACTCATTTTTACCCCTTGTTTGCAGCCCGGAAGCCATTTTCCAGGTCGGCAATTAAATCTTCGCCATCTTCAATACCGGTGGAGATACGCAGCAGCGTCTCGGAGATCCCGGCGGCAGCACGCGCTTCTGGTGCCATGCCTGCATGTGTCATGGTTGCGGCGTGAGAGATTAAACTTTCCACTCCCCCTAATGATTCCGCCAGCGTAAACAACGACAACCCGCCCAGGAAACGACGCAGCGTCTGCTCATCGCCATCCAGTTCAAAACTCAACATTGCGCCAAAGCCTTTTTGCTGGCGCGCAGCAATTTCATGCCCTTGATTTTCCGGCAGCGACGGGTGATACAGTTTTTTCACCAACGGCTGGGTTTGCAGATATTTCACAATCGCCTGCGCGTTGCGCTGGGCCAGCTCCATACGCGGCACCAGCGTTCGCAAACCGCGCAGCAACAAATAACTGTCAAACGCGCCGCCCGTCACGCCAATATTGTTTGCCCACCAGGCCAGTTCGGTGACAACGTCCGGGTCTTTAGCAATCACCACGCCAGCCACTACATCTGAGTGACCGTTCAGATATTTCGTGCATGAATGCAACACCAGATCGGCACCTAATGCCAGCGGATTTTGTAATGCCGGGCTTAAGAAGGTGTTATCCACCACGCTCACCGCCCCGACTTCCCTTGCCAGATGGCAGATTTTCGCAATATCCACGACGCGTAACAATGGATTACTTGGGCTTTCTACCAGTACCAGTTTGGGTTTTTCTGCCAGCGCTGCCCGTAATGCTTGTTCATCGCCTTGATCAACAAACAGCACGCGATAACAGCCGCGTTTCGCCAGGCTGTCGAACAGGCGATAGCTGCCGCCGTAGCAGTCGTGCGGCGCAACCAGCAAATCGCCAGGTTTCAAAAAGACGGTCGTTACCAGGTGGATGGCAGACATGCCGGTATTAGTCAGCACTGCACCAGCACCGCCTTCCAGTTCAGCCAGCGCACGCTGAACCACATCGCGCGTTGGGTTGCCGCGACGCGAGTAATCATGCGCGCGCGGTTCATTAAATCCGGTAAAGTTATAGGTGCTGGAAAGATGGATGGGAGGGACAACGCAACCATACTGTTCGTCGTCATTTAACCCGCTACGCACTGCAATGGTGGCCTGTTTACGCGTCATGTGATGAAGTTCCCTGGGCTTGGTCGGTGAAATGTCAGGCACCAGAGTAAACATTGTGTTAATGGACGTCAATACATCTGGACATCTAAACTTCTTTGCGTATAGATTGAGCAAATCCCAAATAGCCGTTAAAATTATATGCATTATCACGCCGACAGGTGCATTACACGATGTCACGGTAACGCCTGTACGGTAAACTATGCGGGTTTACGGTCAGTACCCACATAAATTGTGTGGTCTGGTCTCAATTTATTGACGAAGAGGATTAAGTATCTCATGGCTGAATGGAGCGGCGAATATATCAGCCCATACGCTGAGCACGGCAAGAAGAGTGAACAAGTCAAAAAGATTACGGTTTCCATTCCTCTTAAGGTGTTAAAAATCCTCACCGATGAACGCACGCGTCGTCAGGTGAACAACCTGCGTCACGCTACCAACAGCGAGCTGCTGTGCGAAGCGTTTCTGCATGCCTTTACCGGGCAACCTCTGCCGGATGATGCCGACCTGCGTAAAGAGCGCAGCGACGAAATCCCGGAAGCGGCAAAAGAGATCATGCGTGAAATGGGGATTAACCCGGAAACGTGGGAATACTAAAGCGGAAAAGAGCGGCGCGGAGTTAACCAGCCGCTTTTTTCATACATGGACGTTTAACTATGAAATACAGGCTACTGATCCTCAGCATGCTGGTTTCTGTGCCTGCCCTTGCCTGGCAGCCGGAAACTGGCGACATCATCTTTCAGATCTCTCGCTCATCGCAAAGTAAAGCAATCCAACTGGCGACCCATTCCGATTACAGCCACACCGGTATGCTGGTGATGCGTAACAAAAAGCCCTACGTTTTTGAAGCGGTCGGCCCGGTGAAATACACCCCGCTCAAGCAGTGGATCGCCCATGGTGAAAAGGGCAAATACGTTGTTCGCCGCGTTGAAGGCGGACTGAGCGTTGAACAACAGCAAAAACTGGCGCAAACGGCAAAACGTTATCTCGGCAAACCGTACGATTTCAGCTTCTCGTGGAGTGATGATCGCCAGTACTGTTCGGAAGTAGTGTGGAAGGTTTACCAGAACGCACTGGGAATGCGCGTGGGTGAACAGCAAAAACTGAAAGAGTTCGATCTCAGCAACCCGCTGGTTCAGGCGAAGCTCAAAGAACGTTACGGGAAAAATATTCCGCTTGAGGAAACGGTGGTCTCGCCACAAGCCGTTTTCGATGCGCCACAACTCACCACAGTCGCCAAAGAATGGCCGCTGTTTTCGTGGTAATACGACCAAAATTCAGACACAAAAAAAGCGCCGTGCGGCGCTTTTTTCGGAAATCCGGTCTTATTTGCTGCCCGGGATGTTGAAACGCTTGTTGAAGCGGTCAACACGGCCACCGGTAGCAACATCACGCTGTTTGCCAGTGAAGAACGGGTGGCACTTGCTGCACACGTCGAGGTTCAGATCATGACCAACGGTGGAGCGGATTTTCATTACGTTACCGCAAGAGCAGCTAGCAGTAATTTCTTCGTATTTCGGGTGAATATCTTTTTTCATGGGAAAACCTCGGTTTAAGGCCGCGTCGCTCTTCCAGCCCTAACGCCAGACACCACGCGATGTTAAAAGTATAGCTTCAATACGATCATTTCGTACGAAGGCGCGAAATCATACAGAAATTAACCAGCGTATGCAAACTGATCCGCACTCTTCTACGGCAATGTGTATACTAACCCACCGAATTTCAAGTCAGGATGATGCTATGCCCGTTGCCCACGTTGCCTTGCCCGTTCCGCTTCCTCGTACCTTTGACTATCTGCTGCCAGAAGGCATGACGGTTAAAGCCGGGTGTCGCGTGCGCGTGCCGTTTGGCAAACAGCAGGAGCGTATCGGGGTTGTGGTGTCAGTTAGCGACGTCAGCGAGCTGCCGCTTAACGAGTTGAAAGCGGTAGTAGAAGTGCTGGACGTTGAGCCGGTATTTACTCACTCCGTCTGGCGATTACTGCTATGGGCGGCGGATTACTATCATCATCCGATTGGCGATGTGCTGTTTCATGCCTTGCCGATTTTACTGCGCCAGGGGCGGCCTGCGGCGAACGCGCCGATGTGGTATTGGTTTGCCACTGAACAAGGTCAGGCGGTGGATCTGAACAGCCTGAAACGCTCACCCAAGCAACAACAGGCGCTGGCAGCGTTACGGCAAGGCAAAATCTGGCGTGATCAGGTTGCCACGCTCGAATTTAATGATGCCGCGTTGCAGGCGCTGCGCAAAAAAGGTCTGTGTGATTTAGCAAGTGAAACACCAGAGTTTAGCGACTGGCGCACGAACTATGCCGTTTCTGGTGAACGGTTGCGATTGAATACCGAACAGGCCACCGCCGTTGGCGCAATTCATAGCGCGGCAGATACTTTTTCTGCCTGGCTGCTGGCGGGTGTTACCGGTTCCGGTAAAACGGAAGTCTATTTAAGCGTGCTGGAAAACGTGCTCGCTCAGGGCAAACAGGCGCTGGTGATGGTGCCGGAAATCGGCCTGACACCGCAAACTATTGCCCGTTTTCGTGAGCGGTTTAATGCGCCAGTGGAAGTTCTGCATTCCGGCCTGAACGACAGCGAGCGTCTTTCGGCGTGGTTGAAAGCGAAAAATGGTGAGGCGGCGATTGTGATCGGCACCCGCTCCGCGCTGTTTACGCCGTTTAAAAATCTCGGTGTGATTGTCATTGATGAAGAGCACGACAGTTCCTACAAACAGCAGGAAGGCTGGCGCTATCATGCCCGCGACCTGGCGGTGTATCGCGCGCACAGCGAGCAAATCCCAATTATTCTTGGCTCCGCAACGCCCGCGCTGGAAACGTTATGCAACGTCCAGCAGAAAAAATACCGCCTGCTACGCCTGACCCGTCGGGCAGGGAATGCGCGTCCGGCAATTCAACACGTGCTGGATTTAAAAGGTCAGAAGGTGCAGGCTGGTCTGGCTCCGGCGTTAATCACCCGTATGCGCCAGCATTTACAGGCCGACAACCAGGTTATCCTCTTTCTTAATCGCCGGGGTTTTGCACCTGCCCTGCTGTGCCATGACTGCGGCTGGATCGCCGAATGTCCGCGCTGCGATCATTACTACACGCTGCATCAGGCGCAGCACCATCTGCGCTGTCACCACTGTGACAGCCAACGCCCGGTGCCGCGCCAGTGCCCTTCCTGCGGCTCCACGCACCTGGTACCCGTGGGGCTGGGCACCGAACAGCTTGAACAGACGCTCGCGCCAATGTTCCCTGGTGTACCCATTTCTCGTATCGACCGCGATACCACCAGCCGCAAAGGGGCGCTTGAACAACAACTGGCGGAAGTACATCGCGGCGGTGCGAGGATTTTGATCGGCACGCAAATGCTGGCGAAAGGTCACCACTTTCCGGATGTGACGCTGGTGGCATTACTGGACGTAGACGGCGCGCTGTTTTCTGCGGATTTTCGCTCGGCAGAGCGTTTCGCCCAGCTTTACACCCAGGTCGCCGGTCGTGCCGGGCGTGCGGGTAAACAGGGTGAAGTGGTGCTGCAAACGCACCATCCGGAACATCCTCTGTTGCAAACATTGCTCTATAAAGGCTACGACGCCTTTGCCGAACAGGCGCTGGCTGAACGACGCATGATGCAACTGCCGCCGTGGACCAGCCATGTGATTGTGCGTGCGGAAGATCATAACAATCAGCACGCGCCATTGTTCCTGCAACAACTGCGTAATCTCATCCTCTCCAGCCCACTGGCGGACGACAAACTGTGGGTTCTCGGCCCAGTTCCGGCGCTGGCTCCGAAACGTGGCGGTCGCTGGCGCTGGCAAATTTTGTTGCAGCACCCTTCCCGCGTGCGCTTACAGCACATCATCAATGGTACGCTGGCGCTCATCAATACAATACCGGATTCCCGTAAGGTGAAATGGGTGCTGGATGTCGATCCCATCGAGGGCTAATGCGCAAACGATGCGAGGCGGATCGAAAAATTCAATATTCATCACACTTTTCATGAAAATTCTGTAACCGTTTTCACGCGCTATCTGCTAAAAATGTTGCCGATGTGAAGTAAACATGGAAGTAGTACGCCTGCCGTGCCGGGCGAGGAGTGAGTGTGAAAGCGAAGAAGCAGGAAACTGCCGCGACCATGAAAGACGTTGCCCTGAAGGCAAAAGTCTCTACAGCGACCGTCTCCCGAGCATTAATGAATCCCGATAAAGTCTCCCAGGCCACCCGTAATCGGGTTGAAAAAGCGGCCCGGGAAGTAGGTTATTTGCCGCAGCCTATGGGGCGCAACGTCAAACGTAATGAATCCCGCACCATTCTGGTGATTGTCCCGGATATCTGCGATCCCTTCTTTAGCGAAATTATTCGCGGTATCGAAGTTACGGCGGCAAATCACGGATATCTGGTGCTGATTGGCGACTGTGCGCATCAAAATCAGCAGGAAAAAACCTTTATCGATTTGATCATCACCAAGCAAATTGATGGCATGTTGCTGCTGGGTTCAAGGCTGCCGTTTGATGCCAGCATTGAGGAACAGCGTAATCTGCCGCCGATGGTGATGGCGAACGAATTTGCGCCGGAACTGGAGCTGCCTACAGTTCATATCGACAATCTGACCGCGGCATTTGATGCAGTAAATTATTTATATGAGCAAGGTCATAAACGGATTGGCTGTATAGCCGGTCCCGAAGAGATGCCGCTGTGTCACTACCGCCTGCAAGGCTACGTTCAGGCGCTGCGTCGCTGCGGCATTATGGTTGATCCGCAATACATCGCCCGGGGCGACTTCTCCTTTGAAGCCGGAAGCAACGCGATGCAACAGCTGCTTGCTCTTCCGCAACCGCCTACTGCTGTCTTCTGCCATAGCGATGTAATGGCGCTCGGCGCACTTTCTCAGGCAAAACGCCAGGGGCTGAAAGTCCCGGATGATCTGTCCATAATCGGTTTTGATAACATCGACCTGACGCAATTTTGTGATCCGCCGCTGACAACCATCGCGCAGCCGCGTTACGAAATCGGTCGGGAAGCTATGCTGTTATTGCTTGATCAAATGCAGGGGCAACACGTTGGCAGTGGCTCTCGTTTAATGGACTGCGAACTTATCATCCGGGGATCAACACGCGCGTTACCTTAAAGTAAACCTTTAAGACTGCCGTGACTGGTCAAAGGCCCGCCGCTTAAGTAACATGGCGGGCTGACGAACGAATAAATACAGCGAAACGATAGTGGCACAACGAGATTATGTACGCCGCAGCCAACCGGCACCTTCGCGGCGAAAAAAAAGCACCTCACGGAAAAAGCAACGAAATCTGCCTGCGGTTTCTCCCGCAATGGTCGCTATTGCTGCCGCCGTTCTTGTGACCTTTATCGGTGGTCTGTACTTCATTACGCATCACAAGAAAGAAGAGTCCGAGACGCTGCAAAGCCAGAAAGTGACCGGAAACGGATTACCACCGAAACCAGAAGAACGCTGGCGCTACATTAAAGAGCTGGAAAGTCGCCAGCCGGGTGTGCGTGCACCAACAGAACCTTCTGCCGGTGGTGAAGTGAAAACGCCGGAGCAACTGACACCAGAACAACGTCAGCTTCTTGAACAAATGCAGGCTGATATGCGCCAGCAACCAACGCAACTGGTTGAAGTCCCATGGAATGAACAGACGCCGGAACAGCGTCAGCAAACGCTTCAACGTCAGGCACAACAGCGTCAGATTCAGGCGGCTCAACAGCAGCAGCGTCAGGCTGAGCAGGCATATCAACAACCGCGTACCGCGCAAGCGCAGCAACCACCGCGCCAGACGCAGCAGACTCGCCAGGCGGCTCAGCAGCCGTACCAGGATCTCCTGCAAACGCCAGCACACACTGCCGCGGCGCAGCCGAAGTCACAGCAAGTCGCGCCTGTTAGCCGGGCCGCTGACGCGCCAAAACCGACGGCGGAGAAAAAAGACGAGCGGCGCTGGATGGTACAGTGCGGTTCGTTCCGAGGCGCGGAACAGGCAGAGACGGTACGAGCTCAGCTGGCGTTCGAAGGCTTTGACTCGAAAATTACCACCAACAATGGCTGGAATCGTGTGGTGATTGGCCCGATTAAAGGGAAAGAAAATGCCGACGGCACCCTGAATCGCCTGAAGATGGCGGGTCATACAAACTGTATTCGACTCGCTACCGGGGGTTGAAACCCTCAAAATCCCCCCCATCTATAATTGCATTATGCCCCGTACTTTTGTACGGGGTTTGTACTCTGTATTCGTAACCAAGGGGTCAGCTCGTGACAACTATAGTAAGCGTACGCCGTAACGGCCATGTGGTCATCGCTGGTGATGGTCAGGCCACGTTGGGCAATACCGTAATGAAAGGTAACGTGAAAAAGGTCCGCCGTCTGTACAACGACAAAGTCATCGCGGGCTTTGCGGGCGGTACTGCGGATGCTTTTACGCTGTTCGAACTGTTTGAACGTAAACTGGAAATGCATCAGGGCCATCTGGTCAAAGCCGCCGTTGAGCTGGCAAAAGACTGGCGTACCGATCGCATGTTACGCAAACTTGAAGCACTGCTGGCAGTCGCGGATGAAACTGCATCGCTTATCATCACCGGTAACGGTGACGTGGTGCAGCCAGAAAACGATCTTATTGCTATCGGCTCCGGCGGCCCTTACGCCCAGGCTGCGGCGCGCGCGCTGTTAGAAAACACTGAACTAAGCGCCCGTGAAATTGCTGAAAAGGCGTTGGATATTGCAGGCGACATTTGCATCTATACCAACCATTTCCACACCATCGAAGAATTAAGCTACAAAGCGTAAGGATCTCCCATGTCTGAAATGACCCCACGCGAAATCGTCAGCGAACTGGATAAGCACATCATCGGCCAGGATAACGCCAAGCGTTCCGTGGCGATTGCACTGCGTAACCGCTGGCGTCGCATGCAGCTTAACGAAGAGCTGCGCCATGAAGTGACCCCGAAAAATATCCTGATGATCGGCCCGACCGGTGTCGGTAAAACTGAAATCGCTCGTCGTCTGGCTAAGCTGGCGAATGCGCCGTTCATCAAAGTTGAAGCGACCAAATTCACCGAAGTGGGCTATGTAGGTAAGGAAGTGGATTCTATTATCCGCGATCTGACCGATGCCGCCGTGAAAATGGTACGCGTCCAGGCTATTGAGAAAAACCGTTATCGCGCTGAAGAACTGGCAGAAGAACGTATTCTCGACGTGCTGATCCCACCGGCTAAAAACAACTGGGGACAGACCGAACAACAGCAGGAACCGTCCGCTGCTCGTCAGGCATTCCGCAAAAAACTGCGTGAAGGCCAGCTCGATGACAAAGAAATCGAGATCGATCTTGCCGCAGCACCGATGGGCGTTGAAATTATGGCGCCTCCGGGAATGGAAGAGATGACCAGCCAGCTGCAGTCCATGTTCCAGAACCTGGGTGGTCAGAAACAAAAAGCGCGTAAGCTGAAAATCAAAGACGCCATGAAGCTGCTGATTGAAGAAGAAGCGGCGAAACTGGTGAATCCGGAAGAGCTGAAGCAAGACGCTATCGACGCCGTTGAACAGCACGGGATCGTGTTTATCGACGAAATCGACAAAATCTGTAAGCGCGGCGAGTCTTCCGGTCCGGATGTTTCTCGTGAAGGTGTTCAGCGTGACCTGCTGCCGCTGGTAGAAGGTTGCACCGTTTCCACCAAACACGGGATGGTCAAAACTGACCACATTCTGTTTATCGCTTCTGGCGCGTTCCAGATTGCGAAACCGTCTGACCTGATCCCGGAACTGCAAGGTCGTCTGCCAATCCGCGTTGAACTGCAGGCACTGACCACCAGCGACTTCGAGCGTATTCTGACCGAACCGAATGCCTCTATCACCGTGCAGTACAAAGCATTGATGGCGACTGAAGGCGTAAATATCGAGTTCACCGACTCCGGTATTAAGCGGATCGCGGAAGCAGCATGGCAGGTGAACGAATCTACCGAAAACATCGGTGCTCGTCGTTTACATACTGTTCTGGAGCGTTTAATGGAAGAGATTTCCTACGACGCCAGCGATTTAAGCGGTCAAACCATCACTATTGACGCAGATTATGTGAGCAAACATCTGGATGCGTTGGTGGCAGATGAAGATCTGAGCCGTTTTATCCTATAATCGCGTTCAATCATTTTCATCATTGTTTGATGGGGCTGAAAGGCCCCATTTTTATTGGCGCGTATTATGACTGAACAACAAATTAGCCGAACTCAGGCGTGGCTGGAAAGTTTACGACCTAAAACCCTCCCCCTCGCCTTTGCTGCAATTATCGTCGGGACGGCGCTGGCATGGTGGCAAGGTCACTTCGATCCGCTGGTCGCCCTGCTGGCACTGATTACCGCCGGACTGCTTCAAATTCTCTCTAACCTCGCTAATGATTACGGCGATGCAGTAAAAGGCAGCGATAAACCTGACCGCATTGGCCCGCTACGTGGCATGCAAAAAGGGGTCATTACCCAGCAAGAGATGAAACGGGCGCTCATTATTACCGTCGTGCTCATCTGTCTCTCCGGGCTGGCACTGGTTGCAGTGGCGTGCCATACGCTGGCCGATTTTGTCGGCTTCCTGATTCTTGGCGGGTTGTCGATCATTGCCGCTATCACCTACACCGTGGGCAATCGTCCTTATGGTTATATCGGTCTGGGTGATATTTCCGTACTGGTTTTCTTTGGCTGGTTAAGCGTCATGGGCAGCTGGTATTTACAGGCTCATACGTTGATTCCGGCGTTGATCCTTCCGGCGACCGCCTGTGGCCTGCTGGCAACAGCGGTTCTGAACATTAATAACCTGCGTGATATCAATAGCGACCGCGAGAATGGCAAAAACACGCTGGTAGTGCGCTTAGGTGAAGTGAACGCGCGTCGTTACCATGCCTGCCTGCTGATGGGCTCTCTGGTGTGTCTGGCGCTGTTTAATCTCTTTTCACTGCATAGCCTGTGGGGCTGGCTGTTCCTGCTGGCGGCACCATTACTGGTGAAGCAAGCCCGTTATGTGATGCGGGAAATGGACCCGGTGGCGATGCGACCGATGCTGGAACGCACTGTCAAGGGAGCGTTACTGACTAACCTGCTGTTTGTTTTAGGGATATTCCTAAGCCAGTGGGCAGCATAACTGACAAATATCAATTAATAATTGATGATTTTGCCAACAGCTCACATAGCGCGATATACTGAAAATTCTCGCAGCAACTGAATGTTAAGCCTATGAAATACGATACTTCCGAGCTTTGTGACATCTATCAAGAAGATGTTAACGTCGTGGAACCGCTGTTCTCCAACTTTGGCGGACGGGCGTCGTTTGGCGGACAAATAATCACGGTAAAATGTTTCGAGGACAACGGGTTGCTGTACGATCTGCTCGAACAGAATGGCCGTGGTCGTGTTCTCGTCGTTGATGGCGGTGGTTCTGTTCGTCGCGCACTGGTCGATGCTGAGCTGGCGCGTCTGGCAGTACAAAATGAATGGGAAGGCCTGGTCATTTACGGCGCGGTGCGTCAGGTAGATGACCTGGAAGAGCTGGATATCGGCATCCAGGCGATGGCAGCAATTCCAGTCGGTGCCGCTGGCGAAGGCATTGGCGAAAGCGATGTCCGCGTTAATTTTGGCGGCGTCACCTTCTTCTCCGGTGACCATCTTTATGCCGACAATACCGGGATTATTCTTTCAGAAGATCCGCTGGATATTGAATAAGTACCTGCCATGCGTTAAAAGGGGAATTAAATTCCCCTTTTTTATATGCAAAATATTCATAAAGACTATCGTTTGTTTTTATTTAATTCATTTTAAATATCAATAGTTCACATCTGACAATATAAATTAATTATCGATAAATCATTTCATAAAAATATGCAGCATTAAAAATTAATGCTATATGGTAAATTAACTATTCTGGGAATAGGGATATGAATCATCGTTAGTAGCGAACGTATTATATAATAAGGGATTGATATGAGATACGTTATCTTATTAATACTATGGATAATAACTACTTTTCTTAGTCATCTTCAGCACAGCAACCTACTGTCTGGAGATCCTGGCATGGTTGGCGAGTATATCGGTTCAGTATTTCTGGGGCCGTTGTTACTTCCCGTGCTTGTGTCAGGTATTCTGTGCGCATTTATTAAAAAAAAACGTAACTTCGCCAGTTTTACTCGCGGGTGCTGTTGGGTATTGGGAATCCTGCTTTTATCCAAAGTCGGCAATACGTTTCGTATGTTTACCCCGTGGCAATATACCTTTGAGAATGCTGCGATAACCGTGACTATCCCGAACCGACACTGGAATACGGTTTCCATTAGTACTAATAAAACCATTGATATAAGAAGTGAGGATAATAGCGTCTTCATTTCTGCTTTCCGCCTGCCCGCAGGACGTAGCGCCGATGACCCGCTGGAAGCGTTAAAGAAGAAGCAGCGAGACAATCTCAAGGATCAATACAATGAGGAAGCCTTCCAGTTTCATGATTGTAATGCCAAACATTTCACCTGTAAGTATCAGGATGTGTTGATAAATTTTGATGGTCAGCAGAAAAGAACCATCAGTGTTTATCTTGAAGACACCCCCAGGGCTGTGGGGATCATTGCATTAATGGCGCCAGATACGGCAGATAAATATCGCCAACAGGCGATGGAGATTATGCTTTCCGCTAAAAATGCAGTGAAGTAAAAAATAAGGCGCCTTGCGGCGCCTCTGCGTGGAAGAGATTAAACCTCTTCCATGCGACCCAGCAGGGCCTGCAGACGTTCCTGCCAGCCGTTCTGCTGTTCTTTCAGATGGTTGTTCTCACGCTCCAGCTCTTCGCGCTGATGCTGGGCATTTTGAACTTCCTGCGACAGTGAGTTGTTTTTTTCTTTCAGCTCTTCGATTTCCATCTGCAACAGAGTGATGGTATCAATCGCCTGCTGTACTTTTGCTTCCAGTTTCTCAAACACTTCTAATGACATTGTCATACCTCTCCTGAATTGCAAGGCGTTGATGGATAAAAATCCTCGTCCCGATTACCGGTGACGCCTTAATAAATACGAGCGCACTTTAGTTAGCTCCGATTGTATGAAGCCGCGCCATCGCTGTCCAGCGGCACGCCTTGCAGATTACGGTTTGCCACACTTTTCATCCTTCTCCTGGAGACATAATCCACGCAAATCGAAAATGTTAATAAATTTGTTGCGCGAATGATCTAACAAACATGCATCATGTACAATCAGATGGAATAAATGGCGCGATAACGCTCATTTTATGACGAAGCACACACATTTTAAGTTCGATATTTCTCGTTTTTGCTCGTTAACGATAAGTTTACAGCATGCCTACAAGCATCGTGGAGGTCCGTGACTTTCACGCATACAACAAACATTAACTCTTCAGGATCCGATTATGAGTCAAACATCAACCTTGAAAGGCCAGTGCATTGCTGAATTCCTCGGTACCGGGTTGTTGATTTTTTTCGGTGTGGGTTGCGTTGCAGCACTAAAAGTCGCTGGTGCGTCTTTTGGTCAGTGGGAAATCAGTGTCATTTGGGGACTGGGGGTGGCAATGGCCATCTACCTGACCGCAGGGGTTTCCGGCGCGCATCTTAACCCCGCTGTTACCATTGCATTGTGGCTGTTTGCCTGTTTCGACAAGCGCAAAGTTATTCCTTTTATCGTTTCACAAGTTGCCGGCGCTTTCTGCGCTGCGGCTTTAGTTTACGGGCTTTACTACAATTTATTTTTCGACTTCGAGCAGACTCATCACATTGTTCGCGGCAGCGTTGAAAGTGTTGATCTGGCTGGCACTTTCTCTACTTACCCTAATCCTCATATCAATTTTGTGCAGGCTTTCGCAGTTGAGATGGTGATTACCGCTATTCTGATGGGGCTGATCCTGGCGTTAACGGACGATGGCAACGGTGTACCACGCGGCCCTTTGGCTCCCTTGCTGATTGGTCTACTGATTGCGGTCATTGGCGCATCTATGGGCCCATTGACGGGCTTTGCCATGAACCCAGCGCGTGACTTCGGTCCGAAAGTCTTTGCCTGGCTGGCGGGCTGGGGCAATGTCGCCTTTACCGGCGGCAGAGACATTCCTTACTTCCTGGTGCCGCTTTTTGGCCCTATCGTTGGCGCGATTGTAGGTGCATTTGCCTATCGCAAACTGATTGGTCGCCATTTGCCTTGCGATATCTGTGTTGTGGAAGAAAAGGAGACCACAACTCCTTCAGAACAAAAAGCTTCGCTGTAATATGACTACGGGACAATTAAACATGACTGAAAAAAAATATATCGTTGCGCTCGACCAGGGCACCACCAGCTCCCGCGCGGTCGTAATGGATCACGATGCCAATATCATTAGCGTGTCACAGCGCGAATTTGAGCAAATCTACCCAAAACCAGGCTGGGTAGAACACGACCCAATGGAAATCTGGGCCACCCAAAGCTCCACGCTGGTAGAAGTGCTGGCGAAAGCCGATATCAGTTCCGATCAAATTGCAGCTATCGGTATTACGAATCAGCGTGAAACCACTATTGTCTGGGAAAAAGAAACCGGCAAGCCTATCTATAACGCTATTGTCTGGCAGTGTCGTCGTACCGCAGAAATCTGCGAGCATTTAAAACGTGACGGTTTAGAAGATTATATCCGCAGCAATACCGGTCTGGTGATTGACCCGTACTTCTCTGGCACCAAAGTGAAGTGGATCCTCGACCATGTGGAAGGCTCTCGCGAGCGTGCACGTCGTGGTGAATTGCTGTTTGGTACGGTGGATACGTGGCTTATCTGGAAAATGACTCAGGGCCGTGTCCATGTGACCGATTACACCAACGCCTCTCGTACCATGTTGTTCAACATCCATACCCTGGACTGGGACGACAAAATGCTGGAAGTGCTGGATATTCCGCGCGAGATGCTGCCAGAAGTGCGTCGTTCTTCCGAAGTGTACGGTCAGACTAACATTGGCGGCAAAGGCGGCACGCGTATTCCAATCTCCGGGATCGCCGGTGACCAGCAGGCGGCGCTGTTTGGTCAGTTGTGCGTGAAAGAAGGGATGGCGAAGAATACCTACGGCACTGGCTGCTTTATGCTGATGAACACCGGCGAGAAAGCGGTGAAATCAGAAAACGGCCTGCTGACCACCATCGCCTGTGGCCCAACTGGCGAAGTAAACTATGCGCTGGAAGGTGCGGTGTTTATGGCGGGCGCATCCATTCAGTGGCTGCGTGATGAGATGAAGCTGATTAATGACGCCTACGATTCCGAATATTTCGCCACCAAAGTACAAAATACCAACGGTGTGTATGTGGTTCCGGCGTTTACCGGGCTGGGTGCGCCGTACTGGGATCCGTATGCGCGCGGGGCGATTTTCGGTCTGACTCGTGGAGTGAACGCTAACCACATTATACGCGCGACGCTGGAGTCTATTGCTTATCAGACGCGTGACGTGCTGGAAGCGATGCAGGCCGATTCTGGTATTCGTCTGCACGCCCTGCGCGTGGATGGCGGCGCAGTGGCGAACAATTTCCTGATGCAGTTCCAGTCCGATATTCTCGGCACGCGCGTTGAACGCCCGGAAGTACGCGAAGTCACCGCATTGGGTGCGGCCTATCTTGCCGGTCTGGCGGTAGGCTTCTGGCAGAATCTTGACGAGCTGCAAGAGAAAGCGGTGATTGAGCGCGAGTTCCGTCCTGGCATCGAAACCACCGAGCGTAATTACCGTTACGCTGGCTGGAAAAAAGCGGTCAAACGCGCGATGGCGTGGGAAGAACACGACGAGTAATATCAGGCATCTGAACCAATTGCCTGATACTGATCGCCTGATGCGACGCTTACGCGTCTTATCAGGCCTACGAGCCGATGCCATTTTGTGTAGGCCGGATAAGGCGTTCACGCCGCATCTGGCATGTCGTAGACTCTGAAATCGTGCGGGGGCAACCCCCGCACACATCAATAATCCTGCCCTTCCCCTGTGCTACACTTCGCGCCATTCCTTACTGCTTAGAGTTTGCTATGAGACGAGAACTTGCCATCGAATTTTCCCGCGTCACCGAATCTGCGGCGCTGGCTGGCTACAAATGGTTAGGACGCGGCGATAAAAACACCGCGGACGGCGCGGCGGTTAACGCCATGCGTATTATGCTCAACCAGGTCAACATTGACGGCACCATCGTCATTGGTGAAGGTGAAATCGACGAAGCACCGATGCTCTACATTGGTGAAAAAGTCGGTACCGGTCGCGGTGATGCGGTAGATATTGCTGTTGATCCGATTGAAGGCACGCGCATGACGGCGATGGGCCAGGCTAACGCGCTGGCGGTGCTGGCAGTAGGCGATAAAGGCTGCTTCCTCAACGCGCCAGATATGTATATGGAGAAGCTGATCGTCGGACCGGGAGCCAAAGGCACCATTGATCTGAACCTGCCGCTGGCGGATAACCTGCGCAATGTTGCGGCGGCGCTCGGCAAACCGTTGAGCGAACTGACGGTAACGATTCTGGCAAAACCGCGCCACGATGCCGTTATCGCAGAAATGCAGCAACTCGGCGTGCGCGTATTTGCTATTCCGGATGGCGATGTGGCAGCCTCAATTCTCACCTGTATGCCAGACAGCGAAGTTGACGTGCTGTACGGTATTGGTGGCGCGCCGGAAGGCGTGGTTTCTGCGGCGGTGATCCGCGCATTAGATGGCGACATGAATGGTCGTCTGCTGGCACGTCATGACGTCAAAGGCGACAACGAAGAAAATCGCCGCATTGGCGAGCAGGAGCTGGCGCGCTGCAAAGCGATGGGCATCGAAGCGGGTAAAGTGTTGCGTCTGGGCGATATGGCGCGCAGCGACAACGTCATCTTTTCTGCCACTGGCATCACCAAAGGTGATCTGCTGGAAGGTATTAGCCGCAAAGGCAATATCGCCACCACCGAAACACTGCTGATCCGCGGTAAATCACGCACCATTCGTCGCATTCAATCCATCCACTATCTGGATCGTAAAGACCCGGAAATGCAGGTGCACATTCTCTGAGTGATTTGATCGATTGAGCCTTCCAGTCCTTCGGGACTGGAATTTTTTTGTTCGGAGAACGAAGATAAGGCAAGTCAATCAAAACAGGAGAAAAACATGGCTGATTGGGTAACAGGCAAAGTCACTAAAGTGCAGAACTGGACCGACGCCCTGTTTAGTCTCACCGTTCACGCTCCCGTGCTTCCATTTACTGCCGGGCAATTCACCAAACTAGGCCTTGAAATTGACGGCGAACGCGTCCAGCGTGCCTATTCCTACGTTAACTCTCCTGATAATCCCGATCTGGAGTTTTACCTGGTGACCGTCCCCGATGGAAAATTAAGCCCACGACTGGCGGCACTGAAACCGGGCGATGAAGTACAGGTGGTTAGCGAAGCAGCTGGCTTCTTTGTGCTGGATGAGGTCCCTGACTGCGAAACACTGTGGATGCTGGCAACCGGTACAGCGATTGGCCCTTATTTATCAATTCTGCAACTGGGCAAAGATTTAGATCGCTTCAAAAATCTGGTTCTGGTTCACGCCGCACGTTATGCCGCCGACTTAAGTTATCTGCCACTGATGCAAGAACTGGAAAAACGCTACGAAGGGAAACTGCGCATTCAGACGGTGGTCAGTCGGGAAACGGCGGCGGGTTCGCTCACCGGGCGAATACCGGCGTTAATTGAAAGTGGTGAACTGGAAAGTGCGGTGGGCTTGCCGATGGATAAAGAAACCAGCCATGTGATGCTGTGCGGCAATCCACAGATGGTTCGCGATACGCAACAGTTGCTAAAAGAAACCCGGCAGATGACGAAACATTTACGTCGTCGACCGGGCCATATGACAGCGGAGCATTACTGGTAAGCGGTTACTTATCGATAAACGGCACGATGAGCAGATCCGCTTTCAACTTATTGATCATCCCGCGGTATGCCGGCATCAAACGGTTGATAAATGAGTGGTGATGACCACAGACAAGGAGGTCGCACTGCTCTTGTTGCATAATATCCAGCAGTGTTTCCGGCATTTCCCCACGTTCAATACGCAGTTTTGTCTTCGGCCATTGAATATTTTTCGTCAGTTTATACAGCTTGTTATCCGACTTATTCTTCAACAATTGAAGAATATCCTCTGTTGCAGGGAAGTAGATACCCGGATACAACTCGCTTAAGCCATCATCAATATGAATTAACGTCAGGTGAGCATCATTATGTCTGGCGAGCTCCAGGGCTTTATTCACCAGTAAGGCATCTTCTTCATTCCCGGAAATTGCCACGCCAATGTGTTTATAAGCCATGTTTAACTCCTTCTAAAGCAACTCCATCAAGCTAACGAACGCAGTGATAACTCAAAAATAATCATCTCGGCCTGGCATGAGAAGGTGAAGGCCGCATCAAGCTCAACTTGCCCCTCCAGATCCTTAATCTTATAGGCCACGCTGGCCCCTTCATCCGCAGAGGATGCAGCGGCGGCAAGCTCTTTCAGTTTAGTCATAAAGGACTCTGCTTCTTCGCGGGTGGCAAAAAAGCGCGAAAACTTACTGGTACAGTTGTCGTTATCAATCACCGTACCGATATCAATCGCACATCCTTTAGTACTGCATTTATCTACGACATCTTTCATAGGGCACCTCTGTATATTCGCCTCTCTGTCGATTACGACTTAAGAATAATGCGCCGTTAAGGGAAGAACAAACAAGTAATGATCTTATGGATTACCATTTTTTTTGATATTGCTTAAGGTGAAGAGATCAGAAGGATTTTCCGGGCATTGTCATTTTCAACGTGGAAATAACAAACCCGGAAAAAAATAGCAGTAAGAGATATATTAAAGGTTAATTACTTGATTTATTGTCGGCTTTATACTTCACATCCTGAGTGTCTTTACCATATTTATTTTCGCCTTGTGTGCCAACAAACGCACCAAGATCGATAAGCATCATCACCAGAATCAACGTCGGGACAAAACGCCCCACCGCCCATTGCCAGACACCAGGTAAAATCGCCCAGTTACCCGCCAGCAGCATCCACGCCACAATCATCAGAAATGCCCATGCGCCGGAACGCCCGCGATCATGCAAGCGCTTAACGGTTACTGCCGCTGTTGGCCAAAGCAAGCACACAAGGCAAAACGCCGCGGTCTGAATATCGAGTAAATTTTTACCCGCCAGTGAGAAAAGCACCAGCATGCCTGCGAACCACAGGCCTATCCAAATCCAGAAATCACGGCGTCCAATACGCCCTTTAAATGAAAATAACCATTGCTGTATGGTCATGTAAGTTCCTTGATGGTTGTCTTTTCCAGGATTCTACCCTTTTGACAAGGGCGACAGATATCGTTTTAATCGGAGCCAGTCATAACAAAAGGTACTGTCAATGAAGCCAGGGTGTACGCTGTTTTTTCTCTTATGTTCTGCATTAACCGTTACAACAGCGGCGCATGCACAAACACCAGATACGGCAACGACCGCGCCTTATCTGCTGGCTGGAGCCCCTACTTTCGATCTCTCCATCAGCCAGTTTCGAGAAGACTTTAACAGCCAGAATCCCAGCCTGCCACTGAACGAATTTCGTGCCATCGACAGCAGTCCCGACAAAGCCAATCTCACTCGTGCTGCCAGTAAAATTAATGAGAACTTGTATGCTTCTACAGCGCTGGAGCGCGGTACCTTAAAAATCAAAAGCATTCAAATGACCTGGCTACCCATCCAGGGGCCAGAGCAAAAAGCCGCGAAAGCGAAAGCTCAGGAATACATGGCAGCGGTGATCCGCACACTCACCCCATTAATGACCAAAACACAAAGCCAGAAAAAACTGCAGTCGCTACTAACGGCGGGGAAAAACAAACGTTATTACACCGAGACCGAAGGTGCACTGCGTTATGTTGTCGCGGACAACGGCGAAAAGGGGCTGACCTTCGCTGTTGAACCGATTAAGCTGGCGCTATCTGAATCGCTTGAAGGTTTGAATAAATGACAAAAAGCAAAGCCTTTGTGCCGATGAATCTCTATACTGTTTCACAGACCTGCTGCCCTGCGGGGCGGCCATCTTCCTTTATTCGCTTATAAGCGTGGAGAATTAAAATGCGACATCCTTTAGTGATGGGTAACTGGAAACTGAACGGCAGCCGCCACATGGTTCACGAGCTGGTTTCTAACCTGCGTAAAGAGCTGGCAGGTGTTGCTGGCTGTGCGGTTGCAATCGCACCACCGGAAATGTACATCGATATGGCGAAGCGCGAAGCTGAAGGCAGCCACATCATGCTGGGTGCGCAAAACGTGGACCTGAACCTGTCCGGCGCATTCACCGGTGAAACCTCTGCTGCTATGCTGAAAGACATCGGCGCACAGTACATCATCATCGGCCACTCTGAACGTCGTACTTACCACAAAGAGTCTGACGAACTGATCGCGAAAAAATTCGCGGTGCTGAAAGAGCAGGGTCTGACTCCGGTTCTGTGCATCGGTGAAACCGAAGCTGAAAACGAAGCGGGCAAAACTGAAGAAGTTTGTGCACGTCAGATCGACGCGGTACTGAAAACTCAGGGTGCTGCAGCATTCGAAGGTGCGGTAATCGCTTACGAACCAGTATGGGCAATCGGTACTGGCAAATCGGCAACTCCGGCGCAGGCACAGGCTGTTCACAAATTCATCCGTGACCACATCGCTAAAGTTGACGCTAACATCGCTGAACAAGTGATCATCCAGTACGGCGGCTCTGTAAACGCGTCTAACGCTGCAGAACTGTTTGCTCAGCCAGACATCGACGGCGCGCTGGTTGGCGGTGCTTCTCTGAAAGCTGACGCTTTCGCAGTGATCGTTAAAGCTGCAGAAGCGGCTAAACAGGCTTAAGTCTGACAGGTGCCGGATTTCATATCCGGCACTTACTTTCCTTAACTCCTCGCCTTAACGCAAAATCTCACACTGATGATCCTGGATTTCCTCGGCTGAAGCACGGTTCAGCGTCAGTAGATTTCGTTGTGTCGCCAGCAACACAAACGAATTATCACTCTGCCGCACCATCGCCAGCCCGTAGCTTCCCATATGTTCCCGCGCTTCAGGCACTTCTTCTGCAAGCATCATAAATGGGCTGCGTTGTACCAGTTCGCTTTCCGTTACCCGACGCGCCAGGTATTCATGCCCGTGCAAACCACCTGGCAGTGGCAACCAGCGGCTGCTGATGTTCGCCAGATTGTTATCCAGCTGTTCGCGCACATCAGGACGAATACAAGAGATATGAATATGAAAATGGTTTTGCGTACGCCCGGTGCGAGAGTTGATCGCTAAAGAAACCGCGCGATCGGGAACCGGCTGCCCATATTTTTTACTCATAAAATCACGCGCCTGCCAGGCCAACCAAAAAAAGTTAGGCGTAGAAGGATCGGTCAACAAAGGGCTTTCAGTACCGTTAATACGATACGTTGGCATCAACAGATATTGCAGTGGACCATTGAGGTCTTTTAAAACCACATATCCGGCATTGGGTTTGACTTCCGCACATGGCGAAGGATTTTGATTTTGCTGCTGATTGGGTAAACATTCCTCAAGGACAATCTTACGTAATGTATCCGACTCTTCGCCGGTTAATTTCCAGTAACCAATACCAGCAGCCACAACGGCGATAACTATCATCACCAAAAAAAGAAGACCCGCTTTTTTCATCTTTTTTTCCCTGTACCTCAAAGAGATGCAAGGGTAACGCAAAATCGTGACAAATAAAAAACCCGGTCGCGAGAAACCACCGGGTTTGATAATTATCCTGTGGAAATCAGCGTTTGCTGATCTGATCGAACGTACCGCCGTTAGCAAAATGCTCTTTTTGCGCTTTCGTCCAGCCGCCGAACTCTTCATCAATGGTGAATAACTTCAATTTTGGAAACGCATTTTCGTACTTTTTCGCTACCTCAGCGTCGCGCGGACGGTAGTAGTTTTTCGCGGCAATTTCCTGACCTTCTGGCGAGTAGAGATATTTCAGGTAGGCTTCCGCCACCTCTTTAGTACCTTTTTTCTCAACCACTTTATCGACCACCGACACGGTTGGCTCTGCGAGGATAGACTCACTCGGCGTGACGATTTCGAATTTATCTTTCCCCAGTTCATTCGCTGCCAGCAGAGCTTCGTTTTCCCAGGCAATCAGTACATCGCCAATTCCGCGCTCGACAAAAGTGTTAGTGGAGCCGCGCGCGCCAGAATCCAGAACTTCGACGTTTTTATACAGTGCCCGAACAAAATCCTGCGCTTTTGCCTGATCGTTGTTGTTGTGGTGCAGCGCGTAGCCCCAGGCAGCCAGGTAGTTCCAGCGCGCGCCACCAGAGCTTTTCGGATTAGGCGTGATCACCGAAACACCCGGTTTAATCAGATCGTTCCAGTCATGGATCTGCTTCGGATTGCCCTTACGTACCAGGAAAACAATGGTGGAAGTGTACGGTGCGGAGTTATCCGGCAGACGTTTGATCCACTCTTTATCAATCCGCCCGCGTTCCGCAATTGCGTCCACGTCATAGGCCAGAGCCAGAGTGACAACATCAGCTTCAATACCATTGATTACCGACGTCGCTTGTTTGCCTGAACCACCGTGTGACTGACGAATCACCACGTTATCGCCAGTTTGCTGTTTCCAGTGGGCGCTGAATGCCTTGTTGTACTGTTCGTACAATTCGCGCGTTGGATCATATGAAACGTTAAGAAGCTGAATATCCTTTGCCATAACGCTGGTTGCCGCCAGCAAAAATGTTAACCCTACGCCCCACTTGTTCATCGCCCGACTCTCTTATGTTGTGTTGTGATGAGCAAAGCGTGCCAGAAGGTTAACCAAACATTAAAGAATAAAAAAAGATTGGCTATAACTTGCGGGTATATGTTGGGGGATTAAAAAGGCGGAAGAAATCCGCCTCATATTGCTGACAAAGTGCGCTTTGTCCATGCCATATGCGGCGCGAACGCCTTACACGGCCTACAAAAGTTTGCAAATTCAATAAATTGCAGAATTCATGTAGGCCTGATAAGCGAAGCGCATCAGGCATTTTTGCTTCTGTCATCGGTTTCAGGCTAAAGGAATCTGCCTTTTTCCGAAATCATTAATACAGTTTTTTCGCGCAGTCCAGCCAGTCGCCTTTGAACGGACGCTTCATGTTTTCGATAGCGTCGATGATGTCGTGGTGAACCAGCTGTTCGTTCTGGATACCTACACAACGACCGCCGTAACCTGCCAGCAGCAGTTCAATGGCGTAAGCACCCATACGGGAAGCCAGAATACGGTCGTAAGGCACCGGAGAACCACCACGCTGAATGTGGCCCAACACAGTTGCACGGGTTTCACGACCAGTTTCTTTCTCGATGAAATGCGCCAGTTCGTCAACATCACACATGTGTTCGGTAATCGCCACGATCGCGTGTTTTTTACCTTTCGCGATACCCGCTTTGATTTCGTTTACCAGGTCTTCACGGCTGAATTCAACTTCCGGAACTACAACGAATTCACAGCCACCGGCAATGGCCGCAGCCAGGGTCAGATCGCCACAATAACGACCCATCACTTCCACCACGGAAATACGCTGGTGAGAAGAAGAGGTGTCACGCAGACGGTCGATCGCTTCTACAACGGTGCTCAGCGCAGTGAAGAAACCGATAGTGTAGTCAGTGCCTTTGATGTCGTTGTCGATAGTGCCCGGCAGGCCGATGCACGGGAAGCCCATTTCGGTCAGACGCATTGCACCCATGTAGGAACCGTCACCGCCGATAACCACCAGCGCGTCGATACCACGTTTTTTCAGGTTTTCGATAGCCACAGCGCGGATGTTCTCGTCGCGGAATTCCGGGAAGCGTGCAGAACCGAGGAACGTACCGCCACGGTTAATCATGTCAGATACGCTGTAACGGTCTAGCTGTACCATACGGTCTTCATACAGACCCAGATAGCCGTCATAAATCCCCATTACTTCCAGACCTTCTGTCAGCGCAGAACGAACAACCCCGCGAATTGCGGCGTTCATGCCTGGCGCATCACCGCCGCTTGTCAACACACCGATTTTCTTAATCATGACTACCTCTGAACTTTGGAATGCAAAATGAAATCTGTTGCCGGAAGTCTTCTTGCACATCGAAGTGATCCAACGAATGTGCAAATAGTATAACAATCACTTCCTGCTGAATTGATTCAGGTCAGGCCAAATGGCGGTATTTTATACACAAAATGCGGGTCTGGCTCTCTTTTATACTGATTATGAAAGCATAGACCGTTTACCCTCCCTGGGTACGACGGAACAGGGGTCCTGATGGATAATCACATCCGATCCCGGAAAACGCCGTAAAATAGCCTGCTCTACCTGATCCGCCACCGTATGTGCCTGAACCAAAGGCAGAGAGTCTTCCATTTCCAAATGAATCTGAATAAAGCGGGTCGGCCCTGACTGCCGCGTGCGAAGATCGTGAGCGCCGCTAACACCCGGCCAGGAAGTCACGATATCAATAATTTCTTGCCGTTCCTCATCAGGTAATGCGCGATCCAGTAATGACTGTACCGCCTCATATCCCATGCGTAACGCGCTATATAAAATATAGATGCCGATTCCCAATGCAAACAGAGCATCGGCGCGATGCCAGCCGTACCAGGACAACCCCAGCGCCAGCAGAATTGCGCCGTTCATCATAACATCAGACTGGTAATGTAGCATATCAGCCCGCACCGCCTGGCTTTGCGTCCGGCGCACCACCCACCGCTGAAACGAGACAAGGATAATCGTACAAATTAGCGCCACAATTGTCACGATAACCCCGACGCCTGGATCTGTCATCGGTGTTGGAGATACCAGATGTTGAATACCCGTCAAAAACAGGAATAGTGCCGAACCGGAGATAAACATACTTTGCGCCAGCGCCGCGAGGGACTCAGCTTTACCGTGACCAAACGAGTGATTATCGTCGGCAGGTTGCAGGGAATATCGCACCACCAGTAAATTCGTCAACGACGCGCCGATATCCACCAGCGAATCCACCAGCGCGGCGAGAATACTCACCGACCCGGTATACCACCATGCAAAAATTTTAATCAGCAATAGCAGCGAAGCCATCGCCGTTGCAGCAATCGCCGCCCGACTGACCAGCCGTCCATAAGATTGATTCATAAATACTCCCGCTATCAACTGACGGTAGTATAACGGAAGCAAATCATCTGCAATGCATTAAGCAGTAGGCAAATTGAGGATAAAAAAAACCCCCACATCATGTGGGGGAAGACAGGGATGGTGTCTATGGCAAGGAAAACAGGGTTTACTACTGGGAACGTGAGTTGCTACTACTCAATAGCTTCAACGATGAACTTTTTTGCCATTGCGTCACGTCGCGCAACTGCTCCATTCGTTGTTGATGTTTCTCGTTTAAAACCGCTTGCTGCTCCGGCGTTAACAGGCGATACATTTGGTTGCGGACTTTTGCCATCTCAACCTGACGAGCAATTTGCTCATTCGCCATTTTTTCTGCCTGTGCGCGCACAGCGTTTTCATCAAAATTTTCTGCGGTGACAAGGCGATGCATTGTCTCCAGTTCGCTAACATTAACAGGCGGCTGTTCGTGCCGGGCCTGTTGCATAAGATCTCGCATCTGCTGACGCTGATGTTCGGTTAAACTTATGCCGTCGAACATATGGCTCTGCGTACTGCGCTGCGTAAGTTCTTCACCCGGATGCCAGTTATCGCCTGAACCGACTTCAGCAGCGTGGCTTAATGAACTGACTGCCAGCGTTGAGGCCATGACGGCAGCGGTAACTATGCGCATCATTTGCTCCCAAAATCTTTCTGTCGCGATTCAACGATAGAGAGTTTACGATTCAGGCTGCAAACATGCGTCAGGGGGTGTAAAACAACGTAAAGTCATGGATTAGCGACGTCTGATGACGTAATTTCTGCCTCGGAGGTATTTAAACAATGAATAAAATCCTGTTAGTTGATGATGACCGAGAGCTGACTTCCCTGTTAAAGGAGCTGCTCGAGATGGAAGGCTTCAACGTGATTGTTGCCCACGATGGGGAGCAGGCGCTTGATCTTCTGGACGACAGCATTGATTTACTTTTGCTTGATGTCATGATGCCGAAGAAAAATGGTATCGACACATTAAAAGCACTTCGCCAGACACACCAGACGCCTGTCATTATGTTGACGGCGCGCGGCAGTGAACTTGATCGCGTTCTCGGCCTTGAGCTGGGCGCAGATGACTATCTCCCGAAACCGTTTAATGATCGTGAGCTGGTGGCACGTATTCGCGCGATCCTGCGCCGTTCGCACTGGAGCGAGCAACAGCAAAACAACGACAACGGTTCACCGACACTGGAAGTTGATGCCTTAGTGCTGAATCCAGGCCGTCAGGAAGCCAGCTTCGACGGGCAAACGCTGGAGTTAACCGGCACTGAGTTTACCCTGCTCTATTTGCTGGCACAGCATCTGGGTCAGGTGGTTTCCCGTGAGCATTTAAGCCAGGAAGTGCTGGGCAAACGCCTGACGCCTTTCGACCGCGCTATCGATATGCACATTTCCAACCTGCGTCGTAAACTGCCGGATCGTAAAGACGGTCACCCGTGGTTTAAAACCTTGCGTGGTCGCGGCTATCTGATGGTTTCTGCTTCATGATAGGCAGCTTAACCGCGCGCATCTTCGCCATCTTCTGGCTGACGCTGGCGCTGGTGTTGATGTTGGTTTTGATGTTACCCAAGCTCGATTCACGCCAGATGACCGAGCTTCTGGATAGCGAACAGCGTCAGGGGCTGATGATTGAGCAGCATGTCGAAGCGGAACTGGCGAACGATCCGCCCAACGATTTAATGTGGTGGCGGCGTCTGTTCCGGGCGATTGATAAGTGGGCACCGCCAGGACAGCGTTTGTTATTGGTGACCACCGAGGGCCGCGTGATCGGCGCTGAACGCAGCGAAATGCAGATCATTCGTAACTTTATTGGCCAGGCCGATAACGCCGATCACCCGCAAAAGAAAAAGTATGGCCGCGTGGAACTGGTCGGTCCGTTCTCCGTGCGTGATGGCGAAGATAATTACCAACTTTATCTGATTCGTCCAGCCAGCAGTTCTCAATCCGATTTCATTAACTTACTGTTTGACCGCCCGCTATTACTGCTGATTGTGACTATGTTGGTCAGTACGCCGCTGCTGTTGTGGTTGGCCTGGAGTCTGGCAAAACCGGCGCGTAAGCTGAAAAACGCGGCCGATGAAGTTGCCCAGGGAAACTTACGCCAGCACCCGGAACTGGAAGCGGGGCCACAGGAATTCCTTGCCGCCGGTGCCAGTTTTAACCAGATGGTCACCGCGCTGGAGCGCATGATGACCTCTCAGCAGCGTCTGCTTTCTGATATCTCTCACGAACTGCGCACGCCACTGACGCGCCTGCAACTGGGTACGGCGTTACTGCGCCGTCGTAGCGGTGAAAGCAAGGAACTGGAGCGTATTGAAACTGAAGCGCAACGTCTGGACAGCATGATCAACGATCTGTTGGTGATGTCACGTAATCAGCAAAAAAACGCGCTGGTGAGCGAGACATTGAAAGCTAACCAGTTGTGGGGTGAAGTGCTGGATAACGCGGCGTTCGAAGCGGAACAAATGGGCAAGTCGTTTACGGTTAACTTCCCGCCTGGGCCGTGGCCTCTGTATGGCAACCCGAACGCTCTGGAAAGTGCGCTGGAAAACATTGTTCGTAATGCTCTGCGTTATTCCCATACGAAGATTGAGGTGGGCTTTGCGGTAGATAAAGATGGTATCACCATTACGGTGGACGACGATGGTCCTGGCGTTAGCCCGGAAGATCGCGAGCAGATTTTCCGTCCGTTCTATCGCACCGATGAAGCGCGCGATCGTGAATCTGGCGGTACGGGCTTAGGGCTGGCGATTGTCGAAACAGCTATCCAGCAGCACCGTGGTTGGGTGAAGGCAGAAGACAGCCCGCTGGGCGGTTTGCGGCTGGTGATTTGGCTGCCGCTGTATAAGCGGAGTTAAACTCCGCATTTGTAGGCCAGATAAGGCGTTACGCCGCATCCGGCATCTGAGCATGATGCCTGATGCGACGCTAGTCGCGTCTTATCAGGCCTACTCTCCGGGGGTTATTTTCCCCACAACCGCCGTGAAAAATCTTCGATTTTGCCGCTCAGTCGGCGTTTCTGCATCGTCCGCGTCCAGCTTTTCGATAACCCGGCAGCGGAGAGTAAACGGTGATACTGCTCGTCATCAAACGGCATATGCCATGCGATAGCAGCAGCCTCCTGCACGGTCACATCACTGACACGGGAAACCAACTCCAGCGGCGCATCAGCAGATACCAACCCTGGCGCAATCACGCTATACAACCACCCCACTTTACCCGTGTTTTGCATCAACTGCGCTATGTCGCTGATATCAAAATGGTAATTGAGTTTATAGCAAGGTGAGCGTGGCTGGCTGACCTGAATTAATGCCTCTCCCCAGCGGAAAATATCACCAATATAAACATTACTTTCCGTCAGACCGTCGGTTGAGAGATTTTCGCCAAACGCAGGCGCAACAAACAACTCCGCCTGTTCCGGAAATTCCCGCGCCCAGTAGAGATAGTGCTCACGAGGATAATGACACAGCGCTCTGTCTGGCCCGCCGTGAACCTTCTTCTCCGCCTGCTCGTCACCTTCCAGCCCCAGCTCCGTCAGCATCAACTCACCATCAACCTGGATTTTGGCAATTGCGCTGGGTTTGCCTTCGGGATAAGCCTGAATCTTGCCTGTGTATACATCAACCGGATATCGCATCTGTTCCCTCTCCACGAGAAATTTCCCCATTAGACCATATTTATTTTATGTCAGGCGTGCTGTTTTCGCGGTATCTATCCAGGCAGGAGCTCAATCGCAAACCGGACGAACGTTAGTTCATCCGGCTGTGGGGATTAAGGAAGCAGGTTTATTTTACCGTGCCTAAAATTTCGATTTTCGCCACTCTGGCTTTGACTTTACGTGACCAGATAGAGGTAAGAATTGGCACCAGAATCGAAGTCACAATGACCGCCGTCGCGACCAGCGAAGTTGCTGCCGGAGCCATCGGTTTAAACGCAGGCACCATTTCTGCAATCAGCACAGGTGTCGCTACCGCGGCCCCTGCCGAACTGGAAGCGGCAATTCCGGCAGTGCCATCGCCACCGCCAATCAATTTATCGGCGATAATCAACGGAATACCGGTCACGATAATTACTGCCACACCCAACAGGATCCCCAGCAAACCTGTCTGGGCAATTACAGTCAAATCAATGGTATTGCCCAGCGCGAAGGCAAAGAATGGAATCAGCGTCTGCACCGCTTTGCTGAAAAATTCTCGTAATTCAGGGTCAAGGTTCCCAAGGGCAAAGCCCACCAGGAACGGTAATACTGCGCCGACGAAAACATGCGGTTCAAACGAGGCAATCCCGGCAGTGCCCAGAATAATCATCGTCATGAGCGGCCCGGACTCCAATGACATCAACACAAATGCCCCAGCTTCTTCTTTCGTACCGTACTGCTGCATGATGGAAGCGTAAAGTCCGCCGTTGGTCATATCCATCGCCGCCACCAGCGCCAGCGTTGAAAGTCCGGCAAAGAATCCAACTTCAACACCATGTTCCGGAATAATGCGCGAGGCAATTGCCGCAACCACCCACGCGACGGCAATTTTTGTTACCACCAGCGTACCGGATTTACGCAATACCGTTCCCGTCGCGCTTAATTTTATTGACGCCCCCATGCAAAAAAACCACACCGCCAGAATGGGCACCGTACCGGTAATCATCCCGTTGGTGAATGATCCAAAATATTTCCCCGCCCCCGGCGAGAAGGTGTGGCACAGTGCGCCAAGGAATAGCGGGACGAGCATCATCCCCCCCGGGATTTTTTCAATCGAGCGTTTTATCTGCATTTCCATCACCTGTCGGCATATTTTTAAGGGCTGATGCGTAATTCCTCAACGGAGCATCAGTGTTGATGAAAACGAAGATAGACATTCATTTAATCAATAAAAGTGATCAAAACCACATCAATTGAAACACTGTTTTATTTTTATCGGATCATTGTTTTTATTTTGAAATTGATCACAAAAAAACCACCGCCGTTGGCGATGGTTCATTTTTTAAGCTGATATGCGGCGTAAACGCCTCATTGCAGCAGGCGGCAAATGATTATTTTTTCGCCGCGAAACGTGCCGCTGCTTCGTCCCAGTTCACCACGTTCCAGAACTCTTTGATGTAGTCAGGACGGCGGTTCTGGAATTTCAGGTAGTAAGCATGTTCCCACACATCCAGGCCCAGAATCGGGAAGCCGGAAGCGCCAGAAATAGCTTCACCCATCAGCGGGGAGTCCTGGTTAGCAGTAGAAACCACCGCCAGTTTATCGCCTTTCAGCACCAGCCATGCCCAGCCGGAACCAAAGCGGGAAGCTGCCGCTTTCTCAAATTCTGCTTTGAAGTTATCAACGGAGCCGAAGTCACGTTCGATAGCCGCTTTCAGGTCACCCTGTAAGGTGGTGCCTTTTTTCAAACCTTTCCAGAACAGGCTGTGGTTAGCGTGACCGCCAGCGTTGTTGCGCAGTACGGTTTTCTTGTCTGCTGGCAGCTGGTCCAGTTTGGTGATCAGCTCTTCAACCGGCAGGTTGGCAAATTCTGGCAGGCTTTCCAGCGCCGCGTTGGCGTTGTTGACGTAGGTCTGATGGTGTTTGGTGTGGTGGATTTCCATGGTCTGCTTATCGAAGTGCGGTTCCAGGGCATCGTAAGCATACGGCAGGGATGGCAGGGTATAGCTCATATTCATCTCCAGTATTGTCGGGCGGCCGATTGTTAATGCCGCGTAAGCAGTTGGTTCATTATAGTTAATTAAATGATATTGAAAATGATTATCAATGCCGTACTTTTCGTAAGGGTATGGTTTTGCAGGAAAATGCCCGAGATGTGAAGCAAATCACCCACTTAATGCCGTGATTGCCAGTAAATCGACAACGGCGGCAACAGGCGAAAGGTTAATCGACAGCACGATTTTTACACTCATCTCGTCGGAGATGTGACGCGGCGAAAAATGATGAGGATAAGAAGATGAGTAACGCGATTACGATGGGGATATTTTGGCATTTGATCGGCGCGGCCAGTGCAGCCTGTTTTTACGCGCCGTTCAAAAAAGTAAAGAAATGGTCATGGGAAACCATGTGGTCAGTCGGTGGGATTGTTTCGTGGATTATTCTGCCGTGGGCCATCAGCGCCCTGTTACTACCGAATTTCTGGGCGTATTACAGCTCGTTTAGTCTCTCTACGCTGCTGCCTGTTTTTCTGTTCGGCGCTATGTGGGGGATCGGTAATATCAACTACGGCCTGACCATGCGTTATCTCGGCATGTCGATGGGAATTGGCATCGCCATTGGCATTACGTTGATTGTCGGTACGCTGATGACGCCAATTATCAACGGCAATTTCGATGTTCTGATTAATACCGAAGGCGGACGCATGACGTTGCTCGGCGTTCTGGTGGCGCTGATTGGCGTAGGGATTGTAACTCGCGCCGGGCAGTTGAAAGAGCGCAAGATGGGCATAAAAGCCGAAGAGTTCAACCTGAAAAAAGGGCTGGTGCTGGCGGTGATGTGCGGCATTTTCTCTGCCGGGATGTCCTTTGCGATGAACGCCGCAAAACCGATGCATGAAGCAGCTGCCGCACTGGGCGTCGATCCACTGTATGTCGCTCTGCCAAGCTATGTTGTCATCATGGGAGGCGGCGCGATCATCAACCTCGGTTTCTGCTTCATTCGTCTGGCAAAAGTGAAGGATTTGTCGCTAAAAGCCGACTTTTCGCTGGCAAAACCGCTGATCATTCACAACGTGTTACTCTCGGCACTGGGCGGTTTGATGTGGTATCTGCAATTCTTTTTCTATGCCTGGGGCCACGCCCGCATTCCGGCGCAGTATGACTACATCAGCTGGATGCTGCATATGAGCTTCTATGTATTGTGCGGCGGTATCGTCGGGCTGGTGCTGAAAGAGTGGAACAATGCAGGTCGCCGTCCGGTAACGGTGTTGAGCCTCGGTTGTGTGGTGATTATTGTCGCCGCCAACATCGTCGGCATGGGCATGGCGAATTAATCTTTCTGCGAATTGAGATGACGCCACTGGCTGGGCGTCATCCCGGTTTCCCGGGTAAACACCACCGAAAAATAGTTACTATCTTCAAAGCCACATTCGGTTGAAATATCACTGATTAACAGGCGGCTATGCTGGAGAAGATATTGCGCATGACACACTCTGACCTGCCGCAGATATTGATTGATGGTCATTCCAGTCTGCTGGCGAAATTGCTGACGCAAAACGCGTTCACTGCACGATGCCTCATCACAAAATTTATCCAGTGCAAAGGGACTTTTCAGGCTGGCCGCCAGCCGGGTAATCAGCTTATCCAGCAACGTTTCGCTGGATGTTGGCGGCAACGAATCACTGGTGTAACGATGGCGATTCAGCAACATCACCAACTGCCCGAACAGCAACTCTGCCATTTCGTTAGCAAACGGCACATGCTGACTACTTTCATGCTCAAGCTGACCGATAACCTGCCGCGCCTGTGCCATCCCCATGCTACCTAAGCGCCAGTGTGGTTGCCCTGCGCTGGCGCTAAATCCCGGAATCGCCCCCTGCCAGTCAAGATTCAGCTTCAGCCGCTCCGGGCAATAAATAATATTCTGCAAAACCAGATCGTTAACGGAAGCGTAGGAGTGTTTATCGTCAGCATGAATGTAAAAGAGATCGCCACGGGTAATGCGATAAGGGCGATCGTTGAGTACATGCAGACCGTTACCGCGCCAGACAATTACCAGCTCACAAAAATCATGTGTATGTTCAGCAAAGACATCTTGCGGATAACGGTCAGCCACAGCGACTGCCTGCTGGTCGCTGGCAAAAAAATCATCTTTGAGAAGTTTTAACTGATGCGCCACCGTGGCTACCTCGGCCAGAGAACGAAGTTGATTATTCGCAATATGGCGTACAAATACGTTGAGAAGATTCGCGTTATTGCAGAAAGCCATCCCGTCCCTGGCGAATATCACGCGGTGACCAGTTAAACTCTCGGCGAAAAAGCGTCGAAAAGTGGTTACTGTCACTAAATCCGCAGCGATAGGCGATGTCAGTAACGCTGGCCTCGCTGTGGCGTAGCAGATGTCGGGCTTTCATCAGTCGCAGGCGGTTCAGGTAACGCTGAGGCGTCAGTCCCGTTTTCTGCTTAAGCTGCCGATGTAGCGTACGCAGCGAAAGAGAAAATTGATCCGCCACGGCATCCCAATTTACCTCATCGGCAAAATGGTCCTCCAGCCAGGCCAGAAGCAAGTTGAGACGTGATGCGCTGTTTTCCAGGTTCTCCTGCAAACTGCTTTTACGCAGCAAGAGCAGTAATTGCATAAACAAGATCTCGCGACTGGCGGTCGAGGGTAAATCATTTTCCCCTTCCTGGTGTTCCATCTGTGCAACCAGCTGTCGCACCTGCTGCAACACGCTGTGGTTAACGCGCCAGTGAGACGGATACTGCCCATCCTGCTCTTGTGGCAGCAACTGATTCAGCCCGGCGAGAAACTGAAATCGATCCGGCGAGCGATACAGCACATTGGTCAGACACAGATTATCGGTATGTTCATACAGATGCCGATCATGATCGCGTACGAAACAGACAGTCCCACCGGTGATGGTATAGGGCTGCCCATTAAACACATGAATACCCGTGCCATGTTCGACAATCACAATTTCATGAAAATCATGATGATGTTCAGGAAAATCCGCCTGCGGGAGCCGGGGTTCTATCGCCACGGACGCGTTACCAGACGGAAAAAAATCCACACTATGTAATACGGTCATACTGGCCTCCTGATGTCGTCAACACGGCGAAATAGTAATCACGAGGTCAGGTTCTTACCTTAAACTTTCGACGAAAAACCACGTAAAAAACGTCGATTTTTCAAGATACAGCGTGAATTTTCAGGAAATGCGGTAAGCATCACATCACCACAATTCAGCAAATTGTGAACATCATCACGTTCATCTTTCCCTGGTTGCCAATGGCCCATTTTCCTGTCAGTAACGAGAAGGTCGCGAATTCAGGCGCTTTTTAGACTGGTCGTAATGAAATTCAGCAGGATCACATTATGACCTTTCGCAATTGTGTCGCCGTCGATCTCGGCGCATCCAGTGGGCGCGTGATGCTGGCGCGTTACGAGTGTGAATGCCGCAGCCTGACGCTGCGCGAAATCCATCGTTTTAACAATGGCCTGCATAGCCAGAACGGTTATGTCACCTGGGATGTGGATAGCCTGGAAAGTGCCATTCGCCTTGGATTAAACAAGGTGTGCGAGCAAGGGATTCGTATCGATAGCATTGGGATTGATACCTGGGGCGTGGACTTTGTGCTGCTCGACCTACAGGGTAAGCGTGTGGGTCTGCCCGTTGCTTATCGCGATAGCCGCACCCATGGTCTGATGACGCAGGCACAACAGCAACTCGGCAAACGCGATATTTATCAGCGTAGCGGCATACAATTTCTACCCTTCAATACGCTTTATCAGTTGCGTGCGCTGACGGAGCAACAACCTGAGCTTATTCCACACATTGCTCACGCTCTGCTGATGCCGGATTACTTCAGTTATCGCCTGACCGGCAAGATGAACTGGGAATATACCAACGCCACCACCACGCAACTGGTCAATATCAATAGCGACGACTGGGACGAGTCGCTACTGGCGTGGAGCGGTGCCAACAAAGCCTGGTTTGGTTGCCCGACGCATCCGGGTAATGTCATTGGGCACTGGATTTGCCCGCAGGGTAATGAGATTCCGGTGGTCGCCGTTGCCAGCCATGATACCGCCAGCGCGGTTATCGCCTCGCCGTTAAACGGTTCCCGCGCTGCGTATCTCTCTTCTGGCACCTGGTCATTGATGGGCTTCGAAAGCCAGACACCATTCACCAATGACACGGCGCTGGCAGCCAACATCACCAATGAAGGCGGGGCGGAAGGTCGCTATCGGGTGCTGAAAAATATTATGGGCTTATGGCTGCTTCAGCGGGTGCTTCAGGAGCGGAAAATCAACGATCTTCCGGCGCTTATCGCCGCGACACAGGCACTGCCGGCTTGCCGCTTCACCATCAATCCCAATGACGATCGCTTTATTAATCCTGACGAGATGTGCAGCGAAATTCAGGCTGCGTGTCGGGAAACGGCGCAACCAATCCCGGAAAGTGATGCTGAACTGGCGCGCTGTATTTTCGACAGTCTGGCGCTGCTGTATGCCGATGTGTTGCATGAGCTGGCGCAACTGCGCGGTGAAGATTTCTCACAACTGCATATTGTCGGCGGTGGCTGCCAGAACGCGCTGCTCAACCAGTTATGTGCTGATGCCTGCGGTATTCGGGTGATCGCCGGGCCTGTTGAAGCCTCGACGCTCGGCAATATCGGCATCCAGTTAATGACGCTGGATGAACTCAACAATGTGGATGATTTCCGTCAGGTCGTCAGCACCACCGCGAATCTGACCACCTTTACCCCTAATCCTGACAGTGAAATTGCCCACTATGTGGCGCAGATTCACTCTACACGACAGACAAAGGAGCTTTGCGCATGACCACTCAACTGGAACAGGCCTGGGAGCTGGCGAAACAGCGTTTCGCGGCAGTAGGGATTGATGTCGAGGAGGCGCTGCGCCAACTTGATCGTTTACCCGTTTCAATGCACTGCTGGCAGGGCGATGATGTTTCCGGTTTTGAAAACCCGGAAGGTTCGCTGACCGGTGGGATTCAGGCTACTGGCAATTATCCGGGCAAAGCGCGTAATGCCAGCGAGCTACGTGCCGATCTGGAACAAGCTATGCGGCTGATTCCGGGTCCGAAACGGCTTAATTTACATGCCATCTATCTGGAATCAGATACGCCAGTCGCGCGCGACCAAATCAAACCAGAGCACTTCAAAAACTGGGTTGAATGGGCGAAAACCAATCAGCTCGGTCTGGATTTTAACCCCTCCTGTTTTTCGCATCCGCTAAGCGCCGATGGCTTTACGCTTTCCCATGCCGACGACAGCATTCGCCAGTTCTGGATTGATCACTGCAAAGCCAGCCGCCGTGTTTCAGCCTATTTTGGCGAGCAACTTGGCACACCGTCGGTGATGAACATCTGGATCCCGGATGGCATGAAAGATATCACCGTTGACCGTCTCGCCCCGCGTCAGCGTCTGCTGGCAGCTCTGGATGAGGTGATCAGCGAGAAGCTGGATCCTGCGCACCATATCGACGCCGTTGAGAGCAAATTGTTTGGTATTGGCGCGGAGAGCTACACGGTTGGCTCCAATGAGTTTTACATGGGGTATGCCACCAGCCGCCAGACGGCGCTGTGCCTGGATGCCGGACATTTCCACCCAACTGAAGTGATTTCCGACAAGATTTCCGCCGCCATGCTGTATGTGCCGCAGTTGCTGCTGCACGTCAGCCGTCCGGTTCGCTGGGACAGCGATCACGTAGTGCTGCTGGACGATGAAACCCAAGCGATTGCCAGTGAGATTGTCCGTCACGATCTTTTCGACCGTGTGCATATCGGCCTCGACTTCTTTGATGCCTCCATCAACCGTATTGCCGCGTGGGTCATTGGTACGCGCAATATGAAAAAAGCCCTGCTACGTGCGTTGCTGGAACCTACCACTGAACTGCGCAAGCTGGAAGCAGCGGGTGATTACACTGCGCGTCTGGCGCTACTGGAAGAACAAAAATCATTGCCATGGCAGGCAGTCTGGGAAATGTATTGCCAACGTCACGATACCCCAGTGGGTAGCGAATGGCTGGAAAGCGTGCGGGCTTATGAGAAAGCGATTTTGAGCCAGCGTGGGTAAACACTGCCGGATGCGGCGCGAGCGCCTTATCCGGCCTACGGGTCGTGCATCCGACAACACCGAATTTACAGGAACACAGAACATGCAAAACATTACCCAGTCCTGGTTTGTCCAGGGAATGATCAAAGCCACCACCGACGCCTGGCTGAAAGGCTGGGACGAGCGCAACGGCGGCAACCTGACGCTGCGCCTGGATGACGCCGATATCGCGCCTTATCACGACAACTTCCATGCACAACCGCGCTATATCCCGCTCAGCCAGCCCATGCCTTTACTGGCAAATACACCGTTTATTGTCACCGGCTCCGGCAAATTCTTTCGTAACGTCCAGCTTGATCCTGCGGCTAACTTAGGCGTCGTAAAAGTCGACAGCGACGGCGCGGGCTACCACATTCTCTGGGGGCTAACTCACGAAGCCGTTCCAACCTCTGAACTTCCGGCTCACTTCCTTTCCCACTGCGAACGCATCAAAGCCACCAACGGTAAAGATCGGGTGATCATGCACTGCCATGCCACCAACCTGATCGCCCTCACCTATGTGCTGGAAAACGACACCGCGCTCTTCACTCGCCAACTATGGGAAGGCAGCACCGAGTGTCTGGTGGTATTCCCGGATGGCGTTGGCATTCTGCCGTGGATGGTGCCCGGCACGGACGAAATCGGTCAGGCGACCGCACAGGAAATGCAAAAACATTCACTGGTGTTGTGGCCCTTCCACGGCGTCTTCGGCAGCGGTCCGACACTGGATGAAACATTCGGTTTAATCGACACCGCAGAAAAATCAGCACAAGTATTAGTGAAGGTTTATTCGATGGGCGGCATGAAACAGACCATCAGTCGTGAAGAGCTGATAGCACTCGGCCAGCGTTTCGGCGTTACACCACTTGCCAGTGCGCTGGCGCTGTAAGGAGCAAATATGATCCGCAAAGCCTTTGTCATGCAGGTTAACCCCGACGCCCACGAAGAGTATCAGCGTCGGCATAATCCAATCTGGCCGGAACTGGAAGCAGTGTTGAAATCTCACGGTGCGCATAACTACGCCATTTATCTCGACAAAGCGCGTAATCTGCTGTTTGCCATGGTAGAGATTGAATCTGAAGAACGGTGGAATGCGGTAGCCAGTACTGATGTTTGCCAACGTTGGTGGAAGTATATGACCGACGTTATGCCAGCTAACCCGGATAACAGCCCAGTCAGTAGCGAGCTGCAAGAAGTGTTTTACCTGCCTTAATGAGTTGCGGTGCCGGAAAATATCCAGCACCGCGCCTTCATCAGAAGAAGTATTTAAAGCGAACGCGTGCACCGTAACGGTCATCAGTATCATCACCGTGTTTTTTATCACCGTCGCTATCCAGAATGGAGTAATAAGTACCAAGGTAAATATTAAAGTTCTCCATATCCATCACATTAGCGAACTGATAAGACGCATGAATGGTGTGAATGGTGTACGTCCCTTCATCATCAATCCAGCAGTCGTTATCACAAACTACACCGCTGAATTCATCAATCTTATTGTGCGCGTAGATATAACCGAGCTCGAAACGTTTCCACAGCGCGTTAATCCCGGCAGTGAAATCTTTCTCATTATTAGCATCTAAATAGGCGGTATTAAGATTAACCACGACGCCATTTTCCGGATCCGTTTTCAGGCCATTCCAGGTCATGCTCATACCATAGCCGGTACGATCGGACTGATCGACAAAATTACCCTTGCTATCGGTATAACCATAAGCATTGTTTACCACGTTCGCTTCCATCGCTGCGGAAACGGTGAATTCTTCTGTCGGCGACCAGGCAATTACCGGACGCAGATAAGCAACATTTTTCTGCTGCTCCATATCGCGTCCATGATAATTACCGTCATTATATAAAGATGTTCCGTCTTCAAGTAACGTGTTTAATTCAAAATACCAGTTATCAAGTTGTTTGCTGACGAGGAAATTACCGCCAGCGTTAGAGCGCCCGCGGCCCTCTTTCATCATATAGATATAACCGCTGCCATCGTCATAAAGATCGTTCGCAGTATTACCGGAATGTTCAACAAAGGTATCCTGATTCAGCGGGAACATATCGTAGGCTTCAAAACGGCCTACTTTGACCTTCCAGTCGTTTTCTTTGCCAAAGAAGAATACCGCATCATCGATATTTACTGAACCGTGCATATCCCCCAGCGGTTGTGCGGAGAACCCGGCGAAATAACCATTATCCAGTTTTCGCATACCATCAAAACCTAACAGAATACGACCATTGAGATTCCACTGTTCATTAGTGGGATCGCTATTCACATCAGCGTTGGTCATTGCCAGAAGGCCATGATTACTTTCCGCATCCATATTAAATTCTACGTCGCCGTAGATTTTTAAATCGCCATAACCTGAAAGCAAAAGATTAGGTGAGGTGGCATTTTTCTTTGCAGATTCCGCCGTTGTCTGTCCATTTACCGGCGTATTGCCCTGGGCAGCCTTAATTTCGCGGATCTCAGCGGCTTGTTGTGTCTGCAGCTGTTTTACCTGCCCCTCTGCTTTTGCTGCCCGCATTTCTGCCGCTTCCAGGCGTTCTTCCAGCAATGCCATGCGTTGTTCCAGCGTTAAATGCTGTGTTTTTGCCATTCCGGTACTACATGCCAATAATAAACCGATGGCTAAAGATAATGTCGATTTTTTCATTATTTACGTTCCCTGAAATAAAGGAGACCCTACGCTTTCCAAAAGGAATACGTATATAGAGAAATATAAGATGTGCACTTTCGAATTTTTAATCCAACTTCAGCAGGCCGATGGATAGTATCCCGCCGCATAATATGAGTAAATCCGCTGATTTCCTGGAACGTGAGGAATATAACAATAGTGCCGTTTTTAACTAAATATCGTAAAAAATATTAGATATAATTCACGCTGACTCATAAGCCACAAATATAAATAACCTTGCTGCAAAATATGTGCGACAGTTAAACATTCACAACATCATTAAATAATGATTTTTTATTCACTGCATTTATTTTTCCGATCAATATGTGCCTTACACCGCAAAATTTATCCTTCACTCTGCCTTATATTGTCACAACTTCACGACATATCCGCGCTCATCACAAAACCGCCCCGCCGTTACAATTAACTATAATATTTTTTCATGGAGTCCAATAATGGCAGCACTTACTGCAAGCTGTATTGACCTGAATATTCAGGGCAATGGCACTTATTCCGTTCTGAAGCAGTTGGCGACAATGGCGTTACAAAACGGTTTTATCACCGACTCACATCAATTCCTGCAAACCCTGCTGCTGCGCGAAAAAATGCACTCCACCGGTTTTGGTTCTGGTGTCGCCGTGCCGCACGGTAAAAGCGCCTGTGTTAAACAACCGTTCGTATTATTCGCTCGCAAAGCGCAGGCCATTGACTGGAAAGCCAGCGATGGCGAAGACGTCAATTGCTGGATCTGCCTCGGCGTGCCGCAAAGTGGCGAAGAGGATCAGGTCAAAATCATCGGCACACTGTGTCGCAAAATTATCCACCAGGATTTTATCAACCAACTGCGACAAGGCGACGCCGTCCAGGTGCTTGCTTTGTTAAATCAAACCCTCAGCTCATAAGGAAGTGGCGATGGAGTCATCCTTACGTATTGTCGCGATCACCAACTGCCCCGCCGGGATCGCTCACACCTACATGGTGGCGGAAGCCCTGGAACAGAAAGCCCGTTCTCTCGGTCATACCATTAAAGTTGAAACTCAAGGATCAAGCGGCGTCGAAAACCGCTTATCCAGCGAAGAGATTGCCGCTGCCGATTACGTGATTCTCGCTACCGGGCGTGGCCTGAGCGGTGATGATCGCGCGCGATTTGCCGGGAAAAAGGTTTATGAGATTGCCATCTCCCAGGCGCTGAAAAATATCGACCAGATTTTCAGTGAATTACCGACAAACTCACAACTTTTTGCCGCAGATAGCGGCGTGAAGCTCGGCAAACAGGAAGTGCAAAGTGGCAGCGTAATGAGCCATCTGATGGCGGGCGTCTCTGCGGCGCTGCCGTTTGTCATCGGTGGCGGTATCCTGGTGGCGCTTGCCAACATGCTGGTGCAGTTCGGTTTGCCGTATACCGATATGTCGAAAGGTGCGCCGTCGTTTACCTGGGTGGTTGAATCCATCGGTTATCTCGGTTTCACCTTTATGATCCCCATCATGGGCGCTTATATTGCCTCGTCGATAGCCGATAAACCCGCTTTCGCTCCGGCGTTTCTGGTTTGTTATCTGGCGAACGACAAAGCCCTGCTCGGCACCCAGTCTGGCGCGGGCTTCCTCGGTGCGGTGGTGCTTGGGCTGGCGATTGGCTATTTCGTCTTCTGGTTCCGTAAAGTGCGCCTTGGCAAAGCATTACAACCGCTGCTCGGTTCCATGCTGATCCCGTTCGTTACTCTGCTGGTTTTTGGCGTACTGACTTACTACGTTATCGGACCGGTGATGTCCGACCTCATGGGCGGGTTGCTGCACTTCCTGAACACCATTCCTCCGTCAATGAAGTTTGCGGCGGCGTTTCTGGTTGGTGCGATGCTGGCATTCGATATGGGCGGCCCCATCAACAAAACCGCCTGGTTCTTCTGCTTCTCTCTGCTGGAAAAACACATTTACGACTGGTACGCCATCGTCGGCGTTGTCGCGCTAATGCCGCCTGTCGCGGCGGGTCTTGCGACGTTCATTGCGCCCAAACTGTTTACTCAACAGGAAAAAGAAGCCGCCAGTAGCGCCATAGTGGTCGGTGCCACAGTCGCAACCGAACCGGCTATTCCTTACGCTCTGGCAGCCCCGTTGCCGATGATTACCGCCAATACGCTGGCGGGCGGTATTACCGGCGTGCTGGTGATCGCTTTCGGAATCAAACGTCTGGCACCGGGTTTGGGTATCTTTGACCCGCTGATCGGCCTGATGTCGCCGGTAGGTTCGTTTTATCTGGTGCTGGCGATCGGCCTCGCGCTGAACATTTCATTCATTATCGTCCTGAAAGGATTATGGTTACGCCGCAAAGCCAAAGCTGCGCAACAGGAGCTTGTCCATGAACATTGAGTTACTGCAACAGTTGTGCGAAGCCAGCGCCGTCAGCGGCGATGAACAGGAAGTTCGCGACATTCTGATGAGCACGCTGGAACCCTGCGTGAATGAGATCACCTTCGATGGTCTGGGCAGCTTTGTTGCCCGTAAGGGGAATAAAGGGCCGAAAGTTGCCGTTGTCGGGCATATGGATGAAGTCGGCTTTATGGTCACCCACATCGACGAGAGCGGTTTTCTGCGTTTTACCACCATTGGCGGCTGGTGGAATCAGTCGATGCTCAACCACCGGGTAACCATACGCACACACAAGGGAGTGAAAATCCCTGGTGTAATTGGCTCCGTCGCCCCACATGCGTTAACCGAAAAGCAAAAGCAACAACCGCTGTCATTTGATGAGATGTTCATTGATATTGGCGAAAACAGTCGCGAAGAAGCGGAAAAACGCGGCGTGGAAATTGGCAATTTTATTAGCCCGGAAGCCAATTTTGCCTGCTGGGGCGAAGATAAAATGGTCGGCAAGGCGTTGGATAACCGCATCGGCTGCGCAATGATGGCTGAGCTATTGCAGACGGTGAATAACCCCGAAATTACGCTGTATGGCGTTGGCAGTGTGGAAGAAGAAGTTGGGCTACGCGGGGCGCAAACCTCGGCTGAACACATTAAACCGGATGTGGTGATCGTGCTGGATACCGCTGTCGCGGGCGATGTTCCAGGCATTGATAACATTAAATATCCGCTGAAACTGGGCAACGGGCCGGGGCTGATGCTGTTTGACAAGCGCTACTTCCCCAACCAGAAACTGGTAGCAGCGTTAAAAAGCTGTGCCACGCAGAATGATTTACCGCTGCAATTTTCCACTATGAAAACCGGTGCGACGGATGGCGGGCGCTACAACGTGATGGGCGGCGGGCGTCCGGTTGTCGCGCTGTGCCTGCCAACGCGTTATCTGCACGCTAACAGCGGCATGATTTCAAAAGCCGATTACGATGCTCTGCTCACGTTGATACGGGATTTTCTGACCACCTTAACCGCGGAGAAAGTCAACGCGTTTAGCCAGTTCCGTCAGGTGGATTAATGCTAAACGAACGCCAGTTAAAGATTGTCGATCTGCTGGAGCAACAGCCACGCACGCCTGGCGAGCTGGCGCAACAGACTGGCGTTTCTGGCAGGACCATCCTGCGTGATATTGACTATCTCAACTTTACCCTTAACGGCAAAGCCCGCATTTCCGCCAGTGGCAACGCGGGCTATCAGCTGGAAATCTTCGAGCGCCGCAGCTTTTTTCAGTTGCTGCAAAAGCACGATAACGACGATCGGCTGCTGGCGCTGTTATTACTGAATACCTTTACGCCCCGTGCGCAACTCGCCTCGGCGCTTAATTTGCCAGAAACGTGGGTAGCAGAGCGCCTGCCCCGCCTGAAACAGCGCTATGAACGCGGTTTTTGTCTCGCTAGTCGCCCTGGTTTGGGCCATTTCATTGATGAGACAGAAGAGAAACGCATTATTTTGCTGGCGAATCTTTTACGCAAAGATCCGTTTTTAATTCCGCTGTCGGGAGTAACACGAGACAATTTTCAACAATTAACCACCGCCTGCGAAAAGCAACGTCGCTGGCCGCTGATGCAAGGCGACTATCTCTCAAGCCTGATTCTGGCTATTTACGCGTTGCGTAATCAGCTTACTGACATATGGCCTGAATATCCCGGTAGCGAGATAAAACAGATCGTTGAATATAGCGGCCTGTTTCTTGGTGATAACGCTGTAAGAACGCTGACGGGGTTGATAGAAAAACAGTATCAGCAAGCACAGGTAATTTCTGCCGATCATGTGCTGGCATTGCTGCAAAGGGTGCCGGGCATTGCGTCATTGAATATTATTGATACGCAGCTGGTTGATAATATTACCGGGCATTTATTACGTTGCCTTGCCGCGCCGGTGTGGATTGGTGAGCACCGCCAAAGCAGCATGAATAACCTGAAAGCCGCCTGGCCTGCGGCCTTTGATATGAGTCTGCACTTTATTACGCTACTGCGTGAACAGCTCGATATTCCCCTTTTCGACAGCGATCTGATCGGTTTGTATTTTGCCTGTGCGCTGGAACGGCATCAAAACGAACGCCAGCCGATCATTTTGCTCTCTGATCAAAACGCGATTGCCACTATTAATCAGCTCGCCATTGAGCGCGACGTCCTGAATTGTCGGGTGATTATTGCCCGCTCCTTAAGCGAACTGGTTGCCATTCGCGAAGAGATTGAGCCGTTATTGATCATTAATAACAGCCATTATTTACTGGATGACGCGGTCAATAATTGCATCACTGTAAAAAATATCATTACGGCTGCCGGTATCGAACAAATAAAACATTTTCTGGCGACGGCATTTATTCGCCAGCAACCGGAGCGTTTTTTTTCTGCCCCCGGAAGTTTTCATTATTCGAATGTACGTGGTGAAAGCTGGCAACATATTACCTGGCAAATATGTGCGCAATTAGTGACGCAACACCACATTACCGCCGATGAAGCACAACGGATGTTCCCAGTCAGCGGTCAATTCGTGCAAGGTCTTATCGATATCACCTTTAGAAATTGAACGCGGCGCACTGATAACAAAGTAGAATGCGGGAAGTGGCTGCGCATCTTCACCCTGATGACTGTCCGTTAACGTATAGTCGTCATTACTGTTGCTCCAGTAGTACCAGTTTCGTTCACGGAGCGCCTCACGGAAAGTATTAAACTCTTCTTCACCAGGCATGACACCTTCGCAGAACCAGGACTCGCCGTATTCGGTCGGGATAATGGTGTTCAGGCACCCATAAAGCGGAGTGAAATTCTTCTGCTCTTCCTCATCCTCTGGTCGGGTATTCAACATTTCTGCATCGAATACCACAACCTCATCAACATGTTGCGGATAATCGGTGCGGTAAGTTGGCTCAATGATCCTTGCTGTTACCGGCCCAATACGTTGAGCATAGTAATAGCGGTATTCATAATTTTCCCGGAAGCGAATGTTTAGCAGTCCCCATTTTTCGTCGATAAAACCTTCACCTTCCGTAAGTTCGATTTCCAGTTCAGCAGCAATAGCACGAACCAAATCCCATTGTTGCAGGATGCTGGCGGTCGCCATGATATCCCACTGGAGATTGCGAATATCTTCTTCACGGCTAATCATCAGTTGCTGCAATTGTTGTAAATAATCCAGCTGTCGATCCCAGGCTTCCTGTTTTTGTGCTGCCCAGGAGCACATGCGATAAACGCCAACCCACTCACGCCCTTTTTCGTGTTGCAGCAACTGGTGTCCAATCGACTCGAGTTCACTCCAGTCTTCCTGTTGGTTGATCACTCGCGCACGGAACCACAAGGCCATATGTAGCAGCCCCGCCTGTTCATACTGCTTCGCCAGGTGCTCAATGGTTTGCAGATCGTCACGGTGGAGCAATAAATCCAACAGCTCGAAGCAAAGACCATTATCTTCCTGGATGTGGCTTTCGACGTAGCGTTGCAGAAGTTCAATCGACTCATCAATCGCATTACAGGCGTTTAACGCATTGACCAGTTTGCCCAGCAATTCCGCATCATCTGGCGCGTTCAGGTAAGCGCGGCGGAATGTTTCGACGTCTTTTTCTGGATCTGGTTGCGTTTCTTCATCGCTATTTTCAGGTACTTCTACAACCGGACGAGCAAGCAACTCTGCTTCTTTGGCGGCGATTTTTTCACTCAGTTCGAGAAACTCACGATCAACCTCCAGTAACACGCGTAATTTTGGCATGTGTCGCTGGGCCAGTTTCATCGCTATTTTGGCAACCCAGACGGATTCACGCTCCAGCGCCAGGGTAATTTGCAGTTTCGCCAGATCAACCACTTTGCGGTGCGCTCCGGCCTGCGAGCGGTGCTCCAGCATTTTTTGGATGATGCGCGCCAGTTGCCAGTTGTTTCTTTGTGGATGACGGGGAAGTAACACAGTAATGATTTTCAGCCATGACCCCCATGAATGGGGAGTCAGATCTGACCAACGCGGTAATTCCTCCCAGACTTCTTCGTCCTGCCCGCATAACGCCATGATGTACAGTTTTTTGAGGTGATTACTAATGCGGTCGCGGCCCCAGTAATCATTGGCTTCTGTCAGCTCATCAATCAGTATGCGTGCTTCATCATAACGCTGAAGTTCAATCAGAATATCGGCACGAGTATAAAGTAATGCATCAATATCATCTTCCCCGGCTGCTTTAACTGCGTCGATTTGTCGATCCAGATAAGCCAATGCCTCCTCTATTCTTTTGGAATCTATCAGTGCACTGGCATATTCAGTGGACAAACACTGAAAACAGCTCCAGGTCGGATCAATCCGCGCGATGGTTTCTTCACATACCGCCATACGTTCATTCGCCCAGCCAGGTGCATCAATATTTTCGTAGCAGGCGGATAAATCCTGGGTAACGCAGATAGATTGTGGGCAATCTTTTGTCTCTTCCCGGTGCGCTTTTTCAAACAGCGCCACTACGTCAGGCAGTACTTTTTCACCTTCTTCGCGGTTAGTCAGGCGATGGCGCATTTCCCAGTGACCAATAAAAATCTCCAGCCACGGATTTTTTGCCACCTGGGTAAGTGCTTTTACTTCAGGTAACAGCGAATCGCACTTTTCCATTTGCAGGTGCATAACGCCTTCCGAATAATCATCGATAAGTTGCGGAATATACTCCTGCCCGGCATCGCGTAACTCCTTAGTATATTTGTGATACCACTCCCATATATCCATTTTATTTTCCTTGATTAATTAAGACAGGAATAACCTGAGTAAAATCTTCCAGTGCCTGATGTAAATCCCACTGCTGTTCTTTATTACCACTGGAGCACAAAATCACTTTCAGCGATTTTAATAACCGTAATGCTGCCGCTGGCTGTTGATGGTGTTGTAATGCCGTCACCAGTTGCATGACACAGGGGTTATTAAGATTGATATACAGACTTGAAGTTTTAGTCTTTTGGATTTGCGAGGTAAATTGCCGCGCCAGCATTAACGCTGCGGTGCTGATGCGTTTATCTGCGTCATCCTGTTCGAGAATTTGTTTTAATTCTGCTTCGCGGTCTGGCGTGACCACGAGCGGTAAAACCGCTGGTTCGAAGCGGGAGATAATTAATTGCTCGCCGTCGCAAAGATGCTCTTCCAGATAAGCAACCTGCTCTTCAGGTAATTCTGCCAGGCTGAACAACTGCTCATTACCCGTTTGCGTACCGACTTCGATAATCCGGCAGTGATATAACAGCGCCCAACGACGTAAAAATGGCACCACCGCATAGCGATCGCCACGGGCAACGGGCCGTTGCAGAATGTGGAACAACATCTCTTCAAAACCGCCGTCGCGGCTTAACAGAATATGAATGCTGTTATTAACGCGTAAATCCTTCGCCAGCAACGCCCCTTTTGACGTTGGCACCTGCAAGCGATCTTTGAGCAAATCAAACAGACGGTCATCACATAATGCCGCACCGAGCAACGCTTCGTTGTGGCGCATTAATACACGCCGCCAGATTTCTGGCTGATTTTGTGCGAGATCGGACAAACCAGAAATCAGCGCCTCCTTTAACGCCTCCTGCACCGCAACCCAGGTTTCGTCCCGCTGGAGATCTTCCCGGCTCGCCGTAGGCGTTAGTTTCGATGACTCAATCACGCCGCCAATAAATCCGGCCCAGGGAGGTAACAACTCACGCGCTTCATCATCCAGTAACATACCGCGCAAAAACAGCGACAGGTTGCGGTTATCGCTGGTGCCGTAGGTTGCGCCATCCTGAATCCATAAAATCCCAACCGCGTCGCTCATCCCCACGGGCACCACCGGAATGGTGCAAATCGGTTCGAAGGAGGATTCAAACTGTGCGGCAAAGGCGAGATTTTTACGCTGTACCAGCGCGCGGTGCATGGTTACGCCTTCAGGGGCAACTTCACGCCACGGTGGTTGCAGTTTATTCACCGGCTCGCTGGCATCACCGACATAGACTGGTTCGTGCAGTAATATGCAATAGCGTGAAAGAACGCGGTTCAGCAAATTGTTACTCGCCAGATGGCTGTACTCTTCTTTGAGCGTCAGAATCACCTGCGTACCCGTTTCCGAGGACTGATGCGGCGTAACGGTATATTTTTGCCCGTCGGTAGAGTGGTATTTCCAGCTCTGATCCGGCGTTTGCCAGGATGTGGTCAACACCGTGACCTCTTTTGCCAGTACAAAGGCCGACAAAAAACCGAGGCCGAACATACCAATTAAACCGGTGTTGTCATCCTGCTGGCGCAACATTCGGGTATAACCCACGCCCACTGTAGCAAGGAAGCCGTGAATTTCGCTTTCTGTCAGACCCGCACCGGTATCAGTAATAGTGATAGTGGACTTCGCCACGTCAGCCACCACACGAATTTGGTTATCCTTTGGCGCATCGGGCTGCTCAATCCTGCGACGCACAATCGCATCATGGCCGTTCTGCACCAGCTCGCGCACGGCAACTACGGGAGTGGAGTAAAGATGCTTACTAAGCACCTCAATTAAACCGTTTAAATTAACTTCTGTAGAATATGAACTGCCAGGTAACTGTAATGTACTCATTTTTCAATACTCATAATCCATCACCTACTATTGAAAATACTTTGCTGTTTTTTACAACCGGTGCAAGGTTTGTTATTTGCATTCACTCATCGGAAACATTTATTTATTGACGCGATGATTAAAACAAAATGTCTTATATAAATAATGATTAATTCTTAAAGGATTAATGCGACTGGAGTATATCGATATAACCCGGATTTAACGAGATAATTTCTTGTGGTGAAATTATTATTTGAATGCTGAATAATATATTGAGGATTATTTAATAGAAAAATAAAACCGCAATCCAGAATCAGAATTGCGGTATTTCTTTAATTATGAATCAATCGCTGCGGATGAGTATAAACCGTTGCCCGACCCGGCTTACAAAAGCCCACCAGCGTCAAATTACAACGCTCAGCCACTTCTACGGCAAGCGTGGTCGCGGCAGACACCGCAAACAAAATCTCGACGCCGCACATCGCTGACTTTTGCACCATTTCATAACTGGCACGACTGGAAACCAGCACCGCACCTTGCAGCCAGCTTTCCCCTTCTTGTGACCGGCGGCCTAACAGTTTATCCAGCGCCACATGGCGACCCACGTCTTCATGCCCGCCTACCAGTTCGCCAGATGGCAACATCCAGGCAGCGGCGTGAGTACAACCAGTCAGTTGCCCCACTGGCTGGAAATCATTGAGATGGCGTAATGCATCATCCAGTTTGTTGAGATCAAATGTCTGAGTGAACGGCAGCGGCTGAACCGGTTTACCGATGTCATTAAGTTGCTCCACGCCGCACACGCCACAGCCCGTACGCCCCGCCAGCGCCCGACGACGCTCCTTCAACCCCATAAAGCGGCGGCTGGAAAGCTCAATTTGCACTTCCAGACCATTACAGGAAGGAACGACATCCATACCGAAGATATCGCGCGGACTTTCGATAATCCCCTCGGAAAGCGAAAAACCGAGCGCAAAGTATTCAAGGTCTTTGGGCGACGCCATCATCACCACATGCGAAATGCCGTTGTAGACCAGCGCAACGGGAACCTCTTCCGCCACCTCATCTAACCGTGGGTGTTGTAAATCGTCACGCCGCCATAACTCAATTTGACGAACACCTGTGACATTTGTCACATTTTTGATTTCTTTTTGCTGTGTTTTTTTCACTTTCTATTAACCGGATAAGAACACACACACCAACATTATGGTATTCTGTTACAAACCCTTCCTGGATGGAGGGAAATTGAGCCAATTCTGGACCTTTGCGGCCCCTTCCGCAAAGAAAAATAACTCCCACTCCCTGCACACGCAGCAAGCGAATGTAAATGGGACGTGACAATGTCGAAACAAGGAGCAATCCATGCAGGTCAGCAGAAGGCAGTTCTTTAAGATCTGCGCTGGCGGTATGGCAGGCACCACGGCAGCGGCACTGGGTTTTGCACCCAGCGTAGCACTCGCGGAAACCCGGCAGTATAAACTGCTGCGCACCCGCGAAACCCGTAATACCTGCACCTATTGTTCCGTAGGCTGTGGGCTGTTGATGTACAGCCTCGGTGACGGAGCAAAAAACGCCAAAGCATCTATCTTCCATATCGAAGGTGACCCGGATCACCCGGTCAACCGCGGTGCACTTTGTCCGAAAGGCGCTGGCCTGGTGGATTTCATCCACTCCGAAAGCCGTCTGAAGTTTCCGGAATACCGTGCGCCAGGTTCTGATAAATGGCAGCAAATCAGTTGGGAAGAGGCGTTTGATCGCATTGCCAAACTGATGAAAGAAGACCGCGATGCTAACTACATTGCGCAAAACGCCGAAGGCGTGACTGTTAACCGCTGGCTCTCCACCGGGATGTTGTGTGCTTCCGCGTCGAGTAACGAAACCGGCTATTTAACGCAAAAATTCTCCCGCGCGCTGGGTATGCTCGCGGTCGACAACCAGGCGCGTGTCTGACACGGACCAACGGTAGCAAGTCTTGCTCCAACATTTGGTCGCGGTGCGATGACCAACCACTGGGTCGACATCAAGAACGCCAACCTCGTCGTGGTGATGGGCGGTAACGCCGCTGAAGCACACCCGGTCGGGTTCCGCTGGGCGATGGAAGCCAAAATTCACAACGGCGCGAAGCTGATTGTGATCGATCCTCGCTTTACGCGTACGGCGGCGGTGGCTGACTACTATGCCCCTATTCGTTCCGGTACTGACATTGCTTTCCTGTCAGGCGTATTGCTGTACCTGCTGAACAATGAAAAATTCAACCGCGAATACACCGAAGCCTATACCAACGCCAGCCTGATCGTGCGTGAGGATTACGGCTTTGAAGATGGCCTGTTCACCGGCTACGACGCGGAAAAACGCAAGTACGATAAATCCTCCTGGACTTACGAACTGGACGAAAACGGCTTCGCCAAACGCGATACCACGCTGCAACATCCGCGCTGCGTGTGGAACTTGCTGAAACAGCACGTTTCCCGTTATACGCCAGATGTGGTTGAAAACATCTGTGGTACGCCGAAAGACGCGTTCCTGAAAGTCTGCGAATACATCGCAGAGACCAGTGCTCACGATAAAACTGCCTCGTTCCTTTACGCGCTCGGCTGGACGCAACACTCCGTTGGCGCGCAGAACATTCGTACGATGGCGATGATCCAGCTACTGCTCGGCAATATGGGGATGGCAGGCGGCGGCGTTAACGCCCTGCGCGGTCACTCCAACATTCAGGGGCTGACGGACCTGGGGCTGCTGTCGCAGAGCCTGCCAGGTTACATGACGCTGCCAAGCGAGAAGCAGACCGATCTGCAAACCTACCTTGCCGCCAATACGCCGAAACCGCTGCTGGAAGGCCAGGTTAACTACTGGGGCAATTACCCGAAATTCTTCGTCTCCATGATGAAGGCCTTCTTTGGTGATAAAGCGACGGCAGAAAACAGCTGGGGCTTTGACTGGTTGCCGAAGTGGGATAAAGGCTACGACGTCCTGCAATACTTCGAGATGATGAAAGAGGGCAAGGTCAATGGCTATATCTGCCAGGGCTTTAACCCTGTTGCCTCATTCCCGAACAAAAACAAAGTGATCGGTTGTCTGTCGAAACTGAAGTTCCTCGTCACTATCGACCCGCTGAACACTGAAACCTCTAACTTCTGGCAGAACCACGGTGAGCTGAACGAAGTGGACTCGTCGAAGATCCAGACCGAAGTGTTCCGTCTGCCATCGACCTGCTTCGCGGAAGAGAACGGTTCAATCGTTAACTCCGGTCGCTGGTTGCAGTGGCACTGGAAAGGTGCGGACGCCCCGGGGATTGCGCTGACTGATGGCGAGATCCTCTCTGGTATCTTCCTGCGCTTGCGCAAGATGTACGCCGAACAGGGTGGCGCGAACCCGGACCAAGTGCTGAACATGACCTGGAACTACGCCATCCCGCATGAGCCGAAGTCGGAAGAAGTGGCGATGGAGAGCAACGGTAAGGCGCTGGCCGATATTACCGATCCGGCAACCGGTGCGGTTATCGTCAAGAAAGGCCAACAACTTAGCTCGTTCGCTCAACTGCGCGATGACGGCACCACCTCCTGTGGCTGCTGGATTTTCGCCGGTAGCTGGACGCCGGAAGGCAACCAGATGGCGCGTCGTGATAACGCCGATCCGTCTGGCCTCGGTAACACGCTGGGCTGGGCATGGGCATGGCCGCTTAACCGCCGCATTCTGTATAACCGCGCCTCCGCAGATCCGCAGGGTAACCCGTGGGATCCGAAGCGTCAGTTGCTGAAATGGGACGGCACCAAATGGACCGGCTGGGATATTCCGGACTACAGCGCAGCGCCTCCGGGCAGTGGCGTCGGGCCGTTTATCATGCAGCAGGAAGGCATGGGGCGTCTGTTTGCCCTCGATAAGATGGCGGAAGGTCCGTTCCCGGAACACTACGAGCCGTTTGAAACGCCGCTGGGAACTAACCCACTGCATCCAAACGTTATCTCGAACCCGGCTGCGCGAATCTTTAAAGACGATGCCGAAGCATTGGGTAAAGCCGATAAGTTCCCGTATGTCGGAACCACCTATCGTCTGACCGAGCACTTCCACTACTGGACCAAACACGCGCTGTTGAATGCGATTTTGCAGCCAGAGCAGTTTGTGGAAATCGGGGAGTCGTTGGCGAATAAACTTGGCATTGCCCAGGGCGATACCGTGAAAGTCTCCTCCAACCGTGGCTATATCAAAGCCAAAGCGGTGGTGACCAAACGTATTCGCACGCTGAAAGCGAATGGCAAAGATATCGATACCATCGGTATTCCGATTCACTGGGGCTATGAAGGTGTTGCGAAAAAAGGCTTTATTGCCAACACGTTAACGCCATTCGTCGGTGATGCGAACACGCAGACGCCGGAGTTTAAGTCCTTCCTTGTGAATGTGGAAAAGGTGTAACGGAGACGACATATGGCTTATCAATCTCAAGATATCATTCGTCGTTCCGCGACTAACGGTCTGACCCCCGCGCCTCAGGCGCGGGACTTCCAGGAAGAAGTGGCGAAACTCATCGACGTCACCACCTGTATCGGCTGTAAAGCCTGTCAGGTGGCGTGTTCAGAGTGGAACGACATTCGCGATACCGTCGGCAATAACATTGGGGTGTACGACAACCCCAATGATTTAAGCGCCAAATCGTGGACGGTGATGCGCTTCTCGGAAGTGGAGCAGAACGACAAACTGGAATGGCTGATCCGTAAAGACGGCTGTATGCACTGTTCCGATCCAGGCTGCCTGAAAGCGTGTCCGGCGGAAGGGGCAATTATTCAGTATGCCAACGGTATCGTCGACTTCCAGTCTGAGCAGTGCATTGGTTGCGGTTATTGCATTGCGGGCTGTCCGTTCGACATTCCGCGCCTCAACCCGGAAGACAACCGCGTTTACAAATGTACGCTGTGCGTTGACCGCGTGGTGGTTGGGCAAGAACCGGCCTGTGTGAAAACCTGCCCGACGGGTGCGATTCACTTCGGTACGAAAGAGTCGATGAAAACGCTGGCGAGCGAGCGCGTGGCTGAGCTGAAAACCCGTGGTTACGACAATGCGGGTCTGTACGATCCGGCAGGCGTGGGTGGTACACACGTTATGTACGTGCTGCACCATGCTGACAAGCCGAATCTGTATCATGGCTTGCCGGAGAACCCGGAAATCAGCGAAACCGTGAAATTCTGGAAAGGCATCTGGAAACCGCTCGCAGCTGTTGGCTTTGCGGCTACCTTCGCAGCCAGTATCTTCCACTACGTGGGTGTCGGTCCGAACCGTGCGGATGAGGAAGAGAATAATCTGCACGAAGAGAAAGACGAGGAGCGCAAATGAAACGACGTGACACCATCGTGCGCTACACCGCGCCGGAACGTATCAACCACTGGATCACCGCCTTCTGCTTCATCCTGGCGGCGGTGAGCGGGCTGGGCTTTTTGTTCCCTTCCTTCAACTGGTTGATGCAAATCATGGGCACACCGCAGCTGGCGCGCATTCTGCACCCGTTTGTCGGCGTGGTTATGTTTGCCTCGTTCATCATCATGTTTTTCCGTTACTGGCATCACAACCTAATCAATCGGGATGATATCTTTTGGGCGAAGAATATTCGTAAGATCGTCGTCAACGAGGAAGTAGGTGACACCGGGCGTTATAACTTCGGTCAGAAATGCGTTTTCTGGGCGGCGATTATTTTCCTGGTCCTGCTGCTGGTGAGCGGTGTGATTATCTGGCGTCCTTATTTTGCGCCTGCTTTCTCAATCCCGGTGATCCGATTCGCGTTAATGCTGCATTCATTTGCCGCAGTGGCGTTAATTGTGGTTATCATGGTGCATATCTACGCCGCCCTTTGGGTGAAAGGCACGATTACCGCCATGGTGGAAGGATGGGTTACCAGCGCCTGGGCGAAGAAACATCACCCGCGCTGGTACCGTGAGGTCCGCAAGACAACGGAAAAGAAAGCTGAATGAGTATTCGCATAATCCCGCAAGATGAGCTGGGTTCGAGCGAGAAACGTACGGCGGATATGATTCCGCCGTTATTGTTCCCTCGGCTCAAAAATTTATACAACCGCCGCGCTGAACGTCTGCGCGAGCTGGCAGAAAATAATCCGCTGGGTGATTATCTGCGCTTTGCTGCGCTTATCGCCCACGCCCAGGAAGTGGTGCTGTACGACCATCCGCTGGAGATGGATCTGACCGCGCGCATTAAAGAAGCCAGCGCACAAGGCAAGCCACCGCTGGATATTCACGTTTTGCCGCGTGATAAGCACTGGCAAAAGCTGCTGATGGCAATGATTGCTGAGCTGAAACCTGAAATGAGCGGCCCGGCGCTGGCAGTGATTGAGAATCTGGAGAAGGCATCAAGCCAGGAGCTGGAAGATATGGCCAGCGCGCTGTTCGCCTCTGATTTCTCGTCCGTCAGCAGCGATAAAGCGCCGTTTATCTGGGCCGCACTGTCGCTCTACTGGGCGCAGATGGCCAATCTGATCCCCGGCAAAGCCCGCGCTGAATACGGCGAACAACGTCAATATTGCCCGGTTTGTGGTTCTATGCCGGTGTCCAGTATGGTGCAAATTGGCACCACTCAGGGTCTGCGTTACCTGCACTGCAACCTGTGTGAAACTGAATGGCACGTAGTGCGCGTAAAATGCAGCAACTGTGAACAGAGCGGCAAACTGCATTACTGGTCGCTGGATGACGAACAGGCCGCGATTAAAGCCGAAAGCTGCGATGACTGTGGCACTTACCTGAAGATTCTTTATCAGGAAAAAGAGCCGAAAGTTGAAGCCGTGGCAGATGACCTCGCCTCTCTGGTACTGGATGCGCGAATGGAGCAAGAAGGCTACGCCCGCAGTTCCATTAACCCGTTCCTGTTTCCGGGTGAAGGGGAGTAATCTCTGACGTTTTCCGGGTGGCGCAGGTCGCCCGGATTACAGCTCATAGGGTGTGACGATACCTGCTATTCCCGCAAAATCTCTCGTATTTTGCGAGGCGTTTTCCAGATATGATGTAACAGTTGCAGTTATTATAAGTTCAAGTAAAACAGTCTTGTATTAATACCAGAATAAGGGCATCTGTTTTTTATATTCAAGAATGAAAAAATTTTTGTCATTCCTTATGCTCCTGACACTCATCATCAACACCAACTACCTCTTCCCTTTGCCTCCCGCCTTTTGCCTTACGCACCGGAAATTGCTGACGTTCCAGATATTGCTCCACCGCTTCGCGTAAAATTGCAGATCGTGAAACCTTACGCCAGCCCCTAAGCTTGTTCAGCCGTTTAATTGCCTCTTCTGATAAATGAAGAAAAACCGTATTCATCGTCATTCCAACCACCTAACATATATTACTCATTAATGTATGTGCGAAAATTACGCCGAAAAATCATTTAAAAAAAGCGGATTTTTGCATGCTGTTTTGTTTTTGCGAGACGTTTTCCAGAAATAATAAGAACGTTGCAGTTGTTTCATTTGTTAATCAAAAATGGTTTGGTTATCGCCCAGGATGAGATATGGGTGCTATAAATATATTATATTCAGGGATATTTATTTTTTGATTGGGTCTTCATTTGCATAATCTGAATGGTGTACCCGAAAAACGTCAGCATCCTAACAGCACCAGGATTTAAGGTGAAATTTAACATCCATCACAGACCGGTCAATGCTGCCACCAACCGGTCTTTACTTGCTCGTCGTTATAATTATGTGGGTAACAGTTCGGGAAACAAGGAATTCCTTCCGGAACACCCCGGTATCATCCGATAGCATTGACGTCAATCATCAGCGCGACGGTGAGTTTTTTTAATCGAATCATAGGATGGTAACGTTAAGCACGATTACGGGTCATAGTAAAACTCCTGAGCAGGCGGCACTATGCCGCTTTCACAGGAGTTCTGAATGCTGGTGCTTTCTGTATGGCATAACCATGCCCCTCGCGGCTAAGTGCCTGCACACTTCTCTCTTTGTATGTCATTTTTGCAATGCATTGGCCGAATTCTGGTAATTCAAATGAGTTTTACTCTTCAGACTCCCATCCCTACGGTATACGAGTTAGATTCATGAATGAAATCGACATTTTTAAAAAACGAATCTTGTAAAACATCCGTGTTGATATTACCTTGCAACCCAACATTAAATTTGTTAGAGAGATGAAGAACTCGAATATCAAAAAGGTCTTTTAACATCATTAATTCTTCAGCTGTTAATGACTCGCAACTAAAATATCCCTGTTGATCAAAAAGGTTTTCAATTTCTCCACCATCGGCGAGGCGTTTTTCAATGAGTGTTTGCAACATCGAGTTGCCAAGGACAATGGATATCGTGCGATCTTTCGCAGATTTACACCCCATCACAACGGCAACATTCGTATCCCCCTCTGGGGTTTCATTTAACGCTGTTGCTAAAATGGTGGTCAAACACGCAAACGGTACTGTATTTCTTTCGTGGTTTAACTTATCTACCAATTCATTCCATTTATCAAAAACCGGCCGATATTTTGTTTGTACAGAATTACCCATGTGGTTAAATAATCCAGCCATACGCTTTTTTATCATCTCGATATCCGGCGAGTCAGAAATACTTTTCGCATAATACGGGCCTGATGATGTTGCATACATTAAAGCAGCGCCCACACCTGTCACCATGATAGGTGCAACCACGGTTTTGGCAAAGGCGACGCTGCGATGGCTATGCGCTTCACAGTCTAAAGGAATATATTCCACTGGCTGCGGTAAATCCTGGCATGCCTCCCTCATCATTGCGGTATGTTTTACAAACAACGGTTTTTCATTGCCAAAAAAAACTTTCTGCTTAATTGCGCTAAGAAAACGCAAATCAAAAATGATTGTTTTTGGTTTATTATTTTTTGGCACATTTCCCATTATCCCGCTAAGAACCTTCCTTGCTGCATGGAGATTTTTTTGCACAGCACATAACACAATTGACGAAGCCTTCTCTACTTCGTTATTGATTTTAATTTTAAAATCTGCATGATATACGTTGACGGGCAATGCAAGTATATCTGGCCCTACATCTTTGGCTGAGTATTTATTTGTGATCGACGGCCGTGAATCCACGAGAAAACTTAGCCGCAAATTATGCTCTATATTATCAGCTGTTTTTGTGGTGTGGTTAAACATAGAGATGCCACCTCTCATTCTTTCACACATACCCTCAACTTTTTCACTTCTTTCTTGTGACGACTTTGCTTTAACGTTAATTTGATGATTTTTACCTGTGCATTCCTTAACTACAAGGGGAACGTTATCTAAAGCGCCATATAGGTTAATAACGTCACCAGGCTTTTTATCATGTAAGTAAGTTTGATTAATACTCGAGGCATTCACAAAGAGGTCAATATTATAACTGTTTATAACTTCACCTACATCAAATGTGTAGTGCTTACTCTGGAGGCTGCCATCCTTATTTAATTGTATATCAATCAATATATCCCCTGACTTTGTCACCATATCTTTGCCATAAACCATTTGCATAGCCATTTCGAGGAGGTTTTTATCTAACTGATTGCGGGCGTTGAGTAAGCGACTACCAAATAATTTATATACTGTTCCCGTCATTGCCAGCGCTGCGCTTTCTGTTACTTTGCGTTTCCACAGTGAGGTTTCTCTATTTTTGAACAGGCCATATTCATTATTACTCGACAACCCGAGTTTCAGTTCGTTAACACAATCGCACAGTTGCTCCTCACCTTCCATTTTAAGGCAAAGTGAAAAATGATTTAATAGCGTTTGCTTCGGTGATTCATTACTCGTTAGTTGTTTTTCTAAATTAACAATAGAATAACCTTCTTGTTTAATGAGATTAATATTGGCAACCATTACAGCCTCCTTCCCACGGTTTAAGAGCAAACATGCAACATAATTATTTATAACATCCAGAGCAGTAAATGAATGATACTGACAATGATACCAGTCCATTATCTTTGCATAATGTTTGTTAGCTATAGATTTTAAAAATATTTATGAGAAAAGTATGGTACCAGAGTGGGTTTTGGCTATCAAAAATCGCTCAAACCTGAAGTAAGATGATGAATTAAGCATTATCGGCGATAATTGCCACTCACCTCTACAAATAATATTTAAATGCTCCTGAACAGTGATGTAGCAAGACACGTATGGTGCCTACGAAGAACAAAAATTTATAGCGTTCTTATTCAATATAACCGGAATAGTCAGGGGCTGATGTAAATGACCTGAATGAGTGAGAGAGGCTACACCGCCCCTCTCCATCAGCTACTCTTCTTCGTTCCCGCCCTCTTCATACGGGCCAAATGGCTTCGCGGGCAGAACGATATACGTGCCTTCAAACACCGCCCCCGGCGTCTCGTCGCCAAAGATTTCGACCTGCATCTGCACCCGTGCTTTACGTCCGCGCGCCAGACGGTCGAGATCGCCGCTTAAGGCACCGAGGTCGGCTACCGCGTGTGGTTTACCGCTGATTGGTTTGCTGTAACGGATATGCGCATCAGCGAGAATAATGGTTCCGCCGAGGTGGCGTTCGCGCAGCATTAGCCAGATAAGCCCCCAACCGGTGAGCGTAGCCAGCGAGAATAAACTCCCGGCAAACAACGTATGATGCGGATTCTGATTGCCGGTTTCCGGCATGGTGGTGATAAATTTTTGCCCGGTATATTGCTGAATGCGCACGCCCATTTTTTCGCTTAGCGGGATATGTTCGTACCACGCCTGTTGCAGCTGCGCGCACCAGTCGCCGCGATGCAGAATGTCATCCAGAGTGGCGACAGGTTTTATCATCAAAAAATGGCGAATCGGCGTGGTGGTTGGCGTGGTGATTTCTCCCTGATTAACAAACCCCAGCTTGGCGAAAAACTCCACCGCGTCTTCGCGGGCGCTACAGGTCACGCGCTTAACACCTTCCTGACGCGCCACCGACTCCAGGGTCATCGCCATCAGCGTTCCTAACCCTTTGTCCTGCACGTCGGGATGAACGGCCATAAAGCGAATGGACGCTTCATTGTCGGCATTAATATACAGTCGGCCTACCGCCACCAGATTACCCTGCTCGTCGACGACCATCTGGTGATGCGCCATCGCATCCCACGCGTCGCGTTCCGAACCTTTCGGTTGATGCAGGGGCTTACGCAACATTTCCCAGCGAAACTGATAGTAACGCTCTAATTCTTCTTCTGTTTGTGGAACCCGAAGGTGATACATAGCGATACTCTCTCTTGTTTCCCGTGACAACCCTGGAAGCTGGCTCATACCTGCAACCAGAATGTTACGGGGCCATCATTGACCAGCGATACCTGCATATCCGCAGCGAAGCGTCCTGTTTGCGTGTTCATCTCTTGCTGACGGCAGCGTTCGACGAAATAGTCATATAACGCCTCTGCGCGATCCGGTGATGCGCCTTTGGAGAAACTTGGGCGCATCCCCCGTTCGGTATCTGCGGCGAGGGTAAACTGGGAAACCACCAGCACACTGCCGCCCGCCTGTTGCACGTTGAGATTCATCTTGCCTTCGGCATCGCTGAAGATGCGATAGCCAAGCACGCGCTCGCACAGACGGTTTGCTTTCTGTTCGTCGTCATCCTTTTCGACACCCAATAACACCAAAAGTCCCGCGCCAATTTCGCCCGTCACTTCTCCCTCCACGGTGACGCTGGCACGGGTTACGCGTTGAATTAATGCAATCATGGTTCGTCGTCTTCTTCTTGTTCAGCTGCTTGTTTTAGTTTGCGGTATTCCCCGAGAGTGACAGTAATTTCCGCACCAAGCAAGACGATACACCATGTCCAGTAGACCCAAACAAAGAGAATGGGGATCACCGCCAGCACGCCGTAAATGAGCTGGTATGACGGGAACATGGTGATATAAAGCGCGAAACCTTTTTTTCCTGCTTCGAACAGGAGTGCGGCGACAAACGCACCGACAATCGCGTCGCGGTTAGGTACGCGGATGGTAGGAACAATGCTGTACAGCAACCAGAAGGAGATCCACGACAACAGCAACGGAAAAATACGCAGCACGTTGTCGATGACAGTATTGAGATCGCTCGCCCAGCGCAGGGAGAGCAAATAGGAACTGATCGCCAGACTGGCCCCTGCCAACAGCGGCCCCAGCGTTAAAATCATCCAGTACACGGCAAACGAGTAAATTTTGGGTCGCGCTCGTTTACTGCGCCAGATGGTATTCAACGCGCTATCGATGGAGTACATCAGCAATAATGCTGTGACGATCAGCCCGCACGCCCCGACGGCGGTCATTTTGTTGGAATTGGCGACAAACTGTTCGATATATCGCTGGATAACATCGCCAGTAGCAGGCAGAAAGTTGGCAAAAATAAAGTGACGCAACTGAATGCTGACGTCCGAAAACATGGGAAACGCGGCGAAAAGCGCAAAAACAACGGCAACCAGCGGCACTAATGAGAGCAACGACACATAGGCAAGATTACCTGCCAGGGTTGTCATATTGTCCTCATCAATGCGTTGCCAGAGTAGTTTTAGCCAGGCCCATAGCGGACGGGTACGGTGCCTGGCTTTGTCCTGAATGTTTTTTAGCATAACACCTTCGCGAAATAGTCCGGGATGGTGGTTTTATCTTTCACCAGAATACTGGTAATACCTAGCTGATTTGCTCCTTCTATATTATCGGCGTTGTCATCGAAAAAGACCGTATCGCTGGCTGAAAAACCTTCCGCCTGCAAAACATGCTGGTAAATTCGTGCTTCAGGTTTGCGCATCCCCAGATCTTGCGACAGATAGATATGGTCAGCAGCATCACGAATTTCCGGGTATTCCTCCGGCCAGAAGGTGGTATGTAGGCGGTTAGTATTGGAAAGCACCACCACACGATGACCCTGCTCACGCAGTTTATGCATGATGGCGATCACTTCCGGGCGCAGCGCGACAAACACCGCCTGCCAGCCGTGGGAAAACTGCTCATAGCTTAGCGGTAGAGCCATCTCATGACACAGCGCCTCTGCGAACGCTTCGTCGCTAATTTCCCCACGCTCATGCTGATGAAACGCCTCGCCCATGTGGAAACTCTTCTTAAGCGTAGCCAGGGGAACACGCGTTAAATCGCTCCAGGCTCCCAGCACGCGGTTAAAGTCGATATCGACAATCACATTACCTAAATCAAAGATATAGAGCATTTTTGCCTCCTTTCGCGCCACAAGAAATTAACTGTAGCGGGAAAGGATGGGTTTGGCTATGTGGTCAGCTATGAAGCAAGGTCAACGGTCACAAAATTCTACGCGTCTTCCTGGGGAAGGATGATTTCAATTTGGCTGTCTTGTAAGCGTGATTTTAGCGCAGCGGGCGGCAGCTCGTCGGTAAAGAGCGCAGTGACCTGTGCCACATTACCAATTTCAACCGCCGCCGAAGCATGATACTTAGTGTGATCGGCGACCAGCAGAATATTTCTCGCGTGCGCCATCATCGTTTTCACCACGTTAGCTTCGTTTACATCAAACTCCATCAACGCGCCATCGCTCTCAATCGCCCCAACGCTTGTTACCAGATAATCAGCCCGAAAATCGGCCACAAAGGACGCCGCTGAAGGGCCAATGATCCCGCTATTATGAGAGCGCAATGTACCGCCGGGCACCATCACTTCAAAGCGCGGGTTGTGGTACAGAATATGCGCCACACGCAGGCTGTTCGTGATTATCCGCAAATGATTATGGTTAAGTAACGCCCGGGCGACATGTTCGACAGTCGTACCGATGGTGATAAATATTGTCGATCCATCAGGAATATAGTCTGCCACCGCTTCGGCAATCGCTTTTTTCTCTTCAGTTTGCGAAACCTCACGCTGTTCGAACGCCGTATTAACGACGCTGGAGGCCCGACCCGCGCCACCGTGATGGCGCGTGATCAGCCCTTGCTCGCTTAATTTACGAATATCCCGGCGGACCGTCTGCGTGGAAACATCCAGCAGATTTGCCAGCTCATCAATATTCATATACCCACGCTCGGCGATCAGCATGAGGAGTTGGTCGTGCCGCGGGTTACCGGTTAGTTCGGTAAGGCTCATGAAAATTCCTCGAAAAACCATCACCCTGGCATTTTATACAAAAAGTGACAAAAAAGATCGGGTTTGATCACAGTCAGGGATCCCGGCACGCCCACCGGGACGCGTGCATTTTAACGCCGCCACACCGCTGGCAAAGCGGACGGAATCCGCTAAATCTCCACCTGTTGCCAGCGCCACCGCCAATGCGCCGTGAAAAACATCGCCCGCACCGGTAGTATCTACCACATCAACTTTGAAAGCTGGCTGATGCTGTCGCCCGCCATTCTCCAGCCAGTCACAGCCTGCACTGCCCTGAGTAACATAGACATGTCCATTTGTGAGCGTTTGTGCCTGTTTTAGGGCACTCGCCATCTCTTTCACGCCCGTTAGCCGCGCCAGACCCGGTTCTGAAAAAGCAGCATGATCGCTTAACGCCACCAGCTCACTGATATCCTGCGGCGTAATATCACCGTCCAGCACGGTCATCACGCCCGCCTGCCGCGCCAGAGTGAAGGCTTTTTTCGCGCCGTCATGCCAGCGTACATCTGCCAGCACCACGTCCCACTGAGAGAAATCAATTTCCTCCAACCACTCTGCGTCAGGCAGCAGGTCCGGGCTGGGATAGTTAATGATGATTCGCTCTCCTTTGGCATCCACCATGATGGCGGATTGCGAAGATTTCGCCTGGTTATACCGTTTGGTGTAACGGGTGTTAACGCCCCAGGATTCCAGCTCTGCCAGCAGGCTGTTGCCCGTGTCGTCGTCACCGACGCGACCAATAAAATCGACCTGCGCACCCAGTCTGGCCGCCGCAACTGCTGCTGTAGCCGCTGGCCCGCCGCCAACTTCCGTATAATTTTTCGCCACGTATTTACCGCTCTCCGTCGGCAACCCTTCCACGTAATAGATGCGATCCATCACGGTAATTCCTACACAAGCAACACGAATCATGGTCATTCCTTAAGCATTTTGGGATGCGTTCATTTTAATTTCATCAATTGTTTAAAAAGTGACGGCTGTCAATTTTTTGACGATAAATTACAAATACGATCAAAAACAGACAAGAAAGACATGTCATAAATGACAAAAAGTGACATCACTGTATTCAGGAGAGGGTTATGGCAGCAATCGCGTTTATCGGTTTAGGGCAAATGGGTTCGCCAATGGCGAGCAATTTATTGCAGCAAGGGCATCAACTTTGCGTCTTCGATGTGAATGCCGAAGCCGTACAGCATCTGGTAGACAAAGGGGCGACTCCCGCTGCTAACCCAGCGCAGGCCGCTAAAGGTGCCGAATTTATCATTACCATGTTGCCGAATGGCGATCTGGTGCGTCACGTGTTGTTCGGTGAAAACGGTGTCTGTGAGAGCTTATCTTCCGATGCGCTGGTCATTGATATGTCGACCATCCACCCCCTGCAAACCGATAAATTGATTGCTGATATGCAGGTCAGAGGCTTCAGCATGATGGATGTTCCGGTTGGCCGTACTTCCGCAAATGCCATTACCGGTACTCTGTTACTGCTGGCTGGCGGCACCGCTGAACAAGTTGAACGTGCCACGCCGATCCTGATGGCAATGGGCAGTGAGTTGATCAACGCGGGCGGTCCGGGCATGGGGATCCGCGTTAAGCTCATCAACAACTATATGAGTATCGCGCTCAATGCGCTTTCGGCAGAAGCTGCCGTTTTGTGCGAAGCCCTCAATCTTCCCTTCGATGTTGCCGTCAAGGTAATGAGCGGTACTGCCGCCGGTAAAGGCCACTTCACCACTTCCTGGCCGAACAAAGTCCTCAGTGGAGATCTTTCTCCCGCCTTCATGATCGATCTTGCCCATAAGGATCTTGGCATCGCCCTCGATGTTGCCAACCAGTTGCATGTGCCGATGCCGCTGGGGGCCGCCTCACGGGAGGTTTATAGCCAGGCGCGCGCAGCAGGTCGCGGTCGCCAGGACTGGTCCGCCATTCTGGAGCAGGTCCGTGTCAGTGCCGGGATGACTGCCAAAGTAAAAATGTAACGACTGGATAAAGGAATAAATGAATGAATAAGTACACCATCAACGACATTACGCGCACATCGGGCGGTTTTGCCATGCTGGCAGTCGATCAGCGCGAAGCCATGCGCATGATGTTTGCCGCGGCTGGCGCACCCGCTCCAGTAGCCGATAGCGTTTTAACTGATTTCAAAGTTAACGCCGCGAAGACGCTTTCACCTTATGCATCGGCGATTCTGGTAGATCAACAATTCTGCTACCGCCAGGTGGTTGAGCAAAACGCGATTGCCAAAAGTTGCGCCATGATTGTCGCCGCCGATGAGTTCATCCCTGGCAACGGTATTCCGGTAGATAGCGTAGTCATTGACCGCAAAATCAACCCGCTACAAATCAAACAAGACGGCGGTAAAGCCTTAAAACTGCTGGTGCTGTGGCGTAGCGATGAAGATGCGCAGCAACGCCTGAATATGGTGAAAGAGTTCAACGAACTGTGCCATTCAAACGGTCTGGTGAGCATCATTGAGCCAGTCGTCCGCCCACCGCGTCGTGGCGATAAATTCGATCGCGAACAAGCGATCATCGATGCCGCTAAAGAGCTGGGCGACAGTGGCGCTGACCTCTACAAAGTTGAAATGCCGCTTTATGGCAAAGGTCCGCAACAAGAGCTTCTCAGTGCTTCACAACGTCTGAATGACCATATCAATATGCCGTGGGTGATCCTCTCATCCGGCGTCGACGAAAAACTGTTCCCGCGTGCCGTACGCGTGGCAATAACAGCAGGTGCATCGGGCTTCCTGGCTGGTCGTGCCGTCTGGGCATCGGTTGTCGGTTTACCGGACAACGAGCTGATGCTGCGTGACGTTTGCGCACCGAAATTACAACAACTTGGCGATATCGTCGACGAAATGATGGCTAAACGCCGTTAAGATGAGGATACAAAAATGAAATGGTTTAACACCTTAAGTCACAACCGTTGGCTGGAACAGGAAACCGATCGCATCTTTGATTTTGGTAAAAATTCCGTAGTACCGACTGGCTTTGGCTGGTTAGGCAATAAAGGGCAAATCAAAGAAGAGATGGGCACCCATCTGTGGATCACCGCCCGTATGTTGCACGTGTATTCCGTTGCTGCGGCGATGGGTCGACCTGGCGCTTACTCGTTGGTTGATCATGGTATCAAAGCCATGAACGGCGCACTGCGCGATAAAAAATATGGCGGCTGGTATGCCTGTGTCAATGACGAGGGCGTGGTGGATGCCTCCAAACAGGGCTATCAACATTTCTTTGCCCTGCTGGGTGCCGCCAGTGCCGTCACAACGGGTCACCCGGAAGCGCGTAAGCTGCTCGATTACACCATTGAAATTATCGAGAAATACTTCTGGAGCGAAGAAGAGCAGATGTGCCTGGAATCCTGGGACGAAGCCTTCAGCAAAACCGAAGAGTACCGCGGCGGCAATGCCAATATGCACGCGGTGGAAGCTTTCTTGATTGTTTATGACGTAACGCATGACAAAAAATGGCTGGATCGCGCGATTCGCGTGGCTTCCGTCATTATCCACGACGTCGCCAGAAATAATCATTATCGCGTTAACGAGCACTTCGATACCCAGTGGAATCCGCTGCCGGATTACAACAAAGATAACCCGGCGCACCGCTTCCGCGCATTCGGAGGCACGCCGGGCCACTGGATCGAATGGGGCCGTTTAATGCTGCATATCCACGCTGCCCTGGAAGCCCGTTGCGAACAACCTCCAGCATGGCTGCTAGAAGATGCCAAAGGTCTGTTCAACGCTACCGTGCGCGATGCCTGGGCGCCCGATGGTGCCGACGGGATTGTTTATACCGTTGACTGGGAAGGCAAACCGGTGCTCCGCGAACGTGTGCGTTGGCCTATCGTCGAAGCGATGGGTACAGCTTATGCGCTCTACACCGTTACCGGCGATCGCCAGTACGAAACCTGGTATCAGACATGGTGGGACTACTGCATTAAGTACCTGATGGACTACGAAAACGGTTCCTGGTGGCAGGAGCTGGATGCGGACAACAAGGTCACCACCAAAGTCTGGGACGGTAAACAGGATATTTACCACCTGCTGCATTGCCTGGTGATCCCACGTATCCCGTTAGCGCCAGGCCTGGCACCGGCTGTTGCGGCGGGTCTGCTGGACGTGAATGCCAAATAACTGACTGAAAACCCTAACCCTCTCCCCAAAGGGGAGAGGGGACCGCCCGGCGCAGTTTTTTGGTTTGACATCAGCCTCATGGGAGGCTGTATGCCGTTTTTTAATTAAGGTGCCTCGTATGCAAATCACCAACATGCATTGCAGTGGACAAACCGTTTCACTTGCCGCGGGGGATTATCACGCGACTATCGTGACGGTTGGTGCTGGTCTGGCTGAATTAACTTTTCAGGGTTGTCATTTAGTCATCCCGCACAAACCCGAAGAGATGCCGCTGGCGCATCTGGGTAAAGTGCTTATTCCGTGGCCGAACCGGATCGCCAACGGCTGTTACCGCTATCAGGGACAGGAATATCAGTTACCCATTAATGAACATAGTTCAAAAGCCGCTATTCACGGGCTGCTTGCCTGGCGAGACTGGCAAATTAGCGAATTAACCGCCACCAGCGTTACCCTGACAGCTTTTCTACCGCCCAGTTACGGCTATCCGTTTATGCTGGCTTCGCAGGTTGTTTATTCGCTCAATGCTCGCACGGGCCTTTCCGTTGAGATCGCAAGCCAGAATATTGGTACTGTGACCGCACCTTATGGTGTGGGTATTCATCCTTATTTAACCTGCAACTTAACATCTGTTGATGACTATCTTTTCCAGCTTCCGGCAGAACAGGTTTATGCCGTCGATGAGCACGCAAATCCGACAACGCTTCACCACGTTGATGAGCTGAATTTAAATTTCACGCGGGCGACAAAAATAGCCGCGACAAAAATAGACCATACCTTTAAAACCGCTAATGATCTGTGGGAAATGACCATTACCCATCCACAGCAGGCACTTTCGGTGAGTCTCTGTTCCGATCAACCCTGGGTGCAGGTTTATAGCGGCGAAAAATTACAGCGTCAGGGACTGGCAGTTGAACCTATGAGTTGCCCGCCTAACGCCTTTAATTCCGGCACCGATTTATTATTACTGGAACCAGGAAAAAAGCATCGACTGTTTTTTAATATTCACGGGCAGCACAATTAATTTCATTAAGAACAAAACGAGATCATTGTTTAGGGTTGTATTTACACAACAGGAAATATTATGGACTTTTTTACGTTATTTTCGCCAGATGGGGCCATGCTGGAAACAAACGTGGTATGTATCGTTATCGCGTTGATGTTTCTTTATACCTTTGTGGGGATATGCGCGGGATTTGGTGGCGGTTTAACCACCATGCCACTCGTCACGTTAATGCTCCCCGTAAAAATGGCAACACCACTTTCGGTAATTGTCGGCACCGCAACCGCCTTGTACGCCACCTGGCTATCACGCAAAGAAACGGATTGGCGCTCGGCAATGGTGCTGATTATTTTCTCATTTTTGGGAATACCCGTCGGTTTATATGCGCTGTCGTATTTACCCGACCATTTTATGAAAGTGGGCTTAGGTGGATTTCTTATCCTCTACTCCTTTTACAGCATGTTTATTCCTCGCTTGCCGATTTATGACCGTAACTGGATCGCCGCACCTATCGGCGCAGTAGCTGGCGCATTAGGCGCGGCGTTTTCAACCAACGGGCCGCCGATGGTTATCTACGGGATGCTGCGTAACTTAGGTCCGGCGGCATTTCGCGGCACACTGAACGCCTTCTTCACCGCAAACAACATCGCGGTGATCGGCGGGCTGGCGACCAGCGGAATTTTGACTGTTTCTATCTTTAAACTGGTGCTGTTTTGTATTCCCACCATGATCCTCGGTTCACTGATTGGACAATATGTGCATAAACGCATTTCGGTCAAAGTGTTTCGTGTGATGGTCTTTTTATTGTTGATTGCCTCCGGTTCTATGTTGATAAAAGGTGCGTTGGGAATTCCCGCCGCTGCCGCACTTCTGCCTCCGTTTACCTTGTTAGTTATACTGCAACTGGCATTTGGTAAAAAAGTGGCGGCAATCCGCCGAGCTGAAGAAAGTAAATAATCAGTTGCGCGGGTTTTAATTTATACCCGCACACATTCTTTGATTAATGAAACCTGTAATAACAGGATGGCATGAAATATTAGTTTTATACTCTATGGAGATTATTTATGGATACGCCACGCCCACAGTTATTAGATTTTCAATTTCATCAGAATAACGACAGTTTTACTCTACGTTTTCAAGACCGTCTTATTTTAATCCATAGCAAAGATAATCCTTGCTTATCGATTGGCTCAGGTATAGCGGATATCGATATGTTCCGCGGTAATTTCAGCATTAAAGATAAATTGCAGGAGAAGATTGCGCTCACCGACGCCATCGTCAGCCAGTCACCGGATGGCTGGTTAATCCATTTCAGCCGTGGTTCTGACATTAGCGCCACGCTGCGTATCTCTGCCGACGATCAGGGCCGTTTATTGCTGGAACTACAAAACGACAACCATCACCATAACCGCATCTGGCTGCGTCTCGCCGCACAACCAGAGGACCATATCTATGGCTGCGGCGAACAATTCTCCTACTTTGATCTGCGCGGCAAACCGTTCCCGCTATGGACCAGTGAACAAGGCGTTGGTCGCAACAAACAAACCTATGTCACCTGGCAGGCCGACTGCAAAGAGAACGCGGGCGGCGACTATTACTGGACCTTTTTCCCGCAGCCAACCTTTGTCAGCACGCAGAAGTATTACTGCCATGTCGATAACAGCTGCTATATGAACTTCGACTTTAGTGCCCCGGAATACCATGAACTGGCGCTGTGGGAAGACAAAGCAACGCTGCGTTTTGAATGTGCTGATACATACATCTCCCTGCTGGAAAAATTAACCGCACTGCTGGGACGTCAGCCAGAACTGCCCGACTGGATTTATGACGGGGTAACGCTCGGCATTCAGGGCGGGACAGATGTATGCCAGAAGAAACTGGATACCATGCGTAACGCGGGTGTGAAGGTCAACGGCATCTGGGCGCAGGACTGGTCCGGGATCCGTATGACCTCGTTTGGCAAACGTGTGATGTGGAACTGGAAGTGGAACAGTGAAAACTACCCACAGTTAGATTCCCGCATCAAGCAATGGAAAGAAGAAGGCGTGCAGTTCCTCGCCTACATCAACCCGTATGTTGCCAGCGATAAGGACCTCTGCGCCGAGGCGGCTTCACACGGCTATCTGGCAAAAGATGCCTCTGGCGGTGACTATCTGGTGGAGTTTGGTGAGTTTTATGGCGGCGTTGTCGATTTGACCAATCCTGAAGCCTATTCCTGGTTCAAAGAAGTCATCAAGAAAAACATGATCGAATTGGGCTGCGGCGGCTGGATGGCAGATTTTGGCGAATACTTGCCGACCGATACGTATCTGCACAACGGCGTCAGTGCCGAGATAATGCATAACGCCTGGCCCGCGCTGTGGGCGAAGTGTAACTACGAAGCCCTTGAAGAAACAGGCAAGCTCGGCGAGCTCCTCTTCTTTATGCGTGCCGGTTCTACCGGTAGCCAGAAATATTCCACCATGATGTGGGCGGGCGACCAGAACGTCGACTGGAGTCTGGACGATGGCCTGGCGTCGGTTGTTCCAGCGGCGCTCTCGCTGGCGATGACCGGGCATGGCCTGCATCACAGTGACATTGGCGGTTACACCACCCTGTTTGAGATGAAGCGCAGCAAAGAGCTGCTGCTGCGCTGGTGCGATTTCAGCGCCTTCACGCCGATGATGCGCACCCACGAAGGTAACCGTCCTGGCGACAACTGGCAGTTTGACGGCGACGCGGAAACCATCGCCCATTTTGCCCGTATGACCACCGTCTTCACCACCCTGAAACCTTACCTCAAAGACGCCGTCGCACAGAACGCGAAGTCCGGCCTGCCGGTTATGCGCCCGCTGTTCCTGCACTACGAAGACGATACACACACCTACACCCTGAAATATCAGTACCTGTTAGGCCGCGACATTCTGGTCGCTCCGGTGCATGAACAAGGCCGTAGCGACTGGACGCTCTATCTGCCGGAGGATAACTGGGTACATGCCTGGACGGGAGAAACCTTCCACGGTGGAGAAGTCACCGTTGAAGCGCCCATCGGTAAACCGCCGGTCTTTTATCGCGCCGACAGCGAATGGGCTGCACTGTTCGCCTCGTTAAAAAGCATCTAATCACGTCCGCCCGTGGGGAAACTCACGGGCACAGGGAGAACAACGATGAGTCACATCACAACGGAAGATCCGGCTACTTTACGCCTGCCCTTTAAAGAGAAACTCTCTTACGGTATCGGCGATCTGGCCTCTAACATCCTGCTGGATATCGGCACGCTTTATCTTTTGAAGTTTTATACCGACGTTCTGGGGCTGCCTGGTACCTATGGCGGCATTATCTTTTTGATTTCGAAGTTCTTTACTGCGTTTACCGATATGGGTACCGGCATCATGCTCGATTCCCGACGCAAGATCGGTCCAAAAGGTAAGTTCCGTCCTTTTATTCTGTATGCGTCATTCCCGGTCACCTTACTGGCGATCGCCAACTTTGTCGGCACACCGTTTGATGTCACCGGTAAAACGGTGATGGCCACTATCCTGTTTATGCTCTACGGGCTGTTTTTCAGCATGATGAACTGCTCTTATGGCGCAATGGTCCCCGCTATTACCAAAAACCCCAACGAACGCGCATCACTGGCGGCATGGCGTCAGGGTGGCGCTACATTGGGCCTGCTGCTTTGTACGGTGGGATTCGTGCCGGTTATGAATCTTATCGAGGGTAATCAGCAACTTGGCTATATCTTCGCCGCCACGCTGTTTTCACTGTTCGGCCTGCTGTTTATGTGGATCTGCTATTCGGGCGTGAAAGAGCGTTATGTCGAAACGCAACCTGCAAATCCGGCGCAAAAGCCAGGCCTGCTGCAATCTTTCCGTGCGATTGCCGGTAACCGCCCGCTGTTCATTTTGTGCATTGCTAACCTCTGTACCTTAGGGGCATTTAACGTCAAGCTCGCCATTCAGGTCTATTACACCCAGTACGTACTTAACGATCCCATCCTGTTGTCGTATATGGGATTTTTCAGCATGGGCTGTATTTTCATCGGCGTGTTCCTGATGCCTGGTGCAGTCAGACGTTTTGGTAAGAAGAAAGTCTATATCGGCGGTCTGCTGATTTGGGTGCTGGGCGATCTGCTCAACTATTTCTTCGGCGGCGGCTCGGTCAGCTTTGTGGCGTTCTCCTGCCTGGCGTTCTTCGGCTCAGCGTTTGTTAACAGCCTGAACTGGGCGCTGGTTTCTGACACCGTCGAGTACGGCGAGTGGCGCACCGGCGTTCGTTCGGAAGGAACGGTCTACACCGGCTTCACCTTCTTTCGCAAAGTGTCTCAGGCGCTGGCAGGTTTCTTCCCAGGCTGGATGCTGACGCAAATCGGCTATGTGCCAAACGTGGCGCAGGCTGACCATACCATCGAAGGTTTACGCCAGCTGATCTTCATCTACCCAAGCGCACTGGCGGTAGTCACCATTGTGGCGATGGGTTGCTTCTACAGTCTGAACGAGAAAATGTACGTCCGCATTGTTGAAGAAATAGAAGCCCGTAAACGCACGGCATAAATAATAAACAACGCCCTGCGGGGCGTTATAAGGAGTGATTATGTCTGACCATAATCCACTGACATTAAAACTGAATCTGCGGGAAAAAATCGCTTATGGCATGGGCGACGTCGGTTCGAATTTAATGCTTAGCATCGGCACTCTGTATCTCCTCAAATTTTATACCGATGAATTAGGGATGCCTGCTTACTATGGCGGGATTATCTTTCTGGTGGCGAAATTCTTTACCGCGTTTACCGATATGCTCACCGGATTTTTACTCGACTCGCGGAAAAATATTGGGCCTAAAGGCAAATTTCGTCCCTTTATTTTATATGCAGCGGTTCCGGCGGCGTTAATTGCAACGCTCCAGTTTATCGCCACCACTTTTAGTTTGCCGATTAAAACGACGATTGCCACCGCGCTGTTTATGATGTTTGGACTTTCATACAGTCTGATGAACTGCTCGTATGGCGCGATGATCCCAGCAATTACCAAAAACCCCAATGAGCGCGCGCAGCTTGCGGCTTACCGCCAGGGTGGTGCAACCATAGGGCTATTGATTTGTACCGTAGCATTTATTCCATTGCAGTCGCTTTTTTCTGACTCCACTGTCGGTTATGCCTGCGCGGCACTGATGTTCTCCATTGGTGGCTTTATTTTTATGATGCTGTGCTACAGAGGCGTCAAAGAGCATTATGTGGACACGACGCCAACCGGACATAAAGCCAGTATTCTCAAATCTTTTTGCGCGATATTTCGTAATCCGCCATTGCTGGTTTTATGCATTGCTAACCTGTGTACCCTGGCGGCATTTAATATCAAACTGGCAATTCAGGTCTATTACACCCAGTATGTGCTGAATGATATTAATTTATTGTCGTGGATGGGATTCTTCAGTATGGGATGCATCCTCATCGGCGTATTGCTGGTGCCATTAACTGTAAAATGTTTTGGTAAAAAACAGGTTTATTTAGCTGGCATGGTGCTGTGGGCGGTGGGGGATATCCTGAATTATTTCTGGGGCAGTAACTCTTTCACTTTCGTCATGTTCTCTTGTGTCGCCTTTTTTGGTACGGCCTTTGTAAACAGCCTGAACTGGGCGCTGGTACCGGATACCGTAGATTATGGTGAATGGAAAACAGGTATACGTGCCGAAGGTTCTGTTTATACCGGTTATACCTTCTTTCGTAAAATTTCAGCCGCACTTGCTGGCTTCTTGCCAGGCATTATGCTGACGCAAATCGGTTATGTTCCCAACATCGCGCAAAGCGATGCAACATTACAGGGTTTGCGTCAGCTCATTTTTATTTGGCCTTGTGCGCTGGCGATAATTGCTGCATTGACGATGGGATTCTTTTACACGCTCAATGAAAAACGTTTTGCGTTAATTATTGAGGACATCAACCAACGTAAAAATAAAGAGATTGAGACAAAAGAAAAAACTGCTTCCGTAACGTTATAAATGTCAATAGCCGCTATTTCCATCCTGATGGGTGGCGGCCCCCCTACGTAAAAAAATGGACTTATCATGAAAAAGATTAATGCAATAATTTTATTATCTTCTCTGACCTCTGCATCGGTATTCGCTGGCGCATATGTTGAAAACAGGGAGGCATATAATCTCGCCTCCGATCAGGCAGAAATTATGCTACGTGTAGGTTATAACTTCGATATGGGCGCGGGTATCATGTTAACCAATACCTATAATTTTCAGAGAGAAGATGAACTCAAACATGGCTATAATGAAATTGAAGGTTGGTATCCTTTATTTAAACCTACCGATAAGTTAACCATCCAGCCCGGTGGCTTAATTAATGACAAGAGTATCGGTTCTGGTGGTGCTGTTTATCTGGATGTTAACTACAAATTTAGTCCGTGGTTTAACCTGACGGTGCGTAATCGCTATAACCATAATAATTACAGCTCTACAGATTTGAACGGGGAACTGGATAATAATGACACCTATGAAATTGGTACCTACTGGAATTTTAAAATCACCGATAAATTCTCCTATACATTTGAGCCACATTATTTTATGCGCGTAAATGACTTTAATAGCAGCAATGGAAAAGATCATCATTGGGAAATCACTAATACCTTCCGTTACCGTATTAATGAACACTGGCTGCCTTATTTCGAATTACGCTGGTTAGACCGCAACGTCGAGCCGTACCACCGCGAGCAAAACCAGATTCGTATCGGAACGAAGTATTTCTTCTGATGTGAAAATGTAAAAATCCGCTTAGCATGAACTGTCCAACTTTAGGGGGGGCAGTCCAAAAATTTGAGCGGCTTTTTACCCAAACATTCACAATATAAATAACTTCACATAATTATATAATTGTACTGATTATAAAATATTCCTCATCCTCTCTATCAAAGCCATTGACTACCCGGTAAGATCTTTTCCACTGCAACACCCACAAGGAATGAGAAAATGGAAAAGAAATTTTTTATGGATTGGGATTGGGATGAGGATGATGAAACCCAGCAAGAAGAATTTATCAATAATATTTTAGCCGATGAAGACCTGCCCAACATTCGCTCTCTGATTATTGGCAGTTGGGGTGAATGCTGGGATGAGGGAAGTAGCCAACCGATAATCGACATGTTTGCTGAACATGCGGAACGCTTTGCTCATCTTGAGTCCCTGTTTATCGGCGATATGGAAAGCGAAGAGTGTGAGATTTCATGGATCCAACAAGGCGATTATTCCCGTCTGTATGCTGCGCTGCCGAACCTGAAAAAGTTGACGATTAAAGGTACTCAGGGCCTGGAACTGGGAGAAATCGCTCACGACAAACTGGAGCATTTGGAAATCATCTCTGGCGGTACGCCATGTGGCGTGTTCGCGTCATTGCAAAACTCTCAGCTGCCTGCGTTAAAAACACTTATCGTTTATATTGGCGTTGAGGATTATGGTTTTGATGCATCGATGGATATCGTGATGAATCTGGCGTCGAAATCTCTCTTCCCGAGCCTGACACATCTTGGCCTGGTTAACAGTAAAGCACAGAACGAAATCGCCCGCCGCGTACTGGAGAGCGATATTCTTCCACAACTGGAAGTGCTGGAACTCTCTTGGGGTACACTCACCGACGAAGGTGCAGAGCATCTTCTCAAACATGCCGATCGCCTTAGCCATCTGAAACTGCTGGATTTGCAGCATCATTACCTGACAGAAAAAATGCAGGAAAAATTGCAGAAAACGCTACCGATCGAAGTGGATGCCTCATACAGAAATAAACCGCGTACTTATAGTGATAGAGTTTATATGACTCCCATGTTTACCGAATAAACTGCCTATAACAGGAGATGGTAACATCTCCTGTTATTTATCACAGAAAAGGAATTCTTCGTGATTACGTTAATTGGTCATCCTGAAAGCAAACGCACATTTTATTTTTGCCAGGCAGCGTCACGCTTACAGGAACCTATCAACGTGGTAAGCTATGATCAAGCGCTTACCCTGCCCTTAAATAAAGGCATGGTAAAAATTGATCCCCCCTTACATCAGGAAACAGATATTCGCTTAATTAATACAGTTAGCCAAAACTATATTAGTTTTTTACAAAAAATGGCTACCAGAAGGGAAATCCATTTTATTAACTCACCAAAAGGTATTATTCATCTTCTGGATAAACGCCATTGTAAACACCGATTAATCGAGCACGCGATCCCGACACCGCCAATATTAGCGGATGATGTCCGTAGCAACGATCAACTGATCGCCTGTATGCGCAACGAGAAGGTTTATCGCGTGTTTATTAAGCCGAATTTCGGATCAGGGGCCGCTGGGGTGCTGGCATTGAGTTTACATCCCGGCGATAACCGTCAGGTGCTTTATTGCGCCATCCAGGTTGCAGGTAACAGGCTGGTGAACAGTAAACACATTATCCGCTATGAAAACAGCGATGATATTACGTTGATTGTGAATACTATTTTGCAACAAGACAATATTATCGAACGCTGGCTGGCAAAAGCCAGGGTGGGCAATAAAAACTACGATTTACGCATAGTGTACGTTAATGGCGAAATCGTCTGGCGGGTTGTCAGAACATCATCACAGCCGATCACCAATTTGCATTTACAAAATGAAGCTATCCGTTTTGCCGATCTTAATTTATCCGCAGAAAAAGTAGCTGAAATTGATACGCTTTGTCTCAACGCCATGAACCTCTATCCGGACGTACACATTGCCGGGCTTGACGTATTACTCACGCAAAATTTAACACCCTATATTATCGAAATTAACGGCCAGGGCGATCTTATTTATCAGGACACCTGCGAAAAAAACAAAATTTATCAACGCCAGATTCAGGTAATGAGAGAACATCATGTATAACGTAACAGACGAAGTACCGGAAAATACCCGCACGGCAATCCATTCCTGCGATGGCGAAATCAATCTGAATGATTTAATTGCCAGGGAAGCCAATATCCTGTTTGTGGTGCTTGATTCCCTGCGTTTTGATATTGCGTTTCAGGAACAAGAGGCGGGAAATACACCAAATATTAACCGCTATGGTCGCTGGATAAAGTGTGAAGCCGCTGGCAATTTTACCTGGCCTTCGCATCATTCGATGTTCTCTGGTTTTATGCCTAAGCCGCTGGAAGCTGCACCTGGTCATTCAATGCTCTTTTTCCCGAAAGATATTGGTTTAGGTCGTTTAGGGCCAAAAAATGCGTTCGCGTTCAGCGAAGAGACGTGGATTAAAGGGCTGGAAAACAAAGGTTACCGCACTATCTGCGTGGGTGGCGTCTCCTTTTTTAATAACCGCTCAGGGATGGGAAAAGTGTTCCCGGCGATGTTTAAAGAGAGTTACTGGTATCCTAATTTCTCCTGCACGGTGAAAGAGAGCATGGATAATCAGCTCACCTTAATTAACAAAAAGGTGAACGCTGAACAGCCGCTGATGATGTATATCAATATCGACACCATTCATTATCCGAATCATTTTTATATTGAAAATGCCAAACCTGGCGATACGGTAGAAACTCACGCCGCTGCCCTGCATTATATTGATGCCAGAATCGAAAAACTTTTCGATATCTTTCGGCAAACCGGGCGGGAGACGTTAGTTATTCTCTGTTCCGATCATGGCACCTGCTACGGGGAAGACGGTAAATATTTCCACAGTTTTAACCATCCGATTGTGAATACCGTACCCTATTTTCACTTTGTGTTAGACGGCAAAGACCATGAATAATGAATCGATTTATCAGCAATATATGTACAGTTACCCGCATAAGACCGCTTATCGGGAATTAAACAATATTGCTTTTGCGGATGTGAAATCGCGTATTTACGAGCATAAAACACATCTCTATATTCATATGCCTTTTTGCCAGAGCCGCTGCGGGTTTTGTAATCTCTTTACCTGCACGGGGGCAGACAATGCCTTTATCGACAACTACATAGAAGCAATTATTATCCAGGCCCGGCAAATGCAACTTGCGCCTGTAGACTGGGCCAGTTTTACCATTGGCGGCGGTACGCCACTACTGCTTAATACCGGGCAACTGTCACGGTTGTTTTGCGGGGTGTTTGATGAATTACAGGTCGATACGCAGATTTTTAAGGCAATTGAAACATCGCCTTCCGATACCACCGCCGAAAAGGTCGCGTTATTGCGCCAGCTTGCGGTAAGCCGCGTCAGTATTGGTGTTCAGAGTTTTAACGATCTGGAACTTGCCACATTACACCGCCGCCATAGCGCGGTAAATGCCCATCGGGCGCTGGGGCTACTGCGCAGGGGTAATTTCCCGATAATCAATATTGATATTATTTACGGTATTCCTGGTCAAACAGCCGCAAGTTTAATGGCGTCGCTTAATCAGGCATTAGATTATCAGCCTGACGAACTTTTTTTGTACCCGCTGTATAACATGCCGCGCCAGCCGGATATGTATAGCCTCTATATTGAAGCCCGCGATCGCTTATTGCATGAAGGTTATACGCAAACGTCAATGCGCCGTTTTGTGCGGGTAAATAATGATTCGGCGGCTGAAAGTTGTGGCTTTGAAAATTCGCTGGCGCTTGGCGCGGGCGGGCGCAGTTATCTTGGCAATTTACATTACTGCACGCCGTGGTCGCAAAACCAGCCCGCATCGCGGCAAATTGTCACGGATTTTATCGCCCGACCAGATAAGACCCAAATTAACCACGGCTATGTACTTTCACAAGCAGAAATGAAGCGGCGTTTTATTATCAAGAATCTCTTTTTCTATAAGGGGCTTTCGTTACGGGATTATCAGCATCAGTTCTTCTCTGAGGTATTAAGCGATTTTCCCCTGCTGGGAGATTTCATCAAACAAGATTACTGCCACCAGCAGGATAATCGTATTCTGCTCACCGCGCAGGGTTTAGCGCTTTCGGACCAGCTTGGCCCGCTGTTTATCTCCCCGGAAGTTCGCAGGCTGGAGACGCATAAACGATGACGCTCAAGCAGATCCAGACGCTGATTTATCGCGGCGAGATAAAGTCGTGTAATTATCGCTGTGGTTATTGCCCTTTTCATAAACAAGACCGCAATGATAAACAGCAGGATGAAGCGGCATTATGGCGCATGGTTGAACATTTACCGGCGCTGGGTTCACCATTAAATGTATTTATTACGCCCTACGGCGAAGCATTGCGTTATCGTTATTATATGGCGGCGATGGTGGAAATCAGCCGCTATTCCCATGTGCAGGCGGTGGGTATTCAGACCAACGCCTCGTTTAATTTATCCTCGTTGATAGCGACTATTCAGGATAATCAGGGGGATCTGGCAAAGCTGCGGCTATGGTGTTCGTTTCATCCTTCCCAGGTTAGTAAAGAAGTTTTCCTTAAACAAATACTGGCAATTAAGGACGCGGGGATTACTTGTTCTGTGGGGGCCGTTGCCAGCGTAGACAACTACGACACATTCCAGTGGTTACGCGCGCATCTTCCTGCCGATATCTATTTCTGGCTAAACGCCAATGAGCGCGATAAAAGGCCCACCAGCGACGAAAGAAATAGCCAGTTTCAGTTGCTGGACCCGCTTTATCATCTGGAAACCAGCCTCTGGCCTGCGAATGTCGAGTTTTGTATCGGCGGCAAAAAGAGCGTGTTTATGAATGCTGATGGCGATCTCTTCGCCTGTAATATCAGCAAAATTAAAATCGGCAATTTATATCAGCAGCAACTTTCATCTCCAGCCTGTATGGCCCGGCAGTGCCACTGTTATCTGGCTTATCATCTGCGTCAGGATATTCCGGCCCTCTCACAATTTGATGCTGAACGCTGCTTTCGGATCTTCTCGTTATGATCTGCCGGTTAATCGCGCTCGATTTAGACGGCACATTGCTGAACAGCAAGAAAATGATTTCCCCTGCGTCTGTTTCGGCACTGCAAAGCGCGCAACAGGCAGGTGTGAAGATTATCCTCGCCACCGGACGTTCGCACAGCGAAGCCCTGCCTTATTATCAGCAATTGCAGTTAACCGAGCCGATGATTTGCTGTAACGGCAGTTATCTTTATCATCCACGACAGCGGCAAATATTGCGTCCGCTGCCGCTGGATACCCAAAAGGTGGAACAGCTACGACGCTGGTTTTCACAACAAATATTGCAGCCAAATATTTATACGTACAATGATTTTGTTTTGCAGATTAGCCTGGTGCACCGCAAGGCTTCGTTATTGCGCCAGACAGAGGAATTTGCCCGGCAAGAATTATCGCTGGCCTGTAGCTGGTCCTGGCATCATCAACTGGATATTACTCAGGCGGGGTGCGATAAAGGCAAAAGTCTGCTCTGGTATGCCCAGCAGCAAAATATCGCGCTGGATGAAATTATTGCCTTTGGCGACAACGATAATGATGCGGGAATGTTGCAGATGGTTGGGAAAGGTATTGCGATGGGCAATGGCAGCGTTCTGGCAAAAGCCTGCGCTGACTGCGTTATCGGTCACAACAACACAGATGCTATTGCGGATTTTCTTGATGCACAGGGTTTCAGATGACGCCTGATGCGATGCTTGCGCATCTTATCAGGCCTACAAAAGCAAAAAACCTGCCATCGCTGGCAGGTTTTTTATGACTAAAAAACGAAATTAATCGTCTTTCGGTGCGCGGTTGGCGCGACGACGATCGTTTTCCGTCAGGTGACGTTTACGAATACGGATAGAGGTCGGAGTCACTTCTACCAGTTCGTCATCATCGATGAACTCCAGAGCTTGTTCCAGAGTCATGCGGATAGGCGGAACCAGAACAACGGCTTCGTCAGTACCGGAAGCACGCATGTTGGTCAGTTTCTTACCGGTCAGGCAGTTTACAGTCAGGTCGTTAGAGCGGCTGTGAATACCGATAATCTGACCTTCGTAAACTTCTGCACCGTGACCGAGGAACAGCTTACCACGGTCCTGCAGACCGAACAGCGCGAACGCTACCGCTTTACCCTGACCGTTAGAGATCAGTACGCCGTTCTGACGCTGACCCACTTCACCCGGACGTACGTCGTCATAGTGGCTGAAGGTGGAGTACAACAGACCCGTACCAGAGGTCATGGTCATGAACTCAGAACGGAAGCCAATCAGACCACGGCTTGGGATCACGTAGTCGAGACGTACGCGGCCTTTACCGTCTGGATTCATGTTTTTCAGGTCGCCTTTACGTTCGCCCAGCGCCTGCATTACAGAACCCTGATGCTGTTCTTCAACGTCCAGAGTCACGTTTTCATACGGCTCTTGTTTACGACCGTCGATTTCACGGAAGATAACTTTCGGACGGGATACCGCCAGTTCGAAACCTTCACGACGCATGTTTTCGATCAGAACAGACAGGTGCAGTTCGCCACGACCAGAAACGCGGAACGCATCGGCGTCTTCAGTTTCTTCTACGCGCAGCGCAACGTTGTGTACCAGTTCTTTGTTCAGACGATCCAGAATCTGACGAGACGTTACGAACTTACCTTCTTTACCGCAGAACGGTGAGGTGTTAACGCAGAAGAACATAGAAACGGTCGGCTCATCAACGGAGAGTGCCGGCAGCGCTTCAACGTTTTGCGTGTCGCAAACGGTGTCGGAAATGTTCAGTTCGCCCAGGCCCGTGATCGCCACGATATCGCCAGCTTCCGCCAGATCGGTTTCGATACGTTCCAGACCGAGGTGGCCCAGCACTTTACCGACTTTCGCGTTGCGGGTTTTGCCTTCGCTATCGATGATAGTAACTTGCTGGTTCGGCTTCACTTTACCGCGCTTGATGCGGCCAATGCCGATAACGCCAACATAGCTGTTGTAATCGAGCTGAGAAATCTGCATCTGGAACGGACCGTCAAGGTCAACGTCCGGCGCAGGAACGTGGTCAACAATTGCCTGATACAGCGGGGTCATGTCTTCCGCCATATCTTCGTGGTCCAGACCCGCGATACCGTTCAGCGCAGAAGCGTAAACGATCGGGAAGTCCAGCTGCTCGTCAGTCGCGTCGAGGTTAACGAACAGGTCGAATACCTGATCCACAACCCAGTCAGGACGCGCGCCAGGGCGGTCAACTTTGTTGATAACAACAATTGGCTTCAGGCCGTAAGCAAACGCTTTTTTGGTTACGAAGCGCGTTTGCGGCATCGGGCCGTCAAATGCGTCAACCACCAGCAGCACTGAGTCTACCATGGACATTACACGTTCAACTTCACCACCGAAGTCGGCGTGCCCCGGGGTATCAACGATGTTGATACGGTAATCATTCCATTTGATAGCGGTGTTTTTCGCGAGGATGGTAATCCCACGCTCTTTCTCCAAATCGTTGGAGTCCATCACGCGCTCTTGGGTTTCGGCACGAGAGTCGAACGTACCGGATTGTTGGAGCAGCTTGTCTACCAGGGTGGTTTTACCATGGTCTACGTGCGCGATGATGGCGATATTACGCAATTTTTCGATCACAACTTTGCCTCAGGCATTAGAAATAGCGCGTTATTGTACACGGATTAATCGCACTACAAAACAGGATCACAAACATCCTCCGCAAACAAGTATTGCAGAGTCCCTTTGTGATCGCTTTCACGGAGCATAAAAAGGGTTATCCAAAGGTCATTGCACCAATATGGTGCTTAATGTTTCCATTGAAGCACTATATTGGTGCAACATTAACATCGTGGTGCAGCCCTTTTGCACGATGGTGCGCATGATAACGCCTTTTAGGGGCAATTTAAAAGTTGGCACAGATTTCGCTTTATCTTTTTTACGGCGACACGGCCAAAATAATTGCAGATTTCGTTACCACGACGACCATGACCAATCCAGGAGAGTTAAAGTATGTCCGCTGAACACGTACTGACGATGCTGAACGAGCACGAAGTGAAGTTTGTTGATTTGCGCTTCACCGATACTAAAGGTAAAGAACAGCACGTCACTATCCCTGCTCATCAGGTGAATGCTGAATTCTTCGAAGAAGGCAAAATGTTTGACGGCTCCTCGATTGGCGGCTGGAAAGGCATTAACGAATCCGACATGGTGCTGATGCCAGACGCATCCACAGCAGTGATTGACCCGTTCTTCGCGGACTCTACCCTGATTATCCGTTGCGATATCCTTGAACCAGGCACCCTGCAAGGCTATGACCGTGACCCGCGTTCCATCGCGAAGCGCGCTGAAGATTACCTGCGTTCTACTGGCATTGCCGACACCGTACTGTTCGGGCCAGAACCTGAATTCTTCCTGTTCGATGACATCCGTTTCGGCGCGTCTATCTCCGGTTCTCATGTTGCCATCGACGATATCGAAGGTGCATGGAACTCCTCCACCAAATATGAAGGTGGTAACAAAGGTCACCGTCCGGCAGTGAAAGGCGGTTACTTCCCGGTTCCGCCGGTAGACTCTGCGCAGGATATCCGTTCTGAAATGTGTCTGGTGATGGAACAGATGGGTCTGGTGGTTGAAGCCCATCACCACGAAGTAGCGACTGCTGGTCAGAACGAAGTGGCTACCCGCTTCAATACCATGACCAAAAAAGCTGACGAAATTCAGATCTACAAATATGTTGTGCACAACGTAGCGCACCGCTTCGGTAAAACCGCGACCTTTATGCCAAAACCGATGTTCGGTGATAACGGCTCCGGTATGCACTGCCACATGTCGCTGTCTAAAAACGGCGTTAACCTGTTCGCAGGCGACAAATACGCAGGTCTGTCTGAGCAGGCGCTGTACTACATTGGCGGTGTAATCAAACACGCTAAAGCGATTAACGCCCTGGCAAACCCGACCACCAACTCTTACAAGCGTCTGGTCCCGGGCTACGAAGCACCAGTAATGCTGGCTTACTCTGCGCGTAACCGTTCTGCGTCTATCCGTATTCCAGTGGTTTCTTCTCCGAAAGCACGTCGTATCGAAGTCCGTTTCCCGGACCCAGCGGCTAACCCGTACCTGTGCTTTGCTGCCCTGCTGATGGCCGGTCTTGATGGCATCAAGAACAAGATCCACCCAGGCGAAGCCATGGACAAAAACCTGTATGACCTGCCGCCAGAAGAAGCGAAAGAGATCCCACAGGTTGCAGGCTCTCTGGAAGAAGCACTGAACGAACTGGATCTGGACCGCGAGTTCCTGAAAGCCGGTGGCGTGTTCACTGACGAAGCCATTGATGCGTACATCGCTCTGCGTCGCGAAGAAAATGACCGCGTGCGTATGACTCCGCATCCGGTAGAGTTTGAGCTGTACTACAGCGTCTAATAGTTGAAGTTGTACTACCCGGTGCTAAGAAGGCCGGGATTTAGTTGCCGTGGAAACTTTCAGCCCATCTCTGCATGGGCTTTTTTCTCCGTAACTTCTTTGATGCTTCGCGCTTTTTATCCGTAAAAAGCTATAATGCACTAAAATGGTGCAACCTGTTCAGGAGACTGCTTTATGGCAACAGGCACGCAGCCCGATGCTGGGCAGATCCTCAACTCGCTGATTAACAGTATTTTGTTAATTGATGACAACCTGGCGATCCATTACGCCAACCCCGCCGCGCAACAACTACTCGCCCAAAGCTCCCGCAAATTGTTTGGTACGCCGTTACCGGAACTGTTGAGCTACTTCTCATTAAATATCGAGCTGATGCAAGAAAGTCTGGAGGCGGGGCAAGGTTTTACCGATAACGAAGTGACGCTGGTGATCGACGGGCGCTCGCATATCCTTTCTGTGACGGCCCAGCGTATGCCGGACGGCATGATCCTGCTGGAGATGGCACCGATGGATAACCAGCGCCGATTAAGTCAGGAACAGCTACAGCACGCCCAGCAGGTTGCTGCCCGTGATTTAGTGCGCGGCCTGGCACATGAGATTAAAAATCCGCTTGGCGGTTTACGTGGCGCGGCCCAGTTGCTCAGCAAAGCATTACCTGACCCGTCACTGCTGGAATATACCAAAGTGATTATTGAACAGGCGGATCGGTTGCGAAATCTGGTCGACCGTCTGTTGGGGCCGCAACTGCCCGGTACGCGCGTTACCGAAAGTATTCACAAAGTGGCTGAACGCGTGGTGACGCTGGTGTCGATGGAACTGCCGGACAACGTGCGGTTGATTCGTGATTACGACCCCAGCCTGCCGGAACTGGCGCACGACCCGGATCAAATTGAACAGGTATTGCTGAATATTGTGCGCAATGCGCTACAGGCGCTGGGGCCGGAAGGTGGTGAAATCATTCTGCGTACCCGCACCGCGTTTCAACTGACCTTACACGGCGAGCGCTATCGGCTGGCAGCGCGGATTGATGTGGAAGATAACGGGCCAGGCATTCCGCCTCATTTGCAGGATACGCTGTTTTACCCGATGGTCAGCGGCCGCGAAGGTGGCACCGGGCTTGGCTTATCCATCGCCCGTAATTTGATTGATCAGCATTCAGGCAAAATTGAATTTACCAGTTGGCCAGGTCATACCGAGTTCTCGGTTTACCTGCCTATCAGGAAATAAAGGTGACGTTTATGCAACGAGGGATAGTCTGGGTAGTCGATGACGATAGTTCCATCCGTTGGGTGCTTGAACGTGCGCTCGCTGGAGCGGGTTTAACCTGTACGACATTTGAGAACGGCGCGGAAGTACTGGAGGCGCTGGCGAGCAAAACGCCGGATGTGCTGCTTTCAGATATCCGTATGCCGGGAATGGACGGGCTTGCGCTGCTCAAGCAGATTAAACAGCGCCATCCGATGCTTCCGGTCATCATTATGACCGCACATTCCGATCTGGATGCTGCCGTCAGCGCCTATCAACAAGGGGCGTTTGATTATCTGCCCAAACCGTTTGATATCGACGAAGCCGTGGCGCTGGTTGAGCGCGCCATCAGCCATTATCAGGAACAGCAGCAACCGCGTAATGTTCAGCTTAACGGCCCGACGACCGATATCATCGGCGAAGCGCCAGCCATGCAGGACGTGTTCCGGATTATCGGTCGGCTTTCACGTTCTTCTATTAGCGTGCTGATTAACGGCGAATCCGGCACCGGTAAAGAACTGGTCGCTCATGCCCTGCATCGCCACAGTCCTCGAGCCAAAGCGCCGTTTATCGCGCTGAATATGGCGGCTATCCCGAAGGATTTGATCGAATCAGAACTGTTCGGTCACGAGAAAGGCGCGTTTACCGGCGCGAATACTATTCGTCAGGGGCGTTTTGAACAGGCCGATGGCGGCACTTTATTCCTCGATGAAATTGGCGATATGCCGCTCGATGTGCAGACGCGTTTGCTGCGCGTGCTGGCAGACGGTCAGTTTTATCGCGTTGGCGGCTATGCGCCGGTGAAAGTGGATGTGCGGATTATCGCTGCAACCCACCAGAATCTCGAACAGCGGGTACAGGAAGGCAAGTTCCGTGAGGATTTGTTCCACCGCCTGAACGTTATCCGCGTTCATCTGCCGCCGCTGCGCGAGCGTCGGGAAGATATTCCCCGTCTGGCGCGCCATTTCCTGCAGGTTGCCGCGCGCGAACTGGGCGTAGAAGCGAAGTTGCTGCATCCGGAAACCGAAGCCGCGCTGACGCGTCTGGCGTGGCCGGGTAACGTACGCCAGCTGGAAAACACCTGTCGCTGGCTAACGGTGATGGCCGCCGGGCAGGAAGTGTTGATTCAGGATTTGCCTGGCGAACTGTTTGAATCAACCGTAGCGGAAAGCCCTTCGCAATTACAGCCGGACAGTTGGGCAACGCTGTTAGCGCAGTGGGCAGACAGAGCGCTGCGTTCCGGTCATCAAAATCTGCTTTCCGAAGCGCAGCCTGAGCTGGAGCGGACGTTACTGACGACCGCGTTGCGACATACGCAAGGGCATAAACAGGAAGCGGCGCGGCTACTCGGCTGGGGGCGTAACACTCTGACGCGGAAGTTAAAAGAGCTGGGGATGGAGTGATTCACGGCTTGTGTGTAAAGATTGATTATTGAGCGCAAATTGCTGGTATTTTGCGCTTTACTGTTCCGATAAGTTCAGTATGATCTTGCCCGGAAAACGGGGAGAGTCATTATGCTGGAATCAATAATTAATCTGGTATCGAGTGGCGCAGTTGACAGCCACACACCACAAACTGCTGTTGCTGCCGTGCTGTGTGCCGCGATGATTGGGCTGTTTAGCTGAAGCTCGTTGTTTATGCCGGATGCGGAGAAAGTCGTAGGCCTGATAAGACGCGACCAGCGTCGCATCAGGCATCATGCTCAGATGCCGGATGCAGCGTAAACGCCTTATCCGGCCTACAAAAGCAATAATTTCAACAGGTTTTCTTAACCAGCGCATCAAGCAATCTTGTTCTCAGCACATTGATGGCGCTTTCGTTTTCTACTTTGTAAACGAAGCGCCATTCACCATTTAAATCACCCGTGAGAACTGCTGCATCCGCGCTTTCTGGCGCAGATAGGTATCAAAGCACATGCAAATGTTGCGGATCAGCAGGCGACCTTTCGCCGTTACCTGAATCCCCTTCTCATCCACATCCACCAGCCCATCTTTTGCTAACGGGGCAAGCAGCTTGAGATCTTCTGCAAAGTAATCAGCGAAGTGCAAATCCCACTGTTGCTCAATGGGGGCGTAATCCAGACGGAAGTTGCAGATGAGCGACTTAATCACATCGCGGCGAATACAGTCATCACGCGTTAGCGCAATACCACGCCACAGCGCATTGCCTTGTTCATCCACTTGCTGATAGTACTGCTTCAACTCTTTCTGGTTCTGCGCGTAGCAGTCGCCAATCATGCTGATGGCGGAAACGCCCATCCCCAGCAGATCGGTATCGCCCTGAGTGGTGTAGCCCTGGAAGTTACGATGCAGCACGCCTTCACGCTGGGCCACCGCCAGCTCGTCATCCGGGCGAGCAAAGTGATCCATACCGATAAACTGATAGCCCGATTGTGTCAGGAAGGCGATGGTTTCCTGCAGGATATCGAGTTTTTGCTGTGGACTCGGCAGGTCAGCATCTTTGATTTTTCGCTGAGCAGCAAAAATGGTCGGCAGATGCGCATAGTTAAAGACGCTCAGACGATCGGGGTTCAGCTCCGCCACGCGTTTCAGGGTAAAGGCGAAACTCTCCGGCGTCTGTTTCGGCAGGCCGTAAATCAGGTCGATGTTGGTGGAGGTAAAGCCAATCTCACGCGCATGGTTAAGCAGTGCAAAGATGAACTCTTCATCCTGCTCGCGGTTAACCAGACGTTGCACTTCTTTGTTGAAGTCCTGCACGCCCATGCTCAGGCGATTAAAGCCTTCGGCGCGTAAATGATCGAGTACATCCAGTTCGATTTCCCGCGGATCGACTTCGATCGAAATCTCCGCATCGGCATTGAACTGGAAGTTTTCGCGCAGCAACTTCATCAGTCGGCTGATTTGCGCTTTGTTCAGATACGTCGGCGTACCACCGCCCCAGTGCAATTGGCTGACGTGACGCCCGGCGAACAGCGGTGCACGATGGACGATTTCTTGCTCCAGCGCGTCCAGATACTGATCGGCCTTGTGCTGCTGGCGAGTAACAATCTTATTGCAACCGCAGAAGTAACAAAGCTTATGGCAGAACGGGATATGTACGTAGAGAGATAATGGACGCTCAGGATAGCGCGCCACGGCTTGTAAAAACGCCTGTTCGCCGAAGTCTTCTGAAAACTCCAGCGCGGTCGGGTACGAGGTGTATCGTGGCCCGGAATAGTTATATTTCTGGATCAGGGCCAGATCCCAGTCGATTTGCTGTACAGACATGCTCACTCCTTCCGATGGCGTCTCTGGCGGCTACGGCGTACCGGCGGATGCCCGTTTCGAGTCATCAGCCGGTTGCGCAGCCACTTTTGTCGCCGCGACAACCGCTGTAGTTTAACGAATAACCACACCAGATAACATATAACCGGAAGGGTTATCAGCAGAACGGGAAGGCCCACGGCGGCAATCCGTTAGTTGCCCCGCAGCAGACGCATCATGTCTTCTTGCTTCTCGTCTTCTTCCTCTTCTTCGTCATCGTCATAAGAGAGGCCGAGTTTCTGCATCAACTCATCAATACGATCCAGTTTGGCATCCACCCAGGATTGCTCTTCGGCGCTCAGGGTTTCGCCTGCCTCCAGACGTTCCAGCAGCGCATCCAGACGCTCATCCGTTTCCAGTAACTCCAACTCCGCCTGCGGTGAAAGCATAGGTTTCTCACTCTTCGGTTTGTGCTGTTTGGTGACTTTTTCAGTCACGCCCAATGGAATAGGGGTTTTACTGCCAATACGTGGATCTTTCGGTGCGTTCTGGCCTTTGCTGCCTGACGTGGTGTTACCGCCCGCTGCGCGGCTGCCCGGCGCATGACCACGACGTTTTTTCTGACGCTTGCGGTCACGAGCTTCCTGATCCAGCTCCTCGCGTGTTTTTCGACGCGCTTTTGCATGACCTTTGCTGCGTGAGTTTGAAGATGATGGTTTCATAATGGTTCGTCTTTTAGCCGTTTTATTCAGTATAGATTTGCGGCGGAATCTAACAGAAAGCAAGCAAAGAAAAAAGGCGACAGATTACTCTGTCGCCTTTTTTCCTGACTCATAACCCTTAACGGGTCTTACAATCCTTGCAGGCCGCCAACACACCCTGTTTTTCCATTAGCCGGAACAATCCGTGTTGATTCCATTTCCGTTTAATTACGTCTCCGGACGTTTGTCTTCCTGACAATCCTCTGTCTTCGCCTCCTGGCGCTCCTGACCCTCATCCTGAGTCATTGTTCCTGTTAGCGTCCTCGCTCTATGGGTGCTACTTTACGCCTTTGCTTTAAACAAACAATCAACCGCCATCAGTATTTGCACATTTTCAGAGTTTTATATAAAAGCAATTAACTGATTTATATAGCTTATTTGACATGCATCGCAGAATTTTCTCTGCTATTTCGCATAAAGACTATCGGCAATGTCTCACAAAGCGTATGGCTTTTACTTACAACGCTCACGCCGAAAAATCCGCCTTTTATTATGGTTCAGGTATAATCGCCGCAAAGCTTTGACTGACGGAGACGACCGCTTTGACTAATTTGAATTATCAACAGACGCATTTTGTGATGAGTGCGCCTGATATTCGCCACCTACCTTCCGATACCGGAATTGAAGTGGCTTTTGCAGGCCGTTCCAACGCAGGTAAATCCAGCGCGCTGAACACGCTGACTAACCAGAAAAGCCTGGCGCGGACCTCAAAAACCCCAGGGCGCACCCAGCTTATCAACCTGTTTGAAGTGGCTGACGGCAAGCGTCTGGTTGACCTGCCCGGCTATGGCTACGCGGAAGTCCCGGAAGAGATGAAGCGCAAATGGCAACGCGCGCTCGGCGAATACCTCGAAAAACGTCAGAGCCTGCAAGGTCTGGTGGTGCTAATGGATATTCGCCATCCGCTGAAAGATTTGGATCAGCAGATGATTGAGTGGGCGGTAGACAGTAATATCGCCGTTCTGGTGCTGCTGACCAAAGCGGACAAACTGGCAAGCGGCGCACGTAAAGCACAATTGAATATGGTGCGTGAAGCAGTGCTGGCGTTTAACGGTGATGTGCAGGTTGAAACGTTCTCTTCACTGAAGAAACAAGGCGTGGACAAGCTGCGGCAGAAACTGGATACCTGGTTTAGCGAGATGCAGCCTGTAGAAGAAACGCAGGACGGCGAATAATTTTCTTGCCTTAATGCTTGTGCCGGATGTGGCGTATCCGGCTCTGGCATAGGCCTGAGAAGCATCAGGCATTACGATCTTTTCTTTCGCCCAATAAAAAACGCCCCAGTCATTACTGACTGGGGCGGCTAAAATATTCAGCCAAATCCGATTACGTGAAGTAAAAGGTCTGAAAGATAGAACATCTTACCTCTGTACCCTACGCGACTAACTTTACTCTTTTTTGTTCAGTTCAGAAAGCATTTTTTGTAATTTTTTTTCAGTTGTTGCATAGGAATTTCTAATAGCCATCACAAAACGTGACAGCTTATGTTGCTTACTTACGAAAAAAGGGCATGTTCAGGCGAATCTTAGTGCGCCTGATCCCAGTTTTCGCCACTCCCCACTTCCACCAGCAACGGCACGTCCAGACGGGTACAGTTTTCCATCAGTTGATGAATCTGTTTCGCGACGGCATCGACATCATCTTTATGAACTTCAAATACCAGTTCATCGTGTACCTGCATAATCATACGCACACGCGGTTGCTCAGCTTGTAACCACGCATCAACGGCAATCATCGCTCGTTTGATAATGTCGGCGGCGGTTCCCTGCATTGGCGCGTTAATGGCTGCACGTTCAGCCGCTGCACGACGAGCACCATTGCTGGATTTGATATCCGGCAGATACAGACGGCGTCCGTCCAGCGTTTCAACGTAGCCCTGCTCTTTCGCCTGAGCACGGGTGCGTTCCATATACTCCAGCACGCCAGGGTAGCGTTCGAAGTAAAGGTCCATGTACTTCTGCGCTTCTTTACGTGGAATGTTCAATTGCCGCGCCAGACCGAAAGCACTCATGCCATAAATCAGACCAAAGTTGATCGCTTTCGCGCTACGGCGTTGCTCGCTGGTGACGGTTTCCAGTGGCAAACCAAACACTTCTGCCGCCGTAGCCCGGTGGATATCTTTTCCTTCCGCGAATGCGGTCAGCAAGCCTTTGTCACGCGAGAGATGCGCCATAATGCGCAGTTCAATCTGCGAGTAGTCCGCCGAGACAATCACATAATCCTCTGGCGCAATAAACGCCTGGCGGATACGACGACCTTCTTCGTTACGCACCGGAATGTTTTGCAGGTTAGGATCGGTTGACGATAAACGTCCCGTTGCGGTTACTGCCTGGTGATAAGAGGTATGTACACGCCCGGTTTTCGGGTTGATCATCAGCGGCAGCTTGTCGGTGTAGGTCGATTTCAGCTTCGCCAGACCACGATACTCCAGAATCACTTTTGGCAACGGATAGTCCAGCGCCAGTTCTTCCAGTACCTCTTCCGACGTTGACGGCGCACCACCCGGCGTTTTCTTCAGCGGTTTAATGCCCTGTTTTTCAAACAGAATGGTTTGTAACTGCTTGGTGGAAGAAAGGTTAAATTCTTCACCTGCAATTTCATGCGCTTTCTTTTCCAGCTCAGCCAGACGAAGAGTGAGCTCTTCAGAATGATTGTGCAGCACTTTCGGATCGATCTTCACACCGTTACGTTCAATGCGTGAAAGCACCGGCACCAGCGGCATTTCGATGTTCTCGAAGACGTTCAACGGCCCTTTGTGTTTTTGCAGATCCGGCCACATTTTCAGATGCAGCTGCAAGGTGACATCGGCATCTTCGGCTGCGTAACGTCCGGCCTCTTCGAGGGCAATCTGGTTAAAGGTCAGTTGATTTTTGCCTTTACCCGCAATCTCTTCAAAAGTGATGGTTTTGTGCTTCAACCAACGTTCCGCGAGGCTGTCCATATCGTGACGCCCGGCAACGCTATTGAGAATGTAGGATTCAAGCATGGTATCAAACGCAATCCCACGCAGCTCAATGCCGTAATTCGCCAGAATACCGCGATCGTATTTTAGGTTTTGCCCAACCTTCAGCGCCTTTTCATCTTCCAGCAGCGGTTTTAGCAGCTCGAGTGCACGCTCACGAGAGATTTGATCGGGCGCATCAAGATAATCATGAGCAACCGGAATATATGCCGCTACGCCTGGCTCGATAGCAAAAGAAAGCCCGACCAGGTTGGCAGAGATGTTATCGAGGCTGTCGGTTTCGGTATCAAATGCAAATACCGGCGCTTTTTCCAGCTTCGCAATCCACGCTTTCAGTGTTTCTTCATCAAGGATGGTGACGTAGTTGTCATAAGAAATCACCGTTGCCGTCACTTCTGGCGCTTCGTCTGCAACACTGGTTTCCTGCGGCTTCGCGGCTGGTTTTGCCCCTTTGGCCTGTAACCATTTGCCCGCTTCGACATCAGCAGTCCAGCGTTTGAACTCATACTTTTTGAACAGCCCCAACAACTCCTCCGCCGCCGGTTGCTGCACTTCCAGTTGTTCACAGGTCAGCTCCAGTTCAACGTCGGTTTTAATCGTCGCCAGCTGGTAAGAGAGATAAGCCACTTCTTTGTTTTGCTCGAGCTTCGCCGCCATTGTTTTCGCACCACGGAAGCTCAACCCAGCAATTTTTTCTGGCTCGGCATACAGCGTATCCAGTCCGCCAAGACCTTGTAGCAATGCTTGCGCGGTTTTTTCACCGACGCCCGGTACGCCAGGGATGTTATCAGAGGAGTCACCCATCAGCGCCAGGAAGTCGATGATCAGTTCTGGCGGCACGCCGTACTTATTCACCACCTCTTCCGGGCCGAGGATGGTATTCGTCATGGTATTGATAAGCGTAATATTTGGCGTCACCAGCTGCGCCATATCTTTATCGCCAGTGCTGATCAGCACCGGACGCCCGGCTTTTTCGGCTTCCCGCGCCAGAGTACCGATAACGTCGTCCGCTTCTACGCCAGAAACCGCCAGCAGCGGCAGTCCCATCGCTTTAACCATCGCGTGCAAGGGTTCGATTTGTGCACGCAGATCGTCCGGCATTGGCGGGCGATGTGATTTGTAATGTTCAAACAGTTCATCACGAAAGGTTTTTCCCTTGGCGTCAAAGACCACCGCTGCATGCGTCGGTTTATATTGCATGATTAGACTGCGCAGCATGTTGAGGACACCATACATCGCACCGGTCGGCTCTCCTACGCTGTTAGTCAGCGGGGGAAACGCGTGATATGCGCGATAAAGATAAGATGAACCATCTACAAGGATAAGTGGATTTTGGGGGATCTGAACCATAATGTCCGTGCCTGTTTATCAGATTATGGGTAAAGGATGCCACAGACAGGATGAAAACATGAGTTTTTCACCGCTTTTCGTGAAAATCTTTTGTAGATCTTCTGGATCGCTCGCAAATCGTCATGTGGATAACTTTGTGCATAAATTATTTACATCGCTTTTAATTTATTATCATGCTTTTTACAGCATGATGTTTGTCTTTGCTTTTCATACAGTTAAATATAAAGCCATCCCTAATAATTGTGATAATGGGATTTTTTCTAATGTGGATAGATATGAATTATTTTTCTCCTTAAGGATCATCCGTTATTTGGGGCGTTTTCTGCTAAAATCGGCGCCTTGCGCTTCTTTAGCGCACTGTCTATGGCTAACCTTTTGAATAAATTCATTATGACGAGAATACTCGCTGCGATAACCCTTTTGCTGAGTATCGTATTGACCATTTTGGTCACTATTTTTTGCTCCGTCCCGATCATCATTGCCGGGATTGTAAAACTATTGCTACCTGTGCCAGTCATTTGGCGAAAGGTTTCGCGTTTTTGTGATTTTATGATGTATTGCTGGTGTGAAAGTCTGGCGGTATTACTGCATCTGAACCCACACCTGCAATGGGAAGTTCACGGGCTGAAAGGGTTAAGTAAGAAGAACTGGTATCTGCTTATTTGTAACCACCGTAGTTGGGCAGATATTGTCGTACTGTGCGTGCTGTTTCGTAAGCACATTCCGATGAATAAATATTTCCTCAAGCAGCAGCTTGCCTGGGTGCCATTTCTTGGCCTGGCATGCTGGGCGCTGGATATGCCGTTTATGAAGCGTTATTCCCGCGCTTATTTATTACGTCATCCGGAACGACGTGGTAAAGATGTTGAAACCACCCGGCGTTCTTGTGAAAAGTTTCGCCTGCACCCCACCACCATTGTCAATTTCGTTGAAGGCTCCCGTTTCACGCAAGAAAAACATCAGCAAACCCACTCCACTTTTCAAAACTTGTTGCCACCAAAGGCGGCAGGCATTGCGATGGCGCTAAATGTACTGGGTAAACAATTCGATAAACTGCTTAATGTTACGCTGTGTTATCCGGACAATAACCGTCAGCCGTTCTTCGATATGTTAAGCGGTAAACTGACGCGAATTGTCGTACATGTGGATTTGCAGCCTATTGCCGATGAGTTACATGGCGACTACATCAATGACAAAAGCTTTAAGCGCCATTTTCAGCAATGGCTGAACTCACTGTGGCAGGAAAAAGACCGGCTTCTGACGTCGTTGATGTCATCACAGCGGCAGGACAAGTAAATTTTGCTCGCCTCTGAATGAGCAGAGGCGAGTGAGTATTTTAATGAACAAAACGTCCGGCACGAGACATAAATTCTTCTTCGCTCATCTCCTGTCCGTTAAAAACAACTTTACCCGGTGTATAACGCAGTTGCAGCGAGGCGGTATTGTTGTCAATCGTGATTAACTGAAACATCTGACCTAATGTCATCATCCCGCTGATTTGTTTATCAGCCTGCTTTTGCGCTTTTTCCGCATCCATCCCTTCAGATAAATTAAGCTGTTTTGCGGTTTCTGTGACGACATTAAGCGGTAACTTCACATCAAAATTGAGCGATTTAATATCTTTGTTTGTGGATGATGAGGATTTGGCTGGGTCGGCAATACTGATATCCAGATTGGCATTTAGTTCGCCGAGTGCGTTCTTCCATCTTACCGGTTGTTTAATGGTCGGCTCACTTTTTTGTAATAACGGTAAATACTCTTTGAACAATGCAGCATTCACTTCTTGCAGAGCAACTTCATCGTTTGCTAACTCAGGGTGTGCAGCAAGCTGCTTCTGCATCGCAATGTTATACTGAATGATAAATTGGCGCACCGCTGAGGGATCAATAGATTCCGCAATCAAGGACCACTCACCACTACCGAGTTGCTGATTTCCTTTTGTTAACTTATCAAGTTCGTAGGTCAGATTGACATTGATATAATCTTTGTCTTTAACGCGATCCAGCCTGGTTTTTGCAACGAAAGCATCGATTTGGGCAACGTCTTCTCCCTGATTGATAATGTTAATCTGATTGAATTTCGACTCGCTTTCGCCAACCGGAAATTTCTTTTCTTCTAATCGCGTTAGAGAATCAATGGTAAAACTTTTCGCCGTTACTTTATTCAATGGCGATAATTCCAGAACAAGATCTTCGACTTTGCCTTCAATATCCAGATTAGACAATGAACTACCATCACCATTAAAAGTAAACTGGCCCTCACCAAAAGAAAACTTTCCATATTTTGCAGGGGCAACATCTAATGTCGTGGAGAATGAGCCACCAAACGCGAATCGCAATGTCGCTTCCACGGGCGATTTATTTTTTGCGGCGATAAATAGCGGTTGTGTCAGTTCATTATTCACTAAGTTCACTTTTGCCGCTGCCAGTGCGGGGATGACATTACCACGCATTAACATTGTGATGGGCAACGGACCGTGCTCAACATCCACATCAAATGCAACTTTCTGGCCTGGCTTGATATTGAGATCGGGTGCACCGTTATCAAATGTCATTTGCATTTGAAAATGAGAATTAAAAAAGCCTTTGTCAAAGTTTTTATAACTTAACGTCATATCGTAGGCATGTTCACCTTTCTTTTTAGCATCGTTAAAATCTTTAATGAACTTTTCGACACCAGGCTGAATTTGCGTACCTGTGTACCATGTGCCACCACCCCAGATTACGGCTAACGCAACAATAACACCTGTAGCTGACTTACGTATCATATAAATATTCCCTGATAAAACAGCAAAACTTTGAATATCCACTTATGCTGAAATAATGTCCAGCGGCAGGACGCATTATCAGAATGTATTTATATTTATTAAATAATAAAAAAAGCCCGTGAATATTCACGGGCCTTATGTAATTCACAATGAATTATTTTTTCTCGGACAGATATTTCACAGTATCAGCATACTGCTGAACAAAAACATCCATATTGCTGGTATCCATACCCTGCGGATTCAGCTGATATTTACCGTTAACAAACATCGCCGGAACGCCACGCAATTGCACGTCAGCTGCAGCTTTTTCCTGCTGAGCGACCAGGGATTTCACCACGAAGCTGTTCCACGCCGCGTCGTACTCTTCACCTTTAATACCTGCGTTGATAAATACATCGCGGATATCAGATGCTGAACGAATGGTCTGGGTTTTCTGTACGCCTTCAAACAGCGGAACAGTGACTTTGTCTTCCACGCCCAGTGCCATCGCCACTGCCCATGCCTGAGTCAGATCTTTGCCCAGGTCACCCCCCATGAAGTTGACGTGGTATTTAGTCATCTTCACGCCTTCCGGCAGTTTTTTCTTCACGTTATCAGAAATATGCAGAACTTCTTCAAACTGATAGCAGTGCGGGCAGAAGAAAGAGAAAAACTCCAGCACTTGCGGCGCGCCAGCTACCGGTTTTTCCAGGGTAGTGTACTGTTTACCATCTTCATACTGCGCCGCCGATGCGCTAAACGCTAAAACTAAACCAGCCAGCGCCAGCCAAATCTTTTTCATGATCTACTCTCTCCGATTAATACATAGGTGTTAATTGCAAAGGGGGTTCTTGTAGAACTTTTGCCTGTTCTATAAAAGTCGCCGTCTGTCGCAGCCAGTAATCTTCCCCGGTTAACCACGGGAAATTTTTCGGGAACGCGGGATCAGCCCAACGCCGCATTAGCCAGGCAAGATAATAAACCAAACGCATGGCGCGTAAAGGTTCAATCAGTCCGATTTCAGCGGTGTCGAACTCGCTAAATTCTTCATAAGCCTCAATAATAGTTTCCAGTTGCATCCGCTGCTCAGCTTTATCGCCATTGAGCAACATCCACAAATCCTGAATAGCCGGACCATTACGTGCATCATCCAGATCAACGAACATTGGACCATCGCGCCAGAGAATATTCCCGGCGTGGCAGTCTCCATGTAGCCGCAGAACGGTAAAATCTTCCCGCCAGTGTGCTGTAACGGCGGCGATCAGCTCATCTGTCGCTTTCAGGAATGCCGCTTTTAACCCGGAAGGTATCAATGTAGCGTCCTCAAACAGCTTGCGTGGCTCAATGAGGTATTCATTCAGACCGATGGTCGGGCGATGGATAAAAAGCTGTTTGCGCCCCGTCTGGTGCATACGCCCTAAATAACGCCCAACCGCTTCCATCTGATCGATATTATCAGCTTCGAACTGGCGACCACCGACGCTTGGAAAAACAGCGAAATAAAATCCCTGATGATTCAATAAAGTCTGACCATTAAAGGCCACAGGTGCTGCGACCGGAACTTCATCGTTAACCAGCTGCAACGCAAATTGATGTTCTTCGAGGATTTGATCGGCTGTCCAACGTTCAGGGCGATAAAATTTGACGACAAAACGTCGACGCTCTTCGTCCTGAAATTGATAGACACGGTTTTCATAGCTGTTAAGCGGGGTAAGACCGGAATCCACCCGGATCCCATGCTCAAACAGAGCGTCCATGATGGTATCCGGGTGTAGTGTCTGGAAAGTAAAAGCGCTGTTGTTCATCCCATCATCCGGAAAACATTACGAATGATGAAGGATATCATTTCACGATGATTTTGGTTGCGCCGCTTACAAGCTTTTACTCTTTAATTACGCCACGTGCGCGTAATAGCGCCGTTTTGAAATCTTCTTCATAATCTTTCTGCAAACCCGGGATCACCGCATCTTTCGCGGAATCACGCATTTTCAGGTGATAGATCAGAATGTCATCCGTCAAATCCGCCAGTTCGCCGTCAAAACCTGACTCTTTCGCCAGTTTCTGCAAAAATTGCAGCAGGTTAAGGTCTGGCTCTTTTTGCCAGGCTGGCTGGAGGAGTTCAATAACTTCATTCAGACGTTTACATTTCATAGTGATGCTCCTTACTCTTGAGACAGACACGTTAGCAGGGTCAATCCCACAATAAAAGAGGCGATATCGGTGAATCTGATGACGACGATAACAGGCGTTGTGCTGGCGGGCGGTAAAGCCAGACGAATGGGCGGCGTAGATAAAGGATTGCTTGAATTAAACGGCAAACCATTATGGCAACATGTCGCTGACGCGCTTATGACGCAGCTCTCTCACGTCGTGGTTAATGCTAATCGTCATCAGGAAATCTATCAGGCAAGCGGTCTGAAAGTGATTGAAGATTCACTGGCGGATTACCCAGGCCCTCTGGCAGGAATGCTTTCAGTAATGCAGCAGGAACCTGGTGAGTGGTTTTTGTTTTGTCCATGCGATACGCCTTACATTCCCCATGATTTAGCCGCCAGGCTTAATCATCAGCGCAAAGATGCGCCTGTCGTGTGGGTCCACGACGGTGAACGCGATCACCCGACTATTGCTCTGGTAAACCGCGCAATTGAGCCTTTATTACTGGAATATCTGCAAGCAGGAGAACGCCGGGTAATGGCATTTATGCGTCTGGCTGGCGGTCACGCGGTCGATTTCAGCGATCATAAAGATGCATTTGTAAACGTGAATACGCCAGAGGAGCTTGCCCGATGGCAGGAAAAACGATGATACCGTTACTCGCCTTTGCCGCGTGGAGCGGCACTGGAAAAACTACGCTGCTGAAAAAACTGATCCCGGCATTATGCGCCAGAGGGATCCGTCCGGGACTGATTAAGCATACGCATCATGATATGGATGTTGATAAGCCAGGCAAAGATAGCTATGAACTGCGCAAGGCTGGCGCGGCGCAAACCATCGTTGCCAGCCAGCAACGATGGGCTTTGATGACGGAAACGCCAGACGAAGAAGAGCTGGATCTACATTTTCTCGCAAGCCGGATGGATACCTCAAAGCTGGATTTGATTCTGGTCGAAGGGTTTAAGCATGAAGAGATCGCAAAGATTGTGCTGTTTCGCGATGGAGCCGGACATCGACCGGAAGAATTAGTGATAGACAGACATGTTATTGCTGTAGCCAGTGATGTGCCGCTTAATCTTGATGTCGCGTTACTGGATATTAATGATGTTGAGGGGCTGGCTGATTTTGTGGTGGAGTGGATGCAAAATCAGGACGGATAAGCAAGAGTAGTCTGGATCAGACGCGCCAGCGTCGCATCCGACCTTTTTCTGCACCAGCGCAAAAAGGCCCAGTCTTCCGACCGGGCCTTCTGCTTAATTTGATGCCTGGCAGTTCCCTACTCTCGCATGGGGAGACCCCACACTACCATCGGCGCTACGGCGTTTCACTTCTGAGTTCGGCATGGGGTCAGGTGGGACCACCGCGCTAAGGCCGCCAGGCAAATTCTGTTTATCAACACGTCATGTTCTGACCTGTCGATGTCATCTGTATCAAGCTTACTTGTCGATGTCTCTTCCGCCAAAACACCTTCGGCGTTGTAAGGTTAAGCCTCACGGTTCATTAGTACCGGTTAGCTCAACGCATCGCTGCGCTTACACACCCGGCCTATCAACGTCGTCGTCTTCAACGTTCCTTCAGGACCCTTAAAGGGTCAGGGAGAACTCATCTCGGGGCAAGTTTCGTGCTTAGATGCTTTCAGCACTTATCTCTTCCGCATTTAGCTACCGGGCAGTGCCATTGGCATGACAACCCGAACACCAGTGATGCGTCCACTCCGGTCCTCTCGTACTAGGAGCAGCCCCCCTCAGTTCTCCAGCGCCCACGGCAGATAGGGACCGAACTGTCTCACGACGTTCTAAACCCAGCTCGCGTACCACTTTAAATGGCGAACAGCCATACCCTTGGGACCTACTTCAGCCCCAGGATGTGATGAGCCGACATCGAGGTGCCAAACACCGCCGTCGATATGAACTCTTGGGCGGTATCAGCCTGTTATCCCCGGAGTACCTTTTATCCGTTGAGCGATGGCCCTTCCATTCAGAACCACCGGATCACTATGACCTGCTTTCGCACCTGCTCGCGCCGTCACGCTCGCAGTCAAGCTGGCTTATGCCATTGCACTAACCTCCTGATGTCCGACCAGGATTAGCCAACCTTCGTGCTCCTCCGTTACTCTTTAGGAGGAGACCGCCCCAGTCAAACTACCCACCAGACACTGTCCGCAACCCGGATTACGGGCCAACGTTAGAACATCAAACATTAAAGGGTGGTATTTCAAGGTCGGCTCCATGCAGACTGGCGTCCACACTTCAAAGCCTCCCACCTATCCTACACATCAAGGCTCAATGTTCAGTGTCAAGCTATAGTAAAGGTTCACGGGGTCTTTCCGTCTTGCCGCGGGTACACTGCATCTTCACAGCGAGTTCAATTTCACTGAGTCTCGGGTGGAGACAGCCTGGCCATCATTACGCCATTCGTGCAGGTCGGAACTTACCCGACAAGGAATTTCGCTACCTTAGGACCGTTATAGTTACGGCCGCCGTTTACCGGGGCTTCGATCAAGAGCTTCGCGTTACCGCTAACCCCATCAATTAACCTTCCGGCACCGGGCAGGCGTCACACCGTATACGTCCACTTTCGTGTTTGCACAGTGCTGTGTTTTTAATAAACAGTTGCAGCCAGCTGGTATCTTCGACTGATTTCAGCTCCACGAGCAAGTCGCTTCACCTACATATCAGCGTGCCTTCTCCCGAAGTTACGGCACCATTTTGCCTAGTTCCTTCACCCGAGTTCTCTCAAGCGCCTTGGTATTCTCTACCTGACCACCTGTGTCGGTTTGGGGTACGATTTGATGTTACCTGATGCTTAGAGGCTTTTCCTGGAAGCAGGGCATTTGTTGCTTCAGCACCGTAGTGCCTCGTCATCACGCCTCAGCCTTGATTTTCCGGATTTGCCTGGAAAACCAGCCTACACGCTTAAACCGGGACAACCGTCGCCCGGCCAACATAGCCTTCTCCGTCCCCCCTTCGCAGTAACACCAAGTACAGGAATATTAACCTGTTTCCCATCGACTACGCCTTTCGGCCTCGCCTTAGGGGTCGACTCACCCTGCCCCGATTAACGTTGGACAGGAACCCTTGGTCTTCCGGCGAGCGGGCTTTTCACCCGCTTTATCGTTACTTATGTCAGCATTCGCACTTCTGATACCTCCAGCATACCTCACAGCACACCTTCACAGGCTTACAGAACGCTCCCCTACCCAACAACACATAGTGTCGCTGCCGCAGCTTCGGTGCATGGTTTAGCCCCGTTACATCTTCCGCGCAGGCCGACTCGACCAGTGAGCTATTACGCTTTCTTTAAATGATGGCTGCTTCTAAGCCAACATCCTGGCTGTCTGGGCCTTCCCACATCGTTTCCCACTTAACCATGACTTTGGGACCTTAGCTGGCGGTCTGGGTTGTTTCCCTCTTCACGACGGACGTTAGCACCCGCCGTGTGTCTCCCGTGATAACATTCTCCGGTATTCGCAGTTTGCATCGGGTTGGTAAGTCGGGATGACCCCCTTGCCGAAACAGTGCTCTACCCCCGGAGATGAATTCACGAGGCGCTACCTAAATAGCTTTCGGGGAGAACCAGCTATCTCCCGGTTTGATTGGCCTTTCACCCCCAGCCACAAGTCATCCGCTAATTTTTCAACATTAGTCGGTTCGGTCCTCCAGTTAGTGTTACCCAACCTTCAACCTGCCCATGGCTAGATCACCGGGTTTCGGGTCTATACCCTGCAACTTAACGCCCAGTTAAGACTCGGTTTCCCTTCGGCTCCCCTATTCGGTTAACCTTGCTACAGAATATAAGTCGCTGACCCATTATACAAAAGGTACGCAGTCACACGCCGAAGCGTGCTCCCACTGCTTGTACGTACACGGTTTCAGGTTCTTTTTCACTCCCCTCACCGGGGTTCTTTTCGCCTTTCCCTCACGGTACTGGTTCACTATCGGTCAGTCAGGAGTATTTAGCCTTGGAGGATGGTCCCCCCATATTCAGACAGGATACCACGTGTCCCGCCCTACTCATCGAGCTCACAGCATGTGCATTTTTGTGTACGGGGCTGTCACCCTGTATCGCGCGCCTTTCCAGACGCTTCCACTAACACACACACTGATTCAGGCTCTGGGCTCCTCCCCGTTCGCTCGCCGCTACTGGGGGAATCTCGGTTGATTTCTTTTCCTCGGGGTACTTAGATGTTTCAGTTCCCCCGGTTCGCCTCATTAACCTATGGATTCAGTTAATGATAGTGTGACGAATCACACTGGGTTTCCCCATTCGGAAATCGCCGGTTATAACGGTTCATATCACCTTACCGACGCTTATCGCAGATTAGCACGTCCTTCATCGCCTCTGACTGCCAGGGCATCCACCGTGTACGCTTAGTCGCTTAACCTCACAACCCGAAGATGTTTCACTTCTGATTGCGAAAATTTGAGAGACTCACGAACAACTTTCGTTGTTCAGTGTTTCAATTTTCAGCTTGATCCAGATTTTTAAAGAGCAAAACTTCGCAGTGAACCTTTGCAGGTACACTCTGAAGTATTTTTTATTTAATCACTACAGAGATGGTGGAGCTATGCGGGATCGAACCGCAGACCTCCTGCGTGCAAAGCAGGCGCTCTCCCAGCTGAGCTATAGCCCCATAACATGTAGTTAAAACCTCTTCAAATTTGCGGTGCAAATTTGGTAGGCCTGAGTGGACTTGAACCACCGACCTCACCCTTATCAGGGGTGCGCTCTAACCACCTGAGCTACAAGCCTGTAGAGGTTTTACTGCTCATTTTCATCAGACAATCTGTGTGAGCACTGCAAAGAACGGTTCTTTAAGGTAAGGAGGTGATCCAACCGCAGGTTCCCCTACGGTTACCTTGTTACGACTTCACCCCAGTCATGAATCACAAAGTGGTAAGCGCCCTCCCGAAGGTTAAGCTACCTACTTCTTTTGCAACCCACTCCCATGGTGTGACGGGCGGTGTGTACAAGGCCCGGGAACGTATTCACCGTGGCATTCTGATCCACGATTACTAGCGATTCCGACTTCATGGAGTCGAGTTGCAGACTCCAATCCGGACTACGACGCACTTTATGAGGTCCGCTTGCTCTCGCGAGGTCGCTTCTCTTTGTATGCGCCATTGTAGCACGTGTGTAGCCCTGGTCGTAAGGGCCATGATGACTTGACGTCATCCCCACCTTCCTCCAGTTTATCACTGGCAGTCTCCTTTGAGTTCCCGGCCGGACCGCTGGCAACAAAGGATAAGGGTTGCGCTCGTTGCGGGACTTAACCCAACATTTCACAACACGAGCTGACGACAGCCATGCAGCACCTGTCTCACGGTTCCCGAAGGCACATTCTCATCTCTGAAAACTTCCGTGGATGTCAAGACCAGGTAAGGTTCTTCGCGTTGCATCGAATTAAACCACATGCTCCACCGCTTGTGCGGGCCCCCGTCAATTCATTTGAGTTTTAACCTTGCGGCCGTACTCCCCAGGCGGTCGACTTAACGCGTTAGCTCCGGAAGCCACGCCTCAAGGGCACAACCTCCAAGTCGACATCGTTTACGGCGTGGACTACCAGGGTATCTAATCCTGTTTGCTCCCCACGCTTTCGCACCTGAGCGTCAGTCTTCGTCCAGGGGGCCGCCTTCGCCACCGGTATTCCTCCAGATCTCTACGCATTTCACCGCTACACCTGGAATTCTACCCCCCTCTACGAGACTCAAGCTTGCCAGTATCAGATGCAGTTCCCAGGTTGAGCCCGGGGATTTCACATCTGACTTAACAAACCGCCTGCGTGCGCTTTACGCCCAGTAATTCCGATTAACGCTTGCACCCTCCGTATTACCGCGGCTGCTGGCACGGAGTTAGCCGGTGCTTCTTCTGCGGGTAACGTCAATGAGCAAAGGTATTAACTTTACTCCCTTCCTCCCCGCTGAAAGTACTTTACAACCCGAAGGCCTTCTTCATACACGCGGCATGGCTGCATCAGGCTTGCGCCCATTGTGCAATATTCCCCACTGCTGCCTCCCGTAGGAGTCTGGACCGTGTCTCAGTTCCAGTGTGGCTGGTCATCCTCTCAGACCAGCTAGGGATCGTCGCCTAGGTGAGCCGTTACCCCACCTACTAGCTAATCCCATCTGGGCACATCCGATGGCAAGAGGCCCGAAGGTCCCCCTCTTTGGTCTTGCGACATTATGCGGTATTAGCTACCGTTTCCAGTAGTTATCCCCCTCCATCAGGCAGTTTCCCAGACATTACTCACCCGTCCGCCACTCGTCAGCGAATCAGCAAGCTGATTCCTGTTACCGTTCGACTTGCATGTGTTAGGCCTGCCGCCAGCGTTCAATCTGAGCCATGATCAAACTCTTCAATTTAAAAGTTTGATGCTCAAAGAATTAAACTTCGTAATGAATTACGTGTTCACTCTTGAGACTTGGTATTCATTTTTCGTCTTGCGACGTTAAGAATCCGTATCTTCGAGTGCCCACACAGATTGTCTGATAAATTGTTAAAGAGCAGTGCCGCTTCGCTTTTTCTCAGCGGCGCGGGGTGTGCATAATACGCTTTCCCGCTTCAGAGTCAAGCATTTTTTTTGCTTTTCTCTGTCGAGATTCTCAGGAGAATCTCGCTGACCCGGCGGCGTGTTTGCCGTTGTTCCGTGTCAGTGGTGGCGCATTATAGGGAGTTATTCCGGCCTGACAAGAGGAAATTTAAAATAATTTTCCGACCGCGCATTTTTTACTCTTTATGCTTATTTCAGCGTCGGTTTGTCGGTTAAATGGGCGATTTCTCGGGCGAAATTCGCCACCTGCTGCCAATCGGTATAGACAACTTCTTTGCGCGTATCCGTTTCACCGCCTGACATCTTCATAATCAGCTTGATCATAAAGCGGTCGTACCAGCGGTAACGTGGATAACGTAGCGCCCCGGCAATGACGGCACAGCGATCGGGACGCCATTGTGAACTCATCAGAAACTTCCGCGCGTAGCTGTTGGTCTGTGGAGTACGCTTCTCCGGTTTACGCGCCACCAGGTTTACGGAGTAAAAGGCGCTCGGCATCGAATTCAGCCGCGTCGCATGCTTTTTGACAAATTCCTGGAACGCAGAGTGGTAGTGACCATAGCGAATAGAAGCACCAATGACCACGCGATCGTAGTTTTCCCACTGGGGTTCTTCAATGCGATGCACATTGGCGACATCCGCCTGGATCCCCAGTTCTTTCAGTTCCGAAGCCAGGTAGGCGGCAATCTCGCGCGTTTGTCCGTCCCTTGTTGAGAAAAGAATTAATGTTTTCACGTATTACTCCATCATTCACGCCAGAAAGTCGGGGTAAAGAGCACCAGCAATGTAAAGACCTCGAGACGACCAAACAGCATGTTGGCAATCAGGATCCATTTAGCCACCGGGTTCATACTGGTAAAGTTATCAGCAACCACGCCAAGCCCTGGCCCCAGGTTATTCAATGTCGCAACAACCGAGGCAAAGGCAGAAAAGTCATCCACGCCAGTGGCGATAATCGCCAGCATACTGACGATAAACACCAGGGCATAGGCGGAGAAAAATCCCCAAACGGCTTCGAGGATACGTTCCGGCAGTGCGCGATTCCCCAGCTTAATGCTATACACGGCGTTCGGGTGCACCAGTCGTTTCAGCTCACGGTTCCCCTGCTTAAACAGCAGCAGAATGCGGATCACTTTCAGGCCACCGCCCGTAGACCCGGCGCAACCGCCAATAAATGCTGAACATAAAAGCAGTACCGGCAAAAAGAGCGGCCAGCGGGCAATGCTATCTGTCGTAAATCCGGCGGTCGTCGCCATCGACACCACCTGAAAAAACGCCTGGTTAATTGTCATCAGCGCCGAACTGTAGACATTATGAAACCACAGCACGAGGGTACAAATAACCACCAGCGTAAACTGTACGCCGATAAACATGCGAAATTCCGGATCGCGCCAATAAACCTTCAGACTACGCCCACTTAACAGTGAAAAGTGCAGACCGTAGTTACAGCCGGAGATCAGCAGGAAGATAGCAATGATAGTGTTAATAGTCGGGCTGTCGAAATAACCGATACTGGCATCATGTGTCGAGAAGCCGCCAATAGCGATAGTCGCAAAGCTATGGCCGATGGCATCAAAGGCATCCATTCCGGCAAACCACAACGCCAGCGCACAGGCGACGGTCAGCAAGACATAAATCAACCACAGGGTTTTCGCCGTTTCCGCAATTCGCGGGCGCATTTTGTTATCTTTCAGTGGGCCGGGCATTTCCGCGCGATAGAGCTGCATCCCACCCACGCCGAGGATAGGCAGTATAGCAACCGCCAAAACGATGATCCCCATCCCGCCAAACCATTGCAGCATCTGGCGATAAAAGAGGATTGCGTGAGGAAGTGTATCCAGTCCCACCAGCGTAGTGGCCCCCGTGGTAGTCAGGCCAGAGAAAGATTCAAAAAACGCATCGGTAATCGTGAGGTTCGGGCTTTCCGAGAAGATAAAAGGGAGCGCACCGACGCTACCCAGCACGGTCCAGAACAGCACCACTATCAGAAACCCTTCACGGGATTTCAGTTCGCCCTTCTCTTTGCGGTTCGGCCACCACAGCATAGAGCCAATGGCGAGGGCGACAAAAAAGGTCTGGGTAAAAGCGCGGCCCGCTCCATCCCGGTAGATGAGTGCTACCAGCCCAGGGATAATCATGGTCCCTGAAAATAAGATGACCAGTAGTCCAACAATTCGGGTAATGGCGCGAAAATGCATCTCTGCCGCTTCCTTAGTTCTGCAAAATGAAGTGGGGATTATTCTTCAATCGCTAACAATTGCAATGAACCACGGCTAAAATCCGCCAGTTTTGCGGAAAATTCAGCCACTTTCGCCGCCGGAAGCGCCACCCGCAGCAGAACGAATGCCTGATAATCACTGTTGATAATTTTGCCGCCACACTGCCCCAGCAACGCTTCAATGCCGGTTAACTGACTATATTCACATTGCAAAGTATATTCGGTTAATGGCGTCTTGCGTTGGGTCGTTAGCTGGCGCAGTGCCTGATTCACGCCGCCGCCATACGCTTTCACTAACCCACCGGTGCCCAGCAATATGCCGCCGTAGTAGCGCACCACCACGGCGGTAATTTCCCCGACGCCGCTGCCCATAAGTTGGGCGAGCATCGGTTTACCTGCCGTTCCCGCCGGTTCCCCGTCATCAGAGAAACCCAGTTGTTGAGAATCATCCGGTGCGCCAGCTACCCACGCCACGCAATGGTGGCGGGCATCAGGGTGTTCTGCCCGCACCGATTCAACAAACGCTTTTGCCGCCTCAACGCCATCGGTATGCGCCAACAGCGTAATGAAGCGGCTCTTTTTGATCTCTTCAACGACCGTGACCGGTGCCGCAGGAATTAACCAGCTTTCCATCACGCCAGTTTCAGATCCCGGGTCATGTTTTCCACGTTGTTTTCGTGGATCACCACGTTGTCTTCGATACGAATGCCGCCGAACGGTTTCAGTGCTTCAATTTTCTGCCAGTTGAAGTGTTTGCTGAACTGCCCTTCACGCCACGGTGCCAGAAGCGATTCGATGAAGTAGATACCCGGTTCGATGGTTAACACCATGCCCGGCTGGAGAATACGGGTGCAGCGCAGGTACGGATATTTTGCCGGTGCCGCGAGGTGCGTACCGCTATCATCCTGCATAAAACCGGCTACGTCATGCACCTGCAGGCCCAGCGGATGGCCGATACCGTGCGGCATAAACGGTCCGGTGAGATCGTTTTCGACCATCGCTTCTTCACTCATATCGGTGATGATTTGATGTTTACGCAGCAGTTTGGCGATGCGCTGATGGAACTGGATATGGTAATCCACATAGCTGACGCCTGCTTTCATGGTGGCGATCAGCGCCAGTTGCTCATCATTTACGTCTTTCACCAGCTGTGCGTAGTCGTTGTCGCTTTTTGCCGACCAGGTACGGGTTAGATCAGCCGCATAGCCGTTATATTCGGCCCCGGCATCCAGCAGGAAGCTGCGCATCTCTTCCGGTGCCTGGTGGTCCAGTTTGGTGTAATGCAACACCGCAGCGTGTTCGTTAAGCGCCACAATGTTGCTATAAGGTACGTCGGTATCACGATGACCGGTCGCGGTCAGATAGGCAATGTTGATATCGAACTCGCTCATGCCAGAACGGAACGCTTCTTCTGCCGCGCGATGACCGTTGACCGCCATTTTCTGCGCTTCACGCATACAGGCCAGTTCGTACTCGGTTTTGAAGGAGCGGTAGTAATGCAGGTAGTCGATCACCCCTTTCGGGTTGATATTGCTGGCCTCAATACCCAGTTGCAGCGCACGTTCCGGCACCGGGCCGATATACCCGATATTGCCGCGCGCAGCTGGCAACAGGCTACCAATGCCATCGGCTTTCGGCAGCGCAATTACTTCCACGTCCTCAGTCCAGAAGGAGGTCGGCAGTGGTTCAACGTTGTGCCAGTAATCAACCGGCAGATAAAACCACAGTTTCGGCTTGTTCACGCCATCTACCAGCAACCAGCAGTTTGGCACCTGGGTTACCGGCACCCACGCTTTGAATTGCGGGTTCACTTTAAACGGATAGGGATGATCGTCGAGAAAAACGTTGAACAGTTCGCCGGAGTGAATAAGTAACGCATCCAGTTTGAAGCGCGCCAGCGCATCGCGAGTCCGTTCCTGTAAGGTAGCTATATGATTTTTATAGAGCGAGGCCAGTGATTCCATTTTTTACCCTTCTGTTTTTTGACCTTAAGTCTCCGCATCTTAGCACAACGTTAATACAGAGCGTGATTTCTGCCGAGCGTGATCAGATTGGCATTTTTTTAATCTTTTATTTGCATATTTTTAACACAAAATACACACTTCGTCTCATCTGGTACGACCAGATCACCTTGCGGATTCAGGAGACTGACATGCTTTACAAAGGCGACACCCTGTACCTTGACTGGCTGGAAGATGGCATTGCCGAACTGGTATTTGATGCCCCAGGTTCAGTTAATAAACTCGACACTGCGACCGTCGCCAGCCTCGGCGAGGCCATCGGCGTGCTGGAACAGCAATCAGATTTAAAAGGGCTGCTGCTGCGTTCGAATAAAGCAGCCTTTATCGTCGGTGCTGATATCACCGAATTCTTGTCCCTGTTCCTCGTTCCTGAAGAACAGTTAAGCCAGTGGCTGCATTTTGCCAATAGCGTGTTTAATCGCCTGGAAGATCTGCCGGTGCCGACCATTGCTGCCGTCAACGGCTATGCGCTGGGCGGTGGCTGCGAATGTGTGCTGGCGACCGATTATCGTCTGGCGACGCCAGATCTGCGCATCGGTCTGCCGGAAACCAAACTGGGCATTATGCCGGGCTTTGGCGGTTCTGTACGTATGCCACGTATGCTCGGTGCTGATAGTGCGCTGGAAATCATTGCCGCCGGTAAAGATGTCGGCGCGGATCAGGCGCTGAAAATCGGTCTGGTGGATGGCGTAGTCAAAGCAGAAAAACTGGTTGAAGGCGCGAAGGCGATTTTACGTCAGGCTATTAACGGCGACCTCGACTGGAAAGCGAAACGTCAGCCGAAGCTGGAACCGCTAAAACTGAGCAAGATTGAAGCCACCATGAGCTTCACCATCGCTAAAGGGATGGTCGCGCAAACGGCGGGGAAACATTACCCCGCACCCATCACCGCAGTAAAAACCATTGAAGCGGCTGCCCGTTTTGGTCGTGAAGAAGCATTAAATCTGGAAAACAAAAGTTTTGTCCCGCTGGCGCATACCAACGAAGCCCGCGCACTGGTCGGCATTTTCCTTAACGATCAATATGTAAAAGGTAAAGCGAAGAAACTCACCAAAGATGTTGAAACCCCGAAACAGGCCGCTGTGCTGGGCGCAGGCATTATGGGCGGCGGCATTGCTTACCAGTCTGCGTGGAAAGGCGTGCCGGTTGTCATGAAAGATATCAATGACAAGTCGTTAACCCTCGGTATGACTGAAGCCGCAAAACTGCTGAACAAGCAGCTTGAGCGCGGCAAGATCGACGGTCTGAAACTGGCTGGCGTGATCTCCACGATTCATCCAACGCTCGACTACGCCGGGTTTGATCGCGTGGACGTTGTGGTAGAAGCGGTTGTCGAAAACCCGAAAGTGAAAAAAGCCGTGCTGGCAGAAACCGAGCAGAAAGTACGCCCGGATACCGTGCTGGCTTCCAATACTTCAACCATTCCTATCAGCGAACTGGCCAACGCGCTGGAACGCCCGGAAAACTTCTGCGGGATGCATTTCTTTAACCCAGTGCACCGGATGCCGTTGGTGGAAATTATTCGCGGTGAGAAAAGCTCCGACGAAACCATCGCGAAAGTTGTCGCATGGGCGAGCAAGATGGGTAAAACGCCAATTGTGGTTAATGACTGCCCCGGCTTCTTTGTTAACCGCGTGCTGTTCCCCTATTTCGCCGGTTTCAGCCAGCTGCTGCGCGACGGCGCGGATTTTCGCAAGATCGACAAAGTGATGGAAAAACAGTTTGGCTGGCCGATGGGTCCGGCATACCTGCTGGATGTCGTGGGCATTGATACCGCGCATCACGCCCAGGCAGTGATGGCAGCAGGTTTCCCGCAGCGGATGCAGAAAGATTATCGCGATGCCATCGACGCACTGTTTGATGCCAACCGTTTTGGTCAGAAGAACGGCCTCGGTTTCTGGCGTTATAAAGAAGACAGCAAAGGTAAGCCGAAGAAAGAAGAAGATGCCGCCGTTGACGACCTGCTGGCAGAAGTCAGCCAGCCGAAGCGCGATTTCAGCGAAGAAGAGATTATCGCCCGCATGATGATCCCGATGGTCAACGAAGTGGTGCGTTGTCTGGAGGAAGGCATTATCGCCACTCCGGCAGAAGCCGATATGGCACTGGTCTACGGCCTGGGCTTCCCTCCGTTCCACGGCGGTGCGTTCCGCTGGCTGGACACCCTCGGTAGCGCAAAATATCTCGATATGGCACAGCAATATCAGCACCTCGGCCCGCTGTATGAAGTGCCGGAAGGTCTGCGTAATAAAGCGCGTCATAACGAACCGTACTATCCCCCGGTTGAGCCAGCCCGTCCGGTTGGCGACCTGAAAACGGCTTAAGGAGTCACAATGGAACAGGTTGTCATTGTCGATGCAATTCGTACCCCGATGGGCCGTTCGAAGGGCGGTGCTTTTCGTCACGTGCGTGCGGAAGATCTCTCCGCTCATTTAATGCGTAGCCTGCTGGCGCGTAACCCGGCGCTGGAAGCAGCGGCCCTCGATGATATTTACTGGGGTTGTGTGCAGCAGACGCTAGAGCAAGGTTTTAACATCGCCCGTAACGCGGCGCTGTTGGCAGAAGTGCCGCATTCTGTCCCAGCGATCACCGTCAATCGCTTGTGCGGTTCATCCATGCAGGCACTGCATGACGCAGCACGGATGATTATGACTGGCGATGCACAGGCATGTCTGGTCGGTGGCGTGGAGCATATGGGCCATGTGCCGATGAGTCACGGCGTCGATTTTCACCCCGGCCTGAGCCGCAATGTCGCCAAAGCGGCGGGCATGATGGGCTTAACGGCAGAAATGCTGGCGCGTATGCACGGTATCAGCCGTGAAATGCAGGATGCCTTTGCCGCGCGATCACACGCCCGCGCCTGGGCCGCCACGCAGTCGGGCGCATTTAAAAATGAAATCATCCCGACCGGTGGTCACGATGCCGACGGCGTCCTGAAGCAGTTTAATTACGACGAAGTGATTCGGCCGGAAACCACCGTGGAAGCCCTCGCCACGCTGCGTCCGGCGTTCGATCCAGTCAGCGGCACGGTAACGGCGGGTACGTCTTCCGCTCTCTCCGATGGCGCTGCAGCCATGCTGGTGATGAGTGAAAGCCGCGCCCGTGAATTAGGTCTTAAGCCACGCGCCCGCGTACGTTCGATGGCGGTCGTTGGTTGTGACCCGTCGATTATGGGTTACGGCCCGGTTCCAGCCTCGAAGCTGGCGCTGAAAAAAGCGGGGCTTTCTGCCAGCGATATCGGCGTGTTTGAAATGAATGAAGCTTTTGCCGCGCAGATCCTGCCATGTATTAAAGATCTGGGGCTAATGGAGCAGATTGACGAGAAGATCAACCTCAACGGTGGCGCGATCGCGCTGGGTCATCCGCTGGGTTGTTCCGGTGCGCGTATCAGCACCACGCTGCTGAATCTGATGGAACGCAAAGACGTTCAGTTTGGTCTGGCGACGATGTGTATCGGTCTGGGTCAGGGTATTGCAACGGTGTTTGAGCGGGTTTAACCACTTGCCGGATGCGGCGTGAATGCCTTATCCGGTCTACCGACCCGGCACTAATGTAGGCCTGATAAGACGCGCCAGCGCCGCATCAGGCATCGATTGCCGGATGCGGCGTAAACGCCTTATCCGGCCTACCGACCCGGCACCAATGTAGGCCTGATAAGACGCACCAGCGTCGCATCAGGCATCGTGCATCGATTGCCGGATGCGACATAGATCTAAATGCCACTGTATCACTGTATAAAGTTTTAGTTGCCGTTCTTCCCGCCTGTCAGGGGCGGGTTTTTTATATCTCAGATAAATGCAAACGCATCGCCAAACAGGCGATCTTCCCGCGCATTACGCTCGCTGCAAAACAGGTCACGGGCAATTTTCGCCATCTCAAAACGTCCGGCAATATAGATATCATGCTCTGCCAACGTACCATGATCCTGCAATACCGCCGTTAACACGGTGCCAGTACGCCCACGCCAGCCCGCTTCCGGTTGTTCAACCACCGGCACCACTTGCAAACCTGGATGCTTAAGCGAAAGCGCCTCAAGCTCGGAGAGATCATACAGATGCTGCTCTTCACGCCCGCCCCAGTAAATGGTGATATCACGGTTTGGGTTACGCGCCAACGCTGTCAGCAAAATCGAGCGGGCATAAGAGAACCCGGTGCCGCCCGCAATCAAAATCATCGGACGCTCTTCATCATCGCGCAGCCACGCTTCTCCGTGGGGAATATCGACCACGATTTGATGATCTTTGAGGATGCGGTCCATGACTGCTTTCGCGTAAAGGTTGATTTCAGAAGCGCCAATATGCAGCTCGATAAACTCTTTTTCATCCGGCGTCGAAGCCATTGAGAATGGACGTTTATCGCGCTCATCCATCACCACCATCAAATACTGACCAGCACGAAAAGAAAAGGCCGCGTCTGGCACGATGCGGACACGATATACGGTATCCGTGATAGCTTCTACCGAGGTCACTTTACAGCTTAAGGTTGTCATGCGCTTTCTCTGTCGGATCGATAAATAGGGCAAAACAAACGCGCATCAGGCGCTTTTACCGTTGTTAAAAATAGCCAGTTCATCCCAGATGGCGTCAATATGCGCGACAACATCTGGATCTTTTTTGATGGGACGTCCCCATTCACGCTGGGTTTCCCCCGGCCATTTATTCGTGGCATCCAGCCCCATTTTTGAACCCAGCCCGGAGACAGGCGAGGCAAAATCCAGATAATCAATAGGCGTATTTTCTACCAGAACAGTATCCCGAACCGGGTCCATACGGGTGGTAATCGCCCAAATCACATCGTTCCAGTCGCGTGCGTTGACGTCATCATCGCAAACGATCACAAATTTAGTGTACATAAACTGGCGTAAGAACGACCAGACACCCATCATGACGCGCTTCGCGTGTCCGGCGTACTGTTTTTTGATTGTCACTACCGCCAGACGATATGAACAGCCTTCCGGCGGCAGGTAAAAATCGACAATTTCCGGGAACTGTTTTTGCAGAATCGGCACGAACACTTCGTTCAACGCTACGCCCAGTACCGCGGGTTCATCTGGCGGACGCCCGGTATAGGTGGAATGGTAAATCGCATCTTCACGCTGGGTAATATGCGTCACGGTGAATACCGGGAAACTATCGACTTCGTTATAGTAACCGGTGTGGTCGCCATACGGCCCTTCCGGCGCCGTTTCACCTTGTTCGATATACCCTTCCAGCACAATCTCCGCACTGGCGGGCACTTCAAGGTCATTGGAGATACACTTCACCACTTCGGTCTTGGTGCCGCGCAGCAATCCGGCAAACGCATACTCTGAAAGCGTATCCGGAACGGGGGTGACTGCACCGAGAATCGTGGCGGGATCAGCACCCAGCGCCACAGAAACCGGGAAACGTTCGCCCGGATGCGCCGCACACCACTCCTGATAATCCAGCGCGCCGCCGCGATGCGACAGCCAGCGCATAATCAGTTTGTTTTTACCAATTAGCTGCTGGCGATAAATGCCCAGATTCTGCCGCTCTTTATGCGGGCCGCGCGTCACTGTCAGCCCCCAGGTAATCAGCGGCGCGGCATCTTCCGGCCAGCAGGTCATAATGGGAATGCGGTTAAGATCGACGTCATCGCCAGAGACGATTTTTTGTTGGCAGGGCGCACCACGCAGTCGCTTTGTCGGCATGTTCAATACTTGTTTAAACTGCGGCAGTTTATCAAACAGGTCGCGGAAACCTTTTGGCGGCTCCGGCTCTTTCAGAAACGCCAATAATTTACCCACTTCACGCAGCGCCGAAACATCTTCCTGCCCCATGCCCATCGCCACGCGCTTTGGCGTACCGAACAGGTTGCACAGCACCGGCATTGAGTAGCCTTTAGGGTTTTCGAATAACAGCGCAGGCCCACCGGCACGCAAAGTGCGGTCAGCAATTTCAGTGATTTCCAGATGCGGATCCACCGGGAGCGTGATACGTTTTAGCTCACCCTGCTGTTCAAGCAGCGTCAGGAAGTCGCGTAAATCGTTATATTTCATGGCATCCATTGTAGCCTCTTAATCTGCGCCCATTATACGGCGTTCATCTTTGCGATGCTGTAAATTTGTTAAATTAGCGTGAACTCTGACGGTATAACGCAAACCGGGGAATATAATTAACTTAGCGTAAAGCTTTTGCTATCCTTGCGCCCCGATTAAACGGATAAGAGTCATTATGCAATCCTGGTATTTACTGTACTGCAAGCGCGGGCAACTTCAACGTGCCCAGGAACACCTCGAAAGACAGGCTGTGAATTGCCTGGCACCGATGATCACCCTGGAAAAAATCGTGCGTGGCAAACGTACTGCAGTCAGTGAACCATTGTTCCCCAACTACCTGTTTGTGGAATTTGATCCAGAAGTCATTCATACCACGACTATCAACGCGACCCGTGGCGTCAGCCACTTCGTGCGCTTTGGTGCGTCGCCAGCGATAGTCCCATCGGCGGTGATTCATCAGCTATCGGTATATAAACCGAAAGACATTGTCGATCCGGCAACCCCTTATCCGGGTGATAAGGTGATTATTACCGAAGGCGCGTTCGAAGGTTTTCAGGCCATTTTCACCGAACCCGACGGTGAGGCTCGCTCCATGCTATTGCTTAATCTTATTAATAAAGAGATTAAGCACAGTGTGAAGAACACCGAGTTCCGCAAACTCTAAAACGCAATCCCAAACAGTGTTTTAACATTGGCATCCGTGGTGGCAGCCAGCCATGCGGCATCTTCTCCACGCCAGTGCGCAATACGTTGCAAAATATGGGGCAGATGGGCTGGCTCGTTGCGCCGGGATGATGGCTTCGGCGTGAGATCGCGCGGGAGCAAATACGGCGCATCAGTTTCGATCAGCAATTTCTCCGCCGGAATCAACGGCAACAATTCCCGCAACTCCAGCCCGCGTCGTTCATCGCAAACCCAACCGGTAATGCCGATATAAATTCCACGCGCCGCGCACGCCTGCATCTCTTCACGTGTACCGGTAAAGCAATGAAGAACTGCACCAGGCAGTTTATCCAGCCACGGCTCCAGCAAGGTTATAAACCGATCGTGGGCATCGCGACAGTGCATAAATACTGGCATGTTTAATTCTGCAGCAATGCGTAGCTGAGCAACAAAAGCACGTTCCTGCTCTTCTGGTGTAGAAAAGTTGCGGTTAAAGTCGAGGCCACACTCACCAATCGCCACCACTTCTGGCTGCGAGGCCAGTTCAATGATCGCTTCTTCAGTCGCTGCTTGCCACTGGCTGCTGTCATGAGGATGCACGCCTGCCGTTGACCAACAGGATGAATACTGACGCGCCAGTTTTTGTGCCTGCTGGCTTTCGTGCAGGTTAGTGCCAGTGATGAGCAGCCCATCAACTCCTGCGTCAAAAGCGCGTGCTACAACATCATCACGGTCTTTCGCAAATTGCGAACTGGTCAAATTAACGCCGATATCAAACATCCTGTACTCCATATGACAACCGCCCTGACGGGCGGTTGAATTTATTCTTCAGTTTTTTCGCTTTCTGCTTCAGCGTCGTTTTCCTCTTCCCGGTTTCGACCCTTACCAACGTAAAAGCGTGAGAAGAAGACACCAATTTCAAACAAGCAGTACATCGGGATCGCCAGCAGCGTTTGCGAGAAGACATCCGGCGGCGTCAGCAACATCCCGACGACGAATGCGCCAACCAGCACATACGGACGTTTTTTGCGTAAGTCTTCTGGCGAGGTAATCCCCATCCAGCACAGCAACACAATTGCCACCGGCACTTCAAAGGAGACACCAAACGCCATAAACAGCGCCATAACGAAGCTTAAATAGCTGGCGATGTCGGTGGATACCTGTACCCCTTCCGGCGCGGTATTGGCAAGGAAGCCAAATGCCAGCGGAAAGACCACAAAGTAGGCGAACGCCATGCCGATATAAAACAACAGAGAGCTGGAAACCAGCAGCGGCACCACCAGGCGACGTTCATGCTTATACAGCGCTGGGGCGATAAACGCCCACACCTGATAGAGAATCACCGGCGCTGATAGAATCAGCGACACCATAAAGGTCAGCTTGATCGGCGTAAAGAACGGCGAGGCCACGTCAGTGGCGATCATCGTTGAGCCTTGCGGCAACTGCTTGATCAATGGCGCGGATACCAGGTGATAGATGTCATTGGCGAAATAGACCAGACACAGGAATATCACGATCACCGCGATAATGCAGTTCAGCAGACGCTTACGCAGCTCAATCAGGTGCGTGATAAGCGGTTGAGTATCTTCTACAGACATGTTTACGGTTTATCACTCGACGAAGGGGAAGGTGCAGCGGTTTTCGGTTCAGCGTCCGCAGCAGGTTTTACCGCCGGCTCTGGCGTGGTTTCGGGCTTCTGTTCTGGCGAACTGGCCTGCGTTTGTGCAGCGGCAGGCGTTACGCCTTCATGCGCAGCTTCATTATCTTTCACCACCGGATTATGGATGGTGTGCGCTTCATCGCTCGCCTTTTCAGGATCGTTTGCAACGTAGGAACGCTTCATCGACTCCGCGGCCTGGCGTAGTTCATCCATCGACGCTTTCAGTTCGGGCGTCAGGTTAGTGAGGCTCGCCTTTTCAACCTTTTTCAGGCTGTCCTGAAACTCCTGGAGTTTTAACTCCTGGGTCAGTTCGTTCTGCACCGTTGTCGCCAGTGAACGCAACGCGCGAATCCAGCCCGCTACCGTTTTTACCGCCACAGGCAGTCGTTGCGGCCCCAGAACGACGAGGCCGATGATGAACACCAATAGCAGTTCGCTAAAACCGATATCAAACACGGATTACACCTGCTCTTTATCGTGGCGCTTCGCGTCTTCTGTTTTAGCCTGTTCCTGATTCGTATCCGCCTGCTTATCGGCGATAGTTTTCGCAGTAAAATCAGCATCCTGACTGGTTTTATCCTGCTTTGGTTCATCATCGCTCATTGCTTTTTTAAAGCCTTTGATCGACGCACCAAGATCGGAACCGATGGAGCCGAGCTTTTTGGTGCCAAAAAGCAGTACAACGATGACGGCAATAATCAATAACTGCCAAATACTGATACCACCCATACATGTTCCTCTGTGGTAGATGATGATTAAACAAGGCCGCATTATACGTTACACGGCCCGCCTTGAGCGATGAAAAAATCAGCGTGTTTTGCGCCAACCGACAAACCAGGCGATCAGACCACCTGCCATTAACCAGCCGGGCATCAACCCCCATTCAGGATGGCTGACCAACAAGAATGTGCCACTTAATACTAACGTAGCGCCAATTCCGAGAAAATAACGCGATTGTCCCTGACGTACATGATTTGACTGAAGCTCGCGGGCAATCTTATCAACACTGTGCTGTAAATACTTGCCCTGGCGCAAACTGTCGTAAACCAGTTCAGGCAGTTCTGGCATTTTTTCGACCCAGAACGGCGCTTTTTCTTTAAATGCTCTCACCAGCGCAGGAATACCGACCTGATCTTTAATCCACGATTCAAGGAAAGGCTTCGCCGTTTTCCATAAATCGAGCTGCGGATAAAGCTGGCGTCCTACCCCTTCGACGTAGAGCAGGGTTTTCTGGAGTAACACCAGTTGCGGCTGCACTTCCATATTGAAGCGACGGGCCGTATTAAACAGATTTAACAGCACATGTCCAAACGAAATTTCGGCCAGCGGTTTCTCAAAGATAGGTTCACAGACCGTACGAATGGCAAATTCGAACTCTTCAACGTTGGTATCTGGCGGCACCCAGCCAGAATCGACGTGTAGCTCTGCCACTTTGCGATAGTCGCGATTAAAGAAGGCGATAAAGTTTTCCGCCAGATAGCGTTTATCTTCTTTGTTTAGCGAGCCAACGATCCCGCAATCAATGCCGATATATTTCGGGTTTTCCGGGTGTTCATAGCTTACGAAGATGTTGCCAGGGTGCATATCGGCATGGAAAAAACTGTCGCGAAAGACCTGAGTGAAGAACACCTGCACGCCGCGTTCTGCCAGCAATTTCATGTTGGTGCCGTTTTTCTCCAGCGCCGCGACATCTGAAACCGGAATGCCGTAAATGCGCTCCATCACCATCATCCCTTCACTACAATAGTCAGGGTAAACTTCCGGGATGTAGAGCATCGGGCTGTCTTCAAAATTGCGCCGAAGCTGAATGGCGTTGGCAGATTCCCGCAGCAAATTCAGTTCATCAATCAATGTCTTTTCGTACTCGCGCACCACTTCGGTTGGGCGCAGACGGCGACCATCCGGCAGCAAACGCGGCACCCAGCGAGCCAGACGGTAGATAAGTTTCAGATCCGCTTTAATCACCGGCAAAATATCCGGGCGGATAACTTTAATCACCACCTCTTTGCCATTCGATTTCAATCGTGCGGTATGAACCTGAGCAATAGAAGCAGACGCCAGCGGCTTGATTTCAAAATCGTCAAACCACGCTTCTACCGGCAAACCGCCCATTGCAGCTTCAATCTGTTGCTTCGCAAGCTTGCCATCAAACGGAGCAACTTTGTCCTGCAATAACGCCAGCTGATCGGCAATATGCGGAGGAAAAAGGTCGCGGCGGGTTGATAACATTTGCCCGAACTTGATCCATACCGGCCCCAGTTCTTGCAGGGCCAGTCGTAGCCGCTCACCTAAAGGTTTGTCTTTATGCCGATTTGGCATCCAGAATAATGAGTATCGCCATAGCCGTAGCGGCAGGGTGATACGCATTTTGGGGATCAGTTCATCAAGTCCGTAGCTTAAAAAAGTGCGAATGATGAAATATAGGCGCCGTACTTCACCTGGCGTCATTTAGCCTCCAGTTTTTCCAGCCGTTTGGTCAGGGCATCAACAGCACGCTCGACGGCAGCCGTCTCTTCCGCAAACCAGGCCACTTCAAGTGGACCGGGTGCCATACGCCACTCTTCAGTAATGGCTTCCGCCACATAACGTTGCTGGCGTTTAATACCGTGATGCAGGAGCTTTGCGCCTCCACGCAGGGCTTTGCTGATACCTTCAGCGGCGATATCACCGGTATAAGGGGCCAGCAGTTCCGCAGGGTCGAACTCTGCCAGATCTGCCAGCGCAACGAAGTTTTGCACCACCTGAATATCGCCCTGTACTTCCAGCTCACCGCTGCGAATTAACGCAGCAAGCTGCTGGCGATCGCGAAGTTTCGGCAACACGCTGGCGTAGGCGATAACGGTGCAGTCAGCATCTCCTGCCCATTCGCCCAGCACATCGACCTGGCGTTCGCTGAACACCAGAATCAATGACGTCGAAAAGCCTTTTACCTCCACGCGCAAAACTTTACCCAGCAGACGCGAGCGGGCCGTTTTCAGCGCGGGTGAACGATACAGGAAGGTGTTGAGCAGACTTTCAATTCCTGCCGTCACTAAAGGTTTAAAAGGCATTTCCGGTCTCCTGTCAGAACTTATAACCACGATGCAGCGCCACAACCCCTGCCGTCAGGTTGTAATAGTCGACACTTTCGAATCCAGCATCCTGCATCATAGCTTTCAGGGTGTCCTGATCGGGATGCATGCGGATAGATTCAGCAAGATAACGGTAGCTGTCAGCGTCGTTCGCGACCAGTGAGCCAATACGCGGCAGCACATGGAAGGAGTAAGCGTCATAGGCCTTACTTAACGGCTCGATAATCGGCTTCGAGAACTCAAGCACCAGCAGTCGGCCGCCAGGTTTCAGAACGCGATACATTGAACGCAGAGCTTTATCTTTGTCAGTGACGTTACGCAGACCAAACGAAATGGTGATGCAATCAAAGGTGTTATCCGGGAACGGCAGCGCCTCAGCGTTCGCCTGAACATACTCAACGTTGCCAATCACACCAATATTACGCAGCTTCTCGCGGCCCATTTTGAGCATGGATTCATTGATATCAGCAAGGACCACTTTGCCAGTTTCACCCACCAGGCGGGAGAATTTCGCTGTCAGGTCGCCAGTACCGCCTGCCAGATCCAGCACGGTCTGCCCGCGGCGTACGCCACTGCAATCAATCGTGAAGCGTTTCCACAAACGATGTATGCCAAAAGACATCAAATCATTCATGACATCGTATTTCGATGCCACGGAATGGAAAACGTGGGCGACCATATCCGCTTTTTGTTCCTTCGCGACGGTCTGAAAACCAAAGTGCGTCGTTTCTTGTGACTTATCCACCATCTCAATGCCTGCTCATCAAAAAATTGTTCCAGAAGTGTAACAGATTGGGCGTCGATGCCCTAGATTTCTACCCGGCTTAACTACCCCCAATGGGCTAGCGCGACTGCTGATTATATTCATCATCGCGTTGATAAGCTTCATCATTCGGCTGCTCCGGTACCGACCGCAGTCGATACTCTTCATCCTGGCTCACCGCTTGTTCAGCCAAATCCGGATTAATCTCGCGTTTAATTTCTACTCCTAAACCGCGAAACGCTTCTGCTTGCGCCAGCACATTTCCGCGACCTGAAGAGAGTTTTTTCATTGCCTGACGATAGTTGTCCTGTGCTTTGTCCAGACTTTGACCAATCGCGGACATATCATCGACAAACAAGCGCATTTTGTCGTACAACTTGCTGGCACGATCGGCTATTTTCTGAGCGTTGCGGCTTTGATGCTCATAGCGCCAGAGGTTGGCGATAGTGCGCAGCGCCACCAGCAGCGTGGTCGGGCTAACCAGCATGATATTGTTTTTCAACGCTTCGGTGATCAGCTCCGGCTGGCGGTCAAGCGCCAGTAAAAAAGCGGGTTCAACGGGAATAAACATCAGCACGTAATCCAGGGTTCGCAGCCCCGGCAGCTGTTGATAATCTTTGCGTCCCAGCAAACGGATATGGTTACGCACCGACGCGATATGTTCCTGTAGCGCGCTTTCGCGGGTGTAGTCGTCTTCTGCGTTGAAATAGCGTTCATAGGCGACCAGCGTCATTTTTGCGTCGATCACCACATCTTTGCCCTGCGGCAACCGCACGATGACATCCGGCTGCATCCGCGAGCGGGCGTCATTTTCGATGCTGACCTGGGTTTCATATTCATACCCTTCACGCAGACCGGAAGCCTCCAGCACACGCGTCAATACTACCTCGCCCCAGTTGCCCTGGGTTTTATTGTCGCCTTTCAGCGCACGCGTCAGGTTGATCGCTTCCTGGGCCATTTGCGCGTTGAGCTGCTGGAGATTGCGTATTTCGTGAGTCAGAGTATGGCGTTCTTGTGCTTCTTTACCGAAACTGTCCTGAACCTGACGACGAAAACCGTCCAGTTGTTCACGTAGTGGCGACAACAGGCTGTTCAGACTCTGACGGTTTTGCTCATCAACCCGGCGATTGCTGTGCTCGAAAATACGGTTGGCGAGGTTTTCAAACTGCTCACTGAGGCGCTGTTCGCTGTTGATCATTTGGCGAATTTTATCGTCAGCATGTTGCTGTACGGCCTCCATTCGCGTGGTGACTTCACGCAGATCCGCCTCCAGCGAGGTGTTAATGCTTTGCAGACTGCGCACTTCATTATTGAGTAACTCGCACTCAGCACGCCAATGTTCGCTTTGGGTAATTTGTTGTTTTGCCGCACTTAACTCCGCGACCATCTCTTCACGTTCAGCGAATTGCTCGGCTTTTTGCTGCGCATGCTGATAACTGGCAATCAGCCAGCCAATCGCCACGCTCACCAACGCAATAACTGCGTAAACCATGATTGAGATATCCACAACGCCTCCAGCCTCATTACTTACCCGCACAAAATAGAATTGTGCTGTACAAACGTCCAGTTTGAAAGAAGTTTCCTGCGAGGCGCTACGCAAAACGATCCTTAATTTTTATTATTTTATCCCACAATATGAGACGTAGTTTATATTGTGGGATATATCACCTTTTCCCCACGTCATTATGTGGAACACTTCAGCAATATCATCAGGAGAAACGTATGGCAGATACCTCTTCAACCACCGCTGGCGCACAAACGTTATTACGCGGGCTGGCGGTTCTTAATGCTGTTTATAACGGCTGCCATGACCTGAAAAGTATCGGCGAGTTCACCGGCACGACCCGGAGCACAACCCATCGTTTAGTCACCGTTCTGGTGGAACAACGCTACCTGCGCCACGTCCCAACGCAGGGCTACCAACTGGGCGCCAAACTGATCGAATTCGGTGCCAGAGCGCTGGAAAGCACCTCGCTGTACGAAGTTGCGCTGCCCGTTTTGCAACGCCTTGCCCGTTACACCCTGGACACCGTGCATCTGGGGATCGTTGAAGGCGACGAAGTGCTGTATCTGGAGAAGATCAACAGCCAGCGCGGGCTGGAAATGCGCTCACGCCCAGGCCATCGCATGCCACTGGCAATCACCGGCATCGGCAAGGCATTGATCCTCAACCGAACAGAAGAAGAGTGGCGCACGCTGTTTAAGACCTGTGGTGATGAAACAAAACTGGGCGCATTTATTCAGAACATGCGTCGTTATGCCACCAGTGGTTTTGCTTTTGATCTGGAAGAGAACGAGCCGACTATCCGTTGCGTTGCAGCGCCGGTTTACAACGCCCGGAATGAAATTGTGGCGGCCATTTCTGTCGCCAGCACCACCACATATATGTCGCTGGCGCGTCTGGAAGAACTGGCACCTTACGTTAAATCCTGTGCAGAAGAGATATCCGCTGAACTGGGCTGGGGTAAGCACGTCCGCAAAAATAAATAAACCATGACTAAAGGAAACGGCTAATGTCGGGAAACACCTCATTTATTGCCCTGGACTGGGGAACGTCATCGCTTCGGGCATGGCGTTTTGGCGACTCACCAAATCCACAAGAAAAACGTGAATTCCCGTGGGGGATCATGAAATTACCCTCCCAGGCAGCAACACGTGAGGACGCTTTCCACGATACGTTTTTACGTGTCTGCGGCGACTGGCTGGCACAATCCCCATGCCCGGTTCTGGCTTGCGGCATGATCGGCAGTGCGCAAGGATGGAAACCCGCAGCTTATTTACCTTGCCCGGTCACTCTTGAGGGTCTGGCAAAGCAGTTGACGCCTGTTATCCACCAGCAGCAGACAATGCTGCACATCATTCCTGGCGTGATTAAAGAAGGTGAAATGCCCGAAGTGATGCGTGGTGAAGAGACACAAATCTTCGGTGCTATCTCGATGGAACCGGCCCTGCAAAACGCGATCCGCCAGGGTATGCCTGTGCTGATTGGCTTACCTGGCACACATGCGAAATGGGCGGTAGTTGAAAACAACACCATTACCGATTTCCGAACCTTTATGACAGGCGAGTTATTTGATGTTTTATCCCGCCATTCGATTCTCGGTGCCACCATGCGTTCGGGAGATGAACCGCACTGGGATGCCTTCACCCATGGGCTGAAATCAGCACAAGAGCATCATCAGACCGGATTATTATCGACGCTGTTTTCGACCCGTTCGCGCCTGCTGACCAGTAATCTTACGCCGTCCTCGCAGGGGGATTACCTTTCAGGATTACTGATAGGCCATGAATTATGCGGTCTGGCATCCAGTTTGCTACGTGATTTACCCGCCACAACACCGATCGCCTTAATCGGTAGCGCCACTCTGAACAGCCGCTATTCACAAGCATTCAGCCACGTTTTTCCCGACAGACAGCTACACGCCATTCCTAATGCCACTGAACAGGGGTTATGGCGAATCGCCCACGCTGCCGGGCTACTCTCCACCAACGCCAGGGAATGTACTCATGCCATTTAATACGCTTTTGCAAAAAACCGGGTTAGTCGCCATTTTACGCGGCGTAAAACCGGATGAAATTGTCGCCATCGGTGAAAAGCTGTATGCCGCTGGATTTCGCCTGATTGAGATTCCCATGAACTCGCCGGAGCCGTTGCAAAGTATCAGTTTACTGCGCGACGCCCTGCCTAAGGACTGCCTGGTCGGAGCCGGAACTGTGCTTTCGGTGGAGCAAGTCGTCGCGGTTAAAGAGGCTGGAGGCCAGATTATCGTAATGCCGCATTGCGATACTGCGGTGATCCGTCGTGCCCGTGCGCTGGGTATGTATTGTGCGCCTGGCGTCGCTACGCCCACCGAAGCTTTTGCTGCCATTGAACATGGCGCCAATGCCATCAAGCTGTTCCCGGCTGAACAAATTACGCCTGAAGTCACCAAAGCCTGGCGTGCGGTTATTCCACAATCCGTTCCGATGTTACCGGTTGGCGGTATCACTCCAGACACAATGGCGCGTTATCTGAGCCACGGCGCAAACGGCTTTGGCCTCGGTTCTGCGCTATATCGCCCCGGCATGACGCCAGAGCAAGTCTATGAAAATGCAGTACTGTTTATGAACGCATGGAACAATTTAAATAGCAAATAACTGATAAATAAGGATATAAAAGCAATGATAAAACATCTTACCTTACCGAAAAAAATGGCTGCAATGGTACTTCTTGCCGGCGCTGCCCTCAGCACTGCGCCTGTGCAGGCGGCCTCCTGGCCAACCAAACAGATCGAGTTAGTCGTACCCTACGCGGCCGGAGGCGGTACGGATCTGGTTGCCCGTGCCTTTGCTGATGCCGCCAAAAACCATTTGCCCGTCAGCATCGGGGTTATCAATAAACCTGGCGGTGGCGGCGCTATCGGCCTGAGTGAAATCGCCGCTGCCCGCCCTAACGGTTACAAAATGGGTTTAGGCACGGTTGAACTGACCACCCTTCCCAGTCTCGGAATGGTGCGTTTTAAAACCAGCGACTTTAAACCCATTGCCCGTCTGAATGCGGATCCTGCGGCTATCACCGTCCGTTCTGATGCACCGTGGAATAGCTATGAAGAATTTATGACTTACGCCAAAGCGAATCCCGGAAAAGTACGCATTGGTAACTCAGGCACCGGAGCTATCTGGCATCTGGCGGCAGCTGCACTGGAAGACAAAACGGGCGCGAAGTTTTCTCATGTCCCGTATGACGGCGCAGCCCCTGCCATTACAGGCCTGTTAGGCGGGCATATTGAAGCGGTTTCCGTAAGCCCAGGTGAAGTTATCAATCATGTGAAAGGCGGCAAGCTGAAGACACTGGTAGTGATGGCGGATGAACGTATGAAAACCATGCCTGACGTACCGACGTTAAAAGAGAAAGGCGTTGATCTCTCCATCGGCACCTGGCGCGGTCTGATCGTGTCGCAAAAAACGCCGCAGGATGTGGTTGATGTTCTGGCTAAGGCCGCAAAAGAGACGGCTGAAGAGCCTGCATTCCAGGATGCTCTGCAAAAGTTGAATCTCAACTATGCATGGCTTGATGGTGCCAGCTTCCAGACCCAAATCAACGAACAGGAAAAGTACTTTGACGAGTTACTAACTCGGCTGGGCTTGAAAAAATAATCCCGAGGTACGGTCGATGAACACAAAACAGTCTGTTGCTCAACTCGCCGTACCGCACCGCAAGCGCCTTTCATCCACTGTGGTGGTGGCGCTGTTACTTTGTGTAGTTGCTGGCACGGTGATGATTAATGCCGCTGATTTTCCAGCAACTGCCATTGAAACGGATCCCGGTGCAAGTGCCTTCCCTACTTTCTATGCCTGCGCTCTGATTGTGCTCGCTGTCTTACTGGTGATACGCGATCTTTTGCTGGCAAAACCAGTCCCTTGCGCCAACGCACAGGAAAAACCGGCATTAAGGAAAACGGCAACAGGAATTGCGGCAACCGCGTTTTATATTGTGGCAATGAGCTACTGCGGTTATCTCATTACTACTCCTGTTTTCCTCATCGTCATTATGACGTTGATGGGCTACAGGCGATGGGTACTCACACCGGGTATTGCGCTGCTGTTAACGGCAATCCTCTGGTTGCTGTTTGTCGAAGCGTTACAGGTGCCATTGCCTGTCGGCACATTTTTCGAATAACAGGGGCCAGCAATGTTTGAAAGTGAACTTTTAACTCAGGGTTTTTCGACATTACTCAATAATCCTCAGGCGCTGCTGTTTGCCACGTTTGGAGTGATGCTGGGTATTGTAATTGGCGCTCTGCCTGGTCTGACAGCGACCATGGGTGTGGCGATTTTGCTGCCTTTCACCTACGGCATGGAGCCTGTTTCTGGCTTGTTGATGATTTGCGGCGTCTTTTTTGGCGGCGTCTATGGCGGTTCTATCACCGCAATTTTGCTCAAAATTCCCGGAACACCCGCTGCAGCTGCCACCGCCATTGACGGTTATGAGTTAACGAAGCAGGGAAAAGCCGGGCTGGCATTAAGTGCCGCCACGTTCTCTTCTTTTAGCGGTGGAACGCTCAGCATTATCGTATTGATGTTTCTCTCTCCGGTCCTTGCCAGTTGGGCGTTGAAATTTAGTGCCTCGGAGTCCTTCGCCCTGGCAACCTTCGGACTGAGCATTATTGCCAGTATTTCCGGTGAGTCGCTGATTAAAGGGCTGATTGCCGGGGTTGGCGGATTGCTGATCGCAACGATAGGCCTTGATCCAATGGGTGGTTTTCCACGCTTTACGGGCGGGTTTGTGGAACTGATGAATGTGCCATTTATCCCGGTGATGATTGGTCTGTTTGCTGCTTCAGAAGCATTCCGCTCTATGGAGCAAAACCAGCAAATTCGTCAGGGGGCGAAGGTGGCTATCGGCAGTCTGTTACTGCCCTGGCAAACACTACGCCGCATCGCATTAACCATTTTGCGCTCATCAGGATTAGGAGTTTTTATCGGCATGATCCCCGGTGCGGGGGCAGATATTGCAGCTTTTGTTGCCTATAACGAAACTCGTCGTTTCAGTAAGACGCCTGAAAACTTTGGTAAGGGTGAGATTAAGGCGGTGGCCTCCTGTGAGGCAGGCGCGAATGGCTGCACCGGTGGCGCATTGTTACCTATGCTGACGTTGGGGATCCCAGGCGATGCGGTAACTGCCATCATGCTGGGCGCGTTAACGTTACAAGGGATGCAGCCAGGCCCACTGATGTTTACCGACCACGGCGATATGGTTTATACGCTGTTTGTCGGCATGATCTTTTGTTACTTCATGCTGCTAGTTCTTGGACTGCTCTCTTTGAAAGTCATCGGTAACGTGGTGAAAATTCCCGGCAATATTCTCACACCGATGATCCTCGCACTTTGTGTGGTCGGGACTTATGCGTTGAACAATAGCCTGTTTGATGTTGGCATTATGCTGATTGCAGGCGTGGTGGGCTATTTCATGCAAAAAGGGGGGTATCCGGCGTCACCCGTAGTGCTGGCATTGATTATGGGCCCGATGGCAGAAAGTAATTTTCGCCGTGCGCTGTCGCTTTCTGGTGGGTCACTCGACTTTCTGTATACCCGACCGATAACCCTGGCATTGCTGACACTGGCAGCCTTTACGCTACTGACGCCAATAATACGCAAAATTATGCGCTTACGGCGTCAGTAATTGATATCGCTCCCCGACGTTGGGGAGTATGAGACTGATGACAAACGCTAAATTGCCTGATGCGCTGCGCTTATCAGGCCTACCACAGAAATGCAATATATTGAATTTGCATGCTTTTGTAGGCCGGATAAGGCGATCACGCCGCATCCGGCATGAACAAAGCACACGTTAACAACAATCGGAATGCTCCCCTAAGCCAGGGAGCGTTTTTTTATTTCAGCAGACGACGCGCCGCTTCCACCACGATTTTCACCGCATGGCTTTCGGTTTGTTTCATCGTCTCAGCATTCGGGATCTCTTGCTGGGTACGATTGACGATAACGCCCGCCACCATACCCGCACGCAGGCCCTGGCTTGCACACATGGTCAGCAGGGTTGCAGATTCCATTTCATAGTTCATTACGCCCATCGCCTGCCACTCTTCCATCGAACCTTTAAAGTGGCGCACAACACGACCAGAGTAAGTGTCGTAGCGTTCCTGGCCTGGGTAGAAGGTGTCGGAAGAAGCCGTCACGCCAACGTGAGTGGTTGCACCAATTGACTTCGCCGCTTCAACCAGCGCGGTCGTACATTCGAAATCAGCCACAGCCGGGAACTCCAGCGGAGCGAAGTGCAGGCTCGCGCCATCCAGACGAACAGACGCAGTGGTCACCAGCACATCGCCGACATTGATATGCGGCTGAATTGCGCCCGTAGTACCAATACGCAGGAAAGTACGGATACCCAGCTGTGCCAGCTCTTCAACAGCAATAGAGGTGGAAGGACCACCGATACCAGTAGAACAAACAATGATAGGTTTACCATCCAGCTCAGCACGCCAGGTGGTGAATTCGCGGTGAGATGCCAGCTTAACTGGCTTTTCCATCAGCGTTGCAATTTTTTCCACGCGATCCGGGTCGCCAGGAACGATGGCAAGCGTAGCCCCTTGTAAATCGTTTTTAGTGAGGCCGAGATGAAAAACATCAGACTTGGACATAAACAACTCCTCTGTGAATCGGTTTAGTCAGAAGAAGCAAAAAGACACTTTACCGAAGGGTTTAACATTTTTTCGTGACACTCATCACCTTGATGCAAATGCGTTGCATAAATTTACCCAGCAAGAGTGATGCGAATCACATAAATCACTCTTCATTCTGCATGACTGCATAAAAGATGAGCCGATTCAGGCAATGTGATTTGTTGCATGCTGACTATAGTTAACATTGCGCAACATTTTTATAAGGGTACGGAGAATACCATGGCAACAACACAACAATCTGGATTTGCACCTGCTACATCACCTCTCGCTTCGACCATCGTTCAGACCCCGGATGACGCGATTGTAGCAGGCATCACCTCTATCCCTTCACAAGGGGATAACATGCCTGCTTACCATGCCAGACCAAAGCAGAGCGATGGCCTACTACCAGTGGTCATTGTAGTGCAGGAAATTTTTGGCGTGCATGAACATATCCGCGATATTTGTCGCCGTCTGGCACTGGAGGGGTATCTGGCTATCGCACCTGAACTTTACTTCCGCGAAGGCGATCCGAATGATTTTGCCGATATCCCTACGCTGCTTAGCGGTCTGGTAGCAAAAGTGCCTGACTCGCAGGTGCTGGCCGATCTCGATCATGTCGCCAGTTGGGCGTCACGCAACGGCGGCGATGTTCATCGCTTAATGATCACCGGATTTTGCTGGGGTGGGCGCATCACCTGGCTGTATGCTGCGCATAACCCGCAACTGAAAGCGGCGGTGGCATGGTACGGCAAACTGACAGGCGATAAGTCGCTGAATTCACCGAAACAACCTGTTGATATCGCAACCGATCTTAACGCGCCGGTTCTCGGCTTATATGGTGGTCAGGATAACAGCATTCCGCAGGAGAGCGTTGAAACCATGCGCCAGGCGCTGCGGGCTGCTAATGCGAAAGCAGAGATTATCGTCTACCCGGATGCCGGGCATGCATTCAACGCCGATTATCGCCCGAGCTATCATGCCGAATCTGCGAAAGATGGCTGGCAGCGAATGCTGGAGTGGTTTAAGCGGTATGGTGGGAAACGGAATTAGTTTCCTCTTAGTCTATATTTGAGATGGTGAGTGAACGAATGCGTTTTGCTGCCATCTCTGTCCCCCAAAAAATAATCAGTATGAATTGATTGGAGAGCACGACTCCGCTATTTGACCTTAAGAAAGTCGGCAAGTCATAGTCATAAATGAGTCTCTTCACTGGCAGACACCTTAAAGATTTACCATCAACTCCCATTCTCAAACAAACATTAATTATTATCAACACATTCACATTAATTATAAATTATCTCAGAGCTTCCTGATAAAAAGATATTAAAGTGAAACATTTTGTTTTTCACATTTTAGTTCATCCCTTTTAGGCGTAAATAAAGGTAAAAAATAACAATACTATTTTTCTTTCAAAAAAGAATTAACAAAAGGTTTTTCAAGGATGAGTGATATTATTTACCTGACCATAACCGGAGAACAACACGGATGTATTTCCTCTCGTTGTGGAACGAGCACATCAATAGGTAATCGCTGGCAGATTGGTCATGAAGATGAAATCTTCGCGTTCTCGCTCTCTAATAGTATTACGAATACAGGAAAAGGGTCACATTTGCATGGCCTTAGTTTCTGTAAGTTGATTGACAAAAGCTCCCCGTTACTTATTAACGCTATTAACAATAACGAGCAGTTGTTCATGGAGTTTGACTTCTATCGGATCAATAGATTTGGTCGATGGGAGAAATATTACAACATTCAACTCCGCGGCGCGCTCTTATCAGCAATCAATCACCTGTTTACGGAGAACAATCTGGATACAGAAACCATCACTGTCAGTTATGAATATATACTCTCCAGGCATCTGATTGCTAATACTGAATTTAGTTATTTGGCATTTCCCGATAACTACAATCGTCTGTTTATACCACGGCCAAAAACTAAAGATGATAATGGCCTCAAAACACTCAATAGTAAAGCTGTTGGCAGACTGCTTGCTGCTGGCGGCATATACAATGGGAATATCGAAGGATTCAGGGAAACAGCAAACAAGTTGGGGGGAGATGCATCTGCTGGTTACGATCAAGTTATGGATAACAAAGGGTTACTCATCGCTGGTGCTTCAATAGTTGCTGGAGCAGTTCTGGGGAGAATGAGACTCCCTGATTTGGAATCACTTGAGCATTTCGGAGCCAGAGGAGCAGTATCAGGAAGACCATTTAATCCCGACCTTGCCGGTGGTCCAATAGAAAATCTGACGACAGATGGCGTAACAATCAACAGGGAAGGTATCGCTATTGTTGAAAAACACATAGCCAGATTTGGTCATGACCCTGTAAATGAAGTGATGATCAATAGACTGAAAGACATTGAGAAAGGAAAAATCCCCCCAGAACAAGTAGATCTTAACTTCTATACTCATGAATGTCGGGAATATCAGCGTTACTGTAATCTTGGTTGGGAAACAGGACAACCTGATGGTGACGCAGGCTATGCACTCTGGAATCATACGCATACTGCTACTCTAGAAGATTATAAACTTAAGGGAGAACTTAATGACTTATACCACCAGGACGCACTTGACTATGATAACTGAAACTGAAATTAACGTACTGAAAGTTATGGCTGAGAAAGATATAAACTGGAACTGGATGAATCTCGATCGCACACTATCTATAAGGCAAATTCCAGGATTCGGTAATGTTGTTAACATTGTTAACAAATTAGCTAACGAGGGTTTGGTTATTATTGAGGATAGCGGACATAAGTCTATGCCTCACTACCACGTTACTGAAAAGGGATACAATCTCGTGAAAAGTGAGAATAAATAACGTAGCGTTGATTACTGAACAAATCGCTCAGGATTATATTTTGCGAAAAAAATGATTCGGTTATTTCTGTGTCTGAACGGCCGCAGATAGCAAAATGGCTTCCGGTGATGGAAGCCATCAGATTATTGGCAAAGTGCGTGTTGTTCATGCCGGATGCGGCGTGAACGCCTTATCTGGCCAACTAAATCTTGAAAATTCAATAAATTGAAGAAATTATGTAGGCCTGGTATCAGGCAGTTTCGCCTCTTTCATCGTACTGCAATTTACAGTGACTCGTTAATACTCATCATCCCCGACGCAAATTCTGCGCCGCCTGCACCATGTTCGCCAGTGCCGCGCGGGTTTCTGGCCAGCCGCGCGTTTTCAGACCACAGTCCGGGTTGACCCACAGACGCTCTGCCGGAATGCGTTTTGCCGCTTTCTTCAGCAGGGACTCAATCCATTCCACGCTCGGTACGTTTGGCGAGTGAATGTCATAGACGCCAGGACCGATTTCATTTGGATAATCAAACTCTTCAAACGACTCCAGCAACTCCATGTCGGAACGCGAGGTTTCGATTGTGATGACGTCAGCATCCAGCGCCGCAATCGAATCCATGATGTCGTTGAACTCGCAGTAACACATGTGAGTGTGGATTTGCGTGTCATCTTTCGCTACGGCAGCGTTGATACGGAAAGCCTCCACGCCCCACTGGAGATAGGCATCCCAGTCGCTGCGACGCAGCGGTAAACCTTCGCGCAATGCCGGTTCGTCAATCTGAATGATGCCAATTCCAGCCGCTTCCAGATCGGCCACTTCATCACGAAGCGCCAGCGCAATTTGTTTGGCGATGGTTTCACGGCTGACATCTTCACGCGGGAACGACCAGCAGAGAATGGTCACCGGGCCAGTCAGCATCCCTTTCACCGGTTTGTCGGTCAGCGATTGCGCATACTTCGCCCACTCCACAGTAATCGGTGCCGGGCGGCTAACGTCACCAATAACAATCGGTGGCTTCACGCAACGGGAACCATAGCTCTGTACCCAACCGTTTTGCGTAAAGACAAACCCGTCGAGGTGCTCGCCAAAGTATTCCACCATGTCATTACGCTCGGCCTCACCATGCACCAGCACATCCAGACCCAGACGTTCCTGCTCAACAATGGCCTGCTTGATATGTTCTGCAATGCCCGTGCGGTAGTTGTTGGCGTCGAGATTACCCTTTTTGAAATCCAGACGCAGGGTACGGATTTCTGTGGTTTGCGGGAAAGAGCCAATCGTGGTGGTCGGCCAGGCTGGCAGTTTAAAACGCGCACGCTGGGCTTCAGCACGCACTTCATAAACGTTCGCACGCTGGCTGTCCTGGGCTGTGATCGCTGCCAGACGTTTTTCTACCGCCGGATTATGGACGCGGGTTGAGTGACGACGCGCCTGAATCGGAGCGCTCCACTCTGCCAGAGCTGCCGTGTCACCACTGTTCAGCGCATCGCGCAGCAATGCCAGTTCATGGCATTTTTGCAGGGCGAAGGCAAACCAGCTTTTCACTTCTGCATCAAGACGCGTTTCCACGCTCAGGTCGATAGGGCTGTGCAGCAATGAGCAGGAAGATGCCACCCACAAATCACGTTTGCCGACAATGTCCTTAATTTGCGCATATTTCTCGGTAAGATCGGCGCGCCAGACGTTACGACCATTGATAAGACCCGCAGACAGCAGCCAGTCAGAAGGCAGACGCTTGTGCAGTTCAGCAACGTCATCTTTACCATGTACGAGATCGACATGCAGCCCCTGAACAGGCAGCGCAGTAATGGTGTCGAGGTTTGGCGTTACGCCTTCAAAATAGGTGGTCAGCAGCAGTTTCACCTGGCCCTGGAGCGCGTCGTAAGCGGGTTTATAGGCGTCCAGCCACGCCTGCGGCAGTTCCAGCACCAGTGCGGGTTCGTCGATCTGTACCCACTCAATGCCACGTTTTGCCAGTTCTGCCAACACTTGCTGATAAACCGGCAGAATGTCGTTTAGCAGGCTCAGGCGATCAAACTGTTCACCTTTCACTTTACCCAGCCACAGGTAGGTAACCGGTCCCAGCAGCACGGGCTTGACCTTGTGGCCCAGCGCCAGCGCCTCGTCCACTTCCTCCAGCAGCTGCGTCCAGGTCAGTTTGAACTGTTGGCCTTTAACGAACTCCGGCACCATGTAGTGATAGTTGGTGTTAAACCATTTGGTCATTTCCGCTGCCGCCGCAGGTTCGCCAGTCGGCGCACGTCCACGACCAATACGGAACAGGGTGTCGATATCTACCGAACCATCTTTGTTCTGATGACGTGGCGGAACGTTACCCAGCAGCAGACTGGTGGTCAGTACATGATCGTACCAGGCAAAATCGCCCACCGGCAGCAGGTCGATACCCGCTTGCTTTTGTTGATCCCAGTGACGAGCACGCAGTTCACGCCCTACTGCCAGCAGTTCTTCACGCGTGGTGTTCCCGGCCCAATAACTCTCTTGCGCTTTTTTCAGCTCGCGACGCAGGCCAACGCGAGGGAAACCGAGGGTGTGATTCAATATTGTCATTTTTCTTCCTCTAATTATATGTAAATCCTATGGATTTTGAATTTAGGGAAGGCGGCAATTTTATTCATCCCCGGGAGCTTACTGAAGTAAGTGACCGGGGTGAAGAAACGCAGCCAACGCACCATAAATTTAAAAGACGAAGGATTTTAGCCGTCCAGATGTTTACACATCCATAATTGGCGGTTACTGTATATTCCTCAAGCGCAAATTATTCATGCCGAAGTGAAGGACTTTCATGATCGAAGTAAAACACCTGAAAACGCTACAAGCGTTGCGGAACTGCGGCTCACTCGCAGCCGCTGCGGCGACGTTGCATCAAACGCAATCCGCCCTGTCTCACCAGTTTAGCGATCTGGAACAGCGCCTTGGCTTCCGGCTATTTGTGCGTAAAAGCCAGCCGCTTCGGTTTACACCGCAGGGAGAAATCCTGTTGCAACTGGCGAATCAGGTGCTGCCGCAAATCAGCCAGGCACTGCAAGCCTGCAATGAACCGCAGCAGACGCGCCTGCGCATTGCTATTGAATGCCATAGCTGTATTCAGTGGCTGACGCCCGCGTTAGAAAATTTCCATAAGAACTGGCCGCAGGTGGAGATGGATTTTAAATCAGGCGTAACGTTTGACCCGCAGCCTGCATTGCAGCAGGGCGAGCTGGATCTGGTGATGACCTCCGATATTCTGCCGCGCAGTGGCCTGCATTATTCGCCGATGTTCGATTATGAAGTGCGTCTGGTGTTAGCGCCTGACCATCCACTGGCGGCGAAAACGCGAATCACGCCGGAAGACCTCGCCAGCGAAACGCTGTTGATTTATCCGGTGCAGCGTAGCCGACTGGATGTCTGGCGCCATTTTCTTCAGCCAGCAGGCGTTAGCCCGTCGCTGAAAAGCGTCGATAACACCTTGTTGTTGATTCAGATGGTTGCCGCGCGGATGGGTATTGCCGCCCTGCCGCACTGGGTGGTGGAGAGTTTTGAGCGCCAGGGTCTGGTCGTAACCAAAACCCTGGGCGAAGGATTGTGGAGCCGACTGTACGCCGCCGTGCGCGATGGCGAGCAGCGTCAGCCGATTACAGAAGCGTTTATTCGCTCAGCGCGCAATCACGCCTGCGATCATCTGCCGTTTGTGAAGAGCGCGGAGCGACCCACTTACGATGCACCCACAGTGAGGCCAGGATCACCATCGCGCCTGTAATAAACGTTGGCCAGTGCGGCTGTTGGTGCCAGATAGCCAGGTTAACCAGCAGCCCTGCCGGAACGTGCATATTATTCATAATGCCCAGCGTTCCGGCGTCCACCTGCGTCGCGCCGTAGTTCCACATAAAGTAGCCAATACCGGAAGCCACCACGCCAAGAAACACCAGAATGCCCCATTGCAGCGTGGTTTGCGGCATTTTCTGCGCATTTCCCAGCAAGAACCATGCAATCACCGCCACCAGGAACGCGCCAAGATAGAACCACGCAAAGGCGTTATGCTGCGGCATCGGGCGAGTTTCCATCAGGCGTTTGTAGCCCACCATGCCGATGGCAAAAGTGATATTGGAGAGTTGCACCAGCAACAGGCCGGTCCAGAAATGGTCGGTGACCTGATCATAGCGAATAATCCCGGCACCAATCACCGCCAACAAGGCGCTAAAAGCATAACCCCAGCGCAGACGGCGCTTACTCATGATGTCATAAATCAGCGTGATGTAGAGCGGCGTCAGTACGGTGAACAGCAACAGTTCAGAGACCGTCAGGTAGAGATAGGCGCGAAAACTCAGCATATACATCACGCCAAGCTGCATCGCGCCCACCAGCATATACAGACCGACCGTTTTCAGGCTATTGCCACGGGTACGCAGAAACGGCAGAAACACGAGTGCCGCCAGGCCAACGCGCACCAGCACTGCAAAATAGCTATCGACGTGCCCCGCAAGGTACTCGCCATAAAAGCTAAAGGAGAAGGCCCACAGAATCGTGGTGATGATAAGTAGCGCCACAATGGAAAACTCTTTGATTAACGAGTATCCATTGTAGCGAAGTATCAGGTTGACAACTGACTAAATAAAGAACGATTACGATAAATAGAGTTTACGCAGATAATGCGGCACCGCGTCTTCGGCATTAGTACCAATCACTTCCAGCTCCGGATGCAGATCTTTCAGACGCTGGTGCGCACTGCCCATAATGCAGCCTTTACCTGCCATCGACAGCATTTCGGCGTCGTTCATCCCGTCACCAAAGGCAATACAATCTTTCAGACTGTAGCCCAGTTTCTTCGCCACCGCTTCCAGGGCATGGCCTTTTGAAACGCCGCCCGCCATCACTTCCAGACAAGTTAGGGTGGAGAAGCTGACGTTGACGCGATCGCCCCAACGAGCGTTGATTGCCTGCTCCAGCGGCAGAAGTTGTTCATGGGAATCGCAGGTGAAGAACACTTTGCTGACGCCTTCCGGCTCCAGTAATCCAGGCTCATACAGCGCATATTTGAACACCGCTTCTTTAAAAAAGCGCATCTCTTCCGGGCGATGGCGATTCATAAACCATTCGTCGTCGCGATAAACGTTAGTAATGATGTCCGGATTGTCGTTGACCACGCCAAACAGGTCGCTGGCAATGTCGCGATCCAGGTTATGAGCAAAAATCAGATTGCCATCCAGATCGTGAACACGCGCGCCATTGGAGGTAATCATGTAAGACTTAATCTCCAGATTATCGCGAATTTGCCCTACATCAACGTGGTGGCGACCGGTCGCAAACACAAAGTTAATGCCGCGCGCGGTGAGCAGCTTCAGAGTTTCTTTGGCGTAAGGGGATAACGTATGGTCGGGAGAAAGTAACGTGCCATCTAAATCAGACGCAACAACCTGGTACATAAGAAATTTAAACCTCTGTAGAGCGGTTTCCGCTGGGTGAGTTATGCCTGTTGAAAAAATCAACAATGGCGTGGAGCGCGACTGAGCGCATTGCGTCCTTTTCAAAAAGGATCTCATGGTACGCACCTTTAATTACCAGCGGTCGTCCCCCTTCGACAGGATGGCCCGCAGCGGTGCGGAGTTCACAAAAACGGTCGTGCATGCGGTTATCCACCACGCGTTCCTCTTCAGCCTGCAAGAGAAGCGTTGGCGTGGCGTCATCACCCGCACCGGCTAACACCTGTTCGCCAGCCAGAATACTTTCGCGTACCCAATGGTAGGTCGGCCCACCGACGCGAATCGTTGGGTCATCAGCATAGAAGCGTAAGTTACGTCGATATCGCTGTCTGCTGTGGGTCAGTACGTTGATAGCAAACGGCAACGCGCGCCAGCGCCCGGTGCCTATTGCATAGCCATCACGGAAACGTGGATGCGCTTCGGCCCAGTTAAGGATCTGCCGCGCCATAAATGACGGCATACGAATCACGATCCCAAACATTGGCGCAGTTAGCGCAATGGCGTCACATACACCTGGATGGCGTTGCAGAAATAACGTGGAGATCGCACCGCCCATCGAATGTGCCAGTATATAGCGCTTACGCCACGGACCGGGCTGGACCTCCTGTTGCCAGAATGCCGCCAGATCATCAACATAATCATTAAAGCGATTAACATGCCCAAGATGCGGATCGGCTAACAGGCGACCGGAACGTCCCTGCCCGCGATGGTCGATGATTAAGACATCAAACCCCAAATGGAACAGGTCGTAGGCCAGTTCCGCATATTTTACGTAGCTCTCAATACGCCCCGGGCAGATGACTATCACCCGGTCATGGTGCTGTGCGCGAAAACGGACAAAGCGCACCGGAATGTCATCTACACCAGTAAACTCTGCTTCATCACGCTGACGCCAGAAATCAGTCAGCGGTCCCATGGTAAAAGCAGCAAACGCGTTTTCTCTTGTTTCCCAGTCTTTTTGCTGCTGAAACATCGGGTAATCTGCCTCTTAAACCACGTAAAATCGTTTTTTTAAGCGTGCCTGACACAACGCTGCGACAGTAGCGTATTGTGGCACAAAAATAGACACACCGGGAGTTCATCATGACCTTAGAATGGTGGTTTGCCTACCTGCTGACATCGATCATTTTAAGCCTGTCGCCAGGCTCTGGTGCAATCAACACCATGACCACCTCGCTCAACCACGGTTATCGTGGTGCGATGGCGTCTATTGCTGGGCTTCAGACCGGACTGGCGATTCATATTGTGCTGGTTGGTGTGGGGTTGGGTACGCTATTTTCCCGCTCAGTGATTGCGTTTGAAGTGTTGAAGTGGGCAGGCGCAGCTTATTTGATTTGGCTGGGTATCCAGCAGTGGCGCGCCGCTGGTGCAATTGATCTTAAATCGCTGACCTCTACTCAATCGCGCCGACATTTGTTCCAGCGCGCAGTTTTTGTGAATCTCACCAATCCCAAAAGTATTGTGTTTCTGGCGGCGCTCTTTCCGCAATTCATCATGCCGCAGCAGCCGCAACTGATGCAGTATATCGTGCTCGGCGTCACCACTATTGTGGTCGATATTATTGTGATGATCGGTTACGCCACCCTCGCCCAACGGATCGCATTATGGATAAAAGGGCCAAAACAGATGAAGGCGCTGAATAAGATTTTCGGCTCGTTGTTTATGCTGGTAGGAGCGTTGTTGGCATCGGCGAGACATGCGTGAAAAATAATGTCGGATGCGGCGTAAACGCCTTATCCGACTTACTCTGATGAAGCGTTTGGCATCAACGCGAAATAATCAAATGAATACCAAATCCGGCAAATAACGCCCCGGCAAAACCATCAATCCACTTCGCCAGACGTTGATAACCACGGCGCATTTGCGGCAGGGCAAACAGGCTGGCAACGACGGTAAACCACGCCAGCGTTTCGACAATAATCAACGCGAAAATGCCCCAGCGCTCAGTGGTGCCGACGTTATCGCCGACAAACAGCGAGAATACCGAACCAAAGTAGATAATCGCTTTCGGATTGGCGAGATTGGTCAGTAAGCCTTTCAGGAAACTGCGCCCGCTTTTTGCCAGTTCTACCTGTGGCGCAGGCGCAGAAACGACCTCTTTTTTCAGTGCGCTACGCAGCATCTGATAACCCATCCAGCAGAGATACAGGCCACCGCCCACCATAATCAGCGTATGCAGCCAGGCCATTTTTTCGATAATCAAATGCAGGCCAAGCAACGCGATCCCTGCCCAGACCATTACGCCGCAGGTAATGCCCAGCACGCCCATCATCGCCTCTTTACGCGAACGACTGACAGCGGTCTGAGAAACAAAGAAGAAATCGGGACCGGGGCTCATAAGCGCCACAATGTGCACCATGGCAACGGTGAGGAATAACATCAACATACAATTGACTCGCGGGGAAAACGTTTACGGAGTCTTCATCCTGGCACTTTTTTATGCCGCTGACTACTCTTCGTCGTCGCCATCGACATGCGCACGGATAAGTGCCATAAACGGTTTGCCAAAGCGCTCCAGTTTGCGCATCCCAACGCCGTTAACGCTGAGCATTTCGCTGGCGGTGATTGGCATCTGTTCCGCCATCTCAATCAAGGTCGCATCGTTAAACACCACGTACGGCGGGACATTGCTTTCATCGGCAATCGATTTACGCAGTTTGCGTAATTTGGCGAACAGTTTGCGATCGTAATTGCCACCGAAAGATTTCTGCATTGCTTTCGGTTTGAGCGCCACAATACGCGGCACGGCAAGTTGTAAAGAGGATTCGCCGCGCAACACCGGGCGTGCGGCTTCTGTCAGTTGTAATGCCGAATGCTGGGCGATATTTTGCGTCACAAGGCCGAGATGAATCAGCTGGCGGATCACGCTGACCCAATGTTCATGGCTTTTATCACGGCCCATGCCATAGACTTTCAGTTTGTCATGACCATAGTCGCGGATACGCTGATTATTAGCACCGCGAATCACTTCCACCACATAACCCATACCAAAACGCTGATTCACCCGACCAATGGTGGAAAGGGCAATCTGTGCATCGGTTGAACCATCGTACTGTTTCGGCGGGTCGAGACAGATATCGCAGTTCCCGCACGGCTCCTGCCGCCCTTCGCCAAAGTAATTCAGCAGCACCAGACGACGACAGGTTTGCGCCTCAGCAAACGCGCCCATCGCATTGAGTTTATGGCGTTCGATATCCTGCAATTGCCCCTGCGGTTTTTCTTCCAGGCAACGGCGCAGCCACGCCATATCGGCCGGATCGTAAAACAGCATCGCTTCCGCGGGCAGGCCATCACGCCCGGCGCGACCGGTTTCCTGATAATAGGATTCGATATTGCGTGGAATATCAAAGTGAACCACGAAGCGGACGTTAGGCTTGTTGATGCCCATGCCGAACGCTACCGTCGCCACCACAATTTGCAGGTCATCGCGCTGGAATTTTTCCTGCACGTCCGCACGGACATCGTTTTCAAGCCCGGCGTGATAAGCCGCTGCGCTGATACCCTTGCTTTGCAGACGCGCGGCGGTGTCTTCTACTTTCGCACGACTATTACAGTAAATAATCCCCGACTTACCGCGTTGTTCCTGCACGTAGCGCATCAACTGATCGAGCGGTTTGAATTTCTCCATCAGCATGTAGCGAATGTTCGGGCGATCAAAACTGCTGATTTGAATCAGCGGATCGTTCAGCCCCAGCAGGCGCACGATATCCTGCCGCGTGGTGTCGTCGGCGGTGGCGGTTAGCGCCATAAACGGCAGAGTAGGAAAACGCTGACGCAGCTGACCGAGCGCGGCGTATTCCGGGCGGAAATCGTGCCCCCATTGGGAGATACAGTGCGCTTCATCAACGGCTAATAACACTGGATTCCAGTGCGCCAGATGCTCAAGGAAGTTATCCAGCATCAGGCGTTCCGGCGCGATATACAGCAGGCGGATTTGCCCGGTGCGGCAGCCTGTCATTACTTCAAGCTGCTGCTCGCGGGTTTGCGTCGAGTTAAGGCACGCCGCCGCCACGCCGTTGGCCTGTAGCTGATCCACCTGATCTTTCATCAACGAAATCAGTGGTGAAACAACCACGGTAAGACCGTTTAGCAGTAAGGCAGGAATTTGATAGCAAAGGGATTTTCCGCCACCAGTGGGCATGACGACCAGGCAATCGCGACCGGAAAGTACGGTGTCGATAATCTCTTCCTGGCCGGGGCGAAACTGTTGGTAGCCAAAGGTTTCTTGTAAAACCTGTTTAGCCCCGGACTCCAGATTCAACACTTCCGCCTGCGCCACATTAACCCCGATTGCCTGAAATAAAAACAGGCGCTATTTTCAGCGCCTGCGCGAGAAACTGCAATGCTTTTAGTCTCTGAGAGGGTAATCCTGGATGCTGGATTCCAGTTTTGCCTTTCAATCAACTCACATTAGAACAAGTCGTTCAGCATAACCCCCACACCCACACGGGTCTGGTTAAAGTTATAGTCGATGAGCGATTCGCCATAACCGCTGTAAACCTGGGTATAAAGGCGCACATGCCTGGTGATCGGGTAACTTAAGCCTAACTCCGCACCACCGTAACCGGTGTTCCAGTTGTACTGTCCTTTCGCACTCAGCACCGCATCACCCAGGTGATAGCCGATTTTAAGCTGGTAGTAACCCATATATTTGGTGATATCTGGGTTATCGTCAGTATTCCCCACCACATACCACGGCTTCACCTCTACCAGCCAGTTACCGTTTTCTGCCATCAGACGGGTATAAAGGCGGTTCCAGCTGCGGGAAGTCGGGTCTGAACGCCCGTTAGAGTCGTGGTTATAACCCATCTCCACATCGCGCAGCGTCCAGCCAGCAAAGCGGTAATCTGTGGCAAAACCAAGGAACAATTGCGGTTCGTAGTTGGTTTCACGAAACGGTGAAGACTCTTCGCTATTGGACAGTTGCCACCAGGATTTTTGCGTGTAAGAAGCTCCCAACACCGAATTTGGCCCCAATATTCCGCGCCACAGCGGAAATGCCAGGCTCAACTGGAATTTCACTTCATCCTTACGCGCGTTTTCCGCCCAGTCATAACTGGCGATCGCTTCTTTGTTCAGATCGCTGGTTTGGGTGTAGATGAGGTAGTTGGTGTCATAAGGATAGAGCGTGAAAGGATTGTCATGCTCCTGCAGCATATTCGCAATAATACTGCCACGCACCGCAGGCGCGTCATGCACCTCTTTTACCGTTGCCTCTTGCGCATACACTGCCATTGGCAACATAAACACCGGCAACAACCAGCCCTGCAGAGTCCGCATCGGTCGTGTTCTCCGTAACGAATTATTGATTAGATGAATATTTTTCTGCGGGCTATTTTACATACTTAACTCCTTTGCCGTTAGTTATCCCTTCCTAAAGTAGAAACCAACAAAAAAGAAGCATAAAATCAACATTTCATTAACCAATGAAGTGTAAGGATGATATGTCTGCCGTACTGACCGCTGAACAAGCCCTGAAATTAGTGGGTGAGATGTTTGTTTATCACATGCCATTTAACCGTGCGTTAGGGATGGAACTGGAGCGTTACGAAAAAGAGTTCGCACAGCTGGCCTTTAAAAATCAGCCAATGATGGTGGGTAACTGGGCGCAAAGCATTTTGCACGGCGGGGTCATTGCGTCGGCGCTGGATGTCGCCGCAGGTCTGGTGTGCGTGGGAAGTACCTTAACCCGCCACGAAACCATCAGTGAAGATGAACTACGCCAGCGGCTATCGCGGATGGGGACCATTGATCTTCGCGTCGATTATCTGCGCCCAGGCAGGGGTGAGCGTTTTACTGCTACCAGTAGTCTGTTGCGTGCGGGCAATAAAGTCGCCGTCGCCCGCGTTGAATTACACAATGAAGAACAGCTTTATATAGCCAGTGCCACCGCCACCTATATGGTAGGTTGATAACGTAAAAGCAGGTAAACTGCTTTTACCAATAAAAAATGAGTTTTGCCAATGGACACCAAACAAACGCGGCAGGGCGTATTACTCGCTCTTGCCGCTTATTTTATTTGGGGTATTGCGCCAGCGTACTTCAAGCTGATTTACTACGTGCCCGCCGATGAGATCCTGACGCATCGCGTGATCTGGTCGTTTTTCTTTATGGTGGTGCTGATGAGCATCTGCCGCCAGTGGTCTTATTTAAAAACGCTAATTCAGACGCCACAGAAAATTTTTATGCTGGCCGTCTCTGCCGTGCTGATTGGTGGCAACTGGCTACTGTTTATCTGGGCGGTGAACAATCACCATATGCTGGAAGCGAGCCTCGGTTATTTTATTAACCCACTGGTGAATATAGTGCTGGGAATGATTTTCCTCGGCGAGCGATTCCGCCGGATGCAATGGCTGGCGGTGATTCTGGCGATATGTGGTGTGTTGGTCCAGCTCTGGACTTTTGGTTCACTGCCAATCATCGCGCTGGGGCTGGCGTTTAGTTTTGCCTTCTACGGCCTGGTACGCAAGAAAATTGCCGTTGAAGCGCAAACCGGCATGTTAATCGAAACTATGTGGCTGCTGCCCGTCGCGGCGATTTATCTGTTTGCTATTGCCGACAGCTCAACCAGCCATATGGGGCAAAATCCGATGTCGCTGAATTTACTGCTGATCGCCGCCGGTATTGTCACCACCGTTCCACTGTTGTGTTTTACTGCGGCTGCGACACGCCTGCGTCTCTCAACGTTAGGCTTTTTCCAGTATATTGGCCCGACGCTGATGTTCCTGCTGGCTGTGACGTTTTATGGTGAAAAACCGGGTGCCGATAAGATGGTGACCTTCGCCTTTATTTGGGTGGCGCTAGCAATTTTTGTGATGGATGCGATTTATACGCAGCGTAGAACGTCCAAATAAAAAATAAATATATTCTGAAAAAATATGCCTGCTCTTGCATGAGAGTGGGCATATTGTCATGCTGACAGGAGACTCACACAAGGATGTAAAATTTATGTTGCGTATATTTATCCCAACATCTAACGGTAAGATTTCCAGACGTCGTTATATATTTTCATTTATTTTAATAAATTTCATTTTTGCCTTTCTTATTATCTTTTTTAACGATGGGGACGCAGGTTTTCTTGTTATTGTCTCTACCATCGCACTCCATTATCTCGTCATCAACATGAATTGCCAACGACTCCGTGATAGTGGTTTCATATATATAAAAACTTATGTTTTTGGTACATTAGCAGTATATATCATCTCTATCATCACAATGATAGCCGAACATTTTGATTGTTCAGGCAATGGTTCGATGATTTTTTTGATTTGTTATTTTTCCACTTTCAGTATGCTAATGCTTGCACCTACTGATTCATCAAAACAATAGTTATGGAGTATTTATGAGTAAGGAATATATGAACGATGGTTCATTAAGTGAAAAATGGAAATATCGCTTTAGTTTTTATGATCAACATGGCTTTCCTGGATTCTGGGGGGCAACACCAGAATATAAAGCAGCATTTAAAGCATTAAAAGTAAGACAACGATTAACTATTCAAATTAATTTCATTGCTTTCTTCTGTTCCTGGATCTATCTATTTGCTCTGGGTTTATGGAAAAAAGCAATTATAGTTCTATTACTTTGCATTCTATCTCTATTTGTTGGTGCACTAATTGGCGTTAACATTTTGGGAATTGCCGTAGCAGCCTATGTTGCTGTTAACACGAACAAATGGTTTTATGAGAAAGAGGTAAAAGGGTTAAATACCTGGAGCCTTTGAATAACTGGTGGCTTAGCCGGGCTAAACCACCACTCTCGTTTTTTACAACCAGTTCTTCCGTTTAAAGTACAGATACGGTGCCAGGCCCGCGAGGATCATAAAGATAATCGCGCCTGGGTAGCCGAAACTCCACTTCAGTTCCGGCATAAACTCAAAGTTCATGCCATAGCTGGAAGCAACCAGCGTCGGTGGCAGGAATACCACGGATACCACCGAGAAGATTTTGATGATGCGGTTCTGCTCGATATTGATAAAGCCCATCGCCGCCTGCATCAGGAAGTTCACCTTCTGGAACAGGGATTCGTTATGCGGCAGCAGGGATTCGATATCTCGCAGGATTTCACGCGCCTGTTCCAGTTGTCCACCCGGTAAACGCGCTTTACGCACCAGGAAATTGAGCGCACGCTGGGTATCCATAAGACACAGGCGAACTTTCCAGCCGATATCTTCCAGCTCCGCCAGTGTGGAGAGTGCTTCGTCGTACTCATCGCCCTGATGCCCTTCCATAATTACCCGGCTCAACTGCTCCAGGTCGCTGTAGATATTTTCAATTTCATCTGCCAACTGTTCGATTTTGGTTTCGAACAGATCCAGCAGCAGCTCGTAGGCGTTACCGTCCACCATTGACTGGCTACGGGCACGCATACGATACAGACGAAAAGCGGGCAGTTCACGCTCACGCAGAGTAAACAGACGACCATCACGGATGGTAAATGCCACAGTGGAGTTACCGGCGTGATCTTCCGCATCTTCAAAGAAGAAGAAGGAGTGAATATGCAGGCCGTCATCGTCTTCAAAGAAACGTGCCGATGCTTCGATGTCTTCCAGTTCCGGGCGGGTTGCCAGGCTCTGGCCAAGTTCAGATTGTACGCGCAGTCGCTCGTCGTCGTCCGGTTCGACAAGATCAATCCATACTGCATTTACAAGGGGTTGTGACTCTTCGACTTCCAGCCGGGTCAGTCGGTTATTTTCCAGTTGAAATGCGCTCAGCATGACCGGGACTCCCAATGCTTAAAATATCGGACAGTTCGGTGGGCACACAGAAACAAATTGGGTTTCAGACCATTAAACAGCCTGACTCAGCGCGACGGGAAAAATTGAGGTCGCTGACAACCGCTAAGGCTATCAGCAAAAAGGGATAGCCTTAGGAGTTGATCCTGGATGACAGGATAATGAGCCAGTATCTACTGGGTGTGTCCAAGGCGAATGTCCTCTTAGAGTGATCGTGCGCGCATGTTACGCCAGCAAAATTTTGCCGTCAACACGCAACAGAACACCACAGAACAATAGTTGAACTTCGCGCTTTTTGGTACTCGTCAAGGTCGCTAACAGGATAAAAAAATCCCACATCCAGGACCTATAATGGCGCATCGGCTACTCATTGGTAAAGGAATGATCACCTTGAATCTCAAACGGATTTTTCTCGCCCTCACCTTACTTCCCTTGTTTGCTGTTGCCGCTGATGATTGCGCACTATCAGATCCGACACTGACCATACAGGCGTATACCGTTAATCCTCAAACAGAGCGGGTGAAAATGTACTGGCAAAAAGCCAATGGCGAAGCGTGGGAAACGTTACATGCGCTGCTGACGGATATTAATAGTCAGGGTCAGGTGCAAATGGCGATGAACGGCAGCATATATGATGAAAGCTATGCGCCGCTCGGTTTGTACATCGAAAACGGTCAGCAGAAGGTGGCGTTAAATCTCGCTTCAGGTGAAGGGAATTTCTTTATCCGTCCTGGCGGTGTGTTTTATGTCGCGGGAGATAAAGTCGGCATCGTTCGTCTGGATGCCTTTAAAACCAGTAAAGAGATTCAGTTCGCGGTGCAGTCAGGGCCAATGTTGATGGAAAACGGCGTCATTAATCCGCGTATTCATCCCAACGTCGCCTCACGCAAAATTCGTAACGGTGTTGGGATTAATAAACAAGGGAACGCCGTGTTTTTGTTGAGCCAGCAGGTGACAAATTTTTATGATTTTGCCTGTTATGCCAAAACGAAACTGAACGTTGAGCAACTGCTTTATCTTGATGGCACGATTTCACATATGTATGTGAAAGGCGGGGCAATCCCGTGGCAACGCTATCCTTTTGTTACCATGATTTCCGTCGAGCAGAAAAGTTAAAACAACCGTTTTGTGTCACTGAATATGGTGCAGATGCCGGATGCGGCGTAAACGCCTTACCCGGCCTACATGACATTGCAATTTATTGAATCTACATGATTTTGTAGGCCGGATAAGGTGCGCAGCACCGCATCCGGCAACGTTATACCGTCTCCAGCCGGGCGTAAGCCGCCACCAGCCACTTAATACCCTGGCCCTGGAATGCCACCTGCAAACGGCTATGTTCACCGCTGCCTTCCATATTGACGATAGTCCCTTCACCAAACTTGGCGTGCCGTACGCGCTGGCCGAGTTTGTAACCGCTGTCGTTCTCGACCATCGGCGTACCCATCCGCTGATGGCTGACAGGACGGCTTACCGTAGCGCGCAGGCGCACCTCTTCCACACACTCTTCCGGCAGCTCACCAATAAAGCGCGACGGGCGATGGTAAACCTCTTTGCCATACAGACGGCGGGTTTCCGCGTAGGTCAGCGTCAGTTTCTGCATCGCGCGGGTTACGCCAACGTAGGCCAGACGGCGTTCTTCTTCCAGACGCCCGCCTTCATCCAGCGACATCTGACTTGGGAAAATCCCCTCTTCCATACCGACAATAAACACCTGCGGGAATTCCAGACCTTTCGCCGAGTGTAGCGTCATCAGCTGTACCGCATCCTGCCAGGTATCCGCCTGCCCTTCACCTGCTTCCAGTGCCGCATGGGAGAGGAACGCCTGCAGCGGCATTAAATCTTCGTCTTCTTCGTTGTAGCTGAACTGGCGCGTTGCCGTCACCAGTTCCTCTAAGTTTTCGATACGCGTCTGGCCTTTTTCGCCCTTCTCTTGCTCGTACATGGTGCGCAGTCCGGAGTCTTTAATTACCCGATCAGTCTGTACATGCAGCGGCATATCGGCAGTTTCTTGCGCTAAGGCGTCGATCAGTTCCATAAACCGTTGCAAAGCGCTGGCAGCACGTCCGGCGAGGGCTTTTTCCTGCAACAGTTCACGACATGCCTGCCAGAGTGTTAACTGGCGATCGCGCGATGTCTGACGTACCACGTCCAGCGTCCGGTCACCAATACCCCGCGTTGGCGTATTCACCACGCGCTCAAAGGCCGCGTCGTCGTTACGGTTGGCAATCAGGCGCAGATACGAGAGCGCATCTTTGATTTCCTGGCGTTCGAAGAAGCGCATCCCGCCATAAATACGGTACGGCATACTGGCTTGTAATAACGCCTCTTCCAGTACACGCGACTGGGCATTGCTACGATAGAGAATGGCGCACTCGGCGAGCGCCCCGCCGTTGTCCTGCCAGGTCTTGATGCGGTTAACAACAAAACGCGCTTCGTCGAGTTCGTTAAAAGCGCAATAGAGGGAAATCGGCTCACCGTCCGCGCCATCGGTCCACAACTTTTTACCCAAACGCCCGTTGTTGTTTTCAATCAGGGCGTTCGCCGCGCTCAGGATATTGCTAGTGGAGCGGTAGTTTTGCTCCAGACGGATAGTTTCGGCACCGGGGAAATCATTGAGGAAACGCTGAATATTCTCCACCTGCGCCCCGCGCCAGCCGTAGATTGACTGGTCGTCATCGCCAACGATCATCACTTTGCCAGTATCGCCCGCCAGCAGGCGGATCCACGCATACTGAATGTTGTTGGTATCCTGGAATTCGTCCACCAGGATATTGGTAAAACGTTCGCGGTAGTGTTGCAGGATATGCGGCTTGTTAAGCCACAGTTCGTGGGCGCGTAGCAGTAGTTCAGCGAAGTCTACCAGGCCCGCGCGGTCGCACGCTTCCTGATACGCCTGGTACACCTTCTGCCAGGTCTGCTCCACCGGATTACCGTAGCTTTGAATATGATGCGGACGCAGCCCTTCATCTTTCTGGCTGTTGATGTACCACATTGCCTGGCGCGGCGGCCACTGCTTCTCGTCGAGGTTCATGGCTTTGATCAGACGCTTAAGCAGGCGCAGCTGGTCTTCGCTGTCGAGGATCTGGAAATCCTGCGGCAGGTTGGCGTCCATATGGTGCGCACGCAGCAGACGGTGTGCCAGCCCGTGGAAAGTGCCGACCCACATACCGCCCTGGCTGGTACCCATCAGTTGCCCGATACGATGGCGCATTTCCGCCGCCGCTTTGTTGGTAAATGTCACCGCCATAATCGAGTACGGCGAGCAGTTTTCCACGCTCATCAGCCAGGCGATACGATGCACCAGTACGCGCGTCTTACCACTGCCCGCGCCCGCCAGCACCAGAAGGTTGCTGCGTGGCGCGGCCACCGCTTCGCGCTGTTTGTCATTAAGGCTGTCGAGCAGGTAAGAAACGTCCATTGGCACCGCCGCGTAAAAATAGGTTGGGCGGAGAAGCGCAACGCCCTCCGCCAAAAAGCTGGGTATATATACAGATTTGCTGATTATATCAGCGAGGTCAGAGATGCCAACCGGGAAATTTCCAGATGCGGGAGTAAACGGCTGTCCCAGGTTTGCATCAGATCGCCATTTTCCGGTCTGATCCAACAGGCCTGCATTCCGCTGCGAATTGCCCCACCCACGTCAGTGGTGAGATCGTCCCCGACATGTAAGATCTCGCTGATCGGCACGTTGAGTTTTTCCGCCGCCAGGAAGTACATATCGCTGAACGGTTTTGAGCGCCCGTGCGGGCCAGCACGCAGCACAAACTCAAAATAATCCCCCAAACCAAACAGCTCCGGCTGGGCGTTACCGTTGGTGATCGCCACCAGCGGCCATTTCTTCGCCAGCTGTTTTAAGGTGTCGTGCGTTTGCTGCGGAACGTCGATCCGGCTACGCCATTTGGCAAAGTTGATCATTGCCGCGTGTGCGCCTGCACTGGCTTCTTCTGCGCTCAGCCCGGCGTCGAGCATCGCTTGTTCTATTGAGCGAAAACGCCAGCGCGTCACATCATGATAAATCTCGGGTTCCGCTTCCCGTACCGCCTGACGCAGACGTTGCAGATCTTCATTCTGGAAGCTGCGCAGCGCCGGATGGTAATTTTGCACAAAGGTAAGCGCCTCCTGCTCAGTGCGCAAAATCACCGGACGGTTATCGTAAAGGGTATCATCCAGGTCAAAGGTGAGCGCCGAGATGCGCCCCAAAGGCCGGTAAAAACGCATTATTTCCCCCGTTTGGCGCGTGGATGCGCCGCATCGTACACCGAGGCAAGGTGTTGAAAATCAAGATGAGTATAGATTTGCGTGGTAGAAAGGTTGGCATGACCCAGCAGCTCCTGTACACCACGAAGATCACCGCTCGACTCCAGCATATGCGTAGCGAACGAGTGACGTAATTTATGCGGGTGAACGTGATTATTCAGCCCTTGTTTTATGCCCCATTCGGCAAAGCGTTTCTGTACATTACGCGCGGAGATACGCTTGCCCAGTTTCGACAGGAAAAGCGCGTCGTCTTCGCTACCAAACAGGTCGCGCAAATCAAGCCAGTGCTCAATCCACGCCACGGCGTTACGACCAATCGGCAGGCGGCGCTCTTTGCTGCCTTTCCCCATCACCCACACTTCGCCGGACTCCAGGTCGAGGTGTTTGATATCGAGCCCCACCAGTTCGGAAAGACGCAGACCCGCACCGTACATTACTTCCAGCATTGCCCGATCGCGCACGGCGAGGGGATCGTTGATATCAATATCCAGCAGCCGATTTATATCATCGACGTCGATATTTTTCGGCAGATGACGCGGCGCTTTCGGTGCCGAAACACCTTTCGCCGGGTTAGCTTTGAGTTCGTTCTGGCTGACCAGCCAGTCAAAAAAGCTACGTAGCGCAGAGAGGCGTAATGCGAGGCTTGCCGCGCCCAGCCCTTTACGGCGACTGCGTACAGCAAAATTACGCACCATCGTCACATCACATTGCTGCCAGCTTTGCAGGCCGTTTTCGCTGGCAAAATTGATGATCGCCTCAAGTTGGCGCTGGTAGTTAAGCAGGGTTATCGGGCTAAGCTGACGCTCCACGCTCAGATAACGTAGGTAGCGTTCTACATCGGTGTGTAAATCGGTCATACGCGTTCAATCCAACGCTCCAGAAGCTCCGGCAACATCAGCGCAATTTCATGAAGTAACTGCGTTCCCTGCCCTTGTTGATAGTGACTGGCATCGCGGCTGGTGAACAGCACGACACCCAAATCAGCATCGCTTCCCAGCATCGACATCGCCACCGATCCCACCGCTTTCGCTTCCGGTAGCACCACCAGCAGCTCCGGTCCGTTAAGCGGCCCAAGATAGTGCTGTTCCTGCCCCAGACGCTGAATACGCAGCGGTTCGAAAGACTGACGGCTTAATGCGAGATGAGTGTGGTTCGACGGCGCACCTAAGCGCCAGCGATCCGGAAACAGGCGCAGACTCGCACCTGCCAGGCCGAGATCGCGTGCCCAGCGGTGAAAACGCATCAGCATATCGTCGAGACTGCTGGCGGCGGTGAGACTACGCTGCAGGTAAAGTAAGCGATAGAACAAGCCTTCGTTGGCGATAGCCTGTTCCATCAACAGCGCCATGTTCTCTTCCAGAACATGAATATGATGACGTGCGCGGGCCATGTGCCACTCGACCAATGAAACGGTGCCGCGTACCGGATGCGGCACACGTATCGCTTCTACTGCGCGCGCATTGCGGATAAAAAACTCAGGATTTTTAATCAGATAATCGACAACCGCCCGGTCATCTAGCTCCGTGAGTGTTTCCTGCAGTTCTTCCCCTGGTTGCTTCATAGATGAATAAATCCGTCGTAGACATGTACCGCCGGGCCAGTCATATATAACGGGTGACCCGGACCTTTCCAGGCGATATCAAGACGACCGCCGGGGAGTTCCACGCGTACTTCTTCGGCCAGCAAACCTTGCTGAATCCCTACCGCCACCGCCGCACACGCGCCGCTGCCGCAGGCCTGGGTTTCTCCTGCCCCACGCTCATAAACGCGTAAACGAATATGCTCGCGCTTAACCACTTGCATAAAACCGATATTAGCGCGCTCCGGAAAACGTTCGTGGCTTTCCAGAACAGGGCCAAGCGTTTCTACCGCTGCAGTATCGACATCATCAACCTGAATCACGCAGTGCGGATTTCCCATCGACACCACGCCGCATAAGATTGTCTGCTCGGCGGCGCGCATAATATAGGTCTTTTCCGCTTTGTTAGCGCGAAATGGCACGGCAGAAGGTTCGAAGTTGGGTTCGCCCATATTTACGCGCACCAGATCGTCATCGGTGACGGTCAGAACCATCCGCCCGTTGGCAGTGCTGACGCGGATATCGCGCTTATTGGTCAGCCCTTTCAGGCGCACAAAGCGGGCAAAGCAGCGCGCGCCGTTGCCGCACTGCGCCACTTCACTGCCATCAGCATTGAAAATGCGATAGTGAAAATCCAGTTCAGGATCATACGGCGGCTCAACCACCAGCAGCTGGTCAAACCCTACCCCCAGGTGCCGATCCGCCAGGCGACGAATCAGCTCCGGTGAAAAAAAGACATTCTGCGTTACCGCGTCGACGACCATAAAATCGTTGCCAAGGCCATGCATTTTCGAGAACTGCATCATTTACTCCAATCACGCGGGTACAGAAACTGACTTTTAGTAATTCACCTGGGATGGACCATCGCCAGTGGCGCGGTCGTTTTTATCCGGCACCGTGGATTGCGTTTGCGTCTCTACCGGTTTGGTCGGTGGCGGTGCGTTTTTATCTGCAGGCGGGAAATAGAGCGGACCTTTCAGACCGCAGCCCGTCAGGCTGAAGAGAGTAAGTAATACAGTGAGTGCCTTAAACACGTTTTTCATTATGGATTGCCTGTAAAGTTCATCGCTTTCTGCTTTCTATCATCGCAGGAGAAGACGTAAAAGCAAGCGTTTAGCGACTCTTTATGAAGTCTGAAAAATGAGGAATTGCTGCGAGTATAACGCTTACACGTGAGGATTTATGTTTTGCTGGTAGTTTCGTGATCGGCACCTCGCGCCAGGATGGCTTTATGCACTATCGCAATGTGGTTTGTTTGTTGTCTTTTTTAGTTCCGTCAGCGTGGGGATGCTCGCTCGGTGAACCTGATCATAATATTTACCAGAAACAGGGAAAAGGCGTGGTATACCTGCGCCCTAATGAAGAGACAAATCTTTCGTTACCGGAAGTAAATTACCAGCGACTGCGTCGTTTACCTGATTTATTCATTGTTCCTGACACCCTGGACGATGGGGAAAAAGAACCGCCGTTAAACGACCTTACCACCGATTATATTGATCAGGGCGCATGGGCCTGGTATCCAAATTATGCTTACTTTAGCGATGGCCGTTTTGTTATTTATGCGGGCAAGATTGTACAAAATCCATCTGGTTATCCACCGGTCGATGTAGCCTCGTTCCATTCATGGGGCGATTTTGCCGTCGATAAAAACAGCATTTATTACAAAGGCCAACGGACAGATGAAAATGGCGGCAGGCAACGCGTCGATGAAAAAACGCTGCGCAAAGTAGGATTAGGTAGCCGTTGGATGCCTGATCGGCTGGGATTGGTGCTACGTGACGCGCATTTTCTTTATATCGATGGGCACCGTTTTGATAACCCAGAGAGTTTTTCCGTGATCGCGCAAAAATCCTGGGGTCAACAAGGGAAATTCGCTTCAACGTTTTTTCCCTGCATTGCCTACCCCTTTGGCCCGTGGGATATGCTTACCCGCACACGAACAAAGTTGCTGATCAATGGAGAGCAACTGGATGCAGATCCGGACAATTTTTCTGTCGTTCGCTGGATGCCCGGCACCCTGTTTAGCTGGCGTGATAAACACGGCGAGCATCGTAAAGTCATTGATCAGGTTCGTTTGGCAAGGAATGAAGATATATCCCGGCAATGTGACAACTTTACGCTGTTAGAAAAAAAGGTGTTCTGGCGCAAGGGGCCAGATTGTGAGCAGGAAGAATTACCCAGTCTCGACCCGGAGCAGTTTCACCCGATCAGTGACATCGTGGCGCAGTATCAGGACAAGTTGTATGCAATCAGTAAGACCCCCTTCGGTGAAAATCAGTTGGAGATCATCACCCTGGATAACCCGAATCTGATCATCAATAAACGTTTTAATGCCGGAAGGCATCATGGCTATTTACTCACCCGATCAACAAATTGGGACGGACATGAGAAAGACGGTTTACAGGTGTTTGAATCCGTTGGCCCACTGATACTGCTGGACTACCGTGTGCCGAATGAAGCAGATGCACACCGTGGCAATAACCCGCATTACAAAAAATGGTTTGCTCGCGACGATCGTTACGTTTATGCATTCGATGGTGCGCAGCTTTGGCGTTACCCTACGCAATATCCCAAAGCGGCACGTATCAAAGCCGCTAAAGACGACTGGCTGAACGTCAGCCTTAGCCAGTTGGATGGTGAGATAATGAAAGATGGCTCATTTACTCCCACTGGCATCAAGCACACATCCTCTTTAAAACCCGCCAAGGCATACGAAGATGGGGACAATGAATCTTCATTTATCGTAAATAAATCGGGAGTAGGCTGGCGAAAAGCGCTTTCACCCGACCTGCAATGGAGTGAGTGGCATTACCTGGAAGGCATTGATCCAAAAAAGTTTCATCTGATTACCGAACGTATTGCACAGTACAAAAACCAACTCTACGTCGTCAGGCGCTCGCATTTTGGAGAAGATCGGCTCGAAATCATAGAGTTGGAGTCATCTTTGCCCATCAAAAATAAACCGATAAATACGGGCAAGGAGCGTCATTACTTTCTGCAAAGTACCCGACAAAAACAGGATGTGCAGGTATTCACCAGCAGCGGTGCGCTGATAGCAACGGAGCGCTTTGCTTATGACGATAGCTATGTCTACACCTGGATTGACGATCAGCTTTATCGCACACCCTCCCCCTGCCCAGCGAAAACATACGTCAGAGAAAAGAATGTCCGTGAAATTCATAATAGCGACATTATTATTCCGGTGACGGAGGAATCGTGCCGGAACGCAGCAGCAGACGGGTAAACTTTGAAGCCCTGACACCATGCCGCTATACTGCCGCCATCACCTAAAAACAGGAAACAACAATGAACGACAGTGAATTTCATCGCCTGGCTGATCAACTCTGGCTGACCATTGAAGAGCGTCTGGATGACTGGGATGGCGACAGCGATATCGACTGCGAAATCAACGGCGGTGTGCTGACCATTACCTTTGAAAATGGCAGCAAAATCATTATCAACCGTCAGGAACCGCTGCACCAGGTGTGGCTGGCAACCAAACAGGGCGGCTACCATTTTGATCTGAAAGGCGATGAATGGATTTGCGACCGTAGCGGCGAAACCTTCTGGGATTTGCTGGAACAGGCGGCAACGCAGCAAGCGGGTGAAACAGTCAGTTTCCGCTAAGATTGCATGCCGGATAAGCCTCGCTTTCCGGCACGCTCATCACGAAAAATACTGCTGTAATAGCGGCGTGTCGTGATCCTGATTGGCAGGCGGCATGTTGCCGATAGATTTGGTGCGGAACGGAATCACCTGTTCACGACCATCAACCTTCACAATTTGATAGAACTGCGGCAGGTTGAAGTTGATGAAGCTTGAGCCGTAGGTGAAACGGTCGTGCGAAGACGAGTAGAAGCGACTGACGTCACGCACCAGTTCCTCTTTGCTGCCTTCGCAGTGGTGATATACCTCAACCCGGTTGCTTTCGTCGAGAATGTAGATATTAAAGCCATTCTCGTCTTGCGTTTCTTCGAAGAAGAACTGGATGATCCCTTCGCTGGCAAAGCCGTCCACCACCGCCGGTAATTTGACGTGATTGGTTTCAACCTGCACTGACAGGCCGTGCAGTTTGTTATGCGAAATAGCGCCATAAAACTCGATGGCATTTTCCAGTTTCTGTACCGATACATTCAGGCGTTCGAAGAATAAGCCCCAGGTTTGACCAGAAACGCGCAGCGCCTTGAAGCGCCCGGTTTCCTGGCGGGTGCTGGAAAGACGCAGTTCAATGCACTCAGAAACCAGTTGCTGCACGCGAGTACGGATTAAGCCGCGCAGATGCTGGCTGTAGCAGAAGACTTCCACGCTATCTGGCGGTGCGGCGTCCTGATGCATTTTGCCGAGAATAGTTTTCAGGGCTTCGATCATCGACTGCTCGCCGTTGAAGTGCAGCGTACGCACTTCGTTCCACGAGTTGCGGTACAGCAGGTCCACGCTACCTACCAGGCAATTTTGATTCTCGCCAAAGCTGAAGACATCCAGCTTACGGAAATCAAAATGCACCACCTGATTGCGGAACGCAGCTGTCGGGTCATATTCCAGGTTAACGATAATCGCCAGATGGCGAATCTCACACGGGCTGTAGAGCGCTTTTGGCGTCGGTGCAGGCAGGCGCAGCGGGAAATGGTGCGACACATCGGCGACCATCTCCTGCAACTTAGGCAAATCGACAATGCCGTTGCCTTTAATATACAAGCGGGTGCGCGAGGTCAGCAGGCCGTTAAACCATGCCCACGCCACCAGTTTATTCAGGTAACGGTTATATTCCAGCGGCTGATGGCTGATGATCGACTCAATATTTGGCGCGCGGTTATACAGATACCAACCTGAACGGTTAGCCCGGCCCGGCGGCACATAAATAAAGGTCAGATTCGGTTCCGAGAGATCGGGTGAAATCTGCGGATTTACCAGCGTCACTTTACCTGGCAATGCTTCAAACGCGGCATACAGTTTACGCGTCAGCACGCCGATATCCTGCGGACTGGCAGAGACGCTAAGGTTATTGCGACGCGCAAAGCGGATCAGATTGCGGTAGCTCTGCATCATTGCATCGAGCAGTTCGTTGTGCGCCTCGCGCACCTGATCAATCTTCCAGTTAGCGCGGTTATCGAGCATTGCCAGACGAGCATCGTCCCATTCCCACTCTTTCACTAACTGGGTTAGCACTTCACGACGCCAGCCTACACAGGCGCGTTCACGGCTGAGTTTTTCGCACACTTTTAAATAGAAGCAGCGACGCACTAAATCCAGACGGGTGAAATCTTCAATCGCCGTCAGGTATTCAGTAACACGCTCCAGCATCATGCAGTACGGATCGAGACCAAACGATACAATCTCGCCGTCGTGCAAACGCTGTTTGATATCTTTCGCCAGCAGACGTGGGTTCGGGTATTCCCAGGAATAGGCTTCCAGCAGCAGTGTTTTCAGCACCGCTTTGTATGGGGAATCGATACTCTTATAGAGCTGCCAAAGGCTGGCACCAAAGTACTCTTCGGCAGAAAGTGAGCTTAAGCCGCCGAGATCCAGCCATTCATTAGGAGTAAGCACGCCCTGCGCGTAAAGCGTCATCACATAGTCGTCGTAATGCTCTTCTTCGTCACACGGCACCATATTCCACAGAATACGCTTACCCGCGAGACGCACGGCAGTGCGATAAAATTCGTCAAGCAGCAGTATATGCTGGGTGGAGCCACAATCTTCGCCCCCCAGGCTGCCGCTTTCATTATGACGGAAGCGATTTTCATCAATCAGGAAGAAGCTAACTTCCACGCCCAGCGAGGCGGCCCAGCTTTCCAGCAGGCTGCATTTACGTTGTAGTAACTGGCGCTCTTCGCTATCAAGCCAGGATTGATGACAGACCCAGATATCCAGGTCAGAGGAACAACTTTGCCCTACGGACGAGGTGCTGCCCATGGTGTATACACCAGTAATTGGAAGCTCACCTTTCGGCGGATCCTGTACTGACATTCCACGATACAGTTCAAGCTCGTTCAGGTAGTGGCGTTGAGTTTCATCAGGCGTGTAAAGGCAAATGCCTTTGGGAACGTTACCATCAAGGTAACCCGGCATTAGCGGATGGTGATAGTGCAACAATGTCGGCAGTAGACTGTAGACCTGTTGGAATGCAGGCCCCATAGCAGCAAGCGCGCGATCCACGCGCAATTGATTTATGGCATCCAGTCTCTGTTTCAGAGTCTCAATATAGAGGTACAAGACGTATCGCCTGATTTGCTACCCGTCATGACTGTGATTCCGCCAACATCAACGGTAACACGCGGCATTCGGGATATTTCGTATGTCAAAGGTAACCGTTACCACTTTTCGCGCCTGGTTTTTTTAGTTTCACGACGAAAAAATGGTCTAAAACGTGATCAATTTAACACCTTGCTGATTGACCGTAAAGAAAGATGCGCTACATACAAGTGTAGCACCGTTTATTCTCTGTAAATTCCTTATTACGACGGCGTGAAACGCCTGTCAGGATCCACTGCCAGACCTCATTTTACGGTTTGCGCAGGCGTCTACGTTTCACCACAACACTGACATCGCTCTGGCAAGGATGTTAGGATGGACCACGGATGATAATGACGGTAACAAGCATGTTAGACAATGTTTTAAGAATTGCCACACGCCAAAGCCCACTTGCACTCTGGCAGGCACACTATGTCAAAGACAAGTTGATGGCGAGCCATCCGGGCCTGGTCGTTGAACTGGTACCGATGGTGACGCGCGGCGATGTGATTCTTGATACGCCGCTGGCGAAAGTAGGCGGAAAAGGCTTATTTGTAAAAGAGCTGGAAGTCGCGCTCCTGGAGAATCGCGCCGATATCGCCGTACATTCAATGAAAGATGTGCCGGTTGAATTCCCGCAAGGTCTGGGGCTGGTCACCATTTGCGAGCGTGAAGATCCTCGCGATGCCTTTGTGTCCAATAACTATGACAGTCTGGATGCGTTACCGGCAGGCAGTATCGTCGGGACGTCCAGTTTACGTCGCCAGTGCCAACTGGCTGAACGCCGCCCGGATCTGATTATCCGCTCCCTGCGCGGCAACGTCGGCACTCGCCTGAGCAAACTGGATAACGGCGAATACGATGCCATCATTCTTGCCGTAGCCGGACTAAAACGTTTAGGTCTGGAGTCACGCATTCGCGCCGCGTTGCCACCCGAGATTTCTCTTCCGGCAGTAGGGCAAGGTGCGGTAGGTATTGAATGCCGCCTTGATGATACACGCACTCGCGAGCTGCTTGCCGCACTCAATCACCACGAAACTGCACTGCGCGTTACCGCCGAACGCGCCATGAATACCCGTCTCGAAGGCGGATGTCAGGTGCCAATTGGTAGCTACGCCGAGCTTATTGATGGCGAAATCTGGCTGCGTGCGTTGGTCGGCGCGCCGGACGGTTCGCAGATTATTCGCGGTGAACGCCGCGGTGCGCCGCAGGATGCCGAACAAATGGGGATTTCGCTGGCAGAGGAGCTACTGAATAACGGCGCACGCGAGATCCTCGCTGAAGTTTATAACGGAGACGCCCCGGCATGAGTATCCTGGTCACCCGCCCGTCTCCCGCTGGAGAAGAGTTAGTGAGCCGTCTGCGCACACTGGGGCAGGTGGCCTGGCATTTTCCGCTGATTGAGTTTTCCCCGGGTCGGCAATTACCACAACTTGCCGATCAACTGGCAGCGCTGGGTGAGAGCGATCTGCTGTTTGCCCTCTCGCAACACGCGGTTGCTTTTGCCCAATCACAGCTGCATCAGCAAGAGCGTAAATGGCCCCACCTACCCACTTATTTTGCCATTGGACGGACCACCGCACTGGCGCTACATACCGTAAGCGGACAGAAGATTCTCTACCCGCAGGATCGGGAAATCAGCGAAGTCTTGCTACAATTACCTGAATTACAAAATATTGCGGGCAAACGTGCGTTGATATTGCGTGGCAATGGCGGTCGTGAGCTGATTGGGGATACCCTGACGGCGCGCGGCGCTGAAGTCACTTTTTGTGAATGTTATCAACGATGCGCAATCCATTACGATGGTGCAGAAGAAGCGATGCGCTGGCAATCCCGCGAGGTAACGACAGTCGTTGTTACCAGCGGTGAAATGTTACAGCAACTCTGGTCGCTGATCCCACAATGGTATCGTGAGCACTGGTTACTACGCTGTCGACTTTTAGTCGTCAGTGAGCGTCTGGCGAAACTCGCCCGGGAACTGGGCTGGCAAGACATTAAGGTCGCCGATAACGCTGACAACGATGCGCTTTTACGGGCATTACAATAACTCTCATAACAGGAAGCCATAATGACGGAACAAGAAAAAACCTCCGCCGTGGTTGAAGAGACCAGGGAGGCCGTGGACACCACGTCACAACCTGTCGCAACAGAAAAAAAGAGCAAGAACAACACCGCATTGATTCTCAGCGCGGTGGCTATCGCTATTGCTCTGGCGGCGGGCGTCGGTTTGTATGGCTGGGGTAAACAACAGGCCGTCAATCAGACTGCCACCAGCGATGCCCTGGCTAACCAACTTACGGCACTGCAAAAAGCCCAGGAGAGCCAAAAAGCCGAGCTGGAAGGCATTATCAAGCAACAAGCTGTACAGCTTGAGCAAGCGAATCGTCAGCAAGAAACGCTGGCAAAACAGCTGGATGAAGTCCAACAAAAGGTCGCGACTATTTCCGGCAGCGATGCTAAAACCTGGCTGCTGGCTCAGGCTGATTTCCTGGTGAAACTCGCCGGAAGGAAGCTGTGGAGCGATCAGGACGTCACGACCGCTGCAGCGTTGCTGAAAAGTGCAGATGCCAGCCTGGCGGATATGAATGACCCGAGTCTGATTACCGTTCGTCGGGCAATTACCGATGATATCGCCAGCCTTTCTGCGGTATCGCAGGTGGATTATGACGGCATCATCCTTAAGCTGAACCAGCTTTCTAATCAGGTAGATAACCTGCGTCTGGCCGATAATGACAGCGATGGTTCACCAATGGATTCCGACGGTGAAGAACTTTCCAGTTCCCTCAGCGAATGGCGTATCAATCTACAAAAAAGCTGGCAGAACTTTATGGACAACTTCATTACGATTCGCCGTCGTGATGACACCGCCGTACCACTGTTAGCACCGAATCAGGATATCTATCTGCGCGAAAATATTCGCTCCCGCCTGCTGGTCGCGGCACAAGCCGTACCGCGTCATCAGGAAGAGACTTACCGCCAGGCGCTGGAGAATGTCTCCACCTGGGTACGTGCTTACTACGATACTGATGATGCCACCACCAAAGCGTTCCTCGACGAGGTGGACCAGTTAAGTCAGCAAAATATCTCGATGGATCTCCCGGAAACCCTGCAAAGCCAGGCGATGCTGGAAAAACTGATGCAGACCCGCGTGCGTAACCTGCTGGCACAACCGGCAGCAGGGACAACGGAAGCTAAACCTGCACCTGCACCTGCACCTGCACCTGCACCTGCACCTGCACCTGCACCTGCACCTGCACCGCAAGCTGATACTCCGGCAGCCGCGCCGCAAGGAGAATAACCATGCTAAAAGTGTTATTGCTCTTTGTGTTGCTGATTGCGGGGATCGTGGTCGGCCCGATGATTGCCGGTCATCAGGGTTACGTGCTGATCCAGACCGATACCTACAATATCGAAACCAGCGTCACGGGCCTGGCGATCATTTTGATTCTGGCGATGGTAGTGCTGTTTGCCATTGAGTGGCTACTGCGGCGGATCTTCCGCACAGGCGCGCACACCCGTGGGTGGTTTGTCGGACGTAAGCGTCGCCGTGCACGTAAGCAGACCGAACAGGCGCTGCTGAAACTGGCGGAAGGCGATTATCAGCAAGTTGAAAAGCTGATGGCGAAAAATGCCGATCACGCGGAACAACCGGTGGTGAACTATCTACTGGCTGCCGAAGCCGCGCAACAACGTGGTGATGAAGCACGCGCCAACCAACATCTGGAACGCGCAGCGGAGCTGGCCGGCAACGACACAATTCCGGTAGAAATCACCCGTGTACGTCTGCAACTGGCCCGTAATGAAAACCATGCAGCACGTCACGGCGTTGATAAGCTGCTGGAAGTTACGCCACGCCATCCGGAAGTATTACGTCTGGCGGAACAGGCGTATATCCGCACTGGTGCATGGAGTTCGCTGCTGGATATCATCCCATCAATGGCAAAAGCCCACGTTGGCGATGAAGAGCATCGTGCAATGCTGGAACAACAGGCATGGATTGGCCTGATGGATCAGGCGCGTGCCGATAACGGTAGCGAAGGTTTGCGTAACTGGTGGAAAAACCAAAGCCGGAAAACGCGTCATCAGGTGGCGTTACAGGTGGCAATGGCGGAACATCTTATTGAATGTGACGATCATGATACTGCCCAGCAAATTATCATCGACGGCCTGAAACGCCAGTATGACGATCGCCTGCTGCTGCCGATCCCGCGTCTGAAAACCAATAACCCGGAACAGCTGGAAAAAGTGCTGCGCCAACAGATCAAAAACGTGGGCGATCGCCCGTTGTTGTGGAGCACACTGGGTCAGTCGCTGATGAAGCACGGCGAATGGCAGGAAGCATCGCTCGCCTTCCGCGCGGCGCTGAAACAACGTCCGGACGCCTACGATTACGCATGGCTTGCCGACGCGCTGGACAGACTGCACAAGCCGGAAGAAGCCGCAGCGATGCGTCGCGATGGCTTGATGCTGACGTTGCAGAACAACCCGCCACAGTAGTTCTTTCTCACCCGGAGGCAAGCACCTCCGAGACCTTTCTGATACATAAAAAAACGCCTGCTCTTATTACGGAGCAGGCGTTAAAACAGGTCTGTATGACAACAAGTGGGTGCTTCACTCAACGTTGTGTCCATGGTGTCTGATGAGGCATAAGCGACATCTGTCAGTGGACGATAAGCACCGTAAACGGCTCTGCGTCATTCCGGAGTTTATGAGGCACTAAGGCGAACATAAGAGATGGAATGAGCATCTACTCGTTTATTATGCCACAGAGAACCGGGAAATAACATCCCTTAACACTTGTTATGAGATAATTCTGTAATCCTCTTTGCTTCCTGAGTAATAACTTCCTGAGTGAATATTTCTCCTGCGCACGATTCTACACATATATATAATGAATAATAAAAGTCATTCAATTAATAACATATATATTAATTGCCGTTAAAACTAAAAACAGCATCAATAATCAACGCGATATAACATCACCGCCTTACATATCACCTGCGCCAGAGGTAGGATTGAAAACGCTCTCCTGATTTTCCAATTCATTATCTGGATAAATAAATAATTTATTTTCATCACTATTATTTATGCAATCATCCTGTCAGGGAGAGGGATCTCAATTATCAATGCTTAATTACGTCAACATTTTGACGACATGAAACCGGAGCATTTTGCATGGAATTTTCGTTTTCACCCAAACTTCTTGTTGTGGCTGTCGCCGCCGCTCTTCCACTCATGGCCAGCGCAGCAGATACCCCGTCAACCGCCACCGCACGCAAAGGCTTTGCCGGATACGATCACCCAAACCAGTATCTGGTTAAACCGGCGACCACTATTGCCGACAACATGATGCCGGTGATGCAGCATCCTGCACAAGACAAAGAAACCCAGCAGAAGCTGGCAGAACTTGAGAAAAAAACCGGTAAGAAACCGAACGTGGTTGTTTTCTTGCTGGATGATGTGGGCTGGATGGATGTTGGCTTTAACGGCGGTGGCGTGGCGGTGGGTAACCCTACACCAGATATCGACGCCGTTGCCAGCCAGGGGCTGATTTTAACTTCGGCGTATTCTCAACCGAGTTCTTCCCCAACCCGCGCCACGATTCTTACCGGACAATACTCCATCCACCACGGCATTCTGATGCCGCCAATGTACGGGCAACCGGGCGGTCTGCAAGGGTTAACCACTCTGCCGCAGTTGCTGCACGATCAGGGCTACGTCACCCAGGCCATCGGGAAATGGCATATGGGGGAAAACAAAGAGTCGCAGCCGCAGAACGTTGGCTTTGATGATTTCCGCGGCTTTAACTCGGTATCCGATATGTATACCGAATGGCGTGATGTTCATGTCAACCCGGAAGTCGCCCTGAGCCCGGATCGTTCTGAATACATCCAAAAACTGCCATTCAGCAAAGATGACGTTCATGCCGTGCGCGGCGGTGAACAGGAAGCCATTGCCGACATTACGCCGAAATATATGGAAGACCTGGATCAACGCTGGATGGAATATGGCGTTAAGTTCCTCGACAAGATGGCGAAGAGCGATAAGCCTTTCTTCCTCTACTACGGCACTCGCGGCTGTCACTTCGATAACTACCCAAATGCGAAATATGCGGGTAGCTCTCCGGCGCGCACCTCTTACGGCGACTGCATGGTGGAGATGAACGATATCTTCGCCAATCTGTATAAAGCACTGGAGAAAAACGGTCAGCTTGATAACACGCTGATTGTCTTTACCTCCGATAACGGACCAGAAGCCGAAGTACCGCCGCACGGACGCACACCGTTCCGTGGTGCGAAAGGTTCTACATGGGAAGGCGGCGTTCGTGTGCCAACCTTCGTTTACTGGAAAGGCATGATCCAACCGCGTAAATCTGACGGCATTGTCGATCTGGCGGATCTCTTCCCTACGGCACTGGATCTGGCGGGGCATCCTGGGGCGAAAGTAGCGGATTTAGTACCGAAAACCACCTTTATCGATGGTGTGGACCAGACATCTTTCTTCCTGGGAACAAATGGTCAGTCTAACCGTAAGGCCGAGCACTACTTCCTCAACGGCAAACTTTCTGCTGTGCGTATGGATGAGTTTAAATATCACGTACTAATCCAACAGCCATACGCTTATACCCAGAGCGGATATCAGGGTGGATTCACCGGCACGGTAATGCAAACGGCGGGATCGTCGGTGTTTAACCTGTACACCGATCCGCAGGAAAGCGACTCTATCGGCGTGCGCCATATCCCAATGGGTGTACCGCTACAGACCGAAATGCACGCGTATATGGAGATCCTGAAAAAATATCCGCCGCGCGCGCAGATTAAATCTGATTAAGCCGGCGCTATCGCTACATCGGGCCACACTGACCTTGCCGGATGCGGCGTGAACGCCTTATCCGGCCTACAAGCCTTGCAAATTCAATAAATTGCAGCGTCCTGTAGGCCGGATAAGATGCGCCTGCATCGCATCCAGTAAACAACCGCAGGCGGCCACAAAATGGCCGCTTTTTTACTTACTCACCACCAGCAAATGTGCCTGCATAATGTCGCTGGCCGGGCGACCGTGCGCCAGCAAATCAGCCATTGCTTTAAGATATGGCGGTAGATAGCGGAAATAACGCTGATATCCGGCACACAAATAATTCAGCCCCGGTTTACCGCTAGCATCGAGCATGAAGCGGTGTTTCGGGCAGCCTCCCCAGCACGCTTTTAACACGTTACAACTGCGACACTGCGCCGGTAATTGCTTAAATTTATCTTCACCAAACACCTGCTGTTGCGGGGAATCGATCATTTCTGCAATTGTTTGCTGATGCATATTCCCCAGTCGATATTGCGGATAAACATAGTGATCGCAGGCGTAAACGTCGCCGTTGTGTTCGACAATCACCGAGCGTCCACAGGTCGGCTGATGATGGCAAACCGCACCCGGCGCACCGACAAAATTGGCAAACGCCCATTCGATATTCATCACGAAAATCTTGCCGACGTCACGTTTGATCCAGTGGTCAAAAATTGCCACCAGAAACTCACCGAACTCATCGGGGCGCACCGACCATTCTGTCAGCTCACCCTGAATATCGCCAGGCGCATGTAATTTCAGTCCATGGCGGGCGGCTGTTTCATCAGCCAGGCGCTCCACCACCGGAATAAACTGGATAAACTCCACGCCTGCATTGCACAAAAAATCATAAACCTGTAACGGTTGCTGCGCGCTGGTGCGGTTGACACAGACCAGCACGTTATAGTCGACATGATGTTTTTGCAGGAGCGTCAGGGCACGCATCACCAGCTTATGCGTGGGTCTGCCACCTTTGGTCACGCGATATTGATTGTGGATCTCAGCCGGACCGTCCAGCGATAACCCAACAAGAAAATGATTTTCTGCCAGAAATGCACACCATTCATCATCGAGCAGCACACCGTTAGTCTGAAAGCTGTTACTTACCTTCCTACCAGCACCATATTTCGCCTGTAGCGCCACGGCACGGCGGTAAAAATCCAGCCCGAGTAACGTTGGTTCGCCGCCCTGCCAGGTAAAAGCCACTTCGTTTTGGGGTTCGCTGGCAGCGATATAGTGACGGACATACGCTTCCAGCGTGTCATCGTCCATATGCGCAACTGGCTTTTCGCGGTAAAGGGATTGTTTTTCGAGATAAAAACAGTAGTCACAGTTCAGATTACAATCGGAACCGCTTGGTTTCGCCATCACATGAAAAGCACGCGTTGGAACCTGTTGCAGCATGGTCGCTCCTTGCCTGAAGTCATCCTTCAATACGTTAAGGGCGAAATCATACCGTGGCGCAATGCGTTATTACGGGCGTTTCTTGCGAAGGGAGAGTGATGAAATGCACAGAAAACAAAAAACCCCGCCGAAGCGGGGTTCAAAATTGGTCGGCGAGAGAGGATTCGAACCTCCGACCCACTGGTCCCAAACCAGTTGCGCTACCAAGCTGCGCTACTCGCCGAAATACTGCTTTTTGAATTTTTAGTTCAATTCTTTAAAGTCGTGGTGCGAGGGGGGGGACTTGAACCCCCACGTCCGTAAGGACACTAACACCTGAAGCTAGCGCGTCTACCAATTCCGCCACCTTCGCATTGTCACAACTTCTAATAATGGGGTGGCTAATGGGATTCGAACCCACGACAACTGGAATCACAATCCAGGGCTCTACCAACTGAGCTATAGCCACCACTACAAATCTTGTTACGCGGTATTACTACCACCGCAGCTCAAGCGCCGGGACTAAATGGCGCGCCCGACAGGATTCGAACCTGAGACCTCTGCCTCCGGAGGGCAGCGCTCTATCCAGCTGAGCTACGGGCGCTTAGCGCCGTTGCGGGGGTGGATAATACGGACTTCCCACCCCTCTGTCTAGTCCCTTTTTAAATAAATTGCGCGTTTGGTTACGGTTTGTGCGTTTTGCTGCTTATTCCTCCAGTTTATGCGCTTTACCGTGGCGATTAAGCCCAAAAACTTTATAAATTGCCGTCACCGCCAGCATAAAGATGATGCCGACAAACAGCGACATACGCGTATCTTCATTAAAGTACATGCCGATCAAAACGCAAATCAGGAATGCCATTGTTACGTAGTTGGCCCACGGGAACAGGATTGAGCGGAACGGATGGCTGGCAATCGCCGCTTTGTGCGCTCGACGAAAACGCAACTGGCTAATCAAAATCACAAACCATGGCACCATCCCCGGAAGCACGCTGGCACTGTAGACATAGACAAACACACGCTGTGGATTGGGAATGATGTAGTTCAGGCATGAGCCAATTAACAGAATAGCAATTGATACCGCCACGCCTGCAACCGGAACACCTTGACGGGAAACTTTCGCCATTGCCGCCGGTAACTGACGGTTTTTCGCCAGTGCGTAGAGCATACGTCCACAACTGTACATGCCGCTGTTACAGCCAGAGAGCGCAGCCGTCAGTACCACAAAGTTGATAATACCCGCCGCTGCGGTAATGCCGATTTTGGCGAAAGTCAGTACGAACGGGCTGCCGTTGCTGCCAATGTCATTCCACGGGAAGATGGTGACAATAACGAAAATCGCACCTACGTAGAAAATCAGGATTCGCCACAGCACTTTGCCAACGGCACTGCGCAGTGTCACCTGCGGATTCTTCGCTTCACCGGCCGTAATGCCAATCAGCTCCACGCCCTGGTAAGACGCCACCACGATACACAATGCGGTCAGGAACCCTTTCCAGCCACCCGCAAAGAAACCGCCATGCTCTGTGAGATTGCTAAAACCAATCGACTGCCCGCCATTGCCAAAGCCAAAGAAAATCACGCCCAGGCCAATGACAATCATCACTATAATCGTGGTGACTTTGATCATCGCGAACCAGAATTCGATTTCACCGTACAACCGCACCGCCGCCAGATTCGCCAGTGCCACCAGCGCCACCGCGATCAATGCCGGTATCCATTGCGCCATCTCCGGGAACCAGAACTGGACATAAACGCCAATGGCGGTGATTTCTGAGATCCCCACCGCCATCCACATAAACCAATAAGACCAGGCGGTGAGATAGCCAAAGAACGGGCTCATATAACGGTGCGCGTAAACGGCGAACGAACCGGTAACCGGTTCGAGGAACAACATTTCGCCCATTGAACGCATGATGAAAAAGACGAACAGCCCGGCGATGATATAGGCCAACAATACGGATGGCCCGGCCCATTTCAGGGTACTGGCGGCCCCCATAAACAGGCCGACGCCAATGGTGCCCCCCAGGGCGATGAGTTCGATATGTCGAGCTTCCAGCCCACGCTGTAGCTCTGGTTTGTTATCTGCCATAAATCCTCGTGTTGTGTTTGCATGCTTTCCGGTGTTACCGGTTATCGTTATGGGTACATCGAGTGTTGCGAATGTTTTCGTAATTCAGGAGAAATGGCAAATAAAGCATTAAAAATTTGAATGATTTGTGTAATAAAAAGACAGGCAGGCGACGAAGTGACCACTCCGTCGCTTTACAGAGAGAGGAAAATCAGAGGTTGCCGGTGTAATGCCAGCGTAAATAACGCAGCAAACGAAGCTGACGCTTAATGCGGCTCGGCTGCGAAAGCAGGCGGTAGAGCCACTCCAGCCCCAGCTTTTGCCAGATTTTCGGTGCGCGTTTCACGTGACCGGTGAAAACATCGTAAGTCCCGCCAACGCCCATATACAGCGCATCCGGATGCACCAGACGGCAGTCACGCATGAAGATCTCCTGCTTTGGCGATCCCATCGCGACGGTGACGATTTGCGCTCCGCTGGCATGAATGCGTTCAAACAGAGCCTGACGCTGCTCGGGTTTAAAATAACCATCCTGACTGCCAACGATATTCACATTCCACTGATTGCGCAGTTTAGCTTCAGTTTGCGCCAGCACTTCAGGTTTACCGCCCACAAGAAATACCGGCGTCCCTTCTTTGCCTGCGCGCGCCATCAGCTCTTCCCAGAGATCGGCCCCGGCAACGCGGGAAACCTGCGCCTGCGGGTACTTTTTACGTACTGAACGTACAACGCTGATGCCATCAGCATATTTAAATTCGGCAGCGTTAATTAACTCCCTGACCTCGGCGTTATCTTCAATGGTCAGCATTTTTTCGGCATTAATGGCAACCAGCGTTCCCTGCTTAAGCTGCCCGTCAGCAAACAGATAATCGAGGGCGTGCTGCATATCACGCCAACCAATCAACTGTAAGCCACGCAGCGTATAGGTCGGTGCTGTGGTGTTGTTATTCATTGTTATCCTTCAACCTGCGTCCGGAGCGATGATTTTGTACGTTTATGAATGAGTCCGGCGCTTTCAAAAAGCCAGTACAACAGTTTTGCGATCATCAGACATGCGCCGAAGACCACGATAAAAAAGACTACGCGTGAGACAAACGAATCCAGCCCTTCACGCGCCAGCACGATCATATTGAAGATCGCCCCGAAGCAGAAACTGTGCAATATCGCAGCCTTATAGCGATTAGTTTCGCGATTGCCCAGTTCATACAGCCAGTCGAACCATTTGATGATCAGTCCAACCACAATCGCCCCGAGCGGGATGAACAACGCGCCGCCCATAACAACCAGTGAGCCTATAAGCGTAGGCGAGATCGCCAGCCCGGAGTGGTTATTCAGCACTTCCCAGGTAAAGTAGTTGGCGGAGTTCAGTACCATACTCGGGCGACCCGGCCACAGCCAGGAAGGGATAAAGACATAGAAATCGCGGACAATGGGAGCCAGGCCCTGGAAGTCGATGTTGTCGTAGTTCTGCAACAGCAATGCCAGATTCTCCCACGGCGAAAAGGTATCGCGGGTGAGATAGAGAAACGTATAGAACGCTTCATCGCCGCTCACATTCATTCCATAGCGTTTTAGCGCCAGCCAGAACATGCCCACAATCCCCAGCACGCCCGCCGCCGCCAGCATCCACAACGAAATCCAGCCGCGAATAATGCCAATAAACAGGAAGATAGCGAATGCGATGATGATATTGGCGCGAGTGCCGCCGACAATCATATAAGTCAGCAAGCCAAAGGCGACCGTGCTGACGAGGAAAAACAGCCACGCTTTGCTGTCCTGGCGCAGAAAGTAGACCACCAGCATCGCCGGGATGAAAAAGTAAAAGAAACGTTTTAACGCCACGCCGGAGACTTCACTGGAGAAGATCTGACTGTAGGAGTTAAGACGGAACAGCAAAAAACCGTTGTGCATGAAGAAGATGCCGACGCTTACCAACGCAATGCCCATCAGGATCACCCACGTGAGATTGGTCTCCACGCGGTTCATGGTAAACAGCGGACGGCGCGGTACATCAGCAACGCGTTTGCGTAGGCGGGTTTTGTAGGTGACATAGTAAACCGCGTAGAAGCAGCCCGCAGAAAGCAACGCCTGCAACAAGATTTCTGGCGGCGCAACACCAACATCAAAGCGAAATACCAGCACGCTGGTCAGCGGGAAGCCGAAGAAAAAGGTGAGCAAAAACAGCAATGAAAAGAAGACATTGAAGTTAAAGCGCACACGGCGAAACTCAAACCAGGTCAGCGTGGCAATAAACAGCGTGCAGAGCAACCAGACAACAAACAGGCCACTGAATTGCAGCAGACTCATGCGACCTCCCCGGCGGCAATCGCCAACGCCCGCTGCCAGCCTTGTAGATAGTTAGGGCTAAAGAAGGCAATGGTGTTTTTATCCACCGACGCCAACTGGCGCTGTGCTTCACGCACAATATCCTCGTTGAGATCGTCGGTAGTAAACAGCACCGGCAAATGCTGTTCCGTCATATCCTGCCAGAACGGATTTTCCCGGTTAAGCACACAAGGAATACCCGCCTGAATCAGTAAGCACAGCGTACCAATGCCCTGCTGGCGGGCAAAAATAAAGTAACCGAGATCGCACTGACGAAGTAGCGCCAGATAGGCATCAAATTCCAGTTTTTCGCTCAGAACTTGCAGATTTTCTTCGCTGAATAACGCCAGCCCCGCCAGGCGAACTTCATTGATATATGCATCGTTATTGGGTGGATATCCCATCGGCACCACGACTTTTACCGTATCGCCAAATTGCTGATGAACGGCGCGTAAGGCGGCGACATGCTCATTGCTGCGGTCACCGGAGTTCCCCACCAGAATGGTCATTTTCCCTTCACGTTGGCGATCGTTCGCCATCGTATTGAGAGAAGGGTCCATCCGCGTCGGGAAGTACAGCAGTTCGCCCCGCACCTTTGGATGCGTTTTGGCAAAAAAACTCAAATCACCGCGGGTGGCAAATACACAGCCGACTCGCTTTTGCGCCAGGCGACGCAACGGGTAAAAAAGCTTATATCTCAAGCCACTGGAAAGCTCATACAGGTCTGCCCCCCAGATATGCCAGAAAAACTGGCTGGGCTTAATGCCACCACTCAGCAGAGCCAGCCACAGTTTGGGATTGAACTGACCGTGGAAAAAAAATCGCTGCTGACGGTTAGCTTTTGCTTTCGCGATGACCGCTTCCGCCAGCGATTTTTTCCCAGGGAAAAATTGCACAGAAAGCGCCGGACAGCTATCACTTAAGCCGTCGTCCTTGCCAACAACCATAAACTCGCGCGCGTGCTCGCTCGTCGCGACCAGCGCGTCGTTGAAAAACCGCAGAACGGTTCGGTTATGGTGAGGGATATCCGATCCCAGTACGTGAATCAGTACAGTCATGCCCGCCTACGCCAGAGTAAAAACACGCCACAACAAAGAGAAAAATAGACGATATAGGTTGCCATATAGGCCTGCGCCGCGCCCAGTGCACCATGCGCAGGGATTAGCCAGTGGGCAAATACCATCAATAAAGTGAACTGGCTGACTTCCGCCAGAATATAAAACCGCAGTGACGCTTTGGCGATCACCAGATAACCAAAGACATAAGCGCCCACTTTTAACACATCACCCACTAACTGCCAGGCAAAGAGATCGCGCATAGCGGTAAATTTATTCGACAACAGCAGCCAGATAGCAAAATCACGCAGCAACCAGACGGTAAAACTCGCCGCCGCCACTGCCGGTAAGACGAATTTCAGCGATTTAACCACTTCCCGGGTGATATCGCGCTTTTCCGTTAGCCGCGACAACGTGGGCAGTAAATATACGCTGAACGATGCCGTAATAAATTGCAGGTAGGCATCGGAAATACTGCTCACCCCTTGCCAGATACCCACTTCATCCCAGCTATACTGCGCCGCCAACAGTTTACGCATCATGATGTACGCAACGGGCAAGGTCACCGACGTAATCAACGCCATGAGCGTAAATTTGCTCAACTGCCCTGCCAGGCCGTTATCCCAGCTGGGTTTCAGATAGCTTAACGGGATAGCACCACGTTTGATCAACATGATGACGGCAGGAATCACCACCAACGCGGGAATCAGCGCCAGCCCCAGCAATGCCCCTTCATAACCGCCCAAACGGTAACTGACATAATAAGCAATTACGCCAATCAGGCTGCCGACAATCAGCGATAACGCATTACCAGCGGCATCGCGAAAGCCTTTCATCAACGCCAGTAACAGGTTGCCCCAGGCGATCCCCATTTGCACCAACGCCACTAAACGCACCAGCCCCTGATAGTCGGTATTACCAAACAATCCCTGGCTAATTGGCGCTGCCGCCAGCACAAAAACCAGCGCCATCAGCGTAGAGAAGCCAAGCACCATCGCTGATGAAGTGCCGACCACGCGGCGCAGCTGCTGCGGATTATCATGGTACTGGGCAACGTATTTGGTTACGCCGTTAAAGATGCCTGCCCCAGCAAGCACGCCGAGCACGGTAATTAACTGGCGGAAATTTGCCGCCAGCCCAAGCCCCGCCGGACCAAATGACACCGCCAGCAACTTACCGACCAGTAACCCTGCACCAATCTTGACCAGTGTACTGGCCGCCGTCCATAAGGACGCTTTTGCCAACGACATATCAGGAGAAGTAATTCAACAAGGTCGCAATTACCGTACGCTGATTGACGGGCGACAGGTTGTAGAACAGCGGCAGGCGCAGCAGGCGCTCGCTCTCTTTGGTGGTGTAGCGATCTTCACCGTAGAACTCACCAAAGCGTTCCCCCGCAGGGCAACCGTGCAGCGGAATGTAATGGAACACCGCCATGATTTCCGCTTCTTTCAGAAAGTTAATCAACGCGCTCCGGTCATCAATATCCCGCAGTTTAATGTAGAACATATGCGCGTTCTGCACGCAGCCATCGGGAATCGACGGCAGCTCGATACGCCCGGCTTTCGCCAGAGGTGCTAACGCATCGTAGTAGTTTTGCCACAGCGCCAGACGTTGCTGATTGATACGATCCGCTGCTTCCAGTTGCGCCCACAGGTACGCAGCTTGCAGATCGGACATCAAATAGCTGGAGCCAATATCGCGCCAGGTATATTTATCGACCTGACCACGGAAGAACTGGCTGCGGTTTGTGCCTTTTTCACGGATGATCTCGGCTCGTTCGATTAACGCTTTATCGTTAATCAGCGTCGCGCCGCCTTCACCGCCCGCCGTGTAGTTTTTGGTTTCATGGAAGCTAAAGCAGCCAATATGACCAATGGTTCCCAGCGCACGCCCTTTATAAGTGGACATCACGCCCTGAGCGGCATCTTCCACCACAAACAGATTATGCTTTTTCGCCAACGCCATAATGGTGTCCATTTCACAGGCCACGCCTGCGTAATGCACCGGCACGATAACGCGCGTTTTGTCAGTGATCGCCGCTTCAATCAGCGTTTCGTCGATGTTCATGGTGTCCGGGCGAACATCCACAAAGACGATTTTCGCGCCACGCAGCACAAAGGCATTGGCGGTGGAGACAAAGGTGTAGCTCGGCATGATCACTTCATCGCCAGGCTGGATATCGAGCAGCAGCGCCGCCATCTCCAGAGAAGCGGTGCAGGACGGCGTCAGTAACACTTTGGCGCTGCCAAAACGTTGCTCCAGCCACTGCTGGCAGCGACGGGTAAAACCGCCATCGCCACACAGTTTGCCGCTACCCATTGCCGACTGCATATAGTCGAGTTCGGTTCCCACCACCGGCGGTGCGTTAAATGGAATCATGTGATCACCTGTATAACCAGTACGCGGTGCTTTCTACATTCGCACCACTTTGTATGTATCGTTTAAGCGCGGCGGTGTTGCCCATTTGGGTCGCCACCCGCAAAGTTGTTTTACCGCGAGCATACGCCCAGTTTAGCGCCGTTTGCATCAGCTCAGCACCTGCACCGCGTCCAGCCAGCAGGCCAATTCGTGCATCTGTCGCATTGAGTTCCCGTAAAGAGACATAGCCGCGAATATCGCCGGACGCCGCACGTAAAATCAGACATTGATGATCAAAGGTGCCGCGCACGGCATTTTCAATCCACTGCGCATAAAAGCGACCGCTGGCGTCAGGCGCATACCATGGCGCACGAAAACGGCTTTGCGCAAATGCGGCGCTGGCTAACTGACGTAATGCGGGAATATCTGTCTCTTGTGCCACTTCTGCGCCGCTATCACTGACATTGTTCACGGGTAGCGCCAAATCAACTTCACCTTCAACCAGGCAGAATCCCAGCTGTTGCAAGGCATCCAGCTCAACAGTATTTGATGCAGTAATTTTGGCCTGTACTCGTGACCACGGCGCTAAAGCGTCTGGCGTCAGGAGTGGCGCATCAGGAGTGAGATGCACGATAGCGCTGTTAACGCCAAAGAAGGCATTTTCCCAGGCTAGTGGTTCAATACTGGCGCGGACGGGCACGGAGTAACTCCAGCAGATATTGGCCGTAGCCAGTTTTCGCTAATGAACTGGCAGCACGCTTCACACCTTCGTCATCGAGCCAGCCGTTACGCCAGGCAATCTCTTCCAGGCAGGCAATCTTAAAGCCCTGGCGTTTTTCCACCGTCTGTACAAAGGTACTGGCTTCAATCAGGCTATCGTGTGTGCCGGTGTCCAGCCAGGCAAATCCGCGCCCGAGCAGTTCAACGGTCAGGTTGCCTGCCTCGAGGTACATCTGGTTGATGGAGGTAATCTCCAGTTCACCACGCTCCGACGGCTTCACCTGCTTTGCGTACTCCACAACTTTACTGTCGTAGAAATAAAGCCCGGTCACCGCCCAGTTTGATTTTGGCTGTTTTGGCTTTTCTTCCAGAGAGATAGCGCGGAAATTGTCGTCAAACTCCACGACGCCAAAGCGTTCTGGATCCATTACCTGATAGCCAAATACCGTCGCCCCTTGCGTGCGCGCCGCAACATGACGCAGCTTCGGACTGAAGCCCTGGCCGAAGAAGATGTTATCGCCCAGCACCAGACAAGATGGTTCACCATTAAGGAAGGTTTCACCGATGATAAATGCCTGCGCAAGACCGTCCGGGCTGGGCTGTTCGGCATATTCCAGCTGGATACCGAACTCACTACCATCACCCAGCAGGCGCTGGAAATAACCTTTATCTTCCGGCGTGGTGATGATGAGAATTTCGCGGATACCGGCCAGCATCAGCACCGACAGCGGATAGTAAATCATTGGCTTATCGTAAATCGGCAATAGTTGCTTCGATACGCCACGCGTAATCGGATGCAATCGGGTGCCGGAACCGCCCGCCAGGATAATACCTTTCATGTTTGCCTCCGCTGAGAATTAGCCGTTCAGACCTAAACGCTCACCCTGATAGCTGCCGTCCTGCACCTGCTTCCACCAGCTTTCATTAGCCAGATACCACTGCACTGTTTTACGCATTCCACTTTCAAAGGTTTCCTGCGGCAGCCAGCCAAGTTCACGGGCAATTTTCGAAGCATCAATGGCATAGCGTAGGTCATGCCCCGGACGGTCAGCGACAAAGGTAATCAGATCGCGATAGTGCGCCACACCGTGCGGTTTATTCGGGGCCAGTTCTTCCAGCAGCTCGCAAATGGTTTCCACAACCTCGAGATTCTTACGCTCGTTGTGACCACCAATATTATAGGTTTCACCGACTTTCCCGGTGGTCACCACGCAATACAGCGCACGGGCATGATCTTCAACATATAACCAGTCACGGATTTGCTGCCCGTTGCCATATACCGGCAGCGGTTTACCCGCCAGCGCGTTGAGGATCATCAGCGGGATCAGTTTTTCCGGAAAGTGGTAAGGACCGTAGTTATTAGAGCAGTTGGTGATTAACGTCGGCAGGCCGTAGGTCCGCAGCCAGGCGCGCACCAGATGGTCGCTGCTTGCTTTTGAAGCAGAATAAGGGCTGCTCGGCGCATACGGCGTGGTTTCGGTGAAGAAATCATCTGTGGAATGCAGGTCACCGTATACTTCATCGGTGGAGATATGATGAAAACGGAACGCCGATTTTTTGTCTTCTGCCAGCGCATTCCAGTAAGCCCGAGCCGCTTCAAGCAGTGTATAAGTCCCGACAATGTTGGTTTCGATAAACGCTGCCGGGCCGTCAATAGAACGGTCAACATGGCTTTCAGCTGCCAGATGCATGACGCAGTCTGGCTGATGTTCTGTGAAAACGCGCGCCAACTCTGCCCGATCGCAGATATCAACTTTCTCAAAGGCAAAGCGATCGCTTTGCGCGACTGGTGCCAACGACATCAGGTTTCCGGCGTAGGTCAGCTTATCGACCACCACCACCGCATCGTTCGTCTCGTTGATGATATAACGCACCAGCGCCGAGCCAATAAACCCGGCACCGCCTGTTATCAGAATCTTTCTCATTAGCGCCAGACTCCTTTGGCATCGACGACATACTGCTGATGGACGTTGTCGCCATTGATAACTTTGAACTGACTATGATCGACCAGCATCACCAGCACATCTGCCGTTGCCAGCGCCTCGTCAAGCTGCGCCAGAGTACAAAGCCCGGTCAGTTTGTTCGGCAACTGGTGAATGTTAGGCTCAACAACCAGCGTTTCGCCGCTGTGCCACTGGGCGATCAATTCAGCGATTTCCATCGCCGGACTTTCGCGCAGGTCATCAATATTCGGTTTAAACGCCAGACCAAAACAGGCAATTTTCAGCTCACTGGCGCGTTTATCGGTAGCGGCCAGGCAGTCGGCAACCGCCGCTTTGACCTGATCAATCACCCAGAACGGTTTGTGATCGTTCACTTCACGCGCGGTACGGATAAGCCGCGCCTGCTGCGGATTCTGTGCCACGATAAACCACGGATCAACAGCGATGCAGTGACCACCCACGCCAGGGCCAGGTTGAAGAATATTGACGCGAGGGTGACGATTCGCCAGGCGAATCAGTTCCCAGACGTTAATCCCCTGATCGGCGCAAATCAGCGACAATTCATTAGCAAAAGCGATATTCACATCGCGGAAGCTGTTTTCGGTGAGCTTACACATTTCCGCCGTCCGCGAGTTAGTGACGACACACTCACCTTCGAGGAAAATTTTGTACAGTTCGCTTGCGCGGGCCGAACAAACCGGCGTCATACCACCAATCACGCGATCATTTTTAATCAGCTCGACCATAACCTGGCCCGGTAACACGCGTTCCGGACAGTAAGCAATATTCACGTCCGCCTGCTCGCCCACCTGCTGTGGGAAAGTGAGATCTGGACGCATCTCTGCTAACCATTCTGCCATCTTCTCGGTTGAACCCACCGGCGAGGTGGATTCAAGGATCACCAGCGCGCCTTTTTTCAGCACTGGCGCAATGGAGCGAGCAGCCGATTCAACGTAAGCCATATCAGGCTCATGATCGCCTTTAAACGGCGTTGGTACAGCAATCAGCCAGGCATCCGCTTCAACCGGCGTCGTGCTCGCTCGTAAAAAACCGCCTTCTACGGCAGTTTTTACTACGCTCGCCAAATCAGGCTCGACGATATGGATTTCGCCACGATTGATGGTATCAACCGCGTGTTGGTTGATATCAACACCAATCACCTGTTTTTGCCGGGAGGCAAACGCTGCCGCCGTTGGCAGTCCAATGTAACCCAGTCCAATGACAGAAATGGTCGCAAAACTCATAGTGATATCCGATTATTTTTTAACGCTTCCAGAATGCGAGAGCATGCCTGACCATCACCATACGGGTTATGGGCGCGGCTCATGGTTTGATATTCGTTTTCGTCTTTTAAAAGACGCGTCACTTCCTCGACGATTCGCTGCTTATCCGTGCCGACCAGACGCACCGTACCTGCCGTCACCGCTTCCGGACGCTCGGTGGTATCGCGCATCACCAGCACCGGTTTCCCCAGCGAAGGCGCTTCCTCCTGAATGCCGCCTGAATCGGTCAAAATCAGCCAGGCGTGGTTCATCAGCCAGACAAACGGTAAATACTCCTGGGGATCGATCAGAATGACATTTTTCACGTGCCCCAGAATGCGATTGACCGGCTCTCTGACGTTCGGGTTGAGATGCACCGGATAGACAATCTGAATGTCCTGGTGAGTGGTGGCGATGTCTGCCAGCGCATGGCAGATTTCTTCAAAGCCACGACCAAAACTCTCACGTCTGTGACCGGTCACCAGAATCATCTTTTTATCGGGGTCGATAAACGGGTAATTTGCCGCCAGCTCTGAACGCAGCGTGTCGCTGCTCATCACCTGGTCACGCACCCATAACAGTGCATCAATGACTGTATTACCGGTAATGAAGATTCGGCTGTCAGCAACGTTTTCACGCAGCAAGTTTTGCCGGGAAGTTTCGGTTGGAGAGAAGTGATACATCGCCAGATGCCCGGTCAATGTACGATTTGCCTCTTCCGGCCACGGCGAATAGAGATCGCCCGTGCGCAGACCAGCCTCAACGTGACCAACAGGAATACGCTGATAAAACGCCGCCAGACTGGTTGCCAGCGTCGTCGTCGTATCGCCGTGAACCAGCACGACGTCTGGTTTGAACTCGGCAAGAATAGGTTTTAGCCCTTCCAGAATCCGACAGGTTATCTCTGTCAGACCCTGTCCTGGCTGCATTATGTTGAGATCGTAGTCAGGTACAATGGAAAAGAGTTTCAGCACCTGATCGAGCATCTCCCGATGCTGCGCAGTGACGCAAACTTTAGCCTCAAAAAAAGGATCTTTTGCCAACGCATGCACCAACGGCGCCATCTTGATGGCTTCCGGGCGCGTACCAAATACAGTCAGTACTTTCACATCGATTCTCTTCGAATAAGCGGCGAGCGCCTTTGCGCTCACCGCAGCAGTGTTGCTATTTCGAGCAACGGCGGGTTAATGCGACACCAGCCCCGATCAGCCCCCCGACAATGCCCCACATAATCATCAGGAAGGCACGACGTGGGCTATCGCGTTTTACCGGTTCTTCCGGCGTACGCAAATAGCGATAGGTCTGAAAACGCGGATCCAGGGTTGGACCAACATTCAGGGTGTTTAACATGGCCCGATTCTGATCATAGTCGAGATCAAAGGCCGGACCGACGGCCTGTAAATTTTCCAGTCGCGCCTGGAGCATTGGACGCCCAAGCAGGAACATTTCTGAATCAGGTAGTTCCTCGGCAGGTACATCTGTCGCACTGCGCGAAATATTATGCTGCTCAGCAATTTTCAGCGCCTGTTCAATGCTGTTCATCCGGCGGTCGTAGATGGCTTTCGCCACTTCTTCCTGACGCTTCACCTGAGCTTTCATCTGGATGGTACGCGCCGCCCATGCGCCTTTCAGCTCATCATTCAGATGGCTGGCTGCTCGTTGGCTGGCAAACGCAACATACTGACGTAACAGGTTATTAGCGTCAGGCGCGGTTTCGGCAATCAGCTTAACGCTATCATTGACCGCACGCGTGAAGTCACCGGGAATAAACACGATGTTGTTAATCATTTCATCCAGCAACGCCGCATCGGCTTTGCTGTTCCCGACCATCCGCTGTTTGTAATAGTCTGTCTGCAACCAGAAATCGCGGCGGGTATCCCACGAGGCCAGTTGCATAACAAACTCTTTATAGGCTTCATCCATGACCGATGGTTGGTCGGCAGAAGCCATGTTCGAACGGACGTCCAGGTTACGCAAAAATTGCTGCTGCGAGTAGTATCCTCCCAGCATATTCACTGTTGGACGATCGGTAATCGCCGTCGAGCTCCACTCCTGACGAGCAAAAAAAGTATACGCCAGCGCGATTAACGCAAACGCCAGCCCCATGCCAATAATCCACAGCTTCCCAGCCCACAAGGTACGAAACAACCCACGAATATCCAGTTCATTTTCAGCGTCTTCGGCCGGTTTCCCAGGCATTGGTTGTGTCATCACATCCTCATTTATTTGGTTAAATTGGGGCTGCCACCACGATTTCTACGCAGTCTGCGTTTTACGCGCTTAATAAAGCGAGCAACTTTCCAGGCACGCTTAATGCAATATCCATAGAGGAAGAATGCTAGCAAAAAGAGCACCAGCATGACCCACTCCGGGACAAAATGAGAATATTCTGCCAGCACGCCAATGGAAGCGAGCAGTGCCGCGGCAAGGGTAATCAGCACAAACGCCTGGCGGGAAGTAAACCCGGCACGCATGATCAAATGGTGAATATGCTGACGGTCAGGAGAGAATGGGCTCATGCCTTTACGCAGGCGACGGTACATAATCGCCACCATATCCATTAGCGGAATGGCGATGATCCACAAAGCGGTAACCGGGCTGATGGGATGGGTTTTGCCCTGGGTCGTTTCGAGCAGGATCCAGATAACGGTAAAACCAATCAGCGTACTGCCCGCATCACCCATAAAGACTTTGTAGCGGCGACCCAGGATACCAAGGTTGAGCATGATATAGGGCAGGATGGCGGCGATCATCGCAAAGCACCAGATAGCGAGGCTGGTTTGCCCGTCGAACCACAAAATCATACCGATTGCTGCAAACGAGACGCAGGACAACCCGCCCAGCAAGCCATCAATGCCATCAACCATGTTGAAAGCATTAATTGCCGCCCAGACGGCAAATAGCGTCAGGAAGTAGCCAAACGGTCCGAGCACCATCTCCCAGGAGCCAAAGATATAACCCAGGCTACTGAGATAAAGTTTGCCGAACACCATCATAACAATGCCAACAGCGGCCTGTATGGTGGCACGGATTTTTACGCTGATATCAAAACGGTCATCCAGCGCACCGATGAACACCAGTACACCAGCACAAGCGAGATAGAGAGATGCATGCGGAATATAGTAATCGTCAATTCCGAACGTGAAGCAAATCCCTGCGTAAACCGAAATACCCCCAACGAGTGGTATCAACCCCTGGTGACGTTTGCGGAAGTTTGGTTTATCCACTAAACCGACTTTTTTTGCCACCTTTCGGGCAAAAAACAGAAACAGTGTCGTGAATAAAAAAATACTGATGAGATCAGTACTCACTGTCAGTAAATTCACAATGCATGCTCTCAGAGAAAATTATTAGCAGAAGTATAACCACGAAGACCTTTATTCAGAAGGGAAAGTCTGTTCCGAACCCACCAGTCCTGTGCAAAAATTAATCATTCGATATGCAAATTGCATAACACACGAGCAAAACCCAGGAATTTTCCTAACATTGCCAGTGCGGCAATAAGATTACAGATATAAAAGCAAAACGCCACGTAAACACGTGGCGTTTTTGGCATAAGACAAATTTATGAGCGCTTCATCATTTCGAAGAAATCGTCATTGGTCTTGGTCATCGCCAGTTTATTAATGAGGAACTCCATGGCATCGATTTCGCCCATCGGGTGAATGATTTTGCGCAGGATCCACATTTTCTGCAACTCTTCCTGAGTAGTGAGCAGCTCTTCTTTACGGGTACCGGAACGGTTGTAGTCGATTGCCGGGAAGACGCGTTTTTCAGCGATCTTACGAGAGAGGTGCAGTTCCATGTTGCCTGTACCTTTAAACTCTTCGTAGATAACTTCGTCCATCTTGGAACCGGTATCGATAAGCGCGGTAGCGATGATGGTCAGGCTGCCGCCCTCTTCCACGTTACGCGCCGCACCGAAGAAGCGTTTCGGGCGATGCAGGGCGTTGGCATCCACACCACCGGTCAGTACTTTACCTGACGCCGGAACAACGGTGTTGTAAGCACGCGCCAAACGAGTGATGGAGTCGAGCAGAATGATAACGTCTTTCTTGTGCTCAACCAGGCGTTTCGCCTTCTCGATCACCATTTCCGCAACCTGAACGTGGCGAGATGCGGGTTCGTCAAAGGTAGAAGCAACAACTTCACCTTTTACCAGACGCTGCATCTCGGTGACTTCTTCCGGACGTTCGTCAATCAGCAGAACCATCAGCACACAATCCGGGTGGTTGTAAGCAATGCTCTGGGCAATGTTCTGCAGCAGCATGGTTTTACCGGCTTTCGGCGGTGCCACAATCAGACCACGCTGACCACGACCGATAGGTGATGCCAGATCCAGTACGCGAGCAGTTAAATCTTCAGTAGAACCGTTACCACGTTCCATACGCAGACGAGAGTTAGCGTGCAGCGGGGTTAAGTTCTCAAAGAGGATTTTGTTGCGGGCGTTTTCAGGTTTGTCGAAGTTAACTTCGTTAACTTTCAGCAGCGCAAAATAGCGTTCACCTTCTTTCGGCGGGCGAATCTTACCAGAGATGGTATCACCAGTGCGGAGGTTGAAACGGCGGATTTGGCTAGGGGAAACGTAGATGTCATCAGGACCGGCGAGGTAGGAGCTGTCTGCGGAACGGAGGAAACCAAATCCATCCTGCAATATCTCCAGTACGCCATCACCAAAGATATCTTCGCCACTCTTTGCGTGCTGCTTCAGGATGGCAAAAATAATGTCCTGCTTACGCATACGAGCCAGGTTTTCCAGCCCCATATTTTCGCCGAGAGTGATCAGCTCAGAAACCGGCGTATTCTTTAATTCGGTAAGATTCATAATGGTGTGAGTTCTTAAACTTGGGGTAAATCTCGAACTTAATGTTGTGAATGGTATGGCAGGATCATCCATGCCTGTTTACGGTCATCATCTCATGTCTTTTCGCTGCCTGGTCACAGGAGAGTACGCAGAACTGAAACGACAAGACGGATTGAGTGACAAACCAGAAATCTGTTCACTTCGCATTAGATAAAACGGGAAGCGTTGGATATTACAAGATTCAAACTTAATAAGGTAAGTTTAATACGAAGTCAACATTAACTTAGCATGGCTCACGCCGGGCGTCCAGTTTTTAGCGACGGGGCACCCGAACATGAAATTCCCTTACGCCAGGTTAGCGTCAAGGAACTCTTTCAACTGACCTTTAGACAGTGCGCCCACTTTGGTTGCCGCCACTTCACCGTTTTTGAACAGCAGCAGAGTCGGGATACCACGGATGCCATATTTCGGCGCAGTGCCAGGATTTTGATCGATGTTCAGTTTTGCAACGGTCAGTTTGCCCTGATATTCGTCAGCGATTTCATCCAGAATCGGGGCGATCATTTTGCACGGACCGCACCACTCTGCCCAGAAATCAACGAGGATCGCCCCGTCCGCTTTGAGTACATCCGTGTCAAAACTGTCGTCAGTCAGGTGAATAATTTTATCGCTCATATATAACTCCACAGGAATAAGCCTGGCGTGTTGGTTTCGTTGTTGGTGTAACATTAACCAACTAAAGGTTGACTTTATTTCACCGGATACGCTTTCGTAAAGCAATAGTAAGCTGATATTCTACCACACTATGAGCAAAACACATTTAACAGAACAGAAGTTTTCCGACTTCGCCCTGCATCCGAAGGTTGTAGAAGCCCTTGAAAAAAAAGGGTTTCATAACTGTACGCCCATTCAGGCACTGGCCCTTCCGCTGACGCTGGCGGGTCGTGACGTAGCCGGGCAGGCGCAAACCGGTACCGGGAAAACGATGGCGTTTCTTACGTCAACGTTTCATTATCTTCTCTCTCATCCCGCGATTGCCGATCGCAAGGTGAATCAGCCGCGTGCCTTAATTATGGCACCGACGCGTGAACTTGCCGTGCAGATCCACGCCGATGCGGAGCCACTGGCGCAAGCTACCGGCCTGAAGCTGGGTCTGGCTTACGGTGGTGATGGCTACGACAAACAGCTGAAAGTGCTGGAAAGCGGCGTTGACATACTGATTGGCACCACGGGTCGTTTAATTGACTACGCCAAGCAGAACCACATTAACCTCGGTGCCATTCAGGTGGTGGTACTGGACGAAGCCGATCGCATGTACGATCTGGGCTTTATTAAAGATATCCGCTGGCTGTTCCGCCGTATGCCGCCTGCAAACCAGCGCCTCAACATGCTGTTCTCCGCCACGCTTTCGTACCGGGTACGCGAACTGGCATTCGAGCAGATGAACAATGCCGAATATATTGAAGTGGAACCGGAACAGAAAACGGGCCACCGTATAAAAGAAGAGCTTTTCTACCCTTCTAACGAAGAAAAAATGCGTTTGCTGCAAACGCTGATTGAAGAAGAATGGCCAGACCGAGCGATTATTTTCGCCAACACCAAACATCGTTGTGAAGAGATCTGGGGCCACCTGGCGGCAGATGGTCATCGTGTCGGTTTGTTGACAGGCGATGTCGCGCAGAAAAAACGTCTGCGTATCCTTGATGAATTTACCCGTGGCGATCTGGATATTCTGGTTGCCACCGACGTTGCTGCGCGTGGTTTGCACATCCCTGCGGTGACGCACGTCTTTAACTACGATTTACCCGATGACTGTGAAGATTACGTTCACCGTATTGGTCGTACAGGTCGCGCAGGCGCAAGCGGTCACTCTATTAGCCTGGCGTGTGAAGAGTATGCATTGAATTTGCCTGCTATTGAGACCTATATTGGTCACTCAATTCCAGTAAGCAAATACAATCCGGACGCATTGATGACCGATCTGCCAAAACCGCTGCGCCTCACACGCCCGCGTACAGGTAATGGTCCGCGTCGTACTGGCGCTCCGCGTAATCGTCGTCGTTCAGGTTAAATAAAAAATGTCATACTCAAAATCATTCAAACTGTATCAAGATGGCAAGAGAGTTAATCCCAATGAACTTACTGTAGTAAGTGATTCGGATGAAAGAACGCAGCCAACGCAGAGACAGAATGAAGGATGAAGAGTATGGGTTCCACCTCGTCATTATATGCAGCCATTGATCTCGGTTCGAATAGTTTTCATATGCTGGTTGTGCGCGAGGTGGCTGGAAGCATCCAGACGCTGACGCGAATTAAACGCAAAGTGCGTCTGGCTGCTGGCCTGAACAGCGAAAATGCCCTGTCTAATGAAGCAATGGAGCGCGGTTGGCAATGTTTGCGCCTTTTTGCTGAACGTCTGCAAGATATCCCTCCCTCGCAAATTCGCGTTGTCGCCACGGCGACATTACGCCTTGCCGTCAATGCCGGTGATTTTATTGCCAAAGCGCAGGAAATCCTCGGTTGTCCGGTACAAGTGATCAGCGGTGAAGAAGAAGCTCGCCTGATTTATCAGGGTGTTGCTCACACCACTGGCGGTGCCGATCAGCGCCTGGTGGTGGATATCGGCGGCGCCAGTACTGAACTGGTAACCGGCACGGGCGCACAAACCACCTCGTTGTTCAGCCTGTCGATGGGCTGCGTCACCTGGCTGGAACGCTATTTTGCCGATCGTAATCTGGGGCAGGAAAATTTTGATGCCGCAGAAAAAGCGGCACGCGAAGTGTTACGTCCGGTTGCCGATGAATTGCGGTATCACGGCTGGAAAGTATGCGTTGGTGCTTCCGGCACTGTGCAGGCCTTACAAGAAATCATGATGGCACAGGGGATGGATGAACGGATTACCCTGGAAAAGTTGCAGCAACTGAAACAGCGCGCCATTCATTGTGGTCGACTGGAGGAACTGGAGATCGACGGGCTGACGCTGGAACGTGCGTTAGTGTTCCCGAGTGGTCTGGCGATCCTGATAGCCATTTTTACCGAACTGAATATTCAGTGTATGACCCTGGCTGGCGGTGCACTGCGTGAAGGCCTGGTCTACGGCATGTTGCATCTGGCCGTCGAGCAGGATATTCGCAGCCGTACGCTGCGTAATATTCAACGCCGCTTTATGATCGATATTGATCAGGCTCAGCGAGTAGCCAAAGTTGCGGCTAATTTCTTCGATCAGGTGGAAAACGAATGGCATCTTGAAGCGATTAGCCGTGATTTGCTCATCAGCGCCTGTCAGCTTCATGAAATCGGTCTGAGCGTTGATTTCAAACAAGCGCCGCAACATGCTGCTTATCTGGTGCGTAATCTGGATCTTCCCGGTTTTACGCCTGCACAGAAAAAATTACTGGCGACGCTACTACTCAACCAGACGAACCCAATAGATCTCTCCTCGTTGCATCAACAAAATGCCGTACCGCCACGCGTCGCAGAACAACTCTGCCGTTTACTACGCCTGGCCATCATTTTTGCCAGCCGTCGCCGTGACGATCTCGTGCCAGAGATGACATTAAAGGCCAACCATGAACTGTTGACCTTGACGCTTCCGCAAGGTTGGCTAACCCAACATCCGCTGGGTAAAGAGATTATTGATCAGGAAAGCCAGTGGCAAAGCTATGTTCACTGGCCGTTGGAAGTACATTAAAGAGTAATATGCCGGATGCGATGCTCGCGCATCTTACCCGGCCTTGATTATTTCCCTCGTTTTGCTGCCATCATCGCCTTCAGATTTGCCAGATGGTTTTGGCCTTTCTGCATTCGTTCTTCGGCGCTGACAACTTTGCGCTCCTGTTCCCATACCAAATCATCCTGCGGCAGCTCCAGCAGGAAGCGACTCGGCTCCGGGCGCACAAGTTCGCCGTACTGACGGCGTTCTTTACACAGCGTAAAGGTCAATTCCTTCTGAGCGCGGGTGATGCCAACATAGGCCAGCCGACGCTCCTCATCGATATTGTCTTCATCGATGCTGCTCTGGTGGGGCAAAAATCCTTCTTCCATACCGACCATGTAGACATAGGGAAACTCCAGCCCTTTTGACGCGTGCAGAGTCATCAGTTGTACCTGATCCAGCTCTTCCTCGCTCTCGCCGCGCTCCATCATGTCTCGCAGAGTAAAGCGCGTCACCACCTGAGTGAGCGTCATCGGCTCATCCAGTTCACTGCCTTCCAGCATCTCCGTCATCCAGCTAAACAGTTGGTTGACGTTCTTCATGCGCATTTCGGCAGCTTTCGGGCTGGGCGATGTTTCATACAGCCAGGATTCATAATCCATGCCGTGGATCAGATCGCGTACTGCGGCAATCGGTTCCCGCTCCGCCAGGCGCTGGATTTCCGCTAGCCAGTGAGTGAAGCGGGTCAATGCTTCATAACCACGTCCACTAAGCGTCTGACTCAGGCCCATATCAAAACTGGCGGTAAACATACTTTTATTGCGCGTCATCGCCCACTCGCCCAGCTTTTTCAGCGTCGCCGGGCCAATCTCTCGTTTCGGCGTGTTAACGATACGCAGGAACGCACTATCATCGTCCGGGTTAGTCAGCACGCGCAGATAAGCCAGCAAATCTTTGATTTCTGGGCGAGAGAAAAACGACGTGCCACCGGAAATTTTGTACGGGATGCGGTTTTGCATCAGGAATTTTTCAAACACCCGCGACTGATGGTTACCGCGATAAAGAATGGCGTAATCTTTGTACTGCGTTTTATTGACGAAGTGATGGGCGATCAGTTCACCGGTAACGCGCTCGGCCTCATGTTCCTCGTTATTCGCGCTTAAAACTTTTAGCTCTGTGCCGTAACCCAGTTCAGAAAAAAGACGCTTTTCAAAGACGTGCGGGTTATTGGCGATAAGGATGTTCGCCGCTTTCAGAATACGCCCGGAAGAGCGATAGTTCTGTTCGAGTTTAATCACCTTCAACGCAGGGAAATCCTGGCTCAACAGCACCAGGTTTTGCGGACGGGCACCGCGCCAGGAGTAGATCGACTGGTCATCATCGCCTACCACGGTAAAACGTGCGCGGCTGCCCACCAGCAGTTTCACCAGTTCATACTGGCTGGTGTTGGTGTCCTGATACTCATCCACCAGCAGGTAGCGAATTTTGTTCTGCCAGCGCTCGCGGACTTCTTCATTGCGTTGCAGCAGCAACGTCGGTAATAAAATCAGATCGTCGAAGTCGAGAACGTTGCACGCTTTCAGGTGTGAATCATACAGCCCATAACAATGGGCAAAAATACGGTCCCGCTCGCCCTTTGCTTCTGCCGCCGCCTGCGCCGGTGTTTTGAGATCGTTCTTCCAATTGGAGATGGTCGAAATCAGCTGTTGCAGAAGAACTTTGTCATCTTCAATCAGCCCCTCGGTCAGTTCTTTGAGCAACGCCAGTTGATCGGTATCGTCAAACAGTGAAAAGTTCGCTTTCATCCCAAGCGCCGCATACTCCCGTTTGATGATATCCAGCCCTAATGTATGGAAGGTGGAGATCATCAGCCCGCGCGCCTCTTTACGCCCCAGCGTCTGCCCGACACGCTCTTTCATCTCGCGCGCCGCCTTATTGGTAAAGGTCACCGCCGCGATATGCCGTGCCTGATAACCGCAACCGCGGATCAGATGGGCGATTTTATTGGTGATAACACGAGTTTTACCGGAACCCGCGCCCGCCAGCACCAGGCAGGGGCCGGTAACGAATTCGACAGCGTGTTGTTGGCCGGGGTTTAAACGCATAGGAGTATTGCTCAATCTTCGAACGGGGGGAGGATTGTAGCAGAATCGCATTTGAATGTGACCGAGTGAAAACCGCTAACCGGATGGCTGCGGATGTTTAAATCAGAGAGGGAAGGCCGAAACCGGAGTTCATCATGAATCCATTAGACTTAGAAAATATCGGGTCGTAACGTTGTGTTATTACTTTTTCAGAGTTTACTAAGGAGAGGTTTACTCGTGGCGATTAATTTCAGCCCCAAGGTTGGTGAAATACTGGAATGCAACTTTGGTAACTATCCCGTTAGCCAGAATGGACAGTTCAGCACGACGTATTACGATGGCCGCATTCCACCTGAGATGATAAAAAATAGGTTGGTTGTCGTGCTCAACGGAAAAATTAATGGCAACGCATGTATCGTCGTTCCATTATCAACCACTCGCGACCATGACAAGTTAAATCGTGGAATGCATGTTGAAATAGCCAGTAATGTTATCAATGACCTGCAATTCTTTGATCCGCAGATACGTTGGGCTAAAGCCGACCTGGTACAACAAGTCAGTCGAAACCGATTAAACAGAGCAAGGACTTATCGGGGGTATCTTAATCAATGTTTGCCACATGAGTTGGTTGCAGACATACAGAGGGCAGTCATCAAGTCAGTCAATGCCATATCGCTCATAAATTGACAATAAAATCACCATCCCCGATAATGACTCTGTAGCCCATAGAGGCCCTAAGTTTTCTCCCCTTGAGGGACCTGCGAAGCCCGGATTTTCCGGGCTTTTGCCATATATGTCCCCCCTCCCTGACTGACAATTTTTAATTCAAGGCACGATCATGGCAAAAACAGCAGCAGCACTGCATATCCTTGTAAAAGAAGAGAAACTGGCTCTGGATCTTCTCGAGCAGATTAAGAATGGTGCCGATTTCGGCAAGCTGGCGAAGAAACACTCTATTTGCCCGTCAGGCAAACGCGGCGGTGATTTAGGTGAATTCCGCCAGGGCCAGATGGTTCCGGCGTTCGATAAAGTGGTTTTCTCTTGTCCGGTACTGGAGCCAACCGGTCCGCTGCATACCCAGTTCGGGTATCACATCATTAAGGTGCTTTACCGTAACTAACAGCAAGGCCTTCTCCGGGAGAAGGCCTTGAACTCTGAATCGCACTTAACCCGCAACTGCAATACGTTTCATATCCGTCATATAGCCGCGCAGTTTCTTACCTACCTGCTCAATCGCATGGCTGCGAATCGCTTCGTTCACATCACGCAACTGCGCGTTATCTACCGCACCTTCCGGAATAGCTTTACCCAGGTCGCCCGGTTGCAGCTCTGCCATAAACGGTTTCAGCAACGGCACACAAGCGTAAGAGAACAGATAGTTACCGTACTCGGCGGTATCAGAGATAACCACATTCATTTCGTACAGACGCTTACGGGCGATGGTATTGGCAATCAGCGGCAGTTCGTGCAGTGATTCATAGTAAGCAGACTCTTCGATGATGCCGGAATCAACCATGGTTTCGAATGCCAGCTCAACGCCCGCTTTCACCATCGCGATCATCAGTACGCCTTTATCGAAGTACTCTTGCTCGCCGATTTTGCCTTCAAACTGCGGCGCAGTTTCGAACGCGGTTTTGCCGGTTTCTTCACGCCAGGTCAGCAGTTTCTTATCGTCGTTGGCCCAGTCCGCCATCATGCCGGAGGAGAATTCGCCAGAGATGATATCGTCCATATGTTTCTGGAACAGCGGTGCCATGATCTCTTTCAGTTGTTCAGAGAGCGCGTAAGCACGCAGTTTCGCCGGGTTAGAGAGACGGTCCATCATCAGGGTGATGCCGCCCTGCTTCAGGGCTTCGGTGATGGTTTCCCAACCGAACTGAATCAGTTTTTCTGCATATGCCGGGTCGGTGCCTTCTTCCACCAGCTTGTCGAAGCACAGCAGAGAGCCAGCCTGCAACATACCGCACAGAATGGTTTGCTCGCCCATCAGGTCAGATTTCACTTCCGCAACAAAGGACGATTCCAGCACGCCAGCACGGTGACCACCAGTTGCTGCCGCCCATGCTTTAGCGATCGCCATGCCTTCGCCTTTCGGATCGTTTTCCGGGTGAACGGCAATCAGCGTCGGTACGCCAAACCCACGTTTGTACTCTTCACGCACTTCAGTGCCAGGGCATTTCGGCGCAACCATTACTACGGTGATGTCTTTACGGATCTGCTCGCCCACTTCGACGATGTTGAAACCATGTGAGTAACCCAGCGCCGCGCCGTCTTTCATCAGTGGCTGTACGGTGCGCACCACGTCGGAGTGCTGTTTGTCTGGCGTCAGGTTAACCACCAGATCTGCCTGCGGGATCAGCTCTTCGTAAGTACCCACTTTAAAACCGTTTTCGGTCGCTTTACGCCAGGATGCGCGCTTCTCAGCGATAGCTTCTTTACGCAGGGCATAAGAGATATCCAGACCAGAATCACGCATGTTCAGGCCCTGGTTCAGACCCTGCGCACCACAACCGACGATGACCACTTTTTTACCCTGAAGGTAGCTCGCGCCATCGGCGAATTCGTCGCGGCCCATAAAGCGACATTTGCCCAGTTGCGCCAGTTGCTGGCGCAGATTCAGTGTATTGAAGTAGTTAGCCATGGTGATTCCTCGTGATGTTGTGCTTCTTATTGTTCGGTTCGCTGATGAGCGAGAATGTCACCACATTACAACAGGAAATTTATTGCGGAAATTGATATATTCACAACGTCATGTTGCAATTTCTGCAACGTCCTAACCGGGGGATCTACCAGTGGATTTACGCGACCTGAAAATGTTTCTACATCTGGCGGAAAGCCGCCATTTTGGCCGCAGCGCACGGGCGATGCACGTCAGTCCGTCCACGCTTTCGCGTCAGATTCAGCGCCTGGAAGACGATCTCGGTCAACCATTGTTTGTACGCGATAACCGTACGGTGACGCTGACGGAAGCGGGCGAAGAACTGCGCGTTTTCGCCCAGCAAACACTATTGCAGTATCAACAGTTGCGCCACACCATCGACCAGCAAGGGCCGTCGCTCTCTGGCGAATTACATATCTTCTGCTCGGTGACCGCCGCTTACAGCCATCTGCCGCCGATTCTTGACAGATTCCGCGCGGAACACCCGTCAGTGGAGATAAAACTCACTACTGGTGATGCGGCGGACGCGATGGAAAAAGTGGTCACTGGCGAAGCGGATCTGGCGATTGCCGGGAAGCCGGAGACGCTGCCCGGTGCGGTGGCATTTTCGATGCTGGAGAATCTGGCAGTAGTGCTGATCGCGCCTGCCCTACCGTGCCCGGTGCGTAATCAGGTTTCGGTAGAGAAACCGGACTGGTCGACGATTCCCTTCATCATGGCCGATCAGGGGCCGGTGCGCCGCCGCATTGAACTGTGGTTCCGACGCAATAAAATCAGTAACCCGATGATTTACGCCACGGTCGGCGGGCACGAAGCGATGGTTTCGATGGTGGCGCTCGGCTGCGGCGTGGCCTTGTTGCCAGAAGTGGTGCTGGAAAACAGCCCGGAACCGGTGCGTAACCGCGTGATGATTCTGGAGCGTAGCGATGAGAAAACGCCGTTTGAGCTGGGCGTTTGTGCACAAAAAAAGCGGCTGCATGAGCCGCTGATTGAGGCTTTCTGGAAGATTTTACCGAATTACTAAGGACAATTTCATGACAACAAGAAAGTGGATATTATTTTTGGTTTTAGCGGTAAGTTGCATTGCGCAAGCCAAACCGAAAGGAATCACCGTTCAGGATGTGAAGCATCTGGCGTTGAAAGAGTGTTTAACGTCCCATTATCGTGAGCGTACGCCCGCTGATGCCTTTTCGGCTCCTGCTCATGACGTTTCATTTCTGCTTGAAAGGTATGCTTTAGATAATGCTGGAAAGTGGAATGCTTTTCAGAAATTTGTCGCCAAAGAGACGAAGGGATTTGGCACCCTCACCCTTGCGCTACATCCCGATAGCGCAAAGGATGCGAATAACATAATGGAGCGGTGTATGAGCTTTTATGAGTCGGAAAAGCTTGATAATTACATTCGTAATAAGATTATGAAGTAAATCGTGAGAAATAAATACATGGCAAAAAATAATAATCACTTACCATCGAATATCGATAATTTCTCTATCCATAAGAAATACACCCACATATTTGACATTGCCTTTGTAAAGTTTGGTGCCAGACTGGCAGATGTACAAATGACACTATTCAAAAACACATCGCCCTCAGTTTATACACTTCAATGTATAAGTGACGATGAATTGTTCTTTATTGATATTTACGAAGATGAGCAAGCCGTGTTAGCAGAACACCGAATTATTGATAATGAAGAAAATATTGTTTTCATTCCACATTGTTTTACAAAAATGTTAATGACTGCTTGTCAGGAAGCTAAAAAACAACCTGCTTTATACACGGAAGATATACTAATGAGCAAAAGAGTGCGTCGCCAGCGACTATCACAGACTATGCCTGCTCTGGTGAGCCTACGTGACATCCATATCGATTTTAGGACCAGTTACGGACATGGCGAAGCCTCATACGAGATCAATTTTAGTCCATACGCTATCGAAAATGGTGACTGGATGAACGCTAAAAGGTGCAGAAATTTTTCTGTTATGTTCGATGAGAATATGAATTTTATAGAAGTTCAATGGTATAGGGATTAAAAAAACTTAAACTGAAACACGATTTGGAAACATAACAACCTCCACTTCAATTTCTGTTAAATTACTTAAATTGATTATCAGTTTTAACTCTGAATGTTCATTAATTGCCATCAAAATATCATTGCTAACAGAAATAAAGCTTATTGGGTTAGTCTGGGTAAAAAAGAATCCCCATACAAAATTATTATTAGCGTCTATATATACTAACGATCCATCGTTTCCCATCGCTCCATCGCCGCCGTAGATTTTCCCGCCTTTATATTCAACAAAGCTCCAGGAATCGACGGGAACCCAGCAATCAGAATCGTATTTTTCAATGCTGGAGAAGGATGTATCACACAAAGGAGTACACCAGGCTTTCTTCTCTTTCGTATGATTATCGAAAGACTCTCGCCAGCTTAAAAGGATGACAGTCCCATTAGCAAAGGTCAGGCTATCGATTCCGGGTAGCTCTTTTTTCTCTTCCCAGCGTTTAAACATGAAGATAAATCCTTTTATTTCATCGATATAGTATAACCCCCTAATGAAGACGTTCATTAGGGAGTCATGTACTTAACCTGCCAAAAAGAACCTGAACGCCGGGTTATGGGTTTCGTCGTGGCAATCGTAGCCCAGCTCATTCAGCCGGGTTTCGAAATCCGGTTCATGATCGCCAAGCTCGAACGCCGCCAGTACGCGCCCGTAGTCGGTGCCGTGGCTGCGATAATGGAAAAGCGAAATGTTCCAGTGCGTGCCCAGCGTGTTGAGGAAGCGCAGCAGCGCACCCGGTGATTCCGGGAATTCGAAGCTGTAGAGGCGTTCCTGCAACGGATGCGATGGACGCCCGCCAACCATATAGCGCACGTGTAGCTTCGCCATTTCGTCGTCGGAGAGATCAACCACGCTGTAGCCGCCATCGTTGAGCATCTGCAAAATTTCTTTGCGCTCTTCGAGGCCGCGGCTTAAGCGCACGCCGACAAAGATGCAGGCGTTTTTGGCATCGGCAAAGCGGTAGTTGAACTCGGTGACCGAACGCCCGCCAAGCAACTGGCAGAACTTCAGGAAGCTGCCTTTTTCTTCCGGAATGGTCACCGCCAGCAATGCTTCACGTTGTTCGCCCAGTTCGCAGCGTTCCGAGACGTAGCGCAGGCCGTGGAAGTTCACGTTAGCACCGGAAAGAATATGCGCCAGCCGTTCACCGCGAATGTTGTGCTGAGCGATATATTTTTTCATCCCTGCCAGTGCCAGCGCGCCGGAGGGTTCCGCCACCGCGCGCACATCTTCGAATAAATCCTTCATCGCCGCACAGATAGCATCACTATCGACGGTGATGATGTCGTCGAGATACTCCTGGCACAAACGGAAGGTTTCGTCGCCAATGCGTTTTACCGCAACGCCTTCAGCAAACAGCCCCACGCGCGGCAGATCCACAGGATGACCCGCATCCAGCGCCGCTTTCAGGCAGGCGGAGTCTTCCGCTTCAACGGCGATCACTTTGATTTGCGGCATCAGTTGTTTGATCAGCACCGCCACACCCGCCGCCAGACCGCCGCCGCCGACCGGCACAAACACGCGGTCAAGATGGGCATCCTGCTGGAGCAGTTCCAGCGCCAGCGTGCCTTGCCCGGCGATCACCATCGGGTGGTCGAACGGTGGCACCCAGGTGAAGCCCTGCTGCTGTGACAGTTCGATCGCTTTCGCTTTTGCTTCGTCAAAGTTCGCGCCATGAAGCAACACTTCGCCGCCAAAGCCGCGAACCGCATCAACTTTGATATCGGCGGTGGCGGTTGGCATGACGATCAGCGCCTTCACGCCTAACCGTGCGGAAGAAAACGCGACGCCCTGCGCGTGATTACCCGCCGAGGCAGTGATCACGCCATGCGCTTTTTGTTCTTCCGTCAGGCCCGCCATCATGGCGTATGCACCGCGCAGCTTAAAGCTGTGTACCGGCTGGCGATCTTCGCGCTTCACCAGAATCACGTTATCAAGACGCGACGAGAGCTTTTCCATTTTTTGTAGCGGCGTGACCTGCGCCGCCTCGTAAACCGGTGCACGTAGCACCGCTCTTAAATATTCGGCGCCTTCCGGAGCACCAGACAGGGGTTGTGAGTCTGCCATCATTAACCCCCCAGTTTCGATTTATCGCGCACCGCGCCTTTGTCGGCGCTGGTTGCCAGGCTGGCGTAGGCGCGCAGGGCAAAGGAAACCTGACGTTCACGGTTTTTCGGCGTCCAGGCTTTGTCGCCACGGGCTTCCTGCGCTTCACGACGGGCCGCCAGTTCGGCATCGCTTACCTGTAACTGAATGCCACGGTTCGGAATGTCGATAGCGATCAGGTCACCATCTTCAATCAGGCCAATGCTGCCGCCGCTTGCCGCTTCCGGCGAGACGTGGCCGATGGAAAGACCAGAGGTGCCGCCGGAGAAGCGTCCATCGGTGATCAGCGCACAGGCTTTGCCGAGCCCCATTGATTTCAGGAAGCTGGTTGGGTAGAGCATTTCCTGCATGCCAGGGCCGCCTTTCGGGCCTTCATAGCGGATCACCACCACATCGCCCGCGACAACTTTGCCACCGAGGATCGCTTCTACCGCGTCGTCCTGGCTTTCGTACACTTTCGCCGGGCCGGTGAATTTGAGGATGCTGTCATCGACGCCCGCGGTTTTCACGATGCAGCCGTTTTCTGCGAAATTACCGTAGAGCACCGCCAGACCGCCGTCTTTGCTGTAGGCGTGTTCCATCGAGCGGATACAGCCATTGAAGCGATCGTCGTCCAGCGTATCCCAGCGGCAATCCTGCGAGAATGCCTGTGTAGTACGAATGCCCGCAGGGCCAGCGCGGTACATATTTTTTACTGCATCATCCTGGGTCAGCATAACGTCGTATTGTTCCAGCGTTTGCGGCAACGTCAGACCAAGTACGTTTTTCACATCACGGTTCAGTAACCCCGCGCGATCCAGTTCGCCGAGAATGCCGATAACACCACCAGCCCGGTGAACATCTTCCATATGGTATTTTTGGGTGCTCGGCGCGACTTTACACAGCTGCGGGACTTTACGGGAGAGCTTATCGATATCACTCATGGTGAAGTCGATTTCCGCTTCCTGCGCCGCCGCCAGCAGGTGGAGAACGGTGTTGGTAGAGCCGCCCATCGCGATATCCAGCGTCATGGCATTTTCAAACGCCGCTTTGCTTGCGATGTTACGCGGCAGTGCGCTTTCATCATCCTGTTCGTAGTAACGTTTGGTCAATTCAACAATGCGTTTGCCGGCATTGAGGAACAGCTGCTTACGGTCAGCGTGGGTTGCCAGCAGCGAACCGTTACCCGGCTGCGACAGGCCCAGCGCCTCGGTCAGGCAGTTCATCGAGTTAGCGGTGAACATCCCGGAGCAGGAACCGCAGGTCGGGCAGGCGGAACGTTCAACCTGCTCGCTCTGCGAGTCAGAGACTTTCGGGTCTGCGCCCTGGATCATCGCATCCACCAGATCGAGCTTGATGATCTGATCGGACAGTTTGGTCTTCCCGGCTTCCATCGGGCCGCCGGAAACAAAGATCACCGGAATATTCAGGCGCAGGGAGGCCATCAGCATCCCCGGGGTGATTTTGTCGCAGTTAGAGATGCAGACCATGGCGTCGGCGCAGTGGGCATTGACCATATACTCAACGGAATCAGCGATCAGTTCGCGAGATGGCAGTGAATAAAGCATCCCCCCGTGGCCCATAGCGATCCCATCATCCACCGCAATGGTATTGAACTCTTTGGCAACGCCGCCAGCCGCTTCAATTTGTTCGGCGACCAGTTTACCGAGATCGCGCAGATGAACGTGACCCGGTACAAATTGGGTGAACGAGTTCACAACCGCGATAATCGGCTTACCGAAATCGGCGTCGGTCATTCCGGTGGCGCGCCACAGCGCACGAGCACCCGCCATATTACGACCATGAGTGGTGGTGGCGGAACGGTACTTAGGCATACTTTATTTACTCCCAGTGTCTGTCTCGTAAATGGGACGGTGCGTGCCGTCCCATTTTTTGTATTTATTGATTAACTTGATCTAACCAGCCCCATTTATCTTCGGTTTCACCAGTGAAGAGGCCGAAGAAGGCTTGCTGGATGCGTTTGGTAACCGGGCCACAACGGCCTTCGCCTACCTGGATACCATCTACACTGCGCACTGGCGTGATTTCAGCCGCTGTACCAGACATAAACACTTCATCCGCCAGGTACAGTGATTCGCGCGACAGCACCTGCTCACGCACTTCAATTCCCAGTTCTTTCGCCAGTTTGATAATGGCGTCACGGGTAATCCCCGGCAGCGCGGATGAGGTGAACGGTGGGGTAAACAGCACACCGTCTTTCACTTCAAACAGGTTTTCGCCCGCACCTTCAGAGATATAACCATTCACGTCCAGCGCGATACCTTCCTGATAACCGTGGCGGCGCGCTTCGCTACCCACCAGCAGAGAAGAGAGGTAGTTACCACCGGCTTTTGCCGCGGTTGGGATGGTGTTTGGCGCTGCGCGGTTCCAGGAGGAAACCATTGCATCGATCCCCTGCTCCAGCGCTTCTGCACCCAGATACGCTCCCCACGGGAAAGCGGCGATAATCACGTCGGTTGAGTATCCCGCTGGCGGGTTTACGCCCATGCCAACATCACCGACGAAGATTAGCGGACGGATATAGGCGCTGGTGAGATTGTTTTTGCGGATCACGTCACGACACGCTTCCATCAGCTCATCAATGCTCTGCGAAACCGGGAAGCGATAGATTTTGGCGGAGTCATGCAGACGCTGCATATGCTCACGATGGCGGAATACAACTGGTCCTTTGTGCGAATCATAGCAACGGATACCTTCAAAAACTGAGGTACCATAGTGCAGCGCGTGCGACATCACATGCACCTTCGCGTCTTCCCAGCGAACCATTTCCCCATTGAACCAAATGTAATCAGCTTTCTTCGTGGTCATTTTTATATTCCTTTTGCGCTCAGGCGCGGATTTGTTGTGATGTGGTTGTGCTCTGGCAGATGGCAACGTGTGCGACGTCCACCAGTTTATTTAACTGACTAAACAGTAAGTCGACCGACCGTGGGCTGGCAACGGTCAATTCGATATTTATATTTTGTGCATCGCTGGCGGCGGCCATATTCATTGAGCAGACGTGGAAACCACGATGACGCACCACGCGTAAAACACGTTCTAAGGTTTCCGGATTGAAGCGAGCCGATACATTGACCTGATGTTGCATCATGATAATTTCTCCAACATTTCTGAATTACTGGCGCCAGGCGGCACCAGCGGCCAGACGTTCTCAAGTTCGTCGATTGAGACATGAAGCAGGTATGGCCCATCACTGTTCAGCATGGTGTCGAGTGCCGCTTCAACCTGGTCTTTACGGGTGATGTGTTGGCCAGGGATGCCGAAGGCGCTGGCTAACATGAGGAAATCGGGATTATCGGTAAGGGTGGTTTCGCTATATCGTTCTTGGAAAAACAGTTGCTGCCATTGTCGAACCATCCCTAACCGTTGGTTATCGAGTAAGACAATTTTCAACGGTAATTGCTTGCGTTTTACGGTGCCCAGCTCTTGCACATTCATCATGAAAGAGCCGTCACCGGAGATACAGACGACGGTATCGTTCGGTCGCGCAACTTGCGCACCAACCGCTGCCGGTAAACCAAACCCCATGGTGCCTAATCCGCTTGAAGTGATGAAATTTTCCGGGCGAGTGTGGACGATGTGCTGCGCGGCCCACATCTGGTGCTGCCCTACATCTGTGGTTACTACACAATCTTCAGGTTTACGATCCGACAGTTGTTTTAACAACAACGGCGCGTAGATAGCATCACCGGGATGGTTGTAACGCCATGCATGTTCATCACGCAGCTGCGCGCAGTGTTGCTGCCAGTCATTGATATTCAACGGCTGTCGTAATGCCGGTAACAGAGCATTTAAATCACCCTGCAATGCCACATGCGCCTGACGCAGCTTGTTCATTTCTGCCGGGTCGATATCCATATGGATAACACTGGCGTGTGGTGCGAAGGTGTTCAGTTTGCCAGTTACCCGGTCATCAAAACGTGCACCCACGGCGATCAACAAGTCACATTCCTGCACCGCAAAGTTCGCCGCTTTGGTGCCGTGCATCCCCAGCATGCCCAGATAGTACGGATAATCCGCATCAACTGCGCCAAGTCCTTTCAGCGTGCAGGTGGCAGGCATTTTTGTGGCAGAGAGAAATTCTCGTAATGCAGGAACTGCCTGCGCCATACCCACGCCACCGCCAACGTACAGCATCGGTTTTTGCGCTTTTGCCAACATCTGGCGCGCTTGCTCGACTTCGGCATGTGGGAAAGTCACTTCGTTTTCAACGGTGGTGAACCAGGGTTCCAGATCGCCGCTGGCTAACTGGATATCTTTTGGGATATCGACCAAAACCGGACCGGGACGACCTGAGCTGGCGACGTCAAACGCTTCGGCCATGATACGCGGTAACTCTTCCAGTGATTGCACCAGGAAACTGTGCTTGGTGCAGGCTAACGACAACCCCAGAATATCCACCTCCTGAAATGCGTCAGTGCCGATAAACGGTGCGGATACCTGACCGGTGATAGCAACAACGGGGATGGAATCTAACAGCGCGTCCGCAAGCCCGGTTATCAGGTTGGTTGCACCAGGACCAGACGTGGCGATGCAAACGCCAGTTTTGCCGGTAGCACGGGCATAACCGATAGCCGCCATTGCTGCACCTTGCTCGTGTCGGCACAGCAAGTGTTCCACGCCACCGTCATACAATGCATCGTAAACCGGCATAATTGCGCCACCCGGATAACCGAAAACGGTGTTCACACCCTGTGCCCGCAACGCATGTACCACCCACTGTGCGCCATTCATAGTTAGTTCCCCGTCCTGAATCTTGAGAAACAGAATTTTGTGCTGTTATTCATTGTCTGCTCCTCAGTTATGTTTTTAAGGTCAAAAAAAACCCCCGGACCTTTCGGTGCGGGGGTCTTAGTTCGTTAAGGCTTGATCTCTAAGCCTTTCCTCGTCCAAGTGCAGCCCCGCACGGTGGGATAATAATCACCACCACGCTAATCACGACCAGGCTAATCACTCGTAGAAGGGCTGTCATTTTGTCTTTTCTTGCATCTTGTTCGAAGGAATGCCTAAAGAGTTACCATAGATTTTGCGAATAGCACAAGATATTTTTTGGCCGATTTTTATGATGCCTTTAATAATTTCAATAGAAATTGTTGTTTTTTAAAAAGAAAACAGTGAGTGAAAAAAATTCAATTTCAGTATGAATGTTGTTCCCTTCCTCGTAGTTAATCCTTTGTCCACTGCATTTTTGCGAGCATCGTTCCACCGCCAGAACAACTCAACTTCACTTGCACAAATAAACAGGAATCAGCCACTAAAATTCACGAATTAGCGGGCTACAGCAGCGATATCTTATGCACATAATGGCGACTCAAGGAGGGCTTATGTCACTGTCAATTGTTCATACCCGCGCAGCCCTGGGAGTAAATGCGCCCCCAATCACTGTTGAGGTACATATCAGTAAAGGTCTACCCGGCTTAACGATGGTGGGCTTACCAGAAACAACGGTAAAAGAAGCTCGCGATCGCGTGCGCAGCGCCATTATCAATAGCGGATATGAATATCCGGCGAAAAAAATCACCATCAACCTTGCTCCAGCCGATCTGCCGAAAGAAGGGGGACGATATGATTTACCTATCGCCATTGCGTTGCTGGCGGCCTCAGAACAGCTTACAGCCAATAAGTTAGATGAATATGAATTAGTCGGAGAACTGGCGCTTACAGGCGCTCTACGTGGCGTTCCCGGCGCAATCTCCAGTGCAACTGAAGCCATTAAGTCGGGCAGAAAAATTATCGTCGCGAAAGATAACGAAGATGAAGTGGGGCTAATTAACGGTGAAGGATGCCTGATAGCCGATCATCTGCAGGCTGTCTGTGCGTTTCTGGAAGGTAAGCACGCTCTCGAACGCCCGAAACCAACTGATGCAGTATCCCGGGCGCTACAACATGATCTCAGTGATGTTGTCGGTCAGGAGCAAGGAAAGCGAGGACTGGAAATTACCGCCGCTGGCGGACACAACCTTTTACTGATTGGACCGCCGGGAACAGGTAAAACAATGCTCGCCAGCCGTATTAATGGCCTGTTGCCAGATTTAAGCAATGAAGAGGCACTGGAGAGCGCTGCGATATTAAGTCTGGTAAATGCTGAATCAGTAAAAAAACAATGGCGGCAGCGCCCGTTCCGCTCACCGCATCACAGTGCGTCGTTAACTGCGATGGTGGGCGGTGGTGCAATTCCAGGGCCTGGTGAAATTTCGCTGGCGCATAACGGCGTGCTTTTTCTTGATGAGCTACCTGAATTTGAACGGCGTACACTGGATGCCTTGCGAGAGCCGATTGAATCCGGGCAGATCCATCTTTCACGCACGCGAGCAAAAATAACCTATCCAGCCCGTTTCCAGCTTGTCGCGGCGATGAATCCCAGCCCTACCGGACATTATCAGGGAAACCATAACCGCTGCACACCAGAGCAAACGCTGCGTTATCTCAACCGACTCTCTGGTCCCTTTCTCGACCGCTTCGATCTCTCACTGGAGATCCCATTACCGCCACCCGGCATTTTGAGTAAAACGGTAGTGCCGGGAGAAAGCAGCGCCACCATTAAACAATGCGTAATGGCCGCCAGAGAGCGCCAATTTAAGCGGCAGAATAAACTGAATGCCTGGCTGGATAGTCCGGAAATACGCCAATTCTGCAAGCTTGAGAGCGAAGATGCGCAGTGGCTGGAAGAAACGCTGATCCATCTGGGGTTATCGATTCGTGCCTGGCAGCGGTTACTGAAAGTTGCACGAACCATTGCTGATATTGATCAGTCCGACATTATCACACGTCAGCATTTGCAGGAGGCAGTTAGCTATCGTGCCATTGACCGTTTGCTCATCCATCTGCAAAAACTACTGACATAAAAAAAAGGGCATTTCGCCCTTTTTATTAATCGTCAGAATCGGTGTAGTCTTCAGCACCTTCAACCTGCGGTTTACCGCCGGAAAGGGTGTGAAAACGTTTTGGACGCTTGATACGCGTCATATACTTGGACCACACGCGTTCTGCTTCTGTCACTGGCTCACGTTCGCCACGGCATACTGCTACGAAGAGTTTCTCTTCCTCGGTAACCGGCTCGCGTTTGCCGAGATCCAGCTCATTGAAGGCATAACCATGACGCTCAAGCAGTTGTGCCTCTTTGATGGTGAAATCACCATGACGAGAGAATCCACGTGGATAATGTTTATTGTCGAAATATCGATTAGTCGTCGTAAAGCTTTCCGCCATCCTGCACGCTCCTAATTCTTTGACCGAGCTAGTTATGGCGCGGAGTATTAGTTACGCTTGACAGAGTGTAAAACAAAACATTTAAATCATAACGACAAATAATTTTGCGGAGAGCACTGTGGATACGGAATTGTTAAAAACTTTCCTGGAAGTTAGCCGAACGCGTCACTTTGGTCGAGCAGCTGAATCGCTCTATCTGACCCAGTCAGCAGTGAGCTTTCGAATCAGACAACTGGAAAATCAACTGGGTGTGAACCTTTTCACCCGCCACAGAAACAATATCCGTTTAACCGCTGCCGGTGAAAAACTACTGCCTTACGCAGAAACGCTCATGAGCACCTGGCAGGCCGCCCGTAAGGAGGTGGCGCATACCTCACGACATAACGAGTTTTCTATCGGTGCCAGCGCCTCGTTGTGGGAATGTATGCTTAATCAGTGGCTGGGACGCTTGTATCAAAATCAGGATGCCCATACAGGTTTACAGTTCGAAGCGCGAATTGCCCAACGGCAGTCTCTGGTAAAACAGCTGCATGAACGCCAGCTTGATCTTCTTATTACTACTGAAGCACCCAAAATGGACGAATTTAGCAGTCAGTTGTTGGGGTATTTCACTTTAGCGCTTTATACCAGTGCCCCTTCTAAACTAAAGGGAGATCTAAACTATCTGCGATTAGAGTGGGGGCCAGATTTTCAACAGCATGAGGCAGGTTTGATCGGTGCTGACGAAGTTCCCATTCTGACAACGAGTTCAGCTGAACTGGCACAGCAACAGATTGCGATGCTTAATGGTTGCACCTGGCTACCAGTCAGCTGGGCGCGTAAAAAAGGCGGTCTGCATACCGTTGTCGATAGCACAACACTTTCACGGCCGCTTTATGCTATATGGCTGCAAAATAGCGATAAAAATGCGTTGATTCGTGATCTATTGAAAATTAACGTGCTGGATGAAGTGTATTAATCAAAATGACTGGCAAGGATGCCGGTGGAAGGATTTACTTCGGAGAGGGTTGGTACAGATAAAAAAAATCCTTAGCTTTCGCTAAGGATGATTTCTGGCAGGGGCGGAGAGACTCGAACTCCCAACACCCGGTTTTGGAGACCGGTGCTCTACCAATTGAACTACGCCCCTAATTAGGGTGGCGGAACGGACGGGACTCGAACCCGCGACCCCCTGCGTGACAGGCAGGTATTCTAACCGACTGAACTACCGCTCCACCGAATTCTTTTACAACCACCGGTTTTATGACCGGCTTACTGCTTAATTTGATGCCTGGCAGTTCCCTACTCTCGCATGGGGAGACCCCACACTACCATCGGCGCTACGGCGTTTCACTTCTGAGTTCGGCATGGGGTCAGGTGGGACCACCGCGCTAAGGCCGCCAGGCAAATTCTGTTTCATCAGACCGCTTCTGCGTTCTGATTTAATCTGTATCAGGCTGAAAATCTTCTCTCAATCCGCCAAAACACCTTCGGCGTTGTAAGGTTAAGCCTCACGGTTCATTAGTACCGGTTAGCTCAACGCATCGCTGCGCTTACACACCCGGCCTATCAACGTCGTCGTCTTCAACGTTCCTTCAGGACTCTCAAGGAGTCAGGGAGAACTCATCTCGGGGCAAGTTTCGTGCTTAGATGCTTTCAGCACTTATCTCTTCCGCATTTAGCTACCGGGCAGTGCCATTGGCATGACAACCCGAACACCAGTGATGCGTCCACTCCGGTCCTCTCGTACTAGGAGCAGCCCCCCTCAGTTCTCCAGCGCCCACGGCAGATAGGGACCGAACTGTCTCACGACGTTCTAAACCCAGCTCGCGTACCACTTTAAATGGCGAACAGCCATACCCTTGGGACCTACTTCAGCCCCAGGATGTGATGAGCCGACATCGAGGTGCCAAACACCGCCGTCGATATGAACTCTTGGGCGGTATCAGCCTGTTATCCCCGGAGTACCTTTTATCCGTTGAGCGATGGCCCTTCCATTCAGAACCACCGGATCACTATGACCTGCTTTCGCACCTGCTCGCGCCGTCACGCTCGCAGTCAAGCTGGCTTATGCCATTGCACTAACCTCCTGATGTCCGACCAGGATTAGCCAACCTTCGTGCTCCTCCGTTACTCTTTAGGAGGAGACCGCCCCAGTCAAACTACCCACCAGACACTGTCCGCAACCCGGATTACGGGCCAACGTTAGAACATCAAACATTAAAGGGTGGTATTTCAAGGTCGGCTCCATGCAGACTGGCGTCCACACTTCAAAGCCTCCCACCTATCCTACACATCAAGGCTCAATGTTCAGTGTCAAGCTATAGTAAAGGTTCACGGGGTCTTTCCGTCTTGCCGCGGGTACACTGCATCTTCACAGCGAGTTCAATTTCACTGAGTCTCGGGTGGAGACAGCCTGGCCATCATTACGCCATTCGTGCAGGTCGGAACTTACCCGACAAGGAATTTCGCTACCTTAGGACCGTTATAGTTACGGCCGCCGTTTACCGGGGCTTCGATCAAGAGCTTCGCGTTACCGCTAACCCCATCAATTAACCTTCCGGCACCGGGCAGGCGTCACACCGTATACGTCCACTTTCGTGTTTGCACAGTGCTGTGTTTTTAATAAACAGTTGCAGCCAGCTGGTATCTTCGACTGATTTCAGCTCCACGAGCAAGTCGCTTCACCTACATATCAGCGTGCCTTCTCCCGAAGTTACGGCACCATTTTGCCTAGTTCCTTCACCCGAGTTCTCTCAAGCGCCTTGGTATTCTCTACCTGACCACCTGTGTCGGTTTGGGGTACGATTTGATGTTACCTGATGCTTAGAGGCTTTTCCTGGAAGCAGGGCATTTGTTGCTTCAGCACCGTAGTGCCTCGTCATCACGCCTCAGCCTTGATTTTCCGGATTTGCCTGGAAAACCAGCCTACACGCTTAAACCGGGACAACCGTCGCCCGGCCAACATAGCCTTCTCCGTCCCCCCTTCGCAGTAACACCAAGTACAGGAATATTAACCTGTTTCCCATCGACTACGCCTTTCGGCCTCGCCTTAGGGGTCGACTCACCCTGCCCCGATTAACGTTGGACAGGAACCCTTGGTCTTCCGGCGAGCGGGCTTTTCACCCGCTTTATCGTTACTTATGTCAGCATTCGCACTTCTGATACCTCCAGCATACCTCACAGCACACCTTCACAGGCTTACAGAACGCTCCCCTACCCAACAACACATAGTGTCGCTGCCGCAGCTTCGGTGCATGGTTTAGCCCCGTTACATCTTCCGCGCAGGCCGACTCGACCAGTGAGCTATTACGCTTTCTTTAAATGATGGCTGCTTCTAAGCCAACATCCTGGCTGTCTGGGCCTTCCCACATCGTTTCCCACTTAACCATGACTTTGGGACCTTAGCTGGCGGTCTGGGTTGTTTCCCTCTTCACGACGGACGTTAGCACCCGCCGTGTGTCTCCCGTGATAACATTCTCCGGTATTCGCAGTTTGCATCGGGTTGGTAAGTCGGGATGACCCCCTTGCCGAAACAGTGCTCTACCCCCGGAGATGAATTCACGAGGCGCTACCTAAATAGCTTTCGGGGAGAACCAGCTATCTCCCGGTTTGATTGGCCTTTCACCCCCAGCCACAAGTCATCCGCTAATTTTTCAACATTAGTCGGTTCGGTCCTCCAGTTAGTGTTACCCAACCTTCAACCTGCCCATGGCTAGATCACCGGGTTTCGGGTCTATACCCTGCAACTTAACGCCCAGTTAAGACTCGGTTTCCCTTCGGCTCCCCTATTCGGTTAACCTTGCTACAGAATATAAGTCGCTGACCCATTATACAAAAGGTACGCAGTCACACGCCGAAGCGTGCTCCCACTGCTTGTACGTACACGGTTTCAGGTTCTTTTTCACTCCCCTCACCGGGGTTCTTTTCGCCTTTCCCTCACGGTACTGGTTCACTATCGGTCAGTCAGGAGTATTTAGCCTTGGAGGATGGTCCCCCCATATTCAGACAGGATACCACGTGTCCCGCCCTACTCATCGAGCTCACAGCATGTGCATTTTTGTGTACGGGGCTGTCACCCTGTATCGCGCGCCTTTCCAGACGCTTCCACTAACACACACACTGATTCAGGCTCTGGGCTCCTCCCCGTTCGCTCGCCGCTACTGGGGGAATCTCGGTTGATTTCTTTTCCTCGGGGTACTTAGATGTTTCAGTTCCCCCGGTTCGCTTCATTACGCTATGTATTCACGTAATGATAGTGCAACGAATTGCACTGGGTTTCCCCATTCGGAAATCGCCGGTTATAACGGTTCATATCACCTTACCGACGCTTATCGCAGATTAGCACGTCCTTCATCGCCTCTGACTGCCAGGGCATCCACCGTGTACGCTTAGTCGCTTAACCTCACAACCCGAAGATGTTTCTTGCGATTCATCATCGTGTTGCGAAAATTTGAGAGACTCACGAACAACTTTCTTTGTTCAGTGTTTCAATTTTCAGCTTGATCCAGATTTTTAAAGAGCAAATATCTTAAACATGACTCGTAAGTCATCTTTAACGATACTGAGGTCGGTGACTTTCACTCACAAACCAGCAAGTGGCGTCCCCTAGGGGATTCGAACCCCTGTTACCGCCGTGAAAGGGCGGTGTCCTGGGCCTCTAGACGAAGGGGACGTATCAGTCTGCTTCGCAAGACGCCTTGCTTTTCACTTTCTATCAGACAATCTGTGTGAGCACTGCAAAGCACAGTTCTTTAAGGTAAGGAGGTGATCCAACCGCAGGTTCCCCTACGGTTACCTTGTTACGACTTCACCCCAGTCATGAATCACAAAGTGGTAAGCGCCCTCCCGAAGGTTAAGCTACCTACTTCTTTTGCAACCCACTCCCATGGTGTGACGGGCGGTGTGTACAAGGCCCGGGAACGTATTCACCGTGGCATTCTGATCCACGATTACTAGCGATTCCGACTTCATGGAGTCGAGTTGCAGACTCCAATCCGGACTACGACGCACTTTATGAGGTCCGCTTGCTCTCGCGAGGTCGCTTCTCTTTGTATGCGCCATTGTAGCACGTGTGTAGCCCTGGTCGTAAGGGCCATGATGACTTGACGTCATCCCCACCTTCCTCCAGTTTATCACTGGCAGTCTCCTTTGAGTTCCCGGCCGGACCGCTGGCAACAAAGGATAAGGGTTGCGCTCGTTGCGGGACTTAACCCAACATTTCACAACACGAGCTGACGACAGCCATGCAGCACCTGTCTCACGGTTCCCGAAGGCACATTCTCATCTCTGAAAACTTCCGTGGATGTCAAGACCAGGTAAGGTTCTTCGCGTTGCATCGAATTAAACCACATGCTCCACCGCTTGTGCGGGCCCCCGTCAATTCATTTGAGTTTTAACCTTGCGGCCGTACTCCCCAGGCGGTCGACTTAACGCGTTAGCTCCGGAAGCCACGCCTCAAGGGCACAACCTCCAAGTCGACATCGTTTACGGCGTGGACTACCAGGGTATCTAATCCTGTTTGCTCCCCACGCTTTCGCACCTGAGCGTCAGTCTTCGTCCAGGGGGCCGCCTTCGCCACCGGTATTCCTCCAGATCTCTACGCATTTCACCGCTACACCTGGAATTCTACCCCCCTCTACGAGACTCAAGCTTGCCAGTATCAGATGCAGTTCCCAGGTTGAGCCCGGGGATTTCACATCTGACTTAACAAACCGCCTGCGTGCGCTTTACGCCCAGTAATTCCGATTAACGCTTGCACCCTCCGTATTACCGCGGCTGCTGGCACGGAGTTAGCCGGTGCTTCTTCTGCGGGTAACGTCAATGAGCAAAGGTATTAACTTTACTCCCTTCCTCCCCGCTGAAAGTACTTTACAACCCGAAGGCCTTCTTCATACACGCGGCATGGCTGCATCAGGCTTGCGCCCATTGTGCAATATTCCCCACTGCTGCCTCCCGTAGGAGTCTGGACCGTGTCTCAGTTCCAGTGTGGCTGGTCATCCTCTCAGACCAGCTAGGGATCGTCGCCTAGGTGAGCCGTTACCCCACCTACTAGCTAATCCCATCTGGGCACATCCGATGGCAAGAGGCCCGAAGGTCCCCCTCTTTGGTCTTGCGACATTATGCGGTATTAGCTACCGTTTCCAGTAGTTATCCCCCTCCATCAGGCAGTTTCCCAGACATTACTCACCCGTCCGCCACTCGTCAGCAAATCAGCAAGCTGATTCCTGTTACCGTTCGACTTGCATGTGTTAGGCCTGCCGCCAGCGTTCAATCTGAGCCATGATCAAACTCTTCAATTTAAAAGTTTGATGCTCAAAGAATTAAACTTCGTAATGAATTACGTGTTCACTCTTGAGACTTGGTATTCATTTTTCGTCTTGCGACGTTAAGAATCCGTATCTTCGAGTGCCCACACAGATTGTCTGATAAATTGTTAAAGAGCAGTTCCGCTTCGCTTTTTCTCAGCGGCGCGGGGTGTGCATAATACGCTTTCCCGCTTCAGAGTCAAGCATTTTTTTGCTTTTCTCTGTCGAGATTCTCAGGAGAATCTCGCTGACCCGGCGGCGTGTTTGCCGTTGTTCCGTGTCAGTGGTGGCGCATTATAGGGAGTTATTCCGGCCTGACAAGAGGAAATTTAAAATAATTTTCCGACCGCGCATTTTTTCAGCAAAAGCCCCGTTAATGTGCCATAAAACAAGCAATTTGCCGTTTTTGCAACCGTAATCACACTTCCTGGTGGCATACTAAGGAGGAATAAAAAGAAAAAGGAAGATTAGTAATGCCTTTAAGCGCACAACAGTTAGCTGCACAGAAAAACCTTTCGTATGTTCTGGCTGAGAAGCTGGCGCAACGGATCTTAAAAGGTGAATATGAACCCGGCACCATTTTGCCTGGTGAGATTGAGCTGGGCGAGCAATTTGGAGTGAGTCGTACAGCGGTACGCGAAGCGGTTAAAACGTTAACGGCAAAAGGGATGGTTTTACCGCGACCACGAATTGGTACCCGGGTCATGCCACAATCAAACTGGAATTTTCTTGATCAGGAATTGCTTACCTGGTGGATGACAGAAGAGAACTTTCATCAGGTCATCGATCACTTTCTGGTTATGCGTATCTGTCTGGAGCCGCAAGCTTGCCTACTGGCTGCAACGGTTGGCACCGCGGAACAGAAGGCGCATCTCAATACGTTAATGGCCGAAATGGTGGCATTAAAAGAGAACTTTCGCCGTGAACGCTGGATTGAGGTCGATATGGCCTGGCATGAGCATATCTATGAAATGAGCGCCAATCCGTTTTTGACCTCATTCGCCTCGCTCTTCCATTCGGTTTATCACACTTACTTCACGTCAATTACCAGCGACACAGTGATAAAGCTGGATCTGCACCAGGCGATTGTTGATGCGATTATCCAAAGCGATGGCGACGCGGCATTTAAAGCTTGTCAGGCGCTGCTACGCTCACCTGATAAGTGACACCCCGATAACAGGACATTGAATGAGCGATAAAAAGAAGCGCAGTATGGCGGGTTTGCCGTGGATCGCGGCGATGGCCTTCTTCATGCAGGCACTTGATGCCACTATTCTGAATACCGCCTTACCCGCAATCGCTCATAGTCTTAATCGTTCTCCTCTCGCGATGCAATCAGCCATCATCAGTTACACGCTGACGGTGGCGATGCTTATTCCGGTAAGCGGATGGCTAGCCGATCGCTTCGGTACGCGTCGCATATTTACCCTTGCCGTGAGTCTGTTCACATTGGGTTCTCTGGCCTGCGCACTTTCTAACTCGCTACCACAGCTGGTTGTCTTCCGGGTTATTCAGGGGATAGGTGGCGCAATGATGATGCCTGTTGCTCGGCTGGCCTTACTGCGTGCTTATCCTCGTAATGAGCTTCTTCCTGTATTGAATTTTGTCGCCATGCCGGGTCTGGTGGGGCCAATTTTAGGCCCCGTACTTGGCGGCGTGCTGGTCACCTGGGCAACCTGGCACTGGATATTTTTAATCAATATCCCCATAGGTATTGCCGGCCTTCTTTACGCGCGCAAACATATGCCCAATTTCACCACCGCACGACGCAGATTCGATATCACTGGCTTTTTGCTGTTTGGCCTCAGCCTTGTTCTCTTCTCAAGCGGAATAGAGCTATTCGGTGAAAAGATTGTCGCCAGTTGGATTGCCTTGACGGTAATTGTCACCAGCATCGGGTTACTGCTTATCTATATTCTCCATGCACGACGCACGCTAAACCCATTAATTTCATTAGATTTATTTAAAACCCGCACTTTCTCGATCGGTATAGTAGGCAATATTGCAACCCGTCTGGGGACCGGCTGTGTACCGTTCCTTATGCCATTGATGTTACAGGTAGGATTTGGTTATCAGGCGTTTATTGCCGGCTGTATGATGGCACCGACAGCGTTAGGTTCCATTATTGCAAAATCGATGGTTACCCAAGTCTTACGTCGTCTGGGCTATCGCCATACGTTAGTGGGGATCACGGTAATTATTGGGCTAATGATCGCTCAGTTCTCTTTGCAATCACCAGCAATGGCGATATGGATGCTGATCTTGCCGTTATTTATATTAGGGATGGCTATGTCGACGCAATTTACCGCGATGAATACCATCACACTTGCCGATCTGACCGATGACAACGCCAGCAGCGGTAACAGTGTTCTGGCGGTCACGCAGCAACTGTCTATCAGTTTAGGCGTTGCTGTAAGTGCGGCCGTCCTTCGTGTTTATGAAGGGATGGAAGGCACAACGACTGTCGAACAATTCCACTATACGTTTATCACAATGGGCATTATTACTGTTGCTTCAGCAGCAATGTTCATGCTTCTGAAAACAACCGATGGTAATAATTTGATCAAAAGACAGCGTAAATCTAAGCCGAACCGCGTTCCATCAGAATCGGAGTAAGTTGTAATCGTTGTTGCTGAAGGGTCGGCTGGGTTATCCGATGGATGAGTACATCAATCGCCAGCTCCCCCAGTTCATCTTTCGGTTGATGGATAGTGGTTAATGGTGGCGTCATAAAGCTTGCCAGTTCGATATCGTCATAGCCAATCACCGCGATATCCTGCGGAACCTGTAACTCTGCCTGATATAGCGCCTGGTAAACGCCAACAGCCATAGCGTCATTTCCGGTAAAGACGGCCTGAGGACGCAGCGGATGTGATAACAGTTGGCGCATAGCGTCAAACCCGCCGTTAAATTCAAAATCACCAGTGACTTCATAGCCATCAGGAATGTTGAGACCCGCACGTTTCATCGCCGCCCGATAACCTTCCAACCGCAGGCGCGCCGGAGTTTTATCCAGCGGGCCGGTAATACAGGCGATACGGGTATGACCTTTATCGATCAGATATTGCGTTGCTAAGTCTCCGCCCAGCAACGAGTTATCCTGTATAAGATCGCTGTCGCCATCGAACGGTGCCCAGTCCATCATCACGGTAGGCACTGTCGGATAACGTTGCATGATTTCACGCGAAGGCTGATGCGTTTCGGTGCACAGTAACAGCAAGCCATCAACGCGTTTTTGCATCAGCGTTTCCAGATTGCGATTCATCCGCTGTTCATCGCCTTCGGTATTGCAAAGGACAAGACTATAACCGCGTTCGAAGCAGCTGCGTTCAACGCCACGCACCAGTTCAGAATAAAAAGGATTGGTACTGGCAGTAATCAACATGCCAATGGTTCGAGTCTGATTGAGCTTGAGGCTACGCGCCAGAGCTGATGGCGCGTAATTGAGTTCTTTAATCGCCGCTTCAACTTTGGCGGTAATCGCTTCACTGACGAAGCGATCTTTATTGATAACGTGAGAAACTGTTGAGGTAGAAACGCCCGCCAGGCGGGCAACATCTTTCATTGTAGCCAAGCGTCACCTCTGCCTGTCTAAAAATGCGTCGATCTCTTCACGCCACGGTACGGAAGGTTGTGCGCCTTTACGTGTTACGGCAATCGCAGCGGCGGCATGGGCAAAACGAATCGCCTCTGGCAATGTTTTTTCTTCCAGCAACGCCGTGATTAACGCGCCGTTAAAAGTATCTCCGGCAGCAATGGTATCGACAGCCTGCACCCGGAATCCAGGAACGCGCTGACCTTCACCATTCACGCTAGCCCATACACCACGACTTCCTAAAGTAATCAGTACAGTACGGATACCTTTTTCATGCAGTACCTGCGCCGCTTTCGCTGCATCTTCATCATTTTCAACGCGAATACCGGTGAGCTTTTCTGCTTCCGTTTCGTTTGGCGTAATAATGTCCACCAGTGCCAGCAGTTCGTCAGGAAGTTCGCGAGCCGGAGCCGGGTTAAGCGCAACGATAGTCTTATTTTGATGGGCGATTTTCGCCGCTGCCATCACACTTTCGAGTGGTGATTCCAGCTGCATTAATAATGCCGATGCGTTAGCAATACGCTCACGTTGCGCCTCCACCAGCGCAGGGGAAAGGGCTGCGTTAGCGCCGGCATGAATACCAATGACATTCTCACCTTCGCCATTAACAAAAATCAGCGCCACACCTGTTGATTCGCCTTTGATCACGCTCACCGGAGAAATATCGATGTTATCAGTGGCGAGCTGCTGGCGAACGCTTTCACCAATGCTGTCATCACCCGTACAGGCAATAAACGCGATATTCGCACCGCTACGCCCTGCAGCCACAGCCTGATTCGCGCCTTTGCCGCCAAATGCAACCTGATAGTGGTTACCGGTTACGGTTTCGCCTGGAGTAGGAAAAGATTGAAGATTAAGAATGTGGTCAGCATTAATGCTGCCAAGAACAACGAGGCTGCCTGCGTTTTGCATATTCGGGATGTCCATAAAATGCGCCACCGTGTTAGGGTGGCGCGTGCCCTGCTTTTCTTTATTTTACACGTTCATCTGTCGATGACGTATTTATGTCACCATCAGGTCATACAACCTGATTAAAACTACTGCTTAACAACCAGTTTCAGATCAACCGGATACTTAGCCTGAACTTTCTCGCCTTTCAGCACTTTATCGGCGGTTTCGACGCCTTTCGCGCCAATCTGATCGGGTAGCTGAGCGATAGTCGCTGCTAGTTTGCCATCATTCACCGCTTTTTCGCCATCCGGTGTACCGTCAAATCCGACGACCATCACATCCGATTTACCAGCAGTTTGCAGTGCGCGCAGCGCGCCCAGCGCCATTTCATCATTCTGCGCGAACACAGCCTGAACATCCGGATGAGCGGTCAACAGGTTCTGCATTACGTTCAAACCTTTAGTGCGGTCAAAGTCCGCTGGCTGGCTGGCAAGAACATTAAACTTGTGAGCAGCAACGGCCTGCTGGAAACCTTCGCCACGCTCACGAGCTGCGGAGGTACCGGCAATGCCTTGCAGCTCGATAACTTTGGCACCTTCACCCGCTTTCTTCGCGATATAATCACCCGCGATTTTGCCGCCCAGTACGTTATCAGAAGCAATGTGGCTCACCACTTCACCTTTCGTGGCCTGGCGGTCAAGAGTGATAACCGGGATGTTCGCTTGGTTAGCCATCTTCACAGCATTACCCACTGCGTCGGAGTCGGTCGGGTTAATTAGCAGAATTTTGGTGCCGCGAACGGTTAAGTCCTGCACGTTCGCCAGCTCTTTCGCCGGGTTATTCTGGGAGTCCAGCACCACCAGGTTATAGCCGAGTTTATCCGCCTCTTTCTGCGCGCCATCTTTCAGCGATACAAAGAACGGGTTGTTAAGCGTGGAAACCACCAGCGCGATGGTGTCTTTTGCCATCGCATTCGCACTGACGGTGGCGCTTAGCGCAACAGCGGAAACCAGGGTAGCCAGTTTTTTCATGTTCATATTCAAGATGTCCTGTAGTCGTTATTACTGTTTTTTGTTGTCTACCAGCACCGCCAGCAAAATCACCACCGCTTTGACGATCATCTGGTAATAGGAGGAAACACCTAACAAATTCAATCCATTATTAAGGAAGCCAAGAATTAATGCGCCGATCAACGTCCCAACAATGCGACCTTTTCCGCCCGCCAGACTCGTACCGCCCAGAACCACCGCAGCAATGGCATCCAGCTCATAGCCAGTCCCCGCCGTGGGTTGTGCGGAGGAGAGACGCGCCACTTCAATGATCCCGGCCAGCGATGCCAGCAGACCACAAAGAGAATAGACGATGATTTTGATTTTATTGACGTTGATACCAGAAAGACGTGTAGCCGCTTCGTTGCCGCCCAGCGCGTAGATGTAACGCCCCAAACGTGTGTGATGCAGCATATACCAGGCCGCGAGGAACACAATTCCCATGATCCAGACTGGCGTTGGTACGCCCAACGGGCGACCAATACCAAACCAGCCGAACAGATCGGCGTTCTCAGTAAAGCCGGTATTCACTGGGCTCCCGTTGGTATAAACCATGGTCACGCCGCGCAGTAAAAGCATCATAACCAGCGTAGCGATAAACGCCTGGACACGACCTTTCGCTACAATCACCCCGGTTACCGCACCAATAGCGGCACCTAACGCGAGAGCGGCAGCGACAGCCACCAGCGCATTGACTTCAATGCCGACGATAGATGCAGCCACTGCGCCAGTCAGCGCCAATAGAGAACCTACCGACAAGTCGATGCCCGACGTCAGGATCACCAGCGTCATCCCGACCGCCATAATGGCATTCACCGAGGTTTGCTGGAGAATATTGAATAAGTTATTGATGGTGAAAAAGTTCGGGCTTAACGTCGAGACAATCGCGATCAGCACCAGCAGAGCGATAAGCGATTTCTGCTCCATCAGCCACGCTTTCGTGAAATAACGGCGACCAGAGACAGTCTGGGTTGTCATTTTTTTACTCCTGATTCACGCGATTAAGCTTGCCCACAGCGGCAGCCATTAACACTTCCTGGGTGGCCTGCTCACGAGTAAATTCCCCGCTGAGATGCCCTTCATGCATGACGATGATGCGATCGCTCATGCCTAATACTTCTGGCATCTCCGATGACACCAGAATGATGCTCAAGCCATCGGCTTTGAACTGGTTAATCAGTTGATAGATCTCTTTTTTCGCACCAACATCTACGCCACGGGTAGGCTCATCGAGGATCAACACTTTGGGGCGTGTCATCAGACCACGGGCAATCGCCACTTTTTGCTGATTGCCACCGGAAAGCAGACCAATTGCCTGTTCCATCGACGGCGTTTTCACATTAAACAGACGAATAAAATCACTCACTGCCTGCTGTTCATCGGCATGCTTCAAACTGCCGCCAGTACGGCTAAAGTAACGCAGCGCAGTCAGCGACATATTCTCTTTGACTGACATACCCAGCACTAAACCGTCACGTTTGCGGTCTTCGGAGATATACACAATGCCGTTTGCCAGGCCATCCTGCGGTGAACGGGTAACGACTTCATGCCCATCCAGGGTGACGTAACCGCTGGTGCGCGGCAGTGCGCCGTAGAGCACTTTCATCAGTTCGGTACGACCTGCGCCCATCAAACCAGAGACGCCAAGAATTTCGCCTTTGCGTAAAGTAAAAGAGACATCGTTAACGCCAGGTCCGCAGAGATTATCGACTTTCAGGCGGATATCTCCCGGCGCTTTGTCCAGGTGCGGATATTGATCTTCCAGCTTGCGGCCCACCATCATCTCAATCAGCGAATCTTCGGTCAGTGATGCCACTTCGCGCTCAGCAATAAATTGCCCATCACGAAAAACGGTAACGTCATCGCAAATCTCGAAGATTTCTTTCATGCGGTGGGAAATATAGACAATACCGCGGCCTTGCGATTTCAGCTCGCGGATGACGCGGAACAAGGATTCGGTTTCGGTATCGGTCAGTGCATCGGTCGGTTCATCCATAATGATGACTTTCGACTCAAAGCTCAGCACTTTGGCAATTTCAACCATTTGCTGGTCACCGATGGAAAGATCGCCCACCAGCTTGTCGCTTTTAAAGCGCAGGTTAAGTTTAGCCAGCAATTTATCCGCTTCGGCATACATGGTTTTCCAGTCAATTTTGCCAAAGCGATTAACAAACTCACGGCCGAGGAAAATATTTTCGGCAATGGTCAACTGTGGGATCAGGTTCAGTTCCTGATGGATAATCCCAATCCCGGCTTCCTGGGATGATTTCGGTCCGGTAAACGTCGTTTCTTTCCCCAGCCATAAAAGCGTACCGGCATCGCGAGTATAGATACCAGTAAGCACTTTCATCATGGTGGATTTACCCGCGCCGTTTTCGCCCACCAGCGCCATCACGCGGCCAGGATAGACATTTAACGCTGCGCCCGAGAGGGCTTTTACGCCCGGGAAGGCTTTATCGATGCCTTTAAGCTGAAGTAATGCTTCCATGACGGCCTCAGAACGTCACGCCAGCACAGAGAATGATATTCGCATACGGAGAACATTCTCCGCTGCGAATTACCGCCTGACTGTCTGCGGTTTGTTGTTTGAATTGTTCATGCGTGGTGTAACGAATTTCAATGGTATTTCCCTGGTGTTTTTGCAGCTGCTCAAGGTGAGTGAGCAACGTTTCGTGGAGTTGCGGATTATGTTGTTTGATCTCTTCCGCGATAATGGCAGCCTCGACCTGCATTTCATTTGTGACGACGCCCAGCACCTGCATAAAAGAAGGTACCCCTTGGGTTAATGCCATATCGATACGCGTTGTACTTTTGGGGATGGGTAAACCAGCATCACACACCACCAACGTATCGGTATGTCCCAGACGGGAGATCACCGAAGAAATATCAGAATTAAGAACGGTGCCTTTTTTCATTTTTTTCTCCATCAGCGAAACGTTTCGCTGACCCGCAGTTTAATCCTGACTGAGTTGGGAAAACCATCGTGACGTTACGGAAATGTGATCAACATCGAAACGTTTTACATGGTGATTAACCATGAAAACAAAAACGCCCCCTTATGGAGAAAGGAGGCGTCTGGCGTTAAATTTCGACCTGAGTACCCAGTTCGATAACCCTGTTTGGCGGGATTTCAAATTGATCCGGTGCGCGCAGCGCATTACGTTGCAGCAGCAAGTACAGCTTGCCGCGCAGACGCAAATACCACGGGCGTTTGCCGAGGATCAACGACTCATGCGACATAAAGAAGGAGGTTTCCATCATCCGGCAACTTAATCCTTCCAGACCGCAGCGGTGGAATACTTCTTCCACGTTTGGCGTTTCTCGCCAACCATAACTTGCCACCACGCGCCAGAAAGTGGGCGACAGTTGTTCAATCTGTACCCGACGGACGTTATGGACATAAGGCGCGTCTTCGGTGCGCAGAGTTAACAGAATCACCCGCTCATGCAATACCTTGTTATGTTTAAGGTTATGCATCAGCGCAAAGGGAATGACGTTGATTGCACGTGACATATACACCGCGGTCCCAGGCACGCGAACGGGCGGTGATTTCTCCAGCGAAGCAATCATCGCCTCCAGAGAGTTGCCATGTTCATGCATCCGCCGCAGCAAGCGGAAACGCTCGCTCTTCCAGGTGGTCATCACGATAAACATCACCGTACCGAGGCTCAATGGCAACCAGCCGCCGGAGAGCAGTTTATCAAGGTTAGCGGTGAACAATGGAATATCGACACAAAGGAAAGCAATCAGGATCAGCGCAACAAAATACTTATTCCAGTGCCAGTTCTGACGTGCCACGGTAGTCGAGAGAATAGACGTCAGTACCATGGTTCCGGTCACCGCAATCCCGTACGCCGCCGCCAGGTTGCTGGAGTGCTCAAAGCTGACAATCACAATCACGACCGCGACATAGAGCATCCAGTTCACAAACGGAATATAGATTTGCCCAGACTCCATTTCGGAGGTGTGAATAATGCGCATCGGCGACAAATATCCCAGACGTACGGCCTGACGCGTCAATGAGAAGACGCCAGAGATAACTGCCTGCGAGGCAATTACCGTCGCCAGTGCGGCGATGATCAGCAGCGGGATCAGCGCCCAGTCCGGTGCCAACAGGAAGAACGGGTTCTTAATCGCTTCCGGGTTCTTTAACAACAGAGCGCCCTGGCCAAAGTAATTAAGAGTTAATGAAGGCAATACGACGGTGAACCACGCCAGGCGAATCGGGAACTTACCAAAGTGCCCCATATCAGCGTACAGCGCCTCGACACCGGTAATCGACAGCACCACTGCCCCTAACGCAATAAACGAAACCGTTTTATATTCAAGGAAGAAATGCACCGCCCACATCGGATTCAGCGCATGCAGCACTTCCGGGTTAGCAATAATGCTACGTAACCCCAGTACTGCCAGAATCAAAAACCAGGTCAGCATGATCGGCGCAAACAGCTTACCGACCATAGCCGTGCCATGTTTTTGAATCATAAATAGTAAAGTGAGAACGATGATTGAGAGGGGAACTATCCAGGTATCCAGCTGCGGGGCGACGATTTCCAGACCTTCAATGGCAGACATCACCGAAATAGCGGGTGTAATGACGACTTCACCATAGAAAAAGCTGCCGCCGATTAATCCCATAATCACCAGCATTGATGTGGTTCGCGCCGACGTATTGCGCCCGGCAAGCGACATCAACGTCAGAATGCCCCCTTCCCCGGCGTTATCTGCCCGCATCACGAAGGTGAGATATTTAATGGAAACCACAAAGATTAGCAGCCAGAAGATCAGCGATAAAAAGCCAAACACGGCATCGCGTTCAACGCCAAAACCAAACTGGCCGGACAAACATTCACGAAGTGTATATAACGGGCTGGTACCAATATCGCCGTAGACAACTCCAATCGCCGCGAGGGTAATCGCGGGCAACGATTGCTTATTATCAGTGCTCATAGACTAGTCTTTCGTTGAAATATGAAATGTGTGCTTAGTCCCTTGGCCCACAAAAAAGCGCACAGTATGCACGATTAACGACAAAATCGTACTCCTAAATGCGGCCACATTAACCTGGCTCAAAGAAAAATAGACCTCTTTTGAGACTATTTTAGCCACCAGCAAGAAACGTCTATACTCGCAATTTACGCAGAACTTTTGACGAAAGGACGCCACTTCATTATGGCTCACCCTCATTTATTAGCGGAAAGAATTTCCCGCCTGAGCAGTTCGTTGGAAAAGGGGCTTTATGAACGTAGCCACGCCATCCGCTTGTGTTTATTAGCGGCATTAAGTGGTGAAAGTGTGTTCCTCCTTGGCCCGCCAGGCATTGCCAAAAGTTTGATCGCCCGGCGCTTAAAATTCGCCTTTCAGAATGCCCGCGCGTTTGAATATCTGATGACCCGCTTCTCCACGCCGGAAGAAGTTTTTGGTCCCCTTTCTATTCAGGCGCTAAAAGATGAAGGGCGCTATGAACGTTTAACCAGCGGTTACCTGCCGGAAGCAGAAATCGTCTTTCTTGATGAGATCTGGAAAGCGGGCCCGGCAATTCTTAATACCTTGCTCACCGCCATTAACGAGCGCCAGTTCCGTAACGGTGCACACGTAGAAAAAATCCCGATGCGTCTGCTGGTGGCGGCCTCCAACGAGCTGCCGGAAGCAGACAGCAGTCTGGAAGCGTTATATGACCGCATGCTGATTCGTCTGTGGTTAGATAAAGTGCAGGATAAAGCGAATTTCCGCTCCATGCTGACCAGTCAACAGGATGAAAATGACAATCCGGTTCCTGCCTCCTTGCAGGTCACTGATGAAGAATATGAACGCTGGCAGAAAGAGATTGGTGAAATTACGCTGCCCGATCATGTATTTGAGCTGATTTTTATGCTGCGCCAGCAACTGGATAAATTACCGGATGCGCCTTATGTCTCGGATCGTCGCTGGAAAAAAGCGATCCGCTTATTGCAGGCCAGCGCCTTTTTTAGCGGTCGCAGTGCTGTTGCCCCGGTAGATCTCATTTTGCTGAAAGATTGCCTGTGGTATGACGCGCAAAGCCTGAATTTGATACAACAACAAATTGATGTATTGATGACCGGTCATGCCTGGCAACAGCAAGGGATGTTGACCCGCCTGGGCGCGATTGTGCAACGTCACCTGCAACTACAGCAGCAACAAAGCGATAAAACAGCCTTAACGGTAATTCGTCTGGGCGGCATTTTCAGCCGTCGTCAGCAGTATCAACTCCCTGTTAACGTTACTGCTTCCACTCTGACTCTGCTGCTGCAAAAACCGTTAAAACTGCATGATATGGAAGTGGTTCATATCTCCTTTGAGCGTAGCGCGCTGGAACAGTGGCTGAGCAGAGGTGGTGAAATTCGCGGCAAACTGAACGGTATCGGCTTTGCCCAGAAACTGAATCTGGAAGTTGATAGCGCCCAACATCTTGTCGTACGCGATGTAAGTTTACAAGGCAGTACGCTGGCACTTCCCGGTTCATCGGCTGAAGGTCTGCCAGGTGAAATAAAACAACAACTGGAAGAGCTTGAAAGCGACTGGCGCAAGCAACACGCTTTATTCAGCGAACAGCAAAAATGTCTGTTTATCCCTGGCGACTGGTTAGGTCGCATTGAAGCCAGCCTACAGGATGTCGGCACCCAGATTCGCCAGGCACAACAATGCTAACGCTGGATACGCTTAATGTGATGCTGGCCGTCAGCGAAGAGGGATTGATCGAAGAGATGATCATCGCGCTGCTGGCCTCACCGCAGCTGGCAGTCTTCTTTGAAAAATTCCCACGACTGAAGGCGGCCATCACTGATGATGTTCCCCGCTGGCGTGAGGCGCTGCGCAGTCGGCTGAAAGATGCCCGAGTCCCGCCGGAACTCACCGAAGAGGTGATGTGCTATCAGGAAAGCCAGCTCCTCTCCACGCCGCAGTTTATTGTGCAGCTACCACAGATCCTGGACTTACTGCATCGTCTGAATTCCCCATGGGCAGAACAAGCCCGACAGTTGGTTGATGCTAACAGCACGATCACTTCAGCGTTACACACACTTTTTCTCCAGCGTTGGCGTTTAAGTCTGATCGTGCAAGCAACGACGTTAAATCAACAGCTATTAGAAGAAGAACGCGAACAACTGTTGAGTGAAGTTCAGGAACGCATGACGCTGAGCGGGCAACTTGAACCGATTCTCGCAGATAACAATACCGCAGCTGGTCGTCTGTGGGATATGAGCGCCGGTCAGCTTAAACGTGGCGACTATCAGTTGATTGTGAAATACGGTGAATTTCTTAACGAACAGCCGGAACTGAAACGCCTGGCAGAACAGTTGGGACGTTCCCGGGAAGCCAAATCAATACCGCGCAACGATGCGCAGATGGAAACCTTCCGCACCATGGTGCGCGAACCGGCGACAGTTCCTGAGCAGGTTGATGGTCTGCAACAAAGCGACGATATTTTACGTCTCCTGCCGCCAGAACTGGCGACACTGGGGATAACGGAACTGGAGTATGAGTTTTACCGTCGGCTGGTGGAAAAACAATTGCTCACCTATCGCCTGCACGGTGAGTCGTGGCGTGAAAAAGTGATCGAACGCCCGGTGGTGCATAAAGATTACGACGAACAGCCGCGCGGACCGTTTATTGTCTGCGTGGATACTTCCGGCTCAATGGGCGGCTTTAATGAACAGTGTGCGAAAGCGTTCTGCCTGGCCTTGATGCGCATTGCTCTCGCTGAAAACCGGCGCTGCTATATTATGCTATTTTCCACCGAGATCGTCCGTTATGAGCTTTCAGGCCCACAAGGTATTGAGCAAGCGATCCGCTTTTTAAGTCAGCAGTTTCGTGGTGGCACCGATCTTGCCAGTTGTTTTCGCGCCATTATGGAACGCTTGCAAAGTCGGGAGTGGTTTGACGCCGATGCGGTGGTGATTTCTGATTTTATCGCCCAGCGGTTGCCTGACGACGTGACGAGCAAAGTGAAAGAGTTGCAGCGGGTACATCAGCATCGCTTTCATGCCGTGGCGATGTCGGCACATGGCAAACCCGGCATCATGCGCATTTTCGATCATATCTGGCGCTTTGATACCGGGATGCGAAGCCGCCTGCTCAGACGCTGGCGGCGATAAATTATTACAGCAGAGAAGGGACACTCTCGCGAACAGCAGCTGGCCATACACCACACTGAACCTGACCGATATGCGGCAGTTGCAGCAGCAGCATGGTCAAACGAGACTGGCCGATACCGCCGCCGATGGTCTGCGGCATTTCACCGCGCAGCAACGCCTGATGCCACTCCAGCTGCAGGCGATCTTCGTCACCGGTCAGCGCCAGCTGATGCTTCAGCGTATCGGCATCCACGCGGATCCCCATGGAAGAAAGCTCAAACGCATCTTCCAGTACCGGGTTCCATACCAGAATATCGCCGTTCAGACCCGCATGGCCCAGCTCTGACGGGGTGCTCCAGTCATCATAATCCGGTGCGCGCACGTCGTGGCGATGACCATCACTCAACTTGCCGCCAATCCCGACGAGGAATACCGCGCCAAGATCTTTCGCAATCGCCCGCTCACGTCCTTTGGCATCGAGATCCGGATAACGAGCCAGTAACTCCTGGCTGTGTACGAAGTGGATCTGATTCGGCAGGAACGGTGCCAGGCCAAACTCTTCGCTAACTGCAGCTTCGGTTGCTTTAATTCCCGCCCAGATCGCCTCTACTGTGCTTTTCAGAGTCGAGAATTGACGCTCGCCGTCGCCCATTACGCGCTCCCAGTCCCACTGGTCTACATAGACCGAGTGCAACGGGGAAAGACGGTCTTCATCAGGGCGAAGGGCTTTCATGTGCGTGTACAGCCCTTCGCCCGCGCTGAAGTCGTGTTGCCCTAAGGTCTGACGTTTCCACTTCGCCAGTGAATGAACCACTTCGAACTGGGCATCAGGCAGAGCTTTCACTTTTACCTGCACCGCTTTTTCACAGCCCGACAAGTTATCCTGCGTGCCATCCCCCACACGGCTAAGAATCGGCGCCTGGACTTCAATCAGCCCCAGACGTTCTTCCAGTTGACGAGAAAAGTGAGATTTCACGAAGCTAATTTGACGTTGTTTGGCAATGTAAGCGGTTTTCATTTTTTATACTCCTGCGTCCTGTTGCTTATGATTAAGCAACAAAAACCGACACACATGCAATAATCATTCAATAAAAAGCCTCATGCACTTTTGATTCATTAAAAAATAGGGCTAAAATAGAATGAATCATCAATCCGCATAAGAAAATCCTATGGAAAATTATCTGATCGACAATCTGGACCGTGGCATCCTGGAAGCATTAATGGGCAATGCGCGCACCGCTTACGCCGAACTGGCGAAACAATTTGGCGTCAGTCCGGGGACAATTCACGTTCGAGTAGAGAAAATGAAGCAGGCGGGGATCATTACCGGGGCACGTATTGATGTCAGCCCGAAGCAGCTCGGTTATGACGTAGGCTGCTTTATCGGCATTATATTAAAGAGCGCCAAAGACTATCCTTCCGCGCTGGCAAAGCTGGAAAGCCTCGATGAAGTCACTGAAGCCTATTACACAACTGGCCACTACAGCATCTTTATCAAAGTGATGTGCCGTTCGATCGATGCTCTCCAGCATGTACTTATCAACAAGATCCAAACAATTGATGAAATTCAGTCCACCGAGACACTGATCGTCCTGCAAAACCCGATCATGCGTACCATTAAGCCATGATCAGCTTTTTTAATCCCATACTTTTCCACAGGTAGATCCCAACGCGTTCACAGCGTACAATACGCCACTCTTAATAAAGGTGGCGGTTTATGGCAGATATCACTCTTATCAGCGGCAGCACCCTCGGCGGTGCCGAATATGTGGCAGAACACTTGGCTGAAAAGCTGGAAGAGGCGGGTTTTACCACCGAAACGCTGCACGGTCCGCTGTTGGAAGATTTATCTGCCTCGGGGATCTGGCTGGTTATCAGCTCAACCCACGGTGCCGGAGATATTCCGGACAACCTTTCTCCTTTCTATGAAGCATTGCAGGAACAGAAGCCCGATCTTTCTGCGGTCCGCTTTGGCGCAATCGGTATTGGTAGTCGTGAATATGACACCTTTTGTGGGGCTATCGATAAACTCGAGGCAGAACTCAAAAATTCCGGTGCAAAACAGACAGGCGAAACACTTAAGATCAACATCCTTGATCACGACATTCCGGAAGATCCGGCAGAAGAATGGCTGGGATCGTGGATTAATTTACTCAAATAAGTATACAGATCGTGCGATCTGTTGTGGATAACTCTGTCAGGAAGCTTGGATCAACCGGTAGTTATCCAAAGAACAACGGTTGTTCAGTTTTTGAGTTGTGTATAACCCCTCATTCTGATCCCAGCTTATACGGTCCAGGATCACCGATCATTCACAGTTAATGATCCTTGCCAGGTTGTTGATCTTAAACGCCGGATCCTTGTTATCCACAGGGAAGTGCGATCCTAATAAGAGATCACAATAGAACAGATCTCTAAATAAATAGATCTTCTTTTTAACACCCAAGATCCCAGGTCTTTCTCAAGCCGACAAAGTTGAGTAGAATCCACGGCCCGGGCTTCAATCCATTTTCATACCGCGTTATGCGAGGCAATCACCATGTTTTATCCGGATCCTTTTGACGTCATCATCATTGGCGGGGGTCATGCAGGCACCGAGGCCGCGATGGCCGCGGCGCGTATGGGTCAACAGACTCTGCTTTTGACACACAATATCGACACTCTGGGGCAGATGAGCTGCAACCCGGCGATCGGCGGTATTGGGAAGGGACATCTGGTAAAAGAAGTGGATGCACTCGGCGGCCTGATGGCTAAAGCGATCGATCAGGCGGGTATCCAGTTTAGGATACTAAACGCAAGCAAGGGACCGGCAGTTCGCGCTACCCGAGCTCAGGCGGATCGTGTGCTCTACCGTCAGGCGGTACGTACGGCGCTGGAGAACCAACCGAATCTGATGATCTTCCAGCAGGCGGTTGAAGATCTTATTGTCGAAAACGATCGCGTGGTCGGTGCTGTTACCCAAATGGGACTGAAGTTCCGTGCCAAAGCCGTCGTGCTCACCGTTGGGACGTTCCTCGACGGTAAAATTCATATCGGTCTGGATAACTACAGCGGTGGCCGTGCTGGTGATCCGCCGTCCATTCCGCTCTCTCGCCGTTTGCGTGAACTGCCGCTGCGCGTTGGTCGTCTGAAAACCGGGACACCGCCGCGTATTGATGCGCGTACTATCGACTTCAGCGTGCTGGCGCAACAGCATGGCGATAACCCAATGCCGGTATTCTCGTTTATGGGCAATGCGTCCCAGCATCCACAGCAGGTGCCGTGTTATATCACTCATACCAACGAGAAAACCCATGATGTGATCCGCAGTAACCTCGATCGTAGCCCAATGTACTCAGGGGTGATCGAAGGTGTCGGCCCACGCTACTGCCCGTCGATCGAAGACAAAGTCATGCGCTTCGCCGACAGAAATCAGCATCAGATCTTCCTTGAACCGGAAGGGCTGACCTCTAACGAAATTTATCCGAACGGTATCTCCACCAGCCTGCCGTTCGATGTGCAGATGCAAATCGTCCGCTCCATGCAGGGGATGGAAAACGCGAAGATCGTGCGTCCGGGTTATGCCATTGAGTATGACTTCTTCGATCCACGCGACCTGAAACCGACGCTGGAGAGCAAGTTTATCCAGGGGCTGTTCTTTGCTGGTCAGATTAACGGCACTACCGGTTACGAAGAAGCCGCTGCGCAAGGTTTGCTGGCCGGTCTTAACGCTGCCCGTCTGTCTGCTGACAAAGAAGGTTGGGCTCCGGCGCGTTCTCAGGCGTATCTCGGCGTACTGGTTGATGACCTGTGCACTTTAGGAACCAAAGAGCCGTACCGTATGTTTACCTCGCGTGCAGAATATCGCCTGATGCTACGCGAAGATAATGCGGATCTGCGTTTGACTGAAATCGGTCGTGAACTGGGCCTGGTGGATGACGAACGTTGGGCGCGCTTTAACGAGAAGCTTGAGAACATCGAGCGTGAGCGTCAGCGTCTGAAATCGACATGGGTAACCCCGTCGGCGGAAGCTGCAGCCGAAGTGAATGCTCACCTGACTGCGCCGCTTTCCCGTGAAGCCAGTGGTGAAGATCTGCTGCGTCGTCCGGAAATGACTTATGAAAAATTAACCACGCTGACGCCGTTTGCCCCTGCGTTGACAGACGAACAGGCGGCGGAACAGGTTGAGATTCAAGTTAAATACGAAGGTTATATCGCGCGCCAGCAAGATGAGATCGAAAAGCAGCAGCGTAACGAGAATACCTTGCTGCCAGCGACGCTGGATTACCGCCAGGTATCCGGTCTTTCTAACGAAGTGATCGCCAAACTTAACGATCACAAACCGGCTTCTATCGGTCAGGCTTCGCGTATTTCTGGCGTCACGCCTGCGGCCATCTCCATTCTGCTGGTGTGGCTGAAAAAACAGGGTATGCTGCGTCGTAGCGCATAACGCATTAAAAATGCCTGGTAAGCACCCGCTTACCGGGCTACGCATCAAGAACAGGTAATCACCGTGCTCAACAAACTCTCCTCTCTGCTGAAAGACGCAGGAATTTCGCTTACCGATCACCAGAAAAACCAGCTAATTGCCTACGTGAATATGCTGCATAAATGGAATAAAGCGTACAACCTGACTTCGGTCCGCGATCCTAATGAGATGCTGGTACGCCATATTCTCGATAGCATTGTGGTGGCGCCGTATCTGCAAGGTGATCGGTTTATCGATGTCGGCACCGGACCAGGACTGCCTGGCATTCCACTCTCTATCGTGCGTCCTGAAGCCCATTTCACGTTGTTGGATAGCCTTGGTAAACGCGTGCGTTTCCTTCGTCAGGTGCAACATGAGCTTAAACTGGAGAATATTGAGCCAGTACAGAGCAGGGTAGAAGAGTTTCCTTCTGAGCCGCCATTTGATGGCGTAATTAGCCGCGCCTTTGCCTCTCTGAACGATATGGTGAGCTGGTGCCACCATCTTCCTGGTGAGCAAGGTCGTTTCTACGCGCTGAAAGGCCAAATACCGGAAGATGAAATCGCTTTGTTGCCCGAAGAATATCAGGTCGAATCAGTGGTTAAACTTCACGTTCCGGCCCTGGATGGCGAACGTCATCTGGTGGTGATTAAAGCAAATAAAATTTAATTTTTATCAAAAAAAACATAAAAAAATGACCGGTTAGACTGTTAACAACAACCAGGTTTTCTACTGATATAACTGGTTACATTTAACGCCACGTTCACTCTTTTGCATCAACGAGCTAACGTGGCTTTTTTGGGTAAGCAGAAAATAAGTCAGCAGTGAAAATATCAGGCTGCTAAAAATCGGCGCTAAGAACCATAATCATCTGTTAAAACATTATTAAAAATGTCAATGGGTGGTTTTTGTTGTGTAAATGTCACTTATTAAAAGAGTGTCTGTTTTTGGACTTAAATATCATAAACTTGCAATGGCATCATTTGCCAAGTAAATAAATATGCTGTGCGCGAACATGCTCAATATGTGATCTGAAGCACGCTTTATCGCCAGTGTTTACGCGTTATTTACAGTTTTTCATGATCGAACAGCGTTAGCAGAAAAGTCGCAATTGTATGCACTGGAAAAATATTTAAACATTTATTCACCTTTTGGCTACTTATTGTTTGAAATCACGGGGGCGCACCGTATAATTTGACCGCTTTTTGATGCTTGACTCTAAGCCTTAAAGAAAGTTTTATACGACACGCGGCATACCTCGAAGGGAGCAGGAGTGAAAAACGTGATGTCTGTGTCGCTCGTGAGTCGAAACGTTGCTCGGAAGCTTCTGCTCGTTCAGTTACTGGTGGTGATAGCAAGTGGATTGCTGTTCAGCCTCAAAGACCCCTTCTGGGGCGTCTCTGCAATAAGCGGGGGCCTGGCAGTCTTTCTGCCTAACGTTTTGTTTATGATATTTGCCTGGCGTCACCAGGCGCATACACCAGCGAAAGGCCGGGTGGCCTGGACATTCGCATTTGGCGAAGCTTTCAAAGTTCTGGCGATGTTGGTGTTACTGGTGGTGGCGTTGGCGGTTTTAAAGGCGGTATTCTTGCCGCTGATCGTTACGTGGGTTTTGGTGCTGGTGGTTCAGATACTGGCACCGGCTGTAATTAACAACAAAGGGTAAAAGGCATCATGGCTTCAGAAAATATGACGCCGCAGGATTACATAGGACACCACCTGAACAACCTTCAGCTGGACCTGCGTACATTCTCGCTGGTGGATCCACATAACCCCCCAGCCACCTTCTGGACAATCAATATTGACTCCATGTTCTTCTCGGTGGTGCTGGGTCTGTTGTTCCTGGTTTTATTCCGTAGCGTAGCCAAAAAGGCGACCAGCGGCGTGCCAGGTAAGTTTCAGACCGCGATTGAGCTGGTGATCGGCTTTGTTAATGGTAGCGTGAAAGACATGTACCATGGCAAAAGCAAGCTGATTGCTCCGCTGGCCCTGACGATTTTCGTCTGGGTATTCCTGATGAACTTGATGGACTTACTGCCTATCGATCTGCTGCCGTACATCGCTGAACATGTACTGGGGCTGCCGGCACTGCGTGTGGTTCCGTCTGCGGACGTGAACGTAACGCTGTCTATGGCACTGGGCGTATTTATCCTGATTCTGTTCTACAGCATCAAAATGAAAGGCATCGGCGGCTTCACGAAAGAGTTGACGCTGCAGCCGTTCAATCACTGGGCGTTCATTCCTGTCAACTTAATCCTTGAAGGGGTAAGCCTGCTGTCCAAACCAGTTTCACTCGGTTTGCGACTGTTCGGTAACATGTATGCCGGTGAGCTGATTTTCATTCTGATTGCTGGTCTGTTGCCGTGGTGGTCACAGTGGATCCTGAATGTGCCGTGGGCCATTTTCCACATCCTGATCATTACGCTGCAAGCCTTCATCTTCATGGTTCTGACGATCGTCTATCTGTCGATGGCGTCTGAAGAACATTAATTTACCAACACTACTACGTTTTAACTGAAACAAACTGGAGACTGTCATGGAAAACCTGAATATGGATCTGCTGTACATGGCTGCCGCTGTGATGATGGGTCTGGCGGCAATCGGTGCTGCGATCGGTATCGGCATCCTCGGGGGTAAATTCCTGGAAGGCGCAGCGCGTCAACCTGATCTGATTCCTCTGCTGCGTACTCAGTTCTTTATCGTTATGGGTCTGGTGGATGCTATCCCGATGATCGCTGTAGGTCTGGGTCTGTACGTGATGTTCGCTGTCGCGTAGTAAGCGTTGCTTTTATTTAAAGAGCAATATCAGAACGTTAACTAAATAGAGGCATTGTGCTGTGAATCTTAACGCAACAATCCTCGGCCAGGCCATCGCGTTTGTCCTGTTCGTTCTGTTCTGCATGAAGTACGTATGGCCGCCATTAATGGCAGCCATCGAAAAACGTCAAAAAGAAATTGCTGACGGCCTTGCTTCCGCAGAACGAGCACATAAGGACCTTGACCTTGCAAAGGCCAGCGCGACCGACCAGCTGAAAAAAGCGAAAGCGGAAGCCCAGGTAATCATCGAGCAGGCGAACAAACGCCGCTCGCAGATTCTGGACGAAGCTAAAGCTGAAGCAGAGCAGGAACGTACTAAAATCGTGGCCCAGGCGCAGGCGGAAATTGAAGCCGAGCGTAAACGTGCCCGTGAAGAGCTGCGTAAGCAAGTTGCTATCCTGGCTGTTGCTGGCGCCGAGAAGATCATCGAACGTTCCGTGGATGAAGCTGCTAACAGCGACATCGTGGATAAACTTGTCGCTGAACTGTAAGGAGGGAGGGGCTGATGTCTGAATTTATTACGGTAGCTCGCCCCTACGCCAAAGCAGCTTTTGACTTTGCCGTCGAACACCAAAGTGTAGAACGCTGGCAGGACATGCTGGCGTTTGCCGCCGAGGTAACCAAAAACGAACAAATGGCAGAGCTTCTCTCTGGCGCGCTTGCGCCAGAAACGCTCGCCGAGTCGTTTATCGCAGTTTGTGGTGAGCAACTGGACGAAAACGGTCAGAACCTGATTCGGGTTATGGCTGAAAATGGTCGTCTTAATGCGCTCCCGGATGTTCTGGAGCAGTTTATTCACCTGCGTGCTGTGAGTGAGGCTACCGCTGAGGTAGACGTCATTTCCGCTGCCGCGTTGAGTGAACAACAGCTCGCGAAAATTTCTGCTGCGATGGAAAAACGTCTGTCACGCAAAGTTAAGCTGAATTGCAAAATCGATAAGTCTGTAATGGCAGGCGTTATCATCCGAGCGGGTGATATGGTCATTGATGGCAGCGTACGCGGTCGTCTTGAGCGCCTTGCAGACGTCTTGCAGTCTTAAGGGGACTGGAGCATGCAACTGAATTCCACCGAAATCAGCGAACTGATCAAGCAGCGCATTGCTCAGTTCAATGTTGTGAGTGAAGCTCACAACGAAGGTACTATTGTTTCTGTAAGTGACGGTGTTATCCGCATCCACGGCCTGGCCGATTGTATGCAGGGTGAAATGATCTCCCTGCCGGGTAACCGTTACGCTATCGCACTGAACCTCGAGCGTGACTCTGTAGGTGCGGTTGTTATGGGTCCGTACGCTGACCTTGCCGAAGGCATGAAAGTTAAGTGTACTGGCCGTATCCTGGAAGTTCCGGTTGGCCGTGGCCTGCTGGGCCGTGTGGTTAACACTCTGGGTGCACCAATCGACGGTAAAGGTCCGCTGGATCACGACGGCTTCTCTGCTGTAGAAGCTATCGCCCCGGGCGTTATCGAACGTCAGTCCGTAGATCAGCCGGTACAGACCGGTTATAAAGCCGTTGACTCCATGATCCCAATCGGTCGTGGTCAGCGTGAATTGATCATCGGTGACCGTCAGACCGGTAAAACCGCACTGGCAATCGATGCCATCATTAACCAGCGCGATTCCGGTATCAAATGTATCTATGTCGCTATCGGCCAGAAAGCGTCCACTATTTCTAACGTGGTACGTAAACTGGAAGAGCACGGCGCACTGGCTAACACCATCGTTGTGGTAGCAACCGCGTCTGAATCCGCTGCACTGCAATACCTGGCGCCGTATGCCGGTTGCGCAATGGGCGAATACTTCCGTGACCGCGGTGAAGATGCGCTGATCATTTACGATGACCTGTCTAAACAGGCTGTTGCTTACCGTCAGATCTCCCTGCTGCTCCGTCGTCCGCCAGGACGTGAAGCATTCCCGGGCGACGTATTCTACCTCCACTCTCGTCTGCTGGAGCGTGCTGCGCGTGTTAACGCCGAATACGTTGAAGCCTTCACCAAAGGTGAAGTGAAAGGGAAAACCGGTTCTCTGACCGCGCTGCCGATTATCGAAACTCAGGCGGGTGACGTTTCTGCGTTCGTTCCGACTAACGTAATCTCCATTACCGATGGTCAGATCTTCCTGGAAACCAACCTGTTCAACGCCGGTATTCGTCCTGCGGTTAACCCGGGTATTTCCGTATCCCGTGTTGGTGGTGCAGCACAGACCAAGATCATGAAAAAACTGTCCGGTGGTATCCGTACCGCTCTGGCACAGTATCGTGAACTGGCAGCGTTCTCTCAGTTTGCATCCGACCTTGACGATGCAACACGTAAGCAGCTTGACCACGGTCAGAAAGTGACCGAACTGCTGAAACAGAAACAGTATGCGCCGATGTCCGTAGCGCAACAGTCTCTGGTTCTGTTCGCAGCAGAACGTGGTTACCTGGCGGATGTTGAACTGTCGAAAATCGGCAGCTTCGAAGCCGCTCTGCTGGCTTACGTCGACCGTGATCACGCTCCGTTGATGCAAGAGATCAACCAGACCGGTGGCTACAACGACGAAATCGAAGGCAAGCTGAAAGGCATCCTCGATTCCTTCAAAGCAACCCAATCCTGGTAACGTCTGGCGGCTTGCCTTAGGGCAGGCCGCAAGGCATTGAGGAGAAGCTCATGGCCGGCGCAAAAGAGATACGTAGTAAGATCGCAAGCGTCCAGAACACGCAAAAGATCACTAAAGCGATGGAGATGGTCGCCGCTTCCAAAATGCGTAAATCGCAGGATCGCATGGCGGCCAGCCGTCCTTATGCAGAAACCATGCGCAAAGTGATTGGTCACCTTGCACACGGTAATCTGGAATATAAGCACCCATACCTGGAAGACCGCGACGTTAAACGCGTAGGCTACCTGGTGGTGTCGACCGACCGTGGTTTGTGCGGTGGTTTGAACATTAACCTGTTCAAAAAACTGCTGGCGGAAATGAAGACCTGGACCGACAAAGGCGTTCAATGCGACCTCGCAATGATCGGCTCGAAAGGCGTGTCGTTCTTCAACTCCGTGGGCGGCAATGTTGTTGCCCAGGTCACCGGCATGGGGGATAACCCTTCCCTGTCCGAACTGATTGGTCCGGTAAAAGTGATGTTGCAGGCCTACGACGAAGGCCGTCTGGACAAGCTTTACATTGTCAGCAACAAATTTATTAACACCATGTCTCAGGTTCCGACCATCAGCCAGCTGCTGCCGTTACCGGCATCAGATGATGATGATCTGAAACATAAATCCTGGGATTACCTGTACGAACCCGATCCGAAGGCGTTGCTGGATACCCTGCTGCGTCGTTATGTCGAATCTCAGGTTTATCAGGGCGTGGTTGAAAACCTGGCCAGCGAGCAGGCCGCCCGTATGGTGGCGATGAAAGCCGCGACCGACAATGGCGGCAGCCTGATTAAAGAGCTGCAGTTGGTATACAACAAAGCTCGTCAGGCCAGCATTACTCAGGAACTCACCGAGATCGTCTCGGGGGCCGCCGCGGTTTAAACAGGTTATTTCGTAGAGGATTTAAGATGGCTACTGGAAAGATTGTCCAGGTAATCGGCGCCGTAGTTGACGTCGAATTCCCTCAGGATGCCGTACCGCGCGTGTACGATGCTCTTGAGGTGCAAAATGGTAATGAGCGTCTGGTGCTGGAAGTTCAGCAGCAGCTCGGCGGCGGTATCGTGCGTACCATCGCAATGGGTTCCTCCGACGGTCTGCGTCGCGGTCTGGATGTAAAAGACCTCGAACACCCGATCGAAGTCCCGGTAGGTAAAGCGACTCTGGGCCGTATCATGAACGTACTGGGTGAACCGGTCGACATGAAAGGCGAGATCGGTGAAGAAGAGCGTTGGGCGATTCACCGCGCAGCACCTTCCTACGAAGAGCTGTCAAACTCTCAGGAACTGCTGGAAACCGGTATCAAAGTTATCGACCTGATGTGTCCGTTCGCTAAGGGCGGTAAAGTCGGTCTGTTCGGTGGTGCGGGTGTAGGTAAAACCGTAAACATGATGGAGCTTATTCGTAACATCGCGATCGAGCACTCCGGTTACTCTGTGTTTGCGGGCGTAGGTGAACGTACTCGTGAGGGTAACGACTTCTACCACGAAATGACCGACTCCAACGTTATCGACAAAGTATCCCTGGTATATGGCCAGATGAACGAGCCGCCGGGAAACCGTCTGCGCGTTGCACTGACCGGCCTGACCATGGCTGAGAAATTCCGTGACGAAGGTCGTGACGTTCTGCTGTTCGTTGACAACATCTATCGTTACACCCTGGCCGGTACGGAAGTATCCGCACTGCTGGGTCGTATGCCTTCAGCGGTAGGTTATCAGCCGACTCTGGCGGAAGAGATGGGCGTTCTTCAGGAACGTATCACCTCCACCAAAACTGGTTCTATCACCTCCGTACAGGCGGTATACGTACCTGCGGATGACTTGACTGACCCGTCTCCGGCAACCACCTTTGCGCACCTTGACGCAACCGTGGTACTGAGCCGTCAGATCGCGTCTCTGGGTATCTACCCGGCTGTTGACCCGCTGGACTCTACCAGCCGTCAGCTGGACCCGCTGGTGGTTGGTCAGGAACACTACGACACCGCGCGTGGCGTTCAGTCCATCCTGCAACGTTATCAGGAACTGAAAGACATCATCGCCATCCTGGGTATGGATGAACTGTCTGAAGAAGACAAACTGGTGGTAGCGCGCGCTCGTAAGATCCAGCGCTTCCTGTCCCAGCCGTTCTTCGTGGCAGAAGTATTCACCGGTTCTCCGGGTAAATACGTCTCCCTGAAAGACACCATCCGTGGCTTTAAAGGCATCATGGAAGGCGAATACGATCACCTGCCGGAGCAGGCGTTCTACATGGTCGGTTCCATCGAAGAAGCAGTGGAAAAAGCCAAAAAACTTTAACGCCTTAATCGGAGGGTGATATGGCAATGACTTACCACCTGGACGTCGTCAGCGCAGAGCAACAAATGTTCTCTGGTCTGGTCGAGAAAATCCAGGTAACGGGTAGCGAAGGTGAACTGGGCATTTACCCGGGCCACGCACCGCTGCTCACCGCCATTAAGCCTGGTATGATTCGCATCGTGAAACAGCACGGTCACGAAGAGTTTATCTATCTGTCTGGCGGCATTCTTGAAGTGCAGCCTGGCAACGTGACCGTTCTGGCTGACACCGCAATTCGCGGCCAGGATCTCGACGAAGCGCGAGCCATGGAAGCGAAACGTAAGGCTGAAGAGCACATTAGCAGCTCTCACGGCGACGTAGATTACGCTCAGGCGTCTGCGGAACTGGCCAAAGCGATCGCGCAGTTGCGCGTTATCGAGTTGACCAAAAAAGCGATGTAACACCGGCTTGAAAAGCTCAAAAGCCAGTCTGGAAACAGACTGGCTTTTTTATATGTATTTTGCTGATTGATACAAAAATTATATTATTCATCAAAAAGTTAGCGTCTTGCCAAGTCGTTAATTGTCACCTTTTCTCCATAGTGATATCGTCCCTGTTGTTATTATTATTTCTATAATTATATGAGGGATCATATCTATGTCTTTTAAAACGTCTTTTGAAGGTGTCCAACCGGTTGTGATGACCGATCGCGCCACCTTTATCCGCCGTGCTTATATGCATCTGGCTGGGGCAGTTGTCGGGTTCATCATTCTCAGCGCGCTGTTTATCTTTAGTGGGCTTGGCAAAATGATGCTTAGGGTGCTGATGAACAGTGGTCAGTTTGGTTGGCTGGTGGTGCTGGGTGCTTTTATTCTGGTCAGCATGCTGGCGACTCGTCTGGCAGATAATGTGGAGTCTAATCAGACCCAACTGATTGGACTGGGGATATACGTACTGGCAGAAGCGTTAATTTTTGCACCTTTACTGACACTGGCAGCGTATATTAATCCAGCAATTATTGGCGCGGCGGGCATCACCACAGCACTGCTTGTGGGTGGTCTGACATTCACTGCCTTCACGACCAAAAAAGATTTCTCTTTCATGCGTTCGTTTTTAACCATGGCGGGCTTTATCGCTTTCGGTGCCATTATCGCGAGCATTTTTATGGGATTCTCACTGGGCGTCTGGTTCTCGGCGGCAATGGTGCTGTTGTGTGCTGGCTTCGTGCTGTACGACACGTCTAATATTATTCATCATTATCCTACCGATCGTCCGGCAGGTGCGGCGCTACATCTCTTCGCCTCTATTGCTACCATGTTCTGGTATGTTCTGCGCATTTTCATGTCCCGCGATTAACCCTGCTTGTATAAACCAGCGAAATTATTCGCTGGTTTTCCCGTTTATTCATTGATCGAAATAAGAGCAAAAACATCCACCTGACGCTTAAATGAAGGTACTGCCTTAATTTTCTGCAGACAAAAGGCGTGACGATGGTCGAAAATGGCACTTTCGTTAGCGGGGATAATCCGTTATTGAACAATTTATCCTCTGTCCATTTCACGATGAAAAAAATGTAGTTTTTTCAAGGTGAAGCGGTTTAAATTCGTTCTCAAATTACAGTCAGGACGCGTATGTTGAATAATGCTATGAGCGTAGTGATCCTTGCCGCAGGTAAAGGCACGCGCATGTATTCCGATCTTCCGAAAGTGCTGCATACCCTTGCCGGGAAAGCGATGGTTCAGCATGTCATTGATGCTGCGAATGAATTAGGCGCAGCGCACGTTCACCTGGTGTACGGTCACGGCGGCGATCTGCTTAAACAGGCGTTGAAAGACGATAACCTGAACTGGGTGCTTCAGGCAGAACAGCTGGGTACGGGCCATGCAATGCAGCAAGCCGCACCTTTTTTTGCCGATGACGAAGACATTTTAATGCTCTACGGCGACGTGCCGCTGATCTCTGTTGAAACACTCCAGCGCCTGCGTGATGCGAAACCGCAGGGTGGCATTGGTCTGCTGACGGTTAAACTGGATGATCCGACCGGTTATGGACGTATCACCCGTGAAAACGGCAAAGTTACCGGCATTGTTGAGCACAAAGATGCCACCGACGAGCAGCGTCAGATTCAGGAGATCAACACCGGCATTCTGATCGCCAACGGCGCAGATATGAAACGCTGGCTGGCTAAACTGACCAACAATAATGCGCAGGGCGAATACTACATCACCGACATTATTGCGCTGGCGTATCAGGAAGGGCGTGAAATCGTTGCCGTTCATCCGCAACGTTTAAGCGAAGTAGAAGGCGTGAATAACCGCCTGCAACTCTCGCGTCTGGAGCGTGTTTATCAATCCGAACAAGCTGAAAAACTGCTGTTAGCAGGCGTTATGCTGCGCGATCCGGCGCGTTTTGATCTGCGCGGTACGCTTACTCACGGGCGCGATGTTGAAATTGATACTAACGTTATCATCGAGGGCAACGTGACTCTCGGTAATCGCGTGAAAATCGGCACCGGTTGCGTGATTAAAAACAGCGTGATTGGCGATGATTGCGAAATTAGCCCGTATACCGTTGTGGAAGATGCGAATCTGGCAGCGGCCTGTACCATTGGCCCGTTTGCCCGTCTGCGTCCTGGTGCTGAGTTGCTGGAAGGCGCACACGTCGGTAACTTCGTTGAGATGAAAAAAGCGCGTCTGGGTAAAGGCTCGAAAGCTGGTCATCTGACTTACCTGGGGGATGCGGAAATTGGCGATAACGTCAACATCGGCGCAGGAACCATTACCTGCAACTACGATGGTGCCAATAAATTTAAAACCATTATTGGCGACGATGTGTTTGTTGGATCCGATACTCAGCTGGTGGCCCCGGTAACGGTAGGCAAAGGCGCAACCATTGCTGCGGGTACAACTGTGACGCGTAATGTTGGCGAAAATGCTCTGGCAATCAGCCGTGTGCCGCAGTCGCAAAAAGAAGGCTGGCGTCGTCCGGTAAAGAAAAAGTAATTCTGGCTGGGTAATCCGGCCATATGGGGTGAGGAGATAACATAATCTCCCGCCCACAAGCAGTAACTATAAAAATAACCCCACTCTCTACAAAGGCTCGGGGCGCCCGAAAAACGGGCATACAGGTTGACCGACAACGATATAAATCGGAATCAAAAACTATGTGTGGAATTGTTGGCGCGATCGCGCAACGTGATGTAGCAGAAATCCTTCTTGAAGGTTTACGTCGTCTGGAATACCGCGGATATGACTCTGCCGGTCTGGCGGTTGTAGATGCAGAAGGTCATATGACCCGCCTGCGTCGCCTCGGTAAAGTCCAGATGCTGGCCCAGGCAGCGGAAGAACATCCTCTGCATGGCGGCACCGGGATTGCTCACACTCGCTGGGCGACGCACGGCGAACCTTCAGAAGTGAATGCGCATCCGCATGTTTCTGAACACATTGTGGTGGTGCATAACGGCATCATCGAAAACCATGAACCGCTGCGTGAAGCGTTAAAAACACGTGGCTATACCTTCGTTTCTGAAACCGACACCGAAGTGATTGCACACCTGGTGAACTGGGAACTGAAACAAGGCGGTACTCTGCGTGAGGCTGTTCTGCGTGCTATTCCGCAACTGCGCGGCGCGTACGGTACGGTAATTATGGACTCCCGTCACCCGGATACCCTGCTGGCGGCTCGTTCTGGTAGCCCGCTGGTGATTGGCCTGGGCATGGGCGAAAACTTTATTGCTTCTGACCAGTTGGCGCTGTTGCCAGTGACCCGTCGCTTTATCTTCCTTGAAGAAGGCGATATTGCGGAAATCACTCGCCGTTCGGTAAACATCTTCGATAAAACTGGCGCGGAAGTGAAACGTCAGGATATCGAATCCAATCTGCAATATGACGCGGGCGATAAAGGTATTTACCGCCACTACATGCAGAAAGAGATCTACGAACAGCCGAACGCGATCAAAAACACCCTTACCGGGCGCATCAGCCACGGTCAGGTTGATTTGAGCGAGCTGGGACCGAACGCCGACGAACTGCTGTCGAAGGTTGAGCATATTCAGATCCTCGCCTGTGGTACTTCTTACAACTCCGGTATGGTTTCCCGCTACTGGTTTGAAGCGCTGGCAGGTATTCCGTGCGATGTTGAAATCGCCTCTGAATTCCGCTATCGCAAATCAGCCGTGCGTCGTAACAGCCTGATGATCACTCTGTCGCAGTCTGGCGAAACCGCGGATACCCTGGCGGGTCTGCGTCTGTCAAAAGAATTGGGTTACCTTGGATCGCTGGCAATCTGTAACGTTCCTGGCTCTTCGCTGGTACGTGAATCCGATTTGGCGCTGATGACCAATGCGGGTACGGAAATTGGCGTGGCGTCCACCAAAGCATTCACCACTCAGTTAACCGTGTTGTTGATGCTGGTGGCGAAGCTGTCTCGCCTGAAAGGTCTCGATGCCTCCATTGAGCATGATATCGTGCATGGTCTGCAGGCGTTACCGAGCCGTATTGAGCAGATGCTGTCTCAGGACAAACGCATTGAAGCTCTGGCAGAAGATTTCTCTGACAAACACCACGCGCTGTTCCTGGGCCGTGGCGATCAGTACCCAATCGCGCTGGAAGGCGCATTGAAGCTGAAAGAGATCTCTTATATTCATGCAGAAGCCTACGCAGCAGGCGAACTGAAACACGGTCCGCTGGCGCTGATTGACGCGGATATGCCGGTTATCGTCGTCGCACCGAACAACGAACTGCTGGAAAAACTGAAATCCAACATTGAAGAAGTTCGCGCGCGCGGCGGTCAGTTGTATGTCTTTGCCGATCAGGATGCTGGTTTTGTGAGCAGTGATAACATGCACATCATCGAGATGCCGCATGTGGAAGAGGTGATTGCACCGATCTTCTACACCGTTCCGCTGCAGTTACTGGCTTATCACGTCGCGCTGATCAAAGGCACCGACGTTGACCAGCCGCGTAACCTGGCAAAATCGGTTACGGTTGAGTAATTTTCATCATTGATATAAAGGGCTGCCGACGGGCGGCCTTTTTTTTATAAAGGGTATCAGTGGGTTATTATTGATGCGAAAATTAATATAAATATATTCTGAATTATTGGTGATGTCCGATAATACACTTGATTTTTTACTGTTTTAATAATATTTAAATAATAAATTTATATTTAATTTCGCATAATTAATATTATTTTTAGATAAATCTACCCCATTGGTGTACTATGCCTCTGAATCATAAATACACTTATTAATTTAAGTGATGATTTAGACTGAAGGATATATTATATCAATGGAGTTCGTATGAAACGTAATATTATTGGTGGTGCACTTACGCTGGCATCTTTAATGTTAGCCGGAAATGCACTTGCAGAAGATGGCGTTGTTCACTTTGTCGGTGAAATTGTCGATAGCACATGTGAAGTGACTTCCGATACCGCCGATCAAACTGTTCCTCTTGGTAAGGTCAACAAAAGTGCGTTTTCAGGAGTAGGCAGCCTGGCGTCACCACAGCAATTTAGTATTAAACTGGAAAAATGTCCGTCAACCTATACTGAGGCAGCCGTTCGTTTTGATGGTACCGAAGCACCTGGCGGAGACGGTGATCTGAAAGTAGGTTCACCTATTACAGCGAGTGATCCGGGTGATTATACTGGCACAGGCGCTGCAATAGTTGCTACTGGCGTCGGCATCCGTATATTTAACCAGTCCGATAACTCTCAGGTTAAACTCTATAACGACTCCGCCTATACCGCTATCGACGGTGAAGGCAAGGCTGAAATGAAGTTTATTGCACGCTATGTTGCTACCAATGCGACCGTAACGGCGGGTACGGCGAACGCGGATTCACAATTTACCATCGAATATAAGAAATAATTAATTCAGAGCCTTTTTATTCAGTTGGCTTTGGCCAGGGAGTCGTTATGTCCAGAAAAAGTTGTTTAATCAGGCTCTTTAAAGCAATAATTTCGCATAACTTATTATATATCATGCTACTAAGCGCCTTTTTATTCCGGCCAGCATTAACCTATGCTGGTGTTGTTATTGGTGGTACACGAGTCGTTTATGCGAGCAATAATGCAGATAAATCTATTTCTGTATTTAGTAAGGAAGAAAAAATTCCTTATCTCATCCAGGCATGGGTGGACCCATTTAATAAAGATGATAAAACTAAAGCGCCATTTATTGTTATTCCTCCGGTATCACGGTTAGAACCCGCACAAGAAAAAATATTACGTATCGTCCACACCAAAGGTTTGTCATTACCAGAGGATCGTGAGTCTGTCTTCTGGCTAAATATCAAAAACATTCCGCCCTCTGCGAGCAACAAAGAAGCGAATTCGCTGGAAATCGCCGTTAAAACGCGAATTAAGCTTTTCTGGAGACCGGCATCTATCCGCATGATTCCCGAAAATGCCGCACCAAAGGTGAAGTGGCATCGGGAAGGCCGAAATCTTATTGCTGAGAACCCTAACCCGATTCATATCAGCGTGATGGATGTCATTGTTGATGGCCATGATGTGCCTCTCAACATGATCCGACCTTTCGAGACGCTCACATTACCGTTGCCTGCTAATTCTTCGGGTAGCCAAATGACCTGGCGATTTATTAATGACTACGGCGCGATAAGCGAGCCAATAAAGCAAGCGTTGTAAGCATTGCATAAGGATAGGCGAATTATGGTTACGACCAGAATAGCGGTTGGTCTGACGGCAGGGACGTGTCTCGTTTTCTCGCAAAGCCTGATGGCCGAGGTCAGTGTATTTAATCCGGCGCTGCTGGAAATAGACCATCAATCCGGAGTCGATATTCGCCAGTTTAACAAAGCGAATCACATACCTCCCGGCGTCTACAGTGTTGATATTTTTATCAATGGCAAAATGTTCGAGCGTCAGGATGTGACTTTTGTTCAGGATAACCCTGATGCCGATCTGCACGCTTGCTTTGTCGCGGTTAAAAAAACGCTGACTTCCTTTGGCGTAAAAGTTGACGCGCTGAAAGCGCTCAATAAGGTGGATGACAAGGCCTGTATTGACCCTGCACCACTCATTGAAGGCTCAACCTGGCAACTGGACAGCGATAAGCTGCAACTGAATATCACCATTCCCCAGATCTATATGGATGCGATGGCTTACGATTACATAAGCCCCACGCGTTGGGATGAGGGAATTAACGCACTGACTATCAACTACGATTTTTCCGGTTCACATACCCTGCGCTCGGATTACAGCTCTCAGGAGACCGATACCAGTTATCTCAACTTGCGTAACGGACTCAATATTGGGCCGTGGCGACTACGCAATTACAGCACCTTAAACACCACCGATGGTCGTGCGGAATACAACTCTATCAGTACCTGGATACAACGTGATATTGCTGCGTTAAGAAGCCAGATTATGATCGGCGATACGTGGACGGCGAGCGATATTTTTGACAGCACGCAAATCCGTGGTGCACGACTATATACTGATAAAGATATGTTACCCTCCAGCCAGAATGGCTTCGCGCCAGTGGTTCGTGGGATTGCAAAATCCAACGCCACCGTCATCATTCGGCAGAACGGCTACGTAATTTATCAGTCAGCCGTGCCACAAGGCGCCTTTGAAATCACCGACCTCAATACTGCCAGCTCAGGCGGCGACCTGGATGTAACTATCAAGGAAGAAGATGGTAGTGAACAACGATTCACCCAGCCTTATGCGTCGCTGGCAATCCTCAAACGTGAAGGTCAGACCGATGTAGATGTTAGCGTGGGGGAACTGCGCGATGAGGATGGTTTTACTCCTGACGTGCTTCAGGCACAGATCCTTCATGGCTTGCCCCACGGTTTTACCTTGTATGGCGGCGTACAGGCTGCTGAAAAGTATGGTTCTGTTGCTTTGGGGGTAGGTAAAGATCTCGGTTCTCTGGGAGCCATCTCCTTAGATGTAACACATGCCAGAGCGAAATTTGCTGATGATACGGAAACGGGTCAATCATATCGTTTTCTGTATTCAAAACGTTTTGACGATACAGACACCAGCTTACGCCTGGTTGGCTATCGTTATTCCACCGAAGGCTATTATACCCTCAATGAATGGGCCTCCCGGCAAAATAGTCCGGAAGATTTCTGGCAAACCGGAAACCGCCGCAGTCGTGTGGAAGGAACGTTAACGCAATCGCTGGGCAGAGATTATGGCAATTTATACCTGACATTAAGCCGCCAGCAGTATTGGCATACAGATGATGTCGAACGATTAATCCAATTTGGTTACAGCAGTAGCTGGAAGCGCCTCTCGTGGAACGTCTCATGGAGTTATTCCAATACGGCCCGGCAAGGGACGAGTAATAGTCAGGCCAGTGATAACACCAGCGAACAAATCTACATGCTCTCTTTATCAGTTCCTTTATCGGGCTGGTGGGGAAATAGTTATGCCACCTATTCGGTATCGCAAAATGATGATTCTGGTAGCTCGCATCAACTTGGCCTAAGCGGTACGGCGCTGGAGAAAAATAATCTCTCCTGGAATCTCATGCAGTCCTATAACAGCAGCGATGATCAAGTAGGCGGTAATATGTCGCTGACCTATGACGGTACCTACGGCACGTTAAACGGCAGTTATAACTACAGCCAAAATTCTCAGCGACTCAATTATGGTATCCGGGGGGGCATTCTGGCGCACAGTGAAGGGGTAACGTTCAGCCAGGAACTGGGTGAAACCATCGCTCTTATTAAAGCACCGGGAGCCGCAGGTCTGGAAATTGATAATATGCGCGGGGCGGCAACAGACTGGCGTGGTTACACGGTTAAGACACAGCTAAATCCTTATGATGAAAACCGGGTAGCGATCAGCGACAACTATTTCTCTAAGTCGAATGTTGAACTCGATAATACCGTCGTTACGATGGTTCCTACCCGCGGCGCGGTGGTTAAAGCGGAGTTTGTGACGCATGTGGGTTACCGCGTTCTCTTCAGAGTGGTAAATGCAAATGGTAAACCGGCACCTTTTGGCGCCATTGCCTCAGTTCAAAACGCAAGTACCGCCGATTCAGGAATAGTCGGTGATTCTGGTGAGCTTTATCTCTCGGGTCTGTCAGATAAAGGGCAGGTCACTTTATCCTGGGGAGGAGACGCCGTCACGAAATGTACCTTTGGCTACTCACTTTCAGTACCAGAAAATGAGAATGGTTTAATTGAACAGAGTGTCACCTGTAAATAAAGGTTTTTTATGAAAAATAATATTCTGGTGTGGTGTTTTTCTATTGTTGCCATTTTTTACACGAGTACGACGCTTGCGGCTCCTAAAGGTATCTGTACTCCTGATAATGGCGTTTTTCATAGTACACTGGATTTTACAGGGACCGTTATCAGCGCAGGTCAGAATAAAGCGGGGACCATATTTAATAAAATAGTCACTAATGGTCAGTCTTATCCGGGACGCTGTTACTGTGATACAGGAACGGTCGGTGAGTTTCCCTACATTTACTATACAGCAAGAATGAATGAAGCCTTAAGTTATGCTGGGGCTCATTCTAATTTAAATTACTATAATCTTAACCCTCATCTTGATACCGGCATAGCAATCGATCTTTTGGGTGTGGGGTTTGTTAATGCACCATTCGAGTATCATGCTAATAATCCCGGTGGGAACACAAAGTATAATTGCGGTCGAAAGGAGGCATTAAACATTTCCAGTGGCGCTAAGGCTCAGATTTATTTTTATATCAAAAAGCCATTTGCAGGAAAGTTAATGATTCCCGAAATACTTATCGCAAAGTTGTATGGAACGATCAGTCGTGATACACCGGTTGATTATTCTAAACCGATGGCTGAGGTTTATATTCGTGGAGACATTACTGCACCACAAAGTTGTGAAATCAATAGTTTACAGCCTATTAATTTTGATTTTAGTACTATTCCAGCCTCAGATTTTTCATCTGTTGTCGGGAGTGCTGTGTCAGCGAGTAAGATCACCAGAACTGTCACCATTGAGTGTGTAAATTTGGGAATACTGAATAAGGATGAGATCACGACCTCTTTTTACGCTACTGAATCCAGTAGCGACAATTCAATGGTTGTAACATCAAACCCGAATGTAGGGATAAAAATCTACGATAAAAATAACAGGGAAATCAACGTGAACGGTGGCGAATTGTCAACTGATATGGGAGCAACAAGCGTTTATGGTGATAAAGCTGGCAGCGTGACTTTTTCTGCTGCTCCTGCGAGCCTCACTGGTGCACGACCCGCGCCTGGAACATTTACTGCTACGGCAACAATCACACTCGAAATTGTTCGCTAATCAAACTGACAACGGTGCTCCTCGCACCGTTGTCATCAGACACCTCTTTCTAACCTATTTGCACATGACATGACAAAAAGATGACATGAGTTTTCTTTTTGTCTGGTTATAAAAATCAATAAATTACGCATAAATCTCGTTGTGTCATAAAACTGTCATATTCCATACATATAACTGTCACCTGTTTGTCCTATTTTGCTTCTCGTAGCCAACAAACAATGCTTTATGAATCCTCCCAGGAGACATTATGAAAGTTATGCGTACCACCGTCGCAACTGTTGTCGCCGCGACCTTATCGATGAGCGCTTTCTCTGTGTTTGCAGAAGCAAGCCTGACAGGTGCAGGTGCAACCTTCCCTGCGCCGGTGTATGCCAAATGGGCTGACACTTACCAGAAAGAAACCGGTAATAAAGTTAACTACCAAGGTATCGGTTCTTCCGGCGGCGTAAAACAGATTATCGCCAACACCGTTGATTTCGGTGCTTCTGACGCGCCGCTGTCTGACGAAAAACTGGCTCAGGAAGGTCTGTTCCAGTTCCCGACCGTAATTGGCGGCGTGGTGCTGGCGGTTAACATTCCGGGGCTAAAATCTGGCGAACTGGTGCTGGATGGTAAAACCCTCGGCGACATCTACCTGGGCAAAATCAAAAAGTGGGATGATGAAGCCATCGCCAAACTGAATCCGGGTCTGAAACTGCCTTCACAGAACATTGCTGTAGTGCGCCGTGCAGATGGCTCCGGGACATCCTTCGTCTTCACCAGCTACCTGGCGAAAGTGAACGAAGAATGGAAAAACAACGTTGGTACTGGCTCTACCGTAAAATGGCCAATCGGTCTGGGCGGTAAAGGTAACGACGGTATCGCCGCGTTCGTTCAGCGTCTGCCGGGTGCAATTGGTTACGTTGAATATGCTTACGCTAAGCAGAACAACCTGGCGTACACCAAACTGATCTCCGCTGATGGTAAACCGGTTAGTCCGACCGAAGAAAACTTCGCTAATGCAGCAAAAGGCGCAGACTGGAGCAAAACATTCGCTCAGGATCTGACCAACCAGAAAGGCGAAGATGCATGGCCTATCACTTCTACCACCTTCATTCTGGTCCACAAAGATCAGAAGAAACCTGAGCAGGGTGTAGAAGTGCTGAAGTTCTTCGACTGGGCGTACAAAACAGGGGCTAAACAGGCTAACGACCTGGATTACGCCAGCCTGCCGGATAGCGTAGTTGAACAAGTTCGCGCTGCGTGGAAGACCAATATTAAAGACAGTAGCGGCAAGCCACTGTACTAATAAAACACCATGCCGGATAAGGCATTAACGGCTTATCCGGCATTACAAAATGACTTTGTAAACGCGTTTAACTGAAGAGTAACTTATGGCTGCAACCAAGCCTGCTTTTAACCCACCGGGTAAAAAGGGCGACATAATTTTCAGCGTGCTGGTAAAACTGGCGGCGCTGATTGTGCTATTGATGTTGGGTGGCATTATTGTCTCTCTGATCATCTCCTCCTGGCCGAGCATTCAGAAATTTGGTCTGGCTTTCCTGTGGACCAAAGAGTGGGATGCGCCGAACGATATCTACGGGGCGCTGGTGCCGATCTACGGTACGTTGGTGACCTCGTTTATCGCGCTGCTGATCGCCGTCCCGGTGAGTTTCGGTATCGCCCTGTTCCTGACCGAGCTTGCGCCTGGCTGGCTGAAGCGCCCGCTGGGTATCGCCATTGAGTTGCTGGCAGCCATTCCAAGTATCGTGTACGGCATGTGGGGCCTGTTTATCTTCGCGCCACTGTTCGCCGTTTACTTCCAGGAGCCGGTCGGCAATATCATGTCTAATATCCCGATTGTTGGCGCGCTGTTCTCCGGCCCGGCCTTTGGTATCGGTATCCTTGCGGCAGGCGTGATCCTCGCCATCATGATTATTCCGTACATTGCAGCGGTAATGCGCGATGTATTCGAACAAACCCCGGTGATGATGAAAGAGTCAGCCTACGGTATCGGCTGCACCACCTGGGAAGTTATCTGGCGTATCGTTCTTCCGTTCACCAAAAATGGGGTTATCGGCGGCATCATGCTGGGTCTGGGGCGCGCGCTCGGTGAAACCATGGCGGTGACCTTTATCATCGGTAACACCTACCAGCTCGACAGCGCCTCGCTGTACATGCCGGGCAACAGTATCACCTCTGCGCTGGCGAACGAATTTGCGGAAGCGGAATCCGGTCTGCACGTTGCCGCACTGATGGAACTGGGCCTGATCCTGTTTGTGATTACCTTCATCGTCCTCGCCGCATCGAAGTTTATGATTATGCGCCTGGCTAAGAATGAGGGGGCACGCTAATGGCTATGGTTGAAATGCAAACCACTGCGGCGCTGGCAGAATCCCGCCGCAAAATGCAGGCGCGTCGCCGCCTCAAGAACCGTATTGCACTGACGCTCTCAATGGCGACGATGGCCTTCGGCCTGTTCTGGCTGATCTGGATTTTAATGTCCACCATCACCCGCGGTATCGACGGTATGTCGCTGGCGCTGTTCACTGAAATGACGCCGCCGCCAAATACGGAAGGCGGTGGTCTGGCGAACGCCCTGGCAGGTAGCGGCTTGTTAATTTTGTGGGCTACGGTATTCGGTACGCCGCTGGGCATTATGGCGGGGATTTATCTGGCGGAATATGGCCGTAAGTCCTGGCTGGCAGAAGTGATTCGCTTCATTAACGACATTCTGCTCTCCGCGCCGTCGATTGTGGTTGGTCTGTTTGTTTACACCATCGTGGTGGCGCAAATGGAGCACTTCTCTGGTTGGGCTGGTGTAATTGCGCTGGCGCTGTTGCAGGTGCCGATTGTTATCCGCACCACCGAGAACATGCTGAAACTGGTGCCGGACAGCCTGCGTGAAGCGGCTTATGCGCTGGGTACGCCGAAGTGGAAGATGATCTCCGCGATTACGCTGAAAGCGTCGGTGTCCGGGATTATGACCGGTATCCTGCTGGCGATTGCCCGTATTGCCGGTGAAACCGCGCCGCTGCTGTTTACCGCGCTCTCCAACCAGTTCTGGAGCACGGACATGATGCAGCCGATCGCCAACCTGCCGGTGACGATCTTTAAGTTTGCGATGAGCCCGTTTGCGGAATGGCAACAACTGGCCTGGGCCGGGGTGTTGATTATTACCCTGTGCGTCCTGCTGCTGAACATTCTGGCGCGCGTTGTTTTTGCGAAGAATAAACACGGTTAACACTTTGCCGGATGCGGTGTGAACGCCTTATCCGGCCTACGGTAAGCCTGATTAGCGAAGTGCATCAGGCACGATGAGGAAAAGATTGCAATGAGTATGGTTGAAACTGCCCCGAGTAAAATTCAGGTTCGTAATTTGAACTTCTACTACGGCAAATTCCATGCCCTGAAAAACATCAACCTGGATATCGCCAAAAACCAGGTTACGGCGTTTATCGGGCCGTCTGGCTGCGGTAAATCGACGCTGCTGCGTACTTTCAACAAAATGTTTGAACTGTATCCGGAGCAGCGTGCGGAAGGTGAGATTCTGCTCGATGGCGACAACATCCTGACTAACACTCAGGATATCGCCCTGCTGCGTGCGAAAGTGGGCATGGTGTTCCAGAAACCGACGCCGTTCCCTATGTCCATCTACGACAACATCGCCTTTGGCGTTCGTCTGTTTGAGAAGCTCTCCCGTGCGGATATGGACGAGCGCGTGCAGTGGGCATTGACCAAAGCCGCATTGTGGAACGAAACCAAAGATAAATTGCACCAGAGCGGTTACTCTCTCTCTGGTGGTCAGCAACAGCGTCTGTGCATTGCGCGTGGTATCGCCATTCGCCCGGAAGTGCTGCTGCTCGACGAACCGTGTTCGGCGCTCGACCCTATCTCTACCGGACGTATTGAAGAGCTGATCACCGAACTGAAGCAGGATTACACCGTAGTGATCGTCACCCACAACATGCAGCAGGCTGCGCGTTGTTCCGACCACACGGCGTTTATGTACCTGGGCGAATTGATTGAGTTCAGCAACACGGACGATCTGTTCACCAAGCCAGCGAAGAAACAAACAGAAGACTACATCACCGGTCGTTACGGTTGATTCAGGAGTGCGTTATGGACAGTCTCAATCTTAATAAACATATTTCCGGCCAGTTCAACGCCGAACTGGAAAGCATCCGCACGCAGGTGATGACCATGGGCGGCATGGTGGAGCAGCAGCTTTCTGATGCAATCACCGCGATGCATAACCAGGACAGCGATCTGGCGAAGCGCGTCATCGAAGGCGACAAGAACGTCAACATGATGGAAGTGGCGATCGATGAAGCCTGCGTGCGCATTATCGCCAAACGTCAGCCGACGGCGAGCGACCTGCGTCTGGTGATGGTAATCAGTAAAACCATTGCCGAGCTGGAGCGTATTGGTGACGTGGCGGACAAAATCTGCCGTACTGCGCTGGAGAAATTTTCCCAGCAGCATCAGCCATTGCTGGTAAGTCTGGAATCACTGGGGCGTCACACTATCCAGATGCTGCATGATGTGCTGGACGCGTTCGCGCGGATGGATATTGACGAAGCGGTGCGAATTTATCGGGAAGATAAAAAAGTCGATCAGGAGTACGAAGGTATTGTTCGTCAACTGATGACCTACATGATGGAAGATTCGCGGACTATTCCAAGTGTCCTTACCGCGCTGTTCTGTGCACGTTCTATCGAACGTATCGGCGACCGCTGCCAGAATATTTGTGAATACATCTTCTACTACGTGAAAGGTCAGGATTTCCGTCATGTAGGCGGTGATGAGCTGGATAAACTGCTGGCGGGAAAAGACCCGAAAGAGTAACGCTAACTGTAGGTCAGATAAGGCTTTTACGCCGCATCTGGCAATCAGCCCGGTCATACATAGTTACCGGGCTGATAAACTTTCTCCTTGAAATATTGCCACACAAACTCACCTCGAAACTCTCCCCAGTGCAATGCAAATATATTATTTCATTTGAATTATTTTACTTTTAATGTAGTGCCCCGTTATAAAATTTTTTTTGTTATTCCTTTCATTTATATCGTTACCCGCACAGAAAATGGAAAAGAAAACAAAAAAACCAGGGTAAAAGCCCTATATCGGAACATAAAAAATGAGCGATTTTTTACAGTATTCATAGGTGGTTTAGTCATAATCGTATCAAAACAACACCAAAGTGTTCTTTTTTATACAAAACGGTTATGTATTGTGAGCGGGCGAATAAATATTGTGTTCAGGAGAAATGATTATGGCTATATCATCATATAGTACAGTTACAGATAAATTTGCTACTCTGACTAAAATGCCAGATGAAAATCTGAATGAAAAAAATAGAACGCAAAAATATTCAGGAAAAATTGGTTTGTCTCTTGATGATGTGGGTAAGTATTCAGTAACTCATAAAGATATAACAAATATTTTAGCTGGTGATAGTCAATCTTTTCTTAAACGAAGTCTTTGGGAGTTTATACTCGATCTTTTTCCCATGTCTCATATTAAGGAGGCTAAACAAGCCATTGTAGATTTTGTGACGAAAACTGATGATAAAGTTGAGATGTTTAATAGAGTTAAATCTCTCGCCGATCAAGATCAACAATGGCGCTTTAATACGACTACAGAATTTACTGTAGATGAAAATAAAGACATTATTGTTAGTAGAGTATTTAATATAAATATTAATGCGCAAGATTATCATAATGATGCTGAAAAAAACACAATGCGTTCTTTATTTTCTGAAGAACTCAGCTTGGATATTTATAAGCATGATATTCATTTTGATCAGAAGGCTTTTCAATCAGGGATGCTGAAAATACAGTTCCCAAATGATAATGAAAAGCTTAGCGTATATTTAAAAAATAAAATCCCCTTTGAAAATATCACAATCGATTTATCTGCGCTGGAAAAAGAAGCCCTGGCATCTCTAAAATATTGTAACTTTAAAAAAGTGACATTCACTGGTGCTATATCTTACGAAAATCTTAATGGTTCAGTATTTGGAAATTGTTTTTTTGAGGACTGTATTTTTGAGAATGTGTCACTTGTTAGCTCCAGGTATCGAGTAAAACCAAATAATGAAATACCTATTTACGGCGTGTTTAAAGAGTGTTTTCTGTATCGATGTGAAATAAAAAATTTTAACATAGATACATCAAAAATATACTCTGTAAATCAAGATCCCAATGTGGGTAAGCCAGTTGGTGCATATCTGTTTATGCAGTCATTTGTAGATGAGTGTACTCTTCAGGATGGAGTGTGTAAAAATGCAAGTGTTATTGCAAGCAGTTTGTTATGTTGTAAAATAGCAAAGCTTAATGGTGCTGAAATGGATTTCATAGGGACTTCGTTTTATCACAAATATAAATGTGAATTAAAATATGATAATCATTTTTATAATTGTGATTTTAGCTCCTCTGATATGACATACAAGCGAAATGGAATTCGCAAAGATTTACTGGATTTTGATCCCAGAGAGTATTTCAAAAAGGATGGAGGTAAACTTAATCTGGATAAACACATTTCAAACCTTATCTACGTTAATCTTTTCCCTAATATGAGTGGCGGTCGTTATATAAATGATAAATACGTTGCTGATGATATAGATAAATATTTAAAACTTAGTAATTGCAATTTACTTAAAACTTGTTTGGGCGAGTCAATCAATGGAATTAAATTGGATGATTGTGCTATTGATCATTTAACCACTTGGTTAAGTGGTAATCTTGCTGCGAACACCCAGATTAGAATTCCTGTTTATATGGACATGAAAGGAGCTATAGCTGAAAATGGCATTTCAGATTTCATGAAAAATTTAATGGAAATTAATTCATGGGTAGAAGAATTTAATAATTATGGCAAGGATGCGGAAAGTCATTACCAAAAGGAACTATTATATTTACAATCTTTGTTGGTCAAGCTGGGGCGCTTCAATCTTGATGATGAAGGAAAAAATATCAACTTAATGGTGAAGCTATCCAGTATATTATATTAAAAGTTTTGTACAATATAGAAAAAGATATAGCCAATGAAATAGATATTGATAAAGTGAATTTCATGCATAAGCTCTATACTGGATTCTTTTGGCAAAGACCTTACGATCAACGTAACTATTTAAAAATAAATCGTTCTGCTATTTCAAACAGCAAAACATTTCACTTCCACTTTGATTTTAATGATTTGCGAAATATTTACAAAGAATATAATAAAAATCATAAAGATGATAGTTTTGATAAAATGCAAAAGATTTTTTTAGCATTGAATGAATTTAAGGAAAGAACGAAAATAAATTATAGGGATTATAGAAAAGTATCAAAATATGTAGATGATAAAGTCGATTTATTCTCTGGCATTGAGCAATACTTACGGTGGGTAATTGAGAAAAATAATGACTATAATAAGGAAAATTATGGCGATATAAAAGACAAATATGCCAAACTTATTGTCGAAAGAAATGATTTAGTCGATACTAAGGATCAATTGATTAAAGAGGATTTTTACTTAAATAATAAAGACAATAAAGATAAAAAAGATGCGGAAAGAATTAATGAGATTAAGGGGATAATAAAGGTGATAGATGGAAAAATACCAAATATAAGTAAAGAGATTCTACATCTTAAGGATGAAACAGAGAGATTGGAGAAAGAGTATCAACAAGAAAATACACTTAATGATGTAGTTCAAAATATCAGGAGTTGGCTAAAAGAAAATGAAAATATGGTGAAAGCTATTAAGAAAATTGATACTGAATAACATGGCGAATAAATAAACGGATCAAGTCGTTCCTGTGACAATGAGGTTATACGAAAAGACGCTTACTCATCAGAAATTTGGTATGCTTTAATTAAACCAGTGTCGCTGATGTGTAAGCGTTGACGTTGGGAGGCGATTAAATGGTTATACCACTCCTACGCCTTTTCCAGACGGCGTATAAGAGTGCAACATGTTGAGTTTTCCGAGCGAATGGTGCATTTTACTAACCGAGCCATTTGAAACAACCAACGCAATAAAAAAGACTGGAATAATAAGCCTGTATTTATTATTCATCGCAATCGCACTCTACGGTTTTATCCTGCAGAAATGAGACTACTTCCAGCGGTTGTGGATTATCCCTGGGCGATAGTCATAGTCTGGTGTCAGGATTCACAAATGACCTGTTACCTGACATGGATATAAACACAACATAGAGTGCGGTAGTTAATCTGAATCATCTATTTTTCGGCTACACAGCACAAAACAACATTATTGATTCTTTATAAGAGAGAATCTCTCCATTATTTTTATATAAATCATTATTAAGAAAATCCAGAAGCTCTTGCCTTACACTATAAATATTGACTTTTTGGTCAACCAACGACAGTAATATATCCTTGATACCTTTTAATTTCATATTTCTATCAGATATTGTATTAAAAGTGAAGATGATATTACGTTTATTACAACTGGAGAACCAATATTTTAGAGTATTATTCGTCCACTTTGTTGGTGTCTTAATTAGTTGCGCTGTTGTTGTTTTTACATTGTTAAATGTAGAACCGCTAAAATTTGTCCCGACGCACGAAATGAAATTCATCTCTGAATTGTCAAAATTGCAATTCTTTATCTCACACATATCAAGGTTAACATCATGAAATGTCGAATATTTCATGTTTGCATGTGAAAATAAACATGCAATAAACGTTATATATTGCAACCTGGCATTACAAAAAGATTTATTTTTAAAATCAAAACAAAAGGTTTTTTTTATTTTGAAATTGTTATTATATCTGCAATGTAAAGAAATCATGTTTTTTATTAACTGATAACACCATTGTGATGATTCTGGTAATTCATAGGGATGTAAATGGATGTTTTCATCGAATATAACCTGTGAGTTATGATTGTTTATTGAAGATATATGGAAGCTATCATTTGTTAAAGCTATGGTTGTGCTAAAATTATGGTGGTGATCAGCGCTCATGAAATCAAATGTAACAATGTCGTTGTTTTCTTTCTTTTCTTTGTGATATGCGTTTAAAAAAGAAATATTTTCGATCTGTTCATCAGTTAATGTCAATGGCATTTCGTCATCAAAGAAAGCGTAATCGGCATTTGGGACTGGAATATTTTCAATTGAGCATAGTTTTAATAAAAAAATATGAAAACAATGGAACTTATTTTTGTCAATAAGAGAACTTAATCTCTGTTGTATCTTCTGTAGTTGTCCTTTGGGAAGTAAATGCTGTAAATTTGAAAAAGAGCCATCTAAAACATATTTGTATGTAAAAAGGTCCTCTCTCTGACCAGTTATCAAAAAATCGTCAGGTATTTTAGAAAAACGATTGATATGACATAAATATTCCATTTGCTCCATGTCTATATACTTATGGGGAACTGCGTGGTTTGGTGGTGTGCCAATAAGATTATCCATAAATCACCTTGATAAAATTTAATAAAATCTCTTTATTCTAACATTGACAATATAACCAGCTATAAAAAATCGCTCATTTTCGGATATTGCGGTTTACCTGAGGGATGGTTCGTTATGCATAAAAATTGGGAATCCAGGGTAAACACCCTGGATTAAATCGAGGGAAATGAGCTATTTTTTACAGTATTCACTGGTAATATAAGTAACACTTGTTGCTAACCTGGCTAGCGGTAGTGTTAATTAACAATCTAGATGTCGTTATTTTTAAACACCCCAATATTGCACATCGGAGGATTTATGGTTGCTAAATTAAGATCAGATGTTCTTATAAATACTAATCCCTTTTCAGAAGTGAAAAATGAGAAGCATAAGCATAACGGATATTCTGACAAGGTTACTTTAGATATTAATAATAAGAAATACGATGTAAATTTTAAGGATATTGAAAATATTCTGGATGGTAATGGGGCATTATTTAAAAAACGTACACTGTGGGAGTTTATTCTCGATCTTTTTCCCGGATCAAATATTAAACAAGTTAAAGCCTTTATTTACGAATTTGTGACAAAAAATGATAATAAAGCGGAGATGTTCAAGAATATTAAATCTCTGGCCAAAACAGAAGAACAATGGCGATTTAGTACTACTACAGATTTTACCACAAATGAAAATAATGAAGTGGTTGTGTGTAGATCTTTTAATCTCTACACGGGGGAGACTGTAAATGAGGCCGATAAGCATCAAGTTTTTTCTGAAAGATTCACTCTTGATAACTATCTTGATGATTTACATTTTGATAATTCTCCCATGAAGAGATTAAAGTTTTCTGATAATGCTGTAAAACTTACGACGCTGATTAAAAATAAAATTCCTATTTTTGATACAACTATCAATTTAACTTCGTTGCCTAAAGATGTATTAAATTCATTAAAATATTGTAGTTTTAAAAATGTAACTTTTTCAGGAAATATAGAAACTCCGACCCTTGAAGGCCCAGTTTTTGAAAATTGTTATTTCGAAGATTGTAAGTTCAACAACATACATTTTTATGATCCTAATGAAAAAACTGCAGAGTCAGGAAATGAAAAATCAATAATAGGTATGTTTAAAGGTTGTTTTATTTCTAAATGCGAAATAAAACAATATAGTTGTGAGACGTCTCAAGTCTACACCGTTAAACAACCCGTCAATATCCAAGAAAAATTAGGGGCTTATCTCTTTATGCAGTCTTTTGTTCAAGACTGTACAATTCAGGGAGGTAGTTGTCCTGGATCGAGTATACTTCTGAGTCATTTTTATAACTGTGATATCACAGGACTTGAAGCTCCTGGAATGAAATTTTTGGCAAACTCATTCAACAAGTCTAATAATAATTACATCAGGGGGAGGGATCATGGGATAGTATTTAATAATTGTACTTTGAACCATATTAAAATAAACAGTGGTCTTGGTGAAGCTGGTTCAGGTAAATATATGTTTAACCCCGTTGAGTATTTTTCTGATCGCATTGAAAGAAGATCGAGAACTCTTAAGTTAGATGATAATTTTATTAAATGTGCAGACAATATTAATAAAGGTATTAACTCTTCATATAGCAATGAAAATACAGAGAATAATAACATTTTCTTTAAAAATAGTCGTTTGCACGGGGCGGATCTGGGCTATTGTTACAGAGAGGACAGACTCGAAGGCTGTGCTATCGATTCTGCTACAATTTATTCACAAGGTAGTCTTACCGATAAAAAATACATTTATATGAATATAGATGGAGCTATAAGTAAAGAACAAATACCTAATTTCATAAATCAGGCAGATGCTCTATATAAAGACATAGGGGAACTTGAAAAATCCTTGCCAAATACTCGGCTAATATATGAAAAAGCATTTGCAGAATTACAGTCGTTTTTAGCCGCACTCTATAATGAAAATGGATCGTTTAAAGAGGAATTTTCTTTTGATATTGAAAAAGCTAATTTTTTTATCTTCAAAGATATGCATGGTAGGGCACAACATATCATTAACAATATGATGGGACGTGACAGAATTAACTTTGTTGAATCTGTCATAAAAGAAAAAACTTCGCAGTCAAATGCACAAGAAGATCTTAAATATTCAGAAGAATTTATCCGAAAAGAAAGGCAAGAGTCTCATAACCAATTTGATAGAAATTTAAATTTCAAATTTAAAGATCTTGTCCACCTATTTGACGATGTTGATATAGACAAAATAGAGCTAAAAAAACAACTAGAAAAAATAAAATCTTTTAAAGAACTTTACGACTCAGCACTCAATAATTTTGCTTTCGATTTTCAAAATTTAGCAGATATATTTAAAATTAACAAGGAAAGTTTAACCAAATATTATCAGGAAGTAAAAGAGTCCAATGAAGGTTACGAGGACATATTGCAAAAAATTAACGAATTAACAAAAGAACATAATAAAATTGTGAAAGAGAAAGCACAACTAGTTAGTGAAAACAAAGATAATTTGACGCGTAATGATATACAAAGAAAATTAAATAACTTTAAGATTGATATTGATAAAATAGATGATGAAATACGAACTTACCAGGATATTGTTCAAAATTATAGTCGGGAGAAAAAATATAAAAAGTATAAAAAACTCAGTGAAATAATCTTGAATATTATTACATGGTTCGATAAATATCCCGATATTGTGAAAAATATAACCCAGGCTTAGCTAAGCAGAGAGTGATTGACTGGACGAATAACGACATAAATTTTTGAAAGGGAAACATACGCTTACTCATCAGACACTTGGTAGTCTTTATCTCAAACCAGCGTGACTGATGTGTAAGGGTTAAAGTTCGGAGCAATTAACGCGCTATATCCCAGCCGCGTGCCTTCCAGAGCGCAGGCAGCTGCCCCAGCTCGGTAAAGGTGGTGACTTTAGGGTGAACGATTGGTTTATTGTGCGGGTCAGCGCAGAAGTAAAACACTTCCATTCCGGCATCGATTCCTGATTGCGCACCGGCGCTGGAGTCATCGACCAGAATGCAGTTTTCAACGTTCACATTCATCGCTTTTGCCGCATGGAACATTAATGCCGGGTCAGGCTTCCAACGCTGAATGTCGTAACCACTGAACAGTTTTTCCGGGAAGTAGTGCAGCATATTGAGCTTACCAAGCGAATGCTGCATTTTGCTCACCGGGCCATTAGAAACCACGCACATCGGCACGTTAACGCTCGCCAGCAATTCGTTCGCTCCCGTGATGACCTCTAGTTCGCTATCAAACAGGCGGGTGACTTCTGCGCGGTAAACGTGCTCTGCATCGGCCTGGACCATCGTCACGCCCTGCTCTTTACTGATGATATCGATGATTTCATAGAGTTTTACGCCTTTAAAACGGGTAAAAATCTCTTCCAGGTCAACATGAATGCCAAATTCCCTGAACATCGTGACATAGGCGCGAGAGCAAATGACCTCGCTATCGACCAGCGTACCGTCGCAGTCGAAAAATACCGCTTCTATCTGGGACATGTCTTTCCTTTATCGTTAGTTTAACGTTTTCGTCATGCAAATTTGCACAACGCAATCGTTGCCGTATAAGCAAATACAATGAAAAAAAGTTATCTTCAGCCGTCCATATTGTCTCATTTTGGTATACGATAGCGACGGATTTTCCCTCCTTAGTTCGGAAATAGATAATGAGTCAACAACACACAACCCAGGCTTCTGGTCAGGGGATGCTGGAACGCGTGTTTAAACTGCGCGAACATGGAACGACGGCTCGGACCGAAGTGATCGCCGGTTTTACCACCTTCCTGACGATGGTTTACATCGTTTTTGTTAACCCGCAAATTCTTGGCGTTGCTGGCATGGACACCAGCGCCGTCTTCGTCACCACTTGTCTGATTGCTGCATTTGGCAGCATTCTGATGGGACTGTTTGCTAATCTGCCAGTTGCACTGGCACCAGCAATGGGCCTGAACGCATTCTTCGCTTTTGTGGTTGTACAGGCGATGGGCTTGCCGTGGCAGGTCGGGATGGGCGCAATCTTCTGGGGCGCGATTGGTCTATTGTTACTGACAGTTTTCCGCATTCGCTACTGGATGATTGCTAACATTCCGGTAAGTCTGCGTGTGGGCATCACCAGCGGTATCGGCCTGTTCATTGGCATGATGGGGCTGAAAAACGCGGGCGTGATTGTCGCGAATCCCGAAACGCTGGTGAGCATCGGTAACCTGACTTCTCACAGCGTGCTGCTGGGTATCCTCGGCTTCTTCATCATCGCTATTCTGGCCTCGCGCAATATTCACGCGGCGGTGCTGGTTTCTATTGTGGTGACGACGCTGCTGGGCTGGATGCTGGGTGATGTGCACTACAACGGCATCGTGTCTGCGCCACCGAGCGTAATGACAGTAGTGGGTCATGTCGATTTAGCCGGTTCGTTTAACCTCGGTTTGGCAGGGGTGATTTTCTCTTTCATGCTGGTCAACCTGTTTGACTCCTCCGGTACGCTGATTGGCGTGACCGATAAAGCAGGTCTGGCGGATGAGAAAGGTAAATTCCCGCGCATGAAGCAGGCGCTGTATGTCGACAGTATCTCTTCCGTGACCGGTTCGTTTATCGGTACTTCTTCTGTTACGGCGTATATTGAGTCCTCTTCCGGCGTTTCTGTTGGCGGTCGTACCGGTCTGACGGCAGTGGTTGTTGGTCTGCTGTTCCTGCTGGTTATCTTCCTGTCGCCGCTGGCGGGAATGGTGCCGGGATATGCCGCAGCTGGCGCGCTGATTTACGTTGGCGTGTTGATGACCTCAAGTCTTGCTCGCGTGAACTGGCAGGATCTTACCGAATCCGTTCCAGCGTTTATTACCGCCGTGATGATGCCGTTCAGCTTCTCGATTACCGAAGGTATCGCACTGGGCTTTATCTCCTACTGCGTGATGAAAATCGGTACCGGACGTCTGCGTGATCTAAGCCCGTGCGTAATCATCGTTGCGCTGCTGTTTATCCTGAAGATTGTATTTATCGACGCTCACTAAAACCGATAGTTCGTTAAAAAAACCCGCCACGCGCTACCGCAGGCGGGTTTTTTATTTAGCGTTTTACCCTTTGAATAAACTCGCTAAATGCGGTCAATTGTCCGGTCAGGTGATCCAGCGTTCCCTGATCAATCACTTCTCCGGTTTGCGGATCAACCTTGTTCTGAATCACGCCGCCCATAAATTCCGGCCTGTTCATCACCATTGCATCGAGAAAAACCAGAATCTGGCGCAGGTGATACTGACAGCGCGCGCCGCCAATCACACCCATTGAGCTGGTCTGAATCAACACCGGTTTACCGGCCAGCGGTTGATCCGGCAGGCGGGAAAGCCAGTCGATGGCATTTTTCAGCCCGCCCGGTACCGAGTAGTTATATTCCGGCGTGACGATCACCACACCGTCAGCCTGACGGATCTGCTCCGCCATAGCTTCTACCGTTGCGGGAAAACCTTCTTCCTGCTGTACATCAGCGTCATACAGGGGAATGTCGGCAATGGAAGGTAATGCATTGATTTCCATGCTAGCAGGAGCAATTTTCGGCAAGGTACGTGCAACCATGCCATTAAATGAGCCTTTGCGCAGGCTTCCCAGTAACGTAACCACCTTCAATTTTTCAGACATGATGACTCCTGTGGTTGTCTATCAATTTGGAGAAAAAGACTTCATGGTAGAGAGTTGGGCAAAACGCATCATCCTGCTGGTAGGATTGTTGGCGCGGCTGTGAATATCCGGCAGGCTTTTCCAGCCGCGTTTGCCATCTAACTCCCAGACACTGAGCTTTTCAATTGTGGGCGTGACCGCCACGGACCACACCAGCACGTCCTCCGCGTCGCATAACGCTTCAACATGATTTACATGAGCACATTTCAGGCGTCCGGCAATGGGCAGCAGTTGCAGATCGCGCGGATCGTCATTCAAAACATCACCGGTTAGTTTTAGCACGCTTCGGCGCAGCGTGATGAGTTGCGCTCGCGCTTCGTTATGATCGTTTTGTTTACTGATCCATAGTGATTCGTTGCTGGAAAAGGTGTGGTTATCGGGCGCGTGTGGGCTATGAAACCCGCGCGTCGCACGCTGCAGTTCCATATCGAGGCCACATTCACCTTCGGTTGTTAGCGCCACGCCAACCATATTCCCGGCATAGGAAATAGAAAACGAGGGCAAATTTTTATCACTGAAAACCGGTTTTCCTTTCGGCAGGGTGACGATTTCCGGTAATTCGCCGATGCCATACAGCATGAACATCAGTTCTGCGAGTAAACCTCTGGACGCCAGGAAACGGCTTTGACGATGAGGGGGAATATTTCGGGCTTCTTGATGACACTGGGAGGAGAGACGAACAGAAATCAGATGTCCTTCCGTTAAAATCCCTCGGGCAAAGTGAGTCGCCATTTTTCGCTCCATGCTTAATGGTCCATTATGAATACAAGAGTAATCATTTACTGGAATGATGGACAGACTAAAGCGGCTAAAAGTTCGATTCAGATAAGTTTATTACAACTTTTTTACATTTTATTGTGAAATAGGGTCGCGTTTCATACGATTCGGTTATGCCATCGACGCGTAAAGATTTTTAATGGTTTCCCGTAACCAGACGATTTTCGGATTATGGCTGTTCCGTTTATGCCACAGTAGGGTAAAAGGGACTTCCAACTTTTTTTGCTGGCTTTCGTCAAACGGGAGAGGTAGAGCAACCAACGGCAGTTGGTGGAGTTGATTGTAGTACTGACAGTAGCGTGGTGCGGTCGCCAGTAGCAGATTGTCGGGCTGCGCTGCCATAAACAGTGACTGCTCGAATTCCGGCAAACTCATAGCAATCGTGCGTTCGCGCCCCAGCTCCTGTAACACATTGTCCAGCGCCCAGGTATCGCTCTGTTCCCAGCAAATGCTGATATGTGGGTAACGTAAAAAGGTATCCAGATCCCACGCTTCATGCAGTGCTGGATGATCCTGGCGCAACCAGACGCAGGGCACATCACTAAACAGTACTTCATAATCAATGGCTAATGGCAGCGAGCTTAACAGCTCCCGCGAACGGGGATGACTTTCGCGACCGGAAAAACCAATATCCACTTCGCCACGGGTAATCGCATCCAGTGAATCATAATCCCAGTTGCGCAATTTGATGGTCGCCTGCGGGTATCGTTGGTAGATCCGTTTCGATAGCGCATTAAGCATAATCATCATCAGCGGCGATTCCGCCGCCAGTTCAAACTTAAGACCGCGCGGCGTTTCGTGGTGTGGTTTATCCAGCAGCAAATTGCTCATTTGCATCCACTCCGCCAGATTTTGCTCCATGCTGACCATTAGCGGTGTGGGTGACAGGCCCAGCGGTGAGTTCACAAAGAGCGGGTCATCAAACCACATTCTAAGTTTTGCCAGAGACTTACTCACCGCCGAAGGCGTCACGTTCATCCGCTTAGCCGCTTTGGTCACGCTGCGTTCCTGCATCAGCAGTTGCAGGCAGAGCAGTAAATTGAGATCAAGCGTGGTGATGGATTTCTTCATGAGCGGCAACGGGGCGTCCAGGCGCGACGAACATAATCAGCAACAGGCTCACTATGCTACAGGCAATCAGAATCCCGATCAGCATATTCCATGCGCCGATACCAACCACCGCTGCCAGCCAAATCCACAGTGACGAACCGCAAACTTGCGCAATACCTAAGGTCGAGCTGGCTACGCCCGCGCGTAATGAAAACGGCCCTAACGCCTGACTCATCGCTACGCCAAAACCTACCGAGAAACCGGCGCAAATCAGCGTGATACCAAACAGAGAAACCGCATGGGAAGGTGAAACGGCAAGAGTGATACCTGCCGCCAGAAATAACACCTGTGAGGTGATCATCAACGTACGTGGCTTAAAGATCCCCAGTGCAAATGGCGTGGAGAATGAAACGGTCATGCTGACCCCTGCGGTCAACGCCATTATGGTGGCGTATTCTCCGCGCTCAAAACCCATGATTTCCATCAGCAATACCGGCGACGTATTCACGAAGGTGAGGATCACCGAAACGCTGAGGGTGGTGATAACAACACGGCTGAGGAAAAACCGGTTAAGCAGCGACTCGCTATTTTCTCGTGGTTTGTCAGAAGCTGCGGGGGCGGCAGGGCGCGTTTCTTTTAAAATAAACAAAGACAACATCAGTACTGCGATGCCCATCGTTGCCATCGTCCAGAACAGACTCTGCCACGGGAATTTAAGCATAATCAGGTGTCCGAGCACTGGCGCTAACACCGGAATGATGCAGGTAATACCGTTGAGTAACGACAGCACTTTTGCCCGACGTCGATCATCCAGTGTGTCACGTAAAATGGCGAACGCCACCACGTAACAACAGCCTGCGCCTAACCCCTGTAGAAATCGCCCTGCAAGAAATAACGTGCTGGTTTCAGCCAGTGAACAGAACACCGAGGCGATAATAAATAGCGCCGCGCCGGGTATGGCGACAGGCTTTCTCCCTGAACGATCGGCCACTTTACCGGCAAATAACATCGCTGCTGCCATACCTGCCAGATAAACGGAGAACGCAATATGCAACTGCGCTTCGCTGGCATTGAGATCGGCGGCGATGCGCGGTAAACCAACGAGGTACATATCAATCCCGGCGGGATAAAGTAAAACCAGGGCAAAACTACAAATCAAAAAGCGGGACATGGGCTAAAGCGTCCTGATAGTAAGGTGACGCAAAGCATACGTGGTGAAGGAGAATCAGGCGAGTTGCCATTTGGACATAAGTGATTTCCTGACAGGCAAGAAGCCAGCTATTTCGCTGGCTTCTTAAACGGATTAGCCAAATTTAGGTAACACATTAAAGACGTTACCGAACCAGCATAAAATTACGGTTATACCAAAGAGAATGACAATCGCCGGAATAAGATTGCCGCCCCAGACCGTGAACATCTGATTGGGAAATTTCTTGCGAGCTTTGATTGCCAGCACCGCGGGGATAATGACTGCCCAGATGGTGGCGCACAACCCGGCACCGCCGATCCCGTAAATAAAGCCGTTTGGGAAGACGAGATATAACAAAGCAGGTGGCAGGAAGGTTAACAGCACGGTTTTGAAACGCCCGCCGTGGGAGTTATCAATCTTAAACAGATCCGCCAGATAATCGAACAACCCCAGTGTGACACCAAAGAACGAACTGGCGACAGCTAAGTTAGAGAACACCAGCAGGCAAAACTCGATAATGCCGTGCTGTTTGGTGCCGAGGAACGATTTCACCAGCGAATCAACGTTGCCGCCTGAAGAGATAATCGCCTTAAAGCTTTCTCGCGGAATGTTCCCCATCGTGCAATAGAGCCAGAAGAGATAAATCACCAGCGCCAACAGCGAACCGAAAACCACGCTTTTGATTAGCTTATCTTTGCGTTTGCCATAGCAAATAATCAGGCTGGGAATATTGCCGTGGAAACCAAATGACGCCAGACACACCGGCAAAGCCATAAAGATATACGGGAAGTAAGACGTTCCCGCCGTGGTGCTGGTGGCATCGCGCAGAATGGAGTAATCGACCTGGAAGAAGAAAGAACCAAACACGATCACAAAGGAGATAATTTTCAGCCCGAGGAACAACGAGGTAATACGGCTGGCGGCTAACGAGCTTATCCACAATACGCTGGCAACGAAAATGGCTGTGCAGATCCCGACAATACGTGGATTAGCGTGATAACCCAAATTCATTGATATCGTTTCACTAATGATCGCACCATTAGCAGAGATATAGGCATAAGTGAGGATATAGAGAACGAAGGCAACGGTAATACCGCTGATAATGTTCCAGGTGTTACCGATTAAATCTTTGGTGATGGTGTTAAAACTGGAGCCGACGGGATAATTTAAATTTGCTTCTAATAATAATAACCCGGAATGAAGCATTGAAAACCAGGCAATGATAAGGATAAAGGCACCCCAGAAAAACCAGGCACCGGCAAGATCAACAGGTAAAGCAAACATACCTCCACCGATTACTGTACCTGCTATAACCATAACACCCCAAAATGCAGAGTGCTTTTTTTCAGCTTGATCAGTCATGATGCCACCTTTAGAGGAAGGCTATTTTTGTTATTGAAGATGTAGGGAGTTAGAGTGGCTAACATCCTTATAGCCACTCTGAATGTATTAATTAAACTTCTTTCAGTTTTGCGGTGAAGTGACGCAATACTTTTGGCTCATAGGTAAAGGTTAACCCTTTAATATTCGCCGCGTTCTCTTTCACATGTTTGAAGGCTTCAATAATGAAGTCCATATGTGTTTGGGTATAGGTTGCGCGCGGAATGGTTAAACGCAGCAGCTCAGCCGGGCACGGCAACTGTTTACCGGTTTTCGGATCGCGGCCTAACAGGAAAGAACCAATTTCTACCGCACGGATACCGGCAACTTTATACAGTTCGCAGGCCAGCGCCTGTGCCGGGAATTGATCTGCCGGGATATGCGGCAGCAGTTTACCGGCATCAACGAACGCCGCGTGACCGCCCGCCTGTTGGCAGACAACGCCAATCTCTTCCAGACCATCGACCAGATACTGCACCTGCGCGATACGATAAGCCAGCCAGTCCAGATTCATGCCGTCATACAGACCTACCGCCAGACGCTCCATCGCGCCGCCTTCCAGGCCGCCATATGTCGGGAAGCCTTCCTGTACCACGCAAAGGGTTCTGCACTCGGTGTACACATCAAAGAAGCTGTCGTCTTTCACGCATAGCAGGCCGCCCATCGGCACCATTGCATCTTTCTTGGCGGACATGGCCAGCATATCGGCATATTTGTAGGTTTCGCGGGTGATCTGCTCGATAGTCCAGTCTTTGTATTCTGCTTCACGCTGCTTGATGAAATAGGCGTTTTCGGCAAAGCGTGCGGAGTCCATGACCACCGGAATATCGTATTTCTTCGCGATGCTGTACATCGCTTTTAAGTTTGCCAGTGAAACCGGCTGACCACCTGCGGAGTTACTGGTGATGGTTGCAACGATATACGGCACGTTATTCGGGCCAACTTCTTCAATACCGCGTTCTAATCCCTCAAGGTCAAAGTTGCCTTTAAAGTCGTAACGCACGCCAGTATCGAAGGCTTCTTTGATATAGACGTTACGCACGGTACAGCCGTTAATCTGGCTATGGCCCTGAGTGGTATCAAAGAAATAGTTAGAGAACGCCACCATTTTGCTGCGATCCAGGCCCTTTTCCTGCTCGCGTTTTTTAATCAGTACCGGAATATAGATTTGTTCTGCACCACGGCCCTGGTGAGTCGGAATGGTGTATTGATAACCAAAGATATTTTTCACTGACTCGGCTAACGCATAGTAGCTGCGGCTGCCGCTGTAGGCTTCGTCGCCGCGCATCATCGCGGCCTGCATACTCTGCGTCACTGCCCCGGTGCCGCTGTCGGTCAGTAAATCGATAAACACATCTTCACTATCCAGTAGGAACGGGTTCATACCGGATTTAATAATTGCCTCTTCACGGTAAGCGCGAGTCGTACGTTTTACTGGCTCAATAACACGAATGCGGAATGGTTCAGGGAGATGTTTAAAGTTTTCCATTACATAATCCTTCATTTATTTTAATTACAGTGATCCCTGTGAATATGATATTTGCAATATCTATTAATTCGCCAGTTATATATGCCAAGACCATCATTTACTAAAACAAGTAAATAAATGAGAGACAGCCTTTGCAAAAAGCAAAATTAAGATATAGCAAACGAATCGATCACATTGAATCTAATCGGTTTGGCTCTGGTGATGGCTACAGAAGGGCAAATCAAGGGCGGTGATCGACAATCTTGTTGTCAATATTGAACCATTTTGAGGTCACACATATATGTAAGATATTCATAATGCACTTATCCTCGAAAGACACGAGGCTACAGTATAATACTCAAGAAATTTGTCTATGCTGAAATTGTTTAAATGTGAATCGAATCACAATTAGTTATTGGCTGTGTTTGTGGGAGCTGGCGCATACGGAATATTAACATAAATCCGTGGGTGGATAATTTTTTAATTTTTATCATTATTGTTGAAGGTGATGGCATTGATTATAGGGATACCATTACAAGGAGCTTTTTCCCACGTTGACGTGTCGCGGTTTACTCACCTCATTACCAGGTCGATGACCTTATAGGGAAATGACGTAAAAAGACGAATAACTCTATAAATGAGCGAAATTTGATAGTTGATATTTAAATAGTAACCTTATTATTACTACAACTTTCATATGAATGAGGAGAAAGAAAATGGTTGATAACGTAACTGTTAGCAGAGTATGTGTACAATCTTCTTCTTTCATACCTGATTTGGATGGAGGAAAAAATAAAACTCAATTAATCGTTGACGATATAGTGTCGTATCTTAAAAATCCTTCATTTTATTCACTTGAAAAAGCGGGTTCATTAAGTGATTTTGTTAATAATAGCAGTGAGATTGAACCATGGGTTTTTATCGGTGGTGGACTTATTATTATTGTCTCCACATCTGAGCAAGACCCTGAAAGTATGATTGTAACTGTGGGGGATGCTGAAGGAAAGTATGCTACACAGATTTTTGTACCGCCTGCGCTTACAACATCCCTCAAAGATATTTTTATTCGCTCTCATACGAACGCAGATGATGAGAGTTTTACTAAAGAGCAGAAAAAAGCTAATAGTAAATATGATATTGTAGATTATAACTGTAAGGTTTATTTTAATGAAAAACCAGAAGATTTAGTCGTGTGCAGGCATATTTCTCTGCAGTATTGTATAGATTCAATGAATGAAAATACAGGTAAAGTTCCATTGAAGGAATGCTATTCAACTCCAGAAGGGATACAGCAACATTTTCCATACGAGCTTGATCAGCAATTTGATAATCTAATAAACAATCCACCACCAGGTACATGCGTCGTTGCTAGTGACAAGTTCGGGGAGATATTATCTGTCTTCTTTCACAGAATGGAAAAAGAGAAGTTAACGCATATGGCGGCAATCGTTAAATCTCAAAAACACGCTATGGCCGTCCGCTTGAGGATAAAACAAACGCCTGCCGGAGAAACTGAATATGTTGTATCCTTTTATGATCCTAATGCAACCAATACTGCAGTACGCTATAAAGCAAAAAACTGTGATTCTTTTGGGTCATTACAATCATTTATAAATATTGAGTTGGCGAATATAAAATGGGTAAAAACAGAGATTTGCTCCGAGTGTGTAGGCATAATTCCTTATCTCCCTCGAGAGCAGGCCCATTTATTAAGTGGTATAGAAAATGAATTGCAACCACCATTATCACCATCAGCATTATATCTATTAATGCAAATGGGGACGTATGAAAATATTGTTCTTTTTTTCGATAAGTTAAGAAATTCCCAAGAAATGACAGTATCAAAGGTTCTTGAGATTCTTGCTGCTAAAGGACCAGGGGGAACATATGGGTTATATATGTCACTGCAACACGATAATCTTAATAAGATTAATGAATATATAACAAATTTAAAAGAGTTGGCCCGAAAATTTAACTTTAGCCGGGAAGACCTGGAAACTCTACTCCTTGCGAAAGATAACCGTGGTGTGAGCGCGATTTCTGTAGCGTTATCAAAAAATAAAAAAGAAAGTGTCAAGGCATTGTTCTTGGCGATAGATGACTTTGAGAAAGAGTTTGGGGTAAATAAAAATGAAATACTTCTTAATATAGGAAAAAAAATATGCTCAACTTATGATTTAAATAGCGCTATTAAAACCAATAATTATAATATTGTTAATATATTGCTCGCCAATATAAAAGCCAAAATGTTTAAAAATGAAATAAATAAAGAAGATATATTGAAACTGATGGCAGCAAGAGAAAAATGGACGGGGGAGTCAGACAAATGGACGAAGGCATCAGGCTTATATTCTGCGATAGTGAAAGGGTATACGGAGATTGTTGCCGCCTGGATGGAGACAGCTGATGTGATAGCCAGCCATTATGAAAATGATAAAGATGTGGTGAGCGAACTACTGTCGCTGAGCAGAAATAATGCCGTCTGCTCTTTGCATATTGCAAGCTTTAAGAAAATGAGTAAACAGGTCATTGACGTATATCTGAATGCGGCGATTCGCCTGGCGTTGCAACACGGATTCACTTTCGATGAAATTGTGGAGCAGTTTACCCGTGACTTTGATGGCAAGCCATTCTCTCATGTGGTAAATAACGGGGATGATATACATATGGGACTCTGGCTGAAAATATTCAAAATTGTGGTTGGTGAAAATGAAAATTACCTTAAAGATGTGATGATGCAGCTGGAAGAAAAGAATAATGAAGGTAAATCTGTAATAAGTCAGGCAAATGGCAATCCTGTACTTAAAGAACTATTCTGGAAAGCAGTAGACGAATTTAACTTTCCGCAAGAGGAGCTTAATAGGTTAAAGCAATATCGTTCTCTGTAAAGACAGGACTGCAAGGTGTTTAAAGTCGCTCCAGCCAGTAGCAAATGCAGTTTTGGTGCAGGATGCTCATAAAAAACAAGCGCTGTTCCGTTCTGATAGTTAGTTTCCCCAGAACGGAACAGTGCCCTTTATATCAATTTAGACGACTCACTTACCAATACAGAAGCTGGAGAAAATTCGCCCCAGCAGGTCGTCAGAAGTAAATTCTCCGGTGATCTCGCTTAAATTCTGCTGCGCCAGACGCAGTTCTTCCGCCAGCAGCTCGCCTGCCCAGGCTCCTAACAGTTGCGCTTTACCCTGTTGCAGGTGCTCTGCCGCCTGTTCCAGTGCCTGTAGGTGACGACGACGCGCCAGGAAGCCGCCTTCCATGTTGGTGTCAAAGCCCATGCTCTGTTTGAGATGGTTACGCAGCACATCCACGCCTTCACCAGTCCTTGCCGAGAGACGAATTAACGCGTGACCGTTCACTTCACTCATCCCCAGCGTTTCGCCGGTGATATCGGCTTTATTGCGCACCACAGTGATCGGCAGTTTCGCTGGCAGACGGGCGATAAATTCCGGCCAGATCTCTGCTGGATCAACAGCGTCTGTCGTAGTGCCATCAACCATAAACAGCACGCGGTCGGCCTGTTCAATTTCCTGCCACGCGCGCTCGATCCCAATACGTTCAACTTCGTCACTGGCTTCACGTAGTCCGGCGGTATCGATGATATGCAGCGGCATTCCGTCAATGTGGATATGCTCACGCAGCACGTCACGCGTGGTTCCGGCGATATCAGTCACGATTGCCGCTTCACGGCCCGCCAGCGCGTTCAGTAGGCTTGATTTACCGGCGTTTGGACGCCCGGCAATGACGACTTTCATCCCTTCGCGTAACAAGCTGCCCTGACGAGCCTCGGCGCGTACTGCGTCGAGATCGGCAATCACGTCATTGAGCTGGGCTTCAATTTTGCCGTCGGAGAGGAAATCGATCTCTTCATCGGGGAAATCAATTGCCGCTTCGACGTAAATGCGCAAGTGGGTGAGGGCTTCCACCAGATGGTTAACCCGTGCGGAGAACGCGCCTTGCAGCGAGTTTAGCGCTGAGCGCGCCGCCTGTTCCGAGCTGGCGTCGATAAGGTCTGCAATCGCTTCGGCCTGGGCTAAGTCGAGTTTATCGTTCAGAAATGCGCGTTCGGAAAACTCACCAGGGCGAGCAATCCGCAGGCCGGGAATAGTCAGAATGCGTTTTAACAGCAGGTCGAGGATCACCGGACCGCCGTGACCTTGCAGTTCCAGCACATCTTCGCCGGTGAATGAGTTCGGGCCAGGGAACCATAGCGCAATCCCCTGATCGAGCACGCTGCCATCGGCGTCTTTAAACGGAAGATAATCGGCGTAGCGCGGCTTAGGCAGTTTACCCAGCACGGTTTCGGCAACCTCACGGGCTTTGAGGCCGGAGATGCGCAGGATGCCAACGCCGCCACGTCCCGGAGGCGTGGCCTGGGCTACGATAGTGTCATTATCGCTCATGATGTTCCTGTTACTTTGTGTGGCGGATGCGCGGTGCTTATCCGCCCTACGAAAAGAAAAAAGGCGGTCAACTGACCGCCCTTATTTTAGCGAAAACTCACCGAATCAGGATTTTTTCTTCTCGCGGCTATGCAGGCCACGTTTTTCCAGACCACGGTAAATCAGCTGTTGCTGAATAATGGTAACCAGGTTGCTGACGATATAGTACAGCACCAGACCTGACGGGAACCACAGGAAGAACACGGTGAAGATGACCGGCATAAAGGTCATGATCTTCTGCTGCATCGGGTCGGTCACAGTGGTCGGCGACATCTTCTGAATGAAGAACATCGTTACGCCCATCAGGATCGGCAGGATGTAGTACGGGTCCTGTGCTGACAGGTCGTGGATCCACAGTGCAAACGGTGCCTGACGCAGTTCAACGGAACCCATCAGCATGTAGTACAACGCCAGGAAGATTGGCATCTGGATCAGCAGCGGGAAGCAGCCGCCCAGCGGGTTAACCTTCTCAGCTTTGTACAGCGCCATCATTTCCTGGCTGATACGCTGTTTGTCATCGCCCAGACGCTCACGCATTGCCTGAATCTTCGGCTGCAGCATACGCATCTTCGCCATGGAGGTGTACTGCGCTTTGGTCAGCGGGTACATGATGCCACGAACGATAAAGGTGATGATGATAATGGAGAAGCCCCAGTTACCCACAAAGCTATGGATCCATTTCAGCAGTTTGAACAGCGGCTGAGAGATGAACCACAACCAACCGTAATCAACGGTCAGATCCAGGTGCGGAGCAACTGCTGCCATTTTGTCCTGGATTTCCGGGCCAACCCACAGGGTGCTGTTCATTGCGCCAGTCTGACCAGGCTGAACCAGTACCGGCTGAGATTTATAGCCGATAGCGGCGATGCCGTTACCCAGATTAGCGGTGTAGAAGTTGTTGGTACCGTCGTTATGCGGGATCCACGCAGTCGCGAAATACTGTTGCAGCATCGCCACCCAACCACCTTTCGAAGAGATGTTCAGGTTTTCGTTATCGGCAATGGTATCAAACTTATATTTCTCGTACTTCTCGTCAGGCGTGGAGTACGCCGCGCCACGGAAGGTGTGCAGTGCGAAGTTGCTGCTTCCGGTGTCGAGATGCGGTGGCAGTGTAATGGATTGCTTCAACTGACCAAAGGTGGAGATCTCCAGCGGTTTCTCGCCAGCGTTCTGCACGTTGTAGTTGACGTTGACAGCGTAATCACCACGTTTCAGGACAAACGTTTTGGTAAACGTGTTGCCTGCCGCGTCGGTATACGTCATCGGCACCTGCAGTTCGTTTTGACCTTCAGCCAGCACATAAGCGTCTTTTTCAACGTTATACAGCGGACGCGGGCCGTTAGCCGGGTTATCCGGGCCATCACGACCGGTCAGACCGCTCTGTGCCTGATAAATAAACTGCGGTGAAGTTTCCAGCAGCTGGAACGGCTGGGTAGAGTTCAGCTCTTTCGGGTAAGCAGGCAGCAGAGCTTGCTCAACATCACCACCACGGGTGTTGATGGTCAGATCAAGCACGTCGGTCTTAACCGAGATCAGTTTCCCCTGGCCACTGGCCGGTACGCCCTGGTCGGCGGCGCTACCCGCTGCGGTAGTCGTTGTCTGCGTGGTCTGTTGGGCCTGAGGTTGCGGGTTTTTATCCTGCTCCCAGGCTTGCCAGATCATGAAAGACACGAACAGCAAAGCGATGACTAAAAGATTGCGTTGCGAATCCATCGTTAGTGTTCTCTGGTATCAAATGGTCCGGGCGGGACGGGATCGTCACCACCAGGGTGTAAAGGGTGGCATTTTAATACGCGTTTCACCGTCAACCAACTGCCTTTTATCACTCCAAACCTGCGCAATGCCTCAATTCCGTAGCTTGAACAGGTTGGAGTGAAACGACAATGCGGCCCGAGTAGCGGACTAATCAGGCGTTGATAGACCCGAATGAGGGCTATCAGGACCCGCGAGCCAGGCGACAGTGGCGGCGCCATAATTTTTCCAACGCTTCCGAGAGAGCACGGTTATCGAGGTCGGCAACCCCTTTTTTCGCCACCACCACGAAATCCATAGCCGGGAGTTCATGTTGGCGCAGACGGAAGCTTTCACGCGTCAGACGTTTAATCCGATTGCGTTCATGGGCGCGTCGAACGTTTTTCTTGGCGACTGTAAGACCGATACGGGGATGCCCCAGCGAATTCAGGCGGCCGAGAATGGTAATTTGCGGCGTGCCAGCCCGTTGTGGCTGCTGGAAGACGAATGTGAATTGACTGGGAGTTAACAAGCGTAACTCCCTGGGAAATGCGAGCTTAACCACTCAGGGGTTAGCTTTATTACTTAGAAACGGTCAGACGAGCGCGGCCTTTAGCACGACGACGTGCCAGAACCTGACGACCATTTTTAGTAGCCATACGAGCACGGAAGCCGTGAGAACGGTTGCGCTTCAGTACAGACGGTTGAAAAGTGCGTTTCATGGCGATTTCTACCTAAACTTGAATAAATTCAATGGCTTTATTGGATATCCGCCGAAAAATGAAACGATGGACACCGAAGCCATGGGTGATTAAAGAGGCCGGATTGTAATAATTGTACACTCCGGAGTCAATTCTCTTTCCTTATTTACCGCGCTTTTCCGCACCTTTTCGCAGGGAAAACGTACGGCCTCACACCGGTGAAAACCAGCATGGCGCGCCGGGTGGAGGATTATACGGGCTGACGGGTAAAGCGCAAGGATCGTCCTGGATCTTTATTAGATCGATTAAGCCAATTTTTGTCTATGGTCATTAAATTTTCCAATATGCGGCGTAAATCGTGCCCGCCTCGCGGCAGGATCGTTTACACTTAGCGAGTCCTGGATCATCCTGTGGATAAATCGGGAAAATCTGTGAGAAACAGAAGATCTCTTGCGCAGTTTAGGCTATGATCCGCGGTCCCGATCGTTTAGCAGGATCTTGATCGGGCATATAACCGCAGACAGCGGTTCGTGCGTCACCCTCAAGCAGGGTCTTTTCGACGTACGTCAACAATCATGAATGTTTCAGCCTTAGTCATTATCGACTTTTGTTCGAGTGGAGTCCGCC